>NZ_JBNJLZ010000001.1:1702500-6502500 GCF_050937045.1 Streptomyces sp. CA-179760
CGGACCGCACGGATGCCCGGGCCTTCGCGAACGCGTGCCGTGAGGCTGGGTTGCGGGCGAAGTTCGGCGCGATGGTGGAGATCCCGTCGGCCGCGCTGCGGGCCCGCTCGATCCTGCAGGAGGTCGAGTTCCTGTCGCTGGGGACGAACGACCTGGCGCAGTACACCTTCGCCGCCGACCGTCAGGTGGGCGCGGTTTCCCGTCTGCAGGACCCGTGGCAGCCCGCGCTGCTCGACCTGGTGGCGCTGTCCGCCGAGTCGGCGAAGGCCGAGGGCAAGAGCTGTGGCGTGTGTGGTGAGGCCGCGTCCGACCCGCTGCTCGCTTGTGTGCTGGCCGGTCTGGGCGTCACCTCTCTTTCGATGGGCGCGGCGTCGATTCCGTACGTCCGGGCGACGCTGGCGAAGTACACGCTCGCGCAGTGCGAGCGGGCCGCTGCGGCGGCTCGTGCGTCGGACAGTGCCGAGGATGCGCGCAGCGCGGCGCAGGCAGTGTTGTCGGGCGAGTAGCCGGGCTTGGTCGGCCAATGACCGTCACGGAGGGGCGCTCCACTTACGTGGGGCGCCCCTCCCGCGTCTCAGTGGTTGTGTCCCCGTGCGGGCTTCTCCTCTCCGAGGTCGGGCGGCGCGCAGTAGTCGACGTTGGATTCCGGGGAGATGAGGTCGCCGGACTCGACATCGGTGCAGTAGGCGTCGAAGACCTCTCCCGCGGTGAGCGGGTCGAGTCCGTAGGCGCGCAGGCGCCAGCCGTAGACACGGTCGGGGGCGGCTGGGGCGCTGGCGCGGATGACGAGTCCACCGGGGCTTTCGGTGGCCAGGCCGAGGGCCAGGACGGTGGTGAACTCGAGGGCTCCGGTCTCGTCCAGCTCCAAGGTGCCGTCCGTGTCAGCGGCATGGAGTGCGGCGATGAGAGTTTCGGGCGGTCCGGTGACGCTGCAGACGAGGTGCCGGTCGCCGGGTGGGGCTGTGTCGAGGATGCGGACGAGGAGGTCCGATGCCCGGGCGAAGGCAGTGCGCCCCAGGTCTTCGCCGCAGGATGTGCAGGGACCCAGGCGAGCGAGGAGTGTCGTGGCGTACTCCCAGGTGGCCTGCCGCACGCCCTCGTCGACGAGTGCCGCCAGGAGATCTGCCAGGGGCTGGCCCTCGTACGGGAGAGTCGGGCCTGTTACGGCGAGTTGGGCCGTGAAGCGTGTGCGGCTCGACGGGTTGTCGGGGTCCAGGCTCTTCTGCGTGCAGAAGTCGGCGTACTCCTCGGGATCGAAGAGGGCCACCGTGGTGTGGCTGCCCTGCAGGGTCCGTGTCCTGAGGAGGGCTTCCACTTGTTTGAGGTAGCTCGCATGGTCGTCGAAGGTGAAGCTGCGGTAGCAGCGCATGGCTCGGAAGTCGTGCTCGTCGGTCAGCAGGCCGATGGTGCCGGCGATTTCGCGGCGCAGGACGCGTCGCATGGTCCGGCTGTCGGTGTGCGCCATTCTCTTTCCCCCTGTGCGCAGTCGATCAATGCTCACTCACAGTAATCGACGGCACTGACAACGAGGGCTGGCGGAGGTGGTCGCTATGCTGGGAGGTCATTGAAGTTGCAGGTCAGCGTCGTTGAGCCATCTAATCCCCGTCCACAGCCATGGTGACGGGGAGTGGGTCGACGCCGCCCTGGACGACCTTGGTCAGGCGCGTTTGCGGGCGAGGTCCTCGTAGAAGGCCAGGAGGTCGAGGTTGTCGATGGAGCCCGGGTTGACCGCCTTCTCCAGTGGGGTGCCTTGGAGGAGTCGTTTCACCGGGACCTCGATGCGTTTGCCGGTGAGGGTGTGCGGGACGCCGGGTACCTCGATGATCTCGTCGGGGACATGGCGCGGCGAGAGTTGTTCGCGGATGGTCTGCTTGATCCGGTTCAGCAGGGTCTCGTCGAGGGTGGATCCGGGGGTCAGGTGCACGAACAGGGGCATCCAGTAGCCGCCGTCGGGCTGCTCGATGCCGATGACGAGGGACTCCCTGATTTCGGGGAGGCGCTCCACTGCTTCGTAGATGTCGGCGGATCCCATGCGGACGCCCTGGCGGTTGAGCGTGGAGTCGGAGCGGCCGTGGATGACGACGGATCCGTGGGAGGTGACGGTGATCCAGTCGCCGTGCCGCCATACGCCGGGGTAGGTGTCGAAGTAGCTGTCGTGGTAGCGGCTGCCGTCGGGGTCGTTCCAGAAGTGGATGGGCATCGACGGCATGGGGTTGGTGACCACGAGTTCGCCGACCTCGTCCACGAGGGGCCTGCCGCTCGGATCCCAGGCCTGCAGGTCGGTGCCGAGGCAGGGAGCCTGGAGCTCGCCGACATGGACGGGAAGGGTCGGTACGGCTCCGGCGAAGCAGGAGCAGACGTCTGTGCCGCCGCTGACGGAGGCGATCCACAGGTCGTCGCGGACCTCGTCGTGGAGCCACCGGAAGCCGTCGGGCGGCAGGGGCGAGCCCGTGGTGGCGACGCATTGGACCGTGGAGAGATCGAAGTCGCGGGACGGGTGCACGCCGGCCTTGCGGCAGGCCATGACGTAGGCAGCCGAGGTGCCGTAGAGGGTGGCCCGGGTGCGTTCGGCGATGCGCCACTGGGCGCCGGTGTCCGGATAGCCGGGGCTGCCGTCGTAGAGGACGATCGTGGTGCCGGTGAGCAGGCCGGAGACGAGGAAGTTCCACATCATCCAGCCGGTGGACGTGTACCAGAAGAAGCGGTCTTCGGGGCCCAGGTCACAGTGCAGGCCGAGTTGCTTGAGGTGCTCGACGAGGATGCCGCCCTGGGACTGGACGATGGCTTTGGGCAGGCCGGTCGTGCCTGAGGAGTAGAGCACCCACAGGGGGTGGTCGAAGGGCACCTGCTCGAAGACGGGGTCCGTGTCTGCGGAGGTGAGGGCCGACCAGTCGAGGGCTCCTTCGGGGGCCTCGGTGCCAAGGAGGGGGATGTGGATGACGGCGCGCAGGGTGGGCAGTTCGCGGCGCAGTTCGGCAACGGTGTCGCGTCGGTCGTGCTCCTTGCCGCCGTAGCGGTAGCCGTCGACCGTGAACAGCACGACGGGTTCGACCTGCTGGAAGCGGTCGAGGACGCTGCGGGCGCCGAAGTCGGGCGCGCAGGAAGTCCAGACGCCGCCCACGGCGGCTGTGGCGAGGAGGGCGACCACGGCCTGGGGGACGTTGGGGAGGTAGCCGCTGACGCGGTCTCCGGGGCGTACGCCGAGGGCGCGCAGCTCGGCGGCCAGGGATCCGACCTGGCGGCGTAGCTCGGCCCACGTGACAGGGCGTGGTTCGTGTGACTCGTCGACGTACAGGAGGGCCGGTTCGTCCGCGCGCGTGTCGGCCGCGCGCAGGGCGTGTCCGGCGTAGTTGAGGGTCGCGCCGGGGAACCACCGGGCGCCCGGCATCGCCCGGTCTGCGAGCACGCGCGCGTACGGGGTCGAGAAACGGACGTCGAACCACTCCGTGACGGCCTTCCAGAAGGCGTCCAGGTCGTCGACGGACCAGCGCTGGAGAGCCGCGTAGCCGCCCTCGGCGGGGGCGCCGTGGTGCTCGGCGGCCCAGGCCTGGAACCTGGTGATCCGTGCCCGGTCGATGCGCTCGGGGTCTGGCTGCCAGAGCGGCTGGGGACTAACGGTCGACATGGTCGGCTCCCGGACTGTGCGCGTCGTGTGCGTCCTCCGCGCACGGGCTGGGGTGTGCGCGTGAGCGGCTGGCACGGACAATGCCATGTGATCGACTTCGGCACCAGGGTGCGTCCCACATAGTCCGCCTAGTGAAGATGTGGTCCTGACACAGGTGAACGGCAGTTGAACGCCACGCCCGCGTGGCGCGGTCAATGGCAGGGTGAGCAGCATGAACGGTCGTGACCTGGTGCGTTCGTTGAAGGCGATGGGTTCGGTGGGGGCGGCGCAGGGTGTGCGTACCGTACGAGCAGCGTGGCGCAGGCGGCGGGCCGACGCCACCGGGCTGCCGTCACGAGGGGCGGAGCGTGCGCGCGTGCCCGGGCCCGTGCGGGAGGTGGAGCCTGGGCCGGGGGGCGGTGTCGTCCGGTTCAGCCGGTCGGAGCTGCGCATTCTCGTCGCCGTGAACGGGGCCGTCTTCTGGGGCTGGGACGGGGCGGAGCCCGAGCCGTCGTACGCGCTGGCCGGCCGTTGTCCGGAGCCCGATCCCCGGGCGGTACTGGAGCCGGACAAGGACGGCGGCTGGCGGGTGGTGGCCGAGCGGGTGACGGTCGTCGTCTCGCGGCACGGCGCGGTGGAGGTGCTCACGCCCGGGGGCGTGACCCTGCGGCGTGATCTGCCGCCGCGGTGGTGGGAGCCGGTCGGTGGCGGCCCGGCGCGGTGGTCGCAGCGGTCGGAGGTGCCTGCCGACGCGCGCTTCTTCGGCTTGGGCGGACGTGCCGCGGGTCCGCGGCTGCCGGACGGTAGGTACCGGCTGTGGAACACCGACCCCGGCCACGCCTTCGCACCGGGCGACGACCCGCTGTACATCACGATGCCGGTGCAGCTGGTGGTGTCCGACGGCGGTACGCATCTGGTGTTCCACGACAGCTCGTGGGACGGCTCGGTGACGCTGCGCGAGGGCGAGGAGGGCGCGGGTTCCGGGCACGACCGCGGCGGAACGAGCGAGCTGCGGATGGACGGCGGCCCGCTGCGCTGCTGGGTGATGGTGGGCACCCCCGCGCGCGTGCTGCTCGCCTGGGCCTCGCTCACCGGGGCGCCCGCACTGCCGCCGGCATGGGCGCTCGGCCACCAGCACGCGCGGTGGGGGTTCGGCAGTGAGCAGGAGGTGCGGCGGATCGTCGCGGGTTATGTGGAACACGGTCTGCCGCTCGATGCCGTGCACCTGGACATCGACCACCTCGACGCGCATCAGGTGTTCACCGTCGATCAGGACCGCTTCCCGAAGCTGCCCGTTCTGGCCGAAGAACTCCAGCGGGACGGCATACGGCTGGTGTCGATCGTCGACCCGGCCGTCAAGGTCCTGCCCGGCAATGCCGTGTACGACGGCGGGATGGCCGAGGACGCGTTCGTGCGGGACGCGTCGGGGCAGGTGGTGCGGGGAGTGGTATGGCCCGGGGAGGCGGTGTTTCCCGATTTCACGCACGCGCGTGTGCGTGAGTGGTGGGGCGGCCTGTACGAGGAGCGGCTCGCGCAGGGGTTCTCGGGTTTCTGGCACGACATGAACGAGCCCACGTCGTTCACCGCGTTCGGGGAGTCGACGCTGCCGCGTTCGGCGCGGCACTCCCTGGAGGGGCGGGGCGGTGACCATCGCGAGGCCCACAACGTGTACGCGCTCTGTATGGCCAGGGCGGGCTTCGAAGGGCTGCGGCGACTCGCGCCCAAGGAGCGGCCGTTCCTGTTCTCCCGCTCCGGGTGGGCCGGCATGCAGCGCTACGGCGGGACGTGGTCGGGGGACGTGGCCACCGGCTGGCCGGGACTGCGGGCGTCCTTGGGGCTGGTGATGGGGCTCGGGCTGTGCGGCGTTCCGTACTCGGGGCCGGACATCGGAGGCTTCGACGGAAATCCCTCCCCAGAGCTGTATCTACGGTGGTTCCAGCTGGGCTCGTATCTGCCACTGTTCCGTACGCACGCGAGTCTGCGGGCGGGGCGCAGGGAACCTTGGGAGTTCGGTCCCGAGGTGCTGGAGCACGCGCGCGTGGCGCTCGTCGAACGCCGGCGGCTGCTGCCGTACTTCATGACGCTGGCGCATCTGGCGCGGCGCACCGGAGCGCCGTACGTACGGCCCCTGTGGTGGGCTGCGCCGGAGGATCGGACGCTGCGTGACTGCGATGACGCCTTCCTGCTGGGCGACAGCCTGCTGGTGGCGCCGGTGCTGGACCCGGGCGCGGACCGGCGTGCGGTGCAGCTGCCGCGGGGGCGCTGGTACGACACGGCGACGGAGCGGGCGTACGAAGGGCCGGCGCAGGTGCTCGTCGAGACCCCCTTGTCGCGCATCCCTGTGTTCGCGCGCGCGGGTGCCGTTCTTCCCGTACGTGGGGAGGACGGCGGGCTCGCACTGGAGGTGTGGGCGCCCGCCCGCGGACGGACCGGGGCGGGCTGGTCGTGCCGGACGGGGGCGAGGGATGGGACGAGCCGGAGATGGAGCGGTACACCGCTCGGTGGATGGGCTCGCGGGTGGTCGTCGAACGGGAGGGTGAGGACGGCGGGAGCGAGCCTTCCTGCCCGGTGCGCGTCCGCGGTGCCGGGGAACGCTGAGCTCAGATGTACCGGCCCTCGAACCAGGCCCGTACGGCCACCGTGTGCAGGGGGAAGGCGAGTTCGTCCGCCCTGCGCAGGAGATGCCAGCCCTCCGTCTCGTCCGTGGCGGCTGAGGGCGGCAGGCTTTCGACCGGGCGTTCCGGCAGAAGACCGAACAGCAGCAGGTGCCCGTCGGGCGAGCTCATCGCGTCGACGAGCCGTACTTCGCGGGCGGCCGCGTCGATGCCGGTCTCCTCCTTGAGTTCGCGTACGACGGCCTGCCGCCAGTCCTCCCGGTCGTCGATGTAGCCGCCCGGCAGGGCCGTGCCCCCGCGCGCGGGAGCGACGGTTCGGGTGATGACGACCAGAGCGGTGCCCTTGGTGTCGTAGACGGGCTGGAGGGCCACCGCGACCGGGAGTGGATTGCGGTAGGCCACGGCGCCGCACGCAGGGCAGGGGCGGGGCCAGCCGGAGACGCCCTCTCCGTAGGGCGTGCCGCAGCTCGAACAGTGGGAGTCCGGCGCGGAGTTGGAACTGGAGTGCTGAGTTTCGGACACGCGGCGGACTGTAGCCGATCACGGAGAGGGCGTCTCCGGCAGGCTCCTCAGTGGGCGCCGGTGAGCGACTTGCTGGACACGGGGAAGTCGAAGTAGGTGTCCGGGTAGGGCTCGGGCTTGTAGGTGTAGTGCCACCACTCCTCTGGCAGGTTCACGAAGCCGAGGCCTTCCAGGGTGTTCTTGAGCAGCAACCGGTTGGCGCGCTGTTGGCCCTGGATGCGTGGGTCGAGGGTGTGCGAGAGGGTGTCGAAGCAGTCGAAGCCGGTCCCCATGTCGATCGAGTTGTCGGGGAACCGCTCGCCCTTGGGCGCGAAGCACGGCACAAGGGGCTCTCCGGGGTGGTACGGCCGGGTGGGCTTCGCCGGCAGCCTCACCAGTGTGATGTCCAGGGTCGATCCGCGGCTGTGGCCGGACTTCTCGGCGATGTAGCCGTCGGCGAACAGCCGGGTCTTGTCGACGTTCGGGTAGAACTCGCCCTTCAACGCCTCGTCGTCGAGGTCCTCGGCCCAGCGGACGAAGTGGTCCACCGCGCGCTGCGGCCGGTAGCAGTCGTACACCTTGAGTGTGTAGCCCTGGCGCAGGAGCTTCCTCTGGGCCTTGTGGAGAGCTTGTGCGGCGGGGCGGGTGAGGATGCAGGTCGGCTGGAAGTAGCCGTCGATGCCCTCTCCGACGAAGTTGTGCGGGGTGACGTAGCGCATCTCCTGGATGATCGTCGGGTCCACGCTTCTCAGCGCCACGAAGTCCTTCGGTGCCTTGGGCTCGGTCTTGGCCTGGGCTGTCGCGGTGGAGGCGGTCGCTGCCAGCACGGCGGCGAACACCGTGATGAGGCAGCGTGCCACGGGGGTGAGTCGTGTCATGGCCCTTGCGTCTACCAGGAGACGGCCCCGCCGGGGAAGGGATGCCCAATTTCGGAATGCCGTGGCAGACTTCTGACGTTCCGTCAGATTCTGCTGTCGGGAGGGAACTGTGTCGCGTACACGAACACCTGTGGTGGCGGGGTGGTTCGCCGGGGACGGTGATGCCTTCCGGCTGCTCGGCACGCGCTGTGTGGCGTGCGCCTCGGTCTTCTTCCCGCGTGAGGACCACCACTGCCGCAACCCCTCCTGCACCAGCGGGGAGTTGGAGGAGATCGCGCTGTCGCGACGGGGGCGCGTCTGGTCGTATACGGACAGCCGGTATCGGCCGCCGTCACCCTATGTGAGCGATCCGGAACTTCCGTGGGAGCCGTGTGCGTTGATCGCTGTGGAGCTGGAGGCCGAGCGGATCGTGGTGCTGGGGCAGGCGGCTCCCGGGGTCACCGTCGCGGCTCTGACGGTGGGTATGGAGGTGGAGGTCGCGCCCGGGGTGCTCCATGAGGACGCGGAGACGACCTGGACGACGTGGCACTGGCGGCCGGCGGGGGTGAAGGCATGACAGAAGATGTGGCGGTGCTCGGCGCGGGCATGCACCCGTGGGGCAAGTGGGGGCGGAGCTTCGTCGAGTACGGCGTCGCGGCGGCCCGCTCGGCGCTCGCCGACGCCGGACTGGACTGGGGGGACATCGGCTCGATCATCGGGGCGGACACCGTGCGGGGCGGCTATCCGGGATATGTCGCCGGAGCGACATTCGCGAAAGCACTGGGCTGGCAGGGGGCCCGGGTCACGAGCGTGTACGCGGCGTGCGCGTCCGGGGCGCAGGCCGTCGACACCGCCCGGGCCCAGATACTCTCCGGGCTCGCCGACGCGGTGCTCGTGGTGGGAGCAGACGCCGCTCCCAAGGGGTTCTTCCGCCCCGCGGGCGGGGACCGGCCCGACGATCCCGACTGGCTGCGCTTCCGGATCCTCGGGGCGACCAACCCGGTGTACTTCGGGCTGTACGCCCGAAGGCGCATGGCTCTGCATGGCGACACGACCGACGACTTCGCGCAGGTGAAGGTGAAGAACGCGGCGATGGGCGCGCTGAACCCCAAGGCGCGCTACCGCAGCCCGGTCACCGCCGAGGAGGTCGCCGCCTCCGCTGTCGTCGCCGATCCGCTGCGGCTGCTCGACATCTGTGCGACCTCCGACGGAGGGGCCGCGGTGGTGCTCTCGAGTATGGAGTTCGCGCGGCGGCACGGGCACGCGGAGCCGGTGCGGATCCGGGCCGTGTCCACGGTGACGCCGCGCTACCCGAACACCGTGCTGGACCTGCCGGACATCGCCACGGACTCCGCGTTGGCGGTGGATCCGCCCGGCGAGACGTTCCGGAGGTCGATCGCCCGGGCGGCCTACGAGGAGGCGGGTGCCGGGCCGGAGGACCTGTCGCTGGCCGAGGTCTACGACCTGTCCACGGCGCTTGAGCTGCAGTGGTACGAGGACTTGGGGCTGTGCGGCGAGGGCGAGGGCGTGAAACTGCTGAGGGACGGGGCGACGGCACTGGGCGGGCGAATACCGGTGAACGTCAGCGGTGGACTGGCCTCCTTCGGCGAGGCGGTGCCGGCGCAGGCGATCGCCCAGGTGTGCGAGCTGGCCTGTCAGTTGAGGGGCGATGCGGGTGACCGGCAGGTCGTGGGGGCGCGCGTGGGTATCAGTGCGAACCAGGGGCTGTTCGGGCATGGGTCGGCGGTGATCGCGGTGCGGTGATCACCGTGCCGGGATCGCGGTGGCACGATCGCGGAGCCGTCGTAGGCGAGCTGGTCGTGGGGCCGCGGCAGGGCTTGGTCATACGCTGTGTGACCAAGCGGGAATCCTGCGTGAACGTCTCATGAACTGCGCTTGGGCGTGCGCCGGTGGAGCCATCATGCTGCCGTGCACTCCTGGACGGACACTCTCCGCTTCGCCTTCCAGCCGGTGGTCAATCTGACGACCGGCGCGGTCGCGGGGCTGGAGATACTCTCCCGCCCGGAGACCGGCGACATCCTGGCTGAGGCCCGCAGGGATCCGGAGCTCGACTGCCGTCTGGCGGTGTCGGCGG
Source organism: Streptomyces sp. CA-179760 (assembly GCF_050937045.1). Taxonomy (NCBI): domain Bacteria; kingdom Bacillati; phylum Actinomycetota; class Actinomycetes; order Kitasatosporales; family Streptomycetaceae; genus Streptomyces; species Streptomyces sp. CA-179760. Next base: position 1,712,173 of record NZ_JBNJLZ010000001.1, read on the forward strand.
TCCGCGCGGCGGTGCGCAAGGAGACCCTGCTTCCGCTGTTCGTCAACGTGTTCGCCGGTACCCTCGCCGACCTCGGCGGCCTCCCCTCACTGCACGCCGCCGTGCGCGAAGCGGGACGGCTGCCGTGGGAGGTGACGATCGACGTCTGTCCGCCGTACACGCACGTGCCGCAGCAGTCGCTGCTGGAGGCGGTGGCCGCGCTGCGCGGCCAGGGCTTCCGGGTCTGCGCGGACGGCGTCGGGGACGGAGACGTTCCCTTGCGGCTGCTCTCGGACATGGCGCCCGGCCTGGTGAAGCTGGACGCGTCGCTGCTGGCGCGGCCGGCAGTCGTGCGGTCGATGCGGACGCTGTGCGACGAGCTGGGGGCCCTCCTGGCGGTCGAGGGCGTGGAGACCGAAGGTCAATGCGCGACGGCACTGGCGGCCGGGGCACAGTTGGCCCAGGGCGAGCTGTTCGCGCCGCCGGCGCGACTGCCCGCAGCGGACGTCTATGTCCCGCCCCGCTCCCCCGCCGATATGGCCGTGCCGCGGTCCGGGCCGTCGGTGCGGGAGTTCGTGCGGCCCGCGGCGCTGCTGCCCGCCACGGCGTCCGCGGGTCAGGTGCGAGCGCTGCTGACGGGGTCGCCGGACGTGTCAGGGGCGCTGCTCGTGGACACCGCGGGGGTGCCGGTCCGGTCGGTGCACCGGTCCCGCTTCCTGCTGTCGATGTCGGGGCGCTACGGGCACGCCCTGTACGCCGACCGGCCCGCGGCGAAGCTCGGCGACCCGCCGCGGACGGTGGGCGTCGATGTCACGGCCTGGGAGGTCCTGGACGTGGTGGCGGTCGGCGGGCGCGGACGTACGTCGGACGACGTGGCCGTCGTGGACGAGTACGGGCGGTGTGTGGGGGTCGTACGGCTCGCGGACCTGGTGCGAGCGCTGGCTGAGACACGGGTGGAGGAAGCGGCGGGGCTCAATCCGCTGACGCGTCTGCCCGGCTCGGACGCGATCACCGGTGAGGTGGACCGGCGGATCGCGGCCGGGCGGCCGTTCGCCCTCAGCTGGCTGGACGTCGATCACTTCAAGCAGGTCAACGACGGGGCAGGCTTCGCGGCGGGCGACGAGCTGATCCGGGCGGTCGGACGGGCGCTGCAGCAGGTCGCGACGGACAGCGCGCGCGTGGGGCACATCGGCGGGGACGACTTCCTGGTGCTCGCCGATCCGGAGGGTCTCGATCCGCTGGCTGCCTCCGTGCTGGACGCACCCTGGTCGGCGGGAGGGCGGCCGGTCACGCTGTCGCTCGCCACGGTGCTGTGCGCGCCGGGCACTGTGACGGACCACCGGCAGGCGGCGGCCTTCCTGGCACCGTTGAAGAAGGCGGCGAAGTCGTTGCGCGGGGCGAGTTGGGTGCTGGGCCGGGCGGGCCTGCCCGGACACGAGACCCGCCGGGGCGCCGAGCCGGCACCGGAGTCTGCGGGGTGTGGGGCGGCGGAGACCGTGGCAGTTCAGGGGGGTACACCACACAAGGGGAGGGCCGAGACCGGTACGGGGCTCTGAGGGTCCGTACGGCCGCCTCATGTGGGCTCTGGTCGTGCGGTTGAGAAGCCGCCAGGTCAGGTGGATGCTGGTGGCTAGCAAGCGAGGAGTCAGGTGCGGCTGGGCGAGTGCCGACGGCGGAGCTCAGCGGAGGCCGGACACCACCATCAGAGCCTCGCGCGGCTCACCCAGGCCGTGCGGTGGCCCCGAGCAGATCTGAACATCGACCCGACCGGGCGCCGTCAGGCCGTGCAACCGGCCACCCGGCCCGGCAGTAGCCCGGCCACCGTCACATGGTCGTCAACCATTGCGGTCGACGACCTTGACGCCCCTTGGGTGCCGGTGAACACTTCCGGTGTCAGTCGACATCGCCGTACATACTCGGCGTATTCCGGCACTGCGGCGCTTGGGCGCGCCTGCGCCAAAGCCCTTTCCTCCACGGGCGATTCGGCTGCGACGGCACGCTCGTCACGGATGCCGGGCGGGGCACGGGATCACGGGATCTCCCTGCTTTCGGCTGAAGTCGCCATGGGAAACGCACCCTGCATGTGAGGACCGGGGCCGACCGTCCCGGGCCACGGCCTAGGAGCCGCCATGACTAACGGAGACATCTTCTTCGGCGAGATGATCGGCACGGCGATCCTGATCCTGTTCGGCGCCGGTGTGTGCGCCGCCGTCACCCTCAGGTTCTCGAAAGCACGGGCCTCCGGGTGGATCGTGATCGCGTTCGGCTGGGGCTTCGGCGTGCTGGCCGGCGCGTACACCGCCGCTCCCCTCTCGGGAGGGGTCATCAACCCGGCCGTCACCTTCGGTCTCGCCGTCGACACCGGCGTGTGGAGCAAGGTCTGGGTCTATCTGCTGGGCCAGATCACCGGCGCCATGATCGGTGCGATCCTGTGCTACCTCGTGTACTACGCCCAGTTCGCGGCCAACGTGCGGCAGACGGGTACCACCGAGGGCACGGCGGACGAACCGGTTCCGACGCTCGGCATCTTCTCCACGATCCCGGAGATCCGGAACCCGGTCGCCAACCTGATCACCGAGATCCTCGCCACCATCGCCCTGGTATTGCCCATCCTCGCCCTGGTCGGTCAGGACAGGCACGTGGAGGGCATCGGCATCGGCCTGGTCCCGGGCGGCGGCGGCATCTACGGATCCGGCATCGCGATCCTCCTGGTGTCCCTCCTGGTCGTCGGCATCGGCCTGTCCCTGGGCGGTCCCACCGGTTACGCCATCAACCCGGCACGTGACCTCGGCCCGCGGATCATCCACGCCATCCTGCCGATCCCGAACAAGGGCACCTCCGACTGGGGCTACTCGTGGATCCCCGTCGTCGGCCCACTGATCGGCGGACTGCTCGGCGGTGTCATCTACAACGCAGCCTTCTGAACCAGCCCAAGGGGTAGCCATGACGGACAACGCAGAAAAGTACGTCGCCGCAATCGACCAGGGCACCACCTCGAGTCGCTGCATCGTCTTCAACCAGGACGGCGCGATCGTCGCCGTCGACCAGCGCGAGCACCGCCAGATCTTTCCCAAACCCGGCTGGGTGGAGCACGACGCCACCGAGATCTGGTCCAAGGTGCAGGCGGTGGTGGCCGGCGCGATCGCCAAGGCCGGACTGCGCGCCGACCAGCTGAGCGCGCTCGGGATCACCAACCAGCGCGAGACGACCCTCCTGTGGGACCGCGCGACGGGAAAGCCGGTGCACAACGCCATCGTGTGGCAGGACACACGGACAGCGGCGCTGTGCAACCAATTGGGCGGCTCGGACGGGCAGGACCGGTTCCGCGAGCAGACGGGGCTGCCGCTGGCCACCTACTTCTCCGGGCCCAAGGCCGCCTGGCTGCTCGACAACGTGCCCGACCTGCGAGGGCGTGCCGAACGCGGTGAGATCGCCTTCGGCACGATGGACTCCTGGCTGATCTGGAACCTCACCGGCGGCACGGACGGCGGACAGCACGTCACCGACGTGACGAACGCGGGCCGCACCATGCTGATGAACCTGGAGACCCTCCAGTGGGACTCCTCGATCTGCTCCGCGATGAACCTCCCCGAAGCGATGCTGCCCGAGATCCGGTCCTCCGCCGAGGCCTACGGCACCGCTGTCGGCCAGCTCGCCGGCGTGCCCGTGGCCTCCGCGCTGGGCGACCAGCAGGCTGCCGTGTTCGGCCAGGCCTGCTATGACGTCGGCACGGCGAAGAACACGTACGGCACGGGAAGCTTCCTGCTGCTCAACACGGGCAACCGCCCGGTGCCGTCGAAGAGCGGTCTGCTGACGACGATGGGCTACAAGATCGGCAGTGAGGCACCGGTCTACTGTCTGGAGGGGTCGATAGCCATCACGGGCGCGCTGGTCCAGTGGTTCCGCGATCAGCTCGGCATCATCCGGACCGCGGACGAGATCGAGCCCCTGGCGGCCAGCGTGGACGACAACGGCGGCGCGTACATCGTGCCGGCGTTCTCGGGCCTGTTCGCGCCGTACTGGCGCTCCGACGCGCGGGGCGTGGTCACCGGGCTGACCCGGTACGTCACCAAGGCGCACCTGGCGCGTGCGGTGCTGGAGGCGACGAGCTGGCAGACGCGCGAGGTCGTCGACGCCATGTACCAGGACTCGGGGGTGCAGATCACCACCCTGAAGGTCGACGGCGGCATGACGAAGAACAACCTGCTCATGCAGCATCAGTCGGACGTCCTCGATGTCCCGGTGGTGCGGCCCAAGGTCTCCGAGACGACCTGTCTGGGCGCCGCGTACGCGGCCGGTCTGGCCACCGGTGTGTGGAACGACCTGGACGAGCTCAAGGCGCACTGGCAGAAGGACGTGGAGTGGACGCCGTCGATGGAGGCGTCGGTGAGGGACCGCGAGTACCACAGGTGGCGCAAGGCCGTGGAGAAGAGCTTCGGCTGGGAGGAGGACGGCGACAGCTGACCACGCGCGCGTGGGGTGTCGTTTCCGGCCTGCGGCCCGTGCCCCGGTCGGCGGGGGTACGGGCCGCGCCGGTAGGCCCGCCTACCTCAGGTGGTCACCGTCTGGCGTTGGTCGGCCGCGTAGGCCATGGCGTGCTGTACCACGCCGATGAGCGCCTCCTTGACAGACTCGCGATCGCGGGCGTCGCACATCAGGAGCGGCACGCCGTCGTCGAGGTCGAGGGCTTGGCGAACGTCCTCGATCGGGTAACGCGGGGCGTCCTCGAAGCAGTTGACGCCGACCAGGAAGGGTATCGAGCGTCGTTCGAAGTAGTCGACGGCGGCGAAGCTGTCCTCCAGGCGGCGGGTGTCGGCGAGCACGACGGCACCGAGCGCGCCCTCGGAGAGCTCGTCCCACATGAACCAGAACCGCTCCTGGCCGGGCGTGCCGAAGAGGTACAGCACCAGGTCCTCGCGGAGTGTGATGCGGCCGAAGTCCATGGCCACGGTCGTGGTGTGCTTGCCTTCCACGCCGCTGGTGTCGTCGATCGGGCGGCCGGCCTCGGTGAGCAGTTCCTCGGTGCGCAGCGGCCTGATCTCGCTGACCGCGCCGACGAGCGTGGTCTTGCCCACGCCGAAGCCGCCGGCCACCAGGATCTTGAGCGTGACGGGCTCGACCGGAGGCTTGCCGCGCTCAGAACGCCCGAAGATCATCGATCTCTTCTCCTGCTTGATGGGGGTCGGGCGACGTCGGGCCATAGCCTCCGCCGCCGGGGGTTTCGATGACGAGTACGTCGCCGGTGACGACGTCCGTGGAGTCACTGCCGCCGAGTTCGGTCACGGTGCCGTCGGCGTGCTCGATGCGATTGGTGCCGAGAGCGCCCGGCTCGCCGCCCGCCATGCCGTACGGCGGGACACGGCGGTGCTGGGACAGCGTCGAGACGGTCATGGGCTCCAGGAAGCGGATGCGGCGCACGGCACCGTCCCCGCCGCGCCACCGGCCGGCGCCGCCACTGCCCCGTCGGACCCCGAACTCCTCGAGGCGCACCGGCAGCCGCCACTCCAGGACCTCGGGGTCGGTGAGGCGCGAGTTGGTCATGTGGGTCTGGACGACGGGTGCACCGGGGAAACCGTCACCCGCGCCGGAGCCCGAGGCGACGGTCTCGTAGTACTGGTGGCGTTCGTTCCCGAAGGTGACGTTGTTCATGGTCCCGGAGCCCTCGGCCTGGACACCGAGCGCGGCGTAGAGGGCGCCGGTGACGGCCTGGGAGGTCTCCACGTTGCCGGCGACGACAGCGGCCGGGGGTTCAGGGGCGAGCAGGGAGCCGGGCGGTACGACGATGCTGAGGGGGCGCAGGCAGCCGTCGTTGAGGGGGATCTCGTCGGCCACGAGGGTGCGGAAGACGTACAGGACAGCCGCGTTGACGACCGAGAAGGGCGCGTTGAAGTTGGTGGGCAGCTGCTCCGACGTGCCGGTGAAGTCGATGGTGGCCGCCCTGTTCTCGCGGTCCACGCGCACGCGTACGCGGATGACGGCGCCCGAGTCGGTCTCGTAGGCGTAGTCGCCGTCGTCGAGGGCGTCGATGACGCGGCGTACGGCCTCTTCCGCGTTGTCCTGGACGTGTCTCATGTAGGCCTGGACCACGTCGAGGCCGAAGTCCTCGATCATGCGGCCGACCTCGTCGACGCCCTTCTGGTTGGCGGCGATCTGGGCGCGCAGGTCGGCGAGGTTGGTCTTCGGATTGCGGGACGGGTACGGCGCCTCGGTGAGGAGCCGGAGGGTCTCCTCCTCGCGGAAGCGGCCGTCCTCGGCGAGGAGCCAGTTGTCGAAGAGGACGCCCTCCTCCTCGATGGTGCGGCTGCCGGCGGGCATGGAGCCGGGGGCGATGCCGCCGATCTCGGCGTGGTGGCCGCGGGAGGCGACGTAGAAGAGGATCGCCGGGTCACTCTCGGTGACACCTGAGGGTGCGGTGTCGAAGACCGGGGTGATCACGGTGACGTCGGGCAGATGGGTGCCGCCGTGGTACGGATCGTTGACGGCGTAGGTGTCGCCCGGGCGCATGCGGGAGCCCCGGCGGCGGATGACCTCCTTGACGCTCGTGCCCATCGAGCCCAGGTGGACGGGGATGTGCGGGGCGTTGGCCACCAGGTTTCCGTCGGGGTCGAACAGGGCGCAGGAGAAGTCCAGGCGCTCCTTGATGTTGACGGACTGGGCGGTGGACTCGAGGCGGGCGCCCATCTGTTCGGCGATGGACATGAACAGGTTGTTGAAGACCTCAAGCAGAACCGGGTCGACTTTCGTGTCGAGATCGGAACTCTGCGTAGTCGCGGCGCGTTCCATGACCAGATGCCCGTCGTCGGTCGCCACGGCCTGCCAGCCCTCGTCGACGACGGTCGTCGCGCCGGCTTCGGTGATGATCGCCGGGCCGGTGACGGTGTGGCCGGGGGGAAGGTCCTCGCGGCGGTGGAGGGGGACGTCGTGCCAGGCGCCGCCCGTGTGGAGGCGGATGGTCTGCGGTGCTGCGGGGCTGCCGTCGGTGGTGGCTTCGTACGGGGCGAGGGCGGAGAGATCGGGGGGTTCTGTGATGCCGGTGGCTTCGACGGAGAGGGCTTCGACGACGATCGGCCGGTCGAGCGTGAAGGAGTACGTGGCGCGATGACGTTCTTCGAAGGCGTGCCGCATCGTGCCGGGCTCGGTCAGCTCGACGGTGAGGGTGGTGTCCGTGCCGTCGTAGCGGAGCTGCGCACGGCGCGTGATCTCGATGTGTTCCTCGGGGACGTCCTCGGCGCGGAGTTCGGCGCGCGCCGCCGCTTCCAGGTCATCGGCGGTCTTGCGGACGCCGGGCATGGAGGCGGGTTCCAGGGGTGCCTCGACGGACTGTTCGCGCATGGCCGTGGTATCGGCGAGGCCGATGCCGAGAGCGGAGAGGACACCGGCCACTGGGGGCACGAGGACGGTGCGGATGCCGAGGGAGTCGGCAACCATGCAGGCGTGCTGGCCGCCGGCGCCGCCGAACGTGGTGAGGGCGTAGCGGGTGACGTCGTGGCCCTTCTGGACGGAGATCCGCTTCACGGCCGAGGCGATGTTCGCGACGGCGATCCGCAGGTACCCCTCGGCGACCTGTTCGGGGGTGCGGTCGTCGCCGGTCTGTTCGCGGATCTCGCGCGCGAGGGCCGTGAAGCGGTCCCGGACGAGGGGTTCGTCGAGGGGCTCGTCGCCGTTCGCGCCGAACACCTTCGGGAAGTGGGCGGGCTGGATGCGGCCGAGGACGACGTTGGCGTCGGTGACGGTGAGCGGGCCGCCACCCCGGTAGCAGGCGGGCCCGGGGTCCGCACCCGCCGAGTCCGGCCCTACGCGGTAGCGGGAGCCGTCGAAGTGCAGGACCGAGCCTCCGCCGGCCGCGACGGTGTGGATGTCGAGCATGGGGGCGCGCAGCCGGACCCCGGCGATCCGGCTGGTGAAGACGCGTTCGTACTCGCCCGCGTAGTGGGAGACGTCGGTGGAGGTGCCGCCCATGTCGAAGCCGATGACGCGGTCGAAGCCGGCCAGCTGCGACATGCGGGCCATACCGACGATGCCACCGGCCGGGCCGGACAGGATGGCGTCCTTGCCGCGGAACTGCCCGGCTTCGGTGAGACCGCCGTTGGACTGCATGAACATCAGCCGTACGCCCTCGAGTTCATCGGCGACGTGCCGGACGTAGCGGCGCAGTACGGGCGAGAGGTAGGTGTCGACGACGGCGGTGTCCCCGCGAGGGACGAGTTTCATCAGGGGGCCGGCCTCGCTGGAGAGCGAGATCTGCGGGAAGCCGACGCGGGCGGCGAGTTCCCCGACGGCCTGTTCGTGGGCGGGGTGGAGGTGGCTGTGCATGCAGACCACGGCCACGGCCCGGATCCCGTCGTCGTACGCCTCCTGGAGGGGCCCGGCGAGGGCGTCGAGGGCGGGCGCGAGCAGGACGGTGCCGTCGGCGGCGATGCGCTCGTCGACCTCGACGACTCGTTCGTACAGCAGCTCGGGCAGTTCGATACGGCGGGCGAAGATGCTCGGGCGGTTCTGGTAGGCGATGCGCAGGGCGTCGCGGAAGCCTCGGGTGATGACCAGCAGGGTGCGCTCGCCCTTGCGCTCCAGGAGGGCGTTGGTGGCGACGGTGGTCCCCATGCGCACGGTCTCGACGGGGTCGGCCGAGTCGGCCAGCAGGGTGCGGACGCCCTCGACCGCCGCGTCGGCGTAGCGGGCCGGGTTGTCCGACAGGAGCTTGTGCGTGACCAGCCGGCCGTCCGGGCGTCGCGCGACGACATCGGTGAAGGTGCCGCCTCGGTCGACCCAGAACTGCCAGCCTGTCACGTCAGTACCCCGCTTCCGCGCTGCTCACAGCGCCCGGAGGCCGTTGATCACGTCGCGCAGAATACTCTCGTCCGGCAGTTCGGCAGGGGGTACGGGCCGGTTCACATGGACGAATTCCGAGTCCACGAGATCTCCGACAAGGACCCGTACCACCCCGATCGGCAGGTCGAGTTCCGCTGCGAGTTCGGCGACCGACTGCGGGACGTCACGGCACAGCTCGACGATGTCCACATGCTCCGGGGAGAGCATGTGGTCGGCTTCCGGGTCGTCCGCCTGCGGTTCCGTGACCACGACCGCGATCAGGTCCAGGCGGTGCTGGCCCTGGCTGCTGGTGCGGCCGCGTGTCATGGCGTACGGACGGACGACCGGTCCGGCTTCGTCGTCGAACCAGTGGCTTCTTCCCTGACCGTCAGCGCTCATGTCATCCCACTACCCGCCTGCGGGCAGATCGGTGCGCGGAGCGGCACCCAGATGCACACCGACCCGCTTCACGAGGAGCGTCATCTCGTACGCGACCTGGCCGACGTCCGAGTCGGCGTCCGAGAGGACGGCCAGGCAGCTGCCGTCCCCGGCGGCGGTCACGAACAGAAAGGCGTCGTCGAGCTCGACGACGGTCTGGCGGACGTTACCGGCCTCGAAGTGGCGTCCCACACCCTTGGCGAGGCTGTGGAACCCGGAGGCGACGGCAGCCAGGTGCTCGCTGTCCTCCCTGGTCAGATCCCTGGACACGCCCGTCGCCAAACCGTCGCTGGAGAGCACGAGGGCCTTGCGGATGCTCGCGACGCGGTCCACCAGGTCATCGAGGAGCCAGTTCAGCTCCCCCTTGATGGTCGCCGTGTGGCCGGTCGCCTTCGGTGCGGTCATCGACCGTCCCCCTCTGTCGTTCCTTGTCGTGCTGCGCCGCTGTGGGCGGCATCGCCTGCGGCGTTCTCATCACGGCCGCGCTGCCAGCCGCGCTGGAGCGAGGCCATGCGGCTGCGTACTTCGTCGGCGTCGCGTTCGACGGGCTCGGCCTTGTCCTCCGTACGCGGCTCGGCCCCCCGCTTCAGCTGTGGGGCCAGGTTGGCCTGCCGAACGCGCCGGGGCAGCGGCGTGGTGCCGGAGCCGGTGTCGTTGCGCGCGGGCCCGCCAGTGTTCTCCGGCGCGGGCCCGGAGCGGCCGTCCGGTGCGTCCGGGCCGCTGGATGCGATCTCCGAGCGGCGGGTGCGCTTGGGCAGGGCGGGCGGTTCCGGCCCGTCGCCGACGGTGCTGCCGGGCGTGGCCGAGGATTCGGTGCGGTCGGTGCTGCGGCCGACCGTGCCGATGGCCGGGCGAGCGGATTCCGTCCCCCGGCGACGGGCCGGCAGTGGCGGCGGTGCGTCGGCCGGCGCCTCGCCTCTCCTGGTGCCGGTCGAGGAGTCCTCGGTGCGGCGCCGGACGGGAAGTGCGGGCTCCGGCCCGGTCCGGTCCGTGGCCCGGCCGCTCGCGGACTCCTCGCCCCTCCGACGCGAGGGGAGCGAGGACGTGGCCCCCGATTCCGCTCGGCCGGTGGCCGTGGTGGGTTCCTCGTCGGACTTCACCCGACGAGAGCGCTGCTCGGTGACCGGGCGCCCGTGCGAGCTGACCAGCTTGGGGGCGTGGCGGCGGGGCGGGACGGCCGGAGCGCCGAGCTCGTCGTCGGCGTCGGTCCGGTCCCCTCCGCTGCGGGCCTCGCTCTGCTGCGGACCGGGACGGCCAGCCGTCTCGTCCTGGGCGCGGGTGAGGGAGGGGCGGGAGCGGAACAGGGCGCCGTGCTCGCCCTTCTCGTCCTCGAGGGAGCCGGGGAACCCGCTGATGGCGTCCAGATCCACCGGGGCCTCCAGCTCGACCGGGCCGTCCAGGAGAGAGGCGGGCAGGCCGGGACGCTGGGCGGGCGCCGGTGAGAGGGCGGAGCGGCGGCTGTCCTGCGACTCGCTCTCGTTGGCCAGCTGGGGGCGGTCGAGGCGGAACCCGATGCCGTTCGTGTCCGGGATGTCGTCCGTCAGCAGCGCGTCGGGGATGAAGACTACGGCGGTCGTTCCTCCGTACGGGGAGGGCTGCAGGGAGACCCGGACGTTCTGTCGCTGGGCGAGCCGGCTGACCACGAACAGACCGAGCCGGTCGGTGTCGGACAGTTCGAACTCCGGTGTCTCGGCGAGCCGGAGGTTGGCGTCCAGGAGCGCCTCGGCGGCCATTCCGAGGCCGCGGTCGTGGATCTCCAGGGTGAAGCCGTTCGCGACCCGCTCGCCCAGGACCTGGACGGCGGTGTGCGGCGGCGAGAAGACCGTGGCGTTCTCGAGGAGTTCGGCCACGAGGTGGGTGAGGTCGGCGACGGCCGGGCCGGTGACGGCGATACGCGGAAGGCGGCGGACCTCGATGCGCTCGTAGTCCTCGACCTCGGCGACGGCGGCGCGTACGACGTCCATGAGCTGGACGGGCTTGCGCCACTGGCGGGAGGGCGCGGCGCCGGAGAGGATCACGAGGCCCTCGGCGTGGCGGCGCATGCGGGTGGTCAGGTGGTCGAGGCGGAACAGGTCGGCGAGTTCCTCGGTGTCCTCGGTCCTGCGCTCCATGGCGTCGAGCAGCGTGAGCTGACGGTGGAGCAGCACCTGGCTGCGGCGCGCGAGGTTGACGAAGACCTCGGAGACGCCGGCGCGCAGCTCGGCCTGTTTGACGGCGGCTTCGACGGCGGCGCGCTGCAGGGTGTTGAGCGCCTGGCCGACCTCGCCCATCTCGTTCTTGTCGTACTCCAGGTGCGGGACCTCGGTCTCGACGTCGACCTGTTCGCCTGCGGAGAGCCGGCGCATCACGCTGGGCAGTCGCACTCCGGACGCCTCGTGGGCCTCCAGACGCAGCTGCCTCAGATCGCGGACAAGGGTGCGGCCGACGCGCACGGACAGGAAGAGGGAGACCAGGAGCGCGAGCAGGCCGAGCACGCCGGCGATGACCGCCTTGGCGATGACGCCCATGGCCACCGGGTCGACGCGGTCCTGGTAGCGGTCGTTGGCCTGGTCGTTGAGGGTGCCGAGCTCGTCGAGCACGTTGCCTGCGGCGCTGTCCCAGCTCTTCGCGGAGACACCGCGGGGAGCTCCGGCCCCGGAGGAGACGGCCGCTTCCTCGGCCACGCGCAGCGGAGCGGAGGAGGCGTTCTTCCAGAAACTCTCGTAGCGGTCGCGCTCCGCGACGGGCAGCAGCGGCAGGTTGGCGTCGTACATCAGGGTGCGCTGGGCCACGAGGTCGGAGATGTCGCGCTCTTCGGAGTGGGAGATCTCGCCGACGATCAGGGAGGAACCGAGGAGGGCGTCCTCACGGGAGAGAAGTTCGCGGGCGCGGGCGAGGTTGACCAGTGCGCGGTACTGCTTGTCCAGTTCGACGTTGTCGACCACGTGCAGGTTGGCCAGGAGGACGTAGCACGGGTCGACCAGCCGGTTGTACAGGTCGAGGGCCTGAGAACGGTTGACGGTGCCGTCCTCGACACTGCTGCGCAGCGACTCGATGCCTTCGAATGCGTCCAGGACCGCGGTCAGCCGCTCGTCGGTGTCCTCGCCCATCGCGTCGCGCACATCCGGATTCCGGGCGTTCTCACGGATACTGCCGACAGCCTTGTCGGTGGCGGTCCGGCTGCGCCGGAGCGCTGCGAGCCCGTCGGAGGCGCGAGGGTCGGCGAGGTAGACGAGGGTCTGGCGGCGTTCCTCCTGGAGGACACGGACGGTGTCCTCCATGGGGTAGCCGATCTTCTCCACCACGGACGACACGTTGAACAGGTCGGCCGCCTCGCGCCCCGTGAGCACCGTGGCGAAGGCCCAGATCGCACTCAGGGACACCAGCGGCACGAGGAGCAGCGCCACGATCTTCCGGCGGATGGACTTCCCGCGAAAGCGCATGGCCTCCCCCAGCTCGGGCCCCCGGCCTACCGGGGGTACACATGTGCGTCAACAAACGGCGCGAGCCTACTACCGACCCACAGGGAACTCGAAGACCGGTCCGGAAGGTGAACTTCCGCGCCAGCCACGAGGCATGGTGAGTTGTCCGGGCATTGCAGGAGTTGTCTCCCCTGAACCGGGGGCGGCCAGGCGGGCCGACCGCCGTGACCCGCCAGAGGGGTTGGCTGAAACTTTTCGATTCTTGGGAATCTTCGTGGTGGGTTGTTCGTCCTTCTCTACGGGAGTTGGGGGCGGAATCGGCCACAGGAGCCGCATCCCGCACCTGGGCGGCGTAAAGCAGCGCAAGCCGGGCAGCCACTGGGGAGCACGGGTCTTCGGATGCGCGCGAGCGGTCTGCTGGCGGTGGGGAGTGACACGTTGATGGGCACGGCGGAGCGGCGCGGGACGCCCAGGGCTGGTGGGGCGCATGTGCCGGGGCATCGGAATCGCGAGGCGGATGATCGCGGCTTTCCGGCCGAGGAGGTAGGGACCAGGGCTCGCGAAAGAGAGGTTCTGGCTCACGAGAGGGGCCACAGCGTGCGCGAACAGCAGTACAACCGGCCTCTGTGGGTCGAGGAGCCGGCGCGGCGACGGCGGTTGCCGGACCCGGTCCGGACGTCGGCCGTGCGGGCGGTGCTCCTCATAGCCGTGACGCTGATCCAGGCGATGGTGGCCTTCCTGTGCACGATGGCCGGGTCCTGGCTGGCGTTCCCCATGGTGATCAGCGGTGTGGTCAGCACGATCGCGGCGACCTGGGGAGCCCTGGATGTGTGGGTGACGCGTCAGGTCTGGAACCAGCGCAACGGCGTGGTCTCCATGCCGAGCAGCACGGCACGGGCCCTGCGCCGTGAGCGGCGCCGGGTCCGACGGCAGGCACGCGCGGCCGTACGGTCCCAGGAGCGGATACGCCGGCGGGGCGGGGCCGGGCAGTTGTCCCACTCGTGAGGATGACGGCCGGGGGTTTCCGGCGCTGTGTCCGGACCTTGGAGCGGACGCTCGGCCGAGGCCCCATGCCGGTCCTCCTTACCTGGCGGCGGACCGCACCCCGCTCCTCTCCCGCGTCCCGTGCGAGTTCGCGTCGCGCCCGCATGAACGGGCGCGGGCGGTCCACGGCGAGCACCGCGGTCGTCCGGCCGTCCCCCTCGTACCGGGCGAGAAAAAGCCGCCCTCGGCCGGTGCGCTGTCGGAGAGTTCGCCCTCGGTGATGCGGACGATGTCGCCGTCCGTGCGCCGGCCGGCGAACCGGATGCGGGCGCCGTACCGGTCGGACCAGAAGTAGGGCACGGCGGTCGCGGCCTCGATGGTTCGGTCCACCCAGGCGGGACAAGGCCAAGGAGGGGCATGCCCAGCACGCGGGCGCCGTGTAGAGGAGCGACGAGGCCCGGGCCGCGCGGGTCGCGGGCCGGCTGCGCCTCGGAACGAGGCTGGATCAACGACTTACACCCGTACGTTCCGCAGGCCTGATGGGGCGGTTTCAAGCAGTCCGGCTTCGGACGCGAACTCGGGGCCGCGGGGCTCGCCGAGTGTCGCGAGACGAAGCACATATGGCGCGACACCCGTCCCACCCCCCAGGGTTGGTTCGACTGATCGAATCCGCCCCGGAGCACCCCTTGAGGAACCGCCCATGAGACCGAACGCGCAGTCCACAGACGCCCCCGGCCAGGACGACGCCGAACTCACCGAGTTCGGCTACAGACCCGAGCTCAAGCGCACCCTCGGCAACTTCCACACCTTCGCCGCCGGGATCAGCTACATATCGATCCTGACCGGCACCTTCCAGCTGTTCTACTTCGGCTACGGCAGCGGCGGCCCCGCCTACTGGTGGTCGTGGCCGATGGTCTTCGTCGGCCAGTTCATGGTCGCGCTCTGCTTCGCGGAGCTCGCCGCCCGCTATCCCGTCGCGGGCTCCGTCTACAACTGGTCGAAGAAGATCGGCAATCCGCATCTGGGCTGGCTCGCCGGCTGGATGATGCTGATCGCCTCGATCGTGTCCATCGCGGCCGTGGCACTGGCCTACCAGTTGACGCTGCCGCAGATCTCGTCGTTCTTCCAGTTCGTGGGGGACGGCAACGGTACGTACGACGTGGCGACCAACGCGGTCATCCTGGCCGCGGTGTTGATCCTGTTCACCACCCTGGTGAACGCCTTCGGCGTCAAGTTGATGGCCAGGATCAACACGGCGGGCGTGTTCATCGAGTTGATCGCCACTGTCGTATTGATCGTGCTGTTCGCTGTCCACATCACGCGTGGCCCGCAGGTCGTCATGGAGACGCACGGCACCGGCGCGGGATACGGAAACGGGTACCTGGGTGCCTTCCTGGTGGCGTCGCTGGCCTCCGCGTACGTCATGTACGGCTTCGACACCGCCGCCTCGCTCGGCGAGGAGTCCCTGGACCCGACCCGGAACGCGCCGCGCGCGATCATCCGGGCGATCGTGGCGTCCTTCGTGCTCGGCGGTCTGATTCTGCTGCTCGCGCTGATGAGCGTCTCCAGCCTCAAGGGCGAGAAGCTGTCCACGGACGGTCTGCAGTACATCGTGCTGGACGTGCTCGGCCCGACGGCCGGCAAGGCGATGCTGTGGTGCGTGCTGATCGCGGTGACGGTGTGCGCCCTGGCGGTTCACACGGCGGCCGTCCGGCTGGCGTTCGCGATGGCCCGCGACAACAACCTGCCCGCGTCCTCGAAGCTGGCCAAGTGCCACCCCCGGTTCCAGACGCCGGTCCTGCCGACCGTGATCATCGGGATCCTCGCGCTGGCGATCCTGGTGGTCAACATCCGCCAGCCGCAGATCTTCACCGTCGTCACCAGCATCGGCATCATCATGATCTACCTCGCCTACCTGGGTGTCACGGTGCCGCTGCTGGTCGCCCGGCTGCGCGGAAAGTGGCAGCCCGCGAGCGAGGGCCGCTTCTCCCTGGGCCGCTGGGGGCTGCCGGTCAACATCCTTGCCGTGCTGTGGGGCGGGGCCATGACGCTCAACCTCATCTGGCCGCGGGCCGCGGTCTACAACGCGGCGGCTCCCTACCACTGGTACCTGCGCTGGGGAGCGGTGCTGTTCGTCGCTGTCATCGCGGGCGGCGGCTTCGCCTACTACTGGTTCGTCCAGCGGCACCGGACCGGCGTGCTCGCCGAGCACCGTTCGGACACCACGGCCTCGTCTCCCCTCTCCGCCCCGGCGGCCGACTGAAGGAGGACCCATGAGTACGCATGGGGTTCGACTGCGTCGCCGTTGGCGGCGGCACCGCGGGCAGCGTGGTGGCGGCCCGGCTGTCCGAGGACCGTCCATCACCCGTCCTGCACGGTGAAGATGGGTGCGGACGACGATCCTCCGGCCCCCTTGGACGCGCGACTGCGGGTCGAGGGGGTTCCATGATGATCGGCGAGAAGTGCGCGGATCCGCTGCGGGAGGACACCTGAGCCTCAGGACACCGGGCGTTTGTACATCCTGGTCGCCGTGATCTCGCTGTGGACCGTCTCCCCCGCCCGGGCCTGCTGCGGCAGGCCCGGGCGGAGGTGTTCCTCGACGCTGATGTACTTCAGGCCGGCCCTGAGGTCGGCGTCGTTGCGCATGCGGATGACGAGGGGGAACTCGGCCAGCGCGGTGGTGTCGAACAGGCCCGTGGTGTAGAGGAGCTGGACCCCCAGGGCGTCCGACACCGCCCGCTGGAGTTCCAGCAGGTACGTGGCGTTGGCGCGGCCGATGGGGTTGTCGAGGAACAGGGTTCCGGCGTGCCGGTGCTTGTCGCGGCCCCGGTCGTTCGAACGCAGGGCGGCCATCGTGCAGTACAGGGCGATGGCAGCGGTGAGAAGCTGGCCGCCGGAGAACACGTCGCCCATCTGCCCGACGGGGACGCGTTCGGCGCGCAGCACCGCGTCGGGCTTGAGGATCTCGACGGCGACGCCCTTCGGCTGCAGGGCCGCGGCGACGCCCCGCAGCAGCAGGGACATACCGTCACGCCGCAGGTCGGAGTTCTTCTTGACGGCCGCGCGGGTCGCCTCGTCGATGACCTCGCCCAGCCGCTCGGTGAGCGTGGCCTGGTCGGGCTCCTCGAAGCGGATGCGGAGGAACTCCTGTCCCGACCACTCGCCGAGGCCCTCCGGGAGGCGGGAGAGCCGCTGGGCGGAGCGCAGGGTGGCCAGGGCCGACTCGACCAGGCCGCGCAGCCGGTCCACGATCGAGTCGCGGTTGCGCTCCAGCTGCTCCAGTTCGTCCGTCAGGACCCGGAGGCGGGGCGCGAAGGCGTCAGCCCACTTCTGGGCGTGCTCGGGCAGCGCGGACGCGGGCAGTTCGCGGATCTGCTGCCGTGCCGGGGTGCGGACCTGCTCGTAGCGCGTGGAGTTGGCGTGCCGGACGAGGATGTCGCTGGCCTCGCGAACGGCGGCCTCGGCGGCGGACAGGTCGGCGGCGCAGCCGCGCAGGGAGCGGCGGGCCTCGGCGGCCGACTGCCGGGCCTCCTCCGGGCTGCCGGGGTAGGGCTCGGGCTCCTCGTGCTCCTCGTCCGCGGCGTGCTCGCGCAGCAGGTCGCGGAGCATGGCGGCGATCTCGTCGAAGCCGCCCGCCGCGTCCTCGGCCGCGCGGTGGGCGTCGAGGAGTTCGGTGTGCGCCTCCCGCGCCTGGGTCAGCGCCTCGGTGTGCGAGGCGAGTTCGCTCGTGGCGGTCCGCAGCAGGGTCTGGGCGTGTTCGGCGTCGCGGGGCTGTGAGTCCTCGGGGAGTTCGGTGTGCGCCTCGCCGTCCTGCGGAGCGTGCCGTTCGGCCTCGCCGCGCAGCCGTCCGAGTTGCTCGCTCGCGTTCGACATACGGGTCTCCAGGAGCTGCACCAGCTCCTCGGCCCGGGCAGCGGCGGCCTGGCGGCTGGGGCCGTCGGAGCCGTCGGGGGATTCGAGGAGCTGCTCCGCGCGCGTGCGGACCTTGTTGCTCAGCCGGTCCAGCTCGGCGCGGGCAGCGCTCTCGTCGTTCTCCGCGCGGGCCTGCTCGGCTCGCAGGTCGGCGCCCACGCCGACCTTCTCGTAGACCTGGGACGCGGCGCGGTAGGCCTCGCGCAGGGCGGGCAGGGAGGACTTCGGGGTCTGGGTCTCGTCCTCGGGTACGTCGTCGGGGGCGCCCGCGATCTCGGAGCGCTCGGCGCGCAGCGCGCGGGCGGTGCGGCGCGCGTCGTCGGCGGCGCGCTGGGCGCCACGCCGGTCCTCGTCGGCGGCGCGGGCGCGCTCCAGACAGGTCTGGGCGCCCGCCTCTGCCTCGGTCGCCTCGTCGGCCAGTTCCCGCAGCCTGACCTGCCAGCCGGCCCGCTCGCGCAGCCGGAAGGCGAGCCCGGCGAGGGCGTCGGCGGAGCGGCGGGCCTTCTGGGCGGCCTCCTGCCGCTCGTCCCTGACCCGGGCGGCCTCGGTCGCGGTCTCGTCTGCCTCGGCCCGGACCGTGCGCGCTTCGGCCAGTTCCGCCTCCGACTCCTCGGCGAACTCGCGGGTGTCGTGGGCGGCCCGGGCCAGTTCGGCGAGCCGGCCGTCGGGGCAGCCGGTGCGCCAGGAGGCCAGCCGGGCGGCCAGCTCGCGGTCCTTGCCAAGGCGGGCGGCGAGCGCCCGGATCTCCTCGTCACGCTCGGTCGCCCGGGCGCGCAACGCCTGCCGCTCCTCGTCGGCGGCGTGCTCGTCGTGCATGGCCGGGTTCGGCGGGACGAGGAACACGTCGCCGCCGTCGGCGTCCGGGGCGGGGTCGGGGCGAGCAGGGCGGCTGCCGTGCCCACGGCCACGGCGGAGCGAGGAAGCAGCGCCGCGTCGCCCAGCGCCTCCCGGGCGCGTGCGTGGGAGTCGGGGTCGGTGATGATCACACCGTCGACGAGCTCGGGCCGGGCGGCCAGCACACGCGCGTGGTCGGCCGGGTCGACGGCCTGGGCGAGATAGCGCCAGCCGGGCAGCGCGGGGATGCCGTGCTCGCCGAGGTACTCGACCGTGGCCAGCACGTCCGGGCCGGGCGGCAGCAGCCCGCCGTCACCGAGCGCGCCGAGGATCCGGGAGTCGTCGGCTGCGGCCGTACGCAGGTCGAACAGCTGGCGTTCGGCGGAACCGACGGCGTCGTCGAGCAGGTCGCGCAGGTCGTCGGCGAAGCGGTCCAGCTCCTCGGGGCTGAGCCCCTGTTCGCCGGACGCGGGCGGTAGGGCAGGCTCGGTGTCCGAGCCGTGGCGGGGCTGCGGGATGCCCGGCCGGGTCTCGGAGGTGAGGCTCAGCAGCTCCGCGAGCCGTTCCTCCCCCGCCAGGGCCTCGGCGGTGCGGCGCTCCGCCTCGTACGACCGCTCCGCCGCCGTGGCCGCGTCCGCCGCGCGGGCCGCGGTGAGTTCCGCGCGGGACTCGGTGGCGGCCGCCTCGCGCGCGTGCTCCGTGGCCCGGCGAGACGCCTCGCGGGCCGCGTCCCAGGCAGCCACCGCGGTCTTCTCGGCGTCGCTGGCGGCCAGGGCCGCGCGGGCCGGGTCGGCGTCGGGCGCGCTGTCGTCGAGCCAGCCGGCCCGGACCGCCTCGGCGGTCTCCTGCTCGACCTCGGCGAGGCGCTGTTTGAGGTGCCCGACCTCGCTGCGGGCGCGCTGTGCCTCGGTGGCGGCGGCGGTGGAGTCGCGGTAGGCCGAGTCGCTGACCTCCTGGAGGGCGGCGGAGCGCTCCTCCTCCTCGTTGGCGAGGTTCTCGGCGTTCCCCGCGGCCGCGTGCAGGGCCCGTACGAGATCGACTGCGGCTTTGGAGCGGGCGGCCAGCGCGGGGGCGGCGTCGCGCTCCGCCTCCTGGATCGCGGCGGACACCCGGGCGACGCGGTCGGCGGCGGCGCGGTGGCGCAGTGCGGTCTCGGCGGCCTGCCACGCGGAGTGCAGCGTGCGGGCGTCGGCGAGCTCGCGCTTCTGCGCGGCGGCGGACTTCTCGGCCGCGGCGAGAGCCAGCGAGGCGTGCCGGTAGGCGAGTTCGGCGGAGATCAGGGCGCTGCGCTCCCGGGCCGCCTCGGCGTGCGTGACCGCGTACGCGGCGGCGGTGACCCGCTGCGCCAGGTCGGCCGCCCGGGTCCGCTCCTGAACCCCGCGCGCGGACAGCTTGCGGGCCAGGTTCCGCGTACGCCGCTCGGCCCCGGCGTGGATGTCCCGCGCGCGGGTGCGGGCCTCGGCGGCCTCGACGATCCGCCCGAGCAGGTCGACCGACCCGGCGGTGAAGTCGCGTTCGGCGATCAGCTCGGCGCGCCGGCCGAGCTTGTTGCCGAAGCCGCCGACCAGGTCGGCGAGGCCGTCGGTGTCACGGGTGTCGGTGACGGCACGCAGCAGCAGATCGGTGAAGTCGGCGTCCTTCTTGACCGCGAAGAGGCCGGCGGCCTCGCCCTCGTCGGCGTTCATCTCCCGCTGGTAGCGGAAGAGTTCCGGGTCGAGGCCGAGATCGCCCAGGTGCTCGATCCAGCGGTCGTGGATCTCCTCCCAGTGCACCTCCAGGTGCGGATAGGTCTTGCCCGCCTCCGTGAGGGCGTCGCGGAACCCCTTCATGGTGCGGCGCCGGCCGCGCGCTCCGGACTGGCCCTCGACGTGGGCCCGTACGGCGGTGGACTCGGCGACGGGGAGGTTGTCGAGGCTCAGTCCGGGCCCGGGGCGGAAGGAGTACCAGGCCTCGGCGAACTTCCGCGGGTCGTTGGAGACCTGCCGCCCGCGCCACTCACTGACCTTGCCGACGACGACGCACTCGCCGGTCAGCACGTGCTGCCATTCCAGTGCGACGTGTCCGCAGTCGTCGGCGAGCAGGAACTTGCGCAGCACACCGGAGCTGGCGCCGCCGAGCGTGTTCCGGTGGCCCGGCAGCATCACCGAGAAGATCAGCTTGAGCAGCACCGACTTGCCGCCGCCGTTCTCCAGGAAGAGCACACCCGCGGGCGCGGGCCGGCGCGGCGGGCCGACGGGCTCCTCCTCGAAGAACTCCGCCTGCGTGGGCGCGGGGTCGGGCACGGCCTCGCCCACACCGCGCAGGTCAAGCACGGTGTCGGCGTAGCGCGCACCGGCGGGCCCGATGGAGTAGAGGCGGACCCGGGACAGCTCGTACATGGCGGACTCTCGTAAGTCTTCGGCAGGTCGGGGAGGTTCGGCAGGGTGGCGGAGGCCTAGGACGAGTGGAAGGGCAGCCCGGCGTCGGCCACCAGCTCCAGGTCGTCGCTCTCCTCGGCGGGCAGCAGCGTCGGTGTGCCGTCGGTGACGGGGACCACACCCAGCTCCAGCAGTTCGGCCATCGCGGCGCTGCCGGCCATGTCGCGCACCTGGAGCTGGTAGCGGGCGGTGGTGCGGTACGTGCCGCCGTTGTCGTCGCCGGTGCGCTGGAGGAAGCCGGATTCGGTGAGGAAGGCGACCGCCTTGGCGATGATGCCGGTGGTCGAACCGGCGAGCCGGCGCGCGTCCTTGGTGGCGCCGGTCGCGCTGCGCCGCACCCAGATCCGCCAGGCGGCCTCCAGGCCGGGCGTGTCGGTGGCCGGGTCGGTGTTCTCGCCCTGCTCGGCGGCGCGTTCCTCCAGGCGGCGGCAGGCCTGGCGCACGAAGGCGTCGACGCCGTTGACCGTGACCCGGCCGATGTAGCCGTCGTCGGCGAGGTCCTCGGGACGTGGGAAGGCCATGGCGGCGACGGCGAGATGGGCGAGGCCGTGCAGGAACCGGTCGCCGCCGTCGGCCGACGTACGACGCGCGTAGTCACCCATGCGCACGGCGAACACCGAGTCCTCGGCGGCGGTCACGGCCATGCCGGCGCGCGGGGACACCTCCAGGACGATGAGGCCCAGACCGGTGGCCACGGCGTCGGCGAGCCGCGCGAACGGCGGGTCCTCGCGGTACCGCCGCAGGAGGTCCGCGTACTCCTGGTCGCGGGCGGGCTGCAGCTTGGGCTGCAGCCCGAAGGACACGAGCCGCGCCGCGTCAGCGGCGTCGGCGGGGTGACGGCGGCGGTGGCGGCGGTGGTGGCTGTCGGCGCCGGTCCCTCCGGCTCACTCCACTCGACGTGCTCGCTCACGGTCGGGGCTCCTTGTTCCTCTGGTGGTCACTCATGCCGCTGGTACACGCTCAGGCCGCTGGTACTCACTCGTACCGCCGGTACACGCTCAGGCCGCTGGTACTCACTCGTACCGCCGGTACACGCTCAGGCCGCTGGTACTCGCTCATGCCGCTTCGGTCCGATCCGCCGCCATGCCCGCCGCGTCCAGCAACGCCGTCCCGACGATCAGGTCCGCCCCGCCGAACTCCGGATCGTCGAGTTCGGTCCCGTCGTCCACGGCGAACAGCAGCTTCTGCTCTCCCTGCCGGTAGGCCGTACCGACCGGCGGACTGGCCGCGTGCACCGCCAGCAGAGCCACCAGATAGGGCAGTTCGGGATCGCGCCGACGGGCCTCGGCGAGCAGCCCGGACAGCCGGCGCGGCGCGTCGGCCGGCAGGTCGAGCAGCTCCTGCGCGGACGCCAGCTGCTCCTCGCTGAACCGGCTGTCGTCGGGCGTGGCGATGACGTCCGGCTCGGGCATCTCCGCGCCCAGATGCTCCCGCTCCACGGGCGGCGTCAGAAGGATGTCGACGAGGTCCCCGACCCGGACGGACACGGGCGTGCGCAGCCCGGTGCCGCGGGCGAAGAAGGCGTCCGTGACGCGGACGGCCTTCTCGAGCGACAGCGGCAGGACGGGGGCGACGAGATGGCCGTAGAGGTCGATACCCGAGGTGGTCATCGGTGTGGCGAAGGCCTGCCGGTCCTGCTCGGCGCGGAACAGCGGTCCGGCCTCGAGCAGCCGGGACTGCAACTGCGTGTGCCGGCGGATGCAGTCCTTGACGATGTCGACGAGCTCGGCGGCCCGGCGCTTCTGCTCGGGGTCCTCGGACTCGTCCCGGGCCTTGCGGATGTTGGTCAGGATCGCGTTCTCGTGGCGATAGCGGTCGGCGACGTGCTCCAGGGCCTCGGCGATCATGTCGGGCACGGTGGTCAGCCAGTCCACCGCGCGCACATTGCGCCGGGTCGCGTCGAGGGCCCTGCGCAGAGTCTCCGAGTACTGCACGGTGCGGTAGCGGGCCTGTTCGGCCGCGAGCTGGGCGTCGGCGAGCCGGCCGCGGCTGATCAGCACCTCCAGCTTGACCTCGGCGGCGATCTGCGCGCTGGTGACATCGGTGTCGAGGGCGCCGACGAGGACGTTGACCGCCTCGTCCGTCGTACGGAGATAGACCGTGCCGCCGGGGCCCGGCACCTCCTCGATCAGCTTGAAGTCGTAGTCACGGCGCACATAGGTGCCGTCCGCCCCGAAGGTGCCGTACACCGCGCGGAAGCCGCGGTCGACACTGCCGACGTTGATCAGGTTCTCCAGGACCCAGCGGGCCACCCGCTCGTGCTCGGCGGCGGGCCGCCGCGACGCCTGAGCGGCGATGCGCGGGATGAGGCGGGCGACGATCTGGTCGTGGTCCGCGCCCGTGTCGAAGTCCATGTTCAGGGTGACCAGGTCGATGGCCGCGAGCGCGACCTCGGCCATGCCGTACACCGAGTACTCACCCGCGAGGTTGGCCTTGCGCGCATCCAGGTCGTGCAGCGGCGCGGTGCAGGCGAGCGCGCGCAGGCGCCGCGCCAGGCCCTCGTCGGCGGCCGGCCCCGGCGCGGGGCGCGGCCCCGCGCTGAGCTGGGGCGGAACGCTGTCCGTCGATGCAGGCGAAGTCACGGTGCACAGACTAGGTCCTGGGTCTGACAACCACCCAAACGACGCGGGTACGCCCCCTCTGCGGGCCTGCGGCAGCTTCCTCGGCGGTCCTTGGGGCAGCCCCCGGCGGGCCGCCACCGACCCCCTCAGTCGTCCTCGCCGACCCTCCGCCGGTACACCTCGACGACCCGCTCCAGCGAGTCGTCGAGATAGCCGGCGAGCAGACGTTCGGCCTTGCCGCGCTCCCTGCCCTGAAGAGCCTCAAGAATCGCGACATTTCGCGCGATGTACGGCTCATGCAGCCGCTGCGGCTCGTCCACCACGTGGAACGCCAGGCGCAGTTCGGCGAACACGCTCCGCATCAGCTCGTCCGTGCGCTCACTCGCCGCGAGGGCCACCAGCTCCCGGTGGAAGTGGATGTTGGCCGTACCCACCGCCTTCCAGTCACCTTCCCGGGCCGCCCGCCGCCCCTCGGCGACGGCACCGGCGAGCCCGTCGAGGCCGTACGGCGGCTCGCCGAGGCCGCGGACGACGGCGCACTCGACGAGCATGCGGGTGCGGTAGATGTCCTCGACGTCCTCCACGGTCAGGACCCGGACGAAGACACCCCGGTTCAGTTCGTGAACGAGCAGACGTTCATGCGTGAGCAGGCGGAACGCCTCGCGCAGCGTGTTGCGGGAGACGCCGAGCGCGCCGCCGATACTGTCCTCCGACAGGCGCGTCCCGGGCGGGAAGTAGCCCTCGGCGATCCGGCTCCTGAGGATGTCCGAGACCCGTTCGGCGGTACTGGTCCGCCCCAGGAGAGCCCGGTCGTCGGCGAGGTCCTTCAGCTGCTCTGCCATGCCGGAATTCAATCGCAGATCACAAGAAGAACCAACATGGGTATTGAGGGATCGTTGAACAATCCCCTACGGTGCTACGCACGGCGCCGCTTCCCCCACCGCGGTGCCGACCGCTCCGCACGGCACGGCTCACCCCGAAGCACCCCCGTCCTCCCTCTGCGAGGTGCCCATGAGCACGACCCCTCCACCGCAGGCCCTGACCGACGAGACACGCCCCGACGCGGCCGAACGCACCGCCGACGACGGGGCGTTCGGCTGGCTGCGTGCCCTCGGCCCGCGTGGCCGCCGCGCGTTCGCCGGTGCCTTCGGCGGCTACGCCCTCGACTCGTACGACTACTTCACGCTGCCGCTGAGCATGGTCGCGCTGTCGGCCTACTTCGGCCTGAACAGCGGCCAGACCGGTCTCTTCACCACGGTCACGCTGGTGGTCTCCGCGATCGGCGGCGCCCTCGCCGGCGTCCTCGCGGACCGCATCGGCCGGGTGAAAGCGCTGATGATCACGGTGATCACGTACGCGGTCTTCACCGTCGCCTGCGGCTTCGCGCCCAACTACGAGACCCTGCTGGTCTTCCGCGCCCTCCAGGGCCTCGGCTTCGGCGGCGAGTGGGCGGTCGGCGCGATCCTCGTCGCCGAGTACGCGAGCGCCAAGAACCGAGGCCGCACGCTCGGCGCGATCCAGAGCTCCTGGGCCGTGGGCTGGGGCCTCGCCGTGATCGTCTACACGCTGGTCTTCTCGGTGGCCGGAGACGACCTGGCCTGGCGCATCATGTTCTGGACCGGGGCGCTGCCCGCGCTGCTCGTCATCTGGCTGCGGCGCAGTGTGCAGGACGCGCCCGAGGCCGCCGCCGCTCGTGAGCAGAGCGCGGAGAAGGGTTCCTTCAAGGCGATCTTCAAGCCGGATCTGCTGCGTGTCACGCTCTTCTCCGTGCTCCTCTCGACCGGTGTCCAGGGCGGCTACTACACACTGGCCACCTGGGTGCCGACGTATCTGAAGTCCGAGCGCGAGCTGTCCGTCGTCGGCACCGGCGGCTATCTGACGTTCCTGATATCGGGCGCCTTCATCGGTTACCTCACCGGCGGCTACCTCACCGACAAGCTGGGCCGCAAGCGCAACATCTGGCTCTTCGCCCTGCTGTCGGCGATCTGCATCCTGGCGTACGCGAACATCCCGAGCGGCGCCAACACCCTGCTCCTGGTGCTCGGTTTCCCGCTCGGTTTCTGCATGTCGGCGATCTTCAGCGGCTTCGGCTCCTACCTGAGCGAGCTGTACCCGACGGCGGTACGCGGCACCGGGCAGGGCTTCACGTACAACACCGGGCGTGCGGTGGGCGCCGTGTTCCCGACGATGGTCGGATTCCTGGCCGACAGCTGGGGCGTCGGCGGCGCGCTGGTCTTCGGGGCGATCGGATACGGCCTCGCGGCGCTCGCGCTGCTCGGGCTGCCGGAGACACGCGGGAAGGAGCTCACGTGAACCGCACCGACACGGACACCTGCACCGGCACCGGCACCGGCACCGGCACCGGCACCGGCACCGAAGACCGTCCCGTCGTCCTCGTCGACGAGCACGCGCACGCGTGGAGCCCGGACACGGCCCGCGCCCGCTTCCGGGAGGGCCTGACGGGCCCCACGGCCGGGGTCGCGGCCGGCCACACCCAGGGCAACCTCATCTCGGTGCCCGCCGACTGGGCCTACGACATGCTGCTGTTCTGCCAGCGCAACCCCAAGCCCTGCCCGGTCCTCGACGTCACGGACGCCGGGTCCTGGACCACCGTGCTCGCCGACGGCGCGGATCTGCGCACCGACCTGCCGCGCTACCGGGTGTGGCGGGACGGCGCGCTGGTGGACGAGCCGACGGATGTGCGCGCCTATTGGCGGGACGACCTGGTGTCCTTCCTGATCGGCTGCAGCTTCACCTTCGAGTGGGCGCTGAGCGAGGCGGGCGTCCCGATCCGCCACGTCGAGCAGGGCCGCAACGTCCCGATGTACGTGACGAGTCGGCAGTGCCGTCCGGCGGGGCGGCTGCACGGACCGCTGGTGGTGTCGATGCGGCCGGTGCCGCCCCCGCACCTGGGCGCGGCGATCCGCGAGAGCAGCCTGCTGCCGGCGGTGCACGGCAGCCCCGTGCACTGCGGCGACCCGTCGGGGCTCGGCATCGACGACCTCGGCCGTCCCGACTTCGGCGACCCGGTGAAGACCGAACCGGACGACATCCCGGTGTTCTGGGCCTGCGGGGTGACCCCGCAGGCGGCCGTGATGGCTTCGCGTCCGCCGTTCGCCCTCACGCACGCGCCGGGGCAGATGTTCCTCACCGACGCCCGCGACGAGCAGTACCGCGTGGCCTGAACAGGAGATGCCGTGACCTCGATCGACCTGAACGCCGACCTCGGCGAGGGCTTCGGCCGCTGGCGGCTCACCGACGACGAACGGCTGCTGTCCGTCGTCACCAGCGCCAATGTGGCGTGCGGCTTCCACGCCGGGGACGCGGCCACCATGCGCCGGGTGTGCGAGCTGGCGGCCGAGCGCGGGGTACGGATCGGCGCCCAGGTGTCCTACCGGGACCTGGCCGGGTTCGGGCGGCGCGCGATGGACGTGCCGTCCGCCGAGCTGGCGGCCGAAGTGGCGTACCAGATCGGCGCCCTGGAGGTCTTCGCCCGGGCCGCGGGCTCCCGCGTGGCCTACGTCAAACCGCACGGCGCGCTCTACAACCGCGTCGTGCACGACGAGGAGCAGGCCGCCGCGGTCGTCGACGGGGTACTCCTCGCGGATGCCTCGTTGCCCGTGCTGGGCCTGCCCGGCTCGCGTCTGCTCGACCTGGCCGGCAAGGCCGGACTGCCGGTCGTCACGGAGGCGTTCGCGGACCGGGCGTACACCGACGCGGGCACGCTGGTGCCGCGCACGCGGGACGGCGCCGTGGTCACCGACCCCGAGGCCGTCGTGGAACGGTCGTCGAGCCTCGCCCGATCCGGCGAGGTGACGTCCCACTCGGGGACGCGCATCGTGGTACGCGCCCGTTCCCTGTGCCTGCACGGCGACACGCCCGGCGCGGTGGAGCTGGCGCGCCGGGTGCGGGAACGGCTGGAGACGTCGGGGATCCGGGTGGAGGCCTTCACATGAAGGTCCGGCCCGTCGGCGAGGACGCACTGCTCGTCGAGGTCGCCTCGGGCGACGAGGCCCAGGCCCTGCACACGGAGCTGCTGCGACGCCGCGCGGAGGGCTCGCTGTCGGCCCGTGAGGTCGTCCCCGCGGCCCGCACGGTCCTCCTCGACGGCCTCGACTCCCCCGCCCGGCTGGCCGCCGAACTGACCGCCGCCGAACTGCCGCCCGCTCCCTCACGCGCGCGTGAGGTGGTCGAGATCCCCCTGAGGTATGACGGCCCGGACCTGGCCGATGTCGCCGCGCACTGGGGCGTGCCGGAGCGGGAGGTCGCCCGCATCCACGCGGAGACGGAGTTCCGGGTCGCCTTCTGCGGCTTCGCGCCCGGCTTCGGCTATCTCACCGGGCTGCCGTCGCGCTACGACGTCCCGCGCCGGGCCACCCCGCGCACGGCCGTCCCCGCCGGGGCGGTGGCACTGGCCGGCCCGTACACGGGCGTGTACCCGCGCTCGTCGCCGGGCGGCTGGCAGCTGATCGGCACGACGGACACCGTCCTGTGGGACCACGCGCGTGTACCGGCCGCGCTGCTGTCGCCCGGCACGCGCGTGCGGTTCGTCCCCGAGGCGGGGTCATGACGGATCGCGCCCTCGCCGTCGTACGGGCCGGTGCCCTGACCACCGTGCAGGATCTCGGCCGCCCCGGGCACGCCCATCTCGGTGTCCCCCGCTCCGGTGCCCTGGACGGGCCGGCCGCGGACCTCGTCAACCGGCTGGTCGGCAATCCGCGCGGAGCGGCCGTACTGGAGACGACGCTCGACGGCTGCGCCGTACGCCCCCGTTCGACGGTCACGGTCGCGGTGGCGGGCGCGCACTGCCGGGTCGCGGTGGACGGCCGGCCCGTCCCCTGGGGTGCGCCGGTACGGGTGCCCGCCGGGGCGCTGCTGGACGTCGGTCCGGCCGTGTCGGGCGTACGCGCGTACGTGGGTCTCTCCGGGGGCATCGCCGTCGAGCCGGTGCTCGGCAGCCGTTCGACGGACCTGCTGTCGGGACTCGGCCCGGCCCCGCTCACGGACGGCACGGTGCTGCCGTTGGGACGGCCGACCGGTGTGCACGCGCGCGTGGACGTCGCCCCGCAGCCGGCGCCGCCGTCCGAACTGGTCCTGCGGGTGACGCTCGGCCCGCGCGACGACTGGTTCACTCCGGAGGCCGTACGCGTCTTCCTCTCACGCGCCTACCGGGTGTCCGCCGCCGGCAACCGTATCGGGCTGCGCACGGAGGGCCCCGCACTGGAGCGGGCCCGGCACGGTGAACTCCCCAGCGAGGGCATGGTGCTGGGCGCGGTCCAGGTCCCGCCCGACGGGAGGCCGGTGGTGTTCCTGGCCGACCATCCGACCACGGGGGGCTATCCGGTGATCGCGGTGGTCCGGGCCGCCAACCTTCCGGCCGCCGCCCAGGCGGTCCCGGGTACCCCGGTGCGTTTCGTGGCCGTACGGCGTCGCTGAACCCTTCGGAGCAGGCCGCCGACCGGGTCAGACCGCATCCGCCTGCTCCGCCACCGACAGCGCGGCCAGCGCGGCCGACACCGCCGCGGAGGCCCGCAGGTCGAGCCGGGCGCTGGTCCCCCGGGCGCGGTGCCGCAGTTCGTCGGCGGCCAGGGTCAGGAGCTGGGGCAGCAGGTCGGTGCACCGGCGCGCCACCCAGCCGGTACCGGCCGTGGCCAGCCACCACAGGCTCGCCGACTTCGCCGGGACGGGAAAGTCGGGCTCGGGCGAGGGCGCGGGCCCCGTCGCGAGGCCGTGCTCCGCGAGCAGCGCGTGGAAACGCAGGGCCAGTTGCCGGTGTCCCCGCTCGCCGGGGTGCAGCCGGTCCGCGCTCCACATGGCGCGGTCCGTGGTCCAGTCGCCCTCGCACGCGTGCAGGTGCAGGGCGTCGTACCGGTCGGACAGCACATGGACGACCGCGTTCACGGCCCGTTGCCGCCGCGCCAGCGGGTGGGCCAGGGCCCCCGGCAGCCCGAGCATCGTGCCCGGGTCGGGCAGGCACGCGGTGAGCAGGACCGCGCCCTGTTCGCTGAAGGCGCCGTACACCCGGTCGAGCCGGGCTGCCACGGCCTGGATGTCGAAGGTGCGGCGCAGGGTGTCGTTGACGCCGACGACGACGGACACGAGCTCGGGCCGCAGCTCCAGCGCGGCGGGCAGCTGCCGCTCCAGCACGTCCCGGGTCTGCGCCCCGCTCACCGCGAGGTTGGTGAACCGGGCGGGCCCGTCGGCGATCCCGTCGGCGAGCAGCGCGGCCCAGCCGCGCCACCCGTCGCCGACGGGATCGCCCACCCCCTCGGTCAGCGAGTCGCCGAGGGCCACGAACCGCGAAGGCCCCACGAAACCCGGCGCTCCCAGGAACCGCGGGCGTCTCATGCCACGCCTCCGGGCACGTACGGGCGCACGGGGACCGCCGCGTCGTGTGCGGCCAGGAAGGCGTCGACCGCCGCGTTCCAGCCGAAGCACTCCGCACGCGCGCGTGCGGCCACACGCCGGTCCGTCTCCAGGCCTTCCAGCAGCAGGTCCACGGCATCCGCGAAGGCCTCCCCGTCGTCCGCGGCGACGGCCCCGGCGGAGCCGATCACCTCGGACAGCGCGGACGACGCGCTGGCCACCACGGGCGTGCCGCACGCCATGGCCTCCAGCGCGGCGAGCCCGAAGGTCTCGGCGGGCCCCGGCGCCAGGGCGACATCGGCGGACGCCTGGAGCGCGCCCAGCAGCCCGCGGTCGGAGACATGCCCGAGGAAGGTGACCGGCAATGCGCTCTCGCGTGCCCGCTGTTCGAGCCGCGCGCGCAGCGGACCGTCGCCGGCCACCACCAGCACCGCCCGTCGCCCGCGCCGCCGCAGCATCTCCAGGGCGTCCAGCGCCGTGCCGGGCCGCTTCTCCACGGACAGCCGTGAGCACATCACGAGCAGCGTCTCGTCCTCGCGCGCGTGCCGCGCCCGCAGCTCCGGATCGCGCAGCGCCGGGTGCCGCTGCACCAGGTCGACGCCGAGCGGAGCCCGGACGACGTTGCGTGCCCCGATCCGCACGAACTCCCGCTCCGCGAACTCGGTGGTGCACACCACGCGGGCGTACGTGTGGGCCGTACGGACGTTGAGGGCGTCGGCGGCACGCCGGGCGGCTCCCTCGGGCAGGCCCCAGGTGCGCAGCACGCCGTCGGCGGTCTCGTGGGAGACCATCACGGCCGGGACCCGGGCGCGCCGCGCCCACTTGCCGGTCCACCTGAGGGTCGTACGGTCGGACACCTCAAGACGGTCCGGCGCGAGCTCCTCCAGGAGCCGGGCCACCCGCCGCTTGTCGGCGAGGACGCGGTAGCCGCCGGTGCCGGGCAGCAGCGGCCCGGGGAGGGTGATCACCCGTCCCTGCTCGGTCTCGCGGTCGCTCATCCGCTCGCCGGGGACGACGAGGACGGGCTCGTGTCCCGCCGCCTTGAAGCCCTTGCCGAGTTCGCGCAGGGCGGTGCGCAGCCCCCCGGAGGCAGGCGCGACGAAGTTGGCGAGGCGGACGATGCGCAGCGCCTGGCCTGTCCCGTTCCCCGCGCTCATGCCGCCACCACCGTCCTGCGCTCGGCGAGCACGTTCGCGTAGTGCCCGATCAGCTGGTCGCCGACGGCCGCCCAGGTGCGGCCCTCGACCGTGGCGCGCCCGGCGGCACCGAAGGCGGCCCGCAGCCCGGGGCCGTCGGCCAGGGACCGCACCGCGTCCCGTACGGCCGTCGCGTCGCGCGGCGGCACCAGCAGCCCGGTGTGCCCGTGCGCGACCAGGTCCAGCGGCCCGCCCGCGGCGGGCGCCACGACCGGCAGACCGCTGGCCATGGCCTCCTGCACTGTCTGGCAGAAGGTCTCGAAGGGGCCCGTGTGCGCGAAGACGTCGAACGAGGCGAAGACCCGGGCGAGATCGTCACCGGTGCGGCGGCCGAGGAAGACCGCGCCGGGCAGCGCCTGCTCCAGGCCGGGCCGGCTGGGGCCGTCGCCGACGATCACGACCCGGACGCCCTCCAGGCCGCAGACACCGGCGAGGAGTTCGACCTGCTTCTCAGGGGCGAGCCGGCCGACGTAGCCGACGATCAGCTCGCCGCCCGGAGCCAGCTCGCGGCGCAGGGCCTCGTCGCGGCGGTCCGGCCGGAAACGTGCGGTGTCGACCCCGCGCGGCCACAACGTGACCCGGGGCACCCCGTGCGTCTCCAGGTCGTTCAGGGCGGCGCTGGACGGGGCGAGGGTGAAGTCGGCGGCGCCGTGGACGGAGCGGATGCGCCGCCAGGCGGCGGCCTCTCCGGCGCCCATGTACGTACGGGCGTATCCGGCCAGGTCGGTCTGGTAGACGGCGACGGCGGGGACACCGAGGCGGGCGGCGGCGGCCATGCCGCGCACGCCGAGGACGAAGGGGCTGGCGAGGTGGACGACATCGGCACGGTGCTCGATGAGGGTGGCGGCCAGGCGGCGGCTGGGGAGGGCGACGCGGACCTGGGGGTAGCCGGGGAGCGGAAGGGAGGGGACGTGGACGACGCGGCACGGCGCGGAGGCGTCGGGCTTGTTTCCGGGCGCCGGGGCCGGGGCCACGACGACGGGAGTGTGACCACGATCGACGAGGTGCCGGGCGGTCTGGAGCGCGCAGTGGGCCACGCCGTTCACGTCGGGGGAAAGGATTCGGTCACGATGACGACACGCATACCGGTGTTGTCGCCGGGCCGGACGTGGCCGCGTCAACGTGGATCTTTCCGGACGAGGAACGTCCTATGAGCGTTCTGAGGTGCACCCGCGCAGGTCAGGCCGCGTCCATACGCTCCTGACCCGCGAGTCACCCCTCGTTCACCCGGGCGGCCTGAATCCGCCCCGGCGTCCTGGCGAAGAGAGGGTCACACAGGCGAGGAGGGGGGGTCACACAGCGGTCTCCTCGGGACCGATCCGGCTGCGTACGGCCGTCTGGACCTCGGCCTCCTCGGCGGGGTCGGCGGCGAGCCTGCGCAGTCGCTCCACGACTCGGGTGTCGCCGGTCTCGGCGTGCCGGGCGGCGATTTCGCGGGTGGTCTCCTCGCAGTCCCACAGGCATTCGACGGCGAAGCCGGTGGCGAAGGAGGGGTCGGTGGCGGCGAGGGCCCGGGCGGCCCGGCCGCGCAGATGGGAGGAGGCGGTCTCGCGGTAGACATGGCGGAGCACGGGTGCGGCGCAGGCGATGCCGAGCCGTCCGGTGCCGTCGACCAGGGTCCACAGGGTCGGCGCGTCGGGGCCTTCGCCGCGCACCGCCTCCCGTAGCGCCGCCAGGACCAGGTCCCGGTCGTGCACCCCGCCCAGGCAGGCGAGGACGCGTCCGGCGGCGGCACCCAGATCGTCGGGCCGGTGCGCCCAGCCGCGCGCCCGGTCCACCGCCGTGAGACTGCGCATCCGTTCGAAGGCGTCGACGGCGGCCTCCACGACGACCGTCGAGCCGGTGGCCACGGCGCACTCGATCAGGTCGAGGGCCTCGGGGTCGTTGCCGTCGGCGAGATAGCGCAGGGCGGTGCACCGGGCTCCGTCCCCGCCGTCCTTCGCGGCCTGGAGGATCTCGGCCCGGTCCTCGGGCCCTGCCACCGCGGTGAGGCAGCGGGCGGCAGGGACATGGAGTGCGGCGCCCCGGTCGAGGCCCTGCTGGGCCCATTCGAAGACGGCCTGCACGCTCCAGCCCGGGCGCGGACCCGTAGGCCTCATCTGCCGCTGCCAGCGGTCGAAACTGCCGGTCTCATGGGCGGCACGCACGCGTGTGGCGATGGATTCGCGCGGGTCCTCGGCCCACAGCCGCCACGGCCGGGGCTCGAAGGCGTCGCGGACGGTGGCGGCCAGCTCGGCCTCGCCCTCCGGATCGGCCGGGAACCGGGCGAGTACGGGCGCGGCGAGGGCCCGCAGGCCCGCGTCGTCGTCCCTGAGGGCGAGTTCGTCGAGGGCCCAGGCCCAGTTCGAGCCATGAGCGGCGTACCTGCGCAGCAGTTCGAGCGCGTCCCGCCTGCCGTAGGAGGCGAGGTGCCCGAGGACGGCGAGAGCGAGCCCGGTGCGAGACTCCTCGGTGTCGAGGACGTCCTCGGCGTCGAAGAGATGGGCCTCGATCGCGTCCAGCTCGCCGTTCAGGTCGAGGTAGAGGCGGGCGTAGTAGAGGGAGCGGTTCTCCACCTGCCAGTCGTGGCGGGGATCGCGCAGCACACAGTGGTTCAATGCCGCGAGCGCCTCGGGGCGCGGGGCGGTGAGCGCGTGCAGCGTGCCGTCGCCGCGGCCCCGCTGGAGCAGGCCGAGCAGCGTACCGCTGGGCGCTATGACCGGATCGAACATGGGAAACAGCCTCACATCAAGCGTCGACGCAACCGGGGACGTGTACTACCTGGCCGCGCGACAACACGTCGGAGTGCCCGCCGTTTCCTGCTTGCTGTAGACCATCTTCCTCTGCCTCTCGTCGGTGGCCCCTGCGGACCGCGTCACGGCCCGCGCGGTGCGGCAACACCTGCCCAACCATCACGTCCGTGAACCACGTCGTCATGATGACTCGGCTGTTCCGTCTGCCGCGACCGAAATTTCGGCGGCCCTGTACCGCCTCCCCCGTTTTCTGTGTCGTTCCAGGTCAGACTGGCCGGCTCAGCACTCGCCGAACAGTTCGAGCAGTTCCGTCCGGCCGAACATCCGGGCTGTGTCGACGGCCGAGGGCGTGCCGGCGGACGGGTCGGCGCCGCCCTCCAGGAGGGCCTTGATGACGTCCGTCTCGCCCTTGAAGGCCGCTCCCGCGAGCGGGGTCTGGCCTCGGTCGTTCACCCGGTCGGCCTCGGCGCCGCGGGCGAGCAGCGCGCGCACCGCGTCGGAGTGGCCGTGATAGGCGGCGAGCATCACGAGCGAGTCGCCGCGGTCATTGGTGAGGTTGGCCGGAACACCCGCGTCGACATACGCCACGAGCGCCTCGGTCCGTCCCCGCCGGGCCAGATCGAAGATCTTGGTCGCCAGCTCCACGACCTCGGGGTCGGGGACTTCGGTCATCGGCCGGACCGCCTCTCCACTGCTCATCACTGCGGGTGCGCACGTCTGCGACTGGTGCAGCCGTACGAGTGAATCGCCAGCGTACTGGCTCGCGCGGCACATGACCCGATGTGCCCGAGGTAAAGATCACCACGGACGCGGGCGAGCACAACACCCCAGCTCGACCGGTTCCGGGACCACGCCGCAGCCTGGGAGAAACCACCCGATTTCCACCCAGTTGCACCTTTTATCGTATGGATACATCCTGTGAGCCTGGAAGTACTCATGGTGACTGTCCCCGCGAACCAGGAGAACCCAAATGATCCTCTCCATCTCAGGCGTGGTCCTGCTCGGCATCGTCGTCTTCATCTTCTTCCGCAAGGACGGCCTCAAGGCGTCGCACGCCGTGGTCGCG
Source organism: Streptomyces sp. CA-179760 (assembly GCF_050937045.1). Classification (NCBI taxonomy): domain Bacteria; kingdom Bacillati; phylum Actinomycetota; class Actinomycetes; order Kitasatosporales; family Streptomycetaceae; genus Streptomyces; species Streptomyces sp. CA-179760. Next base: position 1,746,867 of record NZ_JBNJLZ010000001.1, read on the forward strand.
ATGCTCTTCGGCTTCTACCTGGCCAGCACGGCCATCGCCCCGAGCATCAAGGCAGGCGGCGAGAGCCTGGCGAGCCTCCTGGGCGGAATCAAGTTCTGACGGCCCCGCACCCGTACGCATCCCGCCCGTACGCACTCTCTGGAGGCAGCAGTGGCCCGGCGCCCCCTCCCACGCATCCTGAGCAACGGCAGCGCGCAGCTCGTCCGGAGCCGGGAGCTGGCCCGAACGGCCGCCGACAGCGCCACCGACGTCCTCCATCCGCTGATCACGATCACGCGCGGTCTGCGCCGGCTGGCAGCGGCCGGACGGCGCAGATGGAGCGAGACCCCCAAGGAGAAACGGGGAGCGCTGCTGTTCCTGGTGGCCTCCGTCATCCTCGTCGTGGCCCTGATGCCGTACGGACCGCTGCTCGCCGCCATCACCCTGATGGCGGCGGCCGCATGGCAGGGCCGGGAACACGCCGCGTCCGCCTCCGACGGGCCCGACGAGTCGCAGACCCAGCGCCTGCAGTCCCTGTACGAGGCGCTCGTGCCGTACTTCTCCACCGCCGAGGACCCCGAGCCGCTGTACTCCCACGGCGGCACCTGGGACAAGGCCTTCCCCACCTACGCCTTTGACGGCAGCGGCCGGATCTCGCACCTGGTGATCCACTACCCGGCGTACTTCGCCGACGGCGAGGCCGAGGCCCGCGCCCGGATCGAGGGCCTGCTCGCGGCCAAGTCGGGCCGGGGGCGCGAATACCACTTCTCGTGGGAAGAGGAGGGCAACCAGTTGACGGTCAGCGTGCTCATGCCGCTCGCCGTCGACATCGCCGCCCAGCGCTTCGTCACCGCTCCGGGCGAGACGGTCCTCGGCTTCACCGACCCCACCCGGGTCCAGCGCACCCTCCCCCTCGCCTACGGCGATCAGCAGCGGGACGTGCCCCCGGTCCTGTGGCGCACCGGCCTGCGCTCCACCGAGCCCCATCTGCTCGCCCTCGGCCAGCCGGGCACCGGCACCTCGACCCTGCTGCGGTCCATCGCCCTGCAGGCCCTGCAGCACGGCGATGTCGTGATCGTCGACGGCGGCGGCACCGGCGAGTACGCCTGCCTGACCGGCCGGGACGGCGTGCTGGCCGTCGAATGCGGCCTCCCCGGGGTGCTGACGAGCCTGGAATGGGCCGCGACCGAGACAGAACGCCGGCTGATCGCCGCCAACCGCGCCCACCAGGAGGGCCGCCCGCCGCCGGACGACACCAAGCGTCCCCTGTGGCTCCTCCTGGACCGTCCGACGGCGTTCACCCACCTGGCCGCCGCTCAGGACCGCAAGGACCCGCAGTCCCTCCTCCAGGTCCCGCTCCGGCACGGCCGCCCGGCGAACGTGACGGTGGTCGTGGCCGAGCAGCTGGACACCATGGAGGCCCTCGGCGAACCGGTACGGCAGCACACCCGCGCGCGCGTGGTCCTCGGCCCGGCGACGGCCGGGCAGCTCGAGTCGGTCCTGGGAGCGCCCCCGCACACGACCCCCGTCGAGGAGGTCCCGCCCGGCCGCGGCTACGCCCGCCTCGGCCTGGGCCCGGTCCACCGCCTCCAGGTCCCGGCCACGCCGAACCCCTACGACGACGCCACGTCCGACGCCCACCGCCAGGCGGTTCTGGCCCTCCTCCCGCCCCGCACGACACCGGCGGACGGGGAGACGGTCCCCGAGCCGGAGGGGACGGAGGCGGAGCCGCCCGCGACGGGCCCGAAGCCGGAACCCGCGCCGGACCCGGTACCGGTCCTGACGAAGCCGAAGGACGCGATCCCGAATCCGGTACCGGTCCTGACCAAGCCGGCGAAGACGAAGGCGAAGGCGACCTAGGTGTGCTGTCCCGGGACGTTGGTGACAGGCGACACGCCTTGAGTGGTCCTTGAACGGAGCGAGGGCCTCTGGGTTCGGTGTGGATTGCGAAGTCTGCACCGATGCCCAGGAGGCCCTCGTTGTTCCACCGTAATGCCCCGCTGACCGCGACCGGCCGGCTGCGTCTGGCCCGGTGTGTCGTCGACGGCGGATGGCCGCTCCGGCGGGCCGCGGAACGCTTCCAGGTCAGCCACACCACCGCGGCACGTTGGGCAAGCCGCTACCGCAAGCACGGCCCCGCCGGGATGCAGGACCGCTCCAGCCGCCCGCACCACCAGCCCCGCCGCACCCCGGACACTGTCGAGGAACAGGTCGTGCGCCTGCGCCGCGAACATCGCATCGGACCGGTCCGGCTGGCCGCCCGCTGCAACATCGCCGCCTCCACCGCCCACCGCATCCTGCAACGGCACCACCTGCCCGCCCTGGCCGCCTGCGACCGGGCCACCGGCGAACCCGTCCGCCGCTACGAACGCGCCCGGCCCGGCGAACTGGTCCACATCGACGTCAAGAAACTCGGCCGCATCCCTGATGGCGGCGGCCACAAGGTACTGGGCCGGGCAGCAGGCAGCCCGAACAAAGACCGCCGCAACGGCGCCGGATACGCCTACCTGCACACCGCCCTGGACGACCACTCCCGCCTGGCCTACACCGAAGACCTGCCCGACGAGAAGGCCGCCACCTGCGCGGCCTTCCTGGGCCGGGCCACCGCCTGGTTCGCCAGCCAGGGCGTCACCGTCGAACGCGTACTGACCGACAACGCCTGGGCCTACACCAAGAACACCTGGCGCGACACCTGCCAAGACCTGGGCATCGGCCCCCGCTGGACCCGCCCCTGGCGGCCCCAGACGAACGGCAAGGTCGAACGCTTCCACCGCACCCTGCTCGACGAGTGGGCCTACCAGCGTCCCTACACCTCAGATGCCGAGCGCCAGGCCGCGTTTCCCGACTGGCTGGACTGGTACAACTACCACCGACCCCACACCGGCATCAGCGGCCAAACACCAGCCAGCCGCGTCACCAACCTGTCCGATCAGCACACCTAGGGCCTGTCGTTCGGATCAGGTCGCAGGAAACTGACGGTTCCTGGAAATCGCCGGTGAGCGGGGTCTGGTGCGTGCAGTTGCAAGGCGGAGGAGGGCGGCGATGCGGAGCATCGGCAACCGACGACAACGCGGCAGATGCGCGTGCCGGACCCCGCGTCTGCGGCGTGATCCAAACGACAGGCCCTAGCTGTGCTGTTCGGAGAGGTTGGTGACGCGGCTGGCTGGGGTTTGGCCGCTGATTCCGGTGTGGGGTCGGTGGTAGTTGTACCAGTCCAGCCAGTCAGGAAACGCTGCCTGTCGTTCGGCGTTTGAGGTGTAGGGCCGCTGATAGGCCCACTCGTCGAGCAGGGTGCGGTGGAAGCGTTCGACCTTGCCGTTGGTCTGGGGCCGCCAGGGGCGGGTCCAGCGGGGGCCGATGCCCAGGTCGTGGCAGGTGTCGCGCCAGGTGTTCTTGGTGTAGGCCCAGGCGTTGTCGGTCAGCACGCGTTCAACGGCGACGCCCTGGCCGGCGAACCAGGCGGTGGCCCGGCGCAGAAAGCCGGCGCAGGTGGCGGCTTTCTCGTCGGGCAGGTCTTCGGTGTAGGCCAGGCGGGAGTGGTCGTCCAGGGCGGTGTGCAGGCAGGCGTATCCGGTGCCGTTGCGGCGGTCCTGGTTGGCCCGGCCGGCTGCGCGGCCCAGGACCTTGTGACCGCCGCCGTCGGGGATGCGGCCGAGTTTCTTGACGTCGATGTGGACCAGTTCGCCGGGCCGGGCGCGCTCATAGCGGCGGACGGGTTCGCCGGTGGCCCGGTCGCAGGCAGCGAGCGGGGGCAGGCCGTGCCGGACGAGGATGCGGTGGGCGGTGGAGGCGGCGGTGCCGCATCGGGCGGCCAGCCGCACCGGTCCGATGCGATGCTCGCGCCGCAGGCGCACCACCCGTTCCTCGATGGCGGCCGGGGTGCGGCGGGGCTGGTGGTGCGGGCGGCTGGAGCGGTCCTGCATCGCGGCGGGCCCGTGCTTGCGGTAGCGGTCTGCCCAACGCGCTGCGGTGGTGTGGCTGACCTGGAAGCGTTCCGCGGCCCGCCGGAGCGGCCATCCGTCGTCGATGACACACCGGGCCAGACGCAGCCTGCCGGTCGCGGTCAGTGGGGCATTACGGTGGAACAACGAGGGCCTCCTGGGAGCCGGTTGTTGATGTCGCAATCCACACCGAACCCGGAGGCCCTCGCCTCGTTCAAGGACCACTCAAGGCGTGTCGCCTGTCACCAACGTCCCGGGACAGCACACCTAGCCACGCCGGCTTGGCCGGGTCGCACCGGGCGCGGGCGACCCGGTCGGGCCGGCCGGGCGCCGGAACCGGCCCGGCGGCAGCTGAACGCCCTGCGCCGCTACTGAGCCGCGGAGCCCTACGCCACGAACGTCCGCGGTGCCTCTCCGGCTCCCCCGCCGCCCTCCTCCACGATTCGCGCGGCCGCGGCCAGCCGCACAGCCGCCTCCTCGGCGACCGCGCCACCCACGGTGAACGGCAGCCGCACATACCCCTCGAACGCCCCGTCCACCCCGAACCGAGGCCCTGACGGCACCCGCACGCCCACCCGCTCCCCCACCTCGGCGAGTCGCGACCCGGACAGCCCTCCGGTCCGCACCCAGAGCGTCAGGCCTCCCTGGGGCACCTCGAACTCCCACCCGGGCAGCTCCCGCCGCACCGCCGCCACGAGTTCGTCACGGTTCTCCCGCGCCTGCTCCCGCCGCACCTCCACGGCCTGTTCCCAGCCCCCCGTCCCGAACAGCCAGTTGACGGCCAGCTGCTCCAGCACGGGCGTGCCGAGGTCGGCGTAGGCCCGGGCGGCGACCAGACTGCGGATCACGTCCGGCGCGGCCCGCACCCAGCCGATACGCATCCCGGCCCAGAACGCCTTGCTCGCCGACCCCACCGTGATCACCGTGGACCCCGCCCGGTCGAAGGAGCACACAGGCTTCGGCATCCGCACGTCCGGGTCGAGCCACAGCTCGCTCATGGTCTCGTCGGCGATCAGCACGGTCCCCGCGGAGCGGGCCGCGTCCACCAGCTGCCGCCGCTGGTCCTCGCCGGCGAGCGCACCGGTCGGGTTGTGGAAGTCGGCGACGACGTACGCGATCCGGGGCGCGGCGTCCCGCAGAACCTGCCGCCAGCGGTCCATGTCCCAGCCGGTGAGCCCCTCGGCCATCGCGACGGGCACGAGCCGGGCCCCGGCCTCCCGCATCAGCTGGAGGATGTTGGCGTACGAGGGCGACTCGACGGCGATGCGTTCGCCCCTCCCGGCGAACAGATGGCAGATCGCGTCGATCGCGCCCATGGCCCCGGTCGTCACCATGATCTGCTCGGGCATGGTCGGGATCCCGCGCGCGGTGTACCGCTCGGCGATCATCGACCGCAGCGCGGGCAGCCCGGCGGGATAGTCGCCGTGCGTGTGCGCGTACGGCGGCAGTTCCTCCAGGGCGCCCTGCACGGCCCGGGTCAGCCAGGGCTCGGGGGCGGGCAGTGCCGCACAGCCCAGGTCGATCATGGAGCCGAGGGTCTCGGGCGGCAGGGGTTCCAGTCCGCGCGCGGGCAGCGGGTTCCCGGCCGGTACGGCGGTCCAGCTGCCCGCGCCGCGCCTGGACTCCAGGAAGCCCTCACCGCGCAGCGCCTCGTACGCGGCGGCGACCGTCGTGCGGCTGACGGACAGGGAGAGGGCGAGTTCCCGCTCGGCGGGCAGCCGGGCGGCCACCGGGACCCGTCCTTCGAGGACCAGCAGACGGATGCCGTCGGCGAGCGCGCGATAGGCGGGCGGCCGGCGCGTGCCGGGCCCAGCCGGGCGTTCCTGCTGGGAGTTGAGCAGCCGGGCGAGCTGCGCCGCGCCCACGGCCGAAGTCCACTGAGCCATCGGAATCAGTCCACCTTCCCCAGATTGGCCATGGATGACGTCTCCATCCAAGCCACAGGGTGTCATGCATCGGTCCACTCGCACCACAGGAGGGCACATCATGTCCACGCGGCGCCATCTCACCCGGCGGCTGACCCAGCTCTACGCCGGTCTCGCGCTGTACGGCGCGAGTTCGGCGCTGCTCGTCCGGTCGGGGCTCGGGCTGGAGCCGTGGAACGTGCTGCACCAGGGCCTCGCCCAGCGGACAGGGCTGTCGATCGGCGTGGTGCTGACGATCGTGGGCGCGGCGGTGCTGCTCACCTGGATCCCGCTGCGCCAGCGGCCGGGCCTGGGCACGGTCTCCAACGTGCTGGTCATCGGCATGGCGATGGACGCGACACTGACCCTGGTGCCCGACGCGCACGGCCCGGTGGCGCGCGTGACGCTGATGGTGACGGGAATCGTCCTGAACGGCGCGGCGACCGGCCTGTACATCGCGGCCCGCTTCGGCCCGGGTCCGCGCGACGGCCTCATGACGGGCCTGCACCAGCGCACGGGCGTCTCGATCCGCCTGGTGCGCACGGCCATCGAGTTCACGGTCGTGGCGACGGGCTTCGCCCTGGGCGGCACCGTCGGCATCGGCACCCTGCTGTACGCGGTCTCGATCGGCCCGCTCGCCCAGCTGTTCCTGCGCGTGTTCGCCGTCCCTGCGGCATCCGGCGGCAGCACGGTCGTTGCCACCGGTCAACCCCGAGGAGCGATACTGCGTCCGTGACCCCGCGGATACGTCATCCCTATCTCGACCATCCCGGCCCGATCGCCTTCGCCCACCGGGGCGGGGCCGCCGACGGCCTGGAGAACACCGTGCGGCAGTTCCGGTGCGCAGTCGAGGCGGGCTACCGGTACCTCGAGACAGACGTCCACACCACCCGGGACGGCAAGCTCGTGGCCTTCCACGACGCGACCCTGGACCGGGTGACGGACGGCGCGGGCAGGATCGCCGATCTGCCGTGGCAGGAGGTACGCCACGCGCGCGTGGCGGGCCGGGAACCGCTGCCCCTCTTCGAGGAGCTCCTGGAGACCTTCCCCGACGTGCGCTGGAACGTCGACGTCAAGGCAGATGCCGCCCTGCTGCCCTTCCTGGACCTGGTCGGGCGGACGGACTCCTGGGACCGGATCTGCCTCGGCTCGTTCTCCGAGGCCCGCGTGGTGCGCGCCCAGCGGCTGGCCGGCCCGCGCCTGGCCACGTCGTACGGCACCCGGGGCGTGCTCAATCTGCGGCTGCGTTCCTGGGGGCTGCCCGCGGCGGTGCGCCGCTCGGCGGTCGCCGCCCAGGTCCCCGAGGTCCAGTCCGGCATCCAGGTCGTGGACCGCCGCTTCCTGCACGCCGCCCACGCGCGCGGGCTCCAGGTGCATGTGTGGACGGTCAACGACCCCGAGGACATGCACCGGCTTCTGGACCTGGGTGTGGATGGCATCATGACCGATCACATCGACACGTTGCGCAAGGTCATGGAGGACCGCGGCGTCTGGGTCTGACACCCCGTCCCGCCGCCTCCGCGCGTTCACGGGGAAGCGAGGGCGCGGGTGGGCACCGACACCGTGCGGACACCGCAGGACGACGGGGCGGCGGATCTCAGACGCGAGCAGCGGGGCTGGTACTTCTACGACTGGGCGTGCTCCGTCTACTCGACGAGCGTGCTCACCGTCTTTCTGGGCCCCTATCTGACCTCGGTCGCCGAGTCGGCGGCCGACGCCGAGGGGTACGTCCACCCCCTCGGGATCCCGGTGCGCGCCGGCTCCTTCTTCGCGTACTCGGTGTCCCTGTCGGTGATCGTGGCCGTGCTGGTGATGCCCCTGGTGGGCGCCGCCGCCGACCGCACCGGCCGCAAGAAGCCGCTCCTCGCGATCGCCGCCTACACGGGCGCCACGGCCACGACGGCCATGTTCTTCCTGGACGGTGACCGCTATCTGCTCGGCGGGGCCCTCCTGGTCGTCGCGAACGCGTCACAGTCCGTGGCGATGATGCTCTACAACTCCTATCTGCCGCAGATCGCCCCGCCCGAGCAACGGGACGCGGTCTCCTCCCGAGGCTGGGCCTTCGGCTACGCGGCGGGATCGCTGGTCCTCGTGGTCAATCTCGTCCTCTATACGGGGCACGAGGGCTTCGGCATCTCCGAGAGCGCGGCGGTCCGCATCTGCCTGGCGTCGGCCGGTCTGTGGTGGGGCGCGTTCGCCCTCATTCCGCTCCGGCGGCTGCGCGACCGCGGGTCCGCCGCACGCGAGGCCGCCCTCCCCGGCTTCCGGCAGCTCGCGGCGACCGTCCGTGACATGCGCCGCCACCCGCTGACCCTGGCCTTCCTGCTCGCCTACCTCGTCTACAACGACGGCATCCAGACGGTGATCTCCCAGGCCTCGCTCTACGGCTCCGAGGAACTGGGCCTCGGGCAGTCCACGCTGATCGGCGCCATCCTGCTGGTGCAGGTACTGGCGGTGGCGGGCGCGCTGACGATGGGCCGGCTGGCGCGGACCTACGGGGCGAAGCGCACGATCCTCGGCTCGCTGGTCGCGTGGACGCTGACGCTGGCGGCCGGATACTTCCTGCCGGCCGGGGCGCCGGTGTGGTTCTTCGTCCTGGCCGCCGGGATCGGGCTGGTCCTCGGCGGCAGCCAGGCGCTGTCCCGCTCCCTGTTCTCCCATCTCGTCCCGCCAGGGAAGGAGGCCGAATACTTCGCGGCCTACGAGATGAGCGACCGCGGTATGAGCTGGCTCGGGCCGCTGCTGTTCGGGCTCACCTACCAGGTGACCGGGAGCTACCGGGACGCGATCATCTCGCTGGTGGGCTTCTTCGTCATCGGATTCGTCCTGCTCGCCCGGGTACCCGTGGGGCGTGCGATCCGCGAAGCGGGGAATCCGGTTCCTGACAAGATTTAGCACTCAGCGCGAAAGGGCTGTAGTGTACGCGTTTGGCCTGCCAGGCGTACCGTTACTGCGCGTCAAAGATGCCGAAACGCTAGGTTACATCTGCTAGCAGATGTGACAAACCGGGCGCTGGCGGGTACTGCAATGGTTGACAAGGCTGCGGCTACGACGGCGACGCTTGACCCGGAACGGGACTCGGAACGGGAATCTTTACCGCCGACCGGACGTTGACCGGATGACGACGACAGCGACACCTGTCCTGTGGGCGACAAGCCCGGGAGGCACGATTCATGAGTGAGCGAGCTCTTCGCGGCACGCGCCTCGTGGTGACCAGCTACGAGACGGACCGCGGCATCGACTTGGCTCCGCGCCAGGCCGTGGAGTACGCATGCGAGAAGGGGCACCGGTTCGAGATGCCCTTCTCGGTCGAGGCGGAGATCCCGCCGGAGTGGGAGTGCAAGGTCTGCGGGGCCCAGGCACTCCTCGTGGACGGCGATGTCCCGGAAGAGAAGAAGGGCAAGCCCGCGCGTACGCATTGGGACATGCTGATGGAGCGGCGCACCCGTGAGGAGCTCGAAGAGGTCCTCGAGGAGCGCCTGGCGGTGCTGCGCTCCGGTGCGATGAACATCGCGATTCATCCCCGGGACAGCAGCCGCAAGTCGGCCTGAGCCCTTCGGCCCTGGCCGAACAGCGCAGCAGAACCGTGGGCGCCGTACATCATGTACGGCGCCCACGGTTTTCTCATGCCCATGTACCCGTGTGCGCCGGGCGGCCCGGACTGTGTGCCCGGGCCGCCCGAACGCTCAGTGCGTCAACGGCGGGCGCGGCTCCGTGGGTGCGTCGCCCGGCTCGTCCCTGATGACCTCGCCCTGGACGACCTTGCCGTCAGGGCGGTGCATCCTGGCCTGCTGGAACGCGCCGCCCAGAGTGCCGGGGTCGGCCTCGCGGAGCTTGCGCTCGAAGGTGCGTTCGGCGGAGCCGCTCACGGCCTTCTGGACCGGTGGCAGCAGCAGGAGCAGCCCCACCGCGTCCGACACCAGACCGGGGATGATCAGCAGCAGCCCGCCCAGCATCATCAGGCCGTTGCCCTCGCTGTTCGGCCGGGCCGCCGCCGGCATCTCACCGCTCTGCTGCTGTTGCAGCGCCTCGGAGAGCTTCCGGAAGGCACGCCGGCCGGCCCGCTTGATCACGACCGAGCCGAGGACGAGGCCCGCGAGCAGGACGAGGAAGACCACCAGCCCGCTGGACGCCCCCGCGACCACGGTGAGCAGCCAGATCTCCAGCACGAGCCATGCCGCGAGCCCCAAGGGCAGGAACGTACGCAGCCGGGAACGCCGCGGCCGGGCAGGGGTACTGGGGGTCTGAGCGCCAGTCGTCATGCCTCCAGTGTGCCTGGACCCGGCTCAGTCCGGGATAAGGGCTGATCAGCCACTCCTGAGCGACCCAGAGGGTCCGCTAGGACTGGGCCGGCTTGCCGCCGCGTCCAGTGACCTTGCCGACCCGCTCCCCCACGCCCCACGCCGTGACCCGCCACAGCGCCTCGACGAGGATGTCGCGGCTCATCTTGGAGTCGCCCAGTTCGCGCTCGACGAAGGTGATCGGCACCTCGACGACGTGGTAGCCGGCCTTGACCGAGCGACGCGCGAGGTCGACCTGGAAGCAGTAGCCCTGCGAGGCGACCTCTTCGAGGCCGAGACCCTCCAGGGTCTCGCGGCGGAACGCCCGGTAGCCGCCGGTGATGTCACGCAGCGGCAGGTCGAGCGCGAGCCGGGAGTAGAGGCTGCCGCCCCGGGAGATCATCTCTCGGGACTTCGGCCAGTTCACCACCCGGCCGCCGGGCACCCAGCGCGAGCCGAGCACCAGGTCGGCGCTCTTGAGGGCGGTGAGCAGACGGGGCAGTTCCTCGGGCTGGTGGGAGCCGTCGGCGTCCATCTCGATCAGCACGCCGTAGTCGCGCTCCAGGCCCCAGCGGAAGCCCGCCAGGTAGGCCGCGCCCAGGCCCTCCTTGCCCTTGCGGTGCAGCACGTGGACGTGGTCGTCGTCCACTGTCAGCTCGTCGGCCAGCTTGCCCGTGCCGTCCGGGCTGTTGTCGTCGGCCACGAGTACGTGCGCCTCGGGGACGGCCTCGCGCACCCGGCCGACGATGCCTTTGATGTTCTCCGCCTCGTTGTAGGTCGGGATGATCACCAAGGCGGTGCCGAGCGGGCCGAACTTCCTCCCCTGGGCTCCTGCCGCGAGGGTTCCGTCGCCGTCGTTCACTGATGCCCCTTCAAGTCCGTACGCAGGGATCCACCATAGTGGGCCCGGCCTGCGATGACGCGACAGGACGTTCGAACAGGGGTGCCGAATCCGCGAGGCGCGGATAAGAACGCGCTTTCGCGGACGAGCGTACGGCGGATGGGGGCCCGGCGCCCTTCGGGCCGACCTGGGACCCGCTGGCTGCGGATCGACCGAAAGCCGTTGTCTACTGAGCGGCCGGGCCCCTCCCGGGTCACACCTCCCCGACCGGCCGAAACGTTCCCTCGGCGCTGTGCCGGCCTGAGCCTGGCTCCCAGTGGCGGTGCCCGGTGCGGCACACCGTCCCTGACCCGGCGGCGCTGCGGCGAGTGCGCGGACGTTCCCGGTCGGGCGTCCGGTGGTGGACTCCGCCGAACCTACCGGCCACCTGCGGCCGCCTGTCAACAGCCGTTTGACCTGCGCATAGTCCGGCAAAGGCCTGGTCAGTGCGGAGGATGCGCAGGTCGCGCGCCGGGGGCGTGGCACACGATCGCATGCGCGCCACCCCCGTAGATCACTCGCCCGGCCGTACGAAGACCGTGCGTCCGCCCACCACGGTGCGCAGACAGACGGGCAGGTCGCGGCCCGGGGTCAGGTCGGGCAGACCCGGGGTACCGGAGCGGGGGTCCGTCGACCAGCGGGCGACCCGGTCGTCCGGGGCCTGCACCACGAGCTCGCCGGTGCCCCACACCGCGTAGTCGGCGGGGGCGCCCGGCACCAGGACGCCCGCGTCGTCCCGTCCCACGGCCCGCCAGCCGCCGCGCGTGTGCGCCGTGAACGCGGCACGCACGGAGACGCGGTGCTCCGGCGTGCGGTGGAAGGCGGCGGCCCGGACCGTGCCCCACGGGTCGAGCGGGGTGACCGGGCTGTCGGAGCCGAAGGCGAGCGGGACACCGGCGCGCAGCAGGGCGGCGAACGGGTTCAGCGCACGTGCCCGCTCGGCACCCAGTCGCTGCGCGTACATGCCGTCCTCGCCGCCCCAGAGGGCGTCGAAGGCGGGCTGCACGGAGGCGGTGAGGCCGAGTTCGGCGAAGGCCGCGATCGCGTCCGGGGTGAGCATTTCGGCGTGCTCGACGCGATGGCGGGCGGCGCGGACGCGGGCGAGGCCCAGCTTCCCGGCGGCGGTGCGCACGCCCTCGACCACGGCGTCCACCGCCGCGTCACCGATGGCGTGGAAACCGGCCTGGAGACCCGCCTCGGTGCAGGCGACGACATGGGCGCCCACGGCGTCGGCGTCCAGATAGGAATGGCCCGAGTGACCGGCGTCGGCGTACGGCTGGTGCAGACAGGCCGTGTGCGAGCCGAGGGCGCCGTCGACGAACAGGTCGCCCGCGGCGCCGACCGCGCCCAGCTCCCGCGCCTTGGCGAGGTCCCGCTCTGCCCAGTAGCCGACGACGCGCGGCCCGGGTTCCCCGGCGGCCAGGCGCAGCAGGCCGGTGAAGTCGTCCTCGGAGGAGATCTCCGGGCCCGCGCACTCGTGGACCGTGCCGATGCCGAGGGAGACGGCGTGCGCGAGCGCGGCGCGCTGTGCCTCGACGCGCTGCTGAGGCGTTACGCCCGCGAACGCGGCGGCCCGTACGGCGTGGTGGGCGTCGGCGGTGAGTGGTCCGTCCGCGCGGGCGACGCCGGGCACCAGGTCGAGCAGGGCGGTGGTGACGACCGCCGAGTGGACGTCGATCCGGCTGAGGTAGAGAGGCCGGTGTCCGGCGGCCTCGTCCAGCTCCGCACGGGTCGGAGGGCGGCCGCCGGGCCAGCGGGCGGCGTCCCAGCCGTGTCCGAGCAGGACGCGGTCGTCCGGCCGGGAGTCGGCGAAGTCCCGTACGAGGGCCAGGGCGGCCTCGAGGGAGGGCGCCGCGGACAGATCGAGGCCCGTGAGCGCGAGCCCGGTGGCGGTGGTGTGCACATGCGCGTCCGTGAACGCCGGGGTGACCAGCGCGCCGTCGAGGTCGATCACCTCGTCGACCCCGTCCGCGAAGGCGTCGGCGGCCCCCTCCGACCCCACCCAGGCAATCTGCCCGCGTTCCACGACCATCGCCGTGGCGAACGGATCGGCAGGGCTGTGCACCTCTCCGCGACGGAGCAGGACGGTCTTCGACGGGGCGCTGGACTCACTCATGGACAACAGTCTCGCGCCTGGCCCCGATCAGTCAGAACAAGGGTCGCCTTCCGCGCCCGACGGCGGTCAGATCCGCGGTGGCCGCGCCTCGTACGGAGTGGACAGGGCCACCGTCGTCCGCGTGGAGACCCCCGCCAACGACCGCACCCGGGCGAGCAGTTCCTCCAGCTCGTGCGGCGTGGCGACCCGCACCTTGAGGATGTAGTTCTCGTCCCCGGCGACACTGTGGCAGGCCTCGATCTCCGGCACGCCCGCGAGCCGCTCCGCGATGTCGTCGGGCGCGCTGGGGTCGAACGGTTTGACCGAGATGAACGCGGTCATGGGCAGCCCGACGGCCTCCGGGTCCACGACCGCGGCGTAGCCGCGGATCACGCCGCGCTGCTCCAGCCGGCGCACCCGCTGGTGCACGGCCGACGTGGACAGACCCGTGGCCTTGCCCAGGTCGGTGTAGCTCATCCGCCCGTCCTTGACGAGCAGCTGCACGATCTGTCGGTCCAGCTCCTCCATGGCGCAAGAACCTACAGTGCCGTTGATCTCCTCCGATACCTGAGCAGCGCAGGTCATGCCCCGTTCGTGATGTGGCCGGAAGTCGACGGTCAGCCGTCCGGGGGACAAACCCACCACAGTGGGCACCTGCGCGCGGCATGTGACGAACGCCACAGGACTCGAACGGTCTCCGTGATGTTCTCGTGATTACCGCCGAGAGGGGACGGGAAGTGCTTGCTGTGGTCGAGGCCGCAGTGCCTGAACGGCCCAGTCCGAGGGGGAGAACCCAATGCAGAGTCTTAAGCGCCCTGGTCGCACCGCGCCCAAGAGGCCGCAGCTCGTCATCGAGCCCGAGCCGGAGGGCGTCGAACCCGACACCTTCGACGACGAACTCGACTCCTACGACACCTTCGAGATGTTCCGGGTCGTCTGCCCGGACTGCGCTCAGCCAATCGCGCTACTGGCGGACGAAGAGGTTCTGCCGGAGCACGCGCTGTGCGCCTCGCCGTGGAACCCGTTCGGACTCACGGTCTGTGCCGGCACCGGCCGCAGGGCCACGGACGCCCGCCCCGCGGACGAGTCCGTGGATCCTCAGGAGCAGGACACCGCCCTGCTGTTGACGCTCCCTCAGGGGCTCGACTGGCGGACCCAGCCCTTCTCGCACGTCGGCGGCCCGGGCTCGCGCCCGATCAGGGTCCCCGTCATGCGCCGCCAGGCGGCCTGAGTACGAGCCTTCCCGGCCCGCTCGCTCCACACCTGTGACTGAACCGCGCCATGGCTCACAGTGCGCCGTGGTGCGGTTCGGTGCGCCCTGACACCCTTCGGGCAGCGTGCGCTCCCGGGCCCCAGCCGAGCGGGAAGCCGGGCGAGAAGGGGCAACCCTGAACGCACGCCCTATTCCACCACCCGGTGACCTGTCCGGCCTCCGCCGCGTTGCCCTGGTATGACCCCCATCTCCTCAGCGACCGGGCGTCAGCGCCTCCTCTTCGTCCCGGCACCCGCAGAATCGGTTCGGCCGACCGCGCCGCGCTACCAGGACCCGCCCATCTACCGCGACTTGATGCGGACCTGGGCCGAGCGTGGCCGCACCCTGCCGGGCCGGCACGACCCGGAGTGGATGCGGCTCGCGGCGCCCTGGCGGGGCCTCGACCAGTTCAGCGTTCCTCTGGACCCACGAGATGCCGGGCGATGACCATCCGCTGGATCTGGTTGGTGCCCTCGACGATCTGCAGCACCTTGGCCTCGCGCATATAGCGCTCGACCGCGAAGTCCGCGGTGTAGCCGTAGCCGCCGAGGATCTGCACGGCGTCGGTGGTGACCCGCATCGCGGTGTCGGTGCAGTGCAGCTTGGCCATGGCCGCCTGCCTGGCGAACGGCCGGCCCGCGTCCCGCAGCCGCGCCGCCGCGAGGTAGAGCGCCCGGCCCGCCTCGATCTGTGTCGCCATGTCGGCGAGCATGAAGCGCAGCCCCTGGAAGTCAGCGATCGCCTTCCCGAACTGGCGCCTTTCGGCCGCGTACCCCAGCGCCTCGTCGAGCGCCGCCTGCGCCACGCCGATCGCGCACGCCGCGATGCCGAGCCGGCCCGAGTCGAGCGCGGACAGGGCGATCGCGAAGCCCTGCCCCTCCTCGCCGATGCGCCGGTCGTCGGAGATCCGTACGCCGTCGAAGTGGACCTGGGCGGTGGGCGAGCCCTTCATCCCCATCTTCTTCTCTGGCGCCGCCGCGCTCACCCCCGGCGCGTCGCCGGGCACCAGGAACGCGGTGATCCCGCGCGGGCCCTCCTCGCCGGTGCGCGCCATGACCGTGTAGAAGTCGGCGATCCCGCCGTGGGTGATCCAGGCCTTGGTGCCGGTGATCACCCAGCCGTCGCCGTCCCGCACCGCCTTGGTGCGCAGGGCCGCCGCGTCCGATCCGGACTGCGGCTCGGAGAGGCAGTAGGCGCCGAGCAGGCCGCCGGCGAGCATCCCGGGCAGGTGCTCGACCTGCTGTTCCTTGGTGCCGTAGGCGGCGAGCGCGTAGGAGGACAGGGAGTGCACGCTGACGCCGAGGCCGACCGTGAGGCGGGCCGCGGCCAGCTCTTCGAGTGCCTGGAGATAGACCTCGTACGGCTGGTCGCCGCCGCCGTACTCGGACGGGTACGGCAGGCCGAGCAGTCCGGAGTGCGAGAGCAGGGTGAACAGCTCACGCGGGAAGCGGCCGGCGTCCTCCTCCTCGGCCGCCTTCGGGGTGATCTCCTGCCGCGCGATGTCACGGACGAGCGAGATCAGTTCCCGGGCCTCCTCCGTGGGCAGTTGTCGGTCCACCGGCTGCGGGGCGCGGTCGGGCATGGCGACGCTCTCCTCCCTGTCGGGCACTGGCGGTCGGGCCCATGGGTGGGGCGGCGCCGCCGGGTCGTTCTGGTGCCTGGCCGATGCTTGCAGTCCCGGGTCTCGGAAGCTGCTGACCAGCGGCTGTGCGCTGTGAGTATGCCCGATCGGAGGCATGCAGTCACCAGTTAACGACCGCTTACTTCAGGTAATGCCCGAGCACATCCGCCGGATCGAGATTGGTCCGCACCATTGACCGAACTGGTCTAGTCCTCCTACCGTTTCGCTTCACCGATTCATCGCGTGCATGCCAATCGGCGCGCGTTCCCTCTCCCCACGAGGAGACTCCGGATGCACACCCCCCACACCTCCCGCTTCCGGGCCATCGTGTCCGCGGCCTGTTGCGCCGTGCTCGGCGCCGGTCTACTGGCCGGCGCGGGCACCTCGACCGCCACCGCGACGACCTCGGCTCAGGAGGCCGCCGCGGCATCGAAGGCCGCACCCGGCTCCAGGGCCGCCGGATCCAAGGTCATCGGGTACTTCACCGAATGGGGCACCTACGACCGCAAGTACTACGTCAAGAACATCGAGACGTCGGGCTCGGCGGCCAGGCTCACGCACATCAACTACGCGTTCGGCAACGTCACCGGCGGAAAGTGCGCGATGGGAGACGCCTACGCGGCCACCGACCGGGCCTACACCGCAGCCGAGTCCGTCGACGGCAAGGCCGACACCTGGGACCAGCCGCTGCGCGGCACCTTCAACCAGCTGCGCGAGCTGAAGCGGAAGCACCCGGACCTCAAGGTGCTGTGGTCCTTCGGCGGCTGGACCTGGTCGGGCGGCTTCGGCGAGGCCGCCAGGAACCCGGCCGCCTTCGCCCAGTCCTGCTACGACCTGGTCGAGAACTCCAAGTGGGCCGATGTCTTCGACGGCATCGACATCGACTGGGAGTACCCGAACGCCTGCGGCGCCACCTGCGACACCAGCGGCAAGGCGGCCTTCCGGAACCTGACGCAGGCCCTGCGTGCCAAGTTCGGCGCCGCCAATCTCGTCACCGCGGCGATCACCGCCGACGCCACGCCCGGCGGCAAGATCGACGCGGCGGACTACGCGGGCGCCGCCCGGTACGTCGACTGGTACAACCCGATGACGTACGACTTCTTCGGCGCCTGGGACACCGCCGGCCCGACGGCCCCGCACTCCCCACTGACCTCGTACTCCGGCATTCCGAAGGCGAACCTCCACACGTCGGCGACCATCGCGAAGCTCAAGGGCCTCGGTATCCCCGCCTCGAAGCTGCTGCTCGGCATCGGCTTCTACGGGCGCGGCTGGACCGGCGTCACCCAGTCGGCCCCCGGGGGCACCGCGACCGGCCCGGCGGCGGGCACGTACGAGCAGGGCATCGACGACTACAAGGTGCTCAAGGCCAAGTGCCCGGCGACGGGGACGGTGGCCGGCACGGCCTACGCCAAGTGCGGGAACAACTGGTGGAGTTACGACACCCCGGCGACCATCGGGACCAAGATGACGTACAAGAACCAGCAGGGTCTGGGCGGCACGTTCTTCTGGGAGCTGAGCGGTGACACGGCGAACGGTGAGCTGATCAAGGCCATCAGGTAACGCGGGGCGGGCCGAGGGCGGAGGGACCGTGACGGGCCCTCCGCCCCCGCCTCACGCGTCCTGGCGGGCGGCCGCCTGCGGGGCCGGGTAGGCGGGGTCCAGGTCCTCGATCGCGCGCAGGGCGCCGCCGAGCCCCTTCACCAGCAGCTCGCACATGGTCTCGCGGGGCAGTTCGGGGCGGTCGATCCATTCGAGGGTGGCGCCCTCGACGCTGCACACCCAGGCCAGCAGGCCCATCCGCGCCAGCGGGGTGATGTCGACGCGGCCGTACGCGCCCTCGGCGATGGTGGCGACGATGGCCTCGCGCACACCGTCCCGGATGGCGTGCACCTCGGTGTCGAAGCCGACCCCGCCGCTGACGATCGTGCGGTACGCGGCCTGGTGGTTCTCGGCGTACCGCAGATAGCTGTCGATCGTGCGCTGGACACGGTCGACCGGGGGGAGTTCCAGCCCGCTCGCCGCCAGGGTGACCAGGTCGGTGACCGAGTCCTGGATGATGGCCAGGTAGTAGCCCCGCTTGGACTGGAAGTAGTAGTAGATGAGCCCCTTGGCGACGTGAGCCTGCCGGGCGATGTCGTCCATCGAGAGCGCGTCGTAGGACGTGTCGGCGAACAACCTCCGGCCGATGGCGATGAGTTCGGCACGGCGCGCCAGCGAGCGCTCGGTGCCGCGGGCTCTGGGGCGCGCGGCAGGCTGTTGACTGATATTCAATTTCGACCCTGGTTCCAGGCGGGCGAGGCGGGACATGCGCAGTATGGCAGGTCGGAGGGCCGGGTCGCGGGTCAGGTCACAGCGGTCCGGGACAGGGTCAGAGCAGCCCGAGTTGGGTCACGAGCATCGCGACGACCACGACGAGCGTCCAGCCCATGACATGCTCGGCGATCCTCGGGCCGTCGTCCTCGGGGCCGCCTGTGCGGACGCCTGTGGCGGCGGTGGCGGCGGTGACTGAGTGTGCGGTCATGGCTTCTCGCTGATCCGGTGGGGCGGGCGGACTTCCCCCGAAGTTCCGCCCACCTTGCCACCCGGGGCGGCTCTTGCGGCCGAGAGCTTGGTCACACGCGTACGCCCACGGCTGTCAGCGCCCTGCGTTGAGCCGCGGTCGGGCGCGCCGGGAAGTACAGGTAGCAGACACCGCCGGTGCCGGAGACGACCTTGCCCGAGGCGTTGTACCGCTTGGTCCGCAGCCAGATGTTCTCCCACTCACGCCGCCGGTAGACGCGCCGCACGGCCGCGTTGCTCGCCGAGGCGGGATCGTTCGCGATCACGTCGCCGCCGGCCGTGAAGCCGATGACCGTCATCAGGTGCCCGGCGGTGCCGTACCCGGCGCCGGTCAGCTCCTCCTTCAGGAAGGACTGGGACGTTATGGCCGGGATGCCCGCCGCGATCAGCGTCTCCAGCTCGGTGAGCGAGCCGAGCCGGGTGACCACGGCCTGGAGATCCTTGAACGTGGCCGCGTAGGAGGCGTTGAACGGCCAGTTGCCGCAGCCCGCGTACTGGTAGTCGTAGGTGAACCTGGCCGCGTGGCACACCTGGGGATCGGTGAACGAGGGATCCACCCAGGCAAGCTGCTCCGGGGTGAGCCGGCCGCCCCAGTACTCGATGATCATCTGGGAGGAGGTCGGGCTGCACCAGGCCTCGCCGCCGTTGTCGTACTCGGGGTAGCGGCCCTTGTGGATCTCCTGCGAGTACCGCGGGACGTCCAGTTCCTTCGCGAGGCCGGGCGCGGACGCCGGGACGGTGAACCGGTCCGGGACGTCGGAACCCATCGCGCCGAGCCGCCACACGGTGGGCGTGGCCTTGCCGCCGGGCTTGCGGTACAGGGTCAGACGCAGGCGGTAGGAGGCCAGGCGCAGACCCGTCGCCGGGTCGTCGACGGCCAGCGTGTCCGTCCAGACGGTGCTCTTGCCGTCGCTCTGGCCGTCGACCGAGGTGCGCCGGATGTCCTTGTCGCCGGACGCCCAGCGGCCCATCACGTACCAGGGGCTGCTGGTTCCGTCGGTGTAGGTGCCCTTGAGCTCGGCCTGGATCCAGGTGCCGGCCGGGGTGCGCGCGTTCCAGGAGACGATCGCCTCCGTCGCGGGGACGGTGAGGCGGTGGACGGGGGACGTCCAGGTGCCGTACTCCCAGGAGGCGGTGGTGCCGGTGTGCGGGTCCCGGTAGTCGGTGGTTCCGGCGGGCTTCGCGATCACCAGGCCGGGGCGGTCGCCCGCGACAGCGCGGGCACCCCGGGCGGTGCCGCCGCGCCAGTCGCCGTAGGAGGCCCAGGCCCGGTTGTCCACGGTGCGGGCCGGGACCGCACGAGCGGGATCTGCGGTGTCGGTCGTCATGAGGATCTCGGTGTCGGCGGCAGCCGGACCCGCGCTCGCGGTGACGGCGGCGACGACCGCGGCGGCCAGGACGGTTCTGCGGGACGGCTGTTCGGCTCTGCTCATGGCGGGGACCCCCGGATGTCGGAGTCGGGCAGGGGCGGGGCAGGTCCGTTGCACGGTCGGTCGCACATGCGTGTGCGCCACATATGAGCACAGCCCGCCGGGTCCTGCCAGCACTTCGACCCGCGCCACGCCCACCAATATTGGCGTCGACCAGTGGCAGGAGCCGTGGGCTGCGTGGTCACTCCCCAGGTCGTTAGAGTGCTGCGCGAGATGAATCCGTCCTTCCGCCCCGCGCCGGGGCCCGCCGTCCGCGACCTGGCCTCCCGGATCCGCCGCCTCTCCCCCTCCTGCGGCCCGGTCCGTCTCGTCGGCGTCGACGGACACGCCGGATCGGGAAAGACCACGTTCGCCGAACAGCTGGCCGAGGCGCTCGGCGGCGCGCCGGTGCTGCGCCTCGACGACATCGCCAGCCACGACGAACTGTTCGGCTGGGCCGGACGGCTGCTGGACCAGGTGATCGATCCGCTGACCGACGGCCGGACCGCGCACTACACCCCTTACGACTGGCGCGCCCGCGGCTTCGGCCCTCCGCACCCCCTGCCGCCCGCGCCGGTGATCCTCGTCGAGGGCGTCGGCGCGGGACGCCGGGCGCTGCGGCCCCACCTGGCCCTGCTGCTGTGGATGGAGCTGCCGCGCGAGGAGGCCTGGGCTCGGGGACGGTCGCGGGACGGTGAGGAGCAGCGGGAGTTCTGGGACGGGTGGGTCCCGGCGGAGCGGCGGCATTTCGCCGACGATCCCTCGCGGCCCTTCGCCGATCTCCTGGTACGGCAGGGAGAGAAGGGGTACGAGGTGTTTCCGGGGCCCGCTGGGACTGCTGGAACGGACCAGTTCCTCACGCACGGTGACGGACCGCCCGCAGTGTGCTGAACTTGTGAATGCGCTTGCGGTTCAACTTGTTGGAGTGCTTCAACTCGGCTTGACCGGTGGGCCGTACAGGACTTACGTTCTCAATGTGCGGCCATTCGGAGCCGCCCACAGACGCGAAGCCCCCGGTTGTTCCCCCGTGATCGGGGGCTTCGTTCTGTCTTCTTCCGTTTTTCCGGCCCCCGCGAGGCGCCGAACGCTCACACTCGGTCACCGTGCGTCGGTCCGCCGCATCCGCTCCCACCTCGGTGAACGACCCGTGCGGCACCCTTCGGGGGCGCCGCCCCCGCAGGTACGATGCCCTCGTCGCGACCTACGGCCGGTGGCTCCGCGCACCTCGCAACTCCGGTCCGTGGCACAGCGGTTCGAGCAGGGAAGCCGGCCGGGGGACGGCTCGTTGGCATACCGACGGGGGCACGGTTCGTGGGGGACGTGATGGACTTCGGCACGCAGGGCCCGCAGGCCCCGGCCGACCTCGCCTGGCTGCGAGGCGTCGATGCCTACACCATGGGCGCCTATCCGCAGGCGGAGGAGGAGTTCCGCGCCGCCGTGGGGACGGATCCCGGGATGGCCGACGGCTGGCTCGGGCTGCACGCGCTGCGCGTCGACACGACGACCGCGCTGCTCAGGATGTTCCGGCACCGGGACCGCTTCGGTGAGCAGCGCTCCCGCTACCGCCGCACCCTCAACTCCTGGTACTGGCTGGGCTGGTGGGTGCAGCCCGTGCTGGAGAGCCCCCGCGACCTGCTGCTCGCGCACGCCTCCCACTGGCTGGACGGCCGCCACGTCCCCGAGCTGGACCGGGCCCTCGCCGGGCTGCCGCCGGTGGACACAGACGCCCAGGCCCGCTTTCTGCACGCCTGCCGCGCCTATCTGGTCAAGGACTGGGAGCAGCTGGTCCGCCACACCGACCCGCTCGTCGACGACCCTGTGCTCGGCATCGAGACGGGGCTCTTCGGCGGCATGGCCCGGGTCCGTCTGGAGATGTACGGCCAGGCCGAACCGCTGCTGTCCGCCGCGCTGATGCGCTGCCGCAGCGAGCAGCCCCAGCGCAAGGAGCTGCGCTACTGGCTGGCCCGGGCACACGAGGGCACCGGCCGCAGCGCCGCGGCCCTCCCCCTCTACCGGGCCGTGCACCGCGTCGACCCGGCCTTCATGGACACCTCGGCCCGGCTCGCCGCGATCGCCGAGGGCGACGGCTACGACGACTCCGCCGACCTCGCGGCGATCACGCTCCCGGGCCTCGGCCAGGACGCCGTGGACGGGCCGGACGGGTTCGACCCGCTGTTCGGCACCGAGGGCCGCGACCTGAGGCTGCCCGACCTCGAGCCGCCGGGCTCCGCCCCCCTGCCGCCGGTGGCGGACCCGGCCGTGCGCGAGAGGTTTTCCCCGGGACCGTCCCTGCCCGCCGGGCCCACCGATCCCGCGTTACTGGAGGAGGCACTCGCCGAGCTGGAGCGCATGGTCGGTCTGGAGCCGGTGAAACGCCAGGTCAAGGCGTTGTCGGCGCAGCTGAACATGGCCCGGCTGCGGGCCGGGCAGGGCCTGCCGGTCCAGCCGCCCAAGCGGCACTTCGTCTTCTCCGGCCCTTCCGGCACCGGCAAGACCACCGTCGCCCGTATCCTCGGCCGCGTCTTCTACGCCCTCGGGCTGCTCGGCGGCGACCATCTTGTGGAGGCCCAGCGGGCCGACCTGGTCGGCGAGTACCTCGGGCAGACGGCGGTGAAGGCCAACGAACTGATCGACTCGGCCCTCGGCGGCGTCCTCTTCGTCGACGAGGCGTACTCGCTGTCCAACTCGGGCTACGGCAAGGGCGACGCGTACGGCGACGAGGCTCTCCAAGTGCTGCTGAAGCGGGCGGAGGACAACCGCGACCACCTCGTGGTGATCCTGGCCGGCTACCCGGAGGGCATGGACCGTCTGCTCGCCGCGAACCCCGGACTGTCCTCCCGCTTCACCACCCGCGTCGACTTCCCCTCCTACCGTCCCCTCGAACTCACCGAGATCGGCAAGGTGCTCGCGGCGGAGAACGGCGACCACTGGGACGAGGAGGCCCTCGACGAGCTGCGGTCCATCGCCGGGCATGTGGTCGACCAAGGGTGGATCGACGAACTGGGCAACGGACGGTTCCTGCGGACGCTGTACGAGAAGAGCTGTGCGTACCGGGATCTGCGGTTGTCCGTCTATCCCGGGGTGCTGGGCAGGGAGGACCTGGCGACGTTGCGGTTGCCGGATCTGATGCAGGCGTACGGGGAGGTGCTGTCCGGGCGGGGGCCGCAGGATCCGCCCGGACGGTGAGAACCGGCGTGGGGCGGCCGGGCCTAGTGCCTGTCGTTTGGATCAGGTCGCAGGAAACTGACGGTTCCTGGAAATCGCCGGTGAGCGGGGTCTGGTGCGTGCGGTTGCAAGGCGGAGAAGGGCGGCGATGCGGAGCATCGGCAACCGACGACAACGCGGCAGATGCGCGTGCCGGACCCCGCGTCTGCGGCCTGGTCCAAACGACAAGCCCTAGGTCGCCAGCACCTCCTCGCCGGACCTCGGCTCGGTCAGCCTGATCTCGGGGACTTGCCGGTGCGCGGGATCCCGCACCTCCCCCACCAACAGCTCCAGCGCGTCCTCCAGCGCGACCAGCCCGAGCACCTTCCCCGAACCGTCGGCCACCTGGGCCAGGTGCGTCGCGGCCCGCCGCATCACCGTCAGCGCGTCGTCCAGCGGCAGCTCGGACCGCAGTGTCGTCATGGGCCGCCACAACTGCTGCGGCACGGCCCGGTCGGAGTGCTCCAGGTCCAGGACGTCCTTCACATGCAGATAGCCCATGAACGCCCCGTTCTCCGCCGCGACCGGGAACCGGGAGTACCCGGTCCGGGCCGTGAGCTCGACGATGCGCCCGGGGGTGACGGACGGGCTGACCGTCACCAGGGACTCGCGCTTGAGCAGGACGTCCGTGACCGGGCGCGAGCCCAGCTCCAGGGCGTCCTCCAAGCGTTCGGCCTCCTCGGGGTCGAGCAGGCCCGCCTGGCCGGCGTCCTCCACCAGCCGGTTGAGCTGCTCGCTGGTGAAGACGGCCTCCACCTCGTCCTTGGGCTCGACGTGGAAGAGCCGCAGGATGCCCTGGGAGACCGCGCCGAGCGCGGCGGTGATCGGCTTGCAGAAACGGGCGAACCAGACCAGGCCGGGGCTGAGCCACAGCGCGGCCTTCTCGGGGGCCGCCATCGCCAGGTTCTTCGGGACCATCTCGCCGATGACGAGGTGGAAGAAGACCACCGCGGCGAGGGCGATGACGTAGGTCAGCGGGTGGATCATGCCGTGCGGCAGATGCACCCACTCGAAGACCGGCTCCAGCAGATGCGCGACGGTCGGTTCGGCGACCGCGCCCAGGGTGAGGGAGCAGATCGTGATGCCGAACTGGGCCGCCGCCATCATCTGCGGCAGCCGCTCCAGGCCGTACAGCACCTGCCGGGCCCGGGCGGTGCCGAGGGGTTCGATCTGGCTGCGGCGTACGGAGACGAGCGCGAACTCGGCGCCGACGAAGAAGCCGTTGGCGAGCACGAGCAGCGCGGCGAAGAGAAGTTGGAGCACGCTCATCGGACGGCCTCCACCATGGCGGCCACCGGGGCCGTCCGCACGAGCCGGACCCGCTCCGCGCGGTAGTGGCCGACCTGGCGCACCGACAGCCGCCAGCCGGGCAGCTCCGCCTTGTCGCCGACGGCCGGGATACGGCCCAGCAGATCGGCGATCAGGCCCGCGACGGTCTCGTACGGGCCTTCCGGCACGTCGAGGCCTATGCGGCGCAGGATGTCGACACGGCAGCTGCCGTCGGCGTCCCAGGCGGGCCTGCCGTCCTCCGGCGGCGCGGAGGCCAGTTCGGGCAGGTCGTGTCCGTCGTGCTCGTCGCGGACCTCGCCGACGATCTCCTCGACGATGTCCTCCAGCGTGACGACACCGGCCGTGCCGCCGTATTCGTCGACGACGACCGCGATGGGCTGCTCGCTGCGCAGGCGGGCGAGCAGCGGCCTTACGGGCAGCGTCTCGGGGACGAGCAGCGCCGGGCGGGCGATGCGGCCGACGGGGGTGCGCAGCCGGTCCCGCACGGGCACGGCCAGGGCGTCCTTGAGGTGGACCATGCCGACGACCTCGTCGATCTTCTCCCGGTAGACGGGGAAGCGGGACAGGCCCGTGGCGCGGGTCAGGTTGACCACGTCCTCGGCGGTGGCCGAGGACTGCAGGGCGCTGACCTTCACGCGCGGAGTCATCACGTGCTGCGCGGTCAGCTCGCCCAGCGACAGGGTCCTGACGAAGAGGTCGGCCGTGTCCTGTTCCAGGGCGCCGGCCAGGGCCGAGTGGCGGGCCAGGGAGACGAGTTCGCCGGGGGTGCGGGCGGAGGCCAGCTCCTCGGTGGGCTCGATTCCCAGGGCGCGGACGAGCCGGTTCGCGACGGCGTTGAGGCCGGCGATGACCGGGCGGAAGAGCCGGGCGAAGACATGCTGCGGGCCCGCGACGAAGCGCGCGACCTGAAGCGGCCTGGACACCGCCCAGTTCTTGGGCAGGAGTTCGCCGATCACCATCTGCACGGCGGAGGCCAGCAGCATGCCGACGACGACCGTGACACCGGAGACGGCTCCCTCGGGTATGCCGATCGAGGTGAACGGGCCGTGCAGCAGCTCCGCGAGCGCCGGTTCGGCGAGCATGCCGACGACGAGGGAGGTGATGGTGATGCCGAGCTGGGTGCCGGAGAGCTGGAAGGACAGTTCCTTGAGTGATTCGACGACGCGGTGGGCGCGTCGGTCGCCCTCGGCGGCGGCCTTCTCGGCCTCGGGCCGCTCGACCGTCACGAGTCCGAACTCGGCCGCCACGAAGAATCCGTTGGCGAGAATCAGCAGGAACGCGGCTGCCAGGAGCAGCAGGGGGGTGGTCATGATGCCGCCGCCTCCGCAAAGTCGCGTACCTCGAGAACGAGGTCCGCGCTATGTCGGCAGGGGGCGGCGCAGGTACTACAGGACGATCCGTCCATCGCCGGAGAGGGTCACTCCTCGGTTAGCAGGGGCCCCTGTGCACCGGGCGGGGCAGCAGAGGCGGAGGCGCATCCGTGCGCGCCTCCGCCAACAGATTAATCAAGACACGGCCCGGTGCGGCAGTGGCGACCGCCCAGTGGTTTCCCCGAGTCAGCTCTGCTGCCGTTCGTTCGCCACGGAACGGGCCTCGGCGAGCGCCCGCAGCGCCCGGGCGTCGGCGATGGCCCGCTGCCTCGCGATACCCGGCTGAATACCGAGGACAGGCAGGCTGGTGCCGTCGCTGAGGTTGAGGAACACCCAGGGGTCGCCGGGCCGGAGAGTGACCTGAAGGATCTCGGCCCACTCCAGCCGGCGCTTGTTCGTGAGGTTCACCACGGTGACGCCGGACTCGTCGGCGACGACCTTGGGCCGGGCCAGCAGGAGCAGCACCGCGTCCAGCAGAAGCGCCGTGACGACGAAGCTGAGGCGCTCGGCGGGGCTGAGCTGCTTCAGCAGCATCGCGACGGCCGTGATCACGACCAGGATCGCGACGGCGGCGGAGAGCAGCACCGCGCGGGTGCTGCCCGGCCGGAAAGTGACGGGCAGAGTGGGCAGATCGGACATCGGTGTACGCCCCTCAGAGACGGCAGGCGTGGATGGCCGTGGTCAGGATGGCCCGGGCACCGATGTCGTAGAGGTCGTCCATGATGCGCTGCGCCTCCTTGGCGGGGACCATCGCGCGGACGGCGACCCAGCCCTCGTTGTGCAGCGGGGAGACGGTCGGGGACTCCAGGCCGGGGGTGAGGGCCACGGCCTTCTCCAGCTGCTCCACGCGGCAGTCGTAGTCCATCATCACGTACGTCCGGGCGACCAGGACGCCCTGGAGGCGGCGCAGGAACTGCTGCACCTTGGGGTCGTCGGCGTCCGCGCCGGTGCGGCGGATCACGACGGCCTCGGACTTCATGATCGGCTCGGCTACGACCTCGAGGCCCGCGTTGCGCAGCGAGGTGCCGGTCTCGACGACGTCCGCGATGACCTGGGCGACGCCGAGCTGGATGGCGGTCTCGACGGCGCCGTCGAGGTGGACGACGGAGGCGTCGATGCCGTGGTCCGCGAGGTGCGCCGCGACGATGCCCTCGTAGGAGGTGGCGACGGTCTTGCCGGCGAGGTCCGCCAGGCCGCCGACAGTGCCGGGCTTGCAGGCGTAGCGGAACGTGGAGCGGGCGAAGCCGAGGGGCAGGATCTCCTCGGCTTCGGCGCCCGAGTCGATGAGCAGGTCGCGGCCGGTGAGACCGATGTCCAGCTGGCCGGAGGCGACGTAGATGGCGATGTCGCGGGGGCGGAGGTAGAAGAACTCGACCTCGTTCACCGGGTCGACGATCCGCAGCTCCTTGGATTCCCGGCGCTGCTGGTAGCCGGCCTCATGCAGCATCTCCGCCGCAGGGCCGGACAGGGAACCCTTGTTGGGGACGGCGATGCGCAGCATGAGGTCGGCTTCCTTTGCGTGGTGTCTTACGGGAACGGGTGCGGCGGGCCGCGGCTTACAGGTGGGCGTAGACGTCGTCGAGGGAGATGCCGCGGGCGACCATCATCACCTGGACGTGGTACAGCAGCTGCGAGATCTCCTCGGCGGCCGCCTCCTTGCCCTCGTACTCTGCGGCCATCCAGACCTCGGCGGCCTCTTCTACGACCTTCTTGCCGATGGCATGGACGCCCTTCTCGACCAGTTCTGCGGTGCGGGAAGTGGCGGGATCGCCCTGGGCGGCCTTGTGCTGGAGCTCGGTGAAGAGCTCCTCGAACGTCTTCTTGGACATGGTGACGCTCAGCCTATGCCACACACCGCTTTCGTCAGCGCCAGGGTTCGGATACCGAGCGGAGGGTGGCCGCGGTCGCCACCGCCGCCGTCACCGCCTCGTGTCCCTTGTCCTCGTTCGAGCCGGGCAGGCCCGCGCGGTCCAGGGCCTGCTCGTCGGTGTCGCAGGTCAGCACGCCGAAGCCGACCGGGACGCCGGTCTCGACGGACACCTGAGTCAGGCCCTGGGCCACGCCCTGGCACACGTACTCGAAGTGGGGCGTGCCACCGCGGATGACGACGCCCAGGGCCACGATCGCGTCGTAGCCGCGGCCCGCGAGGACCTTGGCGACCACCGGGAGCTCCCAGCTGCCGGGGACCCTGAGTAGGGTCGGCTCGTCGATGCCCAGGTCGTGCAGGGCGCGCAGCGCGCCGTCGACCAGACCGTCCATCACCTTCTCGTGCCACTGTGCCGCGATGACGGCGACCCGGAGGTCACCCACATTGCGTACGGACAGTTCCGGTGCACCCTTGCCGCTCACGTCTCTCCTCAGAGCTTTCTCACTGCCGACTTGCTGTGCTGTCTCGCTGTGCTGTCTTACTGGTTGCTGCAGGCCGGCACGGTGGTCGTGTCGAGCCAGGGCAGGTCGTGGCCCATCCGGTCCCGCTTGGTGCGCAGGTAGCGGAGGTTGTGCTCGCCGGCGCTCACGGGCATCGGCACACGCGCCTTGACGGCGATGCCGTGGCGGACGAGCGCGTCGGTCTTGTCGGGGTTGTTGGTCAGCAGCCGCACGCCGCGCACGCCGAGGTCGGCGAGGATCTGGGCGCCGGCGGCGTAGTCGCGGGCGTCGGCGGGCAGGCCGAGTTCGAGGTTGGCGTCCAGGGTGTCGCGGCCGCGCTCCTGGAGCTCGTAGGCGCGCAGCTTGGACATCAGGCCGATGCCGCGGCCCTCGTGTCCGCGCAGGTAGACGACCACTCCCCTGCCCTCGGCCTGGATACGGGCCAGGGAGGCGTCCAGCTGGGGGCCGCAGTCGCAACGGGCGGAGCCGAAGACGTCGCCGGTGAGGCACTCGGAGTGGACGCGGACGAGGACGTCGTCGCCGTCGCCGATCTCGCCGTGCACGAGGGCGACGTGCTCGACGCCGTCGACGGTGGAGCGGTAGCCGTACGCCGTGAAGGTGCCGTGGGCGGTGGGCAGCCGGGTCTTGGCCTCGCGGCGGACGGTCGGCTCGCTGCCGCGGCGGTAGGCGATCAGGTCCTCGATGGAGATGATCGTCAGGCCGTGCTTGCGGGCGAAGGGGATCAGCTCGGGCAGCCGCAGCATCGTGCCGTCCTCGCCGGCGATCTCGACGATCGCTCCGGCGGGACGCAGGCCCGCGAGGCGGGCGAGGTCGACGGCGGCCTCGGTGTGGCCGTTGCGGGTCAGGACCCCGCCGGGCCGGGCGCGCAGCGGGAAGATGTGGCCGGGGCGGACGAAGTCGTCGGGCCCCGAGACGCCGTCGGCGAGCAACTGGAGCGTGGTGGCGCGGTCGGAGGCCGAGATGCCGGTGCTCACGCCGTGCGCGGCGGAGGCGTCGACGGAGACCGTGAACGCGGTCTTCATCGACTCGGTGTTGTCCTCGACCATCTGCGGCAGGCGCAGCCGGTCGAGTTCGTCGCCCTCCATGGGGGCGCAGATCAGGCCGCGGCACTCGCTCATCATGAAGGCGACGATCTCCGGGGTCGCCTTCTCTGCGGCGATGACGAGGTCGCCTTCGTTCTCCCGGTCCTCGTCGTCGACGACCACGACCGGGCGGCCGGCCGCGATGTCGGCGATGGCCTGCTCGACGGGGTCGAGCGCGAAGTCCTCGACGTGGTCGGTGTTGTACATGACCGTTGCGGCGCTCATGCCGGCGCTCCTTCCAGGGTGGGCTGTGCTGCCGCGCGCGAGCGCAGCCACCAGTCGCGCATGCCCCACAGGACGAGCGCGCCGTAGATGATGTAGACGAAGCCGGAGAAGGCGAAGCCGTTGGCGAAGTTCAGCGGGACGCCGACCAGGTCGACCAGCAGCCAGGCGAACCAGAACTCGACCATGCCGCGGGCCTGGGCGTACATCGCGACGATCGTGCCGACGAAGATGTACGCGTCCGGCCAGGGGTCCCAGGAGAGGCTGGGGAAGGCGGTGAACAGGCCGCCGACCGCGAGGGTGCCGACTGCGGCCGCGCCGGCCAGTGCCCCGCGCTCGCGCCAGGTGGCGAACCGTACGGCGATGGAGCCGTCCTGGGCCTGCCGCCGGCCGCGGTTCCACTGCCAGAAGCCGTAGGTGGCGACGAGCATCACGACGATCTGCTTGCCGGCGCTGCCCGCGAGGTGGGCGGTGGCGAAGGCCGCGAAGAGGATGAGGCCCGAGAGGAACTGGGTGGGCCAGGTCCATATGGAGCGCCGCCAGCCGAAAGCCAGGCCGATCAGACCGATCACGTTGCCGATCATGTCCGACCACTTGATGTGCTGGCCGAAGAGCGTGAAGGCCTCGGAGTTGAGCCAGTTCACCGGTCCGCCCCCCGCACACGGTCGCCCATCATCCGCTCGACGTACTTGGCGATGACGTCCACCTCGAGGTTGACCGGGTCGCCGGGGCCCTTGTGGCCGAGCGTGGTCAGGGCGAGGGTGGTCGGGATGAGGCTCACGGTGAAGTGGTCGGGGCCGGCGTCGACGACGGTGAGGCTGATGCCGTCGACGGTGATGGAGCCCTTCTCGACCACGTAGCGGGTGAGGTCCGCGGGGAGGGAGATCTTCACGATCTCCCAGTTCTCGGACGGCTTGCGCTCCAGGATCTCGCCCGTGCCGTCGACATGGCCCTGCACGATGTGCCCGCCGAGGCGTTCACCGACCGCCATGGGGCGTTCGAGGTTGACGCGGGTGCCGACCGCGAGGGCGCCCAGGCTGGAGCGGTTCAGGGTCTCGGCCATCACGTCGGCGGTGAACTCGTCGCCCTCGTGGTCGACGACCGTGAGGCAGACGCCGTTGACCGCGATGGAGTCGCCGTGCTTGGCGCCTTGGGTGACGACGGGACCGCGCAGGCGGAAGCGACAGGCGTCGTCGAGGGTCTCGACGGCCGTGACCTGGCCCAGCTCTTCGACGATTCCGGTGAACACTTCCCGGGTCCTCCTGCCTCTTGGGGCACGGACTCCGGGGCTGTCGATGACGACAGATGTACGAGCAGAGACACCGGGGGTGACGCCGGACGGAGCCCGCCCCGAGGGGACGGACCTCTTCGGCGGCACGCACGTATGCCTGCCCGCCGCGCACTGCCTCCCATCCGGACTTTAACCGTCGGTCCAGGAATTTCACCTGGTCAACCGATCGCTGGAGGCGACCGGGTCGCGGACTGTAACCGCCGGTTCGGACTTTCACCGACCCCGGAGTGCGCTGCTACTGGTACACGGCCAGTGTGCCACGCCTGATCGACGTTCAAAGAGGCGATCGGTGTGGGCTGCCTCACAGACCGTGTTGCCGCGCTCACCGGGCTTGGTACGCACCTATTGACGATGTGGTCTAGTCCTTTCTAGGGTCGGCCAGGGTTGGCAGGCCCCCGCGGACCGGCCCGGCGACGGTGACGACGGCCCTTGCCCGTCGCCGGGCCTCCCCACGCCGCGCGGACGGCGTTCTGGCAGGGTGAGCCCCATGACCACCACGACCGCCGACGAGTTCGAGGTCCACCGGCCCCGGCTGTTCTCGCTCGCCTACCGGCTGCTGGGCTCCGCCGAAGAGGCCGAGGACGCGGTCCAGGACGCGTATCTGCGCTACAGCGGCGCCGACCGTACGGGGATCGAGCATCCGGCGGCCTGGCTCGCCAAGGTCGTCACGAACCTCTGCCTGAACCGGCTGACGTCCGCTCGCGCCCGGCGCGAGCGGTACGTCGGGACCTGGCTGCCGGAGCCGGTGGTCACCGGGGACGGCGCGCTCGGTCCGCTGGAGTCGGCCGAGCAGCGGGACGCCGTGTCGATGGCGATGATGGTGCTGCTGGAGCGGCTCACGCCGACCGAGCGGGCGGTGTACGTGCTGCGGGAGGCGTTCGGGTACGGGCATCGGGAGATCGCCGGGGTCCTGGACCTGGGCGAGGCGAACTGCCGTCAGCTGTACCGGCGGGCCGTGCGGCGGGTGGGTGAACCGCAAGCCCGTTTCGAGCCCGCGTCCGAGCAGCAGGAGGAGCTGGTCGCGTCGTTCATCACGGCGGCCCGCGACGGCGACCTGGCCGGACTGGAGAAGCTGCTCGCGGCCGATGCCACGTGGTGGAGCGACGGTGGCGGCAAGGTCACCGCGGCCCGGTGGCCGATCGAGGGCGGTCCCAGGATCGCCCAGTTCCTGGCGGGCGGAGGCCCGAAGTTCTCGGTGGGCCTGGACTTCACGCCGGCCGAGGTCAACGGCGCGACAGGGCTGGCGACCTGGGCGGGCGACACGCTCGTCGGGCTGGCGGCGTTCGAGGTGCGCGACGGGCTGGTCACCGGGGTGCGGGCCGTGGTCAATCCCGAGAAGCTGGGATTCGCGCGGCGTCAGCTCGCCCGGTCGTAGGACCGTCGGGCGCGGTCGCGGGATCGCCGGGTGGGTCTGTCACATTCGGCAGGGGTGTTCGGTCTCAGCTGTCGAGGGGCGCTCCGGCCGGAGTGCCCGGCCTCGAAGGGACTGAACGGCATGACCACGATCCTGGTGACCGGTGGCACCGGAACACTCGGCCGGCTCGTCGCCGAGCGGCTGCGCGCGGACGGGCACGAGGTGCGGGTGCTCAGCCGGCACACCCAGCCGTACGCGGTCGACCTGCGGGAGGGCGGTGACGCGCTGGACGCGGCCGTCGCCGGTGTGGACACGATCGTGCACTGCGCGTCGGCGCAGAAGGGCGACGAGCAGGCGGCGGCGAACCTGATCAGGGCGGCGCGCGGGGCCGGGGTGCGGCACCTCGTCCACATCTCGATCGTGGGCGTCGACCGGGTGCCCTTGGGCTACTACAAGAGCAAGCTCGCCGTGGAGCGGCTGGTCGAGGAGTCGGGGCTCGGCTGGACCGTGCTGCGGGCGACGCAGTTCCACGACCTGCTGGTCATGGTGCTGCGGGGGCTGTCGAAGCTGCCGGTCCTGTTCCTGCCGGCCGGGGTCCGGGACCAGCCCGTCGAGGTGGCCGAGGTCGCGGACCGGCTGGTCGAACTGGCGGCGGGTGAACCGGCGGGGCGGGTCGAGGACCTGGGCGGGCCGGAGGTACGGACGTTCGAGTCGCTGGCTCGCGCCTATCTGAAGGCGTCCGGCCGGCGCCGGGCGGTGGTGAACGTACCGCTGTGGGGTGCGGCGTACCGGGGCTTTCGGAGCGGGGGCATCTGACGCCGGGGCGGGCGGTCGGCACGGGGACATTCGAGACGTATCTGGCGGGGCGGTTCGGGGGCCGGCAGGTGCGGACGGGGAGCGGGCGCTCGCGGGGGTAGCAGGTACTCGGCCGGTGGCCCGGGGCGCTCTACCGGCGCCGGCTCGGCCGCTCCCCGGGGTGAAGAGTTCCTCTTGGGCACGGTCACGAGCCGTGAGGAGGGCGCCGCGCAGGACAGCGCCGCCGCCCAGGGTGGTGGTCCGCACCTCCGTGGGCAGGGGCGTCATCCGGGCGATGCGGTCCTGCACCCGGCCGGCGAGCTCCTCGCCACCGGCCTGCCCGACCTCGCCCCCGAGCACCACGCACCCGGGATCCAGGATCGCCACCACCGAGGCGACCCCGACGGCGAGACGGTCGGCCAGGGCGTCGAGGAAACGGGCGGCGGGGGTGGCGGACGGCAACGAGGACACCTCGTCCCTGCCCTCCGCCCCCGCACCTGACCCACCGCGGCCCGCACCACACCCACCGCCGCCCGTACGACCCCCACCACCGACGGCTCCTGCCCCGGCCCTGCCGGAACCCCGTGCTCCGCCGCCAGGTCCACGACCGCGGTCGACGCCGCCAGGCCGTGGAAGCCGCCCTCGCAGTCCGTCGCGGAGGGCAGCGTGGTCGCGCCCGGGACCGGGAGGAAGCCGATTTCGCCGGTGCCGCCGGAGGCGCCGCGTCGTAGCGCGCCGTCGAGCACCACGGCCGCACCCGTGCCGTGGCCCAGCCACAGCAGGACGAAGGTGTCCCGGTCCCGGGCGGCGCCGTCGCGCTGCTCGGCCAGCGCCGCGAGGTTGGTCTCGTTCTCGACACTCACCCGCGCCTCGGGCAGCCGCTCCTGGAGGGCGGCGACCAGGCACCGGTGCCACTCCGGCAGCCCGGAGGAGTCACGGAGTTCGCCGCTGGCCGGGTCGATCAGGCCGGGCGCCCCGATGCCGACGGTGTGCAGCCGGTCGGCGCCGGCCTCTTTGACCACCCGCTCGACCAGCGCGACCGCCTGTTCCACGGCGGGACCCGGCGCCATGTCACCCCCGATGGGCACCGAGGCCTCGGCCAGCACCCCTCCCACCAGGTCGGCGACGGCGACCGAGACACCCTCGGTGCGTACGTCCAGCGCGGCGAGGTGCGCCCGGTCGGCGACGATGCCGTACACCTTGGCGTTGGGCCCGCGCCGCTGCTCCCCCGCCTCGCCGACGACCGCGATGAGACCGGCGACGGTGAGGCGTTCGACGAGGTCGGCGACGGTCGGCCGGGACAGACCGGTGAGCTGCTTCAACTGCCCTGCCGTCAGCGGGCCCTCCTGCTGGAGCAGACGCAGGGCGAGCCGGTCGTTGATGGCCCGGGCGGTGCTCGGGGATGCGGGCATGCCGGGATCCTTCCAGATCGGCGGGTCCGTCGGCCGTGGCCCGCCGGGAAACCCTCTTATTATCAGGCAGGGTTCCTGATAGTTTACGCCCCGCATGACGTGAGCGCGGCAGAGACCTGGAGGGGGACCGCAGAATGGGCAACGTGGTCGACGAACTGCGCGAGGTGAAGCGCTCCCGGTACGCGGTGGCCGCGGTCTTCGCCGTGCACGGCGCCGTGACCGGCTCGTTCGCCACCCGCGTGCCCTGGATCCAGGACCACGCGGGCGTGAGCGCCGGGCAGTTGGGGATCGCGCTCGCCTTCCCCGCGCTCGGCGCGTCCGTCGCGATGCCGCTCGCCGGCGCCGTCAGCCACCGGTTCGGGGCCCGCAACGCGCTGCGCGGGCTGATCGCCCTGTGGACCCTCGCGCTGGTCCTGCCGTCCCTCGCTCCGAACCTGCTCACACTCTGCCTGGCCCTGTTCACCTACGGCGCGACGGCAGGCATGGCGGACGTGGCGATGAACGCGCTGGGTGTCGAGGTCGAGAACCGCCTCGGCCTGTCGATCATGTCCGGGCTGCACGGCATGTGGAGCGCGGGTGCCCTGATCGGCTCGGCGGCCGGCACGCTCGCCGCGCACCTCGGCGCGGACGCCCGGCTGCATCACGTGCTGGCCGCCGCGGTCCTCACCGTCATCGGCGTGGTGGCCTGCCGGTGGGTGCTCGACCTCCAGCCCGCCGAGGACGAGGAGCCGCCGCCGAGGTTCGCGCTGCCGCCCCGGTCGGCGCTGCTCATCGGCGCGATCGGGTTCTGCGCGGTGTTCGCCGAGGGCGCGAGCCTGGACTGGTCGGCCGTCTATCTGCGCGAGCGGCTGGAGACCTCCGCCGGTCTCGCGGCGGCGTGCACGACGGGCTTCACGCTCACCATGGCCATCGCCCGGTTCGCCGGCGACAAGGTCGTGGACCGCTTCGGTGCCGTACGGACCGTACGGGTCAGCGGTGTGCTCGCCGTTCTCGGCGGTCTGCTGATCGTGGTCGCGGACCGTCCGGCGGTGGCCATGAGCGGGTTCGCGCTGATGGGTCTGGGCATCGCGGTCGTCGTACCGCTGTGCTTCGCGGCGGCGGGCCGCAGCGGCTCCAACCCGAGCCTGGCCATCGCGGGCGTCGCGACCATCACGTACACCTCGGGACTGATAGCGCCGAGCGCGATCGGCATGCTGGCCCAGGCGACCAGCCTGATGGTGTCGTTCTGCCTGGTGACGCTGCTGTCCTGCGGCCTGGTGGCGTTCGCCCGGGTGCTGCGCCCGGGCGACCGGGCGATGATCAGCCGGCCGGAGGCCGCGGCGGTCCCGGACCCGCGGCCCTGAGCGGACGCCCGGCCCAGGGACGCCCTGATCAGCCCCGGTCACCAGCACCGTCGGCGCACCCGGACAATGGTCCGGATACTCACACGCACGACGAAAGCGATACCGCACCATGGATCTCGGCGTCCGCTGGAAACTGCACGGCGGCGACGGACGCACCCCGGCGCCCGGCGCGGTGGTCCGCCCCGACGAGCGGCTCACCTGGCCCCGCACGGCCGGGCTCGGCGCCCAGCATGTGGTGGCCATGTTCGGGGCGTCCTTCGTGGCTCCGGTCCTGATGGGCCTGGACCCCAATCTCGCGATCATGATGTCGGGCGTCGCGACCATCGTGTTCCTGCTGGCCACGCGCGGCCACGTGCCCAGTTACCTGGGCTGCTCGCTGTCCTTCGTGGGGGTGGCGGCGGTCATCCGCGCACAGGGCGGCAGCAGCGCCACCGTCACCGGCGCGGTCTTCGTCGTCGGCGTCGCCCTGTTCCTGGTGGGGCTCGCCGTGCGGCGGTTCGGGGCGCGGATCATCCACGCCACGATGCCGCCGATCGTGACCGGCGCCGTGGTGATGCTGATCGGCTTCAACCTCGCGCCGGTGACGGCCTCGACGTACTGGCCGCAGGACCAGTGGACGGCCCTGCTGACGATGCTGTTCACCGGCCTGGCGGTCGTCTGTCTGCGCGGTTTCTGGTCCCGGATCGCGATCTTCCTGGGGCTGGTCTTCGGATACGGCGTCTCCTGGGTGTTCGACCTGGTCTTCGGCAAGATCCACTCGGTGGACGCGAGCGGCAGGCTCACCGACCACTGGCGGCTCGACCTCTCCGGCGTGGACAAGGCCGACTGGATCGGGCTGCCGACGCTGCACGGCCCGTCCTTCGAGTGGTCGGCGATCCTGGTCGCCCTGCCGGTCGTCATCGCGCTGGTCGCGGAGAACGCCGGGCATGTGAAGGCGGTCGGCGAGATGACCGGCGAATCGCTGGACAACAGGCTCGGCACGGCGATCTCGGCCGACGGCGTCGGCTCGATGCTGTCCACAGCGGTGGGCGGCCCGCCCAACACCACGTACTCCGAGAACATCGGCGTGATGGCCGCGACCCGCGTCTACTCCACGGCCGCCTACTGGGCCGCCGCCGGCTTCGCCCTGCTCTTCGGCGTCTGCCCGAAGTTCGGCGCGGTCGTCGCGGCGATCCCGGGCGGGGTGCTCGGCGGCATCACCGTCATCCTGTACGGCATGATCGGCCTGCTCGGCGCCCAGATCTGGCTGAACGCCAAGGTGGATCTGCGCAATCCGCTGAACCTGGTCCCGGCGGCGGCGGGCATCATCATCGGCGTCGGCAACGTCACCATGAAGTTCACGGACACCTTCTCGCTGAGCGGCATCGCGCTCGGCACGATCGTCGTCATCACCGGCTACCACGCCCTGCGGGCCTTCGCCCCGGCCCATCTTAAGACACAGCATCCGCTGCTGGACGAGGGCACCTCGTCCTACGACGAGGGCAAGCCGTAGCGTCCTGCGGCGTGGCAGCGTGTCGGCGTCCTACGACGGGCCGATGCCGTGGCCCTACGGCGAGGCCAGGTCGTAGGCGTACGACGCCGTGAAGGTCCCCGGCCTGCCCTTGCAGCCGTCCGACTCCCCGGGCAGCTTCACCCACAGATAGGCGTCGATCCGGGCCTCGCCGGTGCCGAGGGTGGGTGTCCGGCCCAGCTTGCGGCCCGACGGGTCGCACCACTGACCGTCGGCCGGGGCGCCGTTGCCGTTGCGGCTGGTGTCGATGACGGCGCCCAGGCTCGCCGGGCCGCCGAGGGCGTCAAGGACCCGCTGGTCGTAGGCGACCTCGTCGGCCGTGGTGTGGAAGTTCGAGACGTTGCTGAAGATCCCGTCGGAGGACTCGGGCGAGGCGGCTCCGGCCTGCCGCAGCCAGGCCGCCTGCTTGTCGGGCGCGTTCCAGCCCGAGTGGCCCGCGTCGAAGTACACGCGTGCCCGGGGGTTGGCGGCCTTCAGGACACGGCCGGCCCGGGCCAGCGAGGCGAAGCGGTCCGCGCGTGCACCGGCGGA
Source organism: Streptomyces sp. CA-179760 (assembly GCF_050937045.1). Taxonomy (NCBI): domain Bacteria; kingdom Bacillati; phylum Actinomycetota; class Actinomycetes; order Kitasatosporales; family Streptomycetaceae; genus Streptomyces; species Streptomyces sp. CA-179760. The sequence goes on from NZ_JBNJLZ010000001.1 coordinate 1,784,579, forward strand.
GAGGCACTCGGTCTGGGCGACCGAGTCCGGCTCCAGGACGACGATGACCTCGCCGGAGCCCAGCCCCGCCGCGAAACGGTCGATCCAGGCGTCGTACGCGTCCAAGTCGGGCGCCCCGCCCTGGGAGTGGCCGCCGCAGTCCCGGCCGGGTATCGCGTACGGCACGACGACCGGCACCCGGCCCTGCGCCGCGCCGCCGGACGTCACCGCGGCGACCCGGGCGGTGAGCGTGTCCGGGGAGTAGTCGGCGAACCAGACGGCGGCCGGCCGGCCGGCTATGCGGGACGCGATGACCGCGTGGCGCGGGTCGCCGTCGTGGGCCCGGATCCAGTCGAGCACCTGGGAGTCGGGGTGGCGGTAGAGCCGGCCGGTCACGGCACCGGCCGGCTTCTGCTTCTGCTTCTTGGTCTCGGTCCTCGGGGTGAGGGCGCGCGTCCGGCGCTCTTCGTCGAAGACGGTGTGGGCGGGGCGGAGCCGGAGACCGACGGGGACGCCGACGGCACCGCGGGCAGGGGCGCGAAGCGGTGCGAGGCCGACACCTCCGGGGCCGGGCCTCGTCCGAGGACCGCCGGTCGCCCACCGCGGAGAGCGCCCCGGCGACCACACCGGCCGCGACCACGACGGAGGCCGCCACGACCATCGCGCCGCGCCGGACCGCGCGCCTGCGCTCGGCCCTGCGGGCGGCCAGGCGCTGGGCACGTAAGCCTGACACGGTGCTGCTCCCCCTCCCCCTGCGGCGGGCGGCGTTCCCCCGTTTCGGGGAAGCGCCGGGCCAGCCGGTACTCCCGCCAGCCTAGAGCTGGGACTCTGCCCGCATGCCGCGATGCGAACAAGTCCCCTCAGCCTTGGACACTCCGGTCGACGGAGTCATCTCCCGTATGCGCGCCCTCGACGCTGCCCTGCACCCCCGGGACGGGTTGGCGGTCTTCAACCGCGTCTACCTCGCCGTGACGGAGGCGGTGGACCGGTGCATCGACACGGGGCGGTTCGCGGACCCTCATGCCGCGATCACGCTGGACGTACGGTTCGCGGAGCGGTACCTGGAGGCCGTCGAGGCGGCGGCCGGCGACCGGCGCCCACCCGCCTGCTGGCGGCCGCTGTTCCAGTTCCGCCGCCATCCCGGCGTACGGCCGTTGCAGTTCGCCCTCGCGGGCATCAACGCGCACATCGGGCACGATCTCGCGCTGGCCGTCGTGGACACCTGCCGTACGCTCGGCTGCGCACCCGCCGACCTGGAGGACGAGTTCGACGCGGTGGGTGACCTCCTCGTCTCGCTGGAGGAGCGCATCCGCGAAGATCTGATGCCGGGCCCCGACCTCCTCCAGATCGCCGACCCGCTGACCCATCTGCTCGGCTCCTGGAGCCTGGACCGCGCCCGGGACGCCTCCTGGGCGGCGGCCCGGGCCCTGTGGGCGCTGCGCGGACTCCCCGACGTGGCCCAGGAGTTCACCGAGCATCTGGACGCGGCGGCGGGCCTCGCGGGGCGCATGCTGCTCACGCCCCTGCCCGAGTACTCCTAGCCTCCCGGTACTTCTGCCCTCGGTACTCCTAGTCCTCCGGCAGCTCGACGGGCGCGATCTCGTCATAGACGTCGCCGGGCCCCGGGTTGGTCGGGTCGGTCGTGCCGCCGAAGTGGTGCATGACGCCCCAGACCGCGTTGAGGGCGGTCTGGACGGCTCCCTCGGCCCAGCCGGCCGTCCAGGAGATGTCGTCGCCGGCGAGGAAGACGCCGCGCTTGTCCTCGGGCAGTTCCTCCTGCATGAAGTGCGTGAACAGGCGCCGCTGGTAGCGGTAGTGGCCGGGCAGGTTGGCCTTGAACGCGCCCATGAAGTAGGGCTCGTTCTCCCAGGAGACGGTCACCGGGTTGCCGATGATGTGCTTGCGGATGTCGACCTTGGGATAGATCTCGCCGAGTGACTTCAGCATGACCTCCATCCGCTCGTTCGCGGACAGCGGGAGCCACTTCAGGCTGTCGTCGCACCAGGTGTAGGAGAGGCAGATGACGGCGGGCTTGTCCGGGCCGTCGTCGAGCAGGTAGGTCCCGCGCGTCATACGGTCGGTGAGGGTCATCGACATGACGTCACGTCCCGTTTCCTCGTCCTTGTCGAGCCAGAACGGCCGGTCCACCGGGACGAAGAGCTTGGAGCTCTCCATGTAGTGCGTGCGCTCGATGGCCGTCCAGTGGTCGATCGGGAAGAGCGAGTCGTCGCAGTCGATCTTCGACAGCAGCATCCAGGACTGGGCGGTGAAGATCGCCGTCCGGTAGGTGCGGATGTCGCCGTGCGCGTCGGTCACCGTGATGCGGTTGCCGGCCGTGCGGTGCAGCCGGGTCACCGCCGGGCGGGGCTCGCCGCCCTCGTGCAGGCTCGCGAGCGAGGTCCCCTGCGCCCAGTGGACGATCTTCGCCGGCTCACGCTCCCACAGGCGCAACGGCAGCTGCTGGGAGCCGCCGACGATGCCCCGGTGGTGGTCGTCGGCCTCGGTGTAGACGACGCGGAGGATCTCCAGGATGGAGTTGGGGAAGTCGGTGTCCCAGCCGCCCGTGCCGAAGCCGACCTGGCCGAAGATCTCGCGGTGCCGGAAGGACTTGAACGCCTCGGAGTCGCAGAGGAAGCCGTAGAAGGTCTGGTTGTCGAGCTTCTCGACGAGCCGGGACCAGATCTCGCGGATGCGGGGGACGTCCCGCTCGCGCAGGGCCCGATTCATGTCGGAGAAGTCGGCGCCCTCCTCCAGGCACCTGTTCCACGCCTCGGCGACGTCCCGGTAGACCTGGGGCAGGTCGGCGACCGTCTCGGCGTAGTGCGACTCGCCCTTGAGGTCGACGACGGTCGACGGGGTCGCCTCCGCGAGGGGTTGGGGAAGGACCGCGTCTGCAGACCGACCAGGTCGATGTAGTGCTGGAGCGCGGTGGACGACGGCGGGAAGCGCATCGCCCCCATCTCGGCGGTGAGGGACTCGTCGCACCCGTCGAAGCCCACCGTCCGCAGCCGGCCGCCGATCTGGTCCGCCTCGTACACGACCGGCTTGAGGCCCATCTTCATCAGCTCGTACGCGGCGACGATGCCGGACAGGCCGCCGCCGATGACCGCGACCTCCGTGCCGTGCTCGGTCGCGGGTATCTGCCCGAGACCCGCCGGGTGGGCGAGGAAGTCGTCGTAGGCGTACGGGAAGTCCGGGCCGAACATGGTGATCGGCGGCTGCTGCGCGTCTGCGTGCTCGACGGCGTTGGGCACGGTGGACGTCATGGGGTACGGACTCCTTGCGGAAGAGACAGAAAGGTGTGAGGGATCAGGCGAGCGACCCGTAGAGGCCCGGGCGCCGGTCCAGCAGATACGGGTTGGCCTCGCGGGCCGCGGCGAGGAAGGCCGGGTCGATGTCGGCGAGGACGAGTTCCTCGTCCCGCCCGGCGCGGGTGCGGGCGACCCCGTCGGGCCCGGCGAGCGTGGACAGCCCCACGAACTCGAACTCGCCTTCCCTGCCGACCCGGTTGACGTACGCGACGTACAGCTGGTTCTCGAAGGCACGCACCGGGATCATCGACTCGGCGACGAACTGGAACGGGTGCATCTGTGCCGTCGGGACGAGGAGCAGGTCGGTGCCGGCCAGGGCGTGGGCGCGGACGTTCTCCGGGAACTCCACGTCGTAGCAGATCAGGATCCCGACGCGCAGGCCTTCGATCTCCGTCTGGACGACCGGCTGGTCCCCGGGGTGAAGTGGTCGCGCTCGAAGCAGCCGAAGAGGTGGGTCTTGCGGTAGTTGGCCAGCCGGGTGCCGTCGGCAGAGATCAGCTGAGCCGAGTTGAACACGGCGTCGCCCGCCCGCTCGGGGTAGCCGTAGGCGATCGCCAGGCCGTGGCCGGTCGCGATCTCGGCGACGGCGGCCGCGCAGTCTCCGTCGGCGGGCTCGGCGAGGCGGCCGATGTCGTCGCCGATCGCGTACCCCGTCAGGAACATCTCCGCCGTGACGAGCAGCCCGGCGCCCGCGGCGGCGGCCCGGCCGGCGGCCTCGTCGAGGACCTTGAGGTTCTCGACGGTGGAGCCGGGGCGGCCGGAGCTCTGGAGCAGGGCGGTGCGCATGCGTGTTCCTCACCGGGACGCGGGGATTTCGGGGGCCTGATAGACGGTACGGTCGGCGGGCTCGGGCGGACAAGGAGCAGCCGTTGCGCGCCAATGAGCTGATCATTGCGTCCCTCGACGGCTCGGCGGCGATTCGTTGCGGGCCCGCGGTCGTACGTCGGTCCTCCCGTGGGAGCAGACCGTTGCGGTACTCCCCCGCCGGGCGGCGGAGGCGGGGTCACGTCCCCGGAGCGATGTGGCGCGGGCGCCGCGCCGGAACAGTGGTGGGTGTTCCGACGACCTGTTTCCCTTACGGAAAGGACCACCATGAACCGCCGTACGAAGACCGCCGTGTTGGGCGCAGCGCTGCTGCTCACCGCCACCGCGGCCTCCGCCGCCGCGTCCTCCGGCTCCGGGTCCTCCGGCTTATCGGCTCAGGCCCGTGAGGCCGCCGCGCTCACCGGCGAGGCGAAGCTGTACCGCTCGGCCGGGGACGACATCACCTTCTCCTTCGACGCGCATCTGGCAGCGAAGGACAAGGCCGACCCGATGAAGGCGACCGGCACCTTCGAGTGGAGCCACTACCTGAACGGCGAGGGCGCCCGGGCGAAGGCGAAGGTCGACTGCCTGGTCACCGGTGGCAAGGTGGCTGTCGTCTCCGGTGTCATCACCTCCTCCGACCTGCCCGGCGCGAAGGGCAAGCGGGTCGGAATCACCGTGCACGACCTCGGCCGCCACGACCGGCTCGGCTACAGCTGGGCCACTACGGGCAGCCCGGTCGAAACGAAGGACCTGCCCCAGTGTGTGAGCTCGGCGCCCTTCGAGAAGGTCAAGAAGGGGACCGGCGACTTCTCTGTCACCCCCTGGCAGCCCGACCTCTAGCAGCCAGCAGCAGCGCGGTCACCAGGTACGGCACGGCGAACCACGCGAAGGCCGTGCCGTGGCCGGCGGCCGTGCCGAGGGCCCCGTAGCCGACGTACACGGCGACGGTGGCCAGGTCCGTGCCCAGTCCGGCGACCGAGGTGAGGGTGGCCCGGCCGGAGTCGTCGATGCGCTGCTGGAGCCGGGCGTCGGCCAGTACGCTCGCCGCCTGGAAGCCGCCGAAGGCGAGCGCCACGAGGGCGATTCCGGCCAGGGTGCCGGCACCTGTGCCCACGGCCAGGGCGAGTGCCGCGCCCGCGAGCAGCGCCGCGAGTCCCTTGGTGCCGAGGCGTTCGCCCGTCCCGGCCAGCAGTCCTCCGGCCGTGGCGCCCGCCCAGATCACCAGAAGCAGATACGGCACCAGCGCGTCGGGGACGCCGGTGTCCCTCACCAGCAGCGGCGTGTACTCGTCGAGGGCGCCCCACACGGCGGTCACAGCCGGGACCAGCAGAAGGGCTCCGCGCACGGACGGGTCGGCGCGGGCCTCTGCCAGCCCGGCCTTCAGGGTCGCGGTCCAGCTGTCCTGCCCGGCCGCCGGGGTCCGGTGTTCCGGGAGCCGGGTCGCGATCGCCGCCGCCAGCAGGCAGACCAGCACGCTCGCGGCACCGACGGCGGTGTGGCCGCCCCAGGCGAACACCGGGCCGGCCAGTCCCATCGCCGCCATCACGGCCACCAGGCCGGCCGCCCGGGCCCGGCCCATGACACGGGCGTAGCGGCCGGCCGCGCCGAGCCGCTGCAGTTCGTCGTAGACCAGCGCCTCGTACGCGCCGGAGGTGAGGGCGCCGCCCGCGCCCCACAGCACGAAGCCCAGCGCGAAGGCGCCGTACGACGGGAAGAGAGTCCACAGGGCGAAGCCGGCGGCCGTGAGCAGCGGGCCGATCCACAGCAGCCGGCGACGCGACACGGCGTCGGCCCAGGCGCCTGAGGGGATCTCCAGCAGCACGCCGGTGACCGACCAGAGGGCGAACAGGGAGGAGATCTGCCAGACCGACAGCCCGGTGTCGCGGAACAGCAGCGCGTACACCGGGTAGAGCAGGACGAAGTCTTCGAGGAACGCGTAGCCGTACAGCGTGCTCGTCAGCCGGCGGACACCGGTCGCGGGCGCGCGTGCGGGTGAGAGAGTCATGAGGCCTTCCCGAGAGGGCGGTTCGGACACCGGACGTGTGGCACGTACGGCGGCCGAGGCGGCCCTCGGGAGGCGCGGCTGGTGGATCAATGTCGCCAGGTCATGACACCGACTCTAGGCCCGTGCGGCGCGGGACGCCGCTGATTTCAGGTGGGCGATCCCGACGAGAAGCGCCGCAGCAGCGGCGACAGCACGAGCACGGACTTGGTCCGCTCGACGAACGGCTCCCCGGCGATCCGCTCCAGGACCCGTTCGAAGTGCCGCATGTCGGAGGCGAAGACCTGGGCGATCGCGTCCGCGTCCCCGGTGACGGTGGACGCGGCCACGACCTCCTGATAGCGCTCCAGGCCCCTCTGGATGGTCTCCGGGGAGGTGTTGCCCCGGCAGTAGATCTCGACGAACCCCTCGGTCTCCCAGCCGAGGGCGCCCGGGTCCACCCGGACGGTGAAGCCGGTGATGGCTCCGGTGGCGCGCAGCCGGTCCACGCGCCGTTTCACGGCGGGCGCGGACAGGCCGACGATCTGGCCGATGTCTGAGTAGGAGCGGCGGGCGTCCTCGGCGAGGGCGTGCACGATGCGTTCGTCGAGATCGTTCAGCACAGTGAGTTGATCACTTTTCGGATGGTGCGAGTCGGGAACGGCGGTAGCCGTACACGAAGTAGAACACGAGCCCGGCGGCCATCCAGACACCGAAGACCACCCAGGTCACGGCCGACAGGCTGCCCATCATCCAGATGCAGAAGCCGAAGCCGAGGGCGGGCATGACCGGGGAGAGCGGCACCCGGAAGGTGCGGGGCATGTCCGGGCGGGTCCGGCGCAGCACCACGACGGCCACGTTGACGAGCGCGAAGGCGAACAGGGTGCCGATGCTGGTGGCGTCGGCGAGCTGCCCGAGCGGGATCGCGGCGGCCAGCACACCGCAGAACAGCGACACGATCAGGGTGTTGGCGCGGGGGTCTTGGTCTTCGGGTGGACCCTGGAGAAGACCTGCGGTACCAGCCCGTCGCGGGACATGGCGAAGAGGATGCGGGTCTGGCCGTAGAGCACGGTCAGGACCACGCTCGCGATGGCGATGACCGCGCAGAACGCCAGCAGCGTGCCCCAGAAGGTCTGTCCGGTGACCTCGCGCATGATCTGGGCGAGGGCGGCCTCGGAGTCGGTGAAGTTCTTCCAGGGCTTGGCGCCGACCGCGACGGCGGCGACGAGGACGTACAGCGCCGTGACGATGACCAGCGACAGCATGATCGCGCGGGGCAGGTCGCGCTGGGCGTTCTTCGCCTCCTCGCCGGCGGTGGAGGCGGCGTCGAAGCCGATGTAGGAGAAGAACAGCGTGGCTCCGGCGGCGCTGACACCCGCCATGCCCAGCGGCATGAAGTTCTCGTAGTTGCCGGAGCGGAAGCCCTGGACGCCGATGGCGCAGAACATCACCAGCGCGGCGATCTTCACCATGACCATGACGGTGTTGGCGCGGGCGGATTCCTTGGCGCCGCCCATCAGGAACGCCATCGCGAGCAGCACGACGATCAGCGCGGGGAGGTTGAACACGCCGCCGTCGCCGGGCGGTGCGGACAGGGCGGCCGGGAGGGTGACACCTATGGTCCCGTCGAGCAGCTCATTGAGGTACTCGCCCCAGCCGACCGCGACGGCGGCGACGGAGACGCCGTACTCCAGGACCAGGCACCAGCCGCAGACCCAGGCGATCAGCTCGCCCATCGTTGCGTACGCATACGAGTACGAGGATCCGGCGACCGGGATGGTACCGGCGAGCTCGGCGTACGACAGGGCCGAGAACAGGGCGGTGAGGCCGGCGATGACGAAGGACAGCGTGACGGCCGGCCCCGCCTTCGGGACGGCCTCGCCGAGGACGACGAAGATGCCGGTGCCGAGGGTGGCACCGATGCTGATCATGGTGAGCTGCCACAGACCGAGGGAGCGCCGCAGCGACCCGCCCTCGCCCTGGCCACCCTCGGCGACCAGGCTTTCCACCGGCTTGCGACGCATGAGGCGCGCACCGACGCCCTGGGCGGGCGGGGTGGTCTGACTACTGCTGTGCGTTGGTGCGCCTTGGTCGAGCACGTGCTGGGCTCCTTATCGCTGCCGGGTCAGGGCGGCAGGGACCGGCGGCACCTCTTGAGCAGAGCCCCACCGAGCGGGGTCCCTGCCACGCCACGTACGAGGCGACAGCCTACGAGGATCGGCGTTGCTGGTGAAATGCAGCAACCTTGCGCATGTCCGCAAGATCATTGCGTTGATGGAGACGGGCCGGATGTTCGTTGCACGACAGTTTTCGTCCGTTGCACAAGGCTTGCTCAGACCAGCTCTTTCACCAGGAACGTGAGGTTCTCGACGCACTTGTGCGTGAGGCCGTCACGGTCCTCGTAGGACCAGCGCCCGACGTACCCGGCGAGGGGCAGATAGCCGAGCCGGGCATAGAGAACGGCGGCACGCGGGTTGTCGTCGGCGACCCCGAGGCCGACGGCCGTGCGGCCCCGCTCCCGGGCCAGTTCCTCGGCGGCCCGGATCAGGGCGCTGCCGATGCCGCGCGAGCGCAGCGTCGCGGGCCACACGGTCAGTGCGTTGATCTCGGGGCAGCCGGGCCGGGCCGCCCGTACGCCCGCGTCGTCGCAGCCGCCCCAGCGCAGCTCCGTGTGCCCCACGGGCCGCCCGTCGAGCCAGGCGACGAGATAGGTGCTCGCGCCCCGCTCCTGGCGCCCGAAGCGGCGGGCGTGGAACGAGGTGGCGCCCGGGGAGGCGATGCACTGGTCGAGCAGCGCCACGTCGGCGGCCCGGCAGACGGTGATCTCCATGGCGTACGACGGTAGGGCGTGCGTACGCGCAAGGCCCCCGATTTTCACCGGGGGCCTTGTACAGGGGCGTTGGCGGGTCAGCTCCAGCTGGCGTGCAGGGGCTTGCCCTCGGCGTAGCCGGCGGCGCTCTGGATGCCGACGATGGCCTTCTCGGCGAACTCCTCAAGGGAGCCGGCGCCGGCGTAGGTGCAGGAGGAGCGGACGCCCGCGATGACCGAGTCGATCAGGTCCTCGACGCCCGGGCGGGTCGGGTCGAGGAACATGCGGGAGGTGGAGATGCCCTCCTCGAACAGCGCCTTGCGGGCGCGGTCGTAGGCCGACTCCTCCGACGTGCGGTTGCGCACGGCACGCGCGGAGGCCATGCCGAAGGACTCCTTGTACGCCCGTCCCTGCGCGTCGTGCTGGAGGTCGCCCGGGGACTCGTAGGTGCCCGCGAACCAGGAGCCGACCATCACGTTGGACGCACCGGCCGCGAGCGCCATCGCCACGTCCCGCGGGTGACGGACGCCGCCGTCGGCCCACACGTGCTTGCCGTACTTCCTCGCCTCGGCGGCGCACTCCAGGACGGCGGAGAACTGCGGCCGGCCGACGCCGGTCATCATGCGGGTGGTGCACATGGCGCCGGGTCCGACACCGACCTTCACGATGTCCGCGCCCGCCTCGATCAGGTCGCGCACACCCGCGGCGGCCACCACGTTGCCGGCGACGATCGGAACCCGCGGGTCGAGATCGCGCACCAGCTTCAGGGCACTGATCATCGACTCCTGGTGGCCGTGCGCGGTGTCGATGACGAGCGTGTCGACACCCGCGTCCAGCAGCTCCTGGGCCTTGCCCGCGACATCGCCGTTGATGCCGACGGCGGCGGCGATGCGCAGCCGTCCCTGCGCGTCGGTGGCCGGCTGGTAGAGCGTGGCGCGCAGGGCGCCCTTGCGGGTGAGGATGCCGGCGAGCGTGCCGTCCTTGTTCACCGCGGGGGCGTAGCGGCGGTTGGCGTGGTCGAGGGTGCTGAACGCCTCGCCCGGGTCCATGTCCGCGTCGATGAGCAGCAGGTCCCGGGACATGACCTCGGTGAGCTGCGTGAAGCGGTCCACGCCGGACAGGTCGGAGTCGGTGACCACGCCGACCGGCCGGTGGTTCTCATCGACGACGACCCCGGCGTTGTGCGCGCGCTTGGGCAGCAGCGCAAGCGCGTCCGCGACGGTCTGATGCGGGGCCAGGATGATCGGGGTGTCCAGGACCAGGTGGCGGCTCTTCACCCAGGAGACGACGTCGGTGACCACGTCGTTCGGGATGTCCTGCGGTATGACGACGAGGCCGCCGCGTCGGGCCACGGTCTCGGCCATGCGGCGGCCGGCGATGGCGGTCATGTTGGCGACGACGAGCGGGATGGTGGTGCCCGTGCCGTCCGGGGAGCTGAGGTCGACGCCCTGCCGCGAGCCGACCGCGGAGCGGCTCGGCACCATGAAGACGTCGTCGTACGTCAGGTCGTACCCGGGCTGGATGTCATTGAGGAAACGCACGTGCTGCACATCCCAGTCGTTCAGAGGTGACCCCCGAACCGGGTGGTCCGGGGGAAAGAGCACGTACTTCATTGTCCCACGACGACGGCCCGGACGTCCCTGAGCGGATCATCCAGGCTGGTCAGGGGGCCTCTCGGAGGATGCTCCAAGCCCGAGGGTCACGAAGAGACCCGGGCCCCGGTCCGTCGCCTCGGCGAAGATCTCCTCCGCGACCTGCCACTCCCCGGGCCGCGTCTCGGCGTACCTCCGCCAGCCCGTGACGACGACCAGCAGCCCCCGCTCCTCGGACCCCTCGGGCCAGAGGGCGGGGTCGGCCAGGCAGTCGGCGAGGGCGTCCCAGTTGCGGCCGAACCAGTCGGGCAGGGCCAGGTCGCGGGCGCAGCGGTCCATGAGGCCCGCTTTGTCCGTGACCCCGTCGAGGTCCAGGACGAGCACGATCCGGCCCGCCGGGTCGTCCGGCACCTGGTGCGGCTCCCTCACCATCCGTCAGGCTCCGTCCGGGTCGGTCCGGTTGAGCGCGGACTTCGGCGCCGGGCCCGCCGTCATCAGGTAGTCAGCGGCCGAGGTGTCCGTGACCAGGCTGGTGACCAGCCCGGACCGCAGCACCGCGTCGATCGCGGGTCCCTTGCGCTGCCCGCCCGCGATCGCGACGACCTCGGGGACGCGGCGGAGCTGGTGGGTCTTGACGGTGATGCACCGCTCGCCCAGGTCGCGGCCGACCCGGCGCCCCTCGGCGTCGAAGAGGTGCGCGGACATCTCGGCGGCGACACCGAGGGAGGCGTAGTGCGCGCGCTCCTCGTCGCTGAGCATGTCGTGCACCGTGGAGATGCCCGGCTCCCAGGAGCCGATGGAGACACAGGCGACGGTGACCTTGTCGAAGTGCTCGAAGGCCCGGGCGATACCCGTCTGGTTGCGCAGTGCCGTGGCCGTGGCCGCGTCGGGCAGCAGCATCGGCGCGTAGATGGGGTGGGCGTCACCGCCGGACACCTGGGCGGCGCGGCGTACGGCCTCGACCGAGCCGCGCTCGGCGGTCCCGGCGTCGTACACGCCCGTCAGCTGCACCACCGTGCACGGCGGCAGCCGGTCGAGCGCCGCCGCCATGTGGATCGTGGACCGGCCCCAGGCCAGTCCCAGCACATCACCTTCGTTGACCAGTTCGCCGAGCAGGTCGGCGGCCACCTCTCCCAGGTTCTCGGGGTCGGGTGTCTCCTCGGCCTCGGCCGGGGACTCGACCACGACAGCGTGCCTGAGGCCGTAGCGGGCGCGGAGCGCGTCCGAGCGCTCGGCGTCCAGCTCGGCAGGCACACGGATCTCGATACGCACGAGATCCCGTTCGAGGGCGGTCTCCAGAACCCGGGCCACCTTGAAGCGGCTGACGCCGAACTCCTCCGCGATCTGGATCTTGGACTTGCCCTCGAGGTAGAAGCGGCGGGCCATGGCCGCCGCCTGCACCAGCTCAGCGGGTCCCATCCGCATGGCTGACCGGCCCGCCGACATACCCGACACGGCGATCTCCTCACTGCTGTTCACACTTGGATTCGCCGTTCATCCTTGCAGATCCGGCGCACTTGATCAGCCCTGATCGGAGCCGTTCACTTCGCTGTGGCTCAGTGGTCGCAGGCCCAGGATGCCTTGGCCGTCGCCGCCTCAGCCTGCGTGCGTAGTGCACGTACCGCCTGGGCCGGGTCTTTTGCTCCGTAGACCGCCGATCCGGCCACGAAGACATCGGCTCCGGCGTCGGCGCAGCGCTCGATGGTGGAAGCCGAAACTCCGCCGTCGACCTGGAGCCAGAGCTCCAGACCGTGCTTGCTGATCAACTCGCGGGTGCGGCGAATCTTCGGAAGCATGATGTCGAGAAAGGCCTGTCCCCCGAAGCCCGGTTCGACCGTCATGATCAGGAGCATGTCGAGCTCGGGGAGCAGGTCCTCGTACGGCTCGATGGGGGTCGCGGGCTTCAGCGCCATGGAGGCGCGGGCGCCCTTGGCCCGGATCTCGCGGGCGAGCCGGACGGGAGCGGCGGCCGCCTCGACATGGAAGGTGACGGAACCGGCCCCCGCTTCCACGTACTGGGGCGCCCACCGATCGGGGGCCTCGATCATCAGATGGCAGTCCAGCGGAGTGTCCGTCGCACGGGCGAGCGACTCTACGACCGGCACCCCGAGCGTGAGGTTCGGGACGAAATGGTTGTCCATGACGTCGACGTGGAGCCAGTCGGCTCCCTGCACCGCCTTCGCCTCGTCCGCGAGGCGAGCGAAGTCGGCGGACAGGATGCTGGGGTTGATCTGCGCGGCCATGGCCTAACCCTATGCGCTGCGCCGGGCCCGGGCGGTGGGGGTCCAGGGACTGGCCCCTTCGAGGCATCGTGCGGAGGTCGGGATGACGAGCAACCGGGGCGTCGGGCATCTGGTCTGCGGTCGGCGGGCCAAGTGGCTGGTGTTGGTGTTGTGGCTGGTCGTACTGTTCGTGGCGGCGCCGTTCGCGATGAAGCTCACCGACGCCCAGGACAACGACGCGGCGTCCTGGCTGCCGGGGTCCGCGGAGTCGACGCAGGTGCTGGAGCTGTCCAAGGACTTCCGTCCCGAGCAGATCCCCGCGGTCGTCGTCTACGCCCGGGACAGCGGGCTCACCGCACAGGACCGTGCGCAGATCACCGAGGACGCGGCACAGCTGAGGCAGCTGCGCGACCACGGCATCCGGGGCGCGGAGACCCGGGGGCCCGTCTACGACCGGCCGGCCGATCCCCGGGCGGCGGAGATCCTCGTACCGATCACGATGGACGAGAAGGGCTGGGAGCGGATCGCGCCCGCGGTCGACTCCATGCGGGACATCACCGGTGACAGTCACGGCGGTCTCGCCGTGCACATCACCGGGCCGGGCGGCACATCAGCGGACTTCTCCGAGGCCTTCGAGGGCATCGACTCGACGCTCCTGGTGTCGGCCATGGCCGTCGTCATCGTCATGCTGCTGATCACCTACCGCAGTCCCACCCTGCTGCTGGTCCCGCTGGTCGCCGTGATCGCGGCGCTGTTCACCGCGCAGGCGCTGATCTATGTCCTCGCCGAGCACGCCGGCCTGACGGTCAACGGGCAGAGCGCCGGCATCCTCACGGTGCTCGTGTTCGGCGCGGGGACGGACTACGCGCTGCTGCTCGTGGCGCGCTACCGGGAGGAACTGCGCCGCCACGAGGACCGGCACGAGGCGATGGCGCTCGCCCTGCACCGGGCGGGCCCCGCCGTGCTCGCCTCCGGAGCGACGGTCGTGCTGAGCATGCTGGTGCTGCTGGTCGCGGAAATGAACTCCACCAGCGGCCTGGGTCCGGTCGCCGCGATCGGCGTGGCGGTCGCCCTCCTGGCGATGATGACCCTGTTCCCGGCCCTGCTGGTGATCTTCGGCCGCTGGATCTTCTGGCCGGTGATCCCGCATCTCGGCTCGGCCGATCCGACCGGGCGCGGCATCTGGGCCCGCACCGGCCGCGGTATCGCCCGCCGTCCGCGCACGGTCTGGGCGGTGACGGCTCTCGTCCTGGCAGTCTGCTCGCTCGGTCTCATCCAGCTGCGCGCGGAGGGCATCAGCAATGCGGACGCGTTCACGGACAAGCCGGACTCGATCGTCGGCCAGGAGGTCTCCGAACAGTACTTCCCCGCCGGCAGCGGCAACCCGCTCGTCATCGTGTCCAACCAGGCGCAGGCCCGGCAGGTGGGCCGCGCGGTCGCCGGGACCGAGGGCGTCGTGCCGACCTCGCTCGGCCTGCCCCCGGCCACGAAACCCGTGTACGAGGGCAAAGTGCTGTTCGAGGCGACCCTGGCCGATCCGGCGGACGGCGAGGCGGCGAAGCAGACCGTCGAAAGGGTGCGGGACGCGGTGCACGCGGTGCCGGACGCGGACGCCCAGGTGGGCGGCGGCACGGCCGGACTCATCGACATGGACAGAGCGACAATCCACGACAACATCGTGATCATCCCGCTGGTCCTGGTCGTCGTCCTGCTGATCCTGTGCGCGTTGCTACGGTCCCTGCTCGCCCCGCTGCTGCTGGTCGGGACGGTGATCCTGTCCTTCACGGCGGCCCTGGGCATCAGCGCGCTCGCGTTCCGGTACGTCTTCGACTACGCGGGCGAGGCGACCGACTTCCCCTTGTTCGTCTTCGTCTTCCTGGTCGCCCTGGGCATCGACTACAACATCTTCCTCACCACCCGCATCCGTGAAGAGGCGGCCCGGCAGGGCACCAGACGGGGCGTGGTCACGGGCCTCGCCGCCACCGGCGCGGTCATCACCTCCGCGGGCCTGGTGCTGGCCGGCACGTTCGCCGCCCTCGGCACCCTCCCGATGGTCGCCTTCGCAGAGATCGGCTTCGCGGTCGCCCTCGGCGTCCTCATCGACACGTTCATCGTGCGATCGGTCCTCGTGACGTCGCTGTTCCTGGACGTGGGACCGAAGGTGTGGTGGCCGCACCGGCTGTCCCGGGAGGACGGGGGTGCGGCGCACCAGGACGGCGTCGGAGCGGGGGTCAGCCGGTCCGGCGAATGAGGGCCAGGTACATGGCGTCGGTCCCGTGCAGATGCGGCCACAGCTGGACGTCGGGTCCGTCGCCCAGGTCCGGTACGCCGGGCAGCAGCGGCCGCGCGTCGACGAGGTCGGTGTCCGGGATCTGCTTGAGCACATCGGCGACCACGGCCCGGGTCTCGGCGAGATGCGGCGAGCACGTCGCGTAGCCCACGACACCGCCGACCCGTACCGACTCCAGGGCGGTGCGCAGCAGCCCGCGCTGCAGCGGCGCGAAACCCTCCAGGTCGTCGGGCCGGCGCCGCCAGCGTGCCTCAGGGCGGCGCCGCAGGGCGCCCAGACCGGTGCACGGCACATCGACCAGGACCCGGTCGAAGCTGCCGGGCCGCCACGCCGGTCGGGTCCCGTCCGCGGTGATCACCTGATACGGCCCCGGGTTGCCTGCCAGCGCGCCCGCCACGAGCCGGGCGCGGTGCGGCTGCTTCTCGGAGGCGAGCAGCAGCGCGCCCCGTTCGGCGGCGAGGGCGCCGAGCAGGGCGGCCTTGCCGCCGGGCCCCGCGCACCCGTCGAGCCACCGCCGGTCGGGCCCGTCCAGCGGCGCGCCCGCGAGGGCGATCGCGACGAGCTGGCTGCCCTCGTCCTGCACGCCCGCGCGCCCGTCCCGGACGGCCTCGATGGCGCCCGGCTCGCCGCCCTCGGTCAGCCGTACGGCATACGGCGACCAGCGTCCCGGCACGGCGGCGTCCTCGTCGAGCAGTTCCCCCGCGGTCGCCCGCCCGGGCCGCGCCACCAGGGTCACCTCGGGCCGCTCGTTGTCGGCGCGCAGCAGCTCCTCGACGCCGGCCCGCCCGCCGCCGAGGGAGTCCCACAGTGCGGACACGACCCACCGCGGATGCGAGTGGACGACGGCGAGGTGGTCCTCGGGATCCTCGTCGTAGGGCGGCGCGACCCGCTCGAGCCAGCCGTCCAGGTCGTCCTGCGCGATCTTCCGCAGCACGGCGTTGACGAACTTGGCCCGTCCGTCGCCGAGCACGACCCGCGCGAGCTCGACGGTGGCGGACACGGCCGCGTGGGTCGGGATCCGCGTCCCGAGCAACTGGTGCGCGCCGAGGCTCAGCACGTCCAGCACCGGCGGGTCGACGTCCCCGAGCGGCCGGTCCACGCAGGACGCGATGACCGCGTCGTACGTCCCCTGCCACCGCAGCGTCCCGTACACCAGCTCGGTGGCGAGCGCCGCGTCCCGCGCGTCGAACTTCTCGGGTCCCTCGTTCTCCCGCGCTTTGCGCAGCAACGGCGGCAGGACGAGGTTGGCGTAGGCGTCGCGCTCGTCCACGGCCCTCAGCGCCTCGAAGGCGAGGAGGCGGACGGGGTCCTTCTTGGGCCGACGGTAGGGCTTGCCGGACGTGCGGGGCCGACGGGACTGTTCGCTCACGAAAAAGGTGCTCCGGGTATGAGAAGAAGTGCGCCGACCAGCCTACGCCGCCGGGAGCGGGGGCATCAGCCCCCGAGCCGCTCCCCGTCGGCGATCCGCACACCGCGCGCCCAGTCCGCGGCCCTCATCGGCTTCTTGCCCTGGGCCTGCACCCACAGCAGCTCGACACCGTACGAACCGGTGCCGACGTAGACGTTGTTCTTCCCCGCGGAGATCTGCCCCGGGACGAGGTCCGCCCGGTCGGGCACGGGAGCGACCTGGATGAGCTTGAGCCGCTCGCCGCGGAAGGTGGTCCAGGCGCCGGGGGCCGGGGTGCAGCCCCGCACCATCCGGTCGACGCGCAGCGCGGGGGCGGCCCAGTCGAGGTGTGCGTCCTCGACGTTGACCTTCGGGGCCTGGCTGATGCCGTCGGCCGGCTGCGGTACGGCCTTCAGCGTGCCGTCCTCGATGCCGTCCATGGTCGCCGCGAGCAGCCCGGCACCGGCGAAGGCGAGCCGCGTCAGCAGGTCCCCGCTGGTGTCGGTGGCCCGGATCTCCTCGGTCACCGTCCCGTACACCGGCCCCGAGTCGAGCCCTTCCTCGATCAGGAAGGTCGAAGCCCCGGTGATCTCGTCCCCGGCCATGATGGAGTGCTGCACGGGCGCGGCCCCGCGCCAGGCCGGCAGCAGGGAGAAGTGCAGGTTGACCCAGCCATGGGTGGGCACGTCGAGGGCGACACGGGGCAGCAGCGCCCCGTACGCGACGACCGGGCAGCAGTCCGGCGCGATCTCCCGCAGCCGCTCCAGGAACTCGGGGTCCTTCGGCTTCGCGGGCTTCAGCACCTCGATCCCGGCCTCCTCCGCCCGCTCGGCGACGGGCGACGCGACCAGCCTGCGCCCGCGCCCGGCCGGCGCGTCGGGCCGCGTGACGACGGCGGCCACCTCGTGCCGCCCGGAGGCGAGAAGAGCGTCCAGAGCGGGAACGGCGACCTCGGGTGTACCGGCGAAGACGAGCTTCATGGGGTGGTGGGGGCCTCTCGGGCGGGGATGAACGACGGGCGACGCACAAGTCTATGAGCTGACCCCGGAATGCCGCCGACGGCGCTCGGCCCCCACGGGAGACCCAGGCCACTCGGCTGACAGTTACGGGCGGTGCGCGGGTGGCAGACACCAGCCGAAGGCCGAAGGCCGAGGCGCACACCCCGCGCAAAACAGGCGCACGCATATGCCCCCACGCCCCCACACCGTGACCCGCGGAGCTAATCCGCGTTGGTCAAGACAGAGTTGACCACACCGGGCCGTGATCACGGCCCATTCCTTTCAACGCCGGTTCGAGAGGCTTGTTCATGGCCGACCACGCAACCTACGACGCCCAGGCTCGGGCCAGCCTGCACTTGCTGGTGCGGGACATCGAGCGGGTCCGCCGGCAGGTGGACGCACTGCGCACCCTCACCGCCCAGCTGGGCAACGTCTACCGCCCGCGCCGCTCCGGCCCTTCCACGGGCTTCGTCGTCTACGGACGCGCCCCCGCCCCGACGGTACGTCTCGCCCAGGAGCTGCGGGACAGTGTCGAGACCTTGGTCACCGCGGCCGTGGACTTCGACCGCTCGCTCGGTTTCTCGTGGGACGCGGTGGGCTCCGCGCTCGGAGTCACCAAACAGGCGGTGCACCGCCGTTACGGCGCACGCCGTGCCGCCACCGCGGCCCAGTCGGCCGCGACCGAGCCGGAGCGCACACCGGAGCCGACGGGCAGTCGCACGGTCGGTATGCCCACCGGCCTGCCCACGGTCCCGACGGTCCCCGCGGCCCGCTCCATGCCCACGCAGCCGACGGCGGGCAGTCCCGCACTCCGCGACGAAGCACGGCCGACGGCGTTCCCCGGCCCGCGCAACGGCTGAACCGCCCCTTGCCCTGCCCTCCCGGGACGCCTTCGGGAGGGCAGTCGCACGTCCGGGCGACGCCCCGTCGGCTCTTCTCCGACTGCTCACCCGATGTCAGCCGGATCGATCCGCACCCAGACACCGGTCCCGCTCCCACTCCCCCGGGCCATCCGCGCCGCCTGCGCGGCCTTGAGCGCGGCGGCCAGCGCGGCCCCCTTCCCGGGCGGCACCCGCAGCAACGCGCGCTCCCACTGCTCCCCGGGCGGCGGCGCCCCCGCCCGCCTCGGTCGCCCCGCGGCGGTGACGGGCAACGGCACCGGCCCCAGCACCTCGGCCTCCGGCGGCAGTTCGGCCGTACGGAGAAACTCGGCCACCGCCTCCGCCGGCCCCGACACGGCCGCCATCCGCGACACCGGCGGAAACCCCAGCTCGGCCCGCTCGGCGAGTTCCCGCACCGCGTGACCGACGGGATCCCACCGTACGAGCGCCTGGACGGGCCGCAGCGTCGGCTCGGCGACGACTACCACCGTGCCGCCGGCCGACTGCGGCCGGACGAGTGCCCCGGCCGCGATCCACCGCCGCAACGCGTCCTCCCCGGCCCGCAGATCGGGCCGCCCGAGCATGGCCCAGCCGTCCAGCAGCAGCGCCGCCGCGTACCCGCCCTCGGCGACCGGCTCGGCCCCCGGTGTGCTCACCACCAGGGCGGGCGCCCCCGGGACCGTGTCGAGCACGTGTTCACGCCCCGAGGTCCGCACCGGAACCGCCGGGAAGGCGCGCCCGAGTTCCTCTGCGGTCCGCCGCGCGCCCACCACCGAGGCACGCAGCCGGAAGGCGCCGCACTCCGGGCAGTGCCAGCCGCTCTCCTCGCGGCCGCACCATCCGCAGCACAGGGCACCGCCGTCCCGTGTCTCCAACGGCCCGGAGCAGTGCCGGCAGCGCGCGGGCGCCCGGCAGTTGGCGCACGCCATGCGCGGCACATATCCCCGCCGGGGCACCTGCACCAGCACCGGGCCGTGCCGCAGGCCGTCCCTGACGGCCTGCCAGGCGAGAGTCGGCAGCCGGGCGGCCCGGGCGGCCTCGTCCCGGGCGAGGTCTCCGTCCCCGACGGTTCTCACGAGCGGAGCGGCCCCCGCACCTGGTCCCGTCCGGCGACGAGCGGCCGGGCCCAGCCGCTCTCGACGAGCTGTGCGGCCTCCACAGTGCAGCCCCAGCTGCCCAGCAGGAAACCGCACTTGTCCTGGGCCGCCCGCAGCAGGAGCACCTCCCGCGCATGGGGCTGCGGGGCGTGCTGCTCGCTGTGGCTGTCGTCCCCGTCGTCCCAGAGGGCCACGAGCCCAAGGTCCTGGACCGGTGCGAACATCGCGGCCCGCGTCCCGATCACGGCCCGTACGGAACCGCGCCGCACCGCGAGCCACTGCGCGTACCGCTTCTCGGGCCCGGCATCGGCCGTGAGCACCGCGTGCCGTCCTTCCCCGAGCAGGGAGGTCAGTGCGGCGTCGGCCCGCGCGACGGCCCGTCCGTCGGGCAGGACGACGAGTGCCCCGCGCCCGGAGGCCAGTGTCGCCGCGACGGCCCGGGCCAGCTCCTCGCTCCACTGCGGCCCCGGCAGGGCGTTCCACACGGCCCGTGGCGCGCCGCCGGACGCCAGCGACTCCACGAAGGCAGCTCCCCGCTCGTACCGCTGCCAGGATCCCGCCTCGGGGGCCGGGGCGGTGGCAGGGGAGCGGGCGAGGCGCGTTTCTCAGCCCGCGCGTTACGCGGCGGCACTGCGAGTTGCAGGACGTCCGCGAGGCTGCCCGCGTACCGGTCGGCGACCGACCGGGCCAGCCCCAGCAGTTCCTCGCTCAGCACCCGCTCGGGCGACACGACCTGGGCCAGGGCCGCCAGCGGCCCGGTGTACTCGGACTCGGCCAGTCGCTCGACGAGGAACCCGTCGATCAGCCCGCCGCCCTCACGTCGCCCGTCCCGCACCCGGTGCCGCCCGGCCCCGAACCGGACCCGCACCCGGACGCCCGGCTGGGCCTCGGCGTCCAGCTCCTCGGGCACCGCGTAGTCGAAGTACCGGTCGAGGTGGAGCACGCCCTTGTCGACGAGGACACGCGCCACGGGCAGCTCCTCGGCGAGCGCGGCCCCCCGCCAGGTCCGCGGCTTGGCCCGGGGCGTCCTGGCCTTCCGCACGCTCTCCCGGATGAGCGCGAGCTGCTCGGGCGGCGCACCCTCGACGCCACCGTCCGCCTGTCCGTTCTCGCTGCTCACGCTTGCATTTTTACCAAACACCACTGACAGCCGGCGGTGCCGGCGAAGCCCTCCGGGGGAACGACGAGGCCCGGCCCCCGAAGGGTGCCGGGCCTCACTCGGTGCCGTGAGCGCGTCGGACCTACAGGCCCGCCGCCTTGCGCAGCGCGTCCACACGGTCCGCCTGCTCCCAGGTGAACTCGGGAAGCTCGCGGCCGAAGTGGCCGTACGCCGCGGTCTGGGCGTAGATCGGGCGGAGCAGGTCGAGGTCGCGGATGATGGCGGCCGGACGGAGGTCGAAGACCTCGTCGATCGCCTTCTCGATCCTTTCCGTGTCGATCTTGGCCGTGCCGAAGGTCTCGACGAACAAGCCCACCGGCTCGGCCTTGCCGATCGCGTACGCGACCTGGACCTCGCAGCGGGTGGCGAGGCCCGCGGCGACGACGTTCTTGGCGACCCAGCGCATCGCGTACGCCGCGGAGCGGTCGACCTTGGACGGGTCCTTGCCGGAGAAGGCACCGCCGCCGTGGCGGGCCATACCGCCGTAGGTGTCGATGATGATCTTGCGGCCGGTCAGACCGGCGTCGCCCATCGGGCCACCGATCTCGAAGCGGCCGGTGGGGTTCACCAGGAGACGGTAGTTCTCCGTGTCGATCTTGATGCCCTCGTCGAGCAGCGCCTTCAGCTCCGGCTCGACCACGAACTCCTTGATGTCCGGAGCCAGCAGCGAGTCCAGGTCGATGTCGGAGGCGTGCTGGGAGGAGACCACGACGGTGTCCAGGCGGACCGCCTTGTCGCCGTCGTACTCGATGGTGACCTGGGTCTTTCCGTCCGGGCGCAGGTAAGGGATGGTGCCGTTCTTGCGCACGTCGGACAGGCGCTTGGACAGGCGGTGGGCCAGGAAGATCGGCAGCGGCATCAGCGTCGGGGTCTCGTCCGTCGCGTAGCCGAACATCAGGCCCTGGTCGCCGGCACCCTGCTTGTCGAGCTCGTCCTCGTCCCCCTCGACGCGGGACTCGTACGCCGTGTCGACGCCCTGGGCGATGTCC
This sequence comes from Streptomyces sp. CA-179760, assembly GCF_050937045.1. Lineage (NCBI taxonomy): Bacteria > Bacillati > Actinomycetota > Actinomycetes > Kitasatosporales > Streptomycetaceae > Streptomyces > Streptomyces sp. CA-179760. Next base: position 1,806,081 of record NZ_JBNJLZ010000001.1, read on the forward strand.
GGGGACTGTGCGCCGATCGACACCGAGACGCCGCAGGAGGCGCCGTCGAAGCCCTTCTTCGAGGAGTCGTAACCGATTTCGAGGATCTTGTTCCGGACCAGCGTCGCGATGTCCGCGTACGTCTTGGTCGTGACCTCGCCGGCCACGTGCACCAGGCCGGTCGTGATCAGGGTCTCGACGGCGACCCGAGAGGTCGGGTCCTCGCGGAGCAACGCGTCGAGGATGGTGTCGCTGATCTGGTCAGCGATCTTGTCAGGGTGACCCTCGGTCACGGACTCCGAGGTGAACAGGCGACGGGACACAACGCTCCCTGGGGTTGCAGCGGCTGCTGTCTGATCATTGGCGGACGGCAGGGGCTGCACCTCGCGCCGTCCGTGGGACAGTTTACGGGTCACGCTTCGGCCACGGCCCCCCTGTCTCGCCACTCGGGAGTGCTGTGACCTGCGGCACAGGCATTCTGCCCAATCGCGAGCGACCTTGGCCAGAGGCGCCACACCCCGATCGGCCGGGTTTCACCGAGGCGCAGGGCGACTGAAACATCAGCCGAGGCGCCCGGCCACCAGGTCCCACACGGTATCGGCCAGCGCTTCCTTGGGTCCGTACGGCACCGCGGTCTCGCTGCCGTCGGTGCCGAGCACGACGGCTTCGTTCTCCTCGGAGCCGAAGGTCTTGCGCTCCCCGACCTCGTTCACCACCAGCAGATCGCAGCCCTTGCGCTTCAGTTTGGCGCGGCCGTTGGCGAGCACGTCGTCCGTCTCCGCGGCGAAGCCGACGATCACCTGTCCGGGGCGGATCCGGTCGGTGGAGATCTCCGCGAGGATGTCCGGATTCCGTACCAGGGCGATCGGCTCCGGCTCCTGGTCGTCCTTCTTCTTGATCTTCCCGGCCGCGTAGGTCACCGGACGGAAGTCCGCCACCGCCGCCGCCATGACCACGGCATCGGCGTCGGCGGCGGCTCTCAGCACCTCCTCGCGCAGGTGCACGGCGGTGCCCACGGGAACGACGTCCACCCCGGCCGGGTCCGGCAGCATGCTGTTGGCCGCGATCAGCGTGACGCGGGCGCCGCGGGCGGCCGCGGTGCGGGCGAGGGCGTAGCCCTGCTTGCCCGAGGAGCGGTTGCCCAGGAACCGCACCGGGTCCATTGGCTCGCGGGTGCCGCCCGCGCTGACCACGACATGGCGGCCCGTGAGGTCCGGCTCGCGCACGCCCCGGGTCAGCACCCGGCGGCACACCTCGAAGATCTCACCCGGGTCAGGCAGCCGGCCCTTGCCGGTGTCGACGCCCGTGAGACGGCCCACGGCCGGCTCGATGACGACGGCACCGCGGCGGCGCAGCGTCGCCACGTTCTCCTGGGTGGCCGGGTGCTCCCACATCTCCGTGTGCATGGCGGGGGCGAAGACGACCGGGCAGCGAGCGGTGAGCAGGGTGTTGGTGAGCAGGTCGTCGGCGAGGCCGTGGGCCGCCTTGGCGAGCATGTCGGCGGTGGCCGGGGCGACGACGACCAGGTCGGCATGCTGCCCGATGCGGACGTGCGGGACCTCGTGCACGTCGTCCCACACCTCGGTGGAGACCGGGTGCCCGGAGAGCGCGGACCAGGTGGCGGCGCCGACGAAGTGCAGCGCGGAGGCGGTGGGCGCCACGCGCACGTCATGGCCCGACTCCGTCAGCCGCCGCAGCAGCTCACAGGCCTTGTACGCGGCGATGCCGCCACTGACCCCCAGAACGACCTTCGGCTTGTCCACGCTTCTCCCCGGACCTCGGCAACCGGCACAACGTACGACTCCATGACACACCACAGGCCCGGCAGTCGACCTGCCGGGCCTGTGGAAAAGTCAGCGTCAAGCTGGAAATACTACTTACTGCGCCGGGCCCTCGATGGCCTCGGACGTGAGCAGCCCCGCGTTGATCTCGCGGAGGGCGATCGAGAGCGGCTTCTCGTGGACGTGGGTGTCGACGAGGGGACCGACGTACTCGAGGAGGCCCTCGCCGAGCTGCGAGTAGTACGCGTTGATCTGGCGGGCCCGCTTGGCCGCGTAGATCACGAGGCTGTACTTCGAGTCCGTGGCCTCGAGGAGCTCGTCGATCGGCGGGTTGATGATGCCCTCGGGCGCGGAGATGGAAGAGGACACGCTCTACCTTCCGATGGGTGGGAAAGAATGGTCGGGGTGATCAGCGAGGATCAGGACGATCAGCGATGGTCACACCACGTCCATCAAGGCTAGCAGCTCGCGAGCCACGTCCTCGACGGAGGTGTTGACCAGGGTGGTGTCGAACTCCGGCTCGGCGGCGAGTTCGATCTTCGCAGCCTCGAGCCGGCGCTCGACCACCTCGGGCGGTTCGGTACCCCGCCCCGTGAGTCTGCGCACCAGCTCCTCCCAGGAGGGAGGAGCCAGGAACACCAGCTGGGCCTCGGGCATCGATTCCCGGACCAGACGGGCACCCTGGAGATCGATCTCGAGGAGGACGGGCTCGCCCTTCTCCAGACGCGCCTGCACGGCCGCACGCGGCGTGCCGTAGCGGTTACCGGCGAACTCGGCCCACTCCAGCAGCTCGCCGTTGGCGATCAGCTTGTCCATCTCGTCGTCTGTGACGAAGAAGTAGTGGACTCCGTGCTGCTCGCCGGGGCGGGGCTTGCGGGTCGTCGCCGACACCGAGAGCCAGACCTCGGGGTGTTCCTTGCGCATATGGGCGACGACCGTGCTCTTGCCGACCCCGGAGGGGCCGGAGAGCACGGTCAGCCGCGGACGTTCAGTCATGCAGCGATTATTCCAGTTGAACCGGAGTGGTCCGGACTCAGCTGCCGGTGCTGCCGAACTCGCGCTCCAGGGAGGCGATCTGGTTGGACCCGAGGCCGCGCACACGACGGCTCTCGGAGATGCCGAGTCGCTCCATGATCTGCTTGGCGCGGACCTTGCCCACGCCCGGCAGGGACTCAAGGAGAGCGGAGACCTTCATCTTGCCGATGACGTCGTTCTCCTGGCCCTGCTTGATGACCTCGTGAAGCGAGGCGCCGGAGTGCTTGAGTCGATTCTTGACCTCGGCCCGCTCCCGGCGAGCCGCGGCGGCCTTTTCGAGCGCGGCTGCGCGCTGTTCAGGGGTAAGGGGCGGAAGAGCCACGCCTACGTCACCTCGGATGTCGAACTGTCGGATACGGACCGGTGAGGAACCTAGTCGCCCCACACCTGGGGAGCCACGAGCAACACGCTTGCCCGTTGACTCTCGTCGGAGACTAGCGGGCAAGTCCGCCAGAGTCAGCGAGAACAGCGGAAAAGTCCTGGTCAGCCTTCATCTGAACAGACATTTAGGACATACTGCCCCGGATTTGAGGATGTATTCAGCCTCAAGCCCGCCCCCGGCCACTCATCGGAGGACTCACAAGAAGGTCAGGAAGTGGTCAGGAGGAGGTCACAGCGTGACGGATCTCCTGAGCGAAGCGTTCCGCGGCGTCACGCAGCGCGACCGCGTCGCGACCGTGGCGTAGCACCCCCCGGCTGACGTTCGGCACGACATTGCGCACCGCCGACCCGAAGACCGCCGGAAGATCGGCCGGCGTGGCCCCCTGCGCGCCGATGCCAGGCGCGAGGAGCGGGCCGTTGATGTCCAGGTCGTACGACGACAGGTCACCGAGGGTGGCGCCGACGACCGCGCCGAAGGACCCCAGGGGCGCCTCCCCCGCGTTCTCGGCGGACAGGTGCGCGAGCATCGTCGCTCCGATGTTCCGGCCGTCGGACCGGACGGCGTGCTGGACCTCGCCGCCCTCCGGATTGGAGGTCAGCGCCAGCACGAACAGCCCTGCGCCGCTCTCCCGGGCCAGCGCGACGGCCGGGCTGAGCGAGCCGTAGCCGAGGTAGGGCGAGACGGTCAGCGCGTCGGAGAACAGCGGCGCGTCCTTGTGCAGGAACGACTCGGCGTACGCGGCCATGGTCGAGCCGATGTCGCCGCGCTTGGCGTCCATGACGACCAGGGCGCCCGCCGCCCGCGCCTCGGCCACCGACGCCTCCAGGACGGCCAGTCCGCGCGAGCCGAACCGCTCGAAGAACGCGCTCTGCGGCTTGAGCACGGCGACCCGGTCGGCCAGGGCCTCGACGACCGTGCGGCTGAACCGCTCCAGGCCCGCCACGTCGTCGTTCAGGCCCCACTCGGCGAGCAGGGAGGCGTGCGGGTCGATGCCGACGCACAGCGGGCCACGCTCGTCCATGGCCCGGCGCAGGCGCGCGCCGAAGGGTTCGAGAGGACTCATGCCGTCTTCCTCACGTCGGCGCCCACCGCGTCGGCGAGCGTGGCGTACGGGCTGGTGCGCAGGCGCGCGGCGAGCCCCTTGTGGATCGCGCGGCCCCAGAAGGGCCCCTCGTAGATGAAGGCGCTGTAGCCCTGGACCAGCGTGGCACCGGCCAGGATGCGCTGCCAGGCGTCCTCGGCGTTCTCGACGCCTCCCACGCCCACCAGGGTGATCCGGTCACCCACGCGCGCGTAGAGACGCCGCAGGACCTCCAGGGAGCGTTCCTTCAGGGGTGCCCCGGACAGGCCGCCGGTCTCCTTGACCAGAGAGGGGTCGGACTTCAGGCCGAGTCCGTCGCGCGCGATGGTGGTGTTGGTGGCGATGATGCCGTCCAGGCCGAGTTCCACGGCGAGGTCGGCGACCGCGTCGATGTCCTCGTCGGCGAGGTCCGGTGCGATCTTGACCAGGAGCGGGACACGCCGCTCCGACACCGCGCCGTCGGCGGCCTCGCGGACGGCGCTGAGCAGGGGGCGCAGCGCCTCCGTGGCCTGCAGATTGCGCAGGCCGGGCGTGTTCGGGGAGGAGACGTTGACCACGAGGTAGTCGGCGTACGGCGCCAGCCGCTCGGCGGACTTCACGTAGTCCGCGACGGCCTCCTCCTCGGGTACGACCTTGGTCTTGCCGATGTTGACGCCGACGACCGGCTTGAAGACCGGCGTACGGGAGGCCAGGCGGGCGGCGACGCGGAGCGAGCCGTCGTTGTTGAAGCCCATGCGGTTGATCAGCGCCCGGTCTTTGACCAGCCGGAACAGCCGCTGCTTGGGGTTGCCGGGCTGCGGCTCGCCGGTCACCGTGCCGATCTCGACGTGGTCGAAGCCGAGCATCGCCATACCGTCGATGCCCACGGCGTTCTTGTCGAAGCCGGCCGCGAGCCCGAAGGGGCCGTGCATGCGCAGCCCGAAGGCCTCCGTGCGCAGCTCCTTGTGGCGGGGCGCGAGGGCGGCCGCGAGGAAGGTGCGCAGGACCGGGACGCGGGCGGCCAGGCGGATCCAGCGGAAGGCGAGGTGGTGCGCCTGCTCCGGGTCCAGCCGCTTGAAGACGAGACTGAAGAAGATCTTGTACATGTTGTCCTCACGAAGACGTGGCGTCCTCACGAAGAGGGGGACACCGTTTCCGGTGTCCCCCTCGGGGCTGCTAGTCGCGGGCCGCGGTCAGATGTTCCGCGTGTTCCTGGAGCGATCGGACGCTCACGTCGCCACGGTTGAGGGCGTCGATGCCCTGGACCGCGGCCGCGAGCGCCTGGACCGTCGTCAGGCAGGGCACGGACCGTGCCACGGCCGCCGTACGGATGTCGTAGCCGTCGAGGCGGCCGCCGGTGCCGTACGGGGTGTTGACGATGAGGTCGACCTCGCCGTCGTGGATGAGCTGGACGATGGTCTTCTCGCCGTTCGGGCCGGTGCCCTCGGACTGCTTGCGCACGACGGTGGCGTTGATGCCGTTGCGCTTGAGCACCTCGGCCGTGCCGGACGTGGCCATCAGCTCGAAGCCGTGGGCGACCAGCTCGCGGGCCGGGAAGATCATCGAGCGCTTGTCGCGGTTGGCGACCGAGATGAAGGCGCGGCCCTTGGTGGGCAGCGGGCCGTAGGCGCCCGCCTGCGACTTGGCGTACGCCGTGCCGAAGACGGAGTCGATGCCCATGACCTCGCCCGTGGAGCGCATCTCCGGGCCGAGGACCGTGTCGACGCCGCGACCGTGGATGTCGCGGAAGCGCGACCACGGCATGACGGCCTCCTTGACGGAGATCGGCGCGTCGAGGGGCAGCTCGCCGCCGTCGCCGGTGGCCGGGAGCAGGCCCTCGGCGCGCAGCTCGGCGATGGTCGCGCCCAGGGAGATCCGGGCGGCGGCCTTGGCCAGCGGCACCGCGGTCGCCTTCGAGGTGAAGGGGACGGTACGGGAGGCGCGCGGGTTGGCCTCCAGGACGTAGAGGATGTCACCCGCCAGCGCGAACTGGATGTTGATCAGGCCGCGGACGCCGACGCCCTTCGCGATGCCCTCCGTGGAGGCCCGCAGGCGCTTGATGTCGAAGCCGCCGAGCGTGATCGGGGGCAGGGCGCACGCCGAGTCACCGGAGTGGATACCGGCCTCCTCGATGTGCTCCATGACACCGCCGAGGTAGAGCTCCTGGCCGTCGTAGAGCGCGTCGACGTCGATCTCGATCGCGTCGTCGAGGAACCGGTCGACCAGGACCGGACGGGACGGGCTGATCTCCGTCGACTCGGAGATGTACGCCTCCAGGCGCGTCTCGTCGTAGACGATCTCCATGCCGCGCCCGCCGAGGACGTACGACGGGCGCACCAGGACCGGGTAGCCGATCTCGTCGGCGATGGCCTTGGCCTCTCCGAAGGTCGTGGCGGTGCCGTGCTTGGGGGCCGGGAGACCGGCCTCCTGGAGGACCCGGCCGAAGGCACCCCGGTCCTCGGCGGCGTGGATGGCCTCCGGGGAGGTGCCCACGATCGGCACGCCGTTGTCCTTGAGCGCCTGCGACAGGCCGAGCGGGGTCTGGCCGCCGAGCTGCACGACGACGCCCGCGACGGGTCCGGCCTGCTGCTCGGCGTGGACGATCTCCAGCACGTCCTCGAGCGTCAGCGGCTCGAAGTACAGGCGGTCGGAGGTGTCGTAGTCCGTGGAGACGGTCTCCGGGTTGCAGTTGACCATCACGGTCTCGTAGCCCGCGTCGCTCAGGGCGAAGGAGGCGTGGACGCAGGAGTAGTCGAACTCGATGCCCTGGCCGATGCGGTTCGGGCCGGAGCCCAGGATGATGACGGCCGGCTTCTCGCGGGGCGCGACCTCGCTCTCCTCGTCGTAGGAGGAGTAGAAGTACGGCGTCTTCGCGGCGAACTCGGCGGCGCAGGTGTCGACCGTCTTGTAGACCGGGCGGATGCCCAGCGCGTGCCGGACCTCGCGGACGACGTCCTCGCGCAGGCCGCGGATCTCGCCGATCTGCGTGTCGGAGAAGCCGTGCCGCTTGGCCTCGGCGAGCAGGTCGGCGGTCAGCTCGGGCGCCTCGGCCAGCTCGTCCGCGATCTCCTTGATCAGGAAGAGCTGGTCGACGAACCACGGGTCGATCTTCGTGTACTCGAAGATCTCCTCCGGCGTGGCGCCCGCGCGGATGGCCTGCATGACGGTGTTGATGCGGCCGTCGGTGGGGCGGACCGCCTGCTCCAGGAGCTGGGACTTGTCGCCGGGCTCACCGACGAACGTGAACTGGCTGCCCGTCTTCTCCAGCGAGCGCAGGGCCTTCTGGAAGGCCTCGGTGAAGTTGCGGCCGATGGCCATGGCCTCGCCGACCGACTTCATGGTGGTGGTGAGGGTGGCGTCCGCGCTCGGGAACTTCTCGAAGGCGAAGCGCGGGGCCTTCACGACCACGTAGTCGAGCGTCGGCTCGAAGGAGGCCGGGGTCTCCTGCGTGATGTCGTTCGGGATCTCGTCGAGCGTGTAGCCGACGGCGAGCTTGGCGGCGATCTTGGCGATCGGGAATCCGGTGGCCTTGGAGGCGAGCGCCGAGGACCGGGACACGCGCGGGTTCATCTCGATGACGATCACGCGACCGTCATCGGGGTTCACCGCGAACTGGATGTTGCAGCCGCCGGTGTCGACGCCGACCTCACGGATGACGGCGATGCCGACGTCCCGGAGGGTCTGATACTCGCGGTCGGTGAGGGTCATCGCCGGGGCGACCGTGATCGAGTCGCCGGTGTGGACGCCCATGGGGTCGAAGTTCTCGATGGAGCAGACGACCACGACGTTGTCGTGCTTGTCGCGCATCAGCTCCAGCTCGTACTCCTTCCAGCCGAGGATGGACTCCTCCAGGAGCACCTCGGTGGTCGGCGAGAGGGTGAGGCCCTGGCCGGCGATGCGGCGCAGCTCCTCCTCGTCGTGGGCGAAGCCGGAGCCGGCGCCGCCCATGGTGAAGGAGGGGCGGACGACGACCGGATAGCCACCGAGCGTCTCGACGCCGGCGAGGACGTCCTCCATGGAGTGGCAGATGACGGAGCGGGCGGACTCGCCGTGCCCGATCTTCTGGCGTACGGCCTCGACGACCTCCTTGAAGAGGTCGCGGTCCTCGCCCTTGTTGATCGCCTCGACGTTGGCGCCGATGAGCTCGACGCCGTACTTGTCGAGGGTTCCCGCCTCGTGCAGCGAGATGGCCGTGTTGAGGGCCGTCTGGCCGCCCAGGGTGGGCAGCAGGGCGTCCGGGCGCTCCTTGGCGATGATCTTCTCGACGAACTCGGGGGTGATCGGCTCGACGTAGGTGGCGTCGGCGATCTCCGGGTCGGTCATGATCGTCGCCGGATTGGAGTTCACCAGGACGACCCTCAGGCCCTCGGCGCGCAGGATGCGGCACGCCTGGGTGCCGGAGTAGTCGAATTCGGCGGCCTGGCCGATGACGATCGGGCCGGAGCCGATGACCAGGACGGACTGGATATCGGTGCGCTTAGGCACGCTGGCCCTCCATCAGGGATACGAAGCGGTCGAACAGGTAGGCGGCGTCGTGCGGGCCGGCTGCCGCTTCGGGGTGGTACTGGACGCTGAAGGCGGGGCGGTCGAGCAGCCGCAGCCCCTCCACCACGTTGTCGTTCAGGCAGACGTGCGACACCTCGGCGCGGCCGAACGGGGTCTCGGAGACCTGGTCGAGCGGTGCGTCGACGGCGAAGCCGTGGTTGTGCGCGGTGACCTCGACCTTGCCGGTCGTACGGTCCTGCACCGGCTGGTTGATGCCACGGTGGCCGTACTTCAGCTTGAAGGTGCCGAAGCCGAGCGCGCGGCCCAGGATCTGGTTGCCGAAGCAGATACCGAAGAGCGGGGTGCCGCGCTCCAGGACGCCCCGCATGACGGAGACGGGGTGGTCGGCGGTGGCCGGGTCGCCCGGGCCGTTGGAGAAGAACACGCCGTCCGGGTCGACCGCGTAGACGTCCTCGACGGTCGCGGTGGCCGGGAGCACGTGCACCTCTATGCCGCGCTCGGCCATGCGGTGCGGGGTCATGCCCTTGATGCCGAGGTCGACGGCGGCGACGGTGAACTTCTTCTCGCCGATCGCCGGGACGACGTAGGGCTCGGTGGTGGCGACCTCGGCGGAGAGGTTCGCGCCCTTCATCTGAGGGGCGTCCTGGACGCGGGCCAGCAGCGCGCCGTCCTCCCGCACCGCGTCCCCGCTGAAGATGCCGACGCGCATGGCGCCGCGCTCGCGCAGATGACGGGTGAGGGCGCGGGTGTCGATGCCGGAGATGCCGACGACGCCCTGCGCCGTCAACTCCTCGTCCAGCGAGCGCCGGGAGCGCCAGTTGGACGGCACGCGAGCGGGGTCGCGCACGACGTACCCGGAGACCCAGATCTTCTTCGACTCGGGGTCTTCGTCGTTCACGCCGGTGTTGCCCACGTGCGGCGCGGTCATCACGACGACCTGGCGGTGGTACGAGGGGTCTGTCAGGGTCTCCTGGTAGCCGGTCATGCCGGTGGAGAACACCGCTTCGCCGAAGGTCTCCCCCACGGCCCCGTAGGCACGGCCGCGGAAGATCCGGCCGTCCTCCAGGACGAGTACGGCGGGAGTCCTGGCTGCTCCCCTTGTGGAGGTGGTCATCGTTCGACGCCTTCCCTGGTGTTCGTTTCGATCATGGAGTTGAGGGCTTCGACCCACTCGTTGTGCTCGGCCGCGTGGTCGGAGCGGAACCCGGAGTCGATCAGCCGGTCGCCGTGCTCCCAGGTGACGATCAGCAGGCCGCCCTCGGTGAGGACCTTGCCGGCGATGCCCTTGTCGAGCCGGGCCTCACGGAGCCGCGCGGCCGGGACGAAGAAGTCGCTCGCCCCGGGGCGTACGACGTTGAGGCCGGCATCCGTGAGGGTGAGCTCGGCACGGCTGCGGGTGCCCAGGCCCTGGGCCACGATGCGGTCGAGCCACTGACCGGCCGTGGTGGAGCCGTGGTAGCGGCCGCTCATGCCCAGCTTCTCGGGTCCCGGGTCGTCCGGGGCGACGGGCAGCTCGGGCAGGTCGCCCTGGAGGGTGCCGCGCCACTTCCAGCCCTCGCGCATCAGCCAGTAGACGAGCGCGACGAAGAGGGCGAGGCCCACCACCCAGCCGATGCGGGCGGCCCAGTCGGTCACTTGCGCCGATTCCTTCTCGGCGGCCAGCAGGAATACAGGTGTCACGTGAGCTTCCCGTCGACGAGCGTGGCCTTGCCCCGCAGCCACGTGTGCGTCACACGGCCCGGCAGCTCACGCCCCTCGTAGGGGGTGTTGCGGCTGCGCGAGGCGAAGCCCGCGGGTTCCACGAGCCCACGGTATGCCGTGTCGACCAGGGTGAGGTTGGCGGGCTCACCTGCCGAGACGGGACGTCCATGGCCCGAGGCCTGTCCGATCTGCGCGGGCTTGACGGACATCCGGTCGGCGACGCCGGCCCAGTCCAGCAGACCCGTGTCGACCATGGTCTCCTGCACCACTGACAACGCGGTCTCCAGGCCGACCATGCCCATGGCGGCCGCGGCCCACTCGCAGTCCTTGTCCTCGTGCGGGTGCGGGGCGTGGTCGGTGGCGACGATGTCGATCGTGCCGTCGGCGAGCGCCTCTCGAAGGGCCAGCACGTCGCGCTCGGTGCGCAGCGGCGGGTTGACCTTGTAGACCGGGTTGTACGTGCGCACCAGCTCATCCGTGAGGAGGAGGTGGTGCGGGGTGACCTCTGCGGTGACGGCGATGCCGCGGGACTTGGCCCAGCGGACGATCTCGACGGACCCGGCGGTCGACAGGTGGCAGATGTGGACGCGGGAGCCGACGTGGTCGGCGAGCAGGACATCCCGGGCGATGATCGATTCTTCGGCCACCGCGGGCCAGCCGCCGAGCCCCAGCTCGGCGGAGACGATGCCCTCGTTCATCTCGGCACCCTCGGTCAGCCGCGGCTCCTGCGCGTGCTGCGCGACGACACCGCCGAAGGCCTTCACGTACTCCAGGGCGCGGCGCATGATCACGGCGTCGTGGACGCACTTGCCGTCGTCGGAGAAGACGGTGACACCGGCGGCCGACTCGTGCATGGCGCCCAGCTCGGCGAGCTTCCTGCCCTCCAGGCCGACGGTGACGGCACCGATGGGCTGGACGTCGCAGTAGCCGTGCTCCTTGCCGAGCCGCCAGACCTGCTCGACGACTCCGGCGGTGTCGGCGACCGGGAAGGTGTTGGCCATGGCGAACACGGTGGTGTAACCGCCGCTCGCCGCGGCCCGGGTGCCGGTCAGGACGGTCTCGGAGTCCTCACGGCCGGGCTCGCGCAGATGGGTGTGCAGATCGACCAGGCCCGGCAGCAGCACCTTGCCGTCGGCCTCGACGACCTCGGCGCCCTCGGCGGACAGCCCGCTCCCCATCTGCGCGATGGTTCCGCCGTCGATCAGGACGTCCTGCGGCTCGCCGCCCAGCACCTTCGCACCACGGATCAGGATCTTGCTCATGGGTCTTACTTCTCCTCGGTACGGGACTGGCTGACGGCGGGTTCGTTGCCGCCGAGCAGCAGGTACAGGACGGCCATCCGGATGGACACTCCGTTCGCGACCTGCTCGACGACGGTGCAGCGGTCGGAGTCGGCGACCTCGGCGGTGATCTCCATGCCGCGGACCATCGGGCCGGGGTGCATCACGATGGCGTGCTCGGGCATCCGCGCCATGCGCTCGCCGTCGAGGCCGTAGCGCCGGGAGTACTCGCGCTCGGTCGGGAAGAAGGCGGCGTTCATGCGCTCGCGCTGGACGCGCAGCATCATCACCGCGTCGGACTTGGGCAGCGTGCTGTCGAGGTCGTACGACACCTCGCAGGGCCAGGTCTCGATGCCGACGGGCACCAGGGTCGGCGGGGCGACGAGGGTGACCTCGGCCCCCAGGGTGTGAAGCAGGTCGACGTTGGAGCGGGCGACCCGGCTGTGCAGGACGTCGCCGACGATGGTGATGCGCCGGCCGGCGAGGTCATGGCCGAGCCCGGCGTCCGGGCCGACCAGACGGCGGCGCATGGTGAAGGCGTCCAGCAGGGCCTGCGTGGGGTGCTGGTGGGTGCCGTCGCCGGCGTTGACGACGGCCGCGTCGATCCAGCCGGAGTTCGCCAGCCGGTACGGGGCTCCGGAGGCGCCGTGCCGGATGACCACGGCGTCGACGCCCATGGCCTCCAGCGTCTGGGCGGTGTCCTTGAGCGACTCGCCCTTGGAGACGCTGGAGCCCTTGGCGGAGAAGTTGATGACGTCCGCGGACAGCCGCTTCTCGGCGGCCTCGAAGGAGATCCGGGTCCGGGTGGAGTCCTCGAAGAAGAGGTTGACGATCGTGCGGCCGCGCAGGGTCGGCAGCTTCTTGATCGGCCGGTCGGCGACCCGGGCCATCTCCTCGGCGGTGTCGAGGATCAGGACGGCGTCGTCGCGGGTGAGGTCGGCGGCCGAGATGAGATGACGCTGCATCTGTCAGGCTCCGTAAGGCAGTTCAGGAGAATTTCGGGCAGACGGGTGCGCCAGGGGGCGCACTGAGCCGGCGTACGACAGCGGCGTACGCCTGAAGCGCTACTGGGAGGTCTGCTTGGCACCGAGCAGCACGGTGTCGCGACCGTCCTCCTCGGCGAGCTGGACCTTGACCGTCTCCCGCAACGACGTGGGGAGGTTCTTGCCGACGTAGTCGGCGCGGATGGGCAGTTCGCGGTGACCGCGGTCGACGAGGACGGCGAGCTGCACCGCGCGCGGGCGCCCGATGTCGTTCAGCGCGTCGAGGGCGGCCCTGATGGTGCGGCCGGAGAAGAGCACGTCGTCGACGAGGACGACCAGCTTGCCGTCGATGCCGTCACCGGGGATCTCGGTGCGGGCCAGCGCACGCGGCGGGTGCATGCGCAGGTCGTCGCGGTACATGGTGATGTCGAGCGAGCCGCACGGAACCTTGCGCTCGGTGATCTGCTCGAGCTTGTCGGCGAGCCGCCGGGCGAGGAAGACGCCCCGGGTCGGAATGCCGAGGAGCACCACGTCGTCGGCGCCCTTGGCGCGCTCGACGATCTCATGGGCGATGCGGGTCAGCACCCGCGCGATGTCGGGCCCTTCGAGAACGGGCCGGGCATCGGACTGCGTGTCGTGCGTGTCCATATGAAACGGACCTCCTTCTCCGCCTCACGGGACGGACCTTAAAGGACGTCGGGATTGCGCCATACACGGTAGCAGGCCCCCACGATCATCCCGACGGCCCCCTCGGATCACCCGTTCGGCCTAACAGAGTGCCGATACCACGGAAGAGTCGGTGCGGACCATTCGGCTTGACGCGGCAGAGTAACGCTGCGTAACCTCACAGTGAGTTACCAGCCGCGCGGTCCGGCAACACAGCTGACCGCGTCGACACAGTGCCGGGGAGCTATATGTCCAGCGAATACGCCAAACAGCTCGGGGCCAAGCTCCGGGCGATCCGCACCCAGCAGGGCCTTTCCCTCCACGGTGTCGAGGAGAAGTCCCAGGGACGTTGGAAGGCGGTCGTGGTCGGGTCGTACGAGCGCGGCGACCGCGCCGTGACCGTGCAGCGCCTCGCCGAGCTGGCGGACTTCTACGGCGTTCCCGTGCAGGAGCTGCTCCCGGGCACCACCCCGGGCGGCGCCGCCGAGCCGCCGCCGAAGCTGGTCCTGGACCTGGAGCGGCTGGCCACGGTGCCGGCCGAGAAGGCGGGCCCACTGCAGCGCTACGCGGCCACGATCCAGTCGCAGCGCGGCGACTACAACGGCAAGGTGCTCTCGATCCGCCAGGACGATCTGCGCACACTCGCCGTCATTTACGACCAGTCGCCGTCCGTCCTCACCGAGCAGCTGATCAGCTGGGGTGTCCTGGATGCGGACGCGCGTCGCGCGGTCGCCTCCCACGAGGAGGCCTGAGCCCTCGCCTGAGCCCCCAGGGGCCAGCGCAGAAACGTGCCGCCGGGGTGGCCGGAACCATACGGTTCCGGCCACCCCGGCGGCGTTCTGGGGGGCTGACGGCCCCCGGTCGCGTAGGGAATGCCGGAGGGCCCGCAGCAAGCTTGCTGCGGGCCCTCCGGCATTCCGTCTGTCTCAGTCCTCGTCGCGGCGGAGCGAGGGCTTGAGGTCCTTCAGCCGGCCGAGCAGGCCGTTCACGAACGAGGGCGACTCGTCCGTGGAGAACTCCTTGGCCAGCTGCACCATCTCGTCCAGGACGACGGCGTCCGGGGTCTCGTCGACCCAGATCAGCTCGTAGGCGCCGAGCCGCAGGATATTGCGGTCGACGACCGGCATCCGGTCGAGCGTCCAGCCGACCGAGTACTGGGCGATCAGCTCGTCGATGCGCTTCGCGCGCTGCGCGTAGCCCTCGACCAGCTCCATCGTGTACTCGCTCACCGGCGGCTGCCGGGTGTCGGCACGGGAGAGCCGGACCCAGTCGGCGAGGACCGTCAGGACCTCGGCGCCGCGCTGGTCACCCTCGAAGAGGATCTGGAAGGCGCGCTTGCGGGCCGTGTTGCGGGCAGCCACGGTTAGCTGTTCACCCGGCCGAGGTAGTCGCTGCTACGGGTGTCGACCTTGATCTTCTCACCGGTGGTGATGAAGAGGGGCACCTGGATCTGGTGGCCGGTCTCCAGCGTGGCGGGCTTGGTGCCGCCGGTGGAGCGGTCGCCCTGGACGCCCGGCTCGGTCTCCTGGATGACGAGCTCGACGGCGGCGGGCAGCTCGACGAAGAGCACCTCGCCCTCGTGCTGCGCGACGGTGGCGGTGAAGCCCTCGATCAGGAAGTTGGCGGCGTCGCCCACGGACTTGCGGTCGACGTGCAGCTGGTCGTAGGTCTCCATGTCCATGAAGACGAAGTACTCGCCGTCCATGTAGGAGAACTGCATGTCCCGCTTGTCGACGGTGGCCGTTTCGACCTTGACGCCGGCGTTGAAGGTCTTGTCTACGACCTTGCCGGAGAGCACGTTCTTGAGCTTGGTGCGCACGAAGGCCGGGCCCTTGCCGGGCTTGACGTGCTGGAACTCGACGACGGACCAGAGCTGGCCGCCTTCGAGCTTGAGCACCATGCCGTTCTTGAGGTCGTTCGTGGAAGCCACGGTTGCGGAATCTCCTGGACTGACGTACGACCCTGGGGCACGCACCTGCCTGGCTACAGGGCGAGCAGCTCCTTGGTCGTGATGGTGAGTAGCTCGGGTCCGCCGTCCGCCTCGGGGCGGACGACGAGCGTGTCATCGATCCGGACACCACCCCGGCCCGGGAGGTGGACCCCCGGTTCGACGGTGACCGGCACGCAAGCGTCCAGTTTACCCATGGCCGCGGGACTCAATTGAGGGTCCTCGTCGATTTCGAGCCCGACCCCGTGTCCGGTCAGGGCCGTGAGGCCCTCCGTGTACCCCGCGGAGTCCAGCACCTGGCGTGCGGCCCGGTCGACGTCCCGGCAGGCGGCGCCGGGTACCAGGCTCTCACGTCCGGCGCGCTGAGCGGCGAAGACCAGGTCGTACAGCTCGATCTGCCAGTCCGCGGGAGCCGTGCCGATGACGAACGTACGGCCGATCTCACAGCGGTAGCCGCGATATGTCGCGCCGAGGCAGACGGAGAGGAAGTCCCCCTCTTCCACACGACGGTCGGTGGGCCGGTGGCCGGGGCGGCCGGCGTTGGGCCCGGTGGCGACGGAGGTCGGGAAGGCCGGTCCGTCGGCCCCGTGGTCGACGAGGCGTCTTTCGAGCTCCAGAGCGAGATGGCGCTCGGTCCGGCCGACGAGGATGGACTCCAGCAGTTCGCCCAGGGCCTGGTCGGCGATCTCGGCGCCGATGCGCAGACAGGAGATCTCCTCCTCGTCCTTGACCACCCTGAGCTGCTCCACGGCGCAGCCGAGGCCCCCAGGCGCAGTCGGGGCGCGACCGAGCCGAGGGCGCGATGCCGGGCCACGGTGAGGTGGTGCTCCTCCACGGCGAGGGAGTCGGCACCCTGGCCCGCGGCGAGGTCGGCGGCCGCGACAGCCGGGTCGCCGCCGGATCCGGGCAGGTTCTGGATGCGCAGGGCCTCGTCGGGGCGTTCCTGCGTGGAGCGGCCTTCGATCGGGCCGGCACACACCAGGAGGTCCTCGGTCTTGCCCAGCAGCAGAACGGCGCCGTGCGGGGCGGGGCCCGCGAGATAGCGCACGTTGGCGGGGCGGGTGACCAGCGCCGCCGCGCTGCCGCCCGCGTTGCAGTAATCCCTCAGACGCGTCCGGCGGGCCGCGTACACCTCTGACATGACCCGAGCGTATGAGCTCCGCGGGTTCGGCGCCGGTTGAGGGCGTCTGAGTGGGCGGTGCCCGAGGTGTCCGGGTGGGCGGGGTGCCGTTCGGGAGAGGGTGTGCCGCGCGGGGTTCTGTGCCGTCCGCGGGTGCGTGGGGGCTTGTCGCGCAGTTCCCCGCGCCCCTATGGGGCTCTCACCACTGGGGTGGGCTGGCGATGGAGCGGGACAGGACGTCGTTCAGGACCTGGGCCGTCTGCGGGATGTCGAGCTGGGAGTTGTCGATGATCGGGAGGCCCGAGCCGTACCAGCCGGCCATGCGGCCGTGGATGCGGGCGACCTCGTCGTCGCTGAGGCGGCGGTTGCCGGAGCGTTCGGCGTTGCGCTCCAGGACGATCTCCAGGCCCGGCAGGAGGACGACCGGCAGCAGGCCCGGACCGACGTGTCGCTTCCAGCCGCCGAGGCCGACGACGGGACGGTCGGGGAAGACGGCGTCGTCGAGGATGCAGGAGATGCCGTTGGCCAGGAAGTTCCGAGCGGCGAAGCCGCAGGTGCGGCGGGCGAGGCGGTACTGCGCTTCAGAGTTGTCGTTCCACCCGGACTGGGGGTCGGCGAAGCCCGAGCGGACCCATTCGCGTACGTCGTCCAGGCTGATGTGGGCCGTGGGGATCCGGCGGTGGTCCGCCCAGTACTTGGCGACGCTGGTCTTCCCGGCGCCCGCGGGGCCGATGAGCAGCACCGCGAGCGTCGTGCCCGCCAGGTCGGGGCCCGCAGCGGCGGGCGGCACGCTGGGCATGGCGACCGGACCGCCCGGCGGCAGCGGCACATGACCGGTGGTGTCCGGCGCGGCGGGCGCGGAGGCCTGATGCGGAGGTGAGGCCGGTCCGGGCGGTGGCGCGGGGTATCCGGGGCCAGGGGCGGCGGGGCACGGGGGCGGAGCCCTGGTGCGCGCCCGGGTGGTGCGACCCCGGGTGGTGTGCGGCCGGCGACCAGCCGGCGGCCGGTCCCTGCCCCGGCTGGTGGGGCGGCGGCAGCGGAGAACCCACTGCGTGCTGCATCCGGTGCCACTCCGTCTCGTACAGGCGATGGGCGCTGACTGCGGGGGCGGAACCCGCTGCTACCGAACGGTACCGCCCCGGCGATCGTTGTGTGAACGGCCGGGGGCGGCCCGAAGTGCCCGGCGCCGTAAGGCTGTTTCGGGCAGAAGGAGCGCGGGAGGACTTACTGCCCCACTTCGCCGTACGCCGCGAGCAGCACGGCCGGGTCGGGCCCCTCAAGGACGGTGGGCTTGGCCAGACCGTCGAGGACGATGAAGCGCAGCAGGTCGCCGCGGGACTTCTTGTCGACCTTCATGGTCTCGAGCAGCTTGGGCCACTGGTCGTGGCGGTAGTGCAGCGGCAGTCCGACCGCTTCGAGGACGGTGCGGTGGCGGTCGGCCGTGGCGTCGTCCAGCCGGCCTGCCAGGCGGCCGAGTTCGGCGGCGAAGTGCATCCCCACGGACACGGCGGCGCCGTGGCGCCACTTGTAGCGCTCGTTCTTCTCGATGGCGTGGCCGAGTGTGTGGCCGTAGTTGAGGATCTCGCGCAGGCCCGACTCCTTCAGGTCGGACGACACCACGTCGGCCTTGACCCGGATGGAGCGCTCGATGAGCTCGGCGGTGTGCGGGCCGGCCGGCGTGCGGGCGGCCTCGGGGTCGGACTCGATGAGGTCGAGGATCACCGGGTCGGCGATGAAGCCGGCCTTGATGACCTCCGCGAGTCCGGAGACGTAGTCGTTGACCGGCAGGGAGTCCAGCGCGGCCAGGTCGCAGAGCACACCGGCGGGCGGGTGGAAGGCACCGACCAGGTTCTTGCCCTCGGCGGTGTTGATGCCGGTCTTGCCGCCGACGGCCGCGTCGACCATGGCCAGCACGGTGGTCGGGATGGCGATCCAGCGCACCCCGCGCAGCCAGGTGGCGGCCACGAAACCGGCCAGGTCGGTCGTCGCGCCGCCGCCGACACCGACGATGACGTCCGTGCGTGTGAACCCGGACTGGCCCAGCGCCTTCCAGCAGTAGGCCGCGACCTCGGCGGTCTTGGCCTCCTCCGCGTTGGGCACCTGGATGGCGACCACTTCGTAACCCTGCTCGGCCAGGTCGGCGCGCAGCGCGTCACCGGTCTCGGCCAGAGCCTCGGGGTGGACGATCGCGACCCGCTTGGCCCTGCCGCCGATCAACCCGGACAGTTCGCCCAGCAGTTGCCGGCCCACCAGGACCTCGTAGGGCTCGGTGCCCGCCGTGCCGCCGATCTGGATCCGCGTCACTGCCTCGCTCATGCTTCCTTCAACTCCAGTGCGTCCAGGGCGACTTCGGTGACCTCTTCGGCCGTACGGCCATCGGTGGCGACGACGGCCGTGGCGACCTCCTCGTACAGGTGCCGACGGGCCTCCATCAGTTCGCGCCACTGCTTGCGCGGGTTGATGGCGAGCAGCGGCCGGGCCGCGTTGAGGCCGGTGCGCTTGACCGCCTCCTCGACGTCCATCGACAGGTACACCACCCGCTGCCCGGCGAGCAGCTCGCGGGTGTCCTGGTCGAGGACGGCGCCGCCTCCCAGGGACAGCACGCCGTCGTGTCCGGCCAGCGCCTCGCGAACGGCCTGCTTCTCGATAGCGCGGAAGGCGGCCTCGCCCTCCTCCACGAAGATCTCGGCGATCGTCCGGCCCTGCGCGGTGACGATGTCGTCGTCGGTGTCCCGGTATCCGGCCCCGAGCCGCTCGGCCAGCAGCTGCCCGACGGTGGATTTACCCACGCCCATCGGGCCGACCAGCACGATCAGCGGGGTCACCGGATGGCCAGGTTGTCGAGGTACGACCGCACGTTGCGGCCGGTCTCGGCCACGCTGTCGCCGCCGAACTTCTCCGCGACCGCGTCCGCGAGGACGAGGGCGACCATCGCCTCGGCGACGATGCCGGCGGCCGGCACCGCGCACACGTCGGAGCGCTGGTGGTGGGCGGCCGTCGCCTCACCGGTCGCGACGTCCACCGTCTTGAGCGCCCGCGGGACGGTCGCGATCGGCTTCATGGCCGCCCGCACCCGCAGCAGCTCACCGGTGGTCAGCCCGCCCTCGGTGCCGCCGGAGCGGCCGGAGGTACGCCGGATGCCCTCGTCGGTGGTCACGATCTCGTCGTGCGCCTTGGAACCGGGTACCCGCGCCAGGTCGAAGCCGTCGCCGACCTCCACGCCCTTGATCGCCTGGATGCCCATGAGGGCCGCGGCCAGCCGGGCGTCGAGACGCCGGTCCCAGTGCACGTGCGAACCGAGGCCGACCGGCACGTCGTAGGCCAGCACTTCGACCACACCGCCGAGGGTGTCGCCGTCCTTGTGGGCCTGGTCGATCTCGGCGACCATCGCCTTCGACGCGTCGGCGTCCAGGCAGCGCACCGGGTCCGTGTCCAGCTTCTCCACGTCCGCCGGCGTCGGGTACACGCCGTACGGCGCCTTCGCGGCCGCCAGCTCCACCACGTGGGAGACGATCTCGATGCCGGCCGTCTCCTTCAGGTACGACCGGGCCACCGCGCCGAGGGCGACGCGGGCCGCGGTCTCACGCGCCGAGGCACGCTCCAGGATCGGCCGGGCCTCGTCGAAGCCGTACTTCTGCATGCCGGCGAGGTCGGCGTGGCCGGGCCGCGGGCGGGTCAGCGGGGCGTTGCGGGCGAGCCCGTCGAGGATCTCGGGGTCGACCGGGTCGGCGGCCATGACCTGTTCCCACTTCGGCCACTCGGTGTTGCCCACCATGATCGCGACCGGGGAGCCGAGGGTGAGGCCGTGCCGGACGCCGCCGAGGAAGGTGATCTCGTCGCGCTCGAACTTCATCCGGGCGCCGCGCCCATAGCCCAGGCGCCGCCTCGCGAGATGGTCCGCCACCATGTCCGTGGTGATCGGCACGCCGGCGGGCAGACCCTCCAGCGTCGCGACGAGTGCGGGACCGTGGGACTCCCCAGCGGTCAGCCAGCGCAACCTGCTCAACGGTGCTCCTCAGTGCTCGCGCCCGTACTGCCCTCGTACGCACGTCCTCGCGTACGGCGACGGCCTGACCGGGTGCGCGGCCCCGGTCCGCCACCTACGATCCTCCCACGTCCGGAGCGCGGACCCGGCCGCCGGTCCATCAGGCGGACGAGGCCGGGTCGCCGGTCTGCCGCTGCGGCGCGTACGTGCCGAGGAAGTCCGCGCCGCTGGGCTGCCGGGCGGGCTGCGCCTGTGACGCCTGCTGCGGCGCGTAGGCGCCCAGGTGGTCCGCTCCACTTCCCTGCTGCGGCGCCTGCTGAGGTGCGTACTCCCCCAGGTAGTCCGCTCCGCGCCCCTGCCCGTACCGGGCCGCCGCGTGGACGGGCTGCCCGCTCCGCACGGCCCGCCGGTAGGCGATCTTGCGCTTGATCTTGACCGCCCAGGACGCGAGGACCGCGAGCACGATCAGGGCGAGCACGGTGATCTGCACCCAGTCGGGCAGGAATCCCAGCAGCGACTCGAATATCTGGGACTTCACGGACGCCTGAGGCATGCCGGTGGCCATGGTTCGTCTCCCCTCCCCTGTTCCGCCCCCCTGCGGAACCGAGAGCGGATCCTAGCGGGCCGCCAAGGCGCGTTCGCCCGCTTTTCGCATGGCGTCCAGGGGCGCCGGCGCCTGCCCCGTCATCTGCTCGACCTGCAGCACGGCCTGGTGCACCAGCAGGTCGAGGCCGCTGACGACCGCGCCGCCGTACGCCGACCAGCGGGCGGCGAGGTCGGTCGGCCAGGGGTCGTAGAGGACGTCGAAGAGGGCCGCCGGCCGCTCCGGCACGGACCGGGCGAGGGCGTCGGTGACACCTGCCGGCGTGGTGCTGATCACCAGCGGGGCATGCAGGGCCTGCGCGGCGTCCGCCCAGTCGGCGATGCGCACCGGGACCTCGAGCCGCTCGGCCCACTGCCGCATCTCGGCGGCCCTGGCCTCGCTGCGGACGTACACGGCGATCTCGCCGGGGCAGATCCGCGACAGCGCGGCCAGCGCGGACGAGGCGGTGGCACCCGCGCCGAGGACCGCGGCGGCCTCGACCTTGTCGATGCCGTGCTCGCGCAAAGCCGCGACCATGCCGGGGATGTCGGTGTTGTCGCCGGTCCGGCGTCCGTCCGGGGTGCAGATCACCGTGTTGACCGCGTCGACCGAGGCCGCGGTCTCGCTGATCCCGTCGAGCAACGGGATCACGGCCCGCTTCAGCGGCATGGTCAGCGAGAGCCCCGCCCACTCGGCACCGAGCGTCTCGAAGAACCCGGGCAGGGCGGCCTCGTCGACCTCGAACCTGTCGTACGTCCAGCCGCTCAGCCCCAACTCCTGGTAAGCCGTGCGGTGCAGGACCGGGGAGAGCGAGTGGGCGATCGGGGAGCCGAGTACGGCGGCCCGGCGTGGTGCGGCCATCAGGGTGTTCCTCAGTTGTTCCGCGAGGCGTTGAACTTGTCGACCAGCTTCTGGTGCTCGGCGTTGGTCTTGGTGAACTCACTGGTCTTGCCGTCCAGCGAGATGAAGTAGTACCAGCCGTCGTCCGTCGGGTTGAGGGCGCCCTTGATGGCGTCCTCTCCGGGGTTGTCGATCGGCCCGGGCGTCAGCCCCTTGTGGAAGTACGTGTTGTAGGGGTTGTCGTAGGTCCGCAGCTCGCTCAGGCTCAGGTCGATCTTGCTCTGGTTCTTGATGTAGTTGTACGTGGAGTCGAACTCCAGCAAGCCGTTGGTCTGCGGGTTTCCGGGCTTCATCCGGTTGTAGACGACCTCGGCCATCTTGCGGAAGTCGGCGTGGCTGGTGCCCTCGGCCTGAACCATGCTCGCGACCGTGATCAGCTGCCAGGGGTCTTCGAGGCCGAGGCTCGCGGCCTTCTTCTCCACTCCCAGCTTCTCGTACGTCGCGGTGGCCCGCGCCACCATCTGCTTCAGTACGCCTTCGGGCTTCTGCCCCTTGGCGATGCCGTAGCTGGACGGGTAGAGGAACCCTTCCAGCGGGTCCTTGACGTTCGGGTGGTTCAGCGCCCAGGCGGGCAGGCCGAGCTTCTTGTAGTCCTTCTTGGCGATCGCGGCGGTGGTGCCCTGCTTGACCTCCAGCCGCTTGTCGATGAGCCGGTAGATGTCGGCGTTGCGCTTGCCCTCGGCGATGATCAGGTTGTCGCGGCTCTCCGGGCTGAGCATCAGTTCGACCGCGCTGGCGGCAGACATTTGCTTCTGCAGCGTGTACACGCCGTCCTGGATGCTCTTGCCGTCGGGGTTGTCCCCCTGAGCCGCGACGAACGCGTCGACGCTCTTGACGACGCCGGCGTCCTTCAGCACCTGTCCGATCTCATAGCCGCCCGCTCCCCCGGGAATCTCGACGGTGACCTGCTTCCCGCTGCCGTCACCCGCGAAGTCCGGGGCGTCGCCGAAACGATCCTGGTAGAACTGGTAGCCGAAGTAACCGGCGCCTGCCACGCCTCCGCCGAGGATGAGGACGACCAGGAGGCAGGCCATTCCGCTGCGGCGCTTCTTGGGTTTGCCGCCGCGACCTCGCTGGTCATCGCGTCGGCGGCGGTCCCCCGGCTCGTCGCCGTCGTCATCGTCGTCGCCGCCCGCGAAGAAGGCGTGCTCGCCCTGGTCGGGTCCGGGGTCCCAGTCGGTCTCCGGCTCCGGCGGAGGCGGCTCGGCCCGGCGCCGGCCTGGCGGCTCCGGCGGTGGATACGCGTCGGGCGTGCCGTAGTAGTCGGACTGGCCCCCGCCGTAGCCGCCGGCCTGCTGCTGCCCGTACGGGTCGCCCGGGTCACCGGGATATGAGACCTGCTGGTGCCCTCCGGTGGCCCACCCGCCGTTGTCGTACGGCTGCTGGTGGTACCCCTGGTCCTGCGGGTGACCGTGGTCCCCCTGCCCCGGGTACTGCTGATGCCCGTGGGTCTGGGCCGCGTACTGCTGCTGGTCGTACTGGTAGTGCTGCTGCGCCTGACCGTATCCGGCCTGCTCACCGGTGCCCCAGTCGCCGTACTGCGGCTGCTGCGGCTGCTCTGGATAGTGCTGTGGCTGGCCGCCGTAGGGGGACTGCTGACCCGGGTGGGCCTGCTGTCCGCCCCATCCGCCGTCCCCGTACAACGGGTCCTCCGGATGCCACGGTTCGGAGCCTTGGCCCCGGCCATACTCAGTCATCGATCCCCTAGAGCCGCGAGGCGGCGGTCGCTCGGCTTCCGGCCGGGCTCCCGTCCGCCTCTCTCTGGTGCGTCAGCTGTTCGAACACCGGCGCATCGCGCGGAACGTTACCGTATCGCGATCAGATGACCACTTCGACGCCTTCGCCGGGTGCTTTACCTGACACCCGTTCGGATTCAAGCGCCTGCTGGAGGATGACCACCGCAGCTGCCTGGTCGATCACGGAACGGCCCTTCTTGGACTTCACACCGGAAGCGCGCAGTCCCTGGCTGGCCGTCACCGTGGTCATACGTTCGTCAATGAGTCTGACCGGAACCGGGGCGATCATGCGGGCCAGTTCCTGGACGAAGGCACGGACCTTGACCGCGGCCGGACCCTCGCCCCCCTTGAGGGAGCGTGGGAGACCGACGACGACCTCGAGCGGTTCGTATTCCTCGACGAGTTGCTTCAACCGCCGCTGAGCTGCGGGGATGTCACGCCCCGGGACCGTCTCCACCGGGGTGGCGAGGATCCCGTCGGGGTCGCACGAGGCGACCCCGATCCGGGCGTCCCCGACGTCGATCGCGAGTCGACGTCCTCTGCGCATGTGTCCTGACCCGTCTCTTACTTGGCCGTCTCGGCGACCAGGCGCTCCACGGCGTCCGTGGCCTCGCCGACGGCAGCCGGGTTCTGGCCGCCGCCCTGGGCGACGTCCGGCTTGCCGCCACCGCCGCCGCCGAGGGTCTTGGCGGCCGTACGGACCAGATCGCCGGCCTTGAGGCCCCGCTCGCGGGCGGCCTCGTTGGTGGCGATGACCGTCAGCGGCTTGCCGTTCGCCACCGTGAAGAGGGCGACCACGGCGGCCCGTCCGCCCTGGATGCGTCCGCGCACGTCGAGCACGAGCTTGCGCAGGTCGTCGGCGGTCGTGCCGTCCGGGACCTGACCGGTCACGACAGCAATGCCGCGCACGTCCTTGGCGGACTCGGCGAGACCGGCGGCGGCCTGGAGGACCTTCTCGGCGCGGAACTTCTCGATCTCCTTCTCGGCGTCCTTCAGCTTGCCGAGCATGGCGGAGACCTTCTCCAAGAGCTCCTCAGGACGGCCCTTGATCAGCTCCTGAAGCTGGGCGACGACCGTGTGCTCACGGGCGAGGAAGTTGTAGGCGTCGACACCGACCAGGGCCTCGATACGCCGGACACCGGAGCCGATGGATGATTCGCCGAGCAGCTTCACCAAGCCCAGCTGGGCGGTGTTGTGCACGTGCGTGCCGCCGCACAGCTCCTTGGAGAAGTCGCCGATGGTCACGACGCGCACGCGGTCGCCGTACTTCTCGCCGAACTCGGCGATGGCGCCGGCCTTCTTGGCATCGTCGATGCCCATGACCTCGGCCTGCACGTCGAGGTCGCGGGAGAGGACCTCGTTGATGCGCTGCTCGACGTCGGTCATCACTGCCGTGGGAACGGCGGACGGCGAGCCGAAGTCGAAGCGGAAGCGGCCGGGCTGGTTCTCGGAACCGGCCTGGGCGGCCGTCGGGCCGAGGGCGTCGCGCAGCGCCTGGTGGGTGAGGTGCGTGGCCGAGTGGGCGCGGGCGATGGCCGTGCGGCGACGGGAGTCGATCGAGGCGTGGGCCGTGGCGCCGACGGTGACCTCACCGACCTGGACGACGCCCTTGTGCACGTACACCCCCGGGACCGGCTTCTGGCAGTCGCGGATCTCGATGACGGCACCGGTGTCGACCTTGATCTTGCCGGTGTCGCCGATCTGGCCGCCGCCCTCGGCGTAGAACGGGGTGCGGTCGAGGACGATCTCGACCTCGTCGCCCTCGGTGGCGGCCGGGGAGGAGGCGCCGTCGACGAGGATGCCGACGATCCTCGACTCGCCCTCGGTGGCGGTGTAGCCGATGAAGTCGGTGGCACCCGCCCGGTCGGCGATCTCGCGGTAGGCGCCGGTGCCGGCGTGGCCGGTCTTCTTGGCCTGGGCGTCGGCCTTGGCGCGCTCCCGCTGCTCCTTCATCAGGCGGCGGAAGCCGTCCTCGTCCACGGAGAGGCCCTGCTCGGCGGCCATCTCAAGGGTGAGGTCGATCGGGAAGCCCCAGGTGTCGTGGAGCAGGAAGGCCTTGTCGCCGGGCAGGACGGTGCCGCCGGAGGACTTGGTGTCGGTGACGGCCGTGTCGAGGATGTTGGTGCCGGCCTTCAGCGTCTTGAGGAAGGCGTTCTCCTCGGCGAGGGCGACCTTCTCGATGCGCTCGCGGTCGGTGATGAGCTCGGGGTACTGCTGGCCCATCATGCCGATCACGGTGTCGATCAGGTCCTTGACGACCGGGCCGGTGGCACCGAGCAGGCGCATGTTGCGGATGGCGCGGCGCATGATGCGGCGCAGGACGTAACCGCGGCCTTCGTTGCCGGGGGTGACGCCGTCGCCGATGAGCATCACGGAGGTGCGCATGTGGTCGGTGACCACGCGCAGGGACACGTCCGAGTCGTGGGCGTCGCCGTACCGGACGCCGGTCAGCTCGGTGGCCTTCTCGATGACGGCCATCGAGGTGTCGATCTCGTACATGTTCTGCACGCCCTGCAGAATCATGGCGAGGCGTTCGAGGCCGAGGCCGGTGTCGATGTTCTTGCTGGGCAGGTCGCCGAGGATCTCGAAGTTGTCCTTGCCGATGCCCTCGCCGCGCTCGTACTGCATGAAGACGAGGTTCCAGATCTCCACGTACCGCTCGTCGTTGACCGCGGGGCCGCCCTCGACGCCGAACTCGGGGCCGCGGTCGTAGTTGATCTCGGAACAGGGACCGCACGGGCCGGGGACGCCCATGGACCAGTAGTTGTCCTTCATGCCGAGGCGCTGGATGCGCTCCTTCGGCACGCCGACGACCTCGTGCCAGATGCGCTCGGCCTCGTCGTCGTCCTTGTAGACGGTGATCCACAGGCGCTCGGGGTCGAGGCCGTAACCGCCCTTGTCCTGGGAGCCGGTGAGCAGCTCCCAGGCGTGCTTGATGGCGCCTTCCTTGAAGTAGTCGCCGAAGGAGAAGTTGCCGCACATCTGGAAGAACGTGCCGTGCCGGGTGGTCTTGCCGACCTCTTCGATGTCCGGCGTGCGGACGCACTTCTGCACGCTCGTGGCGCGGTCGAAGGGCGGCTTGACCTCACCCAGGAAGTAGGGCTTGAAGGGCACCATGCCGGCCGGGACGAGGAGCAGAGTCGGGTCGTCCGCGATGAGCGACGCCGAAGGGACGACGGTGTGACCGCGCTCCTCGAAGAAGCTCAACCAGCGGCGGCGAATCTCAGCCGACTCCATCAGTGGTCCTCATTCCGGTTGTACGAGTACGTCGTCCTGTCGCTGTCGACGGACTTCGGGTTGTTGCGGTTCTCGATGGCGGTGTACCGCCGGGGCGCGGGGAGTTCGGGGTCGCTGTTGATTCCGAGGACGTCCCCCAGCTCTTCTTCCCGCTGGGCCATGTTGTCCCGGACGTCGAGCGCGAAGTCGACCGCGCGGTCCTTGAGCCGGTGGCCGGCCTCGATCGCCTTGTTTCCCGCGGTTCTGGCGAGGCTCTCGGGCGTCAGCTGCTTCAGCTTGCGGTTGACCTTGGTGGTGGCCCACACGCCGGCGGCGACGCCCGTGGTGAACCAGAAGGTACGGCGGAACATCGCTTGCTCTCAGTCCTTCTTCCCTCGGGCGCCGCGTCGCGAGACGGTGCGGCCCACGATCACGGTACGCCTGGACGCCTTGGCGGGCACGTCCTCCTTGCGTCCGCCGAGGGCCCGGCGCACGCCGTAGCCGAAGGCGGCGACCTTGACCAGGGGGCCGCCGAAGGTGGAGGCGACGGTGGTCGAGAGCGCGGAGGCGTTCGATGTCACCTCCTGGACGTCGGAGGCGATCGAGTCGACCCGGTCGATCTGGGTCTGCGCGGAGCGCACCGCCGAGGAGGCATCGGCCAGCAGCGGGACGGCCTGGTCGGTCACATCCGCCACGAGTTTGGTGGTCGCCCTGAGCGTCTGGGCCAGCCTCGCCAGCGCGACGGCGAGGAAGGAGACCAGGATCGCCCAGAAGACGGCCACCAGGATTCCGGCCACCTCTCCACCGGACACTGTGTGCACCCGCTCCCTGAAACGTGCCTGAACATCTGCCTGAATACGAGAAAGTCGTGCCACGAGCCTATCGCGCCGGGGGTGCGGCTCCGCACCGGATTGCCGCCCGGCGACGGCGGATTCGCGAAAGCCCGCCGCCTCGCCCGACCGGAAGGGACGGGGAGACGGCGGGCTGTTGTACCGCGTGCCTGCCGAGGATCAGCGGGCGTAGTACTCGACGACGAGCTGCTCGTCGCAGATCACCGGGATCTCCTTGCGGTTCGGCTCGCGGTCCAGGCGGAACGCCAGGGCCTTGAGGTTCACCTGGAGGTAGCGCGGGGTCTCGCCGTCGGGGGCGAAGCCACCCTCACGGGCGATCGTGAAGAGCGTCTTCTCCTTGGAGCGCTCGCGCACCTGCACGACGTCGTCCGGACGGACACGGAAGGAGGGCTTGTCGACCTTCTTGCCGTTGACCGCGATGTGGCCGTGGACGACCATCTGGCGGGCCTGGTAGATCGTGCGAGCGATGCCCGAACGCAGGACCAGCGCGTCGAGACGGCGCTCGAGCTCGATGATCAGGGCCTCACCGGTCTTGCCCTGGACCTTGGAGGCGCGGTCGTAGGCGCGGACGAGCTGGCGCTCGGACACGTCGTACTGCGCGCGCAGACGCTGCTTCTCGAGCAGACGGACCTTGTAGTCCGAGTTCTGCTTGCGGCCGCGGCCGTGCTCACCCGGGGGGTAGGGACGGGCCTCGAAGTACTTGACGGCCTTCGGGGTCAGCGCGATGCCGAGGGCACGCGACTTCTTGACCTTGGGGCGGGGCTGGTTCGCCACTGTCTTTTTCTCTTTCCTGGTTTCCGGCTTGTCAGGGTTGAGGGAGGTCGCATCCGCAGCCGGGGAAACCCACACCGTCCTTGTCCTGGCGGACCTGCGGACGTGGTGGGCAGCCGCTCCCTGGTCTGGGCACATACGTGCAGCACGCGAGTGGCCCACCGGCCGGCCCCGTCCAAGGACGGGTGGTGGTGGGCTGCCCGCGACACCGTTCGACGGTGCGCGACGCTCCTGGAGCCGGTCCGAGGATCGGCTCCGGCCGACTGTCCCGTTCTGACTGCACGGGACGCGGCACTCCGGCCGAGTTTACAGGGTGCTCAGGACCGCTTTCGACCGAGGTTCTTCCGGGTCCATTCGACCGCGTCGGCGTAGCGGGCCTCCGCGCCGTGCCGGGTCGGTGTGTAGTACTCGCGGTCCTTGAGCGCGTCCGGGGCGTACTGCTGGGCGGCGATGCCCTCGGTCAGGTCGTGCGGGTAGACGTAGCCCTGGCCGTGGCCGATCTTGGTCGCGCCCTTGTAGTGGCTGTCGCGCAGGTGCGCGGGCACGGACCCGGCGTGGCCCTTGCGCACGTCCTCCAGGGCGGCGCCGATCGCGGTGGTCGCGGCGTTGGACTTGGGTGCCAGGGCGAGGGCGATCGTGGCGTGGCTGAGGGTGAGGGCGGCCTCGGGGAAGCCGATCATGGCGACGGCCTGGGCGGCGGCGACCGCGATCTGCAGGGCGTTCGGATCGGCCAGGCCGATGTCCTCGCTCGCGGAGATCATCAGGCGGCGGGCGATGAAACGGGGGTCCTCGCCGGCCTCGATCATCCGGGCCAGATAGTGCAGGGCGGCGTCGACGTCGGAGCCGCGGATGGACTTGATCAGGGCGCTGGCCACGTCGTAGTGCTGGTCGCCGTCGCGGTCGTACTTCACGGCGGCCCGGTCGACCGTCTCCTCCAGGGTGGTCAGGCCGATCTCCGTCTCGCCCTTGTCGAGGGCGGCTCCGGCGGCCGCTTCCAGGGCGGTGAGGGCGCGGCGGGCGTCCCCGCCTGCGATGCGCAGGAGGTGGCTCTCGGTCTCCTCGGGGAGGGCGACGGCGCCCTTGAGGCCGCGCTCGTCGGTGAGGGCACGCCGGACGAGGTCCTTGATGTCGTCGTCCGTGAGCGGTTCGAGGGTGAGCAGCAGGGAGCGGGACAGCAGGGGCGAGATCACCGAGAAGTACGGGTTCTCCGTCGTCGCCGCGATCAGCGTCACCCAGCGGTTCTCGACGGCCGGGAGCAGGGAGTCCTGCTGGGCCTTGCTGAAGCGGTGGATCTCGTCGAGGAAGAGGACGGTCTCCTTGCCGTAGCCGCCGGAGGCGCGGCGGGCGCCGTCGATGACCGCGCGGACCTCCTTGACGCCCGCGGTGATCGCCGACAGCTCGACGAAGCGGGCGTCGGTGGCCTTGGAGACGACGTACGCCAGGGTGGTCTTGCCGGTGCCGGGCGGGCCCCAGAGGATCACGGAGGAGGCACCGGCGGGGCCGGAGGCCTCGCCGACCAGTCTGCGCAGGGGCGAGCCCGGCTTCAGCAGATGCTGCTGTCCCACGACCTCGTCGAGGGTGCGCGGGCGCATCCGCACGGCCAGGGGGCTGCTGGACGGCTCCTTCTCCTGGCGTTCTTCTGCTGCGGCGGTGAACAGGTCGGGCTCCACGTCAGAAACCCTAAATCACGGCACTGACAATCCCGCGGGCCCCCGGGACGGCCGGGTCAGCTGGTCCAGAAGTCCCACCAGCGGGTCAGGATCAGCATGCCGATGATCCCGATGTGCAGTACGGGCAGGACCCAGGTGAACTCGCCGAAGAAGCTCTTGAGCCAGTTCGGGGCCGGCAGGAAGCCCTTGCGGATGTTGAACGACGTCACGTACCAGAACATGAGGATCGTCGCGACCCAGGCCAGGGAGCACCACAGGCACAGTGCGTTGATCCGGTACAGGGACTGGAACATCAGCCAGGCGCAGAAGACGACGCCGAACAGGCAGCCCGCGTTGAAGGTGAGCCAGTACCAGCGCGGGTAGCGGGCGCGGGCGAGGAGGCTGATGCCGACGGCGATGACGATGCCGTAGCAGACGAGGCCTAGCATCGGGTTCGGGAAGCCGAAGACGGCGGCCTGCTTGCTCTCCATGACGCTGCCGCAGGAGACGACGGGGTTGAGGCTGCAGCCGGGCGTGAACGTCTTGCCCTCGACCTTGGCCTCGAGGAGCTTGAACTTGTCGATCGTGATGACCCAGGCGGCGAGCAGTCCGGCCGCGCCGGTGATCACCAGCAGCAGGGCGAGGGCCCGGCTGCCGCCCTCGGTGCGGGGCGCGGTCTCGGCGCGCTCCGTCTCGGGCTCCATGGAGACGTCCTTGACTGTCGTCTTGCTCATCACGCCGATTCCGTCGCTTGAGGCCTGACCAACTTCGGGCATGGGCCATTGTGCCGCACACGGGGGTCCGTCCACCGTTCAGTGGACATAAGCATGTCCGCACGGTCGGCCCTGAACGCTCGGTTCCGGCCGACGATCGTCGAATGACAGCACACGGGTACGACCTCGCCGTGGACGTGCGGGGGCTGCGCAAGCGCTACGGGGACGTCACCGCCGTCGACGGCGTCGATCTCGGCATCCGGCGCGGCGAGGTGTTCGGCCTGCTGGGACCCAACGGCGCGGGCAAGAGCACCACAGTGGAGATCCTGCAGGGCAACCGGGCCCGGGACGCGGGCGAGGTCTCCGTGCTCGGGTCGGACCCGGCGAGCGCCACGCGCGCGTGGCGCTCACGCGTCGGAATCGTCTGGCAGGACGAATCCGCGCCCGGCGAGTTGACGGTCCGGGAGACCGTACGGCACTTCGCCCGCTACTACCCCCGGCCGCGCGACCCGGAGGAGATCATCGGCCTGGTCGGTCTGGAGGCCAAGGCGGACAGCCGGATCAAGGCGCTGTCGGGCGGTCAGCGCCGGCGCCTGGACGTGGCGCTCGGCGTGATCGGCGGCCCGGACCTGCTCCTCCTGGACGAGCCGACGACCGGGTTCGACCCGGCGGCCAGGCGGCAGTTCTGGTCCCTGATCCGCGCGCTGGCCGACGACGGCACGACGATCCTGCTGACCACCCATTACCTGGAGGAGGCGGAGGCCCTCGCGCACCGGCTGGCCATCGTCGCCAAGGGCCGGATCGTCGCCGAGGGCGAGCCGGGGGCGCTGCGGGAGCGGTTCGGCACCGAGGCCGTGGTCGAGTGGACGGAGCCGGACGGCACGCCGCGCGTGGCGCGCACCGGGACGCCGACCCGGACGATCGCCGGGCTCCTGCACCGCTTCGACGGCGAGATCCCGGGGCTGACGGTGAGCCGCCCCACGCTGGAGGACGTCTATCTCCGGCTCACCGGACAGGAGGACCTGGGATGACCGCGACCGTCGTGCGGGAGCGCGGTGAGGTCGGTGGCGAGCGGCTGCCCGGTGCCTGGGGGCTCGGGCTGGGGCGAGGCGCGCTGGAGATCAGGCAGTTCTTCCGGCAGCGCGACCAGGTGGTGTTCACCTTCGCCTTCCCGGTCGTGTTCCTGTTCCTGTTCGCGTCGATCTTCAAGGACGACGTGGAGGGCGCGGGCATCACCGCCTCGCAGTTGTACGTCCCGGCGATGATGGCCGCCGGCATCATGTCGACGAGCTTCCAGGCCCTCGGCATCTCGATCGCCGTCGAACGGCAGGACAAGGTGCTGCGCCGGCTGCGCGGCACGCCGATGCCGCCGACGGCGTATTTCCTGGGCAAGATCTGGCTCGTTCTTTTCACCGGGCTGCTGGAGACGGTGATCCTGCTCGCCGTCGGTACGACCCTGTACGACGTGGACCTGCCCTCGGACCCGGGCCGCTGGTTCGACCTGGCGTGGATCTTCGTGCTGGGGATCACGGCGTGCGCGCTGCTCGGCATCGCGATCAGTTCGGTCCCGAAGTCCGCGACAAGCGCCAGTTCCGTGGTCGTCCTGCCGTTCCTGGTGCTGCAGTTCATCTCAGGCGTGTACATCGCCATCGGCACCATCCCGGACTGGATGCTTGACGTCGGTGCGCTGTTCCCGCTGAAGTGGATGTGCCAGGGGCTGCGCGGGGTGTTCCTGCCGGAGTCGGCGCAGGTGCTGGAGCAGGCGGGCAGTTGGGAGCTCGGACGCGTGGCTCTGGTGCTCGCCGCGTGGTGCGTCGGAGGATTGGCGCTGTGCCTCCTGACGTTCCGCTGGAAGGACCGGCGCGAGGGATGAGCGATGCGGCGGATGCCGGCAGCGCTTACACCTGGGAGCGCTCGTTCCGGCTCTGGGACACGTACTTCGCGCTCATCTGGATGGCCACCGTGGCCTATGTGCTGGCCGCGGAGCATCCCGGCTGGCCGGTCCGTGCGATCGCCCCGGCGCTGCTCGTCCCGCTGGTGCCGCTTTATGTGATGGTCGGACGCCGGCTGATCCAGGGCGACCCGCCCGACCAGCGGCAGGCGATCGGTTATCTGACGGCGGCGCTGGCGCTGTTCCTGCCGTCAGCCGTCCTCGTCGGGGAGACGCGGCTGCTGACCTTCGCGCTGATCCCACAGTGCTTCATGACGCTGCGGTCGCGGTCGGCGCTGGTCGCCGTGTCCGTGATCAACCTCGTGCCCGTGGTGGGCTGGGCTCTGCTGTGGCGTCCCGAAGCCCGGGACGTGGTCTTCAATGTGCTGTTCTGCGTGGTCACACTGGTGTTCTCGGTGGCGCTCGGCATCTGGACCATCCGGATCATCGAACAGAGCCAGGAACGGGCCGAGTTGATCACGGAGCTGGACGCGAGTCGGCACGAGATCAGCCGGCTGTCCGAGGCCCACGGGGCACTGGCCGAGCGGGAGCGGCTGGCCCGGGAGATCCACGACACGCTCGCGCAGGGCTTCACGAGTCTGGTGATGCTGGTCCAGGCGGTCGAGGCGGAGCTGGATCATGACCTGCCCGAGGCGCGGCGGCATCTGCGGCTGATGGACGAGACGGCCCGGCAGAACCTCGCCGAGGCCCGGGCCCTGGTCGCCGGGGCGCTCCCGCCGACCTGGACGGCGCGACTCTGCCGGACGCGCTGCACCGGCTCACCGCGCGCCATGACGCGAGGCTGGAGGTGACCGGGCCGGTGCGGATGCTGCCCGCCGGACCCGAGGTGGTCGCGCTGCGCGCCTGCCAGGAGGCACTCGCCAACGCGCGCAAGCACGCGGGGAGTTCTGTGACGGTCGGCGTGTCGCTGGCGTACGCGGACGACTCACTCATGGTGTCCGTACGGGACGACGGCTGCGGTTTCGACCCGGCAGCGGTCCGCGGCGGATACGGTCTCGCGGGGCTGCGGGCCCGGACTGTCGAGGTGGGCGGGACCGCGGAGGTGCGCAGTGCCCCGGGTGAGGGCACTGCCGTCACCGTCCGGCTGCCGGTCGTGAGGAGGGAGTTGCCGTGATCCGGATCATCCTGGCCGACGACCATCCCGTCGTACGGGAGGGACTGCGGGCGATGCTCAGTGCCGAGTGGGACCTGGAGGTCGTCGCCGACGCGTCCAGCGGTCCTCAGGCGGAGGCGCTGGCGGTGGAGTTGCGGCCCGACATCGTGCTGATGGATCTGCGGATGCCGGGTGGTGGCGGTGTGGACTCCATCGTGCGGATGACGCGGGCCGGGCTGCCGTGCCGGGTGGTCGTGCTGACGACGTACGAGACCGACCGGGACATCCTGCGGGCGGTGGAGGCCTGGGCCGCGGGCTATCTGCTGAAGGACCTGCCGCGTGCGGAGCTGGCGGATGCCGTACGGGCGGCCGCCCGGGGTGAGACGGTGCTGGCGCCGTCCGTGGCGGCCCGGCTGGTCGACCAGTTGCGGACGAAGCCGGAGCGGCCGCGGCTGTCGGAGCGCGAGACGGCCGTACTGCGCCTGGTGGCCGAGGGCTGCACGAACGCGGAGATCGGACGCCGGTTGTTCATCGGGGAGTCGACGGTGAAGACGTATCTGCTGCGGATCTTCGGCAAGCTGGGGGTGGACGACCGGACGGCGGCCGTCACCAGCGCGATGCGGTACGGGCTGCTGGAGCAGTGAGGAAGGCGCCGGGTGACCTCCGGCGCCTTCGCGCTCACGTCAGCCCAGCCGGGCTTCCAGCTCTGCCACGATCTCGTTCACGCCCACCGCCGTCTGCTCGCCCGACTCCATGTCCTTGAGCTGGACGATGCCCTCGGCAAGGTCCCTCTCCCCCGCCACGACCGTGTAGCGGGCGCCGCTGCGGTTGGCGTTCTTCATGGCGCCCTTGAGGCCCTTGGCGCCGTAGGAGAAGTCGGCCGCGATGCCGTTCTTGCGGAGTTCTGTGACCTTGGCGAACAGGACCCGGCGGGCCTCCTCGCCCAGCGGGACGGCGAACACGCTGGTGGTGGCGGGGAGTTCGAGTTCGACGCCCTCCGCCTCCAGGGCGAGGACCGTGCGGTCGACTCCGAGGGCCCAGCCGACGGACGGCAGGGCCGGGCCGCCGATCATCTCGGAGAGACCGTCGTAACGGCCGCCGCCGCCCACCGCGGACTGGGAGCCCAGGCCGTCGTGGACGAACTCGAAGGTGGTGCGGGTGTAGTAGTCCAGACCGCGGACCAGTTTCACGTCGTCCTCGAAGGCGACGCCCGCCGCCGTGATCAGCTCGCGGACCTCCTCGTGGTACGCCTTGCACGCGTCGCAGAGGTAGTCGCGAAGGAGCGGGGCGTCGCCCAGCTGCTTCTGGACCGCCTCCCGCTTGTCGTCGAGGACGCGCAGGGGTTGATCTCCGCACGGCGCAGGGTGTCCTCGTCCAGGTCCAGGCCGCGCAGGAAGTCCTGCAGCGCCGTCCGGTACACCGGGCGGCACTCCTGGTCGCCAAGGCTGTTGAGCAGGATCCGGAAGTCGCTCAGGCCCAGCGAGCGGTACGCCTGGTCGGCCAGGATGATCAGCTCGGCGTCCAGCGCCGGGTCCTCCGCGCCGATCGCCTCGGCACCGACCTGGGAGAAGTGGCGGTAGCGGCCCTTCTGCGGACGCTCGTAGCGGTAGTACGAGCCGGAGTACCAGAGCTTGACCGGGAGGTTGCCCGCCTTGTGCAGGTTGGCCTCCAGCGCGGCGCGGAGGACGGACGCCGTTCCTTCGGGGCGCAGGGCCAGCCTGTCGCCGCCCTTGGTCTCGAAGGCGTACATCTCCTTCGTCACGATGTCCGTCGACTCGCCGACACCGCGTGCGAAGAGCTCGACGTTCTCGAAGCCCGGCGTCTCGATGTAGCCGTATCCGGAGTCCCGCAGCGGAGCGGCGATCGCCTCACGCACCGCCAGGTACTTCGCGGAGTCCGGCGGAATCAGGTCGTACGTGCCCTTGGGGGCCTTGAAGGTGCTCACGGAAGGTCTCGTCACATTCCTCGTCGGGGAGCGGGCTGAGCTCCCTGGCCGGCGGCCACCTGCCGCAGATACGGGTTGGTGGCGCGCTCCTGGCCGATGGTCGTCTGGGGGCCGTGGCCGGACAGCACCACGGTCGAGTCGTCGAGCGGCAGGCACACGCGGCCCAGCGAGTCGAGCATCTCGGCCATGTCACCGCCGGGCAGGTCCGTGCGCCCGATGGAGCCGGCGAACAGCAGGTCGCCCGAGAAAAGGATCGGCGGGATGTCCGCCGCCTCGGGCATGCCGAAGGTCACCGACCCCTTGGTATGGCCGGGCGCGTGCGCGACGGACAGCTCCAGGCCCGCCAGCTCCAGCTTCGCCCCGTCGGCCAGCTCCTTGACGTCGTCCGGCTCCCCCACTGTCAGCTCGCCCAGGAGCGGCATCCCGATGGAACGGCCGATCCCCTTCTCGGGGTCGTTCATCATGTACCGGTCGTCGGGGTGGATCCACGCCGGCACGTCGTGCGCGCCGCACACCGGGACGACCGAGGCCACGTGGTCGATGTGGCCGTGGGTGAGGACGACGGCGACGGGCTTGAGCCGATGCTTTCTGATCGCTTCCTCGACGCCGTCGGCGGCCTGATGGCCGGGGTCGATGATCACGCACTCCTCACCGGCGGCGGGGGCGACGAGATAGCAGTTCGTCCCCCAGGCCCCGGCGGGGAACCCGGCAATGAGCACGATCGTCCTTCGTTGTGTCGATACGGGAGGCTGCGGCTGGTGACAGAGCCTACCGGCGCTGCCGATTCCTCAGCGAACCCATATACGGTACGGGGCACACGCGGGCGCTCGGCACACAGGACGCACGCGTACCGGTCGACGTTCGAGACCCATGAGGAGAGAACCCGGTGGTCAGCCAGGAACAGCGGCGGCGTCAGCTCGCCCGGGAGAAGTTCTTGCGGCAGCAGCAGCGACGCACGGACGCGCGACGCAAGGCCCGTATCCGCAACTCCGTGATCGCCTCGACTCTCGGCGTGATCGTGGTGCTCTCGGTGACGGTCTTTCTGACCAAGCCGTTCGAGGACGACGGCAAGACGGAGAACGCGAACGCGGACGTCACGCCGAGCGCCACGCCCAGCAAGGCCCCGGACCCGTGCGAGAAGCCCGCCGCGGGCAAGGTCAAGTCGCAGACCTGGAAGAAGGAACCTGCGATGTCGATCGACGAGTCGGCGAAGTACACGATGAAGCTGGACACGACGTGCGGTGAGATAGACGTAGCGTTGAAGGCGTCGGCGGCGCCGCACACCGTTAACTCGTTCAACTACCTTCTCGGCAAGGGGTACTTGGACCACAGCAAGTGCCACCGGCTCACCAATCAGGGCATCTACGTCCTGCAGTGCGGTGACCCGCAGGGCACTGGCATGGGCGGACCCGGCTACACGATCCCGGACGAGAACCTCAAGGACAAGAGCCTCAAGGGCGGGGTGTACCCGGCGGGCACGGTCGCGATGGCGAACCAGTACAACGCCCAGACGAAGCAGGGGCGGGACAGCGGCGGCAGCCAGTTCTTCCTCGTCTACCAGGACAGTGAGCTGCCGCCCGACTACACACCGTTCGGTACGGTGACCGAGTCGGGCATGAAGGTCCTGACGAAGATCGCCAAGGCTGGGGCGCAGCCCGCCGACCCTCAGACGGGCACCACGGCGCCCAATGCGACGGTCGTGATCAACAAGGCCACGATCACGAAATCCTGACCCTCAACTGCGAAATTTCGGTCGCGCGGGATGCGGACACGCCCCCGCCGGTCGCCTATGTTGGCCGTGACGAAACTGTGGACGATGCCCGGGGGTGCTGAGGCCCCTCGCAGGCATCATGTGGAGGAGGCGCTGTGAGCAGCGACCCGTGGGGCCGCGTCGACGAGACGGGGACCGTGTACGTGCGTACGGCCGACGGCGAGCAGGTTGTCGGCTCTTGGCAGGCGGGCACTCCCGAAGAGGCGCTGGCCTATTTCGAGCGCAAGTACGAGGGCCTGGTTGTCGAGATCGGCCTCCTCGAGAAGCGAGTGAAGACCACCGACCTGTCGGCCAAGGACGCCCAGGTCGCCATCGACCACATCCGGGAGCAGGTCGACGCGCACCACGTGGTGGGCGACCTGGATGCGCTGCGGGTCCGGCTGGACAAGCTCGTGGAGCGGGTGGAGGCGCGCCGCGAGGAGCGCAAGGCGCAGCGGGCCCGGCAGTCCGACGAGGCACGCAAGTCCAAGGAGGCGCTGGTCGCCGAGGCGGAGGAGCTGTCGCAGTCCGACCAGTGGCGGGCGGCCGGTGAGCGGCTGCGGGCCCTGGTGGACACCTGGAAGGGCCTGCCGCGCCTGGACCGGAAGTCCGACGACGACCTGTGGCACCGGTTCTCGCACGCGCGGTCGGCGTTCTCCAAGCGGCGCAAGCAGCACTTCGCGCAGCTCGACTCCCAGCGCGAGGAGGCGCGGCGGACCAAGGAACGGCTGGTCTCCGAGGCCGAGGCGCTGTCGAACTCGACGGACTGGGGTGTGACGGCAGCGCGCTACCGCGAGCTGATGGCCGAGTGGAAGGCCGCGGGCCGTGCGCAGCGTGAGCACGAGGACGATCTGTGGAACCGCTTCCGCGGCGCCCAGGACGTCTTCTTCGCGGCCCGCAGCTCGGTCTTCGCCGAGCGGGACGCCGAGCAGGCGGAGAACCTGAAGCTCAAGGAGGAGCTGGCCGAGGAGGCCGAGAAGCTCCTGCCGGTCACGGACCTGAAGGCGGCCCGGGCCGCCTTCCGATCCGTCAACGAGCGCTGGGAGGCCATCGGCCACGTGCCGCGGGACGCGCGGCCCAAGGTCGAGGGCCGGATGCACGCCGTCGAGCGGGCCCTGCAGGAATCCGAGGAGACCGAGTGGCGCCGGACGAACCCGGAGGCACGCGCGCGTGCCGAGGGTCTGACCGGTCAGCTCCAGGCCGCCGTGGACAAGCTGCGGGGCCAGGTCGAGCAGGCCCGCGCGCAGGGCAACAACGCCAGGGCCGACAAGCTCGAGCGTGAGCTCGAGGGCCGCCAGGCGCTGCTGGACCAGGCGCAGAAGGGTCTGCAGGAGTTCGGAGGCTGATCAGCCGGTCGGAAGAGGGCCCCGTACCTGCCGTACGGGGCCCTCTTTCACGTGATCTTTCGCGTGATCTTTCGCGTGGTCGTCACGACCTGCTGCGCGCCGACGTCACCCGGTACACGTCGTAGACGCCCTCCACGCCCCGGACCGCCTTCAGCACATGGCCGAGATGCTTCGGGTCGCCCATCTCGAAGGTGAAGCGGGAGGTGGCGACACGGTCGCGGGAGGTCTGGACGGCCGCGGAGAGGATGTTGACGTGCTGGTCGGAGAGCACGCGTGTGACGTCCGACAGCAGCCGGGAGCGGTCCAGCGCCTCGACCTGGATGGCGACCAAAAAGACCGAGGACTGGGTGGGCGCCCACTCGACCTCGAGGATGCGCTCGGGCTCGCGGGAGAGTGACTCCACGTTCACACAGTCGTTGCGGTGAACCGATACGCCACTGCCCCGGGTGACGAAGCCGATGATGGGGTCGCCGGGGACGGGCGTACAGCAGCGGGCCAGTTTCACCCACACGTCGTCGACGCCCTTCACGACGACGCCCGGGTCGGCGCTGGAGCGGCGTTTGCGACTGCGTCCGTGGGCCGGCGGGACCGACTCGTCGATCTCCTCGGTGGCGGCCTCCTCGCCGCCGAGGGCCTGGACGAGCTTCTGCACGATGTTCTGCGCGGAGACATGGCCCTCGCCGATCGCCGCGTACAGCGCGGAGATGTCCGCGTAGCGCATCTCGTGCGCGAGGGTCACCAGGGAATCGCCGGTCAGGATGCGCTGGATCGGCAGGTTCTGCTTGCGCATCGCGCGGACGATGGCGTCCTTGCCCTGCTCGATCGCCTCGTCGCGGCGCTCCTTGGAGAACCAGGCCCGGATCTTGTTGCGGGCGCGCGGTGACTTGACGAAGCCGAGCCAGTCGCGGGAGGGGCCGGCGCCTGCCGCCTTGGAGGTGAAGACCTCGACCAGGTCGCCGTTGTCGAGGGTGGATTCGAGCGGGACCAGGCGGCCGTTGACGCGGGCGCCGATCGTGCGGTGCCCGACCTCCGTGTGGACCGCGTACGCGAAATCGACCGGGGTGGCACTGGCGGGGAGCGCTATGACGTCGCCCTTGGGGGTGAAGACGAAGACCTCGTTGCGGGAGAGGTCGAAGCGCAGGGACTCCAGGAACTCGCCCGGGTCCTCGGTCTCCTTCTGCCAGTCCAGCAGCTGGCGCAGCCAGGCCATGTCGTTGAGATGGTCGTCCTTGCTCTTGCCGGACGACTTGGGGGCGTCGGTGCGTACCTTCGAGGCGCCGGCGACGGCCTCCTGCTTGTACTTCCAGTGCGCGGCGATGCCGTACTCGGCGCGGCGGTGCATGTCGAAGGTGCGGATCTGCAGCTCGACGGGCTTGCCGCCGGGGCCGATCACCGTCGTGTGCAGCGACTGGTACATGTTGAACTTGGGCATCGCGATGTAGTCCTTGAACCGGCCGGGGACCGGGTTCCATCGCGCGTGCACCGTGCCGAGGGCCGCGTAGCAGTCGCGGACGGTGTCCACGAGGACGCGGATGCCCACCAGGTCGTAGATCTCCGCGAAGTCACGGCCGCGGACGATCATCTTCTGGTAGACGCTGTAGTAGTGCTTGGGGCGTCCGGTGACGGTCGCCTTGATACGAGCCGCCCGCAGGTCCTGCTGGACCTCGTCGGTGACGATGGCCAGGTACTCGTCGCGCTTCGGTGCCCGCTCGGCCACCAGCCGTACGATCTCGTCGTACATCTTGGGGTAGAGGATCGCGAAGGCGAGGTCCTCCAGCTCCCACTTGATGGTGTTCATGCCGAGGCGATGGGCGAGCGGCGCGTAGATCTCCAGGGTCTCGCGCGCCTTCTTCTCCTGCTTCTCGCGCTTGAGGTAGCGCATGGTGCGCATGTTGTGCAGGCGGTCGGCGAGCTTGATGACCAGGACGCGGGGGTCCTTGGCCATGGCGACGACCATCTTGCGCACGGTCTCGGCCTGGGCCGCCTCGCCGAACTTGACCTTGTCGAGCTTGGTGACGCCATCGACGAGCAGGGTGACGACGTCGCCGAAGTCACGGCGCAGGTCGTCCAGGCCGTACTCGGTGTCCTCGACCGTGTCGTGCAGCAGTCCGGCCATCAGCGTGGCCGGATCCATGCCCAGCTCGGCGAGGATGGTGGTCACGGCGAGGGGGTGCGTGATGTACGGGTCGCCGCTCTTGCGCTTCTGACCGCGGTGCCAGCGCTCGGCGACCTGGTAGGCCTTCTCGATCTGGCGGAGCGTGGCGGTCTCGATCTTCGGGTCGTTGCCGCGCACTATCCGCAGCAGCGGCTCCAGCACCGGGTTGTACGGGTTGGCGCGCTGGACGCCGAGCCGGGCGAGGCGGGCACGGACACGGTTGGAGGAGCCGGTGCGGGCGGGCTGGCCGCCGGCCTGGCGCACCGCGGGAGGGGCCGGCTTGGGGCGCGACTGCTCCGCGGTCTTGTCGACGGGCGCCGACTGGGCGTGCTCGACCGGCCCGCGGGCGTCGTTCTTCGCGTGCGGCGCGTTCGGCGCGGGCTTCGCCGCTGCCGAGGCGGACTCGGGCTTGGCGGCGGTCAGGTGCTGGGCCTCGTCTGACAAGAGGGCTCCTCGTGCGCGTTCCGGGTCCCCCGGTCAGGCTCCGGAGACCCCATGGTAGCCATCCTGTGCCCCAGGATCGCCTTCAGGCCAATGTGAGGACCGTCTACCCCGAGAACGTGAGAGGCGGGCACCGGATTCCTCCGGGCCCGCCTCCGCGGTGTCCTGCCGGTGTCCACCGGGCTGCTGTGGGCTTGTCAGACCGTGAGCAGTGCCTTGAGCGGCGCACCGCGCAGCGCCGGTTCCAGACGGGCCCGGCCGCTGAGAAAACCGAGCTCCATGAGGACGGCGAGACCGGCGACCTCGGCGCCGGCCCGGCGGATGAGCTGGACCGAGGCCTCGGCGGTGCCGCCGGTGGCAAGGACGTCGTCGACGATCAAAACGCGGTCGTCGGCGACCAGGTCCTCGGCGTGCACCTCGATCTCGGCCGAGCCGTACTCCAGGTCGTAGGCCTGGCCGAGGGTGGCTCCGGGGAGCTTGCCCGCCTTGCGTACGGGGATGAAGCCGAGGCCGGCGCGGACGGCGACCGGGGCGCCGAGGATGAAGCCGCGCGCCTCGAGACCGACGATCTTGGTGGCACCGGCCTCCTCGGCGATCTCGGCGAGGGCATCGGTGAGCGCGGTGAACGCCGCCGGGTCCGCCAGGAGCGGGGTGATGTCCTTGAACATCACGCCCGGCTCCGGGTAGTCGGCCACGTCCCTGATGCGGCTGAGCAGCAGTTCCTTGATGTCGGTCATCGGCGCTTCCCCGAGGGGCGGCCCCGGCCGCGGTTGCGGGACGCGGGCTGGTTGCGCGGGCCGACGACAGCCGGAGCGACGTCCTCGGGCTCGTCGGCGTAGGCCTCGTCCCCGGTCTCCGTCTGAGGCGTCTCACCCTTGGCGGCCCGCTTGGCCAGGACGCGCTTCTTCAGGGCCTTCATCTGCGGCTCGCGCTCCTTGAGGTCGGCGACGAGCGGCGTGGCGATGAAGATCGAGGAGTACGCGCCGGCGGCGAGACCGACGAACAGCGACAGCGAGATGTCGTTCAGCATGCCGGCGCCGAGGACACCGCCACCGATGAACAGCAGGCCCGCGACCGGCAGCAGCGCGACCACCGTGGTGTTGATGGAGCGGACCAGGGTGCTGTTGATCGAGCGGTTGGCGACGTCGCTGTAGGTCCAGCGGGTCTGCTTGGTGATGTCCTTGGTCTGTTCCTTGAGGCTGTCGAAGACCACGACCGTGTCGTAGAGCGAGTAGCCCAGGATGGTGAGCAAGCCGATCACCGTGCCGGGCGTGACCTCGAAGCCGACGAGGGCGTAGATGCCGACCGTGATGGTGATGTCGTGGATCAGTGCGACGAAGGCGGCGATGGCCATGCGCCACTCGAAGGCGATCGCCAGATAGATCACCACGAGGACCAGGAAGATACCGAGCCCCTGCCAGGCCTTGTTGGCGATCTGCTCACCCCAGCTGGGGCCGACCAGTTCGGCGTTGATCTGCTCCGTGTCGATCTTGAGGTCGTCGGCGAGCGTGTTCTTGATCTTGTTTGCCGCGTCGGTGTCGATCCCCGCGACCTGGATACGCATGCTGCCGTCGCCGAGCTTCTGGACGATCGCGTCGTGGCCGGAGGCCTCTTCCGCGTACTCCTCCGCCTGGGACACCGAGGCGCTGGTGTTCTTCGGGGTGTTGAAGACTGCGCCGCCCTGGAACTCGATGCCCATGTTCAGGCCGCGCACCGCCAGGCCGGCGATGGCCAGGATGGTGATCAGGATGGAGACGCCGTACCAGATCTTGCGGTTCTTGACGAAGTCGTAGCCGACCTCGCCGCGGTGGAGTCGGGCGCCGAGGTTGCCGAGTTTCGACATCTCAGGCCTCCTTCGGGTCGGCGGGGGCGGCGGGGCGGCGGGTACGGCGCAGCGGCGGCTCGGCACCCAGGCTCTTCGGGTCGAGGCCGGACCACTTGTGGCCGTTCGCGAAGAACGGGCGGCGGGCCATCAGTGTCAGCAGCGGCTTGGTGAAGAGGAACACGACGACCACGTCGAGCAGGGTGGTCAGGCCGAGCGTGAACGCGAAGCCCTGGACCTTGCCCACGGTGACGGCGAACAGCACCGCGGCGGCGAGGAACGACACGAAGTCGGAGACCAGGATGGTGCGCCGGGCGCGCGGCCAGGCCCGCTCGACGGCGGGGCGCAGGGAGCGGCCCTCGCGGATCTCGTCACGGACGCGTTCGAAGTACACGATGAACGAGTCCGCGGTGATGCCGATGGCGACGATGGCGCCGCACACGGCCGGCAGGTTCAGCGCGAAGCCGATGGCCGGGCCGAGCAGGGCCATGAGCGTGTAGGTGAGGGCCGCGGAGACCAGCAGCGAGAGGAGCGCGATGAACGACAGACCGCGGTAGTACGCCAGCAGGTAGATGACGACCAGCGCGAGACCGATGGCGCCGGCGATCAGTCCGGCCTGCAGTTGGTCGCCACCCAGCGCCGCGGTCACGGTCGTCATGCTGTCGACCTTGAAGGTCAGTGGCAGCGCGCCGTAACTCAGCATGTTGGACAGTTCCTGAGCGGACTGCTGGTTGAAGTTTCCGGAGATCTCGGCGTTTCCGCTGGTCAAGGCCTCCTTGACGGACGGATCGGAGACCACGTCGCCGTCCAGGACGATCGCGAACTGG
Organism: Streptomyces sp. CA-179760; assembly: GCF_050937045.1. Lineage (NCBI taxonomy): Bacteria > Bacillati > Actinomycetota > Actinomycetes > Kitasatosporales > Streptomycetaceae > Streptomyces > Streptomyces sp. CA-179760. Next base: position 1,850,256 of record NZ_JBNJLZ010000001.1, read on the forward strand.
TTCTGCGGCGGCTGGTTCTGGGCCAGCTTGCCGGTGATGTCGCCGAACTTCTTGGCGCCCCCGTCGGTGAAGTCCATCTGGACCGTCCAGCCCGCGCCCCTCTGGGTGTCCAGAGTGGCCTGAGCCTTGTCGACGTCCGTGCCGTCGACCTCGGCGGGGCCGAGGATGTACTTCTGCCACTGGCCCTGCGAGTTCTTGCCGCAGGCCAGGGTCATCTCGGAGGCCTTGACGCCGTCGCCCACGGTGGAGCGGGTCTTCTCATCGGTGCAGTCGAGCTTGGCGTACTTCGCCTGCAGCGCGCTCGCCTCGGCCTCGGCGGAGCCTCCACTCGCCGACGGGGAGGGGCTGGCCTTGGCCTTGTCGTCCGAGGCGCTCGCCGACGGGGTGGCGTCGGCCTTCAGCGCGTCGGTGACCGCGCGGCCCTGCGTGGTGGGGGTGGCCGACGGGGAGGCGGAGTTCTTGTCGGTGGCCTCGGGCTTGTCGGTGGCCTTGCCGGACGGCTTGTCCGAGGGGCTGCCGGTGGGGCTCGGGGAGGGGCTGGCCGTGCCCTTGCCGCCGGAGACCTCGGTGGTGAGGACCGGGCGGAAGTAGAGCTTGGCGGTGGTGCCGACCTGCTTGCGGGCCTGCTCGGAGTTCGTCCCCTTGGGGATGTTGACGATGATGTTTTCCCGGCCCTGTGTCTGGACCTCGGACTCCGAGACGCCAAGACCGTTGACCCGTCGTTCCATGATGGAGACGGCGGTGTCCATGTTGGTCTTGTTGATGGCCGCCTCGTTGCCGGCTTCGGGGACCGCGCGGAGCGTGATGCTCGTGCCGCCGGCCAGGTCGATGCCGAGACGTGGTTTCGTGTGCCCCGAAGCGAACATCCCACCGGTGAGCGCCACGAGGGCGATCAGAATCAGGACCAGCGAGCGACCCGGCTTGCTCTGGGTGCTCGCGCTCCGGCCCTTTTTAGGTGTGGCCACCTTCTCGTACTCCCTCTCGGGCCACCTCGCTCCGGATCGGCGGACGGGCGGCCATGACATGGTGTCGGGACTCCGTGCGAGCTGGGCGTGTCCCGGGGTGCGCGGGCCGGGCCCGCGCACCCCGGGACACGACTACTTCGCCTCGGAGCCGCCGTCGGTCTTCTTCGGCTCTGCGTCCGTCTTCGCCTCGGCGGCCGGGGTGTCATCGGCCGGGGCGTCGCCGCCGGCCGGCTCGTCGGCCGCGTCCTTCTTGCCGAGGTCGACGGCCTTGTCGTCAGCGCCGGCGTCGGCGGCGGAGTCGTCGGTCTCGGTGAGGGAAGAGGCGTCGTCCGGGACGATGTCGGCGTCGGACTTCAGGTCGTGCTCGATGCCGTGGACGACGCGGTTGTACTCGTCGTCGCTGAGTACGGCACCGATGGCGTTCTTGGCGAAGAGGAGCTCGACACCCGGGCCGGCGTCGACGAGGACGGTGTCCTCGTTCACCTCCTTGACCGTGGCGTAGATGCCCCCGATGGTGCGGACACCGCTGCCGGGCTGCATCTGGTTCCGCATGTCCACGGCCTGCTGCTGCTTCTTCTTGGCCGACCGGGTCATGAGGAACATGGCCCCGATGAGCACAATGAACGGGAGGAGGGTCAGGAGACTCACGGTCGGTACTTCCTTCACACGACCGCGCTGTGAGCGGCCAGATGGTTGGGGGTATGTACGCCGCCGACAAAGACGGCATCGGCGGAGTCTAAGCGAGTCCGCGCGCATGGAACAACGCTCAGCATGGCACCGGGGTTCCTGCTGCGGCCACTGGCCTCGCCGTCCCGGAACGGTGACGGCGCCGTCACGCCCCGAACAGGTCCTGTTGTCCCTTTCCACCGGTTTGGGAGCGGGGCGGGGTGAGGCCGAGATGTGCCCATGCGGCGGGCGTGGCGACCCGGCCGCGCGGGGTGCGGGCCAGCAGGCCCTCCCGTACCAGGAAGGGCTCGGCGACCTCTTCCACCGTCTCACGCTCCTCCCCCACCGCGACAGCGAGCGTGGACAGGCCGACGGGGCCGCCGCCGAACAGCTTGAGCAGGGCTTCCAGGACACCTCGGTCGAGGCGGTCGAGGCCGCGCTCGTCCACCTCGTAGACGGCGAGGGCGGCCGCCGCGATGTCCTTGGTGATCAGTCCGTCGGCCTTGACCTGGGCGTAGTCCCGGACGCGGCGCAGCAGGCGGTTGGCGATGCGGGGGGTGCCGCGGGAGCGGCCGGCGATCTCGGCGGCGCCCTCCGGAACGACTTCGACCTCCAGGAGGTGGGCCGAGCGGTGGATGACCCGCTCCAGTTCGGCCGGTTCGTAGAACTCCATGTGGGCGGTGAAGCCGAAGCGGTCGCGCAGCGGGGGCGGCAGCAGCCCCGCGCGCGTGGTGGCGCCGACCAGGGTGAACGGGGGCAGCTCCAGGGGGATGGCGGTGGCTCCCGGGCCCTTGCCGACGATGACGTCGACGCGGAAGTCCTCCATCGCCATGTACAGCATCTCCTCGGCGGGCCGGGACATGCGGTGGATCTCGTCGAGGAAGAGGACCTCGCCCTCCTGGAGGGAGGAGAGGATCGCCGCGAGGTCGCCGGCGTGCTGGATGGCGGGGCCCGAGGTGATGCGGATGGGGGCTTCCATCTCGGCCGCGATGATCATCGACAGGGTGGTCTTGCCCAGGCCGGGGGCGCCGGAGAGCAGCACGTGGTCGGCGGTGGCGCCACGCGCGCGTGCGGCGCGCAGGACGAGGTCGAGCTGCTCACGGACCTTCTCCTGGCCGATGAACTCGCCCAGGTCCTTCGGGCGCAGGGCGGCCTCGACAGCCTGGTCCTCACGGTCGGCGACAGAGTCCACCAGCCGCTCCGCGGCGGGCCCGACGAGCCGCTCGGCGGCGGAGGTGCCGGTCGGGTCGGTCGTGTCGTCCCAGTTCATGATGTGCCTCGGTGTGTGGGGTTCAGCGGGCGCGGTTCAGGGTCTGGAGGGCGGCCTTCAGCAGCTGGCCGACCTGTGGAGCACCCTCGGCGGCCTCGGCCTGCGGAGCGACGGCGGTCACGGCCTCGTCGGCCTCCCGGGTCGCGTACCCGAGGCCGATCAGGGCCGCGTGCAGCTGGTCGCGCCAGCCGGTGCTGACGGGCGCACCGACCGCCGGGGCGCCGAGCGGCTCGCCGAGCCGGTCCTTCAGCTCCAGGAGCAGCTTCTGGGCGCCTTTCTTGCCGATGCCGGGAACGGCGGTGAGCGCCTTCTCGTCGGCGGTGGCGACCGCCCGGCGCAGGGCGTCCGGGGTGTGGACGGCCAGCATGGCCTGGGCGAGTCTCGGTCCCACGCCGCTCGCCGTCTGGAGCAGCTCGAAGGTCTGCCGTTCGTCGTCGTCCGCGAAGCCGTACAGGGTCAGTGAGTCCTCCCGTACGACGAGGGAGGTGTGCAGCTTGGCGGGGCGGCCGACGCGGAGCGTGGACAGGGTGTTCGGCGTGCACTGCACGGCCATGCCGACGCCGCCGACCTCGACGACCGCGGCATCGGGGGCGAGCGCGGCGACCGCGCCGCTGACGAAGGCGATCATGTCGTTCGGCCTTTCGGTGCTTTGGCTGTGTGCAGGGCGACGGCCTGCTGGAGTCGGTTCTGCGCGGGGGCGCGCCAGATGTGACAGATGGCGAGGGCGAGGGCGTCGGCCGCGTCGGCCGGCTTGGGCGGTGCGCTGAGCCGGAGGAGGCGGGTCACCATCGCGCCCACCTGGGCCTTGTCGGCCCGGCCGCTGCCGGTGACGGCGGCCTTGACCTCGCTCGGGGTGTGCAGCGCCACGGGGATCCCGCGGCGCGAGGCGCACAGGATGGCGACGGCGCTGGCCTGGGCGGTGCCCATCACCGTACGGACGTTGTGCTGGCTGAAGACGCGCTCGACGGCGACGGACTCCGGCCGGTGCTCGTCCAGCCACTGTTCGATGCCCTGTTCGACGGCGACGAGGCGGTGGCCGAGGTCGGCGTCCGCCGATGTCCGGACGACGCCGACGCCGATCATCGTGAGCGGCCGTCCGGCGACGCCCTCGACCACGCCGACACCACACCGGGTCAGTCCCGGGTCCACCCCCAGCACGCGCACGCGCGCCCTCCCCTCTTTGCGGCTGAACCGCCGCCGCTCTCGCGGACCTGGCTGAGCACCGTCGGGGTTCCTCAATTGATGGTTACGGTCCGTGGACGGTGATCTTTGACTGCCGCCAGGCTATCCGCTGGCACTGACAACAGCGGCGGGCCGGTGGGACGTGTCCCACCGGCCCGCCGAGACTCGCGGCGCGCGGCAGCGTTACGCGTCGACCTTCTCCATGACCTCGTCGCTGACGTCGAAGTTGGCGAAGACGTTCTGCACGTCGTCGCTGTCCTCGAGCGCGTCGATCAGCTTGAAGATCTTCTTGGCGCCCTCCTCGTCCAGCTCGACCTGGACGGACGGCACGAAGCTGGAGTCGGCGGAGTCGTAGTCGATCCCGGTCTCCTGGAGAGCGGTGCGAACCGCGACCAGGTCGGTGGCCTCGCTGATGACCTCGAAGGACTCGCCGAGGTCGTTGACCTCCTCGGCGCCCGCGTCCAGGACGGCCGTGAGGACGTCGTCCTCGCTCAGCTCCCCCTTGGGGACGATGACGACGCCCTTGCGGCTGAACATGTAGGACACCGAGCCCGGGTCGGCCATGGAGCCGCCGTTGCGGGTCATGGCCACGCGCACGTCGGAGGCGGCGCGGTTGCGGTTGTCGGTGAGGCACTCGATGAGCACGGCGACGCCGTTCGGGCCGTAGCCCTCATACATGATCGTCTCGTAGTCGGCGCCGCCGGCCTCGAGGCCGCCACCGCGCTTGACCGCGGAGTCGATGTTCTTGTTCGGAACTGACTGCTTCTTGGCCTTCTGGATCGCGTCGTAGAGAGTCGGGTTGCCCTCGATGTCGACGCCGCCCATCCGGGCCGCGACCTCGATGTTCTTGATCAGCTTCGCGAAGAGCTTGCCGCGCTTGGCGTCGATCACGGCCTTCTTGTGCTTCGTCGTAGCCCATTTAGAGTGGCCGGACATCTGCCTGTCTCCTTCGCGTAACCCATCTCAGCAACGAACGCAGGAATCCTACAAGGACTCGGCTGTACGGTTCGCGCGCACCATGTCCACGAACAGGCCGTGCACACGGTGGTCGCCGGTCAGTTCCGGGTGGAACGACGTGGCCAGAGCCACGCCCTGGCGGACCGCGACGATATGGCCGTCGTGCTCGGCGAGCACCTCGGCCGCGGCACCGACGGACTCGACCCAGGGGGCGCGGATGAAGACGCCCTCCACCGGGGCTCCCTCGACGCCCTCGACGTCGACGGCCGCCTCGAAGGACTCGTTCTGCCGGCCGAAGGCGTTGCGGCGCACGATCATGTCGATGCCGCCGATGGTCTCCTGGCCCGAGCGCGGGTCGAGGATCTTGTCGGCGAGCATGATCATGCCTGCGCACGTGCCGTAGACGGGCAGGCCGTCCCGCACGCGCGCGCGGAGCGGCTCCATCAGGCCGAACAGGACGGCCAGCTTGGAGATGGTGGTGGACTCGCCGCCGGGGATGACGAGGCCGTCCACCTCGGCGAGCTCTTCGGGGCGCCGCACCGGCCTGGCCACGGCATCGGCCGCGGCCAGGGCGACGAGGTGCTCCCGTACGTCGCCCTGGAGGGCCAGGACGCCTATGACGGGGGTGTCGCTCATGGGTTCCTCTGCCTTACCAGCCGCGGTTGGCGTAGCGCTCGGTCTCGGGGAGGGTGTCGCAGTTGATGCCGACCATGGCCTCGCCGAGGTCGCGGGACGCGTCCGCGATGATCTTCGGGTCGTCGTAGAAGGTGGTGGCCTTCACGATGGCGGCGGCGCGCTTGGCCGGGTCGCCGGACTTGAAGATGCCGGAGCCGACGAAGACGCCCTCGGCGCCGAGCTGGCGCATCAGGGCCGCGTCGGCCGGGGTGGCGACGCCGCCGGCGGAGAACAGCACCACCGGGAGCTTGCCCAGCTCGGAGACCTCCTTGACCAGCTCGTACGGGGCGCGCAGGTCCTTGGCGGCGGCGTACAGCTCGTTGTTGTCGTAGCCGCGCAGGCGGGCGATCTCGTTCTTGATCTGGCGCAGGTGGCGCACGGCCTCGACGACGTTGCCGGTGCCGGCCTCGCCCTTGGAGCGGATCATCGCGGCGCCCTCGGCGATGCGGCGCAGGGCCTCGCCCAGGTTGGTGGCGCCGCAGACGAAGGGGGTGGTGAAGGCGAACTTGTCGCTGTGGTTGACCTCGTCGGCCGGGGTGAGGACCTCGGACTCGTCGATGTAGTCGACGCCGAGGGACTGCAGGACCTGGGCCTCGACGAAGTGGCCGATGCGGGACTTGGCCATGACCGGGATGGAGACGGCGCCGATGATGCCCTCGATCATGTCCGGGTCGGACATGCGGGCCACGCCGCCGTCCTTGCGGATGTCGGCCGGGACCCGCTCCAGGGCCATGACGGCGACGGCGCCCGCGTCCTCGGCGATCTTCGCCTGCTCCGGCGTGACGACGTCCATGATGACGCCGCCCTTGAGCTGCTCGGCCATGCCGCGCTTCACACGGGCGGTACCGGTCTCGGGAGCCTGGTTTTCGGAGATGGACACGGGTGACCTCGCTGCTGGGAAAGAGGGGTTTTGTGCAGCACCGAGGAAACGTGAGGGGAGCAGGCCACAGCAAGGGCCAATGGGAAGCCGGTGGATTCTTTTTCCGGCTCGTGCCGCTGGCTGGACAGCCGGATGTCAGAGCGGACGGGCGGGAGAGATCACGGTCAGACCTGCCCCGGTCTTCATACTCATCGGCTCCGGCGACGACCTCAGGAGCCTGGCCGTGAGCGGTTCGCGTACCAGCATCCGGTCCCGGACGACCGGCAGCCTCTCCCCTTCGTAGAGCACGGCCGAGTCCCAGTCATCAGGGTCACCTTCTCCCCGCCGGTCGACGATCACGGCGCGGGCCGGCGTCGAAAGTCCCGTCGCCGCCGCGACGACGGCTGCCTCGACCGTGTCGGCCTGCTCCGGTGTGAGGCCGTCCAGCCAGAGCGTCTGGATCTCGCAGCCGAGCGGTTCGTACGAGTAGGAATCGACGACGTCGATGTCCGCGGAGAACCACCATTGCATCGTGACGGACGCGATACGCATGCCCAGGAGGTGACCCAACTCCTCCGGACGCATGAGGACCTGGTCGCCCTCGACGTCGAGCACCACGGCCGCGCCTCTCACCGGGTGCACGAGCCCGATGCCGTGTGCCTCGAAGAGCCGCACCTGCTCGGCGAAGACCGACGTGGCCCCCGACTCCCGGTACCAGCGGATGAATCCGTCAGCCATGGACCGATCCCCGATGAAGAGGGTCGTCGATGACGACGGCATGCAGGACGGTGCCGACCAGAGCCTGAATCGGCAGCACAGCACCTCCGAATTTCGAGTTCCGCACAGCAATCCGATTCGCCAACCCTGAACTCAAGCAGAAAGGTCTAGGCGGCCCGGTCCACCAGAGCCGCCGGAGGCTCGTCGTCCATTTCGAAGGCCATCGGAAAGGGCGCGTGACCGGCCAGCCGGAACCAGCGCACCTTGCGGTGCCTGCGCAGGGCCCGGGCCGCCCGTACGGCGTCGTTGTGGAAGCGCCGGGCCATCGGAACCTTGCGGACGGCCTCGGTGAGCTCCCGCGCCGCCTCCTCTCCCCCGGGCGCCTCGCGTACCGCCTCCACCTGCGCGGACTCGGCGAACACGGCGCGCAGTGCCTGACTCAGCTCGCTCTCCAAGACCTCCCGCTGTTCCTCCTCCGCCTGACGGGCGGCGTGCGCGGCCTCGTAGAGCACGATCGAGGCGGCCGGGTCCAGGACCCCCGATGTCGCCAGTTCCTGCGCCACCGAGGCCCGGCGCAGCAGCTGCGCGTCCAGGGCGGCCCGGGCGGCGTCGATCCGGGCGTGGAGACGGTCGAGCCGGCCGGCGGTCCAGCTCAGGTACAGCCCGATCGCGACCAGGGCGACGGCGATCCAGATGAGAGTGGTGGTCACGGGCGGCAAGGCTAGCGGCCCGACCGGCATCCCGGTTCACCCCGCCCCCGCCGAGCCGCCCTTCGGCTCGGCCCGAGAGGAAGCAGTCCGTCCGGCTTCAGTCCCGGGCGAACCCCAGCCTGGCCCGCAAGCCGGTCACCCGGTCGTCCTCGGCCACCGCCGCCGCGCCCGCCGTCACCGTCTCGTAGACGGACAGGATGTCCGCGCCGACGGTCGACCAGTCGAAGCGCCGCACATGGGCGCTCCCCCGCTCGCGCAGTTCCGCGAGCCGATCCGGGTCGTCCAGAAGCCGGACGGCCGCGTCGGCGAGGGCGTCGGCGTCCTCGTTCGGGAACAGTTCGCCGGCCTCGCCCCGGTCCAGGACCTGCGCGAAGGCGTCCAGGTCGGAGGCGAGGACGGGGGCGCCGGCGGACATGGCCTCGACGAGGATGATGCCGAAGCTCTCGCCGCCGGTGTTGGGGGCGACGTACAGGTCGACGCTGCGCAGGAAGCGCGCCTTGTCCTCGTCGCTGACCATCCCGAGGAACTCGACGCGGGAGCGCAGCTCGGCCGGCAGTGTCTCCACCGCTTCCACCTCGTCGCCGCGCCCCGCGACCAGCAGCCGGGTCTGCGGGCGGGCGGCGAGGATCTTCGGCAGGGCCTTCATGAGGACCGGCAGTCCCTTGCGGGGCTCGTCGATGCGCCCGATGAACCCTATTGTGTCGCCCTGCCACTCGGCCTTGGGCTCGGCCTCGGCGAAGAAGTCGACGTCGACGCCGTTCGGGATCACGACCGCGTCCCCGCCGAGGTGCTCAACCAGCGTGCGCCGGGCGTACTCGCTCACCGCGATCCGCGCGCTGATCTTCTCCAGGGCGGCCTGGAGGATCGAGTACGCGGCGATCATGGCCCGGGAGCGCGGGTTGGACGTGTGGAACGTGGCGACGATCGGGCCCTGCGCCGCCCAGCAGGTCAGCAGGCCCAGCGAGGGCGAGGTCGGCTCGTGGATGTGGATCACGTCGAACGCGCCGTCGTGCAGCCACCGGCGCACCCGGGCCGCCGAGAGGAAGCCGAAGTTCAGCCGGGCCACCGAGCCGTTGTACGGCACCGGCACAGCGCGCCCGGCCGAGACGACGTACGGCGGCAGCGGGGTGTCGTCGTCCGCCGGGGCGAGGACGGAGACCTCGTGGCCGAGGCGGATGAAGTACTCGGCCAGATCGCGGATATGGAACTGGACGCCGCCCGGTACGTCCCAGGAGTACGGGCAGACGATGCCGATCCTCACGTGGATCCCTTCGCTGGATCGAGGTCCGCGAGCCACAGACGCTGCAGCATGTGCCAGTCCTCCGGATGGTCGGCGATCCCCGAGGCGAAGACGTCGGCCAGCGCCTGTGTCATCACAGACGTCTTCTCGGCGCGGGTGCCTGACTCGGGCACCTCGACCGGTGGGTGGAGGCGGCCCCGCATCACGGGCGAGTCGTCGTACCAGAGAGTGACGGGGAGCAGCAGTGCGCCCGTCTGCTGGGCGAGCAGGGCGGGTCCGGCCGGCATGCGGGCGGTGTCGCCGAAGAAGTCGACCTCGACGCCGGAGGCGGACAGGTCGCGGTCGGCGACCAGGCAGACCAGGCCGCCGTCGCGCAGCCGCCGGGCCAGGGTGCCGAAGGCGGTTCCGCCGCTGTGCGGCAGGACCTCCATGCCGAGGCTCTCGCGGTAGGCGACGAACCGGTCGTACAGCGTCTCCGGCTTCAGGCGCTCGGCCACGGTCGTGAACGGGATGCCCAGCGCGGTGGTGACCCAGGCGCCGGCGAGGTCCCAGTTGCCCAGGTGCGGGAGGGCGAGTATGACGCCCTTGCCCGCGGCCATGCCCTCGGTGAGGTTGTGGATGTCCTTGGGGTCGAAACCGGCCTTGATCCGCTCCTTGCTCCAGGCGGGGAGCCGGAAGGACTCCATCCAGTAGCGCAGGTAGGAGCGCATGCCCGCGCGGGAGAGCTCGGCCAGCCGTTCGGGGCCGGCGTCGGGCGCCACGCGCGCGTAGTTGCTCTCCAGGCGCTGTACGCCCTTGCCACGCTGCTTCCAGGCGAGGTCGGCGATGGCATGCCCGAGCCGTACGGCGACCGGCTCGGGGAGCTTCCTGACGGTGCTCCAGCCGAGGCCGTACAGCGTGTCCGTCAGCCGGTCCTGCGCGCTCACGTGGCCGCCTCGCTCCCGTGAGAGGCGTTGTGCTGCTCGCCTTCATTGTCCTGCGCGGCGGCCTCGGCCTCGGCCGACTCCCGGCGGACCGTGACGACCCGCTGGATCAGCGTGACGAGGCTGCCCACGGCGACGATCCACAGGGCGACGGGCAGCAGATACTGGATGCCGGGCACACCGAACCCGTGCAGGCCCGCGAGCCCGGCCGCGACGAGCGAGATCACCAGCCGCTCGGCCCGCTCGACGAGCCCGTTGACGGCGACCGGCAGACCGATCGACTCGCCGCGGGCCTTGGTGTACGACACCACTTGGCCGCTGGCCAGGCAGAAGATCGAGACGGCGCACAGGACGAGGTCGTCGCCGCCCCCGGCGTACCAGAGGATGAAGCCGGCGAAGATCGCGCCGTCGGCGACCCGGTCGAGCGTGGAGTCCAGGAAGGCGCCCCAGCGGCTGGAGCGGCCGAGCTGGCGGGCCATGTTGCCGTCGACGAGGTCGGAGAACACGAAGAGTGTGATCACGATCGTGCCCCAGAAGAACTCGCCCATGGGGTAGAAGACCAGCGCGCCCGCGACCACACCGGCGGTGCCGATGAGCGTGACGGCGTCGGGGCTGACGCCCAGCCGGATGAGAAACGCGGCGAACGGTGTGAGGACACGCGTGAAGAATGCACGCGCGTACTTGTTCAGCATGGCCTTCCCGAGGGTCGGTGTCGCCGCATGACCCCTGCTGGCCACCGGCTGGCCCATCGTAGCCACGCGCGCGCGTGGCCGAGGGGCGGGCACCCGGACCCCCGCGGTGGATCCGATCGCGCCGCTGGTGGGCGGCGCGATCGCGTCCTTCGTATGGACGCACCGTGACGGGAGTGGGAAGGTCGAATGACCGCGGGCGTCGCCGGAGCCGCCATGCACGCGGAACCGCGTGTCCGCGCCCACAGTGACCTCACCGTGCACGGGAGGCAGGATCATGGGCGACAAAGGACAGACACACCCTGGGGCCGCCGGCAGGGCACAAGCGGCCGACCACCCTCAGTCCGTACGGAATGTGGTGCTGGTCGGCCACTCCGGATCGGGCAAGACCACATTGGTGGAAGCTCTCGCTCTCACCGCGGGGGCGGTGAACCGGGCGGGCCGTGTGGAGGACGGCGGCACCGTCTCCGACTACGACGATATCGAGCACCGGCAGCAGCGCTCGGTGCAGCTCTCCCTGGTGCCCGTCGAGTGGGACGGCATCAAGATCAACGTTCTCGACACCCCCGGATACGCCGACTTCGTCGGTGAGCTCAGGGCCGGTCTGCGAGCGGCGGACGCGGCCCTCTTCGTCGTCTCGGCCTCGGACGGCGTGGACGGCTCGACCCGCATGGTGTGGGAGGAGTGCGCGGCCGTGGGCATGCCCCGGGCCATCGTCATCACGCACCTGGAGGCGGCGCGCGCCGACTTCGAGGAGATGACGCGGATCTGCGCGGAGGCCTTCGGCGCGGACGACCCCGACGCGGTCCTGCCGCTCTACCTGCCGCTGCACGGCCCGCAGGCGCCCGACGGGCACGCGCCCGTGACCGGCCTGATCGGGCTGCTGTCGCAGAAACTGTTCGACTACTCGACCGGCGAGCGCAAGGAGTCGGAGCCGGGCGAGGACGAGCTGCCGCTGATCGAGGCTGCCCGCAACCGGCTGATCGAGGGGATCATCTCGGAGAGCGAGGACGAGACCCTCATGGACCGCTACCTCTGCGGGGAACAGATCGATGTCGGGACACTGATCGAGGACCTGGAGCGAGCCGTCGCGCGCGGGGTCTTCTTCCCCGTCCTGGCCGCCGCCCCCGCGTCCGACGGCGCCCGGCAGGGGCTCGGCACAGTGGAGGTGCTGGAGCTGATCACGCGGGGCTTCCCGACGCCGCTGGAGCACGAGACGGTGCGGGTGACGACGATCGACGGCAAGCCGCGCGAGCTCAAGCCGTGCGACCCGGACGCGCCGCTGGTCGCGGAGGTCGTGAAGACCTCCTCCGACCCGTACGTCGGCCGGCTGTCGCTGATCCGCCTGTTCTCCGGCACCCTGCGCGCCGACCAGACGGTCCACGTCTCCGGGCACGGACTGTCCGACCGCGGCCACGAGGACCACGACGTCGACGAGCGGATCGGCGCCCTGTCAACGCCGTTCGGCAAGCAGCAGCGCCCGGTGTCGCACGTCATCGCGGGCGATCTGGCGTGCGTGGCCAAGCTGAGCCGCGCCGAGACCGGTGACACCCTGTCCGCCAAGGACGACCCGCTGCTCATGGAGCCGTGGCAGATGCCCGACCCGCTGCTGCCGCTGGCCATCCAGGCGCACAGCAAGCCGGACGAGGACAAGCTCTCGCAGGGGCTGTCCCGGCTGGTGGCCGAGGACCCGACGATGCGGCTCGAACAGAACCAGGACACCCACCAGGTGGTCCTGTGGTGCCTGGGCGAGGCGCACGCGGACGTCGCCCTGGAACGGCTGCGCAGCCGCTACGGCGTCCAGGTCGACGTCGTACCGCACCGGGTGTCCCTGCGCGAGACCTTCGCGGTCAAGTCGGGCGGACGCGGCCGGCACGTCAAGCAGTCCGGCGGCCACGGGCAGTTCGCCATCTGCGAGATCGAGGTCGAGCCGCTGCCGGGCGGCTCCGGCATCGAGTTCGTCGACAAGGTCGTCGGCGGCGCGGTGCCACGGCAGTTCATCCCGTCGGTGGAGAAGGGAGTACGGGCCCAGGCCGCCAGGGGAGTCGCCGCCGGGCATCCGCTCATCGACGTACGCGTGACCCTCCTGGACGGCAAGGCGCACTCGGTGGACTCCTCCGACGCCGCGTTCCAGACGGCCGGCGCGCTCGCGCTGCGGGAGGCGGCGTCCGACGCGCGGATCCATCTGCTGGAGCCGGTGGCCGAGGTGTCGGTGCTGGTCGGCGACGACTTCGTGGGCGCCGTGATGAGCGATCTGTCGGGGCGGCGCGGCCGGGTGCTCGGCACCGAGCAGACGCCCGGCGGGCGCACGGTGATCCGGGCCGAGGTGCCCGAGATCGAGATCGGCCGGTACTCGGTCGACCTGCGGTCGCTGTCGCACGGCACGGCGCGGTTCAGCCGCCGGTACGCGCGGCACGAGCCGATGCCTCCACAGGTCGCGGAACGGGTGCGTGAAGAGGCGCGCGAGGCCTCGTAGTTCGCGCCCGGCGCCACCAAATGGACCTGGTGAGCGCTCCCCTCCGCATCGGCGGGCGGCTTGACAGCCGCCCGCCGACGGATGTCGGTGCGTGCGGATACGCTGATGACCTGATCAACAGGTGTGCGGAGCGCGGAAGTCGGGAAGGCCGCAGATGCGGATGCGGCAGCGATGGGGGCGGCAGTGACAGACGGATTCGACTTCAGCCCAGGGGCCCAGGTGCCTTTGGCGGGTTCGGCTGGGCAGACGGCGGCGACCTACGCACTGGCCGCGGCGGCGTACCGGGACGACGAGGTCACCAAGATCCTGAACGCCGACAACGAGTGGCATCAGTCGAAGGTGAAACCGCCGCGTCCCTGGGCGAAGATCCTCCGTCCCCGGTTCGGCGAGGCCTTTTCCCGCGCCATCATCGACCGGATGCTGGGTGCCGGGCGCAACCCCGTCATCCAGTCCTTCGGCATCGAACCCCAGGTCGTCGTGGAGCACTGCCTGGCGGCCCACCGTATCCGCCGCGACCGCGACAACTGGCTCTCGGCGGTCACGGTCCTGTGCGGGGTGCTCTTCCTGCCGGGCTTCCTCGTGTGGCTGCTGGTGTTCACGCTGCGCACCACCATGGCCAAGCGCGAGGACAAGCGCGCCGGCGCCCTCGCCACGACCCTGCTGGTCGCGGTGGGCGCGCTCGCCGTGCTGTTCCTGATCAAAATGCCCTTCACGGGATTCTGGGCCCTGTACGGGCGCGCGGCGGTCATCATGCCGGTCGTCGGCTGGTTCTGGGCCAAGCAGATCTGCGAGCGGACGGCCCGTGACCTGCGGGAGCGCTGGTCGAGCCTGCTGGCGGGCGGCGGCGTGGGCGCCAAGATCCCCGAGGCTGTTCCGGGCAACCCGGGCGACGCGGCCGAGCAGGTGCGCAAGGAGCTGGCCCGCCTCGGCGCCGAGCAGCGATCCAACTCGGTCTTCTACGCCGGCCCCAAGGGCATACTCGGCATGGGCACGCGGTGGGGCAGCTGGCAGCTGGCCGAGGAGCTGGTCTCCGCCGACCCGGACAAGGAGTTCCACCCCTTCCGCAGCTGGGACGTCATCACGGCGATCCAGGGCGGCCTGGGCATGCTGGAGCGCACGTCCATCAACACCGGCGGCTTCACCAAGCCGTCCATCACGCACTGGATCGTCACGCCGATCGGTGAGAAGGCGACGGAGGTGTCCCGGCCGAGCGGCACGGACGTCGACGCGTACACGGTCCGGACGCACGCCATACAGGACATCTGCAACAAGCAGCAGTTCGGCAGCGGCGACCGGCACTACCTCGGTGTGCAGTGGACCCTCTGGGACGGCCATCTGGTGATCACGATGCTGATCACGGTGACCGTGCTGCACGACACCCTGCGCATCGAGATCACCGGACACGCCCTGGGGCCGGTCAACCCCCTGTTCAACGAGAAGCCGGCGGCCAAGGAGAAGGCGGTGCAGAAGGCTCTGCGGTTCTGGGAGACCCGCACCGTGAAGCTCCCGCTGATCGACGCCGACGAGGTGGTACGGCTGGCCGCGCGCGCCCCGCTGACCTGGTACCCGCCGCTGCTGAACTGGCTCGGCGGCAGCCTGACGCTCCCGGAGCCCTTCGGTCTGCGACACGCGTGGGCCGACCAGCCGTGGCGGCACCGCTTCATGGCGGACGACGCGTTGCGGGCGGCTACGCCTGTGCTGCGTGTGGTGCATTCGGCGGCGCTGAAGGTACTGCGGGAGAACGGGGTGAATGTGGAGAAGTTCGGGTCCAGGTCCGCGGCGCTTAGTGGGGCTGTGCAGGAGGCTTCGCCGAAGAAGGCGGATGTGTACGACGCGTAAGCCTCCGGCGGTCGGGCCGATCACCCGCGGGCAGGTGGGGGCTGGTGTCCCTGGGGGCCGCGCCCCCAGACCTCCATCGGCCTGAACGACCTCGTCCGCAAACGCCGGACGGGCTGGGAAGCGGCGACCCGCGCCGGACTCAGCTCGTCGGCCAGGCCTCCGCCAGCATCTTCCGCGTGTCCGCCAGTAGCTGCGGCAGCACCCGCGTATGTCCCACCACCGGCATGAAGTTCGTGTCCCCGCCCCAGCGCGGCACGATGTGCTGGTGCAGGTGCGCCGCGATGCCCGCACCCGCCACCGTGCCCTGGTTCATACCGATGTTGAAGCCGTGCGCGCCGGAGGCCGTGCGCAGGGCCGTCATCGCCTGCTTGGTGAGTTCGCCTAGTTCGGCGGTCTCCCCCGCCGTGAGGTCCGTGTAGTCGGCGACGTGCCGGTAGGGCACGGTCATCAGGTGACCGCCGTTGTACGGGTAGAGGTTGAGCACGGCGTAGACCTGCTCGCCGCGCCGGACGACCAGCCCGTCCTCGTCGGACTTGGCCGGGATGGAGCAGAAGGGGCATCCGTCGCCGGCGCCCGGGCCGCTCGGCTTGTTCTCGCCCTGGATGTAGGCCATCCGATGGGGCGTCCACAGACGCTGGAACGCGTCCTGCGTCCCCACTCCCAGCTGCTGCTCCGGCTCACTCGTCATGCAGTGCAGCATATGGCGTCGAGCTGGGGGGACGGCAAAGGCCCCCGGGATCTCACCGGGGGCCCATGCGCCGTGTGATCAGACCTGCGCCCGCTCCTCGACGACCTTCTGGATCTTGGCGATGGCCTCGTCGAAGGGGATGCCGTTCTCCTGCGAGCCGTCGCGGTAGCGGAAGGAAACGGACTCGTGGGACATGTCCTCGTCGCCCGCGATGACCATGAAGGGCACCTTCTGCTTCTGGGCGTTGCGGATCTTCTTCTGCATCCGGTCGGAGGAGGAGTCGACCTCGACGCGCAGGCCCCTCCGCTTGGCCGCCGCCGCGAACTTCTCCAGGTACTCGACGTGCGCGTCGCCGATCGGGATGCCGACCGCCTGGACCGGGGCCAGCCACGCCGGGAAGGCACCCGCGTAGTGCTCGAGGAGCACCGCGAAGAAGCGCTCGATCGAGCCGAACAGCGCGCGGTGGATCATGACGGGGCGCTGCTTGGCGCCGTCCGCGCCGGTGTACTCCAGGTCGAAGCGCTCCGGCAGGTTGAAGTCGAGCTGGATCGTCGACATCTGCCAGGTGCGGCCGATGGCGTCCTTGGTCTGGACGGAGATCTTCGGGCCGTAGAAGGCTGCGCCACCCGGGTCGGGCACGAGGGGCAGGCCCTGCTTCTCGGCGACCTGGCGCAGCGTCTCCGTGGCCTCCTCCCAGGCCTCGTCCGAGCCGACGAACTTCTCCGGGTCCTTGGTGGAGAGCTCCAGGTAGAAGTCGGTCAGGCCGTAGTCGCGCAGCAGGCCGAGGACGAAGGTGAGCGTCTTGTCGAGCTCCTCCGACATCTGCTCGCGGGTGCAGTAGATGTGCGCGTCGTCCTGGGTGAAGCCGCGGGCCCGGGTCAGGCCGTGCACGACGCCCGACTTCTCGTAGCGGTACACCGTCCCGAACTCGAAGAGACGCAGCGGCAGTTCACGGTAGGAACGCCCGCGCGCGTCGAAGATCAGGTTGTGCATCGGGCAGTTCATGGGCTTGAGGTAGTAGTCCACGCCCTCGTCGAGCTGCATGGGCGGGTACATGCCGTCGGCGTACCAGTCCAGGTGGCCCGAGGTCTCGAAGAGCTTCCCCTTGGTGGCGTGCGGGGTGTAGACGAACTCGTAGCCCTCTTCCTCGTGGCGGCGCCGCGAGTAGTCCTCCATGACCCGGCGGATGATGCCGCCCTTGGGGTGGAAGACGGCGAGGCCGGAGCCGATCTGCTCCGGGACGGAGAACAGGTCCAGCTCGCTGCCGAGCTTGCGGTGGTCGCGCTTCTCGGCCTCGGCGAGGAACTCCAGGTGCGCCTTCAGCTCGTCCTTGGTGGGCCAGGCGGTCCCGTAGATGCGCTGGAGCATGGGGTTCTTCTCGCTGCCGCGCCAGTAGGCGGCCGCGTTGCGCATCAGCTTGAACGCCGGGATGTTCCGGGTGGAGGGCAGGTGCGGACCGCGGCAGAGGTCCTTCCAGCACAGCTCGCCGGTCTTGGCGTCCAGGTTGTCGTAGATCGTCAGCTCGCCGGCACCGACCTCGACGTCCGCGCCGTCGTCGCTGGACGCCGAGCCCTTGAGGCCGATCAGCTCCAGCTTGTAGGGCTCGTTCGCGAGCTCCTCGCGGGCGGCCTCGTCGGTGATCGCACGGCGGGCGAACTTCTGCCCGCGTTTCTGGATCTCCTGCATCTTCTTCTCGATGGCCTTGAGATCCTCGGGCGTGAACGGCTTCTCGACATCGAAGTCGTAGTAGAAGCCGTCCTTCACGGGCGGGCCGATGCCGAGCTTGGCCTCGGGGAAGAGCTCCTGCACGGCCTGCGCCATGACGTGCGCGGTGGAGTGGCGCAGGATGTTCAGCCCGTCCTCGGAGGAGATCTCGACGCCCTCGACCTCGTCGCCCTCGGACAGGGCGTACGACAGGTCCCGGAGTTCGCCGGCCACGCGCGCGGCGATGATCGAGCGCTCGCCGGCGAAGAGCTCGGCGGCCGTAGCGCCCGTCGTCACCACGCGTTCTTCCCGCTCGGAATCGCGCTGGATGATCACACGGACGTCTGACACCGGTCTCTCCTGACTGAAGGTGGGGCTGCGGCGCCGTACGGGAGCGCGCACGAGTATGGATCGTACCGACCCCGGGCCGCCCACCGCGAAATCAGTCCCCGCAGTCCCCGCGGTCCCCTCAGTCCCCGCAGTCCCCGCGCTCCCCTCCGCAGGCCTCCTCGAAGAAGGCCGCCATCCCGGCGTTCTCCTGCAGCGCCTTCATGAGCCGGTCCCGTTCGGCGTCGTCGACCTGCACGGGTACGACGCCGTGGGCGCCGGTGAGGCGCCGGAAGCCGCCCCGGCTCTCCAGCCGGCCCTGCACCCGCACCGGCAGTCCGACGAGGTGGGCGTGCCCGGCGATCCGGTAGCCCTCCTCGTCGAGGGTGATCCGGACGTTCGGGATCTCGGCCCCGGCCAGCACCCGCAGCCGTACGCTGCCCTCGCCGCGCGGCCCCGACCGGCGCAGCCGCACCACCGCTCCGGTGATCCGCACCGGCACGGCGGGTTCCTCGCGCAGGTAGCGGGCGCCCGCCTCGCGCAGGACCGACAGGTCGCCGGGCGAGAACTCGACTGGGTCGACGGAGGGCGCGCAGCCCTCGGGCACACCGGCGGCCGGGGCCCACGCGACGGCGATCCGGGCGCCCTCCGTGCCTGTGACGAGAGCGATGAGCGCCTCGGTGAGCTCGTGGCTCACCCCCGCCTGAACCGCGGCGTCGAAGGCGTCCATGCCGCCCGTGGCGCGCTGGTAGTCGATGGCCTCACGGGCGGCGTACAGCGCCTGATGGAGGCGTACGGCCACGGGCCGGCCGGCGGCGACGGGCACGAAGGCGGTGAGCCGGCCGTCGGCGGCGGAGCCGACGAGGACGCTCTCCAGGGACGCGGCGGCGGAGCGCCGGTGACGGGCGCCGTGATAGCCGGCACGCGCGCGTGCGGCGAGTGCCGCCGCGAGCAGCATCCGGCGGGCCGCGGCACGCAGCCGGTCCTCGACGGCCCAGGGCGCCGCTCCGGCGGGCCCGGCGGGGACGTCGTGCCACCAGCGGATCTCGTCACTGGGCACGGCGAGGGAGACGAGGACCTCGCGGGCGGAGGGCGATCCGCTGCGGGACAGGGCGAGCAGGGCCTCGCCGAGGAGGTCGTCGCTGTCGGGGAAGGCGCGGCTCTCCGGCACCAGCAGACTCGTGCCGCTGCCGCTGCCGCTGCCGCTGCCGGGGCCCGGGCCGGGCGGGGTCCAGCGGCCGTAGCGTCCGGGGGCGCCGCCGCGCCGCAGCCAGCCGTGCCGGCGCAGCAGGGCGCTCAGCACGGCCGGGTCGACCTCGCGGGGCTCGGGCGGAGGGCCGCTCCAGGAGTCGACGGGGTGGGGCCGCACGGCCCTCAGCGGTTCCTCGGTCGGGCGGTGCGTCACGGTTTCCCTCCCGTCCCGACCCGCGTCATGATCTCGCACAGGGCCCGGTCGTCGAAGATGCGTGCGGTCGGTATGCGCACGGTGGTGCGGCTGCGGCCGGTGATCGGCTGGCCGGCGAGGTTGGTCCAGTAGCAGCAGTGCCTGAGGTCGAGCCGGTCGTGGCCGGCGCGCAGCCAGTCGTCCTGGGAGCGCGGCACCAGCATCACCACCAGGATCTTGTGCACCGACACGGGTGTGCGGGCGAGTTTCGCCAGATGGGCGTTGTCGAGAGTGAAGGAGAAGCTGCGGCCCGGCGGGTCGGGCGGCACCTGGTAGGTGGCTTTGAGCTGCACCTTGATGGTGACCTCGTCGTCGACCGTGTGCCCGGGGGCGCTGTGACTGACGTGCCAGTCGATGCCGTTGTCCGGAAACGGCTGGGACAGCGAGCAGCCGGCGGCCGCCGCGACGGCGTGCAGATAGCCGACCTGCAGTGTCTCCATGCAGGCGGTGGTGGCGAGAGTGCCGCGGGAGGGAGCCGTGCGCTCGGGCAGCAGCCCGCCCCGTTCGGGCTGCGCAATGGCCATGGCCAACAGCCTTCCAGAACAAGTGAGTCCCCGTGGCGGGCCGCTGAACTGCAACAACCCGTACTCCTGTTGTCTCCTCCCGGCGTAGTACGCAAACAGCCCGGGTATCACCGAATCGGGCAGCGGACGGTGCGTCAACTGCCGAAGGTGACCGAGGGGTTGTGTGGCTATGACGACGTGCTGGTACGAGGGGGCGCTGGCCGCCTTCGACACGGAGACGACAGGCGTGGACGTCGAGACCGACCGGATCGTGTCGGCCGCCGTCGTCGTCCAGGACGCCCCGGGCGTCCGGCCGCGGGTCAGCCGCTGGCTGGTGAACCCGGGGGTTCCGGTGCCCGCCGAGGCGACGGCGGTGCACGGGCTGACGGAGGAACACCTGCAGCGCAACGGCCGGTGGCCGGCACCGGTGATGTACGAGATAGCGGAGGTGCTGGCCGAGCAGGCCCACGCCGGACGCCCGGTCGTGGTGATGAACGCGCCGTTCGATCTGACCCTGCTGGACCGGGAGTTGCGCCGCCATCGCGCCTCGGCCCTGGACCGCTGGTTCGAGCCGGCGCCGCTGCTCGTGCTCGACCCGAGGGTCCTGGACAAGCACCTGGACCGCTACCGCAAGGGCCGCCGCACACTGACCGACCTGTGCGCGCACTACGGCGTCACGCTGGAGGGCGCGCACGACGCGGCGGCCGATGCCGTGGCTGCGCTGGAGGTCACCCGGGCGGTGGGCCGCCGGTTCGCGTCCCGGCTGGAGCGGCTCGCCCCCGGTGAGCTGCACACCCTGCAGGCGGTTTGGCACGCGGCCCAGGCCCGGGGCCTCCAGGCGTGGTTCGCGCGCAGCGGCGTCGAGGAGTCGGTCGACCCGGCCTGGCCGCTGCGTCCGGATCTGCCGGCGGCGGCCTGAGCACCTGGCCCGGGGCGTCCGGGCATGAAAAAACCGGTCCGTCTGAGACGGACCGGCTGTTTCCGGTGGGCGATACTGGGTTCGAACCAGTGACCCCTTCGGTGTGAACGAAGTGCTCTCCCACTGAGCTAATCGCCCGGGAACGCACTGAACAATACAGGCCCCGGCACGTTTCCTTCAAACCGCTGCGAGGTGCCTGACGAGTCCGCGCCGCCCGGACCGCATCATCAGCGCGTGGTTGGCGCGAAAGACGGGCCGTCCCGGTACGGCGAGCCTCCTCAGCAGCGGCTTGGTCACGCTCACGACCTGGTCGTACCGCGCCAGACTTCCCGGTCCGAGCGGCGTGACCGTCCAGCGTGCCCAGCCCTCGACGTCCCCGGACAGGGCGGTCTCCAGTACCCCGGCCGCGGGATCGCGCCGCACCTCCCGTGCCGTGAAGGTCATGTCGTACGGCAGGACGGAGCGGATCCGGATCACGCCGGTGGTCTCGTCGAGCCGGGTGACCTGCCGGACCTGGCGCCACCAGCGGGGGTAGTCCTCGGCCCGGACCAGCGCCTCGTACACGGCGGCGGGCGGCGCGGTCAGGGGCCACAGACTGCGGAAACGATAGTGGTTCCAGTCCATGCCCGCAGTGTGCCCACTCCTGGCGGGGGCTTGTATGAGTACGCGCCTGAGTATCCGCACTCATGCCGTGCGAGGTGACGCGGACCACACTCCCAGGCATGACGCACCTTCCGCCCCCGGCCGAGGAGTTGCGGCTCCTCGATGCCGAACTCCGGCAACTGGAAGCCCGCAGGGCCCAGTTGCTGACCCGTCGCGCCTGGCTGGTCTCGGCCCTGCAACGGGCCCAGCAGCCGTTGCCGGTGGCATGGTCACCCACGGCGCCGCCCCGCCCGGAGACCGCCGCGCCCAGCGTGCAGAACGTCCTCCTGGTCCTCGGCGGTGTACTGCTCACGCTCGCGGCCGCGGTCTTCACCCTGGTCAGCTGGGGTCATATGGGCATCACCGGGCGGGCGCTGGTGCTCGGCGCGGTCACGCTGGCCGCGCTCGCCGGGCCCGTGCTCCTGCTGAAGCGGGGGCTGCGGTCGACGGCCGAGTCCGTGGCGGGGCTCGGGCTCGCCCTGACCGTCCTGGACGCCTACGCGCTGCACGAGGCCGCCCTCACCCAGACGGACGGGACCGGGTACGCGGCGGCCGCGTCAGCGGTGCTCGCGGTGATCTGGTCGGCGTACGGCCTGCTTCCGGCCACGGCCGCCCTGCGGCTGCCCCTGCCGTCCGCCCTGGCCGCGGCCCAGTTCCCGCTGCTGCTGTGGGCCCTGGCCGCAGACGCGGGCCCGTACGTGATCACGGCCGCGCTGCTGGTGACGGCCGGGCTCGACACGGTGGTTGCGCTGCGGCTGACGGCCGGGCCGGTGCGGATCGCCGCTGTCGTCGGTGCGTACGGCATGGGCGGCTGGGGCGTCCTGGCCGCCGGCTGGCTGTCCCTGGCGGCGGACGATCCGGGAGCCGCTGCCCGAGCCGGGGGGCTTCTCCTGCTCGCGGCGGCCATCGCGCTGGTCGCGGCCTGGCGGGGCCCGGGCACGGGGCACCCCCTCGGTCTCGCGATGGCCTCGGGGTTGCTCATGGTCGGCGCTCTGGGCGGAGTGGCCCGCTCCGCGCTGCCGGACATGTGGGCGGTTCCGGCCCATCTGGTCTGCGGCATCACCCTGTTGGCGGTGGTGTGGGCCGGACGGCTGCCCGACGCGATACGGCGGGGGTTGGCCTGGGCCTCCGGTGTCGTACAGGCGCTGGCGCTGCTGTGGACCCTGCCCGTCGTCATCGTGGTGCTGCTGGGTCCGGCGGGCTGGGTGGGCCGGGTGTGGAGCGGCGCTCCTTCGGATGCCCGCACCGCGGTGACCGTCGACGCTCCCTGGCCTCCGGACTCGGCGGCGGCACCGGCCGTGTTGGTCGCCGTCGCGGCCGTTCTCGCCCTGGCGATCCGTACGGAGCCTTGGGGTGCTCGGGCCCGGCTCGGCGCGCTGGGCCTGCTCTGGGCGACGGCGCTGACGCTTCCGGCGGTTCTCGGGACTCCGTACGTCGCGGGGATGTCGGTCCTCGGGGTCGTGACGGCGGCCACGCTGTACGTGCGCCGGGACGCGGTGCCTGCCACGCGGCTCGCCACTCTCGGCCTGGCCCTGGTCACCTCCGTCAGCCTCGCCCTGACCGCTCTCGCCTCCCAGGCCGCGACCCTCGTGGTGCTGTCCGTGCTGGTGGCACTGTTCGCCGCGGCCTCATGGCAGGCGAGCGTCGCCCCGGTCACGGCTCCGGCCGCCCTCGGGTACGCCGCCGCCCTGGCGTCGGCCACCGGTGCCGCCGCGGACTGGCCTCCGGCCATAACCGCCCTGCTGGTCCTCGTCGTCCCCATGGCCGCCGCGCTGCTCGCGGCGCGTCTCGGTGAGCACCGGGCGACCCTGCCGGTCGAGATCGTGGGAGCCGTCACCGGACTGCTCGCCGTGGGCCTCACCATCACCGATCCGCCGCTGCTCGCTCTGGTGCTGGCCCTGTGCGGAGTGATCGCCGCGGGCACGGCACTCCGTCCCGGCCGTCGTCCCGTCGGCTACGCGGCCACAGCCCTGTTCGTGCTCGCCGCCTGGGTACGCCTGGCCGCCTGGGACGTCGGCACACCCGAGGCCTACACGCTCCCGGTGACCGTGCCCGCACTGCTCGTCGGCGCCCTGCGCCGGCGCCACGACCCGCGGGCGTCCTCCTGGACGGCGTACGGCCCCGGACTCGCCGCCACCCTCCTGCCGAGCCTCGTCGCGGCCTGGGCCGAGCCGCACTGGACGCGACCGCTGCTGCTGGGCACGGCGGCACTGCTGGTCACCCTGCTGGGCGCGCGGCACCACCTCCAGGCGCCGCTGGTGCTCGGCGGCGCGGTGCTGGCTCTGGTCACACTGCACGAACTCGCCCCGTACGTCGTGCAGGTGACGGGCGCGCTCCCCCGCTGGGCGCCCCCCGCCCTCGCCGGACTCCTGCTGCTCGCACTCGGGGCGACGTACGAGCAGCGGATCAGGGACGTCCGGCGGGTTCGGGAGGTCCTGGGGAGGATGAACTAGCCGCCTCCTGGGGAACGGCTACGGCATCTTGTCCCCGACCAGTGCCAGGTTCTGGATCGCCGCCAGGCCGTACAGCGCCGTGGCATTGGTGGACACCCAGGCCGCCTCGCTGCCGGGGACGAGGGCGGTCGGGCCCTCGATCTTCTTCGTGGACCAGTCGGTGGACTCCTTGTAGTCCCAGGTGTCGGCGCTGTTGTAGAACTGCCGCCACGCCCGGGCAGCCAGCTTGTCGTCGCCTGCCTGGACGGCGGCGTAGGCGTCCTGCCGGGAGTGGCCCTGGAAGAGCAGCAGGGAACCGAAGTCGGAGCCGTAGCGGGCCTTCTGTTCGGCCTTGGTGGCGTTGAAGTAGCGGCAGTAGTCGAGCCACGCCTCCTTGAACTTCGGCATGTCGACCTGGTCGATCAGCTCGGCGCAGAGCTCGACCAGGCCGAACATGGCCGACAGGTGCGAGACGCCGACCTTGGCCTCCTTGGCCACGGCGAACTTCCCGGTGTCCAGGTCGTACAGCGCGTTGCCCTGGACGAAGCCGTTGGGCTGGGCGGTGATGGTCTCCATTGTGGACAGGACACGCGCCTTGGCCTTCTCCCACTTGGGGCCACGTCGCTCCCACTCGGTGAGCCAGGCCGAGACCAGACCGCTCCAGTCGGTGCCGAAGCCGATGGACAGGGCGTTGCGGTCAGGGGTGTACGGCTCGGTGCGGATCTTGCGGATGGGGTCGAGGACGAGGAACGTCTCGTCGGAGTCGACGTTGGCGTGCATGAGGTCGCCGACGCGTTCGTCCGCCGTGAGGAAGTAGTAGTAGCGGCGGTAGGTGGTGTTGGCGATGCGCTGCTGCTTGGCGCTGTCGGCGTAGTGCTGGACACCGTGCCTGGTGCCGAGGCCGGCCCACTTGCCGAGGTGGTAGACGTCGACCTCGCCGGTGTGCCGGGTCATGGCCTCGGCGAAGCGGAAGATGTCGGAGCGGCCGGAGCGCATGTAGGCGAACCAGAGCCAGAGGTCGGGCGACAGCTCGGAGTTGTCCCAGGCGTAGCCGCCGACGTCGTAGCACCACTGGTGACGGCTGGGGTCGTAGCTGTGCATGATGTCGCCGTAGTCCCAGAAGCCGTACCAGCGGCGCTGCTCCACCTGGTCCTTGTAGTAGGTGAAGAGGAAGTCGAGGTGGTCCTCGATCTTCGCCTTGGCGCTGGTGGAGCGGTCCGGCGCGGAGAACAGTTTGCCGAAGACGCCGGCCTTGATCAGCTGCTGGGGTGGGGCGGCGAGCTGCGGCGGCGTGCGTACGGCCTCGACCTGCCGGGCCATCGCCTCGGCGCTCGGGGTGGAGTCGTGGGCCCAGAAGAGGAGTTCGCTGGTGCGGGCGATGCCGTAGGGGGTGCCGAACCCGGGTTCGTAGTCCTCGTAGGTGATGTTGAGGCCTTCGAGCTGTTCGGGATACGTGTCCTGGCCCATGCCGTCGTGGTAAAAGCGCAGGTCCATGGGCTGCGCCTCGGGCGACCAGAGCCAGAGGGTGACCTCGGCCGTGTCGGTCTGGGCGTCGCGGATGTCGAGCTGGGCGGGGAACTTCTCCCAGAAGTCCCTGAGCCCGAAGGAGAATCCGCCGCTCGCGCCGCCGACGTATCCGAAGCCGCTCGCCCGGCGGCCGCCGCCCGCGCCGATCCAGCCGTGGCCCTTCTTCGTCCGCTTGCGGACCGTGAAGCCGTCGGCGGAGAGCTGGGAGAGGGAGTAGTCGCCCCACTCGGGGATGTACTGGAGGCGGGTGGTGACCCGCTGGTCCCAGGTGGCCGGGTCGGGCAGCTTCTTGCCCTCGAACTGGGCCGTGCGCACGGCCGCCCCGGGGTCGCGACGCAGTCCGGTGATGCCCTGGACGGCCTCGCGGAGCAGGCCGGTGCCGTCGCCGCCGATACGGACGTGACGGTCGTACGCCTTGTCCCGCATCGGCACCTGGAAACGCACGCCGAGTCCGCGGATGAAGTCGCCGCTCGCCTTCGCGGGCTCCTGCGTGCCGTCGAAGGTGAGGGTGTGGACCATGCGGAAGGAGTCGGCGCCGGCGTAGAAGTAGAGCCGGATCGAGAACGGCAGCCAGCTGCGGCCGCCCTTGCGGTGCTTGCCGTCGATGCGGACGACCGCGCGGACCGGGCCCGCCTGCTCGACCTCGACCTTGGAGACGGCGCCGTCGAAGCGCTCGGTCTTGACCGCGCCCTGGTCCTCGTCCTCGATCTCGGGCTGGCGGATCAGCACGAGCCGGCCGTTCTTCGCGATCTCCGTCGAGCCCCGGATGACCGACTTGACGATCGTGGAACCGGACTTGCCGATCTTCGCCGTGATGACGCCGGTCGAGATGTCGATGGTGCCGCCGCTCTTGTCGACGGTGACCTTCTTCTCGGGTGCGGCGGGCGTGCCCGCGGCGAGGGTGAGCTTGCCGTTGCCCGAACCGACCGCGTGCGCGGTCCACTTGAGGGAGCCGTCGGGCCAGTAGGCGATCGGCCAGGACTGCACGGGAACGGCCTTGCCGGCCGCGTCCTTGAGCGCGAAGGTCTGGTCCTTCTGGTAGGCGCCCTTCGGCCAGGGGACGCCGACGGTGGAGCCGGGGGCCGCGCCGAGTCCGCCGTCCTCCAGCCAGTCGAGGGTCACCGGGTCGGCGTCGGCGGCCTCGGCTCCGGGGGCGGCCTGCGCGTCCTGCGCCCCCAGTGCCCAGCTGAACTGGGCGGCGGCTCCGGCGACGGCGGCCGCCTTGAGGAGGGACCTGCGGGGGATGGGAGACATAGAGATGCTGCCTTTCCTCGTCCGTGCGGGAAGCAATTCCGTGCGGGGAAGCAATTCCGTACGCTGGTCAGGGGCATGACAGTGCGAGGTGCGGCGCCCGGGGCGCCGACCTGAGGTGAGGGCATCGCCGGTCAGCGGTGCCGGTACCGCTCCTCCACGGCGACGGCCGCCGCCGCGACGGCCCCGAGGACGGGGGCCGCCAGCGGCGCGACGAACCAGGCGGACAGGGCCACCACGGCCAGCCCGGCGATGATCAGGAAGGACCCGGCGGGGTCGAGGACCGTCCGGCGCCAGGCCTGCGCGAGCAGCGTCCGCCACCGGGCGTCCGCCTCCCAGACCGCCGCCGCGCGCAGCCCCGCCACGACGAAGGCGATCAGCGCGACGACCCCGACGGCTCCGACGAGCGGCCCACCGGGAATCCCCGCCCGGGCCGCCTGGACGTCCACCCAGACCGCGGCCACCGCGGCCCACCCTGCGAGCCCGGCGAGCCACCCGCCGCGCAGAGCCGTACGGAAGTCGGCGACGAACTCCCGCCACCCACCGCCCTCGTGCGCGGTACGACGCCGCAGATGCCGCGCGCCCGCGGCGAACGCGGCCGGGTACGTCACGACCCCGAGCGAGGCCACCGCGATCCACACCCCGGTCAGCAGACACTCGGCGAACACGGCGAACCGCTCGGCGAGCACCGACTCGCCCCGCGCCTTCACTCGGGTCCCGGCCATGCTCACCTCAGCCCTTCAGCCCCGACGTGGCCATACCGTCGATCAGATACCGCTGGAAGGCCAGGAAGAAGGCGAGGACCGGCAGCAGCGCGACGAGCGACATGGCGATCATGCCGCCGTAGTCGGCCACGCCCTCCTGGTCCACGAACATCTTCAGCCCCAGGGAGACCGTGTACTTGTCGGGTTCGTTGAGGTAGATCAGCGGACCCATGAAGTCGTTCCACGCGTTGATGAACGTGAAGATCGCGCTGGTGATCAGGGCCGGGCGGCACAGCGGCAGCACGATCGACCAGTAGATGCGCAGGTGCCCGCAGCCGTCGAGCCGGGCGGCCTCGTCCAGCTCCTTGGGCAGGTTGCGCATGAACTGCATCATCAGGAAGACGAAGAACGCCTCCGTCGCCAGGTACTTCCCCAGCAGCAGCGGGGTGTAGGTGTTGATCATCTCCATGTTGCGGAACAGCACGTACTGCGGGATGAGCAGCACGTGATAGGGCAACAGGAGCGTGCCGATCATCAGCGTGAAGAGCAGGTTGCGGCCCGCGAACCTGATCTTCGCGAAGGCGTACGCCGTCAGCGAGCAGGACAGCAGGATCCCGACCACGGAACCCAGCGCGAGCATGAGCGAGTTGAGGAAGAACGTGGAGATGGAGATGTCCGCGATGCCCTCGCTGAGCCGCGTGTAGTTCGAGGTGATCGGATCGCCCGGGAAGAGATCCAGGCTGCCGACGACGTCCTCGCTCTTCTTGAAGGAACCGCCGATGACCCAGATCACCGGGTAGAGGATCACCGCGAGGACCAGCAGGGACGCGATGTGCCAGGCGACGGAGCCAGGCAGCTTGTGCCGGAGGCCGCCCGCTCGCGGGGTGACGTCGGTGGCCGGTGCGCTCATGAGGCGCCCTCCTCGTAGTGCACCCAGCGCTTCTGGGACCAGAACAGCACCGCCGTCACCAGGGCGACCGCGACGAGCAGCATCCAGGCCATGGCGGAGGCCAGACCCATCCGGCTGTTCTCGAAGCCCTGGACATAGAGGTAGCAGGTGTAGACCATCGAGCCGTCGGCCGGACCGCAGGCGTTGCCTCCGGCGCCGCCGCCGACGATGTACGCCGAGCTGAAGATCTGGAACGAGTGGATCGTCTCCAGCAGGACGTTGAAGAAAAGCACCGGGGAGATCATCGGCAGCGTGATGTTCCAGAACCGGCGCAGCGGACCCGCGCCGTCGACCTCGGCGGCCTCGTACAGCTCGCGCGGGACCTGCTTGAGGCCGGCCAGGAAGATGACCATGGGGGCGCCGAACTGCCAGACGGTGAGCGCCACCAGGCTGTAGATGATCATGTCGGGGTCGCCGGTCCAGCCGCCGACGTCGATCCCGAAGCTCTTCTGCATCCGGTCCACGATGGCGTCGTCCGAGAAGATCGCCTTCCACACGATCGCGATGGAGACGCTCGCCCCGATCAGCGACGGCGCGTAGAAAGCGGCCCGGTAGAAGGCCTGCCCGCGACGGCTCTGGGCCAGCAGCAGGGCCACTCCTAGGGCCGCGATCAGCTTCAGCGGCGTTCCCACGACGACGTACCACAACGTCACCTGCACCGAGTGACGCCAGCGCGGATCGCCGAACATCTCGGAGAAGTTGTCGAGGCCGATCCACTTCGGCGCGTCGAAGAGGTTGTAGTCGGTGAACGCGAAGTAGAGCGAGGCGACCATCGGACCCGCGGTGAGCAGCAGGAACCCGGCGATCCACGGGGACATGAAGAGATAGCCGGCCAGGTTCTCCCGGCGCCGCCGCCGCTTGAGGGCGGCGGGGCGCACGGGCTTCACCGGACCGTGCCGCGGCTCGGAGTCCTTGTCCTTGGACAGGCCCTCCATCGCAGGGGCGTGCGTCACGGTGGTTCCCATCAGGTGCCGAGAGCCGTCTTCGACTCGGTGAAGAACTGCTTGACGGCCTCGTCCACCGACCGCTTGCCCAGGGCGAGCTCCTCGGCGATGCGCAGGAACGCGGACTCACAGATGTCCGCGCCGTTCGGGTGCGGTGTGATGGGCTCCAGGACGCCGGCCTTGACGAGGGACTCCTCGTAGGCGGCTATCGCCTTGTTGACCTCGTCGGTCGGCTGGTACGCGTCGTACTGGGCCTGCGTCGCGGGCACACCTCGGTCGTAGCCCATGATCTTGGCGACCTCGGGGTCGTGGACCATGAAGTCGATGAACTGGGCGACCTCCTTGGGGTGCTGGGTGCGCTTGGAGGCGCTCAGCATGAGCGAGCCGAGGTACTGGCCGGTCTTCTTGCCGTCCGTCGTCGGGATGGGGGCCAGGCCGTACTCGCTCTTGCCCTCGCTGGTGTAACGGACGGTGAAGTTGTCCCAGGTGAACTCGCCTCCGGCCAGCTCGGCGGCGACCGCCGACTTGGGCTTGTTCTGGACGACCTTCTTGGCATCGGCGTAGATGCCCTCCTCCACGCCCTTCCTGGCCTTCGTCCACCAGTCCGTCAGGTCCGCCTCGGTGAAGCCGAGCCCGTCCTCGGTGAAGAACGCCTTGCCGTTCTGACGCAGGTACAGGTCGTAGAGGTACATGACGCCGTACAGGCCGCTGTCCCCGGCGCGCCCCGTCTTGTCGCGGATCTTCTTCATCGCCGCGTCGAAGTCGTCCCAGGTCCAGCCCTGCTCGGGCTTGACGCCGGCCCGGGTGTAGACGGGCTTGTCGATGACGAGGGACATCGAGTTGGAACCGACCGGAACGCCGAGGAGTTTGCCGTCGACCTCGCCGAACTTCTCCAGACCGGCCCGGAATCCCTCCATCCGCAGGTTGCCCGCCTCGGCCTGCTCACTGAGATCGAGCAGCACGTTCTTCGCGTCGTATTTGCGGAGGAAGCCGATGGCATTCTGGAAGACGTCCGGCGGATTCCCACCGGAAGCCTGGGTGTTGAACTTCTTCCAGAAGTCGAGATAGGGCTGGAAGTCCGTTTTCACCTTGATCTTCGGGTACTTCTTCTCGAAGAGCGCGATGGTCTTGTTGATTCTCTGGGCGCGGTCCTCCGCTCCCCACCACGCATAACGAATCGTCACCGTCCCGTCGGCGGAGGCCCCTCCGTCACCACCGCAGCCGGTCGTCGCGGCCAGCCCCAGAGTGGCCGCCGTGGCCCCGGCCGCCTTCAGGACCGTACGTCTCTCAACATTCCTGCCGTTCACCACGGTTGGACCTCCCCGCACGTCGTCCCGCTCGCATGAATCGTTTCAAGTAAGCGCTTGCTGGCACAAGGTACGGAGGGGCTGAGAGTGCGTCAATGATTCGGACAAGAATTTCTTACCGATCGGGTCGGGGGCGGAGAGGGGCCGGGAGGCGGGGGCCAGGGCCGGGCGGGAGGACGTTGCTGGTGAGGCGTGTGCGGCCGAGGAGGCGAACGAAGGAGGGCCGGTCGTACGGGTTTCGGGGGCGACCGAAAGACGACGGTGGGATGGAGGGCCGGGAGTGACGGGGAGAGGTCTGGTTTCGGCCATGTGGCGCTTGAGTGGGGGTGCCGTCGGGGCATGTGGCGGCCGGTGGGAGCCAGGGCCGCGAGGCGGGGCGACGACGAGGCTCGCCGGGGGCGGCGAACGGAATCAGGGCGGCACGGGCAGCACAGCGGCGCGGCGCGGGAGGGGGCGGCCGCCGGACAGCCGGGGGCATGGGCGGCACGACCGGACAGGCCGGGAAGTACGAGCGGCACGACCGGACAAGGCCGGGGCACGGGCGGCACGACCGGACAGGCCCGGGTCAGGGGCGGCACGACCGTGCGGCAGGGGCGGTCGCGCTCCTGCGGGGCACCCCCCTGGCGGATCGCGCACACCAGCCGAACCCGCGTACACCAGCTGAACGCCCGCCCCGGCGAACACTCTCACCCGCCGAAAACGAAGCTGCCCACCTGCTCAATCGCAGGTGGGCCGCTGATCCGGGTGGGCGATACTGGGTTCGAACCAGTGACCCCTTCGGTGTGAACGAAGTGCTCTCCCACTGAGCTAATCGCCCGGACGCAGGAAGAACATTACCCCATGTCAGGCAGTGCCTGTGACCAGCGCAGGGACGGCACCGGCACCCCGGCGCGACTCACTGGTCCTTGATCTTCCACGGCATCACTATGCCGAACTTCCAGACGTAGATACCGACCAGTACGGCCACGATCACCAGCCCGATGGCCGTCAGGATGATGTTCCGCCGCCGCACCTTGGGATCGAGGGCACGCTGCGCGGCCTCGGTGACCTTCCGCTTGGTCCAGCGGAGCACCAGCTGGGCCCATACGAACTCGGTCGCCCAGATCGCCATGCCGCCGAAAATCACGACCCATCCCGGCCCGGGAAGGGGCAGCATGATGATGCCGGCCACCACGACCGCGAGCCCGATGACGAAGACACCGACCTGCCAGCTCACATGCAGCATCCGGCGCGCTTTGATGAATTCCGGTGCCCGCGAGCCAAGCCCCCGCTCTTGCTCGCTGCGCACCTCGTCCGTCCCCGTCTCGTCCGATGCCATGGCCACCTCGCCCGGCTCGTTACTCCCCGTATTCATACGGCCAAACACTACCCGAGCGAAACCAGTCACCGGAATGGACGCACGACGCGAACGATCTTAGGGCCGGAAGAGTTACGTAAAGGCACGCAAAACACTCAGAGGGGTTTACAACGGCACCGTAGGTGGCATGTCGATTTCGCCGACGTGCGAATCCCCGAGCGCACACTGAGCGAAAGGCCCTGGCGCTTATGAACACCACGGTCAGCTGCGAGCTGCACCTGCGCCTCGTTGTGTCGAGCGAGTCCTCCCTGCCTGTCCCCGCAGGCCTGCGGTACGACACGGCCGACCCCTACGCCGTGCACGCCACCTTCCACACCGGAGCCGAGGAGACCGTCGAGTGGGTGTTCGCCCGCGACCTCCTCGCCGAGGGACTTCACCGCCCTACCGGCACCGGCGACGTCCGCGTCTGGCCGTCGCGCAGTCACGGCCAGGGCGTCGTGTGCATCGCCCTGAGCTCACCGGAGGGCGAGGCCCTGCTCGAGGCCCCGGCACGGGCCCTGGAGTCCTTCCTGAAGCGGACCGACGCCGCCGTGCCGCCCGGCACGGAGCACCGGCACTTCGACCTCGATCAGGAGCTCTCGCACATCCTGGCGGAAAGCTAGCGCGAGGCCCTCACAAAGCCGCCCGGCGCCGTCGACTCGGGGAGACGGCTCGGGCTCGGACAACCGCATACGGGATACACCGGCGCCGGCGCCGCGGATCACGCGATGCCGGCGCCGGTACGTGTGCGCCGGCGGGGAGGCCCCGGGAGAACGGGGAGGTGACGGGAACGGTCGTCGTCACTGTCGGTAGGCGGGAACCATGGCGGACCCGGCGGCGTTCTATTCGAAGCCATGTGCGGGCATGAGGGCCGTCCGGTGGATCCGGAGCCATTACCATCGGCCAGCATCGGCGGGCGTCTGCCCGACCCCCAGGCCAGGGAGCGAATCGTGCTGATCACCCACGACACCCGGTGCGCCCTCGACACCGTGGTCGATCTGGTGAACACCGCACCGGAGGACGACACGGCAGCGGACGGGCTGCCGGACGTGGCGACGCTCACGGACTTCGTGAGCAACCACGCGATCAGCGACGTCGGAGCGCTCTCGGAGTTCGACCTCTCCGCGGTGCGGAAGATCCGCGGACGGTTCGCCGCCGTCTTCGCCGCCCCCGACGCCCGGGCCGCCGCCGGACTGATCAACGAGCTGATCGCGGCCGCCGGCACCACACCCCGGCTCACGGACCACGACGGCTACGACTGGCATGTGCACTACTTCGCACCGGGTGCCTCCGTCGCCGACCACCTGGCGGCCGACTGCGGGATGGCACTGGCGTTCTTCGTGGTCGCCGGGGAGCAGGAGCGGCTGCGGCGGTGCGAGGCGCCCGACTGCCGCCGCGCCTTCGTCGATCTCTCCCGCAACCGCTCCCGGCGGTACTGCGACAGCCGCACCTGCGGCAACCGTCTGCACGTGGCCGCGTACCGGGCCCGCCGCAGGGAGGCGGCGGGCTGATGTCGATGCCGACGCGGCCCCGGCGGGTGGCGCCGGGGCCGCGGGTAAGGCTCACAGCATCAGCAGATCGTGCAACGAGGCCATGAGCAGCAGACACCCGATCACCGCAAGGAAGATCATCAGCGGTGGCTGGGAAAGGGCGAAGAGACAACCACGTGGCTCGTCCTGCGGCGGCGCGGGGTCGCTCTGTCTCGTCGTGTCCAGCATCTCGCGGTGATGATGACGCAGCCGCCCCGCCCGGCGCGATCAGCGCCCTCGTTCCGTCCGGGGGTGCGCCGATTGCGTGAGGTCCGGTTCAGGTTGTGATCACTTCCGCGCGTCCTCGGACCCACTGTGACGATTCAGTCCGGCGCGCTGCACGGCAGTCATATGCCGTGCTTCTTGAGGATGGCCTCGATGTCGCTGAAGTCGTCCTCTCCCCGGGACGCCGTCGCGGGCCGGGAGGCGGGGCGGGAGCCCTGCCCGCCCTGCCCCAGAGAGGGCGCCGAGGCCGCCGGTGCCACCGCATCGGGCTGTGCCGCCGCCCGGGCCGCCCTGCGCTCCTTGCGGGTGCCGCCGCGGCGGCGCTCCACGACGCGGGTGGTCGCGAACAGCGCCCACGCGAGGCCCAGCACCCCGAAGCCCGCCCAGGCGGTCGGGCTGAACGCGGTGTCGGCCAGCCATTCGACGACTCCCGTCATCACCAGGCCGATCGGCACGAGCGAGTACGCCGCGATGCGGGCCGCGGCGAGGAAACGCTTGCGGTACGCCGTAATGGCCGCAATGCCCAGGCCTGCCGCGGACACGGCGGAGCAGACGGTCTCGGCAATCATCCGGTCCTCCAGGCGTGGCGCGGTCGGGCAGGGGCACTTCGTCCCTTCCATCCTGCACCCGCCGCACCCCGGCGGGCCATGCCTCGCCGCTACATCGGGGAGATCTCCGGGTCGCCTCCTCCGCAGGTGCCGGTGCGGGTGCACGGGCTGGAAGACTGTCGGCATGAGCGACTCCTCCCCTGCCCCCTCCGCCGTCCCCGTCCTCGAGATCTGGTGCGACCTCCAGTGCCCGGACTGCCGCACCGCGCTGGACGACCTCCGTTCGCTGCGCGCCCGCTACGGCGACCGTCTGGAGCTGCGGCTGCGGCACTTCCCCCTGGAGAAGAACAAGCACGCCTTCGCCGCCGCCCAGGCCGCGGAGGAGGCATGGGAGCAGGGCCAGGGATGGCCGTACGCCCAGGCCCTGCTGGGGCGGGTGGAGGAGCTGTCCCGTAAGGGAGAACCCTTCCTGGTCGAGGTGGCCGGCGAACTGGGCCTGGACGCCGAGGAGTTCGACACCGCGCTGATCGACGGCCGGCACATTCTGATCGTGGATGCCGACCAGGCCGAGGGCAAGGCGATCGGCGTGACCGGCACCCCGACCTACGTCATCGACGGCGAGCGGCTCGACGGCGGCAAGAGCCAGGAGGGGCTGCGCGAGCGGATCGAGGAGATCGCGGACCGGCTGCTGACCGGACAGGAGCAGGGCTGATCCGGCCCCTGCCGGGCCTCCGCTACAGCGGCTTGTACATGGCGTACTGCTGATTCTCGTAGCCGAGTGACGCGTAGAGCCGTTCGGCCGGGGTGTTGCCGGCGAAGACGTTGAGGCCGATGGTCCGTCTGCCCTCGGCGATCGTCTGGGCCTCGGCCAGCAGCATGAGGGTGCGGCCGTGTCCCTTCCCCCGGTGCGCGGCCTCGGCCTCGACGTCGAAGACGAAGGCATCGTCCTGGCGCACCGCGAGCCACAGCGCGCCCACCGGTGCCCCCTCGTGTTCGACGACGCTGATGAGCATGCCGGGGGTGGCCAGGCCCTCGGGCAGCAGGGTGGCGTGGTCCCGCTCCGACTTGGCCCGGGCCTCGGCCTCCGGCACGCCCCGCTCGATCCAGCTCTGCGCGTAGTCCACCTTGCCCTTCTCCAGCCAGGGGCCGTACTCCGCCTCGGTCATGGGCCGGGCACGGCTGCCCTGCGGCAGGTCCGGCGGGGTGTCGCCGAGCGGCTTCTCCATGCCGCGGTTGCGCACGACGTAGCCGAGCGCCCTGGCGAGCCGGAACGCCGACTCGGGTTCGGCCGGCACCGCCGCCTCGATGCGCCGGCACCCCCAGCCGCGCGCCACCTCCTCGGCGGCGAGCGCGGCCACCGTGCCCCGGCCGCGCCTGCGGTCCGGCTCCTCGATGCGCAGCTTCGTGATCCGGGCCACCGCGTCGCCGAACACGGGATGCGTCCCGAGGTGTATCGCTCCTACGGGACGACTGTTCACGCACACCTGGTAGCGGCGTGAGCGCGTCCCGTCGGCGTTCTGCTGAAGCGGCTCGGTCGGCCGCAGGGTCGTGGTCATCAGGGGTGTTCTACCCGCAACCAGGCCTCCGGTCAGCCGAATATGCAGGAGGCTGTCAGGGATCGAGGTCGTGCCCGGAGCGCTCGTCGAAGATCCGCATGGCCTTGGCGGTCACCGGGCCCGGCGCGCCCGGCAGCTCACGGTCGTCGACGCGGTGCACGGCCTGTACGTCCCGCAGCGTGGACGTCAGGAAGACCTCGTCGGCCCGTTCCAGTACGTCCAGCGGCAGATCGGTCTCCCGAGCACCGGTCCACGCGATGGCCAGCGCGCGCGTGATGCCCGCGAGACAGCCCGAGGCGAGCGGCGGGGTGTGGATCTCACCGTCGAGGACGACGAAGACGTTGGACCCGGTGCCCTCGCAGAGCTGTCCCGCCGTGTTGCCGAACAGTGCCTCGGACGCGCCCCGTTCGCGGGCGCGGGCGAGGGCCACGACGTTCTCGGCGTACGAGGTGGTCTTCAGGCCGGTGAGCGCGCCGCGCTCGTTGCGGGTCCAGGGGACCGTGATCACGGCGGTGGAGTCGGGCCGTCGGTGGGTCGCGCCGAGGGCGACGAGGAGGGTCGGGCCGTGCTCGCCGCGGTCGGACCCGAGCGGGCCGTGGCCACCGGTGTAGGTGATCCGAAGGCGGCCGAGCGGCGCGGGGTTGGCCTCGAGGACGGCCGCGCAGGCGCGGCGCACCTCGTCGTGGTCCGGGTCGGGCAGCCCGAGGCCGCGCGCCGACCGGGTCAGCCGGTCGAGGTGCCGGGTGAGCGCGAACGGCCTGCCGTCCACGGTCTTCACCGTCTCGAAGATGCCGTCGCCCACGGTCAGTCCGTGGTCGAAGACGGAGACGCGGGCGGACTCGCTGTCCTGCAGCCCGCCGTCGAGCCAGATCTTCACGTCAGGTCCTCTCCACTCACCGCATACCCTCCCGACGCTATCGCGAGCAGCCGGGACGCCTTCAGCTCGGTCTCCCGCCACTCCCCCTCGGGGTCCGAGCCCCAGGTGATCCCCGCGCCGGTACCGAAACGCAGCACGCCGTCGGAGCGGTCGATCCAGAACGTACGGATGCCGACGGCCAGCTCACCGGCACGCCGGTCGGCGTCGACCCAGCCGATCCCGCCGCAGTACGGCCCTCGGGGCGCTGTCTCCAGCGCGTCGATGATCCGCAGGGCGCTCGACTTGGGCGCGCCGGTGACCGAACCGGGCGGGAAGGCGGCGCCGAGCAGCTCGGCCCAGCCGGCCCCGTTCCCCAGCTCACCGCGGACGGTCGACACGAGATGGACCAGTCCCGGATGCTTCTCGACGGCACACAGATCGGGCACCGTCACACTGCCCGTGGCACAGACCCGTCCGATGTCGTTGCGGACCAGGTCCACGATCATCACGTTCTCGGCGAAGTCCTTCTCCAGCAGGTCCGCCTCGGTGCGGCCGGTGCCCTTGATGGGTCCGGACTCCACGACCTGCCCGTGGCGCCGCAGGAACAGTTCGGGGGACGCGGTGGCGATCTCCACACCGTGTCCAGGCAGGCGGATCGTCCCTGCAAACGGTGCCGGATTGCCGCGGGCCAGCAGCGCGGTGAGGGCGTCCACGTCCGCGCCGGGCGCGACGGGCGCGGACAGCACGCGGCACAGATTCGCCTGGTAGACCTCGCCGGCCGCGATGTGCTCGCGGATCCGCCGCACGGCCGCCGTGTACGCGGCGTGATCGAGCGAGGACGTCCAGTCGTCCGCCGCCGGTGCGCGCCACGCGCCGGGGACGGGGGCGGGCACGGGCTGCTCCCGCACGTCCCTGAAGCGGGCGCAGGTCAGACGGCCCTCGAAGTCGGCGCAGACGGCCCAGAAGCCGCTGGATTCCAGGGCTTCGGGATCATCGGTGACGTCGAGGAGCCCGGTGGCGACGCGGTCGCCGAAGCGGGCCAGAGGAGGGAGGTCGGACACGCAGTCGAGTCTATGGCGGTGTCCTGGGGGTGACCGGATGATGTCCCTCCGGGGGCTCCGCGACATCCCTGAGCAGGGGAAGCGCAGCACGCTGCACAAACGCGTTTTTGTACTGGCCCCGGAATCCGCTAGAGTTCAACACGTCGCCGGGCCGCGAGAGCGGACCGGAAACGACAAGCGGACGTAGCTCAGTTGGTAGAGCGCAACCTTGCCAAGGTTGAGGTCGCCAGTTCGAACCTGGTCGTCCGCTCGCAGGAACAGGGGGCTCCCGGTCCCCTACACTCCTGGTGGAGTGGCCGAGAGGCGAGGCAACGGCCTGCAAAGCCGTCTACACGGGTTCAAATCCCGTCTCCACCTCCAAGGACGATTAGCTCAGCGGGAGAGCGCTTCCCTGACACGGAAGAGGTCACTGGTTCAATCCCAGTATCGTCCACTGGATCTGTTCCAAGATCCGAACCCGCGCGATTAGCTCAGCGGGAGAGCGCTTCCCTGACACGGAAGAGGTCACTGGTTCAATCCCAGTATCGCGCACGCAGTGCCCATGATCCGCTCCACGGAGTGGTCATGGTCCCGAGGACGATTAGCTCAGCGGGAGAGCGCTTCCCTGACACGGAAGAGGTCACTGGTTCAATCCCAGTATCGTCCACACCACACCGGAGCCCCCGGCCGTTCGCGGCCGGGGGCTCTTGTCGTGTCGCGTCACGACGAGAACAGCATGTGCCCGAAGCCCTTGTTGCGGTGGTGACCGTGGTGGCCATGGCCGCCGTGATGACCGTGACCGCCGTGCGGAGCACCCCAGGCGGGAGCGGGAGGGGCGGGGTAGGCCTGCGGGGCGGGCGGGGGCGGCGGCGCGCCCTGGGACCACTGGGACTCCAGGCGGGTCAGCGACTCCAGCTCGCCGTAGTCGAGAAAGATCCCGCGGCAGCCGCTGCACTGCTCGATCTGGACACCGTTGCGGTTGTACGTGTGCATGGGCGCACGGCACTTCGGACACTGCATGGTGGTTCAACTCCTCGCCGGTCGGTCCTGCTTCGTGTCTCGCCAGGACAGACTCTGTCCCGCTGTGGTCGGTTGCACCCTACTTCGCGTGCTCCTGCGCCAACTGCGGCGGGAGGGCAGCCATTCGGTCACAGGCGTCTACGACCAACTGCTCGACCTCGTCCAGATCGCGGCCGGCGGCTGCCGCCTTGGCGACGGCCCGAGCCGCGGTCTGCACGGTGAGGGCGCGGGCGGGGACTTCGAGAGCGGGCCAGGGGTCGCCGTCGGCGGGTACGGCCGGGCCACCGGCCTCCCGGTAGGCAGCGAGGAACCGGGCCCATTCCTCGGCCAGGAGGAACCCACAGGCGTACCAGGCGGCGGGGCGGGCGAGATC
This sequence comes from Streptomyces sp. CA-179760, assembly GCF_050937045.1. NCBI lineage: Bacteria > Bacillati > Actinomycetota > Actinomycetes > Kitasatosporales > Streptomycetaceae > Streptomyces > Streptomyces sp. CA-179760. The sequence continues at coordinate 1,889,248 of NZ_JBNJLZ010000001.1, forward strand.
CCAGGCGGGGACGCCGACACCGAGGTCGTCGACGTCTATCAGCAGCCAGGGGCCTTCGGGGCGGGGTGGCGTATGAGCTGGCCGAGGTGGAGGTCGCCGTGGCAGAGCGTGCGGGTGTGCGGCATCGGGGCCTCCGAACGGGCCCACGCGGGGAGGGTGTCCCAGGCCCGCAGGACGGGGTTGGCGGCGGGATGCGGGGCGGCGTTCCGGAGCTTGCCGATGGCCCGGGCCGCCTTGGCGGGGCCCCGCATGGCGGGGAGGGCGTCGGGTGCGGGGGTGCGATGGAGACGGGCGAGGAGGGTGGCGGCCGCTTCCCAGGGCGCGGCGTCCGGGTCGTCCGGGTCCACGGGGGTTCCGTACGGCCAGCACGTCACGAGTCTGTCGTGCAGGTCGGCCGGGGTGGGAGTGAGCGGCGCCAGGAGGATCTCGGGGTGGCGGGTGGCCACCGTGAGGCGGCCGGTCAGTTCGGTGGGGTCGGATTCCGGGGGGTGGGCCTTCGCGACGAGGCCGGCGTGGCGGACGACCGTCGCGTCGGGGCGGTCCGCGAGGACGGCTGTTCCGCAGGGGCAGGTCGACGAGCGGGCGTGGGCGGTTGCTCGGGCCTTGGCGGTGAGGTCGGCCAGGAGGGGGGCGGGGGTCACGGGGTGAGAGTACGTGGGGGTGCGGGACTTGCCGTAAGACCTGTCGGGGCCGGTGCTGGGCGTTGGCGCTGAGGCCGGGTGGGTGCGCGGCTCGGCGCGACGAGGTGCCTCCCCCTCCCCTCTCGGTTTCTCCCCCACTCTCGGCTTCGCTCGAGCGGGGGACCCCCATGAGCGGGGGGACCCCCACCGCCCACCCGTGCCGCCCTGGGGGCACTCCCCGGCCCTTGAAGCACTGGGGAGGCACGATTGCCCGCGGCCGGGCCGAGACAAAGCAATGCCGGCGCAGCTCCCCAGCTGCGCCGGCATTTTTTGCCGTCCGCCGTACCCCCGTCCCCACGGGGTTTCATGGGTGGATGTCCCCGCCCGGACCGCTCTTCCGGGCCTGGGGTCGCCGCTCAGCGCCCCAGCATCTCTCCCACGGACGACGCCTGTGTGGCCACTGTCTCCCACCCGTCGAAGACGAGGAGGAGCAGGACCGCCAGGGGAAGGGCCATCACTGTCGCCACCAGGGGGTGGCGGCGGCCCGTACTGCGCTCCCGCGTGCGGACCAGCGTCCGCGGTGCCGGGTGGGCCATGGTCCCTCTCCTGACCGTTCTCAGTTGTCGTCGGCAGCGGCGGGCGTCTGACCTCGGGGGACGAGTGCTGCACCCGCCGCTTGACCTCAAATCTAGGCGTCCGGCCCTCCACGGGCGTCATGCCCTCGTACCTATTGCCGGGCCTCCCGGAGGATGAGCCGCTACCTGCGATGTACTCCCCTGGGTGGAGACGGAGAGCCAGGTCTCAGGGTCTTCCCCGAAGGGATGCCTGGGTCACCCTGCTTTGTCCGAGCTTTCCTCGCGCGGAACCGGCTGTTCCACCAAGGCCAGCACCCGGTTCGCCATGAAGCGGGCTGTACGCACCACAGCCCCACTTCGGGTGACTTCGCTCACTTCCACGACACCTCGACGTACCGCCGTCTCCACCTTGCGGCCCGCCCTGCTCGCCACCACCTCGTATGTGCGCGTCGTGTCGCCGGCGTCCACGACTATCTCCACATTGTCACCCTTCACGGGTCCAATCCCCCTTCCGTGGCAGGTGGTTGGGTTCGCCCCTCGCGCGAACACGGCCTGTCCGCACGCCCCCTGACCACACTTCAAGTCTCCCACCCACCACTGACAATCCATCGGTCCGAGAGGGCGCGGCCTCTGCGCGTGGGCGGCCGTGGAAACGTAAGCTGTGGCTCGTCACAGGACCGGGCAGCGGGGATGAACATGGCGATGATGCGCCTGAGGCGCGAGGACCCGCGCGTCGTCGGCTCGTTCAGGCTTCACAGACGGCTCGGCGCGGGCGGGATGGGCGTGGTCTACCTGGGCTCCGACAAGAAGGGGCAACGGGTCGCGCTCAAGGTCATCCGGCCTGACCTGGCGGAGGATCAGGAGTTCCGCTCGCGCTTCGCTCGTGAGGTCTCGGCGGCACGGCGGATCCGCGGCGGCTGCACGGCCCGGCTCGTGGCCGCGGACCTGGAAGCGGACCGGCCCTGGTTCGCCACACAGTACGTACCCGGACCCTCACTGCACGACAAGATCGCCGCCGAGGGACCGCTCGGCGCCGCCGATGTCGCCGCCGTCGGGGCGGCTCTGTCCGAGGGCCTGGTCGCCGTGCACGAGGCCGGGGTCGTGCACCGGGACCTGAAGCCGTCCAACATCCTGCTGTCCCCGAAGGGGCCGCGGATCATCGACTTCGGCATCGCCTGGGCCACCGGTGCCTCGACGCTCACCCACGTCGGCACCGCGGTCGGCTCGCCGGGCTTCCTCGCGCCGGAGCAGGTGCGAGGAGCGGCCGTCACCCCGGCCACGGACGTGTTCTCACTGGGGGCCACGCTCGCGTACTCCTCGATGGGCGACTCGCCGTTCGGGCACGGCAGTTCCGAGGTGATGCTGTACCGCGTCGTGCACGAGGAGGCGCAGCTGCACGGCGTGCCCGACGCGCTGGCTCCGCTCGTCCGGGCGTGCCTGGCGAAGGACCCCGAGGAGCGGCCGAGCACGCTCCAACTGTCGCTGAGGCTCAAGGAGATCGCGGCCCGGGAGGCGCAGGACCTCGCCGGGGTACGACCGCCCGCGCCGCGCGGCGCCGAGAGCGACCGGCCCGTCGACACCTACCCCGAGCGAACCCGGCGTCCGCAGGGACAGCAGGGCGCGGGCCCGGCCGGCGCGCAGCGGGGCCGGGGCACTCCCCCACCGCGGGGTTCCTCCCTGTCCCGGGACGGTGTTCCGTCCGCGGACGGTACGGCTTCCCAGGGCGGAGCCGGTGCCCGGGGCGGTACCCGGCCTGCCGGCAACGGGAGCGGGAACCGTTCGGCGGGTGGCGCGAACCGCGGCAGGACGCCGGCGCGCGGACGCGGCGCATCGGCACGGTCCGGGGCGCGGCCGACACCCACCGGGCGCAACGGGACCCGGTCGGGCAGCGGCAACCGTCCCGCCCCGCACAGTGGTACCGGGCGCCCGTCCAGGACGGGGACCGGGCTGCGGCCCGCCAATCCACGGTTGCTGCGGCAGCGGCTGTTCGTGTTCGTCGTGGTCACGCTGCTGGTGGCGATCGGCATCGCCCTGGTACAGGGATGTCAGGGCCCGGCGCGGGGACTCGGCGGCGCCGGAGCGGGCGTACGGGAGCAGCAGGTCCACCGGTCGCAGCCGCTGGACGACGTTCGCGCGCGGCCGGACGGTACGACTCGTAGCTGACGGGCTTCGGCGACCTCGCCGGCTCGGGCTTGCCGCTGTTCCTAGACGCTGGGTCGGCCGGTGGCCACGGCGTAGAAGGCCACGGCCGCCGCCGCGCCCACGTTGAGGGAGTCGACGCCGTGGGACATGGGGATGCGAACCCACTCGTCGGCGGCGACGAGGGCCTGGGTGGACAGGCCGTCACCCTCGGCGCCGAGCATCAGGGCCACACGGTCCATGGTGTGCGGGGCGGCCTCGTCGAGGGGCCGGGCCTTCTCGTCCGGGGTGAGGGCCAGCAGGGTGAAGCCGGCCTCGCGGACCGACTCCAGGCCCTTGGGCCAGGTGTCCAGACGGGCGTACGGGACGGAGAAGACCGCGCCCATGGAGACCTTCACGCTGCGGCGGTAGAGGGGGTCGGCGCAGTCCGGGGAGAGGAGGACCGCGTCCATGCCGAGGGCGGCGGCCGAGCGGAAGATCGCACCGATGTTGGTGTGGTCGTTGACCGACTCCATGATCACGACGCGGCGGGCGGTCCTCAGGAGGTCGGCCGCCGTGGGCAGCGGCTTGCGCTGCATGGAGGCGAGGGCGCCGCGGTGCACGTGGTAGCCGGTGACCTGCTCGGCGAGCTCCGGGCTGACCGCGTAGACCGGGGCCGGGAGCTCGTCGATGACGTCGCGCATGACGTCGACCCACTTGGCCGAGAGCAGCATGGACCGCATCTCGTAGCCCGCTTCCTTGGCCCTTCTGATGACTTTCTCGCCCTCGGCGATGAACAGGCCCTCGGCGGGTTCGCGCTTGCGGCGCAGTTCCACGTCGGTCAGGCCGGTGTAGTCGGAGAGGCGCGGGTCGTCGGGATCCTCGACGGTGATGAGATCGGCCACAGGGTGATACTGCCTTGTCCTGGGTGCGGTGCCAACGGCTCGGTACGGGTTGTGTTACCCGGGGTTACTCGTGGGGCGCGGGGGTCGCGGCTCCGACCTTCACGACCTCGCCGATGACGATGACCGCCGGGGGCTTCACGTCCTCGGTCCGGACCCTCTCCGCGACCGTCGCGAGGGTCGCGTCGACCCGGCGCTGGGCGGCCGTCGTGCCCTCCTGGACGAGGGCGACGGGGGTGTCGGCCGGCTTTCCGTGCGCGACGAGCGTCTCGGCGATCTTTCCGATCTTGTCGACGCCCATGAGGATCACCAGCGTCCCGGTCAGCCTGGCCAGGGACGGCCAGTCGACCAGGGAACGCTCGTCGTCGGGCGCGACATGGCCGCTGACCACAGTGAACTCATGGGCGACGCCGCGGTGGGTGACCGGGATACCGGCCGCGCTCGGGACCGAGATCGAGCTGGAGATCCCGGGGACGACCGTGCACGGGATGCCGACCTCGGCCAGGGCCTGGAGCTCCTCCATGCCGCGGCCGAAGACGTACGGGTCGCCGCCCTTCAGGCGGACGACCGACTTGCCTTGCTTCGCGTGCTCGATCAGCGCGCTGTTGATGGCCTCCTGGGCCATGAAGCGGCCGTAGGGGATCTTCGCCGCGTCGATCACCTCGACGTGGGGCGGGAGTTCGGCGAGGAGGTCGCGCGGGCCGAGGCGGTCCGCGATGACGACGTCCGCCTCGGCGAGCAGGCGGCGGCCGCGCACCGTGATCAGGTCCGGGTCGCCGGGGCCGCCGCCGACCAGGGCGACTCCGGGTGTGCGGGTGCGGTGGTGCGGGGCGACGAGCGTGCCGTCACGCAGGCCCTCCACGACCGCGTCGCGGATGGCGGCGGTGTGGCGGGGGTCGCGGCCCTTGGCGTCCGTGGTGAGGACGGCGACCGTGACGCCCTCGCTGTGGCCGGTGGCCGGGGTCCAGGCCGTCGCCTCGTCGGCGTCGTCGGAACGGACACACCAGACGCGGCGGCGCTCCGCTTCGGCGGAGGCCCGGTTGTTCGCCTCCGTGTCACCGGTGGCGATGAGCGCGTACCAGGCGTTCTCGAGGTCGCCTTCCTCATAGCGGCGCCGCTGCCAGGTGATCTCGCCGGCGTCCGCCATGGCTTCGACGGAGGGGGTGGCGCTGGGGGACACGAGGAAGACGTCCGCACCTGCCGCGATCAGCGCCGGGAGGCGGCGCTGGGCGACCTGGCCGCCGCCGAGAACGACCACGCGGCGGCCGGTGAGGCGGAGGCCTACGGGGTAGGCGGGGTGTTCGGCCATGGGGGTGCGGCTCCTGTTGACGGCGGTGCGGTAGCCCTGACGTGCGGATTTTAATAGGCGGGGGTCAGGGCGGCTCCGGTGGTCCAGTGGCTGGGCACCAGAGCCGGCCCTCGGCACCTACTTCTCAGTGACTCCCGCCGAGTCGAACGTCGCCACCTCGTGCATCGCCCGGGCCGTGCTCTGCACCAGCGGCAGGGCCAGGAGGGCGCCCGTGCCCTCGCCCAGGCGGAGGTCGAGGTCGACCAGGGGGCGCAGACCCAGCTTGTTGAGAGCCGCGACATGGCCCGGCTCGGCGCTGCGGTGACCGGCGATGCAGGCGGCCAGGACCTCGGGGGCGATGGCCCGGGCCACCAGGGCGGCGGCGCCGGCGCTGACGCCGTCCAGGATCACCGGCGTACGCAGGGAGGCGCCGCCGAGGAGGAGGCCGACGATGGCGGCGTGTTCGAAGCCTCCGATCGCGGCGAGCACCCCGACCGGGTCGGCCGGGTCCGGCTGGTGGAGTTCCAGCGCGCGGCGGACGACCTCCGTCTTGCGGGCGAGGGTCTCGTCGTTGATGCCGGTGCCCCGGCCCGTGACCTCGGCCGGGTCCGCACCCGTGAAGACGGAGATCAGGGCGGCGGACGCGGTCGTGTTCGCGATGCCCATCTCGCCGGTGAGCAACGCCTTGTTGCCGGCGGCGACCAGGTCGCGGGCGGTCTCGATGCCGACCTCGATGGCCTGCTTGGCCTCCTCGCGGGTCATCGCGGGCCCGGTGGTCAGGTCGGACGTACCGGCCCGGACCTTGCGGGGCAGCAGTCCCGGGGTGGCCGGGAGGTCGGCTGCGACGCCCACGTCGACGATGCAGACCTCGGCGCCCACCTGGGTGGCGAAGGCGTTGCAGACGGCGCCGCCGCCGAGGAAGTTGGCCACCATCTGGGCCGTGACCTCCTGCGGCCAGGGGGTGACCCCCTGCGCGTGCACGCCGTGGTCGCCGGCGAAGATCGCTACGGCCGCGGGCTCCGGGATGGGCGGCGGGCACTGGCGGGACAGGCCGGACAGCTGTGCGGAGATGATCTCCAGCATGCCCAGCGCACCGGCCGGCTTGGTCATGCGCTTCTGGCGCTCCCACGCCTCGCCGAGCGCCTTGGCGTCCAGCGGGCGGATCTGCGCCACGGTCTCGGCGAGCAGGTCGTGCGGTTCCTCTCCGGGCAGTGCGCGGCGGCCGTACGTCTCCTCGTGCACGACCCAGGACAGCGGGCGGCGCTTGGACCAGCCCGCCTGCAACAGCTCGGGCTCGTCCGGGAACTCGTCGACGTAACCGACGCACAGATAGGCGATGACTTCGAGGTGCTCGGGCAGGCCGAGAGCGCGGACCATCTCGCGCTCGTCGAAGAAGCTGACCCAGCCGACGCCGAGGCCTTCGGCGCGGGCGGCGAGCCAGAGGTTCTCCACGGCCAGGGCCGCCGAGTACGGCGCCATCTGGGGCTGGGTGTGACGGCCGAGGGTGTGGCGGCCGCCGCGGGTCGGGTCCGCGGTGACGACGATGTTCACCGGGGTGTCGAGGATGGCCTCGATCTTCAGTTCCTTGAACTGCTTCGCCCGGCCCTTGGGGAGGGATTTGGCGTACGCGTCGCGCTGACGCATCGCCAGTTCGTGCATCGAGCGCCGGGTGTCGGCGGAGCGGATGACGACGAAGTCCCAGGGCTGCGAGTGGCCGACGGAGGGCGCGTGGTGAGCGGCCTCCAGGACACGGAGCAGCACCTCGTGCGGGATCGGGTCGCTACGGAAGCCGTTGCGGATGTCGCGGCGTTCGCGCATGACCTTCAGTACGGCCTCGCGCTCGGCGGGGTCGTAGCCGGGGGCGGCGGGGCCGGTGGGCTGTGGTGCCTCTGCCACTGCGGCCGTGCTCTCTTCGTCGTGGCGTACCTGGTCGGCCAAGTCTTCCTGCTCCGCGGCCCGGGTGTCCAGGTCGTCCGCGTTCTGCGCGAGTTCGGCGTCGCCGTCGCGGGGTGCGGGGACGGTGGCGGCGGGGGCCGGGGGCTCCGGGGTCTCGGGCTGCGCGGGCTCGGTTTCGGCCTGTGCCGGCTCGGGGGTGGCGGGCGGCTGGGACTGCTGGGGGCCCTGGACCGGCTGCATGTTGTGTTCGTCCGGCATTTCGTCCGGCTTCCCTTCCGGCTTTTCGTCCGGCTTTTCGTCCGCGATCGGCTCGGGGGGTACGACGGTGACGTCCTCGGCGGATACCGGAGGAATGTCCGTGGTCTCGGGCGTGGGGGGAACCGGCTCGGGCGTGGGGGGAACCGGCTCAGAGGTGGGCTCGGGAGCGATTTCCTCGGCCACGGGGACGGGCTCGGGAGCGATTTCCTCGGCCACGGGGACGGGCTCGGGAGCGATTTCCTCGGCCACGGGGGCAGGCTCGACTGCCTCGACGACGGGAGCAGGCTCGGGAGCTTCGGCCACGGGGGCAGGCTCGGGTGCCTCGGGTGCCTGGAGCTGTGCGGGAGCCTCGACGGGCGCGTCGGGCTCGGGTGTCACGGTGGCCTGGGCAGGGGCGGCTGCCTCGGCGTCAGTCGCCTGAGGAGCAGGGGCGGCCTGCGGGGCGACCGGCTCGGCAACCGGCGCGGGGACCTCGACGCCGAGGGCGTCCGGCTCCGGCGACACGGCCTCGGGGGCGGTCGCGTCCGGGCCGGGTGCGGCAGGCTCGGGGGCGACAACCTCGACCGGCATCTCTGCGACGGTCTCGGGAGCGACTGTCCCGGGCTCCTCGGCCGGAGCCTCGGGCGCGGTCGCGGCCTCCGGGAACGGCACCGCCTCAGGGGCCGGTGCGGCCTCAGCAACAGGAGCGGCCTCAGCAGCAGGAGCGGAGATCACGTGCTGCTCCCCGACAGCCGCCGGAATCTGATCGCCGGCATCGGCGGAGTCGCCGACGGGGGCCGGCTCGGAAGCCTCGGGAGAGCCGGCGGCCGGCACCGGCTCCTCCCCCGGCACCGGTTCAGGCACGGGAGCGGCCTCGGCCACCGGCGCAGGCTGCTCGGCAGGGACGCTCTGCTCCGCCTCTGTCGCCACACCGGTGGCGACGGCCGCGGGCAACGGCTGCGCTTCCGGAACAACCGTTTCCGCAGGGGCCGCCCCGGCGCCCACCGGGGCCTGGTGGGTGACCTGCGCGTCCCAGGGCGCCGCTGGGGGCGAGGACATCTCCGGGGCGTGCGGGGCGTCGAAGTACTCGGGCCCCGCCGACGGCGGCGCGGGCTGCCGCAGCGGCGCGTCCGCGGGGCCGCGGTCGGCGAGGGAGCGGACCGGGCTGGCGGAGCTGTCGGGCAGCGGCGGGCCGAGGTGCAGCGGGCGTCGCGGAGTGACGGGCGGGATCGGCAGAGGGTCGGGCAGCCTGACGCCGCCGAGGTCGACCGAGCCGCTGTCGCGGCCGGAGATCTCGTGCGGACCCGGCTCGTGCACGGTCTCGGCGACCGGCTCCGGCACGGGCGGGGCGACCTCGTTGCCCCAGGCACCCTGGGCGCCCGGCAACAGCAGCAGGTCGTCGTCCTCGGCGGTGGTCTCGGGCTCGGAGAGGTAGGTGTACGAACCGTGCGCGGGGACGCCCGGCTGCTCCACCATGCCTGCGTTCTCCGGCAGTCCCTCACCCGGGACCTGGCCGGTGTCGGTCATGCGTACCCCTCGCCCATCGGTTTGTGCTCCTACGACCAGCTCGCCCGGAACGGCGCACCGACCGCCCCGCAGTGAAGAACGAGCGTGCGTCCCCAGCGGCACGAGCGGCCCGCCCCAAAAAGGCGACAAAGCCATTCACTGGCATTGTCGCGGCCGTACCGCCCTCGCGGCAGCTTGATCCGCGACGGTTCCGCTGTGGACTGCGCCACGTTGCGCGTCCTTCGGTTCTGCCGTACCACACACACCCCAAAACGGGCGGGTTTTCCGGACATTGACCGACGAAGTGCCGGGCGCCCGCGTGCGGTGCAACGATCGGCCAGCCTACCGCGCGCAGTACGACAACCCGATCACGGGGACGGCGGCGGGATCAGGCGCTGCGCCGCGGCAGCACGCCGCTGAGCAGGAACGCGACGCTCCGTTCCTTCTCCGTCCAGGCCCGGGTGTCGAGTTCGACGGACTGGAGCAGGGCGCACTCGACGGCGTAGCCGTGCTCCGTCAGGTCGCGGCCGATGAGTTCGGCGGCGTCGCGGGTGCCGGCGTGCGTGACGATGCGCTGCGGGCGGCGGTCGGTGACGGCCGAGACGACGGCCGCTCCCCCGCCGCCGACGCGGACGACGTCCGGTTCGGGGAGGTTCTCCAGGATGTGCGGGGCGGTGCCGTGCACGATCTGGAGCTGGACGCCGAGGCGGCGGGCGGTGGCGTCGGTACGGGCGCAGGCGGCCCGGTCGCTGTCGACGGCGATGACGGCGGCGCCGGCGCGTGCGGCCTCGACGGCGAAGGCGCCGCTGCCGCAGCCGATGTCCCACACGAGGTCGCCGACGCGCGGTCCGAGGCGGGCGAGTTGGGAGGCGCGCAGCGGCTGGGTCTCACCCTCGCCGAGGCCGGCGCCGTAGGCCTCGGCGGGCAGGGACCAGCCGCGGGGCCCGGCGGAGGGGTCGCGGCCTGCGATCCAGCCGCCGGCCTCCCCCGCGGTGCCGGGTCCGGCCGGGCCGCCGAGGACGATGACGACGTTGGGGTCGCGCCAGGCGTGGTCGGCGGCCTTGTCGGAGGTGACGATCGTGACGCGCTCGCGGTCGGTGCCGAGTTCCTCGCAGATGACGAAGGAGCGGTGGACTCCTTCGAGGAGCAGGCCGAGTTCGGCCGGTCCGGCGCCGGGTGAGGTGAGGACGGCCACCTTGGTGTGGGCTCGGCATACGTTCACCGCCCGGCGCAGGGTGCGGCGGTGTGCGACGACCACCTGTGCGTCATCCCAGGGCATGCCGGCACGGGCGAAGGCGGCGGCGACGGAGGAGACGGCGGGGACGACCTCGACCTCGAGGCCGAACTCGGGGGCGCGCAGGGTCCGTACGACGCCGAAGTAGCCGGGGTCGCCGTCGGCCAGCACGACGGCCGTGCCGCGGTGGCCGGCGATGCGGCGGGCGGCGAGGGCGACGCTGCCGAGGCGGATGCGCTCGGCGCGGGCGGGTACCTCGGGAAGCGCCAGGTGGTGGGCTGCACCCGCCACGAGCGTGGCGGCTCCCAGGGCGGCGCGTGCCGCGTCGGTCAGCGGCGAACCGTCCCAGCCGATCACCGTGACCCGGTCGGCCATCGTCGTCAGTCTCCAGAGGATGTCGCAGGTCGTCTGCGTGTCGTGTCGCGGGCGGCCCGTGGGCGGGCTTGGTGAGAGTACCCGGTGGAGCCGGCGGAGGGGACGGCGGTGCGTTCGCGCACGGTGGCCGTTGCGGTCAGTTCCAGTCGCCGAAGGACGTGTGGCCGCCGGGCAGCCGGCCGCCGACGCCCTCCAGGTCCTCCGGGAGCAGGCTCCAGACGATGAAGTCGGTGCGTACGTCGGTCCACGTGCCGTCCTCGGCACGGCTGCGGGCTATACAGGCGTTGCGCAGCACGCCCTCGCTGATGCAGCCGATCTTCTGGGCGACCTGCTGGGAGGCGGTGTTGTCGGCCGCCGTGCGCAGTTCGATACGTTCGAACTTCTGGTCCGAGAAGAGCCACCGGGCGGTGACGAGCGCGGCCTCGGAGGCATAGCCCTCACCCCGGGCCCAGGGGGCGATGATGTACGACAGCTCGGTGGAACGTACGCGCCAGTTCGTCTTGCCGAGCTGGATGACGCCGACCAGGCGCTGGGTGAGGAACTCGGTGACCGCGAAGTCGAGGCCGCGCCCCTCGGTGCGCTCGGCGGGGGCGTACTCGGTGATCCAGGTGCGGGCGCCGTCCTCCGTGAAGGGCTGGGGGACGGAGGTCCAGGCCGCCACCTGTTCGTCGTTCATCATCGCGGCCAGGGCGGCGACGTCGTCTTCGTCAAGGGGACGCAGCACCAACCGCTCCGTGCTGATGGAGACGTTGGGAAAGGTGCTCGTCATGCGCCGCTCCGTAACCTTCGGTGAACCTTCAGGGCCTGCTCAACTGCCCAGCATGCAGCATGAAAGCACTGCTCCGCACCACGGGGTCCTCCCCACCGGGTGAGGGAGGACCCCGTGCTGAGCGGTGCCCGGCGGGGTCTCAGAAGGAGGCCAGCACGGCGCCGTCGTACTTGTCCTGAATGAACTTCTTCACCTCGGGCGAGGTGAGGAGCTTCGCGAGCTTCTTCACGCGCGGGTCCTTCTCCTCGCCCTTCTTCACGGCGAGGAAGTTGCCGTACGGGTTGTTCTTCGGGGACTCCAGGACGAGGGCGTCCTTCGCCGGCTCGAGGTCGGACTCGAGGGCGTAGTTGCCGTTGACGACGGCGGCGTCCACGTCGTCGAGGGAGCGCGGGGTCTGGGCCGCCTCCAGCTCCTTGAACTTGAGGTTCTTCGGGTTCTTGGTGATGTCCGAAGGAGTCGCCTCGTTGCCGACACCCGCCTTGAGCGTGATGAGCCCGTGCGCGGCGAGGAGCTTGAGGGCGCGGGCCTCGTTGACGGTGTCGTTGGGGACGGCGACGGTCGCACCGCTCTTCAGGGCGTCGGCCTTCTTGACCTTGTGGGAGTAAAGGCCGAGCGGTTCCAGGTGGACCGTGACGACGGGCACGATGTCGGTGCCGTTCTTCTTGTTGTAGTCGTCGAGGTACGGCTTGTTCTGGAAGTAGTTGGCGCCGACGGAGCCGTCCTGCGTCGCGGGGTTCTGCGTGGTGTAGTCCGTGAACTCCTTGACCTCCAGGTCGAGGCCCTCCTTCTTCGCCAGGTTGTCCTTGACGTAGTTCAGGATCTCGGCGTGCGGGGTGGGGCTGGCGGCGACGATCAGCGGTCCGTCGGAGCCGGAGTCGCCCGCGCCGCAGGCGCTGAGCCCGAGGGTGAGGGCTCCGGCGGCGAGGGCGGCGGCGGTGATCTTGGCGGTGTTACGCACGAAAAGTGCCTTTCCTTATGGCCTTGCGGGTGGTGCGGCCCCGTCGTGGGTGAACGGGGAGTTTGTGACGGAACGGGGAGTTCAGGAGGCGGCCTTCAGCAGCCGCAGCTTCGGGGCGGGGCCGGAGTGGGCGCCGCGGCGGTGCAGGGAGCGGGCCGCGTAGTCGCCGGCGAACTGGATGACCGAGATGACGACGGCGAGGATCGCGACGGTGATCCACATCAGCTGGGTCTCGAAGCGCTGGTAGCCGTAGCGGATGGCGATGTCCCCGAGACCGCCGGCGCCGACCGTGCCCGCCATGGCCGAGTAGCCGATGAGGGCGACGATCGTGGTGGTGGTGCTGGAGATCAGCGACGGCAGGGACTCCGGTACGAGGACCTTGCGGACGATGGTCCAGGTGTTGCCGCCCATGGACTGCACGGCCTCGACGAGCCCGTGGTCCACTTCGCGGACGGCCGTCTCGACCAGGCGCGCGAAGAACGGGATGGCGCCGACGGCGAGCGGCACGATGGCCGCCTCGACGCCGATGGTCGTCCCGGTGATGGAGCGGGTGAAGCCCATCAGCGCGACCATCAGGATGATGAACGGCAGGGAGCGGGCGATGTTCACGATCTGCCCGATGACCTTGTTGGCGGCGAGGTTCTGGAGCAGGCCTCCACGGTCGGTGAGGACCAGCAGGATCCCGAGCGGGAGTCCGCCGGCGACGGCGATGACCGTGGACCAGCCGACCATGTAGAGCGTGTCCCAACACGCCTGTTCCAGCAGTGGCTGCATCTCGGACCAGGTCACTTGGCACCCTCCTTCACCAGTTCGGACTCATGGCCCAGGACGTCGATCTGCAGGCCCCGCTCGCGCAGGAACCCGATCGGTACGACGTTGTCCTCGTAGCGGCCGGGCAGTTCGATGCGCATCCGGCCGACCTGGAGGCCGCCGACGGTGTCGATGGCGGCACCGAGGATCGATATGTCGATGTTGTAGGTACGGGCGAGCTGCGAGATGACGGGCTGGGTCGCGCTCTCGCCCTGGAAGGTGACGTCGACGACGGTGCGGTCGTCGCCGGAGGCCTCGCCGCCGAGCGGGAAGAGCGCGGCGGCCAGTTCGGAGCCGGGGGTCGCGAGCAGTTCACTGACCGTGCCCGACTCGATGACGCGGCCGTTCTCCATGAGCGCGGCGGAGTCGCAGACCGACTTCACGACGTCCATCTCGTGCGTGATGAGCAGGACGGTCAGGCCGAGCTGCCGGTTGAGGTCGCGCAGCAGCGCCAGGATGGACCGGGTCGTCTCCGGGTCGAGGGCGCTGGTGGCCTCGTCGGACAGCAGGACCTTGGGGTCGCCGGCCAGGGCGCGGGCGATGCCGACGCGCTGCTTCTGGCCGCCGGAGAGCTGCGCGGGGTAGGCGCCCGCCTTGTCGGCGAGGCCGACCAGGTCGAGCAGTTCCAGCGCCTTGCGGGAGCGTTCCCTGCCGGACTTCCCGAGGATCTCCAGCGGCAGTTCGACGTTGTCCTGGACGGTCCGGGAGGACAGCAGGTTGAAGTGCTGGAAGACCATGCCGATCCGGCTGCGTGCCTCCCGCAGTTCCCTTCCGGCGCGCGGGCCGCGGCCGGCCAGGGCGGTGAGGTCCTGTCCGGCGACGGTCACGGTGCCGGAGGTGGGGCGTTCCAGCAGGTTGACGCAGCGGATGAGCGAGGACTTGCCGGCGCCGGACTGGCCGATGACGCCGTACACCTCGCCTTCGCGGACGTGCAGGTCGACGCCGTCCAGGGCGGTGACCTCGCGGCCGCCTGAACGGTAGACCTTGGTCAGGTCCGTTGTGGTGATCACGTGGGTTTCCGTCACTGTCGAGTGCGCGGGCGTGGGTGTGCCCGGGCACAGAGGCATTCGTTCAGGGACGCGACACGGTTCTCGCTGAGGCGGGGAACCGGGGAGAACATGCGCGCGGGCGGCTTGGCTTCTCGCACCGCTCAGGGCGTGCGGACCTGCCGCTGTCTCGCTTCGGGGCGCGAGCTCAGGGGGTGGTGCGGGGGCCCTCTAGAAGGCGCACATTCGACACATACAACGAGCACCGGGCGTCATGGTCGCCTCGGTCGCGGGGATGCGGTCGCTCGTCGTGGTCATGTCGCCAGTAAAACACGCGTACGGTCCTGACGGTCACGCCGCTGTCCGGATGCTGGACAGCGGTGGACAGGGACGGGAACGCGTCAGCCGCGGAGGGAGATTTCCAGCCCCCGCTCGGCGACCAGTGCGGACAGGGCCGAGAGGTTCTCGACGACGAGGTCGGCGTCGAGCTCGTGGGCCTGGTGGGTTGTGGTCAACGCCACGGTGGTCATGCCGGCGGCGCGGCCGGCCGTCAGGCCCGCGGGGGCGTCCTCGAAGACGACGCAGTGGGCCGGCTCGACCTCGAGGGTGCGGGCGGCGAGCAAGTAGGGCTCGGGGTCGGGCTTACCGCGGGTGATGTCGTCGGCGGCGACGAGCGTCTTGGGGAGGATACCGACGGCGTCGAGCCGCGCCTCGGCCAGCCGCCGGGTGGCGGAGGTGACGACGGCCCAGCGCTCGGCGGGCAGGGAGTCCAGGAACGCCCGCGTCCCGGGCAGGAGGTGCACACCGCCGTTGGGCACGTCCTCCACCTCCAGGTCCTCGATCCGCGCGACGGCCCCCGGCACGATCTCGGCCGGCAACAGGTCGGCGGCTATCTCGGCGGCCGGCCGGCCGTGCAGCTCGACGCGCGCGAACTCCTCGGCCGTGATCCCGTACTCCGCGGCCCACCGCGTCCAGCAGCGGTCCACCGAGTCGAGGGAGGAGACCAGGGTTCCGTCGTTGTCGAACAGCAGGGCTTGGGCGTGGATCTTCATGCCCTCGACCCTACGGTGCGGGCCAGGGCCGGAAGCATCGGGCCTTTTCGGCCGTAATAAGGTCGCAGCATGCTTGCTGCTCTGACGCTGGTGACCGGCGTCGCCGCGCTGCTGCTCGCCGCCTGGTGCGGCTGGGCGGCCTACCGTGACCAGCCGACGAAGGACTGGCACTTCATCGGGATGGCCGTCGCCACCCTGCTGTCGCTGGTCCAGCTGGTGGTGGGGATCGTGCTGCTGGCGCAGGGCGAGAAGCCGGAGCAGGGCACGACGATCTTCGTGGCGTATCTGCTGGGGGCGTTCGCGTGCGTCCCGGCGGCGGGGTTCATGTCACTGGCCGAGCGCACCCGGTGGGGCTCGGTGACCGTTGCCGCCGGCGGTGTGGTGCTGGCGGTGCTGGAGGTGCGGCTCTATGACATCTGGGGAGGCTGAGGTGAGCCGGCAGCGGCTGATCAGCGGTCCGGGCACGCTGCTGGTGTGGCTGTACGGCGTGATGGTCGTCGGGGCGGTGTCGCGGTCGGTGTATCAGATCGCGACGGAGTTCGACCGGGCGCCGCTCGCGTATGCGCTGTCGGCGGTGGCCGGTGTGGTGTACGGGTTCATCACGTACTCGCTGGTGCGGGGTGGGGAGACTGCCCGGCGGGCGGCGCTGGTGTGTTGTGTCGCGGAGTTGGTGGGCGTGCTGACGGTGGGGACCTGGACGCTGGTCGAACCCTCGGCGTTTCCGGACGCGACCGTGTGGTCGGACTTCGGGATGGGGTATCTGTTCATCCCGGTGTTGTTGCCGTTGTCCGCTATTTACTGGCTGCGGGCTTCGCGTTCGCGAGATGGGGATGCCGCCTGAGGTGAACAGGCGGCCGCGGGCCAGATGTGGCTTGTCGCGCAGTTCCCCGCGCCCCTGAGGGCGGACCTCAAGCTGTCGCTGCGTAAGTACCGGCGGGCTTTTCGAGGACGATCATGGGGATGCCGTCCGCGCCCTGGGAGGTGCCTACGGTCTCGTAGCCGACCTTGCGGTAGAGGCGGAGATTGCCCTCGTTGCGGTGACCGGTGTGGAGGCGGAAGCGCTTGGCGCCGCGCTGGCCGGCGAGGGCCGATTCGGCCGCTCGGAGGAGGCGGGCTCCGATGCCGTGACCCTGGAGGCGCGGGTGGACGCAGAGCTTGCCGATCGCGGCGGCGCCGTCCTCGGTGACCGAGCCGCGGACCGAGCCGACGACCTCGTCGCCGAGCCGGGCCACGAAGACGCAGTCCCGGGCGACCTCCTCGCGGACCGAGTCGAGGGTTTGGACAAGCGGGTCGATGCGGTAGTTCCCGTACAGCGCCGCTTCCCGCTGGAAGCACAGGTACTGCAGCCTGAAGATCTGCTCCGCGTCCTGCTCGGTCGCCGCAGAGATGGTCACGCTCATGCCCATGTGCGCACGCCTCCCGCTCATCTGATCACCTGTCGTCCCCCACTCCTATCCCCGTCCTCAGTGGGCCGCAACCTCCGGCGCGAGCAATCTGCGCAGACATCCCAGGCATCTGGAACGTTCCGGGCCAAGACTCCCCTGTGACATACCCAACTCCCCTGCGATTTCCCGGTATGTCAGGTCCTGTGGGGAGAGCAGCGCCTCCATCAGCCGGGGGCAGCGGCCCGGGAGGCGGCGTACGGCCTCACGCAGGGCACGGCCGCGGGCGGCGGCGAGGGCGAGCTGCTCGGGGTCCCGGTCGCCGCCGTCGACGGGTTCACCGACGTACGGCCGTTCGAGGCGGCTCGTACGGCGAGTGCGGCGGGCTTCCGAACGGACGGCGCGGCGGAGCCACCCCTGGGGGTCGAGCGGCGGGTCGTCGGCGTCGAGGCGCTCCAGCAGGCGGAGCCAGACCGCTTGCTCCAGGTCACTCGGCTCGGTTCCCGTGGCATATGCCTCCGCGGAGGCCTCGGCGGTGAGCAGTGGGCTCAGGGCGGTGACCAGGTCGGGCGTCATATGCGGAGCGACGCGGCCGCCCGGGTGGCGGGTTGCCCGGGCGGCCGAAGCTCACTCGACCGGGTGGTGTGAGCTCAGCCGTTGACGAAGTCCTCGCGGGCCAGCACGCCCGTGTCGGGCTGGTCTGTGAAGACGCCGTCGATGCCGGTCGCGAAGTACGCCTTGTACGCGCCGAAGACGTCGCCGTAGGCGTCCGCGTCCGTGCCCTCGCGGAAGTTCGCGGGCAGGAAGGGGTTCTCGTTGCGCATGGTCCACGGGTGGAGGATCAGGCCCACCTTGTGCGCGTCCTGTACGAGCGTCGTCGGCTTGGTGAGATTGCCCTTGGCGTCGCGCGGGATGACCAGGTCGAGGGTCGGGCCGATGCCCTGCGCGTAGGAGGCGATCTCCCTGAGGCCGGCCGGCTTGACCAGGTCGGCGACGGTGCGCGGGTCGCCGGTCTCGACGAAGTCCCAGGGGCGGGTGTCCGCCGAGGACAGCAGGACGACCAGGGGGTTGTCGACGAGCTTGTTGAGGCGCTCGACGCTGGTCGGCTCGAAGGACTGGATGACGACCGGGGAGGTCCGCCGGTCCTTGCGGTACTTGCGCAGCACCTTGGCCACCCGCTCCTCCAGCGGCAGGCCCTGCTTGCGGAAGTAGGTGGGGTGCTTGAGCTCGGGATAGATCCAGACCTGCTTGCCGCGCTCGCGAGTCTGTTCGTCCTGCCACCTCAGGACCTCTTCGAAGGTGGGGATCTCCCAGCGGCCGTTGTAGAGGGTGTTGTGCGGGCGGTTGGCCGGGATGCGCTCGATCGCGCGCAGTGTCTTCAGCTCGGCGAGCGTGAAGTCCTCGGTGAACCAGCCCGTGGTGGAGACGCCGTCGAGGAGCTTGGCCTTCTTGCGGCCGGCGAACTCGGGGTGGTCGGCGACGTCCGTGGTGCCGCCGATCTCCGGCTCGTGCCGGCAGACCAGGTGCCCGTCCTTCGTCGGCACCAGGTCGCCCGCCTCGACGATGTCGGCGCCCAGGTCGAGGGCCAGCTGGTACGAGCCCAGGGTGTGCTCCGGGCGGTAGCCGCTGGCACCGCGGTGGCCGACGATCGTCGGCTTGGGCAGACTCCCCAGTCCGCCGTGTCCGCCGCCGTGCCGGGAGCCCTCCGCTCGCGCCGTGCCGGTCATGCCGAGCACCGCTCCGCCGGCAGTGAGCACCGCCGCGCCGAGCAGGGCCCGCCGTCCGGTCCCGCTCGTTTCTTCGTTCGACTCCTGCGTTCCCATGTGAGCGCCCTCCCTGCCGTCGACTCGTCAGTGCGGGCCGATCGTACGGGCGCGTACATGACGAGTGTGAGACCTCGGGCGGAACACGCGGGTGACTCCGGATGTCGTAGTGGCTGGTGGGGACGGTGAACTGACGATTCGTCGTATCCCGTTCGATTCGGTGCGGCGGTTCTGGGAACGCGTCCGGTGCCATCCGAGGCGATGTCCGTCACATCATGGCGGCCGGGTTACACACCGTCGACGACACGCCACCGCAGGTAAACACGCGTCAACAGTGCGTAAGGCCCTGGTTAAGTCGCCGTGCCCGATGTGCACGATCCCCGGGGCCACGAGTATCGTCCTCACCTGCACATACTCATACAGATTCCCTTGACACCGGAGGGTCCGTTGTCCCGCTTCGCGCTCATCAAGGCAGTGCTCGGCCCGGCCATGCGCCTGATGTTCCGCCCACAGGTGGAAGGTGCGGAGCACATTCCCGGCGACGGTCCGGTCATCCTGGCCGGCAACCACCTGACGTTCATCGACTCGATGATCCTGCCGCTGGTCTGCGACCGGCAGGTCTTCTTCATCGGCAAGGACGAATACGTGACCGGCAAGGGCCTCAAAGGCCGGCTGATGGCCTGGTTCTTCACCGGCGTCGGCATGATCCCGGTCGACCGCGACGGCGGCCGGGGCGGGGTCGCCGCGCTGATGACCGGGCGCCGGGTGCTGGAGGAGGGCCGGATGTTCGGCATCTACCCGGAGGGCACCCGGTCGCCCGACGGGCGGCTCTACCGGGGGCGTACCGGCATCGCCCGGCTCACCCTGATGACGGGGGCGCCGGTGGTGCCGTTCGCGATGATCGGCACGGACCGGCTGCAGCCGGGCGGGGCGGGTCTTCCCCGGCCGGGGAAGGTCACCGTGCGCTTCGGTGAGGCGATGGAGTTCTCCCGGTACGAGGGGATGGACCGGGACCGCTATGTGCTGCGGGCCGTGACGGACTCGGTGATGAGCGAGGTCATGCGGTTGTCCGGGCAGGAGTACGTGGACATGTACGCCAGCAAGGCGAAGGAAGCGGCATAGGTCTTCCGGGGCTCGGGAGGGCTCGGCTGCCGGGGGCGTTGGGCGGCTGCGAATTGTGGGGCTGGTCGCGCGGTTCCCCGCGCCCCTGAGGGCGTGACCTCCGAGGCGAGACCGTGTGCGGCCATGTGCCCATTCGCGCTGTTCCCCGCGTCCCTGAGGGCATGACCCTCACGCGTGTTCCGTTGTGCCGCCTTCCAGCTTCTGCCCTCGCAGCAGGAACCACGCCGCCACCGCCGCGGCCAGCAGGACCGCCGCGCCGACGCCCGCCGCGAGAGCCAGGCCGTCGACGAAGGACGTGCGGGCCGCGTCCAGCATCACCGCCGAGCTGTGTGCGGGCATGCTCGCGGCCGCTTCGACGGCGCCGCCGAGTGACTCGTGGGCCGCGGCCGGGGTGCCCGCCGGACCGGTGAAGTCTCGGTAGACACCGGTCACGATGGAGCCGAGCACGGCGATGCCGAGGGCCGCGCCGAGTTCGTACGCCGTCTCGGAGACGGCGGAGGCGGAGCCCGCCTGCTCCTTGGGCACGCTGGAGAGGATCACGTCGGCGGTCACGGTGAAGGAGAAACCGGCACCGACCCCGACGGCCAGCAGCGCGGTCCCGAGCAGCGGGTAGCCGGTGGACTGGTCGATCACCGTGAGCGCGGCCAGCGCGAGGCCGATCGCCGCGAGGCCCCCGGCGACGACGGCCCGCACCGAGAAACGCCGGGCCGCGCGCCCGGCTGCCAGACCGGCCACCACCGCGCCGATCGCTGCGGGCAGCTCGGCCAGGCCCGCCTCGAACGGGCGCCTGCCCTGGACGAGTTGCAGGTACTGGGAGAGGAAGAAGACCAGCCCGGACAGGCCGAGAATGGTCAGCAGGTCCGCCAGGACGGCCCCGCTGAAGCCGCGGTGGCGGAACAGCCGCATGTCCAGCAGCGGTGCGGGGAGCGTGAGCTGACGGCGTACGAACCCGTAGAGGGCGGCCGCGCCGAGCAGGCCGGCGGCCAGGGTGGCCCAGGCGAAGCCGTGGGTGGCGGCCTCCTTGATCGCGTAGACGACGCCGATCATGCCGACCAGCGACAGCAGGACGCTGACCAGGTCCCAGGGCCCGGCGTTCGCGGTCCGCGACTCGGGCAGCAGCTTGATGCCGACGAGGACCAGGACCGCCATCACGGGCAGGTTGATCAGGAAGACCGAGCCCCACCAGAAGTGCTCCAGCAGGAAGCCGCCGACGATCGGGCCCACGGCCGTACCCGCGGAGGCGGTGGCGCCCCAGATGCCGACGGCGAGACTGCGTTCGCGCGGGTCGTGGAAGAGATTGCGGATCAGCGCGAGCGTGGCCGGCATCAGGGTGGCGCCGGCGACGCCCAGCAGGGCCCGCGCGACGATCATCATCTCGGGGGTGGTGGCATAGGCGTTGAACACGGATATCGCGCCGAACGCCGTGGCACCGATCAGCAGGATCCGCTTGCGGCCGATGCGGTCGCCGAGGCTGCCCATGGAGACGAGCAGACCGGCGATGACGAACGAGTAGACGTCGCCGATCCACAGCAGCTGCGTGCCTGAGGGCTTCAGATCCTCGCTGATGTAGGGGGTCGCGAGACCGAGCACGGTCGCGTCGACGGCCACCAGCAGCACGGCGAGCACGAGGACGCCGAGCGCGAGCCAGCGGCCCGGGCGCTTCACCGCCTCGGTCGCTTCCGCCGCCTGCAAGGTGCTGGTCATGTTTCCTCTCTCCGTAGGGCGCCGCCGAGCAGCAGCTCGACGATCATGTGCTGGAAGTCCTTGGGGGCACCTTTGCCGCTGTGCACCATCCAGGCGCCGGAGGCCATCAGGCCGTAGAGCGCCTCGGTGAGCCAGGCAGGTGTGAGGTCGATACGGAACTCGCCGTCGAGCTGGCCGCGCCGGAACAGGGCGGAGATCCGGTCGTCGATCAGGGCCCAGCCCGCGTTCTGCTCCTCGCCCTCGAAGAGCTGGTTCTCGGTGTAGAGGAAGGCGAGCAGTCCGGCGGCGGGCTCGACGGCCCCGACGAGCCGGCGTACGGCATCGCTCGCCGTGCCCTCCTCGAGCCGGGCGGCGTCCAGCGCGGCCTCGCACTCCGCGATGCCCAGCGACTCCAGCGCGCGGACGAGGGCGTCACGCCCGGCGAAGTGGCGGTGCAGCGTGGCCCGGCTGATCCCGGCGGCCTTGGCGACCTCGTCCATGGTCGCGCTGGCTTTGCGGGTCAGCAGGGCCGCGGCGGTGCGCAGCACGTGATCAGGATCGACAGCCATGAGACGAGCATAGCCCATATGAGACATTGATGTCTCACACTGGGCGTGCTCGTCTCATGGCTGTCGGGTGCCGGTCGGCGGTTGTCGCTGTGAGGAGAGGTGAGACTCAGTGCCAGGGCAGCTGCCCGCGCCGCTCCCAGTACGTGTGCGGTTCCTCGACCAGCGTGGCGAGGCGGGTCAGCTGGTCGTCATCGAGGTCGACGACCGCGGCGTGCAGGTTCGAGGCGAGCTGGTTGGCGGTGGCGGCGCCGGAGAGGACCACACCGGCCCAGGGCTGTCGCAGGATCACGGCGAGAGCGACGGCGTCGCAGCCCAGGTCCGCTTCCTCGGCGACCTCCCTCAGCGCGTCCGGGGCGTGCGGCCCGGCAAGCCGGCCGTTGGCCATGCCCTCCTTGACGATCACGGTGAGCCCGGCGTCGTGCGCCTCGGCGAGGGCGGGCGCGGCGGAGGTCTCCAGGGCGTTGTACGTGGACTGGACGGTACGGAAGAGGGGTTCGCCGTCGACCGTCACGGCGAGGGCGGCGCGGATGGCGTCCGCCTGGGCCGGCCCGCTGGTGGAGAAGCCGATGGTGAGGCCCTGGGCGGCGGCCTCCGCGAGCTTCGCGTGCAGTTCCTTGTCGGTGAGGGCCGGGCTGTCCGGGGTCACCGAGTGGATCTGGTAGAGGTCGAGCCGGTCGCCGAGCAGGGCGTCGCTCTCCGCGCGCTGCCGTTCGTAGGCGGGCAGGGCGTGGTCCTTGACCTCGTGCCGGTCGGCGTCGGTGGACCAGTCGGCGGTGTAGGTGTAGCCCCACTTGCTGCCGACGACGATGTCGTCGAAGGCGGGCCTCGCCTTGAGCCAGTCGGCGAGGAACTCCTCAGAGCGGCCGTAGGAGCGGGCCGCGTCGAAGTAGCGGACGCCCTGGGCGTAGGCGGCGTCCAGGAGTTCGTGTGTGCGGTTGCGGAGCGTCTCTACGCTGCGGTCTTCTCCGAGGTCTTCGTCTCGGCCGAGGTTGATGTAGCCCGGGCGTCCGACGGCGGCGAGGCCGAGGCCGATGTGACAGGTGGGGGTGGTTGCTGTGGCCAGGCGGGCGAAGGGCATCGCGGGCTCCGTTCGGTCGGCTACGGCTTTCGACCAACGTAACCCCCGCGATGACCTTCGTCTGAGAGCTCGGGGCTTGTTGTGTGT
Source organism: Streptomyces sp. CA-179760 (assembly GCF_050937045.1). Classification (NCBI taxonomy): domain Bacteria; kingdom Bacillati; phylum Actinomycetota; class Actinomycetes; order Kitasatosporales; family Streptomycetaceae; genus Streptomyces; species Streptomyces sp. CA-179760. The sequence continues at coordinate 1,912,258 of NZ_JBNJLZ010000001.1, forward strand.
TCGCGAGCGCGGGTTGCGGGGTGGCTTGTCGCGCGGTTCCCCGCGCCCCTTTCAGGCCTGCCGTCGTGCTGTTGCCCACTCGTGCTGGGCCGACACGTCCGCCTTCACCTCTGCCAGCTGGACGGCGACCGCGCTCGGAGCCGTGCCACCCCTGCCGTTCCGGGAGGCCAGGGCGCCGGGGACGTTGAGGACGGTGCGGACCTCGGGGGTCAGATGGGAGGAGATCTTGGCGAACTGGTCGTCCGTCAGCTCGTCCAGTTCCTTGTTCTCCGCCTCGGCGACCTTCACGCACTCGCCGGCGACCTCGTGGGCGACTCGGAACGGGACGCCCTGCTTGACCAGCCACTCGGCGATGTCCGTGGCGAGGGAGAAGCCGGCCGGGGCCAGTTCCTCCATGCGCTCGCGGTGGACCGTGAGGGTGGCCATCATGCCGGTGAAGGCCGGCAGCAGGATCTCCAGCTGGTCGATGGAGTCGAAGACCGGCTCCTTGTCCTCCTGGAGGTCGCGGTTGTACGCGAGGGGGAGGGCCTTGAGCGTGGCCAGCAGGCCCGTCAGGTTGCCGATCAGCCGGCCGGACTTGCCCCGGGCCAGCTCCGCGATGTCCGGGTTCTTCTTCTGCGGCATGATCGACGAGCCCGTGGAGAACGCGTCATGCAGGGTCACGAAGGAGAACTCCTTCGTGTTCCAGATGATGACCTCCTCGGCGATCCGGGAGAGGTTGACCCCGATCATCGCCGTGATGAAGGCGAACTCGGCGACGAAGTCCCGCGAGGCCGTGCCGTCGATGGAGTTGCCCGCGGAGCCGTGTTCAAAGCCGAGGTCCTTCGCCACCGCCTCGGGGTCCAGGCCCAGGGAGGAGCCCGCCAGGGCGCCCGAGCCGTAGGGCGACACGGCCGTGCGCGCGTCCCACTGGCGCAGCCGCTCCGCGTCCCGGGAGAGGGACTGGACATGAGCCAGGACGTGGTGCGCGAACAGGACCGGCTGGGCGTGCTGGAGGTGCGTGCGGCCGGGCATCGCCACGTCGGGGTGCGCCTCGGCGAGGCCGATCAGGGCGTCCTGAAGCTCGGCGATCAGGCCGCCGACGACCCGGGCGTGGTCGCGCAGGTACATCCGGAAGAGGGTGGCGACCTGGTCGTTGCGGGAGCGGCCCGCGCGCAGCTTGCCGCCGAGGTCGGGGCCGAGCCGCTCCAGCAGGCCGCGCTCCAGCGCGGTGTGCACGTCCTCGTCGGCGATGGTGCCGACGAAGGAGCCGTCGGCGACGTCCGCTTCGAGCCGGTCGAGGCCTTCGAGCATCCTCGTCAGCTCGTCGTCCGTGAGCAGCCCGGCCTTGTGCAGCACGCGCGCGTGGGCACGCGAACCCGCGATGTCGTACGGCGCGAGCCGCCAGTCGAAGTGGACGGACGCGGACAGCTTCGCCAGGGCCTCGGCGGGACCGTCGGCGAAACGGCCGCCCCAGAGCCGGACGTCACCGCTGTTGCTGCTCACTTGCGTTGCTCCTAGAGGGGTGTGGATGTGACGCAGACCTTTATATGCCCAGGCGGGGTCGCGATGCGCCTAGGCCAGATCGCGCTTCGCCGCGATCTTCGACGACAGGCTGTAGATGTCGATGAAGCCCTTGGCCGCGGACTGGTCGAAGGTGTCGCCCGTGTCGTAGGTCGCGAGGTTGAAGTCGTACAGCGACTGCTGAGAACGCCGGCCGGTGACGACCGCGCGGCCGCCGTGCAGGGTCATCCGGACGTCGCCGGTGACGTGCTGGTTCGCCTCGTCGACGAAGCCGTCCAACGCACGCTTGAGCGGGGAGAACCACTGGCCGTCGTAGACCAGCTCGCTCCAGCGCTGCTCGACGCCGCGCTTGTAGCGGGCGAGTTCACGCTCGACGGTGACGCTCTCCAGTTCCTGGTGGGCGGTGATCAGGGCGATCGCGCCCGGAGCCTCGTAGACCTCGCGCGACTTGATGCCGACGAGCCGGTCCTCGACCATGTCGATCCGGCCGATGCCCTGGGCGCCGGCGCGCTCGTTGAGCTGCTGGATCGCCTGGAGGACGGTGACGGGCCTGCCGTCGATCGCCACCGGGACGCCCTCCTTGAAGGAGACGACCACCTCGTCCGGCTCGCGGGTGAGAGCCGGGTTCTCGGTGTACTCGTAGATGTCCTCGATCGGCGCGTTCCAGATGTCCTCGAGGAAGCCGGTCTCGATGGCGCGGCCGAAGACGTTCTGGTCGATGGAGTACGGCGACTTCTTGGAGGTCGCGATCGGCAGGCCCTTGGCCTCGCAGAAGGCGATGGCCTTGTCCCGGGTCATGGCGTAGTCGCGGACCGGGGCGATGCACTTCAGGCCGGGGGCGAGGGCGACGATGCCGGCCTCGAAGCGGACCTGGTCGTTGCCCTTGCCGGTGCAGCCGTGGGCGACCGTGGTGGCGCCGTGCTTCTGTGCGGCGGCGACCAGGTGCTTGACGATCGTCGGCCGGGACAGGGCGGAGACCAGCGGGTAGCGGTCCATGTAGAGGGCGTTGGCCTTGATCGCCGGGAGGCAGTACTCCTCGGCGAACTCGTCCCTGGCGTCCGCCACCTCGGCCTCGACGGCACCGCAGGCGAGCGCCCGCTTGCGGATGACGTCCAGGTCCTCGCCGCCCTGGCCGACGTCGACCGCGACCGCGATGACCTCGGCGCCCGTCTCCTCGGCGATCCAGCCGATGGCTACGGAGGTGTCAAGACCGCCTGAGTAGGCGAGTACGACGCGCTCGGTCACGGGTTCTTCTCCTCCGTACTGCAATCACTGTCATGCATGAGTATGCAGAGCACTGCATGATTCGTCAATCCAACTCGGAACAGGGGGCGGTTTTTGGTCAGGCCGAGAAGAATTTGAAGATCCTTTGAACGCGGGAAACCGCTTACTCGTACCTCTCGCCGAACGCAGGCGCCGCGTTTCAGCACACCGAGGACACCCCCGTCCCCCGACCCCTAGTGAGGCATCCGCATGTCCAGGGCTCTTCCGAAGTACAACAAGCGTCGCGTCGCGTTCATCGGCGGCGCCGCCGCGGTGGCACTGTCCGGCACGGTGATCGCCGGCTTCGCCCTCGCCGGGGAGGAGACGCCCGCGAGCGGCGGGACGAACGCCCGGACGCTGGCGGGCCCCGGCACCATCTCGTGCCCGGACGTCACCGGGCAGCTGCCCGCGGTGCCCGCTTCGGCGAAGGCGGAGGTCGACAGCAACCTCGCCCAGCTGAACACCCAGATCCAGGAGGCGAACAAGCGCATCGTCGACACGGTCGGCCAGGGCGGACCCAACTTCGTCCAGAACGCCATCCTCGGCCCCCTGGAGGACAAGCGCGTCGCCGCCCTCAACCGCATCGAGACCGCCATCGGCCGCGCCGCCGAGAAGCCCGAAGGCCTTGAGGCCTTCGCCGCCTGCCAGCTCAACGCCGAGGGCGGCGCCGGGGCGGGCGAAGCGGCGGGAGGCGAGGCGGGCGCCGGTGAGGAGGCCGGTGCCGAGGCAGGGGCGGGTGCCGAGGCCGGAGCGGAAGCGGGCGCCGAGGCCGGTGCCGAAGCGGGTGCGGGTGCCGAGGCCGGTGCGGGTGCCGGAGAGGACGCGGGTGCGGGCGCGGGCGAGGCGGGCAACGCCGGTGCCGGTGCCATCAGCTGCCCGGACGTCACGGGCGAGCTGCCCGCGATCCCCGCCTCGGCCCAGGCGGAGGTCGACCGCAACCTGGCGCAGCTGGACACCCAGATCGCGGAGGCGAACAAGCGCCTCGTCGACACGGTCGGCCAGGGCGGACCCAACTTCGTCCAGAACGCCATCCTCGGCCCCCTGGAGGACAAGCGCGTCGCCGCCCTCAACCGCATCGAGACCGCCATCGGCCGCGCCGCCGAGAAGCCCGAAGGCCTTGAGGCCTTCGCCGCCTGCCAGCTCAACCAGTGAGGTGACAGGCGCCGTGGCCGCCCCGAGTGAGCGCCGGCCGGGGCGGCCACGGGCAGGCGTCCGACTCGGGCTCCGGCAGAGGTGACCGGATCCCGTGACCCCTTTGACGGTCGCCCATAAATCCTTAGACAGTCAAAGGACCTGCGCCCATAATCGTTTGACATGGGAAAGACTCATGAGCGCATAGAAGGCCGGCTCCGCTCGTTCATCGAGGCGCAGCCGGTCTTCTTCACCGCCACCGCTCCCCTGTCCGCCGACGGCACGGTCAACCTCTCCCCCAAGGGCCTCAAGGGCTCCTTCGTGGTGCTCGACGAGCTCACCGTGGCCTACCTCGACTTCGCCGGTTCCAACGCCGAGACCATCGCCCATCTGCGGGAGAACGGGCGGATCACCCTGATGTGGTGCGCCTTCCAGGGCCCGCCGAACATCGTCCGCGTGCACGGACGGGGCGAGCCGGTCTTCCGCGACGACCCGCGCTTCGGGGAACTCCTCGCCCGCTTCCCGGACATCGACCCGACCCGGCACGGCCTGCGCGCGATCATCGTCGTGACGGCCGAACTCGTCCGCGACACCTGCGGCTACGCCGTGCCCTTCATGGAGTACGAGGCGGAGCGCGATCTGCACGGCAAGCGCTTCGCGCGCGAGGACGACGCCTCGCTCGACGCCTACTTCACCAAGAAGGAGCACATCGCGACCAGCCTGGACGGACTACCCGGGCTGCCGTTGCCGCTGCCTCCCTCTACGGTCTGAGACATGCGCCCAGGTGCCGCCGTCCTCGCCGTCTCCTCCCTGCTTGTGCTCGGCGTCGGGCCGCCCCTCCGGGCGGCGCCCCTGCCGGACCGGATGGCGTACACCGGCGGCGGCACCCAGCTGATCACCGCGGTGGCCCCGGAGCCGGCCTCCACCACGGGCACGGTCACCTGGTGGGACCGCGAGGACGGGCGGTGGGTGAAGGCCGGCTCCGCACCCGCGCGCTTCGGAGCGAACGGGCTCGTCGAGGGCGCTGTCCGCAAGCAGGGAACGGACACGACACCCACGGGCCTGTACGGACTGCCGTACGCCTTCGGCATCAAGGCGGCACCACGCGGGACGGCGTACACCTACCGCCGGGTGCACCGGGACTCCTGGTGGTGCCAGGACAATGACTCCCGCTCCTACAACCGCTGGACGGAGCCCCGCGCGGCCGACTGCCGGGCCGCCGAGTCCGAGCAGCTCATCACCTACCGGGCGCAGTACGCGCACGCGCTCGTCATCGACTTCAACTACGAGCGTCCCGTCCGGGGGCGCGGCGCGGGCATCTTCCTGCATGTCGACGGGCGGGGAGCGACTGCCGGCTGCGTCTCCGTGCCGAAGGACGCGATGCGGCGGATCCTCACCTGGGCCGACCCGGCGAAGCGCCCCCACATCGCCGTCGGGACGAAGAGCGGGACCACCGCCGTCACGCGCTACTGAAACAACGACACCACGCGGGCACGCGGGCGTATTACCGCCGGTCACTCCTGTCCGCACATGACGCGGTACGCGGCTGAACACTCCCGTGTTCCGGCACGTATCTGTGGGCCAAGGGTCAAGTCCCCACGGAGGAACCGTGACCACCACGCTCGCAGGCGGCCGTGCCGCCCGTCGCCAGACGATGCGCCGCATCCGCCCGCGCCGCTCCCCGGCCGTCCCGCTGCTGATCGCCCTGTGGGCGGGAGCGGCGGCCGTGCTGTGGCTGTGGTGGGACAACACTCCGTCCCTCGCGGACAACGCGAGCAAGATCCTGGCCGCGGGCCGGATCACCGGCCTGCTCGCCGGCTACCTCATGGCGCTGGTGGTGCTCCAGATGGCCCGGGTGCCCGCGCTGGAGCGCCGGGTTGGCACCGACCGGGTCGCGCGCTGGCACGCCATGACCGGCCGCTACACGCTCTGTCTGGTCCTCGCCCATGTCTTCCTCACCATGTGGGGCTACGCCATGCAGGCGGGCAAGGGACTCGGCGACATCGTCCAGCAGACGACCGACTCCATCAACCAGCTGCCGGACATGGGCAAGGCCGCCATCGGCACGGGTCTGCTGTTCGTCATCGGGATCCTCTCGATCGGCGGGGTGCGCCGACTGATCGGGTACGACACCTGGTACCACGTGCACCTGCTCACCTACGCGTCGGTGTACATGACGTTCTGGCACCAGATCACGACCGGCAACGAGTTCGCCGTCGAGCCGGCCGCGAAGACCTTCTGGTACGGGCTCTACGGCGTGGTGACGGCGCTGGTGCTGTGGTACCGGATCATCACCCCGATCCGCCTGAACCTGCGGCACCGCATGCGGGTCGAGGCGGTCATCGAGGAGACCCCGGGGATCGTGTCCGTGCTGATCGGCGGGCGCAAGCTGCACCGGATGGGCGCGGAGGCCGGGCACTTCTTCCGCTGGCGGTTCAAGGCGCCCGGCATGCGCTTCAGTTCGCACCCGTACTCCCTGTCGGCGGCGCCCCGCCCGGACATGCTGCGGATCACCGTCAAGGCGATCGGCGACCACACCTCCCGGCTGCGCGAGCTCCAGCCCGGCACCAAGGTGTGGGCCGAGGGCCCGTACGGCGCGATGACCGCGCAGCGCCGCAGCCGCGGCAAGGTACTGCTCGTCGCGGGCGGTGTCGGCATCACCCCGATGCGGGCGCTGTTCGAGACGCTGCCGGGCGGGTCCGGCGACATCACCCTTCTCTACCGGGCCAACACCACCCAGGACCTGGCGCTGTGGGGCGAGCTGGCCAAGATCGCCGATGAGCGCGGCGCGCGGCTGATGTACGCGGTCAACAGCCCCGACGGGGAACGCCCCGACATCTCCGCGGAGTCCCTCCAGCGGAAGATCCCCGACGTCGACGACCACGACGTCTTCATGTGCGGGCCGCCCGGCTTCGCGCAGTCGGTCTACGAAGCACTGCGCGGTGCGGGAGTCCCCGCCCGCCGTATCCATCACGAGTCGTTCGAGATGTGAGCGACGGGACATCAACGGCCCTTCAGGAGCTTGAGAAACGATGAGGAAGAGTCACCCCGTCCGGCGTGCCGTGCTCGCCGGCGCAGCCACCGTCTCCGGGATCGTGCTGCTGCTGTCCATGAAGCCGGCCTCCGACCCGGGTTCCGCCCAGGCGGCCGGGCAGGCTCCTCCGGCGGCGGCCGGGCAGGCGCCGCAGGGCGGCGTGAACGGCGCCGTCACCGGTGACGCGCAGCAGACGCAGTACGGCCCGGTGCAGGTCCGCCTGACCATGAGCGGTGGGAAGGTCACCCAGGCCGAGGCGGTCCAGGCGCCCAAGGGCGGCCGCAGCGACCAGATCACCGCCAGCTCGGTGCCCCGCCTCAACCAGGCGGCGGTCGCCGCGCAGAGCGCGGAGATCGACGCCGTCTCGGGCGCCACCTACACCAGCGCCGGCTACAAGAAGTCCCTCCAGTCGGCCCTGGACAAGGCCAAGGCCGCCGGCGGCGCCGCGCAGGGCTCGGGCAACGCCCAGACCCTCACCGGCGATGCCGTGCAGACGGAGTACGGCCCGGTCCAGGTGCGGGTCACCGTGGCCGGCGGGAAGGTCACCAAGGCCGAGGCGGTCCAGGCACCCAAGGGCGGCCGCAGCGACCAGATCACCGCCTCCTCCGTCCCCCGCCTCAACCAGGCGGCGGTCGCGGCCGGGAACGCGCAGATCGACGCCGTCTCGGGCGCGACCTACACCAGCGCCGGCTACAAGAAATCGCTCCAGTCCGCGCTGGACAAGGCTCCGGCAGGGGGAGGCGGCGGCGCCGCGCAGGACTCCGGGCAGGGTGCCGGGGCGGGCAGCGCGCAGGCCAAGACGGTCACGGGCACGGCCGCGCAGACCCAGTACGGTGCCGTCCAGGTCCGTATCACCGTCGCGGGCGGGAAGATCACCAAGGCCGAGGCGGTCCAGGCGCCCAAGGGCGGCCGCAGCGACCAGATCACGTCCTCTTCGGTGCCCCGCCTCAACCAGGCCGCCGTGGCGGCCGGGAACGCGCAGATCGACGCCGTCTCCGGTGCCACCTACACGAGCGCGGGCTACAAGCAGTCCCTCCAGTCGGCGCTGGACCAGGCCGGTGGCTGACACTGTGGCCGAATCCGCACAGGCTCCCGCCGCGGTACGTCATGTGGAAGAGACGATGGGGACCGTCTTCTCCCTCGACGTCCGCGGCGGGGATCCGGCCGCCGTGCGCGCGGCCCTGGACGAGGCCGTCGCCGGACTGCACCGCGTCGACGAGGTGTTCAGCACCTACCGTGAGGACAGCCAGATCGCCCGGCTGCGACGCGGTGAACTGACCCTCGCGGAGTGCGATCCCGAGGTCGCCGAGGTCCTGGACCTGGCGGCCGAGGCGGAGCGGCTGAGCGACGGCTGGTTCAGCACGTCGTACCAGGGCCGTCTCGACCCGACCGGCATCGTCAAGGGCTGGGCGGTCGAGCGGGCCGCCCGGCGGTTGTCGGCGGTGCCGGGGGTGTGCGGGGTGAGCGTCAACGGCGGCGGCGATGTGCAGCTGCTCGGGGCGCCGGGGGCGCAGCGGCCGTGGCGGGTGGGGGTGTCGGACCCGTTGCGGCCGGGGGGTCTCGCGGCCGTCATCTCGGCGTCCGGGGTGGACGAGTTGTCGGTGGCGACATCCGGTACCGCGGAGCGGGGCGCGCACATCCTCGACCCGCGTACGGGGCATTCGGCCGTGACCGACCTGGTCGCCGTGACGGTGGTGGGTCCTCGGCTCACCTGGGCCGACTGCTGGGCCACGGCGGCGTTCGCGATGGGGTCGCGGGAGGGGCTGGCCTGGCTGGAGTCGCTGCCGGATGTGGAAGCGCTGTTGATCACGGCTGGTGACGAGGTGCGGTGCACCGGGGGGTTGGCGGCGCGGCTGGGGTGAGTCGGCGCGGTGTGCCCTCAGGGGCGCGCGGGGAACCGCGCGATCAGCCACAGTCCACCCGCACACAACCACCGGCACGCACCCCCTACGGCGCTCCGTGCCCGTTCTGCGCCAGCCTCAGCAGATGCTCCGCCAGCGCCTGTCCCCCGTCCGGCTCCCGGCTGATCAGCATCAGCGTGTCGTCACCGGCGATCGTCCCCAGGATGTCGTGCAGCTCGGCCTGGTCGATCGCCGACGCCAGGAACTGCGCGGCCCCCGGAGGGGTCCGCAGCACCACGAGATTCGCCGAGGCCTCCGCGGAGATGAGCAGTTCCTGCGACAGCCGCCGCATCCGCTCCTCCTTCGCCGACCCGCCCAGCGGCGCCCGGGGCGTACGGAAGCCGCCCTCGCTGGGCACCGCGTAGATCAGGTCGCCGTCGGTGTTGCGGATCTTCACCGCGTTCAGCTCGTCCAGGTCCCGGCTGAGCGTCGCCTGCGTGACGCTCAGCCCGTCGTCGGCGAGCAGCTTCGCGAGCTGGCTCTGCGAGCGCACCGGCTGCCGGTTGAGGATGTCCACGATCCGGCGGTGGCGTGCGGTGCGGGTCTGCGGCACGGCGGGCCCGTTCGCCCCCTGCTCGTGGTCCTGCGCCTGGCTCATCGTCGTCTCATTCTCCGGATCGTCCGTCCCCGCGCACTGCCTGGAGGATGCCGGGCAGCGCCCCGAGGAAGGCGTCCACCTCGTCGTCGCCGAGGTTCAGCGGCGGCATCAGCCTGACGACGTCCGGGGCGGGCACGTTCACCAGGAAACCGGCCTCCTGAGCCGCCTGGCGCACCTGCGGCGCGAGAGGCTCGGTGAGCACGATACCCAGGAGTAGGCCCGCGCCCCGGACAAAATCGATCAACTCGTGGCCGAGGCCTTCGATCCCGTCCCTCAATGCCGCGCTCTGCCGCTTGACGTTCTCCAGCAGACCCTCGTTCTCGATGGTGTCGAGGACGGCGAGTCCGGCCGCGCAGGCGACGGGGTTGCCGCCGAACGTCGTGCCGTGGTGCCCGGGCTGGAGCAGCTCGGCAGCCCGCCCGAAGGCGACGGTCGCGCCCAGCGGCAGGCCACCGCCGAGTTGCTTGGCGAGGGTGACGATGTCGGGCAGGACACCTTCGTGGGCCTGGTACTCGAACCAGTGCCCGGTCCGGCCGATGCCGGTCTGCACCTCGTCGAGGACGAGGAGCGCGCCGGTCGAGGCGGTGATGGCACGGGCGGCCTTGAGGTAGCCGGTGGGCGGCACGACGACGCCGAGTTCGCCCTGGACCGGCTCGATGATGACGAGCGCGGTCTCCTCGGTGACCGCGGCGGCCAGTGCCTGGGCGTCGCCGAAGGGGACGTGGGTGACGTCGCCGGGCAGCGGCAGGAACGGCTCCCGCTTGCCGGGCTGGCCGGTCATCGCCAGGGCGCCCATGGTCCGCCCGTGGAAGGCGCCCTCGGTGGCCACCACATGGGTCCGCCCGGTCAGCCGGCCGATCTTGAAGGCGGCCTCGTTGGCCTCGGCGCCGGAGTTGCAGAAGAAGACCCTGCCGTCCCGGCCGAAGAGCCGGAGCAGCCGCTCGGCGAGGGCGACGGTGGGTTCGGCCATGAAGAAGTTGGAGACGTGGCCGAGGGAGCCGATCTGCCGGCTCACGGCCTCGACGATCGCCGGGTGGGCGTGGCCGAGGGCATTGGTCGCGATGCCGCCGACGAAGTCGAGGTACGCGTTGCCCTCGGTGTCCCACACGCGGCTGCCCTCACCACGCGCCAGGGGCAGCAGCGGGGTGCCGTAGTTGTTCATGAGGGCGCCCTGCCACCGCGTGGTCAGTTCCTCATTGCTCATGACTCCCCCTGTTCGCCCGGTCCCCCGGGCTTCTCGTCGGCCACGACCATCGTGCCGATGCCCTCGTCGGTGAAGATCTCCAGCAGGATCGAGTGCTGGACCCGGCCGTCGATGACGCGGGCGGTGGTCACGCCGCCCCGGACGGCGTGCAGACAGCCCTCCATCTTCGGCACCATGCCGGAGGACAGGTCCGGCAGCAGTCGCTCCAGTTCGGAGGCGGTGAGGCGGCTGATCACCTCGTCGCTGTTCGGCCAGTCCTCGTAGAGTCCCTCGACGTCCGTGAGGACCATGAGGGTTTCGGCGCCCAGTGCGGCGGCGAGTGCCGCGGCCGCCGTATCGGCGTTGACGTTGTAGACATGCCCGTCGTCCTGGGAGCGGGCGATCGAGGAGACGACCGGGATCCGGCCGTCGGCGAGCAGGGCCTCGATCGCGCCCGTGTCGATCGCGGTGATCTCGCCGACCCGGCCGATGTCGACGAGCTCTCCGTCGATCTCGGGCTGGTGCTTGACTGCGGAGATGGTGTGGGCGTCCTCGCCGGTGAGGCCGACGGCCAGCGGGCCGTGCTGGTTGAGCAGCCCGACCAGCTCGCGCTGTACCTGACCGGCCAGCACCATGCGGACGACGTCCATGGCGTCCTCGGTGGTCACCCGCAGGCCCGCCTTGAACTCGCTGACGATGCCGTGCTGGTCGAGGGCGGCGCTGATCTGCGGGCCGCCGCCGTGCACGACGACGGGCTTGAGGCCGGCATGGTGCAGGAACACCACGTCCTGCGCGAAGGCGGCCTTCAGGTCCTCGTCGACCATGGCGTTGCCGCCGAACTTGATGACGACCGTCTTGCCGTTGTGCCGGACCAGCCACGGCAGCGCCTCGATGAGGATCTGCGCCTTGGGCAGGGCGGTGTGCTTACGCGTGATGCTCATGACGAGTAGGCGCTGTTCTCGTGGACGTAGTCGGCGGTGAGGTCGTTGGTCCAGATGGTGGCCGTCTCGGACCCGGCGGCCAGGTCGGCGACGATGTGCACCTCGCGGTAGCGCATGTCGACCTTGTCGCGGTCCTCGCCGACGCCGCCGTTCTTGCACACCCAGACACCGTTGATGGCCACATTGAGCTGGTCCGGCTCGAAGGCGGCGGACGTCGTGCCGATCGCGGAGAGCACGCGGCCCCAGTTGGGGTCCTCGCCGTGGATGGCGCACTTGAGGAGGTTGTTGCGGGCGATGGAGCGGCCCACCTCGACGGCGTCGTCCTCGGTCGCGGCGTTGATCACCTCGACCTTGATGTCCTTGCTGGCACCCTCGGCGTCCCGGATGAGCTGCTGGCCGAGGTCGTCGCAGACCTGCCGTACGGCCTCGGCGAACTCCTCGTACCCGGGGGTGACTTCGGAGGCGCCGGAGGCGAGCAGCAGCACGGTGTCGTTGGTGGACATGCAGCCGTCGGAGTCGACCCGGTCGAAGGTCGTCCGGGTGGCCGCCCGCAGGGCCTTGTCGAGGACCTCGTCGTCCAGGTCCGCGTCGGTGGTGAGCACGACGAGCATGGTGGCGAGGCCGGGGGCGAGCATGCCCGCGCCCTTGGCCATGCCGCCGACGGTCCACCCGTCCTTGGTCACGACGGACGTCTTGTGGACGGTGTCGGTCGTCTTGATGGCGATCGCGGCCTTCTCACCACCGTGCTCGGAGAGCTGGGCGGCGGCTGTCTCGACGCCCGGGAGCAGCTTGTCCATCGGCAGGAGGAGGCCGATGAGGCCGGTCGAGCAGACGGCGACCTCGATGGCGCCGCGGCCGAGCACCTCGGCCACCTTCTCGGCCGTGGCGTGCGCGTCCTGGAAGCCCTTCGGACCCGTACAGGCGTTGGCGCCGCCGGAGTTGAGGACGACTGCGGACACCTGGCCGCCCTTCAGCACCTGCTCGGACCACAGGACCGGCGCGGCCTTCACCCGGTTGGCCGTGAAGACGCCGGCGGCGGCGCGGCGGGGGCCGGTGTTGACCACGAGGGCCAGGTCGGGGTTGCCGTTCTCCTTGATCCCGGCGGCGATCCCGGCCGCCGTGAATCCCTGTGCTGCCGTCACACTCACGGTGCGACTCCGATCGTCGTCAGTCCCGTGGTCTCGTCGAGACCGAGGGCGATGTTCATGCTCTGGACGGCACCGCCCGCGGTGCCCTTGGTGAGATTGTCGATGGCGCTGATCACGATGATCCGTCCGGCGGCGGCGTCGTACGCGACCTGCACCTGAACGGCGTTCGAACCGTAGACGGACGCCGTGGCGGGCCACTGCCCCTCGGGGAGCAGGTGCACGAAGGGCTCGTCGGCGTAGGCCTTCTCGTAGGCGGCGCGCACGGACTCGGCCGTGACGCCCTCCTGCGCGGCGGCGCTGCACGTGGCGAGGATGCCGCGCGGCATCGGCGCGAGGGTGGGGGTGAACGACACGGAGACCGGCTCACCTGCGGCCGCGCTGAGGTTCTGGGTGATCTCCGGGGTGTGCCGGTGCCCGCCGCCGACGCCGTACGGGGTCATCGACCCCATGACCTCGCTTCCCAGCAGGTGAGGCTTGGGTGCCTTGCCCGCGCCGGACGTGCCGGAGGCGGCGACGATCACGGCCTCGTTCCCGGCGAGTCCGGCGGCGTACGCCGGGAAGAGGGCCAGGGACACGGCGGTCGGGTAGCAACCGGGCACCGCGACGCGCTTGGACCCCTCCAGCGCGGCGCGGGCACCCGGCAGTTCGGGAAGGCCGTAGGGCCAGGTTCCGGCGTGCGGCGAGCCGTAGAACTTCTCCCAGGCGGCGGCGTCCGTCAGCCGGAAGTCCGCGCCCATGTCGACCACGAGCACGTCCGGGCCGAGCTGCTCGGCGACGGCGGCGGACTGCCCGTGCGGCAGTGCGAGGAAGACGACGTCGTGACCGGCGAGAACCTCGGGGGTGGTCTCCTGGAGCACTCGCCCGGCCAGGGGCAGCAGGTGCGGCTGGAGCGCACCGAGCTTCTGCCCCGCGTTGGAGTTGCCGGTGAGGGCACCGATCTCGACCTCGGGGTGGGCCAGCAGCAGACGCAGCAGTTCCCCGCCCGCGTATCCACTCGCTCCGGCCACTGCCGCACGTACCGCCATGGAACCTCCTCCTTAGAGAGCATGACTATACGTTTAGCCGCAGTTTTATGCAATCTAAGGAGGCATCCCACTCAAGGAACTTGCCCAGGGACCGGAGAGCATCCGCCCTGCCGGTTGGGTCACCATCGCGGTAGCCCGGCCGACTCACGCCGAGGTCACGTGCATCCCGCCCTCGGTCAGGACTTCGAGCACCAGGGCGACCAGGTCATACTGCTCGCCCTCAGGCGCCAGGACGCGGCACAGGTGCTCGCGCGCGGTCGCGAGGTCCCGCCAGAGCAAGGTTGCGGGGGCGGTATGGCCGAAGTCGCCGCGCAGACAGTCCACGACGGCGTCCAGGCAGCCGCCGAAGTAGCCGCCGGGCCCGTTGACGGCCTCACCGAGTGCCAGGTAGAGGCCCGGTTCGTCGGTGATGTGCCGGCCGTCCAGCTCGTACACGCGTCCGGCCTGCCGGTCCTGGTGCTTGAGCCGGCAGCCCCGCTCCCGGACGAGATCGAGCCAGGCCCCACGCCGACGGGTCTCGAGCCCGGCCCAGGCGCCAGGGGTGTCCGGCGGGCCGGCGAGCCAGCGCTCCCAGACGGGCCGGGCGTATCCCGGAACGGGTTCGAGGTATCCGTCGAGTTCCAGATCGATCAGGTCCGTCCCGAGGGAGGACGGCTGCCATGAGCGGACTCCGGGCCGCAGCAACCGGTCGGTGAGCGGCTCGCCCCGGTCGTCCCGTATCTCCAGCCAGGCCTCCTCCAAGTCCAGCGCGCGCCGGGTGCCCGTCGTCAGCGCCCGCCGCAGCCGACCACTCGGGGCGAGCCCCCGCAGGACGAGCGGAGGCTCTGCCTCCTCGGGCGGCAGGACGCGGGCGAACTCCCGGCAGGAGCCCAGCCACCGGTGCCCGTCGTGCAGGCGGACGGGAGCCCGGTGCCCCTCGGGCGGGCCCTCGCAGTCGTCCAGACCTGTGAGGACGAGAGCGTCCGTTCCCGGGTGCCGTCCAAGGCTCTCGGCGTCCTCCAGCAGCCAGGTGTCGAGCGTCCTGTCCTCCGGCACCAGCCACACCCGGCTGCCGACCCAGCCGCGCACCTCGGCTCCGTCCGGAACCCAGCCGAACAGTTCGTACGTCCCGCGCAGGGGTTCCCGGAACAATCCCTCCGCCTCGGCGCAGACACCCCAGACATGGCCGCTGCCTGTGTCCGTCAGCGAGTACCGCCCCTGCCCGCGAGAGTCCCTGTCCACATGCACGGTGGTCATCATGCCCGGATCGCACGGCGGGTATGGAGCGCGGCGGACAGGAGGCGCTCGTCCAGTTCCATCTCGGCGTCGGGTGTGGAGTCGTTGACGGGGACTCGGGTCCGTCGTTCGATGATCGCCGTCACGGCCGGCAGCGCGGGCAGCGCGTCGGGGCCCATGCGCGCCAGACCCGTCAGGTAGAACTCACCGACCGCGTAATCGGCCAGATGGGGTGTCATCAGGCTCAGCAGGTGGGGCAGCGCGGGAGAACCGGCGTGCCGGAGCCACAGCGGGGCGCCTTCCGCCTGTGAACGCCCCGGGTGGTGAAAGGTGAGGTTGTACAGCTGGGCCGCCTGCCGGAAGGTCAGCGGGCCGTCGTCCAGCAGGGCGCTGAAGATCGCCGTGGCGTGGCCGAGGCGGACGATGCCCACGGGCTTGGTGGCGAGGAGCGCGGCGGCGGACGGGCTGTCGTACACCGGCTGATTTCCGAACGGGGAACGGTGGGGTTCCGACGACGGTGCGAACGGGATCCCGGCGATGAGAGCCCGGTGCCTCCGCCTCGCCGCTCCCGAGATCAATGCCGTCTTGAGGGCGGCCGACAGGCTCGGGGTGCTTTCCTGGCCGTCGTACCGGATGAGCAGCGGCAGCAGTGTCACCGGGGCCGCCCGCCACTTGTGGCACGCTTCGCGGGCGAGTCCAGCGCCGGTCTCCCGGGTGGTGAGGTCGGTGAGAAGTCGCGCCACGAGGGCGTAGGCGTGCCGCTCGCGGCCCGATCCGTGGAGGACCCGGCCCCAGAGGTGGCCGATGTCCGCCAGGTGTACCGCGGCCTCCCGGGCATCCGTGAGCAGTGCCCTGTCCAGGGCGGGCCGTCGCGCGGGGGGAGCCGCCCGCAGGATCTCGAGATGGGCGAGGAAGCGGACCGCCGCGAGGGAGTCGGTCCTCAGCCGGGCGACGGCGGGGCCGAGCGCTCTGGCCAGGACGGTACGCACCATGGGGTCCGCGAGGTCGTCGAGTGCGGTGAGGACGAGCTCCGTCTGTCCGCGATACCCGACGAGGTGCGCGGCTCTGCGCCGTACCTCCTCGTCGGGGTCGGTGAGCCGGGTCAACGCCGCTTCGACGGCTTCGGGCCAAGGCCGTTCGCCGGTCACGCTGAGGAGGAGGTCCATGGCCTCGCGTCGTACGACCGGCTCTTCGGCGTGCGCGAGCCACAGAAGCCGGGTGGCGACGGGACCGGCACGGTCCGAGCGTGCCGCGGCGAGGATCCGGACACGGGAAGGATGGGCGGGCGTCGTGGCGGTCCCGTCGGCCACGGCCTCGTCCAGCCACTTCACCGACGAGGGCGGAGGCCGCCCTTCCATGCTGAGGATTCGATCACGCCACCGATCCTGCCACATGGGCGCGGCTCAGGCAGGGCGTACTGGCCTGAGCACGACAGACAGCGAAACCAGCCGAGCGAACCGCTCAGTCACATCACGACACCTACAGCGACAAGTGCTGGGGCAGCCAGCCCCTGCATCTGGGTGGAGAACTCGTGCGCGCGTTCCGACAGCGGATGCGGAACGCTGTGGACGTGGTCCGGCAACGGGCTCTGCTACGGATGACGGCCGGGCGTGGGCCGCTGCCCGGGGGACAGCGGCCCACGCCCGGCGGGTGCTACCTCTGCTTGATCCGCAGGAACGTGACGGAGTCCGCCGGGAAGGTGTACGTGAACTTCCCGGAGACGCCCCTGAAGGTGGACGTCACCGGAGTGACCGGCGTGTCCGTCTCGGTGTTCACCGCGTCCGGCTCGGCGGCCAGCGTGGTCACACGGGCGGTGGAGGCGACCTTCGCGCCGCCCAGGTCGACGGCCGTACGGGCCTCGGTGGACTGGGCGTTGACGACCTTGACGATCAGGTCGCCGGTCTTGGCGTCCTTGGTGACGACCTGGCGGAACGGCTCGGCCGGCTTGTCGTCGGTGAAGCTGCCCCACTCCTTGCCGTCGAGGAACAGGGTGACCTGGCGGCCGCGCACCTTGATGTCGATGTCGTAGGCGCGGCCGGTCTCGATCGAGCCCGCCTTCGTCATCAGCGTGCCCTTGCCGCCGTCCACGGCCTGCTCGATCGCGCCCTGGGTGTTGTTCCAGCCGCCCAGGTTCCACCAGTAGTAGTTGCCGGTGTCCTTGACGCCGAAGGCGACCAGGAAGCCCTCCTTGCCGGACTTCTTGGTGGCCTTCACATGCAGGTCGTAGTCCTTCCAGGCCGGGTCGCCCGCCGTGACCATGGTGTTCTCGGTCGCGGCGTCGGTCTGTACGTACTGCCCGTCCTGGATGCTCCAGCTGCCGCGGCCGCTGGTCTTCCACTTCGAGGCGTCACCCGAGAAGTCGTCGCTCAGCAGGGTCGAGCCGTC
Source organism: Streptomyces sp. CA-179760 (assembly GCF_050937045.1). Classification (NCBI taxonomy): domain Bacteria; kingdom Bacillati; phylum Actinomycetota; class Actinomycetes; order Kitasatosporales; family Streptomycetaceae; genus Streptomyces; species Streptomyces sp. CA-179760. Next base: position 1,929,585 of record NZ_JBNJLZ010000001.1, read on the forward strand.
CGCCGAGGTGACCTTCACGTCGTCGTACGCCGCGCTGGTGGCCCACGTGGACAGGCCGACGGCACCCGTGATCGGGCCGCTGACGTCCGGCGTGGTGGTCGCCTTCGACGGGACCACGCGGTCGCCGACGTTGGTCATGAACAGCTTCTGGACCTCGTAGTTGGCCGAGTTCCAGGAGGCCCGGTTGTTGAACCAGATCATGTCCGGCCGCCACTGGACGTAGTCCTCGTTGGCGAGCAGCGGGGCGTACGAGGCGAGCTTGACGATGTCCGCGTTGCGCTCCAGGCCGGTCATGAAGGCGGCTTCGGAGAGGCCGTTCTTCCAGGCGTTGCCCTGGGAGGCGTACTCGCCGAGGAAGACCTTCGGGCCCTTGCGGTCGTAGGAGTCGTAGCGGTCGTTGTTCTGCAGGAACCAGTTCGGGCTGTTGTAGTAGTGCTCGTCGACCATGTCGACCTTGCCCTCGCGGTTGAGCTGCCAGGCGGTGTCGAAGGTCGTGCCGGCGTCGTCCGGGCCCGAGTTGGAGATGACGGTGATGTCCGGGTACTCGGCCTTGATGGCCGACCGGAACCGCTCGAAGCGGGCGAAGAACTCCTTCGGGAGGTTCTCCTCGTTGCCGACCCCGATGTGGGTCAGGTGGAAGGGCTTGGGGTGGCCCATCTTCGCGCGCACCTTGCCCCACTTGGAGGTCGCCGGTCCGTTGGCGAACTCGATGAGGTCGAGGGTGTCCTGGATGTGCCGCTTGAGCAGCGCCTCGTTGTCGGTGGCCTTGTTCTGGCCGCAGCCCGTCACCAGCGCGGGGACGACGGGCAGCGGCATGGCGCCGATGTCCTCGGAGAGGCGGAAGTACTCGTAGTAGCCGAGGCCGTAGCTCTGGTTGTAGCCCCAGAAGTTGGAGTTGGTGGCGCGCTCCTCGACCGGGCCGATGGTGTCCTTCCACTGGTAGCTGCGCTTGCGCTGCCAGTTGGACGCCTCGCTGTAGTCCTCCATGGAGCCGGTGTTGACCAGACAGCCGCCGGGGAAGCGCACGAAGCCCGGCTTGAGGGCGGCGATCTTCTCGGCGAGGTCCTTGCGCAGGCCGTTCGGCTGGTTCTTGTACGTGTCGCGCGGGAACAGCGACACCTCGTCGAGCGCGGCGGCGTTCGACGAGGCCACGGCGAGGCGGCCTCGGTTGCTGGTGCGGGTCGCGGTGAAGGTTGCCTTGTACTTGGCCCAGCCGCCCTTCACGGCGACCTGGCGGGCGGTGGCCAGCGTGCCCGCGGTGTCCTTGAGCGAGACCGTGAGCGTGGTGCCGCTCGCGGCACGGGCCCACACGGAGAAGTCGTACCGCTTGCCCTTGTCGACCCGGATGCCGGTGTTGTATCCGGAGTTCGTGACGGACGAACCGGCGCCCAGGGAGAGGTAGTTGCGGTTGCGCGCGTTGAGGCGGCCCGAGTCGTTCACGACCTCGGCCGTGCCGCCGGCCGCCCAGGAGGTCAGGGGTGTGTAGGAGCCGTTGTCGGCGGTGGAGTACTCGAAGGATCGGTTCTGCACGAGCTCGGCGTACAGACCGCCGTCGGCGGCCCGGTTGATGTCCTCGAAGAAGACGCCGTACATCGTGTCGTCGATCGCAGCGCCCTTGGCGGACGGGTCGAGGGTGATCGCGTAGTCGGTGACGTCCTCGGCGTGCGCGGGGGCCGGTACGAGGGCTGCTGCCATCAGGAGAGCGGTGGTCGTGAGACCGATTCTCCATCGGGTGCGGGCGGTGCGTGGCATGGATACTCCGCGGCTCTCTGGTAGAGGAGTGTTCGAAATATCAGACATTGATCAGCACTTCGAACGGCAAGATAGGGAGGGGGCCGATGCGCGTCAATGGGTCGCGCAGCAACGGGTGGGCCGGAGAGCGGTACGGAATGAGCGAGTTCTGGCCAGTACCGGACGTCCTGGCGTATCTGGCCGGACGCTGGGGCGTGACGCGGTCGGTGCGGGATCTCGCGAGCGGAGAGCAAGGGGAGTTCTCCGGGACCACCGATTTCCGGACGGAGGCGGACGGCGGTCTGGTGCACCACGAGTCCGGCATCTTTCTCTGGCAGGGCGTCGCCCGGCCCGCCGAGCGGACGCTGCGGTTCCTGCCGGGCCCGGCCGGCACCGCGGACGTGCGCTTCGCGGACGGTCGGCCGTTCCACGACCTGAACCTGACGTCCGGGCGGTATGTCGCCGACCACCCCTGCTCGGCGGACCTCTACCGCGGCGAGTTCACGGTCCTGGACACGGACCACTGGCGGACGGTGTGGCGGGTGCGCGGCCCGGCCAAGGACCTGGTGCTGCGCACCGACTACGCGCGCGAAGCCTGAAGCGGACTCCCCCGCTACGCGCGCGAGGGCTGAGCGGACACCCCGTCGAAGCGCAGGTTCCAGCGCCCGCCCCGGCCCGTCACGGAGGTCGTCGACAGCGGGCGGACGTCGATGTTCCAGTACGTCGAGGGCGGCGCCTTCAGGGCGTAGACCAGGGCGGCGCGGATCACGGACGGCTCGGCCACCGCCACGACACGGCAGCCGTCCTCGACGGGCCGGGTGTCGAGCCAGCCGCCGACCCGGGTGATGAAGTCCACCAGGGACTCACCGCCGTGCGGTGTGGCACGGGGGTCGGCGAGCCAGGCGTCCACGGCCTCCGGCTCCCGGGCCATCGCCTCGCCCAGCGTCAGCCCGCGCCAGCGGCCCATGTCGCAGTCCCGCAGGGCGAGCTGCACGAGCGGCGCGTACCCGAGCCCCTCCCCCGTCGAACGGCTGCGCGGGGTCGGCGAGCAGTAGCGCAGCTCGGCCGCGGCGAGCGGCAGCAGCCCCTGGGCGGCATGCTCCACCTCACCCCAGCCGGCCTGGTCCAGCGGCCGGTCGTCCGCGAATCGTTCGGCTAGCAGCGAGGAGCTGCGCGCGGCGGCGACGAACGTGACCCGAAGTGGCATGCGGCGATCGTGAGTGCCGCAAGTGCGCAGGTCAAGAGGTGTTACCTGGGAGTTACCCAGGGTGCTCCGGCCCTCACTGGCCGAAGATGAGCGCCATCCAGTGCTCGGGGTGCTCCAACTCCGCGAAGCCCAGCCGCTCGTAGACGCCGTGCGCGTCGTGCGTCGCGAGCAGGACGCGCCGCACACCGTACGACCGCAGCTCGTCCCTTACGGCCGCCAGGAACGCGGTGCCGATCCCCTTGCCGCGCACCGACCGGTCCACGTACACGTCGCACAGCCACGCGAAGGTCGCCCGGTCCGTGATGACCCGGGCGTATGCCACCTGACCCCCCGAGACCGTCTCGTACACGCCGAAGCTGAGCGAGCCCTCGATCGCCCGGTCCTGCTTCTCGCGGGAACGGCCCAGCGCCCAGTACGCGTCGGTGGACAGCCAGCCGTGCACGCGCTCGGCGTCGAGGCGGCCGGGGTCGGTGGAGATCTCGTAGCCCTCGGGCAGGCTCGGCGTGTCGGTCATGACGGGATGCTCGCAGGGCGGCGACTGGCGCGTCGAGCCGTTATCCCGGCGCCTCAGCTGTCACCGCAGCACGTCAGCGGTTACCGCAGCACCTCTTCGCAGGCCGTACGCAGCCGCCGTACCCCCTCCGCGATCTCCCCGGCCCCCGCGACCGCCGCGAAGCTCAGCCGGATGTGCGCGGCCGGCGGCTCGGCACTGAAGTAGGGACGCCCGGGAGTGATCGCGACACCCGCGCGCAGGGCGGCACCGGTCAGGGCGGACTCCTCCACGCCGTCGGGCAGCCGCGGCCACAGGTGGTAGCCGCCGGACGGGACGTGCGGCAGCGCGAAGCCCGGCAGGTGCAGTCCGAGCGCGGTGGTCATCGCGTCCCGGCGCGCCTTCAACTCGGCGGAGACAGACCGCAGATGACGCGGCCAGGCGGGCGAGCCGACGAGCTCGAGCGCGGCCTCCTGAAGGGGCCGGGGCACGAAGAAGGTGTCGACGACCTGGATGGCGCGCAGCCGCTCCAGGACCGGCCCGCGCGCCGCCAGGGCGCTCACCCGGAAACTCGGCGAGGTGGCCTTGGTCAGCGAGCAGACGTGGACGACGACGCCGTCGGGGTCGTCGGCGGCCAGCGGGCGCGGCAGCGGCCCGGCGTCCTCGTGCACCAGCCGCCGTACAAAGTCGTCCTCGACGACGAACGCGCCCGCCTCGCGGGCGATGCGCAGCACCTCGTGGCGCCGCTCGGGTGCGAGCGACGCGCCGGTGGGGTTCTGGAAGAGGGGCTGGCAGACGAAGACCGGGGCGCCGCTGGCCCGGAAGGCGTCGGCGAGCAGCGCCGGTCTCACTCCGTCGGGGTCCACCGGTACGGGCACCGGGCGCAGGCCCGCCGCACGGGCGATGGCGAGCATGCCGGGGTAGGTCGGCGACTCGACCAGGACGGGAGCGCCGGGCGGGGCGAGGGCGCGCAGGGCGGTGGTGAGCGCGGACTGTCCGCCCGCGGTGACCAGTACCTCGGCGGCGGTGAAGGACCCGCCGATGCCGCGCGCGAACCACTCGCGCAACTCCGGCAGCCCTTCCATGGGCGGACGCCCCCACGCACCGGGACGCCGTCCGGCGCGCGAGAGGGCGGCGGCCATGGCCCGCTCCGGCTGCAGCGACGGGTGCAGATAGCCGCCGTTGAACTCGATCACACCCGGCGGCGGGGTGGCCAGCGTCGCCAGTACCCCGGAGGCGTCCACCGAGCGCGGGACGAGGTCGGCGGCGCCATCCGCGCTGAGCGCGACCTCCTGCCAGGAGGTGTCCCCGGTGGGTGCCGGTGCCGTTCTGGCCTGTGCGCGGAACGCGCCCGCGCCGGGCCGGGTGACCACCAGCCCCTCGGCGGCGAGCTGGGCCAGGGCCCGGGACACGGTCACGGGGCTCACCCGGAACCGCTCGACGAGGGCCCGGCTAGACGGCAGCTTTCCACCTGGAGAGTAGCGGTCGAGCTCTCTACGGAGCCGTTCCGCCAGTTCTGCGACGCTGCTACGCTCATGCATGAGAGCACAGAGTAGCGCTACTACCGCACCTCGGATAGCAGTCGCCGCAGACCGGGACCGTGCCGGCCTCGGCACCCTCCAGGCCGCCCTCGGCGTCATCGCCTTCTCCCTCACGTTCCCCGCCACCGCCTGGGGCCTCGAGGGCTTCGGGCCCTGGTCTCTGGTGGCCGTCCGGAGTGTCCTGGCCGCGGTGATCGCGGGCGGCTGTCTACTCGCCCTTCGCGTCCCGCCGCCCGCCCGACGGCACTGGCCGGGTCTCGCGGTCGTCGGGGGCGGGGTGGTGCTCGGTTTCCCGCTGCTGACCACGCTGGCGCTGCAGACCTCGACCACCGCGCACGCCGCCGTCGTGGTCGGCCTGCTCCCCCTCACCACCGCCCTCTGCTCCGCCCTGCGCGTCGGTACCCGGCCCTCGCGCACCTTCTGGACGGCTTCCCTCGCGGGCGCGACAGCGGTGCTGGCCTTCACCGTGCGGCAGAGCGGCGGCGCCCTGAGCACGGCCGACCTGTACCTCTTCGCGGCGCTGCTGGTGTGCGCGGCCGGCTACACCGAGGGCGGCCGGCTGGCCCGGGTCATGCCGGGCTGGCAGGTCATCGGCTGGGCGCTGGTGCTGTGCCTGCCGCTGACCGTGCCCGTCGCCGCGCTCGCGCTGGCGCACGAACCCGTGCGGCTGTCCGCGCACAGCGTCACGGGACTGCTGTGGGTCGCGGTGGGCTCGCAGTTCGTCGGCCTGGTCGTCTGGTACCGGGGCATGGCGGCCATCGGCATCCCGAAGGCCAGCCAGTTGCAGCTCGCCCAGCCCCTGCTCACACTGGTGTGGTCGGTGCTGCTGCTGGGCGAGCACCTGCCGGTGGCCGCCCCGTTGACGGCAGCGGCGGTGCTGGTCTGTATCGCCGTCACACAGCGGGCGCGCGGCTGAACGGGGCGCGCCCGGCACCCTGCCGAGCAGCGCCCCCAGCCGTAGACTCGAAGGCCACGGACCGCTGCTCCGCACCTCGTGAGGAGGCCCCAGATGCGCGCAACCGTGGGCGACCAGCTTGTCCAGCACGGCAGGGTGGTCGGTCAGCACGACAAGGTCGGCGAGATCGTCGAAGTGCTCGGCCAGGAGGGCAACCCCCCGTACCGCGTCCGGTTCGAGGACGGGCACGAGGGAGTGTGCTCACCGGGACCCGACACCGAGATCCGGCACCGGGAGACCACCACCGGGCCGTGACGCGGCCCGGGGGTGGCCCTCACTCGTAAGGGGCAGCCCTCACTCGTAGTGGTCGGAGACCACTTTCGCCATCGCCCCGATCCGATCGGTCGCCACGTCCTTGGCGGCGAAGAAGACGTGCCCGCGCACCTGCGCGTAGTCCTCGGCCAGCGCCAGGTGCCGGGACAGCTCGGCCGGGTTCTGCCAGGCCGCGGGCTGCGCCGGGTCACCGGCCTTGTACAGCGCCTCCCCCACGTAGAGCTGCGTCTTGGTGCCGCGTGCGACCTCCGCCCACCAGGGCACCAGCTTCGCGTAGTCGGCGGCGGCGAAGCCGATGTTCCAGTACAGCTGCGGGACGATGTAGTCGATCCAGCTCTCGCGCACCCACTTGCGGGTGTCCGCGTGCAGGTCGTCGTACGTCTGCACGCCGGCCCGGGTGTCCGAGCCGCGCTTGTCCGTGGCGGCGTTGCGCCACACGCCGAAGGGGCTGATGCCGAAGCGGGCGCTCGGCCTGACCTTCTTGATGCGGGCCGCCGTCTCCCGCACCAGCTTGTCGGTGTTGTCCCGCCGCCACGCGGCCCGGCTCGGGAAACCGCCGCCGTGCTCGGCGTAGGCCGCGTCGTCGTCGAAGCTCTGGCCGGCCACCGGGTACGGGTAGAAGTAGTCGTCGAAGTGGACGCCGTCCACGGGGTACTTCCGCACCGCGTCGAGCATCGCGTCCTGCACGAAGGCACGGACCTCGGGCAGCCCCGGGTTGTAGTAGAGCTTCCCGCCGTACGTCACCACCCAGTCCGGGTTGCGGCGCGCGGGGTGGGAGGCGGCGAGCCGGGACAGGTCCGCGTGCGTGGCGACCCGGTACGGGTTGAACCAGGCGTGCAGCTGCAGCCCGCGGGCGTGGGCCTCCTTCACGGCCGTGCCCAGCGGATCCCAGCCCGGGTCCTTGCCCTGGGTGCCGGTGAGGTACTGCGACCACGGCTCGTACGGTGACGGCCACAGGGCGTCCGCCGTGGGCCGGACCTGGAAGAACACGGTGTTGAGCCGCCTGCGGACCGCTGTGTCGAGGTGCTTGCGCAGCTCGGCGCGCTGCTGCGAAGCGCTCAGCCCCGGCTTGGACGGCCAGTCGCGGTTGGCCACGGTCGCCAGCCATACGCCCCGCATCGCGGAAGCCGCCCTGTCACCTCCCTTGCCGTCCCACTCGACGTCCCCCTTGGGCGCGGCCGACGCCGGAGGCACCATCGTGAAAGCCGACAGCGCCGCCACCGCGAACGCCCTGCGTGACACTCGTCCCATCCGCATGCCCCAAAATGCCGCGGATCCGCCCGGTCGCGGATCACTCCGGGCCCAGAATGCCCGACTCTGAGCCGACCCCCGCGATCGATCATCGATACTTGGGAGTAACGTGCTCGAACGGAGCAGGCCCCGGACCGCGGAGCACCTGCCCGGACGTGGATCAGCAGCGAAAGGGACGATGTGACGGACATCCCAGCGGGAGACATTGCACGCGTCGGAGTCGTGGGCTGCGGTCAGATGGGCGCGGGGATCGCCGAGGTGTGCGCCCGGGTCGGTCTGGACGTCATGGTCGCCGAGACCACCGGCGAGGCCCTGGAGATCGGCCGGACCCGGCTGTACAACTCCCTGGCCAAGGCGGCGGAGCGCGGCAAGATCACCGAGGAGGAGCGGGAGGCCACGCTGGACCGGCTGAGCTTCACCACCGACCTCGGCGAGTTCGCCGACCGTGACCTGGTGATCGAGGCCGTCGTCGAGAACGAACACGTCAAGACCGAGATCTTCCAGGTGCTCGACCAGGTCGTGACCCGGCCCGACGCCATCCTGGCCTCCAACACCTCCTCCATCCCGCTGGTGAAGCTCGCGGTGGCGACCTCCCGGCCCGACCGGGTCATCGGCATCCACTTCTTCAACCCGGCCCCGGTGCAGAAGCTCGTCGAGCTGATCCCGGCGCTCACCACGTCCGAGGACACCATCGGCCGGGCCGAGCAGTTCACCGAGAAGCTCCTGGGCAAGCACGCGATCCGCGCCCAGGACCGCTCCGGCTTCGTGGTCAACGCGCTGCTGATCCCGTACCTGCTCTCCGCGATCCGCATGTTCGAGACGGGCATCGCGAGCCGCGAGGACATCGACAACGGCATGGAGATGGGCTGCGCCCACCCGATGGGCCCGCTGAAGCTCTCCGACCTCATCGGCCTGGACACGGTCGCGTCGGTGGCCCAGTCGATGTACGAGGAGTACAAGGAGCCCCTGTACGCCGCTCCCCCGCTGCTCCAGCGCATGGTCGACGCGGGCCGTCTGGGCCGCAAGTCGGGCTCGGGCTTCTACACGTACGACTGACGGGCCGGCCGACGCCGCCACCTCAACGCCGCCGCTCCTCCGGCCACGGCCAGGCGCGGCGGCGTCCCCATTCCGCCGCCTGCTCGTTGAGGCGACCGCGCAGCCAGCCCATCCAGAGGGTGAGCGGAGTGACCACGAGAGCGAGCAGCAGCGCCGTGCCCCACCCCTGTCCGCCGACGGAGAACCGCAACACCACGACCGACAGCGCGTAGATCGCCAGCGCGCACGCCGCGTTCTTCTGCCACTTCGTCATACGCCCCGGGTACCCCCCGAGGCCGATTACGGACGGTCAGATTTCGGCCAACCTGTGGGCCCGGCACCGGAATGGGTGCCGGGCCCGCAGTATTCACACACCGTGTGCGCGCCGGGCTCGCATATGCCCCTCGCACACTCTCCCCAGGCGCCCACCAGGCGAGTTGACTCCACATGCGCAAACCAGGGATGTGAAACGACTACGGAAAGGAGCGGACTCGTGGCCGCCGATCCCGAGCATCCCGTCGTATCCGGAGAACTCGCAGAGTTACGACGCCGCCTCGACGTGGCCTACGCCCGCGTCGAGGGCGGGCTGGCTCTGCTCAGCCACCGCACCGAGGAGACCGCCAAGGAGATCGACGAGCTCAACACCCGGATCCACACGCTCGAACACACGCGCTGGCCGCTGCCCGCGGTCGCCGCCCTCACCGCCGTGGGTGCCCTCGTCCTGGCGATCTGGCAGGCACTGGGCCGCTGAGGCCCTGCCGGCCTAGGGCAACGCGTCCTGTCCGAGCCTGAGATGGTGCAGCAGAAGTAGCGCGGCCGCCATGTTGGCGGCCGGGACCTCGCCGCGGGCGACCATGTCGGGGACGAGCTTGAGGGGAACCCACTCCCGGCGGTCCGACTCGAAGTCGTCCACGGGGTGCCCGACGTACTCGCCCTCGTCGGCCCAGTACACATGGTGCCGGGCGTCGGTGAGCCCGTTGGACGGCTCCACGCTCATGAGATGGTGCAGCGGTCCCGGCCGCCAGCCGGTCTCCTCCTCCAGCTCCCTGGCGGCCGCGCGGGCGATGTCCTCGCCGTCCTCGACGACGCCCGCCGCGAGTTCCCACCCCCAGCTGTCCGTGATGAAACGGTGCCGCCAGAGCAGCAGCACCTCGTTGGCCTCGTTCACCACCGTGGCCACCGCCACCGGCCGCAGCCGTATGAGGAAGTGGTCGAGGTGTCGGCCGTCCGGTAGTTCGACATCCGCGAGATTGACGCTGAACCAGCGGTTTGAGTACACAGTTTGTTCGTTGTGTTTCGTCCACTGCACGGTTCTGCCACCTTCCGTCGAGTAAGTGGCAATATCGCAGCAGGGACGTACGGACAGCAGGCGCACAGGACGTCGCTCGGGATGACGCGGACGCCGCTGCCCCGGATCTACAACGGTACGCGCAGCGCCCCGTCGATGAGTTCGGCGGCCTCGGCCGTGCCCGCGCCCCCGCTGCGCACCAGGTGCTCGCGCACCGCGCGCAGCCGGTCCCGCAGCCGCTGGGACTCCATGCCGCGGGCCTGCTCGGCCATCTGCACGGCGATGACCACCGCCTTGTCGGCGTTGCCCTGCCGCAGTTCGATGGTGCTCAGCATGGCCAGCCGGTGCACCCGGCCGCGGTCGTGCGCCGGGTTGTCGACGGCGGCAGCGGCATGCTCCCCGGCGGCCGCGATCTCCCCGAGACTGAGCAGCGCCTCAGCCACCTGGACATTGACGAGCCCCGGCTGGACATAGCCGGTCTCGTCGGGCTCGTACCCGCGCCGGATGCGCTCGGCGGACTGCTCGGCCCGCCGGATGCAGGACAGGGCGCTGGTGCCGTCGCCGAGATGCGCGTACGCCTTGGCCTGCATCGCGTACAGGTCGGAGGAGAGCGCCGGGGTGATCTGCTTGCCGGCGGCCCGCAGCGCGGCCTCCGCGAAGGCGACGGACTGCCGGTACTCCCGCATGAACAGCGACTGGTTGACGAGCAGGGCGATCACATACGCCCCGAGCCCCCGGTCCCCGCTGGCCTTCGCGAGGCGCAGCGCCTGGTGGAAGTAGCGCTGCGCGAGGCCGTGGGCGTCGGAGTCATAGGCACAGATCCCGGCGACGGCCACCAACCCGCCCGTCGCACGGTGCAGTTGCCGCCCCGTCTCGTCGGTGTAGCTGCCGCGCAGCAGCGGGGCGGCCTCGGAATTGAGGAAGCCGACGATACGGGCCCGCGTCGCGATGCCCCCGGCCTTGCGGTACATCTGCTCGTAGTGGGTCCGGGCCGAGCGCAGCATCTCCAGATCGCCCGCGGTGACCCGGTGTCTGCCGCCGCGGGAGACGTCCACGTCCTCGGGCGGGTTCTCCCACTCCCACACCGGCATGACGGCGGGCGTACCGGTGAGCGCGGGCGCGCCCAGGATGTGCGGGCGCTGCTGCTGGTCGGAGCGCCACAGGGCGGTGGCCCGCTCGACGAACCCGGACAGGGAACCGGTGTGCGGGGCGGCCGGCTCGCCGGGCACGCCGAGGCCGATGTCGTCGAGGGTGACGTGCCGTTGCAGCCGGGCGGCGAGCACCTCGCAGATCAGGTCGGGCACCTGGCCCCTGGGGCGCTGCCCCTTCAACCACCGGGCGACGGCGGTGTGTTCGTACCTCAGGGACAGGCCACGTGCCCGTCCCGCCTGATTGACGTGTGCGGCCAGCCCCGCGTGCGAGATCCCGGCTTCGTCCAGGATCGCGTCGAGCAGAGTGTTGGGCTGCATGTGGGCCCCCCGGTGGCTCGGTGCGGCCAGATTAGTGGCTCCGCCTTCACACGGGGTGTGAACGGAGTACTCGAATCCGCGCTGTGTGCGCGCTGTCGCGCAGAGTCGCCGGCCGGTTGACTGAAATGCCTCGAAAGAGGCCGGCCGGGCCGCCGGCTCCCCCTCGTACAGTGCGGCGGCCCGCTTCCGCCGTCCGCCCAGCCGCCTGCCCGACACTCCGTGGCGGGGCGGACGGCATCGCCGGCCATGTGCTCTATCGCGGTGGTGTCAGAGGCTGATTGTCTCCTGCGGGCCCGTCGTCGCTGGTCGCACCCGCGCGGCTGAGCCGCAGGTCGACACAGCCCCGCACCCCTGAGGGCATGCACCCGCCGTTCCTCAGGACCAACAGGGCGATGTCGTCGGCCGGGGTGCCCTGGCAATGGTCGACCAGCGCGTTCTGGACACGGCGGAGTACCGCCTGCGGCGCGAGCGGCCCCTCCCGTGCGACGCCGGCCAGCACGAACGGCAGGGGGAAGAACCGGCCACGGGCATCCCTCGCATCCTGAGCACCGTCCGTGTGGAGGAACAGCGTGTCGCCGGGCGGGAGATGACCCAGACCGACGGTCGACAGCACGTCCGGCAGTGGAAACACTCCCAGAGGCGGGTACGGATCAGCGGGGGCGAGCTGTTCGACCCGGCCGCCGCTCAGCCGGTACGGCCACGGGTGCCCGCAGTTCAGGGCGACCATCTCGCCGTCGGCGCGGATCTCCACCAGGAGCAGGGTCACGAACTCCTCGGCGACGCTCGCCGGATGCTCCTGGCGCAGATGCCGGTCCAGGGCGCGTTCCAGCCGGCGCAGCACCCCGCCGAGGTCCTCCTCGTCGTACGCGGCCTCGCGGAAACAGCCGAGCACGGCGGCGACGGTCCCGAACGCGCCGATCCCGTGTCCGCGTACGTCGCCCATCACGGCCCGCACGCCGCGCTCGGTGGCGACGACCTCGTACAGGTCACCACCGACCGCGGCCCCGTGCTCCGCCGACAACTGGGCGGCGGCGACGTCCAGCCCGCCGATACGTGGGGGCAGCGGCCGCAGCACCGCGTTCTGCGCGGCGGCCGCGACCCTGCGCAGCTGCCGCAACTCACGCACCAGCGTCCGCACATGAAGGATCAGCCCGGTACCGACCACGAAGAACACGGCACCGGGCAGACCGAGGCTGCACACCCGACCCCTGAAGCGGATCATGCCGATGGCCCCCCAAATAGGCCCTGACACACAGAATCGGACCGGCCCAAGAAGGCCGGTCCGATTCTGTCGACAGCAAGCCGGAAAGGGCAGGTTTTCCTCCCTTTACCACCCGGATGGGTGATCCGGCCCTAGCTCCGCAACTCGGCGCCCACCCGCTCACTCGCAAGCGTCACCGCCGCGTCCCGGGCAGCCGACGCCTCATCCACCGTCAGCGTCCGGTCAGCCGCCCGGAAACGCAGCGCATAGGCGAGCGACTTCCGCCCCTCGCCCAACTGCTCGGCGTTCTCGTACACATCGAACAACCGGATCGACTCCAGCAGCTCCCCGGCACCGGCACGCAGGGCCTCCTCGACCTCCGCCGCCGGAACCACCGCGTCGACGACCAGGGCGACATCCTGCGTGGCCACCGGGAACGCGGAGATCCGCGGTGCCGTCAGCGCGGCGTCGCCGGCCTTCTCCACCGCGTCCAGGTCGATCTCCATCGCGCACGTACGCGCGGGCAGCCCCAGCGCCTTGACGACGCGCGGGTGCAACTCCCCCGCGTGCCCCACGACCCGCTCGGCACCGTCCACGGTGATCGCCAGCTCGGCGCACCGGCCCGGGTGCCACGGCCCGTACTGCCCCTTGCGGATGATCAGCTCGGCACCCGCCTCACGGGCGACGGCCCGCGCCGACTCGACCGCGTCGGCCCAGTCGGCCGGACGGCCCTTGCCCCACCAGCCGGCCTGCTCGCGGGCACCGGCGAGAACGACGGCGGCGTGCCGCGGCTGCACAGGCAGTGCGGCGTTCAGCTCGGCGATCTCCTCGTCGGTGGGGCGACGGTCGACGGGCAGCCGGACGGCGACGGGCTGCTCCTCACGCGGCTGGAAGACGAGGCCGGTCTCGAACAGCGCGAGATCGTGCGATCCCCGGCCGTCGTTGCGCCGCAGGGCACCCAGCAGGCCCGGCAGCAGCGAGGTGCGCAGCGCGGGCTCCTCGTCGCTCAGCGGGTTGCTGAGCTTCACGACACGGCGGGCCGGGTCGTCGGATTCCAGGCCGAGCCGGTCGAAGACCTGCTCGCTGATGAACGGGTAGTTCGGCGCCTCGACGTACCCGGCCCCGGCCAGGGCCCGGCCGACGCGGCGGTGCAGCCGCTGCCGGTGGGTCAGGCCACGTCCGGCCGGCGGCCTGGGCAGCGTGGAGGGCAGGTTCTCGTAGCCCTCCAGGCGGATGACCTCTTCGGCCAGGTCGTTCGGGGCGGTGAGGTCGGGCCGCCAGGACGGCACGGTGACGATCAGCTCGTCCTGCCCGTACACGTCGCAGCCGACCTGCTGGAGGCGGCGTACGACGGTCTCGCGGCCGTACACGACACCCGCGACCTTGTCCGGGTGGTCGGCCGGGACGGTGATGGTGTGCGGCGCGGTCGGGGCGAGGACCTCGGTGACACCTGCCTCGGCGGTGCCGCCCGCGAGCAGCACCAGCAGGTCGACGGTGCGCTGCGCGGCAGCGGCCGCGGCCTGCGGGTCGACGCCGCGCTCGAAGCGCCGGGACGCCTCGGAGGACAGCTTGTGGCGGCGCGCCGTACGCGCGATCGACACCGCGTCGAAGTGCGCGGCCTCGATGACGACGTCGGCCGTGGCGTTCTCCGTGTCGTCGTGGTCGGCGATCTCCGTGTTGGCGCCGCCCATGACACCGGCGAGCCCGATCGGGCCGCGGTCGTCGGTGATCACCAGGTCCTCGGCGCCCAGCGTGCGCTCGACACCGTCGAGGGTGGTGAGCTTCTCGCCCTGCTCGGCGCGGCGCACGCCGATGGTGCCCTGGACCAGGCCGCGGTCGTAGGCGTGCAGCGGCTGGCCGAGTTCCATCATGACGTAGTTGGTGACGTCGACGGCGAGCGAGATCGGGCGCATGCCGACCTTCTGCAGCCGGCGCCGCAGCCAGATCGGGGAACGGGCCTCGGCGCTCAGGCCGGCCACCGTGCGGGCGGTGAAGCGGTCGCAGCCGGTGGGCTCGGAGATCTGGACCGGGTAGCCGTACGCGTTCGGGCCGGGCACGTCGAGCAGGGCCGGGTCGCGCAGCGGCAGGCCGTAGGCGATGGCGGTCTCGCGGGCGACGCCGCGGATCGACAGGCAGTCGCCACGGTTGGCGGTGACGGCGATGTCCAGGACCTCGTCGACCAGCTCCAGCAGCTCGACGGCGTCCTTGCCGACCTCGGTCTCCGGGGGCAGCACGATGATGCCCTTAGTGCCGTCGTCGCCCATGTTCAGCTCGTCACTGGAGCAGATCATGCCGCGCGACATCTTGCCGTAGGTCTTGCGCTCGGCGATCTGGAAGTCACCGGGCAGGACGGCCCCGGGCAGCGCGACGACGACCTTGTCGCCGACGGCGAAGTTGCGGGCGCCGCAGACGATCTCCTGAGGTTCGCCGGTGCCATTGGCCTGGCCGACGTCGACGGTGCAGAAGCGGATCGGCTTCTTGAACTCCGTCAGCTCCTCGATCGTCGCCACCCGGCCCACGGCCAGGGGGCCCTTGAGGTCGGCGCCGAGCTGCTCGACGGTCTCGACCTCCAGACCGGCCGAAATCAGCTTGGCCTGCACGTCACGACCGGTCTCCGTCTCCGGCAGGTCGACGTACTCCCGCAGCCAGGAAAGCGGGACCCGCATCAGATCTCCATCCCGAACGGCCGGGTGAACCGGACGTCACCCTCGACCATGTCTCGCATGTCTTCGACGTTGTGGCGGAACATCAGCATCCGTTCGATGCCGAACCCGAAGGCGAAACCGCTGTACTTCTCCGGGTCGACACCACAGGCCCGCAGCACGCGCGGGTTGACCATGCCGCAGCCGCCCAGCTCGATCCAGCCCTCGGACGAGCAGGTGCGGCAGGAGCGGTCGGGGTTGCCGACGGATGCGCCGCGGCAGACGTAGCAGACCATGTCCATCTCGGCGGACGGCTCCGTGAAGGGGAAGAAGTTCGGCCGCAGCCGGGTCTTCATGCCCTCGCCGAACAGCGACTGGACCATGTGGTCCAGGGTGCCCTTGAGGTCGGCCATGGTGAGGCCCTCGTCGATCGCGAGCAGTTCGACCTGGCGGAAGACGGGGGTGTGCGTGGCGTCCAGCTCGTCGGTGCGGTAGACGACACCGGGGCAGATCACGTAGACCGGCAGCTCGCGGTCGAGCAGGGAGCGGATCTGCACGGGCGAGGTGTGGGTGCGCAGCACGACGCCGGACTCGGTACCGCCCTTCGGGCCCTTCACGAAGAAGGTGTCCTGCTCGCCGCGGGCCGGGTGGTCCGGGCCGATGTTCAGGGCGTCGAAGTTGAACCACTCGGCCTCGACCTCGGGCCCCTCGGCGACCTCGTAGCCCATGGCCACGAAGATGTCCTCGATGCGCTCCGACAGCGTGGTGAGCGGGTGCCGCGCCCCGGCCGGTACGCGGTCGTGGGGCAGCGTGACGTCCACGGCCTCCTCGACGAGCACACGGGTGTCCCGCTCTGCCTCGAGCTCGGCCTGGCGGGCGGCGAGGCCCTTGTTCACGGCGCCGCGTGCCTGGCCGACGCGCTTGCCGGCCTCGGCTTTGGCGTGCGGGGGCAAGGCGCCGATCTCGCGGTTGGCGAGGGCGAGCGGGGAGGTGCCGCCGGTGTGGGCGACCTTGGCCTCCTGGAGCGCGTCGAGTGAGTCCGCGGCGGCGAAGGCGGCGAGCGCCTCGTCCCGCATGCGCTCGATCTCTTCCGGTTTCAACGTCTCGACCTCGACAGGGTCGTACGACTTATTCGGTGCCGACATCTCTTCCCGTGCTTCCGATTGGCTGGCTGAAGGTCCCCGTCACCGACTCGGACGGCTGTCTGAAGGGACACAAAGGTGCCAGTGGCCGAGTCTAACGGGGTGGAGGTATACGAATGCGCCCGCGGGCGGCTCAGGCGAGGTAGGCCGGAGCGCTCACGGGCAACGTAAATCGGAACTCGGCGCCGGCGCCGGGCGCGCGGCCGACCGTGATGGTGCCGCCGTGGGCCTCGACGATGCCCTTGACGATGTAGAGCCCGAGGCCGGTGCCGCCGCGCTTGCTGCCCCGCCAGAAGCGGGTGAAGACGCGGTTCATGGACTCCTCCGGGATGCCGGGCCCCTCGTCGCTCACCGTGACCGACGTGGCTGCGTTCTCGGCGAACTCGCCCTCGCGGAGGGACGCCGTGGCCGTGACGTCGATCGTGACAGTTCCCTCGCCGTGCCGCACTGCGTTTTCCAGGAGGTTGCTGAGCACCTGGTCGATCTTGTCGGGGTCGGCCCACAGGGCGGGCAGCGGCTGCTGGACGCGCAGCAGGAACCGGTCGGCCCCCTGCCCGGCGGCGACATAGGCCTGGATGTGCCGTCCTACGGCCGCGCCGATGTCGACGGGCTGGCGGCGCACCTCCAGCCGGCCGGAGTCGATCCGCGAGATGTCGAGCAGCTCGGCGATGAGCCGGGTGACCCGGTCGGCGTCGGCGTCGACGGTCTCCAGCATCAGCCGCTTCTGGTCGTCGGTGAAGCGTTCCCACTTGGCGAGCAGGGTGGCGGTGAAGCCCTTGACCGAGGTGAGCGGGGAGCGCAGTTCGTGGGCGACGGTGGCGATCAGCTCGGCGTGGCTGCGCTCGGTGCGGCGCCGGGCCTCGGTGTCGCGCAGGGTGACGACGAGGCGCCGGAGGGGCCCGGTGGGCCGGCTGCGGACGTAGCGCGCGGAGACCAGCACTTCACGGCCGCCGGGGAGCAGGAGGTTGCGCTCGGGCTGCCCGACACGGATGGTGAGGCCGCCGTACGGGTCGGTCAGCTGCCACCAGCGGCGGCCCTCCAGGTCCTCTAATGGCAGGGCCTTCTCCAGCCGCTGCCCGAGGGCGTCCCGGGCGGTGACGGCGGTGATGCGCTGGGCGGCGGTGTTGAAGCAGATGACGCGGCCCCGCTCGTCGGCGACGACGAGTCCGTCGGGCAGCTGGTCGGGGTCTATGCCGAGGCCGGCGAGATCACCGGGCGGCCCGAACGCGGCGGGCGGGTTCCCGGCGTCCTGGGCTCCCGGTGCGCTGCTCGTGCCGACGCTCATCCCCGTTCCCCGCCTCTCAGGTTCCATGGGGGTCCCCCTGCTCGAGCGCAGCCGACAGCTTGGGGGAGGGTCCCTGAGCTGGTCACCCTACTAGTTCCCGGTGACGGAACGGCACCCTCCGGCGGCGCGCTGTGCACGCGCGGACGCATAGAGACATACGGCGGCGGCGGTGGCGAGGTTCAGGCTCTCGGCCTTCCCGTGGATCGGGACGCGCACGACGGAGTCGGTGAGGGCGCGGGTCTCCTCCGGGAGGCCCCAGGCCTCGTTCCCGAAGACCCAGGCGGTCGGCCCGCCCATGGTGCCCTTGTCGAGCTCGTCGTCGAGGTCGCGGTCACCTGCCCCGTCTGCGGCGAGGACCCGGACTCCGGCGGCCCGCAGCCTGTCGACCGCCTGCTCCACGGGGACACCGACGGCGACGGGCAGGTGGAACAGGGAACCGACGGAGGCGCGCACGGCCTTGGGGTTGTACACGTCGACGGAGGCGTCGGTCAGGACGACGGCCTCGGCACCGGCGGCGTCGGCGCAGCGCAGCACGGTCCCGGCGTTGCCGGGGTCGCGGACGTTCGCGAGAAGGGCGACGAGCCGGGGGCGCGCTTCCAGGATCTCCTCGAAGGGCGTGTCCAGGAAGCGGCAGACGCCGACGAGTCCCTGCGGGGTGACGGTGGTGGAGATATCGGCGATGACCTGCTCGGAGGCGAGATGCACCCGGGCGCCGGCGTCCCGGACCGCCCCCAGGATGTCGGCGTACCGCTCGGCGGCCTCCAGGGTCGCGAACAGCTCCACGAGCGTGGCCGTGTCCCCGGTCCGGTGCCCGGCCGCCTCCCGCACCGCCTGCGGCCCCTCCGCGAGGAACAGCCGCTCCTTCCCCCGGAAGTTCCGCTTGGCCAGCCGCCGCGCGGCCAGGACGCGGGGTGAGCGGGGGGAGATGAGCTCGGGCGTGGCGGGGGACATCCTGTTCACTTTCTGCTAGCTGCACAGCAGGACCCGCAGGCCGTTCGGCCTGCGGGTCCTTGAATCACGTCGGCTTGCGGCCGGCGCGGCGTCACGCAGCCTTGGGCGCGTTGACGTCGCTCGGCAGCGCCTTCTGGGCGACCTCGACGAGCGCGGCGAACGCACCGGCGTCGTTGACGGCCAGCTCGGCCAGGATCTTGCGGTCGACCTCGACGTTCGCGGCCTTCAGACCCTGGATGAAGCGGTTGTACGTGATGCCGTTGGCGCGGGCAGCGGCGTTGATGCGCTGGATCCACAGCTGACGGAAGTCACCCTTGCGCTTCTTGCGGTCGTTGTAGTTGTAGACCAGCGAGTGGGTGACCTGCTCCTTGGCCTTGCGGTACAGGCGCGAACGCTGACCGCGGTAGCCGGAAGCCTGCTCGAGGATCGCCCGGCGCTTCTTGTGGGCGTTCACTGCCCGCTTGACGCGTGCCACTTTTTAACTCCTTGTAGCGGGGCCGCGGTGGTCCTCACACGGCCCGAAATCGATTGGGTCCCGGTCCTGACGTACGGCGCTCACGCGCCGGAGCGTCACTTGCCGAGAAGCTTCTTGATCTTCTTGGCGTCGCCCGGGGCCATCTCGGCGTTGCCGGTGAGGCGACGCGTCACACGGGACGACTTGTGCTCGAGCAGGTGGCGCTTGCCGGCACGCTCGCGGAGCACCTTGCCGGAGCCGGTGACCTTGAAGCGCTTGCTGGACCCGCTGTGCGACTTGTTCTTCGGCATAGCGCCGTACTCTCCTCGTCGGTGGCGCTCCGGTGCCCGGTCGTGAAACCGGGCACGGTGGAGCGTCGTCTTGTTTCGGTTGCTTCCTCGGGACTCGCGTCCCCAGGGGTCACGCCTCGGCGGGCTCCTCGGCCGGCGCCTCGACGTCCACGTCGGCGTCCACGTCGGCTTCCGCGTCGGCTTCCGCGGCGTTCTGCGAGCGGCCGGGGTTGGCCTTCGCGTCCGCCTTGCGGGCCTCCTGCGCCTGGCGAGCCTCGGCCATCGCCTCGGTCTTCTTCTTGTGCGGACCGAGAACCATGATCATGTTTCGGCCGTCCTGCTTCGGGTTCGACTCGACGAAACCGAGGTCCTGGACGTCCTCCGCGAGACGCTGCAGCAGTCGGTAGCCCAGCTCGGGCCGGGACTGCTCGCGACCACGGAACATGATCGTGATCTTGACCTTGTCGCCCTGCTTGAGGAACCGGACGACGTGACCCTTCTTGGTGTCATAGTCGTGCGGGTCGATCTTCGGCCGGAGCTTCATTTCCTTGATGACCGTGTGCGCCTGGTTCTTGCGCGCCTCACGGGCCTTCATGGCCGACTCGTACTTGAACTTCCCGTAGTCCATGAGCTTGCACACAGGCGGACGGGCGGTCGCCGCCACCTCGACCAGGTCCAGGTCGTACTCCTGCGCAAGCTCCAGTGCCTTGGCCAGGGGGACGATGCCCACCTGCTCGCCACTGGGACCGACAAGTCGCACCTCGGGAACGCGAATCCGGTCGTTGATGCGGGGCTCGGCGCTGATGGATCCTCCTCGGTAGCACCACGCGACGGTCTGGCGGACGGCCGCGTAACGTCTCTATTCGATAGACCTAACCGCGCCGAAGCAGAAAAAATGCCCCGGACGATCCCAGGCGGGGCTCCTCGAACTACCGGAGCACCGCCGCGGTGACCGCGGGGCGCGCTTTCGGACGGATCGCCGCCGCTGGGGCGGGATCGTCTGACCGGTGACCCGCCGCCCTGGGGGCGGACAGGTGGGAGTTCGAAAGCCTCCACTTGTGGGTCGGGCTCGCGGGCCGTGAGGCATACGGGTCCGACCGGTCGTTACACGAGGTTACCAGCATTGGCCAGCAACGGCTAATTGGGGCGCCGTGGGGCCTGGTGCGGCCCGGGCCCGTCCTGCGCCTATCGTGTGGGGCATGAGTGAGACCCCTCCTGAGTCCCCCGACTTCGACGCCATGGCCCGCGACATCGCCGAGGTCCCGGCGGTCGAGGTGATCGTGACGGTCGCCGTCAATCTGATGAGCGCCGCCGCGGTGAAGCTCGGTCTGACCGAGGAGGGTGACAAGCACAAGGACCTGGACGAGGCCCGCAAGCTGGTGCACGCGCTGGCCGGCCTGCTGGACGCCTCCGCGACCGAGATCAGCTCGTTCCACGCGTCGCCCCTGCGCGACGGCCTGAAGTCGCTGCAGCTGGCGTTCCGTGAAGCCTCGCTCCGCCCGGACGAGCCGGGCCAGGGGCCGGGCGAGAAGTACACGGGGCCGGTCTACGGCTAGTCCCTGAGGCCGGCCGGCCGCGGCCGGTCCGTCAGCGTTCGTACAAGGGCTCGCCCGGGGGCGTCGCCTCGGCCGGCAGCAGTGCCAGGTCGAGGCCGCGCACCAGGCGGGCCCTCAGTGTTTCGTCGGCGGCGATCCGCTCGGCGACGGCCCGGGCGGCCTCGGCCGGGGTCGCGGACGGGTCCAGGACCAGGGCGAGGGTGCCGTCGGCGCGGCCCGGTCCGAGATGAGCGCGCAGGACGGCGGGCTCGGCGGCCACGGCCTCGCGTACGGCCGTGATCACGGCCGGGTCGGCCAGCGGGTCGGTGCTCGACCGGCCCTCCGCGAGGGCGAGCAGCGCGGAGCCGGTGAGTTCGAAGGGCACGGGTCCGGCCAGGTCCAGTACGACCGTGTCCGCCTTCTCGTGGGCGGCGGCCTGGAGGGCCTGGTGCAGGGGGACGGCGACGGGGCGGGCCGCCGGGTCCCAGCGGGCGAGGGAGTCCGTGGAAGTGAAGGCGGGGAGGGCGGTGCGGTTTCCGGCCTTCAGGGTCGGTACGGCCATGTCGCTGGTCTTGTCGTGACGCAGTCCCCGCTCGTCCTCCTCGACCTCGCCGAGCACGGCCACGACGGGCACGAGCAGCCGGGCGCCCTTGAGGGCGTCGAGGACCGGGCCGACCGCGCCGCGCTCCTCCGACCAGGCGGCGAGCGCCGCGCTCAGCCTCGGGTCGGCGGAGCCGTCGTCGTCGGAGAAGCCGGAGTCGGGGATGTTCTTGTTCGCCACGGTCACCGACCCTATCGGCCGGGTGCCGCCGCTTCGGCAGCGGTTCTGACGGCGGGCTGCTAGAAGTCGTCGCGGTGCGTACGGCGGCCGCGCCACAGGACCACGGCCGCCACCAGCAGGACGCCGCCCGCGCTGCCCGCGAGCGGTGCGGCCCAGCCGGCGGTGTCGTCGCCCGAGGCCGCGTCGTCCGGGCCGCTGCCGAAGTACTCCTCACCGTGCGACGCCGCGCGCAGGTCCTCCGGCTCGAGCCCGTCGGCGGCCTTGATGGCGGCGGCCGGGTCGATGAAGCCGAAGCCCCGGGAGTCGTCGCGGCCCCCGACGGGGGCGTTGCGGGCGGTGTCCTCGAGGAGCGACTTGATCTGGGCCGGGGTCAGGTCCGGGTGGGCGGCCTTGACCAGGGCGGCGGCGCCGGAGACGAAGGCGGCGGCGGCGCTGGTGCCCCAGCCCTCGTAGTACTTGTGGTCGGGGTCGGCGATGACGACGTCGACGCCCGGGGCGCTGACGGTGGCGTACCAGCGGCGGGTGGAGAAGGAGGCGCGGGTTCCGGCGCGGTCGACGGCGGTGGCGGCGATGACGCCCGGGTAGGCGGCCGGGTAGGAGATGTGGTCGCCCTTCTCACCGCCGTTGCCCGAGGAGGCGACGACGACCACGCCCTTCTTCAGGGCGTACTGGATGGCCGAGTCCTCGGTGGGTTCCGGGTGCGCGGAGGCGGAGTCGTCGCCGAGGGAGAGGTTGATGACGTCGGCGCCGTGGTCGGCGGCCCATCGGGTGCCCTCGGCTAGGGCGTTGCCGCGGGTGCTGCGGGCCTTGGCGCGGGAGGGATCGCCGTCCTCCAGGATCACGCGGACGGGGAGGATCTTCGCCTCGGGGGCGATGCCGAGGACGCCGTCGGCGTTGCCCGGGCCGTGTCCGTGGCCGGCGATGATGCCGGCCATGGCGGTGCCGTGCCGGGCCCAGGCGCGCTCGCCCGGCTCGGCTCCGAAGCCGACCAGGTCCTTGCCGGTGAGGACGTTGCCGATCAGGTCGGGGTGGTCGGCCTCGACGCCGGTGTCCAGGACGGCGACGGTGACGCCTTCGCCCTTGGTGGTCTGCCAGGCCTCCTGGGTGTGCATGGCCTCCAGGGCCCACTGCTGGGCGCGGATGCTGTCGGCGTGGGCGGCGGGAGCGGGCAGGAGGACGAGGCTCGCGGCGAGCAGGACGCCGAGGGCTCCGGCCCGCCGGGTCGCGGCGGAGCGCCCGGCCGGGCGGCTTGCGGCTTTCACGACGGCTGCTCCGTGGCCGAGCGGACGTTCTTGCGGAGTCCGCGTTCGACGCGGTCGGCGAGGCCCTGCGCCTCGTTGCCGAGGCCGGCCTGGGCCGGCGCCGTGGTGGCGTTCGGCTCCATGGCGTCCTCGGCGGGCTGCGGGTCGTCGACGGTGCGGCCGTCGGCCCAGCCGGAGACGGCGTAGACAACGACCGGGGCCTCGGTGAGCACGGAGACGGTCCAGGCGGCGCGCTGTTCCCTGCCGAAGTCCGCGGCGAGGGTGTTCTTCGCGGCGTACGGCAGGGGCATCAGGTCGATGCGGCGGTCCAGTCGCTCCTTGCGGAAACGGTTCGCGAGGGAGGTCATGCCCGGGGCGTCGGCCGTGGTGAAGAGCAGGCCGACGGTGGTCACGTAGCTCTGGGTGGCGTCGGTGTAGGTGGCGCGCACGAGCCGCTCGCAGCCGACGGGGGCGAGGGCCTTGCGCAGCAGGGGGTCGAAGGCGTCCTCGCAGCCGCTGTCCGGGGCGACGGCGATACGGGTCCAGGTGCGGTCGGCTCCGCCGGGGCCGGCGCCCCGGCCCTGCACGGTGGGCGGGAACAGCTGGTCGACGGGGACGCTGTGCCAGAGGCTTCCGGCCGTCGCGAAGGTGTCGCGCGAGCCCTCCTCGCCGGAGTCCCCGACCAGCCAGCTGCCGGTGACCGCACCCGAGATGAGTCCCAGTCCCAGCACGAGGCAGGCGGCGGCCGCGGCGGCCTGCGATGCGCCGCGCCGGCCGAGCGGGCGGGGCCGGGCGCCACCGTCGTATCCCTCGGGCTCACCGAACGACACGACGGGCCGGGCGCCGGTGCGTGTCCCGCCGGGGGTCAGCGGGGCGCTCCAGGAGAAGGCCGGGTCGGGAGAGACACGGGGGGACTCCGGGGGCGGAGTGGCCGGGTGGGCGGGGCGGGGCCGCTGGGTGGGCGCGGACGGCATGCGCATCGCCGGCATGGCACCGGAACCGGCATCGGCTCCGGCGAGCGGGCCCGCGCCGGCCTGGGGCTCATGGGTGGGGCGCGGCGGGGTGCCGGGGCGTGCGTGGCCGGGGCGGCCGGAGGCTTCGGTGGTCTCGGCGGGTGACGGGTTCGCGGGGATCGGCCGCAGGCGTCGGGTCGTCTCCGCCGCGTTCTCGGCGCCGGTACGGGGTGGCGTGGGGAGCGGCCCGGGCCGGCCGGAGGAGCCCGGCAGGTGACGCGGTCGCGGAGGGGTGGCGGGGGGTGTGGGCTGCCTGTTGGGCTCGGGCCGGGTCTCGGGGCGGATGCCGGGCGGCGTGTCCGGGAAGCGGGCGGAGGCGAGCGGTGGGGGCGGTGTCGTGGCCTCGGTGCGCTCGGTCGCGGTGGCACCGAGACTCGGAAAGCGGGGGCGCCCGTTCGAGCCGTCGCCGGAGCCGGAGGGCACGGGACCGGCGGCGCCGCCACGCCGAGCCGTCGTTCCGGGGCCGGTGCCGTCCTCCGGCGACGAGCCGCCCATGCCGAAACGCCTTCGGGACGGGTCCCGGTCCTCGGCGGCAGAGCCGGTCCAGGTCGCCTCGCGCGTCGAGGAGGGTCCCTGCGCATCGGTCGTCAGGCCACCGGCACCGAAGAACCCACGCCCGTCCGGCACACCCCGCGCTCCGGCAACGGAAGACCCGGGCAGGTCGGCGTCCCGCTCCACCGACGGCCGCGGCGGACCCGCCGTCGGGCCACTGGCACCGGAGCGCCCGCGCCCGTCCGTCTGCGTCTCGGCCGACGCACGCGGACCGGAAGCACCGCCGCCCGGCGATACGCGCCCGTCGGGCGCACCACGCGTCCCGGCGGCAGCAGACCCGGCCCGGCCGGCGTCCCGCTCGGGGGACGGCCGCAACGACCTCGCCGCCGAGCCGCCGGCGCCGCAACCCGGCGACACCTGCCCGGTGGCGGGCCCGGCCTGGTCGGTGTTCCGTGCCGGGGACGGCCGCGGTGAACCCGCCGCCGAGTCCTCGCGCCACGTCGTGGTCGACCGGCCTGTGTCAGAGGAGTCGCGCTGGGCATCGTCGCCCCTGGCTGCGTCGGACGGTTCGGCCGACGTGTTCTCCGGGGGGTGCGGGGGACGAGGCGGACTGGTGGGGCGTGAGGGGAAGGAGGCACGCCGCGCTTCCGTGCTCATGCACCCCCCGTTTCCTCGTGCCCGGGCCGCTGCGTTCTGCGCGGGCCGGTGGCGTCCTGCCCGAGGCCCGGCACGAATCGTCCCGGGCACATCTACCCGTACGGACGGAGCGTCATCCCGGCGCGGATCCCCGGCCGGCTCGTCCGCCGTACGTGCGCGTCACTCTACGGCTTGTCCCTGCACGAACGGGAACCAGTCCACGACCCCGGGGCATCTGCCCGGAACGTCCCCCTACCCTGCGGTAATCCAGTCTGGCAGGCTGCGTTCATGACTGCGCGCGCCGCCGACCGGGCCCGTTACGACCGGGCCACAGCCCATCTCGACGCCCCTCTCGCGATCGTGGACCTGGAGGCATTCGACGCCAACGCCGCCGATCTGGTCCGCCGTGCCGGGGGCAAGCCCGTCCGGGTCGCCAGCAAGTCCGTGCGGTGCCGGGCGCTGCTGGAACGCGTCCTGGCCCGGGACGGTTTCGCCGGGATCATGTCCTTCACGCTCGCCGAGTCGCTGTGGCTGGCCCGCTCGGGGTTCGAGGACGTGCTGCTCGCCTACCCGTCGGCCGACCGCGCCGCGTACGCCGAGCTCGCCGGTGATCCCAAGCTCGCCGCCGCCGTCACCGTCATGATCGATGACGTCGCCCAGCTCGATCTGATCGACGCCTCGCGGGGCGGCGGTCGTGAAGTGGTGCGGGTGTGCCTGGAGTTGGACACGTCCCTGAGGCTGCTCGGCGGGCGCGTGCGCGTCGGGGCCCTGCGTTCGCCGCTGCATTCCCCCGCGCAGGTCGCGGACGTGGCCCGGTCGGTGGCCCGGCGGCCCGGCTTCGAGGTCGTGGGGATCATGGCGTACGAGGGGCATGTCGCCGGTGTCGGTGACGCGGTGGCGGGGCATCCGCTGCGGTCGCGTGCCGTACGGCTGATGCAGGCCGCCGCCAAGCGTGAACTCGCCGCGCGGCGTGCGGAGGTGGTGCGCGCGGTGCGGGCCGTCGTGCCGGGTCTGGAGTTCGTCAACGGCGGTGGCACCGGCTCGGTGCAGCACACGGCGGCGGAGGACTCGGTGACCGAGATCGCCGCCGGGTCGGGGCTGTACCTGCCGCGGCTGTTCGACAACTACACGTCGTTCAGCGGCCGTCCGTCCGCCCTGTTCGCCCAGCCGGTCGTACGGCGGCCCGGGGTGGGTGTGGTGACCGTGCTCGGTGGCGGGTATCCCGCTTCCGGGGCCGCCGGAGCGGACCGGTCGCCCGTGCCGTACCTGCCCGAGGGGCTGCGCTACGACCCGCAGGAGGGGGCCGGTGAGGTGCAGACGCCGCTGCTCGGCTCGCCCGCCGACGATCTGCTGATCGGTGACAAGGTCTGGTTCCGGCACGCGAAGGCCGGTGAGCTGTGCGAGCGGTTCGACCGGCTGCAGCTGATCGAAGGCGACGCGGTGACGGCGGCCGTCCCGACCTACCGCGGTGAGGGACACACGTTCCTGTAAGACGTCGGCCGGTCGGCCGGTCGGCCGTTCAGTCCGACGGGCCGATGCTGCTGCCGACGCCGCCGCCCGTGTCCGCGTCGCCGACCGGGCGGATGCCCTTGGTGACGCGGTCCATGTCGGCCAGCGGCGGTCCGTCCTCGCCCGCGTCGAAGACGTAGCGGACGAGGACGGGTGACTCGGTGCCGACGCTGGAGGGGAACACCAGCGACTGGACGTAGCCGCCAGGCCCCTTGGCCGTGTGGACGCGCCAGCGCACGAAGTACCCGGCGCGTCCCGCCACCGCGACCGGCCCGGACTTGACGACCTCGTGGGATTCCATGCCCCCGTGCGGCTTGCGGCCGATCCTGTCGCGGTCGTAGGCCTCTTCGGCCGCGTCGGAGATGTCCGCCTTGGCCAGGGCCTCGGGGGACTTCTCGTCGTTCGCTGTGACCGTGCGGGAGATGACGAGGCCGTGGCGGCAGGCAGTGCCGTCGCCGGGGCAGTCGTACGTGCCGTCCGTCGTCATGACGACGTCGTCCTCGGCGACGTACTGCGGGCGGACCCAGCCGTCGAGCAGCGGGAAGGTGACGCCGTTGAGCTGGTCCTCTACGACGGCCGGGTCGTCGGCGGAGGGCTCGGAGGAGGACGTGTCGGGCGTCGGCTCCGAGGAATCCGACGCGGTGGGACCGGAGGGCGTCGGAGCCGTCCTCGTCTCCGCACCGCTGTCGTCGCCGCCGGTGAGGACCAGGGCCCCGGTGACGATCGCCGCGACCAGGACCGCCCCGGCGGCGACGAGGGCGACCGCCTTCGCGCGCCCGGTGCCGCCGCCCTGGGGCGGGGGCACCGGGCCCGCCGCGGCCCCGGGCGCACGGCGGTGCTCGGTCCAGGCCGCGCCGTCCCACCAGCGTTCCAGATGAGGGCCGTGCGGGTCGGGATACCAGCCGGGCGGAGGCGTCATGCTCATCCCGGCACTCTAGAGCCAGGGCCTACAGGGGTGTGACGTACGCCCCCGCGATCCCGCCGTCGACCAGGAAGTCGGTGGCGTTCACGAAGGAGGAGTCGTCGCTGGCCAGGAAGGCGACGGCGGCGGCGATCTCCTCGGCCTCGGCGAAGCGGCCGACCGGGACGTGCACCAGGCGGCGCGCGGCGCGCTCCGGGTCCTTGGCGAACAGCTCCTGGAGGAGGGGGTGTTGACCGGGCCGGGGCACAGGGCGTTCACGCGGATGCCCTCGCGGGCGAACTGGACGCCCAGTTCGCGGGACATGGCGAGGACACCGCCCTTGGAGGCCGTGTACGAGATCTGGCTGGTGGCGGCGCCCATCCTGGCCACGAAGGACGCCGTGTTGATGATGGAGCCCCTGCCCTGGCGCCGCATGTAGGGGATGGCGGCCTTGCAGCACAGGTAGACGGAGGTGAGGTTGACCTCCTGGACGCGCTTCCAGGCCTCCAGGCCGGTCTCCAGGATGGAGTCGTCGTCGGGCGGGGAGATGCCGGCGTTGTTGAAGGCGATGTCGACGCTGCCGTAGGTGTCGTGGGCCGCCTTGAAGAGGGCCTCGACCTGCTCGGGGTCGGTGACGTCGACCTTGACGAAGGTGCCGCCGGTCTCCTCGGCGGCGGCCTTGCCGCGCACCTCGTCGACGTCGCCGCAGACGACGTGCGCGCCCTCGGAGGCGAGGCGGCGCGCGGCGGCGAGGCCGATGCCGCTGCCGGCTCCGGTGATGACGGCCGTGCGGCCGACCAGTCGGCGGCAGATGTTCTCCTGAGCCTGGGTCACTGTGCGGGGCCTTCCGTGCTGATGAAGACGTTCTTGGTTTCGGTGAAGGCGGCCAGGGCCTCGGGGCCGAGCTCGCGGCCGACGCCCGACTGCTTGTAGCCGCCGAACGGGGTCCAGTAGCGGACGCTGGCATGGGAGTTGACGGACAGGTTGCCCGCGCGGACGGCCTGGGAGACGCGGAGCGCCCGGCCGACGTCCCTCGTCCAGATGGATCCGGAGAGGCCGTACGGGGTGTCGTTGGCCAGGCGGATCGCGTCCGCCTCGTCGGTGAACGGCAGCAGGACGGCCACCGGGCCGAAGATCTCCTCGCAGGCCGCCGCCGAGTCGGGCCGCTCGCCGGTGAGCACGGTCGGCGGGAACCAGAAGCCGGGCCCTTCGGGTGCGCTGCCGCGCAGGGCCGGGGCGTCGTCGGGCACGTATCCCCGGACGCGGTCGAGCTGCTGCCGGGAGATCAGCGGGCCCATCTGCGTCTTCTCGTCGGCCGGGTCGCCCACCACCACCGCGGCCAGTGTCTTCGCCAGCAGCTCGCGGACCTCGTCGTACACCGGCTCCTGGACCAGGATGCGGGTGCGGGCGCAGCAGTCCTGGCCGGAGTTGTCCAGGAAGGAGAACGGGTCGACGGCGGTCTTGAGGTCGGCGTCGGCGAAGACGATGTTGGGGCTCTTGCCGCCGAGTTCGAGGGTGACCGGCTTGACCTGCTCGGCGCCGAGCGCGGCGACGCGCGTGCCGGTGCGGGTGGAGCCGGTGAAGACGATCTTGGCGACGCCGGGGTGCCGTGCCAGTGCCTCACCCGCGACGGCACCGTGCCCCGGCAGGACCTGGAAGAGGTGCTCCGGAAGGCCTGCCTCCAAGGCGAGTTCGGCGAGACGCAGCGCGGTGAGGGGTGTGGTCTCGGCGGGCTTGAGGATGACCGCGTTGCCGGCCGCGAGGGCGGGGGCGGTGCCCCAGGCGGCGATCGGCATGGGGAAGTTCCAGGGCGCGATCACGCCGACGACGCCGAGCGGTTCGAGGATCGTGACGTTCAGGCCGCCGGGCACCGGGATCTGCCGGCCGGTGAGCCGTTCCACTCCCCCGGCCGCGTAGTCCAGCAGGTCACGGACGTTGCCGGCCTCCCAGCGTGCGTTTCCGATGAGGTGGCCGGCCTCCCGGACCTCCAGCCGGGCCAGTTCCTCCAGGTGCTCGTCGACGGTGGCCGCGAAGCGGCGCAGCAGCCGGGCGCGGTCACCGGGCGCGAGGGCGGCCCAGACGGTCTGGGCCC
The DNA here is from genome assembly GCF_050937045.1 of Streptomyces sp. CA-179760. Classification (NCBI taxonomy): domain Bacteria; kingdom Bacillati; phylum Actinomycetota; class Actinomycetes; order Kitasatosporales; family Streptomycetaceae; genus Streptomyces; species Streptomyces sp. CA-179760. The sequence goes on from NZ_JBNJLZ010000001.1 coordinate 1,958,990, forward strand.
GGGTGGCCAGGGTGACCGCCGCGTCGACGTCGGCCGGGCCGGCCGCCGCGATGGCGGCGACGACCTCCTCGGTCGCGGGGTTCAGTACTTCCAGGAGGTTTTCGGAAGACAAGACGGGCCTCACAGACGTTCGAAGGAGCGGCGCAGCTCCCAGTCGGTCACCGCGGCGTCGAAGGCGTCAAGTTCGACCCGGGCCATGTTGCGGTAGTGCGCGACGACCTCGTCCCCGAAGGCGGCCCGGGCTACGGGGCTGTTCTCCCAGAGCTCGGCGGCCTCGCGCAGGGTGGTGGGGACATGGGCGAAGTCGGCGGTGTAGGCGTTGCCGGGGCAGGGCTCGGGCAGCTCCAGCTTCTGCTCGATGCCGTGCAGCCCGGCCGCCACGAGTCCGGCGACGGCGAGGTAGGGGTTGACGTCGCCGCCGGGCAGCCGGTTCTCGAAGCGCAGGGAGCGGCCGTGGCCGACCACGCGGAGCGCGCAGGTGCGGTTGTCATGGCCCCAGGCGACGGCGGTGGGGGCGAAGGAGCCGGGCTGGAACCGCTTGTAGGAGTTGATGTTGGGGGCGTAGAGGAGCGAGAAGTCGCGGAGGGCGGCGAGCTGTCCGGCGAGGAAGTGCCGCATGACGTCCGACATGCCGCCTTCGCCGTCCCCGGCCATGGCGTTGCCGCCGTCCGCGTCACCGAGCGAGAGGTGGATGTGGCAGGAGTTGCCCTCGCGCTCGTTGTACTTGGCCATGAAGGTGATCGACATGCCCTCCTGGGCGGCGATCTCCTTGGCTCCGGTCTTGTAGACGGCGTGCTGGTCGCAGGTGACCAGGGCCTCGTCGTAGCGGAAGGCGATCTCGTGCTGGCCGGGGTTGCACTCGCCCTTGGCGGACTCGACGGTGAGGCCGGCCGTCGCCATCTCGTTGCGGATGCGGCGCAGCAGGGGTTCGATGCGGCCGGTGCCGAGGACCGAGTAGTCGATGTTGTACTGGTTGGCCGGGGTGAGACCGCTGTAGTTGGCGTCCCACGCCTGTTCGTAGCTGTCCTTGAAGACGATGAACTCCAGCTCGGTGCCGACCTGGGCGGTGTAGCCGAGCTCGGCCAGGCGCTCCAGCTGGCGGCGCAGTATCTGGCGGGGGGCGGCGACCACCGGGGAGCCGTCGCTCCAGGCGAGGTCGGCGTGGAGCATGGCCGTGCCCTCGTTCCAGGGGACGCGGCGCAGCGTGCTCAGGTCCGGGTGCATCGCGAAGTCGCCGTAGCCGCGGTCCCAGGAGGACATCGCGTAGCCGTCGACGGTGTTCATCTCGGTGTCGACGGCGAGCAGGTAGTTGCAGCCCTCGGTGCCGTGCTGGAGCACCTCGTCGAGGAAGAAGCGGGCGGCGAACCGCTTGCCCTGGAGCCGCCCTTGCATGTCGGGGAAGGCCAGGACGACAGTGTCGATCTCACCGCCCGCGACGAGGGCGTGCAGCTCCTCGACGCTCAGCGGGGGTGTGCGCTCTGCCACGGGAAGGCCTCCTAGGCTCCTTGGATCCGCTGCCTTGGATCCGCTGGGAGCCATAAGGTATTGCCGAGAACCATTGCTTGGGAAGGGGGTACGGCCACATGCCGGAGGAAGCTGGGGGCGAGATGCGGGACGGGCTGACGCCGGTGCTGCGGCCGGTGCGCGCGGGCAACGGCTTCGAGGAGGCGCTGGAGCAGATCCTCCAGGTCGTACGGCTGGGCCTGGTGGCGGGGGGCGAGCGGCTGCCGGCCGAGCGGGAGCTGGCGGAGCGGCTGGGGATCAGCCGGGTGACGCTGCGCGAGGTGCTGAAGGTGCTCCAGGACCAGGGCCTGGTCGAGTCGCGGCGCGGCCGCTATGGCGGCACGTTCGTGCTGCCGCGTACGGACGCGGGCGGCGAGGACGAGCTGCGGCGGCGGATCACCGAGGTCGACATAGAGGACGTGCTGCGCTTCCGCGAGGTGCTGGAGGTGGGCGCGGCGGGGCTGTGCGCGGCGCACGGACTGGACGTGAAGCAGGCGGAGCGGCTCCGTACGGCCCTGGCGCGCACACACGACGCCCCGCTCTCCGGCTACCGCCGCCTGGACACGCTGCTGCACCTCACGATCGCCGAGCTGTCCGGCTCCCCCACGCTCACGGCCCAGTACGCGGGCGTCCGCGCGAGCGTCAACGACCTCCTCGACTGCATCCCGCTCCTCGTGCGCAATCTGGAGCACTCCCAGCGGCAGCACACCGCCCTGGTGGAGGCCGTGATCGAGGGCGACGCGGACCAGGCGCGGGAGATCATGCGCGAGCACTGCGGGGGAACGGCGGCGCTGCTGCGCGGCTTCCTGGGCTGAGCCGGGCGCTGTCGTGGCGCGGTGAGGATTTGCGGGCGATTGACGCAGGGGTATTGCCTTCCTGGGTCGGCACCGCAAAGGTATGGCTCCATTCCATTGAGTCGGAGCCCACTCGATCCCGTGACCGCCGCCGCCCTGTCGGGAGTCTGCCCATGCCCCAGGAACCCACCGTCACACCCGCCGCCCCGGAGGGCGACGACTATCTGGAACGCAGAGCGCTGCGTCGCGGCAGCGCCGGATGGGTGCTGCTGACCGGCCTCGGCGTCGCCTACGTCGTCTCCGGCGACTACTCGGGCTGGAACTTCGGCCTGGCCGAAGGCGGCTTCGGGGGCCTGGCGATCGCCATGGTCCTCATGGGCGCCATGTACGCCTGCATGGTCTTCGCCCTCGCCGAGCTCTCCTCGATCCTGCCTACCGCGGGCGGTGGCTACGGCTTCGCCCGGCGGGCGCTCGGCCCGTGGGGCGGCTTCCTGACCGGCACGGCGATCCTCATCGAGTACGTCCTCGCGCCCGCCGCGATCGTCATCTTCATCGGGGACTACGTCGAGTCGCTGGGCCTGTTCGGCCTGGAGTCGGGGTGGCCGATGTACCTGGTCTGCTTCGCGATCTTCCTCGGCATCCATCTGTGGGGCGTGGGAGAGGCGCTGCGGTTCAGCTTCGTCGTCACCGGCATCGCGGTCGCCGCCCTGATCGTGTTCGCGCTGGCGGCCCTGCCCGACTTCTCCTTCGCGTCGCTGGACGACATCCCGGTCGACGCCTCGGCGGCGGGCTCGAACTCCTGGCTGCCGTTCGGTCTGCTCGGCATCTGGGCGGCCTTCCCGTTCGGCATGTGGTTCTTCCTGGGCGTCGAAGGGGTGCCGCTGGCCGCCGAGGAGACCAAGGATCCGGCCCGGACGCTGCCGAAGGCGATCCGCTGGTCCATGGGCATCCTGGTGGTGCTGGCCGTGGTCACGTTCTTCGCCGCGGCGGGCGCACGCGGTTCCGCGGCGATCCAGGAGGCGGGCAACCCGCTGGTGGAGGCGCTGCAGCCGGGCGGCGAGGCGACGACACTGAGCCGGATCGTGAACTACGCGGGCCTGGCCGGCCTGGTGGCTTCGTTCTTCTCCCTGATCTACGCGGGCTCGCGCCAGCTCTTCGCCCTGTCCCGCGCGGGATACCTGCCCCGCTTCCTGTCCCTCACCAGCCGCCGCAAGGCGCCGTACCTCGGCCTGCTGGTGCCCGGCACGATCGGCTTCCTGCTGGCGGCGCTGTCGGGCAATGGCGCCCGCATGCTGAACATCGCCGTGTTCGGCGCGACCATCTCCTACGCGCTGATGTCCCTGTCGCACATCGTGCTGCGCCGCCGCGAGCCTGAGCTGCCGCGGCCGTACCGCACGCCGGGCGGGGTGCTGACCTCCTCGGTCGCCCTGGTGCTGGCCTGTGCGGCGCTGGTCGCCACCTTCCTGGTGGATGTGACGGCGGCGGTCATCGCGCTCGTGGTGTACGTCGTCGCCGTCGGGTACTTCGGCCTGTACAGCCGCAAGCGGCTGGTGGCGAGGGCGCCCGAGGAGGAGTTCGCGGCGCTGGCCGCGGCCGAGGCAGAGTTGTCACGGGACTGAGATTGAACGAGGCGTGCGAGGCGTCGACTGTGAGGGAGTTTCCGTGTCCAGGCCGTTGATCGGGGTCAGCACGTATCTGGAGTCCGGTGCGCGCTGGGGCGTGTGGGAGCTGGAGGCGGCACTGCTGCCGGCCGGCTATCCGCGGCTGGTGCGTCAGGCGGGCGGCCTGGCCGCGATGCTTCCGCCCGACGACCCGCTGCACGCCGCCGACGTCGTGGCCCGGCTGGACGGAGTGGTCATCGCGGGCGGGCCGGATGTCGAGCCGGTCCGCTACGGCGCGGAGCGCGACCCGCGGACCGGACCGCCGGCGCGGGAGCGGGACGCGTGGGAGCTGGCCCTGATCGACGCGGCGCTGGCGGCGGGGGTGCCGCTGCTGGGCATCTGCCGGGGCATGCAGCTGCTGAACGTGGCTCTCGGCGGGACGCTCGTCCAGCACATCGAGGGACACGCGGAGGTCGTGGGCGTCTTCGGCGGCCACGCGGTCAAGCCGGTGCCGGGGAGCCTCTACGGCGGTGTCGTGCCGGAGGAGACGTTCGTACCGACGTATCACCACCAGGCCGTGGACCGGCTGGGCGAGGGCCTGGTCCCGTCGGCGCACGCGGCGGACGGGACGATCGAGGCGCTGGAACTGCCGAGCCACCCGGGGTGGGTGCTGGGGGTGCAGTGGCATCCGGAGATGGGTGAGGATCTGCGGGTGATGCGGGCGTTGGTGGAGACGGCAGCGGCGAACTGACCTCGGTGCGCGACGGCCCCAGGGGGCTCCGCCCCCCATCCAGCCCGTCCGGCTTGTGAGGACGAGGCCGTTCGGGCCGAAGCGGGGTCTGGGGGCGCAGCCCCAAGCGGGGGGGGACGAAGGGGCAGCGCCCCTGGGGATGGGACGGGTAGGGGCGGCGGGGGCGAAAAACTATCCCCGCGTCAGCGACAACAGATCCCGGGCCGGACCGGTCGGCCGATGCCCCGTAGGCCACACCGCCCTCAGATCCCGCGCCAGGGCCACGCCCTCCACCGGCACGCTCACCAGCCGTCGCATCGCCAGTTCCTCCCCCACGGCCAGTTCGCTCAGCACCGACGGCCCCGCCCCGCTCACCGCCGCCGCCTTGACCGCCGTCGTCGAGGACAACTCGATCAGCGGCCGGGCCAGTCCCCCGAGAGCCGCGTCCAGGACCTGCCGCGTACCCGACCCCTTCTCCCGGAGGATCAGCGGCGTCGACGCCAGCTCCCCCGCCGCCAAGGGCCGTCGGCGGCGGGCCCAGGGATGGCCGGGGGCCGTGACCACTATCAGCCGGTCGTGGGCGATGACCACGGAGTCCAGCCCCGTCGGAACCGACAGCCCTTCCACGAACCCCAGATCCGCCTCGTCCGACAGCAGGCGTTCCGCCACCACCGTCGAGTTGCCGGCGTGCAGGGACACCGCCGTGTCGGGCCGCTGGGCGCGCAGCGCGAGCAGCCAGCCCGGCAGCAGGTACTCGGCGATCGTCATGCTCGCCGCCACCCGCAACCGCGAGTCACGGCGGTCGCGCAGCGCCTGCGCCCCCACGTCGAACGCCTCCGCCGCCTCGACGATCCGCCGCGCCCAGTCCGTCACCAGCGCACCGGCGTCCGTCAGCCGCGACCCGCGCGGCGAACGGTCGACCAGCGCCACGCCGAGCTGCCGCTCCATCGACCGGATCCGGCTGCTCGCCGCGGGCTGGGTGATGCCGAGTTCCCGCGCTGCCCCACCGAGGCTGCCGAGCCGCGCCACCGCCAACAGCAGCTCCAGCGCCCCGAGATCCGGCACCCGGTGCGCCAGGGACCCGGTCCCGGCGGTCGGCACGTCACCCTGATCATCCGTCCTGCTCATAAACCCAGCTTATGTCGCCATAGAGGCATACTCCCTGGTGGTACGGATCCGGCCGACCGACCGTTGGGTCATGGTCACCGCAGCCCAGCCCCTCGCGTACCCCGTGTCGGTCCGTCATCTCGGCCCCAACTGGTACGCCACCGTCATGGGCACCGCCGTCGTCGCCACCGCCGGAGCCGCCCTGGCGTCGCACCTTCCCGGGCTGCGCCCCGTGCTCGCCGGTGTCTGGGCCCTAGCGTTCGTCCTGCTCCTGGCCCTGCTCGGGGCCCGGGCCGTGCACTGGGCCCACCATCGGGACCAGGCCCGCGCCCATCTCCTCGACCCGGCGACGGCTCCCTTCTACGGCTGTCTCGCCATGGCCCTGCTCGCCGTGGGCGGCGGTGCTCTCACCGTGGGCCGGGACGTGATCGGTGTGCGGGCGGCCGTCGCGCTCGACGCCGTGCTGTTCGTCGCCGGTACGGCTCTCGGGCTGGCCGTCGCCGTCACCGTGCCGTATCTGATGGCCGTGCGGCACCGGGTCGAGCCGGGACAGGCGACCCCCGTCTGGCTGCTGCCGCTGGTCGCGCCCATGGTGTCTGCCGCCGTCGGGCCGCTGCTGGTGCCTCATCTGCCTCCCGGTCAGGCCCGGGAGACGCTGCTTCTGGTCTGCTTCGCGCTGTTCGGGCTCAGTCTGCTCGCGACGCTCGTCATGCTGCCGTTGGTCTTCGGGCGGCTGCTCACCGGCGGACCGCTGCCCCTCGCCCTCACCCCCACACTGTTCCTGGTGCTGGGACCGCTCGGGCAGTCGACGACCGCCGTCGGCGCCTTCGCCGACAACGCCCCCGGCGTCGTACCCGCGCCGTACAGCCAGGGCTTCGGCGTCCTCGCCGTGCTCTACGGCGTGCCCGTGATGGGGTTCGCGCTGTTGTGGTTCTGCCTCGCCACCGTCCATGTGCTGCGCGCCCGGCGGCACGGGATGCGGTTCGCGATGACGTGGTGGTCGTTCACCTTCCCGGTCGGCACCTGTGTCACGGGCGCCGAGGCCCTGGGCCGGCACACCGGGCTCGTGGTCTACGAAGGGCCGGCGGTCGTGCTGTTCGGGATGCTGGTCGTCGCGTGGGGCACGGCCGTGGCGGGCACCGTACGCGGGCTGCTCAGAGGCGAGCTGCTCGCAGGGCCCGGTCCAGCACCCGTGGCGCCTCGGCCAGTGACGGCCCGTACCAGGTGAGGTGCCGTCCGCTGACGAGCGCGCAGGGCAGGCCGGGGAAGGCCTCAGGACCGTCGTCGGCGGTGAAGCGGTAGGGCTCGTCCGGGAGGACCACCACGTCCGGCGCCGCGGCGCGCAACTCCTCCAGCGGGATGCGGGGGTAGCGGTCGGGGTGTGCCGCGTACAGGTGGTCGATGCCGAGGCGGGCCAGGACGTCGCCCGCGAAGGTGTCGCGGCCCAGGACCATCCACGGGCGGCGCCAGATCGGCACGACCGCCGTCAGGCGGGTCACCGGCCGGGGCAGGGACGACCAGGTGTGCTCAGCCTCGTCCAGCCAGCGCGGGCGGGCCGCCACCCCGCAGGCGTCCAGGACCCGGGCCAGTTCCCGGAAGGCCCCCGGCACGTCGCGGATCTCCGTGACGAGGACCTCGACGCCCGCCGCGCGCAGGGCCGTGAGGTCGGGCTCGCGGTTCTCCTCCTCGTTGGCGATCACCAGGTCGGGAGCGAGGGAGACGATCCGGTCGGGCTTCGGGTTCTTCGTACCGCCGACGCGTACGACGTCCAGGCCCGGCGGATGGGTGCACCAGTCGGTGACGCCCACCAGGGCAGCGGGCGCGGAGAGGGCCACCGCCTCGGTCAGCGAGGGGACGAGCGAGACGACCCTCACCGGCGTGGCCGGTCCCGGACCGCTTCGATGTGCTCCGCCACGGCGACGACGATCACGCGGGTGTCCGACTCCGTGGCCCGCCAGCGGTGCCGTACGCCGCCGGTGAGGTACAGCGTGTCGCCGCGGCCGAGCCGGTAGGCGCGGCCCTCGGCCTCGATCTCCACCGCGCCGTCGGCGACGTACATCAACTGGTCGTTGCGGTACTGGAATTCACGGCCCGCGTCATGGTCGCCGAGGAACTCGGAGGCGTGCATCTGGTGGTGGCCGCGCACCAGCGACCGGGTCCGGGGCCGGGGCAGCGGTTCGTCGTCCTCGGCGCGGACGACGTCCACGCTGCAGGCCGGGTCGGCCGCGGCGAGGAGTTCCACGGCGGTGGTGCGCAGGGCGTCGGCGACCTTCTCCAGGGAGCTTCGGCTGGGACGTGCCCGGTCGTTCTCGATCTGGCTCAGGAACGGGACCGACAGGCCGCTGCGCTCGGCCACGGCGGCGAGGGTGAGCTCCAGCGCTCGGCGCCGGCGGCGCACGGCAGCGCCCACCCGAAGGGACTGCTCTTTGTGGTCGCCCATCGCTCCGGCTCCCTCCTTCGCCCGTCGATCCGGTCCCCGTGCACCAGTGTCCCGGCGCACTGCTTCTGTTGAGTTGTCTGCACCCTACGCATGTTCGGCAAACCGTTTCATGCGCCCGTCACATCGACGTCATACAGGGCGATGCGTGACCTGTCACTTCGCGCCAGGGGATCCGCCGTCTCCGAGGGCGGCGGGCGGATTCCTCCTAGGGGAGGAACAGGGCGGGGGCGGGAAGAACAGCGAGCCAGGAGAGGCTCGGGGGGTGGCGTCGCGCTATGTGGTTGTCCTGATCCCGCTCGTGGACACGAGTGCGGGGCGGGACGCGTCGTGTCGCGTCCCGCCCCGCATCCGGCCTCACCGCGGCGTCACTGCGGCGTCATGCGCTCCACCATGTCGGGGTGCTCCTTCAGCCACGCGGCGACGGCCTCTTCCTCATGGCCCTGACCGCGGTTCTTGATCTCGCTCTCCAGGGTGCCGAGCTCGTCCTCGGTCATCTTGAAGTTCTTGATCCACTTCGTGAGCTGCGGGTACTCCTCGGGGAACTTCTCGTTGGAGATGGTGCGGATCGTGTTGCCCTCGCCGAAGGCCTTCTTGGGGTCCTTCAGCTTGGTCAGCTCGTAGTCGCTGTACGCCCAGTGCGGCGACCAGAGCGTGACGGCTATCGGCTCCTTCTTGGCGTAGGCGCGCTTCAGCTCCGCCAGCATCGCGGGCGTGGAGCCGTCGACGACCTCGTACTCCTTGTCCAGGCCGTAGGCGGGCAGGACCTTGTTCTTCGCCAGGTCCATCTCGCCGGTGCCCGGCTCGATGCCGATGATCTTCCCCTTGAAGGTGCCTGACTTGCCCTTGAGGTCTTCCAGGGAGTCGACGCCCTTCACGTAGGACGGTACGGCGATCTCCAGGGAGGTCGGTTCGTACCAGGTTCCGAGGTCCCTGAGCCGGTCCTTGTTCTTGTCCCAGTAGTTCTTCTGGGCGTAGGGCAGCCAGGCGTCGAAGTTGAGGTCGAGGTCGCCCGAGGCCAGGCCCGTGTAGACGGGGCCGACGTCCATCTGCTTCAGGTTCAGCTTGTAACCGCGCCGCTCGAGGACGTTCTTCCACAGGTAGGTGACGGCGATGTCCTCGTCCCAGGGGAACCACGCCACGTCCAGGGGCTGCTCGGCCTCGGCGGGCGTGCTGCCGCCGGCGTTCTCGACCGGGGCCATCTTGTCGGCGAAGCCGGGGTTCTGCTTCAGCCAGGCGCGGACGGCATCCTGCTGATTGCCCTTGCCCGCCTTGTTGATCTCGGCTTCGAGGCTGGTGAGTTCCTTCTCGTTCATCTTGAAGTTCTTCAGCCACTCGGCGACCGTCGGATCGTCGTCCGCGAAGCCCTTGCGGGACAGGGTGTGCACGCCGTCGCCCGCGCCCCAGGCGCCCTTGGGGTCCTTGAGCTTCTTGAGGTCGTAGTCGTTGTACGCCCAGTGCGGCGACCAGAGCGTGACGACGATCGGCTTCTTCTGGGCGTAGGAGCGCTTCAGCTCGGCCAGCATCGCGGGCGTGGAGCTGTCAACGACCTTGTACTCCTTGTCCAGGCCGTATTCCTTGAGGACCTTGCTCTTGAGCAGGGCCATCTCGCCGGCGCTGGACTCGATGCCGGTGATCTTGCCGCCGAACTGGGAGGCCTTGCCCTTGAGGTCCGCCAGGGAGTCGATGCCCTTCATGTAGGAGGGCACGGACAGCTCCAGGGACGTCTTGTCGTACCAGGCGCCGAGGTCGTCGAGCTGCTTGCCGTACTTCTTCCAGTACTGGGCGTGGGTCGTGGGCAGCCAGGCGTCCGTCTGGAAGTCGACGTCGCCCTGGGAGAGGGACGTGTACAGCGGGCCAGCGTCGAACTGCTTGGCCTCGACCTCGTAGCCGCGCTGCTCCAGGACCTCCTTCCACAGGAAGGTGGAGGCGACGCCCTCGTCCCAGGGGATGTAGCCGATGCTGATCTTCTTGCCCTGGCCGACGTTCTTTCCGCCCGCCGCGGCGGTGGAGTCGGTGCTCTTGCCGAAGACACCCATGCCGCCCGCGGCGAGCGCGAGGACGACGACGCCGATCACGGCGACGGCCGGGCGGGGCCGGTAGGACCAGATCCTCAGCCCCTGGGCGGCGCGCAGCTTGGCGGCGGCGCGGCGGCCGAGCGGGGAGACCTGGGTGCCCAGGGCGCTGGTCATGCGGTCCAGGTAGATCGCGAGGATCACGATGGCCACACCGGCCTCGGAGCCCAGGCCCACGTTGAGCTGGCCGATGGCCTCGTTGACGTCGCCGCCGAGGCCGCCGGTGCCGACCATGCCGGCGATCGCGGCCATGGACAGACCGAGCATGATGACCTGGTTGATGCCGGCCATGACGGTGGGCAGGGCGAGCGGGAGCTGGACACGCAGCAGGATGTTGCGGGGCGTGGTGCCGAACGCGTCGGCGGCCTCGACCAGTTCCTTGTCGACCTGCCGGATGCCCAGCTCGGTCATGCGCACGCCCGGTGCGAGCGCGAAGATCAGCGTGGCGACGATGCCGGCGGGGGCGCCGGTGCCGAAGAACAGGATCGCCGGGATGAGGTAGATCATCGCGGGCAGCGTCTGCATGAAGTCCAGGACGGGCCGGACCAGACCGCTGACGCGGTCCGAGCGGGCCGCCCAGATGCCGACGGGTATGGAGATCACGAGCGCGATGACGGTCGCCACGAGGACGAGCGCCAGGGTGATCATCGCGTTCTCCCACAGTTCGAGGGAGTCGATGAACGCGAATCCCACGAAGGTGAGGACACCGGCGAGCGTGCCGCGCAGCCAGAAGGCGATCACGGCGAAGATGCCCGCGAGGAGGAGCGGTTCGGGGGCCTGGAGGACGGCGTTGATGCCGTCGTAGAGGCCGAGGAAGACGGTCTTGCAGAAGTCGAACAGCCACGCCATGTGGGTGGTGAGCCAGTCGACCGCGTCGTTGACCCAGCTGCCGAGCTCGATCCTAGGCACGGGCGGTCACCTTCTCTCCGCCCTTGTCCCGCGGGGAGTCGCAGGGCTGCGGGGTGGCGTCCTGCTCGTCGCCGAGGAAGCCGATCAGGCGCTGCCGGGGGACGACGCCGATCTGCTTGTTGTCCTTGTCCACGACCGAGACGGGGTGGGTGAGCCGGGCGCTGATGGCGCACAGCTCCGTGAAGGGGGTGTCGGGCGTGGCGGTCTCGCAGTGGCAGCCGGGGTCGTCGGCGGTGACCGAGGCGTCCATGAGCTCGCCGGTGGTCAGGACGCGGGAGCGGTCGACGTCCTGGGTGAAGGAGGCGACGTAGTCGTTCTCCGGCCGCAGCAGGATGTCCTGGGCGCTGCCGATCTGGACGATCCGGCCGTCGCGCATGACGGCGATGCGATCGCCCAGGCGCATGGCCTCGTTCAGGTCGTGGGTGATGAAGACGATGGTCTTCTTGAGCTTCTGCTGGAGTTCCAGCAGCTGGTCCTGCATGTCACGGCGGATCAGCGGGTCGAGGGCGCTGAAGGACTCGTCCATCAGCAGCAGGTCGGCGTCGGTGGCGAGCGCGCGGGCGAGACCGACGCGCTGCTGCATGCCGCCGGACAGCTCGTCGGGCCAGGACTTCTCCCAGCCGGCCAGGCCGCACAGGGCGAGCGCCTCGTCGGCGCGGCGTACGCGCTCGGCGCGGGGCACGCCCTGCACTTCCAGACCGTAGGCGGCGTTCTCGCGCACGCTGCGGTGCGGGAAGAGCGCGAAGTGCTGGAACACCATGCTGATCTTCCGGGAGCGGACCTTGCGCAGCTCGCGGTCGCCGAGCGTGGTCAGGTCCTGGCCGTCGAAGCGGACGTGCCCGGCGGTCGGCTCGAGCAGGCCGTTCAGCATGCGCAGCAGGGTGGACTTGCCGGATCCGGACAGCCCCATGACGACGAAGATCTGGCCGGGCTCCACGGTGAAGGACGCGTCGACCACGGCGGCGGTCGTGCCCTCGGCACGCAGTTCCTCCCGGTCGGCTCCGTCGCGGAGCCGCTCTACCGCTCGGTCCGGTCTTCTGCCGAACACTTTGTAGAGGCTCTCCGCCTCAAGCGTTGCTGACACGTGCACCTCAATCTCGACGGCAACAGAACAGAGCGAGGACAGGGCCGCAAACAGTTGAAATGCGCAACCAGCCTCGCTCTGGGCGCGCGCCTCCCCCGGATCCGAAAACCCAAACCCACAAGTGGGGCGCTTCACACAGGACGCACACACGGCAACGCGCTGTGCGGCGGCAAGTGGCTGTCAGCGGCGTACGGCATGATGCGTGGCGTGACCGGACGACTGATGCTCCTCGACACCGCCTCCCTGTACTTCCGCGCCTACTTCGGCGTCCCGGACTCGGTCCGGGCCCCGGACGGCACGCCGGTGAACGCCGTGCGCGGGCTGCTCGACTTCATCGACCGCCTGGTCAAGGACCACCGGCCCGACCAGCTCGTAGCCTGCATGGACGCCGACTGGCGGCCGCACTGGCGGGTGGAGCTGATCCCCTCGTACAAGGCGCACCGCGTCGCCGAGGAGCGCGCGGCAGGCCCGGACGAGGAGGAGGTGCCCGACACGCTGTCGCCGCAGGTGCCGGTCATCGAGGAGGTGCTGGACGCACTGGGCATCGCGCGCGTGGGCGTCGCGAGGTACGAGGCGGACGACGTGATCGGCACGTTCACCGCACGCGCCGGGGGCCCGGTCGACATCGTCACGGGCGACCGGGACCTGTACCAGCTGGTCGACGACGCGCGGGGGGTGCGTGTGCTGTACCCGCTGAAGGGTGTGGGGACGCTCCAGCTCACCGACGAGGCATGGCTCCGCGCGAAGTATGGGGTCGACGGGAGGGGGTACGCGGATCTGGCCCTGCTGCGCGGCGACCCCAGCGACGGCCTGCCGGGCGTGCCGGGCATCGGAGAGAAGACGGCCGCCAAGCTGCTGGCCGAGTACGGGGACCTGGCCGGGATCATGGCGGCGGTCGAGGACCGGCGGTCGAAGCTCACGCCGACACAGCGCAGGCGGCTGGACGAGTCACGCCCCTATCTCGCGGTCGCGCCGAAGGTGGTCCGGGTCGCGGACGACGTACCGCTGCCCGATGTCACCACGGCGTTGCCGAAGGCCCCGCGCGACCCGGAGGAGCTTCGGACCCTGGCGGCGCAGTGGGGACTGGGCGGCTCACTGGAGCGTCTTCTGACCACACTGGCGGTGTGACGAGGGCGGGCCGACGGCCTTCCGGAGGCCGGTGATGTTCATGAACCTCTCATTCGGGAGGTGTTAAGTGGGGACGAGGTGCTAACTTAGGTAAGCCTAACTATGTGAGACAGGGAGGTCCTCATGGCAGAGCGACCCGGACGCCAGCCGCGTAAGCCGCACTCCGCTCAGGTCGTCCGCACCGAGCGGCTGACTCCGCACATGCAGCGTGTGGTGCTCGGCGGCGAGGGCCTCGCCGACTTCGCGGCGGGCACATGCACCGACCACTATGTGAAGCTGCTGTTCCCGCCCGAGGGCGTGACCTACCCGGAACCCTTCGACATGCAGCGCATCCGCGACGAGGTCCCGCGCGAACAGTGGCCGGTGACCCGGACGTACACGGTGCGCCATTGGGACGCCGAGCACCGCGAGCTGACCCTGGACTTCGTCGTCCACGGCGACGAGGGCCTGGCCGGTCCATGGGCGGCCCGCGTCCAGCCGGGCGAGACCGTGCGCTTCATGGGACCGGGCGGGGCGTACGCGCCCGACACCGACGCCGACTGGCATCTGCTCATCGGTGACGAGAGCGCGCTGCCCGCGATCGCCTGCGCCCTGGAGGCCCTGCCGCGCGGGGCCAAGGCATGCGCCTTCGTGGAGATCTCCGGCCCCGAGGAGGAGCAGAAGATCGACTCGGACGTGGAGGTCGTCTGGCTGCACCGCGGCGACCGGCCCCTCGGCGAGGCGCTGGTCGAGGCGGTGCGGAACCTGGAGTTCCCCGAGGGCCGGGTGCACGCCTTCGTGCACGGCGAGGCGCACTTCGTGAAGGAGCTGCGCCATCTGCTCCGGGTCGAGCGTCACATCGCGCGCGAGGACCTGTCGATCTCCGGCTACTGGCGACGCGGCCACAACGAGGACGGCTGGCAGGCCTCGAAGCGGGACTGGAACGCGCGCATCGAGTCGGAGCAGGAGAGCAGCCCGGCCGCCTGAGCGAGGCGAGCGCGACGGCCCGCCGCGACGCACTCTCAGCTGCCGCGACGCACCCTCAGTCGCCCCGCACCCGCGCGTGAAGATGCATGTCGTGCCAGCCGTCCGGGTGCGGGACGGCATCGCGCTTCGTGCCCTCCAGGGCGAAGCCCGTCCTGGTGGCGACACGGCAGGACGCCTCGTTGCGTACGGCGTGCAGGAGTTCCAGGCGGTGGAAGCCGGTCTCGTCGAAGGCCCAGCGGGTCAGCGCGGTCGTGGCACGCACGGCGATGCCCCGGCCCCGGGCCGCCGGGACGGTCCAGTACGCCACCTCCGCCACACCGTCGTCGAGCCGTATCTCGCGCAGCGCGACCCGCCCCAGCAGCGAGCCCGAGTCCGCGTCGGTGACCGCCCAGTGCGCCTCCTTTTCCTCCTCCCACGCCCGGTGCCAGTCGCCGATCCACCCGGCCACCTCGTCCTCGGAGTCGGCTGTCCGGGCGTGCCACTGGTGCATCACGGGATCCTGGAAGACCTCGTACACCGCGGGCGTGTCCACGATGCGCCAGGGACGCAGAAGAAGTCCGTCGCCGGTGGCGAAGGTGGGCTGCGGGCTGCGGGCGAGGGACCCGGCGGTCAGGACCGGGCTGGTGAGGAACGGCATGCCCCGCATCCTGGCAAGGACGCCGGGGCGGGCCCAGTGGTTTTCCGTCCGGCGCACCGGGCCTCGTAGGCTGGGCCGCGATGAGACGCAAGCCCCGCATCCCGCCCGCTCCCCTGCCGCAGCGCCACGGCGTGGATCCGGTGCGGGTGCGACTGCCCGTCGCGGGGTCGTGGGCCACGGTGCGCGAGTACTTGGTGGAGCGGCTGAGCGGGGCGGGTGCCGGGGTCGTCGACGAGATGTTCTTCGCGGGGCGGATCATCGGGGCGGACGGGCGGGCCGTGGCGGCGGACGCGCCGTACGTGCCGGGGATGTTCGTGTGGTTCCACCGGGAGCTGCCCGAGGAGGTGCCGGTGCCCTTCCCGCTGGAGGTCGTGCACCGGGACGAGCACATCGTCGTCGTGGACAAGCCCCACTTCCTCGCCACCATCCCGCGCGGCAGCCATGTCACCGAGACCGCGCTGGCCAGGCTGCGCCGGGAGCTGGACATCCCCACGCTCGGCGCCGCACACCGCCTGGACCGGCTCACCGCGGGGCTCGTGCTTTTCACCGTGCGCCCCGAGGAGCGCGGCGCGTACCAGACCCTGTTCAGCGACCGCCGGGTCCACAAGGAATACGAGGCGGTCGCCCCGTACGGCCCCGCCCTCATGCTGCCTCGGACCGTACGCAGCCGGATCGTGAAGGAGCGCGGAGTGCTCCAGGCCCGGGAGGTGACAGGCGAGCCGAACGCCGTGAGCCGGGTCGAACTCCTCGGGCACCGCCCGGGAGGAGCCGGCGGACTCGCCCGGTACCGACTGGTGCCCGGCACCGGGCAGACGCACCAGCTGCGGGTGCACATGACCGCGCTGGGCGTGCCGATCCTCGGTGACCCGCTCTACCCGGAGGTGACCGGCCCCGTACCGGCCGGTGACTTCCGGCGCCCGCTCCAACTGCTGGCACGGGCCCTTGCGTTCACCGATCCGGTCACGGGCGAGGAGCACCGGTTCCGCAGCGGCCGCGAGCTCGCGGCCTGGGCGTCGTACGACCGGTGGGCCGCCGGGACGTACGACGGCCCGTCAGCCGGTCAGTAGCCACGCCACCAGCTCAGGAAACGCTGCCAGGCTCCCTTGCGGTGGGCCGGTTCCGGCGCCGTCGGCTGAACCTGCGGGAACACCGGTGCCGGCTGGGGCTGCGCCGGGGCCGGCTGCGGCTGTGCGGCGGCCGGTGCTGCCTGCGGCTGCGGGCTGCCGATCTGCCAGTCGGAGCGCTGCGCCGGCACCTGCTGGTGGTTCGGCGGCTCCGTCACGTCCTGCGGCGGCTTGGGCGAGAACTGCACCGGCATCTCCACCAGGTGCCGGGAGGCGATGGACGCCGTCCAGCGCAGCTCCTCCACGTCGCAGTCGAGTTCGACGTCGGGCAGCCGCATCAGCAGCGCGTCGACGCCGACATCGGCGATGGAGCGGCCGACGTCCTGGCCGGGACACTCGTGCGGGCCGCCGCCGAACGCGAGGTGGGAGCGGTTGCCCTGCATGCTGGCGGACAGGTCGGGCCGTACCCGCGGGTCGACGTTGGCCGGGGCCGGGGCGAAGAGCAGTCCGTCGCCCCGGCGGATGCGCTGTCCGCCGAGCTCGGTCTCCTGCTTGGCGAAGTAGGCGAAGACCGTGCTGAACGGCGGCTCGTTCCACAGGGACTGCTCCACCGCCTCGGGCACCGTCATCTGGCCGCCGTTGAGCTGGGCCCGGAAGCGCGGGTCGATCAGCACCGTGAGCAGCACGTTCGACAGCAGATTGGCGGTGGCCTCGTAGGCGGCGAAGAGCACCAGGCGCAGGTGTTCCCTGACCTCGTCGTCGGTCAGCCGGGCCGGGTGGGTGATCAGATAGCTGGCGAAGTCCTCCTCCGGCTGGGCGCGGCGCCGTACGGTGAGCCGGCTCAGGGCGTCCATGACGTAGGAGTGGCTGGCGATCGCGGTCTCGGTGCCCTTGAGCGCGTCGCGGGCGGCCTCGACGAGACGGTCGTTGTACTCGTCGGCCATGCCGAGGATCTCGCACATCACAGCCATCGGCAGATGCTCGGCGAACTGGCCGACGAGGTCGGCCTCGCCCTCCTCGCAGAAGCGGTTGACGATGGCCTGCGTGCTGCGGTTGATGTAGCGGCGCAGGCTGCGGAAGTCGATGGTCGAGATCGCGCCCATGACGGCGCCGCGCAGCCGCTTGTGCTCATCGCCCTCGGCGTGCGAGGCGATGGGCTGCCAGGCGATGTGCGGCATCAGCGGGTGGTCGGGCTTGACCAGACCGTCCCGGAGCGGGGTCCAGATACGGCTGTCCCGGCAGAACTGCGAGGGCGAGCGCACCATGTGCAGGTTCTCGGCATGTCCGAGGACGACCCAGATCGGTACGTCGTCGTGGAGCAGCACGGGGGCCACGGGGCCGTGGTCCTTCCGGAGCTGCTCGTACAGCGCTCCCAGATCCTCCGACTCGTGCAGCCGGTGCAGTCCGCCGGGCCCTAGGCCGTGTGCGGGGCAGCCGGGGGGCGGGCCGGGCCGGGAGGCGTCCGTATCGGTCGGGGCGTGGGATTCAGGCGTCACAGTGGTCGCTCCGAAACTGAAGTGGATCCAGGTGTCTGGTGGGGGAAAGCAGGTGGGGAAAGTGGGGGTGGGACGGGCAGGACGCGGGATCAGCGGCGTGCGCCCGTCATGGCGAGCGAGTGCAGGAAGCGCATGAGGGTCATCAGGACGTCACGGCTGGAGGCCCGGCGGCGTACGTCGCACTCCATGATCGGGATGTCCGGGGTGAGGTCGAGGGCCGTGCGCAGCTCCTCGAGGTCGTAACGGGGCGCGTCCGGGAAGGAGTTGACCGCCACCACGAACGGCACACCGCGCTCCTCCAAGCGCCCCATGACATCGAAGCTGACCTCCAGCCGACGGGTGTCGACCAGCACCACCGCGCCGAGCGCGCCCTCGAACAGGCCGTTCCACAGGAACCAGAAGCGCTGCTGGCCCGGTGTGCCGAAGAGGTAGAGCACCAGCTGTTCGGTGATGCTGATGCGGCCGAAGTCCATGGCGACGGTGGTGGCCGTCTTGGACGCGGAACCGAAGTTGTCGTCGACACCGATGCCGGCCTGAGTCATGGTCTCCTCGGTGGTCAGCGGTGTGATCTCGCTGACCGAGCCGACCATGGTGGTCTTGCCGACGCCGAAGCCGCCCACGATCACGATCTTGGCCGCGGACTGTGCCGTGTGGGGCAACTGGTCCTCGGTCCGGGGCCCGGGATGGTGTCAGAGCCTTTGAAGTCCATTCATCACCGCTTCGAGGAGGGAACGATCGGTGCGTGACTGGCGGACGATCGGGGCGCGCGCCTGCACCAGTTCCGCCGTCAGCAGCTCGGTGAGCAGCACGCCCATCGCACTGAACGGCAGGTGGAGGTAGGCCGACAGCTCGGCCACGGACAGGGGGGCGGCGCAGAGCCTCAGCAGCGCCGCCTGCTCGGGGGAGGCGGAAGGCGGCGGGTCCTCGGCACGCGCCACGATTAACGTGACCAGGTCGAGCTCGGCCCGTTCACCGTCCGGGCCGGCCACCACGTACATCCGCTCCGGGTTCCCGGGTTTGCCCTCGCCCTCCTGGGGCGGGGGCGGTTCCGGGGTGGGGTCGCGCCTCTGGCGTTGCGGAGGCGTCATACGATCTGCCCGTTGCGCCGGGGCGGACTGGTCAGATGGCCGCCGATCCGGACGACGAGGTCGCGCATCATCGCGCTCATCCGGCCGGGTTCGCACCGCACGTCGGAGAGCACCGCGAGGAAGGCGTTGGCTCCAGCGTTCATCAGATAGAAGTAGCCGCGGTCGATCTCGATCATGACGAGCTTCATCTCGCCGTCGCCGACCGTGAGTTCCTGGCAGATGCTGCCCGCGAGGGACTGCAGGCCGGCGCAGGCCGCGGCGACCCGGTCGGCCGCGTCGGGCTCGCCGCCGTGGCGGGCGATGCGCAGTCCGTCGGCCGAGAGCACCACGATCATCTCGATGCCCGGTACGCCGTCGGCGAGTTGCTTGAGCATCCAGTCGAAGTTGCCTCGCTGCTGGATCACTTGAGGTCCCCCTCGTCGTCGGCCTCGCTGGGGGCCGGGTCGTTGATCAGGTGCAGGTACTTGGTCGGGTTCCTGATGAAGTCGGTCGGGTGGGTGCCGGGTTCGATGCCCTGCTTGAGTCCCTCCCAGAAGGCCTCGAGGCCCTTTCCGGGGGCGTCGGGGGCCGACATGTCGCGCAGGGGCTTGGTCTCGGGCTCCGCGACCGCCGCCCAGGGGTTGTACTCGCCCCGTTCGGCGGCCTCCCGGTCGGCCTTCTCGTTGGCGGCCTGCTGGGCGAGCCGCTCCGCGAGCGGCATCTTCACCCGGCTGCGGCGCTGCGGAAGACCGTTCGTCGTCCACTCGGTGACCTCGGGAACGTCGTCGTCCTCCAGGGAGGCCGTCGCGGGGATCTTCGGCATGGTGGGGCGCCGCCTCTTGGGCGCGCGCTTCGGGCCCTCGGGAATGCCGACCGTCATGGGGATGCCGGTGGCGCCGATACCGTGGGCGAGTCCGACGCCGGGCTCATGCGTGATCATCTCGCTCGGCACGATGAGGATGGCGCGGACACCGCCGTACGCGGAGGCCCGCAGCGAGACCTGCATGTTGTACGCCGTGCAGAGGCGGCCGACCACGGCCAGGCCCAGACGCGGGTGCTCACCGATGTCCTGGAGGTCGACGCCCGCCTTGGCGGCCTCCAGCATGCCCTCGATCCGGGCCCGTGCCTCCTCGTTGAGGTTGACTCCGCCGTCCTCGATCTCGATGCAGACGCCGGTCTGCACCTCGGTGGCGGTGACGTGCACCTTGGTCTGCGGCGGCGAGTAGCGCGTGGCGTTGTCGAGGAGTTCGGCGGCGGCGTGGATGACGGGTTCGACGTAGATGCCCTTGACGCTGACCTTGGCGATGGAGGACAGCTGGATGCGCCGGTACTCCAGGATGCGGGACATGGCGCCGCGCAGCGTGCTGTACAGGGACACCGGCTCGGGCCACTGGCGGCCGGGGCGGCCGCCGCCGAGGACGGAGACGGAGTCGGCGAGGCGGCCGATCAGCGCGTTGCCGTGGTCGATGCGCAGCAGGTCGTCGAAGACCTCGGGGTTGCGGCCGTGGTCCTCCTCCATCTCCCGGAGTTCCTCGGCCTGCTGGTGGGCGATCGCCTGGACGCGGCGGGCGACCGTGACGAAGGAGCGAGCGGCGGCGTCACGCATGGTCACTTCGTGGTCGACGATCCTGAGCACCGTCAGCAGCGTCTCGACCTCCGGCGCGGGGAGGTCGCGGTAGGCGGGGTTGGCCACTCCGAGCTTGCGAATCACCTCCCTGGGGGATTCTCCGGTGCGCAGCAGGTCGAGCGCGGCAGGGACGATCTCCCGCGTGAAGCGGACCAACTCGTGCTCGTGGCCGGCGATCCGCTGCTCCAGATACGCGCTGTGACGGGCGTGCTCGGCACGCTGGTTGCGCAGTGCACGGCCGCGGCGGACCGCCTCGGCTGCCGTCGCGATCACCAGTGCGGTGGCGATGCCGCCGCACCAGCCGACGGCGAGCCGGGCCGACTCCGTCACCAGGGCGACGGCGGCTCCGGATGCCGCGGCCATCGCTATGGCCGGCAGCAACAGCACGCGCGCGTAGGGAAGTTCACGGCGAACGGGAGGGGGTTGAACACTCACCATGTAGGCCTTCTGACAGGAGTCGGCTGGAGTTCCACACAATTGGGGAACAAGCGCACGAATTCATCTCAAGCCGGTGCGCTGCGGGCGAGCTTAGTCCGACCGGATCATCGCCGTGTCATATTCGGCATCCGCCGGAAACCGGACGCGAAGGGATAGTACGCTCGGTCGTTTACACGCAGCGACATCGTTCGAATACGATGCGTAGCGACGAACAGCCATACGAGAGTCCCTCACCGCTACGGGTGAGGGACTCTCAGAGCAACGCCCCTGAAGGGGCGCGGGGCTGTGTCGATTTGCGGCTCAGCCACGTGGGCGCGAGACCACGAGCGGTCGGCACCCGCGCGACAAACGATCACCCCACCGACGAGTAGGCGACAACTCCCCGCAGCAACAGATCAACACCCTTGCGCGCGTTCTTCACCACGGAAGACCCCTGCGGCGCCGCCGCCGCGATCTGCCCCAGCACGTCGATGACCTGCTTGCACCACCGCACGAAGTCCCCCGCCGGCATCTCCGCCTCGCGCAGCACCTCGTCGAGCCCCGCCCCGGAGGCCCACATGTACGCGGCCCAGGCGAACCCCAGGTCCGGCTCACGCTGTCCGACACCCTCGGTCTGGGTGATCCGGAACTCCTCCTCCAGCGCGTCCAGCCGCCCCCAGATCCGCACCATCTCCCCCAGCGCGGCCTTGGCCTTCCCCGACGGCAGCTTCGGCGCCATCGCGTCGTCCGCCGCGCGGGCCTCGTACACCAACGCCGAGACGCAGCCCGCCAGTTCGGCCGGGCCGAGCCCCTCCCAGACGCCCTCGCGCAGGCACTCGCTGGCGAGCAGGTCCAGCTCGCCGTAGAGCCGCGCGAGCCGCTTGCCGTGCTCGGTGACCTCGTCGCCGCGCAGATAGTCGAGCTCGGTCAGCAGCGCGACGATGCGGTCGAACGTCCGCGCGATCGTGTTCGTACGGCCCTCGATCCGCCGCTCCAGCTGCGAGGTGTCCCGCAGCAGCCGGTGGTAGCGCTCGGCCCAACGGGCGTGGTCCTCACGGTCGTCGCACCCGTGGCAGGGGTGCGCGCGCAGCTCGGTCCGCAGCCGGGCGATCTCGCGGTCGTCGGCCGCCTGGGAGCGCCGCTTGCGGTGCCGGTCGGCCGGGATGTGCCCGGCCTTGGTGCGCAGCGCGGAGGCGAGGTCCCGACGGGACTGCGGGGAACGGGGGTTGAAGGACTTCGGGATCCGCATCCGCTCCAGCGGCTCGACCGGCACCGGGAAGTCGATGGACGCCAGCCGCTTCACCTGCCGCTCGGCGGTCAGCACCAGCGGGCGCGGACCGTCGTGGTGCTCGAAGCCCCGGTGGCCGTTCGAACGGCCCGCGGGCAGGCCCGGGTCCAGCACCAGCGCCAGGCCCGCGTACTTGCCGGTGGGCACATGGATGACGTCACCTGGCTTCAGCTTCTCCAGCGCGACGGCGGCCTCGGCGCGCCGCTCCGCCGCGCCCTGCCGGGCCAGGTCGTTCTCACGGTCCTTCAGCTCGCGGCGCAGCCGCGCGTACTCCTCGAAGTCGCCGAGATGGCAGGTCATGGAGGCCTTGTAGCCCTCAAGGCCCTCCTCGTTGCGCTGCACCTGTCGGGAGATGCCGACGACCGACTTGTCCGCCTGGAACTGCGCGAAGGACGTCTCCAGCAGCTCGCGCGAACGGTGCCGGCCGAACTGCTCGACCAGGTTGACCGCCATGTTGTACGACGGCCTGAAGCTGGAGCGCAGCGGGTACGTGCGCGTGCCGGCCAGGCCCGCCAGGTGCTCGGGGCTGGAGCCGCGCTGCCACAGCACCACGGCGTGACCCTCGACGTCGATGCCGCGCCGCCCCGCACGCCCCGTCAACTGCGTGTACTCGCCCGGGGTGATGTCGGCGTGCTGCTCGCCGTTCCACTTGACGAGCTTCTCCAGCACCACCGAGCGGGCGGGCATGTTGATGCCGAGGGCGAGGGTCTCGGTCGCGAACACGGCCTTGACCAGGCCGCGTACGAACAGTTCCTCGACGACCTCCTTGAAGGTCGGCAGCATGCCCGCGTGGTGGGCCGCGATGCCGCGCTCCAGGCCCTCCAGCCACTCGTAGTAGCCGAGGACGTGCAGGTCCTCGGTCGGGATGGACGACGTGCGCTCCTCGACGAGCGCGCGGACTCGCCCGCGTGCCTCGTCGTCGTTGAGCCTGAGCCCCGCGTACAGGCACTGCTGGACTGCGGCCTCGCAGGCGGCGCGGCTGAAGATGAAGGTGATGGCGGGCAGCAGCCCCTCGGCGTCGAGCCGTTCGATGACCTCGGGCCGGCTCGGCGTCCACACCCGGGAGCGCTGTCTGCGGTCGCGCTCGCGGTCGGCCTCGCGCATGGACCGGCCGCGCCGGCGGTCCTGGTACGACGGCCGGCTCGCCTCCATGCGCGCCATGCGCGTGAGGTCGGGGTTGACGGCCTTCTTGTGGCCCTCGCCCTCCTCGAACAGGTCGTACATCCGCCGCCCGGCGAGCACGTGCTGGAACAGCGGCACGGGCCGGTGCTCGGAGACGATCACCTCGGTGTCACCGCGGACCGTGTCGAGCCAGTCGCCGAACTCCTCGGCGTTCGACACGGTCGCCGACAGCGAGACGAGCGTGACCGACTCGGGAAGGTGGATGATCACTTCTTCCCATACGGCGCCGCGGAACCGGTCGGAGAGGTAGTGCACCTCGTCCATGACCACGTAGCCGAGGCCCAAGAGGGTCTGCGAACCGGCGTACAGCATGTTCCGCAGCACCTCGGTGGTCATCACGACCACCGGGGCGTCGGAGTTGACGCTGTTGTCGCCGGTGAGCAGGCCCACCTTGTCCGTGCCGTAGCGGCGGCACAGGTCGGCGTACTTCTGGTTCGACAGCGCCTTGATGGGTGTCGTGTAGAAGCACTTCTTGCCCTGCTGGAGAGCGAGGTGGACGGCGAACTCGCCCACGATCGTCTTGCCGGAGCCGGTGGGTGCGGCGACCAGGACGCCCTTGCCCGCCTCGAGCGCCTGGCAGGCCTCGATCTGGAAGGGGTCGAGGCCGAAGTCGTACATCTCGCGGAAAAAGGCGAGCGCGGTGGCCTGCTCGACAGCACGCTTGCGGGCTGCCGCGTACCGCTCGGCCGGTGAGAGGTCCTCTGTCATCGTGCTTTCGAGCGTACCGGGCCGCACTGACAACAGGACGATCATTATCCGGATCCATTGCTGTGAAACCAGGGATCGGCGCAGTTCAGGGGCCGACGACTCGCACGCCCCCGCGCACGCAGCGCGCGCTCAGCGGCAGCGGGCCGAGCGGCTCCCCGTCCGCGTACCCGGTGATCCCCTCGGCGGCGATCTCGACCCGGGCGGCACGCAGCACGGTCACCGCCGGATGCCCGGCGTGAGTCCCCCGGTACACCCTCGGGAACACCCGCAGCAGTGTCGTACGGCTGCAGTCCCCGACCACGGTGATGTCGAACAGCCCGTCGGTGAGGTCGGCGC
Organism: Streptomyces sp. CA-179760; assembly: GCF_050937045.1. Taxonomy (NCBI): domain Bacteria; kingdom Bacillati; phylum Actinomycetota; class Actinomycetes; order Kitasatosporales; family Streptomycetaceae; genus Streptomyces; species Streptomyces sp. CA-179760. Next base: position 1,983,146 of record NZ_JBNJLZ010000001.1, read on the forward strand.
CGGGGCAGATCCGCATCCCGCCGCCGTACGACGAGCCGTTGCCGACGGCCACCAGGGTCGCCTCGATCTCACGGACCTCGCCGTCGTCGAGCCGGATCCGGTACGGGACGGGCCGGAAAGCGGCGAGTTCGGCCATCATCGCCAGGTCGTACTTGAAGCGGCCTGCGGGCCACCGCATGCGGTTGCCGCGGTCGTTGACGCGGGAGTCGAAGCCGGAGGCGAGGACGGTGCCGAACCAGCGGTCGCCCACCTGACCGAGGTCGATGTCGTGGATCCGGCCGCACTTGAGGGCGTCGGCGATCATGCGGCCCGCGGCGGCCGGCTCGCGCACGGGCAGGCCGAGGACGCGGGCGAAGTCGTTGCCGGTGCCGACGGCGACCAGGCCGAGCGGGGTGCGGGTGCCCGCGACCGCCCGCAGCGCGAGGTTGGCCATGCCGTCACCGCCGACGGCTATCAGCGCTCCGGTACCGCCCTCGACGGCGGCACGGGCGCGAGTGAGGGCGTCCGCGGCGTCCTCGCCGAGCACCGTACGCACCGAGAAACCGGCCGCCCGCAAAGCGGAAGCGGCCGGCTGCGCCGCGCGGGCGCCCCGGCCGCGGCCCGCGGTGGGGTTGACGAAGAGGGTGATCTCGCTGGTCACGCGACCGACCCTACGATCTGCCCGCCGATCTTCAGGTCACGTCGTCATAACCGTTGACCCGGTCCGAGCGGTCCGAACTCGCCTGCTCGGGCAGGGCGGCGCGGCCGGTGGTCACGGGCTCGATGGCGCCGATGTCGTCGGGCGTGAGGTCCAGCTCGGAGGCCTCGTCGTCGGCGGGGCCCAGGGCCTCGCGACGGCTGCGACGGCGGTCGTTGAGCAGGGAGAAGGCAACGGCCGCGAAGTACAGGATCCAGATCGGCCCGGCGAGCATCAGCATGGTCAGCGGGTCGGTGCTGGGCGTGGCGATGGCCGCGAAGACCGTGATGCCCATGATCATGCCGCGCCACCAGCCGAGCATCCGCTTGCCGGTGATCGCCCCGGTGAGATTGAGCATGACCAGCAGCAGGGGCAGCTCGAACGAGAGGCCGAAGACGATCACCATCCGCATGACCAGATCGAGCAGGTCGTCCAGCGGGAGGAGGTTGGACGTGCCCCCCGGGGTGAACTCGAGGAGCACCCTCGCCGTGGTGGGAAGCACCGTGTAGGCGAAGTAGGCGCCGGTGATGAACAGCGGGGCGCCCGTGCCGACGAAGGCGTAGGCGTACTTCCTCTCGTGCCGGTGCAAGCCCGGCGCGACGAAGGCCCACAGCTGGTAGAGCCAGACCGGCGAGGCCAGCACGACACCGGCCATCAGGGACACCTTCAGCGCCAGCGTGAAGGGGGTGATCAGACCGTTGATGGTGATCTGCGCACACGGCTTCGAGGACTGCGACCTGGCCAGTTCCTGGAAGGTCTTGTCACAGCCGACCGAGTCGAGGATCGGCTTGGTGATCAAGTTGATGATGTCGTTGTAGAAGAAGGCGGCGACGACCGTGACGAGGACGATCGCCAGCATCGCCTTGGCGAGCCGGTTGCGGAGCTCGCGAAGGTGCTCCGCGAGGGGCATCCGCCCCTCGGGATCCCTTTCCTGCTTGCGGGCAGACTTCAGCAACCCACGTTCCCATCTCGTGCAGTGGGCCGGAGGTGACCGGCCCTGCGTCAGCGCTTGGTCGTGTCCGTGGGCTCGTTGACCGGGCGCGAACTGGTCACGTCACCGGGCGACGCCTGGATGGTGCGCTGCGAGGGCTGCTCGTCGTTGTTGGGCGGGCCGGCCGGGGTCGTGGACGACTTGCTCTCGTCCTTCATCGCCTTGGCCTCGCTCTTGAGGATGCGGGCGGACTTGCCGAGCGACCGAGCCATGTCCGGAAGCTTCTTCGCGCCGAACAGCAGGATGATGACGACGAGGATGAGAATGATCTCGGGGGCTCCGAGCCTTCCGAACATAAGTCTTTACCTTCTCACCGAGGCGGCTGGGGTGGGGTGCTGTCCGACCGGTCGGACATATGTCCGAACGATCGTGTTGACAGCGATCGTAACGCTCAGGGGTAAACGTGAGGCAATCCCTCTGCATCCCCTGTGCGTACTCCCGTCCGCGGCCAGTGCCTCGTTAACCGGGCCGCGACCAGCAGCGTACCTGTCCGGACCACGGAGGTGACAGGGCGAAGTGACCCAAAGCGCAACTCACAGCCGCCTGCTGTACGGCTCACAGGGCGTCCACGGACCGGGCCGCGCTCCCCGCGGCCCGCTCCAGGTCCTCGGCGGCCCGGTTGATACGGCGCGCGGAGTCGGTGACCTGCCTGCCCAGGCGCTCTGCCTCCACGAAGACCCGGACGGCGAGCACCCCGAGCACGGCGAGACCCACGAACCCCACGGCAACCGCGAACATCGGCCAGAACATGCCGTCGAGCCTAGACCCTCCAGTAGGGGCGGACGGCCAGACCCTCAGGGGGTCGGAGCAAGCCGCAGGGTCCGCACGCCGCCGCCGGTGAGCAGCTCCACGATCCGCTCCCCCGCGGGCTTGCGGACGGACGCGCCGCACTCCGGGCAAGTGAAGGAGTAGAAGGTGGTGCGGCTGGTGGCGCCGATGGCGAGGCGCAGGGCTCCGGCGGTGAGCTCGAAGCGCTCCCGGCAGTCCGGGCAGCCCGCCTTGAAGACCACCGGGGACACGCTCGTCATCCCGGCGAACGCGGACTCCACCGTCATGCCGCGCACACCGGGCGTCGCCGACTCGCTCACAGGCCTCGCTCCTCTGTCTCGGGTGGTACGCCTCCGGGGCGCCCGGGTGCCGCCGGCGCGGGCCGGCTCACCACCGACATCGGCCGGGTCCGTGCCCCGGCACCACGGCCTGTGCCGGGGGCGGCCCCACTCCGCCGTCGACGCCGCGGGCACCCGCGCATCACGCGCGCCCGCCGTCCGGCCCGTCCGGCGCGAGGCGCACCGCGCTCGCGCCGCGCGGCCCGCCGGCCTCGGCCGTCTCCACCGCGCCGGCCGCCCCGGCCGCCTCGTTCCCGTCGTACGCCGTCAGCGCCTCACGGGCCGCCTGCCGGGCGCTGTCGGCGAGCTCCGGCGGCGAGACGATCCGGCCGTCCTGGCCGAGCCTCAGCGCCAGGCGGCGGAGCGACGCAGGGTCGGGGGTGCGCAGGGTGATCCTCAGGCCGCCGTCGGGCAGCTCGTCCGCGCTGTCGTGCGGGTAGTACTCGGCGACCCAGCGGCCGCCGGGCCCGACCTCGACCACGACCTCCGGGTCCTCGGCCGCGGGCTGCACCAGGGCCTCCGACAGGTCCCGCAGCTCGATCTCCGGCGGCGCCGAGGGCTCGTCCAGGATCTTGATCTCGGCGACCCGGTCCAGCCGGAACGTGCGGCGCGCCTCGGAGCGCCGGCACCAGGCCTCGACGTAGGTGTGCCCGACGCTGACCAGGCGGATGGGGTCGATCTCCCGCTCGGTGACCTCGTCGCGCGCGGGCGAGTAATAGCGGATCCACAGGCGGCGGCGCTCCGCGATCGCCCGGTCGACGTCCGCGAAGACCCCGCCCTCGGACTCGAAGGTCACCGACAGCCGCGAGCTGGCGCCCGCCGTCTCGCCGGCCGCGGTCTCCACCTTGGCCGTCGCCCGCAGCAGCGCCTGCCGGTCGCTCTCGCGCAGTCCGGGCAGCGTGGCCACGGCCCGGGCGGCGACCAGCAGGGCGGTGGCCTCGTCGGCGGCGAGTCTCAGCGGCTCGGCGACATCGTCGGGGTTGTGCCACCAGATGCGCTCGCCGTCGGTGTCGATGTCGAGCAGATCGCCACCGCGGAAGCTGGTGCCGCACATGGGCAGCACATCGAGGTCGGAGACCAGCTCGTCCTCGGTGATGCCGAAGGCGCGCGCGACGTCCTCGACCCGGGCGCCGGGACGCTCCTTCAGATACGTCACCAGCGAGAGCATCCGCCGGGTCTGGTCGATGGCGTTCACGGGCCTGACCGGTTTGCCTGCCACTGTTTCGTCCGCTCCCCCTCAGCCCTTGGCCACGGCCCGCAGCCGGTCCACCACGTCTGCCCGCAGCTCGGCGGGTTCCAGGACAACCACGTCCGGCCCGAACTCCACCAGCCAGGCGTCCAGCCCGTGGCCGTACGGAATCTCCAACTCGTCCCAGCCGCCGCCAAGTTCCCGTACGACGGTGGCCTTCGCCCGAAGGGGGTACCCCGCGCCCGAGCGCAGCCGGATCCGGGCCGAGCGGTCGGCGATCTCCCCGGCCCATCCGGCGACGGTCTCACGGACGGTGACGACGTCCGGCACATCAACGGTGTACCGGCCACCGCGCGAGCGGACCTTGCCGGTGATCCGGGACAGCCGGAAGACCCGCTCGGCGCCCCGGTCGCGGTCCCAGCCCGCGAGGTACCAGTGGCCACGCCAGCACTCGAGCGCCCATGGCTCCACGTGCCGCTGCTCAGGGTGGGCGGCGGTGGCCTTGCGGTAGTCGAAGACGACGGGGCGGCGGTCCCGGCAGGCGAGCATCAGCGGCTCGAACGCCGCCTCGTGCACGGGGATCCGCGGTTCCAGCGCGCCGTGCGGCCCGTAGGGGTCGACGTCCTCGGGGAGACCTGCCGCGCGCAGCTTCTGCAGGGCACCGCTGGCCGCCCCGGCGAGCCGGGCCTGCTGCCACACCTTGGCGGCGACCCCGAGGGCCGCGGCCTCCTCGGCGTCCAGGGTGATGGGCGGGAGGCGGTTGCTGTCGCGCCGGGCCAGATAGCCGATGTCGCCGTCGAGGCTCTCGACGGTCTCGATGACCAGTCCGAGTTCGCGCAGATCGTCCTTGTCGCGCTCGAACATGCGGTTGAAGGAGTCGTCGGATCCGCCGGCGCCGTTCCCCGGTCCGAAGGCCTCGACGTATGCCTCGATGGAGTCGCGCAGCTCACGCTTGCTGAGCGGCCGCCGCGTCCCGAGCAGACACAGCGCCAGATTCATCAGCCGCTCGGCCTTGGCAATGGCCATCGACGCCCTTCGCCTCCCTATGGTGCTTACGACCGATGACCGTACCGCCCCGCGGTGGCCCGGCAAAGCCGAGGGCCCATGCCCGAACAGGCATGGGCCCCACGTGATCGAGTCTGTACGGACCTTGCTCAGACGCCGAGCAGGTCGACCACGAAGATCAGCGTCTCGCCGGGCTTGATCAGAGGGGTCGGGCTCTGGTTGCCGTAGGCGAGGTGCGCGGGGACGGTCAGCTGGCGGCGGCCGCCGACCTTCATGCCCTGCACGCCCTGGTCCCAGCCCTGGATGACCCGGCCGCCGCCCAGCGGGAAGCGGAACGGGGCGCCGCGGTTCCAGCTGGCGTCGAACTCCTCGCCCGTGCTGAAGGAGACACCCACGTAGTGCACGGTGACGGTCTGGCCGGCCTGCGCGACCGGGCCGTCGCCCTCCCAGATGTCCTTGATCTCGAGGTCCGCCGGGGGCTCGCCGCCCGGGAAGTCGACCTCGGGCTTGTCGATGCTCACGTCTCTAGCTCCTGCTTGTCTGCGAAAAGGCGAACACGCACAGTCTTACATCCCCCGCGCGTCACAGCTTCGCGAGGATGTCCACCGAAAAGACCAGCGTGGAGTCCTTCTTGATGCCGCTGCCCTGCGGCGGGTTGTCGCCGTAGCCCAGCTTGGGCGGGATGACGATGAGGACGCGGCTGCCGACCTTCTTGCCGGTCAGGCCCTGCGCCCAGCCCTTGACGACCTGCTGGAGCGAGAACGACACCAGCTGCTTGTTGGCGTACGACGAGTCGAACTCCTTGCCGCCGTCCCACAGCACGCCCTTGTACTGCACCAGGACGCTGTCGGCGGCGGCGACCTTCTCGCCGTCGCCCTCCAGGACGTACTCCGCGACGAGCTTCGTCGGGGCGGTCGCCTTGGGCACCTCGATGGAGGGCGCCTTGCCGTCGGTGTCGGTGCCGACCTTGGGCAGGTCCGCGTCGTCCTGGGCGACCTTCTCGCCGTCGGCGGAGCTCTTGGCGTTGAACGTGTCCAGCACGTCGACGACGAAGACCAGCGTGTCGGTGCCCTTGATGCCCGCCTGCGGGTTGCCCTGCGAACCGTAGCCCCAGGTGGGCGGGACGGCCATCTCGACACGGCTGCCGGCCTTCTTGCCGGCCAGCGCGTACCGCCAGCCGTCGATGATCTGGCCCTGGGTGAGCTGAATGGCCAGGCGGGTCTTGCGGTCGTAGGAGTTGTCGAAGACTTTGGCGGTGCTCCAGACCTGGCCCAGGTAGTTCGCGACGACGAAGTCGTTCTCCGCGATGCTCTTGCCGCTGCCCGCGATCAGCGTCTTCACCGCAAGCTGCTTCGACGGCTCTCCGCTGCCCTTGGCGATCGTCGGCTTCTCGTCGAACTTGGTGCCCGCGGTGACCGCCGGCAGCGGACCGTCCACGATCTTCGGCGGCGGCGCAGCGGACGGGGCCGATGCCGAGGGCGAGGGCGAGGGGCTGTCGCTGGCCTTGCTCGAATCCGACTTGTCGTCGCCGCACGCGGCGAGTGTGGCCAGTCCTGCGGGTACAGAGATGAGAAGTGAGCGTCGGCGCACTGTGGGGGCCTCGTAATCGATCGTCTCGTTGATGGCGTGCGCGCAACTCTACGGCGTGAGCAGGGCGCCGCACTTGTAACGTACGGCGCCCGTGTGGCGTTCCGGCTAATTCCCCGCCGGAGCATTTCCTCACATTCCGGCGATCAGCTTCTCCACCCGGTCGTCCACGGAACGGAACGGGTCCTTGCACAAGACCGTGCGCTGAGCCTGGTCGTTGAGCTTGAGGTGAACCCAGTCGACCGTGAAGTCACGGCGCTGTTCCTGGGCGCGCCTGATGAAGTCGCCGCGCAGCCGGGCCCGAGTGGTCTGCGGCGGAACCGACTTGCCCTCGAAGATCTTCAAGTCGTTGCAGATCCGTGCTGCCTGGCCCTTCTTCTCGAGCAGGTAGTACAGGCCACGACGCCGGTGGATGTCGTGGTAGGCGAGGTCTATCTGCGCGACCCGCGGGTGCGACATGGTCATGTTGTTCTTGCTGCGGTACCGCTCGATGAGCTTGTACTTCATGACCCAGTCGATCTCGGTGCCGATGCGGTCGAGGTCCTCGGCCTCGATCGCGTCCAGCGTGCGGCCCCACAGTTCCAGGACCTGCTCGACGGTGCCGGTGCGGATGCCCCGGCGCTCGCAGAAGTCCACGGCCTTCTCGTAGTACTCGCGCTGCACCTCGAGGGCGGAGGCCTCGCGGCCGCTGGCCAGGCGCACCTTGCGCCGGCCGGTGATGTCGTGGCTGACCTCGCGGATCGCCCGGATCGGGTTCTCCAGGGTCAGGTCGCGCATCACGGTGCCCGCCTCGATCATGCGCAGCACCAGGTCGGTGGCGCCGACCTTGAGCAGCATGGTCGTCTCGGACATGTTGGAGTCGCCCACGATGACGTGCAGGCGGCGGTAGCGCTCGGCGTCCGCGTGCGGCTCGTCCCGCGTGTTGATGATCGGCCGGGAGCGGGTCGTCGCCGAGGAGACGCCCTCCCAGATGTGCTCGGCCCGCTGGCTGACGCAGTAGACGGCCCCGCGTGGCGTCTGCAGCACCTTGCCGGCACCGCACAGCAGCTGCCTCGTCACCAGAAACGGAATGAGAATGTCCGCGAGCCGGGAGAACTCCCCGTGCCGGGCGACCAGATAGTTCTCGTGGCAGCCGTAGGAGTTGCCCGCCGAATCGGTGTTGTTCTTGAAGAGGTAGACGTCGCCCGCGATTCCCTCCTCGTGCAGGCGTCGTTCGGCGTCCACCAGGAGTCCTTCGAGAATGCGCTCGCCCGCTTTGTCGTGGGTGACCAGTTCGGTCACGTTGTCACATTCCGGTGTGGCGTATTCCGGATGTGAGCCCACGTCGAGATAGAGGCGGGCGCCGTTTCGCAGAAAGACATTGCTACTGCGGCCCCATGACACGACACGGCGGAAGAGGTACCGCGCCACCTCGTCAGGAGACAGGCGGCGCTGTCCCCTGAACGTGCACGTGACGCCGTACTCGTTCTCCAGCCCGAAAATGCGGCGGTCCATGAGGGAACATTACGCCCGATCCCCTGAACTGAAACGGGGTTCGGGGGCACGGTTTGGATCATTTTCCGAACCGGACACAACAACCGCTCCCCCGCCGGGAGCTGCGAGTACCCGCCACGTGGCGGCCAAAACCAGCAGGGACACGCCACTCGCGGCACCCGGCACGGCGAAGCCCCACAGGGCCCCGCCCGTCTCCACGACGGGCCCCGCGACGCCCGCTCCGACCGAGTGGCCCACGGTGAACGTCGTCACCAGCCAGGAGAACGCCTCGGTGACCGTGCCGCGCGGGGCATGACGGTCGACCAGGACGAACGCGCAGGCGATGGCGGGCGCGAGGAAGACACCGGCGAGCGCGGTCAGTGCCACCATGGGCACCGCGTCCGGCATGAGAAGCAGCGGCAGGTAACACACCACCAGAAGGGCTACCAGCACCTGGAGTCGCCGCGCGGGCTCACCGGCCCACTGCCGGGCCCCGTAGACGGTGCCGCCGATCAGCGCCCCGAATCCCAGGGCCGCCATCATCCAGCCGTACACGGCGTCACCGCCGTGCGCGTCGGCGTAGGGCACCGAGGCGACGGTGATGGATCCGAGCGCCATCCCGATGAACAGGAACGCCGCCAGCAACGCCAGCAGCCCCGCCGAGCGCAGCGCGCCCAGCCAGTGCGCCTCCCGCGGCGCCGACCGCCAGGCACGCGAGGGCGGCGAGACGACCACGGAAAGCGCCCCCAGCACCCCGATCACGTTCAGCACCAGCAGGGCGACCTGGGCCGACCACAGGGACACGCACAGCGTGACGAGCAGCGGCCCGACGGTGAACATCACCTCCTGGGCCACGGCGTCCATGGCGTACGCCGTGTGCACCTGGTTCTCCTTCCGGAGGACCGACGACCACAGGGCCCGCAGCCCGCCCTCCAGGGGCGGCGTGAAGAGCCCGGCGGCCGCGACGGCGGCATACGCGACCGTCAGCGACCCGATCCCGGCGAAGGCGAACACAGCCATGGCGAGCGCCGACAGAACGGCCGCGGGCAACTGCACGCGCGGCTGCCCGCGCAGATCCACGAGCCTGCCCAGCACCGGCTGCCCCACCGCGTTGGCGACGCCGTACACACCCGCCAGCGCCCCCGCCAGGCTGTACGAACCGCCCTGCGCCCGCACGAAGAGCAGGATCGCGATGGCGCCGGTGGCATTGGGCAGCCGGCCCACGAGTGTGCCGACGAGCAACCGGGCGGCGTGCCGCGCCCGAAGGATCTCCAGGTATCCCGTAGCCATGTCCCCACCCTAGGTTTTACGTATAACGTCAACGATGCATACGTACCATGTCCGCTGTTCAACAGTCCAGACGAAGGAGCGGCCCGACGGTGGAACGAGGCAGCACCCGCCCCACGAGCCGGGACGTCGCCCAGGCCGCCGGCGTCTCCCAGGCCGCGGTTTCCTTGGTCCTGGGCGACAAGTGGCGCGGACGCGTCTCGGAGACGACGGCGGAGCGGGTCCGCGAGGCCGCCCGCGACCTGGGCTACCGCCCCAACCTGGCCGCCCGCAACCTCCGCCTGGGCCGCACCCGCACGGTCCTCCTGGTGGTCCCGGCCCTCACCACGGAGTTCTTCGCGGGCGTCTACACGGGCGCTGCCCGCGTCGCCGCCGAGCACGGCTTCGGCGTCGTCCTCTACCCCTCCCCCGAGGGCGTCGGCCCCGCCCGCGACCCCTTCGCCTCCGCCCAGGCCGCCCTGGACGGCGTGATCGCCTCCTCCATGGCCGCCGGCGCGCTCACCGCGATCCGCGGGGACCAGCTGCCGCTGGTGATGCTGGACAGCGACCCCGCGGGGAGTCTGGGGGCGGCGACAGTGAACCTGGACATCGCCGACGGCGTCCGCCAGGTCGCCGAACACCTGCTGTCCCTGGGCCACCGCCGCTTCCTCCATCTGGCCGCGGACGTACCGTCCTGGACCTTCGAGGTACGGGCCCATGAACTGGCGAGCCGGCTGAGCGATGTGCCCGGTACGTCGGTCCGCACGACCCGCGCGCCGATCTCCATCGAGGGCGCCGTGACAGCCACGGAGGCCGCCCTCTCGCTCCCCGGTCCGCGCCCCACCGCACTTGTCTGCGACGACGACAAGCTGGCCGCAGGTGCGTACAAGGCGATCCGCCGTCTCGGCCTGCGCGTCCCGGACGACGTCTCGGTCACCGGCCTGGACGATCTGGCCCTGGCCACGGCCATCGACCCGGAACTGACGACGGTCCGCCTGGACGCGGAGCTCTTCGGAGAGCGGGGCATGCGGGCCCTGCTGGCCGTCATGGAGGGCCGGGCGCCCGAGGGCGGGGACATCCCGGTGCAACTGGTGGTAAGGGGCTCCACGGCACCGCCCGGGCTGCCGTAGCCCCCCGGCACCGATGCCGGAGCCGGGGTGGGTCCGGGGCCCGGCGTAGCGGGGTGCCGCTGCGCCCACCACACAAAACCGCACGCCCCGGCCACCACGACAGCAGCCAGGACGCGCGGTACGACGATCGTGCCGGCCTACTCGGCGTCCTCGGACTCCGCGTCCTCCGCGCCCCCGTCGCCCTCGGGTGCCCCCAACAGCCGAGCCAGCTGACGCCCCCCGATCCGCTTGAACTTGCGCTTCTGCGGCCGCGTACGGTCCAGCACCGCCACCTCCAGCCGCTCCGCGGGAATCTCCCGCTCACTGCCGTTGGTGTCGCGCGAAAGTGCCTGCACCGCCAGCTTCAGGGCCTCGGCCAGCGTCATACCGTCCTGGTGGCGCTGGTCCAGGTAGCTGCTGATCTGCTCCGCGTTGCCCCCCACCGCGACCGAGCCGTGCTCGTCCACGATCGAGCCGTCGTGCGGGAGACGGTAGAGCTGGTCACCTTCCGGGGTCTCCCCCACCTCGGCGACCACCAGCTCCACCTCGTACGGCTTCTCGCCCGCGGAGGAGAAGATCGTGCCCAGGGTCTGCGCGTAGACGTTGGCCAGGCCACGGGCCGTGACGTCGTCGCGGTCGTAGGTGTACCCCCGCAGGTCGGCGTACCGCACCCCGCCGATCCGCAGGTTCTCGTACTCGTTGTACTTGCCGGCGGCCGCGAAGCCGATCCGGTCGTAGATCTCGCTGAACTTGTGCAGCGCACGGGACGGGTTCTCGCCGACGAACACGATGCCGTCGGCAAACTGCAGCACGACCAGGCTGCGGCCACGGGCGATGCCCTTGCGGGCGTACTCCGCCCGGTCGGCCATCTGCTGCTGGGGTGAAACATAGAACGGCGTCGACACCGGTTATCCGTCCCTTTCTGTGGAAGTCACTGGATCACCTTGACAAGAAACGGCCGCTGTCTACAGCAGCGAGGCCCGCGGACCGTCCGGCTGCTCCAGGCGCCGCGCCAGGATCGAGCGGGCGATCTCGGAGGATTCCTCATCGGTGAGCCGGCGGAAGCCGTCCTCGGTGATCACGGTGACGATCGGGTAGATCCGGCGGGCGACATCGGGACCGCCCGTCGCCGAGTCGTCGTCGGCCGCGTCGTACAGGGCCTGGATGACGAGGGTCGTGGCCTCTTCCTCGCTCAGATCGTCACGGTAGAGCTTCTTCATGGCGCCGCGCGCGAAGATCGAGCCGGATCCGGTGGCCGCGAAGTTCGTCTCCTCGGAGCGGCCGCCCGTCACGTCGTACGAGAAGATCCGGCCACTGTCGCGGCTCACGTCGTACCCCGCGAACAGCGGCACCACGGCCAAGCCCTGCATGGCCATGCCGAGGTTGGAGCGGATCATCGTCGACAGCCGGTTCGCCTTGCCCTCCAGGGACAGCTGCGCGCCCTCGACCTTCTCGAAGTGCTCCAGCTCCAGCTGGAACAGCTTCACCATCTCCACGGCCAGACCCGCCGTGCCGGCGATGCCCACCGCGGAGTACTCGTCGGCCGGGAAGACCTTCTCGATGTCACGCTGCGCGATGACGTTCCCCATCGTCGCCCGGCGGTCACCGGCCAGGACGACGCCCCCGGGGAACGTCACGGCGACGATCGTGGTCCCGTGCGGCGCCTCGATCACGCCCTGGGTGGGAGGCAGTTGCCGGTTGCCGGGCAGGATCTCCGGCTGGTGCTCGGACAGGAAGTCCATGAAGGAGGAGGACCCTGGCGTCAGGAAGGCAGCTGGTAGACGCCCGGTGCTACGAGTGTTGGCTTCCACGCGATTCCTTCCACGTATGCGACAGCCCGCCCTGTGACGTCGGGCCGATCCTTTGGAACAACCCCGGTCCGGTTGCGACCGGGGGCACGGTATGTCTCGGACCCTACCCGTCCTTCGGCGGTGATCCACATGTCCGGCGGGACCAACTCCGCCGGATCGACGCCGCACTTGCCGCCCGCGCACGACCGGCGGGGGCCGCCCGGGCCCGGGACGCCACCGACGCCCGGAGCGCCGTACACGGAGGCATCACGTCACCTACTGCCCCGCGCACAGCGCTCCGCGCTCCGCCCGTCCGTCACCCGTGCCCGTTCACCTTCGGAATGAAGGCAAAGGCGCCTTACTGGCCACCCTTTTGAACGAAGGAGCGCACGAAGTCCTCGGCGTTCTCCTCGAGGACGTCGTCGATCTCGTCCAGAACCGAGTCCACGTCGTCGCTCAGCTTCTCCTGACGCTCCTTGAGGTCCTCCGAAGCCTGCGTCTCCGCCGCCTGCTCCTCGACCTCCTCGGTGGACCGGGTGGCCTTCTGCTGTCCGCCGCCGGTGTCCTTGGTCGCCATATCCCTCACCCCGCTCGGTTCGCCCGACACAGTTGCTCGGTCAAGATCAGACCCTACTCGCCGGGTCTGACAATGGCCCCGCAGTTGCTCCAACGTACGGGGACCACCTCGATGATTCCCGGACCCGGGATTTTCCACCCTGTCCGGCCGCCTCCTCCCGAGTACCCACGGAACGCGATCATCCGCCGGACAGGACCCTGACCAGGTCTTCCGCCGTGCGGCAGCGGTCCAGGAGCTCCTTGACGTGATTACGCGTTCCGCGAAGCGGTTCCAGGGTTGGGACGCGCTGCAGGGAGTCGCGGCCCGGCAGATCGAAGATCACCGAGTCCCAGGAGGCCGCCGCGACATCGTCCGCGTACTGCTCCAGGCAGCGACCACGGAAGTACGCGCGAGTGTCCTCAGGCGGGGCCGTACGGGCCCGCTCGATGTCCGCCTCGGTCAGCAGCCGCTTCATGCGCCCGCGGGCCACCAGACGGTTGTACAGGCCCTTCTCGGGCCGCACGTCGGCGTACTGGAGGTCGACCAGGTGCAGCCGCGCCGCGTCCCAGTCGAGGCTGTCCCGGCGCCGGTAGCCCTCCATGAGCTCCCGCTTGGCGACCCAGTCCAGCTCGCCGGCCAGGCTCATCGGGTCGTGCTCCAGACGGGTGAGAGTGTCCTCCCACCGCGACAGGACGTCCTTGGTCTGGTCGTCGGCGTCGGCCCCGAACCGCTCCTCCACGTACTTGCGGGCGAGCTCGTAGTACTCCATCTGCAGCTGGACCGCGGTGAGCGTCCGGCCGCTGCGGAGGGTGACCAGGCGCTTGAGCGACGGGTCGTGCGAGACCTGGTGCAGCGTGCGAACCGGCTGGTCGACGGCCAGGTCGACCGCGATGAAGCCGTCCTCGATCATCGACAGGACGAGAGCCGTCGTACCCAGCTTCAGATACGTCGAGATCTCCGACAGGTTCGCGTCGCCGATGATCACATGCAGGCGGCGGTACTTCTCGGCGTCCGCGTGCGGCTCGTCGCGGGTGTTGATGATCGGGCGCTTGAGCGTCGTCTCGAGGCCGACCTCCACCTCGAAGTAGTCGGCCCGCTGACTGAGCTGGAAGCCGTGCTCGTGCCCGTCCTGGCCGATGCCGACGCGGCCCGCCCCGGTGAAGACCTGCCGGGAGACGAAGAACGGCGTCAGATGGCGCACGATGTCCGAGAAGGGGGTCTCCCGCTTCATCAGGTAGTTCTCGTGCGTGCCGTAGGACGCGCCCTTGTTGTCGGTGTTGTTCTTGTACAGGTGGATCGGCTGGGCACCGGGCAGCTGTGCGGCCCGCTCCGCGGCCTCGGCCATGATCCGTTCGCCGGCCTTGTCCCAGAGGACGGCGTCCCGGGGGTTGGTCACCTCGGGGGCGCTGTACTCGGGGTGCGCGTGGTCGACGTAGAGCCGTGCACCGTTGGTGAGGATCACGTTGGCCAGGCCGATGTCCTCGTCGGTGAGCTGGCTGGAGTCGGCGGCCTCGCGGGCGAGGTCGAAGCCTCGCGCGTCCCGCAGCGGGTTCTCCTCCTCGAAGTCCCAGCGAGCCCGGCGGGCCCGGTGCATCGCAGCCGCGTAGGCGTTCACGATCTGGGACGAGGTGAGCATGGCATTGGCGTTGGGGTGGCCGGGGACGGAGATCCCGTACTCCGTCTCGATGCCCATTACTCGCCGTACGGTCATGCGGCCCTCCTTGCCCGGCGGCACCCTCGGTCGTGGGCGCCACTCAGATACCGCTGGCGCTCGGTTGCGTGTGCGGTGCCCGTCCCCGCACTGCGCGACTTGGCGGTACGGAAGAGCCTAGAACGCCTTTGCGCTGGTGGGGAGATCATTTGCGTCATTGCGTTGCTCCAGCCGTGGCCTGAAAAACAGTCGGCTGCGGGTACCCGCCGAGGGCACCCGCAGCCGCCCTGCCTTTTACAGGTACTGACCGGTGTTCGCCACCGTGTCGATGGAGCGTCCGGTGTCCGCGCCCTGCTTTCCGGTGATGAGCGTACGGATGTACACGATCCGCTCGCCCTTCTTTCCGGAGATCCGGGCCCAGTCGTCCGGGTTGGTGGTGTTGGGCAGGTCCTCGTTCTCCTTGAACTCGTCCACGCAGGCCTGGAGGAGGTGGGAGACGCGGAGACCCTTCTGGTTCTTCTCGAGGAAGTCCTTGATCGCCGACTTCTTGGCACGGCCGACGATGTTCTCGATCATGGCGCCGGAATTGAAGTCCTTGAAGTAGAGGACTTCCTTGTCACCATTGGCGTAGGTGACCTCCAGGAAGCGGTTCTCCTCGGACTCTGCGTACATCTGTTCGACGGCCGTCTGGATCATGCTCTGGACCGTGGAGGCCTTGGAGCCGCTGTGCTCGGCGACGTCGTCACCGTGCAGCGGGAGGCGCTCGGTGAGGTACTTGCCGAAGATGTCCTTGGCCGCCTCGGCGTCCGGACGCTCGATCTTGATCTTCACGTCGAGCCGGCCGGGCCGCAGGATGGCGGGGTCGATCATGTCCTCACGGTTGGAGGCGCCGATCACGACCACGTTCTGCAGACCCTCCACACCGTCGATCTCGGCGAGCAGCTGCGGGACGATGGTGTTCTCCACGTCCGAGCTGACACCGGAGCCACGGGTGCGGAAGAGCGACTCCATCTCGTCGAAGAAGACGATGACGGGGGTGCCCTCGCTGGCCTTCTCACGGGCCCGCTGGAAGACGAGGCGGATCTGCCGCTCCGTCTCACCGACGTACTTGTTCAGCAGCTCCGGGCCCTTGATGTTGAGGAAGAAGCTCTTGCCTGCGGCCTGGCCGGTCACCTCGGCGACCTTCTTGGCCAGCGAGTTGGCCACGGCCTTGGCGATCAGGGTCTTTCCGCAGCCAGGGGGCCCGTACAGCAGGACGCCCTTCGGCGGCCGCAGTTCGTGCTCCTTGAAGAGGTCCGGGTAGAGATACGGGAGCTCGACCGCGTCGCGGATGGCCTCGATCTGGCCGCCGAGACCGCCGATCTGCTCGTAGCCGATGTCGGGGACCTCTTCGAGGACGAGCTCCTCGACCTCGCTCTTCGGCACGACCTCGTAGACGTAGCCGGAGCGGGGTTCGAGCAGGAGGGCGTCGCCGGGACGGATGGTGACGTCCAGCAGCGGCTCCGCGAGCCGCACCACCCGCTCCTCGTCGGTGTGCCCGAGCACCAGGGCCCGCTCGCCGTCCTCGAGGATCTCCTTGAGGGTGACGATGTCTCCGACGCTCTCGTACTCCATGGCCTCGACCACGTTGAGCGCTTCGTTGAGCATCAATTCCTGGCCGCGCCGGAGCTCGTCGAGCTCGACGCTGGGGCTGACATTTACCCTGAGCTTGCGGCCGCCGGTGAAGATGTCGGCGGTGCCGTCCTCGTTCGCCTGCAGGAAGACCCCGAAGCCGGCCGGCGGCTGCGCGAGCCGGTCGACCTCCTCTTTGAGGGCCACAATCTGGTCACGGGCCTCACGGAGCGTGTTGGCGAGCCGCTCGTTCTGCGCGGACACGCCGGCCAGATTGGTCTGCAGCTCGACGATCCGCTCTTCGAGAATCCTCGTGTGCCGCGGAGAGTCGGCGAGCTTGCGCCGCAGGACGGCGATCTCCTGCTCAAGGTAGGCGATCTGCCCGGCCGGGTCGTCGGACCCGCGTCCCGGGCGGATGCCGCGGTTCATGTCGTCGTCGTGGGCTGCCACGGTCCTCACCTCCTCCAAGGGGAGCTGGACGCTTCCAGACCCTACCTGGGCGGGTGTCGATTGAAACCCCTAGATCACAAAGACGGTCGGGGTGTGTCCGATCTTCACCCTTGCGCTCTCCCTCACGCCAGGGGAATACCCACCGAACATGAATGGAACCCAGCCGGAGGTAGGGTCGAAGCGTTCAACACCCGTCAGAGCTGGCCGGATTCCCGATACGGCTCGACGCATGAAACGGCAGGAGACATGAGCGTGCAGCAGGAGGCCGGGGTCGACGGCGAGGCTCTGGAGGTCTGGATCGACCAGGACCTGTGTACCGGCGACGGCATCTGCGCCCAGTACGCGCCCGAGGTGTTCGAGCTGGACATCGACGGTCTGGCCTATGTGAAGAGCGCGACGACGAGCTGCTCCAGGACAAGGGCGCCACAACGCCCGTACCGCTGCCGCTTCTCACGGACGTGGTCGACTCCGCGAAGGAGTGTCCGGGCGAGTGCATCCACGTACGTCGAGTTTCGGACAGGGCCGAGGTCTACGGACCGGACGCGGAGTGACTCCTTCCATACACTCCGTCACTCCTGTCTGATATCTCACACGCACCGGCGCACACGCCTCACACGCTGCGGGCGCCGGACGGTGTCGAGCGGACGAACGCGCCGTTCTGCCAACGCCATTTCACGTCGCTCTTCACGTCGGGGCAGCAACGCGGCACGTCGGCCGACGAGTAGCCGAAGAGCGTGGCCGTGACGGCGCCCCGGCGTACGGCGAAGTCACTGACGGTGTTGCCGTCCTTGGGGTCGAGCAGGGTCGCCACCACGCGCGGCTTGCCGCCGGCGCCGTCCCCGGTGAGGACGTAGACCCCGTCCGGCGGGGTGCCCATCGGGGAGTCGCAGTGGACCACGGCCACCGTCTCGGGGGAGCCGTCGCCGTCGAGGTCTCCGGAAGCCCGCTTCTTCACCACGGCCTTCACCGGGCCGCACTCGATCGGGAAGGTCACCGCGGCCGGGTCGGGCGGGGCGAGGGCCGCCGGGGCGCTCCTCGTCTCGGGGGCGGCCGCCTGGGCCGCCGTCGCCGCACCCGGCTGCAGGAACGAGGAGAGGGCCATGACGCCGGCGACGGCCGTGGCGGTGGCGAGCCAGTGGATGGGGCGGGTGTGGGTGTGGGCGAGCTCCGGGACGGCGGAAGGCTGCACTAGGAGGGTCTCCTGAGGGCTGTGCCGGTGGGATGGCCAAGGGGGATGGCCAAGATGGTGCCACACGTCACACCACGTGGGAACGGCAGGGTGTGCACGTCCTGTGCCGGGGAAGTCAGAAGGGTTACGGTTCCTGCCGCTGTGTCAGCGGGCCCGCTCGCGCACGGGCCGCTGTCGCCGCGCATCGCGTCGGCGGGGCGGGCCGCGGTTGTGTTCTGTCAGGTCAACCGATAAGCGCCGTGGTTCACCCGCGGCGGCCGTCAGGGACAACAGAAAGGCGCCGTGGCGGAGTTCCCTGAGTGGATCCGGGAACTCCGCCACGGCGCCTGCGCGTTGGGTGCGGCAGTGGGGCCGCCCTCAGCGGCCGGCGCCGCCGTCGGCGTTGGGTCCGGCGTAGTCCTCGCCGTAGGCGCCCTTGGCGGGGCGGCGGCGGCGCATGGGCGGCTCGACGCCGTCGGCGAGGCGGCGGGCGGTGAGCAGGAAGCCGGTGTGGCCGATCATCCGGTGGTCCGGGCGCACGGCCAGGCCCTCGATGTGCCAGTTGCGGATCATCGACTCCCAGGCGCTCGGCTCGTTGAAGCAGCCGATCTCGCGGATGGACTCGACGGTCCGGGCGAGCTGGGTGGTGGTCGCCACGTAGCAGCACAGGATGCCGCCGGGGACGAGGGCCTTGGAGACGGCCTCAAGACACTCCCAGGGGGCGAGCATGTCGAGGATGACGCGGTCCACGTCGGCGTCGGACAGGTTGTCCTGGAGGTCACCGACGGTGAGCTCCCAGGCGGGGTGCGGGCCTCCGAAGTAGCGCTCGACGTTCGCCTGGGCGATCTCGGCGAAGTCCGCGCGGCGCTCGTAGCTGTGCAGCATGCCCTGGTCGCCGATGGCGCGCAGCAGGAAGCTGCTGAGAGAGCCGGAGCCCACGCCGGCCTCGACGACGCGAGCGCCGGGGAAGATGTCGGCGAAGGCGAGGATCTGCCCCGCGTCCTTCGGGTAGACGACGGCTGCCCCGCGGGGCATGGACAGGACGTAGTCGGGGAGCAGGGGGCGCAGCGCGAGATAGGCGACGTTACCGGTGGTGCGGACAACGCTGCCCTCGGGAGCGCCGATCAGTTCGTCGTGGGGGAAGGAACCCTTGTGGGTGTGGAAGTTCTTCCCGGCCTCGAGCGTGAACGTGTAGTGGCGGCCCTTGGGGTCGGTCAGCTGAACCTGGTCCCCGACCTTGAAGGGCCCGCGCCTGCGGGCGGCACCGGTCGGTTCGGACATGTGAACAGCCTACCGGTCCCCGGAGGGGGCGCCGACCACTTCAGCTGGGCCTTGCCATGGCCTTCACGAAGGCCCGCTCCACGTCGGCCGCCGACAGGACGCCGTAGATCTCGCCGGTCTCCTCGACGACGAGGTACTCGGTGGCGGGCGTCGCCCTGAGGGCGTCGAGGAGTTCCTCGCCCGACAGATCCGCCGAGACGCGCATGCCGTCGGTGAGGTCCTGGGCGAGGCCGCTGACCGCGACCCAGGGGCGGCGGTGTTCGGGTACGCCGACGATCGCGGCCTCGCGGACCAGGGAGAGGGGTTTGCCGTCGGCGTCGACGACGACCAGGGCGCGGGCTCCGGCGCTGTTGGCGCGGCGCAGGGCCTCCGAGAGCGGGGTGTGGGTCTCGACGGGGACCGCGCGGCGGGTGAGCGCCCGGGCGCGCAGCTCGGGGAGGTGCTCGCGCAGCCGGGCCATGCGCAGGCTGTTGCCGGCGCCGGTCCAGATGATCGCGGCGAGGATGGCGGCGAGCAGGGCGTCCAGGACGGTGTCCATGCCGACGTTGTCGACGGCGTCGGAGCCGAGGGCGCCGGACTGGGTCAGCAGCGGCAGGCCGATGAGGACGGAGACGGCGAGGGCGCGGCCGACCCAGGCGGCGGCGACGGTGCCGGTCATCGGCTTGCCGGTGATCTTCCAGATCACGGCGCGGAGCATGCGGCCGCCGTCGAGGGGCAGGCCGGGCAGGAGGTTGAACGCGGCGACGATGAGGTTGGAGATCATCAGGCCGGCCAGCAGGACGCCCGGGACGGTGCCGGGGTCCACGGTCTGCATGGCGAGGTAGAAGACGCCCGCGAGCAGGAGGGAGAGCAGGGGCCCGACGAAGGCGAGCACGAACTCGCGGCCGGGGGTCTCGGCCTCCTTCTCGATCTCGGAGACGCCGCCGAAGAACTGGAGCTGGATGCGGCGGACCGGGAGCTTGAAGCGGAGGGCTGCGACGGTGTGGGCCAGTTCGTGGACGAGCACGGAGGCGTAGAAGGCGACCGCGAAGAACAGGGAGACCAGGTAGCGGGCGGCGCCGAGCTCGGGCAGGACGCGCTCCAGCTGCCCGCCGAACACCCAGGTGATCAGCGCGGCGACGAGGAACCAGCTGGGCGCGACGTACACGGGCACCCCGAAGGGCCGTCCCATGAGCAGGCCGCCCCGCGGCTCCGGCGGCCGCTGGGGGGCGGGCCCCTTGCCGTCGGCGGAGTGGGCGAGGGGGCGCTCGCCGGTGCCGGGCGCGGCGGGCTCGGTACGGCTGTTCGAGTCAGGGGTGGAGGGCTGTTGCCGGGGGTCCGGGGTGCCGGGGTCCGGGGAGGGGGTCGCACCGGCGTTCCGGCCGGTCGCGGAGTCACCTGTCGGGCCGGGCTTCCGCAACGAGGGACGGTCGCCTTCCGCCGCGCCGGAGTCCTGGCCCTCGACGGAGTCGCCCTCGGCGTCCGGTCCGGGCGGCGGTGTGGTCGCGGGGCCTGCCGCCGGGGTGTCCTCGTGCTGCTCGGGGGGAAACGCCGTCCGTCCGTGGGCTGTTCGTCGGCGGCGGTCGGGTCGGTGGCCCGGGGCGGAGCCCCTGTGTGGCGCTCGGCCGACTCGTCGTTGCCGGACCGCGGCTGCCCTCGCCCGCCGCTCTCGTCCACCGGTGTCCCCTCGTTCGAAGCGTCTCCCGCGCCTGCCGGCCGGGAGGGTCCCGAGTCGATGGTATGCGTCCGTCGAGGTGCCTTCCGCCCCGGCACCCCTGTGTTTCCCGTCCGTCCCGTCCCTTCCCCGCTCCTCGCACCGTCCGCGGCCCGGCCCGCGGATGGGTCACTGTCAGTGGCGGCCCGTATGGTCTGGGGCATGGAGACGAGCACCGAGGGCGCCGCGCAGCCCGACAGCAGCCCTGCCGCGGCGGTGGATCCACCGGTCCCGGCCGGGTCCGTGGAGACGGTCATCGAGACGGCGGTGGAGACGGCGCCCGTGACCGCGCCGACCGCCATACCGCCCTCGGCACTGTCCCCCTCGCGTGCGAGCGACTTCATGCAGTGCCCACTGCTCTACCGCTTCCGGGTCATCGACCGGCTGCCGGAGAAGCCGAGCGAGGCGGCGACCAGGGGCACGCTGGTGCACGCGGTCCTCGAGCGGCTCTTCGACGCCCCGGCGGCCGAGCGCACGGCGCCCCGGGCGAAGTCGCTGATCCCGGGCCAGTGGGACCGGCTGCGCGAGTCACGGCCGGAGGTCGTGGAGCTGTTCGCCGACGATCCGCAGGGCGAGCGGCTGGCACGCTGGCTGGGCGAGGCGGAGCAGCTCGTCGAGCGCTGGTTCTCCCTGGAGGACCCCAGCCGGCTCGAGCCGGCCGAGCGGGAGCTGTTCGTCGAGACCGAGCTGGACTCCGGGCTGCGGCTGCGCGGGATCATCGACCGGGTCGATGTCGCCCCGACGGGCGAGGTCCGGATCGTCGACTACAAGACGGGGAAGGCACCGAGGCCCGAGTACTCCGAGGGCGCCCTCTTCCAGATGAAGTTCTACGCCCTCGTGGTCTGGCGGCTGAAGAACGTGGTGCCGCGGCGGCTCCAGCTGGTGTATCTGGGCAACGGTCAGGTGCTGACGTACGACCCGGTCGTCGCCGACCTGGAGCGGGTCGAGCGCAAGCTGCTGGCGCTGTGGGAGGCGATCCGGCTGGCGACGGAGACGGGCGACTGGCGGCCGCGCCCCACGAAGCTGTGCGGCTGGTGCGACCACCAGGCGCACTGCCCGGAGTTCGGCGGTACTCCCCCGCCCTATCCGTTGCCGGTGAGGGCGGCGGAGTCCGGCGGGCCCGCGCAGGGCAGAATGGGGCCGGACTAGCTAAGGAGACTTACGTGGCCATCCGTGTCCTACTGGTCGACGACCAGCCGTTGCTCCGCACGGGCTTCCGGATGATTCTGGAGGCCGAGCAGGACATCGCGGTCGTCGGCGAGGCCGGAGACGGCCTCCAGGCGCTCGACCAGGTGCGGGCCCTGCAGCCCGACGTGGTCCTGATGGACATCCGCATGCCGCGGATGGACGGTGTGGAGGCGACCCGGCAGATCACGGGCCCCGAGCGGGACGGCCCGGCGAAGGTGCTGGTGCTGACCACCTTCGACCTCGACGAATACGTGGTGGAGGCCCTGCGCGCCGGTGCCAGCGGCTTCTTGCTGAAGGACGCCCCGGCCAACGAGCTGGTGCAGGCGATCCGGGTCGTGGCCGGCGGCGAGGCGATGCTCGCGCCGAGCATCACGCGCCGGCTGCTCGACAAGTACGCCACACATCTGCCGTCCGGTGACGAGCCGGTGCCGGACACGCTGCACACGCTCACCGACCGCGAGGTCGAGGTGCTGAAGCTGGTGGCGCGCGGACTGTCCAACGCCGAGATCGCCGCCGACCTGTTCGTCAGCGAGACCACCGTCAAGACGCACGTCGGGCATGTGCTGACCAAGCTGGGCCTGCGCGACCGGGTACAGGCCGCGGTGTACGCGTACGAGAGCGGGCTGGTGCGCCCCGGCGCGCAGTGACGCCGGCAACGTGAAGGGCGCCCCCTGCCTCGGCAGGGGCGCCCTTCACGTGTGTGCGTCACGCGTCCTTGCTCAGCTCCCAGAAGCGGAACACTGTCGACGCGTCGAGGCAGTACTCCAGTCCGTAGACACCTTCGCGGGCGACCGCGTACTGCTTGGCCTGCCACACCGGCAGGACGGGGAGTTCGTCGGCGACGATGTCCTGCAGCTCCCCGAACTCCTTGTCGGTGGCGGCGCGGTTGGTCAGGGCCGCGGTGCTCGGGATGAGCGTGCCGGTGATGGTGTCGTTGTCGTAGTTGTTGCCCAGCACGTTGCCCTTGCCGAAGAAGGGGGCCGTGAAGTTGTCGGCGTCCGGGTAGTCCGGCACCCAGCCCTTCACGTAGACGCCGTACTTGCCGGCCGCGATGTCCTTCTCGTACTGGGCGAAGGGGACCGACTTGACGTCCGCGTCGAACAGGCCGCTGGCGTTGAGCTGGCCGGCGATGGCCGTCAACTCCTGGTCGGTGGCGGGTCCGTAGCGGGACGGGGTCGACCAGAGGGTCAGCTTCACCTTGCCGGTGATGCCGTCGGCGCGCAGCGCGTCGGCCGCCTTGGACCGGGAGGGGCGGGCGCCGTAGGTGTCGAAGAAGGCCGTGTTGTGGCCCGCGACACCGGCCGGGATGATCGAGTACAGCGGGGTCGCGGTGCCCTGGTAGACGTCCTTGATGAGGGCTTCGCGGTCGAGCAGGTGAGCGATGGCCTTGCGTACGCCGATCTTTCCGGCGACCGGGTCGTCCATGTTGAACACCAGGTGCTGGACCTCGGCGCTGCTGCCCTCGACGACCTCGGCGCCGGTGCCGTCGTCGGCCTTCTCCATGTCGGCGATGTCGCCCGCGGTGAGACCGCGGTAGGCGATGTCGACTTCCTCGTTCTGGATGGCCTGCTTCAGGGCGGTCTGGTCGCCGTCGAAGAACTTCAGCGTCACGCCGGTGTTGCTCACCTTGGCGCTCCCCTTGTAGCTCTCGTTGACGGAGAAGACGGCCTGGCCGTCGTCGAACGAGTCGAGCTTGTAGGGGCCGGAGCCGACGGCCCCGCCGTCCTTGCGCAGCTTGCCCGCGTCGTACTCGTTGTGGTCGACGATGGAGCCGGCGCCGGAGGCGATCTTGCTGGGGAAGGTGGCGTCGGACGTGTTGAGGTGGAAGACGACCGTCTGCTCGTCCGGGGTCTCGACCTCGTCCAGCGTGGGGAACATGATCGCGGGCCCGTCGGGGTCGTTGATCTTCAGCATCCGCTCGAAGGAGAACTTGACGTCCTCCGAGGTGAGGGCGTCACCGTTGCTGAACTTGAGGCCGTCCTTCAGCGTGCACCGGTAGACCGAGCTCTGTGTGTCGGTGAAGGAGCAGCTCTCGGCGGCCTCGGGCTGCGGTTCCGTGGCGCCCTTGGGGAAGCTGAGCAGCGACTGGAAGACGTTGTTGAACAACAGCCAGGAGCCGGGGTCGTAGCCGGAGGCCGGGTCGGTGGCCAGGACGTCGTCGGACATCCCCACCACCACGTTGGAGCCTTCCCCCGCGGAGTCCCCGCTCTCCGTGCCGCAGCCGGTCAGCAGGCCGGAGGCGAGCCCCGCCACGATCGGCAGGACCGGCCACTGGTTGCGTATGTTCACGTGTGTGCCTTGTCGTCGGTTCTCGAGAACACCCGGAGCATGTCCCTGGCTCCGGGGCACGGCTCCCCGGGGGCCGCGGTCACAGGCCCCGGGGTTCCTGCGGGTACGTCAGCCGCTCACGCCCCGCCCGAGCTCCCACAGCTGGAGCGTGGACGCGGAGTTGAGCGCGTAGGCGGTACCCGTGATGTCGTCGCGCGCGGCGACGTACTGCTTGCCCTGCCACAGCGGCAGCACCGGCACGTCGGAGGCGACGATGTCCTGAATGTCCGTCAGGCTGGTGGAGGCGGACAACCGGTCCGCCTCACGGCGGGACTCCGGGATCAGGGTGTTGCGGATCTGGCTGTTGTCATAAGGCGAGCCAAGGGTGTTGTCCCTGTCGAGGAACGGCGCGAGGAAGTTGTCGGCGTCCGGGAAGTCGGGGAACCAGCCCATACCGTAGACGTCGTACTCACCCTTCTTCTCGGCCGGGCGGAAGGTGTCCCACGGCGTTCCCTTGATGGTTACGTCGAACAGGCCGCTGGAGTTCAGCTGGTCGCGCAGGACCTCGAACTCCTTCTTCGTTGCCGGGCCGTAGTGGTCGGTCGTGTAGTGCAGGGTCAGCTTCACCGGGGTGGTGACGTTCGCCTGGTTCAGCAGGGAGCGGGCCTTGGTGACGTTCGCGTCGCCGTACTTGTTGAAGAACGAGTTGGAGTGGCCCGTGACGCTGGCCGGGACCAGCGAGTACAGCGGCTCGGCCTGGGAGCCGTAGACCTTGGAGACCAGGGCGCTGCGGTTGACGACCTGGGCCATCGCCTGGCGCACGGCCTTGGACTCGACGGTCGGGGCGTCGGTGTTGAAGCCCAGGTAGCGGATCTCCAGGCCGGGCATCTCGACGAGGTCGATGCCGGTGTCCGTGTCGCCCGAGAGCTTGCGGATCTGGTCCGGCGACATGGTGCGGGTCATCAGGTCGATGTCGCCCTTGTCGAGCGCTTCACCCATGGCGTCGGTGTCCTTGAAGGAGACCATGTCGATCTTGTCGTTGTTCACCTTGAGGTTCCCCTTGTAGTCGGGGTTCCGGGTGAACTCGGCCCTGACCAGTTCGTCGTTCTCGACGTCGGCCTTGAGGGTGTACGGGCCGGAGCCTTCGAGGTCGAAGCCGTCGCGCAGCTTGTTCTTCGGGTAGTCGTCGGGGTCGACGATGCCGGCGACCGGGGTCGACAGCTTGTACGGGAAGGTGGCGTCGGCGGTCTTCAGATGGAAGATGACGTCGTGTTCGCCCTGCGTCTCGACGGTGTCGATGGTGGACAGCAGCGCGAACACGCCGCTGTCGGCCTTGAGCGAGCGGGCGCGGTCGATGGAGTACTTCACGTCGGACGCGGTGACGGGGTCGCCGTTCGCGAACTTCAGGCCCTCGCGCAGGGTGCAGGCGTAGCGCTCGTTGCCCGTGTCGGTGAAGCCGCACCTCTCGGCCGCCTCCGGCACCGGGTCGCCCTCGCCGCGCGGCTGGATCATCAGGGTCTGCACGGTCTGGCGCAGGATGTTCCAGGTGCCGACGTCGTAGGCGTACGCAGGGTCGAGGGGTGCGGGGGCGTCCTTCGAGGCGGTGAACCGGTCCGTGGTGCCGACGACGATCGCACCGCCGTCGTCGCTCCCGCTGTCGGACCCGCCGCAGGCGGCGAGCACCGGCGCGAGCAGGCCGATCACGGCCGGCAGCACCAAAATCTTGCGGTTCATGCTCGAGTTTCTCCACAGCTGTCGACTCCGTGTACCCGGCATGCAGGGGTGGCGCAGCGGATCACGGGGGTGGGGCGATGTTCTCGCAACGAGATTAGTCCGGGCCGGCAGGAAGGTTCACAGCGACCGGAGTTGAGCCCTCATCACGCTGCGGAACCGGGCGTGGACACACCGAAAACCCGATGGCGGAAGCTTTGGTGCAGCGTTCCACCAATCGGGACACAAAGGCACTCCAGAAGCCCCCCGCTGCACACGCGGGAGCCGCTGTCGACCCCCGGTGGCGTGGGGAACGTCACACTGCAAACGGGTTCCGGAGTGCGGTAATTCGACGGATCGGAGAACGCCCGAAGATCGTCCGGAGAGGGTCGAATTCAGCTGCGAAATTACTGCCTTAACCGCACTGCACGCTGGGTGAACAGCTAGCGCATTTCCGTCATCAGCCCGTGCAGAAATGTCAGGTCGACCTCTTCGAGGGAGGTGACGACCGTACGGCGGAGGGCCGGGGCGATGGGGGCCACGGAGGGCACCGCCACGACCTGGCAGCCCGCGGCCTCGGCGGCGGCGACCCCGGTCGCGGTGTCCTCGATGACGGCGCACCGGGCCGGATCCGCGCCGAGGCCGGCGGCCGCCGCCAGGTACGGGTCCGGGTGGGGCTTGGTGCGCGGCACCTCGTCACCGGCAACCGTCAGACGGAAGTGGTGCGCGCCGAGCGAGGTCAGCACGCGGTCGATGATGCGCCGGTGCGACGCGGAGACCAGGGCCGTCGGGATCTCGTACTCGTACAGCTCGGCCAGCAGCCGGCCGGCGCCCGGCATCAGCGGCAGGGCGCGGTCGATGCGGTCCTCGAAGCCGTTGTTGAGCAGCACGGTGAGCTCGTCGAGAGTGATGTCGGCGCCGGTGGCCTCGATCAGGAACCCCGCGCTGCGGGTCATGGGGCCGCCGACCACGACATGGCGCCAGGACTCGTCGAGCGTGTGGCCGAGGGAGGCGAAGACCTCGGCCTCGACGTCCCACCAGAAGCCCTCCGTGTCCACCAGGGTGCCGTCCATGTCGAGGAGCACCGCCTGCAGGGCGGAGCCCTCGGCCGTGCGGGTTCCGAGCGCGGGGACCGTACTGGTCATCCACGTACCTCCTTGAGGGACGTTCAGGCCGGCTCCCACGAGGGGAACCGGCCTGCGGTGGACCGACCAGTCTACGTCGTGCGCGGACGATGCGCCTCTTTTGGCCCGTGTGCCCGGTGAGGCGGCTCAGCGGGGCGGCTCAGCGGGCGTTGAAGTACTTCGCCTCCGGGTGGTGGATCACGATGGCGTCCGTGGACTGCTCGGGATGCAGCTGGAACTCCTCGGACAGGTGGACGCCGATGCGCTCCGGCTGGAGCAGGTCGGCGATCTTGGCGCGGTCCTCCAGGTTGGGGCAGGCGCCGTAGCCGAGGGAGAAGCGCGCGCCCCGGTACTTCAGTTCGAACATGCCCTGCATCTCGTCCGGGTCCTCGCCGGCGTAGCCGAGTTCGGAACGCACGCGCGCGTGCCAGTACTCGGCGAGCGCCTCGGCCAGCTGTACGGACAGTCCGTGCAGTTCGAGGTAGTCACGGTAGGCGTTGGCCTCGAACATCCGGGCGGTCTCCTCGCCGATGCGCGAGCCGACGGTGACGATCTGGAGGCCCACGACGTCCGTCTCGCCGGACTCCTCCGGGCGGAAGTAGTCGGCCAGGCACAGGCGGCGGCCCCGGCGCTGGCGCGGGAAGGTGAAGCGGGTGCGCTCGTTGCCCCGCTCGTCCAGGAGGATCAGGTCGTCGTCCTTGGAGACGCACGGGAAGTAGCCGTAGACCACGGCCGCCTCCAGGAGGTTCTCCGTCTGGAGCCGGTCCAGCAGGCCGCGCAGCCGGGGCCGGCCCTCGCTCTCGACGAGTTCCTCGTACGAGGGGCCGTCGCCGGCGCGGTTCTGCTTCAGGCCCCACTGGCCCTTGAACAGGGCGCCCTCGTCGAGCCAGCTCGCGTACTCCTTGAGCTGGATGCCCTTGATCACACGCGTGCCCCGGAAGGGCGGCTCGGGGACGGGGTTGTCGGTGGCGACGTCGGAGCGGACGTGCCCCTCCTCGGGGCGCTCCTCGGCCACGGCCGCCGCGGTGGCCCGCACGCGGCGCTGCTTCAGCTCGGGCAGCTTCGCTCCCGGCACGCCCCGCTTGACGCCGATCAGCGCGTCCATCAGGCGCAGTCCCTCGAAGGCGTCGCGGGCGTAGCGGACCTCGCCCTCGTAGATCTCGTGCAGATCCTGCTCGACGTAGGCCCGGGTGAGGGCGGCGCCGCCGAGGATGACCGGGAAGTTCGCCGCAAGGCCGCGCTGGTTCAGCTCCTCCAGGTTCTCCTTCATGATCACGGTGGACTTGACCAGGAGCCCGGACATGCCGATGACGTCGGCCCTGTGCTCCTCGGCGGCGTCCAGGATCGCGGAGACCGGCTGCTTGATGCCGAGGTTGACGACGTTGTAGCCGTTGTTGGACAGGATGATGTCGACGAGGTTCTTGCCGATGTCGTGGACGTCGCCGCGGACGGTGGCCAGGACGATGGTGCCCTTGCCCTCGTCGTCGGACTTCTCCATGTGCGGTTCGAGGTGGGCGACGGCCGTCTTCATCACCTCGGCGGACTGCAGGACGAACGGCAGCTGCATCTGGCCGGAGCCGAACAGCTCGCCGACGACCTTCATGCCGTCCAGCAGGATCTCGTTGACGATGTCGAGGGCGGGGCGCTCCTGGAGGGCCTCGTCGAGGTCCGCTTCGAGGCCGTTCTTCTCGCCGTCGATGATGCGCCGCTTCAGGCGCTCGTCCAGCGGCAGGGCGGCCAGTTCCTCGGCCTTGCCGGCCTTGAGGGACTTGGCGGTGGCGCCCTCGAACAGCTGCATGAGCTTCTGGAGCGGGTCGTAGCCCTCGGCGCGGCGGTCGTGGACCAGGTCCAGGGCCGTCTGGACCTCTTCCTCGCTGAAGCGGGCGATCGGGAGGATCTTCGACGCGTGCACGATCGCCGAGTCCAGGCCCGCCTTGACGCACTCGTCGAGGAAGACGGAGTTGAGCAGGATGCGGGCGGCCGGGTTGAGGCCGAAGGAGATGTTGGAGAGGCCGAGGGTGGTCTGCACCTTCGGGTGGCGCCGCTTCAGCTCCCGGATGCCCTCGATGGTGGCGATGCCGTCCTTGCGGGACTCCTCCTGGCCGGTGCAGATGGTGAAGGTCAAGCAGTCGACGAGGATGTCCTCCTCGTGGATGCCCCAGTTCCCGGTCAGGTCGTCGATGAGGCGTTCGGCGATCTCGACCTTCTTCTCGGCGGTGCGGGCCTGGCCCTCCTCGTCGATGGTCAGCGCGATGAGGGCGGCGCCGTGCTCCTTGGCGAGCTGGGTGACCTTGGCGAAGCGGGACTCGGGGCCGTCGCCGTCCTCGTAGTTCACCGAGTTGATCACCGCGCGGCCGCCGAGCTTCTCCAGGCCGGCCTGGATGACGTCGATCTCGGTCGAGTCCAGCACGATCGGCAGAGTGGAGGCGGTGGCGAAGCGGCCGGCCAGCTCCTCCATGTCGGCGGCGCCGTCCCGGCCGACGTAGTCGACACACAGGTCGAGCATGTGCGCGCCTTCGCGGATCTGCTCCCGGGCGATCTCCACGCAGTCGTCCCAGCGGGCGTCCAGCATGGCCTCGCGGAACTTCTTCGAGCCGTTGGCGTTGGTGCGCTCACCGATGGCCAGGTAGGAGGTGTCCTGCCGGAACGGCACGCTCTGGTAGAGGGAGGCCGCGCCCGGCTCGGGCTGCGGGCTGCGCTCGGTCGGGGTGACGTCCCGGACGCGCTCGACCAGCTGGCGCAGGTGCTCGGGGGTGGTGCCGCAGCAGCCGCCGACGAGGGACAGGCCGTAGTCCTGGACGAAGTTCTGCTGGGCGTCGGCCAGGCCCTCGGCGTCGAGCGGGAAGTGGGCGCCGTCCTTGGTCAGGATCGGCAGGCCGGCGTTCGGCATGCACAGCAGCGGGATGCGCGAGTGGCGCGTCAGGTAGCGCAGGTGCTCGCTCATCTCGGCGGGGCCGGTGGAGCAGTTCAGGCCGATCATGTCGATGCCGAGGGGCTCCAGCGCGGTCAGCGCCGCGCCGATCTCGGAGCCGAGCAGCATGGTGCCGGTGGTCTCGAAGGCCATCGAGCACAGCAGGGGCACGTCGACGCCGGTGGCCTCCATGGCCCGGCGGGCGCCCAGGATGGACGCCTTTGTCTGGAGCAGGTCCTGCGTGGTCTCCACGAGCAGCGCGTCGGCGCCGCCGGCGAGCATGCCCTCGGCGTTGGCCTGGTAGCCGTCGCGGATGGTGGCGTACGCGACATGGCCGAGCGTGGGCAGCTTGGTGCCGGGGCCGACGGAGCCGAGCACCCAGCGCGGCCTGCCGTCCCGGGCGGCGTACTCGTCGGCCACCTCGCGGGCGATCCGGGCGCCCGCCTCGGACAGCTCGTGCACGCGGTCGGAGATCTCGTACTCCGCCGCGGCCGTGTGGTTGGCGCCGAAGGTGTTGGTCTCGACGCAGTCCACGCCCACCGCGAAGTACGCGTCGTGGACGGAACGGACGATGTCCGGCCGGGTCAGGTTCAGGATCTCGTTGCAGCCCTCGAGATTCTCGAAGTCCTCGAGCGTGGGGTCCTGTGCCTGGAGCATGGTGCCCATGGCTCCGTCGGCCACCACCACACGGGTGGCCAGGGCCTCTCGGAGCGCGGACACGCGGGTCCGGCTGTCTGCGGAAGGGGTCAGCGGCAACGAGGCCATGTAAAGGGCTCCCTCGGATGCGACGGCTGTCGGCTTTGCGGCTTCCCGGACATCCGGAGGGCATCCGGGGAAGGGCGCACCGCGCCAGCGTAACCGGGAGTCGGCTTGGATGGGCAGCGCGTCCACGAGGCGGACGCCGATGGCGGCGGGGCGGCCGTCGGGCGTCCGATGAACCGTCTGTGACGCAACAAATGGCGTCCGGCCATTAGCGAGAGGTCGGCATCGACCGGTAGTGTTCGACATTGCCGAACAAGGGCTGTGGTGCCGCTTGTCGGCGGTCGAAGGGGACGGAGGCAGTACGGCGATGGCACGGAACATCCAGTCGCTCGAACGGGCGGCCGCGATGCTGCGGCTGCTCGGGGGCGGCGAGCGACGGCTCGGCCTGTCGGACATCGCCTCCTCGCTGGGCCTGGCCAAAGGCACCGCCCACGGCATCCTGCGCACGCTCCAGCAGGAGGGTTTCGTGGAGCAGGACGACGCCTCCGGGCGCTACCAGCTGGGCGCGGAGCTGCTGCGCCTGGGCACCACCTACCTCGATGTGCACGAGCTGCGGGCACGCGCCCTGGTGTGGGCCGACGACCTGGCCCGTTCCAGCGGCGAGAGCGTCTACCTGGGCGTCCTGCACCAGCAGGGCGTGCTGATCGTGCACCACGTCTTCCGGCCCGACGACAGCCGGCAGGTCCTGGAGATCGGGGCCATGCAGCCGCTGCACTCCACGGCCCTGGGCAAGGTGCTGTCCGCCTACGACCCGGTGGCGCACAGCGAGGCCCTGGAGAACGACCGCAAGGCGTTCACCGACCGGACCGTGTGCGATCCGGAGGACTTCGAGCACCTCCTCGACCTCACCCGCGCACGTGGTTACGCGGCGGACGTCGAGGAGACCTGGGAGGGCGTCGCCTCCCTCGCCGCACCCATCCACGACCGGCGGCGCATGCCCGTCGGCTCGGTCGGCATCACCGGCGCCGTGGAGCGGCTGTGCCGGTCCGACGAGGAGCGCGCGGTGCGGCCGGAGCTGATCGCGGCCGTCCGGGACTGCGCCCGCGCGGTGTCGCGGGACCTGGGCGCCGGGCGGTTCTGACGGCACGCGGCGGGGCCGGGGCGTCGTACGGCGTTCCGGTCCTCGGCATGTCCGGGCTCACCTGCGGCAAGGATCCAGGAGACCAAGGCGATCAGTAACGATCGTATTTTCGACAACAGAGCCCTTGACGTGCTCGTAACCCCGAAGCAAGACTCCCGTCCATCGGTCGACATTGTCGAACAGCTACCGGCAATACGCGCTAGAGTGGGACAACGCCAGGCCGGTATCGAACTTCACCCCTGGACGAAGGACAAAGGAGTCGCGGGTGTCCAGCTCCGACATCTTCATCGGCGAGACCATCGGTACCGCCATACTCATCCTCCTCGGCGGCGGCGTCTGCGCCGCCGTCACACTGAAGGCCTCCAAGGCCCGCAACGCCGGCTGGCTCGCCATCACCTTCGGGTGGGGCTTCGCGGTGCTCACGGCGGTCTACACCACGGCGCCGCTGTCCGGCGCCCATCTCAACCCGGCCGTGACGCTCGCGCTCGCCATCAAGGACGGCGACTGGAAGAACGTCCCCGTCTACTGGGCCGGACAGGTGCTCGGCGCCATGATCGGCGCGGCCCTGGTCTGGATCGCTTACTACGGCCAGTTCCAGGCGCACCTCACCGACCGCGAGATCGTCGGCGGTCCGGGTGCGCAGGACACCGTGGCGGCCAAGGCCGTCGAGGCGCAGGAGAAGGGCGCCGGCCCCGTGCTGGGCGTCTTCTCCACCGGACCCGAGGTCCGGGTCGCCTGGCAGAACCTGGCCACGGAGATCATCGGCACCATCGTGCTGGTGCTCGCCGTGCTCACCCAGGGCCTGAACGACAAGGGCAACGGCCTGGGCACCCTGGGTGCCCTGATCACCGCGCTCGTGGTGGTCTCCATCGGTCTGTCCCTCGGCGGCCCGACGGGGTACGCGATCAACCCGGCCCGTGACCTCGGTCCGCGTATCGTGCACGCCCTGCTGCCGCTGCCCAACAAGGGCGGCTCCGACTGGGGCTACGCCTGGATCCCGGTGGCCGGTCCGCTCATCGGCGGGGCCATCGCCGCAGGCATCTACAACGTCGCATTCGCTTAGGAACAGTCATTTCGCACCTCGCGAGACGAAACTCTCAGCACGCGCCGTACGTAAAGCCCCTTAAACACGGAACTTCCAGGAGCACACAGTGACCGACGCGCACACCGCCGGCCCCTTCATCGCCGCCATCGACCAGGGCACGACCTCCTCCCGCTGCATCGTCTTCGACCGCGACGGCCGGATCGTCTCCGTCGACCAGAAGGAACACGAGCAGATCTTCCCGAAGCCGGGCTGGGTCGAGCACAACGCCACCGAGATCTGGACGAACGTCCAGGAGGTCGTCGCCGGGGCCATCGCCAAGGCCGGCATCACCCGCGACGACATCAAGGCCATCGGCATCACCAACCAGCGCGAGACGACCGTGCTGTGGGACAAGAACACCGGTGAGCCCGTCCACAACGCCATCGTCTGGCAGGACACCCGCACCGACGCCCTCTGCCGCGACCTCGGCCGCAACGTCGGCCAGGACCGCTTCCGCCGCGAGACGGGCCTCCCCCTGGCCTCCTACTTCGCCGGGCCCAAGGCCCGCTGGCTGCTCGACAACGTCGACGGGCTGAAGGAGCGCGCCGAGGCGGGCGACATCCTCTTCGGCACCATGGACACCTGGGTCATCTGGAACCTGACCGGCGGTGCCGACGGCGGCAAGCACGTCACGGACGTCACCAACGCCTCCCGCACGATGCTCATGAACCTGCACACCATGCAGTGGGACGACAAGATCTGCGAGTCCATCGGCGTCCCGAAGCGGATCCTGCCCGAGATCCGCTCCTCCGCCGAGGTCTACGGCGAGATCACCGGCGGAAAGCTGGGCGACCTGCTCGGCGGCATCCCGGTCGCCTCCGCGCTCGGCGACCAGCAGGCGGCCCTGTTCGGCCAGACCTGTTTCGCCGAGGGCGAGACCAAGTCGACCTACGGCACCGGCACCTTCATGGTGATGAACACCGGTGACAAGATCATCAACTCGTACAGCGGCCTGCTGACCACCGTGGGCTACAAGATCGGCGACCAGAAGACGGTCTACGCCCTGGAGGGCTCGATCGCGGTCACCGGTTCGCTGGTGCAGTGGATGCGCGACCAGATGGGCCTGATCTCCACCGCCGCCGAGATCGAGACCCTCGCCCTGTCGGTCGAGGACAACGGCGGCGCCTACTTCGTGCCGGCCTTCTCGGGCCTGTTCGCCCCGTACTGGCGCTCCGACGCCCGCGGTGTGATCGCCGGCCTGACCCGGTACGTCACCAAGGCGCACCTCGCGCGCGCCGTCCTGGAGGCCACCGCCTGGCAGACGCGGGAGATCGCCGACGCCATGACGAAGGACTCCGGCGTCGAGCTGACCGCCCTCAAGGTCGACGGCGGCATGACCAGCAACAACCTGCTGATGCAGACACTCTCGGACTTCCTGGACGCCCCCGTGGTGCGCCCGATGGTCGCCGAGACCACCTGCCTCGGCGCCGCCTACGCCGCCGGCCTCGCCGTCGGCTTCTGGAACAGCACCGACGACCTGCGCGCCAACTGGCGCCGGGCCGCCGAGTGGACCCCCCGCATGGACGCGGAAATCCGCGACCGTGAGTACAAGAGCTGGCTCAAGGCCGTCGAGCGGACCATGGGCTGGCTCGAGGACGAGGAGTAAGAAACAGCATGACCACTCAGTCCACCCTGCAGTCCGTACCTGCCCTGGGGACGCACCCGGCCTCCGGCTCGAACCCGAGCCGAGCCGAGACCAGGGAGCAGCTCGCCAAGGCGTCGTACGACCTTCTCGTGATCGGCGGCGGCATCCTGGGCATCTCCACCGCCTGGCACGCCGCGCAGTCCGGCCTCAGGGTGGCTCTGGTCGACGCCGGCGACTTCGCCGGTGCCACGTCCTCCGCCTCTTCCAAGCTTCTCCACGGCGGTCTGCGCTACCTGCAGACCGGCGCGGTGAAGCTGGTGGCGGAGAACCACTTCGAGCGCCGTGCGGTCTCCCGCCAGGTGGCCCCCCACCTGGCGAACCCGCTCACGTTCTACCTCCCCGTGTACAAGGGCGGGCCGCACGGCGCGGCGAAGCTCGGGGCGGGCGTCTTCGCCTACTCCGCGCTCTCCGCGTTCGGTGACGGCGTCGGCCACCTGCTCTCGCCGGCCAAGGCCGCGCAGGACGTGCCGGAGCTGCGCACCGAGAACCTCAAGGCCGTGGCCGTGTACGGCGACGACCAGATGAACGACGCGCGCATGGCGCTGATGACCGTCCGCGGCGCAGTGGAGGCGGGCGCGGTCGTCCTCAACCACGCCGAGGTGACCGGCCTGCGCTTCACCCAGGGCCGCGTCACGGGCGCCGAGCTGAAGGACCGCCTGTCCGGCGACGAGTTCGGCGTCAACGCACGGCTGGTGCTGAACGCGACCGGCCCGTGGGTCGACCACCTGCGCCGCATGGAGAACGCGAACGCCGCGCCGTCCATCCGGCTGTCGAAGGGCGCGCACCTGGTCCTGAAGCGCACCTCCCCCTGGAAGGCCGCGCTCGCCACTCCGATCGACAAGTACCGCATCACCTTCGCCCTCCCCTGGGAGGACATGCTGCTGCTCGGCACCACCGACGAGGAGTTCGAGGGCGACCCGGCGGATGTCTCGGTCACCGAGAAGGACACGGCCCAGATACTCGACGAGGCCGCCTTCTCCGTCCGCGACCAGCAGCTGAGCCGCGACCTCATCACCTACTCCTTCGCGGGCCTGCGGGTGCTGCCGGGCGGCCCCGGCGACACCTCCAAGGCCAAGCGCGAGACGGTCGTCACCGAGGGCCGGGGCGGCATGCTGTCCGTCGCGGGCGGCAAGTGGACCACCTTCCGGCACATCGGCCGGACGATCATGCAGAAGCTGGAGTCGCTGCCGGGCCACCCCCTGGGCGACGACTTCGAGCCGATCAGCTCGCTGCCGAAGAAGCTGCCGCTGCCCGGCATCGCCAACCCGCGCGCGGTCGCCCACCGGCTGCTCACCGACCGCCCGGCGCCCGGCCCCCGCATGGGAGCCGACACCGCCAAGCACCTGGCCACGCACTACGGCTCGCTGGCGTTCGACATCGCTCGTATGGCCAACGACAGCCCGGAGCTCGCCGAGCGCGTGCACCCGGACGCCCCGGAGATCTGGGCGCAGGTCGCCTGGGCCCGGGACCACGAGTGGGCCGAGACGCAGGACGACGTGCTGCGCCGCCGGACGACGCTGACGATCCGCGGCCTGGCCACGGACGACGTCCGCGCCAAGGTCCAGGACCTGCTCGACAAGAAGTAGGCGCGATACGGGCCCCGTGCGCGAAGGGGCGGCTCCCCGCCGACGGAGCCGCCCCTTCCCCGTGTCCGTGGCCGCATAATGACGTGATACGTCGGAGGTCTTACGCGACAGGAGGCCGGCCATGGCAGTCACCGACGAGGCGATCGAGAAGATCAAGGGCATGATCGTCTCCGGCGCGCTGCGCCCGGGCGACCGGCTGCCCAAGGAGAGCGAGCTCGCCGCCGATCTCGGCCTGTCCCGCAACTCCCTGCGGGAGGCAGTGCGGGCGCTGTCGCTCATCCGGATCCTGGACGTCCGGCAGGGCGACGGCACTTATGTGACAAGTCTCGACCCGCAACTCCTGCTGGAGGCGATGAGCTTCGTCGTGGACTTCCACCGCGACGACACGGTCCTGGAGTTCCTCGCCGTACGCCGCATCCTGGAGCCGGCCGCGACGGCCATGGCGGCGCTGCGGATCAGCGAGCAGCAGCTGGACGCGCTCTCGGCCCAGCTGGACAGGCTCGG
Source organism: Streptomyces sp. CA-179760 (assembly GCF_050937045.1). NCBI lineage: Bacteria > Bacillati > Actinomycetota > Actinomycetes > Kitasatosporales > Streptomycetaceae > Streptomyces > Streptomyces sp. CA-179760. The sequence goes on from NZ_JBNJLZ010000001.1 coordinate 2,019,611, forward strand.
CGACGCCCCGTCCGTGGAGGATCTCGTCGCCTGCGACCTGGAGTTCCACCGGGGCATCGTGCACAGCTCGGGCAACTCCGTGCTGTGCTCGCTGCTCGACGGGCTGTCCGGCCCCACCACCCGAGCGCGGATCTGGCGCGGCCTCACCCAGGAGGACGCCGTGGGCCGCACCCTGCGCGAGCACCGGGCGATCCTCGCCGCCCTGCGCGACCGGGACGCCGAGGCGGCTCGCTCGTGGGCGACCGTGCACATCGCGAGCGTCGAGCAGTGGCTGCGTTCCACGCTGTGACCGGAGCCTCACGGACAGCTCGGATGAATCCGGGGTGTTCAGGGGCAGCTCGCGGGGCAGTGATGGGGTCACTCCCCCTGCGAGGGGGCTGCGGGCGCCCCCTTGGCACGCCGTAAGGTTGGGGCGTTCGCGAGGGTACGTCGGAAGGAGGCACTGGGTGATCGAGCTCGAGGGGGTTCCCGAGCTGGTCGACCCGGTCATGGTGGCCGCGTTCGAGGGCTGGAACGATGCCGGCGACGCCGCCTCCACCGCGGTCGCGCATCTGGACAGGGAATGGAAGGGCGAGGTGTTCGCGGCGCTGGACGCCGAGGACTACTACGACTTCCAGGTGAACCGCCCCACGGTGTTCATGGAAGCGGGCGTCCGCAAGATCACCTGGCCGACGACACGGCTGTCGGTGGTCCGGGTCGGCGGGGACAAGCCACGCGACCTGGTTCTCGTGCGGGGCATCGAACCGTCCATGCGGTGGCGCTCGTTCTGCAACGAACTGCTGGGCTTCGCGCACGAACTGGGCGTGGAGCTGGTGGTCGTCCTGGGCGCCCTGCTCGGCGACACTCCGCACACCCGGCCGGTTCCGATCAGCGGCACGACGTCCGACGCGGACCTGGCCCGCCGGATGGACCTGGAGGAGACCAAGTACGAGGGCCCCACGGGCATCGTGGGCGTCCTCCAGGAGGCCTGCACACACGCGGGCGTACCCGCCGTCTCGCTGTGGGCGGCGGTACCGCACTATGTGTCGCAGCCGCCAAACCCGAAGGCCACGCTGGCTCTCCTGAACCGCCTGGAGGACCTGATCGACGTGCGCATCCCGCTGGGCGAGCTGCCCGAGGACGCGCGCGCCTGGCAGGTGGGCGTGGACCAGCTGGCCGCCGAGGACAGCGAGGTCGCCGAGTACGTCCAGTCGCTTGAGGAGGCCCGGGACACCGCCGAGCTGCCGGAGGCCTCGGGCGAGGCCATCGCGCGCGAGTTCGAGCGCTATCTGAGACGCCGGGACGGCGGCGGACCGACCGCCTCCGGCGGACACGCGACGGCGGACGGCAGCGACAGCACGAACTACCTGCGCGACAGCCCCAGCGGCCGTACGCGACCGCCGAAGCCGCCCAGGGCAGGCACGGACGACGAGGAGTCCTCGGCCCAGCCCAAGCCGGGCACGGACGACGAGGAGTCGTCGGAGGACTGAGGCACGCAAGCACAGCGCGAGGGGCGCCTCCCGGCCGGGAGGCGCCCCTCGCGTCCGTCCTCGGCTAGAGCGCGACGCCGAGCAGCGCGTCCACCGCGCGGGAGACAACACCGGGTGCGCCGATGTCCGTACCGCCGCTCTCCTCCTGGAGGGCGGCCCAGCGATCGACCGCGACGAGCGCGGCCGGGGCGTCCAGATCGTTCGCGAGGGCCTCGCGGATCTCCTCCACGAGCGCCTCCGCGGGCGGGCCGTCGGGCCGGGACACGGCGGCGCGCCAGCGGCCGAGCCGGGCGACGGCGTCCCGCAGGACCTGGTCGGTGTACTCCCAGTCGGCGCGGTAGTGGTGGGCGAGCAGCGCGAGCCGGATGGCGGCCGGGTCGACGCCGTCGTGCCGGAGCTTGGAGACGAAGACCAGGTTGCCCTTGGACTTGGACATCTTTTCGCCGTCGAGGGCGACCATGCCGGCGTGCACATACGCCTTGGCCATGGGGAACTCGCCGGTGAGGGCCTGGGCGTGCGAGGCGCCCATCTCGTGGTGCGGGAAGGCGAGGTCGGAGCCGCCACCCTGGATGTCGAAGCCCATGCCGAGATGGTCGAGGGCGATGGCCACACACTCGATGTGCCAGCCGGGCCGTCCGCGCCCGAGCGATCCGCCGTCCCAGCTGGGCTCGCCCTCACGGGCCGCCATCCAGAGCATCGGGTCGAGGGGGTTCTTCTTGCCCGGCCGGTCCGGGTCGCCGCCGCGCTCGGCGGAGAGCAGCCGCATCGCCTCGGCGTCGAGGTTCGAGACCTTGCCGAAGTGCGGGTCGGACTCGACGGAGAAGTAGACGTCCCCTTCGAGTTCGTACGCCGCGCCGGCGTCCCGCAGCCGCTCGACGAGCGGGACGATGCCGGGTATCGCCTCGACGGCGCCTATGTACTGCCGCGGCGGCAGCATCCGCAGGGCCGTCATGTCCTCCCGGAAGAGGACCGTCTCCTTCTCGGCGAGGGCGGCCCAGTCGATGCCGTCGCGCTGTGCTCGCTCCAGGAGCGGGTCGTCGACGTCGGTGACGTTCTGGACGTAGTGAACCTGACGCTTGGTGTCGAGCCACACGCGCTGCACGAGGTCGAACGCGTTGTACGTCGCCGCGTGTCCCAGGTGGGTGGCGTCGTACGGGGTGATGCCGCAGACGTAGATACGGGCGACGGGACCGGGGTCGAGGGTGACGAGGCCGCCGGTCGCGGTGTCGTGGATCCTCAGGTCGCGGCCCTGACCAGGCAGGGCGGGGACCTCGGAAGCGGGCCAGGCATGCATGTCATGAGCGTAACCGGACTGAAGTTCCATATACGAATGGGAGCGGTCCGGACGGCCGAGAAGGCGTTCTTGCGCGACCTCGGCCTCTGTGCTTCTACACGGGTGGCCAGGGAATCGCCGGCCACTCCCCGCTCGGCTCCGGATGCTTGCCCGAGGCGAGCAGCGCACCGACACGCGCGCGTACGGCGTCGATCTCGGCGCCGGTGATCAGCGGTTCGAGCCGTGCGGTGAGGGACCCGCCTTCGGCCAGGTCCTTCCTGAGGCCCTCCAGGACGTCGGCGGCCTCCCGCGTGAACGGCTCCCCCGCCCAGCCCCACAGCAGGGTCCGCAGCTTGTTCTCGGCGTTGAAGGTCACTCCGTGGTCGATCCCGTACAACCGCCCCTCGCCGGTGGGCAGCAGGTGCCCGCCCTTGCGGTCGGCGTTGTTGATCACGGCGTCCAGCACCGCGAGCCGCCGCAGCCGTTCGTCGTCGGCGTGCACGAGCAGCGCGGTCCGTCCCTCCCCGACCTCGGCGAACCCGATCGCCTTCCAGCCCGGTTCGGGTTCCTCCCCGTCGACCAGCGCGAGCAGCTCGGCGTCCGGCGCCGCCTCGATCCACAGCTGGCACATGCCCTCGCCGTAGGGCCCGTCGCGCAGCACGGTGGGCGGGACGAGGCTCCAGCCGGTCGCCTCGGAGACCTCGTACGCGGCGACCTCGCGCTGGGCGAGCGTCCCGTCGGGGAAGTCCCACAGGGGCCGCTCCCCGGCGACCGGCTTGTAGACGCAGGCCGCTTCCCGGCCGTCGTACGAAACCGTGCAGTACAGGGCGGCGTTGGAGGCGTCACGGATGCGTCCGCGTACGGTGAGTTCGCCCCGGGCGAGCAGCTCGGCGGGGTCCTCGGGAGGCGTCACGCTCCGCGGCGGTATCCGTTCTGGCGCGGACATACGTGTCCTTCCGGGTCGAGCGGGAGGCTGCACAGCGGGCACGGCGGCCGCCCGGCGTTGACGACGTCGAGGGCACGCTTGGCGAAGGCCCTCGCCTGCGCGCCGGTGAGCCGCACCCGCAGCATGGGCGGCCCGTTCTCCTCGTCCTGGAGCAGCCGCTCCTCGGCCTCGGCGAGGTCCTCCTCGGAGTCGGCGTCGAGCTCGACGAGCGCCTGCGCCTCGACGATCATGAGCTGCTCGTCGCCGTCCCAGGCCAGCGCCATGGTGCCGACCCGGAACTCCTCTTCGACGGGGGTGTCCAGCGGGGCGCTGTCGTTGACCTCCGTCGGTGCGACGGCGGGGACGGAGGCGCTCCCGCCGCTACGGCGTACGACCTCGTCGAGCAGTTCGTCCATCCGCTCGGCGAGCGCGGCGACCTGCGTCTTCTCCAGGGCCACGCTGGTCACCCGGGAGCCGGCGGTGGCTTGGAGGAAGAACGAACGGCGCCCGGGCAGTCCGACCGTGCCGGCCACGAAACGCTCCGGATGGTCGTAGAGGAACACCTGACGGGACACGTCCTGTCTCCATTGGAATCGTGGGGGCCGTGTGACCACGGCACTGCTGCGACCGCTTCACCCTACTGCGGCGGACGATCACGGTGCGCCCGCACCACCCCCGACTTGGGCGTCGTCGCCCGGCGGTTCCTCGCGCGGCACCAGGGCCGTGAAGTCGCCGGTGTCGCCGAGGCGGACGAGGAACGGTCGCAGTCGTGTGTAACGGATCGCGGTGATGGAACACGGTTCAACGGAAATCCGCTGGAAGAGGTCCAGATGAAGTCCGAGTGCCTCGGCGACGAGCGACTTGATGATGTCGCCGTGCGAGCACATGAGGTAGACGGCGTCGGCGCCGTGGTCGCGCTCCACGCGCGCGTTCCACTCTCGTACGGCCTCGGCGGCACGCGTCTGCATGGCCCGCATCGACTCGCCGCCGGGGAAGGCCGCCGCGGACGGGTGCGCCTGCACCACCTCCATCAGGGGCTCGTCCTTGAGCTCGGCGAGCTTGCGTCCGGACCAGTCGCCGTAGTGGCACTCGCCGATGCGCTCGTCGGTGTGCGGGTTCAGTTCCGGCCGGGCCGCCAGCAGGGGAGTGATCGTCTCCTGGCAGCGCTGGAGCGGGCTGGTGACGATTTCGGCGAGGGGCAGTTCGGCGAGCCGTCCGGGCAGCGCGGCGGCCTGCGCGGCACCGCGTTCGTCGAGGGCGACACCGGGCGTCCAGCCGGCGAGCAGTCCCTCGGTGTTGGCGGTGGAGCGTCCGTGCCTGACGAGGATCAACGTGGGCATGCGATCCAGCGTAGGCGCACGCGCGCGTACGGTGTCGTTCGAGTGACAGGAGACTTGCTTCGTGATCGTCGACTGTGCCATCTACCGCGACGGACACCGGACGGAGGGGCCGGAGGACTTCTCCGACGCCCTGGGTGAGGCCCGTGACGCGGGAGGTTTCGTCTGGATCGGGCTGCACGAGCCGACGGAGCGCGAATTCGACCATGTCACCCGGGAGTTCGGCCTGCACCCGCTGGCCGTCGAGGACGCCCTCAAGGCCCATCAGCGGCCCAAGCTGGAGGTGTACGACGACTCGCTCTTCGTCGTCCTCAAGCCGGTGGTGTACGAGCCGCGGAGCGACACCGTCTCCACCGGCGAGATCATGATCTTCCTGGGCGACTCGTTCGCGGTCACCGTCCGGCACGGCGAGGGCGCCCCGCTCAAGGCCGTACGCAACCGGCTGGAGCAGGAACCGGAGCTGCTGGGCACCGGCCCCACGTCCGTGCTCTACGCGATCGCCGACGCCGCCGTCGACCACTACCTGGACGTCGCGATCGAGCTGCAGGCCGACCTGGAGGGGCTGGAGGCGGAGGTGTTCTCGCCGCTGGACGGCGGCTCACGGAACACCGCGTCCCGGATCTACGCCTTCAAGCGCCAGGTCCTGGAGTTCCGCCGGGCGACCGGGCCACTGGCCCTGCCGGTGAGCCGGCTGGCGGGCACGGCACAGTCCGGTGCGACGGTGCCGTTCGTGGACGACCGGGCCCGGCCCTTCTTCCGGGACGTCGGCGACCACCTCACCCGCGTGAACGAGTCCGTGGAGGGCCTGGACCGGCTGGTGTCGGACATCCTCTCAGCGCATCTGGCGCAGATGAGCGTGCGGCAGAACGACGACATGAGGAAGATCTCCGCGTGGGCGGCCATGGCCGCGATCCCCACGATGGTCGCGGGGATCTACGGCATGAACTTCGAGCACATGCCCGAGCTGCGCTGGGAGTGGTCCTACCCGGCTCTCATCCTGCTGATGGTCGTCCTGGAGGTGCTGGTGTTCCGCCTGTTCAAGCGCCGGGGGTGGCTGTAGAGCCGGGTGGTCTCAGGCGAACTCGGGTGCCGCGGAGGCCGGGCCGCCGAGCGCGTCACGGCGCTCGGGCATCTCCAGGGACACCATCCGGCGCCAGCCGCCCAGCCGTTCGTAGGCGTACATCGCGTGGATGCCCGCCGCCAGCACCGCCGACTTGGCCTTCGACCAGCCCAGGATGCGGCCCATGTTCGCCATGACCGCGAGGCTGACGTCCCGGTAGATCCGGATCTCGGCGAGCGCGCACTCGCGCAGGGTCCGCTGGATGGCCCGGCCGTGGCCGGCGTAGGCGAAGCGCAGCAGTTCCTCGTGGCAGTAGGCGAGGTGGTTGTCCTCGTCGCCCGAGATCTGCTTGACCGCGCGGCCGATGTCGGGGTCGTCCGCGAAGTGCTTGCGGAGCAGGTCCATCTGCTCGGAGGCGCGCTGTTCGGTGACCCGGCTGTGCGAGAGGTACGTGACGATGTCCTGGACCGCGAGCCGCTCGTCGCGCCCCAGCTGCTCGTGCGCGAGGCCGATGCCGTTCTTCTCCAGGAGCATCGTGTAGTCGGTCTCCGGCGGGACCGGGACGGGGTCGAGGCCGCGCTTCTTCATCAGGGCGTTGAAGATCCGTCCGTGCTTGTCCTCGTCGGCGCCATGGCGGGTGATCTTGGGGGCGAGTTCTCGCTCGCTCTCCGGAACGAGCGCGGCGATCCGGGCGTTCTCCCAGCCGCCCTGGGACTCGCCGCTCGCGGCGATGGAGCAGAACAGGGCGAAGGACTCGTCGTTGGCGAGGATCTCCTGGAACAGACTCTTGGCCGAAAGCATCGTGGGCACCTCTCCCGCGCGCGTGCGCGTGCTGCAGGATTCCGCAGTTTCCGCAAAGAACGAGTCAAGTGCGGGCTGCGTGGTGCTGCAACAGGTGCGACGGACAACTCCGCCAAATGGAGGACGTAACCGTCGGCGGCTCCCCGCGTTGTTCTGCGTGACGGCCGTGGCGGGGAAGACCCCCGAGCCCCCACCACGGCCGCAGAAATCTCCGTCGGGCTCAGCCGTGTCAGGCGAGCCCGGCGCGCTCCAGGGCCTCCGTACCGGCGCGGAGCGACGCGATCCGTTCGTCGAGCGTGAAGCCCGCCGGGGCCAGGGTGAGCGTGGTGACACCGGCCTCCGCGTAGGCCTTCATCCGGTCCGCGATGCGCTCCACGGAACCGAGCAGGGTCGTCTTGTCGATCAGGTCGTGCGGCACGGCGGCCGCGGCGCCCTGCTTGTCGCCGGACAGGTACTTGTCCTGGATCTCGGCGGCTTCCTTCTCGTAGCCCATGCGCTGGGCGAGCTGGTTGTAGAAGTTCTGCTTGCGGCTGCCCATGCCGCCGACGTACAGCGCGGTGTAGGGGCGGAAGGTGTCGGCGAGGGTAGCCACGTCCTTGTCCTCGCCGAGGGCCAGGGGCAGGGTCGGGCAGATGTCGAAGCCCTCGAGGGTCTTGCCCGCCTTCTCGCGGCCGGCCCGCAGGTACTGGATCGCCGTGTCCTCGAGGTGGTCGGCGGAGGGGAAGATCAGCAGGGCGCCGTCGGCGATCTCGCCGGTCTGCTCAAGGTTCTTCGGGCCGATCGCGGCGATGTAGAGCGGGATGTGCTCGCGCTGCGGGTGAACGGTCAGCTTGAGGGGCTTGCCCGGACCGCCCGGCAGCGGCAGCGTCCAGTGCTGTCCCTCGTACGACAGGCGCTCGCGCGTCATGGCCTTGCGGATGATCTCGACGTACTCACGCGTGCGTGCCAGCGGCTTGTCGAACTTGACGCCGTACCAGCCCTCCGAGACCTGCGGGCCGGAGACGCCGAGGCCGAGCCGGAACCGGCCGCCGGAGAGCGAGTCGAGGGTGGCGGCCGTCATGGCGGTCATCGCGGGCTGGCGAGCGGGGATCTGGAAGATGGCGGAGCCGACGTCGATCCGTTCGGTCTGGGCGGCGACCCAGGTCAGTACGGTGGCGGCGTCGGATCCATAGGCCTCGGCGGCCCAGCAGACGTCGTATCCGAGCCGGTCGGCCTCCTGGGCGACGGCCAGATTGTCCGCGTCCATGCCGGCACCCCAGTAGCCGAGGTTGATACCGAGCTGCATCCCGATTCCCCTTACCCATCAGTAACGTGCCTTGTCCGCAGACCATAGCGCGCGGAAATCGGTGGTCCACAGCCCCCCACACCGTAGGTTATGGCCAGTAATCTCGGCGTTCATGGAGCAGAGGCATCTCGGCCGCACCGGCCTTCGTGTGTCCCGGATCGGGCTAGGCACCCTGACCTGGGGGCGGGACACCGACGAGCACGACGCCGCGGACCTGATGAAGACGTTCTGGGAAGCGGGCGGGACCCTCGTCGACACCGCGGACGTGTACGGCGACGGAGAAGCCGAGTATCTGCTCGGCAGGCTCATAGACGGCCTGGTGCCCCGCCGGGACCTGGTCATCTCGACCAAGGCCGGCAGCGTACCGGACCCCGACCGCCGCTTCGACGGCTCCCGTGGCCATCTGCTCTCCGCGCTGGACGCCTCGCTCGCCCGGCTCGGTACCGGCTACGTCGACCTGTGGCACATACACGCCTTCGACCCGGAAACCCCGCTGGAGGAGACCCTCCAGGCCCTGGACCTCGCGGTCACGAGCGGCCGTGCCCGCTACGCCGCCGTCTCCAACTTCTGCGGCTGGCAGCTGGCCAAGGCCGGCACCTGGCAGCTCGCCTCCCCCGGCACCCGGACCCGGCTGGCGGGTACGCAACTGGAGTACTCGCTGCTCCAGCGCGGCATCGAGCGCGAGGTGCTGCCGGCCGCGCTGGACCTGGGCATCGGCCTGCTGCCGTCCTCTCCACTGGGGCGTGGGGTGCTGACGGGCAAGTACCGGGGCGACACGACTCCGTCGGACTCGCGCGGCGCCTCGGAGCACCTCGCCCCGTTCGTCGCTCCGTACCTCGACGACACGGCGAGCCGCATCGTGGACGCCGTGACGACCGCCGCCGACGGCCTGGCGGTGACGCCGCTCCAGGTGGCCCTGGCATGGGTCCGTGACCGGCCGGGCGTGGCCGCTCCCGTCGTCGGCGCGCGCAACGCGCAGCAGCTCACGGCCGCGTTGTCAGTGGAGGCCCTTAGTCTTCCTGACGAGATCTGCCGGGCGCTCGACGATGTGTCGGCGCCTGTGCACCGCTATCCCGATCACGACTGGAGCACGCTGTGAGCACGGAGCCGGAGACCACGGAGGACGCCGAGCCGGGGACGCCGACCGGTGGTGCGGAGACCGAGGAGGCCCAGGAGGAAGCGGCCGACGCCGGTCAGGTGTCCGAGGCCGAGGCCGAACTGCGGGCCCAGCAGGCCGAGCGGGAGCGCATCGAGCAGCGGAAGGCCGAGAAAAAGGCACCGATCGAGAGCGGCACCAGGCTGAGCGGCAAGGCCGCCGATCTGCTCGCCGCCGTACGGGCCGTGGAGAGCGGCGAGAAGCCGGCGGCCGCGGCGTTCGAGGAGCCCGCGCCCGCCCCCGCCGCTCCGCACCGGAGCCGGTACGGCAAGCGCGGCCGGTGCCGTCGACCGAGACCGTCGCCGCGTCGTCGGCTCCCGCGCCGGAGGCGGTGCAGGCCGTGCGGCGGGTGCTCGGCGAGGGCGGCGCCCCGGAGACAATCGCGCCACAGGTGGCCGAGGCACTCGGCGAGGGTGCGGACGAGCGGCTGCGCGTCGACCCATGGCAGTTGCTGCGGGTCGCCGGCGTGCGGCCCGAGCAGGCCGACGGGTTCGCGCGGGCGCTGCTCGGCGCCGAGTGCGGCCCGGACGACGAGCGACGGGGCCGGGCCGTCACCGTCTGGCTCCTGGAGCAGGCCGCGCTGGCCGGGCACACCGCCCTGGAGATGCCGGTGCTTCTCGCGGCCCTGGCGCAGCGGGGCGTTCCGGAACCCGACAGCGCGGTGCAGGACGCTATCGCGGAGGGTGACGCGCTGGTCTTCCAGGACGCCCTGGAAGAGACCGGTGCGCCGGCCCGGGCGAAGCAGGAGGACTCGGAGGACGACTCCGAGGAGGACGAGGAGCGACCGGTCCGTGTCCTGATCGGGCTCGAGCGGTACGCCCTCGCGGAGGAGAGCCTGGCCGACGGTCTGGCCCGGCTGGTCAACTCGGCACCCAAGCAGGACGGTTCGGCCGAGGAGTGGGAGCGGGTCGCCGCAGCGGCCCAGGGATCGGCGGGTGAGCTGCTCCGCGCGGTCGCCGCTCATGGCCTCGTCCTGCACACCGGCGGGGAGGCGTCCCTGGCCGAACCGGCCGCACTGCTGACCGCCGCGCACTCCCTCGGGCTGCGCGCCTGGGCGGCCGCCCATGGCCCGATCGGCCGGAACCGTTTCGCGGCTCTGCTGCGACAGATCGGCGGGACTGCGGGCGAAGCGGCGGCCGCACCCGAGCAGCCCGACGCGCCTGACGGGGACGTGCCCGACCGCCACCGGACGGCCGACGCCCCCTCCTCCATGGCCGATCTCCCCGTCGCCACCGTCTCCGGGCTGCTCGCCGGCCTCGAAGGGCCCGGCCGGGATGCCGAGGGGGCGCTGGATCTCGATCTGCTCGTCGTGCTCGACGCGCCGCAGCTGGACGTCGAGACGGCGGCGCTGCTGACGGAGTCGCTGCCCGACGGGGCGCGGCTGGTGCTGGCCGGGGATCCGGCGGCGCTGTGGTCCGTGGGGCCGGGGCGGGTGTTCGCGGATCTGCTCGCGGCGCGGATCTGCCCGCAGATCGCCTCGCGGCGGCCCGATCCCGGGCCGCTCGGCGAGCTGGTCTCGGGTATCGGCATCGGCGAGCTGAACCAGGTCGAAGCGCCCGGCAAGGAGGTCGTGATCGTCCCCGTGCGGGACGCGGGCGAGGCGGTGCACCGTGCGGTGCAGCTCGTCGTCGACTCGGTGCCGCGGGCGATCGGCGTACCGGCCGAGGAGACGCAGGTGATCACACCGGGCCACGGCGGCGCCGTCGGCACCCGCGCGCTCAACACGGCGTTGAAGGAGCGGCTCAACCCTGGCCCGGGCCGCTTCGGTGGCTTCGACCCCGGTGACCGGATCGTCTACTCCCCCGCGCCGGGCCGTGCGCTGCCGGGCCGTGTGGTGAAGGCGGACGCCGAGGGGCTCCACCTCACGTGCGAGGGCGACGCCGTCGTCGTGCGGAAGGAGCGGGTGGAGCAGTCCGTACGGCACGGGTGGGCGCTGACCGCGCACCAGGCGGTGGGAAGCAGGTGGCCCGCGGTGGTCGTGGTGCTGCCCGGCGACGCGGCGCAGGCGCTCAGCCGTCCCTGGGTGTACACGGCGTTCGGGCGGGCCGACCGTCATCTGTCCGTGGTGCACGGCGTGGAACAGGCGTTGCACAGGGCCGTGGCCGAGGTTTCGGCGAAGCCCCGGACGACCCGGCTTCCGGTGCTGCTCGCTCCTCAGATCGGCAGCGACTGACAACGGCGGTGGTCACGGGGCCGTCCCCGTGACCACCGCCGTCGGGTGGCCGGCGGGTCCGCTCAGCGGCGGTCCGCGTCCAGGCGCTCCAGGTCCTCGTCCTCGTCCAGGTCGGTGTCGAGGCCCTCCTCCAGGTCCTCCCCGTCGTCGTCTTCTTCGTCGTCTTCTTCGTCATCGTCGTCCTCGACGTCGTCGAAGACGGCACTGACGTCGAAGCGGCAGACCACCTGCTGCGGATCGACCTGCTCGAAGGGGGCCTCCAGCCACTCCCCGGGGTCGGCCGGATCGTCCGCCGCCATCACCCAGAGCGTGGAGTCCCCCTCCTCGAGTCCGAACTCCTTGTGGCGGGAGGCGATCTCGTCGGGCTCGAACTCGCCGAACAGCAGGCCGAGTGCGCCATGGGTCGTCCCGGAGGCGGCCGGACCGTCCTCGCCTTCGGCGGCCTCGATTCGCTGTGCCTGCGCCAGGAGACGCTGCGGCTCCGCCACCGCGTAGTCACGGCGGATCAGTACGCTCAGCGCGTTCGGTTCCTCAGGTCCCGCGTACGGGGGCAGCGCGTCCTCCGCACCGGGGATCTCGAAGGGGGTGACCTCGTCGTATCGGTCGTAGAGCAGTTCGTCGTACACCTCTGCGGCCGCGGCCAGCTGGTTGAACGCCTCGTAGACGGCCGGGTCGTCCTCTCCCGACCTGCCTTCGACCGCGGCCAGGTGGCGGTCGAGCGCGGTCTTGACCGCCTCGGCGGCGGCGCGTACCTCGGCAGCGGTGGGCTGCGCAGCATCAGACATAGTGCAGACGCTATCCGTACCAGGCCCCAGCCCGCACAATAGATGCGATGCCGGAATACGAATTTGTCGACGTGTACGTACCGCGCGGGGTCTCCCGCAAGGAAACGGCACGTCTGCTGACGGACCACGCCGAGTACGGACACTGGGAGTTGCACCGTCTGAGCCTGCTGCGCGACGGCAGCCGCAAGGTGCGGTTGCGCCGGCGGATCATCCGCCAGGTGCGGGCCACGTGGTGAGCTGAGACGGCGCACCGGGAGATGGCATACACGGGAGCGGGCCCCGCATCGGCGGGGCCCGCTCCGTTTGCCGTGGGGGTCAGGCCGAGGCACGCGCCTTGCGGTAGAGGACCGCGCCCGCCAGCAGCGCGCCCGCGCCGGCCGGCAGGGTGAGGCCGAGCGGCAGGCCGCTGCCGGTCTCCGCGAGCTGGGCGTCGCCCTCGGGCTGGGTGACGAACTGGCCGCCCGGCTCGTTTCCGGGGTTCTCGGGGTTGCCCGGGTTACCGGGCTCACCCGGGTTACCGGGCTCACCGGGGTTGCCAGGCTCACCCGGTTCGCCGGGATTTCCGGGCTCCCCCGGCTCACCCGGGTTACCGGGCTCACCCGGTTCGCCGGGGTTACCGGGCTCACCCGGATCGCCCGGCTGCCCGGGCGGCGTCTCGTATCCGCCGCCGGGCGGGTCGGTGTGACGCCCGCCGGAACCGTTCGCACAGTCGTTGCCCGTGCTGGAGTTGCCGACGCCGATGACGTCGACACTGTTGCCGCAGGCGTTGACCGGCACGTGGATAGGCACCTGGACGTGATTGCCCGAGCCGACGCCGGGCGAGTCACTGGCGTGACCGCCCGCCTGCGAACCGCCGTGGCCGCCCGACGGCGATCCACCGCCCTTGTTGGCACACGAATTGCCCACCGACGGGTTGAGGACGCCGATGACGTTGACCGTGTTCCCGCAGACGTTGACCGGCGCGTGCACCGGCGCCTGCACCGTGTTCCCGGAGAGCACGCCGGGCGAGCCCGAACTGGAGCCCTGCGCGCCCGAGTCGGCGTAGGCGGAGCCGCCCGCGGCGGCGATCACGCCGGTCGCGGCCGCCACGGTCATCAGACCCTTGCGGGTGACCTGTCGCATTGCTGAATACCTACCTTCGGCCCTGTCTCGAATTCTTCTCGAATTACTCGAAAGAAGCGTTCGGTCCCGGAGCGCATGGCACGCGCTCCGGGACCGATGGCTTTTGAGCTCCCCTCAGAGAGGGGAAAGCATCACTTGTTGATGCAGGTGTTGCCGAAGGCGGGGTTCAGCAGCCCGATCACGGAGACCGTGTTGCCGCAGACGTTCACCGGGACGTGAACGGGCACCTGAACAACGTTGCCGGACAGGACACCCGGGGAGTGCACGGCGGCACCCTGGGCACCCGAGTCGGCGACGGCCAGGCCCGCGCCCGCGAGAACCAGCCCACCGGTGGCAGCCGCAGCAGCGACGACCTTCTTGATCATTATTCCTCCTAGTTGGCAAAGCGACCCATCTTGCGATCGCATTACCTGTAACGAGGAGGGAGTAATGAGGCTACGAGCTTATGGTCACATTCACTCTTCCCAGTCGATTCCGTACGGGCGAGCGAATATCTCCGTATCGGAGGGCCGGTTCAGGACGCGTCGATGAAACGGTCGAGCACCCGCACGCCGAACTTCAGGCCATCCACCGGCACCCGCTCGTCGACGCCGTGGAACATGCCCGCGAAGTCCAGCTCCGGGGGCAGCTTCAGCGGAACGAAGCCGAAGCCCCGGATGCCCAGGTCGTCGAAGGACTTCGCGTCCGTGCCGCCCGAGAGCATGTAGGGGACGGCCTTGGCGGTCGGGTCCTCGGCCAGCAGCGCGGACTGCATCGCCTCCACGAGCGCCCCGTCGAAAGTGGTCTCGACGGCCTTGTCGGCGTGGACGTCCTCGCGCCGCACCTTCGGGCCGAGGATCCGGTCGAGGTCGGCGAGGAACTCCTCCTCGTGCCCGGGCAGGAATCGTCCGTCGACATGGGCGGTCGCCTCGCCCGGGATGACGTTGACCTTGTAGCCGGCACCGAGCTGCGTCGGGTTGGCCGTGTTGCTCAAGGTCGCGCCGATGAGCTTGGCGATGCCGCCGAGCTTCGCGAGGGTCGACTCCATGTCCTCCGGGTCGAGTTCCGTGCCGAACGCGTCGCCGAGCTCGTCGAGGAAGGCGCGGGTCGTCTTGGTGACCCGCACCGGGAACTTGTGCCGCCCCAGCCGCGCGACGGCCTCCGACAGCTCGGTGATCGCGTTGTCCCGGTGGATCATCGACCCGTGCCCGGCCGTGCCGGCCACGGTGAGCTTCATCCAGTGCATGCCCTTCTCGGCCGTCTGGATCAGGTACAGCCGCCGCTGCTCGCTCACGGTGAACGAGAATCCGCCCACCTCGCTGATCGCCTCGGTGACGCCCTCGAACAGGTCGGGGTGGTTGCGCACGAGGTGCTTGGCGCCGTACGTGCCGCCCGCCTCCTCGTCCGCGAGGAACGCGAGGACGATGTCGCGCGGGGGCTTGCGCCCGCTGCGCAGCCGGTCGCGGACGACCGCGAGGGTCATCGCGTCCATGTCCTTCATGTCGACGGCGCCACGGCCCCACACGCAGCCGTCGGCGACCTCGCCGGAGAAGGGGTGGTGGGTCCAGTCGTCCGCGTTGGCCGGTACGACGTCGGTGTGGCCGTGGATGAGGAGCGCGGGCCGGGAGGGGTCCTCGCCCTCGATCCGGGCCACCGTGGAGGCTCGGCCCGGGTGTGACTCGAAGATCTGCGGTTCGAGCCCGACCTCCGCGAGCTTCTCGGCGACGTACTCGGCCGCCTCGCGCTCGCCCGGACCCGAGTGGTCGCCGTAGTTGCTGGTGTCGATCTGGATCAGCTCGCGGCAGAGGTCCACGACCTCGTCCTCGCCGGTGACGCTCCTGGCCGTGTCCGTCTCGCTCACGTGCTTCCTCCCGCTGTCACTGCTGGTGGGTCCCTCTCATCCTCTCCCCAGACGGCCCGGTCCCCAAGACCGCGCCCGGCCCGTCACGCGCCGTTCACACCTCGCCGGGCGCGGGCGGGGGGTGATCGGCCACCCCTGAAAGCCTGGTAATGTTTACGTCGTCGCCGCGGGGAAAACCCACGCGACAGACACCTTGTCCGGGTGGCGGAATGGCAGACGCGCTAGCTTGAGGTGCTAGTGCCCTTTATCGGGCGTGGGGGTTCAAGTCCCCCCTCGGACACAGATCGAAAAGCCCCTCTCGCCGAGGGGCTTTTCGTCGTTTTCCCCGGGGATGCGAGGAATGTGGGCGACATCTCGCCCTGCCGGAAGAAGCCCAGGTGGGAGGGGGCGGCGAAGCGCCGAAGCGGCGTCTCGCGTTTGCCTCCGGGTGGCGGACATGACAGGACGAAGTAACCCGACCACTAGAGTATTGGGCTTGTTCGCGCCGGATCGGAACATCCCCAGGCAGACCTGCGGGTCCGACGGCGCCCCGGACCGTCCGGGTTGGAGACGCGAGGATCCGATGGCCGCCCTGCACGAAAGCCCCGACCTCACGCTGCTGGACCGGGAGTGGAGCACTGGACTCCGCGACGTGGGCCGCTTCTCCGCCGGTCCCGCGGCCTCGCCCCGCACCCTGGTCGACATCCTCGAGGCGTCCGTACGGTCCTATCCCGACGAGCCCGCGCTGGACGACGGCCACCGGCTGCTCAGCTACCGCGCGCTGGCCGTCGAGGTGGAGCACCTGCGGCGGAAGCTGTCCGCCGCGAAGGTCGGGCTCGGGGACCGCGTCGGGGTGCGGGTCCCGTCGGGCACCAACGACCTGTACGTGGCGATCCTCGCCGTGCTGGCCGCCGGTGCCGCGTACGTGCCCGTGGACGCCGAGGACCCCGACGAGCGGGCCGCGCTGGTCTTCGGCGAGGCCGGGGTGCGGGCGGTCATCGGGGCCGGTCACGAGCTGACCGTCGGCGATGCCGCCGGGCATTCCGCCGACCGGCCCGGTGCCGGGCACGACGCGTGGATCATCTTCACCTCCGGCTCCACCGGGAAGCCCAAGGGCGTGGCCGTGAGCCACCGCAGCGCCGCCGCCTTCGTGGACGCGGAGGCCGCGCTGTTCCTGGCCGACGAGCCGATCGGGCCCGGTGACCGGGTCATGGCGGGGCTGTCCGTCGCGTTCGACGCGTCCTGTGAGGAGATGTGGCTGGCGTGGCGGCACGGGGCCTGTCTGGTTCCGGTGCCGCGTTCGCAGGTCAGGAGCGGTGCCGATCTCGGGCCGTGGCTGGTCGAGCAGGAGATCACCGTCGTGTCCACCGTGCCGACACTGGCGGCGCTGTGGGAGCCCGAGACACTCAACGACGTACGCCTGCTGATCTTCGGCGGCGAGGCGTGCCCGCCCGAGCTGGCGCAGCGCCTGGTGACCGAGGGGCGCGAGGTGTGGAACACCTACGGGCCGACCGAGGCGACCGTCGTGGCGTGCGCGTCGCTGATGAGCGGCGAGGAGCCGATCCGGATCGGGCTGCCGCTGGACGGCTGGGAGCTGGCCGTCGTGGACGAGGCCGGGGAGCCCGTGCCGATGGGCGGCAGCGGTCAGCTGGTGATCGGCGGGGTCGGGCTCGCGCGGTATCTCGACGCCGGGAAGGACGCGGAGAAGTACGCGCCGCTTGAGTCGCTGGGCTGGGAGCGGGCGTACCGCAGCGGTGACCTGGTGCGGGCCGAACCGGAGGGGCTGGTCTTCCTCGGACGGGCCGATGAGCAGATCAAGCTCGGCGGGCGCCGTATCGAGCTCGGTGAGGTGGACGCGGCACTTCAGGCGCTGCCCGGGGTGGCCGGGGCCGCCGCCGCGGTGCGGGCGGCCCGCAGCGGCAACCAGCTGCTCGTGGGCTACGTCGTCGTCCAGGACGGCTGGGACCACTCGGCCGCCGTGGAGCGGCTGCGCGCCGAGCTGCCCGCCGCTCTGGTGCCGTTGCTCGCGCCGGTCGAGGAGCTGCCGACCCGTACGTCGGGCAAGGTGGACCGGAACGCGCTGCCCTGGCCGCTGGAGGAGCTGGAGACGGGCGGCCCGGCCGAGGCGCTGTACGGCACCGAGGCCTGGCTCGCCGAGCAGTGGACGGACGTCCTGGGCATTCCGGTGACGTCGGCCTCGGACGACTTCTTCGCGATCGGCGGGGGCAGTCTGGCCGCCGCCCAGCTGACGACGAGACTGCGTACGCGTTATCCGAGCGCCGCCGTCCTGGACATCTACCAGCGGCCCGTCCTGCGGAAGCTGGCCCGGCATCTGGAGGAGTCGGTACAGGACGACAACGCCGAGCGGGTCGTGGCACCGGTGCCGAGGCGTGCCCAACTCGTCCAGCTTGTGCTGCTGGTTCCGCTGTTCACGCTGCTCGGGCTGCGCTGGACCGTGCTGCTCGCCGCGCTCGGGAACGTGCTGCCCGCCTACGCCTGGCTGCCGACCGCGCCCTGGTGGCTCGTCGCGGCCGGTGCCGTGCTGCTCTTCAGCCCGCCCGGGCGCCTGGCGCTCGCCGCGGGCGGGGCCCGGCTGCTGCTGCGGGGTGTGCGGCCGGGCCGGTACCCGCGCGGCGGGAGCGTCCATCTGCGGCTGTGGACGGCCGAGCGGCTGGCCGAGTTCAGCGGGGCGACCTCACTGACCGGCTCCTGGCTGGAACGGTACGCGCGGGCGCTGGGCGCCAAGGTCGGGCAGGACGTGGACCTGCACTCGCTGCCGCCGGTCACCGGCATGCTCAAGCTGGGCCGGGGCGCTGCCGTCGAGTCCGAGGTGGATCTGTCCGGGTACTGGCTGGACGGTGACCGGCTGGAGGTCGGGCCGGTGAAGGTGGGCGCGCACGCCGTCGTCGGCACGCGCAGCCTGCTCTTCCCGGGCGCGCGGGTGGGCAAGCGATCCGAGGTGGCGCCGGGGTCGGCGGTCTCCGGACAGGTTCCCACCGGGCAGCGATGGGCCGGCGCGCCCGCGGTCAAGCTGGGCCGGGCCAAGCGCAACTGGCCGAAGGACCGGCCCGGGCGGGGCGCGTTCTGGCGGGTGATGTACGGCGTGACGGGTTTCGGGCTGACCGCGCTGCCCGTGCTCTCGGCGACTGCGGCGCTGCTGGTCGCGTGGCTGTTCGTCGCTCCGGACGCCGGGCTCGGCACGGCCCTGCGGGGTGCCGCCCTCGCGCTGGTGCCGGCGACGCTCGCGTTCGGGCTGGCGTACGCGATGCTGATCGTGATCGCCGTACGGCTGCTGAGCCTCGGGCTGCGGGAGGGCACGCACGCCACGCACAGCCGGGTGGGCTGGCAGGCCTGGACCGTGACGCAGCTGATGGACCGGTCGCGGGACACGCTGTTCCCGCTGTACGCGGGGCTGGTCACCCCGGTGTGGCTGCGGCTGCTCGGGATGCGGATCGGGCGGCGGGCCGAGGTGTCCACCGTGCTGGCCCTGCCCAGTCTGACCACGGTCGGTGAGGGCGCGTTCCTGGCGGACGACACCCTGACCGCGCCGTACGAGCTCGGCGGCGGCTGGCTGCGGGTCGGGCGGGCGGAGATCGGCCGGCGTGCCTTCCTAGGCAACTCGGGGATGACCGGGCCGGGGCGGAGCGTGCCCGACGGCGGTCTGGTGGGTGTGCTGTCGGCGACGCCGAAGAAGGCCAAGAAGGGCAGCTCGTATCTGGGGCTGCCGCCGGTGAAGCTGCCGCGGGCCGTCTCCGACGGCGAGCAGAGCCGGACGTACGAGCCGCCCGCGCGGCTGCTGTGGGCGCGCGGTCTTGTGGAGCTCTGCCGGATCGTGCCGGTGTTCTGCTCGGCGGCGCTGGCGGTGGGGACGGCGGCGGCGCTGTGCGCGCTCGGGGTGTGGGCTCCCCTGCTGTCCGGTCTTGTGCTGCTCGGGGCGGGCTGTGCGGCGGGGCTCGTGTCGATCGTGGCGAAGTGGCTGCTCGTGGGGCGGCATCGCCGGGCCGAGCACCCCTTGTGGAGCTCCTTCGTGTGGCGCAACGAGCTGGCGGACACCTTCGTCGAGGTGCTGGCCGTGCCGTGGCTGGCCGGTGCGGTGCCGGGGACGCCGCTGCTGTCGGCGTGGCTGCGCGGACTCGGCGCGCACATCGGCAGGGGGGTGTGGGTCGAGAGTTACTGGCTGCCGGAGACGGATCTGGTGACGCTCGGGGACGCGGCGACCGTGAACCGGGGCTGTGTGCTCCAGACGCACCTCTTCCACGACCGGATCTTGCGGACGGATACTGTGGTCCTCCGTGAGGGCGCCACTCTGGGCCCGGGCGGAATCATCCTGCCCGGCAGCGCCGTCGGGGCCCGCGCCACGCTGGGTCCGGCGTCCCTGGTGATGGCCGCGGAGTCCGTGCCCGACGACACGCGCTGGCTGGGCAACCCGATCGAGGCATGGCGTCGCTAGGCACAACCCGCGGGGCCGGGGGCCGACGAGCGGCGGACATCGTACGAGCGCAGTGCAGGGAGCAGACGCAACAGTGGCGGTTCAGCAGTCAGTGGGTCAGGACCCGTATTTCCCGGGCAACGGTGACCTCCGGTACCGGGTGCACCGGTACGAGCTCACGCTGGACTACCGCCCCGCGCCGAACCGGTTGTCGGGAACCGCGCGGATCAACGCCATAGCGGGGCGCGGCCAGCTCACCGAGTTCCAGTTGAACCTCGCGGACTTCCGGGTGGGCCGGGTGAAGGTCGACGGCCGTACGCCGCACTACACGCACCGGGGCGGCAAGCTGCGCGTGCGCCCCGCGAAGCCGGTGCGCGCCGGTGCGGCCTTCACCGTCGAGGTGCAGTGGTCGGGGAACCCCCGGCCGGTGAACAGTCCCTGGGGCGGCCTCGGCTGGGAGGAACTGGAGGACGGGGCGCTGGTGGCGAGCCAGCCGGTCGGGGCACCGTCGTGGTACCCGTGCAACGACCGGCCCGCCGACAAGGCCTCGTACCACATCTCGGTCACGACGCCGTCGGCCTACGCGGTGGTGGCCGGCGGTCGCCTGCTCACCCGCACGACGAAGGCTTCGACGACCACCTGGGTGTACGAGCAGGCGGCGCCGACGTCCAGCTATCTGGTGGGGCTGTCGATCGGGAAGTACCAGACCGTGCTGCTGGGTGACCCGGGCCCGGGCGGGGTTCCGCAGCACGGGCACATCCCGGCGCACCTGCTGCCCCTGTTCGCCCGGGACTTCGCACGGCAGCCCGCGATGATGGAGCTGTTCCAGGAGCTGTTCGGGCCGTACCCGTTCGACGAGTACGCGGTCGTCGTGACCGAGGAGGAGCTCGACGTCCCCGTCGAGGCGCAGGGGTTGTCGCTGTTCGGATCCAACCATGTGGACGGGGAGCGGGGTTCGGAGCGGCTGGTCGCGCACGAGCTGGCGCACCAGTGGTTCGGCAACAGCGTGTCCATCGCCGACTGGCGGCAGATCTGGCTGAACGAGGGGTTCGCGAAGTACGCCGAGTGGCTGTGGTCGGAGCGCTCGGGAGGCCGCAGCGCCCAGCAACTGGCCGCCAGTGCGCACCGGTTGCTGTTCTCGCTGCCTCAGGACCTCCGGCTGGCCGATCCGGGGCGCAAGTCGATGTTCGACGACCGTCTCTACCAGCGGGGCGGGCTCGTCCTGCACGCGGTGCGGTGCGCCCTGGGCGACGACGCGTTCTTCCGCATGCTGCGCGGGTGGGCGGGGCAGCACCGGGGCGGGGCGGTGACGACGGCGACCTTCACCGCGCACGTGGGGCGGTTCACGGACGAGCCGCTGGACGAGCTGTTCGACGCGTGGCTGTACGGGACGACGCTGCCGCCGCTGCCCGGACCAGGAGAATGACTGGCATGACGACCCGTTCCTGCCCGTGCGGACTGCCCGATTCCTACCAGGCGTGCTGCGGGCGCCACCACTCCGGCACCGCCGCCGCGCCGACCGCCGAGGCCCTGATGCGGTCGCGGTACAGCGCCTTCGTGAAGGGGGACGCCGGGTATCTGCTGCGGACCTGGCATCCGCGGACGCGGCCCGGGCGGCTGGACCTCGATCCCGGGATGCGGTGGACGGGCCTGGAGATCCTGGACACGAGTGACGGGTCCGCGTTCCACACCACCGGGACCGTGACGTTCCGGGCCTCGTACCGGGGCGGATCGCTGCACGAGCGGAGTCGCTTCGAGCGGGTCGACGGGGCCTGGGTCTACGTCGACGGAGACATCCTCGACTGAGACCTGCTGAGCGCTAGGGCGCCAGGATGTCGAGTTCCTGGAGGGCGCCGACCGTGATCTCGCGGGTCAGTTCCTCCGCGCGGACCGCGTCGCCCGCGCGGACCGCCTCGGCGACCTGGACGTGCAGGGTGACGGCGGCCGGGTCGGGGTCCTCGAACATCACGTCGTGGTGGGTGCGGCCGGCCAGGACCTCGGCGACGACGTCGCCGAGGCGGGCGAACATCTCGTTGCCGGAGGCGGCCAGGACGGCGCGGTGGAAGGCGACGTCGTGGACGAGGTACTCCTCCAGCTTGTGACCGCGTGAGTTGGCGACCATGCCGAGGGCGCACTCGGTGAGTTCGGCGCACTGCTCGGCGGTGGCGTGCCGGGCGGCGAGACCCGCAGCGACCGGTTCGACCGCCGAGCGCAGCACCGTGAGGGACCGCAGTTGCCGGGGGCGGTCGGCGCCGGCCAGGCGCCAGCGGATGACCTCGGGGTCGTAGACGTTCCACTCGGACTTGGGGAGGACCGTCACGCCGACGCGGCGGCGGGACTCGACGAGGTGCATGGACTCCAGGACGCGGACCGCCTCGCGCATCACGGAGCGCGAGACATCGAAACGCTGGGCCAGCTCGTCCGTGCGCAGCACACTGCCCGGCGGGTACTCGCCCGCCGTGATCTCGGGGCCGAGGGTGTCCAGTACATGGCCGTGCAGCCCTCGACCCGGTGTGCTCATGCACTCAGCGTACGGGGTAGATCACGGAGATAAAAAGTCAGACTTATTTGCCACGGCCTCTTGAATTAGTCGTACCTAATGGGTTTCAGTTGCGTCGACATCACGTGTCGACGAAGACAGCAGACAGTGAGGCAGCGATGAACACCCCCCACGTCGTCGTGGTCATGGGCGTCGCGGGCACCGGCAAGACCACCATCGGTCCCCTGCTCGCGGCCCGGCTCGGCGTTCCCTACGCCGAGGGCGACGACTTCCACCCGCAGGCCAACATCGCCAAGATGTCGGCCGGTACGCCGCTCACCGACGAGGACCGGTGGCCCTGGCTGGACGCCATCGGCGCGTGGGCGCACGGGCGGGCCGGGCTCGGCGGGGTGGTCAGCTGCTCGGCACTGAAGCGGTCGTACCGCGACCGGTTGCGGTACGCCGCACCCGGCGTGGTCTTCGTGCACCTCGCGGGCGACCGCGCGCTGATCGAGGACCGGATGTCGCACCGGCAGGGGCACTTCATGCCCACGGCGCTGCTCGACTCCCAGTTCGCCACGCTCCAGCCGCTGGAGGGTGACGAGGCGGGGGTCCGCGTGGACGTCCTGGGCAGCCCGGAGGAGATCACCGAACGGGCGGCGAGCGCCCTCGAGGATCTCCCCGAGCCCGTCCTGTAGCCCCTCCCTCCCTTCTTACGAGTCCCCTAACCCAAGGACACCCCCCGTGACCAGACTCAGCGTCGAGATGCTGGCAGCGGACGCACCCGAGCCGATCACCACGGCCGGACACGCTCAGCTGGGCATCGCCGTTCTGGCGGGCATCGCCGTCATCGTCCTGCTCATCACCAAGTTCAAGCTGCACGCGTTCCTGGCGCTGACCATCGGGTCGCTGGCGCTCGGCGCGATCGCCGGGGCACCGCTGGACAAGGTCCTCCTCAGTTTCAGCGCCGGCCTCGGCACCACGGTCGCCGGCGTGGGCGTGCTGATCGCCCTCGGCGCGATCCTCGGCAAGATGCTCGCGGACTCCGGAGGCGCCGACCAGATCGTCGACACCATCCTGGAGAAGGCCGGCGGGCGCTCGATGCCCTGGGCGATGGTGCTGATCGCCTCCGTGATCGGGCTGCCGCTCTTCTTCGAGGTCGGCATCGTGCTGCTGATCCCGGTGGTGCTGATGGTCGCCAAGCGCGGCAACTACTCGCTGATGCGCATCGGCATCCCGGCGCTAGCGGGCCTGTCCGTGATGCACGGCCTGGTGCCGCCGCACCCCGGTCCGCTGGTCGCGATCGACGCGGTCGGGGCCGACCTCGGCGTGACGCTGGCGCTCGGTGTCCTGGTCGCCGTTCCCACGGTGATCATCGCCGGTCCGGTGTTCTCGAAGTACGCGGCCCGCTGGGTGGACGTGCCCGCCCCCGAAAACATGATTCCGCAGCGCGCCTCCGAGGACCTGGAGAAGCGTCCCGGCTTCGGCGCCACGCTGTTCACGGTCCTGCTGCCGGTGATCCTCATGCTCGCCAAGGCGCTCGTCGACATCGTCATCGACGATGTCGAGAACCCGGTCCAGCGCGTCTTCGACGTCATCGGCGCCCCGATGATCGCGCTGCTCGCCTCGGTGCTGGTCGGCATCTTCACGCTGCTGCGGCCCGCCGGGTTCTCCAAGGAGCGCGTCTCGCCGCTCGTCGAGAAGAGCCTCATGCCGATCGCGGGCATCCTGCTGATCGTCGGCGCGGGCGGCGGCTTCAAGCAGACGCTGATCGACACCGGCGTGGGCCGGATGGTCCTGGAGGTCTCCGAGGACTGGTCGATCCCGGCTCTGCTGCTGGCCTGGCTGATCGCGGTGGCGATCCGGCTGGCGACCGGTTCGGCGACGGTGGCGACGGTCTCGGCGGCCGGTCTGGTCGCCCCGCTCGCGGCCGACATGTCGACGACGCACGCGGCCCTCCTCGTCCTGGCCATCGGCGCCGGTTCGCTCTTCTTCAGCCATGTGAACGATGCCGGGTTCTGGATGGTGAAGGAGTACTTCGGGCTGAGTGTCGGCCAGAACATCAAGACCTGGTCCGTCATGGAGACGATCATCTCGGTGGTCGCCGGCGGCATCGTCCTGCTGTTGTCCTTGGTGCTCTAGGAGAGGTACGGCCATGACCGCTCACCCCCTGTTCGACATCGGCGGCCGCACCGCCCTGGTGACCGGCTCCAGCCGGGGCATCGGACTCGCCCTCGCCCGTGGCCTGGCGGAAGCCGGCTGCACGGTCGTCCTGAACGGACGCGACAAGGACCGCCTCGCCGAGGCCGCCGCCGGGCTGCCCGGCGACAAGGTGCACACGGCCGCGTTCGACGTGACCGACGGATCCTCCGTGGCGGACGGGATCGCCGAGGTCGAGGAGCGGGTGGGCCCGCTCGACATCCTCGTCAACAACGCGGGCATGCAACTGCGCGCCCCGCTGCTGGAGTTCACCGACTCCGACTGGCACCGGATCCTGGACACCAACCTGACCAGTGCCTTCCTGACCGGCCGTGAGGCCGCTCGCCGGATGACGGAACGCGGCCACGGCAAGATCATCAACATCTGCTCGCTGCAGAGCGAGGTCGTGCGGCCCGGGATCGCGCCGTACGCCGCCACCAAGGGCGCCCTGAAGATGCTCACCAAGGGCATGTGCGCCGACTGGGGCCCGAGCGGAGTGCAGGTCAACGGGCTCGGCCCGGGCTACATCGAAACCGAGCTGACCAAGCCCCTCGTCGACGACGAGGAGTTCAGCGCCTGGGTGCGGCGGCGTACCCCGGCCGGGCGCTGGGGCCGTACGCAGGACCTGGTGGGCGGGGTGCTGTTCCTCGCCTCCCCGGCCGCCGACTTCATCAGCGGGCAGGTGCTGTACGTGGACGGCGGCATGACGAGCGTGCTGTGACATCGCTGTGGCCATTGCTGTGGCCGTCGCTGTGACCATTGCTGTGACGATTCAGGAGGTTTCGATGCTGGGTTGTGTGATTCACGGTCAGGACGACCTCCGGGTCGCGCAGTTGCCGGATCCGGAGCCCGGGCCGGGGCAGGCGCTGGTCGCCGTCCGGTACGGCGGGGTGTGCGGGTCCGATCTGCACTACTGGCGCCACGGCGGCGTCGGGGACTTCCGGCTCAGGGAACCGATGGTGCTCGGGCACGAGGTCGTCGGGACGGTCCTTGAGTACGGGGCCGGTGCCTCGGGTCCGGTTCCGGGTACGGCCGTGGCCGTGCACCCGGCGACCCCGTGCGGGGTGTGCCCGGAGTGCTCGGCCGGGCGGCGGAACGTGTGCCGGGACACCAGCTATCTGGGCAGTGCGGCGCGTTTCCCGCATGTGCAGGGCGGGTTCGCGGCGCAGGTGGTCGTGCCGAGTGAGCAGTTGCGGGCGCTGCCGGACGGTCTGGAGCTGCGCCGGGCCGCGCTCGCCGAGCCGCTGTCCGTCGCGCTGCACGCGGTGCGGCGGGCCGGGGACGTGGCCGGGCGGAATGTTCTGGTGACCGGGGCCGGGCCGATCGGGTGTCTGGTGGTCGCGGCGGCGAAGGCGGCGGGGGCGGCGCGGGTCACTGTGACGGATCTGCTGCCCGAGGCGCTTGAGTATGCCCGGGTCGCCGGTGCGGAGACGGTTGTCCGGGCCGATGACCCGGATGACGCCGGGTGGCCCGATGAGGTCGATGTGGCGATCGAGGCGTCCGGGGTGGCCGCGGGGCTCGACGCGTGTCTGCGGCGGGTGCGGCGGGGTGGGGTTGTCGTGCAGTTGGGGATGTTGCCGCCGGGGCAGAGTCCGTTCGCGGGGAACCTTGTGGTGAGCCGGGAGATCGAGCTGCGCGGGGCGTTCCGGTTCGACACGGAGTTCGATGAGGCGCTGGAATTGCTGGCGGTGGAGTCTTCGTTCGACGGTCTCGTGAGTGCGGTGGTTCCTGTGGGGGAGGCGGAGTCTGCGTTTGCGCTGGCCGCTGATCGGAGTCGGTCCTGCAAGGTGCTGTTGGATTTTGACGTCGCGCCGTAGGGGTTGATGTTGGCGGGGGCTGCGGGTGCGTTGTGGTTGTTCGCGCAGTTCCCCGCGCCCCCTGAAGGCAGCGAGCTACCGGCGCCATAGTGAATGCTGCCGGTCCGCCCAGTCTCTGCTCACCTTGCCCGTGCGCATGCCTCTGCGGGATTCCGGGTCCGCCACAGCCATGCCGATGTGGCCGGCCAGGACGATTCCTATGGTGAGGGCGAGCCAGTCGTGGACGAAGGTCGCGCTGGTGCGCCAGAGCAGGGGGGTGAGGTGGGTGAACCACATCATCAGGCCGGTGGCGAGCATGACGAGGGTGGCTCCGGCGATCCAGGCCGCGTAGACCTTCTGGCCGGCGTTGAACTTGGCGGCCGGCCGGGAGGCGTGCCGTTTGTCGCGGTGCAGGGCGGCGCGCAGCCAGGTGCGGTCGTGCGGGCCGAAGCGGTTGAGCCGGCCGAGGTCGGCGCGGAAGGCCCGGGAGGCGAGGCCTGCCAGGACCGGGAGGGGCAGGGCCAGGCCTGACCACTGGTGCAGGGTGACGACCAGGGCACGGCGGCCGACGAGTTCGGCGAGCTGGGGGACGTAGAGGCAGGCCGCCGTCAGGACGCAGAGGCCCATCAGGGCGGCTGTCGTGCGGTGGATCCAGCGCTCGGCCTGGGTGAAGCGGCTGACCTCGGCCGCGGTGTCAGCTCGTGGGTGCATCGTCGCGTCCGTTCGAGCGGCCCACCCAGGCGTCGACGTCGTAGCCGCGCTCCTCCCAGTAGCCCGGCTCGACGTCGTCGGTGAGGGTGATGCCGGAGAGCCACTTGGCGGACTTGTAGAAGTACATGGGCGCCACATAGAGGCGGACCGGGCCGCCGTGGGAGTGGCCGAGGTCCTTGTCCTGCATGCGCAGGGCGACCAAGACGTCCGCGCGTCGGGCCTGGGTGAGGGTGAGGCTCTCGCTGTAGGTGCCGTCGAAGCAGGTGAAGCGGATCGCCTTCGCGGTGGGGCGTACGCCGGCCGCGTCGAGGAGCCGGGAGAGGCGTACGCCTTCGAACGGTGTGTCCGGGACCCGCCAGCCGGTGACGCACTGGACGTCGCGGACCATGCGGGTCTGCGGGAGGGCCTTCAACGCGTCCAGGGTGTAGGTGGCGGGGCGGTCGACCAGGCCGTCGATCTTGAGGCGGTAGGTGTCGTCGTTCTTGCGCGGGACGGACGAGGCGACCGAGTAGTAGCGGAATCCGCCGCCGTTCGGGAGCAGTCCGGTCAGGCCGGTGGGATCGTTGTCGGCGGCGCCGCCGAGGAAGCCCTCCAGGCCACGCTGCAGCTTGGGCGCGGCGACGACGCCGAGGGCCCCCAGGCCGAGGGTGCCGAGGAAGACGCGGCGGCCGATCGGGGTGCCCCGCTCCTCGGGGTGTCCGTCGTTCACGCCGTCCTGTACGTCCTCGGGCACGCCTCCATTCACATCCTCGTCGTCCCTCTTCGCGTCCGCGTTCACGTTCTCATTCGAGCACCCGCGGCCCCGGCAGGACAGGGATCGCGGGTGCTCGTCAGACTTCCGTAACCACTTCTTACGTCGGCTGCGTCAGGACGACGCCGCCTTGTCCAGCTGGAACGCCTCGTTGCCGAGGCCGATACGGGCGTGCTTCTCGGGAGCGCGGGCGCGCAGCACCAGGCCCAGGACCAGGCCGGCGACGAGAGCGAGGCCGATGACGCCGGGCAGGACCCAGCTCAGCGAGGAGTCCGGGCCGGCGCCGACCAGCACCTCGAAGTCCTTCACGGTGTAGCCGGCGATCACGAGGAGAGCGAGGCCCGACAGCGTGGCGGTGGCCAGCCGCCAGGCCTGGGCGCCGGCGGCGCCGCGGCGGACGAAGAAGACGACGACCGACAGGGATGCCGCCGCCATCAGCACGATCACGCCGAGGGCGCCGATGTTGCCGAGCCAGGTGAACAGCTGCAGGACGGGCGCGGTCGGGTCGCCGACCGGCTTGTCGTCGGCGATCGCGAAGGCGGCCACGACCACCACGGCCGTGACGGTCTGCAGCAGCGAGCCGGTGCCGGGGGCGCCGCTGGTGCCGCTGGTGCGGCCGAAGGCGGCGGGCAGCAGGCCCTCGCGGCCCATGGCGAAGGCGTACCGGGCGACGACGTTGTGGAAGCTGAGCAGGGCGGCGAACATGCCGGTGACGAACAGGACGTGCAGGACGTCGGTGAAGGTGCCGCCGAGGCGGGACTCGGTGAGGAAGAACAGCAGTCCCGCGCTCTGCTTCTGGGACGTGCCGACGATCGCCGAGGGGCCGGTGGCGACGGTGAGGGCCCAGCTGCTCAGCGCGAAGAAGACGGCGACCCCGCCGACGGCGAAGAACATCACGCGCGGCACCAGGACGTGCGGGCGGCTGGTCTCCTCGGCGTAGACGGGGGCCTGCTCGAAGCCGAGGAACGCGGCGATGCAGAAGCACAGCGCGGTGCCGACGCCCGCGCCGGTGAGTGTGTCGGGGTTGAAGGCGTGCAGCGACAGGCCCTCCTTGCCGGGGTCGGCGAGGGCGGCGATGTCGAAGATCACGACGAGCAGCACCTCGATGACCAGCAGCACGCCGAGCACCCGCGCGTTGACGTCGATCTTGAGCCAGCCGAGCAGTCCGACGGCGAGGGCGGCCACCAGGGCCGGTATCCACCAGGCGATCTCCACGTCGGCGTAGGTGGCGAGGAGGCCGGAGACCTCGAAGCCGAAGATGCCGTAGATGCCGATCTGGAGCGCGTTGTAGGCGACGAGGGCGACCAGGGCAGCGCCTGCGCCGGCGGTGCCGCCGAGGCCGCGGGAGATGTACGCGTAGAAGGCGCCCGCGTTGTGGACGTGGCGGCTCATCTCGGCGTAGCCCACGCTGAACAGGACCAGCACGACGCCGAGGACGACGAAGAGCAGCGGCTGGCCGACGATGCCCATCACCGCGAATGTGGTGGGCATGACACCCGCGACCACCATGAGCGGGGCCGTCGCCGCGAGGACGGAGAGCAGCAGTCCCCCGGTGCCGAGGCGGTCGGCGCGCAGGGCGCGCTCCTGCCCCTTGAACGTACTGATGCCGCCGCCTGCGGCGGACGTGCTCGTGCTCGAACTGTCCGTGGTCATCGGGAGAGCGTCCTCACTTCTGGGGATGGCGGGGGTCAGGCCGTGCCGAGCGCGCCGGCGCGGGCGGCGGCGAAGGCGGTGTGCGGGTCGCGGTCCGGGTACGACCAGGGCGCCGGGGTGGCGTACCGGCCGATCCGGTGGAACAGGGCGGCGGCCTCGGCGCCCCGCCCCTCGCAGAACTTGGCGTGGGCGAGGAAGTTCAGGTCGATCAGCCGGCGCGGGTGGCCTTCCAGCTCCCACTCCAGCCACCAGTCGAAGGCGGTCTTCATCACCTGCCGGGCGCGGCGGCCGGCCCAGTGGCCCGAGGCGGCCGGATCGGCCGGCTCGTACCCGGCGGCCGCCAGCACGCGGTAGCGCTCGGCGTGGGCGATGACGGGCAGGATCGCGAGCGGGGAGTCGGCCGGTGCCTGTTCGGCGGCCCAGTTGGCGAAGTCGTAGACCTCGTGCAGCGGGTCCGGGCCGGCCTCGATGCGGCGTGCGGCGAGCCGGGCGACCATCAGGTGGTGGGCGTGGTGGTGGTCGGCGTACCGGCCGCGGACCGCCTCGAAACGCCGGACCACGTCCATGTCGGTGCCGGTCGCGCACTCCAGCATGAGCAGGCCGAGCCAGGGGGTGGGGTCGGCCGGGGCGCGGGCGACGGCGCTCTCGCAGGCCTCGCGGGCGCGGGCCGGCTTGCCCTTGCCGCGCAGCACCCGCCGGACCTCGGCGAGGGCGAGCAGGACGGAGGCGTCGGCGGACTCGGGTTCGGCGAGCAGCCACTCACGGGCCCAGGCAGCGCTGTAGGACTCGGCCGCGAGGACCGTGATCCGGTGGCCGCGGCGGTCCCAGTCGTCCCCGGTGCGGACCAGCAGGGAACGGACGTGCTGCCAGCGGCCCTGCGCCAGCGCGGCGCGCGCGGCCACGAGGTCGGCGTCGTCGAGAGCCTCGTCGAAGGCCTGTGCCGCACGTCTGCGGCCACGGCCGAGGGGAGGCGGGGGTGGGGACACCGCGGAACTTCCTCACGCGCTCTTCTGGTGTTTCGGCTCACGGCGGTCGATGGGGCGCGGGTGTGCGCAATGCCATGAACTGATCACGCACAGCCAACCCCCCGCCAATGGTTGACGTCAAGGGCCGTCTTCGCGTTACACGCGTCAAGTGGCGTTACTCGTGAGGGTTTTGTGATCAACGGGGAGTGGGAGGAGCGTGTGACCGGCATCCGATTTTTCCGTTTCGCCCTTTGTGACGTACGTCATAGCGTTTGCCGGTTTCGCCCCGGACCATGGCAGGACGTACGGGCGCGCCGGGCGGAGCCGGCCGGTACAGTCGGCCCCTACGCAACCGTGAACCCGACCTGATGATCGAGGTACACCGCGTGTCGGTTCTAGTACTCGTGCTCGCCCTGAGCGCCGCCTGCTGTCTGGGCTTCGGCTTCGTCCTGCAGCAGAACGCGGCCCAGCGGGCTCCGCTGAGCGACTTCCTCTCCTTCCGCCTGCTGATCGACCTGGTGAAGGTGCCGCGCTGGCTCGGCGGCATCGCGCTGATGGTCGTCGGCATGGCGCTGGGCGCCGCCGCCCTCGGGCAGGGCGAGCTGTCCCTGGTGGAGCCACTGCTGGCGACGAACCTGCTGTTCGCGCTCGCGCTGTCCCGGAGGCAGACCAAGCAGCCACTGGGCCGCCAGGGCTGGGCGGGCCTCCTGCTGCTGGCGGGCGGAGTGACCGCGTTCATCGTGGCGGGTCAGCCGCAGGGCGGCGCCGCGACGGCCGATCCGGTGCGACAGTGGCTGATCATCGGTGCCATGGTCGGGCTCGCCCTGCTGCTCACGACACACGCCAAGCGTTCGCGGCTGAGCTCCGGACCGGTGCTGCTGGCCCTGGCCGCCGGGCTGCTGTACGGCGTGCAGGACGCGCTGACCCGGGTGAGCGGGCAGAAGTTCTCCGAGGGCGGCTTCGCCGAGCTGCTGACCGGCTGGCAGCCGTACGCGGTCCTCGCGCTGGGCGTCACGGGGCTGGTCCTCGTGCAGAGCGCCTTCGAGACCGCCTCCCTGCGCAAGTCGCTGCCCGCCCTGACCGCCGCCCAGCCGCTCGCCGGGATCATCTGCGGTGTCGGCTTCCTGGGCGACCGGCTGCGGACCGACGCGGTGGCCCTGAGCTGGGAGGCCGGCGGTCTGCTGGCCGTGGTCGCCGGGATCGTGCTGCTCGGGCTGCATCCGGCGATGCCGCACGGATTGGCGGAGCGGGCCCGCGTGGGCAAGCTGCAGGCACAGCCGCAGCAGGTGTGAAGCCGGCGCCGCCCGCCGCACGGACGCGGCCCCTGCTTGGATGAGGGCATGAGCGCTGCTGACGAGATCCTCGACATCGTCGACGAGAACGACCAGGTCATCGGACAGTCGCCCCGAGGCGAGGTCTACGGCGAGGGCCTGCGGCACCGCTGCGTGTTCATCCAGGCCCGGGACGCCGGGGGACGGATCTTCGTGCACCGGCGGACCCCGGCCAAGCTGGTCTTCCCCTCCCTCTACGACATGTTCGTCGGCGGCGTGGTCGGCGCGGGCGAGGCCTACGACACGGCAGCCCTGCGCGAGGCCGAGGAAGAGCTGGGCGTGACCGGCCTGCCGCAGCCGCGGTACCTCTTCAAGTTCCTCTACGACGACGGCGCCGGCCGGAGCTGGTGGTCGGCGGTGTACGAGGTCCGCTGCGAGCTTCCCGTGCGGCCGCAGGTCGAGGAGGTGGCCTGGCACGACTTCCTGCCCGAGGACGAGGTGGAGCGGCGCCTCGGGGACTGGGAGTGGGTGCCGGACGGGCTGGCGGCGTACGAGCGGCTCAAGGCCTTCCGGTCGGCCGGGTAGGGTCGCACGCGTGATCGAGTTCGTACGGAACGTCCGTTTGTGGTTCGCGCCCGCGGAGGTCCGGCAGGACGGCGAGACGCCCGACTACCGGTTCTCGCTGGCGAACGAACGCACCTTCCTTGCCTGGCTGCGCACCGCGCTCGCGCTGATCGGCGGCGGCTTCGCCGTGGACCAGTTCCTGCCTGACCTGCGCTGGGGGTGGCGGGTCGGGATGGCCCTCGCGCTGCTCGTCGCGGGCGTGCTGTGCTCGCTGCGGGCGGTCAACCACTGGGTGCGCTGCGAGCGGGCCATGCGCCGGGGCGAGGATCTGCCGGTGTCCCGGTTCCCGGCGTTGCTGAGCATCGTCGTCGCGGTGGTCGCCGTCGCGATGGCGCTGGTGGTGCTCGTGGGGTGGGAGGGGTGAGCGCGGCTCACAGCACGTCTCGGACCCCCGACCGCGACCCCGGGCTCCAGCCCGAGCGGACCCGGCTCGCGTGGCGGCGCACGACACTCTCGGGCACGGTCGCCGCCGTGCTCGCCGTGAAGACCGCGCTGCACGGCGGCGCGTCGGTGGCCGGGGTCGTCGGATGCGCCCTGTGCTGTGTCCTGTGGCTGGGCTTCCTCGGCGTCGCCCATCGCCGTATCCGCACCCTCTCCGCCTCCGGCA
This sequence comes from Streptomyces sp. CA-179760, assembly GCF_050937045.1. NCBI lineage: Bacteria > Bacillati > Actinomycetota > Actinomycetes > Kitasatosporales > Streptomycetaceae > Streptomyces > Streptomyces sp. CA-179760. Next base: position 2,052,301 of record NZ_JBNJLZ010000001.1, read on the forward strand.
GCCCGGCGGCGTTCGCGCCCCGGCACGCCACGGCCGCGGTGCTGTGCACGGTGGCGATGGCGGTGTGCGGGGCGGCCCTCGTTCTCTGAGGCCTCTGGTCCTCGACGGCCGCGGCTACGCGCCCTCCGTCTCCCAGTCCACCGTCACGACGATCTTGCCGCGGGTCCGGCCCTCCTGGTTCAGCAGGTGCGCGTCCGCCGCCCGCTCCAGCGGGAACGTCTCGGAGACGTGCACGCTCACCACACCCTGTTCCGCCAGTTCGGACAGCCGCTGGAGATCCTCGGCGTCGGGGCGCACGAAGTAGTAGCGGCCGCCGTAGTTCACGACGTCGCCGTCGGCGATCGACACCAGGCGGCCTTCGGGGGCCAGCAGGTTCGCCGAGACCTTCAGCGCGTCACCGCCGACCGTGTCGAACACCGCGTCCACGCCCTCGGGCGCCAGACCCCGCACCCGCTCGCCCAGGCCCTCGCCGTACGTCACCGGCTCGCCACCGAGGCCCCGCACGAAGTCGTGGTTGGGCTCGCTCGCCGTACCGATCACCCGGGCGCCGAGATGAGTGCCGAGCTGTACGGCGAGCGAGCCGACGCCGCCGGCCGCGGCGTGCACCAGGACGGTCTCGCCCCGCTTCACCTGGAGCACCTTGAGCAGCACCTGGTAAGCGGTGAGCCCGACCAGCGGGAGCCCGGCCGCCTCCTCGAAGGAGAGGTTGCGCGGCTTGCGGGCAAGGGTGCGCAGGGGCGCGGCCACGTACTCGGCGAAGGTGCCCCGGGAGAGGAAGTCCTCGCGTACGTACCCGATGACCTCGTCCCCGACGTCGTACTCCGAGACGGCCACGCCGGGCCGTACGACGACGCCCGAGACGTCCCAGCCGGGCACCACGGGGAAGGCGGGTTCGAGGATGGCGTCGAGGTAGCCCTCGCGGGCCTTCCAGTCGACGGGGTTCACGGCCGCCGCCCGCACCTTCACCAGCACCGCGTCCGGGCCGACCTTGGGATCGCGGACCTCCCCGAACGCCAGCACCTCGGGTCCGCCGTACCGTGAGTAGCTGATGGCCTTCATGGCTCCGACCTTCCGGGCTCCCCGCGCGGCACGCAAGCCGGATGGCCTGAACGAAGCGGCCGGAACCTCCCCGGCGTCTCGCGTGAGGAGCCGTCGGCCTATCGTGGCTCCGATCACGTTTCGGCCCCCCTCTGGACGACATACCGACCGGTCGGCATCATGTGTCGGGAACCGTCCATCTCCCCGTAGGAGCGACGCATGAGCCCCGACCACCCGCCCGGACTCGATCTCGACCGGCTGCGCGGCCTGCTCGACCGGGAACGCCCCGGCCTGGTGAACGGCCCGCTGTCCGGCCGGCTGATCGAGGGCGGACGGTCGAACCTCACGTACGCGGTCTCCGACGGCACCGCGCGCTGGGTCGTACGGCGGCCTCCGCTCGGTCATGTGCTGGCCACCGCGCACGACATGAAGCGCGAGCACCGGGTGATCAGCGGGCTGTATCCGACGGCCGTGCCGGTTCCCCGCCCTGTGCTGCTGTGCGAGGACGAGGAGGTGCTCGGGTCGCCCTTCTACGTCATGGAGTTCGTCGAGGGCACCCCCTATCGCACCGCCGACCAGCTCGTGCCGCTCGGTCCGGAGCGGACCCGGGGAGCGGTGCTGAACCTGGTGGACACGCTGGTGGAGCTGCACGCGGTGGACCCGGGCGAGGCGGGTCTCGCGGACTTCGGCCGGCCCGAGGGCTTCCTGGACCGGCAGCTGCGGCGCTGGGGCAAGCAGCTGGACGCCTCCCGCAACCGCGACCTGGACGGCATCGACGAACTGCACGCCGCCCTCGGCCGGGACCTGCCCCGCTCCCCCGCCCCGGCCGTCGTGCACGGCGACTACCGGCTCGACAACGTCCTCATCGGCGAGGACGACCAGATCAAGGCCATCCTCGACTGGGAGATGTCGACGCTCGGCGACCCGCTCACCGACCTCGGCCTGCTGGTCATGTACAGCATGCCGCTGGGCATGCCCGAGTCCCCCGTCTCCACGACCGCCGAGGCCCCCGGGCATCCGGCGCCGTCCGAACTCATCGAGCGGTACGCCGCGCGCTCGGGGCGCGACGTCTCCGCGGTCTCCTGGTACACGGCGTTCGCCTGGTTCAAACTCGCCGTGATCCTCGAGGGCATCCACTACCGCTACACGCTGGGCCAGACGGTCGGGCGCGGGTTCGACCGCATCGGCGACCTCGTGCCCGTCTTCGTCCGGCACGGCCTGACCACGCTTCACGAGGGCCTTCAGGAGGGCTGATCCGTATGGACTTCGCGTTCGACGCACGCACCGAGGAGCTGCGCGCCAAGCTGCTCACCTTCATGGACGAGCACGTCTATCCGGCCGAGGCGGTGGCGGAGGAGCAGCGCGCCCTGCTCGCCTCCCCGTGGGAGACGCCGGCCGTGGTGGAGGAGCTGAAGGCCGAGGCCCGCAGGCAGGGGCTGTGGAACCTCTTCCTGCCGAACTCCGAGTACGGGGCCGGGCTCACCAACCTCCAGTACGCGCCGCTCGCCGAGATCATGGGCCGGTCCCCGCACCTGGCGCCGACGGCGACGAACTGCGCGGCGCCCGACACCGGGAACATGGAGGTGCTGACCCAGTTCGGTGACGAGCAGCATCGCAAGCAGTGGCTGGAGCCGCTGCTTGCGGGCGAGATCCGCTCGGCGTTCGCGATGACCGAGCCGGAGGTGGCCTCCTCGGACGCCACCAACATCACCACGCACATCCGGCGGGACGGCGACGAGTACGTCATCTCCGGCCGCAAGTGGTACATCTCCGGGGCGATGAACCCGGACTGCAAGATCTTCATCGTGATGGGCAAGACGGACCCGGACGGGGACGACATCCGCCGTCAGCAGTCCATGGTTCTGGTCCCCCGTGACACGCCTGGCGTGACCGTCAAGCGTGCGATGCGGGTGTTCGGCTACGAGGACCACTCCCACGGCGGCCACGCCGAGGTGATCTTCGACGACGCGCGTGTGCCGGCGTCGAACCTGATCGGCGAGGAGGGCGGCGGCTTCGCCATCGCCCAGGCCCGGCTCGGTCCGGGCCGGATCCACCACTGCATGCGGCTGATCGGCATGGCTGAGCGGGCGATCGAGCTGATGTGCCGGCGGGCGGCGTCCCGTACGGCCTTCGGCAAGGCGCTGGCGCAGCAGGGTGTGGTGCACAACTGGATCGCGGACGCGCGCGTGACGGTGGAGCAGTTGCGGCTGCTGGTGCTGAAGACGGCCTGGCTGATGGACACGGCCGGGAACAAGGGGGCGCACACCGAGATCCAGTCGATCAAGATCGCTACGCCTCGGGCGGTGGTGGACATTCTCGACCGGGCGATCCAGTTGCACGGGGCGGGTGGTGTCAGTCAGGACTTCCCGCTGGCGGAGCTGTATGCGGCGGCACGGACGCTGATGATCGCGGACGGGCCTGATGAGGTGCATCAGCGGTCGTTGGCTCGCCGGGAGTTGAAGAAGTACCTGTAGGCGGTGCGGGCGGTGGGGGTTTCTTCGCCCCCGCCGCCCTTACCCGTCCCATCCTCAGGGGGCTCCGCCCCTTGACCCCCGATCGGCCTGAACGGCCTCGTCCTCAAACGCCGGACGGGCTGGTGGGGGCAGCCCGGCCTCTTGGCTCACCGTGTCGGGTGGTGGGTGGACATAGGCCGGAGTCCAGGGGGCGGAGCCCCCTGGGTCAGGGGCGCAGCGCCCGCATCAGCAGGTCGGCCAGGTGGTCTGCGACCTGCTGGGGCGTCATGGGACCATCCGGCCGGTACCACGTCGACAGGTGGTGGACCGAGCCGAAGTGGTAGTCGACGACCAGGTCCGCCGGGGTCGCCTTGGAGAAGACGCCCGCCTCCTGGCCCTCCTCGACCAGCGCGCGGAAGCGCTCGTGGTAGCGGCGGCGCTCGGAGCGGACCTGCTTGTTCTTCTCGGGGCTGAGATGGTGCATCGACCGCCAGAAGATCATCGCGTCGTCGAGGCTGTCGATCGTCGTCACCACGACGTCCGCGGCCGCCGACCGCAGTCTCTTCTCGACCGGCTCGTCGGCTCCCGCGACGGCGTCCAGCCGCTCCTGCTGGATGCGCAGCACGCGCGCGTACACCTCGTGCAGCAGATCGTCCTTGGAGCCGAAGTAGTGGTAGAGCGCCCCTTTGGTGACGCCGGCCGCCTCGACGATCTCCTGCACCGAGGTGCGGTCGTAGCCCTGCTCCGCGAAGAGCCGGGTGGCGGCGGCCAGGAGCCGCTGAGGCACGGGGGTGCCGTCCGAGTCCGTGGTCCTGGGCACTGCCGCCACCTGCCTTTCCGTACTGCCGTCAATTGCCTTGCGTCCGGGAACGCAGTTCCCGACGGAGGATCTTCCCACTGGCCGTCTTCGGCAAGTCGGGCAGGATCTCCACCTGGCGCGGGTATTTGTAGGCGGCCAGTCTCTCCTTGCAGTAGGCGGCGAGTGCATCCGGGTCCGTCTCGGCGTCCGGACGCAGGCTGATGTACGCCTTGACGGTCTCCCCGCGATAGCCGTCGGGCACCCCGACCACGGCGGCCTCGCGCACCGCCGGGTGTGTGTAGAGCACGTCCTCGACCTCGCGCGGCCACACCTTGAAGCCGGACGCGTTGATCATGTCCTTCTTGCGGTCGACGACGTACAGCCAGCCCTGCTCGTCCATGAAGCCGATGTCGCCGGTGCGCAGTTCGGCGCCGGGGAACGTCTCGGCGGTGGCGTCGGCGCGCCGCCAGTAGCCGGGCACGACCTGCGGGCCGCGCACGGCGATCTCGCCCTGCTCGCCGAAGGGCACGTCGTCGCCGTTGTCGTCGATGATCCGTACGACCGTGTCGGGGCCGGGCAGGCCCACGGCGAGCGTCCCGGACGCCGCGTCGACGGGCGCCTCCAGACCGGGCGGCACGGAGGCGCAGGGCGCGGTGCACTCGGTCAGCCCGTAGCCGTTACGGATGTACGGCCCGAAGCCCGCCCGGAATTTCTCCACCAGCGCGGGCGGCAGCGGGGCACCGCCGGAGGAGATCACCCGGAAGGAGGAGAAGTGGTCACGGGTGACGGAGGGGTGGGCGGCCAGCGCCATGAAGGCCGTGGACGGGCCGACCGTGTAGTGCGGCGCGTGCTCGGCGAACGCGTCCAGCACCGTGCCCGCCTCGAAGCGGTAGGCCAGCACGAGCGTGCCCCCGCTGTTCAGGCAGGCGCCGAACTGACAGACCATGCCCGTGATGTGGAACAGGGGCGCCATCGCGAAGTACACGGGCCGCTCGGGCAGCCCCAGGCCGGTCCGCTGCCGCTCGGCGTTGTACATGATGTTGCCGTGCGTGTTGGTGGCGCCCTTGGGCGTGCCGCTCGTGCCGGAGGTGTAGCTGATCAGCGCGATGTCGGAGGGGCCGGGCGCACGGTCCGCCGGTGCCTTGTGCCCCGCTCGCGCCACCGTCACCAGATCGTCGGCGTCGGGGGCCTGCGGCACCCGCTCGAAGGTCAGCACGCGCGCGTCGTCACGCGTCTGGAAGTCCAGCTCGCATCCGGTGAGCACGATCCGCACGGGCGAGTCCGCCGCCGTCTCGCGCAGATACGTCTCCCACGCCCGGTCCGAGCAGATCAGCGCGGCCACCTCGCCGTCCCGCAGGACGTGGCTCACCTCGCCCGACTTGTACATCGGGTTGACGGGCACGACGACCGCGCCCGCCTTCCACGCGCCGAGCACGGCGAGCACGAAGTGCGGGGAGTTCTGGAGCAGCACCGCGACCCGGTCGCCGCGCTGCAGGCCGCGTGCCGCGAGGTGCCCCGCGACGGAGTCGCTGAACTCGTCGACGTCCCGGTAGGTCAGCCGGCCGTCGAAGTAGGCCAGGAAGTCACGGTCCGGCATCTCGGCCATCACCCGCCGCAGGGCGTGCACGAGGGAGCCGGCGGGGCTGATCGGGCCCCTCTGGGCCTCGTCGAGCAGGTCCAGCCAAGGCTTGGCCGCGTAACGGGACTCGGTCACCGGTTCTCCTCCCACTGCTGCTGGATACGGTTCATGCCGGCCAGCCACCGGTCGGGGTCGCCGGCCCGGGCCTGATGGTAGGCGGCGACCTCCGGGTGCGGCAGGATCAGGAACCGGTCCTCCTCGATGCCCTTGAGCAGGGCGTCCGCGACGTCCTCCGGCTCGATCGCGGTCGACCGCAGCACCAGGTCGCCCGCGCTGCCGGTGGCGGCGAGCATGTCGGTGCGGACGCCCTGCGGGCAGATGGCGTGGACCTTCACGCCCCGGTGCCGGTAGGTCAGCGACAGCCACTCGGCGAAGGCGAGGGCGCCGTGCTTGGTGACGGCGTAGGGCGCGGCGCCGATCATGGTGAGCAGCCCGGCGGCGGACACGGTGGAGACGAACCGGCCACTGCCGCGCTCCAGCCAGGCCGGCAGCAGCTCCTCGGCGGCCCGGACATGGGCCATGACGTTCACGTCCCAGGACGTCGCCCATGCCTTCTCGTCCAATGCCTGACCGGCATCGACGCCGTCGAAGGCGACACCGGCGTTGGCGCAGTACACATCGACGGTCCCGCCCAGCGCGTCCCGGGCGTCCCCGACGATCGCCGAGGCGTCACCGGGCACGGCGATCCCGCCGACCTCGTCCGCGATGTGCTTGGCCCGCTCGGCGTCCAGGTCATTGACGACGACCCGGGCCCCCTCGGCGGCGAAGCGCCGGGCGAGCGCGGCTCCGATCCCCCCACCGGCCCCCGTGACAACGACTCCGGCCCCTTGAAAGGCTCCCACCATCGGTCTCCTCAGTCGCGGCTCAGCAATAGCGCCAGACTAACCGGTCGGTATGTTTCAAGGAAGGGGCAACCGCAACACCCTTAGGGGCGCGGGGCTGTACCGATTTGCGGCTCCGCCGCGTGGGCGCGACCAGCCACGAAGAAGCGGCACAAAACGGACCACGGAGGTCACCGCATGCGCCCTTCCAGACGAGCCGTACTCACCACCGCCACGGCGGCAGCCGTATCAGCCACCTCCACCGCGTCCGCCGCCCAGCGCCGCAGGCGACTGCGCACCGGCTTCGAACGACTCGCCCACGACGGCTACGCCCTGCTCGACGGCCAGAAGGCCGGCATCGTCACCAACCCCACCGGCATCACCCGCGACGCCCGCCACATCGTCGACGTCATGCACGAGGACGACCGCGTCGACCTCACCGCCGTCTTCGGCCCCGAGCACGGCTTCCGGGGCACCGCCCAGGCCGGCGGCTCCGAGGGCCGCTACGACGACCCGGCGACCGGCCTGCCCGTCTACGACACGTACCTCAAGAGCGGCCGGCCCCTCGCCGACATCTTCACCGCGTCCGGCGTGGACACGGTCGTCTTCGACATCCAGGACGTCGGCGCCCGCTTCTACACGTACATCTGGACCCTGTACGACTGCATGGAGGCCGCACAGCTCGCCGGCAAGCGGTTCGTGGTGCTGGACCGGCCCAACCCGGTGACGGGGCGCGCGGCGCTGGGGCCCGTGCTGCACAAGGAGTTCGCGACGTTCGTCGGCCGGCAGCCCATCTCCCAGGCCCACGGGATGACCGTCGCGGAGCTGGCGCGGCTGTTCAACGGCGAGTTCCTGACCGCCCCCGTGCCGCTGGAGACCGTGACGATGTCGGGCTGGAAGCGCTCGGACTTCTACGACGCCTCCGGGCTTCCCTGGGTGCCGCCGAGCCCGAACATGCCGACACCGGAGACGGCCCTGGTGTACTCGGGGACGTGTCTGTTCGAGGGCACGAACCTGTCGGAGGGGCGCGGCACGACACGGCCGTTCGAGCTGCTGGGCGCCGAGGGGATCGACCGGCGCTGGGCGGACGGGGCGAACGAACTCGGACTGCCCGGTGTGCGGTTCAGGGAGGCGTACTTCGCGCCCACTTTCTCGAAGTTCCAGGGCAAGACGATCGGCGGCGTACAGGTCCATGTGCACGACCGGGCCGCGTTCGACCCCGTGCGGACGGGAATCGCCCTGCTCGTGACCGCCAAGCGGGTCTGGGGCGGTTTCGCCTGGCGCCCCGACAACTGGATCGACAAGCTCACCGGCTCCACGCGCGTGCGCACGATGATCGACGCGGGCGCGGACACCGACGAGGTCGTGGCGGGGTGGCAGCGGGACCTGGCGGCGTTCCGGCGGATGCGGCGGGAGTACCTCGTCTACCGCTGAGCGAGGCGCACCGCCCCCGATGCGCCCGTGACGTATGGCCAAGTCGCCCCGTTGGCAGGACGATGCGCCCAGATCGTGGCGTCACCCGGGGGCTAGGGGGCCTGTCATGGCGGATCCGGCGATGAGTGTGACTCCCTACTGGGAGCTGACCTTCGACGCGGACGGGGACCCGGCGGGCCGCCAGCGGGACCGGTTGCTCGCCGGGGTGGCCGAACGGAAGGTGCGCGACCTGATCGTCTTCGCGCACGGGTGGAACAACGACCGCTCGGGCGCGACCCGGCTCTACGACCGTTTCCTCGCGCCCGTCCCGCGGCTGGCACCGGCGGCCCGGGTCGGGTACGTCGGGGTGCTGTGGCCGGCGATGCGGTTCTCCGACGAACCGATCCCGGACCTGCCGCGGGCCGTGGCGGCCGAGGCCCCCGGGCGTCCCGTGCTCGACAAGGACACCCGGCACGCGCTGCTGGAGACCTTCCCGGGCCGGGCGATCCTGGTCGACCAGATCGCGCGGCTGCTGGAGCAGCAGCCGCGGGAGGAGTCCGAGCTGGAGGAGTTCGGGCGGCTGGTGCGGCTGCTGGTGGAGGTGGTGGCGCCCGGGCCGCAGGAGTTGTTCGCGGCGGACACGGTGGCGGAGGGAGTGCCGCAGAGCGAGCCGGAGATGTTCGCCGGATCCTCGGCGGCGGCCTGCGAGGAGTTCGCGCAGGCGCTCGCGGAACTGGAAGCTTCCGGCGAGCGGCGGGACTTCAGGCTCCCGAACCCCTGGGACGGTGCGCACGAACTGCTGCGGCAGGCGACGTACTACGCGATGAAGCGGCGCGCCGGAACCGTCGGTGAGCGGGGGCTGGGCCGGGTGGTCGGGCAGCTCGCGGCGGCGGCGCCGGGCGTGCGCGTGCACCTGGTGGGGCACAGCTTCGGCGCGCGGCTGGTGTCGTTCGCGCTGCGCGGGCTCCCCGAGGGCGTGCGCACGGTGAAGTCCGTGACGCTGCTCCAAGGGGCGTTCTCGCACTACGCGTTCGCTGCCCGGCTGCCGCACGACCCGCGTGCGGGAGGGGTGCTCCAGGGGCAGCAGAACCGCATCGACGGCCCCCTGGTGTGCTGCCACTCCCGGCACGACTCGGCCCTCGGCACCGTCTATCCGCTGGCGTCGCGGATGGCGGGCGACAGCCGGTCGGTCACCGGCCTCGACCTGAGCCGTGCCCTGGGCGAGAAGTGGGGCGCGATGGGCTGCGGCGGGGTGCGGGCGGTGCCGGGCACGCGCGCGTACTCCCTCGCCGAGGCCCTGACGGTGAAACTGCCCGCCTCGGGCTGCGTGAACGTCGACGCCGCGGCGGTGGTCAGACGCGGCGGGCCGCCTGCCGGAGCGCACAGCGACATCCTGCACGAGGAACTGGCCCGGTTGGTGCTGGCGGCGGGCCGCGTCCGCTGACCCGCCGCCGGACCGTGTGTCACTTGTGCGCGCGTCACCGGTGCGAGGTGAACTCCACGACCTGCTGGTAGGTCGGCCGGTTCTGCCAGCTGATCTTGCCGTGCTTGATGCCGCCGAGAGTGCGGTGGATGACCGAGTCGGCGCACCACTGATCGCCCGCCGAGCACTGGTCGTCACCGGGGTAGACCTGGGCCGCGGTCTTGGCGGCCGCCTCCTTCAGGGTGCTGATGAGGGTGTCACGGCAGGCGCTGAGGCTCCCGTCGCCGCAGTACTTCCTGGTGAGCGGACCCTGCACCTGCTCGCCGAGCACGGTCCGGACGTCCTTGTCGACATAGCTCCACCAGCCGTACTGGAAGGAGCTTCCGGCGTGCGAGCCGGTCGGGCCGTGGGCCGCCGACGGGGACTCGTCGACGGGCAGGTTCGCGGTCATGGCGGCGTAGAGCTCACTGCCGAGGCCCGGTTCGAACTCGGCCTTGACCAGCAGCGGCCACCAGGCGTCGAGGATGCGGATCGCGTCGGCGTCGGCGTACTTCTTGGAGCCGGCCGAGGTCTCCGTGCGCTTGCCGCCGGCCGCGACCCAGGCCTGGAGCTTGCTCACGGCCGCGGCGGCGGTGGAGTCGGTGACCGGTGAACTGTTGACGACCTTCAGCAGCTTCGGCAGGACGTCCTCCGCCCGCAGGTCGGCCGTCGCCGCGTCGGCCATGGCCTTCACCAGCGCGGCCCGGGTCACCCCGCCCTGCCGGACCAGTTTCTTCACCCGGTCCTCCAGGAGGTTGCCACGGTGCACGGAGCCGTTGCCCCAGGGCGCGGTCGTGTAGTCCTTGGCCTGCTTGTTGTTCCAGGAGATGTAGTAGTCTTGGTCGATCGAGTTGGGGTGGGCGGAGGGCGGGGTGTAGTCGGCCGTGTTGGTCGCCGGGTCCCAGCCCCGCCACTCGTACGCCGGCCGCGCCCACGCCGGGAACTCGGCGTCGACGCCGTTCGCGCGCACCGGGTTGTCGCCGCTGTTGTAGTACGCGGTGTGCTCGGAGTCGGCGTAGAACCAGTTGAAGGTGTAGTTGATGTGCTGCACCGCCTTCTGGAAGGACTCCGGGCCCTTGACGTAGTCGGGGTCGTTCAGCATCTGGAAGCCGATGATGGAGTCGGCCTCGTGCATGAAGGACGAGCGCAGGGAGGTGTAGGCGACCTTCTTGCCGCCGACCGTCGCGCGGTACTCGACGGGGCCGTACTTCGTGCGCCAGACGCGCATGGTGTACGAGCCGGCGGCGGTGCCGTCGGCGGTGGTCGGCTTCCAGGCGTTCTTCTGCTCGATCTTCTCCATCGGTGTGCAGGTGCCGCGGTACAGGTAGTGGTAGTCGTCCTGGCACAGTTCGACGGCGTAGCTGTCGATGATGTCCTGGCCGGAGGTCGTGGCGCTCCACGCGTAGTCCTGGCCGCGGCCGAGTTCCACGTACATGCTCAGGCCCGCGAAGGAGGCGCCCCGGGCGCTGATGCCCGGGCCCTGGATCTCTTGGAGCAGCAGCAGCTGGGGGGCGAAGTAGCCGGTCTGCGGGCCGAACACGGCGACGGGGTGGCCGCTCGCGGTGTGCTTGCCGCCGACCACGAGGGCGTTGGACATGCCACGCTTGGCGGACGACAGGGCCGTCTTCGCCGCCTCGCCGGACGCTCCGGTGGCGCTGGAGGCCGTGGCGCTGCCGGTGCGGTCGTAGACGAGCGGCTCGGACTTCACGGAACCGGCGTCGGGCAGGGCCGTGCCCTGCGGGGCGTCGGGCTTGGTCGCGTACGGGAAGCTGCCGTCGTGGACCGTGAGCACGGCCTCCGGGTCGTTGCGCTCGCGGAAGGACTCCCAGACCTTGGTGCCTTCCGCCACGCCGTACTTCTCCTGGGCGGCGAGCAGCGAGAGCGCGTTGTTGACCTCGCCGCCCCCGCCGGAACCGAACAGCGCGCCGATGACGGAAGCCAGCGCGACCAGGTCGGTGATCTTGAAGTGATCGATCGTCCCTGCGTTGGTGACCGAGTCCTTGTGCCCGGTGAGGACGTACTCGCCGGGGAAGTTGCGGGCGCTGTCGGAGGCGTCGATGTAGGAGTTGATGCCGTCGAGATAGGCCTTGGCGTCGGCGAGGGCCTGCTTGCCGCGCTCGCCGTTGGTGGCGACGGCGTTGTCGATCTGGGCCTGCAGATCGGCCTCGGTGTACGGGGCGTGCCGCCAGAACTGCTGCTCCAAGCCCTGGTTGGAGGGTACGCCGCCGGCGAAGGAGGTCAGCTGACCGCGCCCGACGTGCCGGAAGACGTCCATCAGCCACAGCCGGTCCTGGGCGGCCGCGTAGCCCGCCCCGAACTCGGTGCCGTACCGGGTGGTGCCGGTGATGTGCGGCACGCCCGTCTTCTTGTCACGGACGATCGTGACGTCGCCGCGCCCGGCGGGCTTGACGGTGGAGGCGACCTGATCCGCCGGGACTCCGAAGGACGCGTCGTTGAAGAAGTTGTTGATCTTGTCGTTGGTGAGCCCGGTATGACCCTTGGCGAGGTTCGCGTAGGGCCCGAGCTGGTCCTCGGCGTGCTCGGGCTGGGTGCCGAAGGCCTGGTTGAGGAGGATCTGGGCGAGGGTGGCGTTGCCGTTCTGGCCGGGCGGGAGGATGTCCGAACACTGGTTGCCGCAGTAGTCGTTCGCGGCGGCCGTGGCCTGCGCGATCGGCGTTTCCGCCGCGGCCGCCGGGGCAAGCGGCGACAAAAGACCTGCGATCAGGGCGCATACCGAAGCGGTCTTCAGGAACCCGGGGAATCCCCGGGGAGTTCTCATTCTGCCGAGAACGGTGCGTGGGGTACGCCGTGCCATGGGGGGCTCCTCCCGAGGGGGTGGCCGGATGTTACCGCCGGTATCCCCGAGTTTGAAGATGAACAAGCGTCACTTCTTGGAGTCAGCACAACAGGCACACGGACCACGGCAGTCGACTCGCGAGCCTCTTAGGACGGCTTATGGAGGGCATTTGAAATCGGATGGAGCCGATTCGCTTGTCGATACGTCTATTCGGCGACGTCCGTACGACGACGCCGAAGTGACCGGATTACAGGTGCAGGTGTGACGGAGGTGCAGGACGATGGCCGGTTTCCGGAGTCTGGCGAGACAGGTCCGCGATCCGCGGTGCGATCTCGCATTGCGGCGCTATTCGCTGCGCAAGTGCCTTGAGAGGTTCGCCCCTTACGGGCACAGGGCGACCTGGGACCATTTGTGCGCCCGGGCGGGGTTCGGTCCCGAGGACCGGTCCCCCGATCCAGTGCGGCTCGTGGCCGCACTGGACGAACTGGAGGAGGCGCGGGCGGTCTGGCTGGCCTACGAGGTCGAGTTCGCCGAGCGCCGCAAGAAGGAGAAGCACGACGGACTGCGCCGGCCGGGCAGCGTGGACGACTGGCACCGGCTGACCTGGGGCGGGTTCGGCGTGGCGTGGTGCGACGATCCGGCGGTACACCCCCGTGAACCGCTGGCCGAGGTGCTGCGCCGGCTGATCGCCGCGCTGGAGCGCGAACCGGGCTCGGCGTGCCCGGTGTGCGGCGGGGAGCAACTCACCTGGAAGTACGACCTGGACCACGAACCATCGGCGGGTCCGGTCTGCACGGACTGCGGAATCCTGGTGCCGCGTCCCGTGCTCACGCCCGAGTCCCTGGCGTACGCCAGGCGGGCGAGGCCACTGCTGATGTCGGCTTGACGAACGCGGGCGCGCGGGGGGTGCGCCGGGGATGCCGCACCCCCACTGTCGCCGCCGGGGCCGGCTGTCAGTGGTGACTGGCACCATCGGGACATGGTGCAGGTGTGTCTGAACGGGGCGCGGGGAGCCGCCGACGGTGCGGCGGTGCCGCTGACGCCCGAGGCGATGGCCGCGTCCGCGGCGGAGGCCGTCGCGGCCGGGGCCACGGACATCCACGTCCACCCCAAGACGCCGTGCGGGCGGGACACGCTGTCGCCGCGGGTGCTCGCGGTGACGCTGGAGGCGATTCGGGCGCGGGTGTCGGTGCCGGTCGGTGTGACGACGGGGGCGTGGGCGGAGCCGGACCCCGCCGCCAGGCTGGACCGGGTCCGCGGCTGGACCGTGCTGCCCGACCACGCGTCGGTCAACTGGCATGAGCCGGGGGCGGAGGAGGTGGCCGCCGCGCTCATCGATCTCGGGGTGGGGTGGAGGCCGGCATCTGGTCGGGGACGGACGGGGCGGAGCGGTTTGCCGCGTCTTCGCTGGGGCCGAGGGTATTGCGGGTGCTGGCGGAGGTGACGGACACGGATGCGGCGGGGGCCGTCGCCTCTGCGCGGGCGCTGCTGTGCGAGATCGGTTCCGCTCATGGCCGTCCTGTGTTGTTGCACGGAGAGGACGGGGGCGCTTGGCCTGTGCTGCGGTTCGCGGGGCGGTTGGGGGTGACCACGCGGGTCGGGCTGGAGGATGTGCTGCTGCTGCCGGACGGGAGGCGGGCCGGGTCCAATGCGGAGTTGGTTGTGGCGGGGTTGGGTGAGTACGCGGTTGGTCGGTCTGCGGGTGCTCGGCGTTGTCGCTGAGGTCGGGGCGTTGCGCAGCCCGGCGGAGCGGGGTGCCTCCCCCACACTCGGCTTCGCTCGAGCGGGGGGGGACCCCCATGAGCGGGGGCCCCATGAGCGGGGGGGACCCCCACCGCCCACCCGTACCGCCCTGGGGGCACCTCCCAGGCCCTTAAAACACTGGGGGAGGCACGCATGCGCGCAGCTAAGGCCAAGGGCAGCTACCCCCGGTTCTTGTCCACCATCAGGCGGGAGCCCGTGCGGCGTTCGCCGAAGGCGTCGTCCGGGTTGGAGAGGACGCAGCCTTCGAGGGAGAGGCAGCCGCAGCCGATGCAGTCGGTGAGGTGGTCGCGCAGGCGGTTCAGCTGCTTGATGCGTTCGTCCAGTTCGGAGCGCCAGGCCTCCGAGAGATGCGCCCAGTCCTCCTTCGTCGGCGTCCGCTCCTCGGGGAGTTCCGCGAGGGCCTCGCGGATCGTCGCCAGCGGGATGCCGACCCGTTGCGCGGCCCTGATGAAGGCGACCCGGCGGAGCGTGTCACGTGCGTAGCGGCGCTGGTTGCCTGACGTCCGGCGACTGTCGATCAGGCCCTTGGACTCGTAGAAGTGCAGCGCGGACACGGCCGCGCCGCTCCGCGCCGCGAGCTGGCCGACCGTGAGCTCATGGATCTTCTCTGGAATCTGGGGCACCCATCGAACCCTACCCAGTCCGTTGACACGACCCCCCGCGGCCGACCATGCTAAGCAGTCGCTTAGAGAAGCAGCATCCCTGACATGCGAGAGGCCGGGACATGGCAGAGCCGAGGATCTTCACGTCCGTCGACGACCTGAGGTCGGCGGTGGGTGAGCAACTGGGGTACACCGACTGGCTCGACATCGACCAGAAGCGGATCGACCTCTTCGCGGACGCCACCGGTGACCACCAGTGGATCCACGTCGACCCCGAGAAGGCCGCCGCGGGCCCCTTCGGCACGACCATCGCGCACGGCTATCTGACCCTGTCGCTGCTCCCCCTCTTCGGGCCGCAGCTGATCGCCGTCGAGGGCGTGAAGATGGGCGTCAACTACGGGACGAACAAGGTGCGTTTCCCCGCGCCCGTGCCGGTCGGCTCCCGGCTGCGCGCGACCGCCACGATCACCGGCGTCGAGGACGTGACCGGCGGCGTCCAGGTCACCGTCGCCTTCACTCTGGAACGCGAGGGCGGCGACAAGCCCGTCTGTGTCGCCGAGTCCGTGGCGCGCTACTACTTCTGAGCCGGTGCCGGCTCCCCGGCGCCGACCATCCGCAGCACGAGGTCGGCGTACAGCGCGCCGACCTCGTCCGGCGTCCACGGCCCGTCGACGTTGAACCAGCGGGCCACGTCGATGCAGAGGGAGAGCACCGCGAGGGTGGTCCCCTTGACGTCGAGCACGTCGAACTCGCCCGACGCCACGCCGTCCTCGATGACCCGGTGCACCTCGTCGTCGCACTGCCGGCGCAGCGCGAGGATCTCGGCCCGGGCGTCCGGCCCGAGCGAGTCCAGCTCGTACTGGACCACCCGGGCCGTGGTGCGGCCGCCGGCGTGCCAGCCGACGAAGGAGCTGACCGCGCCGGCCAGGCGCTCGCGGGCACTGCCCTCGCGCCGGGCCGCCGTCCGCAGGATCTCCAGGGCCTTCGCGTGCCCGATCCTGCTGATGCGGTGCAGCAGCTCTTCCTTGGTCTTGTAGTGGATGTAGAGCGCGGCCGGACTCATCCCGGCGCGACCCGCGATGTCACGGGTCGTCGTGGCGTGGTACCCGCGCTCGGCGAAGGCCTCCACCGCGGCGATCAGCAGCCGCCGCGCCGCGTCGGGCGTGACCTCGCCCCACGCCTGCGCCTCGCCGCCGGCCGTCTCCTCCGCCGTACCCATCACGTGCCCCTCTCCACTGGCAGGGGCACCACCATACCGCCGAAGGTGAGCGGGCGCTTAGGGCGTGTTCGACCCCGCAAGCGCTCAGTGCTTCTCGAAGGGGGTGTACGTGGGTGCCGCCGCCCCGTCCTGCCGGTCCCGGATCACCTTGGCCAGGGTGAAGGAGGAGGTGACCAGGTACAGGACGGCGATGGCGAGGAAGCCACGCACCCAGGCGTCGGCGCTCAGCTGGTAGATGCCGATGGCGGTGGCCGCCATGGCGACGGCGAAGGAGGCGACGGCCTGGCCGTAGAAGGCCGCGGTGTTCTGCTTGCCCGGTGTGTCACTCATGGGGGCAAGCTTCGGCCGAAGTGGCCCGCGCCACATCCGCCGGCGTACTCAGAAGGTACTCAGAACGCCGAAACCCCGGTCAGCGCCCGCCCGATGACCAGCTTCTGGATCTGGCTGGTGCCCTCGTAGAGGGTCATCACGCGGGCGTCCCGCAGCAGCTTGCCCGCCGGGTACTCGTCGATGTAGCCGTACCCGCCGAAGACCTGGAGCGCGTTGTTCGCGGCGCGGACGGCCGCCTCCGAGGCGAACAGCTTGGCCTTGGACGACTCGACGGCGAACGGCTGTCCGCGGTCGATCAGATCGGCGACCCGCCACGTCAGCAGCCGGGCGGCGTCGACGTCCACGGCGATGTCGCTGATCAGCTCCTGGACCAGCTGGTGCCGGGCGATGGGCTTCCCGAACTGCTCGCGCTCGCCCGCGTACCGCACCGCCGCGTCCAGCGCGGCCTGGGCTATGCCGACACAGCCCGCGGCGACCGACATCCGGCCCTTGGCGAGGGCGGACATGGCGACCGAGAAGCCCTTGCCCTCCTCCCCCAGCAGCGCCGAGGCGGGCACGCGCACGTCCTCCAGAACCAGTTCGGCCGTGGCCTGGCCGCGCAGCCCCAGCTTGCCGTGGATCGTGCGGCGCGTCAGGCCGGGTGTGCCGGTGGGGACCAGGAAGGCGGAGACGCCCTTGTGGCCGGGGGCGTCCGTGGAGCGGGCGAAGAGCAGGACGACGTCGGCCCAGGTGCCGTTGGTGATGAACATCTTGGTGCCGTTGATGACGTAGTCGTCGCCGTCCCGTACCGCCCGTGTCGCGAGGTTGCCCGCGTCCGAGCCCGTGCCCGGCTCGGTGAGCCCGAAGCAGCCGACCGCCTCGCCGGACGTGAGCCCCGGCAGCCACTGCCGCTTCTGCCCCTCGCTCCCCCAGGCGGCGACGGTCTTGGCGACGAGCCCCAGCGAGACGGAGACGATGCCGCGCACGGACGAGTCACCCCGCCCCAGTTCCTCCGTGACCAGGCAGTACGCGAGATGGTCGCCGCCGGAACCGCCGTACTCCTCGTCGATGGTCAGGCCCAGGAAGCCGACCTCGCCGAGCTTCTTGACGAGTGCGCGGTCGACTTCCTCGGCGCGGTCCCAGGCGATGACGTTCGGGGTGATCTCGCGCTCCACGAAGTCCCGCGCGAGCCGCTGGACCGCGGTCTGCTCCTCGCCGAGTTCCAGGTTCACCACACGTCACCCCAGGGAAAGCCGGACGTCATTGAAAGCCGCACCTTTAAATTAGCACTGCTAGTTTCCGTGCGCAGCCCTACTATGTGCGCCATGGCCCGACCGCGCAAGCCCTTGCTCTCCACCGACCGGATCGTCGAGACAGCCCGCGCGCTCGTGGACGCGGAGGGCCTGGCGGCCGTCTCCACCCGTCGGCTCGCCGCCGAACTGGGCGTGAGCGGGCCCTCGCTCTACAACCACTTCCGCACCAAGGACGAGATCCTGGAGGCGGTCGCCGACTCGGTGAGCGGCCAGGTGGATCTGACGATGTTCGAGGACGGCCGCGACTGGCGGACCGCGCTGCATGACTGGGCCGTCTCCTACCGGGTCGCGCTGCGCGACCACCCGAACATCGTCCCGGTGCTGGCCCGCGGCCCGGGCCGCCGCCCGGCGGGGTTGCGCCTCGCGGACGCCGTCTACGGCGCGATGGTCGCCGCGGGCTGGCCGCCGGCGCAGGCCACGTCCATCGGCGCGCTGATGCGGTACTTCGTGATGGGCTCCGCGCTCGGCTCCTTCGCCGGGGCTTCGTGGACGACGCGAGCGCCTACAACCCCGCCGACTACCCCCACCTCCAGCAGGCCCACCTCCTCGCCGAGCAGCAGGAGAAGATCGACGAGCGGGCTTTCGAGACCGGGCTGACGGCCCTGCTGGACGGGCTGGCACGGCAGTACGAGCAGGTGCGGCGGACCGCGTAGGCACACTTCGGCGGCGGCCGAACGATCCGTGTCCCATGCTGGGGCCATGACGACGAGGGACCCGCGGGCCACGGCCCTGGCACGGTTCGCCGGACTGTTCGCGGACGAGACCCGGGCCGCGTGCCTGCTGGCGTTGCTCGACGGCCGGGCCCGGACCGCGAGCGAGCTGGCCCGGCACGCGGGGGTCGCCGCGTCGACGCTGAGCGAGCACCTGAGCAGGCTCGTGGCGGGCGGGCTGCTCACCGAGGAACGGCAGGGCCGGCACCGGTACGTCCGGCTGGCGGACGCACGGGTCGCGCAACTGCTGGAGGACCTGGCCGCGCAGGTCGCGCCGGGCACGGCCGTACGGCCGCGGAGCCTGCGGGAGTCGAGCGCGGGTTCGGCGATGGCCCGGGGGCGCACCTGCTACGACCATCTCGCCGGCCGGCTCGGCATCGCGGTCACGGACGCGCTGACGGCGCGTGGGCTGCTGCGGCAGGAGACCGGGTTCGCGCTCACCGACGCGGGCGTGGCGTGGTTCGCGTCGGCCGGTATCGGCCTCGAACGGCGTGGCCGACGCCCCATGGCACGGGCCTGTCTCGACTGGACCGAACGGCGGCCCCATCTCGCGGGCGTGGCGGGCGCGGCCCTGTGCCGGCACGCCCTGGACACGGGATGGTGCGTGCGCATCGGCTCCGAGCGTGCCGTGAAGGTGACGGCGGCCGGTGCCCGGGCCCTCTTCGAGCTGCTGGGCGTGGAGGCGGCGGCGCTGCGCTGATCCCGAAGCCCGGCAGGGCCGGCCCTGACGCGCCGCCCGGCCTGCCCGGACACACGGTCCGAAAACCGCGAGCGTCCGTCCCTCCACCCCTCCTAGCCTCGGGAGCATGATGAACACATCCCCGACCCGTCCCGGCCGCCGGGCGGAGCTGCTGGCCGCCGGCGCGGCCACGGTCACCGTCGTGCTGTGGGCGTCCGCCTTCGTCTCGATCCGCAGTGCGGGTGACGCCTACTCGCCGGGCGCGCTGGCGCTCGGGCGGCTGCTGGCCGGGGTGCTGACGCTGGGGGCGATCTGCCTGCTGCGACGGGAGGGGGTGCCGCCCCGCTCGGCCTGGCGCGGCATCGCGATATCGGGGCTGCTGTGGTTCGGCTTCTACATGGTCGCGCTCAACTGGGGCGAGCAGCAGGTCGACGCGGGTTCGGCCGCCCTGGTCGTGAACACCGGTCCCATCCTGATCGCGCTGCTCGGTGCCCGGCTGCTCGGGGACCCGATGCCACCGCGGCTGCTGGCGGGGATGGCGGTGTCGTTCGCCGGTGCGGTGACGGTGGGTCTCTCGATGTCGGGCGAGGGCGGATCCTCGGTGCTCGGGGTGGTGCTGTGCCTGCTGGCGGCGGTCGCGTACGCCGGTGGTGTCGTGGCGCAGAAGCCGGCGCTGGGCACGGCGAGTCCCTTGCAGGTGACGACGTTCGGGTGCCTGGTCGGCGCGGTGCTGTGTCTGCCGTTCGCCGGGCAGCTGGTCCGGGAGGCCGCCGACGCTCCGGCCTCCGCGACGCTCAACATGGTGTACCTGGGCGTCTTTCCGACCGCCCTCGCCTTCACGACGTGGGCGTACGCCCTGTCCCGGACGACCGCGAGCAAGATGGGCGCGACGACATACGCGGCGCCCGCGCTGGTCGTCCTGATGTCCTGGCTGTTCCTCGGCGAGGTGCCGGGGCTGCTGACCCTGGTCGGCGGCGTGCTGTGCCTGGCGGGTGTCGCGGTGTCCCGGTCACGGTCGCGGAGGGGGGCGCGGTCGGCGGCTCGGGGCGGGGCTCCGGGAGCGGCTCCGGAGCCCCGGCCCGAGGAGGCCGCGGACTCAGCCCGCTGACTCGGCCTCCGCCGCCGGCTCGGCCGCGGGTTCCGCCGCCGATTCGGCCGAACGCGCGCGGTCCGCGAGGACCTTGATCGAGACCAGTGCGATCACCGAGAGCACGATGATGTAGCCGGACACGGCCATCGACGTGCCCGTCGACTCCAGCAGCAGCACCATGACGAAGGGCGCGAGCCCGCCGCCGGCGACGGCCGCGATCTGGTAACCGAGCGAAGCGCCGGTGTAGCGCATCTCGGGCGTGAACAGCTCCGCGAACAGGGCGGCCTGGGGACCGTACATGATGCTCAGGAAGCAGCTGGCGACGAACGTGCCGACCGCGAGCCACAGCAGCGAGCCGGTGTCGATCAGCAGGAAGAGCGGTACGGCCCACAGTGCGATGCCGACCGCGCCGATGGCGTAGATCCGGATGCGGCCGACACGGTCGGAGAGCGCGGCGGCCGCCGGGATCAGCACGAGCTGGGTGAGGCTGACGCAAAGCGAGACGGTGAGCACCGCGCTCTTCTTCATGTCCAGCTCGCGGGTCGTGTAGTCGAGGACGCCGGTGATCAGGATGTAGAAGGTCGCGGTGTTGACGGCGAAGGAGCCGCCCGCGAGGAGCACCGTGCCGAGGTGCCCGCGCAGGATGGTGCGCAGCGGCGAGCTCTGCTCGGTCTTCTCCTTCTTCGCGAGGGCGCGTTCGGCCTCCCGGAACGCGGGGGTCTCCTCGACCTTGGTGTGGATGTACCAGGCGAGTCCGAGGACCAGCAGGCCGACCAGGAACGGCACGCGCCAGCCCCAGGCCGCGAACGCCGAGTCGGTGGTGAACGCGCCGGCGGCGAGGAAGACCGTGTTGGCGGTCACCACGCCGATGGGGACGCCGAGCTGGACGACGCTGCCGTAGACACCTCGCTTGCCCTCCGGGGCGTACTCGGTGGCCAGGAGCATCGCGCCGCCCCACTGGGCACCGACGGCGACGCCCTGGGCGATGCGCAGCAGGACCAGCAGGATCGGGGCCGCGACGCCGATCGTGTCGTACGTCGGCAGCAGGCCGATGCCGGTGGTGGCGACGCCCATCAGGGTGAGGGCGAGGACCAGCATCGGCTTGCGGCCGCGCTTGTCGCCGAGGTGGCCGGCGACGATGCCGCCGATGGGGCGGGCGAGGAAACCGACGGCGAAGGTGGCGAACGAGGCCAGGACGCCGGCGGTGGGGCTGCCCGCGGGGAAGTAGAGATCGCCGAGGACGAGGGCCGCGGCGATGCCGAAGACGAAGTAGTCGTACCACTCGACGGCCGAGGCGAGCGCTGCCGCGGTGGCTACCCGGCGGCGGTTGCCGGCGGCCGGGGTGGTGGTGGCGGGCTGAGCGGAAGGTGCCGTGTCCATGCGGTGCACGCTCCGGTGGATGCGGGGACGGAACGGGGGGTGGCTCGGGTTCCGGGAACGTACTGACCGGACGGTATGGACGTCAACGGGTCGCGCACCAGGACTTTTACCTGTACTTGGCACCGACCGTGCGGGCGGGCATGCCTGATGCCCCGGCCTCGCGCGGAGGCCGGGGTGCGGAGGAACCGGGCTAGAAGACGACCAGCGCCCGGCCGCCCTTGCCCGCCAGCATGTTCTCGAACGCGGCCGGGATGCCCTCCAGGGAGATCCGCTCCGTCACCAGCGCGCTCAGGTCGAGGCGGCCCGCGCGGACGTGTTCGGCGAGCACCGGGAGGTCCTCGGCCGGGTTGGAGTTGCCGTAGACGCAGCCCGCGAGGGTGCGGCCCCAGTGGAAGATCTCCAGGGCGTTGAAGGTGACCTGCTGGTCCTTGCCGCCGATGCCGACGACCGTGGTGCGGCCGCCGCGCCGGGTGGAGTCCCAGGCCGTGCGGATGCTGACCGCGCGGCCGGCGCACTCCACGGCGACGTCGACGCCCTGTTTGCCGGTGAGGGCGCGGATCTCGCGGGCGGTGTTCTCGGAGGCGATGACGTAGTCGGTGGCGCCGGCCGCCCGGGCCAGTTCCTCCTTCTCGGCGGAGACGTCCACCGCGACGATCTTCGAGGCGCCCGCGATCCGGGCCGCCTGGAGGGCGGCGAGTCCCACGCCCCCGACGCCGAACACCGCCACCGTCTCGCCCGGACGGACCTGGGCCGAGTGGTGGACGGCGCCGTAGCCGGTGAGGACGGCGCAGCCGAGGAGGGCCGCGTCGGTGAGCGGGACCCCGTCCGGGACCGGGAGGACGCAGGAGGCGGCCACGACCGTCTCCTCGGCGAACGCGGCGACGTTCAGGCCGGGGTGGAGGTCGGTGCCCTCGGTGGTGCGGGCGTAGACGTCGCCGGCGCCGTTGAGCGCGTTGGCGCACAGCCAGACCTCGCCGAGCGAGCAGGCGTGGCAGGCGCCGCAGGACGGGGCCCAGTTGAGGACGACCCCGTCGCCGGGCGCGACGTGGCTGACGCCCTCGCCGACGGCGACGACCGTGCCGGCGCCCTCGTGGCCGAGGACGGCGGGGACGGGGACGCGCATGGTGCCGTCGGACAGGGACAGGTCGGAGTGGCAGACCCCGGCGGCGGCGAGCCGGACGCGAACCTGTCCCGGTCCGGGGTCGGGCAGGTCGATGCCGGTGATCTCCAGCGGGGATCCGACGGCGGGCAGAACGGCGGCGCGGACAGCCATGGCGGAAGGGACTCCCCTGGTTCTAGAACTGGAGGGACTTGGTCTGGAGGTACTCGGCCAGGCCGTGCACGCCGAGTTCGCGGCCCACGCCCGACTGCTTGTAACCGCCGAAGGGGGCGAGAGGATTGAAGCGGCCGCCGTTGATGTCGACCTGGCCGGTCTCCATCCGGCGCGCGAAGGCCACCGCCTCGGCCTCGTCACCGGCCCAGACGGCGCCGGCCAGGCCGTAGACCGTGCCGTTGGCGATGCGCAGGGCGTCCTCCTCGTCGTCGTAGGGGAGGATCGACAGGACCGGGCCGAAGATCTCCTCCTGGGCGATGGTCATGTCCGGGGTGACGTCGGCGAAGACGGTCGGGCTGACGAAGTATCCGGTCTCGCGCGGGGATTCGGGGCCGCCGGCGACCAGGCGAGCGCCTTCCGCGACGCCCTTCTCGATGTAGCCGCGCACCCGCGCCTGCTGCTTGGCGTTGACGACCGGGCCGATGCGGTCGCCGTACTTGGCGGCGGCCGCGGCCGCGAGTTCCACGGCCTCCTCGTACCGGTCACGGTGGACGAGCATGCGGGTCCAGGCGCTGCACGTCTGCCCGGAGTTGGACATGACGTTGGCGACCCCGACGTTGACCGCCTTGGCCAGGTCGGCGGTCGGGAGGATGACGTTGGCGGACTTGCCGCCGAGTTCGAGGGCGACCTTCTTGACCTGCCCGGCGGCGATCGCGGCGATCTGCCGGCCGACGGCGGTGGATCCGGTGAAGGAGACCAGGTCGACGCCCGGGTGCTCGGCGAGGGCCTGGCCGGCGACCGGGCCCAGACCGGTGACCAGGTTGAAGACGCCCGCCGGGATCCCGGCCCCGTGCACCGCGTCGGCGAAGAGACGGGCGACCAACGGGGTGTCCTCGGCGGGCTTCACGACGACCGTGCAGCCCGCCGCGAGGGCCGGGGTGACCTTGGCGACGATCTGGTGCAGGGGGTAGTTCCAGGGCGTGATCGCTGCCACGACACCGACCGGCTCGTGGTGCACGACCGAGTTGCCGGTCTTCTCCTCGAAGGCGTACGTCGCCGCCAGCTCGGCGTAGGAGCCCGCGACCGCGATCGGCACGCCCGCGTGGACGGCCTGCGAGAACTTCAGGGGCGAGCCGAGTTCCGCCGTGACCGTCTCGGCGATCTCGTCGGCGCGGGCCACGAGCACGTCCCGGAGGGCGGTCAGGCGCGCCGCACGCTCGGCGGGCGGGGTCGCGGCCCAGTCCGCGAGGGCGGCACGGGCGGCCCGTACGGCAGTGTCGACGTCCTCGGCGGTGCCCGCCGGGACCGTGCCGATCACCTGCTCGTCGACCGGGTTCACGACCTCGATCACGTCCTGGCCGGCGGCCGGGCGCCAGGCGCCCTGGATGTACATGCCGTCGTATGCCTTCATCGCGCTTCCTCCGGGGCGGGGCGTCGTCGTCCGGCACATAAACTAGCGGCGATAGTTTTCTGACGCCAGACGTCCCGGTCACCGCGGACATCACAGCACGCGGCGGGCCCCGCCCGGGTGTGCGGCTCCTCACGCCCCCAGATCGGGCAGGCGCGCCGGATGCGGGCAGATGCGGTCGCCGTTCTGGTCGAAGACGAAGAGGTGGGCGAGGTCGACGAGGAGCGGCACCTGCATACCGTGGCGCAGGGCCAGGTCCGGGGTGGTGCGGACGATGAGGTCACCGGGCAGACGGGGATCGGCGGTGGCGGGGGCGGCGGCCTCGGGTTGGTCCAGGGTGACCACGGGCCCGGCCCGCCCGGCCGCGGACCGCTCCCGCAGCCGGGTGAGCACCGAACCCTCGCGGCGGCGCCGCCGGGCGGGGCGGCCGGGGCGGGGGCGCGGGGCTTCCAGTTCGGGGACGACGGCCGGGCTGGAGCCGGTGTTGAAGTGGACGAGGATCTCGTGCCCCTGGAACTCCACGTGCTCGACCAGGCCGGTGATCGGCACCTCGCCGGGGCGGGCCGCGCTGTGCTTGGCGATCCGGACGGCCTCCGAGCGCAGACCGACGATGACCTCGCGGCCCTGCTGGACGCGCAGCAGCTGATGGTCCAGGGAGAGCGGCTCGGGCAGGCGCAGGAACTGCTTGCCCAGGCTGATGGTCATCGCTCCGTCCAGCGGGGCACGCACCAGTCCGCGCAGGAGGTTGATGCGCGGGGTGCCGATGAACGCGGCGACGAAGACGTTGCTGGGCAGCGCGTACACCGCGCGCGGGCCGTCGACCTGCTGGAGCACGCCGCCGCGCAGTACGGCGACCCGGTCGCCGAGCGACATGGCCTCGGCCTGGTCGTGGGTGACGTAGACGGTGGTGACACCCAGCTCCCGGGTGAGCTGGGATATCTCGGCTCGCAGGTGGTTACGGAGCTTGGCGTCGAGATTGGACAGCGGCTCGTCCATGAGGAAGGCCGAGGGGTGGCGAGCGATGGCCCGGCCCATGGCGACC
Organism: Streptomyces sp. CA-179760; assembly: GCF_050937045.1. Lineage (NCBI taxonomy): Bacteria > Bacillati > Actinomycetota > Actinomycetes > Kitasatosporales > Streptomycetaceae > Streptomyces > Streptomyces sp. CA-179760. Next base: position 2,077,512 of record NZ_JBNJLZ010000001.1, read on the forward strand.
CGCTGGCGTTCGCCGCCGGAGAGCTGGGCCGGCAGGCGGTCGAGGAGGTCCTCGATGCCGAGCATGCGGGCGGTGGCGTCGACGCGGGGGCGGGGGTCCGTGCCCGGGTCCTCGATACGAAGCGGGAACCCGATGTTCGCGCGGCTGGTCATGTTCGGGTAGAGGGCGAAGTTCTGGAAGACCATCGCCATGTCCCGGCCGGACGGCGGCAGGTCGTTGGCGTACTCGCCGTCGAGCAGCAGCCGGCCCTCGTCGATCTCCTCCAGCCCGGCGATCATTCTGAGCACGGTCGACTTGCCGCAGCCGGACGGGCCGAGCAGCACGAGGAACTCGCCCGGGGTGATGTCCAGCGACAGCCGGTCCACCACGCGGGCGCCTCGTGTGTAGGCCTTGCTCACGTCGTGCAGGGAGATGGCGCGTGTCATGAGTGCCCCCGAGGGGTCTTCAGGGCGCTGGTGCTCCGCGGGCCGGAGGCTCCGTACGGGTCGTACGGGGCTGTGGGTCACGGAAGTTAACGGAATGTGTGCGGCCGAGGGAAGAGACCGGACAAGATCGGGGCTTCGGTCCATCTGCTGAGAAGGCGGACGGCCTGATTCGGCCAGGTCGTCAGCGGACGGCGGTGAGATGGGCGAACACCACGACGTTCCCGGAGTAGCCCTTCCTGCGGTCGTAGGCACCGCCGCAGGTGATCAGGCGCAGTTCGGGGCGGCCCCGGGCGCCGTACACCTCCTGGCTCGGGAACCGCGCCTTCTCGTACGACTTGATCGCGTCGACCGTGTAGACGGCGATCCGCCCGTCGGCGCGGCGGGCCTCGACGACCCGGCCGCGCTTCAGCTCCGTCAGCCCCGCGAAGACGGCGGGACCACGGTCCGTGTCGAGATGCCCGACGGCGACGGCGACGCCCTGCTCCCCGGGCGAGGCGCCGTGCCGGTACCAGCCGACCAGCTTCGGGTCGTCCTCCGGGGGCGCGGTGAGACGGCGTTCGCGGTCGAGGCCCAGGGGCATGATCGGGGCGTCGACGCGGAGGTAGGGGATGAGGAGGCGCGTGGCTGGGGAGCGGGGCAGAGGGCCGCGAGTGGAGGGCCGGGTGGGGGGTCGGGTGCGGGTCGGGCCGGGGGTGCCGGCTGTGGGGCGCGGGGGCGGTGCGGTTCGGCTGCCGGCGGGGGGCTCGGAGGTGTGGGGGCCGGAAGCCTGGGGCGGGGCCGTACGGGGTGCGGGTGCCTGGGGCGTGCCGGGGGTCCGGGAGGGGCCGGGCCGGGCGGGCGGGGAGCCGGAGGAGTCGCGCGAAAGGGCGGGGGACGCGCTGGAGCGGCTCGGCCGGGCCGCGGTGACGCCCGTGTCGTCCGAGGGGGCAGCGGAGGCCGCGCCGGAGGCGCTCGGCAGGGCTGCCGCGGCGGCTCCCGCGGAGCCGCTCGGGAGGGCCGTGACCGTTCCGCCGGGCACCTCGCCCGGGTCCCAGCAGACACCGAGCAACAACAACGAGAAGGTCACCGCGATCGTCCGCGCCAGCCGGTAGGCGCGCGTCCGGTACCAGGGCCTGCGAGACCGCCGGGGCCGGGCCTCGGGGCCTCTGCCTCCGGCCCCACGGCGGCCTCCGGCCCCACCGGGGCCCCGGACCCGCCACGGGCCCCGCCCCCACGCCGGACCACCGGCTCGGCACCCGGACCGACCCCGCCCCTGCGCCGGCCTGCCGCGGTGGCGGCAGCACCAGCTCCACCTCGCGGAGACCCCGACGAGGCGACGACCCCGGACCCACGGCGACTCACCGGAGCGGCGACGGATCCGGCCCCGCCCCCACGCCGGGGCACCGGGCCGGCAGCGGCCCCGGCACCAGCCCCACGCCGGGACTCCGAGGCAGCCGCACCCCCAGCCCCACGCCGCCCCACGGCACCAGAACCGGGCCCGGCCCCGCGCCGCCCCGCCGGAGCGCCGCCAGAACGAGAACCAGCCCCACGCCGAACCTCCGAAACGGCTCCGGCTTCACCCCCGCCCCGCGCCGAACCCGCCCCGGACTCGCGCCGCCCCACAGGAGGGGCTGCGCGATACGCGGAAGGTGTCCTACGCCGCGCCATCGGGGCGGCGGCGGAGGCGGAACCAGACCGCTCCGGCGACGGCGGCCAGGCCGACGGCGGCGGCTCCGGCGACCGGGGTGAAGGCCTCGGCGCGGGCGATGCCGCCACCACCCGCCGGCGCACCGCCGTTCGGGGTGATGGTGGCCTTGGAGTCGGGGCAGGAGACCTGGAACACCTTGAACTTGCCCGCGCCGTGGGCCCGGTCAGTGAGCCACGTCAGTTTGTACTGCCCGTTGGGCAGGTCGATGAGCGGACTGCGGCCCGCGCCGGCCGCGTTGAGAATGACCGAGCCGCTCTTGGCCGGCACCTCGGGCAGGGCCTGGATGGTCCAGTTGACCGTCTCACCCGCCTCGAAGTCGAACGCGGCGAGGTAGAAGTCGCAGACCTTCGGATCGTTGCGCCGGTCTCCGGCGGCCGTCTCCGTGGCGTGGATCTTGACGTCCCCGTTGTCCCCCGGAGCGGCGACAGCGGGCACCCCGCTCAGGGTGGTCCCGGCGAGGGTGAGAGCGGCGAGGACGGTGGTGCGGGCGCCGGCACGGCGTGCGAGGGGTACGTCGGGCATGAACATGCCTCCAAGTCAGATGATTTTCATACAAACACCTCGTCACCTGACTATCTGCCACATGTCACCCGGAAACGCCGGAGCAGCGCCCACGACGCGTCAGATATCGCCCTTCCGGCCCAACGGCGTCCCGTTCCGCCGGGGTTCGGAGTCGTCCGCTCCGCCTGCCTCGTCCGGCTCCCGCGGCGACCGCACCGCGACCCCCGCGGACGCCAGCAACAGCACCCCCAGCATCACGAACGGCGCCGCCACCCCCGCGACCCCGGCGATCAGCCCGGCCGCGGCGGGCGCGGCGACCTGGCCGAGCCGGTTGCCGGTCAGCCGCAGGGCGAGAGCGGTGGAACGGGCCTCGTCGGGTGCCGCCTGGACGACCGTCGTCATGGACAGCGGCTGCCCGACGCCCAGGCAGAATCCGAGCAGGACGAGCAGCAGCCCGAGCGCCCACACCGGCACCGGCAGGGCGATCCCCGCGCACAGCAGGGCCGCGAGCAGACACGTCACGGTGAGCAGCATGGTCCGGCCGAGCAGCCGCAGCAGAGGCGTCAGCACCAGGCGGCAGGCGATGGTGGCCGCCGCGCGCAGGCTGAGCAGGACGCCGATCACGGACGGCGCGATGCCCCGGTGCTCGCCGACCACCGGGAGGTACGCGGTGAGGATGTCGGTCGCGGACAGCACGGCGAGGCTGATGAGGATGCCGGCGGGCACGCCCCGGGTCCGCAGGATGCTCCGGACCGGGACCCGGTCGCCCTTGTCCGCGCGGGACGCGGCCGCCGTACGGCGGTGCTCGATGCGCCACAGCGAGGTGAACGCGACCGCCGCGACCCCGCCCGCGACGATCAGGGCGAGCGCGCTGGTGCCCGCCATGTCCTCGACGCCGATCAGCGCGCCCGCCGCGACGGGTCCGACCAGCTGGCCGAGCGCGGCGCCGATGGTGAAGTGCCCGAAGTTGCGGTCCTGGTCGTGCGGCGCGGACTGGCGGGCGACGAGGGACTGGGAGCCGATGACGAAGCAGAGGTGGCCGAGGCCCATCACCCCGCTCCACAGGGCCATCGTCCACAGGGAGCCGGCGACGCCGCTGAGGGCGCAGCCGCCGGAGATGAGGACCACACCGAAGGGCAGAAGGGGCGCGCAGCGGCCGTGGTCGGTACGGCGGCCCAGGGGGACGGCGGCGAACAGCGGAAGCAGCGCGTAGACACCGGCGATCACACCGACGGCGCGTTCGTCCGCGCCCAGCGCGAGGGCCCGGTAGGAGACGGCGGGCCGGGCCATCGACACCGCCGCCTGCGCGAAGCTGAAGGCGATGACGAGACGGAGCAGCCAGCCGCGGTTCCCACCGGGCCTCACGATGTCCTCCCACGGGGATCGAACAACATCAACCGAGCAACATCAATCCAGCAACATCAATCCAGCGGCATCGATCGAGCGACGTCAGACGATGCCGAACAGGATGCCCGCCCCGAGGATGACCAGGCAGGTGAGGGCGGCCCACTTCACGACGAACTTGGTGTGGTCGCCGAACTCCACCTTGGCCATGCCGACCAGGACGTAGACGGCCGGGACGAGCGGGCTCGACATGTGCAGGGGCTGGCCGACCAGCGAGGCGCGGGCCATCTCCACCGGGGAGACGCCGTGCGCGGCACCGGCCTCGGCGAGGACGGGCAGGACACCGAAGTAGAAGCCGTCGTTCGACATGAAGTACGTCAGCGGCAGGCTCAGCACACCGGTGACGATGGCCATGTGCGGGCCCATGCCCTCGGGGATGACGTCCACCATCCACTTGGCCATGTTGTCGACCATGCCGGTGCCCTGGAGGACGCCGGTGAAGACGGCGGCGGCGAAGACCATGCCGGAGACGTTCAGGACGTTGTCGGCGTGGGCGGCGAGGCGCGCCTTCTGGTCGGGGATGTGCGGGAAGTTCACGGTGAGGGCCAGCGCGGCACCGAGCAGGAACAGCACCGGGATCGGCAGCAGCTCCATGATCATGGCGGTGAGCAGGGCGACCGTGAGCAGCGCGTTGAACCAGTAGAGCTTGGGGCGCAGGGTGGCCCGGTTCGGGTCGAGACCCTTGAAGCCGTCGTCCTCGGTGTCGTCCTCGGCGCCCGGGTCGGCGGCCGCGCCGCTGCCGGAGCCCGTACCGGTGCCGGCACCCGTGCCGCCGCCCTTGCTCATGGAGACCTTGCCGTCGCCGGAGCTACCGGAGCCGCCGGAGCCCACGAGGACCGTCTCGGTCTCCTGCTCCTCCTCCAGCACCTCGTCCAGCGTCAGCATGCCGAGCCGCCGGCGCTCACGCACACCGAGCACGTAGGAGAGGCCGAAGACGAAGAGCAGACCCACCAGGAGCGCCGGGATCATCGGGACGAAGATCTCGCTGGCGTCGAGCTTGAGCGCGGTCGCGGCGCGGGCGGTCGGGCCGCCCCAGGGGAGGGTGTTCATCACACCGTTGGCCATCGCGGCGACACCGGTCATGACGACCAGGCTCATCTTCAGGCGCTTGTACAGCGGGTACATCGCCGAGACGGTGATCATGAAGGTCGTGGACCCGTCGCCGTCCAGCGAGACGATCGCCGCGAGCAGGGCGGTGCCCACGACGATCCGCATCGGGTCCGCTTTACAGAATTTGAGGATCCCGCGGACGATCGGGTCGAAGAGACCGACATCGATCATCACACCGAAGTAGACGATCGCGAACATGAGCATCGCCGCGGTGGGGGCGAGGTCGGTCACGCCGTCGAGGACGTAGTCGCCGAGCTTGGCGCCCTTGCCGACGAACACGCAGAAGAGAGCGGGAATCAGCACGAGCGCCGCGATCGGCGACATCTTCTTCATCATGATCAGGACCAGGAAGGTCGCGATCATGGCGAAGCCGAGGATGGTCAGCATGAGTGGGTACCTAACGTTCGCCCTTGAACATTCCACCAGGGCCGGCGGTTCCCGAGACGTTAGGGCCCGTCAAGCAGCGTTAACAAGACGTTGACGTGCGAGCAATAAGCGCAGAACTGCTGGTCACAGCTTTGCTCAGGTCAGCGGCATGAGCTTTTCGGCCGCCGGGGCGCATTCGACGGGCACTCCGTTGAGAACCGCGTTGCCCGACAGCGGGTCGAGCAGACTGCCGTCGAGGAGCTGGTTGACGTTGACGCCGGGGTCGGTCGAGGCGTGGCGGAGGCGGGTGCCGGGCCGGTCGTGGCCCCAGCCGTGCGGCAGGCTCACCACCCCCCTGCGAACGGCGTCCGTGACCTCGGCGGGCGCGGTCACCTCTCCCCCGGCGCCCTTCACCCGCACCGGCGCCCCGTCCGTCACGCCCAGCCGTGCGGCGTCCTCGGGGTGGATGTGCAGGGTGCAGCGGTTGGAGCCGCCGGTGAGGGCGGGGACGTTGTGCATCCAGCTGTTGTTGGAGCGCAGATGGCGGCGGCCGACCAGGACGAGCCCTTCGGGGCGTTCGGCCAGCGCCGCGCGCAAGCGGGGCAGGTCCTCCGCGATCGGCCCCGGCAGCAGCTCCACCAGGCCGCTGCGGGTCTTCAGTGGCTGCGGGAGCCGGGACTCGAGCGGGCCGAGGTCGATGCCGTGCGGATGCGCGAGCAGCTTCTCCAGGGTGAGCCCGTCCGGTCGTGCGCCGAAGCCGTCGCCGTAGGGGCCGAGGCGCAGCATCATGTCCAGCCGTCGTTCGGAGCCGGTGTCGCCGGTGAGCCGTACGGCGAGTTCGCGGGGTTCGCGGCCGTGTACGGGCGAGTGGGGTTCCGTGACCGCCTTGCCGAGGGTCTGGTCGATGACCATCTGGTCCACGGCGGCGGGGTCGGCTCCGTGCATGCCCGTCGCGGCGAGGATCAGCCGGGCCAGGATCTCGGTCTCCGCCATGCGGCCGGGTTCCAGCGGGATGGCGGGGCGGGTGTAGCGGACCTGGTTGCGTACGGCGAGGGTGTTGAGGGCGAAGTCGTGGTGCGGGCTCTGGGAGGGCGGGGGCGGGGGCAGCACGACGTGGGCGTGGCGTGAGGTCTCGTTGAGGTAGGGGTCGACGCTGACCATGAAGTCGAGCGAGCCGAGCGCCTTGTCGAGCCGGTCGCCGTCGGGCGCGGACAGCACGGGGTTGGCGGCGACGGCGATCAGCGCGCGGACCGGCTCGCCCTCCTCGGTGGCGGTGTCGATCTCCTCCGCGAGCGCCGACAGGGGCAGCTCGCCCTTCGCTTCCGGGTGCCTGCTCACCCGGGAGAGCCAGCGCCCGAGGGCGAAGCCGCGGCCGGGTCCGGCGGGGCGCGGGGTCTTGTCGGTGGCGGCCTGCGGGAAGAGCGCCCCGCCCGGCCGGTCCAGGTTGCCGGTGAGGATGTTCAGGACGTCGACGAGCCAGCTGGCCAGGGTGCCGTGCGGGACGGTGCAGCTGCCGATGCGGCCGTATACGGCGGCGGTGGGGGCGGCGGCGAGTTCGCGGGCGAGGGTGCGGATGAGGCCGGCGTCGACGTCACAGGCCGGGGCGACCGCCTCGGGGGTGAACTCCCGCAGGGCGTCGGCCAGTTCCTCGACGCCCTGGACGTGCGGGGTCGGCTCGACGAGGCCCTCGGCGTAGAGCACCTGCGCCATCGCCGCCAGCAGCAGCGCGTCCGTGCCGGGCCGCACGGCGATGTGCCGGTCGGCGAGCTTGGCGGTCCGGGTGCGCCGCGGGTCGATGACGACGAGGGTGCCGCCACGGGCCTTGAGTGCCTTCAGCTTGCCCGGGAAGTCGGGGGCGGTGCACAGACTGCCGTTGGACTCCAGCGGGTTGGCGCCGATCAGGAGCAGATGGTCGGTGTGGTCGAGGTCGGGCACGGGGATGGCGTTCGCGTCGCCGTAGAGCAGTCCGCTGGAGACGTGCTTGGGCATCTGGTCGACCGTGGAGGCGGTGAAGACGCTGTGCGTGCCGAGTCCGGCGAGCAGCACCGTCGGATAGAGGCCACCGGCGACGGTGTGCACATTGGGGTTGCCGAGGACGACGCCGACGCAGTTCGGGCCGTACCGCTCGACGACCGGCCGGATGCCGGCGGCGACGGCGTCGAAGGCCTCCTCCCAGGTGGCCTCGCGCAGCTCGCCGTCCCTGCGCACCAGCGGGGTGCGCAGCCGGTCGGGGTCGGAGTCGACGGCTCCGAAGGAGGCTCCCTTGGGGCAGATGAACCCCTTGCTGAACACGTCGTCGCGGTCACCTCGGGCGTGGGTGACGCGCGTCCCCTCGATGGTGAGGGTCAGGCCGCAGGTGGCCTCGCACAAGGGACAGATACGCAGGGCGGTGCGGGGCACGGGTCCTCCCGGGGACGGCGGCTACGGCGACGCGCGGACGCGCCCGAGCATACCGACCGGTATGCATGGAGGGGAGGCCCTGACGGCACCGGATCACCGAGGGGGCCCTGACCCCGCCCACCGGGTCAGTCGAGCACCCGGGACAGATACGCCCGCAGCATCTCCCGCATCTCCTCGATGATCTTCGGGTCTCCCTCCGGCGCGACCCGGAACGCCAGATGCACGAGCGTGTCCGCGGTCTCCACGGCGATGAGGAACACCCGGCTCAGCTCCTCGTCGGGCTCACGGCCGAGGTAGCCGGAGAGGAGTTCGGTGAGGCGGTCGGCGACGCGGTGGTTGGGTTCGGTGTGGCGAGAGCCGACCGGGATCTGGTTGCCGAAGTCGACGAGGGAGAAGCCGGGCGCGGTGCGCTTCATCTCCAGGTACTCGTCGAGCACGGCGTCCATGGCCACGCGCCAGTCCCCGCCGCCCGTCTCCCGCAGGCGCTCGGTGACGCGGGCGGAGTACCGCTCGAGGTTGCGCTGGGCCAGCGCGTCCGCCATCTGGCGCTTGTTGCCGAAGAAGCGGTAGACCGAGCCGATGGGGACGCCGGCCCGCTGGGCGACGGCGCGGGTGCTCAGGTCGTCGTAGCCGACCTCGTCGAGGAGGTCGGCGCAGGCGTCGAGGATCCTGGTCAGGCGTTCGGCACTGCGCCGCTGCACGGGCGCACGACGGAGCGATGTCGACTGGGGCACGGGCTTCATGATGCCCTTCCGGCGCGATCGGGTGAACCTCGCCCCCCGATCCGGGACCGGGCGTTGGTCGCGTGCGTCCGCGCTTCCCTCGGGGCGCTCGCACTCGGCTTCGCGCCCGGGCCCGGCTGAGACGCGGTGATGTCGGCCGTGGCCTCCACGGGCCTGCCGTCCACCGCCCAGGCGGTGCCGTCATCGGCGTAGAGGCGGGCCGTGACGTGGTGCGTGCCGCGCGGCACGAGGTGGGCGGCCAGCCGGTACCCGGAGGTACGGAGCCGGGTGACGAGGCGGCCGTCCACGTAGAGGTGCGCGAGTCCTCGCCCGGCCACCGCCGCATCCGCGGCACCCGCCCGCGAGAAACGGAACTTCCGGACGGCCAGCCGGACGTCCCAGCCGCCGGCCGCGTCGGGCTGCACCTCGATGCCCACGTCGGGGGCGTCGCGCCGGGCCACCTGACGGTAGGGCCGCCCCTCCGGGTCCTGGTCCTCCAGGAGCGTGCCCACGGGCGTGGGAGAGGCCCCGCTCTCCCGCTCCTCACCGGAGCCGCACCCCGCGGCTCCGGCCAGCAGGACGCAGACCGCGAGCAGGGCGAGAGGTCTACGTGTCCACGACATATCCGCGAGCGTAGAGCGCGCGTCCGGCCCGGCGGATCGTCCTCAAGTCGGGTTCAGGTCATCCCTCGAGAGGAGGGCGCGTGTCCCCCTTGCGCCGGGGAAAACGCAATCCTACGGTGTTACATAGGAATCAGACCGCAAGGGAGCAGCGATCAATGGGTGCGGACGCGCGGAAGACCGCCGAAGGGCTGACCTATCTCTCCGGCTTCGGCAACGAGCACGGCTCCGAGGCCCTCCCGGGCGCGCTGCCCGAGGGCCGCAACTCGCCCCAGCGGGCCCCGCTCGGGCTGTACGCGGAGCAGCTGAGCGGTACGGCCTTCACCGAGCCGCGCTCCCACAACCGCCGCTCATGGCTGTACCGGATCCGCCCGTCGGCCGCGCACCCGGCGTTCACCCGGACCCACAACGGCTCGGTCCGCACCGCTCCCTTCACCCAGACCGTGCCCGACCCGAACCGGCTGCGCTGGAATCCCCTTCCCGACCCCGGCCCCGAGACCGACTTCCTGGCCGGACTGTGGACGCTGGGCGGCAACGGCGACGCCACTCAGCGCACCGGCGTCGCCGTGCACCTCTACGCCGCCAACGCCTCGATGGAGCGGGTGTTCAGCGACGCCGACGGCGAGCTGCTGATCGTCCCGGAGCGCGGCGGACTGCTGCTGCGCACGGAGTTCGGTCTGCTCCATGTGGAGCCGGGCCATGTCGCGCTCGTCCCTCGTGGGGTCCGCTTCCGCGTGGAGCTGCTGGACGAGTCCGCCCGCGGTTATGTGTGCGAGAACTACGGCGCGCCCTTCCGCCTCCCCGACCTGGGCCCGATCGGCGCGAACGGCCTCGCCAGCCCCCGGGACTTCCGCGCCCCGGTCGCCGCGTACGAGGACGTCGAGGGCCCGGTGGAGGTGGTGAACAAGTTCTGCGGCAACCTCTGGACGGCCACCTACGACCATTCCCCGCTCGATGTCGTCGCCTGGCACGGCAACCATGTGCCGTACGTCTACGACCTCCGCCGTTTCAATGTGCTCGGCACCATCACCTACGACCACCCGGACCCGTCGATCTTCACGGTGCTGACGTCCCCGTCGGACACGCCGGGCCTGGCCGGGGTCGACTTCGTGGTGTTCGCGCCGCGCTGGCTGGTGGGCGAGGACACCTTCCGGCCGCCGTACTTCCACCGGAACGTGATGAGCGAGTACATGGGCCTGATCGAGGGCGCCTACGACGCGAAAGCGGAAGGTTTTGTTCCGGGCGGCGGGTCGCTGCACAACATGATGTCGGCGCACGGCCCGGACCGGGAGACCTTCGACCGGGCGAGCGCCGCCGAGCTGAAGCCGCAGAAGATCGACGACGGACTGGCGTTCATGTTCGAGACCCGCTGGCCGCTGACCCTCACGCCGCACGCTGCCCGGGCGGATCACCTCCAACAACGTTACGACGACGTCTGGCAGGGCTTGGAGCGGCACTTCCGTCCCTTGCACTGAGCACCCCTGACCGGTACGGATGGCCCGTGACCTCCTTCGCCCCGGACTCGATCGTCCTGAACCGCAAGCTGCCGCTCTGGTACCAGGTGTCGCAGTCGCTGCGCGCCTCGATCCTCGGCCGCTCGCCCCGGGACCCGCTGCGCCTACCCACCGAGGAGCAGCTGGCCGGGCACTACGGCGTGAGCGTGCTGACCATGCGGCAGGCGCTGAAGGAGCTGGAGGACGAGGGGCTGATCTCCCGCCACCGCCGGCGGGGCACCTTCATCGAGCCGCACGCGCGCAGGGGTTCCCCGGTCCGGCTGCTCGGCTCGGTGGACGCGATCGTGGCCCAGCAGTCCGGCATGACGACCGAACTGCTCGACCACGGCACGATCCCCGTGCCGGGCGAACTCGCCGAGTTCTTCGGGGAGGTGCGGGAGGTCTCGACGTACCACCGGCTGCGGAGCGACGAGAAGACGGGCGAGCCGACCAATCACGCGCGGAACTACGTCCGTTCCGAACTGGCCGCGCGGATCGACCTGGACGACCTCGTCCGGTGGCCCATGACCAAGGTGCTGCGGGATGTCGTCGGGGTGGACATCAGCCGCATCACGGACACGGTGGAGGCCCGTCTCGCCGACCCGGAGACGGCGAAGCTGCTCCAGGTGCCGCTGCTCAGCCCGATCCTGCACTACACGGGCATCACGTACGACACCGACGGCCGGCCGCTGGACGTGGCCGTCATCCAGTACCGGGGCGACCGGTTCTCCTTCACGGTGACCCTTGACGCGTAGCGGTCGCCCCGCGGGCCGGTGGGGGCCGATCGCGCCCGCGCGGCGGAGCCGCACATGACACAGCCCCGCGCCCCTCGGGGGCGTCGTACGATGCCCTGCGTGACGCACGACGACGCTCCGCCGCTGGCGGACCTCATGCCGTGGTCCGTCGCACCGCCGCGGCTCGGCCGGGGCTGGCCGGCGGCTCCCGACGCGGCTGCCCTGAAGGCCCGCTGGGACGCCTTGGTGAAGGCCGCAGGACCCGACCGCGAGACCCTGTTCGAGCCGACCCGCTCGCGCACGCTGCACACGGCGGTCGGCCAGCTGCCCGGCCGGACGGGCGGCACGGAGAAGCTGTTCCGCGCCTCAGGCCCGTGCCCCGAGCCGGTGCGCGTGCTGCACGCGCCCTTCGACGAACAGTGGCTGATCCCCGACCAGCGGCTGATCGACGCGGCCCGCCCTGAGCTGTGGCGGGTGACGGACGAGCATCAGGTCTTCGTGGTGGAGGCGCCCGAGGCCCTCGCACCTCCCCTCCTCGTCACCTCACTGCTCCCGCTGCTCCGCCCCGGCCGCGTCCGCCCGCTGTTCCGCCGGCCGCGCGGGCGGGAACCCAACCTGGCCCCCGGCCTGCTGGAGCATCTGGGCACCCGCCTGGGCGACGCCCCCGCACCTCTGGACGTGCTGGCCTGGATCACGGCGACGGCGCGCCCGGATCTCACCGTCCCTCTCACCGGTGACGCCGACGAGTGGGCGCGGGGCGTGGAGCTGGGCCACCGCCTGCTGTGGCTGATGCGCCGTGACGGCGAACGCCCGAAGCTCCCCGGCGGCCGCCGCCCCTACGTCCGCGCCCCGCTGCCCTCGCGGCCCCTGACCCTGGACTACGACAGGGACGAGGAGGCCCTGCTGCTGGGCGAGGGCCGCATCTCCCCGGTGCCGCCCCAGGCCTGGGACTTCGAGGTGGGCGGGGTGCGCGTCCTGGAACAGTGGTTCGCGGCGCGCGTCACCGAGGCCGAGCCGGGCACCCTCGCGGCGATCCGCCCCGCGACCTGGTCGCAGACCTGGACGTCGGAACTGCTCGAACTGATCACGGTCCTCACCCTGCTGGCCGAACTGCGCCCCCTCGACGACCTGACGGTCCCCGACCCGATCACGACGGCCGAACTCCGCGAGGCGGGCCTCCTCCCCGTACCGGCGACGGCCCGCCGCCCGGCCTCGGTGCTGGACGGCCCCGAGGAGGGCCCGGAGGGCCAGCTCGCGCTGCTCTAGCGTGGGCCGGGGTCACGGCTCCTACCGCAGATCGGGGTCGTAGGCGTCCAGGACGCGTTCGAGTGCCCGCCGGAACACCGCCTCCAGATCGACCGGCCCGCTCTGCTCCATGAAGGCCGCGGCCAGGCGCGGATACGCGCCGGTGGCCACCTGGCTGCCCAGATAGGCCATCCGCACGGCGTTCTCCTCCTCCTCGGACCACGGCATGGCGCGGGTGCGTTCGGTGGTCGCGATGTCGTTCGCGGTGTACGTCGACACGATGCCGTTGAGCAGCGCGATCAGCTCCGTCTTCGTACCGGCCGGAGCGTCGAGCGGTTCGAGGCAGGCCAGGCAGTGCTCCAGGTAGCGCAGGGTGTTGGGGCTGAAGCCGTGCACCCCCGCCATCAGGCGCGGCACCCAGGTGTGGCGGTACATGATGGCCCGCGTCTCCTCCGCGTTGCGGAGCATGTCGGCGCGCCAGTCGCCCGTGGGTTCGAACATCTCGTGCTCGGCACCGACGGCGTCCACCATCAGCTCGTACAGGTCCTCCTTTCGGGGGACGTAGTTGTACAGCGACATCGTGCCGCAGCCCAACTCCGCGGCGACATGCCGCATCGACACCCCGTCAAGCCCCTCCGCGTCGGCGATCCGCACCGCCGCCGCCGCGATGCCGGCACGGGTGAACGCCGGTTTCGGCCCACGGCCGGTGCGCTCGGGGCGCGCCCAGATCACTTCGGGTACGGCCGCTCGGCCCGCCATCGATCATCACCTCGGCCACCATCCTAGTTACGTACAGCGTACGTAGTGCGCTATGGTCGAGCCATGACTTCTACGTACGCTGTACTTAGTGAGGGTCTCGAGAAGCGGTTCGGGGAGGTCCGTGCCGTGCGCGGGCTGGACCTCGCGGTGGCCGAGGGCACGGTGTGCGGGGTCCTCGGGCCGAACGGGGCGGGCAAGACCACGGCCGTACGGCTGCTGACCACGCTCCAGCGGCCGGACGCGGGTTCCGCGCGGGTCGCCGGGCACGACCTCGTCCGCGAGGCCGCCGCCGTACGAAGCCGGATCGGTGTCACCGGGCAGGACACCTCGATCGACGGGGACCTGACCGGACGCCAGAACCTCCAGCTGTTCGGCCGGCTGCACCGGGTGCGCGGCCCGGCCGGCCGGACCGCGGAACTCCTCGACCGCTTCGGGCTGACGGAGGCCGCCGACCGGCCCGCGTCCACCTACTCGGGCGGCATGCGCCGCCGCCTGGACCTGGCGGCGAGCCTGATCCGCCGCCCCGACGTGCTGTTCCTGGACGAGCCGACGACCGGCCTCGACCCGGCCAGCCGCAACCTCATCTGGGACGTGGTGCGCGATCTGACCGCCGACGGCACGACCGTGCTCCTCACCACCCAGTACCTGGAGGAGGCCGACCGACTCGCCGACGACATCGCCCTGGTGGACCGGGGCCGGGTCGCCCACACCGGGTCGCCCGCGCAGCTCAAGGCGCTCGTCGGGGCGCACGCCGAGGTCGTCGTGACGGACGCGGACGTACTCGTGAGAGCGGCGGGCGTGCTCGACCGGCTGACCGGCGCACAGCCGTCGTTCGACCACGAGCGCAACGCCGTCGGCGCGGTCAGCAAGGACCCGACCCTCACCCTCCCGCTGCTGGTGCGCGCCCTGGACACGGCGGGCGTGCCGCTGCTCGACGTGAGCCTGCGGCCACCGACGCTGGACGACGTGTTCCTGCGCCTGACCGAGACCACCACCGAGGAAAGGGAGGCTGCCGCATGAGCACGCCGGCGTACGACGGGACCGTGATGCTGGGGCGTCAGCTGCTGCGGATGCGGAACAACCCGGGACTGCTGATCCTCACCCAGACGATGCCGATCAGCATGCTGCTGTTCTTCGGCTACGTGTTCGGCAGCGCGCTGGCGATGCCGGGCGAGACGTACCGGTCGTTCCTCGTGCCGGGCCTGCTGGTGGCGACCGCCGCGGGCGGCATCATGACCGGCATGTTCCAGGCGGCCCAGGACACGCACCGGGGCGTGACGGACCGCTTCCGCACGCTGCCGATGAGCCGGACGGCCGTACCGCTCGGACAGGCCGCGGCGGACGTGGTGGTCACGACCGTCGGGACGGTGCCGTTCCTGCTGGTGGGGCTCGCGGTGGGCTGGCGGATCGAAGGCGGCCCGCTCGAAGCGGCGGCGGCCGTCGGGCTGTTGCTGCTGTTCCGCTTCGCGTGCACCTGGGCCGGGATCTACCTCGGCCTGCTCACCCGGAACGAGGAGGCGGCCGGTCAGCTGGGCGGGGCGACCTTCCTGCTGCCGCTGCTGTCCAGTGCGTACATCCCGACGACGGGACTGCCCGGGTGGCTGCGGACGGTCGCCGAGTGGAATCCGATCAGCGCGGTGGCGACGGCCCTGCGGGACCTGTTCGGCAACGCGCCGGTGCCCGGCGAAGCGGCCTGGCCGGTGGCCCACCCCGTCGCGGGGTCGCTGATGTGGTGCGCCGTGCTGCTCGGGATCTTCGTGCCGCTGGCCGTGCGTCAGTACGCGCGCGGGGAGCGGTGAACGGGCGGGGACGAGGCGCCGACAGGGGGGACGTACCGCGCTCGGGAACACACCTGGCGCTGCTGCGTGCCGTGGGGATGACGGACGACGAGTGCGCAGCGTGACGCCGGGGGCGGTGTGACCGCCCGAGCGCGGGCCCCTACCTGCCGCCGAAGAGCGAGCGGCGCAGTCGGCGCAGCGGTGCGAAGAGCGAGACGCGGCGTACGCGCGCTCCCCTGCCACTGCGGTCGTGCGGCTGGCGCGCGGTCAGTTCACGCATCAGCGAGGTCGCCTCGACCGTCTCCCGCTGCGGGACGGCGGGACCGCCCAGCACCGACAGATGGCGGTCGAGGCGCGAACTGGTCGCGCTGCTCCCGCAGGTGATCGCAGGGACCCTCGCCCTGCTGCGCACTGTTATCTGTTCCATGTCACTCCCCACCCGTACGAGTCCACCCGGCCCGGGCAGGTTAACCCTATCGCCCCGCCCGGGCACTCGTGTATCGCGGTCACAGGATTCACCTTCCCCATAAGGGGGTTGACGATGTATCTCCGATTACTCTCCGAATCCAACAGATTTCAGGGCGAGTTGGACGATGGGCTGCGTGGTGGGCTGTGGTGATCCACCGGCGGGCTCGACGGTTACGGCCAGTGACGTCGCGGAGGAGCCGAGACGGGTCGCGACCAGGGGCGTGTCGCCTTTGAGGAGCCCCAGGGAGCGTGGTTGCGCGCCCGGGCGCATGAGCCACAACTGGTGCACTCGGCCGCCCGGCGGGGTGCTGTATCCGCCGAGGGTGACCACCGCGCTCCCCTCCGTCGCGGAAGCGATCACTCCGATGGTTCTCCCCCGCGCGTCCCTGCCGCTGCCGGCACGGGCGTCCGGAGCCGCCAGAACGTGGGCGATCTCACGCGACCGGTCCCGCTCGGCGGTCAGTTCGTCCTGCGTCTGGTTCGCCTGGACGGCGAACAGCGAGGCGACGACGAGGGCCGCGGCGGCGGTGGCCGTGGCGAAGGGCACGAACAGCGGGATCCGGCGTCGCACCCGCTGCCGCGGCGGAGGCTGGGCGCCCCACACGTGCGGCGGCAGCTGCGTCGCACGCGCGCGTGCCGGCTCACGCGCCGCCTCCTTGGGCGCCGGGTCCTGCGGGGTCGTCCGTGCGGCGGCCATGACGCGGTCGCGCATCGCGGCCGGGGCCGGGGCGGCCGCGGACCAGGCGAGCCGGACGGCGTCCTCGGACAGTGCGCGCACCTCGGCGGCGCAGCGGTCGCAGTCCTTCATATGCCTCTCGAAACGGACCCGCTCCGGGGTTCCAGGGCGTCGAGCGCGTAGGGCGCGGCGAGCGAGTGCGGGTCCTCGCGGCGGAAGAGGCTCATGCCACGCCTCCGAGGCACTCGCGCATCCGGGTCAGCCCGTCGCGCATCCGGGTCTTGACGGTGCCCAGCGGCAGCGAGAGCCGCTCGGCCACTTCACGGTAGGTGTAGCCCTCGTAGTAGGCGAGGGTGACGGACTGGCGCTGGAGGTCGGTGAGGCGGTCCAGGCAGCGGCGTACCCACTCACGTTCGAGTCCCGCCTCGACCTCCTCGGTGACCTGGTCGAAGGCCGGGAAGTGGGCGCGCCAGGCCTCACGCTGCTCGCGCTCCCCCGCCGCGCGGGCGCTGCGCACCCGGTCGACGGCACGGCGGTGGGCGAGGGTGAGGATCCAGGACAGCGCGCTCCCCCGGCCCGGGTCGAACCTCGCGGCGGACCGCCACAGTTCCAGCAGCACCTCCTGAGCCACCTCCTCCGACTGGGCCGGATCGCGCACCACACGCCGTACAAGGCCGAACACCGGGCCGGACACGAGTCCGTACAACTCCTCGAAGGCCTGATGGTTCCCACCCGCCACGAGCAGCAGCAGCTCGTCCGCCTCCACCCGTTCCCCCTCTCCGAGGCCGCACCGGGCCTGTCCCCTCACACGAGGTATTCGCAACGCACACACCTCCGGATGGGGTTACGGATCAACTCGTCGAAAACGCGGGTCCCCGGCGATGAAACAACTTTTCACGCGCGCCGTAAGAACGTTTGAGATTCGACCAATCCGCTCTGCCGGCCACTCCGAATGGCGTGTGTCAGGCAAGTTGGCACCGAGGACGGATGGCATGACACCTAGCTTCAGGACCGGCGCGGGGCGCCGGAGCATCGCGACTGTGATCTGTGGTGCGCTGGCATCCGGCGGCCTCGCCGCCGCCGGTGTGACCGCGCTGGCACCTGAGGAGGCCTCCGCCTCCAGTCACCGCGAGGCCCCGCTGATCTCGGGGACCCCTCAGTTCGACAACACCGACGTGTACGCGTTCGTCAGCCCGGACAAGCCGGACACGACGACCATCGTCGCAAACTGGATCCCCATGGAGGAACCGGCGGGCGGGCCCAACTTCTTCACCTTCGCCGAGGACGCCGAGTACGACCTGCGCATCGACAGCAACGGCGACGCACAGGAAGACCTGCTGTTCCGGTACACGTTCAAGACGCACACGAAGAACGACAAGACGTTCCTGTACAACACGGGTCCGGTCGAGAGCCTCGAC
This sequence comes from Streptomyces sp. CA-179760, assembly GCF_050937045.1. Taxonomy (NCBI): domain Bacteria; kingdom Bacillati; phylum Actinomycetota; class Actinomycetes; order Kitasatosporales; family Streptomycetaceae; genus Streptomyces; species Streptomyces sp. CA-179760. The sequence continues at coordinate 2,095,318 of NZ_JBNJLZ010000001.1, forward strand.
GACCCCGACCTCAACATCACGCAGACCTACGACCTCGAGCTGATCAAGCTGAAGGACCTCAAGGCGGTGTCGAAGACCAAGGTCGCCGACGACGTGCCGGTGGCGCCTTCGAACGTCGGCAAGGCGTCGATGCCGGACTACAACACCCTGCGCAAGCAGGCGATCCACAAGCTCGCCGGGGGCGCCCAGACGTTCGCCGGGCAGGCCGACGACCCGTTCTTCCTGGACCTGAGGGTCTTCGACCTGCTGTACGGCGGGAACCTCTCCGAGGTCGGCAACGACACGCTCAAGGGCTACAACGTCAACTCGATCGCCCTCCAGGTCCCCAACAGCTTCATCTCCGAGTCGCACGAGCAGCCGATCGTCGGCATCTGGTCGACGACGCAGCGCAAGAACGCCAAGGGCTACTACTCGCAGGTCTCGCGCCTCGGCATGCCGCTGGTGAACGAGGTCGTCAACCCGCTGAAGGACAAGGACAAGTTCAACGCGTCCGCGCCCCGGGACGACGCCCAGTTCCTGGAGAACGTCACCAACCCGGAGCTGCCCAAGCTCATCGAGGCGATCTACAAGATCCCGGCGCCCGACGAGCCGCGCAACGACCTGGTCGACGTGTTCCTCAAGGGCGTCAAGGACCTCAACCAGCCGCCGCACGTGACGCCGTCGGAGCAGCTGCGGCTCAACACGTCCATCAAGCCGGCCGCCAAGCCCAAGCGGCTGGGTGTCCTGGACGGTGACAACGCGGGCTTCCCGAACGGGCGTCGGCTCACCGACGACGTGATCGACGCGTCGCTCCAGGTCGTCGAGGGTGAGCTGCTCGGCGCCAAGAACGACCTCGGCGACGCGGTGAACGAGAACGACAAGAAGTTCGGCAAGTCCTTCCCGTACCTGGCCAACCCCACCGAGGGTTCGCGCGGCCCGCTCGCCAAGGGCGTGGACGGCGGCAACGACGTCCGCAGCCAGCTGGGCGACGCGCTGCAGCCGGCCGGCGCCGAGGGCTCGGACGACATGCGCCTGATCGCCGCGTCCGCCGGGGCCGGCGCGGGCGGCATCGTCCTGATCGGCGCGGCCCTGGTGTGGTGGCGCCGTATGCGGAACCGGGCGTACTGACCCGCTCCGCTCCCCCTGCCGGCGCGGCCCGTTCCCACCCATCCCCCACGGCACGGGCCGCGCCTTCCACCTCCCCGCACCCGCACCTGCACCCGCACCCGCACAGCCGACTGAGGAGACCCATGCCTCCGCGTACGACGGACAGCGCACCGGAGAGGCGCGACGACGACCGCCCACGCCCGGACCACGAGCGGGCCGCGGAGGCCTCGGAGGCAGGGACCGAGCACGCTGTCGACCCGGCCGTCGAGCCGGAGGCGGATGCCGCGGCCGGGCGTGCCGAGGAGGCCGGCGAGGCACAGGCCGATACGGAGGGTGCCCGGCCGGACAGCGACAGCGCACCCGCCGAAGGCCAGAACGTCGACCAGCGCGTCACCACGCTGCGGCGGACCGCTGAGGGCGCCCGGCGCTGGCGGGCGGCTCATCTCGCCGGCTGCGCCGCGCTGCTGGCCGTCGCGCTCACCGGTGGGGCCATCGCCTTCGGGGGCGCGGGAAACGGTCCGGCCGACGGCGGCGTGGCCGCCGTGTCCGCGGCCGGGGCGTTGTCTCCGGGCGCGCTGGCCCGGGGGGATCTCGACGCGGGGATCGTGTCCCTGCAGAAGCACCTCCGGGCCCAGCCGAGGGACTTCGGCAACTGGGCCACCCTCGGCCTCGCCTACGTCGAACAGGCCCGGACGAAGGGCGACCCCTCGCGCTATCCGCAGGCCGAGCGCGCGCTGAAGCGGTCCCTCAAGCTGGAGCCCGGCAACGACCCGGCCCTGGCCGCCCAGGCCGCCCTGGCCGCGGCCCGGCACGACTTCCCCGGCGCTCTGAAGTACGCCGACCGGGCCCTGAGGCAGAACCCCTACAACGAACGTGCCCTGTGCACCCGTATCGACGCCCTCGTCGAACTCGGCCGGTACGACGACGCCGAGAAGGCCGCCGACACCGCCGACGACCGGCGCCCCGGCGTGCCCGTCTTCACGCGGTACGCGTACGTGCGCGAGCTGCGCGGCGACGTCCGCACGGCGCGTGAGGTGCTGGAACGCGCCCTGGACTCCGCCCACTCGCCCGCCGACATCGCGTACGTCGCCACCGCGCTCGGGCAACTCGCCTGGAACCAGGGCGACTACAAGGCGGCCCGCGGCCACTATGCCCGCGCGCTCGCCGCCGACGACTCCTACCTGCCCGCCCTGGAGGGCCGCGCCCGCGCCGAGGCGGCGGACGGTGACCGTGCGGCCGCCGTGAAGGGCCTGGAGCAGGTCGTCGCCCGCTTCCCGCTGCCCGGCCCGCTCGTCGCCCTCGGCGAGCTGTACGAGGACCGCGGCGCCGACGGCGACCGGGCGAAGGCCGGCGACCAGTACGCCCTGGTCGACGCCTGGACGGCGCTGGCCCGCGCCGGCGGTGTCAACGCCGACCTCGACTCGGCCATGGCCGCCGCCGACCACGGCGACAAGAAGGAAGCCCTGCGCTCCGCCCGCGCCGAGTGGGACCGCCGCCACAGCGTGCACACCGCCGACGCGCTCGCCTGGGCCCTGCACGTCAACGGCCGCGACGAGGAGGCCCTGCCGTACGCCCGCCGGGCCACCGCCACCGGCTACCGCAACGCCACTTTCCTGTTCCACCGCGGGATCATCGAACGCGCCACCGGCGACGAGCGGGAGGCCCGCGACCACCTGAAGGCCGCGCTCGACCTGAACCCCGGCTTCTCGCCCCTCGGCGCCCGCGAGGCCCGTACCGCGCTCAAGGACCTGGAGAAGAACCGGTGACCCTGCGCCGACTGTTCGCGTCCGGCGCAGCCGTCCTCACGGCCGCCTGCGCGCTCACTCTGCTGCCCGCCGCCACGGCGAGCGCCCACCCGCTGGGCAACTTCACCGTCAACCGCTACGACGGTCTCGTCGCCGCTCCCGGCGAACTGCGGGTCCAGCACGTCGAGGACCTCGCCGAGATCCCGGCGACCCAGGCGAAGCCGGACATCGAACGGCTGGGCATCGCCCTGTGGGCCCGCGAGCGGTGCGCCACCGCCGCCGAGGACAGCAAGGTGACCGTCGACGGCCGCGGCGCCGCCCTCACCGTCGAGCGCAGCCGGGCGCGGGTGCGTCCCGGGCAGGCAGGGCTCGACACCCTTCGCGTGGAGTGCGAGCTGACCGCTCCCCTCCCGTCGGACAAGGAGAGCGTGTCGCTCGGCTTCCGTGGCGCGGGCGCCTCCTCGGGCCCGGGCTGGCGGGAGGTCACGGCCCGGGGCGACCGCATGACCCTCACCGCGTCCGACGTACCCGAGAAGTCGATATCGGCCGAACTGACCAAGTATCCCGAGGAGTTGCTCTCCTCTCCGGCCGACACCGCGTCCGCCGCCCTGCGGGTGCGTCCCGGCGGGGCGGCGCTGGCCGAGGAGGAGTCGGACGCCCCCGCCGCCTCCGTGCTGCCGCGCGGCGCCGACCGCTGGACGCGTGCCCTGGACGACCTGGTCGCCCGGCACGACCTCACCGCGGGCTTCGCCGCGCTGGCTCTCGGCATCGCCGTCGTCCTCGGCGCGATGCACGCGATCGCCCCGGGCCACGGCAAGACCATCATGGCCGCGACAGCGGCGGCCCGGGGCGGTCAGGCCCGGATGAAGGACGTCCTGCCCATGGCCGCCTCGGTGACGGTCACCCACACCCTGGGCGTGGTCGCCCTGGGCCTGCTGGTCACGGCCGGTTCGGCGGCGGCCCCCTCGGTGATCGCCTGGCTCGGCGTCGCCAGCGGCCTGCTGGTCACGCTGGCGGGCGCGAGCCTGGTCCGCCGCGCGCTGCGCAGCCGCGCGCACACGCATGGACCCGCCCATGGCGGCCACACCCACACACACGACGACAAGAGCCACGCGCACAGCCACGCGCACGACGATCACCACCATCACGACCACAAGCACGACCACGCGCACGACCAGGACCACAAGCACGACCACGACCACCCGCACGACCATGACCACACTCACTCCCACCCGCACACGGTCGTGCACACCCACGGCGGATTCACCCACTCGCACCCCGTCGCCCCCACCCTCCGCGGCACGATCCTCATGGGCTTCGCGGGCGGACTCGTGCCCAGCCCGTCCGCCGTGGTGGTGCTCGTCGGTGCCGCGGCCCTCGGGCAGGCCTGGTTCGGTCTGCTGCTCGTCGTCGCGTACGGCGTCGGGCTGGCACTCACCCTGACGGCCTGCGGGTACGCCGTCGTCAAGGCGGGCAGCGGGATGACCCGGCTTCTGGACCGGCGCCCCCGCTGGACGGCGGGCCCGATGGCGGCCCTGGTACGCCGCACCGCGCCCCTCGGTTCGGCGTTCGCCGTGGTGGTGCTCGGCGCCGGACTGGTGTTCAAGGGGGCGGCATCCGCACTCGGCTGAGTTACGTTCGTGAGAAAACAGGCGTCAGTGGGAAAGCGGACGTCGTGAGGAAATCCGACCTCGTGGGGAAAACAGACCTCGTGGAGATTTCGCCCGGCTGTGAATGGGGGCTCCGTGTCCGAAGAACCGGGCCATGAGCGAGTGATCGCGGGCCGCTACCGGCTCCTGGCGCCGCTCGGCGAGGGCGGCATGGGGACCGTGTGGCGCGCCCGCGACGAGGTGCTGCACCGCGAGGTCGCCGTCAAGGAGGTGCGCGCCCCGGCCGGCATCGCGGCCGACGACGTACAGCGGATGTACGCCCGGCTGGAGCGGGAGGCGTGGGCGGCTGCCCGTGTCGCCAGCGGGAACGTGGTGACCGTGTACGACGTGGCGACGGACGGCGGCCGGCCGTGGATCGTCATGGAGCTGGTCCGCGGGCTCTCGCTGGCGGAGGTGCTGGACGCCGAGGGCCCGATGCCGCCGCAGCGGGCCGCGCACATCGGCGCCGAGGTGCTGGCCGCGCTGCGGGTCGCGCACGAGGCCGGGGTGCTGCACCGGGACGTGAAGCCGGCCAACGTGCTGATCTCGAACGACGGCCGGATCGTGCTCACCGACTTCGGGATCGCCATGGTCGAGGGCAGCTCCGCGCTGACCATGACCGGGGAGGTCATCGGCTCGCCGGAGTTCCTCGCCCCGGAGCGGGCGCTCGGCCGTACGCCGGGTCCGGAGTCCGACCTGTGGTCGCTCGGGGTGCTGCTGTACGCGGCGGTCGAGGGCCACTCCCCCTTCCGTCACGACACGCCGCTGAGCACGCTGCGCGCGATCGTCGACGAGGAGCTGCCGCCGCCGTACCGGGCCGGTCCGCTCGCCCCGGTCATCGAGGGACTGCTGCGCAAGGATCCCGAGCAGCGGCTGCCGCCCGAGCGGGCCGAACAGGACCTGCGGGTCATCGCCGCGGGCGGCGCTCCGAGCGCGGACACCACCCGGGCGGTCCCGTTCCCGCCGCCGGCCGCGGCCCGCCCCGAGCCCGCCGCCACGCCCCCGATGCCCTTCCCGGGGCAGCCGATGTCCTCCGGCTCGGGTGCGACGGCGACGGCCGCCCGTCAGGATCGCGACCGCCGGACCGGCCGGGTGCTGGTAGCGGGCGTGGCCGCCCTGGCCCTCGCGGTGGGCGGGCTGACGTACGCGCTGCTGAACGGCGGGGGCGGTGACGGCTCCGGGGACAGCGACCAGGGGGCCGGGGCGAGTACGCCGGCCGAGACCGGCCCGAAGGAGAACACCGGGGCCGGGAAGTCGAGCCCCTCCCCGACGCCGAGTGAGAGCGAGAGCGAGAAGAGCAGTCCGCCGGCGCAGTCGGTGCGGGTGGCTCTGGAGGGCAGGCGCACGGACTACTCGGGTCCGTGCCCGCCGCCGAACGCCGAGGCGCCGCAGTTCACGGCGACGTTCACGGTGGGCCGGCTGCCGGCCGAGGTGCGCTACCGCTGGGTGACGCAGGACGGCTCCGAGCTGGACGGGGGCTGGAAGACGCTGTCGTTCCCGGACGGGGGCGGGCGTACGAAACAGGACGCGGTGACCGTGACGACGGACGCGGAGAGCGGGGCGTTCGAGAACGAGATCAGCGTCGAGGTGCGGGAGCCGGTGCGGACGACGTCCGAGGGGGTGCCGTTCTCGGTGACCTGCGAGACGGAGACCCCGACGGACGGGGCCTCCCCTTCTCCTTCAGGCACGGACGCGGACCCGGGTTCGGACTCGGACTCCGACTCCGACTCCGGGTGACCGGTCAGTCGTTGGCGTTGAGCACCGGCAGATAGCCACCCGACTGGCCGGGGGCCTTCGGGTGGTAGGACTCGCCGATGTTGAGCCAGCTGACGCTGTGCAGCCAGGAGTCGCCGGAGCAGATCTCGTGGCCGGTGAAGGTGGTGCGTACGTCGCCGAAGGTGAAGCCGTGGTCGGCGGCGCGCTTGGCGACGGCGGTGTTGAGGTAGTCGGAGGCGTCGTTGATGGCCTTGCGCTTGGTCTCGGAGAGGCCGAGACAGGTCGTGCCGAGCTTGTAGAAGCGGGGGTATCCGAGGACGACGACGCGTGCGCCCGGTGCCTTGGAGCGGACCGCCGAGTACACGCCGTCGAGCTTGCCGGGCAGCGTGGAGTCGACGTACGCGCGGGCGGTGTTGATGCGGGAGACGCAGGAGCTGTCGGACTGGGTCACACAGGTCGTCATGACGTCGGCGAATCCGGCGTCGTTGCCGCCGACGCTGAGCGAGACGAGGGCGGTGGCACTGCTGAGCGGGCCGAGCTGACCGGACAGAACATCACCCGTTCGGGCGCCCGAGCAGGCCGTGAAGTCGAAGGTGGAGGGTGAGTGGGCGGCCGCCCAGAGGTAGGGGAAGGCCTTGGTGCTGCGCTTGCAGTCGCCGCTGGAGCTGATGTAGCTGCCGGCGCCCACTCCGGAGGAGTAGGAGTCACCGAGCGCCACATAGCCGCCAGTTGCTGCGAGTGAGGACGCCTGCGCCGTCGCGGCCCCGGTGAGGGCGGTGCCGACGGCGAGGAGGAGCGAGCTCACGAGGACGACAAGTCGGGAACGTCTCATGGAACCTCCCTTTAGCAGGATCTCTGCCTTAACCGTCGTAGCAGCTACGCGTGTTGACAGGAAGTGTCCATGCCAAGTCTGTTGCTTTATTTCGTGCTCATGACAGATTTGTTGACCAGTGCTCAACTCTCTTGTTCTACGCCGGTAGATGGTCGACGCTTTACTCCGGCAGCGAGCGGAACGCGACGCTCCTGGCCGTGTGCGCGAGCCCGCGCACCACCCCCACATGACGCGCGTCCCACCCAGGCGCGCGCCGCCTAGAGGAGGACTCCCTCGTATGGCACAACTGCGTAGCAAGAGACTCGGAACCGCCGCTATCACCTTGTCGGCGACCGCCGCCCTCGTGGGCGGGTTCACCGCCCTGCCCGCCCAGGCCGCTCCCGCCGAGGGCCGGGTGCTCGCGGCGGACTCCCCGACCGCGATCAAGGACAGCTACATCGTCACGCTCAAGAAGAGCGCGGGGCTCAAGGCGTCCTCGGCCGCGGGCAAGGGCCTGGTGACGGAGTACGGCGGCACGGTCGAGCGGACCTTCGGCAAGGCGCTGAACGGCTACTCCGCGGCCCTCTCCGCCACGGAGGCCAAGCGGCTCGCCGCCGACCCGGCCGTGGCCGCGGTCGAGCAGAACCAGCGCGTCCAGGCCGACGCCACCCAGACCAGCGCTCCCTGGGGTCTGGACCGTATCGACCAGACCTCGCTCCCGCTCTCCGGCACCTACACCTACCCGGACAGCGCGGGCAGCGGCGTGACGGTCTATGTGATCGACACCGGTGTGCGCGTCACCCACCAGCAGATCAGCGGCCGTGCCGCGCACGGTTACGACGCCGTCGACGGCGACAACAACGCCTCCGACGGCAACGGCCACGGCACCCATGTGGCCACCACGATCGCGGGCACGACCTACGGTGTCGCCAAGAAGGCGAAGATCGTGGGCGTGCGGGTGCTGAACAACAGCGGCTCCGGCACCACGGCCGGTGTGATCGCGGGCATCGACTGGGTGACACGGAACCACTCCGGCCCCTCGGTCGCCAACATGTCGCTCGGCGGCGGCGCCTCGGCCTCGCTGGACACGGCGGTCCGCAACTCCATAGCCGCCGGCGTCACCTACGCCGTCGCCGCGGGCAACAGCAGCACCACCGCCTCCTCGTCCTCCCCTGCCAGGGTCGCCGAGGCCATCACGGTCGGCGCCACGACCAACACCGACGCCAAGGCGAGCTACTCCAACTACGGCTCGGTCCTGGACATCTTCGCGCCCGGCTCGTCCATCACGGCCGGCTGGCACACCAGCGACACCGCGACCAACACCATCTCCGGCACCTCGATGGCGACCCCGCACGTCGCGGGCGCGGCGGCGGTCTACCTGGCGGGCCACACCTCCTCCACCCCGGCCCAGGTCGCCTCGGCCCTGGTCACCGGCGCCACCACCGGCAAGGTCACCAGCGCGGGTACGGGCTCGCCGAACCGGCTGCTGAAGCTCGTGCAGTAACCGGCAGGGACACCAGCACAGACACCGGCACCTGAAGAACCGTTCCCCGCAGGCTCGGCCGAGTCTGCGGGGAACGACTGTTTCCGCGACCGGAACTTTTCAACTTACGACTCACAAAAGACATCACGTAACGACCAAACCAACAAAAACGTGAGTGGCCGTTCCAGGTCTTGCCATACGGGTTCAATCGTCAATACCGTCATACATCTCACCCGCATCGGTCCGTCAGTACGCGGCTCTAGGGGAGGGCTCAAGGACCGCGACGTACCGGCGCGGGGCGCGGTAGGGGGGTGCCGTGCTCGGTGACCGCTTTTGGTGGCCGGGCCGTGCCGCGCGGTCGGCTGCCGTTTTCGCGGCCGGCCAGATTTGCCAGCTCACCCGGCGTGCCCGAAGCTCCATCTCGGCGTGCCACGGGTGAGAACCCCCTTTCGAACCGGACTGGATCCGGACTGCCCTGGGGGGGCGGTCCACCGGACGAGAGGGCCCAGACTCATGAGCTCAGTTCTGCAGCCGGCCGCCGCGGAGCAGCATCCGCCGACCGTCTCCAAGTACCGACCCGTCTCCTCTCACCTGGCCATCGCGCCGCCGGTGAGCGTGGTCATCCCGGCCATGAACGAGGCGGAGAACCTTCCGTACGTCTTCAAGACCCTGCCCGACTGGATACACGAAGTGGTCCTGGTCGACGGGAACTCCACCGACGACACCGTCCAGGTGGCCCGCGAGCTGTGGCCCGAGGTCAAGGTCGTCGAGCAGCGCGGCAAGGGCAAGGGCGACGCCCTGATCACCGGGTTCCAGGCCTGCACCGGCGACATCATCGTGATGGTCGACGCGGACGGCTCGGCCGACGGGGGCGAGATCCTGTCGTACGTCTCCGCCCTGGTCTCCGGCGCGGACTTCGCCAAGGGCTCCCGCTTCGCCAACGGCGGCGGCACCGACGACATGACCTTCATCCGCAAGCTCGGCAACTGGGCGCTGTGCACGGCCGTCAACCGCAAGTTCGGCGCCCGCTACACCGACCTGTGCTACGGGTACAACGCGTTCTGGCGGCACTGCCTCGACAAGATCGACCTCGACTGCACCGGCTTCGAGGTCGAGACCCTGATGAACATCCGCGTCGTCAAGGCCGGGCTCAAGGTGCAGGAGATCCCGAGCCACGAGTACCTGCGCATCCACGGCGTGAGCAATCTGCGGGCCGTGCGGGACGGGCTGCGCGTGCTGCGGGTGATCCTCCAGGAGCGCTCCAACCGCCGTGCGCTGCGCCGCCGTTCGCCTCAGTCGCCGATGGTGGACGCCATGCGGGGAGAGGTGTCTTGAGCGGTCCGGGCATCTCCGTCGTGATCTGCGCGTACACCGAGGACCGCTGGGAGGACATCCTCGCGGCGGTCGCCTCGGTGCGGGCGCAGTCACGGCCGGCCCTGGAGACGCTGCTGGTCGTCGACCACAACGACGCGCTCCGGGAGCGGCTGGCCAAGGAGTACAAGGAGCCCTCCGAGGGCGCTGTGGTGCGGGTGCTCGCCAACGCGGGCCCCCGTGGCCTGTCCGCGGGCCGCAACACCGGGATCGCGGCGGCGCGCGGTGAGATCGTCGCCTTCCTCGACGACGACGCCGTGGCCGAGCGCGACTGGCTGCGGCACTTCGCCGGGGCGTACACCGACCCGCGGGTGATGGCGGTCGGCGGGCGTACGGTGCCGGTCTGGGCGTCGGGGCGGCGGCCGGACTGGTTCCCGGAGGAGTTCGACTGGGTGGTGGGCTGCACCTACCGGGGTCTGCCCCGCGGCCGGGTCCGGGTGCGCAACGTCCTCGGCGGCAACGCCTCGTTCCGCCGCAGCGCCTTCGGCACGGCAGGCGGCTTCGCCACCGGCATCGGCAGGGACGGCGACAAACGCCCGCTGGGCTGCGAGGAGACGGAACTGTGCATCCGTCTCAGCCGCGCCCGGCCCGACGCGGTGCTGCTGATCGACGACCGGGCGGTGATCCATCACCGGGTGCCGGAGGTCCGCGAGCACTTCCGCTACTTCCGTACGCGCGCCTACGCCGAGGGCCTGTCCAAGGCTCTGGTGGCCCGGAGTGTCGGCGCCGGGAAGGGGCTCGAGTCGGAGCGCCGGTACGCCACCCGGGTACTGCCGGCCGGGGTGGCCCGGGGCCTGCGGGACGCCCTGCTGGCCCGGCCGGGCGGTGTGGGGCGGGCGGGCGCGATCGTCGCCGGGGTGCTCACGGCGGCGGGCGGGTACGTGGTGGGGAGCGTGCGGGCCCGCCGGGGCGGGGCGACGTTCTCGGTGCCCGAGGTGCCAGTGCCCGAGGTGGAGGTGACGGCCCGTGAGTGACGTACGCGTACCGATCCTCATGTACCACGCGGTCGCGACCGATCCGAACGACGCGACCCGCGCCCTGTCCGTGGCCCCGGAGGCGTTCGCCGAGCAGATGGCGGTGCTCGCGGACCGGGGGCTGCGGCCCGTCACCACGGCCGAACTGGCGGCGTGCTGGCGCTCCGGCCGCCCGCTGCCCGAACGGCCGGTCCTCATCACCTTCGACGACGGCTACGAGGGCGTGCACCGGCACGCGCTGCCCGTGCTCGCCAAGCACGGCTTCCCGGCCACGCTGTTCGTCTCGACCGGATGGCTGAAGGGGCCGTACGACACCGGCGGCGGCCTGGACACCATGCTGGACTGGGACCAGGTCCGCGAGCTCGCCGCGGCGGGCGTCGAGATCGGCGGGCACAGCCACAGCCACCCCCAGCTCGACCAGGTCTCCGATGCCACGCTGCGGTTCGAGCTGATCCACTGCAAAGAGATCGTCGCGGACCAACTGGGCACCGTGCCGGCCTCGTTCGCCTACCCCTACGGCTACTCCAGCCGCCGGGTCCGGCGGGCGGTGCGCGAGACGGGGTATGCCCAGGCACTCGCTGTGGGCAACGGCCTCGCGCGCCGCACACAGGGACCGTACGCCCTGCGGCGCGTGACGGTGCGCCGCGGCACGGACATCGACGAGTTCGAGCGGGTGATCGAGGGCCGTGCGATCGCCCGTACGTTCGCCGGGGACCGAGCCCTGACCAAGGGGTACGCCCTGGTCCGCAGGACCCGGCAGGCCCGTCGGCTGGTGTCCCGCTCAGGGGTCTGACCTGCGCGGGCTTCGGGGCCTGACCCGCGCGGGGGGAACCTGCCGCGTGCACCGGGAAACCGGGTGCACGCGGCGCCCCGGTGCCGGATCATGGCGGCATGTCTGGAAACCCGCACGAGGCGCTGCCGATCCGGCTCAACGTCGACGACTCCGACTCCCCGTCCGATGTCGTCGACGCGCTGTTCCTCGGCCGCTTCGCGACGGGTGAGCAGCCGTACTCCCACGCGGCGAACATCGACCGCGTCCGGTCCGGGGCGACGCTGATGCCGTCCGGCGCCCGTGTGCTGCGCATCGCCCGGGACGACGACCGCAGCGCCACGCTGGCGGAGGGCGACGGCTGGACGCTGCTGGTCTCCCGCTGGAACCGGGGCGCCGACGTCACGGTCACGGCGACCAGCGCGGAGCTGGCGCAGAAGGTCCTCGACCAGGCCACGGACGGCGCGGCGGACGAACCCGAACCGCAGCCGGAGAACGTCACGATGGGCTTCTGGTACGTCTCCCCGCGCCGCGGCCCGCACCGCACGACCCGCCAGATCGCGGCGGGCACCTGGGACGAGGTGCGGCCCAACTACACCGCGCCGGTGGCGGACGCCATGGACCGCCTGATGAAGACCACCCCGGAGGACATCGCGGGCCGGCTGCTCCTGCTGCACGGCCCGCCCGGCACCGGCAAGACGTCCGCGCTGCGCACCCTGGCCCGGTCCTGGCGGGACTGGTGCCAGGTGGACTGTGTCCTGGACCCCGAGCGGCTCTTCTCCGACGTCGGCTATCTCATGGACATCGCGATCGGCGAGGAGGACGCGACGGGCAAGGGCCGCTGGCGGCTGCTCCTGCTGGAGGACTGCGACGAGCTGATCCGCGGCGAGGCCAAGCACACGGCGGGCCAGGCACTGTCGAGGCTGCTGAACCTGACGGACGGACTGCTCGGCCAGGGCCGCAACGTCCTGGTCGGTGTCACGACCAACGAGGACCTGGAACGCCTGCACCCCGCCGTCGTCCGCCCCGGCCGTTGCCTCGCCCGGATCGAGGTGGGCCCGCTGACCCGCTCGGAGGCGGTGGGCTGGCTGGGCCACGAGGACGGCGTCGGCCGCGAGGGCGCGACCCTGGCCGAGCTGTACGCGCTGCGCCGGGGCACGTCCCCGACGGCCCTGCCGGAGCCGCGTGGGGACGCCGACGCGGGGCTCTATCTGTAGGACGTCTCCACCAGCCGGTGTTTTGATGGGGTTATGACCCTGTTCGTCGGCACGTCCGGATGGCAGTACAAGGACTGGCGGGACGTCCTGTACCCGTCCGGACTGCCGATGCGGCTCTGGCTGGAGGAGTACGCCGGGCACTTCGCGACCGTCGAGATCAACAACGCGTTCTACCGGCTGCCGGCGCGGGAGACCTTCGAGGACTGGCGGGGCCGGGTGCCCGGGGACTTCGTGGTCGCGGTCAAGGCGAGCCGCTATCTGACCCACATCAAGCGGCTCAAGGACCCCGAGGAGCCGGTGCACCGCCTGATGAGCCACGCGGCGGGTCTGGGGAGCCGCCTCGGTCCGGTCCTCCTCCAGCTCCCGCCCGACCTGCGCGCCGACCCGGGCCTGCTGGACGCCTGCCTCGCCTCCTTCCCCGCCTCGACCCGGGTCGCGGTCGAGCCCCGCCACGACTCCTGGTGGACACCGGAGGTCCGCGCGGTCCTCCGGTCCCGTGGCGCGGCCCTCTGCTGGACCGACGTCCTGGCCCGCCCCGCGACGCCGCTGTGGCGCACCACCGACTGGGGCTACGTCCGCTTCCACCAGGGCCGCGCCCACCCCTGGCCCCGCTACGGACGGCGCTCCCTCGCCACCTGGCTCGACCGCATCGCCACGACCTGGCCGAGTGGCGAGGACGTCTACGCGTACTTCAACAACGACCCGGGCGGAGCGGCGGTGGAGGACGCGAGAACGTTCGCCCGGGTGGGGAGATCGGCGGGCCTGGAGATCACACGGACGCCCGGGCGTCTGGCGCGGGCCGGCTGAACCGGACCTTCCTCGGGCGACGCCCTCAAGGGGCGCGGGGAACTGCGCGAACAATCCCCACCGGCCCGCACCCGGACGACATCCGTACGCTCCCGCACAAACGCGATCCGGCGGTACCGATCCCTGCCCGGCCGACGGCCCAACCCGACCAGCAGCCCGACGCCCTACTCCCCGTAAGCCGCCCGCAGGGCGTCCCGTACCGCCGCCAGCGCGTCGGCCTCCGTGAGCCCGAGCCGCCGGGCCCGCTCCACATAGGTTTGCGCCGCGGTCGCCAGCTCCCGGTCCGCCGCGGATCCGGCGGCTGCCACGAACGTGCCGTGGCGCCCCCGTGTCTCGATCACGCCGTCCGCCTCCAGCGCCCGGTACGCCTTGGCGACCGTGTTGGCGGCGAGCCCCAGCGACTCGGCCAGCCCTCGCACGGTCGGCAGCCGGTATCCCACCGGCAGCGCCCCCGACCGCGCCTGCTCGGAGATCCGCGCCCGCACCTGCTCGTACGGCGGAGCACTGTCATCGATGTCGATCTTCAAGGTCACAGGCCGATTGTCCCGTACCCGGCGGAAAATGAGAGGCACCCGGGGTGTGCCTCCACGTAACGTCCGCCTCCATGACTGTGATCGTGCGCGACCTGCGTCCCGACGTCCGAGCCGACGCCGAGGGGTTCTCCGACACCCGCCGCCTCGCCCTTCCCTACATGTTGTCCACCCCCGAGTCGGTGGTGCACACCCTGACGCACGTCCATCCGGACGCCCACTTCGGTCAGCTCATCGCCGAGGAGGACGGCGAGATCATCGGCACGGCCCAGATCAGCGTCGCCCACGACAGCCCGGAACCCGGCCAGGGCTCCGCCAACATCTATGTGCGCCCCGACCGCAGGCATCGCGGTGCCGGTTCGCTGCTGCTGCGCACCGCCGAGGAGCGCCTGGCGGCACTGGGCGTCAGAAAACTGTTCGCCTGGGTGCTGGACGAGCCGGAGAACCTCGCCTTCGCCGAGCGGAACGGCTTCCGGGCCAGCCGCTCCGCCTACTTCCTGCGCCTCGACCTGGCGGCCGGCACGCTGCCGCCCCGCCAGGAGCCGCCGACGGGCGTCGAGCTGCGCACGGCCGTCGACTTCGCGGACGACCCGCGCCCGGTGTTCGAACTGGACGCCGCGACGTCCACCGACGAACCGAGCGACATCGAGACCCAGTTCACGGACTACGAGGCCTGGATGGAGCAGGACTGGAAGCACCCGCTCCTCGATCGCGAACTGACCACGGTCGCGCTGGTCGACGGCCGCCCAGCGGCCTTCAGCGTGGCGTACACCGACGGCGGCACCCGCTACGCCACGGCCATGACGGGCACCGCCCGAGAGTTCCGCGGCCGGGGCCTGGCCAAGCTCGCCAAGAACGACTCGCTGCACCGCGCCCGCGCCGCCGGGTGCACGGAGGCGTTCACCGGCAACGACACCGGCAACGACCCGATGATCGCCATCAACAAGTGGTTCGGCTACGAGATCTGCGCGAAGGAAGTGCGATATGTCCGTGAACTCGGCTGACCGGCCCGGCCAGGTGGACGTCGTACTCGTCAAGGCGGGCCGTACGAAGATCCGTTACACCGGGGAGCTGCTCGCGGACGACGGGACCCGCGTCACGGTCCGCGCCCCGTGGGCGGGCGGCGGCGTA
The DNA here is from genome assembly GCF_050937045.1 of Streptomyces sp. CA-179760. Taxonomy (NCBI): domain Bacteria; kingdom Bacillati; phylum Actinomycetota; class Actinomycetes; order Kitasatosporales; family Streptomycetaceae; genus Streptomyces; species Streptomyces sp. CA-179760. The sequence continues at coordinate 2,110,607 of NZ_JBNJLZ010000001.1, forward strand.
CGCGACTTCGGGTTCGTCCGCTTCGAGCCCGGGGACGTCTTCACGGAGTACTACTGGCGCGACCGCTGCTACGCGGTGAAGGAGGTCCGCTCCGCCACGGGCACGCTGAAGGGCTGGTACTGCGACATCACCCGCCCCGCCGTCATGTCCGGCCCGGAACTGGTCGTCGAGGACCTCGACCTGGACCTGTGGCGCTCCGCCGACGGCACGGACGTACGACGTCTGGACGAGGACGAGTTCGCCGACAGCGGCCTCGCCGAGACGGACCCGCAGGCCGCGGCCGCCGCCCTGTCCGCACTCGACGAACTGGAGACCCTGGCCCGCGACGGCGACTTCGCCGCCCTCCTGGCCTGATCCCCGCTTCAGTCCGTCACCGCGACCACCGCATACCGCTCGTCCGCCACCTCCCCGCCCCACAGCAGCGGATCGTCCGACAGCCGCTCCACACGCACCTGCCCGGCGACCGGGGCGAGGAGGGCGGTGAGCCGCCCCGCCGGTATACCGACCGGATCGAGCGTCCCCCACACGCCCTCGACCAGCACGAGCCGCCCTCCCGGCCGCAACAGTCCGGCCCAGTGCCGCAGGACGCGGCCGGGGTCGGGCAGGGCCCACAGGACATGCCGTACGAGAACGACATCGAAGCGCTGCTCCCCGATCGGCGGGGCCGCGGCATCACCGACGAGGAACACCGCGTCGCGCCCGGCCAGTTTCTCCCGGGCGAGCATCACCATCGCCGGGGAAAGGTCCACGCCGGTCACCCGGTGTCCCTGCTCGGACGCGAGGAGCGACAGGCTGCCGGTGCCGCAGCCCAGGTCGAGGACGTCGCCCGCGTGCCCGGGCAGCCAGCCGCGCAGCCGCCCGGACCAGGCGCCGCGCACCCCGGGATCGCGCAGCCCGTGGTCCGGCTCCTCGTCGAAGGAGGCGGCCCGCGCGTCCCAGTCCACGTCCGGGCAGGGCCTGTTCACCGAGGTCACAGGTTCACCGTCAGGCGTCATGAACCCAAGAGTGACACCCGCCACTGACACTCGAATGGTGACAGCCGCCACAGACAGACCGGGAGCGATGAGGAACTCTCCCCCGAAAGGTCTACCTCCGTGAGAACGCGGAACCCGGTAGCCCCCAAGGAGGCAGCCATGCGCCGTGTGACCGTGCAGAAGCCCCTGAAGAAGTCCGACGTCCGCAGGGTCCGCGAGGAGGCCGACGAGTGCCCCGGCGGGCGCCCGGAGGTTCGCAAGGACATCGCACGCACGTGGTGGCCCGACAGCTGACCGGCCGGTGCCGATCATGAGACGCGTTCAGAGCAGCCGCTTGCGGTAGTGGATCCGGTCGTAGGGCCCGTCCACACGCCGCTCCACCAGCTCGTAGCCGTACCTCGGGTAGATCTCCTGGTTCTCCCACATCATCGCGTTCGTGTAGAGCCTGATCTCGGGCAGACCCAGCACACGCGCGCGTGCCTCGACGAACCGGAGCAGCCGTCGCCCCACTCCCCTGCCGTGCACGGTGGGGTGGACGGCGATGGTGTCGAGGAACAGATGGTCCTCGAAGGCCTCGACCACCACGAGGCCGATCACGGGCTCGCCCGTCACGAACACCTTCCCCGCGGCCACGTTCGCCGCGTGGTCCTCCTCCATGGGCTGCGGCACCCGGCCGATGCGCTCGACGTAAGGGCGGAAGGCCGCGTCGATCACGCTCTCGACGACCGGTACGTCGGCGGCTCCGGCCGGCCGGATCTCCTCGTCTGCCATGCCGCGACGGTACCTACCTGATGCCAGTCTGAGCACTCCCTTAACGCGGCCATAAGGATCTGCTCCACCCGCCCCCAGCAGGCGATTTCACGGTTCTCTGGGGCTAGCTTCGGATCACCCCACGGGATCCGGCCCACTCGGGCCCGGCCCTGTCCCATGAACCGTTTCGAGGAGTTCCCGCATGCCCGCACGCCGCACGGTCGCCACCGTCGTCGCCCTCGGCAGCCTGCCGCTCACCCTGACCGCGCTGACCGCCACACCGGCGGCCGCGCACGGCTCCATGGGCGACCCGGTCAGCCGGGTCTCGCAGTGTTACGCCGAGGGCCCCGAGAGCCCGAAGTCGGCCGCGTGCAAGGCGGCGGTCGCGGCGGGCGGCACGCAGGCCCTCTACGACTGGAACGGCATCCGCATCGGCGACGCGGGCGGACGGCATCAGCGGCTCATCCCGGACGGCAAGCTGTGCAGCGCGAACAACGCCCAGTTCAAGGGGCTCGACCTGCCCCGCGCCGACTGGCCCGCGACCTCCGTGCGCAGCGGCTCGCACACCTTCAAGTACCGCGTGACGGCGCCCCACAAAGGCACCTTCAAGGTGTACCTCACCAAGTCCGGCTACGACCCGGCCAAGCCGCCGGCCTGGAAGGACCTGGATCTGAAGAACCCGGTGGCGACATCCACCGACCCGGCCGCCACAGGCGGTTTCTACACCTTCTCCGGCACCCTGCCCAAGCGTTCGGGCAGACATCTGCTGTACGCGGTATGGCAGCGGTCGGACAGCCCGGAGGCGTTCTACTCCTGCTCGGACGTCTCCTTCGGCGGTGGCGGTGACACCGGGAAGGGCGGCACGGCCCCGGCCCCGGCCCCGGCCGCCTCGGCTCCCACCAGGAAACAGATCGAGGACGGCAGCGACAGGTCGACGATCGAGAACCACGGACACGGCGATCACGACGCCAGTACGTCGGCAGAACCGGCCTCGAAGGACACGCCGGCCTACACCCCGGCCGACACCCCGGACGAAGCGACTGCCGAAGCCTTGAACCGCCCGAAGGCGGCCGGTGCCACCGAGAACCTCGCCGAGACCGGCGGCGACACCAGCACGACGTACCTCGCGATCGGCGGCGCCGCCGCGCTGGCGCTCGGCTCGTCGGCCCTGTTCCTCACCACCCGGCGCCGGGCGGTGAGCGGCGGCCGCGACCTCCGCTGACCAGCGCCGGCCCCTCTGACTCGGGGCCTGTCGGGCGGCTCAGGCCGGACAGGCCCCGAAACGTTTCCTCTACACGTGTCAGCGGTACGCGTGTCAGCGACCTACACGTGTCAGTCGAACGCCGAAGCACACGTGGTGGGCCGAGCCCGCCCCGGATCCAGCGCGTTGGCCACCTCGTGGAAGGCGATCCGGTCGAACAGCCCGATGGCCACGTGCTCGGACAGGTCGACGGGGCACAGGTCCTGGAGCAGGACGTTGCGCACGTCCGGCCCGCTCAGGTACTGGCTGCGCCACGGCGTGACCACCTCGTCGTACTTGGTGGCGATGACGGTGTAGCGCACACCGGGCACGGTGTCGCCGCCCGCGTTCAGCCGCTCGAGGAAGTCGGAGCCGACGACCTGGTCGGCGAGGGCCGGGGTGTTCTTCGCCAACAGGTCCGCGGCGCCCGGGAAGTAGGGCAGCAGGTTCGTGAAGCCGCTCAAGGTGGTGCCGTGATTGGAGGGTGCGATGCCGACCAGGGCATTCACCTTGGCCGCACCACCGAGGAACCGCAGGTAGTAGCGGGGCATCATGCCGCCCTGCGAGTGTCCGACGACGTCGGTCTCGGCGGCGCCGGTCGCGGCGAGCACCTTGCCGACGAATTCCTTCAGCTGTCCGGCGGACTTCTCGACGGGCCCCAGGCCGTGGAAGAAGGGGACGCCCTCCAGCTGGCCGTAGTCGAGGGAGAAGACGCAGTAGCCGCGGACCTTCAGATAGGGGGCGAGGCCCAGCCAGTTGTCGACGGAGTTCCCGAGGGTGCCGTGGACCAGGACGACGGGGCGGGGATGGGCGGCGGACGGCTTGCAGGAGTAGTCGTTCCAGCCGGCGCTGGGGGCGGCGGCGGCCTGGGCGGTGGTGGCGGGGACGGTGACGGCCGCGGCGGTCAGCAGCAGCGCGGCCAGGGGTCTGAGCACTTGTTTCCAGGGCAGCATCGAGTGATCTCCTTGCGGGTCAAGGGAAGTGCGACGGCACGACGCCTGTGATCCGGATCACGAGGATGCTGTTCACTCGTCAAGTTACGGGCGAGTAGCCAACCTGGGAAGTTACGCGTCAGCAAAAACTTCCGGTGGTAACCGGCGCCGACCGCCCCACCCCTGCCACCGCTCTCACCAGGCGGGTCGCACGGGCCCCTGCGGCGCGATCCGCAGCAACTGCTCCCGCAGCACCCGCGCTTCCCCCTCCCCCAGCACCGCACCCCACTCCCGCACCGCCTCCGCGGCCGCCTCCTCGGCCGCCCGAGTGCAGGACCACCCCCGCGCGGTCAGCACGACCAGCCGCGCCCGCGCGTCCCCGGGGTGCGCCCGCCGCTCGGCGTACCCCTTGCGCACCATCTCGTCGACGAGCTGACTGGCGGCCTGCTTGGTCACCCCGAGATGGACGGCGAGGTCGGTGACCGTCGCGCCGTCGGGAGCGAGCCGGGCGAAGGCGAAGCCGTGCGCCGGCCGCAGCCCCTCGAAGCCGCGCGCGACCACGCCCTCGTGGATGCGCTGCGTGAGCCCGCCGGCGGCGGCGAGCAGGGCGGCGGACAGGGCCATGGCCTCGGAGTTCTGCACGCATGCATTGAAACACCCTTGACGTGACGGTCAAGCAGCTTGACCATATAGTCAAGTTACTTGACCAACTGACCCGACCGACCCGACCGACCCGACCGACCGGAGGCAACCATGCCCGTCATCCGCTCCTCGGACGCCGTGACACACGAGATCCACGGCGCCCGTTTCGTCTCGTACGCCACACCGCTGAGCGGGAGCAAGGAGTTGTGCGCCTGGCGGGGTGAGATCCCCGCCGGCCTCGAGGCCCCCGCGCACACGGTCAGCCGGGAGGAGATCTTCCATCTGCTCGACGGCGAGCTCCTGATCACCCTCGACGGCCGCACCGACCGCATCACGGCCGGCGACACGGTGATCATCAACCCCGGCACCACCCTGACCGTGGAGAACCCGACCGACCGGACCGCGTACTCCTGGGTCACCACCTCCATCGGCCTGGAGGCCCGCCTGGCCGACGGCACCCGCATCGCACCGCCGTGGGCCAACTGACGTCACGTGGAGGGATTCACGCCGCCAGTCCCCCTAGCCCCCGGGCATCACCGCCCGCGGCCCGAACTTCGCTCGCGCGCGGTCAGCGACCTCCTCGATACGGCGGACCCGCTCGTCCACGGGATCGAAGGTCAGCTGATAGGAGGCCTGGTCGGCGGGGTCGAGCCCCTCGGCGCGCAGGACGAGCGCGCGCACCCGGGCGCGCTGCAGCCCGAGCGCCTCGTACATGCCGTACGCGGTCCTGGTCAGCGCCGGTGAGTGCGCGGTCGGTTCGGTCAGCGTGCGGCTGCGGGTGGTGGCCGACCGGTCGGCGTAGCGCACGGTGAGGGTGAGCGTGCCGCAGACCTTGTCCAGGGCGCGCAGCCGGGCACCGATCTCCTCGGCGGCCGACAGCAGCGCCCGGCGGTGCCGGTCCGGGTCCAGTTCGTCGCGCTCGAAGGGGCGTTCCGTGGCGAGCGATCGGGAGACGGCGTTCGGGACGACCCGGCCGCGGTCGACGCCGTTCGCCTTCTCGTGCAGTTCGCGGCCGGCCTTGGCGCCGATCAGCCGCTGGAGCGTGGACAGTGGCGCAGCGGCGACCAGGCCGAGGGTGTCGAGGCCGTAGTCGCCCAGCGTACGGGCGGTCTTGGTGCCGATGCCGGGCAGCGCGGCGACGGGTTTGGCCGCGAGGAACTCCGCGATGGCGTCCCGCCCCTCGGGCACCGCGGACGTCACCCCGGGCACGGCGTCGCCCAGCGCGACACGGGCCAGCATCGGCCCGGGCCCGGCGCCGATCACGCAGTCGACGCCGTACAGCGCGAGCGACCGCACCCGGATCACCGAGGCCAGTGCGACGGCGTCCCGCCCGAAGTACCGCTCGGCGCCCCCCAGGTCGGCCAGTGCCCCGTCCGGTGGCAGGGCCTGGACGACGGGCGTGAACTCCTCGAGCATCCCGAGCAGTCGGGGCAGATCGGCCTCGCGCGTCGGAGGCAGCTGGAAACGTACGCAGAGGATGGTCATCCCGCACTCCCCGGACTCTGGTGCCACAACTTTCGTCCCACCGCGGGCCCTTCGCCCGCGGGACGCAGATCGGCCCAGGGGTGCATCTCGTACCCCGTGGCCATGCGGATCTTCCGCTGCTCCGTCGGATCCTGGGCCGCGGAGCCCGCCGGTGCCGGTGCCCCTTCCGACCCGGCGAGCCGCCGGCGCGCCGCCCCCTCCCCGTCGTCCTCACCGTCGTCGTCGGAACCACCCCCGGCGGCGCCGCCGGCCAGCCGGGCCGCGACACCTTCCAGCCCCTCCTCCCGGCGCACCTCCAGCAGTTCCGCGAGGTTCCAGGCGGCGGCGCCCACCACGCTGAGGCTGCGCGGGCCGCGCCGCTGCACCACCCCGCGCACCAGCAGCAGCCAGGAGTGGAAGACGGTGTGGGCGCAGGCGTCGTGGGAGTCGTCGAAGAAGGCGAGGTCGACCAGGCCCGTGCCGTCGTCCAGGGTGGAGAAGATGACCCGCTTGCCGGACCGGATCGGCGGCGTCTGGGTGGCCGCCTTGGCTCCCGCGACCAGCACCGTCTCCCCGTGCCGGGCCTCGCGCAGCCGCCGCGCCGAAACGACGCCCAACTCGTCCAGGAAGGCACGGTGGTCGTCCATCAGATGGCGCGAGGCGTCCATGGACAGCACGCCCAGTTCGGCGCTGAGCCGCTCCGCCGAGGTGAGGTCGGGCAGCCCGGCCGGGGCGGTCTTCCGTCCTCCGGCCAAGGGCAACTGCCCACCACCCGCGCCCCGCACGCCCCGGTGCAGCTCGGTCAGATGCAGTTGCAGATCACGGCGGTTGGCGCCGAACGCGTCCAGCGCCCCCACCTGTGCGAGCCGCTGGGCCAGCGGGCGGCTGGGCCGGCCGCGCTCCCAGAAGTCGGCCAGCGAGGCGTACGGCTGTCCCTCGGCGAGCCGCGCCGCCTCGGCCTCGCTGATGCCGTGCACATCGGAGAGAGCCAGCCGCAGCCCCCAAATACCGGACACCAGTTCGATACGATGTGCGACCCCCGACGCGTTCACATCCAACGGCAGCACCGGCACCCCCCGCCGCCGCGCGTCCGCCAGCAGCAGCCGCTTCGGATACATCCCGGGGTCATGCGTCAGCAGCCCGGCGTAGAAGGCGGCAGGATGATGCGCTTTCAGCCACGCCGACTGGTACGTCGGCACCGCGAAGGCGACCGCGTGCGCCTTGCAGAAGCCGTACGACCCGAAGGCCTCGACGATCTCCCAGGTCCGCTGAATCGTTGCCGCGTCATAGCCGTTCGCCGCCGCGTGCTGCGCGAACCACACCTTGATCCGCCCCTGCGACTCCGGATCCGACAACCCCCGCCGCACCCGGTCCGCCTCACCACGTCCGCACCTGGTCATGATGTCGACGATGTCGATGATCTGCTCGTGGAAGACGACGACGCCGTACGTCTCATTCAGCGGCCCTTCCAGGTCCGGATGCGGATAGCGGATCGGCGCCCGCCCGTGCCGCGCCTCGATGAACGGCCGCACCATGTCGGCGGCGACCGGCCCGGGCCGGAACAGCGAGATGTCGACGACGAGATCGTGGAAAGTGGCCGGCTGGAGCCGCCCGACCAGGTCCCGCTGCCCCGGCGACTCGATCTGGAAGCATCCGAGCGTCTCGGCGGACCGCACCAGCCGGTACGTCTCCGGATCCCCCGGCGGCAGGGCGTCCAGATCGACCCGGACACCCGACGCCCGCTCCACTTCCGCCACGGCGTGCGCCATCGCCGACTGCATCCGCACACCCAGCACGTCCAGCTTCAGCAGCCCGAGGTCCTCGACGTCGTCCTTGTCGAACTGCGACATCGGAAAACCCTCGCCACTGGTCGGCATGACCGGCGTACGCGCGAGCAGCGAGGCGTCCGACAGCAGCACCCCGCACGGATGCATGGCCACCCCGCGCGGCAGGGCGTCCAGCCCCTCGACCAGCTCCCACAGCCTCCCGTACTTCTCCTTCTCCCCGGCCAGCGCGCGCAGCTCGGGCAGCTCGTCCAGTGCCGCGCGGGCGTCCCGCGCCCGGATATGGGGAAAGGACTTGGCGACCCGGTCGATCTCGGCCGGGTCCATGGACAGGGCGGCCCCCACATCCCGGATGGCGTGCCGCACGCGATACGTCTCCGGCATCGCGACCGTCGCGACCCGCTCGGTGCCGAACCGGCCGATGATCGCGCGGTAGACCTCCAGCCGGCGCGCGGACTCCACGTCGATGTCGATGTCGGGCAGCACGACCCGCTCCTTCGACAGGAACCGCTCCATCAGCAGCCGGTGCTCGATCGGATCGGCGTGCGCGATCCCGAGCACATGATTGACGAGCGACCCCGCCCCGGACCCCCGGGCGGCCACCCGGATGCCCATCCCCCGCACATCGTCGACCACTTGGGCAACGGTCAAGAAATAAGAAGCGAAACCATGGTGGGCGATGATGTCCAGCTCATGGTGCAGCCGCTCCCAGCACTCCCGCCGCCGGTCGTACCCGCGCAGCACCATCCCCGCCACCGCCCGCGAGGCCAGCGTCCGCTGGGCGGTACGACGCCCGGCGCCGACCAGATGCGGCTCGGGGAAGTGGACGGTCCCGATCCCGAGGTCGTCCTCGGGATCGACCAGACACTCGGCGGCCGCGGCCTCGGTCTGCTCCACCAGCCGATGAGCGGTGTCCCGCCGGAACCCAGCGGCCTCCACGATCCGTTCCGCCGCCCCGAACATGGCCCCCGCCCCCTTGAGCCAGGCCTCGCCGGAGTCCAGCTCCTTGGTCGGGTCGATGGGCACCAGACGCCGGGCGGCGTCCAGGACGTCGGCGACCGGGCCCAGCCCCGGGTCGGCGTACCGTACGGCGTTGCTGAGCACGGGCCGGATCCGCTGCTCGGCGGCGAACCCGACGGTACGGGCGGCCAGCCGCAGGGACCCCGGACCCGTACCTTTTCGGCCATGCCAGACGGCCTCCAGCCGCAGGTCGTCACCGTAGACCTCCCGCCAGGGCACGAGCAGTCGCGCCGCTCGGTCGGGACGCCCCGCGGCCAGCGCCCGCCCGACATCCGACCCGGGCCCCAGCAGCACGGTCAGCCCCTCGGCGTGCCGGTGCTCCCAGGGCAGCAGAGGCACAGGCCCCTCCCCCGCATGCGCCGCCGAGACGAGCCGGCACAGCTCGGCCCAGCCCCGGGCACCGTCCCGGGCAAGAAAGATCACGCGGGGAGCCGACTCGTCGACGAAGGCACCGCCCCGCACCGGAGTCCGCCGCCGCCCCCGCCGGTCACCGCTCTCCGGAGCCTGGGCGCCCGCCACCGCCAGATCCGCCCCGAACACCGGACGGACCCCCGCCTTCGCACAGGCCTTCGCGAACCGGACGGCACCGGCGAGCGTGTCGCGATCAGTGAGAGCCAGGGCGTCCATGCCCCGCTCGGAGGCACGCTCGGCCAGCCGCTCCGGGTGCGAGGCTCCATAGCGCAACGAGAATCCGGAGACGGTGTGCAGATGCGTGAACCCCGGCACACGCACCTCCCGCACTCGTGAGCCACACGGCTCTCGAACATCTGTTCCCAGCTACCTCACCCCCACCATAGACCAATTTTCGAATGTGTGTACGACATCCGTTCGGCCCCGCCCCACCTGCGGAAACACCCGGCCACCCCCGACCGTGGAGGCATGCCGCACAGCTCGTTCCTCAGCGAGGTGAAGGACGCCGTCACCCCGCGGGCCACCCTGCTCATCCTCGGCGTGATCGCCCTCCAGCTGCTCTTCATCGCCTCGTACGTGGGGGCACTGCACGACCCGAAACTCAAGGACGTGCCCTTCGCGGTGGTCGCCCCCCAGGCCGCCTCCGCACAAGCGGTGACCCGACTGGAACGGCTGCCCGGCTCCCCGCTGGACCCCCGCGCGCTGCCCGACGCGGCCACGGCCCGGAACCAGATCACGAACCGGGACATCGACGCCGCTCTGATCATCGACCCGGCGGGTACCGACACCCTCCTCGTGGCCACCGGCGGCGGCCGGGTCCTCGCCAGCACCCTGACGGCCCTCGTCACCACGCTGGAGAAGTCGGAGAACCGCAGACTCCGCACGGTCGACGTCATCCCGTCCGCCGCCCACGACCCCAACGGGCTCTCGTCCTTCTACCTGGTGGTCGGCTGGTGCGTGGGCGGCTATCTGGGCGCCGCGGCCCTGGCCATCAGTGCGGGAGCGAAACCCTCCAACCCCGAACGCGCGGCGATCCGCCTGGCGGTCATGGCCCTGGTCGCGATCACCGGCGGCCTGGGCGGAGCCCTCATCGCCGGCCCGATCCTGGACGCCCTCCCCGGCAGCACGGCGGCCCTCTGGGGCCTGGGCGCCCTGATCATCTTCGCCGTGGGCGCGGCCACCCTCGCCCTCCAGGGCATCTTCGGCACGATCGGTATCGGCCTGGTGATCCTGCTGGTGGTGATCCTCGGCAACCCGAGCGCCGGCGGCGCCCTCCCCCCACCCCTGCTCCCGCCCTTCTGGAAGGCGATCGGCCCGGCACTCCCCCGGGGGCGGGCACCTGGGCCACCCGCTCGATCGCCTACTTCGAGAACAACGCCATGACCACATCACTCCTGGTGCTGGCCGCCTGGGCAGTGGTGGGAGCGGCCCTCACGCTGGCGGCCGCCGCGCTGCGAAAGCGAGCAGCCACCCCGCCCCCGGCGTACGAGCCGTAGGACACACGCGAAAGCCCCGCCCCTCACACAAGGGGCGGGACTTCGCGAAGCAGTGCGGGTGTCAGCCGATCTCGGTACCGGTCGCCGACAGTGCCTCGGTCACCGGCTGGAAGAACGTCTCCCCACCGGAGGTGCAGTCACCGCTGCCACCGGAGGTGAGCCCGATCGCCTTGTCGCCGGAGAACAGCGAGCCGCCGCTGTCGCCGGGCTCGGCGCAGACGTCGGTCTGGACCAGACCGTTGACGATGTCGCCGTTGCCGTAGTTCACGGTGGCGTCCAGCCCGGTGACCTTGCCGTCGTGCACCTTGGTGGTCGACCCGCTCCGGGTGACCTCCATGCCGACGGTCGCCTCGGCGGCACCCGAGATCTTCTGGGTCGAGCCGTTGTAGAGGTTCACCTCGCTCGGGTGAGCCACCTCTGCGGTGTACTTGACCAGCCCGTAGTCGTTGTCCGGGAAGCTGGAGTCCGCGTTGGTGCCGATCTCCTTGCCGCTGGAGTCCGACCAGGTGGAGATGCCCTCGGTGCAGTGCCCGGCGGTCAGGAAGAACGGTTCGCCGCCCTTGACCACGTTGAAGCCGAGCGAGCAGCGGCCGCTGCCACCGGTGATCGCGTCGCCACCGGCGATGAAGGGCTTGTACTCCCCCTTCGACCTCTTCAGTTCGGCCTTCGTCCCGAGCCCGTCGACGACCTTCGTCAGCGTCGCCCACTCGGCCTTGGAGACCGTACGGTCGGCGGTCACGACGACCTTGTTCGTGGTCGGGTCGGTCACCCAGGCGGTGCCGGGGATCGTCGCGTCCGCCTTCAGCGTGCCGCGGGCACTCTTCAGCTCGGCGAGGGAGTTCGCCACGACTCTCGCCTTGGCGCCGGCCTTCTCGACGGCCTTGGCCGCGGCCTCGTCGAGCACGTTCACCACGAGGTTCTTGCTCTTCGTGTCGTAGTACGTACCGGCCGAGTCGGCGCCCAGGTCCTTGGCCAGCGTCGAGGCGAGCTTTCCGGCCGCGGAGACCGACAGGGTCTCGGGCGCGGAGGCCTTCGCAGGCTCACTGGCGTTCGCAGACTGGAAGGTCACTCCAGCGGCGACCAGTGCGGCGACACCCGCACCTGCCAGGGCTGCACGTCGCTTGGGTATGCGTCGGTGCTGCAACTCATGTCCTCCTGTGGGGGTCGGCCCGAAAGGTTGTGGGGACCTCGCGAGCCGGAAGGCCTTGTTGACGAGCGCCCACTATTCCGAGGACAACGGGGAGCACACAAGGTCGAGTTCAGGACGCGCGTAGATTACGGGCCCCACGCCCCCATATTTTGACCGTGCACGCTCAAATCGGACCCAACTCGCACGCGCTTCACACGCGTTCACACTGCAAACATTACGCGTGAGTAATGTGTGCGCACTCTGCGCGGTCTGGCCATGGCTGAAAATCGCCCAACCAACCGGCGCCAATCGGCATCCGTGGGGCGGATATTGACATCCCTTTCCTTGCATTCTCCCTGAACCGCGACAAGTAGCCACAAATTGCCCCACCTCACAGAGGAATGCCCCCGCACGCAGTGCGTGCGGGGGCACAAGAAGCTGTCTGCTGCTGCCCGGTAGGGCCTAGTACACGCTGACCCCGTAGGCGCTCAGGGCCTCCGTGACGGGCTGGAAGAACGTCGTGCCACCGGAGGAGCAGTTGCCGCTGCCGCCGGACGTCAGACCGTACGCGGTGCCGTTGCTGCCGTAGAGCGAGCCGCCGGAGTCACCGGGCTCGGCGCAGACGGTGGTCTGGATCAGGCCGGAGACGATGTCGCCGCCGCCGTAGTTGACGGTGGCGTTGAGGGCGGTGACCCGGCCGCTGTGCGTACCGGTCGTGGAGCCGTCGCGGATGACGGTGGTGCCCACGCTCGGGGTGGCCGCGCGCGTGATGTCCACGCCGTTCGCGGTGCCGGGCCGGCTGACGGACCCGCTGTAGCGCACGAGGCCGTAGTCGTTGCCCGGGAAGCTGGAGCCGGCGGTGGAGCCGATGACCGTGGTACGGCCGGAGTTGGAGTACCAGGTCCCCGCGCCGTCGGTGCAGTGACCCGCGGTCAGGAAGAACTGCTGACCGCTGCTGTTCTGGACGTTGAAGCCGAGGGAGCAGCGCCAGCTACTCGCATAGATGGCGTCGCCGCCCTGGATGAGCTTGTTGAACGTGCCGGGAGTGCGCTTGATCGTGAGCGCGTCGGCGTTGGCGCCGGCCTGCTGCTTGATCTTCGCGATCTCGGCCTGGGAGACCGTGCTGTCGACGGTGACGAGCACACGGTCGGTCTTGCTGTCGACGGCCCAGGCGGTGCCCGGGATGTCGGCCTTCAGTATCGAGCCGCTCGCGCTCTTGAGCTCGGCGGCGCTGAAGGTGGTGGGGGTGTCGGACGCGTTCGCGCTGGGGATCGCGATCGCTGCGGCGGCGACGAGGCCGGTGGAAACGGCGATCAGCCGGGTCCGTCTCGAGATGCCGCTGCGGGGGGTGGTGCGCTTGATCCTCACTTTTCGTTCCTCCACAGGGGAAGTAGGGGGCCCTCGTGGGGTCTCGGGCCCGTGAGGCGCAGCCTGGGACCGCGCGTCCGGTTCCCGAACACGCCGTGCCCCTGACAAGCGCTGTGGGGGAGTATTCGGCCGAACGGCCGGTAGGCGCAAGGGTGCCTTTCGGCCGTCAACCTTTGAACGATCTTTGCGCCGTGCGCTCCCGCCGCACCTCAAGTGCCGACCCGACGCGCCTCACACCAGCGTGCGCTCCCCGGCGGCGACCGCGAAGTCCAGCGTGTTCCCCGGCAGTGGGAGGGCGGACGAAGTGGTCGGCGGACGCGCACTGCGGCAGCAACGCCCGGTTGAAGTCCACCGTCGTACCGCCGTCGGCGTCCGGCACCCGGACGGTGCGATCGGCGTCGTACGGCGTGAAGCACCCCGGCACCCCGGCACCCCGTAACGCGGGTCGTACGGCGTGACCGTGACACCACGGAACGCCCGGCGCGCGGGGGACTCCGAGTCGAAGCCCCGTACGCTCCACGCCCCCTCGCGCATCAGCACGACCAGCCGTCGCTCGCCGTACGCCGACCGCGCCTCGCTCACCGGGCCCGGGCCGGCCCCGAGCCGCACCTCACCGCCGAAGGGCCGTCCGTCCACGATGAGGCTGTCCGACCGGGCATCGGTCAGCACGACCGCGTCACCCTCGGCCCGTCAGGACCCGGGGATGTCCGGAAGGCGACCATCCGCGCAGTCCTCCGGCACGGAGGTTCCCCCAGGCCGTTCGGGCACTGGGGGAAGGCGCCGGTGAGCGCGACGGCCCGTAAGGCGCCGGCACCGCCGCGACGCGACGCTCGTGCCACGGCCGCCAGTTCTCGGATGCGTCGGCCGTCGTCATGGAGCCCACCCTTCCGCGGCTGTCCGCCGGTGCCTCAGCAGCTGCAGCCGCAGTCGCATCCGTCGCAGCCGCAGTTGTCACAGCAGTTGCCGCAACAGTCGCAGCAGCTGCAGCAGTCCCCGCATCCGCCGCAGTCGCCGTTGCCGCACTGTCCTTCCTTGCGCTGGCCCGTCCACGGGTCCTGGTACGTGCCGCAGCACATCTGACACGTACAGGCGAGCCCCAGCCACACCGCGCACCCGGCGAGCAGCCCGCGCCGGTCGCCGCGCGGCGGCAGCGGGGCGCCGGGGCCGCCCGGTACGCCGGTGCCGGGCGGCGCATGAGGGCCGGCCGCCTCGGGACCGGCGGTGTGAGCGCAGGTGGCCGTACCGAAGGCCCGGTCGACGGAGGTGCGCAACTCGTGCACGAGGAGCCGGTGGACCAGCCGCCCGTCGGTGAACTCCGCCTCCCGCAGCGCCAGCCGGACGCCGTGCACCGCGTCGTCGGCGAGCCGCCGGGCCTCCACGAGGGAGATGCCGGTCGCGGTGATCGGGTTCCAGGCGCCTGACGCGGCGTCAGCGTGCCGGTCCTCCACGGCGTCCAGGAGGTGGGCGAGGCGCCCGAAAAGGCGCCCGGCCTCGGCGAGCGGCGCGGCGTTGTACGGCCGGCCGGCGAGGACCGCGGTGTGCGCGAAGGCGGCGGCGGTCGCGGTCTCGGTCGGTTCGGTCACCGTCAGGATCGGCGTCCCAGGCCCGGCGAGCGCCTCTGTACCGCCCTGCCTGTCCACGGCATCGACCAGGACGGCCGTGTCGAACCCGACGGCGGAACCGGTCCGCGCCCCGGCGCGGTCCCAGCCCTTCGCGACCCGGCGCGCGGCGCGCGCCACCGGCGCCCGCGCCAGCAGCCCGTCGCCGTCGGCGACATGGTCGCGGATCTTCGCGGAGGCGAGCACCAGCGACACGGCCGCCGCGAGCCGCGCCCCCTCACCGTGCGCGACGGACGCGGTGCGCATCCCGCGCAGCGGACACGGACCCGCCGTACGTCGTCCCACACCACTCGACACGCCGGCCACAGGGCGTGTCTGAGCCTCCGTCAATACGGAGACGAGAAGCCCGTCATAGTTGGTCACAATGCGCGCGAGCTGACCGTGGTCCCCGCGCAACGCGAGACACAGACCACACAAATGCGCCATCCACTGAGCGGCGAGACTCTCACCGAGCCGATGCCTACAGGGCCTGACCATTCCGAACACGACGTCCCCCGCGCTCCGTACGTTGTTTGGGTGCCGCATGGTATCGGCCAACCCATTCACCCGTACGCACGGCCCATCACCCATACGCCGCGAAGAATCATATTTCACTCACAGTCAGCAGTCGTTTACGACAAGGCCCTTGGGAAACACGGACTCTCGACGGAATCGCTGTGCACCAGTACCGTCACAAACCCCCCGTGCGGCGTCTATCCACTTGGCGCGCCATCCGCATCATGGACGACCATAGGGGTGCGGAAAGCAGAAAGACCGCTGTGAGAGGAGGCGTCCATGGGATCGGTACGCAAGGCAAGTGCCTGGCTTGGCCTCGTCGACGACAACGAAGACGAGCGTTACTACGACGACGACTACTCCGACGGGACCGAGTCCGGGGAGGCCTGGGTCACCGATCCGCGTGTCAAGGTGGCCTCGGACGTCGCCGAGGAGAGAGGCCGTCGCATCGGCACGGTGACCCCGGACAGCTTCCGGGACGCCCGCGCGATCGGCGAGCTGTTCCGCGAGGGCGTGCCGGTCATCATGAACCTCACGGCCATGGACGCCGCCGACGCAAAGCGCGTGGTCGACTTCGCGGCCGGGCTGATCTTCGGCCTGCGGGGTTCGATCGAGCGGGTGTCGACCCGCGTGTTCCTGCTGACCCCCGCCAACACGGAGATCGTGAACGGCGACCCGGCCGGGCACCGCTCGGACGGCTTCTTCAACCAGAGCTGAGGCAGGGCCGCTCACCGGCCCTGCCCCGCGCGGGGTTCACCGGACGGCGTCTAGCGGAAGGCGTCGAGTCCGGTGAGCGCCTTGCCCAGCACGAGCTGGTGCATCTCGACGGTGCCCTCATAGGTGAGCACCGACTCGAGGTTGGTCGCGTGCCGCATCACGGGGTATTCGAGGGAGATCCCGTTGGCGCCGAGAATGGTGCGGGCCGTGCGGCAGATCTCGATCGCTTCCCGTACGTTGTTGAGCTTGCCGAAGCTGACCTGTTCAGGGCGCAGCCGGCCGGCGTCCATGCGCCGCCCCAGATGATGGGCGAGCAGAATCCCCTTGTGCAGTTCGACCGCCATGTCGGCGAGTTTGGCCTGGGTGAGCTGGAAGCCCCCGATGGGCCGCCCGAACTGCTCCCGCGACTTCGCGTAGTCGACCGCGGCCTCGAAGGAACTGCGGGCCGCGCCCATGGCGCCCCACACGATTCCGTACCGGGCGTGGGACAGACAGCTGAGCGGTCCGCGCAGGCCGGTGCCCTCCGGGAGTACGGCGTCGGCGGGCAGTCGTACGTCGTCGAGGACGAGCTCGCTGGTCACCGAGGCGCGCAGGGACCACTTGTGCTTGATCTCCGGCGCGGAGAACCCGCTGCTGCCCGCCGGCACGACGAACCCTCGGATCCCGTCCTCGGTCTGCGCCCATACGACGGCGACACCGGCGACCGAGCCGTTGGTGATCCACATCTTGCGCCCGTTGAGGACCCAGTCGGAGCCGTCGCGCTTGGCGTACGTCCGCATGGAGGCGGGGTCGGAGCCGTGATCGGGCTCGGTGAGCCCGAAGCACCCGATGACCTCGCCGGAGGCCATACGGGGCAGCCACTCCCGCTTCTGCGCCTCACTCCCGAAGCGGTGGATGGCGTACATGGCGAGGGAGCCCTGCACGGAGACGAGGGAACGGATGCCGGAGTCGGCGGCCTCCAGCTCCAGGCAGGCGAGCCCGTACTGCACGGCGGAGGCACCGGCACACCCGTACCCGCTCAGCGACATCCCGAGCGCACCGAGCCTCCCGAGCTCCCTCGCCAGCTCCCTGATCTCCGGCAGCTCCCCCTTCTCGTACCAGTCGGCCACATACGGCAGCACCCGGTCCGCGGCCCAGGCCCTGACGGTGTCCCTGATCCCGAGGTCCTCCGGATCCAGCAGGTCGTCGAGACCGAGCGGGTCACCGGGGTCGAAAGGAGGAATCCTGGACGACTCGGACATGGTGGCACCCTCCGAAACTCTTTAACTAGCACCGCTAGCCAAGACGCTACGACCTTTTCCCACCCACGCACCACCCGTAGCTGCCGATCGACGAGGCCAGGGTCGCCCGTGGAGGCAGAGCACCATCGGCGACTGCGGACTTGATCCCGGCATGCCCGAGCGGGATACCCGTACCCGGAGAAGAACGGCTCCCATCGCCCGGCGGAACGCATTTCGCCCATGACAACATCCGTGCAGCATGGCCACTGGACCGGGCGTGAGCTGTGAGCTCCGGCTCGGGCGCCCGCTCACCGCCGGGCGCGGCCCAGGGCACCGCCCCACGATCCCCCCCAAGGCGCCGACGGCGCCCCGCCCCCACGGGCGACCTCGACCCCCTCAAACAGTTACGGGCGGTGCGTGGGTGGGCGAGGCGGCTACACCGAGACGCGCGACTCCGCGGCGTCCCTCGGTGCGGGTACCTCCACCGCACCCGCCGCCTCCTCCTCGCACTGCATGGTCCGCGGCAACCGCAACGCCATCGCCGCCCCGAGCAGCAACAGCCCCGCACTCACCAGCAACGTCACATGCAGCCCGTGCACGAACGCGTCCCGGGCGGCATGCCGCAGCGCGGCCCCGGCCGACCCGCCCAGCCGCGCGGCAACCTCGTAGGCCTCCCCCAGCGAATGCCCCGCCGAGGAGGACGCCGACTCCGGCACCCCCGACACACCCGACAGTCCGGGCGCGTACGCCGCGTTCATCACACTGCCGAGCAGCGCGATCCCGATCCCGGCCCCGAGCTGGTACGACGTCTCCCCTATCGCCGCCGCTCCTCCGGCCTGGTCCTGCGGCGCCTCGCTCAGCATCGACTCGTACGCCCCGAACAGCGTCGTCTCCAGCCCGAAACCCAGCAGCACGAACGCGGCCAGCATCAGCGCACACTGGTCCGTGCGCCCCAGTGCCGTCAGCAGCAGCACCGCGAACGCCGTGACACAGAACCCGATGCTCACCATCCGCCGCGGCCCGAACCGCCGCAGCATCCGCGCACCGGCCAGCCCGGCCGCCATCGCGGCGAACGTCAGCGGCAGCAGCCGCAGCCCCGTCTCCAGCGGCGACAGCCCGAGCACCAGCTGCAGGTACTGCGCCGCGATCAGCTCGAGACCGACCAGCGCGAGCATCGCCAGCACGATGCAGCCGACGGACGTGCTGAACGCCAGCCGCGCGAACATCTTGAGGTCGACCAGCGGATACGCCCGCCGCCGCTGCCGCCGTACGAAGCCCACCAGCAGCGCCGCACCCAGGACCAGCGGCAGCACGGTGAACATGCTCCACACCGGCTCCCCGCCGCCCAGCCTCTTGACGCCCAGCACCATGCCGAACAGCCCGGCCGCCGCCATCAGGGCGCCGACGACGTCCCAGGGGCCGTTGCCGTCGCCCTTCGACTCGGGCAGCAGCAGCCGCCCCACCGGAAGACTCACCAGCATCAACGGAATGTTGACGAGGAAGACCGAACCCCACCAGAAGTGCTCCAGCAGGAAGCCTCCGAGCAGCGGCCCGACCGCCGCGCCCACCGCGGCCACGGCGCTCCAGATGCCGATCGCGAGCGCCCGCTCGCGCCGGTCCGGGAAGACCTGGCGCAGGATCGACAAGGTCGCCGGCATGATCATCGCGCCGCCCACGCCGAGCAGCGCCCGCGCCGCGATCAGGACCTGGGCGTTGTCCGCCAGGGCAGCCATGCCGGAGGCCACGCCGAACAGCGCGTACCCGAGGAGCAGGACCCTTCGGCGTCCGACGCGGTCGCCCAGCGTGCCGAAGAGGATCAGCAGCGAGGCGCAGACGAGCGGGTAGACATCGACGATCCAGAGCAGCTCGATCCCGCCGGGCCTCAGGTCCTCGGTGACGGCGGGGACCGCCACGTGCAGCACGGTGGCGTCGACGGCGACCAGCAGCAGGCTGACGCAGAGGACGACGAGAACCACCCAGCGGTTGGCACCGGCCCCGGCCGCCCGACGGCGCAGCGCAGCGGCAGCCGTGGTCGTCCCGGACATGTACGTACCTCCCAGATGTTCCCTCGCGATCGGCGGGCTCACGGGGTGGGGACGCCCCCGCGACTCGGCCGGAGAGGAGCGGTGGTGGTCTCCGGCCCGCGCAAACGAAAAGCGAGTGACACGTCAGCGTACGCGAGTCCCCGCCGGAGCCTAGTGGCGGACCTCTCACAGTTCCGGCGGAACGATGTGGCGTACGCCACTCATCCGCCGCTCCCCTCTGCGTCGACCACGCCCCGGCCGGCCGCCCGGTTCCGCCCCGGGTCGATAATCGGGCGCGTGACCGATCTCGAGACGCGCGTGGCCCCGTCCCGCGCCGGGGCGCTGCGCCGGGCGGCCCCGGCGCTGCTGGGGTACGCGGCCGTGCGTGCCCTGGGCCTCGTCGCGCTGGCCGTGTGGAGCGCGGCCCGCGACAAGAACGCGTACACGCTGCTGACCGCCCGCTGGGACTCTCTCTGGTACACCAGGGTCGCCGAGCTCGGCTACGGCTACGAGGTGCGCCTGGCGAACGGGGACGTGCACTCCGATCTCGCGTTCTTCCCGCTGCTGCCCTGGCTGGAGCGGCTGGTGACGGCGGTGTCCCCGCTGTCCTGCGCGGACGGGGGTTTCCTCGTCAGTCTGTTCGCCTCTCTCGCCGCGGCCTGGGGGATCTTCGCGGTGGCCGACCATGTGTACGGCCGCCGGGCCGGGGTGTGCGCTGTACTGCTGTGGGCCGTCCTTCCGGTCGGGATCGTGCAGTCGATGGCCTACAGCGAGTCCCTGTTCACGGCGCTCGCCGCATGGGCGCTGTACGCGGTCCTGACCGGCCGCTGGCCGGTGGCGGGCACGCTGGCCCTGCTGGCGGGGCTGACCCGCCCGGTGGGGATGGCGGTGGCGGCGGCGGTGTGGGTGGCGGCCATTGCCTCTTTCGTGCGGGACCGACGCGCGAGCGAGCCGGACAGCGCACGGAACACCCCGGGCGCCCCCGTCTCTTCCCCTGCCTCCGCCTCCGCCGACGCCTCTCGTGTCCTCGGCATGCTGATGGCCCCCTCGGCACCGCCGGCTACGTGCTGTGGGTCGGCCACCACACCGGCAAGGGGCCGCTCGGCTATCTCGACGTGCAGGCGGGGTGGCGCAACGGCTTCGACGGCGGTTACGCCTTCGCCCGGTTCGTCGGCGAGAAGTTCACGTCGTTCCCCTCGGCCCTGGCCGGCGTCGGGCTGATCGTCGGGGTCGCGTCAGTCGTCTGGCTGTACGTGATCGGGGTACGTCAGCGCCAGCCGCTCCCGCTGCTGGTCTACACCGGGGTCGTCACGGCGCTCGCGCTGTGCGCGTCGAGCTACTTCGGCTCGAAACCGCGCCTTCTGGTGCCCGCCTTCCCGCTGCTGCTGCCCCTCGCACTGGCCCTGGCCCGGCTACGTACGCGCAGGTCAGCGGCGGTGCTCGGGTCCGTGGCGGTAGCCTCCGCGGTGTACGGGGCGTTCTGGCTGAACGGCTCCGGTCCGCCCTGACCCGCTGTGAGCGCCGGGGGAATTCCGCACCATGCCGCGGTGAACGAATTCAAAAGCGCAATAAAACCCCCATCCGGAATGATCAAAGGAATTGAAGGTCGCAGCGGCAGACGATTACGGATTCGGTGGAAATAAACCTCCTCCTGAGAGGAATCCCACATCACATCGTCATCACAAAGCCCTTGATTCGCCCGGGATCAGAGCTCACTCGCTGTAACGTCGATTGGGTGCGTACCGAACCGAAGCTCACCCGTCTGGACCGGGTGTTCGCCCGGCTGGATCGTGAGCCGGAACGACCCGCCCACATCGATGTGCCGAAGATGAGCAGGCACCGCATCGTGCTCGTCGCCGCCACCGCGGCGTTCTACGGCGCGATCGTGTGGGCCGTGGTGATCACATCCTGGCTGGTCCGGCTCGACTGGCAGGTCATGTTCTTCCGGCCGTACCAGCAGTGGTCGGAGATCCACTGGTTCGTCGACTACTACGTGGTGCTCGGCCAGCGCGGCCCGACCGCGGTGATGGTGGCGGCCTGGCTGGGCTGGCGCTCGTGGCGGCAGCACACCCTGCGTCCGCTGCTCGCCCTCGGCGTCTCCCTGCTGCTGCTGAACATCACGGTCGGCGCCGCCAAGTACGGCATGGGCCGCCTGGGACCGCACTACGCGACCGTGATCGGCTCCAACGAGATGTGGCGCGGCGGCGATATATTT
The DNA here is from genome assembly GCF_050937045.1 of Streptomyces sp. CA-179760. Lineage (NCBI taxonomy): Bacteria > Bacillati > Actinomycetota > Actinomycetes > Kitasatosporales > Streptomycetaceae > Streptomyces > Streptomyces sp. CA-179760. The sequence continues at coordinate 2,132,107 of NZ_JBNJLZ010000001.1, forward strand.
CCGAGCGGTCACACCGCCAACGCCGTGGTGACCTGGGGAATCCTGGCCTACCTGGCTTCCACCGCGAGAGCGCAGCGCTGGCTGTCCGCCGTGTCCGCCGTGACCTCGCTCGGCGTCGGGCTGGCCACCGTCTACCTCGGTACGCACTGGCTGAGCGATGTCCTCCTCGGCTGGGTCGCCGGCCTGCTGATCATGCTCGCCCTGCCGTGGTTCGAGCCACTGATCGCCCGTGCCGAGGTCAGGATCTTCGAGCTGCGCGACCGCTTGCGGTCCCGCTGGAGCAGTACGGCTTCCGTCCCGGTCAGCGCGCCGCCCGTGGTGGTCACGCCGCTGCCCGCCGACCGGGAGGACGCCGCAGCCCGTGCCCCCCGGGCCCCGGCATACCTGGCCCCGGGGCCGCACACGGCCCGCTCTGAGCGCACCCCGGTCACTCCGGCCGGCAGCCGCCGCCCGCCGCACCCGGAGCGGCACCCGCGCGGCTCGGCCTCCTCGGCCCACCCCTGACAGACACACGAAGGCCCCGGTTCCGGAGCGGAACCGGGGCCTTCGCCCTGTCTCAGCCCTTCCAGGCGCGCGCTACGCGGCCGCCCTTCACCTCGAAGTTCAGCCGTCCCACGCGGTACTCCATCGTGATGATCGCCCCCGGCGGCAACGAGCGCACCGTCTGCCAGCCGCGCTCTCGCGCGAGGTCTTCGGCCCGGTCGGCCGCCAGGCCGACATACGTGTCCGGGCTGTCGTCGGGTTCCGCGGAAGGTGTCGGAATCGGTGCCATGCCGCCACGCTACCCCGGTGGCTGTCCGGCCCCGGTCACACTTCTGTCACAAGATCACGACAGCTGTTTCCGGCGATGTCCGTCACCCGGACGAGCGGTTCCGTAGGCCTTCCGCAGGCATTCGATCGTAATTCCCGCGTGTCACATGAGCTCCTGGAAAAGCCCGGCGGAAAGTTCCGGGAGAAGTACCCCCGGAGCCTCGTTCCATTCCGGCACCGCCACCGGTCCGGCCGAGCCGGCACCGCACGGGAAATGCGTGGATCGGGCACGGAGAGGCCGATACGCCCCTGTCGGAGCGCGCGGTGACCCGAGCATCATGGCGTGGGCTCGCGGGCACCTGCGGCGCGGGCTTCGGCGGGCCCGGTGCGCGATGAGCGAAGGGGCGAGCGAGCGATGGGGACGCAGACCGTACAGGCGACGGCGCGGACCGTGCCGAGGACGCGGCACGGGCGGGTGGTGGTCGACTGGCTGACGACGACGGACCACAAGAAGATCGGCCACCTCTACCTGGCCACGTCGTTCCTCTTCTTCCTGGTCGCCGGTGTGATGGCACTGCTGATGCGCGCCGAACTGGCCCGCCCGGGGCTCCAGATCATCGACAACACCCAGTTCAACCAGGCGTTCACGCTGCACGGCACGATCATGCTGCTGCTGTTCGCGACGCCGACCTTCGCGGGCTTCGCCAACGAGCTGATGCCGCTCCAGATCGGCGCGCCCGACGTCGCCTTCCCCCGGCTGAACATGCTCTCGTACTGGCTGTTCCTCTTCGGCGGGCTGATCGTGCTCGGCTCGCTGCTGGTGCCGTCCGGTCCTGCGGACTTCGGCTGGACCGCCTACGCCCCGCTCAACAGCGCGGAGCGCACGCCGGGCCTCGGGGCCGATCTGTGGATCATGGGGCTGGCGCTGGCGGGCTTCGGCACGATCCTCGGCGCGGTCAACTTCATCACCACGATCATCGGGATGCGCGCCCCCGGTATGACGATGTTCCGGATGCCGATCTTCGTCTGGAACACGCTGTTCACGTCGATCATGATCCTTATGGCGTTCCCGGTGCTGGCGGCGGCGCTGCTGGTGCTGGAGGCGGACCGGCGGTTCGGCTCGCAGGTCTTCGACGCGGCCAACGGCGGAGCGATCCTGTGGCAGCACCTGTTCTGGTTCTTCGGGCATCCCGAGGTGTACATCATCGCGCTGCCGTTCTTCGGGATCATCACGGAGATCATCCCGGTCTTCAGCCGCAAACCGATGTTCGGCTATCTGACCCTGGTGGGCGCGACGATGGCGATCACCGGTCTGTCCATGATCGTGTGGGCGCACCACATGTTCGCCACCGGCGCGGTGCTGCTGCCCTTCTTCTCCCTCATGAGCTTCCTGATCGCCGTGCCGACGGGAGTGAAGTTCTTCAACTGGACCGGCACCATGCTCAAGGGCTCGCTGTCCTTCGAGACCCCGATGCTGTGGGCGACGGGCTTCCTGGTCACGTTCCTGTTCGGCGGGCTGACCGGGGTGATCCTGGCGTCGCCGCCGATGGACTTCCAGGTGACGGACTCGTACTTCGTGGTCGCGCACTTCCACTACGTCGTCTTCGGCACCGTCGTCTTCGCGATCTTCGGCGGCCTCTTCTTCTGGTGGCCGAAGTTCACCGGGAAGATGCTCGACGAACGGCTCGGCAAGATCCAGTTCTGGGTGCTCTTCGTCGGCTTCCACACCACGTTCCTGGTGCAGCACTGGCTGGGTGCCGAGGGCATGCCCCGCAGGTACGCGGACTACCTCGCCGCCGACGGGTTCACCGCGCTCAACACCGTCTCGACGATCGGCGCGTTCCTGCTCGGCATGTCGACGCTGCCGTTCCTCTACAACGTGTGGAAGACCGCCAAGTACGGCGAGAAGGTCGAGGTCGACGATCCCTGGGGCTACGGCCGTTCGCTGGAGTGGGCGACGTCCTGCCCGCCGCCCCGGCACAACTTCACGACGCTGCCCCGGATCCGTTCCGAGTCGCCGGCGTTCGACCTGCACCATCCGGAGTACGCGGCGGTGACTGCGCAGCCCGAGCCAAAGCGCCATCAAGCCGGTCGCGAGTCCTCCTGACCGCCTCGATCAGCTCCACCGGCTCCAGCACCTCGAACTCGAAGCCCAGCATCACCACGTGGATCACCATCACGTCGAGGCTGCCGGCGCCGCAGCGCAGCAGGCAGGTGCCGGGGCCCTCGGCCTCCAGCACCCCGGCGGAGGGTGAGATGTGGGCGGCGGCCTCCTCCAGGGGTGCCAGGAGCCGCACCACGGCGTGGGTGGCGTACACGCGCGTGGAGACGCCCTGGGAGACGTAGGCGGCCAGGTCCTCGGCGGGCGGCTCGCGCGGCACGAAGCGCGGTCCGTGCGGCGGCCGGGGCGTGACGCGGTCCGCGCGGAACGTGCGCCAGTCCTCCCGTTCCAGGTCCCAGGCGACCAGGTACCAGCGGCGCTCGGTGCACACCAGGCGGTGCGGTTCGACACTGCGGCGGCTGAGGGTGCCGTCGTGGCCGCGGTACTCGAAGCGCAGCCGCTCGGCGTCCCGGCAGAGGTGGGCGAGCTCGGTGAGCACGGCAGGGTCGACCGAGGAGGGCAGCGTGCCGCGCAGCATCGGCACGGTGAAGGCGTTGAGGGCGCCCACCCGGCGGCGCAGCCGGTTCGGCAGTACCTGTTCCAGCTTGGCGAGGGCCCGTACCGAGGTCTCGCCGATGCCCTCGATGCCCTGCCCGGCGGCCGTGCGCAGCCCGACCGCCACGGCCACGGCCTCGTCGTCGTCCAGCAGCAGCGGCGGGAGTTCGGCGCCGGCGCCCAGCTGGTAGCCGCCGCCCGTGCCGGGGCTGGCGTTGACCGGGTAGCCGAGCCCGCGCAGCCGGTCGACGTCGCGGCGCAGGGTGCGGGCGCTGACGCCGAGCCGCTCGGACAGGTCGGCGCCGGACCACTCGCGGTGGGCCTGGAGCAGGGACAGCAGACGCAGCAGGCGGGCCGAGGTCTCCAACATGGGGCGAGTCTGTCAGCCCTTGCGGACAGCCGCTGTCCTCAAGGCGCATACGCCAGTTGCGGTACGTCGAAGCAGGTGCGGTTCATGTCGCCCTGGCCGACCCAGCCCTCGCCGTCCTGCCAGCGGGCCACCGACAGGCAGGTCTCGCGGGTCTTCGGGGGCTCGGCGAGCCGCTGGAACTCGACGGGCAGGAGCAGTCCGCCCGCCGTGTAGCCCTGGCTGCGGTTCATGTAGCCGTCGACGCACGCGCGCGTGATGCCCGTCTTCGCGCAGGACTTCGCCGCATCCGTGAACCAGCGTGCGGCGGCCCACCCCTCCAGCTGCCACTGGGAGTGCGTCTTCAGGCCTTTCGTCGCCTCGCGGAACTCCCGTACGGCCGGGTGGCCGGTGTCGTCGAAGTCGCGGCTGGAGCCGGTCGCCCAGAGAGCGTTGCGGCAGCGAGGGGCGTCCTCGTAGTCGTCGGGGACGGTGGAGGTCCAGTTCTGCACGTTGGTCACCTTGGCGGTGACCTGGGCACCGACCTCGTCCATGGCCTGGCAGAGCCGGGCGTTGCCGTGCGAGTCGATGGCGTCGAAGACCAGGTCGGCGCCCTGTTCCTTCAGGTCGGCCGCGACGGCGCGGAAGTTGGGCAGGGCGAAGTCGACCTGCTCGGTGACGACCTGGTAGCCCTCGGCGCGCAGGCCCCGCTCGACGAGCCGGGCGTAGGCGGCGGACGCGGACTGGTTGTAGGAGACGACGGCGGCGGTGCGGGCGCCGTGCTCGCGTTTGAAGTAGCGGTAGACCTCGGTGCCGCCGTACAGCTTGCCGTCCCAGCCTGTGGTGCCGTCGCGGGGCGCGAGGCTGCCGTAGATGCCGTAGAGGTACGGGTAGGTGTCGTAGGCGCCGCCGATGGGCTGGCCTCCGATGTCGGGCACGCGGGCGCGGGAGACGCGGGAGGCGCCCGCGTAGTCCAGTGCGGTGGTGGCGACCAGGGCGACGACGTCGTCCTCCTCGACCAGTTCGTGCACGCACTCGTTGTTGCCGACGCCGCTGCCGCCGTCGTCGCACAGGCGCACCTCCACGCGGCGGCCGTCGATGCCTCCGCGCGCGTTGAGCCGGTCGAACCAGGCCTTGGCGCCGTCGCGCGGGCCGGTGAAGGCGCTGCCACCGACCGGGCTGGTGGCGCTGGTGATGACGCCGACCCGCAGGGGCGCGGAGTCGCGGGGCGCCGGGGTGCGGTCGTCGCGCTCGAAGTCGCTCTCCGGGAGCCGGCTGCCGCAGGCCGCGCTCAGGGCGAGCAGCAGCACCGCGGCGAGGATCTCAGCAGCCCGGGACCGGCGACCCATTGCCGCTCATCTGCACCAGCGAGCACAGCGTCTTGACGGACACCTTCCAGGTGCCGTCCTGCTCGACGGCTGTCCCGGAGGCGTCCGGCAGGGCGGTGGCCCCCTTCAGAGTGAGCGTGTACGTCACGTCCGCCCCGGTCGCCGAGGTGAACTCGACCTTGGTGACCCGTGCCTCGACCTGCCCGCCGCGTTCGTCACCGCCGAAGGCCTGCAGCACCGGGCCCATCCGGTCGCCGTTCTCCAGGACGGCCTGCTTGTCCTCGGTCGAGGTCTGCGGGTCGAAGAACGTCTCCCAGTTCTGCTTGATCTCCTTCTCGGCTGCGGCCCGGTCCGCCGGCGCGCTCGCCGGGGCGCTCGTGGTCCGCTCCGCGGTCGGTGTGGGCGGCGTGCTCTCGCTTCCGCCGCCGCTGTCGTCACTGCACGCCGCGAGGGCCGGGGCGAGGGCCAGGACCAGGGCGGCCGCGATCGCCGTGCCCCGTCCCGCGGCTCGCGGGCCCTCTGTCGCCTTACCCCGCCTGAGGTCGCTGCCGAGAACCATCTGGCTCACCACCGGGTGTCGGTCCGGGCCATGTGCGCCCGGTGCTTTCAGGGTCAGCTTCCACAGGGCATAGTGCAAGCGATCGCCGGACTTGAACAGGCACCAGGCACACAGCCCAACCGACGTGTGGGAGCCAGCGATGCGGACCAGCCGACTGCGGACCGTGCGTACCGTCCTGTGGACCGGCTGGGCCGCGCTGGCCGCGGGCGCGGTGCTGTGCGTCGTCGGCTGGTACGGCGTCTCCGGCGAGCGCTTCGCGGAACGGCAGCTGCCCTACCTCGCCTCCTGCACGGTCCCCGGCGCCGCGCTGATCGTCTCCGGGGCGGTGCTGCTGGCCCAGGGCCGGGGGTCGATCGCCGCCGCGCGCGTCGAGGAGCTGTACGACCTGCTGGTGGCCGCCGAGCCCACCGACGCGGACGAGACCGGGCAGGCCTCCGTCGCGCCGCTCGCGGTCAGCGGCGAGCAGCTGATGGTGCCGGGCGGCACGCTGTGGCACCGCGCGGACTGCCCGCTGGTCGCGGGCAAGGCAGAGGCGGTCCCGGTGGACTCCAAGCTGGTGGCGAGCGGTGAACTGGGCCCCTGCCCGATCTGTGAGCCGGCCGAAGAAACCGACTGATGTCCTCACTGACGTACGACCTCACCCTGGCCGGCCTCTCGGTCGGCAGCGCGGCGGCGCTGACCGGGATCGGCCTGATCGTGACGTACCGCGCGACCGGCGTGCTCAACTTCGCGCACGGCGCGATCGCGATGGTGTGCGCGTATGTCCTGCGGCAGTGCGTGGTCGAGTGGGGCTGGCCGCTGTGGCTCGGGGCCACGGTGACCCTGCTGGTGCTGGCGCCGGGGCTGGGTGTCGTACTGGAACGGTTCGTCTTCCGGCCCTTGGCGGTCCTCGGCGGCGACCCGGCGCAGACGCTGGTGGCGTCCATCGGGGTGTTCGTGCTGCTGGTGGGCGGGGCCGCGCTGCTGTGGGGGCAGGGGGCACGGGAGGACGCGCCGGAGCTGGTGCCGGACGAGCCGTGGGGCCAGCTGGCGGTGGTGCTGCTGCTGGCCGCCGGGGTCGCGGTGGTGGTCCGCCGGACGCGGTTCGGGCGGGAGCTGCGGGCCGTGGTGGACGACCGGCAGCTCGCCGTGCTGGGCGGCATCGACGCGGACCGGGTCGCGGCGGCGGGCTGGGCGTTCGGCTCGTTCACGGCGGGTCTGACGGGCGTTCTGCTGGCGCCGTACGTGCGTCTCGACCCGTACGGGCTGCCGCTGCTCGTGATGGAGGTCGTGGCGGTCGCGGTGGCCGCGCGGATGCGGAGCCTGCCGGTCGCGGTGGTGGTGGCGCTGGGCATCGGGGTGGCACAGAGCCAGCTGACGCGGCTGCATCCGCCGGGCTGGGTCGAGCCGCTGCTCCAGGCCGTAGGCACGAACCTGTTCGTCGTCGCGCTGCTGATCGCTGCGCTGGCCCTGCCGGTGGCCGACACGCGTGACGCGTTGCCGCGCACGGCCACCGCGCGCGTGCGGACCCCGCCGGGTGCCTGGGTCGTGGCACTCGTCCTGTTCCTGCTGCCGCTGGGCCTCGCCGGCCGGGACCTGCACACCTCGGTCCAGGTGCCGGCGCTGGCCGTGATCCTGCTGTCCCTGGTGGTGGTCACCGGCCGGGGCGGCCAGATCTCGCTGGGCCAGGCGGCGTACGCGGGTCTGGGTGCCCTGTTCACCGCGCTGCTGGCGGCGGGCCGTTTCCCGGGGCTGCCCCGGCTGCCGGAGCTGGCGGCCCTCGCGGTGGCGGTCGTGCTGGTGGCGCCGCTCGGCCTGCTCACCGGCTGGCCGGCGATCGGCCGCCGGGGCCTGGCGCTGGCGCTGGCGACGTTCGCGGTCGGCGTGGGGGTGAGCCGCTTCGTCTTCGCCCAGCCGTACGCCACGTCGGGCCTGTCCCTGGGCCGCCCGGCGGGCTTCGACGGTGACCGTGCCTACTACGTCCTGGAGCTGCTCCTGCTGGCGGTCGCGCTGCTGGTGACGCACGTCCTGCGCCGGGGGCGGACCGGCCGGGCCCTGGCGGCCATGCGGGACCACGAGCGGGGCGCGCAGGCGGCGGGCGTCCGGGTGCCGTCCCTCAAGCTGCTGGCCTTCGTCGCCGGCGCGGCGCTGGCCGCGCTGGGCGGCGGCATGCTCGGCATGGGCCTGCGCGCCTTCGACGCCGCCGCGTACGACCCGGTGCGCGGCCTGCTGTGGTTCGCGGCGGTCGTGGTGCTGGGCGCCGACAGCACCCTCGGCGCCCTGGCCGCCGCGGCCCTCCTGGTCGGCCTGGACGCGGGCACCCGGGGCGGGGTCGCCGCGGCCCTGATCGGCGTCCTGGCGATCCTCGTGGGCCGCTTCCCCGGCGGCCCGTACGAGGCCCTGCACATGGCGGCGGAACGCCTGCGGTTGCGCCGGGCATCGGCCCTGACCCCGCTCGGTTCCCGGGCCCGCGCGCTGCTGCGCCCGGCGGAGCCACGGGCGGCCCGGAGCGCGCCGACACCGACGGGGGCCACGCGCGTGGGGCGGAGGGCGGAGACCTCAGGAGCGGATGGGCGGCGCGGGTACCGGAACGGCGAGAGCGGTGAGGAACGCGGCCCGTCGGGCCCGGCTCCCCACCGCGCGCCGAGCGGCGTCAGCCGCCCGCCGGCCGCCCGGCCCGAGGCGGCGGGCGAACCCTCCTCGAGCCGACGGCGGCGCCCGGCGGGGCCGGCCCGGGCCACCCCACCGCCCACGGACCCGACCACCACCGCCCCCGCCGCCCTCCTCACCGCCGGCCACCTCCACGTCCGCTACGGCGGCTTCACCGCCCTCGACGGAGTCGACCTGGACCTCTCCCCCGGCCGGATCACCGCCGTCGTCGGCCCCAACGGGGCCGGGAAGAGCACCCTGTTCCACTGTCTGGCCGGGACGCTGCGCCCGGCGCGCGGAACCGTGCGGCTCGGCGGGCGGAACATCACCGCGCTCCCCGCTCATGCCCGGACCCGGCTCGGTGTCGCACGGACGTTCCAGCAACTGGCCGTCTTCCCGTCTCTGACCGTGGCCGAGAACGTCCGGGTGGGCGCCGAGCAGGGCCGGGTGACCGACCCCGGCGCGGTGGAGCGGACACTCAGGCTGCTCGGGCTGGACGGGCCGGTGCGGGCCCTGCCCGCCGCCGGGCTGCCCACCGGGACACTGCGCCGCGTCGAACTGGCCCGGGTCCTCGCGGGTGGCCCCCGGGTGCTGCTGCTCGACGAGCCCGCCGCCGGCCTCGACAGCGCCGAAGTGACCGCTCTGGCCCGGGTCCTGAAGGCCCTGGCCGCCGACGGCACGGCCCTGCTCGTCGTCGAGCACGACCTGGACCTGGTCGCGGGCCTCGCCCATGTCGTACACGTGATGGCCGCGGGCCGGATCGTCGCCTCCGGTCCGCCCGAGCGCGTCCTGGACGCCCTGGGAACGGCGGCCGGCCGATGACGACGATCTCCCTGCGCCACGCGCGCGTGCGCTACGGCCCGCTGGAAGCCCTGCACGGCGTCACCCTCGCCGCCCCCGGCCCCGGTCTCACCGTCCTGCTGGGCCGCAACGGCTCCGGCCGCACCACCGCCCTGCGCGCGCTGGCCGGCACCGTGCCTCTGTCGGGCGGGGCCGTGGTGTGGGACGGCGCCGACGTGACCCGCGTACCGGCCCATGGGCGGGCCCGGCGCGGGCTGTGCCTGGTGCCGGAGCGGCAGGCCGTGTTCGGCTCGCTCAGCGTGCGCGAGAACCTGGGGCTCGCCGCCCCGGACCCCGCCCCGGCCCTCGACGCCTATCCGCAGCTGCGCCCCCTGCTGGAGCGGCGCGCCGGCACCCTCTCCGGCGGGGAGCAGCGCATGCTTGCGCTGTCCCGGGCCCTGCTGGCACGCGCGCGCGTGGTGCTCGTCGACGAGCCCGCCCAGGGCATGTCGCCCCCGGTCGCGACCCGGACGTACCAGCTGCTGAGCGCGCTCGACGCGTGCGTGGTGATCGCCGAGCAGCGGCTCCCGCCCGCCCTGCGGGACCGGCCCGCCCTCGTCTACGAACTGCGCCGCGGATCGGTCGTGTTCGCCGGGGAGGCGGGCGAGCTCAGGCGATGACCCGGCGCCCGCCCCGCACCGCGAAGGTCCCGTCCGGTCGGCCGACCGGACGGGACCCGTGTCCCGGCGAGGGGGGGGCAGCGGCTCAGATGTCGAGGCGCAGGCCGGGCACGATAAAGCCGGGGTCTGCGCCGATGGCGGCCTGGTTGGCGGCGTAGAGGCGCTGCCAGGTGGTTCCGTGCCGGGCGGCGACGCCGCTCAGGGTGTCGCCCGCGCGGACGGTGTAGTCGCCGCGGGACGAGCTGCGGTCCGGGTGTTCCGCGGACCGTGCCGGCGCCTTCCACTGCTTCGCCGGAGCGGGCTTGGAGGTGACCGGGTCGGCGGCGGAAGCCGCGGGTGCGCTTCCGCTCGCCCCGGCGCGAGCCGAGCAGGTCGGCCAGGCGCCCCAGCCCTGGGCGCGCTGGACCTTGGTGGCGACGGCGATCTGCTGGGGCTTGCTCGCCCGGTCGGCCGTGGCCGCGTAGGCCGTGCCGCCGTAGGCGCTCCAGGTCGACGGGGCGAACTGAAGTCCGCCGTAGTAGCCGTTGCCGGTGTTGATGTGCCAGTTGCCGCCGCTCTCGCACTGGGCGATGCGGTCCCACACCCCGCTGTCAGCCGCCGCGGCGTTGCCGGTCGCCGCCAGCAGTCCGAGGGGCGCGAGCAGGGCCGCCCCGGCGAGGACCGCCGTCGTACGAACCGGGTTCTTCCGAGCGCTGTCGCGGGTGGTATCGGCACATTCGGACATGTAGTTCCCTCTCGAAGCACCCGGGGTCCCCCAAGGCGGAACGCCACTCCCCGCGCCATGGGGCGCGTGGGTCGCGCTCGCCCCGCCCGCCGGTGGTTCATGCTGCGCGGTTCCGGAGAACCGTGCGGCCGGCGGACGTACCCGAGCGGTGCTCGCTGCACACGGCGGAGGAATCTAAGGAGTTGACGGCCTGTCATCAACCAGCGGCCCGTCACGCCAGGCCAGTTCACCGATACCCCAGGTAACGGCAATTTCCGGACACCCACTTCATTCCTGGATTTCGTGATTTATCGACCAACCGGCTTGATGACCTGTGACCCACTTCACCACCTCAACGTCCCCTGCAAATCGGCGACTTGACCGTGAGTGTGCGATTCCGCGCCGAACGTGACCCTGCGCGCTGGTTGGTTCGATTCCGTTCGCCCTGGGGCGTGACTCCCGCCACAGATCGCCCGTTGTCTCCTTCATGAGCCGGGGCCTACCCGGACCACGGGCCGGGAGCCACCCCGGCTTTGCCACGCACCGCACCCCCGAGGGAGCCCCCCGTGCCGCGCATGCTCGACGTCAGCGACGAGGTACGCGCCGAGATCGGCGACGAAGAAGCAGACCGCCTGCTCGCCGGAGAGACCGCCCCGGGCAGTTACGACTGCACGTCCTGCCGTACTCCTGGCGACTCCGAGCAGGAGCGCACCAGCACCGTCCTCTTCATCGGGGACGAGACCGCCGTCCTCGCCTTCGCCCACTCCGGCTGTCTGCCCTCGCAGGTCGTCCAGGTGACCGAGGAGCAGCTCCGGGGCGCCGTGAAGTCCATCGCCGGCGACACCGGCGGCATGGTGTCCGACCAGTCGTCGCCCGAGCCGGCGGTACTCGGCGTGACGAGCGGGCTCGTCCTGATCGCCGGGGAGCTGCACCCGGCCCTGGTGGTGGAGCCGACCGCACCCATCGCCCGGGCCGGCACCACCGGCTCCGGCGACGACTTCCTGCCGCTGCTCACCGAGCAGGGCTTCATGCCGCTGGCCGACCTGTCCGCCGTACCGCCGGTGCTGCACGGCTGGTCTGTGCTGCTCGCCGTGGGCCAGCTGCACGCTGTGCTGCAGCCCGGCACCAACGGCGGCCAGCCGGTGGCCTGGTGGCAGGCGCACCAGCCGCTCCAGGTGACCGACCCCTGGCGCGCGGCCGCCAACAAGCACCAACAGGTACTGATGTTCGCCGCGCCCGTCGGCTCGATCGGCCGTCAGCCGCGCGAGGACCTGATGCGGGACGCCCTGGACAAGGCGGCGGCGACAGGAGTGCTGGTCGGCGCGGCCCTCCCGCTGGCCGGCACCTGAACCGGCGGGTCACCCGCACGCGCCGCACACCGGCGAAAGCCGTACAAGGGCCGCATCTCCTGACCCTCGGGGTCGTTTGGACATACGTGCACGCATACGACGTTCCCCGCCGCCAGTCCTACTCGCCGATCCCCTCCGCACGGTCGGCTCAGGACTCCCTGGGCGGCCCATCGGCCACGCCGATCTACGACGCGCTCTACACCGAGTACGTCAAGTCCTTCCGCGCACTGCCCGGCGACCGCAGCGGCGAGGAGAAGCTGGGCTTCACCGCCTTCGGAAGCATCCCGCACAGTACGGGCTCGTACAGCCATTCGTACGGCAGCTCGTACAGCGCGTACAGCGCGGGAGCCCAGAGCGCCCGCCACGCCGCACAGCAGCCGCACTGGCAGCGCGTCGGGACCGTCAGCGCGCACGGCACGGCGATGCACTATGTGCCGACCGCCCTGCCGCCGGTACCCCGCAGCGGCGTCTGAGCGAGCACCGGACAGTGGAAGGGGCGGCCCCGCGGGGCCGCCCCTTCCACTGTTTCGCGCTACGTCGCGCTACTTCTTCTTCGCGCCGCGCTTCTCGCGCACCCGTACCGAGATGTGGATCGGCGTGCCCTCGAAGCCGAACTCCTCGCGCAGCCGGCGCTCGATGAAGCGCCGGTAGCCCGCCTCGATGAAGCCGGAGGCGAACAGCACGAACCGCGGCGGCTTGATGCCCGCCTGGGTGCCGAACAGGATGCGCGGCTGCTTGCCGCCGCGGACCGGGTGCGGGTGAGCGGCGACGAGCTCACCGAGGAACGCGTTCAGCCGGCCCGTCGGGACCCGGGTCTCCCAGCCCGCCAGGGCCGTCTCGATCGCCGGGACCAGCTTCTCCATGTGCCGACCGGTGCGGGCCGAGACGTTGACCCGCGGGGCCCAGGCCACCTGGCCGAGCTCGGTCTCGATCTCCCGCTCCAGGTAGTAGCGGCGCTCCTCGTCGAGGGTGTCCCACTTGTTGAAGGCGACGACGATCGCGCGGCCCGCCTCCACGGCCATGGTGACGATCCGCTGGTCCTGCACCGAGATCGAATCGGCGGCGTCGATGAGGATGACGGCGACCTCCGCCTTCTCGACGGCGGCGGCGGTCCGCAGCGAGGCGTAGTAGTCGGCGCCCTGCTGGAGGTGGACGCGCTTGCGGATGCCCGCCGTGTCGACGAACTTCCAGGTGACGCCGCCGAGTTCGATCAGCTCGTCGACCGGGTCACGGGTGGTGCCCGCCAGCTCGTTGACGACGACGCGCTCCTCGTTCGCCACCTTGTTCAGCAGCGAGGACTTGCCGACGTTCGGGCGGCCGATCAGGGCGATGCGGCGCGGCCCGCCGACACCGCCCGGGCCGAACGCCTGACGCGGGGCCTCGGGAAGCGCCTCCAGCACCTGGTCCAGCATGTCGCCGGTACCCCGGCCGTGCAGCGCCGAGACCGGGTGCGGCTCCCCCAGGCCCAGCGACCACAGGTACGACGCGTCGGCCTCGCCGCTCGGGCCGTCCACCTTGTTGGCGCACAGCACGACCGGCTTGCCGGCCTTGCGCAGCAGTCGTACGACGGCCTCGTCGGTGTCGGTGGCGCCGACCTTGGCGTCGACGACGAAGACGACCGCGTCGGCGGCCTCGATGGCGTACTCGGCCTGGGCGGCCACGGAGGCGTCGATACCGAGGACGTCCTGCTCCCAGCCGCCGGTGTCGACGACCTTGAAGCGGCGGCCCGCCCACTCGGCCTCGTAGGTCACCCGGTCGCGGGTGACGCCCGGCTTGTCCTCGACGACGGCCTCGCGGCGTCCGATGATCCGGTTCACGAGAGTCGACTTGCCGACGTTGGGCCGGCCGACCACGGCGAGCACGGGCAGCGGGCCGTGTCCGGCCGCCTCGATGGCGCCCTCGACGTCCTCGGGGGCGAAGCCCTCCTCCGCGGCGAGCTCCATGAACTCCGCGAACTCGGCGTCGCCGAGCGCCCCGTGGTCGTGCTCGTGCGCGCCCTCGGAGGCGGCCGAGCCGTCGGGCTGGATGTGGTCGTTCATGAAGTCCGTACCTCGTCGTTCATCTTGGTGGTCGGTGGAGTACCCGCTGTCTTCCGGGCTGATCCACTACTCAGTGTTGTTGCCTAGCGCCTGGTGAGGCGCCTGGCGTTTTCCAGGTGGGCGGCGAGCTGCTTCTGGATGCGGCCGGTGGCCTCGTCCAGCGCCTTGCGCGTACGGCGCCCGCTGCCGTCGCCCGCGTCGAAGGGCTCGCCGAAGACGACGTCGACGCGCGAGCGCAGCGGAGGCAGCCCCTTTATCAACCGTCCGCGCTTCTCGGTGCTTCCCAGCACGGCGACCGGCACGATCGGGGCGCCGCTGCGCACCGCGAAGTACGCCAGCCCGGCGCGCAGCGCGGCGAAGTCGCCCTCGCCCCGGGTGCCCTCCGGGAAGATGCCGAGCACGCCGCCGTTCTCCAGGATGCCGAGCACCTGGGTGATCGCCGTTCGGTCGGTGGTGTCGCGGTCCACCTTCACCTGCCCGATGCCGAGCAGGAAGGGGTCCAGCGGCCCGATGAACGCCTCCTTCTTGATCAGGAAGTGCGTCGGCCGGGGCGCCACGCCCATGACCATCGGGCCGTCGATGTTGTGGGAGTGGTTGACCGCGAGGATCACCGGGCCGTTCGTCGGCACCCGCCAGGCGCCGAGCACGCGCGGCTTCCAGAACCCGTACATCAGGCCGACGCCGATGCGCCGCCCGACCTCGGCACCCCGTACCGAAGGCAGCTCGGTCACTTCCCCGCCCGCTTCTCCTCGACGAGGGTGACGACACACTCGATGACCTGGGCCAGCGTGAGCTCGGTGGTGTCCACCTCGACCGCGTCGCCCGCCTTGGCGAGCGGCGAGGTCTTGCGGCTGGAGTCGGCCGCGTCCCGCTTGATCAGGGCCTCGCGGGTGGAGTGGACGTCCGAGCCCTTCAGCTCGCCGCTGCGGCGGGCGGCACGCGCCTCCGGGGAGGCGGTGAGGAAGATCTTCAGGTCGGCGTCGGGCAGCACGGTCGTGCCGATGTCACGGCCCTCGACCACGATGCCGTCCGGCGCGGAGGCGGCGATCGTGCGCTGCAGCTCGGTGATCCGGGCCCGCACGTCGGAGACCGCGCTGACCGCGCTGACCTTGGAGGTGACCTCCTGGGTGCGGATCGGCCCGGCCACGTCGACGCCGTCGACGGTGATGGTCGGGCCCTGCGGGTCGGTGCCCGAGACGATCTCCGGCTTGCCGGCCGCGGCGGCGATCGCCGCGGGGTCGTCGATGTCGATGCCGTTGCTCACCATCCACCAGGTGATCGCCCGGTACTGGGCACCGGTGTCCAGGTAGCTCAGCCCGAGCTGCGCCGCCACGGCCTTCGAGGTGCTCGACTTGCCCGTGCCGGAGGGGCCGTCGATGGCGACAATCACGGGCGTGGGGCTTTCCACAGTGGAGACCTTCCTGGACCGGGCTGGCGGGGTGAGGGCGCGAGGGCCCCGCACAAGGTTACTGGGTGCGGGTCACTCGTCCGGCCGCGCGTCGGCCTGCCCTGTTCCAGGATGCCCTACTGCCGGATCGCCCAGCCCCGCTCGCGCAGCGCGGCACTGAGCACGGGTGCCGCCTTCGGGTCGACCATCAGCTGCACCAGGCCGGCCTGCTGCCCCGTCGCGTGCTCGATGCGTACGTCCTCGATGTTGACGCCGGCCATGCCCGCGTCCGCGAAGATCCGGGCCAGCTGTCCGGGCTGGTCGTCGATGAGCACCGCCACGACCTCGTAGACCCGCGGGGCGGACCCGTGCTTGCCGGGGACGCGGATCTGCCCCGCGTTGCCGCGTCGCAGGACGTCCTCGATGCCGGTTCCGCCCTCGCGGCGCTTGTGGTCGTCGGTGGACTGCAGGGCGCGCAGGGCCCGTACGGTCTCCTCCAGGTCGCCGGCGACGTCCGTGAGCAGGTCGGCGACCGGCCCGGGGTTGGCGGAGAGGATGTCGATCCACATCCGGGGGTCGGAGGCGGCGATCCGCGTCACGTCCCGGATGCCCTGCCCGCACAGCCGTACGGCCGCCTCCTCGGCGTTCTCCAGGCGCGCGGCGACCAGGCTGGAGACCAGGTGGGGCATGTGGGAGACGAGGGCGACGGCACGGTCGTGGGCGTCGGCGTCCATCACCACCGGCACGGCACGGCAGTGCGAGACCAGCTCCAGGGCGAGGTTCAGCACCTCGGTCTCGGTGTCCCTGGTCGGGGTCAGCACCCAGGGCCGGCCCTCGAAGAGGTCCCCGGTCGCGGCGAGCGGGCCGGACTTCTCCCGGCCCGACATGGGGTGCGTGCCGATGTAGGCGGACAGGTCGAGGCCGCGTGCCTCCAGCTCGCGCCGCGGACCACCCTTGACGCTGGCGACGTCCAGGTAGCCGCGGGCCGCTCCGCTGAGCATGGCGTCGGCGAGCACGTCCGCCACGTGGGCGGGCGGGGCGGCGACGATCGCGAGGTCGACGGGTCCGTCCGGCGCCTCGTCCGTGCCGGCGCCGAGCGCGGCCGCCGTGCGGGCCTGCTCCGGGTCCGGGTCGGCGAGGTGCACGACGACGCCCCGCTGGGACAGGGCCAGACCGGCGGAGGTGCCGATGAGGCCGGTGCCGATGACGAGTGCGGTTCTCACTGGGCGATGTCCTTGCGCAGGGCGGCCGCGGCGCCGAGGTAGACGTGGGCGATGCCGGCCCGGGGCCGGTCGGACTCGATGTGCGCGAGGACCCGGACGACGCGCGGCATGGCGCCCTCGATGTCGAGTTCCTGGGCGCAGATCAGCGGTACGTCGACGATGCCGAGCTTGCGGGCGGCGGCCGCCGGGAAATCGCTGTGCAGATCGGGCGTGGCCGTGAACCAGATGCTGATCAGGTCGTCGGCCTCGAGTTCGTTGCGCTCCAGGATGGCCGTGAGCAGGGCTCCCACCTGCTCGTCCATGTGCCCGGCCTCGTCCCGCTCGAGTTGGACGGCCCCCCGGACCGCTCGTACCGCCACGGCGCTGCTCCTTGCTGACGTGCGTGTCGCTCTACGTCCGTCCAGCCTAGTCAGCCCCCGCGAACTGGATGCGCGGCGCCCGCCCGATGAGACACCCGAATCACTATTCCTTGGGTATTTTCAGTGCCAAGATTCAGAAAAGTCCCTTTTCTCCCTTTTCGGCACGTTCGGAGTGACGACATGACCTAC
Source organism: Streptomyces sp. CA-179760 (assembly GCF_050937045.1). Lineage (NCBI taxonomy): Bacteria > Bacillati > Actinomycetota > Actinomycetes > Kitasatosporales > Streptomycetaceae > Streptomyces > Streptomyces sp. CA-179760. Next base: position 2,149,083 of record NZ_JBNJLZ010000001.1, read on the forward strand.
GACACCACGCGCCGGACGGTTCTCCTCGCGACGGGCGCGACAGGCGCGGTGGCACTGGTCGCGGCCTGCGGCGGGGGCGGCGACGGCAACGGCTCCACGTCGACGGTCTCCCCCACCGGCAAGGAGACCACGGACGCCCCCGCCGGTCAGGAACTGGCCGCCACCGACGAGATCCCGGTCGGCGGCGGCAAGATCTTCAAGAACGAGGAGGTCGTGGTGACCCAGCCGGAGCAGGGTCAGTTCAAGGCGTTCTCGGCGATCTGCACCCACCAGCGCTGCCTGGTGACGACCGTCGCCGACGGCACGATCAACTGCCCCTGCCACGGCAGCAAGTTCCGCATCACCGACGGCGCGGTCGCCCACGGCCCGGCGACACGCGCCCTGCCCTCCGAGCAGATCACGGTGGAGGGAAACTCGGTCCGCCTCACCTGACCGTCACGCGTCCCACAGCGCCCCGAGCGTGAGCAGGTCGCTCCGGTACTCGATGCGGTCGGCCCACTCGGCCGGCCAGGCCTCCGCGCCCAGATGCGCACCGGCGAAGGCGCCCGCCAGGCAGGCGATCGAGTCCGAGTCGCCGGCGGTGCAGGCGGCGCGCCGCAGGGCAGTCACCGGTTCGCCGGGGAAGAGCAGGAAGCACAGCAAGCCGGTCGCCAGGGCCTCCTCGGCGATCCAGCCGTCGCCGGTGGCCAGGCAGGGGTCGTCCTCGGGCGAGACGGTGCCCACGGCGTCCCGGAGCCGGTCGAGGATCGCCAGACACTCGTCCCAGCCGAGCGCGATGAACTGCTCGGGCGTCGGAGCCTTGGCCCGGCTCCACAGGTCGCCGAGCCAGCGCTCGTGGTAGTGGCTGCGGTTCTCCAGGGCGTACGAGCGGAGCAGGCCGATCAGCTCGGCCGGCTCGGTGCCCTGCGCGAGCAGTCGTACGGCGTGCGCGGTGAGGTCGGAGGCGGCGAGCGCGGTGGGGTGCCCGTGGGTGAGGGCGGACTGCAACTGGGCGGCGCCCGCGCGCTGTTCGTCGCTCAGGCCCTGGATCACGCCCAGCGGCGCGACGCGCATGTTGGCACCGCAGCCCTTGGACTGGATCTGGCTGGCCTCCTGCCAGGGGCGGTCCGTGAGCTCCAGCAGGCGGCAGGCCCGCAGGCAGGTGTTGCCGGGGGCGCGGTTGTTCTCGGGGGAGCGGTTCCAGGCGATGAACTCCTGCCGCACGGCCTCGGCCATCCCCTCGGGCTCCAGCACGCCCCGGTCCATCGCCGTCCGTACGCCCCTGCCGAGCGCCAGTGTCATCTGCGTGTCGTCGGTGACGAGCGCCGGCGTCGGCAGCTCCAGCTGCCGCCACGGACCGAATCTGGCGACGATCCTGTCCACCAGGCTGAACTCGGTCGGATAGCCGAGCGCGTCGCCCAGGGCGAGGCCGGTGAGCGTTCCGGTGGCGGCTTGCTTGTGGACGAGGAGGGTCATGCGGGGTTGTTTCCTTCCGGCCGGTCACGAACAGTTCCCCGCACCCACCGGGCACGGGGAACTCAAGCATGTCGAGGTCGGCGCTGCGTTTAGAGATCGACTTCCTGCATCAGCATCCCCACCTCAGTGTTGGACAACCGCCGCAGCCAGCCCGACTTCTGGTCGCCGAGGGTGATCGGCCCGAAGGCGACCCGCACCAGCTTGTCGACGGGGAACCCGGCCTCGGCGAGCATCCGGCGCACGATGTGCTTGCGGCCCTCGTGGAGGGTGACCTCGACGAGGTAGTTCTTGCCGGTCTGCTGGACGACCCGGAAGTGGTCCGCGCGCGCGTAGCCGTCCTCCAGCTGGATGCCGTCCTTGAGCTGCTTGCCCAGGTCGCGCGGGATGGGGCCGACGATGTGCGCGAGGTAGGTCTTCTTCACGCCGTACTTCGGGTGGGTCAGCCGGTGGGCCAGCTCGCCGTGGTTGGTGAGCAGGATGACGCCCTCGGTCTCGGTGTCGAGCCGGCCGACGTGGAAGAGCCGGGTCTCGCGGTTGGTGACGTAGTCACCGAGGCACTGCCGGCCCTCCGGGTCCTCCATCGTCGAGACGACACCGGCCGGCTTGTTCAGCGAGAAGAACTGGAAGCGCTGCGTGGCGACGGTCAGCCCGTCGACCTTGATCTCGTCCTTCTCCGGGTCGACGCGCCGCCCCTGCTCCAGGACGATCTCGCCGTTGATCTCGACCCGGGCCTGCTCGATCAGCTCCTCGCAGGCGCGCCGGGAGCCGAAGCCCGCGCGCGCGAGGACCTTCTGGAGCCGCTCGCCCTCCTGCTCGGCGCCCGGGAAGGTCTTCGGCGGCTTGACGTCCTTCTTCCCGGCGTACCGGTCGCGGTTGCGCTCCTCGATCTGCGCCTCGTACTCGCGTGGGCGCGCCGGGGCCGAGCGCCCACGCTGCTGGGGCTGCTTGGGGCCGCCCTTGGCGCCGCCGCGCGCCGCGCCGCCGCGCCCGGACTTGGGCCCGTCCTTCGTCGCCCCGGGGCCCACGTCGTAGCGGCGCTCCTCGGGGCGGGGCTTGCTGGGGCGGCCCTGCCCCTGCTTGTCATCCCTGTTGTTGCCGGCGCCGCGCTGATTGCCGCGCCCGCCGTTTCCGCCGTTCCTGCCGCTGCTTCGCATCAAAGTTCCGTCTGGTCGTCTTCGTCGTCGGTACCCGGGGTGACCGGGCGGCCCGGCACGTCGTCATCAGGCGCGTCCGGGTCGAACGACGGTACGCCCTCCTGGGTCTCGGCCTCGATCGCCTCCGCCTCCGGGAGGAAGGGCGCGAGCTCCGGGAGCTCGTCCAGACCGCGCAGGCCCATCCGCTCCAGGAAGTAGTTCGTCGTCGTGTACAGGATCGCACCTGTTTCGGGTTCCGTGCCCGCCTCCTCGACCAGACCCCTTTGGAGGAGGGTGCGCATGACGCCGTCGCAGTTGACTCCGCGCACGGCCGAGACCCGGCTGCGGCTGACCGGCTGCCGGTACGCGACGACGGCCAGAGTCTCCAGAGCGGCCTGGGTGAGGCGGGCCTGCTGGCCGTCCAGCACGAAGCGCTCGACGGCGGGCGCGTACGCGGCGCGGGTGTAGAAACGCCAGCCGTTCGCGACGAACCGCAGCTCGAAGCCGCGCCCCTGCACGGTGTACTCGTCGGCCAGCTCGCGCAGCGCGTCCGCGATCTGGCGGCGCGGGCGGTCGAGGATCTTCGCGAGATGTTCCTCGCTCGCGGGCTCGTCCACGACCATCAGGACGGCCTCCAGAGCGGGCTTGAGGTCGAGGTCGGCGACGGTACGCAGCCCGGCCGGGATCCCGCTGTTTTCTTCGCTCACGCCGGTTTCTCCTCCTTCGGCGGCTCGGGCGGCCGGTCGAACTCGTCGGTGACGGTCGGTGTCTCGTCCCCGTCCCCGCCGGTCCACCGCACGAGCAGCTCGCCCAGCGCGGCCTCCTGCTCCAGCTCCACCGCCTTCTCGCGGTACAGCTCCAGCAGTGCGAGGAAGCGGGCTACGACGGTGAGTGTGTCTTCGGTGTCCTCGATGAGCGCCCGGAAGCTGACCTCACCGAGCTCCCTGAGCCGGGCCACGACGAGATGGGCCTGCTCCTGCACGCTGACCAGCGGGGCGTGGATGTGGTCGACGTACACCTGCGGCTTGGGCCTCGGCTGCATCGCCTTCACGGCGAGCTTGGCGAACCCTTCCGCCCCGATGCTGATGACGACCTCGGGCAGCAGCTCGGCATGCTGGGGTTCGAGCCCGACGGTCCGCGGATAGCGCAGGGCCTCGTCGTCGAGCCGCCCGCTGAAGATGTCCGCGATCCGTTTGTACGCGCGGTACTGGAGCAGCCGGGCGAACAACAGGTCCCGGGCCTCGAGCAGCGCCAGATCGCCCTCGTCCTCCACCTCGGCGGCGGGCAGCAGCCGGGCCGCCTTCAGATCGAGCAACGTGGCCGCGACGACGAGGAACTCGGTCGTCTCGTCCAGATCCCAGTCCGGCCCCAGCGCCCGGATGTACGCCATGAACTCATCGGTCACCTTCGACAGCGCGACCTCGGTGACGTCCAGCTTGTGCCGGGAGATCAACTGGAGCAGCAGATCGAAGGGGCCCTCGAAGTTGGCGAGCCTGACCTTGAATACCCCGTCACCGGCATCGCCCGGTCTCTCGGGCCCCGCATCCGGCTCGACGGTCGCCACCGGCACAACCGACTGCGTCGCCTCGACGGCCTCCACCGGCACAACGGGCTTCGCCGGCTCGCCGGGCGCCACCGGCTCGGCCACCGGCTCCAAGGCCCCCGCCTCTGCCGGCTCGGCCGGTGCCATGGGCTCAGGCGGCGCGGCCTCGGCCCACGCCACCACCTCCGGAGGCGGTTCCGGCTCCACGCGCGCAGCGCCCGGGCCTCGCCCCAACGCGCGCCGACGGCCGGTCGGGCCGTCGGCGGGTGGAGGAGAAGCGTTCGAGGTCATAGCCCCCGCAGGCTACCGTTACCGCCCGCGCAGACGTCGTACGAGGATGCTGGCGTCCCCGCGGGTCTCCAGGTCGGCGAGGACCACGGCGACCGCCTCGCGGACGATGCGCCCGCGGTCGACCGCCAGGCCGTGCTCGCCGCGGAGCACGAGACGGGCGTGCTCCAGGTCCATGAGTTCCTCGGCGGACACGTACACGGTGATCTTCTCGTCGTGCCGCTCACGGCCGCTGGGGCGGCGCGCGGCCGCCCGTCCGCGCTTGCGTGGCGCCGCGTCCGCGGCCCCGGCGGCAGAACCTTCCTGCGCCGCCTGGCGCCGCCCGGAGCCGGAGCGCTCCGCGGCCGCGGAGCGGCTGCGGGACTCCCCGGCATCGGCCGACTCCGCGTCCGCCGCCACATGCTCGGCGCCCTCGCCGTCGCCGCCCTGGGCGGGCACCGACTGCGGCGCGTCCTCCGCGCCCGCCGCCGCGTCGCCCTCACCCGCCGGAGCGGGCACCCGGGCGTCGCCGTTGACCTGGCGCCTGGGCGAGGACGACTGCAGTCCCATCCCCCCTGTCGTACGGAAGAGTTCGTCGGCCCCCGGCAGACTCACTCGGCGTGACACCGGGCGAGCACCTCCCTGGCGAGCTGGCGATAGGCGGCGGCACCGACGGAGTTGGAGGCGTACGTGGTGATCGGCTCACCGGCGACCGTGGTCTCCGGGAAGCGGACCGTGCGCCCGATGACCGTGTGGTAGACGTGGTCGTCGAACGCCTCGACGACACGCGCGAGCACCTCACGGCTGTGCACCGTGCGCGAGTCGTACATCGTGGCGAGGATCCCGTCGAGCTCCAGCTCCGGGTTGAGCCGCTCCTGGACCTTCTCGATGGTCTCCGTCAGCAGCGCCACACCGCGCAGCGCGAAGAACTCGCACTCCAGCGGCACTATCACCTTGTGCGCGGCCGTCAGGGCGTTGACCGTGAGCAGGCCGAGCGAGGGCTGGCAGTCGATGACGATGAAGTCGTAGTCGGGCAGCAGCGGCTTAAGGGCGCGCTGCAGCGTCGACTCGCGGGCGACCTCGGAGACCAGCTGGACCTCGGCCGCCGACAGGTCGATGTTGCTGGGCAGCAGGTCCATGTTGGGGACCGCCGTCTTCAGCAGCACCTCGTCGGCCGCCATGCCCCGCTCCATGAGCAGGTTGTAGACGGTGAGGTCGAGTTCCATCGGGTTGACGCCGAGACCGACCGACAGCGCGCCCTGCGGGTCGAAGTCCACGAGCAGGACCCGGCGTCCGTACTCCGCGAGCGCGGCACCCAGATTGATGGTCGACGTCGTCTTGCCGACGCCGCCCTTCTGGTTGCACATCGCGATGATCTTCGCGGGACCGTGGTCGCCCAGCGGGCCCGGGATCGGGAAGTACGGCAGCGGACGCCCCGTCGGACCGATGCGCTCCCGGCGCTGTCTGGCCGCGTCGGGTGCGAGAGTGGCCGCGTACTCGGGGTCGGGCTCGTACTCCGCGTCGGGGTCGTAGAAGTGCCCCTCGGGCAGGTCGTCGAAGTCGGCGAGTTGGTTGTGGGGCGCGCCACTTCCGCCGCCGGCCATGGCGTTCACGTGATGGCCATCCATCTTCTGGTGTGCTGTGTGAGTCGCCTGCTGACTCTGGTGGGCTGCGAAGGTGCGCACAGCGACGGAGCCGACAGCCGCGAATCCCGCGGGCTCCTGGTCCCGTGCAGGCATTCCTGGTTGGCCACCCCCGGGAGTAAATGTCGACTCATTCACAAGTCGTCTTACCTCCTTGGTGACCAGGAAACTTCTAGACAGGTCAGCGTGGCACCATGCCGACAGCTGGCGACTCTATGGCGTGTCGGGCGTCCGCAGCAACACAATCCGCCGGACCCGGCCCGATGTGTCGGCAATGAAACATCCCGCTGTCAAGGGCGTACGGCCGTCGCACGGCAGGTTTCACCGGTGTGCGAATCGGTTGAAGGGTTACGTTCGAGGCGAGTTGCTCGAGAAGCGCGAAGTGACCATACACACATCCGGCCGGACCTTGTCGGGCAAGGTCCGGCCGGGTGCGCGGCGTTGACGGCCTGTGTTGACGTATCGCCTTTACGGGTTGATGACTTAGCCGATTTACCGGCCGCCGGGGCCGCCGGGCTCAGACGAGCAGCGAGGCCAGCTCCACGTGCTCCACGCCATGGGCCTCGGCGACCTCGCGGTAAACGACCTTGCCGTCATGCGTGTTGAGGCCCCGGGCCAGCGCCGGGTCGCGGCGCAGCGCCTGCGCCCAGCCATGGTTCGCGAGCTCCACGATGTACGGCAGCGTGGCGTTGGTCAGCGCGTAGGTGGAGGTGTTGGGCACCGCGCCGGGCATGTTGGCGACGCAGTAGAAGACCGACTCGTGGACCGGGAAGGTCGGCTCGGCGTGGGTGGTCGGGCGGGAGTCCTCGAAGCAGCCGCCCTGGTCGATCGCGATGTCGACAAGGACACTTCCGGGCTTCATCCGCGAGACGAGCTCGTTGGTGACCAGCTTCGGGGCCTTGGCGCCGGGGATCAGCACCGCGCCGATGACGAGGTCGGCCTCCAGGCAGGCCTTCTCCAGCTCGAAGGTGTTCGAGACGACGGTCTGGATCTTCGTACCGAAGATCTTGTCCGCCTCGCGGAGCTTGTTGACGTCCTTGTCGAGCAGGGTCACGTGGAAGCCCATGCCGATGGCGATCTGGGCCGCCTGCCAGCCCGAGACGCCGCCGCCGATGACGACGGCCCGGCCGGCCAGGACGCCGGGGACGCCACCGGGCAGCACGCCCCGGCCGCCGTTGGCGCGCATCAGGTGGTAGGCGCCGACCTGCGGGGCCAGCCGGCCCGCGACCTCGGACATCGGGGCGAGCAGCGGGAGCGCGCGGCTGGGCAGCTCGACCGTCTCGTACGCGATCGCCGTGGTGCCGGACTCCAGGAGGGCGTCCGTGCACTCCTTGGACGCGGCGAGGTGCAGGTAGGTGAAGAGCGTCTGGTCCTTGCGGAGGCGGTGGTACTCCTCGGCGATGGGCTCCTTGACCTTCAGCAGCAGGTCGGCGGCTGCCCACACCTCGTCGGCGGTGCCCAGGATCCGGGCCCCGGCGAGGACGTACTCCTCGTCGACGATCGAGGAGCCGGCACCCGCGCCGCGCTCGATGACGACCTGGTGGCCATGGCGCACCAGCTCGTGCACGCCGGCGGGGGTGATGGCCACCCGGAACTCGTTGTTCTTGACCTCGCGGGGGATGCCGACCTTCACGTCGATCACGGTCCTTGGCTCAGAGGGTATGGGGGCATTACTACACATACCCGGCCGCACACGGGCACACCGGGAGAGACCGCAGGAGAACGTGCGGCAGAGCCAGTCTAATGAAGGTGTTCCCGCTGTCTAGCCTTTCATTGCATCAATCTTCAGCGGATGTGGTACGGATTTCGCAGGCGTCAGCGTCATCTTCCTGGTTTACCTCTCCGAGGAGCCGCTCGGCGGCGCCCCGGTGCAGCCCGGCCGACGCCGGGTCGCCGAGGCGTTCGAGGGTGTCGGCGACCCGCAGATGCAGCGCGGCCTGCAACCGCGTGTCCTCGGCGCGCCGCGCCCATTCCACGGCCTCCCGGCAGGTGCGCAGCGACTCGTCGGGCCGGCCGGCGTACTCCTGGACCCGCGCCAGCTCGCTCAGGGCCCGCGCCTGCGCGGCCACGTCGCCGAGCTTGCGATGCCCGGAGATCGCGGCGCGCCAGTTCCGCAGAGCCTCGCCGTAGCGGCCCGCGAAGGTGTGGGCGGCGGCGATCCGCCCGTACAGCCGGGCGGCGTCGGCGCGCTCGCCCCGGGCGAGCCGCTCGACCAGGGCCCGGCCGAACCAGTCGGCGGCCCGGTCGTAGTCGCCGAGCTCCAGGTGCGCGCCGCCTACGGATTCCATCGCGCGTCCGGCCGCGTACGGATCGTCGACCTCGCGTCCGGCGTCCAGCGCGGCCCGGTAGCGCACCAGCGCGTCGGCCGTGCGGCCTGACCTGGCGTCGAGATCGCCGAGGTTGAGCAGAGCGGCGGCCCGCTCGCGGGGCAGCTCGCGGCGCTCGGCCACATCGAGGACCAGGCTGTGGATCTCGTAGAGGTCGGGCGCGGCCGCCTGGGTGCCGACGTGCGCCACCATCGCCCGCACCAGCTGGGACATCAGCCGCCGGGCCAGGGTGTCCAGCTCCCCGTCGCCGACCGCGAGCCGGGCCGAGGCCAGTAGCGCGGGCCGGGTCAGGCGCAGCCAGTCGGCGGCCGCCCTGGGAGTGGGAAACCGCAGGGCACGCGGCATGTCGAGGAGTCTCTGGCGTGCCTGGGGGCTGTCGGTCTCGGTGATGGCACGGCAGACCTGGAGCAGCCGTACGGTCCGCTCCAGCATGCGGGCACGGGCCACCTGGAGCTCGACCGGACGCTCGTGGTGCCCGGCGAGGACGCGGAGCAGCGGGTGCAGACAGCCGGGGACCTCGTACTGCGGCAGCGGCGAGTCCACCGCGTGCAGGAAGCCGAGGGCGACGAACTCGTCCAGGGTGGTGTGGGCGCTGTCGACCGAGCAGCCGACGAGCGCGGAGGCGGTCTGCGGGTCGACCAGCCCGGCCGGGGCGAGGGCGAGCAGGCGCAGCATCCTCGCGGCGGTGGCGGGCAGGGCGTCGTAGGCGAGGCGGAAGACCCGGCTCAGGGCGGTCCCCTCGGCTGGGTCGGTGCGCAGTTGCTTGGCGAGGTCCAGGACGGCCGCCTTGGGGCGGGCCGCGAGCCAGCCGCCCGCCAGCATCAGCGCGGCGGGCTGCCCCTGGCACTCCTCGGCGAGGCCCTCGGCGGCCCGGGGGTCGACGGTGATGCGGACCGAGCCGGTGTGCCGGGACAGCAGCTCCACCCCGGACTTGGCGTCCAGGCCGCCCAGCGTGCAGGGGCGGACGTCCGGGATGCCGGTCAGCGGGCCCTCGGAGACCGCGACGACCAGGCAGTCCGGGGTGTCGGGCAGCAGGGCGTCGACCTGCTCGGCGTCGGCCGCGTCGTCCAGCAGGAGCAGGGCGCGGCGGTCGGCCAGGGCGTCGCGCAGGGAGTCGCTGAGCTCGTCGCCGCAGGCCCCGGCCGGGGCTTGGTGCTCCAGGGCGGCGAGCAGGTCGCGGGCGGCGCGCTCGACGGGTACGGGGGTGCCGTCCGGGTCGGTCAGCCGGGCGCGCAATACCCCGTCCGGGTAACGGTCCGCGACCTGGTGCACCAGTTCCTCGGCGAGTGCGGTGCGTCCCGAGCCGGGCCGGCCGGCGATGAGCAGCACGCGCGCGCGTGGGGGTTTGCGGCCGGCGAGGGTGTCCAGGCCGGCGCGCTCGATGTCGGCGCGCAGCTCCTTCAACTCCCGTGTGCGGCCCAGGAACTGACTCTCGCCGGCAGCGTGTCCGGTCAGCCGCACGTCGCCTGTCTCCACGACCTGATCCGTCACGGGCCACACTCCCGTCCCACGCACGCAAGCCCGCCGGGAATCCGGTTCGGGCGTGCCTCAGAGCCTAGTTCACGCTCTGCAACGTTCCAGGTGGAGCGCGACGGGTACGGCAGCCACATCCCCCGATCGGATCAGCCGATCGTAGGACTGTCGGCATCAGGGTCGCGCACCAAAGGGGCGTGGGGCTGTGCCTGATCTGCGGCTCCGCCGCGCGGGCGCGACCGGCCACGACGACGCCGCACCCGGCCGACGACCATATCGGCACCCACTTGTCGCGGCGCCCCCAGCGGAGCGTCTACGCCTCGAACGGTCGCGCCGGCCACGGCGCCTGGGCCGGGCGCAGTGCGTCCAGGCCGTCGCCCGCGCGGGCGGCGACCAGGGACAGGACGCCCACCACGAGGCAGTTGTTGTGCAGTTCGCCGGCCAGTACGCCCCGGACGAGGTCCTCGACCGGGACCCGGTCCAGTTCCATGTCGGCCTCTTCCTCCTCGACCGCGAAGCGCTCGCCCTCCGCCTCGGCCAGATCGCGGGCGAGGAAGATCCGTACGGCCTCGTCGCAGCCGCCGGGGGTGGTGTAGACGTCGGTCAGCACCCGCCAGTCCTCGGCCTTGACGTGCGCCTCCTCGTACAGCTCGCGCTGCGCGGCGTGCAGCGGGTTCTCGCCGGGGACGTCGAGCAGACCGGCCGGGATCTCCCACAGCTTGTGGCGCACGGGGTGGCGGTACTGGCGCAGGACCAGGACACGGTCGGCCTCGTCGAGGGCGAGGACGGCCACGGAACCGGGGTGGACCTGGTAGTCACGGCCGACCACGGTGCCGTCGGGCATGACCACGTCGTCGGTACGGACGGAGGTCTTGTTGCCGACGAAGGGGGTGTCCGTCGCCCGGACCTCCCACTCCTCCGGGGTGTCCTTGATCGTCATGCCTGTCCTTCCACGTACCCGACCCGACCTGCTGAAAAGAAACCGGGGTGCACACCCTTTGAAGGGATGCACCCCGGCCACCGTACAACTGGTGTGTTACTTCGAAGTCTTCCGCTCGACCGAGGCCCTGACGAGCCCGGCGAACAGCGGGTGCGGACGCGTCGGGCGCGAGCGCAGCTCCGGATGTGCCTGGGTGGCGACCAGGTACGGATGGACGTCGCGCGGGTACTCGACGTACTCGACGAGCTTGCCGTCCGGGGAGGTGCCGGAGAACTGGATACCCGCCTTCTTCTCCAGCTCCGCCCGGTAGGCGTTGTTCACCTCGTACCGGTGACGGTGCCGCTCCTCGACGTACTCCTTGCCGTCGTACACCTCGCGCACGATCGAGCCCTCGGCCAGCTTGGCCGGGTACATGCCCAGCCGCATGGTGCCGCCCATGTCACCCTCACCGGCGACGATGTCGAGCTGCTCGGCCATGGTGGAGATGACGGGGTGGCCGGTGGCCGGGTCGAACTCGGTGGAGTTGGCGTCCTGGATGTCGACCAGGTTGCGCGCGGCCTCGATCACGATGCACTGCAGGCCGAGACAGAGGCCGAGCAGCGGGATCTTGTTCTCGCGGGCGTACTTGATCGCGCCGACCTTGCCGAGCACGCCGCGGTCGCCGAAGCCGCCGGGGATGCAGACGCCGTCGACGTCGCCGAGCTGCTGGGCCGCGCCCGCCGGGGTCTTGCAGTCGTCGGAGGTGACCCACTTGATCTTCACTCGGGCGCGGTTGGCGAAGCCGCCGGCGCGCAGCGCCTCGGTGACCGACAGATAAGCGTCGGGCAGGTCGATGTACTTGCCGACCAGGGCGAGGGTGATCTCGTGGTCGGGCTTGTGGACGCGGTCGAGCAGGTCGTCCCAGGTGGTCCAGTCGACGTCCCGGAACGGCAGGTCCAGCTTGCGGACGACGTAGGCGTCCAGGCCCTCGCCGTGCACGGTCTTCGGGATGTCGTAGATCGAGCGGGCGTCGGGGCAGGCGACGACGGCGGCCTCGTCGACGTCGCACATCAGCGAGATCTTCCGCTTGATCGCGGTGGGCACCTCGCGGTCGCAGCGCAGCACGATCGCGTCCGGCTGGATACCGATGTTGCGCAGCGCCGCAACCGAGTGCTGGGTGGGCTTCGTCTTCAACTCACCCGAGGGGCCGATGTAGGGCAGGAGCGAGATATGGACGACGAAGACGTTGTCACGGCCGACCTCGTGACGGACCTGGCGGACGGTCTCCAGGAACGGCAGCGACTCGATGTCGCCGACCGTGCCGCCGACCTCGGTGATCACGACGTCGACCTCGTCCGTCGCCATGCGGCGGATGCGGTGCTTGATCTCGTTGGTGATGTGCGGGATGACCTGCACGGTGTCGCCCAGGTACTCACCGCGCCGCTCCTTGGCGATCACGGTGTTGTACACCTGACCCGTGGTGACGTTGGCGGAGCCGTCGAGGTCGCGGTCGAGGAAACGCTCGTAGTGGCCGATGTCCAGGTCGGTCTCGGCGCCGTCGTTCGTGACGAACACCTCACCGTGCTGGAAGGGGTTCATCGTGCCCGGGTCCACGTTCAGGTACGGGTCGAGCTTCTGCATCACGACGCGCAGACCGCGGGCCTTGAGCAGCATGCCGAGGCTGGAGGCCGTCAGGCCCTTGCCGAGCGAGGAGGCGACACCCCCGGTGACGAAGATGTGCTTGGTCGTCGAATTACGAAAAGCGGCGGGCGGCATGGCCAAGACGGGGCTCCCGTGGTCGCGGTCTGGGGGTGCGGTGCGGCTGCCTGCCGGAGGCTTCTCCGGGGGTGGCCGTCGCTGCGGTTCGGGGGTTTGCTGGCCCACCGGTCCACGGGCTACCAGCGTATCAGCGCCTCGGGGCGATGGCTTCCGGCCACGCTCCGCACACATACCGACACGGAGGCGAGCACCGTTACCGGTCCCTCACCCGTTGCTCACTCGTTCGGCGTACCCGCGTTGTCCGGAGCGGCACACAGATCATCTGCGTGCGTCGTATCCTGCTCGGACACTCGCTGCCGAGCCCGCCCGGCCGGGCGGCACCACCCACCGCCCGTGAGCGCCGGAACAACGTGAGCTCGTCAGTTCGTTGAGCAACAATTGGCGCTTTGCGTCACGGCTGAGTGACCTGTTTTGCTTCACAGCTCAACGACGCATTGCAAGACCTGCTGACCCCCCTTGACCGCACTAGCGACAGCCCCCTCGTGGGGTGACGTGGCCGTTCGACTGGAGTTGCACGTGGCCGGGCGCATCGAAGACTACGCACTCATCGGAGACATGCAGACCGCTGCCCTGGTCTGCCGGGACGGGACGGTCGACTGGCTGTGCCTGCCCCGCTTCGACTCGCACGCCATCTTCGCCGGCCTGCTGGGCACCGAGGAGCACGGCTTCTGGCGGCTCGGCCCCGCGTACGCCTCCGACCAGCAGCCACCCACCGCCGCCCGGCGCAGCTACCGCGGTGACTCGCTGGTCCTGGAATCCGAGTGGGACACCCAGCGGGGCACGGTCCGGGTGACCGATTTCATGCCGCCGCGTGACGGCGCCCCGCAGCTGATCCGGATCGTGGAGGGCGTCTCGGGCCGTGTGCCGATGCGCTCGGCGCTCAGGATGCGGTTCTCCTACGGCCGGGTGGTGCCGTGGGTGCACAAGCACGACGGGCGCACGGTCGCCGTGGCGGGCCCCGACTCCGTGTGGTTCGACACATCCGCCGAGACCTACGGCAAGTCTCTGACGACGTACGCGGACTTCACGGTCGCCCCGGGTGACCGGATCGCGTTCACGATCTCCTGGCAGCCCTCGCACAAGGAGCCGCCGCCGCTGCCCGAGCCGGAGCAGTCCCTGGAGGCGACGGAGGACTTCTGGCGCGAGTGGGTCGACCACTGCACGTACCACGGCCCTTACCGGGAGGCCGTGATCCGCTCGCTGATCACGCTGAAGGCCCTGACGTACGCCCCGACCGGCGGCATCGTCGCCGCGCCCACCACCTCCCTGCCGGAGGACATCGGCGGCGTCCGCAACTGGGACTACCGCTACACCTGGCTGCGCGACGCGGCGATCACCCTGTCCTCGCTGCTGCGCACCGGCTACCGCGAGGAGGCCCGCGCCTGGCGCGAGTGGCTGCTGCGGGCGGTCGCGGGCGACCCGGAGAACCTGCAGATCATGTACGGCATCGCCGGCGAGCGCGAGCTCGGCGAGGCGGAGCTGGACTGGCTGCCGGGCTACGAGAATTCCGCCCCGGTCCGGGTCGGCAACGGCGCGGCCCACCAGCTCCAGCTGGACGTGTACGGCGAGGTCACCGAGGCCCTGCACCTGGCTCACATGACGGGCCTCTCACGCAACGACTACGCCTCCCTGCTCCAGCTGAAGCTGATCCGCTACCTGGAGACCCACTGGCAGGACCCGGACGAGGGCATCTGGGAGGTCCGCGGCCCGCGCCGCCACTTCGTGCACTCGAAGGTGATGGCCTGGGTCGCGGTCGACCGCACGATCAAGCTGATCGAGTCCGGCGACGCCGACGGCCCGCTGGAGCGGTGGAAGGAACTGCGCGACGACATCCACCGGGACGTGTGCGAGAAGGGGTACGACAAGGAGCGCAACACCTTCACGCAGTCGTACGGCTCGAAGGAGCTGGACGCGTCGCTGCTGCTGATTCCGCAGATGGGCTTCCTGCCGCCGGACGACAAGCGTGTCATCGGCACGATCGAGGCGATCCAGCGGGAGCTGTCCACGTCGGACGGCTTCATCCTGCGCTACCCGACGACCAGCGGCGACGAGAACGTCGACGGTCTGCCCGGCGACGAGGGCGCGTTCCTCGCCTGCTCGTTCTGGATGGCCGACGACCTGGCGATGATCGGCCGCGTGGACGAGGCCCGCAAGCTCTTCGAGAAGCTGCTGTCCCTGCGCAACGACCTCGGCCTGCTGGCCGAGGAGTGGGACCCGCGCCTGCAGCGCCAGGTGGGCAACTTCCCGCAGGCGTTCAGCCACGTGCCGCTGATCGACACGGCGCTGCGTCTGACGGCCTCGGGCGCGTACGGCGGCTGACCGGTCCGGACAGCGGATGGGCGCGCCGCCTCGTGTGACGGGGCGGCGCGCCGCGTCATGCCGGCGTGAGCGCGGTGAGTGTGCGCTCCCCGGCCGGGTCGCCCGCCGTGGCCGGGACCAGGGCGATCTCGTCGAGTCCGGCCTCGGCGTAGGCGTCGATGCGGGCGCGGACGG
Source organism: Streptomyces sp. CA-179760 (assembly GCF_050937045.1). Taxonomy (NCBI): domain Bacteria; kingdom Bacillati; phylum Actinomycetota; class Actinomycetes; order Kitasatosporales; family Streptomycetaceae; genus Streptomyces; species Streptomyces sp. CA-179760. The sequence continues at coordinate 2,164,115 of NZ_JBNJLZ010000001.1, forward strand.
TTCCGGCGTCGCCGACGAGGGCGACCGTGTCCGCCGCCTCGGGCGGCAGGGCCCGCAGCAGGGTGTCCCGGTCGGCGCCCTTGGCGGCCAGTTCGACGACCTCGGCGAGTCCCGCCTCGACGAACATGTCGCTGTAGCCGGGCACGGCGAGATAGCCGACGACGCTGCGCAGGACCTGTGTGAGCGTCTCCGGCTCCGGGTCCACGGCGGCGGGCAGCCAGGCGGCCAGCCGGGGCGGCGTACGACCCGCCCGCTCGGCGGCCGCGAGCATGCGCGCCCGCAGGACGCGGACCTGCTCCGGCGAGACGATGTCGAGCAGCATCCGGTCGGCGTGCGCGACCGCGGCCGCGATCGCGCGCTCGCCGAACGCCGCGACGGTGACCTCGCCCCCGGGCGGCGGCAGCCGGCGCGGGAAGCCGCTGCCGGGCACGATCGGCTCGCCCGGCACGCTGTCCCACAGCGCGCGTACGGCAGCCGCCGACTCTTCGAGGGCTGCGGCGGGCCGGGTCCGCGGCCGGCCGTGGACGCCCTCGACGACCCGCTTGCTGGACGTGCCGAGGGCCACACCGACGGGCCGGCCGGTGAGGGCCGCGGTGGACGCCGCGCCCCGGACGATGGTGAGCGGGTCGCGCACCGACACCGGCACGGGCCCGGCCGTCAGCACGGCCTGCTCGGTGGCCGCGCCGATCGCCGTCGCCAGGACGAACGAGTCCCACGTGGGTCCCTCGCCCGCCCACACCTCCCGGTACCCGAGCCGGTCGGCGAGTACCGCGACCCGCAACGGCTCCTCGATGGGACTGTCGTCCTCCCGGCCTACCGCCACCACGCTGATGTCCATGCCAGCGCCCGTACCCGGACGATCACGCCGTAATCCGGGGCGTGATCGGCTCCGTGCCCCGCCGGAGATGTCGGGGAGGCACCCGCGCGGGTAGCGTCCGGCACATGGACAGCGGGACGGACAGCGGCCACGACACCCAGGGCGCCGGGATCAGCGTGCAGCGGGCTCTGGAGCTGCCGGGGCTGCGCAGCGGACTGCCCGAGGTGCTGGCGGGCGCCGACCGGCTCGGACGGTCGGTGCGCTGGGTGCACGCCGGTGAGGTGCCGCACATCGCCTCGCTGCTCAAGGGCGGCGAACTGCTGCTGACCACGGGCTACGGTCTCGGCACCCGCCCGGCCGAACAGCGGGCGTTCGTGCGCACGCTGGCCGAGCGCGGTATCGCGGCCCTGGTCGTGGAACTCGGCCCGCGCTTCACACGCCTGCCCGCCGCCCTCGTCGACACGGCCCGCTCGGCCGGGCTTCCGCTGGTCCAGCTGCATCGCGAGGTGCCGTTCGTCACGGTCACGGAGGAGGTCCACACCGAGATCGTCAACGGCCACTACGCCCTGCTCCAGCGGGCCGAGGAGGTGCACCGGCGGTGTACCGAGGCCCTGCTGGGTGGCGGCGGTGTGCCCCAAGTGCTGGGCGTTCTCGCGGACTTCGGCGGCAACCCGGTCTTCCTGGAGACGGCGGACGGGCAGTTGCTCTATGCCGCCGGGGCCGGTCCCGAGGGCGCCGACCCGCTCCAGGTGTGGGAGGGGCTGCGCGGCCAGCACAAGGACGAGCCGCCGCTCGCGGGCTCGGTCCTGGTGGACGTACCGGGCGGCGGGCCCGGCAGCGGTGGCGTCCGCGCGCGTCTCGTCCTGCTGCCGGTGCGGACTTCCCTGGCACCCGTGCACCGGATGGCGGCCGAGCGGGCCGCGGGCATCCTGGCCGTGGTGCTGATGCAGGCACGGCAGGAGGAGGAGCTGGCGGCACGCGGACGCGGCGACTTCCTCACGGACCTCGCCGAGGGCCGGGTCACACCGGAAGACGCCCCGGCGCAGGCACGGGTACTGGGTTTCCGGCCGGGCGAGGGCCCGCTGCTGCCGATGGTCATGCGGCTCGGGGACGCCTTGTCCCCGGATGGGGGTACCGCCCGCTCGAGCGGAGCCGAGAGTGGGGGAGGCTGGGCCGTGCTGGCCCGGGCGGTCGCCGAGGAGCTGGCGTCGGTGGGCGTACCGGTGCTGCTCGGGGTGCGGCCGGTGGAGGGCCGGGTGCCGGTGCTGCTCGGGCTGCGTGCGGAGTCGGAGCGGCCGACGGTCGCGGACCGGGTCGCGGCGGCGCTGCGGGCCGGGGTGGAGCGGGCCGGGATGCTGCGGCCGGGCGGGCAGCCGCCGGTGGTGGTCGTGGGGATGACCGGCGGCTGGACGGCGGCGGCGTCGGGTCTGCGACATGCGGCGGAGACGGCGACCGCGGCCCAGGGCCTGCCGGACCGGCCCTGGTACGACGCCCGCCGGCTGGACATCGACCTGCTGCTGTGGCGGCTGCGCGACCACCCCGACCTGGCCGCGTTCGTCGACCGGGCGCTCGGCCCACTGCTGGAGCACGACCGCCGCTCCCGGCCGCCGCTGCTGCCCACCCTGGCGACGTACCTCGCCCACGCGGGACGCAAGGCGGAGACCGCCCGGGAGCTCCACCTGAACCGGCAGACCCTGTACAACCGTCTGGCACGCATCGGGGAGTTGCTGGGCACCGACCTCGACGACCCGCAGACGGTACTGGCCCTGAGCCTGGCGCTGCGGGCCCGCAGGCACGTCTCGCAGAACCTCAGGTGACGTCAGGCGACCCCAGGTGGCGACCTCAGGTGAGGGGCCGGGGCTGGGTCAACTCGTCGTAGACGCTGAGCACTTGGGCCACGGTCTCGTCCTCGCTCGGCCAGGTGGCCGCCTGCCGGGCGCCCTTCTCCCGCAGTGACTCCCGGAGCTCCGGGTCGCCGAGCAGGCGTACGACGGTGCCGGCGAGGGCCTCGGCGTTCCCGTGCGGGACGACTTCGGCCGCGTCGCCGACGAGTTCGGGAATGCCGCCGACGTCGGTCGCGACGAGCGGCACGCGCGCGTGCAGGGCCTCCTGGGCGAGAACGGAGCGTGCGTCTTCCCACCGGCTCGGCAGCAGGGCGAGGTCGGCGGCGGCGAGCAGGTCGGTGATGTCGTCGCGCCGCCCGATGAGCCGGACGGGCAGCCCCTCGCCCTCGATCCGCTCCTGGAGCTCGCCGCGCAGCGGCCCTTCCCCGGCGATCACGACCAGCGGGACGGGGTCGAGCCGGCGCCAGGCGCGCGCCGCGTCCAGCAGCACGTCGTAGCCGCGATGCCGCTCCAGCGAGCCGACGGCCATCAGCAACGGCCTCCCGATGGCGCCGAGTTCGGCACGCACCTTGGGGCGCAGCCCGTCGGGATCGTCGGGCTCCACGGGCCTGCGGGGGCCGGGCAGCGCCACGGCCGCGAGCCGCGCGTCCCTGGCCCCGGTCCACCGCGCCCGGTCGACGAGCGCCGACGTCGTCCCCAGCACGACGGTGGCCGCCTTCACGACCCGTCGCTCCAGCACCCGCAGCAGATGGGCACGCGCCCCGTCGGCGTGCGCCCGGTCGTGCCACGTCACGACCAGCGGAGTACCCACGCGCCGTCCACTGAGGGCGAGCACGGTACGGAACGAGGCGTGCAGCCCGTGCGCGTGCACCAGATCGGCGTTGGCACAGGCCGCCCGCAGGGCCGCCACCGACACGGGGTCGCTGCTGCGCGGCACATGCACGTGATCGGCCCCGACTCCGCTGAAGTCATAGGCGCGATCCGCCTCATAGGGGGCGCACACCGTGACTTTCACGCCCCTCGCGACAAGCCCCGCGGCCAGCGATCTCACATGCGCACTGCTGGCGGCATTGCCTCCGCCCAGCACCTGCACGGTGCGCAGCGGCGACTGGCCAGGCGGTGAGTGGCTGCTCACGAGGGTCACGTGGGGCCGGGCTCCTGGTTCGGGTCGGGCGGTCACGACGAACGTACAGAACGAACGAGCGCGGGGAACGCACCGCGCGGTTTCCTACGCGTACTCCGCCAAGGATGCCAGGACACAGGGAGGTTCCGGGAACGCCGGAACCCCGGCGGCGCGACAGTGGGGCGCGGCACCGGGAGGAATGCGCCGGGCCGAGTCACTCACACGAGTGAAGATGAGGCACGCCTGCCCGACCATGCGACCGAACGCCAGTGCGCCTTCCCGTTACATGTCCGCCCGAGCCGTCGCCAGCAACTCCTCCGCATGCGCCCGGGCCGTCTCGGAGTCCTCCTGGCCGGCGAGCATGCGGGACAGTTCCCGGACCCGGTCCTCCCCCTCCAGCACCTTCACTCCGGAACGGGTGACAGAACCGTCGTTGGTCTTCTCCACCAGCAACTGCCGGTCGGCGAAGGCCGCCACCTGGGGGAGATGGGTCACGACCACGACCTGCGCCGTCTTCGCCAGGCGTGCGAGCCGACGGCCGATCTCGACCGCCGCCTTGCCACCGACACCGGCGTCGACCTCGTCGAAGAGATACGTCGGCACGGGATCCGTCCCGGCGAACACGACCTCCACGGCCAGCATCACGCGCGACAGCTCACCACCCGACGCCCCCTTGGCGATCGGCCGCGGCGGTGCGCCCGGGTGCGGGGCCAGCAGCAGCTCGACCTCGTCGGCACCCGCGGGCCCGTACGCGACCGCACGTCCGCCGACCTCGACGCCCTCCGGGTCCTCGGTCTGCCGGATGTCGAAGGACACGCGCGCGTGCGGCATGGCGAGCGAGGCCAGCTCGGCGGTCACGGCGGCGGCGAACCGCTCGGCGGCCTCCGTCCGGGCATCCGTCAACGCCTGTGCGAGACCACCCAGTTCGGACCGCAACGCGTCCCGCTCGGCGGTCAGCTCCCCGATCCGCTCGTCGTCGCCGTCGAGTTCGGTCAGCCGGGCGGCGCTCGCCTCGGCCCAGGCCAGCACGGTGGCGATGTCCTCGCCGTACTTCCGGGTCAGCCCGGTGAGCGCGGCCCGCCGCTCCTCGACGGCCGACAGCCGCAGCGGATCGGCGTCAAGATCGTCGGCGTACCCGGCCAGGTCTCCCGCCGCGTCACGCAGCAGGATCCCGATCTCCCCGATGCGGTCGGCGAGCGCGGCCAGCGCCGGGTCGTACGACCGTACGGCGTCCAGGGCCCGCTGGCCGCCCGCGACGAGCGTCCCGGCGTCGATGCCCTCGGGGTCCTCCGGATTGCCCGCCAGCGCCGCATGGGCGGCCGCGGCGGCGGATGCCAGCGCCTCGGCGTGCCCCAGCCGCTCGGCCTCCTCGGCCAGCTCCACGTCCTCACCGGCCCGGGGCTCGACGGCCGCGACCTCGTCGAGGCCGTAGCGCAGCAAGTCGGCCTCCTGGGCCCGCTCACGCGCGCGCGTGGTGATCTCGTCGAGCTCGACGGAGGCGGCCCGCAGCCGCTTGTACGCCTCGCCGTACTTGGCCAGCGGCACGGCGACGGCGTCGCCCGCGTACCGGTCGAGCGCCTGCCGCTGCCGGGACTGCTTGAGCAGCCCCTGCTGGTCGGTCTGCCCGTGCACGGCCACCAGCTCGTCGGCGAGCTCGGCGAGCACCCCCACGGGCACGCTGCGCCCGCCCAGGTGCGCCCGGGATCTCCCCTCGGCGGAAACGGTACGGCTGATCAGCAGGGCACCGTCGTCGAGCTCGGCCCCGGCCTCCTCGGCGCGCACGGCGGCCGTCGCGTGGTCCGGGACGGTGATCCGCCCCTCCACGACGGCCTTCCCGGCCCCGATCCGCACGAGCGCCGGGTCGGCGCGCCCGCCCAGCAGCAACCCCAGGCTGGTGACCACCATGGTCTTGCCCGCACCCGTCTCACCGGTGACAGCGGTGAACCCGGGCGACAGCTCGACCACGGCATCGTCGATCACGCCGAGCGACCGTATCCGCATCTCCTCCAACACGGACACGACCTTACGAGGTCCGAGCCACGGATTGCGACCGGCCCGTCCCTGTCACCCCCGAGAGTGGTAGCGCCTCTTCTTTTGGGGGCGCGGGGCTGTGTCAATATGCGGCTCCGCCGCGTGGGCGCGAACAACCACAAACGCCCCGCGACCGCCGGCCACGGACAACCACGCTAATGAGGAGCCCCCCGCCACCCGGAAACAGGCAGCGCGAACTTCGCCACCAACCGGTCCGTGAAGGACGCATGGTGCAGCCGGGCCAGCCGAACCGGCACAGCCCCCCGCCGCACCTCGACCCGCGCACCGGCAGGCAGCTCCACGGTCCGCCGCCCGTCGCACCACAGCACCCCCGGCGGAATGTGTGGCAGAACCTCCACAGCCAACACAGAATCCGGCGATGTCACCAACGGCTTCGCGAACAGCGCGTGCGCACTGATCGGCACCATCAGCAACGCCTCGACCTCCGGCCACACCACAGGCCCGCCCGCCGAGAACGCGTAGGCGGTCGACCCGGTCGGCGTCGCGCACACGATCCCGTCGCAGCCGAACCCGGTCACCGGCCGCCCGTCGATCTCGAGGACGATCTCCAGCATCCGCTCCGCGGACACCTTCTGCACGGCCGCCTCGTTCAGCGCCCAGTCCGTGTGCACGATGTCGCCGTTGCGGTGCACCACGACGTCGACGGTCATCCGCTCCTCGACCTCGTACGCCTTGGTCACCACCCGGTCGACGACCTTGTCGAGGTCGTCCCGCTCGGCCTCCGCGAGGAACCCGACCCGTCCGAGGTTGACGCCGAGCATCGGCACACCCGAGGCCCGCGCGAACTCGGCACCGCGCAGCAGCGTGCCGTCGCCGCCCAGCACTATGAGCAGCTCGCACCCGTCGAGGCACTGCGGAGTGGCTTCCTTGACCAGCTCCACCTCGTCCGGCAGCGGCAGGTCACGCGCCTCTGCGGCCAGGACGCGCACGCCGAGGCCGGAGCGCAGCAGCCCCTTCACCACGAGTTCGGCGCTGCGCACGGCCGCGGGCCGCCCCGTGTGGGCGAGCAGGAATACAGTACGAGCTCGGTTCTCGGTCAACGCGGCCCCTCCGCCACTGCACGGTCGACATCGGCCGGGTCCAGTTCCGGTGCCCCGGCCCGCAGCCACAGAAAGTATTCGACATTCCCCGACGGCCCGGGCAGCGGACTGGCCGTCACGCCCTTCACCCCGAGCCCCAGTCCCCAGGCCTTCTCGGCCACCCCCCGCACCGCTTCGGCCCGCAACTGCACGCTGCGTACGACTCCCCCGCTGCCGAGGCGCTCCTTGCCCACCTCGAACTGCGGCTTGACCATCATCACCAGATCGGCGTCCGGTTTCACGCACCGCACCAAGGCGGGCAGGACCAGCCCGAGCGGGATGAAGGACAGATCCCCCACGACAAGATCCACAGGCTCCCCATCGATCACTTCAAGCGTCAACTCGCGTACGTTCGTACGGTCTTTGACGGTGACGCGTTCATCGTTCTGGAGGGCCCATGCGAGTTGTCCGTATCCGACGTCCACGGCGACGACGTGGGCGGCGCCCGACCTCAGCAGAACGTCGGTGAAACCGCCGGTGGAGGCGCCCGCGTCGAGCGCCCTGCGCCCCTCGACGGCCAGCCCCTGCGGCACGAATGCCTCCAGCGCCCCGGCGAGCTTGTGGCCGCCCCGGGACACGTAGTCGGGATCGCCGTCGTCCTGGGCCACCACGATCGCGGCCGCCGTCTCCACCTGTGTGGCGGACTTGGTCGCCACGGTCTTGCCGACGGAGACGCGCCCGGCGGCGATCAGCTGGCCGGCATGCTCACGCGAGCGCGCGAGCTTCCGGCGGACCAGCTCCGCGTCGAGACGGCGGCGTGCGACTCCTGCCACGTTCGGTTCAGCTCCTAGGTCCGTGCTGGTGCTGCGACGGGGGCGCCGGAGGTCCCGGGCGTGCGTCGAGCGCGGTGAGCGCGTCGCGCAGCCCCCGGTGTACATCCTCGTACACCTCGATGTGTCCGTCCGTGGCGAGGTGGTCCGCGTCGCCGAGCCGGTCCAGGGAGGCGTCCACGTCGGCGACGCCCGTGGGGGTGCGGGGCGCGTTCAGGGGCGCGGGGGCGGCCGGGTCGTGGTCGGGCCGGGCCGGCTCGGTGTCTTCCCGCACCGCCGCCGCTTCGGGCACTGCGTCGTCCATGCCCCGACGCTACCGCGAACCGCTGCGGTACCGTCGTCGGCGATGGCCACGATCGAGGAGTGCCGCAGCGCACTCGACAAGCTCTCCGACAACATGCAGCGCGCCGAAGGGGACGTCCGCGACGCGGCGGCCCTGGACCGCTCGGTGAGCTGCCACATCACGGACCTGGACGTCACCTTCGTCGGCCGGATGCGCGGCGGGCGGATCGAGGTGCACGACACCGTGCAGGGACCGCCGCCCGCCAAGGCCGAGATCAGGCTCGTCATGGCCGGCGACGATCTGGTGGCGCTGGTGGACGGCGAGCTGAGCTTCGCCAAGGCCTGGGGTTCGGGCCGGGTCAAGCTGCACGCGGGCGTGCGGGACCTGCTCCAGCTCAGGAAGCTTCTGTAGCCACCTTCTCGGCCCCTGCCCCGGCGCGTGCCCGCCGTGCCGCCGGCACCACCAGCGGCGTGCCCGTCTCCGGGTCGTCGATGACCTGGCAGCGCAGCCCGAAGACCTCCTCGACCAGCTCGGCCGTGACGATGTCCTTCGGCGCGCCCTCGGCGATGACGCTCCCCTCGCGCAGGGCGATGAGGTGCGTGGCGTAGCGGGCGGCGTGGTTCAGGTCGTGCAGCACGGCCACGAGCGTGCGCCCCTGCTCCTCGTGCAGCTCCGCGCACAGATCCAGTACGTCGATCTGGTGCTGGATGTCCAGGTACGTCGTCGGCTCGTCGAGCAGCAGCAGCGGGGTCTGCTGGGCGAGCGCCATGGCGATCCACACCCGCTGGCGCTGACCGCCCGAGAGTTCGTCGACGTAGCGCTCGGCGAGTTCGGCGACGCCCGTCTGCCGCATGGACTCCTGGACGACGCGCTCGTCGTCGGCCGACCACTGGCGCAGGATGCCCTGGTGCGGGTACCGGCCACGGCCCACCAGGTCGCCGACGGTGATGCCGTCGGGCGCGATGGACGACTGGGGCAGCAGACCGAGGGACCGGGCGACCTTCTTCGCGGGCATCGACTGGATGACCTGACCGTCGAGCAGCACCCGGCCCTCGCTGGGCTTGAGCATCCGCGACAGTGCCCGCAGGAGCGTCGACTTGCCGCACGCGTTGGGGCCGACGATCACGGTGAAGGAGTTGTCGGGTATCTCCACCGACAGCTGCTCGGCGATCACCCGCTGGTCGTAGGCGAGGGTGACGTTCTCGGCGGACAGACGGTTCACAGTGCTCCTTTGATTCTTGCTCATATCCGGCCCGCCCTGCGCTCGGTGACCAGCAGCCACAGCAGGTAGACACCGCCCAGCACGCCGGTGACCACGCCCACGGGCAGCTGCTCGGCGCCGAACGCCCGCTGCGAGAGCCAGTCGGCGGTGACCAGCAGGGCCGCGCCCATGCACAGGGAGGGCAGCAGGTTCGGGCCGGGCGAACGGGTCAGGCGCCGGGCCAGCTGCGGCGCGGTGAGCGCGACGAAGCTGACGGGTCCGGCGGCGGCGGTCGCGGACGCGGTGAGCAGCACGGCCGCCACCATCAGCAGCAGGCGCACCCGCTCCACCCGGACCCCGAGGGCGTACGACACGTCGTCGCCCATCTCGATCATCCGCAGCCCGCGCGCGTTGCAGAGGGCGAGCGGCACGAGCACGGCGCACAGTCCGAGCAGCGGCCACACCTGGTCCCAGTCACGGCCGTCGAGCGATCCGGTCATCCAGACGACGGCGCGGGCCGCGTCCACGATGTCGGACTTGGTGAGCAGATAGCCGTTGACCGCGGTGACGATCGCGGAGACGCCGATGCCTACCAGCACCAGCCGGTAGCCGTGCACGCCCCGCTTCCAGGCGAGCACATAGATCGCGAGCCCGGTCACCAGGCCGCCCACGAGCGCGCCCAGGGCGACCTGGTTCGCGTCCCCGGAGAACAGCACGATCATCGTGAGCGCGCCGGCCGTCGCCCCCTGTCCGAGGCCGAGTACGTCCGGACTGCCCAGCGGATTGCGGGAGATGGACTGGAACAGCGCGCCGCCGAGTCCGAGCGAGGCGCCGACCAGCAGTCCGACCAGGACCCGCGGCAGCCGCAGCTCGTTGACGATGAACTCCTGGCCCTCATTGCCCTGGCCGAACAGCGTCCGCAGCACGTCGGCGGCCGGAATCGGGAAGTCGCCGGTGCCGATGAGCACGACGCTCGCCGTGAGCGCCGTGGCCAGCAGCAGAAGCACGACGACGAAGGCCCGCACGTCCAGGCGTATCGAGAGACCGCCGGGGGACCTCACAACACGGTTGGTGGTCTTCACAGCTGCGCCGTCCTCCGCCGTCGTACGAGATAGATGAACACCGGTCCGCCGAGGATCGCGGTCACGATGCCCACCTGGAGTTCCGCCGGCCGTGCCACCATCCGGCCGATGACATCGGCACCGAGCAGCAGCACGGGCGACAGGATCGCCGCGTACGGCAGGATCCAGCGCAGGTCGGGCCCGGTGAACGAGCGCACGACGTGCGGCACCATCAGCCCGACGAACACGATCGGCCCGCAGGCGGCGGTCGCGGCCCCGCACAGCACGGTCGCGGCCAGCATGGACAGCGCCCGGGTCCGGTTCAGGTTGGCGCCGAGGGCCTTGGCGGTGTCGTCTCCCATGGCCATGGCGTTGAGCGGCCGGGCCAGGGCCAGCGCCAGGACCGTCCCGGCCAGCAGGAACGGCAGCACCTGCTCGATGGTCGAGTCGGTAGCCGCGGAGAGCGAACCCACCGTCCAGAAGCGCATCTTGCCGAGCGCCGCGTCGTCCATGATCATCACGGCCTGGAGATAGCCGTAGAGCGCGGCACTGAGCGCCGTACCGGCGAGCGCGAGCCGCACCGGCGTCGCGCCCCGGCTGCCGCCGAGGAACCAGACCAGCGCCCCGACCGCTGCCGCGCCGAGGAACGCGAACCAGACATATCCACTGAGCGAGGTGATCCCGAAGAACGTGATCGCCGTGACGACCGCGGCGGACGCGCCGGCGTTGATGCCGAGCAGTCCGGGATCGGCGAGCGGGTTGCGCGTGAGCGCCTGCAGGACCGCGCCGGCCAGACCGAGGGCAGCCCCGGCGAGCAGCCCCAGCACGGTCCGTGACATCCGCTCGGCGACGACGACATCGCCGTACGTCCCCGAGTCCTCGAACAGACCGTGCCAGACCTGCCCGAGGGACAGCTCTTTCGCTCCGATCGCGATACTCGCCAGCGCGACGAGCACCAGGATCGCGACGGCCAGGACCAGCCCAAAGGCTCGTACCACCCGTCGAGTCGGGGGCGCGGGGGCGATCTCCGCGCGCTGTTCGGGGGGACTCTCGACCAACACGCAGGTTAGGTTAGCCTACCCTGCCATTCGATCAGGATTTCGGATCCAGGTCGCGGTCCTTCGCGCGCACGGCCCAAGCGTGCCCACAGACCACGGAGGCCAACCAGTGCTCAGAGGCCCAGCTTTGCCAGCGCCTTCCCCCCGTCCAGCTCGCACACGCCCTCTCCGGCGGCCGACCACGCCGCCGCACACAGCGCGCGCAGCCCGTCCAGCGCCTCGCCGTCCCCGTCGAGCCCCATTACCTCCGCGCCGGCCTTCGCTGTCCAGCCTCCGCACCGGAAGCCGCCGTCCTCCAGGGCCTCGACGTCCGGCTGGCCGCTGAGCATCCCCCGCAGATCGGCGTCCACATACGTCGGCCGGTGCTGCGGCGGCGCGGCCAGCAACTGCGCACCGTCGGTGACGCCGGTCAGGACGAGCAGCGAGTCGACGTCCCCGTTGAACGCGCCCTCGATGTCCGTGTCCAGCCGGTCCCCCACCACGAGCGGCCGCCGCGCCCCGGTCCGCAGAATGGTCTCCCGGTGCATCGGCGGCAGCGGCTTGCCCGCGACCTGCGGCTCGGCGCCCGTGGCGATCCGGACGACCTCCACCGCCGCGCCGTTGCCCGGCGCGATCCCACGCCCGCTCGGAATGGTCAGGTCGGTGTTGGACGCGAACCACGGCACACCGCGCGAGACCGCGTAACTGGCCTCCGCGAACCGGCCCCACGGCAGCTCGGGCCCGCCGAACCCCTGCACCACCGCCGCCGGATCGTCGTCCGCCGACTCGACGGGCACGAGCCCGCGTTCGCGCAACGCCACCCGCAGCCCCTCCCCGCCGATCACCAGCACCCGGGCACCCTGCGGCACCTGCTCACTGATCAGCCGCGCGACCGCCTGCGCCGAGGTGATGACGTCGTCCGCGCCCGTCGGTATCCCCAGCTCGGTCAGATGCGCGGCCACGGTGTCCGGAGTGCGCAGCGCGTTGTTCGTGACGTACGCGAGCCGCATCCCGCCCGCCCGCGCCGCGGCCAGCGACTCGACGGCGTACGCGATCGCGCTCCCACCCGCGTACACGACCCCGTCCAGATCGAGCAGCGCCGTGTCGTACGCCTCGCTCAGGGCCTGCCCACTGCCCTCGGGCCTCGTCCTGACGCTCCGGCTCATCCCGCATCGCTCCTCGTTCGACGGCTTTCCCCCGATCATCCCCCATGCCACTGACACCCGTACGATGCCGGGATGAACACAGCAGGTCACTCGGAGGCAACGGCGCACCGAGGCCTGGAACTCACCCCGTTCCGAGGCCTTCGTTACGACCCCGACCGGGTCGGCAGCCTTGCCGCCGTCACATCTCCGCCGTACGACGTCGTGGTGCGCCCCGACGGCCTGCACCACCTCGAGTCCTCCGACCCGCACAACATCGTCCGCCTGATCCTGCCCCAGGCCGCGACGCCCAGCGCCCGCAACGAACAGGCCGCCGAGACCCTGCGCCGCTGGCTCTCCGAGGGCGTCCTGGCCACCGATCCGGAACCCGGCCTGTACATCTACGAGCAGCGGGACGGCGCCGGCATGCTGCAGCGCGGCATCATCGGCGCCCTGCGCGTGTCGGACCCCGGCGAGCAGGTGGTGCTGCCGCACGAGGACGTCATGCCGCACATCGTCGCCGACCGCGCGGCCCTGATGCGGGCCACCTCGGCGAACTTGGAACCCCTCCTGCTGACCTACCGCGGCGACGGCTCGACGAACGCCACGGCGGACCTGATCGAGCGCACCGCCAACCGACCGCCCCTCCTCTCCACCACCACGGAGGACGGTTTCAGCCACCGCCTGTGGTCCGTGACCGACCCCGCCGACCTGGCCGCGATCCAGACCGATCTGGCCCGTCACCAGGCCCTCATCGCCGACGGCCACCACCGCTGGGCGACCTACCGCCGGCTCCGCACGGAGCACCCCTCCCCCAGCCCCTGGGACCACGGCCTGGTCCTCCTCGTCGACACGGCCCGCTACCCCCTCCGGGTCCGCGCCATCCACCGTCTCCTCCACGACCTGCCGGTCGACCGGGCCGTGGCGGCCCTGCACGGTCTGTTCCGGGTACGCCGCCTGGTGGCCCCCCTGCCCGAGGCCCTTGAGGTGCTGGCGGACGCGGCCTGCGAGGGCAACGCCTTCCTGCTGGCCGGCGACGGCTCCTTCCATCTCGTCGACCGCCCTGACCCGGCTCTCCTGGCCCGTACGATCCCCGCCGACCGCCCCTCGGCCTGGCGCACCCTCGACGCCACGGTCCTGCACGCCACGCTCCTCGAACACGTCTGGCACATCCCCGAGGACTCCCCCGCGCACATCGCCTACATCCACGACACGGCCGCCACGGTCACCAAGGCGGAACGCGACGGCGGTACGGCCGTCCTGATGCACCCGGTCCGCGAGGAGGTCGTCCGGGACCTGGCCCGGCAGGGCGTGACGATGCCGCGCAAGTCGACGTCGTTCGGTCCGAAGCCGGCGTCGGGCCTGGTGCTGCGCACGCTGGACCCCTGAACACGGTCCTCTCAAAACGAGAAGGGGGCGGATCCCACCGGGATCCGCCCCCTTCTCGTTCTTCACCGGACGTCAGTCCTTCTCCTCCTCGGAGGAGTCCTGGCCGTCGCTCTCGTCATCGTTCATGACGTCGACGAACTCCACACCGTCCAGCTCGGCGAGCCGGTCCGACGCGTCCGTGCTGCCGTCCCGGTCGGCCTCCACGGCCTTCGCGAACCACTCCCGCGCCTCGCTCTCCCGCCCGGCGGCGAGCAGCGCGTCGGCGTACGCGTACCGCAGCCGCGCGGTCCACGGCTGCACGGAGTTGGCGGCCAGCTCGGGGCTCTGCAGCGTCACGATGGCCGCGTCCAACTGCTCCATGTCACGCCGCGCACCGGCGGCGACGAGCCGCATCTCGACCTGTCCTGCCTTGTCGAGCTTGTGCACCTCGGGGGCCCCGGCCATATCCAGCGCCTTCTCCGGCCGCCCGAGCCCACGCTCGCAGTCGGCCATGACGGGCCACAGGTCGATGTTCCCGGTCATCCGCTTGGCGGCCCGGAACTCGGCCAGCGCCTCGCCGTACTTCTGGTTGGCGTACGCCGCGAACCCGGCGGCCTCCCGCACGGCGGCGACACGCGACGCCAGCCGCAGCGCGATCCTCGAGTAGTTGTACGCGCCCTCAGGGTCCTCGTCGAGGAGCCGCGCGACCATCACCAGGTTCCTGGCGACATCGTCCGCGAGCGTCTTCGGCAGGCTCAGCAGTTCCTGCCGTACGTCCTTGTCGATCTCGTCGCCCGTGACGTCCTCGGGGATCGGCAGCCGCTTGATCGGCTCCCTGTCCCGCTCCCGCTCCTCACGGAACCGGCCGGCGCCATGCCGGTCGTCGCGGCCACGGAAGCCGCCACGGTCGCTTCCCTCGCGCCGGAAGCCACGGTCGCGGTCGTCACGCCGCGGCCCACGCCCGCCACGGTCATCGCGCCCACGGAAGCCGCCACGCTCGCTGCGATCACCACGGTCGCCGCGGTCGCCCCGGTGGTCGTCGCGACGGAACCCGCCGCGCTCGCCGCGAGGAGCGTCGTCGCGGCCACGGCTGTCGTCACGCCGGAAGCCACCACGGCCACCACGACCTGCGTCGTCCCGCCGGAAACCGCCACGCTCCCCGCGGTCGTCCCCACGGCGCTCGTCGCGACGGTCATCACGCCGGTCGTCCCGACGGAATCCACCGCGGTCGTCACGCCGGAAACCACGGTCGCGATCGTCACCACGGGAACCGCGGTCCCGGTCGTCACCACGGGAACCGCGGTCCCGGTCGTCACCACGGAAGTTACGGTCCCGGTTGTCGCGACGCTCTCCACGGTCGTCACGCCGCGGGAACCCTCCGCGCTCGCCGTCGCGGCGGTCGTCACGCCGATCGTCACGCCGGAAGCCACCACGGTCGCGGTCGTCGCGACGCTCTCCACGGTCGTCGCGCCGGAAGGAGGGGCGGTCACCGCGGTCGTCCCGCCGGAACCCGCCTCGGTCGCGGTCGTCCCTGCGCGGTCCCCGGTCACGGTCGTCGCGTCGGCCGAAGCCGCCACCACGGTTGTCGTCACGACCACGGCTGTCGTCACGACCACGGCTGTCGTCCCGCCGGTCATCACGCCGGAAGCCACCACGGTCGCGGTCGTCGCGACGCTCTCCACGGTCGTCGCGCCGGAAGGAGGGGCGGTCACCGCGGTCGTCCCGCCGGAACCCGCCTCGGTCGCGGTCGTCCCTGCGCGGTCCCCGGTCACGGTCGTCGCGTCGGCCGAAGCCGCCACCACGGTTGTCGTCACGACCACGGCTGTCGTCACGACCACGGCTGTCGTCCCGCCGGTCATCACGCCGGAAGCCACCACGGTCGCGGTCGTCGCGACGCTCTCCACGGTCGTCGCGCCGGAAGGAGGGGCGGTCACCGCGGTCGTCCCGCCGGAACCCGCCTCGGTCGCGGTCGTCCCTGCGCGGTCCCCGGTCACGGTCGTCGCGTCGGCCGAAGCCGCCACCACGGTTGTCGTCACGACCACGGCTGTCGTCACGACCACGGCTGTCGTCCCGCCGGAAGCCACCACGCTCGCCACGGTCCGTACGATCGCCTCGGCCGCCGTCACGACGCCCGTAGCCACCACGGTCGTTGTCGCGGCGGAAGCCCCCACGGTCTCCACGGTCCCCGCGCTGACCACCGCGGTCGCTCCGGTCCCCCTCCCGTCGCCGCTGGTCGCGCTCCGGTCGGTCGTCGGGAGAGTTGGTGGACATGGTGACTCCTGTCTTCGGTACCGCAAGTCATTCTCGCGCAGCCGGCTACCCGGTGCGCACCGCAAAATAAAAAAGGACCCCTGGTCCCAGCTGAACGCTGGGACCAGGGGTCCTTTCCAAAGATTGTTCGGCGGCGTCCTACTCTCCCACAGGGTCCCCCCTGCAGTACCATCGGCGCTGTAAGGCTTAGCTTCCGGGTTCGAAATGTAACCGGGCGTTTCCCTAACGCTATTACCACCGAAACCCTAATGGTTTCGAGCGAACAAGCACACTCTTTAATTGTTCGTTCTACTCAAAGCCGACAACTGTTCGTTGTCTCAGAACTTACACAGTGGACGCGAGCAACTGAGGACAAGCCCTCGGCCTATTAGTACCGGTCAACTCCACACGTTACCGTGCTTCCATATCCGGCCTATCAACCCAGTCGTCTACTGGGAGCCTTACCCTCTCAAGGAGGTGGGAATACTCATCTCGAAGCAGGCTTCCCGCTTAGATGCTTTCAGCGGTTATCCCTCCCGAACGTAGCCAACCAGCCATGCCCTTGGCAGAACAACTGGCACACCAGAGGTTCGTCCGTCCCGGTCCTCTCGTACTAGGGACAGCCCTTCTCAATATTCCTACGCGCACAGCGGATAGGGACCGAACTGTCTCACGACGTTCTAAACCCAGCTCGCGTACCGCTTTAATGGGCGAACAGCCCAACCCTTGGGACCGACTCCAGCCCCAGGATGCGACGAGCCGACATCGAGGTGCCAAACCATCCCGTCGATATGGACTCTTGGGGAAGATCAGCCTGTTATCCCCGGGGTACCTTTTATCCGTTGAGCGACGGCGCTTCCACAAGCCACCGCCGGATCACTAGTCCCGACTTTCGTCCCTGCTCGACCCGTCGGTCTCACAGTCAAGCTCCCTTGTGCACTTACACTCAACACCTGATTGCCAACCAGGCTGAGGGAACCTTTGGGCGCCTCCGTTACTCTTTAGGAGGCAACCGCCCCAGTTAAACTACCCATCAGACACTGTCCCTGATCCGGATCACGGACCCAGGTTAGACATCCAGCACGACCAGACTGGTATTTCAACGACGACTCCACCCACACTGGCGTGCGAGTTTCAAAGTCTCCCAGCTATCCTACACAAGCCGAACCGAACACCAATATCAAACTGTAGTAAAGGTCCCGGGGTCTTTCCGTCCTGCTGCGCGAAACGAGCATCTTTACTCGTAGTGCAATTTCACCGGGCCTATGGTTGAGACAGTCGAGAAGTCGTTACGCCATTCGTGCAGGTCGGAACTTACCCGACAAGGAATTTCGCTACCTTAGGATGGTTATAGTTACCACCGCCGTTTACTGGCGCTTAAGTTCTCAGCTTCGCCAAGACGAATCTTGACTAACCGGTCCCCTTAACGTTCCAGCACCGGGCAGGCGTCAGTCCGTATACATCGCCTTACGGCTTCGCACGGACCTGTGTTTTTAGTAAACAGTCGCTTCTCGCTGGTCTCTGCGGCCACCCCCAGCTCACCGAGTAAATCGGATCACCGGATGTGGCCCCCCTTCTCCCGAAGTTACGGGGGCATTTTGCCGAGTTCCTTAACCATAGTTCACCCGAACGCCTCGGTATTCTCTACCTGACCACCTGAGTCGGTTTAGGGTACGGGCCGCCATGAAACTCGCTAGAGGCTTTTCTCGACAGCATAGGATCATCCACTTCACCACAATCGGCTCGGCATCAGGTCTCAGCCACAAGTGATCCGGATTTACCTAGACCACGGCCTACACCCTTACCCCGGGACAACCACCGCCCGGGATGGACTACCTTCCTGCGTCACCCCATCACTCACCTACTAACCGCTTGGTTCGGCGGCTCCACCACTTTCCTTTCCCCGAAGGGTCCGGAACGGCTTCACGGCCTTAGCATCACGATGCTCGATGTTTGACGCTTCACAGCGGGTACCGGAATATCAACCGGTTATCCATCGACTACGCCTGTCGGCCTCGCCTTAGGTCCCGACTTACCCTGGGCAGATCAGCTTGACCCAGGAACCCTTAGTCAATCGGCGCACACGTTTCTCACGTGTGAATCGCTACTCATGCCTGCATTCTCACTCGTCAACCGTCCACAACTCGCTTACGCGGCTGCTTCACCCGGCAGACGACGCTCCCCTACCCATCACGATCCCCGTTGGGGGTATATATCGCAATGACACGACTTCGGCGGTACGCTTGAGCCCCGCTACATTGTCGGCGCGGAATCACTAGACCAGTGAGCTATTACGCACTCTTTCAAGGGTGGCTGCTTCTAAGCCAACCTCCTGGTTGTCTCTGCGACTCCACATCCTTTCCCACTTAGCGTACGCTTAGGGGCCTTAGTCGATGCTCTGGGCTGTTTCCCTCTCGACCATGGAGCTTATCCCCCACAGTCTCACTGCCGCGCTCTCACTTACCGGCATTCGGAGTTTGGCTAAGGTCAGTAACCCGGTAGGGCCCATCGCCTATCCAGTGCTCTACCTCCGGCAAGAAACACACGACGCTGCACCTAAATGCATTTCGGGGAGAACCAGCTATCACGGAGTTTGATTGGCCTTTCACCCCTAACCACAGGTCATCCCCCAGGTTTTCAACCCTGGTGGGTTCGGTCCTCCACGAAGTCTTACCTCCGCTTCAACCTGCCCATGGCTAGATCACTCCGCTTCGGGTCTTGAGCGTGCTACTGAAACGCCCTGTTCGGACTCGCTTTCGCTACGGCTTCCCCACCCGGGTTAACCTCGCAACACACCGCAAACTCGCAGGCTCATTCTTCAAAAGGCACGCAGTCACGAGATGGAAGCAAGCTTCCATCCGACGCTCCCACGGCTTGTAGGCACACGGTTTCAGGTACTATTTCACTCCGCTCCCGCGGTACTTTTCACCATTCCCTCACGGTACTATCCGCTATCGGTCACCAGGGAATATTTAGGCTTAGCGGGTGGTCCCGCCAGATTCACACGGGATTTCTCGGGCCCCGTGCTACTTGGGTGTCTCTCAAACGAGCCGTTGACGTTTCGACTACGGGGGTCTTACCCTCTACGCCGGACCTTTCGCATGTCCTTCGCCTACATCAACGGTTTCTGACTCGTCTCACGGCCGGCAGACCGTAAAAGAGAGATCCCACAACCCCGTATACGCAACCCCTGCCGGGTCTCACACGCATACGGTTTGGCCTCATCCGGTTTCGCTCGCCACTACTCCCGGAATCACGGTTGTTTTCTCTTCCTGCGGGTACTGAGATGTTTCACTTCCCCGCGTTCCCTCCACTTGCCCTATGTGTTCAGGCAAGGGTGACAGCCCATGACGACTGCCGGGTTTCCCCATTCGGAAACCCCCGGATCAAAGCCTGGTTGACGACTCCCCGGGGACTATCGTGGCCTCCCACGTCCTTCATCGGTTCCTGGTGCCAAGGCATCCACCGTGCGCCCTTAAAAACTTGGCCACAGATGCTCGCGTCCACTGTGCAGTTCTCAAACAACGACCAGCCACCCATCACCCCACCCTTACCAGGTGAGTGCACTGGGGCCGGCGACTGAGGAAAAATTCGTTCCCTCAGACACCCAACAGCGTGCCCGACACACTCCCCGCTCCCCTCAACGTTCCACACTCAAAGAGCAGTACTAGAAGGAGAAGACGATCAAGTGTGCCGAATAGTCAACGTTCCACCCATGAGCAACCAGCATCAGACATTCGCTGATGTACTGGCCTCTGGACAACCTTGCGGCTGCCTAGAAGTGCTCCTTAGAAAGGAGGTGATCCAGCCGCACCTTCCGGTACGGCTACCTTGTTACGACTTCGTCCCAATCGCCAGTCCCACCTTCGACAGCTCCCTCCCACAAGGGGTTGGGCCACCGGCTTCGGGTGTTACCGACTTTCGTGACGTGACGGGCGGTGTGTACAAGGCCCGGGAACGTATTCACCGCAGCAATGCTGATCTGCGATTACTAGCGACTCCGACTTCATGGGGTCGAGTTGCAGACCCCAATCCGAACTGAGACCGGCTTTTTGAGATTCGCTCCACCTCGCGGTATCGCAGCTCATTGTACCGGCCATTGTAGCACGTGTGCAGCCCAAGACATAAGGGGCATGATGACTTGACGTCGTCCCCACCTTCCTCCGAGTTGACCCCGGCGGTCTCCCGTGAGTCCCCAACACCCCCGAAGGGGCTTGCTGGCAACACGGGACAAGGGTTGCGCTCGTTGCGGGACTTAACCCAACATCTCACGACACGAGCTGACGACAGCCATGCACCACCTGTACACCGACCACAAGGGGGCGCCTGTCTCCAGACGTTTCCGGTGTATGTCAAGCCTTGGTAAGGTTCTTCGCGTTGCGTCGAATTAAGCCACATGCTCCGCCGCTTGTGCGGGCCCCCGTCAATTCCTTTGAGTTTTAGCCTTGCGGCCGTACTCCCCAGGCGGGGCACTTAATGCGTTAGCTGCGGCACGGACAACGTGGAATGTTGCCCACACCTAGTGCCCACCGTTTACGGCGTGGACTACCAGGGTATCTAATCCTGTTCGCTCCCCACGCTTTCGCTCCTCAGCGTCAGTATCGGCCCAGAGATCCGCCTTCGCCACCGGTGTTCCTCCTGATATCTGCGCATTTCACCGCTACACCAGGAATTCCGATCTCCCCTACCGAACTCTAGCCTGCCCGTATCGACTGCAGACCCGGGGTTAAGCCCCGGGCTTTCACAACCGACGTGACAAGCCGCCTACGAGCTCTTTACGCCCAATAATTCCGGACAACGCTCGCGCCCTACGTATTACCGCGGCTGCTGGCACGTAGTTAGCCGGCGCTTCTTCTGCAGGTACCGTCACTTTCGCTTCTTCCCTGCTGAAAGAGGTTTACAACCCGAAGGCCGTCATCCCTCACGCGGCGTCGCTGCATCAGGCTTTCGCCCATTGTGCAATATTCCCCACTGCTGCCTCCCGTAGGAGTCTGGGCCGTGTCTCAGTCCCAGTGTGGCCGGTCGCCCTCTCAGGCCGGCTACCCGTCGTCGCCTTGGTGAGCCATTACCTCACCAACAAGCTGATAGGCCGCGGGCTCATCCTTCACCGCCGGAGCTTTTAACCTCCACTCAGGAGAGTGGAAGTGTTATCCGGTATTAGACCCCGTTTCCAGGGCTTGTCCCAGAGTGAAGGGCAGATTGCCCACGTGTTACTCACCCGTTCGCCACTAATCCACCCCGAAGGGCTTCATCGTTCGACTTGCATGTGTTAAGCACGCCGCCAGCGTTCGTCCTGAGCCAGGATCAAACTCTCCGTGAATGTGTACCGGTAATCCGGTGCCACAGCACGAGAGCGGAACAGTCAGGCGGAATAGGCCCGACCGTTCACAGCGTCCTCGCTGTGTTTTTTCAAAGGAACCTCGTCCCAGCCTGACGGCCGGAGACGGGGTATCAACATATCTGGCGTTGACTTTTGGCACGCTGTTGAGTTCTCAAGGAACGGTTGCTTCCTTTGTACTCACCCTCTCGGGCTTTCCTCCGGGCGCTTCCCTTCGGTCTTGCGTTTCCGACTCTATCAGATCCTTTTTCGATCCGATTCCCTGTCGGCGGGATTTGCCGTGGGACCTTGGCTTTCGCCTGTCGGCCTTTCGACATTCACTACGTTAGCCGATTCGCCGTCCAACTCATAATCGAGTCTGTGGACATCGAATTCAGGCATGCGGGCACGCCGAATTCGCCCCTGCTGAGGGGGGTGACTAGGTAGTGGGTTGGCCGCTTCCGGGTGCTGGCGATTGCCGTACCCGTTTCAGCGGCTCGGGCCACATTACGCATCCTGCGGGGACGCGTCAACTTCGGCGGCGCCTCGGGACATGGGCGCGATAGGGACTCACCGTCGGGTCGTTGGCGACCCAGAAGCGCCATGGGTGCACGGCGCCGTC
The DNA here is from genome assembly GCF_050937045.1 of Streptomyces sp. CA-179760. Taxonomy (NCBI): domain Bacteria; kingdom Bacillati; phylum Actinomycetota; class Actinomycetes; order Kitasatosporales; family Streptomycetaceae; genus Streptomyces; species Streptomyces sp. CA-179760. The sequence continues at coordinate 2,186,081 of NZ_JBNJLZ010000001.1, forward strand.
GCCGGACACACCGGTGCGCGGGCCGTTGAGTACCTGGTCGGAGGGCACGGGGATGCCGGTCAGCATGCGAAGGGGGGTGTCCTCGGGGGTGCACGCGTCCGTGCCGTCCAGGGAGCGGTCCACGCCCAGGGCAGTGGCCAGTCGGGCAGGGCCTTTGGCCAGTTCCTTGTCGTTGCGGGCCGAGAGTCGACGGGTACGGGCCAGTTCGGCGCCCTCGATGATCTCGCCGGCGCGGAGCAGGACCGCGCTTGCCTTGTTCTCAGGGCCGCACACCAGGTTCATGCAGAACCACATGCCATAGGTGAAGTAGACGTAGACGTGCCCAGGCGGACCGAACATCACGTTGTTGCGGGCCGTGCGGCCGCGATAGGCGTGGGAGCCGGAGTCGTCGGAGCCGTCGTAAGCCTCGACCTCTGTGAGGCGGAGGGCGATCGGACCGTCCGGGGTGGTGCGTACCAGGATGCGGCCGAGGAGGTCGGGGGCGACATCGAGGACGGGCCGGTCGAAGAACTCCCTGGACAGGGGCGTACGGTCGGGGGTCGCGATCATGCCGTCCGAGGGTACTGAAGACGGGTGGTGCGGCGGGGTGGCCAGCGGACGCCGGCCTTGCCAGGGTGAGGGCATGGAACCGGCCACGGCCGGATCGCGTTTGTATGGATCAAGGATCCACCCGTAGTGGGCGAGAGGGAGAGACATGGCGTTCAAGAAGCTGCTCGCGAGCCTGGGGGCCGGCGGGGCTTCGGTCGAGACGGTGCTGCACGAGGTCAACGTCGTCCCGGGCGGTGTCGTCCAGGGTGAGGTGCGGATCCAGGGCGGGTCCGTGAACCAGCAGATCGAGGGGCTCTCGGTCGGGCTGCAGGCCAAGGTCGAGGTGGAGAGCGGCGACCAGGAGTACAAGCAGGACATCGAGTTCACGAAGTCGCGGCTGGGCGGGGCGTTCGAGCTCCAGGCGAACGCGGTGCACGCGGTGCCGTTCGGGCTGGAGATCCCGTGGGAGACCCCGATCACGATGATCGACGGGCAGGCGCTTCGCGGCATGAACATCGGGGTGTCCACTGAGCTGGAGATCGCGCGTGCCGTGGACTCCGGTGACCTGGACCCGGTCAACGTTCACCCGCTGCCGGCGCAGAAGGCGATCCTGGACGCGTTCATCCAGCTGGGCTTCCGGTTCAAGAACGCGGACATGGAGCGCGGTGTCATCCGGGGTACGCGGCAGAAGCTGCCGTTCTACCAGGAGATCGAGTTCTACCCACCGCAGCAGTACCGGGGGCTGAACCAGGTCGAGCTGAGCTTCGTGGCCGATGAGCAGGCCATGGACGTGGTGCTCGAGATGGACAAGAAGCCGGGGCTGTTCAGCGAGAGCAGCGACACCTTCCGTTCCTTCAAGGTGGGGCTGCAGGACTACCAGGGCACCGACTGGACCGCGTACCTCAACCAGTGGCTGTCCGAGGTCGGCAGCAAGCGCAACTGGTTCTAGGCTCGGGGCTGACTGAACGAATCGATCAGGAGGTACCGAGGTGACCGAGCTCAAGCGGCGGCCGCTCCCCCATGACTTCCATCCGCCCGTACCCTCGTTCACGGTCACGAGCAAGGATGTCGAGGAGGGTGCGACGCTCCAGGACGCTCAGGTCTACGCGGCCGGCAACACCTCGCCGCAGTTGCGGTGGGAGGGCTTCCCGCCCGAGACCAAGAGCTTCGCCGTGACCTGCTACGACCCCGATGCCCCGACGGGCAGCGGGTTCTGGCACTGGGTGCTGTTCGACATCCCGGGCTCGGTGACCGAGCTGCCGGTGGGTGCGGGCAGCGGCGCGTTCGAGGGTCTGCCCGAGGGCGCGATCCAGGCGCGTAACGACTACGGGAGCAAGGAGTTCGGTGGTGCCGCGCCACCGCCCGGGGACGGTCCGCACCGTTACGTGTTCACGGTGTACGCCGTGGATTCGGAGAAGCTCGGTCCGGATGCGGAGGCTTCGCCTGCCGTCGTGGGCTTCAACCTGCGGTTTCACACCATCGGGCGTGCCCAGCTGATCGGTGAGTACGAGGTGCCCGCCGAAGGCTGAGCCGTCGTCCGGCGATCCCAGCGTTCACAGAACGTTTGCCCGCTCCTGGTCTTGGAATTGATCAGGAGCGGGCATTTTTGTTGCCGGGGGCACGGGGGTCACCCCCGTGAGAGCAGCAGATATTGCGTTGTCCATCTCGGCGTGCCCGGCCAGAGTTGATCCCAGCCCGCCAGGGGGTGGGCCGGTGCACACGGGAGGTGGGCTGGTATGCGGGACACGCTGGTACTCAACGCGAGCTTCGAGCCGCTGTCGACGGTAACGCTGAACCGAGCCGTCGTTCTGGTGCTTCAGGACAAGGCCGTCGTCGAGCAGGCCCACCCCGAACTGCGGATGAGGGGAGCCGCAGTCGACATACCGGCGCCCCGAGTCATCAGGCTCTGCCAGTACGTACGGGTGCCCTTCCGAAGACGAGCACCGTGGTCGAGGCGGGGCGTGCTGGTCCGGGACCGGAACCGGTGCGCGTACTGCGGGAGGCGGGCGACGACGGTCGACCACGTGGTGCCGCGGTCGCGGGGCGGGCAGGACTCGTGGCTGAACACGGTGGCCTCATGTGCGGAGGACAATCACCGCAAGGCGAACCGGACTCCGGTGGAGGCGGGTATGCCGTTGCTTCAGGAGCCGTTCGAGCCGACGCCGGCGGACGCGATGCTGCTGGCGCTGGGGCAGGACGACTTCGACGCGCTGCCGGAGTGGCTGGCGCAGCCCGCCGCCTAGCTGACCTGGCACGACTGGCGTGGCCTGACCGTCATGGCCTGGCTGGCATACGAAGGGGGCCCGCTTCTCTGGGAAGCGGGCCCCCTTCGTGGTGTGTGCCGGGTCAGTCGATGGACGGCTTCTCGCGGCGCTCCTGGGCGGGGACGCCGGCACCGGAAGAGCCGCCGTTGCCGCCGGAACCGCCGCCGAGGCCGCCGAAGTTGCCCATTGCGCCAGAGAGGCCCTTGAGGGCGTCGCCGATCTCGCTGGGGACGATCCAGAGCTTGTTGGCGTCGCCTTCGGCGATCTTGGGGAGCATCTGGAGGTACTGGTAGGAGAGGAGCTTCTGGTCCGGGTCTCCGGCGTGGATGGCCTCGAAGACCGTACGGACGGCCTGGGCCTCGCCCTCGGCGCGCAGGGCGGCCGCCTTGGCCTCACCTTCGGCGCGCAGGATCTGGGACTGCTTCTCACCTTCGGCGCGCAGGATCTCGGACTGCCGGACACCTTCGGCCTGGAGGATCGCGGCGCGCTTGTCCCGGTCGGCGCGCATCTGCTTCTCCATCGAGTCCTGGATGGAGGTGGGCGGTTCGATCGCCTTGAGTTCGACGCGGTTGACGCGGATGCCCCACTTGCCGGTGGCCTCGTCGAGGACGCCGCGCAGGGCCGCGTTGATCTCCTCGCGGGAGGTCAGGGTCCGCTCCAGGTCCATGCCGCCGATGATGTTGCGCAGCGTGGTGACGGTGAGCTGCTCGATCGCCTGGATGTAGCTGGCGACTTCGTAGGTCGCGGCCCGTGCGTCGGTCACCTGGTAGTAGATGACGGTGTCGATGTTGACCACCAGGTTGTCCTGGGTGATCACCGGCTGCGGCGGGAAGGGGACGACCTGTTCACGCAGGTCGATGCGGTTGCGGATGGTGTCTATGAACGGGACGACGATGTTGAGGCCCGCGTTGAGTGTCCGCGTGTAGCGGCCGAACCGCTCGACGATGGCCGCGCTGGCCTGTGGGATGACTTGGATCGTCTTGATCAGGGCGATGAAGACCAACACCACCAGAATGATCAGGACGATGATGACCGGTTCCATCGTCGTTCCCCGTACCCTTCTTCGCCTCGGCGACTTCGGCAGATCTTATGGTTGTTGAAGATCTTGCTGGTCGAGTCTGTCAGACCGTCGCGTAGCTGGCGAGGAGTTCACTCCAGTTACGTCCTGCGAGGTCACATGACGATCGCAGTGGCTCCCTCGATGTCCACGACGTCCACTTCCTGGCCTACTTCGTAGGCACGGTCGGTGTCGAGGGCGCGGGCCGACCAGACCTCTCCGGCCAGCTTGATCCGGCCGCCGGAGGCGTCGACGCGTTCCAGGACGACGGCTTGTCTGCCTTTCAGCGCGTCCACGCCCGTGGCGAGTTGGGGTCGCTGGGCGCGATGCCGGTTCGCGATGGGCCGTACGACGGCGATGCCGGCGGTCGAGATCACCGCGAAGACCACGACCTGGGCGACGGCTCCGCCACCGAAGACGCCGGTGACCGTCGCCGCGGCGACGGCACCCACCGCGAGCATGCCGAGTTCGGGCATCGCGGTGACCACGAGCGCGATGCCGAGCGCTGCCGCGCCGATCAGCCACCACAGCCATGCGTCGATTTCCACATGGTCATGGTAGGTCCGACGCCCTGTCGCCGACAGGGCGCCCAGCGTGTGAAATGCCGTTCTTACTCTGGCACTTGTGCGGCGTGGGGCCGGGTCAGGACAGCGGGAGGCCTTGTGCGGTCCAGCGCTCGCCCGCCTGTTCGACGACGAGCGGGAGGCCGAAGCAGAGGGAGAGGTTGCGGGAGGTGAGTTCGAGCTCCAGCGGACCGGCCGCGAGGACCTTGCCCTGGCGGATCATGAGGACGTGGGTGAAGCCCGGGGGATCTCCTCGACATGGTGGGTGACCATGAGCATCGAGGGGGCGATCGGGTCGAGGGCGAGTCGGCCGAGGCGCCGGACGAGGTCCTCGCGGCCGCCGAGGTCGAGCCCGGCGGCGGGCTCGTCGAGGAGGAGCAGCTCCGGGTCGGTCATCAGGGCGCGGGCGATGAGGGTGCGCTTGCGCTCGCCCTCGGAGAGCGTGCCGAACCTGCGCTCCAGGTAGTCGCTCATGCCGAGGCGGTCGAGGAAGGCGCGGGCGCGCTGCTCGTCGATCTCCTCGTAGTCCTCGTGCCAGGTGGCGGTCATGCCGTACGCGGCGGTCAGCACGGTCTCCAGCACCGTCTGGCGCTTCGGGAGCTTCTCGGCCATGGCGATGCCGGCCATGCCGATTCGCGGGCGCAGCTCGAAGACGTCGGTGCCGGGCCTGCCGAGGGTCTCGCCGAGGATGGCGGCGCTGCCCGCGCTCGGGTAGAGGTAGGTGGAAGCGAGGTTGAGGAGGGTGGTCTTGCCGGCGCCGTTCGGGCCCAGGATGACCCAGCGCTCGCCCTCCTTGACCGACCAGGAGACCTGGTCCACCAGAGCCCGGCCCTCGCGGACCACGGATACGTCCTGAAGCTCCAGAACATCGCTCATGAGCGCGTTGTCTCCCCTTGCAGTGTGGCCGGTCTCGGCTGTCGCGTAAGCCTGTGGCTCGGTCCGCCGCGCCGGTGGGCGCAGCCCTCCATGAAATCTACGCCACCGGTCGGTCCGGGCATTCCCTCGGTCCGGGTCTTGGGCTCTCTTAGGGTGGGGGCATGCTCTCGGAACCACGTGCTGGACGTCTCGCGGCTTGGGGAAATGCCCTTTTGGCCGGACTTGTCTCACCTGATGACGCCGTACTCGCCATCGTCGGCGAGGACGCGGTGCACCGGGTGGAGGGGCTGCCCGGGGATTCGGCGCCCGTCGGGCTCACGCTCGCGCTGGGGCGGCTGCGGACACTCGGGGTGACCGGGCTGCGGCTCGCGCTGCCCGCGCCCGGGCATCCGCTGGGGCTGAGCGGGCCGCCGGAGTTCAACGCGCGGGCGCTGGATGCCGAGCAGGCGGTGGTCTGTTACGGCGCCGCGTTCGGGCTGGTGCCGGAGGTGTACGAGGCAGGGCCCGAGGGTGATGTGCATGTCGAGGTCGTGTGGCACGTACTGCCCGTGCGGGAGGCGCCGCCCGCGGATGTGCCGTCGCTGGGTGAGGCCGAGCGGGAGCTGGCGGAGGCCCTGCGGGAGGCGACGGAGCTGCTGACGCGGCTGGATGTGGCCGGGTCGGGGCCGGTGGCCGAGGCGGCGATCGATGCGTATCGGGCGCGGGCCGAGCGGGGGCGGGAGGTGCTGGCACCTGGGTATCCACCACGGGCGGTGCGGGTGCTGGAGTTGGCGCAGCGGGTGGGGACGTTGATCGTGGTGGCGACGGAGAGTGGGCACGGGGGTGCGGTGAGTGCGTCCGAGATGGGGGCGCGGCGGGAGGCGTTGCGGCCGGTGGAGCGGACGGCTCGGCGGGCGCAGGTCGCGGCGTACAACTCCGTTGTGGAGGAGCGGGAGCGGGGGGTGCGGTGACGGTCGCCGGGTGCTCGGCGTCGGTGCTGGGGCAGGTGGGTGCGCAGCCCGGCGGAGCGGGGTGCCGCTGCGCCCACCCGTGCCGCCCCTAGCGGCACGCATGCCCGCAGCGGGGGCGGCCGCATGCCCGCAGCTATGCCGAACGGCCTCCCGGGCGGGCCGGGAGGCCGGGGTCACCTTCGGCTCGGAGGCGAAGGTGAAGGTGAAGGTGAAGTCACTTGTTGACGGCGAGGTTGCCGAACGCCGGGTTCAGGACGCCGATGACGTTCACGCTGTTGCCGGAGACGTTGACCGGGACGTGCACCGGGGCCTGGACCACGTTGCCCGAGGCGACACCCGGCGAGCCGATGGCGCTGCCGTCGGCGTGCGAGCCGCTCGTGGCGGAGGCCATGCCCGCACCGGCGGCCAGCAGCCCACCGGTCACCATCGTCACGGCAGCGGCCTTCTTCAGGTTCTTCACTTCTGAGCCCTCCTTGCGATCGCCGCGGCAGGCGCCGCGGCACGCACTGGAGAACGGCTGAGCTCCACCGAGGATGCGCCGTACGGGGGACATTCCCACGACAGTATGAATCTCGGTCCGGAGTGGAACCTTCCACGTTGCCGTGGGGTGAGCGTGTCAGCCGGTCACGCCATGGCGAACGGCCCACAGAGCGGCCTGGGTTCGGTCGGACAGGTCGAGCTTCATCAGGATGTTCGAGACATGGGTCTTGACGGTCTTCTCGGAGAGGACGAGCGCGCGGGCGATCTCCCGGTTGGAGCGGCCGTCCGCTATCAGGCCGAGCACCTCGCGCTCCCGGTCGGTGAGAGAGCCGGCCCTTCCCGGCCCAGAGTTGGCCTCCTCCTGGGACAGCAGGGCGCCTGCCACCTCCGGCTGGAGGAGGATGTGCCCGGCGTGGACGGAGCGGATGGCTCCGGCGAGGGCGTCGGGGTCGACGTCCTTGTAGACGAATCCGGCGGCGCCCGCTCGCAGGGCCGGCACCACCGTGCGCTGCTCGGTGAAGCTGGTGACGACCAGCACGCGCGCGGGGTTGTCGAGTTCGCGGAGTCTGCGCAGTGCGTCGACACCGTCCATGCCCGGCATCTTGACGTCCATGAGGATGACGTCGGGTTTCAACTCCTCGGCTCGGTCGACTCCTTCGGCGCCGTCCGCGGCCTCGCCGACGACCTCGATGTCGTCCTGCACCTCGAGGAAGGTGCGCAGGCCCCGGCGGACGACCTGGTGGTCGTCGACGAGCAGTACCTTGATCGCGTCAGCCACCGGGGACCTCCATCTCGATCGTGGTGCCCTTGCCGGGCGCCGATTCCACGGTCAGCGTGCCGCCGGCCCCGCTCGCCCGGTCCCGCATGGAGACCAGGCCCAGATGGCGCCCCGCGCGCCGCACCGCTTGCGGGTCGAAGCCGCAGCCGTCGTCCGTGACCCGCAGGACGGCTCCGCCGCCGCGGCGGTCCAGGGTCACGTCGACATGGTCGGCGCCGGAGTGGCGCAGGGCGTTGTGCAAGGCCTCCTGGGCGACGCGCAGGAGGGCTTCCTCCTGGGAAGCGGGCAGGGCCTTCACGCCATGGCCGGCGAAGGTCACCCCGGCGGTGTGTGCGCGGTCGAGGACCTGGACCTGCGTGCGCAGGGTGGCCACGAGGCCGTCCTCGTCGAGGGCTGCGGGGCGCAGCTCGACGACCGCTGCCCGCAGTTCGTCGGCGGCCTCGGCGGCCAGGACCGCCACCTGATGGAGTTCGCCCTTGGCGCGGGAGGGGTCCCGGTCCACCAGGCGGGCCGCGGCCTGGGCCGTCAGGCGGAGGGAGAAGAGCTTCTGGCTGACCGCGTCGTGCAGTTCATGGGCGAGGCGGGAGCGCTCCTCGGCGATGGTCAGTTCGCGGCTGCGTTCGTAGAGGCGGGCGTTGGTGAGGGCGATCGCGGCGTGCTGGGCGAGGATGCCGAGGAGTTCCTCGTCGTCCGCCGTGAAGCCACAGCCGCCTTCGGGCTTCTCGCAGTTCTTGTTCGCGAGGAACAGTGCGCCGATGACCTCGTCGCCGTCGCGGATCGGCAGGCCCAGGAAGTCGACCAGGTCGGGGTGGGCCTTCGGCCAGCCCTCGAAGCGGGGGTCCTTGCGGACGTCGGCGAGGCGCTCGGACCTGGCCTCGTGCAGCATCGCGGCGAGGATGCCGTGCTGGCGCGGGAGGGGGCCGATGGCCTTCCACTGCTCCTCGCTGACGCCGTCGACCACGAACTGGGCGAAGCCGCCGTGATCGTCCGGCACGCCGAGCGCGGCGTACTGCGCGTCGAGCAGCTCGCGGGCCGAGGCGACGATCGTCTTGAGGACGTCGCGGACCTCGAGATGCCTGCTCATGGCCAGCAACGCCGAGCTCACCGCGGCGAGGCCGGACCGGGGACCGTGACTCATGTCCTCACGGTACCGGCGGGCTGTGACAGCGCGGATCGGACCGGTGGCGGCGGGTGCCCGGTCCGGTGGGCCTAGGTCGCGGGGCCGAGCCGGGTGGGCTGCGCGGCGTAGGACCGGGGCGCCGGGCCGGTGGCGTAGGGCGAAGGGACCCGGTGGATTGCGGCCCCCGTCCGAGGTGGTCCGGGCGGCTCCGTTCCTACGTTGAGGGCACGCGATCACGACAAGGGAGCCGATCATGCCGGTTGCGATCATCACAGGGGCCTCGAAGGGCCTGGGCCGTGCGCTCGCCGAGGCGCTGGCCGGGCGGGGCTGGGACCTGGTGCTCGATGCCAGGGGTGCCGAGGCGCTGACCGAGGCGGCTCGGGCCGTCTCCGCGGACGGCACGCGTGTGACCGCCCTGCCAGGGGACGTCACCGACGCCGGGCACCGGGCGGAGCTGGTGTCGGCGGCGGGGCGGCTGGGCGGCGTCGACCTGCTGGTGCACAACGCGAGCGCGCTGGGCGCCGAGCCGCTGGTGCGGCTGGAGGCGCTGCCCCTGGAGGGGCTGCGCCGGGCGCTGGAGGTGAACCTGGTGGCGGGGCTCGGCCTGGTCCGGGAGGCGCTGCCGCTGCTGCGGGCCTCGGGGGCGGGCACGGTCGTCGCCGTCAGCTCGGACGCTGCGGCCGAGGCGTACGAGAGTTGGGGCGGCTACGGGGCGTCCAAGGCGGCTCTGGACCATCTCATGGCGGTGCTCGCAGTGGAGGAGCCGGGGCTGCGGGTCTGGGCGGTGGATCCCGGGGACATGGCCACGGACCTGTACGCGGCGGCCGTACCGGACGATCATGGTCCGCGGCCGGAGCCGGCGGCTGTGGTGCCGGGGTTCCTGCGGCTGCTGGACGAGCGTCCGGCGAGCGGGCGGTACGGGGCTCCGGCCCTGCTGGACGGGGCCCGATGACATCGGCCGTGCGGGTACCGGAGGAGCTGTCGGCCCGGGTGCCGGTCGAGCAGCGGGGGCCCGGGCTGGACCGGGACGCCGTACGGATGCTGGTGTCGCGGGGTGCGGGGGTGGCGCATCACACGTTCACGGAGCTGCCGCGGCTGTTGCGGGCCGGGGATCTGCTCGTGGTCAACACCTCGGCCACGCTGGCGGCTGCCGTCGACGGGTGGGTCGGGCACGCACGCGTGGTGGTGCACTTCTCCACCTCCGGGGACGACGGTCGCTGGGCGGTGGAGCTGCGGGAGCCCGACGGGCGGGGCACCACGCGCGCACGTGCGGGTGGGCCGGCGGGTTCGGAGGTGTGCCTGCCGGGAGGGGCCCGGCTGGTGCTGGAGGAGCCGCTGAGCGGGCGGAGCGGGCGGCTGTGGTGGGCGCGGGTGTCCGGGCCCGGGGTCGCGGGGCTGCTGCGGGCGTACGGGCGGCCCATTCGCTACTCCTACACGGAGCGTGACCAGCCGCTGTCCGTCTACCAGACGGTGTTCGCGCTGCCGTCGGCGGACGGGGCGGGCAGTGCGGAGATGCCGAGTGCGGCGCGGCCCTTCACGGCGCGGCTGGTTGCGGAGCTGGTGGGCCGGGGGGTGCGGTTCGCGCCGGTCACGCTGCACACGGGGGTGGCGTCGGCGGAGGCGCACGAGCCGCCGTATCCGGAGCGCTTCGCGGTGCCTGCGGCGTCGGCGCGGCTGATCAACGCCGCCAGGGCCGGTGCGGGCCGGGTTCTCGCGGTCGGGACGACGGCGGTGCGGGCCGTGGAGTCGGCGGCGGGTGCCGACGGGGTCGTACGGCCGCGGGCGGGGTGGACCGGTCTGGTGGTGACCCCGGAGCGTGGGGTGCGGGTGGTGGACGGGCTGCTGACCGGGCTGCACGAGCCGGAGGCCTCGCATCTGCTGATGCTGGAGGCGATCGCGGGGCGGGCGGCCATCGAGCGGGGATACGAGGCGGCGCTGCAAGGCCGCTACCTGTGGCACGAGTTCGGGGACGTGCACCTCGTCCTGCCGGGGAAGACCCCTCACACAGCGCATTGCTCAAGCAACTGACAGTGCAGCAGATCTTCGCCTGGTGTGAGCCCTCGCATAGGACCCACGTCACGTACGAAAGGACGTAGGAGACAAAGCCGCACCTATTGAGCGGCACAGACGGTCCAGTCTGCCCCGATTTGCCCTTCCCTGATCCACTATCTTCCTTCGTACGTCACACCTTTGCCACGCCATTTTGCGGCCGCTAAGAATGGCTGCCGTCGCTCAGCGCCGTGGGTTCACCTCCGCGGCGTTTGTGTCGGAAACACACCGAGTCCAACGCCGGACGCCGAGCGACTCCCGCGCTATTCGAAGAGGTCCAACCACCATGCCCAAGAACATCTTCAGCCGTGGCCCCAGTCGTAACATCACCCGTCACCACAAGATCGCCATGGCAGGTGTCGCCACCCTCGGCGCCGCCGCCATCGGGTTCTCCGCGGTGCCGAGCGGCGCTTCGACGAAGACCACGACGGAAGCCGCTCAGTCGGCTCCGGTGGCGTTCAGCAACCAGCAGATCAAGGACGTGAGGGCGAGCGTCACCGACCAGATGGCCGGTGCCAGCCTGAAGGCCGAGCAGATCGAGGCGAAGAAGAAGGCCGACGCCGCGGCTGCCGCCAAGAAGAAGGCCGCCGCCGAGGCGGCGAAGAAGAAGGCCGAGGCCGCACGCGAGGCCAAGGAGGCCGCGAGCCGCGACGCCAAGCGCGCCGAGGCCAAGAAGGCCGCCAAGAAGACCTACCCGAACAACCTCGACGGCTGGATCCGCGAGTCGCTCGACATCCTGAAGAAGCACGACATCCCGGCGTCCTACGACGGCATCCACCGCAACATCATCCGCGAGTCGTCCGGTGACCCGAAGGCCATCAACAACTGGGACATCAACGCGATCAACGGCATCCCGTCGAAGGGTCTGCTGCAGGTCATCCCGCCGACCTTCAAGACCTGGCACGTCGCCGGCACCTCCTGGGACATCTACGACCCGGTAGCCAACATCACCGCCGCCTGCAACTACGCGGCCGACAAGTACGGCTCGATGGACAACGTCGACAGCGCGTACTGAGGTGGCGCGGACCTCTGCTCGCTGAACGAGAAAACGCCGAAGGGCGGCACCCACCTGACAGGGTGCCGCCCTTCGGGGCGTCGTGCGGCGGAGACTACTTGCGCATGACCTCGGGCTCGTGGCGGCGCAGGAAGCGGGCCACGAAGAAGCCGCAGAGCACGCCGAGCGCGAGGAGCGCGCCCATGTCCATGGCCCAGGCGCCGACCGTGTGCTCCCACAGCGGGTCGTTGTCGCCGGCGGTCTCCGGCGGGGCGATCTTGTTGAAGTCCAGCGTGGCGCCGGACGCTGCGACCGCCCAGCGCGACGGCATCAGGAACGAGAACTGGTTGACGCCGATCGAGCCGTGCAGCGTGAAGAGGCAGCCCGTGAAGACGACCTGGATGATGGCGAACATCACCAGCAGCGGCATGGTCTTCTCGGCGGTCTTCACCAGCGAGGAGATGATCAGGCCGAACATCATCGACGTGAAGCCCAGGGCCATGATCGGCACCGACAGCTCGACGAGCGTGGCGCTGCCGAAGACCAGACCCTCCTCGGGGATCTCCCGGCTGGAGAAGCCGATGACACCGACCAGCAGGCCCTGCAGCACGGTGATCATGCCGAGCACGAACACCTTGGACATCAGATACGCGGAGCGTGACAGACCGGTCGCGCGCTCCCGCTCGTAGATGACCCGTTCCTTGATCAGCTCACGGACGGAGTTCGCCGCGCCCGCGAAGCAGGCGCCGACCGCGAGGATCAGCAGGACCGTGGTGGCGGTGCCGTTCGGGATGATCCGGCCCGTCTGCGGGTTGACCGGGTTCGGCAGCAGGCCCCGGTCCGCGTCGATGAGGAGGCTGACCGCGCCGAGCACGGCCGGCAGGATCACCATCAGGGCGAGGAAGCCCTTGTCGGACGCGATCACCGAGACGTAGCGCCGCACCAACGTGACGAACTGGGACATCCAGCCCTGTGGCTTCGGCGGCTTCATCGCCTGCATGGGCGGAACCTGTACGGACTGCGGCGCGACGGCGTCGATGTCCGCGGCGTACATCTGGTAGTGCTGCGAGCCCTTCCATCGGCCCGCCCAGTCGTAGTCGCGGTAGTTCTCGAAGGCGGAGAAGACATCGGCCCAGGTGTCGTAGCCGAAGAAGTTCAGCGCCTCCTCCGGCGGGCCGAAGTAGGCGACCGCGCCGCCCGGGGCCATCACCAGGAGCTTGTCGCAGATCGCCAGCTCGGCCACGGAGTGGGTGACGACGAGGACGGTGCGGCCGTCGTCGGCGAGGCCGCGCAGCAGCTGCATGACGTCGCGGTCCATGCCCGGGTCGAGGCCGGAGGTCGGCTCGTCCAGGAAGATCAGCGAGGGCTTGGTGAGCAGCTCCAGGGCCACGGAGACGCGCTTGCGCTGGCCACCGGAGAGGGAGGTGACCTTCTTCTCCTTGTGGATGTCCAGCTTGAGCTCGCGCAGCACCTCGTCGATGCGGGCGTCGCGCTCCTGGCCCGTGGTGTCCGCGGGGAAGCGCAGCTTGGCCGCGTACTTGAGGGCCTTCTTGACGGTCAGTTCCTTGTGCAGGATGTCGTCCTGCGGGACCAGACCGATGCGCTGGCGCAGCTCGGCGAACTGCTTGTAGAGGTTCCGGTTGTCGTAGAGGACCTCGCCCTGGTCGGCCGGGCGGTAGCCGGTGAGTGCCTTGAGCAGGGTCGACTTGCCGGAACCGGACGGGCCGATGACCGCGATGAGCGACTTCTCGGGGACGCCGAAGGAGACGTCCTTGAGGATCTGCTTGCCGCCGTCGACCGTTACGGTCAGATGGCGGGCGGAGAAGGACACCTCACCGGTGTCGACGAACTCCTCGAGCCGGTCGCCGACGAGCCGGAACGTCGAGTGGCCGACGCCGACGACATCGGCCGGCCCGAGCAACTGCCCGCCACCCTTGGGGATCGGCAGACCGTTGACGTACGTGCCGTTGTGCGAGCCGAGGTCGCGGATCTCCATGCGGCCGTCGGGCGTGGCGTGGAACTCGGCGTGGTGCCGGGAGACCTGCAGGTCGGAGACGACCAGCTCGTTCTCCAGGGCACGGCCGATGCGCATCACGCGGCCGAGGGAGAACTGGTGGAACGTGGTGGGGCTGCGGTCGCCGTGGGCCGGCGGCGCCCCCGCGGCACCGCCGGGGGCCTGCTGCTGCGGGATGTGCCCGCCGGGCTGCTGCGGCTGCTGCCAGCCGGCCTGCGGAGCCTGCTGCTGGGAGGGCGCCTGCTGGGCCCAGCCGGGGTTCGCGCCCTGCGCGGCGTACGGCTGCTGCTGGGGCTGGGCCTGCGGCGTGGCGACGGAGGCCGCGGCGCCGGAGAGGTTCAGACGCGGTCCGTCGGTGGCGTTGCCCAGGTTCACCGCCGAGCCCGCGCCGAGCTCCATGTGGTGGATCCGCTGACCCTGCACGAACGTGCCGTTGGTGCTGCCATGGTCCTCGATGACCCAACTGCGGCCGTTGTGGCTGACCGTGGCGTGACGCCAGGAGACCCTGGCGTCGTCGAAGACGACGTCCCCCTGCGGATCACGTCCGAGGGTGTATGCCCTGGACGGATCGAGCGTCCAGGTACGTCCGTTTGATTCCAGTACGAGTTCCGGCACTCCATGCCCCACTGAGTTGTCCCCCGAGTTACCCCCGACATGGGGAGTCTAGGGATGTCGAACATCGGGGGAACTATTTCAGTAGCGGCCCCCTGACCGAAAGTCGGGCCTTGTGAAAACCGCGCACGGACGCCTCGGCCGATTCCGTTGACGGGGTTGAAACCGGGCCGGAGAGTGGTATTTCGTCGCGAGGGGGACATGCGCGGAGTTCCCGCCGCGTAGCGGATCGGGGGGTCTGCCATGGGTGCCGGTACAGGTGTCGAGAGGGCGAGTGACGGCACGCGTGTGCCGTGGGGTGACGTGCTGATGTCCGCCGTCGCCGCTGTGAGCTGGGCGTTGATCGGGATGGCGGGCACGGCGGCGCTGGGGCTGCGTCTGCTGCAAGCGGACGCGGCGGGCTCGTTGGGGCCGATGACCGCGGCGGTGGTGGCCCTTGGGGCGGGTGGTTCGGTCACGCCGTCCGGCGATGTGTCGGTGTTCGGTCTCACGGGCGCGGAGGCGGACACGGCCATCGAGATCACGCCACTGGGGGTGAGCCTGGTCGGAGCGCTGCTGCTGTCGTACTTCTTCCTGCGGTCCTTGCGGGCGGCGGGAGTTGTGATCTCACCGGCCGAACTCCTCGCGCGCGCCGGTGCGGTGGTCGCGTTGTTCGTGGCGATGCTCGGCGGGCTGGCCTGGGCGGGGCACGACGTCATCACGATCGACGGCGGCTCACTGGGGCTGGACGACCTGACCGGCGGGGGCGGAGAGGGAAGCGGCGGCCTGGACATCCCCGGGCTCGGGGACGTCGGGGACATCGGCGGGCTGCTGCCGGACCGGATCGGGGACCTGGTCGACGCGCGGGCGGCGATCGGTTTCACGGTCGACACCGTGCCCACGCTGTTCGGTGGTCTCGGCTGGTCGGCCGGGATCCTCCTCGTCGCCCTGCTGGCCTCGCGCCGCACGCCGCTGCCCCGGGGGTGGGAGGCCGTGCACCGGGTCGTACGGCCGGCCGTTTCCGCGGTGGTGACCGTGCTGCTGGTGGCCGTGGCGGCGGGCCTCGCCGCGGCGGCGTACGCGGCGAGCGGCGACGACCACCCCGGGCGCGTCACCGGCGCGGCGCTGCTCGGGGCGCCGAACGGGGTGTGGCTGGGCGTGCCGATCGGCCTGTTCGTGCCGTGGGACGGCAGGGCCACGGGCGAACTGACCCGTTTCCTGCCTGACCCGCTGGACGACCTGCTCGTGGCCCGCCCCGACCAGCAGGTGACGCTGGGGAGGCTGGCCGAGCTGGACGGGCGCGTGTGGCTGCTCGGGGTGGCGGCGGCTCTGATGATGCTGCTGGCGGGGGTGTTGACGGCGGTGCGGTCGCCGGTGGGCGCTGTGGCGGGGGTGCGGGAAGAGGCGGCGGTACGGGGTCCCGGCGCCCTCGGTTTCGCGGGCGGGTGCGCGCTGCGGCTGGGGGTCGCGACCGCGTCGGCCCTGCCGTTGCTGGCCTGGCTGACGGATGTGTCCGTGACCGCCTCCCTGTCCGTACTCGGCTTCGACGCGTTCGGCGCGGGCATCGAACTGCACGGGCATCTCGGCATTGCCCTGCTGCTGGGCGCGGTGTGGGGCGCGGGAGCCGGGGCCGTGGGGGCGTCGCTGGCGTGGGCGAGCGGGGCCGCGGGGCGGTCGGCGGCGGCGTTGGCCCGGGGGATGGGGTGGCAGGGGCGGGGGGCGGCTCGGGGGTAGGCCGGTACGGCGAGAGCCAGGGCCGGTACGGCCAGGGCCGCCAGGGTTGGCACGGCGAGGGCCAGGGCCAATTCGACGTGGCCGGGCGGCACAACGAGGGCACGGGCCGGTACGACGAGGGCACCGGCTGGCCCAGCGGGGCCCGGCGGCACCACGAGGCCCAGGGCCCGCAGAGCGAGGGCACGGACCGGCAGGACGAGGCTCCGGGCCGGCAGAGCGAGGGCACCGGGCGGTCCGGGAACCTGGGTGATCCGCAGGGCGAGCGGGCGTCGTACGGGAGGGAGGCCGGGCCCTACGCCCCGGGTACGCCGTACCGGCCGCCGAACCCGGCCACCAATCCGTACCTCCGGGTTCCGGACGAACTGCGAGAACCGGAGGACGCGCGGCCCGGGGACGCACGCCGGGGCCCGCATGACGAAGGGTGGCCGGACGGAGGGTGGCCGGACGGAGGACGGTCGGACACCCCGGACGAGGGACGGCCGGAGACAAGGGCCACCGAGCCCGGGAACGGCGACGTGTACGGAGCGCCCACCGTGGCGCGGCCGGTCGGGCCGCCTCCGCGAGGCCCCCGTCGGCCGCCCGGGCCACGGGGCGGGAACGGGCCGCCGGCCCGGCCGGACGACGGGCCGCCGCCCCCGCCTCCTCCCCCGCCACCGCGGAAACCGCGGGGCGGGAGGTGATCCCGAGGCCGGAGGGGCGCCGTACCGGTACGTAAGATGCACGCCATCGACGCGATACCCACTGTTCGCTGTCCGCCAGCCGGACCTCACGGGCGGTGTGACCTGCCCGCCGGATACGGTGGAACCACCATGAGCGCATCGCAGACCTCGTCCTCTGACGTCCCCACCCTCCTTGTCAAGATCTTCGGCAAGGACAGGCCGGGCATCACGGCCGGCCTCTTCGACACCCTCGCCGCCTACTCCGTCGACGTCGTCGACATCGAGCAGGTCGTCACCCGCGGCCGGATGGTGCTGTGCGCGCTCGTGACCGAGCCGCCCCCCGGACTCGAGGGAGATCTGCGGGCGACCGTCCACAGCTGGGCCGAGTCGATGAAGATGCAGGCGGAGATCATCTCCGGCCTCGGCGACAACCGGCCGCGTGGACTGGGCCGCTCCCTGGTCACCGTGCTCGGGCATCCGCTCACGTCGGAGGCGACCGCCGCGGTCACCGCGCGGATCACCAGGACCGGCGGCAACATCGACCGTATCTTCCGGCTCGCCAAGTACCCCGTGACCGCGGTCGAGTTCGCCGTGTCCGGCGTGGAGACCGAGCCGCTGCGCACCGCCCTGGCACCCGACGCGGCGAAGCTCGGCATCGACGTGGCGGTGGTCGCCGCCGGTCTGTACCGGCGTGCGCAGCGCCTGGTCGTCATGGACGTCGACTCGACGCTCATCCAGGACGAGGTCATCGAGCTGTTCGCCGCGCACGCCGGCTGCGAGGACAAGGTCGCCGAGGTGACGGCTGCCGCGATGCGCGGGGAGCTGGACTTCGAGCAGTCCCTGCACGCGCGCGTGGCGCTGCTGGAGGGGCTGGACGCCTCAGTGGTGGACAAGGTGCGCAGCGAGGTGCGGCTGACGCCGGGCGCCCGCACCCTGATCCGTACGCTGAAGCGGCTCGGCTACCAAGTCGGTGTCGTCTCGGGCGGGTTCACCCAGGTCACCGACGATCTGAAGGAGCGGCTGGGGCTGGACTTCGCCCAGGCCAACACGCTGGAGATCGTCGACGGCAGGCTGACGGGCAAGGTCACCGGCGAGATCGTCGACCGTGCGGGCAAGGCCCGGCTGCTGCGCCGGTTCGCGGCGGAGGCGGGCGTGCCGCTGTCGCAGACCGTGGCGATCGGTGACGGTGCGAACGACCTGGACATGCTGAACGCGGCCGGTCTGGGTGTCGCCTTCAACGCCAAGCCGGTGGTGCGCGAGGCCGCGCACACCGCGGTGAACTTCCCGTTCCTGGACACGGTCCTGTATCTGCTGGGCGTCACGCGCGAAGAGGTCGAGGCGGCGGACACCCTCGACACGGTCTGAAGCGGGCTGGAGGGGCCCGGCACCGCACCGGTGCCGGGTCCCTGTCACAGCCTCATTGTCACGGCCCCGCTTTCACACGGAGACGGTCACTCGGCCGGCGCCCAGTAGTCCCGCAGCGCGGCCACGCCCGGCTCCACGCTCTTCCACGAGCCGGTGAACGACAGGACGGCGAAGCCGGCGGCCGGGAAGCCGCGGCGGTCCATGCGCTCGCGGGCGTCGTCCTCGGCCGAGCCCGCCAGGACGTCGGCGAGGCCCTGGACACCCGGGTTGTGGCCGATCACGAGGACGTTCCGCACATCGTCGGGGGTCTCGTTGAGCAGGGCGATCAGTTCGCCCGGCGAGGCCTCGTAGATCCGCTCTTCGTAGACGGTTTTCGGCCGATGCGGAAACTCATGGACGGCGAGCTTCCAGGTCTCCCGGGTCCGGACCGCGGTGGAGCACAGGGCCAGGTCGAAGGGGATGCCGGTGTCGGCCAGCCTGCGCCCGGCCTCCGCCGCGTCTTTTCGGCCCCGGTCGGCGAGCGGACGCTCGTGATCGGTCACCTGTGGCCAGTCGGCTTTCGCATGGCGGAAGAGGACAATCGTGCGGGGTTCTGCGACGCTCATGAGATCCAGCTTCGCATGAAACACGCCATGGGGCGCAGGGAGTTGACCACCGGTTTCGGCGTGCTCAGCGGGCTGTCAGCTGCTGCAGTCGCTCGAAGAGGTGGGTGACCACGGGATCGCCGGTGGCCGCGTGGGCGCCGGACGGGTTCAGGATCAGGACGAGCAGCGCGGTGAAGCCAAGCGCCGGCAGGGCCAGGGCCCACCAGGGAAGCCGGCTGTCGGCGCCGGACCGGGTCGCCGGGTGGGGCGGGGTCTGCGTAGGGGCCGACATGGGTGCCTCCGCTCTTCGAGTGGCCGGTGGCCCCCGTCTCGCGGCCACACCTCGAAGTTACGGAATCCGCGGCAGGCAACCCATCCGGTGACCCACCCACTTGACCCTGACCCTCACCCCCTAGGGGACAGGGGGCTAGCCCCACCATCGACGGGGCGAGGCCCGGTCATGGCGAGGCGAGCGTCGCGATGACGCCGATGACGATGAAGATCGCGAAGAATGCGCCGAACACGAGCAGCATCTTCTTCTGACCATGCTGGGGATTCGGATCGAGCACTGGCATGGGGCAAGTGTCGCACCCACCCCGGGCGCGCTGGGCCCCGGGGTGAGGCCGACGCGACGAGGCCGGTTCAGCGGCCCGCCTCGTCCTCTCAGCGGCCCGCCTCGTCCTCCACCGTGCGGTCGCGGCCCGCCAGCCAGCCGACCACCATCTGCGGGACCATCAGGGCGCTCATCAGTGTGATCGGCAGGCCCCAGCCGCCGCTGTGCTGGTAGAGGACGCCCACCAGGAGCGGTCCCGGGATGGAGATGAGGTAGCCGGTGCTCTGCGCGAACGCCGACAGCTGGGCCACGCCCGGGCCGGTCCTGGCCCGCATGCCGACCATGGTGAGGGCGAGCGGGAAGGCGCAGTTCGCGACGCCGAGCAGCACGGCCCAGGCCCAGGCGCCGCCGGCCGGCTCGAGATACAGCCCGGCGTAGCCGGCGAGGCCGCAGACGCCCAGGGCGAGCACGATCGGGCCCTGGTGCGGCAGCCGCGTCGCCAGGCGGGGTATGACGAAGGCCAGGGGCACGCCCATCGCCATGGTGAGTGCCAGCAGCAGCCCGGCGGTACCGGCGGGCACCCCGGCGTCCCGGAAGATCTGCGCCATCCAGCCCATGGTGATGTAGGCGGCGGTGGCCTGGAGCCCGAAGAAGACGGCCAGCGCCCAGGCGGTGCGGCTCCGGGTGATCCGCAGCCGCGCCTCCACGCGCGCGGGGTCCGCCGGGGCGTGGTCGGGGCGCTCCTCACGCCCGGTTCCCGCCCGGTCCTCGCGGCCGGTTTCCTTCCCGTCCTCGCGGCCGGTTTCCTTCCCGTCCTCGCGCCCGGCCTCCGTCCGGCCGGAGGCCGGGGTCTCCGGGTCCCGCGTCGTCCCGTGGCCGTAGCCCTCGGCCCGCCGCCCCGGCCCGGACGCCGCCGCGCGCCTCCGTACGAACGGCAGCCACGGCAGGACGGCCGCCGCGGCGAGCCCCGCCCACAGGGCCAGGCCTGACTGCCAGCTCCCGCCCAGGACGTCCGACACGGGCACCGTGACCGCGGCCGCGAGGGACGTGCCCAGGGCGAGTCCCATGGAGTAGACGCCGGTCATGGAACCCACGCGGTCGGGGAACCACTGCTTGACGATGGCCGGCATCAGGACGTTGCTCACCGCGATGCCCATGAGGGCGAGGGCACTGGCGGCCAGGAAGCCGGCCGTGCCGCCGGCGTACGGCCGGATCGCCAGGCCGGTGGCGGCCATGCCGGCGCACACCACGGCGCCCGCTCCGAAGCGGCGGGCGAGCCGCGGGGCCATGACGCCGAAGACGGCGAAGCACAGGGGCGGCACGGAGGTGAGCAGTCCGGCCACGCCGGCGCTCATGCCGAGCCCGTCGCGGACCTCCTCCAGGAGGGCGCCGAGGCTGGTGATGGCGGGCCGGAGGTTCAGGGCGGACAGCACGATGCCGAGGACGAGCAGCCGTGTCGTCCACGCGCGCGTGGACGGGCCGCCCGGTTTTCCGGCGTCGTGCTTCCCGGCCTCGTGCGCGGCCGAGCTGCGAACGGTCGGGGCGGCGTCATCGTCCGGGTTTCCTCACTAGCCATGAGGCCCATCATAGAATCATGGGATGATTGACTGTCCAATCCGTCCACTCCTCGGCTGCCGTCCGGTGCCCCGGCCGTGCGAAGGTGAACCATGCCTCTGAGCCATCCCCGTCGTTCGGCGCTGTCCGAACAGGTCATCGCCGCGCTGCGGGCCCAGATCACGTCGGGCGAGTGGCCGGTCGGCTCCCGCATCCCGACCGAGCCGGAACTGGTCGAGCAGCTGGGCGTCGCCCGCAACACGGTCCGTGAGGCCGTCCGCGCGCTCGCGCACAACGGCCTGCTGGACATCCGCCAGGGCTCCGGCACCTATGTCGTGGCCACCAGTGAGCTGGCGGGGGTGATGCAGCGGCGGTTCGCGGGCGCCGACCCCCGGCACATCGCCGAGCTGCGCTCCACGCTGGAGTCGTCCGCCGCCCGGCTGGCCGCCGAGCGGCGGACCGAGAAGGACCTGAAGCAGCTCGACGCGCTGCTGCTGCGGCGTGAGGAGGCCTGGGAGTCGGGTGACGCGGAGGCGTTCGTGACCGCGGACGCGACCTTCCACCTGGCCGTGGTCTCCGCCTCCCGCAACGACGTGATGACCGCCATGTACGCGGACCTGGGCGAGGTGCTGCGGGACTGGCTGCGCGAGGACGTCGGCGAGGAGCTCACGCCGGAGACGTACATGGACCACGGGCGGCTGCTCGACGCAATCCGCGTGGGGGACGCGGACAGGGCGGGGCGGAGGCGGCCCGCTATCCGTTCCTGTGCCGCCTGGGCGGGATCAGCTCGCCCTCCGGTGACTGACCCAGGCGTCGCCGACTTCCTTCCAGCAGCGTCCCTCGATCCGTACGGTCTGTGCGGGCCCGGCCTCCATCGGGGAGCTGTCGGTGTCGATGTCCCACCAGCGGGCGCACTCGACATGCAGGCTCACGCGGTCGGGCTCCGGGTAGGGGTTGTGACAGTACGCGGTCACCCTGGAGTCGTCGACACGGATCCGGCACGCTGCCCCGAAGGGGGCGACCCGTTCCCGCTCGTCGTCGGCGGGCACGCGCGCGTGCGGCACCGCCTCGTAACCCAGGGTCAGCACGAGAGCGACGGCGACGGACAGTGAGGCCGTTCGGCGGGACAAGCGCACAAGGGGACCTCCTCGGCCGTGCTGGGGAGGGGACCGCGTGGTGAAACGCGTACTCCAGAGTGCCCGGTCACGGGCCTCCCCCGCCCGGCCTGCTGGGCCGAAAGGGTGACGCCCCGCTCCCCGCGCGCTGCGGGGAACGGGGCGTCGACGACGTACGGGAGATCAGGCTCCGATGGCGTGCAGACCGCCGTCCACGTGGATGATCTCGCCCGTGGTCTTCGGGAACCAGTCGCTCAGCAGCGCGACGATGCCGCGGCCGGCCGGCTCGGGGTCCTTGAGGTCCCACTCCAGCGGCGAACGGTCGTCCCAGACGGCGGCCAGCTCGCCGAAGCCCGGGATGGACTTGGCGGCCATGGAGCCGATCGGGCCCGCCGAGACCAGGTTGCAGCGGATGTTCTGCTTGCCCAGGTCGCGGGCCATGTAGCGGCTGGTGGCCTCCAGGGCGGCCTTGGCCGGGCCCATCCAGTCGTACTGCGGCCAGGCGTACTGCGCGTCGAAGGTCAGACCCACGACGGAGCCGCCGTTCTGCATCAGCGGCAGGCAGGCCATGGTCAGCGACTTCAGGGAGTACGCCGAGACGTGCATGGCCGTGGCGACCGACTCGAACGGGGTGTTCAGGAAGTTGCCGCCGAGCGCGTCCTGCGGGGCGAAGCCGATGGAGTGGACGACGCCGTCGAGGCCGCCCAGCTCCTCGCCGACGATGTCGGCCAGACGCCCGAGGTGCTCGTCGTTGGTCACGTCCAGCTCGATGACCTTGGTGGGCTTGGGAAGCTTCCTGGCGATGCGCTCGGTCAGCGTGGGCCGCGGGAAGGCGGTCAGGATGATCTCGGCGCCCTGCTCCTGGGCCAGCTTGGCGGCGTGGAAGGCGATGGAGGACTCCATCAGCACACCGGTGATCAGGACGCGCTTGCCCTCGAGAATTCCGCTCATGGTGATCAGTGACCCATTCCCAGTCCGCCGTCAACGGGAATGACGGCTCCAGTGATGTACGAGGCGTCGTCCGAGGCGAGGAACCGCACCGTCGCGGCGATCTCCTCGGGCTGCGCGTACCGGCCGAGCGGCACCTGCTTCACGATGCCCGCACGCTGCTCGTCGGTGAGCACCTTGGTCATGTCGGTGTCGACGAAGCCGGGCGCGACGACGTTGAAGGTGAGGTTTCGCGAGCCCAGCTCACGGGCGAGGGAGCGCGCGAAGCCGACCAGGGCGGCCTTGGAGGCGGCGTAGTTGGCCTGGCCCGGGCCGCCGTAGAGGCCGACGACCGAGGAGATCAGGACGACGCGGCCCTTCTTGGCCCGCAGCATGCCGCGGTTGGCGCGCTTGACCACACGGAAGGTGCCGGTGAGGTTGGTGTCGATGACCGAGGTGAAATCCTCCTCGGACATGCGCATCAGGAGCTGGTCCTTGGTGATGCCGGCGTTGGCGACGAGGACCTCGACGGGGCCGTGGTTCTCCTCGATCTCCTTGTAGGCCTGCTCCACCTGCTCGGGGTCGGTGATGTCGCACCTGACGGCCAGGCAGCCCAATTCTGTCAGGGCTGCCGGCGGTTCACCCGAGCGGTACGTGATGGCGACCTTGTCGCCGGCATCGGCGAAGGCACGGGCGATGGCGAGGCCGATCCCCCGGTTGCCTCCGGTGACGAGAACCGAGCGGCTCAACGGATCACCCTTTCGATAGCGGACTGGAACGCCCGCCCGGGCGCCTGGACGACAGGCGGCAATGACAGGCGGCTTTCCCGAAAACCTATCGGTCCCGGCACGCCCGCGGACAATCGGGCACCGACAGTGGCGTACGGGACTCACTGTCGGGTCCCTACAGAAAGCCACGCACCCGGGGTACGGAAACTCGTGGCCCGCGCGCGGGATGGACGACATGATCGGAGCAGTCACGCAGTACGGCAACCACGCTCACCTCGACAGAAAGAGACGGCGGTGCCTCATACCATCGACGAGGCCTTCACGGCCCTCCCCCTGCGCGCCCTCGCCGACGCGGCCCTCGCACGCGCGCGTGCGCTCGGTGCCGAGCACGCGGACTTCCGGTTCGAGCGGGTGCGGGGCGCCTCCTGGCGGTTCCGGGACGCCAAGCCCGCCGGGTCGTCGGACACCACCGACCTCGGGTACGCGGTGCGGGTGGTGCATGGCGGCACCTGGGGTTTCGCGTCCGGTGTCGACCTCAGCATGGACGCCGCCGCCAGGGTCGCCGGGCAGGCGGTCGCCATGGCGAAGCTGTCCGCCCAGGTGATCAAGGCGGCCGGGTCGGACGAGCGCGTGGAGCTGGCCGGCGAACCGGTGCACGCCGAGAAGACGTGGGTCTCGTCGTACGAGATCGATCCGTTCACGGTGCCCGACGAGGAGAAGGCCGGGCTGATCGCGGACTGGAGCGCGCGGCTGCTGGCGGCCGACGGGGTGGACCATGTCGACGCCTCGCTCCTCACCGTCCACGAGAACAAGTTCTACGCCGACACCGCGGGGACCGTGACCACGCAGCAGCGGGTACGGCTGCACCCGGTGTTCAACGCCGTGTCGGTGGACGAGTCGAGCGGCGAGTTCGACTCGATGCGCACCCTCGCGCCGCCCGTGGGACGCGGCTGGGAGTATCTGCGGGGCACCGGCTGGGACTGGGAGGGCGAGCTGGAGCGGATCCCGGAGCTACTCGCCGAGAAGATGCGCGCGCCGAGTGTGGATCCGGGCCTGTACGACCTGGTCGTCGACCCGTCCAACCTGTGGCTGACCATCCACGAGTCCATCGGGCACGCGACCGAGCTGGACCGGGCGCTCGGCTACGAGGCCGCCTACGCCGGCACCTCCTTCGCCACCTTCGACCAGCTGGGCAGGCTGCGCTACGGCTCGGAGCTGATGAACGTCACGGGCGACCGCACCGCCGAGCACGGGCTCGCCACGATCGGGTACGACGACGAGGGCGTCGAGGGCCAGTCCTGGGACCTGGTGAAGGACGGCACGCTCGTCGGCTACCAGCTGGACCGGCGGATCGCGAAGCTGACCGGGTTCGAGCGCTCCAACGGGTGCGCCTACGCCGACTCCCCCGGGCATGTGCCGGTGCAGCGCATGGCCAACGTGTCGTTGCGGCCGGACCCGGCCGGGATGTCGACCGAGGACCTGATCGGGGGCGTGGAACGGGGGATCTACGTCGTCGGTGACCGGTCCTGGTCGATCGACATGCAGCGCTACAACTTCCAGTTCACGGGTCAGCGCTTCTACCGGATCGAGAACGGGCGGCTCGCCGGACAGCTGCGGGACGTGGCCTACCAGGCGACGACCACCGACTTCTGGGGCTCGATGTCCGCGGTGGGCGGGCCGCAGACCTATGTGCTCGGCGGTGCCTTCAACTGCGGCAAGGCCCAGCCGGGCCAGGTCGCGGCGGTGTCGCACGGCTGTCCGTCGGCCCTCTTCAAGGGCGTCAACATTCTCAACACGACGCAGGAGGCCGGTCGATGAGCCCTCGTACCAGCAAGCCGCACGAGGTCGTCGAGCGCGCCCTCGAACTGTCCCGGGCGGACGGCTGTGTCGTCATCGCCGACGAGCAGTCCACCGCCAACCTGCGCTGG
Organism: Streptomyces sp. CA-179760; assembly: GCF_050937045.1. Classification (NCBI taxonomy): domain Bacteria; kingdom Bacillati; phylum Actinomycetota; class Actinomycetes; order Kitasatosporales; family Streptomycetaceae; genus Streptomyces; species Streptomyces sp. CA-179760. The sequence continues at coordinate 2,211,492 of NZ_JBNJLZ010000001.1, forward strand.
GCGGGCAACGCCCTGACCACGAACGGCGTCACGCGCGGGCGCACGCTCACCGTCGTCTCGACGGTGGACGGCAAGGAGGGCACGGCCTCGGGGGTGGTGTCGCGGTCCGCCGTGACCGCCGACGAGCTGGAGCCCCTGGTGCGGGCCGCCGAGGCGGCCGCGCGGGGGGCCGGGCCCGCCGAGGACGCGCAGCCGCTGGTCACGGGCGTGGCCGCGAGTCCGGAGTACACGGAGGCGCCCGCCGAGACCTCCTCCGCGGTGTTCGCCGACTTCGCCCCGGCGCTCGGCGAGGCCTTCGCACGCGCGCGTGCGGGCGGCCGGGAGCTGTACGGGTTCGCCAACCACGAACTGGTGTCGACGTACCTGGGCACCTCCACGGGGCTGCGGCTGCGGCACGACCAGCCGAACGGGACGCTGGAGCTGAACGCCAAGTCCCCGGACCGGACCCGGTCCGCCTGGGCCGGGCGCTCCACGCGGGACTTCAAGGACGTCGACCCGGCGGCCCTGGACGCGGAGCTGGCGGTGCGCCTCGGGTGGGCCGAGCGGCGTGTGGAGCTGCCCGCGGGCCGGTACGAGACGCTGCTGCCGCCGTCGGCCGTGGCGGACCTGCTGATCTACCAGTTGTGGTCGGCGTCGGGCCGGGACGCGGTCGAGGGCCGCACGGTGTTCTCCAAGCCGGGCGGCGGCACGCGGGTCGGCGAGAAGCTGACCGATCTGCCGCTGACCCTGCGCAGCGACCCGAACGAGCCCGGTCTGGAGTCGGCGCCCTTCGTGATCGCGCACTCCTCCGGTGGCGACGAGTCGGTGTTCGACAACGGGCTGCCGCTGGCGGCCACGGAGTGGATGCGTGAGGGAGAGCTGCGGCACCTGACGACCAGCCGCCACAGCGCGGGCCTGACCGGTCTGCCGGTGGCGCCGGGCATCGACAACGTGATCCTGGACGGGGGCGACGACCGCTCCCTGGACGAGATGGTGGCGAACACCGAGCGCGGGCTGCTGCTGACCTGTCTGTGGTACATCCGCGAGGTCGACCCGGCCTCCCTGCTGCTGACGGGCCTGACCCGGGACGGCGTCTACCTGGTCGAGAACGGCGAGGTGACCGGCGAGGTGAACAACTTCAGGTTCAACGAGACGCCCATCGGCCTGCTGGGCCGGGTGACGGAGGCCGGGCGGACGGAGAAGACGCTGCCGAGGGAATGGAGCGACTGGTTCACCAGGGCCGCGATGCCGGCCCTGCGGGTGCCCGACTTCAATATGAGCTCTGTCAGTCAGGGCGTATAACCTCGTACCTGATTACGAGACCACTCCGTTCGAGCCCACTCAAGGAGATACGAGAACCGTGACGGACATCGTCGACGAGCTGAAGTGGCGCGGGCTGTTCGCCCTGTCCACTGACGAGGACGCTTTGCGCAAGGCGCTCGCGGACGGTCCCGTCACGTTCTATTGCGGCTTCGACCCGACGGCCCCGTCGTTGCACGTGGGGCACCTGGTGCAGGTGCTCACCGTGCGGCGGCTCCAGCAGGCCGGTCACCGGCCGCTGGCGCTGGTCGGCGGTGCCACGGGCCTGATCGGCGACCCGCGCCCGACGGCGGAGCGCACGCTGAACGACCCGGAGACGGTGACCGGCTGGGTCGGCAAGCTGCGTTCCCAGATCGAGCCGTTCCTGACCTTCGAGGGCGAGAACGCGGCCCTCATGGTCAACAACCTCGACTGGACGGAGAACCTCTCCGCGATCGAGTTCCTGCGGGACATCGGCAAGCACTTCCGCGTCAACAAGATGCTGACGAAGGACTCCGTGGCCCGGCGCCTGGAGTCCTCCGAGGGCATCAGCTACACGGAGTTCAGCTACCAGTTGCTGCAGGGCATGGACTTCCTGCAGCTCTACCGCAGGTACGGCTGCACGCTCCAGCAGGGCGGCAGCGACCAGTGGGGCAACCTCACAGCGGGCCTGGACCTGATCCACCGGCTGGAGCCGGACGCCACGGCACACGCTCTGGCGACGCCGCTGATGACCAAGGCGGACGGCACCAAGTTCGGCAAGACCGAGGGCGGCGCCGTCTGGCTCGACCCGGAGATGACGACGCCGTACGCGTTCTACCAGTTCTGGCTGAACGTGGACGACCGGGACATCTCGAAGTACATGCGCATCCTGTCCTTCCGCTCCCGTGCGGAGCTGGAGGAGCTGGAGCGGCAGACCGAGGAGCGTCCGCAGGCCCGTGCCGCGCAGCGTGCCCTGGCCGAGGAGCTGACGACGCTGGTGCACGGCGCCGACCAGACGGCCGCCGTGATCGCCGCGTCCAAGGCCCTCTTCGGGCAGGGCGAGCTGGCGGAGCTCGACGAGAAGACGCTGGCCGCGGCCCTGTCGGAGGTGCCTCACATCCAGGTCTCCGAGCTCGGCCCGGTCGTCGACCTGTTCGCCGAGGTCGGCCTGGTGGCCAGCAAGTCGGCCGCGCGCCGCACGGTCAAGGAGGGCGGCGCGTACGTGAACAACGTCAAGGTCACCGGCGAGGACGCGGTCCCCGCCAAGGAGGACCTGCTGCAGAGCCGGTGGCTGGTGCTGCGCCGGGGGAAGAAGAACCTGGCGGCGGTCGAGGTCACGGGCGGCTGAGCATGCGTGGGAAGGGGGTCGTCTCCGGTGCGGAGGCGGCCCCCTTCGCCGTGCGCCCCGCCGTCACGCCCTCTGTCTGTCTCCCCGTGCGGCCGTCCAGGCCTTGTCCCCGAGGCCGACGAGGATGATCGCCATGACCAGCTGGAAGACATGCCGCCACCAGTCGATGCCCGATGTGGCGTCGACACCGGCCGCCCGGGCGATGGCGTTGCCGGCGATGCCTCCGATGATGCCCAGGATGACGGTCAGCCACAGGGGCAAGTGCTGCTTGCCCGGAATGATCGCCTTGGCGAGCAGGCCGAGTACCAGTCCCACGATGATCGCCCACAACCAGCCCATCGCTGCCTCCTCGTACGGCTCGACGTGAGCTCTACGGCCAGTGTCGGCCCAGGTGCCGTACGCCGCATGCCGGGGATGGCCGTACGCGCCACGGCGCACGCCCATCGCCTCGGCCGGACGGGCCCCGGTCTCGTAGCGGGCGCAGCCGCGGCGTAACGTGGAAGCTGTCCTGGTCGGGTTCCCCGGCCGGCCGGGGACGGCCACGGGGCGGGGAGAGTCCGATACGGGCGGATGGTGGAATGCGATGCGGAAGCAGCATGGCGACGGCAACGTCCAGGTTTTCCGGATCACCGGCGCCCGGACGGGACTTCAGGAGGACGTACGCGGGCGGCAGCGCCGGTACGTGATCTCGATGACGGTCCGCACGATCTCCGTGATCCTCGCGGCCACGTTGTGGAACGTCGAACGGCACGTCGCCATCGTGGCGTTGGTGCTCGGGCTGGTGCTGCCGTACATCGCGGTGGTGATCGCGAATGCCGGGCGCGAGAACGCGCCGTCTCTGCCGTCGACGTTCGTCGCGGCGCCGACGCGGCCGATGATCGCGCCGCCGGGTGCGCCGGACGGTTCCGCGGAATCCGCCGCGGAAGATGCGGAGTCCGGGCACACGCCGGGTGCGAAGACCGATTCGCGGGAGCAGTAGGGGCGTCCGGGGGCGGTGACAAACGGAAGTCATCTTCCTGCCAAGCTCAAGAAAAGCTCAGATCAATCATGTTGTTCAGGTGCCGGGGTCGGGGTTACCCGTGACATACTTCGTACGCGCTCCGCATCCCCCGTCGGAGCGACGGACCGACGCCGGGCAGCTCCCCCCGTGGCTGCTCGGCGTCGCCTTTTCTGTGTGCGGTTCTTATGTGTGCAGTGGTGAGACAGAGCTGTGAGTGACGAGACGCCCATCTGTTCCGCGAAGGGCTGCCGCGCCGATGCGGTGTGGGTGCTCGCGTGGAACAACCCGAAGATCCATACGCCGGAGCGGCGCAAGACGTGGCTCGCGTGTGAGGAGCATCGCGAGCATCTGTCGCAGTTCCTCGGGGTGCGGGGGTTTTTGAAGGACGTGGTTCTTCTGCAGGAGTGGGAGTCCGCGCAGGGCTCCTAGCCCCCGATCGCCGACATCGGACGGTCCGGCTGTACGAACGTCGGGTCGTCCAGGCCCGCTCCCGCCTTCTTGCCCCACATCGCCAGGCGCCAGATGCGGGCGATCTCCTCGTCCGGGGCGTCTGAGCGCAGGGCGGCGCGGAGGTCGGTTTCCTCCTGGGCGAAGAGGCAGGTGCGTATCTGCCCGTCGGCGGTGAGGCGGGTGCGGTCGCAGGCCGCACAGAAGGGGCGGGTGACGGAGGCGATGACGCCGACGACATGCGGCCCGCCGTCCACCAGCCAGCGCTCCGCCGGGGCCGATCCGCGCTTCTCCTCGCCCTCGGCGGTCAGCTCGAAGCGGGTGCGCAGGGAGGTCAGGATGTCCCCTGCCGTGATCATGCCGTCACGCTTCCAGCCGTGCTGGGCGTCCAGGGGCATCTGCTCGATGAAGCGCAGCTCGTAGTCGTGCTCCACGGCCCAGGCGAGGAGGTCGGGGGCCTCGTCGTCGTTGAGACCCGGCATCAGGACCGAGTTGACCTTGACCGGGGTCAGGCCGGCGTCGCGGGCGGCGTGCAGGCCCTCGATGACGTCCTTGTGGCGGTCGCGGCGGGTGAGGGTCTTGAAGACGTCCGGGCGGAGCGTGTCGAGGGAGACGTTGACCCGGTCCAGGCCCGCCGCCTTCAGGGCCGACGCCGTGCGCTTGAGGCCGATGCCGTTGGTGGTCAACGACATCTGGGGGCGCTTTTCCAGAGCCGCGACGCACTCGACGATGCCGACCAGGCCTGGGCGCAGCAGGGGCTCGCCACCGGTGAAGCGGACCTCCTCGATACCCAGGGACATGACCGCTATGTCGATCAGCCGGACGATCTCGTCGTCCGTGAGCAGATCCGGCTTGGCCAGCCACTGCAGACCTTCCTCGGGCATGCAGTAGGTGCAGCGCAGGTTGCACCGGTCGGTCAGCGAGACCCTCAGGTCGGTGGCCTGCCGGCCGTAGGTGTCGATGAGCACGTGGGCCCCCTCCCTCGACGCGGATCGTGCCCGGAGCATTTCTTCTCCGGCACCTGCGAGCCTACGTGACCCCACTGACAACTCCACAGGCCCGATCCCACGACGCGGAACGCGGCCGCGCCGCAGGGACCTGGAGGTTCCTACGACGCGGCCGCGTGAGGGGGCTGGTGCTCAGTGGGCGCCGGTACCGGTCAGGGACCTGACCTCCAGCTCGGCGTACTTCTTGGCGTCCGGCTCCTCCTTGGACAGGACGGTGCCGAGCCAGCCCATGAGGAAGCCGAAGGGGATGGAGATGATGCCCGGGTTCTTCAGCGGGAACCAGGCGAAGTCCACCTCGGGGAACATCGCCTTCGGGTCGCCGGAGACGACGGGCGAGAACAGCACCAGGCCGACGGCGACGATCAGACCGCCGTAGATCGACCACAGGGCGCCCTGGGTGGTGAAGCGCTTCCAGAACAGGCTGTAGAGGATCGTCGGCAGGTTGGCGGAGGCCGCGACCGCGAAGGCGAGGGCGACCAGGCCGGCCACGTTCAGGTCGCGGGCGAGGGCGCCGAGGCCGATGGAGACGACGCCGATGAAGACGGTCGCCCAGCGGGCCGCACGGACCTCCTCGGCGCCGGACGCCTTCCCCTTGCGGATGACGTTGGCGTAGATGTCGTGCGCGAAGGACGACGACGAGGCGAGGGTGAGGCCGGCGACGACCGCGAGGATCGTCGCGAAGGCGACCGCCGAGATCGTGGCGAGCAGGATCGCGCCCCAGGTCGAGTCGACACCGCCGAGGTGCAGCGCGAGCAGGGGTGCCGCCGTGTTGCCGGACGGATTGGAGGCGATGATCTCGTCCTGGGAGATCAGCGCGGCGGCGCCGAAGCCGAGGGCGATGGTCATCAGGTAGAAGCCGCCGATGATGCCGATCGCCCAGTTCACCGACTTACGGGCGGCCTTGGCGTCGGGCACCGTGTAGAAGCGGATCAGGATGTGCGGCAGGCCGGCGGTGCCGAGCACCAGGGCGATGCCGAGGGAGATGAAGTCCAGCTTGGACGTGCCGGTCATGCCGTACTGGAGGCCGGGCTCCAGGAACGCCGCGCCCTTTCCGCTGTTCTCTGCGGCCTGGCCGAGCAGGTCGGAGATGTTGAAGTTGAACTTCAGCAGGACCAGGAAGGTGATCAGGATCGTGCCGCCGATGAGCAGCACGGCCTTGACCATCTGGACCCAGGTGGTGCCCTTCATACCGCCGATGGAGACGTACACGACCATCAGGAGGCCGACGAGGGCCACAATGAGGATCTTGCCGGCGTCGGAGGTGATGCCGAGCAGCAGCGAGACGAGGACGCCCGCGCCGGCCATCTGGGCCAGCAGGTAGAAGATCGACACGACGATCGTGGACGTACCTGCGGCAGTGCGGACCGGGCGCTGGCGCATGCGGTACGCGAGCACGTCGCCCATGGTGTAGCGGCCGGAGTTGCGCAGCGGCTCCGCCACCAGGAGGAGGGCGACCAGCCAGGCGACCAGGAAGCCGATGGAGTACAGGAAGCCGTCGTAGCCGAAGAGGGCGATCGCACCCGCGATGCCGAGGAAGGACGCGGCCGACATGTAGTCGCCGGAGACCGCGAGGCCGTTCTGGAAGGCGCTGAACTGGCGGCCGCCCGCGTAGAAGTCGGCGGCGTCCTTGGTCTGGCGGCCGGCCCAGACGGTGATGCCGAGCGTGGCCAGGACGAACAGCGCGAACAGGGTGATGATCAGCGGGCGGTGCTCGCTGGCCTCGTTCGCGGCGAGCAGGGTCTGCTGTGCGGTGCTCATGCGCCGCCCTCCATCCGGGACTTGATGGCCTCGGCCTTGGGGTCGAGCTTCGCGGCGGCGTGCCGCGAGTACCACCAGGCGATGAGGAACGTGGTGATGAACTGCGCGACGCCGAGGAGAAGGGCGACGTTGATGTTGCCGAACAGCTTGGTGCCCATGAAGCCGCCCGCGTAGTTCGACAGCAGCACGTACAGCAGGTACCAGGCGATGAAGGCGACGGTCAGCGGAAAGGCGAAGGAGCGGTAGGAGCGGCGCAGTTCACCGAACTCCGCGCTCTCCTGCACCTCGGCGAACTCCTCGGGTGAGGGGAGTTTGTGTTGCTCTTTCGAGGGGGGCGGTGCATCGGTGGACACGGAGAGTCTCCTCGTGACGACGGAAGCGGTTCTGTACGGGGACGGAGGCGAGTGTCCTCGCGCTCCCTGCTCAACGTCACGGCGGCACGCGAGAACCGGTTCAACCGCCCGGCGTTCTTTCCGAAGTCGTTTCGGCAAACCGTTGCTGGCCAGCGAGAGCGCGGGATAGCTTCGCCCTGCACCACCCCGTCATGTACCTGCCCGAGCACCACCTGTGCCTCGGGCCGGTTTCGTTTCCGGATGATGTGGAGACCCCATGTCCCAGCTGCGTTCCAGACGCCGGCTCGCCCTCGCCGTGCCCGTCGTGCTGTCACTCACGGCCTCCTTGGGCTTTCTGCCGGCTGCCGCTTCGGCGGCCCCGCGTGTGGAGTCGTCCGCGCCCTCGGCGGACGCGCCGAAGCTGGCGTACGTCGTGAACACCAAGGTGGACCGTCGCACCATCTCGTCGGTGAAGAAGGCGATCGGCAAGGCCGGCGGCTCGGTCGTGACCACGTACGAGCGGATCGGCGTGATCGTCGTCCACTCCTCGAACGCCGATTTCGCCAAGTCCATCCGCAAGGTGCGCGGCGTCCGGTCGGCGGGTGCGACCAGGACGACGCCGCTGACCGCGGCGGGGACGAAGGAGGAGGGCGCGGCGCAGTATCTGACCGGCGCCCAGGCCGCGCGGGTCGAGGCCGCCTCGGCGAAGACGCCCGAGAGCGAGCCCCTCGAAGCCGACCAGTGGGATCTGCGCGCGATCGGCGCCGACAAGGCCGCGAAGATCAACCCGGGCAGCCGCAAGGTGACCGTCGCCGTGATCGACACCGGCGTCGACGACACCCACCCCGACATCGCCCCGAACTTCTCCGCGTCGCAGTCCGCCAACTGCGCCGGCGGCAAGCCCGACACCAGCGAGGGCTCCTGGCGGCCGTACACCCCCGAGGACTACCACGGCACGCATGTCGCGGGTGAGATAGCCGCCGCCCGCAACGGCACGGGCGTTGCGGGCGTCGCACCTGGTGTGAAGGTGTCCAGCATCAACGTCACCGACCGGGCCAACGGCCTCTTCTACCCGGAGAGCGTCGTGTGTGCCTTCGTGTTCGCCGCCGACCATGGCGTCGAGATCACGAACAACAGCTACTACGTCGATCCCTGGCTGTACAACTGCATGGACGATCCGGACCAGCGGGCCATCGTCGACGCGGTCAACAGGGCCCAGCTGTACGCCCAGAAGAAGGGCACACTGAACGTCGCCGCGGCGGGCAACTCCAACCACGACCTGGACTCGGACGCGATCGTCGACGACTCCAGCCCGGACGACTCCACCCCCGCCCCGCGCACCATCGACCCGCACGAGTGTTTCGACGTGCCGAACCAGCTGCCGGGTGTCGTCACCGTGAGCTCGACGGGCGTCAACAACGTCAAGTCGTACTTCTCGACGTACGGCAAGGGCGTCGTCGACGTCGCCGCGCCGGGCGGTGACGGGCGCTACCAGATACCCGACACGCCCTCGAAGAACGGCCGCATCCTGTCCACCATGCCGGGCGGCACCTGGGGCTTCCTCCAGGGCACCTCGATGGCCTCCCCGCACGCCTCCGGTGTCGCCGCGCTGCTGAAGTCCAAGCACCCCAAGGCGTCTCCGGCCCAGCTCCAGGCGCTGCTGAAGGCGCAGGCCGACCGGACCGCCTGCCCCGAGTCCTACGACCAGGACGGCGACGGCACCCAGGACGCCACGTGCGAGGGCGGCAAGCGTGTCAACGGCTTCTACGGATACGGCATCGTCAACGCGCTGCGCGCGGTCAAGTGACGTGTGCATCCTGAGACTTCACGCACCGTCAGCTTCATCAGCTCGTACCGCGAACCTACTGGAGACACCATGACAGCGCCGCACGCGCGCTACCGCCGCGCCGTCGCGATCCCGGCCGGGATGGCCATGGCCACGGCCCTCGCGTTCCTGCCGAACACCACGGCCACGGCCGCCGAGGACGCCACCCCGGCGGTCTCGGCCGACGCGACCCCGCTCAGCTACGTGGTCAACGTCAAGCCGGGGCACGGCACTTCGGCGCATGTGAAGAAGGCCGTCGGCAAGGCCGGGGGCACGATCGTGACGTCGTACGACCAGATAGGCGTCATCGTCGTCCACTCCTCGAACCCCGACTTCGCCAAGACCGTCCGCAAGGTGCGCGGCGTCCAGTCAGCCGGTGCCACCCGCACCAAGCCGCTGCCCACGGCGACGACGGGCGACCTGGGCACGCCGAAGGCGCTGAGCGCGGCCGAGGTCGCCAAGGCCGAGGCCCCCGCCGGGCAGGACCCGCTCCAGCCCCAGCAGTGGGACCTGCCGGCCATCAAGGCGGACAAGGCACACGAGAAGTCGCTCGGCAGCAAGAAGGTCACGGTCGCCGTGATCGACACCGGCGTCGACGACACCCACCCCGACATCGCGCCCAACTTCGACCGCAAGGCGTCGGTCAACTGCGTGTCGGGCAAGCCGGACACCGCGGACGGGGCCTGGCGGCCCGGTGCCTCGGAGAGCCCGCACGGCACCCATGTGGCGGGTGAGATCGCGGCCGCCAAGAACGGCATCGGCATGACCGGTGTCGCGCCCGGGGTGAAGGTCTCCGGCATCAAGGTGTCCAACCCGGACGGCTTCTTCTACACGGAGGCCGTGGTGTGCGGCTTCGTCTGGGCCGCCGAGCACGGGGTCGACGTCACCAACAACAGCTACTACACCGACCCCTGGTACTTCAACTGCGGCGACGACCCGGACCAGAAGGCGCTCCTGGACGCGGTCGGCCGGGCCTCCCGGTACGCGGAGAAGAAGGGTGCGGTCAACGTCGCGGCGGCGGGCAACGAGAACTACGACCTCTCGGCCGACGAGATCACCGACCCGTCGTCCCCGAACGACACCACGCCGGGCGACCGCACCGTCGACCCCTCGGAGTGCCTCGACATCCCGACCCAGCTGCCGGGTGTCGTCACGGTCGCCTCGACGGGCGCGAAGGGCATCAAGTCGTCCTTCTCCAACTACGGGCTGGGCGTCGCCGACATCGCCGCCCCGGGCGGTGACTCGACCGCCTACCAGAAGCCGGAGGCGCCTGCCACGAGCGGGCTGATCCTGGGCACGCTGCCGGGCGGCAAGTGGGGCTACATGGCCGGTACGTCGATGGCGTCCCCGCATGTCGCGGGCGTCGCCGCCCTCATCAAGTCGACCCACCCGTACGCTCCCCGGCCCTGGTGAAGGCCCTGCTCTACGCGGAGGCCGACGCCACGCCGTGCACGGACCCCTACGACATCGACGCCGACGGCAAGATCGACGCGGTGTGCGAGGGCTCCAAGAACCGCAACGGTTTCTACGGCTGGGGCATCGCGGACGCACTGGACGCGGTGACCAGGTAGAGCTCGTGTGAAAGCGGTCCGGGCCGGGCGGGGGCACCCGCCCGGCCCGCTGCGTCCCTGCGGCAGGATCTCTTGTCATGGACGTGTACGAAGATCCCCCGACCTGGACCGCCGAACCGGTGCGGCCACGGTGGCAGTTGGCTCTGCGGTTCGCGGGGAGCGTGGTGTGGTTTCCGGTGGTGTGTGCGCTGTGGGTGGCGGTGGCGGCGGTGCTCTTCGTCGTCGGGATGTTCGCCGAGGTGATCACGGCTTTCAGCAGCACCCTCGAACGCCGCTTCATCGAAGCCGCGGGCGGGACGGTGCTGCGCGTCGGGCGCCTGGCCTCCTGGTGCGTGTCCTGGCCGGAGCTACGCCATGAGGGTGACGCCGGCTTCTACAAGGCGCGCGTGGACAAGGCGGTCGCGAAGTGGACCGCCCAAGCCTCGGCCCCGGTCGAGCGACAGAAGCCACGACCGCCCCTGGAGTGTGCGATACCCATACGGAAATACCGTGGTGTCGGCGGGTGGTACGTCGCCGAGGTCGCGCTCGCACAGGGGTGGGAGCTGCGCCCCACGGACGTGAGCAGGGAAGTGCGGCTGTGGTGGGCGGCCGCGTCCGACGCCGACTGAGTTCGCTCCCCTGGACTTGCCCGACCATGTGAAGGTTGGTGAAGATCTTGGGGTGACCTTGACAAGACCCACGCCAGGAGTGCCCGACAGCGGCGGGCCCGCAGGGCGTACCGGTGCGGGCCGTGCCGTCGCCGTCCTGGTCCTGGTGGCCCTGGCCGCGCTGATCCCGCTGCTCGGCCCGTCCACCGCGCTGCACGGCACCGGGGAGGCCTCGGCGCCCGGGGCCGGCGGCATCGCCCTGCTGCGCACAATGCTGTTCGCGGCGCTGTGCGTCCCGGTCGGTGAGCTGTTCGTGAACCGGCTGGCACGTTCCGTGCCGGGTACGGAGGGGGCCACCGACCACCCCTTGGCCGTACCCCGCAGCTGGTCGCCCTTCGCCGCCGCCGTCGGTTTCGTCGCCGCCCTGGGGCTCGCCTCGGTCGTGGCCACGGGCAATCTCGCCCCGGGCAACCTGTCGGACATGGACGTCGGCGGGCTCCACGCGTCCCGGGACGGCAAGCTCGCCCTGCTCGAGGTCAACGCCTTCCTGGTGGCAGGGCTGTGCTCCGTGTCGCGCCGGCCGGCCGCGCAGGTGTGGCCGCTGGCCGCCGTGGTCGTCACGGAGGCGCTGCGCGCGCACCCCCCGGCCGAGCAGAGCCCGCTGACCGGCTCCGGACTGACGCTCGTCCACCTGACCTGCGCGGCACTGTGGGTGGGCGGTCTGCTGCACGCGCTGCGGATCCTGCGCCTGTGGCACGCCCGGTCCGACAAGGGAGCGGGCGCGGCCCTGCTGGGCCTCTACGCGCGCGTGGCGGCCGTGCTGCTCGCCGCCATCACCGCGACGGGTGTGTGGAGTTCGCTGCGCCGGATGCCGCCGGGGACGATCCTGGAGCAGCTGACGGCCACGGCGTACGGGCGTGCCCTGCTTGCCAAGGCGCTGCTCGTGGCCGCCGTCGCCGCCCTCGCCCTGTGGGCCCGGAGCCGGCTGCGCCGGGCGGCCGATCCGCTGAGCGCGTGTGCGCCCGCACGGGCGGAGGTCGTCGCGCTGGGCCTGGTGGTCGCGCTGTCCGGACTGCTGACGGCCCTTCCGGTCCCCATTCGCTGGTGAGCCATGAGCCTCAGACGGCCCGCATCTCGCCGTACGTCGCGGCCGGTGCCCTGCGCGCGTTGAGCGTCCCCAGCGTGCCGCCGGCCAGCAGGGCCTGCGCGGCGATGTAGGTGAGCATGATCCAGAAGTCCGGCCTGGGCAGCTGCGGCCAGTCGGCGACGCCGGTCGCGATGAGCGTGTCGGAAAGCAGGAACAGCGCGCCGCCGAGCCCGGCGTAGAGGCCGAGCCGGGTGACGGACCCGTACGCCATGGCCGTGAGCAGGAGGCTGTATCCGGCGACGGGCACGCGCAGGTCCGCGGGCAGGTCCGGCCACAGCAGCGCGACGGTCGTGACGAGGGCGGTGCCGTAGCCGAGGGCGATCAGGCCCGCACGCGCGCGTGGGACCGCGTTCCGGCTGCCGTACGTCCTGAAGAGAACGAGGTAGCAGACATGGCCCGCGGCGAAGGAGCCCATGCCGGCGAGGAAGGCCGGCTCGGCGTCGGACAGCAGCAGGACGTCCCCGCCCCAGCCGAACAGCAGGGCGGCCAGGAGCAGCCGGGGAGCCTGGCGCAGGCCGGCCCACAGGGCCAGGAGCGGCATCAGCAGGGGCTTGGCCACGGTGTGCCCGGCGTCGAAGCCGGCCGCGAGGGAGACGAGGTCGACGGCGGCGGCGAGACCGAAGGCTGCGAGGAGGAGGCGGGAGGGGGTCACGCCGGCGTGCTCTCACCGGCGGGGGTGGTCGGGGCCGCGGCAGGGTCTGTCGGCGGAGCCGAAACCGTAGCCGTAGCCGTAGCCGTAGCCGTAGCCGTAGCCAGGGTCGCCGTCGGTGCGGGAGCGGGGGCGGGCCCCCAGCCCGGGCCCCGGAACACGCGTCCCGCGCGCTCGCGCCAGCTCTGCGCCGCCTTCAAGTCCTTCGCGATGGACACGTATTCGTGCGTCGCCACCTTCAGCAGGTTGTACGTGTCGATGTTCTTGGTCAGTCCGTACACGGGCCGCTCGGTCTCGGGGGCGAACGAGCCGAACAGCCGGTCCCAGACGATGAGGATGCCGCCGAAGTTGCGGTCGAGGTAACCGCCCTGGGAGGCGTGGTGGACGCGGTGGTGCGAGGGGGTGTTGAGGACGAACTCAAACCAGCGGGGCATCTTGTCGATCCGCTCGGTGTGGATCCAGAACTGGTAGACGAGGTTCGCGGAGGAGCAGAACGCGAGCGCCGCGGGGTGGACTCCGGCGGCTATGAGCGGGACGTAGAACGGCCACACGGTCAGGGACGTCCAGGGCTGGCGCAGCGCGGTGGTGAAGTTGAACTTCCGGCTGGAGTGGTGGACGACGTGGCAGGCCCACAGGACGCGGATGACGTGGTGGCCGCGGTGGGACCAGTAGTAGAAGAAGTCCTGCCCGAGCAGCATCAGCGGGACGGTCCACCACAGGACGGGCACGCGCAGGGGCGTGAGTTCGTAGAGGGCCGTATAGAGGGCGACGATCGGGATCTTCCAGAGGAAGTCGAAGACGAGACTGCCGAGGCCCATGCCGACGCTCGTGGCGGCGTCCTTCGCCTCGTAGCCCTCCGCGTCCTCGTCGGGATGGAGACGGCAGCTCACCATCTCGACCACGGTGAGCAGCACAAAGGCGGGGATCGACCACAGCACGACATCGGGCAGGTTCGGCATGCAAGCACCGTAGGACCGCCGTCCTGCCCCGACTAGACGTTGTTACCCACAAGTATTACCGACGGTACGCGCTTGCTTCTTGGTGATCTCCACCAATCGGAGTGCAATCGGCATGACTGAGCGTCGGACAGACGTACGCCTCGCGAACGGACAGACCGGACAACACGCCTGAGGGAGTATCGGAAGGGCCAAGTGAGCGCACCTGGCGGGCGGTGGTGTCAGTCGTGGCCCGTATCCTCAGGGACCATGCTCGATGACCTGACGACCGCAGTGCCCTCTCCCACGTCATGGCCGGCCGCGTATCCCCAGGGATACGCGGTCGTTGACGTGGAGACCACAGGTCTGGCCCGGGACGATCGCATCATCTCCGCGGCCGTCTACCGGCTTGACGCACGCGGCGAGGTCGAGGACCACTGGTACTCGACGGTGAACCCGGAGCGCGACCCCGGCCCCGTGTGGATCCACGGACTGACGAGCGAGGCACTCGAGGGCGCTCCCCTCTTCCAGGACATCGCCGAGGAGTTCACGACCCGGCTCGAGGGGCGAGTGCTCGTCGCGCACAACGCCGTCTTCGACTGGCAGATGATCGCCCGGGAGTACGCGCGCGCGAAGCGCGAGGCACCGGTGCGCCAGCGGCTGTGCACCATCGCGCTCTCCAAGGAACTCGGGCTTCCGCTGCCCAACCACAAGCTGGAGTCCCTCGCCGCGCACTTCGGCGTCGTCCAGCAGCGGGCGCACCACGCGCTGGACGACGCGCGCGTACTGGCCGAGGCGTTCCGGCCCAGCCTCAGGGCCGCGGCGGCGAACGGGGTGCGACTGCCGCTGCTCGAGTGCCGGCCGCTGACCGAGTGGTCGGACCGTCCCGCGCCCCGCATCGGACAGCAGGCGGGCTACGGCGGTTACCGGCCGACCAGTTGGCGCCCGGCCCGCAAGCGCCCCGCCTGCCCCTATCCCAACCCGGGGCGCTACGAGGCGGGCGGGCGGCTCAAGCAGGGCATGCGGGTCGCCTTCTCGGGTGACACCTCGGTGGAGCGCGATCTGCTGGAGGACCGCGCGACCGAGGCCGGGCTGCACGTGGCCACCAGTCTGTCCCGGCTGACCAGCCTGCTCGTCACGAACGACCCGGACTCGGGCACGTCCAAGGTGGTCAAGGCGCGGCAGTTCGGCACGCCGGTCGTGGACGAGGCGGCGTTCGGGCAGCTCCTCGCGGATGTGGAGCCGGCGTCGGAGGGGTGACCGCAAGCGGAGCCGCGCCGGAGCGCGACCGTACGGACGGGTGATTGGGAGGCGACTCGCCCGGCACCCGCTCGCCCAGGCCGGGGTGACGGCTCACCCTGTGGCGCATGGCGACCTGTGAGGTATGTGGCAATCAGTACGGAATGACCTTCGAGGTGCACGCGCAGGGCGCGGTGCACGTCTTCGACTGCTTCTCCTGCGCGATCCACCGCATGGCACCCATCTGCGAGCACTGCCGGGTGCAGATCATCGGCCAGGGCGTGGAGGTCGAGGGCCACTGGTACTGCGGCGCGCACTGCGCACGCGCGGAGGGAAAGGCGGGAATTGTCGACAAGGTATGAAACCGTACCCGCCTGATGGCACCCCACGACCGAGTTGTACGGTCGTGGGGTGTACCGCTTCCTGATGTCCCGGCAGTGGGTGATCCTCACTCTGATCGCTCTGCTTCTCATCCCCACGATGATCAGGCTGGGCATCTGGCAGATGCATCGCTACGAGGAGCGCACCGCCCGGAACCAGCTGGTCTCGAACGCGCTGGCGGCCGACCCGGTGCCCGTGGAGAAGCTGACCGGGCCCGGGCACACCGTCACCAGCGCCGAGCGGTACCGCACCGTGACCGCGAAGGGTCGCTTCGACACGGAGGACGAGGTCGTCGTCCGCCGCCGCACCAACTCCGACGACGAGGTCGGGTACCACGTCCTCACCCCGTTCGTCCTCGACGACGGCAAGGTCCTGCTGGTCAACCGGGGCTGGATCCCCTCCGACGGCCCGAGCCAGACCACATTCCCGAAGGTTCCCGCACCGCCGGGCGGCGAGGTCACCGTCAAGGGGCGGCTGATGCCCGACGAGACGACCGAGGCGAGCGGCATCAAGAACCTCGAAGGGCTGCCGGACCGGCAGATCATGCTGATCAGCAGCGAGCAGGAGGCACGGCGCCTGGACGTCCAGGCACTCGGCGGCTACATCGTCCAGACGGCACCCGAGCCCAAGGGCGACACCCCCGAGCTCCTCGGCAACCCGGGCAAGGAGGACGCCGCGCTGAACTACGCGTACGCCATCCAGTGGTGGCTGTTCGCCGCGGCCGTCCCGGTCGGCTGGGTGGTCCTGGCCCGCCGCGAGGCCCGCGACCGGGCCCAGGCGGCGGCCGAGAACACCGACTCGACGGAGACGGAGCCGGCGGCCGTGTGACCGCCGGCTGCTCACCGGCCCGGTCAGCAGCAGCGCCCCCGCGGCCCCGACCCCCGGTCCAGCGTGCGCAGCAGCTCGCGGACGTACCAGGCCACGGCCCGCGCACAGCGCACGGCCCTCATGAGCGGGACCCCGCCAGGGGCTCGGCCGGCTGCTCCCCCGGCGCCTCGATGCGGGACTCGACGTACGGCGCCTCGGTGGTCGGCAGCGGAGCCGGGGCCCGGATCGCCCGTACGCACACCACCGCCGCGTTCACGAGCACCACGGCGACGAGCAGCAGGAACAGGGCGATCAGTACGCCGTCGACCGTGGAGTTGGTGACGACGGTCGCCATGTCGGCCGGGCTCTTGGCGGGCGGCAGGACCTGACCGGCGTCGAGGGCGTCGGCGTAGCGGGCGCGCTGGGCGAAGAAGCCCACCTTCGGGTCGTCCGAGAAGATCTTCTGCCAGCCGGCGGTGAAGGTGATGGCGACGACCCAGGCGAGCGGGACGCCGGTGACCCAGGCCCAGCGCAGCTTCCCGGACTTGATCAGGACCGTGGTGCAGACGGCCAGGGCGATCGCGGCGAGGAGCTGGTTCGCGATGCCGAAGAGCGGGAAGAGCTGGTTGATCCCGCCGAGCGGGTCGGTGGCGCCGGTGTAGAGGAAGTAGCCCCAGGCGGCGACGACCAGGGCGCTGCACAGCCAGATGCCCGGCTTCCAGTTGACCCGGCCGGCCGGCTTCCACACATTGCCGAGCATGTCCTGGAGCATGAAGCGGCCGACCCGGGTGCCCGCGTCCACGGTCGTCAGGATGAACAGCGCCTCGAACATGATCGCGAAGTGGTACCAGAAGGCCTTCATCGCGGTGCCGCCGATGACCCCGGAGAAGATCTCCGACATGCCGACCGCGAGGGTCGGGGCGCCGCCGGAGCGGGCGATCAGTGTCTGCTCCTCCACGGCCTTGGCGGCCTGAGTGAGCTGGTCGGGGGTGATGGTGAAGCCGAGACCGGCGACCGCGTGGGACGCCGACTCCGCCGTGGTGCCGAGAAGGGCGGCCGGGGCGTTCATGGCGTAGTACAGGCCCGGCTCCAGGGTCGCCGCCGCGATCAGCGCCATGATCGCGACGAACGACTCCATCAGCATGGCGCCGTAGCCGATCATCCGGACCTGGGACTCCTTCTGGATCAGCTTCGGTGTGGTGCCGGAGGCGACCAGGGCGTGGAAGCCGGACAGCGCGCCGCAGGCGATGGTGATGAAGAGGAAGGGGAAGAGCGCGCCCGCGAAGACGGGCCCCGCGCCCGACGAGGCGAAGTCGGTCACCGCGTCCGCGCGCAGGACCGGGGCGGCGACCACCACGCCCACCGCGAGCAGCGCGATCGTGCCGATCTTCATGAAGGTGGAGAGGTAGTCGCGCGGCGCGAGCAGCATCCACACCGGCAGGACGGAGGCGACGAAGCCGTAGCCGACCAGGCAGAAGACGAGAGTCGTGGGGCTGAGGGTGAAGGCGGAGGCCAGGGAGGAATTCTGGATCCAGCCGCCCCCGACGATGGCGAGCAGCAGCAGCGCGACGCCGATCAGGCTGGTCTCGACGACCCGGCCCGGGCGGAGGACGTGCAGCCAGAAGCCCATGAACAGGGCGATGGGGATGGTCATCGCGACGGAGAAGGTGCCCCACGGGGAGTGGGCGAGGGCGTTGACGACGACCAGGGCCAGCACGCCCAGCAGGATGATCATGATGGCGAACACGGCGACCAGGGCGGCGGCCCCGCCCCACCGTCCGATCTCGTCCCGGGCCATCTGCCCGAGCGACTTGCCGTCCCGTCGCATGGACAGGAACAGCACGACCATGTCCTGCACCGCGCCCGCGAAGATCACGCCGGCGACGATCCACAGGGTCCCGGGCAGATAGCCCATCTGCGCCGCGAGGACCGGCCCCACCAGCGGTCCGGCACCGGCGATCGCGGCGAAGTGGTGACCGAGCAGCACGCGGCGGTCGGTGGGGTGGAAGTCGACGCCGTCCTCGAGACGCTCGGCGGGGGTGGCCCGGCGGTCATCGGGCCGCAGCACCCGCCGGGCGACGAAGCGGGAGTAGAAGCGGTAGGCGATGGCGTACGAGCCGAGCGCCGCGACGACCAGCCAGACCGCCGAGATGTCCTCGCCCCGGGCGAGGGCGAGGACGCCCCAGGCGATCGCGCCGAGCAGGGAGACGGCGGTCCAGAGCAGGAGGGACCGAGGCGACATTCGCTGCTTTTCGGGCGCTGACCGGCCGGATTCGGGCAGGACTGATACGGGCATGGCGGCTCCTCACCGTGGCGGTGGTGTGCGACAGGACCTGCGCGGGTGCCGGTGCGGGGGCGCTCGCGGCTCTCCCGCTCGCTGTCGGTCTGTGCAAGAGTTGCGCTCCCGCCGGAGGTGGATGACACGGCGTTCGCGAAAGATTTCCCGCCGGTTTCCTGTCCTCCGGACGGGCCGTCCGCGCAACTCTCGCGCAAGGGCACAGGCACACCAAGGACGGTGACCCATGGCTGACGGCGCCATGACCGCGACGTTTCTCGCCGTGATCGGCGGGGCGTCGCTGCTCGCGGTCACCGCGCGGCGGCTGCGTCCGGTGGACCGGCTGCCCTCCCTGGAGGGCTGGGCGCTGGCCGACCGCTCCCTCGGCCCCGGCTGGACCTGGCTGCTGCTCGGCGGCACGATCTTCACCGCGTACACCTTCACCGCCGTGCCCGGTCTCGCGTACGGCAACGGCGCGCCCGCCTTCTTCGCGGTGCCGTACACAGTGATCGTCTGCCCGCTCGCCTTCGTGCTGCTGAGCCGGCTGTGGAGCGTGGCCCGCCGGCACGGCTATGTCACCGCCGCCGATTTCGTACGGGGCCGGTACGGGTCGCCGCCGCTGGCCCTGGTGGTCGCGCTGACCGGGATCCTCGCGACGATGCCGTACCTGGCGCTGCAGCTGATCGGCATCCGTGCGGTGCTGACGGCCGGGGGCGTCCAGCCGCGGGGCGTGGTCGGCGATCTGGTGCTGGTGGCGCTGTTCGCGGGGCTCGCGGTGGCCACGTACCGGCACGGGCTGCGCGCGCCCACGGTCATCTCGGCGTTGAAGGCGGTGGCCGTGTTCGTCTCGCTGACCGCCGTGACCTGGCTGGTCCTCGAACGGTTCGGCGGCCCCGGGCCGGTCTTCGACGGCGCCGCGGCGCGGCTGGGCGACCCGGCGCTGCTCCTGTCCCCCGCCCAGCAGCCCGCCTACGCCACCCTCGCCCTGGGCTCCGCCCTCGCCCTGCTGATGTACCCGCATGTGCTCACCGCCGGGTTCGCCGCCGACGGGCCGCGCACCCTGCGCAAGGTCTCGGTGGCGCTGCCGGCCTGGACCGGGCTGCTCGCGCTGTTCGGGTTCCTCGGCTTCGCCGCCCTCGCGGCGGGGGTGCGGGCGCCGCGCGGTGCTGCCGAGGCGGCCGTGCCGATGCTGGTCGACCGGCTGATGCCGGCGCCGCTGGCCGGGCTGGTGTTCGCCGCGATCGCCGTGGGGGCGCTCGTCCCGGCGGCGGTGATGTCGATCGCCGCGGCGACGAGCTTCGTCCGCAACGTGTACGTGGAGTACGTCCAGCCGACGGCCACGCCCAAGCGCCAGGTGCGCATCGCCAAGGCGGTGTCGATCACCGCGAAGGCGGGAGCCGTGGCGTTCGTGTTCGGGCTGCGCGACCAGGACGCCATCAACCTCCAGCTGCTCGGCGGCGTGTGGATCCTGCAGATCTTCCCGGCCGTCGCCGTCGGACTGTTCACCGGGCGGCTGCATCCGCGGGCGCTGCTCGCCGGGTGGGCCGTGGGAATGGCCTCGGGGACGTACCTGGTGGTGCGCGAGGGGTTCTCCTCGATCGTGCCGCTCGGCACCGGCGCCGGGCCCCTGGAGGTCTACGCCGGGCTCGCGGCCCTGCTGCTCAATCTGGCCGTCGCGGTGGCCGGCACTCCGGTGCTGGACCGCCTGGGCGTCCCGCGCGGCGCCGACTCGACCGACCTGCCGTCCCGCCTGACCGTCCGGCGACGCCCGGAGACCGGAGCGAACAACTCGTGAGACGCAGAGAGAACTCCCCCACCGCGGCGCCGGCCGTGCCGGCGCCCGCCGCCGTGCCCCTGCCCCCGGCGGCCGCCGATCCGGCCGACCTGGAGCGGGAGGCCGGCGTGGCCCGCCTCTTCGAGGCGCACTACTCCTCGATGCTGCGGCTCGCCGTCCTGCTGGGCGCGGACGACCCGGAGAACGTGGTGGCCGAGGCGTACTACCAGATCTACCGCAAGTGGCGGCGCCTGCGGGAAGCGGCCGCCGCGGAGGCGTATCTGCGGTCCACCGTCTGCAATCTGACGCGGATGCGGATACGCCACCTCCAGGTCGCCCGCCGGCACGAGGAGAACCCGCCGAGCCCGCCGGACGAGATGGCCGCCTCCGCCGAGCACGCCGCGCTGCTGCGCGACGACCAGCGCGTGCTCATCGACGCGCTCCAGCGGTTGCCGCCCAGACAGCGCGAGGCACTGGTGCTGCGGCACTGGCTCGGTCTGAAGGAGAGTGAGATAGCCGCCGCGATGGGCATCTCCGGCGGTTCGGTCAAGACACACACGGCGCGCGGCATCGCCGCCCTGACCCAGGCGATGGAGGCCCGGCGATGACGAATCGAGATGCGACTCCGTCGCGTGGCACCAGCCCGGACCGGACCGGCCACGGCGACGGCGACGGCGACGGCCGCACCGAACGCGAGCTGCGCGAGGCCCTCGACGCACTGGCCGGCGGGGTACTCCCCGACCCCGACGCCTACCGCACGGCACGCGGCGAGTGGCTGCGGCGCGAACGCCGGCGGCGGCTCGTGCTCGCCGTGCTGATCGCGGTCGTCTTCGCCCTGGCCGTGGTGATCGGCCTGTGGGTGCTCAACCAGGCGCCATCGGATCCCGGTGTCATCTTCTCCGGCACCTCCGCCGCCGAGGGCCCGTCACTCCCCCGGCTCCACCCCTGATTGCAGGCCCGACTTGCCGGGAACCCGCACTCCGTGCATACCGGTATCGAGGACTACGCGCTCATCGGTGACGAACAGACCGCCGCCCTGGTGGGCACGGACGGCTCCGTCGACTGGCTGTGCCTGCCCCGCTTCGACTCGGCCGCCTGCTTCGCCAAGCTGCTCGGCGACGAGGACAACGGCTTCTGGCGCATCGCCCCCGTGGGGGCGGACCGGTGCACCCGGCGCGCCTACCGCCCCGACACGCTCGTCCTGGACACCGAGTGGGAGACCGGGCAGGGGGCGGTCCGGGTCACCGACCTGATGCCTCAGCGCGACCAGGCCCCCGACCTCGTAAGGATCGTCGAGGGCCTGGAGGGCGAGGTGACGCTCCACAGCGTCCTCAAGCTGCGCTTCGACTACGGCTCGATCATTCCGTGGATGCGCCGGTCCGACGGCCACCGCGTCGCCGTCGCCGGCCCGGACTCCACCTGGCTGCGCAGCGAGCCCGAGGTGCGCAGCTGGGGCGAGGACTTCGGAACGCACGCGGAGTTCACCGTCAAGAAGGGCGAGAAGGTCGCGTTCGTCATGACCTGGCACCCCTCCCACGAGTCGCGCCCGCCGCTCGTCGACCCGTTCGACGCGCTGCGCCACAGCGTCGAGGACTGGCGGGCCTGGGTGTCGCGCTGCCGCTACGACGGGCCGTACCGGGACGCCGTCGTCCGCTCCCTGATCACCCTCAAGGCGCTCACCTACGCCCCGACCGGCGGCATCGTCGCCGCCCTCACCACCTCACTGCCCGAGGAGCCGGGCGGGGTGCGCAACTGGGACTACCGCTACTGCTGGTTGCGCGACTCCACCCTCACCCTGGGCGCGCTGCTGGCGGCGGGCTACCAGGACGAGGCCGAGGCCTGGCGGAACTGGCTGCTGCGCGCAGTCGCGGGCGACCCGGCCGATCTGCAGATCATGTACGGCCTGGCGGGCGAGCGGCGGCTGCCGGAGTCCGAGCTGCCGTGGCTGTCCGGCTTCGCCGGGTCCAGGCCCGTCCGTATCGGGAACGACGCCGTGAACCAACTTCAGCTGGACGTCTACGGCGAGGTCATGGACTCCCTGTCGCTGGCCCGCGAGTCGGGCCTTTCCGCCCAGCCGGACGTGTGGGCGCTGCAGACGGCCCTGATGGACTTCCTGCGGACCCACTGGCGCCGGCCCGACGAGGGACTGTGGGAGGTGCGCGGCGGCCGGCGCCAGTTCGTGCACTCGAAGGTGATGGTGTGGGTGGCCGCCGACCGTGCCGTGCGCACCATGGAGCGCCATCCGGAGCTGGACGGCGACCTGGAGGGCTGGCGCGCGCTGCGCGACGAGGTGCACCGCGAGGTGTGCGAGCGGGGATACGACCCCGAACGCAACACCTTCACGCAGTCCTACGGTTCGCGCGAACTGGACGCCGCGCTGCTGCTCATCCCGCGCGTCGGTTTCCTGCCGCCCGACGATCCGCGGGTGATCGGCACCATCGACGCGGTCCGCGAGGAGCTGGACCACCGCGGGCTGCTGCTCCGCTACACGACCGACGACGCGGACGTCGACGGACTGCCCGGTTCCGAGGGCACCTTCGTGGTGTGCTCGTTCTGGCTCGCGGACGCCCTGTACATGACGGGCCGTACGAAGGAGGCCCGCGCGCTGTTCGAGCGGCTGGTGGGGCTCGCCAACGACGTCGGCCTGCTGTCCGAGGAGTTCGACCCGGTGACCGGCCGGCAGCTCGGCAACTTCCCGCAGGCGTTCAGCCACATCGGACTCGTGAACACCGCCCTCGCCCTGTTCGGCGAGGAAGGGGCAGGATAGGGACCATGGATCTTGGACTGAAGGACCGGGTGTACGTCGTCACCGGGGCCACGCGAGGCCTCGGCAACGCTTCCGCGCGCGAGCTGGTCGCGGACGGGGCGAAGGTGGTCGTCTCGGGCAGGGACGAGAAGAGCGTCGCCGAGACGGCGGACGCGCTGGGCCCGAACGCGGTCGGGGTGGCCGTCGACAACGCCGACCCGGATGCGGCGGCCCGGCTGATCGGGGCCGCGCGGGAGAACTTCGGACGCTTCAACGGTGTCCTCATCAGCGTGGGCGGCCCGCCCGCCGGGTTCGTCGCCGACAACACGGACGAGCAGTGGCAGGCTGCGTTCGAGTCGGTGTTCCTCGGTGCCGTACGGCTGGCCCGCGCCGCCGCCTCCGAGCTGGAGGCCGGGGGTGTCATCGGGTTCGTGCTGTCCGGCTCGGTGTACGAGCCGATTCCGGGACTGACGATCTCGAACGGGCTGCGGCCCGGGCTCGCGGGGTTCGCCAAGTCGTTGTCGGAGGAGCTGGGGCCGCGGGGGATCCGGGTGGTCGGGGTGCTGCCCGGCCGTATCGACACGGACCGGGTGCGCCAGCTGGACGGCTTGTCGGCGGATCCCGAGGCGACCAGGGCGGCTTCGGAATCGCGTATTCCGTTGCGGCGGTACGGGGCGCCCGAAGAGTTCGGGCGGGTGGCCGCCTTCTTGTTGTCGCCGGCCGCTTCGTATCTGACCGGGGTCATGGTGCCGGTCGACGGGGGAGCACGCCACGGGTTCTGAGGTTGGGCCGGCTGCGGGTCTGTGGGGTTTGTCGCGCCCACGCGGCGGAGCCGCACATTCATACAGCTCCGCGCGCCCCTCCCTGACAGGCCGGTCGTACTCAACTCACCCGTTCCGCACGGTGTTTGAGGCCCCGCAGCCTCACCTCCGCCGGGAGTGAGGCGAGGCCTGCCGAGGTTCTGGCGTGGGCCAGGGCGCCGGTCGTCAGGTCGTGCAGGGCCGTTCCCGGGTCCACGTGCGGTTCCAGCGCGAGCCGTACACGGGCCTCGGGGGCGGTACGGCGGCCTGTCAGGCGGGCGTCGGCGCGGTCCACTCCGTCGGCCTGTTCCGCGTCCTGGGCGAGGGCGCTCTCCAGGGCTCGGCCGCGCAGCAGGGCACCCTCGCCGTCGCCGGTGTCGACGAGGATCTCGGCGAGGCGGCGTCGGCGCAGTACCGCGACGAGCCACCACAGGGCGAGCAGCAGAGCGACGGCGAGTACGGCGATGACGGTCGGCCACCACCAGCCGTCCTCCCGCCAGCGCGTGCGTTCGGCGTGGCTCAGCAGGACGTCGTGCCGGCTGTCGTGGATCCACCACGAGGGCACCGGGGCGCCGAGGCCGACGGCCAGCACCGAGCCACCCAGCACCAGCAGGACGAGGCCCACGAGCCCCAGGAACACACGGTTGACGATCCGGAGCACCTCCGGTCACCCCTTCCGGCCGGGCCGCCGGACGCGCACCGACACCGCGGGCGGCCGGGACAGCCCCAGTCCGCGGACCGCGTCGGTGAGCACGGCGTCCAGTTCGGTTCGTACGTCGTCCAGTTCACGGAAATGCGACGCGGTGCGGACCTTGGCCTTGGTCCGGCGCACCCGGACGTCCACGGACTGCACGCCGGACACCTCCATGGCCCGGTCCCGCAACGCGGACGCGGCGGCGTCGCGGTGCAGTCCGGCGTGTACGTCGGCGTGCGCGCGCCGCATCGGGAGCACGGCCCGCAGACCGGGCGTGGCGGCCAGGACGAGCAGCCAGAGCCCGAGAGCGGCGGCGACCCCGGCCCCGACGAGCACCCAGACGTCGTCCAGGGGCCGTTCGGCGAGCTGCCGGGCGAGTTCGCCCCGCCAGTACATGCCGGGCCGGCCGGCCCGTACCGAGACGATGTCGTAGAGGAACAGTCCGAAGAGGCCCAGGAGCAGCAGCGCGACGATGCCCGCGGGGACGCGGCGCGCCGACCAGAAGCGGCCCTCGCTTCCGGTCTCCCCGTCGAGTGCGGGCGGCTGTCCGCCGGCGTCCGCCGGCGCGGAGCTGTCGGGTCCGTCGCCGGTCTTCGACGTGTCGACGACCGGCAGCCGCTGTGTGGTGCCCTCGGACTCGGGCGGCTCGGCCGGACCGGTGCCCCGGGGCTCGCTCATCGTGTCCTCCCCTGTGCCGCGCCGTGCCCGGCGACCGGATGCAGCCGCTCCACCTGGACGACGACCTCCGGAACCTCCATGCCCGCCAGGGTGCTCACCCGCTCGGCGACTTGGTGACGCACCCGGCGGCAGCGTTCGCCGACGTCGCAGGGGTACTCGAGTTCGACGTGCACCCGGACATGGGCGACCTCGTGGTGGACGACCACGCCGGCGGACGGCCGGCCGGCGTCGGGCGGCAGTGTCCCGACGGCCTCACGGGCCGCCTGCGAGGCGATCTTCGCGACCACCCGGTCGGCGATCCTGGTCCCGCCGCGCTCACCCGGCGGGACGGCGGCCACGGGTCTGTCGAGCTCACCGGCCCCCGCGCTCACAGGCGTCACCGCCGCCGTTCGTGACGTGGACGGAAGAAGTCGCCGAAGTCCATGTCCCCGTCCAGGAACCGGCCGACGACGAAGCCGACGGCGCCCAGCGCCGCCACCAGCAGGAAGGCGCCGAACCCGCCGAAGTATCCGGCGAATGCCAACGCCATGCCGGCGATCATGCCGACCACGGCCATGCTCATGCGCTCCTCAGCTCCTCAGCCGCTGTGCCGTCCGGTGACCCGCGTCTCACTGGATCCGCCGCTCAGGTTCCTCTTCCTCCTCGTCCGGCAGCTTCACATCGCTCACCGCGATGTTGACCTCGACGACCTCGAGGCCGGTCATCCGCTCGACGGCGGTGATGACGTTCTCCCGTACGTCCCGGGCCACATCCGCGATCGACACGCCGTACACGACGACGATCTCCAGGTCGAGGGCCGCCTGCACCTCACCGACCTCGGCCTTCACCCCGCGTGTCACGGACTTGGCGCCGCCGGGCACACGGTCGCGCACGGCTCCGAAGGTGCGGGCGACTCCGCTGCCCATGGCGTGCACGCCGTCCACGTCGCGTGCGGCGAGCCCGGCGATCTTCTCCACGACGCCGTCCGCGATGGTCGTCCGCCCGCGCGAGCCCGGGTCTCCGCCAGTGCGCTTGGCCAGCGGACTTCTGCGTGCCGCCGGCGTCTCGCTCTCCCCGCCCCGGTTCTCGGTCATGTCAGTCATCGGCGTACGTCCTTTTCGGTTGTCGTCTTCGACCACCGTAAGCACGGTTACGTGGTTGCGCGCCTTTGATGCGGCAGGCTGGAGGAATGACGGCCGACCGGTGGACGCAGGCAGTGAGACATCAGCTGGGCCTCGGCAGGCTCCTGCCGCTGGGTGACGTGCGCGACGGCGCGTGGATCGCCGGGCAGGCGGCCGAGGCGGTGCTGCGGCGCGCGGCTCAGGACGCTCCGGGCGTACGCCTCGACGCGCTCCATGTCGCGCTCGCCGACCCGGCGGACACCCGGGAACCGGCCGTACCGGCCCCGCCGAGTGCGCAGCCGCCCGGACCGCTGCGGGTGACGGCGGAGTTCGCGACCACGGCCTCGCGGCCGCTGCCGGCGACGGCGTCCCTGCTGCGGTCGACGCTGGCGACCGCCGCGACGCAGGGGCTTGGTCTGGCGGTGTCGGATGTGGACCTGCGTGTGACGGGGCTGCTGGACGAGGAGCCGGAACCCGGGCCCGCCGTACGGCTCCCCGAACCGCCTCGGGCCACGCGGCCCGAGGCGGGCGACGAGGGCCGCGTCGCGACCGCCGCCCTCGAAGTCCCGGGTGTGCTCCACCTCACCGCAGCGCTGGGCCACCCCGTACACATCGAGGAACTCCCGGGCGAGGCGGCGCTGCCGCACCGTCATGTCCGGCTGGAACTGTCGGTGGGAGCGGACCACCAGGCCCGTGAGGTGGCCCGCGCGGTCCGCACGGCGGTGCGCAGGACACTGCCGGACCACCCGACGGTGGCGGTCCTGGTGAGCAGGATCGGCTGAGGGATCCCTGATACGCCAGGGCGTTCCGGTACGGCGGGAGGGTTTGCTACGCCGGGAGGGTCCGCTACGCCGGGAGGGTCTGCCTCAGTCCCCGATGCCCGCGAGGTCCCGCAGCCGGCGGGCCTGGGCCTGGCGTTCCGCGCCGCGCTGGGCCTCGTACGTGCGGTCCTGGGCACCGCGCAGCAGTGCCTTGGTCTCGACGACGGCGTCGCGGGGCGCGGCGAGGACGGCCGAGGCGAGGTCGCGGACCGTGTCGTCGAGCTGGCCGGCGGGCACGGACACATTGGCAAGACCGGTGTTCACGGCCTCCTCGGCCGTGACGAAGCGCCCGGTCACGCAGATCTCCAGCGCGCGGGCGTATCCCACGAGTCCCACCAGCGGATGCGTGCCCGTCAGATCGGGCACGAGTCCGAGGCTGGTCTCGCGCATGGCGAACTGCACGTCGTCGGCAACGACGCGCAGATCGCAGGCGAGGGCGAGCTGAAAGCCCGCCCCGATGGCATGCCCCTGGACGGCGGCGACGGAGACGAGGTCGCTGCGCCGCCACCAGGTGAACGCCTCCTGGTACTCGGCGATGGTCGCGTCCAGCTCGGCGTCGTCACCACGCGCGAGGTCGATGAACGACGGTTCCCCGTCGAAGCCCTCGGGCGTGAACGCCTGCCGGTCGAGACCGGCCGAGAAGGACTTGCCCTCGGCCCGCAGCACCACGACACGGACGGAGCCCGGCAGCTGCCGACCGGCCTCGGTCAGCGCCCGCCACAGAGCGGGGCTCTGCGCGTTGCGCTTGTCCGGATTGGTCAGCGTCACCGTGGCGACCGCGTCGTCGACGGTGAGCCGTACGCCGTCCTTGTCGAGTACGGGAACGAGGTCCTTGTCGGGCGAAGCCATGGACGCCTCCGATGTGTGCGGTCAGCTAAGTGACTGCACAGTAACCACCCGGTCGATCAGCCGACCGACCGGGTGGCCACCATCGAAGCCGAGGGGCCACCCGGGGTCAGGCCGTAGCCTTTTTGCCCCGGGTCGCCCCGCCACGCCCTCGCAGCGTGACGCCCGACTCACTGAGCATGCGGTGCACAAAGCCATACGAGCGGCCGGTCTCCTCGGCCAACGCCCGGATGCTCGCACCGGCGTCGTACTTCTTCTTCAGGTCTGCCGCGAGCTTGTCGCGCGCGGCGCCGGTCACCCGGCTGCCCTTCTTCAGAGTCTCGGCCACCCGTGCCTCCTCATGGGAAGTGCGCTCTGGTCTCCTCATGATCACCCCTCCGGGCCTTCATGGCCACCCATTCGGCAAGGTCCGTGAGACAAGGTTGTGACGACGGGAGCACATCCCCACATCCGGAATACATAATTCCGAAGATCGACACCCGTACACCCGAACGGAATGTTCCGGAAAATGCCAGGTCAGAAAGGCGTCGCGGCCGAGCCCGGAAGAATCGGGGGCTCGGCCGCGAAATCGATGTAGGACACACCTCGGTACGAGGAGATCTCACACAGATGATGGATCACCGCTAGGCCGAATGATCCATACGCCGTTGATCACGTATTCGATCAAGCGGCACTGACCATCAGGCCAGGGCGACGAGGTCCGCGTAGTCGGCGCCCCACAGGTCCTCGACACCGTCGGGCAGCAGGATGATCCGCTCCGGCTGGAGCGCCTCGACCGCGCCCTCGTCGTGTGTGACGAGGACGACAGCGCCCTTGTACGTGCGCAGCGCGCCGAGGATCTCCTCGCGGCTGGCCGGGTCGAGGTTGTTGGTCGGCTCGTCGAGGAGCAGCACGTTCGCCGAGGACACGACCAGGGTGGCGAGCGCCAGACGGGTCTTCTCGCCGCCGGAGAGGACCCCGGCCGGCTTGTCGACGTCGTCGCCGGAGAACAGGAACGAGCCGAGCGTCTTGCGGACCTCCACCAAATCCAGGTCGGGGGCGGCCGAGCGCATGTTCTCCAGGACCGTCCGCTCCGGGTCGAGGGTCTCGTGCTCCTGCGCGTAGTAGCCGAGCTTGAGGCCGTGGCCCTCGATGACCTCGCCGGTGTCGGGCTTCTCGGCCCCGCCGAGCAGCCGGAGCAGGGTCGTCTTGCCCGCGCCGTTGAGGCCGAGGATGACGACGCGCGAGCCCTTGTCGATGGCGAGGTCGACGTCGGTGAAGATCTCCAGCGATCCGTAGGACTTCGACAGGCCCTCGGCCATGAGCGGGGTCTTGCCGCACGGGGAGGGCTCGGGGAAGCGCAGCTTGGCGACCTTGTCGGACTTCCGCTCGGCCTCCAGGCCGGCCAGCAGCTTGTCCGCCCGGCGGGCCATGTTCTGGGCGGCGACGGTCTTGGTGGCCTTGGCCCGCATCTTGTCGGCCTGCGAATGCAGCGCGGAGGCCTTCTTCTCGGCGTTCTGCCGCTCCCGCTTGCGGCGCTTCTCGTCGGCCTCGCGCTGCTGCTGGTAGAGCTTCCAGCCCATGTTGTAGACGTCGATCTGGGAGCGGTTCGCGTCCAGGTAGAACACCTTGTTCACGACCGTCTCGACCAGCTCGACGTCGTGCGAGATCACGATGAAGCCGCCGCGGTAGGTCTTCAGGTAGTCCCGCAGCCAGATGATCGAGTCGGCGTCGAGGTGGTTGGTCGGCTCGTCGAGCAGCAGCGTGTCCGCGTCGGAGAACAGGATGCGGGCCAGCTCGATACGGCGGCGCTGACCGCCGGAGAGCGTGTGCAGGGGCTGGCCGAGCACGCGGTCGGGCAGATTGAGCGCGGCGGCGATGGTGGCGGCCTCGGCCTCGGCGGCGTACCCGCCCTTGGTGAGGAACTCCGTCTCCTGGCGCTCGTACTGCTTGAGCGCCTTGTCGCGAGTGCCGCCCTTGCCGTTGGCGATGCGCTGCTCGTTCTCGCGCATCTTGCGGATCAGTACGTCCAGGCCGCGCGCGGAGAGGACGCGGTCGCGGGCGAGGACGTCGAGGTCGCCGGTGCGGGGGTCCTGCGGGAGGTAGCCGACCTCGCCGGAGCGGGTGATGGTGCCGCCGGCCGGGATGCCGTCGCCGGCGAGGCACTTGGTGAGAGTGGTCTTCCCTGCGCCGTTGCGGCCGACCAGGCCGATGCGGTCGCCCTTGGCGACACGGAAGGTGGCGTTTTCGATGAGGACGCGGGCACCGGCGCGCAGCTCGATACCGGAGGCGGAGATCACGGACAGACTCCAGGGCGGATACGGGGGCGGGATGGGCGGCTGAGGACGTTCCCGCCGTCTAATGCGCGAGGAGAATGGCCATAGGGGACAGTCTAACGGGGACGTGCAACCACCTTTTGACTGAGTCAGGCAGCGGGACAACGAGGAAGTGATCGCCATGGCAGGCTCGTCCGGCGGACGTCCGAGCATCTACCCGACGCTGCTCTACGTGGACGCGAAGGCCGCGATCCGGCAGCTCACCGAGGCCTTCGGCTTCACGGAGCTCTCGGTGTACGAGGGCGAGGACGGCTCGGTGGTGCACGCCGAGCTGACGCAGGGCAACGGCGCGGTGATGGTCGGTACCAAGGGCCGCGGCGGCGTGTTCGACGCGGCCATGAAGGGCGCGGGCACCACGGGGGTGTACGTGGTGGTGGACGACGTGGACGCGCACCACCGCCGCGCCGTGGACCACGGCGTGGAGATCCTGATGCCCCCGACGGACCAGGACTACGGCTCGCGGGACTACCTGGCCCGGGACCTCGAGGGCAATGTGTGGAGCTTCGGGACGTACGCGCCCGAGACGGCGGGCTGAGCGCCCCCCGGGCCCCTGGCTAGCCGCCGCCGGTGTGCACCTGGAACGCGGCCCGGCGTACGGCCTTGGCCAGGGCCGGGTCGGGGTGGGCGGCGGCGAGGGCGACCAGGACCTGCACGGTGCGCGGGTGTCCCACGGCACGTACCTCGTCGAGGAGCATCGGGACGGTCGGCTGCACCGCGGACTCCAGATGGCGGACGAGCAGCGGGGCCTCACCGTGGTCGGCGACGGCGGCCGCGGTGTCCACCCACAGCCAGGTCGCCTCCTGGCGGGTGAGGACCTCGTGGGCGTCCTCCGGATCCGCGCCGTCGTGCTCGGCCAGCCACAGCAGGGCGTACGGCCTGAGCGTCGGCTCGGCGACCACACCGCGGACGTCGGGCTCGGCGGGGGCGCCGACGACGCGCAGCGCCTCGAAGGCGAGGCCGCGCAGCAGGGCGTCCTCGCCGCGGGCGGCTCCGAGGAGTTCGGTGACGGCGCTGCCGACGGGGCGGGCGGCGAGCCAGGCGCGGTACTCGGCACGGGCCGCGTTCGGGCGCAGCTGGGCGCAGCCGCGGAGCATGTCCTCGGCCGCCTGCTCGATGTTCCCGGCGGGGCTCTGCGCGGCGACGCAGATCTGCTCCAGCTTGACCCAGACTGCCCAGCTGCCGAGCGGGGTGAGCGTGGCCTGGCCGTCGCCGTAGGTGAGGGCGCCGACGGAGGCGAGGGCGCGCAGGGCCCAGTCGAGGAGGGGGGCGAGCGGGGCGTCGGTGGGCTCCTGCTCGGCCACCGGCTCGGGCTGGGGGCCGTAGGGGATCTCGCAGCGTGCGGTGCGCAGCTCGGTGACGCGCTGCTCCAGGAGGTCGAGGAGCTGCTCCACGGGGACGGGGCCGGCGGACAGCTGGAGGAAGGAGAGCGCCTGCGGCATGGCCGAGACGACCTCGGCCACGGCGGCGGCCTCGCGGTCCCCGGGCTCCGGATGAGCGAGCGACCAGGCGTCGAAGAGGGCGACCCAGCCGCGCAGGACGGCGCTGTCGTCGCGGTCCCAGGCGCGCAGCCGCCAGCCGGGGCGGGCGCTGTCGCCGTGCACCTCGACGAGGCCGGCGAGTCGGGCGGTGTCCCAGTCCCCCCTGACCTGAGCCGAGGTCAGACCCAGGTCGCGGGCGGCCCGTTCGGCGGTCGCGTCGGAGAGGGTGGCCTTGCCGTCGGCGGTGGCGCTGTCCCCGCCGGGGCCGAGCGCGGCGTCGGCCCAGCGGGCGACGCGGGCCGCGGCGGCCAGACCTGAGCGCGCCATTCTGGCCAGCTCCGCCGGTGCCGGGGTGCCCTCCGGAGGGCGCGGTGCGGGTCGGCGCGAGCGCCGCTGGTTC
The DNA here is from genome assembly GCF_050937045.1 of Streptomyces sp. CA-179760. Taxonomy (NCBI): domain Bacteria; kingdom Bacillati; phylum Actinomycetota; class Actinomycetes; order Kitasatosporales; family Streptomycetaceae; genus Streptomyces; species Streptomyces sp. CA-179760. The sequence continues at coordinate 2,243,712 of NZ_JBNJLZ010000001.1, forward strand.
ATCGCTCTGGGGGCGGCGGCCAGGGGTCGCGGGCGGACGAGTCGAAGCCTGGAGTCGCGCGGGATACGGGACGTCACGGGTGCAGTCTTCCGGTTGACGGTCCGAAAACCCAAACGGAATGTCACGGCGGGCGACGGGGATGGCCAACGCACGGGTTCCCGGGAGCGGTCGAAGGCCGGGAACAAGCCACTGGTACGACGCTAAACGGAATCATCGCGACCGGTCGGTGGGGAGCGGGGCGGGACAGGCACGCGACGGGGCGCGGGGTGAGGTACGGGATCACATGAGAGGCGTCAGGAAGCGTCGCAGCGCCTCCTCGTAGGCCTGCGGGTCCGCGTTCCACATCGCTGAATGGGGCGCGTTGCCGACGGTGTACAGGGCGACCATGTCGGGGCGCGTGTCGGCGAGGTGACGGGAGAACCGCCAGGGAGCCACCGTGTCGTCCGGTCCGTGGAAGACGAGCGCAGGGATGTGGAGACCGTCGAACTGGGCCGGGCCCGCGAGGCCGTCCTCGTACAGGCCGGTGCGGCCCTGGGCGGCGCGGACCGCGAGGGGCAGCAGCGGGCCCGGGGTGCGGCGGGCCGCGGCGAGGGCGCGCAGCGTGGTCTGCCAGCTGAGCACCGGGGAGTCCAGGACGAGCCCCGAGACTCGGTCGCGCAGTCCCGAGTGCGTGGCGGCGCGCAGGGCCATGGTGGCGCCGGTGGACCAGCCGTGCAGGACGACCTGCCGGGCGCCGTGGCGCACGGCGTGGCGGATCGCCGCGTCGAGGTCGCGCCACTCGGTCTCGCCGAGGTGGTTCAGTCCGTCGGGGCGGCGGGGTGCGCCCAGGTCACCGCGGTAGGCGAGGGCGAGCACCGGAAAGCGGTTGCGGTGCAGGAACTCCATGACGTTCATGGCCAGTTCCCGGGTGGCGCCCAGGCCGTGCACGGCGATCACCCAGGTGTCACGGGCACCGGGCACGAACCACGCGGGCAGGAGGCCGAGTTCGCCGGGGATGTCGACGTCGGAGTGTTCCAGGCCGAGGGCGTCACTCGGGTTGCCGACGTACACGTTCGGGGTGAGCCAGGCCTTGTCCCCGGCCTTCAGGGTGCCGTGCGTGACGCTCTCCAGTCGGCGTACGACGGTGTCGGCGGTGTGCGGGGCGGCGCTCAGGACCGGCCCGACCACCGCGTGGACGCCGTCACCGGAGAGGCCGTAGCGGCCGGGCCTCAGGGCGGCCAGGTGCCGGGTGAGGCTGATCTGCCCGGCGGCGGTGCCGTGCACGGTGAGCCGGGGTTCGGTGGGCAGCGGTCTGCCGGGAGGGGCCTTGAGCGCGGCGTCGCTGGCGAACCGGCCGGCGGCCACGGCCGCTGCGCCGGCTCCGATCACGGCGGTGGCGGCGGCGGCCGCCGCTCTGACAGTGCGCACGGCTCCAGTGTCCCGGCGGACCGGGCGACGGACCAGTGGGCGGGGGCGGTGGGGTGACGGGCGCGGGTGGTCGGCGGGACGGTTGTACGCGGTGGGCGGGCCCGGGCGGTCGGCGGGGCGAGGCCGCACCCGCAGGGCGGGGCGCCGGCGGTCAGCGGAACGCGTGGCCGCACGAGCAGGGCGGCGCGGAACACCGGAGACCGGACGGAGCGGTGACCGCACCCGCAGAGCGAGATGCCACGGCCGGCAGAGCTCGTGGCCACGCGAGCAGGGCGCAACACCGGTGACCCGCGGGGCGCGGCGACCGTGCGGGCAGCGGGCACCCTTGGGGCGGGCAGGGGGCCGCCGAAGGAGCCGTCGGACAGGTGATGCTCGCGGTGCCGGTGCCGGTGCCGGGCGGTCCCGGAGGGGCTCAGCCGCGCTGGCCGTAACCCCGTAGCCGGTCCCGCACCTCTGCCAGTTGTTCCGTGGACAGCAGGCTCGGGGACAGACCCGGCACGGACGCGGCGGTCAGCCACAGCCGGCACATCCATTCCAGCTGGGCGGTGCGGTCGTAGGCCTGGTCCAGGGTCGCGCCGTGGGTGATCGTGCCGTGGTTCCGGAGGAGGCAGCCGGAGCGGTCGGCGAGGGCGCGGAGCATGTTCTCGGCCAACTCGTCGCTGCCGTACGTGGCATACGGGGCAACCCGGACGGGTCCGCCGAGTGCCGCGGCCATGTAGTGGATCAGTGGGAGCTCGCTCACGAGTGTCGAGACGGCCGTCGCGTGCACGGCGTGGGTGTGGACGACGGCGCGGGCGCCGGTCGTGCGGTAGACGGCGAGGTGCATGGGCAGCTCGCTGGTCGGCACGAGCGTGCCGAGGACCTGCCGGCCGTCGAGGTCGACCCCGGTCACGTCGCCCGGCGCCAGCCGGTCGTAGGGCACGCCCGACGGCGTGACCAGCACGGTGTCCCCGACGCGCACCGAGACGTTGCCGGACGTTCCGACCACGAGCCCGTCGCTGACCGTCCGGCGGGCCGTCGCGACGAGGTCCTCCCAGGCGCGCTCCTCCTCGGGTCGCACACCGCTCCGCCGTGACTCCCCCACACCCTGTCCGCCGCCTCGGACGTCCCCCGTGTCCCGCTCGTCGCCTCGCTGCTCAGCCATGCGGCGATCCTGCCAGGCAGCCCTTCAACGCGCCGCCGGGCGGGGGCACTTTAGGCCGGAAACCAAGCATCCGTAAGGGCGCATACCGACGCAAACCAGTAATGGACCTCTCTTGGCTGGAGATCATCGGGTATTCAACGGCCCTCCCGTACCCTCTGGGTGATTTGCCGTGCACGTCGCCATTCCGGGGGGAATCGCATGGCCCGTGACCACATACCCACCCGCCGCCGCAGCCGCTTACTGGCGGCCTCCGCCGCGGCACTCGCGCTGGGAGGGACCTCGCTCGCGGAGTCCCCGGCCGAGGCGGCGAGCCGCCCGAAGGGGCACGACGTCTCGTCCCACCAGAAGAACGTCGACTGGCGGAGCGCCAGGGCGAAGGGCGCCAGATTCGTCTACGTCAAGGCGACCGAGTCCACCACCTACCGCAACCCCTACTTCAGTCGGCAGTACAACGGCTCACGCGCGGCGGGCCTGATCCGCGGCGCCTACCACTTCGCGCTGCCGAACAGGTCGTCGGGCCGGGCGCAGGCGGCCCACTTCGTACGCAACGGCGGCAGTTGGAGCGCGGACGGCTGGACACTGCCGCCCGCGCTCGACATCGAGTACAACCCGTACGACAAGAAGCACAAGTGCTACGGCCTGAGCAAGGCAGCGATGGTCGGCTGGGTCGAGTCGTTCAGTGACGAGATCAAGCGGCTCACCGGCCGCCGCCCGGCGATCTACACGACCACCCACTGGTGGAACACGTGCACGGGCAACAGCCGCGCGTTTGCCGCGAACCACCCCCTGTGGGTCGCCCGCTACGACGCGGCGAGCGCGGGGCCGCTGCCGGCCGGCTGGTCCTCCTGGACCTTCTGGCAGTACGACAACGGCAGCGGCACCCTGCCGGGTGATCAGAATCTCTTCGACGGGTCACTCGATCGACTGAAACAGTTCGCCAGGGGCACTTGATCGTCGGGGCGCAAGGACAGCTCCACCAGGGCGGAATGACGACCCTCTGTTGCCGACACCCCTGCGCCCCTCCCAGTTCATCTTCCGTTCACTCGGGTTACCTACGTTCGTCCCGCCAACGACGCCGAACGATTGCCTGGGTAAATGGAAAGCTTCTCGCTGATCCTCGCGATTGTGGTGGTAACCGCACTCGCGTTCGATTTCACGAACGGTTTCCACGACACCGCGAACGCGATGGCCACGACCATTTCCACGGGCGCCATGAGACCGAAGATCGCGGTGGCCATGTCCGCGGTCCTCAACCTGGTCGGCGCCTTCCTGTCCGTCGAAGTCGCGAACACGATCTCCAAAGGCCTCGTCGACGAGGCCGGAATCCGTCCCGAGGTCATCTTCGCCGCCCTGGTCGGAGCGATCCTCTGGAACCTGCTGACCTGGCTCGTCGGTCTGCCGTCCAGTTCGTCGCACGCCCTGATGGGCGGCCTGATCGGCGCCACGATCGCCTCGGCGGGCGTCGGCGCGGTGCACGGTGACGTCCTGGTCACCAAGGTGCTGATCCCGGCGATCGCCGCCCCGCTGGTCGCGGGCATCGCGGCGCTGCTCGCCACCCGGCTGACGTACTCGCTCGGCAAGAAGGCCGACGGCGAGGGCTCCAAGAAGGGCTACCGGGCCGGCCAGATCGCCTCCGCGGGCCTGGTCTCGCTGGCCCACGGCACCAACGACGCCCAGAAGACGATGGGTGTCATCACCCTCGCCCTGGTCGCCGGCGGCGCCGTCGCCCCCGACTCCGACCCGCCCATGTGGGTCATCCTCTCGGCGGGTATCGCCATCGCGCTCGGCACCTACCTCGGCGGCTGGCGCATCATCCGCACCATGGGCAAGGGCCTGACCGACCTCCAGCCGCAGCAGGGCTTCGCCGCCCAGACCAGCGCGGCGACGGTCATCCTGGCCTCCTCGCACCTCGGCTTCTCCCTCTCCACCACCCACTCCGTGTCCGGCGCGGTGATGGGCGCGGGGCTCGGCCGCAAGGGCGGCGTGGTCCGCTGGTCGACGGCGACGCGGATGTTCGTCGCCTGGGGTCTGACGCTGCCGGCGGCGGCCCTGGTGGGTGCGCTCGCCGAGTACGTGACCGGCTTCGGGAGCTGGGGCACGGCGGTCGTGGCGGTCTTCCTGGTCGTCTCCAGCGCGGTGATCTGGAAGCTGTCGCGCCGCGAGGTCGTCGACCACACGAACGTCAACGAGGTCGACGAGGAGCCGGCGGGTGTCGTGACCACCGCGATCGCCGCGGTGACGCCGCCTCCGGCGGGCCCGTCCGAGGAACTGGCCGCCACGATCCCGGCCCAGGCCCAGGCCGAACGGGAACCCTCCACCACGACCACCCCGGTCTGATCCCGCCCACCCGGTGACAAGGAAGAATCTCTGAGATGAAGATCGACTGGGCGACCCTCGGCTCCGTCTTCGGTGTCAGCCTCGTGGCCACCGTGACCCTCGTCGGCCTGTTCACCCTCGGCATCACCGGCCTGTCGCGCCGCGAACGAGCGGTGGCGGCGGGCGGGTCCGCGGGGCTCGCGGTGACGGGTGCGTACGCGTGCTTCGCGGGGTGTGCGGCGGCTGTCGGGTACGGGATCTATCTGATCGTGGCCTGACCGCGATCGTCTGTCACCGGGCGGCACGGGGCTTCGGCCCCGGGCCGCCCGGTTGCCGTGTGCGGGGCGGCCGTCAGCACCCCCTGCCAGGCAGGCGGTGTGGGCTTGTCCACACTCTCCCCTCGCAGGTCAACGGCAAGTTGACGGCTGTTCGCGGCCGTGGTGGACTGCCGGGGCCAATGCGGCGGCAGGAGAGGAAGCCGGTGAAAGTCCGGCGCGGTCCCGCCACTGTCACCGGGGTAGCACTCACCGGGAGCCAGGAACTCTCCCCGCCGGTCTCGTCGAACCAGGGCGTGGACACCCTGAGTGAGGACATATCGCCATGTTCGGCTGCCGATTCAGGGTCTGTACCCCGCCGTTGCCCGCCCCCGCGGCCGGCTGAGCCCATGAGTGCCGGTCGCATCCACGCGTACGGTGCCGCCGCCGGTCTGATCGGTGATCTGCTGCTCGGCGATCCTCGCCGGGGGCATCCGGTCGCCGCGTTCGGGCGGGCCGCGGGCGCGGTGGAACGGGTGTTGTGGCGGGACCACCGGGGATGGGGCGCGCTGCACACCGTGGTGTGTGCGGGCGGGGCTGTCGCGCTGGGGGCCGTCGCCGCGCGTGCCGTGCGTACGTCCGATGCCGCTTCCGTCGTGGTGACCGGTGCGGCCACCTGGGCCGTCGTCGGGGGGACTTCGCTCGCGCGGGAGGCGCTGGCCATCGGGCGCGCCCTGGAGGCCGGGGACGTCGAAGCGGCCCGTGCGCGGCTGCCGCATCTGTGCGGACGGGATCCGCAGGCACTGGACGCCGACGGGATCGCCCGGGCCGTCGTCGAGTCCGTCGCGGAGAACACCTCCGACGCGGTCGTGGGAGCGCTCGTGTGGGGGGCGATCGGCGGTGTGCCGGGGCTTCTCGGGTTCCGGGCCGTCAACACCCTCGACGCCATGGTCGGGCACCAGTCGGCCCGGTACCGGCGCTACGGGTGGGCCTCCGCGCGGCTGGACGATGTCGTGGGGTGGCCGGGGGCTCGGCTGACCGCCGTGCTCGCGGCCGTGGCCGGGGCCGATCCCCGGGGAGCCGTGGCTGCCTGGCGTGCCGATGCCACCAAGCATCCGAGTCCCAACGCCGGGCCCGTGGAGGCCTCGTTCGCGGGGGCGCTCGGGGTGCGGCTCGGCGGGACCCTGGCCTACGGCGGGCGCGTGGAGCACCGGCCCGTCCTCAACGGCGCGGGGCGCGGCGTCGGTACCCGGGACATCGAACGGGCCGTACGGCTGTCCAGGCGCGTCGGCTGGCTCGCGCTCGGCGTCTGTGTCGCCGCGCGCCACATCGTGAAGGGGCGTACGTCATGACGGGCGGTGGGCTTCTCGTCGCCGGTACCACCTCCGACGCGGGCAAGAGCGTCGTGACCGCCGGAATCTGCCGGTGGCTGGTGCGGCAGGGCGTCAAGGTCGCGCCGTTCAAGGCGCAGAACATGTCCCTGAATTCGTTCGTGACACGGGAGGGCGCCGAGATCGGGCGGGCGCAGGCCATGCAGGCGCAGGCGTGCCGCGTGGAGCCGACCGCGCTGATGAATCCCGTGCTGCTCAAGCCCGGTGGCGAGCAGAGCAGTCAGGTCGTGCTGCTGGGCAGGCCGGTCGGCGAGCTCAGTGCGCGCGGGTATCACGGCGGACGGCAGCAGAAGCTGCTCGGGACGGTGCTGGACTGCCTTGAGCGACTGCGGGGCACGTATGACGCGGTGATCTGTGAGGGGGCCGGTTCTCCCGCCGAGATCAATCTGCGGCGGACGGACATCGTCAACATGGGGATCGCCCGCAACGCCGGTCTGCCCGTGGTCGTCGTCGGCGACATCGACCGGGGCGGGGTCTTCGCCTCGTTCTTCGGGACCGTCGCCCTGCTGTCGCGCGAGGACCAGGAGTGTGTCGCCGGGTTCCTCGTGAACAAGTTCCGCGGGGACGTCTCCCTGCTGGAGCCGGGGCTCGACATGCTGCACGGCCTCACCGGGCGGCACACCTACGGCGTTCTGCCCTTCCGGCACGGGCTCGGGATCGACGAGGAGGACGGGCTGCGCGTCTCCCTGCGGGGGACGGTCCGGGAGTCCGTCGTCTCCCCGCCCGTCGGCGAGGACGTGCTGCGCGTCGCCGTCTGCGCGGTCCCTCTCATGTCCAACTTCACGGATGTCGACGCGCTGGCCGCCGAACCCGGTGTCGTCGTGCGGTTCGTGGACCGGCCGGAGGAGCTGGCCGACGCGGACCTCGTCATCGTGCCGGGGACCCGGGGGACCGTCCGTGCCCTGGAGTGGCTGAGGGAGCGCGGGCTGGCCGACGCGCTCGTGCGCAGGGCCGCCGAACAGCGGCCGGTCCTCGGCATCTGCGGCGGCTTCCAGATCCTCGGCGAGCACATCGAGGACGACGTCGAAAGCCGAAGGGGCGAGGTCGACGGGCTCGGGGTCCTGCCCGTGCGGGTGCGGTTCGCCCGGGAGAAGACCCTCACCCGGCCGGCGGGCGAGGCCCTCGGGGAGCACGTCGAGGGCTACGAGATCCACCACGGGGTCGCCGACGTCACCGGTGGCACTCCCTTCCTGGACGGCTGCCGGGTCGGCCAGGCCTGGGGCACGCACTGGCACGGCTCTCTGGAGTCGGACGGATTTCGGCGTGCCTTCCTGCGCGAGGTGGCGGCCGCCGCCGGCCGCCGCTTCGTACCGGCGCCGGACACCTCGTTCGCGGCGCTGCGCGAGGAGCAGCTCGACCGGCTCGGCGACCTGATCGAACAGCACGCGGACACGGACGCGTTGTGGCGGCTCATCGAGTCCGGCGCGCCGTCGGGGCTGCCCTTCGTCCCGCCGGGAGCGCCCACATGAGGACCGTGGCGGTGGCGCGGACCGCCGGCACGGCGACCGCGAGCCACCTGAGACGCTGGGACGGCTGCCTGATCCATCCTCGACCCGACATCCATCCGCAACTCGAAGGCGACTTGGAGGACGACGAAAAGTGACCACCCCCTTTCCGTTCACGGCCGTGGTCGGCCAGGACGATCTGCGGCTCGCGCTGCTGCTGAACGCCGTGTCACCGGCGGTCGGCGGTGTGCTGGTGCGCGGCGAGAAGGGCACGGCCAAGTCGACGGCCGTGCGGGCGCTGTCGGCGCTCATGCCGGAGGTGGACGTCGTCTCCGAGTGCCGCTTCTCCTGCGACCCCGGCTCGCCCGACCCCGGCTGCCCGGACGGACCGCACGAGCCCGGGGGCTTCGCCTCCCGGCCGGCCCGCATGGTCGAGCTGCCCGTCGGCGCCTCCGAGGACCGGCTGGTGGGCGCGCTGGACATCGAACGGGCGCTGTCCGAGGGCGTGAAGGCCTTCGAGCCCGGCCTGCTCGCCGACGCGCACCGCGGCATCCTCTACGTCGACGAGGTCAACCTCCTCCACGACCACCTGGTCGACCTGCTGCTGGACGCGGCCGCGATGGGCGCCTCGTACGTGGAACGCGAGGGCGTCTCCGTGCGACACGCCGCCCGCTTCCTGCTCGTCGGCACCATGAACCCCGAAGAGGGCGAGCTGCGGCCGCAGTTGCTCGACCGGTTCGGGCTGACCGTCGAGGTCGCGGCCTCGCGGGAGCCCGAGCAGCGGGTCGAGGTCGTGCGACGGCGGCTGGCGTACGACGACGACCCGGCCGCCTTCGCCGCCCGCTGGGCCGAGGAGGAGGCCGACGTACGGGCCCGGATCGTGGCCGCGAAGAAGCTGTTGCCGTCGGTGCGGCTGGGCGACGACGCGCTGCGGCAGATCGCGGCGACCTGTGCGGCCTTCGAGGTGGACGGCATGCGCGCCGACATCGTGATGGCCCGGACCGCTACGGCGCTTGCGGCCTGGGCCGGGCGTACGGACGTGCTCGCCGAGGACGTACGGCAGGCCGCGCTGCTCGCGCTGCCGCACCGCCGGCGCCGCAACCCCTTCGACGCGCCGGGCCTCGATGAGGACAAGCTGGACGAGACCCTGGAGGAGTTCTCCGGGGACGATGACCCGGACCCTGACCCGGACCTCGACCCGGACCCGGACTCGGGGCCGGACGGGCCGGGCGGGGGCGGTGGACAGCCGGCCCCCGACGACGGGCCCCGGGGCGGTGACCAGGAGGCCCGGCCGGAGGCCGAACAGGACGGACAGCCGCAGCCGCAGCCTTCGGGAGCCGGCGAACAGTCGGCCGCGCGCGCTTCCGAACCGTTCCGGACCAAGGTGCTGAGCGTGCCCGGACTCGGCGAGGGTGCCGCCGGGCGGCGTTCGCGGGCCCGGACCGAGCACGGGCGGACCACGGGCGCCCGGCGTCCGAAGGGCTCCCTCACCAAGCTGCACCTGGCGGCGACCGTGCAGGCCGCGGCCCCGCACCAGCGGGCGCGCGGGCGGTCCGGTCCTGGGCTCGTGGTGCGCCGCGACGACCTGCGGCAGGCCTCCCGCGAGGGCCGCGAGGGCAACCTCGTGCTGTTCGTCGTGGACGCCTCCGGGTCGATGGCGGCGCGGCAGCGGATGAGCGCCGTGAAGGGGGCCGTGCTGTCGCTGCTGCTGGACGCGTACCAACGGCGGGACAAGGTGGGTCTGGTGACCTTCCGGGGGTCGGGCGCGGAGGTCGCGCTGCCGCCGACCTCGTCCGTGGACGCGGCGGCGGCCCGGCTGGAGTCGCTGCCGACCGGCGGTCGTACGCCGCTGTCGGCCGGGCTGCTGCGCGCGCACGATGTGCTGCGGGTGGAGCGGCTGCGCGATCCCGCGCGGCGGCCGCTGGTCGTGGTGGTGACGGACGGACGGGCCACCGGGGGGCCGGAGCCGGTCGCCCTGGCCGGGCGGGCGGCGCGGCTGTTCGCGGCCGAGGGCGTCGCGTCCGTCGTCGTGGACTGCGAGTCGGGTCCGGTGCGGCTGGGGCTCGCCGGGCAGCTCGCGGGCGAGCTGGGCGGGACCGCGGTGACGCTGGACGAGCTGCGGGCCGACTCGATCGCCGGGCTGGTCAAGGATGTGCAGGGCACTTCGAGGAGGGCCGCTTAATGCCGCAGGGACAACCGAGTGTCGTTCCGGACGACGGTCTGACGACCCGACAGCGCCGGAACCGGCCGCTCGTCTTCGTGCACACGGGCGTCGGCAAGGGCAAGTCCACCGCCGCCTTCGGGCTCGCGCTGCGGGCCTGGAACCAGGGGTGGCCCATCGGGGTGTTCCAGTTCGTCAAGTCGGCGAAGTGGAAGGTCGGCGAGGAGAACGCGCTGCGCGTGCTCGGGGCGTCCGGTGAGGGCGGGTCCGTCGACTGGCACAAGATGGGCGAGGGCTGGTCGTGGGTGCAGCGCGACGGGCAGATGGACAACGAGGAGAAGGCCCGGGAGGGCTGGGAGCAGGTCAAGCGGGACCTGGCGGCGGAGACGTACAAGCTGTATGTGCTGGACGAGTTCGCCTACCCGCTGCACTGGGGCTGGATCGACACCGACGAGGTCGTGGAGGTGCTGCGGAACCGGCCCGGGACCCAGCATGTCGTGATCACCGGGCGGAACGCGCCCGAGAAGCTCGTCGACTTCGCGGACCTCGTGACCGACATGTCCAAGGTCAAGCACCCCATGGACACCGGTCAGAAGGGGCAGAGGGGCATCGAGTGGTGATGTCCTCTTCCGTCCCCCGGCTGGTGGTCGCCGCGCCTGCTTCCGGCAGCGGCAAGACCACCGTCGCCACGGGGCTGATGGCCGCGTTCGCCGCGCGGGGACTCGCCGTGTCCCCGCACAAGGTCGGGCCGGACTACATCGACCCCGGGTATCACGCGCTCGCGAGCGGGCGCCTGGGACGGAACCTCGACGCCTATCTGTGCGGGCCGGAGCTGGTCGGGCCGTTGTTCCTGCACGGGGCGCGGGGGTGTGACATCGCCGTCGTCGAGGGCGTGATGGGGCTGTTCGACGGGGCGGCCGGTGAGGGCGAGCTGGCGTCCACGGCTCATGTCGCCAAGCTGCTGCGGGCACCGGTGGTGCTGGTCGTCGACGCGTCGTCGCAGTCCCGGTCGGTGGCGGCGCTGGTGCACGGGTTCACCTCCTGGGATCCGGAGGTGCGGGTCGGGGGCGTGATCCTCAACAAGGTCGCGTCGGACCGGCACGAGTGGCTGCTGCGGGAGGCCATGGAGCAGGTCGGGGTGCCGGTGCTCGGGGTGCTGCGTCGGGCGCCGCAGGTGGACACGCCGTCCCGGCATCTGGGGCTGGTGCCGGTCGCCGAGCGGCGCGAGGAGGCGGTCGCCGCCGTCGCCGCCATGGCCCAGCAGGTCTCCGAGGGGTGCGACCTGGACGCGTTGATGCGGCTGGCCCGGGGCGCGGGCGCCCTGTCCTGCGCGGCCTGGGACGCGGCCGAGGCGGTCTCCTCAGCCGGCCACCGGCCGACGCGGTCGCACGACAGACCCCGGCCACGGGTCGCCGTGGCCGGCGGTGAGGCGTTCACCTTCTCCTACGCCGAGCACACCGAGCTGCTCACCGCCGCCGGTGCCGACGTCGTGCCCTTCGATCCCCTGCGGGACGAGGAACTGCCCGAAGGAACGAGCGGGCTGGTGATCGGGGGTGGGTTCCCGGAGGTGTACGTCTCCGAGCTGTCGGCCAATGAACCCCTGCGCAAGGCCGTCGCCGGCCTGGCCGAGAGCGGCGCTCCGGTAGCCGCCGAGTGCGCGGGGCTGCTGTATCTGTGCCGGGAGCTGGACGGGCAGCCGATGTGCGGGGTGCTGGACGCCGGGGCGCGGATGACGCGGCGGCTCACCCTGGGGTACCGGGACGCCGTGGCGGTCGGCGACAGTGTGCTCGCGGCGGCGGGGACACGGATGCGGGGTCACGAATTCCACCGCACCGCCGTGGAGCCCGGCTCGGGGCCCGATCCCGCCTGGGGGTTCCGGACCCCGGAGCGGCGGGTCGAGGGGTTCGTACGGCGCGGTGTGCACGCGAGTTATCTGCACACGCACTGGGCGTCCGAGCCGGGTGCCGTCCTCCGGTTCGTGGAGAGGTGCCGGACGTCATGAGCGGCACGCTGGTCGGCGTCGGGGTCGGGCCCGGTGACCCGGAGCTGGTGACGGTGCGGGGCGTGAACGCCCTGCGGGAGGCGGACGTCGTCGTCGTGCCCGTGCCGGACACCGGGGAGCGCGGGCGGGCCGAGGCGACCGTGCTGCACTACGTGCCCGAGGAGAAGGTCGTCCGGGTCGTGCTCGCGCCGGCCGGGGACCGGGTGGCCCGGCTGCTGGGGAATCGCTGCCGCGTCGCCTTCGCGGCCGTCGGCGACCCCCATGAGGACTCCGCCTTCGCGCACCTCGCGCGGACCGTCGCCGAGTCGGTGCCGGGAGTGGCGGTGGAGACCGTGCCCGGCATCACCGCCCTGCGGGACTTCGAGGCCCGGCCGGGCGTGGTGGCGGGGCCGTCGCTGGTCGTCGGGGTCGGAGCGTCGCGGGGTGCCCCCGTCGAGGAGGTGCTCGGGCTCGTCGAGGACACCCTGCGGGAGGCCGGGCTGTCCACGGCGTCCGTCGCCGAGCTCGCCACCTTCGACGCCAAGGCCGGGGAGCCGGGCGTGGCCGAGGCCGCGCGGCTGCTCGGAGTGCCCCTGGTGACGTACTCCGCCGGGGAGCTGGCGGAGGTCGGGGTGCCGAACCCGTCCGACGCGCCGCTCGCCGCCGTCGGCACCCCGTCGGTGGCCGAGGCCGCCGCGCTCGCCGGCGGAGGTGAACTCCTCGTCCCCAAGCGCAAGTCGGCCGCGAGCCCGGCGAGGGCGACCTGTGCCGTCGTCCGGCGGCCGGGGCCCGGACGGCTCGCTGTGGACGGGCTCCGGACCGGTGCCCGCCCGGACACCTCACACGACATCGGGACCGCCGCGGCGGGCATCGCGTACCCTGCCGCGCTCAACGTACCGCCGTATCACCCCCCTTCCGCCGAGGAGCACCTGTGACGACCCCGCCCGCCCTGCTCATCGCCGGCCAAGGCACCCGTGACGACACCGGATCCGAGGCGTTCCGCGCGTTCGTACGGGAGCTGGGGGCCCGGCGCCCCGAACTGCCCGTGGCGGGCGGCTTCGTCGAGCAGTCGCGGCCGCCGCTGGGCGAGGCCGTCACCGAGCTGGTCGAGCGGGGCGTACGGCACTTCACCGCCGTTCCGCTGACGCTGGTGCCCGCCGGGCACGCCCAGGGCGGCTTCCGGGCGGCCCTGGCCCGTGAGCAGGAGCGGCACCCCGGGATCTCGTACACGTACGGGCCCCCGCTCGGCCCGCACCCCGCGCTGCTGGACGTGCTGGAACGGCGGCTGAACGAGGCACTGGGCGGCACCGCCGGGCGCAGACCGGGTGACCGGGCCGATGTGACGGTGCTGCTGGTGGGGCCCGGGTCCACGGACCCGGACGCCAACGCCGAGGTGCACAGGGCGGCGCGGCTGCTGTGGGAGGGCCGCGGGTACGCGGGAGTGGAGACGGCGTTCGCCTCGCTGGCGGCGCCTGACGTGCCGAACGGGCTCGACCGGTGTGTGCGGCTCGGGGCCCGGCGGATCGTGGTCCTGCCGTACTTCCTGTTCACCGGCGTCCAGCCGGACCGGGTGCGGCAGCAGACGGAGGGCTGGACGGAGGCGCACCCCGAGGTCGACGTGCGCTCGGCCGGCGTCATCGGTCCGGAGCCGGAGCTGCTGGACCTGGTGTGGGAACGCTACGAAGAGACCGTCCGGGGCCACCGTGCGCACTGAGAGCGGGCACGATCTGCGCCACCACGGGGACGCGGAGGTCCGGGACGACGGCGGCTCGCTCGTCGATCTGGCCGTGAACGTCCGGGCCGGCACTCCCCCGGTGTGGCTGCGGGAGCACATCGCCGCGTCGCTGGGCGGGCTCGCGGCCTACCCCGACGGGCGGGCCGCACGCGCGGCGGTGGCGGAGCGGCACGGATTGCCGGCGGAGCGGGTGCTGCTGACGGCGGGCGCGGCGGAGGCGTTCGTGCTGCTGGCGCGGGCGCTGAAGGTGCGGCGGCCGGTCGTCGTCCACCCGCAGTTCACGGAGCCGGAGGCGGCGCTGCGGGACGCGGGGCACACGGTCGGCCGGGTGCTGCTGCGCGCGGCGGACGGCTTCCGGCTGGACCCGGCGGCCGTCCCCGAGGACGCGGACCTGGTGGTGATCGGCAATCCCACGAACCCGACGTCGGTGCTGCATCCGGCGGAGACGATCGCCGGGCTCGCCCGTCCCGGGCGGGTGCTGGTGGTGGACGAGGCGTTCATGGACGCGGTGCCGGGCGAGCGCGAGGCCCTCGCGGGCCGCGTCGACGTCCCCGGCCTGGTGGTGCTGCGCAGCCTGACCAAGACCTGGGGGCTGGCCGGGCTGCGCATCGGGTACGTGCTGGCGGCGCCCGAGACCGTCGAGGACCTGGAGCGGGCGCAGCCGCTGTGGCCGGTGTCGACACCGGCACTGGCCGCGGCGCGGGCGTGCGTGGGTCCCCGGGGCGTGGCCGAGGCGGCCCACGCCGCCCATCGCGTCGCGGCGGACCGCGCCCACCTGGTGGCGGGTCTCGCGCGGTTCGCCGAGGCCGGGGTGCGGGTGGTGGAGCCGGCGGAGGGCCCGTTCCTCCTGATCCGCCTGCCGCACGCGGCGGCCGTGCGCCGGCGCCTGCGCGACCTCGGCTACGCCGTGCGCCGCGGCGACACGTTCCCCGGCCTGGACGAGGAGTGGCTGCGGCTGGCGGTACGGGACCGGACGACGACGGACGGGTTCCTGCGGGCGCTGGAACGTGCGGTGGCCGGCTGAGGGCTCACGGTAGCCGCCCGTGGCCGCCCCACGACGGACAGGCTCCGGGAGCGTGCGGTGACGGGCTGACAGCGCTTTGTGCGCGCCCTGTCCGGGCTTCCCTGCAGGCGTTCGGCCCGCCCGTCGGGCTCGTCGGGGTGCCCCGACGAGCGCCCCGCACGGGTGGCGGTGGCGGCACGGCAAAGGCGCTCCGGTGGAGCTGGGCTGCTGTCGACGGCACCGGCGGAGGCGTTCGTGCTGTCTGCGGCACCGGCGGGCGGCTGCCCGACCGGGGCGGCCCCCGTTGTCTCCGCGCCGGTCGGTGTGCCGTGTGCGGCCCGGGCGGGTCGGCGGGGCAGCGCGTGACCGGGTCCTGCCGTCCTCGTGGCACGGTCTCCCGCCCCGCCTGGCGCCCCGTCGGCCAGAGGTCAGCCCCGGCGTCGTGCCAGGGCCACCGCTCCCCCGCCCACGGCGAGCAGGGCGATCGCACCGCCCATGACGTAGGGGGTCGTCGAGCTGCCGCCCGTCTCGGCCAGGCCCTCCTCGGCGGGTGCGCCCTGCGGCTCGATCGCGGCGGGGGCGTCGGACGGCTCGGCGGAGAGGTCGGCCGGTGGCTGTGCGGCGGGTGCGGCCTCAGGTGTCTCGCAGGTCGCCTCGGCCAGGGTGAGCGTGCCGTTCACCTCGGCCACGTTCAGCTTCAACGGGTTGACGGCCACCTTGAGTTCGAGGGCGGTGGCGGCAGCCGTCCGGGACGTCGTCCGCGTCTGGGAGAGGTCCAGGCGTACGTCGCCGACGCCCGGCACCTCGACGTCCGTCGGGCCGTCGGCGGTCAGGGTGACGCGCTTGCCGAGCACGGTCACCGAGCCGGGCAGGCCGGTCGTGGCGACCGGCTTCTTCCCGGCCTCGCAGACGGCCTTCGCGGTGATCTGCTCGATCTCGATGACCGACAGCAGCGGCAGGCCGGGGACATGGACGCGGGCGCGGGCCAGGGTGGTGCTGCCCTCGGCCTTCGTGGCGGTCGCGGTGGCTCTCGCCTCGGCCACGTCCGCGCGCAGCACGCTGAAGGGCTTTCCGCCGTTCACCCCGTCCAGGCGGGCGGTCAGCGCGGTCTTACCGGCGCTCCGCGGGGCCTGGACCTCGTTGAGAGAGACGGCGAGCGGGGCCACGACCGACTTGTTCAGCAGGGAGACATCGAGGCCGGTGCGCAGGACGGCGGCGCTCGCGCGGCCGTGGTCGCCGGTGGCGTGCGCCGGGCTCACACCGGTCAGTGCCACGGGCCCTGCGGCGAGGGCCGTGGCCGTCGCCACGGTCGCCAGACGGCGTGCGGGCATGCGGCAGGAAGTGCTGTTCACGGCGGGGACTCCTGGAGTGACAGGCTCGGGACCCGGAAAGAATCGCGCACCCGGCGTAGGGCGTCAGCGATCTGACGCCTCTTCACTCCAACATGGCGATACCGTGGAAGTTTTCGAATCCCTCGGTACAGGCGTTCCCTCGTGTCACCCGCTCGGCTACCCGACCACGCGCCCGTTCAGCACCACCCGGCGCGGCGCCGCCAGAACGCGTACGTCCGCCCGCGGGTCCTGGTCGTAGACGACCAGGTCGGCCGGGGCGCCCTCGTCCAGGCCGGGGCGGCCGAGCCAGGTGCGGGCCGTCCAGGTTCCGGCCGCCAGGGCGTCGAGGGGCGGGATTCCGGCGGTGACCAGTTCGGCGACCTCGGCCGCCGCCAGGCCGTGGGCGAGGGTGCCGCCGGCGTCGGTGCCGACGAAGACGGGGATGCCGGCGTCCCAGGCGCCCCGGACGGTGTCGTAGCGGCGTTCGTGAAGCCGGCGCATATGGGCCGACCAGCGCGGGAACCGGGACTCGCCGCCGTCGGCGAGCTGCGGGAAGGTCGCGATGTTGACCAGGGTCGGCACGATGGCGACGCCTCGTTCGGCGAACAGCGGGATGAGGTCCTCGGTCAGGCCCGTCGCGTGCTCGACGCAGTCGATGCCCGCCTCGACGAGGTCCCGCAGGGAGTCCTTGGCGAAGCAGTGCGCGGTGACGCGGGCGCCCAGGCGGTGCGCCTCGGCGATCGCCGCCTCCACCGCGCCGCGGGGCCAGCAGGCAGACAGATCGCCGAGGTCGCGGTCGATCCAGTCGCCGACCAGCTTGACCCAGCCGTCGCCCCGCCGGGCCTCCTGGGCGACGTAGGCGACCAGGTCCTCCGGCTCGATCTCCCAGGCGTAGTCGCGGATGTAGCGGCGGGTGCGGGCGATGTGCCGCCCGGCTCGGATGATCTTCGGCAGGTCCTCGCGGTCGTCGACCCAGCGGGTGTCGGAGGGCGAGCCCGCGTCGCGGATCAGCAGCGTGCCCGCGTCCCGGTCGGTCAGGGCCTGCTTCTCGGCGACGTCCTGGGGGACCGCGCCGTGCCGGTCGAGTCCCACGTGGCAGTGCGCGTCGACCAGGCCGGGCAGGGTCCAGCCCTTGACGGTGCGGATGTCGCGGGCGCCGGCGGGACGGTCGTAGGAGACACGGCCGTCCACCACCCACAGTTCGTCGCGGACGTCCTCGGGCCCGACGAGCACCCGACCCTTCACGTGCAGCACCGTGCGATCGCTCATGCACCGCACCCTAATGAGCCGGTGACCTCGGCTGCGAGGGGGCACGTACCCGCCGGTTACCCTCGATGCCGTCGGCCCCGGGCAGATGGCGCCCGCCCCGTGAATGAAGAGAGCCCCACCGTGACGCACCCGTTTCTGGACCTGGCCCCGCTCGGCGCGGACCGCTTCGCCGCGATCGAGGACCGTGTGGCGCGGCTGCTGAGCACCGACCAGGACGTCGTGATCATGCAGGGCGAGGCACTGCTGCCGCTGGAGGGCGCGATCCGAGCCGCGGCCGGTCCGGGTACGACGGCGCTGAACGTGATCACGGGCCCGTACGGGCAGACCTTCGGCGACTGGCTGCGGGACTGCGGCGCCACGGTGGTCGACCTGGCGGTGCCCTTCCACACGGCGGTCACGGCCGAGCAGATCCGGCAGGCCTTCGCCGAGCACCCGGAGATCGACTTCGTGTCCCTGGTGCACGCGGAGGCGGCGACCGGCAACACCAACCCGGTCGCGGAGATCGGCGAGGTGGTGCGGGCGCACGGAGCGCTGTTCTACCTGGACGCGGTGGCGTCGATCGGTGCCGAGCCGGTGCTGACGGACGCGTGGGGCGTGGACCTGTGCGTGATCGGGGCGCAGAAGGCGATGGGCGGTCCCGCCGGTGTCTCGGCGGTGTCGGTGAGCGAGCGGGCCTGGGCCCGGATGGCGGCGAACCCGCGGGCGCCGCGCCGGTCGTACCTGTCGCTCCTCGACTGGAAGGAGCGGTGGATCGACGGCGGCCGCAAGGCACTGCCGCATGCTCCGGCGCAGCTGGAGATGCTGGGGCTCGAGGCGTGCGTGGAGCGGATCGAGGCGGCGGGGCTGGACACCGTGATGGCCCGGCACGCCTCCGCCGCGGCGGCCACGCGGGCCGGGGCGGTCGCGCTCGCCGGCGGCCTGGAGCCGTATGTGTACGACGCCCGGGACGCGGCGCCCGTCGCCACGACGCTCCGGGCGCCGTCCGGGGTGGTGGCGGCGGAGCTGGTGGCCAGGGCGCTGTCGTCGGATCCCGCCTTGCCGGTCGCCGCCGGCGGGGGTGCGCTGGCCAAGGAGATGATCCGGGTCAACCACTACGGGGCGGATGCGACACGGGGGGCTGTGCGGGCGAGCTTGGCGGCGTTGGGGGTGGCTCTCTCCGAGCAGGGGCTGCGGGTGGATGTGGAGGGGGCGCTGCGGGCTGTGGAGGGGGCGTGGCGGTAGTTCGCCGGGGGCGTGGCCGTAGTCGGGTCGGGGGCTGAGGCTTTCGGCTCTTCGCCCCCGCCGCCCTTTCCCGTCCCTGCCTCCAGGGGCTCCGCCCCTTCGACCCCGCTGGGGGCTGCGCCCCCAAACCCCCGCTTCGGCCTGAACGGCCTCGTCCTCGAGCGCCGGACGGGCTGAGTGAGGCCGGTCGGCCGAGAGAGGCACCGGCCGTCGTCAGCGGGACGGCACACCCCGTTGTCGGTGCCGCGTGCCATGCTCCCCGCATGACCACCGACACACCTGCCGACCGCCCGCTGGCCCTCCCCGACGGCCGTCCCGTGCCGCACCTCAGCGGTGACGAGCGGGCCATGCTCGAGAGCTGGCTGGACTTCCACCGGGCCACCCTGGCGCTGAAGTGCGCGGGTCTTGACGACGCGCAGGTGCGGACACCGTCCGCCGAGCCGTCCGCGCTGACGCTGCTGGGGCTGGTGCAGCATCTCGCGGAGGTCGAGCGGAACTGGTTCCAGCGGGTGACGGCCGGTCTCGACGTGCCGCCGCTGTTCGAGGACCCGACCGGATACACGCTGGATCCGGAGCGGGGCCTCGACGAGTCGCTGGGGATCTGGCGGCGGGAGACCGCGCGCGGGCGGGAGCTGTGCGCGGGCCTGCCGCTGGACCACGTCGGGCGGGTCGCCGAGGGGCCGGTCCCGGGGATGGAGGTCAGTCTGCGCTGGGTGCTGATTCACATGATCGAGGAGTACGCCCGGCACAACGGTCACGCCGATCTCCTGCGAGAACGCATCGACGGAGTGACCGGAGCCTGAATTGCACGCGCATTGCGCTACATCCCGGATGTAAGCTGGCGCACAATTAAGAATTCATCAGGGAACAGCTTCCCGTATTCTTCTGCCCGCTTTCCTCGGTCCTAAACCCAGAGATTTTGGGGACACTCGGCGAGGAAATTCGGGCAGATCTCGTGGGGATTACATGGCTGTGACGCGTTACACACTGTGACCGCTTCGCCCCTTATTTCCGGGACAATACCAGACATCTCGCTCCTCCGACACCCAAAGACTCGCGCCCGCGCGATAACACAGACATGGCTCATACGTAACCCCGACTGGCGATGCGATTTTGAATTTCTCTGGGTAAATTCAATTGGCATGACTGCCGTACAAGCGGACCCGCAAATCGACCGACCCACCGTGGCCGACGGAGCCGCGCTGTGGCGGATGGCGAAGGACTCCAAGGTCCTGGACCTGAACTCGTCCTACAGCTATCTGCTGTGGTGCCGCGACTTCGCGGCCACGTCGGCCGTGGCGCGTGACGAGCACGGCGAGCCGATGGGCTTCGTCACCGGGTACGTGCGGCTGGACAGCCCGCAGACCCTGCTGGTCTGGCAGGTGGCCGTGGACGAGGCGCACCGCGGGCGCGGGCTGGCCGCCACGCTGCTCGACGGTCTGGTCGCCCGGACCGTGGCCGAGCGCGGCGTGACGACCGTGGAGACCACCATCACTCCGGGCAACGCCGCCTCGGAGCGCCTGTTCACATCGTTCGCCGAGCGTCACGGCGCCCGGCTGGAGCGCGAGGTGCTCTTCGACACGGCCGTGTTCCCCGACGGGCCGCACGACCCCGAGGTCCTGTACCGCATCGGTCCGCTGCCCCACTGAGACTTCCCGCCCCATCCCACTCCCGCAGACTTCCCCCACGTACCGAGGAGCGATTCGTCGTGACCATCACCCAGCCCGACCTGAGTGTCTTCGAGACCGTTGAGTCCGAGGTGCGCAGCTACTGCCGCGGCTGGCCCACCGTCTTCGACCGCGCCGTGGGCAGCCGTATGTACGACGAGGACGGCCATGAGTACCTCGACTTCTTCGCCGGAGCCGGGTCACTGAACTACGGGCACAACAACCCGGTCCTGAAACGCGCCCTGATCGACTACCTGGAGCGTGACGGCGTCACGCACGGGCTCGACATGTCGACCACCGCCAAGCGCACGTTCCTGGAGGCCTTCCAGAACCTGCTGCTGCGGCCGCGCGATCTGCCGTACAAGGTCATGTTCCCCGGCCCGACCGGCACCAACGCCGTGGAGGCCGCGCTGAAGCTGGCGCGGAAGGTGAAGGGGCGCGAGTCGATCGTGTCCTTCACCAACGCCTTCCACGGCATGTCGCTGGGCTCGCTGGCCGTGACCGGCAACGCCTTCAAGCGGGCCGGCGCCGGTATCCCGCTGGTGCACGGCACGCCCATGCCGTTCGACAACTACTTCGACGGCACCGTCGAGGACTTCCTGTGGTTCGAGCGGCTGCTGGAGGACCAGGGCTCCGGCCTCAACAAGCCGGCCGCCGTGATCGTCGAGACCGTGCAGGGCGAGGGCGGCATCAACGTGGCCCGGCCCGAGTGGCTGCGCGCCCTGTCCGAGCTGTGCGAGCGGCAGGACATGCTGCTGATCGTCGACGACATCCAGATGGGCTGCGGCCGTACCGGCGCCTTCTTCTCCTTCGAGGAGGC
This sequence comes from Streptomyces sp. CA-179760, assembly GCF_050937045.1. Lineage (NCBI taxonomy): Bacteria > Bacillati > Actinomycetota > Actinomycetes > Kitasatosporales > Streptomycetaceae > Streptomyces > Streptomyces sp. CA-179760. Next base: position 2,264,857 of record NZ_JBNJLZ010000001.1, read on the forward strand.
GGGCATCGTGCCGGACATCGTCACCGTCTCGAAGTCCATCAGCGGCTACGGCATGCCCATGTCGCTGTGCCTGTTCAAGCCGGAGCTCGACGTCTGGGAGCCCGGCGAGCACAACGGCACGTTCCGCGGCAACAACCCCGCGTTCGTCACGGCCACCGCGACGCTGGAGACGTACTGGGCCGACGGCTCCGCGATGGAGAAGCAGACCCGCAAGCGCGGCGAGCAGGTCGAGCAGGCGCTGATCTCCATCACCGAGGAGAACCTGGCCGACGTGAAGGAGTACCGGGGCCGCGGCCTGGTGTGGGGCCTGGAGTTCCACGACAAGGAGCGCGCCAACAAGGTCGCCAAGCGCGCCTTCGAGCTGGGGCTCCTGATCGAGACGTCCGGTCCCGAGAGCGAGGTCGTCAAGATGCTCCCCGCCCTCACCATCACCCCCGAAGAGCTGGACGAGGGCCTGCGCACGCTCGCCCGCGCCGTCCGAGAGACCGCCTGACACACCAACCGAGCATCACTCACCTAGGAGGCATCGCAGCACCGTGATTGTCCGTTCGTTCAAGGAGATCGAAGGTACCGACCGGCATGTGAAGTCGGCGTCCGGTACGTGGGAGAGCAAACGCATCGTCCTCGCCAAGGAGAAGGTCGGCTTCTCCCTGCATGAGACGGTCCTGTACGCGGGTACGGAGACGTCGATGTGGTACGCGAACCACATCGAGGCCGTTGTCTGCGTGGAGGGTGAGGCCGAGCTGACCGACCACGAGACCGGAAAGTCGTACACGATCACGCCCGGCACCATGTACCTCCTGGACGGGCACGAGAAGCACACGCTGCGGATCAAGCAGGACTTCCGCTGCCTCTGCGTCTTCAACCCGCCTGTCACCGGACGGGAGGACCACGACGAGAACGGCGTATACCCGCTGCTCACCGAGGAGGTGTGACGCTTCATGACCGCCACCTACGACACCACCACCGGTATGCCGGACCTCTATCCGAGTCGTGGCGCCGCCGAGGTGCTGACGCCGCGCCAGGATCCGGTCGTCTGGGGCGCGCCCGACGCCCCGGGCCCGGTGGCGCCGGCCGACCTGTTGTCGTTCGAGCGTGACGGCTTCCTCGCCATCGACGAGCTGATCACCGACGACGAGGTCGCCGTCTACCGGAACGAGCTGAACCGGCTGGTGCACGACCCGGACATGCGGGCCGACGAGCGGTCGATCGTCGAGCCGCAGTCCAAGGAGATCCGCACGGTCTTCGAAGTGCACAAGATCAGTGAGGTGTTCGCCAGGCTGGTGCGCGACGAGCGGGTCGTCGGCCGGGCGCGGCAGATCCTCGGCTCGGACGTCTACGTCCACCAGTCGCGGATCAACGTCAAGCCGGGCTTCGGGGCCAGTGGCTTCTACTGGCACTCGGACTTCGAGACGTGGCACGCCGAGGACGGTCTGCCGCGGATGCGCACGGTGTCGGTCTCGATCGCGCTGACCGAGAACTACGACACCAACGGCGGACTCATGATCATGCCGGGGTCGCACAAGACGTTCCTCGGGTGCTCGGGTGAGACGCCGAAGGACAACTACAAGAAGTCGCTGCAGATGCAGGACGCGGGCACGCCCTCCGACGAGGCGCTGAGCCAGCTGGCCTCGCAGCACGGCATCAAGTTGTTCACGGGCAAGGCCGGTTCGGCGACCTGGTTCGACTGCAACGCCATGCACGGTTCCGGCGACAACATCACGCCGTTCCCGCGCAGCAACGTGTTCATCGTGTTCAACAGCGTGGAGAACACGGCGGTCGAGCCGTTCGCGGCGCCGGTCCGGCGTCCCGAGTTCATCGGCGCCCGGGAGTTCACGCCGGTGCGGTGACGCCGGTGCGGTGACGCCCCTTTGAGCACCGGGCCGGGCCTCCTCGTGTGGGACGGGAGGTCCGGCCCGGTCATGTCCTCAGCCGGACAGGACGTCCAGGAGCCGGTCGACGTCCGCCGGTGTGTTGTAGAGGTGGAACGCGGCCCGCAGATTACCGGCCCGGTCGGACACCTCGATGCCCGCCCTGCTCAGCTCGCCCTGCCGGTGGCCGAGCCCCGGCACGGACACGATCGCCGAGCCCGGCGCGGCCACCGGCACATGGCCCAGTCCGTCGAGCCCGGCGCGGAAGCGGTCCGCGAGCGCGACATCGTGGGCGTACACGGCGTCGACGCCGAGTTCCTCGATCAGCGCCAGTGAGGCGCGCAGCCCGGCGTAGGTGAACAGGGCCGGGCTGATGTCGAACCGCCGTGCGGACCGGGCGAGTTGCTCGACGGGGCCGTAGCAGCTGTCCCAGGGGACCTCACCGGCGACCCAGCCGGCCAGCAGCGGGGTGAGCCCTCCGAAGTCCTGCGGGACGACGAAGAACGACGCCCCATGCGGACCCAAGAGCCATTTGAAGCCGACGGCGGCGAGGAAGTCGTCGGCGTCGGCCGCCATCGGCAGCCAGCCCGCGGACTGGGAGGCGTCGACATAGGTGCGGGCCCCGTGCACCCGGGCCGCCTCGCGCACGGCCGGCAGATCGGCGAGCCGGCCGTCGGCGGACTGGACGCTGCTGACCGCGACGAGCGCGGTGCCGGGGCGGACGGACTCGGCGAGGCGCTCCAGGGGCACGGCGCGCACCTTGAGGTCGCCGCGCACGTGGAACGGGTTCACCAGGGAGGCGAAGTCGCCCTCGGCCGTGAGGACTTCGGCGCCTGCGGGCAGCGAGGCGGCGATCAGAGCGCCGTACTCGGCGACCGAGGCGCCGGTCGCGACGCGCTCGGCCGGCACCCCGGCCAGCCGGGCGAAGGACGCGCGGGCGGCCTCCACCTCCTCGTACAGGGGACCCAGGGGCGTGCCCTCGGCACGCATCCCCACCGCCCGGTGCAGGGCGGTGACGGTACGGGCGGGCAGGAGCCCGTTGCTCGCGGTGTTGAGGTAGGTGTGCTTCGGGGTGAACTCGGCGCGGACGAGGTTCTCGAAGGTCTCCATGGGACCACTCTGCGTCCCCGGGGAACCCCCCGTCCATTGCCGATAACTGCGTGATGTCGCTAAGAAACGCTTATGGATACACCCTGACCTGCGGTTTTCAGTGCTGGGGCACCGCACAGCCGTCCGGACCACACGCGTCCGCGCCGTCGGTGTCTCCGCCGTCTCCGCCATCTCGGCCATCTCCGCCGTCGACGATCTTCAGCGGCGCGGGCTCGCCGAACGCCTGCGTCAGGGCCTGGGTGAAGACCTCGGCGGGCTGGGCTCCGGAGACGCCGTACTTGCGGTCGAGCACGAAGAACGGCACCCCGTTCGCGCCGAGCTGCGCGGCCTCCCGCTCGTCGGCTCGGACCTCGGCCGCGTACGCCTCCGGGTCGGCGAGCACCGCGCGGACGGCGTCCGCGTCGAGCCCGGCGGCCACGGCCAGCTCCACGAGCCGCTCGTCCGCGCCGAAGACCGAGCGCTCCTCGGCGAAGTTGGCCCGGTACAGCGCGTCGAGCAGCCGCTCCTGGCGGCCGTGCTCCTTGGCGAGGTGGAGCAGCCGGTGCATGTCGAAGGTGCTGCCGTGGTCGCGGCCCCGGGTGCGGTAGTCCAGCCCCTCGGCGGCGGCCTGCGCGCCCAGATTGTCCTCACCGGCCTCGGCCTGCGCGGCGCTCATGCCGTACTTCCTGGTGAGCATCGTGATCACCGGCTGGATGTCGTCCTTGGCGCGGCCCGGGTCCAGCTCGAAGGAGCGGTGCACGACCTCGACCTCGTCACGGTGCGGGAAGTCCCGCAGCGCCTTCTCGAAGCGGGCCTTGCCCACGTAGCACCAGGGGCAGGCGATGTCGCTCCAGATCTCGACGCGCATGTCTCGGCTCTCTCCAGCTCGTACGGGTACGGAGACTCCCTCCGTCGAGTGCATGAACGTTCAAGCAGGAGGCTTCATTCCCCGGGCAGGGCGAACCGCATCCGCAGATGATGATCGCCCTGCCCGGCCGGCTCCGGCACCCATCCCTGGCGCCGGTAGAACCCCTGCGCCCGCCGGTTGTCCATGTGCACGTCCAGGGCGGCCGTCCGCTTGCCGTCGGCCTGCCACTCCGCCACGCAGGCGGTGTGCAGGGCCGCCCCGACACCGCGGCGCCAGTGCTCGGGGTCGACGTGGAACTGGAACAGCTTCACCGTGTCCGCCGGCGAACTTTCGGGAGTGCGGAAGGAGGCCAGGCCGATGACGCGGCCCGCCTCCACGACGCACAGCACGCGGCCGTCCGGCCGTGCGACAGCGCTGCGCCAGGAGGCGGTCCAGTCGGTGCCGTCCTGCGGCAGCCCGTCGGGGTAGTACGTCGCCCGGGCCCGCGCGTGCAGCGCGACGATCTCCGCCACCTCGGCGGGCAGCACGGTACGGATCACACGGCCTGGGGTCAGTCGGTCCCTGATCATGGAACGGAGGACGTACCCGGCCGGGCGCCGGTTCCCCCGCGGGGCTCAGCTGCCGTCCCGCAGGTCCTTCGGCCAGTTCGGGCGGAACTCGATGTGGTCGTACGTCACCACGCAGCCCTCTCCCATCGGGGACTGGGTCATGAAGCCGACCAGGGCCGCGCCCGTCTCCTTCTCCTCGCCCAGGGTGAAGAGGCGGACGAAGGTCCAGTGTTCACCGTCGCGGGAGGCGTGGAAGCCGAAGGCCCGGCCGGTGCGGCTGACCCGCAGCCAGACGGAACTGCCGCCCACGGTGAAGGAGTTGGCGTCGTCGGAGTGGCCCCGGGTGACTACCGTGCAGACGGTGGGGACGTCCGGGGAGTACTCCAGGCAGAGCTTCGCCCAGGCCCGCTCCCCGACGTGCACGTAGAGCACGCCCGCGTCGAAGGCCGCACCGAACCCGACGGTGACCCGGGCGATCAGCTGGAAGTCCCCTTCGGGCGCCCCGAGCAGTCGGGGCGCGTCGGCGGCGGGGTCCAGCCCTTCACCGGTGGGCGGCACGAACCGATCCTGCCTGGGCCCGGCCCACCCGGAGAGCACACCGTCCTCATAAGACCAGTGACCGTCAGGCCCATACGTACGCAGACCGAAAGGAAGTTCGGAGAGTTCCAGATCCATCCAACCAACTCTTCCAGGTCCGCCCCTCAGGGGCGCGGGACTGTGCCAATTTGCGGCTCCGCCGCGTGGGCGCGACAAGCCACAACGAACCGGCAGACCGCAGCTGACCGCGCCCCTCCGGCGCTACCGCTCCAAACGCCCGTTGAACCTACGCGGGAGCCCCAGCGGGTTCTCGTCCCGCAACTCCGCGGGCAGCAACGCAGACGGCGCGTTCTGATACGCCACCGGCCGCAGCCACCGCTCGATGGCCGTGCCGCCGACCGACGTGGACGTGGAGGTCGTGGCCGGGTACGGGCCGCCGTGGTGCTGCGCGGGTGCGACCGCGACCCCCGTCGGCCAGCCGTTCACGAGGACGCGACCGGCCAGCGGCGTCAGGTCCGCGAGGATCTCCGCCCCGCGGCCCTCCCCCGCGGCCTCCTCCTCGGAGAGCTGCACCGTCGCCGTGAGATTCCCCGGCAGCCGCGACAGCACCGCCTTCACCTCGGCGTCGTCCTCATAGCGGGCCACCACGGTGACCGGCCCGAAGCACTCCTCCAGGAGCAGGTCGTGCTCGCCCTCCGCGGCCAGCCTGCTCGCCGGGACGGTGAGGAAGCCCGCGCTGACGGTGTGGTCGCCGCCCGAGCCGGGCGTGACCGGGGACTCCACGTCGGACAGCCGCGCGCGCTCGGCGACACCGGCGACGAAGTTGTCGCGCATGCGGTGGTCGAGCAGGACCCCGGCGTCGGTGTCGCTGACGGCGTCGGTCAGGGACTTCAGCAGCGCGTCACCGGCGGCGCCGGCGGGGGCGAGTACAAGGCCCGGCTTCACACAGAACTGGCCGACGCCCAGCGTCATCGACCCGGCGAGGCCCGCGCCGATCGCCTCGGCGCGCTCGGCGGCCGCGGCCTCGGTGACGACGACGGGGTTCAGGGAGCCCAGTTCGCCGTGGAAGGGGATCGGAACGGGGCGGGCGGCCGCCGCGTCGAAGAGGGCCCGGCCACCGCGTACGGACCCGGTGAAGCCGGCCGCCGCGACCAGCGGGTGCTTGATCAGCTCGACGCCCGCCTCGAAGCCGTGCACCAGCCCGACGACACCCTCGGGGATGCCGTGCCGGGCGGCGGCCCGGCGCAGCACCACGGCGACGTACTCGGACAGGGCCGGGTGGTCCGGGTGGGCCTTGACGACGACCGGGCAGCCGGCCGCGAGGGCGCTCGCGGTGTCGCCGCCCGCGACCGAGAAGGCGAAGGGGAAGTTCGACGCCGAGTAGACGGCGACGACGCCCAGCGACACCTTGTAGCGGCGCAGGTCCGGGATCGGCGGGGTCGCGGTGTCGTCGGGGTGGTTGATGACGACGTCGAGGAAGGCGCCCTCGTCGACTATGTCGGCGAAGGCCCGCAGCTGGAAGCAGGTGCGGGTGAGTTCGCCGGTCAGCCGGACCGGGCCGAGCGCGGACTCGGCGTCGGCGGTCTCGACGAGACCGTCCTTGGCCGCCTGCAACTCGTCGGCGGCCGTGCGCAGGAAGGCCGAGCGGACGGCGCGGTCGGCGAGCGCGCCCCGCGCCTCGTCCGCGGCCCGGACGGCGGCGTCCACCTCCTGGGCTGTGGCCTCCACCGCAACCTGCTCGCGCTGCTTCCCGGTTCGGGGGTCGACACTCCAGACTGGTGCTGCTGCCACCGCGGATCCCTCCACATTCGTTGCCGCATGCAATGCCGCAGTATGTACGTCATCACCAGGGATGTTCGATATACTGAACGCTGTCTCTGATGATGAATGCTGTCGGAGACTATAACTCCAGCATCTCGTCGAACGAAGGGGTCACAGGCGATGTCGGCAGGCGAGACAGGCGGCGGTGCGCAGGTCAAGAGCGCGGTGCGGACCGTGGAACTGCTGGAGTACTTCGCGGGCCGGCCCGGTATGCACTCCCTGGCGGCGGTCCAGGAGGCCGTCGGGTATCCCAAGTCCAGCCTGTACATGCTGCTGCGCACCCTGGTCGAGCTGGGCTGGGTGGAGACGGACGCGACGGGCACGCGGTACGGCATCGGCGTCCGGGCCCTGCTGGTCGGCACGTCGTACATCGACGGCGACGAGGTGGTCGCGTCGGCCCGCCCGACGCTGGACCGGCTCTCGGACGACACCACGGAGACGATCCACCTGGCCCGGCTGGACGGCACGAACGTCGTCTACCTCGCCACCCGCCAGTCGCAGCACTATCTGCGCCCCTTCACCCGGGTCGGCCGCCGGCTCCCCGCGCACTCCACGTCCCTCGGCAAGGCGCTGCTGAGCACGTACTCGGACGAGCAGGTCCGCAAGATGCTCCCGGAGACGCTGCCCGCGCTGACCGAGCACACGATCACCGACCGGGAGAAGCTCATCGAGGAGCTGCGCCAGGTGCGGGAGCAGGGCTTCGCCGTGGACCGCGAGGAGAACACGCTGGGGCTGCGCTGCTTCGGCGTGGCGATCCCGTACCGCACTCCGGCGCGGGACGCGATCAGCTGCTCGGTGCCGGTGGCCCGGCTCACGCCGGCGCACGAACAGCTGGTGAAGGACGCGCTGTTCGACGCGCGGGACCGGCTGACACTGGCCACCCGTAGGCTCTGAGGCATGAATGTCGAGCTGCGTACGGTCCACGACAGCGATCTGCCGGTCTTCTACCGGCAGATGAACGACCCCGAGGCGCTGCACATAGCGGCCTTCACTCCCAAGGACCCGGCCGACCGGGACGCCTTCGACGCCCACTGGGCCAAGATCCTCTCCTCGTCCGCCGTCGTCCGCACGGTGCTGGCCGACGGCGATGTGGTCGGCAGCACGGCGGTGTACGGGGAGCCGGGCGAGCGCGAGGTCACGTACTGGATCGACCGCGCGTACTGGGGGAAGGGCATCGCGACCGAGGCGCTGCGGGCGCTGGTGGCGGAGGTGGACGACCGTCCTCTCTACGCGCGGGCGGCTTCGGACAACGTGGGGTCGCTGCGCGTCCTGGAGAAATGCGGGTTCCGTGCCGTGGCGACGGCCACGGGGTACGCCCAGGCCCGGGACGCCGAGATCGACGAGACGGTGCTGCTCCTGGAGGGCTGAGAAGCCTCCCTGTGGTCTCCCCCGTCCGGCGGAGGCGGATCGTCACTGTTGAGGACGTGCCGTCCGCCTCCCACGCGGGAGCCTGATCGCATGACGCAGTCGATCACTCCCCTCACCGCTCCCGGCCCCACCGTCCGTTCGAGCCGCCCCCGGCGGATTCTGCGTGCCGTCGCCGTCCTCTCCTGCCTGCCGTACCTCGGGCTCAAGGCCGCCTGGATCGCCGGAAGCCACGTCGGTGTCCCCGAGGGGAGCGCCCTGCTCGACGACCGTGTCGGCATGGCCGTGATCAACGGTCTCTCCGTGCTGCTGGACAGCACGGTGATCGTGTTGGCGCTGATGCTGACCCGGCCGTGGGGGCTGAAGGTGCCCGCGTGGCTGCTGGCGTTTCCCGTCTGGGTCGCCACCGGGCTGCTCGCGCCGATCCTGACCGGGTTCCCGGCGCAGCTGGTCGTGAAGGCGTTCGGCGGCGGAGCGGCGCCGGACCCGGGACGTGACTCCTTCCTCCACGCCTGGGTGTTCACCGTGGTGTACACCGGGTTCATCCTCCAAGGGATCGCTCTCGGCGCCCTGTTCGTGCTCTACGCCCGCGACCGCTGGGGGCACCTGTGGCGCGGCCGGGTGCGGGAGCTGCCCGTCGGAGTCCTCGGGCCCGCCCACCGCGCGCTCGCCGTCGCGGCCGCCGTGCTCGCCCTGCTGCCGCTCACCGTCCACCTGCTGTGGGCCTGCGGTGTCAGCGCCGGGCTCAGCGAGGGCCGGGCGGCGGAGCGCACCGCCGACTTCCACGTCCTGGAGGCCGTGTACGTGCTGTTCCTCGTCGCGGCCGTCGCCGGTGGCTTCCTGCTGGCGTTCCGGCGGGGCCGGGCCCTGCCCGTGGCGGTGCCGCTGGGGCTCGCCTGGGTCGGCTCGGGTGCCGTGGCCTGCTGGGGCGGCTGGCTGTCGCTGGCCTCCCTCGGTGGTGTGGAGGACCTCGCCGACCGTCCGACGCCGCTGATGGGCCTCGCCTACGCTGGGCAGATGCTCGTCGGCTTCCTCGTCGCCGTCATAGGCGTCTACCACTTCGCGGAGCGCTCGGCCGGGACCGCGCGGCGGGCGGCGTGAGACGGGCCGCCCGGCTCCTGTTCGGCCGGCGGGCACGGTTGCGCTGGGTCCATCTGATCCTCGGCGGCGCGCTCGCCATGCCGTATGTACTGGTGGGCTCGGTGATCATCGGCCCGGCCACCGGCGGCGCGGACGTCTTCGGGTCCTTTCCCCTCCAGCTCGCCTCGTTCGGGGTGGGGTTGCCGATCGCCGCCGTCACGTCCGTCTTTCCGTTGACCCGGCCGCTGGAGGCCGCCGCCGTGCGCTGGCTGTGCGGGGTCGACGCGGACCGGCTCGCCTTCGGACCGGCCCGGACGCGGGGCGAGAAGGGGCGTACGGCGGCCTGGTTCACGCTCCATCTCGGGTTCGGCGGGATCATCGCGGGGATGTCGCTGGCCGTGCCGCCGTTCGCCGTCGTGCTGATCCTGCTGCCGCTCATCGCCGGGCTGCGCGGCACGCCGCCCGGGGTGCCCGAAGTCCTCGACCACGCCTGGGTGTTGGCGTTGGCGCCGGTCGCGGGAGCGGCGATGCTGGTCGCCCTCGCGGGCTGCGCGGCCGGCGGCGGTGCGCTGCTGGCCCGCTGGGCACCCGACCTGCTCGGCCAGTCTCCCGAGGGCCGGCTGGCGGCCGCCGAGGCTCGCGCCGCCGACCTCGCCGTACGCAACCGGCTGGCGCGGGAGCTGCACGACTCGGTCGGGCACGCGCTGAGCGCCGTCACCCTCCAGGCGAGCGCGGCACGCCGGGTCCTCGACTCCGACCCGGAGTTCGTCCGCGAGGCCCTCGCTGCGATCGAGGAGACGACCCGGCGTACCGTCGGCGAACTCGACGCCGTGCTGGGCGTGTTGCGCGAGGGCGACGGTCCCGGCACGGCCCCGGCGCCCACCCTCGCCGGCGACCTCGACAGCCTGCTGTCCCGTACCCGGGCGGGCGGGGCCCGGGTGACGGCCACGGTCGGCGCCGACCCGGAGGCGCTGCCCCCGCTGCTCTCCCGCGAGGCCTACCGCATCGTGCAGGAGGGGCTGAGCAACGCCCTCAAGCACGCCGGGCACCGGGTCGCCGTGGACGTGCGGATCGCGTGGGCGGAGGGGGAGCTGGAGATCACCGTGGAGAATCCGGTGACCGGCCCCGCGCCCTCCCGGCCCGGCGGCGGCCACGGGCTGCGCGGCATCGCGGACCGGGCCAGGCTGCTGGGCGGGACGTCGACGGCCGGGCCGACCGCCGCGAGGACCTGGCGTCTGCACGTACGCCTGCCGATGAACAGACCTGAATGACGGGCCCGTACGAAGGCCCGCGACGAAAGGACCCGCATGACCCGCCCGGCACCCGTCCGTGTCGTCCTGGCCGACGACGAGCGCATGGTGCGCACCGCGCTGCGCGCCATCCTCTCCGCCGAGCCGGACCTGGAGGTGGTGGGCGAGGCGGCCACCGGCGCCGAGGCCGTGTCGGTCGTACGGGACCTGCGGCCGGACGTCGTCCTCATGGACGTGCGCATGCCGGAGATCGACGGCATCCGCGCCACCGAGCAGATCCTCGCCACGCTGGACGAGCCGCCCCGGATCGTCGTCGTGACGACCTTCGAGAACGACTCCTACGTGTATGACGCGCTGCGCGCCGGAGCCGCCGGGTTCCTGCTGAAGCGGGCGGAAGCCGACGCGCTCGTGCAGGCGGTCCGGCTGGTGGCGCGCAGCGACAGCCTGCTGTTCCCGGCGGCCGTCCGCACCCTCGCGACCGAGCACGCGCGCGCCCACTCCGCGCCGCCCGCGTGGGTGGCGAAGCTCACGGGCCGCGAGCGGGAGGTCCTGCGGCACATGGCCGCCGGTTTGACCAACGCGGAGATCGCCCGCCGGATGGAGGTCGGCCCCGCCACCGTGAAATCGCACGTGGCGGCGGTCCTGGCCAAGACGGGCACCCGGGACCGTACGCAGGCGGTCATCGCGGCGTACGAGGCGGGCTTTCTGAACGCGGAATGAGAAAACGGGCGGGTGGGAACGATCCGCCCCTCCTGGCTCGTCCTCATGTTCGGGATGAACAAGACGATCAGGCGCGCGTCGGTCTTCGCACTGCTCCTTGTGTTCGCTCTGCTGGTCAGGGCGACCTGGGTGCAGTTCTACGACGGCCAGGCGCTCGCAGACGACAAGGACAACCGGCGGAACGCCATCGAGACGTACTCGGCGCCGCTCGGGAACATCATCGTGGGCGGCCGGTCGGTCACCGGCTCGGCCCCGACGAAGACAGGCGACCTCAAGTACAAGCGCACGTACACGGACGGTGAGCGGTACGCGGCGGTGACGGGCTACGCCTCGCAGGCGTATGCGCCGACGCAACTGGAGGGCATCTACACCGACCTCCTGAACGGCACGGACAACCGTCTGAAGTCCGTGATGGACACCGTCACCAACCAGCGGGCCGAACCGGGCAACGTGGTCACCACGATCGACCCGGACGTCCAGAAGGCCGCGATCGACTCGCTCGGCGACAAGAAGGGCGGCGCCGTCGCCATCGACCCGAAGACCGGGAAGATCCTCGCGGTCGTGTCGACACCGTCGTACGACCCCTCGTCGCTGACGGACGCCAACACCGCCGGGGTGGCCTGGAAGAAGCTCACCAGCGACCCGGAGAAGCCGCTGACCAACCGCGCCCTGCGGCAGCCGTTGCCGCCCGGTTCGACGTTCAAGCTGGTCGTGGCGGCAGCGGCGCTGGAGGACGGGCTGTACGAGTCGGTGGACGACAAGACCGACAGCCCGGACCCGTACACGCTGCCGGGCACCAGCACGAAGTTGTCGAACGAGAACCCGAACGCGCCCTGCACGGACGCCACGATCCGCACAGCGCTGCAGTACTCGTGCAACAACGTCTTCGCGAAGATGGCCGTCCAGCTGGGCCAGGACAAGGTGAAGGCGATGGCCGAGAAGTTCGGCTTCAACGACGACAAACTGGATGTGCCGGTCCGGGCCTACACGAGCGTGTACCCGTCGGACATGTACCCGTCGCAGACCGCCCTGACGGGCATCGGCCAGTTCGACGTCACCGCGACCCCGCTGCAGATGGCCATGGTGTCGGCGGCCATCGCCAACGGCGGCAAGCTGGTCTCGCCGCACATGGTGTCGCAGATCACCAACAGCGGCGGTGACGTGCTGCAGGACTACGACGACGAGACGGACACGAAGGAGATCGTCAGTTCCTCGACCGCCGAGCAGCTGCAGTCGGCGATGCAGACGGTGGTGAACAAGGGCACCGGCTCGAACGCGCAGATCGCGGGCGCGACCGTCGGCGGCAAGACGGGCACCGCCCAGCACGGCGAGAAGAACAGCCAGGTGCCGTACGCCTGGTTCACCTCGTACGGCAAGTCCGACTCGTCGGGCAAGGAGGTCGCCGTGGCGGTCATGGTCGAGCAGTCGAACGCCGCCCGCTCGGAGGTCAGCGGCAACGGCCTGGCGGCTCCGGTCGCCAAGGCGATGATGGAAGCGGCGCTCAAGGACTGAGGCTCCCACTGAACCTTCGCCGTACGGAAGCCGTCTCTACAGACAGACGGGCCGCCCCCTTCCCCCGGGGGCGGCCCTTCGCCTTGCCTCAGGCGTCACTTGGCTCCGAGCAGCTGCTCGATGGGATCGATCGCGAAGTACACGAGGAACAGCGCCGAGGTCCCCCACAGCAGCCAGTGGACCTCCTTGGCCTTCCCGAGCACGGTCTTGATCACGACGTAGGCGAGGAAGCCGGCGCCGATGCCGTTGGTGATGGAGTAGGTGAACGGCATCACGGCGATGGTGAGGAACGCGGGGATCGCGATGTCGTAGCGGTCCCAGTCGATGTGCTTGACCTGGGTCATCATCAGGAAGCCGACGGCGACCAGGGCCGGGGCGGCAGCCTGCAGCGGGACGATGGTGAGCAGCGGGGTCAGGAACAGCGCGAGTGCGAACAGGCCGCCGGTGACGAGGTTGGAGAAGCCGGTGCGTGAGCCCTCCCCGACGCCGGCCGCCGACTCGATGTAGGAGGTCGCCGACGAGGCGGAGGCCGCGCCGCCCGCGACGGCGGCGGCACCGTCGATCAGCAGCACCCGGCCGAGGTTCGGGACCTTGCCCTCCTCGTCCAGCAGGCCCGCTTCGGCGCTGACGCCGACGACCGTGCCCATGGTGTCGAAGAAGTCGGACAGGATCAGCGTGAAGATCAGCAGGACGACCGTGATGACGCCGACGCCGGGGGCGCTGAACGCGCCGAACAGGTCGAAGTCGCCGATGAGTCCGAAGTCGGGGGTGTCGACGAGGTTGCCGGGCCAGGAGGGTGTGGTCAGGCCCCAGGTCTTGGTGTCGGCGATGGAGTTGATCACCAGGGCCACCGCCGTCATGCCGACGATGCTGATGAGGATGGCGCCCTTGACCTTGCGGGCGAGCAGGGCGATCGTCAGCAGCAGCCCGAGGCAGAAGACGAGCATCGGCCAGCCGGCGAGGGTGCCGGTGCCGCCCAGCTGAACGGGCACGGTGGTGTTCGCGGCGTCCGGGATGCGGGTGACGAACCCGGCGTCGACGAAGCCGATGAAGGCGATGAACAGGCCGATGCCGACGCTGATCGCCTGCTTGAGCGGCTGGGGTATGGCGTGCATGACGGCCTCGCGCAGACCGGTCACCACCAGCACGCAGATCAGCAGGCCTTCGAGGACGATCAGGCCCATCGCGTCGTCCCAGCTCATCAGCGGGGCGATCTGGAAGGCCACCACGGCGTTCAGGCCGAGTCCGGCGGCGAGCGCGAGGGGCAGATTGCCACCGACGCCCATGATGATCGTCATGACCGCGGCCACCAGGGCGGTGGCGGTGGTGAGTTGGACGGCGTCCAGCTGGTGCCCGAACTTGTCCTTCGCGCTGCCCAGGATGATGGGATTCAGGACAAGGATGTAGGCCATCGTGAAGAACGTGGCGAAGCCGCCGCGTATCTCACGGCCGAAGGTGGACCCCCGCTCGGAGATCTTGAAGAACCGGTCGACGCTGTTCACCGCTGGTGGTGCGGCGTCGGACCGGTCGGCCACCTTCTGCGATTCGGACATGGCGAGTGCTCCTTGATGCCTGGGTGATCGGTGTGCGGGTGCTGGCTGGATTTTCCTCGCGTTGAACCACGTTCAGGTTTTCTTCGTGTTACGGATTCGAAGTCCGGCCCGCCATACGTTGTTCGAAGCTCCGTACGAACCATCCTGACGAACGCTGCTACGCTTCCCGATCTCGTCCGGGCCTCCCCCGGATGATCACATGTCATCTACATGACACGCACAGGCGCCCCCGCTCCCGGGGCTGCCCGAAGCCGCTGCGAGGAGAGGTCGCCCGTGGGCACAGTCGTCGACGACGCCGCCTCCGTGGAGTTCCACGCCTTCTTCGAGCGCCACTACGCCGAACTGTCCCGCCTGGCCTACCTGTTGACGGGCGAGTCGGACACCGCCGACGACCTGGCGGCGGACGCGTTACTGGCGCTGTGGCACCGCTGGGACCGGGTGCGCGCGGCAGACCATCCGGCGGCGTACGCCCGCGGTGTGGTCGCGAACATGGCCCGCACCCGCATCCGCAGCGCCGTGCGAGAGCGGCGGCGCGTCGCCCTGTTCTGGTCACAGCGCGAGGAGAGCACCGAGAACCCGGACGTCGCGGGAGTCGTCGACGTCCAGGAGGCGTTGCGCAGGCTGCCGTTCCGCAAGCGGGCCTGTGTGGTGCTGCGGCACGCGTTCGACCTGTCGGAGAAGGACACCGCGCTCGCCCTCGGCGTCTCGGTGGGTACGGTGAAGAGCCAGACCTCGAAGGGGATGGCCGAACTGCAGCGGTTGCTGGGCACGAAGGGAGTGCCGCAGCGCATGCACGCGACGGTGGGCGCGCCCCGTTGCTCACCCGCCGTGGAGGGCTTGCGGGCGCGCACCGGTGAGGGCGGAGGGAGGGACCGATGACCATGCGGCGGGACGTGCACGAGGAGCTGCGCGCCCGGCTGCACGAGGCGGCCGGGGGGCACGAGCCCGACCGGGAGAGCATTCTGGCCCGGGTCGAGCGCGGCATGGCCGGTCCGGCCGCGTCCGCTCACCGGGCGACGCGTCCGCCGGTGTTCGGCTGGATGCGGGTGGCCGGTGCGACGGCCGCGGTGGCTGGCGTGCTGGCCGTCGGCGGTTACGCCGTCGCGTCCGCGGTGAAGGACGAGGCCGCCCCGCCGCAGCAGGAGGTGGCGACGTCGCCGACGCCCACTCCGTCGCCGGAGGCTACGAGCCGGGCACCCGTGCCGCCGGCGGATCCCACGCCGACCGCCTCGCCGGAGCGCCGCGAGTCCGCCCCGCCGCCCTCCCGGAAGCCGAGCGCCTCCGTCACCGCGCGGCCGCCCGCCGCCACCGAGGACGGGCCACTGTGGTCGGACGGCTCGGTCGACCCGCACAGCAACGACTTCTGGGCGCAGAGCAACATCACGATCAGGACCCGCGAGGAACTGACCGCGCTGACCGTGCGGTTGAGCGTCTCCCAGACCGGCGGGGTCTCCGACGCGGGCGCCTGGCGGTCGCTGCCCGAGAACGACTTCACGCTCACGGTGGGCGAGCAGGGCGGCTCCCTCGTCTACACCTGGACCCTCAAGGAGGGCCGCGAGGTCCCGGCCGGCGAGTGGGTGTTCGCGGGCCAGTTCGACCACGACCGCGGGGGGCGTGACGCGGGCGGGGACCGTTACTCGGTGACGGCCGCCGCGGGGCCGGACCGGCTGTCGGTGGGCGGGGGGTTCGCGGCCGCGGACGACGCGGACGACGCCGGGGGCGACTCGTAACGGTCCGGGTACACCCCAGCAGCCGCATCCGGCATCACGTCGGCCGACCGTGCCTGGCGCACACCCGTGAAAAAATTCTGAAGACCCGGCAACCCTCTCCTCACCGGTGGCGACCACTACGCGCACAGAGTCACCCCCCATGCGAGGAATCAGTACATGACTGCACCAGCAGAACAGCGCGTCCGCCATCGCCGTCGGGTCACCAAGCGGCGGGCGGTGGTCGCCGGCCTCTCGGCGTTCGGTATCGCGGGAGCGGCGATCGTCACCACGTCGATGCTGTCCACCGCGAGCGCCGCGTCCTCCTGGCCCTCCGACACGGGCAGCAAGCCCGTGTCGAAGACCATCCCGGTCTCCGGCGTCCGCGACGGCGGCATGAAGATGTTCTACGGCACCGGCGCGCTGGGCAAGGACAACCAGGACGAGGGCCAGGACCCCCTCTTCGAGCTGGCGGACGGCGCGACCCTGAAGAACGTCATCATCGGCACCCCGGCCGCGGACGGCGTGCACTGCAAGGGCAGCTGCACGCTGCAGAACGTGTGGTGGCTGGACGTCGGCGAGGACGCGGCCAGTTTCAAGGGCAAGTCCGCCTCGGCGGTGTACAAGGTGATCGGCGG
This sequence comes from Streptomyces sp. CA-179760, assembly GCF_050937045.1. NCBI lineage: Bacteria > Bacillati > Actinomycetota > Actinomycetes > Kitasatosporales > Streptomycetaceae > Streptomyces > Streptomyces sp. CA-179760. The sequence continues at coordinate 2,281,415 of NZ_JBNJLZ010000001.1, forward strand.
CGGCGCGAAGAACGCCGACGACAAGGTGCTGCAGTTCAACGGCGCCGGCACGCTGAACGTGTCGGGCTTCCAGGTGCAGAACGCCGGCAAGCTGGTCCGTTCCTGCGGCAACTGCGGGACGCAGCACAAGCGCACGATCGTGCTCAACGACATCGACGTCACGGCGCCGATGAACTCGATCGTCGGCGTGAACGAGAACTACGGCGACACGGCGACGCTGTCGAAGATCCGGGTCCACGGCGACAGCAAGAAGAAGATCAAGACGTGTGTGCGCTTCAAGGGCAACAACACCGGCAAGGAGCCGACGGAGCTGAAGCCGCCGGGTCCGGACGGCAAGACCTGCAAGTTCAAGGCTTCCGACATCAGCTACCAGTGAGGCAGCGGCCCACGTGACCTCCGGCCCGCCCGAATCATCCCTCGGGCGGGCCGGACGCCGGACGTCCGGGCCCCCAGCCGGACCTTCGGCACCCGACCCTCCGGAGCCCCCCTCCGGACGGTCGGTCGGTACTGGCCGAGCCCCCCTCGGCCAGTCGGCAGGACGCCCCCGCCGGTGCGAACCGGCGGGGGCGTCGGCATGTGCGCACATGACCGGCATCACAGGCCGGCGGTGAGCCCGCGGGGATCCGGCGGACGACGACCAGGTGTGTGGAGAAGAGTGGCCGCCGCCCGGGGCAGCCGTACGACAGCCGCCTAGTCCATCGTCGAGCCGATGGTCGTGGAGCCGGTCGTCAGGAACGTCGTCGCGGGCAGGGAGCCGTCCGTCGTGCGTGCCGCGTACGCGCCGGCCGCGTCCGTCGACCTGAAGGGCGGGGTGGTGACGCCGCTGTCCCAGTTGTTGCCGGCGGAGACCGTCGAGGAGCCCCGCTTCACGGGGCCGCCCTTGTCCTTGACCGCGAGGTTCTTGCCGAGGCGGGCCTTGCCGGTGGCGAAGTAGAAGCCGCTCTGGGCGTTGGCGTACGCGGTGTTGCGGTTCAGGGCGATGGCGCCGGTGTTGGAGTTCTCGGTGAAGCCGTGCAGCGTGTTGTCCCAGGCCGCGTTGTTGTTGACGACGTGGGCCACGGAGGCGCCCCCGCCGCCCAGCTTGAAGCCGTTGCCGTTGCCCTCGAAGGCCGGGTCGTCCCAGCGGTTCTTCCCGTTGCCGAAGGCCCAGGAGTGCTCGATGGTGACCGGCGAGGAGAACTGCCAGAGGTCGAGGCCGTCGTCGGAGTTGTTGTACAGCCGGGCGCCGGTGATCTTGTTGCCCGTCCCGGAGCCGAACTTCACGGCGATGCCGTCGGCGTTCTGGCCGTGTCCCGCCGGGTCGTAGTTGCCGTGGCTGTCCAGGTTCTGCACGAGGTTGCCGGTGGTGCCGTCGCCGCGCAGGGTGAAGCCGGAGTCGCCGTTGCCGGCGGTGACGAGGTTCCTGAACACGCCGCCGGCCGAGGACGTGGCGACGAAGCCCTGCGCCGGGGCGTTGACGAAGGCCAGGTTCTCGACGGTCCAGTAGTCGCCGTGGAGGCCGGTCAGCCAGGAGCCGGCGGGCAGCTTGGAGCCGTCGATCCGCACCTTCTCACTGCCGTGGGGCCGCAGGGTGATGCGCGCGGAACTCGTGCCGTTCGCCGTGGACTTGAGGGTGGCGGCCGGGTAGTAGGTGCCGCCGCGGACCTGGATGACGGTGCCGGCGGTGGCGTTCTTCACGGCCGCTTCGAGCTGGGCCGCGGTGGAGACGGTGACCGCCGCCGAGGCGGCCTGCGCGCCGCCGCTCGACAGCCCGAGGTGGACGCCGCCCGCCCCGGCGGCCAGGGCCACGGCCGCGGCGATGGTGAGCGTACGGGTCCTGCGGTGGCGTCCGGTGCTGAGCAGCACGGAGCGTTCCTTTCCTGGGGGATGAGAGACGGAAGCGGTTCGGAGGGGCCCGCTCCGATCCGTTTCCGCCCAGCAGTCGCCGCCGGGCCGGGAAAGGGTTGCCGCCGTTGCCGCCGTCACGTGCACGGCCGCGCCCGGGTTCCGAAACTTTCGAAACCACCGGCCTCATGCACACCCGTTGACGCACTGCCCCCGTCCGGTGAAACTCCGAGAGCCGATACCCAACAGAATCCCCCACACTCCGACAGGAAGTGTCATGCGCCCCCGCACGCTTCTGCTTCCGTTCCTGGCCCTGTCCGGCCTTCTCCTGACTCTTCTCACGGCGCCGCCCAGCACCGCAGACCCCGGAGCACCACCCGTGAAGCACTCCAAGTACGCCGGTTATCTCTTCGCCTACTTCACGGGTGAGGGCACCGCCGACGGCGAGCAGATCCGTTACGCCCTGAGCCGGGGCAACGACGCGCTGCACTGGCGTGAGCTGAACGCCGGCAAGCCGGTCCTGACGTCGACGACCGGCGAGAAGGGGCTGCGCGACCCGTTCGTGATCCGCTCCCCGAAGGGCGACAAGTTCTTCCTGATCGCCACCGACCTCAGGATGTACCAGAACTCCAGCGGGAGCTGGGACGACGTCCAGCGGCACGGCAGCAAGTCGATCATGGTCTGGGAGTCCACCGACCTGGTCCACTGGACCGACCAGCGCCTGGTGAAGGTCTCCCCGGACACCGCGGGCAACACCTGGGCCCCGGAGGCCTACTGGGACGACGAGCTCGGTGAGTACGTCGTCTTCTGGGCGTCGAAGCTGTACGCCGACGACGACCCGGACCACAAGGGCGACACGTACAACAAGATGATGTATGCGACCACGAAGGACTTCCGCACCTTCAGCGAGCCGAAGGTCTGGAACGACCCGGGCTACTCGGTGATCGACTCCACCGTCGTCAAGTACAAGGACGAGTACTACCGCTACACCAAGGACGAGCGGGACCCCACCTCCTCCAGCCCCTGCTCGAAGTTCATCACCGGGGAGAAGTCGACCTCCCTGACCTCGACGAAGTACGACTTCGTGGCCGACTGCATCGGCAAGGGCGCGATGGACCGCGGTGAGGGCCCGACGGTGTTCAAGTCGAACACCGAGAAGAAGTGGTACCTGTTCATCGACGAGTACGGCGGCCGCGGCTATCTGCCGTTCGAGACCACCGACCTCGCCTCGGGCAAGTGGACCCCGTCCACGAACTACCAGCTCCCGGCGAGCCCCCGGCACGGCACGGTGCTCCCGGTGACGCAGAAGGAGTACGACCGGCTGCTGGCGGCCTACCCGTCCACCTCCACCTCGGTGGTGGACGCGACGGCGGGGCACCAGAAGGGCTACTCGATCGTCACGGACAGCGCCTCGAAGGTCGTGCTGCCGATGGAGCCCAAGGCCGGCCTGCGGGACCTCGCCCCGAAGCTGTGGGTGGGTGAGGGCGCCAGGCTGAGCCCCAAGTCGGGTACGCGCCGCGACTTCCGCAAGCCGCAGAAGTACACAGTGACGGCCGCCGACGGCACCAAGCGCGTCTGGACGGTCGAGGCGGTCCGCACCCGCAGCCCGCTCCTGCCCGGCCTGAACGCCGACCCCGACGTGCACTACCTCAACGGCAGATACTGGATCTACCCGACGACGGACGGCTTCGAGGGCTGGAGCGGCACCAAGTTCAAGGCGTACTCGTCGAAGGACCTGGTCAACTGGAAGGACCACGGCGTCATCGTCGACCTCGGCCCGGACGTGAGCTGGGCCGACAAGAACGCCTGGGCGCCCGCGATCGCCGAGCGTGATGGCAAGTACTACTTCTACTTCTGCGCGGAGCAGCAGATCGGCGTGGCGGTGGCCGACTCCCCCGCCGGCCCCTTCAAGGACGCGCTCGGCAAGCCGCTGGTCGCCAAGGGCGGGGCGCTCAAGGGCCAGATGATCGACCCGGCGGTCTACACGGACGACGACGGCCAGGCGTACCTGTACTGGGGCAACGGGCACGGGTACGTGGTGCCGCTGGGCGACGACATGGTGTCCTTCGACGCGTCGAAGGTGAAGGACATCACCCCGGACAACTTCCGCGAGGGCTCCTTCGTGATCAAGCGGAAGGGCACGTACTACTTCATGTGGTCGGAGGACGACACCCGCAGCGAGAACTACCACGTGGCGTACGCGACGGGCCCGTCCCCGCTCGGCCCGTGGACCAAGCGCGGCACGATCCTTCAGAAGCGGCCCGAGTACGGCATCCTCGGCACCGGTCACCACTCGGTGGTGAACACGCCCGGCACCGACGACTGGTACATGGTCTACCACCGCTTCGCCCTCAACGGCCCGGGCCTGCCGGCCGGCGACGGCATGCACCGCGAGACCACCGTCGACCGCATGGAGTTCGCGGCCGACGGCAGCATCAAGCCGGTGGTGCCGACGCTGGAGGGCATCGAGCCGGTACGGCGGTGAGCCTCACAGGATGTCGTCGAGCCAGCTGACGACCTCGTCCTGCATCGCGTGGGTGAAGACGTGGCCGAGCTCCGGCCACGTCTTCACCCGTATCCGCTGCTCGGCCTGGCGCGAGCGCCAGACGGCGCGCAGCTTGTCGTAGGCGACCCGTACCCCCTCGGCGGGGAAGAGCGTGTCGAGTCCGCCGTTCATGAAGAGCATCGGTCTGGGGGCGGCGATGCTCGCCACGTCGGGGATGTCGAGATACCGGGCGAGCCCCGGGTGGAGCATGTGGAACGCCGACTGCCCGCGCAGCGTGTTGTTGCCGGGCACCATCATCTCTTTCAGGCCGGTCATCCAGCAGACGCTCGCGGCGGCGGTGATGTGGTCGCTGAGGGCAGCGGTCTGCCAGGCGCGGTAGGCGCCCATGGAGAAGCCGACGGCCGCGACCCGGCGGGCGTCCACCCGGTCCAGCCCCGCCAGGAAGGCGGCGGCCCGCTGGTCCTCCCGGGCCATGAGTCCGGCGAGCGAGGAGCCGAGGTGGTAGAAGTTGGAGGCCAGCGCCTGCTGCTGCTCGTAGGCGAGTGGCCCGCGGTCGCCCCAGCCGAGGGCGTCCAGGCACAGCACCGCGTAGCCCCGCCGGGCCAGTTCGTCGCCGACGAACCGCCCGCTGAAGTACTTGTCCGCCCAGGCCTGGGCGGAGGCGAGACGCGTGTCGTCGTACCAGGGCCGGACGAGCTTCTCCTTCCCGATGTCGAACTTGGACCCGTGGTCGTGCAGGAGGAGCACGGCGGGGAAGGGCCCGTCGCCGTGCGGGGTGAGCAGGGAGCCACGCACCCGCTCGTACCGGGTGAGCGAGACGGTCACCGACTCACGGGTGTAATCGTGCCCTTGAGTCCGCCCGGTGTACTCCGGCGCGAACGGCAACCGGTCCGGCCGCTCGACGAGGAGGTGCTCCTCGACGGTGGCCCGGGCGGTCCGCCGCCAGGCGCCGAAGTCGCGGATCGGGGACGTCCCCCAGGCGAGCGGGAAGGTCAGCCGCTCCTTCAACGCCGGGTGGAAGTCGGGCAGCGGCCCGTCGACGACCGCCGCCTCGGCACCGCTCACCGCTCCCCCGGCCAGCAGCGCCGAACCGGCCCCGAACACGAACGTCCGCCGTCCGAGCCGCTCATGGGCGCCCATGGGGCCTCCCGGCTCCGGCGTGCCGCAGCACGTACCGCTCGACCGCCGCCGGGGATGTGAGGGCGCGGTAGTCGTAGACATCGGCGGGGTCCCAGCCGATATCGCTCCCGAGACCGAGGCCGCTCGCCACGTCGTTCAGCCGGGCGGGCCGGCCGTTGAACCAGGAGCCGGTGTCGCGGAACCGCTCGCCCCCGTAGTCCGCGACGGCGAGGGACGGGCCTGTCCGGGGATACCGGAAGACATTGCGCTCGGAGAAGATCGCGGACTCCACGCCGACCCCCAGGGCGTAGAGGGGCGCCCGCCCCCGGTAGACGTTGTTGACGACGTGCACCTGCCCGAAGCGGACACGCGGGGCGCGCTGTACGACATCACTGAACAGGTTGCGGACGAAGGTCACCTTGAGATGGCCCCGGTCCCGGTCGCCGCGCCCGTCGCCCGAGCCGATGAGGAGCGCCTTGTCGTGGCCGTCGAACCGGCTGTCGGAGACGGTGACGAAGTCGGAGCCGTCCTCGATGTCGAGCAGCCCGTCGTGCCGCTGGACGCGCTCGCCGTGGAAGCCGTGGGGGGCCTCCTCGCGGTCCGGGAAGCGGCCGTCGGTGAAGGTGCAGTGGTCGATCCAGATGTTCCTGCCGGTGATCACGGTCAGCGCGTCGAAGCGGGCGTTCCAGCTGCCGCGGGTGCCGTCGTCCGGGGACCAGCTGGTGAAGTGGTCGACGGGCGCCTCCAGACGGAGGTCGCGCACGATGATGTCGCTGCCGGTGTTGACGGTCAGGAAGACCCCGAGCAGCCGGGCGTCGCGCCCCGCTCCGACGAGTGTGGTGTTGCCCGGCACGGTGAGCTGGATCTGCGCCTTCTCCTTGTTCGAGCCGGTCTGACGCAGTTGGCGCTGCTCCTTGCAGTAGCGGTGGCGGGTGTCGGACCAGGCGGCGCCGTCCTCGCCGAAGCAGGACATGTACTTGCCGAGGTCGTATCCGGGCGCGTAGTCCTGCTCACCGAGCAGGGAACCGTCGTCGGCCTCGTGTCCGGAGATGGCGCCGACGACCCGGATCACCTTGGGCGCGGTGGGATCGCCGTCGTTCGCGAGGGCCTGCTTCAGCTCGGCGCGGGTGCCCACCGTCCAGATCCTGCCGCCCGCCCCGCCGTCGGTTCCGGTACCGGTCGAGGCCCAGCCGACGGGCCCGCGTTCGGCGGCGGAGGCCGCGGGAGCCGGCCAGAGCAGGCACACCCCGAGAAGGAGCGCCGCGGCCCTACGCACAGGGCCGCCAGTCACCGAGATACGTCTGCCTGGCGTGTGAGGCGGCTTGCGCCCGGGTGAGCTGGGGCCGGTTCTCCGGAACGGACACGACGGCACCCGGCCCGGCGTTGCGGTACTCGGCGAACCGCATCGACTGCCAGGGATAGCCGCTCGCCATGTTCGTGTAGGGCGCTACCGCGTCGATGCCCGGGCCGAGCCAGGTGTCCCGGACGGTGAGCATCGGGCGGGCGGTGGTGTCGGAGCTGGGCACCCAGGGCCGGGCCAGCTTGAAGTAACCGTCCAGGGCCTCGCTGCTGACGCGGCTCCTGGTCACCAGGTAGCCGAGGGGGTTGGCACCGGCCGTGGACGGGGCGAAGACGAAGCCGTACGGAGCGGCCGGCAGGTCGGTCCGGTTCAGGGTCCGGAAGTGGCAGTGCTCGAAGACGGCGGTGGCCCGTCCGAAGACGAAGTCGACGTCGCCCTCGGCGTAGCAGTGGGCGAAGTACTGGCGGGCGAAGGTGCCCAGCGCCATGGAGTCGGCGTACAGGGTGTCCTGGTGACCGAGGAACCGGCAGTGGTGGAAGGCGGACCGGTCGCCCTGGACCTTGAGGGCGACCGCCTGGGTGCCGGTGATCTCGGGGTGGTCGGCGCGGTGCCAGTCGTTGGCGAAGGTGATCCAGCGGGCGGTGAAGCCGTCGGCCTGCACGGTGGTGGTGGCGGAGCCGGTGGTGCCGTACGTGCCGCCGCCGGGTTTCGGGGTCCCGGCCGCGTTGTCGTACACGATCACGACGTCACGGGGGTCCTCGCTCGCCCCGATCCAGGTCATCTCCGTACGGGCGGGGTCGACGGCGACCGTCTGCCGGTAGACGCCGGGTGCGATGACGAGGGTGTGCCCACTGCCGGTCGCGGCGGCCACGGCGTCCCGGACGGTGGTGAAGTCACCGGCGCCGCCGGGATGGACGTACAGGGTCTTGGAATCGCGGCGGGCGGCCGGTGAGCCGTACCGGCCGAACGGACGCGGACGGGTGCCGGCCCGCGCGGGGCCGGCGGCGAGGCCGAGGGCGGCGCCCGCGACGAGGAATCCCCGGCGGGAGAGGGAACGGTGGGGTTGCGAGAGCATGCGGCTGCTCCTTCGCGGTACGGCGGGTGCGGGACAAGGAAGGGAAGGCCGGGGCGGGCGCACCCCGGGGCGGGAGTGCGATGCGGGCCGCCCCGGCCGGTTCAGGAGGGGCTGGTCAGGTCAGCGCAGGCGGCCGGCGCCCGCGCCGGCGTTGACTATGCCGGGGACCGCCTTCGCCGGGTCGACACCGGCACGCAGGGTCGGTGTCCAGCCGGCACCTGACTGGAGCGTCTCGCCCGGGATCTCGGCGTTGTGCACGGCGATCAGGTCGACGGCCTTGCCGTTGACGTAGTTGGCGTTCGCGGTGACCGGCGCCTCGTTCCACTTCTTGAGGATCTTCGCCGGGCTGATGCCCTGCGCGAGCGTGAACGCGTTGTGCTCGGAGACGAGCCGGGACTCCTTGCCGATGCCGTAGACGTAGCCCCACTTCTGGCCCTTGGTGACCACGAAGTGGTTGTTGTACGAGTCGACCTGCCCGAACCGCACCCGCGGCGCCCGCTCGACGATGCCCTCGAAGCGGTTGTGGTGCAGCGTGACCTTCAGCTTGCCCGTGTCGTCGGCGGTGGCGCTGTCGCTGTTGCCGATCAGCATGGTCTTGTCGTGGTCCTTGAACGAGTTCCAGGACACGGTCACATGGTTCGAGCCGCGCACCACGTCGGCCAGCCCGTCGTGCTGCTGGTAGGTCTTGCCGAAGTAGGAGGGCAGGGAACTGTCGGAGTAGCGGCCGTCGGTGAGTGTGTTGTGGTCGATCCACACATGGGTGGAGCCGTAGACGACGACCCCGTCGTACTCGGAGTTCCAGGCGCCGGTCTTGTTGTCGTCGGTCGGGTCCCACTGGGGGAAGCAGTCGACCGGGGCTTCGATGGTGAGGTTGCGGACGATGACGTTGTCGACGCCCTTGATCTGGAGGCTGCCGCCGAGGATCCCGGAGTTCTTGCCCACGCCGATGATGGTGGTGTCGGCGGGGACGCTCGCCTTGATGATCTTGTCCTGCTGGGCGGCGGACGCGACCCGCAGGTCCTCCTGCGCACCGCTGACCGGCTTGTCGTGCCCCCAGACGGCGGGGTCGTAGTCCGCGAGGTACTTCTGGAAGTCGTACCCCTCGGCCTCGAACGCCTCGCAGCCCTGGGAGACGGCGTCGATCATCCCCTTCACCTTGATGATCCTGGGCGCGGAACCGCCGTCCTTCAGGGCGGCCTTGAACTGGTCCCAGGTGGTGACGGTGTAGACGTGCGCGGCATCGGCCGTGGCACCGCCCGTGGTGCCGCTGCCGTACGCGCCCCACCCGTCGTTCGCCCCGAGGGTCTGGCGAGCCGCGTCCCGGCCGCCGGCCTGAGCGGTGGTGCCGCTCAGGGACAGCACGAGCGCGGTGCACCCGACCAGGAGGGCGACCTTGCCTATGACATGATCATGACACTTCTGAATCTTCATGGTGCGGCTCTTCCTTCTGCGTCGAGGGGTGTTACGCGGCGGCCTCGGGCCAGCTGATCCAGGACTCCGGGATCTCCGCCTCCAGCCGGCACACATCGCGCGGCCCGAGCACCCGGGCCCGCAGCAGCTCCCGTGCCACCAGCCGGGCCACGGCGATCGCGCCCGGCGGATTGAAGTGCGTGTTGTCCTGCTCGGTCGCGGTCCAGTTGAAGTACTTCTTCGTCGCCTCGGCCCCGAGCTCCTGCCACAGGGCGAGCGACAGCGCCTGGAGGTCCAGCAACGCGACCCGCTCCTCGGCGGCCAGCGCCCGCATGGCCGCCGGATACTCACCGTGCGTCGGCACGGCCTTCCCGCCCGCGTCGAACCTCCGCCGCTCGACGGCGGTGGCGAGCACGGGCCGCGCGCCACGGGCCCGGGCCCCGTCGACGTACATCCGCAGATAGTCCTGATACGTCGACCAGGGCTCGGTGTAGCGGGTGGGATCCTCCGCCTTCTCGTCATTGTGAGCGAACTGAATGAGAAGGAAATCACCCGGCTCGATCACATCGAGAATCGCATCGAGCCGCCCTTCGTCCACGAAGCTCTTGGAACTCCGCCCGTTCACGGCATGATTGGAGACGGGCCGAGAGCGGTGGAGAAAGAAGGGGAGCGCCATCCCCCACCCGGTCTCGGGCGCGGCGGAGGCGTATTTCTGGGCGGCGGTGGAATCACCGGCGATATAGAGGGTGCGGGTGCGGCGACCGGTGGCATGGGCGGCACCGGTCGCGGAGAGAGCTAAGGGCATGGCGGCGATTCCCGCCACAGCCACTTGTCTTCGACTGAGAGACACGCAGTGTTCCTTTCAACAGGGGGGCGGATCACTCACCTGGGGGCGCGGGGCTGTATTAATTTTGCGGCTCCGCCGCGTGGGCGCGACAAGCCAGGGGCGGCCCGCACCCTGCGATCCACAGGCCGCCCCACGGCGAATCCAGCAATCACCCGTTCTGCTGATTCCACTCCTCCTGGGCAGTGTTCAGCTGCTCAGCCATCGTGTCGAGAAATTCCTTCGCACTCATCTTCCCCAGCAGCACCTTCTGGAAGTTCGGCTCGTTGTCAGCCTTGGAAATCGTGTTCCAGTCAGGCAGGTAGTACGGCAGCTGCACAATCGTGGTCGACCCGTCCGACAACGCGTCAGCGGCCAGCTTCGTGGGCTCGGCCTTCGAGATCCACGCATCCGACGCCGCGTCCGTATTCGACGGCACCTGCCCCGCTGCCTCGTTGAACCGCGAGTTCTCCGCCTTGGACGTGGCGAACTCGATGAACTTCCAGGCGGCTTCCTTGTTCTTGCCGCTCTTGAACAGTCCAAGGCCGTCCACGGGGTTGGACACCTGCACCCGCTTGCCCCCGGCACCCACCGGCTGGGGAATGCCCCGGAACTTCTCGCCCCCCAGCGCCTTCACATGGTCCTGGTACGACCCGAGGTTGTGGTTCAGCATCCCGATCGTGCCGGAGTCCCACTGCGCGACCATCTTCGTGAAGTCGTTGTTGAGGTCGGCCGCCGGGGTGACCTTCTTGTACAGCGCCGCGTACTTCTCCAGCGCCGCCACGTTCTTCGGGTCGTTGACCGTGGTCTTGTCGCCACTGGAGTCCCAGAACGACGTGATCCCGGACTGCCCGTACATCGCGTCGAGCGCCTGGGCGATGGACCCGGAGCCGCCGCGAATGGTGTAGCCGAACTCGTTCTTGCCCGCGTTCGTGAGCTTGTTCGCGGCCTCGTAGAACCGCTCCCACGTCGTGGGCTCCTCCAGGCCCGCCTTCTCGAACAGGTCGGTGCGGTAATACAGCACACCGTTGTTCGCGGAGGTCGGTATCGAGTACAGCTTGTCGTCGCCACCGCCGGCCGCCTTCAGCGACTCGACCATGTCCTTGTTGAGCTTGCCGCTGAGCGACGACTCGCCGAGCCGCTCGTCCAGCGGTTCCAGCGCGCCCTGCGCGGCGAACCCGGCGAGCATCGCCGCGCCCACACCGCCGACGTCCGGTAGACCGCCGCCCTGGAGAGCGGTGTCGACCTTGGACTGGTACTCGGTCGAGGCGATGCCGACGTACTCGACCTCGATGTCGGGGTTGGCCTTCTCGAAGTCGGCGATGATCTTCTTCCAGATCTCGGTGCGGACACCGCCGTTGTTGTCCCAGAAGACGATCTCGCCCTTGCCACTGCCCTCGGAACCCTTGTCGCCGCTCGCCCCGCTGCCGTCGTCGCCGCAGGCGGTGACGGTCAGGGCGAGCGCGGCGCCCAGGGCGACGGCCGTGGCGGCGCGCCTGCTTCTGCGATTGCTGATCTTCATCGGTCGGCTCTCTTCTTCTGGATCCAACTGGCTGTGGATACGTGCTGCGAAGGTGTGGGGGTCAGTGGTGGCGGGCGTACGGAGCCCAGTCGTCGGTGCCCTTGAGGTAGTGCGCGACGGTGTGGGTCCGCGCGTCGGCGTCGCTCAGCTGCGGCCGGTCCGCGGTCACGCCCGCCCCCGGCCCGTGGTTGCGGTACTCGGTGAACCGCGCGTCCTTCCACGAGAACCCGCTCATGTCGGTCCACGGCGACGACTTGACCGCGGCGGGCAGCTCGGTGTCGCGGATCAGCACCTGTGCGACCGCGTCCGGCTCTCCTCCCGGATGCCAGGGGCGTCCGAGGTGGAAGGTCCCGGCGGGCGCGTCACTGACGATCTTCGACCGACTGATCAGGAATCCGTACGGGTTACCCGTCCACGTCGAGGCGGCGGTGATGTAACCGTTGTTCGTGTCCGAGCCGCGGCTCAGCGCCCGGATGACCGACCGCTCGATCACCGTCGTGGCCCGGCCGTAGACGAAGTCGACATCGCCCTCGATGTAGGAGTCGCGGATGTAGACCCGGCTGACGGTGGTCAGCTTGGGGCTGTCGGTCATCAGGGTGTCCTGGTTGCCCAGGAACGCCGTGTCCTCGAAGACGATCCGGTCGCCGGTCGTCTTCATCGCCAGCGCCTGCTCGCCCTTCAGCTCGTGCGCGGCCTCGTCGAAGTCGTTGCTGAAGGTGAGGTTTCGTGCGGTGATGTCGTTCGCTGCGATCCGGACGGTCGCGCTCCCCGTCGACCCCCCGTACTCGGCCGGCGTGTCGAAGACGATGACGGTGCCGGAGCGGTCGCGCCCGGTCCCGCGCAGCTCGACGTGCGGCTTGCTCGCGGGGATGTACACCTTCTCGCGGTAGGTGCCGGGGGCGACGGCGATGGTCACCGGGGTGTCGTTGCCGTCGGACACGGCGTCCACGGCGGACTGCACGGTCGGGTAGTCGGCCGGTACGTTCAGCACGACCGGGCCGCCGATACGCTGCTGCGGCCCGGAGAACCTCTTCACCAGCGCGGGCACGGCGGCGGCCGGGTCGAGCCGGTAGGCGTAGAACTCGCGCGGGTCGAACGCCGTGCCCCACGCGTCGTGCCGGCCCGTCGTCTTCCGCAGGACCGATCCGCGTTGCACCAGTTCGGCGGTGGCGTCGGCCTGGTAGGGGTGCTGGACACCGTCGTAGAAGCTGTTCTCGATGACCATCTTCGTCCGGCCGCGCGACCAGTTCCCGTACGTCCACACGGGGTCGTTGTCGGAGAGCTGCGAGGACAGGTAGTTGTTGTAGAGGTGCGCGTAGGCGCAGTTGTCGGCGGACGGGTTGCGCTGCTTGGTGCCGGTGAACCAGTTGTGGTCGACGGTGATCTGCGTCTTGACGTTCGGGGTCCAGCCGATGCCGAAGGTCTTGTTGTTGTTCGTGAACCGGTTGTAGGAGACGGTGACGTACTCGCTGTCCTTGCGGATGTCGAGCTGGCCGTCGCAGATCCGCGAGAACCGTATGTGGTCGATCCACACGTGGTGGGCGGTGTCGAGGCGAATGCCGTCGTAGTCGGTGTCCTTGCAGTCCCAGTTGCCCTCGATGGCCGTGTCGCGGATGGTGAGGTTGCGGATGATGACGTTGTGCGTGCCGGGATCGAGGGTGAAGCCGCCGTGCACGATCTCGGCGGTGTCGCTCACGCCGATGATGGTCTTGTCCGAGGCGACGGGTATCTCCGTGCCGAACGGGTCCATCTCCAGGGCGCCCTTGACGCGGATGACGTAGGGCTCCTCGGCCGCCGCGTACTTCGCCAGCGCGGCCTGGTCGGTGACGGTGACGACCTTGCCGCCCGCGCCGCCGGTGGTGCCGCCGGCGAGGGAGGCGAAGCCGTGGGGGCGATCGGTCCAGCGGTCGGCGGCGGGCACGGCCTTCGACGGCGGGGCTGCCCGGGCGTCCCCCATCGCCCCGAGGCTCAGCGCGGCGACGAGGCCGAGCACGGCGGCCACGACCTTGCCGTGCCCCGGTCTCGACAAGCGCTTGCTACGGAAGTGCGTCATTGCGGCTCCCAACAGGCGTACGACGACAGGTGCGTTACGAGGGGCTGATCCGGAACCGGCCGAAGGTCGCCGCACCGGCGTGTCCCTGACCGGTGGGTGCGAGTGCGAAGAGGCCGAGCAGGGCGCCGACCCAGCGCCACGGGGTGGCGGCGAAGACCGGGCCCGAGGGGCGGAACCCGTCGCCGGTGTCGGCCGAGAAACGGCAGCGGGCGCCCGCGCCGATCTCGATGCGCAGCCGGGCCCGGCCCTCGGGCGCGAGCCTCGGGTGGGCGGCGTCGCGCTCGGCCTCCGCGACCGCCTCGGCGAACCGGTGCACCAGATGCACGGTGCCGTCCGTGCCCCGCTGAAGGCCGATCCAGCCGAACGCGTCCCCGAGGACGGCGAGTCCGGCCCGGGCCCCGGGCTCGTCGCTGTCGAGCCGCAGGTCCACCTCGACCGTGCGGGGCGCGCCGGGCAGCCGCTGGGTGAGCACGCTGGGCAGCTTGCGCAGATCGTGGGCGTCGGCCGAGCGGACGCAGGTCAGCCTGAGTCCGTCCCCGGAGTGCTGGGTGGCCCAGCCGTCGCCCGGGTTGGCCGTCCACTGCCACTGGCGGCCGTACCGTCCGCCGGGGAAGTCGTCGTCGGTGGCCGGTGATGCCGGCGGCTGCGGCGGCAGGTCGGGCATCGTGTGTACGGCGACGGGGGCGCCGTCGTCCCCGAGCACCGGCCAGCCGTCCTGGCCCCAGCACATGGGCTGGAGGTGGACGACCCGGCCGTAGGCGCCGCGCTGCTGGAAGTGCAGGAACCAGTCCTCGCCGGTCGCGGTGCGCACCCAGCCGCCCTGGTGGGGGCCGTTGACGTCGGTGTCCTTCTGCTCCAGGACGATCTTCTCCTCGTACGGCCCGAAGAAGCCGCGCGAGCGGAAGGCGCCCTGCCAGCCGGTCTCGACGCTCCCGGCGGGGGCGAGGATCCAGTACCAGCCGTCGTGCCGGTAGAGCTTGGGGCCCTCGAGGGTGAACCAGCCGGGTATGCGGTCGGCGTCGACGATCACCTTGCCCTCGTCGAGGAGTTCGGTGCCGTCGGGGCGCATCCGGTGCCCGGTGAGGCGGTTCTTGATGCCGGAGCGGGACTTGGCCCAGGCGTGCGCCAGATAAGCCTCGCCGGTCTCCTCGTCCCACAGGGGGCAGGGGTCGATCAAACCCTTGCCGGCCTTCAGCAGGTGCGGCCGGGTCCAGGGGCCCCTGATCTCGGGGGCGTTGATCTGGAAGATGCCCTGGTCGGGGTCGCCCCAGAAGATCCAGAAGCGTTCGTCGTGATGCCGGAGGGACGGGGCCCAGACGCCGCAGTCGTGGCGGGGCCGCTCGAACCCCTCCGTGGGTTCCAGGCGTTCGAGGGCGTGGCCGACCAGGGTCCAGTTCACCAGGTCGCGGGAGTGGAGTAATGGCAGGCCGGGGGCGCGCCCGAAGCTGGAGGCGGTCAGATAGAAGTCGTCGCCGACGCGGACGACGTCCGGGTCGGACCAGTCGGCGTCGAGGATCGGATTGCGGTAGGTCGGGGTGGTCACGGGCTCACCGCCTTGCGGACGAGGGCCGCCGCGGCGTCCCGGCCGAGCCGGCCCTCGGCGACGACGGTGACGACCCGGCGGACGACGGTCTCGCCCGACGGGATCGGCAGCCGCTCGTCATGGGCCAGCGAGGAACCCACCCCGGGATACTCCCCGGTCCGTACGAACCACGGGTCGCGGCGGGTCTGCTCGGTGGCCCCGGCGAAGACCAGCGTCCAGCCGGAGCCGGCCAGGGCGAGCCAGTCGGCACGCCTGCCGTGCGCCTCGGTCTCGCCCTCGGTGCCGGCGGTGAAGACGTCCGGCGGCGCGTCCTCCTTGCGGGCACGCCAGAAGAAGCCGCCGTAGGCCGCTCCCGGACGCCCGTTGGTCGCCGGGCTGCCCATCGACAGCGGGCCCTTGGTGACGTTGGTGAGGGAGAAGGTGAGGTCCAGGGCCCAGGCCTGGTCGGTGAGTTCGGTGGCGGCGACCGTACGGCGCTCGCGCAGCAGCTCACCGGCCGCCGACACCCAGCGCAGCTCCTCCACGAAGCCGTCGGGGTCGCGCAGCTGGAAGGCTACGTGCCGCTGGGTGCCGTGGTTGTCCAGCTCGGTCGGGCCCTGGTCGCGGACGTAGGTGCGCCCGCCCCAGAAGTTGAACCCCTCGACGTCGGGAACGGCCACACCGACGCCGAGGTGGTGTGCGTGGTCGGCGGGGCTCAGCTCGGTGACCGCCGTACCGGACAGGGTGGTGACGGGATGCAGATAGGGGCGCGGGGAGAGCCGGACCGGCAGCTCGGGCCGGGTGACGTACCGGCCGACCGGCCGGCCCGCGACGCGCAGGACCGCGGTGTCGTTGCTGGTCATCGGGTGCTCACCTCGTTCGAGAAGTGCCCGTGCGCCCAGGGGGCGCCGAGTTCGGAGTAGAGGGAGAGGGTGTCGGCGGCGGCCGCGACGAGTCCGTCGATGCCGGGTACGACACGGCGGTTCTCGTCGGGGATCCGGTGCCAGGCGGTGTCCGGCAGCGGTGCCGGGTCGGGAGAGGTGCGGATGGCCTCCACGACCTTCATGAAGGCGCCGGTCTCTTCCGGCGGGACCAGCAGGGCCGCGCCGGTGGTGAGGTGCGCGACGAGGTTCTCCAGCAGGTCGCTGCGGCCGTGGTCGGACTCCTCCGGCCCGTGACCGGCGCGCTGGAGCAGCACCCGGTCCTGCTTGTACCAGAAGGTGATCCGGCCGCTGCTGCCGTGCACCAGGACGTACGGCTCGTCCGACTGCTCGGCGCACAGGGTCGCGGCGACGGTCACCGGGTGGCCCTGCGTGGTGGTGATCCGGACGCAGGAAGTGTCGTCGGACTCGATGGCGTTGGCGCGCAGCAGCTCGGTCTCGATGCCGCTGACGTGCTCGGCTCGGGTGCTGCCGCCCAGGGCGAGGGCGGTGGCGACGGCGTGGGCGAGCGGGTTGGTCAGCGCCCCGTCGATCACGTCCACGCCGTTCAGCCGCCGCTTGCCGGCCCAGGGCGCCCGCCGGAAGTAGTCCTCGTCGCGTACCCAGGCACCAGCCCCGCCGAGCCCGACCAGCGTGCCGATCGCGCCCTCGGCGACCATCTCGCGGATGGCGGGCAGAGCGTGCGAGCCCAGCGACTGGAAGCCGATCTGGCAGACGACACCGGCCGCCGCGACCCCGTCGGCCATGCGGCGGAACTCCGCGTACGAGGGGGCGGGCGGCTTCTCCAGCAGAACGTGCACGCCCCGCTCGGCCGCCGTGAGCGCGAGGTCGGTGTGGGTCGGGATCGGTGTGCAGATCACGGCGATCCTGGCGCCGGTGGAGTCCAGCAGGGCACCGAAGTCGGCGGACTGCTCGGGCGTGCCGAGGTCGCCGAGCTCCTCCTCGGTCAGCGGCGTCAGCTCGCAGACGCCGACGAGCCGCACGATGCCCTGCTTCTGGAGCCGGCGGATGTTCTCGACGTGCCAGCGGCCGTGGCCACGGGCACCGGCGAGGACGACGGGCAGAGGCATGTTCATGGAGTCGTTCATGGCGTCGATCATGCGACCGGTCACGGGATCCTCCCCGCTCCCGCGCCGCGGGCCACGGCCCGGTCGGCCGCCGCGGCGCTGTCGACCGGCCCGTGCAGGGTGGGGGTCCAGCCGACGTCGGCGGTCAGATCGCGCTCGCTGCCCGAGTTGTAGGCGTTGTGGATCGCGAGCAGGTCGACCGGATAGCCTCCCCCAGACTCCGTCCGGGGGGACCCCCAGAGAGTGCCGCTCTGGTGCAGGGCGCTGCCGTTCCAGCTCTTGACCAGGTCGGCGACCTCCACATGACCGGGGGCGTGGAAGGCGTTGTTCTCGGCGTAGATCCTCGACTCGGTGGAGACACCGAGGGAGTAGCGGTGGTCGTCGGTGACCTCGTACCGGTTGTTGTAGACGTGCACCTGTCCGAAGCGGACGCGCGGGGCACGCTGCACGACCGACTCGAACGAGTTGTGGTGCAGGGTGACCCGGAGCTTGTCCCGGTCGCCCGTGGCGGTGTCGCCGTTGCCGATGAGCATCGCCTTGTCGTGGTCGGCGAACCGGCTCCAGGAGACGGTGACGAGGTCGGAGCCGTTGGTGATGTCCAGCAGGCCGTCGTGGCGCAGGTAGTTGCGGGCGAAGTAGGTGGGTTCCTTCGCGTCGGGGTGGCCCTTGTCGCTCAGGGTCACATGGTCCACCCACACATGGGTGGCGCCGGTCAGCCAGATGTTGTCGTACGCCGTCTTCCAGTCGCCGAGGCCGCCGGTGTTGGGCTGCCACACGGGGAAGCAGTCGTAGGCGTCGCGCACGTCGAGGTTGCGGATGATCACATTGTCGGCGTTCTTCACCTGAAGGCCGGCGCCCTTGAGGACGGCCGAGTCGCCGAGTCCGACGATGGTGGTGTGGGAGCCGACGGGCAGCACGATCCGCTCGGCCTGCTTCGCGGCGGAGGCCTGGCGGGCCTCCTCCTGCGGGCCGCTGGGCTTGGCGGAGCCCCAGGTGCGGGGGTCGTAGGCAGCGAGGTACTTCTTCAGCGTGTAACCGCCGGTGGCGTAGTCGGAGCAGTCCAGCCGGTCGCCGTCGTCGTCGGTGTTGGCGTCGATGGTCCCGGCGATCTTGATGATCTTCGGGGTGTCGCTGCCGCCGTCGAGGGCGCGGACCAGTCCGGCCCGGTCGGTGACGGTGAAGACGTGCTCGGCGTCGGCGGCGGCGCCTCCGGTGGTGCCCGCGCCCTCGGCGGCCCAGCCGTCGTTCGCGGGCAGGGTGTCGCGGCCGATGTCCCGGTCCTCGGCATGCGCGGGGACGCACAGCAGCCCCAACAGCCCGGCCGCGACGGCCAGTTGTCTGAGTCTCACCCCTTCACCGCCCCCGCGCTGAACCCGGTGATCAGCCACTTCTGGATGAAGGCGAACACGATCACGACCGGGACGGCGGCGATGATGCCGCCCGCGGCGAGCGCGCCCAGGTCGACGCTGTCGGCGCTCATCAGGGAGTTGAGGCCGACGGGGATCGTCTGTTTGTCCTGGTTGTTCAGGAACATCAGGGCGAAGAGGAAGTGGTTCCAGGAGTGGACGAAGGCGAACGAGCCGACGGCGATCAGGCCGGGCCGCAGCAGCGGCAGCACCACGATCCGGAAGGCCGTCATGCGGTTGCAGCCGTCGACCCAGGCCGCCTCCTCCAGGGAGTACGGCACGTTCTTGATGAAGTTGCTGATCAGGATCATCGACAGTGGCAGCTGGAAGACCGTCTCGGCGAGGATGACACTGCCCAGCGAGTTGATCATCTGCAGTTCGGCGAAGATCTCGAACAGTGGCACCAGCAGCAGGGCGCCCGGCACGAACTGGGAGCACAGCAGCGCCAGCATGAACGCCCGCTTGATCTTGAAGTCGAACCGGGCGAGGGCGTAGCCGCCGGCCAGGGCGACGAGCGTCGTCATCAGCAGGGTGGCGACACCGACGAGCACGCTGTTGGTGAAGTAGGTGCCGAAGCTGCGGTCCGTCCACACCTTCTCGAAGTGCTCGAAGGTCATCGGCCAGGGCACGAGCGAGGTCGAGCCGGCCGGGCGCAGCGAGAAGAGCAGGATCCAGTAGAAGGGGATGAGGGTGAAGACCAGGTAGATCCCCAGGGGCAGGTAGACCTGCCAGCGGGGGGCCTCGTCCCACGCGCGTTTCCTCTTCGTGGTCCGCGGCGGTTCGGGGGTGGCGCGCACGGGAGCGGGCGCCGCCTTGGTGGCTTCCTTGACGCTCACTTGTTGTCGCCTCCGAACTTGCTCAGCCGCAGATAGACCATCGAGCAGAGGAGCAGGATCACGAACGCGACCGTGGTCAGGGCGGACGCGTAGCCGAAGTTGTGGGCGTCGACCGAGGTGTTGGCGATGTAGAGGGGGAGGGTCGTGGTCTCCCCCGCCGGGCCGCCGCCGGTCAGCGTGTAGAGCAGGTCGACGTTGTTGAACTCCCACACCGCGCGCAGCAGCGTGGACAGGATGATGGCGTCCTTCAGATGCGGCAGCGTGATGTGCCAGAACTGCTTGATGCGGCTGGCCCCGTCGACCTCGGCGGCCTCGTACAGGTCCTTCGAGACGGACTGGAGGTCGGCGAGGATGAGGATCGCGAAGAACGGCACACCGCGCCACAGGTCCGCCACGACCGCCGCCGGGAACACCGTGGAGGTGTCCGAAAGCCAGCTCGTGCCGTAGGAGCCGATGCCCATGTCCGCGAGGTAACGGGTGATGCCCGTCTGGGAGTTGTAGAGCAGCACCCAGATCGCGGAGGTGAGCACGCCGGAGACGGCCCACGGGGAGAAGACCAGGGCGCGGCCCAGGCCCCGGCCCACGAAGGTCTGGTTGACGATGAGGGCCAGCGCGAGTCCGAACAGCAGCTGGAGTCCGACCTCGACGACGACCCACTTGGCGCTGAAGACCAGCGTGTCCCAGAAGACCGGGTCCTTGGTGAAGGCGTGGACGAAGTTGTCGAAGCCCGCGTAGCCGTTCCGCCACGGCTTGGTGGGGTTGTAGTTCTGCAGGCTGTAGTAGAAGACGCTGATGACCGGGTAGGCGATGAAGCCCAGCATGAGCAGGGCGGCCGGGGCGATCAGCAGGTAAGGGAGCCTGCGCGGCGTGGCGGAGGCCCGGCGCCGCCGGGGTGGCGCGGGCGGTTTCGCCACGGCTGCGGCTTGGGCCATGACAGGGTCTCCGATCTAGGTACGGTCGTACGGGAAGCGCTTTCTCGATGTGCGGGAGTCCGCCTGGAGTGCGCGGTACGGGTTGCCTCTTGCGGTGTGCGTGGCGAGTGCGGATGCGTTGTGGCTTGTCGCGCCCACGCGGCGGAGCCGCATGTCGATACAGCCCCGCGCCCCCAGGTGGGACTGGTCAACCGGCGTAGGGATCCGGGGCCTTGCCCGGCCTTGCCAGGAACTCGAAGTCGCAGCCGGTGTCGGCCTGGGTGATCTGGTCGTTGTACAGGGCGCCATAGCCGCGTTCGTAGCGGGCGGGCGGGGCAGTCCACTCCTTACGGCGGCTCTCCAACTCCTCCTCGCTCACGTTGAGTTGCAGGGCCCGCGCCTCGACGTCGAGGGTGATCGAGTCACCGCTGCGGACCAGGGCCAGCGGCCCGCCGACGTACGACTCCGGCGCGATGTGCAGCGCGCACGCGCCGTAACTCGTGCCGCTCATCCGGGCGTCGGAGATGCGGACCATGTCCCGGACGCCCTGCTTGAGCAGGTGGTCGGGGATGGGGAGCATGCCGTACTCGGGCATGCCCGGGCCGCCCTTGGGTCCGGAGTTGCGCAGCACCAGGACGCTGTCCGCGGTGATCCCCAGCTCCGGGTCGTTGATGGTGCGCTGCATCGTCTTGTAGTCGTCGAAGACGACGGCGGGACCGGTGTGCTTGAGCAGGTGCTGCTCAGCCGCGATGTGCTTGATGACGGCACCGTCGGGGCAGAGGTTTCCGCGCAGCACGGCGACTCCGCCCTCGGCCGCGACCGGGTTCTCGCGGGCGCGGATGACGTCGTCGTCGTGGACGACGGCGTCCCCGATCTGCTCTCCCAGGGTTCCGTTGACGGTGGGCCGGTCCAGGTGCAGCAGGTCGGTGATCCGCGAGAGGAAGGCGGGCAGACCGCCGGCGAAGTAGAAGTCCTCCATGAGGTACGTCTGTCCGCCGGGCCGGACGTTGGCGAGCACCGGCACGGTGCGGGCGACGCGGTCGAAGTCGTCGAGGGTGAGCTCGACCTGGCAGCGCCCCGCCATCGCGATCAGGTGGATGACGGCGTTGGTGGAGCCGCCGAGCCCGAGCACCGTGGTGACGGCGTCCTCGAAGGCCTCGCTGGTGAGGATCCGGGACGGCTTGAGCGCGGTCCAGGCGAGCTCCACGGCACGGCGCCCGGAGGCGGCGGCCATCCGCTCGTGCCCGGAGTCGACGGCCGGGATCGAGGAGGCGCCCGGCAGCGTCATACCGAGGGCTTCCGCCGCCGCGGTCATCGTCGACGCGGTCCCCATGGTCATGCAGTGACCGGGTGAACGCGCCAGCCCGCCCTGCAGCTCCCTCAGTTCACAGTCGGTCAGGTTGCCCGCGCGGTGCTCGTCCCAGTACTTCCACATGTCGGTGCCGGACCCGAGGGTCTCACCGCGCCAGTGGCCCGGCAGCATCGGCCCCGCCGGCACGAAGATCGCCGGTACGTCGGCCGAGGCCGCGCCCATGAGCAGCGCGGGCGTCGACTTGTCGCAGCCACCGAGCAGCACCGCCGCGTCGACCGGGTACGACCGCAGCAGCTCCTCCGTCTCCATCGCGAGCAGGTTGCGGTAGAGCATCGGGGTCGGCTTCTGGTACGTCTCGGAGAGCGTGGCGACCGGGAACTCCAGCGGGAAGCCGCCGGCCTGCCACACCCCCCGCTTGACCGCCTCGGCGCGCTCGCGCAGATGGGCATGGCAGGGATTGATGTCGGACCAGGTGTTCAGGACGGCGATCACCGGGCGGCCCCGGTACTCCTCCGCCTCGTAACCGAGCTGGCGCATACGGGCGTTGTGCGACCAGGTGCGCAGCTGGCCCTCGGCGCCGTACCACTGATGGCTCCTGAGGTCCTCGGGACGCAGCCTGCCGGTCATATCGACCACCCCGCGGCGATCGCGGCGACCTCGGCGCGCTCGCTCTGAGGCAGCGGCTTGCTCGGCGGCCGGACCTCGCGGCGGCACAGTCCGAGGGAGGCGAGGGCCTCCTTGACGACGGTGACGTTGTTGGCGGAGCCGCTGTCGGCGCGCAGTTCCTCGAAGCGGCGGATCTGCTCCCAGACCTTCATGGCGGCCGGGTAGTCGCCGGAGCGCAGCGCCTCGATCATGTTCAGGGAGACGGCGGGAGCGACGTTGACGAGCCCCGAGGTGAAGCCGGTGGCGCCGGCGGAGAAGTAGGAGGGGGCGTACGGCTCGGCGAGCCCCGCGACCCACACGAACCGCTCAAGACCGGCGTCCCGGGCGAAGGCGGCGAACCTGGCGGCGTCCGGGACGGCGTACTTCACGCCGATGACGTTCGGGCAGGCGTCGGCGAGTTCGGCGAGGCGGGCACCGGTCAGCTGCGGGTTGCGGACGTAGGGGACGACGCCCAGCTCGGGCACGGCCTCGGCGACGGCACGGTGGTAGTCGACCCAGCCGCCCTGGGAGACGTACGGGTGGACGGGCTGGTGGACCATCACCATCTGGGCGCCGAGCTCACGGGCGTGCCGGGCGGAGGCGATGGCGGTCGGCACGTCGTGCCCGACCCCGACCAGGACGGCGGCCCGGTCCCCGGCCTCGTCCATGGTCAGCTCGGTGACCAGACGCCGCTCTTCGGGCGCCAGGGCGTAGAACTCGCCGGTGTTGCCGTTCGGGGTGAGGGTCGTGATGCCGCCGTCGAGCAGACGGCGCAGCAGGGCCCGGTAGGTGTCCTCGGCGACGGAGCCGTCCTCGGCGAACGGGGTCACCGGGATCGCCACCACGTCGGCCAGGGCCGCCCGCTGGGTCTCGAACGCCACGCTGCTCATCGCTGACCTTCCTGTTCCAGTCCTGCCTCGGGGAATGCGCGCCGCACGAAGGACGCGATGTGGGAGTGGAGGGCGCGGGCCGCTCCGTCGGCGTCGCCGTCGAGGGCGAGCCGGAGGATCTCGCGGTGCTCGCCGGCCTCCCGCTCCCAGGACGGGGAGGCGGCCCAGGCGACGGCGGAGACCAGGGCGGCCTGGTCGCGGACCTCGTCGAGCATCCGGCCGAGCAGCGGGTTGCCGCAGGGCAGATACAGCGAGCGGTGGAACTCCCGGTTGGCGAGGGAGCGTTCGGCGGTGTCGACGGCAGCGTCGGCCCGGGTCAGCGCGGACCGGGCGGCGTCCAGGGAGGCCCCGCGCTGCACGGCGCGCTTCAGCGCCTCGGGTTCCAGCAGCAGCCGTACGTCGTAGACCTCGCGTGCCATGTCCGCGTCCACCAGGCGCACCGTGGCGCCCTTGTACTGGCTCATCACGACCAGCCCGGTCCCGGCGAGGGTCTTGAGGGCCTCGCGCACCGGGGTCTTCGACACCCCGAACTGTGCGGCGAGCTCGGTCTCGACCAGCGCCTGCCCGGGCGTCAGCTGCCCGGTGAGGATGCGGTGTTTGATCCCTTCCAGCACGAACTGCGTGCGGGAGGGGATCGGCGTGGGCACAGAGGTCATGCGCGCCTCTCGGATCTCGCGTCTCGGTGGATCGCGTATGGGATCTCGCGTATCGCGTCTCATATATGACGTACGAAGTACGACGCGATGACGTTAGGAGGGGCGCGTTTGTTTCGTCAATGCTTCTGACAGAGGAAGTAGCAATCGCTTTCTACGGCCTGGGCGCCCACTCCGGGTCCCGCCCGCTCAGCCCCACCGCCCTGGCCAGCAGCGGGGCGTCCGCCTCGACGCGTACGACGGGTCCGAAGATCTCGCCCCGGTCGGGGTCGTCGGCGGCCGCCTCGAGGAAGCCGTGGCACGCCTGGAGCGCGGCAGGGTCGGGGGCGTAGGGCTGACCGGTCGCACGGGCCAGGTCCCAGCCGTGGATCACCAGCTCGTCGGTCGCGACCAGGCCCGCGATCTCGCCGGGCATGTCCACGCTTCCGGCGCGGGTCATACCGGTCCACGCGGCCGGGTCCCGCCAGGCCTCGGCCATCTCGCCGAGCATCTTGGGCAGCTCCTCGCGCCAGCCGGGCCCGAGTTCGGGCAGGGTGGAGCCGGGGGCGGTGTCGGTCGTGACACCCAGGTCCTTGCGGCCGGCGTCACGGAAGGCGACGGCGAGGCCGGCCAGGTGGGCCAGCACATGGCGCACCGCGTACTCCGGGCAGGGCGTCGGGTCCGCCAGCTGTTCGTCGGTGACGCCCTCGGCCAGGCGTGCCACGGCCGCCGCCTGCGGTCCGAGGTCGGGGGTCGGGGTCGTGTCGGTCATCGGCTGCTCCTCCTGATGCGCTGATGCGGCTCCTGGGAGGTAGACCGACGGCGACCGTGGAACTCATCGCCCGGCCGCCGCCTCCCTGAGAGTCCGCTCCTGAGCCGACCGAGACCTAATATGTACATAGGGGTTATTCCAGGCACCTTCAGTGGCAGGTGGTGCGTGATGACACAGGACGTCGAGCTGAGACTGCATCTGGAGTGCGAGCTGGCGGATGAGCCCACGCGCGTGTTCCGAGAGCTGACCGACCCCCTGGAAGTGGCTCGCTGGTGGGGCCCGGACGGGTTCAGCACCCCGAGTGCGGAGATCGACCTCCGCCCGGGCGGTGCCTACCGGATCGCGATGCAGCCCCCGGAAGGCGAGCTGTTCTACCTGGTGGGCGAATACATCAAGGTCGATCCGCCGGTAGGCCTGTCGTACACCTTCCGCTGGGAGGATCCCGATCCCGAGGACCGGGAGACGGTGGTGACGCTGTCGCTGTACGACACCGACGTCAGACAGTCTCATCTCACCGTCGACCAGGGCGACTTCGCCACCGAGCGGCGGCGGGCCCTGCACGAGGAAGGCTGGGTCCAGGGCCTCGGCAAGCTCGGGGAAATGCTCGCCTCACAATGGGATTGACCACTGTCCCACGCTGGAATCAAGGCACCCTCCCGATCCCTCCGCACGGTCCTTAGTCCCACGATGGCCAGGCATGACGACCAAGACGACCTGGCCTCTGGTGCGCGTCCTGCGCGACCGCGACGCGGGGCTCTGCCTCTCCTCGGTGGTGGTCTCCGGCTTCGGCACCTCGGCCC
Organism: Streptomyces sp. CA-179760; assembly: GCF_050937045.1. Taxonomy (NCBI): domain Bacteria; kingdom Bacillati; phylum Actinomycetota; class Actinomycetes; order Kitasatosporales; family Streptomycetaceae; genus Streptomyces; species Streptomyces sp. CA-179760. Next base: position 2,306,781 of record NZ_JBNJLZ010000001.1, read on the forward strand.
TGTGGCTGGCGTCCGGTGTATGGGTCAAGGACCTCACCGGCTCGGACGGCCTGGCCGCGCTGTGCATGCTCGCCATGTGGCTGCCGACCCTGGCCGGGCCACTGCTGGGCGTCCTCGCCGACCGGGGCCGCCGCAAGCCGCTGCTGATCGGCGTGAACGTGCTCCTGGGCGCCCTCCTGCTCACCCTGGTGAGCGTCGACGCCCCGGGCGACCTGTGGCTGCTGTACGCGCGGTGCTCTTCGTGTACGGCGCGGCGGGCGTGGTCCATGACGCGGCAGAGTCGGCGCTCGTGGCGACCGCCGTCGACCCGTCCCTGCTCGGCGACTTCAACGGCCTGCGCATGACGGCCGCCGAGAGCATGAAGCTCCTGGCCCCGCTGGCGGGCGCGGGCCTGTACGCGGCGTACGGCGGTGCGGGCGTAGCCCTCCTGGACGCGGCGACGTTCGTGCTGGCCACGGGGCTGTACGCGCTGCTCCGGGCGCGGGAGGAGAGGCCCGCGCCGCCCACCGGAAGCCGGCGGACGCGAACCGCCGAGGGCGCCCGCCACCTGTGGTCCCACCCCGCGCTGCGCCCTCTGATCCTGGCGGGCGGCGCGACCATGCTGTGCGCCGGGGTGAACGGGGCGATGGTCTACGCCGTCGTCGCCGGCCTCGGACACTCCCCCGCGTACGCCGGTGTGCTGTACGCCGTCCAGGGCGCCGGGTCGGTGGCGATCGGCCTGCTCTCCGGCACGGCTCTGCGCCTCCTGGGCGAGCGGCGCTTCGCGGCGTACGGCATCGGCCTGCTGTCCGTCGCGGTGGCCCTGCGGGCGGTGCCGTCCGACCCACTGGCGCTGGTGTGCGGCGCGGCGATCGGCGCGGGCCTGCCCGCCGTACTGATCGCCGCCCTGACCTCGGTACAGCGCGAGACGCCTGCCCCGCTGCTGGGCCGGGTCACGGCCACGGCCAACACGCTGGTGTACAGCCCGAACGTGGTCGGCCTGGCCGCGGGGGCGGCCCTGGTCGAGCTGACCGACCACCGGCTCGTACTGGTGGCTCTGGGCGCGGCCCTGCTGCCCACGGCCGCCCTGCTGCTTCAGCACCCGGCGAGAGCGCGACGGACCCCGTCGACATCACCGTCGGACACCGGCCCGGAATGACCGGTGGCGCCGGGCCGGGCGGGCCGCTTCAGCGCCCCGCGAGAGCGGCGCGGACCGCCTCCAAGTCACCGTCCGACGCCAGCCCCGCGTGATACAGCCGCAGTTCCGTGGCCCCGAGCCGGCGGGCCTCGGCCGCGTCGGCGGCGAGGGTGCCCGGGCTGCCGCCCATGCCGGAGACGACGGGGAAGTTGGCGGCGATGACCGCGCCCTCCTTGCCCTGGCTCGCGAACGGCGTCAGCGTGCCGGTGCCGCCCGCGCAGGGCACGACCACGCCGTCCGCGACGGACAGGATGTGCGCCGGGTCGACGCCGGGGTTGGCGCCGACGCGGTAGGACACCGGGTCAGCGTGCAGCAGCACCTGGAAGTCGTCGGGGGCGGCCGCCCGGACCGCCGCGACGGCCTCCTCCTGAAGCGTGCGGGCGGTTTCGTCGCGGTACGCGCGCGTGGTGTTCGCGAGGGTCTCACCGAGGAGCTTCTCGATGCCCGTCCAGCCCTCGTCGGAGGGCGTCACCCCCTGCCAGACCGGCTCCAGCGCGGTCCGTACGGCGGCGGCCAGCTCGTCGGCGTCCAGGCCGTGCCGCCCGTAGCCCTCCCGGCAGGACGGGCAGAAGCACAGCGCCATCAGGTACAGCCCGGCGTCCCCGAGGCCGATGCCGCCGGTCTTGTCGTGGGCGTGCAGATGCTGCAGGCCGTACCAGCCGAGGGACTCCAGCTCGGTGCCGCGCGCCCCGGACCGTATGGCCGCCTCCGCCGCCAGGTCGGTCAGGTACGCGCGCGTGGCCGGCTGCGCGATGCACGGCGCCCAGGGGTAGCGGTCGCCGTAGGCGTTGACGACCGAGGCGTCAGGGTGCTCGGCACCCAGCCGGGAGTTGTGCGCGAGAACGACCCAGGTGTGCACCTCAAGACCGGCGTCCGCGAGAGCGGCAGCGGCCTCCCCGAAGGCGTCCCCGGGGCCCAGGCGCCGGCCGCGTAGGGGCGCAGCTCCCGCCCCTCCCAGCGCTCGTCGGCCGGATAGAGCACGGAGGCGTGCTCGGCGGTGACGATGCGGTGGCGCGGATGGCGGGGCGTGAGCGCGCGCGTGGAGTGGTAGGCGGCGGCGAGCGTCACCTGCTCCACACCCAGCGCGGCGATCCGCGCGGGCGCCTCCGGATCCCCGTTGACGTCCCAGGGGTAGACGAATGTCGACGCCTTCACTAGTCCTCCTCCAACAGCGCGTAGCCGCGTTCGATCAGTTCGGCGAGCCGCTTGACATGATCCTCGGTCGGCTCGTGCAGCGGGGGCCGCACCTCCCCGACGTCCAGTCCGCGCAGCCGCACACCGGCCTTGACGAGGGCGACGGCATAGCCGCGGCCCTCGGCGCGCAGTTCGACGAAGGGGCGGAAGAAGCCGTCGAGCAGCTTCTCCACGGTCGGTTCGTCGCCGTTGGCGAGGGCCTGGTGGAACGCGAGGGCGAGTTCGGGCGCGAAGCAGAACACGGCGGAGGAGTAGAGCGTGACACCGAGGGCGCGGTAGGCGAGCTGGGTCTGCTCGGCGGTCGGCAGGCCGTTGAAGTACAGGAAGTCACCCGGAACCTCCGAGCGCACTGCGCTGATGACGCGCTGCATGAGGTCGAGGTCGCCGAGCCCGTCCTTGAGGCCGATGATTCCGTCCGTGCGGGCCAGTTCGACGACGGACTCCGGGGTGAAGACAGCGTTGTCGCGCTGGTAGACGATGACCGGCAGGGAGGTCGCGGCAGTCACCTCCCGGTAGTGCCGCAGCAGCCCCTCCTGTCCGGCGACGACGAGGTAGGGCGGCATGGCGAGCAGCCCGTCCGCCCCGGCGGCCTCGGCGAGGCGGGCGTAGCGCACGGCGAGCGCGGTGCCGTACCCGGCGCCCGCGACGACCGGCACGCGCCCCTCGGTCGCCTCGACGGCCGCCCGGACACACCGCTCGAACTCCTCGGGTGTGAGCGCGTGGAACTCGCCGGTGCCGCAGCAGGCGAACACGGCGGCGGCTCCGGCCTCCACTCCGCGTCGTACGTGCGTGCGGTAGGCGTCGAGGTCCACGGAGCCGTCGGGGCCGTACGCGGTGACCGGGAAGAACAGCGGTCCGCTGGGGACGGTGAGCCGAGCGGCGAGGGGGCTGACGTCACGAGCTCTCCCGGTTCCATATTCATGATTGGCGTCTACATTTCTGAACGCCCCCACGCTAAGACGCCCCCTCGGTGCCGGTCAAGCGCACGAACCCGCGACACACCAGCGGATTGGCCGCTCACGCGACATACTTGACGGGCTCCGCCCCAGATCCTTAGCGTGTCCACGCATATGAATGCCGTGCACTCATGTACACGGCGGCTCATTCAAGGAGAACCGAGGATGCCCGCTCCCCGCACCGTTCTGCTCACCGGCGCCGCCGGCGGCCTCGGCACCCTGATGCGGGACCTGCTCCCGGACTACGGCTACGAGCTGCGCCTGCTCGACCTGCGCCCGATCGAGGACGCGCCGGACGCGATCGTCGCCGACCTCGGCGACAAGGACGCCGTGCGCGAGGCCGTCCGGGGCGTCGACGCGATCATCCATCTCGCGGGCATCTCCCTGGAAGCCCCCTTCGAGAAGATCCTCAAGGCGAACATCGAGGGCACCTACCACCTGTACGAGGCCGCCCGCGAGGAGGGCGTCGGCCGGATCGTGTTCGCCTCCTCCAACCACGCGGTCGGCTACACCCCGCGCCCCCAGGGCGACGACCCGCTCATCCCCGTCGACACCCCGCACCGCCCGGACACCTTCTACGGCCTGTCCAAGTCCTTCGGCGAGGACCTCGCGCAGTTCTACTGGGACAAGCACGGCATCGAGACGGTCTCGGTGCGCATCGGCTCCTGCTTCGCCGAACCGACCAGCGTGCGCATGCTGTCGCTGTGGATGAGCCCGGCCGACGGCGCCCGCCTCCTCCACGCGAGCCTGACCGCCGAGAACGTCGGCCACACCGTCGTCTACGGCTCCTCCGCCAACACCCGGCTGTGGTGGGACCTCACCACGGCACGGGCGCTCGGCTACGACCCCCAGGACGACTCCGAGCCCTTCGCCGAGAAGCTGATCGCCGAGCACGGCGAACTGCGGGACGGCAACGAAGCCCACGCCTACCTCGGCGGCCAGTTCGTGACGGACCCGCCGGTCTGGCCGTACTGACCGGAAGACTTCACCTCCAGCGGCGGGCGGGCAGAGAACGGGCCCGCCCGCTCGGGCATTCGGGCACGACCCGGAAGCAGTCGGGCAGCGCCGCCAGGGGCGCGGGAATCTGCGCGACCAGCCAGAACGCACCCGCAGACGGCCACGGCCTCCCCACGGCACTCCGCACATCCGCAAGACCGAACGGGCACACACGGGCAGGATCACGCCCGCAACAGGCCTGGCCACCACGGAACACCCGCTGTAGAACTTCCCCCATGGCCCACCGAGGGCCCGAACGGGCAGCACGGCGGAAAGGCGGGTGACGGCCATGAACAGAACCGCGGAGGATCGCCAGCGCGAGATCGTGCTGGCCGCACGGCGTGACGGCGCCGTCGACGTCACCGCCCTCGCCACCGAACTGGGCGTGGCCAAGGAGACCGTACGGCGGGATCTGCGCGTCCTGGAGGACCACGGCCTGCTCCGCCGTACCCATGGCGGCGCCTACCCCGTGGAGAGCGCCGGCTTCGAGACGACGCTGGCCTTCCGCGCCACCAGCCACGTCCCCGAGAAGCGCAGGATCGCGGCCGCCGCGGCCGAGCTGCTCGGGGACGCCGAGACCGTCTTCGTCGACGAGGGCTTCACCCCGCAGCTCATCGCCGAGGCACTCCCCAGGGACCGGCCGCTGACCGTGGTCACCGCGTCCCTGCCGGTCGCGGGCGCGCTCGCCGAGACCGACACCGTCTCCGTCCTGCTGCTCGGCGGCCGGGTCCGCTCCGGCACCCTCGCCACCGTCGACCACTGGACGACGAAGATGCTGGCCGGCTTCGTCGTCGACCTGGCGTTCATCGGCGCCAACGGCATCTCCCGCGAACACGGCCTCACCACCCCCGACCCGGCCGTCAGCGAGGTCAAGACGCAGGCGATCCGGGCCGCCCGCCGCACGGTCTTCGCGGGCGTGCACACCAAGTTCGGAGCGGTCAGCTTCTGCCGGTTCGCCGAGGTCGGCGCGCTGGAGACGATCGTGACGAGCACGCTGCTGCCGACGGCCGAAGCTCACCGCTACTCACTGCTCGGGCCCCAGGTCATCCGGGTCTGAGACCACACCGCCCCTCGCCCCCAGCGGGAGCGGTCACGCTCTGTGCTGCCCCTTATCTCCCCATACATCCAGGAGCGATCCATGCGAACCCAGAGCCGACGACGGCCACCGCGAGCCACGCTCGCCGCGGCCGCCGCAGGGACGCTGCTCGCCCCGCTGCTCTCCGGCTGCTGGGTCGGCGCGGGCGGGGCCGGATCCGGCGGCGACGCCATCAACGTCCTCATGGTCAACAACCCCCAGATGGTCGAGCTGCAGAAGCTGACCCGCGCCCACTTCACCAAGGAGACGGGCATCAAGGTCAACTTCACCGTCCTGCCCGAGAACGACGTCCGCGACAAGATCAGCCAGGACTTCGCCAACCAGGCCGGCCAGTACGACGTCGCCACCCTGTCCAACTACGAGATACCGATCTACGCCCGCAACGGCTGGCTGCGGCAGATGAACGGCTACGTCGCCAAGGACCCGGCCTACGACGAGCGGGACATCCTCAAGCCGATGCGCCAGTCACTCACCGCGGACGACGGCAAGCTCTACGGCCAGCCCTTCTACGGCGAGTCGTCGTTCCTGATGTACCGCAAGGACCTCTTCGAGAAGCGGGGCCTGACGATGCCCGCGCACCCCACCTGGCGGCAGGTGGCGGACCTCGCGGCGAAGGCGGACGGCGCCGAGTCCGGCATGAAGGGCATCTGCCTGCGCGGGCTGCCCGGCTGGGGCGAGGTCATGGCACCCCTGACCACGGTCGTCAACACCTTCGGCGGCACCTGGTTCGACAAGAACTGGAAGGCGCGGCTCGACTCACCCGCCTTCGAGAAGGCGACGAAGTTCTATGTCGACCTGGTCCGCGAGCACGGCGAGTCCGGCGCCGCCCAGTCCGGCTTCGCCGAGTGCCTGAACAACATGACCCAGGGCAAGGTCGCCATGTGGTACGACGCCACCTCCGCGGCCGGATCCCTGGAGGCGGCGAACTCCCCGGTCAAGGGCAAGGTCGGCTACGCCCCCGCCCCTGTCGAGAAGACGAAGTCCTCCGGCTGGCTCTACACCTGGGCCTGGGGCATCCAGAAGTCCTCCCGCAACCCCGACAACGCGTGGAAGTTCGTCTCCTGGGCGTCCGGCAAGGGCTACGAGGAACTGGTCGGGGACAAGGCCGGCTGGTCGAACGTCCCAGCCGGCAAGCGGGCGTCGACGTACGCCAACGCCGACTACCGCAAGGAGGCCGCCGCCTTCCAGGAGATGACCAAGGAGGCCATCGAGGGGGCCCGGCCCGACGATCCCGGCGTGCAGCCGCGGCCCGCCCCCGGCATCCAGTTCGTCGGCATCCCCGAGTTCACCGACCTCGGCACCAAGGTCTCCCAGGAGATCAGCGCGGCCATCGCCGGACGCCAGTCCGTCGAGTCGGCCCTGAAGAAGTCTCAGGCGCTCGCAGAGAAGATCTCCGAGGAGTACGAGGGACGATGACCGCCACGACAACGGCCCCCGTGGCCTCCCCCGAGATACGCAACCCCGTCCGCAGGCCCTCCGCCCGGCTGCGCGCGTGGGCCACCCGGGCCCCACTGCTCCCCGCCCTGATCTTCATGGTCGTCGTCACCCAGCTGCCCTTCGTGGCCACGCTGGTGATCTCCTTCTTCGACTGGAACGCCCTCTATCCCGACGCCCGGCACTTCACGGGCCTCGACAACTACCAGGAGGTCCTCACCGACGCGGACCTGCGCCACTCGGTGTGGACGACCGTGCTGCTCACGGTGGCCGTGGTGCTGGCCAGCCTGGTGCTGGGACTCGTGCTCGCCCTGCTGCTGGACCGGAGGTTCAGGGGCCGGGGCATCGTCCGCACCCTGCTGATCGCACCGTTCCTGGTGGTCCCGGTGGCAGCGGCCCTGCTCTGGAAGCATGTGCTCTACAACCCTGAATACGGCCTGCTCAATGGGTTGTTGCACTATGTGGGCGGCCCACAGCCCGACTGGATCTCCCACACCCCGCTGCTCGCGGTCGAGGCCTCCCTCGTCTGGCAGTGGACCCCGTTCATGATGCTGATCCTGCTCGCCGGCCTGCAGAGCCGCGACCACGAGCAGGTCGAGGCGGCCCGGGTCGACGGCGCGAGCGACTGGCAGATCTTCGTCCATCTGACGCTCCCGCATCTGCGCCGCTACCTCGAACTGGGCGCCCTGCTGGGCTCGATCTACATCGTCCAGAACTTCGACGCGGTCTTCACGATCACGTCGGGCGGCCTGGGCACCGCCAACCTCCCCTACACCGTCTACCAGAGCTTCTACCAGGCCCATGAGAACGGCCTCGCCTCGGCCGCGGGCGTCCTGGTCGTCATCGGTTCGATCGTCATCGCGACCTTCGCCCTGCGCGTGGTGTCGTCCCTGTTCCGCGAGGAGGCCTCCCACGCATGAACGCCGTACGCCGCAACAGCATGGGCCTCATGGCCTGGCTGGCCGGGATCGTGTTCTTCCTGCCCATCGCCTGGATGGCCCTGACGTCCCTGCACTCGGAGGCCGACGCGGCCACCAACCCGCCCTCCTTCGCGGCCTCCCTGACCCTGGACGGCTACCGCGAGTTCTTCGGCGCGGGCGGCGGCGCGAGCCCCTGGCCGGCGCTGATCAACTCGGCGGTCGCGTCACTGGCCTCGACCCTGCTGGTCCTGCTGCTGGCCTTCCCCGCGGCCTACGCGTTGTCGATCAACCGCGTCCGCAAGTGGACGGACGTCCTGTTCTTCTTCCTCTCCACGAAGATGCTGCCGGTGGTGGCGGGTCTGCTGCCGATCTATCTCTTCGCCAGGAACGCCGGGATGCTCGACAACATCTGGCTGCTGGTCATCCTCTACACGTCCATGAACCTGCCGATCGCGGTGTGGATGATGCAGTCCTTCCTCGCCGAGATCCCGGTCGCGGTGATCGAGGCGGCGAAGGTGGACGGGGCCAGACTGCCGACCGTCCTCACGCGCGTGGTCGCCCCGATCGCCCTGCCCGGCATCGCGGCAACCTCCCTCATCTGCTTCATCTTCAGCTGGAACGAACTGCTCTTCGCACGGGTGCTGACCGGCGTGGTCGCCGAGACCGCCCCCGTCTTCCTGACCGGCTTCATCACCAGCCAGGGCCTGTTCCTGGCGAAGGTGTGCGCCGCGTCGCTCGTCATCTCCCTGCCGGTGCTCGCCGCGGGGTTCGCCGCCCAGGACAAGCTGGTCCAGGGCCTGTCGTTGGGAGCCGTGAAATGAAGGCCGCCGTCATCGAGTCCGTGGGCAAGGCCGTCGTCGCCGAGGTCCCGGACCCGACGCCAGGGCCGCGCGAGGTCGTCGTGGAGGTGGCCGCCTGCGGCCTCTGCGGCACCGATCTCCACATCCTCCAGGGCGAGTTCGCCCCGAAGCTGCCGATCGTGCCCGGGCACGAGTTCGCGGGCGAGATCGTCGGGGTCGGCAACCGGGTCACCGAGGTGTCGGTGGGCGACCGGGTGGCGGTCGACCCCTCGCTCTACTGCTACGAGTGCCGCTACTGCCGTACGGGTCACAACAACCTCTGTGAACGCTGGGCGGCGATCGGCGTGACGACGGCCGGAGGCGCCGCGCAGTTCGCGGTGGCCCCGGTGGCGAACTGCGTGAAGCTTCCGGAGCACGTCCGCACGGAGGACGCGGCCCTCGTGGAGCCGCTGTCCTGCGCGGTACGCGGCTACGACGTGCTCCAGTCCCGCCTCGGCGCGCACGTCCTGATCTACGGCTCGGGAACGATGGGGCTGATGATGCTGGAGCTGGCCAAGCGCACGGGCGCGGCGAGCGTGGACATCGTCGACGTGAACCCGGCCCGCCTGGAGACGGCCCGCCGCCTCGGTGTCTCGGCGTCGGCGGCGAACCCCGACGAACTGGACCGCCCGCAGGGCTGGGACCTGGTCGTCGACGCCACGGGCAACGCGGCGGCGATCCAGGACGGTCTGGAGCGGGTGGCGAAGGCGGGCACGTTCCTGCAGTTCGGCGTGGCCGACTACGCGACCCGCGTGACGATCGACCCGTACCGCATCTACAACCAGGAGATCACCATCACGGGCTCGATGGCGGTGCTGCACAGCTTCGAGCGGGCGGCGGAGCTGTTCGCGAACGGCGTGCTGGACCCGGAGGTCTTCATCAGCGATCGCATCCCGCTGACGCGGTACCCGCAGGCGCTGGAGCAGTTCGCGTCCGGCGTGGGCCGGAAGATCGTCGTGGTGCCGTAGGAAGGCCGGACGGCTCAAACGGCGCGTGGGATGCGACCTGTTCCGGCCGCACCCCACGCGTCCCCCGAGTCACCGCCGGTCGTGCAAGATCCTTCCGCGCCATTCTTGTGCAGCCGGACCACCGAAGGGAACGTCCGTCTGATTCCGATCTTCGCCGGATTGATAGCGGAACACCTATCAATGGACGGCGACCCCGGGGCCCGGGTCGACCGAGACGATGCAGGCGAAATCCGCTGGGAGCGCCTGCCTCCCACCCCATACCCTCGCGCCATGCCACGACCCCACGGATTCAGCTACGAACAGCACACCGGCGGAACCGTCCGCATCACCCACCACGTCCGCCCCGCCACCACCCTGAACGGCCCCCGGGCCGAACAGTTCCTCGCCGAGGTCGAGACCTCCGACCCCCAGCTCGTCATGGCCCGCTGGACCGGCAACTACAAGCGGGGCAACGAACGCACCGCGCGCGATCACCCCCGCAATCGCCGCTGACCCGATTGGCGGCAAGGTAAGGGAACGGCAAAACCGCCTCGCTCGTTCACCCGGCATGACAGCTATGACCCCAGGCTCGAACATCCCCCTGTCCGCCGCCCGCGTGACGGTGGACGTCGCCGCTCCCGTGCGGCTCGACGTATCGGGCCTGCTGCTCACCGCCGACGGCAAGGTGCGCTCCGACGACGACTTCATCTTCTACAACCAGCCGTCAGGCCCGGGCGTGACGTACCGCTCCGGCGGCGGCACCGCGCCCGACGCGATCGTGGTCGACACGACGGCCGTGCCCCCGGCATCGAGAAGATCATCGTCACCGCCAGCCCGGACGCCGCGGGCCAGACCTTCCAGGGCGTGGAGCCGACGGCGACGATCCGCAACGCGGGCGACAGCTCCGTCCTGGCCTCGTTCACCCCTCCGCAGCTCGGCAGCGAGACGGCCCTGGTGATCGTCGAGATCTATCTGCGCAACGGCCAGTGGAAGGCCCGCGCGGTAGGCCAGGGCTACGCCAACGGCCTCGCGGGCATCGCCACGGACTTCGGTGTCACGGTCGAGGAACCGGCCGCCCCGGCCCAGCCCGTGTCCCCCGCCCAGCCGGTGACCCCGCCGCCGGCCCCCGTGCAGCCGCCGGTGGCCCCGCCCGTCACCACGCCCGCGGCGCCCCGGCCCCGGCCACCCCTCCCCCACCCGCGCCCGGCACCGGGAAGATCAACCTCGACAAGGGCCGCGTCAGCCTCCAGAAGAACCAGACCGTCTCCCTCGTCAAGGGCGGCCGCCCTCTGCTCTCCTCGGTCAAGATGGGCCTCGGCTGGGAGCCGGCGTACCGCGGCAAGGACATCGACCTCGACGCCTCGGTCATCGCCTACGGGCCGCAGCGCAACCACATCGACAGCTGCTACTTCGGCAAGCTCCAGATCGTGGGCGGCGCGATCAAGCACTCCGGCGACAACCTCACCGGTGAGGGCGGCGGGGACGACGAGGTGATCATGGTCGATCTCGGCCGGCTGCCGCAGGAGGTCACCGGCCTGGTCTTCACGGTCAACTCCTTCTCCGGCCAGAAGTTCACCGAGGTCGCCAAGGCCTACTGCCGCCTCCTGGACGGCACGACGGGCGAGGAACTGGTCCGCTTCGACCTCACCAGCGCCGAGCCGCAGACCGGCGTCATGATGGCCAAGCTCGTCCGCCAGTTCTCCGGCGAGTGGGACATGACGGCGATGGGCGACTTCGTGAAGTCCCGCACGGTCAGGGGCATGGTCAAGCCGGCAGCCCAGGCCCTCTGAACAACCTTCTCCCCGCGCCCCTCAGGGGCGCGGGGAACTGCGCGACAAGCCACACACCTCCCGCACCCGACAAACTCCCCCACCCCTACGGCGCCTGGGACCCACTCCCGGCACCGCACTCACACACCCCGCGGCCGCAACCCCTCCACCAACAGCATCAGATACCGCCGCACATACCCACATTCCGCATCCGCCAGCTCCGCCGCCGCAGCGACACCGTGGACCAGCCGCAGGACATCGATCGGCTCGACATCCCCCGCAGCGCGCCCACCTCCCGCGCCGCCCGCACCAGCCGCCCCGCCGCACCCTTCACCGAGTCACCGCAGGCCGTCCCCACGGGGGCGCCCGAGTCCGTGACGGCCGGGCCCAGCAGCGCCTTGAGGCCGCGCACCTCGATCAGTCCGGCGCCGAGTTCGTACAGCCACTCCACCAGCGCTTCGCCCGGCGACAGGCGGGCCGCCAGCTCATCCGCCCGCGCCGCGATCGCCTCGATACGGTCGAGATACACGGCCTCCAGCAGCGCGTGCCGGGTCGGAAAGTGCCGGTACAGCGTGCCGGAGCCCACCCCGGCCCGCTTCGCGATGTCGTCGAGCGACGCGCTCTCCCCATGCTCGGCGAACGCCTCCACGGCCGCCTTCAGCAACCGCGCGTAGTTACGCCGGGCGTCCGCCCGCATGGGCCTGACCTGCGCCACGCAGCCACTCCTCACGAGACACGAGAACCGGGGACGAGAACCGGGGATCCTCTCCGCACCCTATCGAGACAACCGCCCGGCTCCCCTGCCCCGCGACCGCGGTCCTACATCTTCATCGCCCCCGCCGCCAGGTCCCGCAGGAAGTGCCGCGCCCCGATCAGGAACACGACGATCAACGGGATGACGCTCATCAAGGCGCCCGCCATCACCAGGGAGTAGTCGGTGTTGTAGAGGACGTTGAGATTCGCCAGGGCGACCTGGAGGGTGACCTTGTCCGGGTCGATCATGACGACGAGGGGCCAGATGTAGTCGTTCCACAGGCCGATGAACGTGAAGATGCCGAGGAAGGCCAGGGCCGGGCGGAACAGCGGCAGGGCGACCGTCCAGTAGAGGCGGAAGAACCCGGCCCCATCGATCCGCCCGGCGTCCAGCAGCTCGTCCGGCAGTGAGTTCTGGGCGTACTGGCGCATCCAGAAGATGCCGAACGCGTTCGCCGCACCGGGGATGATCAGCGCCTTCAGCGAGCCCGCCCAGCCGAACTCGGCCATGGTGACGAACTGCGGCACCAGGGAGAGCTGCGCCGGGATCATGTATGTCACCAGCAGCATGCCGAAGAGGAACTTCTTCGCCGGGAACTCGTACTTGGCGAAGGCGAACGCGGCCAGCGAGTCGAAGAACAGCACCAGCACGGTCCCGAGCACGGCGACGACGACGGTGTTGAACAGCGAGCCGAAGAAGTCGACGGTGTCGAGCACCCGCCCCATGTTGTCCAGCAGATGGGGCCCGGGCAGCAGCTTGGGCGGGTAGCGGTAGATGTCCTGTGTGGTGCCGGAGGCCAGCACCACCAGCCAGTAGAAGGGGAACAGCGAGACCAGCACACCGAACAGCAGCGTCGCCCGCACACCGATACGGCTGAGCCTGCTGCCGGAGCCGATGGCCAGGCCCGCGCTGCCGGTCGTCCTGTCGTCAGCGGCCATGGCGAGCTCCCTTGCGGCGCAGCAGAGCGGTGATGCCGGGACGGCGGTCGTCGTCCGAGCCGGCGACCAGTCGCCAGTTGACGATGGTGAAGATCGCGATGATCGCGAAGAGGACCCAGCCCATCGCGGCTCCATAGCCGAACTGGTGCTCCATGAAGGCCTTCTGCCACAGATAGAGCACGATGGTCATCCCTTCCTGGCCCGGCCCGCCCGTGGTTCCGACGTCGCTCGACTGGAAGAGCACCTGGGACTCGGTGAAGATCTGCAGGCCGTTGATGGTGGAGGTGACGGCCGCGAACAGCACCACCGGCCGCAGTTGCGGCAGTACGACCCGGAAGAGGGTCTGCCGGCTGTTCGCGCCGTCGACGCGGGCGGCCTCGAAGTGCTCGGTGGGGATGGCCTGGAGGCCCGCCAGGAAGATCAGCGCGTTGTAGCCGACCCACCGCCAGATGATCATGAGGGAGACGGACGACTTGATGCCCCACTCCGAGGACAGCCAGCCGATCCCGTCCACCCCGATCGCCCGCAGCACCGCGTTGGCGAGGCCCGCCTGGGCGAAGACCGAGCCGAAGACGACGGTCATGGCGACCATCGAGGTCACGTTGGGGATGAAGTAGGCCACCCGGTAGACGCCGCTGAAGCGGACCTGCGAGTGCAGCAGGAACGCCAGCACGAGCGCCAGGAACAGCATCGGCACCGTCGACAGCAGCCAGATCTCGAAGGTGTTGAGCACCGAGTGCCAGAACACCGAGTCCTGGAGCAGCCAGCCGTACTGCTGGAACCCGACGAAGCGCATGTCGCCGATGCCGTCCCAGTCCTGGAAGGACAGATAGACGGAGAAGAGGATCGGGAAGGCGCCGAAGACGGCGAACAGCACGTAGAACGGAGAGATGGCGAGCAGGGGCGGGACGTGACGCCTGCGTCCGCCCGGGGTGGAGGACTTGGTACGGCGGGCGGGCCGCCGCTCGTCGGCCGCCGGCGCGCCGGCCGGGTCGAGAACCGTGGCCATGTCAGCTCACCCCCACCCGGGACAGCGTGGTCTCGGCCGTGTTCACGGCGTCCCGCCACGCCCGGGCGGGATTCTTGCCGAGCATCTCCACATTGGTCAGCTCCTGGAAGAACGGGGTTTTGGCGGTCTCCTCGTAGGGGCTGAAGTAGACGACCGGGGCCTTCTTGGCGGCGGGGCCGAAGACGTCGATGGGCTGCTGACCGCCGAAGAAGGGGTCGGGCTTGTGCATCGCCGGGTCGGCGTAGGAGGCCGGAGTGGTGGGGAACAGGGCCATCTCCTGGTAGCTCTTGAGCTGGTTCGCGGGGCTGAGCATCCACTTCAGGAAGGCGAAGGCCGCTTCCGGTTCCCGGCAGTAGCGGGTCAGGGTGACGTAGGAGCCGCCGTAGTTGCAGGGGCCGTCGGGCAGCGTGGTCAGCCGCCAGGATCCGGAGGTCTTCGGGGCGGTGTCCTTCAGGCCGTAGCTGGCCCACACCGCCGTGGTCATGGTGGCGACCCGGCCTCCGCTCATGGCCGCGTTGAAGTCGGGCGTGCCGTCCGTGATCCTGGCGCTCAGTCCCTGGCGGAGGATCTCCACGGACACGTCCCAGGCGCGACGGACATGCTCCTGGTCGCCGACGAAGCGGTTACCGGCGTCCACGAACTGCCGGGGGCTCTGGAGCAGGACCTGCTGGAAGACGTTGCCGATGTTGCTCACGAGGTAGGGCTTGCCGGGCCCCTTGGCCCGCAGTGTCCGTCCGGCGGCGATGAACTTCTCCCAGGTGGGCACCCCTTCGGCGACATCCGCCGGTTCGTGGGGCAGTCCGGCCTTCTCGAAGAGGTCCCTGCGGTAGTAGAGCGCGGTGGGGCCGGCGTCCAGCGGGAACCCGATCATCCTGCCCGTCGGGGTGAAGCAGGCCTTCCACTTCCAGTCGAGGTACTGGTCGCGAAGGGATTCCGCACCGAGCGTGCGCAGGTCGAGGAACTCACCCTCGTCGGGGAAGAACGTGGCGAGGTTGTCGCTGTTGACGACCGTCAGGTCCGGGACGTAGGCGCGGGCTGCGAGACTCGTGCGCACCTTGGAGTCGATCTCGCCGTCCGGGATCTGGGAGCCCTTCACCCGCAGTCCCGGCACGCCGGGGACGCCGCGCCTGGCGGTGGCGAGCAGCTTGTCGCTGAGCGAGCCCTTCCAGTACCAGAGGCTGAGGTGGTCGGTGCCGGCGGAGGCCGAGCCTGCCTCGGTCCCGCATCCGGTCAGTCCGAGCAGCCCCGCTCCCGCGCCGCCCAGGGAGGCCCCCAGAAAGCGTCTGCGGGACATCGTTCGGTGTTCCATGGGCGCGCACTCGCTTTCCGGGCGTACCGCGGCCTGGGGAAGCGCTGCCGCGGGCCCGTTCACACGGGGATGGGGGGGGAAGGCTTCCGGGATGAGGAAGCGAAGACAACGATGTCGGCAGGCGCGGGGTAGTCGGGCCGACGAGTCTCGCAGTGGGGGTTTCTGAGCATTCGTGAACGTTCACGTGAGCGTTGCGGTTGAGTATCGGGGCGCCCGAAAACCGGTGTCAAGAGAACGGCGGGGTGATCTACCGACAGGGCGCGGCGGCCCCGGGCATCAGGCGGACTCGCGCACGATCAGTTCGGGCGTGATCCACGCGTCCGCGCCCCGCAGCGGCTCCTCACCGGCGCACAGCCGGGCCATCTGCTCGACGGCCAGCCGTCCCAGCTGCCGCTTGTCGATGTGCAGGGTGGTCAGGGCGGGATCCACCAGCTCGCCCAGGGAGAGACCGTCGAAGCCCAGCACGGCAAGATCGTCCGGAACCCCGCGGCCACGGCGCCGGGCGGTACGCATCGCCCCGACCGCGATCAGGTCGTTGAAGCCGAAGACCGCGGTGATCTCCGGCCGCGTGTCCAGCAGCCGGTCCATGCCGGCCTCGCCCCCCGCCACACTGTGCTCGGGGCACAGCACGATCCAGCTGTCGTCGACGGGCAGCCCGTGCCGCCTGACCTGCTCGAGGAAGGCCTGTTTACGGGTCCCGTTCTCGCGCTCGCCGTCCAGCATGCCGATCCTGCGGTGCCCGGCCTCCACCAGGTGGGCGATGCCCTGCTCGACACCCGCGGAGGAGTCGATACCGACGGCCGCGAACCGGGTCTGCTGCGGACCGCGCTCCAGCAGTACCAGCGGCACGCCCCCGAGGTGCCGGGTGAGCACGTCGTCCGAATCCTTGAAGTAGCCCACGACCGCGTCCGCCTGGTGGGAGAGCACGTCGAGAGCCTGCCGCTCCCTGGCCTCGTCGATACGGGAATCCCACACGACGACCTGCCAGCCGCGCTGCTCGGCCGCCTCCAGCACCCCGGCGGCCACCTCGGGGAAGAACGGGTTGCGCAGGTCCGGGATGACCAGGCCCGCCGTCACCGCGCCCTTCTGCACGAGCCCGCGCGCGAACCGGCTGGGCCGGTAGTCCAGGAGCCGCGCCGCCTCCAGCACCCGCTCCTTGGTGCCCGGGTCGATCTCACCCTTGTCGTTGACCGCCCGGGAGACCGTCTGGCGTGACACCCCGGCCAGCCGTGCGACGTCATGGATCGTGGCCCGGCGCCGGGCACCGTCGGGCCGCTCGTCACCCGGCTCCACCCGCTGTTCGTCGGTCCACACGCTGAGCACCTTATCCGGCGCCGGACGCCGCCCGGCAGGGGCAGCGGGGCGGGCAGCTCGGTCGCCGAGCTCGGTGAACAGCGTCAGCCTCGGGGCGCCGGGGCCTCCGGCCGGGAGTTCAGCGAGTTCCAGGGGGCATGCGTCGGCTCGGCGACGACCCCGGCCGCCCGGCCCCTCGTCGTCCGCTCAGAACAGCGCGCTGTACGCGTTCAGCGCCGGCTGCCCGCCGAGGTGGGCGTAGAGGACGGTGGAGTCGCGGCCGATCTCGTCGTTGGAGACCAGGTCGATCATCCCGGCCATGGACTTCCCCTCGTACACGGGGTCGGTGACCATGCCCTCCGTGCGGGCGGCGAGCCGCATCGCCGCCAGGGTGGACTCGTCGGGGATGCCGTAGATGCCCGCGTGGTACCGCTCGTCGAGTTCGACGTCGGACTCGGTCACCTCACGCTTGAGGCCGATGAGCCTGCCCGTGTTGTGGGCGATCCGCGCGATCTGCGTACGGGTGGCGGCCGGCCTGGCAGAGGCGTCGATGCCGAGCACGCGCCGGGGCCGCCCGCCCGCCTCCTCCAGCGCGGCGAACCCGGCGACCATGCCGGCCTGCGTCGACCCGGTCACCGAGCACACGACGACGGTGTCGAAGAAGACGCCCAGCTCCCGCTCCTGCTGCACCACTTCATACGCCCAGGCGGCGAAGCCCAGGCCGCCCAGCGGATGATCGGAGGCGCCGGCAGGAATGGCGTAGGGCTTCCCGCCACCCTCCTCGACCTCCCTGAGGGCCTGCTCCCAGCTCTCCTTGAACCCGATCCCGAACCCGGCCTTCACGAGCCGCACATCGGCCCCGGCGAGCCGGCTGATCAGGATGTTGCCGACCTTGTCGTACACGGCGTCGGGCCAGTCCACCCAGCTCTCCTGCACGAGCACGCACTTGAGCCCGGCCCGGGCGGCGACGGCGGCGACCTGGCGGGTGTGGTTGGACTGCACCCCGCCGATCGAGACGAGCGTGTCACAGCCCTGGGCGAGCGCGTCGGCGACCAGGTACTCCAGCTTGCGGGTCTTATTCCCGCCGTACGCGACACCGGAGTTGCAGTCCTCGCGCTTGGCCCAGAGGGAGGCGCCGCCGAGATGCTCGGTCAGCCGCCGCAGACGGTGGACGGGCGAGGGCCCGAAGAGCAGGGGGTAACGCTCGTACGAGGAAAGGGGCATGGTTCCTCCCGGGATCGGGCGTCGGTCTCAGTCGGCGAGTTCTTCGAGCCCCCGCCAGATCTCCGCCGTGACGCGGACCGCCTCGGCCACGTCACCGGCCGCACAGGCCTCGATCAGCCGCTCGTGCAGCCCGGCCGAACGGCAGCTGCCGCCCTGCCCGAAGCGCCGTCGCTCCAGACGGCGGATGAGCGGGGTGTAGCGGGCGACGGTCGCGGCGGCCGCGCGATTGCCGCTCACCCGGACCAGGACCCCGTGCAGCGCGTCGTCGGCACGCAGGGCCGCGTCCACGTCTCCGGTGCCGACGGCGGCGGCGAACCGCTCGTTGGCCGCGCGCATCACCTTGATGTCCACGGCCTTCAGCCGGGACACGGCGACCCGTGTCACCAGCTCGTGCATGGCGCCGACCACGGCGGCGGCGTCCCGCACGTCGGAGGCCACGAGCGGCGTCACCCGCGTGTAGCTCTGAGGCTTGCTCTCCAGCAGCCCCTCGTCCACCAGCCGGGAGAACGCCTCCCGCACCGGCGCCCGGGACAGCCCGAGCCGCTCCGCGAGCTCGGCGTCCCGCACCACCGCACCGGGTTCGATCTCCCCGGCCACGATGGCGTCCCGGATCGCCGCGTACGCCCGGTCCCTGAGCAGGGTCCGGGGCACGGGCCGGATGGTCTCCATGAACTGAAATGTTAGATGTCAGCCTGGGGGTGGACAAGTAGAGGGACCGAAGCCTTACCGCCGCTGCCGCTTCCAGGGACCGGTGATGGCCAGCATGATGCCCGGCGTCTGAATGTTGGCGTACAGCGTCCGGCCGTCGGGAGAGAAGGTGACACCGGTGAACTCGCTGTACTCCGGCTCCTCGTCGGTGCCAGTGCTCAGCTCGTTGCGGGCGATCGGGTACGTACGTCCGCTGTCGGTGGCCCCGAACAGATGCTGCACCCCTTCCCCGTCCTCGGCGATGACGAGGCCGCCGTACGGGGAGACGGTGATGTTGTCGGGGCCGTCGAAGGCGCCGTCCTTGGAGGGGTCGGGGTTCACTCCGAGCAAGACCTTCAGCGTCAGCGTCCGGCGCTTGGGGTCGTAGAACCAGACCTGCCCGTCGTGCTGGACGGGGCTCTCCTCACGGGCGTACGAGGAGACGATGTAGGCACCGCCGTCGCCCCACCACATGCCCTCCAGCTTGCGGGCGCGGGTGACCTGGTCGTCCTTGAACTGCTTGCGCACGGGGGTGGTGCGGGCGTCGCGGTCCGGTACGTCCACCCAGTCGACGCCGTACACGGTGCCGATCTTGGTGGCCCGGGACAGGTCGTCGACGAACGTGCCGCCGGAGTCGAAGCACTTGGGCGCCTGGAGGACACCGGCGTCGTCGGCGAGCCTGCGGAACTTCCCGGGGCCGTACTCGAAGCCCCTGGGCGGGGTCCAGCGGAAGAAGAGGCCGTTGGGGTCGGAGGCGTCCTCGGTGAGGTAGGCGTGGCCGCGCCTGGGGTCGATGACGACGGCCTCGTGGTCGTAGCGGCCGAAGAACTTCAGGGGCTTGGGGCTGCGATTGGCGCGCCGGTCGCACGGGTCGACCTCGAACACATAACCGTGGTCCTTGGTCATGCCGTTGACACCGGCCTTGTCGGAATTCTCCTCACAGGTGAGCCAGGTGCCCCAGGGGGTGCTGCCGCCGGCGCAGTTGGTGGAGGTGCCGGCGATGCCCACCCACTCGGCGACGCGTCCGTCGGGGCGCACCTCGACGACCGTGCAGCCACCGGCGGCGGCCGGGTCGTAGACGAGGCCCTCGGTGAGCGGCACCGGGTGCTCCCAGTTGGCGCGCGGGCCCTTCAGCTCGTGGTTGTTGACGAGCAGGGTGGTGCCACGGGGTCCGTCGAAGGTGGCGGTGCCGTCGTGGTTGGACGGCGTGAACTCACCGGACTCCAGCTTCGTCTTCCCGCTGTAGGTGAGGATCCGGTACGTGAAGCCGGCGGGCAGGGCGAGGATGCCCTCGGGGTCCGGGACAAGCGGGCCGTAGCCGACCCCGTGCCGGGAGTCCGCGGACGCGTCCCCCGCGCTGTCGGCGTCGGTGTCGTAGGACGCCAGCGCGTTCGGTGCGGTGGCGAGGGCGCCGACACTGCCCGCCAGCGCGACACCGGCACCGGTGATCGCGGAGGTTCTGGCGAAGTCCCTGCGGGTGAGCGACATGGTGTCTCCTGTGACGGTGAGTATGCCGTGGAGGGTGGCGGACCTCATTCGGCGACACCGTGCCGCTCATCCATGAACGCCGGTTGAACAACACCTCAGGGGCGCGGGGCTGTTCTGTTATGCGGCTCCGCCGCGTGGGCGCGACAAGCCGAGACGGCGCCGCACCCGCAATGCAAGATCAACCACCCTGTTGCGACCGCGCCTTGAATGCAGCCTTTCGTGCTTCCTTCGCGACCTTCTTGTCGGGATGCAGCCGCCCCATCGCCTCCAGCACATCAGCCACAGCCGGATGATCCACCCGCCACACAGCCGCGAAGAACCCACTGTGCTGCTGAGCGAGCCCCTGAACCAGCGCCCGCAACTCCTCGGAGTTCCCTTCCGCGGCAAGCTGCGCGGCCACCGTGTCGATGGTCAGCCAATACACCATCGCCTCGGACGGCGCGGGCACATCCGCCGCCCCGTGCTCGGTCAGCCACACCCGCGCGAGCCCGCCCAGCTCGGCATCGTCAAGCACTTCCCGCAAGGCCGGCTCAGCCGAAGCACCGACGAGCGACAAGGCCTGCTGGCACCGCAAGCGCCGCAGCGGCGCCCCGGCATCCGAACCCCGCGCCGCCGCCAGCAACTCCCGCGCGGAGGCGAGGGAGTCACGGCGGGCCAGCCACTGCTCGGTCTCGGCCTGCGCCGCGGCCGGCGGGAACGCCGCCGTGCCGTCGAGCAGCGCGTCGGCCCCCTTGTCCGCGAGGTCCCCGACGGCCGGCGCCTCGAGCCCGGCCTCCAGCAGCCGGGCACGCATCCCGTACAGCCCGAGCGGGGTGAGGCGGACCATGCCGTACCGGGAGACGTCGGTGTCGTCGACGGGCGCCGCGGGCTCCTCGTCGGCATCGGCCATGAGCGCTTCGTCCACCGGCTGGTACTCCACGAGCCCCACCGGCTCCAGCATCCGGAACTGGTCGTCCAGCCGCATCATCGCGTCGGACACCTGCTCCAGGACGTCGTTGGTGGGCTCGCCCATGTCGCTGGGCACGATCACCGACGCGGCCAGCGCGGGCAGCGGCACCGGCGCCTCGCCGGGCGTGTCCTCGCCGACGGTCAGCAGATAGAGGTTGCCGAGCACACCGTCGAGGAACTCGGCCTCGGACTCGGGGTCCCAGTCGAGGGCGGAGAGGTCGAGTTCGCCGTCCTCGTCGACGAGGTCCGCGAGCCCCTCCAGGTCGGGCACACTCGCGTCGGCGAGCACCGTCTCCAGGGCCGCGAGCCACAGGGCGAGCACGTCCTGCGGCGAACCGCCGGTGAGCAGGGCCAGGTCCTCGCCCGCGCGGACGGTGCCCTCCTCCTCGTCGACGACCTCGACGAGCCCGGCGTCCACGGCCACCCGCCACGCCTCACTGGCGTCGGCGGCGGCATCGTCCCCGCTCAGCCCGAGCGTCTCGGCCGCCGCGGGCAGCTGCTCGTCGACGAGCCCTCCCCCGGCGTCGACGCGGGTGTCCGGCCCGGCCCAGCGGGCGAGCCGGGCGGCCCGGGACAGCAACGGCGTGGACAGTGCGGCACGCGCCAGCTCCGCTTCGGAAGTCAGCCGCACCGGCGGCAGGGGGGAGCTGTCTGACATCGGCTGTTTCTCCTAGGGCGCCTCTTACGACTCAGCCGCTCAGCCTAGACGGATTTCCACCCATGCCGCCTGCTTCATCTCCCCGTCAGTCGCCGTACATGGCCGAAACCTTGACAAGTGACATGAGCAGGCTGGAGATTGACGCGCGTAGAAGTCGGCGGACAGTTGTTCACCGGGTCGGCCCCACCCCGCCCGTCCACCGCCCGCTACGCGCGTCACACCGCCCCGCCGCCCCACAGGCAGCGGCGGACAGCCCACGCACCACCCTCGTCCCGGCGCTCTGTCACGTCCCCGGAGGGAAACCCCTTGCCGAGCAAGTCGTCCGCGCGTCTCGCCGCGCTCACCGTCGCCGCCGTGTGCTCCGCGGCATCCACGATCGTCCTCACCACCCCCGCGCACGCGGACTCGGTCCGCGTCCACGACGTCCAGGGCAGCACCCGGACCTCCCCGTACGCCGGGAAGCAGGTAACGGACGTGGCCGGAATCGTCACCGGCATCCGGACGTACGGTTCCTCGCGCGGCTTCTGGATCCAGGACCCGAACCCGGACGCCGACCCGGCGACCAGCGAGGGCGTCTTCGTCTTCACCAGCTCGGCGCCGAAGGGGGTCGCCGTCGGTGACTCCGTCACGGTCAGCGGCACAGTCTCGGAGTACGTCCCCGGCGGCGCCACCTCCGGCAACCAGTCGCTGACGGAGATCACCAAGCCGTCGTTCACGGTCCTCTCCAGCGGCAACAAGCTCCCCGCCGCCACCACGATCACCGCCCGGTCGGTCCCCGCCGCCTACGCGCCCCCCGGCGACCCGACCGCGAACGGCTCGATCAACGCCCTCCCGCTCAAGCCCTCGAAGTACGCCCTGGATTACTACGAGGCGCTCGAGGGCATGGCCGTCCGCGTCTCCGACACCCGGGTCGTCGGCGCCACCGACCCGTACACCGAACTCTGGGTGACGGTGAAGTCGCACGAGAACCGCAACCGCCACGGCGGCACGGTCTACGGCGCCTACGACGCCCAGAACACCGGCCGCCTGCAGATCCAGTCCCTCGGCTCGACGGCGGACTTCCCGAAGGCGAACGTCGGCGACACCCTCACCGGCACGACGGCGGGCCCGCTCGACTACAACCAGTTCGGCGGCTACACCCTGGTGGCGAGCGAGCTCGGCACGCTCAAGACCGGTGACCTCAAGCGCGAGACGACCCGCAAGCAGCGCGGCGGCGAACTGTCGGTCGCGACGTACAACGTCGAGAACCTCGACCCGTCCGACAACACCTTCGCCGCCCACGCCGCCGCGATCGTGAAGAACCTCGAGTCGCCGGACATCGTGTCCCTGGAGGAGATCCAGGACAACAACGGCGCCACGAACGACGGCACGGTCGCCGCCGACCAGACCCTGACCAAGCTGATCGACGCGATCGTGTCGGCCGGCGGCCCGAAGTACGACTGGCGCTCGATCGACCCGGCCAACAACACGGACGGCGGTGAGCCGGGCGGCAACATCCGCCAGGCGTTCCTGTTCAACCCGGAGCGGGTCTCCTTCACCGACCGCGCGGGCGGCGACGCCACGACGGCCACCGACGTGACGAAGGTCCGCGGCAAGGCGCGGCTCACGCTCAGCCCCGGCCGCGTCGCCCCCGCCGACGAGGCCTGGAAGAACAGCCGCAAGCCGCTGGCCGGAGAGTTCGCCTTCCGCGGCCGTACGGTCTTCGTGATCGCCAACCACTTCAACTCCAAGGGCGGTGACCAGGGCCTGACCTCCCAGTACCAGCCGCCGTCCCGCAGCTCCGAGACCCAGCGCCACCAGCAGGCCACCCTGGTGAACGCCTTCGTCAAGGACATCCTCGACACCCAGAAGAACGCGGACGTCGTCACTCTGGGCGACATCAACGACTTCGAGTTCTCGAAGACCGCGAAGCTCCTGGAGGGCCGCGGCGAACTCTGGTCGGCGATCAAGTCGCTCCCCCGCAGCGAGCGTTACTCGTACGTCTACCAGGGCAACAGCCAGGTCCTCGACCAGATCCTGATCAGCCCGTCGATCCGCCGCGACTGCGACTTCGAGTACGACAGCGTGCACATCAACGCGGAGTTCAACGACCAGATCAGCGACCACGACCCCCAGGTCCTGCGCTTCCGCCCGTAACCCACAAGGGCCGGCTGAACGAATGGTTCAGCCGGCCCCACCTCACAGCACTCAGCCGGGCACGAGCCCCAGAGCATGCCGGTACCGGCTCCCGCTCGTCCCCTTCATCCCCGGATACGTCCGTACCCGCTCCCACGCGTCTGTCCCGGGCGCGGCCAAGGCGTCGTCATAGGCCTGGTCGCTCTCCCACTCGGCGTAATTCAGCACATGCCCGCCATCGGTACTCAGATGGAAGTGAGCGGAGATCAGCCCGGCGTGCGCCTCCGGATCGTCCCCCACGGCTTTCACCACCAGGTCGACCCAGTCCTCCCGCCGCGCACCGGCCCCTTCCTCGAAGTCGATCCGCACGGTGACGATCAACCCCGGTACCCGCACGTCCCCGACGGCCCGCTCCCGGCTGCGATACCGCCGGTACCGCCCGAGCCCCACACGCTCGATCCCCGGCACGGCGGTGTCGATCTCGTCGACCCGCTCCTGCCGATGCGTCTTCACAAACGCCTCGAAAGCCTGCTCAGCGCTCCACTGCGAGTGGTGCATCAGCGTGGACCCGTCATGCCCGGCATAGACGTGATACCCCAGCAGCCCGTCAGCGGGCCAGGGCCGCCGCTCCCAGGTACGCCCGATCGCCTCCACGGTCCGCCCCTGCCGCTCGGGCGTCCCCACGCGCCAGGTACTGAAGAGGGGAGCACCGATACGCGGGTCGGTGAGATCAGGGTGCTGCTCGGTCCGACGGCTCATTGAACACTCCAGTCACACTTCGCCGAATGCCTGCGCACCCCACCTTTCAATCTCAACCAAGCTTGAGGTCAAGCGAGGGTTTTCCGCAGCCCGGCGGAGCGGGCACGCATGCCCGCAGCGGGGGCGACGCGCCCGCACCCGCCGGACGACGCAAGGGGACGTGTCGGGGGGTGTCCGCCCGCAGCGGTTGTCGCGTCAACGAACAGTCAGTCGGCGCCCAACGCCATCGCGACGTTCCGAAAAACGGACACCCCGCGGCGCGGCCCCGACCCACCACCACGGCACAGGCGCTACGCGCACCCCCACCGAAGCCCCCAGGCCGCCGCGGGCACCCGTCGATCACCGACGCCCGTGATGCCTCCGCCGCAACACCCCGACAGCCACCACGGCGCCCGCGGCCGCCCCCACCACCAGCACCGGCCGCGGATGCCGCAACCCGGCCTGAACAGCGCTCCGCACCGGCTGGGGCCCCGCATGCGTCGCCCTGCCCTGCACCGTGTGCCCAGCCTCCACCGCACTGCTGCGCAGCTGCACGGTCATCGCCCCGGCCTTGTCCCGGAGATCAGCCGCCCGCGCCCGCGCCCGCCCCTTCACATCCGCCTTCCCCGCCAACTCCTCCACGGTGTTGCCGAGTTCACTCCGAGTCCGCTCGATCTGCCGCCGCAGCTCATCGGGCCCCTTGGCCCCGCCCGTCGCGTCCGTCATCGATGCGCCCTTTCCCTGATCTCCTCCACGTCCGCCTTCACGCTGCCAAGAGCCTCCTCAGGCGTGGGAGGCGTGGCCCGACGCAACTGTCCTCGGCCGACCACACCCAGCACGGCCGCGATGACGAACAGCACCCCCGTCACGATGAGCGCCGCAGCCCACACGGACAGCACCAGCGAGAGGGCGGCGATCCCCGTCCCGGCCAGCGCGAGGAACCCGGCGTAGGCGACCGCCCCCGCCGCACCGAGCAGCCCACCACCACGCCCCGCACGCCGGCCCTTCTCGGCCAGCTCCTCCTTGGCGAGAGCCACTTCCTGCCGCACGAGCAGGGAGAGCTGCTCCGCGGCCTGTCCGACGAGCTCCCCCACGGAGTGGTGCTCGTCGTGCACGACCCGACGTTCCATGGTCTCGGTCACAGCGTTCCGCCTCCTCTCTCGAAGTAGGAACCCCCGAGTACCCCCACCACCCTCACACAACCTCGAAGCAAATCTGACCAATACCTGGTAGTAAATTTAAGTGGAGCTACACAATCATGGCGCCGACACTACTGACATGACGACGACACCGTTCGGTCGCACCCTCTGCGCCATGATCACCCCGTTCACCGAGACGGGAACCCTGGACCTCGACGGAGCCCAGCACCTCGCCACCCACCTCATCGCACACGGCTGCGACGGCCTCGTGCTCTCCGGCACGACCGGCGAATCCCCCACCACCACGGACGCAGAGAAGTCCGCCCTGATCACCGCCGTCCGAGAAGCCGTGCGCGACAGCGCGTCGATCGTCGCGGGCATCGGCACCGCCGACACGAGGCACACCGCCGACCTGGCCCGGGAGGCCGAGAAGGCGGGCGCGGACGGCCTGTTGGTGATCCCGCCGTACTACAGCAGACCCCCTCAGGACGCGATCGAGGCGCACTTCCGCGAGATCGCGGACGCCACCGAACTCCCGCTCATGCTCTACGACATCCCGATCCGCACCGGCACCCGCGTCGAACCCGAGACGATCCTGCGCCTCGCCGAGCACCCCCGGATCGTCGCGGTCAAGGACTGCTCGTACGACTTCCTGGGCGCCCAGAAGGTACTGGCCCGCACGGACCTGGCGTACTACGCGGGCTGCGACGAGCACAATCTGGCGCTGTACGCCGTAGGCGGCACGGGCTACGTCAGCACGGTCGCGAACGTGATCCCGGGCCACCTACGGGCGGTCCTGGACGCGTTCGACGCCGGCGACACCACACTCGCGGCCCGCCTCCAGCAGCGAGCCACCCCCCTGATCGAGGCGATCATGTCGGCAGGCCTGCCGGGCACCGTCACCACGAAGGCACTCCTCACCGCACTGAACCTCCCGGCGGGCCCGGTCCGCGCTCCCCTACGCCCCGCCGACCGCGCCAGGACCGACGAACTCCTGTCGCTCCACAGGACCCTGACCACCACCTGACCAGCCCCGAGGGTGGGCTCTGCCCCGCCAACAGGTCGGGGTCCGCACCGCACCCACGTGCGACACGAACCCCGGCACCCCACCCCGCAGTCGCGCTGCCGGCTCAGTTCCAGGCATACCCGTCGCCGAACAGCAGCGTGTGCTCCAGCACGTCCTCCGCCGGGTCGTCGACCTGCCCGGTGCTGACGTTGACCAGACCGAACCGGTGGCCGTTGTGCGAGTTCGTGTTGGTCTCGTCGGCGTGCGCGGCCCCCGCCGGAAGCCAGCACACCGTCAGTACCGCGACCACCCCGGCCAGACGACGCGCCACAACCCGCTCCCGCTCGTTCCTCATGCCCCGGTCCTCGTTTCATCGGTTGGACGTCAGATCGGACTCTGCGCCCACCGGTTCATCTGCCTGGCCCGTCACGAGGTCACGCCCGCTCATGCGTCCGTATGCGTCCCGGCTCAGCGGAAGGCGTCGCCGTTCTCCGCTGCCCACTGCCGGAACGACCTGGCCGGGGAACCGGTGACCTGGGCAACCGTGTCGCGCACCGTCAGCAACTCGTCGTTGACGTCCCCGCCCAGGAGATCGAGCACCGCGTGCGCGGTCTCGTCCCCCAGGAAGGACGCCATCTGCCGATGCGCCTCCTCCGGGCTGATCTCGACGAGGGTCACCGCCCGCCCCAGAGCCGCCGCCACGGCCGCGACCTGCTGCCGGACGGTGACGCGTACCGGCCCGGTCAGTGCGTACGTCCGCCCTCGATGCCCCGGCTCGGTCAGCGCCACTCGGGCGACAGCGGCGATGTCCGCGGGATGCACGGCGGGAAGCCCGACGTCCGCATACGGCGCCCGGACCACGCCCTCCGCACGGATCGACTGCGCCCACCACAGAGTGTTCGAGGCGAACTGCGTCGGCCGCAGAATCGTCCAAGCCATGCCGCTGTCCTTGAGCGACCGCTCGACGGCCAGTTTCTCGCCCGCCGCGGGCAGGTGCGGATGGGTCTGCACGGTGATCGACGACACGAGCACCACATGCTCCACACCCGCCTGCCGGGCAGCCGCGAGAACCTCTCCTTCGGCTCCCATCCCCGACAGCAGGAACAGCGAACGTATCCCCCTTAGCGCGCCCTTCAGGGAATCCGCCCGCGCGAGATCACCTTCGACGACTTCGACCCCCTCGGGAAACGAGACCCGCCCCGCATCCCGCGCCAGCGCCCGCACGGCCACGGAACCCCCCAGGCCCAACTCCCCCAGCAGAGCCCTTCCGATGTTCCCGGTCGCACCGGTCACAAGAATCATCGCCGCCCGCTCCTGCCCTCAGATATCGATCACTTGCCCGGCAGGCTAGGACCTCGACTTTGCTTGAGGTCAAGGCGGCGGAACGCCCGTGAACACACGAACGCCCTCCCAGCCGTCCACGGGCCTGGGAGGGCGCTCGGCGATGACCGACGCCGATCAGTTGTGGCTGTGCAGGATCTCGTTCAGCCCGCCCCACACCGCGTTGTTCGGCCGGGCCTCGACCGTGCCGGTGACCGAGTTGCGGCGGAACAGGATGTTGGAGGCACCGGACAGCTCGCGGGCCTTGACGATCTGGCCGTCGGGCATGGTGACGCGGGTGCCGGCGGTGACGTAGAGGCCGGCCTCGACGACGCACTCGTCGCCGAGGGCGATGCCCACGCCCGCCTCGGCGCCGATCAGGCAGCGCTCGCCGATGGAGATGATGACGTTGCCGCCACCGGACAGCGTGCCCATGGTGGAGGCGCCGCCGCCGATGTCCGAGCCGTCGCCGATCAGGACGCCCGCGGAGATACGGCCCTCGACCATCGACGTGCCGAGCGTGCCGGCGTTGAAGTTGACGAAGCCCTCGTGCATGACGGTGGTGCCCTCGGAGAGGTGCGCACCGAGGCGGACCCGGTCGGCGTCGGCGATGCGGACGCCCTTGGGGCCACGTAGTCCGTCATGCGCGGGAACTTGTCGACGCTCGTCACCTGCAGGTGCAGGCCCTCGGCGCGCGCGTTCAGGCGGACCTTCTCCAGGTCGTCGACGGCGACCGGGCCCAGCGAGGTCCAGGCGACGTTCGCGAGGTGGCCGAAGATGCCGTCGAGGCTCTGGCCGTGCGGCTTCACCAGACGGTGCGAGAGCAGGTGCAGGCGCAGATAGACGTCGTGCGCGTCGACCGGCTTCTCGTCGAGCGAGGCGATGACCGTACGGACCGCGACCACCTCGACGCCCCGGCGGGCGTCGGGGCCGACGGCGGCGGTCGCGCCGCCGCCGAGCAGCTCCGCGGCACGCTCGGCGGACAGCCGCTCGGTGCCGGACGGGCCGGGCTCGCCGGCCAGCTCGGGTGCGGGGAACCAGGTGTCGAGGACGGTGCCGTCGGCGGCGATCGTGGCGAGGCCGGCGGCCACGGCGCCGGTGGTGCGAGGAGCAGTCGTGTCGGTCATGAGGGCAACCTAACCGGCGGACGGCGATCGATGCGAACCGGTACGGGGCCGTCTCACGTGCCGGGCGGTACGTCTCCCGTGCTGGTCGGCGACGCGCGGCGGCGGACCCGTCACCGGTCTCACTCGCCCGCCCCCGCGACGACCCGTCCCAGCACCTCCCGCGCATACGCCTCGTCGTACGGCACACCCGTCAGCAGCACCTGAAGGCAGATGCCGTCGATGAGCGCCACGAGCGCCCGCGCGGTGACCGGATCCGTGCGCCGGGACAGCACCTCGGCCAGTCCCTCGGTGCACTCGGAGGCGACGGGGCGCAGGGCGGGTCGCCGCAGGGCGGCCAGATACAGCTCGTACTCCAGCTCGACGCCGGTGCGGTCGCCCGCGAGCCACTCGCCCATCCACCCGGCGAGTTCGTCCGCGAGGTCGGTTCGCGGATCCTCCAGTCCGCCGCGCGCGGCGACCACCTTGGCGAACCCCTCGTTGGCCTGCCGCAGCGCCGCGACCATCAGTTCGTCGAGAGTCTTGAAGTGGTAGGTCGTGGAGCCGAGCGGCACATCGGCCTCGGCGGCGGCACTGCGGTGGCTCAGCCCCGCGATGCCCTTCGCCCCGACGACCCGGATCGCCGCGTCGATGATCCGCTGCCGCCGCTCGGGGTCGTAGCGCCGAGGCATCAGTGACCGCCTCCCAAATTCAGCACCACGACCCCGACGATGATCAGCGCGATACCGGCGGCCTTGGCCGTGGTCATGCCCTCCCCAGGAACAGGATCCCGATGGTGGCGATGGCCGCGGTACCGACGCCGGACCAGATGGCGTAGGCCGAGCCGACGGAGACGGTCTTCAGCGTCTGCGCGAGCAGCGCGAAGGAGACGACGTATCCGAGGAGTGTGATCAGCGAGGGCCCGAGCCTGCTGAAGCCGTCGCTGTACTTCATGGCAGTGGTCGCACCCACTTCGGCGGCGATGGCCGCGGTCAGTAGCAGATAACCCATGTGTACGAGCGTACACACCATCTGTACGGCCGTACACATCACAGGACGGAAACCGCTCTCACATAACGCCTCCAGTGATCCCGCACGTCCACTACGGTGTCACCGATCACGCACCGGGCCACCACAACTGCGCCGCCGTCAAGGGTGCCCGATGGAGGAACAAGCGCATGACAAAAGACAAGTCCCGGCCGCCACAGGACCGTCCGTGGGAGAGCGGCTGGGCCCCGGACACCACCCGGGCACCGGGAACGCGAAGGCTCTGGCTGGCGGGCGCCCTCGCCCTCGCCACGGTCACCGCGTGTGTGACGGCGATCGCCGTGATGGACAGTCAGTCCGGCGAACCGACACCCGAGTCGGCGGAGCCGACGACACTCGGCAACTCGGCCCCTGGCGGCCTGATCTCCTTCGCGACACCCTCCAAGAACAGCACGCACCCGCCCGGCAAGGAGCGCGGACGCCCGTCCCCCACTCCCACGACGAGCGCACCCGCCAGCCCGAGCGCCTCCGCGAAGCCCCGCCCGAAGGCGCCGAAGCCCCCGGCGTCCCACCGGACTTCACCGGCCCCGAAGCCTCCGAAGCCTCCGAAGCCCCACGGGATATCCATACGCTCGGTCAACTACCCCGACCGCTACTGGCGTGTGCGCGACGGCTATGTGCGCCTGGACTCGATCGGCTCCGGCCCCGAGCAGCGTGAGGACGCCACGTTCCGGCGCGTCACCGGGCTCGCCGACTCCTCCTGCTACTCCTTCACCACCGCGGACGGCCGCTACCTCCGCCACCGCAGCTTCGTCCTGGTCAAGAACAGCGACGACGGTTCGGCCCTCTTCCGCCAGGACGCCACCTTCTGTCCCCGACCGGTGTACCCCTCGGGCGCGGTCATGCTCGAGTCGGTGAACTACCCGGGCCGCTTCCTGCGCCACCGCAGCTTCCAGCTCCGCCTCGACCCGTACCAGCACGACAGCCAGTACCGTGCGGACGCGTCGTTCCGGCTGGTGGCCGGGCTGGACTGAGCATGACGAAGGGGCGGCACCCCGGGAGGGTGCCGCCCCTTCGTCATGCGTGGATCTCAGACGTTGAACCCGAGAGCCCGAAGCTGCTCCCGGCCGTCGTCCGTGATCTTGTCGGGGCCCCACGGGGGCATCCAGACCCAGTTGATGCGCAGTTCGTTCACGATGCCGTCCGTGGCGGACTTCGCCTGGTCCTCGATGACGTCGGTGAGCGGGCAGGCCGCCGACGTCAGGGTCATGTCGATCGTCGCGATGTTCGCGTCGTCGATGTGAATGCCGTAGATCAGCCCGAGGTTGACGACGTCGATGCCCAGCTCGGGGTCGACGACGTCGTACAGGGCCTCGCGGACCTCGTCCTCCGAGGCCGGCTTCATCTCGATGGTCTCACTCATGCCGTCGTCTTCCTTTCGGCGTCGGGCTCGCCCAGGGCCTGGGCCGTAGCGTCCTTCCAGGCCATCCAGCTCAACAGGGCGCACTTGACCCGAGCCGGGTATTTGGACACCCCGGCGAACGCGACCGCGTCCTCCAGGATGTCCTCCATCACGTCGTCGGGCTCGAGCTTCCCCTTGGACTGCATCAGCTCCAGGAAGGTCTCCTGGATCTTCCGCCCCTCGGAGAGGTCCTTGCCGACGAGGAGTTCGTTCAGTACGGACGCGCTCGCCTGGCTGATCGAACAGCCCTGGCCCTCGTACGAGACGTCCTTGATCGTCGTGCCCTCGTACTTCACACGGAGCGTGATCTCGTCGCCGCACGTCGGGTTCACGTGGTGCACCTCGGCGTCGCCATCCCTCAGACCACGCCCGTGCGGGTTCTTGTAGTGGTCCAGGATGACTTCCTGGTACATCGAATCCAGCTTCACGGTTTCCGCACGCCTCTCAGCCGAAGAAGTTCCGTACGTGCTCCAGGCCGTCGACGAGTGCGTCGATCTCAGCCGGCGTGGAGTACAGATAGAACGACGCTCGCGTGGTCGCGGGAATTCCGTAGCGCAGGCAGACCGGCCGCGCGCAGTGGTGGCCGACCCGGACCGCGATGCCCTGCTCGTCGAGGACCTGGCCCACGTCGTGCGGGTGGATGTCCCCGAGGGTGAAGGAGATCGCCGCGCCCCGCTCCTCGGCCGTGGTGGGGCCGATGATCCTCAGGTCGGGCACCTCCAGGAGCCGCTTCACCGCGTACTCGGTGAGCGCGTGCTCGTGGGCGAAGATCTTGTCCATGCCGATCGAGTTGAGATAGTCGATCGCCGCGCCGAGCCCGACCGCCTGGGCGATCGGGGGCGTGCCCGCCTCGAACTTGTGGGGCGCCGGGGCGTAGGTCGAGGAGTGCATCGACACCGTCTCGATCATCTCGCCGCCGCCGAGGAACGGGGGCAGGTCCTCCAGGAGTTCCTGCCGTCCCCACAGGACGCCGATGCCGGTCGGGCCGCACATCTTGTGGCCGGTGAAGGCCACGAAGTCGGCCTGCAGGGCCTGTACGTCCAGCGGCATGTGCGGCGCGGCCTGGGAGGCGTCGACGCACACCAGCGCACCGACCTCCTGGGCGCGGCGCACGATCGCCTCGACCGGGTTCTGGGTGCCCAGGATGTTGGAGACCAGCACAAAGGAGACGATCTTCGTCTTCTCCGTGATGACCTGCTCGATGTTGGACAGGTCGAGGCGGCCGTCGTCGGTGAGGCCGAACCACTTCAGCTTCGCGCCCGTGCGCTGCGCGAGCAGCTGCCACGGCACGATGTTGGAGTGGTGCTCCATCTCCGTGATGACGATCTCGGTCTCGGAGTCCACGCGGTAGGGCTCGTCGGCCCAGCCCAGCATGTTCGCCACGAGGTTGAGCGACTCCGAGGCGTTCTTGGTGAAGATCACCTCGTTGCGCGAGGGCGCGTTGATGAACTCCGCGACCTTGTCGCGCGCGCCCTCGTACAGCGCCGTGGCCTCCTCGGCGAGCACATGCACACCGCGGTGGACGTTGGCGTTGTAGCGCTCGTAGTACTCGCTCAGGGCGTCCAGCACCTGGCGCGGCTTCTGGCTGGTCGCCGCGTTGTCCAGGTACACGAGCTTCCGGCCTTCGTGGACCTGGCGGTCCAGGATGGGGAAGTCCTTGCGGATCGCCTCTGTGTCGAGGAGGCCCGGCAGCAATGTCACGCGGATGCGCCACCCTTCGTGTAAGCCTCGTAGCCCTCGTTCTCCAGCTTGTCGGCGAGCTCGGCGCCGCCGGACTCGACGATGCGGCCGCCAGAGAAGACGTGCACGTGGTCGGGCTTGATGTAGCGGAGGATGCGCGTGTAGTGGGTGATCAGCAGGGTGCCGACCTCGCCCGTCTCACGGACGCGGTTGACGCCCTCGGACACCACGCGCAGGGCGTCGACGTCCAGGCCGGAGTCGGTCTCGTCGAGGACCGCGACCTTCGGCTTGAGCAGCTCCAGCTGGAGGATCTCGTGGCGCTTCTTCTCACCGCCGGAGAAGCCCTCGTTGACGTTGCGCTCGGCGAAGGCGGGGTCGATGTTGAGGCGCTGCATGGCCTCCTTGACCTCCTTCACCCAGGTGCGCAGCTTGGGGGCCTCGCCGCGGATGGCGGTGGCGGAGGTGCGCAGGAAGTTGGAGACGGAAACGCCGGGGACCTCGACCGGGTACTGCATGGCGAGGAAGAGGCCGGCGCGGGCCCGCTCGTCGACGGACATCTCCAGGACGTCCTCGCCGTCGAGGGTGACGGTGCCGCCGGTGATCGTGTACTTCGGGTGACCCGCGAGGGAGTAGGCGAGGGTCGACTTGCCGGAGCCGTTCGGGCCCATGATGGCGTGCGTCTCGCCCTGCTTCACGGTGAGGTCGACGCCCTTGAGGATCTCCTTCGTGGCGTTGTCGGCCTCGACGGTGACGTGCAGGTCTCGGATTTCAAGCGTTGCCATGGGTGCCTCAGGACTCCTGGGTGAGGGAGACGAGCACGTCGTCCCCTTCGATCTTTACGGGGTATACGGGGACGGGGCGCGTCGCCGGAAGGGCGTCGGGCTTGCCGGAACGGAGGTCGAAGCGCGAGCCGTGCAGCCAGCACTCGATGTGACAGTCGTCGACCTCGCCCTCCGACAGGGAGACGTTCGCGTGCGAGCAGATGTCGTACACCGCGAACACCTCGCCCTCGGTCTGCACGATGGACATGGGCGTGCCGTCGAGTTCCACCCGCTTCGGGGTGTCGTCCTCCAGCTCGCTCAGGCCACAGACGCGTACGAATGCGAGGCTCATGCCACCGACGCCTCCAGCTCTTCCTCGATCTTGGCGATCAGGCGTTCCTCGATGTCCGGGAGGCCGATCTGCTGGACCAGCTCGGCGAAGAAGCCGCGGACCACGAGGCGGCGGGCCTCGTGCTCCGGGATGCCGCGGGCCATGAGGTAGAAGAGCTGCTCGTCGTCGAAGCGGCCGGTCGCCGAGGCGTGGCCGGCGCCGACGATCTCGCCGGTCTCGATCTCGAGGTTGGGTACGGAGTCCACGCGCGCGCCGTCCGTGAGGACCAGGTTGCGGTTCATCTCGTACGTGTCGGTGCCCTCGGCCTTGGCCTCGATGAGCACGTCGCCGATCCACACCGCGTGCGCCGCCTCGCCCTGGAGCGCGCCCTTGTAGACGACGTTCGACTTGCAGTGCGGGACGTTGTGGTCGACCAGGAGGCGGTGCTCCTGGTGCTGGCCCTGGTCGGTGAAGTACAGGCCGAAGAGCTCGGCCTCGCCGCCGGGGCCGGCGTACGTGACGCGCGGGTGCAGCCGGACGACGTCGCCGCCGAAGGTGACGACGACCGACTTGAAGGAGGCGTCGCGGCCGACGAGCGCGTTGTGCTGCGCGACGTGGACGGCCTTCTCGTCCCAGTCCTGGACGGAGACGACGGTCAGCTTGGCGCCGTCGCCCAGGAGGTAGTCGACGTTGGCGGCGAGCACCGCGTCACCGGTGTGGTCGATGACCACGACGGCCTCGGCGAAGGCGCCCAGCTCGATCACCTGGTGACCGAAGGCGGTCCCGCCCTCGCCGTGCACCGCGATACGGATGGGCTCGGTGAGGACGGTCTCCTTGGGGACGCTCACGACCGAGGCCTTCTCGAAGGCGGAGTAGGCCTGGGCGGCGACCCGGTCCACCGGGGTGCCCGCCTTGCGGAGCCGCGCGTCGTCACGGCCGACGGCCTCGACGGTGACGCCCTCGGGGGTCTGGACGTCGACCTTCACGCCGTTGCCGTTCGCCACGGCGGTGCCGTCGTGCAGACCGCGCAGGCGCTCCAGCGGGGTGAACCGCCACTCCTCCTCCCGGCCGTGCGGGACGGGGAAGTCCGCCACGTCGAAGGAGGGGGGCGCGCTCATGCGGGTGGCGACGGTCGACTCGGCCGCCACCGCGATCGAGCCGGTGGTGGTGGACCCCACCGGGGAATTCTGGGCCTCAGCCATGGCTGTCGTAGTGCTCGCTTTCCGTTACGTAAGGGCTTGATGGACTGCGGTGGGATTAACCGACCGCGCCTTCCATCTGCAGCTCGATCAGCCGGTTGAGCTCCAGCGCGTACTCCATGGGGAGCTCCTTGGCGATGGGCTCGACGAAGCCGCGCACGATCATCGCCATGGCCTCGTCCTCCGACAGACCGCGGCTCATCAGGTAGAAGAGCTGGTCCTCGGAGACCTTGGAGACGGTCGCCTCGTGGCCCATGGACACGTCGTCCTCGCGGACGTCCACGTAGGGGTAGGTGTCCGAGCGGGAGATGGTGTCGACCAGCAGCGCGTCACAGAGCACGTTGGACTTGGAGCCCGGGGCGCCCTCGCCGATCTCGATGAGACCGCGGTAGGAGGTGCGGCCACCGCCGCGCGCGACGGACTTCGAGACGATGTTGGACGACGTGTTCGGGGCCATGTGGACCATCTTGGCGCCCGCGTCCTGGTGCTGCCCCTCGCCGGCGAAGGCGATGGACAGGGTCTCGCCCTTGGCGTGCTCGCCCATCAGGTAGACGGCCGGGTACTTCATCGTCACCTTGGAGCCGATGTTGCCGTCGACCCACTCCATGGTCGCGCCCTCGTAGGCCACGGCACGCTTGGTGACCAGGTTGTAGACGTTGTTCGACCAGTTCTGGATGGTCGTGTAGCGGCAGCGGGCGTTCTTCTTGACGATGATCTCGACGACCGCGGAGTGCAGCGAGTCCGACTTGTAGATCGGGGCCGTACAACCCTCGACGTAGTGCACGTAGGCACCCTCGTCGACGATGATCAGGGTCCGCTCGAACTGGCCCATGTTCTCCGTGTTGATCCGGAAGTAGGCCTGGAGCGGGATCTCCACGTGGACGCCCGGCGGCACGTAGATGAAGGAGCCGCCCGACCACACGGCGGAGTTCAGCGACGCGAACTTGTTGTCACCGACGGGGATGACGGTCCCGAAGTACTCCTTGAAGAGCTCCGGGTGCTCCTTCAGAGCCGTGTCGGTGTCCAGGAAGATGACGCCCTGCTCCTCCAGGTCCTCGCGGATCTGGTGGTAGACGACCTCGGACTCGTACTGGGCCGCGACACCGGCGACGAGGCGCTGCTTCTCCGCCTCGGGGATGCCGAGCTTGTCGTAGGTGGCCTTGATGTCCTCGGGCAGGTCCTCCCAGGACTCCGCCTGCTTCTCCGTGGAGCGAACGAAGTACTTGATGTTGTCGAAGTCGATGCCCGACAGGTCCGAGCCCCAGTTCGGCATGGGCTTCTTCTCGAACAGGCGCAGACCCTTGAGACGGAGCTTGGTCATCCACTCCGGCTCGCTCTTCTTGTCCGAGATGTCGCGGACGACGTCCTCGTTGATGCCGCGCTTGGCAGAGGCGCCGGCCGTGTCGGAGTCGGCCCAGCCGTATTCGTACTTGCCCAGGCCCTCGAGCTCAGGGTGGGCAGTCTCCGTGGGGAGAGTCATGCGGGGTTCCTCCCGGCCGTGCTTGCGGATGCGTTGTCACTATGAACGTGCGTGTGGGAAATCTTGGGGATGAACGTCGTGCAGACGCCGTCGCCGTGCGCGATGGTGGCGAGCCGCTGTACGTGCGTACCGAGCAGCTCGGCGAAAAATTCCGTCTCCGCCTCGCACAACTGGGGGAACTGCTCGGCGACGTGGGCGACCGGGCAGTGGTGCTGGCAGAGCTGTTCACCCTTCTGCGGGTGGGGAGCGCTGCGCGCCGTAGCAGCGTACCCGTCCGCACTCAGGGCCTTGGCCAGCGCTTCGGTCCGCTTCTCGGGCGGCGCGGCCTCGACCGCCGCGCGGTACGCGCCCGCCTGCGCGGCGATCCTGGCGCGGGCGAAGGCGGCGATCGCCTCGTTGCCGCCCTCGCGGTCGGCGATCCAGCGCAGCGCGTCCGCCGCGAGCTTGTCGTACGACTGGTCGAAGGCGTCCCGGCCGTAGTCCGTCAG
This sequence comes from Streptomyces sp. CA-179760, assembly GCF_050937045.1. Classification (NCBI taxonomy): domain Bacteria; kingdom Bacillati; phylum Actinomycetota; class Actinomycetes; order Kitasatosporales; family Streptomycetaceae; genus Streptomyces; species Streptomyces sp. CA-179760. The sequence goes on from NZ_JBNJLZ010000001.1 coordinate 2,344,226, forward strand.
GGCGAAGGCCTTGGCGGGGCGGCCCCGGGTGCGCGCGCCGTAGACCCGCTGCTCGCGCGCTTCCACGACACCGTCGCCCGCGAGGGCATCGAGGTGCCGGCGCACGGCCGCATGGGTGAGGCGCAGCCGCTCGGCGAGCTCGGCGACGGTCGACGGGCCGTGGTCCAGGATGGACCGCGCGACACGGTTGCGGGTGGACCGCTCACCGGTCGCGAGCTCCTCCTGTGGGGCACCCATGGGAGCCTCCCGAGCCTCGCCGACGTTTTTCACAACGCCATTGTTGCGTAATTCTTCAGGACCGGGCAAGCCGCGTCCGGCTCACTCGACGGTGCCTTGCGTCACTTAGGTAAAGCTAACCTGACCTGCGGAAACGATCATTGATCGATCAAACCGGTGGCATGCCGGAGCCCCTTCGGGGACACTCCGGAACCATGTCCACACCCCCTCCGACCGGCCCTCTTGTCACCCGGGACACACTGCGGACGCAGTTGGGCGAACTGGGCGTGCGGCCCGGTGAGACCCTCCTCGTGCACTCCTCGCTCAGCGCCCTCGGCTGGGTCAACGGCGGCGCCGTCGCGGTGGTGCGGGGACTGCTCGACGCGCTCGGCCCGGAGGGCACCCTGGTGGTCCCCACCCAGACCGGGGACCTCTCCGACCCCGTCCTGTGGCGCAAGCCGCCCGTACCCCCGGAATGGTGGGCGGCCATTCGCGCCACGATGCCCGCGTACGACCCCCGGATCACGCCCGCACGCGGGGTCGGCGTCGTCCCGGAGACGGTGCGGACCTGGCCCGGCGCACTGCGCAGCGCCCATCCGCAGACCTCGTTCGCGGCGGTCGGGCCGCGCGCGGCGGAGCTGACCGGGGGACACGCACCCGACTGCAGGCTCGGCGAGCGCAGCCCGCTCGCGAAGCTGGAGGCGACCGGCGCCCGGGTCCTGCTGCTCGGTGCCGGCTACGCCTCCTGCACCAGCTTCCACCTCGCCGAGTACCGGATACCGTCCCCGCGCGTGGCCGTGGGCCGACCGGGTCCCGATGGCTGGGAGACCGTGACCGAGGTGTCGATCAGCTCGGACCGCTTCGACGAGCTGGGCTACGACTTCGAACGGGACCGTCCCGTCGTACGCGGGAAGGTGGGGGCGGCCGAGGCCCGGCTGTTCCCGGTGGCGGACGCGGTGGCCTACGCCGAACGGTGGCTGGCGGTGCACCGGCCCCGCGAGGAGGAGTTCCCGCACCCCCCGGTCTGAGCCCGGCCCCGCGTACCTAGACTCTGGACCCATGCGAAGTGAGCCCGTGGTCCAGGTCCAGGCCCTGGTGAAGCGGTACGGCCCGAAGACCGCGGTGGACGGGCTCGACCTGGTGGCCCGGGAGGGTGTGACCGCCGTGCTCGGCCCCAACGGGGCGGGCAAGACGACGACGGTCGAGACCTGCGAGGGGTACCGGAAGCCGGACGCCGGCACGGTGCGCGTCCTGGGCCTCGACCCGGTGAGACAGTCCGGGCGGCTGCGGCCCCGCATCGGCGTGATGCTCCAGTCCGGCGGTGTGTACTCGGGCTCCAGGGCCGACGAGATGCTTCGCCATGTCGCCAAGCTGCACGCTCATCCGCTGGACGTGGACGCGCTCGTCGAGCGCCTCGGGCTCGGCTCCTGCGGGCGTACGACGTACCGGCGGCTTTCGGGCGGGCAGCAGCAGCGGCTCGCGCTGGCGATGGCCGTGGTCGGGCGCCCCGAGCTGGTGTTCCTGGACGAGCCGACCGCCGGTCTCGACCCGCAGGCCCGCCACGCGACCTGGGACCTGGTCCGGGACCTGCGCGCCGACGGCGTCTCGGTGATCCTCACCACCCACTACATGGACGAGGCCGAGCAGCTCGCCGACGACGTGGCGATCATCGACGCGGGCCGGGTCATCGCGCAGGGCTCCCCGGAGGAGCTGTGCAAGGGCGGCGCCGAGAACACCCTCCGCTTCACCGGCCGCCCCGGTCTGGACGTGGGCTCGCTGCTCAAGGCCCTGCCCGCCGACTCCTCGGCCGCCGAGCTGACGCCGGGTTCCTACCGGGTCGTCGGCAAGATCGACCCGCAGCTGCTGGCGACGGTCACCTCCTGGTGCGCCCAGCACGGCGTGATGCCGGAGAAGATCGCGGTGGAGCGGCACTCCCTGGAGGACGTCTTTCTGGAGCTGACCGGTAAGGAGTTGCGCTCGTGACCGCCACCGGCACCTATGCGCCGAAGCCGGGGGCCGCGCCCCTGTCCCGCATGATCGCGGCCCAGGCCGCGCTCGAGACGAAGATGCTGCTGCGCAACGGCGAGCAGCTGCTGCTGACGGTCGTGATCCCGACCCTGCTGCTCGTCCTCTTCAGCACTGTGGACATCGTCGACACGGGCTCCGGTGAGGCGGTCGACTTCCTCGCCCCCGGCGTTCTCGCGCTCGCGGTGATGTCGACGGCGTTCACCGGCCAGGCGATCGCGACCGGCTTCGAGCGCCGCTACGGCGTGCTGAAGCGGCTGGCCTCCTCGCCTCTGCCGCGCTGGGGGCTGATGACCGCGAAGACACTGTCCGTGCTGGTCACCGAGGTGCTCCAGGTGGTCCTGCTGACGGTGATCGCCTTCGCGCTCGGCTGGTCGCCGCAAGGAAACCCGTTCGCCGTCCTGCTGCTCCTGATCCTCGGCACGGCGGCCTTCTCGGGCCTCGGCCTGCTGATGGCCGGGACGCTGAAGGCAGAGGCGACGCTGGCCGCCGCCAACCTGGTGTTCCTGCTGCTGCTCGTCGGCGGCGGGGTCGTCGTCCCGCTGGACAAGTTCCCCTCCGCCGCGCAGGACGTCCTCGGCCTGCTGCCCATCTCGGCGCTGTCCGACGGGCTGCGGGACGTGCTCCAGCACGGCGCCGGGACACCCTGGGCCGACCTGGGGATCCTGGCGGTCTGGGCCGTGGCCGGGCTGGCCGCGGCCGGACGGTTCTTCCGCTGGGAGTAAGGCCATGAGGGACCCTCGTGAAAGCGTGCACAAGCAGCGCCCTACGATGGGTCGCGTGCCAAAAGTGACCCGCGCCGACGCCAAGGCCGCCCTGCGCAACCCGCTCGCCTTCATCGCCGCACGCTGGACCCCGGAACCCCGGACCGTCCAGCGGGCCGCCATGTCCGCCGTCGTGATGTCGGTGCTCATCGTGGTCACCGGCGGTGCCGTACGGCTGACCGGCTCGGGCCTGGGCTGCCCGACCTGGCCCAAGTGCACCGAGAACTCCCTCACCGCCACCAGCGAGATGGGCGTCCACGGCGTCATCGAGTTCGGCAACCGCATGCTGACGTACGTGCTGTGCGCGGCCGTCGGCTGGGCGATCATCGCCGCGCGCTCGCAGAAGCCGTACCGGCGGGGCCTGGTCCGGCTGGGCTGGGCGCAGTTCTGGATCGTGATGAGCAACGCGGTGCTCGGCGGCATCGTGGTGCTGGTCGGTCTCAACCCGTACACGGTCGCGGCCCACTTCGTGGCGACGTCCGCGCTCATCGCGGTGGCCACGGTGATGTGGCAGCGCACCCGTGAGGGCGACACCGCGCCGCGTCCGCTGGTCGGCAAGGCCGTGCGGCAGCTGGTGTGGTGCCTGACGGCGGCCGCCGTCCTGCTCATCCTCATCGGCACGGTCGTGACCGGCGCGGGCCCGCACGCGGGCGACTCCAGCGAGGTCGAGCGGATGCCGGTCGACTGGGAGACGGTGAGCAAGCTGCACGCCGTGCTGGCGTGGATCGTGGTGACGCTGACGTTCGCCCTGTGGTTCGTCCTCAAGGCGGTCGACGCCCCGAAGGGCCCGCTGAAGCGCACCCGCGAACTGTTCCTGATCCTGCTCGCGCAGGGCGTCATCGGATACGTCCAGTACTTCACGGACCTGCCCGAGGTCCTGGTCGGCCTGCACATGTTCGGCTCGGCCGTGATGTGGATCTGGGTGCTGCTGGTGGTGATGTCGCTGCGGGAGCGCTCCGAGGCGGGCGTGGACCTGCCCGGTCCGACCGCCGAGGCCACTCTGACGAAGGCCTAATCCAGCCCGTACACCCTGCGCGCGTTCCCCGACGCCAGCATCCCCGCCACCCGCTGCGCGTCGGTCAGCGACCACGCGCCCTCGGCGACCCAGGTGCCGAGCACCCGGCCGAGTGCCTCGCGGAACAGCCGGGCCGCCACCACGTGCAGTTCGGGCAGTCCCTGGGCGCCGCTGGAGAAGAGGATCTTGCCGAACGGGGCCAGCTCCAGGATCTCCGCGAGGACGGTCGCGGCCCGGGCGCCGGTACGGACCAGGGCGGCGCCGCAGTCGACATAGATGTGCGGGAAGACGCCGGCGAGATGGGCGGCGTGCCGGTGGTACGGGTAGCCGTGCAGCAGGACGAGGTCCGTGCCGAGCCCGGCCGTGGCCCGTACGAAGTCCGTCAGCAGCACCGGGTCCGTACGGTCGATGCGCAGGCCCGGCGCCCCGAGCCCCGCGTGCAGCTGGAGCGGCCGGCCCGAGGCGACGGCGCTCCACAGCAGATGCCGCAGCAGCACGGGGTCGCTCAGCTCCCCGCCGACCCCGCGCCCCGCGAGCCAGCGGCCCACGGCCCCCCGCACCTCGCCGGGCCCCGGCGGCTCGGGGGCGAGCGCGAGGCCGTGCCGGACACCCGCGACCGAGGTGAAGGCGACGGCGTGCGCGGCGGCGGCGTGCACGGACTCGGCGAGGTTGGCGAGGAAGGACTCCACGGTCCCGGAGGTGTCGGCGACCTGCTCGGCGAGGAGTTCCAGGCGCACGATCTCATGGGCCTCGGCGGCGCCGGCGGAGGCCAGCTCGCGGGGCTCGGTGAGGTCGCCGGGCAGGCCGGTGTCGACGAGGTACGTCGTGATGCCGCTGCCGCGCAGGAGGCGGCGGCCGGACTCCAGGACGCCGAGTTCACGGCGGCGGGCCAGGTAGTGGGCCGGGGTGCAGTGAGGTTCCAGGCCGAGCAGGGGCGGGCACCAGCGCCGCACGGCGAAGCCGGTCTGGGTGTCGAAGAGGGTGGTGCCGGGGGCGGGTGGGCCCTCGGTGCGGGAGAGGTGGGCCTCGAAGGTGCCGAGGCCCAGTTCCGTGCGGAGTACTCCGTGGCAGTACTGGTCTACTAGGGACGGCGTTTCGATCATCCGGGCCTCCCGGTGTGGACCCTGTTGCTCTCAAGGGTCCTAACGGGTGAACCGGGTTCGAGGTCGCGGTCCGGGGGTGGGGTGCCGGTGACGTACGGCGGCTGCGGGCCGCGTTTGGTCGCTCGTGCAGTTCCCCGCGCCCTTGAGGTCAGTCGTTCTTGGGGCCGCCTACCTGGATTCCGGCCATGCGCGTCCACTCGTAGCGGCCCGTCGTCACCTTCGCCGCGAATTCGCCGTCGAAGGACTCGTGGCGGGTGATGCCCGACTTCTCCACGGCCTGCTCGGCGATCTCGAAGGAGGGGGCCACCAAGTCGCCCCAGTTGCCGTCGTCGCCGACGAGGACGATGCGGGCTCCGCGTTCGCCGAGGTAGGCGATCTGGCCCTCGGCGCCGCCGTGGTCCTTGGAGAAGGAGGAGATCTGCTTGGCGAGCCGGGCGACCTTGCGCTCGGCCTTCGGGTCAACCTGCTGCGTGTCTGCCATGGCCAGGATGCTACTCACGAGTAGATCCACTGGCGAGGGCAGGGCCCTGTGACGTACGTCAGCGCAGGAACGGGTCGACCGCGACGGCCACGAACAAGATCGACACGTAGGTGATCGACCAGTGGAAGAGGCGCATCTCCTTGAGCTTGGCGCCCGTCACCTCTGCCTTGGCGCGGTTCTGCAGGCCGTGTGCCTCCCACAGCCAGAAGCCGCCGGCCAGCAGGGCGACCGCCGTGTAGAACCAGCCCGTGTAGCCGAGCGGGGTCAGCAGGAGGGAGACGGCGACCATGACCCAGCTGTAGATCACGATCTGCTTGGCGACCACCTTGTTGGAGGCGACCACCGGCAGCATCGGCACGCCCACGCGCGCGTAGTCCTCCTTCACCTTCATGGACAGCGGCCAGTAGTGCGGCGGCGTCCAGAAGAACATGACGAGGAACAGGATGACCGGCGCCCACGACATGGAGTTCGTGACCGAGGACCAGCCGATCAGCACGGGCAGGCAGCCGGCGATGCCGCCCCAGACGATGTTCTGCGAGGTACGACGCTTGAGGATCATCGTGTAGACGACGACGTAGAAGAGGAGCGCGCCGAGGGAGAGCCAGGCCGAGAGCCAGTTGACCGCGAGGCCGAACAGCAGCGTGGAGACCACGGCCAGGGTGATGCCGAAGGCCAGGCACTCGCGCGGGCTGACCATCCCGGTGACCAGCGGGCGCTGCGAGGTGCGGTCCATCAGCGCGTCGATGTCGCGGTCGATGTACATGTTGAGCGCGTTGGCGCCGCCCGCCGACAGGTAACCGCCGACGCACGTCAGCAGCACCAGCGTCAGGTCGGGCACACCCTGCTGCGCCAGGAACATCACCGGAACCGTGGTGATCAGCAGCAGCTCGATGATCCGCGGCTTGGTGAGAGCCACGAACGCCATGACACGGGCCCCGAGCGGCCGGTGGGCCGGGCTCTGGTCCGTCCCGGTCATCCCCGCTGGACGGGATTCAACGGCCGTCACGCACACCCCTACAGAGACATCCCAGCAAGCCTCAGCCGTGTGAAGTCCCGGTAAAGGCTCGCGCGTACCACGCCACTTTAGACGTTGCCCAGAGTCGGACATTCGCGGGGGTCGGGTCGTGTTGAGGGGAGGGTTCCGACGGGCGCGTGGAAGCTCGATTGAGCACCCGGATGAGCGGCTGCGTATTCACATGTCTCATGCGGTTCGGCCCAGTCAGGAGGCGGATCGGGAGGAGGCCCGGCACTCTGGAACGACCCGGAAGAACGCATGTCCCACGGGGGTAGGCTCGACTGCGGCCGGTGGGCGCCCCGATACACCGGTATCCGAACATGTGGAGAGGAGCCCTGACCCAGGGTGAGCACCAAGCCGACCACCACAGACCTCGAGTGGACCGAGTTGGACCAGCGGTCCGTCGACACCGCGCGTGTCCTGGCCGCCGATGCCGTACAGAAGGTCGGTAACGGCCATCCGGGTACGGCGATGAGCCTGGCGCCTGCCGCCTACACCCTCTTCCAGAAGGTGATGCGGCACGACCCGGCGGACGCCGACTGGGTCGGGCGGGACCGCTTCGTGCTGTCCGCCGGCCACTCGTCGCTGACCCTCTACACCCAGCTGTACCTGGCCGGTTTCGGCCTGGAGCTGGACGACCTGAAGTCCTTCCGCACCTGGGGTTCGAAGACCCCGGGTCACCCCGAGTACGGGCACACGACCGGTGTGGAGACGACGACCGGCCCGCTCGGACAGGGCGTCGCGAACGCGGTGGGCATGGCGATGGCCGCCCGCTACGAGCGCGGTCTGTTCGACCCGGAGGCCGCCGAGGGCGAGTCCCCGTTCGACCACTTCGTCTACTGCGTCGCCGGTGACGGCTGTCTGCAGGAGGGCATCTCCGCCGAGGCCTCGTCGATGGCGGGCCACCAGAAGCTGGGCAACCTGGTCCTGCTGTGGGACGACAACCACATCTCGATCGAGGGCGACACCGAGACGGCCGTGTCCGAGGACACGGTGAAGCGGTACGAGGCGTACGGCTGGCACGTGCAGCGGGTGGCGCCGAAGCCGGACGGCGACCTGGACCCGCACGCGCTCTACGACGCGATCGAGGCGGCCAAGGCCGTCACCGACCGGCCGTCGTTCATCGCGATGCGCTCGATCATCGCCTGGCCCGCCCCGAACGCGCAGAACACCGAGGCCGCGCACGGCTCGGCGCTGGGTGACGACGAGGTGGCCGCGACCAAGCGGGTCCTGGGCTTCGACCCGGAGCAGAGCTTCGAGGTCTCCGACGAGGTCATCACGCACACCCGCAAGGCGCTGGAGCGGGGCCAGGCGGCCCGGGCCGTGTGGGAGAAGGCGTACCAGCAGTGGCGGGACAACCACCCCGACCTCGCCGCCGAGTACGACCGTGTCGCCAAGGGTGACCTGCCCAAGGGCTGGGAGGAGAAGATCCCGGTCTTCGAGGTCGGCAAGGGCGTGGCCACGCGTGCCGCCTCCGGCAAGGTGCTGCAGGCCCTCGGCGGGGTCATCCCCGAGCTGTGGGGCGGCTCGGCCGACCTGGCGGGGTCCAACAACACCACCATCGACAAGACCAGCTCCTTCCTCCCGGCGGACAACCCGCTGCCGGAGGCGGACCCGTACGGCCGCACGATCCACTTCGGTATCCGTGAGCACGCGATGGCCGCCGAGATGAACGGCATCGCGCTGCACGGCAACACCCGGATCTACGGCGGCACGTTCCTGGTCTTCTCCGACTACATGCGCAACGCGGTGCGGCTGTCGGCGCTGATGCACCTTCCGGTGACGTACGTGTGGACGCACGACTCGATCGGTCTGGGCGAGGACGGCCCGACGCACCAGCCGATCGAGCACCTGGCGTCGCTGCGGGCGATCCCGGGTCTGAACGTCGTGCGCCCGGCGGACGCCAACGAGACCGCGATCGCCTGGCGCGAGATCCTCAAGCGCTGGACGAAGGAGTTCGGCAAGGGGCAGCCGCACGGTCTGGCGCTGACGCGTCAGGGTGTGCCGACGTACGAGCCCAACGAGGATGCCGCCAAGGGCGGTTACGTCCTGTTCGAGGCCGACGGCGGCGAGCCCGAGGTCGTCCTCATCGCCACCGGCTCGGAAGTGCACGTCGCTGTCGAGGCGCGCGAGCAGCTCCAGAGCGCCGGCGTGCCCACGCGCGTGGTGTCCATGCCGTGTGTGGAGTGGTTCGAGCAGCAGGACCAGGGGTACCGGGACAGCGTCCTTCCGCCGGCCGTGAAGGCTCGCGTGGCGGTCGAGGCCGGTATCGGCCTGACCTGGCACAAGTACGTCGGGGACGCGGGCCGCATCGTCTCCCTGGAGCACTTCGGTGCCTCGGCCGACGGCAAGGTCCTTTTCCGCGAGTTCGGCTTCACCGCCGAGAACGTGGCCGCCGCCGCCCGGGCAGTGCTTGATTCCGGGAATGAGATCGCCGCAGCTCAGCGCTGACGCTCATATACGACACGTAGGAGATGGAATTTCCATGACAGACGCACTCAAGCGCCTCTCCGAGGAAGGCGTAGCGATCTGGCTGGACGACCTGTCGCGCAAGCGCATCACGTCCGGCAACCTCGCCGAGCTGATCGACCAGCAGCACGTCGTGGGCGTCACCACCAACCCGACGATCTTCCAGAAGGCGATCTCCGAGGGTGACGGCTACGACCAGCAGCTGTCGGACCTCGCCGCCCGCAAGGTCACCGTCGAAGAGGCCATCCGCATGATCACCACGGCGGACGTCCGCGACGCCGCCGACATCCTGCGCCCCGTCTTCGACGCCACCGGCGGCCAGGACGGCCGGGTCTCGATCGAGGTCGACCCGCGCCTCGCGCACAACACCAAAGCGACGGTCGCCGAAGCCCGGCAGCTGGCCTGGCTGGTGGACCGCCCCAACACGCTCATCAAGATCCCGGCCACCAAGGCGGGTCTGCCGGGCATCACCGAGACGATCGGCAACGGCATCAGCGTCAACGTCACGCTGATCTTCTCGCTGGAGCGCTACCGCGAGGTGATGGACGCCTACCTGACCGGTCTGGAGAAGGCCAAGGCCAAGGGCCTGGACCTGTCCACGATCCACTCGGTGGCGTCCTTCTTCGTCTCGCGCGTCGACACCGAGATCGACAAGCGCATCGACGCCCTGGGCACCCCCGAGGCCAAGGCGCAGCGCGGCAAGGCCGCCATCGCCAACGCCCGGCTCGCCTACCAGGCGTACGAGGAGGTCTTCTCGAGCGACCGCTGGAGCGCGCTGGAGCGTGCGGGCGCCAACAAGCAGCGTCCGCTGTGGGCCTCCACCGGGGTGAAGGACAAGGCGTACAAGTCCACCCTGTACGTCGACGAGCTGGTCGCGCCGAACACGGTGAACACCATGCCGGAGGCGACCCTGTACGCCACCGAGGAGCACGGCGAGATCACCGGCAACACCCTCGCCGGCACGTACGAGCAGGCCCGCGCCGACCTCGACGCGGTCGAGCGGCTCGGGATCAAGTACGACGACGTGGTCCAGCTGCTGGAGGAGGAGGGCGTCGAGAAGTTCGAGGCGTCCTGGACCGACCTGCTGAAGTCGACCGAGGCCGAGCTTCAGCGCCTCGCCCCCTCGGAGGGCTGAACAGGTGTCGAGCAGCAACCCGCTGCGTGACCCCGCGGACCGACGGCTCCCGCGTATCGCGGGGCCGTCGGGCCTGGTCATCTTCGGCGTCACGGGCGACCTCTCACGCAAGAAGCTCATGCCCGCCGTGTACGACCTCGCCAACCGGGGCCTGCTGCCGCCGGGCTTCTCGCTGGTGGGTTTCGCGCGCCGTGAGTGGGCGCACGAGGACTTCGCGCAGGAGGTCCACGACGCGGTCAAGGAGCATGCCCGCACGCCCTTCCGCGAGGAGGTCTGGCAGCAGCTCATCCAGGGCATGCGCTTCGTCCAGGGCACCTTCGACGACGACGACGCGTTCGAGCGGCTGCGCTCGACGATCGAGGAGCTGGACAAGGCACAGGGCACGGGCGGCAACTTCGCCTTCTACCTCTCCGTGCCGCCGAAGTCCTTCCCGGTGGTCATCCAGCAGCTGAAGAAGCACCAGCTGGCCGACCAGCAGGGCGGCTCCTGGCGACGCGCGGTCATCGAGAAGCCCTTCGGTCACGACCTGAAGTCGGCCGAGGAGCTCAACAAGGTCGTCCACGAGGTGTTCGCCCCGGAGCAGGTCTTCCGGATCGACCACTACCTCGGCAAGGAGACCGTCCAGAACATCCTGGCCCTGCGCTTCGCCAACACGATGTTCGAGCCGATCTGGAACCGGTCCCTCGTGGACCATGTGCAGATCACCATGGCCGAGGACATCGGCATCGGCGGCCGGGCCGGGTACTACGACGGCATCGGCGCCGCCCGTGACGTCATCCAGAACCACCTGCTCCAGCTGCTGGCGCTCACCGCCATGGAGGAGCCGGCCTCGTTCGACGCGGACGCGCTGGCCGCCGAGAAGACCAAGGTGCTCGGCGCCGTACGGCTGCCGAAGGACATGGGCCGGGACACCGTGCGCGGCCAGTACTCGGCCGGCTGGCAGGGCGGCGAGAAGGTGACCGGCTATCTCGACGAGGACGGCATCAACGCCTCGTCGAAGACCGACACCTACGCCGCGATCAAGCTGGAGATCGACAACCGCCGCTGGGCGGGTGTCCCCTTCTATCTGCGCACGGGCAAGCGGCTCGGCCGCCGGGTGACGGAGATCGCGGTCGTCTTCCAGCGCGCCCCGCACTCCCCCTTCGACACGACGGCCACCGAGGAGCTGGGCTCCAACGCGATCGTCATCCGCGTCCAGCCGGACGAGGGCGTGACGGTCCGCTTCGGCTCGAAGGTCCCCGGTACGTCGATGGAGATCCGGGACGTGTCCATGGACTTCGCGTACGGCGAGTCCTTCACGGAGTCCAGCCCGGAGGCGTACGAGCGTCTCATCCTGGACGTTCTCCTCGGTGACTCGAACCTCTTCCCGCGCACCGAGGAGGTCGAGCTGTCCTGGAAGATCCTCGACCCGATCGAGGAGTACTGGGACAAGAACGGCAAGCCCGCCCAGTACCCGGCCGGTACCTGGGGGCCCGTCGAGGCGGACGAAATGCTCGAGCGACACGGACGGAGCTGGCGCCGGCCATGAAGACAGACCTGACGGACACCACCGCCAGCAAGATCAACAAGGCGCTGGTGCAGGGCCGCCGGGCGATCGGCACCCCGGCGGTCGGCATGGTGCTCACGCTGGTCATCGTGACGGACGAGGAGAACGCCTACGACGCGCTGAAGGCGGCGAACGACGCCTCGCACGAGCATCCCTCGCGCACGCTCGTCGTCATCAAGCGTGTCTCCCGCTCGCCCCGCGACCGCACACAGTCCCGCCTGGACGCGGAGGTCCGGCTGGGCGCGGACGCCGGCTCGGGCGAGACGGTGGTGCTCCGCCTGTACGGCGAGGTGGCCGAGCACGCCCAGTCGGTGGTGCTGCCGCTGCTGTTGCCGGACGCCCCGGTGGTGGCGTGGTGGCCGGTGAGCGCGCCGCTCGACCCGGCGAAGGACCCCCTGGGCGCCCTCGCCCAGCGCCGGGTCACCGACACCTACGCCTCCGAGCAGCCGGTCCGCGACCTGGCGACCCGGTCCGGGACCTACACCCCCGGCGACACGGACCTGTCCTGGACCCGCATCACGCCCTGGCGCTCCATGCTGGCGGCGGCCCTCGACCAGGTCACCTGCGAGGTCAGGGCCGTCGAGGTGGAGGGCGAGGAGTTCAACCCGAGCTGCGAGCTGCTGGCGATGTGGCTCGCGGACCGGCTGGACGTCCCCGTGAAGCGCTCGTTGTCCGGCGGCCCCGGTCTGACGGCGGTCCGCCTGGACACCAACTGCGGCCCGATCAAGCTGGACCGCGCGGACGGCTCCCTCGCCACGCTCTCCATCGACGGCCAGCCGGACCGTGGAGTGGCGCTCAAGCGCCGGGAGACGGCCGAGCTGATAGCGGAGGAGCTGCGGCGGCTCGACCCGGACGACACATACGCGTCTGCCCTGCGGTACGGGGTGGACCGGCTGAAGTCCTCCTGGTCGGCGCCGGTCCCTCGGGTCTCCGGCGAGTCGGTGGCCAAAGGAGAGAGCGGAGAGCCCAAAAGTGACGGGCGAGGCCGCCTCGCCCTCCCCGCTCCCGTCGAAAGGGCTGCGCAAGCACCCGCTGCGGAAGCGACGGCGCAGGAACCGGTGAAGCCGGAACCTCCCAGGCTGGAACCGGTACGGAAGGCTACAACGAAGTGAGGGCTACGACGAAGTGAGTACGGCACCGCAGCTGGTCGTGCACCGCGACAAGGAGCTGATGGCGCAGGCCGCGGCGGCGCGGCTGATCACGAAGATCGTGGACGCGCAGGCCTCCCGGGGTTCGGCGTCCGTGGTCCTCACGGGCGGCCGCAACGGCAACGGCCTGCTGGCCGCGCTGGCCGGGGCGCCCGCCCGGGACGCCGTCGACTGGAGCCGGCTCGACCTGTGGTGGGGCGACGAGCGGTTCCTGCCCGAGGGCGACCCGGAGCGCAACATCACGCAGGCGAGGGAGGCACTGCTGGACGCGGTGCCGCTCGATCCGAAGCGGGTGCACGCGATGCCCGCGTCGGACGGCCCCCACGGCGCCGACGTGGACGCGGCGGCGACCGCGTACGCGGAGGAACTGGCGCGGGCGGCGAGCCCGGAGAACCACGGCCCCGTGCCGACGTTCGACGTCCTGATGCTGGGCGTCGGTCCGGACACCCACGTCGCGTCCCTGTTCCCGGAGCTGCCGGCGGTACGCGAGACGGACCGTACGGTGGTCGGCGTCCACGGCGCGCCCAAGCCGCCGCCGACCCGGGTGACGCTGACGTTGCCGGCGATCCGGGCGGCTCGTGAGGTGTGGCTCCTGGCCGCGGGCGAGGACAAGGCCCGGGCCGCGGCGATCGCGCTCTCGGGCGCGGGCGAGATCCAGGCCCCGGCGGCCGGGGCGTACGGCCGCAGCCGGACACTGTGGCTGCTGGACGGGGCGGCGGCCTCTCAGCTTCCGCGCTCGCTGTATCCGCCGGCGTCGGCCTGACGTACCAGGGGGCTCCGCCCCCTGGACCTCCGGACGTTCGCCCACCCACCACCCGATGCTGTCAGCCAGGAGGCTGGACTCGCGAGTTGCCCCATTCAAGGGCAGTTTCAGGTGGCGGGTGGGCACAGGCGGGGGTCCAGGGGCGGAGCCCCCTGGTACAGCTGCTACTTGACCGACCCTGCCATGACACCCTGCACGAAGTGCTTCTGGAACGCGAAGAACACGACGACAGGGACGACCAGCGACACGAACGCCCCCGGCGCCAGCACATCGATGTTGCTGCCGAACTGCCGGATCTGCGACTGGAGTTCCACCGTCAGCGGCTGCGAGGAACTGTCCGCGAACAGCAGCGCCACCAGCATGTCGTTCCACACCCACAGGAACTGGAAAATCGCCAGGGAGGCGATCGCCGGCCGCCCCACGGGCAGGACGAGCCGCGTGAAGATGCGCCACTCGCTGCCCCCGTCCATGCGCGCGGCCTCCAGCATCTCCTTCGGTATCTCGGAGAAGTAGTTCCGCAGCAGGAACACGGCGAACGGCAGTCCGTAGGCGACGTGGAAGAGCACGACACCGGGGATCGTCCCGAACAGCCCCAGCTGCCCGAAGAGTTTCGCGACCGGCAGCAGTCCGATCTGCACGGGCACCACCAGCAACGCGACGACGAGCAGGAAGACCGACTCCCGCCCGGGGAAGTCCAGCCACGCGAAGGCGTACCCCGCGAGCGCCGCGATGACGACGACCAGCACCGTCGTCGGCACCGAGATCAGCACCGTGTTCCAGAACGCCGTCGTGATCCCGGCGTTCCCCAGCAGCTCCGAGTAGTTGTCGAAGGACAGCTGCCCGGGGCTGGTGAACACCGTCCACCAGCCGCCCTTCGCGGTGTCCTCGGCGGACCGCAGCGAGGACAGGAACAGTCCGGCCAGGGGCGTCATCCACACCAGACCCACGATCACGAGGAAGGCCTGGACGACCCCGTTGCCCAACCCGCGCCGAACCGCGTTCATCGCTGACTCCTTCGGAAACGGCGGACGTTGAACACCATGGCCGGGACCACCAGCAGCAGGAGCAGCACCCCGAGCGCGCTGCCGAGCCCCTGGTTGTTGCCGCCGCCGAACGACACCAGCCACATCTGCGTCGCGAGCACGGTCGCGTCCTCCTGCACCGGCCCGGGCGCGATGATGTAGACGAGGTCGAACACCTTCATCACGTTGATCACCAGGGTGATGAAGACGACCGTCAGGACGGGCGCCAGCAGCGGCACCGTGATCCGCCGGAAGATCTGCCACTCGTTGGCACCGTCCATCCGTGCCGCCTCCAGCGTGTCCCGCGGGAGCGTCGCCAGGCCGGCGCCGATGAGCACCATGGAGAAGCCGGTCCAGATCCACAGGTACGCGCCGATGATCGCCGGTGTGACCAGCGCCGGTCCGAGCCAGGAGACGCCCTCGTAGGGCGGGGCGAAGTTGGACGACGGCAACCGCACCGCGTAGGAGCCCGGTTCGAGTCCCACGAAGCGGAAGGAGCCGTCGGACGCGGTGGTCGCCGTGGCGACCGGCTTGCCGTCGCGCACCGCCTCGACCTTCATCTCGGGCAGTCCGCTCTCCTTCCGGTCGACCTTGCCCTGCTCCCCTCCCCCGCCGGGCGTGAAGTCCAGGTAGACCACGCCCCGGACTTCGCCGGAGGCGGCCTTCTGTCCGGCCGCCTCGTACGCGGGCTCGGTCCCGGCCGGAAGGTCGTCGGGGAGTACGCCGACCAGACCGAGCGATACCGCGTTGCCAGGCGACACGCTCTGACTCGTGCGGTACGACCCGTCCTTCTCCTTCGTCAGCCCCTGCCCGTCACGCGCCCGGGCCGTCGGGTAGGACGAGGAGCCCTCGAACGCGTCGTGGACGGAGACCACCGCCGCGTTGAGGACGCCCTTGTCGGGGTCCTCGTCGTAGGCGAGGCGGAAGATGATGCCGGCGGCGAGGAAGGAGACCGCCATCGGCATGAAGAGGAGCAGTTTGAAGGCGGTGGCCCATCGGACCTTCTCCACCAGGACGGCGAGGATCAGCCCGAGGCCGGTCAGCAGGGCCGGTGCGACGACGACCCAGATGGCCGTGTTGCGGACGGCGTTGAGGGTCGCCGGGTCGCTGAACATCTCGGCGTAGTTGTCGCCGCCGACGAAGGTCGTCCCGGAGGCGTCGAAGAAGCTGCGGCCGATGCTGAACAGCACGGGGTAGACGACGAGCGCGCCGAGCAGCAGCAGCGCGGGCAGCACGAACAGCAGGGCGATGACCTTGCCGCGCCGGCGCAGGCGCCGCGTGCGGTCGGCGATCGTGCCGGGCGGCGGGGGGCTCGTCTCTTTCACGAGGGTCGCTGTCATGGCGTATCAGTCCTGGTAGGCCTTGGCCGCCGCGGCCTCCAGCTTCGCCGCGGTGCCCTTCGGGTCGGACGGGTCGCGCAGGAAGTCCTGGAGCAGCTTCCACTCGCCGGTGCCCTTCGTGCCGCCGAAGGCCGCGGGGGCCTGGTCGGACATGTCGAAGCGGACCGAGTCGCCGGCCTGGACGAGGGACTTGGCGGTGGCGCGGGTGACGTCGTCGCCGTACTTGGCGAGGTCGAGCTCCTTGTTCGGGGAGAGGAAGCCGCCCGCCTCGGCCCAGACCGCGGAGGCCTCCGGTGTGGCCAGGTACTCCGTGAGAGCCTGCGCGGCCTTCTGGTTCTTGCCGTCCTTCAGGACGGCAGCCGCGTCACCGCCGCTGACGACAGGCGCCTCGCCGCCGCCGACCGCGGGGAACGGGAAGAAGTTCGCGTCCTTCCCGACGGTCTTGCCGAACTGGTCCTTGGCGACGCCTGCGACGAAGTCGCCCTCGTAGACCATGCCGGCCTCGGGCTCCGGCCCGAAGACCTTCTCCACGGAACCGGGGAAGTCGGTGTTCAGGGCGCCCTTCTGGCCGCCGGCGATGAGCTGCTTGTCCTTGAAGAGCTTGCCCAGTGTGGTGAGGGCGTCGACGACCGACGCGTCGGTCCACTTCAGCTTGTGCGCGGCGAGGGCGTCGTACTTCTCGGGTCCGGCCTGGGAGAGGTAGACGTTCTCGAACCAGTCGGTGAGGGTCCAGCCGTCCTGTCCGGCGACGGAGAACGCGGCGAGCCCGGAGTCGGACACGGTCTGCCCGGCCTTCAGCATCTCGTCGTACGACTTGGGCGGCTTCACTCCGGCCTGGGAGAGGGCGTCGGGGCTGTACCAGACGGTCGACTTGTGGGCGGCCTTGAAGTACAGGCCGTAGAGGGTGCCGTCGACGCTGCCGTACTTCTTCCACACGGGGGCGTACCCCGCGTCCACGGACTGCTCGGTCTTCTTCGACAGCGGCTTGAGCCAGCCCTTCTGCGCGAACTGCTTGAGCACGCCGACCTGCGGGACCATCACGACGTCGGGGGCGTTGCCGCCCTCGATCTTGCTGCCGACGACGGTGGAGACGTTGTCGCCGGTGGACGTGAACTGCGTCTTGGCGCCGGTCTTCTCGGTGAAGGCGTCCAGCACCTTCTGGAAGTTCTTCTGCTCGGTGCCGGACCAGACGCCGGCCACGGTGACCGTCTGGCCGCTGAGCGCCTTGTCGCCGCCGCCGGCCGTGACGGGGCCGCCGCCGCAGGCGGTCGCGCCGAGCGCCAGTCCGCCAAGGATGCCGGTGCAGCCGGTGAGCAGGGTGGTACGTCGTCGCATCATCGTTGATGTCCCTTCGGGGAGTTGACCTGCGAGGAGTTGCCTTGTGGGGAGTTCAGGAACGGATCCACCAGGCGGCCGTGGAGCCGGGCAGTACCCCGGCGGGGCACGGGCCGCTGGCGAGCAGGGGGGTGCCGGGGACCGGCGCGGGGGTGGGTGCCGTACCGAAGTTGACGGCGCACACCAGGTCGTCGCCGCGGGCGAAGGCCAGGACGCCGGGCGGGGCGTCCAGCCAGCGCAGCGTGCCCTCGCCCAGCTGGGGCAGGGTGCCGCGGAGTTGGAGGCCGTCGCGGTACAGGTGCCAGAAGGAGCGGGTGTCGGCGAGGGCGCGGTCGGTGGCGTACTCGGCGAAGTACTCCGGCTGCGGCAGCCACGGCTTGGCGCTCTCCTCGCCGGAGGTGAAGCCGAAGGGCGAGGCCTGCCCCGACCAGGGCAGCGGCACCCGGCAGCCGTCACGGATGCGGGCCCGGCTGCCGGTGCGGTGGAAGATCGGGTCGGTGAGCACGTCGTCGGGCAGGTCGACGACCTCGGGAAGGCCGAGCTCCTCGCCCTGGTAGATGTAGGCGGCGCCGGGCAGTGCCAGCATCAGCAGCGCGGCGGCGCGGGCCCGGGCGGCCCCGAGGCCGCTGCCTTCGGTGGCGGGTTCGCCGTAGCGGGTGACGGTGCGGACCTGGTCGTGGTTGTTGAGGACCCAGGTGACGGTCGAGCCGGTGCCCGCGATGTCGTCCATGGCCTCCGCGATGACCTTCTGGAAGGCCTCGGCGTCCCAGGAGGCGCTGAGCAAGTCGAAGAAGAAGGCCTGGTGGAGCTCGTCGGAGCGGACGTACCGGGCGTGCTCGCGGGCGGTCGGGACGGAGACCTCGCCGACGAGGAGGCGTTCGCAGCCGTCGCGCTCGGTGTACTCCTCGCATATGGAGCGCCAGCGCCGCCACACGTCGTGCACCTCGGGCTGGTTCCAGGCGAGCGGGTTGACCGAGTCGCGGGTGCGGGCGTCGGCCTCCGGGTCGTCGGAGTCGGGCAGCTCCGGGTGCTTGTAGAGACCGGCGGCGACGTCGATGCGGAAGCCGTCGACGCCCCGGTCCAGCCAGAACCGCAGCACCCGGTCGAACTCGGCGGCGACCTCCGGGTCGCGCCAGTTCCAGTCGGGCTGCTCGGGCGTGAACATGTGGAGGTACCACTGGCCGGGCCGCCCGTCCGCCTCGGTCACCCGGCTCCACGCCGGGCCGCCGAACATCGCGTGCCAGTTGTTGGGCGGTTCGTCGCCGTCCGGACCGCGGCCGTCGGCGAAGTGGAAGCGGGCGCGGGCCTCGCTGCCGGGAGACGCGGCGAGGGCCTCGCGGAACCAGGGGTGCTCGCTGGAGCAGTGGTTCGGGACGATGTCGAGCAGCACCTTGACGCCGAGCCGTCGCGCGGCGCCCACCAGCAGGTCGAACTCGGCGAGGTCGCCGAAGAGCGGGTCGACGTCGCAGTAGCCGGCCACGTCGTAGCCGTGGTCGTGCTGCGGCGAGGGATAGAAGGGGCTCAGCCAGATCCCGTCGACGCCGAGCTTCTTCAGATACGGCAGTCCGGCCCGGACGCCGGCGAGGTCGCCGACGCCGTCGCCGGTGCTGTCGAGGAAGCTGCGGACGTAGACCTGATAGATCACTGCGTCACGCCACCAGTGGTGCCTGTTCAACCCATCGACCTGTCTCTGAGGAGGGCAGCGGTTATGCATGCATGTTAAGTAGGCGTGTCGAGAGGGTGTCAATGAAAAGGCGCAAGCTACTGAGCAGTTGATGTGGCGCTTATGCGCATCAATCGGGCATTTCTCAGCCAGATGAGATGTCCGCGTTACCTAACAAGTAACTAGAAGCGGGTCGCTCGGAAGCGCTAGCCGCGCGAGATGACGTCGAGCTCCCGCGCCAGACGGCGCACCGCCGCCGCCGGCGGCTCGTGTCCGGCCATCGCGTCGTGCACGACCGCCTGGACGACCAGGCTGACCTGGTCGTAGCGCGGGCTCTTGGGGCGCGGCGCGGCCGCGAGCACGCTCTGGCGCAGGGTCGGCAGATACGGGAACCTGCGGATGAGCTGCGGGTCCTTGTAGAGATCGGCCCGTACGGGCGGCAGCGCGCCACGAGTGAGGACCTGCCGCTGGACGCGCTCACTGGTGAGGTACGCGATCAGGCGGGCGGCCGAGTCGGGATGCCGGGCGTGTGTGCTGACGGCCAGGTTGGAGCCACCGAGGACACTCGTCCCCGGCCCGTCCCGTCCGGGCAGCGGTACGGCGCCGATCTTCCCGGCGACCCGGGAGCCCGGGGCGGAGGCACCGACGTACGCGTACGGCCAGTTCCGCAGGAAGAGCAGCCGGCCGTCCTGGAAGGCCTGCTTGGACTCCTCCTCCTTGTAGGTCAGCGCCTCCTTCGGGATCCAGCCCTCTCGCACGCCGCGCGCCAGGAAGCCGATGCCCTCGCGGGCCGCCGCCGAGTCGACGGTGACGCGCTCGCCCTCGTCGCCGAGGATCGAGCCGCCCGCCGAGTAGACGGCCTCGGCCGCGTTGACGGTGAGGCCCTCGTACGGCAGGAACTGTCCGGCGTAGCCGTCGAGGCCGTACTTCGGGGCGATGGTCTTCGCGTACCGCTCCAGCTCCGCCCAGGTGCGCGGCGGCGCGACGCCCTCCTTGGCGAGGACGTCCTTGCGGTAGAGGAGCAGGCCGGCGTTGGTGACGTACGGGACGGCGTACAGCTGTCCGTCGTAGGTCGCCGTGTCGACGACCGGCGGGAGGAAGGTCTTCAGCGGGAAGCGGTCGCGTGGCAGGGGCCTGATCCAGCCCGCGGCGGCGAACTCCGAGGTCCAGTTGACGTCGATGTTGAGCACGTCGAACCGGCTGCGGTCGCCGTCGCGCAGATCGGTGGACATCTGCGCCTGGGTCTCGTCGGCCGAGTCGGGCAGCTCGACGAGGGTCACCTTCTCGCCGGGGTGGGTACGGTTCCAGCCCTCCAGCAGGGGGCCGAGATAGCCGGTGAGGTCCCCGGCGGTGGCCAGGGTGAGCGGTCCACGGCCGCCCTCCGGCGGCTCTCCTGCCTGCGCTCCGGCGGCGACATAGCCTGTCAGGACCACGACGAGAACGAGAAGGCCCCTACCCGCGGCATGGATCCACCGCATAGGTTCCTCCCTGTACACCGGCGTCGGGCACCCTTGCCCGGAATCAGAGGCCATGTATACCTGTTAGGTATGGGCGATACTAGGGTCTGGAGCACATTGACCGGACAGGAGGACTGCACGCGTGCGCCTGCACCTCCTGGCACTCCTCGCCCGCGGCCCCGCCCATGGCTACGAGCTCAAGCAGGACCTTGAGCAACTGCTGGGCTCCGCGTACCCTCAGCCGAATGTCGGCCAGATCTATGTGACCCTCGGCCGCCTCGAGAAGTCGGGACTGATCGAGGGCGAGGACGTGGCGCAGTCCAGCCGGCCCAATAAAAAGGTCTACCACCTCACCGACGCCGGGCGGGAGGCGCTGCGCGCCTGGTTCGAGGAGCCCGAGGACGAGCCGCGGGTACGGGACGACTTCTTCATGAAGCTGGCGCTCGCTCCGCAGACCGGGCTCGCCGACCAGATCTCCCTGATCAACCACCAGCGGCGCCAGTATCTGAACACCATGCGGCAGCTGTCGAAGCTGTCCGCCGCCGAAGACCGCGACAACCGCATCGCGCATCTGCTGATAGAGGGTGCGATGCTGCACTTGCAGGCCGATCTCGACTGGCTGGAGCGGTGCCAGGAAGAGCTGGAGGAGCTGGAGTGAGCGACGACCGTCCCGCTCCTGTGCTGCGCGCCGAGGGGCTGGTGAAGACCCACCACGGCGAGGGCGCGCCCGCCCATGCCGTGCGCGGGGTGGACCTGTGCGTACGGCAGGGCGAGTTCGTGGCGATCACCGGCCCGTCAGGCGCCGGGAAGTCGACACTGCTGCATCTGCTCGGCGGGCTCCAGCGGCCGGACGCGGGCCACCTCTGGCTCGACGGCGAGTCCACCGACACCTACAGCGAGGCCCGCTGGGCGGTGGAGCGCAGGAAGCGGATCGGGATCGTCTTCCAGTTCTTCAACCTCGTGTCCAACCTGTCCGTCGCCGACAACGTGGAGCTGCCCGCCCTGCTCGCCGGGAGCTCGCCGAAGCAGGCGCGCACCGAGCGCGAGCAGCTGCTGGCCGAGCTGGGCCTGACCGGCAAGGAGCGCAGCATGCCGGGCGAGCTGTCCGGCGGTGAGCAGCAGCGGGTCGCCCTGGCCCGGGCCCTGGTCAACCATCCCCCACTGCTCCTGGCAGACGAACCGGCCGGCAGCCTCGACAGCAAGGGCACCCGCGAGGTGATGCGGCTGCTGTCCCGCTTCCACCAGCGCGGCCAGACGATCCTGCTGGTCACGCATGACGCGCGGCTGGCGAGCGCCGCGGACCGGGTGATCAGCTTCTTCGACGGCCGGATCGCCGACGACGCGGAACTCGACGGCGGCACACCCCCGCGCCGGTCCGGCATCTCCGGTGTGCTGGAACTCAAGGACTGACATGCGGGTGTACGACGACCGCGCCGCGAGCGGGCCGCCCGGACCCAAGGGCCGGGTGTCCGGCCGCCCGGTGTCCGGGCCGAGAGGCTGAGGCCCGTGCGAGCCACCCTGCGCTGGGCGCACTCCGATCTGCGCACGCACCGGGGCGAGGCGCTGTTCCTCGTCCTCGCCACCGCGGGCATCGTCGCCTCGCTGCTGCTGGCCACGGCCCTGTTCGGGTACGCGACCAACCCCTGGCAGCGTGTGTTCACACAGTCTCACGGCGCGCATGTGTGGCTGCACACCGACAGCGCCGCGGACACCGGGAAGCTGGCCGGCCTGGACGGCGTCGACTCCGTCGCCGGGCCCTACCCCACCGCCGACGCCACCGTCTCCGCACGGGGCAGCCGCGCCGCCGTGGAACTGCGCGGCACCCCGGAACGGCCCTCCGTAGGCCGCCCGCCCGTCGTCTCCGGCCACTGGCTCGACCCCGCGACGCCGAACGGTGTGGTCCTGGAGAGCCGCCTCGCCCGCGCACTGCTGGCCGAGCCCGGCGACACCCTCACCGTGCCCGGCACCGCCCGCGAGCTGACGGTGGTGGGGCTCGCCGACAGCGCCGAGCCGCGCTACCGGCCCGGTGAGCAGCCAGGCCTGGTGTGGGCCCTGCCGTCGGCCGTGCCTGATCCCGGCGGCCAGGTGATCGGGCTGCGCCTGACGGACCCCGGCGACACCTCCTACGTCGTGCAGCGTGCCGTGACCGTGCTGGGAGCCGGGGCCATCGGCGAGGTGTCCACCTGGCAGCAGGCACGCGCCGAGGCCCAGGGCGACAACCGGCTCCTCGGCCAGGTGCTGGGGCTGTTCGGGCTGGGCGCGCTGGTCGCCGCCGGGCTCGCCGTGCACGGGGCGATCAGCACCCGTATCCGCGGCCACCTGCGGGATCTCTCCGTCCTGAAGGCGATCGGCTTCACCCCGGGCCAGGTGGTCCGCGTCTTCCTGCTCCAGCACCTCGCCTACGCCCTGCTGGGCGCCGTGGCCGCCGCCGCGCTCGCCGAGGCCCTGGGCAGCCGGATCCCCGGGCGGCTCGGGGACGCGGTCGGGGTGTGGCAGGGCCTTCCCGGGCACACCGTGGCGCTGGTCGTGGTCCCGGTGGGCGCGGTGCTGTTCATCGGCGCGACCACCGGTCTTGCCGCGTGGCGGGCGGGACGGGTGCCGCCGGTGCCGGTGCCGAGGCCCACGGCGGCACTGGGCGGGCGGTTGTCCGGGGCGACGGGCCGGAGCCGCGGCACGCGGTCCGCCGGCCCGTCGGAGCGGCCCGCTTCCGCTTCGCCGGGCAGGCGGCCGGCGAGCGGTGTGCGCCGGGTCCTCAGGCTCCCGCCCGCGGCTCCCCGGACCGGACAGCTTTCCGGCATGGCCCGCCGGGCGCTCGGCCTGCGGATCCCGCCCGCGCTGGTGCTGGGCTGGCACAAGGCGTTCACCCGCCGCCCCCGCTCCTTCGCCACGATCGCCCGCCTCACCCTGCCACTGCTGCTCATCGTCGTGGCGATGAGCGCGTGGACCACCATCGACCGCTTCCACAGCGAGCCGGAGCAGATCGGCCTGCCCACCTCGCTCAGCGTCCGCGCCGACGCCGGACTGAACGAACAGCAGACCCGCGCCCTCCTGGAACGCGACCCGCAGGTCGCCGCCGCCTACCCCGGCGTCGAGACGGCCGCCCTGGTCCCGGGCCAGACAGCGACCATCGCCCTGCGCGGCCTCGGCACCCAGCAGGGCCCCTACCCGTACACCCTCGCCGAGGGCCGCGCCGCCCGCGGCGCCGACGAGGCGGTGGCCGGGCAGGGGCTGCTCGACCTGCTGGACGTGCGCGTCGGGGACTGGGTCCGCATGACCGTGGGCGACCAGCCGCAGATCCTGCACATCGTGGGCCGCAGCATCGAGCCGGAGAACGCCGGCCGGGTCATCTCCACGTCCCTCGACACCCTCCGAGCGAACGACCCCGGGCTCCGCCCGACCCTCTACGAGCTGCGCCTCGACCCCGGCGCCGACCCGGGGGAGGTCGCCGACCGGCTCGCCACGGCCGGGCGCGGCCATCTGGACGTGCACACCGTGGCCAACCCCGCCGACGGGCTCTCCCCACTGCGGGCCGTCGTCGCGGGGCTGATCGCCGTGCTCGCCCTCATCGGGCTCATCGAACTGCTGACCGCGATCGGCGGCGCCGTCCGCGAGGGCGAACGGGACCTGCTGGCGCTGAAGGCCATCGGTCTCTCCCCACGGCAGATCACGGCGATCACGGCCACGGCCACCGGCTGCACGGCCCTGGCGGCCGTGCTCGCCGCCACCGCCCTGGGCCTGCCGCTCGCCCACTGGCTCATCGACGCCCAGGGCAGATGGAGCGGCATCGGCGCGGGCATCGCCCGAGGCCCGTCGGCCCTGCTCATGCTGCTGCTGGGTGCGGCGGCGGTGCTCTGCGCGGCCGCACTGGCCGCCGTACCCGCGGCGCGGGCGGCACGCCGCCGGCTCGCGGACACGCTGAGCGCGGTCGCCTGACCTCGTCGGCTTCGCCGCTCAGCCGCCGTTGGGGTACTGCCGGTGGGCGTGCACGGGATGCCGCCTCCGGTGGGCTACGAGAAGCGGACGACGCGCCACCGCCCGCGTTCCCGCCCGGCCCGTCTCCCCGCCTGGCTCGTCGTCACCGCCGGCCGCGCAGCTCCCGGTACGTGGCGACCAGGGCCTCGGTGGAGGCGTCCAGGCCCTCGACCTCGGCGCCCTCGGTCAGCGCGGGCTCGACGCGCTTGGCGAGGACCTTGCCGAGCTCGACGCCCCACTGATCGAAGGAATCGATGTTCCACACCGCGCCCTGCACGAACACCTTGTGCTCGTAGAGGGCGACAAGCTGGCCGAGGACGGACGGCGTCAGCTCGGGCGCCAGGATCGTGGTCGTCGGGTGGTTGCCCTGGAACGTCTTGTGCGGCACCAGCTCCTCCGGCGCACCCTCGGCCCGCACCTCCTGCGGCGTCTTGCCGAAGGCGAGCGCCTGCGTCTGGGCGAAGAAGTTGGCCATCAGCAGATCGTGCTGTGCCTTGAGTTCCTCGCTCAGCTCGGCGACGGGTCGTGCGAAGCCGATGAAGTCCGCCGGGATCAGCTTCGTGCCCTGGTGGATGAGCTGGTAGTAGGCGTGCTGCCCGTTGGTGCCGGGCGTGCCCCACACCACCGGCCCCGTCTGCCACTGGACAGGATGCCCGTCGCGGTCCACCGACTTGCCGTTGGACTCCATGTCGAGCTGCTGGAGGTAGGCCGTGAACTTGGACAGGTAGTGGCTGTAGGGCAGCACCGCGTGCGACTGGGCGTCATGGAAGTTGCCGTACCAGATGCCCAGCAGGCCCAGCAGCAGCGGCACATTGGACTCGGCGGGCGCGGTCCGGAAGTGCTCGTCGACGATCCGGAAGCCGTCGAGCATCTCCCGGAAGCGGTCCGGGCCGATGGCGATCATCAGGGACAGGCCGATCGCGGAGTCGTACGAGTAGCGGCCGCCGACCCAGTCCCAGAACTCGAACATGTTGGCGGTGTCGATGCCGAACCCGGCGACCTTCCCGGCGTTCGTCGACAGGGCGACGAAGTGCTTGGCGACGGCGGCCTCGTCACCGAGCGCGGCCAGCAGCCAGCCACGGGCGGACGTGGCGTTGGTGATCGTCTCGATGGTGGTGAAGGTCTTGGAGGCGACGATGAACAGCGTCTCCGCCGGATCCAGATCGCCGACCGCCTCGTGCAGGTCAGAGCCGTCCACGTTCGACACGAAGCGGAACGTCATCGAGCGGTCCGTGTAAGCGCGCAGCGCCTCGTACGCCATCGCGGGGCCGAGGTCGGAACCGCCGATGCCGATGTTGACGACATTGCGGATGCGCTTGCCGGTGTGGCCGGTCCACTCCCCGGAGCGGACACGGTCGGCGAAGCCGGCCATCTTGTCGAGCACCGCGTGCACACCCGGCACCACGTTCTCGCCGTCGGCCTCGACCACCGCGTCCCGCGGCGCCCGCAGCGCGGTGTGCAGCACGGACCGGTCCTCGGTGGTGTTGATCTTCTGCCCGCGGAACATGGCGTCCCGGAGCCCGAAGACATCGGTCGCGTCGGCCAGTTCCCGCAGCAGTCGCAGTGTGTCGTCGGTGACGAGGTGCTTGGAGTAGTCGACGTACAGGTCGCCGACCCGGAGGGCGTACGCGGTGCCGCGGCCGGGCTCGGCGGCGAACAGCTCGCGCAGCCGGACCTCGCCCAGCTCCTCCCGGTGCTTGGCCAGTGCCGTCCACTCGGGCATGTGGTTGAGCCTGGTACGGCCGTCTGCGTTCATCTCGGACTTCAGCCTTCTTTCCTGTCCTGCCTGCGTACCTTGCCCCGCTGCCGGACCAACCTAATTGATCAGCGTGTGGCGTCGGTTGTCGTGGCACCGTCGTCCGGTTCAACAACGGATACGTTCGCGTGGAGCGTGGGTATCAGCGCGATGACGGCCAGGAGGAAGAAGGCGGCGGTGAGCAGGGGCGGGGTGTTCGGGCCCCAGGCGGTGGCGACGGCTCCGCCCAGCAGGGCGCCGAGGGGTACGCCGGCGAAGGCCAAGGTGCGGAAGGCCGAGCTGACCCGGCCCAGCAGCCCGGCGGGGCTGCGCTCCTGCATCAGCGTCGTCGTGTTGACGTTCCACACCATGCTCATGAGCCCGAAGACGGCCAGCATCCCCACCAGCACGGTCAGGCTGCGCACGGTGCCCATGACGACGAGGGCCGCGGTCTGCACCGATCCGGCGAGCAGCACCGACCGCTGCCGGCCGAGCCGCGCCACCAGCCGGCCGTTCACGACTCCCCCGGCCAGGCTGCCCAGGGTGAAGGCGGTGCCAGCCGCCGCGTAACCCGCGGGGCCCGCCTCCAGCCAGTCCGAGACGAGGACGACCAGCAGGGCGAGCAGGGTGCCCATCCCGACGTTGCACAGGGCGGTGGCGGCGCACAGGCCGCGCAGGGCGTGGTCGCGCCACAGGGTGCGCAGTCCCTGCGCGATCTCACGGCGCAGGGTGCTGCCCGCCGGCCTCGGCTCCCGGTCGGTCCGGGTCGCCGGCAGTGTGGCGATCAGCGCGGCGGCCACCAGGAAGGTCACCGCGTCGGCAGCGAAGGGCACGGCGGCCCCCGCCGCCAGCAGCAGCGGCACGACGGGTCCGCCGAGCAGGCCGCCCGCGACCCGCTGGCCGGTCATCAGCCGGGCGTTGGCACTGCCCAGCGCGTCCCGGTCGACCAGGGCGGGCAGCAGCGCGGTCGCGGCGTTGTCGAAGAGGGTCTGGAGGGTGGTGAGGGCGACGGCCAGCACGATGAGCAGGCCGATCGAGGCGTGACCGAGCGCCACGGCCACGGCGAAGGCGGCGACGAGCAGGCCGCGTAACGCGTCCGCCATCCACATGGCGCGCCGCTGGTCCACACGGTCGGCGACGGCCCCGCCGAGCAGCCCGAAGACGATCCAGGGCAGATAGCCGCAGGCCGTGACGGAGGCGATGAGCAGCGGCTCGTCGGTCAGTGTGACCGCCAGCAGAGGCAGTGCGGCCGTACGCAGCGCGTCACCGAAGCTGGACAGGACGGCAGCGCTCCACAGCCGTCCGAAACCCCCGCGCCACGCGGGCGCGCCCACGCTCCCCACCCCGACCGTCGCCACTGTTCGCCCCCTCACGGTTCGCCCCGATGCACAAACCGTAGAGGGCACCACTGACAATCGGTCCGCGAGCGGGCCGGCGGCGGGCTCGGAAACCAGCTCCGGCCGGGCACCTGCTGGTGCCCGGCCGGTCAATTCCTAGATCTCGCCCCGCAGTTTGGCGAGCGCCTCGGCGAGGATCGCCTCGCCGTCCGCGTCGCTGCGCCGCTCCCGTACATACGCCAGGTGCGTCTTGTAGGGCTCGGTGCGCGGCGGGTCCGGGGGGTTGTCCCGGTCCTGGCCGGCCGGGAATCCGCAGCGGGGACAGTCCCAGGTTTCGGGCACCTGCGCGTCGCTGGCGAAGCTCGGCTGGGTCTCGTGTCCGTTGGAGCACCAGAAGGAGATGCGCAGCCGCGGCGCGGACTCGCCGCGCTCGGCCTCGCCCATCGGCCCCGCCCCGACCCGGCTTCCCCGGATCGCGTTGCCACTTGCCACGGTCGTAACTCCCTGCGTGATGGTGCCGCGAAGCGAGTCGGCGTTCCGCTTCGCTGCGAGCGCCTCAGTCTACGTAAGGCCCAACGCGCGTCCAGTGATTGGAGTTACAACCCTCACACGAAGACGCAAGCCCCATGATAGGCCGCGCTCAGCTGCGCGTACCGAACATGGGGTCTTGCGTACGAGTTCCGTGCGGAGTGCGTCTCGGTCAGTTGTTCACCTTCATCAGGATGCCGAGCACGACAATGCACGCGAACCAGCCCAGACCGACCACGACGGTGATTCGGTCGAGGTTGCGCTCGGCGACCGAGGAGCCGCCGACGGAGGACTGCATGCCGCCACCGAACATGTCGGAGAGACCGCCGCCCTTCCCCTTGTGCATCAGCACCAGCAGCATCAGCAGCAGGCTGAAGACGATCAGGGCGATCGAGAACCCCATAACCACGGCTGGACCAACTTCCTCGGATTCTGACGGACGACGCGGGGCCCAGCACAAGGCTGGACCCCGCAAGGGTACGACGTTACGCCGCTACCGCATACTCACTGGTCGCGGAACCGCACGATCTTGACGAACTCGTCGGCGTCCAGCGAGGCGCCGCCGACCAGGGCGCCGTCGATGTCGGCCTGGGCCATGATCTCGGCGACGTTGCCCGCCTTGACCGAGCCGCCGTACTGGATGCGGACCTTGTCGGCCAGGTCCTGCGAGTACAACTCGGCGATCTTGCCGCGGATCGCCGAGCAGACCTCCTGGGCGTCCCCGGCTCCGCAGACCTTGCCGGTGCCGATGGCCCAGACGGGCTCGTAGGCGATCACGACGGTCTCGGCCTGCTCGGCGGGGAGGTCCTTCAGACCGCCCTCGACCTGGGCGAGGGTGTGGGAGACGTGGTTGCCCGCCTCGCGGATCTCCAGCTCCTCGCCGACGCACAGGATGGGCGTCAGGCCGTGCTTGTAGGCGGCCTTGACCTTGGCGTTCACCAGCTCGTCGGTCTCGGCGTGGTACTGGCGCCGCTCGCTGTGGCCGATCGCGACGTACGAGCACTTCAGCTTGGCCAGCATCGGGCCGGAGATCTCGCCGGTGAAGGCACCGCCGTCGTGCGCCGAGATGTCCTGGGCGCCGTACTTGATCTTGAGCTTGTCGCCGTCGACCAGGGTCTGCACGGAGCGCAGGTCGGTGAAGGGCGGCAGGACGGCGACCTCGACGGCCTCGTAGTCCTTGTCGGCCAGGGCGAAGGCGAGCTTCTGGACGTGGGCGATGGCCTCGAGGTGGTTGAGGTTCATCTTCCAGTTGCCCGCCATCAGCGGCGTGCGCGCGGTCATGTGGGTCAGTCCTCCAGTGCGGCGAGGCCGGGGAGCGTCTTGCCCTCGAGGTATTCGAGGGAGGCGCCGCCACCGGTCGAGATGTGGCCGAATGCGTTCTCGTCGAAGCCCAGGATGCGGACGGCCGCGGCGGAGTCGCCACCACCGACCACCGTGAAGGCCTGGGAGTCGAGGAGAGCCTGGGCTACCGCCTTGGTGCCCTCGGCGAAATCAGGGTGCTCGAAGACGCCCATGGGGCCGTTCCAGAAGACGGTGGCGGCGTCGACGATCTTCGAGGCGTACAGCTTGCGGGACTCGGGGCCGATGTCAAGGCCCATCTGACCGGCCGGCATGGCGTCCGCGGCGACGGTACTGGGCCCGGCCGGAGCCTTGGTCTTGAGGTCCGGGAAGTTGGGCGCGACCACGACGTCCACCGGCAGCACCAGCTCGACGCCGTTCTTCTCGGCGCGCTCGATGTACTCCCGGACGGCCGGGAGCTGGTCCTCCTGGACCAGGGACGTGCCGATCTCGTGACCCTTGGCCTTGAGGAAGGTGAAGACCATGCCGCCGCCGATGAGCAGGCGGTCGGCCTTGCCGAGCAGCTGGTCGATGACGGCGAGCTTGTCGGACACCTTGGCGCCGCCCAGGACGACGGCGTAGGGCCGCTTGACGTCATCGGTGAGCTTCTTCAGGACGCCGACCTCGGTCGCGATGAGATGGCCGGCGTAGTGCGGCAGCCGGGCCGGGAGGTCGTACACGGAGGCGTGCTTGCGGTGCACGGCTCCGAAGCCGTCACTGACGTAGACGTCGGCGAGGGCGGCGAGCCGGTCGGCGAAGGCAGCCCGCTCGGCGTCGTCCTTGCTCGTCTCGCCGGCGTTGAAGCGCAGGTTCTCGATGACGGCGACCTGGCCGTCGGTGAGGGCCGCGACAGTGGCCTGGGCGGACTCGTCGACCGTGTCGGTCGCGAAGGCCACGTCGGCGCCGAGGAGTTCACCGAGGCGCGCGGCGGCGGGGGCGAGGGAGAAGGCCGGGTCCGGGGCGCCCTTGGGGCGGCCCAGGTGGGAGGCGACGACCACGCGGGCGCCCGCCTCGGCGAGGGCCTTGACCGTGGGCAGCACGGCGCGGATACGGCCGTCGTCGGTGATCGACGTGCCGTCCAGCGGCACGTTCAGGTCCGCGCGGACGAAAGCCCGCTTGCCCGCGACCCCTTCGGCGAGGAGTTCGTCGATCGTCTTCATGAGGGGACTCCTGAAAGAGCTCGTGATCGCTCGTAAGCGCTCGTGATCGAACAGCTCTGATCTGTACGTGCGTCAGGGCTCGGGCAGCGCGTCGTCACGCTGCCCGAGCCCTGCTCTCACACTGTCGTGCCTGCTCGGTTGATCAGAGCTGGTTGCCGACGAAGACCGTAAGGTCCACGAGGCGGTTGGAGTAGCCCCACTCGTTGTCGTACCAGCCGAGGATCTTCACCGAGTTGCCCTCCTGGACCATGGTCAGGGAGGCGTCGAAGGTGCAGGAGGCCGGGTCGCTGACGATGTCCGAGGAGACGATCTGGTCCTCGGTGTAGGCCAGGTAGCCCTTGAGGTCGCCGTCCTCGGACGCCTTCTTGAACGCGGCGTTGACCTCGTCCTTGGTGACCTCGCGCTGGAGCGTCACGACCAGGTCGGTGGCCGAGCCGGTCGGGACCGGGACACGCATCGCGATGCCGTCGAGCTTGCCCTTGAGCTGCGGCAGGACCAGCGCGGTGGCCTTCGCGGCACCCGTGGTGGTCGGGATGATGTTCTCGGCGGCGGCGCGGGCGCGACGCAGGTCCGAGTGCGGGAAGTCCAGGATGCGCTGGTCGTTGGTGTACGCGTGGACCGTCGTCATCAGGCCCTTGACGATGCCGAAGTTCTCGTCGAGGACCTTGGCCATCGGCGCCACACAGTTGGTGGTGCAGGAGGCGTTGGAGATGACGTGGTGGTTCGCCGGCTCGTACTTGTCCTGGTTGACACCCATCACGATGGTGATGTCCTCCTCCTTGGCCGGAGCCGAGATGAGGACCTTCTTGGCGCCGCCGGCGAGGTGCTTGGCGGCGTCGGCCTTCTTCGTGAAGATGCCGGTGGACTCGATGACGATGTCGACACCCAGCTCGCCCCACGGGATCTCCGCGGGGTTGCGCTCGGAGAGCACCTTGATGGTGTGGTCGTCGACCGTGATCGTGTCTGCGGTGTGCGACACCTCTGCCTTGAGACGGCCCAGGATGGTGTCGTACTTGAGCAGATGAGCGGTGGTCGCGGTGTCACCCAGGTCGTTGACAGCCACGATTTCGATGTCCGCACCCTGCTCCAGCAGCGCACGGAAGTAGTTGCGGCCGATGCGGCCGAAGCCGTTGATGCCTACGCGGATCGTCACGAACCGATCTCCTCGTTGGTACGCCGGCCATGAAGAGCCGGCGAGCTCTGTTTGGGATGTCCCCGACCGCCTACGACCCTACCTCCCTGAGCCCCAGGTGGTGACATCCAGATGCCCCATACACGGCAGGGCGGTCCGTACCCGCCAGTAGGGGTACGGACCGCCCACCGCTGAGATCAAGATCACTCGATTTCGCTACACAGAGCGCGTCCCTGTTGACCAGGGACGTCACCCTTTCAGGGCAGGAAGGTCACCCGTCCAGCGAAGCGAGCGCCTTCCTCATCAGTGCCGTCCGGTCAGCCGCCGCGGCGACGTGTTCGAGGCCGAAGCCCAGCAGCACGGTGTCGTCCGTGGTGACCGCGCCGAATGTCTGGAACAGCGCCCCGGTGCGCGTCCAGTCCTTGAGGACGGCCGGGCTGCCCGCGGGCGGACCGGCCGTCTTCCAGGCGCCGAGGGAGGTCTCGAAGCCCTCGGTCTCCTTCGCCGTGCCGCCGACGACGAGCGAGGCGTCGTCGGCGAGGACGCCGTGCCCGCCGGTACCCGGGTCGGTGACGTAGCTGATCGACAGCTCGACCGTCTTGCCGGCGTAGGCGCTCAGGTCGAAGTTCACCTGCTGCCAGCCATTAGAGGTACCGGTGAGGCTGTGCCACTGGCCGGAGCTGCCGGACGCGGTGCAGCCGTCGTCCGTGAGGGTGAGGTAGCGCTTCAGCCAGGGGTGCTCATTGACGTAGAAGCCGGCCGCGCACTCCTCCGGCACGGTGGCCTTGGTGGCGCCGCCCGCCTCGGGCAGGGTCGTCCAGTCGTCGGCGCCGGTGGTGTGGGCCTCGACCAGGACGTGGTCGTAGCCGGGTTCGGTGTCCCACAGCAACTGGGTGCGCAGCGTGGGCTTGTCGGCGGTCGTGGTGCCGGTGAGGTCCACGGTGCGGGTGAGGCGCTTGTAGCCGTCGTTGGTGTGGACGGCCGCCGCCATGGCGGAGCCCGCGTACGGGCCGTACGGGTTCACCGTGCCGGCGAACTGTCCCGCGCCCTCGCTCGCGAACTGCGGGTACCTGTCGGCGGGCAGTTCGCCGGAGGTGACCGCGTAGGTGCCCGCCCTGTCCAGCGGGTTGCCGGGGGCGCCGGCGAGCGTGCCCGTGAAGCTGCCGAGCCTGCCGGAGCCGGTGAAGCCGGTCGCCCCTGGGGTCGAGGTGCGGCTGTAGGCACCCAGGTAGTACTGGCTGAAGTCGTTCGACAGGGTGCCGCCGCCCAGGTCGACGCTGCCGCCGGCCTGCTCGCCCGCCTCGATCAGCCTGCCGCCCTCGTTGAGGAAAGACCGCAGCTGGAGCTGGGTGGCGACGCCCGGGGTGCCCGCGCCCGTGTAGTGGACGACGGTGTCGTAGTGGCTCAGCACACCGAGCGCGTCGGGCGCGCCCTGCTGGGCGACGTCCCAGACGACCGCCTTGCGGCCGTTGGCCTTGAGCGCGTCGACGTAAGCCTTCGCCTGCGTGGCGGTGGCGCCTTCCTCGGCGACCACGAGGGTGTTCGCCCTGGGGAGCTCGGCCACGGTGTAGGTGAAGCGCTTGCTGGAGACCGGCTTGCCGTTCTTCGTCTCCCCGGTGAACCACACCTCGACCTTGTCGCCCGGGTCGCCGTCCTTGACCTTCGCCCGGTACTCATCGAAGTAGAGGTTGTCCTCACCGCCGTACGTCTCGCCGCCCTTCCAGGGCTTGAGCGCCATGTCCTCGGTGCGGCCGCCGTTGACGCGGTACCTCAGCTCCTTGTCGCGCACGGACTTGCGTGCGACGACGGAGATCTCCTGGTCTGCGCCGCGCGAGTAGGACGTGGAGAAGGCTGCTGGGGTGAAGTCGGCGGCGCTCATGCCGACCGAGGAGGACGGCCGGTCGGGGTGGGCGGCCGACTCGGCGACCGAGAGCGCGAACGGGACGTTCTTGGCGAACTCCTGCTGGATCAGCTTCTCGTCGTCCGGGAAGGTGAAGACCGACCGGCAGTCGGACGCCTTCCACTCGTCGTTCGGGTCGATGTTCGAGGCCGTCGCGCAGGTCGACATCTCGGGGGTGAACATCGCCAGGCCGTTGACGTTCGCCGCGTGGCCGTCGGCCTCGCCGTTCGTCGTGTACAGCTCGGAGGAGACCTGCGGGTGGTAGCCGGGGACCGCCGGGTTCTCGGGCGTGCCGGCGAGCGCCTTGTACAGGACGTCGTCCGGGGTCTCCGTGGCCACCTGCCAGCCGACTCCGTAGAGGATGAGTTCGGCGGCGGAGTGGTAGTTGATGCCGTACGTGAAGCCGATCCGCTTCTGGAAGGCGTCCAGGGCCTTCGTCTCCGGCTCGGAGCCCGGGCTCGCGCCACGGTAGGTCTCGCTGGTGGGG
Organism: Streptomyces sp. CA-179760; assembly: GCF_050937045.1. NCBI lineage: Bacteria > Bacillati > Actinomycetota > Actinomycetes > Kitasatosporales > Streptomycetaceae > Streptomyces > Streptomyces sp. CA-179760. Next base: position 2,378,312 of record NZ_JBNJLZ010000001.1, read on the forward strand.
TTGGGGGACGAGCCCTCGTCGTCGTAGCCCCACTTGTAGGTGAAGTTGCGGTTGAGGTCGACGCCGTCGCCGGTGCCGATGGCGCCGTCGCCGTTGTTGTCCCGCAGGTTCTTGCGCCACATGCGGTTGTCGTCGCTCTTGAAGGTGTGGTCGTAGCCGTCGGGGTTGGCCGACAGGAGGAACCACAGCTCGGTGGAGTCGACGATCTTCTTGACGCGCTTGTCCGTCTTGTACTTGTCCAGGTAATGGTGCATCAGGCGCCGGGTCATCTCCGGCGTGATCCACTCGCGCGCGTGCTGGTTGGACATGTAGAGGACGGAGGGCTTGGAGCCGTCCTTCGTCTTCTTCGCGTTCTTGGTGAGCTTCAGGGCGAGGACGTCCTGGCCGTTCACCGTCTTGCCGATGGAGACGACCTTGGTGAGGCCGGGGTGCTGCTGCGCGGCGCGGAGGATCTCCTCCTTCAGGCCGCCCCCTCCGCTGTACGGGCGGAACACGCCCTCGGCGGCGTTCCTGACGCGCTTCTCGGCACCTGCGGAGACTTTGTGCTCGGTGAGGCCGACGCCCTGCTTGCGAAGCTTCTTCGCCTGCTGGTCGGTGAGATAGACCTCGACGGTGCCGGTGCCCTTCTCGGGCACCTGCTCGCCGAGTTCGTGACCGTCCTGGCCGGCCGCCAGCAGCAGGGGTACCTGCTTCTGGGTGACCTCGGCCCGGAAGACCTTGACTTCGTCCGAGTCGGACGGGGCCGAACTTCCCGGTTGTGCCTGGGCGATGGGTGCGATGCTCGCTCCGCCGATCAGGAGCGCGCCGACAGCGAGGATCGATCTCGCTCTTCGTCTCATGAACCCCCCTTGCGTGGGTTCGCCACAGCAGCGAACAGATGCCAGGCTCATGACAGTCCATGATCGAGTCAAGGGTGCCTCAGCGACACGCAAAAAGCCGGTGCCGGTCACCCAAGTGGGCGCCGGGCACCGGCTGATTGACGGCCTGTGAGGTCAGCCGACGAGGTTGTCGGCGAGGTCGTCCGCGAGGTTGGACTCCGTGCCCGGGATGCCGAGGTCGGAGGCGCGCTTGTCGGCCATGGCCAGCAGGCGGCGGATGCGGCCGGCGACGGCGTCCTTGGTCAGCGGCGGGTCGGCGAGCGCGCCCAGCTCCTCCAGGGAGGCCTGCTTGTGCTCCATGCGCAGCCGGCCGGCGGCGGCGAGGTGCTCGGGAACGTCGTCGGCGAGGATCTCCAGGGCGCGCTGCACGCGGGCACCGGCGGCGACGGCCGCGCGGGCCGAGCGACGGAGGTTGGCGTCGTCGAAGTTGGCGAGCCGGTTCGCCGTGGCCCGCACCTCGCGGCGCATCCGGCGCTCCTCCCAGGCCAGCACCGATTCGTGGGCACCGAGCCGGGTCAGCAGGGCACCGATGGCGTCACCGTCACGGACGACGACCCGGTCCACGCCGCGCACCTCACGGGCTTTGGCGCCGATCGACAGGCGGCGGGCGGCGCCGACCAGTGCGAGCGCGGCCTCGGGGCCCGGGCAGGTCACCTCCAGGGAGGAGGAGCGGCCGGGCTCGGTGAGCGAGCCGTGCGCGAGGAACGCGCCGCGCCAGGCTGCCTCGGCGTCGCAGGTGGCCCCCGAGACCACCTGCGGGGGAAGGCCGCGGATCGGGCGGCCGCGCCCGTCGACCAGGCCGGTCTGGCGGGCCAGCTGGTCCCCGCCCGCGATGACGCGCACGACGTAGCGGGACCCGCGGCGCAGTCCGCCGGGTGCCATCACGATCAGTTCGGAGCTGTGGCCGAAGATCTCCAGGATGTCCCGCTTCAGACGGCGGGCCGCCATCGCGGTGTCCAGCTCCGCCTCGATCACAATCCGACCGCTCACCAGGTGGAGGCCGCCGGCGAACCGCAGCATGGCGGAGACCTCCGCCTTTCTGCAGCAGGTCCGGGTGACGGGGAGCCGGGAGATCTCGTCCTTCACCGCTGCCGTCATCGCCATGGGCCGATCCTTCCATGCATCCGAAAAATACGGTCGTACGCGGCGGCCAACAGCTCCGGGTCGTGCCTCGGGGTCCCGTCGGGTCTGGCCACCGGCGCCAGCTCGACCGCGGCCCCGAACCGCTTCGCGGCATCGGTCAGGGAGTCACGGTCGGGCACGGCGGCCTCGTCGGCCAGCACCACGTCCAGGGCGAGTTTAGGGGCGTGTCGTCCCAAAACCTCCAAATGACGCTGCGGGGAGAAGCCCTCGGTTTCTCCAGGTTGCGGGGCGAGGTTCAGGGAGAGCACCCGGCGGGCCTTGGTCTGCGTGAGCGCGTCCAGCAGCTCCGGCACGAGCAGATGCGGGATGACCGAGGAGAACCAGGAGCCCGGGCCGAGCACCACCCAGTCCGCGTCCAGGACGGCCTCGACCGCCTCGGGCACGGCGGGCGGGTCGTGCGGCACGACGTGCACGGACTGCACCTCGCCCGGGGTGAGGGCGACGGTGGCCTGACCGCGGACCGTGTCGACCTCCTCCGGGCGCTCCGGGTCGTGGCCCTTGACCAGGGCCTGGAGCTCCAGCGGGACGGCGGACATGGGCAGCACGCGCCCCTGTGCGCCGAGCAGCCGTCCGACCAGGTCGAGGGCCTGCACATGGTCGCCGAGCTGCTCCCAGAGGGCGACGATCAGCAGGTTGCCGACCGCGTGCTCGTGCAGGTCGCCCTGGGACTGGAAGCGGTGCTGGATGACCCGGGCCCAGGTCTGGCCCCAGTCGTCGTCGCCGCACAGCGCGGCCAGCGCCTTGCGCAGGTCGCCGGGCGGCAGCACGCCCAGCTCGTCGCGGAGCCGGCCGCTGGAGCCGCCGTCGTCGGCCACGGTGACGACGGCGGTCAAATCGCCGGTGATGCGGCGCAGTGCGGCCAGCGAGGCGGACAGGCCCATGCCGCCGCCGAGGGCGACGACCTTGGGCTGGGTGCCCCGGCGGCGCGGTCTGCCGCCCCGGGCCTCGGCGGGCCGGCCGGCCCGTGCGTCGGTGCTGCCGTCGGGCACCACCCGGCGCAGCCGGCTCAGCCGCGGAGTACGTCGTGTCATTCGCGTCCCATGTCCCGGTGTACGACCACTGTCTCCACGCCTTCGGACGCGAGCCGAGCGGCGAGCTTCTCCGACATGGCGACCGAGCGGTGCTTGCCGCCCGTGCAGCCCACGGCGATGGTCACGTAGCGCTTGCCCTCACGGCGGTAGCCGGTGGCGACGAGCTGGAGGAGCTCCGTGTACCGGTCGAGGAACTCCTTGGCTCCGGGCTGGTTGAAGACGTATCCGGAGACCTCCTCGTTGAGGCCGGTGTACGGACGCAGCTCCGGGACCCAGTGCGGGTTAGGCAGGAAGCGGCAGTCGACGACGAGGTCGGCGTCGACCGGCAGGCCGTACTTGTAGCCGAAGGACATCACCGTGGCCCGCAGCTCCGGCTCCTCCTCGCCCGCGAACTGGGCGTCCATCTTGGCGCGCAGCTCGTGCACGTTCAGGCTGGAGGTGTCGATCACCAGGTCGGCGTCGCCACGCAGCTCGCGCAGCAGCTCGCGCTCGGCGGCGATGCCGTCGACGATGCGGCCGTCGCCCTGGAGGGGGTGCGGGCGGCGCACCGACTCGAAGCGACGCACCAGGGCCTCGTCGGAGGACTCCAGGAAGACGATCCTCCGGGTGACGTTCTTCGCCTCCAGGTCGGCGAGGGACTCGCGGAGGTTGTCGAAGAAGCGGCGGCCTCGGACGTCGACGACGACGGCGATCCGGGCCACGTTGCCCTGGGAGCGGGCGCCGAGCTCCACCATGGTGGGGATCAGCGCGGGCGGCAGGTTGTCGACGACGAACCAGCCGAGGTCCTCCAGGCACTTCGCGGCCGTCGACCGGCCGGCCCCGGACATGCCGGAGATGATCACCAGCTCGGGGATGGCCGCTTCCGGGACCGGGGCCTTGTCGTTGGGCGTGCCCGTGCTCACCTGTGCTCCGTCTCCGGCTTGCTGTTCTTGCCCGTCGTGCTCGTTCACATTCATGTCTCCTGCCCCCGTCGTTCGTCCGGGGCTCCCATCGTCACGGGTTCCCCACTGGAACCCATGGTGCCGGGTTCCGAGCCGGCTTCCGTGCCGGGTTCCTCTTCCATGATCTCTCCGGTCGCCGTGTTGACGGCGGGTGCGGCCGGGGCCGCCTGGGCGAGGGCCGCCGCGATGGTCTCGGCGGTCTTTCGGCCTATGCCGGGAACCTCGCAGATCTGGTCGATGGTGGCAGATCGCAGTTTCTTCAACGAACCGAAGTGTTTCAGGAGTGCCTGCTTCCGCGTGTCCCCGAGACCGGGGACGTCGTCCAGAGGGCTGGACCGGAAGCGCTTGGCCCGCTTCGCGCGCTGGTAGGTGATCGCGAACCGGTGGGCCTCGTCACGGACCCGCTGGAGCAGATACAGGCCCTCGCTGGTACGGGGCAGGACCACCGGGTCGTCGTCACCGGGCAGCCAGACCTCCTCCAGGCGCTTGGCGAGGCCGCACACGGCGATGTCGTCGATCCCGAGCTCGTCCAGGGCCCGCCGGGCTGCCGCGACCTGCGGGGCGCCACCGTCGACGACGACGAGCTGGGGCGGATAGGCGAACTTCTTGGGGCGGCCGTCGTCCTCGGTGAGGCCGGTCCCGACGATCTCGCCGTTGCTGTCGATCTCAGGTGTCTCGGCCTCGGGGGTATCGGCGTTCTCGCCGTCGGTCCACTCCCCCGTCTTCTCCTTCTCGGCGAGGTAGCGCCGGAAGCGGCGGGTGATCACCTCGTGCATGGAGCGGACGTCGTCCTGCCCGGCGAAGCCCTTGATCTGGAAGCGCCGGTACTCGCTCTTGCGGGCGAGGCCGTCCTCGAAGACGACCATGGAGGCCACGACGTCGTCGCCCTGGAGGTGGGAGATGTCGTAGCACTCGATCCTGAGCGGGGCGCTGTCCAGGTCGAGGGCGTCGGCGATCTCCTCCAGGGCACGCGAGCGCGTGGTCAGGTCGGAGGCGCGCTTGGTCTTGTGCAGGACGAGCGACTGCTGCGCGTTGCGCTGGACTGTCTCCATGAGGGCCTTCTTGTCGCCGCGCTGCGGGACGCGCAGGGAGACGTTCGAGCCGCGCCGCCCCGTGAGCCACTCCTGGACGGGCTCCACGGGCTCGGGCAGGGCCGGGACCAGCACCTCCTTGGGGACGGCGTCGCCGGTCTCCTCGCCGTAGAGCTGCTGCAGGGCGTGCTCCACGAGGGCCCCGGTGGTGATCTCCTCCACCTTGTCGGTGACCCAGCCGCGCTGGCCGCGCACGCGTCCGCCACGTACGTGGAAGATCTGGACGGCCGCCTCCAGCTCGTCCTCGGCGACCGCGATCAGGTCGGCGTCGGTCGCGTCGGCGAGCACGACCGCGCTCTTCTCCATGGCCTTCCTCAGGGCCCCGATGTCGTCGCGCAGCCGGGCCGCCCGCTCGTATTCCATCTCCTCGGCCGCCTCGCCCATCTGCTTCTCCAGGCGGCGGATGTAGGCGTTCGTCCGGCCGGTCATGAAGTCGCAGAACTCGTCGGCCAGTTCGCGGTGCTCCTCAGCGGAGACCCGGTCCACACAGGGGGCCGAGCACTTGCCGATGTAGCCGAGGAGGCAGGGGCGGCCGGTGCGGGCGGCGTTCTTGAAGACACCGGCCGAGCAGGTGCGCACGGGGAAGACGCGCAACAGGAGGTCGACCGTGTCGCGGATGGCCCACGCGTGCCCGTACGGCCCGAAGTAGCGGACGCCCTTCTTCTTGTGACCGCGCATCACCTGCACGCGCGGGTACTCCTCGTTCATCGTCACCGCGAGGTACGGGTAGCTCTTGTCGTCGCGGTACTTGACGTTGAACCGGGGGTCGTACTCCTTGATCCAGGAGTACTCCAGCTGGAGCGCCTCGACCTCCGTGGACACCACCGTCCACTCCACGGACGCGGCCGTGGTGACCATGGTCCGGGTGCGCGGGTGCATTCCCGCCAGATCCTGGAAGTAGTTCGCCAGGCGCTGGCGCAGGCTCTTCGCCTTTCCGACGTAGATCACCCGGCGGTGCTCGTCGCGGAACCTGTAGACCCCCGGCGTATCGGGGATCTCACCCGGTTTGGGGCGGTAGCTGGAGGGGTCGGCCATGTCTCACACCCTACTGGCGAGCACCGACAGTCCGACGGGAGCGCGGGGCACGATCACAGGCTTGGCGGTGGCAGTTTCCAACGGCATGTCCCGCCGCGGGGATTACGGCACGCCGGTAGCGGGAATGCAGGCTTCCCACGGGGACACGGCGGCGTCCGGCGGACGAGGGCCGTGTCGGTGCAGGCACAGGATGTCAGTGCGGACCGGCCGCTTCCCACACGGAGCGGGCGGGCCACGGGTCGGAGGGCTGCGCAGATGAAGCAGATGCGGATCGAGAAAACCCGGCGGACGGTCCGTGCCCGCCGGTACGCGGACGAGCCGTTCGCGCTGCGCGACGCCCTGGACCCGCGCGACCCCGACATAGTGCGGGCCAAGCGTCTCGCCCTCGAGGAACAGAGCGGAAACGACCGCTCCTAGAAACCCACCGTCAGCCACGAACGCCCGGGGTGTACGCCGCCCCGGGCGTTCGTATGTCCGGCGGGGTGTACATCACTGTCCGGCTTCAGGTGTTGTCGGGACCAGGTCAACACGCTTCAATGCGGTGGAACTCGGGGCAGCCGTTGCCGACTCACAGAGAGGCCCCTGCATGCCGCACGCCACACAGCACGCGGACGTCGCCAGCGCGGACCTGGACTCGGCCCTGCGAGGTGGCCCCTTCCACGTCGCCCTGCGTGCGGCGATCGCGGCCCGCGGGCTGCCGCTGCAACGCGTGCAGCACCATCTGTCCCGCCACGGCGTGAAGGTCGGTGTCACGAGCCTGAGTTACTGGCAGCAGGGGGCCAGGCGTCCGCAGCGCCCCGAGTCGCTGCGAGCCGTCCGTGCACTGGAAGAGATCCTGGAGCTTCCCGAGGAGTCGCTGATCAGGCTGCTCGCCGAGTCCGACGCCGGCGCGTCCGGGCAGCGGTCCGCGGCCCGGTCGTATCGATCCCTCGTGGAGGCCTCCGGGGCCCTGGACCAGTTGCTGGCCGAGCTGGACTGTCCGCCGGACGGGGGCCTGCACACCCTCGGGCACCACGAGCGGCTGCGGATCGGGGCGCGGCGCGAGCTGGCCGAGCGCGAGTCGCACCACATCGTGCGCGCCCACCGGGACGGCATCGACCGCTTCGTCGCCGTCCACCACGGCGACCGGGGAGCTGTGCCCGAGCGCATGAGGGTGCATGCCCTGGAGAACTGCCGTACGGGTCGCGTCCGTTGGCACCGCGACACCGGCATGCTCGCCGCCGAGCTGCTCTTCGACATCCGGCTGCGGGCCGGGGACACGTTCCTGTTCCGCTACGGCGTCGAGGACGGGACGGCGGACGAGGCGCGCGAGTACGTCCGCGGTTTCGACGTCCCCGGCGGCCAGTACGCGCTCCAGGTGTGCTTCGACACGGCGGCCGTCCCGGTGCGCTGCCACCGGTTCGCGCAGCACTCGGCTGCGGCGCCGCGCAGTGGGTGCCAGGACCTGGCACTGAGCGGACGGCACCGGTCAGTGCATGTGGTCGAGCCACGGGTGCGGGCCGGGTTTCTGGGGATCGGCTGGGACTGGGAGTAGGCGTCACGACGCGGGACCGGGTTCGGCGGCGGCCTGTGGACGCGGTCTCGGGCTCAGTCCTGGGCTCGGTCCTGGGCTCGGTCGGACGTAAACGCTTGCGCAAGCGTTTACGTCCGCCGATGGATGCGATACGTTCCCCGCCGGGACACCGGGAGCGGAGGAGGAACGGCATGGCGACCATGGCCGACGTCGCACGGAGCGCCGGTGTCTCCGTGGCGACCGTCTCGCACGTGCTGAACGGCACCCGGCCGGTGCTGCCGCGCACCCGCCAGGCGGTCCTGGACGCCGTGGAGGAGCTGGGCTACACAACGAACACGCTGGCCCGCTCCCTGGTGACGTCCCGCACCCGTTCCATCGGGCTGGCGGTTTCGGCGATCAGCAACCCGTACTTCACGGAGATCCTCCAGGGCGTCGAGGCCAGTGCCCTGGAGCACGGCTACAGCCTGCTGATCGCCGATCCGCACGACGACCCGGAGCACGAGCGCAAGGTCGTCCAGCTGCTGCACGAGCGCCGGGTGGACGGCATGATCGTCGCGCCCTCGGCGGATCCGCGCGGGCTGCTCGCCTACCTGGAGCGGCACGACGTACCGGCGGTGTTCCTCGACCGGCTGGTGGGCGCCCCGGCGGACGACGGTGATCCGCGTTTCGACCAGGTGTGCGCCGACAACGCCGAACCGACGTCCCTGCTGGTCACTCATCTCGCCGGCCTCGGCCACCGGCGGATCGGGCTGGTGGCCGGACGGCCCGGGTTCAGCACCACGAGCGAGCGGATCGCCGGCTACCGGACCGGTCTCGCCTTCGCGGGACTGCCGTACGACGAACGGCTCCTCGTGCACGGCGACTCGGAGTCGGCCGGTGGCGAAGGGGCAGCCGCGGCCCTGCTGTCGCTCGCTGTGCCGCCCACCGCGATGGTCACCGGCAACAACGCCATGACCATCGGGGCCCTGCGTGCCCTGCGTGCCCGCGGCCTGTCCGTGCCGGGCGACATCGCGCTGTGCTGCTTCGACGACTTCGCCTGGGCGGATCTGTTCTCACCCCGGCTCACCGCGATCGCACAGCCCAGCAAGGACATCGGCGCCCAGGCCGTACACGTGCTCCTGGAGCGTCTCGCCGAGCCGGACCGGCCGGCGCGGACGGTGCGGCTCCCCTCCGCCTTCGTCCATCGCACCTCCTGCGGCTGCCCCGAGGAGTCCGGGCAGTCGGTCCGGTTCGAGCAGTCCGCACAGCCCGAGAAAGGAACCGTCGCATGATCGTCGTCGCCGGTGAGGCACTGATCGACCTGGTACCGCGGGGCGCGGGTGCCCTGGCGGCGCTGCAGCCGGCGCTCGGCGGCGGCCCGTACAACACGGCCGTGGCACTGGGCCGCCTAGGCTCCCCCGCCGCCTTCTGCTCCCGGGTGTCGTCCGACGCCTTCGGGGAAGCTTTGCTGGACCGGCTGCGCGAGACCGGCGTCGACGTGTCGTCGGTGCAGCGCGGTGCCGAGCCGACGACCCTCGCCGTCGCCACGGTCGGTGTGGACGGCTCGGCGGCGTACTCCTTCTATGTGGACGGGACGGCGGACCGGCTGTTCGCAGCGCCCTCCGCACTGCCGTCGGGCACCCGTGCGGTCTCCTTCGGCACCTGCTCGCTGGTGCTGGAGCCGGGGGCGAGCGCGTACGAGGAACTGATGCGTTCGGCCGCCGCGCAGGGAGTGTTCACCGCGCTGGACCCCAACATCAGGGCGGGGCTGATCCCGGACGCGGACGCCTACCGGGCGCGGTTCAAGAGCTGGCTGCCGGCGGTGTCGCTGCTGAAGCTGTCCGCCGAGGACGCCCAGTGGCTGGGCGGCACGCCCCAGGACTGGCTGGCGGCCGGCCCCGTAGCGGTCGTGATCACCCGGGGCGGCGACGGGCTGACCGTCTTCACCGCCGACGGCGGCGAGTACTCCGTACCGGGCGAGCGGGTGGAGGTCGTGGACACGATCGGCGCGGGCGACACGGTCAACGCGGCGCTGCTGCACGGGCTCGCGGTACGCGACGCCCTCAGCGAGCCGGCCCTGGCCGCACTGGGGTCCGACGGCTGGACGGAACTGCTGGGCTTCGCGGCCCGCGCCGCGGCGGTCACCTGCTCACGGGCGGGTGCGGAACCGCCGTACGCGCACGAGCTGGACGGCTGAGTCCGCTCAGCCGGCCTCTCCCACGGCCCGCAGCGCGCCGGGGCGGCGGCCGTCGAGGCGGTCCAGGGCGGCGGCCGTGGCATCGTCGGCGGGCAGCTGAACGATCACACGCAGGCCTTCTTCGGGCAGCACGAGCGTCTCGTGCACCAGTCGCAGCGATCCGGCCTCCGGGTGCTCGATCTGCTGGGAACCCGTCCGCCGCGGCGCCACGGCCAGGTCGGCGAACCGGTCGGCGAAGTCCGCCCCCGCCGTCACCGTCAGCTCGTCGGCCAGCTCGGCGACGTAGGGGTCCCGGAGCGGGGCCCCGTGCCGGAGCCGGGCGACGAGGTCGTCGGCCACCCGGTCCCAGTCGCGGTATGCGTCGCGGGCACGCTCGTCGGTGAACAGGTACCGGAGCAGGTTGGGCCGCTCGTCGTCGAGCAGGCCGAGGGGGCCGGCCAGCCGCTCGTACCCCGCGGTGTGGGCGAGGATGTCGCCGATCCAGTTGACCACCAGCGCGGGGGTCGGCTCCAGTCGATCGAGCACCGACCGGACGGTGGGGCGCACCGAGTAGCCCAGCGACGGGGCCGCCGCGCAGACCAGCGGGTCGCCGCCGTCCGCCTCCTTGGTCAGGCGGCGGAGCAGCATCCGGTCGCTGAGCGACAGCTGCAGGGCGTCGGCGAGGGCACCGAGCACCTGGGCGGAGGGGTTGCGGTCGCGTCCCTGTTCCAGCCGGGTGAGGTACTCGACGCTGATGTCGGCGAGCGTGGCCAGTTCGGCGCGTCGCAGGCCCGGGGTGCGGCGCCGGGGCCCCGTGGGCAGACCGGCCTCGGCGGGGCTGACGGCTTCACGCCAGGTGCGCAGGTACGTGCCCAACTCGTTGTCGCTCACCCGCCGAACGTACAACGCGCGCGGGCGCGGATCGTGGCCCTGCCACTACCAGGCTCAGGACGGTCTCCCTCCTGGGCCACCCGGCCCTCAGGGTGGAGCACATGACGAATGACATCGCCGCCGCCGCTTCCGCCACCGCCCTGCCGCTGACTCCGGGGAACTGGGCCCTGGACCCGTTCCACTCCTCCGTGAACTTCACCATCCGTCACCTGGGCATCGCCAAGGTGCGGGGACGCTTCGAGCGGCTGGAGGCCGAACTGTCCGTCGGGGAACGGGTCGAGGACGTGCGGGTCTCCGCGACCGTCGACCTGGCCTCGATCGACACCGGCAACGCCGATCGGGACGCGCATGTACGCGCCTCCGACCTGCTCGACGTCGAGAAGCGCCCGACGATGACATACCGCTCGACGCGGGTGTCGGGTGAGGGTGAGGACTGGACGATGGAGGGTGAGCTGACGATCGGCGGAATGACCCGGCCGGTGACGCTGGCCGTGGAGTTCGGCGGGCTGGTCGAGGTGCCCATGGACGGCAGCCGGCATGCCGGGTTCGAGGCGACGGGCGAGATCCGGCGCAGCGAGTTCGGGCTCGACTTCGCTCCGGGGCTGCTCGGGGAAGTGGTGAAGATCCAGCTCGATATGCAGTTCGTGGAGCCGAAGAACGACTGAACGGCTTGAGGACAGCCAAGGCGCCGTGCCCCGCGGGAGATCGTCACCGATGATCCCGTGGGCGCACAGCGCCTCGGCTCGGTCCTCAGCTCTTGCTGGTCCGCGTCGTCTTCTTCGCGGCGGTCTTCGTCGCAGTCTTCTTCGACCTGGCCTGCGCCGGGACCGTCTTCGCCGCCGCCGCCTTCTTCGCCGCCGTCGTCTTCGCCGCCGCCTTGCGCGGTGCCCGCACCGAGGACGCGTCGCTGATGCGGTCGGCGCCCAGGACCTCCTGGAGGAACTTGCCGGTGTGGCTGGTCGGGACCGCGGCGACCTCCTCGGGCGTGCCCTCCGCGACGACCAGGCCGCCGCCGGCTCCGCCCTCGGGCCCCATGTCGACGATCCAGTCGGCCGTCTTGATCACGTCGAGGTTGTGCTCGATGACGATGACCGTGTTGCCCTTGTCGACCAGTCCGGACAGGACCGTCAGCAGCTTGCTGATGTCCTCGAAGTGCAGACCGGTGGTCGGCTCGTCCAGGACGTAGACCGTGCGGCCGGTGGAGCGGCGCTGGAGCTCGCTGGCGAGCTTGACGCGCTGGGCCTCACCGCCGGACAGGGTGGTCGCGGACTGGCCGAGCCGGACGTAGCCGAGGCCGACGTCCTTCAGGGTCTTCATATGGCGGGAGATCGCGGGGACCGCCTCGAAGAACTCCGTGGCCTCCTCGATCGGCATGTTCAGGACGTCGGCAATGGACTTGCCCTTGTAGTGGACCTCCAGGGTCTCCCGGTTGTACCGGGCGCCGTGGCAGACCTCGCACGGGACGTACACGTCCGGGAGGAAGTTCATCTCGATCTTGATGGTGCCGTCGCCCGAGCAGTTCTCGCAGCGGCCGCCCTTGACGTTGAAGGAGAAGCGGCCGGGCAGGTAGCCGCGGACCTTCGCCTCGGTGGTCTCGGCGAACAGCTTGCGGATGTGGTCGAAGACGCCGGTGTAGGTGGCCGGGTTGGAACGCGGGGTGCGGCCGATGGGCGACTGGTCGACGTGCACGACCTTGTCGACGAGGTCGTCGCCGTCCACGCGCGTGTGCCGCCCGGGCACGCTCCGGGCGCCGTTGAGCTCGCGGGCCAGGTGCGTGTACAGGATGTCGTTGACCAGGGTCGACTTGCCGGAGCCGGACACGCCGGTGACAGCGGTGAGCACGCCCAGCGGGAAGGACACGTCGATGTCCTGGAGGTTGTTCTCCCGGGCACCGTGCACCGTGAGCTGCCGGGACGGGTCCAGCGGGCGCCGGATGTCGGGCAGCGGGATGGCCTTCTTGCCGGACAGATACTGACCGGTCTGCGACTCGGCGTTGGCGAGCAGTTCCTTCAGGGAGCCGCTGTGCACGACCTTGCCGCCGTGCTCGCCGGCGCCGGGGCCGATGTCGACGATCCAGTCGGCGGTCTTGATGGTGTCCTCGTCGTGCTCGACGACGATGAGCGTGTTGCCCATGTCGCGCAGCCGGACCAGGGTCTCGATCAGGCGGTGGTTGTCACGCTGGTGCAGACCGATGGACGGCTCGTCGAGGACGTACAGGACGCCGACCAGGCCGGAGCCGATCTGGGTCGCCAGGCGGATGCGCTGGGCCTCGCCGCCGGAGAGGGTGCCGGCCGCGCGGTTCAGCGAGAGGTAGTCCAGGCCGACGTCGACCAGGAACCGCAGCCGTTCGTTGACCTCCTTCAGCACGCGCTCGGCGATCTTCTTGTCGCGGGCGGTGAGCTTCAGCTCGCCCAGGAAGTCCGCGCAGTCGCTGATCGACATCGCGGAGACCTCGGCAATGGACTTGTCCATGATCGTGACCGCGAGGACGATCGGCTTCAGACGCGTGCCCTCACAGGTGGGGCAGGGCACCTCGCGCATGTAGCCCTCGAAGCGCTCACGGCTGGAGTCGCTCTCGGCCTCGCTGTGCCGGCGCTTCACGAAGGGGATGGCGCCCTCGAAGGCCGTGGTGTACCGGCGCTCGCGCCCGTAGCGATTGCGGTAACGGACCTCGACCTGGGTCTTGTGGCCGTGGAGCAGGGCCTTCTTGGCGCGCTGCGGCAGGCCCCCGAAGGGGATGTCCGTGCGGAAGCCCAGCGCGTCGGCGAGCGCGCCGATCAGGCGGCCGAAGTAGTCCTTGGTGTGGCCGTGCGACCAGGGGTGGATCGCGCCCTCGTCGAGGCTCTTGTCCTCGTCCGGGACGATCAGCTCCGCGTCGACCTCCATGCGCGTGCCGATGCCGGAGCAGTCCGGGCAGGCGCCGAAGGGCGAGTTGAAGGAGAAGGAGCGGGGCTCGAGCTCCTCGAAGGAGAGGTCGTCGTACGGGCAGTACAGGTGCTCGGAGTACATGCGCTCGCGCTCGGGGTCGTCCTCGGGGAGGTCGACGAAGTCGAGCACGACCATGCCGCCGGACAGGCCGAGGGCGGTCTCCACGGAGTCGGTGAGGCGGCGCTTGGCGCCCTCCTTGACCGTGAGGCGGTCGACGACCACCTCGATGGTGTGCTTCTCCTGCTTCTTCAGCGTGGGCGGGTTCGACAGCTGGATCGTCTCGCCGTCGACGCGTGCGCGGGAGTAGCCCTTGGTCTGGAGCTCGGCGAAGAGATCGACGAACTCGCCCTTGCGCTCGCGCACCAGCGGCGACAGCACCTGGAAGCGGCTGCCCTCCGGCAGCTCCAGGACCTTGTCGACGATGGCCTGCGGCGACTGGCGCGAGATCGGGCGGCGGCATTCGGGACAGTGCGGCTTGCCGATGCGCGCGAAGAGCAGACGCAGGTAGTCGTAGACCTCGGTGATGGTGCCGACCGTGGAGCGCGGGTTGCGCGAGGTCGACTTCTGGTCGATGGAGACGGCCGGGGAGAGGCCCTCGATGAAGTCGACGTCCGGCTTGTCCATCTGGCCGAGGAACTGGCGGGCGTACGAGGAGAGCGACTCCACGTAGCGCCGCTGTCCCTCGGCGAAGATGGTGTCGAAGGCCAGCGAGGACTTGCCCGACCCCGACAGGCCCGTGAAGACGATGAGCGAGTCGCGCGGGAGGTCGAGCGAGACGTTCTTGAGGTTGTGCTCGCGCGCTCCACGAACGATGAGACGGTCGGCCACGCCGGTCCGCACCTTTCTTGAGAGAAGTGACAGGGGCGGGGCCCCCGTCTTTCTCAGACTAGGGGGAGCCACTGACAACGCCGGTCGGATTCACGGGTTGCCAACAAACCCCGGCTCTCCAGCATGCCCGACGCCACGTCCGACCATATAGCACGCGCTTTCGATTTACGGCACTGCTTCACCACCTTCACCCGAAGGAGTGGCGGAGCTAGGGTCAGCACCATGATTGATCACGCTCATGACCTGGCGTCTGTACGTGACGCGACGGAGCGGCTGCTGACCGCAGTCGGCAAACTGGACAACGCGTCTGTGACGGAGCCGTCACGGCTGCCCGGCTGGAGCCGCGGCCACGTCCTCGCCCACCTCGCCCGGAACGCGGACGCCCTCGTGAACGTGCTCGAAGGGCGGCCCATGTACGTCTCCGGCGAGGCCCGGGACGCCGACATCGAGCGGGACGCCCCGCGCGCCCTCGATGTCCAGCTCGCCGACCTGCGCGAGAGCGCGGCCCGCTTCCAGGAGACCGCGGCCGCTCCGGCGGACTGGTCGCGCACGGTGGAGCTGCGGGGCGGGGTCACGGACTCCGCGTCCCGGGTGCCGTTCCGGCGCTGGGTGGAGGTGGAGCTGCATCACGTGGACCTGGGGATCGGCTACGAGCTGGAGGATCTGCCGGCCGAGTTCGCCGAGCGGGAGATCGTCTTCCTGGCCGACCGGTTCGCCGGGCATCCCGACGTACCGCCCACGCGCCTCACGGACGGCACGCGCGCGTGGAGCACGGGACGGGAGGCGGGTGACGACCCCGAGCTGACCGTCACCGGCCCCCCGGCCGATCTGCTGGGCTGGCTCGCCGGCCGCCGTGCCGGATCCGCCCTGGAGGTGGCCGACGGCCCACTTCCGGCGCTGCCCCCGCTCTAGGACCCGGGCCGCTCCCCCGCTATAGGCTGGCGGACATGACGTACAGCGGAGAGGTGACGGTCGGCGGGCCCGCCGACGTGCACGAGCTCAAGGACCTGATGATCACCAAGATCGCGGTCGGTCCGATGAACAACAACGCCTATCTGCTGCGCTGCCGGGCCACGGACGAGCAGTTGCTGATCGACGCCGCGAACGAGGCGGACACACTGCTCGGCATGATCGGTGGCGACGGCATCGCGTCCGTCGTCACCACCCATCAGCACGGCGACCACTGGCAGGCGCTCGCCGAGGTCGTGGCGGCCACCGGCGCCCGCACGTACGCGGGCCGGGACGACGCCGACGGCATCCCCGTACGGACCGACGTGCCGGTCGACGACGGCGACACCATCCGGGTGGGGCGCGTGGAACTCACCGCGCGCCACCTGGTCGGGCACACGCCCGGCTCGATCGCCCTCGTCTACGACGACCCGCACGGGCATCCCCATGTGTTCACCGGGGACTGCCTGTTCCCCGGTGGTGTGGGCAACACCCACAAGGACCCCAAGGCGTTCGCCAGCCTTCTCCACGATGTCGAGACCAGGATCTTCGACGTCCTCCCGGACGAGACATGGGTCTACCCGGGGCACGGCAACGACACGACGCTGGGCACGGAACGCCCGCAGCTTCCGGAGTGGCACGCGCGCGGGTGGTGAAAAGCGGGTGGTGAGAAGCCGAACCGGGGCACGAGTTCGCAGCAACAAGCCGCGTACGCGCCCCGTGTGAACGCTTCACACACGCCGGTGTCGTGCGCGCGCTCCCGGTGCGCATAGTTGCGCAGTCAACTGGTGGGAGCCCCGCGCAGGATGACGGCTCCTGGGCGGATGGGTCGCCGGCCTGTCGATCCCCGCCCTCGGCCGGCGGCCCCGGCTGTTCACGAGATTGCAACACCCGTTCCCACCATGCGGAACATGTCGCCGTGACCTCGACAATCGGGTCCGCCGGCTGCCAATCTCCCGCCATGCATCCTGCCCCGCGCGCCCTGTGCCGCGCTGCCGCCGTCGTCGCCCTTCTCGCCGCCGTGAGCTGTGCTCCGCAGCCGGAGGCATCGGACCGGCCGTCGGCGTCCGGCGGAGACACCTGCGAGAAGGGCAAGCTGGCCACCGAGAACTCGGGCAAGCTGACCATCGCCACCGACGAACCCGCCTACGAGCCCTGGTTCAAGGACGACGACCCCGCCAGTGGCAAGGGCTTCGAGTCGGCGGTCGCGTACGCCGTCGCCGGGCAACTCGGGTACGGCAAGGACAAGGTCTCCTGGCAGACCGTCCCCTTCAACAAGGCCTTCGCTCCCGGCGAGAAGACCTTCGACTTCGACATCAACCAGGTCTCCGTCAGCGAGGAGCGCAGAAAGGCCGTGGACTTCTCGTCCGGCTACTACGACGTACGCCAGGCCGTCGTCGCGCTGAAGGGCTCCAAGGCCGCGAAGGCGAAGAGCATCGCGGACCTGAAGGAGGTGAAGCTGGGCGCCCAGGTCGGCACCACCAGCCTCGACTACATCGACGACGTGGTGAAGCCGGAGCAGGCTGCGGCCGTATTCGGCAAGAACGACCAGGCCAAGTCCGCACTGAAGAACGGCCAGGTCGGCGCCATCGTCGTGGACCTGCCCACCGCCTTCTACATCACCGGGGCCGAGATCACCGACGCCACGATCGTCGGCCAGTTCGAGAACCAGGGCGGTACGCCGGAGCAGTTCGGCCTCGTGCTCGACAAGGGCAGCGCACTCACCCCCTGCGTCTCGCGGGCCGTGGACGCGCTGCGCGAGGACGGCACGCTCGCGAAGCTCGAGCAGCGGTGGCTGTCGGACGCCGTCGACGCGCCGGTGCTCAAGTGACGGTGGACAAGGCACAGGCCGCGGAGGGCTCCGCCGAGCACGAGGAGCGGGACGGCGGCTACGTCCCCTCGCAGCGGCGCCTGGACCGCGAGCGCTACCAGCGCGCCCGCGCGCGGCGTGCCACCGCGATCGGCGCGCTCTCGACCCTCGTCACCGGAGCGGTCCTCTACCTGGTCGTCGTCAACGCGCCGGGCTGGCCGCGCACCAAGGAGACCTTCTTCGACTGGGGGTACGCGCGCGAGGCGTTCCCGAAGGTCCTCGAAGGGCTGTGGCTGAACGTCCGGCTGCTGCTGATCTGCGGCGCCGCGGTGCTCGTCCTCGGCATGCTGATCGCCGTCGCGCGGACTCTGCGCGGCCCGGTGTTCTTCCCGCTGCGCGCCCTGGCCGCCGCCTACACGGACTTCTTCCGGGGGCTGCCGCTCATCATCAACCTGATGATCGTGGTCCTCGGCGTCCCGGCGCTGCGGCTCCAGGGGGTGACCGTCGACCCGGTCCTCCTCGGCGGCACCGCGCTCACCCTGACGTACTCGGCGTACGTCGCCGAGGTCTTCCGCGCCGGCATCGAGTCCGTGCATCCCTCGCAGCGCGCCGCGGCCCGCTCGCTCGGGCTCAGCAACCGGCAGGCGCTGCGCCACGTGGTGCTGCCCCAGGCCGTGCGCCGCCAGGTGCCGCCGCTGCTGAACGACCTGGTGTCGCTGCAGAAGGACACCGGGCTGGTCTCGATCGGCGGTGCGGTGGACGCCGTACGGGCCGCCGACATCATCGTCGGCCGCAGCCTCAACTACACGCCGTACATCGTCGCGGGGCTGGTCTTCGTCGCGCTGACCATCCCCATGACCCGCTTCACGGACTGGGTGACGGCACGGATGGACCGCCGGCGGGCCCAGGGAGGAACCACATGAGCGAGACGCCTGTGCTGCGCATGGAGTCCGTCCGCAAGACCTTCGGCGGCTCGGTCGTCCTGCGGGACGTCGACCTGGAGGTGGCCCCGCACACGGTCACCGCGCTGATCGGCGCCTCGGGCTCCGGCAAGTCCACGCTGCTGCGGTGCGCGAACCTGCTGGAGGAGATCGACGACGGGGCGATCTGGCTGGACGGTGAGGAGATCACCGACCCGCGCGTCGACCAGGACGCCGTGCGCCGCCGGATCGGCGTGGTCTTCCAGTCGTACAACCTCTTCCCGCACATGACGGTGCTGGAGAACATCACGCTCGCTCCGCGCCGGGTGCACGGCCTGCCCCGCGCCGAGGCCGAGGAACGCGCGCGTGAGCTGCTGGAGCGGCTGGGGCTGGGCGGGAAGGCGGGCGAGTACCCGGACCGGCTGAGCGGCGGCCAGCAGCAGCGGGTGGCGATCGTGCGCGCCCTGGCCGTACGCCCCCGGCTGCTGCTGCTCGACGAGATCACCGCCGCCCTCGATCCCGAGCTGGTGGGCGAGGTCCTCACCGTCGTCCGCGACCTGAAGGGCGAAGGCATGACCATGGTGCTGGCCACGCACGAGATGGGCTTCGCGCGGGAGGTCGCCGACCAGGTGTGCTTCCTGGAGGGCGGCGTGGTGCTGGAACGCGGCACCGCCGAGCAGGTCTTCGGGGAACCGCGGCAGGAGCGCACCCGGCGCTTCCTGCGGCGGATCGTGGAGGCGGGCCGGCTGTAGTCGGGGCGAGGCGGGCGCGGCGAGGATGCTGTAAGGGGCGCCCGCC
Organism: Streptomyces sp. CA-179760; assembly: GCF_050937045.1. Taxonomy (NCBI): domain Bacteria; kingdom Bacillati; phylum Actinomycetota; class Actinomycetes; order Kitasatosporales; family Streptomycetaceae; genus Streptomyces; species Streptomyces sp. CA-179760. Next base: position 2,397,222 of record NZ_JBNJLZ010000001.1, read on the forward strand.
ATGGCCGTCGGGGCTTACATCGCGCATCGCGGGCAGGGTCTAAGTGTCCGCCTGCCCCGCCCCCGCCAGCGCCGCGACGCGCTCCACCCCGAACACGTAGCCCTGTACGCCGCAGCCCGCGATGACCCCGTCGGCGCGCAGCGAGACGTAGGAGTGGTGCCGGAACGACTCGCGCTTGTGGATGTTGGAGATGTGGACCTCCAACACCGGCAGGCCGTCACAGGTGTTGAGGGCGTCCAGGATGGCGACGGAGGTGTGCGAGTAGGCACCCGGGTTGATCACGATGCCGCAGTGGTTCAACCGCGCCTCGTGGATCCAGTCCACCAGCTCGCCCTCGTGGTTGGACTGGCGGAGGTCGACCGTACCGCCGTGGGCGGCCGCCGCCTTGGCGCACAGGGCCTCCACGTCGGCGAGCGTGTCGGAGCCGTAGATCTCCGGCTGACGCTGGCCGAGCAGGTTCAGGTTGGGGCCGTTGAGGATCATGATCGGGGCGTTGGCCAGGGTGCGGGGCACGGTTCCTCCGGTCCGTTCAGGGTCGGGCGGCCCGTGACGGACCGCTGCTCGGACCCGGTTTATCACGGTGCGCCGACAGCGCGCCGGGCCGTAGCCTCCCGGCATGACGAGCCTCTCCTACCCGCCCAAGCCGTCTCCCGGTGACCGCATCGCCGTGATCTCTCCCTCCTCCGGCTTGCCGGGGCTCCTCCCGCTCCCCTACGAGCTGGGGCTGGAGCGGCTGCGCAAGGAGTACAGGCTGGAGCCGGTCGAGTACCCGGCGACGCGCAAGATGGGCTCGACTCCCCGGGAACGGGCCGACGACATCCACGCCGCCTTCTCCGACCCGGACATCAAGGCGGTCATCGCTTCGATCGGCGGGGACGACCAGATCACCGTGCTGCCGCTGCTGGACCGGGAGTTGATCCGGGCGACCCCGAAGCCTTTCTTCGGAATGAGCGACAACACCAACCTGCTCGCCTTCCTGCACAACACCGGCATCGTCGGCTACCACGGCGGGAGCGTCATGTGCGAGCTGGGCCGTCCTGGTGCCATGCACCCGCAGACCGCCGAGTCCCTGCGGGCGGCGTTGTTCAGCTCCGGCCCGTACGAGCTGAAGCCCGCCGAGCGGTGGCGTGACGTCGACCGGGACTGGGCGGATCCGGCGACCTTCGACGCCGAGCCGGAGACCCGGCCCGGGACCGGCTGGACCTGGGTCAACGCCGACCGGGTGGTGGAGGGCCGCAGTTGGGGCGGCTGCCTGGAGATCCTCGGCTGGCTGCTGATGGCCGACCGCGAGATCGCGCAGGACCTGTCCACGTACGAGGGCGGGGTGCTGCTGCTGGAGACCTCGGAGGACATGCCGAGCGCGACGGAGGTCTTCAGCACACTGCGCAACATGGGCGAGCGCGGGCTGCTCCAGCGCTTCTCGGCGCTGCTGATGGGCCGCCCGAAAGCCTGGTCCTTCGAACGCCCCAACGCCCCGGAGGAGGCTGCTCGTTACGCCTCAGACCAGCGTGAGGCGGTGCTGCGCGCCATGCGGGCCTACGCGCCCGACACCACGATCGTCTTCGACGTGGACTTCGGGCACACCGATCCGCAACTGGTGATCCCGTACGGGGGCGTGGTGCGCGTGGACGGACCGGACCAGCGCATCACGGTCACCTACTGAAGGCCCCCGAGCCCCCGCGCACCCCCGTAACCGGCCGTCACCGTGGGTAGTTGACGCGGCATGCACGACGTACGCACCGTAAGGGCACCCTCCATGCCGCGTCTCGCGGCCGCCTCGCTCGCCGGCACGGCCATCGAGTTCTACGACTTCTTCGTCTACGGGACCGCGGCGGCCCTCATCCTGGGGCCGCTGTTCTTCCCGACCTTCTCGCCGGTGGCGGGGACGCTGGCCGCCTTCGCCACGTTCGGCGTGGGCTTCGTGGCGCGGCCGCTGGGGTCGGTGCTGTTCGGGCACATCGGCGACCGGCGCGGACGACGCCCGGTCCTCGTCGCCTCCCTGCTGCTCACCGGCGCCTCCACGGTCGCGGTCGGCTGTGTGCCCACGTACGACACGATCGGCGTGCTCGCTCCCCTGCTGCTCCTGGTGCTGCGCTTCCTGCAAGGCCTGGGGCTCGGCGGGGAGTGGGGCGGGGCGGTGCTCCTCACGGTGGAGCACGCGCCCGCCGATCGGCGCGGGCTGTGGTCGAGCTTCCCGCAGGTCGGGCCCGCCCTGGGGTTCCTGCTCGCCAACGGTGTGGTGCTGGGGCTGTCGGCGACGCTGTCCGAGGCGCAGTTCGCCGCGTGGGGGTGGCGGGTGCCGTTCTGGGCGGCGGGGGTGCTGGCGATCGTGGGGCTGTGGCTGCGCTCGTCGCTAGCCGAGAGCCCCAGCTTCCTCGAACTCGACGACCACGCACGCGTGCCCATCGCCGAGGTCGTGCGCGACCACTGGCGTCTCCTCCTGCTGACCGGCGGAGCGCTCGCGATCGGCTACGCGATCTTCTACGCGGTGACGACCTGGTCCCTCGCCTACGGGACGGAACGGCTCGGCGTGAGCCGCAGCGTCATGCTGACCTGCATCATGGGCGCGGTGGTGGTGAAGGGCGCGCTCACGCCGCTGGTGGCGATGCTCGGGGACCGCTACGGCCGCCGGCCCATGTGCCTGGCCGGGTGCGCGGCGGCCGCCCTGTGGATGTTCCCGATGGTCGCGCTCCTCGCCACCGGCACGCCGCTGCCGATGTTCCTGGGCTTCCTCGGGGCGATGCTCTCGTTCATCACGATGTTCGCCGTGATCGCCGCGTATCTGCCGGAGCTGTACGAGCCGCGGGTGCGCTGCACCGGCGCCGCCGTCGGCTACAACCTCGGCGGTGTCCTCGGAGGCGCGCTCACGCCGATCGTGGCGACGGCGCTCGCCGAGCAGGGCGGGCGGGTGCCCTGGGGCGTGGCCGCCTATCTGACGGCGATCGCGCTGTTCAGCCTGGGGTGCTTCGCGCTGCTGCCGGAGACGCGCCCGGCGGGGGCGAAGGCGAAGGTTGAAGCGGAGGCGGGGACTGGAGCTGAGGCGCCTACGGGTTGATCGCCAGTTCCAGGTACGCCGCGAACAGCACCAGATGGACCCCGCCCTGGAGCGGTGTGGCCCGGCCCGGGACCACCGTCAGGGAGGCCACCACCACGGTCAGGGCGAGCAGCACCATGTGTGTGGCGCCGAGGCCGAGCACGAGCGGGCCGGACAGCCACACGGACGCGAGGGCGACGGCGGGGATGGTCAGGCCGATGCTGGCCATGGCCGAGCCGAGGGCGAGGTTCAGGCTGGTCTGCACCCGGTCGCGGCGTGCGGAGCGCAGCGCGGCGATGGTCTCCGGGAGCAGTACGAGCAGCGCGATGATCACGCCGACCACGGCGTGGTGCAGCCCGGCGGCCTCCACCCCGGACTCGATGGTGGGCGAGACGCCCTTGGCCAGGCCGACCACACCGATCAGTGCCAGGCCCAGCAGTCCCAGGCTGATCTGGGCGGTGCGGGCGGTCGGCGCCGCGGCGTGCTCCTCGGCGGTGATCACGTCGCCCTGCCGGGTGATCGGCAGGAAGTAGTCCCGGTGCCGCACGGTCTGCGTCGCGACGAAGAGGCCGTACAGAATCAGCGAGGAGAGCGCCGCGAAGGTCAGCTGGACGGTGGAGAACTCCGGGCCCGGCTTGCTCGTGGTGAATGTCGGCAGCACCAGGCTGAGCGTGGCCAGGGTCGCGACAGTCGCGAGTGCCGCGCCGGTGCCTTCGGGGTTGAAGACGGCCGTGCCGTGCCGCAGTGAGGCGACCAGGAGGCACAGGCCGACGATGCCGTTGCAGGTGATCATCACGGCTGCGAAGACCGTGTCGCGGGCCAGTGTCGCGCTCTTGTCCCCGCCGTCGACCATCAGGGTGACGATGAGGGCGACCTCGATGATCGTGACGGCGACGGCGAGAACGAGGGAGCCGAACGGCTCACCGACCCGGTGCGCCACCACCTCGGCGTGGTGGACGGCGGACAGAACGGCTCCCGCCAGGACCAGGGTCACCAGCGCGACGACAGCGGCGGGCAGATCGCGCCCCCAGGTGAGGACCAGCAGCACGGCCGCGAGCACCGGCACCAGGGTCGTCCACTGTGCCGTGAGCGGCCTGCGCCGAGCGATCATGCAGTGATCGTCGCAGAGGTGCTCGGGCCCCGCACTCCGGTCGCGCGGTGCCCGAGCCGGGGGCTACTTGAGCTCGCTCGCGTCCAGGAGGTCGCAGTTGGTGTAGACCCGCTCGCCGATGCAGAGCGCGCCCAGTCGTTCCGCCATCCTGCTGGTCTCGGGGTCTTCGCTGTTGCGCATGGCCTCGTCGAACGACTCGAACTCGATCAGCGCCAGATAGCGGCGGGGGTTGTCGCGGTCCTTCAGGAGCGTGCGGTGGCTGGGGCCGCCCGTCCGGCCGGCGAAGCGCCGCTCCGCGTCCTCGAAAATCTGTTCCATCTCGTCCAAGCGCTCGGTCTCGAAGTCGATGATCTGCACGAACTTCATGGCACCTCCAGCCGGCCACGGCGCCCCCGGACCGGGGAACACGCTCAGAAAACAAGCAAGCACCGGGACCGGCAGTCGGCAATTCGCCGACCACCGGTCCCGGTGATGTTTGTTCCTATGTCCGACGCGGTCAGACGTCGATGCTGTCCTTCGGAGCGCTTCCGCCGTCCACCTGCGCCGCCTCGGCCGCCGCCTGCTTCTTGGAAGCCCGCAGGCTGGTGATCGTGGTGACGATCAGGACGGCACAGATCACGCCGAGCGAGACCGGAATGCTGATCTCGGGGACGTGCACCCCGGACTCGTGCAGCGCGTGCAGCACCAGCTTCACGCCGATGAAGCCCAGGATGATCGACAGGCCGTAGCTCAGGTGGACCAGCTTCTTCAGCAGGCCGCCTATGAGGAAGTACAGCTGCCGCAGGCCCATCAGGGCGAACGCGTTGGCCGTGAAGACGATGTACGGGTCCTGCGTCAGGCCGAAGATCGCGGGGATGGAGTCGAGGGCGAACAGGACATCGGTCGTGCCGATCGCGAGCATCACGACCAGCATCGGGGTCATGACCCGCTTGCCGTTCTCCTCGATCCACAGCTTGGTGCCGTGGTACCGGTCCGCCACGCCGAAGCGGCGCTCGGCGGCCTTGAGGAGCTTGTTCTCCTCGAACTCCTCGTCCTCCTCGTCGGCCCGGGCCTCCTGGATGAGCTTCCAGGCGGTGTAGATGAGGAAGGCGCCGAAGATGTAGAACACCCAGGCGAAGCTGGCGAGGATCGCCGCGCCGGCGGCGATGAAGATGGCCCGCAGGACCAGGGCGATGAGGACACCGATCAGGAGAACACGCTGCTGGTACTGCGAGGGCACCGCGAACTTCGCCATGATCAGGACGAAGACGAAGAGGTTGTCGACGCTCAGCGACTTCTCGGTGATGAAGCCGGCGAAGAACTCACCGGCGGGCTGGCCGCCGCCGAACACCAGCAGACCGAGGCCGAAGAGTGCCGCGAGCACGATCCAGACGATCGTCCAGATCCCGGCTTCCTTGATCGATACGTCGTGCGGTTTGCGGCCGATGAAGAAGTCGACCGCGATCAGGGCGGCGAGGCCCACGATCGTCAGGACCCATAGGGTCACGGAAACATCCACTGCGCCTCCGGCAGTCGTTAACGGCAAATGTCAGCGTCGTCGCTGCCGGAGGTCTCTTCCACCCAAGGATGGGCCGACGCCCCGGGATCTGGCCTGATCCGTATTGACGGGTACGCCGCAGCAGACAGGGAGTACTCCCCTCCGTGCCGATAACAGTACAACAATCACCAAGAAAAGGTAAAGCGCTTGGCAAAAGAACGATCAAAATCGCAGGTCAGCGGGCTTTACAAGTACTTGGTGCGGGCCGCCGCGACCTGGCTGAGCACCTGCTGGAGGACCTGGCTGCCGGGCGGCACCAGCGACGGCTCGTACGTCCAGGCGTGACCGACCCACGGGTCGGCGAGGTGGTCGTCGGACACCGGTGTCAGTCGCAGCAGCGAACGCCACAGCGGATCGAGCAAAGGCCCGTATCCGGAGGACTCCGCACGGTCGGCCACCATCATCAGATGGACGCCGAAGGCGGGGCCCTCATCGGCGAGGTAGCGCAGCTGGTTCACGGCACGGTCGTCGAAGCCGTGCGGGAAGTCGTTGACGATCAGCAGTTGCTGCGAGGTGTCGAAGCCGGGAGGCAGGGAGTCGGCGGCGCCTCCCCGCACCGCCATCTGCACCAGATCGACCCGCTGGGTGAGCCGCTCCAGCACGTCCGCCACGCCCGCGGCGCCGAGCGCGGGCGGAGCCGCGAGCACACCGGTCCGCACGAGGGGCGCCAGCGGCTGCGCCCCCGAGCCGGCCGGGTCGATGACATTCACGGTGAACTCGCCCGCCGGGTGGACGGCGAGCAGCCGCGCCGCGTGCGCGACCGCCGTCTCCATGGCGAGACGTCCCATGGCGTGCGAGTCGGTGAACGAACCATCGGACGATCCGGTGCGGCCGCTGTCGATCCACAGACCGCGCTCCAGCGGCAGCCGGACCAGCATCGGGATGCGGATCCCCTCAGCCTCCGGGAGATGGAGGTCGCCCAGGCGCAGCGCCATGGGGATCTCCATCGGCGGCCGGTAGGCATGCCACACGGGGTTGTCCCAGCGGGCGTACGCCGGTGGCAGGGCCGGTTCGACGACGTCGGCCTCGGCCGTGAGCTGGGAGAGGTCCCGGTCGAGGGCCTCCCTGGCCTGGGCGACGAGCTGTGCGTGCCGGGCGCGGGCCGCCTCACGGGCGGCGTCCCCCTGCCCGCCGAGCCGGCTGCGCGGGTCGGACAGGACCTGCTCGAGCTCCTTGTCCATCCGGGACTCGGCGAAGTCGACGGCGCTGCGGTAGGCGGCGGTGGTGCGGGCCAGGTCCTCGAACATGCCCCACACCTGGTTGTAGAGCCGCTCCTCCATGGACCAGCCGGTCGCGTCGCCCGCCACGGGCCGGGCGGGCTGCCCGGGCGCGGCCGGGGGTGCGGTGGGCGGAGGCGGCGGCGGGGCGGCGTTCTGGCGACCGGGGTGGCTGTAGTTGATCGGGCCGCCCGGGGCGGGAGCGGACGACTGCGAAACGGAGGGGTCGGGCGCGGTGCCGGGGCACGCCGACGGCTGCGGTCCGGACTGCCCCGGCCCGCCCGGCGTCTGCCCACGGTACGGGGACATCGGTGGTGCCGGGCCGGGCTGAGGTGCGGTGCCGCCCTGGTCCGGGCCCAGGGCCGGGGCCGCTGTCCGGCGGGAACGGTCGCCGCCCGCGGTGCGCGGCGGGGGTGCCTGCACCGAGCGGGCCAGTCCCTGGGACACCGCCTCGTCGATGCTGCCCGCGAGCTGCCCGGCCTGGGGCAGCCCCTGGTCGGTGAGGAGTTCGGCGAGGCCACCCGCATAGCCCTGGCCGACCGCGCGCACCTTCCAGGCGCCCTGTCGGCGGTAGAGCTCCAGGGCGACCACGGCCGACTCGGAGTCCAGGCCGGTGAGGGTGTAACTGGCGATCTCGCCGCCGTCGAGGCCGGTGACGGCGACGAACGGGGCGGCGACGGCGCCGAAGCGGAGCGGACCCGCCCCGCCGGCGGGCAGGGCGAGCAGCACACCGACACGGTGGACGGCCTCCGGCAGGGCGTCCAGGTCCACCGCGAGGCGGTGGTCGGCGGCGGCCTGCCGGGAGACCTCGAGACCGGGCCGGGTGGGTGCGCCCGGATGGGCCACCCATTCCACGCCGTGGATCCTGCCGGTCTCGTCGCTGAGCGCGGCCGCGGCCACGATCGGTGTGCCGGCTGAGACCCGGATCTCGAGACGGGCCTGGGAGAGCGGGTGGTTCTGCCCCCGCACCAGCTCGGCCGTCATCGCCTTCGTCCCCCTGTGTCGTTGTGTGGTGTCGTGTGCCGCTCGCCGGCCCGCCCCCGAGCGGTGGCCCTGGGGCCCTAGAGGACGGGCAGGATCGTCGGCATGAGGTCCTGGAAGGTACGGCCGTTGGCCGGGTTGCCCAGGGCCGTCATCGACCAGCCCGGGCCCGAGCGGTGCACCTTCGCCATGATCTGGGCCGTGTACTGGCCGCCGCCGGCCAGCGTGTAGCGGGCGAGCTCCTGGCCGTTGGTCTCGTCGACCAGGCGGCAGAACGCGTTCTGCACCTCCTGGAACGTCTGGCCCGTGAAGGAGTTCACGGTGAAGACGATCTGGTCGATGTGGACCGGGACCCGGGAGAGGTCGACGAGGATGGCCTCGTCGTCGCCGCCCTGGCCGACACCTCCGACGAGGTTGTCGCCGGTGTGGCGCACCGAGCCGTCGTCGCTCACCAGGTGGCGGAAGAAGACGACGTCGACCGGCTGCTTGTCCGCGAACAGGACGGCGGAGGCGTCGAGGTCGATCTCGCGCGTCCGGGAGCCGAACAGGCCGCGCCGGGGAGCCGCCTGCCAGCCGAGACCCATCCGCACCGATGTCAGGCTGCCGCCGTCGTTCTTCTGCAGACTGATGGCCTGACCTTTGGTCATGTTGACGGTCACGCGCTGATTCCCCTCTCGAACGTCCCCTGTTGCCGCGCATTCGCGGTTGCCCAGAACCCTACGCAGGGGCACTGACAGCGACGTAGTCCGGTCCGCGCTTTGTGTCGGTCTTGCAACACTGCGCGTACACGGTCCGCTGTCAGGCCAGACCCGCCTCCTTCATCTGGCGCAGTTCCTTCTTCATCTCCGAGACCTCGTCGCGCAGCCGGGCCGCGATCTCGAACTGGAGGTCCGCGGCGGCGGCCCGCATGCGCGTGGTGAGTTCCTCGATCTGCTCGGTGAGTTCGGCCGCGGGGCGGTCGGTCGGTACCGTCTCCTTGGCCTTGCCCTTGCCCTTGGCGGGCTTGGTCCCGTCGGTGGCCTTGCCGCCCAGGGAGGGCACGGGCGCCTTGGCGCCCTCGCCGTCCTTGCGCCCCTTGCGGTAGCCCGAGCCGAGCAGCTGCTCGGTGTCGATGTCCTCGCGGGCGATCTGGGCGACGATGTCGTTGATCTTCTTGCGGAGGGGCTGGGGGTCGATGCCCTGTTCCGTGTTGTACGCGATCTGCTTCTCCCGGCGCCGGTTGGTCTCGTCGATGGCCTTCTCCATCGCCGGGGTGATCTTGTCGGCGTACATGTGGACCTGGCCCGAGACGTTGCGCGCGGCGCGGCCGATGGTCTGGATCAGGGAGGTGCCGGAGCGCAGGAAGCCCTCCTTGTCGGCGTCCAGGATCGCTACCAGGGACACCTCGGGCAGGTCGAGACCCTCCCGCAGGAGGTTGATGCCGACAAGCACGTCGTACTCGCCCGCGCGCAGCTCACGCAGCAGCTCGACACGGCGCAGGGTGTCGACGTCGCTGTGCAGATAGCGCACCTGGATGCCCAGCTCCAGGAAGTAGTCCGTGAGGTCCTCGGCCATCTTCTTGGTGAGCGTGGTGACCAGGACGCGCTCGTCCTTGTCGGTACGCGTCCGGATCTCGTGCACCAGGTCGTCGATCTGGCCCTCGGTGGGCTTGACGACGACCTCCGGGTCGACCAGGCCGGTGGGGCGGATGATCTGCTCGACGAAGCCGTCCCCGCGGGAGAGCTCGTATTTTCCTGGGGTCGCCGACAGGTAGACCGTCTGGTCGATGCGTTCCTGGAACTCCTCCCACTTCAGGGGGCGGTTGTCCAGGGCGGAGGGCAGCCGGAAGCCGTGGTCGACGAGGGTGCGCTTGCGGGAGGCGTCGCCCTCGTACATGGCGCCGATCTGGGGCACCGTGACGTGCGACTCGTCGATGACGAGGAGGAAGTCGTCCGGGAAGTAGTCCAGCAGGGTGTTGGGCGGGGAGCCGGGCAGGCGGCCGTCGAAGTGCATCGAGTAGTTCTCGACGCCGGAGCAGGAGCCGATCTGGCGGAGCATCTCGATGTCGTACGTGGTGCGCATCCTGAGGCGCTGGGCCTCCAGGAGCTTGCCCTGCTTCTCCAGCTCCGAGAGTCGCTCGCCCAGCTCCTTCTCGATGTCGTTGACCGCCCGCTCCAGGCGCTCGGGTCCCGCGACGTAGTGGGAGGCCGGGAAGACGTACAGCTGCTGGTCGTCGCTGATGATCTCGCCGGTGAGCGGGTGGAGGGTGGACAGCGCCTCGATCTCGTCGCCGAACATCTCGATGCGGACGGCCAGCTCCTCGTAGACCGGGAAGATCTCGATGGTGTCGCCGCGGACGCGGAAGGTGCCGCGGGTGAAGGCCATGTCGTTGCGCGTGTACTGGATGTCCACGAAGCGGCGCAGCAGCTCGTCCCGGTCGAACTCGTCGCCGACCCTGAGGGGGACCATGCGGTCCACGTACTCCTGCGGTGTACCGAGGCCGTAGATGCAGGAGACCGAGGCGACCACCACGACGTCGCGGCGGGTGAGCAGCGAGTTGGTCGCGGAGTGGCGCAGGCGCTCGACCTCCTCGTTGATCGAGGAGTCCTTCTCGATGTAGGTGTCCGACTGCGGGACGTACGCCTCGGGCTGGTAGTAGTCGTAGTACGAGACGAAGTACTCGACGGCGTTGTTCGGGAGCAGCTCGCGGAACTCGTTCGCCAGCTGGGCGGCCAGTGTCTTGTTCGGCGCCATCACGAGGGTGGGGCGCTGGAGCTTCTCGATCATCCACGCGGTGGTGGCGGACTTGCCGGTGCCGGTCGCGCCGAGCAGGACGACATCCTTCTCGCCTGCCTGGACGCGCCGGGCGAGATCGGCGATGGCCGTCGGCTGATCGCCGTTCGGCTGGTAGGGGCTGACGACCTCGAAGGGCGCCACCGTGCGTTCGATCTGGGAAACGGGCCGCATGGAATCCACCGTACGACCCCGCACTGACAACGGGCTCCGATCAGCGCTTCTGCGGGGTCCTGGAGCGGCTGTGCTCCACGGGGCGGCGGGGGCGGAACCGCAGTCGGTGCACCGAGTGGCGGACGGCGCTGTGGGTGTGGGCGGGGATGCCGGGCTTCTGCTCGACGGGGGCGACGGCGGGCTTCCCCATGACCATCAGCGGGTCGAACATGACCACGACACCCGCGAGCAGGAGGAAGGCGAGCGGGCCTATCAGCATGGGCGCGAGCAGGGCCGCCGGCGACTCTCCCGAGGTGGGTGCGGCGGTGCCGTGGAGGTGGACGTCCAGGGCTGCCATGCCGGTGTAGTGCATGCCGCTGACGGCAAGCCCCATGACGAGGCTGGCACCCACGCTCCACAGGAATCCCCGGACCTGGCCGGCCGCCCACAGCGCGGCGGTGGCGGCACACATGGCGATCGCGACGGAGATGCCGACGGTGAAGGTGTTGTACTCCAGCTTCCCGTCCAGGCGCATGCTGGCCATGCCGAGGTAGTGCATCGACGCGATGCCCAGACCGGTGATGGTGCCCCCGGTGAACAGGGCTGTTCCCCGGGCGCCCTTGTAGCCCACGATGAAGACCCCGACACCCACCATGACGACGGCCACGGCGAGGCTCGCGAAGGTCATCGCCTTGTCGTAGTGGATCGGGGTCTCCTGGACCGTGAATCCCATCATCGCCACGAAGTGCATGGTCCATATGCCGGAGCCGATGGCGGCCGAGCCGAGGGCGAGCCAGCCGGGGCGCCACGACTGGGCGACGAGCATGGATCTGGTGGTGCACCGCAACCCCAGGGCGCCGCCGAGGCAGGCCATGAGGTAGGCCACCAGGGGTGTGACCAGGCCGTAACTGAATCCGTCGACCGTGCCCTGCATGCGCGGCTGCCCTTCCCGCCCTTTGCGTCCCGGAATTCCTGATGTGCGCCCCCTCCCAGGACCGCATGAGCGGTCAGGGTTGACGCAGAGAGTATGACTCCCACCGGAATGGTCGAACGACTTTCCGGCAAAGAAACACGGCTCTGCCTCAGTTGTGCGGCACCAGTGACCGGAGTTGGGTCATCTGCGTTCAACCTGTGGCCATCCTGCACCCCTCTCGCGTTGACCCTCTGCTGTCACAGTTGATGTGTCTGTGATGTCGCCGAACGCTCACGCGAGGAGTACGCATGCACGCGCGCGCCGTTGCCGCCTCCACCACCGCACTCCTGGGGACCGTCGCTCTCCTCGTCCCCGTCTCCCCCGCCGGGGCCGCCGACGCCGAGGTGGCGCCGCAGGTCATCGCCCATCGGGGCGCTTCCGCGTACGCGCCCGAGAACACGCTGGCAGCCGTGGACAAGGCGGCCGAGCTGGGCATCCCCTGGGTGGAGAACGACGTCCAGGAGACCAGGGACGGAGAGCTCGTCGTCGTCCACGACGACAACCTGCGGCGCACCACCGATGCCGAGGAGGTCTTCCCCGGGCGGGCCCCCTGGAAGGTGAAGGACTTCACCGCCGCCGAGATCGCCCGTCTCGACGCGGGCAGTTGGTTCGGTCCCGACTACGCGGGTGCGCGCGTGCCGACGCTGGAGCAGTTCGTGGACCGCGTCGAGCGGCACCACCAGAAGCTCCTCCTGGAGATCAAGAACCCGGAGCTGTATCCGGGGATAGAGCGCCAGACGCTCAAGGTGCTCAGCAACGAAGGCTGGCTCGACCAGTCGCATCTGGCGGGCCGGCTGATCGTGCAGAGCTTCAGCGCGGACAGCGTCCGGACGGTCCACGAGCTGAAGCCCGGTGTGAGGACCGGCTTCCTGGGGACACCCCCGGTGTCGGAGCTGTCCGCCTACGCCGGCTTCGCCGACCAGATCAACCCGTCGTACGGCTCGATCTCCACGGCGTACGTCTCCGCCGTCCAGGCGTTCGACGGACCGCACGGCACGCCCTTGGAGGTCTTCACCTGGACGGTCGACGACGCGGCCACGGCACAGCGGGTCGCCCGATACGGCGTCGACGGGATCATCACGAACAAGCCGGACGTGGTGCGGGAGGCCGTGGGCGGGTGATCCGTCGCCCCGGCGGCGGGAAGGCCGGTAGCCGGTTGCCGCGTGCCGGTCTTCCCGCCGCGGCGGCGTTGTCAGTGGTGGGTCGTACGGTGGGCGCATGGACAGCCATGGGCAGGTTGAGCAGCGGGTCGTGTGGGGTGTCGTCGACAGCGGCATCGGTCCGTTGCTGCTGGCCGCTACCCGCGAGGGTCTGGTCAGCGTCGTGTTCCATGCCACGGACGCGGTGCGGGACCGGGCGGTCGAGCGGCTGGCGTCGCGCCTCGGTGCCGAGCCCGTCGAGGATCCCGGCTCCCCTCTGCTGACCGAGGCGATACGCCAGGTCACGGCGTACTTCGCGGGTGAGCGACGCGACTTCGACCTGCCCCTGGACTGGTCGCTGATCTCCGGCTTCAACCGCGAGGTCCTGCGCGAACTGGCCTCGGGTGTGCCGTACGGCACGGTCGTGGGGTACGGCGAGCTGGCCGGGCGGGTCGGCCAGCCGGGCGCCGCTCAGGCCGTGGGCATGGCGATGGGCGCCAATCCGCTGCCGGTGGTGGTGCCCTGCCACCGGGTCGTCGAGAGCGGCGGCGGTATCGGCGGTTTCGGGGGCGGCCTGGAGACCAAGCGGAAGCTGCTCGCCCTGGAAGGGGTGCTGCCCGAGCCTCTCTTCTGAGGTCCCGGGCCTGGTCAGCCGTAGTGCCGCGCCTCGAAGACGTTGCCGTCCGGATCCCTGAAATAGAAGCTGCGAGTGGCCTTGCCGCGGGCTCCGAAGGAGTCGAACGAGAGGTCCGACATCGGTACGGAGCGTTCTTCGAGTCGGCTGAGAAGGGCGTCGAAGTCGCCGCGGGGCAGGGACAGGCAAACGTGGTTGACGGGGTGGCCCGCACTGTCGGCGGCGCCGGGCAGCATGGTCATGCGTTCCGCGAAGGTCAGCGGCATGAGGTCGAGGATGGTCTCGTCGTTGACGCGCACGGAGGGGAACGGCACCTGGCCCGCGGCGAACTCGGTGAGCCTGAGCGGCTCCATGCCGACGGCCTTCTCGTAGAAGTCGGCGGCGGCGACCGGGTCGCGCACCCAGAGGACGACGTGGTCGAGACGTGCTGTGTGGTCAGTCATGCACCCCAGGCTCGTGACCTCCGTGACAGCCCGCAAGGGTTTGGCCCGGCGCGCCGCCCGCCAGAGATGAGGGAGGACCGACTGACAGGAGGCAGGCGCGTGGTGCTGGTGATGTCGGAAGAGGTACGGGCGGCGCTCGAGGCGCGGCAGCCCGTGGTGGCCCTGGAGTCCACGATCATCGCCCACGGGCTGCCTCGGCCGCGCAACCTTCAGGTGGCCCTGGAGCTGGAGGCCGTCGTGCGGCAGGAGGGGGCCGTGCCCGCGACGATCGCCGTGCTGGACGGGCGGCCCCATGTCGGACTGGACAAGGAGCAGCTGGAGCGGGTCGCCAACGAGGACGGGATCCGCAAGCTGGGCCATCGCGATCTGCCGCTCGCGGTGGCCTCCGGGACGAGCGGGGCGACCACGGTCTCGGCCACCGCGCTGCTGGCGGCCCTGGCGGGGGTCCGGGTGTTCGCGACCGGTGGGCTCGGCGGGGTGCACAGGGAATGGACGGCCACGCAGGACGAGTCGGCCGATCTGGGACTGCTGGCGCGGAAGCGGATCACCGTGGTGTGCGCCGGGGTGAAGTCGATCCTGGACGTGCCGGCGACCCTGCAGCGCCTGGAGACGCTGGGGGTCGCGGTGGCCGGGTACGGCACCGACCGGTTCCCGGGCTTCTACTTGTCCGACTCGGGACATCCGGTGGACTGGACGCTGCGGACGCCGGAGCAGGTGGCGGGCGTCATGCGGGCCCAGGACGCGCTCGGCGAGCCGGAGTCAGCCCTGATCGTCGCCAACCCCGTCCCCGAGGAGGAGCAGCTCGAGCCGGAGCTGCACGCGCGTGTGCTCGCGGACGCGCTGCACGCGTGCGAGGAGGAGGGGGTCACCGGCCAGGCGGTCACGCCGTTCCTGCTCGACCATCTGGTGCGGCACACCGACGGGGCCTCGCTGAGCGCCAACCTTGCGGCGGTCCGCGGCAATGTGCGCCTGGCGGCGCGGATCGCGACGGCTTGGGCCCGGGGGTGACCGGAGCCGGGGGCGGTGCCGACGCCGAGGCCGGGGGCGGGGCCGAGGCCGGTCACTCCACGGGACGTGAAGAGCGGTCCGTGGAAGGTACGGCGCTGCTGGTCGTCGGGGATGTCATCACCGATGTCGTCGCGCGGCACCGGGGGTCGCTCGCGGCGGGCACGGACACGGTTGCCTCGATCCGGACGGTGCCCGGCGGGGCGGGCGCCAATGTGGCGTGCTGGGCGGCACACCGGGGTGGGGCTGAGGTTCGGCTGTTCGGGCGCGTGGGCGCGGACGCGGCCGACTGGCACGAGCGTGAACTGGCGGCCCACGGCGTCCGCCCGCAGCTCGTGGTCGACCCGCGGGCGCCGACCGGCATGGTGATCTGCCTGGTGGACCGGGACGCCTCGGCGGAGCGGACTTTCCTCACCGACAGCGGCGCTTCGTCACGGCTCGACCCCGCCGACTGGTCGGAAGCGCTGCTCGACGGGGTGGCCCGGCTGCATCTGTCGGGCTACCTCCTGTTCTCCGAAACGGGTCGTGCCCTGGCGAGGGTGGCTCTGAAGGCCGCACACGCGCGTGGCGTACCGGTGAGCCTGGACCCGGCGTCGGCCGGGTTCCTCAAAGGGCTGGGCGTCGAGCGCTTCCTGGCGCTCGTCGAGGGCGTGGACGTACTGCTGCCCAGCCGGGACGAGGCGTGCCTGCTGACGGGGCTGGCCGACGCGGACGACGCCGCGGCCGAGCTGAGCCTGCGCATCCCACTGGTCGTCGCCAAGCAGGGGCGCGAGGGAGCACTCGTGGCCCGCTCGGGGAAGGTGTGCGCCCGCGTTCCCGCCACCCCGGCGACGCCGCAGGACACCACGGGCGCCGGTGACGCCTTCACCGGCACGTTCCTCGGCGCCCTGCTCGCGGGTGCCGGGCCGAAGGAGGCGGCGGAGGAGGGCTGCCGGGCGGGTGCGCGGGCAGTGGAGCGGGTGGGCGGGAGACCGCCTCTGCCCGGCTGAGGCAGGGCGGACCGCCCCTGCCTGGCTGAGGAGGGGCAGGCGCCTCAGCCAGGCTGAGGTGGAGCAGGGCCTCCTTGCCCGGCTGCTGTCCCACGCCCGCACCACCCCTGGCTACTGCTTGCGTCCCCACGCCGAGATCATCGGTGGCGTCGTGAGGTCGAGCGCGTCGGACGTGACGTTCATGAGGTGCCGCTGGATGTCCTGGTCCGTGGCGAGGCCCGCGGTGACCAGCTGGTCGCGGATCTGGCGGACCGTGGCGGACTCCAGGGCCGCACAGGCCGGTGAGGCGATGGGGAAGTAGGCGTCGGCTTGGACTCGGGTCAGTCCGGCCTCCCGGAGCAGGCGCGGGAGGGTGCGGCCGCAGGGGAGGTCGGTCCCGCGGTCGGCGAGCAGCTTGCGGAAGCTGTGCCGCAGCCGGTTCGCGAGCTGCTGCTCGGGGCCGTACTCGTCGGGACAGAGCAGGGGCTGCAGTGCGGGGTCGACGTCCTCGACGAGGAGGCGCCCGCCGGGGCGCAGAGAGTCGGCCATGGACCGCAACGCCCTTTTCCGGTCGGTGACGTGGACGAGGGCGAGGCGGGCGTGCACCAGGTCGAAGCCCTCCCCCGGCGGGTCCTGGGTGCCTAGGTCGTGGACGCGGGCCTCGACGGGCGGCCGGGCGCCCCGGGCGAGCCGTGAGGTGTCGGTGGTGGTCGCGACGACGCGTCCGGTCGGGCCGACCTTCTTGGCCAGCCAGGACACCACGGACGGACCGCCGGCGCCGACCTCCCAGCACCGCCAGCCGGATCCGACGCCGAGTGCTTCGAGATGCCGGAACGTCGTGGGGTCGAAGAGCGCGGCGAAGGCGCTGAAGTGCTCGGCCGCCTCGGTCTGCCGGTTGTCGAGGAGGTGCCCATCGGTTCGCGTCATGCCGCGATCATCCCATTTGTCTGACTTGTTCTTATTCGTCGACGCTCCGGTAAGGAGAACCGCACCCGCACCGGCCCGCGTCGATGTCTCAGAGCGGCGGCACCGGCGAGTCGTTCGTCCACAGCCGGGAACAAAGCGGAATGGGTCGTTTCCACAGGCTTACCCGCAGCTCACGTGGGCCTGGCAGACTGACGCGCCAAGGCGCAGGAACGGCGCGAGGAGTTCCACGCAAGGAGATCCGGATGTCCATGGCAGGGAATCTGCGGAAGGTCACGAGCCTCGGCGGGGTCGGTGGCCTTCGCAAGGTGGCTCGGCTGGCCAGGCGGCGCCCCCGCGTCGACCTGAGTCACCCGGCCCGCTCCCCGCTGGGCTCCTCGGTGGTGAACTGCGTGACGTACCGGGACGGTGTCCGCACCCCCGCGCGCGGCGATCTGGTGGATGTCGTGGAGCGGGTGCGCAAGAGCCGGGAGGGCTTCGTCTGGCTCGGCCTGCACGAGCCGACCGACCGGGAGTTCGCGGGCATCGCCGAACTCTTCGACCTGCACCCGCTGGCCGTCGAGGACGCCGTCGAGGCCCACCAGCGCCCCAAGCTGGAGCGGTACGGAGAAACGCTCTTCGCGGTGTTCAAGACGGTCTGCTACGTCGAGCACGAGGAACTGACTGCCACCAGCGAAGTGGTGAACACCGGCGAGATCATGGTGTTCGTCGGCGGGGATTTCGTGATCACGGTCCGGCACGGCCGGCACGGCTCGCTGGGTCCGCTGCGCGAGGAACTGGAGTCCGATCCCGGCCAGCTGGCCAAGGGCCCCTCCGCGGTGCTGCACGCGATCGCGGACCATGTGGTCGATGACTACCTGACCGTCACGGACTCGATGCAGGCGGACATCGACCAGGTCGAGACGGACGTCTTCGCGGAGACCGGTGCGCGAGCGGACCCGGGGCGCATCTACCAGCTCAAGCGTGAACTGCTCGAGCTGAAGCGGGCCGTGGTGCCGCTCAGCCGCCCGCTGGAGGATCTCGCCACCCGGCCGATCCGAGCGGTCGACCCGGAGATACAGGCGTACTTCCGCGACGTCTCGGACCATCTGCTGCGGGCGAGGGAGCAGATCGCCGCCTTCGACGAACTGCTCAACTCCATCCTGCAGGCACACCTCGCGCAGGTCACGGTCGCGCAGAACGAGGACATGCGGAAGATCACGGCATGGGCCGCGATCATCGCCGTGCCGACGATGGTCTGCGGCGTGTACGGCATGAATTTCGAGCACATGCCGGAGCTGCACTGGCGGTACGGCTACGGCATGGTCCTCGGCGTCATATCCGTCGCGTGCGTGACGCTGTACCGGGCCTTCCGGCGCAGCGGCTGGCTCTGACCCGGGCCATGACGCGGGGGGTGACCCACAGGGGTCAGCGGGTGGTGGTGGAGTAGACGCTCTCGGCCCAGGAGGCGATCTGGTCGTCCGCCAGGTGCCGGGCCAGGTCGGCTTCGCTGATCATGCCGACCAGGCGCTTGTCCTGGATCACGGGCAGCCTGCGGATCTGGTGCTCCCGCATCTCTCGGAGCACGTCGCCGACATCGGCGTTCGCGTCGATCCAGCGCGGGGTGCCCTTGGCCATCTCACCGGCGGTGATCCTGGCGGGGTCGTGCCCGATGGCGACGCAGCCGACGACGATGTCGCGGTCGGTGAGGATGCCGCAGAGCCGCTCGTTCTCGTCGCTGATGGGCAGGGCGCCCACGTTCAGTTCGCGCATGAGCTGGGCGGCGCGGTCGAGGGTTTCGTGGGCGGGGATCCACTGGGCGCCGCGGTGCATGATGTCTCCGGCGGTGGTCATGAAGTACCTCCCGATGCCGGACGGCCGGCGCGGCGCGGAACGCACCGCGAGTCCCGACGCCCTTCATTCTCGCCGCGCCACCGGATGCCCGCACATGGAAACCCCATCCGCCAGAAGCCCGCACACGGAACCCGCCCGCCAGATGCCCGCACACGGAAGCCGCCCGCCGGATGCCCGCACATGGAACCCTCCGCGCCCACGCAACCGCGAGCAGCCCCTCAACCGCTCCACGCGGGATGGCGCGGATCGTCGGCCCGCACCAGGACGTCGGCCGTGCCGGCCGGGTCCGTCTCGTGCTCGTAGCGCTCGAAGGCCGGGAGGGTCCAGTGCTCGGCCTCGGGCGTGCGACGGCGCAGGGCGCCGGGAGAGAGCAGGACGTGAACACTCAGGTCGAAGGGGAACCAGTGCCGAAGGAGGAAGGGCCCGTGCAGCAACAGGGCACCACCGGACGGGAGTTCGACGTAGGGGCTGCGGGTGGCGCGGTCGGCGACCGGGTCCCACAGGTCAGGCAGGACGCGGCCGTCGCCGCCGGTTTCGAGGGGGTCGAACACCTCGCGCCACAGGGCGCCGGTGTCGTACCAGCCGTTGTAATAGGCCTCCACGTCCCGGTGGCCGTACTCCAGCCGCACCGATGCGGGGCGCAGGAAACCCTCCGTGCCCACGACGAGCGACGAGCGGCCGCGTATGCGCAGTGCCTCGGAGACACGCTGAGCGAGATCTCCCGGGCGGGCGGCCGGGGCGCCGTCGAAGGCGATGCGCGGCCAGTGAGCGCCGTCGGCGGGCTTCAGGTCGAGGAGGCGCTCGGCGAGCAGGTCGCCGAGCCGGTCCCAGGTGATCGCTTCGAGTCGCACACGGCCCATCATGCGTCAGGCCGCGGCAGGAGCTGTCACGCCCGTCGGCTCCTCGGACACCGGGAAGGGGCAGGCCGCAGGGAGGCGGCGTCGACACGGCCGGGGTCGGTCGTGGACGGCGTAGTTCGTCCCGTCGTCAGGGGGAATGAACCATGTATGGTCCCGCGCGCGATGCTTCCGCCCCTCACCGGGCTCCTCGTCTTCCAGCCTCTCAAGGGCCGGTACTGCGCCGAGTGCCGGCGAGGGCCGCTGCCCCTGCTCGTCCTGGAGGAGCGCACCCCGCGCTGCCTCGACTGTGCCGACCTCGGGCATCTGGTGTTCCTGCCCAGCGGCGACACCGCGCTGACGCGCAGATCGCGGGAGGAGAGCACGCTGTCGGCGGTGGTCGTGCGGTTCAACCGGCGCAAGAGCCGCTATGAACGGCAGGGCGTGTTGGTCGAGGAGGCGGCGCTGGCGAGGGCCGAGCAGCGATGTCTCGCGGACGCCGAGGCACGGCGGCGGCGCCGGGTGCGGGACGCGCGGCGGCGGGCGGCCCAGGACGAGCGGTTCGCTCTGGCGTTCGCGGCGGAGATACGGCGGCTGTATCCCGGATGTCCCGCCGACCGGGCACAGGCCATCGCCGCACACGCCTCGGAGCGTGGCAGCGGGCGGGTGGGCCGCAGTGCGGCGGGGCGTGCGCTGACCGAGGCCGCGGTGGCCTCGGCGGTCGTGGCCTCAGTACGGCATCTGGACACGCCGTACGACCGGCTGCTGATGAGCGGGGTGCCGCGACACGAGGCGCGGCGGCGGATCGCGGTGGTGGTGGAGACGGTGCTCAGGGGATGGGCCGAGGCGGGGCTCGGTTCCGCCGGGTGATCCGGCCGGGCGTCGGCGGGCGCCGGGCAAGGCCGGCGTTTCGCCTCCTCGACGGGCCGCCGCGACGGCACACGACAGACCGCAGACCGCAGACCGCAGACCGCAGACCGCAGACCGCAGACCGCAGACGGCAGACGGCAGACGGCCCGGTGTCGTCCGGTGGGCACGGCCGTTCGGGGGATCGTGGACGCTCGCTTATGGCCCCGCGCCGCTCGGCCGTGGTCACTGTGCTCGTACGGGAATTCACTTGTGGTGAGTAAGGGTGCCGGGCAGGATCCCGGCTCGACGGGCGGGAGAGGCTGACATGATCGACGGACCGTACTTCGTGCTGACGGTGCTGGGTGTGCTCGGGACCGGCCTGGTGGCCGGGGTGTTCTGCGGCTTCTCGACCTTCGTCATGCGGGGCCTCGCCACGTTGCCGCCCGCGCAGGGGGTCGCCGCGATGAACGCGATCAACGTGGCCGCGGTGACGCCGCCCTTCATGGTCGTGTTCCTCGGGTCGGCGGTGCTGTGCGCGGTGATCGCCGTGGTGACGTTCGTGCTGTGGCCGGAGGAGGGGACGGTGGAACTGCTCTTGGGCAGCGCGCTGTATCTGTTCGGTTCGTTCGGGCTCACCATGGTCGCGAACGTGCCGCGCAACGACGCGCTCCTCAGGCTGGAGCCGGGAACGCCGGAGGCGGCCGCGTACTGGCCGGCGTATGTGCGCGAGTGGACGATGTGGAACCACGTCCGCACGGTCGCCTCGGCCGGGGCGGCGCTGGCGTACGTGCTGGCGCTCACCTGACGGCGCTCACCTGACGGCTGTGGCGACGGGCAGCGCCCCGGACGCGGACGTATCGTGGCCGGAGGAGTACCGCCCGACGACGCACGGCCTGCCACACGCGCACGCAAGGAAGACGGCCATGGCCGATCCCAAGGGTTTCATGACCACCCCCGCCAGGACTGGCCGCGGCGGCCGGTCGAGGAGCGGGTGCGGGACTGGGACGAGGTCTACGTCCCCGGCGCGCTGCTGCCGATCATCAGCAAGCAGGCGGATCGCTGCATGGACTGCGGCATCCCCTTCTGCCACGAGGCCTGCCCGCTGGGCAACCTGATCCCCGAGTGGAACGACCTGGTGTCGAGGGAGGACTGGCGGGCGGCCGCCGACCGGCTGCACGCCACGAACAATTTCCCGGAGTTCACCGGCCGGTTGTGCCCGGCGCCGTGCGAGGCGGGGTGTGTGCTGGCGATCAACCAGCCGGCCGTCACCATCAAGAACGTCGAGTGCGCGATCGCCGACCGGGTGTGGGAGGAGGGCTTCGCGCCGCCGAGGCCGCCGGAGCGGCTGTCCGGCAAGACGGTCGCGGTGATCGGTTCGGGGCCCACCGGGCTGGCCGCGGCCCAGCAGCTGACCCGGGCCGGGCACACGGTCGCGGTGTACGAGAGGGCCGACCGGCCCGGCGGGCTGATGCGGTACGGCATCCCCGAGTTCAAGATGGAGAAGCACCATCTGGAGCGGCGGCTGGAGCAGATGCGGGCCGAGGGGACCAAGTTCCGTACGTCGACGTCGGTCGGGCAGGACATCGGGGCCGCTGAGCTTCGGACTCGCTACGACGCCGTGGTGCTCGCCACGGGTGCGACCGCGTGGCGTGAACTGACGGTGCCGGGGCGGGAACTGACGGGGGTTCACCAGGCGATGGAGTACCTTCCGCTTTCCAACCGGGTGTGCGCGGGCGATCTGGAGGCCTCCCCGCTGGCGGCCGCCGGGAAGCACGTCGTCATTGTCGGCGGCGGCGACACCGGGGCGGACTGCCTGGGCACGGCCGTCCGGGAGGGTGCCGCGTCGGTGACCCAGCTGGACATCTACGCGCTGCCGGAGGCGCAGCGCGACGAGGACGCCGAGCCCTGGCCGACGTTTCCGATGCGGATCTACCGGCTGTCCGCCGCTCACGAGGAGGCCCGTGATCTGCGGACCGCTCCGGTCGCCGACGCGGACGCGCGGCTGTTCGCGGCGTCCACGCTGCGCTTCGACGGGGACGCGGAGGGACATGTGCGGTCTTTGCACCTGGTCGAGGTGGACGCGCGGCGCCGCCCGGTGGAAGGCACCGGGCGGACGCTCCCCGCCGACCTCGTGCTGCTCGCCCTCGGCTTCTCGGGACCCGACCGGCAGGACGGGCTCGTAGACCAGCTGGGGCTGGCGATGGAGCCCCGGGGGACCGTCTCGCGTGACGCCGGTTTCGCCACGAACGTGCCCGGGGTGTTCGCCGCGGGCGACGCCGCCCGGGGACAGTCGCTCATCGTCTGGGCGATCGCCGAGGGGCGGGCGGTGGCGTCCGCGGTCGACCGTCACCTGACGGGCAGTTCGCGGCTGCCGTCACCGATCGGGCCCTACGACCGGCCCATGGTGGTCTAGTACGACCGATCCAGGGTGTTCCAGAGCGACGACCGCGCTGGAGGCGGTCACCGCTCGTCCGTGCCCGCCACCTTCGCCGTGGACAGTGCCACCCGGTTCCAGGTGTTGATGGTGCAGATCAGGGCCATGACCTGGGCCAGTTCCCGTTCATCGAAGAGGGACGCGGCCTGCGCGTAGACATCGTCGGGGACGCCGGCGTCGGCGACCAGGGTCATCGCCTCCGTGAGGGCGAGGGCCGCCTGTTCCCGCTCGGTGAAGAAGTGGCGGGCCTCGCGCCACACGGCGACCATGTGCAGCCGGTCCTCGCTCTCGCCGGCCTTGCGGGCGTCGTTGGTGTGCATGTGGAGGCAGTACGCGCAGTGGTTGAGGTGCGAGGCGCGGATCTGGATCAGTTCGACGAGGGCCGGGTCGAGGCCCTCGCGGGCGGCGGCGTCGAAGGCGATGAGGGCCCGGAAGGCCTTCGGGGCGGACTGCGCGAACTCCAGCCGGTCCGTGCCCGTCGAATGCGTCCGCGTCGAGTGCGAGTTCATCGTGTGTGCGTTCGTCGTGTGCGCGTTCGTCGTCATGTCCCTCAATCTACGAGGCGCAAAGACCCAATGTAGGGTGCATTTCCATGGCGAATTCGTGGGTCAATTCCGCGGAGCGGATCGGGTCCGACCTGCATCTGGAGCTGTCCGGGCCGGGCGGCCGGCGCGCGGCGCTGATCCGGGCGCTGCGCGAGGCCGTACGCGACGGGCGGCTCGCGCCGGGCACGCGGCTGCCGCCGTACCGCTCGCTCGCGGCGGACCTCGGGGTCGCCCGCAACACGGTGGCCGACGCGTACGCGGAACTCGTCGCGGAGGGCTGGCTCACCGCCCGTCAGGGCTCGGGCACCCGGGTGGCGGAGCGGGCCGAGCCGCTGCGTGCCGCCCCTCGCGTGCCCAAGAAGGCACCTCCACGCGCGCGTGGCCCCCGGCACAACCTGCTGCAGGGCACGCCGGACGTCTCGGCGTTCCCGCGCGCGGCCTGGCTGGCCTCCTACCGGAAAGCCCTCCAGCAGGCGCCCAACGAGGTGTTCGGCCCGGGCGACCCCGCCGGTCGGGCCGAACTGCGGGAGTCGCTCACGGAGTACCTGGCCCGCGCACGGGGCGTACGGACCGAGCCCGGCCGGATCGTGATCTGCTCCGGCTTCGCGCACGCGCTGCGGCTGCTGTTCGGAGGCGGCGTCCTACGCGGGCCCCTGGCGGTGGAGGCGTACGGGCTCGGATTCCACCGGGAGGTCCTCGCGGGCGCCGGGATGCGTACCGTGCCGCTCCCCCTCGACGAACACGGCGCCCGGGTCGACCGGTTGGGGCGCGAGCGTGCCGTGCTGCTCACGCCGGCGCACCAGTTCCCGACCGGCGGACCGCTGCACCCCGCGCGCCGTGCCGCCGTGATCGACTGGGCACGCGCGCGTGGCGGGCTGATTCTGGAGGACGACTACGACGGGGAGTTCCGCTACGACCGCCGGCCGGTCGGCGCCGTCCAGGGGCTCGACCCCGAGCGCGTGATCCACATCGGCTCGGTCAGCAAGAGCCTGTCACCGGCGGTGCGGCTGGGCTGGATGGTGCTCCCGGAGCGGTACGTCGAGGACGTACTCGCCGTGAAGGGCGAGCGTGAGGCATGGGTGAGCGTCCTCGACCAGCTGAGCCTCGCCGACTTCATCGTCTCCGGGTCGTACGACCGTCATGTACGGCGGATGCGGCAGCGGTACCGGAGCCGCCGGGACCGGCTCGTCGCGGCACTCGCCGAGCACGCCCCGCAGGT
The DNA here is from genome assembly GCF_050937045.1 of Streptomyces sp. CA-179760. NCBI lineage: Bacteria > Bacillati > Actinomycetota > Actinomycetes > Kitasatosporales > Streptomycetaceae > Streptomyces > Streptomyces sp. CA-179760. The sequence goes on from NZ_JBNJLZ010000001.1 coordinate 2,421,829, forward strand.
CGAGGTCACGGGCGTCGCGGCCGGGCTGCACGCCGTGCTGCGGCTGCCGCCCGGCACCGAGGCGTCCGCGGTCAAGGCCGCCGTCTGGCGGGGCATCGCCCTCGACGGCCTCGGCGCGTTCCGGCACCCGGACACGGACATGGCGGTGAGCGACGGCCTCGTCGTGGGATACGCGACTCCCACCGAGCATGCCTACGGGCCGGCCGTCGAGGCGCTGTGCGGTGCGCTGCCGCCGCCGTCGACGGGGGATGCGAGGCCCTGAGCGCCGAGCCCGCCTACGGCGACGGACGCGGGCGCGTGCGGCAGCATGCCCCCGCCCCTTGGTCATCCGCGATTCCGCGGGCGAGTACGGAGGCGTACTGAGAGTCGTATTGCCGTCGCGGACCGGCCCGCGTCCGCCCGCGGGCGGGTCGAGCCGTCAGGCCCTCGACGTCGGCGAAGTGCGCAGGGCATCGCGCCAACGCCGGTCGTCCGGGCGTTCCGCAGGAGTCGTACGCCGGTGAGCACGCACCCCGAGCACTCCTGAGAAAGGGAGGATTCGCCTTGCCACGGGTTACCGGCAACGGAATCCTGCTTGCTGTTCGGAACCGCGGGATCACGGCGACAAAGGCGTCGGCCTGCGGCTTGGTTCGGTCGTGAAGCCGGGGGGACATCGGTGACGGACTTTGCTTTTGACCCACCTGACCCGCCTGACCCACCACCTCCACCACCACCCCCTCCGCCGCCTCCCCTTCCCCTGCCGGATCCTCCTCAGCCGGCGCCTGCCCCGCTGCCGGAGCCGCCCCGGATGCCCGATCCGCCGCCCGTCGCGGACCTCCCGTATCCGGTCAGTGAACCGGCCGCCCCGGTCGCCGACACCTGGGAACCTCCGGACGCCTGGGAACCTCCGGAGCCGGCGAAGGCTCCTGATCCGCCGCAACAGCCGGATCCGGGAGACAAAGCGGCGCTCGACGCGCGGGACGAAGCACAACGAGTGGAGCAGCAACTGGGTACAGCCGCAGGGCAAGGAGCCACCGCGGCCAATGAACTGGCCGCCGCGGCCCAGGCGGACAAGGCCGTCATCGAGGCCAACGCGACCGCGGACCTCCTGCAGCAACAGCGGCTGGACGACCAGGCCGCGGACGCGGCGCGCCGGCAGGACCTGGAAGTGGATCGCGCTTTCACCGAGTGGGACCGGAACGGAACGGCAGAACAGTCCGCGTACGAGACCACTCAGCGGCTCGCCAAGGGACTGGCGGGAGAGAAGGCCGCTGCTGAGGCCTTGGCATCCGAGGGATACGACGTCCTGTACTACAAACCTGATATCGCGGGCACGAATCAGGGGGGAATCGATATCGTCGTCCAGAAGGACGGACAGCTCTTTCTGGTGGACAACAAAGCGCTGGAGGGCTGGCGCAATGTCAGTTCCGTGAGTGCCCTGGACAAGAACCTGACGGCGAACACGCAGTCCATGGCCGAGCTTTTCGATACCTACGCGAACGATCCCGCGCGGCCGGCCGTCGAGCAGGAGATGTATGGCGCCGCGGCCGAAAAGCTCCGCAGCGGCGGCTACGAGAAAGTGGTCACGAACGCGAACCTGGCCGCCGTCTCCGGATTTCCCCAGGATGTCTCCGGCCGGCTGGACGAACTCGGTTTCCAGATGTGGGATCTGATGGGAAAGGCGAGTCCGCACGACCCGGCCAGCGGTGCGGTCGAGCCCGGAACGCAGCAGTCCTGAAGCCCGGAAGAGGATCATGGCGGCACATCGAAAGCACTCGCTGGGCGCTGCCTGGCGTGAAGCGCGCAAGCTGACGAGTGATGCCGTCTCGGCCGGGATGTCCCGTGCGGAGACGGCGAATCCGGAATACGTGGGGCGCATGAAGGACGCACGCGCCAAGGCCGCTCAGCGCGCCAAAGAACTCGGCCGCACGGCTTCGCGCAAACGCGGCGAGTTGACACTGCGCTTCGCCGCCACCTCTATGGGTACGGCCACGGGGCGCGGCGCGGCGAAGCTGGGAAGCGCCATGAGCACGCTTCCCGTGCTCTCTCTGCCTTCGGATGTCTTCAACGAGCGAAACGGCATCAACCGCCTCGCGGAGAGGTTGCAGGAATCTCCTGACGACCCCTTCGTCAATCTGGTCCTCGCGGAATCGATCTCCCGCATGCAGCGGGAGCTGCTGACCCTGACAGCCGTGCGCACCGCGGTCACCATGTCTCCCGTGGCCCTGCTGATGAGAGAAAGCATGAAGACCGCGAGCGCGTTGAACAGGGCGAATGAATTACCCCTGGTCGACAAGCTGCTGAAGCGGGCCTACGGCATGGCGATGACCCGGCTGCGCACGCAACCCGGCGAGCCGGCGTCGCTCCACATCATCTCCCGCGTCTACCTCGCGAAGCGCAATCCGCAGGGATGCCTGAAGCCGGCCCTGCTGGGTGTCTGCCGAGACGACGCCCCTGGGGAAAGCGGACCGATCTTCTACACCATGAGCAGGGCCTATCAGGCCTTGGGAGACAAGGAGAACGCGCGGTCCTCCGCCCAGGCCGCGATCGACGACGACTTCTCTCTCGGCTGGCTGACGCTCAGCGACCTGATTTACGAGGACCCGGAACTGGCAACCGCCAAGGCACGCCACCATGCGTATCTGGAGGCTCTTTCCCACGTCGCGCAGGAAGACCTCACCTGTTACGCCGGAATCGACCCGCAGACCAAGGAAATCGCCAAGAGCGTCTATGCGCTGCAGAAGACCAAGGCCCTCACCGCGTACGCCGACGCCAACCAGGCTGTGAAACGCGTCCACGAAAACGTGACGCAGCGCATCTCGGCTGCCAGGCAGGTGACCGACAAGCCTCGGACCCCACCGTCCCTGCCACCGGGCGGAGGCACGGATGGATGACATCTTCGCGATGCTCGATGAACTGTTGCTCGATCTCGGCGACGCTGAATCAGTGTCGCCGGACATCGACTTCGGCCAGGAAGCGCACTGGGCACCTGTGGAGGTTCCCGCACAACTCCCCACCGAACTCACGGACCTCCTGGAGCTGTCCGACTCCCCGTCTCCCTCGGACCCGGACACCACTGCCGCCGCGGCTGACGGAGTCAAGTGGGTGACGTTCCCCAATCCCTTCCGCGACGACGAGGGGTAGGCCGCGGGGCCGACACAGGAGATGCGGGACGCATCCACGCGGAGAGCTACGGCTTGCGCGCCACCGCCCCGTACCCCGGAATCACCCCGTCGTCCTGCCCCGGCACGGGCTCGCCCAGCTCGGGGTGCCAGTGGTGGGGCACCTCGACACCGGGTTCGACGAGGTCGATGCCGTCGAAGAAGCGGGTGAACTCCTCGCGGGAGCGCAGGGCCAGGGTGACGCCGGCGGCGCGGAGCTTCTCGGTCGCCGCCCTGGACTCCTCCGGTGTGAAGTCGGCCGTGGCGTGGGTGATCACCAGGTAGCTGCCGGAGGGCAGTTCGGCGAGCAGCCGGCGGACCAGCTCGTGCCCGCCGTCCTCGTCCGAGACGAAGTGCAGCAGCGCGATGAGCGACAGCGCGACGGGCCGGCTGAAGTCCAGTACCTTCCGCGCGCCCTCCAGGATGGCGTCCGGGTCGCGGACGTCGGCCTGGAGGTACTCGGTGACGCCCTCGTCCGTGCCGCGCAGCAGGGCCGCCGCGTGGGCCAGGACGATGGGGTCGTTGTCGCAGTAGACGACCCGGGCGCCCGGGGCGACCTCCTGTGCGACCTGGTGGAGGTTGGGTTCGGTCGGTATGCCGGTGCCGATGTCCAGGAACTGCCGTACGCCGTTCCGGGCCAGCCAGCGGGTGGCCCGGTGCATGAAGGCGCGGTTGACGCGCGCCATCACCGGCACCCTCGGGTCGAGGGCCAGCATCTGACGGCCCATCTCCTCGTCGACCGAGTAGTTGTCCTTCCCGCCGAGGTACCAGTCGTACATCCGCGCGGGGTGGGGTCTGGTCGTGTCGATCTGTACGGCCGTCGTGGGGTCCTGCCCGGTCATGAGGCACTCCGTAAGGCACAAAGGGTGGTCAATTCAACACCAACGTCGCTAAGTTCAGCATCAGGAAGTCGAGCGGCAGAGAGTCGAACGTCGGAGAATCGAGCGTCAGCAAAGGCGATCACGTCAGGACAGCAGGAAGTCCGCCTTCCCCGCCTTCGCGCCCTCGATGAAGGCCGTCATCTCGTCGGTGGTGTAGATCAGCGCCGGACCGTCGGGGTCGGTGGACTGACGGACGGCGATCCGGCCGTCGGCGAGCTTCATCGCCTCCAGGCAGTTCCCGCCGTTCCCGCCGCTCCACGGTTTGTGCCAGCCTTCGCTGCCCAAGTCACGCGCGGGCATGCCGTTGTAGACCTGTTTGCGCGGCTTGATGCGATCCATTCACAGCTCCTTGCGGAGATCCCGGAGGATCTCCTTCGTGCGATGTGCCGTAGCGGCCTGCGCCGCCATGCGGTCCATGACCTCGAGGTGGGTCGCCACCTCGGCGCGCGCGTCGAGATAGACCGCGCCGGTCAGGTACTCGCTGTAGACCATGTCCGGAAGTTCGGGCATGGCGAATCGGAACAGCACGAACGGCCCGTACGTGCCCGGGTGCGGCCCATTGGCGAACGGGGCGACCTGGAGCGTCACGTTGGGCAGCTTCGTGGCCTCGAGCAGTCTGTCGATCTGGGCACGCATCACCTCCGGGCCGCCGACCGGGCGCCGCAGCGCGGTCTCGTCCATCACGACCCACAGCCGGGGCGCGTCCTCACGGGTGAGCAGGTCCTGGCGCTGCATGCGCAGGGCGACATGACGCTCGATGTCGTCGGGCCGGGTCTGTCCGATGGCGCCGGAGCGGAGCACTCCGCGCGCGTAGTCCTCGGTCTGCAACAGGCCGGGGACGAAATGGGGTTCGTAGCTGCGGATGACGTCGGCCGCGCCCTCCAGGCTCACATACATTGAGAACCAGCCGGGCAGGATGTCGTGAAAACGCTGCCACCAGCCGGGCTTGTTCGCGTCCTCGGCCAGCTGGACGAAAGCGTCGGCCTCCTCGTCGGAGATTCCGTAGGCCTTCAGGAGCAGTTGCAGGTACGGGATCTTGAGCGCGACCTCGGCCATCTCCATACGGCGGACCGTGGCAGGGGCGACGCGGAGGATGCGGGCAGCCTCCTCGCGCTTCATCCCGGCGCGTTCCCGCAGGTCCAACAGGCGTCGGCCGAGGACGACCTGGCCGACCGTCGGCGCGGACCGCGGTTCGCTCACGCTCCACCTCCATGAAGAGTTCTGACGAGCCGGCCACGAAAAGAACGCTGACAGCCCGGCGGCGCCATGCGAAGACCCTTTCGAAGAGCTGATCCGAACCGATGTTTCGAACGAACCTTCGATGATCTCAACTGGCGCCGCGCGAAGAGCTGTTGCGATGCAGTGTGCCACGGCCTTCCAGACCGTCACAGCGCACTCTGCAATTTTCAGAGTGACACTTGCCAAGTGTTCACGGCGGGGCGATAGTGGCAAGCGTGATTCCGTCCGCGCCCTTAGGAACAGACGCCGCCGCAGGCCCTCTCGGCCTCGGTACCGCCGGAGTCGGCCCCGACGGGGCCGCTGCCGAGCGCCGGTTCCGTTTCGAGCTGGCCGCACATCCGGGTTCCCCCGCACAGGCCAGACGCCTGACGCGGGCCCGGCTGACCGGCTGGTCGGTGTGCGAGGACACGTGCGACAGCGCGGCCCTGGTGGTTTCCGAACTGGTCACCAACGCCATCGTGCACACGGCGAGCACGCACATAGTGTGCGAACTCCACGACGGCGACGACCTGGTGCGGATAGCGGTGCGTGACGAGGGCTGCGCTCCTGGCCAGCCCCACGCGGCCGGCCGGGCGCGGCCCGAGGAGGAGCACGGGAGGGGACTGCTTCTCGTCGACGCCCTCTGCGAAGCCTGGGGTGCCCATGAGCGCGGCCCCGGGCTGCTGGTCTGGGCCGAGCTGCCGCGCACGGCGGACACTCTCCATGACCCGTCGGAGCCGCGGAACGACCTGGGCTGGGGCGCTCGCCCGAAGCCGGGTCCTTCCGACGACTCGGACGACGGGGACGGAGCCCACCAGGCGCGACACACGAGGAGCGCCCCGGAGGTCCCCGCGCAGCGGCGACACCGAGAGCAGGGGCGGCATGACGTCCGCGCACGGTGGCCGCGTCCGGAACCTGGACACCCTGGCCCGCCTCCGGCGCGGGCTGCGTACACCGCCGGGCCCGGCCCTGCGCCTGCCCGTGCCCGACGGCATGACCGCGCCGCTCGGCTGCGACGCGGTCGCTGTTCCCGTCCCTTTCGGCCGGCTGGTCATGCCCCGGCTGCCCCGCGCGGGCTGTGTCTACGCCGACGGCACGCACTGGTGGTGGCTGGTTCCGGCCGACTCCGACCACGCCCTGGAGTGGCCCGCACCCGCGCGGTACGCCCCGTGCGCGGTCCTCCCGGACACCCCGGAGCTCCCCGCGCTGATCCACCGCCCGGACGGCAAGCTCCCGTACACCCCGCCGATACCGCTGTACCTGGCCCTGTGCCGCGTGACGGGGACGGCTCCGGCGTGGTCACGGCCGGTCAGCGCGTAGGACTTGCCGAGCGGGGCCAGGGTGGGGCCGAGCGCCGCTCAGCCGGCACGCAGCACTCGTCAAGCCAGACCCCGGCCGGCGCGCACGCCTGGCCCTGCACGTCCCGGCCGACACACAGAACCCGCCGAGCACGCCCCGGTCGGCGCGCGCAGGACCCGCCGAGCACGCCCCGGGTCGGCGCTAGTGCCAGGCCCTGCATGACCCCTCCGCCGCGCACGCCCACCCCTGCATGACCCCTCCGGCGCGTAGGCCCCCCGAAGCACATCCCAGCCGAAGCTCACGCACCACCCCCGCCACCCCGCGCCGCCCCACAACTCCCCCGGTCCGGTCGTGCGCCCGCGCGCATCCGGCGCCCCGGGCTGCGCCCTGCCCGGGTGGGCTCCGCCCCGCGATAGTGGCCGTTCGTTCACGAGCGGGGCCTGAGCGGGGAGGTCGGTCGACGGTGGGGAAGAAGCGGACCGCGCCGGAGGTGTCCGAGTCGGAGCGGCTGCTCTTCGGCGGGCCGCTGCGCTACGACATGGGCTGGAGCCAGCACGCCGACGCGTTCCTGGAACTGAACTTCCGCGCCATGATCACAAGGTTGCCGTCCCTGCTGGCGTCCAGCCTCCGGCTCGCCCGGCAGGCCGACCGGAGCGCCGCGCGGATCGTGCTGGCCTCCGAGGCGGGCCGGGGCGTCGCACAGGCGGTGAGCCTCCTCGCGGTCAACAGCGTCCTGGCCCGGCTGATGGGCGGCGGGCCGATCGACGAGCGGCTGCGCGGAGCCGTCCCCGCGCTGGTCACGGTGGCCCTCGTGATGCTGCTCGCGGCGCTGCTGCGGGCCGCGAGCACCTACGCCACCGGCCGCTTGGAGCCCAAGGTGGAGCGGGTGGCGACCGAGCGGTACCTGGAGCGGGCGGCGAGCGTGGAACTGGCCGCGATCGAGGACCACGCCTTCCACAAGCTGCTGGACACCGCACAGTACGGCGCCGCCTCCGCCCGCCGGATGATCATGTACGGGACGCGTGTGATCAACGCGATGATCTCCCTGGTCGCGGCGGCCGGCGTACTGACCGTGTTGCATCCGGCGCTGCTGCCATTGCTGGTGACCATGACGCTGCCGAGCGCCTGGAGCGCGCTGACCGTGGCCCGGCGGCGCTACGAGTCCTTCCACGCCTGGGTGCAGCATGCCCGCGCGGGCCGGCTGCTGGGCAATCTGCTGATCGAACCCGAGGCGGCCCCGGAGATCCGGGTGCACGGCGTGGGCGCGTTCCTGCTGCGGCACTTCCGCGCGATGTCGGAGACGGCCGAGGCCGAGCAGGCCCGTCTGGCCGGGCTGGCCGCCCGTACCGGCCTGATCGCGGCGGCGTTGACGGGCCTGGCGACAGTGGCGACGTACGCGACGCTCGGCGGACTGCTGCTGGCGGGTTCCATGGCCCTGTCGGTGGCGGGTACGGCCGTGATCGCGATCCGGACCGGCTCGCAGAGCCTCGACACACTCGTGGTGGAGGTCAACGCGCTGCACGAGGAGGCCCTCTTCGTCGGCGACCTGCATCGGCTGTACACGGAGGCGGCTCAGCGCGCGATCCCGGCGGGAGGCCGGGCGCTGCCGGAGGATCCGCGCGAGATCCGCTTCGAGAGCGTCACGTTCCGCTACCCGGGCGACTCGGCCCGCCCCGCTCTCGACGACGTGACGCTCACCCTGCCGCTGGGCCGGATCGTGGCACTGGTCGGCGAGAACGGCTCCGGCAAGACGACCCTGGTGAAGCTGCTCGCCGGGCTGTACACCCCGGAGCGAGGGCGGATCCTGTGGGACGGCGTGGACGCGGCGACCGCCGACCGGCATCTGCTGGCCGAGCGGATCGCGATGGTGGCGCAGGACTTCAAGCGGTGGCCGTTCACGGCCCGGGTGAACGTCGCCCTGGGGCGTACGTCGGCGCCCGTGTGCGAGGACCGGCTGGCCGCGTCGATCGCCGAGGCCGGAGCGGAGACGGTGGTCGCGGACCTGCCGCACGGCCTCGACACGCTGCTCGCCCGCAACTTCAGCGGCGGGCACGAACTGTCGGGCGGCCAGTGGCAACGGCTGGGCATCGCCCGGGCGGCCTATCGCAGGGGCCGCATCCTGATCGTGGACGAGCCGACGGCGGCCCTGGACGCACGGGCGGAGCTGGAGGTGTTCGAGCGGATCCGCGCCCTGGCCGACAGCGGCCAGACGGTCGTACTGATCACGCACCGGCTGGCATCCGTGCGCCATGCCGATCTGGTGCACGTCCTGGACCAGGGCCGGCTGGTGGAGTCCGGGACGCCGGACGAGCTGCTGGCCACCGGGGGGCTCTACGCCGAGCTGTACGCGCTCCAGGCGGAGCAGTTCACCCAGCCGCCCACAACGGTCACGCCGCCCCCGACCGCCCCGCCGGTCACGAAGGTGCCGGCCCCGAAGGCGGGCTGAGCCGCGCCTTGCCCGGGCCGTCCGTCAGGCCGTGGCGTCGGCGCTGTCCCCGCTGCGCACGATCACCAGGAACATGTCCGTCGCGAGGTCCATGACAACCTCGGCAGGCAGGCCTTCCAGACGCCGCGCCTGCGCGAACTCCTCCGCCGGCCAGGAGCCACGCGGCCCACCGGCGGGAAAGCGCTCGAGCACCGTTCGCCCGTTCACCACCCTGCACCTCCATGTCGCGCTGTACTCGTAGAGTTAAACGCCAACGATGGGGTGAACGGCTCGCGAAGTGACGGTTCTGAGACGTAGTTGACACTCGTTCACCGCCAAGTGTGACCAACCTCTCAGCCTCTTGGCGGATGTGCTCACTTTGCGTGTCAGCCGTCGTACTCGTCGTGATAGCGGACGCGCTCGCTTCCCGCAGGCGCCTCAAGAGCCGACGCCCGCCCCTTGGGCTCCTCCCACGCCTCCTGCCTGCCCAGCGCGGTGAGGTCCAGCAGGCTGGTGGTCGAGCCGAGGCCGTCGAGACCGCGCCCGTACGTCGAGTAGGTGTGGAAGACCCGGTCACGGTCCCGCAGGAAGCAGCTGAGGCCGGGCCGCTCGGAGAGCTCCCCCTCACGTTCGAGCGTCACCTCGAAGTCGCGGTTGAAGTCACTGCCGTGCGACGAGTACCAGGGCACCGTCCAGCCCATCCGGGCCTTGAAGGGCAGAATCTTCGGGAATGGCGCCCGGGAGACGGCCGCGAACGACGTGTCACGGGCCTCGAGATGGGCGAGATGCCCTATTTGATCCAGGAACCCCGAGCAGCTTCGGCAGCCGGCGTCCCACTCGGGCGCGAACATGAAGTGGTAGACGACGAGCTGGTGCCGCCCCTCGAACAGGTCGAGCAGGGTGGCCTTGCCGTCCCCGCCCTCGAACACGTACTCCTCGTCGACCGCCACCATGGGCAGTCCGCGCCGCTCGGCGCCCAGCGCGTCCCGCGCGCGGGTGGCGGCCTTCTCCTTCACCAGCAGTTCCGCGCGCGCCGCGCGCCACCGGTCGCGCGAGACGATCTCCGGAAACGACATGAACCCCTCCCGTACCCTTCCTGCGGCAACGCTCCGTCCGGGGTGGTGACCGGTGGGAGGGGCGGAACTCATCGCCGGCTCAGGAAGTTTTTTCCGCGTACGTCACCGGCAGCGCGACCAGACCCCGGGCGCGCAGGGAGGGGCGCCACCGCAGGGCGTCGGACGCGAGCGCGAGGTCCGGGAACCGCTCCAGCAGCGCGGCCAGGGCGATTTCGGTCTCGGCACGGGCCAGCGGCGCGCCCAGGCAGTGGTGGATGCCGTGGCCGAGGGCGAGATGACCCGAAGCGTCCCGGCCGAGGTCGAGCCGGTCGGGGTCGGGGAAACGGGCCGGGTCGCGGTTGGCGGCGGCCAGGGACAGCAGGACGGTCTCGCCGGCGGGCACGGTGACGTCCCCGATCGCCATGTCCTCGGTCGGGAAGCGCCGGATGGCGAGCAGGGCGGGCCCCTCGTAGCGGGCGAACTCCTCGACTGCCGCAGGGATGCGCGCGGGGTCGGTACGCAGGGCGGCGAGCTGTCCCGGGTGCTCAAGCAGGCCCAGCACGGCGTTGCCGATGAGCTGGACGGTGTTCTCGTACCCGGCGACGAGGATGAGGAAGGCCAGGGACATCAGCTCGTCCTCGGTGAGCCGGTCGCCCTCGTCGCGGACCGCGATCAGGTCGGAGAGCAGGTCGTCGGCGGGCTCCGCGCGCTTGGCCGCGATCAGCCCGGTGAAGAAGCCGAGCATCGCCACGACCGCCTCCTTGGCGGCCGCCGGGCGGGCCGGGTCGGGGGCGACGAGCGCGTCGGTCCAGGCGCGGAAGTCCCGGCGGTGGTCGTCGGGGACACCGAGGAGGTCGCAGATGACGGTGATCGGCAGGGGCGCTGCGTAGGCGGCGATCAGGTCGCTGGTGCCGTGCGGGCCGAGCGCGTCGAGGAGGCGGTCAGCGGTCCGGCGTATGGGGGCGCGGAGGTGTTCGACGCGGCGCGTGGTGAAGGCCCGTGCGACCAGGCGGCGGATGCGGGCATGGTCCGGCGGGTCCATGTTGAGGAGGTTGGCGTCCAGGGCCGGCGGCAGGGAGAGCCCCCGGTAGCTCCCCTCCTTCGCGTGCGCCTTGTCCAGGGACAGCCGCGGATCGGCGAGGGCCGCGCGGACGTCCTCATACCTGGTCACGAGCCAGGCGGGGCTGCCGTCGGGCCCGGCCGTGCGGTGCACCGGGGCGCTCTCGCGCAGTCGCCGGTACACGTCGTGGGGGTGTTCGAGGAGGCCGTGGGCTGGATCCATGCGGACCAGCTTATGGAATCAGGTGTCGTACTCCTGGATGCGCCGGCCGTGACCTCGGTCCACCAGCGCGGGCAGGCGCTCCTCCAACTCCCCCGCCACCGCGGGAACATCGATGGTCAGCAGCTCCCGGTCGCGCATCAGGATCCGTCCGTCGACGATCGTGGTGCGGACATCGGCCGAGCGGGCGCTGTGCACGAGGGTGGCGGCGAGGTCGTGGACGGGCCGGGTGTGCGGGCCGGTGAGATCGACCAGGACGATGTCCGCCCTCCGGCCCGGCGCGATGCTGCCGACGCTGTCCCCCATCCCCACGGCACGGGCACTCTGCAGGGTGGCGTGGTGCAGGGCCTGGCGGGAGGTCAGCCAGCGGGGGTCGCCCTCGGCCTGCTTCTGGACGAGTGAGGTGAGGGCCATGGACTCCCATACGTCGAGGGAGTTGTTGGAGGCGGCGCCGTCGGTGGCGAGCCCGACGGGGACGCCGATGTCGCGCAGGGCGCGGACGGGTGTGGAGTCGGGCCAGGCGAACTTGAGGTAGCCGCGGGGCGCGGTGGCGACGGCCGTACGACCGTCCGCCCGTTCCAGGACGGGCAGGTCGCGGTCGGTGATGCCGGTGCCGTGCGCGAGGAGCACGTCCGTGTCGAGGATGCCGGTGCGGGCCAGGACCTCGACCGGGGTGACTCCGTGGCGGGCGAGGCTGGTGTCCGTCTGGCCCCGGTTCTCCGCGGCGTGGAGGTGCACGGGCAGGCCGTGCGCGCGGGCGAGCTCGGCGGTGGCGGCGAGATCGGTGTCGTCGACCGTGTAGGGGGCGTGGGGCGCGAGCGCGGTGGTGACACGGCCGTTGGCCGAGCCGCGGTGCCGCAGCGCGAACTCCAGTGACCGCTCCCGGCCCTCGGGGCCCTGCGAGGAGAAGTAGGCCTCGCCCAGCAGCGCCCGCATGCCGCACTCGGCGACCACGGCGGCGACCTCGTCCATGGCGAAGTAGTGGTCGGCGAAGCAGGTGACGCCGGCGCGGATCATCTCGGCGCAGGCGAGCCGCGCGCCCAGCTCGACGTCCTTCGCCGTCAGGTTGGACTCGACGGGCCAGACGACGTCGTTGAACCACTCCTCGGTGGGCAGGTCCTCGGCGAGGCCGCGCAGGGCGACCATCGGCGCGTGCGTGTGACAGTTGATCAGGCCGGGCAGAGCGACTTGGCCCCGGGCGTCGAGCCGCTCGGCGGCGGCCAGGTCCGCGGCCGCGGAGGTGCTCGTGACGGCCTCGACGATCCCGTTCCGTACGACGATCGCGGCGTCCTCCTCGAAGCCGATCCGCTCCTGGTCGTCGTGCACGAGGACAGTACAGGCGCTGATGATCAGGTCGGCGGGTCGGTCCGCGTCAGAAGGCGTCATCACGCCAACGTACGACGTGGGCGCTATCCGGCGAGGGGTGTCCGGGGCAGTCGCAGCCCCACCCGCTCCCCGGGTCCGGTGAGTTCGTCGAGGATTTCGGCGAGGCGTTCCGTGTGGCGGGGGCCGATCCGGCCCGTGTCGTCGAGGTGCACGGCGCAGGCGGTCGTGGTGTCGACGAGGCGTTCGAGGAGGTCGGCCACCTCGTCCGCGCCTTCGGTGTGCCGGGCGAGGGCGGGCAGTTCGTGCGCGGAGAGGGAGATGGCCGTGCGGGCCTCGGCGAGGGTGCGGTAGGCCTCGCGGCGCAGGGTCCAGCGGGTGGCGCGGTGGTCGGAGGGGGTGCCGGAGCCGCCGATGCGTGGGGCGTCGGCCTCGTCGAGGACGTGGGTGAGGTAGGCGTACGCGGCTCGGCCGGCCGCCGCGAGCCGGGCGCGTACTCCCCCGCCGCGCTGTCCGGGCATCGGCAGGTGCCCGACGATCAGCACGATCGCGCAGGCCAGCAGTGTCTCGCCGATCCGGCCCGCGGAGGCCTGTGCCTCGCCGCCGACCATGACCAGGGCGAGGACGAGGACGGTGACGACGGCGGTCTGGGCGGCGAAGTGCCGGGTGGCGACGGGTATCAGCGCCCCGCTGAGGGCGACGAGCGCGATCAGCCCTTCCGGGCGGGGCAGGACGGCGGCGAACCCGGCGAAGAGGAGAGCGCCGAGGACGGTCCCGGCGGCCCGGTTCAGCACCCGTGACGCCAGCGGCCCCAGGTCGGGCTTGACGAGGAAGACGGCGGTGGCGGGCAGCCAGTACCAGTGCTCGTGCTCCCCGTACCACTGGGTCCGGTGCAGTGCCTGGGCGACCGCCGAACTGGCCCCGAAGCAGAGGGCGACGCGCAGTCCGTACTCGCGTCCGGCGGTACCGAAAGCGGCGCGCAGCCGGTCCCTGGCGGTACGGGGCCGGGTGTGCAGATCACCGCCCTCGCCCTGGTCGAACACCTCGGCGGCCTGCAGGAGGGCGTCGTCGAGGGCGCGCAGGGCGGGCACCGAGCGGGAGGGGGCGGGCAGCGGCCCGGTGTGGGTGTTGTCGCGTACGGCTGCGGCGAGCCGCCGAGGGCCTTCGGAGGCCCGTTCGGAAATGGCCTCTTCGGCCCAGGCCAGCGCGGTGGCGGCCTCGGCGAGGGGCAGCGCGGCGGCGTACTGCGCGTGCAGCCGCCGCTCGGTGGAGGAGGAGGCGTACCGCCGCAGCCGGGGCCCGGCGAGGGCGTCCTGGGCGTGGTCGAGGGCGGCGGTGAGCGCGGCACGGCGGCGGATGGCGTCCGGCCCGCCGACGGCGTCGAGGAGCGCGGCGACGGCGTCGTACACACCGGCCACGGCCGCCCGCTCCCCGTCGAACCGGAAGTCACCGGCGAGGGAGCCGGGCGTGGGCAGCACGAGCCGGAGCACGAGCAGCCAGCCCGCCCCGGCGAGGAAGGCGAGCGCGCGCTGCCACCCGGCCTCGGGCAGGGGCATGCCCGCGCCGATCGCCGCGCCGACGAGCAACTGCGTCCCGGAGGCGGACGCGACGGGCCCCACGGCGCTCATCCCCCCGGCGACGAGCCCGACGACCGTGAGGACCACGGTCAGCACGACAGCGCCGGTCTCGTCCCCGGTATACGTCCCGATCACCAGCCCCAGGGCACCGCCCAGCGCGGGCACCCCGAGCCGCTTGACGGAAACCCGTCGGCTCCCGGGCCGGTCGTTGATCCCGGCGAGCATGGCGGCGATGGCGGCGACGACACCGAGCGCGGTACGCCCCGTCTGCACGGCCACCAGCAGCAGCGGCCCGGCGGACAGGGCTCCCCGCGTCACCGCGCTCCAGGGCACCGGCCCCCGCTGGGCGCGCAGGGCGTGCGCGAGCCAGGGCGGTGGCACGAGGGAAAAACGGCGGGACCGGGACACGGGGCTCCTGTCGTCTCATCGAGGGCAGGGGTGGGCCTTCGGGCGACGGTGGCCGGGCGGGGTGTGGGTGTCCACGGTAGGCGGGGTTCCTGGAAAAGAGGTTTCCGGAACGTGACGGACCTCGGGAGAGCCGCGTTCTTTATGAACGCAATCGTCAGGAGCGGACCATGTCCACAGCCTGCGCGAAGAGTGCCTCCGCGTCGCCGACCGCCCGGGCCAGGGAGTCAGGTCCCGCCGTCATGTGCGTGACCAGTGCATCCGCTTCGCCCAGCCCGGCCCGCGCGACGAGCCCCTTCTCGTTGGTGACCCACTCGCCGCGCGCCGCCAGCACCGCATGCGCGGTCTGTGTCGCGGCGAGGGCGATCGCGCCCGCCGTCTGGGCGACCGCGCCCTTCGGGGCGTGTCCCGCCTTGGCGTAGGCGAGGGTGGCGGTGGCCATGCCGTACCAGTGGCCGGGGGCACGCTCGCGCAGGGCGTGCGGGTAGGAGGCGGGACACGGCAGCTCACCTCGCAGGACCCTGTTGATCGCGAGTTCGGCGACGAGCAGATACGTCGGGATGCCCGCCAGATGGAACATCAGCGGCTCGACGCGGAAGCGGCCCGCCTCGGCCTCCGCCCGCTCGTGTTCGACGACGTCCAGATCGCGGTAGTGGACGTCCACGCGCCTGCCGTCGATCGTCAGCCAGGCACCTCCGTTGAAGACACCTCCGCCCCACGCGCCGATCTCGGACACCTCGCCCTGCCAGCCGACCGCGCGGAGATCGGCCGGGTCGAAGGCGCCGCGGTAGTAGACGGCCAGGTCCCAGTCGCTGTCGGGGCGCTCGGTGCCCTGGGCCCGGGAGCCGCCGAGGGTGACGGCCTCGACCGTGGGGAGGGCGGCGAGGCGGTCGGCGGTGGTGTCGAGGAATGCCTGGTCCGGGAGGGTGGGCACGGCGGGCTCCTGGGCAGTCGGGGTCCAGGGAAGGGTAGGGGGCCCGCCCGGACGGCGGGAAACGAAATACGGGTGCGTTCGGGCGCGAGGCCTCGCATGATCGGTGGGTTGTTCTGTCGCCCCTTCAGATCGGAGACCCCGTGATCCGCCGCGTCACCGTCCCGAGCCTCTTCCCGCCGCCCACCTACTCCCATGCCTCCGTCGTCGAAGCCGGCACACGGCTGGCGTTCCTCGCCGGGTCCGTGCCGCTCGACGCCGGCGGCGAACTCGTCGGTCCCGGAGACCCCGTACGGCAGGCCGAGCAGGTGATCGCCAACCTGCGGGAGCAATTGCAGGCCGTCGGCAGCGACTTGCCGCACGTCGTGGCGACGGACGTGTACGTCGTGAGCGGTGAGACGGCCGTGCTGTCCGCCGTGTGGGAGGTCGTCGAGGCCTCCGGGCTCAGTGCCGGTCCGCACTCGTCGACGCTGATCGGCGTGGCGTGCCTCGGGTACACGGGGCAGCTGGTGGAGATTACGGCGACAGCCGTCGTGCCCGACGGGGCGCCGACCTGAGGAGACTCCATGCTGATCGAGCACCGCGGGCGGCGTCCTGTCGTCCCCGAGTCCGCGTATGTCGCTCCTACGGCCGTCCTGTGCGGGGCCGTGCTCCTCGGGGAGCGCAGCCGTGTGCTGCACGGGGCGGTGCTCACCGCCGAGGACGGGGAGGTGCGGGTGGGCTCTGACGTCGTGGTGATGGAGAACGCGCTGGTGCGGGGGCGGGCCGGGCACCCCGCCGTGATCGGTGACGCCGTGCTCGTCGGCCCGCACGCCCATGTCAACGGGGCGACCCTCGAGGACGAGGTCTTCGTGGCGACCGGCGCCTGCGTCTTCCCGGGGGCCGTCGCGAGCACCGGCTCGGAGCTGCGGATCCACAGCGTGCTGCACGTCAACTCCGTACTGCCGCCCGGCACGGTCCTGCCCATCGGCTGGATCGCGGCGGGGGCTCCCCGGGCCCGGCTCTTCGCCCCCGGGGAGCACGACGAACTGTGGCAGGTCCAGGAGGCGCTGGACTTCCCCGGCACGGTGTACGGCATCCCGCGCGGCACGTCGATGAGGGAGGTCATGGCCCGCCAGGCGGCGTTCTACGGGGCCCATGGCGACGACGTCACCCTCGACGGCCCGTCATGAGCTACCGCCGTTCGGGCCTCCCCCACACCCTCCGCTTCGGCAGCGCCTCCGCGTAGCTGCCCGTGCGGCTCGTCGCCAGCCCCAGCGCCACCAGCGACTCCGCCAGTTTGACCGCAGCGGCGACCCCGTCGACGACCGGCAGGCCCAGCTTCTCCCCGACCGCCCGCTGCAACCCGGTCATCCCGGCGCAGCCGAGCACCAGCACCTCCGCCCCGGCCGCACAGGCCCGCTCGGCGGCGGCGAGGAACGCCGTCTCCGTGCGCTCCTCGTCGCCGAGGTCGAGCACATTCAGGCCCGTGCCGACGATCGCGGCGCAGTTCCGCGCCACGCCCGCGGTCTCCAGGCTGTCCTCGATCTGGCCGCGCGACCGCTCCAGCGTGGTGACGACCCCGTAGCGGCGGCCCAGCAGGCAGGCGAGATGTGCGGCGGCCTCGGTGATGTCGACGACGGGTACGTCCACCAGCTCCCGCACGCCCTCCCGCCCGTGCTCCCCGAATCCGGCCATGACCACGGCGTCGTACGGCGGCCCGTCGTAGGTCCGCAGTGTGTCCAGGACGGCCGCGGCGGACAGGTAGCTGTCGAGCCAGCCCTCCGCGGACTCGGGCCCCCAGGCGGGGGTCAGCCCGGTCACGGTGGTGCCCGGGCCTGCGGCGGCCCGGGCACCTCGTACGATCTCCTCGGTCATCTCCTGCGTGGTGTTGCAGTTGGTGACGACGATCCGCACGTCTCTCAGACCTCCATGGCAGGGCGCTCGGCGGTGTGTCCGGCAGCGCGTTCGCTACGGCACAGGACGGTGTACAGCCCGGCCGCGAGGGCCGTGCCGATGAACCAGGAGTACGGCGCCACATCGCTGAAGGTCTTCACCAGCGCGAGGACGGCGGCGACACCGGCCGCGGGCAGGAACGCCCACAGCGCCTTGGGGTTGAAGCCCTTGCGGTAGTGGAAGCGGGAGCCGGGGGTCGCGTCGAACAGTTCCTCCACGTTCACACGGCCGCGCTTGACCCAGTAGTAGTCGACCATGATCACGCCGAACAGCGGGCCGAGGAACGCACCGAGGCCGCCGAGGAAGTAGTTGACGACGGTCGGGTTGGAGAAGAGGTTCCAGGGGGTGACGAGCAGCGCGGCGACCGTGCTGATCATGCCGCCGATCTTGAAGGTGATCTTCTGCGGCCAGACATTGGCCAGGTCGTACGCCGGTGAGACGAAGTTGGCGACGATGTTGACGCCCATGGTGGCGATGGCGAAGGTCAGCGCGCCCACCACCAGCACCCAGGTGTTGCCGATCTCGGCGACCAGGTAGGCCGGGTCGGTGATCTCCTTCCCGAAGACCTCGAAGGCGCCGGCGGTGACGATGACCGACACGATCACGAAGGCCGTGGAGTTGATGGGCAGTCCCCAGAAGTTTCCGCGCTTGACCGACTTGTAGTCGGGGGCGAAGCGGGAGAAGTCGCAGAAGTTGAGCATCAGCGTGCCGTAGGTGGCGAGGACCAGGCCGATCGCGCCGAACCACTGACGCCACTGCTCGCCGACGGAGACCGGGTGCGGGGTGGAGGTGAGGGAGATCGTCCAGCCGGCCTTGTAGAGGATCCACCCGGCCAGCGCGATCATCACGAGCCAGATCGCCGGACCGCAGAAGTCCTGGAACTTCCGGACCGATTCCATGCCCCGGCTGATGATCGCCGCCTGCACCAGCCACAGGGCGATGAAGGAGACCCAGCCGAGTGCGTCGAGGCCCAGGAAGGAGTTGTGCGTCCACGACTCCAGGCTCGGCCAGGCCGCGAGCAGCATCACGTTGACGGCTACGGAGGCCAGGTAGGTCTGGATGCCGTACCACATGATGGCGATCACGGCCCTGATCAGCGCCGGGATGTTGGCGCCCCAGACACCGAAGGCGATCCGGCTGACCACCGGGAAGGGGACGCCGTGACGTTGTCCGATCTTCCCCATCCAGTTCATGCCGATATAGATGATCACGAAGCCGACGAGCAGGGACGTGAAGATCTGCCAGACGTTCATGCCGAGGAAGAGCAGTCCGGCGGCGAAGGTGTAGTTGCCGAGGTTGTGGACGTCGGACATCCACATGGCGAAGAGGTCGAAGACCTTCCAGTTGCGCTTCTTGGCGGGCGCCAGGTCTTCGTTGGTGAGCCGTGGATCGGGGACGAACGCTGGGGTGCCGGTCTCTGCGGCACGGTCGGCGAGTGACACGGGGGCCTCCATGAGCAAGGGGACGACGGAGGACTGCTCCGCAGGACTGCGGTGGGGGGCGCCCTGCGATGTGTTTGGTATACCAAACTGCGCCATGGTCTCCCCGTCAACCGTTCTGACCGATGTCGCTCTTGTTAACGCCGCGTAAAAGAGACCTCGCGTCGACGAAGATGGGCTGCATGACGAAGATCGAACCCCTCGGAGCGGTACGCGAACGCGTCACGGCCGATCTGCGCCAGGAGATCATCGCGGGCAGCCTCCGTCCCGGCGACCGCCTGGTGGAACGCGAGCTCGCGGAGCGTTTCGGTGTCTCACGCGTTCCGGTACGTGAGGCGATCCGGGCCCTGGTCGCCGAGGGCTTCGTCCATTTCGAGACACCCCGTCGCACGGTAGTACGCCGCCTCACCCCTACCGACGTCAAGGAACTGTTCGAACTGCGAGAAGCCCTGGAGGTCTACGCCGCCGGACTCGCCGCTTCCCGGGCGACGCCGGAGGACCTTGCCGAGGTCAAGGAACTCATCGACCGCGCGGCCACCGCGACCGAGGCCGGGGACGCCGAGGTGATCACCGACGTCAACAGCCGGCTGCACGACCGCATCATGGCGATGGCGGGCAACAGCCTGCTGACCGAGGCCCTGGAACCGGTCGCCGGCCGGCTGCGCTGGATGACCCGGCGCAACGAGGAGTGGCCTCAGCTCCTCGTCGAGCACCGCGAGCTGTACGAGGCGATCGCCTCGGGCGACCCGGACCGGGCCCGCGCGCACGCGCTCACGCACGTACGGACCAATTACCGATCGACGGTGCGGCACCTGTTCGGGGAGGACGCTCCCTAGAGCGGGGAGGACGCTCCCTGGAGTCGGCCTAGCCGGCCGTCGGCAGCTCCGCCGCCCGCGCGGCCGTCCGCAGTACGTCGCGCAGCATCGCGGGTGTGAGCCTGCCGGTGAAGGTGTTGCGCTGGCTGACGTGGAAGCAGCCGAAGAGCTCCAGACCGTCGAGGTCGTAACGGGCCCCATGGGCGAAGGCGGGGCGCGGCCGGGGCACTGACCAGCCAGCCTCGGCGAACGCCGGCAGCGCGGCCTGCCAGCCGAAGGCGCCGAGCACGACGACGGCCCGCAGCGTCGGACGCAGCAGTCCCAGTTCCCGCACGAGCCAGGGGCGGCACGTGTCCCGCTCCTCGGGGGTGGGCTTGTTGGCCGGCGGGGCGCAGTGCACGGGCGAGGTGACACGTACGCCGTACAGCTCCAGGCCGTCGTGGGCGTGCTCGGCGGTGGGCTGGGAGGCGAGACCCACGTCGTACAGCGCCTCGTACAGGACGTCCCCGGAGCGGTCGCCGGTGAACATCCGGCCGGTGCGGTTGCCACCGTGGGCGGCGGGGGCGAGCCCCACGATCAGCAGCCGGGCGTCCTCCGGCCCGAACCCCGGCACCGGCCGGCCCCAGTACGTCCAGTCCGCGTAGGCGGCCCGCTTGGCACGGGCCACCTCCTCACGCCAGGAGACCAGCCGCGGACAGGCCCGGCAGTCCGCGATACGCCGGTCGAGGAGAGGAAGGCCGCTGGTGTCCATCACTCCACGGTAGGGGCGGGGCGGGAGGTGGTGACCTGCGCGGTCCGCCCCTCTCCACGGCGGAGCCACAGCAACGCCCCGGACAGCAGCACGGCACTCGTCAGCAGCCAGGGCAGCGGGCCCGGCCGCATCACCCCGACCACCAGGCCGGTGAGCGCACCGACCAGTTGCAGGGCGAGGGACTGCACGGACAGGGCGGTGGCGCGCCCGGCGCTGGAGACGCGGCGGTGCAGCAGGGCGTTCTCGTTCGGGGTCACGGCGCCGATGCCGACGTAGAAGACGCAGAAGCCGGTGACCCCCACGGTGGCGGCGAGCAGCTGGGTGGAGGATGCGGTGACCGCGAGCAGCAGCAGGCCGGTCACCGCTGTTCCGAGACAGATCAGCACCGCCCGCTCCCCGCCGCCCGCGACCCGGGCGGCGAGCGGGGCGAGATGGCTGCCGACACCGCAGCAGACGAAGCCCGCGCAGGCGAGGGCCGCATAGGCCAGCGCCCCGGAGTCGCTCGCCCCGGTCAGCTCGACGGTACGGCCGGGCATGAGCAACTCGACGACGCCCAGGGCGCCTCCGGCCGCGGCCGCGCTGAGCATCAGCCGGCGGACCAGCGCGTCCCGTCCGCCCAGCCGCAACCCGTCCAGGACGGTGACCGGGACGCCGCGCAGCACGGAACGCAGGGTGGCCCGGGGGCGCGGCGGCTCCCGCAGGACGGCCAGCACGTAGGCGACGAGCACGACCCTGAGGGCGGCTCCCAGCAGCAAGGGAACGGACAGGGGCAGCACCACCCCGGACGTCGCCTCGCTCAGCCCGGCACCGGGGCCGGTACCCGTGCCCGTGCCCGTGCCGAGCAGCCAGGGCAGAGCCCCGCCGAGCAGGAGGCCGGCCGCGAGGGCGGCGGAGGTCGCGGTGCCACCCCGGGCCAGTCCGGTCCGCAGCTCGGCGTCGGGTCCCGCACTCGCCTGGACGGTGTCGACGTACCAGGCCTCGGCGCTACCGCTGGCCAGCGCGCGGGACATCCCCATGAGGACCATGCCGGCGGCGAGCAACCAGACGGTGGTGCCGAGGCCGACCAGACAACAGGCGACCATGTTGAGCGCACCGGCCGTGGCCAGGACCGGCCGCCGCCCGAGAACGTCGGAGAGGCCGCCGGTGGGGAGCTCCAGCGCGGCCACGGTCAGTGAGTGGGTGGCGAAGAGTCCCGCGATCGCGGCCAGGGACATCCCGCGCTCGCCGAGCAGCAGGACCATCGAGGCGAGGCCGAGACCAGGCGGCAGCGATAAAAGAGCGCAGATGATGACATAACGGCGGCGGACGGTCCGCATACCGGGCTCCCCGTCCGCGCGGCGCCGCATGTCCGTGCGGTGCGTCATGAGATGCCCTTGCTGCCGGCGCCGTCGCGATCGCCGTCCTCACGATCGCCGTCCTCGCGGTCGACACCCTCACTGCCGGCGCCCTCGCGAGCACCGTCCTCGCGGTTCCGCGGCGCGAGCGGCAGGCCGGCGGTGAGGAACACGACATGTTCGGCGCGTGGGTCGTCGGAGTCCCGGGCGGTCAGCTCCTCCAGCTTCCCGGCGATCGTTTCCCAGAGCTCGTTGAGCGACCCGGGCGTCAGACGGGGCATGAGGTCGCTGATCCCGGACGCCTCCACCCACTCCTGGCCGAGCCGCCCGTCAGCCATGTCCGCCTCATACCGGGCGAGGGACGACTCCAGGTGCTCCAGCTGCCGCCGCCGCGCCAGACTGACGAAAGCCCGGCCTGCCGCGGAGGACTCCATCGCCTCGTTGCTCCAGGACGTCAGGGTGTGCAGCGCCCGCCAGCGCCGTTCCCGCCCGTCACGATGCTCCGCCTCTGCGATGAAGGCGTACTTCGCCAGCACCCGCAGGTGGTAACTGGCCGACGCCGACGACTCCCCCGTCCGCACGGCGAGCTCACTGGCGGTGGCGGGCCCGTCCTGCCGCAGCAGCCCGAGCAGCCGAATACGCAGGGGGTGGGTGAGGGCCTTCAGGGCCGCGGTGTCGTGCTCGGGGTCGAGTACGCGCTTGTGCTCGTCGCTCTCCATGCCGGGGAGCGTAAGCCGCCGCGACCATTAAGCAAAAGACATTTTGCAAAACTTGTTTTGCAGATGCGGAGCGGAGGCGATTTCCCGCCTGATCGGACCACCTGGAGGACTAAGGTCGGGGACATGGCTTCACAAGGCACGGCGAACAACTCCGGCGACGGAGAGGCGAAGGCCCTCGACGCGAAGGCCCTCGACCCCAAGGTCGCCGAGGCGATCGCCGCCGCCGACGCGGCGGGGCCGCAGAGCGGCGAGACCGTCCGCGTCGACAGCTGGATCTGGTCCGTACGTCTCGTCAAGACCCGTTCCATGGGAGCCACCGCCTGTCGCGGCGGGCACGTCCGCGTCAACGGCGACCGCGTGAAACCCGCACACGCCGTACGCGTTGGTGACGAGGTACGCCTGCGGCACGACGGCCGGGAGCGAGTCGTCGTCGTCACGCGACTGATCCGCAAGCGGGTCGGCGCCCCCGTTGCCGCCCACTGCTACATCGACGACTCCCCGCCGCCCCCGCCCCGCGAGGCCGTCGCCCCGGCCGGCATCCGCGACCGCGGCGCGGGCCGCCCCACCAAGCGGGACCGCCGCGAAATGGAACGCCTGCGCGGACTGCCGACCCCCGGCGACGACGACGGTCTCGGCAGCGACATCGCCAAGGACATCGGCAAACCCACGCCGTGAGAAGACCGTCGCGACGGACAGGGACCTGAAGGACTCGGACCCTGCCCCGGCAGACCGATTCCGCCCCGGGCAAGCCCTGATGGGCACACTCCCGCCGGACACAGCGAGCAGCGCCCGGGGCGAGCCCTTCGGCCCGCCCGGACGCCGCCGGCATCGCACGCGACATGGTGTCACCCGGTCACGCCCGGCGCCGCAGCAGCCGCATCAGATCCGCGTTGTGCGCCCGCCGCGCCCAGGCTATGAGGGCGAGCGGCACGATCAGGATGAGCGGAGTCGCCGCGTACTGCCCGTCGAACACGGCTATCTGCACGACGAACGCACCCACCATCAACGCGCTCAGCGCCATCGCCGCCACCGACTGGAGCACCGGGATCAACAGGGCCACCGCTCCGGCCAGTTCGAGCACCCCGATGATGTACATCCCCGCGCTGCCCCAGCCGAGCTTCTCGAAGGACTCGGCGGCAGACGGGTGCGCGATCAGCTTGGGCAGGGCGCTCGGGATCGCGTAGAAGAGAGCGAGGAGCACCTGCAGACCGCGCAGGGCGATCCGGGCGGCGCGCCCGCGAGTGGTCGTTGACTCGGCGACGCCGGCGCCGGCAGGAGCGGAGACGGCAGTGACGGGAGCGGTGGTCTCGGACATGAAGGTCTCCTGTGGGAAGCGGTCCGTGGTCGTGTCGAAGAGGTAGACCGGCGCCCACCCTCGAACTCATCGCCGTCCAGCGGATTTTCTGCCCTTCCAGCCCGGCCTCACCTCCCAGCCCGCTCGGCCTCGCCCGTCACAGGCAGAGCCGCCGGAGCCTCTCCCCCGGGTAGGGCGTCGTCCTGCTCACCCCCTGGACTCGACGGTAGAAGTCCGTCATCACTGCGGCGACCGGGGCGTGGCGGCTGAGGATCTCCGCCGTCCCGGGTGGCGCTCCGGTGGGCTGCCGCCCTCCGGCCCATGCCTGTATCAGTGCCCCGCGTTTCTCCCAGTCGCCGCTGTACAAGGCGGTGATCAGCCAGTTCACGAGCCAACTGGCCGTGTAGCAACGGTCGTAGGTGCTGTGCCGGTCGAAGAAGTCGACCTCGGCACGAGAGAGGTCGAAGCGGTTGGACAGGGCGAGGCCGTAATCGGCGAAGTACAGGCGGCGGCCGTCGGTGAGGATGTTCTCGAAGTGGGCGTCGAAGTGGAGCAGGCCGCGGCTGTTCATGAAGGACGTGCCGACCGCCAGCTCTCTCTCCACCAGTGCGCACGCCCGGTCGAGAGTCTCGTCACCGGCCCGCACCTGTGCGGTGAGCCACGCGTGCAGGGTCTGGGGGATGTATTCCAAGAACAGTGCGACGCTCGCCGAAGACTGCCGCAGGGCCTCGACTCGCCGTCGTACGCCGGCACTCCCTCCCCAGTAGGCCACGACCTTTTCCACATCATCGAGCTCCTCCGCCAGATTGGGTACCTCGTCCGGCAACACCCGCCAGTGGTACATCAGCGGAAAGCCCTGGAACTGCCCGGAGAGCACCCAGTTCGTGGTCATGGTGTGGACGGCGACCTCCCGCCACGCCCCGAACGCGGGCCCGCCGACGCCGTACTGGCAGACCATCGGCAGCCCGAACACGTTGGCCGTGGACCGGAGGTGTTGCGTCTGCCGCTCCAGGTCCGTCAGGGGCACCCGCTTCACGAAGACCGGCGTACCGGACACGTCCAGCCGGGCCGACTTCCCTCCGATGCCGGTGCCAAGCGGCACGGCTGCGTCCACCAGCTCGCGCAGTTCGGCGTCCCCGCACAGCGCCAGGGACGTCGAGACCGAGTCGTAGCCGATCAGACGCCCGGGCTCCGCCACCCCGCACGCTCTCTCACGCACCTGGGTCGCCTAGGCCGCCCGCACCGTCCTCACCCATGTCCCATCGTCCGTCAGATACCGGTCCACCTTCAGCCCTGCCTCCTCCAGCGCCTCCTCGAACTGCTCCTCGGTCAGCGGTCGCGCGCGGAACGTCTGCGTCCAGACCGCGTCCGGGAACTCGTACTCCGCACGCACCGAGTTGACCCCGTCGCCGACCGGCTCCGCCGACACGATCCGCACGGTGAATCCGCTGGGGTCCACGCGCTCGCGCGGCAGGTTCGTGTGGTAGTCCGCCCCCTCCCTCTGGATCAGCACGCTGCCGCCCTCCGCGACATGGCGCACACAGGTGCGCAGCAGGCCCCGCCCCACCTCCACGTCCCCCGCGTGTACGAGGAACGACGCGAGCAGCACCACGTCGAAGGTCTCACCCAGGTCCAGATCCTCGATGGGGCCGCATATCGTCCGCGGCCCGCGCACGCGCTCCAGCATCTCGGCGGACTCGTCCACCGCTGTGACCGTGAAACCACGCTCCAGCAGGGCATGGGTCATGCGACCGACCCCGCTGCCCAGCTCCAGGATGTGCGCGCCCTTGGGCACCGCCGCGGCGATGATGTCCGGTTCGTCCCCGACGGGCAGTCGTGAGTAGAGCTCCACCGCACAGCCGTCCGGGGTGATGGCCCCGGGTCCCGTCCCCTCGTACCCCTCACGCATTTTCATCTCCATGCCGGTCCAACGGGCCACACCCGCACGCCAGTTCCTCTCCCGGCCGCCTTCACCCGACCGGGTGAACGATGCCCGCGGCTCCCCCTGGTGGTCCGCATCCGCGGCGGAGAGTACGTTGCAAGCAGGGAGTGGAGATCGCGATGCGTACAGGCAGTGAACCGACGACCGCGCGCAGTGCCCTGCGGGCGCGCTTCTGGCTGGGTGTGTGGGGGCTGGTCTGGGCGCTCTTCGGGACGGTCGCGTTCATGCTCGCCGGGCGGCCCGGCTGGGCCATCGCCTGCGGTGTGCTGCTGCTGGTGGTCACGATCGACCTGGCCGTGGTCCTCAGGCACATCCGCCAGGGCCCGCACTGGCAGCCGGGCCCTGACATCCCGCCCTACCGGCCGCCCGAGGACCATCCCTGAGGCAGACGAGGCAGACGAGGCAGACGAGGCACGCGGGGACGGCCGCTCACGAGTCGAAGCGGGCGGCTTTCTGGAACTGCGGGTTCGGGTCCAGCGCGGCCGCCAGACGGAAATGGCGTTTCGCCTGGTCAGGGCGGTTCTGCCGCTCATAGGTGCGGGCGAGCGCGAAGTGCGCGAACGCGTTGTCCGGCTCCCGCTCCAGGACGATCGAGAACTCGAGCTCGGCCGGCCGCAGCTGCGCCGCCGCGAAGAAGGCACGTGCGCGCAGCAGTCGCGCGGCGGTGTTCTCCGGGTGCGCGGCGATGACTCCGTCGAGCAGCTTCACCGCGCCCCGGGGATCCCGCGCGGCGAGCAATTGCTCGGCGGCACGGAAGTCGATGACGTGCGTCTCCGGGGTACGTCCGGTGGAACCGCTGGTCTCGGGCACGGCACAGTCCTTCCCTCACTGGAAGGGTTCAACGCCCCCTCGGGGTGCCGCTATTCCTGAGGGGCCGGTCGTCACTCGGGGGCCGGAAGTCACTCAGGGGCCGGTCGTCATTGAGGGGCCGGTCGTCATTGAGAGGCCGGCCGGGACGCGTGGGACCTGCGCGTCAGCTCGGTCCACACGTCCTTCACGCGGCGCTCCAGTTCCTCCAGCGGGACGTCGTTGTCGACGACGACGTCCGCGATCTCCCGGCGCTGCTCGCGCGTCGCCTGGGCGGCCATCCGCGCGTGCGCGTCCTCTTCGGTCATGCCGCGCAGCCGTACGAGCCGGTCGAGTTGGGTCTCGGGGGCCGCGTCGACGACGATGACGAGGTCGTACAGCGGTGCGAGGCCGTTCTCCGTGAGCAGCGGGACATCGTGGACGACGACCGCGTCCTCGGCGGCGGCCTCCTCCAGCTCGCGGGAGCGGGCGCCCACCAGCGGGTGCACGATCGAGTTGAGGGTGGCGAGTTTCGCCGCGTCGGCGAAGACGATGGAGCCGAGCTTGGGACGGTCGAGGCTGCCGTCGGGGGCGAGCACCTGCTCGCCGAAGGCCTCCACGACCGCGGCGAGACCCGGGGTCCCCGGCGCGACGACCTCCCGCGCGATGCGGTCCGCGTCGATCAGCACGGCCCCGCTCTCGACGAGCAGCCGTGACACCTCACTCTTGCCGGCACCGATGCCGCCGGTCAGGCCCACCTTCAACATGCCTGGAAGCCTAGACGCTCCGCTCGGGGAACGGTTGGGGCCGTGTCGAACGCGGTGTGGACAGCGCGGGCCGTCGAGGGCTGGTCGCGCGGTTCCCCGCGCCCCTTGCGGGGCGTGTCAGCTGTCGCCCTCTCGTTCCGCCAGGAAGCGTTCGAACTCCTTGCCGATCTCGTCGGCCGACGGGATGTCCACCGGCTCGGCGAGCATGTTGCCGCGGGTCTCGGCACCCGCGACGGCGTCGTACTGGTGCTCTAGGCCCTCGATGAGGGCGGTGAGGTCGTCGTCGCCCTCGCGGATCTGCCGGTCGATCTCCGTCTGGGTGCGGTGAGCGTCGGAGCGCAGGGCGTGGGCGATACCGGGCAGCACCAGTCCGGTCGCCGCCGTGATGGCCTCCAGGACCGTCAGGGCCGCGTCCGGATAAGGGGAGCGGGCGATGTAGTGCGGGACATGTGCGGCGACACCGAGGACGTCGTGCCCGGCCTGAAGCAGGCGGTACTCGATGAGGGACTCGGCGCTGCCGGGCACCTGCGCCTCCTCGAACGGGCTGCGGTGGCCCGGGACCAGGTCGGTGCGGTTGCCGTGCGGGGTGAGGCCGACGGGACGGGTGTGCGGGACGCCCATGGGGATGCCGTGGAAGTTCACGGACAGGCGGACGCCGAGCCGCTCCACGATCTGCTTCACGGCTGCGGCGAAGCGCTCCCACTCCACATCCGGCTCGGGGCCGGACAGCAGCAGGAAGGGCGCTCCGGTGGCGTCCTGCACGAGCCGCACCTCGATGGCGGGGTCCTCGTAGTCGCTCCAGCGATCGCGCTTGAACGTCAGCAGCGGGCGGCGGGCCCGGTAGTCCACGAGCCGGTCGTGGTCGAAGCGGGCGACGACCTGATGGGGCAGCGAGTCGAGCAGCCGGTCGACGATCTGGTCGCCCGCCTCCCCCGCGTCGATGTATCCGTCGAAGTGGTAGAGCATGACAAGACCGGCCGACTCCTGGGCGAGCGCCATGTCGACGGCAGCAAGCCCCTTCGGCTCCCATGCGTACAAACCCTGCGGATCAAGCACAGTGACCGCTCCTCCTCGTGTTCATACGGCACAACACCCTTACGGGGGCAGGCATTCCCGAGGAGGTGACTATTGATCTTGTCAGGATGCAGAGCCCTCTGCAGGGGCAACGCCAAGGGGCCGCACCTCGAAAGGTACGGCCCCTCAGTCAGGAGCTACAGCTCAGTGGGCGTTCAGCTCTGCCCACCGGCCAGCTTCTCGCGCAGCGCGGCAAGCGCCTCGTCCGAAGCCAGCGCACCGGAGTTGTCCGGGCCCTCGGAGGAGTACGAACCGCCGCCACCACCACCGGACGCGGCCGGAGCCGCACCCGCCGTGTCGCCGCCCTCGGCCGCGGCAGCGGCGTCGGCCTCGCGGGACTTGATGACCTGGGCCTGGTGCTGCTCGAAGCGCGTCTGCGCCTCGGCGTACTGGCCCTCCCACGCCTCGCGCTGGGTCTCGTAGCCCTCGAGCCAGTCGTTGGTCTCGGGGTCGAAGCCCTCGGGGTAGATGTAGTTGCCCTGGTCGTCGTAGGACGCGGCCATGCCGTACAGGGTCGGGTCGAACTCGACCGTGGCCGGGTCGGCACCGAAGGCCTCGTTGGCCTGCTTCAGCGAGAGGCTGATGCGGCGACGCTCGAGGTCGATGTCGATGACCTTGACGAAGATCTCGTCGTTGACCTGGACGACCTGCTCCGGGATCTCCACGTGGCGCTCGGCCAGCTCGGAGATGTGGACCAGACCCTCGATGCCCTCGTCCACACGGACGAACGCACCGAACGGAACCAGCTTCGTGACCTTGCCGGGTACGACCTGGCCGATCTGGTGGGTGCGGGCGAACTGCTGCCACGGGTCTTCCTGCGTCGCCTTCAGCGACAGGGAGACACGCTCGCGGTCCATGTCGACGTCGAGAACCTCGACGGTGACTTCCTGGCCGACCTCGACAACCTCGGACGGGTGGTCGATGTGCTTCCAGGAGAGCTCGGAGACGTGAACCAGACCGTCGACGCCACCCAGGTCCACGAAGGCACCGAAGTTGACGATCGAGGAGACGACGCCGGAACGGACCTGACCCTTCTGGAGGGTCGTGAGGAACGTCTGGCGGACCTCGGACTGGGTCTGCTCCAGCCAGGCACGGCGGGACAGGACCACGTTGTTGCGGTTCTTGTCCAGCTCGATGATCTTGGCCTCGAGCTCCTTGCCCACGTAGGGCTGGAGGTCGCGAACGCGGCGCATCTCGACCAGGGAGGCCGGGAGGAAGCCACGGAGGCCGATGTCGAGGATGAGACCACCCTTGACGACCTCGATGACGGTACCGGTGACGATCCCGTCCTCTTCCTTGATCTTCTCGATGGTGCCCCAGGCACGCTCGTACTGGGCGCGCTTCTTCGAGAGGATCAGGCGGCCTTCCTTGTCCTCCTTCTGGAGAACAAGGGCTTCGATCTCGTCACCGACGGCGACGACCTCGTTGGGGTCGACGTCGTGCTTGATCGAGAGCTCGCGGCTCGGGATAACGCCTTCGGTCTTGTAACCGATGTCGAGCAGGACCTCGTCCCGGTCGACCTTCACGATGACGCCGTCGACGATGTCGCCGTCGTTGAAGTACTTGATCGTCTCGTCGATCGCGGCGAGGAAGGCTTCCTCGTTACCGATGTCGTTGACCGCAACCTGCGGGGTCGTTGCGGTGGTCTCGGTGCTGCTCGTCATGTGGGAAAGGGCTCCGGTACGGACATTGAAGTCGTAGGTACTGCTACGCCGGGAGCCCGTTTCGCTCTGCAGAAGCCGGACAGCCTAGGAAGCGCCACATGAACAACTGGTGGCGCCTCGACAACCGAGGGGACATACATACAGATGCGAGCGCAACCTGCTACGTCTGAGGTACGCAGGCTCGCAGCGCAACTTGTAGCATACGGGGGCAGCCGGGCAGGGTCAATGCGCGAAGCCGCCCACCGGGGACGGATCGCCCCATAACCGGCACAAGTCCTGTCTCCCGAGGCCACGCGCGCCGTGCGGCGCCCTTCGCGGCGCCCTTCACGACACCACCGGGACAGGCTGGACGGAAGAGTATGACGAGGGAGCCGATCATCCAAGAGTTCGAAGCGTCCGAACCCGAGGCGACCCGGCGTGCCGCCGGGGTCACGGAGAGCTCCCGCGCCAATCGTGGCTGGTGGGACCGTAACGCGGACGAGTACCAGGTCGAGCACGGCACGTTCCTCGGGGACGACCGTTTCGTGTGGGGGCCCGAGGGCCTCGACGAGGTGGAGGCCGAGCTGCTCGGCCCACCGGAGGAGCTCAAGGGCAAGGACGTGCTGGAGATCGGCGCGGGCGCGGCGCAGTGCTCGCGCTGGCTGGCCGGCCAGGGTGCCCGGCCGGTCGCCCTGGACATCTCGCACCGGCAGTTGCAGCACGCGCTGCGTATCGGCGGACCGTTCCCCCTGGTGTGCGCCGACGCCGGTGCGCTGCCCTTCGCGGACGGCTCGTTCGACCTGGTCTGCTCGGCGTACGGGGCGCTGCCCTTCGTGGCCGACCCGCGCCTGGTCCTGCGGGAGGTGCGCCGGGTGCTGCGGCCCGGGGGCCGCCTCGTCTTCTCGGTGACGCATCCGATCCGCTGGGCCTTCCCGGACGAGCCGGGGCCGGAGGGTTTGTCGTTGTCGGGGTCGTACTTCGACCGCACGCCCTATGTGGAGCAGGACGACGAGGGCCGCGCCGTGTACGTCGAGCACCACCGGACGCTCGGCGACCGGGTCCGGGACGTCGTGACGTCGGGCTTGCGCCTGGTGGACCTCGTGGAGCCGGAGTGGCCGGCCTGGAACACCTCCGAGTGGGGCGGCTGGTCGCCCCTGCGAGGGAACCTGATCCCGGGGACGGCCATCTTCGTGTGCGAGCGAAGCGAGATGGGGGCACCCCCGGCCGGAGGCTGAGGGAGAGACTGAGCGCGTGATCCGTTACGACGCCCTGGACGCCCTGCCCGTACGTGGTGCCCTGCCCGCCCTGGAGGACGCTCTGGAGGGGCACGGCACCGCCGTCCTCGTGGCGCCGCCCGGCACCGGCAAGACGACCCTGGTGCCACTGGCCCTCGCAGGACTTCTCGGGGGAGGCCCTGAGCGGCGAGTGATCGTGGCCGAGCCGCGGCGGATCGCGGCCCGGGCGGCGGCGCGGCGGATGGCGTGGCTGCTGGGTGAGAGGCCCGGCGGGAGCGTCGGCTACACCGTGCGCGGAGAACGGGTCGTCGGGCGGCACACGCGCGTGGAGGTCGTCACGACCGGTGTGCTGGTGCAGCGGGTGCAGCGGGACCAGGAGCTGACCGGTGTCGACGTGGTGGTGCTCGACGAGTGCCACGAGCGTCATCTGGACGCCGACACGGCGGCGGCGTTCCTGTGGGACGTACGGCAGACCCTGCGGCCCGAGCTGCGGCTGGTGGCCGCCTCGGCGACGACCGACGCGCGGGGGTGGGCGGAGTTGCTGGGCGGGGCGCCCGTGGTGGAGGCCCGGGGTGCGGCGTATCCGGTGGAGGTGGTGTGGGCGCCGCCGGCGCGGCCCCTGCGGCCGCCGCACGGGATGCGTGTCGATCCGGCGCTGCTGACGCATGTGGCGTCGGTGGTGCGGCGGGCGCTGGCCGAGCGGGACGGGGACGTGCTGTGTTTTCTGCCGGGCGTGGGCGAGATCGCCCGGGTGGCCGGGCAGCTCGGGGACCTCGCGGGGCCCGGGGACGTCGATGTGCTGCAGGTCCACGGGCGGGCGCCGGCCGCCGTGCAGGACGCGGTGCTCGCCCCCGGTGACCGGCGGCGAGTGGTGCTGGCCACGTCCGTGGCGGAGTCGTCGTTGACGGTGCCGGGGGTGCGGGTCGTCGTGGACTCGGGGCTGGCTCGCGAGCCGCGGGTCGACCACGCGCGCGGGCTGAGCGCGCTGACGACGGTACGGGCGTCACAGGCGGCCGGGCGGCAGCGGGCGGGGCGGGCCGGGCGTGAGGCGCCGGGGGCGGTGTACCGCTGCTGGACGGAGGCCGAGGACGCGCGGCTGCCGCCTTTCCCTTCGCCGGAGATCAAGGTGGCCGACCTGACGGCGTTCGCATTGCAGGTGGCGTGCTGGGGGATCCTGAGGCGTCGGGGCTGGCGTTGCTGGATGCGCCGCCCTCCGGGGGTATGGCGGCGGCTCGGGACGTGCTGGGCGTTGTCGGGGCCGTCGACTCCGTCGGGCGGGCGACCGAGCGGGGAGTCGCGCTGTCTCGGCTGGGACTGCATCCGCGGCTGGGGCGGGCCCTGCTCGACTCCGTGCCGTTCGTGGGGGTCGAGCGGGCCTCGGAGGTGGTCGCCTTGTTGAGCGAGGAGGCGCCTCGGGAGTACGGCGATGATCTAACGGGTGCGTTGCGTCGTGCTCGGCGTGAGGGTGACGCCTATGCCACGCGGTGGCGTCGCGAGGTTCGGCGGCTGCGGGCCGTCGGTTCTGAGATCTCCCACCCACCAGCCCGTAACTCCCCGCTGAAGGCGAAGGCAGGGACAGAGGCCGAGGGGTGGACGGATGCCACCGAAGACCGGCAGGTCGGGCTCGTCGCCGCTTTCGCCTTTCCCGAGCGCGTCGCCAGGGCCGACGGTGGGTCGTGCCTCATGGTGTCCGGGACCCGGGCCGAGATGAGCGAGGGCAGTGCGCTGCGAGGGGCGGACTGGGTCGCCGTCGCCGTGGCGGACCGGCCCGTCGGCAAGGGGCACGCGCGCGTGCGGTCAGGCGCCGTGGTCGACGAGGGGATCGCCCGGCTCGCGGCAGGGGCGCTGCTGGACGAGCGGGACGAGGTGCGCTGGGACGACGGGGACGTCGTGGCGCGGCGGGTGGAGCGGCTGGGGGCCGTGGAGTTGGCGGTGCGGTCGCTGAAGGACGTTGTTCCCGGGCTCGTACGGGGTGCGCTGCTGGACGGGCTACGGCGGGAAGGGCTCGGGCTGCTGCGGTGGTCGGCGGATGCCGAGGTCCTGCGGCAGCGGCTCGCCTTTCTGCGGCTGCACCTCGGTGAGCCCTGGCCCGATGTCCGCGACGACGCGCTCCACGCGCGCGTGGAGGAGTGGCTGGAGCCGGAGCTGGGCCGGGCGCGGCGGCGGGCCGATCTGGCTCGGATCGATGCCGGTCAGGCGCTCGCCCGGCTGCTGCCCTGGGCCTCCGGGGAGGCCGGGCGGCTCGACGAGCTCGCCCCGGAGCGGATGGCCGTACCGAGCGGGTCGAGGATCCGCATCGACTACTCCCGGCCCGAGCAGCCCGTGCTCGCGGTGAAGTTGCAGGAGATGTTCGGGCTGCAGGAGTCGCCCCGGGTCGCCGGGGTGCCGCTGCTCGTGCATCTGCTGTCCCCGGCAGGGCGGCCGGCCGCCGTCACCGCCGACCTCGCCTCGTTCTGGCGGGACGGCTACAAGGGCGTACGGGCGGAGCTGCGCGGGCGGTATCCCAAGCATCCGTGGCCCGAGGACCCGGCGGTTGCGGAGCCGACCCGGTACACCAACGCCCGGCTCAGGCGGTGACCTGTGACGGCTCCTCGGCCGCTGTCGGGGCCGGGCCGGAGGGACGGCGACCGCGGGCCTCCAGGTACAGCGCGAGGGCCAGCAGGAGGACGCCGAGGGTGAGGAAGCCCCACGGCAGGTAGGACGTCAGCAGCAGGATGATGAGGCGCTGGGACTTCACCAGGTCGACCGTGTGCGTGATGTAGTCCTCGCGCATCTTCACGTGGCCGGCGAACGCGGTGACCTTCTCACGGTCGCCGAGGAGGGCGCCGCCGCGCAGTTCCTCCTTGTGGATCTCCTCGCCGTAGACGGGAGCGCCGGTGAGGGGCTCGACCCAGAACTTGCGGACCGTGGTGTACCAGCGGGTCGTGCCGGTCTGGGCTACCGACTCGGGGGTGAGGCCCTCCACGGGCAGCGTCTTGGGGATCTTCACTTTGGTCCAGGGGATGGTCTGCTCGAAGTAGTAGACCTCCAGGCCGCGGAAGGTGCGGGTGTCCTGGTAGTGGATGGGGGCTGTGACGCGGGCCTGGGCGTCGAAGTACTGGTAGGCCCGTTTCTCCGTGAGGAAGGGCCATTTGAACTCGAGGCCCTCGCGGCGCACCGGGTCGCCGTCGACCGACTCGCCGGTGGCGTGGACGGGCTCCTGGGTGTGGGCGTCGAAGATGTAGCGCTCGGGGATCTTCGACACCATCTCGCCGTCGGGGCCGACGACGTAGGACAGGCCGTCCCAGACGACGACGTCCCGGCCCGCCGACTCCTCGATCCTCTCGGAGGCCTCGACGTTGCCCTTGAGGGTCTGGACGATGGTGACCTTGGGGACTTTCTTCGCCCGCATGGTGCCGTAGTCCAGGAGGGTGGCGTCGCGGGCCTCCAGGACCATGTCCTGGTACTGGTTCGCGGGGACCTTGGCGAGGCGCGGGAAGGCGTACCAGCGCAGCAGCGGGGACAGTGCCGTGAAGAACACGGCGAGGGCGAGCAGGATCAGAGCGGCCTTGCGGCGCATCTCGGCCTCCGTCCCGGGCGGGCGGTCAGGGGTGTGCGGGAACCGTCGTCAGCAGCGGCTTCGGGGACGTCCCGCCCGAGGGGGTGCCGAGGGCGGTCAGCGTCAGGACCACGGCGAACGCGACGGCGAGACCGGTGGCGGCGGCGACGAGGGTGCGCATACGGGGGCCTCCCCACGGTTGAACTGATACACCGTCAGGTTTGTCCGCACCGTAGCAACGCGCGGCTGAGATGAGAACACGTTGCACACACAACGACGCCCCTCCTGTAAGAGGGGCGTCGTCCGTACTACTTGAGAACTACGCGCTGGGGCTCGCCGACGGGCTCGGCGAGGACGTCTCGGCCGCCGCCACGGTCAGTTCGACGGTGAGGGTCGCTCCGCCCGCGGTGCTGATGCGGAGCAGGAACGTGCCGGTGGTGTCGTCCGCGTACAGCTTCGGCAGCTTCAGCAGGCCCTTCGAGTCCGTCTTCAGTGCCTTCAGGGTGCGGACGGCCTTGCCGTCGGCGTCCTTGAAGTAGGGGCCCTTGTCGGTGGCGGTCGGGTCGTCCGCCGACTTGATCAGCGTGGCGGTGGCCGCGACGCCGTCGGCGACGGCGCCCTTGTACGTGGCCTTCACCTCGACCTGGGTGGCGAACTCGCCGCCCGGGGCGCAGGTCAGCGCGGCGTCACCGGTGCGGGCGAGGGCGTCGGCGGCGCGTTCGGTGACGGTGGCCGTGTAGTCGAGGCCGGCGACCGTGCGGCCCACGACGGTGGCGCGGACGGTGACCTCACCCGTCTTCTCCCCCGCCCGCAGGGCGGGAGCGACGGCGACGCCGGAGCTGTTGGTGGCGACCGTGGCCACGTTCTCGCCGCCGGTGAAGGTGGTGTCCGTGCTGCCGATGATCGTGAAGCGGACCCTGACCTTGCCGACGGCCTTGCCGGCCTTCGTCTCGGCGCGGGTGCTGATCCGCTTGGTGAACGCGTCGCCCGCCATGGCGGTGAGCTTCGCGGTGCCGGCGTCCTCAAGGTGGTCCACCGTGTCGGTGTTCGTGGGAGGCGTCGAGGGGGGCGGGGTCGGGGTGCCGCCGGGGTCGGTGGGCGGCTTCGGGGTCGTCGTGCCGCCGCCGGGCTTGTCGGGCTTGGGGCTGGGCTTCGAGCTGCCCGGAGCCGGCGTGGTCGGTGTGTTCGGGGTGCTCGGGGTGCTCGGAGTGGAGGGCGAAGGGCTCGCCCCGGCTCCGTCGTCGCTGCGGTTGTCGGGCAGTGTGCCGGTGCCGTCGGGGATCTCGTGCGTGCCCTTGCGGTAGTACTCCACCCAGCGCATGACCAGGTTCAGGTACTCCCGCGAGTTGTTGTAACTGAGGATCGCGCGGTCGAGGTCATCCTGGTCGGACAGGTCCCAGTCGAAGCGGCACAGGTAGTGCCCGGCGGCGAGTGCCGCGTCGTAGATGTTGTTGGGGTCCTTCTTGCCGTCGGCGTTGCCGTCGCGGCCCGCCCACGCCCAGGTGGACGGGATGAACTGCATGGGGCCGACGGCCTGGTCGTAGGAGCTGTTGCCGTCGTAGGCGCCGTCGTCGGTGTCCCTGATGAGAGCGAAGCCGTTGCCGTCGAGCTGCGGGCCGAGGATGGGCGAGAGGGTCTTGCCGTCGGCGGCGACACGGCCGCCGCGGGCCTGGCCCGACTCCACCTTGCCGATGGCGGCGAGGAGTTGCCAGGGCAGGTTGCAACCCGGCTTGGCCTCGTTCAGCGCGGTCTCGGCCTTCTTGTAGGCGTCGAGGACGGTCGCGGGGATGCCCGCCTCGCTGGTGCCGGGGGCCGCGGGGCCGGTGCCGGTGCTCGGGGACGGGTTCGGGCTCTTGAGCGGCGGCAGGTCCGTGTAGTACGGCGAATTGCCGGTGGCGCTGCCGTCGGAGGCACTCGCGTCGGGTGAGGGCGTGGCGTCCGCCGCGGTCTGTCTGCCGTGGTCGTTCACGCCCGGAGCCTGGGAGGCGGACAGTGCCGCGACCGCTACCGCGGCCACGGCGGTGGTTGCCGCCCCCTTGCGCAGCCTCCTGCCGAATTGCGCCGCCATAGAGTGAACCCCTCCCATGGACGCCCCAGCGCCCGTCTCTGCCTGTCGCGCACTTCTGTTGCGTCAGCGCTCTTCTGTTGCGTTCGCTCTGTTGTGACGATCGACCGGCCCGAGTGGTTGCCCTCCGACTGTCATGTCTCTCGCCCTGGCACGGTGACCCTGGCGACCCTACGGCAACTTGCTTTGCTCGGGCACCCGTTCGTGCCCGGTTTTCACCGGTTGGTCATGTGGCGGGCGTGGCGGGCGGCCGGTGTCCGGCATCCCGCATACTGGGCCGTCCTGTCACCTGACAACGACCGTCACCAGGAGCAGAGTTGCCGTTCACACTGAGCCACGCGGCAGCCGTACTGCCCGCCGTACGCACCGACGGGACTGGCCGGGGCCCGCTGGTGCCATCCGTCCTCGTGGCGGGTTCCTTCGCGCCCGACATGACCTACTACGCGGCGAGTGTGCTGTCCGGGGCGATGGAGTTCGGTGACGTCACGCACGCGTTCTGGGGGGTGTTCACGGTCGATGTGCTCATCGCCTGGGCGCTGGTGGGGCTGTGGCTTTTGATGCGCGAGCCGCTGGTGGCGTTGCTGCCGCGGGCTCGGCAGGGGCGGGTGGCGGCCCTGGTGCGATGCGGGGCGCCACGCGCGCGTGTGACGCCCTCCCTGGTGGTGCGGTGGTACGTGTCCGCCGTACTCGGCGCGCTGACGCACGTCGTGTGGGACGCGTTCACGCATCTCGACCGGTGGGGGATGCGGCTGTTTCCCGTGCTGGGCCGTGAGGTCGCGGGCTCGCCGCTGTACTGGTACCTGCAGTACGGCGGTTCGGCGGTGGCCGCTGTGGTGATCGCCGTGTTCGTGGTGCGCGCGTTGCGGCGGATGCCCGCAAGCGAACCGGTGGGGGTCCCGGTGCTGGCGGTACGGGACCGCTGGGCGGCCGGTGCCGTGATCGGCGGCTTCGCGCTGGTGGGGGCGGTGCAGCGGGCGGCACGGTGGTGGGCCTACTGGGGTTCGGCCGCGAAGCCGTGGGAGATCATTCCGACGGTGTGCTTCGGCGCGGGGGCCGGGCTCGTCCCGGCGCTGTTGTCGTACGCCGTGGTGGTCAGGGCGCGGCGCCCGGTTCCGGCCCCCGGCGGTTCTGACCGTGCCGGCGATACGGAGCCGAGCCGTCCGGCCGCTCGCTGAGGGGCTCGCCGGTCGCGATGTACACCGTGATGGTGGTGTGCGCGGGGCGCGGCCGCGGGAGCAGGGTGAGGACGAGGGTCAGATAGCCGCGCGCCCGGTCGGCCCAGGCCCGGCGGGGTGTGGCTCTGCCGGTTTCACCGGGTGTCTCGGGACTGCCGGGCAGGTCGCCGGTCCCCGAGGGCCTGGTGGGGCCGGTGGCGGGCAGGCCGCCGGGGTCGGCGGAGAGGGTGGGGTTGCGTCCGAAGGGCAGGCGGTCACGGAGATCCGCCGTCGTCCGGCGCAGTGCCGTGGCGAGGTTCGCGGGGACGCGGAGCGTGCTTGCGTCGGCCGCGTAGACCCGGACCGGCGGAAGTGCCACGCCTGGTGCCGTGCGGCCGAGGAGCGTGCGTATACCCATGCCCGCATCTTTACGACGGTCGGGGGCGGGGGCGCCTTCACGGGGGCCACGCGAGTGATGGTTCGGTGGGGGCCCAGTGCGGCCGCGCCCGGCTGGGGCGGGTGCCCGGATGGGACCGGGCCAGGGCCGGTACCTCGGCGGAGGGGGACGGAGCTGTGGCGGCTTTACTCCGGCCACCCGACGAACCCCGGCCCGAGGCACCACCCCGCCCCCGGCCCGGCCCGGGCTGGGCTGGGCTGGGCCGGCCCAGCCCGGGCCGGCCCAAGCAGCGCAGCGTCTAGTGCGCCGCCGACTCCCAGTCCGCCCCCGCGCCCACCGAGACGCCCAGCGGGACACGGAGGTGGACGGCGTTCGCCATCTCGCGGCGGACGAGTTCCTCGGCGGCCGCGCGCTCGCCCGGGGCGATCTCCAGCACGATTTCGTCGTGCACCTGGAGCAGCATCCGGGACTCCAGCCCGGCCTCCTTCAGCGCGCCGCCCACCTTGAGCATGGCGATCTTCACGATGTCGGCAGCCGTGCCCTGGATGGGCGCGTTGAGCGCCATCCGCTCCGCTGCCTCGCGACGCTGGCGGTTGTCGCTGTTGAGGTCGGGGAGGTAGCGGCGGCGCCCGAAGAGCGTCGCCGTGTAGCCCGTCGCCCGGGCCTCGTCGACCGCGCGGCGCAGATAGTCCCGGACGCCGCCGAACCGCTCGAAGTACGCGTCCATCAGGGCGCGGGCCTCCGCCGCCTCGATGTTCAGCTGCTGGGAGAGGCCGAAGGCGGACAGTCCGTAGGCCAGGCCGTACGACATGGCCTTGATCTTGCGGCGCATCTCGGCGTCCACCGCTGTCGCCTCGACCGCGAAGACCTGGGAGGCGGCCGTGGTGTGCAGGTCCTCGCCCGAGGTGAAGGCCTCGATCAGGCCCTCGTCCTCGGAGAGGTGGGCCATCACGCGCAGCTCGATCTGGCTGTAGTCGGCCGTCATCAGGGACTCGAAGCCCTCGCCGACGACGAAGCCGCGGCGGATGGCGCGGCCCTCGTCGGTGCGGACCGGGATGTTCTGCAGGTTCGGGTCCGTCGAGGACAGCCGGCCGGTGGCGGCGACCGTCTGGTTGAAGGTGGTGTGGATCCGGCCGTCCGCGGCGATGGTCTTGATCAGGCCCTCGACGGTGACGCGGAGCTTGGCCTGCTCGCGGTGGCGGAGCATGATCACCGGAAGCTCGTTGTCCGTCTGGCCGGCGAGCCAGGCGAGGGCGTCGGCGTCCGTGGTGTAGCCGGTCTTCGTGCGCTTGGTCTTGGGCAGGGCCAGCTCTCCGAAGAGGACTTCCTGGAGCTGCTTGGGAGAGCCCAGGTTGAACTCGTGCCCGGCCGCCGCGTGGGCCTCCTTCACCGCCTGCTGGACGGCGCCGGCGAACATCTGCTCCATGGCCTCCAGATGGGCCCGGTCGGCCGCGATGCCGTGCCGCTCCATGCGGGCCAGCAGCGCTGACGTGGGCAGCTCCATGTCGCGCAGGAGATCGGCGGCGCCGACCTCCTCCAGGCGGCCCTCGAAGACCTCGCCCAGGTCGAGGACGGCGCGGGCCTGGATCATCAGGGCCTCGGCCTCGGCGCCTTCGTCCGCGCCGAAGGCGAGCTGGCCGTCGGCGGTGGCGGCGGGGGTCAGCTCACGGTGCAGGTACTCAAGGGACAGCGCGTCCAGGTCGAAGGAGCGGCGGCCCGGCTTGACCAGGTAGGCGGCGAGCGCGGTGTCCATGGAGACGCCCTCGACGCTCCAGCCGTGCTCGGCGAAGACCCGCATGGCGCCCTTGGCGTTGTGGAAGGTCTTGGTCCGGCCGGCGTCGGCGAGCCAGGCGGCGAAGGCCTTCTCGTCGGCCTCGTCCAGCTGGGAGGGGTCGAACCACGCGGCCGGTCCGCCGGGCGCGGCGAGCGCGACCTCGGCGACCGAGCCGGTGCCGAGCGCCCAGGTGTCGACCGTGGCGATCCCCAGGGGCTGCGTGCCGTGCTCGGTGAGCCAGCCGGTCAGCTCGCCGGTGCCGAGCACCGTGCCGTCCAGCTGCACGCCCTCCGTGCTGACCGGGGTGGTCTCGGCCTCCTCGGCGCCGGGGTCGACGGCGAAGAGCCGCTCGCGCAGCGAGGGGTTGCGGATCTCCAGGGTGTCCAGGACCACCGCGACGGCCGTGCGGTCGTAGGCGGCTCGCTCCAGGTCGGTGACGCCCTTGGGGAGCTCCACCTGGCGCTCCAGCTCGGTGAGCCGGCGGTTGAGCTTGACCGCTTCGAGGTGGTCGCGGAGATTCTGGCCGGCCTTGCCCTTGACCTCCTCGACGCGCTCGACGAGGTCGGCGAAGGAGCCGAACTGATTGATCCACTTCGCGGCGGTCTTCTCGCCGACGCCGGGGATGCCGGGGAGGTTGTCCGAGGGGTCGCCGCGCAGGGCCGCGAAGTCGGGGTACTGCGCGGGCGTCAACCCGTACTTCTCGAATACCTTTTCCGGGGTGAAGCGGGTCAGCTCGGAGACGCCCTTGGTCGGGTACAGCACCGTGGTGTGCTCGCTGACCAGCTGGAAGGAGTCACGGTCGCCGGTGACGATCAGCACCTCGAAGCCCTCGGCCTCGGCCTGGGTGGCGAGAGTGGCGATGACATCGTCCGCCTCGAAGCCGTCCACCGCGAAGCGGGCGGCGCCCATCGCGTCGAGGAGCTCGCCGATCAGCTCGACCTGGCCCTTGAACTCGTCCGGGGTCTTGGAGCGGTTCGCCTTGTACTCCGTGAACTCCTGGGACCGCCAGGTCTTGCGGGAGACGTCGAAGGCGACCGCGAAGTGCGTGGGCTCCTCGTCGCGCAGCGTGTTGGCCAGCATCGACGCGAAGCCGTAGATCGCGTTCGTCGGCTGGCCCGTCGCGGTGGTGAAGTTCTCCGCGGGCAGCGCGAAGAACGCGCGGTAGGCCAGCGAGTGCCCGTCCATGAGCATCAGTCGCGGGCGGCTGCCGCCGGAGGTCTTGTCGGTCGTCTTCGATGCTGTCTCTGCCACGCCCCCGATCCTGCCACGCCCCACTGACACTCGGCCCCGCCCCCGACCGCGCGGGCTCCGGGGAGGGCTTCTCCCCGAGCCCGCCCGCACGGGATGTCACCACCGCGTGCGAGGATCAGAGAGGTAGCTCACAGCGCAGTGGAAGGGGAGCGTGCGATGGCCACGAAGCCGCCCAAGAGTGATCCGGTTCAGGACGCGCCGCAGGTCACCGGGCCGAAGCACGCGGCAGCGGGCCTCCCCGCGATCGGGCACACACTGCGCATGGCCCAGCAGCAGATGGGTGTGAAGCGCACCGCGCTGACGCTGCTGAGCGTGAACCAGAAGGAGGGCTTCGACTGCCCGGGCTGCGCCTGGCCGGAGCCGGAGCACCGGCACAAGGCGGAGTTCTGCGAGAACGGCGCGAAGGCGGTCGCCGAGGAGGCCACGCTGCGCCGGGTCACGCCCGAGTTCTTCGCCGCGCACCCGGTCGCCGACCTCTTCGGCCGCAGCGGCTACTGGCTGGGCCAGCAGGGCCGCCTCACCCACCCCATGTACCTCCCCGAGGGGGGCACGCACTACGAGCCGGTCACCTGGGAGCGCGCCTTCGGCATCATCGCCGAGGAGGTCACCGCCCTCGCCTCCCCGGACGAGGCCGTCTTCTACACCTCGGGGCGCACCAGCAACGAGGCCGCGTTCCTGTACCAGCTGTTCGCCCGCGAGCTCGGCACGAACAACCTCCCCGACTGCTCGAACATGTGCCACGAGTCGTCCGGTTCGGCGCTGTCGGAGACGATCGGCATCGGCAAGGGCAGCGTCATGCTGGAGGACCTGCACAAGGCCGACCTGATCATCGTCGCGGGACAGAACCCGGGGACGAACCACCCGCGCATGCTGTCCGCCCTGGAGAACGCCAAGGCGGGCGGCGCGAAGATCATCAGCGTCAACCCGCTGCCCGAGGCGGGCCTGGAGCGTTTCAAGAACCCGCAGACCCCCAAGGGCCTCACCACCGGCTCCGCCCTCACCGACCTGTTCCTGCAGATCCGCATCGGCGGCGACCAGGCCCTCTTCCGTCTCCTCAACAAGCTGATCCTCGACACGGAGGGCGCGGTCGACGAGGCGTTCGTCGGGGAGCACACGCACGGCTACGAGGAGTTCGCCGAGGCCGCCCGCGCCGCGGACTGGGACGAGACGCTCGCGGCCACCGGGCTGACCCGGAAGGAGATCGAGGACGCCCTGCGCATGATCCTCGCCTCCGAACGCACCATCGTGTGCTGGGCGATGGGCCTCACGCAGCACAAGCACTCGGTCCCCACCATCAGGGAAGTGGTCAACTTCCTCCTCCTGCGCGGCAACATCGGCCGCCCGGGCGCGGGCGTCTGCCCGGTGCGCGGCCATTCGAACGTGCAGGGCGACCGCACGATGGGCATCTTCGAGCGCCCCGCCCCCGCGTTCCTGGACGCCTTGGAGAAGGAGTTCGGCTTCGCCCCGCCGCGCGAGCACGGCTACGACGTCGTACGGGCCATCCGCGCC
The DNA here is from genome assembly GCF_050937045.1 of Streptomyces sp. CA-179760. Classification (NCBI taxonomy): domain Bacteria; kingdom Bacillati; phylum Actinomycetota; class Actinomycetes; order Kitasatosporales; family Streptomycetaceae; genus Streptomyces; species Streptomyces sp. CA-179760. Next base: position 2,464,784 of record NZ_JBNJLZ010000001.1, read on the forward strand.
CTGCGCGACGGTGAGGCGAAGGTCTTCTTCGCCATGGGCGGCAACTTCGTCTCGGCTTCCCCCGACACGGAGGTCACCGAGGCGGCGATGCGGCGGGCCCGGCTGACCGTGCACGTGTCGACGAAGCTGAACCGCTCGCACGTGATCACAGGCGCGCGTGCCCTGATCCTGCCGACTCTGGGCCGTACCGAACTCGACCTCCAGGGCAGCGGCGAGCAGTTCGTGACGGTCGAGGACTCGATGGGCATGGTGCACGCCTCCCGGGGCCGGCTGGAGCCCGCGAGCACGCACCTGCTGTCCGAGCCGGCCATCGTCTGCCGTCTGGCCCGCGGCGTGCTGGGCGAGAACAGCCCCACGCCCTGGGAGGAGTTCGAGAAGGACTACGCGACGATCCGGGACCGGATCGCGCGCGTGATCCCCGGCTTCGAGGACTTCAACGCGCGCGTGGCCCGCCCGGGAGGCTTCACGCTCCCCCACGCCCCGCGTGACGAGCGCCGCTTCCCCACCGCCACCGGCAAGGCCAACTTCACCGCCGCGCCCGTGGAGTACCCGGAGCTGCCCGAGGGGCGTCTGCTGCTCCAGACGCTGCGCTCGCACGACCAGTACAACACCACGATCTACGGCCTCGACGACCGCTACCGGGGCATCAAGAACGGCCGCCGGGTGGTGCTGGTCAACCCCGAGGACGCGCGGACGCTGCAGCTGGCGGACGGCTCCTACGTCGACCTGGTCAGTGAGTGGAAGGACGGCGTGGAGCGCCGGGCGCCGGGCTTCCGGGTCGTGCACTATCCGACGGCCCGGGGCTGCGCCGCCGCGTACTACCCGGAGACCAACGTGCTGGTGCCGCTGGACGCCACCGCTGACACCAGCAACACCCCGGCCAGCAAGTCCGTCGTGGTGCGTCTGGAACAATCGGCCACCGACTGAGCGTTTGCTCAGTCACAGAGGTAGCCGTAGTGACCAGGACGAACGGAGCCCGGCCCCATGGGTGAGCAGCAGCATGTGAAGTTCCCGCAAGAGGTCATCGACGAATATGCCGCACTCGGCGTGGACCTCCTGGCCCTGTTCTCCGCGGGCCACCTCGGGACCCGGATGGGCGTTGAGATCATCGAGGCGTCGGCGGACCGGGTCGTCGGGACGATGCCGGTGGAGGGCAACACCCAGCCCTACGGACTGCTGCACGGCGGAGCCTCCGCGGTGCTGGCCGAGACGCTCGGCTCGGTCGGTTCCATGCTGCACGGTGGCAGCTCCAAGATCGCCGTGGGCGTCGACCTGAACTGCACCCACCACCGCGGGGCACGCTCCGGGCTCGTCACCGGCGTGGCCACGCCCGTGCACCGGGGACGCTCGACCGCCACCTACGAAATCGTCATCACGGACGAAAACGACAAAAGGGTATGCACCGCCCGGCTCACCTGCATGCTGCGCGACGTGAACCCGGGCGACGAGGAACTGATCCGCGCCGCGCGCTGATCCGGCCGCACCACACATTCCGGCTCGACGCCGCCGCGAGGGAACACCCGAGCGGCGGCGTCCGCGCGCGTAGACACACAACCGGACCTCTCAACTCCCCCGCCGAAACAGGCAGGTTCCGGTTCACCGCGGCATTACGGTGGAATTAACTGTTTCCAATTGTTCGGAACTCCCCCTGGACACGGGCCACCCCTATCTTGGCGTAACGCTCCGTGACACGCGCGCAATACAACACCGCGACCCCCTCTTCGACCGCGCCCACCCCCAGGGACCTCTCCGATCCCGCCCCCGCCACCTGCGCCACGCCGACCGCACGATCTCGGCCATGGCCAACCGGAAGTGCGGGTTCTCAGAATGCGGACTTCGGAGAAAAGCGGCCAAACCCACCGAGAGGACCCACCGGAGAAGCCGGGCATCCACCACGTCATAACAAGAAAGTCACAAGCCGCCCCACGCCGCTGCCCCTGCCTCCACACCGGGCTTAGAGTCACGGCCAGTCACCGCTCCATCGGGAGTTCGGTACCAGCGCGGCACTACCCCCCGACCAAGGGCGGGCCTGCCTGTGAAAGGACTGATCGTGCGACAGCGTTCCTTGGTGATTCTTACCTCCGTTCTGACGACCGGAGCTCTGACTCTCACCGCCTGCGGGTCCCGAGACGACAGCGGCGACAAGAGCGCAGACGGCGGCGGCACCACGCTGACCATCGGCGTCGACGCACCCCTGTCCGGTGAGAACTCCACCACCGGCCTCGGCATCCAGTACGGCGCCCAGATAGCCGTCGACGACGCCAACAAGAACAACTGGGTCCCCGGCGTGAAGTTCAAGCTCAAGGCCCTGGACGACAAGGCGCAGCCCGCCACCGGCCAGTCCAACGCCACCAGCATCGTCGGCGACAAAACCGCAGTCGGCGCCGTCGGCCCCCTGAACTCCGGCGTCGCCCAGACGATGCAGCAGGTGTTCGCCTCAGCCAACATGGTCCAGATCTCCCCGGCCAACACCAACCCCGAGCTGACCCAGGGCAAGAACTGGCAGACGGACAAGAAGCGTCCCTACAAGACGTACTTCCGCACCGCCACCACCGACGAACTGCAGGGCAGCTTCGCCGCCGGCTACGCGTACAACGGCCTCAAGAAGAAGAAGGCCTTCGTCGTCGACGACAAGCAGACCTACGGCGCCGGCCTCGCGAAGATCTTCGCCCAGCAGTACAAGAAGATGGGCGGCCAGGTCGTCGCGACCGACCACGTCAACACCGGCGACAAGGACTTCGGTTCGCTCGCCACGAAGATCAAGAACTCCGGCGCCGACCTGGTCTACTACGGCGGCCAGTACGACGAGTCCGCGCTGATCACCAAGCAGCTCAAGGACACCGGCGCCAAGATCCCGCTGTTCGGCGGCGACGGCATGTTCGCCTCCACCTACATCGAGGCCGCCGGCAAGTCCTCCGAGGGCGACCTCGCCACGGCCATCGGTGTCCCCGCCGACACCCTGCCCGCCGCCAAGCAGTTCATCCAGACGTACAAGGACAAGGGCTACAAGGGCGACTACGGCGCCTACGGCGCCTACGCCTACGACGCCACCACCGCCATCATCAAGGCCGTCAAGGCCGCGGCCGACGCCAACGGCGGCAAGGTGCCCACCGACATCAACGACCTGCGCTCCAAGGTCGTCGACGGTGTCCAGAAGTCCGACTTCGAAGGCCTCACCGGCAAGATCTCCTTCGACCAGTACGGCGACACCACCAACAAGCAGCTGACGGTCTACCAGGTCGAGAAGGGTGCCTGGAAGGACGTGGAGACCGGCACCGCCGACCTGAAGTAATCGGCCCGCCACAACGCCGCACCACGGGCCGCGCGGAAGGAAGACCCCGACCGCGCGGCCCGTTTCCACACCCCCCACAGCACACGACCACGCACACATCCAGTGCACACGACCACCAGCGACATGGAGGCCATGCGGTGAACACCCTGCCGCAGCAGCTGGCCAACGGGCTGCTACTCGGCTCGATGTACGGGCTGATCGCCATCGGCTACACGATGGTGTACGGCATCGTCCAGCTCATCAACTTCGCGCACGGCGAGATCTTCATGACCGGGGCCTTCGGCGCCCTCACGGTCTACTTCTACATCCTGCCCGACGGCACCTCGATGGCCATCGCCGTACCGCTCATGCTCCTCGGCGGCGCCCTCGTGGCCATCCTCATCGCCGTCGGGGCGGAACGGTTCGCCTACCGACCACTGCGCGGAGCACCACGCCTGGCACCGCTCATCACCGCCATCGGCCTCTCCCTGGCCCTCCAGGAAGTCGTCCGCAACTTCTACCCCGGCGCCGACCGCGCCCGCGCCTTCCCCGGCCTCGACGCCACCCACAACATCGGCTCCGTCACCATCAAGGACGCCGACATCTTCCTCATCCTCGCCGCCATCGTCTGCATGGCCGCCCTCGCGATCTTCGTGCGCCGCAGCCGCACCGGCCGCGCCATGCAGGCCACCGCGCAGGACCCCGACACCGCGCAGCTCATGGGCATCGACACCAACCGCATCATCGTCATCGCCTTCGCCATCGGCGGCTTCTTCGCCGCCGTCGCAGCCGTCGCCTACGGACTCAAATACGGCAACGTCGACTACCGCATGGGCTTCCTGATGGGCCTCAAGGCCTTCACCGCGGCCGTCCTCGGCGGCATCGGCAACATCTACGGCGCCATGCTCGGCGGCGTCGTCCTCGGCATCGCCGAGACCCTCGCCTCCGCCTACATCGACGAGATCCCCGGCATGGGACAGCTCGGCGGTCAGAGCTGGGCCAACGTCTGGGCCTTCTGCCTCCTCATCCTCGTGCTCCTCTTCAGGCCACAAGGCCTGCTCGGCGAGCGCGTCGCGGACAGGGCGTGACGACATGACCGAGACGACCAAGACCCCCGCCCCGGACGCCGTCCCCGCCCCGCCCGTACTGCGCGGCCTCATCCCGCTGCCCGCAGCGGCCGCCCGCGCCCTGCTGCTCGCCGGCGGCATAGCCACCGCGGCCTCCGCGTTCCTCGCCTGGACCTGGACCGCCGAATTCCCCGGCGACCTCACCATCAACGGCTACCCCGGCGGCCTGCAGTGGCTCACCTTCACCGCCGGCGTCCTCACCGCCCTCTTCGCCCTCGCCTCCTACGGGCCGCGCGGACTCGGCTGGCTGCTGCCCGCCCGCAACAACGCACCGCTGGTCCTCACCGCCCTCGGCGGCTTCACCGCCACCTGGTTCACCGTCATCGCCATCAGCACCAAGCTCGGCGGCGTCGTCAACCTCGAACCCGGCGGCTGGATCGCGGCCATCGCCTCCCTCCTGCCCGTCCTCGGCGCCTTCGCCCTCCCCCAGGAGAAAACCGGCGCCGACGGCACCAAGGCAGCCCTCAAGGCCTACATCGCCAAACCCGACCGCATCCCCGCCCCCGAGGCCACCGCGCCCTGGGTCCAGCGGGCGGTCATCACGGTCGTCACGATCATCGGCCTCGGCGTCTTCACCTACGGCATCGACACCGAGTACGGCGAACTCTTCATCGGCTACCTCTTCGTCGTCACCTTCGCCATGTGGGCCGTACACACCGCCGGCCTCATGGACCGCTTCTCCGCACTGGTGGCGGCCAACCGCAGCTTCACCCTCGCCATGGGCTTCGCCGCGGCCATCGCCTTCCCCTTCACCCAGACCGACGACCACTACGCCAACATCGGCGTCAACATCCTGATCTTCGGGACCGTCGCCCTCGGCCTGAACATCGTCGTCGGCCTCGCCGGCCTCCTCGACCTCGGATACGTCGCCTTCCTCGGCGTCGGCGCCTACACCGCCGCCCTCGTCTCCGGCTCCGAGTTCTCCACCATCTCCGGCGTCCACCTGCCGTTCTGGGCCTCCGCCCTGGCCGGCGCCGCCGCCTCCCTGATCTTCGGCGTCCTCATCGGCGCCCCGACCCTGCGCCTGCGCGGCGACTACCTCGCCATCGTCACCCTCGGCTTCGGAGAGATCTTCCGCATCGCCGTCAACAACATGGACGGCGACTCCGGACCCGACGTCACCAACGGCCCCAACGGCATCCCCTCCATCCCCGACCTGAACCTCTTCGGATTCAACTTCGGCCAAGCCCACGACATCGGCGGATTCACCCTCGGCCGCTTCGCCAACTACTACCTGCTCATGGTGCTGATCATGGCCATCGTGGTCCTGGTCTACACACGTGCCGCGGACTCCCGCATCGGCCGCTCCTGGATCGCCATCCGCGAGGACGAGACCGCCGCCACCGCCATGGGCATCAACGGCTTCCGCGTCAAGCTCATCGCCTTCGCCCTCGGCGCGTCCCTGGCCGGACTGGCCGGCACGGTCAGCGCCCACGTCACCTACAGCGTGGTCCCCACCCCATACCAGTTCGCCGGCTCCACCCCACCCAACTCCGCGTTCCTCCTGGCCGCAGTCGTCCTCGGCGGCATGGGCACCGTCGCCGGCCCCCTCCTCGGCGCGGCCCTGCTCTACCTGCTGCCCGAGAAACTGGTATTCCTCCAGGACAAGTCGCTCCTCGCCTTCGGCGTCGCGCTCATCCTGCTGATGCGCTTCCGCCCCGAAGGCATCATCGCCAACCGCCGACGCCAACTCGAATTCCACGAGACCGGCCAACTCGACGTACCCAAACAGACCACGCTGACCGACGAACCGGCCGTCACCAAGGCGGGGGCGTAAAACCATGACCACACCTGTACTCGAAGCACGCGACGTCACGATGCGCTTCGGCGGCCTCACCGCCGTCCGCTCCGTCGACTTCACCGTCAACGCCGGCGAGATCGTCGGACTCATCGGCCCCAACGGCGCCGGCAAGACCACCTTCTTCAACTGCCTGACCGGCCTCTACGTCCCCACCGAAGGCACCGTCTCCTACAAGGGCACAGTCCTGCCACCCAAGCCCCACCTGGTCACCCAGGCCGGCATCGCCCGCACCTTCCAGAACATCCGGCTCTTCGCCAACATGACGGTCCTGGAAAACGTCCTCGTCGGCCGCCACACGCGGACGAAGGAGGGCCTGTGGTCCGCCCTGCTGCGCGGCCCCGGCTTCAAGAAGGCCGAACGCGCCAGCGAGGAACGCGCCATGGAACTCCTCGAGTTCATCGGCCTCCCCCACAAGCGGGATCACCTGGCGCGGAATCTGCCGTACGGCGAACAGCGCAAGCTGGAAATCGCACGAGCCATGGCAAGCGAGCCGGGCCTGCTGCTGCTCGACGAGCCGACCGCCGGCATGAACCCCCAGGAAACCCGGGCCACCGAAGAACTGGTCTTCGCCATCCGCGACAAGGGCATCGCCGTCCTCCTCATCGAGCACGACATGCGCTTCGTCTTCAACCTCAGCGACCGCGTCGCCGTCCTCGTCCAGGGCGAAAAACTCGTCGAAGGCACCTCCGAGGTCGTCCAGGCCGACGAACGCGTCATCGCCGCCTACCTCGGCGAACCCTTCGAAGGCGACCCCGGCGAAGCCGAAGCCGCCGAGGTCGAAGCCGCCGAAGCCGCCGCGGAAGCAACACCCAGCACCACCAGCAGCACCAAGGGAGAAGCCAAGTGACCGCACTCCTCGAGGTCGAAGACCTCCGGGTCTCCTACGGCAAGATCGAAGCCGTCAAAGGCATCTCCTTCAGCGTCGAAGCCGGCCAGGTCGTCACCCTCATCGGCACCAACGGCGCCGGCAAGACCACCACACTGCGCACCCTCTCGGGACTGCTGAAGCCGACATCCGGGAAAGTCCTCTTCGACGGCAAACCGTTGAGCGGAGTCCCCGCCCACAAGATCGTCGCACTCGGCCTCGCCCACTCCCCCGAAGGCCGGCACATCTTCCCCCGCCTCACCATCGCCGAGAACCTCCAGCTCGGAGCGTTCCTCCGCAAGGACAAAGACGGGATCGAGAAGGACATCCAGCGGGCCTACGACCTCTTCCCCATCCTCGGAGAGCGCCGCAAGCAGGCCGCCGGAACCCTCTCCGGCGGCGAACAACAGATGCTCGCCATGGGCCGCGCCCTGATGTCCCAGCCCAAGCTGCTCATGCTCGACGAGCCCTCCATGGGCCTCTCCCCGATCATGATGCAGAAGATCATGGCGACCATCTCCGAGCTCAAGTCCCAGGGCACGACGATCCTCCTCGTCGAGCAGAACGCCCAGGCGGCACTCTCCCTGGCCGACCACGGCCACGTCATGGAGGTCGGCAACATCGTCCTCTCCGGCACGGGACAGGACCTGCTGCACGACGAGTCCGTCCGCAAGGCCTACCTCGGCGAGGACTGACACAGGCTGGTCACACGACGAGGCCCGCTCCCCCTGTCGGGGCGCGGGCCTCGTCATATGTGGTGATCAGCCCTTGTTGGACTTCTTCTCCTCGGCGTCCTCGATGACCGCCTCCGCGACCTGCTGCATCGACATCCGCCGGTCCATCGACGTCTTCTGGATCCACCGGAACGCGTTCGGCTCCGTCAGCCCGTACTCCGTCTGAAGAATCGACTTCGCCCGGTCCACCAGCTTCCGCGTCTCCAGCCGCAGCGTGAGGTCCGCGACCTCCTTCTCCAGCTCCTTCAGCTCCGTGAAGCGAGACACGGCCATCTCGATCGCCGGTACTACGTCTGTCTTGCTGAACGGCTTCACCAGGTAGGCCATGGCACCGGCGTCCCGCGCACGCTCCACCAGGTCCCGCTGCGAGAAGGCGGTCAGCATCAGCACCGGCGCGATGCTCTCCTCGGCGATCTTCTCAGCGGCGGAGATGCCGTCCATCTTCGGCATCTTCACATCGAGAATCACGAGGTCCGGCCGGTGCTCACGGGCCAGCTCCACGGCCTGCTCACCGTCACCGGCCTCACCGACGACGGTGTAGCCCTCCTCCTCCAGCATCTCCTTGAGATCGAGCCGGATCAGGGCCTCGTCCTCGGCGATGACGACACGGGTCGTCAGCGGAGGCACGTGCGACTTGTCGTCATCGGGCACGTCAACAGGCTGGGGCGACTCGGGGGCGCTCACGTGGGCTCCTTGGTACGGGGCAGGCCGGTACTGCTCCCAAGAGCGTACCTAGCTGCGGTATGGTGGTCAGGCAGTGGGTCGAGGTCAACCTTGGATTCACCGGGCCCCGGTAGCCCAATTGGCAGCAGGCAATGGATTCAAAACCCATACAGTGTCGGTTCGAGTCCGACCCGGGGCACTTTTCCTTGGTTTCCAAGGTCACTAATTCGAAGCGGATGTCCACGTTCTCGTGAACATCCGCTTTTTGCTGCGTGGCGACGTGATCACAGTTCCACAGTGGCCCCATGTACGACCTCAGCACACGCAAGCGAGCACTCGCACTAGGCCGTTTCTGATGGCTCTTGTTGGCTGGGTGGATCTCGTGGTCAGCCGGGCAGGACGCTCGTATGGTGCGGCGACACGAGCTCACGGACGCGCAGTGGCGGAAGATCGAAGCTCTCCTGCCCGGTAACGGCAGGCCGGGTGGGCAGTGGGCGGATCACCGCAGGGTGATCAATGGGGTGCTGTTCCGGGCCCGGACGGGGGTGCCCTGGCCGGACCTGCCGGAACGGTACGGTCCCTGGCAAACCGTCTACGAGCGTCATCGCCGCTGGTCGGCCGACGGCACCTGGAGGGCGATCCTGCGCGAGTTACAGATCGAGGCGGATGCCGGCGACCCGGACGGGGCGCTTGCCCGACAAGAGTGGGCGGTGAACATCGACTCGACTTCCTGCCGGGCGCATCAGCACGCAGCCGGGGCACCGCGCAAGCCCCCGGCCGACTACCCGCAAAAGGGGGCGGGGCGCGTGAGGAGGCAGATGGGCGGGAGGCGTTGGGACGCTCACGGGGCGGGCTGACCAGCAAGGTCCATCTGCTCTCCGACGACCGGGCCCGCCCGCTGCACTGGCTGACCTCGCCCGGTCAGCGGGGTGACAGCCCGATGTTCGCCCCGGTGCTGGACGGCCTGCGCATCCAGCGGCGCGGTATGGGCCGCCCGCGCAGCCGGCCGGACCGGGTGCGCGGCGACAAGGCGTACTCCAGCCGCGACAACCGCGCCTACCTGCGGCGGCGCGGGATCAAGGCCACCATCGCGCAGCCCGATGACCAGCGGGCCCACCGGAAGCGCCGCGGACGCTTTGGTGGCCGGGCCCCAGCCTTCGACAAAACTCAGTACCGCAGCCGCAACGCAGTCGAGCGGTGCATCAACAAGTGGAAACAGTTCCGCGCGGTGGCCACCCGGTACGACAAACGCGACTACATCTTCAACGGCACCCTCACCGTCACCGCGATCGTCATCTGGCTTCGAGACACCGTCCAAGAGCCGTCAGAAACGGCCTAGTGGCCCAGGGCCGCAGCCTGAATTCCGTGAGCCGCGAGACAGGCATCTCACGGGCTGCGATCCGCTCTTGGCAGGGCCGAATTGAGCCACTGCCCCGTATGGCGCCCCCGAACCCTGGACCGCCCGCCGACGAGTGCAAGTACGCCTACCTGCTGGGCCTTTATCTCGGCGATGGCTGCATCAGCGGCCACCCGCGCGGCACCGGCTACTACCTGAGAATCGCGTGCGCAAACTCATGGCCCGGTCTGATCGAAGCGTGCGAAATTGCCATGCGCGCCATCAACCCGACCGGCTGCGCCTCTCGTACTCAGGCGCAGGGATACGTCTCAGTGGTCAGCTACAGCAGGCACTGGCCACACCTCTTCCCCAGCACGGGCCCGGCAAGAAGCACGAACGCCGGATCGCCCTCGAACCCTGGCAGCAAGCCATCGTCGATGCGCACCCCTGGGAGTTCATCCGCGGTCTCATCCACTCCGACGGCTGCCGAATCACCAACTGGACGACCCGCACCGTTGCCGGTGAGCAGAAGCGCTACGAATATCCCCGGTACTTCCTCACCAACCTCTCGTCTGACATCATCCGCCTCTTCACCGCAGCACTCGACTACGTGGGCGTCGAATGGAAGATGGCAAACAGGCGCAACATCTCCGTCGCCCGCAAAGCCTCCGTAGCCCTCATGGACGCCAACGTCGGGGCCAAGTACTGAGAGTTACTCGGCGATGTGGTGGACCCGGACCAGGTTCGTCGAGCCGGAGACACCGGGCGGGGAGCCTGCCGTGATGACGACCGTGTCGCCCTTGCGGCAGCGGCCGTAACGCAGCAGCAACTCGTCGACCTGGTCGACCATCGCGTCCGTGGAGTCCACGCAGGGGCCGAGGAACGTTTCCACGCCCCACGTCAGGCTGAGCTGGGAACGCGTCGCCTGGTCGGGGGTGAAGGCGAGGAGGGGGATCGGGGAGCGGTAGCGGGAGAGGCGGCGGGCGGTGTCGCCGGACTGGGTGAAGGCGACGAGGAATTTGGCGCCGAGGAAGTCGCCCATCTCCGCCGCCGCCCGGGCCACCGCTCCGCCCTGGGTGCGGGGTTTGTTGCGTTCGGTGAGCGGCGGGAGGCCTTTGGCCAGGATGTCCTCCTCCGCCGCTTCGACGATGCGGGCCATCGTGCGGACCGTTTCGACGGGGTGCTTGCCGACGCTCGTTTCGCCGGACAGCATCACCGCGTCGGTGCCGTCGATGACGGCGTTGGCGACGTCTGATGCCTCCGCACGCGTGGGGCGGGCGTTGTCGATCATCGAGTCGAGCATTTGCGTGGCGACGATGACGGGTTTGGCGTTGCGCTTGGCCAGTTTGATCGCGCGTTTCTGGACGATGGGGACCTGTTCGAGTGGCATTTCGACGCCGAGGTCTCCGCGGGCGACCATGATGCCGTCGAATGCCGCGACGATTTCTTCGGTGTTCTCGACGGCTTGCGGTTTTTCGATCTTGGCGATGACGGGGAGGCGGCGGCCTTCCTCGTCCATGATGCGGTGGACGTCCTGGATGTCGCGGCCGCTGCGGACGAAGGAGAGGGCGATGATGTCGGCGCCGGTGCGCAGGGCCCATCGGAGGTCGTCTTCGTCCTTCTTGGAGAGGGCGGGGACGGAGACGGCGACGCCGGGGAGGTTGAGGCCTTTGTGGTCGGAGATCACGCCGCCTTCGAGGACTTTCGTGTGGACGCGGGGGCCGTCGACTGCGGTGACTTCCAGGCAGACTTTGCCGTCGTCGACGAGGATGCGTTCGCCGGGGGTGACGTCGGTGGCGAGGCCGGCGTAGGTGGTGCCGCACATGCGGCCGTCGCCTTGGGCGCCGTCTTCGACGGTGATGGTGAAGGTGTCGCCGCGTTCAAGGAGTACGGGGCCTTCGGTGAAGCGGCCGAGCCGGATTTTCGGGCCTTGAAGGTCGGCGAGGACGCCGACGCTGCGGCCGGTCTCGTCGGCGGCCTTCCGTACCCGGTGGTAGCGCTCCTCGTGTTCGGCGTGGTCGCCGTGGCTGAGATTGAATCGGGCGACGTCCATTCCGGCGTCGACCAGGTCTTTGATCTGGTCGTACGAGTCGGTGGCGGGGCCCAGTGTGCAGACGATCTTTGCTCGGCGCATAGGGGTGAGCCTATGAGTTACCGGCTGGTAGGGAATTGGTCGAGCATGACCGTCCAACAGACTTTGCGTGAAACGTTATTGACAAGTGTTGAATTGTGCGGAGGGGTGCTCCGATGAGCACGTCGAAGAAATTCGGTCGCGCTTTCGAAAATAGCCCCCTGGCGCTTCTGGGGCTTACAGCCGTGGCGGCACCATCGTGAAGCGGGCGTTGATCTGGGCGTGGACCCGCTGGCGTTGGGGTTCGAGGTCGAGGGGGGCCGCGGCGGTGTCCTCGGCGGCGCCGCCGTAGGCCGCGGAGCGCATGCGGCCGGGGGCCTGGGGATAGGGCGGTGGGGAGGCCTCCGCGCCGATGTCGGCGAGTTCGACCAGGGCGGAGAGGGTGGTGTCGAGTGCTTCGGCGTATTCGCGGGCGCGTTGGACGGCTTCTCGTACGGCCTTCTTCCTGGCTTCGCGGTGGGCGGGTGAGTCGGGGCGCAGGGCCCACCAGGGGCCGTCGACGCGGGTGAGTTCGAGGTCGGCGAGGCGGGTGGTGAGTTCGCCGAGGGCGGTGAAGTCGGTGAGTTCGGCGGTGACGTGGACGCGGCCGTGGTAGGTGCGGATGCGTTCGCCGCGCCCGTGTTTGGTGAGTTCGGGTGTGATGGAGAAGGCGCCGGTCTCGAGGCGTTCGACGGCGTCGCCGTAGGACTTGACGAGGTCGAGCACGCCCGCGTTGCGGCGGGTGAGGTCGTCGAGGGCGGAGCGGCGGTCGCGGCCTCGGGCGGCGACGGTGATGCCGATGCGGGCGATTTCCGGGTCGACTTCGAGGCGGGCCTCGCCGCGGACGGCGATGCGGGGGGCGTCGGGTGTTCCGTAGGGGACTGCGGGCTGGGAGGCGTCTCCGGTGGGCGCGGTCATACGCCCCACTCTGTCATGTTGTGGCTGGCCGGAGGCGTGGAGTCGGTGGACTGAGTCATCAGATCGCAACCTGCCGGGGCTGTTGCGGCCGGTCATGAGCGGGTCAGAATCTACGCGCGTTATCTACGCGCGTCGTTCACAGATTCCGCAAGGGGAGCCAGACATGCCGTTGAACCGCCGGAAGTTCCTGGGGAAGTCCGCCGTGACCGGGGCGGGGGTGGCACTGGCCGGTGCGGTCTCGGCGCCGGGTGCGCAGGCGGCCGAGGCGCGTGGTGAGACGAAGCGGGGCGTGAAGCGGTACGCGTTCACCGTGATGGGGACGACGGACCTGCACGGCAACGTCTTCAACTGGGACTACTTCACGGACAAGGAGTTCGACGACAAGGACCACAACGACATCGGTCTGGCGAAGGTCTCCACTCTGGTGAACCGGATCCGTGAGGAGAGGGGCCGCCGCAACACGCTGCTCATCGACGCGGGCGACACGATCCAGGGCACGCAGTTGTCGTATTACTACGCCAAGGTCGACCCGATCACCGCCAAGGGCGGTCCGGTGCACCCGATGGCGCAGGCCATGAACGCCATGGACTACGACGCGGCGGCGCTGGGCAACCACGAGTTCAACTACGGCATTCCGGTGCTGCGGAAGTTCGAGCAGCAGTGCCGTTTCCCGCTGCTGGGCGCGAACGCGCTCGACGCGAAGACGCTGCGGCCGGCTTTCGCGCCGTACAGCATGCACCGGCTGCGTACGCCGTTCGGGCGGGATGTGAAGGTGGCGGTGCTGGGTCTGACCAACCCGGGGATCGCGATCTGGGACAAGGCGAACGTGCAGGGGAAGATGACGTTCCCGGGTCTGGAGGAGCAGGCGGCGAAGTGGGTGCCGAGGCTGCGGTCGATGGGCGCGGACGTCGTCATCGTGTCGGCGCACAGTGGTTCGTCGGGGACGTCGTCCTACGGTGACCAGTTGCCGTACATCGAGAACGCGGCGGGTCTGGTGGCGGAGCAGGTGCCGGGGATCGACGCGATCCTGGTCGGGCACGCGCACACGGAGATCGCCGAGTACTTCGTGACCAACAAGAAGACCGGCAAGCAGGTCGTGCTGTCGGAGCCGCTGAAGTGGGGGCAGCGGCTGACGCTGTTCGACTTCGAGCTGGTGTGGGCGAAGGGCTGCTGGAAGGTCGAGAAGGTGGGCGCGAAGGTCCTGAACTCCAACACGGTGGAGGAGGACCGGAAGATCGTGCGGCTGCTGTCGGACGAGCACGAGAAGGTCGTGGCGTACGTCAATCAGGTCATCGGGACGAACGCGGCGGAGATGACGTCGGCGGAGGCGCCGTACAAGGATGTGCCGATCATCGACCTGATCAACCACATTCAGGCGGACACGGTGAAGCAGGCGCTGGCGGGCACGGCGCACGCCTCGCTGCCGGTGCTGTCGCAGGCGGCGTGTTTCTCGCGCAGTGCGCGGATCCCGGCGGGTGAGGTGACGATCCGGGATGTGGCGGGTCTGTATGTCTTCGAGAACACGCTGGAGGCGCGTCTGATGACGGGTGCGCAGATGAAGGCGTATCTGGAGTTCTCGGCGAACTATTTCGTGCAGACGGCGCCGGACGCGCAGGTGGATCCGGCGAAGCTGACGAACGCGAACGGCACGCCGGACTACAACTACGACGTGGTGAGCGGGCTGGCGTATGAGATCGACATCGCCAGGCCGGCCGGTTCGCGGGTGACGAATGTGACGTTCGGCGGGCAGCCGCTCGCGGACGACGCGAAGTTCGTGTTCGCGGTGAACAACTACCGGGCCAACGGCGGCGGGAACTTCCCGCATGTCGCCGCTTCGCAGCTGCTGTGGTCGAACTCGGACGAGATCCGCAACACCATGATCGCCTGGGTGAAGGCGAAGGGGGCCGTCGATCCGGCCGAGTTCGCGGCGGTGGACTGGAAGCTCACGCGGAACGGCTCGCCCGTCTTCTGAGCGCTTTGAGCGTCATCACCTTCGGTCCACGAGCGGGGTCAGTGCCGGTGCTTCCCGGGGCGGCGGCACCTGCTGGCGTTGTGTGAGGCCGAAGGTGGTGAAGGCGGTGCGGCGCGGCAGGGCGTACGCCTCCCTGCCCGTCAGGGAGTTGAGGATGATGGCGCTGCGCCAGGCGGCGAGGCCGAGGTCGGGGGCGCCGACGCCGTGGGTGTGGGTTTCGGCGTTCTGGACGTATGCCGTGCCGGTGACGGACGGGTCGAGGACGAGGCGGTACTCCTCGTCGATGCGTGGGCGTTCCCGGCTGTCGCGGCGCAGGTAGGGGTCGAGGCCGGCGAGGACGCGGTCGAGGGGGCGTTCGCGGTAGCCGGTGGCGAGGACGACGGCGTCGGTGGTGAGCCGGGAGCGGCTGTCCTGCGTGCTGTGCTCCAGGTGGAGTTCCACTTTGGTCGTGGCGACGCGGCCGGCGGTGCGGACGTGGACGCCGGGGGTGAGGACGGCGTCGGGCCAGCCGCCGTGCAGGGTGCGGCGGTAGAGCTCGTCGTGGATGGCGGTGACGGTGGCGGTGTCGATGCCTTTGTGGAGTTGCCACTGGCCGGTGATGAGCCGGTCGCGGGCGGTTTCGGGCAGGGCGTGGAAGTAGCGGGTGTGGTCGGGGGTGAAGTGTTCCAGGCCGAGCTTGGAGTACTCCATGGGGGCGAAGGCTTCGGTGCGGCCGAGCCAGTGGAGTTTCTCCTGGCCGGGCGGCCTGTTCCGGAGCAGGTCGAGGAAGATCTCGGCGCCGGACTGTCCGATGCCGACGACTGTGACGTGCTCGGCGGCGAGGAGGGTGGCCCGGTGGTCGAGGTAGTCGGCGGCGTGTACGACGGGGACGCCGGGTGCCTGGGCGAGAGGCTTGAGGGGTTCGGGGACGTGGGGCTCGGTGCCGATGCCGAGGACGACGTTGCGGGTGTAGGTGCGGCCGAGGGCTTCGGCTTCTCCGTCGGCGTCGAGTTGGGTGAAGTCGACTTCGAAGAGGTCGCGTTCGGGGTTCCAGCGGACGGCGTCGACCTGGTGGCCGAGGTGGAGGCCGGGGAGGCTCTCGCCGACCCAGCGGCAGTAGGCGTCGTACTCGGCGCGCTGGATGTGGAAGCGCTCGGCGAAGTAGAAGGGGAAGAGCCGCTCGCGGGACCTGAGGTAGTTGAGGAAGGTCCAGGGGCTGGTGGGGTCGGCGAGGCTCACCAGGTCGGCGAGGAAGGGGACTTGGATGGTCGCGCCTTCGATGAGCAGGCCGGAGTGCCAGCCGAAGGCGGGGCGTTGGTCGTAGAAGACGGTGTCGAGTTCGCCGAGCGGGTGGGCGAGGGCGGCGAGGGAGAGGTTGGCGGGGCCGATGCCGATGCCGACGAGGTCGCGGGGGGCGTCGGGCTGGTGGTGCGGGTGGGGCGTCGGGTCGGGGGTGGGTGCGGGGTTCATCGGGGGGTGTGTCCTTCCACGAGTGTGGCTCGGCGCGTTGCCACGTGGTGCAGCAGGGCGGCGAGGTCGTCGGGCCCGGTGGCGGGGTTGAGGAGGGTGGCCTTGAGCCAGAGCCGGCCGTCGAGACGGGTCCGGCCGAGGACGGCGCGGCCGTCGGTGAGGAGCGCGCGGCGTACGGCGGCCACGTCGGCGTCGGTGGCGCCTTCGGGCCGGAACAGCACCGTGCTGATGACGGGCGGCGCGTGGAGTGTGAAGCCGGGGTGGTCGTGGACGAGGGCGGCGAACTCCCGGGCTCGGGCGCAGGTCTGGTCGACGAGTGTGCCGAGGCCGGCGCGGCCGAGGGTCTTGAGGGTGACGGCGAGTTTGAGGGCGTCGGGGCGGCGGGTGGTGCGCAGGGACCGGCCGAGCAGGTCCGGGAGGCCGGCCTCGGTGTCGTCGGTGGCATTGAGGTAGTCGGCGCGCTGTCGCAGGGCGGTGAGGTCGCGGGGGTCCTTGACGGCGAGGAGGCCTGCGGCGATCGGCTGCCAGCCGAGTTTGTGCAGGTCGAGGGTGACGGTGTCGGCGGCGTGGAGTCCGGTGAGCTGGGCGCGGTGGCGGGTGCTGAACAGGAGGCCTCCGCCGTAGGCGGCGTCGATGTGCAGCCGGGCGCCGTGGGCCGCGCAGCGGGCGGCGATCTCGGGCAGCGGGTCGATGAGGCCGGCGTCGGTGGTGCCGGCGGTGGCGGCTACGAGCAGCGGGCCGGGCAGGCGGGTGAGGGTTTCGTCGAGCGCGGCGGGGTCGAGTGTGCCGGCCGGGGCGGGCACGACTG
This sequence comes from Streptomyces sp. CA-179760, assembly GCF_050937045.1. NCBI lineage: Bacteria > Bacillati > Actinomycetota > Actinomycetes > Kitasatosporales > Streptomycetaceae > Streptomyces > Streptomyces sp. CA-179760. The sequence continues at coordinate 2,481,838 of NZ_JBNJLZ010000001.1, forward strand.
CGGGTTCGGGCAGTCCGAGCAGCCAGGCGGCCCGGGTGAGTGAGTGGTGGGCGTTGGTTCCGCACACCAGCCGCACGGTTCCGCCGTACGCCTCCCGGGCGAGGAGGAGGGCGAGCTGGTTGGACTCGGTACCGCCGGTGGTGACGAGGGAGTCGGGGTCTTCGGGCGCTTCGTGCGGGCGGCCGTCGCTGTAGATCTCCCTGGCCAGTGCCCTCGCGACCAGTGTCTCCAGTTCCGATGCCGCGGGGGCCTGGTCCCAGGAGTCGAGGGAGGGGTTGAGGGCGGAGGCGGCCAGGTCTGCGGCGGTGGCTACGGCCAGGGGTGGGCAGTGGAGGTGGGCGGCGCACAGGGGGTGTGCGGGGTCGGCGGCGCCTTCGGCGATGGCGTGGACGAGGGTGCGCAGGGCGTGTGGGTCGCCCTGGTCGGGGAGGATCTCTCCCGCTGTCTCACGCACGCGGGCCGCGACCGCCTCCGGGCCGCCCGCCGGCAGCGGTCCGCCGCGCGCGCGGGCGCCGGTGTCCAGGGCTTCGAGCACGGTGTCGAGCAACGGCCGCAGGGCGCGTGGGCCTTCGGGACCTGAGGCGAGGGGCGGCGTGCTCATGGGCGTCCTCCGGGGAGCGGGGCGACGCGCCCGGGATGCCCAACGACCGGACCCGGGTGGAGGTACTTCCGTGTGGGGAGAACCTGTTGGGGTCCGGCCGTCTCAGCCCTGGGAGGAGTGGGGCGCCGGGGATGTGCCCGGCGCCGACGGCCCTACGTCCGCGGGACCTGCCGCACCCGCAAGGCCCGGGCCAGGTCGTCCAGTTGGTCGACGAGCTTGCGGTGCAGCGCCGGGATCGGTTCGGCGTCGCGCAGGGACTCCTGGCCCAGGCGGAGGTGCTCCGCGTCGACCGCGTGGGCGGGGAAGGCCGAACGGCCGACGGCCGTGGCGATGGCGGGGCCGCGGCGGCCGGCGACGGTCACCGCGTCGGTGTAGTAGCGCGGCACGTACGCGCGTACCAGATCGGCCTGTTCGGGCTGCCAGAAGCCCGCGGCGGTGGCGGTGAAGAGGTAGTTGGACAGGTCGTCGGTGCCGAACATCGTCTGCCAGGCGCGGGCTTTGGCCTCCGGGTCGGGCAGCGCGGCCCGGCAGTGGGCGGCGCCCTCCTGGCCGGTGGCGCTGGGGTCGCGTTCCAGCTCGGCGGCGATGGCGGCCTCGTCGGTGGCGCCGAGGACGGCGAGCCGGGCGAGGACGCGCCAGCGCAGCTCGGGGTCGAGCTCGGGGCCGCCGGGGACGGTGCCGTCGGCGAGCCAGGCGGCGATGGTGTCGGGGTGGGCCGCGACGTCGATGCGGTGGCGTACGGCGATCAGGCGCAGGCCGGGGTTGTCGCCGTCCTCGGTGCGGCGGATGAGGTCGCGGCACAGGTCGGAGAGGGTGGCGAGCGCGGCGGGCCGCTCCTCGGGGGTGAGGTAGTGGTCGGCGATGTAGGTGGAGGCGAAGGCGAGCACGCCTTGGACGACGGCGAGGTCCGTCTCGAGCGGGAGGTGGGCCCGGGCCGTCTCCAGGTAGGCGGCGGGGGCCAGTTCGCCGTCGCGGACGGCGTCGCGCAGGGCGTTCCAGACGACTGCGCGGGTGAGTGGTTCGGGAAGGCCGGACAGTTCCTTGCGGATGGTCTCGAAGGACTCGGGGTCGAAGCGGACCTTGGCGTAGGTCTGGTCGCCGTCGTTGAGGAGGAGCAGGGCCGGGCGTTTGCCGATGGGGTGGGCTTCGTTGCGCGGCAGGTCCAGGTGGAGGCGTTCGCGCAGGGCGAGGTGCCCGCCGTCGTCGCCGAGGTCCCGGTCGTACAGGCCGACGGCGATGTGGTGCGGGCGGCTGCCGGCGTGGTCAACGGTGAGGGAGCAGGTGCCGTTGTCGCCGGGGGCGATCTGGGGGGTGAGGGTGTCGACGCCGGTGGTGCGCAGCCAGGCGTCGGCCCAGGCGTGGACGTCGCGTTCGGTGGCGCCGGCGAGGGAGTCGATGAAGTCGGCGAGGGTGGCGTTGCCGAACCTGTGCCGGGCGAAGTGGGTGTTGATGCCGGCGAGGAAGTCCTTGTCGCCGAGCCAGGCGACCAGCTGCCGCAGGGCGCTGGCGCCCTTGGCGTAGGAGATGCCGTCGAAGTTGAGCAGGGCGGAGGCGGTGTCGTCGACGGCCTCGGGGGCGACGGGGTGGGTGGAGGGGCGCTGGTCGGCGTCGTAGCCCCAGGCCTTGCGGTTGACGCCGAAGTCGGTCCAGGTGTCGGTGAAGCGTGTGGCCTCGGTGAGGGTCTGGTAGCCCATGTACTCGGCGAAGGACTCGTTCAGCCAGATGTCGTCCCACCACTTGAGGGTGACGAGGTCGCCGAACCACATGTGGGCCATCTCGTGGGCGATGACCATGGCGCGGGTCTGGCGTTCGGTGTCGGTGACGGCGGAGCGGTAGACGAACTCGTCGCGGAAGGTGACGAGGCCGGGGTTCTCCATGGCTCCCGCGTTGAACTCGGGGACGAAGGCCTGGTCGTAGGAGTCGAAGGGGTAGGGCTCGTCGAACTTCTCGTGGTAGCGGTCGTAGCACGCGCGCGTGACGTCGAGGAGTTCGTCGGCGTCGGCGTCCAGGTAGGGGGCGAGGGAGCGGCGGCAGTGCAGGCCGAAGGGCAGGCCTCGGTGCTCGGTGCGCACGGAGTGCCAGGGGCCGGCGGCGACGGCGACGAGGTAGGTGGAGATCAGCGGTGTGGGGGCCGCCTTCCATACGCCGTCGGTCTGTTCGGTGATGCCGTTGGCGAGGACGGTCCAGCCTTCGGGGGCCCGGACGGACAGCTCGAAGGCGGCCTTGAGGTCGGGCTGGTCGAAGGCGGCGAAGACGCGCTGGACGTCGTCGAGGAACAGCTGGGTGTAGACGTACGTCTCGCCGTCGGTGGGGTCGGTGAAGCGGTGCATGCCCTCGCCGGTGCGGGAGTAGCGCATGCGCGCGTGTACGCGCAGTTCGTGCTCGCCGGGGGTGAGGTTCTTCAGCGGGAGCCGGTTGCCGTCCAGGGCTTCCGGGTCCAGAGAGTGTCCGTCGAGGGTGACGGAGCGCAGCTCGTCCGGCCTGACCTCGACGAAGCTGTCTCCGTGGGTGCGGGCGCTGAACCTGATCAGGGTGCGGGAGTCGAAGGTCTCGTCGCCGGTGGTCAGGTCGAGTTCGATCGTGTAGCGGTGCACGTCGAGGAGCTCTGCTCGGGTCTGCGCTTCGTCGCGCGTCAGTACGGACATGCGTGACATGCTGCCTGATGGCACTGGCAAGGCACAGGGGCGGATCGGTACGTGCCCAATGTCCGGTCTAGGTGCGGTCCTTTTCCAGCTCCCCGGCGTGCGCCCCCAAGGGTCGTTGGGTCGGTACGTGCGCGTCAGGATGTGGCAGTGCGGGGCGTGGGGGGTGTACGGCGGCCTCGGTGTGCTCCCGTACGAGGGCGCGCAGTCGGCGCACTTCCCGTTCCAGGGCGAGGTGCCGCTGCTGGGCGTCGTAGAGGTAGCGGACCTTGGTGCGCAGGGCCCAGGGGTCCACGGGTTTCATGACGAGGTCGGCGACGCCCAGGCGGAAGGCGGCGGTGGTCAGTTCGTGGTCGGCGCCGAAGCCGGTCAGCAGGAGCACGGGGATGTGCTGGGTCTGTTCGACGCGTCGCATGTAGCGGACCACTTCGAGGCCGCTGACGCCGGGCATGCGCACGTCGAGCAGCAGCAGGCCGACCTGGCCGCGGAGCACCTGCTTGAGCGCCTCGTCGCCGCTGGTGGCCCGGCCGAGGAGATAGCCCAGCGGGGCCAGGGCGCTTTCCAGTGCGTAGAGCGTGTCCTCGTGGTCGTCGACGATGAGGATCCTGGTATCCGACGGCATGGCCCGACGCCCCTCCCTCGTGGAGGACCAGAGTAAGTCCGGGACACTGACGCGCAGTGCTCGTCAGCTGACATGCTGTGCACGCAGCATGCCCCGCGCGGGCCGCCGTGTCACTCCTTTGGGAGCGGTCGTCCGTGGTCAGTTGCCGCCGGACGTCGTCCGAGGTCAGTTGCCGCCGGAGGCGGAGCCGTTGAGGGTCTCGTCGGCGATGCGCTCGTGGTGGCGGATGACCTCGGCGACGATGAAGTTCAGGAACTTCTCAGCGAAGGCCGGGTCCAGTTTGGCGTTCTCGGCGAGTGTGCGCAGCCGGTCGATCTGGCGGGACTCGCGGGCCGGGTCGGCGGGCGGCAGCTGGTGCCTGGCCTTGAGGTGGCCGACCTGCTGGGTGCACTTGAAGCGCTCGGCGAGCATGTGGACGACGGCCGCGTCGATGTTGTCGATGCTGTCGCGCAGCCGGGCGAGCTCCTCGCGGACGGCGGCGTCGACGTCACCGGTTCCGGTGTTGCTGGTGGTCATGGTGCGTCAGCCTACGGGGAGGAGGCTGAGCCGCCGCACGCCGTCTCATGCCTCGGCGGCGTCGAGCCGCTTGTGGAAGTAGACGTCCTCGTGTCCGCCGGGCATGCCCTGGATGCGGGCCCGTTCCCGGTAGCCGAGCCGAGGGTAGAAGCCGGGCGCCTGGAAGCTGTATGTGGAGACGATCATGTCGGTGCAGCCGCGCCAGGCCGCTTCGGCCTCCGCCGCGCGTATCAGCCGGCCGCCCCAGCCGGCGTGCCGCTGGTCCTCCCGCACCCAGAGCATGTCCACGGAGCACAGGCTGCCCCAGGTCCAGGCGGTGAGGCCGCCGATCAGCTCGCCGGTCCCGTCGGTGACGCGGACGGAGAGGGGCTCTGTGACGGCCCCGTCGGCGGCGGCGGTGTTGAAGGCGGTCAGCTCCTCGTCGAGCCGTGTTTCGAGGTCGTCGTCCTGGCCGCCCACCCGGAGCTCGGCGGCGACGGTGCGCTGTTCGCTGCTCACGGCCCGGATTCTGCCAGGCGGCGTCCGGGCGGGACGACCGGTTTTCGCGGCGGCGGGGCGGGCCCGGGGCGTCACACTTTCGTACAGTGGAACCGGCTTTCGAACAGTGGAACCTGGTTGTGGGGCGTCTTGGGGGTGAGGCGTGGCGAACGACGGGCCGGTCGAGCACGGCTACCCGCATCTGGAGACGGTGCGGGCCGCCATCACGGCGTTGTACAAGCGTCTGTCGTACGACACGATCCAGACGTTCGAGACCAGCGTGGTCCCGGCCGATGTGGCGTTCTGCGACACCGACGACCTGTATCTGGGGGCGCAGCGGGTTGCGCACGAGCTGGTGCGGCACTACCGGCTCCCGGACGCCCGGCTGATCGTGAGCTTCCGGGAGATGCGGCACGCGGCGAACGTCGAGCTAGCGGCCGGGCCGGAGTACTTCGTGGAGCTGAACGACCGGTTCCGTACGCATCGGCGGGACATCGGGGCGGCGCTCGCGCACGAGGTGATGCATGTGTACCTGCACCGCCTGGACCTGTCCTTCCCGGGCGTGAGGGACAACGAGATCCTGACGGACACGGCGACGACGTATCTGGGGGCGGGCTGGCTGCTGCTGGACGCGTTCCGGGAGGACGGGGCGTCGTCTCAGAAGCTGGGGTATCTGACGCCCGAGGAGTTCGGGTACGTGCTGGCCAAGCGGGCGCTGGTCTTCGGGGAGGACCCGTCGGTGTGGTTCACCAGCGCACAGGCGTACACGGCGTATGTGAAGGGCATGGAGCTGGCCCGGCGCGATGAGCAGCAGCCGCCGCTGACGGCGGCGGGGTGGGCGGGGCGGCGGCGGTACGCCCGGGACCGGCGGCACGCGCCGGCGGGGGCGCCGCCGCAGCCGGGTGTGCGGTACCGGTTCTCTCCTGATGGGGGTGGGAGGTTGCGGGTGTCGTTTCCGTGTCCTACGTGTCATCAGCGGATTCGGGTGCCGGTGCGGGGGCGGGTTCGGGCGCGGTGTGCGTTGTGCCGGAGTGTGTTGGAGTGCGACACGTAGGTGTGCGCGGGTGTGCGCTGGGGGCTCCGCCCCCAGACCTGGGGCCTACGCCCACCCGCCGTCCGAATCGGTTGGGCGAGAAGAACCCTCGCCTTTCCTACGCCCCGTAGACGGCCGCGGGCTCTCCCGCCGCTGCCAGCAGCTTCCGTGCCGCCTCCCCCGCCTCGGCCGGGCTCCACCGCCCGCCCTTGTCCGCGCTGGGCCCCGGCCTCCAGCCCTCCATCACCGTGATCCGGCCGCCCTCCGCCTCGAAGACGCGGCCCGTCACCCCGGCGCTCGCGGCTGAGCCGAGCCAGACGACCAGGGGGGAGACGTTCTCCGGGGCCATCGTGTCGAAGCCGGAGTCGGGTGCCGTCATGGTGTCGGCGAAGGTGCGCTCCGTCATCCGGGTCCGGGCGGCGGGGGCGATCGCGTTGGCCTGGACGCCGTAGCGGTGCAGTTCGGCCGCCGCGACCAGCGTCAGGGCGACGGTCCCGGCCTTCGCGGCGCTGTAGTTGCCCTGTCCGACGGAGCCCAGCAGACCGGCGCCGCTGCTGGTGTTGACGATGCGGGCCTCGGGGCGGCGGCCCGCCTTGGCCTCGGCCCGCCAGTGGGCGGCGGCGTGCCTCAGGGGCAGGAAGTGGCCCTTGAGGTGGACGCGTATGACGGCGTCGAAGTCGTCCTCGTCGAGGTTGACCAGCATCCGGTCGCGCAGGAAGCCCGCGTTGTTGACGAGGGTGTCGAGCCGGCCGTACGCCTCCAGGGCGGTTCGGATCAAGGAGGCGGCGCCCTCGGTCGTGGCGATGTCGCCGGCGTGCGGCACGGCCTCGCCGCCCGCCGCGCGGATCTCCTCGGCTACCAGGGCGGCCGGGCTGCCGGGGCCGGGTGTGCCGTCGGCTCCGGGGGTGCCGTCGAGGCCGACGCCGAGGTCGTTGACGACGAGGCGGGCGCCCTCGGCGGCGAACGCGAGGGCGTGCGCGCGGCCGAGTCCCCGTCCGGCGCCGGTGACGACGACGACCCGGCCGTCGCAGAGTGCGTTCATCTCACAGCTCCTTGTTCGCGGTCGCGGCGTCCAGGAACGCGGGGTGCTCTCCGCCCCCGTGGACGTGCAGGCTCGCCCCACTGATGTAGGCGGCCGCGTCGGAGGCGAGGAACACCGCGGCCGCGCCGACGTCGGACGGCTCGGCGAGACGGCCGAGCGGGACGGTGCGGGAGACGGCGGCGATGCCGTCCCGGTCGCCGTAGTGGAGGTGGGACAGCTCGGTGCGGACCATGCCGACGACGAGGGTGTTGACCCGGATGCCGGGCGCCCACTCCACGGCCATCGAGCGGGCGAGGCTCTCCAGGCCCGCCTTGGCGGCACCGTAGGCGGCGGTGCCGGGCGAGGGGCGGCTCCCGCTGACACTGCCGATCATGACGATCGAGCCCTTGGCGCGCCGCAGGTGGTCGTACGCGGCGAGGGACACGGTCAGGGGGGCCACCAGGTTGAGCTCCACCACGCGCGCGTGCCGCTCGGCGTCGGCCGCGGTGAGCAACCGGTGCGGTGCGCCGCCCGCGTTGTTGACCAGGACGTCCACCCGGGGCAGGCCGGCGAGAACACGGCGGACCGCCTCGGGGTCACGTACGTCCAGCGGCACGAACTCGGTCCCGGGCTGCGGCACTTCCGGGGCCCGGCGGGCACAGACCACGACCTTCGCACCGGCCCGCACGAAGGCACGCGCGACGCCGGCACCGACGCCCCGGGTGCCACCCGTGACGACGGCGACCTTCCCGTCCAGCTCCATGCGCTGCTACCTTTCCACCTAACAAACGTTTGGTGGAAAGGTAGCTGATGCGGCCATGGGTGTCTCCACCTCGTGCGCGGAAAAGGGCATAGCCGTTGTCACGGTCGACTTCCCGCCGGTGAACGCCCTGCCGGTGGCCGGCTGGTTCGCGCTGGCCGAGGCGGTGCGGGCGGCCGGGCGCGACCCAGAAGTCCGGTGCGTGCTGCTGACGGCCGAGGGGCGGGGGTTCAACGCGGGTGTGGACATCAAGGAGTTGCAGGCGGACGACGAACTGCACGGGGCGCTGATCGGCGCGAACAGCGGCTGCGCCGAGGCCTTCGCGGCGGTGTACGAGTGCGAGGTACCGGTCGTGGCGGTCGTACAGGGCTTCTGCCTGGGCGGCGGCATCGGCCTCGTGGGGAACGCGGACGCGATCGTGGCGAGCGAGGACGCGGTGTTCGGCCTGCCCGAGCTGGACCGGGGCGCCCTGGGCGCGGCCACGCATCTGGCCCGGCTGGTCCCGCAGCACCTGATGCGCGCCCTGTACTACACCTCGCGCACGGCGAGCGCGGCCGAGCTGCACGCACACGGCTCGGTGTGGCGGGTGGTGCCGCGTGACGCCCTGCGGGCGGCGGCGTCGGAGCTGGCCCGGGAGATCGCCGCCAAGGACGGAAGGCTGCTGCGCCTGGCCAAGGCCGCGCTCAACGGCATCGACCCCGTCGACGTGCGCCGCAGCTACCGCTTCGAGCAGGGCTTCACCTTCGAGGCGGGCCTCAGTGGTGTGAGTGCGCGGGTGCGCGGCGCCTTCGGAGGCGCCGGGAAGGACACCGGGAAGGAGGGGACACCGTGAGCGACAAGACGATGACCGCCGACGAGGTCGTCTCCCGTCTGCACAGCGGCATGACCCTCGGCATCGGCGGCTGGGGCTCGCGCCGCAAGCCGATGGCCCTGGTCAGAGCGCTGCTGCGGTCCGGGATCACCGATCTCACCGTCGTCTCGTACGGCGGCCCGGACGTGGGCGTGCTGGCCGCCGCCGGGCGGATCCAAAAGCTGGTCACGGCCTTCGTCACCCTCGACTCGATCCCCCTGGAGCCGCACTACCGGGCGGCCCGCGAGCGGGGGGCCTTCGAATTGGCGGAGGTCGACGAGGCGATGTTCATGTGGGGGCTGCGCGCGGCGGCGAACCGGCTGCCGTTCCTGCCGGTGCGGGCCGGGCTCGGTTCGGACGTGATGCGGGTCAACCCGGACTTGCGGACGGTCACTTCGCCGTACGAGGACGGGGAGACGTTCGTCGCGATGCCCGCCCTGCGGTTGGACTCGGCCCTGGTGCACGTCAACCGCGCGGACCGGTCGGGAAACGGCCAGTACCTGGGCCCCGACCCCTACTTCGACGACCTGTTCTGCGAGGCGGCCGACACGGCGTACGTCAGCTGCGAACGGATCGTCGACACGGCCGAGCTGACCAAGGCGGGCCCGCCTCAGAGCCTGCTGATCAAGCGTCACACGGTCACCGGGGTCGTCGAGGCCCCGCACGGCGCGCATTTCACCTCCTGCGCGCCCGACTACGGCCGGGACGAGGCCTTCCAGAAGACCTACGCGACCACACCCTGGCCGGAGTTCGCGGCCCGCTTCCTCGCCGGGGACGAGCAGGCGTACCGGTCGGCCGTGGAGGCCGTAGAGGCTGGAGAGGAGGGGGCATGAAGGAGGTCACCCGCGCCGAGTACTGCGTGATCGCCTGCGCCGAGGCCTGGCGGGGCGACGGCGAGGTGCTCGCCAGCCCCATGGGGCTGATCCCCTCCGTGGGCGCCCGGCTGGCCCGGCTCACCTTCGCGCCCGACCTGCTGCTGACCGACGGCGAGGCGCTGCTCGTCCGCCCGGACGGGACGGCGGAGGGCTGGTTGCCGTACCGGCAGCATCTGGCCCTGGTCACCGGCGGGCGGCGGCACGTGATGATGGGCGCGAGCCAGATCGACCGGTTCGGCAACCAGAACATCTCCTGCATCGGCGACTGGCAGCGGCCGAGGCGGCAGCTGCTCGGGGTGCGCGGCGCGCCGGTCAACACGCTCAACAACCCGACGAGTTACTGGATCCCGAGGCACTCCCGGCGGGTCTTCGTCGAGCGGGTCGACATGGTCTGCGGCGTCGGGTACGACCGTGCGGCCGGAGCGCGGCACCACCGCATCCCACGGGTCGTCTCCGACCTGGGCGTCTTCGACTTCGCCACCCCCGACCGCTCGATGCGGCTGGCCTCGCTGCACCCGGGTGTCACGGTGGAGGAGGTCAGGGAGGCGACGGGCTTCGAGCCGGCCGTCCCGGACGAGGTGCCGCCGACCCGTGAACCGACCGCCGAGGAGCTGCGGCTGATCCGCGAGGTCGTCGACCCGGCCGGCACCCGCGCCCGGGAGGTCGCCTCGTGAGGGAGACGGCACTGACCCGGCTGACCGGCGTCCGCCATCCGATCGTGCAGACCGGGATGGGCTGGGTGGCGGGCCCGCGCCTGGTCAGCGCCACGGCGAACGCGGGTGCCCTCGGCATCCTGGCCTCCGCGACGATGACGCTCGACCAGCTGCGCACGGCCGTACGGGAGGTCCGGGCCCGTACCGACGCGCCGTTCGGGGTGAACCTGCGCGCCGACGCGGCGGACGCGGGCGACCGCGTCCGGATCCTGGTCGAGGAGGGTGTGCGGGTCGCCTCCTTCGCCCTGGCCCCGTCCCGGGAGCTGATCGGCGAGCTCAAGGAGGCCGGAGTGGTCGTCATGCCGACCGTGGGGGCGCGGCGGCACGCCGAGAAGGTGGCGGCGTGGGGCGCGGACGCCGTGCTCGTGCAGGGCACGGAGGGCGGCGGGCACACCGGGGAGGTGGCGACGACGGTGCTGCTGCCGCAGGTGGTCGACGCCGTGGACATACCGGTGGTGGCGGCGGGCGGGTTCTTCGACGGGCGCGGGCTGGTCGCGGCCCTCGCCTATGGCGCGGCGGGTGTGGCGATGGGCACGCGGTTCCTGCTCACCTCGGACTCGACCGTGCCGGACGCGGTGAAGGCACGGTATCTGGCGGCGACCGTACGGGATGTGACGGTCACCCGGGCCGTGGACGGGCTTCCGCACCGCATGCTGCGGACGGAACTGGTCGACGCGCTGGAGCGCTCGGGCCGGGTGCGGGGTGCTTTCCACGCGGTCCGCAGAGCGGCGGGCTACCGGAGGCTGTCCGGCACGAGCTGGCGCCGGATGCTCCGGGACGGCCGTGCGCTCCGGCACGGCAAGGAGCTGACCTGGGGCCAGGTCCTGCTGGCCGCGAACACCCCGATGCTGCTCAAGGCGTCCATGGTGGACGGCCGTACGGATCTGGGGGTGATGGCGTCGGGACAGGTCGCCGGGGTGATCGACGACCTGCCGTCCTGCGCGGAGCTGGTGGAGCGGATCGTGAAGGAGGCCGAGGACGCCTGCCGACGGCTCACCACCCCTCGATGACGGCTCACAGCCTCTCGATGATCGTCACGTTGGCCTGTCCGCCGCCCTCGCACATGGTCTGCAGGCCGAACCGGCCGCCGGTGCGCTCCAGTTCGTGCAGCAGGGTGGTCATCAGCTTCACGCCCGTGGCGCCCAGCGGATGCCCCAGGGCGATGGCACCGCCGTTGACGTTGACCTTGTCCGGGTCCGCGCCGGTCTCCTTGAGCCAGGCCAGGACGACCGGGGCGAAGGCCTCGTTGATCTCGACGAGGTCGATGTCGTCGATCGCCATGCCGGTCTTCTTCAGGGCGTACGCGGTGGCCGGGATCGGGGCGGTGAGCATCCGGATCGGGTCCTCGCCACGCACCGAGAGATGGTGCACGCGCGCGCGTGGTGTGAGCCCGTGGTCGCGCACGGCCCGCTCGGAGGCCAGCAGCATCGCGGCCGCCCCGTCGGAGACCTGCGAGGAGCAGGCGGCGGTGACCGTGCCGCCGTCGAGAACCGGCTTGAGTCCGGCCATCTTCTCCAGAGAGGTGTCCCGACGGGGCCCCTCGTCGGCCGTGACCTCCCCGTACGGCACGGTCTCGCGGCCGAAGCGGCCCCCGTCGATCGCCCGCGCCGCCCGCTGATGGGACCGCAGCGCGAACTCCTCCTGGTCCCGCCTGCTGATCCCCCACTTCGCGGCGATCATCTCGGCGCCCACGAACTGGTTCACGGGCTTGTCCCCGTACCGCGCCCGCCAGCCCGCGCTGCCCGCGAACGGCCCCTGAGTCAGCCCCAACGGCTCGGCCGCCTGCCGGGTGGCGAAGGCGATGGGGATCATCGACATGTTCTGCACACCGCCGGCGACCACCAGGTCCTGGGTGCCGGACAGCACGGCCTGTGCCGCGAAGTGCACGGCCTGCTGCGAGGAGCCGCACTGCCGGTCGACGGTCACGCCCGGCACCTCCTCGGGCAGCCCGGCCGCCAGCCAGCAGGTCCGCGCGATGTCCCCGGCCTGCGGCCCCACGGTGTCCAGACAGCCGAGGACGACGTCCTCCACGGCGGCCGGGTCGACGCCCGAGCGGCGCATCAGCTCCCCCAGGGCGTGCGCGCCGAGGTCGGCCGGGTGGACCGCGCTCAGTCCTCCCCCGCGCCGCCCTACGGGCGTCCGCACCGCTTCGACGATGTAGGCCTCGGCCATGATGACTCCCTCACAGACAATGGCTATTCGCGTACGGCGATCCCGTCCAGCACCATCGACAGGTACTGCCGGGCGATCTCCTCCGGGCTGTGCTGTCCGCCCGGGCGGTACCAGGACGCGGCGACCCAGACCGTGTCGCGCACGAACCGGTAGGCGAGCCGGACGTCGAGGTCGGCGCGGAAGACCCGCTCGGCGACGCCGCGCTCCAGGGTGGACAGCCACGCCTTCTCGAATCGGCGCTGTGACTCGGCGAGGAACGCGAACCGCTCCTGCGCCACGAGCTGCTTGCTCTCCTTCTGGTAGATCGCGACGGCCGGGCGATGCCGGTCGATCTCCCGGAACGACTCGGTGACCAGGGCCTGAAGCGTCTCTCGGGGGCCGAGCCCGGCGTCCAGGACGGCGTCGTAGCCGTACCAGAGCTCGTCGAGGAAGGTGCGCAGGATCTCCTCCAGCATCGACTCCTTGGAGTCGAAGTGGTAGTAGAGGCTGCCCGCGAGCATGCCCGCGTGGTCCGCGATCTTGCGGACGGTGGTGGCGTTGTAGCCCTGCTCGGCGAAGACCTCGGCGGCGGTGCCGAGGAGTTCGCCACGGCGGTCGCGAGCGGCGGCGGTCGCGGGGGCTCTTCGGCGGTCACCTGGGGCTTCTTCTTCGTAGGAGGCACGGGTCCATTGTCGTCCTAGGCGTGCCGGCTGCTGACGGACACCACTTCTCCGGTCATGTACGAGGAGTAGCCGGAGGCCAGGAACACGATCACGTTGGCCACCTCCCAGGGCTCGGCGTACCTCCCGTAGGCCTCGCGTGCGGTCAGTTCGGCGAGCAGTTCGGGCGTGGTCACCTTCACCAGGTGCGGATGCAGGGCGAGGCTGGGTGCCACGGCGTTGACCCGGACCCCGTAGCCGGCCGCCTCGACCGCCGCGCAGCGGGTCAGCGCCATCACGCCGGCCTTGGCGGCGGCGTAGTGGGCCTGTCCGGCCTGGGCGCGCCAGCCGACGACGGAGGCGTTGTTGACGATCACACCGCCCTGGGTCTCCCTCATATGGCGGAGGGCGGCCCGCACGCACCGGAAGGTGCCGTTCAGCGTCACGTCCAGGACGCGGGACCACTGGTCGTCGGTCATGTCGACGAGCTGCGCGGTCCCGCCGAGACCGGCGTTGTTGACCACGACGTCGAGGCGCCCGTGCGCCCGCACGGCCGTCTCGAAGAGCGCGCGCACCTGTGCCTCGTCGGTGACGTCGCAGGGCACGGCGGCGACCGACGCGGTGCCGAACTCGGCGGCCAGCTCCGCCTCGTGCTCCTTGAGCCGCCGTACGTGCGCGTCGCTGATCAGCACGCGCGCGCCCTCCTCCAGGAGGCGCCGTGCCGTGGCCCCGCCGATCCCCGCGCCGGCCGCCGCGGTGACGACGGCGGTCCGGCCCGCCAGCAGGCCGTGACCGGGCACGTACGTCGGACTCTCGACGTCTGTCATGGGCTCACGCTAACCTACCAAACACTTGTTAGGGAAGGAGGGCGGTCATGGACCTCGCGTTGCCCCCTGCGGACGAGGAGTTCCGCAGCGAGGTGCGGGAGTGGCTGCACACGCATGTGCCGCGCGAGCCGCTGCCCTCGCTGGAGACGTCGGAGGGTTTCGCCGCGCACCGCGCGTGGGAGGCGGAGCTGGCGGCGGACCGCTGGTCGGTGGTCAACTGGCCGTCGGTGTACGGCGGCCGGGACTCCGGTCTGCTGCGGTGGCTTCTCTTCGAGGAGGAGTACCACGCGGCGGACGCCCCCGGGCGCGTCAGTCAGAACGGCATCCATCTGCTCGCCCCGACCCTCCTCGACCACGGCAGCGAGGCGCAGCGGGCCCGGGTGCTGCCCGCGATGGCCTCCGGCGAGGTGATCTGGGCGCAGGCCTGGTCGGAGCCCGAGGCCGGTTCGGACCTGGCGTCGCTGCGGGCCAGGGCCGTGCGCACGGACGGCGGCTGGTTGCTGAGCGGGCAGAAGACCTGGTCCTCGCGCGCCGCGTTCGCCGACCGCGCGTTCGGCCTGTTCCGCAGCGACCCACAGGCCCCGAGACCCCACCAGGGCCTGACGTATCTCATGTTCGGCCTGCGCGCCCCCGGTGTCACGGTCCGCCCGATCGCCCGGCTCGACGGCAAGCCGGCCTTCGCGGAGCTGTTCCTGGACGACGTCTTCGTGCCCGACGAGGACGTGATCGGCGCCCCCGGCCAGGGCTGGCGGATCGCGATGTCGACGGCGGGCAACGAACGCGGGCTGATGCTCCGCTCCCCCGGCCGCTTCCTCGCCGCCGCGCGACGGCTGGACGGGCTGTGGCGGGAGCGGGGTGCCCCGGTGTCCGCGCGGGACCGGGTGGCCGACGCCCTGATCGGCGCGCGTGCCTACCAGCTCTTCACGTACGCGGCGGCCTCCCGTTTCCTGGACGGCGAGGCAGTCGGCCCGGAGTCGAGCCTCAACAAGGTCTTCTGGTCCGAGCTGGACATCGCGCTTCAGGAGACGGCCCTCGATCTCCTCGGCCCGGAGGGCGAGATGGCGGACACCGACTGGGCGGAGCGGTACGTCTTCGCGCTCGCGGGGCCGATCTACGCGGGCACGAACGAGATCCAGCGCGACATCATCGCCGAGCGCCTGCTCGGCCTGCCGAAAGGGCGCCGCTGATGCCGGGGGCTCCGCCGGGGCCGAGGACCGCGCCGACGCCGACGCCGAGGGCACCGGAGGGGCCGCGAGCCTTTACCGGAGCGGCTGACCCGGCTGATTCCGCTGATCCGGCTGACACCGAAGGGGCTCCTGTGCGCTTCCTCCTCGATCCCGAGCAACGCGCCTTCGCCGCGTCGCTGGACGCCCTGCTCACTCACGCCGACACACCGGCGGTGGTGCGGGACTGGAGCCGGGGCGACCATGCGAACGGGCGGGCGCTGTGGTCCCGGGTCGCGGAGGCGGGGGTGTTCGCACTGGCGGTCCCGGAGGCGCACGAGGGGCTGGGGCCGCGCCCCGTCGAACTGGCCGTCGCGTTCGTGGAGCTGGGCCGCCACGCGGTACCGGGACCGCTGGTCGAGACGATCACGGCGGCGGTACTCCTCACGGGAGCCGGCCCGGGCCCCGCCGAGCGGCTGCTGCCGGCACTGGCGTCCGGCGGGACGATGGCGACGGTGGCCCCGCCCGGCCCGGGCGCGCCACGAGGGCGGCACGGCGAGCCCGGACCGCAGGGGACTCACGACCCCCAGCCGAAGCGCAGGCATGGACCGCATGCGTCGCATGAACCTCACAAGCCTCCCCGGTCACAGCCCCCGCAGGGCCCGTACGCCCTGGACGGCGACGCGGCCACCCTCCGGCTCTCCTGGGGACCCGACGGCATCCGCCTCTCCCCCGGCCACGGCCCCGTCCGCCCCTCCCTCGACCCCGCCCGTCGCCTCACCCCCCTCACCCCTGGCGGCGAGGTCATCGGCACCGCCACGGACCAGGCCCTCCCCTGGGCCCGGCTCGCCACCGCCGCCCAGGCCCTCGGCGTAGGCCTCGCCCTCCTCGACAGAACCGTCGCGTACGTCAAGCAGCGCAGCCAGTTCGGGGTACCCGTCGGCTCGTTCCAGGCGGTCGGGCACCGGCTGGCGGACGCGAAGATCGCCCTGGAGTTCGCGCGCCCGCTGGTGTTCGGCGCCGCGCTGACCATGCGGCCGGCCGATGTCGCCGCCGCCAAGGCCGCCGCGTGCGAGGCGGCGTACGGCACCGCCCGTACCGCGCTGCAGTTGCACGGCGCGATCGGCTACACGGCGGAGTGCGACCTGTCGCTGTGGCTGACCAAGGCCCGGGCCCTGCGCACCGCCTGGGGCGACCCCGGGGAGTGCCGGGCCCTGGTCGTCAGTGCGGCCGGTGATCGCCGCTGGTGATCTCCCGGTACTCCTCCACCGTCGGCTTCTCGATCCGCGCGTCGGGCCCGAACATGGCCTTGGCGAGCCGGGCCCGCAGCCGCTCGGACCGTCTGACCTTGCGGCGGACCCCGCCGGCGTCGACCTCGGCCCCGATCTCGTACGGCGGGATCTGCTCGTGCTGGGTGAGGGTGAACAGCTCGCTCTGCGCGAGGGGCTCGTGCAACTCGATGTACTCGCCGTTCGTCAGCCGTTTGATCGTGCCCGTCTCCCTGCCGTGCAGCACCTTGGCGCGGTCGCGGCGCTGGAGGCCCATGCAGATCTTCTTCGTGACGATGAAGGCGACGACCGGCAGCACGAACACGCCGATCCGCACGAACCAGGTGATCACGTTGATGGACAGATGCAGATGGGTGGCCACGATGTCGTTGCCGCCGCCGATCAGCAGCACCGCGTACAGGGTCAGCCAGGCCACGCCCAGGCCGGTGCGCACGGGCGCGTTGCGCGGCCGGTCCAGGATGTGGTGCTCGCGCTTGTCGCCGGTGATCCACGCCTCGATGAAG
Source organism: Streptomyces sp. CA-179760 (assembly GCF_050937045.1). Taxonomy (NCBI): domain Bacteria; kingdom Bacillati; phylum Actinomycetota; class Actinomycetes; order Kitasatosporales; family Streptomycetaceae; genus Streptomyces; species Streptomyces sp. CA-179760. The sequence goes on from NZ_JBNJLZ010000001.1 coordinate 2,498,540, forward strand.
GGATAGAGGCCGAGGGCGAGCAGGATCAGCGGGAAGAGCGAGAAGGGGATGAACACGCCGAGGACGAGCGTGTGCCCCCAGAGGTTGATCTCCCATCCCGGCATCACCCGGATCAGGCCCTCGGAGAACCCGAGGTACCAGTCGGGCTGGGCGCCCGTGGTGACGAGGTCGGGGCGGTAGGGGCCGAAGGCCCACACGGGGTTGATCTGGGCGATCGCGCCCATCACCGTCAGGACGCCGAAGACGAGGAAGAAGAAGCCGCCCGCCTTGGCCATGTAGACCGGCAGGAAGGGCATCCCTACGACCGACCGCTCCTTGCGTCCGGGGCCCGGGAACTGGGTGTGCTTGTGGTAGAAGACCAGGATCAGATGGGCGGTGACCAGGCCCAGCATGATTCCGGGCAGCAGCAGGATGTGGACCGGGTACAGCCTGGAGATGATGTCCTCGCCCGGGAACTCCCCGCCGAAGAGGAAGAACGACAGATACGTCCCGACGATCGGGATCGACAGGATCGCGCCCTGCGCGAAGCGGATGCCGGTGCCGGAGAGCAGGTCGTCGGGGAGCGAGTAGCCGGTCAGGCCGGTGATGATGCCGAGCATCAGCAGGGTCCAGCCGAAGAGCCAGTTGAGCTCGCGCGGCTTGCGGAAGGCGCCCGTGAAGAACACCCGCATCATGTGCACCAGCATGCCGGTGATGAAGACCAGCGCCGCCCAGTGGTGGATCTGCCGGATCAGCAGCCCGCCGCGCACGTCGAAGCTGATGTCCAGGGTGGACTCGAAGGCCCTGGACATGAGCACGCCGTTGAGCTCGGTGTAGGAGCCGTTGTAGACGACCTCCTGCATGCTCGGCTCGAAGAACAGGGTGAGGTAGACGCCCGTGAGGATCAGCACGATGAAGCTGTAGAGGGTGACCTCGCCCAGCATGAAGGACCAGTGGTCGGGGAAGACCTTGCGCATGTTGGCCTTGGCCAGCCCGAAGAGCCCGAGCCGCCCGTCCGCCCAGTCGGCGAGCTGCTCGCCCTTGCCGGCGGGTGGTCTCCTGCGAGCGGAGGCCGTCCCGTACACCCGTCGTGCGCCGTCGTCGCCCATACGTCGTCGCCTCCCCGTCGGATCCTTCCCAGCGTGGCACGGCATCGCAGCGGTGCAAATGGGGCGTAATAACGGATAGGCCAAGGGGACGAGCGGGTGACCGGGCCGGGCCGGCAACTCCTCAGGCCGGCCGCACGATGCCCTGGGCCCGCGCGGCCACCAGCCACTTCGGGAACTCGCCCACCAGCCGGTCGTACAGCTCGGCGTCCGGAACCCCGCGTGGGTTTTCACCCGCGTGGAAGAACCCGGCGTTGTCGACGTTCCGCTTGCCCGGCACGGCCAGCTCGTCCAGCTTGCGCAGGAAGTCGAACTGCTTGCTGTCCGGGTCGCCGAAGCCGATGAACTGCCAGAACAGCGGAAGCCTCGCCGCCTTGCACAGGTACCGCTCGGCGGCGAGCTTGTTGATGGGGCCGCCGTCGGTCTGGAAGATCACGAGGGCGGGCTCCGTCGCGCCGCTGTCGAGGTAGTGGTCGATGACGGCGTCCATGGCCAGGTGGTAGCTGGTCCTGCCCATGTGCCCGAGCCCGGCCACGATCCGTTCGATCCGCCCCTGGTGGCCGGCCAGGTCGATCGTTGTCTCGGCGTCGATGTCGGTGGAGAAGAACACGACCGGCACGGTGCCGTCGTCGTCCAGGTGCGCCGACAGTCCGAGCACCCGGTCGGCGAGCGCCTGCACACTGCCGTCCTTGTAGTACGGCTTCATCGAGCCGGAGTGGTCCACCACGAGGTAGACCGCGGCGCGCAGCCCGTCGAGACCGTGCTTCGTGAGGGACACGCCGGCGCTCTTGTAGAGGTTCACCAGCGCGGGAGCGGTCTCCTGGACCTTGCTCAGACTGATCGCGACCATGGCCCTACCCTCCCACTCCTGGCGGAAGGCCTCACTCCTCGGCGACCACTCCGTCGCTCAGTTCCAGCACCCGGTCTGCCAGGCCGAGGAGTTGGGGATCGTGGGTGGCGACCAGGGCTGTGACGCCCTCGCTGCGGACCACGGCCCGCAGCAGTTCCATCACCGCAAGGCCGGTCGCGGCGTCGAGCTGACCGGTCGGCTCGTCGGCGAGGAGCAGGGCCGGGCGGTTGGCGAGGGCCCGGGCGATGGCGACCCGCTGCTGCTGTCCGCCGGAGAGCTCGGCGGGCCGCTGGGTCTCGTGGCCGGCGAGGCCCACCAGGCCCAGGAGCAGCGCGACCCGCTCGTCGCGTTCGCGCGGTTCGGCCCGGCGCAGCCGCAGCGGCACGCCCACGTTCTCGGCGGCGGTGAGGATGGGGATCAGCCCGAAGGACTGGAAGACGAATCCGATCCGGTCCCGTCGCAGTTCCAGCAACTCGTGCCCGCTCAGCGCCGACAGGTCGGTGCCGCCCACGACGACACGGCCGCTCTGCGGGGAGTCGAGGCCGCCGATCATGTGGAGCAGGGTCGTCTTGCCGGAGCCCGAGCGGCCTTTGAGGGCGACCAGTTCACCGCGCCGGACGGCGAAGGAGGCCCCGCGCAGGGCGTGCACGGTCGCGGCACCCGTGCCGTAGGAGTGGTGCAGGTCCGCCACCCGCAGCATCGGCTCGTCGGACGCGTCGTCGGCGAGGGCCGCACCGGGCCCCGGGCTGGTGTTCTCGGTCATCACCGCATCTCATACGGAACCGGCCCGGATGGTCAAGAGTGGAAAACCCGCCTTCGAACTCATGTGCCGGGCCGGTAACTCCGTGATATGCATGCCGAGTTGGGGAAAGAGCGGCTCGGCCATCGGGTGGGGGAAGCGTGACGGGCTTACTGCTGCTGCGCCTGCGTGCGCATCGGCTGCTCCTCGTGGCCGCCCTGCTCGCCGTCCTGCTGACCACCTCGGTGCTCGCCGCCCTCGCGGCCTTCTCCGGCTCCGTCGGGGACGCGGCGCTGCGCGGCGCCCTGGGCGGACGGGCCGCGGCCTCCGCCTCCCTCGTCGTCGAGACGGACGTGCCCCTGGAACGGCGGGAGGCGGCGCGGCGGGCGGTGGTGCGCGGGGCGCGGGAGGCCTTCGGCGGGCTGCCGGTGACCGTGCGGGCACTGGAGCGGTCCGGGCCGTACGCGCTGCCCCGTTCCCTCCAGAACGCCGATGCCCGCACCGGGGAGCCCGACCTCACGCACCTCGCCGCCCTCGACCGGTCACGGATCAGGCTGGTCTCGGGCAGCCTGCCCGGCCCCGCGCCGGCGGCACGGGGCACAGCCGTACCCGTCGCCCTGCCCGAGGCGGCGGCCGACCGGCTGAAGCTGCGGCCCGGAACACGCCTCACACTCACCGACCGGCTGGGCGGCGAGCCGCTCCGGATACGGGTGACCGGCGTGTACCGGGCGGCCGACAGCTCCGATCCCTACTGGCAGGCGGACGCCCTCGGCGGCCAGGGCGTGCGCACCGTCGTCTTCACCACGTACGGGCCGCTGCTGGCCGACGCGTCGGTGCTCGCCTCCGGCCGTACCTCCGCGGACGGCACCGGCTGGGTGGCGACGGCCGACTACCGGACCGTCACCACCGACGGCATCGGCGCGCTCCGCGCGGCCGCCGTGCGCGCGGCCGGGGCGCTGCGCGAGGACCCGGCCCTCGGGGGCGACGCGGACGTGCGCACCGCGCTGCCGGAGACGCTCGACCGGACCGAACGGGCCCTGCTGGTGGCCCGGTCCACGCTGATGATCGTCTCCGTGCAGCTGGTGCTGCTCGCCGGGTACGCGCTGCTGCTGGTGGCCCGGCTGCTGGACGGCGAGCGGGCGGGTGAGACCGAGCTGCTGCGGGCCAGGGGCGGATCACGCGGCCGGATCGCGAGACTCGCGGCGCTGGAGGCGATGCTGCTCGCGGTGCCTGCCGCCGTCTGTGCCGCGCTGCTGTCCGGCCCGCTGGCCCGGCTGCTGGCGCGGTGGTCCTCGCTCGACCGGCTCGGGCTGCGGCTCGACGCCGTCCCGGCGGGCCGGGTCTGGCTGGTCGCGGGCGGGGTGGCGGCGGCCTGCGCGGTGGCGGTCGTGGCACCCGCGCTGGCGGCGACGGCGGGCACGCCCGTACGGCTGCGGCGCGTGCGTGCCGCGACGTCGGCCGCGCCCGTGCGTGCCGGAGCCGATGTCGCGCTGCTGCTGATCGCGGGCGTGGCGTACTGGCAGCTCGACCGGCAGACCGACGCGACCGGCGGCGGGGTGCTGAGCCGGGACCGGGCCGGGGGGCTGGGCGTCGATCCGCTGCTGGTCGCGTCGCCCGCGCTGGCGCTGCTGGCGGGCACGGTCCTGACGCTGCGTCTGCTGCCGCTCGCGGCCCGGCTCGCGGAGCGGCGGTCCGCGAGCGGGCGCGGGCTGCCGGCGGCGCTGGCGGGGTGGCAGTTCAGCCGGCGTCCGTTGCGCGGGGCGGGTCCGGTGCTGCTGCTGGTCATCGCCGTGGCGACCGGGATGCTGGCGATCGGGCACGGCGCGTCCTGGGACCGGTCGCAGGACGACCAGGCCGATTTCAGGACGGGCGCCCCCGTCCGGGTCCTCGACTACCGGCCGGGCAGTCCCGGGCAGACCGGCCTCTACACCGCGTTGCCCGGGGCCCGGGACGCCGCTCCCGCCCACCGCGCCGCCCTGGGCCTCTCCGGCGGCCGTGAGGCCACGGTCCTCGCCCTGGACACGGCCCACGCCGGGGACGGGATGCTGATGCGCGGCGATCTCGCCGACGAGCCCCCGGCGAAGCTGCTGCGGGCCCTGGCGCCGCCCGCGAGGGACACCCACCGGCCGGTACGGCTCCCCGGCGACACCCGGCGGCTCGCCCTGGACGTGCGGATCACCGACGCGGGGGCCCGGACGGGACGTTCCGCCTCGGGCCGGGAGCCCCAGCTCACGGTGGTCGTCGAGGACCGGTACGGCATCGGGTACCGGCTGGGCGCCGGGAACGTCCCGGTGGACGGCCGGACCCACCGGATCACGCTCGACCTGGACGTGACGGCGACGGGCCGCCGCGCCGCCCCGGCCGGACCGTTGCGGCTGACGGGACTCCAGCTCGACGACACCTCTCCCGTCGGCCGCTCCGAGAAACACCGGTTCACCGTCGAACGGCTGCTCGCCACCGGCCGCGACGGCTCCGCGCGGCCCGTTCCGGTGCCCGCCGGGACGCGCTGGCGGGGCGAGGGGGTGGTGACGGAGAACGGCGAGGTCGTCGCCCGTAAGGCCGCGAAGCCCGCCGTGTCGGGGAACGCGCCGCTGACCGTGTCGTACGGCACCGGCGCCGACCGCGACGAGGGTTACGGAGCCTCGCCGATCTACACCGTCCGCGTCGGCCCCGCCGGGCCGAGGCACCGCGGACCCTCGCCGCAGTCGCCACCCGGGACTTCCTGCGGGCGGCGGGAGCCGGGCCCGGCGACACCATCGACGTACCGCTGTCCGGGGAGCAGTTGCGGGTGCGGATCGTACGGTCGGTCGAGGAGCTGCCGACCGCGGCCGCCGACCTGGCCGGAGAGGCCGTGAACGGCGGGGCGCTGCTGCTCGATCTGCGGGCCGTCGACGCCGTGCTGGCCCAGCGGGCCGCCGCGCCGCTCTCCCCCACCGAGTGGTGGGTGAGCGCCGCCCCGGGCAAGGCCGCCGAGGTCGCCGCCGCGCTGCGGGCGCGCCCCGACCTCCGGCCGAACCAGGTGCTGGTGCGGGACGAGACCGCGGCCGAGCTGCTGCGGGATCCGCTCGGCGCCGGGCCGCGCTCGGCGCTGACGGCGGTGGCGGTGGCCGCCGCCGCCCTCGCCGCCGGGGGTTTCGCGGTGAGCGCCGCCGGTGCGCGGCGGGAGCGGTCCGCGGAGTTCGCCGTCTTGCGCGCCCTGGGCGCGCCCCGCCGCGATCTCGCCCGGCTGGTCGCCACGGAGCAGAGCCTGCTCATCGGCGTCGGTCTGCTCGCCGGGCTCGGTCTCGGTGCCGTCCTGACCCGGGCCGTCGTCCCGTTGGTCGTGCTGACCTCCGACGCGGCGCGACCGGTCCCGCCCGTCCTCGTCGAACTGCCGCTGTTCCGGGTGGCGCTGCTCCTCGCGGGGGTGGCCGCCCCGCTGCTGCTGATCACCGCCGCGTCGGCGCTGCGCCGTGCCGAGCCGGCCGTCGCGCTCCGCCATCAGGGGGAGGACTGAGATGCCGCCGAAGGAGCAGGGCGCGCCCTGGGTGCGGACCCGGCTGCGGACCGCGCCGGTGTCCGCTGTCGCCTTCGGTCTGCTGGTGCTGGTCACGGCCTTCCTCGCCGCCGTCCTGCCCCGGGCCGTCGAAGCGTACGAGACGGACGGCCTGCGCGAGGCCCTCACCACCGCCTCCCCCGAGTCCACCGTGCTGGAGCTGAAGGCACCGGCACCCGGTCTCGAACGGCCTGACGAGGCCCGTGCGGACGCGGTCCGGCCGGAGGCGCTCGCGGCGGTCGGGAGTGCGGCGCGGGCGCTGCTGCCCGAGCCGCTGCGAGCGGACCCGGCCGAGTCGGCGTACGGGATACGGACCGCGAAGAGCCTGGATGCCCTGGACCCGTCGTTGCCCCGGCCCGACGGGCTGCCGCCCCGGTTCACCCTGCTCACGCAGTCGGGAGCGGCCGGCCACGCCACCGTGCGGGAGGGCCGGCTGCCCACCGCCGGCAAACCGGTGACCGTGGACACCCGGGTGGTGGAAGGAGCCGTGACCGCCGAGACCGCCCGCACGCTGCGGCTGCGGGCCGGCTCCGGGCTCACCCTGGCCGGCTTCCCGGACGGGCCGCTGACCGTGCGGATCACGGGGATCCTCGAACCCCGGCATCCGCAGCGGAGTTACTGGTCCGCGGAACCGGTCCTGCGCACTCCGGCCCTGGCCAGCAACAGCGCACGCCCGCCGCAGTTCTACTGGGAGGCGGGCGTCCTGCTGGCGCCCGGGGCGGCACCGGCGCTGCTCGGCGGCCAGGGCGAGCCGGAGAAGTACTGGCGGTTCGCACCCGCGGCCGGAGAGCTCACCGCGGGGGACGCCCCGGCGCTCGTCGACGGGATCGCGTCCCTGGAGAACGGGCCCGGGCTGGTGCGGATGCGCGGCGCCGCCGGTCCGACGGCACAGCTGTCCACCGGCCTGGAGCAGGTCGTCGACTCCTGTACGGCGGCCCGTGACGCGATCACGCCCGTGGTGGCCGTCGCGGCTTTCGGGATCGCCGCGGTCGCCGTCGTCGTCCTGGTGATGAGCGCGGGGGTGGCGGCCGCCCGCCGCGACGTCGAACTCGCCCTGCTGCGGGCCCGGGGCGGCTCCCTGCGCGGCATCGCCGGGCGGCTGCTGGCCGAGACCGCGGTACCGGCGGTGCCCGCCGCTGCCTGCGGTCTGCTGCTCGCCGTGCTCGTCGTGGACGAGGCCCGGCCGCTGCCCGCCGTGCTAGGGGCGGGCGCCGTGGCCCTGCTCGCCTGTGCCGGGCTGCCGGTACGCGCGGCCGTGGCGCACCGCAGGCCTCGGGCGCACCAGGAGCGCGACGACCTCGCCCACGCCAGGCCCGGCGGGCGCCGGACCGTCGCCGAACTGACCTTGCTGGTGCTGGCCGTCGGCTCGGTGGCGGCGTTGCGCCGCCGCGGTACGGCCGGGTCGGGCGATCTGCTGGTGAGCGCCGCCCCGGTGCTCGTCGGTCTGGTCGCCGCGCTGGTCCTCGTGCGGCTGTACCCGCTGCCTCTGCGGTGGGCCGCCGGCCCGGCCGGGCGGTTGCGCGGTGTGGTCGGGTTCCTGTCGCTGGCCCGCGCGGGCCGCTCCCCGGCGGCGGTCGCCACGCTGCCGCTGCTCGCCCTGCTGACGGCCCTGACGACGGCCGCGTTCGGGGGATCCGTGCTGGCGGGCGTGGCGGACGCCCGGGACCGGGCCGCGCTGCTGGAGACCGGCGCGGACGTACGGATCTCCACGACCGACGGCACAACACTCCCGGCGGGTCTCGCGCGGGCGGTACGGGAGGTGGCGGGCGTACGGCAGGTCACGGGCGTGGGCTTCGAGTTCTCCGCGGAGGGCGCGTCCGACGAGACGCGGTCGCTGCCGGTGGCCATGGTCGAGCCGGACACCTACGCGGGGCTGGCCCGGCAGACAGGACTCGGGGGTTTCGCGGCCGACCGGCTGGGGTCCCGGGGCGGGGTGCTGGACGCCGTCGCCTCCCCCGAGGTCGCCGAGCGGCTGGGGCGGGCGCCGCACCGGATCGTGCTGCCGGGCGGAGCCGTCACGGTGCGGATCACCGCTGTGCGTCCCCGTACCCCGGCCGTCCCCGAGGGCGAGTTCCTGCTGGTCGACGCGGCGGGGCTGAAGGGTTTCGGCGGTCCTTCGACCCTGCTGGCGACCGGTGCCGGGCTCGACGCGAAGGCGCTGCGGGCAGCCGTGAGCGGCGCCGGTGCGGGCCTCTCCGTGACACTGCGCGGCGAGGTACGTGCGACGCTGTCCGACTCGCCGTTGCAGACGGGCGCCGAACGGATCTACGTCTGGGCCGTCGTGGCGGGCGCGGGGTACGCCCTGCTCGCCCTGGTGCTCGGCCTGCTGCGGTCCGCTCCGGAACGGGCCGCGCTGCTGGCCCGGCTGCGCACCCTGGGCCTGACGGCCCGCCAGGGGCGACGGCTGCTCGGCCTGGAGGCGCTGCCCCTGGCGCTGCTCGCGGCCGGCGGGGGCATGGCCGTCGGCTGGGCCACGGTGGGACTGCTCGCCCCCGGCGTCGACCTGGACCGGCTGGCTCTGCCCGACGCCTCCGGCGTCACGGCGCCGGGGGGTGCCACGCTGCGGGCCGATGTGTGGTCGCTGGCCCTGCCCGCCGCGGGCGCGGTGCTGCTGGCGGGGGCGGTGGCCGTCGCACAGGTTTGGTGGGCGGGCCGCCGGACACCGATCACTCACCTCAGGGCAGGAGACATGCGATGAGCGGTACGACGGAGTCGCTCGCGGAGCTGGAGCGGCGGGCGGCGCACCACCGCGACCGGCCCGCGTACGGGCACGACGCCCTGATCGCCTGCGACCGGCTGGTGCGGATCTTCGCCAAGCGCGGAGGCCGGGACGCCATGGAGGTGCAGGCGCTCCAGGGGCTCGATCTCCTGGTGCGGGAGGGCGAGTTGATGGCCCTGGTGGGGCGTCCGGCAGCGGCAAGTCGACGTTGATGAACATCCTCGCGGGCCTGGACGTCCCGACCGCGGGCGCGGCGAAGGTCGCGGGCCGCGATCTGCTGGCGATGGACGCGAAGGCGCGGTTGCGCTACCGGCGTGAGGTGGTCGGCTTCGTCTGGCAGCAGACGGCACGCAATCTGCTGCCGTATCTGACGGCGGCGCAGAACGTCGCCCTGCCCATGCAACTGGCGGGCAGCTCGCGGAAGAAGCGGGCCGGGCGGGCGGACGACCTGCTGGCCATGCTCGGTGTCGCCGACTGCCGGGACCGGCGTCCACACCAGATCTCCGGCGGTCAGCAGCAGCGCGTCGCCATCGCCGTCGGCCTGGCCAACGCACCCGCCGTCCTGCTCGCCGACGAGCCGACCGGCGAACTGGACTCGGCGACCGGGCAGCAGGTCTTCGCTGCGTTCCGCCGGGCCAACGAGGAACTGGGCACGACGATCGTCATCGTCACGCACGACCAGGCGGTCGCCGGCGAGGTCCGCCGCACGGTCGCGATCCGCGACGGCCGCACCTCGACGGAGGTACTGCGCCGCACGGAGGTCGACGAGACGGGTCAGGAGTCCGTGGTGGCCCGGGAGTACGCGATGCTCGACCGCGCGGGCCGCCTGCAGCTGCCGGACGAGTACACGACGGCGCTGGGCATGGCGGACCGGGTGCTGCTGGAGCTGGAGGAGGACCACATCCAGGTGTGGCCGGACGGTCACGACTGACGGCTGACTGCTGACTGCTGACTGCTGACTGCTGGGGACATGCGACAGCGCCTGCCCGTTCGTCCGGTCGGGGACAAGGGGCAGGCGCCGTCTGTGTTCCGCACGCCTTTGTACGGGACGTTCTGGGGGTGCGCGTCAGACCATCAGCGCGCGGTCCGTCGGGCGGATCGGAGCCGGCAGCTCGCTGGCGCCGTTGAGGCGGCGGTCCACCCCGCGCGCGGCCGAGCGGCCCTCCGCGATCGCCCACACGATGAGCGACTGGCCGCGGCCCGCGTCACCGGCGACGAACACGCCCGGCACGTTGGTCTGGAAGTCGGCGTCGCGGGCGATGTTGCCCCGCTCGTCGAGGTCCAGGCCGAACTGGTCGACGAGGCCGTTGTCCCGGTCGGTGCCGGTGAAGCCCATGGCGAGGGTGACCAGCTGGGCGGGGATCTTGCGCTCGGTGCCCGGCTTCGGGGTCAGCTTGCCGTCGATGAACTCCACCTCGGTGAGGTGCAGCCACTGGACGTTGCCGTCCTCGTCGCCCTCGAAGTGGGTCGTCGACACCGAGTAGACGCGGTCGCCGCCCTCCTCGTGGGCCGAGGTGACCTTGTACAGCATCGGGAAGGTCGGCCACGGCTGAGTGGCCGTGTTCCGGTCCTCGCCCGGGCGGGGCATGATCTCCAGCTGCGTGACGGAGGCCGCGCCCTGGCGGTGGGCGGTGCCCACGCAGTCCGCGCCGGTGTCGCCGCCGCCGATGACCACGACGTGCTTGCCCTCGGCCGTGATGGGGGCGCCACGAAGTCGCCCTCCTGGACCTTGTTGGACAGGGGCAGGTACTCCATGGCCTGGTAGATGCCCTTGAGCTCACGGCCGGGCGCCGGCAGGTCGCGGGCCGTGGTCGCGCCGACGGCCAGGACGACCGCGTCGTAGCGCTTCTTCAGGTCCGTCGCCTTCAGGTCGCGGCCGATCTCGATGCCCGTACGGAAGCGGGTGCCCTCCGCGCGCATCTGCTCGATACGGCGGTTGATGTGCCGCTTCTCCATCTTGAACTCGGGGATGCCGTAGCGGAGGAGGCCTCCGATGCGGTCCGCGCGCTCGTAGACGGCGACCGTGTGACCGGCCCGGGTCAGCTGCTGGGCGGCGGCCAGACCGGCCGGGCCCGAGCCGATGACCGCGACCGTCTTGCCGGACAGGCGCTCCGGGATCTGCGGGGCGACGTCCCCGGTCTCCCACGCCTTGTCGATGATCGAGACCTCGACGTTCTTGATGGTGACGGCCGGCTGGTTGATGCCGAGCACACACGCCGACTCACAGGGAGCGGGGCACAGACGGCCCGTGAACTCCGGGAAGTTGTTCGTCGCGTGCAGCCGCTCCGAGGCGGCGGCCCAGTCCTCGCGGTAGGCGTAGTCGTTCCACTCGGGGATGAGGTTCCCCAGCGGACAGCCGTTGTGGCAGAACGGGATGCCGCAGTCCATGCAGCGGCTGGCCTGCTTGCTGATGATGGGCAGCAGGGAGCCGGGGACGTAGACCTCGTTCCAGTCCTTGAGGCGCTCCTCGACCGGGCGGGACTTGGCGACCTCGCGGCCGTGGTTCAGAAAGCCCTTCGGGTCAGCCATTGATCGCCGCCTCCATCATCTTCTCGTGGGTCTCGGTCTCGGAGAGACCGGCTCGCTCGGCGGCGTCCTTGGCGGCGAGCACTGCCTTGTACGTGCTGGGGATGATCCTGCTGAAGCGCTCGACGGCGGTGTCCCACTCGGCCAGGAGCTTCTCGGCGACGGTCGAGCCCGTCTCCTCCTGGTGGCGGCGGACCACGTCGTGCAGCCACTGCTTGTCGGTGTCGTCCAGCGGCTCCACGGCGTCCACGTTGCCGACGTTGACGTTGTCGCGGTCCAGGTCGATGACGTACGCGATACCGCCGGACATACCGGCCGCGAAGTTGCGGCCCGTCTCGCCGAGCACCACCGCGTGACCACCGGTCATGTACTCGCAGCCGTGGTCGCCCACGCCTTCGGAGACGACCGTCGCGCCGGAGTTGCGGACACAGAACCGCTCGCCGGTACGACCGCGCAGGAACAGCTCGCCGCCGGTCGCGCCGTAGGCGATGGTGTTGCCCGCGATCGTCGAGTACTCGGCGAGGTGGTCGGCGCCGCGGTCCGGGCGGACGATCACACGGCCGCCGGAGAGGCCCTTGCCGACGTAGTCGTTGGCGTCGCCCTCCAGGCGCAGCGTGACACCGCGCGGCACGAACGCGCCGAAGGACTGGCCGGCGGAGCCGGTGAAGGTGATGTCGACGGTGTCCTCGGGCAGGCCCGCACCGCCGAACTTCTTCGTCACCTCGTGGCCGAGCATGGTGCCGACCGTGCGGTTGATGTTGCGGATCTGCACCTGGGCGCGGACCGGCTGGGCCTCGGTGGCGTCCGTGGCGGACAGGGCGTCGGCGGCCAGCTTGATCAGCTGGTTGTCGAGCGCCTTCTCCAGACCGTGGTCCTGGGCGATCAGCTGGTGGCGGACCGCGCCCTCGGGCAGCTCGGGCACGTGGAACAGCGGCTCCAGGTCCAGGCCCTGCGCCTTCCAGTGGTCGACCGCGCGGGTGACGTCGAGGGTCTCGGCGTGGCCGACGGCCTCCTCGATGGAGCGGAAGCCCAGCTCGGCGAGGATCTCGCGGACCTCTTCGGCGATGTACTTGAAGAAGTTCACGACGTACTCGGCCTTGCCGGCGTAGCGCTCGCGCAGGGTCGGGTTCTGGGTGGCGATGCCGACCGGGCAGGTGTCCAGGTGGCAGACGCGCATCATGACGCAGCCGGAGACGACGAGCGGCGCGGTCGCGAAACCGAACTCCTCGGCGCCGAGCAGCGCGGCGATGACCACGTCACGGCCGGTCTTCAGCTGGCCGTCGGTCTGCACGACGATGCGGTCGCGCAGGCCGTTGAGCAGCAGCGTCTGCTGGGTCTCGGCGAGGCCGAGCTCCCAGGGACCGCCGGCGTGCTTGAGCGACGTCAGCGGCGAGGCACCCGTACCACCGTCGTGGCCGGAGATCAGGACGACGTCCGCGTGCGCCTTGGAGACACCCGCGGCGACCGTGCCGACACCGACCTCCGAGACCAGCTTCACGTGAATCCGCGCCTGCGGGTTCGCGTTCTTCAGGTCGTGGATCAGCTGGGCCAGGTCCTCGATGGAGTAGATGTCGTGGTGCGGGGGCGGCGAGATGAGGCCGACGCCCGGCGTCGAGTGACGCGTCTTGGCGACCCACGGGTAGACCTTGTGGCCGGGCAGCTGGCCGCCCTCGCCGGGCTTGGCGCCCTGGGCCATCTTGATCTGGATGTCGTCCGCGTTGACCAGGTACTCGGAGGTCACACCGAAGCGGCCGGAGGCGACCTGCTTGATGGACGACCGGCGGGCCGGGTCGTACAGCCGCTCCGCGTCCTCGCCGCCCTCACCGGTGTTGGACTTGCCGCCCAGCTGGTTCATGGCGATGGCGAGGGTCTCGTGCGCCTCCTGGGAGATGGAGCCGTACGACATGGCGCCCGTCGAGAACCGCTTGACGATCTCGGAGACCGGCTCGACCTCGTCGATGGAGATCGGCTCGCGGCCCGACTTGAAGCCGAAGAGACCGCGCAGCGTCATCAGCCGCTCGGACTGCTCGTTCACGCGCTCGGTGTACTTCTTGAAGATGTCGTAGCGGCCGGAGCGCGTGGAGTGCTGGAGGCGGAAGACCGTGTCCGGGTCGAACAGGTGCGGCTCGCCCTCGCGGCGCCACTGGTACTCGCCGCCTATCTCCAGCGCGCGGTGCGCCGGGGCGATGCCGGAGGCCGGGTAGGCCTTGGCGTGGCGGGCGGCGACCTCCTTGGCGACGACGTCGATGCCGACGCCGCCGATCTTGGTGGCGGTGCCGTTGAAGTACTTCTCGACGAAGGTCTCGTCCAGGCCGACGGCCTCGAAGACCTGGGCGCCTCGGTAGGAGGCGACGGTCGAGATGCCCATCTTGGACATGACCTTCAGCACGCCCTTGCCGAGGGCGTAGATGAGGTTGCGGATGGCCTTCTCGGCCTCGATGCCGGGCAGGAAGGTGCCGGCACGGACCAGGTCCTCGACGGACTCCATCGCCAGGTACGGGTTGACGGCGGCGGCGCCGTAGCCGATGAGCAGGGCGACGTGGTGCACCTCGCGGACGTCGCCGGCCTCGACCAGCAGGCCCACCTGGGTGCGCTGCTTGGTGCGGATGAGGTGGTGGTGGACGGCCGCGGTGAGCAGCAGCGACGGGATCGGCGCGTGCTCGGCGTCCGAGTGGCGGTCCGACAGGACGATCAGCCGGGCGCCGTTCTCTATCGCGGCGTCGGCCTCGGCGCAGATCTCCTCGATGCGTGCGGCCAGGCTGTCACCGCCGCCGTGCACCCGGTACAGGCCGGACAGCGTCGCGGCCTTGAAGCCGGGCATGTCGCCGTCGGCGTTGATGTGGATGAGCTTGGCCAGCTCGTCGTTGTCGATCACCGGGAAGGGCAGCAGGACGCTGCGGCAGGAGGCCGCGGTCGGGTCGAGCAGGTTGCCCTGCGGGCCCAGCGCGGAGCGCAGCGAGGTGACGAGCTCCTCGCGGATGGCGTCCAGCGGCGGGTTGGTGACCTGCGCGAACAGCTGGGTGAAGTAGTCGAAGAGCAGCCGCGGGCGGTCCGAGAGCGCCGCGATCGGCGAGTCGGTGCCCATCGAGCCGATCGGCTCGGCACCGGCCTTGGCCATCGGCGCGACGAGGACGCGCAGCTCCTCCTCGGTGTAGCCGAAGGTCTGCTGACGGCGGGTGACCGAGGCGTGGGTGTGGACGATGTGCTCGCGCTCGGGCAGGTCGCCCAGCTCGATCTCGCCGGCCTCCAGCCACTCCGCGTACGGGTTCTCGGCGGCGAGCTCGGCCTTGATCTCGTCGTCCTCGATGATGCGGTGCTCGGCGGTGTCCACGAGGAACATGCGGCCGGGCTGGAGGCGGCCCTTGCGGACGACCTTGGCCGGGTCGATGTCCAGGACGCCGACCTCGGAGCCGAGGACGACGAGGCCGTCGTCGGTGACCCAGTAGCGGCCGGGGCGCAGGCCGTTGCGGTCGAGCACGGCGCCGACCTGGACGCCGTCGGTGAAGGTGACACAGGCCGGGCCGTCCCAGGGCTCCATCATCGTGGAGTGGTACTGGTAGAAGGCGCGCCGGGCCGGGTCCATGGAGTCGTGGTTCTCCCACGCCTCCGGGATCATCATCAGCACGGAGTGCGGCAGGGAACGGCCGCCCAGGTGCAGGAGTTCGAGGACCTCGTCGAAGGAGGCGGAGTCGGAGGCGTCCGGCGTGCAGACCGGGAAGATCCGCTCTATGGCCTTGTCGTCGGACCCGAACAGGTCGGAGACCAGCTGCGACTCGCGGGCGACCATCCAGTTGCGGTTGCCCTTGACGGTGTTGATCTCACCGTTGTGCGCGACGAAGCGGTACGGGTGGGCCAGCGGCCACGACGGGAACGTGTTCGTCGAGAACCGGGAGTGCACGAGCGCGACCGCGGAGGCGAAGCGGCGGTCGGACAGGTCCGGGAAGAACGGCTCGAGCTGGCCGGTGGTCAGCATGCCCTTGTAGACGATGGTCCGCGCGGACAGCGACGGGAAGTACACGCCGGCCTCGCGCTCGGCGCGCTTGCGCAGCACGAAGGCCTTGCGGTCGAGGGCGATGCCCGTCGAGGACCCGTCCGCGACGAAGATCTGGCGGAAGACCGGCATCGTCGACCGGGCGGTGGCGCCCAGGAGCTGGGGAGCGACCGGCACCTCACGCCAGCCGAGCACGGTGAGGCCCTCTTCGGACGCGATCGTCTCGATCTTCGAGACGGCGTCGGCGGTGGAGTCCTCCGGCAGGAAGGCGATACCGACGGCGTATCCGCCGGCCTCGGGCAGTTCGAATCCGGCCACGTCACGGAAGAAGGCGTCCGGGACCTGCGACAGGATGCCGGCGCCGTCACCGGAGTCGGGCTCGGAGCCGGTGGCACCGCGGTGTTCGAGGTTGCGCAGGACGGTCAGAGCCTGCTCGACCAGGGTGTGGGACGCCTCGCCTGTGAGGGTGGCGACGAAGCCGACGCCGCAGGCGTCGTGCTCGTTGCGGGGGTCGTACATACCCTGCGCAGCAGGGCGAGCATCCATGAACGACCAGTTCTGGCCATTCGCGGAGTGCTGGGACGGCTGGCGCGGCGTACGCATCGGCTCTCCCGTCGTCGTCATGTGGCATATGCAAAGTGCCGAGGGACGACGTTGGCCCTCTGCGTGATCGCAAAATTTCGTGCAGGTTACATGATGGAGCGGTTCTCGGGAAGCGGGATAATCCGTTCCAACATGCGGACACCGCAGGTGCGCGGTGGGG
Organism: Streptomyces sp. CA-179760; assembly: GCF_050937045.1. NCBI lineage: Bacteria > Bacillati > Actinomycetota > Actinomycetes > Kitasatosporales > Streptomycetaceae > Streptomyces > Streptomyces sp. CA-179760. Next base: position 2,514,748 of record NZ_JBNJLZ010000001.1, read on the forward strand.
GTTCCGCGCTGACGGTGGAAGCTATGGGGGCCAGCACGGAACGACCGGGTGAGATCGATGCCCGTCGGGCCCGATGGCGGGAACAGGCGCCTTCACCCATCCCGCTGGGGGTGCGCGGCGAGCGTCGTTGCCCGCAGCGCTTACGGCTCATGCCCCGTGGTCGCACATCCGAAACCAGCGAGTAACGGCTACTTATACGGCCCATTGCATAAGTCCGAGCCGAGCTATCCTACGGCCGTTCCGAACAGAGTGCCCAGGGCGTACGTCACACCGGCCGCCGCACCCCCCAGGAACAGCTGCCGCAGCCCGCTGTACCACCAGGTGCGGGCCGTCACCTTGGCCACCACCGCACCGCACAGGAAGAGCCCCAGCAGCGCCAGCAGCACGGCCGGCCACATGGTGCTCGCGCCGAGCAGATACGGAAGCACGGGAATCAGCGCGCCCAGCGCGAAGGAGCCGAAGCTCGACACCGCGGCGACGGTGGGCGAGGGCAGATCCCCCGGGTCGATGCCCAGCTCCTCCCGGGCGTGGATCTCCAGCGCCTGCTCGGGGTCCTTCGACAGCTGCCGGGCGACCTCACGGGCCAGCTCCGGCTCGACGCCTCTCCCCTCATAGAGCGAGGCGAGCTCGGCCTCCTCGTCCTTCGGGTGCTTGCGCAGCTCGCGTCGCTCCACGTCCAGCTCGGCCTCGACGAGTTCTCGCTGCGAGGCCACGGAGGTGTATTCACCGGCGGCCATGGAGAAGGCGCCGGCGGCCAGACCCGCGAGTCCGCTGAGGACCACGGTCTGCTGACTCACGGCCCCGCCCGCGACGCCGGTCATCAGGGCCAGGTTGGAGACGAGGCCGTCCATCGCACCGAACACCGCGGGACGCAGCCAGCCGCCGTTCACGTCCCGGTGCGTGTGGTTGTCCCGGTGCGCCTCGTGCAGCGTCGCCTCGGTCTCGATGATGGCCATGAAAGATCCCCACTCCCCCTATTTGGACAAGTTCCAATTTTTTACAACACTCAAAGTACGCTCCTCATTCCGCTCCCGCCAGCAAGGAAAGGCTGCGCTAACCTGCGCTTTTACCTCTTCTTGCTCACTTGATAACGATCTTGCACAGATGTCGACCGGGTGATGCTGGGGTTCTGGAGGCTCGTGCGCCTCGCCGGAGTGGGACACATGCCGTATGGCATCGATCGCCTGCATCCCCTCCGCACCGGCGCCCGGGGACGCCGCCGAGCTCCGCGAACGGGCACGGGGCGCGCTGCTGGGCCTGGCCGTGGGTGACGCCCTCGGGGCCCCGGCCGAGAACATGAAACCGTCCGAGATCCGCGCCCGGTGGGGCCGTATCACCGGCTACGTCACCGACAACCCGTCCGGCACGGACGACACCGAGTACGCGATCTTCTCCGGTCTCCTCCTGGCCCGGCACGGCTCCGCACTCACCCCGGCGCATGTGGAGGCGGCCTGGCACGAGTGGATCGCCGACCGCGACGAGGGCCCCTTCCGGGGCGCCGGCTTCAGCGAACGCGGCACGCTGGAGAACCTCCGCCGAGGACTTGCCGCACCCATCTCCGCCCAGCACCGGCACGCCTGGAGCGACGGCCTGGCCATGCGCGCGGCCCCCTTCGGGGTGTTCGCCGCGGGCCGCCCGGCGGAAGCTGCCCGCCTGGTGGCGATCGACGGCTCGGTGAGCCACGACGGCGAGGGCATCTACGGCGGCCAGGCGGTGGCGGCAGGCGTGGCGGCGGCGATGGCGGGCGCTCCGGCGATCGCGGTGGTGGCCGCCGCCCTCGCGGTCGTCCCCGACGACTCGTGGACGGCCCGCAGTCTGCGCCGCGCGGTGGCGGTGGCCCATCGCGGCGAACGCGCGGTCCGCTCCGCCGTCGTCATCGGCGGCTACCCCTGGACCGACCTGGCCCCCGAGGCGGTCGCCCTGGCCTTCGGCGCGTACGCGGCTGCCGACGGCGACTTCGAGCAGTCCGTCCTGACCGCGGTGAACATGGGCCGCGACGCGGACACGACGGCGGCGGTGGCGGGGGCGCTGGCGGGCGCGACGCAGGGGGTGTCGGCGATCCCCGTGGCCTGGACCGACCCCATCGGCCCGGTCCGCGGCAGATGCCTGCCGGCGATGGCGGGCTACCACGTACGGGACGTGGCGGACCTGCTGACACCGGCGGAGGACGAGGCCCCGGCACTGACGGACTTCGCGTTGGCGGCGGGCGACGGAACGGAGGCCCCCGCATGACGCCGTACGAACCGACAGCCCACGCACCGGCAGCCGCCGACGGCGAGGGCGCCCCACGGGAGACCAGGACCCCTCGGCTGACAGTTACGGGCGGTGCGCGGGTAGGAGACGAACAAGCCGAAGGCGAAGCCGAGGCCACAAGAAGGACCGAAGGCCTCCTGCTCGGACTGGCAGCCGGAGACGCCGCCGGCTGGCCCGCCGCCCGCCACAGAGCCGCCCGCATGCCCGACTGGACCCGCCGCCTCACCCGCGAACTGGACACCTTCGCCGAACGCAACGCCACCACCACCCTCCCCGTCCCCATCGCCCTGAACCAGCCCCCCGAGCCCCTCCGCCTCGGCCCTTCCGATGACGCCGAATGGGCTGCCTTCGCCGCGGAAGCCCTCCTCCGCGCCGGCGACGACACCGTCCTGAACGACCTCAGCCGAGAACGCCGCACCCGAGCCGCGATCGACCTCACCTGGAACGCCATCGCGAGCGAGGTAGCCGCCGCGGCGGACCGCGCCCCCGAGATCGAGTCCGCCGTACTCCCCCTGCGCGCCCGCATCTCCGTCCGCGCCGGCCTCGGCAACCTCGCCACCGGCCTGCGACCACCCGCCACCGGCCACGACAACCCGCACTACTTCGACGACGCGGCCTGCGTACGCGCCTGCGTCCTGGCCATGGCCCACCCGGGCGACCCGGGCCGCGCCGCCGCGCTCGCCGAGTTCGACGCCCGCTACACCCAGGACGGCGACGGCGTGCACGGCGCCCGCGCGATGGCGGCGGCCCTCGCCCTCGCCCTGGCCGGCGCGAACGTCGACGCCTGCGTCACGGCGGCCCTGGCCGAACTCCCCGAGGAGACGGAGATCGGCCGCAACGCCCGGCACGCACTGCGTCTCGCCGCCGCCGCGGACAGCGCCTTCGCCCTGGTCCCGCACCTGGAACACCAGATCGTCGACCACGTCTACAGCTACGGCATCGCCGCCGCCGAAACGGTCCCGGTCGCCCTCGCCCTGGCCACCGCCGCCCGCGGCCGCATCGCGGAAGCGGTACCGGCGGCTGCCTGTCTGTCCCGGGTCGCGGACTCCGCCCCGGCCCTGGCGGGCGCCCTCACCGGCGCGCTGGGCGGCGGCGCCTCGATCCCGGCCTCCTGGCGGGAGACCTGCCGCACGCTCTCCGGCTGCGTCCTCCCCCGTCTCACCGGCACCGACCTCGTAGAACTCGCCGAACTCCTGGAAGCGGCACTACCGGCCCGCCCAGGTGGATGATGCGGCCATGAAGCCTGAATCACCCCAAAACGCCCCGCTGGGCGACCGGATCACCGGTGCCCTGGTAGGAGCCGCCGTGGGCGACGCCCTCGGCGGCCCGGTCGAGGGTTACTCCCCCGAGCAGATCGCCGAACGCCACGGCGGCCGCGTCCACGGCATCGTCGGCCCCTGGCACGGCGACGCCTGGCGCACGGCCCGCCCCCTCGCCCCGTACCACAAGGGCGACGGCCACGTCACCGACGACACCTTGATGACCCACGCCCTGGTCCGTGTCTACGCCCGGGTCCGCGACCACCTCGACGCCTACGCGGTCGCCGACCACCTGGTACCCGACCTGATGACCGAGCCCCGCTGGATCCCGGAACTGGAGACCGACGCCCTCCCTCTCCAACGGATCTTCCTGGCCGAGAAATGGCTGGTGGCGAGGATCCACTACGGCCATGCCGACCCGCGCGAGGCCGGCACCGGCAACATCGTCAACTGCGGTGCGGCGATGTACATGGCCCCGGTCGGCCTGGTCAACGCGGCAGACCCCCGTGCCGCCTACGCCGAGGCCCTCGACATCGCGGGCGCGCACCAGTCGTCGTACGGCCGTGAGGCGGCGGGCGTCCTGGCCGCGGCGGTCGCGGCGGCGTGCGCGCCCGGGGCGACCCCGGACTCGGTCGTCTCGACGTGCCTCTCCCTGGCGAAGGACGGCACCCGCGCCGCCATCGAGCGGGTCTGCGAGGAGGCCTCCCGGCACACGGACTTCGAGTCGGCGCTGCGCCCCCTGCGCGAGGCGGTCGCCCCCTACGACACGGTCGGCCCCGACTACCGGTCCCCCTCCCTCGGCGCCCGCCGCCCTTCCCGCCTGCACGCGATCGAGGAACTCCCCGTAGCGCTGGGCATGTTGCTCGTGGCGCGGGGCGACTACCGCCACGCGGTCCTCGGCGCGGTGAACTACGGCCGCGACTGCGACTCCATCGCCACGATGGCAGGGGCCATGGCCGGCGCCCTCGGCTCGCCGGTCCCCGAGGACTGGTCCAAGACGGTCGCCGAGGCCAGCCGCCTGGACCTCTGGGAACCGGCCACGACCCTCACCGCCGTCACCCGCGAGATCTTCGCCCGGGACGTGTCCCGCCGCCGCACCCACGAACAGACCTTCGCCGCCCTCGGAGGCCCGGAATGCTCCGACTGACCTGGGTCCAGCCGGAGGACCTGATCGGCCACGAACTCCGCCAGGCATCCCAGGACGGCCGCGAGCCGAAGGCGATCGCGGCCCGCTGGCGAGCGGCAGGCGGCCCCGAGGCCCCCCTCACGGCAGGCGCGTCCCCGACCCCCGCGTCCCGCTACCTCCGCCAGCTGGCAGAAGACCTCCTGGACGAACTGGCGGACCTGCCGAGCGCCTTGACGGACGACGAGCCGACGGACCTGGAGGGAATCAAGTCGGCTTGCGCGAACTGGCCGCCGCCTGCGGGCAGTCGGGCCGCCGCCACGCCACAGCGCCTCGAAGCCGCCTGGCTGGGCCGAGCCGTCGGCTGCCTCCTGGGCAAGCCGGTGGAGAAGCTCCCCTTCGAAGCGATCCGCCAACTGGCCCAGTCCACCGGCAACTGGCCCCTCACCACCTACTTCACAGCCCGAGGCGTCCCCGAGGACCTCCTGCGGAAGCACCCCTGGAACCGCCGCTCGGCGACCACCTCGCTCGCCGAGAACATCGACGGCATGCCCGAGGACGACGACCTCAACTACCCCCTCCTCAACCTCCTCGTCCTCCAACGCCACGGCAGCACCTTCACCACCACGGACGTGGCCCGCACCTGGCTCGACGCACTCCCCGCCGGCCGCACCTTCACCGCCGAACGCATCGCCTACCGCAACCTCCTCACCGGCCTGGAACCCCCGCACACCGCCCGCCACCGCAACCCGTTCCGCGAATGGATCGGCGCCCTGATCCGCGCCGACGTCCACGGCTGGACCCACCCCGGCGACCCGGCCGCCGCCGCGGAACGGGCCCACCGCGACGCCACCCTCACCCACACCGCCAACGGCGTCTACGCGGCGATGTTCACGGCAGCCACCATCGCGACGGCGGCCACCGGAACCACCGATGTCCACGCATGCCTCCGCACCGGCCTCACCGTCGTCCCGCCACGCTCTCGCCTGGCACGGGCCGTCGACCACGCGATCCGGCTGGCGCACACCCACGAGGACTTCGCCACCGTCGTCGACGAACTCCACACCACCCACGCCCGGACGTACCACTGGGTCCACGCCGTCCCCAACACCGCCCTGATCGCCGCCGCCCTCACCCACGCCGACGGCGGCTTCTCCGGCTCCGTCTGCCGTGCGGTCAGCGGCGGTTGGGACACCGACTCGAACGGCGCCACAGCCGGCAGCATCGCCGGCCTGCTGGCCGCGGACCCCGCCGCGCTTCCCGACCGGTGGACGACCCCCCTGAAGAACCGGCTGTCCACGTCCATCGGCGACTTCAACGGCATCGGTTTCGACGCCCTCGCCCACCTCACGCACCGGGAGACTCACCGCCCATGACCGCGCCCGCTCCCCTCACCGGCCTCCGCGTCCTCGACCTCGCCACCCTCTTCGCCGGCCCGCTCGCCGCCACCCTGCTCGGCGATTTCGGCGCCGAGGTCGTCAAGGTCGAGCACCCGGCGAAACCCGACCCCTCCCGCGGCCACGGCCCGTCGAAGGACGGCGTCGGCCTGTGGTGGAAGACGCTCGGCCGCAACAAGCGCACCATCACCCTGGACCTGTCGAAGCCCGGCGGCCGCAGCACCCTCCTGCGCCTCGCCGCCACCGCCGACGTGGTCATCGAGAACTTCCGCCCCGGCACCCTGGAGAAGTGGGACCTGGGCTGGCCGGAGCTGTCGGCCGCCAACCCCCGCCTGGTCCTGGCCCGCGTCACCGCGTTCGGCCAGTTCGGCCCCTACGCTCATCGCCCCGGCTTCGGCACCCTCGCCGAGGCGATGAGCGGTTTCGCCGCGATCACCGGAGAACCCGACGCGCCCCCGACCCTCCCGCCCTTCGGCCTGGCCGACTCCATCGCGGGCCTGACGACGGCGTACGCGGTGATGACGGCGCTGGCGGCACGCGAGCGCACCGGCGAGGGCCAGGTCGTCGACATGGCCCTGATCGAACCGATCCTGGCCGCCCTGGGCCCCCAGCCCCTCTGGTACGACCAGCTCGGCCACGTCCAGCCCCGCACCGGCAACCGCTCCCCCAACAACGCCCCGCGCGGCGTCTACCGCACGGCGGACGGCACCTGGGTCGCCGTGTCCACGTCGGCCCAGTCGGTCGCCGAGCGCGTGATGCACCTGGTGGGCCGCCCGGAACTGATCGACGAACCGTGGTTCGCCACGGGCGCCGACCGCGCCCGCCACGCCGACCTGCTGGACGAGGCGGTCGGCTCCTGGATCGCCGCGCGCACCCGCGCGGACGTCCTGGCGGCCTTCGAGAAGGCGGAGGCGGCGGTGGCCCCGGTCCAGGACGTCCGGGACGTGATGGCGGACCCGCAGTACCAGGCCCTGAACACCATCACCACGGTCGACGACCCGGAACTGGGCCCCCTGCGCATGCAGAACGTCCTCTTCCGTCTCTCGGCCACGCCCGGCGCGATCCGCTGGGCCGGCCGCCCGCACGGCGCCGACACGGACGAGGTCCTGACCGAGCTGGGCCTCGCCCCGGCCGACCTCACGGCGCTGCGCGCGGAGGGCGCCCTGTGACGGCGGCGTACCCACTCACCTGGCTGTACGCCCCGGGCGACCGCCCGCAGGTGGTGGCGAAGGCCCTCGCCTCCGGCGCCGACATCGTCGTCGTCGACCTGGAGGACGCGGTCGCCCCGGACCGCAAGGCCTACGCCCGCGCCGCCACCGCCGACCTGCTCGGCGACCTGCCGGCGATCCCGGTCCACGTCCGCGTCAACGCCCTGGACACCCCTTGGGCCGCGCCGGACATCGCGGCCGTGTCCCGCGCTCCCGGCCTCTGCGCCCTGCGCCTCCCCAAGATCACCTCACCCGCCGAGGTCGTCCGGATCGCCGAACGCGCCGTCCCCCGGGGCTGCCCCTGTACGCCCTTCTGGAGTCAGCCCTCGGGGTGGAACAGGCATACGCCGTCGCCGGCGCCCATCCGTCCCTGCGGGGCATCGCGCTCGGGGAGGCCGACCTGCGGGCCGACCTGGGCGTACGGGACGACGCGGGTCTCGACTGGTCCCGCTCCCGGGTGATCGTGGCAGCCCGGGCGGCAGGTCTGCCCCCGCCTGCGCAGTCGGTCCACCCGGACGTCCGCGACCTGGCGGGCCTCGCCGCCTCCTGCGCCCACGGCCGCGCCCTGGGCTTCCTGGGCCGCGCCGCGATCCACCCCCGTCAGCTGCCGGTCATCGAACGTGCCTATCTGCCCACCGAGGCGGAGCTCGAACACGCGGAGACGATCCTCAAGGCGGCGGCGACGCGGCAGGGCGCCCAGGCTCTCCCGGACGGCTGCTTCGTCGACGCGGCGGTGGTGACGGCGGCCCAGCGCACCCTGTCCCTGGCCCGCCGCCGCTGAGACACACCGAGGGCGCCCGGAGATCTCCGGGCGCCCTCGGTCGCATGTACGTCTACGGCAGACGGTCAGGTCTTCTTCGCCGACCCGGCCCCGTCCTTGGCCTCGTCGTCCTCGGCCTTGTCCTCTGCTTCGTCGTCCTTGTCGGCGTCAGCGGCCTTGTCGGTGTCAGAGGCCTTGGCCTTCTCGCCACCGTCGGCTTCACCGCCGGAGGCCTCCGCACCGGGCTCCACGACCTCTTCCCGGCCGGGGCTCTTCTTCGACGAGACCACCAGGTAGGCGACCGCGAGCAGGAACACGAAGATCGCGGTCCACACGTTCAGCCGGAGGCCCAGGATGTGGTGGGCGTCGTCGACGCGCATGTACTCGATCCACCCGCGCCCCGCGCAGTACGCGGCGACGTACAGCGCGAACGCCCGCCCGTGTCCGAGCCGGAAGCGGCGGTCGGCCCAGATGACCAGGACCGCGACGCCGATGCACCACAGCGACTCGTACAGGAACGTCGGGTGGTAGGTGCCCGGCACCCGCCCGTCCGACGAGGAGGTGATCTCCAGGGCCCACGGCAGGTCGGTCGGCTTGCCGTACAGCTCCTGGTTGAACCAGTTGCCCCAGCGGCCGATGGCCTGGGCGAGGGCGATGCCCGGGGCGACGGCGTCGGCGTAGGCCGGCATCGGGATGCCCCGGCGGCGGCAGCCGATCCACGCGCCCAGCGCACCCAGCGCGATCGCGCCCCAGATGCCGAGACCGCCCTCCCAGATCTTGAAGGCGTCCACCCAGTCACGGCCCTCGCTGAAGTACAGCTCGTAGTCCGTGATCACGTGGTAGAGCCGGCCGCCGACCAGGCCGAAGGGCACGGCCCAGACCGCGATGTCGGCCACTGTGCCGGCCCGCCCACCGCGGGCGATCCAGCGCTTGTTGCCGAGCCAGACGGCAACGAAGACGCCGATGATGATGCAGAACGCGTAGCCGCGCAGCGGAATGGGGCCGAGGTACAGCACCCCGCGTGACGGGCTGGGAATGAAGGCAAGTTCCATGGCAAGGTCGACGCTACCCTGCCGCACCGGGCCCACGGCAGGCAGCCCGGCTACGGGTCCATAACAGGGGCGTGAGAAAAGCCTTCAGCCCTTGTTCGCCTCCAGCACCATCTGCTTCAGCTTCGCCGGGGTCATCGCCCGGTCCTGGTAGATGTTCTCGCCCTTGAACAGCACGGTCGGCGTGCCCGAGAAGCCGCCCTTGTTGAAGGCCTGGTGGGACTTGGCGACCCAGCCGTTGTGCGTGCCGTCCTGCACACACTTGCGGAAAGCCGGAGTGTCCAGGCCGTCGACCTTGCCGGCCAGCTCGATCAGCTTGTCGTTGTCGGCGTAGGCGTCCTCGACCTCGGGGGGCTGGTCGTCGAAGAGCACGTCGTGGTACGCGGGGTACTTTCCGGCATCCTGGGCGCAGGCCGCGGCGTTGGCCGCGTTGCGGGAGCCCGTGCCGCCCATGTTGCCGTCGATGAGGGTGACCAGGTGGTACTCCACCTTCAGCTCGCCGGCCTTCGTCAGCTCGTGGATCACCGGCCGGTACCTCGTCTCGAAGGACTGACAGGCCGGGCAGCGGAAGTCCTCCCACACCGTGAGCGTGGACTTGGCGCTGTCCTTGCCGACCGGGATGGCGAGGCTGTCCTTGCCCTGGGCTCCCGAGGGAGCCACGACCGGGCCCGACGCCTCGCTGTCGTCCTCCTTGCCGGCGTTGGCGGCGACGACTCCGATCACCGCCGCGAGACCCAGGACGGCGACGACTGCCCCGCCCACGATCAACGCGCGCCGGCGCTTGTCCGCGGACTTCTGCTTCTCGCGCTCGACCGCCAGCTTCTCCCGGGCGGTGCGCTTTCCCTCACGGTTCTTCTCGCTCACACCCCGGAAACGAACCGGGGAGGCGCACCGCGCCTCCCCAGCCCCAGGTCCACCCGTACGAGGGACCGATATGACTTCCCGGTTTCTTACGCCTGTCGGCGCACGCCCTTCGCGAGGTCGCCGGCGAGCGCGCGGACGGCCTCGACACCGGCCGCGTCGTCCGGCGCGTCCAGCATGGCCTTGACGAACGCCGAGCCCACGATCACGCCGTCGGCGAAGCGGGCGACCTCGGCGGCCTGGGTGGCGTTGGAGACGCCGAGCCCCACACAGACCGGCAGGCCGGTTCCGGTGGCGCGGGTGCGTTCCACCAGGTTCTCGGCCTGCGAGCTGACGGTCGCGCGGGTGCCGGTGACGCCCATGAGGGAGGCGGCGTAGACGAAGCCGCTGCCCGCGGCGGTGATGTCCGCGAGCCGCTCGTCCTTGCTGCTGGGGGCGACGACGAAGACCGTGGCGAGCCCGTGCTTCTCCGCGTGCTCCCTCCACAGCGCCGACTCCTGCACGGGCAGGTCGGGCAGGATGCACCCGGCGCCGCCCGCCTCGGCGAGCTCTGCGGTGAAGCGCTCGACGCCGTAGCGGTCGATGGGGTTCCAGTACGTCATGACCAGGATGGGCTTGCCGGTGGCCCGGTGGGCCTCGCGGACGGTGCGCATCACGTCGGCGATCTTCACGCCGCCGCGCAGCGCGATGTCGTCGGCGGTCTGGATGACGGGGCCGTCGAGGACGGGGTCGCTGTGCGGCAGGCCCACCTCGACGACATCGGCGCCGCCGTCGATGACGGCCTTGATCGCCTCGATGCCGCCGTCCACGGTCGGGAACCCGGCCGGGAGGTAGGCGATGAGCGCCGAGCGCCCCTCGGACTTGGCCGCGGCGAGAGCGTCGCTCAACAGCTCGATGTTGCCGCTCACTTGGCATCCCCCTCGATCTCGGCGGTGTCGGTGTCCGCGTCGGCGGCGACCTCGGCGTCGGTGTCGTACAGGCCGAAGTAGCGGGCGGCGGTGTCCATGTCCTTGTCGCCGCGGCCGGACAGGTTGACCACGATCAGCCCGTCCTTGCCCAGCTCCTTGCCGACCTGGAGGGCGCCGGCCAGCGCGTGGGCGCTCTCGATGGCCGGGATGATGCCCTCGGTGCGGGACAGCAGGCGCAGGGCCTGCATGGCCGCGTCGTCCGTGACCGCGCGGTACTCGCCGCGGCCGGAGTCCTTGAGGTAGGAGTGCTCGGGGCCGATGCCCGGGTAGTCCAGACCGGCCGAGATCGAGTACGGCTCGGTGATCTGGCCCTCCTCGTCCTGGAGGACGTAGGAGCGGGAGCCGTGCAGGATGCCGGGCTCGCCGGCGGTCAGGGTGGCCGCGTGCTCGCCGGTCTCGACGCCGTGGCCCGCCGGCTCGCAGCCGATGAGGCGTACGTCCGTGTCCGGGATGAAGGCGTGGAAGAGGCCGATGGCGTTGGAGCCGCCGCCGACGCAGGCGACGGCCGCGTCGGGGAGGCGCCCGGCGCGCTCCAGGAGCTGGCGCCGGGTCTCGACGCCGATGACCCGGTGGAAGTCGCGGACCATGGCCGGGAAGGGGTGCGGGCCGGCGACCGTACCGAAGAGGTAGTGCGTGTGGTCGACGTTGGCGACCCAGTCGCGGAAGGCCTCGTTGATGGCGTCCTTCAGCGTGCGGCTGCCGGACTTCACGGCGATGACCTCGGCGCCGAGCATGCGCATGCGGGCGACGTTGAGGGCCTGGCGCTGGGTGTCGATCTCGCCCATGTAGATCGTGCACTCGAGGCCGAAGAGCGCGCAGGCGGTGGCCGTGGCGACGCCGTGCTGGCCGGCGCCCGTCTCGGCGATGACGCGGGTCTTGCCCATGCGCTTGGTGAGCAGGGCCTGGCCGAGCACGTTGTTGATCTTGTGGGAGCCGGTGTGGTTGAGGTCTTCCCGCTTCAGGAAGATCCGGGCGCCGCCGGCGTGCTCGGCGAAGCGGGGGACCTCGGTGAGGGCCGAGGGGCGGCCGGTGTAGTTGACCAGGAGGTCGTCGAGTTCCGTGGCGAACTCGGGGTCGTGCTTGGCCTTGTCGTACTCGACGGCCACCTCGTCGACTGCGGCGACGAGGGCCTCGGGGATGAACTTGCCGCCGAACGCCCCGAAGTAGCCTTCGGGGCTGGGGGTTTGACCCTCGGGGTCGGGGATGAAGAACTGGCTGGGCATGCGAATACCTCACGGTGAGTGTGTGTGGAATGCACTAATCGCCGTGGGGGCGGGGATCGTCTGTTGACTGCGGGCGTTGTGTGGTCGCTCGCGCAGTTCCCCGCGCCCCTAAGGGGCGCGCTGCCATCGCATGCCGTTGACCTGGCCCGGCTCGTCACCGATGACATACCGGACCCGGCGGCCGTGGACCCGGCGGGCCGGGGCGCGGCAGCCGCGGGGGCGGCAGCCGCGCGCGAGGCGGGCGTACCGGTCCACGGCCGTCATGGTGAGAGTCATCGGGGCAAGCCTAGCGGGAGATCAGCCCCGGCCGTGCCGGAGTGCGGGGTGTTCGCCCGCTGCCACCAGGTCGGAGACCGCCGTCTTGGGGTCCTTGCCGGTGACGAGGGACTCGCCGACCAGGACCGCGTCGGCGCCGGCGTTGGCGTAGGCGATGAGGTCGTGCGGGCCGCGGACGCCGGACTCGGCGATCTTGATGATGTGGTCGGGGATCTCGGGGGCCACGCGCTCGAAGGTGCCGCGGTCGACCTCGAGGGTCTTGAGGTTGCGCGCGTTGACGCCGATCACGCGGGCACCCGCGTCGACCGCCCGCTCGACCTCGTCCTCGTCGTGCACCTCGACGAGCGGGGTGAGACCGATGGACTCGGCGCGCTCGATGAGGGACTCCAGGGCGGGCTGGTCGAGGGCCGCGACGATCAGCAGGACGACGTCGGCGCCGTAGGCCCGGGCCTCCCAGAGCTGGTACGACGTGACGACGAAGTCCTTGCGCAGGACCGGGATGTCGACACGGGCGCGGACCGCTTCGAGGTCGGCGAGCGAGCCGCCGAAGCGCCGCTGCTCCGTGAGGACCGAGATGACGGCCGCGCCGCCCGCCTCGTAGTCCGCGGCGAGCCCGGCCGGGTCGGCGATCGCGGCCAGCGCGCCCTTGGACGGGCTGGAGCGCTTGACCTCGCAGATGACCTTGACACCGTCGCCGCGCAGGGCCGCCGCGCCGTCCTTGGCCGCGGGAGCCTTCGCCGCGCGCTCCTTGAGCTCGTCGAGGCTGACGCGCGCCTGCCGCTCCGCGAGGTCGGCACGGACTCCGTCGATGATCTCGTCGAGCACACTCACGCGAGCGGCCCCCTTCCAGACTCTTGACAGTTCCAGCGACCGATCGAAAACCGATGGTCACTGCGATGGTATCCGCAGCGGGGCGTAGGCCTCACATCCGGTTGACGCCGGTCCCAGTACCTGGACGTCTGCCCGTGATCAAGGGTGGAGCCAGCCACCGAAGGGCAGGTTCCGGACAACCGTGAAGACCAGCAGCAACGCGCCGAGGCTCCACACCTGCGCCGGCCGGGGATCGATCCGCAGCGGGCGTCCTCGGACCGCTTGGACCACCCATACGGTCCACAGTACGGCGAAGCCCAGATAGCCGAGGACGGCGAGGGCGTTGTCCTGGAGCGCCGCCGCGAGGTCTCCGTGGACGAAGGCGTGCGCGCTGCGCAGTCCGCCGCAGCCGGGGCAGTACAGGCCGGTGTAACGCAGCAGCGGGCAGACAGGGTAGTGGCCGGGTTCGTTGGGGTCCACCGTGCCCACGTAGGCGAAGGCGGCGGCGACGGCCGCGAGCACCCCAGCGGGAGCGGCCAGGCGGCTCGGGACGCCGCGCGTCACCCTTCGGCTGTCGGTGTTCACGGTACGCATTGTGCCCCGCACACGCGTGAGGGGCGGTCCCGGCACCCGAGTGCCGGCCGCCCCTCACGCGACAAACGCGGTGTTCCTGGGATCAGCCCTGGGCGCGCGCCGGCTCGCGGTCGCCTGTCATCTCGTGCGGCTGGTGCAGGTCCTTGGGCTGGCCCATGCCCATCGCCCGCATGGCCGCGCCGACGACACCGCCGAGCAGCACGACCACCATGCCCGCCCAGAAGCCCAGCGGCTGGTCCAACACCATGAACGCGCCCGCGACGCAGAAACCGATGAAGGCGATCGTGACACCGGTCCAGGCGGCCGGGGTGTGACCGTGGCTGCTGCCCGCCATTGCTTGCTCCTCGTTGCTGTGTGCGTGTCTGAGCAGGACGCTCGCGCCCATTGTCCCGCACGGACGCGTGTCCGGTGAGCGGGGGTGGTCCCTCCGCTTCCGTGCCCTGCCCGTGCGGCTTACGCCCCGGTCGGGTCCTCGCCCCGGTCGAGTGCCTTCCACAGGTCCTCGGGCCGGTCGGGGTCGACGGCGGGGGCCTTGCGGCGCGGCCGGGGCGTGCCGTCCCGCTCGTAGCGGCCGGACATCGCGGGCCACAGCCGGCCATAGCGCAGGGCGAGCAGTCCGGCCAGCAGGAGCAGGACGCCGCCGACGGCCGCGACGTAGGGCCAGGCGGTGTGGCTGAGGGCCGCCACGGAGGCGGAGGTGTCGCCGGAGACCTCGGCGGCCTTCTCGTCGAGTGCGGAGCTGTCGGAGGCGCCGAGGATGGCGGCGGCGACGGTGCCCGCGCCGGAGAGCGCCAGCAGGGCGGCCACGACGACGCGGCCGCTCCGGCGGACGGCGAAGACGGCGACAAGCGCGGCGAGGCCCACTATGGCGAGCGCCGCGGGGACGCCCGTGACGTCGCTGCCCGTGGCGGTCAGGGGGAAGGCGCCACCGGCCACCGTCGCGGTGCCCTCCGACCAGCTCTGCCGGGTGGCGAGCAGCGCCACGGCCGCGCCGAGTGCGCCGCACAGCAGTGCGACGGCGAGGCTCAGGCGGCCGGCCCGGGCGGATCCGGAGGCTTGGGAACGTGGGTGCGGTACGGCAGTCACGTACCCCACTATCGCCTGAACCCCGGGCGAACCGTCACCCGGGGTGCATCTCAGGCCTTTCCCAGCCGGTTCGCCGTGTGGACGGCCCGCAGGACCGCCGCCGCCTTGTTGCGGCACTCGGTGTCCTCGGCGACCGGGTCGGAGTCGGCGACGATGCCCGCGCCGGCCTGGACGTAGGCGGTGCCGTCGCGCAGCAGGGCCGTGCGGATGGCGATCGCGGTGTCGGAGTCGCCCGCGAAGTCGAGATAGCCGACGCAGCCGCCGTACAGCCCGCGCCGGGACGGTTCGAGTTCGTCGATGATCTGCATGGCGCGGGGCTTCGGGGCACCGGAGAGGGTGCCGGCCGGGAAGCAGGCGGTGAGGACGTCGAAGGCCGTGCGGCCCGGGGCGACGCGGCCCGTCACCGTCGAGACGATGTGCATGACGTGCGAGTACCGCTCGACGGACATGAAGTCGACGACCTCGACCGAGCCGGGCTCGCAGACCCGCCCCAGGTCGTTGCGGCCCAGGTCGACGAGCATGAGGTGCTCGGCGCGCTCCTTGGGGTCGGCGAGGAGTTCGTCGGCGAGGGCCTGGTCCTCCTGCGGGGTGGCGCCGCGCCAGCGGGTGCCGGCGATGGGGTGGACCATGGCCCGCCCGTCCTCGACCTTGACCAGGGCCTCGGGGGACGAGCCGACGACGTCGAACCCGTCGAAGCGGAACAGGTACATGTAGGGCGACGGGTTGGTGGCCCGCAGGACCCGGTAGACGTCCAGCGCGCTCGCCGTGCACGGCGTCTCGAAGCGCTGGGAGGGGACGACCTGGAAGGCCTCACCGGCCCGGATGCGCTCCTTGATGTCCTCGACGGCCTCCTGGAAATCGGGGCCGCCCCAGAGCGCGGAGTACTCGGGGACTTCGGAGGGCGGCAGGACGGCGGGGGGCTGGGCCACCGCGCGCGTGAGGTCCGCCTCCATGGCGTCGAGGCGGGCGATCGCGTCCGCGTGAGCCTCGTCGACACCGGTGTCGAGGTCGTTGTGGTTGATCGCGTTGGCGATCAGCAGGACCGAGCCCTCCCAGTGGTCCATGACGGCGAGGTCGCTGGTGAGGAGCATGGTCAGCTCGGGCAGCTGCAGGTCGTCGCGCTCGCCGGGGCCGATCTTCTCCAGGCGGCGGACGATGTCGTAGCCGAGGTAGCCGACCATGCCGCCGGTGAAGGGCGGCATGCCCTCCTGGTGCGGGGTGTGCAGGGCCTCGATGGTCGCGCGCAGGGCGGCGAGCGGGTCGCCGTCGGTGGGGACGCCGACGGGCGGGGTGCCGAGCCAGTGCGCCTGCCCGTCACGCGTGGTCAGGGCGCCGGCGCTGCGGACTCCGACGAAGGAGTACCGGGACCAGGAGCGGCCGTTCTCGGCGGACTCCAGCAGGAAGGTGCCGGGGCGCTCGGCGGCGAGCTTGCGGTACAGCGCGACCGGGGTGTCGCCGTCGGCGAGGAGCTTGCGGGTGACGGGGATGACCCGCCGGTCGGTGGCGAGCTTGCGGAACGTCTCGAGGTCCATGGCGGCTGACCTTACTGATCCGCGGCGGCGGCGTCCGAACCGCCGTCCTTGAGCAGCACGTCCTCGTCGAAGCAGGTGCGGGCTCCGGTGTGGCAGGCGGCGCCTACCTGGTCGACCTTGACGAGCACGGTGTCGGCGTCGCAGTCCAGGGCGACGGACCTGACCCGCTGGAAGTGGCCGGAGGTGTCGCCTTTGACCCAGTACTCCTGGCGGCTGCGGGACCAGTACGTGCAGCGGCCGGTGGTCAGGGTGCGATGCAGTGCCTCGTCGTCCATCCAGCCGAGCATCAGCACCTCTCCGGTGTCGTACTGCTGGGCGATGGCGGGCAGGAGGCCGTCAGCGCTGTGCTTGAGGCGCACGGCGATCTCCGGGTCGAGGCGGCTGGGCCGGGGGGACATGCTGGTCATGCCGTCCATTGTGCCGCGCGCCACTGACAGGCTGGGTGGAGTGTCCGCTGTGCGGACCGTCGGGGCGGTCGTAGGCTGGGCCGCATGTCGACCCATGCCAAGCGTGAACGACTTCTCCTCGCCGACCTGTTGGAGACCGCGGGCCCGGACGCGCCCACCCTGTGCGAGGGCTGGACGACCCGGGACCTCGCCGCGCACGTGGTGGTGCGCGAGCGCCGCCCGGACGCCGCCGGCGGGATACTGATCAAACAGCTCGCGTCCCGCCTGGACCGGGTGATGGCCGAGTACACCGGCAAGCCGTACGAGGAGCTGATCCAGCTGATCCGTACGGGCCCGCCGCGCTTCTCGCCCTTCTCCCTCAAGCCGGTCGACGAGATGTCGAACATCGTCGAGTTCTACGTCCACACGGAGGACATCCGGCGCGCCCAGCCCGACTGGTCGACGCGCGAACTCGACGCGGTCTTCCAGGACGCCCTGTGGTCCCGTCTGGAACGCACCGCCCGGCTGATGGGCCGCGGCGTCCCGACGGGTCTGGTCCTGCGCCGCCCCGACGGCCAGACGACAGTCGCCCAGCGCGGCACCCCGGTGGTCACGGTGACCGGCGAGCCGTCCGAGCTGGTCCTGTTCTCCTACGGCCGGCAGAGCGCGGCCAAGGTCGACCTGGACGGCGACGAGGACGCGATCGCCAAGCTGCACGAGACGAAGCAGCTGGGGATCTGAGGGCAGGACAGGAAACAGCCCCGGCCGCGTGGCCGGGGCCCGGGACAGGGTCACCGCACCGGGTGACCCGCCTCCCGCAGCGTCTCCTTGACCTGGCCGATGCGCAGGTCACCGAAGTGGAAGACGGACGCGGCCAGCACCGCGTCCGCGCCCGCCGCGACGGCCGGTGGGAAGTCGGTGAGCTTGCCGGCGCCGCCCGAGGCGATGACGGGGACGGTCACGTGCTTGCGTACGGCCTGGATCATCTCCAGGTCGTAGCCGTCCTTCGTGCCGTCCGCGTCCATCGAGTTGAGCAGGATCTCGCCCGCGCCCAGCTCGGCGGCCCGGTGCGCCCACTCGACGGCGTCGATGCCGGTGCCGCGACGGCCGCCGTGGGTGGTCACCTCGAAGGAGCCCGACTCGGTGCGGCGGGCGTCCACCGAGAGGACCAGGACCTGCCGGCCGAAGCGCTCGGCGATCTCGCGGATCAGGTCGGGCCGGGCGATCGCCGCCGTGTTGACGCCGACCTTGTCCGCGCCCGCCCGCAGCAGCTTGTCCACGTCCTCGGCCGTACGGACGCCACCGCCGACCGTGAGCGGGATGAAGACCTGCTCGGCGGTGCGGCGCACCACGTCGTACGTCGTCTCGCGGTTGCCCGACGAGGCGGTGATGTCCAGGAACGTCAGCTCGTCGGCGCCCTCGGCGTCGTACACCTTGGCCATCTCGACGGGGTCGCCCGCGTCGCGCAGGTTCTGGAAGTTGACGCCCTTGACGACCCGGCCGTTGTCCACGTCCAGGCAGGGGATGACTCGGACCGCCAGGGTCATGAATCCACGGCTCCTCTATACGCTTCCACTTCGACCGATACCAGGACCCGGGAGTCGATGAAACCCTCCACGACCAGCAGGGTCGTGACCGGCCGTACGGTGTCGAACAGTTCCTTGTGGGCCCGGCCCACCGCGTCGACGTCCCGGGCGTGGGCCAGATACACCCGGGTGCGGATCACGGTTTCGGCGGTGAGTCCGAACTCGGCGATCGCCTCCAGGGCGGTGGTGAAGGCCACCTTGGCCTGCTCGTACGGGTCGCCCTCGCCGTAGAGCACGTCGCCCTTGAAGGCGGTCGTGCCCGCGACCAGCACCCGGTCGCCCGCCTCGACGGCGCGTGCAAAACCGAAGGACTCTTCCCAGGGACTTCCGCTCTGCACGCGCCGGGTGGTCATGACGACACAGCCTCCAAGGCCTCTTCCAGGGTGAACGCCTTCGCGTACAGCGCCTTCCCTACGATCGCGCCCTCGACACCGAGGGGGACGAGCTCGGCGATGGCCCGCAGGTCGTCCAGCGAGGACACGCCGCCGGAGGCCACGACCGGGCGGTCGGTGGCGGCGCACACGTTGCGCAGCAGCTCCAGGTTCGGGCCCTGGAGCGTGCCGTCCTTGGCGATGTCCGTGACGACGTACCGCGCGCAGCCCTCCTGGTCGAGGCGCTCCAGCGTCTCGTAGAGGTCGCCGCCGTCGCGGGTCCAGCCCCGGCCGCGCAGGGTCGTGCCGCGTACGTCGAGGCCGACGGCGATCTGGTCGCCGTGCTCGGCGATGACCTTGGCGACCCACTCGGGAGTCTCCAGGGCGGCCGTGCCGAGGTTCACGCGCCTGCAGCCGGTGGCCAGGGCGGCGGCGAGGGTGTCGTCGTCGCGGATGCCGCCGGACAGCTCCACCTTGATGTCCATGGCCTGCGCGACCTCGGCGATCAGCTCGCGGTTGTTCCCGGTGCCGAACGCGGCGTCCAGGTCGACCAGGTGCAGCCACTCGGCACCGGAGCGCTGCCAGGCGAGGGCGGCCTCCAGGGGGGAGCCGTAGGAGGTCTCCGAACCGGACTCGCCGTGCACCAGGCGGACGGCCTGGCCGTCACGGACGTCGACGGCGGGGAGGAGTTCGAGCCTCACGGAAGACTTCGGGGACATCAGAGGGTTCCGATCCAGTTGTTCAGCAGCTGCGCTCCGGCGTCGCCGGACTTCTCGGGGTGGAACTGCGTGGCCCACAGGGCGCCGTTCTCGACGGCCGCGACGAACGGCTCGCCGTGGGTCGACCAGGTCACCTTGGGGGCTCGATGGTCGGGTTGTGGGTCTCCAGCGACCAGTCCTGGACGGCGTAGGAGTGCACGAAGTAGAAGCGCGCGTCCGCGTCCAGACCGGCGAACAGCTGCGAGCCGGCCGCGGCCTCCACGGTGTTCCAGCCCATGTGGGGCACTACGTCGGCCTGGAGCGGCTCGACCGAGCCGGGCCACTCGTCGAGGCCGTCGGTCTCCACGCCGTGCTCGATGCCGCGCGCGAAGAGGATCTGCATGCCGACGCAGATGCCCATCACCGGGCGGCCGCCGGACAGCCTGCGGTCGACGATCCAGTCGCCGCGCGCCTCGCGCAGGCCCTTCATGCAGGAGGCGAAGGCGCCGACGCCCGGGACGAGCAGCCCGTCGGCGTTCATGGCCTTGTCGTAGTCACGCGTGATCTCGACATCGGCTCCCGCGCGCGCGAGGGCACGCTCGGCGGAGCGGACGTTGCCGAAGCCGTAGTCGAAGACCACCACCCTTTTCTGAGGGGTGCTCAATTCCACACCTCCAGCCTCACGACGCCGGCCACCAGGCACATCGCGGCGCCGATCGACAGCAGCACGATCAGGCCCTTGGGCATCTTCTGCTTGACGAAGGAGTAGATCCCGCCGGCGAGGAACAGGCCGACGACGATCAGCAGGGTCGAGATGCCGTTCACAGGGCGCCCTTCGTGGAGGGGAGGATGCCGGCCGCGCGCGGGTCACGCTCGGACGCGTAGCGCAGGGCCCGGGCCAGCGCCTTGAACTGGCACTCCACGATGTGGTGTGCGTTGCGCCCGTAGGGCACGTGCACGTGCAGCGCGATCTGGGCCTGGGCCACGAAGGACTCCAGGATGTGCCGCGTCATCGTGGTGTCGTACTCGCCGATCATCGGCGCCATCTTCTCGGGCTCGGTGTGCACGAGGTAGGGGCGGCCGGACAGGTCGACGGTGACCTGCGCGAGGGACTCGTCCAGCGGGACCGTGCAGTTGCCGAAGCGGTAGATGCCCACCTTGTCGCCGAGGGCCTGCTTGAAGGCGGCACCCAGCGCGAGGGCGGTGTCCTCGATGGTGTGGTGCGAGTCGATGTGCAGATCGCCCTCGGTCTTCACGGTCAGGTCGAACAGACCGTGCCGGCCGAGCTGGTCGAGCATGTGGTCGTAGAAGCCGACGCCGGTGGAGATCTCCGTCTTGCCGGTGCCGTCGAGGTCGATCTCGACGAGGACCGTGGTCTCCTTGGTCGTCCGCTCCACGCGTCCGGTGCGGCTCATTGACTCTGCTCCTTCTTCAGTGCACGGACCGCGTCGAGGAACGCGTCGTTCTCTTCGGGGGTTCCGGCCGACACCCGCAGCCACCCGGGGATGCCGTTGTCCCGTACCAGGACACCCTGGTCGAGGATCTTCTGCCAGGCCGTGTGCGCGTCCTCGAACCGGCCGAACTGCACGAAGTTGGCATCGGACTCGACGACCTCGTAGCCGGTCGCGCGCAGTTCGGTGACCAGCCGGTCCCGCTCGGCCTTGAGCTGTTCGACGTAGCCCAGCAGGGTGCCGGTGTGCTCCAGGGCGGCCAGGGCGGTCGCCTGGGTGACGGCCGACAGGTGGTACGGCAGGCGGACCAGCTGCACGGCGTCCACGACGGCCGGGTGCGCGGCGAGGTAGCCGAGACGCAGGCCCGCCGCGCCGAACGCCTTCGACATCGTGCGCGAGACGACGAGGTTCGGGCGGCCCTCGATCAGCGGCAGCAGCGAGTCGCCGTGGCTGAACTCGATGTACGCCTCGTCCACCACGACCATCGACGGCTTGGCCGCCTGCGCGGCCTCGTACAGCGCGAGGACCGTCTCGGGCGGGACCGCGTTGCCCGTGGGGTTGTTGGGGGTGGTGACGAAGACGACGTCCGGCCGGTGCTCGGCGATGGCCTGCTGGGCGGCGGCGAGATCGATCGTGAAGTCGTCGCACCGCGGGCCGGAGATCCAGCCCGTGCCCGTGCCGCGCGAGATGAGCCCGTGCATCGAGTACGACGGCTCGAAGCCGATCGCGGTGCGGCCCGGCCCGCCGAAGGTCTGCAGCAGCTGCTGGATGACCTCGTTGGAGCCGTTGGCGGCCCAGACGTTGGCCAGTCCGACCTCGTGGCCGGAGGTGTCCGTCAGGTACTCGGCGAGCCTGGTGCGCAGCTCGACCGCGTCCCGGTCCGGGTAGCGGTTGAGGTTCCGCGCCGCCTCACGGACCCGCTCGGCGATGCGCTCGACCAGCGGCTCGGGCAGCGGGTAGGGGTTCTCGTTGGTGTTCAGCCGTACGGGTACGTCCAGCTGGGGCGCGCCGTAGGGGGACTTGCCGCGCAGCTCGTCCCGTACGGGGAGATCGTCGATACGTACGTCGCTCACTTGCTCTCCGGCACCTTCCAGCCGAACCTTGCCTTGATCGCCGCGCCGTGCGCGGGCAGGTCCTCCGCCTCCGCCAGCGTCACCACATGGTGCGCGACCTCGGCCAGGGCGTCCTTCGTGTAGTCGACGATGTGGATGCCGCGCAGGAAGGACTGGACGGACAGGCCCGAGGAGTGGCAGGCGCAGCCGCCGGTGGGCAGGACGTGGTTGGATCCCGCCGCGTAGTCGCCGAGGGAGACGGGGGCCCAGGGGCCGATGAAGATCGCGCCGGCGTTGCGGACCCGGTCGGCCACCGCGGCGGCGTCGGCCGTCTGGATCTCCAGGTGCTCGGCGCCGTACGCGTCGACGACCCTGAGGCCCTCGTCGACGCCGTCGACCAGCACGATCGCGGACTGCTTGCCGGACAGGGCGGGGACGATCCGGTCCTCGACGTGCCGAGTGGCCGCGACCTGCGGCTCCAGTTCCTTCTCCACGGCGTCCGCCAGCTCGACGGAGTCGGTGACGAGCACGGCGGCGGCCAGCGGGTCGTGCTCGGCCTGGCTGATCAGGTCGGAGGCGACGTGCACCGGGTCG
Source organism: Streptomyces sp. CA-179760 (assembly GCF_050937045.1). Lineage (NCBI taxonomy): Bacteria > Bacillati > Actinomycetota > Actinomycetes > Kitasatosporales > Streptomycetaceae > Streptomyces > Streptomyces sp. CA-179760. Next base: position 2,537,285 of record NZ_JBNJLZ010000001.1, read on the forward strand.
GCCGTGTCGTCGGCGAGGACCGCGATCTCGGTCGGGCCGGCCTCGGCGTCGATGCCGATCTTTCCGGTGAAGTAGCGCTTGGCGGCGGCGACCCAGATGTTGCCGGGGCCGGTGACCATGTCGGCGGGCGCGCAGGACTCGGTGCCGTAGGCGAACATCGCGACGGCCGTGGCCCCGCCGGCCGCGTACACCTCGTCGACGCCGAGCAGCGCGCAGGCGGCGAGGATGGTGGGGTGCGGCAGGCCGTCGAACTGGGCCTGGGCTGGTGAGGCGAGCGCGATCGACTCGACGCCGGCCTCCTGCGCGGGCACCACGTTCATGATCACGGAGGACGGGTACACCGAGCGGCCGCCGGGCGCGTACAGCCCGACCCGCTGGACCGGTACCCACTTCTCGGTGACCGCGCCGCCGGGCACGACCTGGGTGGTGTGCGTGTCGCGGCGCTGTGCGCGGTGGACGATCCGGGCGCGGCGGACGGACTCCTCCAGGGCCGCGCGCACGGCCGGGTCGAGCTCCTCCAGCGCGCGGGTGAGGGCGGCGGCCGGTACCCGCACCCGGTCGAGCCTGACCCCGTCGAACCGCTCGGCGAAGTCGATCAGCGCCGCGTCGCCCCGATGATGCACGTCCTCGCAGATCGGACGCACCTTCTCCAGGGCGGCCGCTACGTCGAATTCGGCTCGGGGCAGCAGGTCACGCAGAGCGGTGCCCTCGGGGAGGGCGTCGCCGCGCAGATCGATTCGGGAGATCACGTGCCCAATTCTCTCAGACCTGGTTGAGGCGTCGTCCGCGCGTATCAATGGCTGATACAGAACGGCGAAGATCCCGGGGCTGTGGGGGCGTCCCCCACAAAGCACAGCACGTTTCGCGTTCGGGGTGTCACCCAGCGGGCATGAACTGTTGTACGAAGCAACCAACCCGCGAGTACCCGGGGAGGAAGGGAAGAGTGTGACCGAGGGGGCCGGCGTGCGTGCCGGGGATGTGCCCGAGGACCTGACCGCGGTCGAGGCCGGCATGTGGCAGGCCTTCCGCGACGGCAGCGTGTACGACCTGAGCAGCGGTGACCCGCTGGTGGACGATCCGCACGGCGGCCGGCCGTGGGGCGAGGAGCGGACCGTGCGGGCCCGGGTCGTCTGCTGGCTGCTCCTGGACGGCCCGCCCGCCCTGGCAGGCCGGGTGCCGGCGCTGAAGCTGGCGGGCATACGGATCAGCGGCTCGCTGGATCTCGCGGGGGGCACGGTGGTGCCGTACGTCGAGATGCGCCAGTGCCGGTTCGAGCAGGACGTGCTGCTGCCGGAGGCCCGCTTCACGACCCTGCGGATGGTGGACTGCTCCGTGCCGCGGCTCGAGGCCGCCCGGGTGCACACCGAGGGCGATCTGCATCTGCCGCGCTGCCGCTTTCATCGCGGCATCCGGATCACGGACGCGCAGGTCGGCACGGACCTGATGCTCAACCAGGCGATCGCGCACCCGGATCGCAGCGGCCGGTCGATCGCCGCGGACGGCCTGACCGTCGGCCAGGACTTACAGGCGGAGCTGCTGGAGTCGAACGGGGAGCTGAGTCTGCGCGCCGCCACCATCGGCGTGTCGCTGAGCCTGCGCGGCGCGCGCCTGGCCAACCCCTACGAGCGGCTCGCGCTGAACGCCCCGCAGCTGACCGTCGAACGCAGCCTGTACCTCACCCCGGCGGGGGTCGGCGCCCAGGCGATGAGCGGGATGACCCCGGCACGCGGCACGCGGATCCAGCGGTTCGAGTGCGAGGGCGGTATCCGGCTCGACGACGGGCGGTTCGGCGACGCCGTCGACTTCGAGCGGGCCCGGTTCGACCTCACCGAGGACCAGGAGCTGTCACTGCGCCGGGTGCAGACGCCTGAGCTGCGGTTCCTCGGGGAGCATCCGGCGCGCGGGCGGGTGGTCCTGTCGGGGGCGAAGGTCATCAACCTGATGGACCGGGCGGACGCCTGGCCCGGCCCGGGGCGGCTGCACATGGGCGGCTTCGCCTACGAGAATCTCGTGCCGCGCGGCCCGTTCCCGCTGGCCGAGCGGCTGGACTGGGTGGCGGCGGCGACCGCCGAGTACAACCCGGAGCCGTACGAGCGTCTCGCGTCCGTGCTGCGGGCCGGCGGGGAGGACCAGGAGGCCCGCGAGGTGCTGCTCGCCAAGCAGCGCCGGCACCGCGAGAGCCTGCCGCCGGCGGCCAAGCTGTGGGGCTATGTGCAGGACTGGACGGTCGCCTACGGGTACCGGCCGGGCCGGGCCGCCGTGTGGATGGCGGTGCTGTGGGCGGCGGGCTCGTTCGCCTTCGCGCAGGCCGGCCATCCGCCGCTGAAGCGGGGCGAGCATCCGGAGTGGAGCCCCACGCTCTTCACGCTCGATCTGCTGCTGCCGGTCATCGACCTGGGCCAGGTGGGTTTCTGGCAGTTGCGCGGGGGCTGGCAGTGGCTGGCGACGGCGATGATCCTTCTGGGCTGGATCCTGGCGACGACGGTGGCGGCGGGGGCCACACGACTGCTGCGGCGCAACTGATGGTGCCGGTGTGGCCACAGTTGTTGAACCGTCACACCTTTACCTTCTCTTGACCATGAGGCGTACAACTTTCGGCGAGTTCCCCGAACCCTCTGGCGCCACTGTGACCAGCGGTCTTTCAATGGTCGACACCATGGCTCTGCAGCTCCCGTTCATCCGCGCGAGCCGGATGACAAGGACCGCCCGCCACCTCGTCAGCGGGCCTTTCGCCGACGACGAGGTGCTGCTCGACGCGCCCGACGCGCGGCTGAGTCCGGCGCTGGTCGCCGCCGCCCGCGGCGATCACGGACCGGCCGCCGGGCTGCTCCAGGCCACCCGCGCGGTGGCCGAGTGGGAACGGCGCGACCGGTACGTGACCCGGCTGGCCGCCTTCGCCCGCTCACGCCCCGAATGGCTGGACGCCTGGCTCGCCACCGCCCCGCACGACCCCGACGCGCTGCTGGTCGGGGCCCAGCTGGCGGTGGACCGCGCCTGGCTCTCACCGGCCCGCACCGAGCTGCTGCGCGAGGTGAGCCCGCTGCTCACGGCCGCGGCCCGGGGCGACCAGCGGGACCCGGTGCCCTGGCGGCTCGCGCTCCACCATGCGCGGGGAGCACGGGCGGGGCACAAGTACTTCGAGGAGCTGTGGGCGGCGGCCGTACGCCGTGCCCCGCACCACTACGGCTCTCATGTGGCCGCCCTGCGCTATCTGGCCGCCTTCTGGCACGGCTCGCACCAGGAGTGCTTCGACTTCGCCGACCGGGCCGCCCAGGACGCGCCCGCCGACGCGCTCGCCCAGGCACTCCCGCTGCGTGCGGCCTTCGGCTACCTGACCGACGGGTGCGGGCCCGAGGTGCCCCGCGAGCGGCTGGACGCGGCGGCCGACCGGGCGATCGCGCTGTCCCCGCTGCTGCCGGCGGCCGACCCCTGGCCCGCCCGAATGCGGAACCTGCTGATCTTCGTCCTGGTGCGCCTGGAGCGCTGGCCGGACGCCGCCGAGCAGCTGCGGCTGAACGGCCCGTACGCCACCTCGTTCCCCTGGGACCAGGTGTCGGAGGACCCCCTCGGACACTTCCTGCGGGTACGCGACGAGGTCCGGGCCGAGACGGCAGGCCGGCCGTCCTGGCATCCACGGAGTGAACGGGGCGGACGAGTCCGCTCCGGCGACCATTAGGCTTTTGCGTCGTGACCACCGTCCGGCTCCCCCTCTTCCCCCTGAACTCGGTGCTGTTCCCGGGGCTCGTGCTCCCGCTCAACGTCTTCGAGGAGCGGTATCGCGCCATGATGCGCGAGCTGCTGAAGACCCCGGAGGACGAGCCGCGCCGGTTCGCCGTCGTGGCGATCCGCGACGGCCACGAGGTGGCCCCGAGCGCACCCGGCATGCCCGACCCGACTGCCCTGCCCGAGAAGGGCCCGCTGGCCGGTTTCGGCGCGGACCCGGTCAAGGCGTTCCACAAGGTGGGCTGTGTGGCGGACGCGGCGACGATCCGGGAGCGGACCGACGGCTCCTTCGAAGTGCTGGCGACCGGCACCTCGCGGGCCCGGCTGCTGTCCGTCGACGCCTCCGGCCCCTTTCTGACGGCCGAGCTGGAGACGCTGCCCGAGGAGCCCGGCGACGAGGCCGCGCCGTTGGCCGAAGGGGTGCTGCGGTCCTTCCGCCAGTACCAGAAGCGGCTGGCCGGCGCGCGGGAACGCTCCCTGGCGACCGGTGCCGAGCTGCCCGACGAGCCAGGCGTGGTGTCGTATCTGGTGGCGGCGGCGATGATGCTGGACACCCCGTCCAAGCAACGCCTGCTCCAGGCCCCCGACACGGCGTCCCGCCTGCGCGACGAGCTGAAACTCCTTCGCTCCGAGACGGCCATCATCCGTAGTCTGCCGTCGTTGCCGGCGTCGGAACTGACGCGCGGCCCGATGAGCCTCAACTGAAGCGGACCGGCATGGCGAAGAAGTCGAAGAAGCAACAGCAGCCGGGGGGCACGCCCGCGACGGTCGCGCTCACGACGGCGGGCGTGGACTTCACCGTCCACTCCTACGACCACGACCCCGCCCATCCCTCCTACGGCGAGGAGGCGGCCGAGGCGATGGGCGTCTCACCTGACCGGGTGTTCAAGACCCTGGTGGCGGACGTCGACGGCGCGCTGACGGTCGCGGTGGTCCCGGTGGCAGGCCAACTGGACCTCAAGTCCCTGGCGTCAGCGGTCGGCGGCAAGCGCGCCACGATGGCCGACCCGACCCTGGCGGAACGCACGACGGGCTATGTCAGGGGCGGCATCTCACCGCTGGGCCAGCGCAAGAAGCTCCCGACGGTCCTCGACGAGTCGGCGTCCTCCCACCCCACGATCTGCGTCTCGGCGGGCCGCAGGGGCTTGGAGGTGGAACTGTCGCCGGAGGACTTGGCCAAGCTGACGGAGGCGGTACTCGCACCGGTCGGTCGGGCTTAGAGTCTGCGGGCATGCGTGCCTCCCCCAGTGCCTTAAGGGCCTGGGAGGTGCCCCCAGGGCGGCACGGGTGGGCGGTGGGGGTCCCTCCCGCTCGAGCGAAGCCGAGAGTGGGGGAGGCACCCCGCTACGCCGGGCTGCGAAACCCCCCGCCCCCAGCCCCAACGCCGAGCACCTACGCGGCAGGCGGTGCCTCATAAGGCCCGTGCTCGAACTCCGGCTCCGGATCCCGAGGCCCGAACAACGCCGTAAGCCCCAGATGCAACACCAGCGCGGCAAGCGGCCAGGCCAGCAACGCCCCCTTCGCGCCCAGCTTCAGCGGCGCGGAGAACGTCACCCCCCGCCCCACATCCCTCGCCCGCGCGATGACATCCTCCGCGGGCCCGAGCCACACCCCGAGCCGCCATGCCAGCAGCGACCCGAGGAGCCCGCCGACGGCCAGTCCCACCACCAGCGGCACGCCCCCGCGCCGCCGCAGCAGGAACACGACCAGCGCGCTGACGACCCCGAGGCCCAGCCCGAGAAGCGTGAACGTGCCGTCGACCCCGACCGCCTGCTCGCCCTCGGTGTCCTTGAGGTAGACGACCCAGTTGCCCTCCACCACGTCACCCACCAGCGGCACGTGCGGCGCGAGCCACCACCACAGCACCCCGAGCAGCACCCCGCCGAGCGCCACAGCCAGGGAGATCACGGCGGCTTCCCGCACTTCGGTCTTCATGCCGGGGCCGTCCTGTCCGTACCAGCCGTGCCCGGCGCCCTCGGCGTACTCGGCGTGCTGAGACCCGGGAGCCTGGGGCCCGTTCGCCCCGGGCCCGGTGGCCGGCGGCTGCCATGCGTCCTGCGCGGAACGTTCATGCGGTGGCGGTGGCGGAGTCAGTGGTGCGGTCACCCTGCCATCGTGCCAGTCCCGACTGTGCGCCGCGTCACCGGACGACCGCTCCGCGCTCAACGGACGGCCGCCCGGCGGTACGCCCAGGTCGCCACGGCCAGCGAGACGACACCCACCACCCCGCACACGGCGAGGTCACCGAGCACGAAGGCCCAGTCGGGATGCGGCCCGAACGTCCGCGCGAAGGCCTCGACCCCGTAGGTCGACGGCAGCAGATCCCGCGCGAAGCGCACGACCTCCGGCATCCTGTCCGCCGGCAGCACGCCCAGCAGCAGCGCCGCCGACATGCCCAGCTGCCCGAGCAGCGTGGCCAGCTCCGGCCGGGGCGCGAGCAGCCCCAGCGCCGCCCCCAGGCCGGCGAGCGCGGCGCCCGCGAGCGGGATCACGGCCATGAGGACCCACAGATGGGTCAGCGGCAGCCCGAACAGGGCGCAGCCGAACACCGCCGTCACGATGGTCCCCGGCACGGTGAACGAGGCGTACGCACCCGCCGCGCCCAGCACCACCGCCGCCGGCGGCACCGGCAGGGTCGCGTAGTGGTCGAGTCCGCCACTGGCCCGCAGCTGCCCGAAGTACTGCGCGAGCAGGTTCAGCGCGACGAAGGCGACGACCAGGACCGAAGACCCGGCGACGACCGCCTGCGCCTCCGCCCCGTCGTCCACGACCCCGCGCATAAGGATCATGATCCCGATCGACTGGAAGGTCGCCACGAACAGCAGCGGGATCCGCGCGACCCGCGCCCGGGACAGCTGGGCCCGGTACACGGCCGCCAGCGAGGGCCACAGCCGCGCCCTGGGCCCGAGCTCGGCCGCGCACGCGGCGGGCTCCTCCACGGCCAGGGCACTGCCCGGCAGGACATCGGCGGGTACGACACTCACGTCGCGCTGCTCCCCTTCGCTCGGGTCCACTGCGGCAGTCGCCCTGTTCGGTACGTATGCGGCGGCCTGTGCGCTCAAGCCCCCCGCGCTCAGGGCCCGGGTACTCCTCACGCCTTCACCAGCCCCTGCTGCACGGCACCGCCCAGGGCCAGGTACACGTCCTCCAGGCTCGGCGTGGCGAGCGTGAAGTCGTCCAGGGCGGCGAAGGCGGCCCCGCCGGTGACGGTGGCGACGACCGCCCGGGCCTCCTCGGGCCCGAGCCGGAGCGTCCAGCGGCGGCCCGACTCCACGACGCGGTCCCGCAGCGCGGCGACCTCGGGGACGTGCAGCGGCGGCGCGTCCCGCCAGACCAGCTCCACCCGCACCTCGCCGGCGACCTGTTCCTTGAGCCCGGCCGGGGTGTCGCAGGCGATCACCTTCCCCCGGTCGAGGACGGCCACCCGGTCCAGTACGGTCTCGGCCTCGATGACGTTGTGGGTGACGAGCAGCACCGTCGTCCCCCGTTCGGCGCGTCGCCGGTCGACGGCGGACCACACGGCCCGCCGCGCCACCGGGTCCATGCCGGAGGTCGGCTCGTCGAGCACGAGCAGCGACCGCTCCCCCACCAGCGCCGCGGCGAAGCACGCCAGGCGCCGCTGGCCCCCGGAGAGCTTCTTCAGCGGCCGTCCGGCGAGGGACGCGAGCCCCAGCTCGTCGAGGACGTCGTCCCGCTCGGCCCGCGCGGCCCGTACGTCCAGGCCGCGCAGCCGCCCGGTGGTCTCGGCGGCGAGCGACACGGTCAGTTCGTCGAGGGCGGTCGACTCCTGACCGAGGTAGGCGAGGATGCGCGCGGCCCGTTCCGGGTGGCGCACGATGTCGTGCCCGAGGATCTCCACACTGCCGCGGTCGGGCCGCATCAGCCCGGTGAGCTGCCGTACGAGGGTGGACTTGCCGGCGCCGTTCGGCCCGAGCAGGCCGAAGATCTCGCCGCGCCGGATGTTCAGCCGTACGTCGTCCGTGGCCCGGACCTCGGGTGTTCCGGGCGCGCCGCGCCGGCCCCGGACCGCCGGATAGGTCTTGGTCAGCCCGCGGACCGCGCACACGACGTCACCATCGTGCCGAAATGCCTGTGCCGCGCGCTTACTCACAAGGGACGAGACTACGGGGTCGGGAACCCCGCCCGGCTCTCGGGTCGGTCCGTTCCGGGAAATCCGCTCGCAAGGATCTCAGTCGCCGACAGGCGTGTGCTCCACGCCCGTGCGCACGCCGATCTCCCGCCAGAAACCGGCCCGGATGGCGTACCGGTCCCGCTCGTCGATCTGGTCGTCCTTGTGGGCGAGCAGGCCGAAGCGGGCGGCGTAGCGCAGCAGCTCCCCGTCGACCCGGTGCGGGATGCGCGGGTACATACCGGAGAGTTTCGGCAGCTGGCCCTGGTCGCCGAGGCGCTCCACCCAGCGCCGTGCGAAGACCTGCCCCACCTCGTACGGGTCGCCGCCGACCGTGGTGATGTCCTCCTCGCGGTCGGCCCACCGCTGCTCGGCCGTGGTCAGCTGGGCGAGCGTCGGCATCGAGGCGGCCTCCGGGGGCTCGGCCGTGGGCCGGTCGACCCAGCCCTTGTCGGAAGACCAGCGAAGGGTGGCTGAGGCAGGGGGCTGGGCGGGCTGGGCTCCGGGGGCGCGCAGGGCCGCCAGGTCTTTGGGCGTGGGAACGCCTTTGGGGGCGGGAACCCGCTCCTCGGTGCCGTTCTGCCCGGGGCCGGCCACCGAGTGCGGGGGCGGCGGGGCGGGCCGCTCGGCCGCGGCGAGCGAGGACTCGGGCAGCGGCGCGGAGAGGATCGCGGCGATCTCGGGCCGGGGCACGGGCTGCGGGGCGCACACGCCGGTGTACTCCTTGGCGCGGACCGCCTTGGTGATCCACGTGCGGTCCAGGACGCGTCGCTCGTCGGCCTCGGCGACCAGGTCCTCGGACTGGTTGTAGTCGCCGTCGGCGGCCTGGACGGCCCACAGATGGACCGCGACGCCGTGCTCCTTGGCGGCCATCATGCCGGGCAGCAGATCGCCGTCGCCGGTGACGAGGACGATGTCGGAGCAGGCGCGGTTGCGGGCCAGCTCGGTGAGCTCGGCGTGCATCGCGGCGTCCACGCCCTTCTGCGCCCAGCGGCCGTCGCTGCGGGTCAGCGCGCCCAGCCTGACGGTGACCCGGGGCATCACGCGCAGCCGGCGGTGCTCGGGCTGCGGGACGCGGTCGGGGGCGCCGTCGAACCAGTAGATGCGCAGCAGGGGCTGCTGCGTATCGGATTCGGCGCGTTCGCGCAGCCCCTGGATGAGGGCCGTGTGGTCGACGGTGATGCGAGATCGTGAGGGCTCCCCGGCGAGGAGACTCGCCGCCGCTCCCAGCAGATACCCGGCGTCCACCAGGACGATGCAGCGGTCCACACGACTCACCCTCTTCCCAGGAGGTTTGCTTCGGGCTTGCTTCGAGTCTGCCCGACGGTGCGGAGGTTAACGGCCGGAACTCGATCTTCGGCGTGGCGTTTCGGGGGTTCCCGCTCCGACCAGCCCTGTCACGCACGGTAATTGTCCGACATGCGATCGTTGTCGGCCTGTGTGAATCTGGACGCGGCCCTGGCCCCTAGATCCCCCACAGGAGGCATCACCATGGCCAAGAACAAGAACCGTGACCGTAAGCAGCAGCGTCCCACCGAGCGTGGCCAGCGGGCGGACCGCAGCCCCGCGGCGCAGACGGAACCCCAGCCCGAGGTCGAGGTGGCCGCCCCCGGCGACATCGCGACCCGCAAGCGGAAGCGCAGCTTCGGCCACAACTGACATCTGCGTGACGGGTCGTTGAGACCCACCCGTATGCGCATGCGCGTGAGGGGCGTACCCGGTACCGGGTACGCCCCTCACGCGCATCAAGAGCCCTCAGCCGGCCAGGCAGGCCGGCCCCAGCAGCACCTTCAGATCACCGAAGAGCGCCGGGTCCGGCTTCACCCGGTGCCGGTCCAGACGCAGCACGGTGGTCTTGGTCGGTCCCTGGAGCTTGATCCGGACCTCGCTGTCGCCCTTGTGGTGGCTGAGCACCTCGCCGAGGCGGCTGACCAGCGGCGGGGTGACCCGGGTGGCCGGGATGGTGAGGATCACGGGCGCGTTGGTACCCGCGTTCGACAGGTCCGGGACCATCAGCTCCATCGCGACGAGCCGTGGAATGTCCTCGCGCTTGTCGAGGCGGCCCTTGACGAACACCACGGCATCCTCGACGAGTTGGGTCGAGACCAGCTGGTAGGTCGCGGGGAAGAACATGCACTCGATCGAGCCGGCGAGGTCCTCGACGGTGGCGATGGCCCAGGCGTTGCCCTGCTTGGTCATCTTGCGCTGGAGGCCCGAGATGATGCCGCCGATGGTCACCACGGAACCGTCGGAGTAGTCACCTCCGGTCAGCTGGGAGATGCCCGCGTCCGCCTTGTCGGACAGGATGTGCTCCAGACCGAACAGCGGGTGGTCGGAGACGTACAGACCGAGCATCTCCCGCTCCTGGGCGAGAAGATACGTCTTGTCCCACTCCTCGGGGGAGAACTCCACGTCGAGACCGAAGCCCGGCTCGCTGGTCTCGGCCGCCTCGCCCATCCCCCCGAAGAGGTCGAACTGGCCCTCGGCCTCCTTGCGCTTGACCGCGACCACGTTGTCGATCATCGGCTCGTAGTGCGCGGTCAGGCCCTTGCGGGTGTGGTTCATGGCGTCGAAGGCGCCGGCCTTGATCAGCGATTCGGTGGTGCGCTTGTTGCAGACCACCGCCTCCACCTTGTCGAGGTAGTCGGGGAAGGAGACGTACTTCCCCTTGGCCTTGCGGCACCTGATGATCGACTCGACGACGTTCGTACCGACGTTGCGGACGGCGGAGAGGCCGAAGAGGATCACGTCGTCGCCCTGGGCCGCGAAGTTGGACATCGACTCGTTGACGTCCGGCGGGAGGACCTTGATGCCCATGCGGCGGCACTCGTTGAGGTAGACGGCCGACTTGTCCTTGTCGTCCTTCACCGAGGTGAGCAGGGCGGCCATGTACTCGGCGGGGTGGTTGGCCTTGAGGTACGCGGTCCAGTACGAGACCAGGCCGTACGCGGCGGAGTGCGCCTTGTTGAACGCGTAGCCGGCGAAGGGGACCAGCACGTCCCACAGGGCCTGGATGGCTTCGTCGCTGAAGCCCTTCTTGCGGGCGCCCTCCTGGAAGAGGACGAAGTTCTTCGCCAGCTCCTCGGGCTTCTTCTTGCCCATGACGCGGCGGAGGATGTCGGCCTCGCCGAGCGAGTACCCGGCGATGATCTGGGCGGCCTTCTGCACCTGCTCCTGGTAGACGATCAGGCCGTGGGTGACGTCCAGGACCTCCCTGAGGGGCTCCTCGAGCTCCTTGTGGATGGGCGTGATGTCCTGCTGGCCGTTCTTGCGCAGCGCGTAGTTCGTGTGGGAGTTCATGCCCATCGGGCCCGGGCGGTACAGGGCCGACACGGCGGAGATGTCTTCGAAGTTGTCCGGCTTCATCAGCCGGAGCAGGGAGCGCATCGGGCCGCCGTCGAACTGGAACACACCGAGGGTGTCGCCGCGCTGGAGCAGTTCGAAGGTCGTGGGGTCGTCGAGCGGGAGGCTCAGGAGATCGATGTCGATCCCCTTGTTGGACTTCACCATCTTGACGGCGTCGTCCATGATCGTCAGGTTGCGCAGGCCGAGGAAGTCCATCTTCAGCAGGCCGAGCGACTCACAGCTCGGGTAGTCCCACTGGGTGATGGTGACCTTGTCCGTGTGCCTGACCCAGACGGGGACGTGGTCGGTGATCGTCTCGCTGGACATGATCACGCCGGCGGCGTGCACACCCATCTGGCGGACCAGGCCCTCGACGCCCTTGGCGGTGTCGATGACCTTCTTCACGTCCGGCTCGTTCTCGTACATCCCCGGATCTCGCCAGCCTCCGAGTACCGGGGGTGCTCGGGGTTGGTGATGCCGTCGAGGTTGATGCCCTTGCCGAGGACGTCGGCGGGCATGGCCTTGGTGAGGCGGTCACCCATCGCATACGGGTAGCCCAGCACGCGCGCGGAGTCCTTGATCGCGTTCTTGGCCTTGATGGTGCCGTAGGTGCCGATCATGGCGACCTTGTCGGCGCCGTACTTCTCCGTCACGTACCGGATCACCTCGACGCGCCGGCGCTCGTCGAAGTCGATGTCGACATCGGGCATGGAGATGCGCTCGGGGTTGAGGAACCGCTCGAAGATCAGGCCGTGCGGGATGGGGTCGAGGTCGGTGATGCCGAGGGCGTAGGCGACGATCGAGCCGGCCGCGGAGCCTCGGCCGGGGCCGACCGCGATGCCCTGCTTCTTGGCCCACATGATGAAGTCGGCGACCACGAGGAAGTAGCCCGGGAAGCCCATCGAGATGATGGTGTCCATCTCGTACTCGACCTGCTTGGTGCGGTCGTCCGGGATGCCGTCCGGGAAGCGGCGCTGCATGCCGCGCAGGGTCTCCTCGCGGAACCAGCTGACCTCCGTGTACCCCTCCGGGATGTCGAACTTGGGCATCAGGTCGCGCTTCTCGAACATGCCCGTGGTGTCGACCATCTCGGCGATCAGCCGGGTGTTGGCGCAGCCCTCCTGCCAGGCGTCCGAGGAGTCGATGGCGTACATCTCGTCGGTGGACTTCAGGTAGTAGCCGGTGCCGTCGAACCGGAAGCGGTCGGGGTCGGAGAGGTTCTTGCCGGTCTGGATGCACAGCAGGGCGTCGTGGGCGGACGCCTCGTGCGAGTAGGTGTAGTGCGAGTCGTTGGTGACCAGCGGGGGGATGCCGAGCTTCTTGCCGATCTCCAGCAGGCCGTCACGGACCCGGCGCTCGATCTCGATGCCGTGGTCCATCAGCTCCAGGAAGTAGCGCTCCTTGCCGAAGATGTCCTGGTAGTCGGCGGCGGCCTTGAGGGCCTCGTCGAAGTGGCCGAGGCGCAGCCGGGTCTGGACCTCGCCGGAGGGGCAGCCGGTGGAGGCGACGATGCCCTCGGACCACTGGGAGATGGTCTCCTTGTCCATCCGGGGCCATTTCTGCAGCCAGCCCTCCGCGTAGGCGTCGGAGGACAGGCGGAAGATGTTGTGCAGGCCGGTGCTGTTCACCGCCCACATGGTCTTGTGGGTGTAACCACCGGAGCCGGAGACGTCGTCCCGCTTCTGGTGGGGCTGGCCCCACTGGATCTTGCGCTTGTTGCGGCGGGACTCGGGCGCGACGTACGCCTCGATGCCGATGATCGGCGTGACCCCGGCCTTCTGCGCGGTGTGGAAGAAGTCGTACGCCCCGTGGAGGTTGCCGTGGTCGGACATGGCGATGTGGGACATGCCCATCTCGTTGCACGCGTTGAACATGTCCTTCAGCCGCGCGGCACCGTCCAGCAGCGAGTACTGGGTGTGGACGTGCAGGTGCGTGAACGGCGGCTTTGACACGGCTTCGGCCTCCAGAGAGAACGTGGGTCGAACGGGGTCCGGCAGGCTGCGGAGAGTCTGGGGGACAGCGTCGAAGTCTATGCCTCGGCACTGACACTCCGAGGCCTGACCCGCGTACCTTCAGGCGACGGCCGCGGGCACTCCCGCGGCCCTCCGCACGTTAGTCAGAGGGCGGACCTGCCGCCTTGAAACGTCTGCACCAGGAGGCACCCAGCGATGTCGTTCCCGCCGCTCGACGACGAGCACCGCGGTGAGGAGATCCTCGCCGTCTTCGACACCGCCTTCGGCCAGCTGCTGGCCGCCGACCCGGCCGCGTTCCGTGTGAAGTTCCGGAAGATGGCGGCCTCGGCCTTCGCCTTCTACCGGGGCACGGCGTGCCTCTTCTACAAGGACCTCGACGCTGAGAAGCGGGGCGGACCGTACCTGGACGAGCGCACCTCGCGCGTGTGGATCCACGGAGACCTCCACGCGGAGAACTTCGGCACGTACATGGACGCGAACGGCCGGCTGATCTTCAACGTCAACGACTTCGACGAGGCCTACGTCGGCCCCTTCACCTGGGACCTGAAGCGCTTCGCCGCGTCGATCGCGCTGATCGGGTACGCGAAGGCGCTCAGCGACGAGCAGATCTCCGAGCTGGTGACGATCTACGCGGTGGCCTACCGCGAGCGGATCCACGCCCTGGCCACGGGTGCGAAGAGCGACGAGGTGCCGCCGTTCACGCTGGACACCGCGCAGGGCCCGCTGCTGGACGCGCTGCGCGACGCCCGCTCGCTGACCCGGTTCGGACTGCTGGAGTCGATGACGGAGATCCGCGACTTCGAGCGCCGCTTCGCGCCGGGCGGCGGCTCCGTCGAGCTGGACGCGGCCACGCGCTACAAGGTCCTCGCCGCCTTCGACGGCTACCTGGAGACGCTGCCGGACAGCTCCCTGGCCCGCCCGGACTCCTACCGGGTGAAGGACGTCGTCGGCCGGCGCGGCATCGGCATCGGCTCGGCGGGGCTGCCGTCGTACAACATCCTCCTGGAGGGCCACAGCGACGCCCTGGAGAACGATGTCGTGATCTACATCAAGCAGGCCCAGACCCCGGCCGTCTCCCGGCACATCACGGACCAGGCGATCCGCGGCTACTTCCAGCACGAGGGGCACCGCACAGTCATCTCCCAGCGCGCCCTCCAGGCGCACGCCGACCCGTGGCTGGGCTGGACGGAGCTGGACGGCTCGGGCCAGCTGGTCGCCGAGGTCTCGCCGTACGCCGTGGATCTCGACTGGGGCGACATCGACGACCCGGAGGAGATCGCCCAGGTGGTGGCCGACCTCGGCCGGGCGACGGCCACGATGCACTCGGCGGCGGACGACCAGTCCGGGGAGTCCCTGGTGCCGTTCTCCACGGAGCGGGCCATCGACGCGGCGATCGCGGCCGACGAGGACGGCTTCCCGCCCCTGCTGGTCGACTTCGCGCACAGCTACGGCGCACGCGCCCGTGCCGACCACCAGGCCTTCGTGGACCTGTTCCGCAACGGCCGGATCCCGGGCCTGTAGCCGGGGCTTTCGCCATCCGCTCCCCCACAGGCATCCTTTAGGGGTCCCTTACCGGCCCCCATGACAGACTCTCCTTTCGCTATGGACATATCCGGGATCCAGCTCAGAGCCGTACGCGCGGCGCTGTTCACGGCAGTGGTCGTGACACTCAGCACCGCGTCGCACGTGCTGCTGTCGCGCGCACCGCTGCCGTTGAACACGGTGGCTCTGCTCACGGCCGCTGTGTTCGCCCTCGCGTACGCCCTGGCCGGACGTGAGCGGACCTTCGGCCGGATCGCCGCCCTGTTGATCCCGTTGGAGCTGGCCGCCGACACGATCCTCACCACAGGCCAGCACGTCTGCTACGGCAAGGCGGGCGGGCCGGTCGCCGGCCCGCTGGCCTCGGTCGGCTGGGACGTGCTGTGCGGCGATGGAACCCGGGTGGGAACCCCGCTGGCGCAGGTCGCCGGCGCCGAACCCGACAGGCTCGGCGGTCTCCTGGCCCACGCCGACCCGGCCACAGCCTGGCTCCTGCTCGGGGCGCACGTCGGCGTCGGACTCGTCGCCGCCGCGTGGCTGCGCCGTGGGGAGCGGGCACTGACCCAATTGGTGCGGGCAGTGGCGGCGACCACGTTCCGTCCACTGCTGCTGGCGGTCGCCGCGGTGACCGTGCGCCGGGCCACTCCGGTCCGGCGCCTGCCCCGCCCCGCCCACCGTGCGGCCTCCGCCCGCAGTCTCCTCCTCGTGTACTCCCTGGGACGGCGTGGTCCGCCGTGCTCGCCCGCGTTCACCCGCGCGTGAACAGCACCTGAGCACGACGGCCCACCCATACGTATCCCGCACACACCTGTGTGCTCGTCCCACGGAGATCACCAACATGAGTAAGCGGAACAGCCAGGCGGCGAAGACGGCGGCCCGAGAGCGACTGCGCATCGAGCGTGAGCGCGAGGCCAAGCGGGCCAAGACCAAGCGGCAGGTCGTCGTCGCCCTCTCGGTCGTCGGCGTCCTGGCGGCGGCGGGCGGCGTGGGTTACGCGATCGTCCAGGCCAACAAGCCCGATAGCTGGGAGGCCGCGAAGAACGCCAAGCTCGTCAAGCCGGCCAACAGCTCGGGCAAGGACGGCACCACTGTCGTCATCGGCAAGGACAGCGCCAAGAAGACCTTGGCCGTTTACGAGGACCCACGCTGCCCGGCCTGCGCCCAGTTCGAGCAGACCGTCGGCTCGACCCTCGACAAGGACGTCGAGGACGGCAAGTACAAGATCCAGTTCGTCGGCGCGACGTTCATCGACAACAACGTTCCGGGAGTGGGCTCCAAGAACGCCCTCAGCGCGCTGGGGGCCGCCCTCAATGTCAGCCCCGAGGCCTTCCTCAAGTACAAGTCCGCGCTTTACTCGACGAAGTACCACCCCGAAGAGACCGAAGACAAGTTCAAGGACGACGACTACCTGATCGACGTTGCGAATTCCGTCGACGGCCTGAAGGGCAACAAGAAGTTCCAGACGGCCGTGAAGGACGGCACGTACGACAAGTGGGCGCTGGTCATGAGCAAGAAGTTCGACACCGACGGCGCCAAGTACGATTTCCAGGGCACGCCGTCGCTGGTGATGGACGGAAAGAAGGTCACCGGCAGCGACGGCAAGAGCGCGCCCATGTCGGTCCCCGACTTCAATACGGCAATACAGAAGGCTCTCAAGTCTTAGTTCCGACAGCCCACGTGAAGAAGGGGAAGTGTCCCGGGCCGGCTTCAGTCCCGGGACACAACACGCCCCATCGTCACCCGATATGTCCGCCATCCAGCTCCCGCCAGGCAAAATTTCGGCCAGATGTTTTCCGGAAACCCTGTGGTGGACTCCATCGACTGCCAGTTGAATCAAGGTTTGCAAAACGATCTTGGTAAGACCACGAGGGGTACACATGGGGTTCCACAAGAAGTTGGCGGCGGCACTGGGAGCGACCGCGCTGACCATGAGCGGCATCGCGCTGAACGTGGCGACCGCGGGCACGGCGGCTGCTGCAGCCTGCGATCATGTGTCGGCGAAGAACATATCCAACGGGGTTGTCGTGGTCGTGGGCGGCGCGAAGGCGTACAACGAGCCCTCGTCGAAGTGCACGGCGGTGAAGAGCATGGCGCCGGGCCACGACCTGAACGCCTGGTGCTACATCACGAATCAATACGGCAACCAGTGGACCCGCGTGAGCGAGGGGTGGATCTACAATGGACACCTGGCTCTCAAGTCGGGCACGGTGAAGCACTGCTGACCGCGCCCGAATCGGCTGACGTCCGGCCAGTTCCGCAATTACTTGAAACGCCCCCTCGGAATTCCTTCAACAAGGCCGAGGGGGCGCTTCGTCGTGGTGGGAGCGGCACCGCACGGCGAATGCGAACCGTGACACAGATCACGTTCCGCTGTACATGATGGACCGACAGCGGGGCGGGGCGCGGAAAGGTGGAATCCGGCAGGGCCGACTGGATCCGGGGCCCATGTGCGGTCCCTGCGCACCCGCGGCCTCCCCGCCTCCTTCTCCGTCGGGCATCCGGTCACCGAACCGGTCCGCCGCGCGATCCGGCCCCTGCCCCAGCAGGTCTGGCACCCGGACCCTGGGTCAGGACGGATCCCTGCGCGGCTCAGCCGAGGTGGCGGAGCTGACCGGCATGCTCGACCTGGAAGGTCACCCCGACGGCACCCGGATCATCGTCCGGAACGGTACCTGGCTCGATGTCGATCTGGATTCCTCGGAAACCCCAACCGAACAAGGGGCACATGTGGGAGTTCACTCGCGCGCATGGCATACCCATCAGTAACCTGATGCGCCGTGACCAGTCGATACAGATCCTCCACATCGTCAGAGGGCCTCAACTCCCTCGCCCCCCGCCGCCGTACGGTCGTCAAGGCCGCGGCGGCGACCGCTGTCCTGGCCGGGCCGCTGGCGGCGACCCTGCCGGCGCGCGCCGTCGACCAGGCCCCCGCCTTCCTGCACGGCGTCGCCTCCGGTGACCCGCTGCCCGACGGCATCCTGCTGTGGACCCGCGTCACCCCTGTCCCGGAGGCGATACCCGGCTCCGGCGCCGGCCCCGACACCGAGGTGAGCTGGGTCGTCGCCAGGGACAAGGCGTTCAGCAACGTCGTCGCCAAGGGCTCCACCACCGCGACCGCGGCCTCGGACCACACCGTCAAGGCCGACATCCGCGGCCTGCAGCCGGCCACCGACTACTGGTTCCGCTTCTCGGCCGGCGGCACCGATTCCCCGGCGGCGCGCACCCGCACCGCGCCGGCGGCGGACGCAGCCGTCCCCGGCCTCCGTTTCGGCGTGGTCTCCTGCGCGAACTGGGAGGCCGGCTACTTCTCCCCGTACCGCCACCTCGCGGCCCGCGGCGACCTGGACGCCTGGCTGCACCTGGGCGACTACATCTACGAGTACGGCACCGGCGAGTACGGCACCCGCGGCAAGGTCGTCCGCCCGCACGCCCCGGCCCACGAGATCGTCACGCTCGCCGACTACCGCACCCGGCACGCCCACTACAAGGCCGACCCGGACCTCCAGGCGCTGCACGCCACGGCCCCGGTCGTCGCGATCTGGGACGACCACGAGTTCGCCAACGACGCCTTCTCGGGCGGCGCGGAGAACCACACGGAGGGCGCCGAGGGCACCTGGTCCGCCCGTCAGGCCGCCGCCAAGCAGGCCTACTTCGAGTGGATGCCGGTGCGCCCGGCGATCGCGGGCACCACCTACCGCCGGCTGCGCTTCGGCAAGCTCGCCGACCTCTCCCTGCTGGACCTGCGCTCCTTCCGCTCGCAGCAGGTCAAGGTCGGCAACGGCGAGGTCGACGACCCGGACCGCACGCTCACCGGCCGCGCCCAGCTGGACTGGCTCAAGACGGGGCTGAAGTCCTCCGACACCACCTGGCGGCTGGTCGGCAACTCGGTGATGATCTCGCCGTTCGCCATCGGCTCGCTCTCCGCCGACCTGCTGAAGCCGCTGGCCAAGCTACTGGGCCTGCCCCAGGAGGGCCTAGCCCTCAACACCGACCAGTGGGACGGCTACACCGACGACCGCCGCGAAATCCTCGCGCATCTGCGGACGAACGCGATCCGCAACACCGTCTTCCTCACCGGCGACATCCACATGGCCTGGGCCAACGACGTGCCGGTGGACGCCGGCACGTACCCGCTGTCCCCGTCGGCCGCCACGGAGTTCGTCGTCACGTCGGTCACCTCGGACAACCTCGACGACATCGTCAAGGTCCCGGAGGGCACGGTCTCCGCGGTCGCCTCCCCCGTCATCCGTGCCGCCAACCGCCATGTCCACTGGGTCGACACCGACCGGCACGGCTTCGGCGTCCTGGACATCACGGCCGAGCGCGCGCAGATGGACTACTACGTCGTCTCCGACCGCACGAAGCGCGACGCGACCGCCAAGTGGTCCCGCTCGTACCGCACCCGCAGCGGTACGCAGAAGGTCGAGCGCTCCTACGACCCGGTGTAACCGCCGCTACAGGGTTTCGAGGAAGCCGAGCGCCACCCGCCAGGTGGACTCGGCGGCCTCCTCGTCGTAGTCCGGCAGGTCGGGGTCGGTGTAGAGGTGGCCGGCCCCGGCGTACCGGTACACCTCGACGTCCGCGCCGGTCCGGCCCATCTGCAGATACCAGGCGCTGAGCCAGTCGTCCGTCTCGAAGGGATCCGGCTCCGCCACGTGCAGCTGGACCGGCAGGTCGTCCGCCGTGACATCCGGCGCGATGTCCGACGTGCCGTGCAGGAGCAGCAGCCCGCGGGCCTTGTCGTCGCCGAGGGCGAGGGTCTGGGCGATCGACGCGCCGAGCGAGAACCCCGCGTACACCAGCCCGCGCTCGGAATAGGGCGCGGCGGCCAGCACGGCCCGCTTCAGCAGCTCGTCCTTGCCGATCTTCTCCTGTTGCTCCATGCCCTCCTCGACCGTCTCGAAGGTGCGCCCCTCGAAGAGGTCGGGCGCCCACACCTCGTGTCCGGCCGTGCGCAGCCGGTCAGCGGCCTGGAGCACCGCGGGCCGCAACCCCTGGGTCGAGTGAAAGAGCATGATGTTCATGGAAGCCATGGTGCCAGCCGGGTGTGACACCCCGACTTCACGGCAGTACCCACGACCGGACGGAAGTCACATGTTCATGTCCGCCGGGAGCCGGTTAGGTTCGGGGGCATGGAGAACCTGCTGCGACCGCTGATCGTGGTCGGTGGCTCGGTCGTCCTCACGGTGGTGATCGGCTGGGCGACCGACTACCTGCTGCGCAAGGCCGACGAACGACACCACGAGACCCAGCTGTGGGGTCTGCTCCGCCGCGGCCGCATCCCCTACCAGCTCGTGCTCTTCGCGGCCCTCCTGAGAGGGTCGTACGACGCGGCGCAACTGCTGGAGGACCGCCGCGAGGGCCTGGGACAGGCGCTGACGCTGCTGCTCATCGGGTCGGCCGCCTGGCTGGTGATCCGTATCGCGGGGGCGATCGTCGAGACGTCCTACAGCCGGTACGCCAGCGCCCGGGCCCACCGCGACCCCGCCAGGGTCCGCCGGGTGCGCACCCAGGTGACGCTGATCATGCGGGTGGTGTCCGCGGTCGTCGGCGTGGTGGCCGCGGCGAGCATGCTGCTGACGTTCCCGGCGTTCCGGGCGGCAGGGGCCTCGCTGCTGGCCTCGGCCGGCATCCTCGGCATCGTCGCCGGTGTCGCCGCCCAGTCCACGCTGAGCAACATGTTCGCGGGGTTCCAGATCGCCTTCGGCGACATGGTGCGCATCGGGGACACCGTGGTGGTGGACGGCGAGTGGGGCACGGTCGAGGAGATCACACTGACGTTCCTGACCGTCCACACCTGGGACGAGCGCCGGATCACCATGCCGGTCTCGTACTTCACGTCCAAGCCGTTCGAGAACTGGTCGCGCGGCACCCCGCAGATGACGGGCATCGTCTTCTGGCACGTCGATCACTCCGCCCCCGTGGAGGCGATGCGCGAGAAGCTCCGCGACATCCTGCGGGAGTGCCCGGCCTGGGACGGGCGCGCCTACAACCTGTGCGTCACGGACAGCACCCCGAGCACCATGCAGGTGCGGGCCCTGGTGACGGCCAAGGACGCGGACGACATCTGGACGGTGCGGGTCGCGGTCCGCGAGCAGATGGTCGGCTGGCTGGCCGACGAGCATCCGTACGCCCTGCCCCGGGTCAACACGGCGGACGCGATCCTGCCGCCGTCCTCGAACGGCAACGGCCACCGCCCGTCGCAGGACGGCGTCCCGCCCCAGCAGCGGCGCTACCACGGCTCGGCGAGGCCGGAGCGCTGACACGAGAGCCGAGGAAGTGAAGGGGCTGCCCGTACCGCGGGCAGCCCCCTTCCTGGTTGATCTCAGTGGCCGCGCTCGGCGCCACCGTTGACCTGGATGATCTGGGACGTGACGTGCCCGGCCCCCGAGGAGGCGAGCCAGTGCAGCGTCTCGGCGACGTCTCCGGGTGTCCCGGCCCGCCCGTTCGAGGTCTCCGCGATGAGCCGCTCCCGCCGGTCCTCGGCCATCGCGCTCCCGAAGAACTCGGTGTCCTCGATGTAACCGGGCGCGACCACGTTCACGGTGATGCCGCGCGGTCCCAGCTCCCTGGCCAGGTCATGGGCGTAAGGGTGCAGCCCCGCCTTGGCCGCCCCGTACGCCCCGCTCCCCGATCCCCGGTAGGCGGCGATGGATCCGAGGAAGAGCACCCGCCCGCCGGGCTCGGCGAGTCGCGGCTTCAGCGCCTCAGTGAGCAGTACGGACGTCAGGAGGTTGAGCCGGAAGTTCACGCTCCAGCTGTGCGCGACGGCTTCCAGCGGATCGTCGCTCCCGGCCTCCGGTTCCAGCAGTCCGTTGCCTCCGGCGCTGTGCACGAGCACGTCCACGGCCCCGAACTCCCGCGCCACGAACCCGGCGACGCCCCGCACGTCCCCCGGTTCGGCGAGATCCGCCGCATACGTCAACGCCCCGGGCACCCCGGCCTTCTCCAGCACTTCGGCCCGCCGCCCGAGCAGCAACACCCGATCCCCGCCCGCGGCGAACACCCGGGCCGCCGCGAGCCCGATCCCCGTTCCTCCACCACTGATCACTACATTCCGTGCCATACCCACGACCCTACGACCCGTCAGCCGTTGCCCCCAAAAGCCCCGGCCGGACCCGCCTCACCGCATCGACCGCACATCAAGATGCCGCAACACCCGGTCCACGACCTCCGGATCGGTCCCCGGCTCACTGCGCGCCGCCAGCACTTCGTGCCGTGCCGCACTCAGCATCTCCTGCTGGATCCGCCGCACCCGCTTCAGCCGCCGCGCGCGCTCCCGGGAAGCCTCCCGCCGCTCGTCCTCCGCGACCTCGGGACTGATCCGGACGCCGATGTCGAAGGCCCGCCGCACCATCTGCTCGGACAGTTCCTCCGGGAGCTCCTCTTCCTCCTCGATCTCGCGCAGCCTCCGCTTCGCCGCCTTGGACGCCCGGACCGCCAGCTCCTTCGCGAGTTCCTTCTCCTGGTCCCTGTCTGCCTTCACGCCCAGCCGCCGCACCAGCCATGGCAACGTCAGCCCCTGCACCACCAGCGTCGCCACAATCACCCCGAACGCGATGAAGATGAGCTCGTCCCGGTTGGGGAACGGCGCCCCCGCGTCCGTCTCCAGCGGAATGGCCAGCACCAACGCCACCGAGGCCACTCCGCGCATCCCCGACCACCACATGACCACGGTCTCGCGCCAGCTCACCGGGATGTCCTCGTCGTAGTCCCGCCGCGCGTGCAGCCGTTTGGTCAGCCAGGTCGCCGGCAGCAGCCACAGCAGCCGTACGAACACGACGACGACCACCACGACCGCCGCCCAGCCGAGCAGTTCGCCCCACCGGCCCGACGCGGTGCGGATGGCGTTGTGCAGCTCGAGACCGACAAGCCCGAACGCGACGCCGGTGACGAGCGTGTCGACGATGTTCCAGAACGTGTGCCCGGCCAGCCGCGTCATGACGTCGTCGGCGTCCGACCCGTACTCCGCGAGGAACACCGCGGTGGTGAGCACGGCGAGCACTCCGGACCCGTGCAGTTCCTCGGCCATGACGTACGAGGCGTACGGCACCAGCAGGGTCAGCCCGATCTGCAGGGTCGCGTCCCCGAGCAGTTCCATCAGCTTGTTCGCGCCCCAGCCCAGCGCGATGCCCACGGCCGCTCCCACCACGGCCGACAGCACCAGATCGAGCCCGGCCTGCCAGGGCGAGAACGTCCCGCTGACGGCGGCGGCGATCGCGACGTGGTAGAGGACGATGGCCGTCACGTCGTTGAACAGCCCCTCGCCCTCCAGGATCGACACCAGCCGGCGCGGCAGCCCCAGCTGGCCCGCGACGGCGGTGGCCGCGACCGGGTCCGGCGGCGCGACCAGCGCACCGAGCGCGAACGCCGCGGCCAGCGGCAGCCCCGGCACGATCGCGTCGGCCGTGGCGGCCACACAGGCCATGGTGACGAACACCAGCGCCACGGCCAGCAGGAAGATCGGTCTCTTGTTCGCCGCGAACTGCCGCCACGATGTGCGCCGCACGGCGGCGTACAGCAAGGGCGGCAGCAGCAACGGCAGAATCAGGTCCGGCGGGATCTCGACGTTCGGTACGAACTCGAGCAGCGCGAGGACTATGCCCAGGAGCGTCATCAGCACCGGCGCGGGCATCCCCAGCCGGTCCCCGACCGGGACGCTGATCACGGCCCCGAGCAGCAGCACGAACAACAGGGCCAACTGATCCACGGTCAGCGCTCCGGGAGGTCAGACGGTCATACGACTGAACTCAAGCCTGCCACGCAACTCCACGGACAAACCGTTTCGGCAGCACCTGCGGAGAGCGGCTACAGCGAACGCCGCATCCCCTGGTGCGGGATGCCCGCCTCCAGGTACTCCGGCCCGTACGCCTCGTAACCGAGCCGCGCGTAGAAGCCGAGCGCGTGCGTCTGGGCGTGCAGGTCGACGGCCGCGAGCCCACGCACGCGTGCCGCGTCCTCGATGGCCCGCACCAGGGCGACTCCGACGCCGAGGCCGCGCGCCCGGCCGGTCACGGCGAGCCGGCCGAGGCAGCCCACGGACAGGCCGGCTCCTGTCTGCGCCACGGCCGCCTCGCCGAACAGCAGCCGCCCGGTCCCCAGCGGCACGCCGTCCTCCTCCCGGACGGCCAGCACATGCACGGCCCCCGCGTCGTACGCGTCGTACTCGAGGCCCTCCGAAACGCCCTGCTCGCCGACGAAGACCTCCTTGCGCACCGCGAAGCACGCCTCACGGTCGGTGAGGTCCTCCGCGACCCGCACCGCATACCGCGGAGCGCTCATGCGTACGTCTCCTCCCGGACCTGGTCCAGGGCCTTCTGCAGGTCCTCCGGGTAGTCGCAGGAGAACTCCGCCCACTGCCCGTCCCCGGGGTGCTCGAAGCCGAGGCGCACCGCGTGCAGCCACTGGCGGGTGAGGCCGAGGCGCTTGGCCAGGGTCGGGTCGGCTCCGTAGGTCAGGTCGCCGACGCAGGGGTGCCGGTGGGCGGCCATGTGGACGCGGATCTGGTGGGTGCGGCCGGTCTCCAGCTTCACGTCGAGGAGCGACGCCGCGCGGAAGGCCTCGATGAGGTCGTAGTGCGTGACGGACGCCTTGCCCTCGGCGGTGACCGCCCACTTGTAGTCGTGGTGCGGGTGGCGGCCGATGGGCGCGTCGATGGTGCCACTGGTCGGGTCGGGGTGGCCCTGGACGAGCGTGTGGTACCGCTTGTCGACCGTGCGCTCCTTGAACTGGCGCTTCAGCGAGGTGTACGCGCGCTCCGACTTGGCGACGACCATCAGCCCGGACGTGCCGACGTCGAGGCGGTGCACGATGCCCTGGCGCTCCGCGGCACCGGAGGTGGAGATGCGGTACCCGGCGGCGGCAAGGCCCCCGATGACGGTCGGCCCGGTCCAGCCCGGCGACGGGTGCGCGGCGACGCCCACCGGCTTGACGATCACGACCACGTCATCGTCGTCGTGCACGATCTCCATGCCCTCGACCGGCTCGGCCACCACCTGCACCGGCGCGGGCGCCTGCGGCATCTCGACCTCCAGCCAGGCGCCGCCGTGGACACGCTCCGACTTGCCGACCACCGATCCGTCGACCGTGACCTTCCCCGCGGCGGCGAGTTCGGCCGCCTTGGTCCGGGAGAAGCCGAACATGCGGGAGATGGCGGCGTCGACGCGCTCGCCCTCCAGTCCGTCGGGCACGGGCAGGGTACGGATCTCGGGAATCGTGCTCACCCGTCGAGTATGCCGGACGGGTCCGACGGCCCCGTACGGCGCCTGTGGAAAACCCCTCGCGGGCTCAGTCCTTGTGGACGGTGCCGTCCGGGTCGAGCCCCTTGAAGGACAGCAGCACGATCAGGATGCCGCCGCACACGATCGCCGAGTCGGCCAGGTTGAAGACGGCGAAGTGCTTGGGCGCGATGAAGTCCACGACCGCGCCCTCGAAGACACCCGGAGCCCGGAAGATCCGGTCGGTGAGGTTGCCCAGCGCACCGCCGAGCAGCAGTCCCAGCGCGAGCGCCCAGGGCAGGCTGTAGAGCTTGCGGGCGAGCCGGGCGATCACGACGATCACCGCCGCCGCGATCATGGTGAAGATCACCGTGAAGGCCTCGCCGAAGCCGAAGGCCGCGCCCGCGTTGCGGATCGCCTCGAACTTCAGCCAGTCCCCGATGATCTCGATCGGCGGGTGATGCTCAAGCTTGGCCACCACGATCATCTTGGTGCTCAGGTCGAGGGCGTACGCGAAGAGGGCGACGGCGAACAGGACCGCGATACGCCGCTTGCCCCGGGGCGGCGCGGCCGTGGGCACCGGCTCACCCGTGCCGGACTCTCCGGCGGGCCGGGTGCCCTCGGAGTCGGCGCGCTCGCCCGACGCCGCGTCCTCGGGCCGCTCCTGCCCGTCCCCGGCAGCGTCCGGTGTGTCCGGCGTACCGATGATGCGCTCCGCCTCTGCCACGTGAGTCCCTCAACCTAGGTTCCTGACTGAGCACGAGGGTACGACACGCCCGGTGCCCCCCACGTGCTCAGGCGGCATTCGGCCGCCGGTCAGTACCTGCGCTCCTGCTTCTGCTTGCACTCCACGCACAGCGTGGCCCGTGGGAAGGCCTGCATCCGGGCCTTGCCGATGGGGTTGCCGCAGTTCTCGCACAGGCCGTAGGTACCCGAGTGGAGGCGGTCCAGGGCGCGCTCGGTCTGGATGAGCATCTCGCGAGCGTTGGCGGCCAGGGCCAGCTCGTGCTCGCGGGTGATGTTCTTGGTGCCGGTGTCCGCCTGGTCGTCGCCCGCGCCGTCCCCGGAGTCGCGCATCAGACCGGCGAGCGAGCGCTCGGACGACGTGATCTCCTCACGCAGCCGGGTCTCCTCGGAGGTCAGCTCGGCACGCGCCTCCTCGACCTCCGCCTCCGTCCAGGGGTCCTCCCCGGGGCGTACGGCGAGTTCACCGGGCTCCGCCGCGGCGACCCGTGCCTTCGGGACGGCGGTCTTGGCCGCCGTCGCCGTGCCAGGAGTCTTCTTCGCACCCACCGTGGTCGCTCCCGTCTGCGTCGCGGCCTCGGCCGCGCCCGCTTTCTCGGCCGTGCTCTTCCCGGCCTTGTCCTGTGTGACCGCGCCGGTCCGGGCAGTGCCCTTACCGGCCGCGCTCTTCGTGGTGGTGCTCTTGCCTCCGGCGCGCACGCCCTCGGCCCCGACGCTCTTCTCAGCGGCGACGGCCTTGGCCGCCTTCGCCCTCTTGACCGCGGCTTTCTTCTCCGCGGCCTCACCGACAGCGGCCTTCCTGGTCACTGCCTTCTTCCCCGCGACCTCACCGACACCCGCTTTCCCGGCGTCAGCCTTCTTCCCCGCCGTCTCATCGGCGGCCGCCTTCGTACCTGCGGCCTTCCGCCCTGCCGCCCCGCCGGCTGCGGCCTTCCGGCCCGCGACCCCCTGTTCCGCCGTCTCACCGGCAGCAGCCTTCTCGCCCGCGGCTCTCCCGGCCGCGGCCTTCGCTCCCGCGGCCTTCTCAGCGGCGGCCTTTTTGGCCGTCGCCTTCCTGACCGCTGTCTTCTTGACCGCTGTCTTCTTGGCCGCTCCCCTCTCGGCCTCAGACTTCTCGGCGGCGGTTCTCTCCACCGCGGCCTTCCCGACCTCAGCCTCCACCGCCCCGGTCTCTACGGCCTCAGCCTCCCCGACCCCAGCCCTCTCGGCCTCAGCCTTTTCGCTCGGCCCCTCGGCCGCCGCCGTCTTGGCCGCGACCTTCCTGGCCACGGCCTTTCCCGCCGCGGCCTTCTTGGCCGTCACCTTCTTGACCGCCGCCTTGGTCCTGGTGACAGCCGCCTTCGTCCCCTCGGTCGCCTTGTCGGCCGCCCCCTTCGCCGCCTGCCCGGCCGAGCCTCCCTGGGCGGTCTTCTTCCCGCCCGGGTCCTTGGGCGTACCGCCGGAGGCCTCCGCGGCCCTGCCGGACGCCGGCTGCTGTACGGCGGTCTTCTTCGCCACCATGGCCGCGGCCCCTTCACATATAGTGATCTTGCTCGCGAATCGTGCTGGGACGATAAATCGACTTGAGTCCCGCGGCAACGGGGCACACCGCCCGATTCGCTCGCCTCGCCAATGCCGCGCGGCGAACCTGCATCCGTTGTGCCCAGCTCCCCGTCCGGTAATCCGCCGAGCCGGACGTCCCAGGATCCGAACACCTATACCACTCCATTCGGGTCATCAAACCCAAACTCCACCTCTTGCGCCACCTCGTCCCCGGCGGCCCCGAAAAGCGGTCGGCCGCTGTCCGCCCGGCGCCGTACACTGGGCGGAGCGAAAAGCGTGGATGGGGACGAGTAGCGGCGTACGCAGCCCAGAGCGACCCGGGGACGGTGGAAGCCCGGGGGCGAGCGCGACGTGAAGATCACCCCGGAGCCGCCGGAAGAAAGCCGTAGCCGAACAGCGGCGGCCAGTAGAGCCGGCATCGCGACCCCAATGAGGGGGCTCACCGGCGCACACCCCGCACCGGAGGGCCAAGGAGGGTGGTACCGCGGGAGCGCGCCGAAGGCGGCGCAGGCAATGACGTAGCTCTCGTCCCTCCGGACGGAAGGCAGCAAGTCCGCCGGAGGAAACCCGCTGATGACATCGCCGACGTACCGCCAGGTACCTGCCCAGGTCGACCTGTCCGCCCTCGAGCACACCGTGCTCGCCTTCTGGGACGAGCAGAAGATCTTCGCCAAGAGCCTGGAACAGTCCGAGGGTCGCCCCGAATGGGTGTTCTACGAGGGCCCGCCCACCGCCAACGGCATGCCCGGCGCCCACCACATCGAGGCCCGCGTCTTCAAGGACGTCTTCCCCCGCTTCCGCACCATGCGCGGCTACCACGTCGCCCGCAAGGCCGGCTGGGACTGCCACGGCCTCCCGGTGGAGCTGGCGGTGGAGAAAGAGCTCGGCTTCTCCGGCAAGCAGGACATCGAGGCGTACGGCATCGCCGAGTTCAACGCCAAGTGCCGCGAGTCGGTGACCCGGCACACGGACGCCTTCGAGGCGCTCACGACCCGCATGGGCTACTGGACCGACCTCCAGGACCCCTACCGCACCATGGACCCCGAGTACATCGAGTCGGTCTGGTGGTCACTCAAGGAGATCTTCAACAAGGGCCTGCTGGCCCAGGACCACCGCGTCGCCCCCTGGTGCCCCCGCTGCGGCACGGGCCTGTCCGACCACGAGCTGGCGCAGGGCTACGAGACGGTCGTCGACCCGTCCGTGTTCGTCCGCTTCCCGCTCACCTCCGGCCCGCTGGCCGGCGAGGCCGCCCTCCTGGTGTGGACGACCACGCCCTGGACTCTGGTCTCCAACACGGCCGTGGCCGCCCACCCCGAAGTCACCTACGTCGTCGCCACCGACGGCGAGGAGAAGCTCGTCGTCGCCGAGCCGCTCGTCGCCAAGGCCCTCGGCGAGGGCTGGGAGACCACCGGCCAGACCTTCACGGGCGCCGAGATGGAGCGCTGGACGTACCAGCGCCCCTTCGAGCTGGTCGAGTTCCCGAGCGTCAGCGAGGGAACCAATGGGCACAGCCCGGCCGAGGCCCACTACGTGGTCAACGCCGACTACGTCACGACCGAGGACGGCACGGGTCTGGTCCACCAGTCCCCCGCCTTCGGTGAGGACGACCTCAAGGTCTGCCGCTCCTACGGCCTCCCCGTCGTGAACCCGGTCCGCCCGGACGGCACCTTCGAGGAGGACGTCCCCCTCGTCGGCGGCGTCTTCTTCAAGAAGGCCGACGAGAAGCTCACCGAGGACCTCGACAGCCGCGGCCTGCTCTTCCGGCACATCCCGTACGAGCACAGCTACCCGCACTGCTGGCGCTGCCACACCGCGCTCCTCTACTACGCGCAGCCCTCCTGGTACATCCGCACCACGGAGATCAAGGACCGTCTCCTCGCGGAGAACGAGAACACCAACTGGTTCCCGGACACGGTCAAGCACGGCCGCTACGGCGACTGGCTGGACAACAACATCGACTGGGCGCTGTCCCGCAATCGCTACTGGGGCACGCCACTGCCCATCTGGCGCTGCGAGGACGACCACCTCACCTGCGTCGGCTCCCTCACCGAGCTGACCGAGCTGACGGGCACCGACCAGTCGGGCCTGGACCCGCACCGCCCCTACATCGACGCGGTCACCTTCGCCTGCCCGCAGGACGGGTGCGGCAGCACCGCCACGCGCGTGCCCGAGGTCATCGACGCCTGGTACGACTCGGGTTCGATGCCGTTCGCTCAGTGGGGCTACCCGTACAAGAACAAGGACACCTTCGAGGCCCGCTACCCGGCGCAGTTCATCTGCGAGGCCATCGACCAGACCCGCGGCTGGTTCTACACGCTGATGGCGGTCGGCACCCTGGTCTTCGACAAGTCGTCGTACGAGAACGTGGTCTGCCTCGGCCACATCCTCGCCGAGGACGGCCGCAAGATGTCCAAGCACCTGGGCAACACCCTGGAGCCCATCCCCCTCATGGACCGGCACGGCGCCGACGCGGTCCGCTGGTTCATGGCGGCCGGCGGCTCCCCCTGGGCGGCCCGCCGTGTCGGCCACGGCACCATCCAGGAGGTCGTCCGCAAGACGCTCCTCACCTACTGGAACACGGTCGCCTTCCAGGCCCTGTACGCCCGTACGTCGGGCTGGGCCCCGTCCGAGGCCGACCCGGCCCCGGCCGACCGCCCGGTCCTGGACCGCTGGCTGCTGTCCGAACTGCACGCGCTCACCGACCAGGTCACCCAGGCGCTCGACGCCTACGACACCCAGCGAGCCGGCAAGCTGCTGTCCGCGTTCGTCGACGACCTGTCGAACTGGTACGTGCGCCGCTCCCGTCGCCGCTTCTGGCAGGGCGACAAGGCGGCCCTGCGCACGCTGCACGAGGTCGTCGAGACGGTCACGCAGCTGATGGCCCCGCTGACCCCGTTCATCACCGAGCGGGTCTGGCAGGACCTGATCGTTCCGGTCACCCCGGGCGCTCCCGAGTCGGTCCATCTGTCCTCCTGGCCGCAGGCGGACCTCACGGCCATCGACCCGGAGCTGTCGAAGCAGATGGTGCTGGTGCGCCGGCTCGTGGAGCTGGGCCGTGCCACACGCGCGGAGTCGGGCGTCAAGACGCGCCAGCCGCTGTCCCGCGCGCTCATCGCCGCGTCAGGCTTCGACGCGCTGGACTCCGGGCTGCGCACTCAGATCACGGAAGAGCTGAACGTCGAGTCGCTCGCGACCCTGAGCGACGTCGGCGGCTCCCTGGTCGACACCACGGCCAAGGCCAACTTCCGCGCGCTGGGCAAGCGGTTCGGCAAGCGCGTCCAGGACGTGGCCAAGGCCATCGCGAACGCGGACGCGGCCGGCCTGTCACTGGCCCTGCGCGAGGGCACGGCATCGGTGGAGGTCGACGGCGAGACCATCACGCTGGCTCCCGACGAGGTGATCATCACGGAGACGCCGCGTGAGGGCTGGTCGGTGGCGTCGGACTCCGGTGCCACGGTCGCCCTCGACCTGGAGATCACGGAGGAACTCCGGCGTGCGGGCCTGGCCCGTGACGCGATCCGGCTGATCCAGGAGGCCCGCAAGAACAGCGGCCTCGACGTGGCCGACCGCATCGCGCTGCGCTGGACGGCCACGGACGCGGCGACGGTCGCGGCCCTGACCGACCACGCCGGCCTGATCGCCGACGAGGTCCTGGCGACGGACTTCCAGCAGGGCGAGGCGGACGACACCTACGGCGAGTCCTTCAGCGACGAGGGTCTGTCCCTGGCCTTCCGCCTGCGCAAGGCGTAACGCTCAGACCGAAGGCCCGGTCCCGCCAAAGATCTTGGCGGGACCGGGCCTTCGGCGTTGCGTACGCACGAACGCGATTGCGTACGCACGAACAGGCATGGCAGCAGGAACAGACCGGGCAAAGGGCGAGGCCCCGGGATCAACCCGGGGCCTCGCCCTGAACGCTGCCGATGTCTACGCCGTACTACTGGCCATCAGGCCGTCAGTTGTCATCCTCGTCGATCAGGAAGCCCCGCATGGGCGAGGGCGCCTGGCCCATCGGCGAAGGGCCCTGCGGACGCACCGGCGCCATCGGCTGGGTCATAGCCGGGGACATCTGCTGCTGACCGCCGTACGACGGACCGGACGGCGACGGGCCACCGCCCATCGTCTGGTTGCCACCGCCGTAGGACGGGGCGCTCGCGCCGGCCGGAGCCATGGAAGGCGCCGGGGACGGCGGGAGGGACGCGGCAGCCGGAGTGCGCGGCGGAGCCAGCGAGTCGTCGGCCTGGGTCTCCAGCTGGCGCAGCTGCGACTCCAGGTACGACTTCAGGCGCGTGCGGTACTCGCGCTCGAAGCCGCGCAGGTCCTCGACCTTGCGCTCCAGCGTGGCGCGAGCGGACTCCAGGGAGCCCATCGCCACACGGTGCTTCTCCTGCGCGTCCCGCTCCAGGGCATCGGCCTTGGCACGGGCGTCACGCTCCAGACCCTCGGCACGCGAACGCGCTTCCCCGACGATCTTGTTGGCTTCGGAACGGGCCTCGGCGATCGCCTGGTCGGCGGTCTGCTGGGCCAGCGAGAGGACACGGGCGGCACTGTCGCCACCGGGGCCTCCCTGACCGGGGCCGCCCATCGGAGGACCGCCCATGGGGCCGCCCATCGGACCACCCATCTGCTGCTGCATCTGCTGCTGCATCGGGCCCGGACCGCCCGGACCCTGGCCCATGGGGCCGGGACCCTGCGGACCACCCTGACCGCCGGGACCGGCGGGCAGCTGCGGGGCACCGCTCGGCAGCTGGGGCGGACCACCCATGGGGCCACCCATCTGCTGCTGCGGCGGGCCCGATATGCCGGCGGGTACGGGACCACCCGGACCGCGCATGCCCTGCTGCTGCTGTTGTTGCTGCTGCTGATCCTGCTGAGGCTCCGGAGGCTTGCGCATGTTCTGCTGATTCTGAGCAGCAGCGCGCGTGGCCGCGGCCAGTTTGGCGCGCAGGTCCTCGTTCTCGCGGAGCAGGCGGGTCAGTTCGGCTTCGACCTCATCGAGGAAGGCATCGACCTCGTCCTCGTCATAGCCTTCTCGGAGGCGGACGGTCGTGAACTGCTTGTTCCGCACGTCCTCGGGGGTCAACGGCATCTCTTCACCTCAACGTAGTCGTCGGCATTCGGCAAGACGGTAGGTCACATCGCTCATCACAGCCGGCTCACGATCGAGATCAGGATGTAGACGATGATCATCAGTACGAAGAAGGACAGGTCTAGCGCCACGCCCCCGAGACGCAGCGGCGGAATGACCCGCCGCAGAAGCTTGAGCGGTGGATCAGTGACAGTGTAGGTGGCCTCCAGAACGACCACCATCGCCTTGCCGGGTTGCCATGAGCGGGCGAACTGGAAGACATAGTCCATGACCAACCGGAAGATGAGCACGATGAGGAAGCACATCAGCGCGATGTAGATGACATCCAGAACCACGCTCATGACCTGCGCTTCCCTCTCCCCTGTGCCCTGCTGGGTACTGCTGTTTCCGGTGGTGCGTCTCAGCTCTGGTTGAAGAACCCGCCCTCTGCGATGCGGGCCTTGTCCTCCGCCGTGACATCGACGTTAGCAGGCGACAACAGGAACACCTTCTGCGTCACCCGCTCGATACTGCCGTGAAGACCAAACACCAGACCAGCCGCAAAGTCGACAAGTCGCTTCGCATCTGTGTCATCCATCTCAGTCAGATTCATGATCACCGGAGTGCCTTCACGGAAGTGTTCCCCGATGGTACGGGCCTCGTTGTAGGTCCGTGGGTGGAGTGTGGTGATCCGGTAAGGCTCTCGTTCGGACACGACCTTGGGCATGATCACCGGTGCGTTCTTCTCCATACTTGCGCGTTCTTGTGTGATGGATGCCACGGGCGCGATGCGCGCCGGGCGTCCGGATTCCGCGGGAAGCGAAGCGGAACGGGGGGCCGGTTCGCGAGGCACGGACGGCTGTACGACTCGTACCTCTTCGTCCCTTTGGGGCTGATGTGAGACGTGCGGCTGATGGGACGGCTCGTGCCGTCGGTGGTCCCGCTCGGGCTCCGGGTCCAGTTCGGGTTCGAAGTCGTCGTCGGGGTCGAATCCGCGGCCGTCGTACCCATCGTCCTCCACGAGGCCGAGGTAGACCGCCATCTTGCGCATCGCGCCGGCCATGCTCTGAGTCCTCCGCTCTGTGGTGGATCTGCTGACGACTGCCAAGTGCCTGCGATCCACGAGGTCCTTGAGTCCGCCTATCGGCGGCAATGACCATATTTTCTGCTGTGGTCCGACTTCTTGGCGACGTTACCCGAGCCTGGGGCGGACTCCGAGTACCGCGCTGCCGACGCGCACATGTGTCGCTCCGGCCGCCACGGCCTGTTCGAGGTCCGCACTCATCCCTGCCGAGACCATGGTGGCAGCCGGATGACTCCGGCGCAGGTCGGTCGACAAAACCATCAACCGCTCGAACGCCGCCTGTTCGCGTCCCGCATATTCGCCGGTGAGCGGCGCGACGGTCATCAGTCCGCCGAGCCGCAACCCGGGCGCCTCGGCCACGAGGCCTGCCAACTCCTCGATCCCGCCGGGGGCCACGCCGCCCCGCTCACCGCGGGCGCTCTCCCCGGCGTCGAGCGCGACCTGGAGCAGACACCCCAGTTCGCGGCCGGCCCGGACAGCCTCCTTCGACAGAGCTGTGACGAGCTTGGAGCGATCGACGGACTGCACGAAGTCCGCGTAACCGACCACCGACCGCACCTTGTTGGTCTGGAGTTGGCCGACGAAGTGCCACGAAAGGGGCAGATCCGCACAGGCAGCGGCCTTGGGGGCCGCGTCCTGGTCGCGGTTCTCGGCGACATGCCGCACCCCCAGGTCCGACAACATGCGCGCATCGCTCGCGGGATAGGTCTTGGTGACCACGATCAGGGTCACTTCCTCGCGTGCCCGCCCGGCGGCCGCGCACGCCTCGGCGATACGTCGCTCAACTTTCGCCAGATTCGTGGCGAGTTCGTCCTTACGGTCCGTCATGCCCCATCAGTCCAGCCACACATAGCCCGCGAGCCGACCGGTGGTGCGGTCGCGGCGGTACGAGAAGTGATCGTCCGACTCCAGCGTGCACACCGGAGACTGCGCCCGGTCGCGTACCCCGAGCCGTTCGAGCTGCGCGTGCACCCCGGCCCTCACGTCGACCGCCGGAGTGCCCCAACTGGTCTCGGCGTACGCCGCCGGCTCGACGGCGGACACCTCGGCGCGCATCGCCTCGGGCACTTCGTAACACCGGCCGCAGACGGTGGGCCCGGTGCGGGCGACGATCCGGGAGGGCTCGGCGCCCAGTTCGGTCATCGCGCGTAGCGCGGCCGGGACGACCCCGGCGATCATGCCGGGCCGGCCCGCGTGGGCCGCCGCGGCGATCCCCGCGACCGGGTCGGCAAGCAGGACCGGCACGCAGTCCGCGGTGAGCACGGCGAGGGCGAGCCCCCGTTTCACCGTGACGATCGCGTCGACCGAAGGGATCTCGGACGAAGACCCCCACGGCCGGTCCACCACCACCACATCGGGCCCGTGGACCTGGTTCATCCAGACCACCCGGCCGGGCTCGACGCCCAGGGACTTGGCGGCCAGGTCCCGGTTGGTGCGTACGGCGTCGGGGTCGTCGCCGACCGCTCCGCCGAGGTTGAGCTCCTCATACGGAGCGGCGCTCACTCCGCCCCACCGGTCGGTGAAGCCGAAGTGCGCGCCGCTCACGCTTTCGCGCTGTCCTATCACGACTGAAGGATCACTTGAGGAAGTCCGGTACGTCCAGTTCCTCGGCCGCGCTGTCCGAGTAGGTCCGCGGCGCCGGCGGGACCGGCGGGGCGACCGGGATGTCGTTGACCGGTTCCGGAGCGGGCTCCGGGTCCTCCTTCGGAGTCACGCTGCCGAGCGAGCCGAAGGACGGGCGGCTCTCGGTCTGCCGTGCCGGGGCCGGCTCCTCGCGCTTGGTCGAGGACGACCCGAGGACGTTGTCCCGCTTGGACGGCGGCTGGCCGCCGTCGAAGCCGGCCGCGATCACGGTGACCCGGACCTCGTCGCCGAGGGCATCGTCGATCACCGCACCGAAGATGATGTTGGCCTCCGGGTGGGCGGCCTCGCTGACCAGCTGGGCGGCCTCGTTGATCTCGAACAGACCGAGGTCGCTGCCACCGGAGATGGAGAGCAGCACACCTCGGGCCCCGTCGATGGACGCCTCCAGGAGCGGCGAGGAGATCGCCATCTCGGCGGCTGCCACCGCGCGGTCGTCGCCACGCGCCGAGCCGATGCCCATCAGTGCCGAGCCCGCCTCGGACATGACCGACTTGACGTCGGCGAAGTCGAGGTTGATGAGGCCGGGGGTGGTGATGAGGTCGGTGATGCCCTGGACACCGGAGAGCAGGACCTGGTCGGCCGACTTGAAGGCGTCCAGCACCGACACCTGGCGGTCCGAGATGGACAGCAGCCGGTCGTTCGGGATGACGATGAGGGTGTCGACCTCTTCGCGGAGCTCGGCGATGCCGTCCTCGGCCTGGTTCGCGCGGCGCCGCCCCTCGAAGGTGAACGGGCGCGTGACCACACCGATGGTGAGGGCGCCGAGCGATCGGGCGATGTTGGCCACGACGGGCGCGCCGCCGGTGCCGGTGCCGCCGCCTTCACCGGCTGTCACGAAGACCATGTCGGCCCCCTTGAGGACTTCCTCGATCTCCTCGCGGTGGTCCTCGGCGGCCTTGCGGCCCACGGCCGGGTTGGCTCCGGCGCCGAGTCCGCGGGTGAGTTCACGGCCGACGTCCAGCTTGACGTCGGCGTCGCTCATCAACAGAGCTTGCGCGTCGGTGTTGATGGCGATGAACTCGACGCCCTTGAGACCGACCTCGATCATCCGGTTGATGGCATTGACACCACCGCCGCCGACACCGATGACTTTGATGACTGCGAGGTAGTTCTGCGGTGCTGCCACGTCGAAGGCCTCTCGCCTCGAGTTACGTGTCGCCGAATCACCGTGGCGCGCTGCGCCCCGCGACCCGACGACTGATGCCGAATGGGACGGTCCGTATCGCCGACCCGAACCCTAACCCTGAAGTTTAGGGTTACCAGTGTGTCTGTTCCTTGGAGTCTTCTGAACAGGACACTAAGTCGACAAGTGGCGCACGTTCAACGAACACGCCGAACCTCCCGTTTTTCTTTTCACCCTATGTGATCAGCCGTAGCACTGCCCAACCAGGGTGCTGGCCTGCGCGGATGTGCGTCAACTTGCTGATGACGCGGGCGCGGTGGGAACACTCACGTCGAAGTAGCGCGCACCGGGCGAGGCTTTCATCAGGGCGGTGAGCGTACGGGCCTTGACGGCGCCCTTCTCGCTGCTGCCCCAGACGACCGTACGGCCGTCCCTCAACTCGAGCGAGATGTCGTCGTAGGAACGGACCTTGACGGTCCGTGTGGCGTGGGCGACGGCGGCCGGAACGGCACGGGCGACGACGACCGCCTCGCGCACCAGCCGGGACTCGCCGAAGCGGCGCAGGCTCGCGGCGGCGGAGCTGGACCGGGACAGTGTCAATTCCAGTGCGGGGACGCCTTTCGGCGCCTCGGGCACCGTGGCGAAACGGACACCTTCATCGTCCACTTCGACGAACTTTCCGCCCCTTTGGACAATCAGAACCGGAGTCCGCTCGACCACTTTCAGGCCGATTCCATCGGGCCAGGAACGGACCACGTCAACCGAGTCAATTCGGGGCAATTTCCGGCGCAGTCGCGACTCGATCGCTTCGGTGTCGACGGAAATCAGCGGCTTCCCGAGGGGAACGTCGGCGGCCGCCCGGACCTGAGCCGGCGTCAGGACCCTGGTGCCCGACACGGAGACCCGCTCGGCACGCAGCCAGTCGGAGCCGTAGAACAGCCAGACCGTCGGGAAGCCGAGGAAGACCAGGGCGAGGCCCAGGATGACAATCACACGAAGCCGGGCCCGCCTGGACCGCGGGCGGGGCGGCGGGCCGGACGACTTCTGCTGGCGTTCACCGCGCTCGGCGGTGGTCGATCCGGCCACGCTCCCCTGCCTTCCCTCATACAGTCCTAGCGGTGTGCACGACTGGCGGAGATCGCCTCGTACACCATGCCGACGAGCAGGTCGTCGGCGTCCCGGCGGCCGAACTCGGCTGCGCTGCGGGACATCTGGTACAGCCGGTGCGGGTCGGCGAGCACGGGCAGGACGTTCTGCTGGACCCACTCGGGGGTCAGCTCCGCGTCGTCGACCAGCAGGCCGCCGCCGGCCTTGACCACCGGCTGGGCGTTGAGCCGCTGTTCGCCGTTGCCGATGGGCAGCGGGACATAAGCGGCGGGGAGCCCGACGGCGGAGAGTTCGGCGACGGTCATCGCGCCCGCACGGCAGAGCATCATGTCCGCCGCGGCGTACGCGAGGTCCATCCGGTCCAGATAACTTACCGGGATGTAGGGGGGCATTCCCGGCATCTGGTGGACCTGCGGCAGTTCGTTCTTCGGACCGACCGCGTGCAGGATCTGGATTCCGGCCTGCTGGAGCCAGGGCGCGACCTGCTGGACGACCTCGTTCAGCCGGCGGGCGCCCTGGGAGCCGCCGGTGACCAGGAGCGTGGGCAGGTTCGGGTCGAGGTCGAAGGCGGCCCGGGCCTCGGGGCGTACGGCGGCCCGGTCCAGGGTGGCGATGGAGCGGCGCAGCGGGATGCCGATGTAACGGGAGTTGCGCAGCTTGCTGTCCGGCGTGGAGACCGCGACCTGGCTGGCGTACCGCGAGCCGATCTTGTTGGCCAGGCCCGGGCGGGCATTGGCCTCGTGGATGACGATCGGCACGCCGAGGCGCTTGGCCGCGAGGTAGCCGGGCAGGGCGACGTAGCCGCCGAAGCCGACCACGGCGTCCGCCCTGGTGCGCTCCAGGATCTGCTCGGTCGCCTTGATCGTCCCGCGCAGCCGGCCCGGGACGGTGATCAGCTCGGGGGTGGGCTTGCGCGGCAGCGGTACGGCGGGGATCAGCGCGAGTTCGTACCCACGCTCGGGTACGAGACGTGTCTCGAGGCCGCGCTCCGTTCCCAGGGCCGTGATGCCCACGCTCGGATCCTGCCTGCGCAGGGCGTCCGCGAGGGCGAGCGCGGGCTCGATGTGGCCCGCGGTTCCTCCGCCGGCGAGTACGACATGCACCGAAATTCACCGCTCTCCGGACGAGCGCGCCGCCGAGGCACGCCGTCGCATCGTGTTCCATCTCCGGGGACTCCGAATGGAACCGGTGCCCCCAGCCCCCCGCTTTCTACCAAAGCGGGGTTGTCGCATCGCAAGCGCCGCCCGCGCAGCGGGCTCGTCGCGTGCGAAGGCGATCAGCAGCCCGATGGCGAACATGGTCGGCAGCAGGGCCGATCCTCCGTAGGAGAACAGCGGGAGGGGACACCGGCGATCGGCAGCAGACCGAGCACCGCACCGATGTTGATCACGGCCTGGGCCGTGATCCAGGTGGTCACGCCTCCCGCGGCATACCTCACGAAGGGGTCCTCCGTGCGTCCGGCCACGCGGATACCCGCATAGCCTAGAGCCGCGAAGAGGGCGAGTACCGACAGCGTCCCCGCCAGGCCCAGTTCCTCACCGGTGACGGCGAAGATGAAGTCGGTGTGGGCTTCGGGGAGTTGGCCCCATTTCTCCACACTCGCGCCCAGCCCGGAGCCGAAGATTCCGCCCGAGGCCAGGGCGTAGATGCCGTGCACGGCCTGCCAGCAGTCGACGGGGCCCGACTGGGGTTCGGTGGCGCCGAGGCACTGCAGACGGGCCATGCGGTTGGCGCTGGTCTTGATGAGGATCAGGCCGAGCACGGCGGCGATCGACAGCACACCGGCGAACAGCCGCGTGGGCGCGCCTGCCAGCCAGAGCAGGCCGAACAGGATGGCTGTGAGAATGATCGCCGTGCCCATGTCGCCGCCGATCATGATCAGCCCGAGCAGCATGAAGGCGGCCGGCACCAGCGGGACGAGCATGTGCTTCCACTGGGTCAGCAGCTTCTTGTCCTGCTTGCGGGCGAGCAGGTCGGCGCCCCACAGCACGAGGGCGAGCTTGCCGAACTCGCTGGGCTGGATCTGGAAGGAGCCGCCGACCGCGATCCAGTTCTGGTTGCCGTTGACCGACACTCCTATCCCCGGGATCTGCACCAGGGTCATCAGGAAGACGGCGCCCGCGAGGATGGGGTAGGCCAATGCCCGGTGCAGCTTCACCGGCATCCGTGAGGCGGCGAACAGCAGACCGGCGCCGATCACCGCCGCGAGCAGCTGCTTGCGGAAGAAGTACGAGCCCGGCAGCGACATCTGCAGCGCGGTGATCTGGGAGGCCGAGTAGACCATCACCAGCCCCAGCACCGTGATCAGCAGGCTGCCGCCGAAGATCAGGTAGTAGGCGGTCAGCGGCCGGTCCCAGCCCCTGCGCGCGCGCAGGTACAGGCCGAGGAGGCCGCTCTCGCGCGACACCCGGGCCACGGCGGGCCGGCGGACGGGCCGCTGCGCGGGCGGCCCTCCGGTACGGCTACCGGGCATGGACGGCTCCCGCGGACGCGGGTGGGACGGGTGGGGGCGTCGGCCCCGGGTCGGCGGCGGGTGTCCGCCGGTTGGTCTCGGGCCACATCCGAGTCACGCGTCCCTCCAAGGGTCCCGAAGCACCCGTCGTGGCCGAGACCGACCGTCAGGTGCCCGCGCCGAGTTCGCGAACCGCCTCCGCGAACGCGTCACCGCGCTTGTTGTAGTTGGTGAACATGTCCATCGAGGCGCAGGCCGGGGCCAGCAGCACCGTGTCGCCGGGCTGTGCGAGCCGCCGCGCCTCCTGGACGGCCTGGAGCATCGCCCCAGTGTCGGTCCGGTCGAGGTCGACGACGGGTACTTCCGGGGCGTGTCGCGCGAGGGCTTCCCGGATGAGCGCGCGGTCCGCGCCGATCAGCACGGCCCCGCGCAGCCGCTGCGCCGACTCGGCGACCAGTTCGTCGAAGACGGCGCCCTTGGCGAGTCCGCCCGCGATCCACACGATCGGCTCGTACGCCGCCAACGAGGCTTGAGCCGCATGCGTGTTGGTGGCCTTGGAGTCGTCGACGTACGCGACGCCGTCCACGTCGGCCACGTGAGCGATGCGGTGGGCGTCCGGGGTAAAGGCCCGCAGACCGTCCCGTACGGCCTTGGCGGGCACGCCGTAGGCCCGGGCGAGGGCTGCCGCCGCGAGCGCGTTGGCGATGTTGTGCGGGGCAGGCGGGTTCACGTCGGCGACCTCGGCGAGCTCCTGGGCGTTCTTCTGCCGGTTCTCGACGAAGGCGCGGTCGACCAGGATGCCCTCCACGACACCGAGTTGGGAGGGCCCGGGCGTGCCCAGGGTGAAGCCGATGGCGCGGCAGCCCTCCTCGACGTCGGCCTCGCGGACCAGGTCCTCGGTCGCCTTGTCGGCCACGTTGTAGACGCAGGCGACCTGATTTCCCTCGTAGATACGGCCCTTGTCGGCGGCGTACGCCTCCATGGAGCCGTGCCAGTCGAGGTGGTCGGGGGCGAGGTTCAGCACGACGGCCGAGTGGGCGCGCAGCGACGGCGCCCAGTGCAGCTGGTAGCTGGACAGCTCCACGGCCAGCACGTCGTAGCGCTCCTCGCCGAGCACCGCGTCCAGGAGCGAGACGCCGATGTTGCCGACGGCGGCGGTGCGCAGGCCCGCCGCCTCCAGGATCGAGGCGAGCATCTGGACGGTCGTGGTCTTGCCGTTGGTGCCCGTGACGGCGAGCCAGGGAGCGGCGTCGGGGCCGCGCAGGCGCCAGGCCAGTTCGACATCGCCCCAGACCGGGACGCCCGCCCGCTCCGCCGCCGCGAACAGCGGCTTGTCCGGCTTCCAGCCGGGCGCGGTGACGATCAGTTCGGAGCCCTCGGGCAACGTGTCGCCGTCGCCGAGGCGCACGGTGACGCCGAGCGCCTCCAGCTCGGCCGCCTGCGCCCGGGCGCGCTCGTCCGCGCCGTCGTTGACGACCGTGACGATCGCGCCGAGGCCGTGCAGCACCTTGGCCGCCGGGACGCCGGAGACGCCGAGCCCGGCGACGGTGACGTGCTTGCCCTGGAAGTCGAAAGGCTCCGAGGAGGTCACTTGTCCGCTGCCCATCCTGCGTAGAAGAGGCCGAGTCCGACGATCACGCAAATGCCCTGGATGATCCAGAAGCGGACCACAATGAGCACTTCGGACCAGCCTTTGAGTTCGAAGTGGTGCTGGAGTGGCGCCATCCGGAAGACGCGTTTCCCGGTCAGACGGAAGGAACCGACCTGGATCACCACGGACATGGTGATCAGGACGAACAGGCCACCGAGGATGGCGATCAGCAGCTCGGTGCGGGAACAGATCGCGAGACCGGCGAGCACACCGCCGAGTGCGAGCGAACCGGTGTCACCCATGAAGACCTTGGCCGGCGAGGTGTTCCACCACAGGAAACCGAGGCAGGCGCCCATCAGCGCCGAGGAGACCACGGCGAGGTCGAGGGGGTCGCGCACCTCGTAGCAGGCGCCCGGGTTGGTCAGGGTCTGCGCGTTGGCGCAGGACTCCTGGAACTGCCAGACGCCGATGAAGGTGTAGGCGCCGAAGACCAGCACCGAGGCGCCGGTGGCCAGACCGTCCAGACCGTCGGTCAGGTTCACGCCGTTCGACATCGCGAGAATCATGAACAGCGCCCAGACCACGAACAGCACGGGTCCGATCGTCCAGCCGAAGTCCGTGATGAACGACAGCTTCGTGGACGCCGGGGTGTTGCCGCGGTTGTCCGCGAACTGGAGCGACAGCACCGCGAAGGCGATACCGACGGTCAGCTGACCGGCCATCTTCGCCTTGGCCCGCAGACCCAGCGAACGACGCTTGACGATCTTGATGTAGTCGTCGAGGAAGCCGACCAGGCCCATGCCGACCATCAGGCCGAGCACCAGCAGACCCGAGAAGGTCGGCGCCGCGTCGGCCTCCGGGTCCAGATAGCCCGTGATCACCTTCGCCAGGAAGTACGCGGCGACCGTCGCCAGGATGAAGGCGATACCGCCCATGGTCGGCGTACCGCGCTTGCTGGCGTGCTCGCGCGGGCCGTCGTCGCGGATGTACTGGCCGTAGCCCTTGCGCGCGAGGAGCTTGATCAGCAGCGGGGTGCCGATCAGCGTGAGAAAGAGGCCAATGACTCCTGCGAACAGGATCTGCTTCATCATCGGGCGGAAACCTCACCCTCGGCACCGGACTCGACGAGCGCCTGCGCCACGCTCTCGAGGCCGACCGAACGGGACGCCTTCACGAGTACGACGTCCCCCGGGCGCAACTCGCTGCGCAACAGGTCGACCGCCGCCTGTGCGTCGGACACGTGCACCGACTCCTCACCCCACGAACCCTCGTTATATGCGCCCAGTTGCAGCCAGGCGGCTTCCCTGCCACCGACCGCGACGAGCTTGCTGACGTTGAGCCGGACGGCGAGCCGCCCGACCGCGTCGTGCTCGGCGAGAGCCTCGTCCCCCAGCTCGGCCATCTTGCCGAGCACCGCCCAGGTCCGCCGCCCCTTGCCCATCGCCGCGAGCGCGCGCAGAGCGGCTCGCATGGACTCGGGGTTCGCGTTGTAGGCGTCGTTGACGATCGTCACGCCGTCCGGGCGCTCGGTGACCTCCATCCGCCAGCGGGAGAGGGAGCCCGCCTCGGAGAGCGCCACGGCGATCTCGTCTGCGGACATGCCCAGTTCGTGGGCGACGGCGGCCGCGGCGAGCGCGTTCGACACGTGGTGCTCACCGTACAGGCGCATGGTCACGTCACTTGCACCGGAGGGTGTGCGAAGCCTGAACGAGGGCTGTCCGCTGTCCGTGAGTCGCACGTTCTCGGCGCGTACGTCCGCTTCGCCGGACTCTCCGAAAAAGATCACCTTCGCCTTCGTACGGGCGGCCATGGCCCGCACGTAGGGGTCGTCCGCGTTGAGGACGGCGGTTCCGTTCTCCGGGAGTGCCTCGACGAGTTCGCCCTTCGCCTGGGCGATCTGCTCACGGCCGCCGAACTCGCCGATGTGGGCGCTGCCGACGTTGAGGACGAGGCCGACCTTCGGGGGCGTCAGACCGGCGAGGTAGCTGATGTGCCCGATACCCCGGGCGCCCATCTCCAGGACGAGGAACCTGGTCTCCTCGGTCGCGCTGAGCGCGGTCAGCGGCAGCCCGATCTCGTTGTTGAGGGAGCCGGGCGTGAACACCGTCGGCGCCTTGCGCTGGAGCACCTGCGCGATGAGGTCCTTGGTGCTGGTCTTGCCGGCCGAGCCGGTGAGGGCCACGAGGGTGGCACCGAGACGTCGTACGACGTGCCGCGCGAGGGCGCCGAGGGCGCTCTGGACGTCGTCCACGACGATGGCGGGCACACCGACGGGCTTGGTGCCGAGCACGGCCGCCGCTCCCGCCTCGACGACCGCCGCCGCGTAGTCGTGTCCGTCCACGCGCTCGCCGGCGAAGGCGGCGAACAGGCTGCCCGGCACCGCCTCGCGGGAGTCACGGACGACCGGGCCGGTGACCTGGACGGACGGATCCGGTATGTCGTGCGTCTGCCCGCCGACGACTTCTGCGATCTCGGCGAGGGAGAGGGCGATCACAAGTTCATCCCCTGGGTCTTCTGGATTTTCATCCCTGGGTCTTCTGGACGGCTTCGCGAAGTACCTGGCGGTCGTCGAAGGGACGGACCACCCCGGCGATGTCCTGGCCCTGCTCGTGGCCCTTGCCCGCGACCAGCACGGTGTCGCCGGGCTCGGCCCGGGCGACGGCGGCGGCGATCGCGGCGGCCCGGTCCTCGAAGACCTGCACCTCGCCGCGCTCGAACGCGGGCACCGAGGCGGCGCCCTGGAGCATCGTGGCGAGGATCGCGAGGGGATCCTCGGAGCGGGGATTGTCGGAGGTCAGTACGGCGGTGTCGGCGAGCCGGGCCGCCGCGGCCCCCATGGGCTCGCGCTTGGACTTGTCCCGGTCGCCGCCGCAGCCGAGGACGATGTGCAGCTTGCCCTCGGTGACCTTGCGGAGCGCTTTGAGGACCGATTCGACCGCGTCCGTCTTGTGGGCGTAGTCGACGACCGCGAGGTAGGGCTGCCCGGCGTCCACGCGCTCCAGCCGGCCCGGCACGCCGGGTACGGCGGCGACACCGTCGGCGGCGGACTGCGGGTCGAGGCCGGCGACGGCCAGGGCGACGATCGCGGCGAGGGTGTTGGCCACGTTGAAGGGGCCCGGCAGCGGCGACTTGGCGCTGATCCGCTCGCCCTTGGGGCCGATCACGGTGAACGTCGAGTCCAGCTGGCCGACCTCGACGTCCTCGGCACGCCAGTCGGCGTCGGGGTGGCCCTCGGCGGAGTAGGTGACGACCGGGACGGTGGCTTCGTTCGCCAGCCTGCGG
This sequence comes from Streptomyces sp. CA-179760, assembly GCF_050937045.1. Lineage (NCBI taxonomy): Bacteria > Bacillati > Actinomycetota > Actinomycetes > Kitasatosporales > Streptomycetaceae > Streptomyces > Streptomyces sp. CA-179760. Next base: position 2,581,845 of record NZ_JBNJLZ010000001.1, read on the forward strand.
CCGTACTCGTCGTCGACGTTGACCACGCCGAGTTTGCCGCGTTCCGGCGTGAACAGCTGCGCCTTGGCCTGGAAGTAGTCCTCCATGCCGGAGTGGAACTCCATGTGCTCCGGGCTGAGGTTGGTGAAGACGCCGATGTCGAAGACACAGCCGTCGACCCGGCCGAGGACCAGGGCGTGGCTGGAGACCTCCATGGCGACGGCGTCGACGCCGCGTTCGCGCATGACGGCGAACAGGGCCTGGAGGTCGGTGGCCTCGGGGGTGGTGCGCTCGGACTTGATGCGCTCGTCGCCGATGCGCATCTCGACCGTGCCGATCAGGCCGGTGGACCTGACGGACTTCAGGCCGCCCTCGACGAGGTAGGCGGTGGTGGTCTTGCCGGAGGTGCCGGTGATGCCGATCTGGAGCAGGTCCCGGCCGGGGTGCCCGTAGATCGTCGCGGCCAGCTCGCCCATCCGCCCGCGGGGGTCGTCGAGGACGAGGACCGGCAGCCCGGACGCCGCGGCGCGCTCCGCGCCGGTCGGGTCGGTCAGCACGGCGGCGGCGCCGAGACCGGCGGCCTGCGTGACGAAGTCGGCGCCGTGCAGCCGGGCCCCCGGGAGGGCGGCGTACAGGTCGCCGGGGCGCACGGCGCGGGAGTCGTGGGTGATGCCCGTGACCTCGGCGGAACTCTCCGGCGTTGGAACACCCAGCTGATCGGCGAGTTCCGCGAGGGGTGTGGCGGAGACCTGCACCGGCCTGGGCGGCCCGGGGTATGTCACGGGATGGCCCTTCTGGGTGATTTGGGACTGATCAGCGTGTGGCACGGCGGTGAGCGTACCGGGCGTACCCGCCTCCGGGCGAAGTGAGGGGGCGGCGGCGCTCTGGTTCCCGGGGTCGGGAGTGATCGTTGTCACGGGGCGGTCCTGGTGGCTCGGTGGTGCTCGGTGCTGATCAGGGCTCGGGGTTCGGTTGGGGGCCTGTCGGGGGTTCCGTTCCGGAGGGCGAGGGGTTCAGTTCTGGAAGGAGACGGGCAGCTTCGCGGCCTTGGCGCCGGTCGGCGGGACCTGGAGGGACTTCAGTGCGAACTCCATGACGCGCTTGTAGACGGGGCCGCAGATCTGGCCGCCGAAGTAGCTGCCCTGGGTGGCGTTCTGGATGGCGCAGTAGACGGTGACGCGGGGCTTGTCGGCGGGCGCGAAGCCGGCGAAGGACGAGGTGTAGCCGTGGTACTTGCCGGTGGCCGGATCCACGCGGTTGGCCGTGCCCGTCTTGCCCGCGACGCGGTAGCCGGGGATGCGCGCCTTGGTGCCGGTGCCCTCCTCGTCGTCCACGACGGACTCCAGCATCTGGGCGAGGGTCTTCGCCGTCTTGGCGCTGACGACCCTGGTCTTCTTGGGCTCGGGGGCCGGGGTGAAGCGCCCCTCGGGGCCCTTGGTGCCGCGGACGAGTGTGGGGTCGACGCGGACGCCGCCGTTGGCGATGGTCGAGTACACGGACGCCGCCTGCATGGCGTTGATGGAGACGCCCTGGCCGAAAGGAATCGTGTACTGCTGCGAGGTCGACCACTTGTCGGGCGGGGCGAGGATGCCCTTGGTCTCGCCGGGGAAGCCGAGGCCGGTGTAGCTGCCGAGGCCGAACTTGCGCAGGTAGTCGTAGAGGACCTTGTTGGACTGGGCCTGGGTCCTGCCGAGCTGGCCGGTGGCGAGGATGGTGCCGATGTTGCTCGACTTGGCGAGGACGCCGTTGAGCGTCAGGTACCAGGTCGGGTGGTCGATGTCGTCCTTGAAGAGCCGGTCGCCGCGGTGCAGCCGGTTGGGCACGACGACGTGGGTCATCGGGGTGGCGGTGTTCTCCTGGAGGACGGCGGCCATCGACATGACCTTGGCGGTGGAGCCGGGCTCGAAGGCGTCCTGGACGGCCGCGTTGCCGAGCGCGGCAGAGTCGGCGTCCGACAGGTCGTTGGGGTCGAAGCCGGGTGAGTTGGCCATGGCCAGAATCTGGCCGGTGCGGGTGTCCTGGACGATGACGTAGCCGCGGTCGGCCGCGGACTCCTTCACCTGGTCGGTGATGGCCTTCTGGGCGGCCCACTGGATGTCGCGGTCGATGGTGAGCTCGACGTCGCTGCCGGGCACGGCGGGTGTCTCGGTGGAACCCACGGTGGGGACGAGACGGCCGCCGGACTGGGCGTAGCGGATCTTGCCGTCCTTGCCGGCCAGTTCCTTGTCCAGCTGGAGTTCGATGCCGCCGCCGGGCTTGCCCTCGCCGTTGACCCAGCCCAGTATCCCGGCGGCGAGGTCGCCGTTGGGGTACACGCGCTTGCTGGTGCCGACGGAGAAGACGCCCGCGAGGACGTTGTGCACGGACTTGTCCGTCTCCTCCTTCTTGGCGAGCGCGGACTTCAGATCCTTGATCTGCTTCCAGACCTGCGGGGTCTGCCGGGAGGCCAGCTTCGCGTAACGCAGGTTCTTGTTCTTCGGCCGCAGCTTCTCGACCAGGGCTTCCTGGTCCTGGCCGAGGATCGGCGCGAGGAGCGCGGCGGCCTGCTCGGGCCCGTCACCGATCTTCAGGTGGTCCGGGGCGAACATCGTGGGGTCGGCCGTGATGTCGTAGGCGTCCTCACTGGTCGCCAGGGCCACACCGGACCGGTCGGTGATCTCGCCCCGGTCCGCGGCCAGCACCTGCCCGACGTAGCGGTTCTGCTCTGCCTTGGCCGCGTACGTACTCGCGTCGACGGCCTGCACCTGGAACAGCCGCACGACGAAGGCGATCATCACCAGCGTCAGCGCGAGCCCGACCAGCCGCAGCCGGGGCCGCGGGCTGCCCAGCCGCAACGGCCGGGGCGTCCCCGGCCGGACCTGAGCCGGCCGCCGAGCCGGACGAGCACCGGGCCCGGGACGCCGCCGGGCATCGGGCCGAGCGGGGCCGGGCACTCGGCGGCGCGGGGGTTCCCTGTCGGACACTTCCGTCACCTGCCGGGGGTCGGGGCGGGGCCGTTGGGCATGGCCTCGGGGGCGAGGACCAGGGGGATGTGCGCGGCGCTCTGCCAGGCGCCGGGGGCGGCGCTGGGGACGCCCTTGACGGTGCCGTCGCGCTCGAGGAAGGCGGGGTCGCCGCCGGGCACCATGCCGAGTTCGCGGGCGCGGCGCTGGAGGGCCTCGGGGGCGGAGTAGGCGTCGATGTCCCGCTGGAGGGCCTGTTCCTCGTCGGTGAGGCTCTTGGTCTCGCGCTGGAGGTCGTCGAGCTTGAACGCGCCTTCGCTGAGGGCCGAGTTCAACACCAGGAGGCCGATGAGACCGCCGCCGAGGAGCAGGACCACGAGGAGCACGAACGGCATGCGGGCCGCCCGCGCGGTGCCGGCCGGGAAGAGCCGCGCGAGACGGGCCGCCCTCCCCTTCAGTTCGGGTTTACTGCTCACTCACGCTCCCTCGGGTCCGGAACACCCGGCCGCCCTGCACGTGGCTCACTCGATGTCCTCTCTGATGCGCTGCGCCCCGCGCAGCCGCGCAGGTGCCGCCCGCCGGTTCTCGGCGATCTCCTCTTCCGTGGGGAGTTCGGCACCGCGGGTGAGCAGCTTGAGCCGCGGCTGGTAACGCTCGGGCACGACGGGCAGTCCGGGCGGCGCGGTGGTGGCGGCGCCCGCCGCGAACACCTGCTTGACCAGCCGGTCCTCCAGCGAGTGGTACGACAGCACCGCGATCCGCCCACCAACGTCGAGCGCCTTCACGGCGGACGGGATCGCCCGCTCGAGGACGGAGAGCTCGCCGTTGACCTCGATGCGCAGGGCCTGGAAGGTGCGCTTGGCCGGGTTGCCGCCGGTGCGCTTGGCGGCCTGCGGCAGGGCGTCCCGGATCAGCTCGACCAGCCGGGCGCTGTTGCTGAACGGCTCCTTCTCGCGCTCGCGCACGACCGCGGACACGATCCGCTTGGCCTGCTTCTCCTCGCCGTACGCCCGGAGGATACGCACGAGTTCGCCGGGCGGGTACGTGTTGAGGACCTCGGCGGCACTGGCGCCGGTCGTCTGGTCCATCCGCATGTCGAGCGGTGCGTCCTGGGCGTAGGCGAAGCCGCGGTCGGCCTCGTCGAGCTGCATGGAGGAGACGCCGAGGTCGAACAGGACGCCCTGCACGCGCGCGATGCCGAGCCTGTCCAGCACCTCGGGCAGTTCGTCGTACACCGCGTGGACGAGGGTGGCGCGCTCCCCGTGGGACGCGAGGCGCTCACCCGACAGACGCAGGGCCTCCTTGTCGCGGTCGAGGGCGACGAGCCGGGCCCCGGGGAACCGCTCGAGAAGCGCCTCGCTGTGGCCGCCGAGGCCGAGGGTGCAGTCGACGACCACCGGGTCCGGGCCCTCCAGGGCGGGTGCCAGCAGGTCCAGGCACCGCTGGAGCATCACCGGGACGTGTCGACTCTGGCTCAAGGGGGCCTCTCAGATCCGGCGCGGGGCCCACGCACCGCCGGGTCCCCGCCCGCTGCTGAAGGGGAGGCCTGCCGGCGCCGGAAGCGTCAGCCGACCGGGAGCGGGAGGAGGCCGAGCCGTACGTACGCGCCGCGCACGCGGGGAGATCGCCGGGCGTCGCCGGGTCTCCGGGGAAATCAGTCCAGCGGGGAGAGTCTCGCCTCCCGCTTCGCGTCACTTTAGTCCACCGCGTCTCGCGGTCAATCAACCGGCCTGCGCGTCGCGACCGGCAGGCGCACCACCCTTGTGGGTTACCTCACTACAAGGCCCGATGGCGTTCTTTGTCCTCTCTCACAGCGGGCCCGGAACAGTCGTGACCAGTACCGTCATGGATATGACGACTTCTGCATCAGTTCCCACGGGTTCGGAGAGCGCCATAGCCGGCCGCGGCACGGTCACCGACCGAATCGTCGACGCCAACACCCGGTACGCCGCCGACTTCGGCCACGCCGGGATGGCCGCCGCGCCCGCCCTGCACGTGGCGGTCGTGGCCTGCATGGACGCCCGCCTCGACCCGCTCGCCACGCTCGGCCTCGAACTCGGCGACTGCCACACCATCCGCAACGCCGGCGGCGTCGTCACCGACGACGTGATCCGCTCCCTCGCCATCAGCCAGCGCAAGCTGGGGACGCGCAGCGTCGTCCTCGTCCACCACACCGGCTGCGGCATGGAGACCCTCACCGAGGACTTCCGGGGCGAGCTGGAGGCCGAGGTCGGCCAGCGCCCGGCCTGGGCGGTGGAGTCCTTCCAGGACGTCGACCAGGACGTACGGCAGTCGATGCGGCGCGTGCGCACCTCGCCGTTCCTGCCGCACACCGACGACGTCCGCGGATTCGTCTACGACGTCGGAACGGGCCTGCTGCGGGAGATCGACCCCGCCTCCTGACCTGGTCACCCACCCCTGGTCACCACCCCGGAGCCGGCCTGCCGCAGCTGTCGGAATCCTGTCAGTCACGCGTTCGAAAGGGTCGCAAGGCCGACATATCGCGGCCAGTTATCCACAGTCGAGTGACACGAATCGGTAACGGCAGCAAGAATGCGGGAGTGACGTCACGCTGAGCGTTTCACGCGTGGTGTCCGTGGTTCGGGGTGGGCCGTCGCGCGTCATGCGGCGTCGGCCCGGGAAAATGGGGTATCCCGTGCTTCCTGGGAGCAGGGGAAAGGCCGAGGAGGGCCGGGTGACGACCTATGACGATCGAGCGAGCCTCACTGATCTGACCGCTGTGGTGGAGCGGGTGCGGGAGTCGGTGGAAGGCGTGATCGAGGGCAAGCCCGAGGTCGTACGGCTCTCGCTGACCGTACTGCTGGCCGAGGGACACCTGCTGATCGAGGACGTCCCGGGAGTCGGCAAGACGATGCTCGCCAAGGCACTGGCGCGGTCCATCGACTGCTCGGTGCGGCGCATCCAGTTCACGCCCGACCTGCTGCCGTCGGACATCACCGGTGTGTCCATCTGGGACCAGCAGCGCCGTGACTTCGAGTTCAAGCCGGGCGCGATCTTCGCGCAGGTCGTGATCGGCGACGAGATCAACCGCGCCTCGCCCAAGACGCAGTCCGCGCTCCTGGAGTCGATGGAGGAGCGCCAGGTCACCATCGACGGCAGCAGCTACGAACTGCCGAGCCCGTTCATGGTGGTGGCGACGCAGAACCCGGTCGAGATGGAGGGCACCTACCCGCTTCCGGAGGCCCAGCGCGACCGTTTCATGGCCCGGGTCTCGGTGGGATACCCCAGCGCGGAGGCCGAGCTGCAGATGCTGGACGTGCACGGCGGCGTCTCGCCGCTGGAGGACCTCCAGCCCGTGGCCCACGCGCACGAGATCCTCAAGCTGGTCGAGGCGGTGCGCGGCGTGCACGTCGCCGAGCCGGTCCGGCGCTACGTGGTGGACCTGGTCGCCGCCACGCGCACGCACCCCGACCTCAGACTGGGCGCCTCACCGCGCGCGACGCTGCACCTGCTGCGCGCGGCGAAGGCGTCCGCGGCCCTCAGCGGCCGGGAGTACGCGCTGCCGGACGACGTGCAGGCCCTGGCCGTCGCCGTCCTGGCCCACCGCCTGCTGCCCACCGCCCAGGCCCAGCTCAACCGCCGCACCGCCGAGCAGGTCGTCGAGGAGATCCTGCAGCGCACGCCGGTGCCTGCGGCGCCGCAGCAGAGCGGCTTCGGCGGCCTGGGCCGCGGGGTGCCGTCGTATCCCCAGCAGCCGCCGCGGAGGCTGTGATGACCACCGCGGGGACGGGGCACGCGGAGGCCGACCAGGACGAGAAGAGCGGCATCCGCACCGCCCTGGCCGGTCTGACCACCCGCGGACGCTCCTTCCTGGCCGCCGGCGTCGCGGCCGCCGTCTGCAGCTACGTGCTCGGGCAGAGCGACCTGCTGCGCGTGGGCCTGCTGCTGGCGGTGCTGCCGCTGGTGTGCGCGACGGTCCTGTACCGCACGCGCTACCGGGTCGCCGGCAGCCGCCGGCTCTCCCCCGCGCGCGTGCCCGCCGGCAGCGAGGCCCGGGTCCACCTGCGGATGGACAACGTCTCGCGGCTGCCCACGGGCCTGCTGATGCTCCAGGACCGGGTGCCGTACGTGCTCGGCCCCCGCCCGCGCTTCGTGCTGGACCGGGTGGAGGCGGGCGGCCGGCGCGAGGTGTCCTACCGGGTGCGCTCCGACCTGCGCGGCCGCTACCCGCTGGGCCCGCTCCAGCTCCGCCTGACCGACCCGTTCGGCATGTGCGAGCTGACCCGCTCCTTCTCGACGTACGACAACCTGACGGTGATCCCGCGTGTGGAGCCGCTGGCGCCGGTGCGCTTCAGCGGTGAGGCGAAGGGGTACGGCGACGGGCGGCAGCGTTCGCTCGCGCTGGCCGGCGAGGACGACGTGATCCCGCGCGGATACCGCTACGGCGACGATCTGCGCCGTGTGCACTGGCGCTCCACAGCCCGCTACGGCGAGTTGATGGTGCGCCGCGAGGAGCAGCCGCAGCGCGCCCGCTGCACCGTGCTGCTCGACACCCGGGGCATCGCGTTCCAGGGCGCGGGTCCGGACGCGGCCTTCGAGTGGGCCGTGGCGGGCGCCGCGTCCGTGCTGGTGCACATGCTCGAACGGGGCTTCTCCGTACGGCTGTTGACCGACACCGGCAGCGCGGTGCCCGGCGAGGGCGGCGACGGCTTCGCGGGCGCGAGCCAGGGATCGGCGGACGCGGCCGGGCTGATGATGGACACCCTCGCGGTGATCGACCACTCCGACGGCGCGGGCCTATCCCGGGCCTACGACGTGCTGCGCGGTGGGAACGAGGGGCTGCTGGTGGCCTTCCTCGGCGATCTCGACGAGGAGCAGGCGGCCGTGGTGGCCAGGATGCGCCAGCGCAGTGGAGGCGCGGTCGCCTTCGTGCTGGACAGCGAGAACTGGATGCGGGAACCGAGTGACGTGCCCGGTCCGTTGGACGGGAGCGGGGAGCGGCTGCGCATGCTGCGCGAGGCGGGCTGGACGACTCTGGGCGTGCCCCGGGGGGCCTTGCTGGACGACCTGTGGCGACAGGCGGACCGGGAGCGCAGGGGCGTGGCCGCGGCCGGCGGCGGGGAGGGACCGTGATGAGCGGGCGGATACGACTGACGCTGGGCGCGTGGGCGGCCACGCTGATGGCCGCGTGCGCCCTGCTGCCCCTGGTCAAGCCGGCCACGTGGATCGTGCAGGCGGCCTTCCTGCTGGGCGTGCAGGCAGGCGTGGGTGCCGCGGCCCGCAGGGTGCCGCTGGCCCGGCCGCTGACGGTCGCGGCGCAGGCCGTGGTCACGGTGTTCCTGCTGACGTTCGTGTTCGCCCGGGAACAGGCCCTCGCCGGGCTGATCCCGGGGCCGGAGGCCCTCGACCGCTTCGCGATCCTGCTCCGGCAGGGCGGGGACGACATCGCGCGGTACGCGATCCCGGCCCCCCTGGAGTCCGACGGTATACGGCTGATGCTCATCGGCGGGGTCCTGATCATCGGGCTGCTGGTGGACACCCTCGCGGTGACCTTCCGCAGCGCCGCACCGGCCGGGCTGCCGCTGCTCGCGCTGTACTCCGTGGCCGCGGGGCTGTCCGACGGGGGCACGGACTGGCTGTGGTTCCTGGTCGCGGCGGCCGGCTATCTGATGCTGCTCCTGGCCGAGGGGCGGGACCGCCTCTCTCAGTGGGGGCGGGTCTTCGGCGGGGCCTCGCGCACGGCCGGAGGAGAGCAGAGCGGCGCGGTCGCCCCGGTCCGCACCGGCCGGCGCATCGGCGTGGTCGCGCTGGGGATCGCCCTGGTGGTGCCGCTCGGTCTGCCCGCGATGAACGGCGGCCTGCTGGACTCGGTGGGGGCCGGTTCCGGCTCCGGCGCGGGCGGCGGGGGCACGATCTCCGCCGTGAACCCGCTGGTGTCGCTGCGGGACAGCCTGAACGCGGACGAGGACCAGCAGGTCCTGTCAGTGAAGACCAAGATGCCGGACGTCTCGGACCTGTATCTGCGGATCGTGTCCCTGGACGACTTCGACGGCACCACCTGGAAGCCGTCCCGGCGCTCCATCACCGCCCTCCCCGACGGCACGTTCCCGACCCCGGCCGGCCTCGGTCCGGATGTGAAGCGCACGGAGTTCGACACCACGATCTCCGCGGCCGACTGGTACGCCCAGGACTGGCTGCCGATGCCGTACCCGCCGAGCGGGGTGAACATCCGGGGCAACTGGCGTTACGAGCCCCAGGGCATGACCCTGGTCGGTGACCACGGCCAGAACACCCGGGGCCTGACGTACCAGGTAAAGAGCCTGGACGTGCAGCCGACGGCGGAGCAGCTGGCCTCGGCGCCGAAGCCGCCGGCGTCCATCGAGCGCGATTTCACGAAGCTGCCCGACTCACTGCCGTCGGTGGTGGCGAGCACGGCCCGCAAGGTCACCGAGGGCGCGGCCGACCCGTACGACCAGGCGGTCAAACTGCAGGACTGGTTCGCCGTGACCGGCGGCTTCGAGTACGACACCCAGGTGCAGGTCGGCAGCGGCTCGCAGGCGATCGCCCGCTTCCTGAAGGACAAGCAGGGCTTCTGCGTGCACTTCTCCTTCGCGATGGCGGCGATGGCCCGCTCCCTGGACATACCGGCCCGGGTCGCGGTGGGCTTCGCGCCCGGCTCCCCGCAGGCGGACGGCTCGGTGTCGGTGGGGCTGCGGGACGCGCACGCCTGGCCCGAGCTGTACTTCGAGGGCGTGGGCTGGACCCGCTTCGAGCCGACTCCGAACCGCGGCTCGATGCCGTCGTACACGCTGCCGGACGACCCGGGCAGCTCGGTGCCGGACCCCGCGCGCCCGTCCGAGACGTCGTCCGCCGCGCCCTCCGCGGCGCCCTCCTCCAGCGAGAGCTGCACGCCCGAGCAGAAGAAGCTGGACGGCGGGTGCGCGAGCGAGTCGCCGCAGGCGGCGCTGCCCACGGACGACGGCGGCCCGAAGTGGTACGCGATCCTGGCCTGGGCCCTGGCGGGCCTCGCCGCTCTGGCGCTCCCCCTGGCCCCGATGCTGTGGCGTCTGCGGACACGCACGGTCCGGCTGGGGGCGCACGGCCGCGGCGAGGCGGACGCGGCACCGACCACTCTGGCCGTCTGGCAGGAGCTGACAGACACCGCGTGGGACTTCGGCATCACGCCTGACGAGTCGCAGACCCCGCGCAAGGCGGCCGCCCGCATCGTCGCACTGGGTGGGCTCGACGCGACGGCCGCGGCCTCGGTGCACCGGGTGGCGAACGCGGTGGAGCAGGTCCTGTACGCGCCCCGGCCCCGCCCGACGGCGGGCATCGCGGACGACGTCCGCCGGGCGTCGGCGGGTCTGAGCGCCGCGGTCGGCAGGGGCGCCAGGCTCCGCGCCGTCCTCGCGCCGCGCTCCACGGTGCGCGTGGTGTGGACGGCGTCGGCCTGGTGGTCGGGGACGCGGGACCGCGTCCTGGCGATGCGGCCGACGTGGCGGAAGGCCTCGGGGCAGCAGGGCTGAAGCCCGCCGAACCCCAGCGGCGCCGGCGTCGACGGCATGCGTCAGGGGGTGACCACCGCGTCGGTGGTCACCCCCTGATTCACGTGTCTTCGCGTGGTCCCGGAGAGCTGGGCTCCGGGACCAGTGGAAACTAGTGGCCGCCCTGTTCGTCGCGGCGCTTCTGCCAGCGCTGCTCGATGCGGTCCATCATGGAGCGCTTTTGCCGGCCGCCCTGGCGGCGGGCTTGCGGTCCGGCGGCGCCTGCCGCCTGTTCGCCCGGCTTGGGGGCCTTGCGCCAGCCGGTCACGGCGAGCACCGCACAGCCCAGCATGACGAGGAAGCCCACGACGCTGAGCCAGACCTGCTTGGCGACCATACCGGCCATGAGGAGCGCAATACCTACGAGGAAGCCGGCGACCGCCTGGTAGACCCGTCGCCGGGTGTACGTACGCAGCCCGCTTCCCTCGAGCGCCGTCGCGAACTTGGGATCTTCGGCGTACAGCGCTCGCTCCATCTGCTCGAGCATGCGCTGCTCGTGCTCCGAGAGCGGCACGGAGTCCTCCTCATCGTGCAGTCGCCGGGGGCGACCCGGGGGGTCTCTTCAGGATAGGCAGGGAATCGCCCCCGTGAAACCCGCCCCTCTGCGCCAACTAGCCAACCGGAACCCGCCATGGACATCCCGGCTCGCTGAGGCTTCCATTCCCCGGCGGCCGACCCGTCATGCCGGAACGGTCTCCCTCGATCATACGGCGCCAAGCCCCCATTCGGGGGGCCTGTGGCGTACTCCATGCACAGTCAAGGCGCTGATCAGGGGTGGTACCTCACGAAGCAGCTCAGGCCTCGGCTGCCCCATCGGTCTCGTCTGCCCCACCGATGTCAGCGGTCCCACCGGTCTCACCGGTCTCACCCAGTACATGCAGCTGCGTGGCCACCGAGTGGAAGGCCGACAGCTCGGCCGCTGCCTCCTCCAGCTTCAGCAGCGCTTCCAGGGCTCCGGGCTCGGTGTCCACGAGGACGCCGGGCACGAGGTCGGCGAAGACCCGCACCCCGTGCACGGCGCCGACCCGCAGGCCCGCACTCTCGACGAGCCCCGTGAGCTGCTCGGCGGTGAAGCGGCGGGGCACGGGGTCACCCGTGCCCCATCGGCCGTTCGGGTCGTCGAGCGCCTGCCTGGCCTCCTTGAAGTGCCCGGCGAGGGCGCGGGCGAGCACGGCACCCCCGAGACCGGCGGCGAGCAGGCTGAGGACACCCTCAGGGCGCAGGGCGGCCACCGCGTTGCGGACGCCCTCGGCGGGGTCGTCCACGTATTCCAGGACGCCGTGGCACAGCACCACGTCGTAGCCGCCGCGCTCGGCCACGTCGAAGAGGCCGTGCGCGTCGCCCTGCACGCCCTTCACCCGGTCCGCGACACCGGCCTCGGCGGCACGCCGCTCCAGGGCGAACAACGCGTTGGGGCTGGGGTCGACGACGGTGACCCGGTGCCCGAGGCGGGCGGCGGGCACCGCGAAGTTGCCGCTGCCGCCTCCGGTGTCGAGGACGTCCAGCGACTCCCGGCCCGTGGCCTTGACCCGGCGTTCCAGGGCGTCCTGGAGGACCTCCCAGACCACGGCCGTACGCAGTGAGGCGCGCGACCGGGAAGGGCCTGAGCGCGGCGACGCCGGTTGAGCGTGGTGAGGGGAGGCGGGTGGGCGCATCGGGTCCGACACGGCAGTTGACTCCTCGGCGCGGCACCGCCTCTTGCACGGCGGAGCGAACGGGGCGTCTCCCCCGGCCCCGGCTACGGGGAGGGAAGACTTCAGGCGTCTCCCACCCTATTGCCTCGGACACGGCGGCCCGCATGAGCGGTCCCGCCCTGGGCCCGAGCGGTGCCCCCGGGCGGATCCGGGACGCCGGCCCCGGTCAGCGGCCCCGGTCAGCCGGCGTCCGGCATGTCCCTCCCCGCCCCGGGGTCCTCCGGCCGGTCCTGGTCCGGGCGCGGCTGCGGGAGGACCGGCTGGAGGACGAGCATGCGCTCGACGAGGCGGAGGAACATCGCCACGTCCCGTATCAGGTCGTCGGCGTCCCGGGCGCTCGCCGCGCCCTGGATGCCTGCCTCGGCGCGGGCCCGGCGCCGGGCGCCTGCGGCGAACAGCGCGCTCCACTCGGTCAGTTCGGGCGCGATCTCGGGGAGCACTTCCCAGGCGCTCCGGATCTTGGTCCGGGCCCGGGTCGAGGTCTCGGGCCTCCCCCGGGCGGCGAGGACGGCGGCGGCGGTGCGGAGGGCGGCGAGATGGGCCGTCGCGTAGCGCTCGTTCGGTGTGTCCAAGGCGGTGGCCTCGTCGAGACCGGAGCGGGCCTGGGCGAGCAGGTCGAGGGCGGCGGGCGGGGCCGTGGCCCGGCGCAGCACGGGGTGTACGTCGCTCGCCGGGCCGGTCAGTGAGGGGGCAAGGCCGGTGGCGCGGCGCCGGCGGGCGGCTGCTGCGTGGTAGCTGGCCATGACGAACCTCCTGTCGTCGTGTGACGGCGGCTCCTCCCACGGAGTGCCGTATGTGACCCATCGTGAGGTATGGCACTGACAATCCGTTCTGACCTGCGGTTTTGCTTCGATCGTTGGTTCGGAGTAGTTTTTGCACTGACCAGTCAGTTCAATTTCATGCTCACATGCAGGGGAGCCCCGTGGGGGAACAAACGGGAACGGGAGGGGTGCGGGTCGCCGCCGAGAACCTTGGGATCAAGGGGCCGCGCGGGTGGGCGTTCCGTGGGATGTCCGTCGACGCCGAGCCGGGAGCACTGATCGCGGTCGAGGGCCCGTCCGGGTCCGGCCGTACGTGCCTGCTGCTCGCGCTGACGGGCCGGATGAGGATCACGGAGGGCACGGCGGCCGTCGGCGACGCCGCCCTTCCCAAGCGGATGCCGGCGGTGCGCCGCGTCAGCGCCCTGGCCCATGTGCCCGGGGTCACCGACCTCGACCCGGCGCTCACCGTCGGCGAGCATCTGCGCGAACGGGCCCTGCTCCACAGGCGGTTCGGCGACTCGCTGCGCAAGCTGCTGCGGCCCCGCGGCGAGCGGGCGGCCGAGGCGCGGCTGCGTGTCGACACCGCACTGACCGCGGCCGGACTGGACCTGGAGGCGCTGCCCAAGGGTCCCCGTACCGCCGTACGCGATCTGGAACGCCTGGAGGCGCTGCGGCTGTCGGTCGCCCTCGCCCTCGTGGCCCGGCCGCGGCTGCTCGGGGTCGACGACGCCGACCTCAAGCTCTCGGACGGCGAGCGGGACGAGGCCTGGGCCCTGCTCAGGTCGCTGGCCGACGCCGGGACGACGGTCGTGGCGGTGTGCAGCGAGGCCCCCGAGGGCGCCGTCAAGGTGTCCACCCGGCAGAACACCCCTCAGGGCAACCATCAGAGCGAGGACAAGGAGAAGGCCGATGCGCTCGCCGAGACTGGCCGCGCTTGAGCTCCGCCGCTTCGGCAGGGGGAAGCTGCCGCGCGCCGCACTGGTCGCGCTGCTGGTGCTGCCGTTGCTGTACGGCGCGCTGTACCTGTGGTCGTTCTGGGACCCGTACGGCCGGCTGGACCGTGTCCCCGTGGCGCTCGTGAACGACGACAAGGGGGCGACCGCCGACGGGAAGAAGGTCACGGCGGGCGACGACATCACGGAGAAGCTGCGCGACAGCAAGACCTTCGACTGGCGCGAGGTGAGCGCCACCGAGGCCCGCAGGGGCGTCGAGGACGGCACCTACTACCTGTCGCTCACCGTGCCCGGCGACTTCAGCGAGCGGGTCGCCTCCAGCTCCGGCAACTCCCCGGAGACCGGGGCCCTCCAGGTACGCACCAACGACGCGAACAACTACATCGTCGGGCAGATCTCCCGGACGGTGTTCAGCGAGGTGCGCCAGGCCGCGTCCACGAAGACGTCGCGGTCCTTCCTGGACAAGATCTTCGTGTCGTTCTCCGACATCCACGGCGAGACCGTGAAGGCGGCGAAGGGCGCCGACAAGCTCAAGGGCGGCATCGGGAAGGCCGAGAAGGGCTCCAAGGACCTCGCCGACGGCCTGAAGGACGCCAAGGACGGCAGCGGAAAGCTGTCCACGGGCCTGAAGAGGCTCGACAAGGGCGCGGGCGACGTGGCGGACGGCACGAAGCAGGTCGCGGAAGGCACGCGGAGGCTCGCCGACAAGGTCAACACGAACGCCGCCAAGGTGAGCCCCTTCCTGAAGGGCAACGAGAAGACCATCGGCGACACGGCCCAGTTCGTGGCCGACTCCTCCGGCGCGATCCGCAAGCACCTGGACACCCTGGCGGAACGGGCCCCGGCCGCCGCCAAGGACGCCCGTACGGCGTCGGACACGCTGAACGGCACCTACGCGAGGCGCTGCGACGACCCCGTGCTGCCCGACGCCGCCTGCGCCGATCTCAAGAAGGCCAAGGACGCGGCCGCCGACGTGGCCACCATCGCCGACGACCTCGACACGCTGATCGCGGACCAGAACGGCGATCTGACCGAGCTCGACAAGCACCTCGCCACCCTCCAGAAGCAGTCCCAGGCCCTCGCCGACCGCGCGCCGCACCTCTCCGAGGACCTCGACGACGCCGTCAAGAAGATCAACAAGCTGAACGACGGGGCGGCCGAGGTGGCCGCGGGAGCGAAGAAGCTGCACAAGGGGATCGGCACGGCCAAGACCGGTGCCAACGACCTGGACAAGGGCGTCGGCGATCTGAAGACCGGCGCGGACGACCTCAACGGCGGCATGTACAAGCTCGTCGGCGGCTCCGGGAAGCTCGCCGGCGGACTGCACGACGGGGCCGGGCAGATCCCCGACTACGACAAGCCGGACCGCGACCGGCGCACCGAGGTCATGGCCGACCCCGTGCGGCTCGCCTCCCAGGACCTGCACAAGGCGCCCAACTACGGCACCGGCTTCGCCCCGTACTTCATCCCGCTGTCGCTGTGGGTGGGCGCGATGGTGGCGTACATGCTGATCGCGCCGATGAACCGGCGCGCGCTCGCCGCGGGCGCCTCGGCGTGGCGGATCGCGCTGTCCGGCTGGCTGCCGGTGGTGGCGATCGGGGTGCTCCAGACGGTGGCCCTGATGTCGGTGCTGCACTGGGCGGTCGGCCTGGAGATGGCGCGGGCGGCCGGGACGGTGGGCTTCCTGTTCCTGGTGACGGCGTGCTTCGCGGCGATCGTGCAGTGGCTGAACGCGCGCTTCGGGGCGGCGGGCCGGATCCTCGTACTCGCCGTGCTGATGCTCCAGCTGACGTCGGCGGGCGGCACGTACCCCGTGCAGACCAGCCCCGGCTTCTTCAACGCGCTCCACCCCTTCCTGCCGATGAGCTACGTCGTGGAGGCTCTCAGGAGGCTCATCACGGGCGGCGGTATGGAACCGGTGTGGCACGCGTGCGTGGTGCTGACGGCGTTCACCGCCGGTGCCCTCGCGCTGACCGCCGTGGCGGCCCGGCGCCGCCAGGTGTGGACGCTGGACCGGCTGCACCCGGAGCTGAGCCTGTGAGCCCTTCCGTCACGTCTCCCGGAGAGGTTCCTGTGACAATCAGGGCCATGGAAAGCAGCAGTGCAACGTCGGGCGGCAGCACGCGCCGCGAGGCCACCCGGCAGAAGCTCTACGAGGCGGCCGTCACGCTCATCGCCGAGCAGGGCTTCTCCGCCACGACCGTGGACGAGATCGCCGAGCGTGCCGGAGTCGCGAAGGGCACGGTCTACTACAACTTCGCGAGCAAGTCCGTCCTCTTCGAGGAACTGCTGCGGCACGGTGTGGGCCTCCTCACCGCCTCCCTCCGGGAAGCGGCCGAGCGGACCGCCCGGGAGGGCGGCACCAAGGTCGACGCGCTGGACGCGATGATCCGCGCGGGTCTGGTCTTCATCGACCGCTATCCGGCCTTCACCCAGCTGTACGTGGCCGAGCTGTGGCGCACCAACCGGACCTGGCAGTCCACGCTGATGGTGGTCAGGCAGCAGGCCGTCGCGGTCGTGGAGGACGTCCTGCGCGAGGGCGTCGCGGGCGGCGAGTTCAGCGAGGAGATCGACGTCCCACTGACGGCGTCCGCGCTGGTCGGCATGGTCCTGGTGGCCGCGCTCGACTGGAAGTCCTTCCAGGCGGAGCGCTCCCTGGACGATGTGCACGCGGCCCTGTCCCGGCTGCTCCAGGGGAGGGTGAGCGGCTGCGGCTGAGGAGGCACCGGGCGCGGACGTGAAGGCGCCGGTCCGCTGTGGCCGCGTCCCCCGCGGGCCACCTCGCACCGGCGCCTTCCCTGCTCCCCCGTTTCCTGCTCCCCCGTGCGTCCCCCGCAGGACCCCCGTTCGGTCGTCCCCCGGTTCTCCCCCGTGTCTCGCTCCCGCCGACAGGGCCGGCGGAAGGAGCGGATCGCGGGCCGGCCCCGTTCCGGCGCCCCGTGTCGCCGGTGCCGGAGCCGTGCCCCTTTCCGTGTCTCCACTCTCTCGTCCCCGACGGCCCTGCCCCATCCGCGCGCGTACTCAACTCCCCGGCTAGGTACGGGTACTCAGCCCTGCGCACACGGCACCAGGAGGCGCTGTCAGTGGGGCCCGATAGAGTCCTTCACATGGCACGGATTGCGGTGATCGGCGCCGGGATGGGCGCGCTGACGGCTGCCGCCCGGCTGGCCGTCGCGGGCCACCGGGTGGTGGTGTACGAGCGGACGGACACGTACGGCGGAGCGCTGCGCCGCTTCGAGCGTGACGGGTTCTCCTTCGACACGGGCCCCGGCCTGCTCCCGCTGCCGGCCGTCTATCGCGATCTGTTCGTCAAGACCGGCAAGGAGCCGCTGGAGGCGTGCGTCGAGCTGGTCCAGGTCGACCCCTCGTCCCGGCACGTGTTCGCGGACGGCACCCGGGTGTCGCTGCCGAACGCCTCGCGCGCGGGCGTCGTCACCGCCCTGGACGAGGGCCTCGGCCCGGGCGCCGGGAACCGGTGGGGCGACTTCCTGGTCCGGGCCCGCGAGGCCTGGGACCGGACCCGCCGCCCGCTCCTGGAGGAGCCGCTGTGGCCGAACTGGCAGGTGCTGGCCGAGCGCGAGCCCTACGCCGCGGTCCCCCACAAGCGGCTGCTGCGCACCCGCCGGGCCGGCACGCTCGCCGAGATCGGCGCCTGGGAGCTGCGCGACCCCCGGCTCACCGCACTCCTGGAGAGCCATGCCCTCACCCAGGGCCTTGACCCCCGGATCACCCCGGCGAGCGCGGCCGTACTGCCTTACATGGAGCACGCCTTCGGCGTCTGGTACGTGCGCGGAGGCCTGCGCGAGCTGGCACGGGCGGTGTTCGAGCGGTGCGTGGCCAGAAAGGTCGAATTCCGCTTCGGCGCCGATGTGACCGGGGTGCTGGAGAAGGACGGTCGGGTGTCGGGAGTGGAACTCGCCGACGGGACGGTCGCGGAGGCGGACTTCGTCGTCGCCGGTGTAGCGCCCGGCACGCTGGAGGGGATGACGGCCGGGACCGTGGTGCGGGCCGACGGTGAGGTGCCGCCGCAGCCCGCGTCGGCCAGTCGGCTCACGGTGCTGCTGGGCCTGCGCGGCGCCCGCCCCGAGGGCACGGCACACCGCACGGTGGTGCACGCGGCGGATCGGGAGGCCGAGTTGGACGCACTGTTCGGCCCGGCTCCGTCGCACGCGCGGCCCACGGTCACGATCCTGCGGCCCGACGACCCGGCGCTGGTCCCGGACCGGGACCACGAGGCGGTCACGCTCACGACGGTGGTGCCCGCCCGGCCCGACGAACCCCACGAGCCCTACGACGACCTCGCCGACACCGTGATCAGCGCCGCCGAACGCGCCATACCCGACCTGCGCGACCGTCTCCTGTGGCACGAGGTGCGCACCCCGGCCGACATCGCCGAGGAGACCGGCGCGGAGGGTGGTGCGGTGCCGGTGCAGGCACTGGCGGCGGCCGACGGGCGGCTGCTGCATCCGTCCAACAGCACGCGCGTGCCCGGCCTGTTCAGCGTCGGCGGCTGGGCGCACCCCGGCGGCGGACTGCCGCATGCGGGCATGTCGGGCGCGCTGGTCGCGGGACTGATCGTGGAGGGGCCGGGGTTCCGGGGCTCCCAGTAGCCCACCGCCCCCGGCGGGGGGTCAGGCTTCAGAAACGGTACTGCTCGTCGAAGCCGTTGCCCTGCGGCTGCTGCCCGTTGCCCTGGTACGGGTACGGCTGCTCCGGCGGCAGCTCCTGCCCGTACTCGTCGGTGCGCTGCTGCGGGACCCACACACCACCGGGCGGGGACTCGCCGCCGTAGGTGCCGGCGTACTGGTCCTGGCCGTAGTCCTGCTGCTGGCCGTAGTACTGCTGGTCGCCGTAGCCGGTGTCGTACGAGGTCCCGCCGCCGTAAGTCCCGTTGCCGACGTACGGGTCGGAGTAGGCGGCGTACTGCTGCTGGCCCGTGGCGTCGTAGCCCTGCTGCTGGCCGTAGCCCGAGTAGTCGTAGGCGTAGGACTGGTCGGTGCCCTGGGCCGTGGCGGCGTACTGGTCGTGGGGCGGGCCCTGCTGGTAGCCGGTGTCGCCGTAGACGCCGTAGGAGCCGGTGTCGTCCGGGATGGGCTGCGGCTCGTAGACGGCGGTGGTCTCGGCGGCCGTCGGCTGGATCGGGCGAGCGGGGGTGAAGACGTCGTCGCGGTCGTAGTCGTCGCCCTGGCCGTAGGGGTCGGCGTCGCGGCGGTAGTCGCCACGCTCGCCGCTCTCGTCGCCGTAGCCACCGCCCGCCGCCTCCAGGCCGGAGACCTCGAGGGTCGGCTTCTGGCGGCCCCGGTCACCGCGGCCGCGCTTGCTGCCGCCCAGCATCGGGGCGCTCATCGCCCAGCCGGACGCGAAGCCGCTGCGGAACGACAGGGTGACGTAGGTCTGCCCGACCGCGAAGGCGGCCGCGCCCAGTCCGATCACGACGACCGACGGGATCAGGACCCCGACGACGACGCCGAGGAAGCCGGCGAAGGCCAGCAGCCGCCAGCGCAGCCGCGCCTTGTACTGCAGCAGCACCTCGCCCAGCAGCCACAGTGCGACGACGCCGAACGCGATGTAGAGGACCGCCCAGCCCATGTACGCCCCTCTCCCAGTGGCCGTTACGCAGTGTGTCGTATACCGGTGCGAACGGTCTAGGCCTGCGGTGAGTGGTGCAGGCCCAGGTTCTCGTAGATTTCCAGGGTCGCCGTGGAGTTGTTGAGCGTGATGAAGTGCAAGCCGGGCACTCCCTCGGCGAGCAGCCGCGCACAGAACTCCGTGGCGAATTCGATCCCAATGGAGCGTACAGCGGCCGGATCGTCTTTTGCTGTGAGGATCCGCTCTTTCAGGGCGTCCGGGAAGGCGGCGTTGGTGAGGGACGGGATCCGCGCCAGCGACTTCACGCTGGTGATCGGCATGATCTCGGGGATGACCGGGGTGTCGCAGCCGGCGGCCGCGACCCGGTCACGCAGCCGCAGATAATCCTCCGGCTGGAAGAACATCTGCGTGATCGCGTAGTCGGCGCCCGCGCGGCACTTGTCGACGAAGTGGCGGACGTCGGTGTCCCAGTCGCTGGAGCGCGGGTGCATCGCCGGGAAGGCGGCGACACCCACGCAGAAGTCGCCGGACGCCTTGATCAGCTCGACGAGCTCGGCGGCGTAGGCGAGGCCGCGGGGGTGCGGCACCCAGTCGCCCATCGGGTCGCCGGGCGGGTCACCGCGCAGGGCGAGCATGTTACGGATCCCAGCGTCGGCGTACTGGCCGATGATGTTGCGCAGGTCGGCGACGGAGTGGTCGACGGCCGTGAGGTGCGCGATCGGGGTCAGGGTGGTGTCGGAGGCGATCGCCTCGGTCGCTTTGACCGTGCCCGCGCGGGTGGAACCGCCCGCGCCGTAGGTCACGGACACGAAGTCGGGCGCCACCGCCTCGACCCGGCGCAGCGCGTTCCACAGGTTCCGCTCGCCCTTCGGAGTCTTGGGCGCGTAGAACTCGAACGAGTACGTCGTCTTACCCGTCGCGAGCATGTCGCGGACGGTGCGGGCGTGGTCCGACCTGATGGATGCGGTGCCGAGGGCCATACGGGCAGGTTAGCCAGGGGCGGTCGGTCCCCCAACCGGGCATCGACATTTGCCCGATTTGTGTACTTGTTGTCCACCCCTTGGACAACCGGCCAACCGGCGTCCTACTTCTCCCGCAGCCGCTTCGCGAACTCGGCAGCCGCCGCGCCCGGGTCGTCGGCCTCGGTCATCGCCCGTACGACGACGACGCGCCGGGCGCCCGCTTCCAGGACCTGGTCGAGGTTGCCGAGGTCGATACCGCCGATGGCGAACCAGGGGCGGTCGGTGCCGAGGGCGGCGGTGTACCGGACGAGGTCCAGGCCGGGGGCGTGGCGGCCGGGCTTGGTGGGGGTGGGCCAGCACGGTCCGGTGCAGAAGTAGTCCACGCCGTCCTGCGCCGCGGCCGCGGCGGCCTCGGACCCAGCGTGCGTGGAGCGGCCGATCAGGACGTCGTCGCCGAGGATCGCGCGGGCCGCCGGGACCGGGAGGTCGCCCTGGCCGAGGTGCAGCACGTCGGAGCCGGCGGCGTGGGCGACGTCGGCGCGGTCGTTGACCGCGAGCAGCTTCCCGTGCCGGGCGCAGGCGTCGGCGAAGACGGCCAGCTGCTCCAGCTCCTCGCCGGCCTCCATGCCCTTGTCCCGCAACTGCACGATGTCGACCCCGCCGGCCAGCACGGCATCGAGGAACTCCACGAGATCGCCCTGCCGCTTGCGGGCGTCGGTGCAGAGGTAGACCCGGGCGTCGGCGAGCTGGGCCCGTGCGGTGGTGGCGACGGTGTCGGGCATGTGTGTCCCCCTGGGTGTCGGTGGCGGGCGGGTGCGGAGACCCGTGCCGGTGTCGGTGGCGGGCGGGTGCGAGACGTACCCGAGCCCCTGGAGCTGCCGGGCGCCACGGCGCCCGTGTCGGCCGTCCGCGCCGGGCATGCGGCCGAAGCGCCCTCGGGTGAGGGCGGGACCAGGGGCGCGCCGGAGAGCGCCCCGTGCCGGTGCCGGAAGGGCAGCCGGCACCCCGCCTCGTCGGCATACCCGCCGAGTCGCGCGGCAGGGCGGCGGGGCCACTCTGCCGGTGACAGGCGGGCGGCGACGGCCCACTGTCGGCCGCTGCCCGCAAAGGGCCACGGCAACCCCGGGCAGGTCCCGAGTCTCTCACCGGGACCGGGCGGCAGCCGAGCCTCTATGGGAGGCAGCGACCGTCCCCGGGCCGGGCGGCCCGAGGCCCCCGGGAGGGGCCCCGCAGGGCCCGACCCGGCGGCCCACGCCCCGAGCGGGCGCGAGCCGCCCCGGGCCCGTGGCCCCACGGGCCGCAGCCCGTGCTCCGGGCAGTCGTTCAGGTCCGGCCCCGCTCGCACGGCACCGGACGGTGTCTCGTCGAGGCCGGGTCAGACCGCGAGCGCCTGGGCGCGGCGCTTCACCTCCGTGCCGCGATTCTCACTCAGGGCCTGCGCCGGGGTGCCGGGCAGGCTCGGGTCGGGGGTGAAGAGCCACTCCAGCATCTCCTCGTCCGTGAAGCCGTCGTCCCGCAGGAGCGTCAGGGTCCCGGACAGGCCCTTGACGACCTTGTCCCCGTCGATGAAGGCGGCGGGGACGTGCAGCGCGCGGTTCTCACCTCGGCGTACGGCGATGAGCTGGCCGTCCTTGACCAGCTGCCGCACACGCGTCACCTCGACATCGAACTGTTCGGCGATGTCGGGGAGGGTGAGCCAGGCGGGGACGAGAGCATCGATCTTTGCGTCAATCTCGGTCACGGGAACCAGCCTGCCATCCCCCACTGACAGTCGGAAGTCAGCCCGGCCCACCTGGGCGGACAACGCGCTCCCCCGACAGCTACGCCGTCGCCGCCTTCAGCGGCCTGGCCGGGTCCTCCAGCAGCACCGGATTCATGGCGGCGCCCGACTCGATCAGACGACGCCCCTGCGCCAGGTCCCGGGGACGGCCCACCGCCAGCAGCGCGACCAGCCGGTCGCCACGGAGCCAGCACACCGTCCAGGCCGGCCCGGCCGGGTCGCCCCGCCACAGGGTCGTGTCGGCGCCGGCGTGGTGCCCGGCGTACTGCACGAACCGCCCGAACTGCTCGGACCAGAAGTACGGCACCGGGTCGTACACCGCCGGAGCCTCCCCCGAGGCCCGGCCGACGATGTTCAGGGCCACCGTGCGCGGCCCCTGGAGGGCGTTGTCCCAGTGGTGCACCAGCAGGCGCCCGCCGTACCGCCCCGACGGGAAGGAGGCACAGTCGCCGACGGCGTAGACGTCCGGCACCGCCGTACGCAGGTGCTGGTCGCACACGATCTCGCCCTGGGGGCCGAGATCCACGCCGGAGCCGGCCAGCCACGCCGTCGCGGGGCGGGCACCGATGCCGACCACGACCGCGCCAGCGGGAAGCCGCGTGCCGTCATCGAGGACCACCGCGCCGGGTTCGACGCGCTCCACGCGCGCGTGGGTGCGCAGGACCGCACCCGCGTCGGCGTACCAGCCGGCCATCGGGGCCGCGACCTCGGCGGGCAGTGCCCCGGCGAGGGGCCGTTCGGCGGCCTCCACGACGGTCACCGCGCAGCCCGCCTCGCGCGCGGCCGTGGCGAACTCGGCGCCGATCCAGCCCGCGCCGACGACCACGATGTCGTGCTTGCGGGCCAGTACGGGCCGCAGCCGCTCGGCGTCGTCCAGGGTGCGCAGCAGATGTACGCCCGGCACGCCCTCCGCACCGGGCAGCCGGATCGGTTCGGCCCCGGTCGCGACGACGAGGGCGTCGTACGGCACGGGTCCGTCCTCGGTGTCCAGCTCGTGATCGCCGGGCCGCAGGCCCAGCACCTCGCAGCCGAGTCGCAGTTCGATGCCGAGGGCCTCGAAGTCGAGGTCGAAGGCAGAGCCCTCGGCCTTGCCGAGCAGGACGGCCTTGGACAACGGGGGCCGGTCGTAGGGCTGGTGGGGCTCGGCGCCGATGAGGGTCACGGTGCCGGTGAAGCCCTGCTCCCGCAGGGCGACCGCGGTCTGCACACCGGCCATGCCCGCACCCGCCACGACCACGCGCCTGGGCGCGCACGGACCTGGTTCCTGCGTCTGCTCGCTCACCTGATCACCATAGACACCTGACGTTTTGTCAGTCAGTGCTCATGCGCAGTGACCTGCTCCACAACGCTCGTCCCGCTGCCCTGCTGCGACTCCCACTCCCACGTCTCCTCCAGCCGCACCCGCCCGTCGGGCAGCTCCACGACCGTCGACGCACAGTGCCCGGAGGACGTGGTTCCGTCCTGCTTGAGCTGTACGTACCGGAAGTCCAGCCGGTCACCTTCCCGGGTACCCACGAGATGGCCGCGTACGACGTCGCCGCCCGTGTACTCGGCCCAGATCTCGCCGTCCTTCTCGTGGTACGTGAACCGGGTGCGGGTCCCCACCTGGCCCGGCGCCTGGTCGGCTACCGGGGCCAGGAGAAGACCGTCGAGGGATCGGGCCATGGACGGAGGCTCCCTTACTGCGACATACGGCATCGGGCTAGGGTGGCCAACGTAGAGCACTCGCGGGAGCCCGGACGCACCGGGCTGAGAGGGAGGCTGGCGGCCTCCGACCGTACGAACCTGATCCGGGTCATGCCGGCGAAGGGAGGGGCTGGACGCCCATGCCGCGTACGCGAACGTCAGACGTCCTCGTCATCGGGGGCGGCATCATCGGCCTGGTCACCGCGTGGCGGGCCGCACAACGCGGGCTCGCCACGGCCGTGGTGGACCCCGAGCCGGGCGGCGGGGCCGCGCAGGTGGCGGCCGGCATGCTGGCCGCCGTCACGGAACTGCACTACGGCGAGCAGACCCTGCTCGGCCTGAACCTCGCCTCCGCCCGGCGCTACCCGGACTTCGTGGCCGAGCTCACCGACCTCACGGGCCACGACCTCGGCTACCGCCGCTGCGGCACGCTCGCGGTGGCCCTGGACGCCGACGACCGGGCTCATCTGCGCGAACTGCACGCCCTTCAGCAGCAGTCCGGCCTGGACTCGCAGTGGCTGTCGGGGCGGGAGTGCCGCCGCCTGGAGCCGATGCTCGCGCCGGGCGTGCGCGGCGGGCTGCGGGTCGACGGCGACCACCAGATCGACCCGCGGCGGCTGTCCGGGGCACTGGTGACGGCGTGCGAGCGGGCGGGTGTGGTCTTCCACCGGGCGTGGGCGGAGCGGCTCACCGTCGTACGGGACCGGGCAGCGGGCGTCGTCACGGCCGACGGGACACCCCTGGACGCCGGGCAGGTGGTGCTGGCCGGGGGCAGCCTCAGCGGACGGCTCACGGGCGTCCCCGGGGACGTGCTGCCGCCCGTGCGACCGGTGAAGGGGCAGGTCGTACGGCTGACCATGCCGGGGCGGCACGGGCCTTTCCTGAGCCGGACCGTGCGCGCGGTCGTGCGCGGCAGCCATGTCTATCTGGTACCGCGCGAGAGCGGCGAGCTGGTCATCGGCGCGACCAGCGAGGAAACGGGCTGGGACACCACCGTGACCGCGGGCGGCGTGTACGAGCTGCTGCGCGACGCGCACGAGCTGGTCCCGGGCGTCACCGAGCTGCCGTTCACGGAGACCCGGGCCGGACTGCGGCCCGGCTCCCCCGACAACGCGCCGCTGCTCGGCCCGACCGGTCTGGAGGGCCTGCTGCTGGCCACGGGGCACTACCGCAACGGTGTCCTGCTCACGCCGGTGACCGGCGACGCCCTGGCACACGCCCTGACTGCGGGCGAACTGCCCGAGGAGGCCCGTCCCTTCACCCCGAAGCGCTTCAGTACCGCCACCGCACTCACGGAGCAGCCCGTATGAACATCTCCGTCAACGGGGAGCCCCGCATTGTCCGGCCCGGCACGGCTCTCGACACCGTCGTGAGCTCGCTCACCACCTCGCCCTCCGGAGTGGCCGCCGCCCTCAACGAAACCGTCGTCCCGCGCGCACAGTGGCAGGCCACGTCCCTCGCCGAGGGGGACCGCGTGGAAGTCCTCACCGCCGTCCAAGGAGGCTGACCATGGCCGACGATCCGTTTGTCCTCGGTGGTACGTCCTTCACGTCCCGCCTGATCATGGGTACGGGCGGGGCGCCCAGCCTCGACGTGCTGGAGCGCTCGCTGGTCGCCTCCGGGACGGAACTGACGACGGTCGCGATGCGCCGGGTGAACCCCTCGGTGCACGGTTCCGTGCTGTCCCTCCTGGACCGGCTCGGCATCCGGGTGCTGCCCAACACGGCGGGCTGTTTCACGGCCGGGGAGGCCGTCCTCACGGCCCGTCTCGCGCGCGAGGCCCTCGGCACCGACCTGGTCAAGCTGGAGGTCATCGCCGACGAGCGCACGCTGCTGCCGGATCCGATCGAGACGCTGGAGGCGGCCGAGACACTGGTGGACGACGGCTTCACGGTGCTGCCGTACACCAACGACGATCCTGTGCTGGCGCGCAAGCTGGAGGACGTGGGCTGCGCGGCGATCATGCCGCTTGGCTCACCGATCGGGTCCGGGCTCGGTATCCGCAACCCGCACAACTTCCAGCTGATCACCGAGCACGCGCGCGTGCCGGTGATCCTGGACGCCGGTGCCGGTACGGCGTCGGACGCGGCGCTGGCGATGGAGCTGGGGTGCGCGGGTGTGATGCTCGCCTCGGCGGTGACGCGGGCGCAGGAGCCGGTCCTGATGGCCGACGCGATGCGGCACGCCGTGGAGGCAGGGCGGCTGGCGTACCGGGCCGGGCGCATCCCGCGGCGGCATTTCGCGGAGGCGTCTTCGCCGGGTGAGGGCATGGCCGTGCTGGATCCGGAGCGGCCCGCTTTCCGGTGAGCCCGGGCAGCGGGCCGGGACACACGTCACAGGTCGGCTGCAGTCCCGCCCCCGAAAACAGCCGGGGCGGCGGGCTGTCGGTCGTGGCTCGTACACTCGCCTGCGTGGACACGACCCTTCAGGACCCCTTGGTCGGGCAGGTGCTCGACGGCCGGTATCGCATCGACGCGCGGATCGCCGTCGGCGGGATGGCGACGGTCTACCGGGCTGTGGACACCCGGCTGGACCGCGTTCTCGCGCTCAAGGTGATGCACCCCTCGCTCGCGGTGGACGGCTCGTTCGTCGAGCGGTTCATCCGCGAGGCGAAGTCCGTCGCCCGGCTGGCCCATCCGAACGTGGTGCAGGTATTCGACCAGGGCACCGACGGCAGTTACGTCTATCTCGCCATGGAGTACGTGGCGGGCTGCACCCTGCGGGACGTGCTGCGCGAGCGCGGGGCCCTGCAGCCGCGCGCCGCCCTGGACATCCTGGAGCCGGTGCTGGCCGCGCTGGGCGCCGCGCACCGCGCCGGGTTCGTGCACCGGGACATGAAGCCGGAGAACGTCCTGATAGGGGACGACGGCCGGGTGAAGGTCGCCGACTTCGGGCTCGTCCGGGCCGTGGACACCGTGACGAACACCACGGGGACCGTGCTCGGCACGGTCGCGTACCTCGCGCCCGAGCAGATAGAGAACGGCACCGCGGACCCCCGCGTCGACGTGTACGCGTGCGGGGTGATGCTGTACGAGATGCTGACCGGCGACAAGCCGCACGACGCGGACTCCCCGGCCGTGATCCTGTACAAGCACCTGCACGAGGATGTCCCGCCGCCGTCGGCCGCCGTACCCGGTCTGGCCTACGAGCTGGACGAGATGGTGGCCTCGGCGACCGCCCGCACCCCGGACGTCCGCCCGCACGACGCGGTGGCGCTGCTCGCGCGGGTCCGCGAGGGGCGCGCCGGGCTGAGCGCGGAGCAGCTGGACGTGGTGCCGCCGCAGGCGCTCTCCGCGGAGCACGACGGCGCCGACGACCGTACGAGCGTGATCCCGCGCGCCCTGACCACGCTGCGTCCGCTGCCGGTCAACGAGGACGACGAGACGTCCGAGGCGGCGCTCAACCGCACCAGCCGTTTCGAGTCCCCGCCGCCCCCGCCGTCCCGGCGCCGCTCGGGGTCCCGGCGCGGTCCGCTGGCGATCGTCGTCGCCGTGCTGCTGGTACTGGGCCTCGGCGGCGGCATCTGGTACATCAACTCGGGCCAGTTCACCGAGGTCCCCCCGCTGCTGGCGAAGACCCAGACCGAGGCCGAGAGCCGGCTGGAGGACGCCGGGCTGGATCTCGGCAAGGTCGAGCACGCCTACAGCGACACCGTGGAGCGGGGCCAGATCATCAGCTCCGACCCGAAGGCCGGGGCGCGCATCCGTGGCAACGACTCGGTGAGCATCACCGTGTCCGACGGCCCCGAGACCGTGCGGGTGCCCGCCCTGGAAGGCCAGAAGCTGGCCAAGGCGCGGGCCCAGCTGAAGGAGGACGGTCTTGAGCCGGGCATGGTCACCCGGGAGTTCAGCGAGGACGTGCCGAAGGGCTCGGTGATCTCCGCGCGGCCCGCCGACGGCACGAAGGTGCGTGCGGGCACGGCCGTCGCGCTGGTCGTCAGCAAGGGCAGCCCCATCGACATCCCGGATGTCACCGGCGCGGACGAAGCCGACGCCCGGGCGCAGCTGCAGGACGCCGGGCTCAAGGTGAAGATCGCCACCGAGCGGGTCAACTCCTCCGAGTTCGACAAGGGCCAGGTCGCCAAGCAGACGCCGAACGCCGGCGGCCGGGCGGCCGAGGGCGACACGGTGACGCTGACGCTGTCCAAGGGCCCCGAGATGATCGAGGTCCCGGACGTGACCGGCGACAGCGTCGACGACGCCACGCGGACGCTGGAGAGCGCCGGGTTCCAGGTCGAGGAGGACCGCGGCCTGCTCGGCCTGTTCGGCGACGAGGTCAAGGGGCAGTCCGTCGAGGGCGGCCAGACGGCGCCCAAGGGTTCGACGATCACCATCAAGATCAGGTGACGAGCGCGGGCGGGCAGCCCGTGGACGGGGCTGGGCCGGACGCATGACACCCTGAACGGGTGAACAATCAGCTGTCCGGCCCCTCCCGCAACCCGGTGGGCGGCCATGTCCCCGTGGCCGGTGGGCTGCACTCCGTCGGTCTGTCGTACGCCCGTGATCTGAAGGCGGAGACCGTCCAGGTCTTCGTCGCCAACCCGCGCGGCTGGGCCACACCCGCCGGAAATCCGAAGCAGGACGAGGCGTTCCGCGCGGCGTGCGAGACCGAGTCGATCCCGGCGTACGTCCACGCTCCCTACCTGATCAACTTCGGCTCGCACACCGAGGCGACCGCGGAGAAGTCGGTGGAGTCACTGCGGCACTCGCTGCGCCGCGGGCGGGAGATCGGGGCGCTGGGCGTTGTCGTGCACACCGGCAGTGCGACGGGCGGCCGGGAGCGGTCGGTGGCGCTGCGGCAGGTGCGGGAGCGTCTGCTGCCGCTGCTGGACGAGCTGACCCACGACGACGACCCGTATCTGCTCCTGGAGTCGACCGCCGGCCAGGGCGCCTCGCTGTGCTCGCGGACCTGGGACTTCGGCCCGTACTTCGAAGCGCTGGACGCCCACCCGATGCTCGGCGTGTGCCTGGACACCTGCCACATCTTCGCCGCGGGGCATGATCTGACCGGCCCGAGCGGCATGCACCAGACGCTGGACCTGCTGGTGGACACGGTCGGCGAGGGCCGGCTGAAGCTGATCCACGCCAACGACTCCAAGGACGTGGTGGGCGCGCACAAGGACCGGCACGAGAACATCGGCGTGGGCCACATCGGCGAGGACCCGTTCCGGGCCCTGATGACGCACCCCGCGACCGAGGGCGTGCCGCTGATCATCGAGACACCGGGCGGCAAGGAGGGGCACGCGGCGGACGTGGAGCGGCTGAAGAAGCTGCGTGATCTCTGAGGCCGCTCGGTCTCAGAGGTCGGGGCCGTCCCCGGGCTCCTCCTGGTACGAGTAGCGCTGCTCATGCCACGGGTCGCCGACGTTGTGGTAGCCGCGCTCCTCCCAGAAACCGCGCCGGTCGGCGGTCATGTATTCCACGCCGCGCACCCACTTGGGGCCCTTCCAGGCGTACAGGTGGGGCACGACCAGGCGCAGCGGGAAGCCGTGCTCGGCGGTGAGGAGTTCGCCGTCCTTGTGGGTCGCGAACAGGGCCTGCTCGGAGGCGAAGTCGGACAGCCGGAGGTTGGAGCTGAATCCGTACTCGGCCCACACCATCACATGGGTGACGTCGTCCGCGGGCGGGGCGATGTCGAGGATGGTGCGCGCGGGGACCCCGCCCCACTCGGCGCCCAGCATGCTGAACTTCGTGACGCAGTGCAGATCGGCCACGACGGTGGTGTACGGCAGGGCGGTGAACTCCTCGTGGGTCCAGCAGTCCTTGCCGCCGCCGGCGGTGGCGCCGAAGACCCTGAACTCCCAGCGCTCGGGCCGGAACTTGGGGACGGGCCCGTAGTGCGTGACCGGCCAGCCGCGCTGCAATCGCTGTCCCGGCGGAAGCCCGGGCTGCGTCGCTCCCGCCGAATCACGCCCTTCTCCCGATTCGCGTCCCACCGGCTGACCCATGTGTCCATCCTGACAGACCTCGGGTAATGCCCTTGACCCGGGCCATTTCAAATCGGGGCATTCCGAACTAAGCATGCCCTTACTTACTAAGTGAAGACTTACTGGACGATCTTCTTCCGCGGTGGAATCATGCGGCGCAACCTGCCAGTTCTTACGCGTGGAAGGAGCCTCTGCGATGCAGGGCGACCCCGAGGTCCTCGAATTCCTGAACGAGCAGTTGACCGGCGAGCTGACGGCGATCAACCAGTACTGGCTGCACTACCGGATCCAGGACAACAAAGGCTGGACCAAGCTCGCCAAGTACACGCGTGAAGAGTCCATCGATGAGATGAAGCACGCGGACAAGATCACCGAGCGCATCCTCATGCTGGACGGTCTGCCCAACTACCAGCGGCTCTTCCATGTCCGGGTCGGGCAGACGGTCACCGAGATGTTCCAGGCCGACCGACAGGTCGAGGTCGAGGCGATCGACCGCCTCAAGCGCGGCATCGAGGTGATGCGCACCAAGGGCGACGTCACGTCCGCGAACCTCTTCGAGTCGATCCTCGAGGACGAGGAGCACCACATCGACTATCTGGACACGCAGCTGGAGCTCATCGAGCAGCTCGGCGAGGCGCTGTACATCGCGCAGCAGATCGAGCAGCCGAGCTAGGACCCGCCTAGGCGGCGTCTTCCAGATCCGACAGGTCCGAGAGCACCGGTGCACCCCGGTCGGCCATGTCCCGGCGAGGGCACGCACCCCTGCCGAGGAGCGCCTGGATGCGGCGTACACACGACCCGCAGTCCGTGCCCGCCTTGCAGGCGGAGGCTATCTGGCGGGGGGTGCAGGCACCGCTGTCCGCGTGCTGTTTGACCTGCTGCTCGGTGATCCCGAAACAACTGCAGATGTACACGCGGCTCACCTCCCGGCGGGTTCGTTTCTTGGCGCCGTCCCCGTTGATCGGTGAGGCTAACCTAACCTTACCCGCCGGGTCGGAGCCACAAAAGTGGAGAGGGGCGCGGATCCTGTGATCCGCGCCCCAGTCCATGCCCGGGTAACAGGCGATCCTGTTACTGGTCCCTGTACATCTCGGCCACGAGGAACGCCAGGTCCAGCGACTGGCTGCGGTTGAGCCGCGGGTCGCAGGCCGTCTCGTAGCGCTGGTGCAGATCGTCGACGAAGATCTCGTCGCCGCCGCCCACGCACTCGGTGACGTCGTCGCCGGTGAGCTCCACGTGGATGCCGCCCGGGTGGGTGCCGAGCGCCTTGTGGACCTCGAAGAAGCCCTTGACCTCGTCGAGCACGTCGTCGAAGCGGCGGGTCTTGTGCCCGGAGGCCGCCTCGAAGGTGTTGCCGTGCATCGGGTCGGTCACCCAGGCCACGGTGGCGCCCGAGGCGGTGACCTTCTCCACCAGCTCGGGGAGCTTGTCGCGGACCTTGTCGGCGCCCATGCGGACGATGAAGGTCAGCCGGCCCGGCTCACGCTCCGGGTCGAGACGCTCGATGTACTGCAGCGCGTCCTCGGCCGTGGTCGTCGGGCCCAGCTTGATGCCGATCGGGTTGCGGATCTGCGAGGCGAACTCGACATGCGCGTGGTCCAGCTGCCGGGTGCGCTCGCCGATCCACACCATGTGCCCGGAGACGTCGTACAGCTGCCCGGTGCGTGAGTCGACCCGGGTCAGGGCGGACTCGTAGTCGAGCAGCAGCGCCTCGTGCGAGGAGTAGAACTCGACGGTCTTGAACTCCTCCGGGTCGGCCCCGCAGGCATGCATGAAGTTCAGCGCCTGGTCGATCTCGCGCGCCAGCTGCTCGTAGCGCTGCCCCGAGGGGGACGACTTCACGAAGTCCTGGTTCCAGGCGTGCACCTGGCGCAGGTCGGCGTAGCCGCCGGTGGTGAAGGCGCGCACCAGGTTCAGCGTGGAGGCGGAGGCGTGGTACATCCGCTTCAGGCGCTCGGGGTCCGGGATGCGGGCGGCCTCGTTGAAGTCGAAGCCGTTGACCGAGTCGCCGCGGTAGGTCGGCAGGGTCACGCCGTCGCGGGTCTCGGTGCCCTTGGAGCGCGGCTTGGAGTACTGGCCGGCGATCCGGCCCACCTTCACCACGGGCACGGACGCGGCGTACGTGAGCACGGCGCCCATCTGGAGCAGCGTCTTCAGCTTGTTGCGGATGTGGTCCGCGGACACGGCGTCGAAGGCCTCGGCGCAGTCGCCGCCCTGGAGGAGGAACGCCTCTCCCTTGGCGACGGCCGCCATCCGGGCGCGCAGCTGGTCGCACTCGCCCGCGAAGACGAGCGGCGGATACGACTCGAGGTCCGCAACGACTGCGCGCAGAGCCTCGGTGTCGGGGTACTCGGGCTGCTGCGCCGCGGGCAGGTCTCGCCAGGTGTTGCCAGCACTCGCGCTGGTCTTAGCGTTCACGGTCACGACCTCAACATTACGGGGTCGTGTCGGACGTCCTGACCCATGCCCAGCAATTGAGACACCGAGTACACCCATCGGACATGGGGTAAGGTCCCTCGCATGTTCGCGCACTCGATCCAGACCTGGTGGTGGACCGCTCATCCGGCGGCCCACTGACTGCGCGTACGACTGACTTCGCGAAGGCCGCCCGAGGGGCGGCCTTCGGTGTTCCCGGGGTCCGTTCCTCACCGCCATCGATCGACATCGACGGAAGAGGAACCATGGACCTGGCACAGCTCCTTCACGATCCGCGCCCCTTCGCGCTGCTGCGCCGCCGCACCCCGGGCCGGGACCACGAGCAGGTCGAGGTCCTGATCGGCCCGGTCGCCACGTACGACCGGCTCGCCGACCTCCCCGACGAGGGCCTCGCGCTCGTCCCCTTCCGGCAGATCCGTGAGCGCGGCTTCGACGTCCGCGACGACGGCACTCCTCTGGCGGTGCTGACGCCCGAGGAGTCGTACGAGATCCCGCTGGCCGAGGCCCTGGAACAACTCCCGGGGCATGACGTGCGGGTCGAGGGCGGCGGCTTCGACGTCGGCGACGGGGAGTACGCGGAGATCGTCGGGCGTGTGCTGCGGGAGGAGATCGGGCGGGGCGAGGGCGCGAACTTCGTGATCCGGCGCACGTACGAGGGCGGGATCCCGGGATTCGGCCGGGCCGACGCGCTGGCGCTGTTCCGGCGGCTGCTGGAGGGCGAGCGGGGCGCGTACTGGACCTTCGTCGTGCACACCGGGGACCGGACGCTGGTCGGGGCGAGCCCGGAGGTGCACGTCCGGATGTCCGGCGGCACGGTCGTCATGAACCCGATCAGCGGCACCTACCGCTACCCCGCCGAGGGGCCGACCCCTGAGCATCTGCTCGGCTTCCTCGCCGACGGCAAGGAGATCGAGGAGCTGTCGATGGTCGTCGACGAGGAGCTCAAGATGATGTGCACCGTCGGCGACATGGGCGGCGTCGTGGTCGGGCCACGGCTGAAGGAGATGGCGCACCTCGCGCACACCGAGTACGAGCTGCGCGGGAAGTCCTCGCTGGACGCGCGGGAGGTGCTGAAGGAGACCATGTTCGCGGCGACCGTCACCGGCTCTCCGGTACAGAACGCCTGCCGGGTGATCGAGCGGCACGAGGCCGGGGGGCGTGGCTACTACGCCGGGGCGCTGGCCCTGCTCGGGCGGGATCCCGGCGGGACGCAGACCCTGGACTCCCCCATCCTCATCCGCACCGCCGACATCGACGCGGACGGCGGGCTGCGGGTGCCGGTCGGTGCCACGCTCGTGCGCGGGTCCGACCCCGAGAGCGAGGTCGCGGAGACGCACGCGAAGGCGGCGGGCGTGCTGGCGGCCCTGGGTGTACGGCCGGGCAGGCCGCGTGCGGAGTCCGTGCGGCCGAGGCTCGCCGAGGATCCACGCGTGCGTGCCGCGCTCGACGGCCGCCGGGCGTCGCTGGCGCCGTTCTGGCTGCGGATGCAGGAGCGCTCCGAAAAGCTCACGGGACACGCCCTGGTCGTCGACGGTGAGGACACCTTCACGGCGATGCTCGCGCATGTGCTGCGGTCGAGCGGCCTGGAGGTGTCCGTCCGGCGCTACGACGAGGCGGGGCTGCGGGAGGCGGTGCTCGCGCACGAGGGTCCGGTGGTGCTCGGCCCGGGTCCCGGGGACCCCGCCGATCTCACCGACCCCAAGATGCGGATCCTGCGGAACCTCACGGCCGAGGTCCTGCGCGGCCATCCGCACGGCGTGCTCGGCGTCTGCCTCGGGCACGAGCTGATCGCGGCCGAGCTGGGGCTGGAGATCGTACGGAAGGACGTGCCGTACCAGGGCGCGCAGACGGAGATCGAGCTGTTCGGCCGGCGCGAGACCGTCGGCTTCTACAACAGCTTCGTGGCGCGCTGCGACGAAGAGGCGCACCAGGAGCTGGCCGCGCACGGCGTCGAGGTCAGCCGGGCCGCGAACGGCGAGGTGCACGCGATGCGCGGGCCCGGGTTCGCCGGGGTGCAGTTCCACCCGGAGTCGATCCTGACGCTGAACGGCGCCGCGGTCGTACGGGAGTTGGTGGGGCAGTCGCGCAACACGACCGTGTAGCCGTCCGGGGGCCGGCGCCCCCGGACGTCCGTGTCCCGGTCAGCCGAAGAAGACGCCGACCTCCTCGTACAGCGTGGGGTCCACCGTCTTCAGCCGGGCCGTCGCGTCGGCGATCGGGACCCGGACGATGTCCGTGCCGCGCAGGGCGACCATCGTGCCGAAGTCGCCGTCGCGGACGCAGTCGATGGCGTGCAGTCCGAAGCGGGTGGCGAGCCAGCGGTCGAAGGCGCTGGGGGTGCCGCCACGCTGGACATGGCCCAGGACGGTGGTGCGAGCCTCCTTGCCCGTGCGCTTCTCGATCTGCTTGGCCAGCCACTCGCCGACGCCGGACAACCGCACGTGCCCGAAGGAGTCCAGCGTCTGGTCCTTCAGGACCATGTCGCCGTCCTTCGGCATCGCCCCCTCGGCGACGACCACGATCGGGGCGTACGACGCCCTGAAGCGGGACGTCACCCAGGCGCAGACCTGCTCGACGTCGAAGCGCTGCTCGGGGATGAGGATGACGTTCGCGCCGCCGGCCAGGCCGGAGTGGAGGGCGATCCAGCCGGCGTGCCGGCCCATCACCTCGACGACCAGGACCCTCATATGGGACTCGGCGGTGGTGTGCAGCCGGTCGATCGCCTCGGTCGCGATGCCGACCGCGGTGTCGAAGCCGAAGGTGTAGTCGGTGGCGGACAGGTCGTTGTCGATGGTCTTCGGGACGCCGACGCAGGGCACGCCGTGGTCGTCGGACAGCCGGGCGGCCACGCCCAGGGTGTCCTCGCCGCCGATGGCGATGAGCGCCTCGACCTCCATGGCGGCGAGGTTCTCCTTGATACGGCGGATGCCGTTCTCCACCTTCAGCGGGTTGGTCCGCGAGGAGCCGAGGATCGTGCCGCCGCGGGGCAGGATGCCGCGCACGGCGGGGATGTCGAGCCGGACGGTGTCGCCTTCCAGGGGGCCTCGCCAGCCGTCCCGGAAGCCGGTGAAGTCATAGCCGTACTCCTGCACGCCCTTGCGGACGATGGCCCGGATGACGGCGTTGAGGCCGGGGCAGTCGCCGCCTCCGGTCAGTACTCCGACGCGCATGGAACAGTCCCTTCGCCGCAGGTGCCTGACGAAGGGTCAGTGTGACGTGCGCCTCACTCGTCGTCGAGGCCGCGTTCTATCGCGTACCTGACCAGCTCCACGCGGTTGTGCAGCTGGAGCTTGCCGAGGGTGTTCTGGACGTGGTTCTGCACCGTGCGGTGGGAGATGACCAGGCGTTCGGCGATCTGCTTGTAGCTCAGGCCCTTGGCGACCAGGCGCAGCACCTCGGTCTCGCGGTCGGTGAGCCGCGGCGCCTTCGGTTCGTCGGTGTCCGGGGCGGGGGCGGGTTCGGAGGCCAGGCGGCGGTACTCGCCGAGGACCAGTCCGGCGAGGCCGGGGGTGAAGACCGGGTCGCCGACGGCCGTGCGGCGCACCGCGTCCTGGAGTTCCCCGGTGGAGGCCGACTTCAGCAGGTAGCCGGTCGCGCCGGACTTCACGGCCTCCAGGACGTCGGCGTGTTCACCGCTCGCGGACAGCACGAGGACGCGCAGCGCCGGGTTCGCGGCGACGACCTCCTTGCAGACCTGGACGCCGGGCTTGGCGGGCAGGTTCAGGTCCAGCACGAGGACGTCGGGTGCGGCGGCCTTGGCGCGGCGCACGGCCTGGTCGCCGTCGCCCGCGGTGGCGACCACCTCGAAGCCCGACTCGGCCAGGTCACGGGCGACGGCGTCACGCCACATGGGGTGGTCGTCGACGACCATGACCTTGATCGGGTCCTTGGCCGGGTCCGGAAGGTTCTCCGTGGTGTCCGTCATCGCCGTTCCGCCTTCCCCCGTGCGTCCGTCACTGCCTTCGGTACCTTCAGCTCGACCTCCGTGCCCTGGCCCGGCACCGAGATCAGCTCCGCGCTGCCGCCGAGGTCGCGCAGCCGGCCGCGGATCGACAGGGCGACACCGAGCCGGCCCTCGCCCTCGGCCTGGGCGAGCCGCCCCTGCGGGATGCCGGGGCCGTCGTCCCGGACGGTGACGATCACCTCGTCCGGCTCGTCCTCGACCAGGATCCACGCGCGCGCCTGCTCCCCGGCGTGCCTGCGGACATTGTCCAGGGCGGCCCCGACGGCCGCGGCCACCTCGCGGGCGGCGACCGGGGTCAGCGGCACGGGCGCGCCGGGCTCGGCGAGGCTGACCTTGGCCCCGGCGTAGGGCGCGAGCAGGGCGCGCAGGTCGACGGGGCCACTGTCCTCAGGCTCCTCGTCGACGGACCGGACGAGCGCTCCCTCGGCGGCGTCCTCCGACACCCTGGAGACGGGCACCAGTCCGCCGGAGACCAGGGTGCGCAGCGCGACCTCCTGCTCGCCGGCCATCCGGCCCAGCTCGGCCGCCTCGCCGCCGATCACCGCACCGCGCCGCTGCACCATGGCCAGCACCTGGAGCACGCTGTCGTGGATGTCCCGGGCGAGCCGCTCCCGCTCTCTCGTCGCGGCCTCGATCTCCAGGGCGCGGGCGAGGGTGCGCTCGGAGGCGCGGGCGACCTCGACGACGTAGCCGATGGCGATGGAGGCGATGCAGACGAGGATGACGTTGTGGACGGTGTCGCGGGCCGGGGTGCCGCGCTCGACCAGGTTGGCTACGGCCACGAGGCCGGAGGCGAGGGCGGCCCAGCGCCAGCCGCCCTTGACGGCGAAGGCGAGGACGGCTCCGGCGGTCCAGATCGACGGCAGGGTCGGGCCGCCGGCCTGGACTCGCTCGTGGGCGTCGGCGACGGGCGTGAGCATGATGCCGGCGATCGCGAGGGTGAGGTCGGCGGCGAGGAACCGCTTGGTGCAGCGGGCGGCGTTCGCGACCCGGGCAGGGTGGCCAGGGTCCACACGCCCAGCACGGCGTAGTAGGCGACGGCGACCCAGGGGCGGGTGAACTCGTCGTAGGCGGTGGCGAACAGGCCGACCGCGTACAGCATCGTGAGTACCCGGTAGCCGGACAGCGCACGCCACAGCGGCTGCTCGACCGACATCCTCATGACTCGCTCGCGCTTGGCCATCTCCCCGCCCCCGGCTTCGAGCCCCGACTAGGGCTCGGTCCGCCGCTGCTCCGTCCGGTCCTTCTCGGACTGGTCCCTCTCGGCCTGGTCCCTCTCGGCCTGGTCCCTCTCGGCCTGGTCCCTCTCGGCCTGGTCCCTCTCGGCCTGGTCCCTCTCGGCCTTTTCCTTCGCGGCCTGTTCCTTCTCCGCCCGCGCGAGTGCGGCCTTCGCCGCCTTCTCGGCTTCCTTGTCCGCCTTCGCCGCGTCCGCGATCTGCCGCTTCATGGCTGTCGCGTACATGTCGACGTACTCCTGGCCGGAGAGCTTCATGATCTCGTACATGACCTCGTCGGTCACCGCGCGCAGCACGAAACGGTCGTGCTCCATGCCCTGGTAGCGGCTGAAGTCCAGGGGCTTGCCGATCCGGATGCCCGGGCGCATCAGCTTCGGCATGACCTTCCCGGGCGGCTGGATCTTCTCCGTGTCGATCATGGCCACGGGCAGGACGGGGGCGCCGGTGGCGAGGGCCACGCGCGCGAGGCCGCCCGGCTTGCCGCGGTAGAGCCTGCCGTCGGGCGAGCGCGTCCCCTCCGGGTAGATGCCGAACAGCTCGCCGCGCTCCAGCACCTCTATGCCGCTCTTGATGGCGGCCTCACCCGCGCCGCGCGCGCCGGAGCGGTCCACGGGGAGCTGGCCGACGCCCTTGAAGAAGGCGGCCGTCATCCGGCCCTTCACACCGGGCGTGGTGAAGTACTCCGCCTTCGCGATGAACGTGACCTTGCGGTCCAGGACCGCGGGCAGGAAGAACGAGTCCGAGAAGGACAGGTGATTGCTCGCCAGGATCGCGGCGCCCTCTGCGGGAACGTTCTCCAGGCCTTCCACCCAGGGCCTGAAGGCGACCTTCAGCGGTCCCCCAACAGCGACCTTCATCGCGCCGTACAACAACCGAGTGCCTCCTGTATGTGTCGGTCAGACCTTAACCCGGAGCGCTGTCAAAGGCGCCGACGGCCCTGGTCGGTGTCAGTGCGGTCGCGTACGGTGAAGGTCCCGCGAACGACGTGCGACCCCCTCCATGACGTTCCGTGACATTCCGTGATCGTGTCAGTCCCTTCTCACGACCAGGAGGCCGAAGGTGCCGGTCCTTTCCGGAGCCGAGCCGTTTCGCCACGAGGGCGGGGAGGTCGCCGTCCTCCTCTGCCACGGTTTCACCGGATCACCGCAGTCGCTGCGCCCCTGGGCGGAGCATCTCGCCGAGCGCGGCCTGACCGTCTCCCTGCCGCTGCTGCCCGGGCACGGCACCCGCTGGGAGGACCTGCGGATCACCGGCTGGCAGGACTGGTACGCGGAGGTGGACCGCGAGCTGCGCCTCCTGTGCGAGCGCCGTGCGCAGGTGTTCGTGGCCGGTCTGTCCATGGGCGGCGCCCTGGCCCTGCGCCTCGCCGCGAAGCACGGCGACGCCGTCAGCGGCGTGGCGGTCGTCAACCCCGCGAACAAGGTGCACGGCCTGGCCGCGCACGCCCTGCCGGTGGTCCGCCACCTCGTCCCGGCGACGAAGGGCATCGCCAGCGACATCGCCAAGCCGGACAGCAGGGAACTGGGCTACGACAAGGTGCCGCTGCACGCGGCGCACTCCCTGCGCCAGTTCTTCCGAATCGTCGACGGCGAGCTGCCGCAGGTCACACAGCCGGTGCTGCTGATGCGCAGCCCGCAGGACCATGTGGTGCCGCCCGCCGACTCCGCCCGCGTCCTCAGCCGCATCTCCTCGACGGATGTGAAAGAGGTCATCCTGGAACAGAGCTACCACGTCGCCACGTTGGACCATGACGCGGACCGGATCTTCGAGGAGAGCGTCGAGTTCATCGGCCGGCTCGCGTCCGGCCTCGGCAAGGAGCCCGGTCTCGGCAAGGAAGGGACGACCGCAGGTGGCTGAGCACGACTCGGACCGCGAGGACCGCGAGCCGGACGAGCAGGGCGTCCCGTTCGACGAGGAGGCCGCCTGGGCCGCGATCGTCGCCGCCTACGGCGAGGAGCCGCCGGACCCGCCGGGCGCCAAGCCGTACAAGTCGATCGAGGACCTGGCCCTGCTGGAGACCGGGACCAACGACGACCGGGTGGACACGGCCGGGGCATCCGGGGAGGCCGCGAAGCCGGCTGAGCCCGAGGGACCGGAGGTCAAGGGAGCCGGGGACAAGCCGCCTACCTCAGCCACACCGGCCACACCGCTGGGCGGCTCCGTTTCCTTCGCTCCCGGCGTCGGCCCGCGCGACTACTCCGCGCCCGAACCCGCCGAGGACGACTTCGATGAGGACGACGAAGGCCACTTCGTGCCGCCGGAGCCGCCCCCGCTGCCGGCGGCCGACGCCACCGCGAAGTTCGCCTGGCTGGGCGTGCTCGGCGGTCCGGTCCTGCTCCTGCTGGCCGTGGTGCTCGGCTGGGAGATGACCTGGTGGCTGGCCACGGCGGGGATCGGCGGATTCCTGGGCGGGTTCGCGACGCTGGTCATGCGGATGCGGACGGACGACGAGGACGACGAGGATCCGGGGCGCGGGGCGGTCGTCTAAGCGGCTGGAATCTTGAGGGCGGCCAGGACCGGGAGATGGTCCGTGGCCGCCCTCAGGTCTGTCCCGGTCACCCCGGGGAGCCCGGCCGGCACGCCGCAGCCCAGCACCTCGATGCCCTCGGTCGCGAAGATCGCGTCGATGCGCTGGTAGGGGTCGGCGGGGGTCCAGGTGTGCTCGCCGCCCCAGGGCGCGGCGGCCCGGCAGTCGGTGAGCCCGTCGGTCAGCCGGCGGAAGGTGCGGCCGTCGGGGCGTTCGTTCAGGTCGCCGCCGGCGATCGCGTGCTCCACGCCCATCCCGGCGAGCCGATCGAGGAGCATGCCGCCCTGCTCGTAGCGCTCGTCCTTCTGCAGCGACAGATGGCAGCTCAGGACGCCGAGCCGGGCGTCGGCGAACCGGACGACGGCAGTGGCGAAGCCGCGGCGGTGCAGGCCGGGAGTGAGGGGCAGGAGGACGTCCTCCGTGCGCTCGATCGTCGCCCGGAGCGAGCAGAGGATCGCCGGGCCCGCGGCGGTGGCGCCGCCGGTGAGGATGACGAGGTCGGCCGCGCGGGCCAGGCGGGCGAGTTTCTTGCGCCAGCGGAAGAAACGGGGGGCTTCCTGGACGAGGACCAGGTCGGGCTCGCACGCCCTGATGACGCGGGCCAGGGCGGCTGTGTCGTCGCGCATCGAGCGGATGTTGTAGCTGAGGACCCTGATGACTGCGGAACCGTCCGGTTCCGTGCGGGAGTTGGGGAGCAGGGGCATGTGATCAATTTACGCCCGATAGGTCGGGGCGCGGGGTTTGTACGCGTGTGCCGGTTGGCTGTGGCTTGTCGCGCAGTTTCCCGCGCCCCCGGGGCGCGCCCCTGAAGGTGCGTTTACATGATCGGGTCGGGTTCCCGCGCCAGGTCCGCCGCGCCTACCAGGCCCGCCTTGTTGCCCAGTTCCGCGGCTCTTACCTCCGCCACCGGACGCCAGTTGCCGCCGACCAGCCAGCGCTTGTAGGACTTGCGGATCGGGCCGAGGACCAGTTCGCCCTCGTCGGAGAGGCCGCCGCCCACGATGAACGCGGAGGGGTCGAAGAGGGAGGCGAGGTCGGCGAGGCCCGCGCCGACCCAGCGGGCCAGCTCGCGGTAGGAGTCGACGGCCACGCGGTCGCCCTGGCGGGCGGCCATGGAGATGTGCTTGCCCTCGATGCCCTCGGGCGTGCCGTCGCCGAGACCGAGCAGGGTCTCGGCGTTCTCCGGGGTGGCGTTGGCGCGCTGCTTGGCGTACCGGACGAGCGCGCGTCCCGAGGCGTACTGCTCCCAGCAGCCCTGCGATCCGCAGCCGCACAGCAGGCCGTCCGGCACCATGCGGATGTGGCCGAACTCGGCAGCCACGCCGAAGTGCCCGCGGCGCAGCTTGTTGCCGATGATGATGCCGCCGCCGAGGCCGGTGCCCAGGGTGATGCAGATGACGTTGCGGTGGCCCTTGCCCCCGCCGAACTTGTACTCGCCCCACGCCGCGGCGTTCGCGTCGTTCTCGACGACCACCGGAAGGCCCACGCGGGCCTCGACCTTCTCCTTGAGCGGCTCGTTGCGCCAGTGGATGTTGGGCGCGAAGTAGACCTCGGAGCGCTGCCGGTTCACATAGCCGGCGGCGCCGATGCCCACGCCGACGATGTCGTGCCCGACGCGGGCGCCTTCCACCGCCGAGGCGATGGCGTCCACGATGCCCTCGGCCGTGCCCGGGGTCGGCACCTTGTGGGTCGAGAGGATGTTGCCTTCCTCATCGACCACGCCGGCCGCGATCTTCGTGCCGCCGATGTCGACGCCGATGGTGAGTCCCATGAATCCCTCAGTTTCGGTCGAGCCCCGCTACGGCCAACGGTACCCGAGTGGACGGGGGCTCGGCCGGGGACTCAGTCCAGGTCGATGCGCTCGCCGGGGCCGTCGTCGTCGCCCCGGTCGCGGCGTTCGTCCAGGTCACGAGGATCGGCCTCGTCGCCGCGGCCGGTCCAGCGCCGCTCCTGGGCCTGCACGGCGGAGCGGTAGGCGGCGAGCAGTTCGTTCCCGGCCGCCGCCAGGTGGTCGAAGACGTCCGGGTTGCGCTCGATGACGGGTTCCACGGCGTCCTTGGCCTGCTGGACGACCTGCTTGACGACCTGCTGGGCCGCGGGCCCCGCGACCGCGCCGAACAGCGGGGACTCGAGGCCGGACAGCTTGTCCGCGACGGCGTCGACGAGCTTCTTCAGTTCCTCGGCCGCGGAGCCCGGGGGCGGGCCGTACTCGGCGCGGCGGCGGGCCTTCTCCGCCTCGAGGTCCTCGGCGCACGCGGTCGCCCAGGCGTCGGCGTCGGTCGCCCGTACCTCGTCCACGGCCTCTTCGCGGGCGGCGTCGGACGGGGGGAGCTCTTCGCTCATGACGGACTCCTGACTACGGTTCGTCCCTACGACGTTACCCGAACGGACGTACCGCGCTCACCGGGCCCGCGGCCACAGTTTCGGGTCGGGCGCGAAACGGACGCACAGCTCGCCGTCGCGCAGGCCGGCCCCGTCGACGGTGCAGCGGCGCAGCGCGGAGGGCAGCGGGACGATACGGCGGAACCGCCCCGCGGTGACGACCAGTTCGTCGCCGCGCCGGACGAGGTCCAGTTCCTCGCGTATGGCGCCGGGCAGCGGGATGTGCCAGACGAGCACACCGTCCTCGCCGAGCCGGTCGGTCACGGGCCATTCGACCGGGGAGCCGGTGTGCTCGGCGCCGGGCGCCGCGAGGGCGGTGAGGTCGTCGGCGCCGAGCGGGTCGCGTCCGAGGTGGGCGACGGTGCGCACGTCGTACGCCTCCCGCCACTCCTCCAGTGTCTTGCGCTGCTGGGCGACCGGCCCGGCGAGCCAGGTGTCCGGGGACGCCTCGGGCAGGACGCGGTTGGCGACCACGACGTCGGTGCGCAGACCGCGCAGGGCGAGACCGAGACCGGCGCCGCGGACGGCGTCGGCACCGGCCGGGCCCGGCTCGGCGACCAGCCGTACGACGGTGTCACGGTCGGCGACGACCGCCTCCGCGGCCGCCAGCTCCAGGTCCCAGCGGCCTGCCGTCTCGTACAGCCAGTCGGCGGGCATGGGAACGCCCGCGAGCCGTCCCAGCACGGGGCGCAGGGCGCGGGCGGCCTGCCGTTCGGGCGGCAGCAGCCGGCGCAGATAGCGGCGCAGCTCCTCGGGCAGAGCCAGCAGGGCGAGGGCCTGCGGGGTCGGCGGCAGGTCGACGACGAGGAGGTCGTACGACTCCGCCAGCGCGGCGTCGCGCAGGGCGCGCAGCAGGGCGAGTTCCCCGGCACCCGGCAGCGGCGTGAGTTCCTCGGGATCCAGCCGGGAGGCGCCGAGGAGGTCCAGGGCGGAGGAGGCACGGTCCTGAAGCGCGGTGAGGTCCCTGCGGAAGTCCTGGGCGGGGTCGGGCCGCCAGGCGGTGAGACGCGGTGCGGCTTCGACCGGGGTCGGGCCGGTCGGGACACCGAGGGCGGCACCGAGGGTGTCCGTGCGGTCGGCGCTGAGGACGAGGGTGTTGGTGCCCTTCGCCGCCGCGGCCAGGGCGGTCGCGGCCGAGAGGGTGGTACGACCGCTGCCGCCGGGGCCGGTGATCAGGATGGTGCGCATGGGAATGAACGGTAACCGAGTCGCCCTCGGAGGGACTGCCTGCGGCCGGGGCGGCTACTTCCCGGATTCGACGCGCTTCTTCAGCCCCGCCAACGCCCGGTCGATGATGACCTTCTCGGCCTTCCGCTTGATCATCCCCAGCATCGGGATCTTGACGTCCACGGTCAGCACGTACGTGACCTCCGTGCTTCCCGCCCCCGCCGGCTTGAGGATGTACGAGCCGTCCAGAGACCGCAGCATCTGGGACTTCACCAGCGTCCAGGACACCTCGTTCTCGCCGGTCCAGGTGTACCCGAGCACCTGGTCGTCCTTGATCGCCCCCGCGTCCATGACGAGGCGGACCTGCTCGGCGCGGCCCTGTTCGTCGGTCTTGAGGACCTCCGCCTCCTTCACCTCGCCGGTCCAGTCCGGGTAGCGGGCGAAGTCGGAGATGACCGCCATGACGTCGGCCGGGGCTGCCTCGATGGTGATGCTCGAGCTGGTGTGTTCCGCCATCGCCGTGGCTCCTCCAGATACGGGCCGGTAAGACGTCGTCGTGCGCACGTGTGTGCAGCGTGAAGGCTACCGCGCACGGGGCTCGCCGATCTCACCCGACCTGGGACGTCCTCACCATTCCAGCGCCCAGGGCGTCCCCGTCGCCGCGAAGTGCCCCACGTTCACGCACTCGGTGGCCCCGATCCGCATCCGCCGGGTGAGCGGCTGGTGCACGTGCCCGAACAGGGCGTACCGGGGCCGGGTGCGGTGGATGGCGTCCAGCAGGGCGCGGCTGCCCCGCTCGAAGCGGCGGGCGACGGTGTCGTAGACCAG
Organism: Streptomyces sp. CA-179760; assembly: GCF_050937045.1. NCBI lineage: Bacteria > Bacillati > Actinomycetota > Actinomycetes > Kitasatosporales > Streptomycetaceae > Streptomyces > Streptomyces sp. CA-179760. The sequence continues at coordinate 2,626,161 of NZ_JBNJLZ010000001.1, forward strand.
CTCGGGAACCTCGGGCGGGATGTGTGTGCAGAGCACGTCGACCTCGCCGACGGCCTCGATCTTCGCCGCGTACTCCTCGTCGCTGATCTCGTACGGCGTCCGCATCGGCGTGCGCAGGCCGCCGCCCACGAAGCCGAAGACCCGGCCGCCGATCTCGACGCGCTCTCCGTCGAGGACGGTCGTGCCGGGCCCGGCGTACTCCGGCCACAGCGGCGGCATGTCGACGTTGCCGTAGGTCGCGTACGTAGGAGTGGGGAACGCGGCGAACATCTCGGCGTACTGCTTGCGGACCGCCTTCTCGATCACCGAGGCCCGCTCCGCACCGACCCCGGCCCACAGCCGGGCCCCGAGTTCCCGCGCCTCCTCGAAGCGGCGGGCGGTGCGCAGCGCCACGAGGCGGTCGGCGTTCTGGACGCCGAACAGGTCGGGGAAGATGCCGCGCGAGTGGTCGGCGTAGTCGAGGAAGAGGACGAGGTCGCCCAGGCAGATCAGGGCGTCGGCGCCCTCGCCGGCCCTGGCCAGGTCACGGGCGTTGCCGTGCACGTCGCTCACCACGTGCACGCGTGTCCTGTGGTTCGGGGCTGGTGTGGGTGCCATGGCGATCAAGGGTAGGCCGAGCGCTGTCCTTGTGAACAGTGGCGGCCCTACCTGCGGTTACTGGCCAGTCAGTTAGTACGTGGACTACTGTGCGCGAAGGAATACCCAAGTGTGTGACGCAGCGAACATCTCGACAGGACCCCCTGTCGCAGAAGCCATACCGGCGGGTAACGTCCGGGCCGTCCAGTCGTGCTCAGCATTTCAACAAGTGAATGTCTGAGTACCTGCCCGAGCCTTGGACCACACCGTCGCAGCACACAACGTCGTGGCGCCGGCGCCCTATGAGGAGCAGCAGTCTTGCGCGAGTTCAGCCTTCCGGCTTTGTACGAGGTCCCTGCGGACGGAAATCTCACCGACATCGTCCGCAGAAACGCCGCGCAGCACCCGGACGTCGCCGTCATCGCCCGCAAGATCGGCGGTACCTGGCAGGACGTCACGGCCACCGCCTTCCTCGCCGAGGTGCACACGGCCGCGAAAGGGCTGATCGCCGCCGGTGTCCAGCCGGGCGACCGGGTCGCTCTGATGTCCCGCACGCGCTACGAGTGGACGCTGCTGGACTTCGCGATCTGGAGCGCGGGCGCGGTGACCGTGCCGGTGTACGAGACCAGCTCGCCGGAGCAGGTGCAGTGGATCCTCGGTGACTCGGGCGCCACCGCGTGCATCGTGGAGTCGGACGCGCACACGGCCGCCGTCGAGTCGGTGCGCGACGGGCTGCCCGCGCTGAAGCACGTGTGGCAGATCGAGGGCGGCGGTCTCGACGAACTGGGCCGGCTCGGGCAGGACGTCACCGACCGGACGGTCGAGGAGCGCGGCTCGATCGCCAAGGCCGACGACCCGGCGACCATCGTCTACACCTCGGGCACCACCGGCCGCCCCAAGGGCTGCGTGCTCACCCACCGCAGCTTCTTCGCCGAGTGCGGCAACATCGTGGAGCGGCTGCGTCCGCTGTTCCGCACGGGCGAGTGCTCGGTACTCCTCTTCCTGCCGCTCGCGCACGTCTTCGGGCGTCTGGTGCAGATCGCGCCGATGATGGCGCCGATCAAGCTGGGCATGGTCCCGGACATTTCGCAGCTCACCGACGAGCTGGCCGCGTTCCGCCCGACCCTGATCCTGGGCGTGCCGCGCGTCTTCGAGAAGGTCTACAACTCGGCGCGCGCCAAGGCGCAGGCCGACGGCAAGGGCAAGATCTTCGACAAGGCCGCCGACACCGCGATCGCGTACAGCAAGGCGCTGGACACCCCCTCGGGTCCGTCCTTCGGCCTGAAGGTCAAGTACAAGACGTTCGACAAGCTGGTCTACAGCAAGCTCCGCGCGGTCCTCGGCGGCCGGGGCGAGTACGCCATCTCCGGCGGCGCCCCGCTGGGCGAGCGCCTGGGCCACTTCTTCCGCGGCATCGGCTTCACGGTCCTGGAGGGCTACGGCCTGACCGAGTCCTGCGCGGCGACCGCGTTCAACCCCTGGGACCGGCAGAAGATCGGCACGGTCGGCCAGCCGCTGCCCGGCTCGGTGGTCCGGATCGCCGACGACGGCGAGGTGCTGCTGCACGGCGAGCACCTGTTCAAGGAGTACTGGAACAACCCCGGCGCGACCGGCGAGGCACTGGCCGACGGCTGGTTCCACACGGGTGACATCGGCACCCTCGACGAGGACGGCTACCTCAGGATCACCGGCCGCAAGAAGGAGATCATCGTCACCGCGGGCGGCAAGAACGTCGCCCCGGCCGTGATCGAGGACCGCATCCGGGCGCACGCGCTGGTGGCGGAGTGCATGGTGGTGGGCGACGGGCGGCCGTTCGTGGGCGCGCTGGTCACCATCGACGAGGAGTTCCTGGGCCGCTGGTGCGCGGACCACGGCAAGCCGGCGGGTTCCACCGCGGCGTCGCTGTGCGAGGACCCGGACCTGCTGGCCGCGATCCAGGCGGCGATCGACGACGGCAACGCCGCGGTGTCGAAGGCGGAATCGGTGCGGAAGTTCCGCATTCTGTCCTCCCAGTTCACGGAGGAGTCGGGCCACCTGACCCCCTCACTGAAGCTGAAGCGGAACGTGGTGGCGAAGGACTACGCGCACGAGGTCGAGGCGATCTACGCGAAGTGACCGGGACGACCTGACCGGGAGCCTCAGCCACGGTCCGCGTTGCCTGGTGTCGTCTCGCCGGCCGAGCCGGCCACCACGTCGCGGGACGAGAACGAGTCCCGCCCGGACGTGCCGAAGTGAGAGGCACGGCAGGGCGGGCCCCGGACGCTCGTGGCGGAGTCAGTCCCTCATGCCTTGCTCTTCAGCCAGGTGACGATGCGGTCGTACACCCCTGGTGCGCTCAGCAGGGAGCCGCCGTGCGCGGAGCCGGCGACGATCTGGGTCTGGATCCGTCCGTTGGGCACCCCCTTGGCCTCGGCCGTGGCCTCCAGGTCGGTGGAGTGGACCGGCGGTACGAAGTCGTCCTCGGAGTGGATCAGGTACATCGGGGCGTCGGCCGGGTCGACCCAGTTCTTGGACACCATGCTGCGCCAGGTGTCCCAGCACGAGGGGTGGAGCGTGGTGGATGTGTCACCGGAGTCGGGGTAACAGCGGGCGAGGACAGTCGAGTTGTCGCGGAGTTTGCGCTTCTTGGCGTCGGTGGAGGTGTTGCCGTCGTTCCACGCCCGGTAGGGAGAGGCGACGGGCGAGAGGGCGACCACGCCCTTGAGTCTCAGACCGTTGGCGCCGTGGGTGGCCGCGTCCGTGGCGAGCTGGCCCCCTGCCGAGGAGCCGAGGAGCAGCATCCGGTCGGGGTCGACGTCGAACTCGGCGGCGTGGGAGCGGATCCAGGCAACAGCGTCGGCGACGTCGTCCCTCTGTGCAGGCCACGCGGCCTCGAAATTGAGCCGGTACTTGATGGCGAACACCTGGAAGCCCTCGGCGGCGAAGCGCTCCGCTGAAGCGGACCAGTCGGTCTGGTGGTACCAGTAGCCGCCGTGGATCAGCACCAGCGCCGGCTTGGGGCCGGAGCTGCTTGCGTTCCAATGGGCGTCGAGGGTCTGGCGGGGGTGGGTGCCGTACTTGTGGGTGGTCTTGGCGGCGCCGGCCTGCACGGACTGTGTCGTGCGGGCGCCGTGGGGGGCCGGGGCTGTTGAGACGGTGGTGGACAGGGCGGCGGCACCGGCCACAAGGAGGGCGGCGAGGGCGGGCAGCAGTAAGCGGCGCATGGGCGTGTGCTTTCAAGCAGGAAGAAGTCGGGTGGCGGGCCGGTTCCGCTGCACGAGCGTGTCGCGGAACCGGCCGAGGTGGGTCTGAGTGCGTCGGGGCGTCAGCGGATCACGGAGCCGAACGTCTCACCGGCCGCGGGCAGGCCATCGGTGCCCGGCTGGAACGTCGTGACCGGCTGAGTAGCACCGCTGAGGACGTTGGCCCACGGCACGGCGTGCGCGGAACCGTACGAGACCGGTCCGTTGGGCAGGCCGAGGTAGAGCTCGGTACCGGTCGCGTGCAGGGCGGTGCCCACCTTCTGCGCGTTGCCCAGGGCACCCGGGATGCCGAACTTGCCCGGGTACACCGTGTTGATGAAGGCGCCGTTGGTCAGGCTGAAGGTGTAGACGGTACCGCCGTCGGTGGCGCCGGTGCTGTCCTCGCCGGGCACCCCCACCGCGAGCAGGTTGTTCTGCCCGGTGCTGACCGCGCCCGGGGCGGTGTTCACGGCCGACAGGGACTGGCCGAAGGCGTCACCGGCCTCGATGGCGCCCGGGACGCCGGTGGTTCCCTGGTAGATGCCGGAGATCTGGGTGAATCCGGAGGCTGTGACACGGAAGGTGTCGACGCGGCCCGCGTTGGCGGCCTGGGCGCCGTCCTCGCCCGGCGAGCCGATGGCCAGGATCGACTCGGTACCGTTCGCGGCGGCATTGGCCCGGTACTGCACAAGGGCCAGGGACGCGCCGAACCGGTCGTCGGCTTCCGCGCCGCCCTCGACGGTGTCGAGGTCCTGGTCGATGCCGGTCATGCCGGTCGGCAGCTTGTCGGCCTTGAGGGTGTGGCTGAAGAGGGAGACCCCGCCGGCGACGACGAGCGAGCCGATGGCCTCGCCCGGGGCACCCACCGCGAGGTGCTGTGGCGAACCGGCGATGGTGGAGCCGAACTTGTCACCCGCCTCCATCGCGCCCGGCACGCCCGACTTGTCCTGGTGGATCAGGACGTTGGAGGTGCCGGTGCCGCGCAGGTAGAGGACCCCGCCCGCGTCGGTGAGGCTCCCGGCGGCGTCCTCGCCGGGAGCGCCGACGGCCAGGTACGGATCACCGGTGAGCGTGGTGCCGGCGGCGAGGGCGGCGCCGAACTGGTCGCCGGACTCGGACGCCATCGAGGCGAGGGCACCGGTGCCCGCACCCTGCTCCAGGGCGGCGGACGCCTTGCCGGTGGTCAGCCCGGCCGGGGCGCCGTAGAGGAGGCTGACCATGCCGGCGTCGTTGGCGGTGCCCAGGTCCTCGGCCGGAGCGCCCACCACGAGGTCGGTGCAGCCGTCGAGATTGTGGTCGAACGTGGCGAGCGAGGCACCGAACCGGTCCTTCGCCTCGGCACCGCCGGGCACCGCGGCGAGGTCCTGGGTGAGCTCGCCGGTGCCCTTGCCACCGCCGTACACGACCCGGACCAGACCCGCGCCGGCGTCACCGCCGACGGCCGCGTCGGGGTCGGCGACGGCGGTGTCGCGGACGCCGTCGCAGTTGAAGTCGGTGACCGGAGCCGCCTGCATGGTCGTGTCCAGCCAGGAGCGCAGGTTGTCCACGCGGGCACCGACCGCGCCGGTTCGGGTCTCGTCCGGGTCCTGGCCGAAGCAGCCGCCCTGCCAGGACCTGGTGGCGATGGCCACGACCTCGTACCCGCCGGCTCCGCCGGTTCGCGCGCGCAGTGCCGGGCCACCGGTGTCACCGGCACAGACGGCGACGCCGTCCTTGCCGGCCAGGTCCAGGGTCTCGGTCGCCATCGTGCCGGCCGTGAAGTCGCCGACGTGTAGCTTCAGCGGGGACCATTCGGTCTTGGTGCGACCGAACCCCGGGACGGTGAGGGTCTCGCCCGTGGTGGGCATGGTGGTGCCGACCGATGCCGGTGTGACGCCGGTGACCGGCGTGGCGAGGCGGGCCAGGACGACGTCGCGGTCGGTGCGCGGTACCAGTTCCACGACCTGGCGGACCTGGCCGGCGGTGCTGGTCAGGTCGGTGCGGCCGATGGTGGCGTTGGTGGTCTTCGCGGGCTTGCCCGCGCGGATCTGGAAGCTCTGCTGCGGGTTGTCCGCGAAGCAACTCGCGGCCGTCAGCACCCATCGGGGGTCCACGAGCACGCCGGAGCAGGCTCGTTCGCCGGAGCCGATGTCGAGCCGGGCGGTGTAGGTGTGAGCCCCGTCGGCGCTCTGGTCGCCGGTGACGGCCTGTGCGGGGCCGCCGGAGAACGCGCCGGTCAGCAGGGCGGCCGTGACCACCGTACTCAGCAGCGCCGCGCGTGGGCGGAAGGGAGACACGTTCGGTTCCTTCTGGCTTCGAGTGGGGACGGTGGCCGTGCGTGGCCGCCGTGGAGCGGGCAGGTGTGGTCCCATCACGCGCGTCAGCCGGTGACGCGGATCTCCAGGAGCACGGTGGATGGCTCGCCCAAGCCTTCGCCGACGCCCTTGAGTTCGTTCTTCTTGACGTCGACGGTCTGGCTCTTGCCCTCGGCGGTCAGCTCGGCCCGCACCGGGTGGCTCTCGGTCTGGATGCCGTAGACGTCGGGCAGTTCGAGGGTGAGGTAGCCGCTGGTGTGCGTGGCCGCGAAGCAGAACTCGCCGCCGCCGACCCGGGTCATGACCTTGATCTGGTCGGCGGCCTCGTTGCAGGCGGCCAGGGTGATGCGGCCGTCGCCCCGCTTGAGGCTGATGCCCTGCTCGGCGAGGACCCGGTCCGCGCCGGGGTAGGAGAAGTCCTCGACCGCGACCGGCGGCTGGGCGTCGGCGGCGTCGCCGGGTGCCGCCTTCGGGGCGGCGGTGGCCAGAGCGGTGCCTCCGGCGGCGACAGCACCGATCATGATGCCGGCGAGCAGGACTTTTCGGGCTCTGGGTATCACGAGGGATTCCTTCCGGGAAGCGACGTGCGGGAGCATGCGGATACGGGCCGGCCAGCAGAAGCAGATCGACACCGCGGGCATGCCGGAACGGCATGCCGAGAAAGGATCCAGGAACGCAGACATACGGTGATGCGCGCGAAAACACCGGGAATTCCGCCCGGTCGGCACGATTCCCCCTCGCCCCCCAGAAGCACGTCCCTGCGTAATCGCCTGAACGCCCCCTTCGCGGCCGCACGGTCCCGGCGGCGATCGCACGATAGCAAGTAATCGCCGCCTAAACACCCCACAGGCGTAACACACCACTCACACTCTTTGATCACGTTTTTTTCGGATCTGTACGACGCATCTTCGACCCTTTTATGTCGAGTTTGCCAGCGTTTTACCGTATCTTCGCTCCCGCTTTATGTGTCTGACGTCACATCAGAAACTCGCTCGCGTGCGTCCGAAAACCAACTGGCAGCGTCGGTAATAGAATCGGACGCTGGAAATCTCGGCGTATTCTCAACGAGGCCGAAATTCGGTGACTGGTCCGTCGGTTGACCAGAAAACGAAATGGGTGCTTGTTCCTTGACTCAGAGATTCAGAACCCGGACCGGCGTATTCCGGTTGGCCGGGAGAAACCACCGCGCACACGTCGCACGCCATTCCGCCCGGACACTCTGCCTGGCTCTTTTCCTGTCCCTCACTGTCGGTCTGCTCGGCGTCCCGGCCCATGCGGCGACGACCGAAACCGTCGACCCCGGCGACGAGACGAGTACGGATCACATCCCCGCCACCCCGCGAGGGGAGGTCCTCAAAGCCTGGAGGGCGGGCGGACCCGGCGTGAAGGCCGCCGCGGAGGCGGCGTTGCTGGGCACGGACGCACAGGTCCGCGCGTTCCTCGACAGCGAGCGTGCGGTCGCCGAACTGTCCGACGACCGGGTGGCCACCGTGCAGGTCTTCTCGGCCGGCGGCCGGGGCGTACGCGAGGCCGCCGAGAAGGCTCTGGCCGGGACGCCCGGAGAGCTGGACACATTCCTGAAGTCGGGCTGGCAGGCGCCGCTGGAGCAGGACCAGCGGGTCCGCGCCACCCAGATTGTCAGCGCGGGCGGCCCCGGGGTGAAGGAGTCCGGCCAGGCCGCCCTGAACGGCACCGCCGAGGACGTACAGCGCTTCCTGACCGAGGGCCAGTACGACGCCCGCCGCGACGACGAGCGCGTGGAGGTCGTGCAGATCCTCAGCACGGGCGGAACCGCCACCAGGGAGGCGGCCCAGGCCGCGCTGGACGGTACGCACGAGGACGTCACCGACTTCCTGGAGGTGGGCCAGCACATCGCCCGGGGCCGGGACCAGGAGCAGGCCACCGTCGAGGACCTGGTCGCCCTGGTGAAGGAGGCCGGTCGGCAGGCGCGGGAGGAGACGGAGGCGGCCAAGGAGGCCTCCGCACGCGCCATCGCGGCGACCAAGCTGGCCAAGGAAGCCGCGCAGAAGGCCGCTGCCGAGACCGCGGCCGCCAAGAACGACGCGACCAAGGCGTCCAACGCCGCCGGCCGGGCAGCCGACGCCGCCCGCGGGGCCGCCAAGGCGGCCCAGGAGGCAATCAGCGCCGCCCGCGCCGCCAACACCTCGGCACGGATCGCGGCCAACGCCGCGTCCCAGGCGGCATCCGCCGCCGCTGCCGCCGCCCAGGCCGCATCCCGCGCCCGCAGCGCCGCCGCCGACGCGGCCACGAACGCGGGGAAGGCCGAAGCCGCGCGCAAGGCCGCCAAGGGCGCATACGCCGCGGCCGAAGGCGCGGAGACCGCCGCCGAGGCGGCCGACCACGCGGCGACCGCGGCCGACGAGGCCGGCAAGGCCGCGAAGGCCGCCGCCGGCGCGGGCACCAACGCCGACAACGCCGCGACCGCGGCTCAGGAGGCGAGCGGTCACGCCAACGTCTCCGCCGCCCAGGCCCAGCGGGCCCGGGACGCGGCCGCCGATGCCCGGCGGCAGGCGGCCGAGGCCACCCGCGCCGCGAACCGGGCCGTGACACTGGCGGGGAAGGCCGCCCAGGCCGCCCGGGAGGCCCGGGACGCCGCCAACTCGGCAGCCACCCACGCCCGCAACGCCGGCAAGGCCGCCGACGAGGCTGCCAAGAACGCCGGCGACGCGGCCACGGCGGCCACCGAGTCCAAGAAACACGCCGCCGAGGCCAAGAAGGCCGCCGACGCCGCGACCACGGCCGTGGTCAAGGCCAAGAACACCTTCGACCTGGCGCGCGAGGTGGAGACCGAGGAACTCGCCGACCGCCGGTACACCGAGGTCGAGAAGGCCAAGGCGCTGAAGACCTCGAACGACGAGCGCAAGGCGCGTGAGCAGAAGGCCGCGACGGAGAGCCGTGCGGCCGACGAGGAGGCGGTGCGTCTGGCCGCCGAGGTGAACGCGCCGGACGTCGATGTGCCGACCGCCGCCGGCAAGGCTCGCAAGATCGCGCTGCATGTCGCCAAGACCCGCGGCCCGTGGAGCGCCACCACGGCCGAGGCCGCCCTGGCGGGTTCGGACGCACTGGTCGTGGAGTACATCCGCTCCGGTCTGAAGGAGGCCGCCCAGCGCGACGAGTACGCGCGTACGGTCAACCTGGCGTGGCAGTCGGAGTACGAGCCGGTCCGTACGGCGGCCAAGACCGCGTTGAACGGCGACGCGGCACAGATCAGCGCCTTCATCGCGACCGGTCAGCACGAAGCGGCCCGTCATGACTACCGCATCAAGGTCACCCAGCTGATGCAGAACGCCGGGTCCGCGGTGAAGAAGGCCGGTCAGGAGGCACTGGACTCCGGCTCCGCCGACAAGGCGCGGGCATTCGTCCACACCGGGTACTTCACGGCCCGGACGAGCGACGAGCGGGTCCGCGCCGTCCAGTTGCGCAGCACGGGCGGACCGGAGCTCAAGGCCGCGGCCGACGTGGCGCTGGCCGGACCACCGCAGGTGCTGCACCAGTTCATCGAGGTCGAGCAGTACCGCGCGGCACGCCAGGACCAGCTCACCACGACCCATGTCTCCCGGGTTCAGGGTCTGATCGCCGGGGCGGCGAAGATCGCGGCGACGGCACAGCAGGACGCCGCTCTGGCCGCCAAGGTGGCGGCCGAGGCCATCCAAGCGGCCGAAGAGGCGACGAAGCACGCCAACGCCGCGCGGGAGTCGGCGAGGCAGGCGGGCGAGCACGCCAAGGAGGCGGACGCGCACGCCGACGCGGCGGAGAAGTCCGCGGCCGAGGCCGCTGCCTCGGCCAAGAAGGCCCGGGCCGCCGAAGCCGACGCGAAGCAGGCCGCGCGCTCGGCCGACCTCTCGGCCGAGCGTGCCACCGCCTCCGCCGCCGCGGCGCAGGTCTCCGCGAGTGACGCCTGGGCCGCGGCGGACGCTGCGTACGCCTCCTCGATCGAGGCGGGCAAGGACGCGGCCGCCGCGAGCAAGGCGGCGGACGCGGCGGGCGACGTGGCGTTCCGCAAGCTCCAGGAGGAGATCCGCAAGCACTTCGCGGACCTCGCCGCCGAGGCCGAGGAACGCGGCCTGCTGGCGGAGGACGAGGAGTTCGCGGAGCAGATGGCCAAGCTGAACGAGATCGACTGGGGGCAGTTGCTGTCCGAGGGCGGCCACTTCACCCTCGACATCCTCGGTCTGGTCCCCGGCTTCGGTGAGGCCGCGGACGGCATCAACTGCGCCTGGTACTTCGGCGAGGACAACAAGATCGACGCGGGCCTGTCGTGCGCCGGTGCCGTACCGTTCGCCGGATGGGGCGCCGCGGGCGTCAAGTTCGGCAAGTGGGGCACCAAGGCGGACGACTTCTTCCGCAAGCTCTTCGGCAAGAACCCGGCGTTCGCGCTGTGCGCGCGGTCGATGGCGCGCACGATGTCGGTCACGCGGGCGGCGGCCGAGGTCAGTTGTCCTGTGGGCTTCAGGGTTGTGGGCAGGGAAATGTTCCAGTCGCCCAGCGGTCTGATCTGGATGCGGCCGGCGGGCGGCGGTCAGCACCGCATCGACCATGTGATGCAGCACACCAAGCCGAACCCCGACAAGCCGTTGCACGGCGTCTTCAAGCAGAAGGACCAGGCCAAGCTCCTGGGGCTGATCGACGACGCCTGGAAGAAGCGTGGCACCGATCCGATCATCAACCGGGGCAACAAGGTCTTCCCCGTCGAGTACGACGAAGCGATCGGTGACGGCGGCGAGAAGTTCCTGTGCATCGTCACGCGGTACAAGAGCAAGATGTACCGCGTGATCACCGCGTACCCGTCTGCGTCGAGGGACTGCCCGACCGCCTGACCAGAGAATGACCAGCGAGTGCCGCCGGGCCGGTTCCCGGCCCGGCGGCGCCGGCGCTTCGCCGAACACCGCAAAGGACACCACCATGCTTTCCCTCGACCGCCTCCGGGAACTCCTGCGCGAGCTGGACGACCCCGACCCCGCCCACCGGGAGATGCCCCGGGACTACGACGTTCCGGCCGCCCGGCAGCGCTTTCGCCGGTTCGCCGACGCCCTGGAGAGGCGGTTCGGGCCGTCCGTGTCGGCCGGCATGGGGCAGGACTCGAGCTTCCTCGGTGTCGTTTCGGCCCCGGCCGATGCCACGGGGACGGGCCTGCCCCTGCGGGTGGCGATGAGCAACTTCGGTCCCTTCGTCACTGCCGGAACGGGCCTTGGACTGGGCATGCCCGGCTGTGAAGATGGCATTGACGACGAGTTCCTCATCTGGCTCGACGAGCTGTGTACGGAGCTCGGCTGCATCTACGTTCCCATCGAATTGCTCATGGAGCCGTACGACGGACCAACTGCCCTCGGGGACAACGAGGCCGACGAAGCGATCCTGGCCACGCTGGCGGCCCCGTCCGCGGACGGGGAGGAGGAAGAGGAAGAGGAGGATGATCTTCCTCCTGTCTGGCTGGACCGGTACTTCCAGTACATGTGAGGCGCGGTCAGGGCGCGGTGTCCTCGGCCAGGACCCGCGCCATCGTGCGTTCGGCGAGGGCCGTGATGGTCACGAAGGGGTTGACGCCGATCGACCCGGGCACGAGCGAGCCGTCGGTGACGTACAGGTGTGGATACCCCTTCACCCGGCCGTAGTCGTCGGTCGCCTTACCGAGCACACAACCGCCCAGCGGGTGGTACGTGAAGTCGTCCGCGAAGACCTTGTTGCCCGAGCCGAACAGGTCGTACCGGTAGATCGTGGCGTTCGCCCTGTTGATCCGGTCGAACAGTTTCTTCGCCATGCCCACCGACACGGCACTCTGCGCGGCGCTCCACCCGAGCCGCACGGCGCCGCTCGCCGAGTCGTACGTGAAGGACGCCCGCTGCGGGTTCTTGGTGATCGCCAGGTAGAGGCTGACCCAGTGTTCGAGCCCCATCGGCAGGGGCGCGATCTCGGCGAAGACGGGGTTGGCGGTGTTGGCCCAGTCGTCGATGCCCATGACCGGCATGGTCGACTGGTTCGCGCCCACCGTGTCCCACAGGTGGTTGGCCCGGCCGAGCATCACGTTGCCGTTGGTGCCCCAGCCGGTGCCGACGCTCGCGTCCAGGGCGGGCAGGGTGCCCGACTCCCGGGCGCGGACCAGGAGTTCCGTCGTGCCGATGCTGCCGCCGCCGAGGAACAGGTACGTGCAGGCGTACTCCTTGGTCTCGACGACGGCGCCGGTGTCGTCGATCCGGTCGGCGCTCAGGACGTACGTCCCGTCGGCGGCCCCGCTGATCGACGTCACCCGCTCCATGGTGTGGAGGGTGACGTTCCCGGTGCCGAGCGCTGAGGCCAGGTAGGTCTTGTCGAGGCTGCGCTTGCCGTGGTTGTTGCCGTAGATGACCTCGCCGCCGAGCGCGGATCTGGTCGCCGTGCCGGCCGCCTCGCGCTCCATGTGGCCGAAGTCGTAGACGTTGGGCACGAAGGTGGTCTTCAGCCCGGCGTTGTCCGCGTGATTGCGGGAGATCCGGGTGAAGCGGTACCACTCGGTGGACTCGAACCAGGCCGGGTCGATGGTGTTGACGCCGAGCATGGAGCGGGCGCGCGGGAAGTACGTGTCGTACATCTCCGCGGTGTCCACGGTCGGGAACTGCTCGGCGAAGTAGGACCGGAGCGGGGTCACCGCCATGCCGCCGTTGACCAGGGAACCGCCGCCGACGCCCCGGCCGACGTACACGGACATGTGGTCGTAGTGCACGCGGTCCAGGACGCCCGGGTAGGCGCTGATGTCCCTGTTGACCAGGTCCAGCCACAGGAAGGTGGCCAGCGGGGCCTCCGTGCGGGTGCGGAACCACATGGAGCGCCGGTCCGGGGTGCTGGTGGAGCAGAAGATCTTGCCGTCGGGGCCTGGGGTGTTCCAGAGCCCGCCCATCTCCAGGACGAGGGTGCGGATGCCGGCCTGACCGAGGCGGAGGGCGGCCACGGCGCCGCCGTAGCCGGAACCGACGACGATGGCGGGCGCGTTGTCCACGGCAGCCGGCTCGACGGCCGACGCGGACTGCAGACCGATGCGGGTGAGGCCGGACGCGGCGGCCGTCTGGAGGGCTATCATGCCCAAGATTTGACGTCTCGTCAGTTGATGACTAATCAGTTTTGCTGCCATGCGCGCAGCATGTGCGGATTTTTACGTTCCGCCTAGGGTCCGGGAGCCATGCTCAGAGCAAAGCTTTGAGCTTCTCCGCCAGCAGGTCCCAGCGCCACTTCTCCTCGACCCACTCCCGGCCCCGCTCCCCCATCCTCCGGCGCAGCTCGGCGTCACCGAGGAGCGTGACGACCCGCTCGGCGGTCTCCTCCGCCGAGCCGCCCCGGACGACCCACCCCGTCTCGCCGTCGAGGACCGCGTCCGGCGCGCCGCCGGAGTCGCCGGCGACGACGGGCAGGCCGGTCGCCGAGGCCTCCAGGTAGACGATGCCGAGGCCTTCGACGTCGAGGCCGCCGCGCCGGGTCCGGCAGGGCATCGCGAAGACGTCCCCGGCGCCGTAGTGGGCGGGCAGCTCGGACCAGGGGACGGCTCCGGTGAAACGTACGGAGGCGGCGACTCCGGTCTCCTGGGCCAGCTTGCGCAGGTCACCCTCGTACGGGCCGCCCCCGACGATCAGCAGTACGGCGTCGGGCTCGGCGGCCAGGATCCGGGGCATGGCCCGGATCAGCGTGTCCTGGCCCTTGCGCCGCACCAGCCGGGACACGCACACGATCACCGGGCGGTCCGTCAGCCCGAGCCGCGCCCGGATCTCGTCGCCGCCCGAGTCCGGGTGGAAGGTCTTCTCGTCGACGCCGGGCGGCAGCTGCGCCATCCGCGCGGCCGCCTGGGGGCTCAGTGCGCCGGCGATCCGCGAGCGCGTGTACTCGCCGAGGTAGGTGATCGTGTCCGTGGAGTCCCCGATCCGGCGCAGCAGCTGCCGGGCGGCGGGCAGCTGGGCCCAGCCGGCCTCGTGCCCGTGCGTGGTGGCCACCAGCCGCTCGGCGCCCGCGTCGCGCAGCGCCGGTGCCATCAGACCGAGCGGCGCCGCCGCCCCGAACCACACCGACGCGCAGTCGTGCTCCCTCAGCAGCCCGACGGCGCGCCGGGTGACGGCGGGCGTCGGCAGCAGCATGGTCGTACGGTCCCGTACGACGGTGAAGGGCTGTTCGGCGTCGAAGGCCGCGGTCGCCTCGACACCCTCCTGGCTCCGCTTCCACGTCGACGCGTAGACGACCAGCTGCCGCGGGTCCAGCCGCAGCGCCATGTTGTGCAGAAACGCCTGGATGCCGCCGGGGCGGGGCGGGAAGTCGTTGGTCACGATCAGGGTCTTGCGCACGCCGCCGACCCTACCGAACCCGACCCTCACAGCCGTGCGGGGCGGCTCCTATGGCACGCTCACAGCTCTCCGGGACATCATGACCCCATCGACAGAGCACGCGGACGGGCAGGGATCAGGTGAAGACGACGGGCACGAGGCGGTCCCTGGCATGGCTGCCGGTGATCTGGTGTCTCACGAGGCTGGCGCTGCTGCTGTTCGTGACGAAGGTGTACGTCTTCCCGGGCCCGGACGTGACGAGCGACGTGCACGTCATCTACCAGGGCTGGTACGACGTCCTGCGCACCGGAACGTTCCCTCAGAACGACGTCACCTGGCAGTACCCGCCCGCGGCCGCCCTGGCGATCCTCTCCCCCGCGCTGCTCCCCTTCCTGCACTACGCGACCGCGTTCTTCGTCCTGGTCTGCGTCACCGACCTGGCCGTCCTGGCCCTGCTGGCGTACGCCGGGCGGCGGCCCGGCAGGACCCTGCGCGGCGCCTGGGTCTGGGTGGTGGGCGTCCCGCTGCTGGGGCCGACGGTGTACGCGCGCTACGACGTGATGGTCACGGCCGTGGCGGTGGCCGCCCTGCTCGCGGGCGCCCGGCACCCGAGGACCCTGGGGGCGCTGGCGGCCTTCGGCGCGCTGCTGAAGGTCTGGCCTGCGATGCTCCTGCTGGCCGCCCGCCGGCGGAGCGCCTGGGTGTCGGCCCTGGTCACCGGCCTCGCGGTGACGGGCGTCTTCGCCCTCGCCATGCCCGGCGGGTTCGCCTTCCTCACCTTCCAGCGCGACCGGGGCACCGAGGTGGAGTCGCTCGGCGCGCTCGTCTTCCATGTCGCCCGGCACTTCGGCTGGCAGGGCGAGGTGCGGCTGAACTACGGCTCGATCGAGTTCCTCGGGCCGTACGTGAGCGAGGTGAGCACGGGCGCGCTGTTCCTGACGGGTGCGGCCCTCGGCTGGCTGGTGCTGTGGCGGCTGCTGGCCCGGCGCTTCGAGGAGCACACGCTCGCCGACGCGGCCTTCGTGGCGGTGCTGATGTTCACGACCACCAGCCGGGTGATCAGCCCGCAGTACATGGTGTGGCTGGTCGGGCTGGCCGCGGTGTGCCTCTGCTTCCCCGGGACCCGGATGCGGCTGCCGGTCGGCCTCGTCCTGGTGGCGTGCTTCGTGACGGTACTGGAGTTCCCGCTCTACTTCGCCAACGTGGTGGCCAGCGACGGCCTCGGCCTCACCCTGCTGCTCCTGCGCAACGGCCTCCTGGTAGCCGCCACCCTCCTCGCGGCCCGCGCCCTGTGGCAGGCGACGGTGCCGCGCACGGTCCCCGCTCCCCTGCCGTCTCAGCCGGCCGCCCGCGCCGGGGAGACCCCCGTCTCCTCCTGAGCCGGGGCCCGCCGGAACAGCACGCCCGCCAGCGCGCACTGCACCGCTGTCGCGAACGCCAGCGCGAGACACACCCCCGGCAGCCCGAATCCCGTCAGGCCGTACGCGAGGGCCAGCTGGACCCCGGTCCCGAGCACGGTCACCCGCAGCAGCGCCGAGGCGCCCCCGCTGCCCTCGAAGACCCCGCCGAGCGCGATGAGACAGGCCATCAGCAACAGGTAGGGCCCGACGCAGCGCAGGAACAGCACGCCCTCGTGCGCGACCCCGGTCCCGGCACCGAACGCGGCCATGAGCCAGGGGGCACCGGCGGCCAGCAGTACGGCCGCGCTGAGGCCGAGGGCGCCCGAGACGAGCACGGCCTGCCGGCCGATCGCCCGCCGCTCGTCCTCTCCCGCGCCCCGGGAGTGCGCGGTGTGGATGGCGGCGGCCTGGCGGACGGCGTAGAAGGCCATGGTCGCCACGTACATGACCTTGTAGGCGATCGCGTACCCGGCCACCGCCGCCACACCGAGCCGCGCCACGATCGCGACCAGGACCAGGGCGCCGGTCTGCCGCACGGTGAAGTCGGCGGACATGGGCAGACCGGTCGACAGGGTCCGGCGCAGGGAGACGGCCAGGGACTCGCCCGCCTCCGCCCGGCGTGCCTCGCCCAGCAGGGCGTTGCGCCGTACCGCGACGAGGCCCGCCGCAAGCGCCACGGACCGGGACAGCACCGTTGCGGCGGCGGCGCCCCGGACGCCGTAGAGATGGATGAAGAGCGGGTCGAGGGCCAGGATCAGGCCGTTGGAGAGCAGGGCGAGCCGCAGCGGGGTGCGGGTGTCGCCGGTGCCTTTGAGGAGGCCGTCGACGAGTTGCTGGGCGAAGAAGACGGCCATGCCCGGCAGGGAGAGCGTGAAGTAGGCGACGGCGAGCGGGAGGGCGGCGCTGTCGGTCCCGCCCAGCACCAGCCGGGCCAGCGGTTCGCGCCCCAGCAGGCCACCCGCCACGACCAGCGGCGTCACCAGCGCCCACAGCGCCCATCCGCCGCGTACGGCCGCCCGCACGGCCACGGGGTCGCGGGCACCCCGGGCGTGTGCGACCAGCACGGTCGTGCCCGAGCCGAAGACCAGGGCGATGCCGAGCAGCACGTTCTCGGTGTTGGTCGCCACCGCCACGGCGGCCACGGCCGGACCGCCCAGCCGCGCGACCCAGACGGTGTTGATGATCCCCGCGGCGACGGAGGCGAGCAGTGAGAGGTAGACGGGGCCGGCGAGCAGGAGGAGGTGCTTGCGATGGGCGTTCACGGTGGCTGTCCCCCCTGGTTCTCATGACCCTCCTGAACCTTGTAACCCTCGAAACGATGCATCTCGATTCGAGGTAGCTCGTTAAGAGGTAGCATGCGTCGGACATCACCCGCAAGGAGGACCATGCTGGAGCTGTCGATCCTGGGCTTCCTGGCCGAGGAGCCCCTGCACGGCTATGAGCTCAAGGAGCGCATCAAGGCGCTGACCGGCCATGTCCGGCCGGTGAGCGACGGCGCGCTCTACCCGGCGATCACGCGCCTGGTCGGGGCGGGCCTGCTCGACCAGCACACCGAGCCGGGCGCGAGCGCGGCCCCTCGCCGGATCCTCGCCCTCACCGACCGGGGCCGTGAGGAACTGCTGGAGCGGCTGCGCCGGCCGAAGCAGACCGAGATCACCGACCACGTCCGCTTCAACACGGTCCTGGCGTTCCTGCGCCACCTGCCCGACCGGCACGAGCAGGCCACGGTGCTGCGCCGCCGGCTGGACTTCCTGGAGACCCCGGCGAGCTTCTTCTACGACTCCGGCAAGCCGGTCCGTGCCGAGGAGGAGGACGACCTGTTCCGCCAGGGCATGCTCCGGGTCGCCCGGGCGACGGGCGAGGCGGAGCGGGCCTGGCTGCGGGAGACCGTCGCGCTGCTCGATCAGCCGGACTGAGCGCGAGGCGGATGGGCTATGGGTCCCTGCTCGGCGGAGGCCGAGAGCTCGGGGCCCCTCTCGGCGGGCCGCGCACCCGCCCGGCTCCGGCCACGGCCGGACCGCCGAGCCCGGTGTGCCGCCGGTTCCGAGCCATCGGCGCGATCAGCCGGACTCAGGCCGCGGGCCCGTCCGGCCCGACCGCTGCTCGATCAGCCGAGCTGAGCCCGCAGATACTCCTGCCACTGCTCCGTGAAGGCCTCCAGCGTCGTCCCCAGCACCTCACGCATCGCCTCCGCCACCGCCCCGGACCGCTTCCGGTGGTCCCCGACGGCCCGGTAGAACTCGCCCAGCCGGGACTCGCCCCAGCGGTCGGCGATCAGCCGGCACGCCGTCCAGCCGCTCTCGTAGGCCCGGGCCAGGCGGCTCGCGTCTCCGGTGAAGCCGAAGTCCTTGTCCTCCGGCAGCGCCTGCGGGAGCTGACCCTGGCTCACTGCCCGGGACAGTTCCGGCGCGGCCTCGGAGGGGACACGGCCGGTGGCGCGGTAGCCGGCCCAGTCGGCGTACCCCTCGGACAGCCAGAGGGGGGTGGCGGCACTGGTGTGGGCGCGGGTGGCGACATGGGTGGTCTCGTGGGTGACGACGACCTGCTCGCCGAGGCCGCCGAGGAGCGCGAACGCGTCCGGGTTGACGATGATCCGGTCCGCGGGCGCCCGGGCCGGCGCGCCCGTCTCTCCGGTGGTGACGGCCGCGATCCCCCGATAGGAGGACGCGGGCGAGCCCAGCAGGCCCGCCATCCCCTCCAGGGACTTCGGCACGAGCAGGACCACGTGCCGGGACCAGTCCGTGCCCCACGCCTCCGACACGGCGGGCACCGCACGGTCGGCCAGGTCCGCGAAGTCGCGCAGCGACCGGCCGGACTGCCCGACGCCGAGGACGAGGCTGCGGGCGCCCCGGACGGCCCGCACCGCTCCCTGGTCCCACAGTTGCTGCGCGGACTTCTTCGCGGGCCGGTCGGCCTCGACGGACCACTGCCCGTCCGCGTCCCGGCTCAGCCGCAGGGTGCGGCCCGCGGTCACCGGCGCCCGGTCGTACCCGGCGACGCGGTAGCGCAATTCGGCGTCGGCGGTGGCCGTGGCGCCGGTGCGGCGCACTTCGGTCACCCGGTACGACCAGGCGGCCAGCGGCACCGCGCGCAGCCGGGCGAAATCAACCCCCGTGCCCGTCCGTTCGTAGGCCCGCTCGTCGCGGTCCAGGACGGCTGCGGCCCGCCGGTCCAGGAGCCGCTGGACGTCGGCCGTGGCGCTGTCGGCGGCGGACCGGCCGCCGCACCCGACCAGGCCGACGAGCAGCACGACGAGCGCCACCACCGCGGACCCCGACCTTCGACCAGCCACGTTCCTGATCGTACGGGCGCCGGGCCGCGCCGGTCAGACCCTGGTGACCGACGAGACGGGCATCATCCCGACCGGGTCGTAGCGCACGGGTGCACCGGGGTAGGGCGCGTGGATGACCTGGCCGTTGCCCATGTACATCCCGATATGGCTGGCGTCGTCCCGGTAGGCGACCAGGTCACCGGGGCGCGCCTCGGAGAGCGGGACCTGCCGGCCGGCGTACCGCTGGGCCTGCGAGGTGCGCGGCAGGGAGACCCCGGCCTGCGCGTACGACCACTGCGTCAGGCCCGAACAGTCGAAGCCGGAGGGGCCGTTGGCGCCCCAGACGTAGGGCCGGCCGACCACGCTGCGAGCGGCGGCGACGGCGGCTGCTCCGCGGCCCGAGGCGGGGGTGGCGTTCCCGAGGTAGGGCAGGTCGCCGCGGCCGGAGCGGGAGGCCCGGTCGTAGGCGGCGCGTTCACTCTCCGGCAGGGAGTTGAGCAGCCGCCGGGCCGTGGCGAGCTTCCGCTCGACGGACTTCTTGTGGACGGCGACCGTCTTGCGGCTCTTCTCCAGTTCGCGGAGCTTTTCGGCGGCCTCCTCGCGGTCCTGGGCGAGTGCGCGCATGGCGTCCTGGAGGTCCTTCAGCTCACCGGCCTGGTGGGCGGTGACACGGTCGAGCCGGGCGGCCCTGTCGAGGTAGTCCTCCGGGTCGTCGGAGAACAGCAGGGCGAGGGCCGGGTCGAGGCCGCCCGAGCGGTACTGGGCGCCGGCGAGCGAACCGAGCGACTCCCGCATGGAGTTGATGCGCTGCTGCTGACGGGCGATCCGGTCCCGGGCGGTACCGGCCTCCTCACGCAGTTCGTCGGCGCGCTCGTCGGCCTCGTTGTAGGCCTCGGTGGCCTTCTCGGCCTGCTCGTAGAGGCGGTCCACCTCGGCCCGGGTGTCGTCGTGCGGCGCGGACGCGGCCGGTACCGCGCACAGGGCGGTGGCCGCGACGGACAGGAAACCGACCGCGGCACCGGCGCCCCGGTCGAACCCGGACGGTGCAAGTCGGCGATGGGACCCCACGGGAAGCCGCGCTCCTTCCGCTGACGGACTTGGAAACGCGGCAGACAGTAGCCCCGCGACCGGGGGCAGCCAACGACCATCCGGGGGTGTGCGGCACCGCGCCCCGCCGCTGACGCAGGTCACCGGCGGGGCGTGGGCTTACTCAAGACTGTGCTGATTCCCTCGAATGGCGGACACGGCGTCCTCCGGGGAGCCGTTCGTCAGACGCGGACACCGAACATGAACGGGCCGCCGATGGTGTCCATCGACTCGTAGCGGACGACCGTGCCGGTGCGCGGGGCGTGGATGATCTGCCCGTTGCCGGCGTAGAGGCCGACGTGGTGCAGGTCGTTGAAGAAGAAGACCAGGTCGCCGACCTTGAGCTGGCTGACCGAGGAGATCCTGGTGCCGATCTGGGACTGCGCCTCGGAGGTGCGCGGGATCTGCATGCCGGCCGCCGCGTAGGCCCGGGAGGTGAGGCCGGAGCAGTCGTAGGAGCTGGTGCCGGTGGCGCCGTAGACGTAGGGCTTGCCGAGCTGGCTCTGGGCGAAGGCGTAGGCCGCGGCGGCCCGGCCCGAGCCGGGCGGGACGTTGCCGGAGATGGCGTCGCGCTCACTGTCCCGGCTGGCGCGGTCCTGCTGGGCGGCGAGCGCCTGCTTCTCGGCGGCGGTGAGGCTGTTGAGCAGCTTCTGCGCGGAGCCGAGCTTGCCCTGGACTTCCTTCTTCTTCTTGCCCAGTTCGGTGCGGGTGGAGGCGAGGTCCTTGAGCTTCTCGGAGGCCTCGGCGCGCTCCTGGGCGAGTTCGCGCTGCTTCTCCTGGACCTTCTTCAGCGCCTCGACCTGCTGGCTGCTCAACTGGTCGAGCGTGGAGGCCTTGTCGAGGTAGTCGTCCGGGTTCGAGGAGAGGAAGAGCTGGACCGAGGGGTCGATGGAGCCGGTGCGGTACTGCGACGCGGCCGCGAGGCCCAGGCTGTCGCGCAGCTCGTTGAGCTCCTCCTGGCCGCGGGCGACGTTGTCCTGGATGGTGGAGATCTCCTTCTGGAGCTTCTCCTGCTTCTCCTTGGCCCCGTTGTACTTCTCGGTGGCCTGCTCCGCCTCTTCGTAGAGCTTGTCGACCTTGGCCTTGACCTCGTCCTTGCTCGGCTTCTCGCTGGGGGCCGCGTTGGCGGCCTGCGAGCTGAAGGCGACGGCAGCGGCGGCGGCGGTGGTCAGCACGGTCACACGTGCACGGCTCGGCTGCTTCGGACGACGGTGGGACGCCACGGGTGAAAGCTCCTTCTGCCCCTCCGCCGTCTCTCCCGATGAGTGATCACCCGAGCGGAGGTTTCGGAGCCCGACCCTAGTGACCTTCCTGTGATCAGTTCAAATCCTCAGATGAAAAATTGCGTCACAGTGAGCCAACTTTTCCCCTGGACTCACAGGCGGTGAGACTCACTTGACTTAACGTGGCCCACATGCCTCATCAATGCGGGCATCACGCCCGGACGTTACGCATCGCCCGTACGGTGCCTAGGCCCGCGAAAGGCGCTTGAGGAGCATCGCCGAGGCCACCGGGCGGGCGCCGGCCCGGGCCACCCCGTCGGCGACCTCCCGGTCGGTGGACGCGACGATGACCGGCCTTCCGGGTGGTTCGGCGCGCACCAGTTGACGGATGAGCTCGTCGGCGGTGACGCCCGGCTTCGAGAACAGCACCCGTACCCCTCGCGGCGGCGCCAACAGGACCGGCGCGGCCAGTTCGGCCCCGTCGAAGACACACGTCACCTCGGCGCCGCTCTGCGCCGCCAGTTGGGAGAGCTGCCCCAGCAGCCTGAGGCGCTGCTTCTCCAGCGGCATCTGCGGATAGCCGGTCTTGGTGACGTTGTAGCCGTCGACGACCAGATGGGCCTGCGGCAGCGCCAGCAGCTGGTCGAGGACCTGCGGGTCGTTCTCGGAGAGGGCGCGGGCGGCGATGTCCTTCGGGGTCATCCGGCCCGGCTCGACGGCGTCCACGGTCTCGGCGGGCCGCACCGACACCGGCGGCAGGGCCAGTTCGCGCCGGAGCCCCTGGGTGGCGTCCAGCAGGGTGTCCAGCAGCAGCCGGACCCGCATGTCCTCGACGCTGCGGCCTTCGCGGGCGGCCCGGCGCGTGGCCTCCAGGGCCGCCTCGGTCTCCCCCAGCCGGGCCTTGAGCCGCCGGGTCTCGCTCTCGGCGGCGGACACCTGGGCGTGCCCCTCGGCGCGGACGGCCTCCATCTCGCCGTTCGCCTTGCGCAGGGCGGCCTCGCCGCGCTTGACGTCGCTGAGGGCGGCGCGGAGCTTGCGGTGCAGCGACTCGGATTCCCTCTTGGCCGATTCCAGCTCCGTGCGCAGCCGCTCGGTCTCGGCCCTGGTGTGGTCACGAGCCCGGGCCAGCTCGGCGCGCAGCCGCTCCAGCTCGGCCCGGCTCTCCTCGTCGACGCGCTCGGCGTCGGCCCGCTGGGCCTCCTCGCCCGCGGCGGTCACCAGCTTGACCCAGTCGGTGGGCCGCAGTACGTAGGCCGCGGCCGCCACGTCGAGCGGGTCCGCGGCCGGGGGCGGGGAGCCTGAGTCGAGGGCGCCGGCGAGTTCCGGCTGGGCCTCTCTGAGCTTCTCCCCGATGCGCTGCCGGAACAGCGGGTCGGTCTCCAGCGCCGAGGCCATGGCATTGCCGGCGAACTTGGCCCTGCGGTTGGGGGCGAACCGGGCGTACTGCCTGAGCTGTGCGGGCAGCTCGCCGACCGTCAGCGATCCGAAGCCGTCGGAGACGATCTGCACGACCTTGCGGCGCACGCCGTCGGGCAGCGGACGGTCGAGCACCTCGGCGGCGCCGTCGCCCGGCCCCCCGCCCGTGGTCTCCACCATCCGTCACACCCCAATGCCTGTGCGGGGCCAGCTCCCCTCAGGAGCCGGCGCCCGGCCTGTCCACGAGTTCCACCTGGTCCACCGCGTTGCACCAGCGGCAGCGCACCGACTCGATGGTCTCACTGAGCACCTCGCGCTCCTCGACCTTCGGCTCTCCGGCCAGGTCCAGGTGGACGTACTCGACGACCTTCGACGAGCGGGTCACGTCGAAGCGCGTGAGGTTGCCGCAGAGGGTGCAGCGCCACCGCGTCTCGGCGGTCGGCAGGGGAACCGTCATCGTGGCCTGTTCTCTTTCCTTCTAGTGTCCGTGACGCCACCGGCTTCCCCGGTGCGTGTGGCTCGTAACCCTACGGCCTGCGGCGTCCTCGTAGCCTGCGTGTCCACGGCGGCGAGGCGGTCTGTGCGGTTGCGTCCGGTTACGTCATGCTCTGTAGCCATGATCAGCAAGTGGAGTGCGTCGATCACCCGGGCGAGCGGATCGATCAGGGGTTCGTCGGCGCCGGTGACGTACACACTGATCGCCCTGTGCTGCACGGTCTTCCTGGCCGGGCCCGCCTCGGGCATCGGCCCGGCGTACGGCTCGGGCGACGATCTGCTCGCCGCGCAGCGGGCCTACTTCCGGCACTGGGGCGTGATCCCCGCGGAACTGTTCGAGGGATCCCCCGAGGCAGCCCTCACCCCGGTGACGGCGCTCTTCGTCCACGGCACCTGGGTGCACCTGCTCGGCAACATGCTCTTCCTCTACGTCTTCGGGGCGATGACCGAGGAGCGGATGGGGCGGGTGCAGTTCACCCTGTTCTACGTCGGCTGCGGCTACCTGGCCCTGCTCGGGTACGCCATCGCCAACGCGGATTCCGAGCAGCCCCTGGTCGGTGCCTCCGGGGCGATCTCGGCGGTCCTCGGCGCGTTCCTGTACCTGTTTCCCCGTGCCCGGGTGACCAGTCTCCTGCCTTTCCTCTTCTTCCTGCCGGTGCGCTTCCCGGCCTGGGTCGTGCTGCCGTTCTGGGCGGCACTGCAGTGGCTGGCGGCGGGACGGGCCTCGGAGGGGCCCGGGGTGGCCTACCTCGCCCACCTGATCGGATTCGGCCTGGGCTTCTGCTACGCCTCGGTCCGCTACGGCCGTCCCACCGGCCCCACTAGAGTGAAGACCGCCCCTGCTCCGGCCCCCGAGGGAGAGAACCAGCCGTGATCACCGCGATCGTCCTGATCAAGACCAGCGTGGACCGGATCCCCGAGATCGCGGAGTCGATCGCGGCGCTGGACAGCGTCAGCGAGGTCTTCTCGGTCACCGGCACCTACGACCTCATCGCCATGGTCCGGGTGAAGGAGCACGAGGACCTCGCCGAGGTCATCCCCGGCCGGATCAGCAAGATCCCCGGTGTCGAGGGCACGGACACGCACGTGGCGTTCCGTACGTACTCGCAGCACGACCTGGAGGCGGCGTTCTCGATCGGGCTGGACAACTGAGGAACCGCCGCCCGTGAACGCGGGCCGCGGGCTCGGGATGAAGAGTTCTTCATCCGCGCTTCATCCCGCTCCCCGGGTTCCGTCCGCAGGATCGGGCGCATGGTTTTCTCTCGCCGGATGGCGGCCCTGTCCGCTGTCGTCCTGATCCCGCTGGGCATCGCCGCGACCAGCTACGCCCTCGCGGACAGCCCCGAGTCGCCCAAGGTCCCCTCCCAGCAGGTGGAGCTGGACAGCCGCTCGCCCACGCCCACCTCCACGCTCACGCCCGCCGCGAAGCCCACGCCGCCCGCCGGAACGCCGGGCGACGAGGTCGTCTCGCGGCCTCCGGTGACCGACAGCTCGGCTGGTGACGATGATGACGACGACCGCGGCCAGGGCAACGGGGACGACGGACCGGGCGACGACGGACCCGGCTCCGACAACTGACCCCGGCCGGCGGCGGGTCTCCGCCCGGGTCCGGATCCTGCTCTGGCTGCTGCTCGTGATGGCGGTCGCGCTCGCCTCGGTGGCCATGACCACCCGCTCCTTCCTGTTGCGGGACGTCGACAACCGGATCAACCGCCTGCTCACCCAGGAGACCGGCGAGTTCGCCAACTTCGAGGAACGGGGCGGGGATCCACAGACGGGCCGCCCGTTCACCGACGCGAACCGGCTGCTGACGGTGTTCCTGGAACGGCAGTACCCCGACGCGGACGAGGAGCTGATCGGCCTGGTCGGCCGGGCGGGCGACGGCCCCCGGCAGATCCGCCAGCGGCACGACCTGCCCGTCGCCCTGCCCCTGCACCGGGATCCCGCCGCCAAGCGCGCCGTCTTCGACTCGCCCGAGTCCTCCGGGGTGCTCCAGCGGCCGGAGGGCGAGATCCGCTGGGCCAAGGTCACGGTGGCCCAGCAGGGCCGGGCGCCGGACGCCGCGTTCGTCGTCGCCTTCCACCCGGAACGCGAGCAGGCCCGGGTGAACGACATGTTCCGCACACTGCTCGTCATCTCCGGGGCCGCCCTGCTGCTGACCGTCGGCATCGCCTGGGCTGTCGCCGGGCGGATCCTCAAACCCGTGCGGGTGGTGCGCACCGCGGCGGCCCAGCTCACCGAGCAGGGGCTCACCCGGCGGATCCCGGTGCACGGCAACGACGACATAGCGGCCCTCGCCGAGACGTTCAACGGCATGCTCGACCGGCTGGAGCGGGCCTTCGCCGCCCAGCGCGAGTTCGTCGACGACGCGGGGCACGAACTGCGTACCCCCATCACCATCGTGCGCGGCCATCTGGAGCTGATGGGCGACGACCCGGCCGAGCGCGAGGAGACGGTCCGGCTGGTCACCGACGAGCTGGACCGGATGAGCCGCATCGTCGAGGACCTGCTGCTGCTCGCCAAGGCCGAACGCCCCGACTTCGTCACCACCGAGCCGGTCCAGGTCGCCGAACTCACCGCCGACGTCTACGTCAAGGCCCGCACCCTGGGCGAACGCGACTGGCGGCTCGACGGGGTCGCCGACCTGGAGGCCGAGCTGGATCCGCAGCGGATCACCCAGGCCATGGTGCAGCTGGCGCAGAACGCCGTGCAGCACACCACGACCGGCCAGACCATCCGTATCGGCTCCCGCGCCGACGGCCCGGACCTGGAGCTCTACGTCGCCGACTCCGGCCCAGGGGTGCAGCCCCAGGACGCCGAGGTGATCTTCGAACGCTTCCGGCGCGGCACGGCCCGCCGCGGCGCCCGGGGCTCCGGCGCGGGCCTCGGGCTGTCCATCGTCAAGGCCATCGCCGAGGGCCACCGGGGCCGGGTACGGCTCTACGACCCGCCCGGTGGCGGCGCCGGCTTCGCCCTCGTCCTGCACGCACCCCGGGCACCGGAAGGGGACCCCACGTGAACCGCATCCTCATCGTCGAGGACGAGGAGCGCATCGCCTCCTTCGTGGAGAAGGGCCTGCGCTCCAACGGCTTCACCACGACCGTCGTCACCGACGGCGACGCGGGCTACGAGTACGCCCTGACCGGCGGCTTCGACCTCGTCGTCCTGGACATCGGACTGCCCGGCCGGGACGGCTTCACCATCCTGCGCGAGCTGCGCGAGGCGCGGGTGTCGGTGCCGGTGATCGTGCTGACCGCGCGGGACTCCGTACGGGACACGGTGGCCGGTCTGGAGGGCGGCGCCGACGACTGGATGACCAAGCCGTTCCGCTTCGAGGAACTGCTCGCCCGGGTACGGCTGAGGCTCCGTACGGCGGCGCGGGCGCCGGAGGTGACGGTGCTCAGGTCGGGCTCGCTGAGCCTCGATCTCCGTACCAGGCGGGCACGGTCCGGGGAGCGGACGGTAGACCTGACGGCTCGTGAGTTCGTGCTGCTGGAACTGTTCCTGCGGCATCCGGGCCAGGTGCTGTCCCGGGAGCAGATCCTGTCCCATGTGTGGGGGTACGACTTCGATCCGGGGTCCAACATCGTGGATGTGTATGTGCGGACGCTGCGGAAGAAGCTGGGGGCGGAGCGGGTGGAGACGGTGCGGGGGATGGGGTACCGGGTGCCGTAGTGCGACGTGTTCGCCGTTGCCGGGTGCGGGTCGTGTGTGGCTGGTCGCGCCCACGCGGCGGAGCCGCACATCGATACAGCCCCGCGCCCCTGGGGCGGGTGAAAACTCCTTCATGCAAGGCTCATGGAGGGCTCACCGCTCTCGCCGATCGTCTATGGCGTGACCCTGAACCTGCGCTCCACCACCGCCCTTTGCCTGGCGCTGTCATTGTGCGCGCTGCTCGCGGTCCCCGTGAACTTCCCGGGACTCGGCGGCGACGCCCGTCTCACGCTCGCCGTGTTCGTGCTGGCGACCTGCGCCTGGATCGGGACGTCGATCGACGACACCTACATCGCGCTGGGCGCCGGGCTCGCGCTCACGGTGACCGGGGTGATCAGCAGCGACACCCTGTTCGGCACGCTCGGCGATGCCACGGTGTGGCTGTTGATCTGCGCGTTCGTCCTGGCGGCCGCGGTGAGCCGGACCGGGCTCGCGGGCCGGGCGGCGGTGTTCCTGGTCAGCGGTGCCCGCACCGTACGGCAGCTTGTGCACCTGACGACGGCCGCGCTCGTCGTCACGGCGTTCGCGGTGCCCGCCACCTCGGGCCGGGCCGCGCTCGCGCTGCCGGTGTTCCTCGCCCTCGCGAAGGTTCTCGCCGACCGGAAGCGACTGGTGGTGATGCTGGCGTTGCTGTTTCCGACCGTGATCCTTCTGTCGGCGGTGGCGACCCTGATCGGTGCGGGCGCGCATCTGATCACCGTGTCGGTGCTGTGGGAGACGACCGGGCAGCACATCGGTTTCACGGAGTGGCTGCTGCTCGGCCTGCCGCTGGCCGTGGCCTCGTCTCATCTGGCCGCCGAGCTGGTGATGCTGACGACGACCCGGCGGGCGGACCGCCGCGGCCCGGTCAGCATCACCCCGGAGCAGGTCCAGGAGCACAGCGAGCAGCCGGTGACCGGCTCCTGGAACCAGGCCGAGAAGCGCTGCGCCCTGCTTCTGGCCACGGTGGTGCTGCTGTGGTGCAGTGAGCCGCTGCACCGGGTGCCGCCCGCCCTGGTCGCGCTGATCGGCGCGGTCATCGCCTCCTCCCCCGCCCTCGGCACCGTCCGTCTGAAGGACGCGCTGAAGACCGTCCCCTGGTCGCTGCTGCTGTTCATGGCGGCGACGATGGCGATGGGCGTCGCGCTCGCCGACTCGGGAGCGGCGAAGTGGCTGGTCTCGGGGCTGCCCACGGGCGAATCGCCGGTGCTGTTCCTCACGATCGTGATCTCCGTCAGTACGGCGGCCCACCTGGTCCTGCAGTCCCGCTCGGCCCGTTCGTCGGTCCTGGTCCCGCTGGTCGTGGCCGCCGCCGTCGGCGTCGGCGTCAACCCGGTCGCCGCCGCGCTCGCCTCCACCGCCGCCGCGGGCTTCTGCCACACCCTGCCCGCCTCGGCCAAGCCGGTCACGCTCTTCGCGCAGCTCCCCGGCACCCCCACCTACACCCCGCGCGACCTGCTGCGGCTGTCCGCGTTCCTGGCGCCGCTGACCGCCGCGCTGGTCCTGCTCTTCGCCGTCGCGGTGTGGCCGCTGCTCGGCGTGTCCGTCACCCGTTGAGGAGAGTCCTGATGCTGACCCGTGTCGTCGTAGCCCCCAGTGGCTTCAAGGAGTCCCTGTCCGCGGAGGCGGCGGCCGACGCCATCGCCGCTGGTGTCCGCCGAGTCCTGCCCGACGCCGAGATCGACCTGGTTCCGCTGGTGGACGGCGGCGAGGGCACGGCGCTCGCCCTGGCCGCCGCGACCGGAGGCCGGCTCGTCACCGTGCCCGCCACCGGTCCGACCGGGGAGACCATCGGCGCCCACTTCGCCCTGCTGGGCTCCGGGGACACGGCGGTGGTGGAGATGGCGGCGGTCGCGGGCCTCTCCCTCGTCCCGCGCGACCTGCGCGACCCGGGCGCCACCACCACCTACGGCGTCGGCGAACTGATCCGCTCCGCGCTCGACCTGGGCGTCCGGCGGATCCTCGTCGGCTGCGGCGACTCTGGCACCTCGGACGGCGGCGCGGGCGCGCTCCAGGCGCTCGGGGCCCGGCTCCTGGACGAGGAGGGCGGGGAACTGCCGTACGGAGGCGCCGCGTTGGCGCGCCTGCACCGCATCGATCCGCACGGCCTGGATTCCCGGCTGGCGGAGGTGGAGCTGCTCGTCGCCTGCAATCCCTACAACGTGCTGTGCGGCGAGCGGGGCGTCGCCCGGGTCTTCGGCCCGCAGAAGGGCGCGACGCCTCTCCAGGTCGAGGAGCTGTCGGCCGCACTGGAGAACTGGGCGTTCGTCCTCACCCGCGACGTCGCCGTCCCGGACACCGATCTCCGCTCCGGTCCCGGCACGGGAGCCTCCGGCGGCCTGGGAGCCGGTCTCGCAGCCCTCGGCGCCCGGCTCCTCCCCCGCTTCGACGTGCTGCTGGACCATCTCGACCTGGACGCCCGCCTGGCCCGCGCCGACCTGGTCATCACCGCCGAGGGCGCCCTGGACCACCAGACACCGCGCGGCAAGGTCCCGGCCGAGGTGGCCCGGCGGGCCAAGCTCCACGGCCGCCCGGTCCTGGCCCTCGCGGGCACGCTCGGCGAGGGCGCGCACCAGGTGCCGGGCGTGGACGCGTTCAGCGGCATCCTGCCGGCACCGATGGCCCTGGCGGAGGCCCTGGTGCGGGCCTCCGAACTCCTCACGGACGCGACCGAACGCGCCCTGGGAATGATCCTTCTGGGTGCCCGGCTACCGGCTCACGCGGAGGTGTCGGGGACGCAACGGCCGTCCTCCGTACGGTAGTTCCACCGCGCGCCGTCCCGGACCAGCTCACGCACGGCGTCGACGAACCGCTCGACGTGCTCGTCGGGCGTGCCCGCGCCGAAGCTCACCCGGATGGCGTTGAGGGACTTCTCCCCGGGAGCCGCCTCCGGTGCTCCGCACTCGCCCTGGGTCTGTGGGTCGCTGCCCAGCAGGGTCCGCAGGAGGGGGTGGGCGCAGAACAGCCCGTCCCGCACCCCGATGCCGTACTCGGCGGAGAGGGCTGCGGCGAAGTGGGAGCTGTTCCAGCCCTCGACCACGAAGGAGATGACGCCGACGCGCGGGGCGTCGTCACCGAAGAGGGAGAGGATCCGGACCTCCGGCACCTCGGCGAGTCCCGTACGCACCTTCTCGATCAGGTACCGCTCGCGTGCGACCAGGTTGTCGAACCCGGCCTCGGTGAGCGCCGTGCAGGCGGAGGCGATGGAGTAGGCGCCGATGACGTTCGGGGAACCGGCCTCGTGCCGGGCGGCGCTGTCGTGCCACTCCACGTCCACGCCGCCGTCCGTACGCCGCGCGACCTTGCGCGAGGCACCGCCGCCCGCGAGGTAGGGGTCGGCCTCGCGCAGCCAGTCGGCCCGGCCGGCCAGGACGCCGGAGCCGAAGGGCGCGTACAGCTTGTGCCCGGAGAAGGCGACCCAGTCGACGTCGAGGTCCGCGACGGACACCGGGTGGTGCGGGGCCAGCTGGGCGGCGTCCAGCACGATCCGGGCGCCATGGGCGTGCGCGGCCGCCGCGAGCTCCCGTACGGGCCACAGCTCGCCGGTGACATTAGAGGCGCCGGTGACGCAGACGAGGGCCGGACCGTAGGGGTCCCGGTCGGCGAGGGCGCGCTCCAGGGTCTCGACGGCCTGGCCGGGGCTGCTCGGGGCGTCGAGGTAGGTGACGCGCGCGTTCCGCCACGGCAGGAGGGAGGCGTGGTGCTCGGTCTCGAAGACGAAGACCTGGCAGCCGTCCGGGAGCGCGGCGGCGAGGAGGTTCAGGGAGTCGGTGGTGGACCGGGTGAACACCACCTGGTCACCGTCCCGGCAGCCGAGGAACTCCGCCACGATCCGCCGGGCGTTCTCGAAGAGGTCGGTCGACAGCTGGGACAGGTACCCGGCGCCGCGGTGGACACTGCCGTAGTACGGCGCGTAGGCGGCGACGTCGTCCCAGACGCGCTGGAGCGCCGGGGCGCTGGCGGCGTAGTCGAGCGCGGCGTAGGTGACCTCGCCGCCGGTCACGAGCGGCACGGTGACATCCCGGCCGAGAACGGGCAGCGAGGCACAAACGGACTGGTCGGCGGCAGCGGTGGAGACAGACATGGCGGAACTCCCGTGAGAGACAGGGGTGAGAGAAAAGGGGTGCGCGGAGGCGGGGCTCTGCGGCCCTATCGCATTCGCTTGCTCACGGGGGGCTCCTCGACGACCAGGACCCCTGCCCTCGCTGAATCAAAAGCGTGCGAGGGGTCCGCGCTTGCCGTAGACCTCGCTGCCTACGGCCCGGTCTTCACCCGGGGCACCCCGCCACGGACGGAGGGTTGCCGGACAGTCGGCCGGGGCCTCATGACTGTCACTCATGACCTGGTCAGGAAAGTACGTGAAAAGATCGGCGCCCCGCAACCCGAGTCCGGATCGCGGGACGCCGTACGGGATCCGCTACGCGTTGCTGGCTGCCACCCAGCGCTCCAGGGTCCGCTTCGCCGCCCCCGAGTCGATCGACTCCGCCGCCTTCGCCATCCCGGCACGGACCTGGTCGGCCAGCGGTGCCGCCATCGGCTCCAGAGCCACCAGCGCCGCCGCCGAGTTCAGCACCACCGCGTCCCGCACCGGCCCGGTCTCGCCCTCCAGCAGCCGTCGCGCGACCTCCGCGTTGTAGGAGGCGTCCGCGCCGCGCAGGGCCTCCACGGGGACCAGCTCGAGGCCCACGTCGCGCGGGTCGAAGGACTCCTCGGTGACCTTGCCGTCCCGGACGATCCACACCCGGGAGGTGGCCGTGGTGGTCAGTTCGTCCAGGCCGTCGTCGCCCCGGAAGACCAGGGACGAGTTGCCGCGCTCGGCGAAGACGCCCGCGACGATCGGTGCCATGCGGGGGTCCGCCACACCGACGGCCTGGGAGCGCACCCGGGCCGGGTTGGTCAGCGGGCCGAGCGCGTTGAACACCGTACGGATGCCCAGCTGGCCGCGAGCCGCGCCCGCGTGGCGCAGCGCCGGGTGGAACTTCACCGCGAAGCAGAAGGTGATCCCGGCCTCGTCGGCGACCTCCGCGACCCGGTGCAGGGGCAGCTCCAGATTGACCCCCAGCTTCTCCAGCACGTCGGAGGCCCCGGACGCCGAGGACGCGGCCCGGTTGCCGTGCTTGACGACCTTCGCGCCCGTGCCGGCGACGACGATCGAGGACATCGTGGAGATGTTGACCGTCTTGGCGCCGTCACCGCCCGTGCCGACGATGTCGACCGTCGCCCCGGGCACCTCGATGACGTTCGCGTGCTCGTACATCGTCCGGACGAGGCCGTTGATCTCCTCGACGGTCTCGCCCTTGGCCCGCAGGGCCACCACGAAGCCCGCGATCTGCGCCTCGGTCGCCTCGCCGCGCATGATCCGGTCCATCGCCCAGGCGGTGTCGTCCGCGCTCAGGTGCCTGCCGTCCAGCAGGCCGTTCAGCAGGGCGGGCCAGGAGCGGCCCGCCGCGGTGTCGCCTCCAGCGGGGGTCACAGCGCTCATCAGCCGCTCCTGGGTCCTCGTACGTCACGTAAAAGCAGTGGTCCCACCCTATCCAGCCCCGGGCACCACGAAGGGCCCCGTCCGAACACCGGACGAGGCCCTTCTGTGGCGTGGCGAAGCAGCGATCAGTGGTGGCCGTGGCCGCTCGTGATCTCCCGGTACTCCTCGGCGGTGGGCTTCGGGATCTGGGCCCCCTCGCCGTAGTAGGACTCGCTGAGCTTGGCGCGCAGCTTCTCGGAGCCCTTCACCTTGCGCTCGACACCGTTCTCGTCGGCCGTCGGACCGATCTCGGCCGGCTGGTACTGCTCGTGCGCGGTGAGCGTGTACATCTGCTCCTGGCTGAGCGGCTCGTGCACCTCGATGAACTCACCGTGCGGCAGGCGCTTGATGATGCCCGACTCGCGGCCGTGCAGCACCTTCTCCTTGTCCCGGCGCTGCAGGCCGAGGCAGATGCGCTTGGTGACGATGAACGCGAGGACCGGTCCGACGAAGAACCCGATCCGGACGAACCAGGTGACCGAGTTGATCGACAGATGGAAGTGCGTGGCGACGATGTCGTTGCCACCGCCGATCAGCATGATGATGTAGCCGGTGACCCACGCGACACCGACACCGGTGCGGGTCGGGGCGTTGCGCGGCCGGTCCAGGATGTGGTGCTCGCGCTTGTCCCCGGTGACCCACGACTCGATGAACGGGTAGAGGGCGATGATCCCGAGGAAGACACCGAAGAGCACCAGCGGGATGAACACGCCCAGGACGAGCGTGTGGCCCCAGAAGTTGACCTCCCAGCCCGGCATCGCACGGATCAGACCCTCGGCGAAGCCCATGTACCAGTCGGGCTGGGCACCGGTCGACACCTGGTCGGGACGGTAGGGGCCCAGGACCCAGATCGGGTTGATCGTCGCGATGCCGGCGAGGGCCGAGATGGCACCGAAGACCAGGAAGAAGAAGCCTCCGGCCTTGGCCATGTAGACCGGCAGCAGCGGCATGCCGACGACGTTCTTGTTGGTCCGTCCGGGACCCGCGAACTGGGTGTGCTTGTGGTAGAAGACCAGGATCAGGTGGCCGACCACGAGCCCGAGCATGATGCCCGGCAGCAGCAGGATGTGGATCGAGTAGAACCGGGCGACGAAGTCGGTGCCCGGGAACTCCCCGCCGAACAGGAACATCGAGATGTACGTGCCCACGATCGGCACGGACAGGATCGCGCCCTGCGTGAAGCGGACACCGGTGCCGGAGAGCAGGTCGTCCGGGAGCGAGTAGCCGGTGAAACCGGTGAACATGCCCAGGACGAACAGCAGGAAGCCGAACATCCAGTTGATCTCACGCGGCTTGCGGAACGCGCCGGTGAAGAAGACGCGCATCATGTGCACGAACATGCCGGCGAGGAAGATGATCGCCGCCCAGTGGTGGATCTGCCGGATCAGCAGACCGCCGCGGACGTCGAAGCTGATGTCCAGGGTGGAGGCGAACGCCTCCGACATCAGCTGCCCCTGGAGCGGGACGTAACTGCCGTGGTACTCCACCTCGTTCATCGACGGGTGGAAGAACAGCGTCAGATACACACCCGTGAGGATGATGATGATGAAGCTGTAGAGGCAGATCTCACCCAGCATGAAGGACCAGTGGTCCGGGAAGATCTTGCGCATGTTGGCCTTGGCCAGGGAGTAGATCCCGAGGCGGCCGTCGGCCCAGTCGGCGACCCGCTCACCCGCGGGTGCCTTGCGGCGGTCTTGTGCAGTGCTCATCCGCGCTCCCAGAAAGCAGGGCCGACGGGCTCGTCGAAGTCGCCGAGCGCCTGAAGATAGCCCTCGTCGTTCACGCCGATGCGGAGCTGCGGCAGGGCGTGACCGGCGGGACCGAAGATCACTCGGGCACCGTCGGAGAGGTCGAAGGTGGACTGGTGGCAGGGGCAGAGCACGTGGTGCGTCTGCTGCTCGTACAGGGAGATCGGGCAACCGACGTGGGTGCAGATCTTCGAGTACGCGACGATGCCCTCGTGCGACCACTCGAGCTCGCGCTTGTCCTTGATGTTGTCCGGCTGGATCCGGACGATCATCAGGGCGGCCTTGGCGATCTCGTTCTGGAACTCGTGGTCGTGCTCCTCCAGGCCCTCGGGCTTGGCGAAGGTCAGCGAACCGACCGCGACGTCGGACGCCCGCAGCGGCTCGTTCGTGTTCATGTTGACGAGCAGCTTGCCCTTGGACCACAGCGTGTGGCGGAGCTTGGTGCCGGGCAGCGGGCCGAGGTCGCGCAGCAGCACGACACCGGAGAGCGGCACCAGCGTGAGCGCGCCGAGCATGGTGTTGCGGATCAGCTTGCGGCGGCCGAGCGCGGACTCCTTGGCGCCCTGCTTGAAGTCCGCGAAGACCTTCTCGCGGACCTCGGGCGTCGCCGCGATCGCGTGCCGCTCGTCGGCGACCTCCACGTCGGACATCAGAGTGCGCGCCCAGTGGACGGCGCCCGCGCCGATGCAGAACAGCGCGATGCCGAGCGTCATGCCCAGCGCGAAGTTCAGGGCGCTGATGTGACCCAGCGGGAAGATGAAGACCGACTTGTCGACCGGGATCGCCACGAACGAGGCGATGAAGGCGACGGTGGCCAGCATCGACACCGTGAACAGCAGGGCGACCGAGCGCTCGGACCGCTTGGCGGCCCGCTCGTCGATGTCCTGGATCCGGTGCTCGTGGGGAGGCAGGCCCGGGTCGGCGAACGGGTGCTTGTCGTCCGGGACGCTCACCGCGTCGTGACCGTGCTCGTCACGTCCCGCGTGCTCGGCGGGCAGGTTCTCTTCTGGAATGTCTTGGCTACTCATGACTTCTTGGCCTTTGCGGTCCGGGCGGCGACCCACACGGCGACGGCGATCAGTCCGCCGAGACCGAAGATCCAGCCGAACAGGCCCTCGCTGACCGGCCCGAGGCCGCCGAGCTCGAGGCCGCCGGGGCTCTCGGTCTTGTCGCTGTTGACCGCGTCGAGGTAAGCGATGATGTCCTTCTTGTTCTCCTCCGACAGCGTGGTGTCGGGGAAGGACGGCATGTTCTGCGGGCCGGTCTGCATGGCCTCGTAGAGGTGCTTCGCGGAGACGCCCTCGAGGGTCGGCGCGTACTTGCCGTGCGTCAGCGCGCCGCCCTTGCCGGTGAAGTTGTGGCACTGCGCGCAGTTGGTGCGGAACAGCTCACCGCCCTCGGCGATGTCGGCGCCCTCGGGGCCGTACTGCTCCTCCGTCGGGATGGACGGACCGGCGCCCAGCGAGGCGATGTACGCCGCGAGCTGGTCGATCTCGGCCTGCGAGTAGATGTTCTTCTTCGCCGGGACCTGCGGGCCCTGCGAGGTGGCGGCCGGCATCCGGCCGGTGCCCACCTGGAAGTCGACGGCCGCGGCGCCCACACCCACCAGGCTCGGCCCGTCGGAGGTGCCCTGACCGCCGGTGCCGTGGCAACTGGCGCAACCGACCGAGTAGAGCTTCTTGCCCTCCTCGATGGTGAGGGACTGGGCGGTTTCGTCGGCCTTCGCCGGGCTCGTCGGTGCGAACACGGCATACAGCCCCCCGGTGCATGCCAGCGCGAGGAGTAGGACGACGAGCGCCGCCAGCGGGTGGCGTCGTCGTGCGGAGAGCTTTTTCACGGATTACCCCGGTGTCAGGATCTTCTGCGTCGATGCTTCTGGGATGCGCGCTTCGTGGAGCACGCGTGGATGCGGGCCCTGCTACTTGATCATGTAGATCGTGGCGAAGAGGCCGATCCAGACGACATCGACGAAGTGCCAGTAGTAGGACACGACGATCGCGGCGGTCGCCTGCTCATGGGTGAACCTGCTGGCCGCGTAGGTCCGGCCGAGGACCAGCAGGAAGGCGATGAGACCGCCCGTCACGTGCAGGCCGTGGAAGCCGGTGGTCAGGTAGAAGACCGAGCCGTAGGGGTCGGAGGACAGGGACAGGCCCGCCTCCTTGACCAGCTCCGTGTACTCGAGGACCTGACCGCCGATGAAGATCGCACCCATCACGAAGGTGACGATGAACCACATCCGGAGCTTCTTCACATCACCGCGCTCGGCGGCGAAGACGCCGAGCTGGCAGGTGAGCGAGGAGAGCACCAGGATGGTGGTGTTCGCCGCCGAGAACGGGAAGTTGAGATGGCCGGCCATCTCCTTCCAGTGATCGGGACCCGTCACCGATCGCAGGGTGAAGTACATCGCGAAGAGGGCCGCGAAGAACATCAGCTCGGAACTCAACCAGATGATGGTTCCGACGCTGGTGAGGTTCGGCCGATTGACCGACGGGTGCGCGTGCCCGGTTTCTGCTGTCGTTGCTGTCGCCACGACCGACATTATGTCGGTCGCTTATCCCGCCCTCACTCCGGGGGGTGCCGTTCGGAGTGTCTTCCCTTGTCGTACCGGTGTTGACGTGGTGTTCAAGGGAGTAGCATCCCGCCCATCGGGCCTGTCCTTACGACGCTGACGTCACGGAGGAACAATGCAGCCGACCGCCACGGTGCTGGTCTACAGCGACGACTCCAACACCCGCGAGCAGGTGCGGCTCGCCACGGGCCGACGGCCGGCTCCGGACGTCCCTGTGGTGGAGTTCCTGGAGTGTGCGACTCCGGACGCGGTGCTCAGGGAGCTGGAGCGGGGTGGGATCGACGTCTGTGTGCTGGACGGTGAGGCCGTGCCGATGGGGGGCATGGGGGTCTGCCGGCAGATCAAGGACGAGGTGTTCCACTGCCCGCCGGTGCTGTTGCTGATCGGGCGGCCGCAGGATGCGTGGCTGGCGACCTGGAGCCGCGCGGAGTCGGCTGTGACGCTGCCGGTGGAGCCGGTGGAGTTCGCTGCCGCCCTGGCTTCTTTGCTGCGGGAGAAGAAGGCTTTGAACGCCTAGGGACTCGGGACTCCCGGTTGTTCGGCGAGTGCGGGTGGGCTGTGGCTTGTCGCGCCCCCGCGGCGGAGCCGCATATGGATACAGCCCCGCGCCCCTGGGGGACGATGCCCTGAGGGCGTCTAGACGCTCTGCGGGCGCAGTCGGGCGCTGTCCGCCGCCGAGGGGCCGTCCGGGGTGCCGCCCAGAAGGGCGCTGCCCGTGCGCCACTTCTGCCAGTCGAGGTTCCAGTCGCCGAAGCCGTTGCCGAAGGGGGCCATGGTGTCGCCGCCGGAGTTGATGACCTTGACGATGTCGCCCTCGCGGACGGTGTCGTAGAACCAGGCGGCGTTCTCGGTGCTCATGCCGGTGCAGCCGTGGCTGACGTTGGCGGCTCCCTGGGAGCCGACCGACCAGGGGGCGGCGTGGACGTACTCGCCGCTGTTGGTGACCCGGACCGAGTGGTGGACGATCAGGTCGTAGAAGTCCGAGGCGCCGATGCTGGCGCTGGTCATGCGGACGGTGCCTTCCTTGGCCAGGACGACCTTGACGCCGTTGCGGGTGTCGTAGCCGGGCATACCCGTGGTCACGGGTATCTGGCGGATGATCTCGTCGTTCTTGTAGACCGTCATCTGGTGGGCCGAGGCGTCCGTGACGGCTATCAGCTTGTCGGCGGTGGTGATGGTCAGCGGTTTGGCCTTGCCGCCGCCCCACATGCGGTCGCCGATCTTGATGCCCTCCAGGTTGCTGCGGACCTGGACGGTGGCCTGTGCGGGCCAGTAGTCCTTCGGGCGGTAGTGGAGCTTCTTGTCGTCCACCCAGTGCCAGGCGCCGTCCACCGCGGGTATGGAGGTGACCTTGAGCGCACGTTCGACGACGGCCCGCTGGGCCCTGTCCTTGACGGCCCGGCTCAGCTCGGCGGTGACGGGCTGGCCGACGCCGTAGGTACCCGTCCTGGGGCCGAAGGTGACGTCCAGGCGCTTCTTGGTGGTGGGCTTGCCGGTGTCGAAGGTGACAACCTTGCGGCCGGGCGCCCCGTCCTCGTCCTCGGTGCTCACCCGGACCGTGTAGCCGGCGTTGGCGGCGAGCGGAGCGGTGCTGTGCCAGCGGCTGCCGTCGGCGGCGAGTTCGCCCGCCAGATAGCGTCCGGCGGCATCGTGGGCCGTGACGTCCGTGATGCGCCCGTCGGAGTCCTCGGCGACCACTTCCAGGGGCTTGTCCGGGTCGGCCTTCTCATGGCCCTCTGAGGGGCCGTTGAAGGAGATCTGGTCCGCCGCGTCGTAGGGGCGGTGGGAGAGCGGATTGCCGTCCGAGCCGCAGGCGGTGGTGACGCCCGCGCTGAGGGCTATCACCAGCAGCGTGCAACTGACGACGGTGCGGGGCCTGACTATCGCTGTGTGGCTCATGGCCTCACGCTAGGAAGACCCGTCAACACCGGCACGCCGAGAGACTCGTACGAGTGACACATGTTGCGGCAAAGGAAGGGGCCCGGACGCTCCTCTCGGAGTGTCCGGGCCCCTGAAGCGCTCGGCGCGTGTTACTGGGTGCGGTTCTCGCCGCGGTAGTACTCGAAGACCCAGCCCCAGACGCCGATCAGGATGATCGGCAGCGAGAAGTACATCAGCCACCAGCCGATGGCGACCGACAGGAAGGCGAGGGCGCCTCCGATCGCCAGCGAGAG
Organism: Streptomyces sp. CA-179760; assembly: GCF_050937045.1. Classification (NCBI taxonomy): domain Bacteria; kingdom Bacillati; phylum Actinomycetota; class Actinomycetes; order Kitasatosporales; family Streptomycetaceae; genus Streptomyces; species Streptomyces sp. CA-179760. The sequence goes on from NZ_JBNJLZ010000001.1 coordinate 2,665,145, forward strand.
CGGCTGCCAGCTGTGCGGGCTGAAGAACCCGACCTCGCCGGCGTCGTCCGCGACGTCCGCCTCCTTGTTGTCCTGCGCGCCCACGTCGACCCGCTTGGCCGTGAAGCCGAGGTAGAAGCCGATCATGATGCACAGGCCGAAGGTCAGGAAGAGGGCCGTGGTACCGGCCGGCTCCTTCGACCACACGCCATAGACGACCGCCATGACGAGGACGAAGAAGCTCAGCCACATGAACATCTTGCCCTGGATCTTCACTTGCCGGCCTCCTTGCCGCCAGCGAGGGCCTTGTCGCCGTGGCCCACGTTCTCGAGCTGATCGAGAGCGGCGATCTCCGGGTGGTGCAGGTCGAACGCCGGGGATTCACTGCGGATCCGCGGCATGGTGATGAAGTTGTGCCGCGGCGGCGGGCAGGAGGTGGCCCACTCCAGGGAGCGGCCGTAGCCCCACGGGTCGTCGACCTCGACCGGCTTGCCGTACTTGGCCGTCTTCCACACGTTGTAGAAGAACGGCAGGATCGACATGCCGAGCAGGAACGAGCTGATCGTCGAGATCGTGTTCAGCGCGGTGAAGCCGTCGGCCGCGAGATAGTCCGCGTAACGGCGCGGCATGCCCTCGGCACCCAGCCAGTGCTGGACGAGGAACGTGCCGTGGAAGCCGATGAACAGCGTCCAGAAGGTGATCTTGCCGAGACGCTCGTCCAGCATCTTGCCGGTCCACTTCGGCCACCAGAAGTGGAAGCCGGAGAACATCGCGAAGACCACGGTGCCGAAGACGACGTAGTGGAAGTGCGCGACCACGAAGTACGAGTCGGAGACGTGGAAGTCCATCGGCGGCGAGGCCAGGATGACACCGGTCAGACCACCGAAGGTGAAGGTGATCAGGAAGCCGGTCGCCCAGAGCATCGGTGTCTCGAAGGACAACGAGCCCTTCCACATGGTGCCGATCCAGTTGAAGAACTTCACACCCGTTGGTACGGCGATGAGGAACGTCATGAAGGAGAAGAACGGCAGCAGCACACCGCCGGTGACGTACATGTGGTGCGCCCACACCGTCACGGACAGACCCGCGATCGCGATGGTCGCGCCGATCAGACCCGTGTAGCCGAACATCGGCTTACGGGAGAAGACCGGGATGACCTCGGAGATGATGCCGAAGAACGGCAACGCGATGATGTACACCTCTGGATGGCCGAAGAACCAGAAGAGGTGTTGCCACAGCAACGCGCCGCCGTTGGAAGCGTCGAAGACATGGGCACCGAACTTGCGGTCCGCCTCCAGGGCGAACAGCGCGGCCGCGAGGACCGGGAAGGCGAGCAGGACCAGCACACCGGTCAGCAGCACGTTCCACACGAAGATCGGCATGCGGAACATCGTCATGCCCGGGGCGCGCATGCAGATGATCGTGGTGATGAAGTTGACCGAGCCGAGGATGGTGCCGAAGCCGGAGAAGGCCAGGCCCATGATCCACATGTCGGCGCCGATGCCCGGGCTGCGGACGGCGTCCGAGAGCGGGCTGTAGGCGAACCAGCCGAAGTCGGCCGCGCCCTGCGGGGTGAGGAAGCCACCGACCGCGATGAGCGAGCCGAAGAGGTACAGCCAGTAGGCGAACATGTTCAGCCGCGGGAACGCCACGTCGGGCGCGCCGATCTGCAGCGGCATGATCCAGTTCGCGAAGCCGGCGAACAGCGGCGTCGCGAACATCAGCAGCATGATCGTGCCGTGCATCGTGAACGCCTGGTTGAACTGCTCGTTCGACATGATCTGCAGGCCCGGCCGGGCCAGCTCGGCGCGCATGAGCAGCGCCATCACGCCACCGATGACGAAGAAGGCGAACGATGTGATCAGGTACATCGTGCCGATCGTCTTGTGGTCCGTCGTCGTCAGCCACTTGACCACGACACTGCCGCGGTTCTGGCGCCTGACCGGCAGCTCGTCCTGGTAGTGGGACCCTGCTGCCGCGGCACCCTGGGGTTCGTTGAGGATGCTCACAGGTTGTTCGTCTCCCGGTTCTTCTCGTGGCTCGTCTGCGCGATGCCGGCAGGAACGTAACCGTTCTGCTGCTTGTCCACGAGGTCCTTGAGGTGCTGCTCGTAGCGCTCGGGGGAGACGACCTTCACGTTGAACAGCATCCGAGAGTGGTCGACGCCGCAGAGCTCGGCGCACTTGCCCAGGAAGGTGCCCTCCTTGTTGGGGGTCACCTCGAAGGCGTTGGTGTGGCCCGGGATGACGTCCTGCTTCATCAGGAACGGCACCACCCAGAAGGAGTGGATGACGTCACGGGAGGTCAGCACGAAGCGGACCGTCTTGCCCTTGGGCAGCCAGAGCGTCGGACCGGGGTTGTTGGTCTGCGGGTTCCGCGTACCAGGGGTGCCGCAGTCGTAGGCGCCGCCGGCGTTGGCCGGGAAGTCCTCCTTGAACCGGTCCGGGATCGCGTCCAGGTCCTTGGAGGTCTTGGCGTCACCGGTGGAACCCGCGACGGGCTCGATGTAGTTGAAGCACCAGCTCCACTGGAAGCCGACCACGTTGACCGTGACGTCGGGCTTCTTCTTGAGGCTGAGCAGCTCGGACTCGTCACGGGCGGTGAAGTAGAACAGCACCGAGACGATGATGAGCGGGACCACGGTGTACAGCGCCTCGATGGGCATGTTGTACCGGGTCTGTGGGGGAACTTCGACCTTGGTGCGGCTGCGCCGGTGGAAGAAAGCACTCCACAGGATCAGACCCCACACCAGCACGCCAACGGCGAGCGCAGCCGCCCAGGACCCCTGCCACAGGGAGAGGATCCGCGGAGCCTCTTCCGTGGTCGGGGTGGGCATACCAAGGCGGGGGAAGTCTTCCCAGTTGTACGAGCAACCGGTGGCTGTCGCCAAGACCAGGCCCGCGGTCAGTGCCTGCAGCAGCTTCCGCCGCATCGGGCGCCGCGACGTGGGGGTACCACCCGCGCCCTTCAGGCAGCGGGGGAGGTCGGAGCCGTTGGGACTCACGTAGCGCCTTCCCGAGAGTCTCGCCCGCGCGGATCGGCTGCGGCCTGGCCTTCTCGCTGGTCGGTCGCCGCCCTGCGTCGGGCAGGGGTTTGGATGTTTATGCGGACCAAACCCTAGCCGACGCCCTCCGGGGGTTCTCTAGGAGGGGTGCCTAGTGGGGTGGGGTGTTCGCTTGATTGGCGGGTGCGGCCTTCGTTGTGGTTGTTCGCGCAGTTCCCCGCGCCCCTTTGGGACGTCCCTGTGCTGGACGTTCTAGCGTTGCTGTGTGGCCTACTTCGATGCTGCTTCCGCTGCTCCGCTTCATTCTGTTGCCCGGCAGGCTCTGCTGGCCTCCCTTGATGAGGGGTGGGCGGATCCGGCGCGTCTGTACAGGGAGGGGCGCCGGGCCCGGATGCTGTTGGACGCCGCTCGGGAGGCCGCCGCCGAGGCGGTGGGGTGCCGGGTGGACGAGCTGGTGTTCACCTCGTCCGGAACGCGTGCCGTGCACGCGGGGGTTGCGGGGGCGCTGGCCGGGCGGCGGCGGGTCGGGCGCCACCTGATCGTGTCGGCGGTCGAACATTCTTCTGTACTCCATTCGGCCGAGACCCACGAGGCGGGCGGCGGGTCCGTCACCCAGGTGCCGGTCGACCGGGGCGGGGCGGTGGATCCGACGGCATACGGCGATGCGCTGCGCGGGGACACGGCGCTGGCCTGTCTCCAGTCGGCCAATCACGAGGTGGGGACGGAGCAGCCCGTCGCGGAGGTGGCCTGGCTGTGCCGGGAGGCCGGGGTGCCGTTGCTGGTGGATGCCGCGCAGTCGCTCGGCTGGGGGCCGGTGGAAGGGGACTGGTCGTTGCTCACGGCCAGTGCGCACAAGTGGGGCGGGCCCTCGGGGGTCGGGCTGCTCGTCGTACGGAAGGGTGTGCGGTTCTCGGCGCAAGGGCCGGTGGACGAGCGGGAGTCGGGGCGGGCACCTGGTTTTGAGAACCTTCCCGCGATCGTGGCCGCGGCCGCTTCGCTGCGGGCCGTACGGGCGGAAGCGGCCGGGGAGGCCGCGCGGCTGCGGGAGCTGACGGAGCGGATCCGGGCCCGGGTGCCCGGGCTGGTGCCCGACGTCGAGGTGGCCGGGGACCCGGTACGCCGGCTGCCCGGGGTCGTCACCTTCTCCTGTCTCTACGTCGACGGAGAGGCGCTGCTGCACGAGCTGGACCAGGAGGGTTTCTCCGTCTCGTCCGGATCGTCCTGCACGAGCAGCACGCTGACGCCGAGCCATGTGCTGCGGGCGATGGGCGTGCTGAGCGAGGGGAATGTGCGGGTTTCGCTGCCGCTGGGGGTGGCGGAGGAGGAGGTGGAGCGCTTCCTGGAGGTGCTCCCCCGAGTGGTGGCGGGTGTGCGGGAGAAGCTGGGGACGCCGGTCTCCGGGGCAGTGGTGCGGGAGGCGGACGTCCTTGTCGTGGACTCCCTGGGCAAGCGGTGCCCGATCCCCGTCATCGAGCTGGCCAAGGTCATCGGTGATGTGCCGGTGGGCGGCCTGGTGCGGGTCCTGTCGGATGACGAGGCGGCGCGCTTGGACATCCCGGCGTGGTGCGAGATGCGGGGTCAGGAGTACGTCGGCGAGGAACCGGCGGACAGAGGAACGGCGTACACGGTCCGCCGGGTGAGCTGAACGCCCTGCTTCGGGGGCGCGGGGCTGTGTCGATATGCGGCTACCGCCGCGGGTGCGCGACCAGCCCCCACGCACCCGCACGCGGCAAACGGTCAGACCAGGTGCGCCTGAACCTCCGTCGCCGCCTCATCCCCGTACGCCTTGGTGAACCGCTCCATGAAATGCCCGCGGCGCAACTGGTACTCCTGCGTCCCCACCGTCTCGATGACGAGGGTCGCCAGCATGCAGCCGACCTGCGCCGCCCGCTCCAGGGAGACACCCCACGCGAGGCCCGACATGAATCCCGCGCGGAACGCGTCGCCGACGCCCGTGGGGTCGGCCTTGCGCTCCTCGTCCGGCGTGCCGACCTCGATCGGGTCCTCGCCGACCCGCTCGATACGGACACCGCGCGCGCCGAGGGTGGTCACCCGGTGGCCCACCCTGGACAGGATCTCCGCGTCGCTCCAGCCGGTCTTGGTCTCGATGAGGCCCTTCTCGTACTCGTTGGAGAAGAGGTACGTCGCCCCGTCCAGCAGGATGCGGATCTCCTCGCCGTCCATCCGGGCGATCTGCTGGGAGAAGTCGGCGGCGAACGGGATGGACCGGGAGCGGCACTCCTCGGTGTGGCGGAGCATCGCCTCCGGGTCGTCCGCGCCGATGGAGACCAGGTCGAGTCCGCCGACCCGGTCGGCGACGGTCTTCAGCTCGATGAGGCGGGCCTCACTCATGGCGCCCGTGTAGAAGGAGCCGATCTGGTTGTGGTCGGCGTCGGTCGTGCACACGAAGCGGGCGGTGTGCAGTGTGTCGGAGATACGGACGGAGTCGGTGTCGACGCCGTGCCGGTCGAGCCAGGCGCGGTACTCGTCGAAGTCCGCGCCCGCGGCGCCGACCAGGACCGGCCGGGTGCCGAGCTGTCCCATGCCGAACGCGATGTTCGCGGCGACGCCGCCGCGGCGGACGTCGAGCTTGTCGACCAGGAACGACAGCGAGACCGTGTGCAGCTGGTCCGCTACGAGCTGGTCGGCGAAGCGACCGGGGAAGGTCATGAGGTGGTCGGTGGCGATGGAGCCGGTGACTGCGATGCGCACGGCGTGGATTCTCCTGAGGGAGGCGGGCCTTGACACTTCACGCTATCGGGTGGACGGGGCAGCTCTGAAGGCAAGGAAACTACCCGATAGTAGATCTTTCTCCACGAGCTCGAGCGTGCCTACGGTGCCGCTATGACGAACCTCAAGGTCCAGGCACCCGTTCCGGTCGACCTCGAAGGCGATCTGGCGTCGTTGCCGGGTGACGGGGCGCGGATGGCTCCCCACTGGACGGCTCCCGACCGGATCGCCTCCCGGCCCGTCTCCCCGGCCCTGATCCACGGTGTGACCGTACCCCCGGCGTCGGCCCGGCTGCTCGACGCCATGTCGGACTACGGGGACTGAACGGGCCCCTGCGGGAACCGTGTGCTCCCCCGCTGCGTCCCATCGCTGTCCCCCGTAAAGGGGAGGCGGGATACGACCCACCAGCTGCCCGATCGTGACCGGTCCGGGTCCCATGGGACAGCTGTGCAGCCGAAGGAGCGATGCGGTGAACACCGAGCGACCCGACAACGACGACGACGCCAGGGAAGCGGGCGGCGCCGGAACCGCCGCTGACCCTGCCCGGGACATCGGGGGCGTCTCCGACGGTGAACGGGGTTCGGCGGACGCGCGGGACGAGACGGAGGCGGGTTCGGCGTCCGCCGAGGACGTGACCTCGGCGGACGCCCGGGACGGGGCGGAGGCCGCCGAGTCCGGCGGAGGCGGCGAAGCCCGCCGGGGTTCCGAGGCTCCGGACTCCGTGGCCGGTGAGGCCGACACGCCCGAGGTCGCCGAGACGGAGCAGGACCCTGAGGCCGAGGCCGACCCGGCCCCTGAGGCCCCTGACGCCTCCGATGACGCGTCCGACTCCACCGACGCCTCCGACGTCCGGGAGGACGACGACTCGGCGAAGTCGGCGGCAGCCGCACCGGAACCCGAGGCCGGCACCGAGAGCACCGGCGTCGACGAAGCCGGCTCGGCCCCGGACCGGGCGGCACGCGCGGCAGCCGGCGAGGGGCCGGACGGTGACCTGCCTCGGGACGTGGAGGAACTGGTCCACCCGGGCGCCGGGCGCCCCCGGACGCCCGCGATCATCGCCTCCGTGGCCGCCGCCGTGCTGCTGATCGGCGGGGGCGGGGCCTGGCTCGCCACCAACGTGGCCGACGGGCCGGGCGGTGGCCAGACGTCCGGCGCGCCGGGTGGGGACGACACTCCCCCGCCGCTCGCGCTCGACGGGTACTCGGAATCGACCTCCGGCGAGGGCAACGGCATCGCGCCCGGTGAGCCCAACCCCTACGGCGCCACCTACAAGCTCGGCGGCACGCTGCCGGACGGCCCCGGCGAGGCCCCGGTGTACCGGGCGCGGGGCGAGGTCACCAAGGAGGACGTGGCCCGGCTGGCCAAGGCCCTCGGGGTCGAGGGGACGCCGGTGGCTCAGGGCGAGGCCTGGAAGGTAGGGACCGGTCAGGACGGTTCGGGACCGAACCTCCAGGTGAACAAGCAGGCGCCGGGAGCCTGGACGTTCAACCGCTACGCCCCGGGCACCGACGACTGCAAGGGCACCGACACCTGCACGGCTCCGCAGTCCGGCGGCTCCCCGGTGACCGAGGCGGAGGCCGAGAAGGCCGCGGCGCCCGTGCTGAAGGCGCTGGGCCAGGACGACGCGAAGCTGGACGCGCGCCAGGTCATGGGCGCCCAGCGGGTGGTGAACGCCGCTCCCCAGGTCGGTGGACTGCCGACGCACGGCTGGAACACCGGGGTCACGGTCGGCTCCGACGGCGAGGTCGTCGGCGGCAGCGGTCAGCTGAAGGCGCCCGCGAAGGGGGACACGTACCCCGTGGTCAGTGCCAAGAAGGCGCTGGAGCTGATGGAGGAGCGGCCGACGAACGACCACCGCATGGGCATCGGCGGCTGCGCGAGCGCCGTGCCGCTGAAGGACCGGCTGGAGCAGCCCTGCGGATCACCGGCGAGCGGCTCTCCGGAGCAGGGACAGGGGCAGGGGCAGGAGCAGCAGGACTCGGTCACGGTCGAGGACGCGGAGTTCGGACTGGCCTCGCACTTCGTGGACGGGCGCCAGGCACTGGTGCCGTCCTGGCTGTTCGAGGTCACGGCGCCAGGTGCCAAGGACTCGTTCACGGTGACGTACCCGGCGGTCGACCCGAAGTATCTGACCTCTGCCCAGCCGAGCGAGCCCAGTGACAAGCCGACGTCGGCGCCCGGGCCTCGCGACGTAGAGGTGGACGGCTACCGGGCCGAGGGATCAGAGCTGACCGTGACCTTCACGGGCGGAGTGTGCGCCGACTACGACGTGAAGGCGAGCGAGAAGGGCGGCGAGGTGACGGTCGAGGTGACCTCGACGGCGTGGCCGGACAAGATCTGCATCCTGATCGCCAAGCAGTTCCAGGAGACCGTGCGGCTGGACGAGCCGCTCGGCGACCGTGCGGTCGTGGACTCGGACGGCAAGGGGGTCCCGCTGGCCAAGGAGGGCGCGCGGCTGCCGGCTCCCCCGACGCGGGAGCGCTAGGACCGATCCAGGCAGGTAGCGAACGCGAAGGCGGCGGCCCCCTCGGAGGGGGCCGCCGCCTTCGTCATGTCCGCGGCCGCCCGTGGCGGCCCGGCTGGCTCAGCTGAAGGAGTCGCCGCAGGCGCAGGAGCCGGTCGCGTTCGGGTTGTCGATCGTGAAGCCCTGCTTCTCGATCGTGTCCACGAAGTCGATCGTGGCACCGCCCAGGTACGGGGCGCTCATGCGGTCGGTGACGACCTTCACACCGCCGAAGTCCTTCTCGACGTCGCCGTCGAGGGAACGCTCGTCGAAGAAGAGCTGGTAGCGCAGGCCGGAGCAGCCGCCGGGCTGGACGGCGACGCGCAGCGCGAGGTCCTCGCGGCCTTCCTGGTCGAGCAGGGTCTTGACCTTGTCCGCGGCGGCGTCGGTCAGGATGATGCCGTCGCTGACGGTGGTGGTCTCGTCCGATACGGACATCTACATCTCTCCCGGGTTGTACGGAGACTGCTTGCCGACAGTGGCAACCGGCGGGGCCGCGGATTCATTCCGGGCCGGGCGCTCGATTTACGGCTCCGTTTCATGCTCGCACACACGCCGGGAACCGGAAAACGGCTCTTTCCCGGTGTTCCCGGGAATGAACGGCGACTCACCGGGATTCACGTCACACAGACGCTATGGCCATCGTCAAAGTGACGTGAAGCGGTTATGATAGATAGCGTCAAATCGACGAAAAGTCGCGGAACAGAAAGGGTGCGTGTCGTGACCACCGCCCAGCCCCAGGAGCTCGACGTACAGCCGACGCCCCTCGCCCTGCTGCTCCTCGGCCGTGAGGCCGACCCCAGGAGCGAGCGCGGCGTGGAGTGCCCCGGCGACCTGCCCTCGCCGTCCGACCCGGACCTGGTGGAGCGCGCCCGCAAGGCGAAGGAGAAGCTCGGGGACAAGGTCTTCGTTCTCGGCCACCACTACCAGCGCGACGAGGTCATCCAGTTCGCCGACGTGACCGGTGACTCGTTCAAACTGGCCCGCGACGCGGCCGCCCGCCCGGAGGCCGAGTACATCGTGTTCTGCGGTGTGCACTTCATGGCGGAGTCGGCGGACATCCTGACGTCCGACGACCAGAAGGTCGTCCTGCCCGACCTCGCCGCCGGCTGCTCGATGGCCGACATGGCGACGGCCGAGCAGGTAGCCGAGTGCTGGGACGTGCTGACCGAGGCCGGGATAGCCGAGCAGGTCGTGCCCGTCTCGTACATGAACTCGTCCGCCGACATCAAGGCGTTCACAGGCAAGCACGGCGGCACGATCTGCACCTCCTCGAACGCGAAACGGGCCCTGGACTGGGCCTTCGAGCAGGGCGAGAAGGTCCTCTTCCTGCCGGACCAGCACCTCGGCCGCAACACCGCCGTGCGGGACATGGGCATGTCCCTGGAGGACTGCGTCCTCTACAACCCGCACAAGCCGAACGGCGGCCTCACGACCGAGGAACTGCGCGCCGCCAAGATGATCCTGTGGCGCGGCCACTGCTCGGTGCACGGCCGCTTCAGCCTCGACTCGGTGAACGACGTGCGCGAGCGCATCCCGGGCGTGAACGTCCTGGTCCACCCCGAGTGCCGGCACGAGGTCGTGGCCGCGGCGGACTACGTCGGCTCGACGGAGTACATCATCAAGGCCCTCGAGGCCGCCCCGGCCGGCTCCAAGTGGGCCATCGGCACGGAACTGAACCTGGTCCGCCGCCTGGCGAACCGTTTCGCACCGGAGGACAAGGAGATCGTCTTCCTCGACAAGACGGTCTGCTTCTGCTCGACGATGAACCGCATCGACCTCCCCCACCTGGTCTGGGCCCTGGAGTCCCTGGCCGAGGGCAACCTCGTCAACCGCATCGAGGTGGACAAGGAGACGGAGGCGTTCGCGAAGCTGGCGCTGGAGCGGATGCTGGCGCTGCCGTAACGGTCCTGCCGCAGTCCGCACGGGCAAGGCCCCACCCGGTGTCCGGGTGGGGCCTCACGTGTCGTGCAAGGGTCAGACCTGCGCCGGCTCCGGCTCCTCCGCCGTCTCCGTGCGCGGGGCCGGGAGGCCCTTCTTCGCCGCCCGCTTCTTCGCCCGGCGCTCCTTGCGGAGTTCGAACATCGCGTACAGCGTCGGGACCAGGAGGAGGGTGAGCAGGGTCGACGTGACCAGGCCGCCGATCACGACCACGGCCAGCGGCTGGGCGATGAAGCCGCCTTCGCCGGTGATGCCGAGGGCCATCGGGAGCAGGGCGAAGATCGTCGCCAGGGCGGTCATGAGGATCGGGCGCAGTCGGTGGCGGCCGCCCTCGATGACAGCCTCGACGACGCCGTAGCCCTGCTTGCGGTACTGGTTGATCAGGTCGATCAGCACGATCGCGTTCGTCACCACGATGCCGATCAGCATCAGCATGCCGATCATCGCGGGGACGCCCATCGGCGTGCCGGTGGCGATCAGCAGGCCGATCGCGCCCGTGGCCGCGAACGGGATGGAGACGAGCAGGATCAGCGGCTGGACCAGGGACTTGAAGGTGCCGACCAGCAGCATGAAGACGATCGCGATGGCCGCCAGCATCGCCAGGCCCAGGTTGAGGAACGCCTCGTCCTGGTCCTCGGAGACACCGCCGATCGACGCCGTGGCGCCGTCCGGGAGCTTCAGCGCACTGATCTCGGACTGGAGCTTCGTGCTCACCGCGCCCGTGTTGTCGCCGGTCGGCTTCGCGGAGATGGTGGCCGCGCGCTGGCCGTCGATCCGGGTCATGGAGACCGGGCCGTCGATCTGCTTCACCGTCGCGATGTCGCCGAGCTTCACCGCGCCCAGGCGCAGGTCCTGGAGCTGCTTCAGCGTCTTCGCGGGCTCGGCCGAGCGGATGACGACGTCGCGCTCGCTGTCGTCCAGGGTCGCCTTGGCCGCGTTGGTGCCGCGGATCGCCTGCGCGACGGCGGCGCCCAGGGTCTGGTCGTTGAAGCCGGCCGCGGCCGCCTTGTCGTTGGCCTTCACCGAGATGCGCGGCACGCTCTGCGCGAGGTCGCTGGTGACGTCCGTGACGTCGTCGAGCTCGGCGACCGTCTTGCGGACCTCCTCGGACGCCGTACGCAGGACATCGGCGTCGGCGGCCTTCACCACGACGCTCAGGTCCTGGGCGCCGAAGCCGTCACCGGCGGCGATGGTGGTCGTGCCGATGCCCTTGAGGCCGGCCAGACCCTTCTCGATGTCGTCCTGGACGTCCTCGAACGGCACGGAGTCGTCCAGCATCACCTGGTACGAGGCCTGGTTGGAGTCCGTGCCGCCGCCGAAGGCGGCCATGAAGCCGGACGAACCGATGGTGACCTGGTAGTCCTTGACGCCCTTGGTGTCGGCGAGCAGCTGCTCGACCTTCTTGGCCTGGGCGTCGGTCGCCGCCAGGCTGGTGCCGGGCTTCAGCTCCTGCTTGACGTTGAGGACTTCCTGCTCGCCCTGGTCGAAGAAGTTCGTCTTCAGCAGGGGCGCCATGCCGAACGTGCCGATCAGGACGACGATCGCGAGGGCCACGCTGGTGAGGCGGCGGCGGGTCGCGAAGCGCAGGACCGGGACGTAGATGCGCTGGAGGCGGCTCTTGGCCTCCTTCTCCTCCGCGAGTCGGCGTGCCTCGTCCGCGTCCTCGGGGGTGCCCTTCGGGGGACGCAGGAACCAGTACGACAGGACCGGGACGACCGTCAGGGAGACGAGAAGGGACGCCAGCAGGGCGGCGGTCACCGTGAGGCTGAACGAGCCGAACAGCTCGCCCACCATGCCGCCGACCAGGCCGATCGGCAGGAACACCGCGACTGTGGTGAGCGTCGAGGACGTCACCGCGCCCGCGACCTCACGGACGGCCTGGAGGATCGCGAAGTGGCGCTCCTCGCCGTAGCCGAGGTGCCGTTTGATGTTCTCCAGGACCACGATCGAGTCGTCGACGACCCGGCCGATGGCGATGGTCAGGGCGCCGAGCGTGAGGACGTTCAGCGACAGGTCGCGGGTCCAGAGCACGATCAGGGCGAGGACGACCGACAGCGGGATGGACACCGCCGTGACGAGGGTCGAGCGGATCGAGGCCAGAAAGACCAGGATCACCAGGACCGCGAAGAGCAGGCCGAGCGCGCCCTCGGTGGTCAGGCCCTTGATGGACTTCGAGACCGCCGGTCCCTGGTCGCTGACGACCGTGAGGTCGGCGCCCGAGCCGAGGTCCTTGCGGAGGTCCGGGAGCTTGTCCTGGACGGCCTCGGAGATGGCGACCGCGCTGCCGTCGCGGTCCATGGTGACGGCGACGGAGAGGCTGGGCTTGCCGTCGGTGCGGGTGAGGGAGTCGGCCGGGGCCTCCTGCTGCTTCACCGTGGCGACATCGCCGAGGCGCACCGGCTTGCCCTTGCCGGGCTCGCCCGTGACCATCAGGTCCTGGATCTGCTTCAGCGAGGTGAAGCCGCCGCCGACCTGGACCGTACGGTTGGCGCCGTCCTCGTCGAAGGAGCCGGCCGGGACGGTCGCGCCGCCCGCCTGGAGCGCCTCCATGAGGGACTGCGGGGTGAGGCCCGCCTTCGCGAGCTTCGCGTTGTCGGGGGTGACGGCGACCTGGAGGTCCCGCACACCGTCGACGGTGACCTGGCCGACGCCGTCGATGCTCTTGAGGTCCGGCACGACGGTCTTGTCGAGCTGGTCGGCCAGGGCCTGCTGGTCCCGCTGGGAGCTGACGGCGAGGACGACGGTCGGCATGTCGTCCGTGGACCCTGCGACGATCTGCGGGTCGACGTCGTCCGGGAGCTGGACGCGGGCCCGGTTGACGGCCTGCTGGACGTCGGCGACGAGCTGCTTGGTGTCGTTGCCGTAGTCGAAGGACGCCATGATCACGGCGTTGCCCTCGCTGGCGGTGGAAGTGACGCCGCTGATGCCGTCGACGGCTTCGAGGTTGTCCTCGATGGGTTCGACGACCTGCTTCTCGACCACGTCCGGTGACGCGCCCTGGTACGGCGCCAGCACGGACACCATGGGCAGTTCGATGGTGGGCAGCAGCTGCTGCTTGAGCTGGGGTATCGCGATCGCCCCGAAGACGAGCGCGATGATCGACATCAGCCCGATCAGGGCCCGTTGCGCGAGGCTGAATTTCGACAGCCAGGACATGGGTGAGGGTCTCTCTTCTGTTAGCGGCAGAAGCGGCAGCGAGCGCGCAGATGAGCACCCGCCCCTACACCCTGAGCCATGGGGGACCGGGGTTTCGTAGGCCCCAGGTCCATTTCCTTATGCCGCGCATACTCCGGGCGCAGTACACCCGGGTCGAGCTCACTCCACCCTTGGACGGACCAGGCCGGACTCGTACGCGGTGACCACGAGCTGGGCCCGGTCCCGGGCGCCCAGCTTGGCCATGGCCCGGTTGACGTGCGTCTTCACCGTCAGCGGGCTGACCTCGAGACGCTCGGCGATCTCGTCGTTGGAGTGCCCGCCGGCGACCTGGACGAGCACTTCGCGCTCCCGCCCGGTGAGCGAGTCGAGCCGCTCGGCGCGGGCCGGGTCGCGCTCGCCGTCGTCGGTGGGGTCCTGGGCGAGGAAGCGGGCGATGAGGCCCGTGGTGGCCGCCGGGGACAGCAGGGCCTGGCCGCCGGCGGCGGTCCGGATGGCGGTCAGCAGTTCCTCGGGCTCGGAGCCCTTGCCGAGGAAGCCGGAGGCGCCGGCGCGCAGCGACTGCACGACGTAGTCGTCGACCTCGAACGTCGTCAGGATGACCACGCGGACGTCGGCGAGTTCGGGGTCGGCGCTGATCATGCGGGTCGCGGCGAGACCGTCGGTGCCGGGCATCCGGATGTCCATGAGGACGACGTCGGCGTGCTGCTCCCTGGTCATCCGCACCGCTTCCGCGCCGTCGGACGCCTCCCCCACCACCTCCATGTCGGGCTCGGAGTCGACGAGCACACGGAAGGCGCTGCGCAGCAGTGCCTGGTCGTCGGCGAGCAGGACACGGATGGTCATGCGGGGTCCTCCCCGGTCGGTGTGCGGTTCTTGACGGGCAGGATCGCATGGACGCGGAAGCCGCCGCCGTAGCGGGGACCGGTGGTGAGGGTGCCGCGCAGGGCGGTGACGCGCTCGCGCATGCCGAGCAGTCCGTGCCCGCCGCCGTCGGCCGGGGCCTGATTCTCGCCGGTGCCGTCGTCGAGCACGGTGATCTCGATGTTCGCTCCGACCCGTACGACGCTGACCTCGGCCTTGGCCTGCGGCCCGGCGTGCTTCCGCACGTTCGTGAGGGCCTCCTGGATGATCCGGTAGGCGGCCAGGTCGACGGCCGCGGGCAGGGCGGTGCCCTGGTCGGTTCGGGCGACCTCGATGCGCTGTCCGGCGTTGCGGAAGGTGCCGGCGAGTTCGTCGAGGCGGTCCAGGCCGGGGGCGGGTTCGGTGGGGGCCTCCGGGTCGCCGGACTGTCTGAGCAGCCCGACGGTGGCCCGGAGCTCGTTGAGGGCGGAGCGGCTGGCCTCCCGGACGTGGGCGAGGGCCTCCTTGGCCTGGTCGGGGCGTTTGTCCATGACGTGGGCGGCGACGCCGGCCTGGACGTTGACCAGGGCGATGTGGTGAGCGACGACGTCGTGCAGGTCGCGGGCGATGCGCAGGCGTTCCTCGGCGACCCGGCGGCGGGCCTCCTCCTCGCGGGTGCGTTCGGCGCGCTCCGCGCGTTCCCGGATGGCCTGGATGAAGGCGCGGCGGCTGCGGACGGCGTCACCCGCGGTGGCACCGATGCCGGCCCAGGCCATGATGCCGAGGTTCTCCTGGGCGTACCAGGGCAGGGGGCCGGCGGCCATGGCGGCGCCGGTCAGCACGGTCGTGGTGAGCAGTCCGATCCGCCAGGTGGTGGGGCGGTCGGTGGTGGAGGCGACGGTGTACAGGGCGATGACGGCGGACATGGCGACGGGGGCGCGGGGGTCGCCGGTGACGGACTCGATAACGGAGAACGTGCCGGTGAGGGCCAGGACCGTCATGGGGGCGCGGCGGCGGAAGACCAGCGCGGCGGCGCCGAGGACCATGAGGACGAGGCTGAGGGGGTCGGGGGTGCGCAGGACCCAGTTGACGGTGTCGCGGTGCCGGGGCTCCACGAAGGAGCCGGCGACCATGCAGGCCAGGACGGCGGCGGCCAGGACCGCGTCCACGGCCAGGGGGTGCGCCTTGGCCTGGACTTTAGCCCGCGCGAGTGTGCTCACGGCTGTTTACGGTAGCCGGGCGGGGTGTGCGGGGGTATGGGGGTCGGGTGTGAGGTGCTCGGCGTCCGGGCCGGCTCAGCCCGGAATCAATCCGTCGTCGCTCAGGAAGTCCCTGACCTCTTCCAGGGTCGCGTCCGGGGACGGGAGGATCAGTTCGGACGGTTCCAGGGAGTCGTCCGGGAGGGGGTCGCCGAGGTCGCGGACCCTGGTCAGCAGGGCCTGGAGGGTGCGGCGGAAGGCGGGGCCGTCGCCGTTCTCCATTTCGGCCAGGAGTTCGTCGTCCAGCTTGTTCAGTTCGGTGAGGTGGCCGTCGGCCAGCCTCACCTGGCCCTCCCCCATGATCCGTACGATCATGTCGCCCTCCTAGGCGTGGGCCCCTACTGCTTGTCGAAGCGCGGGGTGTCCTGCGGCTGCTGCTGCGACTGCTGCTGGTTCGTGCCACCTTCGATGGCCTGTTGCCCGGCGGCCGGGCCCCCTGCCAGCTCCTGCTTCATCCGCTGCAGTTCCAGCTCTACATCCGTACCACCGGAGAGCCGGTCCAGCTCGGCCTGGATGTCGTCCTTGTGCATGCCGGTGGGGTCGTCCAGCGCCCCGGAGGCGAGCAGCTCGTCGATCGCGCCGGCGCGGGCCTGGAGCTGGGCTGTCTTGTCCTCGGCACGCTGGATAGCCAGGCCGACGTCGCCCATCTCCTCCGAGATGCCGGAGAAGGCCTCGCCGATCCGGGTCTGCGCCTGGGCCGCCGTGTACGTCGCCTTGATCGTCTCCTTCTTCGTACGGAAGGCGTCGACCTTGGCCTGGAGCCGCTGGGCCGCGAGGGTGAGCTTCTCCTCCTCGCCCTGCAGCGTCGAGTGCTGGGTCTCCAGGTCGGTCACCTGCTGCTGGAGGGCGGCACGGCGGGACAGCGCCTCACGGGCCAGGTCCTCACGGCCCAGCGCGAGCGCCTTGCGACCCTGGTCCTCCAGCGTGGAGGACTGCTTGTTCAGCTGGGCGAGCTGCAGCTCCAGGCGCTTGCGGGAGGTCGCCACGTCGGCGACGCCGCGGCGGACCTTCTGGAGCAGCTCCAGCTGCTTCTGGTACGAGTAGTCGAGGGTTTCGCGCGGGTCCTCGGCCCGGTCAAGGGCCTTGTTCGCCTTCGCGCGGAAGATCATCCCCATACGCTTCATGACACCGCTCATGGGCTTCGCGCGCCCCCTTCTGACCGAACCGGCTCCAGCTCCTGCGACAGAACCCACAGTACGGGCCCTGCATCCATTACCGCACTGTTCGGGGACGGATGCGCTCATCCCCAAGGACGACTGTGGACGGTCCCGCTCCGGCGTAGGGAGTAGGTGATCCCCGGGGTTACCGGAGGCCTACATCCCGGAGAACCGCCGGAGCCGTACACATCGTCCCCTCTGTCCCCATACAGACGACTGGTGTTGCCGGATCGTTCCCCACGGGACTGGGGTCCATGCCCGGAAGCCCTTATCCTTGGGTTTTGTGTTCCGTAGCCGTGCGAAGGATGAGAAGGCCCAGGCCGCCGTGAAGGCGCCGGAGACCGACTCCAGTCAGCCCCGTCACCCCGAGGCCCGCAAGGGCCGCCCCACGCCCAAGCGCAGTGCGGCCCAGTCGCAGCGCCGCAGCGTGGCCAACACGTCGACGACGCGCAAGGAGGCCGCCAAGCGACAGCGCGCGGAGCGCCGTACCGCGATGGAGCGCCAGCGTCAGGCTCTGGCCAGCGGCGACGAGCGGTATCTGCCCGCTCGCGACAAGGGACCGGTCCGCCGGTTCGCGCGCGACTTCGTCGACTCGCGGTTCAACATCGCGGAGTTCTTCCTGCCGATGGCCGTGGTCATCCTCGTGCTGAGCATGGTGCGCGTGGCCTCGCTGCAGAACGTGGCGCTGCTGCTGTGGCTCGTGGTGATCGTGCTGATCGTGCTCGACTCGTTTGTCTCCGCCTTCCGTCTGAAGAAGCAGCTGGCCGAGCGGTTCGCCGGTGAGAACAAGCGTGGCGCTGTCGCCTACGCCCTGATGCGCTCCCTCCAGATGCGTCGTCTCCGGCTGCCGAAGCCGCAGGTCAAGCGCGGAGAGCGGCCCTGACCACGACGCCGTTTCCCGAGAGTGCGGCGGATGCCCGGGTGACCGGGCCGGGCGGGCTGCGCGATGTGGTCCGGCAGGAGCTGGTCGCCCGGCAGCTGGACGAACAGATATCCGGGCGGTTCCCGGTCGGGCAGCGGCTGCGGGTGCTCGACGTCGGTATGGGCCAGGGCACGCAGGCGCTGCGGCTTGCCCGGGCCGGGCACCAGGTGACCGGTCTGGAGCAGGACCCGAAGATGGTCGCCGCGGCCCGGGATGCCCTCGCGGGGAACCCGAGGGCATCCGGAAGCGGATGCGGATCATCGAGGGCGACGGCCGCGACACCGGTGTGCACTTCCTGCCGGGCGCTTTCGACGTGGTCCTGTGCCATGGCGTGCTCATGTACGTCGAGGAGCCCGACCCGCTGCTGGCGGGTCTCGCCCGGATGCTCGCGCACGGCGGACTGCTGTCGCTGCTCGTGCGCAACGGGGACGCGCTCGCACTGCGGCCAGGACTGTCCGGCGCCTGGGCGGAAGCGCTGACCGCCTTCGACACGACCGCCGGCCTCCCTCATCCTCGAACAGACTCGAACGGGGAGACCCCCATCCGGCTGGGACTCGACGTACGGGCCGACCGGCTGAAGGACCTGACGTCGACGCTCGCGGGAATCGGGGCGCCGCTGCACGCCTGGTACGGGGTGAGCGTGTTCACCGACTCGGCGGCGGACGGCACGGAGGTCCCGGGCGACGTCCAGACGCTGCTCGCAGTGGAGGAGAAGGCCGGGCGGACGGATCCGTACCGCGGGGTGGCGGCGCTGCTGCACCTGTGCGGTGTGCGGGGCTGACGCCCCCGGGCCACGGAAGAGGGGGTGGGCGGGGGCCGTCGGCCCCCGCCCGGGCTCACGCCTCGGCCGCGTGCAGACTCATCGGGCCGTAGATCTCTGTGACGTCCTCGAACAGACGCACCTGGTCGGTGCCGCCTTCCTGCAAGGCCTTCCAGTGCTCGCCGATCCAGGACTCGGCGTCCCCCTGGGTGGGGAAGTCCTCCGGCGGCACCGCGGGCTCGACCTCAGTCCCGTCGGTCTTCTCGAACCGCCACGTCCATGCCGCCATGTACGCCTCCCATGTGTGAGCACACTGCACAGCAGGAGCCGGATCTTGGTCCGGCTCCTGTGTCGAGCCTAAGCGTTTCGGGCGTGTGCGGGTCGGGGTGGGCTGGTCGCGCCCGCGCGGCGGTGCCGCATATCGAAACAGCCCCGCGCCCCTTGAGGGCGTCTCCGTCACGCATGCCCCATGGTCACGGGTGAGAATCGGGGCGTGGAACTTACTCTGCTCGGTACCGGCGCTCCCGCGGGGCTTCCCCGCCCCGACTGTCCCTGTGCGGCTTGCGCGGCCGCTCTCGGGCCGGATGCGCGGGCGGCTACCGCGTCGCTCCTGGACGGGGCGCTGTTGCTCGATCTGACGCCCGGAGCGGCGTTCGCGGCGGCTCGGGCGGGGCGTTCGCTGACCGGCGTGCGGCAGGTGCTGTTGTCGCATCCGCATGACGGGCCCGCGGTCGAGGTGCCCGCCGGGGTGCCGCAGCCCGGACGGGTGCCGGACGGGCAGGAGTTGACGCTGCTGACGGGGCACCGGGTGCGGGCGGTGGCGATGGACGCGCCGGGCACGGGGTACGCGGTGACCGGGCCGGAGGGGCAGCGGCTGCTGTATCTGCCGCCGGGCGGGGCGCCGGCGGGGCTGGCGGAACCGGCGGAGCCGTACGACATGGTCCTCGCGGATGTCGTGGGGCGGCCGGACGCGCTGGCGAAGCTGCGGGCGGTCGGGGCGGTGGGGCCGACGACCGATGTGGTCGCCGTCCATCTGGACCACGACGTGCCGCCGGGCCCGGAGCTCGGGCGGCGGCTCGCGGCAGCCGGGGCGCGGGCGGTGCCGGACGGGGCGACGCTGGCGGTGGGGGCGTATGAGGACGTGCCGGACGTACCGCGGCGCACGCTGGTGCTGGGCGGGGCCCGGTCGGGCAAGTCGGTGGAGGCCGAGCGCCGGCTGGAGGCCTTTCCCGACGTGCTGTACGTGGCGACGGGCGGGACGCGGGGCGGGGACACCGAGTGGTCGGTGCGGGTGGCCGCGCACCGGGAGCGGCGGCCGGGGTCGTGGCGGACGGTGGAGACCTGCGATCTGGTGCCGTTGCTGGCGGAGGAGGGGCCTCCGGTGCTGGTCGACTGTCTGTCGTTGTGGCTGACGGACGCGATGGACTCCGCCGGGGCGTGGGACGACGCGGTGTGGGCGGAGCGGGGGGAGAAGGCGTTGCGGGAGCGGGTGCGGGAGTTGACGGAGGCGGTGCGGTCGAGTCGGCGGACCGTTGTCGCCGTGTCGAACGAGGTGGGGTCGGGGATCGTGCCGTCGACCGCGTCGGGGCGGCGGTACCGGGATGAGCTCGGGCGGCTGAACGCGGGGTTCGCGGAGCAGTGTGAGCAGGTGCTGTTGGTGGTGGCGGGGCAGGCTGTGGTGCTGCGGGGGTGAGTGGTGCGGGCGTCGCAGCTGAGGGCGGGTGGGTGCGCAGCCCGGCGTTGCGGGGTGCCGCTGCGCCCACCCGTGCCGCCCTTAGCGGCACGCATGCCCGCAGCTCGGGCGCGCGCTAGGCCGGTTTGCGGGCGATGACTCGGTACGTGTTCGCCAAGCGTGTGCGGCGGGCCAGCGGGGCCAGTAGGTGGTCCGCCAGGGCCGCCGCTCCCACCAGTGGGAGGCCCGCTCGGAGGAGGGCCTCGCGGGCGTGGCGGCGGAAGGGGGGCGGGGGATGGCGCGCCAGGGGGTGTCCGGGGCCGGCAGGGCGTGGGAGAGGGCCAGGGACGTCGCGCCGGAGAGGTCGTGGGGGATGTGGGTGGGGCGGTGGTCGAGGGTGAGGACCGTGCAGCCGGTCGTCTCCAGTTCGGCCCGGAGGTTGCGCGGGGGCAGCAGGTGGAGGTGGCGGGGCTGGTCGTAGGGGAGCCACCAGCGGCCGAGGAGCGCGGCGAAGACGCTGCCGGGGTCGAGGGTCTCGACGAGCAGGTGGCCGCCGGGGCGCAGGACGTGGAGGGCGGCGTGGAGTTCGGTACGGGGGTCGGGGGCGCCCTCCAGGTGGTGGAGCATGCTGACCACGTCGTAGCGGGCGCGCAGCGGGCCCGAGATCCGGGGGTCCGACAGCCGGCCGACGTGGGCCTCCTCGACGCGTTCGGCCGAGACGGCCCGGACCACGTCCGGGGTGACGTCCAGGCCGTCGAAGGAGGTGTAGGGGAAGAACTCCCGGGCCGTCTCCGGGAAGCGCGCGAGGCCCGTCCCCACGTCCAGCCAGCTCTCCGGCTCCCCGAACCGCTGCATCGCCCGGGCGGCCGACCGGTGGCGGTGTTGTCCGGCGCGCAGGGCGACGAGGGCGTCGGCCGTGGGGTCCATGGGCGCCCCGCGCACGGTCCGGTGGTAGTGGGCGAGGCCCTCGGCCGTGAGGCGGGGGTTCTGGAAGGTGTGGCCGCAGTCGCGGCAGTCGTCGACGGTGAAGCTGCCCGGCTTGTACTGCCGCAGGTCACCGGTGCGCAGCCGGTTGCGCAGCCGGCCGGAGCCGCACCAGGGGCAGTCCTCGCGGCGCGGTTCGTGGACCGGCGCGGGCGCCTGAGGAACGGAGGGGGCGGGAAGTTCGGGCATGGGCGGCTCCCGGGCGCGAGGCGTACGGCACGGACGTACGACAATCCGCTGCAAACGGGAACGTATGGGATGCCGATCTTGGGTGCAACGACGTCGCCGTGACGGAGTCGCGATGTGGCGCCTTACTGTTCGATCGGTGCCGGTACTGTTCGGCGAATGAGCTCGCTTAATCTCGACGACTTCACCGATCTGATCGAGCGTCCGGACGGCGGGATCCGCCGCGACGCCGAGGCGCGCCGGGAGCGGCAGATCGTGCCGCCAGGGTCGCTGGGCCGGCTCGACGACTTGGGTGAGTGGCTGGCGGCGGCGCAGTCCGCGGTGCCGGTGCGGCCCATCGAACGCCCGCGGGTGGTGCTCTTCGCCGGTGACCACGGCGTCGCCGAGCTGGGCGTCTCGGCCCGGCCGGCGGGCGGTGCCGGGGAGTTGGTGCGCGAGGTGCTGGAGGGCGGCAGGCCCGTCTCGGTGCTCGCCCGGCGGCTCGGCGTGCCGGTGCGGATCGTCGACATGGCCCTGGACTGCGATCCCGAGGCCCTGCCCGAGGACCTCGTACGGCATCGGGTGCGGCGCGGCAGCGGGCGGATCGACATCGAGGACGCGCTGACGGCCGAGGAGGCCGAGGCGGCGTTCCTGGCCGGGGTCGCGGTGGCCGACGAGGAGGCCGACTCCGGTACGGATCTGGTGGTGCTCGGCGATGTGAGCGTCGGCGGCACGACGGCGGCGGGCGTGCTGGTCGCGGCGCTGTGCGGGGTCGACGCGTCGGTCGTCACCGGGCGTGGCGGGCTGGCGATCGACGATCTGGCCTGGATGCGCAAGTGCGCGGCGATCCGTGACGCGCTGCGCCGGGCCCGGCCGGTGCTCGGGGACCAGTTGCAGCTGCTGGCGACGGTCGGCGGGGCCGATCTCGCGGCGATGACGGGCTTCCTGCTGCAGAGCGCCGTGCGGAAGCTGCCGGTGGTGCTCGACGGGGTCGTGACGGCCGCGTGCGCGCTGGTCGGGCAGCGGATCGCGTTCCGGGCACCGGACTGGTGGCTGGCCGCGCACGACAGCGGCGAGCCCGGGCAGGCGAAGGCGCTGGACCGGATGGCCCTGGAGCCGCTGCTGACCCACGGCGTGACCGTCGGCGAGGGCGCGGGCGGCCTGCTGGCGCTCCCCCTGGTGCAGGCCGCGGCGGCGCTGGCGGCGGAGCTGCCCGAGAAGCCGAAGGAGTCCGAGCAGCCGGTGGAGCCGGAGGGCACGGAGGACTCCGAGGTTCCCGCCGAGCAGTAGTCGCCCTGGAGATCCAGGTCACGCGCACCTGGCTCAACTTCGTCCCGTTCCGGTCGGTCTTCGGGTGTGGTGTCGGTTTGACTGAGCCACAGACACCGCGCACACCCGCTGCCGCACCGGCCCCTGGACGAGGACGACCCGATGACCACGCTCGCCCGCTGGGCCCGCGCCGAATGGGGGCCGCTGTACGCCGTGGTGCGCGAGCCGCTGCGGGAGCGGCGCCTGCGCGCGGTGCCGATGGCGGCCGGGGCCGTGTGCCTGACGTCCGTGCTGCACTTCGTACACAACCAGTCGTGGGGCTACCGGTTCGTTCAGGACATCGGTGCCGTGCGGGCCGAGGACCCGCTGTGGCTCGCGCTGCTGCGGACGCCGCTGTCGCTGTTCGTGCCCGCGCTGGATCTGCCGGTGTGGGGTGCGCTGGCGCAGATCCTGCTGGTGTTCGGCATCGCGGAGCTCTGCCTGGGATGGCGGCGGGCCTTGTTCATCGCCTACCTCGCGACGCTCGCGGGCACGCTCTACGCCCGCCTGGGCATCTGGCTGGGCCCGGACGCCCCGCTGGGTCTGCCCGCCTCGGACGCGCGGGTCGTGGACACCGGGCCCTCGGCGGCGGTGGTGGGACTGGCCGTCTACCTGGGCGTGCGCTATCACGCGTACGTCACGGCGGCGGTGGTGACCGTGGCCATGGTGTTCGAGGTGGCCCTGAAGGAGAACCTCGCGGGCAAGGAGCATCTGGCGGCGATCGCGGCCGTGCTGGTGCTGTGCGCGGCCGGTGCGCTGCGTCAGCGGCGTTCGAGCGACCGGACGGGCTCGACGTCGGGCGCGCCCCCGATCCAGTCCTGAAATCTGCGCCGGGGGCCCACCCAGCGGCGGTCGTGGTGGTAGGCCCGCAGGCCGGATTTGGCTCGGGCGCGGGGACGGTTGCGGTAGAACCGCTTGGCCCACGGGGAGGTGGGTCGGGCCAGCCGTACGGCGCCGACCAGGGCGACGAGGGGGATGATCACGCCCAGGACGGCGATGCGGACCTTGCCCTTGAACAGGGCGATGAGGGCGAAGCCGAAGTTCACGAGGACGTTCCCGAGGACGACGGCGCGGTTCTGCTGCTGGTCGTCGGAGAGGTCGTTGACGCCCAGCGGCGAGAAGCCGAGCAGGAGCAGGCCGACGAGGGACGCGGTGAGGACGACCATCTCGACGCTCTTGCGGCCGTCCGGGGTCCAGTAGACGTCGGCGAGGTGCAGGACCAGGGCGAACTCGTCGAGGACGAGTCCCGCCCCGATGCCGAAGAGCACCGCTGCCAGGCAGGAGCCGAAGCCGTGCTGGCCGCCGGCGACCGCGCCGAAGCCGCCGATGATCGTCAGGATGACGCCGGGGACCACGTGGTGGACATGGACACCGCCGCTGCCGCTGATGTTGCGGAAGGGACCCTTGCCCGCCCGGATGAGGCGGGTGATGCCGCGGGTGATCAAGAAGGTCATCACGAAGGAGATGAGAGCGAGAAGCAGCGGCAGCTTGCCGGGTTCCATGATGTTCCGCTCGAACCATCCCATATGTGAACTTTATCCTCGGCCGCCGCGCCCGCTCTCCTGACCGGCCGGTAGCCTGCGCCGGTGTCCAGAACCCCGCCCCTCGACGGTCTCCGCTTCGCCTTCGGCACCCTGACGGTGTTCCCGGTCCGGGTGACCCGGTGGGACCGTCAGGCCGCGCGTGGCGGCATGCTGTGCGCTCCCCTGGCCGGGCTGGCGGTCGGCGCCGCTGCCGCCGTCGTCGGGCTGGTGCCGCTGTTCCTCGGCGCGGGCGGGCTGCTCGCCGCCGTGGCCACCGTCGCCGTGCCGGCCGTCCTCACCCGGGGCTGCATCTGGACGGGCTCGCGGACACCGCCGACGGGCTGGGCAGCGGGAAGCCCGCCGAGGACGCGCTGCGGATCATGAAGCAGTCGGACATCGGGCCGTTCGGGGTCATCGCCCTCGTCCTCGTCCTGCTCGCGCAGGTCACCGCCCTCGCCCAGGCCTACGACGCCTCCTGGGCCCGGGGCGCCTTCGCCGCGGTCGTCTCCGCGACGGTCGCCCGGCTGGCCCTGACCCTGGCGGCCCGGGCCGGGGTGCCCGCCGCCCGGCCGGAGGGACTGGGGGCGGCGGTCGCGGGCGTGGTGCCCCTGCGCGGAGCGCTGCTCACCGGAGTCGCCGTCACGGTGGCGGCGACAGCGGGGAGTGCCTTCTGGGGCCCGTACGACGTGGTCCGGACCGGGTGCGCGGTCGTCCTCTCCCTGGTCGCCGCCGAAGCGCTGCTGCGGCACTGCACGCGCCGCTTCGGCGGTGTCACCGGGGACGTGTTCGGCGGGCTCGCGGAGACGGCGGCGACCGCGGCGCTGGTCGTCCTGGCGCTGGGCTGACACACCGGACCCGGGCTCAGCAAGCCTGTCGCCACACCCCCAGTTCGTACTTCTTGAGCAGCGAACTCAGCCGCAGGCGGCGGGACTCGGCGCAGAAGCGGCGGGTGGGCACCTCGTACTCGACGTGGAAGACGGCCTTGCCCGCGTCGACGAACGGCTTCAGGGCCGCGCACTCCCCGTACTGGGCACACTGTTCGTTGACCGCGAAGTCGAAGTCCTTGACCAGCTCGGGAATCTGGTCCAGGTCGTTCTTCAGACCGACGGCCAGGCCCCGGTCGTGGGCCAGGCGGGCGATGAGGCGGTTGTAGCGGAGCTGGTCGGCGGCCTTCAGCGGGAAGCCCGTCTCATTGCGGTAGCCGTCCATGTTGTCGGGCTCCACCGCGTCGAAGCCCTTCTCTCGGCACATGTCGATCCGGGCCGCCATGAGGGGCTCCAGGACGTCGGTGCGGCGGATGTCCAGCCAGCGTTCGCCCTTCCAGCCGTTGCCGCGCCCGAGGACGGACTTCGGGAACTTCCCGGCGTCCGGGCGGAACTCCTCCCAGGCGCCGGTGGACAGATAGCAGATGACCTTGCGGTCCTCGCGGTGCAGGCGCGTGACGGTGGCCTCGGAGTGGTCGAAGCCGTCGATGTCGTAGACCGGGACGTCGACGGAGGTGTCCAGCTTCCCGCTGAGCTGCCACTGCCAGGCGGTGCCCGGCCGGGGCTGCCAGCGGGGGCCCGGTTTGTCGTCGGGAGCCTCCTGGGCGCAGCCGGCGAGCAGCAGGACGAGCAGGGTGACGAGCGAGGACGTGCGTCTCACGGGGTGTTCTCCGGGTGGTGCAGGGTGTACGGCAGTGTGCCCCAAGGATGATCGCCGGTGCCGGGCACCGCACAGTGCACCGCCGCGCCCCGCGCCCTGGCCAGGCCCTCCGGGTCGGCGTCGGGCGGCACGTCGTACACCAGGTGGCACAGCCGCACGTCGTCGCCGCCGGGCCACGGCTCGGGGCGCAGCGCGCGGTACGACGCCCAGGTGCCCTCGAAGGTGACGAGGACGTCGGCGATGCGGGCGTAGCAGGGATGCGGTGCCGTGCCGTGGTTGAGGACGAGGGTGCCGCAGCCCACGCCCCAGGCGGCCACCGCCAGTCGCTGGTAGTACTCGAACTGCTCGGGACCGGAGGGGACCTGGTCGAGGAAGGCACCGTCGGTGCCGTACCAGTCGCGGTGCCGGGTGAGGTCGCGGAGGACGTCGGTGGTGGCGCGGCGGCCGTAGCCGGTGTCGGCGTACCCGAGGACCCGGACGCCCGCGTCCCGCAGCCGGGCGGCGACCTCGGCGAAGGCCGCGTCGGGGCTGTCGCCGGGCCCGCTGGCCGGGTTGAGGACCACCCCGTAGAGGCGGTGCGCGGAGGCCACGATCGCCTCCCATTCGGCGGGGCGGACGGACGGGTGCTCGTAGTACGGGACCAGGAGAGTGCTCATCGGTGGGCTGTTGCCCTTCCCAGCAGGGCGCACACCAGGGCGCCTTGGACGACGGCCGCCGTGCCGTACACGGCCGGGCCCGCCAGGTGCGGGTCCCCGGCGTGCGTGACGAGGAGCAGGGTCTGGGCGAGGGCCGCGGCGCAGCACACCGCCGTCGCGCCGGTCACCGCGCCGAAGGACTGGAGCAGCAGGCCCGTCCACAGCACCACGCCCAGCAGGAGCAGCGCGACCAGCCGGACACCGCCGGGGACCGGGGCGTGCGGCCACAGGGCGGAGGCGGCGAGGCTCAGTAAGAGCAGGGTGGCGAGGTAGGCGGCCAGGCACGCGACGACGGTGAGGACGGTGGTGCGCCGGAAGGCCCCGGCGGTGCCGCTGGAGCGCAGTGCGGCGAGGCTGTCGCCGCGGAATCGATACAGCAGCCACTCCGCGGGGCCCATGCTGAGGGTGAGCGCCACGGCGGCGGGGGCGGCGACCGCGCTGCCGGTCTCACCGGCGAGGACGTCGCCGAGGGCCGCGTACAGCACCAGAACGCCGGTGGCGAGCCCGAACAGGGCGTACGGCAGGGAGCCCGTGAGCCGGGGTCCGGTGGAGCGCCGGGGCGCGCGGGCGGTGCCGGACGCGCCCAGCGGGAGCAGGGCGGTGAGAACGGCGGTCCACCCGCCCTCCTCCTTCACGGCCGGTGCCACTTCCCGCGCGGCGAGGGCCGCCACGGCCACCAGGGAGCCCAGCAGGAGAACCAGGCTCACGGCCTCGGGCAGCGGGTTCCTCAGGGACAGGACGGCGCCCGTCGCCATCGGCGCGAGGGCGGCCAGCAGGAGCCGCTCGCGGCCCATCACCAGCAGGACGGTCGCCGCCGCCAGATAGCAGGACTGCCCGGCGGCGAAGGCGACCGCGGCCGGGGCGGCACCGGCCGCACAGGCCAGGGCGACCACCGAGCCGAGCAGGGCACCGGCCGGGGCGCCGAGCAGCAGGGCGCGCCGGGCGGCCGTCGGGTCGCCCAGCCCCAGCCACGCGTACGCCCGGTGGGCGAGGCCCTGGTTCCACGTCCAGCCGCACAGCGCGCCGGCGAGCAGCGGTACCGAGCCCGGCGGGAGGCCGAAGCCGTCGTCGCCGGCGAACAGGGGTGCGCCGAGGACGTAGGCGAGGCCGGGCAGGGCGAAGACGACGCCGCGCAGCAGACAGCCGAGCAGGCCGCTCTGCCAGGGGTCGGGGGCGGGACCGTCGGGCTCGGGGTAGCGGCGTTCGACGCGTTCGTAGAGGGTCTCGGCGAGCGCGAAGGAGTTCTTGACGCCGTACCGCTCGCGGATCTGGTCGTCGGAGAGGCCGTCGGACTCCAGCAGGGCGGCTATCTCGTCCGGGTGGACGGCGGCGGCGATGAAGTCCTCCAGCCGGGCGGCGAGTTCGTCGACCGGGTCGGGCAGGGCCCAGCTCGGGGTGGCGCGCTGCCGGGGAATGTAGGGCAGGGTGTCCGGGCGGGAGCCCGGGGGGAGCCAGACGCTTCCGCTCACCAGCCGGTCCCGTCCGTCGCCACGGCGGCGTAATACGGGTCGCGCAGTTCCAGGGTCCAGTCGGCGACCATCTCCAGCGTGGGCTCGTAGACCTCGTCCTCGCCCGCGAGTTCCTTGTAGACGGTGCGGAAGGCGTCCACCGAGCGGCGCAGCGTGAACCGGTCGATGACGCGCTGACGCGACAACGCGCCCAGTTCGAGGCGCCGTTCGTCGTCCTTGAGCAGGGTCAGCGCGGCGGCGGCCATCTTCTCGGGCTCGCGCGGCGGCACGACCAGGCCCGTGTCGCCGACGGCCTCGCGCACCCCGCCGACATCCGTGGACACCGTCGTACGGCCGCAGGACATGGCCTCGATGATGGAGAACGGGAAACCCTCGGAGATCGACGACAGCATGACGACGTGGCCGGCCGCGTAGGCCCGCCACACCTCGGTGATCCGACCCTCGAAGGTCAGGCCGTCGGTGACGCCCAGTTCGGCGGCGAGCTTCTCCAGCCGGGTGCGGTAGGCCTCGCCGCCGGGCGGGACCGGGCCGAAGAGCCTGAGCCGGGTCGCGGGGATCTCGGCGCGCACCAGCGCGTAGGAGCGGATCAGGGTCTCCAGGTCCTTGATGGGGTCGATCCGGCCGCACCAGGAGAGGGTGGGGACCTCGGGCTCGGGGCCGGCGTGCGGGAAGGCGGCCGGGTCGACGCCGTTGTAGACCGTGCGGATCTTGCCGGCGTCGGCGCCGCCGCGCTCCTCCCAGCGGCGGTTGTACTGGTTGCACGGGGTGATCAGATCGGCGGCGCGGTAGCCGTAGGAGTTCAGCTCGCGGTAGAAGCCGAGCATGAAGGCCTTCACGGGCCAGCGCTGGGCGTCGTTGCGGTAGCCGAGGTAGCGCTCGCGCAGATAGATGCCGTGCTCGGTGAGCAGAAACGGTACGCCGTCCAGGTGGCGGGCGGCGAGCGCCGGCAGGGTCGCGAGGCCGCTGCTGACGGCGTGGGCGACGGAGTCCTCGGGGATGCGGACGCCCAGGGGCCTGAGGGCGTGTTCCAGGAGGTCGGTCGCGGTGAGGGCGTCATGGACCGTGGGGCGTGCGGCGGCGGTCGGCAGATGCGGCATCGTCCAGATCCACATCAGGGACTTCAGCGCCGACTCGGTGCGCAGGGCAGCCGACAGGCGGCCGTCCCGGGCGAGTTCGGCCAGCTCGTTCAGGGACGTGCCGAAGTCGGTGGGCGAGCCGGGGTCGAGGAAGGAGAGCAGGAAACGCTCGTAGGTGTCGGTGAAGCGGCGGCGGGCCTTGCCGTAGAGGGGCCTCGCGCGGCCGGGGCGGGGGCCCCAGGTGGGGACCGAGGTGTGTGCGTAGACGTTGGGCGGGAGGTCCCAGGTGACGGGTTCGCGGCCGTTGCCGGTGAGGGAGACGATGTGGAAGTCGACCTCCGGCATGCCCTTGACGAGTTGGTCGCACCAGGTGCTGACGCCGCCGTGGACGTGCGGGTAGGTGCCCTCTGTGAGCATGGTGACGTGGCGGCCTGTTCGCCTCATGCGGTGTTTCCCCCTGTGGTGCGGATGTTGGGCGGGGAACTGCGTCCGGATGCCGAGTGCGGGCATCGTTCGGGCTGGTCGCGCCCCGCGGCGGAGCCGCATGTCAGATACAGCCCCGCGCCCCTGAGGTACGCAGCCCTACGGCAGCTTCAAAGTGAGAGCCGACTGGAGTGCTGCCGGGGTCGTCCAGGTCGAGCGGGATCCCGCGTACGGGGTGCCGAAGGCGGTGGTACCCAGGAGGAGTTGCTTCTTGGTGCCCTCCGGGGCGGTCACCGGGATCTGGGTGCCGGACGGTGCCGTGACGGTGACGGTGGTGCCGATGCGGTAGGCCGTCACGCGGCCGTTCGCCAGGGCAGCCTGCCAGGCCGCGCGGCGCTGGACCTCGGTGCCGATGGCGCTGTGCCGGGGGTTCTCCAGCGGTGTGTCGTCTGCGAACAGGGCCCGGTAGTCGGCCAGTACCTTCTCCATGACCGGGTAGAGCAGCCGGTCCTCGGCCAGGTTGGACTGGTGCGCGTAGTGCGGTCTGGGGTCGCCCGCCAGGGCGTGGCCGAGGGCGGTGCGCGCCTCCTGGGGGACGATGTGCTCGGCGTAGCCAGTGGTGGTGTCGAGCGGCTCGTCCAGGCAGGTCGAGGTGGGGTTGTCCTCGCAGGCGCCGCTGCCGCCGTCGCCGCGCGAGGTGTAGATCCAGTTGTACTCGTCGGCCATCTCGGCCGCCGTGCCCACGTTGTAGTACACGTTCATCGGGTGGCGCGGGACGGTCAGCGCGTTGCCGATCGCCCGCTGCTCCGGCTCGCGCGAGTTGTCCGAGGCGATCCACTTGACGCCGGTGTCGGCGAGGGCGCCGGACAGGTTCGGGTTGTCGGCGGGCTGCTGGGGCAGCGTCTTCAGTCCCGAGTGCTCACCGGTGACGAGTTCGGCGCGGTCGACCGGGAGGCCCTTGGCCACGGCCCAGTTGTGGTTGTCGCGGATCTGCGCGGCGATCTCGGCGCGGCTCATGTACTTCACCGAGCCGTCCGCGTTCTTCGCGCAGCTCCACGGCACGCTGGAGGTGTCCTGTACACAGCCGAGGAAGGGGTGCGTGTAGGTGTGGTTGACCCAGCGGTACTGCGCCTTGTCGACGAGCAGCCGGTCGGTGAGGGCGTCGGTGCCGCCGTGTTCGGTCTTCCACTCCTCGCCGGAGCCGGCGTTGTAGACCATGTCCATGGTGAAGCCGTGCTCACGCTGCCACTGGGCGGCGTAGGCGGCGTCGTCCGCGGTCATGCGGATCGGCGTGGTGCCCTCGCCGTCGCCGCCCGCGCAGTCGAAGTCGCCCGGGGTGCAGTCGCGTTCGGTGTCCCAGCGGCTGTCCGGGGCGAACACGTCGTCGACGTGCACCGCGAAGGAGTTACGGGTCTGCCCCAGGTGCACGCCCTGGGTGAGCCACTCGACGATGCCCCGGGCCAGCAGCCGGAACTGCTGCTGGTTGTCGTTGTACGCGAAGGTCACGACGAGTTCACGGCGGCCGTCGTGGGCGTACTCGCCGACGAGGCTGCCGCGGCCGGTGCCGCCGGGCACGGGGAGATCGACGTAACTGGTGAAGCCGGCACGGGGCCGGGCGACATAGCCGTAACTCTCCTGCACGTCCGGCGCGTTGTCCTCGAACCGGAACGCGCCCTGGAGGTAGCCGAACCGGCCCGCCTTCCCTGCGGCGGTGACGGATGCCTCGCGTCCGTCGAGGGTGCCCGCCCAGCCGCCGTCACTGGTGTAGTCGAGGCCGACCTCCGGGTGGGCCCAGGTGTAGGCGTCGACCTGCGGGATGCCGTACGTCCGTTCGTACGTCTCCAGGGCGGTCTGCTCGGCGGAGCCCGCGCCGAACGGGGCCTCGTTCGGCAGGACGACACCCTGGTACTTGGCGCGGGGCCTGCCGTTCACCGTGTCGCTCAGGAACGACTCGGTGATCCGCGGGCGGCCGGAGTCGTTCAGGTCGACGGTGGTGTACGGGACACCCGTGCTCCTGAGCTGGGCGGTGACGGCCTTGACGGGACTGTCGCCGTTGTCGACCACCAGCACCTTGAGATCGATGCGCGGCTCTTCCGCTGCCGCCGCCCCGGGTGCCGTCACCCCGGCCGTGATCATGCCTGCCGCCGTCATCGCGGCGGCCGTGTTTCGCCATCTGCGCGCACGCTGCGCCATGATTCCTCCCCAAGAAGATCCCAGAGATCCCCTTGCGGTCGAACAGAGGCCGAACAGAGGAGGATCAGTGAAAATCATGCAAAGCGGCGAGCAAGACTCTTGCCGGATCCGAGCGAGTGTGACCGAGTTCACCGCCTTGAGGGATCAAGAAATGGCTACTTCGCGGCCGACAGGTGAACTCCCGCAGTAATGAGCGAACGCGGCCACGCGCGTAGTCTCGTCGTCGAGTGTTCGCCGCACCGGGGAAGGCCCCGTGATCGTCGACCCTGAGTCGGAATAGGGTCGACTCGGGCCCGGTCGACCCACACCGTTCGACCATCGCAACTTCACATCGGAAGCGAGATTTCACCACCGTGACTGCTCTCACTCTCAGCACCGCCGCGGCGCCCGGCCTGCGGGCCGACGCGATCGTGATCGGTGTCGCCAAGGGTGCCAAGGGGCCGGTCGTCGCACCGGGCGCCGAGGCCGTGGACAAGGCGTACGACGGCAAGCTCGCCGGCGTCCTGGAGACTCTCGGCGCCTCCGGTGCCGAGGGCGAGTTGACGAAGCTGCCGGCACCGTCCGGCTTCAAGGCACCGCTCGTACTGGCGGTGGGCCTGGGCGCGGTGCCCGAGAAGGACGCCGACTACGACACCGAGGCCCTGCGCAAGGCCGCCGGCGTCGCCGCCCGCGCCCTGGCCGGAACCAAGAAGGCCGCCTTCGCCCTGCCACTGACGGACGCCGCCGACGCCGGCGCGGTCGGCGAGGGCGCGCTGCTCGGCGCGTACTCCTTCGACGCCTACAAGGACAACGGCAAGGACGCCAAGGCGAAGAACGGCAAGGCTCCCGTCGCCGAGGTCGCCCTGCTCGGCGGCAAGCCCCGTGACAAGGCGTACAAGGCGGCGATCGAGCGTGCCGCCGCCGTGTCCGAGGAGCTCAACCGCGCCCGCGACCTGATCAACACCCCGCCGAACGACCTCAACCCCGAGGCGTTCGCCGCGGTCGCGCAGGCCGCGGCCAAGGAGCACGGCATCAAGGTGCAGGTGCTCGACGTGAAGGCCCTGGAGAAGGGCGGCTACGGCGGCATCCTCGGCGTCGGGGCCGGCTCGGCTGCGGGACCGCGTCTGGTGAAGCTGTCCTACACCTCCTCGAAGGCGAAGAAGCACCTCGCCTTCGTCGGCAAGGGCATCACCTACGACTCGGGCGGCATCTCGCTGAAGCCGGCCGGTCACAACGAGACGATGAAGTGCGACATGAGCGGCGCGGCCACCGTGTTCGCCGCGGTCGTCGCCGCCGCGCGGCTGGGTCTCGAGGTCAACGTCACCGGCTGGCTCGCCCTGGCCGAGAACATGCCCTCCGGCTCCGCGACCCGTCCGGGTGACGTGCTGCGGATGTACAGCGGCAAGACGGTGGAGGTGCTCAACACCGACGCAGAGGGCCGGCTGGTGCTGGCCGACGCGCTGTGGGCGGCCTCCCAGGAGAAGCCGGACGCGATCGTGGATGTGGCGACGCTGACCGGGGCGATGGTGCTGGCGTTGGGCAACCGGACGTTCGGGATCATGGGCAACGACGACGCGTTCCGCTCCGCGGTGCACGAGGCCGCCGAGGAGGTCGGGGAGCCGGCGTGGCCGATGCCGCTGCCGGAGCACCTGCGCAAGGGGATGGACTCCCCCACGGCCGACATCGCGAACATGGGCGAGCGGATGGGCGGCGGGCTGGTCGCCGGTCTGTTCCTGCGCGAGTTCGTGGGCGAGGGGATCACCTGGGCGCACCTCGACATCGCGGGGCCGGCGTTCAATGAGGGCGGTCCTTTCGGGTACACGCCGAAGGGTGGCACGGGGTCGGCTGTGCGGACGCTGGTGCGGCTTGCGGAGCTGACGGCCGCGGGTGATCTGGGCTGACCTTCGCCTGAGAGCTCGGTCTCGTCCGTTGTGTGGCGAGTGCGGGGGCGTGGGGGCTGTTCGCGCAGTTCCCCGCGCCCCTGAGGCGTGACCCTGCTGTCCGTTGCAGGTGAGCGGGGGCTGGTCGCGCCCGCGCGGCGGAGCCGCAGATCCGGCACAGCCCCGCGCCCCTGAGGCATGACCCCTGGGCGCTCTCATCTGAACGTGGGGCGTCTCACACAGCAGCCCGGCGTCTCTTTGTGTGTCGACAAGTGCGAAGATGGGGCTCGGCAGGACAGGGCCCCACCGAAGGGCCGAAGAACGAGCGGCCGGACACCAGCCGCCTGCCGGTCAGTGAAGACCGGCGTACGGCGCACATGCATGGAGGACGTGACGTGGCGAACGACGCCAGCACCGTTTTCGACCTAGTGATCCTCGGCGGTGGCAGCGGTGGTTACGCCGCGGCCCTGCGAGGGGCGCAGCTGGGCCTGGACGTCGCCCTGATCGAGAAGGACAAGGTCGGCGGCACCTGCCTGCACCGGGGATGCATCCCCACCAAGGCCCTGCTGCACGCGGGCGAGATCGCCGACCAGGCCCGCGAGAGCGAGCAGTTCGGTGTGAAGGCCAGCTTCGAGGGCATCGACATCGCCGGCGTCCACAAGTACAAGGACGGCGTGATCTCCGGCCTGTACAAGGGTCTGCAGGGCCTCGTCGCCTCCCGCAAGGTGACGTACATCGAGGGTGAGGGCAAGCTCTCCTCCCCCACCTCCGTCGATGTGAACGGCCAGCGCGTCCAGGGCCGCCACGTGCTGCTCGCGACCGGCTCCGTGCCGAAGTCGCTGCCCGGCCTGGAGATCGACGGCAACCGCGTCATCTCCTCCGACCACGCCCTCGTCCTGGACCGTGTGCCGAAGTCGGCCATCGTCCTCGGCGGCGGTGTCATCGGCGTCGAGTTCGCCTCCGCCTGGAAGTCCTTCGGTGCGGACATCACGGTCATCGAGGGCCTGAAGCACCTCGTGCCCGTCGAGGACGAGAACTCGTCCAAGCTGCTGGAGCGCGCGTTCCGCAAGCGCGGCATCAAGTTCAACCTGGGCACGTTCTTCGAGAAGGCCGAGTACACCCAGGACGGTGTCAAGGTCACCCTCGCCGACGGCAAGGAGTTCGAGGCCGAGGTCCTGCTGGTCGCCGTCGGCCGCGGCCCGGTCTCCGCCGGCCTCGGTTACGAGGAGCAGGGCGTCGCCATGGACCGCGGCTACGTGCTGGTCGACGAGTACATGCGCACGAACGTCCCGACCATCTCCGCCGTCGGTGACCTGGTCCCGACCCTCCAGCTCGCGCACGTCGGCTTCGCCGAGGGCATCCTGGTGGCGGAGCGCCTGGCCGGTCTGAAGACCGTTCCGATCGACTACGACGGTGTCCCGCGGGTGACGTACTGCCACCCGGAGGTCGCCTCCGTCGGTATCACCGAGGCCAAGGCCAAGGAGATCTACGGCGCGGACAAGGTCGTCGCTCTGAAGTACAACCTCGCGGGCAACGGCAAGAGCAAGATCCTGAACACCACGGGCGAGATCAAGCTCGTCCAGGTCAAGGACGGTGCCGTGGTCGGCGTCCACATGGTCGGCGACCGCATGGGCGAGCAGGTCGGCGAAGCCCAGCTGATCTACAACTGGGAGGCGCTGCCCGCCGAGGTCGCGCAGCTCGTCCACGCCCACCCGACGCAGAACGAGGCGCTCGGCGAGGCCCACCTGGCCCTGGCCGGCAAGCCCCTCCACTCGCACGACTGACCCCTCGGTCGAGAAGCGACGACACAGACTTCCGCACTTTCCGTAAGGAGCAACCGAAACCATGGCGGTTTCCGTAACCCTTCCGGCGCTCGGCGAGAGCGTCACCGAGGGCACTGTCACCCGCTGGCTGAAGGCCGAGGGTGAGCGCGTCGAGGCCGACGAGCCGCTGCTCGAGGTCTCGACCGACAAGGTCGACACCGAGATCCCCTCCCCCGCAGCCGGCGTCCTGGCCTCCATCAAGGTCGCCGAGGACGAGACCGTTGAGGTCGGCGCCGAGCTGGCCCTCATCGACGACGGCAGCGGTGCCCCCGCCGCCGCCCCGGCCCCGGCCGCCGAGCAGGTCGCCGAGCCCGCTCCCGAGCCGGCCCCGGCCGCCCCGTCCACCGAGCAGGCATCTCCGGCGCCCGCTCCCACCGCCGACACCGCCGCCGGCGGCGGCGGCTCCGCCGAGGGCACGGACGTGGTCCTGCCCGCGCTCGGCGAGTCCGTCACCGAGGGCACCGTCACCCGCTGGCTGAAGTCGGTCGGTGACAGCGTCGAGGCCGACGAGCCGCTGCTCGAGGTCTCCACCGACAAGGTCGACACCGAGATCCCGGCGCCCACCGCGGGCACTCTGCTGGAGATCGTGGTCGGTGAGGACGAGACCGCCGAGGTCGGCGCCAAGCTCGCCGTCATCGGCGTCGCGGGTGCGGCTCCGGCCGCCGCCCCGGCGCAGGAGGCCCCGGCCGCTCCGGCCCAGCCCGAGCCCACCCCGGCTCCGGCCCCGGCGCAGCCCGCCCCGGCCCCGCAGGCCCCGTCGGCTCCGGCCCCGCAGCAGCAGACCACCCCGGCTCCCGACCCGGCCCCGGCCGCTCCGGCGCCCGCCCCGGCTCCGGCTCGGGCCCAGGCCCCGGCCGCTCCGGCCGCCGCCCAGCCGGCCGACGACGGTGCCTACGTCACCCCGCTGGTGCGCAAGCTCGCCGCCGAGAACGGCGTCGACCTGGCCGGCGTCCAGGGCACCGGTGTCGGCGGCCGTATCCGCAAGCAGGACGTCATCGCCGCCGCCGAGGCCGCGAAGGCCGCCGCCGCTGCCCCGGCTCCGGCCGCCGCCGCTGCCCCGGCTCCGGCCGCTGCCGCCGCCCAGGCTCCGGCCACCGGCAAGAAGGCCCCGGTGCTGGAGACCTCGCCGCTGCGCGGCCAGACCATCAAGATGCCGCGGATCCGCAAGGTCATCGGCGACAACATGGTCAAGGCCCTGCAGGAGCAGGCCCAGCTCTCCTCGGTCGTCGAGGTCGACGTCACGCGTCTGATGAAGCTGCGCGGCCGGGCCAAGGACTCCTTCGCGGCCCGCGAGGGCGTGAAGCTCTCCCCGATGCCGTTCTTCGTCAAGGCCGCGGCCCAGGCGCTGAAGGCGCACGCGCCGATCAACGCCAAGATCAACGAGGCCGAGGGGACCATCACCTACTTCGACACCGAGAACGTCGGTATCGCGGTGGACTCCGAGAAGGGCCTGATGACCCCGGTCATCAAGAACGCCGGTGACCTCAACCTGGCCGGTATCGCCAAGGCCACGGCGGAGCTCGCGGGCAAGGTCCGCGCCAACAAGATCACCCCGGACGAGCTGTCCGGCGCGACCTTCACCATCAGCAACACCGGGTCGCGCGGCGCGCTCTTCGACACGATCATCGTGCCGCCGGGCCAGGTCGCCATCCTCGGCATCGGCGCCACGGTCAAGCGCCCCGCCGTCATCGAGACGGAGGAGGGCACGGTCATCGGCGTCCGCGACATGACGTACCTGACCCTGTCCTACGACCACCGCCTGGTAGACGGCGCCGACGCGGCCCGCTACCTGACGGCGGTCAAGGCCATCCTGGAGGCGGGCGAGTTCGAGGTCGAGCTCGGCCTCTGACCTTCCTGCACGGCTGAACAGTGCCCCGTTCGGATTTTCCGGGCGGGGCACCGTCGTACCCGAGGGTCGCGGGGCTGTATCGATGTGCGGCTCCGCCGCGTGGGCGCGAGCGACCACAACCAACCGTCAGCCGAACGACAACCTCACACCCCCCGTGTAAGTCTCGTCTCACCTGCACCGAGACACCTGCGCCCACCCCGCCCGCGGAGCGAACCGGCCGTATTGTCTAAACGTCAATCCCGCCTAAGGAGCCCACATGACCGCGCCCGTCATCCACTCGCTGCGCGAGCAGATCCGCGAGCACATCCTGGAGGGGATCATCAGCGGACGCTGGCAGCCGGGCGAGCGGATCGTCGAGCGCCGGATCGCCACGGAGCTGGAGGTCAGCCAGACCCCGGTCCGCGAGGCTCTGCGCGAACTGGAGTCCCTGCGCCTGATCGAGTCCGCCCCCAACAAGGGCGTCCGGGTACGGAACCTCACCGCCGCCGACCTGGAGGAGAGCTACCCGGTCCGGGCCGGCCTGGAGGCCATCGCGGCGGAGCTGGCGGCCCAGGGGCTGGCCGAGAACTGCTCCGCGCTGGAGCCGCACGTCACCGCCCTGTACGAGGCCGACCGCGTCTCCGACGGCACGGCCCAGGTCCGCCACACCGTCGGCTTCCACCGCGAACTCGTCCGCGCGGCCGGCAACTCCGTCCTGCTGCACACCTGGGAAGGCCTCGGCATCGAGGTGTTCACGGCCCTGTCGATCCGCTGGCTGGGCACCCAGCAGCAGTCGTACGCCGAGGAGCACGAGGAACTCGTCGCCGCGTTCAAGCGCCGTGACCCCCGGATCGCGGAACTGGTGAAGGCGCACGTCCTGGGCTGCGCGCCCCGGGCGTGACACCCGAGCACACTCTCGCTCAAAAGCCTCCGACCTGCGAAAACCATCCGAAAATCGGTCACCGCGTGCCACTGCCGAAGGCACCCCGTGCCTACTTTCTCGTGATCAAGAGGTTTTACAGCTCAACCCTTTGATCGATCATCGATCAGCGAGTTACAGTCGCCGACGGGCTTGCCACCCAAGCCCAGCGCCCTGTCCTGCCAAAGACAAAGGGCACCCCCGAACCCTTACCGATGAGGGAACCCCCTTCGACTGAGGAAGGCGGCGACATGACCGACCCCAAAGCCATCCAGCCGAGCGAGCTCGACCAGCTCCCGGACCGGGACCCGGAGGAGACCGCCGAATGGCAGGCCTCCCTGGACGCGGTGACCGAGGCGGCCGGACCGCATCGTGCCGCATACCTCATGCGGCGCACGCTGGAGCGCGCCGAGGGCGCCGGCCTCGCGCTGCCGAAGCTCCTCGAGACCGACTACGTCAACTCCATCCCCACCGCCGCCGAGCCGGGCGTGCCCGGTGACGAGGCGATGGAGCAGCGGATCACCGCGTGGAACCGCTGGAACGCGGCCGCGATGGTGACCCGGGGCAGCAAGTACGGCGTCGGCGGCCACATCGCCACCTTCGCCTCGGCTGCCTGGCTCTACGAGACCGGCTTCAACCACTTCTTCAAAGGCAAAGAGGAAGACGGTTCCGGCGACCAGCTCTACATCCAGGGCCACGCCTCCCCCGGCATCTACGCCCGCGCCTTCCTCGACGGCCGGCTGAACGAGCAGCAGCTCGACAACTTCCGCCGCGAGGCGGGTGGCGACGGCCTGCCGTCCTACCCGCACCCGCGCCGTCTGCCCTGGCTGTGGGAGTTCCCGACGGTCTCCATGGGCCTCGGTCCGCTGTCGGCCATCTACCAGGCGCGCTTCAACCGCTACCTCGCCAACCGCGGCATCAAGGACACCGCCGGTTCGCACGTGTGGGCGTTCCTCGGCGACGGCGAGATGGACGAGCCCGAGTCGACGGCGGCCCTCGCGCTGGCGGCCCGTGAGGAGCTGGACAACCTCACGTTCGTCATCAACTGCAACCTGCAGCGCCTCGACGGCC
The DNA here is from genome assembly GCF_050937045.1 of Streptomyces sp. CA-179760. Classification (NCBI taxonomy): domain Bacteria; kingdom Bacillati; phylum Actinomycetota; class Actinomycetes; order Kitasatosporales; family Streptomycetaceae; genus Streptomyces; species Streptomyces sp. CA-179760. The sequence goes on from NZ_JBNJLZ010000001.1 coordinate 2,704,048, forward strand.
CGGTCCGCGCCAACTTCAAGATCGTGCAGGAGCTGGAGGCCCAGTTCCGCGGCGCCGGCTGGAACGTGATCAAGACGCTGTGGGGCACGGCCTGGGACGAGCTGTTCCAGCTCGACACCACGGGCGCGCTCGTACGCCGTCTGCGTCAGGTACCGGACGCGCAGATCCAGACGTACCAGACGCGTGACGCCGCCTACATCCGCCAGGATTTCTTCGGCGGAGACCCGGCGCTCGTGGAGCTGGCGAAGCTGCTGAGCGACGACAAGATCCTCGAGTGTTTCCACCTCTCGCGCGGTGGTCACGAGGCGCGCAAGGTGTACGCCGCCTACCGTGCGGCCGTCGAGCACAAGGGCGCGCCGACCGTGATCCTGGCCCAGACGGTCAAGGGCCACACCCTCGGCGAGGGCTTCGCGTCGAAGAACGCCAACCACCAGATGAAGAAGCTGACGGTGGACGAGTTCAAGAACATGCGCGACCTGCTGGAGCTGCCGATCAAGGACAGCGACTTCGTGGACGGCGTGGTGCCCTACGGCCACCCGGGCGCCGACGCCCCCGAGGTCCGCTACCTCCAGGAGCGCCGTGCCGCCCTCGGCGGTCCGGCCCCGGCCCGTCGCGTGCACCCGGTCGCCCCGCTGCCCGCCCCGGCGGAGAAGGCGTTCGCGTCCTTCGACAAGGGCTCCGGCTCGCAGAACGTGGCGACGACGATGGCGTTCGTCCGCCTGGTCAAGGACCTGGTCCGCGACAAGGAGACGGGCAAGCGCTGGGTGCCGATCGTCCCGGACGAGGCGCGCACCTTCGGCATGGAGTCGCTGTTCCCGTCGCTCGGCATCTATTCGCCGAAGGGCCAGACGTACGAGCCGGTCGACCGCGACCAGCTGATGTACTACAAGGAGGCCAAGAACGGCCAGATCCTCAACGAGGGGATCACCGAGGCCGGTTCGATGGCCGACTTCATCGCCGCTTCGACGTCGTACGCGACGCACGGCGAGACGATGATCCCGTTCTACATCTTCTACTCGATGTTCGGCTGGCAGCGCACGGCCGACCAGATGTGGCAGCTCGGCGACCAGCTCGGCCGCGGCTTCCTCGTCGGCGCCACGGCCGGCCGCACCACCCTGACCGGTGAGGGCCTCCAGCACGCCGACGGCCACTCCCCCGTGATCGCGGCGACCAACCCGGCGGCCCTGTCGTACGACCCGGCGTTCGCCTACGAGGTCGCGGCGATCGTCAAGGACGGTCTGCGCCGGATGTACGGCGAGGCGGCCCCGGGTGAGGACCAGAACGTCTTCTACTACCTGACGGTCTACAACGAGCCGATGCCGCAGCCGGCGAAGCCGTCGGTGGACGGGGTCGACGAGGGCATCGTCAAGGGCCTGTACCGCTTCAACACGGCGGAGTCGGCGGGCATCACGCCCCCGGCCGACGCCCCGCGGATCCAGCTGCTCGGCTCCGGTACGGCGATCCACTGGGCGCTGAAGGCGCAGCAGCTGCTCGCCGAGGAGTGGGGTGTGGCGGCCGACGTGTGGTCGGCGACGTCCTGGGGCGAGCTGCGCCGGGACGCCCTGGAGGCGGACGACGCGCTGCTGCGCGGCGAGGAGCGGGTGCCGTTCGTGCGGCAGGCGCTCCAGGGCGCCGAGGGCCCGGTGCTGGCGGTCTCCGACTACATGCGCCAGGTCCCGGACCAGATCGCGCAGTGGGTCGAGCAGGACTGGTCCTCGCTGGGCGCCGACGGCTTCGGCCTCTCGGACACCCGTGAGGCGGCCCGCCGCCACTTCGGCGTGGACGCCGAGTCCATCGTCGTCGCGGCCCTGGCCCAGCTCGCCAAGCGCGGCGAGGTCAAGGCGACGGCCGTGAAGGAAGCGCGCGAGAAGTACGGACTGTAAGGATCGGTGAACAGCAGGGCCCCCGGCTTCGGTCGGGGGCCCTGCTGCATGATGTGCCCATGCGTGCTGCCCGGCTCATCAAGATGGTGCTGCTGCTCCAGTCCCGGCCCGCCATGACGGCCGCCGAACTCGCCCGTGAGCTGGAGGTATCGGAGCGGACGGTGACCCGGGACGCCCAGGCGCTGTCGGAGGCGGGCGTTCCGGTGTACGCGGACCGGGGCCGGGCGGGCGGGTATCGGCTGGTCGGCGGGTACCGAACGCGGCTGACCGGGCTGCACCGCGGCGAGGCGGAGGCACTGTTCCTGTCCGGGGTGCCGGGGGCGCTGCGCGAGATGGGCCTGGAGGACGCCGCCTCGGCCGCTCGGTTGAAGGTGTCGGCGGCCCTGCTGCCGTCCCTGCGGGACGCCTCGAAGGCGGCGGCGCAACGCTTCCATCTGGACGCGCCGAACTGGTTCAAGGAGCCGAGGACGCCCGCGCTGCTGCCGGCCGTCGCCGACGCCGTGTGGGACGACCGGCGGGTCGTCGCCCGTTACCGGCGCGGGGAGGACGAGGCCGTCCGGGAGCTGGAGCCGTACGGGCTCGTGCTGAAGGCGGGCGTCTGGTACCTGTGCGCGCGGGTGGCCGGGGGCGGGTCCTTCCGGGTGTACCGGATCGACCGGTTCACGGCGGTGGACCCGGGCGAGGAGCGCTTCGAGCGGGAGCCGGAGTTCGAGCTGCCCGCCTTCTGGGAGGAGCGGGCGGAACAGTTCGCCCGGTCCATCCTGCGGGCGCGGGTGGTGGTGCGGTTGTCCCCCGACGGTGTGCGCGCGCTGCCGTACGCCCTCGATTCGCTGTCCGCGAGGGAGGCCCTGGCGGACGCGGACGGTCCGGACGGCGACGGATGGGTGACGGTGGCTCTGCCGGTGGAGTCCGAGGAGGTCGCCCACACCCAGCTGACGGCGCTCGGCCCGGAGGTGGAGGTGCTGGCGCCCGAGGCCCTGCGCGAGCGGTTCGCGGCGGACGCGCTGCGGCTGGCGGGGCTGTACCACCCCGAGCGCCCCTCATAACGATCCCGCGCACTCCGGGTGCGCCCGTGTGCCCCAGGGCCGATGCTTGTCCCGTGATGGACGAGACGGAGTTCTGGAAGCTGGTGGACGACTCGCGCGAGGCCGCCGAAGGCGACCCGGAGGAGCAGGCCGACCTGCTCGTGGAGCGGCTCTCGCAGCTGGACCCGGACTCGGTCCTGGACTTCGCCCGTCACTTCGAGTCGCGCTACAACCGTGCCTACCGGTGGGACCTGTGGGGCGCCGCCTGGGTGCTGCTGGACGGGGCGAGCGACGACGCCTTCGACTTCTTCCGGTGCTGGCTGATCGGCCAGGGCCGGCATGTCTTCGAGGGCGCCGTGCACGACCCGGACTCGCTCGCCGAGCTGCTGGACGAGTTCGACGAGGAGATCGACGGCGACGGAGAGGAACTCGGCTACGCGGCGGACGAGGCCTACGAGCAGCTCACCGGCGTGGTCGCCCCGGATCTGGAGATCCCGCCCGCGCCCCCGGAGCCGGAGGGCACGTCGCTCGACTTCGAGAACGAGCGGCTCCTCGCCGACCGATACCCCCGGTTGTGGGACCGCTTCAGGGGCTGACGGCCAGGCTCCGGGTCTCGGCCTTCACCTCGTGATGCAGCGGGGCCGCGTTGGCCTGGTCCAGGGCGGACGCGGTGGCCGCCGCCGGGCCCAGGACGACGGTCGCGACCGCGCGGAGCACCGCCCAGGGGCCGCGCGTGGCCGCGCTCCAGGTGTGCGGGTTCTTCGTACGAACGTGGTTCATGGTCCCCACCTCCGGTCGGCTGCCTGTGGTGGTGACCGTAGGGCGCCGGGATCTGAGGACACTGCGCGCCGGCTGTGGCCTTGCTGTGGGTCCTCCGGCCGGTGCTGCAGGCGGGCCGCCAGCTCTCTGATCTCCGGCAGGCGGGCGTGCAGGGCGGCGCCGGGGCAGCTGGTCATGTAGCCGTCGTTGTGGCCCGCGAGGGCGGGCAGTTTCGCGGTGGTGCCGGCCGCGTACCGGCTCAGGCCGTTGCTGGAGACCAGGCGGACGCTGGCCCGCGGGTCGGTGCCGGACAGGCCCAGTTTCCAGGCGGACAGCGCGGCGATGGCGTGGATCATGGCCTGCGGTACGGGCATGCCGTCGGTGAAGGTGCCGAGGGCGGCGATGCCCGTGGTGCCGTGGTTGAAGCCCTGGGTGTGGGCGCCGGTGACGGCGCGCTCGACGCCTCCGGCGCGGCCCTCGTAGACGGTGCCGCAGCGGTCGACGACGAAGTTGTAGCCGATGTCGTCCCAGTCGCGGGTGCCGGTCTGGCCGGTGTACACGTCCCGGATGATGCGGGGCGAGTCGGCGCAGTCGTAGCCGTTGGGCGTGTCGGTGTGGTGGATGAACACGGCGGAGACCCGGTCGTCGTAGCGGGGGCGTGGCTGGGTGCGGGCGGCGTCGCCCAGCCAGTGCGACCGGAGCACGATGTGCGGCCGGGGGCGGTGTAGGGCTTGGCGGTGGGGTGGGCCGCGGCCGGCTCGGGGGCGCTGTCGGCGGCGTTCTCGACGCCGTAGGCGCACAGCACCAGCGCGACGGCGGCGGAGAGGCCCGGCAGGCAGCCGAGGCCCACCCGGGCGGCGCGCGGCAGTCCGGATATTCCGGGTGTCCTGGCGGCGCGGTGCCTGCGCGCACCCGGCCGTCTTCGGAAGACACGCATGTGCTCACTGTCGGCCCGATCCGGTCCGTCCGCGATGTGTGATGTGCCACCCGGTGGAACCATCGTCACGGTCCGCGACGTTTTTCCTGGTGCACGGACGCGTGGCCGGTTCTGATCATCCGCGCGCGTGTGACTGATCACCGGGCCCTCCCCCACGTACTAAGGGGTTCCGAATGAAAGGCGGCGTGCGTGGACCTGCTCGACATCCTGCTGTTGCTGGTCGTCCTGGCCCATGCGGCGTCCGGGTACCGGCGCGGGCTGGTGGCCGGCTGTGTGTCACTGGCGGGCTTCGTGGGCGGCGCGGTCATCGGCGTATGGGTCCTGCCGTGGGTGATGGACCTGGTGACGCCGGGGACCACGGGGGCGACGCTGACAGCGGTGTTCACGGTGCTGCTCCCGGCGGTGGTGGGCCACGAGCTGGCGGGGCGCCTCGCGCTGCGGCTGCGGCGGGAGCTGGACAGAGGGCCGCTCAGAGTGGCGGACGGGATCGGCGGGGCCGTGGCCAACGCCGTGGCCGTGCTGATCGTGGCGTGGGTGGCCGCGAGCGTCCTGGGCGTGTCCTCGTCGCCGCTGGTCACCTCGGCGATCCGGGACTCGCGGGTGCTCGACGCCGTGCAGCGGACGATGCCGGACACCACGCCGGACTGGTTCTCGGGGGCCACATCCGCGCTGACCCAGGCGGGTTTCCCGCAGGTCTTCAACCCGTTCGAGAACGAGTCGACCGCCGAGGTCGCCGCGCCCTCCGGTGACAGCGTCACAGCGGCCGCCACCAATGCCGCCAAGCGGAGCACGGTGAAGGTCGAGGGCGTCGCCGGCACCCAGGGCCGCGAGGGCAGCGGGTTCGTGTACTCCCGGGAACACGTGATGACCAACGCCCATGTGGTGGCCGGCATCGACGAGCCGACCGTGCAGATCGGCGGGGTCGGTCGGACGTACGAGGCGCGGGTGGTGCTCTTCGACTCGCAGAAGGACGTGGCCGTGCTGTACGTGCCGGGTCTGAAGGCCCCGGTGCTGCCGTTCGACGACGCGGCGGAGCGCGGCGACTCGGCGGTCGTCGCGGGCTATCCGCAGGACGGCGACCTGAACCTCCAGGCAGCGACGGTCGCGAACCGCGTGCGGGCGACGGGCCAGAACATCTACAACGACGGGACGGTCACCCGCGAGATCTACTCGATCCGCTCCACCGTCCGCCCCGGCAACTCCGGCGGCCCGCTCCTCACCACCGACGGCCGGGTCTACGGCGTGGTCTTCGCCCGCTCCACCTCGGACGCCGAGACCGGCTACGTCCTGACGGCTGCCGAGGTCGCCTCGGACGCGCGAGGGGCGGCGGACGCGACGACTCCGGTGGACACGGGCGAGCTGGCCGCGTCATAGATCCGGCTCAGAGGGCGTGCCCCATCAGTACGTCATCGACGTACTTCCCGTCGAGCAGGAACTCCTCGGGCAGGATCCCCTCCACCGCGAACCCCTCGGACTCGTAGAGTCCCCGGGCCGCGACGTTGTGGGCGAGGACGCGCAGGGTGAGGCGGCGGGCGCCGCGCCGGCGGGCCTCGTCGACGGCGGCGCGGACCAGCGCCCGCCCGACGCCCCGGCCGCGCGTGTGCTCGCCGACGGCCAGGCCCTGGATCTGGCGGACGTGCCGGTTGGCCTCGACCGGGGTGGGGAAGCCGAGGTGGACATAGCCCGCGAGGCGGTCGCCGGCCTCGGCGACAAGGCAGTCCTCGGGCGGGTGCCGCTCGCTGAAGAAGGGCGGGTACGGCGGCTGCGGCTCGGGCATCACGGCATGCAGAGGCGACCAGACGGCGCGGTCGAGCAGCCCGAGCTCTTCCTCGTCGTCGAGCCGTGCGGAGCGTATGTGCGGGGTCGGCATGGCGGTCACGTTACGTCGGCGAGACCGGTTCCCGACGGGGTTTTTATGGCGACGACCGGCAAGATTGAGCCATGCGACGCATCGCGGTGACCGGCGCCTCCGGTCTGATCGGCAGCGCTCTGACGCGGTCTCTGACCGCGGACGGGCACGAGGTGGTGCGCCTGGTGCGCCATGAGCCCCGGGCGGCGGACGAGGTCCGCTGGGACCCGGAGGGCGGCAGTGTGGACGCGGCCGGGCTCGCCGGGTGCCACGGGGTGGTGAACCTGGCGGGGGCCGGGGTCGGCGACCGCCGCTGGACGGACGCCTACAAGCGGCGGATCCACGACAGCCGGGTGAACGGCACGGCGGCGCTCGCCGAGGCCGTCGCCTCGCTCGGCGACAGGGACCGGCCGCGGGTGTTCGTGAACGGCAGCGCCATGGGCTACTACGGCGAGACCGGGGACCGGACCGTCGACGAGAGCGCGCCGGCGGGCGAGGGCTTCCTGCCCTCGCTGTGCGTGGAGTGGGAGGGCGCCACGGCACCGGCCCAGGAGGCCGGCGTCCGCACGGTGTTCACCCGGACCGGCCTGGTCGTGTCCCGCGACGGCGGTGCGTGGGGGCGGCTGTTCCCGCTGTTCCAGGCGGGGCTCGGCGGGCGGATGGGCGACGGGCGGCAGTACTGGTCGTTCATCGCGCTGCACGACGAGGTGGCCGCGATCCGGCATCTCATCGACTCGGACGGTCTGTCAGGACCGTTCAACCTCACCGCCCCTCATCCCCTGACGAACCGTGAGATCACCGCGGCGATGGGACGCGTGCTGCGCCGCCCGACGCTGTTCACCGTGCCCGCGCCCGTCCTGCGGAGCGTGCTCGGCGAGATGGCGGGAGATGTGCTCGGCAGCGCCCGGGTGCTGCCCACGCGGCTGCTGGAGTCGGGCTTCCGGTTCGCGTTCCCGGAGATCGAGGGGGCGATCCGGGCGGCGCTGTGATGGCCCCGGTGCAGGTCCGGTACGGGTCCCGGCCGTTCCGGGACGGCTTCGAGTCGGCTCCCAGCCCTCTGCGACCACTTCATGCCCACAAGGCATCCGTATGCGACCGCCGTGCGACCGTGCCCTGTTGATGCGCGACCCCATTTGACCGATCACAGCCCTACCCTCGACCAGAACTCGCGTATCCCTGCGGCCTGTTGAGGGCATGACGTCTCCAGCGCCCGCGCAACCTCGAGGAGGGGCACGTGCTTGAGCCCGCGTACCAGGCGGACGTGGTCGTCGTGGGGGCCGGGATCGCCGGACTCTCGGCCGCGAACCGGCTCACCCGCGCAGGAGTGACGACCATGGTTCTGGAGGCCGCCCACGGGGTCGGCGGCCGCATGGCGACGGAGAAGGTCGACGGCTTCCGGCTCGACCGCATCGGCCAGTTGCTGTCCACGGCGTATCCGGAACTACGACTGACCCCCGGCCTGGGCGGGCTGGTGTTGCGCCCCTTCGCGCCCGGTGTCCTGCTGCACGGCGACGGACGCCACCATCGCGCGGGCGTCCAGGCGGGCGCAGGGGGCGCACGGGGCGCACTCCACGCGGTGCGCGCCCTGGCGAGCGCTCCCCGGTCGCCGGTCGCGCCCAGGAGGCCGGTGGCGGTACCGGGCCGGCAGGTCTCCGTGCCCCGGAGCCGGTCCGGCGCCCCGCTCGGCACGGCCGTCGACCAGGCCCGGCTGGGGGCCGCTCTCACCCGGCTGGCGAGCACCCCGGCCGAACGGCTGCTGGCCCGCCCGGAGCGGCCCGCCGGTGAGGCCCTGGCAGCGCGCGGACTGCCCGCCCGTACGATCGACGGCTTCCTGCGGCCGCTGCTCGCCGCCCTGTTGTGCGACCCGGACCTGACCACGTCCAGCCGGTGCGCGGACCTGGCGCTGCGGGCCTTCGCGAGTGGCCGGCTGTGCGTACCGGAGGGCGGCGCGGAGGCCCTGCCGGAGCTGCTGGCCCGCACGCTGCCGCCGGGCACCGTACACACCGGCGTGCGCGTCACCTCCGTCTCCACGACCTCGGTGACCACCGCCGAGCACGGCGAGATCCGCTGCCGGGCGGTGCTGGTGGCGACCGATGCCCGGGCCGCCGCCGAGCTGCTGCCGGGCCTGCGGGTGCCGGACTTTCATCCGGTGACGGTGGTGCACCACACGACCGACGAGCCGCCTCAGACGGGGGCGTCGCTGCTGCTCGACGCGGACCTCGGCGGGCCGGTCGCACATACGGCGGTGGTGAGCCGCGTCGATCCGTCCCGGGCCCCTGCCGGGCGGGCGCTGGTGTCTTCGACGGTGCTGGGGCGGCCGCCGGGGGATGTCGACACGGCCGTGCGGATGCACCTGGCGCGGCTGTACGGGATGCCGACGGCCCGGTGGGAGACGCTGGCCGTGCACCAGACCGTGGAGGCCGTGCCGGCGATGCGGCCGCCGCATGATCTGCGGCGGCCGGTGCGGTTGATCGCCGGACTGTATGTGTGTGGGGATCACCGGGATACCAGCACGGTGCAGGGGGCTTTGCACTCCGGGCATCGGGCTTCGGCGGCGATTCTGACGGACTTGGGGGCGGGGCGGTCGATGCATGTCGCCGATCCGCTGCCGACCGTGCCGCGGGCTGCTTAGGTGCTTCTCGGCTGCGGGTGCGTGGGGGCTGGTCGCGCCCACGCGGCGGAGCCGCCCATCGACACAGCCACGCGCCCCTAAAGAAGGGCGGCTACCTTGTCGCGGTAAGTCCGTACCGGGGCCGCGTCCTTGTACGGCTCCAGTCTCCGTTCGAAGTCCCTCACGTACTCCACCGCCCGCACCGAACGCATCTCCGCGGCCTGGCCCGCCGCCTCCGCTCCGAGTTGGCAGGCCTGGTCGAGTTCGCCCAGGCCCAGGCGGGCGGTGGCCAGGACCACACGGCAGAAGAGGCGGCTGCGGGCGTAGGAGGGGGCGCGTAGCTGCAAGGAGCGTTCCGCGTGCTGGGCGGCGGCGCGGAACTGCTGCAGGTCGCGGTGGCAGTGGCCGAACTCGTCGGCGAGCTGTGCCTCGTCGAAGAACTTCGCCCAGTGCGGTACGTCGTCCCCGGGCCGGGCCGTCTCCAGGGCACGCTCGGCGCGTACCAGGGCCGCGGTGCAGGCCCGGACCTCGCCGAGCACCCCGTGCCCGCGTGCCTCGGAGGCGTGCAGCAGCGTCTGCACGACGGGCGGGGCCGAGGTGCCGACGCCCTGCTGTGCCACGCGGGCGAGCTGCACGGCCTCCCGCCCGTGCCCGAGATAGACGGCCTGGCGGCTCATGGTGACCAGCACATACGCCCCGTACGTCCGGTCCCCGGCCGCCTGGGCGAGCCGGAGCGCCTGCACGAAGTAGCGCTGGGCGAGTCCGTGCGCGGCGATGTCGTACGACGTCCAGCCCGCGAGCCGGGTGAGGTCGGCGGCTGCCGCGAACAGCCGGCGGCCGGTCTGCTCGCCGTAGGTGCCGCGCAGCATCGGCTCGCACTCGTGCTCCAGATAGCGCACGAGGGCCTGGCGGGCGTGACCGCCGCCGTAGGCGTCGTCGAGGGTGCGGAAGAGCTCCCCGACCGAGCGCAGGGCGGCGATGTCGCCGGCGGTGACCTTCTGGCCGGGGCCGCGCTCGGCCAGGCCGCGCTGGCGGGGCAGGGAGGCAATGCCCGGCTCTGCCGACCCCGGGAGTCGGACGGGGACGCGGCCCTGGGCCGGGATGCGGGCTGCGGGCGGCTCGCCCCGGGCGACCTTCTCGTCGGCCCGGCCGATCAGCCAGTCCCGGCTCGGCACGACGAGCCCGGCCGGGGTGAAGGCGATCTTGCGCAGCTCGGCGTGGCTGCCGGAGTCCTTGCGCCACAGCCCGCTGACGATGTCGACGGCCTCCTCGGGGGCGGCCGCGAACTCCAGCCCCGCGTAGACCGGGGCGCAGGCGTCCAGGCCGAGGTCCTGGGCGGTGAGGCGGCGGCCCAGGCGCCGGGTGAAGACCTCGGCGATGAGCGCGGGTGTGGTGCCCCGGGGCTGCTGGCCGCGCAGCCATCGGGTGACGGAGGTCTTGTCGTATCTCAAGTCGAGCCCGTGTTCGAGACCGAGCTGGTCCACGCGACGGGCGAGTCCCGCGTTGGAGAACCCCGCTTCTGCGATGAGCGCGGCGAGCTGTCGGTTGGGGGTGCGCTGCGCGGGTCGTTCCGTCATGGTGCGGTGCGGTCTCCTGCCTTCCGGTGTCAGTGCTGTGCCGGATTGCCTGTGAGCAGGCCTTTTGGCTTGCTGGACGGCGCGAATGTAGCGGAGAGTAAGCACCCCATCACACATTTTCGCGGACATTCATCCGATCGTGTGAGGATTGGCCCCGGGACTGACGTGTTCGGGCCGGACGTACAGTGGCTTGGGCGCGATACGTGCCTGACACACCTGTCCGAGGGAGGCGCTTGCCGTGAGTGGGTTGCGGTTCGTCCGCATGGGGTTCGGTGACGAGGCCGTCGAGTACCAGGAGGCCTGGGACGAGCAGCGCCGGGTGCACGCGGCGCGGTTCGCCGACGAGATCTCCGACACGGTCCTGCTCCTGGAGCACCCCCCGGTCTACACGGCGGGACGGCGCACGGCGGACAACGAGCGGCCCCTGGACGGCACACCGGTCGTGGACGTGGACCGCGGCGGCAAGATCACCTGGCACGGCCCCGGGCAGCTGGTGGGCTACCCGATCCAGAAGCTGCCCCGCCCGGTGGACGTCGTGGCGCACGTACGCCGCCTCGAAGAGGCCCTGATCCTCACCTGCGCGGAGTTCGGCCTGGAGACCACCCGGGTCGAGGGCCGCAGTGGTGTGTGGGTCCTGGGCGACCCCGTCGAACAGCGCCCCGCGCTCGGCGGCCTGGCCCTGGACTTCGACCCACGTCTGCACGACGAGGAGTTCGACCCGCGCATGAACGGCCCGGAGTACGCGCCGTCCAACGCGGGCCAACGCCGCGAGGACCGCAAGATCGCGGCGATCGGCATCCGCGTGGCCAAGGGCGTCACCATGCACGGGTTCGCGCTCAACGTGAACCCCGACAACAAGTGGTTCGACCGGATCATCCCCTGCGGCATCCGCGACGCGGGCGTCGCCTCCCTGGCGAACGAACTCGGCCGCGACGTGCCGATCGCCGAGGTGCTGCCGGTCGTCGAGCGGCACCTGAGGGACGTACTGGAGAACGCGGAGCTGAAGCCGCGGGAGATCGAGAAGACGCCCGCGGCATAAAGCCGCGCGTGGAGGGGCTAGCACCCACACAGGCATTCAAATCAACGGGCGTACCCTTGAGGGCGCCGAAGAATCAAACGCTAGGGAGCCGGTCGTGTCCGCAGTCGCACCCGACGGACGCAAGATGCTGCGCCTGGAGGTCCGCAACAGCCAGACCCCCATCGAGCGCAAGCCCGAGTGGATCAAGACCCGGGCGAAAATGGGTCCCGAGTACACCAAGATGCAGAACCTCGTGAAGAGCGAGGGCCTGCACACGGTCTGCCAGGAAGCCGGCTGCCCCAACATCTACGAGTGCTGGGAGGACCGCGAGGCGACCTTCCTCATCGGCGGCGACCAGTGCACCCGGCGCTGTGACTTCTGCCAGATCGACACCGGCAAGCCCGAGGCACTCGACCGCGACGAGCCGCGCCGGGTCGGTGAGTCCGTGGTCACGATGGACCTGAACTACGCCACGATCACCGGCGTCGCCCGCGACGACCTGGAGGACGGCGGCGCCTGGCTGTACGCCGAGACGGTCCGCCAGATCCACCAGCAGACGGCGGACCGCGAGGACGGCCGGACGAAGGTCGAGCTGCTCGCGCCCGACTTCAACGCCGTCCCCGAGCAACTCGCGGAGGTCTTCTCCTCCCGCCCCGAGGTCTTCGCGCACAACGTCGAGACGGTCCCGCGGATCTTCAAGCGCATCCGCCCCGGCTTCCGCTACGAGCGCTCCCTGAAGGTCATCACCGAGGCCCGCGACTACGGCCTCGTCACCAAGTCGAACCTGATCCTCGGCATGGGCGAGACCCGCGAGGAGGTCAGCGACGCGCTCAAGCAGCTGCACGACGCGGGCTGCGAGCTGGTCACCATCACGCAGTACCTGCGGCCCTCCGTGCGCCACCACCCCGTGGAGCGCTGGGTGAAGCCGCACGAGTTCGTGGAGCTGCAGCAGGAGGCCGAGCAGATCGGCTTCTCCGGCGTGATGTCCGGTCCGCTGGTGCGCTCCTCGTACCGCGCGGGACGGCTCTTCAAGATGGCCATGGAGCAGCGGGACGCGCGCATCGCGGCCCAGGCCGTCTGACGCATCGTCACCGCCCTTGCCCGACACTGGGCGAGACAAGCGTGTGAATTCCCGCACAAGAGACTACTCGCCAGTAGCGGCCGATTCGACGCGGTCCTGACCGTCCTCGCAGATGAGGGCACATGTCAGGACCGCGTCGGCGTTTCACCGGCCCCCGCCGGGGCTTCACGGGTGTTTGACCGGCCGGTCACGCCCTGGTAACACCAATCAGTGACGCTGAACTCACAGCACGTACACCCATACCGAGGGGGACCTCACCCATGCAGGCCGCGCCGGTCCGCGCCACCGCGATTCCGTCCTTCACCACCGCACTGCGTGCCGTCGAGTCGCTGCTGATGAGCAGCGGTCAGCGCACCGCCCGCCGCAACGCGTGGACCTCCGTGCTGGAGGACCGCCGCCGCGCCAAGGACCGGGTCGAGACGCAGCGCGTCCTCGACCAGTCCGTTTCTCCGTCCGTCTCCGTCCGCCCCTGAGCCCGGCCCCTCCCCCAGGGGCCCCCGCGAGCACTGCCGTCGTCGGCGCTTGTGGGGCCACGTAGACTGCGTGGCATGGCGAGGAAGGAACCTGCAGCGGACGCTGCGAATCCCGGGCGACTGAAGCAGATCGCTCAGACCTACAAGATGACCCGCAGGGCCGACAAGAAGATCGGTCTTGTACTCGCGGCAGTCGGAATCGTCACCTTCGGTGTCTTCCTCGCGATCGGTTTCTTGATCGGTCACCCCATCTATCTCGGCATCCTGGGCCTCCTGCTCGCCTTCCTCGCGTCGGCGATCGTGTTCGGGCGCCGGGCCGAGCGGGCCGCCTTCGGGCAGATGGAGGGACAGCCCGGCGCCGCGGCGGCGGTGCTCGACAACGTCGGCCGGGGCTGGACGACCACCCCCGCGGTGGCGATGAACCGCAACCAGGACGTGGTGCACCGCGCGGTCGGCAAGGCCGGCATCGTCCTGGTCGCCGAGGGCAACCCGAACCGGGTGAAGTCCCTGCTCGCCGCCGAGAAGAAGAAGATGAACCGCATCGTCGCGGACGTGCCCGTGCACGACCTGGTCGTGGGCACCGGCGAGGGCCAGGTCGAGCTGAAGAAGCTGCGCACGACCATGCTGAAGCTGCCGCGCGTGCTGACCGGACCGCAGGTCACGGCCACCAACGACCGGCTGCGCGCCCTCGGCGACCTGATGAGCAACATGCCGCTGCCGAAGGGGCCCATGCCGAAGGGCATGAAGCTGCCGAAGGGCGGGCCGAAGGCCCGCTGACACCCCGCACACACTGACGGCGAAGGGGCGCCCGGATCACCGGGCGCCCCTTCGCCGTTCGTAGCTGGACCGGACGGTGGTCGGACGCGCTAGATACGGACCTCGACCGTGCCCGCCATCCGGTCGTGCAGACCGCGGCCGTCGCGGTCCCAGATCAGGGCGGGGATCGCGAGGAAGAGCAGGACCGTACGCAGGAGCGTGCGCCAGGGGCTGACACGGCCGGTGTCCAGGGCGAGCACCCGCAGGCCGAGGAGCCGCTTGCCCGGGGTGAAGCCGACCGTACCGACCGTGAGCACCATGAGGGCGAACAGGATGAGCGGCGCCCAGATCTGTGCCGCTTCGTTGTAGTTCTGCGCGATAAGACCGTATGCGATCAGGAGGCTCAGGCCCCAGTCCACGGCGAGGGCGCCGAGCCGGCGGCCCGGGCGGGCGATCGAACCGGGTCCCTCCTCGGGCAGACCGAGCTGCTCACCGCGGTATCCGAAGTCGACACCGGCCTCTTCCGCGGCCGCGCGGGGCCCGGAGAGCCACGATCCGAGTGCTTGCCTGTTGTCCACCCGTCCAAGGTACTGCGCCCGTAAATGACCAGGGCACGGCGGGGTGTGGTAGGGCTACGGTGGAGGGTGAGCCGGTTAACTTGTGCGAAACAAATGAGTCACGCCAGAGAAATCACTCGTCCCTAGGGTCTACGTCAGCGTGTGCCACCCGCACTGGCAGCACGAACGAACTACCACCCCGGCGGGACGGTCGGGAGTAGGAGGAGCTGGATGTTCCAGAACGCCGACGAGGCCAAGAAGTTCATCGCGGACGAGGACGTCAAGTTCGTCGACGTCCGCTTCTGCGACCTGCCGGGCGTGATGCAGCACTTCACGATCCCCGCCGAGGCCTTCGACCCGGCCGAGGAGCTCGCCTTCGACGGCTCCTCGATCCGCGGCTTCCAGGCCATCCACGAGTCCGACATGGCGCTCCGCGCCGACCTGTCCACCGCGCGCGTCGACCCGTTCCGCCGCGACAAGACGGTCAACATCAACTTCTTCATCCACGACCCGATCACGGGTGAGCAGTACTCCCGTGACCCGCGCAACGTGGCGAAGAAGGCCGAGGCCTACCTCGCCTCGACCGGTATCGCGGACACCGCGTACTTCGGTCCCGAGGCCGAGTTCTACGTCTTCGACTCGGTCCGCTTCTCGACCGGCGCGAACGAGAGCTTCTACCACATCGACTCCGAGGCCGGCGCCTGGAACACCGGTGCGGTGGAGAACAACCGCGGCTACAAGGTCCGCTACAAGGGCGGCTACTTCCCGACCCCGCCGGTCGACCACTTCGCCGACCTGCGTGCCGAGATCTCCCTGGAGCTGGCCGCTTCCGGTCTCCAGGTGGAGCGCCAGCACCACGAGGTGGGCACCGCCGGCCAGGCCGAGATCAACTACAAGTTCAACACGCTGCTCGCCGCGGCCGACGACCTCCAGCTCTTCAAGTACATCGTGAAGAACGTGGCCTGGCGCAACGGCAAGACCGCGACCTTCATGCCGAAGCCGATCTTCGGTGACAACGGCTCGGGCATGCACGTGCACCAGTCGCTGTGGACCGGCGGCCAGCCGCTCTTCTACGACGAGGCCGGCTACGCGGGCCTGTCGGACACCGCGCGCTACTACATCGGCGGCATCCTCAAGCACGCCCCGTCGCTGCTGGCCTTCACCAACCCGACGGTGAACTCGTACCACCGTCTGGTGCCCGGCTTCGAGGCCCCGATCAACCTCGTCTACTCCCAGCGCAACCGCTCCGCGGCCATGCGTATCCCGATCACGGGCTCCAACCCGAAGGCCAAGCGCGTCGAGTTCCGCGCGCCCGACTCCTCCGGCAACCCGTACCTCGCCTTCTCGGCCCTGCTCCTCGCGGGCCTCGACGGCATCAAGAACAAGATCGAGCCGGCCGAGCCGATCGACAAGGACCTCTACGAGCTGGCTCCCGAGGAGCACGCCAGCGTCGCGCAGGTCCCGACCTCCCTCCCGGCCGTCCTCGACCGCCTCGAGGCCGACCACGAGTTCCTCCTCCAGGGCGACGTGTTCACGCCGGACCTGATCGAGACGTGGATCGACTACAAGCGCGCGAACGAGATCGCGCCGCTGCAGCTGCGTCCGCACCCGCACGAGTTCGAGCTCTACTTCGACGTGTGATCGACACCTGATCGAGGCACTGCGGCCGTGCCCCCGCTGTCCGTCCGGACAGCGGGGCACGGCCGTATGTTCTATTCTTCTCACAGGACCACACGGGGGTGGAGTGGGAATGTCCGAACACGAACAGGACGGCCAGGAGCGCGAGTTCGACCTCAGATGGGCGGACGACGCCGAGCACAAGGAGCCCTCGGCCCGGGCCCGCATGCTCGCCGCGCGCTGGAAGCACGACCCACCCGGCCCCGTCCCCTTCCGCCCCGACCCCGACCACCGCTCACGCGGCCGCCGCTCCCGCTCGTCGTGGATCTCCACGGCCGTGGTGTTCGGCTGTGTGGCGGCGGTGATCGTCCTGCTGGGGTACATCAACTTCCGGGCGCCGCATTAGGGTCTGCCTCCCTATTCGGTGCGCAGGGCCGTGGCGGTCCGGGTTCTAACGGCCCACCCGGCGGGCAGGAGCGCGCCCAGGGTGGCGATGAGCAGGCCGCCGAGTGCGAGCGGGAGCAGCTCGGCCGCGCAGTAGACGGCGATGACGGAACCGGGGAGGCGGAGCCCCACGCTGTCGCCCATCGCGGGGAGGACCCAGCCGTGGAGGGCCACGCCGAGCGGCACTCCCAGCGCGCCCGCGGCCAGGCCGGTCACGACGACCGAGGTGAGGACCATCACGACGGTCTGCCGGGGGGTCATGCCGAGTGCCTTGTGGACACCGATCTCCCGGACGCGCTCGCGGGTGTCGAGCGGCACGCCGCCCAGCACGCCGAGCGCGGCGACGGCGACAAGCATCAGTGTGAGGATCGCGGACAGCGCGTTGAGCGTGGCGGCCATGTCGCTGCCGGCGTCGAGTCCGCCGGCCCGGGCGGTGGCCCCCAGCAGTGCCAGGTCCCTGTTCAGCGCGTCGGCGTAGCCGGTGACGCCGGTGCCTGACGTGACGGCGATGTGATGACTCATCTCCGTCAGGTCGGGATGCGCGGCCGTGAGGGTCGAGGCGTCGGTGAAGACCTGCGTCCCGTCCTTGCGGGGTCGAGGACCTCGCCGACGCGGGTGCCGGTGGCGGCCAGGAAGGGGGTGGGGACCACGGCATCGCCGGGCCTGTCGATCCAGCGGCCCGAGACCATCGTGTAGCCGCCCCAGGAGGCGTCGCCGGTGAAGGCGATCACGTCGGTGGTGTCCTCGGCCTGCTGGCCCGCGGGCTGAGCAACGCCGAACTCGCCGGTCGCCTCCACCTGGCCGAGGCGACCGCCAAGACCCACGTCGCCCGCGTCCTCGCCGAACTCGGACTTCGTGACCGTCCAAGCCGTCATCGTCGCCTACGAGACAGGGCTGGTCACCGCCGGCGTGCGCGGTGGCGCCCAGCAGTCCGGCGAGCAGACGTAGTGGCCCCGGACAACCGGATAATTCGCGCGACCGGCCCGGCCGTGCGCCCTACGCTCCCCAAAAGAGCGGGTCGAGCGGGGGCGGAGATGGACGAGGACGTCAGGAGTGGGGAGGCGGCTGCGGCGCGGCTGGCCGGCGGGGGGCTGCTGGAGGAGGTTCTCGACGCGGCGGATCCGGGTGCCTGGACCGCCCTGGACGCCGGGGTGCGCTCCTGGGGGTGGTACCGGGCGCGGGACCTGCCGGACCGGGCCTGGGTGGAGGGCCGGGTCCGGCAGGTCCGGAAGCCGGCGGAGGCCGAGGGCCGTGGTCTGCTGCGGCTTGCCCGGCGGCGGCCCGAGCCCGTTCAGGCCGAGGAGCCGGTCGAGCCGCGGCTCGCGCTCGCCCTCTGCCACCCGGACGGACGGACCCGTGAGGCGGCCCTCGTCCGGGCCGCTGGGTATCCCGTGCTGTTGCCCTTGGTCGTCGTGCGCGCCGCCGACTGGGTCGCGCCGGTGCGGGACACGGCCCGTGAGCTGTTGCGGGAGAGCGTCGACGTCGACACCGCCGTCTCCCTCGCGCCCCTGATCCTGCGCGTCGGCCGCCGGGAGCGGGGGAAGTACGGCGTGGAGCTGCTGGGCGAGGTGCTCCGGCGGGCGCCCCGGGGGACGTTCGACTCCCTGTTCAGGCACCCGGACCGCGGCCTGCGACGGTTCGTGTACCGGGTGGCCGTGGAGGAGTCGCTGCTCTCCCCCGCCCGGCTCGCCCGCACCGCCGCCCGGGACGACGACGTCATCGTCCAGGACCTGTGCGCCGAGGCCGCCCTGACCGCCGTACGGGAGGGCGGGGACGGGGAGGACGTGCTCGAAGCGCTGCTCGGCGCCCGCAATCCGCGGGTCCGGTCCGCCGGTGTCACCGCGCTGCGACGGACGGGGCGGGCCCCGCGGGCCGCGGAGTTCCTGACCGACCGGTCGGCGGTGGTGCGGGCCTGTGCGCGGTATGTCGTACGGCAGTCCGGGGCGGATCCGCTGCGCCGGTACCGGGAGCTGTGCGCGGACGCGGGTGACCCGGCCCTGCCGCCGGGCGCGGCCGTCGGGCTGGCGGAGTGCGGGGTGCGCGGGGACGCCGAGCTGCTGTACCCGCTGCTCACGCACCCTGTGCCGGCGGTCCGGGCCCGGGCGGTCGCGGGGCTGCGCGTGCTGGACGTGACGGACGTGGAGCGGCTGCGTCCGCTGCTCGGCGACCCTGCTCCCGGTGTCGTACGGGAGGCCACCCGCGCTCTGCTGCCGTCGGCGGCGCTGCTGCCCGAGGCGTGGCTGGCGGAGCGCCTCGCGCCGGAGCGGCCACGGCAGGTGCGCGTGGCCGCGTTCCGGTTGCTGGAGGCGCGGGGCGGGGTCGTACGGCTGCGGGCCGCGGTACGGCTGTTGGACGATCCGGACGGGAAACTCCGTACGCGGGCCGCCCGGTCGGCCGAGACCTGGTACCCGGCGGCGGTACGCGCGGACGCGGAGGCGGGTGAACTGCTGGCGCGGGCCCGGCGTCAGCTCGGGAGCGGCTGCTAGCGTCCCGGCGCGTGGACGACAGTGTGTATGGGGGCAACGGGGGTGTGGACGACAGTGTGTACGTGGGCAACGCGGGTGTGGACGCGGCGTTGGACCGGGGATGGCTGCTCGGGCATTTCAAGGGGGCCGGGGATCCTCGCCGGAGTGAGGCCGTCGAGGTCAAGTGGGGTGTCCATCCCAAGGGTGACGAGCGGGCGGAGTGGGTGCGGGGTGAGGAGCGGACCGCGCTGCTGGTGCTGATCAGCGGGCGTTTCCGGGTGGAGCTGCCCGGGCGCGGTGTGCTGCTGGAGCGGCAGGGGGACTACGTCGTGTGGGGGCGCGGGGTGGATCATTCCTGGGTCGCGGAGGAGGAGTCGGTGGTGCTGACCGTCCGGTGGCCGTCCGTGCCCGGGTACGCGGTGGGCGCGGGCGGCTGACGCCTTTGCCTGTCCTGGGGGTGATCACGACCCGTTCATGGGCGGGGCCGGGTGCACACTGGCAGTGGGACGAGTGCCTGACTGCGGGGTGATGCAGATGCACAGCCGCTTCCGGAGCGACCGGCGGTTGACCACCCGTATGGGGATCACGCTGTTCCTGCTCGGGTTGTTGTACGTGGGGTTCGTGGCGGCGTTGATCGTGCTGCTGAGGTCCTGGGTGCTCGTCGTGGTGGTCGCGGCGGGACTGTTGGGGGCTCAGTACTGGTTCTCGGACCGGATCGCGCTGTACGCCATGCGCGGGCGAGTCGTGGAGCGGGAGGAGTTTCCCGAGCTGCACGGGGTCGTGGACCGGCTGTGTGCCATCGCGGACATGCCCAAGCCGGTGGTGGCCGTGTCCGATATGGACATGCCCAACGCGTTCGCGACCGGGCGGAACCCGGACCACGCCGTGGTCTGTGTGACGACCGGGCTGCTGCGGCGGCTGGAGCCGGCCGAGCTGGAGGGCGTCCTCGCGCACGAGCTGTCGCATGTGGCGCACAAGGACGTCGCCGTGATCACGGTCGCGTCCTTCCTGGGGGTGATCGCGGGGCTGATCGTGCGGTTCGCGTTCTACTCGCAGGTGTTCGGCGGGGCCAGGAGGGACCAGAACACGGCCGCTGTCTTCGCCGCGGTGATGGGGGTGGCGGCGGCCGTGTACGCGATCAGCTTCCTGCTGATCCGGGCCCTGTCCCGGTACCGGGAACTGGCCGCCGACCGGGCGGCCGCGCTGCTCACCGGCCGTCCCTCGGCACTCGCCTCCGCCCTCACCAAGGTCTCCGGCGACATCGCCCGCATCCCGACGAAGGACCTGCGCACGGCCCAGGCCTTCAACGCCTTCTACTTCACCCCGGCGCTGGGCCGCGAGCCCGGTGTCGCACGGCTCTTCTCGACCCACCCGAGCCTGGAGCAGCGCCTCGACCAACTGGGCCGGATCTCCGCCGAGCTGGGCGAGGCGGCGGCACCCGGAGGGGTGTGAGCGGGGCATGGGGCTGCTGGACATCCTGCTCGGCCGGACCAAGCCGGTCGCGGCGGATCTCGACCGGCTGTTCGCCCTGCCGTCGGCGGCCGTGACCCTGGAGGCCGCGGCGGGCTTCATCCCGACCGGGCAGGGCGCGGTGTGCTTCGCCACGGTCGAGGGCGCGGCCTTCGAGCAGAGCCACCGCGAGGTGCAGGCTCTGCTGGACGCCGACACCGAGCGCGACGGTCCACCGGTGGAACTGCGGCAGGACGACTACGGCTACTCCTGGCTGGTCTCGCACCGCGCCCCCGACCAGCTGCACGCGCTCGTGAACGACCTGCACGCCGTGAACAGCCAGATGGAGGTCAACGGCTTCGGCCCGCAACTGCTGTGCTCCCTGGCCGGGTTCCGGGACCGGGCCGGGCGGCGGCTCGCGC
Organism: Streptomyces sp. CA-179760; assembly: GCF_050937045.1. Classification (NCBI taxonomy): domain Bacteria; kingdom Bacillati; phylum Actinomycetota; class Actinomycetes; order Kitasatosporales; family Streptomycetaceae; genus Streptomyces; species Streptomyces sp. CA-179760. The sequence continues at coordinate 2,724,971 of NZ_JBNJLZ010000001.1, forward strand.
TGGTCTACCTCTACAAGCGCGGCACCTTCTACCCGTTCGCGCCCCTGCCGGGCGGCGGGACGCAGCGGCGCGACAACGCGCTGGAGCTCCAGGTGCGCTCGGCGCTCGCCGGCGACCTGCGGATCGAGCAGGATCTCGGCCGCTGGTTCCCGGTGTGGGGAGCGCCCGGGCTGTGACCGCCCCGCAGGGGTCTGCGCGGCGTGAGTGAATGACCGTATGAGTGAGCTGGAGCTGATCCCTTTCACGCACACCACCGACGGTGAACGACTCAGCGGGCTGTACGGCGGTGCCGTCGCGTCGGCGGGAGCGACCGCCGTGGTCCTGCACGGCGCGGGCAACGGCAGCAAGGAGCGGCTGGTGCCGCTGCTGTCGGAGTTCGCCGCGCACGGCTGCCACGCCCTCGCCTTCGACTTCTCGGGCCACGGGGAGAGCACCGGCCGGCTGCGGGAGCTGAGCCTGCGCCGCCGCTTCGAGCAGGCCGTGTCCGTGATCGACGCGCACGCGGACGGGGACGGGCCGCTGCTCCTGGTCGGGTTCAGCATGAGCGGTCAGACGGTGGCCGATCTCGCCCGGCACTACGGGGACCGGGTGGCGGCCCTGGGCCTGTGCGCGCCCGCGGTGTACTCGGCCGAGGCGTGGGACGTGCCGTTCGGGCAGGGCGACGGGCGGTTCAGCGAGATCATCCGCCGGCCCGGCGGCTGGCGTACGTCGCCCGCGCTCGACGTGCTGCGGGCGTACGAGGGGCGGGCGGTGCTCGCGGTGCCGGGCACGGACGAGGTCATCCCGCCCGCCGTGACGGAGGCTGTCTCGGCGGCGCTGGCCCGGCGTGCCCAGTTCACCCACTGGGAACTTCCCGGGGCGGAGCACCGGTTGGGCCGGTGGTTCCGCGACCGTCCCGACGACCGGCGGGCGTTCGTCACCGCCGTGCTGACCGGGCTCGGCGAGCAGGGCTGGGCGGCGACCCGGACGTGGGTGGCCAAGCAGCTCCCGGAGGGCCGTACGGTCGACAAGTCGTCTTTCCTGACGGGTGGCTGGAGCGCCCAGATGCGCCGGCTCACCCTCGACGACGGCAGCGCCCTCGTCCTGCGGACGTTCGTGAAGCCCTTCTTCCGGCGGCATGCCCCGGGGCTGCTGGCCCGCGAGGCGGACGTGCTCATGCTGCTGGCCGGGCAGGAGGGCGTGCCCGCCCCGGACCTGGTCGGGGTGGACGCGACCGCCGAGCACGGTGACCATCCCTCCCTGCTGATGTCCGAACTGCCGGGACGGGTCCGGGTCGACGGGGAGGATCTCGACGCGCGCGTGGAGCTGCTCGCGGCTCAACTGGCCCGGATCCACCGGGTCGTCCCCGAGGTGCGTCCGCGCGCGTACCAGGCGTGGACGTCGCCGGAGGGCGTTCCCCCGGGGTGGGAGCGGGCCGTGGACGTCATCCGCCGCGATCCCCCGCCGTACGAGGGCTGTTTCCTGCACCGGGACTTCCACCCCGGGAACGTGCTGTTCACGGGCTCGGGGGCCGGCCTGCGGATCGGCGGTGTCGTCGACTGGGTGGAGACCTCATGGGGTCCCGCCGACCTGGACGTAGCGCACTGCTCGACGGCGCTCGCGCTGCTGCACGGCCCGGAGTACGGCCTCGGCTTCCGGGAGCGCTACGAGGCACACGGCGGCCGCCACCTGGCCGACGGCCCGGACCATCTGTACTGGCGGCTGCTCGACGCCCTGGCCTACGTCCGCGACGCGGCGAAACTGGCGGTCCCCTGGCGGGAGCTGGGGCGGACCGACCTGACGCCGGAGGTGCTGGGCGGGCGGCTGGCCGCGTATGTGACGGGGCTGTTGGAACGGTATGCCTGAGGCCGGGTCTTCGCGGCCTCAGGCCCGTACGTAGACGCCCGCGCGTGCCGCGGTCGCGGCGGCCTCGGCGGCCCGGTCGGCCGTGGCGCCGTCGAGCCGGGCGCCGCTGATCAGCAGGTGGTAGTAGAGCGGGGCGGAGACGGCGCGGATCACCTCATGCGTGTCGGTGCCCTCGGGCACCTCACCCCGGTCGACGGCCTGCCGAACGCAGGGAGCCCATTCCCTGACGCGGATGTCGTAGAAGCGCCGTAGCGCCGCGGCCGTCTTGGGGTCGCCGGTGGCGGCGGCGATCAGCGCTTTGAACAGCGGCCCCTGCCGGGGGTCCGTCAGGGTGCGCTGCACCAGCCGGGCGTTGGCCGTCAGGTCGCCGAGCAGCGAGCCGGTCTCGGTGCGCGGCGCGGACTGCTCGGCCATGTCCAGCAGGAGGTCGGCCACCAGCCCGGTGACCGTCGCCCAGCGACGGTAGACGGTCGTCTTGCCGACTCCGGCACGTCGGGCGATGTCGGCCAGGTCCAGACCGGTGAGGCCCTGCTCGGTCAGGGCGTCCTCGGCCGCCCGCAGCACCGCTTCCCGTACTCGCGCCGTGCGCCCTCCGGGCCGTACGGTCCCCGGCTCGCCTCCGTCAGCCATAACGGCACTCCCATTCCATTAACTGCCTCACCCTGCTACCTTAGTGACTACTAACGGAACCATAGACCCGTTAAGAAACCCGGAAGGAGCCGAGATGGAATACAGGCGATTGGGCGCGTCCGGACTCATGGTTCCCGCGCTGAGCTTCGGAGCCGGCACCTTCGGCGGGCAGGGCCCGCTGTTCGGCGCATGGGGCACGACCGACGCGCAGGAGGCGCGCCGCCTGGTGGACATCTGCCTGGACGCCGGGGTCACGATGTTCGACACCGCCGACGTGTACTCCGCCGGCGCCTCCGAGGAGGTGCTGGGGCAGGCGATCAAGGGCCGCCGGGACCAGGTGATCGTCTCCACCAAGACCGGCCTGCCGCTGGGTGACGGACCGGGGGACGCGGGCTCCTCCCGCTCCCGTCTGATCACCGCCTGCGAGGACGCTCTGCGCAGGCTGGGCACCGACCACATCGACCTGTTCCAGCTCCACGCCTTCGACGCCGGGACTCCGGTCGAAGAGGTACTGGCCGCGCTCGACACGCTCGTCCAGGCGGGCAAGGTGCGCTGCACCGGCGTCTCCAACTTCTCCGGCTGGCAGGTGATGAAGTCCCTCGCGGCCGCCGAGAAGCACAACCGTCCGCGCCATGTGGCCCACCAGGTGTACTACTCGCTGATCGGCCGCGACTACGAGTGGGAGCTCATGCCGCTCGCCCTCGACCAGGGCCTCGGCGCGATCGTCTGGAGCCCGCTCGGCTGGGGTCGCCTCACCGGCAAGGTCCGCCGCGGAACGCCGCTCCCGCCCGGCAGCCGGCTGCACCGCACCGCCGACCACGGCCCGCCCGTCACCGACCGGCACCTCTACGACGTGGTCGACGCGCTGGACGAGATCGCGGAGGAGACGGGCAAGGCCGTACCGCAGGTGGCCCTCAACTGGCTGCTCCAGCGGCCGACGGTGTCCTCCGTCATCATCGGCGCCCGCGACGAGCGGCAACTGCGCCAGAACCTCGGCGCCGTGGGCTGGAGTCTGACCCCCGGGCAGCTGGCGAGGCTCGACACGGCGAGCCACCGCCCGGCGCCGTACCCCTACTTCCCGTACGAACGCCAGGAGGGCTTCGCCCGGCTGAACCCACCGGTGTTCCCCGCGCCGGGAACACCGGTGGACCGGCTTCAGCGCGCGTAACGCATGAGCGCCCGCACCATGTGGCACGTCGTCTCCGACGGCGGGTGGACACCGATCTGCTCCGCCGCGCTGCGGATCGTCTCGTTGCGGGCCTGGTTCGGCATGTAGACGCCGGAGTCGAGCAGGGCGATGGCGAGTCGCATCGCCTTGAGTCGACGGTTGTGCGTGACGTACCACTCGCGCGGCCGGCCCGGCGGCAGCGGCCGCTTCTCCACGGGCGCGTACGGCAGGTCGAGCAGGACGGGACGCTTCGCGGTGGACTGGGTGGGCAACGGCTTCGGCTTCAGAGCGGCAGCGGGCACAGGCATCCTCCTGTCGCGATCGGGCGGCCACCGGAGTCCTCTGCGACCCCGGCGCCACCCTCGAACACTGCTTATATTCTACCGCCGGGCACTGACAACGGGGAGTCCGCCAAGCACGGCAAAAGCCCAGGTGAACAAGGAAATTGGCGCCACGTCACGGCAGGTCCGCGAGGGGCGCCTGAGGTCGGCCGAAAATCGAACAGCTGCTGCGGCGCGTACCGTGGGCACATGGAGATCTGGATCAATCCGGCCTGTTCGAAGTGCCGTAGCGCCGTGTCACTGCTCGACGCCGAGGGGGCCGACTACACCGTCCGCCGCTACCTGGAGGACGTGCCGAGCGAGGACGAGATCCGGGGCGTTCTCGAGCGCCTCGGCCTGGAGCCCTGGGACATCACCCGCACCCAGGAGGCCGAGGCCAAGGAGCTCGGGCTCAAGGAGTGGCCGCGGGACGCCGGTTCGCGTGACCGGTGGGTCACGGCGCTCGCCGAGCACCCGAAGCTGATCCAGCGCCCGATCATCACCGCAGACGACGGCACGGCCGTGGTGGGCCGGACGGACGAGGCCGTGCGGGACGCCCTGTCGCGCTAGAACCACCCCGTGACACAGGTCACTTCGCTGACTCCTGTAACCGCTGAGTAACTTCGTTCGGTATCTCGTACATAGGGCCGTACGCTCCCCTACCTCTTCAGGAGGCGCGCATGTCGCGTAGGAGAACTCTCGGTCCGAAGAAGAAGATCGCACTGCTGGTGAGCGCGGTGACCGTGGCAGGAGGCGGGGCCTTCGTCATGGCGAGCACGTCGAACGCCACGCCGCCGGCCACGAACACCAAGTCGGCGGCGGAGTCGACGGCCTGTCTGGGACTCGCCACCGCGCTCGGCAACAACGAGAAGTTCATCGCGGACCAGAAGGCCAACCCCGACGCGCAGTCGGAGGCTCGGATCGCCAACCGCGAGGCGGTCATCGAGGAGATCGAGCGGAAGCAGGAAGCGTCGGGGTGCACGGTTGGGGAGTCGGCTCAGGACTCCCAGGCCGCGCAGCCGTCGCAGCCCGCGCAGGGCGGTGAGCAGGCCGGCGGTGAGCAGGCCGGCGGCGGTCAGGACGCGGCCGGGGGTGCCGAGGCCTCGCAGCCCGCGGAGTCCGCCCCGGCGGAAGACGCCGGTGGTGGCGCCGCGGCCTCCGGACAGCAGGTGTGCAACGGCTCCACCGTCACACTCTCCGGCGAGGGCGGTGCCCCTGCCGCGTCCAGCAACCAGTTCCCGGTCGGCACGCAGCTGAAGGTCACCAACCTGGACAACGACAAGTCCACGACGGTGGAGGTCACTTCGGTCTCCGGCAGCTGTGCGCTGCTCAACAACGCGGCCTTCGAACAGGTCCGTGAGCCCGGCAAGTTCCTGATCCGCCGGGCCGTGATCGAGAAGGTGGGGTGACGCCGGACGGCCGAGTGAGTCACTGAGGCGGCGGCCAACCCCTCGGCCGTCCCTCGTACGTGTCACCGGTCCTGCTGTTCCCGGCCAGGAGCAGCAGGACCGGCACGTCCGGGTCGCACGGGCGCCGGTCACCGGCTTGACGGAGGGAAGCCGGTGACCGGCCCCTCGCCGGGACGGAACGCCCTCTCGGCGTGAAGCAGGACACAGGCACACCAGGTAACACGGGGTTCACATTCGAGCAATGGCCGGGAAATCGCCTGTTGACAGGCTGCCGGACGGTTGACGCGGCGCACCGGTGCCGCAGCGCCGCAGCACCCGCGATACGCGCCCAGACACACCCCGAAGGATGTGGCCCGTGACCTTCAAGGCTGAGTACATCTGGATCGACGGCACCGAGCCGACGGCCAAACTGCGTTCCAAGACCAAGATCATCACGGGCTCGCCCGCCGGTCTCGACGCGCTGCCGATCTGGGGCTTCGACGGGTCGTCCACCAACCAGGCCGAGGGCCACGCCTCGGACTGTGTCCTCAAGCCGGTCTTCACCTGCCCGGACCCGATCCGCGGCGGCGACGACATCCTGGTGCTGTGCGAGGTCCTGAACATCGACCTCACCCCGCACGCCAGCAACACCCGTGCCGCGCTGGCCGAGGTCTCCGAGAGGTTCGCCGCCCAGGAGCCGATCTTCGGCATCGAGCAGGAGTACACGTTCTTCCAGGACGGCTACCCGCTCGGCTTCCCCAAGGGCGGCTTCCCGGCCCCGCAGGGCGGCTACTACTGCGGTGTCGGCTCGGACGAGATCTTCGGCCGTGACGTCGTCGAGGCGCACCTGGACAACTGCCTCCAGGCGGGCCTGGCCATCTCCGGCATCAACGCCGAGGTCATGCCCGGCCAGTGGGAGTTCCAGGTCGGCCCGGTCGCCCCGCTGGAGGTCTCCGACCACCTGTGGGTGGCCCGCTGGCTGCTCTACCGCACCGCCGAGGACTTCGATGTCTCCGCGACCCTCGACCCCAAGCCGGTCAAGGGCGACTGGAACGGCGCCGGCGCGCACACCAACTTCTCCACCAAGGCGATGCGCGAGACCTACGACGCGATCATCACCGCGGCCGAGTCGCTCGGCGAGGGCTCCAAGCCGCTCGACCACGTCAAGAACTACGGCGCCGGCATCGACGACCGCCTGACGGGTCTGCACGAGACCGCCCCGTGGAACGAGTACTCCTACGGCGTCTCCAACCGCGGTGCCTCGGTCCGTATCCCGTGGCAGGTCGAGAAGGACGGCAAGGGCTACATCGAGGACCGCCGCCCGAACGCCAACGTCGACCCGTACGTGGTGACCCGCCTGCTCGTCGACACCTGCTGCTCGGCACTGGAGAAGGCCGGCCAGGTCTGACCGGCACCACCCGGCTCCCGAGGGGGCGCTCACCGTTCGCGGTGGGCGCCCCCTCGCGTTGTCGGTGGGGCGTGTCAGGGTGAGGGCATGGAGATCGACGGGGGCCTCGCGGTCAAGGTGAAGACGGAGAGCGGGCGGGCGTACGCGCGGATCGCGGCGCGGGAGCTACGGGAGCTGGTGGAGCGGATCGGCGGGGACGACGGCCACTTCCTCATCGTGCAGCGGATACCGGACCGGCCGATGGTCTTCATCCAGACGGCACGCGACGGGGACGGGGCCTACGACCTCCAGCACCGCACGGGGCCCGTTCCGCACATGTGGGTGACCCGGGTGACCGATCCGGGCCTCGTCGCCGAGGTGATGGTCCGCTGGGCGCGACAGGAGGACGGCTGGGACACCGGAGTGACCTGGGAGCGCGAGGAGTTCGGGCTGCCGGCCCCTCCGCCCCCGCTCGCCCCCGAGGTGTCGGCGCGGACCGAGGAGTGCGTCCACGAGATGCTCCGGGACGGCTACCTGGACATCGAGACGATGGTCCGCGAGACGGTGTACCTGATGCGGGGCGAGGAGGACTCCTCGCCCGTCTCCCCGGCGCAGGCCCGCGAGATCGTCGAGCGGCTGTGGCTGGAGCGCGTCGACGAGCAGCAGTCGTGGAGCGAACCGACCGACCCGGACCGGCTGAAGCGTGCTTTCGCGGCCCTGGACCGCGCCGGCATCGTCGCCCGCGAGGACTTCACCTGCTGCCGGGGCTGCGGCATGGCCGAGATCGGCGCGGAGGCGGACGGCGAACCCGGCGCGCGGGGGTTCGTGTTCTTTCACCACCAGTGCACCCGCGGAGCGGCGCGGGGACACGGCCTGTCGCTGTACTACGGCGGATTCGACGGGTCCGAGGAGACCACGAAGGCCGTCGGGCACGAGGTCGTGGCGGCGCTGGCCGTGGCCGGGCTGTCCACGGAGTGGGACGGCGATCCGGGCAAGGCGATCGATGTCAGGCCCCTGGAGTGGCGGAAGCGGCTGGTGGGGTGAGGTTTCGGCGGGGCGGCCGGATGTCCGGCGCGTGTCCAAGGTGTGAGAGGAGGGTCCCGGCGCGGGGGGCTCTCTGCTTCAATGGGGCCATGGCCAGCCACCAGAAGTACACCGCGACGGGTCGTCACGACCTCGAGCCCTTCTGGCCGTCCCGTCAGGACTACGACTTCGACCGGGTGTGTTGCCGCGCGACGAACGCGCCGGCCCTCTAAAGCCGTACACCCCGGCCTTCGGCCAGCGCGAACCGCGTACGTCCCTCGGCGACCCCGACCACGAACCCGCGGCCGTCGAACTCTCCGACGAACTCCTCGCGCGAAAGAGCTGACCTCTCATGGCGACCACTCGTTCTCTGTCCACCGCCGCCCTCGACACCCCTCACGTGAACAGCGCCCGGCACCGGCTGCGTGCCGTCGACCGGGACGAGGCGGTGACCGTCGCGGATCTGCTGCCGCCGGGTGCCACCTGGCTGCCGGCACCGCAGCACACGCTGCCCACGCTGCCGGGCCGGCCGCCGATGATCGGCTATCTGGTGCTCGTGCCGGCCGACCAGCAGCCGCCGTTCCCGGTGGCGGTGCCGGACCGCCCGGAGCCCGTCGCCCCCGAGGCCGGTCCCGAGCCGGGCGGCGAGCAGCTGATCCGTGTCGACACCGTGCAGCGCACCGCCCAGGTGGCCGGCCGGCCGCTCGACCTCACGTATCTGGAGTTCGAGCTGCTCGCCCACCTGGTGGCGCACCCGGGCCGGGTGCACACCCGTGACCAGCTGGTCGGCACGGTGTGGGGCTACGGACACGTGGGGGACGGCCGCACGGTCGACGTCCACGTCGCCCGGCTGCGCCGCAAGCTGGGCGCGGAGCACCGCGACACGATCCGGACGGTACGCCGGGTCGGGTACAAGTACGTGCCTCCCGTGGGTCACTGAGCCGTCGGCCCCGGCCCGTCTGCTGACGGCAGATTCCCGTTCCGATCCGCCGCCCCACCGGGCAGAGTCAGGGGCATGAGGCTTTTGATGCTGGGTGGTACGGAGTTCGTGGGCCGGGCGGTCGTCGAGGAGGCGCTGGGGCGGGGCTGGGACGTGACCGTCTTCCACCGGGGGCGGCACGAGGCGCCGCCGGGCGCGCGGTCGCTGCTCGGCGACCGCACCGCGCCCGGCGGTCTCGCCCCCCTCGCCGACGACCCGGGCGAGTGGGACGTCGTCGTCGACACCTGGTCGGCGGCACCCCGCGCGGTGCGGGACGCGGCGCGGCTGCTGCGGGGCCGCGCCCGCCGGTACGTGTACGTGTCGAGCCGCTCGGTGTACGCGTGGGCCCCGCCCGCCGGGTACGGCGAGGACGCGCCCGTGGTGGAGGGCGCCTCGGCCGACGCGGAGCAGACCGACTACGCGCGGGACAAGCGCGGCGGCGAACTGGCCGTGCTGGACGCCTTCGGGGAGGACCGGTCGGTGCTCGTACGGGCCGGGCTGATACTCGGCCCGTACGAGAACATCGGCCGGCTGCCCTGGTGGCTGGGCCGGACGGCACGCGGCGGCCCGGTGCTGGCCCCGGGCCCTCGCGAGCTGCCCCTGCAGTACGTGGACGTCCGCGACCTGGCCGGGTGGATCCTGCTGGCGGCGGAGCGGGAGCTGAGCGGGCCGTACAACGTGACCAGTCCGCAGGGTCACACCACCATGGGCGAGTTGCTGGACACCTGCGTCCGGGTCACCGGCGGTGGCGCCGCGCTCCGCTGGACCGCGCCCGAGGTGATCCTGGACGCCGGGGTCCAGCCGTGGACCGAGCTGCCGGTGTGGGTGCCGCCGGGCAGCGACCTGCACGACGCCCTGCACAGCGCGGACGTCTCCCGGGCGGTGGAGGACGGTCTGGCCTGCCGTCCCGTGGAGGAGACCGTGGCGGACACCTGGCAGTGGCTCCAGGACATCGGCGGTGTGGTGCCCCAGCGGCCGGACCGGCCGCGCTCGGGCCTCGACCCGGAGGTGGAGGCGAAGGTGCTCGCGAACGGCGCAGGGGTGTGAACAACCGCCCCCGCCTCCTGGGGTGTACGTAACAACACCCCCTGACCGGGTGTCCCGGCCCAGTGACCCCGCTCCCCCGCTCGGCGAGACTGACTCCATGACCATCGACACGAAGAGCGGCTACGGGGCAGCGAAGGGGCGGGGCGTCGCGCTCGCCGCGCTACGGGGGCTGGGGGTGGCGCTCGTCTCGCTGCCGGGGGCGGTGCTGTGCTTCACCCTCTCCCTGGTGTCCATGGCGCTCATCCCGATCGGGATCGGGCTCGTCACGACGCCGTACGTACTGAAGGGGGTGCGGGGATTCGCGAACTGGCGCCGGGTGCTCGCGGCGGAGTGGGGCGGGGTGCGGATCCCCCCGGCGTACCGGCCGCTGCCGAAGGACGCCAACCTGTGGGCGGTCACGTTCGGGATGCTGCGCGACCCGGCGACCTGGCGGGACCTGATGTGGCTGCCGGTCGACATGACGGCCGGGTTCCTCACCGCGCTGCTGCCGGCCGTGCTGTGGCTGTACCCGCTGGAGGGCTTCGCCCTCGGGGCCGGGCTGTGGCGGGTCTTCCCCGACGGGTACTGGTACGGGTTCGTCAAGGTCACCGGGCAGTTGTCCGCACTCGGTGCCGCCGTCCTCGGCCTGGTCATCCTCTTCCTCGCGCACTTCCTCACCACGCGGCTGCTGGACGTCCACTTCCGGCTCACCCAGGCCGTCCTGGGCTCCGGCCAGGGCGAACTGGCCGAGCGGGTGCGGGTCCTGACGGAGACGCGGCGCGACGCCGTCGACACCTCGGCCGCCGAGCTGCGGCGCATCGAGCGGGACCTGCACGACGGGGCCCAGGCCCGGCTGGTCGCGGTGGGCATGGACCTGGGCACCATCGAGGTGCTCCTCGACAAGGACCCGGCCAGGGCCAAGGAGCTGATCGCGCAGGCCCGTACGTCGTCGGTCGAGGCCCTGGCCGAACTGCGCGAGCTGGTGCGCGGCATCCATCCGCCGGTCCTCGCCGAGCGCGGTCTCGGCGACGCCGTACGGGCGCTGGCGCTGCGGCTGCCGGTGACCACCGAGGTGAGCGTGGACCTGTCCGGGCGGGCGGAGGCGCCCGTGGAGTCCGCCGCCTACTTCGCCGTCAGCGAGGTGCTCACCAACGCGGTGAAGCACTCCGGGGCCGACCGGATCTGGGCCGACCTGCACCACGCCGACGGGATGCTGCGGGTGTCCGTCACCGACAACGGCAAGGGAGGTGCGGTGATCGAAGCCGGTTCCGGACTCTCCGGAGTCGAGCGGCGGCTCGGTACATTCGACGGCGTCCTGGCCGTCAGCAGCCCCGCGGGCGGTCCCACCATGGTCACCATGGAGATCCCTTGCGCGTTGTCCTAGCCGAAGACCTCTTCCTGCTGCGCGACGGGCTCGTCCGGCTGCTCGAGGCGCACGACTTCGAGATCGCGGCGGCCGTCGAGTCCGGTCCCGAACTGGCCGCCGCGCTGGCCGAGCTGGCACCGGACGTCGCCGTGGTCGACGTACGCCTGCCGCCCACACACACCGACGAGGGGCTGCAGTGCGCGCTCGACGCCCGCCGCAAGCGGCCCGGCCTGCCGGTGCTGGTGCTCTCCCAGCACGTGGAGCAGCTGTACGCGCGTGAGCTGCTCGCGGACGGCAGCGGCGGGGTCGGGTACCTGCTGAAGGACCGGGTGTTCGACGCCGAGCAGTTCGTGGACGCCGTACAGCGGGTCGCCGCCGGGGGTACGGCGATGGATCCCCAGGTCATCCAGCAGCTGCTGGCCCGGCAATCGAGCGACGACGGGCCGCTGGCGCGGCTGACACCCCGGGAGCGGGAAGTACTGGAACTGATGGCGCAGGGCCGGACCAACGCGGCGATCGCCGGCCGGCTGGTGGTGACGGAACGGGCCATCGCCAAGCACACCGCGAACATCTTCGCCAAACTGGGACTTGAGGTCTCGGACGACGACAACCGCCGCGTGCTGGCGGTTCTGGCGTACCTCGACCACGGCCGGTGAAACCGGACCCGTCGGTTCACCGACCGTGCGGGATCAGCAACTCCTGGTATGAAATGGGCTGTTGAGAACACAGAGCCCTCACGAATCTCGCATCAATCTCAGAGACATCTGAACACCCGTGGGACCACCTGCGTATGGAAGGGAGCCGCTTCACTCCTGTCGGGCGCCTCGATGCCCCCGAAAAAGGAAGTCAGAGGAGTTCCATGGGACGCAACACAAGAAAACGCCGGACGCCGATGGCCACCAAGGCCATAGCCGCATCGGCGGCCCTAGCGCTCGGTGGGGGCGGGCTGATCTGGGCAAACTTCTATGCCTCGGCGCATGAGGAGAACTCGGCGAACCAGACGAAGTCCGCGGGTGCGCAGGTCGCCACAATCCAGTGTCCGGACGTAGGGCAGAGCCTGACCGATGTGCCGGACGGCGCGCGCAAGGGCGTGGACAAGGAGCTTGCGAACCTCGACAAGCAGATCAGCGAGGCCTACACCCGGCTCGCCTCCACGCGTCAGGCCCAGGCCGGTGACTCCGGCTTCGTCAACAACGCCATCCTCGGCCCGCTGAAGTCGAAGCGGACCGCGGCCATCGACCGCATCGGCATCAACATCAAGCGGGTCGGTGGCCAGGCGCCGGACAACCTCGCCCAGATGGCCGAGTGCCAGGGCATGAACGCCGACGCCAACACCAACGACGGCCAGGCCGGGGGCGGCCAGAACAACAACGGCGGTCAGAACAACAACGGTCAGGACCAGGGCCAGAACAACGGCGGCCAGGACAACGGCCAGGGCCAGGGCCAGGACCAGGGTGGTCAGGACAACGGCCAGGGTCAGGACCAGGGCCAGGGTGGCAACGGCGGTCAGGGCGGCAACGGCCCGGCGGCGAACGACTTCGTCAACATCGAGGACGTCCAGCCCAACTCGCGCAACCTGCCGAACGGTCTCGCCTCGAACGGCGACGGCGGTTCCACGGGCACGTTCACCACGAACTGCGGTACCAACGAGAACGGCAACCGCAACTCGGACAACGTGATCGCGGCGCCCGGCGTCTCCAACGGCGCGCAGCACATGCACGACTACGTCGGCAACCAGAACAACAACGCTTTCGCGAGCGATGACGACCTGGCCAACGGCCAGACGAGCTGCCAGAACCAGGGCGACAAGTCGACCTACTTCTGGCCGGTCCTCCGGATCCAGGACGGCACGCAGGAAGCCGACCAGGGTCAGCCCGGTGGCGGTCAGGACGGCAACGTCGGCAAGATCGTCGCGCCGAGCCAGGCGGAGCTGAAGTTCGTCGGCAACCGGACGAGCGACGTCGTCGCGATGCCGACGGCGCTGCGCATCATCACCGGTGACGCCAAGTCCCTCACCAACGGCCTGAACAACGCCAACACCTCCTGGAGCTGCACCGGCTTCGAGGACAGGCAGGCCACGGACAAGTACCCGATCTGCCCCGAGGGCAGCAGCATCGTCCGGACGTCCAACTTCCAGAGCTGCTGGGACGGCCAGAACACCGACAGCGCCAACCACCGCACCCACGTGGACTTCGTGGAGGCGGACGGCAGCTGCTCGAACGGCTTCCAGGCCATCCCCCAGCTCCAGGTCAAGCTGGTCTACGACAACATCCCGGCGCCGCAGATCAACAACGGGCAGGTACAGGGCGCGTTCGCGCTGGACGCCTTCCCGGAGCAGCTGCACAAGCCGATCACGGACCACAACGACTTCATCAACTTCTTCGACGAGAACACGATGAACGAGATGGTCCAGTGCATCAACAACGGTGAGAACTGCCAGTAGTCCTCGCCCAGCGGAAAGCCGGCGGTGGGAATTCCCACCGCCGGCTTTCTCGTCTGTTCTGTCTGTCTTTCTCGTCCGTCCGGCCCCGCGTTGGTCAGCCGTGGTGGCTGCTGCCACCGCCGTGACCGCCCTTGTTGTGGCTGCCGCCGGGATTCATGTGCTCGGACCCTTCCTCCATGGTCCCGCCGAGAGTGCTCTGCAGCGCCGTGACCGTCTTCTGCTGGCCCACGGCGACCCACTTGCGGCCGACGAGGTAGTAGCCGCCGTAGTCCTTCGCGCCGTTCAGCCACTCGCGCTGGCCGCGGTCGGTGGAGAAGGTGGCGAGGACGTACTTCTCCTTGCCCTTCTTGCAGAGGGCCTGGCGGATCGTGTCGGCGTCGGTCTGCATGTTCGGCTTGCACTTGGCCTCGGCCGCGATGTGCTCCAGACTGCCGCTCACCTCCTTGGGAACGGCTGCCTCGTCCTTGCCGCCGGATCCGCAGCCGGCCAGCGCCAGTATCGCCACCGCGCCGCTCAGCGCGAGCATCGATCGGGTCACCCTCATCTGTTCCTCCGGTCCTTGTCACGGCACGGTCCGGACGCATGCCGCACGGAGCCCCGGCAAGGGCTCTCGCCTCAGATACGGCTGCGGAGCCCGTAGTGCTCAGATTCCGCTGCCTCCGTGGCACGCGTGTGCGAGGGTGGCACGGTGAACCAGGACTGGGAAGATCGCACAGCCGCTCTGTGGGCCCGCTTCGACGACTACGCCGAGGACGAAGCGGCCGAGGCGCGCTTCCGTGCCGAGGTCGACGCCCTCGTCGCCGAGCTGCCGGAGGGCAGCCCGCTCGGCCCGTTCGAGCAGGCCTGCGCCTGGGACGCCACGGGCCGCTCGGACCTGGCGGTGCCCCTGTACCAGGAGGCGCTGCGGCGCGGACTCTCCGACGTCAGCCCCTACAAGGCCCGCCAGACGAAGATCCAGCTGGCCAGCTCGCTGCGGAACATCGGCCGGGCGGAGGAGGGCGTCGCGCTGCTGACGCCCGAGCTCCTCGCCCCGTCCGACGAACTGGACGACCCGGTGCGCGCCTTCCTCGCCCTGTGCCTGTCCAGCCTGGGACGGGACCGCGAGGCGTTGTCGCTGACGCTCGGCACCCTGGCCCCGCACCTGCCCAGCTACCAGCGGTCGATGGCGAACTACGCCCGGCTGCTCGTGGAGCAGGAGCAGCCGCGGGGGTGACGCTCCGCGGTCAGGTGACCATCCGACCATTCGCTCGTTCTGCTGAACGTGCAGTCACAGGATGTCGCCCAGCGCCCCGCACCCTCCTCCCCCGCCGGCCCGGTCGTCGACGTCGAGCAGGCCGAGGCCGCGCTCGTCGAGCACTACCCGCGGCTCGTGCGGCTCGCCTATCTGGTGCTGCCACCGGGCCTGGGCCGCAGCAGGCGCGTCGTGACCGCACACGCCCTCACCCAGCGCGCACTCCCCCGCAACCGCACTCCGGCACCGGTCATCCCGGCTCAGTCGACCGGCCGTGACGGTGACCCGGGCTACGCCCTGGTCCGCCTCCAGGTGCTGCGTACGGCGCTGGAGGCGGGGCTGCCGCTGCGGCGCAGGGCATGGCCCAAGCGGTCCCAGCTGCCGCCGCTGCTTCCGCAGGTGTGGGGCCTGAAGCTGTTCCCGCGCTCCGGCGGCGCCGACGAACTCGCCCTGGACCAGCGGCTGTCCACCCTGTCGGGACCGGCCCGGGCCGCCTACGCGCTGCGCGGCCTGGAGCGGCTCTCGGACGACGGGGTGCGCGAGGTGCTCACCGCGGCGGGTGTCACCGACGCGGACGGCGCGCTGCTGGAGGCCGGCGGGGTTCCCGCGCAGTACGGACTGCTCGACTCCCCCGAGTTCGACCCCTGCTCGCTCCAGGCCCGTCCCACCGACCTGATGCGGCGCCGCCAGCATCTGAAGGCCGCGCTGGCCGCGGGGGCGGCGCTGCTGGTGTGCGGGGCGCTGCTCGGTCTGCCCGGCGAGGGCTGGGGCCCCGACGGCGCCGCCGCACCCCCGTATGCGCGGAACCCGGCCGCCCAGGCCGCCCTCGACCCGGCGAAGCTGACCCGGGTCCCCCCTGCCGCGTGGCAGAGCTCGGCGCGCACCGACTTCTCGGTGTGGCCGGCCCGCGGCGACCTCACCGGCGACTCGGCCCTGCTGCGCCGCGCCCTGGCCGTCTGGGCCCGCCCCGGCGAGGCGGTCCAGGTGTCGGCGACGCCCGGCACCCTGTCCGGCGGCCCGGCCGGACCGCCCCAGCTGCTGTACGCGGGGACGGTCGACGCCGCGCGCGTGGTGATCCTGTACGACGGTCTGCGCATCGCCCGGTACGCCGAGCCGAAGGACGGGACACAGGGGGCCGCCCTCGACTTCGCCCGGGTCGACGGCGCCGGCCGGGCCGAGGCGAGCGCGGTGGTACTGGGCCGGACCGACGGCAACGTCCGCTATCTGACGGCCCCCTGGGTGTCGAAGGCGGGTGAGCGGGATCTGCTGAAGCCGGGCTCCGGGGCGATGGAGCTCGCCCTCACCGACGGGGTGACCGCGCCGCTGGCCAGCCCGGCCCTCAGGTCCGGTCCGTGCACGTCGTGGAACGTGCTGCAACTGGCCGACGGCAAGCGCACCGGGCTGCTGAGCGACCTCGGCGAACTGGTGCCGGCCCGGCTCACCAGCGGCCGGCCCGGCTCGCCGGGAGAAGCCTCCGGCGCGGCGGCGCTGCGCACCTGGCAGCCGTACGCCTGTTCGCTGGGCTCGGTGCGCTCGGCGGGTGTGCGGAGTGTCAACGCCTGGGCGTTCAACGAGCAGCCGCTGCCGGACGCGAGCGGGTCGGCGGCGTGGGTGTGCACGCGGGCCGAGACCTGGCGGGGCGGCGGGGCGCGGGTGCTGGCGCAGTTCCACACGCCCGGCGGGCGGTACGGGGCGGTGGCGGCGAAGGCCGAGAACGTCCCGGCGTGCGGGGCGCGTGACCCGCATGTGCTGGCCGGGGTGCTGTGGAAGTCGGAGGCGGGCACCTGGTATCTGCTGGCAGCGGGCAGCCGTCGGACCGCGTCGATCCGGGCTACGGGCGGGATCAGCGGGTCGGCCCGGGGCAGTCTGCTGACCGTGCCGGGCGAGCAGGGGGCGCGGGCCGAGTTGAAGGGGACACTGCGGGACGGGCGTTCGCTGGGCGGGCTGCGCTGACCGGGCCGTTCTCGTGACCGCCCGGTGCACCCGGGGGAACGTCCGCGATCGATCCGGTCCGTTCGAGGCTGGAATCGATCGGTAAGGTGTTCGTATGACTACCGGGGTTCGCCGCAGATTGGGAGTCGAGGAGCGGCGGCAGCAGTTGATCGGCGTCGCCCTCGAACTGTTCAGCCGCCGCTCGCCCGACGAGGTCTCCATCGACGAGATAGCGTCGGCCGCGGGCATTTCGCGCCCGTTGGTCTATCACTACTTTCCCGGCAAACTCAGCCTGTACGAGGCAGCGTTGCAGAGGGCGGCGGACGATCTCGCGGCTCGTTTCGTGGAGCCGCACGAGGGTCCGCTGGGGGCGCGGCTGCTGCGTGTCATGGGCCGCTACTTCGACTTCGTGGACGAGCACGGGCCGGGTTTCTCCGCCCTCATGCGCGGCGGACCCGCGGTGCCCGCAGGCGGAGCCTGCTCGATGAGCACCATCTCGACGACCAACGCGCTCGTCGACTCCGTACGGCAGGCCGCGTATGTCCAGATTCTTTCGCACCTGGGCGTGACCGATCCGCCCGCGCGGCTGGAACTGGTCGTCCGTTCCTGGATCTCGCTCGCCGAGTCGACGGCGCTGATCTGGCTGGACGGCCGGCGCATCCCGCGGGAGGAACTGGAAATCCAGCTCGTGCATGACTTCGCCGCGCTGGCCTCCGTGAGCGCCGCCTACGACACGGAGATGGGCGCCCTGTTGCGCCGCATCTTCAAGGAGGAGCCGGCCGACGGCCCGTTCGCCGACCTGGCCGGCCGCCTTCTGACGCTGGCCACCTGAGTCCGCTCAGCCTCAGCCTTCGAATTTCCGGTAGGAGGCGTCCAGGTCGCGCACCTCGGCGGAGGCGTGCAGCACGACCCCGTCGGCGGTCTTCAGATACCTGCGCAGCAGCTCCAGCGCGGCTTCCGTGAGCCGGGCCTTGGTGTCGTCGGTACGGCCGGCGAGCAGCGCGATGTGGACGTGCACATGGGCGTGCCCCTCGGTGTCGGGTCCGACCACGATGTCCTCGGTGGGGCGGAACCGGCTCTTGCACGCCGGCGGCTTGGCGGCCGCGATGTCGACGGTCGCCTCGTGCAGCGCCTTGGCGAATCCGGTCCGGTCGAAGCCGTCCGCGAGGTCGGCGGAATAGTCGACGGTGATCTGCGGCATCAGTACTCCTTCTGGGCGGCCAACACGGTCACCCTAACCGCAGGGCCAGCAGGGCGATGTCGTCCTCCCGGTCGTGGCCGAAGCAGCCAAGGAGCACGTCGCAGAGGGTGTCCAGGCCGGTGGGGGCGTCGGCGGCGGCTGTGCGGAGTTGCTCCAGGGAGGTGTCCAGGGGGATGCCGCGGGTTTCGATGAGGCCGTCGGTGACCATGAGCAGGCGGTCGGCGGGGGTCAGGTGGTGCTCGGTCGCCTGGGGGCGTTCCAGGCCCAGGCCGAGCAGCGGACCGCACGCGTCGACGTACTGCGCGCCGCCCCCGTCGCGCAGGATCAGCGGCGGGATGTGACCGGCGTTGGCGATCCGCACCCGGCCGCTGCCGGGGTCGATCAGAGCCAGGCACACGGTGGCCGTGATGTCGGGGTGGTACCGCTGGAGCATCCGGTCGAGCCGCCCGGCCAGCACGACCGGGTCGCTCTCGTCCACGCAGTAGGCCCGTAGCGCGTGCCGTATCTCGACCATGACGGTGGCCGCGTCCAGCGAGTGCCCGACGACGTCCCCGACCGCGGTGAGCACCCCGTCGGCGGTGCGCAGGGCGGCGTAGAAGTCGCCGCCGATCTCGGTCTGCCGGGAGGCGGGCACATAGCGGACCTCGATGTCGACGCCGGGCAGATGGGGCAGCTTGTGCGGCCGGGGCAGGAAGCTGTGCTGGAGGGTGAGGGCGACGTGCCGCTCCACCTGATACAGCAGCAACGGTTCGGCGGCGAGCGCGGCCGCCTGGGCGAGCCGGGCGAGCAGCCCGTCGTCCGCCGGGTCGCTGATCGCCGTACGCCGTACGGGCGTGGCCAGGCACACGGCCGTACGGCCGTCCTGGGCCGTCGCCACGGTCAGCAGGGCGTCCTCCTCGACACCCGGCCGGAAGATCCCAGCCGGCCACAGCGGCGCGGGGACGACGGTGCTGTGCACGCCCGTACGGCCCTCCGCGAGCCGGCCGGCCAGCCGTGCCGCCGCCTGGTGCGCGCCGCTGTCCGTCGGTGCGGGGCGGCTTCGGGCCGCGCCCTGGTAGGGCTCGCCGTCCGGGGCGATCACGAACACCACGGCGGGCGAGCCGGTGAGGCGGGCGACGCCGTCGGCGGCCGCGGTGGCGAGCTCCCGCGGGCAGCGCGCCGTCTGCACCGTGATGATGGCCTCGGACAGCAGGGTCAGCCGGTGGACTACGGTCTCGGCGCCCGTGGTGCGGCGCGCTCCGCGTACGGCGGCCCGGACGACGGCCTGGATCTCCTGCGGCTCGGCGGGCACGGTCAGATAGGCGTCGCCGCCCGCGTCCAGCCCACGGCACCGGTCCCCGGGCGCGGTCCGGGCGGCGGAGAAGTGCACGACGGGCAGCGCGGCCATGGGTGGCCGGGCCCGGAGCCTGCGGCACACTTCGAAGCCGCTCATGTCCGGCAGGCCCACGTCGACGAGGGCCACGTCGGGCAGGGTGCCGTCGCGCAGCCGGACGTCGAGTTCGACGAGCGCCTCGCCGCCGCTGGCGACGGGCACGACCTGGTGGCCGGCCCGGCTGAGCACCGCGCCCATGGCGTACCGGCTGGCCGCGACGTCGTCCACGACCAGCACGGTGGTGCCGGGCGTGTGCTGTGTGCCGTTGCCGTCCATCTCGAGGAGCACCTCGGGGCCTACGTGGAGGGGGCGGACCGTCGGTCGCGGCCCGCCCCATCCAACCTAGTGCGCTATTCGGCGGCCCGGGTGAAGACGGCGACCGTACGCCCCGGAACGGCGAACGTGCCCGATTCAGCCGCGTAGGAGGACGACTTGACGGTAGGGTCCGCCCCCGCCGCCTGGACCGGGTGCAGCCGGTAGCCGGTTCCGGCGACCGCGGTGACCCGCTGTTCCCGCCGCTCGGGTGTGGCGTTGAAGACGACGACGAGATCACCGAGCCGCATGGTGATCACGCCGGGGGTCTCGTCCTTGCCGGACAGCGGGAAGGAGAGCGTCGACTGCACCTGGCCGGTGGTGGAGAGGGAGAACGCCGGCTCCGCGGAACGGATCCTCAGCAGATCCCGGTACGCGGCCGAGGTGCCCTCGATCTGCTCGCAGCCGACCTCGACCGTGCTCAACAGGGGCTTGCCGTAGGGCCACTTGTCCTTGTTGTCGGCCTCCATGGGCAGGCCACGGCCGAAGCCGTTGCCGTCGGCGCAGTTCCAGTGGACGGCGTTGAACCAGTCGCCGCTGTCGTAGGAGTTGCGGTCCAGGGACTTGGAGCGCAGCAGGTCCGTGCCCGCCTGGGAGAGGGCCGGGCCCTGGGAGAGGGTGGCCGTCGCCATCGCGAGGACCTGCATCCGGGCGCGGTCGGACGCGCTGGTCGTGGCGGGCAGTTTGAAGGCGAGGGCGTCGAAGAGCGACTCGTTGTCGTGCGCGTCGGCGTAGGCGAGGGCCTCTCCGGGGGCGTCGGCGTAACCGGCGGGCTGGCCGTTGTAGTCGACCTCGGCACCGGTGACCTCCTTGCCGTCGGTGCCGGTGAACCGGTAGCCGGCGAGGTTGCCGGAGAGGCCGACCTTGATGAGGTCCTGGTAGTGCAGCAGGCGGGTCTTCTGTTCGGCCGGAGTGCCGTTGTGCTGCGAGGAGTTGGGGTCGGTGTACAGGCCGGACGCGAAGCCCTGGACGCCGGGGTCCTCGTCGAAGGGGCCGCCGCCGCGCACGGCGTCGCGGGCGCGGTCGGAGAAGGTGGCGATGCCGGTTCCGGCCATGTTCTTCTGCGTGGCCTGCGTGAACCGGGCGTCGTCGGCGATCTCGCCGAAGTTCCAGCCCTCGCCGTAGAGGATGATCTTCTTGCCGTCGACGCCGTCCTTCTCCATGGTGAGCGCGTCGAGGGCCTTGCGGACCGCGAGGATGTTGGCCTTCGGGTGGTGGCCCATGAGGTCGAAGCGAAAGCCGTCGACCTTGTACTGCTTGGCCCAGGTGACGATCGAGTCGACGACGAGCTTGCCCATCATGGCGTTCTCGGTGGCCGTGTTGGCACAGCACGTGCTGTTCGCGACCGAGCCGTCGGCGAGGAGCCGCTGGTAGTAGCCGGGCACGATCCGGTCGAGGACGCTCGTCCGCTCCTGGCCGCTCGCCGCGGTGTGGTTGTAGACGACGTCCATGACGACCCGCAGTCCGTCGTCGTTCAGCGCCTTCACCATCTCGCGGAACTGGACCGTGCGGGCCGTGCCGTCCGGGTCGGTGGCGTAGGAGCCCTCGGGGACCGTGTAGTGGTACGGGTCGTAGCCCCAGTTGTAGGCGTCCTTCGCGGCGATCTTCCCGACGCACTCCTGCTGCTTGTCGGAGTCGGCCGGGTAGGAGGCGAGGTCGCAGTCGACGCCCGCCTGGTCGGCCTTGCGCTCCGGGATGGTGGCGATGTCGAAGGCGGGCAGGAGATGGACGTACGAGGTGCCCGCCTTCGCCAGGTCGCGCAGGTGCCTGGAGCCATCGCTGTCCTTGTCGGTGAAGGCGAGGTAGCCGCCGGGGTGCTTCGCCGTGCGGTCCTCGACGGAGAAGTCCCGGATGTGCAGCTCCTGGATCTGGGCGTCCCGCAGCGGTACGGCCTCGGGCTTCCTCAGGGCGCTCCAGCCGCTCGGTGCGAGGGCCTTGTCGTCCAGGTCGACGACGAGGCTGCGCTCCGAGTCGGCGGTGAGTGCCAGGGAGTAGGGGTCGGTGACCTTGTTGGTGACGACCTCGCGGACGCTGGGGGCCCAGACCTTCACCACGTAGCGGTAGGGCTTGCCCTGCCAGGACTTCGGGCCGGTGACGGACCAGACGCCGGTGGTGGCGTCGCGTCGCATCGGGACGGTGGAGTCGCCGATCTCCAGTGCCACCCGCTGGGCCGTCGGCGCCCATACGGACAGCGTGGGGCGGCCCCGGGAGAACGTCGGCCCCAGGTCTGCCTTGGCCGCGCCGGAGTACAGGTCGTCGAGGACGCCGGCGATCTGGACGCCGGTCGCCGCGAGGACGGCACCGTTCGCGGCGTGCCGCGTGGCGACGACCTGGCCGCGCAGGGCCTCACGGACCCGGTCGCGGTCGCGCGGGTCGACGGTCCAGGCGTCGTACGCCTTCAGGTGCGGGAACCCGGCCTTCTGGGCGTCCGTGAGCTCGGTCTTCGACAGGCGCAGCCACTTGGCGTCACCGGTGAGGGCGCCGTCCTTCACCTCGATCGAGCCGTCGCGGGCGTAGAGCAGCTGGGTGGAGGCGGCCGCGTCGGAGCCGTTCCAGGCGAGGGTGTTCCGGTCGATCCAGACCGCCTTGGACGTGGTCAGGTCGAGCGCGGCCGCGGCACCGGCCGGCTGCGGGAGCAGGTACTTCTCCTGGCCGCTCAACAGCCACACCTCGTGACCGTTCGCCTTGAGGTCGAGCGACTGATCGGACGGCAGGTCCTTCTCGTCACCCTTGTGGAGGATGTAGCTGAGGCTGGTGGCACCGTCGGTGAGCGGTACCTCGAAGACCGCACCATAGGTATCAGTCTTGACCGGCTTGAGGGGGTTCGACCAGTCGGTGGGGTGCGCGGCGCCGGTCCAGACGTGCAGGCCCCAGCCGTCGTGGTCGCCGTCGGCGCGGTGGTAGTGCAGGACGGCCTTGGTCTTGTCCGGGGCCGGGTAGTCGGCGGCCGGCTTCTCCGTGCGGACGGTCTCCTCGCCCTGCTCGATCCAGACCTCGCCGGTCCTGGTGACGTCGATGGTGCGGTCGGCGGAGACGTCCTTGTCGCCGTCCTTGTCGATGACGAGGAAGCTGACGTTCGAGGCGCCGGGCTTGAGCTTGACGTAGGCGAAGGCACCGTAGGCGTCCCGGCCGGTGAAGGGGTGGCTGTCGGGCCATGGTGTGGCCTCGCCGTCGGCGAGGTCGCCCCAGGCGTACAGGCCCCAGTCGGCGTAGTTCCCATCGGGGCGCTTGTAGTGGACGATCGCGTGGTCGCGGGAGGTGGCGCTGGGCGGCTCCTCGACGGGCGGGGTGCCGGTGGTGGAGGCGGCCAGGGCGCTCGCGGTGCGGCCGGCCGAGTCGACGACGACCGCCTTGTAGCGCAGGGCGGTGCCGGGCGGTACGTCCTCGGCGACGGTGTGCGTGACCTTGTAGGGGGCGTGGTCGGCGGAGCCGAGGGTCTGCCACTTCCCGTTGCCGGTCTGGGCCGCGAAGACGACCCGGTTGAGCCGGCCCCCGTCGACGTCGGCGGTCAGCTCCACGGTGCCGGTGGCGCCTGCTGCCGGGGCCTTGAGGGTGATCGTCGGCTTCGTGGCGGGCTTGGCGAGCTTGCCGGCCGCCTTGAGGACGATCGCCGAGCCGGCCGGGACGGTGACGGTGAGCTTCTTGTCGCCGTCGCTCTTCAGGGAGGCGTCGGTGCCGTAGACCCCCTTGAAGGCCATGCCGGCCGAGCCGGTGGCGAAGGTCGCGGTCTTCTTGCCGGCGGCGTTGTTGAAGGCGACGACGTACTCGGTGCCGGTGCGCGCGTCCGTACGGGAGAAGGCGTACACCCCTGGGCCGTCGGCCGCGTACCGCTCCTGCTGGACGCCGTCGGTGAGGGCCGGGTTGGCCTCGCGGAGCTTCGCGAGAGCACTGATCTGGCGGTAGAGCGGTGCTCTTGTGTCGTAGGCGTCCTCGGCGTGGGTGCGGTCGGTGCCGATCCGGTCGTCGTCGAGGTAGTCGGCGGTGCGGGAGGCGAACATGCTCTGCCGGGCGTCCTTGTCGCCGCCCGCGCCCGTGAAGCCCTGCTCGTCGCCGTAGTAGACGACGGGGTTGCCGCGGCTGAGGAACATCAGCTCGTTGGCGAGCCGGTCCTTGGCGAGGATCCGGTCGTCGGTGGCCTTGGGGTTGTCCTGCTTCAGGAAGGTCCCGATCCGGCCCATGTCGTGGTTGCCGAGGAAGGTGACCTGCTCGTACGCGTTGGCCTTGCCGGTCGTGTACTTGTAGTCGTCGCCGAAGACGCCCGCGAGCTTCCGCGCGCTGCCGCCCTGCGAGGCGTACTGGCGGGCCGCCTCCTGGAAGGGGAAGTCCAGCGTGGCGTCGAGCCGGCCCTGGGTGACGTACGGGGAAGTGACGGCGGTGTCGGCCGAGTACACCTCGCCGAACATGAAGAAGTCGTCGCGCCCCTGCCGTGCCGCGTAGGCGTCGAGGGCGGTGGCCCACTGCGTCCAGAACTCCATGTCGACGTGCTTCACGGTGTCGATCCGGAAGCCGTCGACGTCGAAGTCCCGCACCCAGCGCTGGTAGATCCTCTCCATGCCCTCGACGACCTCGGGCCGCTCGGTCCACAGGTCGTCGAGGCCGCCGAAGTCGCCGTGCTCGGAGCTCTCACCGGCGAAGGTGGAGTCGCCGCGGTTGTGGTACATCGTCGGGTCGTTGAGCCACGACGGGACCTTGGCGTTCTTCTTGGCGGCCGGAACGGTCGGCGTGCGCGGGAAGGAACCGGCGTCGACCGGCGGGAACTTCCTCGTGCCGTCCGCGTGGTCGGTGTCGTCGAAGGGCTTGCCGTCCTTGGTCAGGTACGGGAAGGCGCCCTTGGAGAGGTAGTCGTACGACTTCTCCTCGTAGTCGACGACGTCGGCCGTGTGGTTGGTGATGACGTCGAAGAAGACCTTCATGCCCTTGGCGTGGGCCTTGTCGATGAGGGTCTCGAGGTCCTTGTTGGTGCCGAAGTGCGGGTCGACCTGGGTGAAGTCGGTGATCCAGTAGCCGTGGTAGCCGGCCGAGGCGTTGGCCCCCGTCCCCTGCACCGGCTGGTTCTTGAAGATCGGGGCCATCCACAGGGCGGTGGTGCCGAGGCCCTTGATGTAGTCGAGCCGCTGGGTCAGGCCCTTGAGGTCGCCGCCCTGGTAGAAGCCCTTGTCGGTGGGGTCGTAGCCGGTGGACAGCCGGGAGCCGGTCAGACCGCCCTTGTCGTTGCGTGGGTCGCCGCCCGCGAAACGGTCCGGGAGGACGAAGTAGAACTGCTCACGGGTGGCGTCGTGCCGGGCGGGCTCGGCGGCGAGCTTCGCGTCGGACGGAGGAGCCGGCGGGGTGGCGGCTCCGGCGGCGAGAGGCTGGACGAGTGCTGCGGCCAGCGCGGTGGCGGTGACCGCGGCGACCCGTCCGGCACGGGAGGTTTGGCGCCTTGAGGGCGCACGCCATCTCGGTATCACTGACGTGGACTCCTTGCGATTGCGGCTCTCACGGGTCCGACCCCGCGCGACCGTATCGCCGCCGAAACACTTACAGCAAGAGTCCTGAAACCATCGGAAAGAACTTTCAACACGTGGAGTTGGTCTGCGTCAACAGGCCCAGCCGCCACGGGAGCGTGTTGTAGGGGCCGCTCGCCGAGGGGTTCAGCCCCTGGTAGAGGTACTGGAGCCGGCACGGATTGACCGTGAGCGTCTGGTCGTTGGTGTGGCGGACCATCTCGCCGTGGCTGATGTCCTGGCTCCAGGGGGTGCCGCTGAAGGTGACGTTGTTCGAGCGCGCGAAGGGGTTGGTCTCGGTGTCGGCCAGCGGGGTCCAGCCGCCGGCGATGCTGTTCGACGTCCAGGAGCGGAAGTACCGCTTGCCGTTGCCGCCGATCGCCTCGTTGAGCAGCAGATAGGTGTTGGAGTCCTTGAGCTTGTAGACGTCGGCGGCCTCCCAGAGGCGGTACTTGTCGGAGTCCTGGAGCGCGATGACGGTGTTGGTGAAGCCGTTCGGGAAGGCGGCCAGGCTGGTCTCCGAGCGGTACAGGTGGCCGTTGTCGTCGGAGGAGAACAGGTAGCACTTGGCGCTGTCGCAGATGTTCCAGAAGTCGACCCAGAAGCACGGCCGCCGACGCCGCTTCCGGCAGCTGATCTCGGGCATGCCCACCGGCAGGCTGCGGGCCCGGCTGACCTCGATGGCCGACCAGAGCGGCATCAGCATCATCGCCGTCGACCCCGCCTACACCAGCAAGTGGGGCGCCCAGCACTGGCAGCAGCCACTGTCCACCCCCACCCGCAAGACCACCCGGCACGATGCCGCGAGCATCGCGATCGGCAGGCGCGCCCAAGGGCATCCGATCCGGCGACGGCCGACACCGCCCCGTGCACACCAGAGCGATGTGCACGGGCATCGGACCGTCCAGGCCCGACCGGACACCCCCGGGCGTGAGGGACCCCGCCCCCGCATTCCCGGACCACGGACACGATCCGTGCCGCCGGACGCGGGCCGTACGCGGGCGACCAGGACATCCACCACCGTTCGGGATGTCCGCAGTGACCAGGAACGGGTCCAGGACTCACTCCTGCTCACTGAACAGGAACGGTGTAGGTGACGAGCGAGCGGGCCGGAACCGTGGCCTTCAGTGACCCGCCGGTGACCGGCACGGCCGACTGCCGGGCGGTGCTCCGGGAGCCGTTGGTCAGGTACGGGGTCGCCGTTTTGGCGGTGAACCCGATGTTCTGGAGACTGAAGGACACCGGGGTGGCACTGGACGCCGCGTTGAGCGCCACGACCGTCAAGGTGCCGTCGGCGTTGCGGAACGCCGAGAGCCTGAGGTTGCCGTCGGACGTGGTGGCGCCGATGCGGGTCGCGCCGGGCCGGATGAAGCGGCTGTAGTTCGCCAGGGCCCACAGGCGCTTGGAGACGTGGTAGTTCGCGCCGTCCATCTGGATCAGCCCACGGGTGGCGCCGGTCGAGGCGCCGTACCAGTACACGTAGCCGCTGGTGTTGCCCTTGGTCAGGGCGTCGTGCACGGCACCCGCGACCGTGAAGCCGTCGTAGCCGCTGCCGTCGTCCCACGCCTCGTTCCAGGTGGTGCCGTCGGGCGACCACTCCGACATCCAGGTGCGCTTGCCGGTCGGCAGCGGCCCGTCGATCTTGCTGGCGTACGTGTGGCCGGCATGGGTGTCGACGAAGCCGCGGGCCGTCGCGTCGGCCTCGATGGCGCTGGTGTAGTTCTTCTGCTGGTTCCAGCCGAAGGAGTCGCAGCAGACGACCTTGTAGCCGCCGGCCCTCGCCACCGGGCCGAAGACCTTGGTGAACTCGACCGCCTGGGCGGGCGTGAGCCGCATGGAGTCGTAGGTGGCCGTCCAGTCGGGCTCGTTGGTGAACCCGAGGTCGTTGATCCGGATGCCTTCCTGGGCGTAGAACTTGGCGTACTGGACCAGGTAGTTCGCGTACGCCTTGCGCCAGTCGCCGCTCGCGCAGGAGGCACCGGCGAGGCCGCACAGGGTGCCGCCGTTGGCATCCGTCCCGTTGGTCTTCATATAGCCGGGCGCGGTCCAGGCATCGGCGTAGAAGCGGTTCACGCCGTAGGCCTTGGCCTGCTGGGCGAGCCAGACCTGGCCCTTGTCGTTGCGGTCCCACACGTACTTGGGGGTCGCGTTCGGTCCGCCGGGGTCGGTCGGCTGGATGCCCGAGTCGATGCCGAGGCGCAGGATGCTCAGCCCGACGCCGGTGCTCCGGCTGAACAGCAGGTCGAGGATCTCTCGCTGGCGCTGCGCGGGCAGGCCCTGCGAGCCGCGCATGATCTCGGCCCGGCCGAAGTGCTCGGAGATGCCGAAGCCGTCGATGGGCTGGTGCCGGGTAGCCCCGTCGATGGTCGCGGAGGCGTCCGCCCGGGTGGGTGCCGCTTCAGCGGTTACTCCCGCGGTCGCGAGCAGCACCGCGAGGGCGGTGATCGTCCACGTTCTGAGTCCGCGCAGCATGATCCGTCCCGTCATGGGAGCGCTCCCAGTGGTATGAGGTCGCCCCCCGGGTTTCCGGGGGCGGAGTGTTCGAGATGCTGAACAATGTTCAGGGAGTTGCCACTGTGGGGGGAACGTAGGGCAGCGTTCCGGAAGCGTCAATCCCTCACGCACCGCACCGGGGCGCTCGCGCTCAGCAGCTCGACCGGCCAGCGTGGAGGGCGAGTGCGGTGTTCGCGCCGAGGGTGGCGGTGAACTGGCCGGCGGAGTTCACGGTCACGGCCGTGTTGTTCTGCACGTTGCAGTACGTCCCCGCCGGCAGCGAGGTCTGGTAGGTCCGGCTCAGCGAGCCCGACTCGTGGTTGATGGCCACGAAGCCCTTGCTCCCCCGCCCGAACGCGATGGCGTCGCCTCCGTTGTCCCACCAGTCGGTGACGGCCTCGCCCCGCGTGGCGTTGCGGAAGGCGACCATCGACTTGATCTCCGGCCAGTTGTGCTGGCACTTCCAGCCGTCCTGCCAGCAGGCGTTCACCTGACCGCCGTTCGGCGGACCGGCGTCGTGGTCGCTGAACTCGTAGCCGGAGTTGATGTCCGGGGCGCCGTAGGGCCAGGCCAGCATGAAGACGTTGGCGAGGGTGTAGTCGGCGTTGTCCTTGTAGCTGAGGGTCGAGCCGTTGCGCTCGGTGTCGTGGTTGTCGACGAAGACGCCGGAGACGCCGCTGTTCATGTAGCCCCAGCCCTCGCCGTAGTTCTTCAGATAGGCGAGGTTCTCGTTGTTGAAGACCCGCTTGAGGTCGTAGGCGTAGCGGAACTCCTGGACGTCGCCGTTACTCGTGTATTCAGTGGGCTGGACGGCCTCGCCGGAGCCGTAGATCACCTCCTGCTTCCAGTACACCGACGGGTTGCTCAGGCGGGACTTGATGTTCGCCAGGTCGGCCGTGTCCATGTGCTTGACCGCGTCGACGCGGAAGCCGTCCACGCCGAGGGAGAGGAGGTCGTTCATGTACCCGGCGATCGCGCCGCGCACGTAGTTCTCGCCGGTGTCGAGGTCTGCGAGGTTCACCAGCTCGCAGTGCTGGACGTTCCAGCGGTCCTGGTAGTTGCCGATCTGGCTCGTACAGTCGTCGAAGTCCGGCGCGGAGTACAGGCCGGGGTAGTTGTACTTGCTGTACGAGGAGCCGCCGGTGCCGGTGCCGCTGCCCGCCGACATGTGGTTGATGACGGTGTCGGCGACGACCTTCACACCGGCCGCGTGGCAGGTGTTCACCATGTCCCGGAAGGCCGTGCGGTCGCCGAGCCGGCCGGCGATCTTGTAGCTGACCGGCTGGTACGACGTCCACCACTGGGAGCCCTGTATGTGCTCGGCGGGCGGGGAGACCTGGACGTAGCCGTATCCGGCGGGCCCGAGCGTGTTGGTGCACTCGCGGGCGACGGAGGCGAAGTTCCACTCGAAGAGGACGGCGGTGACGTCCTTGGTGCCAGGTGGGGAGGCCTGCACACTAGTCGGGTTCATGACAACCACAGCCGCGGCGAGCGCGACGGCGGCGGAGAGATGTCCGGAGGGGTATCTGCGTGCCATGTGGGGTTTCCTTCTTCGTTGAAGGTTCTTGCTGCAAGGTTCAGAAACCTTGCGGTGACGCAGATGGTAGAGGCCCGCCACCCGAAAGGGCAGCGGGCCGTACGAAATTCAAAGGAAAATCAGGCGCGGGCCCCCACGGTCGCGGTGGTCCACCACACCGTGCTGTCGGCCGGCACCTTCGCCTCGTCGTCGACCAGGACGACCTCGCCGCTCGCGAGCAGCACCCGGCCGTACGCAGGCAGCGCCACCGACTCCCCGGTGGTGTTCGCGACGCACACGAACTCCCCGCGCCGGAAGGCGAGCACCCCCTCGGGCGCCCGCAGCCACTCCACGGACGTACCGGCGCCGAGGTCGGGCTGCTCGCGGCGCACGGCGAGCGCGGCCCGGTACAGCTCCAGGGTCGAGCCCGGCTCCCCGGTCTGCGCCTCGACGCTCAGCTCGCCCCACCCGTCCGGCTGCGGCAGCCAGCTGCCGCCGTCACCGAAGCCGTACGACGACCCGGCCCGGGTCCACGGGATCGGCACCCGGCACCCGTCGCGGAAGCCGTCCTGGCCGGCGCCCCGGAAGTACGCCGGGTCCTGACGCACCTCGTCCGGCAGGTCGACGACGTCGGGCAGCCCGAGCTCCTCACCCTGGTAGACGTAGGCCGAGCCGGGCAGCGCCAGCATGAGCAGGCTCGCGGCCCGGGCCCTGCGCAGCCCCAGTTCCCGGTCGCCGGCCAGCCGGATCTGGGTGCCGAGCCCTGCCGGGTTGGCGAACCGGGTGGCGTGCCGGGTCACGTCGTGGTTGGACAGCACCCAGGTGGCGGGGGCTCCGACCGGGCGCATGGCGTCCAGGGTGCGGTCGATGACCTCGCGCATCTCCTCGGCGTCCCAGTGGGTGCTGAGGTACTGGAAGTTGAAGGCCTGGTGCAGCTCGTCCGGGCGGACGTAGTGGGCGGTGCGCTCGATGGTCGGTGTCCAGGCCTCGGCGACGAAGATCCTCTCCCCCGCGTACTCGTCGAGGATGAGCCGCCACTGCCGGTAGATCTCGTGCACGCCCTCCTGGTCGAAGAACGGCATGACATCGTTGCCCAGCAGCTTCACCTGGTCGTGGGATCCAAGGTCGGGCAGCCCCTCCGCCTTCACCAGACCGTGGGCGACGTCGACGCGGAAGCCGTCGACGCCCATGTCCAGCCAGAAGCGCAGGATGGAGCGGAACTCGTCGCCGACCGCCGGGTGCTCCCAGTCGAAGTCGGGCTGCTCGGGGGCGAAGAGGTGCAGGTACCACTCTCCGGGCGTGCCGTCGGGTTCGGTGACCCGGGTCCATGCGGGGCCGCCGAAGATCGACTCCCAGTCGTTGGGCGGCAGCTCGCCGTCGGCCCCCTTGCCGGGACGGAAGTGGTAGCGCTCCCGGAGCGGGGAGCCCGGGCCCTCGGCGACGGCCCGCTTGAACCACTCGTGCTGGTCGGAGGAGTGGTTCGGGACCAGGTCGACGATGATCCGCAGGCCCAGTGCGTGGGCGTCGCGGATCAGCGCGTCGGCGTCCAGGAGGTTGCCGAACATGGGATCGACGGCCCGGTAGTCGGCGACGTCGTAGCCGGCGTCGGCCTGCGGCGAGGCGTAGAAGGGGCTGAGCCACACGGCGTCCACGCCGAGGTCGCGCAGATACGGCAGACGGGTGCGGACACCTTCCAGGTCGCCCATGCCGTCGCCGTTGCTGTCGGCGAAGCTGCGCGGGTACACCTGGTAGATCACCGCGTCCCGCCACCAGTCACGGCGCTTGGCGACGGCCGTCGCGGAAGTCGGGGTCGGGGCGGCTGAGTGCTGCTGGCTCATGTCGTCCTTGATGCGTAACAGGGGGGTGGTCAGGTGAGACGTGGGGTGGGATGACGAGGTGGCCGCGGTACAGCGGGGTCGGATGGGCACCGCGGCCACCTCGGGCTTCTGGAGTGCGGTTCGGCAGTGCCCCCAGGGGCGCGGGGAACTGTGCGAGCAACCACGGCGGCGCCGCGGCCGAGCGACGACCTGCCCCGGCTCCACCAGCGGAGCGTGCGTCACCCCTTCGTGCCACCGGCAGTGAGGCCCGTCACCAGGTTCTTCTGCACGAGGTAGAAGAAGACGGCAGCCGGTATCGCGATCAGCACAGCCGTCGCGGCCATCAGGTTCCGCTGCGCGTCGTGCTCGCTCACAAAGGTCTGCAGACCGACGGCAAAGGTGTACTTGTCGTCGCTCAGCATGAACGTCGAGGCGAACGCGACCTCACCGAAGGCCGTGAGGAAGCTGTAGAACGCCGCGACCGCGAGGCCGGGCTTCGCGAGCGGCAGGATCAGCCGCGCGAACGTGCCGAAGGGGGTCAGCCCGTCGACGCGCCCGGCCTCGTCGATCTCGAACGGGATGGTGTCGAAATAGCCCTTCATCAGCCAGGCGCAGTACGGCACGATCGTGGTGCAGTTGACAAGGATGAGACCAAGGTAGCTGTCGATGAGCTGGAGATCCGAGAGGATCTGGTACATCGGCACGATCAGTACCGCGATGGGGAACATCTGGGTGACCAGCAGCACCCACATCAGCTTCCGGTAGCCGGGGAAGCGCATGCGGGAGACCGCGTAGCCGGTGGACGCCGCGACGACGACGCCGATGAGCGTCGTGCCCAGCCCCACGATCAGCGTGCTCTTCAGCCAGTCGAAGAAGCCGGTGTCCTGGAGGACGAACGCGTAGTTGTCGAGCGCCATCTTGCCCCAGATGCGTCCGGGGTGGAGGTAGTCGTCCTTGTCCGGGCCGAGGGACAGGAAGACCAGCCAGGCGATCGGGAAGAGCGCGGTCAGGCTCGCGCCGATCAGCACGGCGTGCGAGGCGAGGGAGGCCGCGCGGCTGTTCTCGCCGCGCCGGCGGACCGCGGTGGTACTCGTCGTGCTCATTTCGGGCTCCTGCCTCAGATCGCGAGCTGCTGCTCGTTGCGGTTCAGCCAGCGGCGGTAGAAGGAGGTGAAGACGATCAGCATGGACAGGAGCAGGATTCCGTAGGCGGCGGACTGGGCGTAGTCGCGCGGCTGCTGTCCGAAGCCCAGTTGCCAGGCCCAGGTCACGAGGATCTGGGCGTCGGGTGCGGTGTTGCCGAACAACAGGAAGATGATGGCGAACTGGTTGAAGGTCCAGATGACTCCGAGGAGTACGACCGTCGTGCTGACGGACCTGAGGCCGGGCAGAGTGACGTAGCGGAACCGCTGCCAGGCATTGGCGCCGTCCATCTCGGAGGCCTCGTACAGGCTCGCGTCGATCGACTGCAGGCCTCCGAGCAGCGAGACCATCATGAACGGCACACCGCACCAGGTGTTGACCATGATCGCGGCGAACCGCTGCCAGAAGGTGTCCTCCAGCCACAGCGGCGTCGGCAGGTGCAGCAGCTCCAGGCCGGAGTTGATGACGCCGCCGTCGGCGAGCATGAACCGCCAGCCGAAGACGGTGACGAAGGTCGGGACCGCCCAGGGCAGCACCAGGACCATCCGGTAGAGGGTGCGGCCGCGCAGCTTCTGGTTGAGCAGCAGCGCGAGCCCGAGGCCGATGCCGTAGTGCAGGGCGACACAGGCCGCCGTCCAGAAGCCCGTCCACAGGAAGTGCGACCAGAAGCGGTCGTACGCCGTCGGGCCCCACAGGATGTCGGCGTAGTTGTCCAGGCCGATGAACTTGTAGGTGGCGTCGATCTCGTTGACGCCGATCGTGCGGGCGGTGTTGAGGCTGGTGGCGTCGGTGAGCGTGAGGTACAGGCCGTACGCCAGCGGGTACAGCACGAGGACCCCGAGGACGATCGCCACCGGGGCGACCATCGCGTAGGCGTACCAGTGCCTGTGGAAGCCGTTCTTCAGCCGCCGGCCCGGCCCGGGGCGCGGTTCCCGCTCACCGCTCCGCTTGCCGGTCGCTCGGTCGATGACGACTGTCATGGTTCGACACCTTCTGGAGGTTCAAGGAGTTCAGGGGGAGCCGCCCAGGCCCGGCAGGCACGGACGCGGACCGGTGGCCGCCGGATCCCCTCCCCCGCGCCAGGAGGATCCGGCGGCCACGCGGCGGTCACTTGGAGAAGTCGGGCACCAGCTTGGTGATGGCGGTCTCGGCATCGCCGAGGCCCTTGTCCAGGGACTCCTTGCCGCCGGCGATCTCGATCAGCTCGTCGTCCAGCGGGCCCCACAGGGAGCTGTACTCGGGCAGCGCCGGGCGCGGCTGGGCGGAGGACAGCACGCCCTGGTAGCCGGCGATGCCGGGGTCGGCCTTGACCTCGGCGGTGTAGGCGTCCTCGCGGGTGGGGAGCGTGGAGTTCTTCAGCGCGATGGTCTCCTGGGCCTTCGCCGAGGTCATGAACTTCACGAACTTCAGCGAGGCCTCCTGGTGGGCCTTGTCCGAGCCCGCGTACACGGAGAGGTTGTGGCCGCCGGTCGGGGCGCCCGCCTTGCCGGTGGAGCCGGCCGGGACGGTGGCGATGCCGAGGTCGTTCTTGTCCTTGAAGGCGGAGCCCTTGTAGAAGTTGGTGATCTCCCACGGGCCCTGGACGATCGAGGCGACCTTGCCGCTGACGAACGCCTCCTGAATGTGGGCGTAGGCGTCCGCGGTGGTGTCGGCCTTGTGCAGGCCCTTGCCCTTGAAGAGGCCCTGCCAGGTGCCATAGGCCTTCTTGGCCGCGGGCGAGGTCACGGTGATCTTCTTGGCGTCGACGTCGACGGTGTCGGCGCCCTCGCCGTAGAGGAAGCTCTGCGCGTAGTAGGCCTGGGTGGAGCCCCAGTAGCCGTCGACGCCGGTCTTGTCCTTGATCGTGGCGGCGGCCTTCTTCAGGTCGTCCCAGGTCTTGGGAGCCTCGACGCCGGCCTTCTCGAACAGCGCCTTGTTGTAGACGAGGGCGAGGGTGTCCGTGGTGAAGGGGACGCCGTAGGTCTTGCCCTCGTACTTGGCCTGCTCGATCAGGCTGGGCTGGAACTTGTCCTGCTCGGCGAGGGCCTCGGTGCCGTCGAGCGGCGCGAAGAAGCCCTTCTTGGCGAAGGCCGGGGTCCAGCCGACCTCGGAACGCAGCACGTCGGGGGCGCCCTTGGAACCGGCGGCGGTGTCGAACTTGTTCTGCGCCTGGTCGAAGGGGACGTTGACGTAGTTGACCTTGACGTCCTTGTGGGCCGCCTCGAACTCCTTGACCAGGGCCTTGTACGTCGGCGCCTCGTTGGTGGCGTTGGAGGTGTCCCACCAGGTGATGGTGACCGGGCCGCCGGCCTCGTCGCCGCTGTCGCTTCCGCCGCACGCCGTCGCCGCCAGGGCGAGGGACGCCACCAGCGCGGTGGCCGCTATGCCACGCCGCATGAGTTCTCCTTGAGGGTGAAAGCCCGTTCGTGCTGCCGACTGCGCCGTTGGCCGCCGGGCGTCGGTGAGATTAGCCGCGCTTCACGGACTTGCGAAAGACCTTGCAGCAAAAAGTTGCAAGCGGTGCGGATGGTTACCCCGCCGTGACCTCGCCTCGGCCCCCGCGGAACCCGGATTTCCGGCTGTTCGGCGGGGAGTCGGACAGCTGTGCAAGACTCTGCAAGCACTTGCCATCCGCTTCCGTCGGGGGAATCATCCGTTGCGGATCGGACGCCGGCCACGACCTCTTCTCGACTCTTTGGGGACCGCGATGACCCAGCAACCCGCAGCCGGCCGTGGGACGGCGCGCACCAGGCGTCCCGTCGGTGCGCAAGGTGGACCCCGGCCGCTACAGTCCGGTGCTGTGACCACACGGCTTGCCGACATCGCCGCCCAGGCGGGGGTGAGCGAAGCGACGGTCAGCCGCGTCCTCAACGGGAAGCCTGGCGTCGCCGCCACCACCCGCCAGTCCGTGCTGGCCGCCCTCGACGTGCTGGGCTACGAACGCCCGGTGCGCCTGCGCCAGCGCAGCGAGGGCCTGGTCGGCCTGATCACCCCCGAGCTGGAGAACCCGATCTTCCCGGCCCTGGCCCAGGTCATCGGCCAGGCACTGACGAGGCAGGGCTACACGCCCGTCCTCGCCACCCAGACCCCGGGCGGCTCCACGGAGGACGAGCTCACGGAGATGCTCGTCGACCGCGGCGTCGCCGGCATCATCTACGTCTCCGGGCTGCACGCGGACACCACCGCCGACATGCAGCGCTACGACCGGCTGCGTGCGCAGGGCGTGCCGTACGTGCTGGTCGACGGCTTCTCGCCGAAGGTGCAGGCGCCGTTCATCTCCCCCGACGACCGCGCCGCGATGAGCCTGGCGGTCACGCACCTGGTGTCCCTGGGGCACCAGCGGATCGGGCTGGCCCTGGGGCCGAAGCGGTTCGTGCCGGTGCAGCGCAAGATCGAGGGGTTCGTGCGCACGATGCAGGACCAGTTGGGGCTGGGCGCCGAGGCCGTGGAGTCGGAGCTGGTCCAGCACTCCCTGTACACGCTGGAGGGCGGGCAGGCCGCGACCGCGGCGTTGATCGAGCGGAACTGCACGGCCGTGGTGTGCGCGAGCGACATGATGGCGCTGGGTGCCATCAGGGCGGCGCGGCAGCTGGGCCTGGACGTGCCGAAGGACATCTCGGTGGTCGGCTTCGACGACTCCCCGCTGATCGCCTTCACCGATCCGCCGCTGACCACGATCCGCAAGCCGGTCCCGGCGATGGGCCAGGCAGCCGTCCGCACGCTGCTGGAGGAGATCGGCGGGACCCCGGCCCCCACAGCGAGTTCGTGTTCATGCCGGAGCTAGTGGTGCGCGGTTCGACCGCGTCCGCACCCGGAGATCGCGGCCGTTCCTGACGCGATGGCCTGATCTCGCCGCAGGCAGAACATGCGACCCGGGCCCGGCCGGGGGATGATCGGTGGGGAAGTCCTTTTCTGGCAGACTTTGCGCCTATGGGTGATACGACCGTGACGAAGCCGGAAGGCCGGGAATCGGCCCTTCCGCAGACCGTTACGGCCGAGAGCGGCCCGGGTCGCCCTCGCCGGTTGCGCGCCCCGCGCCGGCCCCGGTTCTGGTTCGAGATCCTGCTGATCGCGGTGAGTTACTGGACGTACTCGCTGATCCGTAACGCCGTGCCCGAGCAGAAGGCCGAGGCGCTGCGCAACGCCGACTGGATCTGGAAGGCCGAGCACCAGCTGGGCATCGCCGTGGAGGAGTCGGTCAATCACGCCGTGAACACGGTGACTTGGCTGATCATCGGCATGAACTACTACTACGCGACGCTCCACTTCGTGGTGACGCTGGGTGTGCTCGTGTGGCTGTTCCGTTGGCATCCCGGCCGGTACGCGGCGACCCGGCTGGTGCTGTTCGCGACGACCGCCGTCGCCCTGGTCGGCTACTACCTGTATCCCCTGGCGCCCCCGCGCCTGATGAACGGCAGCGACTTCATCGACACCGTCATGGTCCACCAGACCTGGGGATCGATGGCCTCCGGCGACCTGAAGCACATGTCCAACCAGTACGCCGCGATGCCGTCGATGCACATCGGCTGGTCCCTGTGGTGCGGCCTGACGATCTTCGCCCTGGCGTCGATCCCCTGGGTGCGGGTGCTGGGCCTGCTGTACCCGATGCTGACCCTGGTGGTCATCGTCGCCACCGCGAACCACTTCTGGCTGGACGCGGTGGGCGGCCTGCTCTGCCTGGCCTTCGGCTTCGCGGTGGCGAGGCTCTGGTACGGCACCCAGCCGTACGCGCTGCCGCGTCTGGTACCGGCGAGACCCTGACGCCTCGCACTCCCCTGTCCGGCCGGGCTACCGCTCCGCCACCCCGTAGAAGAGCTCCTCCACCACTCCCCGTGCCCTGCGCGCCGTGCGGCGGTACGCGTCGAGCATGTCGCCCGCGTGGCCGGGGCCGTATCCCAGGTAGCGGCCGACGGCCGCGAGTTCGCGGGGCTCGGTGGGGAACGTGTCGCCGGCCCGGCCGCGCACCAGCATCACCGCGTTGCGGACGCGGGTCGCGAGGACCCAGGCCTCGTCCAGGGTCGCGGCGTCCTCCTCAGTGATCAGCCCGGCCGTGCGCGCGGCGGCCAGGGCCTCCCGGGTGCGGGTGGTGCGCAGACCCGGCTCCGCCGAGCCGTGCCGCAGTTGCAGCAGCTGCACGGTCCACTCCACGTCGGAGAGGCCCCCGGGCCCAGCTTGGCGTGCAGCTTGGGGTCGGCGCCGCGCGGCAGCCGCTCGGACTCCATCCGGGCCTTGAGCCGCCGGATCTCGCGTACGGCCTCGTCGTCGAGCCCGTCCGCCCGGTAGCGCAGCGGGTCGATCAGCTCGATGAACCGGCGGCCCAGATCCTCGTCCCCGGCGACGGGCACGGCCCGCAGCAGCGCGTGCGACTCCCAGGTCAGGGACCACCGGCGGTAGTACGCCGCGTACGACTTGAGGGTCCGTACGAGCGGCCCGGACTTGCCCTCGGGGCGCAGGTCGGCGTCGATGAGCAGGGGCGGGTCGGCGCTGGGGATCTGGAGCAGGCGGCGCATCTCCGAGACGACCTTGCCGGCGGCCTGCCCGGCCTCGTGCTCGTCGACGCCGTCCCGCGGCTCGTGCACGAACAGCACGTCCGCGTCGGAGCCGTAGCCCAGCTCGTGGCCGCCGAAACGGCCCATGCCGATGATCGCGAACCGGGTGGGCAGGCTGTCGCCCCAGCCCTCCCGCACCACGGCCCGCAGCGTCCCGGCGAGCGTCGCGGCCGTCAGGTCCGACACCGCGCCGCCGATCCGGTCCACCAGCGCGCCCTGATCGGCCTCGGCGGGCTGCTCCTCGGTGCCGTAGGAGCCGACGATGTCGACGGCGGCCGTACGGAACAGCTCGCGGCGGCGCACCCCGCGTGCGGCGGTGACCGCCTGCGCTGCCCCGTCGGCCCGTTTCACGGCGGCGAGTATCTCCTGCTCCAGATGGGCCAGGGAGCGCGGTGCCAGGCCGCCGCCGTCCCCGTCGCCGAGCAGCGCCACCGCCTCCGGGGCACGCATCAGCAGGTCGGGCGCGAGCCGCCCGGCGGACAGTACGCGGGCGAGGTTCTGCGCGGCGGCGCCCTCGTCCCGCAGCAGCCGCAGGTACCAGGGCGTCTTGCCAAGAGCGTCCGACACCTTGCGGAAGTTGAGCAGGCCCGCGTCCGGGTCGGCGGAGTCGGCGAACCAGCCCAGCAGGACGGGCAGCAGGGTGCGCTGGATGGCGGCCTTGCGGGTGACGCCGGAGGCCAGCGCCTCCAGGTGGCGCAGGGCGGAGGCCGGGTCGGCGTAGCCGAGGGCGACCATGCGCTCCCGGGCCGCCTCGGGCCTGAGCCGGGCCTCTCCGGGAGCGAGCTGGGCGACCGCGTCGAGCAGCGGCCGGTAGAACAGCTTCTCGTGCAGCCTGCGTACGACGGTGGCGTGCCGCCGCCACTCGCGGTGCAGGTCGGCGACCGGGTCGGCGCGCAGACCGAGGGAGCGGCCGATCCGGCGCAGCTCGGCCTCGTTCTCGGGGACGAGGTGGGTCCGCCGCAGCCGGAACAGCTGGATCCGGTGCTCCATGGAGCGCAGGAAGCGGTAGGCCTCGTCGAGCTGGGCGGCATCGGCGCGGCCGACGTAGCCGCCGGCGGCGAGGGCCTTGAGCGCGTCGAGGGTGGTGCCGCTGCGCAGCGAGGTGTCGGTCCGGCCGTGCACCAGCTGGAGCATCTGCACGGCGAACTCGACGTCCCTGAGGCCGCCCGGGCCCAGCTTCAGCTGCCGGTCGACCTCGGCGAGGGGGATGTTCTCCACGACCCGGCGGCGCATCTTCTGCACGTCGGGGACGAAGTTCTCGCGCTCGGCGGCCTTCCATACCAGGGGCTGGACTGCGGCGACGTACTCCTCGCCGAGGTCGAGGTCGCCGGCCACCGGGCGGGCCTTGAGCAGCGCCTGGAACTCCCAGGTCTTGGCCCAGCGCTGGTAGTAGGCGAGGTGGCTGGAGAGGGTCCGCACGAGCGGACCGTTTCTGCCCTCGGGCCGGAGGTTGGCGTCCACAGGCCAGATGGAGCCCTCGACCGTGGTCTCCGAGCAGATCCGCATCATGTGCGAGGCGAGGCGGGTCGCGGCCCGCACGGCCTTGGTCTCGTCGGCCCCCTCGGTGGCCTCCCCCACGAAGATGACGTCCACGTCGGAGACGTAGTTCAGCTCGTGGCCGCCGCACTTGCCCATCGCGACGACGGCGAGCCGGCACAGGGCGGCGTCCTCGGGGGCTGCGGCCTCGGCGAGACCGAGGGCGGCGCGCAGGGTGGCGGTGGCGAGGTCGGCCAGCTCGGCGGCGGACTCGGCGACGCCGGTGGTGCCGCACACGTCCCGGGCGGCGATGGACAGCAGGCAGCGCCGGTAGGCGACGCGCAGGGAGACCGGGTCGGTGGCCTCCGCGAGGCCCGCCTCGAACTCCTCCACCCCGGGGTGCAGGTCGTACGCCTCGTACATGACGAGCGCCTGCCAGTCCCCCGGGTGCCGGGTGAGGTGGTCGGCGAGGGCGGTGGAGGCGCCGAGCACGCCGAGCAGCCGGTCGCGCAGCGGCTTGGCCGCGATCAGCGTGTCGAGCAGCTCCCGGCGGGCGCCGGGGTTCGGCTGGGCCTCCAGCAGCCGGACGAGCCCGAGCAGCGCGAGATCGGGGTCGGCGGTCCCGCCCAGCGCCTCCAGCAGCACCGGGTCGTCGCGCAGGGGGACCAGCTCGGCGCTGTCCAGGAGCCGTTCGGCGGCGGAGGCGTCGGTGAAACCGTGCCGCAGCAGCCGTGTGAAGGTACTGCTCCTGCGCCCCGGCGCCGCCGTCATCCCGGGCCTCCCTCGGAATCGCCTCGGACTTCTTCGGTCTTCTTCGGATCAAGGTCGTACGGGCTCGAGCCTAGTCGCAGACTCCCGGTCAGGCTCCGATGAGTTCGGCAGGCGGACGGGGTCTGCTCTGTCGGGGGTTCTGTCAGGCGAGAGCTCAGGAGGATGTCTGATGACCACCACGCGACCCGAGACCAGGCTGGATCCGCGCTACAGCGACGAGAAGGCCACCGCGACCGACTGGCAGGAGGCCGAAGCGCGGCTCACGGCGGCGGAGCTGTTCTGGATCACGACGGTACGACCGGACGGGCGCCCGCATGTCACCCCCCTGCCCGCGATCTGGTCGGACGGCGCCCTGCACTTCTGCACGGGCCCGGAGAACGCAAGGCGAGGAACCTCGCGGAGAACCCGCAGGTCGTGCTCACCACCGGCACGCCCACGTGGGACCAGGGTTACGACCTGGTGGTGGAGGGCGAGGCGAGGCGCGTGACCGACGACGCCCGGCTACGCGAACTGGCCGCCGGGTGGGAGACGAAGTACGGCAGGTTCTGGCACTTCGAGGTACGGGAGGGCTATTTCCACCACGGCGCGGGGCACGCGGCCGTCTACGCGGTGGCGCCCCGCACGGTTTTCGGCTTCGGTAAGGGGGAGCCGTTCAGCCAGACGAGGTGGCGGTTCGCCTGAGCCGTGATCCGATGCCGGACGGATGCCGGACGAAACGGAAGCCTGACGAAGGAGTCACGCCATGGACTTCACTCTCGAAGTGATCCCGCTGCCCGTCACCGACATCGACCGCGCCCGGGACTTCTACCGGGACAAGGTCGGCTTCCACGTCGACATCGACCAGGAGGTCATGCCCGGGATGCGGATCGTCCAGCTGACGCCTCCCGGCTCCGGCTGTTCGATCGCCCTCGGCGAGTCCATCTGGGAGATGACACCGGGCCCCACCCCGGCCCCCGGCTCGTACCAGGGCCTGCAACTGTGCGTAGCCGACATCAAGGCGGCCCACGCGGAGCTCGTGGAACGCGGCCTCGACGTCTCGGAGCCGGTCCAGTACGCGCCGGACGACGGCGCCACGTTCATGCACTTCACGGACCCGGACGGCAATGGCTGGGCGATCCAGGAGTACCGGCGGCGGGCGACGGAGCCGCTGCATCAGCTGCTGGCGGACCTCAAGCGACAGGGGGCTTGACCCGCCGGACGCCGCAGGAGCGGACGAGGGGCCGACGGTCGGACCGTCGGCCCCCTCCCCTGTCTCCGTGAAGGACCGCTGACCGGCCTTACAGCGCCGGAAGGTTCTTCCGCAGCTCGAACGCCGTGACCTCGCTGCGGTACTCCTCCCACTCCTGGCGCTTGTTGCGCAGGAAGAAGTCGAAGACGTGCTCGCCGAGGGTCTCGGCGACCAGGTCGCTGCGTTCCATGAGGGTCAGGGCCTCGCCGAGGTTCTGCGGGAGGGGTTCGATGCCCATCGCGCGGCGTTCGGCGTCGGAGAGGGCCCAGACGTCGTCCTCGGCGCCCGGCGGGAGCTCGTAGCCCTCCTCGATGCCCTTGAGGCCGGCGGCGAGGAGGAGCGCGTAGGCCAGGTAGGGGTTCGCGCCGGAGTCCAGGGAGCGGACCTCCACCCGGGCCGAGCCGGTCTTGCCGGGCTTGTACATCGGGACGCGGACCAGCGCCGAGCGGTTGTTGTGACCCCAGCAGATGTACGACGGGGCCTCGCCGCCCGCGCCCGCCGTGCGCTCCGCGCCGCCCCAGATGCGCTTGTAGGAGTTGACCCACTGGTTGGTGACCGCGGAGATCTCCGCCGCGTGCCGCAGCAGGCCCGCGATGAAGGAGCGGCCCACCTTGGAGAGCTGGTACTCCGAGCCCGACTCGTAGAAGGCGTTGCGGTCGCCCTCGAAGAGCGAGAGGTGCGTGTGCATGCCGCTGCCCGGGTGCTCGGAGAAGGGCTTGGGCATGAACGTCGCCTGGACGCCCTGCTCCAGCGCCACCTGCTTCATGACCAGGCGGAACGTCATGATGTTGTCGGCCGTGGAGAGCGCGTCGGCGTACCGCAGGTCGATCTCCTGCTGGCCCGGGGCGCCCTCGTGGTGGGAGAACTCGACCGAGATGCCCATCGACTCCAGCATGGTGATCGCCTGGCGGCGGAAGTCCATGCCGACGTTGGTCGGGGTGTGGTCGAAGTAGCCGGAGTTGTCGGCCGGGGTGGGACGGCTGCCGTCCAGCGGCCGGTCCTTCAGCAGGAAGAACTCGATCTCCGGGTGGGTGTAGAACGTGAAGCCCAGGTCGGAGGTGCGGGCCAGGGCGCGCTTGAGGACGTAGCGCGGGTCGGCGAAGGACGGGGAGCCGTCCGGCATGAGGATGTCGCAGAACATGCGGGCCGTGCCCGGGGCCTCCGCGCGCCAGGGCAGGATCTGGAAGGTCGACGGGTCCGGCTTGGCGATCATGTCGGACTCGTAGACCCGGGCGAAGCCCTCGATCGCGGAGCCGTCGAAGCCGATGCCCTCGTCGAAGGCCTGTTCCAGCTCGGCCGGGGCCACGGCGACGGACTTGAGGAAGCCCAGCACGTCCGTGAACCACAGGCGTACGAACCGGATGTCGCGCTCCTCCAAGGTCCGGAGCACGAACTCCTGCTGCTTGTCCATCTTCCGCTTCCCCATCCTTGCTGGTCAGGCCGCCTTCTCTTCCGTACCACGGGAGGCGGTCGGGCACCTGAGCATCCCACCACACCACCATTTCGTACGCGTTGCGCACCATGATCGCCCGGCCGGCCCGGGGCCGAACGCCTCACGTACGGCAGGTGAACTGCTCTTCCGCCCATAGTGCCTGCTGACGGCGACATCCGTAACGGCCGGTCCGCTTCGCTGCTCCACCCGCTTAATTTGCATCTCGGATGCAACTTTAAATACCGTGCTCGCAGTCGAGCACCGAGGAGCCCCGATGCTGTCCGAGCAGTCCGCCGCCACCGTCCGCGCCACACTCCCCGCCGTCGGCGGGGCCCTCGGCGCGATCACCGAGCGCTTCTACGCCGGCCTGTTCGCGGCCCGCCCCGAGCTGCTGCGGGACCTGTTCAACCGGGGCAACCAGGCCGCCCTTGCTTCGGGCAGGGTGCCTGGTCCTTCAGGGCCGGGGTGAATGGCCGTTCTCGCGGAGTGGGGCAGGGGATGCCGGGCCGTCAAGGCAATGCGGCGCTGTCGTCCATGCTGCTAAGGCTGGTCACG
Organism: Streptomyces sp. CA-179760; assembly: GCF_050937045.1. Classification (NCBI taxonomy): domain Bacteria; kingdom Bacillati; phylum Actinomycetota; class Actinomycetes; order Kitasatosporales; family Streptomycetaceae; genus Streptomyces; species Streptomyces sp. CA-179760. The sequence goes on from NZ_JBNJLZ010000001.1 coordinate 2,768,038, forward strand.
GGCCGGTGGCTGGTGCCGGCGTGGTGTGGTCACTCGTGCGGGTGAGTGTGATCGATGGTGTGCGCGGCTGGGGAACGTGCGGTCTAGGTTCGCGGCGTGGCACGGTTTCGGATGTACCCGACGAGCGAGCAGGAGCAGCAGATGCTGCTGCACTGCGCGCACGCCAGGTATGTCTGGAACCTTGCCGTGGAGCAGCACGCGCACTGGCGGCGGGACAAGGCGCACCATCGGCCCGACGGCAAGCGCACTGGAGCCCCCTCGTTCGCCGAGCAGTGCCGTCAACTCACAGAAGCCCGCGCTGCCAGCGAATGGCTGCGCGCCGGGAACCAGACCGTCCAGGCGCAGGCACTCAAGGACTTCGCCAAGGCCAAGGCCGCGCGTTTCACGTCCGGGTTCGGTGAGCCGACCTGGCGCAGGAAGCATGTGCACGAGGGCTTCCGTGTCATCGGCGACGACCGCGTACCCGAGTACGTGCCGGACGGCCGGCCGCTGATCAACCCCAAGACCGGCAAGCAGGTCATGAGCCGCGCCGTCACTGTGCAGAAACTCAACCGGCGGTGGGCGCAGGTGAAGGTGCCGGGCTGTGGATGGGTCCGCTTCCGTCTCAGCTGCAAGGGTGCCCGGCTCCCCGCGGCGAAGACGTTCCGCGTCACCCTCAAGAACGGCCAGTGGCATGCCGCTTTCGCCGTCATCCCCGACCCGATCGACAAGCCGGGCACGGGCGAGGCCATCGGCATCGACCGTGGCGTGACCGTCACCGCCGCGCTCTCCGACGGGCGGAAGCTGAACTGCCCGCACCTCACCGCCCGGGAACGGGCACGGATCCGCAAGCACCAGCGGCGGGCCGCCCGCGCGGAGAAGGGCAGCGAGCGCAAGACGGCCGAGTACGCGAAGGTGGCCAGGCTCAAGGCCAAGGAGGCGAACCGGCGTAAGGACTGGTGCGAGAAGACCTCGACCATGCTCGCCCGCTCCTATGACCTGGTGCGGTTCGAGACGCTGAACATCAAGACGATGACCGCCACGGCCAAGGCGAAGCCCGACCCCGACCAGCCCGGCCAGTACCTCAAGAATGGCCGGGCGGCCAAGGCCGGGCTGAACCGGGGCATCCTCGCCCAGGGCTGGGGCCTGCTGCGCCAGCGCACCGGACACAAAGCCCCCGGACGCGTCGAAGACGTCCCCGCCCCCTACACGTCCCTGCGGTGCAGTGCCTGCGGATGGATCGACAAGAACTCGCGCAAGAGCCAGGCCGAGTTCGTCTGCTCCTCCTGCGGCTTCACCTGCAACGCGGACACCAACGCCAGTATCAACGTCGCGGCAGGACAGGGCGGGATCCCCCGCCCCCGGCGAACAGCCGGTGCCGGAGGGGCGACAACGGCCACAAGCCGTTCGAGCGCCCGTGAACCTCAGCCCACATGGGCTGGAATCCTGCTCTCTTGAAGAGGGGGAGGATGTCAATACGAGGTGTTCGGGCCCCCGCCCGACCCGCACCGGCGCCGGCGCTCAAGCGGAGTGCAGGTTCCCCCGTGAGATCCCCAGCAGCAGCGCCCCCGTCGGCTCCGCCACGATGTCCCGGACCGTGACCGGGTCCAGCGAGGCGAAGAACGCTTCCTGGGCCCGGCGCAGGGCGCCGCGCAGCCGGCAGGCGGAGTTCAGGGGGCAGGGGGTGGCGCCCTCGCAGTCGACGACGTCGCCGTCCCCCTCGAAGGCGCGCACCACAGTGCCCACCGACGCCGCGCGGCCCTGCTCCGTCAGGGTGAGCCCGCCGCCGCGGCCGCGGCGGGCCTCGAGCAGCCCCATGTGCTGGAGCTCGGCGACGACCTTCGCCAGGTGTGTGTACGGCACGTCCATGCCGTCCGCGACCTCCCGGGTCGTCGGACTCGACTCGCCCGCGACGGCGAGCCGCATGAGGACCCGCAGTGCGAGGTCGGTGGAACGCAGCAGCCGCATACCCGCAGCGTAAGTAATGGGAATCTGCGGTTCAAATTATCCGGGCTCCGAGTCTCCAAAGCCTCCGACGCTTCCGAAGCTGTCGGGCGCCTGTCGGTCCCGTATCGATTCAGCCCATTCCTGCGGCCGCTCTACGAGGCGCCCCGTCTCCCCCATTACGATCAGCCCACCCGACCGTCCCACCTTTCCCACGAAGGACACCTCATGGGCTCCGCCAACAAGAGCAGCACGGCACGCAAGGCGCGGATAGAGGAGATGCGGCGCGCCGAGCAGTCCCGTGAGCGCCGCAACCGGATCCTCGTCATCGCGGCCAGCGTGGTGGTCGTGTGCGGTCTCGTCGGCGGCGGTGTCGTGCTCGTGCGGTCCCAGTCCGGCGACGGCGGCAGTGACACCGCCGCCGCGAGTGACACCTCGGGCAAGGGGAAGTTCGTCACGGGCGAGGACGGCGTGAAGACCTGGGAAGGAAAGCTGGCCCGCAACCACGTCGCCAAGGCCGTGAAGTACGCCTCCGAGCCGCCGGTCGGTGGCGACCACAACCAGGTCTGGATGAACTGCAACGGGGACGTCTACACCAAGGCGCTCGACAACACCAACGCCGTGCACTCGCTGGAGCACGGCGCGGTGTGGGTGACGTACAACGCCGACGCGAAGAAGGCCGACATCGACGCGCTCGCGGCGAAGGTGAAGAAGACGCCGTACACGCTGATGAGCCCGATGGACGACCAGAAGGACCCGATCATGCTCTCGGCGTGGGGTCACCAGCGCACGGTGAAGGGCGCGAGCGACCCGGACGTCGACAAGTTCTTCGAGAAGTTCGTGCAGGGCGAGCAGACGCCCGAGCCGGGTGCCGCCTGCACGAACGGGCTGTCGCAGTGAGGCATGCCGGTCTGATCGCCGGGGCGGCGGCGACGGCGCTCGTCGCGGCCGGTGCGATCACCTACGCCGTCGCCGGGGACGAGGGCAGCAGCCGGACCCCCTCCGCCGAGTCCGCGGACGCCGGGTTCGCGCGGGACATGGCGGTGCACCACCAGCAGGCCGTGGAGATGTCGTACATCGTGCGCGACCGCACGAAGGACGAGGACGTGCGGCGCCTCGCGTACGACATCGCGCAGACGCAGGCCAACCAGCGCGGCATGATGATCGGCTGGCTCGACCTGTGGGGGCTGCCCAAGGTGTCCTCCGAGCCGATGGCCTGGATGGACATGGGCGGCATGGCCTCCGGCAAGGACGGCGCGCTGATGCCGGGCATGGCCACCAATACCGAGCTGAGGAAGCTCGGCACGCTGAACGGCAAGCAGGCGGAGGTCTTCTACCTCCAGCTGATGACGGACCATCACAAGGGCGGCGTCCACATGGCCGAGGGCTGTGTGGAGAGGTGCACGGTCGGCGTCGAGAAGCGGCTCGCCCAGGGCATGGTGGAGGCGCAGCAGTCGGAGATCGGCCTCATGGCGGACCTGCTGAAGGAGCGGGGCGCCGCGCCGCGCTCCTAGCGCGGGACTCGCCGGCGCCACCTCCAGGGGGCGTAAGCCTCAAATCGCCCCGCCTTACGGCGTCTTGGGCACTTCTTGGCCTGCGCAGGGTGCTTCTTGGGTTTCGCATTCCCCTGACATGAACGGTTCGTCGCGAGAGTGGCGACGGTCGAGTGATCCACTCGCGACGAACCGCACAGGGGGTTCCATGAGATCCAACCGCGCCAAGGCGCGCACTGGAGTGAGCATCGCGGCGACACTGCCGATGCTCGCCGGTGCGCTGGCGCTCGGCATACCCGCGGCGCACGCCGCCGACCACCCGCTCCGCGACCTGCTGGCCGGGACCCGGCCAGCGTGGGCCACGGCCAAGGCAGACAAGGGCGCCGCCTCGGACGGCGCCCGGATGTCGGCCCGGGTGTATCTCCGAGGCCGCGACGCCGCCGGTCTCGCCGCCTACGCGAAGGCCGTGTCCGACCCGGCGTCCGCCTCGTACGGCAAGTATCTGACCGCCGAGAAGGCGCAGGCCCGCTTCGGCGCGACCAAGGCCCAGGTGACGGCGGTGACGTCCTGGCTGACGGCCGCGGGCCTGAAGGTCACCGGGGTCACGCGGCACTACGTCTCCGTGACCGGTGACGTGGCCGCCGCAGAGAAGGCCTTCGGCGCCCAGCTGCACAACTTCGCCAAGGACGCGAAGACGTACCGGGCTCCGGCGAGCACCGCCTCCGTCCCGGAGAGCCTGTCCGGCGCCGTGCTGACCGTCACCGGCCTGGACGACGCGCCCCACATGGTCACGCACGACGACCAGCTGCCGCCGCCGGACACCGTGTTCCGCAACGCCGGGCCGTTCTCCTCGTACTACGGCTCGAAGACGGCGAGCACGCTGCCGGACGCCTACGGCACGAAGATCCCGTACGCGATCAAGGGTTACACGGGCAAGCAGCTGCGGGCCGCCTACGGCGCGGGCACGCGCACCGGCAAGGGCGTCCGGGTCGCCATCACGGACGCGTACGCCTCGCCGACCATCGCCTATGACGCCGCCACCTACGCCAAGCGCAACGGCGACGCGGCGTGGAAGACCGGCCGGCTGCACCAGGTGCTGCCCAAGAAGTACACGAACACCAAGGACTGCTCGGCCTCCGGCTGGTACGGCGAGGAGACCCTGGACGTCGAGGCCGTGCACGCGGTCGCGCCGGCCTCGGACGTCACCTATGTGGGCGCCGCGTCCTGCACCGACGCCGACCTGCTCGACGCGCTCGGCAAGGTCGTCGACAAGCACCTGGCCGACATCGTGTCCAACTCCTGGGGCGAGGTGGAGGCCGCGCAGACGCCCGACCTCGCGGCGGCCTACGACCAGGTCTTCCAGCTGGGCGCGGTCGAGGGAATCGGCTTCTACTTCTCCTCCGGCGACGACGGCGACGAGGTCGCGAGCTCCGGGACGAAGCAGGTCGACTCCCCGGCCAACTCGGCGTGGGTCACCGCCGTCGGCGGCACCTCGCTGGCCGTCGGCAAGGACGACAAGTACCTCTGGGAGACCGGCTGGGGCACCGAGAAGGCCGACCTGTCGGCCGACGGCAAGAGCTGGACGGGCTTCCCCGGCGCCTTCACCTCCGGCGCGGGCGGCGGCACCAGCAAGACGGTGGCGGAGCCGACCTACCAGCAGGGTGTCGTGCCGGACGCGCTGGCCAAGGCCAACAACGCGGCCGGCAACCGGGTCGTCCCCGACATCGCGGCGATCGCCGACCCGAACACCGGGTTCCTGGTCGGGCAGACGCAGACCCAGCCGGACGGGAAGACGCAGGCGTACAGCGAGTACCGCATCGGCGGCACCTCGCTCGCCGCGCCGACGATCGCGGCCATCCAGGCCCTGGCTCAGGAGGCCCGCGGCGGGAAGGCGATCGGCTTCGCCAACCCGGCGATCTACGCGAAGGCCGGCTCGAAGGCCTACCGCGACGTCACCGACAACCCGACGGGCTCCGGCCTCGCCCTGGCCCGCGTCGACTTCGTGAACGGCTACGACGCCACGGACGGTCTGGCCACGTCCGTGCGCAGCCTGGGCAAGGACAGCTCGCTCGCGGCCGTGAAGGGCTACGACGACGTCACCGGCGTGGGCTCGCCCGCGAGCGGCTACGTGGAGTCGTACCGGCGTCGCTGATCTCCGAGAGTGGACCGGGGTGGTGTGGGGTGACCCACACCACCCCATTGTGTCGCACTGACGATTACACTGGTCGGCGTGCCTCAACTACGTCTCGCCCTGAACCAGATCGATTCGAGCGTCGGCGACCTCGCCGGGAACACCGAGTCGATCGTCCGCTGGACCCGGCACTCCGCCGAGCAGGGAGCGCATCTCGTGGCGTTCCCCGAGATGGTGCTGACCGGGTATCCCGTCGAGGACCTGGCCCTCAGGTCGTCCTTCGTGGAGGCCTCCCGGGCGGCGCTGCGCGCCCTCGCCGGCCGGCTGGCCGACGAGGGCTTCGGGGAGCTGCCGGTGATCGTCGGCTATCTCGACCGCAGTGCGACCGCCCAGCCGAAGTACGGCCAGCCGGCCGGAGCGCCGCAGAACGCGGGGGCGGTGCTGTACGGCGGCGAGGTGGTCCTGAACTACGCCAAGCACCACCTGCCGAACTACGGCGTCTTCGACGAGTTCCGCTACTTCGTGCCCGGCGACAGCATGCCGGTGCTGCGCGTGCACGGCGTGGATGTGGCCCTGGCCATCTGCGAGGACCTCTGGCAGGACGGCGGCCGGGTCCCTGCGGCGCGCTCGGCGCGGGCCGGCCTGCTGGTCTCGATCAACGCCTCCCCCTACGAGCGCAACAAGGACGACACGCGCCTGGACCTGGTCCGCAAGCGGGCCCAGGAGGCCGGCTGCACGACCGCGTACCTGGCCATGATCGGCGGCCAGGACGAGCTGGTGTTCGACGGTGACTCGATCGTCGTGGACAAGGACGGCGAGGTCGTGGCGCGGGCGCCGCAGTTCTCCGAGGGCTGTGTGGTCCTGGACCTGGACCTGCCGGAGGCGTCGGCGGACGCGCCCACCGGCGTGGTGGACGACGGCCTGCGCATCGACCGCGTGGTCGTCTCGGAGAAGCCGCTCGCCCCGTACGAGCGAGAGCTCTCCGGCGGTTACGCGGACCGCCTGGACGACGACGAGGAGGTCTACTCGGCGCTGGTCGTGGGCCTGCGTGCGTACGTCGCGAAGAACGGCTTCAAGTCGGTCCTGATCGGCATGTCGGGCGGCATCGACTCGGCGCTGGTCGCGGCGATCGCGTGCGACGCGGTGGGCGCGCAGAACGTGTACGGCGTGTCGATGCCGTCGAAGTACTCCTCGGACCACTCCAAGGACGACGCGGCGGAGATGGCCCACCGCACGGGCCTGAACTTCCGGACCGTGGCCATCGAGCCGATGTTCGACGCGTACATGGGTTCGCTGGGCCTGACGGGCCTCGCGGAGGAGAACCTCCAGTCGCGCCTGCGCGGCACGCTCCTCATGGCCCTCTCCAACCAGGAGGGCCACATCGTCCTGGCCCCCGGCAACAAGTCGGAACTGGCGGTCGGCTACTCGACGCTCTACGGCGACTCCGTCGGGGCGTACGGCCCCATCAAGGACGTGTACAAGACGTCGGTCTTCCGTCTGGCCGAGTGGCGCAACAGGGCCGCCCGGGAGCGCGGCCAGACCCCGCCGATCCCCGAGAACTCCATCACCAAGCCCCCGAGCGCGGAACTCCGCCCGGGCCAGGTCGACACGGACTCGCTGCCCGACTACCCGGTGCTGGACGCGATCCTCGACCTGTACGTCGACCACGACAAGGGCGCGGACGAGATCGTGGCGGCCGGCTTCGACCGGGAGCTGGTCACGAAGACGCTGCGCATGGTCGACACGGCGGAGTACAAGCGGCGGCAGTACCCGCCGGGCACGAAGATCTCGGCGAAGGGCTTCGGGAAGGACCGGCGGCTACCGATCACGAACGGGTGGCGGGAGTCGGTCTGAGGCGTCCGCCGCGCTGAACACCCTGTGGGAGTCCGGTCGCATGGCGCGGGCTCCCGTGGTTCAGCACTGAAATCGCCTGCCGCCGGTCAGGCAGCGCCCCGTCTCCGCGCCCGATAGGCCGCCGCCTTGACGCGATTGCCGCACTCCTCCATCCCGCACCAAGCGCGCCGCCCTCCCCGTGAGCGGTCCAGGTAGACGCGGGTGCAGCCGGGGCGGCCGCACTCCTTGAGGCGGGCATGGGGGTCGGCCAGCAAGGTGATACCGCTCCGGGCCAGTTGGGACAGTGCCGCAGGGAGGTCCCCCGAGGTGTGCAGGCCCGCGTCGCTGAGCCCGGCGAGCGGCCGGTGTCTTCGCGGACGACGGCCGTGTGAGGGTGCTGACCGGGGACTGGCGGCTGCTCGAGGAGCACGCGCCGTTCGACGTCTTCTTCTGCGACGGCGGGGGCAAGCGGGACGATCCCGGGCGGGTCGTCGAGTTGCTCGCTCCCGGTGGAATGCTCGTCCTGGACGACTTCACCCCGTCCGCCGACTGGCCACCCAGGTTCGAGGGTCAGGTGGACGAGCTGCGGCTGTTCTACCTCACGCATCCGGACCTCGACGCCACCGAAGTCCTCACCACGCCCACCAGTTCGGCGGTCGTCGCGGCGCGGCGCCAGACCCCCCGGTGAACAGAGCGGCAGCCCGTGGGACCTGCCCACGGACCGCCGCCCGAGTCATCGCGCCGGCGTACCGGCACCTGTCAGTGGTGCACCGCTTCCGTCTCCTGCGGAACATGGCTCGCCACGATCCGCTCGCGACCACCGGCGACCGGTGCCCGGCGCCGGTCCACCGTGTACGCCAGGGACGCCACCGCCAGGCCGAGGACGGCCAGGGCCGCGCCGGCCAGGGCCGGGGACGTGACGCCGAAGCCCGCGGCCAGGGCGAGGCCGCCGATCCAGGCACCGCCGGCGTTGGCCAGGTTGAAGGCGGCCTGGTTGGCGGAGGAGGCCAGGGACGGGGCCGAGGAGGCCTTCTCCATGACCATCAGCTGGAGCGGGGAGCCGGTGGCGAAGGCGGCCATGCCGAGCAGGATCACGCCGACGGCCGCGGTCAGCTCGGTGCGCATCAGCAGCGGGAAGAGCGCCAGGACGACCACGAGGGAGGTCAGGCCGCCGAAGAGCGTGCCCCGCAGGGAGTGGTCGGCCAGCCGGCCGCCCAGCAGGTTGCCCGCGGTCGCGCCGACGCCGAACAGCGCCAGCAGCAGGGTCACGCTGGCACCGGCGTAGCCGGCGGCGTCCGTGAGCATCGGCGTGATGTAGCTGTACGCCGAGAAGAGGGCGCCGAAGCCGGCGACCGTGGTGCCGAGCGACAGCCAGACCGGGAGGGAGCGCAGGGCGGCGAGTTCGCCGCGCAGGCCCTGTGCGGTGGTGTGCTCGTGGTCGTGCGGGATCAGGAAGGCGAGCGCGGCGATCGCCGCCAGGCCGATGGCGCTGACGCCGAGGAAGGTCGCCCTCCAGCCGAGGTTCTGGCCCATGAGGGTCGCCACGGGCACGCCCGCGACGTTCGCGACCGTCAGGCCGAGGAACATCAGGGAGACCGAGCGCGCCTTGCGCTCGGGGGCGACCATGTTGGTCGCAACGACGGCGCCCACGCCGAAGAAGGCGCCGTGCGGCAGGCCGCTCAGGAAGCGGGCCGCCAGCAGCCAGCCGTTGTCGGGCGCGAGGGCCGACAGGGCGTTGCCCGCGACGAACAGTCCCATCAGGCTGATGAGGACCGTGCGGCGGGACATCCGGGCCGTGACCGCGGCCAGCAGGGGAGCGCCGATGACGACGCCCAGCGCGTACGCCGACACCAGGTGGCCGGCGCTGGGTATCGAGATGTGCAGGTCGTCCGCGACATCGGGCAGCAGCCCCATCATCACGAACTCGGTGGTACCGATGCCGAAGGCGCCCACGGCGAGGGCGAGCAGGGCCAGGGGCATGAGGAAGCCTTTCGAGTCTTGCTGGGGATCCGTACTTTCGTATGTTCAAGTACGGAACAAAGTCTCTCAGGCCTGCTATTCCGCCTAATGCCGCACTCAGCCGTCTGTGGCGACCTTCACACGGGCGGCGATCGGCAGATGGTCACTGCCCGTCTCCGGGAGGGTCCAGGAGCTCTCCGGCTTCAGGCCCCTGACCATGATCTGGTCGATGCGCGCCATGGGGAACGACGCCGGCCAGCTGAACCCGAAGCCGTTGCCGGCCGCGCCCTGCGTGGAGCGCATCTGGGAGGTGACGGCGTTGAGCGCCCGGTCGTTCATGGTGCCGTTCAGGTCGCCGAGCAGCACGACGTTCTTCAGTGGCTCGTGGGCGATGGCCTCGCCCAGGAACTCCGCGCTCCGGTCACGCTGCCGGGCCGTGAAGCCGGCCTCCATCTTCACGCGTACCGACGGCAGGTGGGCGACGTAGACCGCGACCTGCCCGGACGGGGCGGTCACCGTCGCACGCATCGCCCGCGTCCAGCCCAGGTCGATGTCGACGTCCCGTACACCGGTCAGCGGGTACTTGCTCCACACCCCGACCGTGCCCTGCACCGCGTGGTAGCGGTAGGTCGACGCCAGCGCCTTCTCGTACGTCGGGACCGCGGACGCCGTGAGTTCCTCCAGGGCCAGCACGTCCGCACCGGAGGCGGCCACGTCACGGGCGGTTCCGGACGGGTCCGGGTTCTCGGCGTTGACGTTGTGCGTGGCCACGGTGAGGTCGCCGCCGGTGGCGGTCTTGTCGCTGAGCTGGCCGCCGAAGAGGTTCAGCCAGACCAGCGACGGCAGCAGGAGCGCGATCAGCGCCGTCGCCGACTTGCGGACCACGGCGAGCACGAGCAGCACCGGGACGAGGAGCCCCAGCCAGGGCAGGAACGTCTCGATGAGGCTGCCCAGGTTGCCGATGGTGTTGGGGATGTGCGAGTGCACCAGCATGACCACCGCCAGCAGCACCGCGCAGCCGGCGACGAACAGACCGCGCCGCCACATCCTCGGGTCGCCCCGTCGGCCGCCCGCCATCCGGTCGAACAGGCGCCGAAGCCGGTTCCCCCGGCGCTCGGGCCCCGAGCCGCCGTTGTCCGTCTCCGTCATGTACGCCTGCTGCGCCATACCGTCGCCTCACTGCCTGCCGTGCACACCATCGCCCCCCGTGTCCTTACGACCCTAGGGGATGATCCGTTCCGTTCCCGCCGTCCGCCGACGGCCGTACGGGGGCGAGGACGAACGAGTCCGCACGGGGAGTTCCGGTCACCGCCCGTGAAAGCGCGCTCTGTGACGAAACGCGCACACTAGGACGGTCGCGGGACCGAACTGACGGAGGGTGACCCGTCGGGACGCACGCCGGGACGCAGCCCTTCGAGCAGCGTGTCGACGACCTGTTCGGCGAGGCCCTCCGGCAGGTCGGCGTCCGGGTGCAGGACGGCGCGCAGCAGCAGGGGGCCGACGAACAGGTCGTTGAGCAGGTCGAGGTCGACATCCGCGCGCAGTTCGCCGTTCTCCTGGCCGCGGCGCATCACCTCCAGGCCGAGCCGGCGGCGGGGCTCGATGACGGTGGCGTGGTACGCCGCCCAGATCTTCGGGCTGCTCTTCATCTGGGCGTGCACGCTGTGCAGGAGCGCCGACGAGCGGTTGGCCAGGCCGCGCCGCCGCACCTGCTCCAGCAGGACCACGAGGTCGTCGCGCATGGACGTACCGGGGAGCGGCGGGTCGGGGGGTTCGGCGGCGCGCACGACGTCGACGAAGAGTTCCTCCTTGCCGCTCCAGCGGCGGTAGATGGTGGCCTTGCCGACGCCGGCGGTGCGGGCGACGCGCTCGATGGACAGCTCGGCGAGGGGCACGCCCTCCTCCAGGAGCCTCATCACGCCCTCGATGATGGCGCGTTCGACGGCCTCGCTTCTGGGGCGGCCCCTCGGGGGGCCGTCGTTCGTGGGGTGCCGTTCGGCGAGGCTCACGTCGCTCCGTCCTTTGCTGGCTGGTCAGATGCATTGTCGCGCAGGGTCACGACCGCGTGTCCGACAACTCCTTCTCCTCCTCGCCCTGCTGGGGCGCCGGGGGCTTGCCGGGCAGGAACAGCGCCACGACGACCGTGCCGATGAGGGCGACGCCCGCGCCCCACAGGGCGGTGATGTGCATCGCGTGCAGGAACGCGTCGTAGGCGGGGGTGACGAGCGCCTTGCCCTCGGGGCCGAGCTTCGCCGCGACGCCGAGCGTGGCCTCGATGGACTCGCCCGCGGTGTGGCGCAGGGCCGGAGGCAGCGCGCCGAGCTTGTCCTCGATGCCCGTGCGGTACGCCGTGGACAGCACCGAGCCGAGGACGGCGATGCCGAGGGCGCCGCCGACCTGCCGGAAGGTGTTGCTGAGCGCGGAGGCCGAGCCGGCCTTCTCGCGGGGCAGGGCCTGCATGATGACGACGCTGACCGGGGTCATGATGTGCGCCATGCCGGTGCCCATGAAGAAGAAGATGACTTCCAGGATCCAGATGGGCGTGTCGGCGTCCAGGGTGGCGAAGGCGGCCAGCATCGCGGCGATGAGCAGCATTCCGGCGGTCGTGGTGGCCTTGTTGCCGAAGCGGTCGACCAGCAGCCGGGCCCGCGGCGCGAAGATCAGCTGGGCGGCGGCCAGCGGCAGCATCAGCAGGCCGGTCTGCAGCGGCGAGTAGCCGCGCACGCTCTGCGTGTAGAAGACCGAGAAGAAGGTCACACCCATCAACGCGAAGAACACCAGCGCGATGGCGGCGATGGCGGCCGAGAAGACACTGTTCTTGAAGTACGTGACGTCGATGGACGGATGGTCGCTGCGCTTCTCGAACACCACGAAGGCGACGAGGACGGCGAGACCGGCGCCGATCGTGCACAGCACGGTGGTGTCGGTGAAGTCGGCGAGCTGGCCGCCCTTGATGATGCCGTAGACGAGCAGGACAAGGCCGACGACGGAGAGTACGACGCCGACGGGGTCGATGCGGCCCGGGCTCGGGTCGCGGGAGTCGGGCACCAGCCACAGCATCAACGCGAGGGCGAGCAGCACGATCGGCACGTTGATGAGGAAGACCGAGCCCCACCAGAAGTGGTCCAGCAGGACACCGCCGGTGATCGGGCCGATGGCGATGGCCAGGCCGACGCCGCCCGCCCAGATACCGATGGCCTTCGGCTGCTCCTCGCGCTCGAAGACATTCATGAGGACGGCGAGGGTGGCGGGCATGACGAACGCGGCACCCAGGCCCATCACGGCCCGGAAGGTGATCAGCTCCCCCGGCGAGCCGGAGAAGGCGGCGAGCGCGGAGCCGATGCCGAAGACGGCGAGGCCGCCGAGCAGCACCTTCTTGCGGCCCAGCCGGTCGCCGAGCAGCCCGGCGGTGAACAGCAGGCCCGCGAAGACGAGGGTGTAGGCGTTGATCGCCCACTCCAGCTCGCTCTGCGTGGCACCCAGGCCGGTCGGGGCCGGGGTGGAGATCGTCTTGATGGCGACGTTCAGGATCGAGTTGTCGAGGACGACGATCAGCAGGCTCAGCATCAGCGCACCGAGGATCGCCCAGCGGCGCCGGTGCACCGCTTCCGGTATCCGGGGGCCGGTGGGGGCGGCGCGGTCGGCAGGAGTAGTCATGCCGTCGAGCCTAGAACCATTTCGATACGAGACCGTCTCGTATTGGAATACCCTTACCGAGCTCTTACTCGCGGGGCCGCTTCGGGGCACCGGGGTGGAACTCACAGGGCCTCCCCTAGCCCTGCTTGGCACGAGGTGCCACCATGGACGTGGTCCGGGGACGCCGTCAGGGCGCCTCGAGATGACGTGTGAGGAGCCGTGCAATGACGCAGCTTTCGGCTGCCCAGAGCGCCAAGACGCTGTACGGGGGCAAGGGCACCCGCCGTATCACCGTGCGCGACATCGCCGCCGCCAAGGAGCGGGGCGAGAAGTGGCCCATGCTCACCGCCTACGACGCGATGACCGCGTCCGTCTTCGACGAGGCCGGCATCCCGGTCATGCTCGTCGGCGACTCGGCGGGCAACTGCCACCTGGGGTACGAATCGACCGTGCCCGTCACCCTCGACGAGATGACCATGCTGTCGGCGGCCGTCGTACGGGGCACCTCGCGCGCCCTGATCGTCGGCGACCTGCCCTTCGGCTCCTACCAGGAGGGCCCCGTGCAGGCGCTGCGCTCGGCGACCCGGCTGGTCAAGGAGGCGGGCGTGCAGGCCGTGAAGCTGGAAGGGGGCGAGCGGTCGCACGAGCAGATCCGGCTGCTCGTCGACTCCGGCATCCCCGTCATGGCGCACATCGGCCTGACCCCGCAGTCCGTCAACGCGATGGGCTACCGCGTGCAGGGGCGGGGCGAGGAGGCGGCCCAGCAGCTGCTGCGGGACGCGAAGGCCGTGCAGGACGCGGGCGCGTTCGCCGTGGTGCTGGAGCTGGTCCCGGCGGAGCTCGCGGCCGAGGTGACGCGGGTGCTGCAGATTCCGACGGTGGGCATCGGGGCGGGCCCCGAGACCGACGCGCAGGTGCTGGTGTGGACCGACATGCTGGGTCTGACCGGTGGGCGCGTCCCCAAGTTCGTGAAGCAGTACGCCGACCTGCGTGAGGTCATGAGCGGTGCGGCGAAGGCGTTCGCCGAGGACGTCGTCGGCGGAACGTTCCCGCAGGAGGAGCACTCCGTCCACTAGAGCCACAGCGGTACCACCGACGGCCCGCCGGCCCTCCCCCAGTCGGCGGGCCGTCCCCGTGCCGGGGCCCCGACACGGAGCTGCCGGTGGCTTGTCGGACGCTTGTCGGTCGCTTGTCGGTGGTTTGTCGGTGGGCCCTGAGACCGTCTGTCTCATGACGCGAATCGACACACACGCCGGCGGCGCCGCGGTCACCGTGCGGGGGCTGGTGAAGCACTACGGCGAGACCAAGGCACTGGACGGGGTCGACCTGGACGTGCGGGAGGGCACCGTCATGGGGGTGCTCGGGCCGAACGGGGCCGGGAAGACGACCCTGGTGCGCATCCTGTCCACGCTGCTCGCCCCCGACTCGGGCCGGGCGACCGTCGTGGGCTACGACGTCGTACGGCAGCCCCGGCAGCTGCGCCGGGTGATCGGGCTCACCGGGCAGTACGCCTCCGTGGACGAGAAGCTCTCGGGCTGGGAGAACCTGTACATGATCGGGCGGCTGCTCGATCTGCCCCGCAAGAGCGCCCGGGGCCGGGCCGACGAACTGCTGGAGCGTTTCTCGCTCACCGAGGCCGCCAAGCGGCCCGCGGCGACGTACTCCGGAGGCATGCGGCGGCGGCTGGACCTGGCCGCGTCGATGATCGGCCGGCCGGCCGTGCTCTTCCTGGACGAGCCGACCACCGGGCTCGACCCGCGCACCCGCAACGAGGTGTGGGACGAGGTCAAGCGCATGGTCGGCGACGGCGTCACCGTGCTGCTCACCACCCAGTACATGGAGGAGGCCGAGCAGCTCGCCACCGAGCTGACGGTCGTCGACCGCGGGCAGGTCATCGCGGGCGGTGCCATCGAGGAGCTGAAGGCCAAGGTCGGCGGCCGTGCGCTGCGGATACGCCCGGCCGACCCGGTGCGACTGCGGCCCCTCGCCGCCGCGCTGGACGAGCTGGGGATCACCGGGCTCGCCACCACGACCGTGGACGCCGACCGGGGTGACGTCCTCGTGCCGATCCTCAGCGACGAGCAGCTGACCGCCGTGGTCGGCGCGGTCACCGCGCGCGGCATCACGCTCTCCTCCATCACCACCGAACTGCCCAGCCTGGACGAGGTGTTCCTGTCCCTCACCGGACACCGCGCCAGTGCCCCGCAGGACACCGTGCCCGCCGACGACCGTCAGGAGGTCGCCGTATGAGCGCCGCCACCGCAGCCATCCACGAGGGCGAGGCGGACGCCCGTATCTCGCCGCGCGCCCATCTGCGCCACACCGGGGCGCTGATACGCCGCAATCTGCTGTGGATCCGCAAGGACCCGGAGTCGATGGCCGACGCGCTGCTGATGCCGGTCATCTTCACGCTGCTGTTCGTGTTCGTGTTCGGCGGCTCGATCGGGCAGGCGCTGGGCGGCGGGCAGGACCAGTACGTGCAGTACGTGATCCCCGGCATGATCGCGATGATGAGCATGACGCTGTCCCAGGGCGTCGGCACCGGCTTCAGCCAGGACTTCAACTCCGGTGTCATGGACCGCTTCCGGTCCCTGCCGATCGGCCGCGGCTCGGTACTCTTCGCGAAGATCTCCGTGGAGCTGCTGCGGATGCTGTTCGCGACCGCCGTGCTGATGATCGTCGCCGTCGCGGTCGGGTTCGAGATCACCAACTGGCTCGGTCTTCTCGCGACCGTGGCCCTGTCCACCGCGTTCGCCTCGTCGATCATGTGGGTGTTCCTCACCCTGGGCGTGATCCTGAAGAACGCGCAGTCCGTGCAGGCGATGGGCTTCCTGGTGCTGTTCCCGCTCCAGTTCGGCTCGTCGATCTTCGCGCCGACGACCTCGATGCCGGGCTGGCTGCAGGCCTTCACCGACTACAACCCGCTGTCCACGCTGGCGGACGCCGCGCGCGGTCTCATGGTCGGCGGGCCGGTCGCGCACGATCTGTGGGTGACGCTCGGCTGGTCGGTGGCGATCACGGCGGTGATGGCGCCCATCGCGATCCACAAGTTCCGCACCAAGAGCTGACGGGAAGGGGCGCCTTCGCCTCAGACCAGGGCGGTGGCCTCCTCGGCGGAGAGGCCGCCGCCTTCCGCGTACGCGCTCTCGTACGCCCGGTCGCCGAGCACGGCCCGGGCCCGCCGTTCCGCCCGCTCGCGGATCTCGCGCTCCTGCCGCGGGGCGACATGGCCGGGTGGCCGGAGGCCGTCGGCGGCGCCGAGGCAGCGGGCCGCGTCGCGGGCGCGGTGCCCACCGTCGCGGGCGGCCAGGGCTCCGGCCCCGATGGTCAGATACACCGCCCGCATATGGGGGGCGATGACCTGCGAGCGCGGGTCGGCGGCGCGCTCCAGCGCCTTGCGGATGAGCTCCAGGCACTCCGCGTGCCGCCCCTCCAGGGCGTCCAGCCAGGCCTCGGCGCCGAGGATGAACGCGTCGAAGACGATGAAGTGGGCGATACGGAAGTCCTGCCGCAGCCGCCGCAGTTGCTCGCGAGCCTCGGGGACACGGTTCGTCAAGCCCAGCCGGATGGCCAGGTAGAGGCGTGCGGCGGGCATGGCCTCGCTGGCCGAGTCCCCGCGCTCGGCGATCACCTCGCGCAGCAGCCGCTCGCCTCGCTCCTCCTCGCCGTCCTCGATCAGCGCGTTGCCGAGCCGGGCGGTGAGCACCGCCGTCTGTCCGTGGGCGCCGAGGTGTTCCGCGTGCGCGATGGCTGCCTCGTAGTCGGCGGCGGCCAGGGCGTAGGCGCCCCTGCGTTCGTGGGTCTCGGCGCGGGCGGAGAGGGCCTCCGCGGTGCCCCAGGCGTCGCCGAGGCGCCGGTAGATCTCCAGCGACTCGTCGGCGTCCCGGGCGGCGTCGCCCGCCCAGTCGATGTGGTTGGCGAGGAAGTTGGCCCGCATCTGGAGACCGGAGGCCAGCTCCCACTCGAAGCCGGGGGTCTCCCGGCAGGTGCGGATGGACGCTTCCATGACGACGCCCAGCCGGTCCATGTCGCCGGTCAGCATCACGGCGAAGAGCCAGAGCAGGCCGGGCAGCCGGCAGGTCTGCGGGAGGCCGGGCTCGTAGGTCTCGGCGATGATCTGCAGCTTCCGCTGGGCCCGCGGGGTCTGCCAGGCGTCCAGTTCGGTGTCCATGCAGGCGAGATGGGCCAGGTGGATCCCGCGCCGGGCCTCCTGGAGGACCTCGCCGGTCATCGGGGGCGGGGCGTCGGTGCAGCGCCGCCAGACCGGGGCGGCGCGGCGGACGGGCTCGGTGAAGGGGTCGGGGCCGAGGGCCATGACCTCGCGGCACCAGGTCCGGGCCTCGATGCGCAGGTCGCGCATCTGCCAGTACCAGACGAGGGACAGCGCCAGGCAGAGCGCCTCCTGCTCGTCGCGCAGGGCGACGGCATGGCGCAGGGCGGTGCGCAGATTCTCGTACTCCCGCTCCAGCCGGTGGATGGCGGCGAGCTGGCCGGGGCCGTGCAGCAACGGGTCGGTGGCGCGGGCGAGTTCGCGGAAGTACGTCAGATGGGCGCGCTCGGCCTGGGCGCGCTGTCCGGCCTCGTCCAGCCGCTCGGCGGCGTACTCGGCGACGGTCTCCAGCAGCCGGTAGCGCATCTCGCCGTCGGCCGACTCAGCGGGCGGGGCGGCCACGACCAGGGACCGGTCGACGAGCGAGCCGAGCGCCTCCAGGGCGGCCGGCCCGCACACCGCCTCGGCGGCGGGCAGGTCGCAGCCGCCCGCGAACACCGACAGCCGCCGCAGCACGTCCCGTTCGTCCTCGTCGAGCAGGTCCCAGGACCAGTCGACGACGGCTCTGAGGGTCTGCTGGCGGGGCAGGACGGTGCGGCTGCCGGAGGTGAGCAGACGGAAGCGGTCGTCGAGCCGGTCGGCGATCTGGCGGGGCGTGAGCATCCGGAGCCGGGCGGCGGCGAGTTCGATGGCCAGGGGCAGGCCGTCGAGGCGCCGGCAGATCTCGGCACACGCCCCGGGGTCGTCCTGGACGCGGAAGCCGGGCCGGGCCACCGCGCCCCGGTCGGCCAGCAGCCGAAGCGCGACCGGCTCGGGCAGCGGCTCCACGGTCCGCAGCAACTCCCCCGGCACGCCCAGGGGCTCACGACTGGTGGCGAGGACGGTGAGGCCCGGGCAGCGCTCCAGCAGTTCCTCGGCGAGCCGGGCGGCGGCGTCGGCGACGTGCTCGCAGTTGTCGAGGATCAGCAGCATGCCGGGGCGGGAGCAGTGCTCGGCGAGCCGCTCGACGGGGTCGTCGAGCCGCTCGGCGACGGCGGCCCGCATGCCCTCGGCGCCGGCGCCGTACAGCACGGTCTCCCGAGCTCCTACGGCGGTGAGCACGGCTTCCGGAACGGCGGCCGGGTCGTCGACCGGGGCGAGTTCGGCCAGCCAGACACCGCCGGACATGGCGGGCCGTACGGTCTCGGCGGCCTCCTGCGACAGCCGCGTCTTCCCGGCCCCGCCGGGCCCGAGCAGCGTGACCAGCCGGGCGGTGGTGAGATCGCCG
Source organism: Streptomyces sp. CA-179760 (assembly GCF_050937045.1). NCBI lineage: Bacteria > Bacillati > Actinomycetota > Actinomycetes > Kitasatosporales > Streptomycetaceae > Streptomyces > Streptomyces sp. CA-179760. The sequence goes on from NZ_JBNJLZ010000001.1 coordinate 2,786,550, forward strand.
CGGATGGTCTCGATGTCGCTCTCACGGCCGATGAAGGAGGTGAGGCGGGCCCGCAGATTACCGACGGGCCGTGGCTCGGCGGCGGACGCTGGGCTGTCCCCGAGGCTCAGCAACTCGGCGTGCAAGAACCGCAGTTCCGGGCCCGGGTCGGCCCCCAGCCGGTCGGCGAGCAGCCGCCGCACCTCCTCGTAGGCGTCCAGGGCCTCCGCCGCGCGACCCACGCCGCGCAGGGCGCGCAGACGCAGGGTCTGGAGGGGCTCGTCCAGGGGGTGGCTGTCGCACAGGGCGGTCAGCTCCGGCAGGGACTGCTCGGCCTGGCCGAGGGCGAGGGCGGCGGTGTGGCGGGCACGCAGGACGTCCAGGCGGCGGGTGTCCAGGCGGGCCGCCTCGGCGGTGCGGTCGGGGAGGTCGGCCAGGGCCGGACCGCGCCACAGGGCGAGGGCGTCGTCGAGGATCACGGCGGCCTTCGCGGGATCGCCGTCGGCCAGGGCCCGCGGCCCCTCGCCGGCCAGCCGCTCGAACCGGTGCAGATCGACGTCGTCGGGCGAGGCCGCGAGCCGGTACCCGCCCTCGGCGGAGGCGACCGCGTCCGCCCCGAGCGCCCGCCGCAACCGCCCGACCAGCGCCTGCAGCGCCGCCGGGCCGTCGGCGGGCGGGGCACCGTCCCACACCTCGTCGACGAGCAGCCCCACGGGCACGGTTCGGCCGGCCCGCAGAGCGAGCACGGTCAGCAGCGCACGCAACCGCGCCCCGCCCACCGAGACGACCGTGCCGTCGGTGCGGAGCGCCTGCGTGGTGCCGAGGATGCGGTAGCGCACGGGGTCCATTGTCTCCGGTGGTACGAGGTCGGGGCACGACGTTTCCACGGCGCGGCGAGCGGCCTTCGCCGCGGACTCACCCGCCCTCAGCCCCGACGCCGCCCGGCCCCCTTCGTCCTCGGTGGGGCCGCGCCCGTGCTCAGGGACTCCAGGGTCACCACCACCCCCGACTCCCTCCACCGGTGCCCCTGCTCCGCGGCACCGTCGGCGAACCACTTCGGGCACCGCTCGACCGGTCTCAGACTCCGCTCCCCCGAAACCGGCTCCCAGGAGCGCGAGCCGGGTGCGGTCTCGGCGTAACCCTGGGTGAGTACCTGCACGGCCCGTACCCGCCCGGCCACCTGGGGCCAGGACGCGCCGTGCCGCTCGACGGAGAGCAGCCCGGCCGACCGGATCCACCCCCCGCGCTCCGGCCCCTGCCGGTCCTCGGCGTCGGGGTCCCCGCCCAGTGCCACCGTGAAGCCCGCCTCTTCCCGGACCACCCGGACGCCGCCCACGTGCTCCACCGGGCCGGCGACCTCGGTGAGCTGGTCGTGCCAGTCGCCGCCGTACGCGTCGGGCGGGTCCAGGAGCAGGGGCCAGCTCACCTCGTCCCCCACCGAGAACGGCGTGCCGCAGCACTCCATCTGCCAGTCCGCGTAGAACACGTGCCAAAGCCGCATCCGCCCACCCTCTCCGGAACCGACCGCCCCGCGCGAGACGTTTTCCCGGTGCGCCCGGTACGGTCGGGCAGTCCCACCGCGTGCCCGGAGACCCGAAGAGTGCAGGGAGCCCCATGACCACCGCCACCAGCCGCCACAGCGAGCGCCGGATCAGTCCCGTGTTCGTCGGGATTCTGGCCGTGACGGCGGTCACGGGCTGGGCGACCTGGACCGGGTTCGCGGAGCAGCCCGGCGTGGCCGTGTTCCTCTTCGTGACGGCGGCCTGGATCGTCTCCCTGTGTCTGCACGAGTACGCGCACGCGCGCACCGCCCTGCACAGTGGCGACATCTCGGTCGGCGCGAAGGGCTATCTCAGCCTGAACCCCTGAAGTACACGCACGCCCTGCTCAGCATCGTGCTCCCGGTGATCTTCGTGATCATGGGCGGGATCGGCCTGCCCGGTGGCGCGGTGTTCATCGAGCGGGGGCGGATCCAGGGGCGCTGGAAGCACAGCCTGATCTCGGCCGCGGGCCCGCTGACGAACGTCCTGTTCGCCCTCGTCTGCACCGCCCCGTTCTGGCTCGACGCCCTGGACGGCGTGCCGAGCGACTTCCGGTTCGCGCTGGCGTTCCTCGCCCTGCTCCAGGTGACGGCCGCGCTGCTGAACTTCCTGCCGGTGCCGGGCCTGGACGGCTACGGCGTGATCGAGCCGTGGCTGTCGTACAAGATCCGGCGCCAGGTGGAGCCGTTCGCGCCGTTCGGCCTGCTGTTCGTGTTCGCGCTGCTGTGGCTGCCCGCGGTGAACGGCGTGTTCTTCGACGTGATCGACACGATCCTGAAGTCGCTGCGGATCAGCGACTTCGAGACGTACTGCGGTCAGGAGCTGTACCGCTTCTGGCAGGGCTCGAACGAGTTCTGCTCGGCCGCCCCCTGAGGGGTCAGCCCGTGACCGACTTCCGCGCCTTGGCGCGCTTCAGGTAGTACCAGGCCATGTTCGACGACAGTCCGGCGAGCAGCACCCAGACGATCCCCAGCCAGCTGCCCTGTACGAAGGAGACCACGGCCGCGGCCACGGAGAGGACGCAGACGATCAAGGCGTAGGTGGCGAGGCGGGGCATGGCGGTCGGCTCCTGTCGGGGGACACTGCGGGCACTGCTGGTGCCGTCCAGTGTCCCCCATCGGCCTCACCGGCTCACACGTCGGTCACGCGCAGCCCGGCGTGCGCCTTGTAGCGGCGGTTCACGGAGATCAGGTTCGCCACCAGCGACTCCACCTGGTGGGCGTTGCGCAGCCGTCCCGCGAAGATGCCGCGCATCCCGGGGATACGGCCGGCGAGCGCCTGGACGATCTCGACGTCGGCCCGGACCTCGCCGAGCACCATCACGTCGGTGTCGATCTGGTCGATCTCCGGGTCTTCGAGCAGCACGGCGGAGAGGTGGTGGAAGGCGGCGGTGACGCGGGAGTCCGGCAGCAGGGCGGCGGCCTGCTCGGCGGCGCTGCCCTCCTCGGGCTTGAGCGCGTAGGCGCCCTTCTTGTCGAAGCCGAGCGGGTTGACGCAGTCGACGACGAGCTTTCCGGACAGTTCCTCGCGCAGGGATTCGAGGGTCTTGCCGTGGCCGTCCCACGGCACGGCGACGATCACGATGTCGCTGCGACGCGCGGTCTCGGCGTTGTCGGCGCCCTCGATGCCGTGGCCGAGTTCCCCGGCCGCCGCCTGGGCGCGCTCGGCGGCCCGCGAGCCGATGATCACCTTCTGGCCGGCCCGGGCGAGGCGGTAGGCGAGGCCCTTGCCCTGGGGCCCGGTTCCGCCGAGCACACCGACGACGAGTCCGGAGACGTCGGGCAGGTCCCAGGGGTCCTTGGCGGGGGCCTTCTGGGCGTTGTCGGTGGCAGCACTGTCGGTAGAGGTCATGGCCTCGACTCTACGTCTGTGCCCGTGCCTGAGATGTCTCCCCCAGTCGTTCCCTCATGGGACGGGTGAGCGACCCGACTGCCCGGGCCGGGCGAATCCCTGGAGACTTCCTCCTCACCCGCGAGCGGCTCGGGCAGGATGCGGTCGCATGGATGCCGTACGGGTCGCGCTGCTGCGGGAAGTGCTCGCCGGGACCGAGTGGCTGGGCGCCACGCGGAGGTTCGCCGTGGCGCTGCGGGGATCGGTGGTGTCACACGGGGGCGGGCTGCTGCTCGTCGGCACGCCGGAGTACGAGCCGTGGCACCTGGCGGCGCACCTGGTGGACGAGGCCGCGTGGTCGGGCACACCGGAGCTGGCCCCGACGCTGGTACGGCACGACGCGCGCCCCTGCGACCCGGCGCATCTCGCGGTCGGCCTCGGCAGGCTGGAGGCGGCCCGGCGGGGCGAGACACTGCTGGTGGTGTCCCCCGAGGGCCCTGCCGCACCACTCCTTGAACGGGTGTACGACGCCCGGCGCGCCGGGGCGACGGTCCTCGCCCTCGGCCCCGGCGCGGGGGAACTGCCGGCGATGGCCCATGAGTCCCTGGCCGTCCCCGCCGGTTCGGAACTGGACCTGGACACGGTCCAGCACCTGGTCAGCGCGGCGGCCGGGGAGAACGCGCTGCCGGCTCCCGCGCGAGGACGCCGGCGTTTCAGGGACAGGCTGTCCCGGCTTGCGGACGACCTGACGGCGCCGCCTCCGGCCCGCTGGTGACGACTCCCCCGCGCGTCCCCCGCGCGATGAGCAGCCGAGCCCCGAAAAGCAGTTGCCCGCCCACACCCCTCCCCCGACCATGACCCTTCGTGACCGACGACATCCCCGAACGTTCCTCCGGCCTCCGCGCCATGCTCCCCGACTTGTCCCCCTGGCGTGCTTCCGCCGACTTCCGGCGGCTGTGGATCTCGGGGCTGATCTCCAACTTCGGGACGTTCCTGACGTTCGTCGCGCTGCCGGTGCAGTTGAAGGAGCTGACGGAGTCGGCCGCGGCGGTCGGGGCCATCGGGGCCGTGGAACTGGTGCCGCTGGTGGTGTTCGGGCTGTACGGCGGGGCTCTCGCCGACGCGTGGGACAAGCGGAAGCTGATCCTGTGGACGGAGGCGGGGCAGGGCCTGCTCAGTGTGGTGCTGCTGGCCAACGCGCTGCTTCCGCGGCCCGCCGTCTGGCCGCTGTACGTCGTCGCCGCCCTGTCCTCCGCCCTGGTCTCCGTGCAACGGCCCGCACTCGACTCGCTGTGGCCGCGGATCGTGGCCTACGACCACCTGCCGGCGGCGGCCTCCCTGAACTCGCTGCGCTGGACGGTCGGCGGCGTCGCGGGCCCGGCGCTGGCAGGTGTGGTGGTCGCCTACGCCGGTGTCGGCTGGGCCTACGGCGCCGACCTGGCCACGTTCGTCGTGTCCGTGGTGCTGATCGTGCGCATCGCGGCCTCTCCGGCCTCCCACGAGGCGGTGAAGCCCTCGCTGCGGGCCATCGCGGAGGGCGCCCGCTACGCGTGGAGCCGCAAGGAACTCCTCGGGACGTACGCCGTCGACCTGGCCGCGATGTTCCTGGCGATGCCGCTCGCCCTGCTGCCGTTCCTCGCGGACGAGCTGGACGCGCAGTGGTCTCTGGGGCTGATGTACGCGGCGGTCCCGGCGGGTGCCCTGCTGGTGAGCCTGACCAGCGGATGGACCTCGCGGGTGCACCGGCACGGCCGGATGGTGGTGCTGGCGGCCGCACTGTGGGGTCTGGCCATCGCGGGCGCCGGGGTCGCCGGTGACGTGTGGCTGGTGCTGCTGTTCCTGACTCTCGCCGGCGGCGCCGACATGGTCAGCGGCGTCTTCCGCGCGGCCATGTGGAACCAGACGATCCCGGACGAGCTGCGCGGTCGTCTCGCAGGGATCGAGCTGCTGTCGTACTCGGTCGGACCGACGGTCGGTCAGATGCGCAGCGGCGGTTTCGCGGCCTGGCTGGGGGTGCGGACGTCGGTCTGGTCCGGCGGACTGCTGTGCGTGGGCGCGGTGGCACTGCTGGCGGTGTGCCTGCCGAGGCTCATGACGTACGACGTGCGGAGCAACGAGCACGCGGTGCGGCTGCGCGAGAAACGCGCAGCCGCCGCTCAGGCCGCCGAGGCGTGATCAGTTCTCGTCCCGGCCGCCCGCCGGGGCGTCGTGCCACTTGGGGTCGTTCTCCCACTGGAGGTTGCGCTCGCGGGCGGTCGCCATCGCGTGTTCGGCCTCCGTGCGGGAGGCGTACGGCCCGAAGCGGTCCTTGTTGGGGCATTCCGGCCCCTCCTCGACCTTCTTGTGCTCCAGGCAGTAGTACCACTCACCCGGCTTGCCGACCGTGCGCTTCTTGAACAGGGCCATGACCAGCTCCTCTCGCCATCGACATGTTCCCCCATGGGCGCTGGTTAGACTCGCTGGCATGTCTGGCCAGTCGCTGCTCGCACCGGGGGAGCTGTCCCCCACCCGTTCCGTGCCCGGAAACATCCGTCGCCCCGAATACGTCGGCAAGCCCGCACCGACGCCGTACACCGGACCGGAGGTGCAGACCCCGGAGACGATCGAGGCGATGCGCGTCGCCGGCCGGATCGCCGCCCGGGCGATGGCGGAGGCCGCGAAGCTGATCGCGCCCGGGGTGACCACGGACGAACTGGACAAGGTGGCGCACGCGTACATGTGCGACCACGGCGCCTACCCCTCGACGCTGGGCTACCGCGGCTTCCCGAAGTCGCTGTGCAGCTCGGTCAACGAGGTCATCTGCCACGGCATCCCGGACTCCACCGTCCTGCGCGACGGCGACATCATCAACCTCGACGTGACGGCGTACATCGGCGGCGTGCACGGCGACAACAACGCGACGTATCTGGTGGGCGAGGTCGACGAGGAGTCGCGGCTGCTGGTGGAGCGGACGCGGGAGTCCCTGAACCGCGCGATCAAGGCGGTCCGGCCGGGCCGGCAGATCAACATCATCGGCCGGGTCATCGAGTCGTACGCCAAGCGCTTCGGCTACGGGGTGGTCCGGGACTTCACCGGCCACGGCATCAACAGCTCGTTCCACTCGGGCCTGATCATCCCGCACTACGACTCCCCGCACGCGACGACGGTCATCCAGCCCGGGATGACGTTCACGATCGAGCCGATGCTGACGCTCGGGACGCACGAGTACGACATGTGGGACGACGGCTGGACGGTCGTGACGAAGGACCGCAAGCGGACGGCCCAGTTCGAGCACACGCTCGTGGTGACGGACACGGGCGCGGAGATCCTCACGCTGCCGTAGCACCGTACGCACACCGTTTGACGGCCGGCTAGGCATGGCCCCCGGCCGGGGTGGACTTTGTAGGCATGCTTCAACAACCAGGGCTGGGGGTCGCTCAGTTACGGGGCCGCGGCGGGAGGATCACGGCCGGGCACAGAGATGTCGATCCCCACCGTCGACCGTGCGCCGGACGAGACCGTCACCGCCGCCACCCCCACGACCCGGCCCGGCTGGATCCTCACCCGCGGCGCGGGCCGCGACAAGCGCTGCCTCGCCCTCGCCGGCAAGGGCACGCCGCCGGGAACCAGCGGCACGCAGATCAACGTCGACGAGGCGCTGCTGCGCACCACCTTCAACCACCACATCTTCAAGGAGGGCCTGGCCTACCCGACGTAATGCACCAACCTCTTCCCCGACCTGCGCGACGAGTTGACCGCCGCGTTGCGCCGGGCGCAGGCAGGTCCGGATGACGACGTCGATTGCGTTACGTGAGCAGGCGCCGTCAGCCAGTAGACAGGCGGGTCCGTCATCAGGGGGCAGACACGCCTGTGCCCACCGTGCCCGATCCATGGTCGGCTCATTGAAGACGGGGGCTACGTGGCTCACCGCCCGTTGAGCGGTGAGCGACACGTTCTTCCTGGGGCCGCGCCCTGTCCAGCCGGCTGGGAACAAGGCAGACATCATCAGGGCCCAGCGCGGCGGCCACCATCTACCCGCTCTCCGCCGGACTGGATGGAAGGGAGGGGGGGCCGGCCTCCTGCACTGCGCGAAGTGAGGAGTGCTCGCTGAACACACGGCCGATGAGCCTTCCCGGGCTCTGCTCCGGATGGGTGGATCAGCGCAGTCCGGTGAAGAGATCGTTCTCGGGTACGGCCACGCCGGTGGGGTCCTGGACACGTACGAAGGTCTCCATGCCCATCAACTCGCCGAACCTCTCCTTGCCCATCTTGAGGAAGAAGATGTTCTCGCCCTGACTGGCGTGCGCGGCCAGCGCGTCGAACTTCTGACCGCTGAACGCGGTGGTGTCCACCCACGTGGTGATCTCATCGTCGGGGAGGCCGATCTCGGCCATCGCGGCGGCCTCGGCAGGATCCGGCTCCGGCATGTCCGGATGAAACTCGCGCATGATCTCGCCGAACCGCTGCATCCCCGAGCGGGGCATCGTGGTCCAGTACACCTTCGGCGTCAGCGCGGTCATCTCCAGCGCAGCCATCGTGATGCGGTGGGCCTGGATGTGGTCGGGGTGGCCGTAGAAGCCGTTCTCGTCGTAGGTGACGACCACATCAGGTCGGTAGTGCCGCATGAGTTCCGCGAGTCGGGCCGCGCCTTCTTCCACGGGGGTCTGCCAGAAGGATCCGGGGGCTTCGTTGCTCGGCCAGCCCATCATCCCGGAGTCGGCATAGTCCAGCATCTCCAGATCGCTGACCTTCAGGACGTCACAGCTCGCCTCGAGTTCTTGACGGCGCATCAGTGCGACCGCCGCCGGATCGTGCCCGGGATCGCCCGGCTTGGCACCCCCCGGTCCGTCACCGCAACCGCCGTCGGTACACGTCACGAGAACCGTGCGGATGCCCTCCGCCGCGTACCGCGCGAGGACCCCTCCGGTTCCGGTGGCCTCGTCGTCGGGGTGGGCGTGCACCGCCATGAGCGTCAAGGGCCGGTCAGTCATCAAGCAGTCCTCCTGCAGAAATACCTTGGTCCGAGTGCGCCGCGGGCATCCCGCGACCCCAGGGCCCGGATCCTGCCGGGGCGGACGACCTTGCGATCCCCGTGTCCCCGCCCGTGTGGCGCCGGTCCCTCGGTCGATGCAACCGTGCCGGCCGGCCCGGCTGTTCCCGGCGCGGCCGCTCGGCAGGTGACGGAGGCAGCTCCCCGCCCCCGCGGCGATCGTCTCGAGTTCCCGGCTGCACCTTCGTACAGGGTGCGTGCGAGGTTTTTACCGACACCTCGTCGGGAAGTTTACCGACAACAGGTCGGCAAGGCTATTGACTTAGGTTAGCCTAACCATAGAAAGTATCGCCCATGGAATCCTTCTCGACCCTCATTCGGACCGCTTCCCGAGAGCAGCACGAGGAGGTCAGGGGCTCGACCTTCATGAGCGACCTGCTGGGCCACAAACTGGGCGTCGACGCGTTCGCGCGCTACACGGAGCAGCTGTGGTTCGTGTACGGGGCACTGGAGTCGGCGGCCGCGCGGCTCGCGGCGGACCCGGTGGCCGGCCCGTTCGTCCGCCCGGAGTTGTTCCGGATGGCCTCGCTGGAGCGGGACCTGGAGTATCTGCGCGGCCCCGGCTGGCGATCGGGCAGCAGCGCGCTGCCCGCCACCCTGGAGTACGCGGAGCGGATCACCGAGTGCGCCCGCGCCTGGCCGGCCGGCTATGTCGCCCACCACTACACCCGCTACCTCGGCGACCTCTCCGGCGGGCAGATCATCCGCGACACGGCCGAGAAGGCGTGGGGTTTCCCGAAGAAGGGCGACGGGGTCCGCTTCTACGTCTTCGAGCAGATCTCCAACCCTGCCGCCTTCAAGCGGAGCTACAGCGCGCTGCTGGACGCGGTGCCCGGCGACGAGCTGGAGCGGCAGCGGGTCGTGGCCGAGTGCAAGCGGGCGTACGCGCTGAACAACGCGGTGTTCCAGGCGCTGGGCGAGGAGTTCCCGCTGTCGGCGTAGGCGGGTGCGGGCGTGGGGCCGTACCGGCCTGGCGCCGTATCGGCGTGAGTCCGTGAGGCCTCCGCCTGGTTCAGCGTTCGAGGTGGACCCGGCCGCCGACCTCGGTCCAGCCGCCCGGCTGGGGCGCGGTCAGCAGCTGGGAACCGGCACCCTGGGTGATGTTGAGGGCCCGGCCCAGCCGGTCGGTGAGCAGCAGGGCGGCCGCCCCGGTGGCCTCGTCCTCGTCGATGCCGTCGTCGCGGCCGGGGAAGGCCCGGGCCCGGACCCGGCCGGCGGGCTCGTCCTCCCAGGCCCAGGCGTAGACCCACTCCCCCGGCGGCGGTACGGCCAGATCGTCGACCTCGGCGGCGCTGCCGTACTGCCGCAGGGTGCGCGGCGGCACCCACTCCGCCCGCGCCTCGATCCAGCAGAACTCCCCGTCCTGCCGGGCACCGACCACCCCGGCGGGGACTACCAGTTCGGGCACGTCGAGCAGCCACGCCGTCCCGACGCAGGGATGTCCGGCGAAGGGCAGGCGCAGGGTCGGCGTGTAGATGTCGATCACGCCGCGCTCGGGATCGTCGACGAACACGGTCTCGCTGAACCCGAGTTTCGCGGCGAACTCCTGCCGGTCGCTCTCGCCTGGCATCACCGAACCCTCGCGAACGACCCCGAGTTCATTGCCGTATCCACCGCGCGGCCCGCAGAAGACACGGAGTACGTCGTAGTCAGTCACACGGGCATTCTGCCTTGAACCTTTCACCAGCCATGACGACCGACAGAGAGCGAAGGAAGGCCGGATGACCGTCCTGGAGAGGCGCGGCACGAGCGCGCCGCCCGAGGCCCCGCCCCGAAGACGCCGTACGGCGGCCTGGCTGCTGACCGCCGGGCTGCTCGCCGCCCTTCTCGTCGTGGTCCCGGTCGCCGCCGGTACCGGCGCCTATCCCGTCCCGGTCGGTGACGTCCTGGCCTCCGTGCAGCACCGGCTGGGGCTGGGCGGCGGGGACCTGGACCGGGTGGCCGAGTCGGTGCTGTGGAACGTACGGTTCCCGCGGATCGTGCTGGCCCTGCTGGTGGGTGCCTCGCTGGGCTGCGCGGGTGCGCTGATGCAGGGCGTGTTCGGCAACCCGCTCGCCGAGCCGGGTGTCATCGGCGTCTCCTCCGGCGCGGCGGTCGGCGCGGTCGGGGCGATCGCCCTGGGCGTGAACGTCCTCGGCACCTGGACGGTGTCCGTCTTCGCCTTCGTCTCCGGCCTGGTGACGGTGCTGCTCGTCTACGCGATGTCGCGTTCGGGCGGCCGCACGGAGGTGGTGACGCTGATCCTCACCGGCATCGCGGTGAACGCCTTCGCGGGGGCGCTGATCGGGCTGTTCCTCTTCTTCGCGGACACGGCGGCGGTCAATCAGATCACCTTCTGGCAGCTCGGCTCGCTCTCCCAGGCGACCTGGCCGAAGGTACTGGCGGTCCTGCCGTGCGCCGTCCTCGGCCTGGCGGTCGCGCCCCTGTACTCCCGCCGCCTGGACCTCCTGGCCCTCGGTGAGCGGCCCGCACGGCATCTGGGCGTGGAGGTGGAGCGGCTGCGGATCGTGCTGGTCCTCGTCATCGCGCTGCTGACGGCGGCGGCGGTGAGCGTCTCCGGGATCATCGGCTTCGTGGGTCTGGTGGTCCCTCACCTGCTGCGCATGCTCGCGGGCCCCGGGCACCGGTTCCTGATCCCGGGCAGCGCGCTGCTCGGCGCGCTCGTCCTGCTGGCGGCGGATCTGACGGCCCGTACGGTCGCCGCGCCCGCCGAACTCCCCCTCGGGGTGCTGACGGCTCTGCTCGGCAGCCCGTTCTTCTTCTGGCTGCTGCGCCGCACCCGGCGCCGACAAGGAGGCTGGGCGTGATCCGCCTGCGTACCCGACGCCCCACTCCCCCTGCCCGGCCCGCGCCCGGCGACGTCCTGGCCGAGACCCGGGGTCTGTGTGTCCGGCTCGGGGCCCGCGAGGTGCTGAGGGGGGTCGACCTCACGGTGCGCGCCGGTGAGGTCCTCGCCCTGGTCGGCCCCAACGGAGCGGGAAAGTCGACCCTGTTGAGCGCCCTGGCCGCCGATGCCCCGGCCGCCGAGGGGGAGGTACGCGTCCACGGCCGCCCGGCGGCGGACTGGCCCGCGCCCGATCTCGCCCTGCGCCGGGCGGTCCTGCCGCAGTCCGCGGCGCTCTCCTTCCCCTTCACGGTCGAGGAGGTCGTCCGCATGGGCCGCGCCCCGCACGCCGCGTCCACCGCCACGTCCCCGGCCGACGATGACCGGGCCGTCGCCGAGGCCATGGCCGCCACCGAGGTGGCCGGCTTCGCCTCGCGCCCGTTCTCCGCGCTCAGCGGCGGCGAGCGGGCCCGGGTGGCGCTGGCCCGGGTGCTCGCCCAGCGCGCCCCGCTCCTGCTGCTCGACGAGCCGACCGCGGCGCTCGATCTGCGGCATCAGGAACTGGTGCTGCGGCTGTGCCGGTCAAGGGCGCACGCCGGTGACGCTGTGGTCGTGGTGGTGCACGACCTGGGTCTCGCCGCGGCCTACGCGCACCGGGTCGCGCTGCTGTGCGCCGGTCGCGTCGCGGCGGACGGCCCGCCCTCCGAGGTCTTAACCGAGGAACTCCTGAGTGAGGTCTACGACCAGCCCGTCGAGGTGTTCCCGCACCCCCGGGCAGGAGCACTCCTGGTGGTCCCCCGACGGGAGCCTTGACCCCTCCTTGACTCATTCTTGAGGGCGATTTTGAGCCACTTAGGTCATCCTTATGTGGCCCTTAGGTGAGCCTCACCTTCCCTTCCCTGGAGCCCTCATGCGACCCGCCCAGCCCGCTTCCCTCGCGATCGCCGTCGCGGCGGCCCTGACCGTCGTCACCGGCTGCACCGAGAAGAGCAACGCCAAGGACGGCGACCACGTCGTCCACGTCACGGCGACGGACGACAAGTGCGAGGTGTCGAAGAAGGAGTTCCCGGCCGGGCACGTCGAGCTGGCCGTCGAGAACAAGGGTTCCAAGGTCACCGAGGTCTACGTCCTCTTCCCCGACGACCGCGTGGTCACCGAGCGGGAGAACATAGGCCCCGGCACCAAGCAGCGCGTCACCGCCGAGGTGAAGGCCGGCGATTACCAGATCGCCTGCAAGCCCGGTATGAAGGGCAGCGGCATCCGCCAGGCCGTCAAGGTCACCGGCGGCAAGGCCGTGCGGCGCGATCCGCGCCTGGACAAGGCGGTCGCGTCCTACCGCGCCTACGTCCAGGCCCAGGCCGACGAGACGCTGCCCAAGGCCGAGGCGTTCGCCGAGGCCGTCAAGGACGGCGACCTCGAAGCCGCGAAGAAGGCGTACGCCCCCTCCCGCATCGGCTGGGAGCGCACCGAGCCGGTCGCCGAGTCCTTCGGCGACATCGACCCGAAGGTCGACGTCCGCGAGGACGGCCTGGAGGACGGCCAGGATCCGGCCACCGACTGGACCGGCTGGCACCGCCTGGAGAAGGCCCTCTGGCAGGACAAGAAGATCGGCGACCGCGAGAAGGAACTCGCCGGCACGCTCATCACCGATCTGAAGGACTGGCAGAAGCGGGTCGGCAAGGCCGAGATCACCCCCACCTCCATGGCCAACGGCGCCAAGGAACTCCTCGACGAGGTCGCCACCGGCAAGGTCACCGGCGAGGAGGAGCGCTACTCGCACACCGACCTGGTCGACTTCAAGGCCAACGTCGAGGGCGCGCAGAAGTCGTACGAGCTGCTGAAGCCGGTCGCGAAGGAGAACGACGCGGCCCTCGTCACCGAACTCGACAAGCAGTTCGCGGCGCTGGACAAGCTGCTCGACAAGTACCGCCCGAACACCACGTCGTACGAATTCACCTCGTACGACAAGGTCGGCAAGGCGGACCGCAAGGAGCTCTCGGACGCGGTGAACGCCCTCGCGGAGCCGCTGTCGAAGCTCGCCGCAGCGGTCGCGAAGTAGCGGGACACCACGATGACGGACACCAGCACACCGTCCCCTTCCCGCCGTTCGCTGCTCGGCTGGGGCGGTGCGGGCCTCGCGCTCGGCGCCGCCGCGGCCGGCGGAGCGGTCGCGATGGCACGCGGCGACGACGCGGCCCCGGCCGGCGCCGGGGCCGCGGTTCCCTTCCACGGCACGCACCAGGCGGGCATCGCCACCCCGGTCCAGGACCGGCTGCACTTCGCCGCGTTCGACGTGACGACCGACGACCGCGCACAGTTCGTCCAGCTGCTGAAGGACTGGACGGAGGCCGCCCGGCTGATGACGGCCGGGCACCCGGTGGGCGAGGGCGCCTACGGCGGCCTGCCCGAGGCGCCTCCGGACGACACGGGCGAGGCCCTGGGCCTCAAGCCCTCCCGCCTGACACTCACGATCGGCTTCGGCCCGAACCTGTTCGAGAAGTTCGACCTCACGGACCACCGCCCCGAAGCCCTGGTCGACCTGCCGAAGTTCGCGGGCGACAACCTCGACGCCACCCGCAGCGGCGGCGACCTGTGCGTCCAGGCCTGCGCGGACGACCCACAGGTCGCCGTGCACGCCATCCGCAACCTGGCCCGCATCGGAATGGGCACCGTGGTCATCCGCTGGTCGCAGCTCGGCTTCGGCAAGACGTCGTCGACGACGCCCGAGGCGCAGACCCCGCGCAACCTGATGGGTTTCAAGGACGGCACGCGCAACATCGCGGGCACGGAGACGGACCGCCTGCGGAAGTTCGTCTGGGTGGACGGGAAGGACGGCGGCCCGTCCTGGATGACGGGCGGCTCCTACCTCGTCGCCCGCCGCATCCGTATGCACATCGAGCCGTGGGACCGCACCTCGCTCCAGGAGCAGGAGGACATCTTCGGCCGCGACAAGGGCGAGGGCGCCCCGGTCGGCAAGGCGAAGGAGCGCGACGAGCCGTTCCTGAAGGCGATGAAGCCCGACGCGCACGTCCGGCTCGCGCACCCCGACTCCAACCACGGGGCGACGATCCTGCGCCGCGGCTACTCCTTCACCGACGGCACGGACGGTCTGGGCCGCCTGGACGCGGGCCTGTTCTTCCTGGCCTACCAGCGGGACGTCCGCGAGGGCTTCATCCCGATCCAGCGCAGTCTGGCGACGGACGCGCTCAACGAGTACATCCAGCACGTGGGTTCGGCGCTCTTCGCGATCCCGCCGGGCGTCCGTGACAAGGACGACTGGTGGGGCCGGACGCTGTTCTCCAAGGAGGCCTGAGCCCGTGTTCTCCAACTACCTGATCGGTCTGCGCGAGGGCCTGGAGGCGAGCCTGGTCGTCTGCATCCTCATCGCCTACCTGGTCAAGACGGACCGCAGGGACGCCCTGAAGCCGATCTGGACCGGCATCGGCGTGGCGGTGGCCCTCGCGCTCGGCTTCGGCTGCGCGCTCGAATTCGGCTCCCAGGAGCTGACGTTCCAGGCCCAGGAGGCGCTCGGCGGCTCGCTGTCGATCGTCGCCGTCGGGCTGGTGACGTGGATGGTGTTCTGGATGCGCCGCACCGCCCGCCATCTCAAGGCGGAGCTGCACGGCAGGCTGGACGCGGCGCTGGCGATGGGCACGGGGGCGCTGGTCGCCACGGCGTTCCTGGCCGTGGGCCGGGAGGGCCTGGAGACGGCCCTGTTCGTCTGGGCCTCGGTCCACGCGGCGAGCGACGGCACGCCGCGACCGCTGGTGGGCGTGGCCTTGGGTCTGGCGACTGCGGTCGCTCTGGGCTGGCTGTTCTACCGGGGCGCGCTGCGCATCAACCTGGCGAGGTTCTTCACATGGACCGGCGGCATGCTCGTGGTCGTGGCCGCGGGTGTCCTGGCGTACGGCTTCCACGACCTCCAGGAGGCCGACTTCCTGCCCGGCCTCACCGACAAGGCCTTCGACATCTCCGGCACGATCCCTCCGGACAGCTGGTACGGCACCCTCCTCAAGGGCGTGGTCAACTTCCAGCCCGACCCGACGGTCCTCCAGGTGACGGTGTGGCTGCTGTACCTGATCCCGACCATGGTGCTGTTCCTGGCGCCGACGGGCTTCGGCCAACGCCGGACGACGACAGCACCGGCCCGGGACAGCTGAGGCGCACTCCACCCCACCCCGCCCCCACCGCCGGAGGCACCCGGTAGGGTTCGCCTCCGGAAAGGGGAAGGTGAAGGCACCCGATGATCAGGGATCGCGACCCTCGAACACTCCGCACGCTTGGCCGGAGGACCCTCATATCGGCCTCGGTGACCGCTTTGTCGTTGACGGCGAGCGGATGCGTCGTCGTGCACGGCGAACGGGAGATCCTCCCGTCGACCACCCGCGCCGAAGCCGCCAAGGCCCTCCAGGAGTTCACGACCGCGTACAACGACGCGGACAAGGCCTACGACGCCTCCCTGGACGCCGAGCACACCACCGGCGCCCTCGCCGACATCGACTCGGCTCGTCTGGAGGCCGGCCGGAAGAACAACCCGGGCGGCAACCCGAACCACTCGCCGCTGAAGCTGACGGACGCGAAGTTCACGATCCCGAAGAAGGCCGGCTGGCCCCGCTGGTTCGTCGTCGACGCCGCCGGCAACAAGGGCGGCACCGCCCGCTGGCTGCTCGTGTTCACCCGCAGCGGTCTCGACGACCCGTTCCAGGTCGCGTACCTGACCCTCGTCGCCCCCGGCAAGGTCCCGGAGTTCAAGAAGGACGCGGACGGCTGGGCCGAGTCGGTACCCGTGAAGACGCCCGGCCTGGCGGCGCAGCCCGGCGATCTGAGCCAGACCTACACGACGTATCTGAAGAACGGCGGGGCCGCCTTCGCGGACGGCGCGCACACCAGCCAGTGGCGCGCCCTGCGCGAGAAGAACACCAAGAGGCCGGGCCTGGTCACCCAGTACATCGACGAGCCGCTGACGAACGGCGACTACGGGCCGCTGGCGCTGCGCACGACGGACGGTGGCGCGCTGGTGTTCTTCACGACGCGGCACTACGAGAAGCAGACGGCCTACGCGGGCACGACGTTCCCGACCCCCAACAAGGACGTACTCGCCCTGACGAAGGGTGAGATCAAGCAGTCACTCACGCTGGAGTTCGTCTCCAACGAGGTGGCGCTGGATCCGAAGGGCCAGGGCAAGGTGACGATCCTGGGCCGGATCCAGGGCATGACCTCCGCGGAGGGCTCGTAGCCCAGGGCCTCGGCCCGCTCAGGCCCCAGGCCCGCTCAGGGCCTCAGCGCCGCGAGGGCCACGCCGACCCCGCGGAGTCGGCGTCGACGTACCGCCCGCAGACCTCGGTGAGCACCTCCAGCAGGCTCAGCGGGTCCGGCAGCTCGTGCTCAAGCCCGCGCACCCACCGCACCGCCTGGCCGTCACCGGGCAGCCGGGCGGGCGGCACGAGGACGTAGGAGCCACGGCAGTGCCAGCGCAGCCCGGGGTGCTCGTCCGCCGTCTCGGGGTGGCAGTCCAGCTCGCACGGCCACCACTCGTCCTCGTCCTCGGGCGTACCGCGGGTGAGGGTGAAGAAGAGCATGCGGCCGTCGTCGCTCTCGGCGACCGGACCGACCTCGACACCCGCCGCGAGCAGCCGCTCCAACGCGTCGCGACCGGCATCCAGGGGCACGTCGAGGACGTCGTGCACCATGCCGGTCGCGGTGATGAAGTTGGCCTCTGGCTGATGGCGGGCCCAGCGCTCGATCTGGGCGCGGTCGGTGGTGGACTGCGTCTGCCAGGCGAAGGACACGGGGTGCCGGGCCGGGGTGGGACAGCCGACGCGGTCGCAGGAGCAGCGGTAGCCGGCCGGGTGGGCGGCGGGCGCCAGGGGCAGTCCCGCGCCGGCGGCGGCGAGCAGCAGGGCCTCACGGCCGCCGTCACCGGCGGTCTCCTTCGGCCGGCGCCCGGCGCGCAGCCACTGGGTGAGTTTGCCCTGCAGGCCGGTCCGGCCGCCGAACTCCGCGCTCATCTATCCCCTCGCCTCGCCGTCGTGCGGAACAGCATGCCCTATGGTCCCATCTTCCCGCGCACCGGGGGCCAGTGCCCACATCCGGGGCAGGAGCGATGAGACGGGTACCGGTGGGGCGAGCGAGGCATATGCCGCACCAAGATCGGTGTCATTGCCCGCTTTGACCTGATATCGCGCCCTACCGTATCGCCATGGTCACAACGATCACGCTGACGGGCCTGGCCACCGCGGCTTCCGTGGCCGCGCTGACCCTCACGGGACACGGCACCGCTCCGATGCCGCTGGAGTGGGGCACCGGCCCGCTGACGGTGGCGGCACTCCCCCGGATCACGTACGTCGCCCACCGCGGCGGCGCCCACGAGGTCCCCGAGAACAGCATGGCGGGACTGATGGCCGCCTACCGGCGCGGTACGGCGCAGGTGCTGGACTTCGACACCCGGCTGCTGCGCGACGGCACGCCGGTGGTGTTCCACGACGAGACCCTGAACCGCACCACCTACCTGGGGGGCGCGGTGCGCGGCCTGGACGCCGGGGAGTGGCAGGGCGTACGGCTGCGCCCGAGGGATGTGCTGCCCGGGAGCTGGCGGTCGGAGCGGCCGCCGACGGTGGCGGAGGTCCTGGACCGTTTCGGCGGGCGGATCGTGCTGATGCTGGAGGCGAAGGATCCGCGGAGTCTGGACCGGCTGGCCGGCCTGATCCGGGCCCGTGGCCTGACCCGCTCGGTTTTCGTGAACTCCAACGACCCCGGGGTGGCCCGGCGCGCCCACCGCCTCGGCCTGCTCACCCAGCTGTGGCGCTCGGCGCGGCAGCTGCGCACGGACCGCCCGGAGCGCTGGCGGTCGTACGTCGACCTGCTGGACGTGGACCACCGGGCGCGCGACGCGGACCTGGCGCGGGCGGTGAACTCGGGGATCGCGCGGGTGTGGGCGCACACGGTGGTGACGGACGCGCAGCGCGACCGGGTGCTGGAGCTGGGGTGCACCGGGGTGATCACGGACGCGCCGGGACGGCTGACGCGCATCGCCGAGCTGGAGGCCTGGCAGGCCCGGGAGGCCAGGGAGGTCGCCCAGCGGGACGCCCGGAGGGCCCTTCAGCGGGGCGCGAGGCCGTGAAGGGCGTAGTCGACGAGGGTGTCGGTGTACTCGTAGGAGATCGGGCCGGTGTACTGCAGCCAGCGCTGGGCGAGAGGGGAGACCCAGAGTTCGAGGGCGATGCGGGGGTCGACGTCCGGGCGGACCTGGCCGGCCTCCTGTGCGGAGCGCACCCGGTCGGCGTACATCTGGAGCGAGGGTTCGAGGAGCTTGGCCACGGCGATGCGGCCCAGCTGCTCGTCGACCACGCCCTCGGCGGCCAGGGCGCGGGACGGGCCCTCGAAGCGGGGGTCCCGGAGCTGGTCGACGGTGAGGCGAAGGACGGCCTTGAGGTCGGCGGCCAGGTCGCCGGTGTCCGGGATGGCGAACTCGTACTCCGGACCCGCGTCCCGGGAGGCCTGTTCGCTCAGGTCGAGGAAGGCCTCCAGCAGGACGTCGGCCTTGGAGGACCACCAGCGGTAGATCGTCTGCTTGCCGACACCGGCCCGGGCGGCGATGCCCTCGATGGTGGTCTTGGGGTAGCCGACCTCCGCGACCAGGGTGAGGGCGGCGTCGTAGATGGCGCGACGGGACTTCTCGCTGCGCCGGGTGGAGTCGGGGGCGGGCTGCGCGGTCTTCTTCAGGGTCATGGCTCGAATTTATCAGGTTGACAAGACGGTGCGTCTCGCCTGATAGTGGTGAAGTCAATTAGCGAGACGATACGTCTCGTCGTATTCATCGCACTCAGGAGAGGAGCCTCGACATGACCCGAGGCGGAACCGGAAACATGCTGGGCGTCGGCGGATCCCGCAGGAACCTCGGCCGCGAGGCGCTGCGCGGCGGCGACCGGGGCGGCCGGATCGGCGGCGGTCTCGATCCGCAGGCCCAGAAGCGCGAGCTGCTGCGCAAGCTCCAGGAGAAGCGACAGCAACAGCGCGAAGGACAGGAGGGCGGTACGACCGGCCGGTCGTCGTGAACCTCCCCCGCCCGGGGGGAGCCCCCTCGCGTGCGGGATCCTCCCGGGACGTCCGGCGGAGGCACTGAAGCGGTCGGGCCCACCGCGACCGGACCGCCACCGACGGACCCCCGGGAGGAAACACGATGCGCGCACGGCAATCACAGCGTCGACATCGCGAGCCAGTCCCCCGCCGACCGGGCGTCGGCGGAGGAGGCGTTGTTCCGCTAAGTCGGTCAGGAGTACTTCACGCAGACGTTGGGCACGTAGCCCACGGTGCCGCGGTAGTTGACCTTGCGCCAGTAGTGGTAGCTCTTGATCCCGCAGGCGTTCTTGTACGAGCCGCCGTCGACGCCCTTGATGTCACAGCCCTTGGTGCCCTTGTACCAGAGGCGCAGGATGGTCGACTTGGTGCTGGCCGACTTGCGCACGTTGACGTTCGACAGCGCCGTGAGGCTCTTGCACTTCGCGGTGGCCGCGACGGTCGTCATGTCGTCGCTCTGTACGGTCGCCGTGCCGGAGGCACTCGGCACGAGCCCGGCCAGGGCCAGGGTCGCGACCGCCACCGGGGCGATCAGAAGCTTCTTCAAAGGTTCCTCCCGTTTTTGGTACGTCATGCTCACGCCCAGAGGCGCGAGTTGATCTTAGGCGTACCCGGCAGGAGGCCGGTGATCAGGGGGCGGGCGGCCAGGCGTCGCCCCAGTCCGCGTCGCGTGCGGCCTTGTACAGGTCGCCGTGGCGCTTGGTGACGGTGGTGCGGTTCAGGGACGGTTCGGTCTCGCAGAGGTCGAGGAGTACCTGGCCCTTGCGGATCTGGGGCTTGCGTACGACGCGTGCGGGGGCCGGTTCCACGGGGAAGCGTGCGGCGGCGACGTAGCTGAACTTCTCGTCCTCGTACGGGAGGGAGCCGCCCTTGACCTGGCGGTGCAGGGAGGAACGGCTGACCCGGGCGGAGAAGTGGCACCAGTCCGTACCCGGGACGATGGGGCAGGCCGCGCTGTGCGGACAGGGGGCGGCGATGTGGAAGCCGGCGGCGATCAGCCGTTCCCGCGCCTCGATGACACGGGCGTAGCCGTCGGGGGTGCCGGGTTCGACGATCACGACGGCCTGTGCGGCGGCCGCGGCGGCGTCGACGAGGGCGGTGCGGTCGGGGGCGGTCAGCTCGTTGAGGACGTAGGAGACGGTGACGAGATCGGTGCTCTCGAGGGTGAGCGCCGCTCCGATCCGGGAGCGCTGCCACCGTACGTCCTTGAGGGCGGGATCGGCCGCGGCGATCTCCTGTCCCAGGGCCAGGGCGGGCTCGGCCCAGTCGAGCACGGTGACGGGCCGCTCCCCGTCCCAGGTCGCTGTCACGGCCCAGGCCGCGGCGCCCGTACCGCCGCCGACGTCCAGATGCCCGCCGGGCGCCCACTCGGGCACGGCATCCGCGAACGCCTCCAGCGCCGACCGCACCGCCTCGAAGGTCGCGGGCATCCGGTAGGCCGCGTAGGCGGCCACATCGGCCCGGTCCCGGAGGATCGGAGCATCGGTGGGAGTCGCCCCGCGATAACTGGCGATCAGCCGCTCAACCGCCCGCGAGGCCTGCCGGGGCGGCAGCCCGTCGAGCAGGCCGGCGAGAGCGGCACGGAGGGTTTCGGCGGCCGGGGGTGCGGGGGCGTTCACCCGGCGATTCTACGAGGGGCGAGTGGGTGGGAGAGAGCGGCGCTCACGCGGCCGGGGGAGGCTCGGGCGTGGAGAGCCGGCGCAGCCGGGCGGGCACCGCTCGGGCGCTCGGCCCGGCTGGTCCGCAGCTCGTCTCCGAGAGCGGCAGTCGCCCCCGAGCGCACTGCCCTCGGGGAGAGCGGCGCCCTCATATCCCCCGTACCGCCCGGGCCACCCGTGCCGCCGCCGCTGCCCTCGGGGCGCTGTCCGGGCGGCGGCGGATCGGATGGACCGCGTTCGTCAGGAGGATCAGGAACGTGTCCGTCGCCGGGTCGAGGACGAGGGACGTGCCGGTGAAGCCCGTGTGGCCGGCCGCGCCCCGGCCGGCGAGGTCGCCCATGAACCAGGGCTGGTCCAAGGAGAAGCCGAGGCCGGGTGGGGTGAAGAGGAGGTCGACGAAGTCGGGGCCGAGGATGCGGGCGGGGCCGTAGGAGCCGCCGGCGAGGAGGGTGCGGCAGAACACCGCGAGGTCCCGGCCCGTGGAGAACAGGCCCGCGTGGCCGGCCACACCGCCGAGCGCCCACGCGTTCTCGTCGTGCACCACGCCCCGCAGCATCCCCCGGTCCGCCTTGGCCCACGGACGCCGCTCGTCCTCCGTGGCCGCCGCCCCCGGGCACGGCCCGAACTCCGTCGCCGTCATGCCCAGCGGCCGGGTGATGCCGTCGCGGACGAGGACGTCGAGGGCGCGGCCGGTGACGCGTTCCAGGACGTACTGGAGGAGGAGCATGTTCAGGTCGGAGTAGCAGTACGTGCCGGGCACGCCGACCGGCGGCTCCGCCTGGAGCATCGCCCGCCGGTGCGCGGCGTCGGCACAGTCGTACAGCGGGAGTTCGGGCCGCAGCCCGGAGGTGTGGGTGAGCAGCTGCCGCACGGTGATGCCGTGCCGGGCGGCGGCCGTGAAGTCGGGCAGGTACGCCCCCACCCTCGCGTCGATGCCCAGCGTGCCGCGCTCGAGCTGCTGCACGGCGGCCACGGACGTGAACAGTTTCGTCAGGGACGCCAGGTCGAAGGGTGTGCCGACGGTCATCGGGACCCGGTCCTCGGCGGGCAGCTCCACACCGGCGTCGGCGTCCTCGTCGTACGCCGAGTAGCGGACGGCCCAGCCCGCCGCCTCCTCCACCGCGATCACCGGGCCCCGCCCGACGACCAGGACCGCCCCGGGTGCCCAGGGGCGCCGCCCGGTGGTGAGGACGTGGACCTCCCGGACGAGATGGCGCAGTTCCGCGGGGTCGAGTCCGGCCCGTTCCGGCGTGCCGTCGCGCAGTCTCGGTGCGCTCAGCTGTCTTCTCCCTCCACGCTCACGCGCGTGCTCTGCGTCGTCGAGTCCTTCGAGGCCTTCGAGTCCTTGGAGGCCTTCCAAGGTCGGCACATTCCCACGAAGCAGGCCACCGCCACCAGTGCGGCGGCCAGTTGGACGACGGCCATCGGGACGGCGGTGTCCTCGCCGGCGACGCCGACGAGCGGGGAGGCGATGGCGCCGATGAGGAACGACGTCGTGCCGAGCAGGGCGGACGCGGAGCCGGCGTTGTGCTTGGTGCGCATCAGCGCGAGGGCCTGGGTGTTGGGCAGGGTGATGCCCATCGCGGACATCAGCACGAAGAGCGCCGCGGCGACGGGCGCGAGGCCGACCTCGCCGAACACGCCCGTGGACATCAGCAGCAGCGCGGTCGCGGCGGTGATGACGATCGCGAGGCCGATGCCCAGCACCCGGTCCAGGCTGACCCGGCCGACGAGGATCTTGCCGTTGATCTGGCCGACGAGGACCAGCCCGACGGAGTTGACGCCGAACAGCAGGCTGAACGTCTGCGGGGAGGCGCCGTAGATCTCCTGGATGACGAAGGGGGAGGCCGAGATGTAGGCGAAGAGCGAGGCGAAGGCGAAGCCGCCGGTGAGGGTGTAGCCGGCGAAGGACCGGTCGGCGAGCAGGCCGCGCATCGCGCGCAGGGCCTCCCCGACGCCGCCGCTGTGGCGCTCGGCGGGCGGCAGGGTCTCGGGCAGCTTCGTCCAGACGAGGACGCCGATCGCGACGCCGATGACGGTGAGGACGACGAACACGCCCCGCCAGTCCGTGACGCGCAGCACCTGTCCGCCGATCAGCGGCGCCACGATCGGGGCGACCCCGGAGATCAGCATGAGGGTGGAGAAGAAGCGGGCCATGGCCATGCCGTCGTAGAGGTCGCGGACGACGGCCCGGGCGATGACGATCGCGGCGGCGCCCGCGAGGCCCTGGGCCAGTCGGAAGGCGACCAGGAGCTCGACGGTGGGGGCGAGGGCGCACAGGACGGTGGCGACGACGAAGACGGCGAGCCCGGCGAGCAGCGGCCGGCGGCGCCCCCAGCGGTCGCTCATCGGCCCGACGACGAGCTGGCCGAGGGCCATGCCGGCCAGGCAGGCGGTGAGCGTGAGCTGGACCGTCGCGGCGGGCGCGTGCAGGGACCGGGTGACCTCCGGCAGCGACGGGAGGTACATGTCCATCGCCAGCGGCGGTACGGCCGTCAGGCTGCCGAGAAGGAAGGTGACGAGGAGCCCGGTGCGGCGGTGCGCTGTGAGGTCGGGGTGCTCCGTGCCTGCTGCGGCCCCCTGCGCGGTGTTCGATATGGACGCCCCACCCTCGGGCATGAGTCCCTCCCTGTTCGATTCGATCGCCCCCTATGCTCTCAGCTCGTACGGACTGCTCGGGGTCACAAGGCGAAGGCGGCGCGGTATGACGGCGGACACGGTGCGGTGGGGCGTCCTGGCGACCGGTGGGATCGCGGCCGCGTTCACGGCGGATCTGTTCGACCTGCCGGACGCGGAGGTCGTGGCGGTGGCGTCGCGGTCACAGGAGTCGGCGAAGGCGTTCGCGGAGCGGTTCGGGATACCCCGGGCGTACGGCGACTGGAACCAGCTCGCGCGGGACGAGGACATCGATGTCGTCTACGTGGCCACTCCGCACACGGCGCACCGGACCGCCGCCGGTCTGTGTCTGGCGGCCGGGCGGAACGTGCTGTGCGAGAAGCCGTTCACGCTGAACGCCGGCGAGGCGGCGGAACTCGTCGCGCTGGCGCGGGAGCACGGGCGCTTCCTGATGGAGGCGATGTGGATGTACTGCAATCCGCTGGTGCGGCGGCTGAAGGCGCTGGTGGACGACGGGGCGATCGGCGAAGTGCGCACGGTGCAGGCCGATTTCGGGCTGGCCGGTCCTTTTCCGCCTTCGCACCGGCTGCGGAACCCGGAGCTGGGCGGGGGCGCGCTGCTCGATCTGGGCGTGTATCCGGTGTCGTTCGCGCAGCTGCTGCTCGGGGAGCCGTCGGACATCGCGGCGCGAGCGGTGCTCTCGGAGGAGGGCGTCGATCTCCAGACGGGTGCACTGCTCTCCTGGGAGAGTGGCGCTCTCGGTTCGGTGCACTGCTCCATCGTCGGCGGTACGGCGACCTCCGCCTCGGTCACCGGCTCGCGGGGCCGGATCGACATCCCGGGCGGGTTCTTCTTCCCGGACCGTTTCGTCCTGCACCGGGACGGCCGGGACGCCGAGGAGTTCACGGCCGATCCGGCGGACGGGCCGCGCAACAGCCTGCGCCACGAGGCCGCCGAGGTGATGCGCGCCGTGCGCGCCGGGGAGACCGAGTCGCCGCTCGTCCCGCTCGACGGCACGCTCGCCGTGATGCGGACGCTCGACGCGATCCGGGACCGCGTCGGCGTCCGCTACCCAGGCGAGACGGGCGAGTACCCCGGTGAGACGGGCGAGCCGCACCTCACGCCGGCTTGAGCCCCTGCTCCCCCACCTCCGTGACGAAGGACGCGGCCGTCGTGACCGGCGCCCCCTGCCGGGTCACGTACGGCACGGTCTTGAAGTCGGCCCGTGCCGACTCCTGCCCGAGGGCGACCGTGACGTAACCGCGCCGTCCGTTGAAGAACTTCAGGTGCGGGTTGGCGCCCATGTAGGTGTCCCAGGTCGCGGGCTTGTCGGCGCCGTCCCGGCCGCTGGAGATCGAGGTGGCCACGATCTCCGTGCCGAGCGTGGCCGAGGACTGGTCGCCGAAGTCGTCCTTGATGTCGAAGGCGTACGCCGAGTGGACGTCGCCGCTGAG
The DNA here is from genome assembly GCF_050937045.1 of Streptomyces sp. CA-179760. Lineage (NCBI taxonomy): Bacteria > Bacillati > Actinomycetota > Actinomycetes > Kitasatosporales > Streptomycetaceae > Streptomyces > Streptomyces sp. CA-179760. The sequence goes on from NZ_JBNJLZ010000001.1 coordinate 2,811,557, forward strand.
CACCATCAGGTTCTCCACGCCGGCGGCCTTCGCCCCGTCGAGGACACGCCGGCGTGAGGCGCTGTAGCCGTCCCAGGCGTCCATCGACACCCGGGACGGGGTGGTCGCGTCCATGTGCCGCCGGGCGAACATGACCTGCTGCGGTACGACGTTCCACAGCGCCCGCGAGGAGCGCCAGCCGTCGAGCAGCCAGCGTTCCTGCGCCGCGCCGGTCATGGTGCGCGCCGGGTCGTCGGACTCGGGTCCCGGGACGTGCGCCTGGTCGCCGTAGGCCTGGTCGGAGCGGTACTGGCGGGTGTCCAGGACGTCGAACTGGGCGAGCCTGCCCCAGGTCAGGCGGCGGTAGAGCCGCATGTCCGGTCCTGCCGGGCGCTGCGGGCGCCGCAGCGGCTGGTTCTCCCAGTAGGCGCGGTAGGCGGCGGCACGGCGCAGCAGGAACTCCTCCGGCGGGACGTCGTTCTCGGGGATCTCGTCGGCGTAGTTGTTCTCGGTCTCGTGGTCGTCCCAGGTGACGACGAAGGGGTGCGCGGCGTGTGCGGCGCTCAGGTCGGGATCGGACTTGTAGAGGGCGTACCGCAGGCGGTAGTCGTCCAGGGTCAGCGTCTCGCGGTCGAACAGGCCGGGCAGGACGCGGTCGGTGTACTTGCGCTGCCCGCCGGCGGAGTCGACGGCGTACTCGTAGAGGTAGTCGCCGAGGTGGAGGACGAGGTCGACGTCGTCGGCGGCGAGATGGGCGTACGGCGTGTAGTAGCCGTCGTGGTAGGCCTGGCAGGAGACGGCGGCGAGGGTGAGTCCCAAGACGCGGCTGCCGGGGTCCGGGGCGGTTCGGGTGCGGCCGGCCGGGCTGACCCAACGGCCGACGCGGAAGCGGTAGTAGTGGACGCGGCCGGCCTCCAGGCCGCTCACCTCGACGTGGACGGTGTGGTGGAACTCGGGGTGCGCGGTGACGGTGCCGCGCCGGGCGACGCGGCGGAACCGCTCGTCGTGGGCCAGCTCCCACTGGACGGTGACGCGCTCGGCGGGCAGTCCGCTGTCGGCCTGGAACGGGGCGGGTGCGAGGCGGGTCCACAGGATCACGGAGCCGGGCTGGGGGTCGCCGGAGCCGACGCCCAGCGTGAACGGGTTCCCGGTGATCCGCGCGGCGTCGAGTTCGGCGGCGGCCGCGACTCCGGCCGAGGGCAGATTGGTCGCGAAGGCCAGCGCGGCGGCGGCCCCGGTGGTGGTGAGGAAGCCGCGGCGGCCGATGTGCCGGGCTGCCGCGCGGAGTTCGGGGGCGTGCTGGGACGGGCGTGCTGCGGGTGTCATCCGGTCCTCCCCTGGCGAATGGCTGCACCGGGCATTGGAGTGGCCGGGGTCGACACCTGGTCGACGTGTACACCGCGCTCACGTGACGGACGGATGAGTTCCGCGTGGCCGGGCCTCCCGTACGCTGCGGGCCCATGAATGCCAAGGAAAATGCGGTCGCGGTGGTGACCGGGGCGGGTTCCGGCATCGGCCGGGCGGTCGCCGTGGAACTGCTCCGCGCGGGCTGGTCGGTGGCGCTGGCGGGCCGGCGCGTCGAGACGCTGGAGGAGACGGCGGCCCTGGCGCCCGGGGGCGCGGCTCCGGGAGCCGGGGGCGCGGCCCTCGCCGTACGGACGGACGTCTCACGCCCCGAGGACGTGTCCGCCCTCTTCACCGACACCGTCGGGCGCTTCGGGCGGGTCGACCTGCTGTTCAACAACGCGGGCACGTTCGGGCCCGGCGGCGTGCCGGTCGAGGAGCTGCCCTACGACGCGTGGCGGCATGTGGTGGACACCAACCTCAACGGGGCGTTCCTGTGCGCGCAGGCGGCGTACCGGCAGATGAAGGAGCAGGACCCGCGGGGCGGGCGGATCATCAACAACGGCTCGATCTCCGCGCACACGCCCCGGCCGCACTCGGTGGCCTACACGGCGACCAAGCACGCGCTGACCGGCCTGACCAAGGCGCTGTCGCTGGACGGGCGGCCGTACGGGATCGCGGTGGGGCAGATCGACATCGGCAACGCGGCGACCGACATGACGTCCCGTATGCAGACGGGAGCGCTGCAGGCGAACGGGGAGGTGGTGCCGGAGCCGGTGATGGACGTCGCCGATGTGGCCCGCACGGTGCGGCACATGGCGGAGCTGCCGCTGGAGGCGAACGTGCAGTTCGCGACCGTGCTCGCCACGGCGATGCCGTACATCGGGCGCGGCTGAACGCCGGTCCCGCAGTCGTCAACTCGTCAACCTGCACAACCGGAATTGCAACGTCCGCCCTATTGCGGCCGGTCGGGCGCTTATGCTCAACTCTCCTACACCAAAGCTTCACACTTGGAGCAGAGAGCTTCCGTCAGCCACATCCAGGGGGGAGGCGGCAGTCGTTCCACGGCACCGGGTGGGGGTGGACCTCGCGTGGGACCGCGGGGTACGCACCGGTACGTGGAACGACTGCCGCACAGCTCGACGGCGGCTACCGGCCGAGCAACCGGTCGATCTCGGCCAGTTGCCCGCCGGTCAGTGCTCCCTTCGCCATCGCACCCGCGTTCTCCTCCGCCTGCGCGACCGAGCGGAAGCCCGGGATGGGGAGGGTGGCGGGGCTGCGGGCCCACAGCCAGGCCAGGGCGCCCTGGGCGAGGGTCCGGCCCTCACTGGTGAGAAGGGAACGGACGGCCTCGACGCGGGCGAGCCACTCGGGGTCGGCGCCGGATCCGTCACCGAACCCCTGGAGCCAGACCGGCGGCCTGCTGCGGATGTCGCCGCTCTCCGGCGGCTGATGGGCCCGGCGCTTCCCGGTGAGCAGCCCCATGGCGAGCGGACTGCGGTTGATGCTGGCCAGCCCCGCCTCCTCGCACAGCCGGAGCATCTCCGGTGCGTCCTGAAGGACGTTGAGGGCGTGCTGCACGGCGGCGCAGTGCGGGCCCTCGGCGAACACGGCGGCGCGGGCCGGGTCGTCGGTGCTCCAGGCATAGGCGCGGATCAGCCCCTCGCGCACCAGGTCCTCGCAGGTGTCACGGAGCCGCGCGGCCTGCTCGGGGGCCGCGTCCCCGATGTGGAACTGGTACAGGTCCACATGGTCCGTGTCGAGGCGGCGCAGGGACGCGGTCAGCGCGCGGCGCAGATGGGCCGGGGAGTCGTCGCTGCCGTCGGCGGTCCGCGTCCGCTCGTCGAAGAGGTAACCCCACTTGGTGGCGACGACCACGTCGGCCCTGCGCTTGCCGAGGGCCCGGCCCAGCACGCGTTCGCTGTGCCCGGTGCCGTAGTTGTCGGACGTGTCGAAGAAGGTGACACCCAGGTCGAGGGCGCGCCGCACCGCGCGTACGGACTCCTCGTCGTCGACCTTTCCCCAGCCTAACGGCTGCCCGTCGGGCCCCTGCCACTCCCCGCCGATCGCCCAGCAGCCGAAGCCCAGGGCGCTCACCTCGATGCCGCTGCGTCCCAGTGTGCGTGTGGTGTCCATGCCCGGGGACGCTATGAGTTGGAGCGCGGACGAACACAAGACCTCGCGCAGGGTCTTTTCAGGCCTGCCCGGTCTCGAAGCGGGAGATCCTGCCGTCCTCGTCGACCGTGAAGCTCCACCGGGTGCGCATCTCGCCCCAGGTGTCGTTGTTGTAGTGGGCGACGAGGGAACGGCCGTCGTTGGACTCGCTGTCGACCCGCAGATGGCCGTGGGAGAGGAAGATCTCCCGGTCCACCCAGTCGGCGAGGTCGCGGTCGGAGCCGTCGTCCGCCATGGTCGCGCCCGGTGCGAGGAGCTCCATGAAGCTGTCGCGGTCGTGGTTGTTCACGGCGGTCACGAAGGCACGGACGGCCGGGTCACTGAGGCGCGTGGTCTGAATCGTCATGCCAGTCAGCCTCGTGCCGGTCGGCGGCCCCCGCCACCCGTGCCACCCGAACGGCGTCCCGGGCGGCTCCGCCGGGTGTCGCTGGGGGTCAGGGGTGCGACGGTGGAAACGGAGGAGTGCTCCGCTGTGCCGTCCGCTGTTCCTGCTTGTCCGTGTTCCTGCTTGTCCGTGTTCCTGCTTGTCCGTGTTCCTGCTTGTCCGTGTTCCTGCTGTCTGCTCCGGGAGACGACGTGAGGCGTTACCACCGACGTGATCTGAGCCACCGACGTGATCTGGGCCTGCTGCTGCTCCGGCTGGGGACGGGCGGTGTGCTGGCCGCCCACGGCACGCAGAAGCTGTTCGGCTGGTTCGGCGGGGGCGGCATCGAGGGCACCGGGCAGTTCATGGAGTCCGTCGGCTACGTCCCGGGCAAGGCGAGCGCGACGGCGGCCGGCCTCGCCGAGACCGGCGGGGGCACCCTGCTGGCCCTGGGCCTGGCCACTCCGGCGGCCGGGGCCGCGGCGGCCGGCGCGATGGCGGGGGCGGCCTCGGTGCACACACCGAACGGGTTCTTCAACCAGGGCGGCGGCTACGAGTACGCGGCGACGCTGGGCCTGACGGCCGCCGGCCTGGCCGTCACCGGCCCGGGACGGCTCTCCCTGGACCATCTGCTCGGGCACGCGGTGAACCGGGGCTGGATGATTCCGGCGGCTTTCGCCGCGACGGCGGCGGGAACCGTGCTGGTCGTGGGGGCGCGCACCAGGCGGCTGCGGAAGGCGAGGGAGGGCGAGCAGGACCCGCTGTTCGACGAGGAGTACCTGGAGTAGGGCGGCGGACCGGGCGTTGAAGAGGCCCGACGGCCAAGCTCCTATGAGGTCACGGACACCCGCGAGCACACGCAGTGACACCACCCGCGGGCCGACGATTCAACACACAGGCAGCCGAAGCGCCAGTCAGACCCAGAGTCAGACCCCCGAGCGATGCCGCCCACATCCTCACTGTCAGACCCTCGTGGCAGGCTGCCGCCCCATGAACGATCAGACACCGCCCGCCCCGCCCTCGCCCGAGCTGTGGGGTGCCATCGACGACCTGTGGGAGTGGCTCGACACCAACCGCCCCGTCGAGGGCCGCGAGGGCGTGCTCCTGCGCATTCTGAAGCTGTCCGAGGAGGTCGGGGAGGTCGCCGAGGCGGTGATCGGCGCGACCGGCCAGAACCCGCGCAAGGGTGTGACCCACGACTGGGACGACGTCCAGTCGGAACTGTGCGACGTGGTGATCACGGCGCTGGTGGCCCTGCGGACCCTGACGCCGGACGCGCGCGCGGTGTTCGCCCGGCATCTGGAGCGGGTGAGGGAGCGGTCGCTGGCCTCGCCGGGCTGATCACCCGATACTCCCCGACGCTGATCATCCGATAGTCGGCAACGCCCCGCCCCCGCCGCTTCGCCGGGCTACGCTTCGAACGAATATGCCGAGCGGCCGAATCCTGGCCCTGCCGGGTGGGGAGTTTGGTGACGGGGGTGGACTTAAGGTTCCGGTCCTTGGTGGTCGCGCACGCCGTGTCGGCCTACGGGACCTACCTGAATCTGATCGCGCTCAGCCTGTTCTCGTACGAGGTCACCGGCAGCGCCCTGGGCGTGGGTGCGGTGATGGCGGTGCGGCTGCTGTCCGGTGTCACGGCCGGGCTCACCGCCGGGGCCGTGACCGCCAGGCTCACGCGCCGGACCGTCATGGTGGCGACGGACCTCGCCCAGACCCTCGCCATGGTGGTGCTCGCCCTCTGGGCGTCGCGCACGCCGCTGTGGGTGCTGCTCGGGGCGGTGGTCGTGCTGGGCGCGGGGAACACGTTCTTCAGTGTCGCCCTGCGCAGCGCGGTTCCGGTCATGGTCGGGCAGGACGACCGCGCCCGGGCGAACGGCGTGCTGGTCACGGCCCGGTCCGTCGCCACGGTGCTGGGCTTCGCGTCGGCCGCGCCGGTCATCTCGCTCGGTGGTTTCGGCGTCGCGTTCGGGGTCAACGCCGCGAGCTTCGCGGTGTCCGCCGCAGCGGTGCTGATGCTCCGGCCGCGCACCGACACCGGCGGCGACGGCGTCTCGGTGAGCGACCCGGGCGCCGCGGAAGACGGTCGGGCCGGGTCCTCGCTGAAGCGTGACGGCCGGCTGCGGCGCCGGATCGCGGGCCTCGCGGGCCCGTTGCTCGGCCTGATCGCGCTGCGGGGGCTCGACGCGCTGGCGTCCGCGTCGCACAACGTCGCCCTGCCACTGGCGGCGCACGCTGCCGAGCCGTCCGAGCCGGCGGTGTTCATGGCCCGGTTCTGGGCGGCGTGGGCGGTGGGCACCCTGCTCGCCCACCAGGTCCTCAAACGACGGTCGCACGGGACGTCCTGGGGCGAGCGCGCGTTCGCCCTCGGCACCTGCGCGATGTCGTTGTGCTTCGTTGCCGCGTTCACCGGACCGCCCGCCCCGGCCCTGATCGCGGCGGCCGTGGCGGCCGGGTTCGCGGACGGCTGGACCGAGATCGTCTACACCTCGCGCCTCCAGGCGGCCCCGGACCGGCAGCGCGGCCGGCTGTTCGGACTGTCCGCCACCGCCGAGCAGTCCGGGTTCGCCCTGGGCACGATCGCCGCCGCGGCCGCGCTCGAGGCCCTGCCCGCGCTCGCGGTCGTGGGCTTCTTCCACGGGGCGGCTGCGTGTGGGGCGCTGACTCTGCTGCTGCTCACCGTCCGGCGGCGCGACGCGCGTAGAGACCAGGATCACTCAGACCGATCGTCCACCGGCGGAGAACCGGACCGTTCGTCCGCCGACAGGGAAATCAGCGGGGACAAGGGAGAAGACACGCATGGAACGTCTACGGGGGCACGCCCTCTGCCAGGGCCCTGAGCCCGAGCGCACCGAGGCCGATCCGGTCGACGCCGTGCGGGCGCTGCTGAGCGCCGCCCGGTCCGCTTCCGGCGGAGCCGTCGTCACCGTCGCCGCCGACGGCACGACGGCCTCGCGGTCGTATCCCGAACTGCTGGACGCGGCCCGCCGTATGCTCGCCGGCCTGAGAGCCCGCGGGGTGCGGCGCGGCGACGCGGTGGTGCTGTGCGGGCTGCCGCTCGCCGAGTTCTTCCCCGCCTTCTGGGCCTGTGTGCTGGGCGGTGCCCTGCCGGTGGCCATCGCCGAGCATCCCGCGCCGGGCTCTCCGGCCCTCGAACGACTGCGGCAGGCCTGCGCGTTACTCGGCCGGCCCCTGGTCCTGACCGACGCGCCCGGCGCGGCGGCACTCGCCCACACCACGCCCGCGCCGCGCGTCGCCCTCGCCGCGGACTGCCTGAACGCACCGGCCGGAGACGCCGACGGCGACCACGTCACGCCGGACCCGTCCGACACCGCCCTGCTGATGCTGTCCTCGGGCAGCACCGGCGTACCGAAGGTGGCGCGGCTGACGCACGCCGGACTCGCCGACTTCGCGGCGAGCAGCCGGCGGATCCTCGACGTCCGCCCGGACGACACCATGGTGAACTGGCTGCCGGTCGACCACAGCGGCGCCTTCCTGCTCTACCACCTGCTCGCCGTCTTCACCGGCTGCACCAACGTCCACGCGCCCACCGAGCAGGTGCTCACCGACCCGCTGCGCTGGCTCGACCTTCTCCACGAACACCGGGCGCGGCACAGTTGGGCGCCCACCTTCGCCTACCGGCTGGTGGCGGACGCGCTCGCCGAGCGTCCCGACGGCCACTGGGATCTGCGCGGCCTCAAGTCGCTGCTGTGCGGTGGCGAGCGGGTCGTGCTGCCGGTGCTGCGCCGCTTCCTCGACGCGACGGCCGCGTACGGGGTGCGCGAGGAGCACCTCGCCCCGGCCTGGGGCATGGCGGAGACGGTCACGGCCGTCACCTACGGCCGGATCGACCGGCCCGGGACCGTGCACCGCCTGCTCAAGAGCAGCCTGGGCGGGGACCTGGTACCGGCCGGAGCGGACGCCCCGGACGCCGACTGCGTCACCTTCGTCGCGTCCGGCTCGCCCGCCCACGGCGTCACCCTGCGCGTCGTCGACGACCACGGCGACCTCGCCCCGCCGGGCCGGATCGGCCGGCTCCAGGTCCACTCCCCCGCGCGGCTCACTCCCGGCTACGTCGACAACCCCGAGGCGGACGCCGCGGCCTATCCCGCCGGGCGGGACTGGCTGGACACGGGCGATCTGGCCTTCCTCGACGGCGGCCAGGTCGTCATCACGGGCCGGCGCAAGGACCTGATCATCCTCAACGGCCACAACGTGTACTGCCACGAGGTGGAGGAGACCGCCACCACCGTCCACGGTGTGCGGCAGGGCGAGATCGCCGCTTGCGGCATCCCGCATCCGGAGCGGGGCACGGAGGAACTCGCCGTGTTCTTCGTCAGCCGCGGCGCCCCCGAGGACACCCGGATCGCCGCGGAGCTGAAGGCGGCCCTGTTCACCCGCCTCAGGCTCACCGCCGCGTACGTCCTGCCCGTCCCGGCGGACGAGTTCCCGCGCACGCCGGCGGGCAAGGTGCGCCGCGCGGAACTCCAGAGCAGGTTGATCGACGGTGGCTTCGACGCCACGGCCCCGGCTGCCCGGCCGGACGCGGACACCGTCACCCGAGCGGTCCGGGACGAACTGGCCGCCGTACTCGGCCGCCCGGTCGAAGCTGACGTGCCGTTCTACGAACTCGGCCTGACCTCCGTACTGCTGGTGCGCCTGCGGAACCGGCTGGCGGAACGACTCGGCATGCCGATCGCGCAGACCGCGTTCTTCGAGCATCCGACCGTCACGGCGCTGGCCGCGTATCTCGCGGGCCGGCCCGCGACGGCAGCCGCGCCGGAAACGGAGACCTGTGACGGCACGACCCACTCCCCCGAGCGACGGGTCGCCGTCATCGGGCTGGCGCTGCGCTTCCCCGGCGCGCACTCGGCGGAAGGGTTCTGGGCCAATCTGCGGGACGGCGTGGACAGCGTACGGGTGTTCGGCGAGCCTCAGCCCATCGCATCCGGGCCGGTGCCCACGACCTCCGGGCACGTGCCCGTCGCCGGAGTCCTCGACGGCGTCGAGGAGTTCGACACGGACTTCTTCGGGCTGAGCCCCAAGGAGGCCGGGCTCACGCATCCCGCGCACCGGCTGTTCCTCGAGTGCTGCCACCAGGCGCTGGAGGACGGCGGCCACGCGGCGACCGCGCCGGGCGTCAGGGTCGGGGTGTTCGCCGGGTCGGGCATGAACCTCTACGACCACCAGCAGCCGTCCGCCACCGGCTCGCCGCACGCCCCGGCCGACCCCGCCGATCCGGCTGCCGACATGCAGCGGGCCATCGGGCAGGAGCCCGACTTCCTCGCCACCCGGGTCGCCTACCGGCTCGGTCTCACCGGCCCGGCGATCGGTGTGCAGACGGCCTGTTCCACGTCGCTGGTCGCGGTGCACCTGGCGGTCCAGGCGCTGCTGACCGGCGAGACGGACCTGGCGCTGGCGGGCGCGGCGGCCGTGCATCTGCCCCAGGAGTCCGGCTATCGCAGCCACCCCGGGTCGATCCTGTCCCCCACCGGACGGTGCCGTGCCTTCGACGCGGAGGCCGACGGCACAGTCGGGGGCAACGGTGTGGCCGCCGTCCTGCTCAAGCGCCTCGACCGGGCGCTGGCCGACGGCGACACCGTGCACGCGGTGATCCTGGGCTCCGCGGTCAACAACGACGGCGCCGCCAAGGTCGGCTTCAGCGCACCCGGAGTCGAGGGGCAGGCCGATGTCGTACGGCAGGCCCTGCGCCGGGCCGACGTACCCGCCGAGACGATCTCGTACGTGGAGGCACACGGCACGGGAACGCGGCTCGGCGACCCGGTGGAGCTCACGGCGCTGGCCCGGGTGCTGGGCGAGGGCGCGGGGTGCTCGGGCCGTTCCGGCGGTTGTGTCGTCGGCTCGGTGAAGCCGAACATCGGGCACCTCGACAGCTGTGCCGGAATGGCCGGGCTCATCAAGACGGTCCTGATGCTGCGCCACCGCACCCTGGTGCCGACACCGCACCTGAACCGTCCCAACCCGGAACTCCCGCTGGCGGACGGCACGTTGACGCTGGCCACGGAACTGCGGCCTTGGGCGGTAGCGGACGGTGTGCCTCGCCGGGCCGGGGTCAGCGCGCTGGGCGTCGGCGGCACCAACGCCCATGTGGTGCTGGAGGAGGCCCCGCCCGCTCGCCCTCGTTCCGCTGAGGAACGGCCCGTCCTGGTACCCGTGTCGGCTCACGACACCGAGGCCCTCGCCGAGCTCACGGCCGCGCTCCGCGACCGGCTGCTGGCCCGGCCCGGCCTCCCGGCCGCCGACGTGGCCGCCACCCTGGCCCTCGGCAGGCCGCACCGCGCGGCACGCACCGCCGTGGTCGGCCGCACGGCAGGCGAACTCGCCCGCGCGCTGGAGGAGGACGGCCGCCCCGAGGCCGCCCCTCCCGGTCCTGTGGCGTTCGCCTTCCCGGGCCAGGGCAGCGCCCGCCGCGGCATGGCGAGCGGCCTCCACGCCACACAACCGGCCGCACGGGCCACGCTCGACCGGTGCGAGGAGCTCTACGCCGGGGAGTTCGGCGGGAGTTTGCTGGAAACGCTCCTGGCCGCCCCCGGTCTCGCCGGTCCCTCTGTGGAAGACGACATCTGGCCCACCGAGACCGCGCAGGCCGCCCTCTTCGCCCATCAGGCGGCGCTGGCCGACGCCTGGCGGGCCGCCGGGATACGCCCCGGTCTGCTGCTCGGCCACAGCGTCGGCGAGTACGCCGCCCTGTACGCGGCCGGTGCCCTGAGCCTGGAGGACGGGCTGCGGCTCACCGCCTGGCGCGGGCGCCTCATGCAGGCCCGCTGCCCGGCCGGGGGCATGCTCGCCGTCCGGGCCGACCGGGCCACCGCGCGGCGGGTCGCGGACGCCGCCGGTGCGGAACTCGCCGCGGTGAACGGCCCGCGCGCCCAGGTGCTCTCGGGCCCGCCGGGAGCCCTGAAGGAGGCGGCACGGCTGCTCGACCTGGACGGCCTGCGATGGCGTGCGCTGCCGGTCGACCGGGCGTTCCACTCCGCGGAGATCGACAGCGCCCTGGACGAGTTCCGGACCCGGGCGCGCGAGGTGACGTACCGGCCGCTGCACACCCCCTTGGTGACCACGGCCGACGGCGAACCCCGCCCGGTGGGCTGGACCGTCGACGTGGACTACCTCGCCCGGCAGGCCCGGCAGCCGGTCCGCTTCGACCTCGCCATGGACAAGGCCGTCGAGCAGGGCTTCCGGGACTTCGTGGAGATCGGCGCGGGGCGGACCCTCACCGGGCTCGGCCGGCACTGCGTTCCCGACACCCGCTGGCTGAGCGGACAGGGCGAAGGGGACGAGGCCGCCGAGCAGGCCCACGGGTTCCTGACGGCCCTCGGCTCGCTGTACCGCAGGGGTGCCGACCTGGACTGGCGGGCGCTCCTCGGCGACGACGCCGGCCGGGTACCGCTCCCCGGGCATCCCCTGCGACGGAGCAGGGTGCCGTACCGAACCGGGACGCCGGTGGCGGCACCCGAGCGGCCGGAACCGGGCACTGACGAAGTCGTGGACACCATCCGGCAGTTGACGGCGGACAAGCTGGGCCGCTCGACCGCCGACGTCACCCCCGACAGTTCCTTCTTCGAACTCGGCGCCGACTCGCTCTCCCTGATGAGCATGACGACGGAGCTGGAACAACGGTACGGCGTCCGGGTCCCGGTCCGGGAGGTGTTCGACTCGGCCGACACGCCGCGCCGACTGGCCGAACGGGTCTCGGGACTGCGAGGGGTCGCACCGCTGCGGGGCGACGCACCGGTGGTGCGGGAGCCTGTGGCCGAGGACCCACCGGTGACGCCCGCCGCTCCCCAGGAGGCCTCCCCGGACCTCCACTCCCTGTTCGGTCAGCAGCTACGGCTGGCGGAGCGACTCGTGGACCAGGTCGGCGAGATGATCTCCCGCCAGCTGGACGTACTCGCGGCAGCGCCCGGCGCCACGACGGCACCGACCGCTCCGGAACAGGTGCCGGCGCCCCGCTCCGCGCAGGCCGAGCCCACCGCCCCCTCAGGAGCCGTCGATTTCAGCCTCTACTTCTTCGGCGACTACCCCGAGCACACCGACCACGACAAATACGGCCTGATCATGGCCGCCGCCGACTTCGCCGACCAGCACGGCTTTCACGCCCTGTGGTTCCCCGAACGGCACTTCAACTCCTTCGGCGCGCTCTTCCCCAACCCCTCGGTGCTGGCCGCGGCCCTCGCCGCCCGGACCAGCCGGGTCCGGCTGCACGCCGGTTCCGTGGTGCTGCCGCTGCACCACCCGGCCCGGGTCGCCGAGGAATGGTCGGTGGTCGACAACATCTCCGGCGGCCGGACGGGCCTGTGCTTCGCGAGCGGCTGGCACGCCACCGACTTCGCGCTCGCCCCGCAGCACTTCGGGCGGCACCGTGAGGTGATGTACGAGCACCTGGCGGCCGTACGGGACCTGTGGTCGGGGCAGCCGCTGCAGACGACGGCGGGCGACGGCACCCCGGTGGAGGTCCGCCTGCACCCGCGTCCCGTACAGGAACGGCCGCCGATGTACGTGGCCGTCGTGGGGAACCCGGACAGCTACCGCCGGGCGGCCGCCGAGGACCTCGGCGTGGTCACCAATCTGATGACGCAGACGGTGGAGCAGCTGGCCGAGAACATCGCGCTGTACCGGCGCTGCCGAGCCGAGCACGGTCTGGACCCGGCGGCGGGGCGGGTCGTGGTGCTGGTGCACACGTACCTGGAGGACGACGCGGAGCGGGCGCGCGCCGAGGCGTACCGGCCGTTCCTGTCGTATCTGCGGTCCTCCCTCTCCCTCTTCGACCAGGTCACCAACAGTCTCGGCTTCCAGGTGGACCTGGAGAACACCCCCGAGGAGGACGTGGAGTTCCTCCTCGGGCGTGCCTACGAACGCTACTGCGACTCCCGCGCGCTGATCGGCGACGAGCACACGGCGGCGGAGACCGTAGGGCGTCTGCTGGCCAGCGGAGCGGACGAGATCGCCTGCTTCGTGGACTTCGGCGTACCGAGGGAGAAGGTGCTGGCGGCGCTGCCGGTACTGGACCGCCTGCGGCAGGCGACCCCCAAGGCGACCCCCAAGGCGACCCCGAGGCGACCCCCGAGGGGACCCCTCAGGCGAAGGCGCGGGCCCTGCCCGAGCCCCGCCGCACGCCGCCCCGCACCCCCCTCACCCCGGCCCAGCGCCGCATCTGGTTCCTGGAGCAACTGCACCCGGGCACCGCCATGTACCACGAGCCCAAGGCGATCCGCCTGGACGGCCCCCTGGACGTACCGGCGCTGCGCTGGGCGCTGGACCGCGTCGCGGACCGCCACCCGGCGCTGCGCACGGTCTTCGGTGACACGGGCGGTGTCCCGTACCAGGAGATACGCGACCGTATGCCGCTCGACTGCCCGGTGGAGGACCACACGGGGTCGACGCAGGAGGAGGCGCTGCGGGCGACGCTCGCGGCGGACCACGGACTCGACCTCGCCTCGGGCCCGCTGGTCACGACCCGCCTGCTCCGTCTGGCCCCGGAGCACCACCTGCTGTTCCTCATGGCACACCACATCGTCTTCGACTCGTCGTCCACGGCCGTTCTGGCCCGCGACCTGGCCTCGTACTACCGCGCGCGGCGGGACGGAAGTCCGCGACCGCGGCCCCTGTCCGAACCGCCGACGGCCACCGAACCGGACCCCGCGTCCCTCGACTTCTGGCGGCGGCGACTCGGCGACGCGCCGGAGCTGACGCTCCCCACCGATCGGCCCCGCCCACCGGTCAGATCGGGAGCGGGCGCGAGCCTGACGCACGCCCTCGACGCCGAACTGACCGGCGGTCTGCGGGCGTTCGCGGCCCGCCATCGCGCAACGCTCTTCATGACGCTGACCGGCGCGATCGGCGCGGTCCTGGGCCGGTTCAGCGGGCAGCGGGACGTGGTGATCGGTACCGCGGTAGCCGCGCGTCCCGCCGGTGCCGAGGACCATGTGGGCCTGTTCCTCGACACCGTGCCGCTGCGCCTGGACCTCACCGGGGACCCGGACTTCCCGGCCCTGCTGCGCCGGGTCCGCGAGAGCAGCACCTCGGCGTACGAACACAGTGGCGTCCCCTTCGACGAGCTGGTGGGCGCGCTCAACCCGCGTCGCGACCCGGGCCGCAATCCGCTGTTCCAGGTGATGGTGGAGTACGAGAACGAGGGCGAGGCCCCCTTCGACCCGCCGAGTCTGACGGCCACCCTGCTCGACGTGCCGAGCGCCCGCGCCCCGTTCGACCTCAGCGTCTATCTCACCCATCACGCGGGCGGCGTCCGGTTCATGGTCGAGTACGACACGGCCCTCTTCGACGAGGCCACGGTGCGCCGCTTCGTGGACTACGTCGAGCAGGTGCTGCGCCGCGCCCTGGCCGCCCCCGACGCGCCCCTGCCCCAACTGACCGCCCTCACCGCCCTCACCGCCGCCGACCGCGAGACCCTGGCCCGCTGGGAGCACCCGGCGGGCGTGGACGACACGGCGTCCCCCGGCACCCTGCACGGCCTGTTCGAACGGCAGGCCCGCCGCACCCCGGACGCCGTAGCGCTGATCAACGGCGACCAGCACCTCTCCTACGCGGACCTGGACGCGGCGGCCGACCGCCTCGCCCGGCAGCTCCGGGCCCGGGGCGCGGTACGCGGGGAACGGGTGGCGGTGCTCCTGCCGCGTGGCCCGCACCTGATCACGGCCCTGCTCGGCGTGCTCAAGAGCGGGGCGGCCTACCTCCCCCTCGACCCGTCCCTCCCCACCCCCCGTCTCGCACTGCTGCTCGCCGACACCCCACCCGTCCTCCTGCTCACCTCCGACGCCGCCCTCACCGCGCACCCGGACCTGGCGACGGGGCTGCCCGTCCAGTGGGTGGACCAGGTGGACGACACGCTCCCCACCGGGCCCGTGCCGGAGGGATCCGGCCCGGAGGATCCGGCGTACTGCATCCACACCTCGGGCTCGACCGGCCGTCCGAAGGGCGTCGTCGTACCCCACCGGGGCCCGGCGAACCTGGTCCAGGGGCATCTGAGCAGCCACCCGGCGCTCCGTACCCTGCAGTGGACGTCACCGGCGTTCGACGTCAGCGTGCAGGAGATCTTCACGACGCTGGCCTCGGGAGCCGCGCTGGTCCTCGTCGACGACGCTGTACGGCACGACCCGGCGGCGGTGGCCGAGTCGGTGCGCCGCCATGAGGTGCAGCGGATGTTCATGCCCTGCACTCCCCTGAAGTACCTGATGGAGACCGCCCCCGAACTGCCGTCCCTGCGCGAGCTGTTCTCGGCCGGCGAGGCGCTCCAGCTCACGGCCGCCTTCCGCCGCTTCCTCACCACGCACCCGCGCTGCACGCTGTTCAACCAGTACGGCCCCACGGAGACCTCGGTCATCGTCACCTCGCATCGCGTCGACCCGCAGGGCGAGGAGTGGCCGCCGATCGGTACCCCGGTGCCGGGAGCACGCGTCCTGCTGCTGGACGGCACGGGCCGGCAGGTCCCGGTGGGGGCGGTCGGCGAGATCCATGTGGGCGGGATCCCGGTGGCGTACGGCTACCACGACCGCCCCGCCGAGACCGCCGCCGTCTTCCTCGACGACGGCACGGGCGGGGTGCTGTACCGCACGGGCGACCTGGGCCGTCTGCGTACGGACGGCACCCTGGACTGCCTGGGCCGTGCGGACGACCAGGTCAAGATCCGCGGCTACCGGGTCGAACCCGGCGAGATCCAGGCGGCGTTGACGGCACTCCCGTCCGTCCGGGACGCGGCGGTCCTCACGCGCCGCGACCGTCACGGCGACACGGAACTGGTCGCGTACGTGGTCCCCGTCGACCCGACGGCCGGCCTCGACTCCCTGCGCGCCGCGCTCGCCGCCGACCTGCCCGACCATCTGGTGCCCCGCCGTTGGGTGTCCCTGGACCGCCTCCCGGTGAACGCCTCGGGCAAGCTGGACCGCGCCGCCCTGCCCGAGCCGGGCGACGGCTCCGACGACGCGGCTGTGGCCTCCGTGCCCGCCACGGCCCTGGAGAAGACGCTGCACGACCTGTGGTGCGAGGAACTGGACGCGGACCCGGTCCCGGTCACCACGTCGTTCTTCGAACTCGGCGGTCACTCCCTGAGCGCGATCAGGCTGCTGAACCGGATGCGGGACGAGGCCGGCGTCGACCTCACGATGGCCGACTTCTTCCTGGACCCGACCGTCCGGGGCAGCGCGGCACGGGGCCGTGTCGTGGACAGCGCGCCGATGCCGTCCACCCTGCGCCGGCTGTGGCGCCGCCACCACGCGCTCACCGACCCGAGCGTCTACAACATCGCACACCGCATGGACCTGCGCGGCGATGTGGACCCCGGCGCCCTGCACCAGGCCCTCACGGACCTGGTGGCCCGCCATCACGCCCTGCGCAGCCGCTCCGTACGGCGGCGGGACGGGGAGTACGCGGTGGAAGTCCTGGCGGAGATCCCGGTCCCGCTGCCGATCACCGACCTCACGGGGGCGTCGGCGGACAGGGTGGACCGCTGGTGCGACGCGCAGGTGTCCACGCCCTTCGCGATGGACCGAGCCCCGCTGCACCGCTTCCGCCTGGCGAGGCTCGCCCCGGACCACTGGATCCTGGTGACGGTCTTCCACCACGCGGTCTGCGACGGCTGGTCCCTGGGCATCATCCGGCGCGACCTGGAGGAGCTGTACAACGCGCGACGGGCGCGAAGGTACCCTGAACTACCCGTCGACGTATCCCAGTTCACCGACTTCGCCCGGTCGGAACACGCCCTGCCGGACGACCGCAGGACAGCCCTGGAACGCTTCTGGCGCACGGAACTCGACGGCATCCCCCTGCGCCCGTCCCTCCCCTACGACCACCCGCACCCCGGCACGCTGTCCGGCCGGGGCGCCCTGCACACCTGGGTCATCGACGACGACACCCCCGCCCGCCTGGCCGACACGGCGACCCGCCTGGGCACCACCACCTACACGGTCCTCGCGGCCCTGTTCGCCAGGTGGCTGGGCGACCTGTGCGGCGAGGGGAACGACATCGTCCTGGCGGCGTCCAGCGCGAACCGGGTTCGACGGGACCGCTCGGAGACCGTCGGCATCCTGGGTGACGCCGTACTGCTGCGGGCCCGGCTGTCCGAAGCGGAGACCTTGGCCGACCTGGTCGCGCAACTCGGCACCTCCCTCTTCACGGCCCTCGACCACCAGGAACTCCCCCTGACGGACGTGGTGTCCCTGGTGTCACCCGGCCTGAAGGGCGCCCTGTTCCCGACGGTCCTGTTCACAGTGATCACCACGGAGCCGCCGGCCCTGGACCTCCAGGGCGTCTCGACCGCCGTCCGCGCCCTCCCCGTCCGGGGCGTGTCCCGCAACGAGCTGTACGTGGTGATCGCCCCCGAGGGCAACCGCGTCACGGTCACCTTCGAGTACTCGACGGACCTGTTCACCGGGGAGACCGTCGAGGGGTGGGCCAGGTCGTTCACCCGGTTCCTGCGGGGGTAGGCCGGGCGTCACCGCTGGGCGGACCCGGCGGGCTCCGCGGACTCCTCGTCCCGGTCCGCTTCCGCCGCCGGCTCGTCGTCGCCGGGCTTGCCCGTGGCCTTGCGGCCGGGCAGCACGGCGATGACGATCATGGGTGGGCGGAGCGCCGAGGGCGGAGGGCCACTGGGGCATGAGAACGGCATAGATCGTCACCGGCGTCGTATTGATCCCGAGTATTCCTGCCACTGGAAGCGGCGGACGGCGGGCCACTATGGCCTGTCACCGGGCACTTTCCAGTCGGCCCCCATGACGTCGAAACTCCTGGCGTCTACCCACCTCCAGCGCTAGGCTCGATGATCCCTTCAGTGCCCTTCAAACACCCAGTGGGTCCTACGTTGTACAGCAGCCCAGGAAGAGCGGTACCCCTCTGATGAGCGCAGGTGGCGCGGCACAGACGCCGGATCCCAGACTCGCCGAACTCGCCCGCACATCACGAAACTTCGGTTTCCTGTACGACCATCTGCCGCTGCTCGTCGCCTACGGTTCAAGCGCCGAGGCCAACGTCTTCGCTGACCCGAACACCTCGCTGATCAAGTCCCGGCAGTTCGGTGAGGCCCTCGCTGCCGACCTGGTGCGCCGAGGCCGCGTCCAGTTCACCGGAAGCAAGCAGATCGAGCGCCTAGCCGCCCTCGACAAGGACGGCTATCTGCACGGCAACGTGGGGCCGGCCTTCCACGAGGTCCGCGTGCTCGGCAACAAGGCCAACCACGACGACTACGACGATCCGGACGACGCATTCAGCGCCCTGCGGACCTGTCACCGACTGGGTGTCTGGTACCACCGCCTGCTCACGGGGTCCCGCGAGCAGCGTACGTTCGTTCCGCCGGACCCGGTACTCACGCCGGCCGCTCAGAACACCGCCCTGCGCAAACAGGTGGAGGAAACCCGGCGCGCCCTGGAGGAGGCCCGTCTCACCTACGAGGGCCAGGCGTCCCAGGCACAGGCGGAGCAGACCGCCCGCTTCACGGCGGAAAGAGAACTCGCCGAAGCTGCGGCAGAGCGCGAGGAGCTTGCCCGCCAGGTGGCAGCAATGCAGGACCGGCTCGCGGACCTGCAGCAGGCCCAGTCCGCGGCCGACGCCCAGCTGCTGCGCTTTCAGATCACCAGTCCCGCCGCCGCCTCCGAGGCCGTGGCCGAGCGCGCGCGTCTTCTGGAGAACGCCGAGCAGGCGGCCCGCGAGCCCCTCACCGAGGCGCAGGTCCGCACCCGCCTGGACGAGATGCTCGCCGAGGCGGGCTGGAGTGTCCAGGACGCGGGCGGCAGCCTCAACCTGTACGTGCAGGGCGACCGGCGCGGCAGCGGCGTCGCCGTCCGCGAGACGACCACGGCCACCGGCCGCGCCGACTACGCCCTGTACGTGGAACGCAAGCTCGTCGGCGTGATCGAGGCCAAGCGGGAGGGCGCCGACCTGACCGCCGCCGAGGCGCAGGCCGACCGGTACGCCGACCACCCCACCGAGGCACAGCGTCGCCTGATCGCCTGGCGCACCCCGCTGCCCTTCCGTTACGTCTCGGACGGCGGCGAGACGCGGTTCCGCAATACCCTCGACCCCGACTCGCGCAGCAGGCGGATCTTCTCCTTCCACCAGCCCCGCACCCTGGCCCGCTGGATCCGCCAGGCCGATCAGGACCCCCAGGCGCCCTCCTACCGGGCCCGGCTGCGCCTACGCATGCCTGACCTGGACAAGCGCCCGCTGCGCCCCGCCCAGATCACGGCGGTGCAAGGTGTGGAGAAGTCGGTGGCGCACGGCAAGGGCCAGCAGGGCACGGGCCAGTCCCGCTCCCTGGTCCAGATGGCGACCGGAGCCGGCAAGACGTACACGGCGGTCACCTTCTCGTACCGGATGCTCAAGTACGCGCAGGCAGAGCGGGTCCTGTTCCTGGTGGACCGGAACAACTTGGGCGCCCAGGCACAGAACGAGTTCGAGAACTTCACCACGCCCGACACCAACCGCACCTTCGCCGACCTGTTCAACGTGCAGCGCCTCGGCGCCGACGGCATGAACCCCTCAGCGAAGGTCGTCGTCTCCACCGTGCAGCGCCTGTACATGGAGCTGACGGGTGCGACCGTCCCCTCCACTCCAGGCGAGGACGGCGAGGAGGAGTACTCGTACGACACGCCGGGCGAGATCTCCGTCGGCTACAACCCCGGCATCCCGCCCGAGTCGTTCGACCTAATCATCGTCGACGAGTGCCACCGCTCCATCTACGGCAAGTGGCGTTCCGTCCTGGAGTACTTCGACGCTCCCGTGGTCGGCCTCACCGCGACACCCGTCGCCCAGACGTTCGGCTACTTCAACGGCAACCTGGTCAGCGAGTACACCTACCCTGAGGCGGTCGCCGACGGCGTCAACGTCGACTTCCAGGTGTACGAGATCGTGACGCGGATAACGGGTGAGGGCGGAGTCATCGCGCGGGGCGTCATCCCGGTCCGCGACCGCCGCACCCGACGCCAGCGCTACGAGGACTTCGACGAGGACGTCTCCTACGGCGCGACGGAAGTCGGCGTCGGCGTGATCAGTAAGGACCAGCTGCGTACGGTGATCCAGACCTTCCGCGAGCGTCTGTTCACCGAGATCTTCCCGGCGCGTGCCAAGCGCGACGGGGAGACCGGCGAACTGCTGTGGGACGAGATGTACGTCCCCAAGACCCTGATCTTCGCCAAGAACGACAACCACGCCGAGGAGATCGTCGAGGTCGTCCGTGACGTCTTCGGCAAGGGCAACGACTTCTGCGCCAAGATCACCCACGCGGCGAAGAAGCCCGCGGAACGGCTTTCCGACTTCCGCAACCTGCCACAGCTCCGCATCGCCGTCACGGTGGACATGATCGCCACGGGCACGGACGTCAAGCCGCTCGAATGCCTGCTCTTCCTCCGGGACGTCAAGAGCTGGGCCTACTTCGAGCAGATGAAGGGCCGCGGCGCCCGCACCCTCTCCCTCACCGAGTTCGAGCGTGTCACCCCGGGCGTCGGCCCCAAGACGCATTTCGTGATCGTCGACGCGGTGGGTGTGACCCGGAAGCCGAAGGTGGACGCCGGTCCGCTGGAGCAGCACACGGAGAAGGACCTCAACCTGGAGAGACTCCTCCGCCTCACCGCCCGGGGCGTCGCGGAGGACAGCCATATCTCCACCCTCGCCTCCCGTCTGGCCAAGCTGGACCTCCAGATGACCGACGACGAGCGCACCGAGATCGAGGGCCTGACCGGCGGCGTACCGCTGAAGCACATCGTCCACAAGATGGTCGACGCCGTCTCGATCGACGAACAGGGCAAGACCCGCGAAGCCGCCGAACGCCTCGGCCTCGACCCCGCCCAGGCCGTGAAGGACGTGACCGAACGGGCGCTGCGCCCGTTGGCCTCCAACCCCGAGCTGCGCACCCGACTGCTGGAGATGCGCCGCGCGAAGGACATCCTCTACGACGAGACGAGCCGCGACGCCCTCGTCTCAGCCGGCGCAGTGCCGGAGGACGAGACGACGGCGCGCGAGACCGTCCGCGACTGGCAGGCGTACGTCAAGGACCACCGGGGCGAGATGGCGGCGCTCGCCATCGCCTTCTCGGCGGAGTCGCCGGTACCGCCGCGTGAGGCTCTGCGGCGCCTGAAGGACCTGGCGCGAGCCGTGGCCCGCCCGCCGCGCTCCTGGACGGCGGACAAGCTGTGGCGGTCGTACGAGCAGGTGGGCGAGGCCGTGACGGCAAACCGTTCCGCCGCCCGCACGGCAGCCGACCTGTTGGCCCTGCTGCGCTACGAATTGGAGGGCGGCGCGGACGGGGGCGCCACCCCGCCACGCCCCCACGCGGAGGCGGTGGAGGAGCGGTACGCGGCCTGGCTGGCCGGGCAGGAACAGGCGGGCGTGACCTTCACGGACACCGAACGGTGGTGGCTCGACCGCATCGCCGAGGCCACGATCCAGCGTGTACGCTTCGACACCGCCGACCTCGACTATGCCCCGTTCACGAAGATGAACGGCACGGACGGATTCCTCGCGGAGTTCGGCGAGGAGCGGGCGGAAGAGATCCTCGACGAACTGGACAGGGAGCTGGGTGCGTGACGCTGGGTCTAGGACTGGGTTCGGATTCCGGTGACGGCGGCGAGGAGCTTCCGGGCGGGGTTGGCGGTGGGTTGCCACCAGGGTGGGCGTGGGCGACGCTGCAGGAACTGTGCGATGTCAACCCTCGCGCTTTCGATGACGATCCCGGCGACGACGACTTCATCTCCCAGGTACCCATGGCTTCGGTCGAGGCCGAAACAGGGCGCATCGACGCGTCCAGCCATGTGCGATACGGAGACTTGAAGAAGAAGTCCCTCACACGTTTCCAGGAGAACGATGTTCTCTTCGCCAAGATCACGCCCTGCATGGAGAACGGGAAGATCGCGGTAGCCCGAGGGTTGCTCGACGGTCGTGCTCTCGGCAGCACCGAGTTCCATGTTCTGCGGAGCTGCGGGGCGGTGCTTCCGGAATACTTGATGCACTATTTGCTACAGCGCGATGTGCGCGCCAACGCAGAGCAGAACATGTCTGGCGCCGTAGGTCAACGACGCGTTCCTCGACCTTACCTGGAATCGCTTAAAGTTCCCGTGCCGCCGATTGCTGAGCAGCGCCGGATCGTTGCCGAGATTGAGCAGCAGAACAGCCACATCGAAGCAGGTGAAGAGGCACTGGTCGACGCAAACAGGCTGACGTCAGACCTCCGTTCCAGCATTGCCGACGCAGCCATCTCGCAGCATTCCCAGTCCTCATGGACAAGGTTGCAGGAGATTTTGCGAGAACCCCTTCGAAACGGTGTGTCAGCTAAAGCGGCGACGGACGGAATTGGCGTTCGAACGCTCACGCTAACCGCCGTGACCAAGAATGATTTCGACCCACAATTCACCAAAGTCACCAGCGCAGACCCAAACCGGGTAAAGAGCCTTTGGCTAGAAGACCTGGACATCTTCGTACAGCGCTCCAATTCTGCCGAGCTTGTGGGCACGTCCGCTATTTATCGAGGAGATAGGAACTGGGCAATCTACCCCGACCTCCTCATCCGCGTTCGTGTTGACCAGTCTCGTGCACTACCGGAGTACGTGGCATTGGCTCTTCGCACAAACCGGATCCTCTTTTACTTCCGCCAGAACGCACGCGGCCTTTCCGGATCCATGCCTAAGATCGATCAGGCAACGATTGAGAATGTTAATTTCCCGCTGCCTTCGCTCCCCAGACAGCGTGAATCCATTGAGTGGGTCATGCAGCAAGAGGCGGCCATAGCGCCCCTCGCGGCCTCCGTCATCGCGGCGCAGGAAGAGAGCACCGAACTTCGCGCCGCCCTCCTCCACGCCGCCTTCACCGGCGCCCTCGTCCCTCAGGACCCCGCCGACGAGCCTGCCTCCGCCCTGCTCGACCGCATCCGCGCCGCCCGCGTGACCGCAAAAGCGGCACCCCGCAAGCGCGCCCCGCGCAAGCCGCGCCCCGCCCCGCCCGGTCAGGGAGAACTGCCCGAATGAGCACCACCCCCACCCTCATGAACAGCGCCACCACCCCAGGCCCCCGCCGCTCCGCCGGTGAGACGACCTCGACCCTCGTCAACCGGCTCTGGTCGTACTGCGAGCTGCTGCGCCACTCCGGCGTCTCCACCCTCGACTACGTCGAGCAGCTGACGTACCTCCTCTTCCTTAAGATGGCGGACGAGCGCGCCAACCGGCCGGCCAGGTTCCGCAAGAACATGCCGGAGGAGCCGCTCGTCCCGTCGGGCCTGGACTGGCAGAGCCTCACCAGCCGGTCGGCCGAGGATCTGGTGGACCACTACGAGCACGTCCTCCGGCAGCTGGGCCGCAACGGCGGGACGATGCTTGGTGAGGTGTTCACGAAGGCGCAGAACAAGATCCACGAGCCCGCCGTCCTGGAACGCCTCATCAAGGACCTGATCGACCCCTACACCTGGACCCGCGAGAACCAGGACCTCAAGGGCGACGCCTACGAGGGCCTCCTCCAGCGCGGAGCCGAGGACCGCAAGACGGGCGCCGGCCAGTACTTCACGCCCCGCCCACTCATCGACGCCATGGTCGACTGCCTGCAACCACGTCCCGGCGAGTCGATCACCGACCCCGCCTGTGGTACCGGTGGCTTCCTCATCGCCGCGCACGCCCACATCGTCGAGCGCTACGAGGAGCAGCTGTACGGCGACGAGGCGCGCAAGCTCCAGACGGGCGCGATCACCGGCTACGAACTGGTCCGGGAGACGGCCCGGCTGGCCCTGATGAACATGCTGCTGCACGGCATCGGCACGTCTGAGGCCCGCCCGCTGATCACCATCCAGGACTCCTTGGCGAAGTCGCCGCACAAGTTCTACGACATCGTGCTCGCCAACCCGCCCTTCGGTGTCGGCTCGGTCACCGGCGAGGCGTACACCTCCCGCAAGGACTTCTGGACGCAGACCACGAACAAGCAGCTCAACTTCCTCCAGCACATCTACACCCTGCTGAAGACAAACGGCCGAGCCGCCCTGGTCCTCCCCGACAACGTGCTGTTCGAGGGCGGCGCGGGCGCCGAGATCCGCCGCCGTCTGCTGGACCTGACCAACGTCCACACCTTGCTGCGCCTGCCCACCGGCATCTTCTACGCCAACGGCGTCAAGGCGAACGTCCTGTTCTTCGACAAGCGCCCGCCCCGCCCCGGCGGCAAGCCCGCGACCAAGCAGCTCTGGGTCTACGACTTCCGCACCGACCAGCGCTTCACGCTCAAGCAGCGCGCCCTGCGCCGCGAGCACCTCGACGAGTTCGTGGCCGCCTTCCACTCGGGCGGCACGGACTACTCGGCCCGAAAGCCAAGTGAGCGCTTCCGTGCATACGAGTACGATGAACTGATCGCCCGTGACAAGGTCAACCTCGACCTGACGGTCCTTCAGTCGGCCTCCGCCTCCTCCGCCGCGCTCGCTCCACCGGACGTGATCGCCCAGGAAATCGTGGAGGACCTGGAGACGGCCCTGGCCGAATTCACCGCTGTAGCACAGGCGTTGAAGAAGGCCGCGAACGCAAGGGCGACCGACGGCTCCATCGGCACCACCAGCACCACCAGCGCTTCCGAAGACGGCACCACGGACGACAGCACACCCCAGGAGCGGTAACCCGGTCTCCCTCCCGGCCGAGCCTCACACAGGCTCCGGTGGCCCGAGGGCCTGCCAGAGCCCGCTCCCGGTAACGGGAGGCATGGCCTCTGTATCCGTGCGGACAGTACGGACACGGACGGCCAGGCCAGGGACTTGACACAGGGACTGGGTGACACATGGCCAACGGGTTCGGCCGAGGCAACGGCGCGGCGGCGGCAACCGTACGACCGGAGAAACTCTGGAACGGCGACGAGATAGCGGACCGCTTCTGGAAGTTCTACCGCGAGGAGACCAGCACCCGGGCCATCACCCGCCTTCAGTTCGTGGAGCACGTCGGCTATCTGCTCTTCCTCAAGCTGGACCACGAGCGCGCCCAGCGTTCGGCCCGCTTCGCGCACCCGCCCGTCGCGCCCACCGGAGCCTGGCCGGACCTCGCGCTGCTCAGCGGTGACGCCCTGCACACCGCACTGACCAGGCTCATGGACGAACTCGGCGACCAGAGCCTCGCCAACCGTCCCGACCGGCAGACCGCGAGCGTCGTCTTCCGCGACGCCCAGCCCTGGGACCTCGACCGCATGGCCGAGCTGAACAAGCTGATCGTCGAGCAGATCGCCCCCTACCAGTGGCTGACGGTCCGCCAGGCCGAACTGGGTGGGGCCTTCTCGCGGATGCTGCGCGACTGCCGCGACGACATCGACCGCAAGATCGACACCGGTCAGACCCTCACGCCCCTCCCCATCCTGAACGCCATCACGAAGGTGCTCGGCGTGGGCCCCGAGGACATCGTGATCGACCCGGCGTGCGGCACGGGCACGACGCTCATCGCCGCCTACAACGCCATGCTCGCCGCCAACCAGCAGCTGCCGCCGACCGCCCTCGCGGGCGCCGACCTGGACGCGCAGATGTGCCGGCTGGCCATGCTGAACATCCTGCTGCACACCGGCCGTCCGTTCGCCGCCCCCGCCCCCATCCAGCTCGCGGACACACTCAAGCGCAGGAGCCCGGTCGTCCGGTCGGTGCACGGTGTCGTGCCCACCGTGGCCATCTGCAACCCGCCCTTCAAGAGCAACGGCGTCCAGCCCGACGCCACCATGCGCGACGACTTCTGGACCTACGGGGACTTCCCCACCAACTTCCTCCAGCACCTGGCGATCACCCTGCCCCAGGGTGCGCGGGCGGCCGTGTTCGTCCCTGACGGCGTCCTCTTCGGCGGCGGCGCGGCGGCCATCGTGCGCCACAACCTGCTGAGGAACTGCGATGTGCACACCCTCCTACGGCTCCCGACCGGGCTGTTCCACCGCAAGGGCGTGAAGTCGAACATCCTCTTCTTCACGAAGTCCGCCCCCAAGCCGAACGGTGATCCCGCCACGAGGGACCTGTGGGTGTACGACGCCCGCACGGGGAACCACCACACCGACACCGGAAACCCGGTCACCGAGGCCGACTTCGAGGACTTCATCGCCTCCTGCCTCCCCGAGGGGGGCTTCACCGCACGGACTGAGTCGGCGTCGAAACGTTTCCGTCGTTACCCGGCGGCAGAACTCCTCGCCCGCCCGAAGACGAGCCTCGACCTCAAGGCCCATCTGGCCCCGGAACTCGGCGACTTCGGCTCCCCCAAGGAAATCGCCTCCGAGGTGGCGGACCGGCTCGACGAGGCCGCCGCCCACTTCCGCCAGGTCGCGGAGGCGCTGCTGGGGCAGTGAGCGCGACAGTGGGTCGTCGCCGGTAAGGACTCGGTCCGACCGACGGCGACCCGCCCACCGGATGACCACGGTGAACCAGCCAAGGGCTGCTCACTCCCGCATACCCGCTTTCCCCGAGGGAGGGCACTCCACGGCCAGCGACCCGGTCGCGTCCCGTACAAGCCCAGGCCGACCGTGGACAGATCGCCGCCGAGTTCGGCGGGCAACGGCACCTTTTCGCCGTACTTGCCGCGGACGACGCTCCTGTACTCGCCTTCCCCAGGCCAGCCGAACAGCGACCACGTGCCCGTCCGCGGGTCGACCTGCAACAGGAGTGCCACACCCGCAGCCGCGTACCAGGCGGTCTTCTCGTTGATGCCTTTGAGCCGCTCGGTCGGAGAGATGACCTCCACGGCCAGTTCGACCGCGTCGGCGTCCAGGAGCCAGCCGTCGTCGTCCTTGAACGTACGAGGGCCGATAGTCAGATCGGGGGTCGCGTAGTCGTCCGGATCACCGGGCATCGGGACGGGCACGTTCTCGAACGCGTCGTAGGAGGTCGAGAGCCCGGGGCGGACGGCATCGCGCAGGTCGATGATGATCCCGGCGAGCTTGCCGCTCGGGCTGGGGGACATCACGAGTGTTCCTCCGATGATCCCCACACTCATACCCGTGGCCTGCTCGACGCTCTCCGCGGCCTCGCGCAGGTGCCCACGCGGACGGGAATGGGGTGATGAGCCGGGGTGCCCAAGGTGCCACCGCTCTCCTTGCCTGGCTGGATCTCCTGCCGGGAGCGTCTCAACAATCACGCGACGTGGATCTCACTGCTGGGCGGAGAGGGAGAACAGGCTGGCACGGCTCACTCCTGGTCGCCTTCTTGATCTCGGCGATGAGGTCGAGCCCTTCCTGCACCACATCGTCGAAGCCGGGTTCGCTGAAGGCGCGGATGCTGGCCGCATACGGCTTGATGACGTCGGCGACCTGGTGAAGGTCGGGGGCCGTGGCAGGGTCCAGGGCGCGATCGAGGTCGGCCTCAAAGCTCTCGGCGTCGCCCGGGAAGCCCTGCCCGTCCCGCAGCGCGGCACGGATGTCGGCCACAGTCCTGAGGTGCCGCAGTCCTGGGTCCGGTGTCTCGGCGTGCCGCGCACTCATATGTCCACCTCGGGCCAGGGATCCGCTTACGACCACCACGCTCCCGACCGGCCCAGCCATGATGTCCTGTGCCTTCAGCTCGGCCCACACCGTCTTCCCGACCCCACCAACGCGCTCCTCCACGCCCCAGCGGTGAGCCATCGCCTCCACGAGCAGCAGCCCGCGCCCGCCGGTCTCCTCGTCACAGGGGAGCCGAACTTCCGGTTTGCCCGCGCCCGCGTCGCTGACCTCCAGCCGCAACATCCCGTCTTCCAGCGATCGCGCGATCCGTACGCCCACCTGCCGGTCGCGCGGCACGGGCACGCGCAGCGCGTTGGTCACGAGCTCGGAGAGCACCAACTCCGCGGGCTCCAGGACGTCTTGGCTAACGCCCCAGCCGCCGAGTACGGCGTGTAAGGCGGCCCGGGACCTCGGCACGCTCTGACGGGACCGGGGCAGGCGGAAGGTGACTTCGTTCAAGGTGGAGTTCCGTGCCATGACGTCCCCTGAGGGTCGGTAGCCAGTGATCGAGTTGCCGCGCTGCCGCGCCAGTCGAGTAGCGAGCATCAGCAGTGCTCCGCAGCATATGGATCGGCGCAATATTGCATGGAGCCTATTAGGCTTGTTTCACTCCTTCGGGTAAGTGCCAAGCTCTAAACCGCCAGCCTCTGGTAGGAGTCGGACATGCCTACTGTCAAACCGTCCACCGTGCTCGGGCGTCAACTTGGCGACGAACTCCGCAAGTTCCGTGAGGCTGCGGGTGTCTCCATGGCTGAAGCCGCCGAGTTGCTCGACTGCACCAAGGGGAAGATCAGCCGGATGGAGAACGGGCACGTACCCGTCCGCACCCCTGATCTGAACGCGCTCATGCACGCCTACCGGGTCGAGGCCCCGGAGACACGCAACCGCCTCGCAGCCATGGCTCTGCGAGCCAACCGGCGCCGTCGCGACGGATGGTGGCACCGGTACGGCTCCGTCCTGGGCGACTCGTACCGCGATCAGATCGAGCTGGAGGCCATCTGCGACACCGTCCGGACTTACGAGGTGCAGCTCGTCCCGGGCCTCCTCCAAACCTCTGAGTACGGCCGTGCCGTGACAGTCGCTTCAAGGGCCTGGACGACGCCGGAGGAGATCGACCAGTTCGTCCAGGTGCGGCTCGCTCGACAGCAACGCCTCACCGACGAGGACCCCATGTCGCTCTGGGCGGTACTGGCGGAAGGAGTCCTC
The DNA here is from genome assembly GCF_050937045.1 of Streptomyces sp. CA-179760. NCBI lineage: Bacteria > Bacillati > Actinomycetota > Actinomycetes > Kitasatosporales > Streptomycetaceae > Streptomyces > Streptomyces sp. CA-179760. Next base: position 2,840,037 of record NZ_JBNJLZ010000001.1, read on the forward strand.
CGACAGCACGTGGGAGGTCCCGCGGTGATGGGAGCGCAACTGGAGCACCTTGCCACGATGGCCGAGCTCCCCAACATCACCGTCCAGGTATTGCCGTTCTCACGAGGTGCCCACTCAGGTATGTTCGGCCCGTACCTGCTGCTGAGCTTTCCCCAGGTGACATCGCTCGACCTCGTACTGACGGAGACCCCGACCGGCAACATCTGGATGGAGCGTGAGCCGGAGGTCGCGTACTACCGCGCCCTCTTCGACGATGCCCGCACCACCGCGCTGCCACCGACGGAATCGCTCAGGCTGATCCGCCGCACCGCCAAGGAGTACCGAGCATGAGCCAGGACCACGACATACGTCCCGCACTCCCGGGAGCGGCGTGGCGTGCCAGCAGCTACAGCGGCGGGCAAGGCAATTGCGTCGAGGTCGCCGACAACCTCCCCGCCCTCGTCCCCGTCCGCGACAGCAAGCGCCCCAGCGGCCCTGCACTCGCCTTCTCCCCGCGCGCCTGGGTCGCCTTCGTCGACCACCTCCGCTGAGAACGGCCCGCCAACGCGCCGAGGTCGGCCCCGACAGCCGTACATATGCCCGTCACCCCTCCACACCAGGCGGGCGCCACCGCCCCGACGTGAACGCGTTCAGCAGTTTCCGGCCGGCAACCGTGAACGGGTGGTCGGGCCCCAGGCTGTGTTCCCGTCGGGCCACGACATCCGTCATCAGCTCTGCCCTCGCCTCCACATGGCCGAGCGCGGCCCGGGTGCGGGAGAGGAGTTGCTGGGCCGAGACCGCGGTCGGGTAGTCGGGGCCGAAGCGCCGGCAGTAGGCCTCGGTGACCTGCCGTATCTCCTGGTCGGCCTCGTCGAAACGGCCCAACAGGTACAGCGCCCAGGCGCGGTTGTGATGGGCGCCCAGGGTCACCGTGTGATCCGGGCCGAGAAGGCGGTCGCATTCCGAGGGCAGGTTAAGCAGTGCGCCGTCTTGTTCGGTGACGGCCTCGGAGGCGGACAGCAGGACCAGCAGGCTGGAGCGGGAGCGCAGGGTCAAAGGGTGCGCGGGGCCCAGCGCCCTGCCTCGGCCGGCGACCACGGACCGGAGGAGCGCGAGTGCTTCGTCCCGTCTGCCGAGATTCCCCAGCACGAGCTGAAGACCATGAGCGCTGTCCATAGTGTCGGGATCGTCAGTCCCGAACAGACGGTTCTGAGCCGCTCGGACGCGCTCAAGCAACGCCTCGGCCTCGGCGTATCTGCCCATGCGGAAGAGCGCGCGGCCTGCCCTGGAACGGGCGGCCAGTACGGACCGGTGCTCCGCGCCGAGTTGCCGCTCACCGGTGTCCGCTGCGGCTCGGGCGGTCTCCCAGGCAGAGACGTAGTCTCCGGTGCGGTGCAGGGCGACGGCCAGCCGGGTAGCCACGGCCAGCGCGTCCGCCGAGGTCGGGGGGCCGTCGACGCGTCGTAGCAGAGCGAGGGCATGGGGAACGAGCAGCCGGAGCAGCGGATCGTGCGGGCCCGCGTCGGGGAGCGCGGGAAAGGCGGCGTCGAGCAGGCGGACGGCCGTGGTGTCGAGTACCGGGACCGATGCGGCCGGAGTCGCCGCCGCCACGCTGTCGAGCAGCACCCCGTGGCTCTGTGCGCATCGCGCACCGACGTCGACCAACTCGGTCAGCGACTGGTCGAGCAGTGCTCTCAGCGCTGCCTCGCAGCGAGCGCGAGGCAGCGCGGCGTCGATCTCGGGTCGGTTGAGCAGAACCAGCGGCAACGGTTCGGGCGCGAAACGGGCCAGCAGTCTCAGCAGCGCGGTCGCCTCGGGCAGCCCTCGTGCCTCGAACGCGTCGAGTGTCAGTTGCCACGTCAGCCCCACCATGTGCCGGGGGTCCTGTGGGGACAAGGCATCGGCTCCTTGGTCGATGAGCCCGACTCGTACCCTCTCGTCCTCGTCGAGACGGCGACCGTAGGCCTCCAGGGTCCAGGGATCGAGCACTTGTTGGGAGAGGAAGCCGCCCGCCAGGGTGAGGGCGAGTGGCAGCCTGCCGAGTCGTTCCGCTATCCGCTCCGCCTCCTCCTGGGTACCGCTGTGCGGGGCGAGGTCGCGCAGTACGCGCGCGGCGTCCTCACCAGGCAGTACGCCGATGTGCTGCAACTCCGCCCCGGGCCACCAACGGGCGGCCAAACGGCGTGTGGTCACCACGACCATGCCTCCGGGACTGGTGCGCAGCCAGCTGCCGTCACGGAAGATCTCGGGCTGGTCGGCGTTGTCGAGCACCAGCAGCCAGGGCTCGGCGGAGCGGTCGAGGTAGTGCCAGACGAGATCGGAGGCGGCGCGCAGGCCGTTGCGGGCGGCCAGCAGTTCGCCGTCGCGGGCGCCTCGGTCGGCCGCGACCGCGAGCATGCCGGCGCGCAGACTCGCGCGGTCGGATGCGCTGACCCACAGGCCGACCCTGCCGCACTCGTGGACGACCGCCTGGAAGAACGTGTAGGCGACCGCGGTCTTGCCGCAGCCCCCCATGCCGTACAGCACATAGGCTTCACCACCGCGTCCCGCGCGTACACCCGCTTTCAGACGTTCCAGCACTTCGACGCGGTCGCGCAGAAGGACCGGGGGCCGACCGACTGCCGGGCGGCGAACCGAGTCGGGGCCCCCTGGCGTGGCCGCTTCATCGGCGTAGTGGTGGTGTTCGCTGATGTGCTGGTCGCCCGACGCCTGGTAGACACGGCCACGATCCTCGGCGTGTCCGTCCATCGCCCCTGTCATGGCTGCGCGTTGTGCTGGTCTCGTCCGGCCTGGTAGATCCGGGCCTGGCCGGACGCGCTGGCGTGCTGGGTGATCACGGAGCCGGTCGCGTCCCTCGGCTCAAGTTCGTGGAGGAGCAGGCGCAGTTCCTCAGCGGCGCCTGGGTGGGCCGCGAGCAGCCGCCGGAGTCGTCCCTGCCACTCCAGGTGCAGTTCGCCGAGTGTCTCCCGGTCGTCGGCCTCACCGGCCGCCAAGGCGTCTTCGCGGGTGGCTTCCAACTCCGCGACGACGGCCTCGGCACGGTGCGGCTGCGTCCGACGCCATAGTTGCGTGATTCCTTCCCGGGTGCGATGCCAGACGTCGGTTGTCATCAAGGTGACCAGCGTGACTCCCGCGCTCTGTGCGAGTAAAGCTGTCTCCGGGTCCGCAGTTCCCCCCTGAGCAAGGATTATGAATCTTACGACCATATGCCAAATAGGTAGGATTCTCGGCATCTGCCGGGATTTGATAGCTTGCCGATTCGTGACCACTCATCGTCGCACTCCCGAGCCGGATGGAACAGCGTGGGATCATCGGCCAGGCCGGTTTTGGCATGGTCAAGCCGATTGGCCGAGTGCTAACTTGGGGAGACTTTGGCCTAATCGAGGGGGCGATGGCCATGCGTAGGCCTTGGGAAGCCGATCCGGCCACAACATTCAAGCGACGCCTGGGAAAGTCACCACAGGAACTGGGAAACACCACCGACAACCCTGACTGCCCCGACATCTGGGAGCTTGCGAACGGAGACATCGCCGTCATCGGCCGGGACCTCACGGAGTCACTCAGCGGTAAGTTGCCGCCGGGCGTCTCGATAGGGTCCGACGAACGACTCGTTGTCATCCCAAGGAACATGTTGGTCGCGGCGAAACCGGATATTCCCAGTGTTTGATTCCTTCCCAAGCAGTCCTTCCGAACGCATGGACCGCCCCACATACCACTCGGATTTCCATCGAAGCCGCAGTAGCGGCATTCGCTTCCAGAACAAGCTCGAACGGGGCCAGAACTTCAAGGAACGAGGGTTTGCCAGCTGGGAGGCCTTCGCCGCCGGAGAATGGGAAAGAGCGCTGTCCCTCATCGAGGAGAAGCGCGAGACCTACGCACGCCAGTTTCACGAGGCGGCACAGCTGAATATCCTGGAGCGCCGCCTTCGCGTGGTGGAATTTCCTGTCACCCCCTATGTCCAATGGGAGATGTTCGTTCTACGCCTGCGCGTGGAGCTGGGCGACAACATCCGAGTGCTCGATGCCCGCGAGATCTCGGACATCGAGAAGGAGCGTCCTGTTCCGGAGGTGGTGATCCTCGGAGACGTCGTCATGTACGAGGTGTGCTACGACGACGACGGAAACGCGGCGGGGGCCAACCGCTTCGCCGACCGCGCACTGATCCGGGAAACGTCGGCCGGATTCGACGCGCTGTACGGGCGCGGGGAAGACTTCCACAACTTCTTCGACAGGGAGATCGCTCCTCTCGCCCCGCCCACAGCCGCCCACTGAGCCGAGTGCCGAACTCACCGTGTTCGGCGGCACCGCTCCGGCGCCCTCGGACACCAGCACGGAGTGCGGCACACCGGGCCACCGGAGGTGGCAGACGGCAGGCGGCCCGCGGAGACGGCAGGCGGAAGTGTTCTGCCCGCCGCTCGACGGCGGGCAGGCCGTCCCGGTCGTTACGCCGGGCTCTCCTCCCCCGGCTCCTCCGCGTCCGCGATCTCCCGCCAGAGCCGCTCGGCGATCTCCACCAACGTCCCGTCGCCCGGCACCCTCCACTGCTTGGGGCCCTGGACCGCGCTCCACTGTTCCTTCCAGTCGGCCGCGTTCCACATCTGGGAGACCAGTCCCGTCGGCGAGTACCGCTTGCCGTCGGCCTCCCAGAGGATGGGGGTCCTTCGGTCGTTCACCCACGTCGCCCTGCGACGGCGGGGGTCCTCGTCGAGCCAGGCGCCGATGGCCAGTTCCTCCACGGTGCTGGGAGCGTAGACGAGAGGTGTACCGTCGTTGATGGCGTCATGGTCGACGAGCAGGCGAACCGTCTGGGGGCGCCGCTGCCGCTTCGGCCCCGTCCCCTCCATGAGGGCCTTGAGGTTCATCGGGGAGTCCGGACCGGTGCCGCGTTCCAGTACCCCGAGGACCGCGGAGACCAGCCGAGCGCAGCGCTCATCGTTGGCGAAGGTGCTGGTGACGTAACTCTTGCTGGTGAAAAGGGTGTCGACCATGGTGATGAGGCAGAGGAGTACGGCGCTTACCTGACCAGCCACCTCGTCGAGCACCGTCGCCCACTCGTCGTCCGGGTCATCGAACTTGTCCCTGCCGATGCGCTGGAACACGAGGTGGACGACCAGCAGGGCCCCGCTGTCCAGTACGGCGGCCCGTCGCCCGGTGAACTTCGCCCGTAGTTCCGTCAGTTGGTCCCGCACCAGCCGGAAGACCTGCACCGCTCGCCAGATCTGCTGGGCGGACGGCTGCTGACCGAACAGCAGGGTGTACGCGCCTCCCCGGCCCTCTTCCCACAGCGCGTTCGTGGAGCCCTTGACCCGCACCGCGAGCGACGAGTCCCGGTGCATGCAGGCCAGGGCCGTCGCCGCCTCCGTCACCGAGCAGCCGGACTCGGGCGCCGGGTCCAGCTCGCCGCGCCGGAAGACGTACTCCTTGTCCAGCGAGAGGCTGAAGTCCTTCTGAATCTCGCTCTGGACGGTGTCGATGGCGATGAAGTCCCGGCGCTCCATGTGGTTCTGCGTGTTGGTGGCCTTGGTGATGGATCGCCCGAAGCCCTCCGGTGCCCCCTCCAGGCAGATGATCCGTACCAGGACGTACGCCTCCGCGACGGCCTCGGGGTCCCTCTCGTACGCCCTGAAGGCCGAGGACACCGTCTGGGCGCCGTTGACCACGCTGGCGTTGTGCAGGGTGAGGGTGGTGGGCTGGCCGACCGCTCTCTTGGCGTGGTACTCCTGCTCGACCCTGTCGCACTGCACCGTGATGCCGTTGTGGCGGTAGAGGAACCCTTCCGGGTCCCCCAGCATCGACTCCACCATGGTCTGGTTGACCCCGGTAAGCCCCAGCGACTTGCGGACGTTGCGGTCGTAGAGACGCTCACCGTGTCCCTTGTCCTGATCCTCGCCATCGCTCCGGCCGCCGTACCAACGGGCCAGCTGGTCAGCGCTGACCTCGCCGATCACCGCCTTGTACGGGGTCTCGCGGCTGTACCACTCCCGGTCCATGGTCGCCTTGAGAGTGATCGGCTGCGGCTCCAGGTCCTCCTGAATCGCCCGGTGGAAGTCCCTCTGGTCCAGGACCCGGTACTCCACGCTCCGGCCGCGTCCGCCGAACTCGTTGGCCGCCTCGTCCAGGATGTTGCGGGTCTCCACGGAGAGACGGCCGTCCCCCATGAGCGCGATGACGAGGTTCACCTTGCAGGTGGGGAGCCGGAGGACGCCGTGTACACGGTCCGCGAGCAGTTGCAGCCGCTCGTTGAAGTGGTCGAGGTCGCGGTTGTCGAGCTTCTTCAGTCCGTGTACCAGCTTGAGTGCCGCCTCGGTGTCGAAGCCGGCCGTCCCCTTGTCCTTCCACTTGGCCTGGATCAGCCAGAGTTCGGATCCCGAGGCGGAGAACGCGACGCAGTCGATGCCGAAATCGTCCCGGCCGTCGATCACCCACGCCGCTGCCTCGTCCGAGGTGCAGTCCGCGAGGATGCGGGCGGCCTTCGCGGACACGGCCCGCGACAACAAGGCCGTCTCACGCTCCGTGGGGTCCTTTTTCTCGAAGTCGTCCATGGAGATCCGGTCCTGGAACTCCCGCAGCAGCGCCCCCTTGATGTGCTGCACCTCAAGAGGCATGCTCTGCGCGCCCTTGCCCATCCGTACCCCCACGACCGCTCTCGACAGAACTGTTCAGACTATCGAAGCGACGTACAACGTGCCCCAGCCCCGCGTCAGCATATGCACCCGATCCGATTGTTCTAGACCGGTTTTGGCCAGGGGATGGGCAGAGTCCAGCTCGCGTCCGCTGCCCATAGCGCGTGGGTGACTCATGCCTTCGTCAGCAACGGCGAGGGGGAATCGGCACGGGTCGAGGGACAAGCAACCTCGCTCAACATGACGCGATTCCGTCTTCTGAACGACGCCCCAATACCGGAGCGCATAGCGGATCGCCTACAGGAGCTGCAACGCAGGGGTTCTCGCGCGAAGTCCGGGCACTTCTTGATGGCGGGATAGACATCCACGCGACCAAGGGCATCTCACTGAACTTGCAGGCAGACGAGTCGGGCTGTACGCCGGGTTCTGTTCCCCGGTTCCCTCGCGGGAGCCGGGGCGACGGCCATCCATCTAGGGCCGGCGTTGCCACCGGCCTCGTGCGGTCTACCCACGGACTCGGGCGGGCAGCCCTCGATCATCCGCGCAGAAACACCGGAGTGTTTCCTCTTGACCTTGCTCCGGGTGGGGTTTACCAAGCTGCCCAGGTCACCCTGGGCACTGGTGGTCTCTTACACCACCGTTTCACCCTTACCCAGCACCGAGGTGCTGGGCGGTCTGTTTTCTGTGGCACTGTCCCGCGGGTCACCCCGGGTGGCCGTTAGCCACCACCCTGCCCTGTGGAGCCCGGACGTTCCTCGGGAAGTTCCCCGTCAGGGGGACTCCACGCGGCCGTCCGCCCGGCTCGTCTGCCGTGTCGACCATGGTACCGGGCGTGAGCGGGGGCGCGGACCGGCGGCGGTCGCGAGGACGGAGCCCGCGAGGATCAGCGTGAACGCCGCCACGATGCCCGCCGTCAGCTGCTCGTCCAGGAAGATCGCGCCCGCCGCCACCGCGACCGCCGGATTGACGTACGTGAAGACCGTCGCCCTGGTCGGGCCCGCCTCCTTGATCAGCTCCAGGAAGGCCACGAAGGCGATCGCCGTGCAGACGACGCCCAGGGCCGCCAGCGCCGCCAGAACCGAGGGGGAGGGCATGGCTGACGGCCAGGTCATCGCCGCCGCCGGGGCGTAGACCAGCGCGGCCAGGGCCAGGCAGGGGGCGATGAGCTGGAGGGTCGGGACGTTCTTCAGGTGGCGGGCCGCTATCAGGGGCGCCGTCGCGTAGCCCACCACCGTCACCAGTACCTCGGCCAGCGACTTCGCGTCGCCGCCTGTCAGGTGCGGGACCGTGAGGACTCCTACGCCGGCCAGGCCCAGGCCGAGTCCGGTCACCCGCCTCGCCCCCAGCCTCTCCGTCTCGCCGAAGAAGCGGGCCAGGGCCAGGCCCACGATCGGGACACCGGCGATGAGCAGGCCCGCCGTGGAGCTGGAGAGGTGGCGTTCGGCATCGGTCAGGGTCCACCACGGGCCGATGATCTCGATGCACGCGAAGGCCAGCATGGGGCGCCAGTGGGCGCGCACGGTGGCGGGCAGGCCGCCCTGGCGTATCGCGAAGGGGAGCAGGAGCGCGGCGCCCAGCGCGCAGCGCGTGAACACCACCATGGACGGGGACAGGGCGTCCACCGCCACCTTGATCATCAGGTAGGGGACGCCCCAGATCACTCCCATCAGGGAGAACAGGAACCAGCCGCGTGCAGTCATGCGGCGAGTGTCGGCCGTCTCACCCCGCCGTGTCTTGAACGCTGTTGCGGTACGCCGCCGGGGTCACGCCCAGGACCCGGCGGAACCAGCGGGTGAGGTGTGCCTGGTCGGCGAAGCCGACGAGGCCGGCGACCTCGGCGGGGCGCAGGCCGGACTCCAGGAGTCCGCGGGCCCTGGCGACGCGGTGCTGGGCGAGCCAGGCGTACGGGGGTATGCCCGTCGTCGTGCGGAAGGCGCGCAGGAGCTGGTAGCGGGAGAGGCCGAGGTCGGTGGCGAGGGCGGCCAGGGAGGGCGGGTCCAGAAGTTCGTCGGCGAGGCGGTCGCGTACGGACCTGGCGATGTGGTCGGCGCCGGGCACCGTGTCCTCGCTCGCGCGGGCCGTGGAGTGGCGGCGGGCCAGGGCCGTAAGGAGCCAGGGCAGGCGGGACTCGGCCTCCAGCGGGTCGGGGCAGGTGCTGATGTCCGTGTGGGCGGCGCGCAGGGCGGTGGCCAGGTCCGGGTCGTGGAGGACGGGGTTCCGGAAGTGCGGGAGTCCGCCGAGGGTGCCGTCGGTGAGGAGGGACGGCTCGGCGTAGAGGGCCTGGTAGGCGTAGCCGTCGGAGGCGGCCGGGCCTCCGGTGTGCATCTCGCCCGGCTCCAGGACGACGATCGAGCCGGGGTAGGAGTGGATCCGCCCGCCCCGGTACGCGATGACCTCCGAGCCGCCGACCGTGACGCCGATGGTGAACTCGGTGTGCGCGTGGGGCGCGTAGACATGTTGGTCGAAGTGGGCGGTGAGGAGGTCGAGGGGCGGGCCGGCACGGCCCAGCCGTGCCCTCGTCCAGCGGGCCTGTTCTCTCACCTGCGCTTGCGTGCTCACCTCGCACCCCCTCCCCCGCCCACAGGGGATCAGAGAAGGTCCGTGGTGTCCAGATCGAAGGCGAACGGCTCGGGGAGAGTGACCGGCTTGCCGAAGGGGCGGGCGCAGTACTCGCGGTAGTCGTCCTGCTTCGGTTCGCTGAACAGGGTGACCTGGGCGTTGTCCCTGTCGACGAGCAGGTAGAGAGGGATGCCGGCCCGGGCGTAGCAGCGGCGCTTGGCCTCGCGGTCTGCCTTCGGCTTCGTCGATGTCACCTCCAGCACCATGGCAACGCCTTCGCAGGCCATCCAGGAGTCGGCTCCGCCGAACAGGTCGAGTTCGATGGGGCCGAAGGTGACGTCCGGCACCAGGTGATTCTTGGGGCAGGCAACCCCGCTCCGCATCTTCAACCCCTTGTTCCCGGAGAGGTCCATGTCGATCCGGGACTGCTTGATCACTTGCCTCGCGATCCTGCTGATGTACTTCTCGTGATCCCCGTCCGGCGGCGGCGTCACAACGATCTCCCCCTCGATCAACTCGGCCCGGAAACCCTCCGGGGTGTCCAGGGCGAGAAAGCCCTCCAGCAGGACCTCTTCCTGCGTGAGCGGCTCGTGGGCCATGGCAGTCATGTCACGCCCCTCCTTCTGTCGCTCGCCAGACTGGGACATCGGAAGATCACCTGTCCGTGATGTCGGGAACCGTTCCCTCGATCGTGGCACACGATCACGGCCACCGTCAGAAGTCGCCCCCGCTCCTTGACCCTGCCGCAACGTCAACGTCTTCACTGGTCCCATGCGAATCGGAGAACTCGCCGGCGCCGTCGGCGTCACCACGCGGGCTGTGCGGCATTACCACCAGCTGGGCCTGTTGCCCGAACCGGAGCGGCTGGCGAACGGGTACCGGGCGTACGGGCTGCGGCACGCTGTCGTGCTGGCGCGGATCCGGCGGCTGACGGAGTTGGGGCTGGGGCTGGCCGAGGTGCGGGATGTGCTGGCGGACGAGGCCGGGAAGGACCTGGTCGAGGTGCTGACCGAGTTGGACGAGGATCTGGCGCGGCAGGAGGAGGCGATCCGGGAGCGGCGGGGGCGGTTGCGGATCCTGTTGGAGGCGGAGGGCGGGCTGCCGGCGGAGGGGCCGGTGTCGCCGGAGCTGGCCGCGTTGTTCGCCGGGTCGGAACAGCTGTCGGACTCTCCCATGGCCGCCAAGGACCGCGAGATCATGGCCTTCCTGGAGACGGCCATGCCGGACGAGGCACGGGAGCAGCTCGTGTCGTCGTTGGGTGAGGCCCTGGGGAATCCCGAGGCCGTGGCGCGGGCCCATGAGGCGTACGCGCTGCTCGACGCGCTCGCCGGGGCGGAGCCGGACGATCCGCGGGTCGACGGGGCCGCCCGGGCCCTGGCCGACTGCATTCCCCGGGGCTGTTCCCGGAGGTCGGGGATCTCGACCAAGACGACGGTGTCATGCGCGCCTTCTACGACGACCTGGCACCGGCCCAGGCGGAGGCGATCCGCCGGACGCTGCACCTGCTCACCGAGGAGCGACGATCCACCGAGGAGCGGCGATGAGGATCGCGCGGCTGCTGGTCCGGCACGAGGTGCGGGTGCTCGTGAGTCTCTTGCTGTGGGTGGCTCGGCGTACGCAGGGGGTCGGGGGTGGTGGTCAGGGGTTCGGGTACGCGCGCGGGCAGGGCGCGATGATGTTCGGGTTCGGCTTCGTGTGTGTCGTCGAGACCGTGGCTATGTCCGTGCTGCTGCGGGACTGGCCGACCGTGCACGCCGTCTTCCTCTTCGTGGACGTGTACAGCCTCGTCTTCCTCGTCGGGCTGCACGCCTCGTCCGTCGTACGTCCGCACGTACTGGATCCGGTCGGGGGTGAACTGCGGATCCGGCGGTACGTCCATGTCGATCTGCGGGTGCCGCTGGAGCGGATCGCCTCGGTGCGGCGCGAGCTGCGGATGACGCATGAGCCTGCCGACGGGGAGCTCAATGTGGAGGTGGGGTCCCAGACCACTGTCACGGTCGAACTGACGGAACCGGTCACTCATCTCACCTTCTTCGGGCGTCGGCGCCCGGTGCGGGTGGTCCGGTTTCACGCCGACGATGCCGACGGGCTCGTCCGCGCCCTCGGCCGGGCGCGGGTCTGAGGGCGCCGCGGGCCCCCGTACGCTGTCGGCGGAGTTCGATCGAAGGAGTACGCGTGCTTGTCCTGCTGCCGCCGTCCGAAGGCAAGGCCTCCTCCGGCCGCGGTGCCCCGCTGAAGCCGGAGTCGCTGTCGCTGCCGGGGCTGGCCGACGCCCGGGAGGCCGTCCTCACCGAGCTGGTCGAGCTGTGCGCAGGCGACGAGGAGAAGGCGCGCGAGGTGCTCGGGCTCAGCGAGGGGCTGCGGGGTGAGGTCGCGAAGAACGCGGAGCTGCGGACCGCGGGGGCGCGGCCGGCCGGGGAGATCTACACCGGCGTGCTCTACGACGCCCTCGGCCTGGCGTCCCTGGACGCCGCCGCCAAGCGGCGGGCGGCGCGCTCGCTGCTGGTGTTCTCGGGGTTGTGGGGTGCCGTGCGGGTGACGGACCGCATTCCGTCGTACCGGTGCTCGATGGGGGTGAGGCTGCCGGGGCTCGGGGCGCTGGGCGCGCACTGGCGTACGGCGATGGCGTCGGTGCTTCCCGAGGTGGCCGGGGACGGGCTGGTGCTGGATCTGCGGTCGGCCGCGTACGCCGCCGCCTGGAAGCCGAAGGGCGAGATCGCCGGGCGGACGGCGTCCGTGCGGGTGCTGCACGCACCGACGCGGAAGGTGGTCAGCCACTTCAACAAGGCGACCAAGGGGCGGATCGTGCGCGGTCTGCTCACCGCCGGCGTCGATCCGAAGGGCCCGGCCGAGCTGGTCACGGCGTTGCGGGAGCTCGGGTACGTCGTCGAGGCCGAGGCGCCGGCCAAGGCGGGGCAGGCGTGGGCGCTGGATGTGCTGGTGGACGAGGTGCACTGACCTCCCCTCCCTCCCCCCGACATCGCTTGTTGCAGCATGCGCAATGAGCTTTGCGCATGCTGTCGCGGGGGCGGCAGGATACCGCCATGGTCTCTTCCCTGCCCGCCTCCGTGCTGGATCTCGCGCCCGTCATCCCCGTCGTCGTCATCGAGGACGCGAGCGACGCCGTACCGCTGGCGCGGGCGCTGGTGGCCGGTGGGCTGCCCGCGATCGAGGTGACGCTGCGGACGCCCGCGGCTCTGGAGGCGATCCGGGAGATCGCGGGGCAGGTTCCGGAGGCGCTGGTCGGTGCCGGGACGGTGATCAGCCCCGGGCAGGTCACGGAGTCGGTGGCGGCGGACGCGCGGTTCCTGGTCAGTCCCGGCTGGACGGACCTGCTGCTGGACGCGATGCGGGCGTCCGGGGTGCCGTTCCTGCCGGGAGTGTCGACCACGTCGGAGGTCGTGGCGCTGCTGGAGCGCGGAGTGCGGGAGATGAAGTTCTTCCCGGCCGAGGCCGCGGGCGGTACGGCGTATCTGAAGTCGCTCGCCGGGCCGCTGCCGCAGGCCCGCTTCTGCCCTACGGGCGGGATCGGCCCGGCCTCCGCGCCGGACTATCTCGCGCTGCCCAATGTCGGCTGCGTGGGCGGGAGTTGGATGCTCCCGCAGGACGCCGTCGCGGCGCGCGACTGGGGGCGCGTCGAGGAGCTGGCCCGTGCGGCGGCGGGGCTCAGCGCAGGTGGGACGTGTCGTTGAGGAGGCGGACGCTGGCGTTGCCGTCGGCGTAGTACGCGACCACCGACAGGGACGCGGCCGAGAGTTCCATGCGGAACAGTGACTCCGGCGGGGCGCCCAGGGCGAGGCGGACGAGCGTCTTGATCGGGGTCACGTGGGTGACGAGCAGGACCGTGCGGCCCGCGTACGCCGCGACCAGTCTGTCGCGGGTGGCGGCGATCCTGGTGCCCGTCGCCGCGAAGCTCTCGCCGCCGCCGGTGGGTTCGGCGTCCGGGGAGGCCAGCCAGGCGTTCAGGTCGTCGGGGTGGCGCTCGCGCACCTCGGCGAAGGTGAGTCCCTCCCAGGCGCCGAAGTCGGTCTCGCGCAGCCCGTCGTCGACACTCACGTCCAGCCCGAGCCGGGCGGCGACGATACCTGCGGTCTCCCGGGTACGGGTGAGGGGCGACGACACGACGGCCTGGATGGTGCCGCGCCTCGCCAGCAGTGCGGCGGCCCGCTCGGCCTGTTCCCGGCCGGCGTCGGAGAGGGAGGGGTCGGTGCCGCCGCTGCCGGAGAAGCGCTTCTGGGGGGTGAGAGGGGTCTCGCCGTGGCGCAGGAGGACGAAGGTGGCGGGGGCGCCCATGTCGGCGGGCGCCCAGCCGGGCGCGGCAACGGCCTTGGCGGCACGGGCGTCGGCGTCGGCCTTCACGTTCGCCGAGCGGGCATCGGCATCGGCGTCGGCGTCGGTTGCAGCGCGGGCGCGCTCCGCACCGGCGTCCGCGCCGGCGTCGGCTGCAGCCCGGACGCTCTCCGTACCGGCGTCGGCCTTCACCGCAGGCCCATCGGCAACGGCATCGGCCTTGGCGTCGACGGCATCGGCCTTGGCGTCGAGAGCATCACCCCCGGCCACCACGGCTTCGCCGCCATCCGCCTCCGTCGTTCCACCGACGGCAGAAGCATCCAGCTCAGCCGTCGAAGCGGACTCCGACCACTGCTCCCCCCTGGCCCCCGCGTCCATCGCCTCGTTGGCCAGCCGGTCCGCGTGTTTGTTCCGCTCCCTCGGCATCCACTCGTACGTGACCCGCCCCGGCGGGAACACCCGGGCCGCCTGAGCCGCCAGGGGCTTCATGTCGGGGTGCTTGATCTTCCAGCGGCCCGACATCTGCTCGATGACGAGCTTGGAATCCATCCGCACGTGGACCGTGGCCGCCGGGTCCAGTTCATGGGCGGCGCGCAGGCCGGCGAGGAGACCGCGGTACTCGGCGACGTTGTTCGTGGCGACGCCGATGTACTCGGCGGCCTCCCGCAGGGTCTCCCCCGTCGCCGCGTCGCTCACCACGGCCCCGTAGCCCGCGGGCCCCGGGTTGCCCCGCGACCCGCCGTCGGCCTCGACGATGAACTCCCGCACCGGAAGGGCTCCCAGCGACCTAGAGACCGGACTCGGACGTGCGCACCAGGATGCGCCGGCAGTTCTCGCAGCGGATCACCGTGTCGGGCGCCGCCTTGCGGATCTCGGCCACCTCCGTGATGGCGAGCTCCTGCCGGCAGCCCTGGCAGCTGCGCGCGTACAGCTTCGCCGCGCCGACGCCGCCCTGCTGCTCGCGCAGCTTTTCGTAGAGCTTGAGCAGATCGGCGGGCACCGATCCGGCGATGACCTCGCGCTCCTTGGAGACCGTGGCGGCCTCACCGTCGAGCTCCTCGATGGCCGCGTCCCGACGTGCCGTCGTGTCGTCGATCTTCGACTGGACGGAGGTGACCCGCTCGGTCAGCTCGGCCACCCGCTCCTGCGCGGACTCCATGCGCTCCATGACCTCCAGCACCACGTCCTCCAGATCGCCCTGCCGCTTGGCGAGGGAAGCGATCTCGCGCTGGAGGTTCTCCAGGTCCTTGGGGGAGGTGACGGCACCGGAGTCCAGGCGCTGCTGGTCGCGGGTGGCGCGCTGGCGCACCTGGTCCACGTCCTGCTCGGCCTTGGTCTGCTCGCGGGCGGTGTCGCTCTCCTCGGTCTGCGCGGCCACGAGCAGGTCGCGCAGCTGGACGTGGTCCTTGGCGAGCGACTCGATCTCGGCGTGCTCGGGCAGCGACTTCCGCTTGTGCGCGAGCTGCTGGAGGCGGACGTCGAGGTTCTGGACGTCGAGGAGTCGGATCTGGTCGGCGGGCTCGGCGTTCAGTTCGGGGCTCCCAGGGGGTCAGAAGTGGTAGAGGCCGCGTGCGCGGTCCAGGGGTCGGTGACCGTCTTCGAGACGTGGACGCGCAGGTCCCATCCGTGCCGGTCGGAGATCTCGTCGAGCTGGCTCGCGGCCAGCTCGCACCAGGGCCATTCGGTGGCCCAGTGCGCCGCGTCGAGCAGCGCGAGGGGGCTGTGGGCGCGGGCCTCGGAGACCGGGTGGTGGCGCAGGTCCGCCGTGAGGAAGGCGTCGACACCCGCCGCGCGTACGTGGTCGAAGAGGCTGTCGCCTGAGCCGCCGCTGACGGCGACCGTACGGACGACCGCCTCGGGGTCACCGGCGACGCGGATGCCCTGCGCGGTGGCGGGCAGCCGCTCGGCGGCGCGGGCGGCGAACTCGCGGACGGTCAGCGGTTGGTCCAGCGCGCAGACGCGGCCGAGGCCCCGGCGGCCCTCGGGGTCGGTGGGGTCCGGGACGAGCGGTGCGGTGACGCGCAGGTCCAGGGCGCCCGCGAGGGCGTCGGAGACACCCGGGTCGGCGGTGTCGGCGTTGGTGTGGGCGACGTGCAGCGCGATGTCGTTCTTGATGAGGGTGTGGACGACACGGCCCTTGAAGTGGGTCGCCGCGACGGTCGTCGTGCCGCGCAGATAGAGCGGGTGGTGGGTGACGAGCAGGTCGGCGCCCAGCTTCACCGCTTCGTCGACGATCTCCTGGACCGGGTCGACGGCGAACAGCACACGGGTGACCTCCTGGTCCGGGTCGCCCACGACGGTGCCGACCGCGTCCCAGGACTCGGCCCGCTCGGCGGGCCAGAGGTTCTCGAGCGCGGCGATGACTTCAGACAGACGGGGCACGGGAGCAAGGCTACCCGCCTGATCTGTGGCGTTGAACCGCCACCACCGGCGCCGGCGTCATTGCCATCGCCCGCGCCGGCGTCATTGCCATCGCCCGCGCCGCCGCCCACACCACCGCCCGCACCGCCGCCCGCACCATCGCCCACGCCGCCGCCCCCTCGGCCGCCTGTCGCCCCGCCGAGCACAAATGCACCGTTTCCCACAGGCGAATCGTTCCTGGAACACCCTTATGTGTGAAGCCGGAGCGCCCGGATTCCCCACCTGTGGCACGAAAACTACGTTCGTCACTGGAGGTGACCGAACGATGACTGCCTGTGCGATCGAGCCTTCGGCGGGACACGAGGACGGGGAGGGGGCGAGGCCGGCGGGCTGCGCGCTCTCCGCGGACGGTGCCTACGCCGCACGCCTGGCGTCGGCCGGCGACTCCTGGTTCCCGGAGCGCTGGACCCTGGACGGCCCCGAGCCGTACGCGGTGCCACTGCCCCGCAACCAGCCGGAGGAGCCGGGCACCGAGGTGCAGCCGATGACCGACGGGCGGGTCCTCATCCACCGTCTGGTGGCCGGGCGGCACGCCTTCTCCCTGCTGTACCCGACCGGACCCGGCACCGGCGAGCTGCCCCTGGGCGCGATCGAGTGCCCGGACGCGGCCGCCCGGCTGCGGCTGCTGCCGCCCGCCCCCGGCGGCGAACGGGCGTATGCCCTGGCGGTCGGTCGGCGTTCCACGGCGGTGTGGCTGGTGGCGGGCGGCTCCTTCGGGCCCCAGCAGCTGGCCGAGCTGCCCGGCCGCTGCTCGGGCGGGGTCTGGCTGGACCCGGCCGGGCGGCTGCTGGCCCTGGACCGGGAGACCGGCGGGCCCACCAAGACCGTCGTGGTGGACCTGGAGCGCGGCGGCGAGGTGTCGCCGCTGCTGCAGATCGCCGCCGGCAGCGACGACCGGCTGCTCCTCGCCGACCACGACAGCGGACTGCTGATCGTCCGCTCGGACGCGCCGTCACCGGGCCAGGAGCGGTTGGGCTGGGGTGTCCTGGGCAGCACACTGCCGGTGCGCTTCCCGGAGTGCCTGCGGCTGCGGGACTGCGCGGTCACGCCGTTCGCGATCCAGCCGGGGCAGGTGCTGACACCGGAGAGCTGCGCGGTGGCGCTGCGCGTGGACGGGCCGGCGGGCAGCTGGGTCGCCGTGTGGCGGCCGGCCGAGCGGCGGGTGCATCATCTCCCGGCGCCCGAAGGGTGGTTGGCGGGCACCGGCCTGTGGACACCGGAGGGAGTGCTGCGGCTGCCGTACGCGACGGAGGTCGTGCCGTGCGGCGTGGCGCAGGTGAGCCCGCCCGGGGTGGCGGTGCCGGAGCCGGGCGAGGAATCGGGGCAGGATGCGGACGCGCGGACGGCCTGCCCCGCCACCGCGCCGGGGCATCCCCCTGAACCGGGGCCGGGACAAGAACAAGAACAAGGACAAGGGCAAGGGCAAGGGCAAGGGCAACAACCAGGCGCGGCAACGGCACCGGAACCGGCGCCCCCGGCACCCTCCGCCCCTCGCCCGGTGCCGCTGCAGCAAGCGCCATTGGGACGGCTTGTAACGAACTAGTGCCGGTCGGCGTGGCCGCCTGGATCCCGGGTGCGGGGTGCCGGATACACTCACCCGGCTGTAAAAAAGATCATGTTGACGGGGTGAATTCCATCCGATGAGCGACGCCAGCACGAACCAGTTGCACGCTGACGACGTCCAGGAGACCTCCGCCGGCCACGGCCGGCACCGTGGTGAGGTCTCCACGCACGACGGCGAGACGGCTCCGCGCGGCCGCCACCGCAAGCCGGTGGCGGAGACCGAGCAGACCGAGACGGCGGCCTGACGGAACGTCAGTGACCGGACAGCGAACGGCCCCGCCCCTCGTATGACGGGCGGGGCCGTTCGGCTTTCCTCAGCCGCGTTTCAGTCCCAGCACCTCGGCCGCCGCGAAGGTCTCCCCCGCCGGCCGGTCCGCGTAGTACGGCCCGAGGACGGCCTCCAGCTCGTCGTACGTGAAGGTGTCCTGTTTGCTGTCGAACTTGGCGGCGACCCGCGGCCGTTCGACGACGGCGACCATCCCGCCGTGCACCACGAGGAGCTGCCCGTTCACATGGGCGGCCGCGGGCGAGGCCAGATAGCCGACGAGCGGGGCGACATGCTCGGGAGCGAGCGGGTCGAGGCCGGTTCCGGAGGACTGCTCGACGCCGGCGAAGACGTCCTCGGTCATCCGGGTGCGGGCGCGGGGGCAGATCGCGTTGGCCGTCACGCCGTACTTGCCGAGGGCGAGGGCAGTGGAGGTGGTGAGGCCGACGATCCCGCCCTTGGCGGCCGCGTAGTTGGGCTGCCCGGCGGAACCGGCGAGGAACGCCTCCGAGGAGGTGTTCACGATCCGCCCGAACACCGGCTCCCCGGCCCGCTTGGACCGCTCCCGCCAGTGGGCGGCGGCGAACCGGGTGGTGTTGAAGTGCCCCTTGAGGTGCACCCGGAGTACGGCGTCCCACTCCTCCTCGGCCATCGAGAACACCATGCGGTCGCGCAGGATGCCCGCGTTGTTGACCAGGATGTCGAGCCTGCCGAACCCGGCGACGGCCGCCTCGACCAGTTCGCCCGCCTGCCGGAAGTCGGAGACGTCACCGGTGTGCGCGAGGGCGGCCCCGCCCGCCGCCCGGATCTCGGCCGCGACCTCCTCGGCGGGCCCGGCGGACGCCTCGCCGCTGCCGTCGCGGCCCGGCTGCCCGTAGTCGTTGACGACCACGGCAGCGCCGAGCCGGGCGAGTTCCAGCGCCTCGGCCCGGCCGAGCCCGCGGCCCGCGCCCGTGACGATCGCGGACAGTCCCCGGAGCGGCATCGACGGTGACAGCGGCATGGTGGGCGTCCTCACATCTCGATGCACGTACGCAGGGCGGTACCGGTCCGCATCTGGTCCAGGGCCTCGTTGACGTCGGCGAACGGCACCCGGTGGGTGATCAGGCCCGCCAGGTCGACCCGGCCTGCGCGCCACAGGGCGATGGTGCGTTCGTAGGAGCGCAGGACGTCTCCGCCGCCGTACATGGAGGGCAGTATGCGCTTCTCGTCGAAGAACAGCTCGAACATGTTGAGCTGGAGGAAGTCGTCCATGGCACCCGCGCCGACCACGACGAGGGTGCCGCCGCGCCGGGTGGTGTCGTACGCGGTCCGTGCCGTGGCCGACTTGCCTACGACCTCGAAGACGTAGTCGAAGCCCTCGCCGGCGGTGACCCGCTGTTTGGCGTCGGGCAGTTCGTCCGGGGAGACGGCCTGGGTGGCGCCGAACCCGATCGCGCTCTCGCGGCGGGAGGCGATGGGGTCGACGGCGACGATCTCGGCGGCGCCCCGCAGCCGGGCCCCCTGGATCACGGAGACGCCGACGCCACCGCACCCGATGACCGCGACCGACGAACCGGCCTCCAGGTCCGCCGTGTTGAGCGCGGCACCCAGTCCGGTCGTCACACCGCAGCCGATGAGGGCGGCGATGTCGAAGGGCACGTCGTCGGGTATCGGCACCGCGCAGCCGGCGTCGACGACGACCTCCTCGGTGAAGGTGCCGGTGCCGGCGAAACCGAAGAGGTCGCCGCCGGGGCGCTTGAAGTTGGGCGTGCCGGCGTTCATGAACCCGGCGAGGCACAGTTCGGTCTGGCCGCGCTTGCAGGCGGGGCAGGCACCGCAGGCGGGCAGCCAGCACACGACGACCCGGTCACCGGCCTTCAGGTGGCCGACGCCCTCGCCTACTTCGAGGATCTCCCCCGCACCCTCGTGCCCGGGCACGAACGGCGCGGGCTGCGGCAGCACCCCGCTCATCGCGGACAGGTCCGAGTGGCACAGCCCCGTGGCGCGCACCCTGATCCGCACCTTGCCGGGTCCGAACCCCACCGCCTCGACGTCGTCGAGGACCTCCAGTTTGTCCTGGCCGATCTCGTGCAGTACGGCTGCGCGCATGGTGCGGCTCCCCTCGTACGGCGTTCCGGAATCAGTTCTGTACTCAGGTGTGTCCGACTCTGTACTCAGGTGTGTTCGACGATGGTGTCGGCGAGGACGGGCGCGTCGTCCCGGTCCGCCGCGCTGACGGCGACCCTGGTGGACTCGGGCGTGTGCCACATACGGATCCGCAACGTCTCCCCCGGGTACACGACCCCGGCGAACCGGGTGGCATAGGTGCGCACCCGGGTCACGTCCCCGCCGAGGAGCGCGTCGACGACGGCCTTGAGCGTGATGCCGTAGGTGCACAGCCCGTGCAGGATGGGCCGCTCGAACCCGGCGAGCTTGGCGAACTCGGGGTCGGCGTGCAGGGGGTTCCAGTCGCCGGAGAGGCGGTAGAGGAGGGCCTGGTCCTCACGGATGTGTCGCTCGACGACCCGGTCCGGCTCACCGGCGGGCGGGTCGAGCCGGGCGGACGGGCCGCGGTCGCCGCCCCAGCCGCCCTCGCCGCGGATGAAGATCTGGGCGTCGTTGGTCCACAACGGGCCGTCGGCGTCGCCGACTTCGGTACGCAGTACGAGGACGGCCGCCTTGCCCTTGTCGTACACGGCGGCGATCCGGTTGGCCGCGGTGGCGGTGCCCGCCGCCGGGAGGGGACGGTGCAGGACGAGGCTCTGGCCGCCGTGCAGGACCCGGGCGAGGTCGACCTCGATGCCGGGCATGGACAGCCCGCCTGTCACCCCGGGCTTTCCGGCGCCCGCGACGGTGGCGAAGCTCGGCAGGACGTGCAGCCGGGACTCCAGGGTGTAGCGCAGCTCGTCGGGGTCGGTGGCGGGGGTGCCCGCGCCGATGCCGAGGTGGTAGAGCTGCACGTCCTTGTGATCCCAGGTGATCTCGCCGGTCCGGGGTTCGGCGGCGAGCGCCTTGGCTGCGTCGATGGGCATGGGGCTCCTGATCGCCGTGGGAATGACCTCGGCATCGCCGTGGAGTGGAAGGGACCTCGGCACGGCCGTCCGCACCGTCGGCCGCACCGAGGCCGTCTGGGACCGAACTGGAACGCGTTCCAGTCCTGCGACCTCTGTATAGCCCAGGCCCGCACACTTGTGAAGCCTCCTGACGTCGTGTCAGATACGTCAGATCCGTCGGACCTCAGGGACTGACCCGGGAGGGCTGGCACCGGTGACATTTGTCCTGCCGGACTCCGTACAACCGCATCTGCCGCCCACCACGCCGGATCCGTAGCGTCACTGATATGACCACGATCGAAGGCGGGGACATGTCCTGGACAGGCAAGGTCAGATGCCACGTCGAGGCGACACGGTCGGCCGTCCGGCAGGCCAGGGAGCACCAGCGGTACTACAAGGCGAACAAGACGCGGCTCAAGGCCGAGTGGCGGGCCGCCCGGAAGTCGGGCGAGCTCCCCGAGAACCCCGGCCCGCCGCCCAGCGGTTTCACGCTGCTGCCGTGGCTGCTGATGGGGATGGGCGCGTTCTCCAACCTCTTCCAGGACCGGACGACGGACCCGTGGATCGGCGGGCTGGGCCTGTTCACGTTCAACTCGCTGTACATCTACGTGGCGTTCCGCGCGTTCGACCGGGAGAAGCGCGAGGCCCTTTCCACGCGGGTGGCGCTCGCCGTACTGGCGGCCGTGACGTGCGCACTCGGCGTCGGTTACGGCGGCACCTGGCTGCTGTTCTTCCCCCTGCTCGGACTCGCGACGGGCGCGGCCCTGCGGCTGTCGCACCTGCGGCCCGCCGGTACGGCCGTGGCGGTGCTGGCGGGTGCGGTGTCCTGCTTCCACGACGGCTGGGGCGGCCTCGACATCGCCTACGCCACGTGGATCTCGGCGATGGTGACGGCCGCGATCATCCGCCTCTCCGAGGCGGTACGGGAGCTGCGCGCCGCCCGCGAGGAGCTGGCCCGCCGGGCGGTCGAGAAGGAACGGCTCCGTTTCTCCCGTGACCTGCACGATCTGCTCGGGCACACGATGTCGGTGATCGTCGTCAAGTCCGAGGCCGCCCGCCGCCTCGCCGCCCGCGACCTGGACGCCGCGCTGGCCCAGATCACGGACATCGAGGCCGTGGGCCGCCAAGCCCTGACAGAGATCCGCGAGGCCGTGACCGGCTACCGCCAGGGCAGCCTCGACACGGAACTCGGCCGCGCGCACTCGGTCCTGACGGCAGCGGCCATCACCCTCACCGTCACTCGCACCGGCCCCCCGCTCGGACCTCAGACGGAGGTCCTGCTGGGCTGGGTGGTGCGAGAGGCGGTCACGAACGTCGTACGGCACAGCGGGGCGGAGCGTTGCGAGATCACGCTGGCGGGGGTGGAAAGGGAGCGGGTGCGGGTGACTGTGGCGGATGACGGGGTGGGGGTGGGTGCGGCGGGTGGAGCGGGAATTGTGGTGGCAGGCAGGGGCAGGGCGGTCGCCGAGGGCGGGGCCGGTGCGGGCGGGGCCGTCGGCGCGGGTGACTTCTGTGCCACTGGCGAACTCGGAACCATGCGCGGGCCCCGGGGCTCCGGGGGGCTCGGCGGCACGGGATTGACCGGGCTGACGGAACGGCTCGCGGTGGCGGGCGGATCGCTGACGGCCGGGCCGCGGGCGAGGGGCGGATTCGCGGTGACGGCGGAGCTACCGCTCGATGTCGATACGGCGGATGCGAGTGGCCTGGCCGTGGCGGGACGGGGGTGAGGGTTCGCCGTCGGGCGGCAGGCAGCTGAGGCTTGAGGCCGCTCCCGCTCTATGCCGATACGGCGGATGCCGGTGCCCTGGCGGCGGCAGAACCGACGCGACGGTACACCGGCAGGCGGCAGGCGGCAGGCAGCAGGCAGCAGGGGCTTGAGCTTGGGGTAAGGCGGCATACGCCCAGCCGCTGCGGTGCACCCTCGGCAGCCCGAGCCCCGCGAGGAGCGGCCGATCTCCCTTCTCGGCCCGCGAGGGGACGGGCTGCCTGCCGCGTATGCGCCACCGACAGGACTTCGCCGAGCCAGACCATCGCGCGATGCCGGCGGCCGGTCTCCCACCTGGCGTACGACGCGACCGGCTTCCACCTGTCCACCCACGAACCGCACGGGCGGACTCTCGACCGGGTCGTGCAGCTCGTGGAGGGCGGCGGAGTCGACGCCGCAGTGACCCGCCTACGCGAGCACGCCGACCATTCGGTGACGGCTTCGGTGGAGGCTCTCACCGAGCCGCCGGCCTCGCCGCTCGACACCCCCCGCTCTACCCTGGGCGCGTGACCGACAGACCCATCCGTGTGCTGCTCGCGGAGGACCAGGGCATGATGCGCGGCGCGCTCGCGCTGCTGCTCGGCATGGAGGACGACATCGAGGTCGTCGCCCAGGTGGCGGCCGGTGACGCGATCCTGGACGCGGCGCTCGCCCACCGCCCCGACGTCGCCCTCCTCGACATCGAACTCCCGGGCAGAAGCGGCCTGGACGCCGCCGCCGACCTGCGGACCCGGGTCCCGGACTGCCGCGTGCTGATCCTCACCACGTTCGGCCGGCCCGGCTATCTGCGCCGCGCGATGGAGGCGGGGGCCACCGGCTTCCTCGTGAAGGACGGCCCCGTGGAGGAGCTGGCCGTCGCCATCCGCCGGGTCCTGGCCGGTGAGACCGTCGTGGACCCGGCCCTCGCCACCGCCGCGCTCAGCGCCGGCCCCAACCCGCTGACGAGCCGCGAGAGCGACACCCTCAAGGCCTCCGCGGACGGGGCGACCGTCGCCGACATCGCCGCCCGGCTCCATCTCTCGGAGTCCACCGTCCGCAACTACCTCTCCTCCGCCATCGGCAAGACGGGCACCCGCAACCGCATGGAGGCTCTGCGCGAGGCCCGCAGCCAAGGGTGGCTGTGAACCCCGCGACCGTGGTGCACCCGGCAGACCCCGGGCCGCCCTACCGCTCCCGCGGCACCCGCGGCAGCCAGACCCACATCAACAGCACCCCCGCGACCAGCACCCCGGTCCCCACCCGGAACGCCAGCGCGTATCCCTCGGTCAGTGCCTCCAGCGTCACGCTGCCCGCAGTCCGCGCCGCAGCCAGGGTCGACAGGACTGCCAGGCCCAGTGAACCCCCCATCGTGCGGGAGGTGTTGACGAGGCCGGACACCAGGCCGGCCTCGCCGGGGGCCGCTCCGGAGGTGGCCAGGGCGGCGAGCGGGGTCGACGCGAGGCCCGCGCCGAGCATCATGAGGACGCCGGGGACGAGGATCTCCGTCGCGTAGGAGCCCTCGGCGGTCATCCTGGACTGCCAGGCGAAGCCGGCCACGGCGACCAGCGTGCCCAGCACCGCCACCGTGCGCGGCCCAGCCGCCCGCATCAGCCGGGGCGCGAGCTTGGAGCCGAGGACGACGGCCAGGGAGCTGGGGACCAGGGCCAGTCCGGCCTCCAGGGGCGTGTAGCCCAGGACGTTCTGGGCGTACAGGGTCATGAAGAACCACATGCAGAACATCGCGAAGCCGCACAGGAACATCGAGACGTTCGCCGACGCCACCGAGCGCAGGCGCAGCAGCCCGAGCGGCATCAACGGGCTCGCGGTGCGGGCCTCGACCGCGAGGAACAGGGCGATGAGCACGAGCCCGGCGAGCAGCGGCAGCAGCGTGGCCGCCGCCGTCCAGCCCTCCGCCTCCGTCTGGGAGATGCCGTAGGCGAGCGTGCCGAGCCCGGTCGTCACGAGCAGCGCGCCCGGCAGGTCGAGCCGCCGCCGGTCCCCGGCCCGGCCCTCGACGAGGAACCAGGCGGCGGCGCAGAGCACCACGACCCCCACGGGCACGTTGATCAGCAGCACCCACCGCCAGTTCAGCGCCTCCACCAGGAGCCCGCCGGCCAGACCGCCCGCCGCGCCGCCGGCGCCCCCGACGGCCGTCCAGGTCCCTATGGCCCGGGCCCGCGCCGGGCCCTCCGGCACCGACGACGTGAGGATGGTCAGCGTCGAGGGCGCCAGCACCGCCGCGCCCAGCCCCTGTACGGCCCGGGCGACCAGCAACTGCCAGTCGTCCTGCGCCAGTCCGCCCGCCACCGAGGCCAGGGTGAACACACCGAGCCCGACGAGGAACATCCGCTTGCGGCCGTAGAGGTCTCCGGCCCGCCCGCCGAGCAGCATGAACCCGGCGAAGGCGATGGTGTAGGCGTTCACCACCCACTGCAGGCCCTGCTCGCTCAGCCCGAGCCCGGTCCGCATCGAGGGCAGCGCCACATTGACGACGGACACGTCCAGCACGACGAGAAACTGCCCGGCACATGTGAGCGCCACCACAAGCCAGGTGGGCGGCGCGGCACGGCGCGGCGTACGGGTCCTTTCGGCGGTTTCGAGCATGGGTGTCATGCTCTCAACCAATCCACGCTCCTGGCATCGGAATTTCGACCTAGGGCCCGGCGGGGACGGACCTAGGCCCTCCCCAGACCTGCTCCCTCCCCCAAGAGAAGGTCAAGAATTCGTTAGAGTGCCAAAGCAACGGAATAGTTGCCTGCACATACGAGTTCAGTCACCACGTAACCCCTTGATCCGTAGCTCCCGCACACCTTCCCGGCCTGGAGGCCCCTCTCAATGACGCAGACGACGACAGAACGTCCCGCCGGCAGAGCGAGCGGGGCCGTGGTCCCGGTGCTCGCCTTCGCGGGCATCGTTGTCGCGGTGATGCAGACCCTGCTCGTCCCGGTCATCAAGGATCTGCCGCAACTGCTGGACACCGACCCCGGCAACGCGACCTGGGTCCTGACCTCGACCCTTCTCTCGGGTGCGGTGGCCACCCCGATCATGGGCCGCCTCGGCGACCTCTACGGCAAGCGCCGCATGCTGATCCTCAGCCTCGCCGTCATGGTGGCCGGCGCGCTGCTCAGCGCGCTCACCAGCGATCTGCTGCTCATGATCACCGGCCGTACGCTCCAGGGCTTCGCGATGGGCGCGATCCCGCTCGGCATCGGCCTGATGCGCGACATGCTGCCCCGGGAACGGCTCGGCTCGGCGATGGCCCTGATGAGCTCCTCCATAGGCGTCGGCGGCGGTCTCGCCCTGCCCGCCGCCGCGCTGGTCGCCCAGCACGCCGACTGGCACGCCCTCTTCTACGGCGCCGCCGGCCTCGGTGTGCTCTCCATCGCCTTGACCCTCCTCGTCGTACCGGAGTCCCCGATGCGCGCCGAGGGCTCCTTCGACCTGCTGGGCGCGCTCGGTCTGTCCGCCGGTCTCGTGCTGTTCCTGCTGCCGATCACCAAGGGCAGCGACTGGGGCTGGACCTCCGGCACCACGCTGGGCCTGTTCGCCGCCGCCGCGGTCGTCCTGCTCCTGTGGGGCGTGATGGAACTGCGCCTCAAGGCCCCCTGGTGGACCTGCGCACCACGGCCCGCCCGGCCGTCCTCTTCACCAACCTCGCCTCGATCATGGTCGGCGTCTCCTTCTACGTCGTCTCCCTGGTCCTGCCGCAGTTGCTCCAGCTGCCGAAGTCCACCGGCTACGGCCTCGGCCAGTCGATGGTCGTCGCGGGTCTGCTCGTCGCGCCGCTCGGCCTGACGATGATGTTCACGGCGCCCGTCTACGCCCGGCTGTCCGCGAAGTACGGCCCCAAGGTCACCCTGATCCTCGGCCTGCTGATCATCGCGATCGGCTACGGCGCCGGCCTCGGCCTGATGAGCGCCGCCTGGCAGAGCCTGGTCATCTCGGTGCTGCTGGGCGCGGGCATCGGCCTTGCCTACTCCTCGCTGCCCGCGCTGATCGTGGACGCGGTCCCGGCCTCGGAGACGGGTGCGGCGAACGGCCTCAACACCCTGATGCGTTCCATCGGCACGTCGGTGTCGAGCGCCGTGATCGGCATGGTGCTGGCCAACACCGCGAACAACGTCGGCGGCGTCGCGATCCCGACCATGCACGGCTTCCGGGTCTCCTTCCTGATCGCCACCGCCGCGGTGGCCGTGGGCCTGGTGCTGGCCCTCTTCCTGCCCGGCCGCCGCCCGGCCGCCCACCCGCAACTGCGGGCCAGCAGCGAGGAGGACGCCAACCTGGAGCACGCCGAAGAGGTCCTGCGCGGCTTCCGCGGCCGGGTCCTGGACGCGGACGGCGCCCCGGTCGCCCGCGCCAAGGTCACGCTGATCGACCGGCGGGGCCGCCAGGCCGGCGCGACCCTCTCCGCCGAGGACGGCAGCTACGCGCTCGCAGTCCCCGACCGCGGCTCCTACGTCGTCGCCGCCCGGGCCCCGGGCCACGCCCCGCTCGCCTCGTCCGCGACCCACACGGGCGACGACCGCCCGGTCGACCTGGACCTGCCGCTGCCGGGCGCGACGGTCCTCGCCTGATTCTGTTACTGCTCGGTACCCCCTGTCGCCCGGCGGCAGGGGGTACGGCAGCATGGGGCGCGCCCACACTCTCGTACGACCGGAGGAACCCCATGCCCGCGGCCCCGAAGCCCGAGATCCTGGCCGCGTTCGAGGCGGCGAAGGGGTTCATGCCCGTGGACGAGGGGCTGGCCCTGTACGCGGCGGCGGTGGAGGCCGGGCGGCTGGGGCTGCCGCTGCTGGAGGTCGGGACGTACTGCGGCCGGTCCACGATCCTGCTCGCCGACGCCGCCCGCGAGGCCGGGACCGTCGCGCTGACCGTCGACCACCACCGCGGCAGCGAGGAGCAGCAGCCGGGCTGGGAGTACCACGACCCGGAGACGGTCGACCCCGAGATCGGCCTGATGGACACGCTGCCCACGTTCCGCCGCACCCTGCGCAAGGCGGGCCTGGAGGACCATGTGGTGGCCCTCGTCGGCCGCTCCCCGCAGATCGCCGGGTTCTGGCGCACCCCCCTGGCCCTGGTCTTCATCGACGGCGGCCACACCGACGAGCACGCCACCGCCGACTACGAGGGCTGGGCCCCGCATGTCGCGGAGGGCGGCCTGCTCGTCATCCACGACGTCTTCCCGGACCCGCGGGACGAGTTCACCGGCCAGGCCCCGTACCGCGTCTACCTGCGCGCCCTCGCCTCCGGCGCGTTCACCGAGGTCTCGGCGACGGACTCGCTGCGGGTCCTGCGGCACACCGGCCCGGGCGCCTAGGAGCACGGCTGGCCGGGTGAACCGTGCCCCCGCGCCCCTCTCCCGGTCGGCCCACGGGCGGCGTGGCGCGTCGGTGGGGGACGGTCGCTGTTCAAGGATCCGGGCACGTGGCACACACCATCGCATTCGCAGAGCTCGTGGAGAAGCAGCGCGCGGCGGACGAGGCGCACACCCGCATGCGGAAACTGCGGGACGCCTACGGCCCGCCCACCCAGACCAAGTGGAGCGGCCGGCAGACCACGACGTGGGAGACCGCCTGGCGTGCCTGGCGCGACCTCGCCCGTGACGTCCAGGCGGCGGTGACCGCGTACGCGAAGCAGGAGGACACGCCCCGCCAGGAGGTCGAGGCGGAGGTGAAGGAGGCGGTACGGCGCGAGGACCCCGACGGGAACGGGAGGTAGCCGCCACCCGCCCGGCCGTCCTCCGCCCGCGGACGGCCCGGGACGGCCGCTAGGGTGAGGGACGTGTCGTACGTAGGCCCGGACTTCGAACCTCCCCAGCCCCGCCGCCCCCGCCGCGGCCCCCTGACCGTCGCGCTCGCCGCGCTGGTGCCGGGGGCACTGCTCGGCTGGCTGGTGTACGAGACCGTGGGCGGCTCGGGGGACGGAGGCGGCTCGGGTCGGGCGACCGTACGGTCCTCTCCGCCCGCCGCGTCGAGCCCGCCCGCCGACGACGCCACGGACGACGGCAAGAAGCCGGGCGCCGACCCCACGCCCACCGGGTCCTCGCCCTCCGCACCCGCCGCCACCGGCCCGCTCAAGGGCAAGGTCGTCGTGATCGACCCCGGTCACAACCCGGAGAACTTCCAGCACCCGTCCGAGATCAACCGCAAGGTGAACATCGGGACGAACTGGAAGGAGTGCGACACCACGGGCACGTCCACCAACGACGGTTACACCGAGGCCGAGTTCACCCTGGACGTCGCGCACCGGATGCGCACGCTCCTCGAGGAGCAGGGCGCCACGGTGAAGCTGACGCAGGACGGCGACCGGCCGTACGGCCCGTGCGTGGACGAGCGGGCCCGGATCGGCAACGAGGCGAAGGCCGACGCCGTGGTCTCGATCCACGCGGACGGCTCGGGCACCGGCAACCGCGGCTTCCACGTCATCCTGCCCGGCGCGGTGAACTCGGGCGCCGCCGACACCCGCGCGATCGTCGCCCCCTCCCGCGACCTCGGCGAGCGCGTCGCGGGCCGCTTCGTGGCCGTCACCGGCAGCGCGCCGTCCAACTACATCGGCGACGGCTCCGGTCTCGTCACGCGTAAGGACCTGGGCGGTCTCAATCTGTCAACGGTTCCGAAGGTGTTCATCGAGTGCGGCAACATGCGCGATAGCAAGGACGCGGCATCGCTGACGAGTGGCGCGTGGAGGCAGAAAGCGGCGCAAGGGGTCTCTGAGGGAATCGTGAGTTTCCTGCACGGGTAGTTCTCGACGGGCGGATCCCGGCGGACACCCAGACAGGGCGGACGATAGGGTCCGTTCGTACGATGAGGGGCCACCCCCGCGCTTCACACAGGGCCTGACGGCGACATGGTGACAGCGACGCCTCTACCGACGATGAGACGACCTGAGAAGGACCTGAAGTGAATATCCGCTCCCTCACTCGAGGCGATGGCGTGGTGCTCGGAGCAGCGGTGTTGCTCTTCATCGCGTCGTTCCTCAACCTCTATTCGTTCGACAATGTCCCCGACAGCGTCGACCTCCCCATGCTGTGGGGCAGCGGCCCGGTCGTGTTCAGCGTCGTGCTGGCCGGAGTCATCGGCGCCGCGCTCGTCGTCGTGGCCCGGGGCCTGCCGCAGGTCCCGAAGGTCGCCGGGCTCGACCTCGGCCAGTTCGGCGCCGCTTTCACGGTGTTCGCCGCGTGGAGCGCGCTCGGCAACATCGTCGACGTACCGGGTGGCTTCGACAACATCGGTGAGAGCGCGGGCGACGGCGCCCCGAGCCCCGGCATCGGCCTGATCCTCGCCCTCGTCGCGACGCTGCTCATGGCCGCCGCCGCGATCGCCACCCCCCTCGTCCCTGCCCTCAAGGGCGCCCTCCTCCCGGCTCCCCGCCCGGCCGCCCCGCAGCCCTACGGCGCCCAGCCCCCCGGTGGTTACGGCTACCCGGGCGCCCAGCAGCCCGGCGGCTACGGTCACCCGCAGCCGGGGCAGCCGGGTCAGCCCGGCCAGCCCCAGCCGGGGCAGCCGTTCGGCGGCCAGCCCCAGCCGCAGCAGGCGCAGGCGCCGCAGGCCCCGGCCGGGGACTTCTCGCCGTTCTGGTTCGCGGTGCCGGTGCCGCGGCCGCTTTTCGCGGAGGACGGTTCGCCGACGCCGATCGCCGAACTCGCCCCGGGTACCTGGTACCTGGCCGTCGAGCAGCGCGGCCCGGCCCTGGTCGCGCAGACGCAGGACGGCCGCCGCGGTGTTCTGCAGGACACGTCGGGCATCCAGCGCGGCTGAGCCCACGGCCCCTTCACGGCCCCTCGCCCTTCCGGGCGGGGGGCCGTTGCCGTACAGTCGTCGCCCCAGTCGGCTGACACACCGTCAGGAGGCAGGTATGCGGCTCGGTCTCGCACTCGGCTACTGGGGCCGCGGCCCCTCCCCCGACCATGTGCCGCTCGCGCAGGAGGCCGAACGGCTGGGCTACGACTCGGTGTGGACGGCGGAGTCCTGGGGCTCGGACGCGTTCACCCCGCTCGCCTGGATCGCCGCCCACACCTCCACCATCAGGCTGGGCACAGCGGTTGCCCAGATGGCGGCCCGCCCGCCGACCACCACCGCCATGCAGGCGCTCACCCTCGATCATCTCTCCGGCGGGCGCATGATGCTGGGCCTGGGCCTGTCCGGACCGCAGGTCGTCGAGGGCTGGTACGGCCGCCCGTTCCCCGCGTCACCGCTCACCGCCACCCGCGAGTACGTCGACGTCGTACGGCAGGTGCTCCGCCGCGAGGCCCCCGTCGAACTGTCCGGCCGTTTCCACTCCCACCCCTACCAGGGCCCGGACGCCACCGGCCTCGGCAAACCCCTCAAGCCGATCACCCACCCGCTCCGGGCAGGTCTGCCGGTCCTGCTCGGGGCGGAGGGTCCGAAGAACGTGGCCCAGACGGCCCGGATCGCCGACGGCTGGCTGCCGCTGTACTGGTCGCCGAACCGGCCGGAGGCGTACGGCCCGGCCCTGGCCGACCTGCCCGAGGGATTCCTGGTCGCGCCGATGGCCCAGGCCCGGGTCTGCGACGACGTCGCCGAGGGGCTGCTGCCCGTCAAGATGATGCTCGGCTTCTACATCGGCGGCATGGGACACGCGGCCCGCAACTTCCACGCCGACCTGATGGCACGCATGGGCTACGCGGAAGACGCCCGCCGCATCCAGGACCTGTTCCTCTCCGGCCGCCGGGAGGAAGCCGTCCGCGCCGTCCCCGACGCCTTCGCCGACGAGATCTCCCTGGTCGGCCCGCGCGAACGGATCGCGGAGCGACTGGAGTCGTGGCGCAAGGGGCCCGTGACGGACCTGCTGGTGCTCAGCAGCGACCGCCACACGCTGCGCGTTCTCGCCGAGTTGAACTCCTGAGCGAATCCCCGGGTTTCATCCAGGGTTCAAGGGCAATCCGAATGACATGTCCCCTCGATATCGCAACGGTGCGAATCAGGCCGGCACGATCGTCGCGGTCGTGGCCGACATCATGGCTCTCATCCTGGGTCTTTGGATCCTGATGTACCTGCTGGACGCCAACCAGGCGAACAGCTTCGTCCAGTTCATCCATGACGCGGCCCGTTGGCTCGCGGGCTGGTCCCACGACCTCTTCACCTTCGACGAGGCCTGGGCCCGAGTGGTGTGCGGCTACGGCCTGGCAGCGGTGGTCTACCTCTTCGTGGGCCACGCGATCGCCAACCGCGCACACCGGCACTGAAAACGCCCTACGGGGCTCGCCCCTCGGGGGCGCGGGGCTGTGTCGACATGCGGCTCCGCCGCGTGGGCGCGAGAAACCACACACAACCCGCACCCGCGAACCGGGCGAGCCCCCCGAGCTCTCAGGCGCAGCAATCCGAGTCCAGCCCGCCGGGCAACTCATCCCCACCGAACACCTGGCACGTGGCCTCATGCCCACCCAACGCGGCAACCGCCAGCAACAACGACCCCGCCGTCCACGTGGTCAACTCCCGCGGCCAGATCGCGTCGTCGTCAAACACGTAACCGGTCCAGTAGAGGCCGCTCTCGGCGTCGCGCAGATGCCGGATCGACTGCAGCACCTCCAACGCCCGGTCGGACTCGCCCATCGCCCAGAGCGCGAGGGCGAGTTCGGCCGACTCCCCACCCGTGACCCACGGGTTGGGCACGACGCACCGCACGCCCAGCCCCGGGACGACGAACCGCTCCCAGTCCTCCTCGATACGGGCCTTGGCCTCCGCCCCGGTCAGCGCACCACCCAGCACCGGGTAGTACCAGTCCATCGAGTACCGGTTCTTGTCGAGGAACCGCTCCGGATGCCGACGTATGGCATGCCGCAGCGCACCCGCCGCCAACTCCCAGTCCGGCTGCGCCTCTTCCCGCTGCTCGGCGATGGCCAGCGCGCACCGCAGGGCGTGGTGGATCGAGGAGCTGCCGGTCAGCAGGGCGTCCGCAGTGTCCGTGCCGTCGTCGTCGCGCCGCCATCCGATCTGCCCGCCCGGCTGCTGCAGGCGCAGGACGAACTCGACCGCCGCGTACACCGCCGGCCACATCCGCTCCAGGAACGTGTCGTCGCCGGTGGAGAGGTAGTGGTGCCAGACGCCCACGGCGATGTAGGCGACGAAGTTGGTCTCCCGGCCGTGGTCGGTGACCGCGTCGAACTCGCCGTCGGTGTAGGCCGCGTACCAGGAGCCGTCGTCGTTCTGGTGCCGGGCCAGCCACAGGTAGGCCCGCTCGGCGGCCTCGTGCTCGCCTGCCGTGTCGAGGGCCATGGCCGCCTCGACGTGGTCCCACGGGTCGAGGTGGTGCCCCCGGAACCACGGGATCGCACCGTCCTCGCGCTGCACGGCGAGGATGCCGGCGACGGTCGCGGCGGCCTGCCCTGCGGTGAGGACCCCGGGCAGGACCAGATGTTCCGTCCGGGGAGTGGTCACTGGGCGTCCGCCCCGGCGTCGGAGAGACGCGGCAGGTGCGGCTTGGTCGCGTACGCCACGAAGCTCTTGCCGATCAGCGGGTTCAGGGCCTGCTCGGCGACCCGGGTGGCCAGCGGCTTCTTCATGATGTCCCAGACGAGGAGCTTGTGGTACGCCCGCACCGGCAGCGCCTTGTCGTTGTCGACGCCGAACGCGCACTTCAGCCACCAGTAGGGCGAGTGCAGCGCGTGGGCGTGGTGGGTGCCGTAGGGCTTGAGGCCGGCCTCGCGGACGCGCGCCAGGAGTTCGTCGGCCTTGTAGATGCGGATGTGGCCGCCCTCGACCTCGTGGTAGGCGTCGGACAGGGTCCAGCAGACCTTCTCAGGCCCGTAGCGCGGGACCGTGATGGCTATGCGGCCGCCGGGCTTGAGCACCCGCACCATCTCCGCGAGGACGCCCTTGTCGTCCGGTATGTGCTCCATCACCTCGGAGATGATGACGACGTCGAAGGACTCGTCGGGGAAGGGCAGCGCCAGGGCGTCGCCCTCCATGGCCGTCGCGGTGGCGCCCTCGGGGGCCTCGCCGGCCTCCTTCATCGCCGCGAACCACTTGGCGACCTCGTGGATCTCCTCTGCGTTCTGGTCCAGCGCCACGACCTGCGCGCCGCGCCGATAGCACTCGAACGCGTGCCGCCCGGCACCACAGCCGAGATCCAGGACACGGTCGCCCGGCGCGAGCGGGAACCGGGAGAAGTCGACGGTCAGCACGTGGCCCTGCTTTCGGAGTTGACGCCTTCTACATCTGTGGGGGCCGCGGAGCCGGCACCCGCCGGAGCGGCGGACGCGGAACCGGTCGATGCCACGTCGGCCCCGGACGCGGCCGGGGAACCAGCGGTCGCCGAAGCGGCGGAGCCGGCACCCGCCGAACCGGTCGGCCCGGCTGCCGCCGAGACCGCGGGGCGGGCGGAAGCCAGGGGCGCGGAACGCTCGCCACTCGCCTCGGCACCGGCGGACGCCCCCGGCCCCGGCCGCGCACCACTCGCCGTGGAACCAGCCGAGACACCCGGCCCCGGCCGCACGCCACTCACCACGGGACCACCGGACGCCACCTGCCCGGAGCGTCCTGTCGCGCGACCGGCCCGGTCGATCGCCTCGCGGTACCGGGCCACCGTGCCCTCCGCCGCCCTGGCCCAGGTGAAGTGCCGCAGCACGCGTTCGCGCCCGGCCGTGCCGAGCCGCGCACGCAACTCCGCATCGCCCAGCAGCCGGCCCAGCCCCGCGGCCAGCGCGCCCGCGTCCCCGGGGGTACCGCCAGGCAGGTCTCCCCGTCACGGCCCGCCACCTCGGGTATGGCGCCGCCGGTCGTGGCGAGCAGGGGCGTGCCCGTCGCCATGGCCTCGGCGGCCGGCAGGGAGAAGCCCTCGTAGAGCGACGGCACGCACGCGACCTGCGCGGAGCGCACCAGGTCGACGAGTTCCGCGTCGGAGATGCCCTTGACGAAGTCGACGGCGCCGGCGAGGTCGTACCGCTCCATCGCCTGGGCGACGGGCCCCTCCGTGGGCCGCTTGCCGACGACGACGAGGTGCGCGCCGGGGTGCTCGGTGCGCACCTTGGCGAGCGCCTCGACGAGATGGACCAGGCCCTTCAGCGGTACGTCCGCGCTGGACGTCGTCACGATCCGGCCCGGCACGACCGGCACCGAGGGATCCGGCGAGAACAGGTCGGTGTCGGCACCGATGTGGACCACGTGGATCCGGTCCTGGCGTACGCCGAGGTGGTCGACGATCTCCTCGCGGGACGTGCCGGAGACGGTGAGCACGGAGGGGAGCCGGCGGGCGACGCGCTTCTGCATGCGGGTGAAGGCGTACCAGCGGCGCACCGACAGGCGCCGCTTCCAGCCGTCCGCGGCGTTCAGCTCCAACTGCCGGTCGACGGTGATGGGGTGGTGGATCGTGGTGACGAGGGGCGCGCCCACGTCTCCCAGCAGTCCGTACCCGAGCGTCTGGTTGTCGTGGACGACGTCGAACTCACCGCGACGGGCCCGCAGATGGCGGCCGGCGCGCAGCGAGAAGGTCAGGGGCTCGGGGAAGCCGCCGGTCCACATGGTCGCCACTTCGAGCGCGTCGACCCAGTCGCGGTACTCGTCGCGCCCCGGGGTGCGGAAAGGATCCGGCTGGCGGTAGAGATCCAGGCTGGGCAGCTCGGTGAGGCTCTGGCCGTCGTACCCCTCGTCGAGGACGGGGTAGGGCTGGGCACCGATGACCTCGACGCGGTGACCGAGGCGGGACAGTTCACGCGAGAGGTGCCGGACGTAGACACCCTGGCCACCGCAGAACGGGTTCCCTTTATAGGTGAGGAGCGCGATGCGGAGCGGTCGCAAGCCGTCGGCGGCGGGGTCCTCCGAGGGCCCGGCCTCCCTGGCCTCAGCGGTCACTCTGGCCCCCTTCTCCCTGCACTGTCCCGCGAGATTACGCCGGGACGCTAATCTAGAACAAGTTACAGACTTGATCGTTCGGAGGCTCTGAATCTACCGGCAGGTAGCGGCGCTGTGAGCAGTGGATCAGGTGATTCACGCCACGGCCGACCCCGTGCCATGCTGTCTGATCACTTGCCCTCACGGACCGTCACGGAACGGGACCCCAGCCCCGCGGAAGCCAAGGTGAACACAGTGGCCAAGGTGGAAGCCAGAGCCGCAGCCCCCGCCTCCCCTCCCCTCACGGAGCGACAGGAGGCCCGCCGTCGCCGCATCCTGCACACGAGCGCGCAACTGGCCAGCCGGGGCGGTTTCGACGCCGTGCAGATGCGCGAGGTCGCGGAGTCCTCACAGGTGGCGCTCGGCACCCTCTACCGCTACTTCCCCTCCAAGATCCATCTGCTGGTCGCGACGATGCAGGACCAGCTGGAGCACATGCACGGCACCCTGCGGAAGAAGCCGCCGCAGGGCGAGTCGGCGGCCGAGCGGGTCGCGGAGACGCTGATGCGGGCCTTCCGCGCCCTGCAGCGCGAACCCCATCTGGCCGACGCCATGGTCCGGGCCCTCACCTTCGCCGACCGCAGCGTCAGCCCGGAGGTCGACCAGGTCTCGCGCCAGACGACGGCGATCATCCTGGACGCGATGGGTCTTGAGGACCCGACGCCGGAGCAGCTCTCGGCGGTCCGGGTCATCGAGCACACCTGGCACTCGGCGCTGATCACCTGGCTGTCGGGCCGCGCCTCGATCGCCCAGGTGCGGATCGACATCGAGACGGTGTGCCGGCTGATCACCCTGACCAGACCGGAAGGACAGCAGCCGGAAGGGCGGGGGCCCGAAGGGCAGAGGTAAGACCTACGAGACGGGTTCCCTTCGCCGGCATGGTCCGGATCAGGTCCTGGGGGTCGCCTTCCGGTCGCCGGGCCTCTCGGCCCCGCGTCCTTCCGGCCTCTCAGCCCTACCGTCGCAGTCGGCACCGGCGGAAACCCACACCTCCTGGTTTCCTGCCACCGTCGGCTACTCCGGTCGGACTCCCTCACTCGCCTCGTAGGCCGACTTCCAGAATAGAACACCCAACCGGGAATGAACCCCCGGAAGCATGATTTTTCGGGCGTTGCTTCGCGCGCTCCCGGGTCGCTCTTCGGGCGCTAGTCCTCCGGCGGGAACACCGCCTCACCACCACCCCCCAGCGTGATCACGATCGCCTCCACCGGACAGCTCTCCGCCGCCTCCAGTACCCGTTCGTTCGCGTCCGTGTCCGGGGCGACCGGATGGGACTGTCGGGCCGGGTCGAGGCGGAAGCCGTCCGGGGCGTGGTGGACGCACTGGGCGCTGCCGATGCACAGGGAGCGGTCGACCTCGACGTGCCAGCGGTCGCCCATCTCTACGCCTGCGCCGGGAGATGGATCATCTTGTGCTCCAGGTACTCCCCGTACCCCTCGGGCCCGAACTCCCGCCCCAGGCCCGAGTTCTTGTAGCCGCCGAAGGGGCCCAGCATGTCCAGGCTGAAGGTGTTGACCGAGTACGTGCCCGTGCGGACCTGCCGGGCGATGTCGATGCCGTGCTCGACGTCCGCGGTCCAGACACTGCCGCTCAGCCCGTAGTCGGAGTCGTTGGCGATCTTCACGGCGTCGGCCTCGTCGTCGTAGGGCAGCAGGCAGATCACCGGGCCGAAGATCTCCTCGCGGGCGATGCGCATGGAGTTGTCGACGTCGCCGAAGAGGGTCGGCTCGACGTACCAGCCACGGTCCAGGCCGGCCGGGCGCCCGCCGCCCGTCAGGATCTTCGCGCCCTCCTCCTGCCCGATGCGGATGTAGTCGAGGTTGCGCTGCTGCTGCCGCCTGGCCACGAGCGGGCCCACCTGGGTGGCGGGGTCCAGCGGGTCGCCGACGACGAGCGCACCGGCCGCCGCGGCGAGGGCGTCGGCGAA
The DNA here is from genome assembly GCF_050937045.1 of Streptomyces sp. CA-179760. NCBI lineage: Bacteria > Bacillati > Actinomycetota > Actinomycetes > Kitasatosporales > Streptomycetaceae > Streptomyces > Streptomyces sp. CA-179760. The sequence continues at coordinate 2,877,290 of NZ_JBNJLZ010000001.1, forward strand.
CTCGTCGTAGCGGGAGCGCGGGAGCAGGATGCGGGTCTGGGCGACGCAGGCCTGGCCGTTGTTCATCCAGGCCGCGGGGGCGATGCCCGCGACGGCCGTCCCGACGTCCGCGTCGGGCAGGACGACGGCCGCCGACTTGCCGCCCAGTTCGAGCGTCACACGGGTGAGATTGCGGGCCGCCACCTCCATCACACGCTTCCCCGCCGCGACCGACCCGGTGAACGACACCTTGTCGATGCCGGGGTGCCCGACCAGGTACTCGCTCACGTCCCGGTCGGCGGGCAGGATCGACAGCACGCCCTCGGGCAGTCCGGCCTCGCGGGCGATCTCGCCGAGCAGATACGCGTCGAGCGGCGACTCGGGCGAGGGCTTGAGGACGGCCGTGCAGCCGGTGAGCAGCGCGGGGGCGAGCTTGGCGGCGGCGACGAACTGCGGGACGTTCCAGGGCGCGACGGCCGCGACGACCCCGACGGGCTCGCGGCGTACGAGGATGCGGCCGAGCACGCCGTCCCGGCGCTCCTCGTAGGTGAAGTTCCGCGCGACGGTGATCGCCGAGTCCCAGACCATCACCGCTCCGAAGGCCTGGGCGAGGACGCTCCAGGAGTACGGCGAGCCGTTCTGGCCGGAGATCACTCGGGCGATCTCCTCGTGCCGGGCGACGATCCCGTCCTTGATCCGGCTCACGACCTCGATCCGCTCGTCGAGGCTCATGCGCGGCCAGGGCCCCTCGTCGAACGCCCGCCGCGCCACCCCCACGGCCCGGTCGACATCCGCGGTCGAGGCGTGCGGGACGCGTCCGATGACCTCTTCCGTGTGCGGCGAGATCACCTCGATGACGTCTTGGCCCAGGGGGTCGGTCAACTCCCCGCCGATGAACAGCTGTCCGTGTTCCACGAGTCCGGTCATGGCCGACTGCCTTCGTATCTGACGGTGTTTCAGAAACTGATACCAGTTCTCGTTATAGTGGGCAATGGCCGTGGGACGGAGGGCAGATGACAAGCAGCCAGGACCGCGAACCCGCACCGGCGGTGCACGACCACGGCGGAGGCGTCCGGTCCCTGAGGGTCCCCATCCCGGACAACCCCCTCGGCCACACGCTCGTGTACGTCGTCGACACCGACCGGGGGCCGGTGCTCGTCGACACCGGCTGGGACGACCCGGAGTCCTGGGACACCCTCGCGGCCGGCCTGACGGCGTGCGGCACCTCGGTGGCCGAGATCCACGGCGTGGTCATCACCCACCACCACCCGGACCACCACGGCCTGTCCGACCGGGTCCGCGCGGCGTCGGGCGCCTGGATCGCGATGCACGCGGCGGACACCGCGGTCGTACGACGGACCCGGGACGCCCGTCCCGAGCGCTGGTTCTCGTACATGACGGCCAAGCTCACCGCCGCCGGAGCGCCCGAGGAGCACATCGCCCCACTGCGCACACCCCGGCCCAGCGCCCTGCCCGGCCTCCGTCCCGCCCTGCCGGACCGCGACATCGTCCCGGGCGAACTCCTGGACCTGGCCGGCCGCCGCCTGCGCGCGATCTGGACCCCGGGCCACACACCGGGCCATGTCTGCCTGCACCTGGAGGAGGACCACCCGGCCCGACTGCCCGGCCACGGACGCCTGTTCTCCGGCGACCACCTGCTGCCCGGGATCACCCCGCACATCGGCCTCTACGAAGACCCGGACGACGCCACGGTCACCGACCCCCTCGGCGACTACCTCGACAGCCTCGAACGCGTCGGCCGCCTCGCCCCCGCCGAGGTACTCCCGGCCCACCAGCACGCGTTCCCGGACGCCGTCGCCCGCGTACGCGAACTGCTCCACCACCACGAGGCCCGCCTCACCGCCCTGCAGACCCTCCTCGCCGAGCCCCTCACACCCTGGCAGCTCGCCGAACGCATGGAGTGGAACCGCCCCTGGGACCAGATCCCGTACGGCTCCCGCAACATCGCGGTCTCGGAGGCGGAGGCCCATCTGCGCCGTCTGGTGAAGCTGGGCCGGGCGGAGGCGGTACCGGGGTGTGAGCCGGTGACGTACGTGGCGGTCTAGGTGCCGCGCGGCCGCCCGGGGCGCCTGCGGGGCCGCCGGGAGCCTGCGGGGCCACCCGGGCCTGGTGCTAGAACCAAGTCCATGGACCCCATGGACCCCATCGAGCGCCTCCTCGCCGAGCGCGCCTGCGAGCGCCTGATCCTCGACTTCGTCCACCGGCTCGACCTGGGCGACCCTTCGTCCGTCGCCGAGTTGTTCACCGAGGACGGTGTCTGGCAGTGGCCGCACGACGGACGGCTGGTCAAGGGCCGTAACGCCCTGCGCACCTACTTCGGCTCCCGCCCCGCCGAGCGGCTCTCCCGCCGCATGATGTCCAACGTCCTGGTCACGGTGGAGTCCCCGGACACCACCAGGGCGATCTCGTACTTCACCACGTACCGCGTCGACGGCTACGACGGCGGCGTCATCCCGCCCGGGCCGCCCGTCCAGGCCGGGCACTACGAGGATGTCTTCCGCCGGGCCGACGGCGCCTGGCTGATCGCCTCCCGGACTCTTCACCTGCCCTTCGGCGGTCCCACTCCGCGGCCGAACTCGCCTTCGGCATAAGCGGGATGGGGTCAGGGCAGGGCCTCTAGGATGAACGAGCCGTGGCGCCCCCACGCGTGCGGCGTTGCGTACCACCGCAAGGAGACATGCCCATGGGCACCGAAGAGGCCGCTCGAACCTCGCCCTTCAGCGGAGTCCTGGACGGCAGATCGGCCGGGCCCATGGTGCCTCGGCTGGCGCTGGGCGCCCGGCTGCGCAGGCTGCGGGAGGCGCGGGGCATCGGCAGGGCGGAGGCGGGTGACGTCATCCGTGCCTCTCCCTCCAAGATCAGCCGCATGGAGGCGGGCCGCCACGGGTTCAAACTGCGGGACGTCGCCGACCTGCTCACGTACTACGGCGTCACGGACGAGGCCGAACGCGCCACGCTGCTGGCGCTGGCCGAACAGGCCAACACCCACGCCTGGTGGCAGTACTACAGCGATGTGGTGCCCTCCTGGACGCAGAGCTACCTCGGTGCCGAGCAGGCGGCGAGCGTCATCCGCTGCTATCAGATACAGCGCGTTCCCGAGCTGCTCCAGACCTCCGACTACGCGCGTGCCGCCGTCCGGCTCGTCCACCCTGCCGCCGACGCGCGGGAGACCGACCGCCGGGTGGCCTTGCGGATGACCCGGCAGCGGATCCTGCACCGGCAGCCCGGCGCGGCCCGGCTCTGGGCCGTGATCGACGAGGCGGCGCTGCGGCGCCCGGTGGGCGGGCCGGAGGTGATGCGCGCCCAGCTCAGGCATCTCATCGAGGTCTGCCGGCTTCCGCAGGTCACCGTCCAGATCCTGCCGTTCGTCTCCGGAGGTCATGCCGCGGAGGGCGGTCCGGTCACCATTCTGCGGCTGCCCGGCGGCCAGTTGCCCGACGTGGTCTACCTGGAGCAGCTCACCACCGCGCTCTATCCCGACCGGCCGGCCGACATCGAGCGCTACTGGGACGCCATGAACCGGCTGGTGGTCGAAGCCGAGTCACCTGACGAGACTCCGACCATCCTGCACCGCATATTTCAGGAGACCTGAGTAAGACCCCCGGGTTCAGCCGGGGTCGGCGGGCGGTTCAGCGCTTGAGGGCGACACCGCCGTACTGGTGCACCTCCGCCGGCAGGCCCAGGGCCTCGGCGTCGGGACGCCAGCGCGAGCAGGACGTGACGCCCGGCTCCAGCAGCTCCAGGCCGTCGAAGTAGCGGGCGATCTGCTCGGGGCTGCGCAGGATGTACGGGATCGAGCCGCCGTCGTTGTACTGACCGATGGCCCTGAGGTAGTCCTCGCTGGTGTCGGTGCTGTCGTACTGGACGAGGTAGCTGCCGGGCGGCAGGGCGTCCACCAGCTCCGACACGATCGTACGTGCCTCGTCGTGGTCCTCGATGTGGCCGAGGATGCCCATCAGCATGAGCGCGACGGGCTGGTCGAAGTCCAGCGTCTTACCGGCTTCCCGGACGATCGTGCTCGGCTTGCGCAGGTCGGCGTCGACGTAGTTGGTGACGCCTTCCGGTGTGCTGGTGAGCAGGGCGCGGGCGTGGGCCAGCACCAGCGGGTCGTTGTCGACGTAGACGATCCGGCTCTCCGGGGCCACCCGCTGGGCGATCTGGTGGGTGTTGTCCACGTTGGGCAGCCCGGTGCCGATGTCCAGGAACTGGCGGATGCCCTCTTCGGCGGCGAGATGGCGTACGGCGCGGGCGAGGAAGTAGCGGGCGGCGCGGGCCCCGGTCTCGATCCCGGGGAAGATCTCACGGAACGCGTCACCGGCCACCCGGTCGACTTCGTAGTTGTCCTTCCCGCCCAGCCAGTAGTTCCAGATCCGCGCCGATTGCGGAACCGAGGTGTCGATCTTGGAGAGCGGCTCCTGCTCGGAGTTCCCCGCCTGATCAGTCATGGACGCTCCTGCGTGTGGTCGTGGAGCTTCACGTTAACCGTTTTGCCTCACGGACAGGATCAACTCCTCGGCGTGGTGGAGCAGTTCGCCCGGGAGCAGGTCCTGGTGGAGGACACCGACAGCCGAGCCGGGGTGGTCTGGAGCATGGCCGAGTTCATCCAGAGGCCAGCGGGGCAGGCCGCCGCACCGAGAAGTCTCCCCGGTGGTGCGGTCGGCATGGGGGGGCGAAGCTACCCTCGGGCGTTTTCGTAGGTGCGGGTACAGTAGGCGGGTCGTCATCACCCGTACAGGGAGAAGCCGGTGCAATTCCGGCGCTGACCCGCAACCGTAACCGCCCTGCCAGGCGGGAGCCGGATCGCCCGTACGGATCGTGACCGGCTCACGTGCCCGGCGCCCGCCGGTGCACGGCACCGTCGAGGTATACGGAGCCGAGCCGCCGGGGGTGTCCCGTGCTGCCCGGCTCCCTCACAGGGAGAGGCACCCGCCGATCATGAACGTCCGCCGCAGGGCCGCCGCCGTCCTGGCCGCCGCCACCGTGATCGGCACCGCCACGCCGGCCGCCGCCGCACCGTCACCGACTCCGTCCCAGGCGTTCCCCTCCGCCCTGTACGGGGGCAAGGACCCCAAGTTCGACGGCGTCTGGCGCCAGTCGCTCGCCCTGCTGGCCCAGGACACGGTGGGTGAGAAGCCGGCGGCGAAGTCCGTGGAGTGGCTGGTCCGGCAGCAGTGCGCGGACGGCGGGTTCGCCCCGTACCGTGCCGATCCGGCCGCGGCGTGCGACGCCAAGACCATGGTGGACAGCAACCAGACGGCCGCGGCCGTCCAGGCCCTCGCCGCGCTCGGCGGGCACGACGCCGTCACCGGCAAGGCCGTCGACTGGCTGAAGTCCGTACAGAACGAGGACGGTGGCTGGGGCTACGCGCCCGGCGGCGCCAGCGACACCAACTCGACGTCCGTCGTCATCGGCGCGCTCGCCGCCGCCGGTGAGAAGCCGGACCAGGTCGAGAAGGGCGGAAAGTCGCCCTACGACGCCCTGCTGAAGCTCGCCCTCCCCTGCGGCGGGGACGACGACGGCGCCTTCGCGTTCCAGCCGGACAAGAAGGGCGAGCTGACCGCCAACGCGGACGCCACGGCGGCCGGTGCCCTCGGCGCCCTCGGCAAGGGCATGGTGGTGGAGGCGGGCAAGAAGTCCGACGCCACGTGCACGGATCCCTCCACGCCGCGGCAGGCCGCAGCCAACGGTGCCGCGTACCTCACCCAGACCCTCGCCGAGGACGACAACCACCTCACCTCCGCCCTCGCCGGCTCGGCCCCCCAGCCCGACCACGGCAACACCGCCGACGCGGTCGTGGCGCTCGCCGCGCAGGGCGAGACCGCGCAGGCCGAGAAGTCCCTGGGCTGGCTGGAGAAGAACTCCACGACCTGGGCCGCCCAGAACGGTCCCGCCGCCTACGCCCAGCTGATCTTCGCCGCGCACGCGACGGGCGCGAACCCGCGCGACTTCGGCGGCACGGACCTGGTGAAGCAGCTGAACGCGACGGGCCCGGCCCCGCAGGCCCCCGAACAGCCCTCGGCGACCGACACGAAGAACGACTCGGAGTCGGGCTTCTTCGGCGTCTGGTGGTACGTCGGGGTCTGCCTCGTCGCCGGTATCGGCATCGGCTTCCTCTTCACCGGCCGCAAGAAGAGGCAGCAGTCGTGATCCGCCGTGCCGTTCTCCTCCTCCTGGCCACGCTCCTGCTGAGCGTGGGAGCGGGCGCGGGCGCGGGGGCGGGCGCGGCCCAGGCCGCCGGCTACCGGTACTGGTCGTTCTGGGACCGCGACGGCGACCGCTGGGTCTACGCCACCCAGGGCCCGTCCCTGGCCCGCCCCTCGGACGGCGACGTCCAGGGGTTCCGCTTCGCGGTGAGCGAGGACTCCTCCGAGGCGGCCCGGCCGCGCGGCGCGGCCGACTTCAAGACCGTCTGCGCGAAGACGCCCGCGCAGGACGGCAAGAAGCGCGTGGCGCTCGTCATCGACCCCGGCGCCAAGGCGGACGCCCCCCAGGGCGAGACCCCGCCCCCCGCCCGGACGGTCTGCGCCCGGGTCTCCCCCGACGCGACCACGGCGGAGGCCCTCGCGACGGTCGCCAAGCCCCTGCGCTACGACACCAACGCCCTGTTGTGCGCGATCGCGGGGTATCCGAAGACGGGCTGCGGCGAGCAGGTGGCGAACTCCCGGCAGTCGACACCGGCGGCGAAGAAGAACACGTCCGACGACGACGGCCCGTCCCTGGGCCTGCTGGCGGGCATCGGCGTGGTGGCGGTCCTGGGAGCGGCCGCGATGTGGCAGGTACGTCGGCGTGACCAGGCTTAGCAGCGCGGACCGGCTCAGCGACGCGCCCTCCCACCTCCGGCCCCGGCGCCGGGCCCCTCTGCACCCCGGCGCCTGGTGGCTCTGGTCCCTCTCCCTCGGCACCGCGGCCACCCGCACCACCAACCCCCTGCTCCTCTGCCTCCTCATCTCGGTCTCCGCCTACGTCGTGGCGACCTGCCGCCCCCCGACCCCTTGGTCCCGTTCCTACGGCGCCTTCGTCAAACTCGCCCTCGCCGTCCTGGTCGTCCGGCTGCTCTTCGCGATCGTCCTCGGCTCCCCCATCCCCGGCACGCACACCCTCGTCACGCTCCCCGAGGTGCCCCTCCCGGACTGGGCCCAGGGCATCCGCCTCGGCGGCGAGGTCACGGCCGAGGCCCTCACCTTCGCGTTGTACGACGGCCTGAGACTGGCCACCCTGCTCGTCTGCGTCGGAGCCGCGAACGCCCTCGCCAACCCCTCCCGCCTCCTCAAGTCCCTCCCGGGCGCCCTGTACGAGATGGGTGTCGCGGTCGTCGTCGCCCTCACCTTCGCGCCGAACCTCATCGCCGACGTCCAGCGCCTGCGCGCCGCCCGCCGGCTGCGCGGCCGTCCGGACAAGGGCGTCCGTGGCCTGCTGCAGGTGGGTCTCCCGGTCCTGGAAGGCGCGTTGGAGCGCTCGGTGTCCCTGGCCGCCGCGATGGACGCCCGCGGCTACGGCCGTACCGCCCAGGTCCCGGCCGCGGTCCGCCGTACCACCGCCGCCCTCACCCTCGGCGGTCTGCTCGGCGTCTGCGCCGGAACGTACGGGCTGCTCACCGCCGAAGGCGCCACCTACGGGATGCCCGTCCTGCTCGTCGGTCTCGCCGCCGCCCTCGCGGGTCTCCGGCTCGGCGGCCGGCGGTCGCCGCGCACCCGGTACCGCCCGGACCGCTGGGACGTGCGCGCCGTGCTGGTCGTCGCCTCCGGCGTGGCGGTCGCCGCGCTGCTCGTGCTCGCCGCCGTCCGGGAGCCCGCGGCCCTGCACCCCGGCGTGGTGCCGCTCGTGGCCCCCACACTCCCCGTCTGGCCCGCGGCGGCGATCCTCCTCGGTCTGCTGCCCGCGTTCGTCGCCCCCGAGCACAAGGAACCGTCATGATCCGCTTCGAGGATGTCTCCGTGACGTACGACGGTGCCTCCGGACCCACCGTCCAGGGCGTCGACTTCGAGGTCCCGGAGGGCGAACTCGTCCTCCTCGCCGGCCCGTCCGGCGTCGGCAAGTCCACCGTCCTGGGCGCGGTCAGCGGGCTCGTGCCGCACTTCACCGGCGGCACACTGCGGGGCAGGGTCTCGGTGGCCGGACGCGACACCCGCACGCACAAGCCGCGCGAACTCGCCGATGTCGTCGGCACGGTGGGCCAGGACCCGCTCGCCCACTTCGTCACCGACACCGTCGAGGACGAACTCGCCTACGGCATGGAGTCCCTGGGCCTCGCCCCGGATGTGATGCGCCGCCGCGTCGAGGAGACCCTCGACCTCCTCGGCTTGGCCGACCTGCGCAACCGCCCGATCGCCACCCTCTCCGGCGGCCAGCAGCAGCGCGTCGCGATCGGCTCGGTCCTCACGCCGCACCCCGGCGTCCTCGTCCTGGACGAGCCGACCTCCGCCCTCGACCCCGCCGCCGCCGAAGAGGTCCTCGCGGTCCTCCAGCGCCTCGTCCACGACCTCGGCACCACGGTCTTCATGGCCGAACACCGCCTGGAACGCGTCATCCAGTACGCCGACCAGGTCGCCCTGCTACCGGCCCCGGGCGCGCCCCCGGTCGTCGGGCCCCCGGCCGAGGTGATGGCGGTGTCCCCGGTGTACCCGCCAGTGGTCGCCCTGGGCCGCCTGGCGGGCTGGTCCCCTCTACCCCTGACGGTCCGAGACGCCCGCCGCCGGGCCACAGACCTACGGCACCAGCTCTCCCTCAAGGGGCGCGGGGAACTGCGCGACAAGCCACAAACCACCCGCGCCCGCCAACCCTCCACACCCCCCACCCTCCTGGGCGAAGTCCAAGCCCTCTCAGTAAGCCGCGCCCGAATCCAAGCCCTGACCCACATCGACCTCACCATCACCCCCGGCGAAACCATCGCCCTCATGGGCCGCAACGGCGCAGGCAAATCCACCCTCCTCAACTCCCTCGTCGGCCTCGTCACCCCCACCTCCGGAACCGTCCGGCTCGGCGGAGCCACACCCCACCGCACAGCCCCCAAGGACCTCGTCCGCAAGGTAGGCCTGGTCCCCCAGGAACCCCGCGACCTGCTCTACGCCGACACCGTCGCCGCCGAGTGCGCGGCGGCAGACCAGGACGCGGGAGCAAACCCCGGCACCTGCCGCGCCCTGGTCACCGAGCTGCTCCCGGGCGTCACCGACGACACCCACCCCCGGGACCTCTCGGAGGGCCAGCGCCTCGCCCTCGCCCTGTCCGTCGTACTGACCGCCCGGCCCCCGCTGCTCCTGCTGGACGAGCCCACCCGGGGCCTGGACTACGCGGCGAAGGCCCGCCTGGCCGGTGTCCTGCGCGAGCTGGCGGAGGAGGGGCACGCCATCGTGCTGGCGACGCACGACGTGGAGCTGGCCGCCGAGATCGCCCACCGGGTGGTGCTCCTGGCCGAGGGCGAGGTGATCGCGGACGGCCCGACCGCGGAGGTCGTGGTCTCCTCGCCGTCCTTCGCCCCGCAGGTCACCAAGATCCTGGCCCCGCAGCACTGGCTCACGGTCTCCGAGGTCCGCGCGGCCCTCCAGCCCGGGACCGATTCGTGAGAGCCCAGCGCCAGGCCCGGGCCGTCCGACTCGGCCCCCGCTCCCTCACCGCCCTGATCCTGGTCAGTGCCGTAGGGGTGGCCGCTTTCTGCTGGCCCTTCATCGCCCCGCCCACCTCACAGCTCAGCGCCCACGCGCAGGACGCGCCCTGGCTCTTCGCGGGCCTGCTGGTACTGCTCGTGGCGGTGGTGGCCGCCGCGATCTCCGAGTCCGGCCTCGGCCCGAAGGCGGTGGCGATGCTCGGCGTGCTGGCCGCCACGGGTGCCGCCCTGCGGCCGATCGGCGCCGGTACCGCCGGGATCGAGCCGATGTTCTTCCTGATGGTGCTGAGCGGCCGGGTCCTCGGCCCGGGCTTCGGGTTCGTCCTCGGCTCGGTGACGATGTTCGCGTCCGCGCTGCTCACGGGCGGGGTGGGCCCGTGGCTGCCGTTCCAGATGCTGGCGATGGGCTGGTTCGCGATGGGCGCGGGCCTGCTGCCGGGCCCGGACCGGCTGCGCGGCCGTGGCGAGCTGGTGATGCTCGCCGGTTATGGCTTCCTCGCCGCCTTCGCCTACGGCACGGTGATGAACATGGCGGGCTGGCCCTTCATGAGCGCCCTCGCCTCGAACGTCGCCTTCGACCCGCAGGCGACGGTCCCCGCCAACCTGGCCCGTTTCCTCGCGTACTGCCTGGCCACCTCGCTCGGCTGGGACCTGGGCCGGGCGGTCGTCACGGTCGTCCTGACGCTGACCCTCGGCCCGGCGGTGCTCAGGGCGCTGCGCCGCGCCACGCGCCGGGCGGCGTTCGAGACGCCGGTCACGTTCGACGCGCCCACGGCAGTGAAGCCCCCCACATGACCCACGTCACGTACGAAGCGAGGCCGTAGGGACAGGCCCCGGTCACAGGGTGGAACCTCACCGCCTCATGCGGCCCGGCCTAGTAAGAGGGGCGTTTGCGGGCAGGGGCCGAGCCCTGTTCTCTGGACGACCAGGCGGCGGTCCCCTGATCCCCGGGGCCGCCGCCTTCTCCGTGCCCGGCCCGGTACGTCAGCCCGTGCTCACCCGGAGCTCCTTCACGCCGTTGATCCACGCCGACCGCAGCCGGCGCGGATCGTCGACCAGTTTCATGCCCGGCATGGCGTCGGCGATGGCGTTGAAGATGAGGTCGATCTCCAGCACGGCGAGGGACTTGCCCAGGCAGTAGTGCGGGCCGCCCCCGCCGAAACCGAGGTGCGGGTTGGGATCGCGGGTGATGTCGAAGTCGTCCGGCTCGTCGAAGACCTCGGGGTCGTGGTTGGCGGAGGCGTAGAAGAGGCCTACGCGATCACCCTTGCGGATCCGCTTGCCGCCCAGCTCGGTGTCCTGGGTGGCGGTGCGCTGGAAGGCGGCGACCGGGGTCGCCCAGCGCACGATCTCCTCCGCCGTCGTCGACGGGCGGTCCCTCTTGTACAGCTCCCACTGCTCGGGGTGGGTGAGGAAGGCGTGCATGCCGTGGGTGATGGCGTTGCGGGTGGTCTCGTTGCCCGCGACGGCCAGCATCAGCACGAAGAAGCCGAACTCGTCCGAGTTGAGGTTGCCCTCGTCCTCCGCCGCGACCAGTTGCGTGACGATGTCGTGGGCGGGGCACTGCTTGCGGTCGGCGGCCATGTTCATCGCGTAGGCGATGATCTCCGTGGCCGACTCGGCGCCGACCTCCGCGGTGATGGCGTACTCGGGATCGTCGTACGCGATCATCTTGTTGGACCAGTCGAAGATCTTGTCCCGGTCCTCCTGCGGTACGCCCATCAGCTCCGCGATCGCCTGGAGGGGCAGCTCGCAGGCGACCTGGGTGACGAAGTCGAACGGCCCGGTGTGCGCGCGGGCGTTGGCGACGATCGCGAGGGCCCGGGCCCGCAGCCGCTCCTCCAGGGCGCGGATCGCCCGGGGGTGAACCCGCGCTGCACGATCTGCCGCACCCGAGTGTGCTCCGGCGGGTCCATGTTGAGCAGGATGAACCGCTGGGCGTCGATGGAGTCCCGGTCGATGTGCTCGTTGAAGCGGATGATCGCCGTGTTGAGGTACGACGAGAACAACTCTGGGTGCGTGGAGACGTACTTGACGTCGGCGTGCCGGGTGACGGCCCAGTACCCCTCGTCCTGGAAGCCGGCGACATTGGCCGGCTGCGGTACCCAGCAGACCGGCTCGACCCGGCGAAGCTCGGCGAACTCCGGCAGGGGCACGCGTTGATGCAGCAGGTCCGGGTCGGTGAAGTCGAACCCGTCGGGCAGCGCGGGACAGGGCATGGGCGGCTCCCACCACTCGTACCGACTCTTGTTCTGACGGCCCATCAGCTGTGCGGAGTTGCGGTGACGGTAGTAACGGGTTCTACAACTAGCAAGAGGCATGGACCCCTCAATTGCCCGCACGACCCTTGCGGTCACCGAGCGACCCTCAGCACACTGCTCACAGAACTAGAACGCGTACTAGTTCCGCGTAGCCTCCCGGAGAGGACCCGCACCCATGGCTGCCGAACCCGTGATCGTCGAAGCCGTACGCACCCCGATCGGCAAGCGCGGCGGCGCGCTCGCCCATCTGCACCCCGCCTACCTGCTGGGCGAGACCTACCGCGAACTCCTGGGCCGCACCGGCATTCCCGCCGACTGCGTCGAACAGATCGTCGGCGGCACGGTCACGCACGCCGGCGAGCAGTCCATGAACCCCGCGCGCACGGCCTGGCTCACGATGGGGCTCCCCTACGAGACGGCCGCCACGACCGTCGACGCCCAGTGCGGGTCGTCGCAGCAGGCCTCGCACATGCTGGCCAACATGGTCGCCACCGGCGTGATCGACGTCGGCATCTCGTGCGGGGTCGAGTCGATGTCCCGGGTGCCGCTGGGGTCGGGCTCGAAGCACGGGCCGGGGAAGCCCTTCCCCGACGAGTGGAACGTCGACCTCCCGAACCAGTTCGAGGCCGCCGAGCGCATCGCCCGCCACCGTGGCCTCACCCGCGAGAACGTCGACGCCCTCGGACTCGCCTCCCAGGAACGCGCCGCCCACGCCTGGGCGGAGGAACGCTTCAAACGAGAGACCTTCGCCGTCCAGGTCCCCACGACGGAGGAGGAACAGCACGCCGGGCAGGGCATGTGGCGCCTGGTCGACAAGGACGAGGGCCTGCGCGACACGTCGGCAAAGGCCCTGGCCTCCCTGAAGCCGATCATGCCTACGGCGGTGCACACGGCCGGCAACTCGTCGCAGATCTCCGACGGGGCGGCGGCGATCATGTGGGCGTCGAAGCGGATGGCTCGCGCCCTGAAGCTGCGTCCCCGGGCCCGGATCGTGGCCCAGGCGCTGGTGGGAGCCGACCCGCACTTCCACCTGGACGGACCGATCGATGCGACGAACGCCGTGCTGGGGAAGGCCGGGATGTCCCTGAAGGACATCGACCTGGTCGAGATCAACGAGGCGTTCGCGTCCGTGGTGCTGAGCTGGGCGCGGGTCTTCGAGCAGGACCTGGAGAAGGTGAATGTGAACGGCGGCGCGATCGCGCTCGGGCACCCGGTGGGAGCCACCGGGGCCCGGCTCATCACGACGGCGCTTCATGAACTGGAGCGCACGGACAAGGAGTTCGCGCTGATCACCATGTGCGCGGGGGGCGGTTTGGCCACCGGCACGATCATTCAGCGGCTGTAGTCGCCGTCGTCCAGGTGATGAAGGTGGTGAACGTGGCGGGGTCGAGGGTGAGGATCGGTCCCGCCGGGTTCTTGGAGTCGCGTATTGCGATGGTGGTGGGCGCTTCAGCGACTTCAAGGCACTGACCGCCCTGGTCGCTGCTGTAGGACGACTTACGCCACACGGTCAGCGCACCACATGGAGGAGATCTCGTGCACTCACACATCGCTTCGACGTCACCAGCCTACAAAGGGCTTGATGGCGTCCCTCTCTGGCTGCTGTTCGGAATCGCCATCGTGGCTTTCATAATTTTCGGTGTGACACAGGCCCGTAAGCGCAAGTGACACCCAAAGCCACGCAGGCGGCGGCGCTTGCTCCGCACGCCCGTTGGGTGAGGTGTTCGCTCCTCACGTCACGGACGGGCTCGGAGCGCGGCAGTCCCTTGTGGGCCGGGCCCCTCACGTGCCAGAGCCTGGCCGAAGAGGAGCCAGTCGTTCACCGCGGGCAGGGGCGTCACCTGTCACAGCGGCGAGCGGACCGCCCCGCACCGACGGAACCCCCGGCTTCCTCGCGCACGGTCGCCCCGGGGTGCCGTGCGCAGCCCGTCGGCCGCGGCCCCGTCAGCGCGTACACGAGCCCGAAGCCCGCCCCGACGACAACCACCCCGCCCACCGCGTCCAGCACCCAGTGATTGCCGGTCGCCACGATGGCGCAGAGGGTGAGCAGCGGGTGCAGCAGGCCCAGCGCCCTCATCCACCACCAGCGCGCCAGGACGGCGATCACGATGCCGCACCACAGCGCCCAGCCGACGTGCAGCGACGGCATGGCCGCGTACTGGTTGGTCAGGGCCGTGAGCGTGCCGTAGTCGGGCTGGGAGAAGTCCTGGACACCGTGGACGGTGTCGATGAAGCCGAGCCCCGGCATCAGTCGAGGCGGGGCCAGGGGGTAGAGCCAGAAGCCGGCCAGGGCCAGCAGGGTGGCGAAGCCGAGGGCGGAGCGCGCCCAGCGGTAGTCGGCCGGGCGGCGCCAGTACAGGACGGCCAGGACGGCCAGCGGGACGACGAAGTGCATCGACTCGTAGTAGAAGTCGCAGAAGTCCCGCAGCCCGTCGATCGCGACCACGGCGTGGTTGGCCCAGTGCTCGACGTCGAGGCGCAGGGCGCGTTCCAGGCCGAGGATCTGCCAGGCGTGCTCCTCGGCCTCGGCCCGGCCGGCCGAGACGCTGCCGCCGGTCGCGGCGAGCCGGACCTGGGAGTAGGCGGCGTAGGCGACCCGGAGGAGGAGAAGCTCCAGGAGGAGGTTCGGCCGGGTGAGGACGCGGCGCAGGAAGGGCAGCAGCGGCACGTGCCGGAAGCGGGCCGGGGCGGCGGGCGCGTACACGGCCGGGATCGGCGACCGGTAGTACGGGGAGGCGCGGGACAGGAACGGGACGGCGACGGCGGCGGCCAGGGCGGCGAGCAGGACGAGTTCGGTGCGCAGCGGGTCCAGTGCCGCGATGTCCGGAAGCAGCAGCCTGGTCGGCAGCGTCATGGCCAAGACAACGGCGACGGGCCATACGTACCGGTCACGGGCGCGTCTGCCGGCCCGGCCGACGACCGCGAGCAGCACCCACAGCAGCTGGTGCTGCCAGGCCGTGGGGGCGACGACGATGGCGGCGCAGCCGGTGATCGCGACGGCGAGGAGGAGCTGGCCGTCGGCGACGTACCGCACGGCGCGGCGCAGGGCGAGGACGGCGACGGCCGCGCCGAGGGCCAGGAAGAGCGCGACCTCCAGGGGGCCGTGCAGGCCGAGCCGCAGCAGGGCGCCGTGCAGGGACTGGTTGCCGAGGGCGTCGGCCCGGCCGCCGAGGCCGGCGCCGGCCAGGTGGTGGACCCAGTAGACGGAGGAGTCGTGCGGCATCGCCGCCCAGGCGAGCGCGGTGCAGGCCGCGAAGGTGACGCCGCCGGAGAGCGCGGCGCGTCTGCGGCCGGTGCACCACAGCAGAGGCGTGAAGAGCAGCAGGGTGGGCTGGAGCGCCGCCGCGACCCCGATGAGCAGACCGCTGGTCCGCCGGCCGTGGGCGACGAAGCAGCCGAGCAGGACGAGCAGGACCGGGATGACGCTGGTCTGGCCGAGCCACAGGGTGTTGCGGACCGGCAGGGACAGCATGAGCAGGCCGACGGCCACGGGGGCCGCCAGCAGTGCGGTGCGGCGGCCGACGGGCTGGGGCAGGGCGCGGGCGGCGATCAGGCCGAGGGCGGCGACCAGCAGCAGCGTGCCGAAGGTCCAGCCCCAGCCGAGGGCCTGTTCGGCCGAACGGGTGAGCGGCTTGAGGGCCAGCCCGTTGAAGGGTGTGCCGGTGAAGCGGGTCGAGTCGTAGAGCGAGCCGTTCACATGCAGGACGCCGTTCGGCCCGACCCAGGTCTCCAGGGCCGTCAGCCGCTCCCCGCGCGGGGTGCCGAGGACGACGGCGACCTGTCGTGCGGCGAGGACGGCGACGATCAGCCACAGACCGAGGCAGGCCAGGCGCAGGCGTGCGTGAGGTCTGCCGACGGCTGTCGCTCCGGAGGCTTCCGTCGGTCGTCCGCCGCGCTCCGCATTCGTCACGCTTCGTCGGCCTTCTACCCTGTGTGACCCTTACGCCCCCTTCATCCGGTTGACGATAGTGCGGGAGACGGCCGGCCGCCTCCCGCGAACGCGAGAAGGATCACATCAAGATCACGTGGGAACCGCCCGCGAACGGGCAAGCGTGCCTGCACAGCCGGTGTTTAGATGCACCCCGCAACGAAAGGCATACCGCCCGTGAGCGGGCATTCTCCGCCTATCGTCGCTTTTTCGGCCCGTTCGACAGCGCCGCCGCGCGGACCGCGTTCCTGTCCCCGATGAAACGGAGGCGAGCGAGTCTTGTGACTGCCTCAGTCATTGCTCCCACGTCCGCGCTCAAGAGCCGCAAGGCGAAGGCCCACGACACCACCGTCACCGACCCCGCGCTCGTCAAGCGCGCCGTGAAGGCGGCCGCGCTCGGCAACGCGATGGAATGGTTCGACTTCGGTGTCTACAGCTACATCGCGGTCACCCTGGGCAAGGTCTTCTTCCCGTCGGGCAACCCCACCGCGCAGCTGCTCTCCACCTTCGGCGCCTTCGCCGCGGCCTTCCTGGTCCGCCCTCTCGGCGGCATGGTCTTCGGCCCGCTCGGCGACCGCGTCGGGCGCCAGAAGGTCCTCGCGCTCACCATGATCATGATGGCCGCGGGCACCTTCGCGATCGGCCTGATCCCGTCGTACGCGACGATCGGTGTCGGCGCGCCGATCCTGCTCCTCGTGGCCCGCCTCGTGCAGGGCTTCTCCACCGGCGGCGAGTACGCCGGCGCCTCCACCTTCATCGCCGAGTACGCCCCCGACAAGCGGCGCGGCTTCCTCGGCAGCTGGCTGGAGTTCGGCACGCTGGCCGGTTACATCGGCGGCGCGGGCCTGGTCACCCTGATGACCGCCCTGCTCTCCACCGACGACCTGACCTCGTGGGGCTGGCGCATCCCGTTCCTGATCGCGGGCCCGATGGGCATCGTCGGCCTCTACCTGCGGATGCGCCTGGAGGAGACCCCGGCGTTCGCCGCCGAGGCCGAGAAGGCCGAGCACAACCGGCCCAAGGTTCCGCTGCGCGAGATGATCACCGGCCAGTGGCGCGCGCTGCTGCTCTGCGTCGGCCTGGTGCTGGTCTTCAACGTCACCGACTACATGCTGCTGTCGTACATGCCGAGCTACCTGACCGGTCAGCTCCACTACGACGAGACGCACGGCCTGCTCGTCGTCCTCGGTGTGATGGCGCTGATGATGATCGCCCAGCCGTTCGTCGGCGCGCTGACCGACCGCGTCGGCCGCCGCCCGGTGATCGCCGCCGGCTGCGCGGGCTTCCTGCTGCTCTCCGTCCCGGCCCTGCTGCTGATCCGCCAGGGCAGCCTGCTCGCGGTCGGGCTCGGCATGGGCGCGCTCGGCATGCTGCTGGTGTGCTTCACGGCGTCGATGCCGTCCGCGCTCCCCGCGCTGTTCCCGACTCGGGTCCGCTACGGCTCGCTCTCCATCGGCTTCAACGTCTCCGTGTCCCTGTTCGGCGGCACGACCCCGCTGGTGGTGACGGCCCTGATCGGCGCGACCGGGAACATGATGATGCCCGCGTACTACATGATGGCCGCGGCCGTGATCGGCGGCTTCGCGGTGTGGCGCATGACGGAGTCGGCGGGCCGCCCGCTGCCGGGCTCGGCACCGTCCGTGACGGGCTGAGACACGCCGGGCCACATCTCCCTGGCAGCGGACCGCGGCACCAACTATCTTCGACAGCGCCAGTAGTTAGGGAATCTAACTATGCGTACGAAAGGTAGAGGCGCATGAGCGAGTCGCACGTCTGGGACGAGGTCGACGCCTACTTCACCGCCCACCTCGCACCGGACGACGAAGACCTGGCGGCGGCGCTGCGCGACAGCGACGCCGCCGGCCTTCCGCACATCAACGTCGCGGGCAATCAGGGCAAGCTCCTGCAGCTCCTCGCCCAGATCCAGGGCGCCCGCCACATCCTGGAGATCGGCACGCTCGGCGGCTACAGCACCATCTGGCTGGGCCGTGCCCTGCCCGCCGACGGGCGGCTGGTCTCCCTGGAGTACGACCCCGTGCACGCCGAGGTCGCCGTCCGCAACATCGCCCGCGCGGGCCTCGACCAGCTGGTCGAGGTGCGGGTCGGCCCGGCCCTGGAGTCGCTGCCCAAGCTGGCCGACGAGAACCCGCCCCCGTTCGACCTGGTCTTCATCGACGCCGACAAGGCCAACAACCCGCACTACGTCGAGTGGGCCGTGAAGCTCGCCAGCACGGGCAGCCTGATCGTCCTCGACAACGTCGTCCGCGGCGGCCGCGTGACCGACGACGGCAGCTCGGCGGCGGACGTGGTGGGCACCCGCGCCGCTATCGAACTGATCGGCAGCCATCCGAGGCTGAGCGGGACGGCGATCCAGACGGTCGGCACGAAGGGGTACGACGGGTTCGCGCTGGCGCGGGTGCTGGCGTAGGGCCTTTTCGACGTGGGCCTGGGTGTGTCAGACCTCGTGGTAGAAGCCCACGTTGACGCTGCGCGGGGCGGTGCGGTCCTGGATGATGATCTCGCCGCTGCCGCCCCGGGGAAGCGGGACGGTGCCCCCGTAGGCGATGGGCTGGGCGTACTCCCCGACCGTCAGCCGGACTTCGGAGGACGGGTCGGGCTGGGAGCCGCGCAGCCAGGTCAGCTGCCAGGTCCCCTCGGGGCCGCACAGGAACTCCAGATGGACACGGGAGACGAACAGCCAGTCGTCCGGCGTCGAGAGCCGGCACACCGACTTGTCGCGGCCCACCCGCAGCACGGCACCCGGCTCGCTGGGCGCGTCGGCCATGAGCATGCCGGCCGTGGCACCCTCCTCCGCCGGGGACACGGCGGCCATGGTGAGTTCGAGCACGTGCGCTCCTCCTGAGACGTCCTGGTGGGTCTGACAGGGCCTGTGTGTCAGACAGGTCCTGGGCCCGCCGCATGATAGAACGCCCGACTGCGCGCTGTCCGGCACAATGGCCTCATGACCGAGCGAAAGCCACCCGGCGTCGACTTCGAGTCCTGGGTCGACAGACAGGTCCGCGACGCGGAGACCCGCGGCGAGTTCGAACGGTTGCCGGGGGCGGGCAAGCCGCTGCCGGCCGACGTGGACACCACCTACGACGAACTGTGGTGGATCAAGCGGAAGATGGCCCGCGAGGGCTTCTCCGTCCTGCCGCCGGCACTGGCGCTGCGCAAGGAGGCCGAGGACGCGCTCCTCGCGGCCCTCGCGGCGCCCTCGGAGCGGATCGTGCGGAAGATCATCGACGAGGTCAATGTGAAGATCCGCGAGATGATGTTCAAGCCGCCGCCCGGCCCCCCGCTGGGAAAGAAGCCGTACGACGTCGAGGACGTCGTACGGCAGTGGCGGGAGAGCCGGGCGGACCGGTGAGCGTTTCTCACACGTGCAGGAGCCGCTCCGCCAGCTCGCGGTAGTCCTTCAGGGCCAGCCGGAGCTGCTCGGTGTCGGAGCTCGACACCGGCTTGCCCTCGCCGCTCTCGACGGACTGCCAGGAGTGACGCAGGGTCCGGCGACGCTGCGCCACGGCCTCGGTGAACCGGGCCGCGATCTCCTCCAGCACATGGTCGGCCTCCTCGACGGAGGCCCGGGGCCCGTCGACGAACCCGGCTACGGCGTGCTGCAACTGCAGGCCGAGCTTGTCGGACTCGTCGTGGGGGAAGAGGTGGGCGTGCGTGCCCTCCCGGGAGGTGCCGGGGGTGCTGGTGCCCTTGGGGGCGGTGATTTTGCCGGTGGCGCTCGTGGCGGTGGCGCTCGTGCCGGTCTCGGTTACGCCGGTCTCGGTTGCGCCGGTCTCGGTTGCGCCGGTCGCGCGCTCGGTGCCGGTGCCGCGGCCGGTGCCCAGGGCGCTCTCGCCTCGGGCGTCGGGGGCGGCGGTGTTCTCGCCGGGCGGTCGGGTCACGTCGGACATTTCCTCAACTCTCCTTCGCCTGACGTCGGTTGAGCGCCCACGGCATGTGCCCGTCGCGGGCGGTCGCGGCCTTGCGGCCGCCGTTCTGTCCGGCACGGCGGTGGCCGTCCTCGTGGCGTCGGCCCTCATGACGTCCGCCGTCGTGGCGGCCCGGCCGTACCAGTTCCTCGAACAGGGCGCGGGCCGCCACCATGGCCTCCCGCATGTCTTCCGTACCGGTGCCGCCGTCGCGGGCGTCCGCCTCGCGCAGATGTGCCGCACGGTGCACGCGCCGGTAGCCGTCGACGTGGTGGGCGTGGTGCACGGACAGCGCGGCGAGCTGTTCCTCGTACTGGCCGCCGTCCGGGAAGCCCCGGGCGCCGGCGAGCTCGGCGAGCAGCCGGTCCGCCTCGGCGACCGCCTCCCGAGGCGAGTCGACGAACCGCTCCTGGGCGGCCGTCCAGCGCGCCTCGTACCGCTCGCGCTGCGCCGGCTCCAGCGACCGCTCGCGCAGGTCGCCGTGACGGTGCACCAGCTCGGTGAGTTCGCGCTCGGCGGCCTTGGTGTCGCCGTCGTGGCGGGCGACGGTCCGGTCGTACTCGGGTCCGAAGCG
The DNA here is from genome assembly GCF_050937045.1 of Streptomyces sp. CA-179760. Classification (NCBI taxonomy): domain Bacteria; kingdom Bacillati; phylum Actinomycetota; class Actinomycetes; order Kitasatosporales; family Streptomycetaceae; genus Streptomyces; species Streptomyces sp. CA-179760. Next base: position 2,897,580 of record NZ_JBNJLZ010000001.1, read on the forward strand.
CCGCTTCAGGTTCGGGCCGCGACGAGGCCCGCGGGCTCGCAGGGCCATGGCCGCCGCGATGATGACGACGACCGCCGCGATCACGATCAGAGCAATGATCAGGCCAGTGGACATGGATGCCTTCCGGGTTCTCGGCCGAACCGGCCCTCCTCGCGGACCGGTTCGCCGCACCGGGTAGCCCGGAAACCCGCCCCCAAACGGCACACGGCGGTCACACATATCCGGTTGCGGGCACGGTACGGCACCGGCCGAGAATGCGCTCATGACCTGGACCGTGACCCCGGAACCGTACGACTCCCCCGTCGCCGCCGCTCTGTGGCGGGCGTACTACACCGAGGTCAGCGACCGCTGGTACCTGCTGCACCAGAGCCGCCGCACCGACCCGGAGGAGCTGGAGCGGGAGATCGCCGCCCAGTCCGGTGCCGATCTCGCGCCGCCCGGCGGGCAGTTGCTGGTCGCCCGGTACGGCGGTGAGCCGGCCGGCACCGCGGGCGTACGGCGGTACGACGGCACGACCGCCGAGCTCAAGCGGGTCTTCCTGTGCCCGCCGATGCGCGGCAGGGGCGGCGCCCCGCTCCTGGTCCGTGCCGCCGAGGACGCCGCCCGCGCGCTCGGCGCCGCACGGCTGGTCCTCGACACCCGCGGCGACCTCGTCGAGGCCCGCGCCCTCTACGCCAAGCTCGGCTACACGGAGACCGAGCCGCACAACGACGACCGGTACGCCGAGCACTGGTTCGCCAAGTCCCTCATCTGAACCACCGGCCGTACGACCCCCGGATCAGCCCATGTGCTCCGCCCGCCGCTCCTCGTAGGACCGGTCGTCGTACGGCCGCTCGCGCCGCGACCCGCACAGTTCGCCGTTCAACTCCCGCACGAGTTGGACCAGATCGGCCGGACGGTCGGGCCCCCACCAGTCGCCGAGCAGCTCGGCGAGGGACTCCTCGCGGGCCTGCGCCAGCCGCTCTGCGACCTCACGCCCCTCGTCGGTCAGGATCAGGCCGAGGCCCTCACGCACGGCGAGCCGCCGCTCCTCGACCTGGCGGGCGGCCTCGATGATCACGGTCAGCGGCACGGGCATGCTCTCGGCCAGCATGGCCGGCTCGACCTCGCCGTATCTCCGGATCCGCAGCAGCAGCCAGCTCGCCGCGGGCAGCAGGTCGTAGCCCGCCCGGTCGGTGATGTCCCGGTAGATCTCGCGCCGCCCCGCGCGGGTGCCGAGCACCGACAGCGCGCGGCACACCTCGTCGTACGAGGTCCGCTCGACGGGATTGCTGGCCAGGGTCTCGGTGACGTCGGGCGCGGTGACCGAGCCGCGCAGCCGGTCCTCCTTGAGGAACCAGGCCAGCACGAAGCCGAGGAGCGCGACCGGGGCGGCGTAGAGGAAGACGTCCGTGATGGAGACGGCGTAGGCGTGCAGGGCCGGTGGGCGCAGGCCGGGCGGCAGGGCCGCGATGCCGCGCGGGTCGGCCTCCAGCGAGTCCACGGAGACGCCGGGCGGCAGCCGCGCGCCCCGGAAGGCGTCCGTGAGCTGGTCGCTGAGCCGGCTCGCGAAGATCGTGCCGAAGACGGCGACGCCGAACGAGGCGCCGATCGAGCGGAAGAAGGTCGCGCCGGAGGTGGCGACGCCCAGGTCCTCGTACGGGACGGCGTTCTGCACGATGAGCACGAGGACCTGCATGACCAGGCCGAGGCCCAGCCCGAAGACGAGGAAGAAGCCGCTCAGCTGGACGGTGGAGCTGTTCTCGTCGAGCTGGTGGAGCAGGAGCAGTCCGAGCGCGGTGACGCCGGTGCCGGCGATCGGGAACACCTTCCAGCGGCCGGTACGGCTGACGATCTGGCCGGAGGCCGTCGAGGCCAGCAGCAGGCCCACCACCATCGGCAGCATGTGCACACCGGACATGGTCGGGCTGACGCCCTGCACGACCTGGAGGAAGGTCGGCAGGTAGGTCATCGCGCCGAACATGGCGAAGCCCACGACGAAGCTGATCACGGCGGCGAGGGTGAAGGTGCGGACGCGGAAGAGCTTCAGCGGCAGCACGGGTTCGGCGGCGCGCCGCTCGACGGCGACGAAGGCGACGGCGAGGACCACGCCCAGCACGGCGAGCCCGATGATCTGCGCGGACCCCCATCCCCAGGTCGTGCCGCCGAGGGAGGCGAACAGCACCAGGCAGGTGGCGACGGCCGCGATGAGGAAGGTGCCGAGGTAGTCGATGACGTGCCGTTGGGAGCGGCGCGGGAGGTGCAGGACAGCCGCGATCACGGCGAGCGCGACGATCCCGACGGGCAGGTTGACGTAGAACACCCAGCGCCAGCTCAGATGCTGGGTGAACAGCCCGCCGAGCAGCGGCCCGAGCACACTGGTCGCGCCGAAGACGGCCCCGAACAGCCCCTGGTAGCGCCCGCGTTCCCTCGGCGGCACGAGATCCCCGACGACGGCCATCGACAGCACCATCAGCCCGCCCCCGCCCAGCCCCTGCAGGGCCCGGAAGGCGATGAGCTGGGTCATGTCCTGCGCCGCCCCGCACAGCGCGGAGCCGATGAGGAAGACCACGATCGCCGTCTGGAACAGCCTCTTGCGGCCGTACTGGTCGCCGAGCTTGCCCCACAGGGGGGTCGCGGCGGTGGCTGCGAGGAGGTAGGCGGTGACGACCCAGGACAGGTGGTCCATGCCGCCGAGGTCGCTGACGATGGTGGGCAGCGCGGTCGACACGATGGTCTGGTCCAGTGCGGCGAGCAGCATGCCGAGGAGCAGGGCGCCGATGGAGACCAGCACGTTCCCGGGAACCTGCTCCGGGACGAGGGTTTCCGCAGGTGACGGTACGGGTGACGGTGTCGTGTCGTGCACATCCCCTGCCATGAGACCTCCCGAGGGTCCTGTGACATTTTCCATCGTGACCGGTGTGACGGGGTATGGCCTGCCGAGTCCTTTTGGAAGCCGCCATTCCGGGGGCTCCTCGACCGCACTGTGGAGAAGATCTGGATAATCTCTGGAGTTCGCGAGGGGAGGGAGGAACGCGTGGAACCGCCTAATGGCCACCCGTGCCCGGAGTGCGGCGCGCCCAGACAGCAGGACAAGTCGCCTTCCTGCGCCTGCACCCACCGAGCCGCCGAGGCCCTGCTCGACACCCGCACCGCCCAAGCGGCGGCCGCGGAGGACTTCGACCCGCTCCGGATCCGCCCGTACGTCGAACTCGACGGCGGGGCGGCGCTTTCGGAGGCCGGGAGCACGGTGAGGCAGGACGCACCGGCGCCGGAATCTCCCCAGCCCGAAGACACCTCGCCAAGGCCCGTGACGGACCCTGCGGGGGTCCCGGGCAGGGGGGCCTCGCGCACGGGGGCTACGCATCCGGGAGTCCCGGGTGCGGGGACTTCACACACGGACGCTACGCACCGGGGGGTCCCGGGCACGGAGACTCCACACACGGAGGCCTCACACCCGGCGGTCCCGGGCACGGAGACATCAGAGGCGAGGGCTACGAACCCGGCGGCCCCGGGCACGGAGACCTCACACACCGCGGGAGCGGCGCAACCGCCCTCGCCGGACATCCCGCCCACGCAGGCCACGCGCACCGGAAACCCCGCGCAGGCTGCCGACGGAGCCGAGCGACTCGCCCGGACGGAACCGGCGAAGGCCTCGCACACCGCAGGAGCCGCGCAACCGCCCCCGTCGAGCACCCCGGTCGTCCGCCCGCTCGCCGAGGTCTCGCACCCGGGAGGCCCCGGGCAGGCGCCCGACGGCGTCCCGCACCAGCCACTCACGGACCCTGCGGGAGCTTCGCAGCCGCCCTCGCCCGACATACCGACCGCACCCCCGCGCGCCATCGGCAACCCCGCGCAGGCGCCCGACAGCACCCCGCGACAGTCCCGGACAAACCCGGCGGAGGCCTCGCGCACCGCAGGGGCCGCGCAACCGCCCGCGCCCGGCACTCCGACCATGCTCCCGCATGCCGGAGCCCCCACCCAGGCGCGCGACGACGCCCCGCACCAGCCACTCACGGACCCTGCGGGAGCTTCGCAGCCGCCCTCGCCCGACATACCGACCGCACCCCCGCGCGCCATCGGCAACCCCGCGCAGGCGCCCGACAGCACCCCGCGACAGTCCCGGACAAACCCGGCGGAGGCCTCGCGCACCGCAGGGGCCGCGCAACCGCCCGCGCCCGGCACTCCGACCATGCTCCCGCATGCCGGAGCCCCCACCCAGGCGCCCGACGACGCCCCGCACCAGCCACTCACGGACCCCGCGGGAGCCACCGCCCCGGCCGCCCGCCCGCATGCGCAGGCCCCGCACACCGGAGGCCCTGCGCAGGCGCCCGGCAGGACCCCTCGCCGGCTACGGCCGGAACCGGCGGAGGCATCGCACGCCGCAGGCGCCGCGCAATCACCGCCGCCCGGCACCCCGGCCGTGCCCCCGCACGCCGGAGCCCCCGCGCAGCCGTCCGACGGCGCCCCGCGCCAGCGGCTCACGGACCGGACCGACCTCCCGACCGCGCCCCCGCACACGCGAGCACCAGACACCGGAAGCCCCACGCAGGCCGACAGGGCCGAGCAGCGCCCCATGGCGGACCCCGCGGCGGCTTCACGCACTGCGGGAGCAGCCCCGCAACCGCCCGCGTCCAAGGCCGCGCGCCCCGGGAAGGCCGCCCCGCCGCCCTCCCCTGCCGACACGACCATGCCCCTGCGCCCGGTGGACCCGGACGCGACCACCGTGCTGCCGGTCACCCACGCCTCGGACGCGACCGGCGTGCTGCCCACCGTCCCAGCCACCCCCGCCCCGGACGCGACCGCCGCGCTCCCGGCCCCCCTGGTCCCCGACGGGACCGAGCCGAGCGTCACCGATCTGCGGATGTTCGACAGTGCCGGGACGGCGGCCGGGGCGCCGAGCCGGCGGGAGCCGGTCGGCTCCGAGTCCGGCGGCAGGTCCCGGCGGCGGCGTCATGTCGCCCTCCTCGCCGCGGCCGGGGCGTGTGTCGCCGTAGTGACAGCGGCGGGGTACGCGAGCGGACTGTTCTTCTACGAGGGGCCCTCCCGGAACACCGCGCTGCCGGACGGCATCCGGGCGAGCGTGCCGGACGCCCCGTCGAGCAGCGCGGCCTCCGCGCCACCGTCAAAGAGCACACCGGCCACGCCGTCGGCCCCCGCGGCACCAACGCCGGCCCCGTCCCGCACCAGCAGCCCGTCGGTCTCCCCGTCGCCGTCCGCACCGAGCGCCTCGCCGAGCCCGTCGCAGACGGCCTCCCCCTCGGCGCCCGAGACGTCGGCGACGGCGTCCGGCTCCGCGAAGAGGCCACCGGACAACTCCCGCCAGAACGGCGACCCCACCGTCCTGCGCCTCGGCGACCGCGGCCCGGAGGTCACCGAGCTCCAGTCGCGCCTGCGCCAGTTGTTCCTCTACGACGACGACACCGACGGCACCTTCGACGACCGGCTCCAGGACGCGGTCCGCAACTACCAGCACTCACGCGGCATCCAGGCCGACGACCTCGGCGTCTACGACCGTGACACCCGGACGAGGCTGGAGTCGGAAACCCAGGAGCCCTAGCAAGCCCCCGCACCGTACGGTGACGCCGTGACCACTCGGGTGATTGTCCTCAACGGCGGTTCGAGCTCCGGCAAGTCCGGACTCGTACGGTGCCTGCAAGAGGTGCTGACGGACCCCTGGCCGGCCTTCGGCGTCGACTCGTTCGTCGAGGCGCTGCCCGCGAGGATGAAGGGCTCGGACGGCGGGATCACCTTCGCGCCCGACGGCGGCGTGCACGTGGGCGCGGATTTCCGGGCCCTGGACGCCGCGTGGACCGAGGGCATCGCCGCCATGGCCCGCGCCGGCGCCAAGGTCATCGTCGACGACGTGTTCCTCGGCGGCGCGGCGTCCCAGCAGCGGTGGCAGAGGGCCCTGGCCGGACTCTCCGTGCTGTGGGTCGGCGTCAGGTGTGACAGCGCGGTCGCCGCGGCCCGTGAGATCGCCCGGGGAGACCGGGTCCGGGGCATGGCCGCGGCACAGGCCGGGCTTGTGCACGAGGGCGTGAGGTACGACCTGGAGGTGGACACCACACACAGCGAGTCCCTGGAGTGCGCCCGCACCATCGCCGCTCACATCAGCTGACCTGTCGGCCCCCCGGGGCGTCACCGGCCTCGGTGTCGCCTACGGCCTTCGTTCGGTGTCCGCGACGACGGCCAGCCGGTCGGCGATCCGGCGGCACGCGTGGGCGAGTTCGGGAGGGTGGAGCTCGGTGAGTTCGGTGTCGAAGGTGGCGAGGATCCCGGCGATGCCGGTCCAGGACCAGGCGCCGAGGGTGAGGCGGCAGTGCTCGGTGTCGAGGTGCTCGACGACCGAGCCGCCCGGTGCCCAGCGGGCGACGATGCCGGCCGGCAAGTTGAGCCGGGCGTTGCCGGTGCACGGCCAGGCGGCAGGAGTGTCGCCGCGATCGTGACTGCTCATGACGAAGTGAGCGAGGTCGTCGCAGGGGAGTTCGCGCGGACCGAAGCGGTGAGTGGTGGGGCGGGGGCGGAGCCGGTCGACACGGTGCACTCGCCACCGGTGGTCTTCGAGGTCGTAGGCGACCAGGTACCACCGGCCGGCCCAGACGACCAGATGGTGGGGCTCGATGCGGCGGGCGGGCAGGAAGTCGGCGTCGCCGGCTTCGGGGCGTGAGCCGTCGGCGCGCAGCGTCTCGGTGACGAGTACGTGGCGGTGGCGCGCCGCGGCCCCCACGGCGGTGAGCGCGGCCGAGTCGATGGGTGCTCCAGGGAACTCCCAGTAGTTCCGCAACCTGGTCAGGCGCAGGGACTTCATCGATTCCCGCAGCGTGGCGGGCATGGCCTGTTCCAGGGTCACCAGCGCCCGCGCCGCGTCGTCCCTCAGGCCGAACACCGTGCTGGGCGCGGCCTGCAGGGCCACGGCGACCGCGAGGGCCTGCTCGTGGTCGAACAGCAGCGGCGGGAGGGTGTGTCCGGCGCCCAGCCGGTAACCGCCATCGGGTCCGTGGACGGTGGTGATCGGGTATCCGAGCCGGCGCAGGGTCTCGATGTCGCGGCGGACGGTGCGCTCGCTGACGTCGAGCCCGGCGGCGAGTTCGCGCAGTGGCCACAGCCGGCGCGATCCGAACAGGGACAGCAGCCGCAATGCCCGTTCCGAGGTGCTCGCCATCGTCTCATCATGCCCCGGTAGTGGTCACTCGGTGTCCACTACCGGTGTCACCGTTGAGTGCCCGTACGGGAAACAAGTGGCAGAAAAGGATGGATTGGTATGCGTGTTGTCGTGGTCGGTGGCGGGATCGGTGGACTCGCGCTGGGGGCGGGGTTACGCCGCAGGGGGTTCGAGGTGGCGGTGTTCGACCGCGACCTCGACGTGGCGGCGACGGGCGGTTACCACATCACCCTGGACGAGCGGGCCCAGTCCGCGCTGCGGAAGCTGGTGGCGCCGGAGACCATGCGGCGGCTGCTGGCGTCGGCCTCGGCGCTGCGGCTGCGCGACCGCGACGCGTTCTGGGACCGTCGGGGCCGGCTGCTGGGCCACGGACCGGACCTCAGCGGCGATGCCGGCATCGATGTCGACCGCATCACCCTGCGCGTGCTGCTGGCCGAGGAGGTCGGCGATGACCTGTATCTGGGGCGGACGGTGTCCGGCGTCGACCGGGGCGAGGACGGCGCACCCCGGGTGCTGTTCACCGACGCCGTGCCTGTCCCGGCGGATCTGGTGGTGGGCGCGGACGGCACCCACTCTCTGGTCGCCCGGCACCTGGCGGGAGGCCGGACCAACAGTCCGGCGGGCATCATCGGGTTCTCCGGCCGTACCCTTTGCGCCGACCTGAGCCCCGGTGAGCGGCAACGGCTCGGACCACGTTCAGCGCTGGCGATCGGCCCACGGGGCGCGGCGCTGTACGTCGGCTTCCTCGACCCGGTCGGCAACGCCGCGCTCGACGCCCCCGAGCTGCGGATGTCCGTCACCACCGGTCCCACCTACATCTGGGGAGCCATGTTCCCCGAGTCCCCCGCGACCGACTCCCTGCGCGACCTGCGCGCCGGCGAGTTGCGGGCCGCGCTGTTGAGACGGTTCCGCGAGCTGGGCTGGGCCGAGCTCACGCTTGAAGTCATCGCCCGAGCCGACCCGCACAGCGTGGCCGCGTACCGCTTCAACGCCGCCTCGACCCGCGCCGCCGAGCTCGCGCCCTGGCCCGCGGGCCGTGTCACCGCGCTCGGCGACGCCGTCCACGCGACACCGCCCACCGCCGGAATGGGGGCCGGCGCGGCGATCCGCGACGCCGCCGCCTTGCTTGAGCACCTGGCCGACGTCAAGGACGGCGGCACGACGACGACCGAGGCCGTGAACCGGTTCGAGGCGGGCATGCGCCGGCGCGGCAGCGAGGTCCTCGGACTTGCCATGAGGACGGTCCGCTTGATCCTGGCCACCGACACCACGCTCGGCGCCGCCGCTACCGCCGTGACCACCCCCGTCCTGGCCGCTGCCGCCCGGCTGCGTCATCGATGACCCGGGTGTCAGAACCAGTGCAGGCAGTGCGGGGGGCGCTCGGCGCGGAAGAGGGCGTCGGCGAGGGCGGCCGCGCCCGGGCGGTGGGCCCGGATGTGTCCGGCACGCACGAGCGTGCTCGGGACGGTGCCGCCGAGGTAGACCGAGCCCAGGTCTCCGATGTCCAGGGAGAGGTCGGGCTCCCGGTCCGTCGGAACGCAGTCGGCCTTGCCGTCCCGGACGGTCAGCAGGTAGCGGCCGTGCTCGCCGAGGAACGGGTCGTCGACGTCGAGGACGAGCTCGCCGTCCGTGAACCAGCCGCGCGCGGTCAGCGCACGCGGGACGTCCAGCAGCCGCACATAGAGCCAGTCCATGTGGCCGCTCACCTCGCCGGCGCGGAAGTCCGCGAGCTGCCGGCGCAGCGGGTGCTCGGGCGGGACGTGCTTGAACACGACCTGTGAGACCAGGTCGTGTCCGAGTGCGAACCGGGCCAGGGCCGTGAAGACGGCATCGTCGGTGGTGATGGTCTCGTCGACCGTCAGGGTGCCGGACTCGATCGAGTAGCTGGCGTACCCGTCCGGGACGCCGTCCGCGTCCCGGTGGACGGCGATGTAGCGCGGCGCCGGTGATATCGGGGGCTGCCCCGCGCGCAAGGCCCACCAGCGGTGCGGCCGGGACAGCGCGCCGGGCTGGGCGCGGCGGTACCGGTCGTAGACCTCTTCAAGGATCTCGCCGCACTCGGCACGCCGCAGCACCTCGACCGAGCCGGCCGCAGGTGCGTGGGCCGCTCCGCGTGCCCGGGGAACGGCGAGGGCGGCCCGGTGGCGAGGCACCTTCAGCTCCGCCGTGTAGGTCGCCGGTCCGTAGCCGAACCTGCCGTAGATCGGGGCCTCGGAGGCCAGCAGCACGGAGAGGGACTCCCCGCGGGCCCGCAGCGCGGCGAGCTGATGCCGCATCATCGCGCTGAGCACGCCCTGGCGCCGGTGCGAGGGCAGGACGCCGACGGCGGTCACCCCGGAGACCGGGACGAGGGTCTCACCGGGCAGGGTGAGCTCGAAGGAGTACGTGGCGGCGGTGCCCACGGGCCTCCCGTCCGCCGTCAGGGCGAGCAGGCAGCGGTCCGTTTCCAGCGCCGACCACCAGAGCCCGCCACCCTCGACCGGAGTTTCCGGGAAGAGGCCGAAAGCGGCATGCAGGGTGTCGACGAAGACGTCGAGATCCTTGTCGGTCGCAGGACGGATCTCCATCGTTGCCGCTGCCTCCTCGGGATGCCGGCACCACCACTTGTGGCGCCTGGCCACAGTGCAGCGTCGCCCCGCGACATGAGCAAGCGAATTACGACCGCATCGCCGATCACCGGTCGGTGGGGCAGGGCACGGCTACCCCACGTACAGACGGATCGCCCCGTCCCCGACCGCCTCCACCCGCACCCGCGTGAGGTCCTCCACCACGACGTCCGGCTCATGGACCGCGGCCCGGGGTCCGACCCCCACCACGGTCATCCCGGCCGCGCGCCCCGCCGCGATCCCGGCCCCGGAGTCCTCGAACACCACACAGTCCGCGGGCGCCACGCCCAGCTCGGCGGCACCCTTGAGGAAGCCCTCGGGGTCGGGCTTGCTCGCCCCGACGGATTCCGCCGTCACCCGCACCTCGGGCTGCTCGAGGCCGGCCGCCGCCATCCGGGCCGTCGAGAGCGGCACATCGGCCGAGGTCACGAGCGCGTGGGGCAGTCCGTGCAGCGAGGCGAGGAACTCCGGTGCCCCGGGGATCGCGACGACTCCGTCGGTGTCCGCCGTCTCGTCGGCGAGCATCCGGGCGTTGTCGGCGTAGTTCTGCTCCATCGGCCGGCCGGGCAGCAGCAGCGCCATCGACGCGTAGCCCTGCCGCCCGTGGACGACCTTCATGACCTCGCCCCCGTCGAGCCCGTGCCGCTCGGCCCAGCCCCGCCATACGCGTTCGACCGCGGCATCGGAGTTGACGAGGGTGCCGTCCATGTCCAGCAGGAGGGCGCGGGCGGTGAGCACGGCGGTGGCCGTCATCGGCTGCTCCAAGGCTCAGGGCGCGGTTCCAGCGCCGGAAGGGGCGGACGGCGGGTTCGCCTCATACCCCGAAGGGACAAGGCGGCCCCGCCCGCCGGTCAGGGAAAACGGGCGAGGGCCACTTTGTTCCCCCACGGTACAAAACAATCCCCGCTTCGCGCCAGACCCCCGGGCAGACGTTCACCCACCGTTCAGCTCGCACGGTCCGGTGCTCGCCCTCACCCGGTCACGGCCTCCCACAGGCTCCACACCCCGAGCACCAGCATCACCAGCGCCGCGATCTGCGTGATCAACCGCAGCGGCACCTTCTTCATCAGCGCCTTCCCGCCGACGATGCCGATCCCGGCCACCGCCCACAGCGCGAGCACCGCGCCCAGGCCGACGGAGAGCGGATCGTCGTAGCGGGCGGCCAGGTTCGCCGTCATGATCTGGGTGAGATCGCCGAACTCGGCGACCAGGATGAGCATGAAGCCCGCGCCCGAGACCTTCCAGAAGGACTGGTTCTCCGGCTTGCGCACCTCTTCCTCGTCCTCGCCCTTCTTCAGCAGCAGCACAGCCGCTCCGCCCAGGAAGAGCACGCCCGTCAGCGCCTGCACGATCTGCTGCGGCAGCAGCGTCAGCACACTGCCCGCCGCGACGGCGAGCGCGACATGCAGGGCGAAGGCGGCGGCGACACCGGCGAAGACGTAGGAGGCGCGGTAGCGGGTGCCGAGGACGAGGCCTGCGAGGGCGGTCTTGTCCGGCAGTTCGGCGAGGAAGACGACGCCGAAGACGACGGCCGTCACGGTCAGGCTGATCAAGGGTTCCTCAATCGGTCGGGGCTGCCCCACCGAGAGTGCTGAACCTTCACGCGACATACCTCGGCACGGCAGCACACGCGGCACCCGTGCCGGAAGGCACGGGCGTGCACTGCTTGCCGAAGGTCTCGCTGGCAGGTCCGTGAGAAACCACGGGAACCGCCTCCGGGCGCCGGCTCAGGCGAGCTGAGCAGTATGTCGACGGTCCGGCGAAGAGCTACTCCCCTTCTGCGCCGTCCATGGTACGCGACGCCCCTGGAGTGAAAAGTTCCGCCTTGAACCTTGTCATGTCATGAACTCGTCACTACCTTCTCACCTCACGCACATCTCCCCGCAACACGGCGCGGCGAGCATTCTCCCGCTCGCTGCCCAACGCCCCCACCCCACAAGGGAGTTCGCATGCCGAAGTTCTACGCGCGTCGACGGCTCAGCATACTCGCGGGCCTCACCGGCCTCATAGCCTCGGCCGGACTGATCAACGGTCCGGCCGCCTCCGCCGCCCTCCCCACGCCGGTCAGCGCGTCCACCGCCCGCACCTACCTCGCCTCGCTCACCGTGGCCACCGAGGACCGCACCGGCTACGACCGCGACCTCTTCCCGCACTGGATCACCCAGTCCGGCGCCTGCAACACCCGTGAGGTCGTCCTCAAGCGCGACGGCACCAACGTCCAGCAGAACTCCTCCTGCGCCGCCACCAGTGGCAGCTGGTACTCCGTCTACGACGGCGCGACCTGGTCCGCCGCCGCCGACGTCGACATCGACCACCTGGTCCCGCTGGCCGAGGCCTGGGACTCCGGCGCCGACTCCTGGACGACGTCCCGCCGCCAGTCGTTCGCCAACGACCTGACCCGCCCGCAGCTCATCGCGGTCACCGACAACGTCAACCAGGCCAAGGGCGACCAGGACCCGGCCACCTGGATGCCCTCCCGGACGACGTACCGCTGCACCTACGTCCGCGCCTGGGTCCAGGTGAAGTACTACTACGGCCTCTCGGTCGACTCCGCCGAGAAGTCCGCGCTGACGAACTATCTCGCGAGCTGCTGACACCAGGTATTTCCGGCCGGGATCTCCCCGCTGACCTCAGTCGTTCCGTACCGTACGGGGCGACGGAGAGGGGAACATCATGGCCGGACTGCGCCTCGGACCACTGCTGAGGTACACCGACGGCTCGTCCGCGACCGTATGGGTCGAGACGAGCCGTCCGTGCTCCACCGAGGTGCGCTGCGCCGACGGCGCGGGAGGCTCGGCCCACACCTTCCAGATCGCGGGCCACCACTACGCGCTGGTCCCGGTGACCGGCCTCACCGCCGGTACGACCACGACGTACGAGGTCCTCCTCGACGGCAACCGCGTATGGCCGCTGCCCGGCTCCCCCTTCCCACCCTCGGCGATCCACGCACCGGGCCCCGAGGACGGCCTCCGTGTCGCCTTCGGCTCCTGCCGCTGGGCCTCCCCTCCGGCCGGAGGCCACGACCCCGTCGGCCCGGACGCCCTGGACGCGCTCGCCACCCGCCTCGCGGCCGACCCGGAGGGCGAGCGGCCCGACGTCCTGCTGCTGCTCGGCGACCAGGTGTACGCCGACGAGACCTCCGACGGCACCCAGCGCTGGCTGGCGGCCCGCCGCGACCTGAGCGACCCGCCGGGCGACGGGGTCGCGGACTACGAGGAGTACACGCACCTCTACTACGAGTCGTGGCTCGACCCGCGCATCCGCTGGCTGCTGTCCACCGTGCCCAGTTTCATGATCTTCGACGATCACGACGTGATCGACGACTGGAACACCTCCGCCGCCTGGCTCACCGACATGCGGGCCACCGACTGGTGGCAGGAGCGGCTGCTGAGCGGCCTGATGTCGTACTGGGTCCACCAGCACCTGGGCAACCTCTCCCTGGAGGAACTGGCGGCCGACCCGGTGTACAAGGCCGTCCGCGAGGTCCCCGACGGCACCGACGCGCTGCGCGACTTCGCCGCCCGGGCCGACGCGGACGCGACCACGGCCCGCTGGAGCTACCGGCGCGACTTCGGGCGCGTACGCATCCTGATGGTGGACAGCCGGGCGGCCCGCGTCCTCGCCGAGGACAGCCGCGCGATGCTCGACCCGGGCGAGGAGGCCTGGCTGCGCGAGCAGGTACGGGACACCCCCGAGGCCTACGACCACCTCCTCATCGGCACCTCGCTGCCGTGGCTGCTGCCGCATCTGGTGCACGACGCCGAGGGGTGGAACGCGGCGCTGTGCCGGGGCGAACGGGGCGAGCGCTGGGCACGGTTCGGGGAGAAGGTGCGGCGGGCCGCCGATCTGGAGCACTGGTCCGCGTTCCCCGAGTCCTTCGCCGGGCTGGCGGAGCTGATCGCCGAGGCCGGCTCGGGGCGGGACGCGCCCGCGACGGTGTGCGTGCTGTCCGGGGATGTGCACCACGCCTACATCGCCGAGCCCTCGTGGCCCGGCTCGGGGCCCGACGCCCGGGTGGTGCAGCTCGTCTGCTCCCCCGTCCACAACTCCGTCCCGCTGTCCATCCGGATGGGTTTCCGCATCGGCTGGACGGCGGTGGCGCGCACCCTCGGACGCGGCCTCGCCCGGCACGGCCGGCTCCCCCGTCCGCCGGTCACCTGGCGCAAGACGGGCGGCCCCTGGTTCGGCAACCAGCTGATGACCCTGACCCTGCGCGGCCGTTCGGCCCGGCTGCGGCTCGAGCAGGCCAAGGCACGGCAGGGGACGGGCCCCCGCCTGACGACGCTGCGGGACTCCGAACTTGCCCCATGACACACCCGTTCCACCGCTTTGCGACCGGCGTGTCCCGCGATGTCAGTGACGCATGCCACAGCTGACGTCAATCCTTCCCCACGAGCCTCGGTCCGCGCTCCCGGCGACGGCATGATGAGGCGGACCGTCCGCTTCCCGCCCGGCGGACCGCCGACACGCGCCCCACACGCCCGGGAGTACCACCCTTGTCTGCGTCGACCGAGGAACCCGTACCGGCCGAGACACCCCCACCGGTCTCCGTCGCCCTGGTCGGCGCCGGGCCACGGGGCACCAGCGTCCTGGAACGCCTCTGCGCCTCCGCCCCGGAACTCCTGCCTGCCGGTGCCCGGCTGACGGTCCACGTGATCGACCCGGACCCGCCGGGGCCCGGCCGCGTCTGGCGCACCGCCCAGTCGCCCGAGCTGCTGATGAACACCGTGGCCTGCCAGGTGACCCTGTTCACCGACGACAGCGTGGACTGCTCGGGCCCGGTCCGCCCGGGGCCCAGCCTGTACGAGTGGGCACGCGGCACGCTGGACCCGGACGAGTACCCGACCCGGGCCGACTACGGCCGCTATCTGGAGTGGGTGTTCGCCAGGGCCGTACGGGACGCGCCGCCGAACGTGCGCGTCGAGACACACCGCGCCCGCGCGGTCCGGCTCGACGACGCCCCGGGCGGCCACCAGACCCTCGCCCTCGACGACGGCCGCACCCTGAGCGGCCTCTCCGCGGTGGTCCTGGCGCAGGGCCACCTGCCGGCGACCGCGGACCCGGCAGAGCTGCGCCTCGCGGCCCACGCCGCCCGGCACGGCCTGCGCCACATCGCGCCCGCCAATCCGGCGGACGTCGACCTGTCCTCCGTACCCGCGGCCGAGCCCGTCCTGCTGCGCGGGCTCGGCCTCAACTTCTTCGACCACACGGCCCTGCTGACGACCGGCCGCGGCGGCCGTTTCGTGCGGGACACCCGGGGCGGCGGCCTGCGCTACCTGCCCTCCGGCCGGGAACCGCGGCTGTACGCCGGTTCGCGGCGCGGGATCCCGTACCAGGCGCGCGGCGACAACGCGAAGGGGCCGTACGGCCGGCACGTCCCGCTCGTGCTCACGCCGGAGACGATCGCGGGCTTCCGCAAACGCGCGGACTCCGGGGAGGCGCCCGACTTCCTCGCGGAGATATGGCCGTTGGTCGCGAAGGAGGTGGAGACGGTCTACTACGCGGCGCTGCTCCGGCGGTCCGGTGCCGCCGCGCGTCAGTGCCCGGAGTTCACCGATCGCTTCCTGGCCGTACCGCACGGCGACTCCCGAGAAGCCGTGCTGCTGGACGAGTTCGGGGTGCCCGGCGCCGACCGCTGGTGCTGGGAGCGGGTGTCCCGCCCGCACGCGGGGCGGGAATTCGCGCACCCCGGCGAGTGGCACGACTGGCTGCTGTCGTATCTGCGCGAGGACGCCGCGCAGGCAGCCCTGGGCAATGTCCGGGGCCCTCTGAAGGCGGCCCTCGACGTGCTGCGCGACCTGCGCAACGAACTCCGGCTGATCGTCGACCACGGGGGCCTCGCCGGCGCCTCCCGCCGGGACCATCTGGACCGCTGGTACACCCCGCTCAACGCCTTCCTGTCCATCGGCCCGCCCCGGCGCCGCGTCGAGGAACTCGTGGCCCTGATGGAGGCGGGTGTGGTGCGGGTGCTCGGGCCGCGCCTGGAGGTGACGGAGGAGGACGGGGCCTGGGCGGCGCACTCACCCGAGGTGCCGGGCTCGGTCGTCCGTGTGACAACCCTCATAGAGGCCCGCCTCCCCGAAGCCGACTTGCGGAGCACGGCCGACGGGCTGCTCGCCGGGCTGCTGCGGACGGGCCAGTGCCGCCCGCACACCGCCGACGGTTACGAGACGGGCGGGTTGGACGTCACACCACGCCCCTATCGCCTGATGGATCGTCAAGGTGTTGTACACGAAAGGCGGTTCGCCTTCGGAGTGCCGACGGAAGGTGTGCACTGGGTGACCGCGGCGGGGGCCCGCCCGGGTGTGGATTCGGTCACGCTTTCGGACGCGGACGCGGTCGCCAGAGCCGCTCTACGTGCGGCTGCGACCGAAAGCAACCCCCAAACGGAGGTAAACCAGTGGCCAAATGTTGAACTTGCAAGCATCAATTAGGCACACCTAACGTGGGTTACTCATCGGTTCTGTCCCCCGACCGGCCTTGCCCTGGCCGGCCGCCCGAAGGAGTCCCCCACATGACCGCACGTCTCAACGGCGCCCAGCCGTACGCCCTCGGGCTGTTCCGGATCGTCATCGGCCTGCTGTTCTCCTGCCACGGCGCCGTCGCGCTCTTCGGCGTCCTCGGCGGAGTCGACGGCAAGGGCGGCACCGCGGCGACCGGCGCCTGGCCGAACTGGTACGCGGCCGTCATCGAACTCGTCGGCGGCATCCTGGTGCTGCTGGGCCTGGGCACCCGCGCCGCGGCCTTCATATCGTCCGGCGCGATGGCCTACGCGTACTTCAAGGTCCACCAGCCCCAGGGCCTGTGGCCCATCGAGAACAGCGGCGAGGGCGCGGCCATGTACTGCTGGGCCATGTTCCTGCTGATCTTCACCGGCTCCGGCGCGTTCGGCGTTGACCGGCTGCTCGCGCGGCGCACCTCCGCGCAGGGGCAGCGCTCCACGGAGCAGACGCCGGTGGCCGCCTGAGCCGCACGGACACCACCACGGAGAACGGCGCCTTCCCGCCCCGGGGAGGCGCCGTTCCGCTGCCCTGCGGCGGGTCGCCTACTCGTCCCCGTCCACAGGCTCGAACGGCACCGTGAAGCAGGCCGCCCGCTCCCCCGCGCCGCCCGGCACGTCGTGGATCACGACCGAGGACGCCTCGCCCGGCCGGAAGCCCCAGGCGTGCCGGGCACTCGCCGCGCCCGCGCCGCGCCGGTCGGCCGTGAAGTCGAGCCAGACCTCGTTCTCCGGGCTGACATGGTGCGGATCACTCGACGGCCGGTGCTGATAGTGCCCGCCGGCGGCCTCCGGGTCGGCGCCGCAGGGCTTCCGGTGCACATGGACACCGTAGGCGTGGCCGGGTTTCACGCCGGCCACCTTCAGCCGTACGGTCGTCGCACCGCCGGGCGCGGTGTGCTGGCGGACCTCGATCCACGAGCCCACGGGCACGAGACTCCTGTCGTACGTCAGCGCCGCCGACCGGTCCGCCGCCCCGGGCGCGACGAACCGGGCCTCGGCCCGCACCGAGTAGCTCTCGACAGCCTCGGCACCGCCCGGACCACCGGCGAACAAAGCGGCCGTGACGGCGCTCGCGCATATCCCTGCCAGCATGATGTGTACCGTTCCTCGCCTTGTGTCTGATTCGGCCCCTTCCGTTGCTACGGGACACCCGCGCCCACCGCCCGCCGGGACATGGCAGCCGGGTGACGACCAAGGGTGAACCCCGTGAACGGACCGTCACACCCCAGGCGTACGCTGTATGGCTGTCATGGCCATTCCTGCCGCTCCCCGCGCGACATCGCGGCACGGTCTGGCCCACGGGGGAGTCACGGGGAGTTACGGGGAGTCGCGGTGCTGGAGCAGTTGGGGTCGCTGATCGGCAGCCCATGGATCTACGCGGTGGTGGCCCTGTCCATCCTGCTCGATGTGTTTCTTCCGGTGCTGCCCAGCGGCATTCTGGTGATCACGGTCGCCACGGCGGCTGCCGCGAGTTCGGCGACCGATGTGGGCGACATCCTGGCGCTGACCCTCTGCGCGGCCACCGCCTCCGTCCTCGGTGACCTGGTCGCCTATCGCCTCGCCTGGCGCGGCGGCGCCCGTCTGGACCGGGCGATCTCCCGCTCCCGGCGCCTGACCACCGCGCAGGAACGTCTCGGCACTGCGCTGGCCCGGGGCGGCGGCGCGCTCGTCGTCCTCGCCCGCTTCGCTCCGGCCGGCCGCTCGGTCGTCTCCCTCGGCGCGGGCGCCTCCCACCGCCGCGCCCGCGACTTCCTCCCCTGGTCGGCCCTGGCCGGCCTGACCTGGGCCGCGTACAGCGTCACCCTCGGCTGGTTCGGCGCCCACTGGCTGGGCGCGAGCTGGCTGGCCACGGCGGTGTCGGTGGGGGCGTTGTTCGGGGCGGGGGCGGGGGCGGCGTACGTGGTGCGCAAGGAGCCGCGGGCCTCGGAGGCCTAGTAAGAACTCTTTCGTAAGGGCTGGGGCCCTCAGCTCGCGCGGCGGGTGGCGGCTCCGCGGATCTCCAGCCCGTCCAGCAACTCCTCCGTGGCCTGCGCGACGGCCTCCACGGCGCGGTCGAACACCTCCTGGTTGTGAGCGGCGGGGGCACGGAATCCCGAAACCTTCCGCACGTACTGCAACGCGGCAGCCCGAATGTCGTCCGCCGTGGCCTCCTCGGCCATCGCGGGGGACGAAGTGTCTTGATGCTCCGGCACATGCCCCCAGTCTCACCCTTTCGGCCCCCGGACGACAGCGACCACTGCCATGATCTCCGCGAGGCGGCCACCGCTGTGGGGCCGACCGACGAGAGGAACCCGACATGGGGAACGAACTCACCGTGGCCGTCCTGGGCCCCGGCGGCGTGGGCGGTCTGCTCGCCGCGCTGCTCTCCCGCGCCGGCCACCGGGTGATCTGCCTGTCCGGCGAGGAGACGGCCCGGACCCTGCGCACGCACGGCATCCGGATCCGCAGCACGCACTTCGGCGACTTCACGGCCCGGGTCGAGGTCGACACGCTCCTGCGCGAACCGGTCGACGCGTGCCTGGTGACCGTCAAGCACACCGCCCTCGGCGCCGCCCTGGCGCGCGTCCCCGCAGCCGTACCGGCCGACGGGCTCCTCGTGCCGTTCCTGAACGGCGTCGAACACCCGGCGACCCTGCGCGCCCGCTACCGCCCCGACCGCGTGGCCCCGGGCGTCATCCGCGTCGAGTCGACCCGCGTCGCCCCGGGCGTCATCGAACACGGCAGCCCCTTCGCGGAGATCGACCTGACCGGTGCGGCGGCGCCCCGCGCCCGACTCGACGCCCTCGCCGAGGCCCTCACGGCTGCCGGACCGGCCACCCGCGTCCAGGACGACGAGGCGGCGACCCTGTGGGCGAAGATGTCGTTCCTGGCCCCGTTCGCCCTGCTCACCACGCACTATCGACTCCCTCTCGGCGAGGTCCGCACCCGCCACCGCGATGAACTGACGGCCCTGGTGGAGGAGACGGCCGCGGTCAGCCGCGCGTGCGGCGGCCCGGCCGACCCGGCTGCGGCCCTCGCCCGCTACGACGCCTTCCCGCCGTCGACGAGATCGTCGATGCAACGCGACGCCGAGGCGGGCCGCCCTCTCGAACTGGACGCCATCGGGGGCGCGTTGCTCCGCGCGGCCGAGCGGCACGGCGTTCCGGCCCCGGTGACGGCCCGGGTGGTGGGCGGCCTGGAGAAGGAACACGCGTTCGCGTGAACCACAGGAAGAGACTCGCCACTCAAATTCGAACAGGCGTATCATTGGTGCGTGGCTACGACCTATGACTTTCCGAGTGACCTCCTCGCCGGTCAGGAGGAACTCCACCAGGTCCGGGCCGAGCTGTCGGTCCTGCTGAAGCGGCTGCCCTGGTCGGTGGAGCCGGTGGACGGCTTCAGCGACGACAACGGCTGGCGCAAGGTCGAACGCCCCGCCTCCCCCGGCTGGAGCGCCGACGAACAGGCCGAGGTGGAGAAGCTCCGGCGGCGGGAGCACGAGCTGGCGGTGTTCATCAGCACCCACCGCTACTGGTCCGAATTCACCGGCCCCGAGCGGGTGTCGGCCCGCTCCCAGCTGAAGCACGCGCACGAGGCTCCGCCGGAGGAGACCGACGGAGCCTCGTAGCCGCGGGATGTCAGCCGCGGCTCTTGACCAGGAACTTGTTCATCTCGCCGGTCTCGGCGTTCTGCGCGGTGCCGATGTCCTCGGCCAAGGCCTTGGCGGGGCCGTAACGGCCCTTGCTCTGCTCGAACGTGCGCCGGCTGCCGGTTCAACAACCCGGACGACTGTCAGGAGGGGTACTACGGGGTCCGGCTGTACCGGGCCGCGAGCGGCCCGTTCATGGTCGGCGTGTGTATCCAGCGCATGGACCTGTGCCTGTCGCTCGGCGAGTTCGCGATGAGCCGGCGCTGCCGCGAGGTGGCGACCTTTCGTGACGACGAGACGGCACGGCTGACCCGGCTGCACGCCACGCCGTCAGCAATCAGCGAACCGCACCCGGCTGACTGTCCCGCAGAAAAGGCCCCCCAGGATGCTGCCTGGAAGGCCTCCGACCTGCTGCCTGATCCGGTGGGCGCGGACGGTTTCGAACCGCCGACATCCTGCTTGTAAGGCAGGCGCTCTACCCCTGAGCTACGCACCCGGCTCCCGGGCCATGTGCCCAGGACGATTCGACAGCCTACATTGCCCGGGGCGCGGACCGGCAATCCTCTTTCCGCGCGGGGCGGTCCGGGGTTATCCCCCCTTCGGATCCGGGAGTGGCCCGGATCCTCCGGCGGGCCCCGGATCCGTACGGTCGTAGAGCGCTCAGGGAGCGCTCGTCGTCCGCCCAGGGGGAGATCGTCATGGCTCACACCACCGGCACCACCCGCACCACCTCCGCTCGCGCGATCGCCGTCGCCGGTGCCGTGGCCGTTCTCGTCGCCGGGCTCAGTGCCTGCGGGGCGTCCGCCGGGGACGACACCGAGCCCGAGCAGCGGTCCTTCGGCCTCCAGGGGCGCACCCTGACCATCGACTCCGACGACTCGGCCCTGGAGATCGTCGCCGCCGGCGAGAACCCGGCGGGCAAGATCGAGGTCACCCGGTGGTTCAAGGGCTCGGTCGTCGTCGGCAAGGAGCCCGCGGTCACCTGGTCGATGCGGGACGACCGGCTGGTGCTGCGGCTGAAGTGCTCCGGCGTCGTCGCCGACTGCGCGGCGAAGCACCGCATCGAGGTGCCCCGGGGCGTCACCGTGAAGGTCCAGGAGGGTGACGGCAGTGTGCGCGCCCGGGGGTTCCGGGACCCGCTGAGCATTCGTACGAGCGACGGCTCCGTCCGCGTCACGGACACCGACGGGCCCCTGGAGCTGCGCACCGGCGACGGATCCATCCGGGCGGACGTCTCCTCCCGCGACGTGCGCACCCACACCGGCGACGGCTCGGCCCGGCTGGAACTGGGCGTCGTACCGGACCGCGTCGAATCCCGCAGCGGCGACGGTTCCGTGAGCATCGCGCTGCCCGAGGCCACCTACCGCGTGACCACCGAGACCGGCGACGGTGGCGTGGACGTGTCCGTGCCCCGCGACGAGAGCAGCGCTCATGTGGTGTCCGCCCGGACCGGCGACGGCAAAGTGACGGTCCGAACCGCGAACTAACCGGCCCGTGTGTTCGTCTCTAACCGGTGGGAGAATGACACCGGGCAGGGCGGACAACAGCACGGGAGAGGGATGTGACGGCGACACCAGGGCAGCCGCACTCGCCGTCGGTGCCGCGCGCGCACAGCCCGCGCCACCCCGTACCCCGCCGCCCCCTCCCCCACGCCCCGGGCCGTCCGCTGCGGGACGCGCTCACCCTGATGGCGCTGCCGCTGGTGGCCGCGCTGGCGCTGCCCGCCGCCTTCGCGGGCGGGGGTACGCGGCGCTGGTTCGGCGGCCGTGCCGAGAACCAGCGGGCTGAGGCCCAGGCCGCGAAGGACGCCGCGGCGGCCGCCTTCTACGAGCTGGACACCGCCCAGCGTGACCTGCGCATCTCGATAGAGACGATCAACGCTGTCGACGACTCGCCCGCCGCCCGGCGCGCCGTCGCCGATTTCGACGCCCTGGGCAGCCGCATCGACGAGGTCAGCCACCGGTACATCAACGCCGTCGACGCCCACGACCTCGACCGCGACGACCTGGAGGCCTCGGCCGCCTCCCGGGCCCGCACCGAGCTGACCGCGGCCAAGGAGGAACTGGGCCGGGTCAAGCAGGAGCTGGACCGGTTCACCGACGGCCTCGGCCCCCTGCTCGGCAAGGCCGAGACCCAGCTGGCCCGCCTCGCCCCCGCCGTCGAGCGCGCCCGCCAGGCCCTGCTCGGCGCCTCCAACGCGCTCGACTCTGTACGAGCGTCGAATCTGAAGGCGGACGACCTCGCCGCCGGGCTCGCCGCCCTCTCCCCGGAGCTGACCAAGCTGAACCAGGGCGCCGGCCGGCACGGCGTGCCGGAGACCCTGGAGCGGGCCGAGCGGGTCACCCGCGAGGCCGAGGCGATCCGTGTGGAGGCCGAGCGGCTGCCGGACCGCGCCGCCGAGATCGACCACCGGCTCGTCTCCCTGCGCACCCGCGCCCAGGCCCTCACCACCCGCTCCGAGCAGGTGGACCCGATCCTGAGCGAACTCCGCCGCCGTTTCACCGCGGCCTGCTGGCAGGACCTCCAGCGCGTCCCCGACGACGCCGCCGAGCACGTCCGCCGGGCCGAGACCAAGCTGGCCGAGGCCCGGTCCGCCCGCGTCGAGCAGCGCTGGGCCGACGCGACGGCCCTGCTGTCGACCGTGCGGGCCCTGCTGAACAGCACCGACGAGGCGGTCTCGGCCGCCGGCGACCGCCTGCACCGCCTGAACGCGGTGCAGAAGGACCCCCAGCAGGAGATCGACCGCACCCGCTTCGCCATCCGCGACGCCCAGCGCCTCGCCATGGCCGGCCGCAACACCCCCGACCCGCAGGACGCCCGCCCCCTGGACGAGGCGGTGTCCCGCCTCGATCGTGCGATCACCGGCCTGGAAGGCCGGCACCCGGACTACTGGCACTTCCTGACGGAGACGGAAGCGATCCGGCATGCGGTGGCCCGTGTGGTGGGCCGGATCCGCGAGGAGCGGGGAACCGGGCACTGAGCCCGGCCCCCACCCGGAATCAGGTGCGGTAGGCGTAGTAGTACGCGTTCGGGTCCGACGCGATGAGGCTCGCCACCGACCTGCGGAGGGTGTTGGTGGAGTGGTAGGTCACGTACGGCACGCCGCCGCTCTTGGACGTGACGATCATCGTGTGGTCCTTGGACCCGTCCCGGTTGAAGTCCATCTGGAGGACGTCACCGACCTCGAGCTGGTAGACGTTGGCGAGCGGCTTGGTCCGCTTGGAGTTCTGGGCGAACCAGGACCACTCGTTGACGCCGATGAACGAGTGCGACTGGAT
Organism: Streptomyces sp. CA-179760; assembly: GCF_050937045.1. NCBI lineage: Bacteria > Bacillati > Actinomycetota > Actinomycetes > Kitasatosporales > Streptomycetaceae > Streptomyces > Streptomyces sp. CA-179760. The sequence continues at coordinate 2,920,738 of NZ_JBNJLZ010000001.1, forward strand.
GTCGGCGTTGCCGAACCACTTGGTGTAGTCGTAGACGTAGCCGGGGGCGTGCTTCCAGCCGCCCGCCTTCAGGGACTGGCTGACGAAGTTGGTGCAGTCGCCGCCGGCGCCGCGGCCGCTGAAGTCCGGGTAGTCCTTGTTGTAGACGTTCCAGTGCTTCTCGGCGTAGGCCGCCATGGCCTTGTAGTCGTACGTCGTGCCGGTCTTCGGGGCGGCGGCCGGGTTGCGGGTGGTCGCCGCGCGCGGGGCGTTCGGCATGGTGTCGTCGGCGGCGGTCGCCTTGACGGGGGCCGGCTTGGAGAGCGTGTTCACCGCGAGTCCGCCCCGGTCGGCGTCGCGGATGCCGGTCAGCTGCCAGTCGCCCCGCCGGTCGGCCTTGAAGGTCAGCTCGTGCCGGGCCTGGAAGCCGGTGGTCTTCGGCGCGCCGCCACGGGCCCCGGCATAGGTCAGGGTCGTGGTCTCGGTGACCGCCGCCTTGGCCGTACGGCCCGTCACCCGCGTGGCGTCCAGGGTGACGGTGGTGCCGGCCTTGGCGTACTTCTCGCCGGCCTTCGCCAGCTTCTCCTGGCGCCGCTCCAGGCCGGACAGGACGGCGCCCTCGGCGCGGGCCGTGCCCGAGGACAGCTTGACGCCGCCGGTGAAGCCGTCGGTCAGCGGCTTGTCCCGGTCACCCTGTCCGCCGTCGACCAGGGCGTCGGTGCGGTCGGTGAAGACCGCGTCCGCCAGCCGCTGGAAGGTGGCCTTGGTCCGCGCGTCCACCGTCGGGTCGTCCAGGACCGCCGCGCCGGCGCTCCAGTTGGGCAGCAGGGCGACTCCGGCGACGACCGAGGTAGCCGCGGCCCCGAGTATCGTGGCGCGGCGTCGGGTCCCGTTCAACTTCCGTGATCTCACTGATGTTTTCCCCTCTTGCCCGGCCAAGGGTTGCCGGGGTAGCAGATCTTCGCATGAGATGTGTGGCTCCTGTGAAGAGGGCTGCCCCCTGTTACTTCACGAGTTACTTCACGACGGTCGACCAGTCGGGCGACTGCGCCGGGTCCAGGCCGCGCAGCCGCCGCAGCGTCTCGGGCTTCTGCACGTCGAGCCAGTCGGCCAGCTCCCTGAAGGACACGCACTTGACGTCCTTCTTGGTGCACATGTCCTTGACGACCCGGTCGACGGCCCGCATATAGATGCCGCCGTTCCAGTCCTCGAAGTGGTTTCCGATGAACAGCGGGGCCCGGCTGCCGTAGTAGACGCGGTTGAAGCCCGACATGTAGGAGGCGACCGTCTCTTCTTCCCACTCGGGGTACTTCGCCGGATCACCCTCGGTCTGCCCCTCGGACTGGTTGTAGAGGAAGTTGAAGTCCATCGACAGGCCCTGGTACTTGCCGCCCTCGTAGGGGAGCATCTGCAGCGGGAAGTCCCAGATGCCCTTCTTCTTGACGGGCCATATCTGGAAGTCGCCGGCGGAGCTGGCGTCGTAGCGCCATTTGTAGCCCTCGGCGGCCTTCAGCAGGTTCTCCTGGCCCTCCAGGCAGGGCGCACGGCCGCCGGTGACCTCCTTCCTGATGTCGAACGGCAGCGGGTCGACGTCCTGGAAGCCGGTGTTGGTCTTCCACTTCTCGACGAAGTCGTAGAACTGGTCGATCTCGCTCTTCCACTCCTCGACGCTCCAGTCGCCACCGCCCTTCTCGCCGCAGAAGTGGCCGTTGAAGTGGGTGCCGATCTCGTTTCCGCCCTGCCACGCCTTGCCGAGCTCCCGCACCGTGGTGCGGATGTGCTCGTCGGTGGCGTAGCTGATCGCCGCCGAGCCCTTGGCGTGCTGGGGCGGGGAGTAGAGCTCCTTCTTGCTCTTGGGCAGCAGGTAGATGCCCGTGAGGAAGAAGGTCATGTTCGCGTCGTACCGCTCGGCCAGCTCCCGGTAGTGCGAGAAGAGCCCGTCGTCGCCCTGCAGCGCGCCGTCCCACGAGAAGACCACGAACTGCGGCGGCTTCTCTCCCGGCTTGAGCGGCACCGGCTTCAACTGCCCCTTCTGCGGTCCGGTGTAGGAGGTGGAGCCGTCCCCGAGGACCTTCGTCCTGCCGTCCCACGTGGGTTCCCGGCCGGTCTTCGAGGAGGTCCCCTTGGGGCTCCCGGAGGAGGCGGTCGGGGCGGTGGTGTCCGAGCGGTTCAGGATCAGATAGCCCGCGACCAGGGACGCGACGACGAGGAGGGCCGCCAGGGTCAGCACCCCCGGAGGCGTGGCGCGGCGGGGTGCGCGGGGCCGGCGGCGGCGCCCGGACGGTGACTTCATACGCGGCTCATTCTGCGAAGGGCTGGGGGTGTCGAGGTGATGCCGGGCGGGGGTCAGCCGAGGCCCCGGGCATCGGACCAGATGGTGTACGCGACGCTGTCGTCGGAAGTGCCCGCGATCCCCTTCAACGGCAGTGGTTCGAGGCTCTTGGTGAGGTCGATGCGGTAGGCCACGACGGCCGTCGACACCGATGTGGCCGTGCCGACGTACCAGGCCGCGGTGTCGTTCGGCGTGGTGCCGGCCTTCCCGGCCACCGCTGTGGCCGTGTCCGCCCCCGGATGCGCGGCGCGAAAGGCGTCCCTGAGGCCGGACTGGACCGCTTCGGCCACCCCCGCCCTCACCGCACGGCGAGGCGCGGGCTTCGTCATGGTGACCCGGGAACCGTTGTGAGTGATCCGGGCCACCGAGTACGGCTCGACGTGCCTGCCCGCGGCGGCGAACGTGGCGTATCCGCTCGCCATGCGGATCGCGCTGGGCGTGGCGCTGCCCAGGGACATCGCGGGCACCTGCGGTCCGAAGCTGGAGGAGAGCAGGCCCGCCCTCTGGGCGGTTGCCCGCACCTCGTCCAGGCCGGTGTCCATGCCGAGCTGCATGAACGGCGTGTTCACCGACAGGGCGAGCGCCCGGCCCAGGCTGATCCGGCCGTGGGACTTGCCGCCGTCGTTGTGAGAGGTGACCTTCTTGCCGCCACGGTCCCAGTAGGGCCCCTCGGGCGTCATGACAGGGATGCCGTCGTCCCCGTCGTACAGCGTTTGCGGGGTGACCGGGGTCCGTGCGCCGCCCCGGGTCTTCCGCACGCCGTTCTCCAGGGCGGCGGCGTAGACGAACGGCTGGAAGGCCGAACCGGCGGGCACGGTGGTCGCGTTCGACTCGTTGTAGCCCTGTCTGCGGTGGTCGGGGCCGCCGTGGAGAGCGAGGATCCGCCCGTCGGTGGCCACCGAGGCGGCCCCGTAGTGCACGGTCTTCCCCTTGGCCTGGTCCTCCTTCCGCGCCTGCTTGCGGGCCTTGGCCACGGCTTGGGTGAGCGCGGTCTCCTGCTTGCGGTCGAAGGTCGTGTAGATCTGGTAGCCGCCGAGGTCGAACTCCTTGTCCGAAAGGTGTGCGGCCTTCTTGACGTACTGGGCGGCCAGCTCCACGAGGTAGTCGCTCTGCTTGCCGGTGTCGAATCCCGGCGCCCGCTTCAGGGGCTCGGGGAACTTCTTGTACGTGGCCCGCTCGGTCTTCGACAGCGTGCCGACGTCGACCATGCGGTCGAGGATCCAGGACCAGCGCTCCACCGCCCGGGCGTGGTTGTCCTTGCCCAGAGCGGGGTCGTAGAGCCCCGCGCCCTTGAGGAGGGAGGCGAGGAAGGCGGCCTCGCCCGCGTCGAGTTCACGGACGTCCTTGCCGTAGTAGGCCTGGGCGGCGCGCTGGATGCCGTAGGTGCCGCGGCCGAACCAGCTGGTATTGAGGTAGCCCTCGAGGACGTCGTCCTTGCTCATCTCGTTGTCGAGCTTGAGGGCGAGCATGGCCTCGGTGAACTTGCGGCCGACCGAGCGGTCCTGGTTGAGGTAGACGTTCTTGACGTACTGCTGGGTGATGGTGGAGCCGCCCTGCGTGTCCCCCTGGCCGACGGTGCGCCACACGGCGCGGGTGAGGCCGCTGAAGGAGATGCCGGGGTCGCTGTAGAAGCTCGCGTTCTCCGCAGCCAGCACCGCGTCACGAACGTCCTCGGGTATCTCCTTCAGCGGCATCTCCTGCCGTCGCACCCAGCCGGTGCGCGCCATGGGCGTCCCGTCGGACCAGTAGTAGACGTTGTCCTGCTGGGTGGCGTACGAGTTGAGGTTCTCGGGGATGTCGGTGGCGGCGTAGGAGACGCCCAGGAAGCCGACGGTCAGGCCGGTGAAGGTCAGCGCGACGCCGAGCCACTGCCGCCAGGAGGGCGCCCAGCGACGCCAGCCGGTGCGGTCGGGGTGCGGGTACCGGGGCACGACACGGGCGACGAGAGGTGCCAGCCGGGGACCGGCGGCGGCCCGGAGACGGGCCCCGGGGAAGGCCGGGGGGCCCGGCGCCGACGACGCGATGCGCCCGGCGGTCGCCCGGCCCCGTCCGTATGCTCCGCCTGCTCCGCCTGCTCCGCGACTTCCGCATTCAGGGAAGCGGGAGCCTTCAATTGCATGGTCTCTTCCGGCTCCCACCCAGCCTTGCTCACGGCTGCGTCTCCCCTCCCCGATTGCTGTGGTGCTCGCGCGTAAGGGCGTGGCCGCCGAGGTCAACGGCAGCGCGCCCCGCATCCCCCGGCCGCACAGCCTCCCTCGCGACGTTCGAAAACTATCAGCGCCCTTCACACCTTCTCCATACTGGTTCCGACAAGAATGATCCGAGGCAATCCCGAAGGACGGTTTTTCCGTTGCCGCGGCTTAATCTGTTCGTATGCCTCGCTACGAGTACCGCTGCCGGACCTGCGGCGACACCTTCGAACTGAGCCGTCCCATGGCGGAGTCCTCCGCTCCCGCGGCCTGCCCGTCGGGTCACGACGACACCGTGAAGCTCCTCTCCACGGTCGCGGTGGCCGGCTCGGCCTCCGCCCCGGCACCGGCACCCCGCGCGGGCGGTGGCGGTGGCGGCGGTTGCTGCGGGGGCGGCTGCTGCGGCTGACCCCGGCGACGTCCCGGACATGAGCTTCCTCAGGATGCCTTCAGGTCCGGTTCTCTAGCGTGGTCGGCATGACAGCCATAGCCGCCGCCGCGGACGCCGGACCGCAGTGGGTCAACGACCTCATGGACGCGCTGGGCGCGCCGGGTGCCGGTCTCGCCATCGCCCTGGAGAACCTGTTCCCGCCCCTGCCCAGCGAGGTGGTCCTGCCCCTCGCCGGGTTCGCCGCGAGCAGCGGGCGGATGAGCCTGCTCGCCGTCCTGCTGTGGACGACGGCCGGCTCGGTGATCGGCGCGCTCGCGCTGTACGGGATCGGTGCGCTGCTCGGCCGTGACCGGACGGTGGCGATGGCGAGCCGGCTGCCGTTGGTGAAGGTCTCCGACATCGAGAAGACGGAGGCGTGGTTCCTGAAGCACGGCACCAAGGCCGTGTTCTTCGGCCGGATGATCCCGATCTTCCGCAGCCTGATCTCCGTACCGGCGGGTGTCGAGCGCATGCGGCTGCCGGTGTTCCTGGGGCTGACCACGCTGGGCAGCGCGATCTGGAACACGGTGTTCGTCCTCGCGGGCTACACCCTCGGCGCGAACTGGCACCAGATCTCGGACATCGTCTCGACCTACTCGAAGGTGGTCATCGCCGGGGCGGCCGTGGCGGCGGCGGCGTTCATCGGCGTACGGCTGCTGCGGCGCCCTCGAGGGGCGCGGGGAACTGCGCGAACGGCCACGACGCACCCGCACCCGCACGACGACCAGCCCACCCGAGCTCTCAGGCGCCCCGCACTGCCCCCAGAAACTCCGTCAGGATCCGCTCCCCTGCGAGAACACCCCGTTCGGGAAGCACCCTGATCGAGGGCGCCGTGAAGCCGGTGTCGGCCAGCTCCCCGTGGCCCGGGCGCCAGCCCTGGTCGGCCGCGAGGAGCAGGTCGGCGTCGAGCAGTGAGTCGCCCGCGGCGAGGGTGAGCTCGGCACCGGTCCGCCGGGCGACCTCACGCAGCGCCGCGCTCTTGGTGAGCGGCTTGGGAACCGCGTAGATCTTGCGGCCCTGGAGGGACACGGTCCAGCCGCGGTTCTCGGCCCACACCGCGAGTTCCTTCACCCAGTCCTCGTCGAGCAGTTCCCGCTCGACGACGAGGTAGGCGAACAGGTCGTCGGCGACGCGGTGCTTGCGCACCCAGACCGGGTCGGCGGCTCTCAGCAGGTGTTCCTGCACCTCGGCGAGGGGCGCGCACTGGTCGGCGAGCCGTGCGGTCACCTGCGCATGCCAGTCAGGGTCGGAGACACCGTCCACCAGCAGGTGCCCGCCGTTGGCGCAGATCGCGTATGTGGGCTCGGGGCCCGGCAGGTTGATGCGCTGGTACTGCTTGCGCGTCCGGGTCGTCGTCGGCACGAACACGGCCGCGTCGCCCAGCTCGGCGAGGAGCCGGGCCGCCGTCTCCGTCATGTACGACAGCGGCTTGCTCTCGTGCACCTCCACGCACAGCAGCCGGGGCGCCCGGGCGTCCGGCATGGTGAGCGCCAGGGCGGCGGCGGAGTAGATCAGGGTGCGATCGAGGTCGCTCGCGACGAGTACGGGCATCAGACCGACACCGCCTTGCCGTCGGCGCCGGTCGCGCCCCGGGTGTACTTGGGGTGGATCAACCCGACGCAGGTGTAGGGCAGTTCGTCGGCCTCCTCGACGGGCACGCCGCGCTGCTCGGCCAGCAGGCGTACATGGTCGAGGTCGCTGCCCGCTCCGGCACGGGCCAGGATCTTCCAGGGCACGCGGCGCAGCAGCACCCGGGTGGTCTCGCCGACGCCGGGCTTGACGAGGTTCACGTCGTGGATGCCGTACTCCTCACAGATGCGCTCGACGGCGGCCCAGCCCTCCCAGGTGGGCGAGCGGTCGGCGGCGAGCAGTTCCTTGGCCTGGGCGCAGGCCGCGTCCTCGACCTCGGGGAAGCGGGCGGACACGGCGTCCAGGAAGGCCACCGAGACGTCGGTGCCGGCGAGTTCGCGGTAGAACTTCGCGCCGTGGAAGTCGTGCGGACCGACCAGGTCCGCCCGCAGCACGGTCCGCGAGATCAGGCCGGACACGGTCGAGTTGAGGCAGGCGGAGGGGATGAGGAAGTCCTCGCGGGTGCCGTAGGTCCGCACGCAGGAGCCCGGGTCGGCCAGGACCGCGATCTCGGAGCTGAAGCCGGTGATGCCGTCGGACTTCTCGAACTCCTCCAAAGCCTGGGCGAGTTCGCGGGTGATGGCGCCCTTGCCGGTCCAGCCGTCGACGAAGACGACGTCCCGCGGGTCGTGGTGCGCGGCGAGCCAGCGCAGCGCGTTGGCGTCGATGCCGCGGCCGCGGACGATCGACACGGCGTAGTGCGGCAGGTCGATGCCGTGCCGGTACTGGGCCCAGCGGCGCATGAGGATGCCGACGGGTGTTCCCGCGCGGGCCAGGGAGACCAGGACGGGGCGCGGACCGCATTCGGCGAGGACCGTCTCCGTGACCACGCCGGCCGCCTGGGCGATGCGGGCCGCCGAGTCGTCCAGCGCGGCGTGGAACAGCTCCTGGTACCGCTCGCTCGGCTGGTACTCCACGGGCAGCGACTCCGCGTAGTGCGCGCCGCCGCTCTGGATGGCCTCCTCGCGCTCCTCGGTCGGCGCCTCCAGCGTCACGTCCGAGAGGTCCTGGAGCAGCCAGCCGACCTCCTCGGGCGCGTACGAGGAGAAGTCGGGGCCGCGCAGGGGCTCGGGCAGCATGGAGGGCCTTTCGGGGACGTACGACGGTATGACGGCGAGCAGGACCCGCGGCGTGTGCGCGGCGAGCCGGGCCAGCAGACCGTCGGGCGCGTGCAGCGCGGGGGTGTCCCCGGCCGAGTCGACGACCGCGACGACGGCGTCGAATCCGGCGCCGGCGACGTTGTAGGCGTACCGCTCGCCCGGGCCGTCGGCGGGGTCGTCGTGGGCGGGGAAGGCGAGGCGGGTGCGTATCGCGTAGCCCGGGTCGTCGACGGCCAGGACGGGTGAGCGGGTGGTGGTCGAGTAGCGGACCTCGAGGTCCGTCACCCGTTCCAGCTCTCGGGCCAGCCTCAGCGGCGCGTACATCAGCTCCTCGAAGCCGAGTATGTGCACGCGCCGGGCGCCCTCAGGCAGCGCCTCGGCGATCCGGGCGGCCATGCCGGGCAGGGCGGCCTCCAGCCGCTCCCGATGGGCCGGGGTGAACCCGTGCCGGGCGCCGTCCGGCAGGTCTGCGGGCCAGCGCAGGTCTATGCGGTTGTCGTCCGGGTGCGGGCCGGTGGGGGTTGTTCGCGCGGTTCCCCGCGCCCCTGAAAGGGGCGTGTCGGCATCGCCCTCAAGGGGCGCGGGGAACCGCGCGAGCGACCACGACGGCGCCGCACCCGCCGACGAACCCTCCGCACTCTCCGGCTCGTACCGCGCCACCAGCTCCTGCCCCTTCTCCAGCACCCCCTCGGGCAGCCGCACGGTCCCCCTGGCAGCCGTCACCAGATCGACCCGGGCTTCGATCTCCCCGGCGAAATCCGCGAGGCGACTCGCGTCCGCCGCCGACCGCATGTCCACCAGCGCCACCACGACATACCTCCGCCGCGGATACCGCTCATGAAGGTCCCGGATGGTGTTCAGCACCGTGTTCCCCGTGGAGAACTCGTCGTCGACCAGGACCAGCGGCCCGTCCCCGGACAGCAGCGCGGGATCCTCCGGCAGGAGCAGATGCGAGGTCGCGTGCGAGTGGGCCTCCTCGAAGCCGCCGGCCGCCGTGACACCGGCGACGGGGCGGCGCGTGGAGTGCAGGTACGGGGCGAGGCCCAGCCCGTCGGCGACGGAGTGGCCGAGGCCGGTCGCGGTCTCCGCGTAGCCGAGGACGACCGCCCGGGCCGCCTCCTCGTCGCCCAGCAGCGCTCGCACACGGCGGCCGAGCTCGACGCCATGGCCGTGGACGACGGACGGCGACTGCGGCACATGCTTGCCCAGCACGTTCGACACCAGCAGATGGGCCCGCTTGGGGTTGCGGCGCAGCGCCAGCCCCAGCATGTCGGTCAGCCGGTCGTCGCCGACGAGCTCGACGCCCAGCCGCTCCGCGACCCAGCTGCCGGACCAGACACCGCCGGCTTCGTCGCGCACCTCGCCGCGCACCCCCTCGTTCACTGCCTTCTCCACCAACCGTTCGAATTCTTCGGATGCCATGCGGATGAACGGGCCGCGTCAGCCGGGCAGGCCGGCGGCGAGCAGTTCCACGAAGCCGATGTCCTCGTTCGCCACGCCGAAAACCTCGGCACGCAGCAGGGTCCGCTCGGCCCAGGCCCGGTGCGGCTTCACCTCGTTCATCTTGTTCGTGTACGACGATCGAAGCACACCCCCGCCGCCCCGCTCGGGGCGCAGGATGTCCTGGGCGTCCGAGAACTCCTCGTGGCTGACGACCGACAGGGCGTGCACCGGAAGCACGTGGGAGGGGTGGATGCAGGTCTTGCCCAGCAGGCCGTTCGCCTGGTCCAGGGAGATCTCCCTCAGCAGGCCGTCCATAGCGTGCTCGATCAGCTTCTCGCGCAGTTCCGCGGCCTGCACCTCGAGGAAGGGGCTCTGCCGCAGCAGCGGCTTGAACATGCGCTCCTGGACCCGGAAGTACTCCCACACCGGCCCGGTCACGGTGAAGCCGGTCCCGTCGGCGCGGCCCAGCATGTTCACCACGTCGGCGATGACGGAGGCGACGATCTGCACGTCGTACGCCGTCATGTCGGGGCCTCTGCGCAGCCCGTAGGAGGAGCAGAAGTCCGTCACGCCGAGCCGCAGCGCGAGGACGCGGTCGCGGTACTTGTCGACGGCCCGGGAGATGCCCTCCAGGGTCTCCACACGGGACTCCCGGTAGAGCAGCTCCGGCGACTCCAGCACCGGCATGGCGAAAAGGCGACGGCCGCTTTCGGCCTCGGCGGTCGCCAGTGCCTCGAGGAAGGGGATGCCCCGCTCCGCGGTGAACTTCGGCAGTACGAATCCGGACAGCAGCCGGGCGGAGGTGCCGAGCCGTCGTACGAGGTCGGGGATCTGCTCGGGGACGCGGACCCGGATGAACAGCAGGGGCAGATCCGCGTCCGGGAGGCCGTCCAGGGCCTTGAACTGGCGGACGAGGTTCTCCTCGCCCGGGCCGACGTCCGCGTCGTCGATGGAGTCCTCCAGGCACAGCACCATCGAGACGACACCGCGCCCGGCCTGCTTGAGGACGTCGTCGGCGAGGCGGGGCCGGGTGGCCGGACTGTAGAGCGTGGCGCCCAGGGCCGCCGCGAGCAGCCGGGCCGGGGATTCCGGCGTGAAGACGCACGGCTCGCGGTGGAAGAGGCGCTTCCGCACTTCAGGGGCGATGTGCCCGAAATGACGCATGGAACTCCCCCGTGGTTGTCGTGCGGCCTGCGAATCGTCGAAAGGTGGCCGGTAATAGTACGTAGAAGTCCATGTCAGAGGTTCCCGTCAGGCATGAATTTCAGGTAACGCGGGCAAGCACAGCCAGGCCCGGCCATGACGACGGTAGTCCGCGACGGCCGTCGGCGCCGCTCGTGGAGCCCGGCCCCGCGTTGTCGTGAGCAGGACCGAGAAGGCAGGATGACCGCATGACGCACGCGATGCTGAAGGGGTCGAACGTCCCGCTGGAAGCCACCACGGTGCGCGCCGTGCTGCGCTGGACACCCGGACAGGGGGTTCCGGACGTCGATGCCTCCGCGCTGCTCCTCGGCCCCGACGGTCGTGTGCGCTCCGACGAGGACTTCGTCTTCTACAACCAGCCCCGGCACCCCTCGGGGAAGGTGTGGCGGCTCGGCAAGAAGCGGACCGCCGAGGGCCTGACCGACACGATCCAGACAGAGCTCACCGGTGTCGAGTCGGGAGTCGGCCGGATTCTGCTGGTCGCATCGGCGGACGGCATCCCGTTCGACCGCGTACAGGCACTGCGCATTCTGCTGTACGACGCGGCGGGCACCGAGGCGGAAGCGCTGGCGTACTTCGACGTCAAGCCGGAGACGGGCGAGGAGACCGCACTGATCTGCGGCGAGCTGTACCGGCGCGGCGAGGGCTGGAAGTTCCGGGCGCTCGGCGAGGGCTATTCGAACGGGCTGCAGGGGCTCGCGACCGACTACGGCATCTCGGTGGACGAGTCGGAGGCCGCGCAGGAGACGACGGCCCTGCCCACCACGGCCGCGACCACACAGCAGCCCGCCCCGAGGTGTCCCGGCCGCTGCCTCCGGAGCAGCCGACCATCGTCCCCGCGCAGCCCGCGTACGGTTATCCGCCCCAGCAGCCGGCGACGACCCAGCCGGCGTACGGCTACCCGCAGCCCGCGAGCAGGCCCGCGTACGGCTACCCCCAGGCACCGGCCGCGGCGGGCGTCGCGGGGGCGCAGACCGGCTACGGCTATCCGCCGCCGATCGCCCCGGCCCCGACCCGGACTTCCGCCTGCCTCCGCAGGGTCCGCAGTTCATCGGGCGCTGAGAAGCCCCGGACCGAGTACCGCGTCCGCACCCGCCGGGGCTCTCAGCGCTCGACCTTCGTCTTGTAGCCCCGGCCCCACTGCAGTCCCCACCCGTACAGCCGGTCCAGCTCGGCCTGGAACCCGTAGACGAACTTCGCCTCGCGACGCACGATGATCTCGTCGTTCTTGATCTTCTCGATCATGACGACGGCGCAGGAGCGCGCCTGCGGCTGGCGTTCGTCGAGGTGGATCTCGATGCGCGGGCCGCTGCTCGGGTAGAGGGTGACGCTGGCGTGGGTGCGGTCAAAGGCGGGTGTCTGGTCGTAGATGTAGACGAAGACCAGGAGCCGCTTGATGTTGTCGCGGTGGTCGAGGTTGATGTACATCGTCTCGCCGGACCCGGAGCCGAAGCGGTCGTCGCCGCTGAGCTTGACGTACGGCGGGGCGTTGACGTCGCCGAAGTAGCCGCCGAGGGGCTGGACGACGCCCTTGGTGCCGTCCTGGAGTTCGTAGAGGCAGCCCAGGTCGAGGTCGACGTTGACCATGCTCTGGCTGTGGCCGACGACCTCAGGTGGCTTGAGGGCCCGGAAGGGGTGCCGCAGCAGGCTCTCGCGCTGGGGACCGCCGATGTCGGACGTGCGCATCCGCCAGCTCAGATTGACGCGCAGATGGCCGTTGGCCGCGTCCTGCTTGGTGAGTGATATCTGCGAGTGCCGCTTGGTCAGCTCGATCGCGTTCGTGGCCGCGTGGCCCGAGTCGAACTGCATGTTCCGCCCGCGCCCGAGTCCGTCGAACAGGCCCATTCCGCCCCCACGTTCACTTGGAGACCGCAGGTCATCGCATTGCCCGCGGCCGTGACGACCGACGGGGCGGCGCCGAGGACTCGCCTCGGCAGCCGCCCCGCACAGAGCGTTCCTCACCCGGAGGGGTGTCACACCCCGGAGGAGACCTCAGTCTTCTCGTCCGAGCCGGCCTCTCCCTCGGCCGCCGCGAGCCGCTTGTTGCGGCGGACGGAGGACCAGAAGGAGGCGCCGATCAGGATGACGCCGATGGAGCCGGTGATGAACTCGTTGATCTCGTACTGGATGGTGACGAGGAGGACCATGGCGAGGGCGCCGATGGCGTAGTGGGCGCCGTGCTCCAGGTAGACGTAGTCGTCGAGGGTGCCCTCGCGGACCAGGTAGACGGTCAGCGACCGGACGTACATGGCGCCGATGCCGAGGCCGAGGGCCATCAGGACGATGTCGTTGGTGATGGCGAAGGCGCCGATCACACCGTCGAAGGAGAAGGACGCGTCCAGGACCTCCAGGTAGAGGAACATGAAGAACGCGGCCTTGCCGGCCAGCTTGACCGCCGACTTGGGCTTGCCTTCGCGGGCGGCCTTCTCCTCGGCCTCGTGCTCGCGCTCCTCCTCCTCTTCGAGCTTGTCCTCGAAGTAGCCGGAGAGGCCGCCGACGATCATGTAGGTGATCAGACCGCCGATACCGGCGAGCAGGACGGTCTCCGCCTTGTCGGCGTGGGTGCCACCGTGCTGATGGGCGTTGGCGCCGAAGGTGATCGAGGAGATCAGCAGGACGATCAGGGCGATGCAGACCGACAGCATGTCGACCTTGCCGAGCTTGGCCAGCGGGCGCTCCAGCCAGCGGAGCCACTTGATGTCCCGGTCCTCGAAGATGAAGTCGAGGAAGATCATCAGCAGGAACATGCCACCGAAGGCGGCGATCGACGGGTGGGCGTCGGTGACGTACTGCTGGTACTGGTCCTTGTCGGTGAGCGCGAGGTCGACGGCCTCGAGCGGTCCGAGCTGGGCGCTGAGCGCGACGATCACGACGGGGAAGACCAGCCGCATGCCGAAGACGGCGATCAGGATCCCGATCGTGAGGAAGATCTTCTGCCAGAAGGCATTCATCTTCTTCAGGATCCCGGCGTTGACCACGGCGTTGTCGAAGGACAGCGAGATCTCGAGGACGGACAGGATCGCTACGACGCCGAACGCGGTCCACCCTCCGTAGAGAACCGCTGCGACCAGGCCGAGCGCGGTGACCGCGAACGACCACCCGAAGGTTTTCAGAACCACTGGCTACCCAATCGTGTGTGTACGGGGCTCCCCGCGCCGTACCCGGCTTTACGAACTTTTGAAGCCGAAGTCTAGTCCGGCCCCTTCCATACCCCGCCGGGCCCCGGATTTTGCTCATATCGCGTTATGAGACGTTGACTCCGAAGTCCAGCGCGATCCCCCGCAGCCCCGACGCGTACCCCTGCCCCACCGCCCTGAACTTCCATTCGCTCTGGTAGCGATAGACCTCGCCGAAGATCATCGCGGTCTCCGTGGAGGCGTCCTCGCTCAGGTCGTAGCGGGCGAGTTCCTGGCCGTCCGCCTGGTTCACGACGCGGATGAAGGCGTTGGTGACCTGGCCGAAGGTCTGGCCGCGCTCGTCGGCCATGTGGATGGAGACGGGGAACACGATCTTGTCGCACTGCGGCGGCACCTTGGAGAGGTCGATCAGGAGCGACTCGTCGTCGCCGTCGCCCTCACCGGTGAGGTTGTCACCGGTGTGCTCCACCGAGCCGTCCGGGCTCTTGAGCTGGTTGTAGAACACGAACCACTCGTCCCCGAGCACGCGCCCGCCGCCGCACATCAGGGCGCTGGCGTCGAGGTCGAAGGGGGCTCCGGTGGTGGAGCGCGCGTCCCAGCCGAGCCCGATCATCACCTGCGTGAGGTTCGGTGCGGCTTTGGACAGGGAGACATTGCCTCCCTTGGCGAGCGTGACGCCCATGGTTCCCTCCCCGGGTGATGTTTCTGAGGTGGTCCTGCACGTCCGGCGCCGCACGTAAACCGTGCGGCGCCGGATGGTGAGACCTTGAGCTCTTCGGCTCAGACGTTCACGCCGAAGTCCTGCGCGATGCCGCGCAGGCCTGAGGCGTAGCCCTGGCCGATGGCGCGGAACTTCCACTCCGCGCCGTGCCGGTAGAGCTCACCGAAGACCATGGCGGTCTCGGTGGAGGCGTCCTCGCTCAGGTCGTACCGGGCGATCTCGGTGCCGCCGGCCTGGTTCACGACGCGGATGAACGCGTTGCGCACCTGGCCGAAGGACTGCTGGCGGGTCTCGGCGTCGTAGATCGAGACCGGGAAGACGATCTTCTCGACGTCGGCCGGGACGGTGGCGAGGTCGACCTTGATCTGCTCGTCGTCGCCCTCGCCCTCACCGGTGAGGTTGTCGCCGGTGTGCTCGACGGAGCCGTCCGGCGTCTTGAGGTTGTTGAAGAAGATGAAGTGCTGGTCGTTGCCGACCTTGCCGGAGTTGTTCAGCAGCAGCGCACTGGCGTCCAGGTCGAAGTCGGTGCCGGTCGTGGTGCGGATGTCCCACCCCAGACCGATGATGACCGCGGTCAGGCCCGGCGCCTCCTTGCTAAGCGATACGTTGCCGCCCTTGCTGAGGCTGACTCCCACGAGTCCTCCATTGGTGTTCTGGGGCGGGATGCCCCGTTGTGCTCGGATGTCGGATCAACGAGTCGATCCTAGTGACGGGTTCCCGCCCCACCCAGGCCCTGAAGCCGGGAATTCAGCGGTGTCGGGCGCAGGACGCCCGACCGGCGTCACAGGGAGTCGAGCGCCTTCACGTAGTCGTTCAGGTCGCGCGCGTCCGGCAGGCCGTTGACGACGGTCCACCTCACGACGCCCTCCTTGTCGATGACGAAGGTGCCGCGCACGGCGCAGCCCTTGTCCTCGTCGAAGACGCCGTAGTCCCGCGAGACGTTGCCGTGCGGCCAGAAATCCGACAGCAGCGGGTACTCCAGACCCTCCTGCTCGGCGAAGACGCGCAGCGTGTGGATGGAGTCGTTGGAGACGGCGAGCAGCTGGGTGTCGCGGTCGGCGAACTGCGGCAGGTGGTCACGCAGCTCGCACAGCTCGCCGGTGCACACACCGGTGAAGGCGAAGGGGTAGAAGAGCAGCACGACGTTCTTCGCGCCGCGGAAGTCGGACAGCCGCACGCTCGCGCCGTGGTTGTCCTTGAGCTCGAAGTCGGGGGCCTTCTCGCCGGCCTGGATCGCCATCGTGGTGGGTGTCCCTTCGTGCGGCTTCTCGGGTGGAACCACCCTACGCAGGGACCGGGGCAGGCCGATGGGCGGGCCGACAGCGTCGGCCCGCCCCGTCCGAACGACTAACGCTTGGACTTGGCGGCCTTCGGCGTGGCCAGCCGGCTGCCGCTCCAGTCCTTTCCGACGCTGACGCTCTTGGACGCCGTCAGACCCGCCGTGGTGGCGGCCTCCGAGATGTCGCTCGGCTCCACATAGCCCGAACGGCCGGTCTTCGGCGTGAGGAGCAGGATCGCGCCGCCCTCTTCGATGTACGTGGTGGCATCGACCAGCGAGTCCGTCAGGTCGCCGTCGTCGTCACGGAACCACAGCACAACGGCGTCGGCCACGTCGTCGTAGTCCTCGTCCACCAGGTCGCTCTCCACAATGCCTTCGATGGCCTCGCGGAGTTCCTGGTCCACGTCGTCGTCGTAGCCGATCTCCTGGACCACCTGCCCGGGCTGGAACCCCAGCCTGGCGGCAGGGTTCGTCCGCTCCTCCGCGTGGTCCGCGGTCGCGCTCACGGGTTGCCTCCTGATCATGTTTTGGGAATGTCTCAGCCACGCGCGTGCGCGAAGCATTGGCCGTAGTCCACACGGGCGGGGCGGATCGCGCAAGTACCCGGCCGTTCAGACCGCCGAAACGGTGACGATCCTGGCCGTGTCACCGCAACTCCAGGCACACCATCATGGTCCGAGGTGACGTACACCACACCTTTCTGCCCTGTTTGGGCGTTTGGGAATCGTCTGTGGGTACGAGACTCGAATGTATTCGTCCCATACGTCACAGAGTCGAGTCCGCGCCGAGTCCCCGCCGGGTCACCACACGGGTTACCGCTCGGTAGAGATGACGTTTACGGCCTCTAGGTAGACCATGGGTGGCGGCGCAGCCCAGCGACATCGCCCAGCGACCCCAGCGAAGCAGCGGCCCCGGCACGGCCCTCCGACAGGTAAGGAACAGCGTGGCTTCCGCATCCGATCGCAACCCGATCATCATTGGCGGCCTTCCGAGTCAGGTTCCTGACTTCGACCCCGAAGAGACGCAGGAGTGGCTCGACTCCCTCGACGCCGCCGTGGACGAGCGCGGCCGGGAGCGCGCCCGCTATCTGATGCTGCGGCTGATCGAGCGGGCCCGCGAGAAGCGCGTGGCCGTGCCGGAGATGCGCAGCACGGACTACGTCAACACCATCCCGACCAAGAGCGAGCCGTTCTTCCCGGGCAACGAGGAGATCGAGCGGAAGATCCTCAACGCGACCCGGTGGAACGCGGCCGTGATGGTGTCCAGGGCCCAGCGCCCCGGCATCGGCGTCGGCGGCCACATCGCCACGTTCGCGTCCTCCGCCTCCCTCTACGACGTCGGCTTCAACCACTTCTTCCGCGGCAAGGACGAGGGCGACGGCGGCGACCAGGTCTTCTTCCAGGGCCACGCCTCGCCGGGCATCTACGCCCGCGCCTTCATGCTGGACCGGCTGAGCGAGGAGAACCTGGACGGCTTCCGCCAGGAGAAGTCCAAGGCGCCCCACGGGCTGTCGTCGTACCCGCACCCGCGCCTCATGCCGGACTTCTGGGAGTTCCCGACGGTGTCGATGGGCCTCGGCCCGATCGGCGCGATCTACCAGGCGCGGATGAACCGCTACATGCACGCGCGCGGGATCGCCGACACCACCAAGTCGCGCGTGTGGGCGTTCCTCGGCGACGGCGAGATGGACGAGCCGGAGTCGCTGGGCCAGCTCACGCTCGCCGCCCGCGAGGGCCTGGACAACCTGACCTTCGTCGTCAACTGCAACCTCCAGCGCCTCGACGGCCCGGTGCGCGGCAACGGCAAGGTCATCCAGGAGCTGGAGTCGGTCTTCCGCGGCGCCGGCTGGAACGTGATCAAGCTGGTCTGGGACCGCAGCTGGGACCCGCTGCTCGCCCAGGACCGCGACGGCGTGCTGGTCAACAAGATGAACACCACGCCCGACGGACAGTTCCAGACGTACGCCACGGAGACCGGCGCGTACATCCGCGACCACTTCTTCGGCGACGACCAGCGGCTGCGGGCGATGGTCGAGGGCATGACCGACGACCAGGTCCTGCACCTGGGGCGCGGCGGCCACGACCACAAGAAGATCTTCGCGGCGTACAAGGCGGCGGCCGAGCACAAGGGCCAGCCGACGGTGATCCTCGCCAAGACGATCAAGGGCTGGACGCTGGGCCCGAACTTCGAGGGCCGCAACGCCACGCACCAGATGAAGAAGCTGACGGTCGACGACCTCAAGCGCTTCCGCGACCGGCTGCACCTGCCGATCCCGGACCGGGAGCTGGAGTCCGGCGCCCCGCCGTACTACCACCCGGGCCGGGACTCGGAGGAGATCCAGTACATGCACGACCGGCGCAAGGGACTCGGCGGTTACGTCCCGACGCGTGTCGTGCGGTCCAAGCCGCTGCCCCTCCCGAGGACAAGACGTACGCGACCGTGAAGAAGGGCTCGGGCCAGCAGTCCATCGCGACGACGATGGCCTTTGTCCGGCTCCTCAAGGACCTCATGCGGGACAAGGAGCTCGGCAAGCGGTTCGTGCTGATCGCGCCGGACGAGTACCGCACGTTCGGCATGGACTCGTTCTTCCCGAGTGCGAAGATCTACAACCCGCTCGGCCAGCAGTACGAGTCGGTCGACCGTGATCTGCTGCTCGCCTACAAGGAGTCGCCGAACGGCCAGATGCTGCACGACGGCATCTCGGAGGCCGGCTGCACAGCCTCGCTGATCGCGGCCGGCTCGGCCTACGCCACCCACGGCGAGCCGCTCATCCCGGTCTACGTCTTCTACTCGATGTTCGGTTTCCAGCGCACCGGCGACCAGTTCTGGCAGATGGCCGACCAGCTGGCGCGCGGTTTCGTACTGGGCGCGACCGCGGGCCGTACGACCCTGACCGGTGAGGGCCTTCAGCACGCCGACGGCCACTCCCAGCTGCTGGCCTCCACGAACCCCGGCTGCGTCGCGTACGACCCGGCGTTCGGCTTCGAGATCGCCCACATCGTGCAGGACGGCCTGCGCCGGATGTACGGCGGCTCCGAGGAGCATCCGCACGGTGAGGACGTCTTCTACTACCTGACCGTCTACAACGAGCCGATCCAGCACCCGGCCGAGCCGGCGAACGTGGACGTCGAGGGCATCCTCAAGGGCGTGTACCGCTTCAGCGAGGGAACCGAGGGCTCGATCCCGGCGCAGATCATGGCGTCCGGTGTCGCGGTGCCGTGGGCGGTCGAGGCGCAGAAGATCCTGGCCGAGGAGTGGAACGTCAAGGCGGACGTCTGGTCGGCGACCTCCTGGAACGAGCTGCGGCGCGAGGCCGTGGACTGTGAGCGGCACAATCTGCTGCACCCCGAGGAGGAGCAGCGGGTGCCGTATGTGACCCGGAAGCTGGCCGACGCGCAGGGGCCGGTCGTGGCCGTGTCCGACTGGATGCGAGCGGTTCCGGACCAGATCGCGCGCTGGGTGCCGCAGCCGTACCAGTCGCTCGGCGCGGACGGCTTCGGCTTCGCCGACACGCGTGGCGCCGCCCGCCGCTTCTTCCACATCGACGCGCAGTCGATCGTGGTGGGGGTGCTGACCGAACTGGCCCGTACGGGCAAGGTCGACCGGTCCGTGCTCAAGCAGGCCATCGACCGGTACCAGCTGCTCGACGTGGCGGCGGCCGACCCGGGGGCCGCGGGCGGCGACGCGTAGCGCCCGGAATCCTGTAGCACCCTGTCAAGGGTGGTGCGCGTCACGGGTACACCGTGGGCACACCACCCCTTCACGTTTCCTACGATGCGGCCATGCAGCAGCAGTCGGCCCAACTCCGTTGGGAACAGCACACTCAGCGGCCCCTCTTCGGCCTGGCCCTGGCCTTCGCCGTCGCCTATGCCGTGCCGATCGTCCGGCCGGACGCGAGCCGGGACGTGGTGGAACTGTGCACCGCGGTGGAGTGGGTGGTGTGGGGCGCTTTCGCGCTCGATTACGTGATCCGGCTGGCCCTCGCGGAGCAGCGGCTGAGGTTCGTACGGACGCACTGGCTCGACCTGGGCGCGGTGTTGCTGCCGGTGATTCAGCCGTTGCGGTTGCTGCGGCTGGTGTCGACCCTGTTGCTGGTCGGGCAGCGGGCGCGGATGGCCTCGCAGATAAGGCTCACCACGTATGTCGGCGGGGCCGTGGTCGGGTTGCTGATGTTCGGGTCGCTGGCGGTGCTGTCGGTGGAGCGGGACTCGCCGGACGGGAACATCAGGACGCTGGGTGACGCGGTGTGGTGGTCCTTCACGACGATGACGACCGTCGGGTACGGGGATCACGCGCCGACCACCGGCCTGGGGCGGATGCTGGCCGTGGGGCTGATGCTCTCCGGGATCGCGCTGCTGGGTGTGGTGACGGCGAACATCGCGGCGTGGTTCATAGCGCGGTTCGAGAAGGACGACGTGGAGGAGCGCCGGCAGACGGAGGCGATACGGGAGCTGACGGAGGAGGTGCGGGCGCTGCGGGGGGAGTTGGCGGCGCTGAAGGGGACGCCGGTGGACTAGTAGTGCTTCGTTACGTTGAGTGATCTCGGTTGATTGTGGGCAGCTTCCCGGGGTGAGGTTGGGGGAGGTGGAACGGCTCCGGGGTGAGTTGGCGGAGTTCGTTGCCGATGTGTTCGGGTCGTTGCCGCGGCGGGATCAGCGGCGGTGGGGCGAGTGTTATCTGCGGGGCCTGATGCTCGATGGCCGGCGCAAGTCGGTCCAGCCGATGGCCGAGCGTCTGCCGGACGGGAACATGCAGGCCCTGCAGCAGTTCGTGAACCAGTCGCCGTGGGATCCGCTGCCGGTCAGGCAGCGGATCGCCGAGCGGCTGTCCGAGGTGATCACACCTGAGGTGTGGGTGATCGACGACGTGTCGTTCCCCAAGTGCGGCAAGGCGTCGGCCGGAGTGGCCCGCCAGTACTGCGGAGCACTCGGCAAACGGGCGAACTGCCAGGTCGCGGTCAGTGTCCATGCCGCCACCGACACCGCCTCGTGCCCGTTGCAGTGGCAGTTGTATCTGCCGCGTGAGTGGACGGATGAGCCGGACCGATGCCGCAGAGCAGGAGTCCCCGACGAGGTGGTGCACCAGGAGAAGTGGCGTCTCGCGCTCGGCCTGCTGGACACGCTCGCCGACTGGCGGTTGAAGGCGCCGGTCGTGGTCGCCGACGCCGGATACGGCGTCAGCACCCCCTTCCGGCTCGGCCTTGAGGAGCGAGGGCTGTCCTTTGTTCTGGCCCTGAACGGGAAGGAAGTCGCTCACCCGGAGAATACCGAGCCGCACCAGCCTGCTTACGGTGGGCTCGGGCCGCCCACCCTTCCCCGCTATCGCACCCCACCACGAGCCGTCTGCGTCCTCGCAGCGGAGGCGGGTGCGGAGCGGTTCACCGAGGTGACCTGGCGGCAGGGCAGCAAAGGCGCGATGACCTCACGGTTCGCGGTGCTGAGCGTGCGGCCCGCGGGCAAGCAGTCCCTCGCCGCAGCCCAGGCGGCGGGCGGCGGCCGCAACCAGTGGGACGGTGTCCTGCCCGTCCAGACACTCCTCGTTGAATGGCCGGAGGGCCAGGACACTCCGACGGACTACTGGATATCGAATCTGCCCGCCACCACACCGGCCGCTGACCTGGTGCGGTGGGCGAAGATGCGCTGGCGGATCGAGCACGATTACCGCGAGCTCAAGCATGGCCTGGGACTGGACCACTTCGAGGGCCGCACCTGGCGCGGCTGGCACCACCACGTCACCCTCGTCACCGCCGCCCAGGCCTTCCTCACCCTCAGGCGGCTCGACCCAAAAGTCCGCACACCGGCCTGACCCTCTACCAGGTCCTCGACATTCTTCAGGACCTGCTCAGGTGCTGGACCGGTACCTGCACCACCTGCGGACGCCCCCTGCCCAACCCCCGAAGAAGCCACAGACAGCCCAGAACCTAACGAAGCACTACTAGTTGTGCTGTCCCGGGACGTTGGTGACAGGCGACACGCCTTGAGTGGTCCTTGAACGAGGCGAGGGCCTCCGGGTTCGGTGTGGATTGCGACATCAACAACCGGCTCCCAGGAGGCCCTCGTTGTTCCACCGTAATGCCCCACTGACCGCGACCGGCAGGCTGCGTCTGGCCCGGTGTGTCATCGACGACGGATGGCCGCTCCGGCGGGCCGCGGAACGCTTCCAGGTCAGCCACACCACCGCAGCGCGTTGGGCAGACCGCTACCGCAAGCACGGGCCCGCCGCGATGCAGGACCGCTCCAGCCGCCCGCACCACCAGCCCCGCCGCACCCCGGCCGCCATCGAGGAACGGGTGGTGCGCCTGCGGCGCGAGCATCGCATCGGACCGGTGCGGCTGGCCGCCCGATGCGGCACCGCCGCCTCCACCGCCCACCGCATCCTCGTCCGGCACGGCCTGCCCCCGCTCGCTGCCTGCGACCGGGCCACCGGCGAACCCGTCCGCCGCTATGAGCGCGCCCGGCCCGGCGAACTGGTCCACATCGACGTCAAGAAACTCGGCCGCATCCCCGACGGCGGCGGTCACAAGGTCCTGGGCCGCGCAGCCGGCCGGGCCAACCAGGACCGCCGCAACGGCACCGGATACGCCTGCCTGCACACCGCCCTGGACGACCACTCCCGCCTGGCCTACACCGAAGACCTGCCCGACGAGAAAGCCGCCACCTGCGCCGGCTTTCTGCGCCGGGCCACCGCCTGGTTCGCCGGCCAGGGCGTCGCCGTTGAACGCGTGCTGACCGACAACGCCTGGGCCTACACCAAGAACACCTGGCGCGACACCTGCCACGACCTGGGCATCGGCCCCGCTGGACACGCCCCTGGCGGCCCCAGACCAACGGCAAGGTCGAACGCTTCCACCGCACCCTGCTCGACGAGTGGGCCTATCAGCGGCCCTACACCTCAAACGCCGAACGACAGGCAGCGTTTCCTGACTGGCTGGACTGGTACAACTACCACCGACCCCACACCGGAATCAGCGGCCAAACCCCAGCCAGCCGCGTCACCAACCTCTCCGAACAGCACACCTAGTACTGGTGCCCGCGGTCGAGCGGCATGGAGGTGGGCCCCCGGCTGTGGCGCCAGGGGCCCTTCCCTCACTGCGCCGGGTCAGAACATGCCCACGCCCGGTGTGACCGCTCCTGACAGCCAGATGATGGCCAGGAGCGTGTCGATGGCGCCCAGAACCAGTGCGACCACGGCCGTCGCCGGGCGGGAGCCCGACCACGTGCGGCCCATGGCGAGCCAGCCGCAGACGATCGCCACGGGGCCGAGGATGATCCCCAGCACGAAGAATCCGGCGACCGCGCAGATGACTCCGATGATTCCGAGCGTCGCGCGGTCCGGCCCGGTCCGTGACCACGTCCGGCCACGTGAGCGGGGGTGCCTGCGCGTACCGTGTCCGAAGCTCGCCATCGTCAACTCCCGTAAACCCTCGGTCGGTTGGGGTTCGGTTCGGATACGACTAGGCGAGTACCCCGCATGAGGCTTTCAATCACGCTGCCTGCGCGCTGCCCCCCTCCGGCAGCGCGCCGCAGCGGCCCGTCCCCCCATGCCCTGCGGAGGACTTGACCCACTGTGACCTGCGATGCGGGCCGGAGGGGAGAGTTCGGGGGTGCTGTTCACCCTGATAGGCGAACCCCCGGGGAGAGACCGTCAGATGTGCGCCGCTCCCGCGCCGGCCTCCGCGTTCTCACCACGCTTGGTGAGGAACGCCACCAGCACCGCGACCACGGCGACCCCGGCGGCCACGAGGGACGCCGCGCTCATGCCGGAGATGAACGTGTCGTGCGCGACGCCCGTGATCTTCGCGGCGATCGCGTCCGGCGTACCCGGCGCCAGCGGCGGGACACCGACCTGGACGGCCTCGGACGCCTGGTGCTCCTGCTCCGGCGTCAGCGGCGGCAGGCCCGCCTTCTCCCAGTTGCCCGCGAGGTCGCTGTTGACCTTGGAGGCCATCACCGCGCCCAGAACCGCCGTACCGAGGCTGCCGCCGATCTGCATGGCGGCCTGCTGCAGACCGCCCGCGACACCCGACAGCTCCATCGGCGCGTTGCCGACGATGACTTCCGTCGCACCGACCATGACCGGCGCGAGGCCGAAGCCCAGCAGGGCGAACCAGAGCGACATGACGCCGCTGCCGGTGTCCGTCTCCAGGGTCGACATCCCGTACATGGCGATCGCGGTGAACGCCATACCGCCCGCGAGCGGGACACGGGGACCGAACTTGGTGATCATCGCGCCGGCGAGCGGCGAGCCGACGATCATCATGCCGGTGAGCGGCAGCAGATGCAGACCCGCGTCGATCGGGCTCATGCCGTGCACGTTCTGGAGGTAGAACGTCACGAAGAACAGGCCGCCCATGAAGGCGATGGCCATCAGGATCATCAGCACGACACCCGCGGACAGCGCCACCGAACGGAACAGCGCGAGCGGGATCAGCGGCTCCTTCACCTTCGTCTCCCAGAAGGCGAACAGCACGAAGCACAGCACGGAAGCACCCAGGAACGACAGCGTCTTGACGTCGCCCCAGCCCCACTCGGACGGCGGGGCCTTGATGAGCGCCCACACCAGGCAGAACACGGCCGTCGACAGCAGGGCGATGCCCAGGAGGTCGAAGGAGCGCGGGGCGTTCTCGGCGCGGTGGTCGAGCAGGATCAGCACGCCCAGGACGACGGCGAGGACGCCGACCGGCACGTTGATGAAGAACACCGACTGCCAGTTGACATGCTCGACGAGCACACCGCCGAGGATCGGGCCGCCCGCGGTGGACGCGCCGATGACCATGCCCCAGATGCCGATCGCCATGTTCAGCTTCTCGGCCGGGAAGGTGGCCCGCAGCAGGCCGAGCGCGGCCGGCATCAGCAGCGCGCCGAACAGTCCCTGAAGGACACGGAAGACGACGACGAACGCGATGCTGTCGGACAGGCCGATGGCCCCCGAGGCGGCGGCGAAGCCGACGACGCCGATGAGGAAGGTCTGCCGGTGGCCGAAGCGGTCACCGAGCTTGCCCGCGGTGATCAGGGAGACCGCGAGGGCGAGGAAGTATCCGTTGGTGATCCACTGGACCTCGGCGAAGGTGGCGCCGAGGTCCTTCTGTATGGCCGGGTTGGCTATGGCCACGATGGTGCCGTCGAGGGCCACCATCATGACCCCCACAGCGACGGTGATGAGGGTGAGCCAGGGGTGTCCCCGCAGCCCCTTGCCCGGCGTCGCGTCCGACGGCGTCGCCGGTGCCTTGCCCCCCGACCCCGTCGTGTCGATGGTGGTCTGACTAGTCATGCGTCGAGGCTAATGACAGCCACTGACAATTGACAAACCGATTCACAAGTCGGTAACTGACAGCACACGCTCGGATAGCCTGAACTGCGAAAACGCTCCGGAGAGAGCCGGAGGAGACTCGGAGGAGAGAGAGCCGCTTGAACCTGCGTGAACGCAAGAAGCAGCGCACCCGGGACGCGCTGCTGCGCGCCGCCCTCGAACTGTTCGCCACGCGCGGGTACGAGGAGACCACCGTCGACGACATCGCCGCCGCGGTCGACGTCTCGCAGCGCACCTTCTTCCGCTACTTCGCCGGCAAGGAGGAGACGGCGTTCTTCGTGCCGCGGCTCGCGGAGGGGCTCGTCGTCCAGGCCCTGCAGGTGCGCCCGCCCGACGAGGCCCCGCTGGAGGCGCTGCGCCGGGCCGTGCTGGAGAGCTGGGACACCATCAACGAGGCCGTCGAGGAGATCGTGCCGATCGACCTCCATCTGCGCGTCTACCGGGTGATCGAGTCGACGCCCGCGCTGTTCGCCGCCCATCTGCGGCGGTCGGCGGAGTTGGAGGAGCAGCTCGCGCGCATCATCGCCGAGCGCGAGGGACTGGACGTGGACGCGGACCCGCGGCCTAGGATCATCGTGGCCCTCTTCGGCGGGGTGATTCGTGTCACCGAGCGACTGTGGTCAGCGGGGGACGAACTCAGCCTCGCCGGAATGCGCCAACTCACCACGACATACCTGGATCAGGTGGGTCCGGCACTGGCCGGGAACTGGCGTACAGGACAGTCCCCTTAGCACCTCCACCGAAACGTGATCCCGGTCACTTGGTTAACGCGAGACCCTCTCGTTCTCCTAGTGTGTCCTTTCAGTGACTTCCTTCGACACCTCCCCGCAATTGAACGTCTGGCGCGCACTGCTCGCTCTGGCCGTCGTGTTCGTGATGCTGGCGACCACCGGCTGGACGGCCCTGCGCAACCAGCGGGGCGACACGCCGCTCCAGGCCTCGCTCTCCGCCTGGGAGCACGGCCGGATCAGCGGTCACGGACTGCCGGACCCCGAGGCCCAGCCGAAGAAGCTGGCCCGCTTCTTCGCCTCCCTGACCGAGCACGACCGCGCGAGCCTGGTCCGCAAGTATCCGCTCGCGGTCGGCAACATGAACGGCGCCCCGGTCGAGCTGCGCTATCGCGCCAATCGCGTCGCGCTCGAACAGGCGCGCAAGGTCGAGCGGGAACGCATGCACGACAGCCGTCTCACGGCGGTCGGGAAGCAAGAGGCCGGCCGGAGGATGCACCGCTTCGAGGACCTCATGGAGCCGGGCCGCCACATCCTCGCCTTCGACCCGGAGGGCTCGGGCCGGGTGGCGGAGGTCTTCGGCGATCTGCGCAAGGCGGAGCGGGTCTCGGTCGTCGTGCCCGGCGTGGACACCGACCTGCTCACCTTCCAGCGCACCCAGCGCAAGTACTCGGCGCCCGTCGGCATGGCCGAGTCGCTGCACGCGGCCGAGCGGGCGGCGAGCCCCTCGACGCGTACGGCCGTGATCGCCTGGGCCGACTACACGGCACCCAGCGGACTCGGCATCGACTCGGCCACCGCGATGCGCGCCGCGGAAGGTTCCGTACGACTGAACGCGCTGGTGCGGGCGCTGCCCGGCGGCAAGCCGGTCTCGCTGTTCTGCCACAGCTACGGCTCCGTGGTGTGCGGGGTCGCGGCCCGCTCGCTGCCGGCCAAGGTGTCCGACATCGCGGTGGCCGGCAGCCCCGGCATGCGCGTCGAGAAGGCCACCCAACTGCACACCGGCGCCCAGGTATGGGCCATGCGGGACGCCGACGACTGGATCCAGGACGTGCCCTACCTGGAGGTCGGCGGTCTCGGCCACGGGGCCGACCCGGTGTCCGCCGCGTTCGGTGCGCGGGTGCTGTCGGCGCAGGGCGCGAAGGGCCACGCCGGCTACTTCGAGCCGGGCACGGCAAGTCTGATGAATTTCGCAGAGATCGGCGTTGGCGCATACCGCTCGGTGCACTGCGCGCACGAAGACGGCGTCTGCCGGACCGGTTTGTCCGGCACGGCGGCGGCCTGACGCGCGTAGAGGCGAAGAAATTGCGGTCTGCTCGGGAGGGGGACGGAGGAGCGCGTGCCGCATACGATGAGCCGCATGGGTGACGTACTGGCCGGATTTCATGCCGCCTGGGAGTTCGAGTCCGACTCCGTGCTCATCCGCTACGAACGGGGGATTCGAACACCGAAGCTCTTTCAGGCGCTCGGGGAACGCCGTGTTCCCCTGGACGCGATCGCCGGGGTGACGCTGACCCGCGGAAAACGCGGCACGGTCGTGCTGCGCGTCGAGCCGCGGCCCGGTGCGGACCCCTTGATGGAGGCGGCCGCCGGGCAGCTGAAGGAGAGCGGTGACCCCTACCGGCTGGTGATGCCCGCCGAGCGCGAGGTCCTCGCGGAGTACTACGCCGACGAACTGCGGGGGCTGCTGACGGAGTCCGGGCCGGCGGACCGTTTCCTCGTGGCGCCGCCGAAGGGGCCGTTGTCGTTCAAGGCGTACGACGGGAAGGCGTCGTTCGACGGGCGGACGGTCAACTTCCGATGGTTCTGGACGGGGGCGTCGTCGGCGAAGTGGAAGGCCGGCGACCAGAACTTCCCCGTCGGGGAGCTGAACGGGGTCGAGTGGCGCTCGCCCGAGGTGTTCGAAGGGCATCTGCGGTTGCTGCACCGGGACCCGGGGTCGGCTGCCGCTCAGGCCGACCAGGATCCGGCCGCGGTGGTGTTCGGGCTGGGGTACGGGCCGGTGCACGAGTCACTGCCGTTCGCTGCGGCGGTGTTGGCGGCGGTGCGGACGTCTCAGCCGGTGGCTGCCGTGTCCGCGGCTGGGCCGCGCCGTGATCCTGCGGATATCGCCGAGCGGATTCGGCATCTCGGGGAGTTGCACCAGGCCGGATTGGTGACCGACGAGGAGTTCTCGGTCAAGAAGACCGAGTTGCTGTCGGAGCTTTAGCGTCTGCGGGGTGCTGCGCGCCGGCGGGTGCGGGTTGTCCATGGCCGGTCGCCCCCACGGGGCGGAGCCGCATATCGACACAGCCCCGCGCCCCTGGAAGCAGGCCCCTCTACTCGCGGCCCGCCGAGGTGAACGCCATGTCCGCGTACCTGTTGCCTGCCACCTTCGCCGCGATCGGGTCCAGCAGAGCCAGTTCCTCCTCGGTGAGGACGATCCTGGTCGCCGCCGTGTTCTCCTCCACCCTGGACGGCTTGCGGGTGCCCGGGATCGGGACGACCGGCAGGGCGTGGACGGATGCCTGCTGGTGGGCCCAGGCCAGGGCGACCTGGCCGACCGACACTCCCTGGGCCTCGGCGATCGCGCGGATCGGCTCCAGCAGGGCCCCGTTGGCGGCGGCGTTGTCCCCCGTGAAGCGGGGCTGGTGGCGGCGGAAATCGCCGGACGACAGGTCCTCGGCGCTGGCGAAGGAGCCCGTGAGGAAGCCGCGGCCCAGCGGCGAGTACGCGACGAGGGTCACACCGAGGTCGCGGGCCGCCGGGACGACGTTCGTCTCGATGTCGCGGCTGAAGAGCGACCACTCCGACTGCACGGCGGCGATGGGGTGGACGGCGTGGGCGGCACGGAGTTCGTCGGCCGTGACCTCGCTCAGGCCGAGGTGCTTGACC
Source organism: Streptomyces sp. CA-179760 (assembly GCF_050937045.1). Taxonomy (NCBI): domain Bacteria; kingdom Bacillati; phylum Actinomycetota; class Actinomycetes; order Kitasatosporales; family Streptomycetaceae; genus Streptomyces; species Streptomyces sp. CA-179760. The sequence continues at coordinate 2,949,091 of NZ_JBNJLZ010000001.1, forward strand.
TTGCCCTCGCGGACCAGTTCGGCCATGGTGCCGACGCTCTCCTCGATCGGCACGTTCACATCGCGCCGGTGCATGTAGTAGAGGTCGATGACGTCGACGTCCAGGCGCTTCAGGCTCGCCTCGACGGCTTCGCGGATGTAGGGCGGGTCATTGCGGATGACCCGGCGTGTCGGGTCGTCCGGAGGGATGGACAGGGCGAACTTGGTCGCGATGACGAGTTCGTCGCGGTGGGCCTTGAAGAACGGCGACAGGAACCGCTCGTTCTCGCCGGCCCCGTACGCGTCGGCCGTGTCGTAGAGGGTGACGCCGAGTTCGAGTGCCCGTTCCAGGGTCGCCCGGGAGGCGTCGGCGTCCGAGGGGCCGTAGCCGAAGTTCATGCCCATGCAGCCGAGGCCTTGGACGCCCACCTCGGGGCCGTCGTCGCCGAGCTTCGCCGTCGTGATCCTGCCGTCCGTCATCGGGACCTCTCCGACGCCAGGGCATGCCCGGCGTCCGCGTAGAAACTGATCTTTCGGTCGAGCACGGCGAGCGTGCCGTGGAGTTCGTCGATCCTGGCCAGGACGTCCTCGCGGGTCGTCTTCAGCAGTTCGAAACGCTCGCCGTAGGTGTGGTCGCCCTCGCGCACCAGTTCCGCGTACCTGACCATGTCGGCGACGGGCATGCCCGTCAGGCGGAGCTTGCCGACGAGGTCCAGCCAGTCGAGGTCGCGGTTGGTGTAGCGGCGCTGGCCGGTGTGGGACCGGTCGATGTGCGGCATCAGGCCGATGCGCTCGTACCAGCGCAGGGTGTGTGCCGTCAGGCCGGTGAAGGCGACGACCTCGCTGATCGTGTAGTGGTCGTCGCCGTCCGGGCGCCGGTCCTGCTGCGGCGGGCCGGCGCAGGTGTCGGTCCTGGTCCCCGTGGTCTCCATCACCGTCATGACCCCAACGCTAGAACCTTGGAGTGCACTCCAAGCAAGCGCCGACGGTAAGAAATCGGCAGGACGTTTCTTGATCCTTCTGGTTAGCGTACGGAGTCATGAGTTCTGTACGCCGCGCCCTGCCCGAGGACGCCGAGGAAGTCCTGCGGCTGCGCCAAATCATGATCGACTCGCTGTTCGCAAGCGATCCCTCCACCCGCTGGCACGGAGAGTCCCTCCCCACGCTGCAGTCCAAACTGGGCGAGCCGGAGGCGGACTTCGTGGCGTTCGTCGTGGACCACCCGGAGCGGCCCGGGGCGCTGGCGTCGCTGGTGGCCGGGACGATCGACTACCGCATCGGGAAGCCGGGCGACCCGCAGGGCAAGGTGGGTTTCGTGTTCAGCGTCGCCACCGACCCGGACGCCAGGCGCCGCGGGTACGCCCGCGCGTGCATGCAGACCCTGCTGGAGTGGTTCCGTACACACGGTGCCCGGCGCGTACAGCTCACCGCCTCACCGGAGGCCGAGCCGCTGTACGTCTCCCTGGGCTTCCGGCCCAAGCCCGACCCCTTGCTGGAGCTGACGCTGTGAGCGCAAGGACCCCTTAGGCTCGAACGCATGTCGTTGAAGAGCCTCGCGTTGATCGAGAACTGGCCGGTTCCCACCGCCGCTGCGGGTGTCGTACGGGCGGACGGCACCGTCCTCGGCACCCATGGACCGGCCGGGCAGCGGTTCCCGCTCGCCTCGGTGACCAAGCCGCTCGCCGCGTACGCCGTGCTCGTGGCGTACGAGGAGGGGGCGGTCGAGCTCGACGAGCCCGCCGGTCCGGCCGGGTCGACGGTCCGGCACCTGCTCGCGCACACCTCGGGCCTCGCCTTCGACGAGCACAAGGTCACGGCCCCGCCCGGGGAACGGCGGCTGTACTCGAACGCCGGTTTCGAGCAGTTGGGCGACCATCTCGCGAAGGCGACCGACATTCCCTTCGGGGAGTATCTGCGGCAGGCCGTGCTGGAGCCGCTGGGGATGACCTCGACGGCCCTGGAGGGCTCTCCGGCCAAGGACGGGGTGTCCACGGTCGAGGACCTGCTGCGGTTCGCGGCCGAGGTGCAGGCCCCGCGTCTGCTCGATCCCCGCACGGTCGCCGAGGCGATGACCGTGACCTACCCGGGCACCAAGGGGGTCCTGCCGGGGTACGGCCACCAGAATCCCAACGACTGGGGGCTCGGTTTCGAGATCCGCGACTCCAAGTCGCCGCACTGGACGGGGTCCTCGTCCTCACCGCGCACGTTCGGGCATTTCGGGCAGTCCGGTACGTTCCTGTGGATCGACCCCGACGCGCGTGCGGCGTGCGTCGCGCTGACGGACCGTGCGTTCGGGCCGTGGGCGATCGAGGCGTGGCCGGCGTTCACGGACGCGGTGCTCGCGGAGCTCTAGGTCGCGGGCTACGACATTTCCCAGACCAGCAACTCGGCGTCGGTCACGCACTCCGCCTCCAGGGCCTTGGCGTCCGTGACGCGGGCCGCGTCGCCCGCGCCCAGTTCCTCGCCGTCGAGGCGTACGTCACCCCGTACGACATGCACGTACGCGTGCGCCCCGTCCGGCACCGCCGTCCGCTCCCCCGCCGTGAGGCGCCGCACGTGCAGCATCGCGCCGGCCTCCGGGACGGCGTAGGGCGTCGAGTCGGCGATGCCGTGGACGACCTCGTAGGACGGGTCGCCGCCGGGGCGGACCGGGGCGAGCCACATCTGCACGAAGGTGAGCGGGCCGGGGCCGTCGTTGCGCTCCACGTGACGTACCCCACCCGCCGAGCTGAGCCGCTGCACGTCCCCGTGGCGCACCACCGACTCGTGCCCGGTGGAGTCCCGGTGCGTCAGCTCGCCCTCCACGACCCAGGTCACGATCTCGGTGTGGCTGTGCGGGTGCTCGTCGAAGCCGGCCCCCGGGGCCAGCCGCTCCTCGTTGCAGGCGATCACCGCGCCGAAGCGGAGGTTGTCCGGGTCGTAGTGGGGCCCGAAGGAGAAGGCGTGCCAGGTCTCGATTCCGGCCGCCCGGTCGCCGCCCGGGTAGCGCTCGACAGCGCGCCGAATGTCCATCACGGAGTCCACCGTAGACCCGGCAACGCACCTTCCCGTCCGGATAAGGCAGTCTTGTCCCCGTGCCCGAACCCGAAACCAGCAAGAACGCAGCCGCAACACACGACGTCCACGCGCATGCCGCGACGCTCAAGCGCCTGGTGGAGTCGTCCGGATCGCTCGCCGCGCAGGCCATCGCGCGGATGGACGAGACGCTGCCCTGGTACCGGGCCATGCCACCGGAGAACCGTTCCTGGATCGGTCTGGTCGCGCAGGCGGGGATCGCCGCCTTCACCGAGTGGTTCCGGCATCCGGACGCCCCGCAGGCCATCTCCACCGACGTGTTCGGAACCGCGCCGCGCGAGCTGACCCGGGCGATCACGCTGCGGCAGACCGTGGAGATGGTGCGCACCACGATCGAGGTCATGGAGAGCGCGATCGACGAGGTCGCGGCCCCCGGCGACGAGAGCGTGCTGCGCGAGGCGCTGCTCGTCTACGCCCGGGAGATCGCCTTCGCCACCGCCCAGGTGTACGCGCAGGCCGCCGAGGCACGCGGTGCCTGGGACGCCCGGCTGGAGTCCCTGGTCGTGAACGCCGTGCTCAGCGGTGAGGCCGACGAGGGCGCCGTGTCCCGCGCCGCCGCCCTCGGCTGGAACTCGCCCGAACATGTGTGCGTAGTGCTAGGCACCGCACCCGACGGCGACTCCGAACTGACCGTCGAGGCCATCCGGCGGGCCGCCCGGCACGCCAAGCTCCAGGTGCTGACCGGTGTGCTCGGGGACCGGCTCGTGGTCATCGCGGGCGGCAGCGACAACCCGCTGGCCGTCGCCAAGTCGCTCATCGGCCCGTACGCGGCCGGGCCGGTCGTGGCGGGCCCGGTGGTGCCGGACCTGCTGGCCGCGACCCGGTCCGCGCAGGCCGCGGCGGCGGGGCTGAAGGCGGGTTCCGCCTGGCAGGACGCCCCGCGCCCGGTCCTGGCGGACGACCTGCTCCCGGAGCGCGCCATCGCCGGTGACCCCTCGGCCCGCGAGCAACTGGTGGAGGAGATCTACAGACCACTGGAGGAGGCCGGGGCCGCGCTCCTGGAGACCCTCAGTGTCTATCTCGAACAGGCGAGCAGTCTCGAAGGCGCCGCCCGCATGCTGTTCGTCCATCCCAACACCGTCCGCTACCGGCTTCGACGTGTGACTGACGTCACCGGCTGGTCACCCTCCGATGTACGCTCTGCGTTCACGCTGCGGATCGCTCTGATCCTGGGGCGTCTGGTCGATGGAGATCTCCAGCCCTAAGGTTTTGTCGGAGCCCGACAAAACCCCCTCGTGTTCTTCGTCCCTGTCCCCACGGGCGGCCGTGCCCTTACCCAAGAGAGAGTGTGAGAGTGCTCGTACTCGTCGCTCCCGGCCAGGGCGCCCAGACGCCCGGCTTCCTGTCCGCATGGCTCGACTTCCCCGGTGTCCGCGGTGCCCTCGAGGCATGGTCCGACGCCGTGGGCCTCGACCTGATCCGTTACGGCACCGAGGCCGACGCGGAGGAGATCCGCGACACCGCGGTGGCGCAGCCGCTCCTGGTCGCGGCCGGCCTGGCGTCCGCGGCCATGCTGTTCGACGACCCGGCCGACCGCGCGCGCAAGGTCGGCGCCATCGCCGGGCACAGCGTCGGCGAGTTCACCGCCGCATCGATCGCCGGGGTTCTCCCCCACGAGGAAGCCCTCCGTCTGGTCCGCACCCGCGGTCTCGCCATGGCCGAGGCCGCCGCCGTCACCGAGACCGGCATGGCGGCCCTTCTCGGCGGCGACCCGGAAGTGACGGTTCCGCACCTGGAGAAGCTGGGCCTCACGCCGGCGAACATCAACGGCGCGGGCCAGATCGTCGCGGCCGGCACCAAGGAGCAGCTCGCCGCGCTGGAGGCGGACAAGCCCGAGGGCGTGCGCAAGGTCGTCGCGCTGAAGGTCGCGGGAGCCTTCCACACCCACCACATGGCCCCCGCGGTCGACACGCTGGCGAAGGCCGCTGCCGATGCGCGGAACACCGGTGACCCGGACATCACTTACGTCTCCAACAAGGACGGCCGGACCGTCGCGGCCGGCGGCGAGGTCCTGGACCGGCTGGTCGGCCAGGTCGCCAACCCGGTCCGCTGGGACCTGTGCATGGAGACCTTCAAGGAACTCGGCGTCACGGCCCTGATCGAGCTGTGCCCCGGCGGTACCCTCACGGGCCTCGCCAAGCGGGCCCTGCCCGGGGTGAAGACGCTGGCCCTGAAGTCCCCCGCCGACCTCGACGCGGCTCGCGAGCTCATCGCCGAGCACGCCTGACCGCCGCCCCCAAGGAGCCGTCCGCATGGCGAAGATCAAGCCCAGCAAGGGCGCCCCGTACGCGCGCATCCTCGGCGTCGGCGGGTACCGCCCGACCCGGGTCGTGCCGAACGAGGTGATCCTCGAGACGATCGACTCGTCCGACGAGTGGATCCGCTCGCGCTCCGGCATCGAGACCCGGCACTGGGCGAACGACGAGGAGACGGTCGCCGCGATGTCGGTCGAGGCGTCCGGCAAGGCGATCGCCGACGCCGGCATCTCCGCCGAGCAGATCGGCGGCGTGATCGTCTCGACCGTCTCGCACTTCAAGCAGACCCCGGCCGTCGCCACCGAGATCGCCGACAAGCTGGGCACCGCGAAGGCCGCCGCCTTCGACATCTCGGCCGGCTGCGCGGGCTTCGGCTACGGCCTCACGCTCGCCAAGGGCATGATCGTCGAGGGCTCCGCCGAGTACGTCCTGGTGATCGGCGTGGAGCGGCTGAGCGACCTGACCGACCTGGAGGACCGGGCGACGGCCTTCCTGTTCGGCGACGGTGCCGGCGCGGTCGTCGTGGGCCCGGCCCAGGAGCCGGCCATCGGCCCCACCGTCTGGGGCTCCGAGGGCGACAAGTCCGAGACGATCAAGCAGACCGTGCCGTGGACGGACTACCGTTCCGGCGAGGTCGCCAAGTTCCCCGCCATCACGCAGGAAGGCCAGGCGGTGTTCCGCTGGGCCGTGTTCGAGATGGCGAAGGTCGCCAAGGAGGCGCTGGATGCCGCCGGCATCTCCGCGGACGACCTGGACGTCTTCATTCCGCACCAGGCCAACGAGCGGATCATCGACTCGATGGTGAAGACACTCAAGCTGCCGGAGTCCGTCACGGTCGCCCGTGACGTACGCACCACCGGCAACACCTCGGCCGCCTCGATCCCGCTCGCGATGGAGCGGCTCCTGGCGACCGGTGAGGCGAAGAGCGGCGACACCGCGCTCGTCATCGGCTTCGGGGCGGGTCTCGTCTACGCCGCGACTGTCGTTACCCTCCCCTAGGCACTCCGTGCCGGATCACACGGTCCGGCACGGGAGGAAACACCTGCCACACCCTCTGAATATCTACGAAGGAGCGCCAACATGGCCGCCACTCAGGAAGAGATCGTCGCCGGTCTCGCCGAGATCGTGAACGAGATCGCCGGCATCCCGGTTGAGGACGTCCAGCTGGACAAGTCCTTCACCGACGACCTGGACGTCGACTCGCTGTCCATGGTCGAGGTCGTCGTCGCCGCCGAAGAGCGCTTCGACGTCAAGATCCCGGACGAGGACGTCAAGAACCTCAAGACCGTCGGCGACGCGACCGACTACATCCTCAAGCACCAGGGCTGATCGACCGACCAGGTCCTGGGCCGACTGCCCCGCCACCCGGCGGTGGCGCCGCTTAATCCTCGTATCCGTTGGAGAAAGAATTCCCGTGAGCCCGACCAATCGCACCGTGGTCGTCACCGGTATCGGCGCAACCACACCGCTGGGTGGCGACGCAGCCTCTACCTGGGAGGGCCTGATCGCCGGCAAGTCCGGCGTCAAGCCCCTGGAGCAGGAGTGGGCCGCCGAGCAGGCGGTCCGTATCGCGGCCCCGGTCGCCGTGGAGCCGACCGAGGTCATCCCCCGGCCGCAGGCCCGCCGCCTGGACCGCTCGGCGCAGTTCGCGCTGATCGCGGCCAAGGAGGCCTGGGCCGACGCCGGTTTCGAAGCGAGCGCCGACGAGGACCCGAACGTCGACCCGGACCGGCTCGGCGCGGTCATCGCCTCCGGCATCGGCGGCGTGACGACTCTGCTCGACCAGTACGACGTGCTGAAGGAGAAGGGCGTACGCCGCGTCTCCCCGCACACCGTTCCCATGCTGATGCCCAACAGCCCGTCGGCCAACGTGGGGTTGGCCGTGGGTGCCCGGGCGGGCGTGCACACGCCGGTCTCCGCCTGCGCCTCCGGCGCCGAGGCCATCGGCTACGCCATCGAGATGATCCGCACGGGCCGCGCCGACGTCGTCGTCGCGGGTGGCACGGAGGCGGCGATCCACCCGCTTCCGATCGCCGCGTTCGGCAACATGATGGCGATGTCCAAGAACAACGACGACCCGCAGGGCGCGTCGCGTCCCTACGACGTGGCCCGCGACGGCTTCGTCCTCGGTGAGGGCGCCGGTGTCGTCGTCCTGGAGTCCGCCGAGCACGCCGCGAAGCGCGGTGCCCGGGTGTACGCCGAGGCGGTCGGGCAGGGTATCTCCGCCGACGCGCACGACATCGTGCAGCCCGAGCCTGAGGGCCGGGGCATCTCGCAGGCCCTGCGGCACCTGATGGAGCGCAACGACCTGGACCCGGCGGAGATCGTGCACGTCAACGCGCACGCCACGTCGACGCCGGCCGGTGACATCGCCGAGTTGAAGGCGCTGCGGAAGGTGTTCGGTGACGACGCCGACCACTTCGCGGTGTCCGCGACGAAGTCGATGACCGGGCATCTGCTCGGTGGTGCGGGTGGTGTCGAGACGGTGGCGACGGTGCTGGCGCTGTACCACCGGGTGGCTCCGCCGACCATCAATGTCGAGAACCTCGACCCGGAGGCCGAGGCGAACGCGGACGTGGTTCGTGGTGAGGCTCGGAAGCTGCCGGTGGACGGTCGTATCGCCGCGCTGAACGACTCGTTCGGGTTCGGTGGGCACAATGTTGTGCTGGCGTTCCGGACCATTTGATCTCTGAGTGCTGAGTGGCCCGAACTCCCTGGGTAGGGGGTTCGGGCCATTCGCCGTTTCGTGTCGCGTTGTGGGGCGGGTGCGGGCCGGTGGGGGTTGTTCGCGCCACGCGGCGGAGCCGCAAATCGAAACAGCCCCGCGCCCCTGGGGGGGCGTGTCCCTGAAGGCGCTTACACCACCTGGTGGAGCCAGCGGACCGGGGCGCCTTCGCCGGCGTAGCGGAACGGCTCCAGCTCGTCGTCCCAGGGCTTGCCGAGGAGCTTGTTGAGCTCGCTCTCCAGGTCGGTCTCACCCCGCTGGGAGCGTTTCAGGGCCGCGCGCAGGCGGTCCTCGGGGATGAGGATGTCGCCGTGGATACCGGTGACGGCGTGGAAGATGCCCAGGTCGGGGGTGCAGCTGTAGCGTTCGCCCTCGGCGGTGGGGCAGGGTTCGGCCGTCACCTCGAAGCGCAGCAGCCGCCAGCCCCGCAGGGCCGACGCCAGCTTCGACGCCGTGCCCGGCTGGCCCTGCCAGGAGAACTCCGAGCGCCAGGTGCCCGGCGCGGCGGGCTGGCGGATCCAGTCCAGGCTGACGCGTGTGCCGAGCACTCCGGCGATGGCCCACTCGACGTGCGGGCACAGCGCGCGCGGCGCGGAGTGCATGTACAGAACCCCACGTGTCGTCACCGGAACCTCCGGGCAGAGCGGACCATCTTTGAACGGGCGGAACGGCTGTGACCGGGAGGGTCACGTTGATGGCGAGGCTACCGTGCGGTGACGCAAGGAGTGTGACGTACGGTCGGTCCCGGTGCCGGGAAACGCCCACCATTCACCCAGGGGACGCTTGTACGGGTGTGAGCCGTTGCACCTGATCGGTCGGGAACCCTCGTGCGTTGTTAATGGGTGGGGAGACAGCCACGGCGCGGCGAGGGGATGGAACAGGCATGCGGAAGCGAAGCCACCGGTCACGGATCGTTGCCGCCGTGGCCGTGGCGACTGCCCTGGGGGTCACGGGATGTGACGCCGTGGGGGGCAATTCCCCCGCCCCGTCCGCCAGCTCGAAGCCGTCTCCCAGACCCACGCCCCTGTGGGACCGCAGCCCCAGCTCCGTCGCTGCCGTCGGTGATTCCATCACGCGTGGTTTCGACGCCTGTGACGTGCTGCAGGACTGTCCGGAGGCGTCCTGGGCGACCGGCGCCAGCCCGGAGGTGGACTCGCTCGCCGTCCGGCTGCTGGGGAAGGCCGAGGCCACCGAGCGGAGCTGGAACTACGCCGTGACCGGGGCCCGGATGGCCGATCTGCCCGGGCAGATGACCCAGGCGGTGCGGCGGAAGCCGCAGCTGGTGACGGTGATGGCCGGGGCGAACGACGCCTGCCGGTCCTCTGCGGCGGCGATGACCCCGGTCTCCGCTTTCCGCAGCGACTTCGAGGACGCGCTGCGCACCCTGCGCGAGGCCCTGCCCAAGGCCCAGGTGTTCGTGGCGAGCGTGCCGAACCTGAAGCGGCTGTGGTCCGAGGGCCGTAACAGCCCGTTGGGCAAGCAGGTGTGGCAGCTGGGCATCTGCCCGTCGATGCTGGGCGACGCGGATGCCCTGGACTCGGCGGCGACCCTGCGGCGGGACACGGTGCAGAAGCGGGTGGAGGACTACAACAAGGTCCTGAAGGAGGTCTGCGCCGAGGACAAGCGGTGCCGGTACGACGGGGGCGCGGTGTACGACTACCGCTTCGGCACGGCTCAGTTGAGCCGCTGGGACTACTTCCACCCCAGCGTGAACGGACAGGCCCGGTTGGCGGAGATCGCGTACCGCACCGTCACGGCGCAAAGCCGCTGACTTAGAGTTCCGCACATGAACGAACTCTTCGGCACACTTTCCGACGGCACACCGGTGCAGCGCTGGACCCTGGAGAGGGCCGGCGTACGGGTGCGGGTGCTGTCGTACGGCGGGATCGTGCAGTCCGTCGAGGTGCCGGACCGGGAGGGCCGGGCCGGGAATGTGGTGCTCGGGTTTCCGGATCTCGAGGGCTATCTCGCCCACCCCGGGCCCTACCTCGGGGCCCTGGTCGGGCGGTACGCCAACCGGATCGCCGGCGGTCGTTTCCTGCTGGACGGCCGGATGTACGCGCTGGAACCGAACAACGCGCCGAACTCGCTGCACGGCGGGGTGCACGGCTTCGACAAGCGGGTGTGGGACGCGGCTCCGGTCGAGCACGGTGTGCGTCTGACCCGGGTCAGTCCGCACGGCGAAGAAGGGTTCCCGGGGCGGCTGGAGGTCTCGGCGACGTACACGCTGCAGGAGAGCGGCGCGCTGCGGATCGCCTACGAGGCCGTCACGGACGCGCCGACCGTGGTGAATCTGACGAACCACAGCTACTTCAACCTGGGCGGTTCCGGCGACGCGGGCGGCCATGAACTGCGGCTGGCCGCCTCCCGTTACACGCCCGTCGACGAGGACCTGATCCCGGCCGGCGGCCCGGAGGACGTGACCGGCACGCGCTTCGACTTCCGCGAGGCCCGCAAGGTCGGCTCCGGCTACGACCACAACTTCGTGCTCGACAAGGGCGTGGCGGACGTCCCGGTGGAGGTCGCCGAGCTGCACGACCCGGCGTCCGGGCGGGTGCTGACGGTGGCGACGACCGAGCCGGGACTCCAGCTGTACACCGCCGATCACCTGGGCGAGCCCTTCGCGCCCGGCGACGGCATCGCGCTGGAGACCCAGCACTTCCCCGACTCCCCGAACCGGCCGGGCTTCCCGACCACGGTGCTGCGGCCGGGCGAGGTGTTCCGCTCGGAGACGGTGTACGGGTTCGGCACGCGCTAGGCCCGTCCGTCGCGCGGCCCGGACAGCCATGAGCCCCGGTCCAGGGGTCAGGTCCCGGACCGGGGCTGCTCAGTGGGGAACGCGTCCCGGGTCAGACGTTAATCGTCGCCGTGATCCTGCGGTCGGTGATCGAGCGCGCCACCTGGATCTCGTACGAACCCTTCACAAACGACCACGAGGCGTTCGTCTCGTCCCAGCTCTCGAAGGCGCGGCGCGGCAGTTCGACGGTCGCCTCGACGGTCTCGCCGGGCGCGGCCTCGACGCTCGCGAAGCCGGCCAGCCAACGCGCCGGACGGGTGGGGTCGGACTCGCCCGGGGCGAGGTAGAGCTGGACGACCTCGCGGCCCGGGCGGTCGCCGGTGTTGCGGAGGCGGACCTTCGCGGTGGCCCCTTCGGCGCTCGCGGCGACCTCGACCGACTCGTAGGCCCAGTCGGTGTAGCCCAGGCCGTGGCCGAAGGGGTAGGCGGGGGTGCGGCCGTGCTGCTCCCAGGCGCGGTAGCCGATGAAGACGCCCTCGTCGTAGGGGAGTTCGCCGCCCGCCGGGACGACCTGGGTGACCGGGGCGTCGGTCAGGGAGCCCCAGGTGGTGGGCAACCTGCCGCCGGGCTCGTGAGTGCCGGTGAGGACGTCCGCGAGGGCCGCGCCGCCCTCCTGGCCGGGGAACCAGCTCAGGAGCACGGCGGCGACGTCGTCGCGCCACGGCAGTTCCACCGGGGAGCCGGAGTTGACCACCACGACGGTGTTCGGGTTGGCCGCGGCGACGGCACGGACCAGGTCGTCCTGGCGGCCGGGCAGGCGCAGGTCGGTGCGGTCGAAGCCCTCGGACTCGACGCGGTCGGTGGTGGCGACCACGACGACGGCCGTGTCGGCGGCGCGGGCGGCCGCGACGGCCTCGGCGATCCGCTCGTCGGCGTCGAGCTGCGGGTCCCGGTGGGCGAGGGTGAAGCCGATGACCCGCATGGGGTGGCCGTCGGGCGGCGCGACGGTGTAGGTGAGGGAGACCTCGACCGGGTCGCCGGCGGTCAGGTCGACCCGGGCGTGGGGCACCGGGGGGCCGAAGAAGGTCAGGAAGGGGTCGTCCCCGTCCGGGCGCTGGACGTCGTCGAAGTACGTGGTGCCGGCGACGGTCAGCGCGAAGGGGCCGAGGCCCTTGATGCCGAAGGTGTGGGTGCCGGTCTCACGCGGGGTGAAGGTGCCGGTCAGTTCGACGCTGTGCAGGGTGTCGTGGGTGACGCCGTCGGGCAGGTCGTCGCCCATCCACTGGATGTGGCCGCTGGGGGCCGAGCGGGTGCCGATGACGGTGCCGTCGCTGTCGCGGCAGACCGCGCGCAGCTCGAAGCCCGGGTCTGCGACGGGGAGTTCGGTGTTCGGGTCGGCACCGAGGGCGAAGGTGAGGCTGCCGTCGGGGAGGGCGGCGGTGAGACCGTCGAGCGGTGAGACGGTCCGGGCGGGGAAGACCGTGGCGGAGCCGCCGCCGAGGACACGGGCGTCACGGGCGGCGGCGCCGATCAGCGCGACCCGGCCGGGCTTCAGCGGCAGCACGCCCCTCTCGTTGCGGACGAGGACGAAGGAGCGGCGGGCGATCTCGCGGGCGAGCGCCTCGCCGTCGACATGCGCGGGCGGTTCGGTGACGACCGGTTCGGCGCCGTCCAGGATGCCGACCCGGGCGGCGAGGCGCAGGACGCGGCGGACGGCCTCGTCGACCTGGGCCTCGTCGGCCTCGCCGTCCCGGACGGCCTGTGCGAGGGCCTCGCCGTAGACGGTCCGCGGGCCGGGCATCGCGATGTCCAGGCCGCCGGCGAGGGCGCCGGTGGTTGAGCGGGCGGCCGTCCAGTCGGAGACGTTGATGCCGTCGAAGCCCCACTCGCCGCGCAGGACCTCGTTGACCAGGTGGTGGTGCTCGGTCATCGTCGTGCCGTTGACCGTGTTGTAGGCGGTCATGATGCCCCAGGGGTGGGCGTTCTCGACGATCGCCTCGAAGGGGGCGAGGTACAGCTCGCGCAGGACGCGTTCGCTCACGAGGTTGTTCACCGTGAGGCGGTCGGTCTCGGCGTCGTTGGCGACGAAGTGCTTGACGGTGGTGCCGACGCCGCCGGACTGGACGCCCCGGACGTACTCGGTGCCGATCCGGCCGGTGAGGTACGGGTCCTCGCTGTAGGCCTCGAAGTGGCGGCCGCCGAGCGGGGAGCGGTGCAGGTTGACCGTGGGGGCGAGCAGGACGTGGACGCCCTTGCGGCGGGCCTCCTGGGCCAGCAGCACGCCTGCCCGGTGCGCGAGTCCGGGGTCCCAGGTGGCGGCGAGGGCGGTCGGTGAGGGCAGCGCGACGGACGGGTCGTCGGCGCTCCACTGCACCCCGCGGACGCCGATCGGCCCGTCGGACATCACCAGCGAGCCCAGCCCCGCCTCCGGCAGCGCGGGCAGGCTCCACATGTCCTGCCCGGCCAGCAGCCGTGTCTTGGTGTCCAGGTCGAGCTTGCCCAGGGCGGCCTCGACCGCCGCCTCACGCCGTACTTCCGCTGTCTCTGTCACGCCGGCACCTCCACGTCGAAAGCCGCTGGATTCCGACATCGTGCCCCCGCTACCTGTGATGCGGTAGGTTTCGTTATCTTCTCGCAACAATCAATCGTTCGTCATGTCGTACGGTGACGCCATGACGGCCAGGGCCAGGAGCGAGCAACGGCGCGCGGAGATCGTGCGGGCCGCTCTGGAAGTGATCGCCGAGCGCGGCTACCGGGGAGCGAGCCTGGCCGCGGTCGCGGAGCGTGTCGGACTCACCCAGCAGGGGCTGCTGCACCACTTCCCGACGAAGGAGGCGCTGCTGGTCGCGGTGCTCCGGGAGCGGGACCGCTGGGACGCGATGCCCGCCGGGCGGCTGCGGCTGGACCTGCTGGCCTCGCTGGTCGAGTACAACGCGATGCGGCCCGCCATCATCCAGACCTTCTCGGCGCTGCTCGGCGAGAGCGTCACGGAGGACCATCCGGCCCGCGCGTACTTCACGGAGCGCTACGCCGGGGTCCGCGCGGGCATGGCCGAGGTGCTGCGCGCCGAGTACGGCGACCGCCTGCCGAGCGGCCTCACCCCCGAGCGGGCCGCGCCGTTGCTCGTGGCGATCCTGGACGGCCTGCAGTACCAGTGGCTGCTGGACCCGGAGTCGGTGGACATGCCGTCGGCGTTCCGGGACTTCCTTACGCTGCTGGGCGAGAGCGCCGACTGAGCGCCACTCCCGGTTCCACCCATGGCGTAGATCACTCCAGTCACGCGATACTGCGGCCGTCCGGCACCACGCCCCCGCAGCACCCCCACCGTGACGGAAGGCCTGAACCTCCTTGAACTCCATACGCGTTCGCCTCGGCGTCCTCGGTCTCGCCCTGCTGACCGGCCTCACCACCCCGACAACCGCGAGCGCCGCAGAGACGGGCCCCGCTCCCACCGTCGAGGAGCAACGGCTCGGCAAAGCGGTCCCGCAGGAGATCCTGCGCCGCTCCGGGTTCGACACCGTGGCCCCGCGGCTGACCCGGGCGCTGGACGCGGCCCGCTCCTACGGGGAGGCCCGCCGGGCCGTCGCGTCCGAGGGGGCTCAGCTGTGGCGGCGTGCGGTGGACCGGGCGCAGGGGCGTGGACCGGCGGGCGGTGACCTCAGCCGGGACGACGACCGGCCCCTGTACTGGGCGCGACTCGGCATGACGCGTGAAGTGCGCACCTGGGAGCCGGAGTTCGGCCTGACGGACCGACAGCGGACCGCGCTGCTCGACGAACTGGAGCGCACCTCACGCGACCAGACGGCCATCGGCTATTCGCACAGCAAGGGACTGAAGCGGATCCTGCTCACCGGCTTCGACCCGTTCACCCTGGACCGGGACATCCGGATCTCCAACCCGTCCGGCGCCACCGCGCTCGCCCTCGACGGCACGGTGATCGAGACCGCGGACGGCCCGGCCCGGATCGAGACGGCCGTGTTCCCGGTGCGCTGGCAGGACTTCACGGACGGCACCGTGGAGCGGACGCTGCGGCCGTATCTGCCGAAGGTCGACCTGTTCACGACCGTGAGCCAGGGCCGGGTCGGGAAGTTCGACATCGAGCGGACCAACGGGGCCTGGCGGGGCGGCTTCGGGGACAACGACAACATCGGCCGCACCGAGACCGTCCCCGTCACCGACCCGGCCTCGCAGCCTCAGTGGACGACGACCACGCTGCCGTACCGGGCGATCGTCGCCGCGAACACCGGCCGCTTCCCCGTGTACGACAACACCGGCGTCACCGAGATCCCTGCGGGCGGCACCGAGTCCGTCGTACGCCCGGACGGGCCGACCCCCGGTTCCACCGCTCGCGCGGGCGGCGGCGGGGACTACCTCTCCAACGAGATCGCCTACCGGGCGACGCTGCTGCGGGACCGGCTGGGACTGCACGACCGGCTGCCGGGCGGGCATGTGCACACGCCGGTGCTGCAGTTCGGCTCCGGGAACACCGCCGAGGTCACCGACCCGGAGTTCGTGCGGAACCGGCTGGACATCATCGCCCAGGTGAGGGCGATCCTGAAGGCGGCTGCGGAAGAGTCGTGACAGCCCGGTCGCCGTCCCCGTCACCCTCCTGGATCTCCTCGCCCAGCAGTTCCCGCGCCATGAGGGTGGCACCGGCGACCGCCCCCGGCATCAGGAAGACCGCGACGACCGGCACCAGGAAGGCCACGGCCAGCGGCGTGCCGAAGCCCCAGACCAGGGTCTTGCGGGAGCGGAGCAGCCTGAGGCGGGTGCGCAGGTCGACGCCGCGGCGCTGGAGGGCGACGGCGGTCAGCTCCTCGGTCAGGAAGAACCCGGTGACGAAGAACCCGAGCACCGGTACGGCCGTCTGCCCGATCACCGGGATGAAACCGCACGCGAACAGCAGCACACCCCACAGGACGGCCCGCACCACGATGCGCAGGCTGTCGCGGCCGGAGATCCACAGCTCGCGCCAGAGCGGCAGGCCCGACTCGGGGGCGTGGCCGTCCGGGGACACGTCCCGGTCGACCTTCTCGGAGAGGTTCTCGTAGAAGGGCTGCCCGATCAGCAGCGTCACCGCGGTGAAGGTCACGACGGCGAGGAGCAGGGCGAGGGCGAACAGCACGGCGGTCAGGAAGCCGCGGAAGAGCCCGAGCCACGGGCTGGACCAGTCGTCGGCGAACGGTGTCGCCCAGGTGACGGCGTCCTCGCCCCACAGCGCCAGCGCGACCAGCGCCGCCGCGTAGAGGACCAGAGTGATCAGGCCCGGGAGCAACCCGAAGCCGTACTGCTTGCCGTGCCGGGCCACCCATCGCTGGCCCTTCAGCAGGTACTGGAAGCCCACCCCGAGATCGCGCATGGGAAAACCCTATCGGGGCAGGCCCGGGCGCCCTCCGCAGGGGCCATCCGGGTCACCGGTGACACCGACGCGCACTTGTTGCCGTTGAGTCGAACCGGTACACCTCGCCGTACCGATCTCAGGAAGCCCCGGAGGAGGTACGCGTGCGCACCACGAGAACCGTTCCTGCGAGACCTGTACTGATCGTCACCCTCAGCCTCGCGACAGCGGGCTTACCCCTGCTCACCCCGCACACCGCCGGCGCCGACCCGAAGCCCGTCACCCGGGAGGGCCCCGCCGTCGACGACCGCGCGGCCCGGGCACCCGCGAGCGCCGCCAGTCGCGCCCTGACCGCGGAGACCTCCACCGGCATGACCGGCCGCGGCTACCCCCGCCGCCAGGTCCTCTCCCCCGACCCGGAGAACCCCGGCGACAAGTCCCTGAAGCTGGGGCTCACCCCGTACCACGCGATCGCCCCGAAGCTGAACGCCCTGCAACGCCTGGGCGACCGCGTCAGTGTGGAGGTGACCGGCCGCTCGGCCGGCGACCACCGCCTCTTCCTCGTCACCGTCACCGCCCCGGAGACCACCCGCCAGGCCCGCGCCCAGGAGCGGATGCGTGAACTGATCGAGAGCGCGCCCGCGTCCGCCGCGAAGTCCCGCGAGATCAAGCGCGCGTACAAAGCCCCGGTCTTCGTCAACAGCAACATCCATGGCAACGAGTGGGAGGGCACGGACGCCTCCCTGAAGGTCATCGAACGGCTCGCGACGGCCAAGGACGCCAAGACCAGGGAACTCCTCGCGCACAGCCGCCTGTACTTCAACATCACGGCCAACCCGGACGGCCGTATCGCCGGCACCCGCGCCAACGCGAACGGCTTCGACCTGAACCGCGACTTCGTCACGGCTTCCCAGCCCGAGACCCGCGCGATGCGGCAGATCGAGCTGGACAAGCAGCCGGCCGTCCTGCTCGACCTGCACGGCTACGTCAACGGCACGCTCATCGAGCCCACCACTCCCCCGCACGGCGAGAACTACGAGTACGACCTCTTCCTGAAGAACTCCTACGCCAACGCCCTCGGCATGGAGTCCGCCGTCAACGCGCTCGGCTACACGCCCGCGAAGGACGGTGTGGAACCGGCGCAGATCCCGTTCCGCGACCAGGAGGAGGGCTGGGACGACTGGCCGCCGATCTTCACCCCGCAGTACGCCGCCTTCCACGGCACGGTGGCCGCCCACACGGTGGAGATCCCGCTGGCGGTGAACAACGAGGAGTACGACACCCTCCCCGTCCGGGAGCTGCGCCGCCGCTCGGCGGTCAACACGGCCGTGGCGGGCGCCGCCGTCCGCGCGACCCTGAACCACGTCCGCGAGCACCGCACCACCCTCGTCGCCGACCAGATCGAGACCTTCCGCCGCGGCGCGGCCGGTGCCCCGCAGGTGCCGGTCTCACCGAAGACGGTCCCCGGCGTCCCCGGCATCGGCCCGGAGGACGTCTACACGACCGACTTCCCGCGCGCCTACGTCATCCCGCCCGGCGACTCGCGCACCCAGCGCTCGACCCCGGCCGCCGCCCGCCTCGTCGACCACCTCCTCGCCAACGACGTCCGCGTCACCCGTGCCACCCGCCCCTTCCGCATCGAAGGCCGGACGCACCCCGAGGGCTCGTACGTCGTCGACCTGCACCAGCCCAAGCGCGGCATGGCGAACGTCCTGCTGGCCGACGGCCGGGACATCAGCGACAAGGTGTCGGTGATGTACGACATCTCCGGCTGGAGCCTGGGCCGGCTGTGGGGCGCCACGGTCGAGCGGGTGACCTCGGGCAGCCTGCGGGGCGCGCCCCTGCGCCCGGTCACCGAGGCCGCACCCGTCGCCCACGTGCCCGCGCACGGCGCTCTCCGCCTGCGTCTGACCGATCCGCGCGAGATCGCGGCCCTCAACTCCCTCCTCGGGCGGGGAGTCCGGGTGCGGCAGGCCCCGGACGGCAGCGCGATCGTCCCGGCGTCGGCACGCCGCGAGGCGCTCATCGCGGCCCGCGCGCACGACGTCTCCTTCACGGCCGCGCGGCTCAAGGGCGACACGCCCCTGCACCGCCTGCGCGTCGCCGCCGCCGTCACCCCGGGTGAGCTGTTCGCCCTGCGGGAGATGGGCTTCGACGTCACACCGGTCTCGACGGCCGTCCTGAACGCGGGCTTCGACTGGTCCGGCACGGACGTGCTGTTCGTCTCCGCCGGCCTGGACCACGCCGCCCTCACCGCCCCCGCCCGCAAGGCCCTGGACACCTTCCTCGACGGTCACGGCCTGGTCGGCCGGGGCGCGACGGGAGCGGCCCTGAACGCGGCGGCGGACCTGCTGGCCGTCAAGCCGGTCGAGGGCAACCCGGACGCCAACGGCGTCGTACGCGCGGTGAACTCGGGCCGCCTCACGCACGACGCGCCCGCGCACACCTTCGTCTACGCGCCGCTCTGGTTCACCGACCTCGGCCCGGGGGTGCGCGAGGAGCAGTCGTACGCGACCGGGAACCCGCTCGTCTCCGGGCACTGGCGCCCGCTCCGGGACGGCACCGGCGGCCCCGCGGCGGCAGCGGGACAGGCCTCGGTGGTCAGCGGCGGCAGGACGGTCCTGTTCGGCACCGAACCCCTCTTCCGGGACCACCCCAAGGGGGAATTCCCGCAGGTGGCGAGGGCATTGTTCACAGTGGCACACAGCGGTTCAGATGAGGAGAACGGATGACGCAAGAGATCCACGGCACCGTAGCCGACGGCTTCGAGGGGGTGCGCGAGGAGTTCGCCGCGTTCGTGGCCGGGGAACGGCCCGACTACGAGGGCCAGCTGTGTGCCTACCTGCGGGGCCGGAAGGTCGTGGACCTGTGGGCGGGGACCGAGGCGGACGCCCTCTACGGCGTGTTCTCGTCCACGAAGGGCGCCGCCTACCTGGTCGTGGCTCTCCTCGTCCAGGACGGCACGCTCGAACCGGGCCGCAAGGTGACGTACTACTGGCCGGAGTTCGCGGCCGAGGGCAAGGGCGAGCTGACCCTGCGGGACCTGCTCGCGCACCGGGCGGGCGTGGTCGGCACGGACACCGGCTTCAGCCTGGCGGAGCTGGGCGACGACCGCCAGCTCGCCGAACGCCTCGCCGACCAGCGGCCGTTCTGGCGCCCCGGCACTGCTTTCGGCTATCACGCACTGGTCGCCGGCGCCCTGGCCGGCGAGGTCGTACGCCGCGCCACGGGCCGCACGCTCCAGGAGATCTACCAGGAGCGCGTCCGGACCCCGTACGGCCTGGACTTCCACCTCGGCCTGCCGGCCCCTCAGGAACCCCGCTTCCGCACCACCCAGCCGATGGCCCCGACCCCGGAACAGCAGGCCCTCCTCGACGCCACGCCGACGGGGCCGCACACGCTCGCCTCGATCGCCTTCAACCGCAACGCGAGCGAACCGACCGACCTGGCCTCACTGCCCAACATGCCGCTGATCCGCGCCAAGGGCCCGGCGTCGGTGGGCGGAGTGGCGTCCGCACGAGGCCTGGCCGGGATGTACGCGGCGGCGATCAGCGGGGTGGGCGAGCAGGCGCCGCTGCTGAAGCCGGACACGGTGGCGGAGTTCGGCCAGTTCCACTCGGTCGGCTACGACCTGGTGGCACGTGCCCACAAGTCGTTCGGCCTCGGTTTCCAGACGACGGCTGACACGTGGCACCCGTTCCTCGGCGCCGGGACGATCGGGCACAGCGGCGCGAGCGGCTCGCAGTCCTTCGCGGACCCGTGGAGCGGCCTCGCCTACGGCTACACCCGTCGCCGGTTCGCCTTCCCGGGCGGGGCGGCCCCGGAGAACGACCGCCTGGCGCGGGCGATCCACCGGGCGGCCCTCGCGCGCTGACCCCGGGCACGAGCGGAGGCCGCACCCCACGTCCAAGGGTGCGGCCTCCGCGTACGCAACGACTGCGGTCAGACCAGCGTCACGGTGATGTTCCCGCGGGTCGCCTTCGAGTAGGGGCACACCTCGTGCGCCTTCTCGACGAGCGCCCGCGCGGCACCCCGCTCCACCTTCGGCAGGTCGGCCGAGATCTCGACGATGATCCCGAACCCGTCCCCGTTCTTCCCGAGGCCGACCCTGGCGGTGACGGTCGACCCGGTGAGGTCGGCGCCCGTCTCACGGGCGACGACACCGAGGGCTCCCTGGAAGCAGGCGCTGTACCCGGCGGCGAAGAGCTGCTCGGGGTTGGTCCCGGCGCCACTTCCTCCCATGGCCTGCGGCGGATTGACGACGACGTCGAGCCGGCCGTCATCGGTGGCCACGCGCCCGTCGCGCCCGTTCTCGGCGGTGGCGACGGCGGTGTAGAGGACGTCGGACTGCTGGATCGGCATGCGGTTGTGTTCCTTCGGTCGTCCGCCGCGGCTCGCGCCCGGGCCGAGCGGATTCGGAAAAAACTTACCGCATGCCGAAAACCGACAGAAGGCGTCAGAGCTTGACGATCATCTTCCCGGTGTTGTCACCGCGCAGCACGCCCAGGAACGCCTCGAGGTTGTTCTCGATGCCCTCGACGACGGTCTCGCGGTACTTCAGCTCACCGGAGGCGACCCAGGGGGCGACCTCCTGGACGAACTGGGGCTGCAGGTCGTAGTGGTCCCCGACCAGGAAGCCCTCGATGCGGCCGCGGGTCGCGATCAGGCGGGCGAGGTTCCTCGGGCCCGGGGCGGGCTCGGTGTTGTTGTAGACGGAGATCATGCCGCAGACGGCGATCCGGCCGCCCTCGTTGAGGGAGCCGATGGCGGCCTCCAGGTGGTCACCGCCGACATTGTCGAAGTAGACGTCGATCCCGTCCGGGGCGGCGGCACGCAGCTGCTCGCTCACCGGCCCGCCCTTGTAGTTGAAGGCGGCGTCGAAGCCGTACTCCTCGACGAGGAGCTTCACCTTCTCGTCGGACCCGGCGGACCCGATGACCCGCGAGGCGCCCTTCAGCTTGGCGATCTGCCCGACCTGGCCGCCCACGGCACCGGCGGCGCCGGACACGAAGACGGTGTCGCCCTCCTTGAAGGCGGCGGTGCGCAGCAGGCCCGCGTAGGCGGTGAGGCCGGTCATGCCCAGCACACCGAGGTACGTCGACAGCGGCGCGGCGTCCGGGTCCACCTTGACGGCGTTCTTCGCGGCCACGACGGCGTACTCACGCCACCCGAGGAAGTGCAGTACGTGATCCCCGACGGCCAGCCCGTCGACGTTGGAGGCCACGACCTCTCCGACGGCACCGCCCTGCATGACCTTGCCCAGCTCGAACGGGGCGACGTAGGACTTCGCGTCGCTCATACGGCCACGCATGTACGGGTCCACGGAGAGGTACTTGTTCCGTACGAGAACCTGACCCTCGCCCGGCTGCGGGACCTCCGCCTCGACGAAGGCGAAGTCCTCGGGCTTCGGCCAGCCGACGGGGCGGCTCGCCAGGTGCCACTCGCGGCTGACGGCGGGGAGGGTGGGGGTGTCGGTCATGATGCGCCTGTCCTCACTGGCTCGGACGGATGTTTCAGTAGCTGAAACAACCATGCTCCTGAAAATTTCATGTTGTCAAATAACCGGGTACCCTCGAAGCCATGGTTTCCACCACACCGACCCCGGACTCCCCCCACCCCGACTCGCTGACCATCGAGGTCGTCGAGCTCATCGGGGAGGTCGTGGCCCGGTTCCACGAGGACTACGAGGAGGCCGCGGCGGGACACTCCCTCACCGGGGCGCAGGCCCGGCTGCTGAGCCTGCTGTGCCTGGAGCCGCTGCCCATGCGGAGGCTTGCCCAGCGGTTGAAGTGCGAGCCGTCCAACGTCACGGGGATCGTGGACCGGCTGGAGGCGCGGGGGCTGGTGGAACGGCAGCCGGATCCCGCGGACCGGAGAGTGAAGGTGGCGGCGGCGACGGGTGAGGGACGGCGGGTGGCCCGGAGCCTGCGGGAGTCCCTGCGGTTCGCCAGGGAGCCGTTGGCGGCGCTCCCCGAGGGGGAGAGGGTGGCGTTGCGGGATGCGCTGAGGGGGATGCTGGGGGTTGCGTGACGCGCTGAGCCTTTTCGGTGCCCGGCGTCGTCGCTGAGCCCGGGTGGGTCCGCGGCCCGGCGGAGCGGGGTGCCTCCCCCCACCGCCCACCCGTGCCGCCCTGGGGGCACCTCCCAGGCCCTCAAGGCACTGGGGGAGGCACGCACGCCCGCAGCCGGGGCGGCACGCACCCGCCGGACAGGCGCTACGCGCACCACCACAGGAAGCGGTTGCACGTCTTCGTCGGGGCCGGTTCCGGCGACGCGGCCGGGGGCGTCGGATCCGTGGTTCGGGTCGGTGCCGGAGCCGGAGGGGCCGCCGTGGGGGCCGAGGCCGGGCGGCTCGGGGACGCTTCCGGCGCGGAAGACCGGGTCGGCTCGGGAGCCTTCGACTTCTCGCCCTTCGGGGATTCGGAAGCCGACGGCGAGTCAGACGCCCCCGGGGAAGGAGACCTCGACGCTCCCTCGACCCCGGCCTTGTCTCCCGCAGGGCGGGCCGTCTCGCCCGCCTCCGTCGGCTCCCCCTCCGCTTCCGCCGGCTTCGACGTCGACTTGGGCGCGTCCATGCCCAGTTCGGCGAGGCTCAGCCCACCCGCAGCCAGCACGAACCCCGCCGCGATGAACAGGGTCCGGCGCCGCCGTCGGCGATGCGCGGCCGCCTTCCGGTCCCGCCGGCTCGCGCCACCCGGGCGATCGGCGACCGGCCCGTGCTCGCGCCCGCGTCCACGCCGACGAGCGGCACGCCCGAGCGGCTCTTCGTCGCCGTAGGCGTCGCGGTCACCATGGGCCCCGCCCGACCCGACAGAGTCACCCGAGTCGTCCTGATCGCCGTACTCACGCTCACGCCGGCGCAGCGCATCCGCCGAGGTGCCGCACCCCGGGCACGCCAGTGCGCCGTTGAGGTGCCGTCGGCACGGGTCGCAGTAGTCCATGACGCGGGAAGGTTAAGTTCCGCGCCGGTCACGTTCCTAGATCCAGCTGTGAAGGTTCTGCACGGACCCGCCTCTCCTCTGGTTTCGAAACTGTCGAAACCGTTATGCGCGCGACCCATTGACACCCCGACCACCGCGTCCTTACTGTCACGCCAGCATTTCGAACGTGTGCCGAAATCTCGAACACGTCGAACCGGCTGGATGAACTGAATGACTGACGGAACTGAGCCGACGAAGCTGCGAGGGACAACCGCCGTGCGCATCACCGGAATCAGCACACACGTGGTCGGGACGCCTTGGCGCAACCTGACCTACGTCCAGGTGCACACCGACGAGGGGATCACCGGAGTCGGCGAGACCCGGATGCTGGGACACACCGACGCCCTTCTCGGTTATCTGAGGGAGGCCGAGGCCAACCACATTCTCGGCTCCGACCCCTTCGCTGTCGAGGACCTCGTCAAGCGCATGAAGTACGGCGACTACGGCCGCGCGGGCGAGATCGTGATGTCCGGTATCGCCGTGATCGAGATGGCGTGCTGGGACATCAAGGGCAAGGCCCTCGGCGTCCCCGTCTGGCAGCTGCTGGGCGGCAAGGTCACCGACAAGGTCAAGGCGTACGCCAACGGCTGGTACACCACGGAGCGGACACCCGAGGCGTACCACAAGGCCGCCCAGGGCGTGATGGAGCGCGGCTACCGGGCACTGAAGATCGACCCGTTCGGCACGGGCCACTTCGAGCTGGACCACCAGGGGACCATGTACGCCGTCTCCCTCATCGAGGCGGTCCGGGACGCCATCGGCCCCGAGGCGGAGCTGATGCTGGAGATGCACGGCCGCTTCTCCCCCGCCACGGCCGTACGCCTGGCCAGGGAGCTGGCGCCGTTCAACCCGGCGTGGCTGGAGGAGCCGGTGCCGCCGGAGAACCTCAAGGCGCTGGAGAAGGTCGCGGCCAAGGTCGACATGCCGGTCGCCACCGGTGAGCGCATCCACGACCGGATCGAGTTCCGCGAGCTGTTCGAGAGCCAGGCCGTGGACATCATCCAGCCGGACGTCGGCCATATCGGTGGAATCTGGGAGACCAGGAAGCTCGCGGCGACGGCCGAGACGCACTACATGCTGGTGGCCCCGCACAACGTCGGCGGCCCGGTGCTGACCGCCGCCTCCCTCCAGGTCGGCTTCACCTCCCCGAACTTCAAGATCCTGGAGCACTTCAACGACTTCGCGGACGCGGAGATCAAGAAGGTCGTCAAGGGCGCCCCGCAGGTGAACCCGGAGGACGGCTGCTTCCACCTCTCCGACGCCCCCGGACTGGGCGTCGAGCTGGACGTGGACGCCGCCGCCGAGTTCCCGCAGCAGCAGGCCCGTTTCGACCTCTGGGCGGAGGGCTGGGAGCAGCGCAAGCCCAAGGGCAAGCAGTGACCGCCCGACCCTCTGAACCCTTTAAACCCTCGAACAGCCCCTCGAAAGCTTCGAAAACCGGAGGAGCGACGTGAGCACCGCGGTAGTCATCGACGCCCCGGGCGAGCACCGCCTCGTCCCGCACGAGCCCCGGCAGCCCGAGGCCGGCGAGGCGCTGGTGCGCGTCCACGCGTCCGGCATCTGCGGCAGCGACCGCGAGGTCTACCAGGGCAACCGCCCCGAGGGCTACGTCCGCTACCCGCTCACCCCGGGCCACGAGTGGTCCGGGACGGTCGAGGCCGTGGGCGCGGGCGTCCCCGGGTCTCTCGTCGGCCGCAAGGTCGTCGGTGAGGGCTTCCGCAACTGCCAGGTCTGCGACCGCTGCCACGCGGGCGACACGACGCTGTGCACGGCCGGTTACGAGGAGACGGGGTTCACCCAGCCGGGCGCGATGGCGGCCACGCTGACGCTCCCGGCCCGTCTGCTCCACACCCTCCCGGACGACTGCGACCTCACCGCCGCGGCCCTCCTGGAGCCGGCCGCCTGTATCGCGGCCGCCGCGCTGAAGGCCAACGCGCAGCCCGGCGAGCGGGTCGCCGTGGTCGGCACCGGCACGCTCGGCATGTTCGCCGTGCAGTTCCTGAAGGCGAACTCGCCGGCCGAGCTGCTGGTCGTCGGCACCCGCCGGGACCGTGAGGCGCTGTCGCGGCAGTACGGCGCGACGGACTTCCTGACGAAGGACCAGGAACTCCCGGACGACATCGACGTGGTGATCGAGACGGCCGGGTCCGCGGACGCCGCCCGGATCTCCGCAGCCCTGCTCCGAAGGGGCGGCCGGCTGGTCCTGACCGGCATCCCGGCGCCGGGTGCCGATGGCCTCGACCCGACCGATCTCGTCGTGAAGCAGCTGGAGACGCACACCGTCTTCGGTGCTCCGCCGGACGCCTGGGCGCACACGGTTCGGGTGTTCGCCGCCGGTCTGCTCGATCCGCTGCCGCTGGTGACGCACGAGCTGCCGCTCGCCGAGTTCCCGCAGGCCATCGAGCTGGTGGGGGCCGGTGATCCGAAGGTGGGCAAGGTGTTGCTCCGCCCGTAGACGTACGCCGGTACGGGGGCAACCTGACGGCTCCCGTACCGGCGTACCCCACCCCCGCACCTTGCCGTACCCAGAGCCGCGAACCTCGTCCGAAATATCGAACCGAAGGACTTTCCTGTGACCGACGCTCCCGCCACGGCAGCCCGCAGGCCCGGTGAGCAGGCGCTCGCCGACCTCGGCCTGAAGGCGCCCGCCCTCGACCCCGCCGACGCCTCGCCGCACTCCTTCCCCGGCGGCGGCCGCTGGCGCACCGAGATCCCCTCCTGCGAGGGTCCCGAGGCGCTGGCGGTGGTCCTGAAGGAGGCCTCGCGGCTGGATGTGCCGATCCACCGGATCAGCCAGGGCAGCGGCGTCTGGATGCTGACCGACGCCGAGATCACCGAGATGGTCGAGTCCACGGCCGAACGCGACATCGAGCTCTGCCTGTTCACCGGCCCGCGCGGCACCTGGGACATCGGCGGCTCGACCCGGACCGACTCGCGCGGCGGGGGCCTCAGAGCCCGCGGCCACGACGCCGTGGCCGGCTGTGTCGAAGACGCCGTGCGGGCCACGGAGTTGGGCGTCAAGTGCCTGCTCGTCGCCGACGAGGGCGTGCTGTGGACCCTGCACCGGGCGCGCGCGGCCGGCATCATCCCGGCCGACACGACCCTCAAGGTGAGCGCGCTCATCGGGCCGGTCAACCCGGCGGCGTACGCGGTGTACGAGCGCCTCGGCGCCGACTCGGTCAACGTGCCCAGCGACCTGACGCTCGATCACCTCACCGAGATCCGCCGGGTGTCGGGTGCTCCCATGGACATGTACATCGAGGCCCCCGACGACCTCGGCGGCTACGTCCGGATGTACGAGGTCGCCGAACTCATCCGGCGCGGCGCCCCGTTGTATCTGAAGTTCGGCCTGTCGAAGGCGCCCGGGATCTACCCCTACGGGCACCACATGCGGGAGTTGACCCTGGCCACCGCCAAGGAACGGGTGCGGCGCGGCCGGCTCGCCCTGGACCTCCTGGCGCGCCACGGAGCGGACGGCGACATGGCCCCGCTGGGCTCCCGACTGCCGGGCGATCTGCAACGGTTCGAGATCTCGGCATAACGTTCCGGAAACTCGGCTTCACAAAAGAAGACACAGCCGACCACAATCCGACACATCTCTTCTCGGTCTTTCCGGCACGACCACCCGGAGCGACTTCGCGCCTCCCGGACCGAGCCCTGCACACAGATCAAGGATGATCAATATGCGTAACCGCAGAGCCGCTCTCGCCGCCATAGCCGGAGCCGCGTCCCTCGCCCTGACCCTGTCCGCCTGCGGCCAGAGCAGCGAGGGAGGCAGCGAGGAGGGCAAGGGGGACGCCAAGGGCGGCACCATCGGCATCGCGATGCCGACCAAGTCCTCCGAGCGCTGGATCGCCGACGGCAAGAACGTCGTGACGGAGCTGGAGTCCAAGGGCTACAAGACCAAGCTGGTCTACGGCGAGGACGACCCGGACCAGCAGGTCTCACAGGTCGAGAACCTGATCACGCAGGGCGTCAAGGCGCTGATCGTCGCCGCCATCGACAACAAGTCGATGAACAACGTGCTCCAGCAGGCCAAGGACGCGAACATCCCGGTCATCTCCTACGACCGCCTGATCCTCGGCACGAAGAACGTCGACTACTACGCGTCGTTCGACAACGAGAAGGTCGGCGAGCTCCAGGGCACCTACATCGTCGAGAAGCTCGGCCTGAAGGACGGCTCCAAGAAGGGCCCCTTCAACATCGAGCTGTTCGCCGGCTCCAACGACGACAACAACACCCGCTACTTCTTCGGCGGCGCGATGAAGGTCCTGCAGCCCTACATCGACAAGAAGCAGCTCGTCGTCCGTTCCGGCCAGACCAAGCTCAACCAGGTCACCACCCTGCGCTGGGACGGCGGCACCGCCCAGAAGCGCATGGACGACATCCTGACGTCGGCCTACAAGAGCGAGCGCGTCGACGCGGTCCTCTCCCCCTACGACGGCATCTCCATCGGCATCCTGTCGGCGCTGAAGTCGGACGACTACGGCTCCAAGAGCAAGCCGCTGCCGATCGTCACCGGCCAGGACGCCGAGGTCGCCTCGGTGAAGTCGATCATCGCCGGCCAGCAGTCGATGAGCGTCTTCAAGGACCTCCGCAAGCTCGCCAAGGTGTCCTCGAACATGGTCGACGCGCTGCTGAACGACAAGAAGCCCGAGGTCAACGACACCAAGACCTACGACAACGGCGCGAAGGTCGTCCCGGCCTACCTGCTGGAGCCGGTCGCCGTCGACAAGAGCAACTTCCAGAAGGAGCTCATCGACTCCGGCTACCTCAAGGAGAGCGACGTCAAGTAGTCCCCGCCACCGACCGACGATTCACCACTGATTGGAAGGCACGACCATGGCGGGACCCGTCCTGGAAATGCGCTCGATCGTCAAGACCTTTCCCGGCGTCAAGGCGCTTTCGGACGTCACGCTGACCGTCCGGCAGGGCGAGGTCCACGCCATCTGCGGGGAGAACGGCGCCGGCAAGTCGACCTTGATGAAGGTCCTCTCCGGCGTCCACCCGCACGGCACCTACGAGGGCGACATCCTCTTCGAGGGTGAGGTCTGCCAGTTCAAGGACATCCGGGCCAGCGAAGAGCGCGGCATCGTGATCATCCACCAGGAGCTGGCCCTGGTGCCCTACCTCTCCCTCGCGGAGAACATCTTCCTCGGCAACGAGCACGCCACCCGCGGGATCATCAGCTGGACCGAGACCCTGCGGCACGCCACCGAACTGCTGCGCCGGGTCGGTCTCTCCGACCACCCGGACACCCGCGTCGCCGACATCGGCGTGGGCAAGCAGCAGCTCGTGGAGATCGCCAAGGCCCTGTCGAAGAAGGTGAAGCTGCTCATCCTGGATGAGCCGACCGCCGCGCTGAACGACGAGGACAGCGGCAAACTCCTCGATCTCATCCTGGAGTTGAAGAAGCAGGGCATCACCTCGATCATCATCTCCCACAAGCTCAACGAGATCCGCAAGGTCGCCGACTCGGTGACGATCATCCGCGACGGCCAGAGCATCGAGACCCTCGATGTGAAGGCGGCGGAGACCACCGAGGACCGGATCATCAGCGGCATGGTCGGGCGCGACCTGGAGAACCGCTTCCCGGAGCGGTCGCCGCACCAGCCCGAGGAGGGCGTGGCGCCCGCCCTGGAGATCCGGGACTGGACCGTGCACCACCCGATCGACCAGCAGCGCAAGGTCGTCGACGACGTGTCGCTCCAGGTGCGGCGCGGCGAGATCGTCGGCATCGCGGGCCTGATGGGCGCCGGCCGCACCGAACTCGCGATGAGCGTCTTCGGGCGGACGTACGGCCGGTACGCGGGCGGCACGGTCCTCAAGGACGGCACCGAGATCCGCACGAAGACCGTGCCCCAGGCGGTCAAACACGGGATCGCGTACGTCACCGAGGACCGCAAGCACTACGGCCTCAACCTCATCGACACCATCAACCGGAACATCTCGCTGAGCGCCCTGGGCAAGGTCGCCAAGCGCGGTGTGGTCGACGAGCACGAGGAGCGGCAGGTCGCCGAGGGCTTCCGCAAGTCCATGAACATCAAGGCGCCGACCGTCTTCGAGCCGGTGGGCAAGCTGTCCGGCGGCAACCAGCAGAAGGTCGTCCTCAGCAAGTGGATCTTCTCGGGTCCGGACGTGCTGATCCTGGACGAGCCGACCCGCGGGATCGACGTCGGCGCCAAGTACGAGATCTACACGGTCATCGACCAGCTGGCCGCCCAGGGCAAGGCGGTCGTCTTCATCTCCTCCGAGCTGCCCGAACTGCTCGGCATGTGCGACCGCATCTACACGATGGCCGCGGGGCGGCTGACCGGTGAGTTCTCGAAGGCCGAGGCCTCCCAGGAATCGCTGATGCGTCAGATGACGAAGGACAAAGAGGTAACCCGATGAGCACGGACGTGACCGCCAAGACCCCGGCCCCGGCGCCGGCCGGCAAGGGCGGGGAGGGCACGGGCAACGGACTGCTGCAGCTGATGCTGGACGGTATGCGCCGCAACATGCGGCAGTACGGCATGCTGTTCGCCCTCGGTCTGATCGTGGTCCTGTTCGCCGTGTGGACCGACGGCGACCTGCTGCTGCCGCGCAACGTCTCCAACCTGGTGCTGCAGAACAGCTACATCCTGATCCTCGCGATCGGCATGATGCTGGTCATCATCGCGGGCCACATCGATCTGTCGGTCGGCTCGCTGACGGCGTTCGTCGGGTCGATGGCCGCCGTTTTCATGGTCAAACACGACATACCGTGGCTGCTCGCCGTGGTGCTGTGCCTGGCCGTGGGCGCGGTCGCGGGCGCCGTCCAGGGGTTCTTCATCGCGTACGGCGGCATACCGTCGTTCATCGTGACCCTGGCGGGCATGCTGATCTTCCGCGGTCTGACCGAGATCTTCCTGGAGGGGCAGACGCTCGGCCCGTTCCCGGAGGGCCTGCAGAAGGTCGCCAACGGCTTCCTGCCCGAGGTCGGGCCGAAGACCAACTACCACAACCTGACGCTGCTGCTGGGCTTCGCGATGATCGCCTTCGTGATCTTCCAGGAGGTCCGGGACCGCAAGCGGCAGCAGGAGTTCAACCTGGACGTCCCGCCCGCCAAGCTGTTCCTGCTGAAGCTGGTCGCGATCGGCGCCGCCGTGCTGACGCTGACGATGCTGCTGGCCAGCTACAAGGGCGCCCCGATCGTGCTGCTCATCCTGGGCGTGCTGCTCGTCGGCTTCGGCTACGTCATGCGCAACGCGATCGTCGGCCGCCACATCTACGCCATCGGCGGCAACCTCCCGGCGGCCAAGCTGTCGGGTGTGAAGGACAAGAAGGTCACCTTCCTGGTCTTCCTGAACATGGGCATGCTCGCGGCCCTGGCGGGTCTGGTCTTCGCCGCCCGCTTCAACGCGGCCTCTCCCAAGGCCGGCCTCAACTTCGAGCTGGAGGCGATCGCGGCCTCGTTCATCGGCGGCGCGTCGATGAGCGGCGGTGTCGGCACCGTGCTCGGCGCGATCATCGGTGGCCTGGTCCTGGGCGTGCTGAACAACGGTATGAACCTCGTCGGCATCGGCACCGACTGGCAGCAGGTCATCAAGGGCCTGGTCCTGCTGGCGGCGGTCGGGTTCGACGTGTGGAACAAGCGCAAGGTCGGTTCGTAAGTCAGATCGGGGCCCCGCCGGGAAGGCGGGGCCCTCTCCTTATACGGGAGCCGCACGCATGGAACTGAACAGACGCACGGTCATCGCCGGAGCAGCGGCGGCGGGCATAGCCGCCACCACCCTCGGCGGCACGGCGCACGCCACGGGAGGCAGGAAGCCGGTGAAGACGCTCTTCGGCAAGCTCGCCGACGGCACGAAGGTCTACAGCTGGTCGCTGGAGAACGGCGGCACCCGCCTGAAGGTCCTCTCCTGGGGCGGTGTCGTCCAGTCCCTGGAGATCCCCGACCGCCGCGGCCGGTACGCCAACGTCTCCGCGGGCTTCGACAACATCGAGGACTACGTCGCCAAGACCCCGTACTTCGGCGCCCTGATCGGCCGTTACGGCAACCGCATCGGCAAGGGCAAGTTCACCCTCGACGGCAAGAACTACCAGCTGTCCGTCAACGACGGTGAGCAGAGCCTGCACGGCGGCACGCAGGGCTTCGACAAGCGCGTGTGGGACGTCGAGCCGTTCACCAAGGGCTCCGACGTCGGTCTGCACCTGTACTACACGAGCGTCGACGGCGAGATGGGCTACCCGGGCACGCTCAAGACGAAGGTGACGTACACGCTCACCCGGCACGGCGACTGGCGCATCGACTACGAGGCCACCACCGACAAGGCCACCGTCGTCAACCTCACCAGCCACGTCTACTGGAACCTCGCCGGCGAGGGCAGCGGCACGATCGAGGACCACGAGCTGCAGATCGCCGCCTCCCGCTACACGCCCACCGACGCGGGCCTGATCCCCACGGGCGAGCTGGCCAAGGTCGCGGGCACGCCCTTCGACTTCGGCCGTGCCAAGCCGATCGGCCGGGACATCCGCGTCTCACACCCGCAGCTGGTGACCGCCAAGGGCTTCGACCACAACTGGGTCCTCGACAAGGGCATCACCGCCCGGCCCGAGCACGTCGCCACCCTGCGCGACCCCGCCTCCGGCCGCACCCTGAAGATCGCCACGAACGAGCCGGGCCTGCAGTTCTACTCCGGCAACTTCCTCGACGGCACGCTGACCGGCCCGTCCGGCCGCACCTACCGGCAGGGCGACGCGCTCTGCCTGGAGACGCAGCACTTCCCGGACTCGCCGAACAAGCCGAAGTTCCCGTCGACGGTGCTGCGTCCGGGGCAGACGTACCGGACGACGACGATCCACACGTTCGGCTGCTGATCGGCACCTGGTCATGGGGGCTGATGACAAGCCTTCACAGGTGCCACACATGTTCTGACCGGACTCCCAACGGTTGAACAGTGTCACCACAGTCTCCGTATGTAAGGGCGGCCCGCGCTCCCCCGCGCGGGCCGCCCTTAAACGTCGGGTCCGGCCGTCCCCAACGGACCCGCCTCATACGGAGGTTCCATGGCCGACAACGTCACGTCGCTGTTCCGCAGTACCGCGGCACACAGCCCGTCGATGGCGGCGTTGACACGTGAGGGCGGCGAAGGCGCCGGGCCCGTGGACTTCTGTATCCCCTGCAACCCCTACTTCCCCACCCCTGCCATGTTCGACGACATGTCGGCCCGGCTGCGCGACATCATCACGTACTACCCGAGCAGCGCCGACACCATCACGGCCGAGCTGTGCAGTCTGCTCCAGCTGCCGCCGCAGTGCGTGGCGATGGGCAACGGCTCCACCGAGCTCATCACCTGGATCGACCACCTGCTGGTCCGCGAGTCCCTCGCCGTCCCCGTCCCCACCTTCGGCCGCTGGACCGACCAGCCCATGGAGACCGGCAAGCGGGTCGACATGTTCCCGCTCCAGGAGTCCAGCGGCTTCGCCCTCGACCTCGCGCAGTACGCCGAGTTCATCCGCGCGAGGGGCACGCGCGTCGCCGTCATCTGCAACCCCAACAACCCCGACGGCGGTTTCCTCCACAAGCACGCCATCGTGCAGTTCATGGACGCCATGGCCGACCTCGACCTGGTCGTCATCGACGAGTCGTTCCTGGAGTTCGCGGACGCCGAGGCCGAGCCGTCCGTCGTCCAGGAGGCCATGCTGCGGCCCAACGTCATCGTGCTGCGCAGCCTCGGCAAGAACTTCGGCCTGCACGGCATCCGCTTCGGCTACCTCGTCGCCAACCCGGCGCTCGCGGGCCGGGTCCGCTCGATGCTCCCGAAGTGGAACCTCAACTCCTTCGCCGAACATGTCGTCTTCATGCTCAAGGAGCACGGCGCCGAGTACGCGCAGAGCCTCCAGCAGGTGCGCCGCGACCGCCTCGACATGGCCGGCCAGCTCTCCTCTCTGCCCGGGCTGACGGTCTACCCGTCGCAGGGCAACTTCCTCTTCGTGCGCCTCCCCGTGGGCGCCGAGGGCACCGTGGTCCGGGACAGGATGCTCACCGAGCACCGGATCCTGGTCCGCGAGTGCGGCAACAAGATCGGTTCGTCCAGCCGCTTCCTGCGTCTCGTCGTGCGCCCCCAGGTGGACGTGCGTCGCCTGGTGTCCGGCCTGGAACAGGTGCTCTACGGGACGTCCAGGAGGGGAGCCGCCGTACCGGAGCTGAGCAACGGGACCAGCTACAGCTCGGGTACGGCGGCCGTGGACCGCCTGGTCAGCGAGACCAACGGGTCGGGCATGCGGGGGCTCGCCGCTCAGGC
Source organism: Streptomyces sp. CA-179760 (assembly GCF_050937045.1). Lineage (NCBI taxonomy): Bacteria > Bacillati > Actinomycetota > Actinomycetes > Kitasatosporales > Streptomycetaceae > Streptomyces > Streptomyces sp. CA-179760. The sequence goes on from NZ_JBNJLZ010000001.1 coordinate 2,982,446, forward strand.
CGCCGGCTTCGGTGGTCCGGGGCCCGCCGCAGCCCCTGCCGCCGCCGGTACCGGCATGCCGCTCCCCGCCGCCGCGTCCGCCGTACCGGCGGGCCCGGGCGGAGGGATGCCGATGCCGGCGGCGGCGCAGATGGGCCAGATGCCGCAGATGGGCCAGATGGGGCAGCAGCAGATGCCGCAGGCGGTGCCGCAGCCCGTGCCCCAGCCCGCTCCGCAGCCCATGGCCGCACCGGTCCAGCAGCCACTGGCACCCGTCGCCCAAGCCCCGACCCCGGCTCCGGTCCCTGCTCCGGCGCCGGCGCCCATACCGACACCGGCGCCCGTACCGGCCGCGGCCGGGCCCACGCCGCCGGGCGTTCCCGCCCGGGGCGGACTGACCGCCGCGCAGGTCAGGGGCACGAACGGCCTGTCGCCCGCCCCGGCCACGGGCTGGCCGGGCACGCAGGCCTGGCCCAACGCGGCGGGCATGGGGGCCGCGGGCTAGGGCCGTCTCACCGTGGCGACATCAGCTCGCCGTGGCGACATCAGCTCGCCGTGGCGACGTCAGTACGCCACGGGCCAGCCGCTGCTCCAGTTCAGGAGGTTGACGCCCAGTTTGGGTGTGCCGTTGTCGTTGCCGTCGTAGTAGTGGTAGACGATCAGGTCGCCGTCGATGTCCTTCATGATCGACTGCCCGCCGGGGCCGATGACGCTGCCGTGCGACTCCAGGACGGGCGTGCCGCCGTTGTTCATCAGGTCGACCCCGTTCCTGTCGCGGTACGGCCCGGTGACGGCGGAGGCGCGCCCGACCTTCACCTTGTACGTGGAGCTGGTGCCGGCGCAGCACGTGTCGTACGAGGCGAAGAGGTAGTAGTACCCGCCCCGTTTGACGATGAAGGGCGCCTCGACGGCCTTGGTCCCGGTGGGACGGGAGGCGAGCGAGTAGCGGGTGGTGTTGGAGGAGAGCTGCTTCCCGGTGGACGGGTTGATCTGGATCATCTTGAGCCCGGTCCACCAACTGCCGAAGGACAGCCACCACTTGCCGTCGTCGTTCACGAAGAGGTTCGGGTCGATGGCGTTGAAGTCACTGGCGGAGTTCGAGGTGTAGACGGTGCCCTGGTCGGTCCAGCTGCCCGGCTGGCCGGTGCTGGACGTCGCGAGTCCGATGGCGGACGTGTTCGAGCCGAACTTCGAGACGGAGTAGTACATCAGGTACTTGCCGCCGTGGTACGAGATGTCCGGCGCCCAGGCCTCCGGCACGGAGGAGTAGTTCCGCCACCAGCTCGGCCTGCCGGCGAAGGCGTCGCCGCCGTTGCGGAAGGCGGTGCGGTCGGTGGAGGTCTTGTTGGCGATGCCGCCGCCGGTGGCGTAGAGCAGGTACTGGCCGGACGCGGTGCGGATCATCGACGGGTCGTGGGTGACGATGTCACCGGTGACGCGACCCGGGTTGGGGTAAGCGGACGCCGTGCCCGGGACGAGGGCGAGCAGGAACGCGGTGGGGAGGGCGAGCAGGGCGGTTCTCTTGCGCAGGATGGAGCGGCTCATGCGGGTCCTCCTTGCGGTGGGGGGCTTGCGTGGGGGTTACAGCACTGACCGAGATCTCGAACAGCGATCGCAAGTTCGAACGGGACCGTAGAATCGAACCCCTTGCGCGTCAATGGTCCGCGCAGCAACTGCGGTGACCGGCCTGGTCGCCCAGGACGGCGCCGCACCGCTGCGCCTCGACGTCCTCGCCCCGCACGAGGCCCGGGCGCTGCTGTCCGCCGTACTGGGCGAATGTTGAGCGGCGGCCGGCTACGGGGTGGTGGCCGGCAGATCGATCTCGGCGCGAACGGTTTTTCCCGGCTCCCGCCGCAGCACTTCCCACCGATCGGCGAGCGCGTCGACGAGGAGGAGGCCGCGGCCGTGTTCGTCGAGGGGGCACGGCAGGTGCACGTCTCGCGGCCCTGGCGGGTGCGATCCGGCACGCGCATCACTGACTTCGATCCGCACACCACCGGCGACGAGACTGATCCGCAACTCGAAGTCCCGCCCTGGCACGCGCCCGTGCGTCACGGCGTTCGAGGCCAGCTCGGCGACGATCAGGGCGACGGTCTCGGAGACGTCCGTGCCGTGCGGGATCCCCCAGCCGTCCAGCTGGTGAGCGGCCAGACGCCGGGCGAGGCGGGCGCCGCGAGGGGTGGCACTGAGGCGCTGACTGAACACACGTACGGTGACCGGATATTGGGAGGCCGTGGGGGTGGTCGGTGCTGTCATGCGCCCAATGTGGCGGGTGACAGCCGGAATTCTCCAGGTCGGCGCCGCGTACGCTGCGACAGCGTACGCGGTGACGGACTGGACAGTACCCGTGACGGCCCGTAACCATGCTCCGGGAGGTGACCGACAGTGGTCGATGGCGCGATGGAGCCGGAGTCGTCGGACAGTCTGCGGACGTTCGGGGCGGTGGTCCAGGGCTTGCGCGAGCACGCGGGGCTGAGCAGGGAGGAGTTCGGGGAGCTGGTGCGGTTCTCCAAACACACGGTGGCGTCCGTGGAGCTGGGGAGGCGGATGCCGGACCCGGAGTTCGTGACTCGGGCGGAGGAGGTGTTCGGCAGGACGGGGGCGTTACGGAAGGCGGCGGGGTGTCTGGAGAGGCAGCCGGGGTTGGCGGCTTGGTTTCGGCGGTGGGCCCAGCTGGAGGCCACGGCTATCACGCTGTACACGTACGAATGCCGGTTGGCGCCGGGCCTGCTGCAGACCGAGGCGTACGCGCGGACGCTCTTCACGAACCAGCTCCCGCCGCTGAGCGATGAGCAGATCGAGGCACAGTGGGTGGCGCGGGCGGAGCGGCAACGACTGCTGCGGGAACGACCGAACACGGCCTTTGGCTTCATCTTGGAGGAGCACCTCTTCCGGCGGCGCACTGGCGGAGTGGACGTCACGCGGGGACTCATCGACCACGTGCTGGAGATCGCCGAACTGCGCAACGTGGAGATCCAGATCATGCCGACGGAGCAGGACACACACGCGGGACTGGACGGACCCATGCAGTTGCTGGAGACCCCGGAGAACAAGTGGTTCGCATACTGCGAAGGGCAGGAAAGCGGGCAATTCATCGTTGACCGAAAGGTGGTCAGCATGCTCCAGATGCGGTATGCCAGGATGCGCTCACAGGCTCTCACTCTCAAGGACTCCATGAGCCTGTTGCAGCGGATGCGAGGGGACCTATGAGCACCAGCGAACTGGCCTGGTTCAAGAGCAGCTACAGCAGCGGCGGCTCTGGCGACTGCGTCGAGATAGCGACCTGCCCCGAAGCCATCCACATCCGCGACTCCAAGAACAAACAGGGCCCCCAGCTCACCCTCTCCCCCACCACCTGGTCGGCCTTCCTCACGCACGCGACCGAGTCGTAGCCCCTGGGGCGGCCCGGCGGATTCGCGGCGCACCGTGGTCTCCGGCGGGCTCCCGCCCGGGTCGGTGTCCGCGCTCGATCATGCCCAGTGCCACCCCCGCGACGATGATCACGCCGCCTGTCACCTGGGCGAGCCGGATCGACTCCCCGTTGATCACGACGGCGCCGATGACTCCGAAGACCGGGACCAGGTTGAGGATGTTGACCGCGACGCTCGACGCCATCCTGCGCAGACCGTAGTTGTAGAGCAGGAAGCCGCCGACCGAGCACGCCACGGCCAGATAGACCAGCAGCGATGAGGCGGTCGCGCCCGGCATCCGCCAGTCGTCGGCCTCCAGCAGGGACGCGAGCAGGAAGCCGGCCGCGCCCGCCAGAGTCTGGTAGTACGTGACGCCGACGGCGTCCTGGCCGGCGCTCGCGCGCTTGCCGAGCACGTTGTAGCCGGCCCAGGCCAGCCCGCCGAGCAGCAGCAGGACGTCCCCCAGCCAGCGCGAACTGCCGCCGACCTCAGCCCCGTTGCGTACCACGAGGAAGGCGCCGAGGGTGGCCACCAGCACGCCCGCCACCCTCAGCAGCGGCATCCGGATGCGGAAGACAACCAGTTCCACCAGCATCGTCATCAGCGGGTACGTGGCCACGATCAGCGACGCGTCGGATGCCGCGGACAGGTCGACGCCGACGTTCTCCAGGATGAAGTACACGGTGATGCCGAGGAACCCGCTCAGGTACAGCTGCCGTCGCTGCCGCGGATCCGGCCGGGCCGGGCGGTTCCGGCTCAGCCGTACGATCCCGCCGAGGAGCAACGCCGCGAGGGTGAACCTGACGGCGCCGATACTGAGCGGGCCGACATCATCCAGGACCCGCTTGGTCACCGCGTAGGAACTGCTCCAGAACAGGGCGGCCGCCATGACCGCGGACACCGCCCCCACCGTGGGTCCTCGTTCACGCACAGCAAACAGCCCCTCTCCACCCCGCCCGAACGAACGCCAGTCGAATAGGCTGGAGGCTAACAACATCATCGAAGATATGGCGAAGTGTCCGAATTACCTTCGAAAATCAGTGGGATGGGGCAAGCGTGGACGAACTAGATTCGGCGTTGGTGCGGATGCTCCAGGAAGACGGTCGGCGCACCAACAGAGACATGGCTCAGGAACTCGGCATCGCCCCGTCCACATGCCTGGAGCGAATCCGGTCGCTCCGCAGAAGCGGCATCCTGACGGGATTTCACGCGGAGGCGGACCTCGCGTCGATCGGCCGAGGGTTGCAGGCAGTGATCGCCGTACGGGTCCGCCCGCCGACGCGTGCGGTCATCGAGGATTTCCAGACCTTCCTGGAGGAGATGCCCGAGGTCATCTCGCTCTTCGTCCTCACCGGAAACGACGACTTCCTCGTACACGTCGCCGTCCGCGACACCGACCATCTGCACGCAGTGGTCCTGGACAAGCTGACGAAGCGCCCCGAACTCGCCGACGTCCGGACGTCGGTGGTCTACGGGCACATGCGCAAGAAGGTCATCGGTCCGACGTAAAAAAGGCGCAGGCGCAGTCGGGGGCGGGCCCTCAAGCCCCCTGTCCGACAAGTAACTTGACGATCCATCACTTTGCCGAACTCACAGCACACCAACAGACTTTCCTCCTAACATGCCGTGCTCATGACAGACAATTCATCGGCGCGCACCCCCATCGGCCGCCGCACCGTACTGCTCGCCACCGGCGCCACGGCCGCCACCCTGGCAGTCGGCACAGCCGCGGCGACGGACACCCCCACGCCCCCCACAACCCCCGTGGCCGCCGCGGCCGTCTGCACCCTCACCAAGGAGATGACCGAAGGCCCGTACTACCTCGACGGACAGTACGTCCGCTCCGACATCAGCGAGGACAAGACGGGCATCCCCCTGAAGCTGACGCTCACGGTCGTGGACGACGACACCTGCGTCCCGCTCAAGAACGCCCTGGTCGAGATCTGGCACTCGGACGCGCTCGGCGAGTACTCCGGCTTCGTGGGCAACAACGGCCACGACGAACCGGACAACGGCACGTTCCTGCGCGGCGGCGTCCTCACCGACTCAGGCGGCGTCGCGAAGATCACCACGATCTACCCGGGCTGGTACCGAGGCCGCTGCGTGCACATCCACATCAAGGTCCACACGGACGTCACCCTGACCCCCGACGGCTCCTTCACCGGCGGCGAGGAACTCCACACCGGCCAGCTCTTCTTCAGTGAGACGATCACGACCAGGGTCGCGGCACTCGCCGCATACAAGGTCAACACGGTCCCCCGCACCACCCTGGCCCAGGACTCCATCTACGACGAGGGAGGCGCCGCCTCAGGCCTCCTCACCCTCACGCCCCTCGGCAGCACGACCTCCGCCGGTTACGCCGGCACGCTGACGCTGGGCGTGGAACAAGGCTGACGCCGACCAGGCGCTACAGGGGCCGCTCGCTCAGCGGGCGGCCCCCATGAGCGCTTACGGCAAGTGGGGGTTCTGACCTGCAACGGATTCCATGCTTCGAAGGACTCGATGACGACGGAAAATCACTGCCACTGCGAGGCTCAGAAACAGCAAGGCCAGAGCCGAGGTGCCGTACGCCGGCAGATTCACCGGCGGATCCCCTACCCAACGGTGGGAGAGACTGTGGGATGCGTTCTTCGGGTCGTACGTGACGAGCATTGCAGCACCATTATGCGTTTCCGGGTACATCCCGGCGTAGTCCGAAATCTTGGTCTCTGTACCCGCCTTGGGGCCGCTCACAAAGCGAACCTTGACATACTTCGGCTTCGAGTCGACGCCCACGACTGTGACAGCGGACGTGATTCCGCGAGCACGCAGGTCCTGTACCAAAGAATGCGCCGGGAGCCAGAGGGCGAGAGTCATCCCTACGCACAGCAGAAACAGTCCGAACCCAGCGAGAATGACCCGACGTTGCGGGAGCTTCGGTGGTGGTTTCCACCCCGCTGCTCTTGCGGCGGCTTGGCGCGCCTCCTCCACATGGGGTGGGAGTTGATATTGCTCCGCAGGGCGTTTCCTCTTCTTCTTAGCCATACTTGGAAAACCATTCCGCAGGAGTGCGTAAGCGAAGACAAGACGTCGGTCCAGGGGACGACATGGCTGGGAGGTTCGTCGATGTGCCTGTCCCTGCCGAACACGGTGCCCCTTCGGTTCACTTGCGGGTCAGGGACGACCTTACCCACAGTGCCTTTCCACCCTGCGAGCAACACCACCCCTGCCGGAACCGTCGAACGCGACACCCCAGGCGTCACGCCGCAAGACGGGGAGCGATCCGGCGCTCCATGACCGCATCAACGAAGTCGATTGGCGGGCTGTAGGAGTGCGCGGCAACATAATGGAGAACCAGGTCGGGCGCGATGAGCCACTCCCCGGTCTTCGAAACGACACGGATCTCAGCTCCGCCCAGATACACCTCGCCGTCTGACATGTCATATGCGACCGGGTATGCAACTTCGCCGCCGACGTGGGAAATTGGGCAGTCATGCCACCCCCTCGTCCTGACCTGCCCGGCATCACGAGCCAAGAGGGACAGGGCGTCCAGGAAGCCGACCGAAACGGCGCCTGTCGCATAGGGATGCCTTTCATCCAGCCACCCCACATTGAGAGCCTGGACATTCCCCGGGACTGTTGCGGGCAAGTATTCATAAGGCGAGAGATCATCGAAGAATGCCATCAGTGCCCGTTCCTGGTTGCCGACCGGTGTGATCCAAAAGCACGCCCGTCACCGCCGCCCCCCGAACTCCCAGGCCCACACCTCGACATCCGCATACCGCCCCTCCACCAGCACACCACGCGCCCCCTCCGCGTCCGAGGCCCTCACCAGCACCGCCGTACCCACCCACGCCTCACCGTCGTCCGACAGCAACGGCCCGTACGCGATCAGCTCGTCCCGGGCCGCTCCAGAAGGCACGTCGAGGTCGGTAGCCGGGTCCGGGCCGAGGCCGATCACCAGGTAGCGGTTGCCGGTCGTCGGGCCGCCAGGGAAGTCCCACATGGTGCGGCCCAGCAGGTTGCGCCAGCGGCGGAGCAGTACGTCACGGTACGCCCCGGCCTGGTAGTTGGGCTCGTCGAAGGCGAACGCACGGGCGGCGGCGGAATCGGGGAGGTCGACGATGTGGACGCTGCCCGTGGGAGTCTCGCCGTCATCGGCGAAAGTCGGGCCGCGGGCGATCAACTCGGCCTCGTACTGGTCCATATAGGCCCAGTGCGCCTCCCCCAGTTCCTCACGCAGCCGCAGGGAGCCGACCCGGTCACGGTGAAAGCAGAAGAACTCCATGACCCCAGACCCTGCCACCCCGACCGCTGGCTACTCTCGTCATTCCATCGACTCGTGACCGTGGACGATCAACAGGGGGACAACAGACCGTGCGCAGCGCCGCCGTAACGCCCGAGGGCGATCTCATCCGCTGGGTCGAACTGCCGGGGCAGGAGCCGCCGCGCGTCTACGTGCACGGGCTGGGCGCCACATCGCCCGCCTATTTCACGGAGGTCGCGGTCGATCCCCGGCTGGCCGGACGCCGGTCGCTGTTGATCGACCTGCTGGGGCACGGCATCAGTGACCGGCCGACCACCTTCGATTACACGCTGGAAGCACATGCCGACGCCCTCGCCACCGCACTGACCCGGGCCGGTGTCGAGGGCGCGGAGCTGATCGCGCACAGCATGGGCGGCTCCGTGGCCATCGTCCTGGCCTCCCGCCACCCCCGTCTGCTCGCCCGGCTGGTCCTGATCGACGCCAATCTCGACCCGATCCCGCGTGAGCCCGGGTCGTCCGGCAGCAGCGGTATCGCCTCCCACACCGAGGAGGAGTTCACGCGGGGCGGCGGCTGGGCGGAGGTCCGCGACCGGGTCGGGGCGCACTGGTGGTCCACCATGCGGCTGGCCGGCCGGGAGGCCCTGCACCGCAGCGCGGTCAACCTCACCCGTGGGACGGCCCCCACCATGCGGGAACTCCTGCTGGACCTGAAGATCCCCCGGACCTTCCTGCTTCCCGAGGCCGACGGCCCGCTCCCGGGCGCGGACACCCTCACCGAGGCCGGCGTGTCCGTCGTCGCGATTCCCGACTGCGGCCACAACATCATGCTGGACAACCCGGAGGCCTTCGTGGAAGCGACAGCCGCGGCACTGGCGCCGCAGGGCTGACCGGGCCTCAAAAGCGGTGCTGCGCCCGCGTGATGCGGGCGCAGCGCGTCGCGAGGTGACGTCAGTTGCCATGAAGTCGTTCCAGCCGAAGATCTCCGGCGCCCGGCTCCACGGGCCCATCGGCCTGCGAAGAGCGAGGATCCCCACCATGCGGTACGTACGATTCGTCAAAGGCGCCGTCACCGTAACCGCCGCCACCGCGACCTGCCACACCCTCATGTACGCCGGTTTCTCATGGGCACGCGGCATCGGGGCCGGGGAGAACGAAGACAACACGTTCGCCGGGGCCTTCGAGTTCCTGCTCACCACAGCCGCTTCGTGGGTACTCATGCCCCTGCTGCTGTGGTTCGGCATGCTGGTGCTGCGGGAGACCGGCAACACCGTGTTCGTCCTCGTCGGGGGGCTGGTCTGGGCGGGAGTCTCGGGCTACTTCATCGACGACATCGACCGCGCGGGCGGGCACATACCGGTCCTGGCCCTCGTCGCCTTCGTGCTGCTCGGCACGGCACTGGCCGGGGCCGGCACGGCCCGCCGCGATTGACGCTGCCGGGGGCGGCCCGCCGGTCCGGAAGGCCGCCCCCTCACCGCGTCAGGACTACGGGCACTCCTTCCACGCCAGGTGGTAGACCGTGCTGATGTCCCCGTCCGTCGAGTCCATGGTCATGAAGCTGACCTTGTCGGCCGACTGGGTGCCGGCGTTGACCCGGATCTCGGTGTTGATGTTGAAGTTGCGCTGGACTCCGCAGGGTGCGTAGACCAGTTGGGCCCAGTCCGTCTCGTCGGTGGCCTGCCAGTTGTCGTTGAGGGGGCCGCTGAAGGGGTGGTTCTTGTACACCGTGCTGGGCGAGCCCTGGAAGTAGTACGAGGCTCTCTGGCTCGCGCTCGCGCCCCGCTGGAGGGCGGCGAAGCCCCGGTAGTCCGCGCTCGCGATGGCGTAGGTGAAGCCGCCGGGGACGTGGACCTTCAGGTTGAGCTGGCAGTTCCTGCGGAACGCCGTCGGGTCGGAGTTCCCGCCTGCCTGGGCGAGGTAGTCGCTGTAGGTCACCGTGAAGGCGGTGTTGTCCTCGGAGACGGCGACGGCCGCCGTGCCCTGCGGACAGCCGGAGCCGTTCACCGTGGCGACCTGGATGATGATCTTGTCCGGGGGCGGGTCGTCGAACCCGGAGGCCCCGGAGGACGGGGCTGTTGCGGGGAGTGCGCTGGTGAGGAGCGCGGCTACCGCGCCGCTCAGAAGCAGGCCACCGGCCATGGTTCTCCCATCCGTTCGTGGGGGGTGGAACACCGAAGAGCATGGACATGTCAAGACGACAGTGCATGCGCACCCGACCTGTGACCGTTCCATGAAGGAGCTGTGAAGGCTGGGAGCGGTCGCATCGTACGCAGGGCGGCAGAGGTCGGCCAGGTCGCTCCCCGGCCATTCACAGTGGCGGGATTTCGTCCGGGGTGCCGGCGGGCACATAGGGTGCGTTCCACCGACGCGTCAGAACGAGGACACTCCGAGGACGTCATGAGGATCACGCACAGCGCGGCGAGCGGCCGCACCTCACGGGTTCTCCCAGGCCGCCGGTTCCGCCGCCAGCCGCTCCACCTGCTCGGGCAGCGCGCCGGCCGCGAGGTCTGCGACCGTCACGCCCTCCAGGATCCTGCGCACATTGGCCCGCAGGGCGATCCACAGCGGCAGCAGCGGCTCGGCGGTGCCGCTGTAGGCGAGGCCGGTCGGCCGTTCGCCGCGCACCGAGACGATCGGTCCGTCCACCGCCCGGATCACGTCGGCGACCGTGATCTCCGAGGCCTCCCGGGCCAGCCGGTAGCCGCCGCCCCCGCCCCGCCGGCTGTCGACGACACCCCCGCGCCGCAGATCGCCGAGGATCCCCTCCAGGAACTTGTGGGGGATGTCCTGCGCGGTGGCGACGGCCTCCGCCTTGACCGGCCCTTCCCCCTGCCGGGCGGCCAGTTCCACGACCGCTCGTACCGCGTAGTCCGCACGTGCCGAGATCCTCATAGGACCATTGTCGCGGCGGGCTGTGGAAAATGACGCACAGCACCACCCGGGCACCACGTACCCGGCACAACCCACGCACCACGTAAGCACCACGCACGGCACGGCAGCACAACAGGAGGCGCTCCCTTGGAGCTCAGCAGGCGTACCTTCCACGCTCTCGCCGGCACGGCGGCGCTCGGCTTCGCGCTGACCGGCAGCGGGTCGCCGACCTCCGCCAACCCGGCACGGACCGTGCCCACGGGCCCGCCGCCACCGGTGCCGAGCGCGGACGGCAAACGGCATCACATCGGCTTCGACCGGTACTCGCTGCTGGTCGACGGCCGCCGCCTGGTGCTCTGGTCGGGCGAGATGCACCCGTTCCGGCTGCCGAGCCCGTCCCTGTGGCGGGACATGCTGCAGAAGATGCGTGCCCATGGCTACAACGCCGTCAGCGTGTACGTCGCCTGGAACTACCACTCCGCCGCTCCCGGCCGGTACGACTTCACCGGGGTGCGCGATCTGGACTTGTTCCTGCGGACGGCCGCCGAGACCGGGTTGTACGTGATCCTGCGGCCCGGCCCCTACATCAACGCGGAGGTCGACGCCGGCGGCTTCCCCGGCTGGCTGACCGCCACCGAGGGCACGGCCCGGACCTCCGACCCGACGTATCTGAAGTACGTCGACGAGTGGCTGACCGCCGTCAACGCCATCGTCGCCAAGCGGATGTTCACGCGGGGGACGGGCACGGTCCTGCTGTACCAGATCGAGAACGAGTACGACGCCCACGTCGACGAGCCGGCCGGGCGCGCCTACATGTCGTACCTGTACGAGAAGGTCCGCGCCGACGGCATCGACGTGCCGTTGTTCCACAACGACAAGGGGCGGGGCGGCCACTGGGCGCCCGGGTCGTTCGGCACCGGCGGGGAGAAGGGGCGCTGGCTGTACGGGTTCGACGGGTATCCGGAGCCGGACGAAGTGCCTCCCGACTGGGGGCACTTCGGGTCCGGCGGCGCGAGGGGCGGGGCCACGGCCAGTCCGCGCACGCCCGGGTTCGTGCCGGAGTTCGGCGGGGGCTGGTTCGACCCGTGGGGCGGGTCCTGGTTCGACGGGAAGGGATACGCCGAGGCGCGCCGGACCCGGGACGCGGCGTACGAGCGGCGCTTCTATCTGACCAACCTCGCCAACGGCATCACGCTGCACAACGTCTACATGACGTTCGGCGGCACCTCCTGGGGCTGGCTGCCCGCGCCGGCCGTCTACACGTCGTACGACTACGGCGCGGCCTTCGACGAGGCCCGCAACGCCACCCCCAAGCTCGCCGCGATGCACCAGATCGGGCAGTCGGTGCGCCACCTGCCCGACCTCGCCAGGCTGAACCGGGCGAAGGCCGTGCGCGCCACCGACGAGCGGATCAAGGTCTACCCCCTGGCCAACCCCGACACCGGCGCCCACTTCTACGTCCTGCGCAACGACTCCGCCGAAGCGGTCACGGTGACGCTGCCGGACGCCGGGATCGACGTGCCGGTCATGGTCCCGGCGCGGGACGCCAAACTGATCGCCGCCGATCTGAAGCTCGGGAAGCGGACGCTGGTGCACGCCACCGTGCAGCCGATGCTGAGCCTGACCGCCGGACGGCTGGACATCGCCGTGTTCGCGGGCCGGCGGGGCGATCTCGCGCAGGTCGTGCTGGAGTGCGTCGACGAGCCGACACCCATGCGGCTGGACGCGGAGCCCGCGTGGTCCTGGAACCTCAACAAACTGAACATCACCGCTCCGCTCGGCGCCGGCGGGCTGAGCCGGGTGCGGGTCGAGGGCGACGGCGTGGACACGCCGATGCTGGTGCTGTTCGCCGACGACGCGACCGCCCTGCGGCTGTGGCCGTACGAGACACCGTCCGGGCAGCTCCTCGTCTACGGCCCCGCCCTGCTGCGGTCGGCGACCCTGCGCGGCTCCACGGTCCATCTCACCGGCGACACCACCGGCGCGACCGGCCTGGAGGTGTGGGGGCCGCGCGGGATCACCCATGTCACCTGGAACGGACGCCCGGTGCCCGTCCGGATCAGCGCCTCCGGCAGCCTGCTGGCGCTCCGGCCGCTCCCCGGCGTGACCCGGCCGGCCCTTCCCGCGCTCGACGGCTGGCGGCGGCAGGCCGAGAACCCGGAGGCCGAGCCCGGTTTCGACGACTCCGGCTGGACGGCGGCCGACAAGACGACGTCCTTCAGCACGACGCCCGTCCCCGACGGACAGCCCGTCCTGTTCGCCGACGACTACGGCTTCCACTACGGCGACGTCTGGTACCGGGGCGAGTGGAACGACGAGAACGGCATGGAGTCCGTCTCCCTCGCCTACAGCACGGGCACTCAGGGCCTGCTCATGGCCTGGCTGGACGGCGAGCCGCTGGGCACGCACCGGATGCCCGTACCGGACAAGAGCCGGGCCCGGCAGGGCACGTGGACCGCGAAGGCCTCCTTCGCCCTGCCCGAGGAGCTGCGGGAGAGGTTCAGTGAGGCGCGGGACGGAGAGCGCGACCGGCATGTGCTGTCCGTGCTCGTCCGGCCGATGCCGCACGACATGGACGGCAAGGCGCTCGACACGCACAAGGCGGCGCGCGGCCTGACCGCCGTCACCTTCGAGGGCGGCTCCCCCGAGGTGAGGTGGCGGATCCAGGGCGCGTCGACGCCCGATCCCGTGCGCGGCCCGATGAACAACGGCGGGCTGCACGGGGAGCGCGAGGGCTGGCATCTGCCCGAGCACGACGACACGGACTGGAAGGACGCCGAGCTGCCCCGGGCCGACCGGCGGCAGGGCGTGACCTGGTACCGGACCGGCTTCCGGCTGGACGTCGACCCGGGCGTCGACGCCTCGATCGGGCTCGTCCTCGACGGCGAACCGGACCGGGCCTATCGCGTCCAGATCTTCCTCAACGGCTGGAACATGGGCCAGTACATCAACGACGTAGGCCCGCAACACACCTTCGTGCTGCCGAACGGGATCCTCCGCACACGTGGTGCCAACACACTGGCGCTGGCGGTGCTGTCGGACGGCAGCACACCTTCCGGGCCCGAGGATGTACGGCTGACCCTGCTGGGCGCGGCGGCGGGCGGGGTGCCGGTCAAGCCGGTGTGACCGGATCGAGCCGTCCGGGCGCATTGCCTTCTGAGGCGGGCTGGGCCACCGTGTTGCCTCGCATCCGCCGAAGAGGGAGGGGAACCTCGTGCGAAGACGGCGTTTCATCAGCGGATTAGCCGGTGCGGGGTGGGGCTGGCGCTCGCCCCGGCCGCGATCGCCCGGGAAACCGGTGAGCCCCATGCGTGGCAGGCCGTGCCGGTGCCGGACGGCACACCGGCGGCCCAGTTACGGGACGTCGCCGCCGCCGGGGCCGGTCTCGCGTGGGCCGTGGGCGAGGAGGCCCGCAGCGGCGGCACGCTGGGCTCACCGCTCGCCCTGGTGTGGGACGGCACGGCATGGGCGCGCACCGGCCTCGGTCATCTGGGCTGGCGCGGGTATCTGCACTCCGTCGCCGGTACGTGTGCCCGCTCGGCGTGGGCCGTCGGCACCGACACGGCCGGGGCCACGCACGTGCTGCGGTGGGACGGACAGACCTGGCGGGAGACGGACTTCCCCGGGCGGGGGCAGTCCGGCACCTCCCTCACCGGTGTCGCGGTCGACCCGGGTGGCGGAGCCTGGTTCTCCGGGCGTACCTCCGACGGCCAACTGCTCCTGCACCGGGACGGCGGCACCTGGACCTGGCTGCCCGCGCCGCCGAGCGCGACCGCCGCCACGCCTTCGGGCGTCCAGCTGACTCCGGCCGGTGACGTCTGGCTGTACGGCGTCGGGATCGTCGCCCGCTGGGACGGCTCGGCCTGGAGCGAACTGCCCGCCTACCAGGGCATCCGGGCGAGCATCACCGGGCTGCTGCCGGTGGCGGACGACGACCTGTGGCTCGTCGGGTACGACTACGGTGTGGGCGGCCCGGTCGGCAAACCCCCGGGTGTGCTGCTCCTGCACGGCGACGGCGGCACCTGGGAGAGCGTCACCCGGCCGTTCGGCGTCGGCATGCTGAACGGGATCGTCGCCGACGCGCAGGGCCGGCCGGACCGTATCGCCGGGTGGGACTTCTGGGACCAGACCCGGGCCCACCATCTGCGGTGGGACGGCGCGGCCTGGGTGAGCGAGCGGGGGCCGGTGGCCACGACCCCCGTCGTCATGAACGCCCTTGCCTCCGTGCCGGGTTCGGCGGGCGGCTACTGGGCGGTCGGCACGACGTCGACCTCGGCGTCCTCGTCCGCCCTGCTCCGTATCGAGCGCTGACCCGGCCGGCCCCTCACGCCAGCCGGATCACGTTCCAGGACAGCGGCTCCAGGACGGTGCTGAGTGTGCCGTCCTGGAGGGTCGTGCCCTCGACCGGGTGCGGGGTGACCCGCTCGGGGTCGTCGAGCGTGTTGCGGGCGTCGGGGTCGGCGTCCGCGAGGGCGCTGTGCTCGACGACCGACGTCAGGCCGAGCCCGCTCAGGGCGACCTCCAGCGGCAGCGCCTCGGTGCGGCCGCGGTTGACGGCGAACACCGTGACCGTGCCGTCCTCGGCGCGTACGGCGGTGGCGTGCAGCAGGTCGGCCTCGCCGTACTTCTTCGTCTCGTACGTCGGCGAGTCGACGCGGACGTCGAGGACCTGGCCGCGGCCGTACCGGCTCGCCTGCGCGAACGGGAAGAACGTGGTCTGCCGCCAGGCCGGGCCGCCGGGCTCGGTCATGATCGGCGCGATGACGTTGACGAGCTGGGCGAGGCAGGCGACCGTGACGCGGTCGGCGTGCCGGAGCAGGCCGATGAGGAGCGAGCCGAAGACGACCGCGTCCATGACGCTGTAGTTGTTCTCCAGGAGGCGGGGGGCCTCGGCCCAGGCCCGCTCGCCGGAGTTCTCGATCTCGTGCCACTCCGAGATGTACCAGACGTTCCACTCGTCGAAGGAGAGGTTGATCTTCTTCTTCGACTTCAGGCGCGCGCCCACGTGGTCGGCGGTCGCGACGACGTTGTCGATGAAGGACTCCATGTCGACGGCGGAGGCGAGGAAGGAGTCGATGTCGCCGTTCTCGGGCCAGTAGTAGGCGTGCAGCGAGATGTAGTCGACGAGGTCGTACGTCTCCTTGAGGACCGTCGCCTCCCATTCGGCGAAGGTCGGCATGGACTGGCTGGAGGAACCGCACGCGACGAGTTCGACCTTCGGGTCCATCTGACGCATGGCGCGGGCCGTCTCGGCGGCGACCCGGCCGTACTCCTCGGCCGTCTTGTGGCCGGTCTGCCAGGGGCCGTCCATCTCGTTGCCGAGGCACCAGAGCCTGATGCCGAAGGGGTCCTTGTCGCCGTGGGAGGCGCGGAGGTCGGACAGGGTGGTGCCCTCGGTGTGGTTGGCGTACTCCTGGAGTTCCAGGGCTTCGGCGACGCCTCGGGTACCGAGGTTGATGGCCATCATGGGTTCGGCCTGGGGGCCGACCTTGCGGAGGAAGTCGATGTACTCGGAGAGGCCGAAGCGGTTGGACTCCGTCGAGTGCCAGGCCAGGTCGAGGCGGCGGGGGCGGTTTTCCGCGGGGCCGACCGAGTCCTCCCACTTGTAGCCGGAGACGAAGTTGCCGCCGGGGTAGCGGATGGCGGTGACGCCGAGTTCCCTGACGAGGTCCAGGACGTCCTGACGGAGGCCGGCTTCGTCGGCTGTCGGGTGGCCGGGTTCGAAGACGCCGGTGTAGACGCAGCGGCCGAGGTGTTCCACGAAGCTGCCGAAGAGGCGAGGGTTGACCTGGCCGACGGTGAACGCGGGGTCGAGGGTGAAGCGGGCCTTGTGCATTTTCGCCTTTCGGGGTGGGTGGTTCGTTTCTCGTGGGCGGCTGCGGGTGCGTGGGGGCTGGGCGCGCGGTTCCCCGCGCCCCTGAGGCGATCGTCTACTGGCCCGCCAGACCGGTATGTGCGACACCCGCCACGATCTGCCTCTGGAAGAAGACGAAGACGATGATCAGAGGCAGGCCCGCCATCAGGCCGCCGGCCATGAGCTGGGCCCATTGGATGCCGTAGGAGTTCATGACCGTCGCGATGCCGTTCGGCATGGTCATCAGGTCGGGGTTGTTGGTCACCATGTAGGGCCAGAGGAAGTTGTTCCAGGAGGCGATGAAGGTGAAGATGCCGACCGCCGCGAGGGACGGGCGGGAGAGCGGGAGGACGATGGTGAAGAAGACCCGCCAGCGGCCCGCGCCGTCGATGAACGCGGCCTCCTCCAGCTCGCGCGGGATGCCCTGGAAGAACTTGTAGAGGATGTAGACCATCGCGGCGGGTGCGCACTGCGGCAGGATCATGCCCCAGTAGGTGTCCACCATGCCCATCTGCTGGACGGTGGTGAACAGCGGCACGCCGAGGACCGCCGGGGAGATCATCAGGCCCGCCATGACCAGCCCCATCAGGGCGTTCTTGCCGCGGAACTCGGTGCGGGCGAACCCGTATCCGGCGAGGGCGCTCACCAGCAGGACGACGGACGTCACACAGACCGAGACGACCAGGGAGTTCACGAACCAGTTGGTGATGTTGCCGGTCTCGAAGAGGGCCTTCCAGGCCTGGCCCGTCCAGTCCTTGGGGAGCCAGTGCGGGGGGACCTCCACCGCCTCGGTCTCCGACTTGAGCGAGGTGAACAGGCCCCAGGCGAAGGGCGCCAGGAAGACGGCGGAGACGGCGGTGCCGAGGAGGGTGAGCACGATCTGGCTGGGCGTCCACGGCTTGCGGGGCTCTGCGGCTGTGCTCATCGGGCGGCCTCCTCACGGCCTCGCAGCAGCCACATCCGGGCGAGGGCGACGGCCGCGATGATCACGAAGAAGATGACGGAGATCGCGGAGGCGTAGCCCACGCGGTAGCTGGTGAAGCCCTCTTCGAGGGTGTACTGCACGAAGGTGCGGGTCGATCCCTCGGGCCCGGGGAGGAAGTCCATCATCACGACGGCCTGGTCGAAGACCTGGAGCGAGGCCAGGATCTGCAGGGCGATGACGAGGCCGGTGATGTTGCGCAGCATCGGCAGGGTGATGTGGACCATGCGGTGCCAGGCGTTCGCGCCGTCCAGCCTGGCGGCCTCGTAGAGGTGGCCGGGGATGCCCTGGAGTGCGGCGAGGTAGAGCAGGAAGCTGAAGCCGACCGTCCACCACAGGGTCTGGATGACGATGGCGAGCATCGCGTACGACTTGTCGGTCAGCCAGGGCGTCTCGATGCCGAAGACGTGGTTGATCATTCCGGTGCCGGGGTTGAACAGCCACTGCCAGAGGTTGGCCGCGACGGTGGACGGCAGCAGGAACGGGGCGAAGAAGCACAGCCGCCACAGCCACTTGCCGCGTTCGATGTGGTGGGCGAGCATCGCGAGGAGGAAGGCGAGGACCGTGATGCAGGGGACGACCAGGAGCGTGAAGTACGCGCTGTGGCCGAGGGAGTCCCACATCAGCGGGTCGTTCAGGGCCTCGCGGTAGTTGTCGAGGCCGACGAAGCTCGCGCCTTCGCCGGAGATGTTGGCGTCCGTGAAACTGAGGTAGACGCCGCGCAGCAGCGGCCAGATCACGAACAGGGCGAAGAGCGCCAGGAACGGGGCGACGAACCAGCCGCCGTGCTGGAAGCCCTGGCCGCGGTGGAGGCGGGCGCTGTCGGCGGCGGTCTTCACGCGTGCGGGTGCGGCGATGCTCTGGGCGCTGGTCGTCACGCGGCCGCACCTCCCTCTGCGGCGGTGCGGCCGTCCATGGGGTTCTTCATGGCCAGCAGCTGGGTGAGCGCGCTGTTCATCCGGCGGGCGGCGGTCCCGGGCTCGGCGGAGCCGACCGTGGCGGAGACGACGATCGGGCCGACGCGCTGGGCGAGGATGCCGGTGGAGCCCGCGAACCAGACCTTCGGTTCGGTGGCCTGGTGGTCCATGGCCGACACGTACTCGCTCTGCGGGTTCAGGTCCTTGTACGCGGCCGTGGACAGGGTCGGCGTGTAGGCGGGGATGTGGCCGCCTGCCGCCCACTGCTGAGCGTGCCGGACGACGTAGGCGGCGAGGCGGTGGGCGGCCTCGTCGGTGGGGCCGCCGCGGTCGGACTGGTGCGGCAGGACGAAGGCGTGCGACTCGGCGTGGGTGGCCTGCTTGCCGAAGACGGGCGGCAGCGGGGTCGCGCCGTAGTCGAGCTTCGCTCCGGAGTAGACCGGGACCGACCAGTTGCCCTCCCAGGCGAAGGGGGCGCCGTTGACGAACTGTTCGGCGCCGACGGAGCCCATGCCCGGATCGGCGTACCCGTCGGCGGTGTGGCGGCGCAGGAACTCCAGGACCTGGGTGGCCTTGTCGGTGTCGAAGGTGACCTCGGTGTGGGCGGCGTCGAACCAGGTGCCGCCGAGCTGGGTGTAGAAGGCGACGAAGAACCACCACTGGAAGTTCTGGTCGTTGGCCCACAGACCGATGGTCTGCAGGCCCTTCCTGGTGGCCTTCCTCGCCTCCTTGAGGACGTCGAACCACTC
The DNA here is from genome assembly GCF_050937045.1 of Streptomyces sp. CA-179760. Lineage (NCBI taxonomy): Bacteria > Bacillati > Actinomycetota > Actinomycetes > Kitasatosporales > Streptomycetaceae > Streptomyces > Streptomyces sp. CA-179760. The sequence goes on from NZ_JBNJLZ010000001.1 coordinate 3,001,451, forward strand.
GTCGGGGGAGGTGACCGGCACGATCCGGCCGTCGTCGCCGAGCAGCCCCGCCTTCTTCAGCACGTCCTTGCGGTAGAAGCAGAGCTGGACATGGATGTCGAGCGGGAGGGCGTAGAGCTTGCCGTCGATGACGGCGCGCTTCCACAGCGCGGGGTTGAAGTCCTCCTCCCGTACGCCGTACTCGGCGAGCAGGCCGACGTCCCAGGGGTCGAGGAAGCGGCCGGGCGAGAAGCCGGTGACCCGGCCGAGGTGCATGACGCCGAGGTCGGGTGCGCGGTTGCCCGCGGCGGCCATCGCGAGCTTGGTGTAGAAGGGGCTGCCCCACTGCAGCGTGGAGTCCTTCACCGCGATGTCCGGGTTGTCCTTACGGAAGGCGTCCAGCATGGCGATCATGTTGGAGCCGTCGCCGCCGCTGAAGAGGTTCCAGTACCGGACGCGGGTGTTCGCACTGGAGGCGAGGGCGTCGGCTCCGGTGCCGAGCGCGGCGAAGCCGAAGCTGCCTGCGGCCAGGAGTCCTCCGAGTCCTCCGAGAAGCTGTCTACGGTTCAGGTCAGGTCGTCCCATGCCCTGCCTTACTGTCGGTGTGCCCTAACTGTCGGTATGTTCGTTCGGTATTTCGAAAATCGCTCGTTACTTCGAACGGGACCGTAAATTCGAAGCGCTTGCGCGTCAATGGCCCAGCCGGACTGTGGACACGACGTTCCGTACAAGAACGGTCGTTCTCCGTTGAACTACGGGCGTCGGATCGCATGACGTGAACACTTTCGGGCGCGTAGTCTCGGACCCGCTGCCAAGCCGTCGGCCGGCGGTGAGAAGGGGGAGCGATGGACATCGCGGGCGCGCGGATGAGGGCCGCCCGAGTCACCGCCGCGTTCAGGCGCTCGCGACGTGGCTCCGCCATGCGCGGCCTGGCCGCCGGGCTCGCCGCCGGTGTCCGGGCGAGAGAGCAGTCCCCCACCGACGTACGGTCGTTGTGCCGGGCGCTGTGCGAGGAGATGAGCGCACGGCGCGGAGGGCGTCCCGTCGAGCTGCGTTTCGAGCGCTTTCCCGACGAGATCGAAGTGACCGGACTGTGGGTCGAGTTCCAGGACTTCGACCTCGTCATCGTCGAGGAGCGGGCCGAGGCCGTTCAGCAGCTGGTGATCCTCGGGCACGAGCTGTGGCATCTGCACGCGGGGCACCGCCATCACCACGGGGCGGGTACGGCGGCGGCCCACGCGTTCGCCGGCCGGCCGGGGTGGGAGGACGTCGCGCTGGCGGTGGCCGCCCGCAACGGTTCCCGGGAACGGGACGAGGCCGATGCCGACGCCTTCGGACACCGGCTGGCGGCGGGGTGCCGGGCGCTGCTGCCGGGTGGGCGCGGGCCGGACGTACCCCTCGAACCCGTGCAGCGGTCGCTGGGCTACCGGGGGCCGCGAGGAGGTGCGGCGCCGTGACGACGGTGGCGCTGACCCCGGCCGAGTTCGTCAACCAGTTCTATCCGAACTTCTGGTGGATCCCCGCGGGGTCCTGGCCGCCGCCCTGGCCATCAAGCTGCCCAGCATCATCCGGCTCTGGAAGGACCCGATGCTGCGCGCGGTCGGCGGACTGCTGCTGCTCGCCTGCGCGGTGTTCGTCTTCGTGGCGCCTTCGACGATCGCCCGGGTCAACCGGCTCACCGGAGTGACGAACTTCTCCGGCCCGTGGGTCTACTCGCTGCTCACCGCGTTCTGCGCCTTCTGCCTGCTGCTGATCATCTCCTGGCGCAACGGCCTGTCCGACCGCTCGGACCGCACCCGGCGCGCGATGCGCGGGGTCGTGGCGGTCTACTCGGGTGTGATCGTCGCGATGTGGGTGCTGTTCGCCCTCGCGGACGTACCGGTGGAGCGGCTGCGGGATCTCGACACGTACTACGCGAACACCCCGTACATGCGCGAAGTCATCGTGCTCTACCTGCTCGCGCACACCGTGGCCGCACTGGTCACCAACGGGCTGATCTGGAACTGGGTCCGCACCGACGGGCTCGACTCGCTGCTGCGCTGGGGGCTGAAGTTCCTCGGCGTGGGCTACGCGGCGCAGTTGCTCTTCGACGCCGCCAAGATCAGTGCCGTGGTGGCCCGTTGGTCCGGGCGGGACCTGGACTGGCTCAGCACGGCCGTCGCACCGCCGCTCGCCTGCCTGTCCGCGGTGCTCATCGCGGTCGGCTTCATCCTCCCGCACGCCGGGCAGTACCTGCACGGCCGCTGGCACGTCCGGCTCGCCCACCACGAACTGCGGCCGCTGTACCTGCTGATGAGGACGGTCAACGGCACAGGGGTCCCGTTCCTGCTGCGCGCGACGCCGGAGCTGCGGCTGGTCCGCCGGGAGACGTTCATCCGCGACATGCTGCTGCCGCTCGCCCGGCACATCGACGAGGACCGGCGCGAACGGTTCCACGACGCCGCCCTCGCCCTCGGCCACCCGCCCGACCTGGCGAAGGCACTCGCGGCCACCGCGGCGATCCTGGACGCGGTCGACGCCAGGACCCGGACACGGGAGGACGACGGCACCGGTGCCCGTGACACCACGGATCTGCTGCGCGAGATCGGCGCCGTGTCCCGGGTCCTGCGTCGCACGGAGGACCTCCGGGCGATCCGCGCCCTGGCCGGTGACCGCACGGACGGCAAGTCGCTCACCGGCTGATCACGTCCCCGGGGTCGCCCACGGCGGCCACGGGTGCCGCGCCCGGCCGCGCTCGGTGCCCGTCGTGCCCGGCGTGCCCGGCGTGCCCGGCGCGATTCACGGACGGGACCTGCACGGAGGGCCGCGGGCACGGTACGTGAAGGTACGGTGAGAGCCGTCCGGGACGAGGCCCGCCTGGCCCGAAACCGGTGCCGGCGGGCCGGTGTTGTGCGCTGCGCGCGATGGTGACCGGACATCGGGGAATGCCCGCAGGGCAACGGAGCCTTCATGGCTGAGTGCGAGGGGTCGCATGTCGCGTAGAGCAGTCGTCATCGGCGCGGGTCTGGCCGGCATGCTGGCCGCGGCGGCCCTGTCCGCCGTCGCGGACGAGGTGGTCGTACTCGATCGGGACGACCTGCCCGAGGGGCCGGAGCACCGCAAGGGCCTGCCGCAGGGCCGTCACGCGCATCTCCTCATGGCCGGCGGGCTGGCCCCCATGGAGGACCTGGTGCCGGGCGTGAGCATGCGCAAGCACCTGCTCGCCGCCGGTGCGCACGAGATACCGCTCGGCTCGGGCATGGTCGCCCTCACGCCCGAGGGCTGGCTCCGGCGCTGGCGTCACCCCGGACCACGGATGCTGACCTGCACCCGGGCGCTGCTCGACTGGGCGGTGCGGGGCGCCGTGCTGGACAACACCGGGGTGGTGATCCGCAAGGCGCGGGTGCTGGAGCTGACAGGGTCGCGGCAGCGGGTGACCGGGGTCCGCCTCTCGACCGCCGCCGGGGAGGAGGACCTCGCCGCCGACTTCGTGGTGGACGCGAGCGGGCGCGGATCGCGGATCGTGACCTGGCTGGCGAGGCTGGGCGTCGACGACGTGCGCGAGAAGACGGTGGACGCCGGCCTGGTGAACGCCACCCGCCTCTACCGCGCCCCCGAGGGGGCCGGGTGTTTCCCCCTGACCATGGTGCAGGCCGACCCGTATCAGGGGCGGCCCGGCCGCAGCGGCATGGTGCTGCCGGTCGAGGGCGACCGCTGGATGGTCAGCCTCGCCGGCACGCGGGGCGGCGGCGAACCGCCGTCCGATCCGGACGCGTTCCTCCGGTACACCCTGGACCTGCCCGACCCCATCGTGGGCCGGCTGATCTCCGGCGCGGAGCCGCTCACCGAGGTCCATGTCAGCCGCAGCACCAGCAATCACCGCCGGTATCTGGAGAAGGTCCGCTCCTGGCCCGACCGCCTCGTCGTCCTCGGTGACGCGCTGGCCACGTTCAACCCCGCCTACGGACAGGGCATGTCGGTGGCCGCGCTGGGCACCGGGGAGCTGGACCGCGAGCTGCGGCGGTCCGGCCTCGGCGAGCCCGGTCTCGCCCGGCGTGTGCAGCGGCGGGTGGCCAGGCCGGTGGAGGCCGCGTGGACGATGGCGGTGAGCCAGGACGTCTGGTACCCCGGGACGCGAGGGGGCTCGCCCGGAGTCGCCGACCGTCTGGTCACCGCCTACACCCGCCGCATGATCCGCACGGCGACCGGCTCGTACACAGCGGCGTCGGCGGTATGGGACGTGATGAGCATGACGACGGGGCCGACGCGGCTGCTACGGCCCTCGACGGTACTGGCGACGCTGAGCGGGCCGCCGCTGCCGGCGGTGGTGGGGGCGCCGCTGACGGAGGACGAGCGGGCGGTCCTGCGGCGGCTGGACCGGACGGGACGCTGAGACGGGGGCGTCCCGGTCCGAGACGGGGGCGTTCCGGTCCGGTCCGCCCCCCGTCGGCGTGGTCATGTGCGGTCGTCTCGGGGACCCGGCCGCCCTCGTCCCGCTCCGTCCGCCGCCCGCCCTGTCCCCTGTCAGCCGGCGAACGCGGGCTGTGCCAGTCCCTTGCCCGCCGCGGGCACCACGAACAGGGATCCCGCGAGCGCGGGCGGCTCGCTCAGCCCCGTACGGGCCGTGGTGATGTACAGGTCGCTCAGCCCGGCCCCGCCGAACGCGCACGCCGTCACCAACGGCACCGGCAGCTCGATCACCCGGTCCAGCTCACCGTCGGGTGTGTACCGCCGTACCGCCGAGCCCTGCCAGAGGGCGACCCACACGCACCCGTCGGCATCCACGGTCAGCCCGTCGGGAAAGCCCGCGCCGTCCTCGATCGCGGCGAGGGTCCGGCGGCCGGACACGCGCCCGTCCGCGTAGTCGAAGACGTCGACCCGCCGGGTCGGGGAGTCGATGTAGTACAGGAGCCGCCCGTCGGGGCTCCACCCCGTGCCGTTGCTGACGGCCACGTCGTCCAGGACGACGTCGACCGTGCCGTCACCGGCGACGCGGGACAGCGAGCCGCCGCCCGGTGCCTCGTCGTAGCGCATCGTGCCGGCCCAGAGCGTGCCGTCGGGCGCCACGGCGGCGTCGTTGGCACGGCGGCCGGGCACGGGCTCGTGGTGCAGCCAGCGGAACCCGCCGCCGTCGGCGTCACCGTCCAGGAGGCCGATGCCGTCGCGCAGGTTCAGCACCAGTCCGCCGCCGGCGCGCGGCTTGACCGCGCCCACGTGCTGTTCGGTGCGGCGGACCGTGCGGCGGCCGGTGGACGGGTCGTAGGTGTGCACCTGGGAGCCGAGGATGTCGATCCAGATCAGACGGCCGGCCGCCGCGTCCCAGGTCGGGCCCTCGCCCAGCTCGGCCTCGGCCCGTACGGCGACCTCGTACGGCTTCGCGGTCATGCCACACTCCGGTGGCCGAGGTGCTCGGACAGCTCGGCGGCACCCTTCGCGGCGAGCTGCTCCAGCTCGGCGCGGCGCTCCTCGCTCCAGCGGATCATGGGAACGGAGATCGACAGGGCGGCGACGACCTGACCCGTGCGGTCGCGGACCGGCGCTGCCACACAGCTCACGTCCGGGTTGGACTCGCGGCTCTCCACGGCGAGGCCCCGCTCACGGATCTCGGCCAGGGCCTCGCGCAGGGCGGCCGGGTCGGTGATGCTGTTGGGGGTCATCGCGACCAGCGCCGCGTTGTCGGGGATCCGCGTGGCGAGCTCCTGATCGGGAAGGGAGGCCAGCAGCATCTTGCCGACGGAGGTGCAGTGGGCGGGCAGCCGGCGGCCGGCCGCCGACACCATCCGCACGGCGTGCGTGGAGTCGACCTTGGCGATGTAGATGACGTCCGTGTCCTCGAGGATCGCCACATGCACCGTCTCGTCGCAGGTCTCGGCGACGGACCGGGCGACCAGCTGCCCCTCGGCGGCGAGGTCGAGCTGCTCGGCGTAACGAGCGCCGAGCTGGTACGGCCGCACGCCGAGCCGGTAGCGTCCCGGCTGGCCGGGCACCTGGACGATGTACTTCCGGGCGGCGAGCGTGGTCACCAGCTCGTGCACGGTGGTACGCGGCAGCTGCAGCTTGCGCACGATGTCGGGGGCGGAGAGCGTCCCGTCCCCGTCGAGGAAGAGCTCGAGAATGTCGAGAGCCCGGGTCACGGCTGGTACGAGTCGTCCCACGACCGGCCCCTCCCTATGTGTCTCAGGCGCCTGTGTTCGAGATATCAACAGGCGATCGGCATGACGAACACAGGCTAGCCATAGAGGTTTGGCCGGGCAATGGGCAGATGAGGCAGAGGCCCGGCGGGCGGAAACCCACGAGCACCCTACGAGCGCGTTGCGTGCACATTAAAGTGCCGTATGTGCGGCACGTCACATGTGTCGCAGAGGTGGGGGATTTCTGTGCGTGACATGACCAAGGGCTCGAACCTGTCCTTAACGGCCCTGAGCGAGAACGTCGGTTCGGCGATCATCAGCCTGGGCTGGTCCAGCCCGACCGGGGAGGGCGACGCCGATGTGTCCGTCCTGCTGCTGGACGCCGACGGCAAGGTGCGCAGCGACGCCGACTTCTACTTCTACAACAACCCGGTGGCTGCCGACGGCAGTGTGCAGCTCCTCGGCAAAGAGCCGACGGGGGACGGCAGCGAGGACCGCATCAGCTTCGATCTGACGGCGGTCCCGGCCGATGTGGAGCGGATCGTCGTGGCCGCGAGCCGCTACGAAGGCGCCCGCTTCGGGGAACTGGACGACCTGAAGGTGACCCTGGCCGACGCGGGGGGCGAGAGCCTGCTGCGGTTCGTCATCGAGGACGCCGGCGAGGTAAGCGCGATCATCTTCGGCGAGCTGTACCGGAGAGCGGAGGAGTGGAAGTTCCGGGCCGTCGGGCAGGGCTACGAGAGCGGCCTGGCGGGGCTGGCGACGGACTTCGGCGTCGATATCGAGGACGACGAAGCAGAGACCGCCGAGGCGGAGACCGAGGCGCAGGCCGGGACGGCGTCCAAGACGGCGGTCGAGGAGGATCCCGCCACCGTCATCGTGCCCGAGGCCCGGCCGACGGCAACTCTGCAGGCCGTCCCGGCACCGCGAGGGCCGGTCGAAGCGGAGGAGGAGGCCGCTCCGAAGAAGCGGGCGGCCCGGCCCCGGACCGCGAAGAAGAAGGTCACGCCGCCCCGGGCGCCCGCGAAGAGCCTGGCGGAGAACGAGTCCTGGAGGCAGGCCCGGCTCTTCCCGGTGTCGGCGCTCAAGAGCGACCGGGACCGGGAGACGCGGGCCACCTCGGTGCTGTTGTCGGTGATGACCCAGGTGCCCCGATTCGGCAGGCGGGTCACCGCTCCCTTCGGCGCGCCGTCCGGCCGCATGGAGACCTTCACCGAGGTCTCCCTGCCGCACGGTGACACGCCCCGGCGCCCCGACGGAGTGATCCGCGTGGAGCGCGCCGGCAAGCTGTGGACGGCGCTCGTCGAGACCAAGACCAACGGCAACCCCCTCAGGTCCGACCAGGTGCAGGCCTACATGGACATCGCGGCCCGGCGGGGCTACGAGGCCGTGATCACGCTGTCGAACGACGTCGCGCTGGAAGGCAGCCCGCTGGTCGACGTGAAGATCGACCGGCGGCGCAAGCACCAGGTGGCGCTCTGGCACCTGTCCTGGGCCGAAGTGGCCCACCAGGCACAGATGCTGATCCGTCACGAGGGCGTCGGCAACGCGGCCCGCACCTGGCTGCTCCAGGACCTCCTGCACTACCTCCAGCACGAGAACTCCGGCTGCCACGGCTTCCAGAACATGGGCGCGGCATGGGTGCCCGTGCGCAACGGGATCGGCGACGAGACCCTGTGTCAGGGCGACCCGCACGCCCTGGAGGTGGTGGAGAGCTGGGAGAGGCTCATCCGTCAGGTGTGCCTGCGGCTCGGCGGCGAACTCGGGCAGAAGGTACTGCCCGCCCAGCGCACCCGGCGCGGCACCGATCCCGGGGCCCGCCGCGCCCGCCTCGCCGACCAACTCTGTCTGGAGGGCAGACTCCAGGCGGAACTGCGGGTCGAGGGGGCACCCGGCCTGCTCACCCTCAGCGCTGATCTGCGTACCGCGAAACTGCGCACGTCCGTGGAGATCCCGGCACCCGAGCAGGGCTATCCCCTCACCTGGGCCAAGCGTCTGGTCCGGCAGCTCGCCGAGGCACCGGCGGACCTGCATGTCGAGACGCTGGTGGAGGGCGAGGCGGGCGGCCCGCGGGGCACGCTTGAGCGGCTGCGTCCAGAGCCGGCGGATCTGCTCCCGAAGGACGGCTCCACCCAGATCACCGGCTTCCGCCTGTCCCTCTTCAAGGGCATGGGCAGCGGGCGGGGCAGCGCCGAGTCCGGCTTCATCCGCAGTGTCGACGACGCCGTGCAGCGGTTCTATTCGTCGGTGGTGGTCCACCTGGACGCCCCGGCCTCCGGGCGTGCGGCGGCGAGGGAGCGGGCCTCGGTGTGACAGCTGATGGCGGTGGTCACCGCCGCCCGCGCATCGCCCCCAGCTCCCCCCGCAGCCGCTGCGCCCGCAGCACCAGTTCCAGTTCGAAGCGGCGGTCGGGGTCGTCGATCTCGTCGCCCCAGAGTTCGCGGATCTGGCGCAGGCGGTAGCGGACCGTCTGGGGGTGGACGCCGAGGCGGGTCGCGACCTCCGGGGCTCCGCCCCTGGTCTCCAGCCAGGCCAGGAGTGTCTCCGCGAGGCGGCGGCCGTGGGTGGGGCCGCAGTGGGTCAGGGGCGCCAGGCAGCGGAGGGCCAGGTCGTCGATCAGTTCCTCGGGCTGGAGGAGGACCAGCGCCTCGGTGTGCTCGGTGCAGTAGAGGACCTCGCCGGCGGGGAGGAGGTTCCGTTCCATCAGGCGGACCGCCGCCTCCGCCCAGCGCAGGGACTTCGCCGCTTCGGCGAGCGGGACCGGTGGGCCGATCGCGCCCGACCAGCCGGCCAGGGACCGGTGCAGGAGTTCGGGGCGGCCCGCCGCGTCCGGGTCGGGCACGACCATGCGGGGCTGCTCGTACTCCATGTCGAGCAGCACGCTCTGGCCGACCGCGGGCGCCATGGCCTCCCGGGCGGGACGCAGCAGGACACCCACGGCGACCTTGGCCGGCAGGGGCCAGCCGATCCGGGCGGCCCGTTCGGTGAGGGCCTCGGAGGGGTCGCCGCGGTGGTGTTCGGCGAGGAGCAGTTCCATCAATCGCCGCTGCAGGCGCAGGCGTTCACCGGCCTGGCGGGCCGCCGCCTCGGCATAGCCGCGTACGGACTGGTCGACGAGGCCGTCCAGGTACTCGTAGCCCGCGTCGACGAGTTCGTACATCGCCGGGGGCGGGATCTCCACGCGCTGGCCGATGTCGGCGAAGCGGCGCCAGGCCAGGCGTACGCCCATGCGGTAGATGGCCTGGAGGGAGTCGAGGGAGCGGCCGTTCAGGCCCTCGCCGCGGCCGAAGTCCTGGAAGACACCCGGCGGGACGGTGGGCCGGCCCTCGGAGTGTTCCAGGTGCTGCACGAAGACCTCGATGGCACGGCGGATGCCGACCAGGGCCATGGGCTCGCCGGAGTCGTCCACGACGAACGGCAGATGGGGGTACTCGCGCTGTATCTCGCGGAGGATCTCCTCGGCGAGCTCGGGCGCCTCGGCCATGGCGATCGCCGCGAACCGGCGCACCTGGAAGCGCGGTACGTCGTGCCAGGCCGAGCGTGTGGTGAGGGTTCCGGTGCGGGCGGCCGTCACCGTCAACTCCCCTGGCCCGCTCGCTCGTACGTGATCAGGGGGGTGTTCGGCTGGTCGGGTGTGGTCTGGAGCAGCGCGACCACGCCCAGCGCGGCGCCCACGGCAAGGGCGGCGGCGAGCGCGACAGTCAGCGCGGCAGCGAGCAGTCTGGACATCGCAGGGTCAGCCTCTCTGTCCGGATTCGTCCGGCGTTCGTCCGGAGGTCGCCCCACCTTGGCGTCCCGTCCCTGCCTGTCGCGCCCAGTCTCGACAAGCATTGACACCCCGTCAAGAGCCGCCTACGGTTCCCGGCCCAACCGCATGCGCGCGCTTCGCCGCCGTGCCGGTCTCCTCGTACGTCGAGCCGTCCCAAGCCACTGGAGTGCCCGGATGCGCCGTACAACCTCTCCGTTTTCCCTGGTCCTGCTGGGTCTCGGCACGTTCCTGCTGGTGCTGGCGCCCCTGCTCGCCTGGTATGTGCAACCGCGTGCCGCGGTGAATCCGATCGACATCGACACGACCGCCGTCTACACCGGCCGGGGCAGCGTCTTCGACACTGACCGGATCGAGACGGTTTCCGGCCGGAAGATCACCGTGACACAGCGGGTCCGGGGCAATGTCGAGGACAGCGAACGCAGCGGCAACGCCGTCTGGGACGTGATCACCACCGTCGACACGGACAAGTCGCTGCCGGCCGCCGATCCGCACGACGCGCTGGACTTCACGCCGCACCGCTGGGTGATGGACCGCGAGACGACCCGGCCGGTGCACTGCTGCGGGGAGAAGCCGTACATCGAGGGCGAGGCCTATCTGAAGTTCCCCTTCGACGTGCAGAAACGCTCGTACCAGTGGTGGGACAACACCCTCGGCGACACGGTCGTGCTGCGCTACCGGGGCACCGCGAAGGTCCAGGGCTACACGGGCTACAAGTTCACCGGCTCGGTGCCGCCGACCAGGACCGGCACCCGGATGGTGCCCGGCAGCATCGTCGACCAGCCGGGCCGGCCGCAGGTGCTCGCCGAGGAGTGGTACTCCAACCACGGGTTCGAGCTGGTCGTGGACCAGGCGACGGGTCGCGTGATCTACGCGCAGACCGGCCCGAAGCGGACCCTGCGGGCGCCGGGCGGGAAGAAGGACGCCGCGGTGCTGCTGGACAGCCGGAAGGTCTCGTTCACGACCGCGACGCAGAAGGAAGCGGTGCGGCAGGCGAAGCGGGACAGCGGCCAACTGCGACTGGTGGGCGTGACGTTGCCGATCGGGGCGGCGGTGACCGGTTTTGTGCTCGCGGTGGTGGGTGGTGTTCTCGTGGCGCGTGGGCGGAAGGAGCCGGAGCAGCCTGTTCCGTCCGAAAAGCCGGACATGCCCCAGCCCACCCTCACGATGTGATGTGACGTCAGCTCCAACAAAGCCCGAAATTGTCACGCCGGTGAGTAGCCCTGGCGAACGTCCGGGCGAAAACTGTCCAACCCCACCCGAGCACATCCCGTCCACACTCCCCTCCCAGGAAGAGCTCAGGCCCCCCACAGGCCGACCTCTTCAAGACTCCCCTTCCAGACTCCCGTTCGGAACGAACCCCCCACGTTTTCCCACGTTGAGTTCCGCACCCCGAGACGAGTTGGAGCACCCATGCCCCAGCACGTACCGTCCCCTCCCCCACTCTCGACTTCGCTCGAGCGGGGGACCCCCACCGCGCCACCTCCAACAGCGCGCAGCGGGCCCTTCCGGCGCTCCCCCCACATCCGCGCCGGATCGTGTTCCTCGCCCATCGTGATCTGGACAACCCCTCCGCCGGCGGCTCCGAGCTGCTGGTCGACAAGCTCGCCGACGGGCTGACCCGGCTGGGTCACCAGGTGACCCTGCTGTGCGGAGGCCCCGCTGCCTTCCGTGACTACCGGGTCGTGTCGGCGGGCGGCCCGTACGGGCACTATCTGCGGGCCCGTTCCGCCTTCGCCCGCCAGATCGGCGACTGCGATCTGCTGGTCGAGGTGTGCAACGGCATGCCGTATCTGGCGCCGCTGTGGCATCGCGGTCCCACGCTGTGTCTGGTCAACCACGTCCATACGGATCTGTGGAAGATGCGCTTCGGCGGGCCGCTGGCCCCGGCGGCGCGGATCGGCCGAAGACTCGAACACTGGGCGCTGACCGGCGCGCGGCAGGGCAGCCTGATGGTCGCCGTGTCCTCCTCGACGGCCCACGCGCTGCGGGCGATCGGGGTCGAGCGGGACCGGATCCGGGTCGTGCACAACGGGGTCGAGGAGCCGGGGCCGCGAGCCGAGCGCTCGGCGGAGCCGTTGTTCGTCGCCGTAGGGCGGCTCGTCGAGTACAAGCGCATCGATCTGCTGCTGCGGTTGTGGGAGCGGGTGCGGCCGGTGACCGGCGGGCGGTTGGTGATCGTCGGGGACGGGCCGGAGCGTGAACGGCTGGAGCGGCTGGCCGGGCCCGGTGTGGAGTTCACCGGGTATGTCTCCGAGGCCGAGAAGCACCGGCTGCTGTGTGCGGCCTGGTTGCTGCTGCATCCCTCCGCCGTGGAGGGATGGGGCTGGTCGTGACGGAGGCCGCGACGCGGGAGACGCCGAGTGTGGCCTTCGATGTGCCCGGGCTCAAGGACTCCGTGGTCGATGGTGAGACCGGGGTCCTCGCGCGGGGCGAGTCGTCGTTCGCCGCGGCGTGGTGTGCGCTGGCCCTGGCCGGGCGGGAACGGGAGTCGATGGGGAAGGCCGCGCGGGAGCGGGCCGCTTCGTATCGGTGGGACCGTACGGTTCGGCAGTTCCAGGTGGTGGCCGCGGAGGCGGTGAGGGGCTGGGGGCCGTGAAAGACCCCTCGCTTCGAAGATCTCTCGCCCTGTTCCGTGCCTTCCTCCACGAACAGGACGACCCCGAGGCCTGCTACTCATTGCTCGCCCGTGACGCCGTCGATCAGGTCGAGGCCTACGACGGGCCCGTCGCCGGGCGTACCGTCCTGGACATCGGTGGCGGCAGCGGCTACTTCACCGAGGAGTTCCGGCGTCGCAGTGCCCAGGCCTATCTGTTCGAGCCGGACATGGCCGAGCTGGGTGAGAAGCCGCCCGACAGTGCGGTGGTCGCCGACGGGTATCTGCTGCCCCTGCGGGACGGCATCGCGGACGTCACCTTCTCCTCCAACGTGCTGGAGCACGTGGCCGACCCGGAGACCTTCCTCAGTGAACTGGCCCGGGTGACGCGCCCGGGCGGGCTGATCTATGTGTCGTTCACCAACTGGCTGTCGCCGTGGGGCGGACACGAGTGGGCCCCGTGGCACTACCTCGGTGCCGAGCGGGCCCGGGCCCGCTATCTGCGGCGGACCGGCCGGCCCGCCAAGCACACGCTCGGCGAGAACCTGTTCGCGGTGCACATCGGCTCCACCCTGCGGCAGGTGCGTGCCCGCGACGACGTCACGGTCGTCTCGGCGCGCTCCCGCTACTGGCCCTTCCTCGCGGAGACCGTCGTCAAGGCGCCCGGCATCCGCGAGTTCGCCACCTGGAACCTCCTCCTCATCCTGCGGCGGTGCCCTTCATGACAACCACGGTCCAGGCTCCTCCCCCGGCAGCCGTTCCCACCACCGCGACCGCGGCAGGTCCCCCGAGGGCCCGCGGTCGCGGCGCTGGCTGCTGGGTTTCTGGGCCGTGGTGTTCGTGTTGTACCTCGCCGTGCAGCCCGGACGGCAGACCTTCGACACCAAGCTGGGCGTCACCGTCGATCCGGGGCAGTTCCTCGCCGATCTGGGCCAGTTGTGGCACGACCGGGCCGGGTTCGGCGGGATCCAGGACCAGTACGTCGGCTATCTCTGGCCGATGCTGCCGTTCTACTGGCTGTGCGACCTCGTACGGCTGCCGGTGTGGCTGGCGGAGCGGCTGTGGCTGTCGCTGATCGTGTCCGTCGCCTTCTGGGGTGCGTTGCGGCTGGCCGAGCGGCTGCGGGTGGGCAATGGCACCTCGCGGCTGCTGGGGGCCGTGGCGTACGCGCTGTGGCCGGTGTTCACGACCGTCATCGGGTCGACGTCGGCCGCCGCGCTGCCCGGCGCGTTCCTGCCGTGGGTGCTGCTGCCGCTGACGAACGAGCGGTACGCCGCCCGGGTCGCCGCGCTGCGGTCGGCGCTGCTCGTGCCGTTCATGGGCGGGGTGAACGCCTCGGCGACCCTGGCCTCGCTGCTGCCGGTCGGGCTCTATCTGCTGTCCCGGCCGCCCGGGCCCCGGCAGCGCAAGCTGATCGCCTGGTGGGCCCCGGCCGTGATCGTCGTGACGGCCTGGTGGTGGGTGCCGCTGCTGCTGCTCGGGGTCTACGGCGAGAACTTCCTCCCCTATATAGAGACTTCGCAGACGACCACGGACACCATGTCGGCGACCGAGGCGCTGCGCGGCGCCGGGAACTGGGTCGCCTATCTGCACTTCGGTGAGGCGTGGCTGCCCGCGGGGTGGGCCGTGGCCTCCTCGGTCGTCGTGATCGTGTGCTCGGCGCTGGCGGCCGGGCTCGGGCTCGCCGGACTCGCCCGGCGTGATGTGCCCGAGCGGCGCTGGCTGGTGCTGACCGTGCTGGTGGCGGCGCTGGTGCTGCTCGCCGGGTACGGCGGGGCGTTCGGGGCGCCGTTCCACGGGGTGGTGCAGGGCTGGCTGGACGGGTGGCTGTCGCCGTTCAGGAACATCTACAAGTTCCAGGCGGGGATGGCGCTGGCGCTCGTGCTGGGCCTGGTCCATCTGGTGGGTGTGGCCGCCGAGCCGCGCGGGGCCCGCCAGGTGCGCGGCCGGCGCCTCGCCCCGCTGGTCGCGGCCGTGCTGATCCTGCCGGGGCTGCTGCTGCCGTATCTCAACGGCTCGATCCTGAACCCGGGTTCCTTCCAGAAGCTGCCCACCTACTGGCAGGCCACGGCCGACTGGCTGGAGAAGTACTCCCCCGACTCCCGTGCCCTGGTCGTCCCGGCGACCGCGCACGGCATGTACACCTGGGGCTCCCCCGTCGACCAGCCGCTCGACGTGCTCGCCGAGTCGCGCTGGGCGCAGCGCGACTACGTGCCGTTCGGTACGCCCGGCAACCGGCGCGCGATGGACGCCGTCGAGCAGGCGCTGCTGACGGGAGGCGAAGTCCCCGGTCTCGCCGACTACTTGAGCCGGGCCGGGCTGTACTACGTCGTCGTACGCAACGATCTCGATCCCGACCAGATCGGCGCGGTGCCGACCGCGACGGTGAAGCGGACGCTGGAGCAGTCCGGGTACGAGCGGGTGACGGGGCTCGGTCCTGTGATGACCGGCGGGCGGATCGCGCAGGACGCCCCGCTCCAGGTCGAGGGGCTGTACGCACGGCAGCGGGCGGTGGAGATCTACCGGCCGGCCGACGCGGACGTGCTCCGGCCCGGGCAGGCGGGACTGGCCCCGGTCTCGGACACGGCCGTGGTGTCCGGCGGCCCGGAGGCGCTGCTGCCGCTGGCGTCCCGGCTGCGCGGACGGGCGGCCGTCCTGACCGGAGACAACCATCCCGGGCTCGGCACCCCCGCCGTGCAGGTGGTGGGCGACGGGATGCGGCGCGCCGACACCCGGTTCGGCCTGGTCAACGCCGGTACGTCGTACACGTACACGCGGGACGAGCGCAACGCGCCCGACGCCCAGCAGGACCCTGGCGAGAAGCCGCGCCAGATCCTGCCCGCCGAGGGAACCGGCCACCAGACCGTGGCCGAGCTGCGCGGCGCCGACTCGGTGACGGCGTCCTCGTACGGCAACTGGCTCTTCCACCTGCCGCAGTACGACCCGGTGAACGCCTTCGACGGCAACCCGGACACCGCGTGGGCTGAGGGCGCGCCGGACACCCCGGACGGGCAGTGGCTGCGCGTCGGCTTCACCGGCCCCTACGACATGCCGTCCTCCTTCAAGGTCACGCCGTTGCCGCAGGAGAGCGTGCGGGCGGCGGCGACGAAGGTACGGGTGGAGACCGAGAAGGGCTCGAGGACGAGCTTCCTCCAGCCGAACGGCAAGACGCAGCGGATCAAGGCGCCCGAGGGCACGAGCCGGTGGATGAAGCTGACGATCGTGGACTCGGTGGAGCGCCGGGCCGGTCTGACGGGCGCGGGCTTCTCCGAGATCGATCTGCCGGACATCCAGGTGACCCGGCTCCTGAAGCTGCCGGCCGACGCGGACAACGCCACCGCGGCCGCCACCGTGGTCTCCCTGCACCGCGCCGCCGACCCGACCGGCCTGTCCGCGACCGGCACGGAGGCCGGACTGCACCGCCGCTTCACGACACCGGCCGCCGGAACGTACGAGGTGAAGGCGAACGCGGTGCCGGTCCCGGGCGAGGAACTCGACCGGCTGCTCTACGAGGTCGCGCCCGAGCAGCAGACCAGGATCGTCGCCACCGCCGACTCCACGGCGAGCCTCGGAGCGGGCCTGACGGCGCGCAACCTCACCGACGGCGACCTCACGACGGCGTGGATCGCGGGCGACCGGCCGACGATCCACCTGAGCTGGGAGGGCAAGCAGCCGGTCGGCGAACTCGTCCTGGCCCCCGCGGGCGGCCTGTCCACCCGCGCCTCCGAGGTGCACATCAGCTCCCCCGACGGCGCGACGATCGCCGGCGTCGACGAGAACGGCTGGGTCCGCTTCCCGCCGATCACCACGGACCGGCTCGACATCACCGTCACCGAGACCGCCCCGCTGACCCTGCACAACCCGGTCGCCGACGAGGACCTGCGCCTCCCGGTGGGCCTGACGGAGGCGTATGTCCCGTCCCTCGACCAGTACCGCACCCCGCAGCCGGACGGCACCCGGAAGTTCTCCCTGCCGTGCGGGAAGGGCCCGGACGTGGCGCTGGACAGCGAGCTGTACCGGACGAGCGTCAAGGGGACGGTGCGGGATCTGGTGGAGCGGCGGGGCGTCGAGGTGACGCTCTGCCAGGAGGGCCGGGGCGACGCGGAGGTGCGGCTGCCCGCCGGCGAACACCGGCTGGAGGGCGGTGACGCGGGCCCGCTCGCCCTCACGGACGTGGCCCTGACCCGCGGGACGATTCCCGAGGCCGCGGCGGCCGGGCGTGAGCTGGAGATACGGGACTGGCTGGGCGACCGGCGCGAGGTGACGGTCGGCTCCGGCGCGGCCTCGTACCTGACGACGTACGAGAACTTCAACGACGGCTGGAAGGCCACCCTGGACGGCAAGGAGCTGACGCCGGTGCGGCTGGACGGCTGGCAGCAGGGCTGGCGCGTCCCTGCCGGGGCGGGCGGCGCGGTCAAGCTGTCGTACGAACCGGCCACCACCTACGACGCCGGACTGATCGGCAGCGGCGCCGGCATCGCGGTCCTGCTGGGCCTCGCCCTGTGGCGCCGCCGCGCCCCCAACCCCGACGCGCCTCAGCCGGTCCCGCCGCTGCCCGGGCTGTGGCTCGGCACGGTGGCGCTGACGCTGGTGGGTGTGGTGATCGCGGGCTGGTTCGCGCTGCTGGTCCCGGCCCTGGCACTGCTGGCCTCGCGACGGCACGCCCTGCTGGTGCCGATCGCGTTCGTGGCGCTGGCGGGGGCGGGGATCGCGGCCGCGACCGGTGCCGGGGAGCCGGTGGGGTCGGATACGGGTGCGTTCGGGCATGTGGCCCAACTGCTGGCGTTGATCGGCCTGTTCGCGGGACTCGTGAGCCTGCGCGAACCCGGGGAGGACGAACCCGCATGACGGCACCGGTACGCATCCCGTTCCCGGTGGTGGACGAGGTGTCCCGGCACTGCCTCCAGGAGCAGGAGCCGGAAACGGTCCACATCGAGGTCCACCTCCCCGGCCCCCTCGACGAACCCCGCCTGCGCAAGGCCTTCACGGAGGCCCTGCACCGGCATCCCCGGATCCTGATGCGGGAGGCAGGAGGTCCGTGGTTCCGCCGCCGCTACGAGTGGGAGCTGACGCGCGAGCCGGACACGGAGGTGGTGACCTTCATCCCGCCGGGCCCGCGGGCGTTGCAGGACGCCAGGACGAGGGCGCTCGCAGAGGCACCGCCCCTGTCGATGTCGCCGCCGATACGGCTCGAGGCAGTGGGATCGGTTCTCTTCCTCACCATCAACCACACCGCCCTCGACGGGCCGGCCTGCCTCCGCGTCCTGGCCACCGCCGCGGAGCTCTACGGCGGCAGGGACAACAACCCCGCCGCACCCCCGACCCGCCCCGCGGCACCACCTCAACAGGCCCCGGACACCCCCACCACCTGGTCACCCCCCGCGCGAGTGGCGCACGGCACGCCCGACCCCTCCCCCGGCAACGGCATGCTCGTCACCGAACTCCCCCTCCCGCACCGCCCCAAGGGCTCCCCCTACACCGTCAACGACCAGCTCATGGTCACCACGGCCCTGACCATCGCCCACTGGAACCGGGAACACGGCGCCCGCCCCCGCCCCCTGCGCATCACCATGCCGGTGGACGACCGCCCCGGGACACCACGATGCCGATCGGCAACGGCACCCGCCTGGTCGAAGTACCCTTCGCGCCGGTGGAGTTGAAGGCCGAGATGCCCACCCTGCTCCGCCGCACCGCGGAGCGAACCCGTGCGCTGAAGTCCCTGCCCCGCCCCCAACTGGGCCACGGGGCCGCACTCCTCACCTCCCCCTGGGCCCCCGTCGCCGCCCGCGCCGCCCTCACCCGCGGCCTGCGCAGGGCCGCCGCCCCCTGGACGTCGACGACCCTGCTCAGCAACATCGGCCGTATCCCGTACCCGCTGGACTTCGGCGAGGAGGCGGGCCGCGCGCACGCGGTCTGGTTCTCGGCCCCGGCCCGGATGCCGCGCGGCCTGACCGTCACCACCGCCTCCACCGCCGGCCGTCTCCACCTGGCCCTGCGCTGGTCCCGGTCCCTGCTCGGCCACGGCGACGGCGCCCATCTCCGCGACCTCTTCGAGCACTATCTGCACACCACGGAGGTCGCCCCATGACAACACCGGCAACGACCACCAGCCGACGGCGCCCGCCCCGCGACCTGCGCGACTTCTACGAGAACCCCGCCGTCCCAGTCGCCTCCGGCACCCCCCGCAGCCTCCGCCAGGCCCGCATGCTGGCCCGGGCACTCGGCCCGGCCGCCGACCACCCTCGCACGGTCCTCGACGTCGGCTGCGGCGACGGCACCGCCGCGGCCACCGCCGCGCCCCTGCTGCCCGGCCACCGCGTCATCGGCGTCGACTGGTCCCAGGACGCCCTCAGACGCGCCCGTGCCCGCATTCCGTACGCGGTCCGCGGTGAACTCACCGGCGGCGGGCTGCCGTTCGCCTCCGAGTCGGCCGACGCGGTGCTGTTCAGCGAGGTGATCGAGCACCTCGTCGATCCGGACGCCGCGCTCGACGAGATCCGCAGGATCCTGCGGCCCGGTGGCCATCTAATGCTGTCCACCCCGAACCTGGCGGCCTGGTACAACCGCGCCCTGCTGCTCGCCGGGGTGCAGCCGGTCTTCTCGGAGGTCAGCCTGCGCGGCATCCACGGCCGCCCGGGGAAGGAGGTCGTGGGGCACCTGCGCCTCTACACCGCCCGGGCGCTGAGGGAGTTCGTCGCCGCGTCCGGGTTCACGGTCGTAGGGCTCGAAGGTGCTCCCTTCCACGGCGTACCGCGCCCGCTGCGGCCGCTGGACCGGCTCGCCTGCGCCCGGCCGAGGCTGGCGTCGATCCTGCTGCTGCACGCCAGGAGGACGTAGCCGATGTGGTGGGGAGTGGCCGCGGCCCTGCTGGCGAACGTCCTGTACAGCACCGGATTCGTCCTGGAGAAACGCGCGCTCGCCGCCCTGCCGGAAGTGACGATCCGCCGGCCCGCCCGGCTGCTGCGCCTGGTGCTCGGCAGCCCCCTGTGGATCGGCGGTTCGCTCTCGCTCGCGGCCGGGTTCGCCGCCCAGCTCGCCGTGTACCGGACGCTGCCGATCGCCGCAGCGCAGGGCATCTTCGTCTCCGGCCTGGTGCTGCTCGTACTGCTGTCGGCCCGGCTGCTCGGCGAGGAGACGACCGGCCGGGAGCGGTACGCTCTGGGCGCGATCCTGCTCGCCCTGCTGATGGTGGTGCTGTCGCTGCGCGAGGGCTCGGACTCCGTCAGCCAGGAGGCGCCCTATCCGCTGATCCTGCTGGTGTGCGTGCCGTCGCTGGCGGCCGGGGTGTGGCTGTACGGCTCCGCCGAGCGGCGCGCCCGCAACCGGCACCGGCGCCCGACGACCGGCGTCGAGTACGGCGTGGCCGTGGGCCTGCTGTACGGAGTCAGCTCGCTGGCCATCAAGGGCGTGTCGAGCCATCTGACGACCAGCGGGATCGGCGGCGCGGTCCTGGACCTGCTGGCCTCGCCCTATCCGTATCTGCTGCTGTTCACCGGTGTGTTCGGCCTCGTGATGTCGCAGGCGGCGCTGCAGCGCTGCCGGGCCTCGCTGATCGTGCCGGTGTGCACGACCGTGACCTGCCTGTTCACGGCGGTGCTCGGCACGCTGTCGTTCGGCGAGGCGCTGCCGGACGATCCGCTGCGGCTCGCGCTGCGGGTGGCGGGCACGATCCTGGCCGTCGCCGTACTGCTGACCATGCCCAAACACGACTCCGCTCCCCAGGAGTCCTCCCCAGCCAAGGAGTTGGCATCACCGTGAAGCCCGACGACCCACTGCTGAAGATCCTGGCGTGCCCCCTCGACAAGGGACCGCTGCATCTGCTGGCCGAGGAGACCGAGCAGGAGGAGGCGCTCTACAACCCGCGGTTGCGCCGCCGCTATCCGATCCTCGACGGCATTCCCCAGCTGCTGCCGTCGTCGGGGGAGCAGGTGCCGGACGACGAGCACGAGGAGCTCCTCAAGAGGATGTCGCCGTGACCAGCCTGGCCGCCCGTGTCGCTCCCCTGCTGCCCACCCGTCTGGTGGCCGCGACGGCCCGGGCGCTCTATCCCCGGTTCGAACCGGAGCTGGCCCGGCTGGCCGAGCTGTGCCCGCCCGGGTGCCGTACGGCGGTGGATGTGGGCGGCTGGTACGGCCCCTGGACGCACCGGCTGGCCGGCCGCGCCGAGCAGGTCGTGACGATCGAGCCGGTGCCCCATCTGGCCCGGCTGCTGGCCGCCGCCGTCCCGTCGAACGTACGGGTGATCCGCGCGGCGGCCTCGGACCGCCCGGGCCTCGCCCGCCTGTGGCTGCCGTCGGACGACGCGGGCGACCGGGGCGTGTCCTCGCTGGTCCGCCGTGACATCCACGGCCGGGCTCTGGACGTCCCCTGCGTCACGCTGGACGAGCTGGGGCTGCGCGACGTCGGCTTCATCAAGATCGACGTGGACGGCAACGAGCCGGCGGTCCTGCGCGGGGCGACGGGTCTGCTGGCCCGCGACCGCCCTGCCCTGTTCGTGGAGCTGGAGTCCCGCATCCAGCCGATCGCCCCGGTGGTGACCTATCTGGCCCTGCTGGGCTACGACGGCTGGGTGCTGCCGGGCGAGACATGGGTGCCCCTGGCTGAGTTCCCGTTGGAGGACCACCAGGCCGACGCCTCCTACGTCGTCTCCCACGGCCTGCTCCGCCGCGTCCTGCCCTCGCCCCTCCTCCGGGGCCCGCGCTACGTCAACTCGGTGCTGTTCCTGCCCGACGGCCGCCGCCCCGGCACGGCCCCGGTGGGCGACGATGGTTCCCATGCCCTCCGCGAAGCGCCCCGCTAGACCCTTCACGCCGCTCGATTTCCAGCTGGTGCTGCTGCGCCGCATGGCCGACCACAATCCCGGCCCGGTGGAGGACGCCCGGCACGAGCTGGGGGTCTCCCTCGCGGACATGCGCGAGGCGAACAAGCGCTGGCAGGCGATGATCCGCTCCCCGCGCCCGGCCTTGTCCCGCTATCGCTCCGTCCTCGGCGAGCCGGAGTCCCGTACGCCCCGCCGCATCGGAGACCTCGACTGCGAGGCGTGGCTCTGGCCCGTCCCTCTCTGGCCCGATCTGCGCTTCGAGGTCCTCACCGCCCCGAACGGCGCCGTGTGGAACGAATGGCTGGTCCGCGCGCCGGGCGCCGAGGGCCCCGAGCTGCGCACCCTCGACGATCTCGCCCCCTGGTCCTGCACGGTGGACGAGGCGGCCCGCGCCTTCGCCCCGGCCCGCCCCCTGGAGGGTTCGGCGCCGACCCGGTGGGGGCTGGCGTTCCAGGCGCCCGACGCGGCGGGGGCGCGGTGGGAGGTCGTCGCGGAGTTCACGTGGGGGCTGTTGCAGCGACTGGCTGTCACCGGCCGTCAGGACTGAGAGGGCTCCGGCCCCGGGGCGGCGCCCTTCGCGGGAACGCACCGCCAGGCGAGGGCCGCGGCGGCCAGACAGGCCAGCGCGCCGATGAACATGCTGGTGCGGATCCCGGTGCCGTAGTCGCCGGCCGAGGCGAGCAGGCTGCCGCCGAGTGCCACGCCGGCGGCGCTGCCGACCTGACGGGTGGTGTTGAACAGGGCGGAGGCGGCCCCCGAGTACGCCTCGGGGGCGGCACCCATCACGGTGGCGGTCGAACCGGTGAGGGCGAAGGACGTACCGAACCCGGCGGCCATCATGGGGAGCACCAGCAGCACGTAGGCGGGATCGGCGCCCGCCGCGGCCCAGCCGGCCAGCCCGAGTGCGGCCAGGAGCATGCCCGAGACCACCAGCGGACGGTCCCCGGTGCGGCGGCTCAGCCGGCCCGACAGGACGGAGGCGAACATGGTCATCGCCACCGCCGGGAACAGCGCGAGCCCGGTGCCGAGGGCGCTGTAGCCGCGCTGGTGCTGAAAGTCCAGGCTGGCGGTGAACACCATGCCGTAGAAGCCGAAGTTGAACAGCAGTCCGATGACGGCTCCGCCGCTCATGGCGCGGGAGCGCAGCAGGCCCAGCGGCAGCACCGGGGAGCGGGCCAGCCGCTCCCGCAGCGCGAAGGCCGAGGCGGCCAGTACGGCCAGGCCAAGACCGGCGAGCACGGCCGGGTCGGACCAGCCGCGCCGTCCGGCCTCGTTGAGCGCCGCCGTCAGCAGGGCCACCGCCGAGACGACCGCGACCTGCGCCGGCCAGTCCAGGGGCCGGTCGGCGCGCCGGGGCGAGCGGCCGACGTGCCGCAGTGTCAGCGCCAGGCAGGCCGCGCCGACCGGCAGGTTGATGAGGAACACCCAGCGCCAGCCCGCCGTGGAGACGAGCAGCCCGCCCAGCAGCGGCCCGGCGGAAGCGGCGATGCCCGCCATCGACCCCCACAGCCCGAAGGCCCGCGCGCGTACGGCCTTCTCCGGATAGGCCTGCTGGAGCAGCGCCAGGGACCCGGGCACGATCAGCGCCGCCCCGAGCCCCTCCACCAGCCGGGCCACCACCAGGAACGGGGCGCTCGGCGCCAGCGCGCACGCGGCCGAGGACACGGTGAACACCGCCACGCCCGTGCAGAACACCCGCCGGTTGCCCAGCCGGTCCCCCAGCGCGCCGCCCGTCAGCAGGAACCCGGCGAGGACCAGGGTGTACCCGTCGGTGATCCACTGGATGCCGGTCAGCGAGGCCGACAGCTCCCGCCCGATCACCGGCACGGCGACGTTGATGACCGTCACGTCCAGGATCACCATGAAGTACCCGGCGCACACCGCCAGCAGCGGTGTCCAGGACCGTCGCTGGGAAGGCCGTCGCTCGGAGGGCATGGCCCTACCACTACACCAAAAGCCTCACCCAGGGGCGTAAGCGGTCAAAACCTCCCTTGGTTGAGGGCGTTCTGAAGGGCCTTGGTGGTGGCGGTGCCCCAGTCGCCGTCCACGATCAGGCCGGCGTCGGTCCACGCGCCGCCTGCTTCCCCGACTTCCTCACCCCGCCCGAGGCGACGGAGGGACTCGACGCGGGTCTGGAGGCCGTCCTCGCCACCCCGCGGCCCCGTGTCCTGCACACCCTCACGCCGCTGGGAGCGGCACTGCTGCGCACCGCGGTGACCGCACCCGGGCCAGGGGCGGCGCGTCAGCCGGTGTGAGAGCCCGCGGCGGCCAGCACCGCCCGCACCACCACCGGCACGGAATCCGGGTGCAGCCACAGGAACAGATTGGGCTCGATCAGCTCCAGCTCCATCACGCACGGCTCCCCGTCCGGCCCGTTGACGAGGTCCACGCGGGCGTACAGCAGCTCCTGGTCACCGGGCAGGGGCACGGCGGCCAGGGCCCGCTCGGCGACGGCCAGTTCGGCGGGGGTCGGCTCCCAGGGCTGAAGATCCGGGTGGGCGATCTTGTCGGCGTCGTACGGGGTGTCCGGCGCGAGGACGGCGCCCTTGCGGCTGGCGTGCAGCAGACGTCCGCCGTAGAACTGCAGGGCCCGCTCGCCGTGTGTGTCGATGCCGGTCAGATAGGGCTGGAGCATGACGGTGAAGCCCTCGGCGTGCATCCGCTCGACCTGGCGCAGGGCGGCGTCCCGCTCTCCGGCCCGGTAGCGGGCGGCGTACCGGGCGCCGGCTCCGGAGGTGGGCTTCACGACGTACTCGTGGTCGTCGGGCAGGTCGACGGGGTCGCCGGGCGCGAAGTAGCGGGTGGGCACGGCCGGCACCCCGGCCTCCGCGAGCCGGCCCAGGTACCTCTTGTCGGCGTTCCACCGCACGACGTCCACCGGGTTGGCGAGCCGTGTCGCCTTCCCGCACCGCTCGGCCCACGCCGTGAACTCCTCGGCCCGCCAGCTGTAGTCCCAGGTGGACCGTATGACGGCGAGGTCGAACCCGGCCCAGTCCACTTCGGGGTCGTCCCAGTGGACGACGGCCGTCTCGGTCCCGGCCTCCCGCAGCGCGTCGGCCAGCACCGGCAGGTCCCGGTCCTTGCTCACCTCGCCGCCGGGGTCGTAGGTGACGAGCGCGATGCGCGGGATCCCGGCCACGGCGACTCCATTCTCGTACGGACGATCGAACCGATGTCCGCCGCAGGCTAACAATCCCTTCCGGAACCGCGACACCCTGTTTGACCTTCACCTTTGGGGAAGCCCCAGCATCGGTGGCGGAACGGATGAGCGCGAGGAGCGCGGAACCGCGGGGGGACGCATGGACATGCTGACGATCGGCTCCTTCGCGAAGGCCTGCCGGCTCTCACCGAAGGCACTGCGCCTGTACGACGAGCTGGACCTGCTGCGGCCCGCCCGGGTGGACCCGGACACGGGATACCGGTACTACGCGGTGGCCCAGCTGGAGCAGGCCCGGCTGGTGGCGTGGCTGCGGCGGCTGGGCATGCCGCTGGCCGAGATCCGCCGGGTGTGCCGCCTGCACGACCGCGACTCGACGGCCGCCGCCCGGGAGATCCGCGCCTACTGGGCGCGGGTCGAGGTGGAGACGGCGGTACGGCGGGACCTCGCCGCATTCCTGGTCGATCACCTGACGACGGACTCGCAAGAGCCAGGAAAGGACACCGCCATGAAGGACACCGCCATGCTGGAACTGCGTTACTCCGCCCGCTCGGACACCGGACGCGTCCGCCCCGCCAACCAGGACACCGCGTACGCGGGCACCCGGCTGCTCGCCGTCGCCGACGGCTTCGGCCCGGCGGGCGCGCCCGCGAGCAGTGCCGCCGTGGAGGCACTGCGTTTCCTGGACACGGAGGAGATCGCGGCCGGCGGGGTCCTCAACCTCCTGGAGGACGCGGTGCGGGGCGCGGCCCAGGCCGTCCAGGACGTGGCCGGCGGTGCCGCCGACATCGGCACGACCCTGACCGCCCTGCTGTGGACGGGCTCGCGGCTGGCCCTGATGCACGTCGGCGACTCCCGCGCCTATCTGCTGCGCGACGGCGAACTGTTCCTCATCACCCACGACCACACGATCGTCCAGTCGATGATCGACGAGGGACGTCTGACCGCCGAGGAGGCCGTCTCCCACCCGCAGCGCGCCCTCCTCCTGAAGGCCCTGACGGGCGGCGGGGCAGCGGTGATCCCGGACCTCCGCCTGCACGACGCCCACCCGGGCGACCGCTATCTCCTCTGTTCCGACGGCCTGTCGAGTGTCGTCCCCGAGGACCGCGTGCACGATCTGCTCACCTCGCGGACCAGCCCGGACGAAACGGTCAAGGCCCTGGTCGGAGCGGCGAACACGGCCGGCGGCCCGGACAACGTGAGCTGTGTGGTGGCGGACGTGGTGGAGCGGGCGGCCGCCTGACTCCGGGCCTGGGCCGCTAGTAGCGCTTCGTTACGTTGAGTGATCTCGGTTGATTGTGGGCAGCTTCCCGGGGTGAGGTTGGGGGAGGTGGAACGGCTCCGGGGTGAGTTGGCGGAGTTCGTTGCCGATGTGTTCGGGTCGTTGCCGCGGCGGGATCAGCGGCGGTGGGGCGAGTGTTATCTGCGGGGCCTGATGCTCGATGGCCGGCGCAAGTCGGTCCAGCCGATGGCCGAGCGTCTGCCGGACGGGAACATGCAGGCCCTGCAGCAGTTCGTGAACCAGTCGCCGTGGGATCCGCTGCCGGTCAGGCAGCGGATCGCCGAGCGGCTGTCCGAGGTGATCACACCTGAGGTGTGGGTGATCGACGACGTGTCGTTCCCCAAGTGCGGCAAGGCGTCGGCCGGAGTGGCCCGCCAGTACTGCGGAGCACTCGGCAAACGGGCGAACTGCCAGGTCGCGGTCAGTGTCCATGCCGCCACCGACACCGCCTCGTGCCCGTTGCAGTGGCAGTTGTATCTGCCGCGTGAGTGGACGGATGAGCCGGACCGATGCCGCAGAGCAGGAGTCCCCGACGACGTGGTGCACCAGGAGAAGTGGCGTCTCGCGCTCGGCCTGCTGGACACGCTCGCCGACTGGCGGTTGAAGGCGCCGGTCGTGGTCGCCGACGCCGGATACGGCGTCAGCACCCCCTTCCGGCTCGGCCTTGAGGAGCGAGGGCTGTCCTATGTTCTGGCCCTGAACGGGAAGGAAGTCGCTCACCCGGAGAATACCGAGCCGCACCAGCCTGCTTACGGTGGGCTCGGGCCGCCCACCCTTGCCCGCTATCGCACCCCACCACGAGCCGTCTGCGTCCTCGCAGCGGAGGCGGGTGCGGAGCGGTTCACCG
This sequence comes from Streptomyces sp. CA-179760, assembly GCF_050937045.1. Lineage (NCBI taxonomy): Bacteria > Bacillati > Actinomycetota > Actinomycetes > Kitasatosporales > Streptomycetaceae > Streptomyces > Streptomyces sp. CA-179760. The sequence continues at coordinate 3,028,009 of NZ_JBNJLZ010000001.1, forward strand.
AGGTGACCTGGAGGCAGGGCAGCAAAGGCGCGATGACCTCACGGTTCGCGGTGCTGAGCGTGCGGCCCGCGGGCAAGCAGTCCCTCGCCGCAGCCCAGGCGGCGGGCGGCGGCCGCAACCAGTGGGACGGTGTCCTGCCCGTCCAGACACTCCTCGTTGAATGGCCGGAGGGCCAGGACACTCCGACGGACTACTGGATATCGAATCTGCCCGCCACCACACCGGCCGCTGACCTGGTGCGGTGGGCGAAGATGCGCTGGCGGATCGAGCACGATTACCGCGAGCTCAAGCATGGCCTGGGACTGGACCACTTCGAGGGCCGCACCTGGCGCGGCTGGCACCACCACGTCACCCTCGTCACCGCCGCCCAGGCCTTCCTCACCCTCAGGCGGCTCGACCCAAAAGTCCGCACACCGGCCTGACCCTCTACCAGGTCCTCGACATTCTTCAGGACCTGCTCAGGTGCTGGACCGGTACCTGCACCACCTGCGGACGCCCCCTGCCCAACCCCCGAAGAAGCCACAGACAGCCCAGAACCTAACGAAGCACTACTAGGGCCTGTCGTTTGGATCAGGTCGCAGGAAACTGACGGTTTCTGGAAATCGCCGGTGAGCGGGGTCTGGTGCGTGCGGTTGCAAGGCGGAGGAGGGCGGCGATGCGGAGCATCGGCAACCGACGACAACGCGGCAGATGCGCGTGCCGGACCCCGCGTCTGCGGCGTGATCCAAACGACAGGCCCTAGTAGTGCTTCGTTACGTTGAGTGATCTCGGTTGATTGTGGGCAGCTTCCCGGGGTGAGGTTGGGGGAGGTGGAACGGCTCCGGGGTGAGTTGTCGGAGTTCGTTGCCGATGTGTTCGGGTCGTTGCCGCGGCGGGATCAGCGGCGGTGGGGCGAGTGTTATCTGCGGGGCCTGATGCTCGATGGCCGGCGCAAGTCGGTCCAGCCGATGGCCGAGCGTCTGCCGGACGGGAACATGCAGGCCCTGCAGCAGTTCGTGAACCAGTCGCCGTGGGATCCGCTGCCGGTCAGGCAGCGGATCGCCGAGCGGCTGTCCGAGGTGATCACACCTGAGGTGTGGGTGATCGACGACGTGTCGTTCCCCAAGTGCGGCAAGGCGTCGGCCGGAGTGGCCCGCCAGTACTGCGGAGCACTCGGCAAACGGGCGAACTGCCAGGTCGCGGTCAGTGTCCATGCCGCCACCGACACCGCCTCGTGCCCGTTGCAGTGGCAGTTGTATCTGCCGCGTGAGTGGACGGATGAGCCGGACCGATGCCGCAGAGCAGGAGTCCCCGACGACGTGGTGCACCAGGAGAAGTGGCGTCTCGCGCTCGGCCTGCTGGACACGCTCGCCGACTGGCGGTTGAAGGCGCCGGTCGTGGTCGCCGACGCCGGATACGGCGTCAGCACCCCCTTCCGGCTCGGCCTTGAGGAGCGAGGGCTGTCCTATGTCCTGGCCCTGAACGGGAAGGAAGTCGCTCACCCGGAGAATACCGAGCCGCACCAGCCTGCTTACGGTGGGCTCGGGCCGCCCACCCTTCCCCGCTATCGCACCCCACCACGAGCCGTCTGCGTCCTCGCAGCGGAGGCGGGTGCGGAGCGGTTCACCGAGGTGACCTGGCGGCAGGGCAGCAAAGGCGCGATGACCTCACGGTTCGCGGTGCTGAGCGTGCGGCCCGCGGGCAAGCAGTCCCTCGCCGCAGCCCAGGCGGCGGGCGGCGGCCGCAACCAGTGGGACGGTGTCCTGCCCGTCCAGACACTCCTCGTTGAATGGCCGGAGGGCCAGGACACTCCGACGGACTACTGGATATCGAATCTGCCCGCCACCACACCGGCCGCTGACCTGGTGCGGTGGGCGAAGATGCGCTGGCGGATCGAGCACGATTACCGCGAGCTCAAGCATGGCCTGGGACTGGACCACTTCGAGGGCCGCACCTGGCGCGGCTGGCACCACCACGTCACCCTCGTCACCGCCGCCCAGGCCTTCCTCACCCTCAGGCGGCTCGACCCAAAAGTCCGCACACCGGCCTGACCCTCTACCAGGTCCTCGACATTCTTCAGGACCTGCTCAGGTGCTGGACCGGTACCTGCACCACCTGCGGACGCCCCCTGCCCAACCCCCGAAGAAGCCACAGACAGCCCAGAACCTAACGAAGCACTACTAGGTGTGCTGATCGGACAGGTTGGTGACGCGGCTGGCTGGTGTTTGGCCGCTGATGCCGGTGTGGGGTCGGTGGTAGTTGTACCAGTCCAGCCAGTCGGGAAACGCGGCCTGGCGCTCGGCATCTGAGGTGTAGGGACGCTGGTAGGCCCACTCGTCGAGCAGGGTGCGGTGGAAGCGTTCGACCTTGCCGTTCGTCTGGGGCCGCCAGGGGCGGGTCCAGCGGGGGCCGATGCCCAGGTCTTGGCAGGTGTCGCGCCAGGTGTTCTTGGTGTAGGCCCAGGCGTTGTCGGTCAGTACGCGTTCGACGGTGACGCCCTGGCTGGCGAACCAGGCGGTGGCCCGGCCCAGGAAGGCCGCGCAGGTGGCGGCCTTCTCGTCGGGCAGGTCTTCGGTGTAGGCCAGGCGGGAGTGGTCGTCCAGGGCGGTGTGCAGGTAGGCGTATCCGGCGCCGTTGCGGCGGTCTTTGTTCGGGCTGCCTGCTGCCCGGCCCAGTACCTTGTGGCCGCCGCCATCAGGGATGCGGCCGAGTTTCTTGACGTCGATGTGGACCAGTTCGCCGGGCCGGGCGCGTTCGTAGCGGCGGACGGGTTCGCCGGTGGCCCGGTCGCAGGCGGCCAGGGCGGGCAGGTGGTGCCGTTGCAGGATGCGGTGGGCGGTGGAGGCGGCGATGTTGCAGCGGGCGGCCAGCCGGACCGGTCCGATGCGATGTTCGCGGCGCAGGCGCACGACCTGTTCCTCGACAGTGTCCGGGGTGCGGCGGGGCTGGTGGTGCGGGCGGCTGGAGCGGTCCTGCATCCCGGCGGGGCCGTGCTTGCGGTAGCGGCTTGCCCAACGTGCCGCGGTGGTGTGGCTGACCTGGAAGCGTTCCGCGGCCCGCCGGAGCGGCCATCCGCCGTCGACGACACACCGGGCCAGACGCAGCCGGCCGGTCGCGGTCAGCGGGGCATTACGGTGGAACAACGAGGGCCTCCTGGGCATCGGTGCAGACTTCGCAATCCACACCGAACCCAGAGGCCCTCGCTCCGTTCAAGGACCACTCAAGGCGTGTCGCCTGTCACCAACGTCCCGGGACAGCACACCTAGGCCGTTTCTGACGGCTCTTGGACGGTGTCTCGAAGCCAGATGACGATCGCGGTGACGGTGAGGGTGCCGTTGAAGATGTAGTCGCGTTTGTCGTACCGGGTGGCCACCGCGCGGAACTGTTTCCACTTGTTGATGCACCGCTCGACTGCGTTGCGGCTGCGGTACTGAGTTTTGTCGAAGGCTGGGGCCCGGCCACCAAAGCGTCCGCGGCGCTTCCGGTGGGCCCGCTGGTCATCGGGCTGCGCGATGGTGGCCTTGATCCCGCGCCGCCGCAGGTAGGCGCGGTTGTCGCGGCTGGAGTACGCCTTGTCGCCGCGCACCCGGTCCGGCCGGCTGCGCGGGCGGCCCATACCGCGCCGCTGGATGCGCAGGCCGTCCAGCACCGGGGCGAACATCGGGCTGTCACCCCGCTGACCGGGCGAGGTCAGCCAGTGCAGCGGGCGGGCCCGGTCGTCGGAGAGCAGATGGACCTTGCTGGTCAGCCCGCCCCGTGAGCGTCCCAACGCCTCCCGCCCATCTGCCTCCTCACGCGCCCCGCCCCCTTTTGCGGGTAGTCGGCCGGGGGCTTGCGCGGTGCCCCGGCTGCGTGCTGATGCGCCCGGCAGGAAGTCGAGTCGATGTTCACCGCCCACTCTTGTCGGGCAAGCGCCCCGTCCGGGTCGCCGGCATCCGCCTCGATCTGTAACTCGCGCAGGATCGCCCTCCAGGTGCCGTCGGCCGACCAGCGGCGATGACGCTCGTAGACGGTTTGCCAGGGACCGTACCGTTCCGGCAGGTCCGGCCAGGGCACCCCCGTCCGGGCCCGGAACAGCACCCCATTGATCACCCTGCGGTGATCCGCCCACTGCCCACCCGGCCTGCCGTTACCGGGCAGGAGAGCTTCGATCTTCCGCCACTGCGCGTCCGTGAGCTCGTGTCGCCGCACCATACGAGCGTCCTGCCCGGCTGACCACGAGATCCACCCAGCCAACAAGAGCCATCAGAAACGGCCTAACCCTCTTCGCCCGGCTCCCAGTCCAGCAGCCGCACCTTCGCCACCGTGCGGACGTGGCGGCGCATGGCCGTGGCCGCCTGGCGGGGCTGCTGCGCGGCGATCGCGTCGAGGATGGCCTGGTGCTGGGAGAGGGACCGGGACGGGCGGCCGGGCTGGCGGAGCGACTCGGTGCGGCTCTCGGCGATCTGCTCGGAGATGGAGCGCATGAACTCGGCGAGCAGACTGCTGTGGGCCGCCGCCGTCACGGCCGCGTGGAACAGGCGGTCGCCCTCCACACCGTGACCGTCCGCCTCGATCTCCTCGGCCATGTGCGCGAGCGCCGAGCGCATCGCCGCCAGGTCGTCCTCCGTGCGCCGCTCGGCCGCCAGTTCGGCGAGCTTCGTCTCCAGCGCCTCCCGGGCCTCCAGGACGTCCGGGAGGCGCCTTCGGCGTTCGACCATCCGCTCGACGGGCTCGGTGTCGAGGCTGTCCCGCACGAGGTACGTACCGCCCCCGTGCCGGGCCTCCACCAGGCCCTGGACCTCCAGCACCACGATCGCCTGCTTCACCGAGGCCCGGCTGACCCCGAGCCGCTGCGCGAGATCACGCTCGGGCGGCAGCCGGTCGCCGGCGCGCAGCCCGCCCTCGGCGACGTACTGGCGCAGCCGCTCCAGCACCTGTTCGTAGAGGCGCTGTTTCGTCATGGGGCGCAGGGCGTCGGTCACGGAGTCCCCCTCTCGCCGGGAGCGTAGCACCGGGCCTTGCCGTGTTCGTCCCGTTAGTGGACGAGTGGCTGAACCAATTTTCCCCCGACCCCTTGACGGGCGCCCGGGCCGCACCCACGCTTTCAGCCAACGCACCTCAAGTGGCTCATCCACTTGGCCACTCACAGGTACTCCCAGGTACTCCCCACCGCTCCGGGGCCCAACGACGGGAGCCCGTATGTCGCCCGAACTCATCTCGATCCTCGTCCTCGTCGTGGTGTTCGTCATCGCCACCACCCGTTCCGTCAACATGGGCGCGCTCGCCTTCGCCGCGGCCTTCGGGGTGGGCGGGCTCGTCGCCGGCCTCGACGCGGACGGCATCTTCGCCGGTTTCCCCGGCGACCTGTTCGTCGTCCTGGTCGGCGTCACGTACCTCTTCGCGATCGCCCGCGCCAACGGCACCACCGACTGGCTGGTGCACGCCGCGGTCCGGCTCGTGCGGGGGCGGGTGGCGCTCATCCCCTGGGTGATGTTCGCGCTGACCGGCGCGCTCACAGCGATCGGCGCGGTCAGCCCGGCGGCGGTCGCGATCGTCGCCCCGATCGCACTGAGCTTCGCCACGCGCTACGGGATCAGCCCGCTCCTGATGGGCGCGATGGTCGTGCACGGCGCCCAGGCCGGCGGCTTCTCCCCGATCAGCATCTACGGCTCGATCGTCAACGGCATCGTCGAACGGGAGAAGCTGCCCGGCAACGAGCTCGTCCTCTTCCTGGCGTCCCTCGCGGCGAACCTGGTCATCGCCGGGGTGGTGTTCGTGGTGTGCGGAGGGCTGAAGCTGGGGGCGGACCCAGCTGCGGGCAGTCGTGCCACTGGGGCGGCGCCCGCCCCACAGAAAGCAGCACCTGGCCCCGCCGAGCCGCGGACCCACCCCGCTCCAGCCACCCCCACCCTGAGCCCGGAAGAAACCAGCCTCACCCCGTCCCGCACAGCCACCCTCACCTCCCTCCTCGCCCTGGTCGTCGCCGTCCTCGTCTTCGACCTCGACGCCGGCCTCACCGCCATCACCCTTGCCGTCATCCTCAGCACCGCCTGGCCCGAAGACAGCCGCAAGGCAGTGGGCGAGATCGCCTGGCCCACCGTCCTCCTCATCTGCGGCGTCCTCACCTACGTAGGCGTCCTCGACGAAATGGGCACCATCACCTGGGCCGGCGAGGGCGTAGGCGGCATCGGAGTCCCCCTCCTCGCCGCCCTCCTGCTCTGCTACATCGGCGCACTGGTATCCGCCTTCGCCTCCTCCGTGGGAATCATGGGCGCGCTGATCCCCCTGGCCGTCCCCTTCCTGGAGCGGGGCGAGATCGGCGCGATAGGCATGGTCGCCGCACTCGCCGTATCGGCGACCGTCGTGGACGTGAGCCCGTTCTCCACGAACGGCGCCCTGGTCCTGGCCGCCGCGCCGGACGTGGACCGCGAGCGTTTCTTCCGGCAGCTGATGGTGTACGGAGGAATCGTGGTGGCGGTCGTACCGGCGGCGGCATGGCTGGTGATGGTCGTGCCCGGCTGGGGATAGCCGGCCGATGACCCGTGACAGGCAGAACAGCTAAGGAGATGTGACGCGTGACCTCTCTCTTCCCGGCCCTGACCAGCGGCCCCGCCGACCGGCCCGCCCTGCGGTTCGGCGAGCGCTCACTGACGTACGGAGAGCTCGCCGCCGCGGCCGGTGCGACGGCGGAACACCTCCGGGCCGCGCGCCGGGTCGCCGTCTGGGCGACGCCCACGATGGAGACCGCCGTCGCGGTCGTCGCAGCCCTGCTGGCCGGCGTCCCCGCCGTACCGCTCAACCCCAAGTCGGGCGAGAAGGAACTCGGCCACATCCTGTCGGACAGCGCCCCCGACCTGGTGCTCACGGCCCCGGAGGACCAACTCCCCGCCCCCGTACGGGACCTGCCCCGCCTCGACGTCGACGTACACGGCACCGGCCCCGCCGCCCCCGAGGAGCAAGCCGACGACGCCGACCCGGCCCTGATCGTCTACACCTCCGGCACCACCGGCCCGCCCAAGGGCGCCGTCATCCCGCGCCGGGCGATCTCCTCGACCCTGGACGCGCTGGCCGACGCCTGGCAGTGGAGCGGCGACGACGTCCTCGTCCACGGACTGCCGCTGTTCCACGTCCACGGCCTGGTCCTGGGCACGCTCGGACCGCTGCGGCGCGGCGGGTCGGTCCGGCACCTGGGCCGGTTCAGCACCCAGGGCGTGGCCCGTGAGCTGGCCGGCGGCGCGACCATGCTGTTCGGCGTGCCGACGATGTACCACCGGATCGCGGAGGCGGTGACCAGTGACCCGGATCTGGTGAAGGCACTGACCGGGGCGCGGCTGCTGGTCTCCGGTTCGGCCGCGCTGCCCGTGCACGACCACGGGCGGATCGCGACCGCGACCGGGCGGCGGGTGATCGAGCGCTACGGCATGACGGAGACGCTGATGAACACCAGCGTCCGCGCGGACGGCGAGGCCCGCCCGGGCACGGTCGGCGTGCCGCTGCCGGGCGTGGAGCTGCGGCTGGTCGAGGAGGACGGCTCGGAGGTCGGCGCGTACGACGGGGAGACCGTCGGCGAGATCCAGGTGCGCGGCCCGAACCTGTTCACCGAGTACCTCAACCGGCCCGACGCCACCGCCGCCGCCTTCACCTCCGACGGCTGGTTCCGCACAGGCGACATGGCGGTGCGCGACCCCGACGGCTATGTCCGGATCGTCGGCCGCAAGGCCACCGACCTGATCAAGAGCGGCGGTTACAAGATCGGGGCCGGGGAGATCGAGAACGCGCTCCTCGAACACCCGGGGGTGCGGGAGGCCGCGGTCACCGGGGAGCCGGACCCCGACCTGGGCGAGCGGATCGTGGCGTGGATCGTGCCCGCTGATCCCCAGTCGCCGCCCGCCCTGGCCGAGTTGGCCGATCATGTGGCCCAGCGCCTCGCACCGCACAAGCGCCCACGGGTCGTGCACCACCTGAACGCGCTGCCCCGCAACGACATGGGGAAGATCATGAAGCGGGCGCTGACCCATGAGTGACCGGCCGATGAGTGACCAGCCGGCCGACCGCCATTCGGCTCGCGAGATCGTCGCCCTCGTCGCCGACGACTCCACCTTCGCCGAACTCCCCGCGTCCATGAGGGACCCCAGGCCTGACGGCCCACTCGCTTGGCCGGGCTACGACGCCTCCCGCGCCCGTGCCGCCGAACGCACCGGCGAGCAGGAGTCCGTCGTCTGCGGCACCGCCCGGATCGGCGGCGCCCGGGCCGTGCTGATCGCGTTCGAGTTCGGCTTCCTCGGCGGCTCCCTGGGGCAGCGCACCGGCGACCTGCTGGAGGCGGCGTACATGTACGCCCGTGACCACCGCCTCCCGGTCGTACCGCTGGTCGCCACCGGCGGCAGCCGGATGCAGGAGGGCATGCTCGCGCTGACCCAGCTCCAGCGGGTGGCCCGGCAGTCGGCGCTCACCAGGGAGGCCGGTCTGGCCCAGGTCGCCGTGGTGCGCGACCCGACGACCGGAGGCGGCTGGGCCACCCTCGGCGCGGGCGCGGACGTGGTCCTCGCGCTGCCCGGAGCGCAGGTCGGCTTCGCCGGCTCCCGGGTGCGGCCGGCGGACGCCGACCCTGCCGCGTACACGGCCGAGGCGCAGCTCGCGGCGGGGGCGGTGGACGCGGTCGTACAGCCGGAGGAACTGCGCGAGGCGCTGGGGCGGTGGCTGCCGCTGCTGACGTCACCGTCCGGCACGCCCGCCCCGCCGCCGGAACCGCTCGGCGCCAGCGCGGGCCTGCCCGGCACGGGCTGGGACGCCGTACGACGTGCCCGCTCACCCCGGCGTCCGCGCGCCGCCGCCTATCTGGACGCCTACTTCACCCACCGGGTCGCGATCAGCGGCGACCGCTGCGGCGGCACCGACCCGGACGGGATGCTGTGCGGGTTCGGTGAACACGAGGGCCGTACGGTCGCGTACGCGGCGCAGACCGGGACCGCGACCCGCCCCGCCGGCTATCGCACCGCCGCCCGGCTGATCCGGCTCGCGGACCGGCTCGGCATCCCGGTGCTGACCCTCGTCGACACCCCGGGCGCGGCCAACGACGCGGAGGCGGAGCGGCAGGGCGCGGGCGCGGCGATCGCCGACCTGTTCGCGGCGGTGGCGGGCGCCCGTACGCCGGTGACGACGCTGGTGACAGGCGAGGGCGGCTCGGGCGGCGCGCTGGCCCTGGCCGCGCCCGGCAACACCTGGGCGACGGCCGACAGTTACTTCTCGGTGATCGCCCCGGAACTCGCGGCGGCCATCCTCAAGCGGCCGCCGCGCGAGGTCGAGCCGACGGCGGACCAGCTCCGCGTCCGGCCGCAGGATCTGGTGGAACTGGGGGTGATCCGCGGCACGGTGGGTCCGTAAGCACGGTGGGTCCGTAAGCACAGTGGGTCCGTGAGTCCGGTGGATGCCCCACGCAACATCAAGTACCTTCCGTAACAATGGAAATGCTCAGCGCAGTGGGACGAGCAAGGGAACGACGGGGGCGCCATGGACGGGTTGGTCGAATTCAGGACCGGTGACGGTGCCGTGGTCGCGGTCGAGGGGGTGGAGGAGCGGTCCGGCTCCCGCCTGGTCTCCCGCGGCGACGGGGCGGTCCAGGCGACCCGTACCTTCGAGGGCGCCCTGGACGGGGTGCGCTCCGCGGCCGAGTCCGCGCTGCGGGTCTTCCGGGACGGCTCGCTGAAGCCCGACGGCGTGGAGATCGAGTTCGGGGTGAAACTGTCCGCCGAGGCGGGCGCGTTCATCGCCAAGGGGACCGCCGAGGGGCATCTCGTGGTCAAGCTGTCCTGGTCTCCGTCCGCTCCGGAGGCCCCGTCCACTCCGGAGGCCCCGTCCGCTCCGGGTGCCGGTGCGCGGGAGGCCGGCGCCGCCTCATGAACAGCGCCGTGGGCAGCGCCCTGGAGACCACCCTGAACAGCGCCGAGTGGCACGCCCGGGTCGAATCACGCGGCCAGGTGGCCGGAGCGGGCTTCCTGGTCACCCCCAGCACGGTGCTGACCTGCGCCCATGTCGTGCAGGACGGCGACGGCCTGACGGTGACCTTCACGGAGCTGCCCGGCTCCCCGGCCGTGCCCGCCCGGGTCGTCGCCCACGGCGGCTGGACCGGCTCGAGCACCGACCTCGGTGACCTCGCCGTGCTGGAACTGGACCGGGAGATGCCCATCGCCCCGGCCGCGCTCGCGCCCGTCGACGCCGCGCACGGCACGAGCCCCCGCAAGCTCGTCGTCTACGGCTTCCCGGCCGGCTTCGACGAGGGCACCCTCGCCGAATACCGCGTCACCGCACCGCAGTTGATCAAACGGGAATGGCTCCAGCTGGAGGCCTGGCACCAGGGCGGCCAGGCCCTGGCACCCGGCTTCAGCGGGGCCGCCGTCACCCTGGCCGACACCGGCGAGGTCATCGGCATGGTCACGGCGGCGGCCGGCAGCCGGGACGTGCGCAACGGCCGGATGATGCCCACCCAGGTCATGGCCCGCTACTGGCCCGGCCTGCAGAGCCTCGTCCCCACCTCCGACCACGCCGGCGCCGACCGGGCCCGGCTGCGCGCCCTGGTCGAGAAGGCGGCCCGGACGGGCGTGGACTGCGACCCGGCCCGGCTCTACACCGCCGCCGCCGACCCCTTCGACCCGCCGCCGCCCGAAGAGGGGTTCGCATCGCTCTGGTCGGCGGCCCTGTTCGTGCTGTGCGAACTCGACGGCCCGGGCGCCGGGCGGACCGTGTCCCGGTTCGCCGACCGGCTCGAAGCCCTGCTGCACACCCCGGCCGTGGAGCCGTCGGCGCCCGACTGGTCGCCCATCCTCGTCGAACTGGGGCACAGCGGAGCGGGCGACGGCCTGGTCCGGGTCGAGGTGTCCGCGTACAGCGAGGGGCGACGGCACCCGGTGGACTCCGGCACGGTCGAACAGCACCGGCTGCACGCCTACGTACGGGACCGGATCGAGGCGGCGTTCCGGTATCTGACGCCCGGCGCCGACGAACTCGTCGCGTTCGCGCTGCCCCGGGACTGGCTGGACTGGCCCGTCGACCTCTGGGAGAGCGCCCCCGACGACGCGACGCCGCTCGGCTGCGTCTACCCGCTGGTCGTCACCGACCACGCCCGGCGCAAGGCCAGCACCCGGCATGTCCTGACCCGGGCGTGGAAGCGCCTGGACTTGCTGCCGGGCGCGCGGATGCACCGTGTGGAGTGCGGCGGCCCGGAGGAGCCCGGGCGGCTGCGGATGCGGATGCGGCGGCCCGACGCCTGCCTCGCCGGGTTCGGCACCGCCCCGGCCGCCTCCCGTACCCGGCCGCACTTCGACACCTCGCTCACCGCGCCGGCCCCGGTCATCGTGTGGTCGCGCGGCGGCTGCGACTCGGGGCAGGAGGAGTGCGCCGGAGCGGACGGCTGCACCGGCAAGGCCTTCCTCGACGCGCTCGACGCCTGTCTGGCAGCCGTACCGCCCGCCGAACTCCCCCGCCACATCCTGGCCCTGCGCGAGGAGGCCGACGCGGAGGAGGACCACTGGGCGCACGGCATCCAGCTGCTCTGGGACGACCCGCGCGTCTTCACCGACCCGCACGCGGTCATCGCCGCGCACGCGGGGTCGCCGGTGTCCTGACCCACCCGGACGCGTTCCGGGGCGCCTTGAGAAACACCAGCACGAAAACGGAGAGCGGAGACCACCCCCCATGCCGCACTGGTCGGTCTACACCGGCAGGAACGAGCCGCACGACGGCATCGACCACCTCCCCGTCCCCCCGCCCTGGCGTGCCTTCGACGGCGGGCCCACCCTGCCGCCGCCCGACGACAGGGACGACTCGACGGCCGTCTCGCCCGACCGCGTGCACCGGGCCAGGTCGTACGTGGCCACCCCGGAGAGCGTCCGGCTCGTCAACGCCGCGCTCTGCCTGCGCCGCCCCCTGCTCGTCACCGGCCCGCCCGGCACCGGCAAGTCCTCACTGGCGTACGCGGTGGCGCGCGAGCTGCGCCTCGGCCCGGTGCTGCGCTGGAACATCACCAGCCGCAGCTCGCTGTCCGACGGCCTCTACCAGTACGACCCGCTGTCCCGGCTCTACGCGGCCCGGGAGCGGCAGGACCGGCAAGACCGGCAGCGGCAGGACCGGCCGGCCGCCGGCGACGTCGAGGACCATCTGCGTCTGGGTCCGCTCGGCACGGCCCTGCTCCCCTATGACCGGCCCCGGGCCCTGCTCGTCGACGAGATCGACAAGAGCGACCTCGACCTGCCCAACGACCTGCTGAACGTCCTGGAGGAGGGCCAGTACGAGATCCCCGAACTGGTCCGCGCCGCCCGCCACTCGGACGACACCGCGGCCGAGGTCCTCGCCGACGGCACGGACACCCCGGTCGCCGTCCACCGCGGCCGGGTCCGCTGCCGGGCCTTCCCGTTCGTCGTGCTGACCAGCAACGGCGAACGCGAGTTCCCGCCCGCCTTCCTGCGCCGCTGCGTCCGGCTGAAGCTGCGCCGCCCCGACCGCGACCAGCTCACCGACATCGTCCGCGCCCACCTCGACACCCCGGACGCCACCGCGGACCGTCTGATCACCCGCTTCCTGGAGCGTGCCAACGGCGGCGAACTCGCCACCGACCAGCTCCTGAACGCCCTCTACCTCACCGGAGTCTCCGGCCTGGACGCCGAGTCCCGCGACGACCTCGCCGAGCAACTGATGCCGTACCTCAGCGCGACGGCCGACGGCGATGGCTTCTGAGCACGGAGCCGGGCAGTCCCCCGTCGCCCGCCTGGCCGCCGCGCTGTCCGCGGCCGGTGCGTCGCCGACGCCCCGGGAGCTGGCGGAACTGCTGTGGCTGGCGGGCCGGTTGGAGGCGCACGAGCCGTCCGTGGAGGAGCCCCGGCCCGTCGGTCCCGCCACGCCCGAGGAGGCAGCCGGGGCCCTCACGCCCGAGGGCGACTCCCCAGCCGCCCCCGTACCACCGCGTTCCTCCGAACCGCCCCCGACGGCCCCGGCGCCCACGCCCGACCGCGTTCCCCTGCGCCTGCCCGCACCGCGTCCCCCGGGCCTCGCGCAGGGAGACGGATCCGGCGGCGGTTCACCCCTTCTCGCCCCCGCACCCCCGATGCTGCCCCACCCCCTCGCGCTGCAGCGCGCCCTGCGCCCGCTGCAGCGCAAGGTGCCCTCCCCGCACCTGCGGGTGCTCGACGAACGGGCGACGGCCGACCGGATCGCCCGGCTCGGCGCCCACCCCGACGTATGGCTCCCGGTGCTGCGCCCGGCCCCCGACCGCTGGCTGCGGCTGAACCTCGTGCACGACACCGGTCCCACCATGCCGGTCTGGCGCCCCCTGGTGAGCGAACTGCACACGGCACTCGCCCAGTCGGGCATCTTCCGCACGGTCACCCTGCACCCGGCCACGCCCGACGGCCGGGCCCGCCAGGTCCCCGTCCTCGGCGACGGCCGTACGGTCACCCTCGTCGTCAGCGACTGCATGGGCCCGCAGTGGCGCCCGGGCGAGGCGGGCGACCGCTGGTACCGCACGCTGCGCCACTGGGCCCGCCACCTGCCGGTCGCCGTGGTCCAGCCCCTGCCGGAACACCTCTGGCCCACCACGGCACTCCCCGCCGAACCGGGCCTGCTGACCGCCCCGTCCACGGCGGCGCCCTCGGCGGCGCTCACCTTCGCCCCCTACGAAGCCACGCCGGCCCCCGACCAGGCCCTGCCCCTGCCGGTGCTGGAACCGGGCGCGGCCTGGCTCGCCCACTGGGCGGCCCTGGTCCGCGACCCCGGCGGCGCCCGCACCCCGGGCGCGGCGGCCTGGCTGCCGCCCGCCCCCGCACCACCCGCCGAACCGGTCCCCGACCTCGCCTCGGCGTCCCCGGAGGACCTGGTGCTGCGCTTCCGAGCGACCGCGTCCCCGGAGGCCTTCCGCCTCGCCGGGCATCTCGCGCTGGCGGTCCCCTCGGTGCCGGTGATGCGCCTCGTCCAGCGCGCCGTGGACCGCGACCCGCGCCCCCAGCACCTCGCCGAGGTGATCCTCAGCGGCATGCTCGCCGCAGCCCCCGGCCCACCTGGCTCCTACGAATTCCGGTCCGGTGTGCGGGAGTTGCTGCTGCGCTCCCTGCCCCGCACGGCCCGGGGCAGGACCCGGGAGTTCCTTGAGCGCGTCGGCGGTCTGATCGACGAGCGAGCGGGGCTCGCGGCCGGGGAGTTCCGGGCGGAGACGGACGGCGGACAGAACGGCTCGGGGCCGGCGTTCGCGACGGTGAGCGAGGAGACGGTACGGCGGCTGGGCGGGGAGGGGCGGCAGGAGCCGCTGTTCGCGGGGCGGTACCGGCTGGCCGAGCCGCGAGGGGCCGGCCGGCGGAAGGTGCGGGCGGTGGACGTCCACACCGGCCGGCAGGTGGTCGTACAGATGTATCGCGACCGGCCCGCGCCGCACGAGCGGTTCCTGAGGCAGGCCCGCGCGCTGGCCGGCGTCGACGATCCGCACGTGGTGCGGGTGCTCGACTTCGGGATGGAGGGCAACACGCCTTACCTGGTCACGGAGTTCGTGGACGGGCTGACGCTCTCCGAAATCCTCTCGGGCATCTCCTTCTGGACGTTCGCACGCCTGGTGTGCCAGGGCCTGGCCGGCCTCGACGCGCTCCACGCGCACGGACTGGTGCGCGGGGAGCCCGGCCCCGCGGGCCTGTTGTTCCGGCCCGACGGCACGGTGATGATCAGCCGGGTCGCGCTGGGCGAGGAGTCCCGGGGCAAGGGCCCCGAGTCGGACGTGACCGAATTCCGCTGGTTCCTCAAGCAGCTGGCCGCAGGCGTGGCGATTCCCCACGAGCACAGGGAGCTGCTCGACCGGATCGACGGGCGCAGGATGCGCGAAGCCGCCGGATACGCCGCCGGGCTGCCCGCGACGGCCTCGTGGCCGCCCTCGCGCGGCTTCACACTGCTCGGCCCTCTGCGCATCAGCGACGGCACGGACGTCGTCGAGCCCCCTTCACCGGAGGCCCAGGCGCTGCTGTGCATGCTGCTCCTCCACCGCGGCCGCCGTGTGAGCCACGCCGAGCTGGCCGGAGGGCTGTGGGCGGAGCCGCCGGCGGAACGCGAGGCCGAAGCCCGCATCGAGGGTCTGATTCCCGAGCTGCTACGGGTGCTGCCCCCCGGCGCGCTCGTCACTCTCCCCCATGCCTACGCCCTGCACGCACCGGACGTGTACGTCGACGTACTCCATTGCGAGGAGCTGCTCAGCGACACGATGCGCTGGCCCGCCGAGCTCGGCCGCGTCCTCGACCTCTGGTACGGCGACCCCCTGGACGGCATCCCCGGCCCCGCCGCCGCGGCCACCCGGGACCGCCTGCGCGCCCTGAGGCTGGACCTGGAGACCACACGGGCCGAACTGGACCGGGCGTCGTCCGAAGAGGCCGCCGGCCCCACGATCCTCTTCGAGGCGGACGACCTCACCGGCCACCCCGAGGCGCGCATCACCCTCGAGTACGCGGTGCACGAGATGCTGTCCCGGGGCTCCCTCGCCACCCACCAGACCGACGTCCGGGTCCGCGGCAACGGCTACGTGGTCCACACCGAGCCCGGCACCTACGTCCTGCCCGTGCTGGTCGCCGTACTGCGCTGGCTCCCCGAGGTCCTGACCGGGCTCGTGGACCCGCCGCCCCTCACCGTGACGTTCTGGGACCGGCCCACCCCGCCCGCGGTGGCGGTGCCCGTGCCCGCCGACCTCCAGGTGGTCGTCTCCCCGGCCGTGTACGAGCAGTTCGCCGGCAGCTCGGCGGCCCAGGGGCCCCGGCGCTTCCAGCCCGTCCACCAGGACGGCGCCACGGACACCCCGCCCGTCGCCTGGTTCTGCCCGCTGTCCCCCTCCACGGCCCCGGAACCCGAGGACCGCGACCTGGTGCGGGGGCCCTTCATCACCAACGATCTGCGCCGGCTCGGCATACCGGCCCCGGGCCGCACAGCCGTCGTCCACACCCAGCCGGACGGCCCGCTCACCCTCCTCAACCCCGCCCGGCCACACGGCGCCCGGCCGCCGCGGCACGTCACGTACTACGAGGTGGACCTCACCACGCACCAGTCCCATCACCGGGTCTCCCTGCCGAGCTCCGGCAAGGGCGCCTTCGCCGCCGCGGTCGAGCTGTCCTGGCACGTGGACGATCCGGTCGCCTTCGTCCGCGGCGAGGTCGCCCGGGTGTCCGAGCCGCTGCTCGGCCATCTGCTGGAGGAGGCGGCCCGGATCA
Source organism: Streptomyces sp. CA-179760 (assembly GCF_050937045.1). Taxonomy (NCBI): domain Bacteria; kingdom Bacillati; phylum Actinomycetota; class Actinomycetes; order Kitasatosporales; family Streptomycetaceae; genus Streptomyces; species Streptomyces sp. CA-179760. The sequence goes on from NZ_JBNJLZ010000001.1 coordinate 3,044,190, forward strand.
CCCGCCGCCATCCGCTGCGCCGGGCGGGCGCGGCCCAGCGCGCGGTCAACGCCGGGCTGCGCCGCTGGCCCGTGCCGGGTCTTTCGGTGACGGCGTCGGTGCAGCTGGCCCGGAGGGGGCGGCCCTGCCCGGACCTCAGGGCCCGGCCCCGGCGGCGCGCCCGCTGTCCGCTCTCCTCGGCGACGCCGAGACCGTACTGCTCGGCTTCGACGGCCCCGTGGCCCGCCTGTTCTCCGCGACCACCGCGCGCGAGGCCGCCCTCGACCTGCTCGCCCTGGTCGCCGAGCACCGCGACCCGAAGGACACCGTGGGCGGGGCGGGGCCGGAGACGTTCGTCCATCCGCTGGACGTCCTGCGGGCGTTCGCCCATGACGGGCTCGGCCCGCTGCTCCGGGACCGCCTGGACGAACTCGAACTGCTGGCGCTCCCGGCGGCGCCGACCACGCACAACTGTGTGCCGCTGGTCCGTGCCCTGCACGACTCAGGACGCCGTGTCAGCGTGGTCACGGACGTCGGCGCCCCGGCCGTCCACCGCTACCTCGAGCCCTACGGCCTCCCCCTGGCAGGCGTCCACGGCCGGGGCGAGGACCTCGCCCTGCTGACCCCGCACCCCGACTGTCTCCTGCGCGCGATGCACTCCTCGGGCGGCGCCGCCGCGACCGGTGTGCTCATCGGCTCCACGGTCGCCGAACTCACCGCCGCCCAGCAGGCCGGTCTGCGCTTCATCGGCCTCGCCCGCAACACCACCGCCGCCCGGCAACTCGGCGAGGCGGGCTGCGACACCACGGTCACGTCCCTGGCCCCCCTGCTGGAGGCAGCGCGCTCGCTCCAGCCCTAGCCAGTTCCAGGGCCTGCCGTTCGGATCACGCCGCAGACGCGGGGCTCGGCACGCCCGAACCCCCGTTCGGCGGTACCCCACCCGGCCCCCTTGGAAAGGCGGCCCCGGCCCCTCGCGCGCACGATGCGAGGGAGGCCCGCCGTCTGGCGGCCCTCCACGGTCTGTGCTCTCGGGAGGACCTGCCATGACCGCCAGTCTGGAGCAGTTGCGCCGCTGCCACTTCGCCGTCGACCTGGGGGCGGCCCGCACCCGCGTCTACGTCAAGGGAGCCGGGCTCGTCGTCGACCAGCCGTCCGCCGCCGCCGTGAACACCCGCACCGGCGCCCTGATCGCGGTCGGCGAGCTCGCCGAGAAGATGACGGGCCGTACGCCGCACTACATCCGGGTGGTACGGCCGGTCACCGGCGGCACCGTCGTCGACATCGAGATGGCCCAGCGCATGCTGCGGCACCTGCTCGGCGACAAGATGCGCCGCAGCCTGCGCCGCAAGCCGATCCTGCGCGCCGCGGCCTGCACCCCGCACGACTCCGACCCGCTGGCCCAGCGCGCCACGATCGAGACACTGGTCGGTCTCGGGGCCCGCCGGGTGGAACTGGTCGACACGCTGCTCGCCGCCGCCGTCGGCTGCGGACTGCCCGTGGAGCAGCCCGAGGCCACGATGATCATGGTGTGCGGGGCGGCGGCCACCCAGGTGGCCGTGCTGTCCCTGGGCGCGATCGTCACCGCCGAGCGCATCCCGGTGGGCGGCGAGGCCGTCGACCACGCGATCGTGCAGCACCTGCGTCACCAGCACGAGCTGATGCTGCCGAGCCAGTCGGTACGGCCGTTGCAGCTCGCCCTGTCCGGCAACGGCCTCACTCCGCACGGCCCGGCCTCGACGGAGATCCACGGCCGGGATGTCGCCACGGGCCTGGCCCGCTCGGTCCTGGTCGACACCGCCGCCGTGCGGGACGCCATCCAGACGCCGCTCACCGCCATCCTCGACGGCATCGGCAAGGTGCTGCGGGACTGCCCGCCCGACCTGGTCGCCGACCTCGCCGACCGGGGGATCATGATGGTCGGCGGCAGCGCCCTGCTGCCGGGCCTGGACGAGATGCTGCGCGAGGCGACCGGCATGCCCGTGCGCATCGCCGAGCGCCCGGACGTGTGCGCCGTACAGGGCCTCGGCGCCATGCTGGAGGGCAAGATCGAACCGTTGGCCCTGGATCCGCTGGGGGCCTGAGCCGCCCCGGGGGCCACGTCCTCAGCGAGCGAACCAGCAGCGCACCGTCGTCCCGCCGTCGCTCCGGTGCACCCGCACCAGGTCGGCGATCAGGTTGACCAGCAGGATCCCGCGTCCGCCGCGCTGGTCGCGAGGGACGGGCCGGCGCCCGGCCAGGATGTCCTCGAGCCGTCCCTCGTCACGCACCTCGCAGACCACGTACCCGTCCTCGGCCCACATCCGCAGCACACCCGAACCACCGCCGTGCACCACGCTGTTCGTGGTGAGCTCGGCCGTGGCGAGGGCCAGGTCGTCCAGCTTGACGCCGGTGAGACCGAGCCGCGCCGCCTCACCGACGGCCTCGTGCCGGGCCGGGGAGAGCGAGTCGGAGTCGAAGGGGAACGTCAGCGCGTCCGGCACGGGCGGCAGCGGCTCGTTGTAGCGGTCGACGACGGCCCAGGGGGCGTACGCCTCGCTGCTCTCCTCCGCCCGGGAGCCGGAGGGGATGACGGTGGGGTGGGTGGCGTACGCGTCGGCGAGGACGTGCTCGGGGAGCTGCTCGACGTCGTACGGACACAGGATGGTCGCCGTACGGCCCCGGAAGGCCGCGTTGATGAGCGCCTCGTGCTGGACGCAGGCGGGGTACTCGGTGGTGGAGCGCCCGGCCCAGATGGGCTCGCCGATGATCCGCACCCGGCGGCCGGACGGCTGGGCGTCGGCGAACGCGCGCAGCACGCCCGGGATGATCCGGCCCGGATTGCGCCCGGCCTCCCGCATGTCCAGGAGCTTCACGGCGCCCGCGGCCTCGCCCAGGGCGTCCCGGATCAGCGCGAGGTTCTTGCCGGGCACCGCGACCGCCACGGGCTCGCCGGCCGCCAGGCCGTCGCGCACGAAGGGCACGGTGACGTCGAGGTACTCCTGCTCGTCCCGGTAGAAGAGCGCGGGGTGGACGAAGGGGTCGAGGGGCCCGAAGGGCTCGGTGACGGCAGTGGTCATGACGTCGACACCTCGATCCCCTCCTGGTCGGGCCAGAGCAGGTCCAGCGTCCGTCGCAGGGCCGGCGGCGGGCGGCGCACGACGAACCTGCGGCCGTCCCGGAGCTTCCCGGCCGCGGCCGCGAGCGCACCGGCGCCCGCGACGTCGACGAACGTCACGTCGGACAGCTCCAGGTAGTACACGTCCTCATCCTCGCGAACGGCCTGCTCCAGTACGCCTTCCCAGATCGCACGGGTGGTCAGGCCGACTTCTCCCGTCGCGCGGACCCCCTGCCGCCCGGCCAGCGGAAACACCGCCAGGCCCGGCACGCGGGGTCCGGCGGCAGGCACCTGGTATCGAGTGTTCAAGCCCCTCTCCCCACGCCGGTGGACCACAGCGCTCGTACCCGCCCGGGAAAATCTCATGCCCCAGAACCGGGTGTAGTACGCCGTAAGGCGGGCAGGCGCACGTCACACCGATGTCCACCGGGGGGGCGACGTGATCGTTGCACAGTCCGGCTGGGACCGATGACGACCGACGAGGACCGACAGGGCGGTGACATGACGTCAGCGGCATCACCACACCTCACAGGAGGGCTGAACACCCTGGTCATCAGTGGCCGCGTCGACGCGGACCGCGCCGAGCTCACCCCGCGCGGTGAGCTCGTTCACGGCTGCGCGGACATCCTGGCCAGAACCCTGGCCGAGCTGCCGGCCACGGTCACCCGGGTCGACCTGGACATGGGGCGCGTGCACTTCATGGACACGGCCGGACTCCAGTTCCTGGACGTCCTGAGCGACTACGGCCGGGGCCGGGCGACGACGGTCACCACCACGAACTGGAACGGCCAGCCACGCCGGATCCTGGAGCTGGCAGGCCTGGACACCACGGACCCGCTGCGCACCGCGCCCCACGATCCCGCCCCCGCCGCCTCCTCAGCGGTCGCCCTGGAACGCGCCGAGCGCCTGCACCTCCTCCAGTCGGAGGTCGAGCAGCTCCGCCAGGCCATCGCCTCCCGCCCGGTCATCGACCAGGCCCGCGGCATCCTCATGGCCACCCACGGCTGCACCTCCGACCAGGCCTGGCACATCCTCCGGGAGACGTCCCAGCTCTCCAACACCAAGCTCCGCGACGTGGCCGCCGCGGTCACGGCCAGCGCGGAATCCAACGGCCCTCCCCCACCCCCCGAACTCCGCACGGCCCTGAACAAGGCCCTGACCCGCCGCCACCACAGCTGACCCGCCGGGCTCGGGCACGCCCCCGGAACGGCGATCCGATTCACCGGACCGTCCACTCGGTGTCGCCCGGGCCCGACTCGGAGCGACGACCCACGTCACCGACCCCGTCCCCTCCAGGCAGCCCGGGCAGGTCTCGGGGCAGCGACCGACCGGACCTCCGAGCCACCCGGCCGCGGCTCGGAGGAGGGTGGCGGGTGACGCCCCCCCGGCCCGGGCGGCCTCGGCAGCGGCCCGTCGCCCCTCGTCGGACAACGCCCCCGCCCCGCTGCCGCAGGCCGGCCAGTGGCACCACAATGCGGCGAACGCTCCGCCGGCGACCCACCACCGCCCACCCCGGCGCGCCCCTCCCCTCTGCCCCGCAGCAACCCACTTGATCAGCGCAATACCTGGACGAATCGCTCTCGTTGTCAGCGATGTGCCTCCCGCGACCCCAGCCCCGGCAGACCGACGCACGACCACCGCTCGGGCGGTGATCGGCGACGACCCGGCACTGCGGGCGGCCTACCGGCTGTGCCGGCTCCGTACCAGGCGGCAGGACCCCGCGGAGTACGCCCTGATCCAGCTGGTGCCCGCCCCGCTGCGCCCGGCGCTCCACGCCCTGTGGGCGGCCGCCAACGCCCTCGACGACCTGGGCGACGACCGCACCGCCCCCGCCGCCGAACGGGCCGTCCGGGTCGAGGAGTGGATCAGCGCCCTGCGCCGTGAACTGCCCACCGGTACCAGCCCGGACCCCGTCCGCCACGCCCTCGTGCACACCGCGGCCCGCTGGCGCCTGGACCTGTCCGAACTGCACGCCGCCATGACTCAGGTGCGGGACGACACCCGGGGCAGGCACTTCACCGACTGGACCGAGTGGCGCGCCTGGGGCCGGGACAACCTGCTCCCCTGGTTCGGCCAGGTCCGCACCCTCTTCGACCGGGCCGGCGTCCCCGTCGCGCTCCGACTGGACACCCGGGAGACCTACGAGGAGTTCCTCGACGGCGTCCGGCTCACGGACATCCTCACCGACCTGTCCGCCGACCTCGCCCAGGGCGACCTCCTCCTGCCCGCCGAGGTCCTCGACCACCACCCCGGATCCGCCGCCGACTTGGCACACCGCCGCTGGAGCCCCGCCGTGTCCGCCCTGGTCACGCATCTGACCGGCCTGGCCCGCCAGTGGGTGACCCAGGAGACCCTCAGCCGTGGCATGCACCCCGGCCCCGCCACCGTCCTGCACACGATGGCGGCCCTGCTGCGCGCCCAGCTCGACGCCATCGACACCGCGGGACCGGCCCTCCTCCAGGCCCCGCCCCGGCCCGCGCCCCTCACCCGCGCCCGGATCCTCGCCCCGGCCCGGGCCCGCGCCACCCTGGCCTGGAGCCTGACCCCCCTGACGGTGCCGCCCCCACACCAGCCCGTCCACGGCGACCACCCCGCCCTCACCCGCCCGGCCCACACCGCGGCCTTCCACTCCCCGCCACCCCACCCCAGTGGCGAGCGCCCACCGGAGATCCCGTCCGCGCACCTGCCCGCCCACGTCGCCGTCATCATGGACGGCAACGGCCGCTGGGCCCAGCAGCGAGGCCTCCCCCGCCACGAGGGTCACCGCGCCGGCGCCACCGCCGTCCGCGAAGTGGTCCACGGCGCCCTGGACATCGGCCTACGACACCTGACCCTCTACACCTTCTCCACCGAGAACTGGCACCGCGACACCGAAGAGGTCGACGCGATCCTCGACCTCCTGCTCCGCGAACTGACCGACGACCCCTTCCGCGACCTCGACGTCCGGCTGGGCTGGCACGGCCGCGCCGGCCGCCTGCCGCCCGACCTGGTCGACCTCCTCCACCTCCGGGAGCGCACCACCCGCACTCGCACGGCCCTGACGCTGACGATGTGCATCGACTACGGCGGCCGGGACGAACTCACCCGAACGGCCGCCGCCCTGGCCCGCCGTACCCGGGCCGGCCGTCTCGATCCGGACCTGATCACCGAGGACGACTTCGCCCGGCACCTGCCCCGCCCGGACCTGCCGGACGTGGACCTGCTCTGGCGCACCGGCGGCGAACACCGCGTCTCCAACTTCCTGCCCTGGCACACGGCCTACGCCGAGCTGCACTTCACCCCCGGCCTCTGGCCCGACACCGACCGCCGCGACCTCTGGCAGGCCGTCACCTCGTACACCCACCGCCAACGCCGCCACGGCACGACTCCGGCCACCACGGCCCCGCCGGAAGAGGGCCGTTCAGAGCGGCAATGAGCCGGGCCGATGACCGATGCCCCCTGGTGCGTCGTGGCACGCGGGGAACACGAACGATCATCCGCTCAGCGCGGCTGGTCGGTGGGCCCCGTCGCCCGGACGGGAGTGGCTGCCAGGCTGGCGAGGAGTCTGAGGCGTTCTTCCGAGGTCGTGCCCGGTTCGGCGGTGTAGAGGCTCAGGTCGTGCACGGCCCGGGGAGACACGGGCAGGTCCAGGGACTGGTAGGTCAGTTCCAGGATTCCGACCTCGGGGTGCTGCAGCCGTTTGGTGCCCTCGTGACGGATACGGACGTCGTGTGCGGCCCACATGGTGCGGAAGTCGGAGCTGGCCGTGGACAGTTCACCGATGAGTTCGCGCAGGGCCCGGTCATGCGGTTCACGCCCGGCCTCGGCACGCAGCAGCGCTACGGTGGCGGCGGCGCCGGAGTCCCAGTCGACGAAGAAGTCCTGTGAGCCCGGGTCGAGGAAGTGGTAGCGGGCGAAGTTGGCACGGCCGCGCGGGTCGGTGGTGGGGCTGGCGAACATCGGCGCGTGCAGGGCCCTGGCCAGCGGGTTGGTGGCGATGACGTCCAGGCGGCCGTTGCGTACGAAGGCAGCGGACATCGCGACGGAGTCCAGCAGCCACTGGATGCGGGGCGGGACCTCGACGTCCCTGCGGCGGGACGGCGTGCGCCGGGCGGGCCGGGCGGCGCGAGCCAGGTCGAACAGGTAGGTGCGTTCGTCGTCGTCCAACTGCAGGGCCTGGGCGACCGCGGCGAGCACGTCCTCGGAGACGCCGCTGATGTGACCCTTCTCCAGGCGGGTGTACCACTCGGTGCTCACCCCTGCGAGCACGGCCACTTCCTCACGCCTGAGCCCCGGGACCCGGCGCCGGGCGCTGGTCGGCAGCCCGGCTCGCTCCGGCGTGATCTTGGCGCGCCGGCTGGCGAGAAAGTCCCGGATCTCCGTGCGGTGGTCACTGGTCTGGTCGGCCATGCGTTCCACGGTAGCCACCGCGTGGTGCTGAGGGAGGTCGAGCTTGTACCCCCATGGACGCGCCCTCCCCGAGACCGTACGGGCGTGGCCGGCCCGCTGCCCGACATCGCGGACAGCTTGCCGTCGTCCAGCGTGGTTCCGGGGCGGTCGGGCTAGTCCCTGGTCTGCGGTGAACAGCACGGGGTACCCCGTGGCCAGTCAGCCGTGAGGGAACGGGAACGGGAACGGGAGTGAAGATGGGCGAAGCCGCTGCAGGAGCGCAGCGAGTACAGGCGGCACCCCAGGACTGGGCGTCCCGGGTGAGGCAGTGGTTCGTCCGGGCGGGTTCGGACGGGCATGAGCGGCACACCCTGGTCCTCATCGGCAAGTGCACCCTCGCGGCCACCGTCGCCTGGGTGATCGCGCGTGATGTGATGGCCGCGCAGTCGCCGGCGTTCGCGCCGTTCTCCGCGGTGCTGATCATGCAGGTCACCGTCTACCAGTCGCTGGTGCAGGCCCTGCGCTACGTCGGCGCGGTCACCGTGGGTGTAGGGCTGCAGGGTGTGCTGGGCCTGCTGACCGGCCCCCACCTGCTCACGTTCGTGATGGTGACCCTGGCGGCTCTGGCCATCGGACGGTGGCGGCCGCTGGGCTCGCAGGGCTCCCAGGTCGCCACCGCGGCGTTCTTCTCCTTCTCCACGTACGTCGCGGCCACCAGCGACTCTCAGCGCTGGTCCCAGCTCGGGCAGATCGTCGTGCTGGTGCTCATCGGCTGCGGCGTCGGCGTCGTGGTGAACACGCTGGTGCTGCCTCCCCTGCGCTACCGCAGCGCCGAGTACGGGATCCACACCCTCGCCCACTCGCTGTGCGCCCTGGTCGGCGACATGTACCCGGCGCTGCGCGAGGGAAAGCTGGAGGAGGAACGCACCCGGCACTGGCGCCGGCGCGCCTCCGACCTCGCACCGATCGTGCGGCAGGCCCAGTCCTCGGTCCACACCGCCTGGGAGAGCACCCTCTACAACCCCCTGCGCCTGCGACGCCGTCATCGCCACCGCACCTCCTTCGACGGCTACCAGGCCGTCGTCGACGCCCTGGAACGCGTCTCCCACCAGCTGGCCTCCATGACCCGCAGCCTCGACCAGTGGCACATCGACGCCGACTCCAGCCCGGGCTATGTCGACTTCGCCCGCTCCTACGGCGACTTCCTGGCCTCCCTCGCCCGGATCGCCGAGTTGCTCAGCCAGGTCGACGAGGACCGTCTCCGCGACCAGGCCGACGAGCTGTGCGAGGCCGCGGCCGAGGCTCAGCGATGCCGCGACCGGCTGGAGGAGGAGGCCCGCGCCTGCTCCCTCCCGCTCAGTGACCCCGCGCAGCCGTACGGCATCCTCATGGCCGAGGCGTCCCGGCTGACGGACGAGTTCCAGCACACCTGCGACGTGCTCAAGCACGGCGTCGACTCAGTGGGTAGATGAGTGGGAGAGGCGGCCACCTCGTGCGCCCCGCCTGATATGGAACAAGCCCTTGATGAACGCGAGTTCCTGCGCCGCTGCCGCACCGTGATCGGTGCCTCGAGAAAAATCGTATGGGCTACGGTGTGGCGCCCGTGTGGCGAACACTGCCACGGTAATCTCAGGGCTCTGACCTTTCCGCTGGTCAGATCGTTCCTGCACCGATGGTGCCTGGTGGGGCGGGTGGGACTCGAACCCACGGCCGACGGATTATGAGTCCGCTGCTCTAACCGGCTGAGCTACCGCCCCATAGCGGCGTGTCGCGTACACGTGTGCGCGCCGTCTGCCGCAGCATAGCCGCTCATACGATCTCCTGCTTCGGCTGGGCGGCTTCGCATGCGCCTTCGTGACCATGAGGACTGCGACGGGCTCCGCGCGGTTCCCAGGAGATCGGAACAGACATGAAAAAGGACCCCTGAGAGGGGTCCTCGTTCACCATGCTCCCCCGACTGGACTCGAACCAGTAACCTGCCGGTTAACAGCCGGCTGCTCTGCCAATTGAGCTACGGAGGACCGAGCTCCTCGGACTGGACTCGAACCAGTAACCTGCCGGTTAACAGCCGGCTGCTCTGCCAATTGAGCTACCGAGGAATGCCTCGTTGCATCGAACGTACCTACCTGGGTATTCGCCAGGGGGCGCTCGCTCGCTGCGACACATACATTAGCGCAAGCAGGGGGGTGCTCCGCCAATCGGTACCCGGCGGGGCGCCGACACCGCACAGGAGACCTACGCAAGGGAAGGGTGGCCGCCATGCGTTACCGGCTCACGTTCGTCGCCGGAGTCGTCCTGGGTTACGTGCTGGGCACGCGGGCCGGACGCGAGCGCTACGAGCAGCTGAAGAAGACGGCCCAGCAGTTCGCTCAGAACCCGGCCGTCCGCAACACCGCCGAGTCGGCGGCCCACCAGGGCCGTGAGTTCGCGGGCAAGGCGTACCACGTGGTGAGCGACAAGGTCGGGGACCGCGTCCCCGAGTCGGTGGCCGACCGGGTCCGCCACCTCAAGGACCGCGCCACCCACAACGGCGGCGAGGACGACTGGGGCACGAGCAACACGTAACAGTTCCTTTTCAGACCTCGAGCACGCACTCGCGCCCCTGAGGGGCGCGGGGAACTGCGCGACCAGCCACGACGCGCCCGCAACCGAGGCCCGGCGACGCGCCCCCACAGCGCCCACGGCCCGACCCGAGCGGAGCGTGCGGCAGAATTTTGGCCATGGGGATAGTCGCCGGGTTGGACAGTTCACCCGATTTCACTCGTATCGTCGTCTGTGACACGGACTCCGGAGCCGTGCTCAGGCAGGGATATGCGCAGCATCCGGTGGAGAGCCCCGAGGGCGGCGGCCGGCCGTCCGACGTCGATCCGCAGGCCTGGCTGCTGTCCCTGGGCGAGGCGGCGGGCGGCGGGCTCCTCGAAGGCGTGCAGGCCATCGGCGTGTCGGCGCAGCAGAACGCCGTCGTACCGCTGGACGCGCAGGGCAACACCGTGCGTCCCGCGATGGTCGGCGGCGACAAGCGGACGCAGGTCGCGGCGGCCGATCTGGTCGACGCGCTCGGCGGGCGCGAGGCGTGGGCGCAGGCGGTGGGCTGTGTGCCGCAGGCCGCGCAGCCGGTGACGAAGCTGCGCTGGCTGGCCCGGACCGAGCCCGAGAACGCGCAGCGCACCGCGATCCTCCTGCAGGCGCACGACTGGCTGGTGTGGCAGCTGCTGGGCCGGCCGGTCAGAAGAACCACCGACCGGGGCGGGGCGTCCGGCACCGGGTACTGGTCGGCGGCTACCGGCGGCTACCGGCCCGATCTCGTGGAGCTGGCGCTCGGGCAGCAGGTGATGCTGCCGGAGGTGATCGGCCCGGCGGACGCGGCGGGCCGGACGCCGGAGGGCCTGCTGATCTCCGTAGGGACCGGCGAGACCATGGCGGCGGCGTTCGGGCTGGGCATCGGCCTCGGGGACGCGGTCGTGTCGCTGGGCGCGTCCGGGTCCGTGATGGCCGTACACCCCGAGGCGCTGGTCGACGGGTCCGGGATGATCACCGCGCTGGCCGACGCGACCGGCATGCATCTGCCGGTCGTCACCACGCTGAACGCCGTACGGACGCTGCGCGGGACCGCCGAGCTGCTCGGGCTGCCCGATCTGGAGAGCCTGTCCGACCTGGCGATGAAGTCGACGCCGGGGTCGCACGGGCTGGTGCTGCTGCCGTATCTGGAGGGTGAGCGGACGCCGAACCTGCCGCACACCGCCGGGACCCTGGCGGGGCTGCGGCGTGAGTCGATGAAGGCGGAGCATCTGGCGCGGGCCGCGTTCGAGGGCATGCTGTGCGGGCTCGCGGACGCGCTGGACGTGCTGCGCGGCCGGGGCGTGGAGGTGCGGCGGGTCTTCCTGCTCGGGTCGGCCGCCGAACTGCCCGCCGTGCAGGCCGCCGCGCCCATGCTGTTCGGGACGCAGGTCGTGGTGCCGCAGCCAGCGGACTACGCCGCGATCGGCGCCGCCCGCCAGGCAGCCTGGGCGCTCGGCGTCTCGCAGGGTGCCCTCGACGCGCGGAACCCGCCGGTCTGGCAGGGCGCGGTCGCGCAGGTGCTGGAGCCCGGGGAGGAACTGGCCGTGGGCCAGGCGGTGCGGCAGCAGTTCGTGGCCGTACGGGAGCAGACGCATCCCGGGGCGCTGCGGTAGCGGCCCGGGAGGCCCTGTTGGGTTAATTCGGTTGAGGTAACGCGGGTGGAGTGTTCGACGATAGGGGCCAGGGGCAACCAACCGGCCCTGTCGCCCACTCCGAGAGAAGCAGCGTGCTCATACGACTTCTGCGGACCTATCTCAGGCCCTACAAGAAACCCATAGTCCTGCTGGTGCTGCTGCAGTTCCTGCAGACCTGCGCCACGCTCTACCTGCCCACGCTGAACGCGGACATCATCGACCAGGGTGTCGTGAACGGCGACACCGGCTACATCGTGGGCTACGGCGGTCTGATGATCGGCATCTCGCTGGTCCAGGTCGTGTGCAACATCGGTGCCGTGTACTACGGCGCCCGTACGGCGTCGGCGGTCGGGCGGGATCTGCGGGCGTCCGTGTTCGACCGGGTGCAGTCGTTCTCCTCGCGTGAGCTGGGTCACTTCGGGGCGCCCTCGCTGATCACCCGTACGACGAACGACGTCCAGCAGGTGCAGATGCTGGCGCTGATGACGTTCACGCTGCTGGTGTCGGCGCCGATCATGTGTGTGGGCGGCATCGTGCTGGCGCTCGGCCTGGACGTCCCGCTGTCCGGGGTGCTGGTGGCGGTCGTCCCGGTGCTGGGCATCTGCGTGACGCTGATCGTGCGGCGGCTGCGGCCGCTGTTCCGGGCGATGCAGGAGCGGCTGGACTCGGTGAACCGGGTGCTGCGCGAGCAGATCACCGGCAACCGGGTGATCCGCGCCTTCGTCCGGGACGAGTACGAGCAGCAGCGCTTCCGGAAGGCCAACACCGATCTCACGGACTTCGCGCTGGGCACCGGCAATCTGCTCGCGCTGATGTTCCCGATCGTCATGACGGTGGTGAACCTGTCGTCGATCGCCGTGGTGTGGTTCGGCGCGCACCGCATCGACAGCGGCGGGATGCAGATCGGTGATCTGACGGCGTTCCTCGCCTATCTGATGCAGATCGTCATGTCCGTGATGATGGCCACCTTCATGTTCATGATGGTGCCGCGCGCGGAGGTGTGCGCCGAGCGGATCCAGGAGGTGCTGGACACCTCGTCGAGCGTCGTGCCGCCGTCGGCGCCGGTGCGGGAGCTGCGCCGGCACGGGCATCTGGAGATCCGGGGGGCCGGCTTCCGCTATCCGGGTGCCGAGGAGCCGGTGCTGCGGTCCGTGGACCTGCTCGCCCGGCCGGGCGAGACGACCGCCGTCATCGGCTCGACCGGCAGCGGCAAGTCCACGCTGCTCGGGCTGGTGCCGCGGCTGTTCGACGCGACCGACGGGCAGGTGCTCGTGGACGGCGTCGAGGTGGCTCAGATCGATCCGGTGCTGCTCGCGCGGACCGTCGGGCTGGTGCCGCAGAAGCCGTACCTCTTCGCGGGCACGGTGGCGACGAATCTGCGCTACGGCAATCCGGACGCCACCGACGAGGAGCTGTGGCACGCGCTGGAGGTGGCCCAGGGCAAGGAGTTCGTCGAGCGTCTGGAGGGCGGGCTCGACGCGCCGATCGCACAGGGCGGGACGAATGTGTCGGGTGGTCAGCGGCAGCGGCTGGCGATCGCCCGGACGCTGGTGCAGCGGCCCGAGATCTATCTCTTCGACGACTCCTTCTCCGCGCTCGACTACGCCACGGACGCCGCCCTGCGGGCCGCGCTGGGGCGGGAGACCGCCGAGGCGACCGTGGTGATCGTCGCCCAGCGGGTGGCGACCATCCGGGACGCCGACCGGATCGTCGTCCTCGACGAGGGCCGGGTCGTCGGCACCGGCCGGCACCACGAGCTGATGGCGGACAACGAGACCTACCGGGAGATCGTGCTCTCCCAGCTCACGGAAGCGGAGGCTGCCTGATGGCCGGGCCGATGGGGCGGATGATGGCCGGGGGCGGCCCCGACCAGCGCTCAATGGACTTCAAGGGGTCGGGCAAACGTCTGGTCGCGCGTTTCCGGCCGGAGCGCGTGACCATCTGTGTGCTGCTGCTGTGCGTGGTGCTGAGCGTCGGTCTCAGCGTCGTCGGGCCGAAGATCCTCGGCAAGGCGACCGACCTGGTCTTCGCGGGCATCGTCGGGCGGGGCATGCCCGAGGGGGCGAGCAAGGAGCAGGTCCTCGACTCCATGCGGCAGCGCGGGGACGGTGACGTCGCCGACATGCTGCGCGGCACCGACTTCACCCCGGGCAAGGGCATCGACTTCACGGCCGTGGGGCACGTGCTGCTGCTCGCGCTGGGCGTGTTCGCGGTGGCCGGGCTGCTGATGGCGGTGGCGACGCGGCTGGTGAACCGGGCCGTGAACCGGACCATGTTCCGGATGCGCGAGGACGTGCAGACGAAGCTGTCGCGGCTGCCGCTGTCCTACTTCGACAAGCGTCAGCGCGGCGAGGTGCTGTCCCGGGCGACCAACGACATCGACAACATCGGGCAGACGCTCCAGCAGTCGATGGGGCAGCTCATCAACTCGGTGCTGACCATCATCGGCGTCCTCGCGATGATGTTCTGGGTCTCCTGGATCCTGGCGCTGGTCGCGCTGGTGACCGTGCCGCTGTCGTTCGTCATCGCGACGCGGGTGGGCAAGCGGTCGCAGCCGCACTTCGTGCAGCAGTGGCGTACGACGGGCAAGCTGAACGCGCACATCGAGGAGATGTACACCGGGCACACCCTGGTGAAGGTGTTCGGGCGGCAGGAGGAGTCGGCCGAGCAGTTCGCCGAGCAGAACGACGCGCTGTACGAGGCCGGGTTCAGGGCGCAGTTCAACAGCGGGATCATGCAGCCGCTGATGATGTTCGTGTCGAACCTCAACTACGTACTGGTCGCGGTCGTCGGCGGGCTGCGGGTCGCCTCGGGCTCGCTGTCCATCGGTGACGTACAGGCCTTCATCCAGTACTCGCGGCAGTTCTCGATGCCGCTGACGCAGGTCGCGTCCATGGCGAACCTGGTGCAGTCGGGGGTCGCCTCGGCGGAGCGGGTCTTCGAGCTGCTGGACGCGGAGGAGCAGAGCGCCGACCCGGTGCCGGGCGTGCGGCCCGAGGAGCTGCGCGGGCTGGTGGCGCTGGAGCGTGTGGCGTTCCGCTACGACCCCGACACGCCGCTGATCGAGGACCTGTCGCTGAAGGTCGAGCCCGGGCAGACGGTGGCCATCGTCGGGCCGACGGGTGCCGGGAAGACGACACTCGTGAATCTGCTGATGCGGTTCTACGACGTCACCGGCGGGCGCATCACCCTCGACGGGGTCGACATCGCGCGGATGTCCCGGGACGAACTGCGGGCCGGCATCGGCATGGTGCTCCAGGACACCTGGCTGTTCGGCGGCACGATCGCGGAGAACATCGCGTACGGGGCGTCCCGGAAGGTGACCCGGGGGGAGATCGAGGAGGCGGCTCGGGCGGCGCACGCGGACCGGTTCATCCGCACGCTGCCGGACGGGTACGACACGGTGATCGACGACGAGGGGACCGGGGTCAGCGCGGGCGAGAAGCAGCTCATCACCATCGCCCGGGCGTTCCTGTCCGATCCGGTGATCCTGGTGCTGGACGAGGCGACGTCGTCGGTCGACACCCGGACCGAGGTGCTGATCCAGAAGGCCATGGCGAAGCTGGCGCACGGGCGTACGTCCTTCGTCATCGCGCACCGGCTGTCGACGATCCGGGACGCGGACGCGATTCTCGTGATGGAGAACGGGGCGATCGTGGAGCAGGGGACGCACGGGGAGCTGCTGGCCTCGGACGGGGCCTACGCGCGGTTGTACAAGGCGCAGTTCGCGCAGGCGGTGGCGGAAGTGGACTGAGGCTGCGGGTCCGTTGTGGCTGGTCGCGCCCACGCGGCGGAGCCGCATATCGATACAGCCCCGCGCCCCTTCAGGGCACGGGCGAACTGCGCCTCTCAGTCCAGATAGCCCCTCAGCTGGTCCGCGAAGGCGTGGTCCCTCAGCTTGTTGAGGGTCTTGGACTCGATCTGCCGTATCCGCTCCCGCGTCACGCCGAAGATGCGGCCTATCTCCTCCAGCGTGCGGGGGCGGCCGTCGGCGAGGCCGTAGCGGAGCTGGACGACCTTGCGTTCGCGCTCCCCCAGGGTCGACAGGACCGCTTCCAGGTGCTCCCTGAGGAGGAGGAACGCCGCCGACTCCACGGGGCTGGTGGCGTCGCCGTCCTCTATGAGGTCGCCGAGGGCGACGTCGTCCTCCTCGCCCACGGGCGCGTGCAACGACACCGGCTCCTGGGCGAGGCGCAGCACCTCGCTGACCCGCTCCGGCGCCAGGTCCAGGTGCGCGGCGACCTCCTCGGGCGTCGGCTCGTACCCCCGTTCCTGGAGCATCCGCCGCTGCACCCGCACGACCCGGTTGATCAGCTCCACGACGTGGACGGGGACCCGGATGGTGCGGGCCTGATCGGCCAGGGCGCGGGACATGGCCTGGCGGATCCACCAGGTGGCGTAGGTGGAGAACTTGTAGCCGCGGGCGTAGTCGAACTTCTCGACGGCCCGGATGAGGCCGAGGTTGCCCTCCTGTACGAGGTCGAGCATGGTCAGCCCGCGGCCGACGTACCTCTTCGCCACGGACACGACGAGGCGCAGGTTCGCCTCGATGAGCCGGCGTTTGGCCATCCTGCCCATGACGACGAGCCGGTCGAGGTCCAGCGCCAACTGGCTGTCCAGGTCGGGCGTGCTGCTCAGCTTCTCCTCGGCGAACAGGCCGGCCTCGACGCGTCGGGCGAGTTCGACCTCCTCGGCCGCGGTCAGCAGGGGGATGCGGCCGATCTCCCGCAGGTACTGGCGGAAGAGGTCCGAGGAGGGACTGCCGCTCTCGGTGCGGACAGGCGGCCTCACGACGGTTTCAGCGGCCTCGGCCGTCTCGAGGGCCTCGGCGGGCGGCTCCTCCGGCTCCGGTTCCGTCTCGGGGTGGTGCACGACGAGGCTCTGCGCCGGAACCGCGGGCAGGGCATCGGCCTCCGCGTCCGGCGCGCCATCGGCGTCGGTCTGGGTGAGGGTCTGGGTCTGCACGGGGGCGACCTCCAGGATGATCGCTGCCAAGGTGTGCGGCAGCGGTACTTCGGGGGCGGAGTCGACGGCCTCGCCGCTTTCCGTCCCGTACGCGATGAGCGGAACCGCGGGGGTCTGGGACCCGTCGGTGACGGATCGGCCGCGCTCCGAGGACTCAGGCACCGCAACCCAGTGTGGGGGAAGACACATCGTCGCCACGAGGGGCGTGCGATGACTTTTTGCGTTCGGGACGTGACCGCGCGGTGACGTCAGAGCGCGGCGGCGCCGTGTACGCGCAGGGTCTGGTCGTACTGCTGGAGGACCCAGAGTTCGTTCTGCACCGCGGCCAGCTGGGCCGGGTCGCCCTGGGTGCCGAGGCGGGTGAGCTGGCTGGTGATGTCCCGGATGCGGCGTTCCACGGCGCGGCGGCGGACGGTGACCAGTTGGGCGCCGGCGTACACCTCGTCGACGCCCTTCACGCCCTTGTGCAGCATGATCGCCTCGACGGCCAGTTCGGTGACCATCGCGCGGACCGCGTCGTCGGGGGCGGCCTCGCGGACCTTGACCAGGTAGTCCTGGGGGTCCGCGACGCCCAGTTCGGCGCCGCCCGCGTCCAGGATGGCCATGCGGACGGCGGTGTAGGGCGGGGCGGTGAACTCGTCGGCTCCGTAGGCGTCGAAGGCCGGGGAGACGAGCTCCGGGCGCTGGAGGGCCAGCTTGAGGAGTTCGCGTTCGGTGGCGAAGACGGGGTTGCGGAGGTTGAGGGCCGGGCCGCGGGGGGCGGCGGACGGCTGGACGCCGGCGTACTGCTGGGACGCCTGCTGGTGCCGGTCCGGGGCGGGGCCCTTGCCGCCGCGGTCACGGGCCCAGCGGGCCAGCTGGGCCACGCGCTTGACCACGAACTGGGTGTCGAGGATGCCGAGCATGCCGGCGAGCTGGACGGCGACCTCGTGCTGGGCACCGCTGTTCTTGATGCGGGCGACGATGGGGGCCGCCTCGTCCAGGGCGGCGGCGCGGCCCGCCGGGGTGTCGAGGTCGTAGCGGGCGACGATCTGGCGGAGGGCGAACTCGAAGAGCGGGGTGCGGGGTTCGACCAGGTCGGCCACGGCCTCGTCGCCCTTGGCCAGGCGCAGGTCGCAGGGGTCCATGCCGTCCGGGGCGATGGCGATGTACGTCTCGGCTGCGAACTTCTGGTCGTCCTCGAAGGCGCGCAGGGCCGCCTTCTGGCCGGCGGCGTCGCCGTCGAAGGTGAAGATGACGCGGGCCGAGCCGTTGTCCATGAGGAGACGGCGGAGGATCTTGATGTGGTCGCCGCCGAAAGCCGTGCCGCAGGTGGCGATGGCGGTGGTGACGCCGGCCAGGTGGCAGGCCATGACGTCGGTGTAGCCCTCGACCACGACCGCGCGGCTGGACTTCGCGATGTCCTTCTTCGCCAGGTCGATGCCGTAGAGGACGTGGGACTTCTTGTAGATCGCCGTGTCGGGCGTGTTGAGGTACTTGGGGCCGTTGTCCGCCTCGTAGAGCTTGCGGGCGCCGAAGCCGACGACGTCGCCGCCGATGTCGCGGATGGGCCACATCAGGCGGCCGCGGAAGCGGTCGATGGGGCCGCGGCGGCCCTCCTGGGAGAGCCCGGAGAGGAGGAGCTCCTTGTCGGTGAAGCCCTTGCCGCGCAGGAAGCGTGTGAGGTGGTCCCAGCCCTGGGGGCTGTAGCCGACGGAGAAGTGCTGGGCGGCGGCCTGGTCGAAGCCGCGCTCGGCGAGGAACTGGCGGCCGGTGTCGGCCTCCGGGCTGGTGGCCAGCTGTTCCTCGTACCAGTCGGCGGCGATCTTGTGGGCCTCGACCAGCCGGATCCGTTCGCCGCGCTGGTGGGAGGGGTTGTACCCGCCCTCCTCGTAGCGCAGGGTGATGCCCGCCTGGCCGGCCAGGCGCTCGACCGACTCCGAGAAGGAGAGGTGGTCGATCTTCATCACGAACGTGATGGTGTCGCCGCCCTCCTGGCAGCCGAAGCAGTGGAACAGGCCCTTACTGGGGCTGACCTGGAAGGACGGTGACTTCTCGTCGTGGAACGGGCAGAGGCCCTTCAGGTTCCCGCCGCCCGCGTTGCGCAGCTGGAGGTACTCGGACACCACGGCGTCGATCGGGACCGCGTCCCGTACCGCCTTCACGTCCTCGTCGTTGATCCGTCCTGCCACGCGTGAATTCTACGGGGGCCGGAGCGGGCCTACGGCGCCAGGTTTTCCAGCGGCACGTGCGGGTCCGCCAGGGACTCCGTGTTCACCTGGGCCTTGGTGCGGATCAGGTGCTGGATCTTGTCTGTGACGTCCCACACGTTGACGTTCATCCCGGCCAGGACGCGGCCCTCCTTCACCCAGAAGGCGATGAACTCGCGCTTGCCCGCGTCCCCGCGGATCACCACCTGGTCGTAGGTGCCCGGGGGCGCCCAGCCGGAGTACTCCATGCCCAGGTCGTACTGGTCGGAGAAGAAGTAGGGCACGCGGTCGTACGTCACGTCGCGGTCGAGCATGCAGCGGGCTGCCGCCGGTCCGCCGTGCAGCGCGTTGGCCCAGTGCTCCACCCGCAGGCTGGTCTCGAAGAGGGCGTGGTGGAAGGAGGCCACGTCGCCGGCCGCGTAGATGTCCGGGTCGGAGGTGCGCAGCCGCTCGTCGACGACGATGCCGCCGCCGTGGGCACGGTCGGCGATCTCCAGGCCTGCCGCCTCCGCGAGGTGGGTGCGGGGGGCCGCGCCGATCGCGGCCAGGACGTCGTGCGCCGGGTGCTCCTCACCGTCGTCGGTGCGGGCCGCGAGGACCATGCCGTCCTGGCCGACGATCTCGGTGAGCCGGCCGCCGAAGTGGAAGCGGACGCCGCGCTCGCGGTGCAGCTCGGCGAAGAGCCCGCCGAGCTCCGGGCCGAGAACGCCGTGCAGCGGGGTCGGCTCGGGCTCGATGACCGTGACCTCCGCGCCGTACTCGCGGGCCGCCGCCGCGACCTCCAGGCCGATCCAGCCCGCGCCCGCGATCACGAGGTGGCCGTTGTCGCGGCCGAGGCTGGTCAGGACGTGTTTGAGCCGTTCGGCGTGGGCGAGGCGGCGCAGGTGGTGCACGCCCGCCAGGTCCGTGCCCGGGATGTCGAGGCGGCGGGGCTCGGCGCCGGTCGCCAGGAGCAGCTTGTCGTAGCGGACGACGGTGCCGTCCTCGCCGAAGCGGACCGTCTTCGCGGTGCGGTCGATCGCGTCGACGGTCTGGCCCAGGTGCAGCTCGATGTCGTTCGCCGCGTACCAGGCGGGCTCGTGCACGAAGACGCTGTCGCGTTCCTCCTTGCCGAGGAGGTAGCCCTTGGACAGGGGCGGGCGCTCGTAGGGGTGGTCACGTTCGTCGCAGATCAGTATCACGCGGCCGGTGAAGCCCTCCGTGCGGAGCGTCTCGGCTGCCTTGGCGCCTGCCAGGCCGCCTCCGACGATGACGAATGTCTGATCCGCGTCGACCACTTGATGCCTCCTCATAACGATGTCGCCACTTGCGAGCGTCCCGCACGGAGCGTGATGCGGGAAGAGGGAGTGACCCGATCAGGCCACGGAGGGTCACATTCGGGGGTGCTCATGTCCCGGCCGTCGCGTCAGTCTCATGCCTTCCCCGTCAGACGGGCGTGAAGCGAACGGGCCGACGTGTCGGTGAGGGAGGCGATCTGGTCGACGATCACCCGCTTGCGGGCACGGTCGTCCGGCGCGCGGTCGAAAAGGGCGCGGAACTGCGGGTCCAGGCCGTCCGGGGCGCGGGCGGTGAGCGCCTCGGCCAGTTCGGCCACCACGATCCGCTGGTCGGCGCGCAGGCGTTCCTGCTCGGCGCGCTGCATGACGTAGAGGTCGGCGACGGCCTTGAGGACGGCGCACTCCATCCGGGCCTGGCGCGGCACGACCAGCTCGGCGGCGTACCGGGTGAGCCGCCCGCCCCCGTAAGCGGCTCGGGTCGCGGCCTCGGCGGCCAGGCAGAAGCGGCCGATGAGCTGGCTGGTGGCGTCCTTCAGCCGGGCCTGCGCCACGGCGGTGCCGTCGTAGCCGTGCGGCCACCACTCCTGGGCGAGGAGCTGGTCGAGGGCCTCGGCGAGTTCGGCGGGGTCCGTGTCGGACGGTACGTAGCGGCCCCGGGCGACCTCGAAGACGTCCCTGCGTTCGGGGTCGGCGTGCAGGCAGTTCGGGTCGATGTGGGCGGCGTGCAGGCCGTCCTCCACGTCGTGCACCGAGTAGGCCACGTCGTCGGACCAGTCCATGACCTGCGCCTCGAAGCAGGTGCGGGTGCCGGGTGCGTCCTTGCGGAGCCAGTCGAAGACGGGGCGGTCGTCCTCGTAGACACCGAACTTCGGGGAGTCCGGGTCGGTGGGGTGGGCGCCTCGGGGCCAGGGGTACTTGGTGGCGGCGTCCAGGGTGGCGCGGGTGAGGTTGAGGCCGACGGAGCCGTCCGGGGTGAACCGTTTGGGCTCGATGCGGGTGAGGAGTCTGAGGGACTGGGCGTTGCCCTCGAAGCCGCCGCAGTCGGACGCGAACTCGTTGAGGGCCTGTTCACCGTTGTGACCGAAGGGCGGGTGGCCGAGGTCGTGGGAGAGGCAGGCGGCTTCGACCAGGTCGGGGTCGCAGCCGAGGGCGGCGCCGAGCTCGCGGCCGACCTGGGCGCATTCCAGGGAGTGGGTGAGGCGGGTGCGGGGGCTGGCGTCCCAGGCGGGGCCCATGGTGCCGGGCGTCACCACTTGGGTCTTGCCGGCGAGGCGTCGCAGGGCGGCGGAGTGCAGGACTCGGGCGCGGTCGCGTTGGAAGGCGGTGCGGCCTGGGCGTTTGTCTGGTTCCTGGGCCCAGCGGTCGACTGACGTCGGGTCGTAGGCGGTGGTGGTTTGTGCGGTGCCGTCCATGGCTCGACAGTAGGCGCCTGTGCGTGTGCCGGGTTCTCTTTTCGGGCGGGTGCGGGTCGTTTCGGGCTGGTCTCGCCCACGCGGCAGAGCCGCATGTCGATTCAGCCCCGCGCCCCTGGGGCACGGCCCCGCACCCGGTTTCAGGCGGACGCCAGTTCCGGAAGGGTATGCCTTGCCAGTGCCTCCTCGTAGCGGTGCAGGACGAGGTCGGCCATCGACGGGTGAGTGCCCAGGGGGGCCGCCGCTATCCAGGGGGCCTGCTGGGCGCACTCCGTGGCGAAGCGGCCCGGGGCCGTGAAGTAGGACGCGAGGGCGATCTGGTGGCGGCCTCTCGCGAGGAGGGTGCGGACGGCCGTTTCGACCGTCGGGGTCGCGGCCGAGGCGTAGGCGGGGAGGACGGGGACGCCCAGGCGGGCCGCCAGGAGTGCGGCCGTGCGGGCGGTGTCCCGCTTCGCGTCCGGGTCGCGGGAGCCCGCCGCCGCGAGGACGACCGCGCTGGTGCCGCGGGGTGTCCGGCCCCAGCCGGCCTCCGTCAGGCGGGCCTGGAGGGCGTCCACCAGGAGGGGGTGGGGGCCCAGGGGGGCCGCCAGATGGGTGCGGGCCCGGGAGGCTTCGGCCATCTCGGGGATGTCCTGCTTGACGTGGTAGCCGCGGCTGAGGAGGAGGGGGACCAGGACCGCCTCCGTGTCCCCCAGGGCGGCGAGCGTGTCGGGGAGCAGCGGGGCGTTCAGTTCGATGTGTCCGAGGTGCACCGGTACGTCGGGGCGCAGGGCGCGGACCCGGTCGAGGAGCGCGCGGACGGTGCTCAGCGCGCGGGGGTCGCGACTGCCGTGGGCCACGACCACGAGGGCGGGCGGGGCCGGGCGGCGCGTGGCGGTCGGCGGGACGAGGCTGAGCTGGCTGGGCATGTACCGATGGTCGCCGCGCCACGTTGCCTTCCCGTTGCGTGGGGGTCACGGGTGTTTTCCGGCTGTTCACCATGTGGGACACGGCGGGTGTGAGCGCCCTTGACCAGGTGACTTCAGGTCTGGCGTGAAGCTGGTCACCCGTCTCGCGGTGAACCGGACGGGCCGATCGGACGTCCTCGGATGTCGAGAGCGACCTGGGGAGGGACCGTCCGATGCGTCATCCGAAGTTCCGCAGACCGCGGCTGCCGCGCACCCGAAGGGGCAGCGGCGGCTGGTGCAGGCCGTGATGGCGGGGTGTGTGCTCGGGCTGCTTCCGGCGACCTGGATGTACGCGGTGGCGGGTGACCGGCTGCGTACTGCGGCGGACGTGCCGCGTACCGATGTGGCCGTGGTGTTCGGGGCCGGGCTGTGGGAGGGGGAGCCCTCGCCGTATCTCGCGCACCGGCTGGACGCGGCGGCGGAGCTGTACCGGAAGGGGCGGGTGAAGGTGGTGCTCGTCACCGGGGACAACAGCCGTGAGGACTACGACGAGCCGGACGCGATGCGCGGGTATCTGACCCGGCACGGGGTGCCCGGCGGGCGGATCGTCAGCGACTACGCGGGGTTCGACACGTGGGACTCCTGCGTACGCGCGAAGAAGATCTTCGGTGTGGACGAGGCCGTGCTGATCAGCCAGGGCTTCCACATCCGGCGGGCGGTGGCGCTCTGCCGGGCGGCGGGGGTCGAGTCGTACGGGGTCGGGGTGGACGCGGTGCACGACGCGACCTGGTACTACGGCGGCGCACGGGAGATCTTCGCCGCCGGGAAGGCGGCGCTGGACGCGGCGTTCCGGCCGGATCCCCGGTTCCTCGGGCCTCAAGAGCCGGGCGTGGAGCGGGCGTTGGCCACGGCCGAATGGCCTGTCGGATGAATCAGGACGTTCTGCTGAAGCGTGTTTTGATGCGCACATTTCACCCCAGGGCGTGAAAAGCATCCACGAAACTCTCCGTGTTCGCGTCATCACACTTAGGGGTCCTAACAAAGGCGTTGGACATGCCGGTGGGTGATGAGGCAGGTGGCGAGTCCGAGGAAGGCTTCGTGGATGTCGTCGCGTCGCTCCCAGCGGATCCGCAGTCGGCGGAAGCCGTGCAGCCAGGCGATCGTGCGCTCGACCACGTAGCGGAAGACGCCCAGGCCCGAGCCGTGTTCGACGCCTCGTTCGGCGATGACCGGGCGGATCCCGCGAAGCCGAAGGAGGCGGCGGTACTTGTCGTGGTCGTAGCCGCGGTCGGCGAGGAGTGCGTCTGGCCGGTGTCTGGGGCGGCCGACAAGGCCGGCCACTGCCGGAACCTTGTCCAGCAGGGGCAGCAGCTGGGTGACGTCGTTGCGGTTTCCGCCGGTCAGCGACACCGCGAGCGGGATGCCCTGGCCGTCGGTGAGGACATGGTGCTTGCTGCCCGGCCGTGCGCGGTCGACCGGGCTGGGTCCGCTTTTGGGCCGCGCCGAGCGGCCCGCACGTGGGAGGAGTCGATCACCGCCCGCGACCAGTCCAGCTTCTTCGCGGCCCGCAGCCTTTGCAGCAGCACCAGGTGCAGTTCGTCCCACACGCCGGCCTCGTTCCAGGCGGCCAGGCGCCGCCAGCACGTCATGCCGGATCCGAAGCCCAGCTCCTGGGGCAGGTACTCCCACTGGATGCCGGTGTGCAGCACGAACAGAATCCCGCACAGGGCCTGCCGGTCGGGGACCCGCGGCCTGCCCTCCACCAGCTTGGGACCCGGCTCGGGCAGCAACGGCTCAATGAGCGACCACAGTTCATCCGACACGATCCATGGCCGCGACTGTCGTTTCCCCACGAACAGCCCAACGACCACCCAAGCCGAAAGTCACATGATCAACAACTTCTGTTAGGACCTCTTAGTGTCTTCGGCGTGCGGCGGCGGATCGGGCCGCCGTCGCGAACGGGGGGAAAGGACACCTGATGACTCGACTTCGCACCGCGCTGGTGATGGCCGCCGCGGGCGCGCTGCTGGCCGTGCCGGCCGCCATGGGGACCGCTTCGGCGGCGCCCGTGGCCGCAGCGGCGGTCAAGGCCCCGGAGCCGGGCTGCGCGAAGCTCGGCGCCTCCGGCCAGTGGTGAGCCGACATCCACAACGTGTGCGGGCACACCATCTCCGCCAGCGTGGAAGTCGACAGCTTCGACCCCTCCTGTATCCAGATCGGCCCCGGCGGGGTAGGAGGATCGGTCTGGACGTGGGCGACGAGCCGTACTACGCGTACGAGTGCTGACCGGGGCCGCGCCCTGACCAGGCACGGTCTCTGAAGGTGGCCGGGGTGGGAGCGCGGCCGGCGCGCTCCCACCCCCGATCCGTGCGTCATCCCCGGGCGGGCCCGTGCCTCACGCGGACCCGGCGGCGACGGGGAGGTCCCCGTCCCGGCCGCGTAACAGGGAACCGTGCCGGGCGTAACACCGCCGAAGCACGCTGAACGGTATGCAGAACACCGCCACACCCACGCACTGCCCGTACTGCGCCCTGCAGTGCGGGATGAACCTGACGCCCGCGCCGGACGGGACCGTCGAGGTGAGTGAGCGCGTGGACTTCCCGGTGAACCGGGGCGCGCTGTGCGGCAAGGGCCGCACGGCACCCGCGGTGCTCGCCTCCGGCGTCCGTCTGACCTCACCGTTGGTGCGTTCGGGGGGCGAGCTGGTGCCCGCCTCCTGGGACGAGGCGCTGGACCGGATCGCCGTGGGGCTGCGCCGGACGCGTGCGGGGCACGGGCCGGACGCGGTCGGGGTGTTCGGCGGGGGCGGTCTGACCAACGAGAAGGCGTACACGCTCGGCAAGTTCGCGCGGGTCGTGCTCGGCACGTCCCAGATCGACTACAACGGCCGTTTCTGCATGTCGTCGGCGGCCGCCGCCGGCATCAAGGCGTTCGGGCTCGACCGGGGGCTGCCGTTCCCGCTGGAGGACATCCCGAAATCGGGCTGTGTGATCCTCGTCGGGTCGAACCTCGCGGAGACCATGCCGCCGTCGCTCCGCTTCTTCAACGAGCTGCGGGAGAACGGCGGCACGCTGATCGTGATCGACCCGCGCCGCACGAAGACCGCCGAGCAGGCGGACCTGCACCTGGCGCCCCGGCCGGGCACGGACCTGGCGCTGGCGCTGGGCCTGCTGCATCTGGTGATCGCCGAGGGGCGGGTGGACGAGGAGTACGTCCAGGAGCGCACGGTGGGCTGGGAGGACGCGCGGGCCGCGGCGATGGCGCACTGGCCGGAGTACGTGGAGCGGATCACGGGGGTGTCCGTTCCTCAACTGCGGGAGACCGTACGGCTGTTCTGCGAGCCGGAGTCGGCGATGGTGCTCACCGCGCGCGGGCCCGAGCAGCAGTCCAAGGGCACGGACACGGTGGGTGCGTGGATCAACCTGTGCCTGGCGACCGGCCGGGCGGGCCGTCCGCTGTCCGGGTACGGCTGTCTGACCGGGCAGGGCAACGGGCAGGGCGGCCGTGAGCACGGGCAGAAGGCCGACCAGCTGCCGGGCTACCGCAAGCTCGACGATCCGGCGGCGCGGCGGCATGTCGCCGAAGTGTGGGGTGTCGACCCGGAATCGCTGCCGGGCCCGGGGCGCAGCGCGTACGAGCTGCTGGACGCGCTGGGCACGGACATCAAATCCCTGCTGCTGATGGCGTCCAATCCGGTGGTGTCGGCGCCGCGTGCCGCGCACATCGAGGAGCGCATCAGGTCGCTGGACTTCCTGGCCGTGTGTGACGTGGTGCTGTCGGAGACGGCGGCGCTGGCGGACGTGGTCCTGCCGGTCACGCAGTGGGCGGAGGAGACGGGCACGACGACGAACCTGGAGGGCCGGGTCCTGCTCCGCCGCCGGGCGATCACGCCGCCCGAGGGCATCCGCAGCGACCTGGAGGTCCTCCACGAACTCGCCGCCCGGCTGGGCGTGGAGAAGGGCTTCCCGACGGACCCGGAGGAGGTCTTCGAGGAACTGCGCCGTGCGAGCGCGGGCGGCCCGGCGGACTACTCGGGGATCACCTACCGCAGGCTGGTGGAGGAGGACGGGGTGTTCTGGCCTTGTCCGGCGGGGGCGGAGGTGGTGGAGCCGGAGGTCGGGGGCCGGGCCACCGCCCCGGCTACGGCGACGGAGTCCGGGGATCGGGCCACCGCCCCGGCTACGGCATCGGCAGCGGCGCTGGGAAGCCCGGCTGAGGCCCTCGCGACGGCACCGGGAAGCCCGGCGGGCGGCACGCCCGGCGCGACGGCCGGGCGACCGGGGGCACCTGCGGACGCGGCGGCGGGCCCCGCCACACCCGAACACGCAGCGGCAGCCCAGGCCACACCCGAAGACACGGCAGGGGGCACGGTCGCGCAACGGGGCGCGACCCGCCGCCCCACCGTCACGGGTGACACGGCCGACGGGGCGCACCCCGGCACCCCCCGCCTCTTCCTCGACCGGTTCGCCACCCCCGACGGACGCGCACGGTTCGTTCCCGTCTCGCATCGGGCGATCGCCGAGGAGCCGGACGACGAGTACCCCGTGCTGCTGACCACCGGGCGAGTCGTGGCGCAGTATCAGTCCGGGGCGCAGACGCGGCGGGTGGCGGAGCTGAATGCCGCCGCCCCCGGGCCGTTCGTGGAGTTGCATCCGCGGCTGGCGGCGCGGCTGGGGGCGGCCGAGGGGGATCCGGTCGCCGTCGTGTCACGGCGGGGCCGGGCCGTGGCGCCCGCGAGGATCACCGACGCCATCCGCCCCGACACCGTGTTCATGCCCTTCCACTGGCCGGGCGAGGGCCGCGCCAACACCCTCACCAACCCCGCGCTCGACCCGACCTCCCGGATGCCGGAGTTCAAGGCGTGTGCGGTGCGGCTGGAGGCGGTGCGGGGCTGAGGGCCCGGGGGCTACCGCCGGGCCAGGGCCTGGCTCAGGTCGGGGATGTCGTCCCGGCTGCGCAGGGCCGTCGCCGCCGTCCGGTGGCCGAGGCGGAGCCTGGACGGCTCGTCGAGGTCCGACAGGACACCGGACAGATACCCGGCGGCGAACGCGTCGCCCGCGCCGACCGGTTCGACGACCTCGACGGTGAGGGCGGCGGCGAAGGTGACCTCGCCCGCAGCGTACGACGTGGCGCCGTGCTCGGCGTCCTTGACGACGATGCGCGGTGCCGGGGCGAGCAGGCTCGCGATGTCGTCGGGGTGGGCCGTGCCCCACAGGGCCTCGGCCTCGTCGCGCCCGACGAACACGAGGTCCGCGGCACGGGCCAGGTCCCGCAGCACCGGTGCCGCGTCGGCGTTCCGTCCGCTCCACAGGGCGGGGCGGTGGTTGACGTCGAAGGAGACCAGCGGCCGGGGCCCAGCCGGGCCGCCCCACGGGGTGCGGTGCACGACGATCTCCTCCAGCAGCCGGGCGCAACTGCCGGACAGCGCCGCGGTGATGCCCGACACGTGCACGATCCGCGGCCCCCGCAATCCGGGCGCGCCGGCCAGTTCCGGTCCCATGTGGGCGGCGGCCGATCCGCCCCGGTAGTACAGGGGCCGGGTGGCGTCCGGGCCCGGGTCCTTGAAGTACACGCCGGTCGGATGGGCCGAGTCCACGGCGACGGCGCCCACCTCCACGCCCCGGGCCGCGAGTTCGGAGCGGATGCGCCGCCCGAACGCGTCGTCACCCACCCGGCTCAGCCAGGCCGCGCGATGCCCGAGCGCGGCAAGGCCACAGGCCACGTTGGACTCGGCGCCCCCGACGGAGAGACGCAGCGCGGACTGGTCGGCGAGCGGCCGGTCGTCCGGCGGACTGAGCACGGCCATGGTCTCGCCGATGCACACGACGTCCGCCGGCGGGTGCTCGGGGGATACGGCGGTCGGGTGGGGCACGGGGGTCTCCTGCGGGAGCGGTGGGACTACGGGCGTGCTGTCAGAGGACGGCCGGCGCTCCCCCGCCGAGCCGCAGCATCACCTTGCTGCTCGCGCTCGTCGGATCCGCCGCGATCGTGAGGGCCTGTTCGGCCTGCTCCAGGGAGAAGCGGTGGGTGATGACCGGGGAGATGTCCAGGCCGTCGCGCAGGGCGGTCAGGGCGTCGTCGATCTCGTCGACGAAACGGTAGGAGCCGATCCAGGTGATCTCCCGGGTGACCAGGTCGCCGAGGACGGCGGGCTCGGCCGTGCCCGGCAGATTGCCGACCTGTACGACGGTGCCGCCGCGGGCGGTGGCCCGCAGGACCGCCCCCAGTGCGGCCGGCGCGCCGGACGCCTCGAAGACGACGTCGACGTCGGACGGCAGTTCCTCGCCCCGGGAGACGTCGACCGTCGCGTCGGCGCCCATCCGGCGGGCCACGGCGAGCGAGGAGGAGGAGAGGTCGGCGGCGAACACCGTGTCGGCACCGCGGTACTTCGCGGCCGCGACGACCAGCGAGCCGATCGGGCCCGCCCCGTTGACCAGGACCGTACGGCCGCGCAGCGCCGGAACCCGGCCCACGGCGTGCAGGGCGACCGCCAGCGGCTCGGCGAGGGCCCCCGACTCGGTGTCCACGCCCTCGGGCAGCGGCCGGACCTGGGCCGCTGGGACCGTACGGAACTCGCTGAACCCGCCGTCGGTGTGCGGGGTGAGGGCCGCCGAGCCGAAGTAGCGGACGTGGGTGTGGAGGTTGGTGCGCCCGGCGAGCCGAGCGGACGGCTCCCCGATGAGCTGGGCCGGGTGGACGGTCACGGGCTGCCCCTCCGACAGACCCCTCACCCCGGAGCCCAGCGCCGCGACCCGGCCGGCGAACTCGTGGCCGAGGACCAGCGGATGGGCGAGGGCGGCGGTGCCGGAGGCTCCCTTCTTCCAGTACGCGACGTCGGAGCCGCAGATGCCGCCCCACTCCAGGGCGAGCAGCACCTCGTCCCGCGCGGGCTCGGGCCGGGGCAGCTCGTCGATCCTGACGTCACCGGCGCCGTGCACGACGACGGCCTTCATTGCGGTCACAGGGGTCATGCGGCGTCCTCCAGCCGGACCAGGTCGCGTCCGCGCGTCTCGGGCGAGAGCAGCGCGCTGACGAGGGTGATGAGGGAATAGACGACGAGCATCGCCGCGATGGGCCACCAGCTTCCGGTGGCGGCGGTGAGGCTCGCCGCGAGCACCGGCCCGATCGCGGTGGCGAGGACGCCGCCGATCTCCTTGGACAGGGCGAGCTGGGTGAACCGGGTGCGGGAGCCGAAGAGTTCGGCCATGGTCACGCTCTCCAGCGCGAACGGCCCGAGGACGCCGATGTTCAGGCCCAGGACCATGCCGAGCATCAGGGCGGGCGTGCTGCCCGAGGTGATCAGCATCATGAGCGGGAAGGCCGCGACGGCCGTGAGCGAGGTGAGCGCCAGGTAGACCGCGCGGCGCCCGAAGCGGTCGCCGAGCATGCCGACGGCCGGCACCGTGAGGAAGCCCAGCAGCGACCCGTACACGATGGCGTCGGTGGGTACCGAGCGCTCGGCGGCGAGTTCGGTGGCGATGTAGCCGACCAGGAACGTCTGGACCAGCCCGGAGTTTCCGGCCTGCCCGAAGCGCAGACCGAGCGCCAGGAAGAACGCCTTGCCCTTGCGCTGCTTGAGGCCCGCCTCCAGCAGCCCGGTGTCGTCGTCCGCCCCCTCCGTGACGGCCGACTCCACCTCGCGGCGGCTCATCGCGACACCGTCCACGACGTCGGGCCGCTCCTCGAAGACCGGGCTCTCCTTGAGGTTGCGCCGCAGCCACACCGCGAACAGCAGCAGCCCGAAGCTCAGCAGGAAGGGCAGCCGCCAGCCCCAGGACAGCAACTGGTCCTCGCTGAGCACGGCGAGCAGCACCGCCCACAGCCCGGAGGCGGCCAGCGTCCCCGAGTTGGTGCCCAGCGACACCAGCGACGCGACCAGTCCGCGCCGTTTCGTCGGGGCGTACTCGGCGAGCATCACGGTCGCGCCCGCGATCTCCGCGCCCGCTCCGAAGCCCTGGGCGAGCCGCAGGACGACGAGCAGGACGGGCGCCAGGATGCCGATGGTCGCGTAGGTGGGCAGGACGCCGATGAGGGTGGTGGAGGCGCCCATCAGCAGGATGGTGATCGTCAGGACCTTCTTGCGGCCGAGCCGGTCGCCCATTCTCCCGAAGTAGACCGCGCCGGCGAGCCGGGCGACGTAGCCGACGCCGTAGGTGGCCATCGCGGCGATGAGGCCGATGGCGGGGCTGACGTCCGGGAAGAAGATCTTGTTGAAGACGATGGCGGCCGCCAGCGAGTACAGCTGGAAGTCCATGAACTCCATGGCCGTGCCCAGCCAGCCGGACACGGCGGCCTTGGTCAGGTCACGGGTGGTGCGCCGCACGGCACCGGCCGGCTCGGCCGTGGTCGTGGTGTCCTTCATCTGAACTCCGTTGTTCGTGAGCGGGGACGATCCGGTGGGGGGGGCGGCTCAGAGCTCCACGTGTCCGGCGCGCAGGGCGGGGAGATGCCGGACCACGGCGGTGACGAGCCCGGAGTCGCCGGCGAGGTCGGGCGCGCCGACGGTGGTGAGGAGCGCGCGGACGACGGCCGTGTCGTCCGCTCCGGTGTGCCAGCAGGCGGTGAGGGCGTCCCGGGCGGGGTCCGGGATGTCGTGGTCACGGGTGAGGGTCGCCCAGCCCGCCAGGGCGAGTTCGAGGACCGGGGTGGCCGTACCGCGCTCGCGCAGGACGCGCAGGGCCGGCAGCCAGCGTTCGGTGATCTTGAGCGAGCCGTCCGAGGCGATCTGCCGCAGCAGGTGGCGCATGGCCGGGTTGCGGAAGCGGGCGACCAGGTCGTCGGCGTACCGGCCGGGGTCCGGGCCGCCGTCGGGCAGGGTGGGTGCGACCTCGGCGCACAGGGACCTCACGAGCCGCTCGCCCCAGCCGTCGGCCATCGCGTCGGCGACGGTGGCGCGGCCCGCGGCGATCCCGAGGAAGGCGAGGGCCGAGTGCGAACCGTTGAGCAGCCGCAGCTTGGTGAGCTGGTAGGGGGCGACGTCGGGCACGAGCAGGGCGCCGTCCAGCTCCCACGGGGGGCGCGGGGCCGTGAAGCGGTCCTCCAGGACCCACTGCCGGTACGGTTCGCCGCTCACGGGCAGGGCGTCGTGGACGCCCAGCGCGGCGGCCGTCGCCGTGAGGTCTCCCGGGGCCGTGGCGGGGACGATCCGGTCCACCACGGTGGCGGGGAAGGCCACCTGCCGGTCGAGCAGGTCCAGGATCTGATCCGCGTCGCGCCCGCCCGCCGCGCGCACGGCGTCCTGGACCGCCCTCCGCAGCACGGCGCCGTTGTCCGCCATGTTGTCGCAGGACACGAGGCTGACCGGCGCGGCTCCGGAGCGCATCCGCGCGGCCAGCCCGGCGGCGAGGCGCCCGACGACCGTGTCCGGGCCGGCGGCCCGGTAGCCCTTCTCCGTGATCGTCAGCGTCACCACCGTCACCTCGGGGTCGGTGAGCAGGGCATCGACGGCCGCCCCGTCCCGCCCGAGCGCGTACGCGCCGGTGAGCGCGCCGACGACCCGGGGGACGGCGTCCTCGTCAGAGCGCTCGGTCACCGAGTACAGGCAGTCCTGGGCGCGCAGGGCGTCGACGGTCGCCGCCGACCGGGGAGCGACGGCGGCGATGCCCCAGGGCTCGCCGGAGTGCGCGACGGCGTTCTCGGTGCAGAGGGCCTGGTGGGCCCGGTGGAAGGCGCCGATGCCGAAGTGGACGACGCGGGTGCGCAGTCCGGCGGGGTCGACGCGGGGGCGCGAGGCGGGCGGAAGCGCGCCGAGCGCGGCGCGGTTCAGCTGCTGTATGCCGCTCACCAGTCGTGCACCGAGCCGTCGGGACGGCGGGCGACCGGGAGGTAACGCCGCTGGTACGGGAAGCGTTCGGCGGCCTTCTCGTCGTACTCGACCCCGAGGCCCGGCTCGTCCGAGGGGTGCAGCATGCCGTCGGCGAAGGTGACGCCCGTGCGGAACACCTCGGCGGCCTCGTCGGGGTGGCCCATGTGCTCCTGGATGCCGAAGTTCGGCACGGCGAGGTCGAGGTGCACGGCCGCGGCCATGCTGACCGGGGAGAGGTCGGTGGCGCCGTGCGAGCCGGTGCGTACGTGGTAGAGCGCGGCGAGGTCGAAGATCCGGCGGAGGTGGGTGATGCCGCCCGCGTGGACCACGGTGGTGCGCACGTAGTCGATGAGCTGCTCGGTGATGAGGTGCTGGACGTCCCAGATCGAGTTGAACACCTCGCCGACGGCGATCGGTGTCGTGGTGTGCTGCCGTATGAGCCGGAACGCCTCCTGGTTCTCGGCTGGTGTCGGGTCCTCCATCCAGAACAGCCGGCAGGCCTCGACGCTCTTGCCGAAGCGGGCCGCCTCGATCGGCGTCAGCCGGTGGTGCACGTCGTGCAGGAGGTGGAAGCCGAAGCCGAAGCGCTCCCGTACGGCCTCCAGGTACGTCGGCGCGAAGCCGAGGTAGGCCTCGGTGTCCCAGGGCTGCTCGTCGGGGAGATCGGTCGCGGCCGGTTCGTAGACCTTGCCCTTGCGGACACCGTAGGTACCGCCGACGTCCGGGACCGCCGCCTGGGCGCGTACGGCCTTGTAGCCGAGGTCCAGATAGCGCTCGACGTCGTCGAGGAGGGAGGGCACGTCGGTGCCGCTGGCGTGCGAGTAGACCAGGACACCGTCCCGGGACCGGCCGCCGAGCAGCTCGTACACGGGGAGCCCGGCGGTCTTGCCCTTGATGTCCCACAGGGCCGTGTCGACGGCGGCGATGGCCGTCATGGTGACCGGGCCGCGCCGCCAGTAGGCGCCCTTGTAGAGGTACTGCCAGGTGTCCTCGATGCGCGCCGGGTCGCGGCCGATCAGCAGCGGGGCGAGGTGGTCGCGCAGATAGCTCGCCACGGCCAGCTCGCGCCCGTTGAGCGTGGCGTCGCCGAGGCCGGTCACGCCGTCCGAGGTGGTGACGCGCAGGGTGACGAACGTGCGGCCCGGGGAGGCGACGAAGACCTCGACGCGCTCGATGGTGCTCACTGAGGGCTCTCCTTCCCTGTCGTGCAGTACTTGTATACAAGCACTTGTCGCACAGGGGAGCAATACCCGTGCTTCGATACGTAGGATGTGCGCATGGCCCAGACGAACCGGCGGACCAGCCGGCGCTCCATCTACCTGAAGCTCCGCCAGATGGTGCTGACCCTCGAACTCCCCCCGGGCGCCGCTCTGTCGGAGAACGAGCTGGCAGCGTCCCTGGGCGTGAGCCGCACCCCGGTACGGGAGAGCCTGATCCTGCTGGCCCAGGACGGGCTGGTGCAGATCTTCCCCAAGATCGGGTCGTTCGTGTCCCGGGTGGATCCGGCGCAGGTCGCGGACGCGCAGTTCCTGCGGGAGGCCGTCGAACTGGCCTCGCTGGACGCCCTGCCGTCCGAGCTGGACGCGTCGGTCATGGCGGAACTGCGGGACAACCTCGGGCGTCAGCAGCGCACGCCACTGAGCCTGGAGGAGTTCTTCGAACTGGACGAGGCCTTCCACCACGGCCTGATGCGGCTGGGCGGCCACGGCAATGTGTGGACCACGGTCGCCGCGGCCAAGGGTCACCTGGACCGGGCCCGCCGGCTGGGCCTGCACGAGAACGTCTCCCCGGCGGTCTTCGCCGACCAGCACCAGGAGATCTTCGACGCGGTCGCCGTCGGCGACCTCGCACTGGCCCGCGCGGCCATGCGTACGCACCTGCGCGCCGTCTTCAGCGACATCGAGCGCATCCGGGCCCACTCACCCGAGCTCTTCGCGACCGGCTCCTCGTCGGTGCCGGTGCGGCGGAACGTGGTGGTCTGGGAGTGACGGAGCGGGGATGCTCCCACACAGGCCTCGGTGGTGTCCGCACCCGAACTGCGGACACCACCGAGAGTCGTGAGGGGGCGGTTCAGCCCACGTCGACCGCGCTCCAGGCCGCGGCCACGGCCTTCTGCTCCGTGCTGCCGCTGCCGTAGAGGTCCTTCGCGGCGTTCAGGGTCGCCTTGCGGGCGGCCGCGTAGTCGGTCGAGGACGTCATGTAGACCGTCAGGGCGCGGTACCAGATCTTGCCCAGCTTGGCCTTGCCGATGCCCTTGACCGTGGCGCCGTCGCAGGTCGGGGAGGAGTGGCTGACGCCGTTGATCGTCTTGGCGCCGCTGCCCTCCGCGAGCAGGTAGGCGAAGTGGTTGCCGACGCCCGAGGAGTAGTGCACGTCGAGGTCGGCGACCTTGTCGCTCCAGCAGTCGACGGACTTGCCGTCCTTCGAGGGCTTGTCCATGCGGCGCAGGGCCTCCCGGCCGAGCCCGGAGCGGACGACGTTCTCGCCGATGAGCCAGTCACCGGGGTCCTTGGAGTTGTTCGCGTGGAACTCCACCAGCGTGCCGAAGATGTCCGACGTGGCCTCGTTCAGTCCGCCGGACTCGCCCGAGTACGTCAGCGCCGCCGTCTTCGAGGTGACGCCGTGGGACATCTCGTGCCCGGCCACGTCCAGCGACACCAGCGGCCCGAGCTGCTTGCCGTCGCCGTCGCCGTAGGTCATGCAGAAGCAGTTGTCGTCCCAGAAGGCGTTGTTGTAGTTCTTGCCGTAGTGGACGCGGTTGAAGGAGCCCTTGCCGTCGCCGGCTATGCCGCTGCGGCCGTGGACGTTCTTGTAGTAGTCCCAGGTGACGTCCGTGCCGTACTGCGCGTCCACTGCCACCGTGGCGCGGTCGGAGGTCGCGCCCGTGGCCCAGTGGTTGTCCGCGTCGGTGAAGAGCGTCGCGGGGGCGCGGGTCACGCAGACCGTCAGCAGGCACTTGTCCGTCTTGTTCTCCGCGTCGCCCGTGTACGTGCCGCCGCGCGTCGCGTCCTTCAGCCGGTACGACGACCCGGACTTCGTCGTGTCCAGCGCGACCGTGCCGCCGTAGAGGGACTTGCCGTCGCCCGACACCGACTCCAAGGTGTCCCAGGCGTCTATCCGGTCGCCGGTGGTCGCATCGGTCAGCACGGTCTGCCCGACGGGGTTGCCGAGTCCGTCGTGCGCGACCGCGTCGGTCTGCCAGGCCAGCTTCGGGGCGCCGTGCAGGGCGTCGACGACCAGCCGCGGCTTGGCGGTCAGCTTCTTCAGGGTCTCGCCGAGGTGCGCGGCGCGCAGCAGGCTCGCCGCCAGGTCGGCGGCCTTCGGGGCGGCCACCTTGGGGGTGACACTGGCTATGGAGAGCGCGGACTTCGTCGCGCGGTTCGCGCCGCGGTACGTGCCGTCCGGGTTCAGGTGGAGTACGAAGTCGCCGCCGAGGACCGGGAGTCGGTGGTAGGTGCGGTCGTAGCGGACGTGCTGGGTACCGTCCTTGTCGACGACCACGTCCCGGACCTTCGTCTCCTGGGCCGAGCCGAGGCCCAGTTCCGCGGCCCGGTCGGCGAGGACCGTCTCCGCACTCTCGACCGCGTCGGACCGGGTCGGCCGTTCGTCCGCCTGGGCGGTAGGCGAGAGGACGGCGGCTACCAGGGCGCCGATGCCGGTGGCGGCCACGCCTGCGGTGGCGAGACGGGAACCTCGGACGGGACGTATCCGACTCATCGGTCTCCTCATACGGGCGCACCCGGTCGCGTGGGGTCGACCGGGGGCGGCGTTGATGTTGACCGCGAGTTAATTCGGCCCGGACCTGGCATGTCCATAGGCCCGTTGTGCAGGTGTGTGAGGGTGCAGAATCGTTCCTGTGACCCTCCCTTTCTTCGTCTACGGCACGCTCCGCCCCGGCGAGGTCAACCACGACCTGTTCCTGCGTGGCCGCACCCGCTCCGAGGCCCCGGGACGACTCGATGACGCGGTGCTGTACGCCGGCCCCGGCTACCCCTACGCCGTCGAGGAACCGGGTGGCGGCGCGGTGAACGGCGAGCTGGTCACCGCACTGCCGGAGTCGTACGGGGCGCTGCTCGCGGAGCTGGACCGGCTGGAGGACTACGTACCTGGGGATCCGCGCAGCCTGTACGTACGCGTCGAGCGGAAGGTCGTGAGGGTGGCGGACGGGGCGGCGGTCCGGGCCTGGGTGTACGTCGCCGGGCCGGCTGTGGCGTCACGGCTTCGGGTTGGGGGGAGACGGATTGCGGGTGGGGATTGGCGGGGGTGAGCGGGGCGAGGGGTGGATGTGCAGGGGAGCCCGGGTGGCGCGGGCGGTGGATGTGCAGGGAAGCCCGGAGTGAGGGGGCGCGGGCGGTAGATGTACAGGGGGGCCGGGGTGGTTGTGACCGCGGTGTCCTCTGTCGGCAGCCGGGGGGCGAGGCGGGCGACGGCGCGTGCGTGGGGGCGTCGGGCGGGGCGTGGCCTCGGCACCCAAGGGCAGCAGCGGGCCGACGCAGGCGAGGTGGGCGTGCCGACGCCGGGGCCGGTCGTGGCCGCGAGGCCTGTGGCCGGCAGCGGGCCGACGCACGAGGTTCGGGGTCAGTCCTGTCCTGGCGGCGGGTTACGGCCGCCTCGATTCCTATGGCCGGTGGCGACGACGTCCCCGAACGACGCGGCGAGTGCTAGCGCGATCAGGTCGGGCAGTTCCGTCTGCCCGTCGTCCTCGGCCCAGCGCGTCAATGCCGTGTGCATCGCGGCCAGGCATGCGCTGGTCGCGGCCTGGGCACGGAACGCGGCGTCATGGGTAGTCGCGTCGTCCAGGCCGAGGGCGTCGACGATGGCCTGCTGGAGCGCGTACTGGCTGTCCAGATGCCGGGCCCGCAGCGCGGGCGTCGAGACCATCAGCCGGAGGCAGTCCAGCAGGAACCGCTCGCTCACTGCCGGATCGTCCCCCTCGTCACCGGTCAACACCGTGGCCGCATCGACGAGTGCGCCACCGACGCGGCGCACCACGGGCTGCGTCGCGGGCGATGCGGCGACCTTCTCGGCGATGAGCCGGGCGGGCTGGTCGATGAGGACGAGGTCCTCCTTGGTGGGGAAGTGCCGGTACACGGTCATCGCCGAGACACCGGCTGCCTCAGCGACTTCGGCCACCGTCACCGTGTCGTAGCCGCGGTCGGTGAACAGCCGCACCGCATGCTCCTGGATCACGCGCCGCGTCCCGGCTCGCTGCCGTTCCCTCAGGGTGGGCTTTCGCTCCGTCACATGGTAGACACTACCGCAATGTTAGTAACTAACGTGCGGATGGGGTGGCCGGTGTGAGCGGTCAGGTCGGCAGGACGGCTTTGGTGACGGGTGCGTCGCGTGGCATCGGCCAAGCGATCGCAGCCCGGCTCGCGGCGGAAGGGAGCATGGTCATCGTGCACTTCGGCACGGACGAGAGCGGGGCGGCGGCAACGGTCGAGGCGGTAGAACGGGCTGGTGGGGCCGCCCGCGCCGTCCGGGCTGAACTGGGCGTGGACGGCGATGTCGAGACGCTCTTCGCCGGTGTCGAGGACTGCTTGTCCGGTAGACCGCTCGACATCCTCGTCAACAACGCCGCGGCTGTACCGGCCGGCCCCCTCGGCGCGACGACCCGGGCGGAGTTCGACCGCCTGTTCGCGGTCAACGTGCGAGCGCCGTATTTCATCATCGAGCACGCAATGCCCCTGCTGCGTGACGGCGGCCGGATCATCACGATCTCATCGGTGGCGACCCGGATGGCCAACTCGGCCCAGACGTCCTTCGCCATGACGAAAGCCGCGGTCGAGACGATGAGCAGGACCCTGGCCAACCAACTCGGGCCCCGGGGGATCACGGTGAACGCTGTCGCTCCCGGAGCCACCAGGACGGCGGCCAACGGAGCCATCTTCGACGTGCCGGGCCTCGCAGAACAGATCACCGCCATGACGGCACTCGACCGGCTGGGCGGGCCCAACGACGTCGCCGACGTGGTCGCCTTCCTCGCATCCGACGCTGCTCGCTGGATCACCGGCCAGGTCATCGACGCGAGCGGCGGCCTGTTCCTCGGTCCACGCGTCTGACACTAAGTGGTCGGCTCCGGAAGTCCTTCGGGGGTTGATCAAGCTGCCAGCGCGACGGAGGATTCTTCCGGGTGATCGGCGATGTGCCGGTCGAGTCTGGCCAGCAGATTGTCCAGGTCGGAGGGGGTGAACTTCCACTGGAACGGCTGTGCCGTGGCGTTGTAGCGGTCTTCGAAAGCTCGGAGCCGGTTCCCGACTTGGGCAAGGTCGGTGAAGTCATTGGGCGCCACGACCTTGCGCTGCACGACGGAGAAGAAGATCTCCACCTGGTTCAGCCAGGAGGCGTGCACGGGGTGTGGACCAGCACCGTGTTCGGGAACGCGGCGGTCAGCCGGTCTGCGGCCTTCTTGCCGCGGTGGGAGGAGCCATTGTCGACGACCCAGAACACGCGTTTTGCGCTCGTGTACGGTTCCTGGCTCATGACCTGAGCGACGAGGGCCATGAAGGGGTCGATGCCGGTGCGTGCTTCGGTGCGGCCGAACACGCGGGCGTGGTGGACGTCGTAGGCGGCCAAGTAGGCCAGCGCGCCGCCGCGGCCGTAGGTGTGGTTAACGCGCATCGCCCTCGCCTGTCCTGGTGCGAGGGTGGGGTGACAGCGGCAGCGGGCCTGGATGGAGGTCTTCTCATCCGCGCTTATGACGTACTCGTCCGCACCGAGCGGCCTGCCGTTGAAGGTGCGGGCGTAGAGGTGCAGCACGCGCTCGGCCTTGGGGCGGAAGTCAGGGTCGGTGATGAAGATCCAGGAGCGGTGCTGCCAGGGCTTGAGGGTGTCCTGAGCGAGCCAGCGACGCACGGTGGAGGCCGACACGAACGTGGTGATGTCTCGCGCCATGGCCTCGCGGGCCAGCTCCGGGCACGACCAATGTGACAGTGGCGCGTCGGCCTCGAAGGGAAGCCGACAGGCCAGGGCCTTGACCTGGGCGACCTGCAAGGCGGTGAAGCGGGGGCGGACGGCCGGAGCGCTTGCGGTCGGCTAGCCCAGCGAGTCCCAGCGCAGCGAATCGGTTTCGCCAGGTCCGCACGGCGTCCAGGTGTAATCCGGTCTCACGGGCGATGCGCGCGTTGGAGCGCCCACGCGCCGCGTGCAGGACCACTTGAGCCCGCATACGCAGCCGGTGCTCGGTCTTTTGACCGTAGGCCATCCTCTTCAGCCGCTCGCGCTCGGCGAGGGTCGGGGCTATCGCA
The DNA here is from genome assembly GCF_050937045.1 of Streptomyces sp. CA-179760. Taxonomy (NCBI): domain Bacteria; kingdom Bacillati; phylum Actinomycetota; class Actinomycetes; order Kitasatosporales; family Streptomycetaceae; genus Streptomyces; species Streptomyces sp. CA-179760. Next base: position 3,083,606 of record NZ_JBNJLZ010000001.1, read on the forward strand.
CGGGCCCGGGCAACAGACAAGACAGGCAGGCCAATCTGTAGAAGTGGTCTTTAACCGCCCGCATTCTGGGAGGGCCTGCTTGTCGCATCGCCGGAACCCCGCCGGTTCTTCCGTCAGTGGTTGACCCCGAGGATGACCAGGAGGAGCAGGGCGCGCTGCGGCTGGTGCGCGCGTCGGCGTGTCCTCCCGGTCATAGCCCTGCCCGGGAGGACACGCTGCCGCTGCTCGCCGCCGCTTGCCCGGGACCGCCGAACTTGGAGTACCGGCTGTCAGTCGGTGCGGAAGCCGGCCATCACCGAGGCCGGGTAGCGGCTGCCTGCGGAGCCCTGGGGGAGGACCTCCCGGATACGGGCCAGGTCGGCCTCGGTGAGTTCTACGTCGGTGGCGCCGACGTTCTCCTCCAGACGTGTGGCGCTGCGGGTGCCCGGGATCGGGACGACGTCCTCGCCCTGGGCGAGCAGCCATGCCAGGGCGAGCTGGGCGGGGGTGATGCCCTTGGTGGCGGCGAGCTTTCGGAGCTGCTCGGCGGCGTTCAGGTTGTAGGCGTAGTTCTCGCCCTGCCAGCGCTCGTCCCAGCGGCGCATGTCGTCCTCGGGATACTCGTCGGCGGGCTTGACCACACCGGAGAGGAAGCCGCGGCCGAGCGGCGAGTACGGCACCAGGCCGATCCCCAACTCCCGCAGGACCGGCAGGATCTCGTCCTCTACCTCGCGTTCGAAGATCGAGTACTCGTACTGAAGGGCTGTGACCGGGGTGACGGCGTGGGCGCGGCGGATGTACTGCGGGCCGACGTTACTCAGGCCGAAGTACTGCACTTTGCCTTCGGTGATCAGGTCACCGACAGTCCCGGCGACCTCCTCGGCCGGTACGTCGGGGTCGGAGATGTGCTGGTAGAAGAGGTCGATGCGGTCGGTCTGGAGGTAGCGCAGGCTGTTCTCGGCGACCTCGCGGATGTTCTCCGGGCGGCTGTTGACGCCGCTCCCCAACGTCGTGCTGGTCATGTCGAAGCCGAACTTGGTGGCCAGGACGACCTCGTCGCGGAAGTCGTTGACTGCGTTGCCGAGCAGCGTCTCGTTGCTGCCGGTGCCTTGGCCGTACAGCTCGGCGGTGTCGAAGAAGTCGACTCCGAGTTCGTGGGCGCGGTGAATGGTGGAGATGCCGTCCTCGTCGTTCGAGGGGCCGTAGGCCAGGGACATCCCCATCACGCCCAGTCCGAGCGCGGAGACGCGCAGTCCCTGCTGTCCCAGGGTGCGGTGCTGCATGAGATCGCTCCTCGTGTCATGTCGGCAGCCCATGGCCGACCAAACCAAACTGTTCGGTATGACCCTACGCTGTCCGGAGTGCCGCGCAAAACCGAACGGTTCGGTCACCTATCCTGGGCTCATGCCTCGCTCCACCAACCCTGGCCAGACCCCGGACGCCGCCACCTCGAGCGAGTCCACCGACTCCACGCGCCAGCGGATCGTCGCCGCAGCCAAGGAGGAGTTCGCCCGGCACGGGATCGCTGGCGCCCGCGTGGACCGCATCGCCAAGCAGGCCAGGACGAGCAAGGAACGTGTCTACGCCTACTTCCGCAGCAAGGAAGCCCTTTACGCGCACGTCGCCGAACGCGAGACGACCGCACTCGTCGAGGCGACTCAGCTGGATCCGGCCGACCTGCCCGGTTATGCCGGCATCCTCTTCGACCACTTCGCGGCTCGTCCGGACCACTACCGCCTGATCACGTGGGGTCGCCTGGAACTGGCCGAGGCCGCAGACAACACCACCGGCCCCCTCCAGGCCACGATCGCCGGCAAGCTCGACAAACTCCGCGACGCTCAGCGCATCGGGCTGCTCGACCCGGCCTGGGACCCGGTCGACGTCCTCGCCCTGATCAACCAGATCGCCATGACCTGGGCAGGTCAGCCCGAAATCGCCGCCGCTGCCGCAGACCAGGCCGTGGACCCCTCCATCACCGCCCGCCGCGCCGCACTGGTGACCGCCGTCGAGCGCATGTTCCCTCGCCCGGACTGAGACCAACGCCCAAACCGTTCGGTTTGACGCACACCTCCGGGTGCGTCCGTCGAAGATGACCTGGCGGACGAACGCGCGGCCCGCTGGCGCGGGAGTGATGACGTCGAGCCCGCGGCCAGCCAGACGGTCGTGATGGCCGTGGCCATCCGGATTGGCGGTAGCAGCCCTCGTCAACGGCTGTGCCAGCCAGGAGTTCGGCGACACCCGACAGACGCGCCGCCCCGGGGTCAACCCCCGAAGGACTTCCGGAGCCGACCACTGAGAGCGCGGGTTCTCACCCACGGCGGGACGAGCATGTGCGGCGCGTACGTAGGGGCGTAGGGCGGGTCGTGACTTCAACGCCCGGGGACTGGCGAGTCAACGCATGCGAGGCAGGTCGCACGGCCGTACGGACGCCTGGGGCCGTCGTGATCACCACGGCCGGGCCGGCCGACGAGGCGGACGCAGGCAGCGCGTGCGATGGACGCTCGACGGGACATGACCACGACGCCCCGGCTCAGCAGCAGGCCGACGCAGGTGAGGCACCAGGCCGGCGCCGAGGCCAGTCGTGATCACGGCACCCGGGGCGGCAGCGCGCCCGAGGCGGGCCGCGCACGTGGCTGACCCCGGGGCGGTAACGGGCAGCCCGTCAGTCCGCGTACGGGCGGGTCGCCCTCGCTTCTCGCAACGCCTCGCCCCACCACACCAGTTGGTCCAGCATGGTCTTCGCGGCGGCGTCCGGGACCGTGGGGTCACGCAGGGTTCCCGCGTCGTCGAAGGACGCACCCGCGTTGTGGAAGGAGACGGTGTCGCGGACCGTCACGGCGTGGAGTTCGGCGAAGACCTGGCGGAGGTGCTCCACCGCGCGCAGGCCGCCGGACAGTCCGCCGTAGGAGACGAGGGCGACCGGCTTGGCCCGCCACTCGGCGAAGTGCCAGTCGACGAGGTTCTTCAGGCCCGCCGGGTAGGAGTGGTTGTACTCGGGGGTGAGGATGACGAAGGCGTCCGCGCCAGCCAGCTTCGGGGTGATGCCGGAGAGGGCGGCGGTCGCCCCGGGCGTCGGTTCGAAGGACATCGGCAGCTCGGCCTCGGCGACGTCCACGACCTCGGCGACCAGGTCGTCCCGGTCCCGGAGATGATCGAGGAGCCAGTCGGCCACGACGGGACCGAAGCGGCCGTGGCGGTTGCTGCCGACGACAAGGGTCACCCGGAGGGGCTCGGTCGCGGGCAGGGCAGCGATGGGTGCGTGCGTAACGGCTGAGTTCATACGGCACAGCCTCATACCTCAACTTTTGTTGAGGTCAAGCCCGGACGTGCTCCCCGTCCGGGTCACCCGTTCACACGCGCTCGTCAGGCTTTTCCGGCACCCACCCTCGATAGCGCCCTTGACCTGCCCAAACATCCTCTGTCGGGCCGTCGGGTCCAGCGCCCTCGACACCCATTCACCCCAATTCTGACACCCCCTCAGAAAGCGCGGTCGCCGCGCTGCCCGTTACCTCGGAAGGGCAGGTGCACGAACGAACCGCTCGAAGGAGCACCGATGCGACGTACCGCCCGGCCGCTGACCGGCACCGCGCTCGCCGTCGCCGCCGCGGCCCTCGCCGCCGCTCCCGCGTACGGCGCCGCCGGCGGCCTGGAGGTCTCCCCCTCCTCGGTGGTCCCGGGCGGACAGGTCACCGTGCGCACGGCGGCCTGCGGCGACGGCGGTACGGCGACGAGTGACGCCAGCGCGGTCGGGGCCGGTTCCCTCAGCCTGGTACCGGGCCCGGACGACCAGGACGCGACCGGGCGGTTCAGGGTGCCGCCGAGCGCGCAGCCGGGGACGTACGAGATCACCGCGACGTGCAGCGGGAGCGGCAGGCGGATCACCGGTGATCTGGTGGTCACGCTGACGTCCGTGCGCGGGCAGGTGCATCCCAGGGGGAGTGTGAAGACGGGGGTCGGCGGCACCCTTGGCCCCGATCCCGTGCAGACCGCGGCCGGTGTGGCGGCCCTCGCCGTCGCCGCCGCGGGCGGTACCTGGCTCCTGCATCGCCGGGCGAGAGGCGACGGGATCTGACGGACACCCTCCGCTGTCCGTCGCCGGTACCGCATGTCCCCTCCCCCTCCGGGTCCGACGCCCCTCGCGGCCCGGAGGGGGGTACGGGGCCCGCAGGGCTCCTGGAACGCAGAGGGCAGATCAGGAAAGGGCCGGCCATGCGCAGATTCCCCATATACGGCAAGACGTTCGGCAATCCGGCCAATGCCGCCATGGCGGCCGTCACGGTGTTCGCCCTGTGCTGCGGGGCGTGGCTGCTGCGCAACGGCACCGAGACGCATGCCCCGCCCCAGCCGTCCCTCGCGCAGGCCCGCGCGAGTCAGGCCGGGCAGGACCGTCAGGACGGGCAGGAGAGCCGGGCCGGACAGGTCGGCCGGGCCGGTGAGCGGCATGCCGCGCCCGCGCTGCCGCCCTCGCCGCCCGACCGCATCCGCATCCCGGCGATCCGCGTCGACGCGCCCCTGACCGGGCTCGGCCTGACGAAGACCGGCAGCCTGGACGCACCGCCCGTCGCGCGCGGCAACCTCGCAGGCTGGTACGAGGCCGGGACCACGCCGGGTGAGCGGGGCACCGCGATCGTCGCCGGCCATGTCGACAACGCCGACGGCCCCGCCGTCTTCTACGGCCTGGGCGCCCTGACCAAGGGCAGCAAGATCGAGGTGGACCGGCGCGACGGCAGGGTCGCCGTGTTCACCGTGGACTCCGTCGAGGCGTACGCAGCGAAGGACTTTCCCGACCAGAAGGTCTACGGCCCCGCCCGGCGCCCCGAGCTGCGGGTCATCACCTGCGGCGGCGGCTACTCACGGGCCACCGGCTATCAGGGCAACGTGGTCGTCTTCGCGCACCTGACCGGGAGCCGGTGAGCCGCCCAGGATGTTGGACCTTCCCCAGGCCCCGAGAGGTTCCAAGGCCTCATTCAGGGACAGGCCCCGCGGCGTCAGCGAGTACTCCACGCGGGGCGGCACCTCGTCGTACGCCTCGCGATGCACCAGGCCGTCGGCCTCCATCTCCCGCAGCTGCGAGGCGAGCACCTTCTCGGTGACGCCCGGCAGCTCCCGGCGCAGCTCGCCGAAGCGGCAGGGCCGCTCGTCGAGCGCCCAGAGGATGAGCACCTTCCACTTGCCGCCGATCACGTCCATCGCCGCGTCGATCCCGCAGATGTACGCACCCGGCCGCCGCCCCGTCGTCCCCATGCCCGAGCCCCTTCCCCTGCTGCCGCCTGCATGCTTCCCCCGGAGTAACCACCCACTTCGAAGTACGTACTTGAGCAGGCCGTTCCCCTTCGACGACTGTAAACGCCATGACTGACAACGCCGTTGTTCCCCCTACACCCCTCACCCTCCTCGGCACCGGCGCGATGGGCACCGCCCTGGCCCGCGCCTGGCTCGCCGCCGGTCACCCGGTGACCGTCTGGAACCGCACCCCCGCCCGCGCCGAGGCCCTGGCCACCGAGGGCGCGGGGGTGGCCGCGAGTGCCGCCGAGGCGGTGGCCGCGAACCGCCTGGTGATCGTCTGCCTGCTCGACGACGCCTCCGTGGGCGAAGCCCTGGAAGGGGCCGATCTGGCGGGGCGGGACCTGGTGAACGTCACGACCGGAACGCCCGCCGAGGGCCGCACCCGCGCCGCCTGGGCCGAAGTCCGCGGCGCCCGTTTCCTGGACGGCGGGATCATGGCCGTACCGCCGATGATCGGGGTAGCGGACTCCGGCGGCTACGTCTTCTACAGCGGCTCCCCCGAGCTGTTCGAGGAACACCGGGACACCCTCGCCGTCCCGGCCGGCACCCGCTGGGTCGGGGCCGACCCGGGCTTCGCCGCGCTGTACGACGTGGCGCTGCTGAGCGCGATGAGCGGCATGTTCGCGGGCATCACGCACGCCTTCGGGCTGATCCGCCCGGAGGACATCGCACCGAAGGACTTCGCGCCGCTGCTCATGGACTGGCTGACCGCGATGGCCCCGGCCGTGCACCAGACCGCCGAGGGGCTGGAGAGCGGCGACTACACCAGGAACGTCGTCTCCAACCTCGCGATGCAGGTCGCGGGCAACACCACACTGCTGCGCACAGCCGAGGAACAGCGGGTCAGCCCGGAGCTGCTGGCCCCGTACATGGCCCTGATGGAGCGCCGCCTCGCCCAGGGGCACGGCGACGAGGACGGGACGGGGATCGTCGAGCTGCTGGATCTGCGGCGGGGGGCGTCCGCCTAGGCGAGCCACTGCTCGTACGCCAGATTCGCCACCAGGGCGAACACCACCGTCAGCAGCACCACGCGGACGAAGCCGCTGCCCTTCTTCAGGGCGGTGTGGGCGCCCAGGGTGCCGCCCGCCAGGTTGAAGACGGCCATCAGGGCGGCCAGTTGCCACAGGACCGCGCCCTGCCAGGCGAATGTCACCAGCGCTCCCGCGTTGGTGCAGCAGTTGACGATCTTGGCGGTCGCGGAGGCGGCGACGAGGTCGAGGTGGAGGATCGCGGTCAGGGCGAGGACCAGGAAGGTGCCGGTGCCCGGGCCGATGAGACCGTCGTAGAAACCGATGCCGAGACCCGCGATGCCGATCGCCGCGAGGATCTGGCGGCGGGTGGCCGGGCCGGTCGCGGGGGCCGTGCCGAAGGCGGGCCGCAGGATCACGAAGGCCGCGACCGCGAGCAGCACCACCATGATCACCGGCTTGAGGACCTCGGTACTCATCCCGGCCGCGAAGAAGGCCCCGGCGGACGATCCGGCGAGGGCGGCCAGACCGATGCGGACCGCTGTCTTCACGTCCACCGGGGCCTTGCGGGCGTACGTCACCGCCGCGCCCGTCGTGCCGACGATGGCGACCGCCTTGTTGGTGCCGAGCGCGTGCGCGGCGGGTGTGTGCGACGGCAGCCCCAGCAGCAGCACCGGCAGCAGCAGGAGCCCGCCCCCGCCGACCACGGCGTCGATCCATCCGGCGGCGAGCGCCGCCAGGCACAGCAGGACGATCATGGTCAGCGATATGTCGGGCACGATCGAGACCCTATGCGAGGCCCGTGCGCGCCCCTCACAGCCCGCCCTCGCCGCAGTTCAGGAACCCTCACATCCGCCCGCCGCCCCCGCTGAGGGCAGCGTTCCCCGTGGGAAACAGATGTGATGCTGCCGGGTAACACCGGCACCGCACGCTCAAGGACATGACCTCGAATGAGCGTGTGGTGGTGATCGGCACCGGCCTCGCGGGCGTACGGCTCGCCCGGCGGCTCGGTGAGCTCGGCACGCCCGCGCTGCTGATCGGCGAGGAGGAGCACCGGCCCTACAACCGGGTGCTGCTCGCCGAGGTGCTGGCCGGACGGTACAGCCCCGAGGTGATCGCCCTGCCCGCGCCGGCGGAGCTGACCCGCGGCCGGGTCACCGGCATCGACCGTGACGCGCGCACCGTCGCGTGCGCGGACGGTTCTGTGATCGCATACGACCGGCTGGTGCTGGCCACCGGTTCCAACCCCGTACTGCCGCCGCTGCGCGGGCTGTTCACCGAGGACCACCGGCTGCCCGAGGGCGTGCACGCCTTCCGGACCATGGACGACTGCCTGGGTCTTTCCAAGGCGGTCCGGCCGGGAGTGAAGGCCGTCGTCATCGGCGGTGGGCTCCTCGGGGTCTCCGCGGCCCGCGCGCTCGCCCTGCGCGGCGCCCAGGTCGTGCTCGCCCAGCAGTCCGAGCGGCTCATGGAGCGCCAGCTCGACCCGGCCTCCTCGAAGCTCGTCAAGCGGCATCTGACCGAGCTGGGCGTGGAGGTGCACACCGAGTGCCGCGTGCGGGACGTGCGCTGCGTCGGCGGTGCCGTCCGCTCGGTGGAGATGGCCGACGGGTACGCGCTCGACGCCGACCTGGTGGTCGTCGCCTGCGGTGTGCACCCGCGTGTGGGCCTCGCGCAGGCCGCCGGCCTCGATGTCCGCAAGGGCGTCGTCGTGGACGACGAGCTGCGCACCTCCGACCCGTACATCCACGCGATCGGCGACTGCGCCCAGCACGACGGCGTGCTCTACGGCCTCGCCACCCCGGCGCTCGAACAGGCCGACGCGCTCGCCGAGTCGCTGGCCGGTGACACGAACGCCCGGTACACCGGCACGCGTTCGCTGACCCGGCTGACGCTCACGGGGCACGACAGTCCCTTCGACCTCGCCGCGTTCGGCGAGACCGAGGCTCTCCCGGGCGACGACGTCGTCCAGCTCGCCGACGCCACCCGCGGCACCTACCGCAAGGTCGTCGTCCGCGACGACCGCCTGGTCGGCGGGGTTCTCGTCGGCGAACTCGGCACCGTCGGCGCGCTCGCCCGCGCCTGGGAGGGAGCAGAGCCGCTCCCCTCCGACGGCGGCCCGCTGCTCCACCTGCTCACCAACGATGGAGGCTCCTGATGACCGCCACCCCGGAGGCCACGGAGGCCACCCCCACGATCGTGCTCGTCGGCCACGGCATGGTCGGCCAGCGCTTCCTCGAAGCGCTCGCCGAGCGCGGCCTGACCGCCACGCACCGCGTGGTCGTGCTCTGCGAGGAGCCGCGCCCGGCGTACGACCGCGTGCAGCTCACCTCGTACTTCGCGGGCCGGACGCCCGAGGACCTGTCCATGACGGACATGGAGTTCATCAAGGACCACGGCATCGAGCTGCACATCGGTGACCCGGCCGAGACCGTCGACCGGGAGGCCCGCAGGGTCACCGCCCGCTCCGGTCTCGTCGTCGACTACGACGTGCTGGTCCTGGCCACCGGCTCCTACCCGTTCGTGCCGCCGGTCCCGGGCAAGGACGCCGAGGGCTGTTTCGTCTACCGCACGATCGAGGACCTGCTCGCGATCGAGGAGTACGCGAAGAACGCCCAGGTGGGTGCCGTGGTCGGCGGCGGTCTGCTCGGCCTGGAGGCGGCCGGTGCCCTCAAGGGCCTCGGCCTCACCTCCCACATCGTGGAGTTCGCGCCGCGCCTGATGCCGGTGCAGGTCGACGACGGCGGCGGCGCGGCCCTGCTGCGCACCATCGAGGAGATGGGCCTGAGCGTCCACACCGGCGTGGGCACGCAGGAGGTCGTGGTCGGCGAGGACGGTGCCGTGACCGGCATGAAGCTGTCCGACGGCTCCGAACTCGCCACCGACCTGGTGGTGTTCTCGGCCGGTGTCCGCCCCCGCGACCAGCTGGCCCGCGACTGTGGTCTGACGGTCGGCGAGCGCGGCGGCATCACGGTCGACGAGCAGTGCCGCACGGTGAACGACCCGCACGTGTTCGCGATCGGCGAGTGCGCGCTGGCCTCCGACGGCCGCGTGTACGGCCTGGTCGCCCCCGGTTACGAGCAGGCCGAGACGGCGGCGGCCACCATCGCCGCGGACGAGACCGATCAGCTGTCGTTCACCGGCGCCGACCTGTCCACCAAGCTGAAGCTGCTCGGCGTGGACGTGGCGTCCTTCGGTGACGCGCACGGCACCGCCGAGGACTGCCTGGACGTCGTCTACTCCGACTCCCGCTCCGGCCTGTACAAGAAGCTGGTCATCGGCCGCGACGGCACCCTGCTCGGCGGCATCCTGGTCGGCGACGCGGACGCGTACGGCACGCTGAAGGCCTTCACCGGCTCGGTCCCGCCGGTCTCCCCCGAGTCGCTCGTGCTGCCCGCAGGGTCCGGGGAGTCCGTGCAGCTCGGCCCGTCCGCGCTGCCGGACGAGGCGATCGTCTGCTCCTGCCACAACGTCTCCAAGGGCACGATCCGCGGCGCGGTCACCGACCACCAGTGCACGACCGTGCCCGAGGTGAAGAAGTGCACCAAGGCCGGCACCGGCTGCGGCTCCTGCGTCAAGGTCCTCGGCCAGCTCGTCAACGCCGAGCTGGAGGCCAGTGGCATCGAGGTCGACAAGGGCCTGTGCGGCTGCTTCGGGCAGACCCGCGAGGAGCTCTACGAGATCGTCCACGCCCTGCGCATCACCACCTACCAGGACCTGCTGGACAAGCACGGCCGCGAGGAGGCCCGGGGCGGTGGCGGCTGCGAGGTCTGCAAGCCGGCCGTGGGCTCGATCATCGCCTCCCTCGCCCCGGCGATCGGCGCGAGCGGCTACGTCCTGGACGGCGAGCAGGCCTCGCTGCAGGACACCAACGACCACTTCCTGGCCAACCTGCAGAAGAACGGCTCCTACTCGGTCGTGCCGCGCATCCCCGGCGGTGAGATCGCCCCGGAGAAGCTGATCGTGATCGGCGAGATCGCCCGCGACTTCGGCCTCTACACGAAGATCACCGGCGGCCAGCGGATCGACATGTTCGGCGCCCGCGTCGAGCAGCTGCCGCTGATCTGGGCCCGCCTGGTCGACGCCGGCTTCGAGTCGGGACACGCCTACGGCAAGTCGCTGCGCACGGTGAAGTCCTGCGTCGGCCAGACCTGGTGCCGCTACGGCGTCCAGGACTCGGTCCGCATGGCGATCGACCTGGAGCTGCGCTACCGGGGTCTCAGGTCGCCGCACAAGCTCAAGTCGGCGGTCTCCGGCTGCCAGCGCGAGTGCGCGGAGGCCCAGTCGAAGGACTTCGGCGTGATCGCCACGGCCAACGGCTGGAACCTGTACGTCGGCGGCAACGGCGGCGCGACCCCGCGCCACGCGGACCTGCTGGCCCAGGACCTCTCGGACGCCGAGCTGATCCGCCTGATCGACCGGTTCCTGATGTTCTACATCCGTACGGCCGACCGGCTGGAGCGCACCTCGACCTGGCTGGAGCGGATCCCGGGCGGACTCGACCACGTACGGGACGTCGTCGTCCACGACTCCCTCGGCATCTGCGACGAGCTGGAGAAGCTGATGCGGGCGCACGTCGCCTACTACCGCGACGAGTGGGCCGAGACCATCAACGACCCCGAGAAGCTCGCCCGGTTCGTGTCCTTCGTGAACGCGCCGGACACCCCGGACCCGGTCGTCGCCTTCGTGCCCGAGCGCGACCAGATGAAGCCCGACCTGCCGCTGCTGTCCATCGGTATGCGACCCGCCGACGTTCTGGAAGGAAGCGCCCAGCGATGACCCTGGCACCCGAGACCACCGAGCTGAAGATCGAACTCGCCCTGGACGGCGACTGGTTCCCGGTCTGCGACCTGAGCGCGCTGCTCCCGGGCCGCGGAGTGGCGGCACTGCTGCCCGACGGCCACCAGGCCGCGATCTTCCGCGACCGCTCCGGCGAACTGTTCGCCATCGACAACCGCGACCCCTTCACCGGCGCGGCCGTCCTCTCCCGCGGCCTGACGGGGACCCACCAGGGCCGCCCGTTCGTCGCCTCGCCCCTGCTGAAGCAGCGCTTCGACCTGACGTCCGGGGAGTGCCTGGACGACGAGGAGGTACGGGTGACGGCGTACAAGGTGCGCACGGCGTAGGAGCGCCGGGCTTCTGTCGGGTTCCTGTCGAGTTCGCCGACCGGGAGCGGTGCGCGGGGTGCTTCGAGTTTCATCGAGGCATCCCCCACCTTCCCTCCCACGGAGGCGCGATCATGACTCGGAACCACTTCCAGCCGTCCCGGCGGACCGTGCTCGGCGGGGCCGTCGCCGCGCTCGCGGTCGCCGGTACGGGCACGGCACAGGCCTCGTCCTGGCCGAGCGAGTTCCCGTTGCCCGACGGGTGGCTCCCCGAGGGGATCACCACAGGCAGCAAGCCGTACGCGTACATGGGTTCCCGTGCCGACGGCTCGATCTACCGCACCGACCTGCGCACCGGCGAGGGCGGCGTCCTCCACCAGGGCGCCACCGGCCTCGCGTCGATCGGCCTGAAGCTGGACGGCGACGGACTGCTGTACGTGGCGGGCGGCGCCGGAGGGACCGCGAAGGTCGTCGACGCGCGCAGTGGTGAGCTGCTCACCACCTACCAGCTCACCCGGAACGCCGCCCCCTTCATCAACGACGTCGTCCTGCACCGGGACCGCGCCTGGTTCACCGACTCCCGGGACGCCGTCCTCCACGGCGTCCCGCGCGGCCGCGAGGGCGAGGTCCGCGCCCTCCCGATCACCGGCGAGTGGGTGCAGGCACCGGCCGGGACCAACAGCGCCAACGGCCTGGTCGCCACCCCCGACGGACGCGGCCTGCTCGTCGTCAACGCGGGTCAGTTGTACACGGTCGACATCCGGACCGGTCATGCCACCGAGGTCGCGCTGGTGGGCGGGACCGACGTGACGAACGGCGACGGTCTGGTGCGTCTCGGCCGCGTCCTGTACGTCGTCCAGAACCGCCAGAACAAGATCACCGTCTGGGACCTCGACCGGAACGCCACCACGGCCACCCTGCGCCGGACGATCACCGACCCTCGCTTCGACGTCCCCACCACCGCCGCCCGCTTCGGCGACCGCCTCTATCTCGTCAACGCCCGCTTCAGCAGCCCGCAGACGCCTCAGACGACGTTCAACGCGGTGTCGGTGTCGCTGTGAGGGAGGTGGCCGGGGTGGCTTCGGCGGCCCGTGCGCAGTGCGGCCAGTCGCCGAAGTCGTGGTCCTCGCTCCACAGCCGTCGGGCCGCCTGGATGTTCCACTCCGGGTCCAGGGCCTGACGCGGGGTACCGCCCAGTTCGCGCAGCCGGGCGTCGGAGATCTGGAACAGGCCCCAGTTCCGGGTGCCGTTGGTGTTGGGCAGGATGTGCAGCGGGTCCAGGAAGGACTGGCAGTCGGCGATGGCCACCGCCTTGTCCGGAACCTCGGGGAACACTTCCCGGACCCGCTGCCGCACCTTCTCCTGCGACCACACGCCCATCCGGATCCGTGAGGCGTACAGCGCCTTCTTCGTGGGCTCCTCGACGACGCCGTTGGGCTGGATCCCGGCCAGCACCTGGAAGGCGGTGACACGGCGCAGGGTCTGCGGCCCGAAGCTGCCGTCGACGCCGATGTCCGCGCCCTTGGCGTGCAGCAGGCGCTGCACCTCCCGCACGCACTCGTCGTGCTCGCCCATGGCGATCACGGGCGGGCAGTTGGCCGAGAACAACGGCCGGCCGTCCCCCGGACCGCGCCCGCCACCGCCGCTGCCGGACGGAGTCCGGGCACCGTAGAGCGCCCAGGCGGAGACGCTGAGGGCCGCGACGACGGTGGCGGTGACGACGGAGGTGCGCAGGCGGCGCCGGCATGAGCGGTCCGTGGGCCAGGGCGTGGGAGCCGGTTCGGGTCCGGGCTCCCCGGCCGTGTCACGGACCGTTTCCCCCGCCCTCTCCCCCTCGGCTTCCAGTGCCGTCTCTTCCGCTTCCGCTTCCGCTTCCTTCTGCGCTCCTTCTTCCGCTACCGCTCCGTCCTGCGCTCGTTCCTCCGCTACCTGTCCTGTGTCCTGCCGCGTTTCCTGTCCCGTGTCCTGCCGCGTTTCCGTTCCCGTTGCCGATTCCTCTTCCTCGGCACCGGCCGCCGCGGTTCTCGCCGCGTCCGCCAGGGCCCACAGGCGGTGCAGGGTGCGGAGTTCCTCCGGGGTGGCGCCGCAGACCGTGGCCAGCCGGTGGACGCTGCCGTAGTCCTGGGGCACCGACGTGCCGCGGCAATAGCGGTGCAGCGTCGACCCGGCCAGGCCGGACTTCCTGGCGAGGGCCTCGTAACTCAGGCCCGACCGGCTCTTCAGCGCGCGCAGCAGCGCGGCGAACCGTTCCGTTTCCGGGCATACGGACATCGGGTTTCCCCCTCGGATACCCCCATGGGCGCTGGTCGGGCGCCTCGGGCGCCACTGTGCCACCAAAGGCATCCCATGGCCGTCCCAACGGTTTCGGAACGCGCCAGTCAGGCGCCGTCCCACCCGTCCCGGCATCCCAGTCGGCCCCGCTGTCCTTGCCGGACCCGGGCGGGCCTTGCCAGCGTCGGGCCGTCCGAACGACCGCCCCCGACTCCTCGAGGAGACCAGGCTCATGCGCCTTTCCGTCCGCAGGAACTCCCGCACCACACCGCTGTTCGCGGTCCTCGCCGTCAGCGCCGCCGCCATCACCACCCTGGCCGTGCCGTCCTCCGCTTCGGCCGCCCCGGCCGCGCCCGCGGCGGTGGACTGCGCGAGCGGGCACATCTGCTTCTGGACCGGCGCCAACTTCACCGGCAGCAAGTGCGCGTGGGACGCGGCCGACCCCGACTGGCAGAGCGGCGCCGTCAGGTGTTCCTGGGCCGCCACGACCAACGTGAAGTCGGTGTGGAACGCCGGCACGGGCGACTTCAGCGGCGTCGCCTACTACCGGGGCGCCAACTACAGCAACCGGGTCGGCTGCACCCGGCAGCAGCACGGCGGCAACCTGGCCGGTACGTACAAGGTCCGCTCCCACCAGTGGATCAGCGGAAGCTGCGGCTGACGGGGCCGGGGATACGCACGTGGTGGCGTGCACGCCCGCTCCTGCGTGCACGCCACCGCGGCTGTCCCGCGTGGGGGGTCATCCCAGGAGGGACGAGCGGGACTGCTCCTCCGGAAGGGGCCGGGTGTCGAGGTAGAACCACTCGGCGTCGGCGGTGGGCCAGGGCGACGGCTCCCCCGCTCCGGCCGGCTCCTCGCCCATGGCGGCGACCGACCGCCTGGGCAACGGCCCGGTGGCCGGGGCCTCCCCCACGGACGCGGCGGTACGGGACCCGGCCGGTCCGGTCTGCTTGGCCTCCCCGGGCATCAGCAGTTCCACCCGGAGCCCCAGTCCCCGCTGCTGAGCGGTGAACTCCTCGACCTGGTTGCGGCAGGCGTGGTCGAGGTGCGTCACGCCGGTCAGGTCGAGCCGGATCCGCGGCTTTCCGGACGCGGCGGCCGCCTCCAGCGCCTCGATCACCTTCGGCAGGCGCAGGAACGTGGCGTTGCCCGCCATCACGACCTTGGCCGTGTCCTCCTCCATGTGCTGGCGGATCACGGTCTGCGACATGCGCAGCGCGGCCAGCACGATCCCCGCGGCGACGCCGAACAGCACGCCCTCCAGCAGCGCGGTCGCCACGATGACCAGCGTGGTCAGCGTCATCACCGCGAACTCGCCCCGGTCCTGCCGCCACATCTTCGGGAACTCGGCGGGCGCGAACAGCTTCCAGCCGCTGTGCACGAGGACTCCGGCGAGCACGGAGATCGGGATCAGGGCGAGCACCTGCGGCAGCAGCAGCGCGAACGCGAGCAGCCACAGGCCGTGCAGCGTGCGGGAGAGCCGGGTCTTGGCCCCGGCCTGGACGTTCGCCGAACTGCGCGCC
The DNA here is from genome assembly GCF_050937045.1 of Streptomyces sp. CA-179760. Classification (NCBI taxonomy): domain Bacteria; kingdom Bacillati; phylum Actinomycetota; class Actinomycetes; order Kitasatosporales; family Streptomycetaceae; genus Streptomyces; species Streptomyces sp. CA-179760. The sequence goes on from NZ_JBNJLZ010000001.1 coordinate 3,098,738, forward strand.
ACGACCGCGGTGATCGGGAGTGCGCCGAGGACGCCCGCGACGGTGTTGCCGACGCCCTGGGCGACCAGCTCGGTGTTGTAGCGGGTGCGCGGGCCGCTGTGCATCCGGTCCACGGCGGCGGCCGTGAACAGGCTCTCGGCGGACGCGATGACCGTGAAGGTGAGGATGGCGGTGATGATCGCCCCGTCGGTGAGCGCGCCGAACTGCTCCGCTCCCGGCAGGTTCACGGACGCGAGCAGATTGCCGACCTGGAGCGTCTTCACGTCCACGCCGGGCAGCGCGGCGACGAGCATGCCGATGCCCACGGCGACCAGTGCGGCCGGGATCTTCCCGGCCGGACCGGGCACCTTCTTCCACACGAAGCTGAGCACGATCGTGACGATGCCGAGCAGGGTGGCGATCATCGCCTGCGGGTTCGTCAGGATGCCGGCCAGCAGCCCGGGAATGCCGGCCATGTTCTCGATCGCCGCGCCGGGGGCCTTGGCGTCGGCCATCGGATAGACCTGGCTGAACATCAGCGGCACGCCGATGCCGGCCAGCATGCCCTGGACGACGGCGACCGAGGTGGCCTGGAACATCCGGCCCAGTTTCACCAGCCCCAGGACGATCTGCAGGATGCCGGAGAACAGCACGATCACGCCGAGCATGGCCACGCCGACGTCGGCGACGGTGTCCGCCACGAGCGCGGCGAGCCCGGCGGCCGGCCCGCTGACCTGGAGCGTACTGCCCTTGACCGCGCCGACGACCAGGCCGCCGATCACCCCGGAGATGATCCCCAGCTCGGCCGGAACCCCCGAGGCGACGGCCACACCGATACACAGCGGCAGCGCGACGAGGAAGACGACGAGCGAGGCGGTGATGTCGGTGACGAGGTCAGCCTTGGCCCCGGCCTTGCCTCCCGCCCCCTTCGCGCCCCCCGTCACCATCCGGACGAGCCCGCCCAGCCCGCCTTCCCCGGCACGCCCTGCCGGACCGCCGGCAGAGCCGCCGCCTGCCGGGCCTACGCCGGGACCGCCCCCTGCCGGGCCTACGCCGGGGCCGTCCCTATGCGGGCCCGCGGCGGGACCGCGTAAGGCCGGACCTCCGGCAGGCCCACGCCCCGGGCCTGCGCCAGGACCGCCCGATGCCGGTCCTCCGGAAGGCCGACCCGCCACCAGACCTCCACCAGGGCCACCCCCCGGACGGGCCCCGGGCTCCCCCGCCACGCCTCCCGGCGGCCCGTCCATCGCACCGGCCCGCCAGTCCGAGGCACCCCCTGCGAAGCCACCGGACCGCCAGTCGCCCCCACCTTCTGAAGGACCACCCGGCCCCCAGTCAGCGACAGCATCCGAAGCCCCGGCAGGCCCCCGGCTCCCGGTGCCCTCCCCGGGACTGCCCGGCACCCAGCCCGCAGGACCGTCCGCCCCCCAGCCGGCGCCGCCCTCCGAACGACCACCCGCCCCCCAATCGGCGGCGGCATCCGCCGATCCGGCCGACCCCCAACTCCCCGTCTCCTCCCCGGGACCGCCCGCCCCCAGCCCGCGGCAGCCCCCGTCGCAGGACCGCTCACCCCTCTGCCGGTCCCACCCTCCGAACGACCACCCGCCCCCCAATCCGCTACAGACTCCGAAGCCCCGGCCGACCCCCAACTTCCCGTGCCCTCCCCGGATCCACTCGACCCCCAGCCCTCAGCGCCTCCCATCGAATCGCCGGGCCCCCAGTCAGCGACACCCCCGGCCGACCCCCAACTCCCCGTGTCCTGCCCCGGACCACGACCGCTGCTCCCCCAGTCCGAAACACCCCCCTGGGCCCCGGCCGCTCCCGGATCCGCCGTGCCTCCCCCCGGAGCGGCCCCCCGGCCACCCCGTGCGGCAGCACCCCGTCCCCGCGCGTGCGCCCCGCTCACGCGGCATGCACCTGGAACGTGCCGTCGTCGCCGCGTTCGTACACGAACCCCGTGTCGACCTCGTAGTACCAGCCGTGCAACCGCAGCCGGCCCGAGTCGAGCCGCTGCCGCACCACCGGGTGACTCCGCAGTGCGGCGAGCTGGTTGACGACGTTGCCCTGGGACACCTCCGGCAGGGACGGGTCGTCCGGCGCGGTCTCCAGTACGGACGTCAGCTCCGGGCGGGCGATGCGGAGCCAGGCGTCGACGCCGGGCAGCGCGGACAGGTCGTCGCCGGACTTCAGCGCGCCCATCGCACCGCAGTGTGAGTGACCGCACACCACGATGTCCTGAACCCCGAGCACCTCCAGTGCGTACTCGATGGTGGCCGCCTCTCCGGAGGCCCCGGGCCGTCCGTAGGGCGGCACGATATTGCCCGCGTTGCGCAACTCGAATATCTCGCCGGGCCGCGCGCCCGTGATCAGTGCTGGAATGACCCGCGAATCCGAGCAGGTGATGAACAACACCTCCGGATATTGCCCATCGGCCAGTTTCCGGTATTCGCCGCTGTCGAAATCGATGCGCGTCCTGAACGTGCGGGCCCGATCGAGCAGTGCCTTCAACTCCGCCTCCTGAGCTGGGGTTTCTTTCTCTGCTCCCCACCGTAGACGGCCGACCTACAGAGGAAGGTTAAGCGAACTCCAGAGCCCGGCCAGGAATTGAACATTCTTTGCCCCGCATATACAGACGAACGGTCGTCTTGTAGCGTGTGAACTCCAGGGCAGAGAATGCGAATTCACGCTGCCCGGATTCATGTCGGCTCACGGAGAGACAGGACGTATGGGCATACGAGTGCTGCTCATCGAGGACGACGAGACGATCGCCGAGCCGCTCACCGAGGGGCTCGGCCACTTCGGACTGACGGTCGATCATGTCGCCACGGGCACGGACGGGCTGAGAGGCCCGTACAACGACGTCGTCCTGCTCGACCTGGGACTGCCGGACATGGACGGCATCGACGTCTGCCGGGGCATCCGGCAGGTCTCGGACGTCCCCATCGTCATCCTCAGCGCACGAGGCGAGGAGGCCGACCGCGTACTGGGCCTGGAACTGGGCGCCGACGACTACCTGGCGAAACCTTTCAGCGTGCGAGAGCTGGTGGCCCGGGTCCGAGCGGTGACCCGGCGCACGCAGCGCACCCAGGGGGCGTTCCCGGAGCCGCCGGCCGCACCGGGCACACCGGCCACCCCCGACACACGGCGACAGCCACTGCCACAGCCGTCGTACGAACCGACCCCCGCACTCTCCTACGAGCCTCCCGCCACGGCCTCGTACGACCCCGCCCCCGATCCCCCGCACGACCCGGGCCCGCTCGTGGTGGACCGCCGCACCCGCCAGGTCTGGGTGGGCGAGGTCCCCGTCCTGCTCACGCCCAAGGAGTTCGACCTGCTGGCGCTCCTCAGCGAGGACCCGGGCGCGGTCTACTCGCGCCAGCAGATCCTGGACCGCGTCTGGGACCCGCACTACGACGGCCCGACCAAGACGCTGGACGTCCATGTGGCCGCGCTTCGCCGCAAGCTGGGGCATCCGGCGTGGATCAGGACGCTGCGGGGCGTCGGCTTCCGGCTGTCCGTGCACACCGGGCCGAACGCCGCGCAGGTGGCCTCTCCGTGACCCGCCGGCTGCTGCTCAGCTACCTCAGTCTCGCCGCGCTGGTGCTGCTCTGCCTGGAGATCCCGCTGGGCTTCGTCTACTCGCGCGGGGAGCGGGAGCGGGTGGTCAACGCGGCGAAGGACGAGGCCGAGTCGGTCTCCGCGTACGCCGCGCTGTCCCTCGCGGCGGGGCGGGCCGAGCGGGACCTGCCCAAGCGGGTGACGCACTGCGCGCAGCGCATCGGCGGGAAGGTGGTGATCGTCGACGCCTCGGGCGCGTCGCTCGCCACCTCCCACCCCAGGGACCCCGCGATGTCCGGCAATCTGGCCGCTCGGCCGGGCATCGCGGCGGCATTGCGCGGCACCTCGACGGTGGACGTCCGCACCTCCACCATCGGCGGCGTCGAGTACCTGTCGGTGGCGGCGCCGGTCGGCCAGGAGGCGCGGCCGGTGGGCGCTGTGTGGCTGACGGTGCCCACGCGCATGGTGCACGAGCGCGTCCACCACGTGTGGTTGCTGCTCGCGCTGGGCGGCTTCGCCGTGCTGACGGCGGTCACCGCGGTCGGCTTCGCCTTCGCCCGCTGGACGGGCCGCCCCATCCGCGAACTGGAGGAGGCCACGCACGAGCTGGCCGAGGGCGGCGGCCGGTTCACCCCGGTGACCATCACGAAGGGCCCGCCGGAGGTCCGCAGCCTGGCCGCCGCGTTCAACCACACCGCGGCCCGGTTCGCCCATCTGCTCGCCTCCCAGCGGGCGTTCGCCGGCGAGGCCTCTCATCAGCTGAAGACGCCGCTGGCGGCGCTGCGGCTGCGCCTGGAGAACCTGGAGCCGGACATCGCCGCCCGGGCCCGGGGCAGCCTCACGGCCGCCATCACGGAGACGGACCGGCTCGCCCGGATGGTCGAGCACCTGCTGGCGATGGCCCGGCTGGAGGAGCACGCGGCCATCCCCGCCACCGTCGATCTGGGCGCGGTCTGCGCGGAACGGCACCGCACCTGGCAGCCGTTGTTCGCGCGGGAGGACGTCTCCCTCGTGCTCTTCGCGGGGAGCGTGGGCCCGGTGCTCGCGGTGCCGGGAGCCGTCGAGCAGATCATGGACAACCTGCTCTCCAACGCGCTGCGGGCGTCCCCGGCCGGCAGCACCGTCACCATCGAGCTGCGTCTGCAGGCCCCCTCCCGCCGGGCCCTGCGGGACAGCCGCCCCCGCTGGGTCGACCTGCACGTCACCGACGAGGGCCCGGGCATGACTCAGGAGCAGCGCGCCCGCGCCTTCGACCGCTTCTGGCGCGCCCCGGGCGCTCCGAAGGGCGGCACGGGGCTCGGCCTCGCCCTGGTGCAGCGGCTCGCTCATGCCAGCGGCGGCGAGGCGGCCCTGCACGCGGCGGCGACGGGCGGCCTGGACGTGGTGATCCGCCTCCCGTCCGTACTCCCGCCGGTCGAGGGCCCCGGGCCGGGCGGTGACCGGTCGAGAAGGCCGAGACGGGAGGCGCCGGCGCTGCCCGCCTAAGGCCCGTCCCGCACATGGCACAGCCGGCACACAGCATGCCGTCCCGCGGCCACAAGTTGTCCATGCCCCGTCAACCCCGCCCCCATAGCGTCCTTTCCGCCTCCCCCCACGCACAACCCTGCCGTCGACCGCCGGCAGGGCGGTACGGCACCTCCTGGAGTGAGAGTGGAACGTCGTAGCCTGCTGCGTGCGGCCGTCATCGGCGGCACTTCGGCCGCGTTGGGCGGAACCCTGTGGCGCGGCGCCGCCTACGCGGCCCCGGCCCAGCCCGGCACCGGCCCCTACGGGGCGCTGGGTTCCCCGGACACCAACGGCATCAGACTCCCCAGCGGCTTCACGAGCCGCGTGATCGCCCGCTCCGGCCAGCAGGTCGGGAGCACGTCATACACCTGGCACAACGCCCCGGACGGCGGTGCCTGTTACGCCGACGGCACGGGCTGGATCTATGTCTCCAACTCCGAGATCAACCCGTCGGGCGGCGCGAGCGCGGTCAAGTTCTCGTCGACCGGCACGATCACCGGCGCGCACCGCATCCTGTCCGGCACCCGCCAGAACTGCGCGGGCGGCAAGACGCCGTGGAACACCTGGCTGTCCTGCGAGGAGGTGTCCCTCGGCTACGTCTACGAGACCGACCCGTGGGGCACGAACGCGGCGGTGCAGCGTCCGGCGATGGGCCGCTTCAAGCACGAGGCCGCGGCCGCCGACCCGGTGCGCAAGGCGATCTACCTGACCGAGGACGAGACCAACGGCCGCTTCTACCGCTTCGTGCCGGCGACCTGGGGCAACCTGTCGTCCGGCACCCTCCAGGTCATGGTCGCGGGCAGCGCCGCGAGCGGCTCCTTCACCTGGGCCGACGTACCCGACCCGGACGGCTCCCCCACGGCCACCCGTTCCCAGGTCTCCGGCTCGAAGTCCTTCAACGGCGGCGAGGGCTGCCACTACGCCAACGACACCGTCTGGTTCACGACCAAGGGCGACAACCGCGTCTGGCAGATCGACCTGCTGAACAACACGTACGAACTGGCCTACGACGACTCCCTCGTCAACGGCACGGCCCCCCTCACCGGCGTCGACAACATCACCGGCGCCTCCTCCGGTGACCTCTTCGTCGCCGAGGACGGCGGCAACATGGAGGTCTGCGTCATCACCCCGGACGACGTCGTCGCCTCGTTCCTGCGCATCGACGGCCAGTCGGGCTCGGAGATCACGGGCCCGGCGTTCTCCCCTGACGGCACCCGCCTGTACTTCTCCAGCCAGCGCGGCACGAGCGGCAGCTCCTCGGGCGGCATCACGTACGAGGTGAAGGGCCCGTTCCGCTCGTAGTCGCACGACTGGACTTCACACAATCATCACAGAATGGTCACCCAGCCCTCATCAAGGGCTTCCGGGTCCTACGGTCATCCCCTCACGTAACACCTCCGGGGGATGACCATGACCAATCCGTACGGCAACCCGCACAACAACCCGTATCCCGCACCGCCCGCGCCGCAGCCCGCACGCCCGGCGCCCCGCTGGGCCAGGAAGCGCTACATGCTGCCCGCCCTGGGCCTGGCCCTGCTCATAGGCGCGGGCATCGGTGCCGGTGGCGGCGAGACGACGAACGACGCGAAGCCCGCGGCCGCGAAGCCGCAGCCCACCGTCACGGTCACCGCGACGGCGACGGCCACCGCGACACCGCAGGCGAAGAAGCCGGAACCCGCTCCCACGGTCACCGCCACCAAGACCGTCAGGGCCACCACCACCGTCACCGCCCGGCCCGCGGCCGGCGGCGGCTCCGGCGACAGCGGCTCGGACGACGGCGGTTCCGGCGGCACGGACGTCTACTACGCCAACTGCAGCGCCGTCCGGGCCGCCGGTGCCGCCCCCATCAGCCGTGGTGAGCCGGGGTACGCCTCGCACCTGGACCGTGACAACGACGGGGTCGCCTGCGACACGTGACCCCGGCGGGCCGGTGACCATCGGTGCGTCCGGCCGTTCCTCCGGTTGGGCAGCTCGTACGGGCTGCCCGGCCGACGGAAGGAACATCACCGTGGACACGACCGTGCCCGCCCCCGACGCCCAGCCCGTGCTGCCGCGCGCCGAGTGGGTCAAGACGCTGCCGCAGACCATCGTCGCGTCCTGCGTTCTGCTCCTCGACGCCGAGGACCGGATCCTGCTGCTGCGCTACGCCGGGCACCAGCCCGGCGCCGGGCTCTGGGGGCTGCCGGGCGGCATGCTCGACCACGGAGAGGACCCCGTCGGTGCCGCGCGCCGGGAGCTGTACGAGGAGACCGGTATCCTCCTCGACCGGGACCCCCGGCTCATCGGCTACGACCACCGGGCCGACGTGAACGGCACGGGCCCGGTCATCGACTTCTACTTCCACGGCGGCCGCCTCCCGGCCGAGCTGTCGGTCATGCGCAGCGCGGAGCACGACGACGACGGCCTGTTCGCCCTGAGCGACCTGGAGTCCTCCCCGCTGACGAACCAGCCGGCGACCCTGACCGCCCTGCACACCGCCGCACTGACCGGCACCGCCGTATGCCTGCGGGAAGGCCTGCCCCAGTAGGGCGGCACCTCCGCACAAGGTGCCGCCCTCGTCCTCCTCCGTAGTCCGGAGCCGCCGCGATCGGCTTGGTCGGGGACCGCGACGGCTCCGGAGCCTGGGTGGCCCTGAGGCGGGCCGCGGGTCTAGCGGTGGTCGCTGCCCTGCGACTGGACCGCCGCCCGGCCCGCCTCCAGGCGGGCCACCGGGATGCGGAACGGGGAGCAGGAGACGTAGTCGAGTCCGACCTCGTGGAAGAAGTGGACCGACTCCGGGTCGCCGCCGTGCTCGCCGCAGACGCCGAGCTTGAGGTCGGGGCGGGTCTCGCGGCCGGCCTTGGCGGCGAGCTTCACCAGGGAGCCGACGCCGTCCCTGTCGATCGTCTCGAACGGGGAGACACCGAAGATGCCCTTCTCCAGGTACGCCGTGAAGAACGAGGCCTCCACGTCGTCCCGGCTGAAGCCCCACACCGTCTGGGTCAGGTCGTTCGTGCCGAAGGAGAAGAACTGGGCCGCCTCGGCGATCTGACCGGCGGTCAGGGCGGCGCGCGGCAGCTCGATCATCGTGCCGATGGACAGCTTGAGCTGCGCGCCCGAGGCCGCCTCCACCTCGGCGATGACCTGGTCGGCCTCCTCGCGCACGATCTCCAGCTCCTGCACCGTGCCCACGAGCGGGATCATGATCTCGGCGCGCGGGTCGCCCTTGGCGGCCTTGCGCTCGGCCGCGGCCTCGGCGATCGCCCGGACCTGCATGGTGAACAGGCCGGGGATGACCAGGCCGAGCCGGACACCGCGCAGACCCAGCATGGGGTTCTGCTCGTGCAGCCGGTGCACGGCCTGCAGCAGGCGCAGCTCGTTCTCGTGCGGCTCCTGGCGGGACTCGGCGAGGGCCACCCGGACGGACAGCTCGGTGATGTCCGGGAGGAACTCGTGCAGCGGCGGGTCCAGGAGGCGGACGGTGACCGGGAGGCCGTCCATCGACTCGAAGAGCTGGACGAAGTCCTGCTTCTGGAGCGGGAGCAGCTCCTTGAGGGACTCCTCGCGCTCGTTCTGGGTGTCGGCCAGGATCAGCCGCTCCACCAGCTCGCGCCGGTCGCCGAGGAACATGTGCTCGGTGCGGCACAGGCCGATGCCCTGGGCGCCGAAGCGGCGGGCCCGCAGCGCGTCCTCGGCGTTGTCCGCGTTGGCGCGCACGCGCAGCCGGCGCTTGCGGTCGGCGAAGGCCATCATCCGGTGGACGGCCTCGACGAGCTCGTCGGCGTCGTCGGCACCCGGGTGCATCCGGCCCTCGAAGTACTCCACGACCGGCGAGGGCACGACCGGCACCTCACCGAGGTAGACCTTGCCGGAGGAGCCGTCGATGGAGACGACGTCGCCCTCCTCGACGACGTGCCCGCCCGGGACGGTCATCCGGCGGCGCTTGGTGTCGACCTCCAGGTCCTCGGCGCCGCAGACACAGGTCTTGCCCATGCCGCGCGCGACGACGGCCGCGTGGGAGGTCTTGCCGCCGCGCGAGGTGAGGATGCCCTCGGCGGCGATCATGCCGTCCAGGTCGTCGGGGTTGGTCTCGCGGCGGATCAGGATGACCTTCTCGCCGGAGCGGGACCACTTGACGGCGGTGTAGGAGTCGAAGACGGCCTTGCCGACGGCCGCGCCCGGGGAGGCGGCGATGCCGCGGCCGACCTGCGAGACCTTCGCGTCCTCGTCGAAGCGCGGGAACATGAGCTGCGCGAGCTGGGCGCCGTTGACGCGGGTGAGCGCCTCGGCCTCGTCGATCAGGCCCTGGTCCACGAGCTGGGTCGCGATGCGGAAGGCCGCGCCCGCGGTGCGCTTGCCGACACGGGTCTGGAGCATCCACAGCACACCGCGCTCGATGGTGAACTCGATGTCGCAGAGATCCTTGTAGTGGTTCTCCAGCGTCTCCATGATCTGCATCAGCTGGTCGTACGACTTCTTGTCGATCTGCTCCAGATCGGCGAGCGGCACGGTGTTGCGGATGCCCGCGACCACGTCCTCGCCCTGCGCGTTCTGCAGGTAGTCGCCGTAGACGCCCTGGTGGCCGGAGGCGGGGTCGCGGGTGAAGGCGACGCCGGTGCCGGAGTCGGGGCCGAGGTTGCCGAAGACCATGGAGCAGACGTTGACGGCCGTGCCCAGGTCGCCGGGGATGCGCTCCTGACGGCGGTAGAGCTTGGCCCGGTCGGTGTTCCAGGAGTCGAAGACCGCGTGGATGGCGAGGTCCATCTGCTCGCGCGGGCTCTGCGGGAAGTCCCGGCCGGCCTCGGTCTTGACGATCTTCTTGAACTTGGTGACGAGCTTCTTGAGGTCGGCCGCCTCCAGCTCGGTGTCGACCGTGACCTTCTTGGCCGCCTTCGCCGCCTCCAGCGCGTCCTCGAAGAGCTCCCCGTCGACGCCGAGGACGGTCTTGCCGAACATCTGGATGAGGCGGCGGTAGGAGTCCCAGGCGAAGCGGTCGTCGCCGGCCTGCTTGGCGAGACCCTGCACCGACTTGTCGGAGAGGCCGATGTTGAGGACGGTGTCCATCATGCCGGGCATGGAGAACTTGGCACCCGAGCGCACCGACACCAGCAGCGGGTCGTCCGCCTGGCCGAGCTTCTTGCCCATGCGGGCCTCGAGCGCGTCGAGGTGTGCACTCACCTCGTCACGCAGTGCCGCCGGCTCCTCGCCGCTGTCGAGGTAGACCTTGCAGGCCTCGGTGGTGATCGTGAAGCCAGGCGGGACCGGAAGGCCCAGGTTGGTCATCTCGGCGAGGTTCGCGCCCTTGCCACCGAGGAGGTCCTTGAGGTCCTTGTTGCCCTCGGTGAAGTCGTAAACGAACTTCACGCCCTCAACGCTCGCGGCCTGCTCGGCTACCGGGAGATCTTTGTTTTCCGACACGGGTCTCGACTCCTCGAGGACGCGGTGGCTGCCCTGACGGCGAGGAACATACCCAGATCGAAGGCGTCTGGGTACGTCCATGCGCGCGTCATGCGCCTGTAACCACTCGTCCGCCAGCGGATCGAAAGTCAAGGCTTGGCAAGCAATCACAGCCGCATGTGTTCACTTCTTGAACGCATGAACCTCCGTTTGAGCCTACCGAGCGCTCACATGAGCGGCGTTCGCACGCCTGAGTTCGATCGATGAACGATCAAAGCGTGGCACTCAGTGCCACCCCTTGGAGAAGTGCAGCCGCTCAAGATCCGCTCATCTGAGCGCAACCCTTATCAGAGGTGGCGAGAATCACGCTGCCACAGCCAGCCGGATTTCACCATGCGGACGGGTGACGGGGGCGAAATGTCCCTGTCACACCCCGAGCGCCCGCAGCCGCTCCTCGACCCGCTCGGGGGCGTACAGATGCTCCACGACCATCGCACCCGCTCCCACCAGCCCCGCACGCTCGCCCAGCCGTGAGGTCACCACGTCCAGGTGGGCCGTGGAGCGGGGCAGCGCCCGCTGGTAGAGAAGTTCGCGCACACCCGTCAGGAAGGGAGTTCCGGCCAGATCCCCGGCGATCATCAGCACGCCGGGGTTCAGCAGGGTCACGACGGTCGCCAGCACGTCCCCGACCCGGCGCCCGGCCTCCCGGGCGAGACCGACCGCTTCGGGGTGCCCGGACGCCAGCAGGTCCCGCACATCCGAGCCGGAGGCCGCCGGCACCCCGGCCTCCGCCAGCCGCCGCGCCACCGCCCCGCCGCTCGCGACGGCGGCCAGACAGCCGTACGAACCACACCGGCACAGAGTCTCGGCGCCCTCCGGCACCCGGATGTGCCCGATGTCCCCGGCGCCCCCGTCGATGCCCCGGAACACCGAGCCGTCCACCACGACCCCGGCGCCGATGCCGGTGGAGACCTTGACCAGCACGAAGGCGGAGCAGTCGGGGTAGCCGGTGCGCTGTTCGCCGTACGCCATGAGGTTGGCGTCGTTGTCCACCAGCACGGGCACGGCGGCGGCGCCGGTGTGCTCGGTGAGCGCCCGGGCCAGCCGGGCCCTTATGCCGTAGCCGTCCCAGCCGGGCATGATCGGCGGCTGGACGACGCGGCCGGTCTCGGTGTCGACCGGGCCGGGCACCGCGAGCCCGACCCCGCACACCGACGCGGCCGGGCAGCCCGCCTTCTCCAGCAGCTCGGCGAACCAGCGGCCGAGTTCACCGAGCGCGGCGTCCGGCCCGTCCTCGACGACCAGGGTGCCGGAGTGCTCGGCGAGGATCTCGCCGCTCAGCGACAGCACGGCCGCCCGCGCGTGCCGGGTGTCGAGGTCGGCGGCCAGGACGACGGCGTGCTCGTCGTCGAATTCCAGGGTGATGGAGGGGCGTCCGCCCAGCGGGGAGTCCACCGGCCCCCCGGCGCCTTCGCGCAGCCAGCCCGCGCGGAACAGCCGGTCGAGCCGCTGCCCGACGGTGGCCCGGGACAGTCCGGTCGCCTGCTGCAGAGCACCCCGGGTCACGGCGCGGCGGCTGCGCACCAGTTCGAGCAGTTCGCCGGCGCTGGCCTGGCCGGCGCCTCGTCCCGCCCTCTGTCCCGTTCTCCCGGGCTGTCCGGTCATGCCCACCCCCTTGTGTTTCCCAACCTTGCCTTACATAGTGGGTTTTGCGTGTTAAATAGACGTAACCCCACGGTAGCCGCAGCCGAACCGGCCGGCCGGACGTCTTTTCGGAGAGCCCCGAGTGGACCGCACCGCCCAACGCGCCCTACGTCCCACGGGACGCACCGTTGCATACGATCCGTCGAGTACCGCGCCCGGTACCGCGCCGCCCCTGCACGTCAGGGCCGCCGCCGTGCTGGAGGCCGGCTGGACGGGGACGTCCACGGTGCCCTCGCGCAGCCTGTATCCCCACCAGTGGTCGTGGGACTCGGCGTTCATCGCGATCGGCCTGCGGCACGTCTCACCGTTACGCGCCCAGACGGAACTGGACACGCTGCTGGCGGCACAGTGGGCGGACGGGCGGATCCCGCACATCGTCTTCAACCCCTCCGTCCCGCTCGACGCGTACTTCCCGAGCCCCGACTTCTGGCGCTCCTCGACCGCGGGACGTACCGCGGGCGCCCCGCGCACCGTACAGACCTCCGGGATCGTGCAACCACCGGTCCACGCGCTGGCCGCGTGGCTGGTGCACCTCGCCGACCCGGGTCTGTCGCGGGCGCGCGGCTTCCTCGCCCGGGTGTATCCCCGCCTCGCGGCCTGGCACCGGTATCTGCTGCACCGGCGCGACCTGGGCGGGGGCGGGCTGGTCTCCGTCGTGCACCCCTGGGAGCAGGGTATGGACAACAGCCCCTGCTGGGACCGTCCGTTGTCCCGGGTCACCCCGGCCCCGGCCCGTTCCTTCCGCCGCGCCGACCTCGACCACGGCTCCCCCGAAGGCCGTCCGACGGATCTGGACTACGGGCGGTACGTGCGGCTGGCGAACGACTACCGGGACCGCGGATACGCCGACGGGGCGGGGGAGTTCGCCGTGGAGGACCCGGCGTTCAACGCCCTGCTCATCGCCTCCGAGTACGCCCTGGCCCGGATCGCCCACGAGCTGGGCGCGGCGGGGTCGGCCCGGCAGGCCCGCGCCGAGCGGCTGACGGCGGCCCTGGTGGAGCGGCTGTGGGAGCCCGCCGCCGGGATGTTCCTGTGCCGGGACGTGCGCGCCGGGGAGCTGATCCCCGAGCGCGGGGTCTCCGGGCTGATCCCGCTGCTGCTGCCGTCGCTCCCGCGCGACCTCGCGGCCGGCCTGGTCCGCACGATGTGCGGCCCGCACTTCGGTCTCGGCGGCACCACCCGCCTGGTGCCCAGCTACGACCTGCTCGGCGAGGCCTTCGACCCGCACCGCTACTGGCGCGGCCCGGCCTGGATCAACACCAACTGGCTGCTGGAGGGCGGTCTGCGGCTGCACGGTGATCGCGGCCGGGCCGACGCCCTGCGCAAGGGCATCCTGCACACCGCCGGCGCCTCCGGCTTCGCGGAGTACGTCGACCCGTACACGGCACAGGCCTGCGGCGCCACCGGCTTCGGCTGGACCGCCGCGCTCACGCTCGACCTCCTGCACGACCGGCCCGCAGGGGACAGAAACGGCGTCACGGCGATCAAGGGAGGGGACAGGGGATGACGGACCGGCATCATCTGCTCGTGCACGGCGGGACGTTCGCCGCCGTGGGGGACCGCGGCGACATCAGCGGCTACCGGGGCGGCAGCGCCCCGGACGGAATGTTCGTACGGGACGCACGGCACCTCAGCCGGTGGCAGCTCACGGTGGACGGGGCCGTGCCCGACACGCTGACACCGGTGGCCGACGGGGACACCGCGCGCTGCGTCCTCGTCCCGCGCGGCGGCCGCGACGAGCCGCCCGCCTGCACGCTCTTCCGTGAACAGGCCGTCGGCGACGCCTCGTTCGTGGAGTCGCTGCGCATCACCAGCAACCGCCCGGCTCCGACGACGGTCCGTCTCGCGGTCACCGCCGACGCCGACTTCACCGACCAGTTCGAGCTGCGCTCCGACCACCGCACCTACACCAAGGCCGGTGCGGTCCGCTCCCGCCAGGTCCTCGGCCACGGCGTGGAGTTCACCTACCGGCGCGGCGAGTGGCGCTCGTGCACGACGGTGACGGCCGAGCCCCAGCCGGACGCCGTGGAGGAGACCGGCACCGGCGCCCGCCGCCTGGTGTGGACCCTGGAGCTCGCACCGCACGGCACCGCCGAGCTGGTCCTGCGGGTCATGGCCCGACCGCACGGCGAGAAGCGGGCCCTGCGCGTACCCCGCTCCCCCGCCGCCGTGCGGGAGCACCTGCTCGCCCGCGAGGGCGAGTTCGTCGAGGGCATGGCCTTCCCGACCGGCTGGCCGGAGCTGGCCGCCGCCTGCTCCCGGGGTCTCGCCGACCTCGCCGTGCTCCAGATCCCGGCGAAGGGCCCGGACGGCGAGGAACTGCGCGTCCCGGCCGCCGGCGCCCCCTGGTTCCTGACCCTGCTGGGCCGGGACGCCCTGCTCACGTCGCTGTTCGCGCTGCCCTACCGGCCCCGGCTGGCCGCCGCCACCCTGCCCGCCCTCGCCGCGACCCAGGCCACGGAGGCCGGCACGAACGAGGTCGCCCAGCCCGGAAAGATCGTGCACGAGGTGCGGCACGGCGAACTGGCCCACTTCGGCCAGGTCCCCTACGGCCGCTACTACGGCTCGGTCGACGCCACGCCGCTGTTCCTCGTCCTCCTCGGCGCCTACACGGAGCAGACCGGCGACACCGCCCTGGCCCGCCGCCTTGAGCCGCACGCCCGCGCCGCGGTCGGCTGGATGCTGGACCACGGCGGTCTGACCTCGCGTGGGTACCTCGTCTACCGCGCCGACCAGGGCGGCCTCGCCAACCAGAACTGGAAGGACTCCCCCGGCGCCATCTGCTCCGCCGAGGGGACCCGCCCCCACGGTCCGGTGACGGCCGCGGGCGCCCAGGGCTACGCCTACGACGCGCTGCGCCGCACGGCGTGGCTCGCGCGCACGGTGTGGCAGGACGGGACGTACGCGGCCCTGCTGGAACAGGCGGCCGGTGACCTGCGCGACCGTTTCCAGCGGGACTTCTGGATGGCGGAGCACTCCTTCCCGGCCCTCGCGCTCGACGGCCGCGGCGACCAGGTCGACGCCCTCGCCTCCGACGCCGGGCATCTGCTCTGGTCGGGCCTGCTGGACAAGGAGTACGGCGAACAGGTCGGCCGGCGCCTCCTCGAACCGGACTTCTTCTCCGGCTGGGGCGTGCGCACCCTGGCCGCCGGCCAGCCGGCCTTCCACCCGCTCTCCTACCACCGCGGTTCGGTCTGGCCGCACGACAACGCGCTGATCGCGCTGGGCCTGGCCCGCTACGGACTGCACGACGAGGCCCGCGCGATCGCCCGCGGCCTGGTCGACGCGGCGACCGCGACCGGCAACCGGCTCCCCGAGGTCCTCGCGGGCTACGGCCGCGACACCCACCCGGAGCCGGTGCCGTACCCGCACGCGTGCGTACGCGAATCCCGCTCGGCCTCGGCCCCGTTGGCGCTGCTCACGGCGGTCGGGGGCGTCTGAGGGGCGGTTGACGGGACGGCCGGCCGGACGGTTGGCCGGTCGTTTGCCGGGTGTTTGCCGAGCGCTGGCCCGGCGGGCTGAACACACCTGGTGGGCGCCCCGTACGGAACGGAGGCGGACCCGACCCCCCACGCGGGTCCGCCACCTCACCGGGTTTCGTACGGGAAGGACCTCCGGGTGCCTGTCTTCACACGCTTGCGCCAGTCATCGCGACCCGTCGACGCTCCGTCCGAGGCAGAGCCAGAGACACCCGGTGACGAGAGGCCGGAAGAGGAGACAGCGGCGAACGAGCGGGAGCCGGGCGGCAGATCCCGCCTCGCCCGCCTCCGTACCTGGCGCACCCGTCACCCCCGAGCCGCCCGCGCTCTGACCCTGGTCACCACCACCTTCGCCGCCGCCCTGATCCTCGGTGCCCTGCTGCTGCCCAACACGCTCCCCGCCGTCGGGCCGAAGAGCTTCACGCGCATACCGGCCGAGGCGGTCATCGGCGCCGTCGTCGTGCTGTGGCTGCCGCGACGGCCCCGGCTGGTCGCGGCGGCGCTGTACGGGCTCGGCCTGACCGCGCTGACCGCCGTGAACCTGCTCGACATGGGGTTCAACGAATACCTGGGCCGTGGCTTCAACGCCGCCCTGGACTGGGACCTGCTGCCCGACGCCCAGGCGTACGTCGGGGACACGCTGGGCGGGGGTGTCGCGACCGCCGCCGCCGTCGGCGCGATCGTGCTGGTCCTGCTGCTGGCGGCCGTCATGGTCGCGGCGACGGTCCGGCTCAGCGATCTGCTCGTCCGCCACCGGCCCCGGGCGGCCCGGGGCGCGCTGATCGCCGGCGTCGTCTGGGTCACCTGTTCCGCCCTGGGCCTGACACTCCTCGGAGGGCCGATCGCCTCCGAGCGAGGCGCCGGAGCCCTCCGGGTCCACGCCCAGCGGACGGTGCAGTCCCTGCGCGACGAGGCGGCCTTCGCGAAGCACGCCCAGGCGGACACCTTCGGCAACACCCCGCCCGGCCAGCTGCTGCCCGACCTGCGCGGCAAGGACGTCGTCTTCACGTTCATCGAGAGCTACGGCCGCAGCGCCATCGAGGACCCGATCATGGCACCCGGCGTCGACCGCACCCTCGACACCAGCACCAGGGCCCTGGCGAAGGCCGGCTTCGCCGCCCGCAGCGGCTGGCTGACCTCGGCGACCTACGGCGGCAGCAGCTGGCTCGGCCACTCCACGACCATGTCCGGCCTGTGGATCGACAACCAGCGCCGCTATCGCACGGTCACCGCGGGCGACCATCTCACCCTCACCAAGGCGTTCCGCAAGAGCGGCGCCTGGGACACGGTCGGCGTGATGCCCGGCGTGCAGAAGGGCTGGCCGGAGGAGAAGTGGTACGGCCTCGACAAGCTCTACGACGCCTACGACCTGGGGTACAAGGGCCCGAAGTTCAGCTGGTCGACCATGCCCGACCAGTACGCCCTGGAGGCGTTCCAGCGTCAGGTGCACGGCAGGAAGCGCGACAAGCCGCTGATGGCGTTCGTCATCCTGACCTCCAGCCACCAGCCCTGGGCGCCCATCCCGAAGATGGTCGGCTGGGACGAACTCGGCGACGGCTCACGCTTCGACGCCATCGAGAAGGCCGGCAACAAGGCGTCGGACATCATCACCGACACCACCAGGTCCCGGCAGGAGTACGGCAAGTCCATCCAGTATTCGGTCACCAGCCTCACCCAGTGGCTGGAGCGCTACGGCACCGACGACACCGTCCTGGTCTTCCTCGGCGACCACCAGCCCATGGCCCGGGTCAGCGGCACCCGCGCCAGCCGGGACGTGCCGGTCTCGATCGTCGCGAAGGACCCGAAGGTCCTCGACAAGGTCGCCGACTGGAACTGGACGGAGGGCCTCAAGCCCGACCGCGACGCCCCGGTGTGGAAGATGAGCAGCTTCCGCGACCGCTTCCTGAAGGCGTACGGCTCCACACCGCACCGCTCGAAAGGCTGATCAGCCGCCGTCAGCCGCCGGAGGTGTCGAGTTCGGCGTCCTCGCCGACCCCGGCACAGTCGTAGGGGTCCTTCAGCCAGCCGTCCGGCAGCACCACCCGGTTGTTGCCGGACGTACGGCCCCGGGGCCCGTCGGCACCGACGGGCCAGGCCTGGTCGAGGTCCAGCTCGTCCAGCCCGGACCGCAGCTCCTCCAGCGAGGACGTGATCGCGAGGCGCTTGCGCATCTCGGAGCCGACCGCGAAGCCCTTCAGATACCAGGCGACGTGCTTGCGGAAGTCGATGACGCCCCGCGCCTCGTCCCCGATCCACTCCCCGAGCAGCGTGGCGTGCCGGACCATGACGTCGGCGACCTCGCGCAGGGTGGGGCGGGCGATGTCCTGGGTGCGCCCCTCGAAGGCGGCGACCAGGTCGGCGAACAGCCACGGCCGCCCGAGGCAGCCCCGCCCCACGACCACACCGTCGCACCCGGTCTCGCGCACCATCCGCAGCGCGTCCTCGGCCGACCAGATGTCGCCGTTGCCGAGCACGGGGATCTCCGGCACGTGCTCCTTCAGCCGGGCGATGGCGTCCCAGTCGGCGGTGCCGCCGTAGTGCTGGGCGGCGGTGCGGCCGTGCAGCGCGATGGAGGTGACGCCCTCCTCGACGGCGATCCGGCCGGCGTCGAGGAAGGTGATGTGGTCGTCGTCGATGCCCTTGCGCATCTTCATCGTCACCGGCAGATCACCGGCGCCGCTGACGGCCTCGCGCAGGATGGCCCGCAGCAGGTGCCGCTTGTACGGCAGCGCGGAGCCGCCGCCCTTCCTCGTGACCTTCGGCACCGGGCAGCCGAAGTTGAGGTCGATGTGGTCGGCGAGGTCCTCTTCCGCGATCATGCGGACGGCCTTGCCGACGGTCGCCGGGTCCACGCCGTAGAGCTGGATCGACCGGGGCCGCTCCGTCTCGTCGAAGTGGATGAGCTGCATGGTCTTCTCGTTGCGTTCGACCAGCGCCCGGGTGGTGATCATCTCGCTGACGAACAGGCCCTTGCCCTCGCTGAACTCCCTGCACAGGGTGCGGAAGGGCGCGTTGGTGATCCCGGCCATGGGAGCCAGGACGACGGGGGGCCGGACGGTGTGCGGGCCGATCTGCAGGGGCGTGGACATGCATCCATTGTGCCGTGCAATGAGATGGCAAAATTCGTTAGTTAGCCACACTATCGAAATCGGCGTACGATGGCCCGCATGCCCGAGCTCAGCCCCCGCCGCCGCATGCTCGTGCTCGCGATCTGCTGTATGAGCCTGCTGATCGTGAGCCTCGACAACACGGTCCTGAACGTGGCCCTGCCGTCCATGCAGCAGGACCTGCACGCGAGCACGTCCGGCCTGCAGTGGACGATCGACGCCTACACCCTGGTCCTGGCCTCGCTGCTGATGCTCGC
The DNA here is from genome assembly GCF_050937045.1 of Streptomyces sp. CA-179760. Classification (NCBI taxonomy): domain Bacteria; kingdom Bacillati; phylum Actinomycetota; class Actinomycetes; order Kitasatosporales; family Streptomycetaceae; genus Streptomyces; species Streptomyces sp. CA-179760. The sequence continues at coordinate 3,117,704 of NZ_JBNJLZ010000001.1, forward strand.
GGGCTCCACGGCCGACCGGATCGGCCGCAAGCGGGTCTTCATGGCGGGCCTGATCGTCTTCACCCTCGGCTCGGTCCTCTGTTCCCTCGCACCGAACCTGGAGGCGCTGGTCGCCTTCCGGATGATCCAGGCGGTGGGGGGCTCGATGCTGAACCCGGTCGCCATGTCGATCATCACCAACACGTTCACGGACCCACGCGAACGGGCCCGGGCGATCGGCGTGTGGGGCGCGGTCGTCGGCATATCGATGGCCGCCGGCCCGCTGGTCGGCGGCCTCCTCGTCGACTCCGTCGGCTGGCGCTCCATCTTCTGGATCAACCTGCCGGTGGGCCTGGCCGCCCTCCTCCTCACCCTGCGCTTCGTCCCCGAGTCCCGCGCCGCCAAGGCCCGCCGCCCCGACCCGGTCGGCCAGCTCCTGGTGATCGCCCTCTTCGGCTCCCTGACGTACGCGATCATCGAGGCACCGACCGCGGGGTTCACGTCGATCGCCCCGCTCGTCGTGGTCGCCCTGGCCGCCCTCGCCGGTCTCCTCTGGTACGAACCGCGTCGGGCGGAGCCTCTGATCGACCTGCGCTTCTTCCGCTCGGCCCCGTTCAGCGGGGCCACGGCCATCGCCGTCAGCGCGTTCGCCGCACTCGGCGGGTTCCTCTTCCTGTCCACGCTGTACCTCCAGAACGTCCGTGGCTTGACCGCCCTGGAAGCGGGCCTGTGGATGCTCCCGATGGCGGCCCCGACGTTCCTCTGCGCCCCGCTCTCCGGCCGCCTGGTCGGCACCCGCGGCCCACGCCTCCCGCTCCTGATCGCCGGCTTCGCGATGACCGCGAGCGGCGTACTGTTCGCCGCGTTCGAGGCCGAGACCTCCAACGTCACCCTGCTCATCGGGTACGTCCTCTTCGGTATCGGCTTCGGGTTCGTCAACGCGCCGATCACCAACACGGCGGTGTCCGGCATGCCGCGCGCCCAGGCGGGTGTGGCCGCCGCGGTCGCCTCCACGAGCCGCCAGCTCGGGCAGACGCTGGGCGTCGCGGTGGTGGGTGCCGTGCTCGCCTCCGGCGTGGGCTCGTCGTCGTACCGGGAGACGTTCGTGTCGGCGGCCCGGCCGGGGTGGTGGATCCTCGCGGCTTGCGGGTTCGCGGTGCTGGCGCTGGGCGCGGTGACGAGCGGGCGGTGGGCCCGGGGAACCGCCGAGCGGGCCGCGGAGAGGCTGGAGGCGGCTGAGGTGCGGGATGTGATGGTGACCGCGGACCGAGCCACCTAGGGCCTGTCGTTTGGATCAGGTCGCAGGAAACTGACGGTTCCTGGAAATCGCCGGTGAGCGGGGTCTGGTGCGTGCAGCTGCAAGGCGGAGGAGGGCGGCGATGCGGAGCATCGGCAACCGACGACAACGCGGCAGATGCGCGTGCCGGACCCCGCGTCTGCGGCGTGATCCAAACGACAGGCCCTAGTAGTGCTTCGTTAGGTTCTGGGCTGTCTGTGGCTTCTTCGGGGGTTGGGCAGGGGGCGTCCGCAGGTGGTGCAGGTACCGGTCCAGCACCTGAGCAGGTCCTGAAGAATGTCGAGGACCTGGTAGAGGGTCAGGCCGGTGTGCGGACTTTTGGGTCGAGCCGCCTGAGGGTGAGGAAGGCCTGGGCGGCGGTGACGAGGGTGACGTGGTGGTGCCAGCCGCGCCAGGTGCGGCCCTCGAAGTGGTCCAGTCCCAGGCCATGCTTGAGCTCGCGGTAATCGTGCTCGATCCGCCAGCGCATCTTCGCCCACCGCACCAGGTCAGCGGCCGGTGTGGTGGCGGGCAGATTCGATATCCAGTAGTCCGTCGGAGTGTCCTGGCCCTCCGGCCATTCAACGAGGAGTGTCTGGACGGGCAGGACACCGTCCCACTGGTTGCGGCCGCCGCCCGCCGCCTGGGCTGCGGCGAGGGACTGCTTGCCCGCGGGCCGCACGCTCAGCACCGCGAACCGTGAGGTCATCGCGCCTTTGCTGCCCTGCCGCCAGGTCACCTCGGTGAACCGCTCCGCACCCGCCTCCGCTGCGAGGACGCAGACGGCTCGTGGTGGGGTGCGATAGCGGGGAAGGGTGGGCGGCCCGAGCCCACCGTAAGCAGGCTGGTGCGGCTCGGTATTCTCCGGGTGAGCGACTTCCTTCCCGTTCAGGGCCAGAACAAAGGACAGCCCTCGCTCCTCAAGGCCGAGCCGGAAGGGGGTGCTGACGCCGTATCCGGCGTCGGCGACCACGACCGGCGCCTTCAACCGCCAGTCGGCGAGCGTGTCCAGCAGGCCGAGCGCGAGACGCCACTTCTCCTGGTGCACCACCTCGTCGGGGACTCCTGCTCTGCGGCATCGGTCCGGCTCATCCGTCCACTCACGCGGCAGATACAACTGCCACTGCAACGGGCACGAGGCGGTGTCGGTGGCGGCATGGACACTGACCGCGACCTGGCAGTTCGCCCGTTTGCCGAGTGCTCCGCAGTACTGGCGGGCCACTCCGGCCGACGCCTTGCCGCACTTGGGGAACGACACGTCGTCGATCACCCACACCTCAGGTGTGATCACCTCGGACAGCCGCTCGGCGATCCGCTGCCTGACCGGCAGCGGATCCCACGGCGACTGGTTCACGAACTGCTGCAGGGCCTGCATGTTCCCGTCCGGCAGACGCTCGGCCATCGGCTGGACCGACTTGCGCCGGCCATCGAGCATCAGGCCCCGCAGATAACACTCGCCCCACCGCCGCTGATCCCGCCGCGGCAACGACCCGAACACATCGGCAACGAACTCCGCCAACTCACCCCGGAGCCGTTCCACCTCCCCCAACCTCACCCCGGGAAGCTGCCCACAATCAACCGAGATCACTCAACGTAACGAAGCACTACTAGCCGTGGTTTGTTGCCCATTCGACAACACGGGGCGTATCCACGGCGGTTAGGTGAGGAATCCTACGGTTGAACCGTGAAACTCATTCCACCGTCCGCGACTTGCCACCCCGCAGTGAGCAGCAGAAACTGTAAATGAAGACGTAGAGCCCACCGATGGTCCGACTCTGCGCCGCCCCGGCCAGTACGGAAAAAGGGGCTGAGCCGGTGGACAACACCCTGCACATCCTCCTCGCCGAAGAGGACGCGGAAGCCGAACATGTCGCGGAGCTGACCGCCTGCCTGCGCGAGGAACTGCTCGATCTCGATGTGGACGACGTCACGACGCTCCCCGGCGGGGAGGTCCCGCCCGGAGCGCGGGCCCTGGACGTCACCCAGATCGGTGCCCTGCTGGTGACCCTGGGCAGCTAGTACGTCTACAGGCACGTACAGGAGCAGAACCCCAACCAGAGGCCGAAGAAGGTCGCTGACGTGCGGACTGGCGCCGGACGCCTGGTCGCTGGTCGCGGCCCGGGTCGCGCAGGGAGCATCGGCCGCCGCGATGCTGCCGCAGGTACTGGCCACCATCCAGGCGACCACGACCGGCCCCCGGCGTGCCAGGGCCATGGGCCTGTACGGGGCGACCGCCGGGCTGTCCATGGTCGCCGGACAGATCCTGGGCGGGGTCCTCGTCGCGTCCGACCTCGCGGGGACCGGCTGGCGCTCGGTGTTCCTCGTCAATGTGCCGGTCGTCCTCGCCGGCCTGGTGCTGGCCGTCCGGGTGGTGCCGGAGACCCGCTCGCCGCGGCCGGAGCCGGTCGACGTCCCCGGCACGTTCCTCCTCGCGGCCGACATCGCCGGTACCGGCTGGCGCTCGGTGTTCCTCGTCAATGTGCCGGTCGTCCTCGCCGGCCTGGTGCTGGCCGTCCGGGTGGTGCCGGAGACCCGCTCGCCGCGGCCGGAGCCGGTCGACGTCCCCGGCACGTTCCTCCTCGCGGCCTCGCTGCTCACCCTGCTCGTGCCGCTCACCGAAGGGTGGGCGGCGGGCTGGCCGTTGTGGACGTGGCTGTCGCTGGCCGCGTTCCCGTTCGTGGCGGCGGCGTTCTACGCGGTGGAGCGCGGGGCCGACCGGGAGGGCCGTACGCCGCTGGTCCCGCCGAGCCTGTTCGCGCTCACCTCACTGCTCCGCGGACTGCTGCTCGTTCTGCCCTTCTCCATCGGCTTCAGCGGCTTCATGTTCGTGATCGCGGTGGCCCTGCAGGAGGGCGCCGGGCTCGGCCCGGTCGCCGCGGGCCTGGCGCTCCTGCCTCTGGCGGTGGTGTTCTTCGTCTTCTCCCTGCTGGGCCCGCGGCTGGTCGCCCGGTACGGGACTCGGGTGGTGACGGCCGGTGCCGTGCTCCAGGGCGTGGGCCTGGCGCTGATGGCCCTGGCCGCCTGGCGCTTCTGGCCGCACCTCGGTTTCGTCGAACTGCTCCCGGGCGCGGCGGTCGCCGGCGCGGGCCAGGCACTGCAACTGCCCGTCATCTACCGGGTCATCCCTCTCCGAGGTGCCACCCGCCCGCGCCGGTGTCGGCAGCGGCGTGATGATCACCACTCAGCAGTCGGCGCTGGCCCTCGGCGTGGCCACCCTGGGCACGCTGTTCCTGTCTCTGGTCCCCGGGATGGGCATGCGGGACGCCCTGGTCACGACGCTGCTGGTGCAACTCGGCGGCGTGGTGCTGACGGGCCTGCTGAGCCTCAGGCTGCCGCGTACGGTCGTTTGAGGTCCCTCACGGCCTGATAACTCGCATCCGGGGAAACCCTGTTGATGTTGGTCTTGCCGCACACTCCTTACTGCGAGCGAGCCGGACGGGCCGGATTCCTGGACGCGGGAGGCGTCATGACGCAGATCGACACCAGCAAGGTCAGCCGCTGGGACCAGCACGGCCGCGAACACGTGGTGTGGGTTCAGCGCACGGGCATGCAGCGCACGATCAGATGCGACACCTGCGGCTGGCGCAGAGGAGCGCAGTTCCTGCCCTGGCTGAAGGCGGAGGAGCACCTGGCGGAGGCCCACCAGGCGACCGTGGACCCGACAGCGGCCTGAAGGGCAGGGCGGGCCGACTCTAGTAGAGGATCGAGGGCATGTACGCCCCGGCGGGCTCGTTGTACAGACCGATGGTCATCAGGCTCATCAGCTGCACGACCTTGAGGCCGTTGGACAGGCACCACCTGAGCAGCGCGCTGTCGCTCGCGGGTACGAGGATGCCCGGACCGCCGAACTGCGGGGCCGCCGCGATGAGGGCGTGGAGGTCTGGGGCGGTCTCGCCCACCGCGTGCGCGAAGAAGGCCAGGTCGGTGGCGTATCCCGTGACCCGTCCTGCACGCTCGACGACCCGAGCGGTGCCCTGTTTCAGCGCGTCGGCGACCTCACCGCCCCGGTCGACGCCGTGGACCTCCCGGCACACGTCGTTGCAGGCTCCGAGGTCCGCGTCCGTGGCCTCCCGCACCTGGTACCCCGGCATCGCGCGCCCGATCGGCGGGCCTTGCACACAGGCCACCGTGGCCCGGTGGGCGAAGCCCAGGCTCACGTACAGCGAGAACGATCTGTTGTGGTAGCCGCTCTGCAACAGCCGGATGCCCGGCGCCCCCCGCTCGTCGGCCCGCTCCATCACGTCCCGCATCAGGCGGCGGCCCAGGCCCGCGTTCTGCACGGTGGGGTCGACGGTGACCGGCCCGACGCCGACGACGGCCGAGCGCTCGTCGAGGAAGTTGCTGCCCACGATCCGCCCGTCGAGCTCGGCGACGACACTGTAGAAACCGGGGTGCGTCAGGGCTCCCTCGATCAGCGCGACACCCACGTCGGGGCTCGGGATGTCGGGCGGGAAGGCGTGCTCCCCGGCGATGCCGGCGAAGGCCTCGTAGCAGATCCTTCCGCACTCCGCAGCGTCGTCCGAAGTGCCCGGGCGCAGTATGAGATCCACGATCGCCATCCCCTTTTCTCAGCGCACCCCGCTTCTCAGCGCACCCCGCGCGGCGACCCACCCCTCACTTCCCATCCTGTGCCCCTTCCGGTCGTCGCGCACCCGGTACGGCGATCCCCCTCAGGGCTGCGGCCCCCGCACCACCAGGTCCGTGACCGCCTCGAACTCCCCCTCCACACCGGGCTGCTCCCACTCCCGCGCACAGCAGGGGTCGTGGAACCTCCCCGTCGCCTGGAACACCGCACGGGCCGAGGCCTCCGGGTCTGTGACGGTGAAGCTGCCGGTATCCACCCCGCACTGGATGATGCGGGCCGGCTGGGCGGTGAGGTCGGTGATGTGCTCACCGACCGCTGTGCCGGCCTCGTCGGTGAGGACCAGGTACGTGGCGAACGGTTCCGGGTCCTCGCCCGCCTTGCGGCGCTTCGCGTCGAACAGCGCGGCGAGCCAGTCCCGCAGCCGGGCCTCCGGGGCGCTGCCGCCGGTCACGATGCCGGAGAGCTCCCCGGACGTGCGGTCCAGCCAGCGCTTGGTGACCGCCTCGCGCAGCGCCGCCTTGGTCCGGAAGCGGCGGTAGACACGATATTTGCCACCCCGCCCGACGACTCCCGGCTACCGACCACCGCTTACCGACCACCGACTACCGCCCCGTGAACGCCAGCTTCGCCCCCAGCGCCACGAACGACCCCGCGAACCCCCGCCGCAGCCACGCCATCACCCGGGGCCGCCCGATGACGTGACTGCGTACCGAGGCGGCCAGCACGCCGTACAGGGCGAACACGACGAAGGTCGCCAGCATGAACACCCCGCCCAACCCCAGCATCCGCACCACCGCGTGCGGCTCCCCCGGACTCACGAACTGCGGCAGGAACGCGAAGAAGAAGATCGTCAGCTTCGGATTGAGGAGGTTGATCAGCACACCCCGCACGATCACCCGCCGAGCCGGCACCGCCGGTACCGCCGACCCCGGCGCGGACGCCCGCTCCTCCTCCACCACGAGCGCCTCCTTGTCCCGCACGGTCGCCCACGCCATGTACAGCAGATACGCGACCCCGGCGTACTTCAGCACCTCGAAGGCGGTCGCGCTGGCGTGCAGCAGGGCGGCGACGCCGGTGACCGTGGCCAGCAGATGCGGCACGATCCCGAGCGTGCAGGCGACGGCCGCGACGACACTGGCGCGGCGGCCCCGGGAGAGCGCGGCGGCGAGGGTGTAGACGACGCCGGTACCGGGCGTGACGACGATGACCAGTGTGGTCAGCAGGAACGCGATACTCATGCGCCCACCCTGGCGCGGCGCCACCGGCGGGAAACAGGTCCAATCGGCCGCCCAGCTGGAGGACCACTCCCCCATGAACGCGAAAGCGCCGGGCCCCTCCGAAGAGGGACCCGGCACCGACGTGCACGAGAAGGCGATCAGCAGCCGATCAGACGAGCCGCCAGGTACCCCTCGATCTGGTCGAGGGACACCCGCTCCTGCTTCATCGAGTCACGCTCGCGGACGGTGACCGCGTTGTCCTCGAGCGTGTCGAAGTCGACGGTCACACAGAACGGCGTGCCGATCTCGTCCTGACGACGGTAGCGGCGGCCGATGGCGCCGGCGTCGTCGAAGTCGATGTTCCAGTTCTGGCGCAGCGCCTGGGCGAGGCCCTTGGCCTTCGGGGACAGCTCCGGGTTCCGGGACAGCGGGAGCACCGCGACCTTGACCGGCGCGAGGCGGTGGTCGAGGCGCAGCACGGTGCGCTTCTCCATCTTGCCCTTGGCGTTGGGTGCCTCGTCCTCGACGTAGGCGTCGAGCAGGAAGGCGAGCAGCGACCGGCCGACACCGGCCGCGGGCTCGATGACGTACGGCGTCCAGCGCTCGCCGGCTTCCTGGTCGAAGTAGGTGAGGTCCTGGCCGGAGGCCTTGGAGTGGGCACCGAGGTCGTAGTCGGTGCGGTTGGCGACGCCCTCGAGCTCGCCCCACTCACTGCCGCCGAACTGGAAGCGGTACTCGATGTCGGCGGTGCGCTTGGAGTAGTGGGAGAGCTTCTCCTTGGGGTGCTCGAACCACCGCATGTTCTCCTCGCGCAGGCCGAGACCGGTGTACCAGTTCCAGCGCTGCTCCATCCAGTACTCCTGCCACTTCTCGTCCTCGCCCGGCTTGACGAAGAACTCCATCTCCATCTGCTCGAACTCGCGGGTGCGGAAGATGAAGTTGCCGGGCGTGATCTCGTTGCGGAAGGACTTGCCCATCTGGGCGATGCCGAACGGCGGCTTGCGGCGCGAAGTGGTCTGCACCTGGGAGAAGTTGGTGAAGATGCCCTGCGCGGTCTCGGGCCGCAGGTAGGCGACGGAGCCGGAGTCCTGCGTCGGGCCGAGGTGGGTCGACAGCAGGCCGGAGAACTGCTTGGGCTCGGTGAAGGTGCCCTTGTTTCCGCAGTTGGGGCAGTTGAGGTCCGCGAGCCCGTTCTCCGGGGCGCGGCCCTTCTTCTCCTCGTAGGCCTCCTCCAGGTGGTCCGCGCGGAACCGCTTGTGGCAGGAGGTGCACTCGGTGAGGGGGTCGGTGAACGTGGCGACATGGCCGGAGGCGACCCAGACCTCGGGGGCCAGGATGACGGACGAGTCGATACCGACCACGTCCTCGCGCGACGTCACCATGTAGCGCCACCACTGGCGCTTGAGGTTCTCCTTGAGCTCGACACCCAGCGGGCCGTAGTCCCAGGCGGCACGCTGACCGCCGTAGATCTCACTACAGGGGAATACGAAGCCACGGCGCTTGCTCAGGCTGACGATGGTGTCGATCTTGTCGGCGGCCACGGTGCTCTCTTCATTACGACGACGGGCGACGAAGCGAGTTGCTTCCAGCGAATGGTTCAGGTTACCGGCGGGGACGCCCCCTCAATCAAATCGCTCCCCCTCAGCGACCGCCAGAGGGCCGCGAACCCTGTTTCGGCCCCAGTTCAGGGCGTTTGTTGACAACGGTTTCCATATTTGTTGAAAATGAGTGTCATGAACGTACGACGACGCCTCATACCCGCCGCCGCGGCCGCCTCTCTCGGCCTCGGCGCTCTCACCGCCTGCTCCAGCGACAGCGCGGCGACGGGCAACACGGAGAAGTTCGACGTCGTCGCGTCGTTCTACCCGATGGCGTTCCTCGCCGAGCAGATAGGCGGCGACCACGCGAACGTCACCAGTCTGACCGAGCCGGGCCAGGAGCCGCACGACCTGGAGATCAGCACCCAGCAGCGCGCCCAGCTCGAAGAGGCCGACGCGGCGCTCTTCCTCAAGGGCCTCCAGCCCGCCGTCGACGAGGCCGTCTCGCAGACCGGCATCCAGACGAAGATCGACGCGGCCTCGCTGACCCACCTCGAGGACCACGGCGGCGCCGGTCACAGCCACGAGGGTGAGGAGGGCCACTCCGAGGAGGAGGAACACGGCCGCGACCCCCACGTCTGGCTGGACCCGGTGAAGTACGCCGAGATCGCCCAGGGCGTCGGCAAGGCCTTCGAGAAGGCCGACCCGGACCACGCGGCCGACTACAAGAAGAACACCCAGGCCCTGGTCAAGAAGCTGAACGGCCTGAACAGCGACTTCGAGAACGGCCTGAAGGACTCCAAGTCCAAGGTCTTCTTCACCAACCACGCCGCCTTCGGCTACCTCGCCGAGCGCTACGGCCTCACCCAGGAGGCCATCTCCGGCGTCGACCCCGAGAGCGAGCCGAGCGCCGCCCGGGTCAAGGAGCTCCAGCAGGAGGCCAAGGCCGACGGCGTCACCACCGTCTTCTACGAGACGCTGGTCTCCGACCGCACAGCCAAGACACTGGCCCGCGACGCGAACCTGAAGACGGACGTCCTCGACCCGCTCGAGGGCATCACCGACAAGTCCCGCGGCGACGACTACTTCCAGGTCATGGAAGCCAACCTCAAGGCCCTGCAGACGGCTCTGGGAGCCAAGTGACCCACCCATCGGAGGACGGCATGACCGAGCCCGTCGTATCCCTGCGCGGCGTCCGCGCTGACCTGGGCTCGCGCCCCGTCCTGCGCGGCATCGACCTCACCGTTCATCGCGGTGAGGTCGTCGCGCTGCTCGGCGCGAACGGCTCCGGCAAGTCCACGGCCGTGCGCAGCGTCATCGGCCAGGTGCAGACCGGCGCCGGCGAGATCGAGCTGTTCGGCACGCCTCGCGCGCGGTTCCGTGACTGGCACCGCGTGGGCTACGTCCCGCAGCGCACCACGGCCGCGGGCGGCGTGCCCGCCACGGTGACCGAGGTGGTCTCCTCCGGCCGCCTGTCCCGGGCCCGCTTCAGCGTGCTGCGCAAGGCCGACCGCGAGGCCGTACGACGCGCCCTGGACCTCGTCGGCATGGCGGACCGGGCCAAGGACTCCGTCGACGCCCTCTCAGGCGGCCAGCACCAGCGGGTCCTGATCGCCCGCGCGCTCGCCTCCGAGCCCGAGCTGCTGATCATGGACGAGCCGATGGCGGGCGTCGACCTGGCCAGCCAGGAGGTGCTCGCGCACACCCTCACCGAGCAGGTCTCCCAGGGCACCACCGTGCTGCTCGTGCTGCACGAACTGGGCCCGCTGGAGCCCCTCATCGACCGGGCGGTCGTCCTGCGCGACGGCTGCGTCGTGCACGACGGACCGCCCCCGAAGGCGGTCGGGCAGCACGCCCTCCCCGGCCACGACCACGTACACCCGCACGCGCCGGCGGGCGCCGAACCGATCCGTACGGGACTGCTGAGCTGATGGACTTCCTCGACTACGCCTTCATGCAGCGGGCCCTGCTCGCCGCCGTCCTGGTCGGCATCACGGCCCCAGCGGTCGGGATCTACCTGGTCCAGCGCCGCCAGGCCCTGATGGGCGACGGCATCGGCCACGTGGCGATGACCGGCGTCGGCCTCGGCTTCCTGCTGACCTGGTCCCCGGTGTGGATGGCGACCCTCGTCTCCGTCCTCGGCGCAGTCCTCATGGAGCTGATCCGCTGGTACGGCAAGACCCGCGGCGACATCGCCCTCGCGATGCTCTTCTACGGCGGCATGGCGGGCGGTGTGATGTTCATCAACCTCGCGCCGACGGGCTCCAACGCCAACCTGACGTCGTACCTGTTCGGCTCCCTGTCGACGGTGTCCGAGTCGGACGTCACAGCGATCTGTGTACTGGCCGCCTTCGTCGTCCTGGTCACGCTCGGCCTGCGCCGGCAGCTGTTCGCGGTCAGCCAGGACGAGGAGTTCGCCCGGGTGACGGGCCTGCCGGTGCGCGCCCTGAACCTGCTGACGGCGATCACCGCGGCCGTCACGGTGACGGTGGCGATGCGCGTGGTCGGCCTGCTGCTGGTCAGCGCGCTGATGGTGGTGCCCGTCGCGGCGGCCCAGCAGATCAGCCGCAGCTTCGCGGCCACCTTCGTGATCGCCGTCGCCATCGGTGTGAGCGTGACGATCGGCGGCACGGTCACCTCGTACTACCAGGACGTCCCGCCCGGTGCGACGATCGTATTGCTGACCATCGGCGCGTTCATCGTGCTGACGGCACTCGCGGCTCCGCTGGCCCACCGCCGCGCCCGCGCCCGGACTTCCGCGCAATCCGCCCATGACCCCGGCGAGTGCGCGATTCCGGGTACCCGGGGAGCGGCCGACGAAGTCGGCGTCTGACCGCCCCCACCCCGGGCTGGCACAATGACCCGGGCAAGGCAGACGTGAGGAGGCAACGGTGACGACCGCTGGACCGTCCGTGAAGGGCCGCGCCACCCGGCAGCGGGCCGCCGTGTCGGCGGCCCTGGAAGAGGTCGACGAGTTCCGCAGTGCGCAGGACCTGCACGACATGCTCAAGCACAAGGGCGACTCGGTCGGGCTCACCACGGTCTACCGCACGCTGCAGTCCCTCGCCGACGCCGGTGAGGTCGACGTCCTGCGTACGGCCGACGGTGAGTCGGTCTACCGGCGTTGCTCCACCGACGACCATCACCATCACCTCGTGTGCCGCGGGTGTGGCAAGGCCGTCGAGGTGGAGGGTCCGGCCGTGGAGAAGTGGGCCGAGTCCATCGCGGCGGAGCATGGCTACGTCAACGTGGCTCATACGGTGGAGATTTTCGGGACCTGTGCGGATTGTGCGGCGGCCTCCGGCGGTTGAGCGGTTGATCGCCGTGAGGGGTGCGCCCGGTCGCCGACTGCGGGTGCGTTGCAGCCGTTCGCGCAGTTCCCCGCGCCCCTTTCAGGGGCGTGACGCTCAGGCCCGGTTGAAGCAGCGCTCCAGTTCCTTGAGGTCGTAGAACTTGCTGCCCTTGGTGATGGGGTGGCAGCCGGTCTTGAAGGGCGTCTCCTTCTCGTTGTAGAGCATGCGCACGAGGTAGGTGTTGCCCTTGCGGAAGACGTCCCACTGGATGTTCGAGGCCATGGGGGCGACGGAGGCGCCGCGCCAGGTGTTGCCGGCGTAGGTGTAGGGCCTCTCGGCGGTCACCCCCTGCGTGCTGCCCGGCAGCTTCATCAGCGCGGCGAGCGGGATGATCTCCTCGGCGTGGGTGAAGCGGAGTTCGGCGCCCAGGTCACTGGTGCCGGCGCGCTTGGCCTCGACCTGCTTGAAGAAGTCGTCGAGGAGGACGTCCGCCATCTTGTACGTGATGTCGCTGTCGGCGAAGCCGGGGCCCTTCTCGTAGAAGTCCTCGACGTCGCTGAGGTATCCGAACCAGGCGGCGTCGCCGCGCGAGATGTACCGCTCCATTCCCCAGCCCTTGCCGCCGGGGCTCTCCTCGCTCATGGCCGGGGCGATGGCGTACAGGTTGTAGACGGCCTGCGCGGCTTCGACCTCGGTTCCGATCGAGGCGAACTCGCCGTCGGTGATCCGCTGGACGAAGGCCGGAGTGAAGAGCCCGCGCAGGACGCTGCGGGCGGCCCGGTGGGTCTTCGGCTGGTCGGTGAGGCTCTTGAGCGTGTCCGCGAGGCGCTGGTCGCCCGCGATGTAGTCGCGGTAGGCGGCACCCCCGGCCGCCTTGTGGAAGTAGAGCAGGTTCTCGTCGGCGCGGGCCGGGCCGATCTGCGGCTTCAGCTCCGGGTCGGTGTTCCCGAGGGTCGCCGCGAACAGGTTGCCGCTGTCGACGGCCCGGCCCTGCCCGGAGCTGACGACGTCGACTTTCTCGCCGTCCCTCGCGATCTGCCGGAACAGCCCCGGCAGCCGCTGCTCCATGCGTACGGCCGTGCCCTCGATCTCCCGCTTGCCGCGGCCGCTGAGGCTGCCGTAGCCGACCTTGGCCATTTCGGCTTCCAGAGCCCGCACCTGGGGCCCGAACTCCCGCCCCTCACGCGTGAGCTGCCCCTCGGCCCGGGCCTTGTCCCACAGGGCGAGGATCAGGTCGCCGTCCTCGCTGTCGGTGGCGGCGCGGGAGCCGTGCCGGGAGACGTTCTCGGTGAAGACGGGCGTGAAACCGGCCGGGGGCCGCTGGTAGGAGTGGGTGTTCTGCCGCGGGGCGTAGGAGGCCTTGGTGCCGAAGCTGTCCCGGACGGCGCCGGAGTCATGGCCGGTGCGGTGGTCCGTCGCCTGGGCGGCCGACGGGGCCACCACCAGGGTCGCGAGGCCGAGGGCCAGAGCGGGGGTGAGGCGTCTCATGGAGGTGCCGTTTCGTTCATGGCCGCATCAAAGCGACTGATGCGGCAGACCGGGTGATCCGACGCATCGTCGAGTCGGTGCGTGAACGCCGCGTGGCTCGATGGCGGCCGGGCAGTGGCCGACTGTCCTGCCCTTGCCAAAGGTTTCTCAGGCGGACGGTACGAGGCCCCGGGCGGTGAGCCCCCGGCGGACGAGCAGCGACAGGGCGGAGGTGGCCAGGATGACGACGCCGCCGATGCGCAGGAGGAGGTCGTAGGCGCGCTCCGGACCGGTCTCCGGGGTGAGGGAGGTGATCGCCGCGGCCACGGCGGCCAGACCGATGGCGCCCAGGGTGACGAGGGCCGTGAGGACGACACCCGAGGCCTCGCCGGCACGTGCGGGCGGGACGACCTGCTGGGTGGCCACGCTGGCGAAGGTCCAGCCCAGGCCCAGGCCGAGCGCGCACCAGGTGAAGACGGGCAGGTAGACCCACCATGACCAGGCCCAGCTCAGCCCGATCATGCCGGTGCCCGCGATGGTCCCGGCCAGGGCCATGACGCTGGTGGGGCGCATCCGGGTGGAGAGCCAGGCGCCGATGGGCCCGGCGCAGGCCACCATCACGGCCGGGGCGAGGAACACCGTGCCTGACAGCAGCGCCGACAGGCCCCGCACCTGCTGCAACTGCAGGGTGGCGAGGAACACGGTGACGGCGTAGCCCGTGTTGGCCACCGACCCCATCACGGTGACGAGGTCGAAGGGGATGTTGCGGAAGAGCCGGAAGTCGACCAGCGGATGCCGGCAGATCCGCTCCCGCAGGACGAAGAGCGCACCGGCCACCACCGCGACGCCCAGCAGGGCGAGGGTGCGCGCGTGGTCCCAGCCCCAGGCGCTGCCCCGCTCCACGGCGAGGGTCAGCGCGGCCAGGCTGATCACGACGGCCACACAGCCGGGCAGGTCGATCTGGCGGGGAGCGCTCTCGTCCCGGGAGTCGGGGACGTACCACAGGGCGATCAGCAAGGAGAGGGCGCTGAGCGGAGCCAGCAGCCAGAAGATCCACCGCCAGCCGGGCCCGTCGGTGAAGCCACCGCCGACGAACGGCCCGAGGGCGGTGCCGACGTTGGCGACCCCGAACATCGCGCCGAGCGCCCGGGCCCGGGTCTCCTCGGGGAAGGCGTTGCTGATGACGGAGACCGACACGGGAAAGATCAGCGCCGCGCCCGCGCCCTGCACCACCCGGGACACGACGAGGACGCCCAGGGTGGGCGCGAGAGCACAGCCGACGGAGGCGGCGGCGAACAGGCCGATCCCGATCAGCAGGATCGGACGGCGGCCGAGCAGATCGCCCAGCCGCCCGCCGACGATGAAGAGACAGCCGACGGCGAGCATGTAGGCGGACAGCGTCCACTGGGCCGCCGAGACCGTCGTGTCCAGCTCGGCGGAGATGCCGGGGATGGCCAGGTTCAGCGCGAAGAAGTCCAGCTGGATGCAGAACAGGGCGAGCGAGGCCGCGACGAAGGCCCCGGCCCGCTTGGGAGCGGTCCCCGAGGGGCGCTGACGGCCGTCGAACCCATCCCCCAGCACACCGCCGGTGGGGCCCGGCTGCCACCGGAGGGCGGCCGGGCCGACCGGCTCTACTCCTGTTTGCCCTCCATGGCCAGCAGCTCCTCGTTCGGGATGGCCCCGCCGAACCGCCGGTCGCGCGAGGCGAACTCCAGGCACGCCCGCCACAGGTCACGCCGGTCGAAGTCCGGCCACAGCACATCCTGGAAGACCATCTCGGCGTAGGCGCTCTGCCAGATCAGGTAATTGGAGGTGCGCTGCTCACCGCTCGGGCGCAGGAACAGGTCCACGTCCGGCATGTCCGGGTAGTACATGTACTTCGAGAGGGTCTTCTCGTTGACCTTGGACGGGTCGAGCTTCCCGCTCTTGACGTCCTCGGCCAGTGCCTGCGCGGCGTCGGCGATCTCGGCCCGCCCGCCGTAGTTCATGCAGAAGTACAGCGTCAGCTTGTCGTTGTTCTTGGTCTGCTCCTGGGCGATCTGCAGCTCCTTGGCCACGGAACGCCACAGCTTGGGCATCCGGCCCACCCAGCGCACCCGGATGCCCAGCTCGTCGAGCTGGTCGCGGGTCTTGCGGATGAAGTCCCGGTTGAAGTTCATCAGGAAGCGCACCTCGTCCGGCGACCGCTTCCAGTTCTCGGTGGAGAAGGCGTACAGGGAGATCGCGCCGACGCCCATCTCGATGGCGCCCTGGAGCACGTCGAGCACCCGCTCGGCGCCGACCTTGTGGCCCTCGGTGCGCGGCAGGCCCCGGTCCTTCGCCCAGCGGCCGTTGCCGTCCATGACGATCGCCACATGCTTCGGTACGAGCTCTCCGAGCTTCGGCGGCCGTGCGCCGGAGGGGTGCGGCTCCGGCGTCCTGTACTCCCGGCGCTGCCGCCCCAGGATCCCGCGTACGGCCATGTGTCTCTCGCTCCTCGTGCTCGCTTGCTTCTGGGCTGCTCTACTTCTCGACGTAGCGCAGGGAGCGCAGCCCGCGCTCCATGTGCCAGTGCAGATACGCGGACACCAGCCCGCTGCCCTCGCGGACGTACCGCGCCTCGCACGCGTCCGCGGTGTCCCAGTCTCCCGTAAGCAGCGCGGCGAGGAGTTCGAGGGCCTGGGGCGAGGGTACGACGCTGCCGGGCACCCGGCAGTCCACGCAGACTGAACCGCCCGAGGCGACCGAGAAGAACCGGTTGGGCCCGGGCATTCCGCACTTCGCGCAGTCCGTGAAGCTCGGGGCGTACCCGTTGACGGCGAGGGAGCGCAGCAGGAAGGCGTCGAGCACGAGATGCGGGGCGTGCTCTCCCCGGGCGAGGGTCCGCAGCCCGCCGACGAGCAGCAGATACTGCTGCACGGCCGGCTCGCCCTCGTGATCGGTGAACCGCTCCGCCGTCTCCAGCATGACGGTCCCGGCCGTGTACCGCGCGTAGTCGCTGACGATCCCGCCGCCGTACGGCGCGATGGTCTCACTCTGCGTGCACAGCGGCAGGCCGCGCCCGATCAGCTCGCTCCCCTTCGCGAAGAACTGCACGTCGACGTGCGAGAAGGGTTCGAGGCGCGCACCGAACTTCGACTTCGTCCGGCGCACGCCCCGGGCCACGGCCCGTACTCGTCCGTGACCGCGTGTGAGCAGCGTGATGATCCGGTCCGCCTCACCCAGCTTCTGGGTGCGCAGCACGATGCCGTCGTCGCGGAACAGGCTCATGGCGTCATTCTCGCAGGGTCACCGGGGCACCCGGGCTACCCGGGTCAAGGGACCTCACCCCTGCTGCGGGCGTTGGCGTACGCCGTCGCCGCGCTCAGCCGCTCGGCCTGGGTGGCGTGCCGGACGGCGCCGGGGTCCACGTCCCATTCCCTCCCGCCGCCGTACGGCCGCAGCTGCACGTAGGGCCCCTCATGCCCCATGACGATGCCGATGCGTCCGCTGCGGGTGTCCACGACATACGCGCCGACCGGGGGCTTCATCGCAGCACCGCCGCGAGCCGCCGGGCGGTCTCCACGGAACACCGGCCCAATTCCACGAGCGGACAGGGTGCTTCCCGCGCAAGACTCACCGGGTCCAGCCCCAGTGAGGGCAGGGTAATTCCTGCCTTCGCGAGTTCTGCCCGCAATTCTTTCACCGCGTCCTCCGCTTCTTCGACGCAGTGCGCCGAGTGTCGTGCCTCCACCGTGCTCCCCTTCCTTTTGGATTTTCACTCTTCGCATCCCCACGGTGACGCTCCGCGCCTACACTCGGGAGGGGTCTGTGCCCTACAACTGCGGGGCAGCACAAAGGGGTTCGGCAATGGCCAACGGTTCTCGTCAGGCAGCGTGGGAGTTCTTCGGCACGGAGCTCAAGCGACGGAGGGAGGACGCGGGGATCACCCAGGCGGAGCTGGGGCTACGGGTTTTCGTCTCCGGCGGATACATCGGCCAGTTCGAACAGGCCATTCGCAAGCCACAGTTGGATGTGGCGCAGCGGATCGACGGGGTGCTGCAAACCGACGGTATTTTCGAGCGGCTGTGCAGGAAGCTGATTGACGATAAACGGTATGCGGATTATTTCGCGCGAGCGGCGGAGCTGGAGGCGCAGGCTACGAAGATCTGCGAGTTCGCGCCCGCGCTGGTGCCGGGTCTGCTGCAAACACCGGCCTACGCGAGGGCGGTCACGCTGGCGATGAACCCGTTCGCTCCGGACGAGTTCATCGACGAGAAGGTGTCGGGCCGTATGGAACGCGCCCAGATTCTCAAGGACGCTACACGCCCCGTGTATTGGGCAATCCTCCATGAGAACGTGCTGCGAATCCCGGTCGGTGGACCGGCCGTCATGGCGGAACAGCTAGAGCACGTGGTGGCACTGGCGCGAGAGC
Source organism: Streptomyces sp. CA-179760 (assembly GCF_050937045.1). Lineage (NCBI taxonomy): Bacteria > Bacillati > Actinomycetota > Actinomycetes > Kitasatosporales > Streptomycetaceae > Streptomyces > Streptomyces sp. CA-179760. The sequence continues at coordinate 3,135,452 of NZ_JBNJLZ010000001.1, forward strand.
GGACGGTGATGGTGCAGGTGCTGCCGTACACGGCTGGGGCGTACTCCGTGATGACCGGCGATCTGCGGCTCATGGAGTTCGCAGACGCACCGCCGACGGCCTATACAGAAGCCGTGTATTCGGGGACCCTGCTGGACGATCCACCCGTGGTGAAGCGGGTGCAGTCGGCCTACGATCTGCTCAGGGCTGCCGCGCTGTCGCCGGAGGCGTCCCTGGACCTGATCGAATCGGCGGCGGAGGACTTCAGACGATGCGCGAGTACGACCTGACCACCGCACACTGGCGCAAGAGCAGCTACAGCGACGGCAACGGCGGCAACTGCGTCGAGGTCGCCGACGGAATCCCCGGCACCGTCCCCGTCCGGGACAGCAAGCTGGCGGACAGCCCTGTGGTCCTGGTCGGGGCCGCCGCCTGGGGCGCGTTCATACGTCACCACAGCCACTGAATCGATCCGGACGTGCACTGGACCATGCGCCCCGCCGAACCGGCGGACGTCGAGCAGATCGCGGAACTGCGGGCGATCGTCATGCGCCCGGACCTGGAACGGCTGGGCCGCTACGACGCGCACCGGGTCAGGCAGCGGCTACGCGACGGCTTCGCCCCGCAGCACAGCTCGGTCATCGAGGCCGACGGCATCTTCGCGGGCAGCGTCACACTGCGTCCGGCCGAGGACGGCACCTGGCTGGAGCACTTCTACCTCGATCCCGGCCTCCAGGGCCGGGGCCTCGGTTCCTCGGTCCTGCGAACCCTGCTGGTCCGAACCGACGCCGCCGCCGAACCCGTACGCCTGAACGTCCTCCAGGGCAGCCCGGCCCGCCGCCTCTACGAACGCCACGGCTTCACGGTCGAGACCCAGGACCCGATCGACGTCTTCATGGTGAGACAGCATCGCGGTGGGGAGGGCTCGCAGCTTCCCAGAGCGCCTGGAAGCGACTGATCCGCTCCTGGACATGTCCGGGACTCGTCCGCAGCGTAGTTTGGGCGGGCACGCCCGGATGTCCGGGAGGATCTCGTGGCTGAGCTCCCCGTCGAAGAGGACGAAGTCACTGAGGACGGCCGCCCGCGTTCTCGGCCCGAGCTGCGTCAACACCACGATCCGCACCTCGATGCCCAGCTCGCCGTGGCTGCGGCAAAGCCGCTCGAGGCTCTCGGTGACCTCGCTCTCGTCGCGCGCCAGGAACAGCCGCCGTACGTCGACCCCGCGGAAAATCGCCTCCCGCTGAGCTGCGAGATACCACTGCCCCGGCTCGCTGCCCCAGAAGTCCCGGTCGAGAGATGTGCTGATGGCGTAGAGGTTCCTGTACGCGCAGGCAGTGAGGGCGAGCAGCCAGCCGTGGTTCTCGCCGGGACATTCCACGCTGCCCTGGCCGAGGCCTTCCAGCAACGAGTTGTGACGGCCCGTCTCCTCCTCGGCAAAATTCCGCACGAAGTGGGAGTCCAGCTCAGGGATTCGGGCGTACGGGCGGGCCAGCCGGATCACGTCGTGGGAGCGGAGTACCGAAGCGTCCACTCCGCTGAGCACTTCCGTAGCGGTGCCCATCCTGGCCGACGCGTCCTCCTGACTCTTCACCACGGCTCTCAGCCGCTTGTCGAAACGCATCAGCATCCACACGATCACGACCGCACAGCCGCCCAGGGACACGATCGCGACCCAATCGCTCATACCGTCTCCTGGTGAGACAGCGATACGGCCTGGACGGCCAGTCGATCGCGGATGTGCTGGACGAGGTTCTGCCACTGACGGGTGAAGCCCGGGGTCTGCTCAAGGGCGTCCCACAGGCGGCCCAGTGAGAGGGCCACGCGGGCGCGCGGCATCCACAGATGCAGGAGGTGCTCCGCGGCTGCGCCCAGTGCCGGGACGGAGGAGGTGGGACCGCGGCTGCCGTCCAGCATGTGCGTCACGGTCGTGAGCAGCCAGTCGTGCAGGGCGAGGTCCTCGCACAAGCCCGCCGCCGCGGAGGCCGGGACGCCTGCCGGCAGTCGAAGCTCCACAGTCCGCAGCCCTCCCTCGGCCAAGGTGAAGCGTTCCAGGGATGCCTCCTCCGCCACCGGGACGTGCCGCGCGACCCAACGCAGTCGCGTGGGACTCGACTTGAAAGGCACGCGACGATCGAGCAATGGATGGCGGCGCAGTTGGGCGAGCACCGCTTCCGCGATCATCCCGAGGTTGAGCTCGTCACGTCCGGGGCCGTGCAGGATGCCCTTCGCCGTCGCTTCCTCGGGCAGCTTTCCGATGGGTTCGACCAGGCCCGGCCGTACGAGGTATTGGCCCCAGGGCCGCCGGGCTTCCGGACCGGAGCCCGGTGCGCTGAAGTAGGCGGTGGCCTGGAGGACACGCCCCTCGGTGAGCGCGGCGCGGGCGGCCACCGTCCCCACGGCACGGACCTTGGCTCCGTTGGAGGTCGGCAGCCCGCAGTCCACGCCGGTGAGGACCTCCGGTGAACGGACGTACAGGTTCGGCCGCTCGGAGACACGGACGTGCTCGTCGGCACGCAGCCGCAGGAATTGAGGAGCGGCCCGGCTGTCCAGTGCCCGCAGGGCCGGCAGCAGACAGGTGCGCACCTCACCGCAGACCAGGACCGGACGCACCGGCTGGATGGGGGAAGCCACTCAAGTCCCCTCGGCCAAGCAGAAGTCCGGGGGCTCCTCGTAGAAGACGTACGTCGACCGCTGCGCGACCCCCGCCGGCACCGGCACCCCTTCGCTAGCGGACCGCTCGGCGACCTGCCGCAGCGCCCCGGCGTCGACGTCCGTCTGGTCGAGGATGAGCCGTACGGCGTCCTCGACGGGCAGGAAGCGGTTGGGCAGCAGCGTGCAAGTGCGGTAGGCGCTGAAGGGGGCCGCGGAGTCGTTGAGCCGGAGCAGCGGCGGCAGGTGGTCCCAGTCGCGCGGGAAGCTCCCTCCGGTCCAGGGCTGCGGGGTGAGGACGGGCTCGCCGAGGTGCCGTAGGAGGCCGAGGCGGGCCAGTTGCCACACGGCGGCCAGCAACGGGCAGGACCACAAGCGCCGCCCCTCCCGCTCCGACCAGAGCTCGACGTCCATGAAGACCGAGTGGTTGCGGGCGGCGGTCTCCTGGGGTGGCTGCCAGCCGGGGGCCCCGGACAGCGCGCTGCGGGCGGCACTCGGCGTGCGCTGCCCGTTGGAGAGCCAGCCGGTCTGGCCGACGGGTGGGCGGGCGCCGTAGCTGCCGGGCGGCGGCGATTCGACGAGACGGTGCGCGACGGACTCGGCCGGATCGGTCCTGCCGTCGGCCGCGCAGCCGGACTCGCGTGCCAGATAGTCGATGCGCAGGCCTGCCTTCTCCGCTTCGCCGAGGACGACGGGGAGGAGTTCCGCCGGGGTGGAGAAGCGCGTGAAGTAGTCGTCGACGAGGAAGCAGGTGCTGATGCGGGGGCGCCGGTCGCCGATGCGGCGGGACGCGGCGGCGCGGGCGGCGTCCGCCCAAAGGCGCGTCTCGGCGAAGTGCGCACGCAGCCGCCCGGGTCCGGCCTCGAAGTCCTCCATGTAGAGGTGGCCCACTTCCAGGGAGAGATGGGCGAGCGGTACGGCCTGGGTACGGGGCTCGGCCATGGACTCCCGGAACACGGACTCCGTCATGGCCGACCCTCCTTCGCACCGTCCTCAAAAAGTACAACTCGACGCCAGGCTTCGCCAGTTGTGCTGCACTATGACGAGACACGACTACGATCCGAATGAAATGGGCGGATATGACTGCATGGTCCACCCGGCTGGCCCGCCCCGCCGATCTGGACCGACTCCGCTTGCTTCTGGCTGAATCGTGCGAAGCGGAGGTCATTCCGTCGCTCCCTCTTGTCATCGCGGCCGTGGAACACGAGCTGGTCCGAGTAGTCGAATCCGAAGGCGAGTTGGTGGGGTGCATCGCCGCGGAAATGCCGTCACCGGGGCATGCGCGGCTGTCTCTGATCGCGGTGCGGGACCGCACGCGGCGGCAGGGTATTGCCACGCAGCTTCTGGACGAGATGGTGCGGGATCTGCCCCGGAGGTCGAGCGAGCCGCCGCTGATCTCCGCCGTGGCGAGGACAGAGGAACTGGCGGTGACACGCCTCCTTCTGGCCTGCGGGTTCATCGGGACGCGGGTCATGCGCGCCGGTGGTGCGGACGGCGCCGACCGCATCTACTACCAGTACAAGTCACGCGTCGAGTACATCGATCCGGACGCGCGGCATCTCGTCCATGTCACCGCGAAGGAGCAGCTCGCGGAGTCGCTGGGGGCGTCCGACCACGCGGTGACGGCGTTGGTGAGCCTGGGGGGTGAACCCGCCTTCGAGATCGCCCGGTTCGAGAAGGACGACCCCGCGACGCTCCAGTCCGGGGAGGCCGCGGCCGGCATCGCGTTCTCCGGCTCCATCCTGGCCGCCATCACGTTCCTCCTGGGCTTCGCCTTCTCTTCCACCCGGTTCCCCGACGACGTCCGTCTGCTTCTCATCGGGGCGACGTTCAGCACGGTGCTCTCCCTGATCGTCTACGCGAGTGCCTCCGGCGAGCTGGCCCGGATCCGCTCGAACGCGTTCGGCAAGATAATGAAGTGGGGGAACGTGCTGTCCGAGTACGGCGGCGTGTTCCCCTTCCTCATCTCACTGCCCGTCACCTACGCACAGGTCAGCGGCAATCCCTGGACGACCATGGTGCTGGCCGTCGTGATCAGCGCGGCCATGGCCTGGTACGAGCGGTCGGAGTTCTCCATCGCCCACCGCTTCCGGAGAAGCCGGAGTGAAGTCGGGCTGATGGTCCTCACGGCTGCCTCTCCGACGGTCGGTGCGGCGCTGGTGGAGGCGGATGCCGTCAGCTGGCCATGGACCATCGCCCTGACCGCCACGCTCATGGCCCGCACCTGGCTGTATCTCTTTCGCAGAGGCGCGGAGGCCGACATCGCGGAGCGCAGGCAGTGGCAGATCAGGGGGTAGCCCCCGTCCCGGCTCAGGGATGCGACCGCAGTGCTGTGCGAACCCGGTCCGCGACCTCGCGGGCGCACCCCCAGGACAGGGTCAGTCCGGCTCCCCCGTGTCCGTAGTTGTGCATCAGCAGCGTGCTCTGATGCCACTCCTCCGTGAGCCGGACCCGGCTGCGGACCGGCCGCAGTCCCACCCGGTGCTCGACGACCCGGGCTCCGGCGAGCGACGGTTCGACGGCGGCGCAGCGCCGGATGATCGCCTCGGCCTCGGCCTGGTCGGAGCCGAGGTCCCAGTTGCCCCGGTCCGAGGTTCCGCCCAGGACCACGACGTCGGAGTGCGGGTAGATGTAGGTGAGTTCCTCGGCACCAGGGGTGTCGTCGGTGAAGAATGCCCGGATGCCGGGGTTCTCCACGACGACGAGCCGGCCGCGCACCGCCTCGACCGCGACGTCGGCGGCGAGGTCCCGGGCCCCGGCGCCGGTGCAGTTCACCACCACGGGCTCTTCGCCCATCGCGTCGTCGAGGGTCTCGTAGTGATGATCGCGGATGTGCCCGCCGGCCTTGGCGAGTCGTTCTACGAGGTACTGGAGGTAGCGGGGCATGTCCACGAGCGGGGCACGGTAGCGCCAGCCGGACACGAAGCCCTCCCGCAGGTCGTCCGGTGGGCACGCCACCGCCCCGACCAGGCCGCCCCAGGCCGGCAGGTCACAGGGGACTCTGGACTCCTGGGTCCCTTCCAGCAGCCGGATCCCCGTGCCGGCGTCCGTGCTCAGCTCGGTCAGCTCCGACAGGGTCACCCGGCTCCATCGCTCCACCAGATCGCGGGGTTCGGCCAGATAGGGATCCCACATGGCGCCCGCGGCCGCCGAGGTCGTCTCGGACGGGAGCCGGTCGGTGTCCACCCGGACGTCCATGCCGGACTCCGCCAGGCACACCGCCGTGGTGAGTCCGGAGACTCCGGCGCCGATCACCACCGCACTGGCCGACACGGGCTCGCCTCCCTGGTCTGCGACTCTCCGCCGAGACTAACCGACCCGCTCCGCGGGGCCCCGGCGGCACGGGGCCCGGTTCACGCCGGTTCCCAGTGCCTGTCGTCGGTGAGCCGATCGGCCAGGTCGCTCAGGGCCTGCCAGGTCGTCATGTCCGCGATCCGGCTGCCGAGCACGTCCTCGTCGGTGATGAGCTGCTCCCGCCACTGGAGGACAGGCTCGAAGGGGACGGTGCCGAGGACCTGGCTGCGCCCCATGCCGTGTTCGGAGGCGAGCTGATCGAGGCCGTCGTCGCACACCCGCATCCACGCCGACTGCGCGGGCCGCACCTGCGACCACAGCGGCGCGTCGGGATCGGACACGGCGGACCGTACGAAGCGGATGGCGCCGCGCAGGGCGTCCTCGTCGTGGCCTCGGGCCACGCCACCGGCGACGAGGCCGTACCTGCCGAAGACCAGGTGCGCGGCGGCGGCCACATGCTGGCGGGTCCAGCGGTGGAAGACCAGCCAGCGGGACGGGACGGCCCTCATCTCGGGCTGTGCGGTGGCGGCCAAGGCCAGGTCGACGGCGTAGCTGCGGCCGGCCCGGAGGTCGACGAGGATCAGGTCGAACTCGTGGTGCAGCTTCAGCAGCAGGTCGACGCACCGCCGCAGGTCGTTCTCGGTGGTGGCGAAGTCGCCGCCGCTGAGGTCTCCGGGCATCAGCACGAGCCGTCCGGAGCGGGGCGGCCGGTCGCGCAGCGCCTGGTGCCCGGTCTCTGCCCAGACGTCGATGCGGGCGGGGTCGACGACCTCGCCCTTCAAGTAGGCGTGCAGGCCGCTGCCCTCGGCGGCCCGGCGGGCCTCGGGCACGTCGAAGACGGCCGACGCGGTGGGCGAGCCGAAGTCGAAATCCAGGTAGCAGACCTCGTCTCCGGACAGTGCCCGGTGGTAGGCGAGGTTGGCGCTGGTGACGGAACGGCCCGCGCCGCCCTTGTCGGAGGCCGCGAAGATCAGCACGTTCCGCCTCCGAGGCGGGCGGTTGCCCGGGCCTGGGCGAGAACGTCCAGCAGGCCCAGGACGTCGAGGGCCAGCGCGTAGGCCGTTCCCGGCCGTTCGCCGACGAGTTCACGGGCGCGGCGCAGCTTGAGCTCGATGTCTCTGAGCGCCCTCTCGCGGCTGCCGCCGCCCGGGGGTGCCAGTTCCAACTCCTCGACGCCGAAGAGTTGGGCGGCCTCGCTGAGCAGCGCCTCGGCCAGGTGGGTCAGTTCGGGGCTGCGGAGCGGCGGCTGCCGGTACATGTGGTGGGCTTGGACCATCACCTCGACGACGCGCTCGGTGAAACTCCAGGAGCCCCACAGGCCCGCCCCTTCATCGTGGCCGATACGGCGCCGCCAGACGTGCTCCAGGATGTCCTCCGCGAGTCCGGACAGCCGGCCGTGCGCGTCGGGGTCGCGGGAGAGCGCGCGCAGTTGCACGGTCCGCTTCAGCAGCTGTGCCGAGAAGTCGGTCATCGTCCATCGCAGGGGTGGCCCGATCCGTTCGGTGCCCAGCAGCGGCATCGTGACGCCGGGGTCGTGCAGCCGCACCATCGGGTCGTCGTGGGTCACGCGGCTGGTGATGCGGGCGCGATCGGCGAGACGCTCCAGGACGCCGACGACACGCGTCAGGTCGTCGTCGGTGGCGCGCCGCCGCATCAGGTCGTGGACGAGGAGGGAGGTGACGGAGAGCGAGAAGTACTCGGATTCCTGCCGCTGCCCGGTGGTACGCCAGGGGATGTCCTCCAGGGGCCAGCGGTCGGCGTCGAAGCGGGCGATGCCGGACCAGAACTGATGGGTGACCTCCCAGCGCAGCCGGAGCGCCTCGGCGAGCCTCTGCTGTTCGGAGTCGAGCAGCCCGAAGGTGAGGGTGCGGTAGGAGAACAGGTCCTCGATGCCATCGAGTGCCACGACGGTGAAGTAGAGGTACGGGACCGGGTCGGCGATGCCGTACGGCTGAGGGCCGACGGGTTCGTCGGTCTCGACCTCGGGCGCGTCCCTCACGATGCCCCAGGCCCAGCCGCATTCGAAGAGCCGGTTCCCGTCCAGAAGCCCCTCATGGACGTCGAGCCCGAGGACGAGGCTCTCGGTGATCACGGCACGCAGGGCTTTGAAGCGGTGCCGGAACCTCTGAACCACGTGCCGCTGCGGCACCCGGCCCTGTCCCAGGAGGTCGGTGAGGGCCTCGCCCTGGGAGGAGTCGGGGTCGTAGACGCTGACGGTGAAGGAGCGCAGCAGGCTCACCATCGCGGCCGTGAGGCGGTTGCTGGTGGCGTCGCGCAGTTCGGCGATCGCCGCCTGGACGTGGGGACGCCGGGTCCTGGTCTGGTAGACCTTGAGGAAGCCGAGCGTGGCCAGACAGAGGGTGATCGACAGGGAGTAGGAGTCGACCACGCCGAGTTCGCGCTGCTCGTCGGTGAGGTCCGTGCCCTTACCCGCGGGGCGGAAGTAGTAGCCGCCTGCGAAGGCGGGAGTACTGCCGTCGCGTCGCGTGTGCGTCCGCATGAACTCGCCGACGACCTCGACGAGAGACGCCGGGAGGTCCAGCCGACCGCCTGCCCTCTCCATCGCCCGCAGGACGTCCCGCTCCGTGGTATCGGGATCATCCAGCCGGAACGCTGGGATCTCCGTGGCCGGATACAGCAGACAGAGCAGCCGTTCCGCATCGGCGACACTGCTTTCCCCGCCCAGGTCGCCCCAGTTCCACGTTCCCTCGTCGAAGGACTGGCGGGCTATCGCCTGCCATATGTCCAGGAGTCGCTGCCGTGGTTTGATCTGCAATTACCTCATCCCCCGTACAGGTCACCCAGCCGTCACTGCCGACGCCGACCACAGGCGAGGATCATTCCCCCGTGTCCTTCGCGCAGGCATGCCGATGAGACGAGTCGCCTGACCTTTAAGTCATCCGCGAGTGTTTCGAGGCTCGCGTGCACCTCGGATTCCCCCACGCCACAGGCGGGGAAGAAATGCTCACCTGCGTAGTGGCCCATGGAATGTTCCATGAAGGCGGCGGCGAAGGGGGCGCCGGGAATCAGCGCCCGTACGAAGCACTCGACGCCGAGTCGGAACTCCTGCGACGAGGTGGTCATCGACTCGGCGACGAAGAACATGGTCCCCAGGGACCACCGCCCCTCGTCCGGCGCCAGGTCGAAGATGCTCCCCTCCTTCACCTCTACGGCCCTGCGGAACCTCTCGCGCGGGTCCAACTCCAAGGCGCTGTACGCATCGTGCTCGCGCAGGACGTCCCAGAAGTGGTCCCAGTTCGCGTCGTATGACCTGACCTGGTTCTCCAGGTACGTCACGTTCGCGGACGAGTACTCGAGCAGAGTGATCTCTTCGCACCAGGGCAGCATGGCGAGTGCGGGACAGAGGTTCGGGCCGGCACCCACGTCGATGCCGGAAACCGGCCCGGTCGTATGCGTCGTCCGAAAATGATCAGCGAAGTGATCCCCGACGATGCGCAGAATCTCCGCGTCCTCCGCCTGTATGTCGCGGTAGTTGTGATCAACGTAGGCGATGGGGTCGAATTTCACCCAGGCCACATCCGAATTCCTCAGCCGGGCGTCCCACGACGAGCTCGACGTCATTCACTCACGGTACCAAGTTGGCGTCCGTGTCCTGGGGTAATCCCCCTGCCGCGTAGGGCAGTTACCCGGATGGGACAGCTTCCCGCGGTCGGTCAGGCTGCTGGCATGAAGCAGATCACGAAGAACGCCGCGCTGATCGCCGCCGCGGGTGTCGCTCTCGGGCTGGCCGGGCCTGGCAGTGGTGCGTCCGCGGCCGGTGCCGGGTCCCTCAAGTGGACGAAGTGCGAGGGCACCGGCCTCCACCCCCGTCAGAGGTGCGCCACCGTCGAGGTCCCCATGGACTACTCCGACCCCGACGGACGGAAGCTCCGGATCGCCGTCTCCCGCATCCCCAGTGAGAAACCCTCCGCTCGCCGGGGTGCCCTGTTACTCATCCCCGGCGGGCCCGGTGGGGTCAGTCTCGGGGATCCCTCCGGCAAAGGGCAGCAGCTGCCTCAAAGCGTGCGGGACGTCTACGACCTGATCGGGTTCGCGCCGCGCGGGATGGCACCGTCCAGTGCCGCCGCTTGCGGGCTCGGGAGCAAGGACCTCGCTCTCGCCAAGCTGCCCTGGCCCGCCCCGGACGGCTCCGTCACCGAGGCCATGGCCACCGCCCGGCGTATCGCCGACGCCTGTGCCCGTAACGGCGGTGAGCTGATACGGCACCTCAGCACCGCCAACGACGCCCGCGACCTCGACCGCGTCCGGGCCGCGCTGGGCGAGAGCCGGATCTCCGCGTGGGGCGACTCGTACGGCACGTACGTCGGCTCCGTCTACAGCCAGTTGTTCCCGCACCGTACCGACCGCATCGTGCTGGACAGCAACAACAACCCCGACCACACCCGCGTCGGACGCGCCTGGCTCGCCGCGTTCGAGACCGGCGTGGAGGACAACTTCCCGGAGTTCGCCAAGTGGGCCTCCCGGCCCGGGAATCCGTACCGGGTGGCCCGTAAGGCTGCCGATGTACGCCCCCTCTTCCTGCGCCTCGCCGAACGGCTCGACCGCGAGCCCCTCCCCTGGCCCGGTGCCGACCCGGCGGAGCTGAACGGCAACGTCCTGCGCCAGACCATGCTGAGCGGCCTGTACGGCCCCGACGACTACCCCGTGCTGGCGGAGATGATCCTCGCCGCCCGCAAGGGCACCGTGCCGCCCGTGCCCGAGGCCCCGGACGAGTCGATGATGCAGAACGCCGCCGCGGTCGGCGCCGGCATCCTCTGCAACAACGTCGCCTGGCCCAGGTCCGCCGCCCACTACCAGAAGGGCGTCGACGAGAGCCGCGCCGAGTTCCCGCTGACTGCGGGCATGCCGCGCGGCCCGATGCTGTGCGCGGCCTGGCCGTACGAGCCGCGGGAGCCCGCGGTCCGGATCACCGACCGCGGACCGTCGAACATCCTGCTCGTCCAGAACGAGCGGGACGTCGCCAGTCCGCTGAGCGGGGCCCGCGAGCTCCGGCGCGCCTTCGGCGACCGGGCGGTCATGGTGACGGTGAACTCCACGGGCCACGGCGCCTACCTCGCCAACGGCAATGCCTGCGGCGACCGGACCGTCTCCCGCTTCCTCGCTACGGGCGAGCGCCCGGACCGGGACACCTACTGCGCCTAGGTCAGCGCTGGGCGAGCGGCGCCGGGGCCTCCTGGACGGCCCAGCCGTTGCCGTCGGGGTCCTGGAAGAAGAGGAAGGAGTTCCAGATCTCCTCGCCCCGGCCCTCCGCCCAGCCGGAGCCGCTCACATGCAGGACCGGGGATACCTCCACCCCGCGTCCCACCAGCTCCGCCCTGGCCTTCTCGATGTCCGTGACACAGAGCTGGAGGCCCTGCAGCGAACCCGGGGCCGCCCGGGGCTGCCCCGGCGCCTCGGGCATGCCGGACTCCAGCACGATCGAGCAGCGCGAGCCGGGGGGCGTGAGCTGGACGAAGCGGCCCACGCCCTCGAAGAACGACGCGTCGATCTCGGCACGGAAACCGCACCGGTCCACGTAGAAGGCCTTGGCCCGGTCCACGTCGGTGACCGGCACGGTGATCACCTCAAGGGTCCATTCCATGGGCGCACCTCCTCAGCCATGGTCCCTCGGGGGCACGGACCGCGCGCGTCAGCGGTGTCGGCCGTACCGGCGGGCCACCGCGTGGAACGCCTCCTTCGGCTCCCAGTGCCAGCCGGAGGCGGGGTCGTCCGGACGGTCCTTGATCACCTTGGTGATGGCGTACGTCGCGATGTCGAGGTCGAGCCGGGGCTCGTCCGGGCGGTGCGGGGCGTCCGCGCTGATGAACTCGAAGGTCATCGCCCCGTACAGGCCCATCGAAGCGAAGACGTCCAGCAGCTCGCCCACGTAGTCGGCCTGGACGCGCTCGCTGCGGACCAGGTTCCCCTTGATCTCCGGCGGCTCCTTGTCGTAGTCGACGATGTCCCAGCCCATGCCGCCCGCCTCGGGGGCGCCGGCGTACGCGCACGTGCCGAACTCGGTGATGGCCAGCGGCTTGCCCCATCGCAGATACTGCTTCAACTCCCGGACGTAGTCGGACCGCTTCTCGAAGTACGAGTAGTAGTCGATGCCGACGATGTCGAAGAGGCTCCAGTCCGGGTCGTCGATGCTCTGGGCGGCGGCGTAGCTGAGGTTGCCCTTGAAGACGGAGCGGCCGACCTTCGCGGCCTTGGCCGTGAACTCGGCGAGCCGGCGCAGCGTCCGGGGCCAGTCGACCGTGCCGTTCTGGAGGTGCCTGATGCGTTCCAGGGCCGTCTCGCCCGGCAGGATGCCGGGGACGAACAGCCAGAACTCGCAGCCCACGCTGAGGTCGACGCTCGCGCCCTGCCGCCGCAGCCGCTCCGCGAACCGGCCGGTCTCGGCGAGGTGTTCCAGGATGTCCCGCTGCGGGGCGTCCCCGAGGGTCGGCTGCAGCCAGATGTGCAGCCCGCGTTCGGCGGCCTCGGCGGCGGTGGCGGTGAGCCGTTCGACGCCGTCCCCCGTGACGTCGATGGTGTCGGCGTGCAGGTCGTCACGGATGGCCCGCACATCCGCCCGCATCCGCCGCGCGCTCCACGCGGTGCCGGGTGTCTCCCCCGCCCCGACGGTGTAGACGACGCCTTGCCGGCGCAGCCCCCGGCCGCCGTGCCGGGCTTCCGTCGCCAGGGCCTGCCCCGCCGTGCCCACCGCACCGACGGCCCCCACCGCCGCCGCCCCGGCCAGGAACCGCGCCCGGCTGATCCCCTGCGCCTGCCTGCTCCCCTTGGTCTCTTCCATGCCGGTTACTGTGCCGACGCGAGTGCCGGGTGCGCTGTCGGCCGTCGGTCTACGGCGGTGCGACCAAGGTATGAGGTGCCGCGCCGAAGGAGAGGCTCATCCCCCCCAGCTCCGGGCCGGGGAGCGGCATCGCCCCGGAGCCGAATCACCCCACCCCCCGCGACTCCTGCCCCGCCCGCGCCTCGATCCCCCGGAAATGGACCGCCATCGCCCGCTGCGCGCCCTCCACATCGCGGGCGCGCAGAGCCGTGACGATGTCGCGGTGGCGGCGGACCGTGATCTCGGGGGCCGGGTCGTCGGTCCAGCCGCGGGCGCCGGAGACCCGTCGGAAGACCGTCCAGAAGGCGGCGAGGAGCTGGGGGACGAGGGCGTTGCCGAGGGAGGCGTACAGGGACTCGTGGAACTCGCGGTCGAGGTCGGGGAAGGACCGGGCCGTGGCACCGGCCGACTCCATGCGGGTCACCACGCCCTCCAGCTTGTCCAGTTCCGCCTCGGTCAGCGTCGCGGCGACCCGGCGGATCAGGCCCTCCTCCAGCACCTCGCGGACCTGGAGGATCTCGGCGAGGGCGCCGGTGTCGTCGTCGTGCCGGGCCAGGGCGCGGAACGTCAGGCCGTCGACGAGCGGGGTGAGGGAGGCCCTGCCGACATAGGTGCCGTAGCCGTGTCTGATCTCGACGATGTCGAGGGCCTGGAGGGCCTTGAGGGCCTCGCGGACGGAGTTGCGGCTGACACCGAGGGCCTCCATCAGATCGGCCTCGGTGGGCAGCGGCGCGCCGGCGGTGAGTCTGCGGTCGAGGATGAGCTGGACGACCTGGCGCTGTATCCGGCTGGTCCTGGGCTCCTCGGACATGCGCCGCATCGTACGCGCCCCGGACGTCCCACGTCCCACCTCTGGCGGTACCCAGTGCTGGGCCTGCCTTGATAGGCCGTCAACTCACGTCGTCTCACGTGCCATTGGTGCGACCTCTGGCAGATACGCCATTCGTGTGCGACCCCTTGACCGCCCTCACGCCCCCTCCTATGGTCGCGCTGACCGTCAGGACGTAGGACGTCGTACCTCCCACCCCTTCACACCGTTCCAGACCTCACCGCTGGAGGACCCGTGCGCGACGTGACCCACGACGTACCGGCGCCGCACCGCCGGACGTTCCTGAAGTACACCGGCGCGCTGGGCGCGGCCGCCGCCGTCTCCGCGTCGCTGTCGGCCTGTTCGTCCGGGCCCCAGTCCACCAACGAGACCGGCGGGGGCGACGGCGCGGACCGGACGCTCACCGCGGTGATCGGCTACGGCAACGACGGCAGCTGGGACCCGACGCAGACGGCGTCCGCGTTCTGCATGGCCGCCAACAACCACATCTACGAGGGCCTGCTCGACACCGATCCGATCTCCCGTGAGCCGTACGCGGCCCTGGCGACCGAGGTGCCGAAGGATCCGAACAGCACGTCATGGAAGTTCGCGCTACGGGCGGGCGCGAAGTTCCATGACGGCAAGCCCGTGACCGCCGACGACGTGGTGTTCGTCTTCGAGCGGATCCTCGACCCGGACACCCAGACCCTCGCCAAGGGATTCTTCGCGAGCTGGCTGAAGGAGGTCCGGAAGATCGACGCGCGGAACGTGGAGCTGGTGCTCAAGTTCCCCTTCCCGGACGGGCTTGCGCGGCTGACGCTCGCCAAGATCATGCCGAAGCACGTGTTCTCCAAGCCGGGTGGCTGGGACGAGGCCATCAAGGGGCTGGCCATCGGCTCGGGGCCGTACCGGCAGACCGCGCACCACCCCAAGTCGAACACCACCTTCGAGGCGTTCGCCGACTACAACGGGCCGCGCAAGCCCGCCTTCCGGAAGATGAACTGGCTGACGATCGTGGACGCCGCGCCCCGCGTCGCGAAGATCTCGGGGTCGAGCGCGGGGGCGCAGATCGCGGACAACATTCCGTACGCCAACATCGGGCAGTTGGAGAGCGGCGGCCTGACCGTCGCCGGCGGGGCCGGGATGAACAACCTGTTCCTGATGTTCAACACCCGGCACAAGCCCTTCGACGACGTACGCGTGCGCCAGGCCCTGCACTACGCCATCGACACCGAGAAGATGGTGGAGGTCGCGCTCAAGGGCCGCGGGAAGCCGTCGAGCTCCTTCCTCGACGAGAGCAACCCGTCCTACCGCCGGGCCAAGACCGTCTACGACTACGACCCGGACAAGGCGAAGGCGCTGCTCAAGGCCGCCGGGGTCAAGGGGCTGAGCATCGAGATCCTCGCGGTGAACGTCAGCTGGATCGTGGACTGCCTGCCGACCGTCAAGTCCTCCTGGGACGCGATCG
Source organism: Streptomyces sp. CA-179760 (assembly GCF_050937045.1). Classification (NCBI taxonomy): domain Bacteria; kingdom Bacillati; phylum Actinomycetota; class Actinomycetes; order Kitasatosporales; family Streptomycetaceae; genus Streptomyces; species Streptomyces sp. CA-179760. Next base: position 3,150,485 of record NZ_JBNJLZ010000001.1, read on the forward strand.
GCGTCCGCACGACCCTGTCGCCGCAGGAGACCACCGCCGTCTTCACCAAGATGGACCAGAAGCAGGACTACCAAGTGGTCGCCGCCGCATCGAACCCCAACCAGTTCGGTCTCGACGCCGATCTGATCATGCATTACAACTACGGCCCCGAGAACCTGTGGATGCAGTACACCCGGTGGGCCGGCGACTCCGCCGCCAAGGCGCTCTTCAGGGACATGGACCGGGCCACCCGGGAACCGGACGCCGCGAAGAAGACGACCATGGTCCAGGACTACATCGACGTCGTCGCCGAGCAGGCCGTGCTCTACCCGGTCGTCCACAACGAGCTGATGACGGCCTGGAACCCCCAGCGGCTCAGCGGGATAAGGCCACAGCCGTACCCCGGCATCAACCTCCTCCAGGCCAAGTGGGCCTAGCGGTATGACCGCTGTCCTTCGGATCCTGCTCCGCCGTGTCGCCCTGCTCGTGCCGCTGATGCTCGGCATCGTGCTGTTCGTGTTCCTGGTGATGCGCTTCTCGGACGCCGACCCGGCGTCCGCGTTCTTCCAGGGCGCCAACCCGACACCGCAGCAACTGCACGACTTCCGGGAGGAACACGGCCTGCTCGACCCGCTGCCCGTGCGGTACGTGGACTTCGTCGCCGACGTGCTGCACGGCGACATGGGCACCAGCGCGCTGACCCGGGCGCCGGTGATCGACCAGGTCACCACCGCGCTGCCGCTCACCCTCCAGCTGACCTTCCTGGGCCTGGGCATCGCGGTCGTCCTGTCCCTGCTGGGCGGGGTGACCGCCGCGATCTACCGGGACCGGCTGCCCGACCAGATCATCCGGGTCGTGTCGCTGACCGGTGTCGCCGCGCCCGGCTTCTGGCTCGCGCTGCTGATGATCCAGTACCTGGCGGTCGACCTGGGCTGGTTCCCGACCGGCGGCTACATCAACCCGGCCGACTCCTTCACCGGCTGGCTGAAGACCATGACCCTGCCGGCCTTCGCCCTCTCCCTGCCGGTGGCGGCGCAGCTGACCCGGATCGTGCGGACGGCCGTGGTCGAGGAGCTGGACAAGGACTACGTACGGACGGCGATCGGGAGCGGGCTGCCGCCCCGGGTGGTCGTGGGTCGGAACGTGCTGCGGAACGCGCTCATCAATCCCCTCACCGTGCTCGGGCTGCGCGTCGGCTATCTCCTCGGCGGCGCGGTCGTCATCGAGACGATCTTCTCGCTGCCCGGCATGGGCAAGCTGATGATCGACGCCGTGAAGAACGGCGATCCGGCTGTCGTCCAGGGCGTCGTCCTCACCACGGCTGCGGGGTTCGTCGTCGTGAACCTCGTGATCGACGTCCTCTACCTGCTGGTCAACCCGCGACTGAGGGATGCGACCACATGATGACCCGCATGATGACCCGGAAGGGCCTCACCGAGACGCTGTCCCGGCCCGGTGTACGGCTGCGCGGCTGGCGCCGGCTGCCGTTGCTGTCGAAGGTCGCCGTCTGCTTCCTGGCGGTCGTCGTCCTGATGGCGGTGCTCGCGCCGGTCCTCGCCCCGCACGACCCGCTCGACCAGCAGCCGCAGGTCGACGGCACCGGGCATCCGTCCGCCGCGCACTGGATGGGCCAGGACAGTCTCGGCCGGGACATCCTCAGCCGGCTGATGTACGGGGCGCGCTGGTCGCTCGCGATCGGGCTCGGCGCCACCGGTCTGGCGCTGGTGGTCGGCGCGCTGCTCGGGGCGATCGCGGCCACCTCCCGCAAGGCGGTCGACGAGACGCTGATGCGCTGTCTGGACGTCGTGATGGCGTTCCCGGGCATCGCGCTGGCCGCCGTGCTGGTGGCGGTGTTCGGCGGTGGCATCACGGTGCTGATCTGCGCGATCGCGTTCCTGTTCACGCCGCCGGTGGCACGGGTCGTCCGGGCGAACGTCCTCGACCAGTACGGCGAGGACTATGTGACGGCGGAACGGGTGATCGGCGCCCGGACCCCGCACATCGTGCTCAAGCACGTCGCGATCAACTGTGCCGCCCCGGTGCTGGTGTTCTGCACGGTCCAGGTCGCCGAGGCGGTGGTCTTCGAGGCGTCGCTGTCCTTCATCGGTGCGGGTGTCCGGCCGCCCGACCCGTCCTGGGGCAGTGTCATCGCGGACGGCAAGAACATGGTGCTGACCGGCGGCTGGTGGGCGACCGTGTTCCCCGGGCTGCTGATGCTGGTCACGGTGCTGTCGCTGAACATCCTGTCCGAGGGCGTGTCCGACGCGTGGGCGGCCCCGTCGGCGCGGGACGTGGAGCCGCCCGAGGACGACCGGCTGGAGGCACCGGAGCCCGGCAGCGGGGAGGTCGTACAGCTGCCCGGCCTGGCGGAGGCGGCCCGGCGACTGCGGGCCCGGGCCCGCCGGCTGCCCCGGGACGCTCAGCCCGTGCTCGCGGTGGAGAACCTCGCGATCGGCTTCGACCAGCGGCACGGCGGCGTGGACATCGTGGACGGCATCAGCTTCGAGGTGCGTCCCGGTGAGGTGCTGGGCCTGGTCGGCGAGTCGGGCTGCGGCAAGTCACTGACCGCGCTGGCGGTGATGGGACTCCAGCCGAAGGGGGCGCGCGTCAGCGGACAGGTGCGGTTCCAGCAGCGGGACCTCATCGCCGAGCCGATGCGCGTACGCCGCAAGCTCCTGGGCCACGAGATGGCGATGATCTACCAGGACGCGCTGTCGTCGCTGAACCCGGCGATGACGATCCGCGCCCAGCTCAAGCAGGTCGTCCGGCGCGGCGGGCGGCGCACTCCGGCCGAGTTGCTGACGATGGTCGGCCTCGACCCCGAACGCACCCTGCGCAGCTACCCGCACGAGCTGTCCGGCGGGCAGCGCCAGCGCGTCCTGATCGCCATGGCCCTGTCCCGCGACCCGCGGCTGATCGTCGCCGACGAGCCGACGACCGCCCTCGACGTGACCGTGCAGGCCCAGGTCATGGAGCTGCTGCTGCGGCTGCGTGCGGAGCTGGGCTTCGCGCTGATCCTCGTCTCGCACGACCTGGCGCTGATCGCGGACGTCACCGACCGGGTGGTGGTGATGTACGGCGGGCAGATCGTGGAGACGGGCGTGACCGCCGACCTGGTGGAGGCACCGGCCCACCACTACACGCGCGGCCTGCTCGGCAGTGTGCTGTCACTGGAGTCGGCGCAGGAGCGGATGACGCAGATCAGGGGTGTCGTGCCGTCTCCGGCCGACTTCCCGGCGGGCTGCCGGTTCGCGGACAGGTGCCCGCGCGCGAGCGGCATCTGCCGTACGACGGCTCCTGTCCTGGCCGGCCCCCCGGCGCACACGGCGGCCTGCCATCACCCGGCCATAGAGCTGTCGGCCACCGAGACCGAGGCGGTGTCATGAGTGCGCTCGTGGAGTTGGCGGATGCTCACGTCGTCCACAAGGCCCGCAGCGGCGGCCTCTTCACCCGCGACCGGGTGTACGCCCTGACCGGCGCGGACCTCGCCGTCGCCCCCGGCGAGACCGTCGGTGTGGTCGGCGAGTCGGGCTGCGGGAAGTCGACACTGGCGAAGGTGCTGGTGGGGGTGGAGCGGCCGACTCGGGGGACGGTGTCGTTCCGGGGCCGGGACCTGTGGGCGATGCCGGCCGCCGAACGCCGCCGGGCCGTCGGCGGCAGTACCGGCATGATCTTCCAGGACCCGTCGACGGCCCTGAACCGCCGCCTGCCCGTCCGGCAGATCCTGCGGGACCCGCTGGACGTGCACGACCGGGGCACCGGAAGCCGACGCGACGAGCGGGTCCGGGAGTTGATGTCCCTCGTCGGCCTCCCCGGGCCCTCGCCGACGCCCTGCCGGGCCAGTTGTCGGGCGGGCAGCGGCAGCGCGTCGCGATCGCCCGGGCGCTGGCGCTGGACCCGGACCTGGTCGTGGCGGACGAGCCGACGAGCGCCCTGGACGTGTCGGTGCGGGCGCAGATCCTCAACCTCCTGCTGGATCTGAGGGAGCGCCTGGGCCTGGCCCTGGTGTTCGTCTCGCACGACATCCAGACGGTGCGGCGGATGAGCGACCGTGTGATCACCATGTACCTGGGCCGGATCGTGGAGGAGTCCCCGGCCGCCCTGGTCACCGACCGGGCCCGGCACCCGTACACCCGCGCCCTGTTCTCCGCCACGCCCGGCCTGCTCGACCCGATCGACCCGATCCCGCTGGTCGGTCCGGTGCCGTCGGCGACCCGACCGCCGAGCGGCTGCCCGTTCCGGACGCGCTGCTGGAAGGCGGACGGGACGTGCGCGGAGGCGATGCCGGACTTCTCGGCCGCGTCGGCCCCCGCCCACCGCTTCCGCTGCCACCATCCTGTCCAGGAGGACGAGTCGACCCGCGACCTCGTCCACCGACGCGCCCCGACGGAGGCTCCATGACCCTCGCCCCGCTGACCGGTGTCATCCCGCCCGTGTGCACGCCCCTGACACCGGACCGCGAGGTGGACGTCCCCTCGCTGCTCAGGCTCGTCGACCATCTGCTGGCCGGCGGGGTGAGCGGACTGTTCGTGCTCGGTTCGACGTCCGAGGCGGCGTATCTGCCGGACCGGCAGCGCGGACTGGTCGTCGAGTCGGTCGCGGCCCATGTGAGCGGGCAGCTCCCGGTGCTGGCCGGGGCGATCGACATGACGACGGCCCGGGTCCTGGACCATGTCGCGTCGGTGACGGCGGCCGGAGCGGACGCGGTCGTCGTCACCGCCCCGTTCTACGCCCGCACCCACCCGGCGGAGATCGCCCGCCACTTCCGCACGGTCGCGGCCGGCAGCCCGGTCCCGGTCATCGCCTACGACCTTCCCGTCGCCGTCCACACGAAGCTGCCCGCGGACGTGGTCCTGGAACTGGCCGCCGACGGTGTGCTGGCCGGGCTGAAGGACTCCAGCGGCGACCTGGCCGCCTTCCGCCAGGTCCTGACCGGCGCCCGGGACCGCCGGGGCATCACCGGCTTCAGCGTGCTGACCGGCTCCGAGCTGATCGTCGACGCGGCGCTCGCGCTCGGCGCGGACGGGACGGTGCCCGGCCTCGGCAATGTCGACCCGCACGGCTATGTCCGCCTGTACGACCTGTGCCGCTCCGGGGACTGGGAGGAGGCCCGTGCCGAACAGGAGCGCCTGTGCGCCCTGTTCGGCATGGTCACGGTCGGCGACCGGGCCCGGATGGGCCCCGGTTCCTCGGCGATCGGCGCTTTCAAGGCCGCGCTGCACCTGCGGGGCGTGATCGACTGCCCGGCGACGGCGGAGCCGCAGGTGCCGCTGTCGCCGGACGAGGTGGAGCGGGTCGGGAAGTACCTGGCGGCGGCCGGGCTGCTCTAGAGGTCACCGACCGGGAGACGGCGGAACTCGATCGTCTCGTAGGTCCCCCGGGCTCCCGTCTCATAGAGGACCCCCACCGCCTTCCGGCCGAGCGGCACGAGGTCGGAGTAGGCCGCGGGCTGCTGGGAGAGCGTCAGGGCCTTGGTGAACGTGGCCCCGCCGTCGGTGCTGCGCCAGAGGGCCATCGCCCGGCGGGCGGTGGGGACGGAGGGGCCGGAGAACAGCAACGGCGCGCGCTTTCCGGCGAGTTGCAGGACGCTGCCCTGGACGACCGGGACATCGTTCAGGGCGGGCTGCACGGTGTACGGCCGCTCCAGGGACCGGCCGCCGTCACGCGAGTGGCTGTCCAGGCGGTTGCCGGGGCTCGTGCCGTGCTGGTCGCGGGCGTTGAAGTAGACCCTGCCGTCGGGGAGCTGGGCGGCGATCGACTCGTTGGCGTTGTTCACGCCGTCGTAGGAGTCGTCGACGAAACCCAGGCGCCAGGTCCTGCCGCCGTCGTCGCTCAGGAGCGCGTGGGCACCGTAGTGGCGGGGCTCCTGGCCGGTGTCCGGGGAGCCGGCGGGCGGGGCCGCCGAGTGGTTGGCGGGGACGACCAGCCGGCCCGCGTGGGGGCCCCGGGTGAGGGCGATCGCGTGGCCGGGGCCGGTCGCGTACCAGCGCCAGGACGGGCGCTTGACCTGCGCGGTGATCTCTCGGGGTGCGGTGAAGTGCACGCCGTCGTCCCGGCTGTGCTGCACGAACACCCGGCGGCTCTGTTCGGGCGTGACCTCACCTCGCATGATCTGGGCCTCCGTCACCTTGCCGCTGTTGTAGGAGGTGAGGAGCACGACCGCGCCGGTACGCGGGTCGACGACGGGGGCCGGGTTGCCCCGGGTGTCGCCCTTCCCGGCGGCGACGACGGTGAGCGGGCCCCAGGTGCAGCCGCCGTCCGTGGAGCGCCTGAGGACGACGTCGATGGCGCCGGTGTCTCCCGCGCCGCCGCGTCTGCCCTCGGCGAAGGCGAGGACGGTGCCTTCGCCCGTGGAGACGGCGGCGGGGATGCGGTACGTGTCGTAGCCGCCCTCGCCCGAGACGTACGGGACGGAGGACACGCAGCCTGGGGCAGCCGAGGCGGAGGGCGTCGCGGTGAAGGCTGGGAAGAGGACCGTGGTGACGAGGAGGGTGCGGCTGAGGAGTCTCATCCTGCTCCTGTAACGGGGGCGTCGGACCGTGCCTGTCCGTCAGATGTTCCCCGGTGTCACGATCCCCGACTCGTACGCCACGATGACCAGCTGCGCCCGGTCCCGCGCCGCCAGCTTGCCCATGATGCGGCTGACGTGGGTCTTCGCGGTCAGCGGGCTCAGGCCCAGCACCTCGGCGATCTCGGTGTTGTTGAGGCCGCGGGCGACCAGCGCGAGCACCTCCCGCTCGCGCTCGGACAGACACTCCGGCCCGCCGGTCGCCGGTGCCGAGGGGCTGCGCAGGAACCGCTCGATCAGCCGTGCCGTGGGCCCGGGCGACAGCAGGGAGTCGCCGGCCGCGACCGTGCGGATGGCGTCCAGGAGTTCGGCCGGCCTGGTGTCCTTGACCAGGAACCCGGAGGCGCCCGCGCGCAGGGCGTCCACGATGTACTCGTCGGTGTCGTAGGTGGTGAGGACCAGGACGCGGACGCCCGCGAGGTCCTCGTCGGCCGCGATGAGCCGGGTCGCCTCGATACCGTCCAGGTCGGGCATGCGGATGTCCATCAGCACGAGGTCGGCGCGCCCGCTGCGGGCCAGTTCGACGGCCTGCCGCCCGGTGGCGGCCTGGCCGACGACCTCCATGTCGCGGGCCGACTCCACGAGCATCGCGAACGCCTCCCGCACCAGGGTCTGGTCGTCCGCGAGCAGTACGCGGATGGTCATCCGGTCCTCTTCCCCGTCGTGGTCAGCGGCAGGACCGCGGCCACCTCGAATCCGCCCCCGGGGCGCGGTCCGGCGTCGAGTGTGCCACCCACGCTCCGGGCCCGCTCCCGCATTCCGACGAGTCCGAAGCCGGGGGTGCCGCCAGGGGCCGGTCCCGTGCCGTCGTCACTGACGGACAGATGCAGGGCGCCCTGCCGCTCGTCCAGCTCCACCCGGACCGAGACGTCGGGCCCCGCGTGCCGGACCGCGTTCGTCAGGGCCTCCTGCACGATGCGGTAGGCGGCGGCGCCGACGGCGGGCGGTGCCTGCCGTATCCGTACGGTCTGCTCGACCCGGGCACCGGCCAGCCGCGCGGCCCGGGCCAGGTCGGGCAGGCCGTCGAGGCCGGGCAGCGGGCCGCGGGCCTCCGGCGGGCCGTGCTCGCGCAGCACCTCCAGCGTCGTACGGAGTTCGCCGCGGGCACTGCGGCAGGTCTCGGCGATGTCGTCCAGGGCCTTGGCGACCGTCTCCCGGTCGAGCCGCTCGGGGTCGGCGGACAGCACATGGGCGGCGACGGAGGTCTGCACGCCGATGAGGGTGATGCTGTGGGCGAGCAGGTCGTGCAGGTCCCGGGCGATCCGCAGCCGCTCCTCGGCGACCCGCCGCCGGGCCTCCTCCTCCCTGGTCCGTTCGGCCCGTTCGGCCCGCTCCACGATGGAGGCGACGTACTGGCGGTAGAACCGCACGTCGACGCCGCAGAACAGCACGGCGACGACCCAGCCGGACGCCTTCAGCAGTCCCAGCGCCTCCTGCGCGCTGATGGTGAGCAGCACGCCCACCGCCATGGTGATGACGCCGATGCCGACCAGGACGGTGCGCAGCGGCCGGCCGGTGACGGCGACGGTGTACAGGGCGACGTAGGCGGCCTGGGTGGCCGCGGTGTGCGGGTAGTCGAGGAAGTGGTAGGGGAACACGCAGGTGATCACGGCGACCAGGACGAGCACCGGACGGCGGCGGCGCCACACCAGCGGCACGTGGGAGACGAGCAGCAGGGCCCAGCCGAGCGCGTCGGGCCTGCGGCCGTCGTCGACGAACAGCGCGAGCGCTGCGGCGACAACGGCCACCGAGACGGCGAGCAGCGCGTCGTTGCGCAGTGCGTGCGGGGCGGTCAGAGGGTCGCGGTTGATCGCGGCCATGATCCGCTCGGCGGACCGCGACCGGGTCGCCTGCGGGGTGGTGGGTGCCTGCACGGGCATCATCCTCGGCCAGGAAGGCGCCCCTCCGGGAGAGGAGGGGCGCCGTCGGTCAGCGGGCGTCGGCGGCCACCGGTTCCTGCTCCTTCTGCGGAACCGTCCGCTCCGGCGCGCGGGAGAGCCTGCCCGGCCACCACACCCGCCGCCGCAACAGCACACTCGCCGTGGTGACCAGATACGTACGCACAAGGAACGTATCCAGCAACACCCCCACAGCGATGACGAACCCGAGTTCCACCAGCCCGACCATCGGCAGTGTCGTCAGCACGGCGAACGTCGCCGCGAGCACCACCCCGGCGGAGGCGATCACCCCACCCGTCGTCCGCAGCGCGGTCAGCGCGGCCGCCTCCGGCTCGGCACCCCGCACGGACTCCTCGCGCATCCGGTGCATCAGGAAGATGCCGTAGTCGACCCCGAGGGCGACCAGGAACACGAAGGACAGCAGCCCGAGCCCTGGATCCGTACCGCCGAACCCGAACACCGGCTCGAACACCAGCCCGCCGATGCCCAGCGCCGCACCCCACACCGCGACCACCGCCGCCAGCAGCAGCAACGGCGCGACGAGGCTGCGCAACAGGCCGACCAGGATGACGAACACGGCGGCGAGCACCAGCGGCACGACCAACTTGCGGTCCCTGGACTCGCTGTCGGCCAGGTCGATCTGCTGGGCACTGGGCCCGCCGACGTAGGCACCCGTGGGATCGAGCCCGGCACGCAGCGCCTCGATGGTCCGGGTCTCCCCCGCGGTCTCCGGCGCGGCGGTGGTGAAGACGGCGATCTCGGTCCAGCCCGACCCGCTGCGGCCCGGGGCCACCTCGGCGACACCGTCGGTCGCACGGGCCCGGTCCAGCACGGCCTGAGCACGGCCTTCGGGGGCGATGACGGTGACGGGCCGGCTGCTGCGCTCGGGATACTCCTGCGCCAGCGTCCGCATCGCGGTGATCGACTCGGGCCGCTCGGTGAACGAGTCCTCCTGTTTGATGCTGCCGGACAGATTGAGCGTGCCGAGCGCGAGGGCGCCCAGCAGCACGCCCCCACCGGCCAGCACCAGGGCGGGCCGGCGCGTCGCCGAGGTGCCCATCGCGGCGAACAGCGACCGCCGGGCCTTCGGCTCGCTCCCGAACGCTGGGATCAGCGGCCAGAAGACCCGCCGCCCGAGCAGGACCAGCACCGCGGGCAGCAGGGTCGTCATGGCGACCAGCGCGGCGAGCACCCCGGCCGTGCCGACCGGCCCCATGCCGCTGCTGCTGTTGAGGTCGGCGGCGAGCAGGCACAGCAGCCCGGCCGCGACGGTCCCCGAGGAGGCGAGGATCGCCGGCCCGCAGCCGCGCAGAGCGGTGCGCATGGCGTCGTACGGCCGTTCGTGGCGCCGCAGTTCCTCGCGGTAGCGGGAGATGAGGAGCAGCGCGTAGTCGGTGCCGGCGCCGAGGACGAGCACGGTCATCACGCCGCCGCTCTGGCCGGTGACGGTGACGTCGAACAGTTCGTGCAGCCCGTACGCGGCGGCCATCGCCGTGGCGGCGGCGACGCCCGCGACGGCGAGCGGGACCAGCCACAGGAAGGGGCTGCGGTAGATGAGGACGAGCAGCACGGTGACGACGCCGAGCGTGGCGAGCAGCAGGGTGGCGTCGAGGGTCCCGAACACCTTGTTCATGTCGGTGTTCAGAGCCCCCGGCCCGCCGACCTCGGCGCTCAGCCCGCCACCGCCCTCGGCGATGTCGCGCACCCCGTCGACGAAGGCGTCCCGGGCCTCCTCGTCCTGGCCCGGCTGGGTGCTGGAGACCGGGTACATCAGGGTGGAGCCGTCCTTCGAGGGGACGCCCCGTGTCTCGCCGCCCGTCAGGTCGTAGGCGCCGCTCACCTCGGCGACCTGCTCGGCGGCGGTGCGCCGGTCGGCGTCGGTCAGACCGCCGTCCCGGTGGTAGACGAGCACCAGGTCGGTCGACTCACCGCCGGGCAACCGGTCCTGGATCCGCGCCACCTGCGTGGAGTCGGCGCTGTCGGGCAGATAGTCGACCGCGCGGTTCTGCTGAACACCGGAGAACTTTCCGGCGAGCGGTCCGAGCAGGACGAGCGCGGCCAGCCACAACCCGACCACCGCCCAGGGCACCACGGCCCGCCGCCGCCCCGTTCGTATCCTTGTGTCCCCCATCAGCCGGGCTCCTTCCGCGTCGGGTGTCTGGAACGCTCTCCAGACTCCCGGCGCGCGAGGGCCGGTTCGTCGGGCGCGAGGCCGACTTGCGGGGTACTGCCCGGGGCGGCACGGGCCGCGGACTACTCCCCGGGGAGTAACGCGGGGAGGTGTCCTACGACGGGGTACGCGCGGCCGCCAGCAATCGCGTCACGTCGTCGGAGCAGATGGCCAGCGCCGCCCCCACCGTCGCGAGGACGTCCCGCTCGGCCGGGGTGTACGGCCCGTCCGCCAGGGCGATGCGGGCGCCCTGGAGCAGGATCGATTCGCGGCCGACGGTGGCGAGGTGCGGGGCGAGCGGGTCCAGTGCCTCGTGCAGCTCTATGGCGAGCCCGGCGCCGCAGGGCTCGCCGGAGATCCGGCCGGTGTCCGCCTCCAGCGCCTCGACGAGAGCGGCCAGCTGTTCCTCCGTGCAGTCGTCGAAGCCGGCCGCGCGCACGGCGAGCACGGCGGCCTCCAGCGCCGCACGGGACCCGGCGCCGCCCGCGGCCAGTACCGCGAGGGCGACGGTGTGCACGGCGTCGCGGAGCATCGCGGAGAAGCGGGTGGTCGTCGGATGGTCGAGGACGTCCGTGCCGAAGTGGCGGCGGCAGGCGGCACACTCCACCACCGGGCCGGTCTCGCCACGCGGCAGCACGGGCAGGCCCAGCAGGGTGAAGCGGCGCTGTCCGGTCAGCCGCTGGTAGTTCCGGTCGCCGCCGCAGCCGGGGCAGAAGAACTCCCCGTCGCCGACGGCCGTCCATGCGATACGGGTGCCCAGGATGCTCGAAAACCTGGCGGCATGGCCGTTTCGTACCCGTCCTGGCAGCACGTCGCACCTCCGTCACGCCGCGCGGCAGCGTCGCCGCGCTTGCGTGATGTTAGCCACATCCATGAGGAGGAGTCAGCACCCCGGAGGAGACCTTTCCGTGACCCTCACAGGGATTGGCCGGTATGTGACGGGGCTCCACCCGCCGGACAACGGCGGGCAGAGCCCCACAATCCCCGTTACGACTGGTCAGCGAGTCGCGCGGTTGACGGCGGAGACGACCGCCTTCAGGGAGGCGCGCGTGGTGTTCGCGTCGATTCCGATCCCCCACAGGACCTTGTCGCCGATCGCGCACTCGATGTAGGAGGCGGCCTGCGCGGAGGCACCCTCGCTCATCGTGTGCTCCTGGTAGTCCAGCAGCCGTACGTCGATGCCGACGGACTGCAGCGCGTCGAAGAAGGCCGAGATCGGGCCGTTGCCCGAGCCGGTCAGGACGGTGTCCTGGCCGTCGACCGTGGCCTCCACCTTCAGCGTGTCCACGCCGTCGGTGTCGGTGGTCGACTGGTTGTTCTTGACCTGGATCCGGCCCCACGGGTTCTCGGGGTTGGGCAGGTACTCGTCCTGGAAGGCCGCCCAGATGTCCTTCGGCGTGACCTCGCCGCCCTCGGCGTCCGTCTTGGTCTGGATGACCTTGGAGAACTCGACCTGCATACGGCGCGGCAGGTCCAGGCTGTGGTCGTTCTTCAGGACGTACGCGATACCGCCCTTGCCGGACTGCGAGTTGACCCGGATGACCGCCTCGTAGGAGCGGCCGACGTCCTTGGGGTCGATCGGCAGGTAGGGGACGGCCCATTCGATGTCGTCGACGGTGACGCCCTGGGCGGCGGCGTCGGCCTCCATGGCGTCGAAGCCCTTCTTGATGGCGTCCTGGTGGGAGCCGGAGAAGGACGTGTAGACCAGGTCGCCCACGTACGGGTGGCGCGGGTGGACCTCCATCTGGTTGCAGTACTCCCACGTACGACGGATCTCGTCGATGTCGGAGAAGTCGATCTGCGGGTCGACGCCCTGGGAGAAGAGGTTCATGCCCAGGGTGACCAGGTCGACGTTGCCGGTGCGCTCGCCCTGTCCGAACAGGCAGCCCTCGACGCGGTCGGCGCCGGCCATCAGGGCCAGCTCGGCGGCGGCGACGGCCGTGCCGCGGTCGTTGTGCGGGTGGATGGACAGGACGACGTGCTCACGGCGGGAGAGGTTGCGGCCCATCCACTCGAAGCGGTCGGCGTGGGTGGAGGGCGTGGAGCGCTCGACGGTCGCCGGCAGGTTCAGGATGATCTCGCGGCCCGGGCCGGGCTGCCAGACGTCCATGACCGCCTCGCAGACCTCCAGCGCGAAGTCCAGCTCGGTGTCCGTGAAGATCTCCGGCGAGTACTGGTAGCCGAACTCAGTCTCCGGGCCCAGCAGCTTCTCCGCGTACTCCATGACCAGCCGCGTGCCGTCGATCGCGATCTGCTTGATGTCGTCCTTGGAGCCGCGGAAGACGACCCGGCGGAAGACGGGGGCCGTGGCGTTGTACAGGTGGACCGTGGCGCGCTTGGCGCCCTTCAGGGACTCCACCGTGCGCTCGATCAGGTCCTCGCGGGCCTGGGTCAGTACGGAGATGGTGACGTCGTCGGGGATGGCCCCGGGCTCCTCGATGATGGAGCGCACGAAGTCGAAGTCGGTCTGGCCGGAGGCCGGGAAGCCGACCTCGATCTCCTTGTAGCCCATCTTGACCAGCAGATCGAACATGGCGCGCTTGCGGGCGGGCGACATGGGGTCGATCAGGGCCTGGTTGCCGTCACGCAGGTCGGTGGAGAGCCAGCGCGGGGCGGTGGTGACGCGGTTGGCCGGCCAGGTGCGGTCCGGGATGTCGACCTGCTCGTAGCGGCCGTACTTGTGGATCGGCATGGTGCTGGGCTGCTGGCGGTTCGCCATGATGCGTAGGGCTCCTCAGAGTGTCCGGAAGGACGGCCGACGACGCAGCACCAAGCTCCGCGGGGAGGGAGTCGGCCTCGACTACAGGCCCTCGCCGCGGCAGCTAAGGAGAAGCAGCCCGAAACGCATGATGCGCAGCATGCTAGCCGAGGCCCTCCCGGTGCGCGGATCCGTATCAGTATGCGGGACCGGGCGAACATACGGGACAAAAAGTGCGCTATGCCACTTCGCCATACCACTGCGCCACGGAGAGTGAAGGCGCTTGTCCGCGTATTTCACCAATCATGGTGGCGACCGGTGACAGGCTCGTCACGCAGTGCAAAGGTGCCAGGCATGACGACTCACGGGGGCTTCGAGCCCGTCTTCTGCACCATCGTTCCGCCCCATGTCCTCGACAAGCTCTCCCAGGCCGAGGACCCCGCGCTGGCCGGACCCGCCCGCCGCACCCTGCAGCGCGACGCCTACGAGCGCACCCAGCGCCGCCTCACCACGGTCATCGGCGCGAGTGCCGTCGCCTCGGTCGCCGACGGCAAGCCGCAGCGCACGGTCCACGACGCCCGGCACGGCACCGACCTGCCCGGCCACAAGGTCCGCGGCGAGGGCGACAAGCCCGGCAAGGACGCCACGGTCAACCGCGCCTACGCCGGTCTCGGCGCGACGTTCGAGCTGCTCCTCACGGCGTACCAGCGCGACTCGATCGACGGGAACGGCCTGCCGCTGGACGCGACGGTGCACTACGACCGCGACTACAACAACGCCTTCTGGAACGGCGAGCAGATGGTCTTCGGGGACGGCGACGGGGAGATCTTCCTCGACTTCACCATCCCGATCGACGTCATCGGCCACGAGCTCGTCCACGGCGTCACGCAGTACACCGCGAACCTCACCTACTTCGGCCAGCCCGGCGCGCTGAACGAGTCCGTGTCGGACGTCTTCGGCGCACTGATCAAGCAGTACACGCTCGGCCAGACCGCCACCGAGGCCGACTGGCTGATCGGCGCGGGCCTGCTCGCCCCGCGGGTGACGGGCGTGGCGCTGCGCTCCATGAAGGAGCCGGGCACGGCGTACGACGACGACGTCCTCGGCAAGGACCCGCAGCCCGCGACCATGGACGACTTCGTCCGCACCGGCCGCGACAACGGCGGTGTCCACATCAACTCGGGCATCCCGAACCACGCCTTCTACCTCGCGGCCACGGCCCTCGGCGGACACGCCTGGGAGCGCGCGGGACAGGTCTGGTACGACGTGCTGACCGGCGGCGAGCTGAAGGAGAAGGCGATGTTCACCGACTTCGCCACGCTCACCGTCAAGGCCGCCCGGGAGCGCTTCGGCGACGGGGAGGAGCTGGACGCCGTGTCGAAGGCCTGGGAGCAGGTCGGGGTGCGGACCCTGTAGTTCCGTACTAGAACAGGTGCCATGCGGATTCAGGTGAGGCGCACGGGCGGGTTCGCGGGCATCGAGCGGTTTGCCGAGGTGGACACCTCGGGCCGCCCGGATGCCGCCGAGTGGCACGCCCTGGCCGAGCAGGCCGTGGCCGCCGGCCGGGGCACCCCGCCGGTCGGGGTGCCGGACGGTTTCAGCTACCAGATCACGGTGGACGGCAAGACGGTCTACTGCTCGGACCCCCGGCTGACGGACGAGCAGCGCAAGCTGATCTCGCGGGTCCTGAAGGAAGGGGCTTAACAGGTCCTGCGCACCTGGCCGTTGACTTCCGTTACCGCCGGTACGGATGATCCAGCGCATGGCGACTGACGCAGGCAACCCGATCCCCCGCTTCCCGGCCGGTTTCCTCTGGGGCGTGTCCACCTCGGCGCACCAGATCGAGGGCGCGGCGGACACCCGTGAGCCGTCCGTGTGGGACGCCTTCACGGCCGAGCCCGGGCGGATCAAGGACGGCTCGACGGCGGCGGTGGCCTGCGACCACTTCCACCGCCACCGCGAGGACGTGGCGCTGCTGGCGGAGCTGGGTGTGAACGCGTACCGCTTCTCGGTCTCCTGGCCGCGGGTGCGCTCCGAGAAGGGCCTGGACTTCTACGACCGGCTGGTGGACGACCTGTGCGCGGCGGGCGTCCGCCCGGTGCCGACCCTGTTCCACTGGGACCTGCCGGCGGATCTGGACTGGCTGGAGCGGGACACGGCGGAACGCTTCGCCGAGTACGTGTCGCTGGTCGCCGACCGCCTCGGCGACCGGGTGACCAAGTGGATCACCCTGAACGAGCCCGCCGAGCACACCCTGCTGGGCCACGCCCTGGGCGTGCACGCACCGGGCAGGAAGCTGCTGTTCGACGCGCTGCCGGTCGCGCACCACCAGCTGCTGGCCCACGGTCTGGCCGTACGGGCCCTGCGCGCCTCGGGTGCCACGGACATCGGCGTCGCCAACTCGCACGGCCCGACCTGGGCGGCTTCGACCGAGGCGCCGGACGTGGAGGCGGCCGAGTTCTACGACCTGCTGCTGAACCGCCTCTTCGCGGACCCGCTGCTGCTGGGCCGGTACCCGGACGGCATCGGCGAGCTGATGCCCGGGGACGTCGAGGCCGACCTGAAGGTGATCGCCGAGCCGCTCGACTGGTACGGCGTCAACTACTACGCGCCGACCCGGGTGGGCGCCCCGCAGGGCACGGAGATCGAGTTCGGCGGTGTCTCCATGCCCGCCGAACTGCCCTTCTCCGTCCGGGAGATCGAAGGCCACCCGGTCACGGACTTCGGCTGGCCGGTCGTGCCCGAGGGCCTCACCGAACTCCTCACCGGCTTCCGCGACCGCTACGGCGACCGGCTCCCGCCCGTCGTCATCACCGAGAACGGCTGCTCGTACCCGGGCGTCGACGACCAGGACCGCGTCACCTACCTGGACGGCCATGTCCGGGCGCTGCACCGGGCGCTGGAGGCGGGCGTCGACGTGCGCGGCTACTTCGTCTGGTCCCTGCTCGACAACTTCGAGTGGGCGGAGGGCTACGCACGCCGCTTCGGACTGGTCCATGTCGACTTCGGGACCCAGGAGCGGACCCCGAAGTCGTCGTACCGCTGGTACCGGGAGCTGCTGAAGGCCCAGGGCGCTACGGCTTGATGCCCACGCCGGTCCAGAGGCTGACCTCGGCGTCCGTCGGGGTGTCGCCGTCGGTGGGGTCCGGGCGCCAGCGGTGGCCCACCGTGACGCCCGGCTCCAGCAGGTCCAGGCCGTCGAAGAAGCGCGCGACGTCCGCCTGGGAGCGGAACCGCACCGGCGTCCCGGCCGAGGTGTAGATGTCGGTGACCTTCTGCCAGGTGGGGGCGTCGAAGTCGGGCGTGCAGTGGCTCAGCGCCAGGGCGCTGCCCGAGGGCAGGACGTCCAGCAGACGGCGCACGATCCCGTACGGGTCCTGGGCGTCGGTGACGAAGTGCATCAGGGCGTTGAGGGACAGCGCGACCGGGCGGCTCAGGTCCAGGATCTCGGCCAGCTCGGGGGCGTTCAGCAGCGCCTGGGGGTCGTTGACGTCCGCCTCGATGTACGTCGTACGGCCCTCGGCGGAGCTGCGCATCAGGCGCTCGGCGTACTTGAGGACGAGGGGGTCGTTGTCGGCGTAGACCACCCGGGCGTCGGGGACCACGGACTGGGCGACCTGGTGCAGGTTGGGCTCGGTGGGGATGCCGGTCCCTATGTCCAGCCACTGGCGGATGCCGTGCTCGCGGGCGAGGACCCGGGTGGCCCGGTGCATGAAGGCCCGGTTCTCCCGGGCGCACACGAAGATGGCCGGGTAGGCCTCGGCGACCCGCTCGGCCGCCTGCTTGTCGACCTCGAAGTGGTCCTTGCCGCCGAGGTAGTAGTCGTACATGCGGGCGGAGTGCGGCCTGCTGGTGTCTATGTCCCGCGCGGCCTGCGAGTTGCTCATGGGGGGGTGCCTCTCGGTGGGGGTGGTGGTGCGAGTCGGCCCAGTGGGGCTTCAGTGAGCCGTCAGATGGTCGGCGAGGCCCTGCTTGACCCCCGCGACGAACGCGGTGATCTCCTCGGGCGTGTAGATCAGCGCGGGACCGGCCGGATCCGTGGACTGCCGGACCGCCACGCGGCCGTCGGCGAGTTGCTTGGCCTCCACGCACTGCCCCCCGTTCGGACCGCTCCAGGGCCGTTCCCAGCCCTGCTCCCCCAGGTCCGACGCGGGCATCCCGTTGTAGACGGTGCCCTCGGCGATGGTCATGCGTACTCCTTCCGCATGCGGTTCAACAGCGCCTTGCTGTCCGCGGACGAGGTCTTCAGAGACAGCCGGTTGTGCGCCTCCAGATGGGCCACGACGTCGGCCCGCTGGTCGAGGTAGACGGAGGCGGAGAGGATCTCGCTGTAGACGATGTCGGGCAGCTCCCGCTCCTCGAACCGGAAGTAGGTGAACGGCGCGCACGCCCCGACGTGGGCGCCCGCGGCGAACGGCACGATGTCGACGCTGACGTGCTCCAGCTCGGAGGCCTCCAGGAGCCGGTCGATCTGCTCCCGCATCACCTCGGGGCCGCCCACCACGCGGTGCAGTACGGCCTCCTCCATCACCACCCAGAGCGTGGGCGCGTCCTGCCTGGTGAGCAGGCTCTGGCGGCGCAGCCGCAGCTCCACGCGCCGCCGGAGGTCCTCCTCGTCGTCGTTCGGGAAGCCTCCGCCCAGCACGGCACGCGCGTACCCGGGCGTCTGGAGCAGGCCGGTGACGTACTGCGGCTCATAGGTGCGCAGCGTTCTCGCGCCGGTCTCCAGGCTGACGTAGGCGGTGAACCAGGACGGCATCACATCGCGGTACGGGTTCCACCAGCCGGGCTCGTTGGCCCGCTCGGCCAGGGTGACGAACTCGTCGATCTCCTGCCGTCCGGCGCCGTAGGTCTCCAGCAGCTTCTCGACGTAGAGGATCTTCAGGCCGACCTCGGCCTTCTCGAGGCGGCGGATGGTCAGCGGGGTCACGCGCAGGGTCTTGGCCGCGTCGTCGAGGGTGAGGCCCGCGTGCTGCCGGGCTTCCTGGAGGCGGCGGCCGAGGATCATGCGGAGAACGGTGGGTGCGCCGGCGCCGGTGCCTGATCGCGCGTCGTTCACGCCGTACCTCCTGAGGGGTCGTCATCGGCGCAAGGCCGGCGGGGACTTGATCGTCATGCCGGGCATCCGAGCGGTGCGATGCGTTCCGTTTGAAATTATCAGGGAGATGGTTGCAGCGTGAACTGCTCTGCGAGCATAGTTACTTGTGTGACCAGGGCGCCGGAACCCCCCACTCCCCTTTTCCGGCCGGTCCGTTGTCCGCCTCGCCCCTTCCCACCCCCACGGAAGGCGACCGCCGTGTCCCCCCACACGACTTCCCCCCGTTTCCTGGACGCGGTGCGCCCGGGCCGTACGCACTGGCTGGAACTACCGCCCCACCGGACCAGCGTCAGAGTGGCCCGCCATGACACGCAGGCACGGCTGACCTCCTGGCAAGTGCCCGACGAGGCGTGCGCCAACGCCGTTCTGCTGGTGTCCGAGCTGGTGACCAACGCCGTGCTGCACACGCTCAGTGAGCGGATCCTGTGCGGCGTCGGGCTGATGCCCGACGAGCGCTTCCGTCTGGAGGTGCACGACGGCGACCTCTCGGGCCGCGGCATCCCCGACCGCTGTCCCGGCCTCGACGACGAGAACGGCCGCGGCCTGCTGCTCGTCCGGGAGATAGCGGAGAGCTGGGGCATCACCCGCTCGTCCCTCACGGGCGGCAACGCGGTGTGGGCGAGCCTGGCGAGGGCGTTATAGGGCGGTGAGGCCCCTCAGACATGACGCGGAGAGGCCTCTCAGAACCCCAGCTTGCGCAGCTGCCGGGGATCCCGCTGCCAGTCCTTCGCGACCTTCACATGGAGGTCGAGGAACACGGGTGTTCCGAGCAGCGCCTCGATCTGCTTGCGGGACTTGATGCCGACGTCCTTCAGGCGCTTGCCCTTGGGGCCGATGATGATGCCCTTCTGGCTGGGGCGCTCGATGTAGACGAAGGCGTGGATGTCGAGGAGGGGCTTGTCGGCGGGGCGGTCCTCGCGGGGCAGCATCTCCTCGACGACCACGGCGATGGAGTGCGGCAGCTCGTCGCGGACGCCCTCCAGCGCGGCCTCCCGGATCAGCTCCGCGATCATGACCTGCTCGGGCTCGTCGGTGAGGTCGCCCTCGGGGTAGAGCGCCGGGCCCTCCGGCAGGAGGGGGACGATCAGGTCGGCCAGCAGGCTCACCTGCTGATCGCCGACCGCCGACACCGGGACGATCTCCGCCCACTCGAAGCCGAGCTCCTTGCCGAGCTGGTCGATCGCGATGAGCTGCTCGGCGAGCGTCTTGCTGTCCACCAGGTCGGTCTTCGTGACGATCGCGATCTTCGGCGTCTTCTTGATGGACGCCAGTTCCTTCGCGATGAAGCGGTCGCCGGGGCCGAGCTTCTCGTTCGCCGGCAGACAGAAGCCGATCACGTCCACCTCGGCCCACGTCGTGCGCACGATGTCGTTCAGCCGCTCGCCCAGCAGTGTGCGCGGCTTGTGCAGCCCCGGGGTGTCGACCAGGATCAACTGCGCGTCCGGGCGGTGCACGATGCCCCGCACGGTGTGCCGCGTCGTCTGCGGCTGGTTCGCCGTGATCGCCACCTTCTGGCCGACCAGAGCATTCGTGAGGGTGGACTTGCCCGCGTTGGGACGGCCCACGAAGCAGGCGAAGCCGGCCCTGTGGACAGCTTCGGCCGACTCTTCGGATGACTGGGTACGAACGCTCATGGCGCCCATTCTCCCTGATCCACAGAGCCCCGCCGCACAGGCGCCCGAACACCGGCCGACTCGTGAGCTCCCGGAAACCCTCACGCAACGAAACGTCATGGAAACACACCCGTACGCAACCGGAAACGGACGGCGGTGAACCTCTGACGAGCCCCCGGAGCCCCACCCCGTTGGAGACACCGTGTCCTTGGCCGCCGCAAGCGCCGATACCGGCGACACCGCCTGGCTGCTCGCCGCCACCGCCCTCGTCCTGCTGATGACTCCCGGCCTGGCCCTCTTCTACGGCGGCATGGTCCGCACGAAGAGCGTGCTCAACATGCTGATGATGAGCTTCGTGTCGATCGCCCTGGTGACGGTGGTGTGGCTGGCGGCCGGATTCTCCCTCACTTTCGGCGAGGACGCCGCGGGGGGTCTCATCGGCGGCCTCGACCACATCGGCATGAGCGGCCTCGGCCCGGACAGCGTCCAGGGGACGGTGCCCACACTCCTCTTCGCCACCTTCCAGCTCACCTTCGCGATCATCACGGCCGCGCTGGTCAGCGGTGCGGTCGCCGACCGGGCGAAGTTCGGGGCCTGGCTGGTCTTCGTACCGGTGTGGGCGCTGCTCGTATACGTTCCGGTCGCGCACTGGGTGTGGGGCCCGGGTGGCTGGATCCTGGAGAAGCTCGGCGCCCTCGACTTCGCCGGCGGTCTGCCCGTCGAGATCGTCTCCGGTGCCTCGGGACTGGCGTTGTGCCTGGTCCTGGGCCCGCGGCTGGGCTTCAAGAAGGACTCCATGCGCCCGCACAACCTGCCCATGGTGATGCTGGGCGCCGGTCTGCTCTGGTTCGGCTGGTTCGGCTTCAACGCCGGCTCCGCCCTCGGCGCCAACGGCCTCGCGGCCGCCGCGTTCCTCAACACCCTCGCCGCGGGCTGCACCGGCCTGCTCGGCTGGCTCTTCGTCGAGCAGAAGCGCGGCCACCCCACCACCCTGGGCGCCGCGTCCGGCGCGGTCGCGGGCCTGGTCGCCATCACCCCGTCCTGCGGCTCGGTCTCCCTGCTCGGCGCCCTGGTCGTCGGCCTCACCGCCGGTGCCGTCTGCTCCTACGCCGTCGGCTGGAAGTTCAAGCTGAACTACGACGACTCCCTCGACGTCGTCGGAGTCCACCTGGTCGGCGGTGTCATCGGCACGCTCCTCATCGGCGTCTTCGCCGTCGACTCGATGACCGGCGGCGCCGAGGGCCTCCTCTACGGCGGCGGCCTCGCCCAGCTCGGCAAGCAGCTGCTGGCCGTGGTCGTGGTGGCGGTGTACGCGTTCGCCGTGACGTACGGCATCGGCAAGCTGATCGACGTCACCATGGGCTTTCGCGCGAGCGAGGAGCAGGAGCAGACCGGCCTGGACCTTACGGTGCACGCCGAGACGGCCTACGATCACGGGGTCCTGGGCCACGGCGCCCCGGTCTCCTCCTCCGTCGTCCCCCACGCCCAGAAGGTCACCCCCCAGGCATGAAGCTCATCACCGCGATCGTCAAGCCGTACCGCCTCGACGAGGTCAAGAACGCCCTGCAGGAACTCGGCGTGCACGGCCTGACCGTGACCGAGGCCAGCGGCTACGGCCGGCAGCGCGGCCACACCGAGGTGTACCGCGGCGCCGAGTACCAGGTCGACCTGGTGCCGAAGGTCCGTATCGAGGTCGTCGTCGAGGACGCGGACGCCGAGGCCGTCATCGACGCGGTCGTCAGGGCCGCGCACACCGGCAAGATCGGCGACGGGAAGGTGTGGGCGCTGCCCGTCGACACCGTCGTGCGGGTGCGGACGGGCGAGCGCGGCCCCGACGCGCTCTGACACCGGGGCCGCGTCGCTTCGGTCTCAGTCGAACACGAACGGGCCCGGCGACTGCGGCCCGGTCGCCGTGCAGGTGATGGTGATGCCGAAGACGGTCATCTTCAGCGAGCCGCCGAAGGCCTCCAGGCTGTCGCCGGAGGCCACGGTGCCGCTGAGGGGGCCGACCTCGACGGGGGCGCCGGCGGCCATCGCCGGGTTCTCCGTGCCGGTGAAGGCGACGGTGCCGCCGCCGGACTTCACCAGGGTGAGCGAGGACGCGATCGAGTCCGCGCCCAGGGCGATCGGCGCGGTGATCGCCGAGGACTTGACGGTGAGGGTGGCGGCGGTGCCGTTCTGCGTGGCCGTGAGCGTGGCCTCGCCACTGCCGAAGGTGCCGCAGTCCGCGCTGATCGTTGCCGTCTGGGGGGTCACGGCGAGAGCGGCGGGGGCGAAGGCGAGCCCGCTGACCGCGAGGGCCCCGGCCGCCAGTGCCGCACCTGCTCCGATTCGCTTGCATCTCATGGGATTCCGGCTCCGTTTCCGTGGGGGGGGTGGACCGCTCGGCACATGGATGCGGACACACTGCCGAGAGTCGAACCTGACGGTCCGTCGGAACTGACGGTTCCATTGATGCGTGTGGGGCAGGCGGCGGCAAGGTTGAAAACTGGCCTAATTACCGCCGGTTACAGCGAATTTCGGCCAACACGTCAGCCGGCGGTCACGGTGGCCCTGACCGTACCGTCGGGCCCGGCCACCAACACCGGCGTCTCCGCCCCGCCGAGATCCCGTACCGCCGCCCGGTCCTCGGCAGTGGGCGACTCCGCTTCCGTCACCACCGCCGCCGCCTCCAGCGACCTCGCCCCCGAGGCCACCGCCATCGCCACCGCCGTCCGCAGGGCACTGAGCTTCAGGGAGTCGAGGGCCACGGTCCCCGCGACATACGTACGTCCGGTCTCGTCCCGTACGGCCGCCCCCTCGGGCACACCGTTGCGGGCCCGCGCGGAACGGGCCAAGGTGACGATCTTGCGGTCCTCGGGGTCGAGCGCGCTGCTGTCGGTCATGATCCGAGCATACGTAGCGACTGCCCCGGCCCGGTCTCAGGGCCGGTCGAGGCGGAGGCGGTCCGCCCGCGGCAGGCCCGCGACCACGAGATCGTAGGAGTCCTCGACGAGCTCCCGGACCAGCTGGTCCGGGAGGTCTCCGTCGGCCGTGACCGTGTTCCAGTGCCGCTTGTTCATGTGCCAGCCGGGGACGACGAGGCCCTCGTGCTCGCCGCGCAGCCGGATCGCGTCGTCCGGGTCGCACTTGAGGTTGACCTTCAGGGGCCGCTCGTCGAGATGCGACAGGGCGAACAGCTTGCCCTGGATCTTGAAGACCGAGATCTCCGGGCTGAAGGGGAAGTCCTCCACCGCCGCGTTGAAGGACAGGCAGAACGCGCGCAGCTCCTGCGGGGTCATTCCGGCTTCTCCTCCTGGGCGGCGTCCGCGGGCTCCACCGGCTCCGCGAGCACCGTCACGATCTTGTTGCGCCGGCCGGCCGCGGCCTCCGCCGTCAGGCGCAGTTCCCGGCCGTCGGGCAGGGCGACGACGGACGACGCGCCCGCGATGGGGACCCGGCCCAGCGCCTTCGCCAGCAGACCCCCGACCGTCTCGACGTCCTCGTCGTCGAACTCCTCCAGGCCGTACAGGTCGCCCAGGTCGCCGATGTCGAGCCGGGCCGTGACCCGGAAGCGGTCCTTGCCGAGGTCCTCCACCGGCGGCAGTTCGCGGTCGTACTCGTCGGTGATCTCGCCGACGATCTCCTCGAGGATGTCCTCGATGGTGACGATGCCGGCGGTGCCGCCGTACTCGTCGACGGCGACCGCGACGTGGTTGCGCTCCTTCTGCATCTCGCGCAGCAGGTCGCCCGCGTTCTTGGTGTCGGGCACGAAGAACGCCGGGCGCATCGCCGTGGACACCTGCTCGGACTCGGCGTCGCGGCTGATGTGCGTCTTTCTGACCAGGTCCTTCAGATACACGATCCCGACGATGTCGTCCTCGCTCTCGCCGGTCACCGGGATGCGGGAGAAGCCGGAACGCAGGGCGAGGGTGAGGGCCTGGCGGATGGTCTTGAAACGCTCGATGACCACCAGGTCCGTGCGCGGGACCATGACCTCGCGGACGAGGGTGTCGCCCAGCTCGAAGACCGAGTGCACCATGCGGCGCTCCTCGTCCTCGATGAGGGACTCCTTCTCGGCGAGGTCGACCAGCGCGCGCAGCTCCGCCTCGGAGGCGAAGGGACCGCGGCGGAAGCCCTTGCCGGGGGTGAGCGCGTTGCCGATGAGGATGAGCAGCGAGGGGATCGGGCCCATGATCCGGGCCAGCGGCACCAGGACGTACGCCGAGAGCGTCGCCGTGTTCAGCGGGTGCTGGCGGCCGATGGTGCGCGGGGACACCCCCACGGCGACGTACGACACGAGGACCATGACCGCGATGGCGACCAGGAGGGCCTCGGTGGTGCCGTCGAACTCCTGGAGGCAGCCGTAGGTGATCAGCGCGGCGGCGGCCATCTCGCAGGCGACGCGCACCAGCAGCGCCACGTTCAGATAGCGGGTCGGGTCGGCGGCGACCTGGGAGAGCTTGGCGCTGCCGCGCCTGCCGACGCGTACGGCCTCCTCGGCGCGGAAGCTGGAGACGCGTGCGAGGCCCGCCTCCGCGCAGGCGGCGAGCCAGGCCACGACGACCAGGGCGACCGCGCCCAGGGCGAGTTGCGGATTCATCGGCGGCTCTACGAGACCGTCGGCGCGGGGGACGGGCCGGTGAGGCCCCGCTCCGAGCGCCAGCCGTCCACGATGGCCGCCTGGAGGCCGAACATCTCGGCCTTCTCGTCCGGTTCCTCGTGGTCATAGCCCAGCAGGTGCAGCACCCCGTGGACGGTGAGCAGTTGGAGCTCCTCGTCCATGGAGTGCTGCGTGTCGGCCTCGGCGCCCTGCTTGGTGGCGACCTCCGGGCAGAGCACGATGTCGCCGAGCAGCCCCTGCGGCGGCTCGTCCTCGTCCTTGGACGGCGGGCGCAGCTCGTCCATCGGGAAGGACATGACATCCGTGGGGCCGGGGAGGTCCATCCACTGGATGTGGAGCTGCTCCATGGCGTCGGCGTCCACGACGATCACCGAGAGCTCGGAGAGCGGGTGGATGCGCATCCGAGCGAGCGCGTAGCGGGCGATGTCGAGGATCGCCTGCTCGTCGACCTCGGTGCCGGACTCGTTGTTGACGTCGATCGACATGGTGTGGTGCTTGTCTACTTCCCCTTGGGCGCGGACTTGCCGCGGCTCTTGTGCGAGCCGTTCTGGGTGCCGTGCTCGGTGTCGTACTGCTCGTACGCGTCGACGATACGGCCCACCAGCTTGTGCCGGACCACGTCCTGCGACGACAGCCGGGAGAAGTGGACGTCGTCCAGACCCTCCAGGATCTCCTGCACCTGCCGCAGACCGCTCTTGGTGCCGTTCGGGAGGTCGACCTGCGTCACGTCTCCTGTGATCACGATCTTCGACTCGAAGCCGAGGCGGGTGAGGAACATCTTCATCTGCTCGGGGCTCGTGTTCTGGGCCTCGTCCAGGATGATGAAGGCGTCATTGAGCGTACGGCCCCTCATGTACGCCAGCGGCGCGACCTCGATGGTCCCCGCCGCCATCAGCCGCGGGATCGAGTCCGGGTCGAGCATGTCGTGCAGCGCGTCGTAGAGCGGGCGCAGGTACGGGTCGATCTTCTCGTAGAGCGTGCCCGGGAGGAAGCCGAGGCGTTCGCCGGCCTCGACCGCCGGGCGGGTCAGGATGATGCGGTTGACCTGCTTGGACTGCAGGGCCTGGACGGCCTTGGCCATGGCCAGGTAGGTCTTGCCGGTGCCGGCGGGGCCGATGCCGAAGACGATCGTGTGTTTGTCGATCGCGTCCACGTAGCGCTTCTGGTTGAGCGTCTTGGGGCGGATCGTGCGGCCCCGCGAGGACAGGATGTTCTGCGTGAGCACCTCGGCCGGGGTCTCCTGGCCGTCGCTCTCCCCGTTCTCGCTCGCCTTGAGCATGGCGATCGAGCGTTCCACTGCGTCCTCCGTCATCGGCTGCCCGGTGCGGAGCACGAGCATCATCTCGTCGAACACGCGCGAAATGAGGGCGACGTCCGCTGGGTCGCCGACCGCGCTGATCTCGTTGCCCCGGACGTGGATGTCGGCCGCCGGGAAGGCCTTTTCGATCACGCGCAGGAGGCTGTCGCCGGACCCCAGCACGGTCACCATGGGGTGCTGGGCGGGGACGGTGAACTGCGCTCTCGCCCGCTCCTGCGCGGGGGTGTGAGCTGTGGGTGTCTGAGTCATGGGCCGGCGCTTAAGGCCTGCGGTTCCTCCTCGTCACGGCCGCGTAGCTGAGGGCGGCCTCGCGATTCCAAGGGTACGACGGAGCACTGACAACGCCGTAGGGCTTTTAGGGGTGGGGTTGGAAACCGAGGCGACGGTTTCCCTTGCCCCGGAGCCCCGAGCAGGCCTGGACGTCACGCCGAGCGGCGGAACCCGATCGTAGGGACGGCCCTCCGCAACGGCCAGGGCCGCACGAGCTTCTCCGGCACAAGCCCCGCCAAGAACCCGTACCGCCGCAACGCCGTCGCCGACTGTCCCTGGACCGACTGCACCTTCCGCCACCACCCCGCGATCTCCGACCACCCCGGCGCCGACAACGACCCGCCGAACTCCTGCACCGACAGCGCCGCGGTCAACCCGGCGAAGGCCAGCCGGTCCGCGAGCGGCCAGTCCGCCAGCGTCCCGGTCACGAACCCGGCGACGAAGACGTCCCCGGCCCCTGTCGGGTCGAGGGCCTCGACCTCGATGGCCGGTACCTCCGCCGTCTCCCCGGTGCGCCGGTCCACCGCGTACGCCCCGTCCGCCCCGAGCGTGACCACCGCGAGCGGCACGTACTCGGTCAGGGCGTGCGCCGCGGCCCGGGGGCAGTCGGCGCCCGTGTAGCGCATCGCCTCCTGCGCGTTCGGCAGGAAGGCCTCGCAGTGCCGCAGGTCGGGCAGTGCCGCCAGGTCCCACGCGCCGGTGTCGTCCCAGCCGACGTCGCCGAAGACCCGGGTGCCCTTGCTCGCGGCCTGGGCGATCCAGGGCGCGCTCACGCCCGGTGCGAGGGAGGCGACGGCGGCACGGGCGCGGGGCGGGCACTCGGGGGCCGGTTCCTCCGGGGGCGGCTCATGGCCGTGCGAGACCATCGTGCGCTCCCCCTCGTACGCCATGGAGACGGTCACCGGGGAGTGCCAGCCGGGCACCGTCCGCGACGGGGAGAGGTCGATGCCCTCGCCGTGCTCCAGGGCGTCCCAGCAGTAGTCGCCGTAGTGGTCGTCGCCGAAGGCCGCCGCGAGGGACGTGCGCAGGCCGAGGCGGGCCAACGCGGTGGCCATGTTGGCGACGCCGCCGGGGCTCGACCCCATCCCGCGTGCCCAGGACTCGGTCCCGCGCACCGGGGCGGAGTCGAGCCCGGTGAAGATGATGTCGAGGAAGACGGTGCCGGTGAGATAGACGTCCCAGGGCGGGTCGTCCGGCATGCGCAGCGGGGCGAGGGGATCGACCTGGGTCTGGCGGTGCGATCCCTTTCTCGGGCCCTTTCCGGCCGGGGCGGTGGACGCGATCACGGTGCGCTCCCTGACGTGGTGCGGATCAGGCCAGTCTGCACCACACCACCGACAACGTGACGCCGATCACTCCGTCATGTCCTACCAGCGGGGCATCGAGGGCGTCACCCACTCCGGGTCGGCGATCCGCATGGCCGACGCGTCGTCGCGGTCCCGCAGCGCGCCGTCGTCGTCCAGCCAGCGCCGGTGCAGTTCGGCGAGGCGCTCTCGGTCGAGCTCCACGCCGAGGCCGGGCGCGTCAGGCACCGCGACCTTGCCGCCCTCGAAGGTCAGCCGCTCGGTGAGGACGTCCTCCGACTGCCAGGGGTAGTGGGAGTCGCAGGCGTGGTGAAGGTCGGGGACGGTGGCCGCCACATGGGTCATCGCGGCGAGCGAGATGCCCAGGTGGGTGTTGGAGTGCATCGACACCCCGACGCCGAAGGTGCGGCAGACGGCGGCGAGCTGCTGGGTGTTGCGCAGTCCGCCCCAGTAGTGGTGGTCGGAGAGGACGACCTGCACGGCTCCCCGCGTGAACGCCTCCTTGATCTCGGCGAAGGTCGTCACGCACATGTTGGTGGCGAGCGGCACACCGGTCCGCTCGGCGACCTCGGCCATGGCGGGCGTGCCGAGCGCGGGGTCCTCCAGGTACTCCAGGACCTCCCCGAGCTCCCGTGCCACCCTGACCGACGTCTCGACGGACCAGGCGCCGTTGGGGTCGAGCCGCAGCGGATGCCCCGGGAAGGCCTCGGCGAGCGCCCGTACGGCGGCGATCTCCTCGTCGGGCGGGAAGACGCCGCCCTTGAGCTTGAAGGAGGTGAAGCCGTAGCGCTCCTTGAACCGCCGGGCCTGTTCCACCACACCCGCCGGGTCGACGGCGGCGCCCCAGTCGTCCTTCTCGGCCGGGACGCCCTCCGGGTGGTCGGCCCACTTGTAGAACAGGTAGGCGCTGTACTCGACGGCGTCGCGCACCTTGCCGCCGAGCAGCGCGTGCACGGGCAGCCCGAGGGCCTTGCCGAGGGCGTCGAGACAGGCGACCTCGAAGCCGGAGACGACGGACAGCCGCAGTTTGTCGGCGGTCTGGACGCCGCGCAGCCCGCCGACGTCGACGGCGTTCTCGACCCGGGAGCGGTCCACGGCGACCTGGTCCGCGAGTGTGAACAGGCCGTTCAGATCGCTGACCTGGTGCCCCTTCAGCCGCTCGGCGAAGGGGCGGGCCAGCTCCAGGTACTTGGCGTCGCCGTAGGTCTCCCCCACGCCCGTGACCCCGTCGGCCGTGACGACCTCGACGATCAGCCGGGGCGTGTACGGCTGGTGCACGCCCTGCGTGTTCAGCAGCGGCGGGTCCGCGACCAGGATCGGCGTCAGCCGTACGTCCGTGATGGCGAGGTTCACAGGGTGGCTCCTACGAGGTCGAGGCCGGCGCTCAGCAGGGAGGAGAGCTCGGCGAGGTCGCGGTCGGAGGGGTCGGTGAGCGGGGCGCGGACCGGCCCGACCGGGTGGCCGCGCAGCCGGGCCGCCGCCTTCACCAGCGACACGGCGTACCCGGGGACGCGGTCGCGCAGTTCGACGAGGGGGACGTAGAAGTCGCGCAGCAGCTTGTCGACCGTGCCGTGGTCGCCGTCGCGCAGGGCGGCGAAGAAGGCGCCGGCGATCTCGGGGGCGAAGGCGTGCACGGCGGAGGAGTAGGCGGGGACGCCGACGGTGGCGTAGGCGCGGGCCTGGATCTCGGCGGTGGCGGCGCCGTTGAAGAACAGGAAGTCCTCGGGGGCGGCGAGCGTGAGGCGCTGCAGCCGGTCGAGGTCGCTGTGGCCGTCCTTGAGGCCGATGACGTTCGGCAGGGCCGCGACGCGCTTGAGCGACTCGGCGGTGAAGGCGACCTGGCCGCGCTGGTAGGCGATCAGCGGCAGCCGGGTGCGGGCGGCGATCTGTTCGAGCTGGGCGACCAGGCCGTCCTGCGGGGCGGCGACCAGGTAGTGCGGCAGCACGAGGAGCGCGTCGGCGCCGGCGTCCTCGGCGATGCGCGCGAACCGGACGGCCTGCGCCCAGCCGTATCCGATGCCGGCCACGACGGGGACGCGGCCCGCCGCCTCCTCGACGGTGAGGGTGACGACCTGCCGGTACTCGTCCTCATCCAAGGAGAAGAACTCGCCGGTGCCGCAGGCGGGGAAGACGGCGCCGGGCGAGGCGGCGAGCCGCTCCGCGACGTAGGAGCGGAAGCCGTCCGGGTCGAGGGTGCCGTCGTCGCGGAAGCTGGTCAGCGGGAACGACAGCACGCCACCGGCCATGCCGTCCCGCAGCCGCTGCGCGACCGCTTCCGGTCCAGCGCCAGCACTCACGGCATCTCCTTATGTAGACGTCATCTATATATGAGAATGACGGTTGGATACGCGAACGTCAACCGCCCGAGGCCACCCGATTACCATCGGCTCATGTCAGACACAGGGGGCGTCCGCTCAGACACCGGAGGCGTCCGCGAAGTGAAGTCCGCGGCGCGCACGGTCGAGCTGCTGGAACTCCTCGCGGCACGCGGCGACCGCCCGGCCCGGCTGCAGGAGCTGGCCGACGAACTCGGCGTGCCGCGCAGCTCGATGTACGCGCTGCTCCAGACCCTGATCTCACGCGGCTGGGTCCGCACCGACGTCACCGGCTCCCTGTACGGCATCGGCATCCACGCCCTGCTCACCGGCACGAGCTACCTCGACTCCGACCCCCGGGTCCGGGCCGTACGGCCCTGTCTCGACGAGGCGTCCGAGGCGCTCGGCGAGACCATCCACATGGGGCGCCTGGACGGCCGGGACGTGGCCTATCTGGCGACGCGGGAGTCGCACGAGTACCTGCGCACGATCAGCCGGGTGGGGCGCCGGCTGCCCGCGCACGTCGGGGCCCTGGGTAAAGCGCTGCTGGCGGAACGCCCGGACGAGGAGCTGCCCGAGGGGCCGTACGAGGCGCTGACCCCCAGCTCGCACACGAGCCGGGAGTCCCTGGCGGCCGATCTCGCGCGAGTCCGGGCCCGTGGCCACTCCGTGGACCGGGAGGAGGGCGTGAGCGGGATCGTCGGCTTCGGGTTCGCCCTGCGCTACGACTCCCCCGCGCTGGACGCGATCAGCTGCTCGGTGCCGGTCGCCCGGCTCACTCCGGAGCATGAGGAGCGGATCGTCGCCGTGATGCGGGAGATCCGGGTGAAGGCCGAGGCGACGGTTCCGGCGGGCGGCGGATCGGTGCACTGGCGTTAGCCGAAACCCGCCGGTGAAGGGCCACCGGCGTGAGCAAAAAGCGCACTTCTACCCGGAGCTCCTTGCCCCAAACGCAACGTGTCCCAGATCACATCTTCTCGGTTCACGCGTTCGACTACTTGCTTGATACAAATTGCCCGCGCGTTCCTGTCCGTCGACGGTCGTCGCCCAATCCCCCTCTTCTCCGCCCTTTCGCATGCCCTGGGAACGCCCGTGTTCGCCCCCCGCACCACTCCCTGGTCCCTCGTCGCCCTTTTCACGGCCGGGTACCTCGCTCCGTATCTGCTGCCGACCACCGTCGGCAGGCTCGATTCGGGTCTTCCGCTCTCCGCCACCCAGGCCGGCGCCGTCGGCAGTGCGCTGCTGCTGAGCTCGGCCGCCGCCGGATTCGCCCTGGCCTCACGGGTGGAGCGGATCGGCGCCCGCACCCTCGCCCGGATCGGGCTCGCCCTGGCCCTGTTCGGCTACGGCGGTGCCGCGCTCACCACCGCCGTCCCCGCCGTCGTCGCGGGCGCTATGGTCGGCGGCTTCGGATCCGGCACGGCCACCACCGTCGCCGCCACCCTCATCGCCGGACAGCGCGACCCCCACCGGGCCTCCACCGCCGGACTGCTGACCGTCTCCGCCCTCGCGGGTGCCGTGTATCTGACGGTCCCGCACCTCGGCCCGGGGCACGGCCTGCCGCTGGCCGCGATCGCCCTCACCGCCCTGGTCGTGTGGCCGCTGACCGGCCGTCTCCCGGCCGGTGTGCCCGCCACACCCACCGCCCGGCACGACAAGGCCCGGTTGCCGCACGCCCGTTCGGGACTGGTGCTGGCCGCCGCCATGCTGTGCTGGTCGCTCGCCCAGAACTCCCTGTGGGGCGTGAGCGGACGGATCGGCCTCGACCAGGCCGGGCTGAGCGAGGCCACCGTCGGTGCCGTCTTCGCCGTGGCGCTGGTGGCCGGACTGACCGGTGTCCTGATGGCGGGCGTGCTCGGGGCGCGACTGGGTCGTGCGGTGCCGATCGGGGCGGGCACGGTCCTCATCGCCGGCTGTATCGCGCTCAGCGCCTCCTCGAGCGACCTGAAGAGCTTCGCGGCCGGCGAGATCGCCTGGAACACGATGTACCCGGTGGTGCTGTCGTATCTGATCGGGCTCGCCGCCTCGCTCGACCCGCGCGGCCGCTGGGCGGTGCTGGTCGGCTCGGCGTCCTCGCTGGGCACGGCCGCCGGACCGCTCACCGGCAGTGTGCTGTCGGCGCAGGCCGGATTCCCGGTCATGGGCGCGATCCTGGCCGCAGGACTGCTGGTCATCGCCGTGCCGATGACCGCCGTCGCCCTGCACACCGGCGGGCGCCCGCTGCTGCCCGGCGCGATCCGCCGCCGCGGCGGCCACCCGGCCGCCCTGGTCGCCGCCGCCACGGGCGCGCCCCACGGCGCGGTCCCCGAGATCGGCGCCCCGGAACAGCCGGTCGTGGAGATCGCCGTGGAGGCCGCGGCCATCCCCACCCAGCGGGCCTACGACAAGGCAGGACCCCGGCAGGCGGGTGCCGCACCGGGGTCCGGAGCCCGGTAGGTCAGCCGAGAGTGCCGCCCGTGCGGGCTCGCCGGTGCACGAACCAGCCCGCCGCCGTGAGGGCCGCCGCCAGCGCGGCCACCGTCAGGACGGTGACGCCGGTGGAGGCGAGACTGCCGGAGGAACCGGCGGCCGACGTCCCGGTGCCGCCACCGGCACCACCGCCGCCGCCCGCGCCGCCCGTCGCAGCGGTACCACCGTCCGTGCCGCCGCCACCGGTGCCGCCCCCGGGTCCCCCACCGTTTCCGCCGTCGGTGCCCACCGGGTCCTGGCCTACGAAGGCGACCGGGACCTTGACGTCCTGGGAGCGGTCGCCGGAGAGGGTGTGGTCGGCGCGGGTGGCCAGGACGCAGGTGGCCTTGAAGCAGTCGGTGTACTCGTCCTTGGCGTCCACCGTCAGCTCGGCCTCGAAGGTGCCGCCCTTGCCGTACGGGATCGCCAGCTCCTGCCCGTAGTCAGGTGGGTTGGAGGAGATCCACGCCGACGAGTGCGAGGTGCCGGACATGTCGACGCCGCCGATGCAGGGGGTGGGCAGTTCACCTTCCCCGTTGTCGACGCACAGGGCGACGTAGACGCCCTTCTTCACGTCGTAGCCGGAGCCGGTGATCTTGAGGGTCTGGTCCTCGGTGGAGAGATGGTTGACCGGGGTGACGGTGAGCTTCTGCCCGTTCGGACCGGTCACGGTCCTGGTGCCGGACGGCTCGGTGTCCTCACCGCTGTCACCGCCCCCGGGACCGCCCCCGGCCTCCTTCACCGTCAGGGAGATCGGAGAGGTGCGGGTGGTACCGGCGGTGTTCTCGAACTCGGCGCGGTACCGGTAGCCGTTCTGCCCCGCCCGCGCCGTGAAGGAGTAGGAGGTGCGCGTCGCGCCCTCGATCGCGGACCAGGTCTGGCCGCCGTCGGTGCTGACCTGCCAGCGCACGGACGGTTCCGGAGTGCCCTCGGCCGCCGCGACGAAGGTGACCTTGTCGCCCGGGGCCACGGTCTGGTCGGTCGGGGACCGGGTGACCTTGGGCGAGACCCGGCGGTCGAACCGGAGGACCGAACTCTCCGCCTGGTGGGTCAGATAGACGGAACCGGCACCCGGAGTCACGGCCACGCCGCCGAAGCCGCCCGCCCGGCTGCCGGGCAGGGCGACGGGCACGGCAGCCTGCTGGAAGGTGACGCTGTCGTACACCTCCAGGACGCCGTTGTTGTCCGCGCCGTCCTCCGCGCTGCCGTAGTCCTCACGGAGAACGAAGGCCTCACCCGTGGTCTTGTCGAAGGCGACCGCGGTGGGCCGGTCCTCGCCCTTGAGGGTCGTCAGGAGCTTCGCGTCCTTGTCGTACACGAGCACCGAAGAGCCCGTCCCCACCCAGACGTTGCCGGTCTCGGGATCCACCTCGACGAAGGCGAGGATCTCCCCGGGCAGGGCGGCCTCGGCAGTCACGGCCAAAGACCCGGCGTCGACACGGCGGAGCTTGCCGCCGGTGGCCTCGGCGGACCAGAGGGTCTTACGGGCGGTGTCGGCCGCGAGGTCGCCCCCGCCGTCGAGGGTGACGGTCCGCCGGACGGCCCCGGTGGCGGTCTCCACCTCGGACAGGGCGGCGCCCTGAGAGATCAGGACGCTGTCCGCGCCGATGCCCGGAGCGGCCCCGGTGACCGCGCCGCCGGGCGGCCAGACGCCCTTCGCCGCCGAGTCGCCGTCCTTGGCGGTGCCGATGCCGCGCACCGGGTACTGGAAGACGACCCCGTCACCGTCGATCGGGGCGATGATCCGCTGCACCGCGCGGGGCTGCATCGTTCCGGTGGAGCCGGGGGCCTGGGCGACATGGCTGAGCAGCTTGCCGTCCCCGGGGTTCAGTACGTACAGGCCCGCCTCGTTGACGTCCGCCGTGTCGGGGATGTTGTCGGAGCCGACGTACAGCTTCCCGGAATCGGGGTGCAGCAGCAGGGCGTTGGGCCGGCCGACGGTGGTGATCTCGGCGGAGCGCGCGTAACCGACGGTGCCCGCCGGGACGTCCACGCCGTCGCCGTCGCCGCCACCGGGGTCCTGGCCCTCGAAGGTGATCGGGATCCGGACGTCCTGGGAGCGGTCACCGGCGGCCCGGTGATCGACGCGCGTGACGACCGAGCAGCGGACCTGGGCGCAGTCGAGACCGCCGTCCTTTGCCTCGGCCTCGATCTCGACGTCGAAGGTGCCGCCGTCGCCGAAGGTCTCGGTGAGCGGGCCCTCGTTGGCATCGCCCTCGGGGACGATCCACTTCGAGGCGCCGCTGCCGCCGCTCTGGTCGGCGCCGCCCAGGCAGGGGGTGGGGATGCGGTTGTCGCCGTTGTCCTTGCACACGGCGACGTAGATGCCCTTGGCGGTGCCGTAGCCGGAGCCGGTGACGCGCAGGGTCTCCCCGTCCGGGTCGAGGTTCGCGGAGGCCGAGACGGTGAGTTTCTGGCCGTTCTTGCCGAGGCCCGTCCTGGGGGTGTCGGCGGCCTGCGCGGCGGTGCCGGCGCCCACGGCGACCGAGGCGGCCACCAGGGCGGCGACGCCGAGCAGCGCCGCCGGGCGTCTGTGCTGCATGAGCGGTTCCTCACATGGTCGGGTGGGCCCGTACGGACGCCGAGGGCCGGGCCCCGGAGTGCCCGGGGGCCCGGCCTGGCGGTGCGTCAGTCGGCCGTCACTGGAAGGTGACCGGGACGTGGACGTCGTACTTGCGGTCGCCGCTGTCGAAGTGGTCGGCGCGGGTCACGATCGCGCAGGTGACGTCGTCGCCGCAGACCTGGCCGTTGTCGAGGGTGGCCTTGACGAAGATGTTCACGCCGAAGGTGCCGCCGGTGCCGAACTTGGAGCTGTTGGCGAACATGCCGCCGAAGGTGTTGTTCACCCAGTGCGAGGCACCGGTGGAGCCGCTCTCGTCCTGGCCGCCCAGACAGGGAGTCGGCTTGGCGGCCCCCTGAGCGCCCGAGACCACGCACAGACCGACGTAGACGCCCTGGCCCGGGTTGAAGCCGGAGCCGGTGACGTTGATGACCTGACCGGCCGCCGAGGCCGTGTTCGGGGCGGTCACCGACAGGTTGTACGTGGTGCCGCCGTCGGTGATCGTGCGGGTCGAGGTGGCGGCGGAGGCCGAGCCGGCCAGGCCCAGAGTGAGGGCGGCGGAGGCGGCGACGGCCCCACCGGCGCGGGCGGCGGTACGGGCGGAGAAGGCGGATCTCATGAGGTACGAGCCCTTTCTCGTCGGTCGACCTCGTTGGTCGACAGCGAGCAAAGATTAGGTAAGCCTTACCTAAATAATCAAGGGTCAGTTCATGGCATGGACCGTGAACTGCGCTACGGCGGAGCCCCGTTGCCCGGTCACGGCCGACAACTCGACCGCGTGCCCACCCTCGGCGGCCGTGACGTACACCGGGAAGGCGCGGGTGACCCGGCCCCCCTCGTCGGCCACCGCCTGGTACCGGGTGTCGCCGTCGACAGTGACGAGCACGACCCCGCCGGGCGCGAAGCCTTCCCCGGTGACCCGCTGCTCTGCGCCGGCGGTGAGGGAGGAGTGCGCGACGGAGGCCACGGGGGCGCTCGAGGGCTCCCGCCGAGGTTCGGGCGTGGGCGCACCCGAGGCCGTGGGGGTCGGCGACGGCGGTACGTCACCGGAAGCACCGCCCCCGGCCCCGGTACCGGCGGTCACGTCCAGCAATCCCAGCGCGTCCCCCGACGCGAACCGTTCCCCGCTCCAGTCGGACAGCAGCCCCGCCCCCTCGTCCGTGAGGGACGCCCGCAGGCCGGTCCAGGTCATCCCGCCCGCACGGACGGCGGGTTCGGCGCCGCCCGCCGCGAACTCGGCCAGCGTCACCTCCTGGGCGCGGCCGTCACGTACGGCACGGACGTGCAGCGCACCGCCGTCCCCGCCGCCGGTCAACTCCAGCCGCAGGCCGCCCAGAACGAGCGGGTCGTCCGGCCCGGCGGACCGTTCGAAGCGGGCGACGCCGCCCAACTCGACGTCCGCCGCCCCGGTTCCGGAATCCGCGCCGCCT
The DNA here is from genome assembly GCF_050937045.1 of Streptomyces sp. CA-179760. Lineage (NCBI taxonomy): Bacteria > Bacillati > Actinomycetota > Actinomycetes > Kitasatosporales > Streptomycetaceae > Streptomyces > Streptomyces sp. CA-179760. The sequence continues at coordinate 3,186,757 of NZ_JBNJLZ010000001.1, forward strand.
CCCGTCGCCGGGAACCAGGACCGATCGGCCGCCCCCTGTACGGCCGGCCGGCCCGGGGCCAGCGCGATGCCTCTGCCGGTGAGGCCGGGCACGTCCGCGTCCCAGCTCGCACACCCTCCGGACACCTCGCGAGGGAGGGCCTCCCCGTCCTGCGCGGCCGCCGCGCCCGGCGACAGCACCGCACACAGGGCGGCACCGACGGCCAGGGCGACGGCGCCGGGTCTTTTCGCCATCTTCGTATCCCCTTCCGGGACATGCCGTGCCTGGACGGCAGTCGAGTCAGCTCACGTCCGCGCGCCCGGCGGCCCGGCGCCCGCGTGCCCAGAACCAGGTACCGGTTCCGGCGGCGACCAGCCCGCCGGCGGCCAGCCCGAGCGACAGCGCGGCGGAGCCGGTACTGGCCAGCGGGCCGCCGGAGCCCTTGTCACCGCTCCCGCCACCGCCACCGCCGTCGGAACCGCCCGTGCCACCCCCGCCGGTCGCGCTCGTCCCGGCGGTCGCGCTCGGCGCGGCCGACACACCGCCACCCCCGGACGGACCGCTACCGAAGGCCACCGGCACCCGGACCGTCTGACTCTGGTCGCCACCGCGCGTGTGGTCGTTGCGCGTGATGACGGCACAGGTCACGCCGGTCTTCGTGCAGTCGGTGTTGGCGTCCTTGGCGCGCACCTTGAGTTTCACGCTGAAGGTGCCGTCGTGCCCGCTGCCGCCGTACGGCTTCGCCAGTCCTTCCCCGTACGAGGGCGGGTCGGAGGAGATCCAGGCAGAAGCACCGGACTCGCCGGACATGTCGACGCCGCCGACGCAGGGAGTGGGAGTCCTGCCAGGGCCGTTGTCCACGCAGAAGGCGACGTAGATGCCCTTCTCCGTGTTGTAGCCGGAGCCGGTGACGGTGACCGTCTCCCCTGCCGTTTTCAGGCCGGAGGACTTGGAAACGGCGAGTTTCTGCCCCTCGGGGCCGGTCGCCGAACCACCGGCGGCAACGGCCGGAGCGGCGGCCGGGACGATCAGGGCCGCGACAGCTCCCACGATCCCCCAAGCTCCCCGATATCGGGCAACTCCCTTGTGGCGCAGGCCAGTTGACGATGGCACGAAACACCCCCACCAAGGTTTTATTTAGGTGAGCCTAACCTAAACTAGCCGTCAATTGTGCGTCGCGAGAGAGGAAAAGTAGAGCCATGCTCAACTCAGCGAGATGCCGTCCCCCCGCCCGCAGGCGCACCTTCGCCGCACTCGCCCTCACCCTCGGACTGCTGACCGGCGCCTGCGGCTCGGACGGCGGCTCATCGCCCTCGGGCGGCCCGGACTCCTCGCCGGCCTCCGCGAGCGCCCGGGCCGCCGCGGCCGAGAAGCAGCTCGCGAAGAACACGATCGTGCCCCTGAAGGGCAAGACCCCCACCCCGAAGCTGCCGGTGACCGTCGACTCGTCCGACGGGCGGAAGGTCACCGTCGAGGACGCCTCCCGCATCCTGCCGCTCAACGGCGGCGTCGCGGAGATCGTGTTCACGCTGGGGCTCGGCGACCGCGTCGTCGGCCGCGACATCACCGCCACCTTCGCCGAGGCGAAGAAGCTCCCCCAGGTCACCAAGGCGCACGATGTGAGCGCGGAGAGTGTGCTGTCCCTGCGGCCGACCGTGGTGCTCGCCGACACCGACACCGGCCCCGACGAGGCGCTCGACCAGATCCGGGACGCCGGAATCCCCGTCGTCGTCCTCGACCCGGCGACGAGGCTGTCCGACGTCACCGCGCGCACGACCCGTATCGCCGAGGCCCTCGGCGTCCCCGACGCGGGCAAGGCGCTCAACCGGCGGATGAGCGCCGGCCTCGCCGCCGCCCGGGACGCCGTGCCCGCCGGCAGCAGGCCCAAGGTCGCGTTCCTCTACCTGCGCGGCAGCGCGGCCGTCTACTTGATCGGCGGCAAGGGCTCAGGCGCCGACTCCCTCATCGAGGCCGCGGGCGCGGTGGACGCGGGCACCGCCGCCGGCCTGGACAAGCCCTTCACCCCGATCACCACCGAGGCCCTCGCCCAGGCTCAGCCGGACGTCATCCTGATGATGTCCAAGGGCCTGGAGTCGGTCGACGGCGTCGACGGCCTCGTCAAGATCCCAGGCATCGCCCAGACCCCCGCCGGCATGAACCGCCGTGTCGTCGACGTCGAGGACGGCGTGCTGCTCGGCTACGGCCCGCGCACGCCGCTGGTCATCGACATCCTGGTGGACCACATCCACGGGAAATGAACGAAACAGGCGGGCCTACGGGAACGCGTAGGCCTCCACCTCGGCGAGATACCGCGCCCGCAGTTCCTCGTCGTCCTCCAGGAACGAGGCGAGGAAGGAGTTGCGGGCGAGCTCCCGCAGCCGCTCCTCGCTCAGGCCGAGGGTGGCGCGCACGGCGTCGAAGTTCTCACCGGCGTACCCGCCGAAGTAGGCCGGGTCGTCCGAGTTCACCGTGCACATGAGCCCGGCGTCCAGCATGGCGGGCAGTGGGTGGTCGGCGAGGGTGTCGACGGTCCGCAGCCGGACGTTCGACAGCGGGCACAGCGTCAGCGGCACCCGGTCCCGCACCAGTCGCTCCACCAGCGCCGGGTCCTCCACACAGCGCAGCCCGTGGTCGACCCGCTCCACGCCGAGGATGTCCAGCGCCTCGGTGATGTACTCCGGCGGCCCCTCCTCGCCGGCGTGCGCGACCCGGCGCAGCCCGAGCGCGGCGGCGGCCTCGTAGACCTCGCGGAACTTCACCGGCGGGTGCCCGACCTCGGCCGAGTCGAGTCCGACGCCGGTGATCCGGTCCAGGTACGGCTTCGCCGCGTCGAGGGTCGCCAGGGCCGACTCGGCGGACTCGTCGCGCAGGAAGCACAGGATCAGCCGGGTAGAGACACCGTGGTTCGCCTCACTGCTGCCCAGCGCCCGCCACAGCCCCTCGACGACCGTGCCGATCTCAAGACCCCGGCTGGTATGGGCCTGCGGGTCGAAGAAGATCTCGGCGTGCCGCACCCCCTGGGCGGCGGCGCGGGCGAGGTAGGCGTTGGCCAGGTCCTCGAAGTCACGCTCGGTGCGCAGGACGGCCATGAGTTCGTAGTACAGGTTCAGGAAGGACTGCAGATCCTCGAACCGGTACGCCTCGCGCAGCTCGTCCGTGTCGGCGTACGGCAGCGTGACGCCGTTGCGCGCAGCGAGCTCGAAGGCGAGTTCCGGTTCCAGGGTGCCTTCGATGTGAAGGTGCAGTTCGGCTTTGGGGAGGGACATCAATTCATCGTACGGCTGATTCACCGACGCTTCGGAACCGGCACTCTCAGTAGATCGTGCGCCACGGTCAGCTCACCCTCATAGCCCGCTGCCCGCGCCTGCCGCTCGAACTCGTCCGAATCGGTGTACCGCTGACTGAAGTGGGTCAGCACCAGATGCCGCACCCCACCGTCCCGGGCCACCCGCGCCGCCTGTCCTGCCGTCAGATGTCCGTGCTCCACGGCGAGTTGCTCGTCCTCGTCGAGGAAGGTCGACTCGATGACGAGCATGTCGCAGCCCTCGGCGAGCGCGTACACCCCGTCGCACAGCCGGGTGTCCATGACGAACGCGAACCGCTGCCCGCGCCGCACCTCACTGACGGCGTCGAGGGGAACCCCGCCGAGCGAGCCCTCGCGCTGGATGCGGCCGACGTCCGGGCCCTTGATGCCGTGCGCGGCGAGCCGCTCGGGCAGCATCCGGCGGCCGTCGGGCTCGACGATCCGATACCCGTACGACTCCACGGGGTGCGACAGCATCCGGGCGTCCAGCGTGTAGCCGCCCGTACGGGCGAGGGGCCCGTCGGCGGAGACGGGTGACTGCGTGATGTCGACGGTCTCGCGGTAGGCGGTGGCGTACCGGAGACGGTCGAAGAAGCGCTGCCCGGAGCGCGGGTAGTGCGCGGTGATCTCGTGCGGCACCTTGTCGAGGTTGATGCGCTGGATGACACCGGCGAGGCCGAGGCTGTGATCGCCGTGGAAGTGCGTGACGCAGATCCGGTTCAGGTCGTGCGCGGCGACCCCGGCCCGCAGCATCTGACGCTGGGTGCCCTCGCCGGGGTCGAACAGGATGCCCTCGCCGTCCCAGCGCAGCAGGTAGCCGTTGTGGTTGCGGTGCCGGGTCGGCACCTGGCTGGCGGTGCCGAGGACCACGAGTTCACGTACGGACAAGGCGCACTACCCGGGGGGCCATTCGAGGCCGCGGCCACCGAGCACGTGGCCGTGCACGTGCCAGACGGTCTGGCCGGCGCCGCTGCCGGTGTTGAAGACGAGGCGGTGGCTGTCGAGCTTCTCCTCGTCGGCGACGGCCTGGGCCTCGCGGATCACGTCCGCGGTGAGGCCGGGGTCGGCTGCGGCGAGGGCGGCGGCGTTCTCGTAGTGCGCCTTGGGGATGATCAGGACGTGGGTGGGGGCCTGGGGGTTGATGTCGCGGAACGCGACGGTGGTGTCTGTCTGTCGCACGATGGTCGCCGGGATGGTGCCGGCGACGATCTTGCAGAACAGACAGTCTTCCTGGGGCTCCCCTGCCATGTCTCCTCCGAGGGTTGGCCGAATGTGGTCGGACTTGGGCATCGTATCGTCGTCTTGTGCGGGTGCGTTTGGGCTGGTCGCGCCCACGCGGCGGAGCCGCAAATCGACACAGCCCCGCGCCCCTCAAAGGGTCGGCACAGCAGGCGGCGTCTTGGCCGGACTGGCCTCCAGGCTCTCCAGTGCCAGTCGGATTGCTTCATCCAGTTGGGTGTCTCTGCCGGCCACGTGGTCCTGCGGGCGCTGCACGACCTCCACGTCCGGGTCCACCCCGTGGTTCTCCACGCCCCACTCGTAGCCCTCCAGCCAGAAGGCGTACTTGGGTTGGGTGACGAGGGTGCCGTCCACGAGGCGGTAGCGGCTGTCGATGCCGATGACGCCGCCCCAGGTGCGGGTGCCGACCACCGGGCCCAGGCCCAGGGCCTTGATCGCGGCGTTGACGATGTCGCCGTCGGAGCCGGAGAACTCGTTGGCGACGGCGACGACGGGGCCGCGAGGGGCGTCCTCGGGGTAGCTGTAGGGGCGCATGCCACGGGGCACGGCCCAGCCGACGATGCGCCGGGCGAGTTTCTCGATGACGAGCTGGGAGGTGTGGCCGCCGCGGTTCTCGCGGACGTCGACGACCAGGCCCTCGCGGGCGACCTCGACGCGCAGGTCGCGGTGGATCTGGGCCCAGCCGGGCGCCTGCATGTCCGGGACGTGCAGGTATCCGAGGCGGCCGCCGGACTTCTCGTGGACGTAGGCACGCCGGTCGGCGACCCAGGCGTGGTAGCGCAGCGGCTCCTCGTCCGCGACCGGGACGACGACGGCGTGCCGGGGGTCTCCGCCGCCGGACGGGGAGATGGTCAGCTCCACCGGCTTGCCCGCCGTGCCGATCAGCAGCGGGCCGGGTCCTGCGACGGGGTCGACCGGCTGTCCCGCGATCGCGAGGATCGCGTCCCCGGGGCGTACGGCGACACCGGGTGCGGCCAGCGGGCTGCGCGCGTCCGGGTCGGAGGTTTCCGAGGGCAGGATGCGGTCGACGCGCCAACTGCCGTCCTCGTGGCGGGAGATGTCCGCGCCGAGCAGGCCCTGGCGGGCGCCACGGCCGTAGCCGCCGCGCGGGGTGACGTAGGCGTGCGAGGTGCCGAGTTCGCCCTGCACCTCCCACAGCAGGTCGACCAGGTCGTCGTGGGTGGCGAGGCGCTCCACGACCGGGCGGTAGCGGTCGAGGACGCCGGACCAGTCGACGCCGCTCATGTCCGGGCGCCAGAAGTGGTCCCGCATGATGCGGCCGTTCTCGTCGAACATCTGTCGCCACTCGGCGGCCGGGTCGACGAACTGGCGTACGCGGCCGAGGTCGACGGTGATGTTGGAGTCGCTGTCGTCGTCGTTCGAGGCGCGCCGGTCGCTGGGGACGACCTTCAGCCGTCCGTCGGTCCACAGCAGCACCCGCTTGCCGTCGCCGCTGACCTCGAAGTGATCGGCGTCGACGGCGAGATGCTCGACGCGCTGCTGGGCGAGGTCGTACCGCTCCAGCTCGGACTTGGGCTCCGGGTCGTCCGGGGTGGCCCGGGACGCGCCTAGCACTCCGGAGACCGGGTGGCGCAGCCACAGGACGCCGTCCTTCGCGGCCCGCAGGTTGGAGTAGCGGGCGGCCTCGACCGGGAAGGGCACGATGCGGTCGGCGAGGCCCTCGATGTCGATGCGGGTGGTGGGGGTGCCCTCGCTGTCGGGGGTCTCCTCCCGGTCGGGCGTCTCGAAGGACCGGCCGTGCCGCTGCGGCCCGAACGGGGACGGTGTGGTCGCCGCGAGGGTGATGAGATGCGGCCGGGCCCCCTCCACGAAGGCCAGGTCGAAGACGTGCTCGTCGTAGACCGGGTCGAAGGAGCGGGTCGACAGGAACGCGAGGTGCTTGCCGTCCACCGTGAACGCGGGCGCGTAGTCCTGGAAGCGCAGCGGGGTCGCCTCGGTGACCGACAGGTCGGTGGTGTTGGCGAGCTTCAGCTGGGACAGGGGCCGCGGGCCGGGGTGGGACCAGGCCAGCCAGGCGGAGTCGGGCGAGAAGACGAGCCCCGACACATCACCGTCCTCGCTCCGGTCCACCTCCCGCACCTCACCCGTCTCCCGCTCGACGAGCAGCAGGCGCCCGTCGTGGGAGGCGACGGCCGCACGGCTGCCGTCGGGCGCCATGGCGAGGTCCAGCACCCGGCCGAGCTGCCCGGCGGCGAGCCGGCGCGGCGTCGCTCCCGGGGCGAGCCCGGTGGCGGGCGCGAACTCCAGGGCATCGTCACCCTCGGCGTCCGTCACCCACACCACCCACTCCTCGCCGTCGGCGCGGAAGGCGCGTGGCTGCCGGGCCCGCACACCGGGCGTCGCGGCGAGGGCGCGGGCGGGGCCGGCGCGGTGGGTGACCCAGTGGACGGAGCCGCGTACGGAGACGGCACTGCCGCGCGCGGTGTGGTCCGGGGACGCCGACCCGAACGACCGGGAGGCCTGCAGCGGAAACGGCTGAAGATCGACGCGCTGCCCGCCCAGCCGCACGTCCAGCCGACGCGGCTCGGCCCCGTCCAGATCATCGAGGACCCACAGCTCACCGGCGCTGGAGTAGACGACCCGGGTGCCGTCGGTCGCGGCGTGCCGGGCGTAGAACCCGTCGATCGGCGTGTGACGCCGCAGATCGGACCCGTCGGCGAGGGAGGAGTACAGCGCGCCGGTGCCCTCGTGATCGGACAGGAACGCGATGCGGTCGCCGGCCCACAGCGGGTACTCGACGTTCCCGTCCAGCTCCGCGTGCAGCCGTACGAACTCCCCGTCCCCTTCCCGGTCGATCCACAACTTCCCGGCGGTACCCCCGCGATACCGCTTCCACCAGGCGGCCTCGCGCCCCATCGGCGCGGACAGCAGGACGACACTCGGCCCGTAGGCGATGTCGCCGACGGGCCCGTACGGCAAGGTGGTGGCCGGACCGCCGTCGAGCGGAACGGCACGCGCCCAGGTACGGCGCAGGCTCGCCTGCCCCTGGGTGCTGATGGCCAGGACCTCACCGTCCGGCGTCCATCCGCGCACCTGGGTCTTCGAACTGCCCCAGTACGTCAGCCGCTTGGCGGGTCCGCCCTCGGCCGGGGCGATGTGCACCTCGGGAGCGCCGTCGCGGGTGGAGGTCCACGCGACGGTCGTCCCGTCGGGCGAGATACGAGGGTGGGTCACCGGCACGTTTTCGGCGCTGACCCGCCAGGCCCGGCCGCCGTCGAGAGGGGCGAGCCACACGTCGTCCTCGGCGGTGAAGGCGACCAGGTCGCCGTGCACGTGGGGGAACCGGAGGTAAGCAGGCGATGCGGACTGAGTCACCCGATCACCCTATGCAGGGACGGCGCCGCGCGGACAGACTTCGGATCACTTGCCCTCGACGGGCCGGCAGTCCGGATACCGCTCGCACCAGATGGTCTGTGTGACGGTCACGGTGGCAGTGGGTCCTGGCTGCCCGTTCGTGGGCCCGCCCCCACCGGCGACGGAGTGGCGTCGCAGTTGCCGAGCCCGTCGACCTCGAACCACACCTTGCCGTCGACCTTGGCGGTGATCTTCCCGCGTACGCATTCGCCGTCCACGGCGTGGGTGATCCTGCCGGTGACGGTGATGTCCTTCCCGTCCTTGGTCTCCCCTTCACAGTCCACCGTGACGACAGTCTTCTCACGCGCCGAGGGCGATGCGTTCCCGCCCTTGCCGGAGTCCCCGTACGAGGCGGTACACGTCAGCCAACGCACGCCCGCCTTCTGCCGGTTGAGCTCCTTGGTGACGGTTTCGTCGGTCGTATAGGCGACGGCCGCGGAACTGATCCCCGCCCCGGGTTCGCAGGCGACAGCACCACCCACACCGACCACCGCGAACACCGCCACGGCCGCGACCCGCCGGCCGCGCGAGCCCCGCCCGATCCTCCTCGATGCCCCCATGGAAGGCAGCCTGCCACCGACGGGGGCGGGGCGGTAGAGCGCATACGGCCACCACGGCCCATAGCGGTCGGGGCGTCAACGGACAGTGGGTGGGTGTCCCGACGCACACTCCCCGTACGGTTTCAGGACCACCGGCCGGTGCGGGCCAGGAGTGCAGCGGTGGCAGCCGTACCGGCGGTCGACGTGCGCAGCACACTGCGCCCCAGCCGGTACGCCTTCGCCCCGGCCTCCTCGAACTGCGCCAACTCCTCGGGCGCCACGCCCCCTTCGGGCCCCACGACCAGCACGATCTCGCCGGAGGACGGCAGTTCGGCGGTCGCCAGCGGCTCGTCCCCGCTCTCGTGGAGCACGGCGGCGAAGTCGGCACCGGCCAGCAGCGCAGCGACCTGCTTGGTCGAAGCCGCCTCCGCGACCTCAGGAAACCGCACCCGGCGCGACTGCTTCCCGGCCTCCCGGGCCGTCGCCCGCCACTTGCCCAGCGCCTTCAGCCCTCGCTCGCCCTTCCACTGCGTGATGCAACGCGCCGCCGCCCACGGCACGATCGCGTCGACACCGACCTCGGTCATCGTCTCGACGGCCAGTTCCCCGCGGTCGCCCTTGGGCAGCGCCTGGACGACGGTGACCCGGGGCTGCTCCACCGGCTCCTCGGTCACCGAGTCCAGCCGGACGATCAGCCGGTCCTTGCCCTCCGTGTCGAGTACGACGCAGTCCGCCCAGCGGCCGGCCCCGTCCGTGAGGACGATGTCCTCGCCGGGCCGCAGCCGCTTCACGGAGACGGCGTGCCTCCCTTCCGGCCCGTCGAGGACGTACCGGCCACCGCCACCGCCCGCGTCGAGATGCTCGACCACGAACACCGGCGCGGTCATCGAACGCCGCCCAGCACCGCGCGCGCCGTGGCGAGTTCACCGGCCAGCACCTCGACCAGCTGCCCGGCGGGCAGCTCCCGCGCCATCCGGTGACCCTGCCCGGCCCAGAGGGCCATGCCCTGCGCGTCCCCCGCCTTGGCGGCGGCCTTGCGCAGCGGCGAGGTCAGGTGGTGGATCTCGGGGTAGGCGGGCGGCGCGTACGGCCCGTGCTCGCGCAGGAAGCGGTTGACGAGGCCGCGCGCCGGACGCCCGGAGAAGGCCCGGGTCAACTCCGTACGCACGAACAGGGGGTTGGTCAGCGCCTGCTTGTGCAGGGAGTTCGCGCCCGACTCGTGCGTGGCGAGGAAGGCGGTGCCGAGCTGGGCCGCACTCGCGCCGGCCGCGAGCACCGCGGCGATCTGGCCGCCGCGCATGATGCCGCCGGCGGCGACGATCGGGATGCTCACGGATTCCCGGATCTGGGCGACCAGCGACAGCAGCCCGATGCCGGAACCGTCCAGCTCGGGGATGTCCCGGTGGGTGCCCTGGTGGCCGCCGGCCTCGACGCCCTGCGCGATGACCCCGTCCGCGCCCGCCCGCTCCACGGCCCGGGCCTCGTCGGGGGTGGTCGCGGCGGCCAGGACGAAGGTGCCGACGCGGTGCAGGGTGTCGATGACCTCACGGCTCGGCACGCCGAAGTGGAACGACACCACCGGCACGGGGTTGTCGCGCAGCACCGCGAGCTTGGTCTCGTAGCCGTCGTCGCGACCGCTGTCGGGGTCGCCGAGCTCGGCCTCGTACCAGGTGGCCTCGCCGGCCAGCTGGTGGGCGTAGACGTCGACGGCGGCGGCAGCAGGGAGTGCGGCGCCAGCCGCTCCAGTGGAGCCGGTGCTTGCACCGGGGTACTCGGGCTGGGGCATGAAGACGTTCACGCCGAAAGGCCTGCTCGTGAGGCTCCGCAGCTGCTTGATCTCCTGGTACACCCCGTCGGCGGTCTTGTACCCGGCGGCGAGGAATCCGAGCCCGCCCGCCTCGCACACGGCGGCGGCGAGCTGCGGTACGGAGACGCCACCCGCCATGGGGGCCTGCACGATCGGATGCGGGAAGAGATCGGTCAGCGCGGAGGACATGACCGCATGTTGTCACGTCCTCCGAACAACCCCGAAACCGGCCTGCCATGTGGCATAGACCAGAGGAACGGGCCCTCCGGAAGCCGTTCACCAGCCCGCGTCAACGCCCGTTGAACGCGTCTTTCAATCGGGAGAACAGCCCCTGTTGCCCGGGCTGGAACTGCCCCGTGGGCCGCTCCTCGCCCCGCAGCTTGGCCAGCTCGCGCAGCAGCCGCTCCTGCTCGGGGTCGAGCTTGGTCGGCGTCTGGACCTCGACGTGGACGATGAGGTCGCCGCGTCCGCCGCCCCGCAGGTGCGTGATGCCCCGGCCGTGCAGCGGGATCGACTGGCCGGACTGGGTGCCCGGGCGGATGTCGACCTCCTCCATGCCGTCCAGCGTCTCCAGCGGCACCTTCGTGCCGAGGCACGCGGCCGTCATGGGGATCGTCACCGTGCAGTGCAGGTCGTCGCCGCGCCGCTGGAACGTGGAGTGCGGGAGTTCGTGGATCTCGACGTAGAGATCACCGGCGGGACCGCCACCGGGCCCGACCTCGCCCTCGCCGGCGAGCTGGATGCGCGTGCCGTTGTCGACACCCGCGGGGATCTTCACGGTCAGGGTCCGCCGGGAGCGGACGCGGCCGTCACCGGCGCACTCCGGGCACGGCGTCGGCACCACGGTCCCGAAGCCCTGGCACTGCGGGCAGGGCCGGGACGTCATGACCTGGCCGAGGAACGACCGGGTGACCTGCGACACCTCACCGCGGCCGCGGCACATGTCACACGTCTGCGCGCTCGTCCCCGGCGCGGCGCCCTCGCCGCTGCAGGTGTTGCAGACGATGGCCGTGTCGACCTGGATGTCCTTGGTCGTACCGAACGCGGCCTCGTCGAGCTCGATCTCGATACGGATCATGGCGTCCTGGCCGCGGCGGGTGCGCGAGCGCGGACCGCGCTGCGACGCCGTGCCGAAGAACGCGTCCATGATGTCGGAGAAGTTCCCGAAGCCACCGGCTCCGAAGCCGCCCGCGCCGCCGCCGGCGGCCTGCGAGAGCGGGTCGCCGCCGAGGTCGTAGACCTGCTTCTTCTGCGGGTCCGACAACACCTCGTAAGCGGCGTTGATCTCCTTGAACCGCTCCTGGGTCTTCGGATCGGGGTTGACGTCCGGGTGCAGCTCGCGTGCGAGCCGCCGGAAGGCCTTCTTGATCTCTTCCTGCGACGCGTCGCGGCGCACGCCGAGTACGGCGTAGTAGTCCGTGGCCACTACGACTCCGCCAGGATCTGTCCGACGTACCGTGCCACTGCGCGTACCGCTCCCATCGTTCCCGGGTAGTCCATGCGGGTCGGTCCGACCACGCCGAGCTTGGCGACTGCCTCGCCGCCCGAACCGTAGCCGACCGACACGACGGACGTGGAGTTGAGTCCTTCGTGGGCGTTCTCATGACCGATACGTACGGTCACGCCCGGATCCTGCGCCTCGCCGAGCAGCTTGAGGAGCACGACCTGCTCCTCGAGTGCCTCCAGCACCGGCCGGATCACCAGGGGAAAGTCATGCCCGAAGCGGGTGAGATTGGCGGTGCCGCCGATCATCAGCCGCTCCTCGTTCTCCTCGACGAGCGTCTCCAGAAGCGTGGAGAGCACCATGGAAACCGTACCCCGGTCCTCGTGCTCGAACGCCTCCGGCAGATCCTCCACCAAACTCGGCACATCCGCGAAACGGCGGTTCGCGACACGGCTGTTGAGCCGTGCGCGCAGATCCGCGAGCGATGCCTCGCCGAAGGGCGCCACGCAGTCGACCACGCGCTGCTCGACCCGCCCGGTGTCCGTGATCAGCACGAGCATCAGACGCGCGGGCGCGAGGGAGAGCAACTCCACATGCCGCACGGTCGACCGGGTCAGCGACGGGTACTGCACGACGGCCACCTGGCGCGTGAGCTGCGCGAGCAGCCGTACCGTACGCGCCACGACGTCGTCGAGGTCTACGGCGCCCTCGAGGAAGTTCTGGATCGCGCGCCGCTCCGGCGCGGTCATCGGCTTGACGCCGGCCAGCTTGTCCACGAACAGCCGGTAGCCCTTGTCGGTGGGGATGCGCCCGGCACTGGTGTGCGGCTGGGCGATGTATCCCTCGTCCTCGAGGGCCGCCATGTCGTTGCGGACGGTGGCCGGGGAGACGCCGAGGCTGTGCCGCTCGGTGAGGGCCTTGGAGCCGACGGGCTCCTCGGTGCCGACGTAGTCCTGGACGATGGCGCGGAGCACCTGAAGCCTGCGTTCACTGAGCATCGCGCACACCTCCAGATGTCGTCCGTGCTGCCCTGCCTGTCGTGGCCTGGCACTCTGCGCGTGCGAGTGCCAGCATTCCCCGGCCCAGTGTACGGCGGTGGGGTGCACCCCCGGCAAGGCTGGTCGTGCGCTGTCGTGCCCGCGACGGGTGTCACCGCTAGCGTCGCCGTATGACGGTGACTTGGGAAGAGCTCGGGTGGGTACGGGTGGCCGCCGGGGTGGGCCGGTGCCGGCTTCCGGTGTGGGACTGCACGGCGGGACTGGTCGCCGGTGAGGGCGCGGTCCTCATGATCGACGCGGGGTCCAGCCCGGCCGAGGGCGCGCGGTTGCGCTCGCAGGCGCGGTCGCTCACCGGTCATCGTGTGACGCATCTCGCGCTGACCCACCCCCACTTCGACCACGTTTTCGGCGCGGCGGCCTTCCCGGAGGCGGAGGTGTTCGGCGCGGTGGGCGTGGATTCGGTCCTCACCCGCGTGCGTGACCGCGAGGAGCTGCGCGCGGACGCGGTGCGCAACGGCCTGGCGGCGCCTGTCGCGCGGGAGTCGGCGGACCGGCTGGTCCCGCCCCGCCATCTGGTCTCCGGCGAGTGGACGCTCGACCTGGGCGGCGGCCGCCAGGTGCTGCTGGCGAACGTGGGCCCGGGGCACACCGCGCACGACCTGGTGGTGCTGGTGCCGGGCGATCCGGAGGTGGTGTTCTGCGGCGACCTGGTCGAGGAGTCCGGCGAGCCCCAGGCGGGCCCCGACGCCGTGCCGTCGCACTGGCCGGCCGCGCTGGACCGGCTGCTGGATCTGGGCGGTGAGGACGCGCTGTACGTGCCCGGTCACGGAGCGGTGGTGGACGCGGCGTTCGTCCGGGCCCAGCGGGACGCGCTGGCCGCGCGTTTCGGCGTGTCGCGGTGATCGCCGTTCGCCTTCTCCTATCGTCATTCGAATGCGCCAGTACTCCGCCGACCTGACCCCACCGTGGAAGAAGCCGAAGCCGGTGCCCGAGGTTCCGGCGGATCCGGGCCTGGTGGTCGAGGAGGCCGGGAGTGGCTTCTGCGGCGCGGTGATCCGCTGCGAGGCGGGCACAGTGACGCTGGAGGACCGCTTCGGCAAGCACCGGGTGTTCCCGATGGAGCCGCGCGGCTTCCTGCTGGAGGGCAGGGTGGTGACGCTGGTCCGCCCGTCGTTCGGCCCCGCCCGCCCCACGCGCACCGCCTCCGGTTCGGTGGCCGTCCCCGGCGCACGCGCGCGTGTCGCCCGCGCCGGCCGCATCTACGTCGAGGGCCGGCACGACGCCGAGCTGGTCGAGAGGGTGTGGGGCGACGACCTGCGCATCGAGGGCGTGGTCGTGGAGTACCTGGAGGGCGTCGACGACCTGCCGTCGATCGTGGCCGAATTCGCACCCGGCCCGGACGCGCGGTTGGGCGTCCTGGTGGACCACCTCGTGCCGGGCTCCAAGGAGTGGCGCATCGCGCAGTCGGTGACGAGTGAGCACGCCCTGGTGGTGGGCCACCCGTACATCGACATCTGGGAAGCGGTGAAGCCGACGTCCCTGGGCTTCCAGTCCTGGCCCAGGGTCCCGCGCGGCCAGGACTGGAAGACGGGCGTGTGCCGCTCCCTGGGCTGGCCGCCCAACACGGGCGCGGCCTGGCAGCGAATCCTCTCGGGGGTCCGCTCCTACAAGGACCTGGAGCCGGAGCTGCTGGGCAGGGTCGAGGAACTGATCGACTTCGTAACGGCCTAGCCGCGCACATGCGCGCCGCCCCAGCCGCGGGCATGCGTGCCGCCCCAGCCGCGGGCATACGTGCCGCCCCAGCTGCGGGCATGCGTGCCGCTAGGGGCGGCACGGGTGGGCGCGGCCGCACCCCGCTACGCCGGGCTGCGCAACGCCCCGACCTCAGCACCGACCCCGAGCACCTCAGTCCACGAGATCCCGAACCACCCCATCCGCCAGCAACCGCCCACGCAGGGTCAACACCGCACGCCCCTGCTCATACGGCCCTTCCTGAAGCAACCCCTCCGACAGCGCCCCGCGCGACGCGGCAAGCCCCTCCTCCCGCAGCAACGCCAACGGCACCCCCTCCCGCAGCCGCAGCTCCAGCAGAATCCGCTCGACCCGCCGGTCCTCCTCCGACAGCACCTCACGCCCGGCCCCAGGCGACCGCCCCACCGCCAGCGCCCCCGCATAAGCCCCCGGATGCTTGACGTTCCACCACCGGACGCCCCCCACATGGCTGTGCGCCCCCGGCCCGGCCCCCCACCAGTCGGCCCCCCGCCAGTACAGCTCGTTGTGCAGACACCGCCCGGCCTCCGAGGTCGCCCAGTTGGACACCTCGTACCACTCGAAGCCCGCCGAGGACAGCGCATCCTCGGCGATGAGATAGCGGTCGGCGTGAACGTCGTCGTCCGTCATGGGGACCTCGCCCCGGCGGATACGACGAGCGAGCTGCGTGCCCTCCTCCACGATCAGGGCGTACGCGCTGACGTGATCAGGCCCGGCCCCGAGCGCCGCGCTCAGCGTGGCCCGCCAGTCGTCGTCGCTCTCCCCCGGCGTGCCGTAGATCAGATCCAGATTGACGTGCTCGAAGCCCGCCGCCCGCGCCTCCGCCACACATGCCTCCGGCCGTCCCGGCGTATGCGTACGGTCCAGCACCTTCAGCACATGCTGCCGCGCGCTCTGCATACCGAAGGAGACCCTGTTGAAGCCGCCCTCCCGCAGCGCCGCCAGATACGCCGGATCCACCGACTCCGGGTTCGCCTCCGTCGTGATCTCGGCATCCGGCGCCAGTCCGAACTCGTCACGGATCGCGCCCAGCATCCGTACGAGATCACCGGCGGCCAGCAGCGTGGGCGTCCCCCCGCCGACGAACACCGTACGAACGGGCCGCGGATCGTCCCCCAGCACCTTGCGTGCCAGGCGGACCTCCTCGACCAGCGTCTCGGCGTAGTTGTCGCGGGAGGCCAGCACACCGCCGCTGCCGCGCAGCTCGGTCGCCGTGTAGGTGTTGAAGTCGCAGTAGCCGCAGCGGGTCGCGCAGTACGGGACGTGCAGATAGAACCCGAGCGGACGGCCGGCGGCCCCGGCGAGCGCGGAGGCGGGCAGCGCGCCGTCGTCGGGGACGGGCTCGCCGTCGGGAAGTGCGGAAGGCATGCCCTCCATTGTCCAGCACCGGGGGCACTCAGTCCGCCTGGAGCACGAGCAGCGCGAGATCGTCGGCCGGCGGCCTCGCCCCGAACTCGTGCACCAGCCGCTTGATCCGCTCGGCTATCAGCTCGGCGTCCAGCCCCGCGCACCCGGCCAGCGCCGACGCGAGCCCGTCCTCGTCGTCGAACTGGCGGGAGCCCGAGCGGCGCTCGGTCACGCCGTCGGTGACGCACAGCAGCGTGTCGCCGGGCCGCAGCTCGAAGGTGTCGCTGGTGTACGTGGCGTCCTCGACGACGCCCAGGAGGGTCTGCGGCCGCGCTGTCGCGTGGACCTCGCCGCCCGCGCCGAGCAGCAGCGGGAGCGGGTGCCCGGCGGAGGCGACGGTGCAACGGACACCGCCGTCGAAGGGGACCAGTTCGCCGTAGAGCAGGGACAGGAAGCGCGTCTGGGGGCCGTCGCCGGGCGGGGTCGGCCGGGCGCCCGCGGCCACCAGCGCCCGGGCCGCCGCGTCGGCGGCCTCCGTGGCGTCGTCGAGCAGCAGCTGGTTGAGGCGGTCGAGGACGTCGGCGACCCGGTAGCCCTCGCGGGCCAGCAGCCGCAGCCAGGGCCGGGCCAGGCCGATCACGACGGCCGCCTCGGGGCCCTTGCCCTGGACGTCGCCGACGGCGAAGCACCAGCGGCCGTCTCCGGCCGGGAACAGGTCGTAGAAGTCGCCGCTGGGCCCGCCCTTGTCGTACGGCTCGTAGACGAGCGCGCTGCGCACGCCGGGGATCTCGGCGACGGCGCCGGGCAGCAGTCCGCGCTGGAGCACGGCGCTGATGGTGGCCTGGCGGGCGTACTGGCGGGCGGCGCCGATGGCGAGGGCGACGCGGCGGCTGAGGTCCTCCACGAGGCCGGTGATCTCGTCGGGGAAGCCGGCGGCCCCGGACCGGCCGATGACCAGGGTGCCCAGCGGGCGTCCCCCGGCGACCAGCCGGTACGCGAGTGCCGACCCCGGCTCGCCCGGCGCCTCACCGAGCGCCTCGCCCGGCCAGGGGTAGTCGACGGGCCCGGACCCGGGCGGGTCGGACGGATGCGGCGGGTCCTTCTCCAGGGCCCGGCGCAGCTCCTCGATGCGGTTCTCACTGCCGTGCCAGACCCGGGCCAGTCGCGCCCCGCCTCCTCCTGCCCCACCGCTCCAGCCGCCTCCGGTGGCCTCGTCCTCCAGCCACACCGCGCACCAGTCGGCCAGCCGCGGCACGATCAGCTGCCCGGCGAGGGCGGCGACCAGGTCCTCGTCGAGCTGCCCGGCGAGCAGGTCGGAGGCCTCGGCGAGGAAGGAGAGGGCGCCGCGACCCAGCCAGGCACCGTCGCGTCCGTCGCCACCGCCCTCGTGACGGTCCCGCCAGTCCCGTACGTCGTTCCAGTCACGCCAGTCCCGTAAGCCGCGGGAGTCCTGCGGGTCGTGCCGGTCACGCCACCGCCGCCCGGCCTCCCCCGGCTCCTCGGTCTCCCGCCCCTCACGCGGCTCCGGCGCCAGGATCTCCGCCACCCGCAGACCGCGCGCCAGCGCCTGCTCCTCGGCGTACGCCTCGATCTGCTCGCCCGCCGCGCACCCCCCGGCGGGCAGCCGAGCCCATACGGTCTTCCGGCCCGTGCGGTACGTGATGCCCCAGGCCTCGGAGAGCGCGCCGACGAGCCGCAGGCCGCGCCCGTACTCGGGGATGTCGTGCGGTGTCTCCGGCTCGCCGCCGCGCGGGGCGCGTGAGGGGTGGTGGTCGCAGACCTCTACGACGAGCGCGGCCGTCTCCTTGTCACCGCCGTCGTGCACGCCGTCGCCTCCGTCGCCGACTTCCAGCCGGCACTCCAGCTCGACGTCCGTGCCGGCGTGCACGACGGCGTTGGTGACGAGTTCGCTGACCACGAGTGTGGCGTCGTCGGCGAGGCGGTCGGTGAGGTGCTCGGTGCCGGGCAGGCCGAGCCGGGTCCAGTCGGCGAGCGCCGAGCGCACGAGGGCGCGTGCGGTGCCCGGCGCGAGCGAGCTGCCGGACAGGGTTGCGTGCGCCCGCGCGCACTCCCGTGCGGGCGCCTCGTATATGGGTGCGGGCGCCGCGCAGGCCGACGCGCACGCGTCGGGCGTGAGCGTCTCGGCAGTCGGTGCCGACTCCTCGGAAACGGGCTCGTCCTCAACGGACACAGGCGTCTCCGAGCCGTGTGCAGGCGCCTGCGAGGCACGGAAGGCGGTCTCCCGTTGCGTCGGAATGGCCCCCATGGACAGCTCCCCGGGCAGTTCGTACGAATACGCCACAGTCGATGCCGACAGAGTGACAGACTGACCACGCCCATAAGCGCCGAGTTACCGAAGTGGGCCGCCATGAGTGAGAACACAGCTACTCCTGTGGTCGAAGATGGGTACGAAGGCGGTCAGATTCGTACATCCGATCTGCGTCCACTGCTCGCCGCTATGACCGCCGCACGTGACGGCGATTTCACCAAGGTGCCGGAATCCGGCCACGGGATGGTGGCCGAACTCACCGCGGTCTTCAACCAGATCATGGACCGCAGCATCCACTTCACCACCGAGACGCAGCGCGTCAGACGGGAGCTGGTGCGGCACGGCCGGCTCGACGAGCGCCTCTCGGCCAGCCCGGGCCAGGGCCTGTGGACCTCCCGCGTCAACGACGTGAACCAGTTGCTCGACGCCCTGGTCGCCCCGGCGGCGAACGCCACGCGGGTGCTGGACGCGGTGGCCGGCGGCGATCTGACCCAGCGGGTCGATCTGCACGACGGGACCCGGCAGTTACGCGGCGACCTGCGCCGTCTCGGCCGGGCCGTGAACACCATGGTGGATCAGCTGTCCCTGTTCACGGGCGAGGTGACGCGGGTCGCGCGCGAGGTCGGCACCGAGGGCCGGCTGGGCGGCCGGGCCAATGTGCGGGGCCTGTCGGGCAGTTGGCGGGACGTCACCGAGGCGGTCAACACCATGGCGTCCCGGCTGACGGCCCAGGTGCGGGACATCGCGGCGGTGACGACGGCGGTGGCGCGGGGCGACCTGACCCGCACGGTCACGGTGGAGGCGACCGGCGAGCTGCTGGAGCTGAAGCTGACCGTGAACACCATGGTCGACCAGCTCTCCGCCTTCGCCGACGAAGTGACCAGGGTCGCCCGCGAGGTCGGCACCGAAGGCCAGTTGGGCGGCCGGGCGCAGGTGCGGGGCGTCTCCGGCGTCTGGAAGGACCTCACCGACAACGTCAACTTCATGGCGTCGAACCTGACCTCCCAGGTCCGCAACATCGCCCAGGTGACGACGGCCGTGGCCAACGGCGACCTGTCCCAGAAGATCACGGTCGCCGCGCAGGGCGAGATCCTGGAGCTCAAGTCGACCATCAACACGATGGTGGACCAGCTCTCCGCGTTCGCCGACGAGGTCACCCGCGTCGCCCGCGAGGTCGGCACCGAGGGCAACCTCGGCGGCCGGGCTCAGGTCCGGGGCGTCTCCGGCGTCTGGAAGGACCTCACCGACAACGTCAACTTCATGGCGGACAACCTCACCTCCCAGGTGCGGAACATCGCCCTCGTCTCCACCGCCGTCGCCCAGGGCGACCTCGGCAAGAAGATCACGGTGGAGGCCAAGGGCGAGATCCTGGAGCTCAAGTCCACGATCAACACGATGGTCGACCAGCTCTCCGCCTTCGCCGACGAAGTGACCAGGGTCGCCCGCGAGGTCGGCACGGAAGGCAACCTCGGCGGCCAGGCACAGGTCCGGGGCGTCTCCGGCGTCTGGAAGGACCTCACCGACAACGTCAACTTCATGGCGCTGAACCTGACCTCCCAGGTCCGCAACATCGCCCAGGTCACCACCGCCGTCGCCAACGGCGACCTGTCGAAGAAGATCACGGTCGACGCCCGCGGCGAGATCCTGGAGCTGAAGGACACCGTCAACACGATGGTGGAGCAGCTGCGCGCCTTCGCCGACGAGGTGACCCGCGTGGCCCGCGAGGTCGGCACCGACGGCCGGCTCGGCGGCCGGGCCCAGGTGCTGGGCGTCTCCGGCGTCTGGCGGGACCTGACGGACAACGTCAACTACATGGCCGACAACCTCACCTCCCAGGTGCGGAACATCGCCCAGGTGGCTACGGCCGTGGCGCAGGGCGACCTGTCCCGGAAGATCGACGTGGACGCGCGTGGCGAGATCCTGGAGCTGAAGACCACGATCAACACGATGGTCGACACCCTGTCCTCCTTCGCCTCCGAGGTCACCCGCGTGGCCCGCGAGGTCGGCTCCGAGGGCCAGCTCGGCGGCCAGGCCCGGGTCGAGGGCGTCTACGGCACCTGGAAGCGCCTGACGACGAACGTCAACGAGCTCGCGCTCAACCTCACCACCCAGGTCCGCGCCATCGCCGAGGTCGCCTCCGCGGTGGCCCAGGGCGACATGTCCCGCTCGATCACGGTCGAGACGCGCGGCGAGGTCGCCGAGCTGAAGGACAACATCAACCTGATGGTGGCCAACCTGCGCGAGACGACCCGCGCGAAGGACTGGCTGGAGTCCAATCTGGCCCGCCTGGCCGCCCTGATGCAGGGCCACCGCGACCTGATGGAGGTCGCCGACCTGATACTCCGCGAGCTGACCCCGCTGGTGAACGCCCAGTACGGCGCGTTCTACCTGGCCGACCCGGACGAGGACGGCGCGGCCCTGCGCACCACCGTGCCGATCAAGGGCCTGGCCTTCATCGCCGGCTACGGCGCCGCCCAGGACGCGACCGTGGAGACCGGCGGCCTGCCCGTGCACGGCCTGGTCGCACAGGCGGCCCGGGAGAAGAAGCGGATCCTGGTGGAGGGCGCCCCGCCCGACTACATCAAGATCAACAGCGGCCTGGGCGAGGCGGCCCCCACCACGATCGTCATCATCCCGATCCTCTTCGAGGACAAGCTCCTCGGTGTCATCGAGCTCGCCTCGTTCTCCCGCTTCTCCGATGTGCACCTGGCCTTCTTCGACCAGTTCGTCAACACCATCGGCGTCGCCATCAACACGATCATCGCCAACTCCCGCACCGAGTCCCTGCTCGGCGAGTCCCAGCGCCTCGCCATGCAGCTCCAGGAGCGCTCGGACGAACTCCAGAAGCAGCAGGGCGAGCTGCAGCGCTCCAACGCCGAACTGGAGGAGAAGGCCGCCCTGCTGGCCACGTCCTCGCAGTACAAGTCGGAGTTCCTGGCGAACATGTCGCACGAGCTGCGCACACCGCTGAACTCCCTGCTGATCCTGGCCCGGCTGCTCTCCGACAATCCGGACGGCCGTCTCTCCGACCAGGAGGTGCAGTTCGCGACGACGATCCACCGCTCGGGCTCGGACCTGCTCCAGCTGATCAACGACATCCTCGACCTGTCGAAGATCGAGGCGGGCCGGATGGACGTACGCCCCAAGCGCCTCCCCCTGATCAAGCTCCTCGACTACGTCCACGCCACGTTCCGCCCCCTCACCATCGACCGGGGGCTCGCCTTCGAGGTCGCGGTCGGCGAGGACGTACCGCGCGAGATGTTCTCGGACGAGCAGCGCCTCCAGCAGATCCTGCGCAATCTCCTGTCCAACGCGATCAAGTTCACCGCGTCGGGCAAGGTCGAGCTGCGGGTCGACCGGGTGCAGGACACCGAGCACCGCCATCTCCGGGACACCGACGACGTCATCGCGTTCGCCGTGTCCGACACGGGCATCGGCATAGCGCCGGAGAAACTCCCGGTGATCTTCGAGGCGTTCCAGCAGGCCGACGGCACCACCAACCGCAAGTACGGCGGCACCGGCCTCGGCCTGTCGATCAGCCGGGAGATCGCGGGCCTGCTCGGCGGCCGGATCATCGCCGAGAGCGAGCCCGGCAAGGGCTCCAGGTTCACCCTGTACGTCCCGGTCGTCAGCCCCGGCCACACGGCGCCGGTCCCGGTTCCGGTCCCGGAGGAGCGCGCCGACCTGCCCCTGCCGCTCCAGCCGACGGTGGGACCGTACCCGGCCGCTCACGACACGGACGACGCATGGCCCGCGCCGACGAAGCTGGAGGCGTGGACGTCCGGCAGGCCGGGCCGGATCCTGGCCGGGCGGCGGGTGCTGATCGTCGACGACGACATCCGCAACGTGTTCGCCCTCACCCATGTCCTGGGCCGGGTCGGCATGACCGTGCTGTACGCGGAGAACGGCCGCGAGGGCATCGAGACCCTGGAGCGCAGCGCGGACGTCGAACTGGTCCTGATGGACATCATGATGCCGGAGATGGACGGCTACGAGACCATCTCCGCCATCCGCCGCGCACCCCGCTGGACGGGCCTGCCGATCGTGGCGCTGACCGCCAAGGCGATGCCAGGCGACCGGGAGAAGTCCATCGCCCGCGGCGCCAACGACTACGTGCCCAAGCCGGTGGACATCGACCGGCTGCTGACGGTCGTGTGCGAACTACTGTCCCCGGAGAACGCAGAGAACGCGGAGGACCCGGCGGAGGAGGCCCGGCCATGAGCACCGACCGCGCCGGAATCCTCCTGGTCGACGACATGGAGGACAACCTGACCGCCCTGGAGGCCGTCCTCGCCTCCCTCAACGAACCGCTGGTACGCGCCCGTTCGGGCGAGGAGGCGATGAAGGCCCTGCTGCGGCAGCCGATCGCCCTGGTCCTGCTCGACATCCGCATGCCCGGCATGGACGGCTTCGAGACGGCCGCCCACATCAAACGCCTCGACCAGACCCGCGACGTCCCGATCATCTTCCTGACAGGAGCGGACGACGACTCGGGCTACGCCTTCCGCGGCTACGCGACCGGCGCCGCCGACTACCTGACCAAGCCCTTCGACCCCTGGGTCCTCAGGGCAAAGGTCAGCGTCTTCCTGGACCTCTACCGCAAGGGCAGAGAGGTGGAACGCCTGCGAAAGGAGATCCAGGACCTCAAACGCCGAGTGGGTTCAAATACCTAGGGGCGCGGGGAACTGCGCGAACAACCCGAACGGACCCGAGGTCGCCACACAGCCCCCGTCACCCCTCCGCCTCTACGCCTCGCGAGAGCCCTCGTACATCTCCTCGATCAGATGCTTGTACTCCCGCTCCACAACCGGCCGCTTCAGCTTCAGACTCGGCGTGATCTCCCCGTGCTCCACATCGAGATCCCGCGGCAGCAACCGGAACTTCTTGATGGTCTGCCACTTCTGAAGCCCCTCGTTGAGCTGCTTCACATACCCGTCGACCATCTCCACCGTCGCCGGCGCGGCCACGATCTCGGCGTACGACTTCCCCCCGAGCCCGTTCTCCTTCGCCCACTCCACGATGGCCAACTCGTCGAGCGCGATCAGCGCCGTGCAGAAGTTCCGGTCGGCCCCGTGCACCAGGATGTTGGACACGTAGGGGCACACCGCCTTGAACTGCCCCTCGACCTCCGCCGGCGCGATGTACTTGCCGCCCGAGGTCTTGATGAGGTCCTTCTTGCGGTCGGTGATCCGCAGGTACCCGTCAGCCGACAGCTCCCCGATGTCCCCGGTGTGGAACCAGCCGTCCGACTCCAGCACCTCGGCGGTCTTCTCGGGCAGCCCGTGGTAGCCCTCCATGATCCCGGGCCCGCGCAGCAGGATCTCCCCGTCGTCGGCGATCCGCACCTCCGTGCCGGGCAGCGGCTTGCCGACCGTACCGGTGCGATAGGCCTCGCCCGGGTTCACGAAGGACGCCGCCGAGGACTCGGTCAGGCCGTAGCCCTCGAGGATGTGGATGCCGGCGCCGGAGAAGAAGTACCCGATCTCCGGGGCGAGGGCGGCCGACCCGGAGACGCAGGCGCGCAGGTTGCCGCCGAAGGCCTCACGGATCTTGGCGAACACCAGCGTGTCGGCGACCTTGTGCTTGGCGCCGAGGCCGAAGGGCACGGACAGCGTGCCGGTACGCCGGAAGTTGTCCTGGGAGACCTTGGCGTACTCGCGGGCGACCTCGGCAGCCCACTGGAAGATCTTGTACTTGGCCCCGCCGCCCGCACGGGCCTTGGCGGCGACGCCGTTGTAGACCTTCTCGAAGATGCGCGGGACGGCCGCCATGTACGTCGGCTGCACGACCGGCAGGTTCTCGATGATCTTGTCGACGCGGCCGTCCACGGCGGTGACGTGGCCGACCTCGATCTGGCCGGAGGTGAGCACCTTGCCGAAGACGTGCGCGAGGGGCAGCCACAGGTACTGCACGTCCTCGCTGCTGACCAGGCCGGTCGCGGCGATCGCCTTCGCCATGTACGACCAGTTGTCGTGCGGGAGGCGCACACCCTTGGGACGGCCGGTGGTGCCGGACGTGTAGATGAGGGTGGCCAGCTGGTCCTTCGTGATCGCGCCGACCCGCTCCTTGATCAGGTCGGGGTCCTTCTCCAGACGGGCCGCGCCACGCTTCTCCAGCTCGTCGAGGGTGAGGATCCAGTCGGCGCTCTCCTCGTTCGCCAGACCCGCCGGGTCGACGACCACGACATGGGTCAGCTCGGGCAACTCGGCGCGCTTCCCCTTCGCCTTGGCCAGCTGCTCCACGTTCTCCGCGATCAGCACCCGGCTCTCGGAGTCCGACAGGATGTAGGCGGACTCCTCGGCGTTGGTCTGCGGATAGACCGTGGTGGTCGCGGCACCGGCGCACATGATGCCGAGGTCGGCGAGGATCCACTCGATCCGGGTGCCCGCGGCGAGCGCGACGCGCTGCTCGGCCCGCACGCCCAGTTCGATGAGTCCCGCCGCGATGGCGTAGACGCGCTCGGCGGCCTGCGCCCAGCTCAGCGACTTCCACTCGTCCGGTCCCTGGCCGGAGGACGATGGGACCGGATACCGATAGGCCTCGGCGTCCGGCGTGGCCGCCACGCGCTCCAGGAACAGGCCCGCCACCGACGGCGGACGGTTCTCGATCAGGGTCTGTGTGTCGCTCACGACATCCTCCGGGGCCCGCGTCAGGCGGCTGGCTCAGGTGCGGCTGGTTGGTACTCGCGCGCTGCTGTTCACATGCGTTGCTTGTTCACATGCCTTGTTTAACTCGCGAGTAACTATCGAGCAGGGATCAGAGTAAAGGCCGACCGGCCCCCGCGTAAGGGCCCGCGGCCTGTCTCTTCGTACAGACAGCTACCCCACGTACGCACAGGGGCCCGCCGTGCTCTCGCACGGCGAGCCCCTGTTCTACCCGGTTTGCGGTGTAACCCACGGTAAGCCGTGACTACTTCTTGCCCTTGCCCGACCCCGCGCTGTCATCGCTGGACAGGACGGCGATGAAGGCCTCCTGCGGAACCTCTACGGAACCCACCATCTTCATCCGCTTCTTGCCCTCCTTCTGCTTCTCCAGCAGCTTCCGCTTACGGGAGATGTCGCCGCCGTAGCACTTGGCGAGGACGTCCTTGCGGATGGCGCGGATGGTCTCGCGGGAGATGACCCGGGAGCCGATGGCCGCCTGGACGGGGATCTCGAAGGCCTGGCGCGGGATCAGCTCGCGCAGCTTGGCGACGAGCCGCACGCCGTACGCGTACGCCGCGTCCTTGTGCGTGACCGCCGAGAAGGCGTCCACCTTGTCGCCGTGCAGCAGGATGTCGACCTTGACGAGGCTGGAGGCCTGCTCGCCGGTGGGCTCGTAGTCGAGCGAGGCGTAGCCCTTGGTCTTGGACTTCAGCTGGTCGAAGAAGTCGAAGACGATCTCCGCGAGGGGAAGCGTGTAGCGGATCTCCACGCGGTCCTCGGAGAGGTAGTCCATACCGAGCAGCGTGCCGCGCCGGGTCTGGCACAGCTCCATGATCGCGCCGATGAACTCGCTCGGGGCGAGAAGCGTGGCGCGCACGACCGGCTCGTACACGTCGTTGATCTTGCCCTCGGGGAACTCGCTCGGGTTTGTCACCGTGTGTTCGGTGCCATCCTCCATGACCACGCGGTAGACCACGTTCGGAGCGGTGGCGATGAGGTCGAGCCCGAACTCGCGCTCGAGCCGCTCGCGGATGACGTCGAGGTGGAGAAGGCCCAGGAAGCCGACGCGGAATCCGAAGCCGAGGGCCGCGGAGGTCTCCGGCTCGTAGACCAGCGCGGCGTCGTTGAGCTGGAGCTTGTCGAGGGCCTCGCGCAGCTCCGGGTAGTCGGATCCGTCGAGGGGGTAGAGGCCGGAGAACACCATCGGCTTGGGTTCCTTGTACCCGCCGAGGGCCTCGGTGGCGCCCTTGTGCAGGCTGGTGATCGTGTCACCGACCTTGGACTGGCGGACGTCCTTCACACCGGTGATGATGTAGCCCACCTCGCCGACACCGAGGCCGTCGGCGGACAGCATCTCGGGCGAGTTCGTCCCGATCTCGAGCAGCTCGTGCGTGGCGTTGGTGGACATCATCCGGATGCGCTCACGCTTGTTGAGCTGGCCGTCGACGACTCGAACGTACGTGACGACGCCGCGGTAGGAGTCGTAGACCGAGTCGAAGATCATCGCGCGGGCCGGCGCGTCCGCGACGCCGACCGGGGCCGGCACCTCGGCGACGACCTTGTCGAGCAGCGCGTCGACGCCCAAGCCGGTCTTCGCGGAGACCTTGAGGACGTCGTCCGGGTCGCAGCCGACGAGGTTGGCGAGCTCCTCGGAGAACTTCTCCGGCTGGGCGGCCGGGAGGTCGATCTTGTTCAGTACAGGGATGATCTTGAGGTCGTTCTCCATCGCCAGGTAGAGGTTGGCGAGGGTCTGGGCCTCGATGCCCTGGGCGGCGTCGACCAGGAGGACGGTGCCCTCGCAGGCCGCGAGCGACCGCGAGACCTCGTAGGTGAAGTCGACGTGCCCCGGGGTGTCGATCATGTTGAGGATGTGCGTGCTGCCTGGCTCCTCGGTGGGAGCCCACGGCAGACGCACCGCCTGGGACTTGATCGTGATACCGCGCTCGCGCTCGATGTCCATGCGGTCGAGGTACTGGGCGCGCATCTGCCGCTGGTCGACCACTCCGGTCAGCTGGAGCATCCGGTCGGCGAGCGTGGACTTGCCGTGGTCGATGTGCGCGATGATGCAGAAGTTGCGGATCAGAGCCGGGTCGGTACGGCTCGGTTCGGGCACATGGCTAGGGATCGCGGGCACGCAGGGTCCTGATTCTTGAGGCGTCCGCAGTGTCTGCGGTCTCGGGTCGGATCGATACGTAGCCTCCATGGTCCCACGGAAGGGGACCATGGACGGGTTTGGGCCGTGGATGGGCCCGCTGGTACCGTGGGGGGCTGTGCCTCATGCCCTCTCAGCAGGAGGCGCTACCTCAAGAAATCATCGGTACGGGTCCCGCGCGGTCCCGTGC
Source organism: Streptomyces sp. CA-179760 (assembly GCF_050937045.1). Lineage (NCBI taxonomy): Bacteria > Bacillati > Actinomycetota > Actinomycetes > Kitasatosporales > Streptomycetaceae > Streptomyces > Streptomyces sp. CA-179760. The sequence continues at coordinate 3,213,814 of NZ_JBNJLZ010000001.1, forward strand.
CAGAACCTGAAAAGGCTCATTCGTGGCGAACATCAAGTCCCAGATCAAGCGGATCAAGACCAACGAGAAGGCGCGGCTGCGCAACAAGGCCGTCAAGTCCTCCCTCAAGACCGCGATCCGCAAGGCCCGTGAGGCTGCTGCCGCGGGTGACGTCGAGAAGGCCAACGAGTACCAGCGCGTCGCCGCGCGTCAGCTCGACAAGGCCGTCTCGAAGGGCGTCATCCACAAGAACCAGGCTGCCAACAAGAAGTCGGCGCTGGCTCAGAAGGTCGCCGCGCTCAAGGGCTGACACTGATGTGACGCCGGAGGGAATCGAGCGGGCCCTCTCATCCGCTCCCTTCCGGCACCCCTCGGATCCGCGCGCGGCCTGCGTTCGCCACGCGGGCGCGGATCCAGCAGCTTGATTCGAAGGCCGGGTGCCTCTCCTGTTCCCCATGGGAGGGCACCCGGCCTTCGGCCTGTTCAAGGCCTTGGCCTGTCAGGACCAGAACGCGTTGTTCTTGTCGATGTCCTCGACGCATTCGTCGAGGTCCGTGACCTTGTCGCCGACGATCCGGAAGATGATGCAGCCGGTGTCGTCGAGGCGCTTGCCGTTGCGCTCGGCCGTGAAGCGGGTCATCCCGACCGCATGGCCGCGGCCGTCGACGCAGATGCCGATCAGCTCGGCGTTCATCGTCCCCTTGGTCTCCATGCCGAGCCGCTCGTACATCTCGATGATCGCGTTCACTCCCTTGAAGTCGCCCGACAAAGGGTGATCTCCGGGCACGTGGTGGGTGGCATCCGACGCGATCAATCCGCGCAGGGTGTCCATGTCACCGCGCGAGAAGGCTTCGAATCCCTTGCGGACGAGCGCTGCGTGCGGGTGTTCAGCCATGGTCCTCGCCACCTCTCCGTCACTTGGCGACGTACGGCTGATACACCCGATTCTCCTCTCCAGCAGGAGGAGAGCGACTCGATCACGGCACAGTGGAGCCATGGACTCAGACGACACGAACGTGCTGGCCCGGGCCCGCGTGGCGACCCGGCTTCCCGCTCAGGACCTGGACCGGGCGCGGCGCTTCTACGCCGAGAAACTCGGCATGGAGCCCGCCGACGAACGGCCCGGCGGGCTGCTCTACCGGTGCGGCGGCGGGGAGTTCGTGCTGTTCCGCTCGACGGGCGCCTCGCCCGGCACCTTCACCCAGATGGCACTGGAGGTCGACGACATCGACGCCGTCGTGGCGGAGCTGAAGCGGCGCGGTGTGGTGTTCGAGGAGGTCGACGTGCCCGGCCTGCGCACACGGGACGGGATCGCCGAGGTCGAGGGAAACTACCCGAGCAAGGGCGCCCGGGGTGAGCGCGGCGGCTGGTTCCGCGACAGCGAGGGGAACCTGCTGGGCATCGGCGAGCCCGTCCGCTGAGGGAGCGGCGGCCGAGCCGGCGGCCCCTACCCTCGTCCCCTGGACCGGGCGGCCCGGGCGATGGTGACCACCGCCTTCTCCAGGGCGTACCCCGGGTCGTCCCCGCCGCCCTTCACTCCCGCGTCCGCCTCGGCCACCGCCCGCAGCGCCACGGACACGCCGTCCGGGGTCCAGCCGCGCATCTGCTGCCGCACCCGGTCGATCTTCCACGGCGGCATCCCCAGCTCGCGCGCGAGATCGGCCGGCCGGCCTCCGCGCGCCGAGGACAGCTTCCCGATCGCCCGGACGCCCTGCGCCAGCGCACTGGTGATCAGCACCGGCGCCACCCCGGTCGCCAGCGACCAGCGCAGCGCCTCCAGCGCCTCCGCCGCCCGCCCCTCGACCGCCCGGTCGGCGACCGTGAAGCTCGACGCCTCGGCCCGGCCGGTGTAGTACCGCCCGACGACCGCCTCGTCGATCGTCCCCTCGACATCCGCGACCAGCTGCGAGACCGCCGACGCCAGCTCCCGCAGATCGCTCCCGATCGCGTCGACGAGCGCCTGGCACGCCTCCGGTGTGGCGGACCTCCCCGTCCCCCGGAACTCTCCCCGCACGAACGCCAGCCGGTCCGCCGGCTTCGTCATCTTCGGACAGGCCACCTCACGTGCCCCGGCCTTGCGCGCCGCGTCGAGCAGCCCCTTGCCCTTGGCCCCTCCGGCGTGCAGCAGCACGAGGGTGATCTCCTCGGCGGGCGCCCCGAGATAGGCCTTGACGTCCTTGACCGTGTCGGCCGAGAGGTCCTGCGCGTTGCGCACGACCACGACCTTGCGCTCCGCGAAGAGCGACGGACTCGTCAGCTCGGCGAGCGTGCCGGGCTGCAACTGGTCCGGGGTCAGGTCCCGTACGTCCGTGTCGGCGTCGGCGGCCTTCGCCGCGGCCACCACCTCCTGCACGGAACGGTCGAGCAGCAGCTCCTCCTGGCCCACGGCGAGCGTCACCGGGGCGAGAGGGTCGTCATTCGCAGTCTTCCTGGCCATCGCGACAAGCATCCCACGCGGCACTGACAACGGGTCCGGGCGGAGATGTGAGCGGACGGCCGGGTGCACGGACAGCCGCCCGGGACGGACTACGGCTCTTCCCGCCAGCCGTCCCACTCCCCGGCGAACCGGTCCAGCTCCGCGGCGTCCAGCCGCCCGTCCTCGTCCCTCAGGACGACCAGCCACTGCGCGTCCTCGGCATCGTCCTCACCGGCCAGCGCGTCCCGCACCAGCTGCGGCTCCTCGACGACCCCGAACCTCTCCCCGAGCGCCTCGACCACCTCTTCCGCGGCATCACGGTCGGGCAGCACCAGCACATGTCGCACATCACTCACGCCGGACATTGTCCGACACCGTGCAGCGGCCCGGTCGGCCGGATCCGCCCGGCTCAGCCCTTGCGGACGACCTGCACATCGAGATCGATCCTGATGCTCGGCCCGACCACCGCGATGCCCCGTGCCAGCATCGTCTGCCAGCTCACGGTGAAGTCGTCCCGGTGCAGCTCGGTCGTGGCCCGGCAGGCCGCCCGCAGCTCGCCCTCCATGCCGTTGCCCAGCCCCAGGTACTCCGTGTCCAGCGTCACCGTCCGCGTGACGCCGTGCAGCGACAGCGCCCCCGTCACGGCCCACCGGTTCGCGCCCTTGTGCACGAACCGGTCGCTGTAGAACTCGAGCGTCGGGAACTTCGCGACGTCCAGGAAGTCCGCCGACCGCAGATGGTCGTCACGCATCTTCACGTTGGTGTCGATGGACGCCGCGTCGATCACCACATGCATCGCCGACCGCTCCAGCGGCTCGGTGACCCGTATGACACCCGCGAAGGACTTGAACTGCCCGTGGATCCGGGCCAGTCCGATGTGCCGCGCGGTGAAGCCGAGCGAGGAGTGCGCCGACTCGATCTCCCAGTCGCCGGGCTCGGGCAGCTCCGGCGGCCGGGCCATCTGCAGGGTCACGTCCCCGAGCGACGCGAGTGTGTTCTCGGCGACCTGCGTGGTCGCCCGGTACGGCGTGTACCCCTCCGCCGACACCGCGAGCCGGTACTCCCCCGCGGGCACCGTCGCCACGAACGACCCGAACGGATCCGCGCCCCCGCTGACCACCGCGCGCCCCATGGCGTCGGTGACCGCGAACTCCGCGTGTCTGACCGGCTCGTTGACCGGATCGAGCACCCGGCAGCTCAGCACCCCCGCACTCGGCGGTGTGGGCACCGCCGCCAGAGGACTCGTCCGGTGCACCCGGTTGGTTCGGCTTCCCAGCCAGCGGCCGATCATCTGGACACCTCGTGCGACTCGAAGTCAGCGGTTTGATCACTGTTCACCGAGGACGCATTCGACCACCGATGAGGCTTTCGAGGCAACACGCGACCACATCACGGGAATCCAGCACATGTGATGGGACTACTCCCGAGTGGCGCCGACTGGAACCATGTGGACCATGTGTGGACGGCGTGCGCCTTCTGGACCGAATGAGCCTTCCCGGCGGGTCCGGAACAGCCCTCCCGGCGGGTCCGGGATCAGCCTTCCCGGCAGGTCCGGGATCAGCCCCCCGGCAGGTCCGGGATCAGCCTTCCCGTCCAGTGCCCCGGACCTCCGGCACCGCACCGAGCTCGATCCCGAACCGCTCGCGGTACACCCGGAGCACCTCCTCGTCGGTCCCCAGCTCCCGCACCTCCCGCGTCCCGTCGGCCGCCGTCACCGTGAACTTGCGTCCGCTGAGCGTGATCCGCCCTCCGTCCTCCGTGACCCGCGAACAGACCAGCGACCGCGTGAAGTGCGACACCGACGACGTGCTGTGCCACCACGCCCCGGCCACGAAGTCGCCGAGCGCCCGCGGCCGCACCTCCAAGCGGTACTGCGGTCTGCCGTCACGGATCACACGCAGGTCCGCCGCCTCCACCGTGTCGTGTCCACCACGCACCCCGGCCGCGTCCGGCCCCGCCTCCACGATCCGGAACGTTCCCCCGGGTCCTCCTGTTCTCCCCGCTCCCGGAACGCCAGCGGAAGGTGGCTGTGCGCCCCGAACCCGACGTCTGCCAGCCAGTCGCCCCCGTCCACCGTCCGCACCCGCAGCGCGAGATGGTCGTACGGGATCCCCAGCCGCTCCTCGTCCCCGTAGACACGCCCCGCGAGCAGCGCCACCTCGTACCCCAACGCGGCGAGCAACGCCCCGAAGGATCCGTTGAGTTCGTAACAGAACCCGCCCCGCCTGGCGCCCACCACCTTGTCCAGTAGCCGCTTCTCCTCCAGCACGATCTCCTCGCCGAGATGGATGGAGAGGTTCTCGAACGGCACGGTCTGCAGATGCCGCAGATGAAGCTCGCGCAGCGCGTCGACCGTGGGCCACGCCGGGGGCTCGACCCCGAGGCGGCGGAGATAGGCATCGACCTGTGCTGAGTTCATGTCCTCAGTCTCGCGCCACCCTGAGCTCTCCGCCCTCTCCAACGACCGCCAGTGCGCCGTCCCGGTCCGTCCGCAGCACCGTCGCACCCCCGGCGCGCAGCGCCGCCACCGTGCCGGGCGCCGGATGCCCATAAGTGTTGCCGGCACCGCAGCTGATCAGGGCCAGCCGCGGTGCCGCCCGGCCTATGAGTCCGGGGTCCTGGTAGGCCGAGCCGTGGTGGGCGACCTTCAGCACGTCCACGCCCCGCAGCGCCTCGGCCGCCGGCGACCTGGCCAGCGCCCGCTGGGCCGGGGGTTCGAGGTCCCCGAGGAGCAGCAGCCGCAGCCCCGCCGTCCGGACCAGCATGGCCACACTGGTGTCGTTCGGCCCCTCAGGCACCGGATGGTCCGGGAGCGTCTGCGGACGCGAAACCGGTGGAGAGGCCGCCGACGGCGGTGGCGGGCTCGGTGGCGGCCACACCACCTGCCAGGACAGCCCGCCCGCGCGGCGCTGCTCCCCGGCGGCGGCGCTCGTCACGGGCACCCGCCGGGCAGCCGCCTGTCTCCGTACGAACGCGGCCTGGTCCGCGGGTTCCTCGAAGCCGGTCGTCTCGATCGCGCCCACCGTCCGCCCGCGCAGCACACCGGGCAGCCCCGCCACATGATCGGCGTGAAAGTGGGTGAGCACGACCAGCGGGATCCTGGTGATGCCGAGGGCGCGCAGGCAGTGGTCGACGAGCTGCGGATCGGGCCCCGCGTCCACCACCACTCCGGCACCGTCACCCGCCGCGAGCACCATGGCGTCCCCCTGCCCCACGTCACACATCACCAGCCGCCAGCCCGGCGGCGGCCAGCCCGTGATCACCCGGGTCAGCGGCGGCGGCTGCACCACCGCCAGCGCCAGCAGCAGCCCGCAGACCCCGCACCACCACGGATGCCCGAGCAGCCGCCGCCCCACGAGGAGCACCAGCAGGGTCACGGCCGCGAGCAGCGCCGCGCCCGCCCAGCTGCCCGGCCAGTCCACGCCCGCCCCCGGCAGCGCCGCCCCCGTCCGGGCGATCTCCGCGATCCATTCGGCGGGCCAATGCGCGCACCACGCCAGGGCCTTGGCCAAGGGCATCCCCACCGGCGCCGTGGCCAGTGCCGCGAAGCCCAGCACGGTGGCGGGCGCGATCGCGAATTCCGCGAGCAGGTTGCACGGCACCGCGACCAGGCTCACCCGCGCCGAGAGCACGGTGACCACGGGAGCGCACAGCGCCTGCGCGGCGGCAGCTGCGGCCAGCGCCTCGGCGAGCCTGGGCGGCACCCCGCGCCGCCGCAGCCCGGCACTCCACCGCGGGGCGAGCGTGAGCAGCGCCCCGGTGGCCACGACGGACAGCAGGAACCCGTAACTCCGCGCCAGCCACGGGTCGTACAGCACCAGCAGCAGGACCGCCGTCGCCAGCGCCGGGATCAGTGACCTCCGCCGGCCGGTCGCCAGGGCGAGTAGCGCGACCGCCCCACAGGCCGCGGCCCGCACCACGCTCGGGTCCGGTCTGCACACCACGACGAAACCGAGGGAGAGCGCACCCCCGAGCACCGCCGTGCCCCGCAGGGAGATACCGAGGCGAGGCGCGATCCCCCGCCGTTCGACGTGCTGCGCCAGGCCCGGCGGCCCGAGCAGGAGAGCGAGCAGAATCGTGAAATTCGCTCCAGAAACAGCCAAAGTATGTGTGAGGTCCGTCTCCTTGAAGGCCTCCTCCAGCTCCGGGGTGATCCGCGAGGTGTCCCCGACCACGAGCCCCGGCAACAGGGCCCGGGCATCCGCCGGCAGACCGCTGGTCGCCTCCCGCAGCCCGGCACGCAACCGCCCGGCGAGCCGCTGAGCGCCCGAGGGCTCTCCCACCACCTCCGGCACGCCCTGGTCCCGCACCCGCAGCACTGCCGCGACTCGGTCGCCGCCCGTCATCGCGGGCGCCAGCCGCGCGCTGACCCGCAGCCGCGTCGACGGCAGCAGCCCGAGCCACGGCGACCGCACCCGCTCACCGGCCACCGGCCGCTGCTGGGCACCCCCGGCACCCCATGGACCCCCGGCACCCCCGGCGCCCCGGTGGGCCGACCTCACATCGACGATCATCAGCACCGGCGTCCGCGTCACCGCTGACCTGCCGCCCGCCTCGTGAACCTGGACCCGCCGCACCTCGGCATCGATCAGCACGGCGGTCGGAGCCACGTGATCGCCCCGGACCTTGGGCCGGGTCAGCCGCGGGTCGGAGGTGAGCTCGACCTCGGCGGTCACCGTCGCGTACTCCCGCGCCAGGCCGGGCACGGGCCCCCGGCGCAGATCCGCCCCGTGCAGCCCGGCCGAGGCGGCGGCAGCGGCGACGCAGAGCAGCACGGCGGCGGCCGACGCGCGGGGCCATGACGCCGATCCGGTTCTCCGGGCCAGCGACAGCAGCCCGACGACGAGCAGACAGCCGGCCACGATGCCCGCGGCCCACCCCGGCGACGCGCCCAGCACCAGCGCCGCCGTGCCCCAGGCCGCGAGGGCGGGTGGCACGAGCCGTAGGTCGGTGGGGCCTTCCTGCCGAGGACGGGCAGCGCCGAGCCGCTTCCCGGACGAGGCGTGCACGGACGACCGGGCCGCTTCGGGCGCGGCCCCGGGAGCGGCCTCGTCCCGCAGCGCCGGCGGGTCAGGGGCCGTCCTCATGGCCGTACGAGATTGCGCAGGTCGGCGAAGCGGCGGTCGCCGATGCCGTTCACCTCACGCAGTTCGTCCACGGAACGGAAACCGCCGTGCCGCGTGCGGTAGTCGATGATGTGCTGGGCCAGCACCGGGCCCACACCCGGCAGGGTGTCGAGCTGGTCGGCGGTGGCCGTGTTGAGGGAAACCGGGGCCGCCGGCATCGCGCCACCCGCCGCCGCACCGGCCGGGGGGCCTCCGGCGGCCGGACCGCCCGCGCCGGTTCCCGTGCCGGGAACCGGCTCCCCGACGACCACCTGTTCGCCGTCCACGAGGAAGCGGGCCCGGTTGAGACCGTCGGTGTTCGTCCCGGGCTTCACGCCGCCCGCCGCGCGCAGGGCGTCCGCGACGCGCGAACCGCTCGGCAGCCGGTGGATTCCGGGTTCACGGACCTTGCCGCCGACGTCCACGACGATCTCGGGCGGCCCTGCGGCACCTGTCGCCTTCGCCGCACCCCCGGGTCCGCCCGGTCCTCGCTCCTCGTCGGACCGCCCACCCTGCCCCTGCTCGTACGGCGCCGCCGCCCGGACCACCTCGGGCGGCCGTACGGACTGAGTCCGCCCGGTCCAGAAGTGCTGCACGGCGAACGCCGCGGCCACGACGAGCACCACGCTCAGAGCGAGCACACTCCGCCGCTCCAGTCCACACCTGGCCTGCAACCACAGCGGCATGCGCTCCCGCAGCGCGAGCCCGGCCCGCTCCCGCCAGGCCCCTTCCGCGACGCGACCGGTCCCGCTGTCCGACTCGGCGGGGACGGCCTCGGGTTCCAGGCCGGGCTCCACAACGGCTTCGTTCCGATCCCGCCCTTGCCGAGCGCGGTCCCCGTCAGGAGTCTCCACAACAGCCCAGGAGGGTCGCCGCCGAGGCGACGGCCGCTGCCCCGACTCCCGCCACTCCCCGCCCCGTTCAGCAGGCCCGACCCGCTCCCCAGGCCCAGCCCGTTCGCCAGGCTCTCCGAACAGCACCCCCGCCCGCCGGCGCAGCTCCTGTGCCGAAGCGTGCCGGTGCCGGGCCCGGCCGCGCACAACGGGAGGGCGTCGACTGTGGCGGACGCGGCCGTCGGACGTGGGCCCACGGCCCGGACCGCTGGTCACAGTCGCTGAACGTGAACGTGATCGAAGTGCCATGCGACGAGGATCGGCCACCTCGGCCCACCCGCGATGATCATGGTCGATTCCCGGGGACAACCCCCCGGCTGTGGACAACTCCGCCACTCACACGGGTGATCGGAGCCGACGATCAGAGCCCCACAGCAACGTTCACCGCGGCGAAACCACAACTCCCAGCAGCCCGGGTCCCGTATGCGCCCCGATCACCGCCCCGACCTCGCTGACATGCAGATCGGCCAGCCCGGTCAACCGCGTCCGCAACCGGTCGGCGAGGGCCGACGCCCGGTCCGGGGCGGCGAGGTGATGGACGGCGGCATCGACCTGCCCGCTGCCCGCCCGCTCGGCCGCGATCTCCTCCAGGCGGGCGATCGCCCTGGACGCGGTTCGCACCTTCTCCAGCGGTTCGATGCGGCCGTCGGACAGTTGCAGCAGCGGCTTCACCGCGAGGGCCGACCCCAGCAGGGCCTGCGCGGCACCGATACGGCCGCCTCGGCGCAGGTAGTCGAGGGTGTCGACGTAGAAGTAGGCGGACGTGCCCGCGGCCCGCTTCTCCGCGGCCGTGACCGCCTCGTCCACCGTGCCGCCCGACTCCGCGGCCTCCGCCGCCGAGAGAGCGCAGAAGCCGAGCGCCATCGCGATCATGCCGGTGTCCACCACCCGCACGGGCACCGGCGCCTGCCGGGCGGCCACGACGGCCGCGTCGTAGGTGCCGGAGAGTTCGGCGGAGAGGTGGAGGGAGACGATGCCGGTGGCGCCGGACTCGGCGACCTTGCGGTACGTCTCCTCGAAGACGGCGGGGCTGGGCCGCGAGGTGGTCACGGGGCGCCGCTTCTGCAAAGCCTGGGCGAGGGCACGGGTCGAGATCTCGGTGCCCTCTTCGAGCGCCCGGTCACCGAGGACCACCGTCAGGGGTACCGCTGTGATGCCGTGGCGCTCCATCGTCCGGGCCGGCAGGTAGGCCGTTGAATCGGTGACGATCGCGACATGGCGGGACATGAGCTGGAGGTTACCTGCCGTAGTGCCCGTGTGGCAGCCCGGCCCCGGTGCCCCGTGGCGCGAGTGGCCGGATCAAGTGGTGCTCTCGGGGCGGGCCTTCTTCTGCCAGGAGTAGGTGGGGCGCGGTCCCGGCGGGGTGATGGCGGGCCGTGCCGGCTCCTGCTCAGGGCTCGGCTGCGGTGCTTCCGGCCAGGTCTGCCCGGCTGTGGTGGCATCGGCGGCGGGCGCTTCGGGCCACGGCTGCGAGGCCGGCTCGGACTCCGGCGTCGTCCAGTGCCGCAGCGCCCCGGCCTCCACGTCGATCTGGGCGCTGAGCGTGTCCAGGTCGTCCTCTGCGAAGCGTCGGGCCCGGTCGCGGGCCGCCCAGCGCAGCGCGTCCGCCGACTGTGTGACGCGCTCGGTGCGCTCGCGCAGCCCGGGCAGCCGCTGGGTCAGCGCACCACGGTCCGGCTCGGCCTCCAGGCGCTTGAGCTCGTCGTCCAGCTCATGGCCGTGCGCGCTGAGCCGTTGGAAGAGGCCGATGGACTCCTTCAGGGACTCGTCCTCGGCGACGGCCGCGTGCAGCGCGTCCTGGGTGGCACGCATCGAGGTGCGCAGTCTCAGCCGGAGCTGGGCGATTTCACCGGCGGCGCCGGGCTGGGCGAAGGACTTGGCCCGCAGCGTGTGGTCCTCCACGGTGCGGCGGGCCTGGGTGAGGCCGCGGTCCACACCGCGCTTGGCGGCACCGACCACCTTCACGGTCGCGTAGACGCCGAGCCCGACAAAGAGCACGAAAAGCAGGGCGAATACTGCGATCACTGCGTCCACCGGCTCCTCCTCAGGGCATCGCGGCACACCTCACGTCGCTCTTCAACGGTAAACGCAACAGGCAGGCCCGGAGTTCCGGAAGAACCCCGAACCTGCCCGTAGGGGAGCACCCCGATGCAGACCTGTCAGGCCCCACGCCTACGCCGGGACGATGTTCACCAGCTTCGGTGCCCGCACGATCACCTTCCGGATCCCGGCCCCGCCCAGCGCGGCGACGACCTTCTCGTCCGCCAGCGCGGCCTTCTCCAGCTCGTCGTCGGAGATGGCCGGCGAGACCTCCAGCCGGGCCTTGACCTTGCCCTTGATCTGCACGACGCAGGTCACGGTCTCGTCGACCACGTACTCCGGGTCGGCCACCGGGAAGTCGTGGTGCACCACCGAGTCCGAGTGCCCCAGCCGGCGCCACAGCTCCTCGGCGACGTGCGGGGCCAGCGGGGCGATCATCAGCACCAGCGCCTCGGCGACCGGACGCGAGACGGCGCCGCCCGCCTTGGTCAGGTGGTTGTTCAGCTCGGTGACCTTGGCGATGGCGGTGTTGAACCGCATGCCCTCCAGGTCACCGCGCACCCCGTCGATCGCCTTGTGCAGGGCGCGCAGCGTCTCCTCGTCCGGCTCCGCGTCGACGACCGTCACCTCGCCGGTCGTCTCGTCGACGACGTTGCGCCACAGCCGCTGCAGCAGCCGGAACTGGCCCACCACCGCGCGCGTGTCCCACGGCCGGGAGACGTCCAGCGGGCCCATCGCCATCTCGTACAGGCGCAGCGTGTCGGCGCCGTACTCGGCGCAGATCTCGTCCGGAGTGACGGCGTTCTTCAGGGACTTGCCCATCTTGCCCAGCAGCCGGGAGACCTTCTCGCCCTGGTAGAAGTAGGCACCGTCGCGCTCCTCCACCTCGGCGGCCGGTACCGCGATGCCACGGCTGTCGCGGTAGACGTAGGCCTGGATCATGCCCTGGTTGAACAGCTTGTGGAACGGCTCGGCCGAGGAGACGTGCCCCAGGTCGTACAGCACCTTGGACCAGAAGCGCGCGTACAGCAGGTGCAGGACGGCGTGCTCGGCGCCGCCGACGTACAGGTCGACACCGCCGTGCGGCTGCTCCTCGCGCGGCCCCATCCAGTACTGCTCGATCTCGGGGTCGACCAGCTTCTCGCTGTTGTGCGGGTCCAGGTAGCGCAGCTCGTACCAGCAGGAACCGGCCCAGTTGGGCATGGTGTTGGTCTCGCGGCGGAACGTGCGCGGGCCGCGGCCGTCGCCCAGGTCCAGCGTGACGTTGACCCAGTCCTCGTTGCGGGACAGCGGCGTCTCGGGCTGGGTGTCCGCGTCGTCCGCGTCGAACGTGCGGGGCGAGTAGTCCTCGACCTCGGGCAGTTCCAGGGGCAGCATCGACTCGGGCAGCGCGTGGGCGATGCCGTCCTCGTCGTAGGCGATCGGGAAGGGCTCGCCCCAGTAGCGCTGGCGGCTGAACAGCCAGTCGCGCAGCCGGAAGTTGACGGTGCCCTCGCCGACGCCGGACCGCTCCAGCCATTCGGTGATGCGTGCCTTGGCCTCGGCGACGTCCAGGCCGTCCAGGGAGACACCTTCACCAGAGGAGTTGATGATCTTCGCATCGTAGGACGAGAAGGCGTCCTCCCACGTCGAGGTGTCCGTGCCCCGACCGTCCGTCGGCTCGACGATGCAGTGGATCGGCAGCTCGAAGGCGCGCGCGAACTCGAAGTCGCGCTGGTCGCCGGCCGGGACGGCCATGATCGCGCCGGTGCCGTAGCCCATCAGCACGTAGTCGGCGATGAAGACCGGGACCTGCTCGCCGTTGACCGGGTTGGTGGCGTACGCGCCGATGAAGACGCCGGTCTTGTCCTTGGCCTCGGCCTGCCGCTCCACGTCGGACTTCGAGGCGGCCTGCGCGCGGTAGGCGCTGACGGCCTCACCGGGGGTCGCGTGGCCGCCGGTCCACACTTCGTGGGTGCCCTCCGGCCAGGCGGCCGGGGTGAACTTCTCGACCAGCGGGTGCTCGGGGGCCAGCACCATGTAGGTGGCGCCGAACAGGGTGTCGGGGCGGGTGGTGAAGACGGTGATGTTCTCGCCGTCGATGGGGAAGTCGACGCGGGCGCCCTCGGAGCGGCCGATCCAGTTGCGCTGCTGCAGCTTGATGGCCTCGGGCCAGTCCAGCGCGTCCAGGTCGTCCAGCAGCCGGTCGGCGTAGGCGGTGATGCGCATGTTCCACTGGCGCAGCTTGGCCTTGAAGACCGGGAAGTTGCCGCGCTCGGAGCGGCCCTCGGAGGTGACCTCCTCGTTGGCCAGCACGGTGCCCAGCCCGGGGCACCAGTTGACCGGCGCGTCGGAGGCGTAGGCCAGCCGGAACTCGCCCAGGACGTCGGCCTGCTCGGCGGCGCTCAGCTCGCTCCACGCGCGCGTGTGTCCCGGAACGGGCCGCTCACCGGAGGCGAACTGCTCGATCAGCTCGGCGATCGGGCGGGCCCGCCGGGCGTCGTGGTCGTACCAGGAGTTGAAGATCTGCAGGAAGATCCACTGGGTCCACTTGTAGTAGTCCGGGTCGATCGTGGCGAACGACCGGCGCTTGTCGTGACCCAGGCCCAGCCGGCGCAGCTGGGACTTCATGTTCTCCATGTTGGCTTCGGTGGACACGCGCGGGTGCGTGCCGGTCTGCACCGCGTACTGCTCGGCGGGCAGGCCGAAGGCGTCGAAGCCCAGGGTGTGCAGGACGTTGTGGCCGGTCATCCGCTGGAAGCGGGCGAACACGTCCGTGGCGATGTAGCCCAGGGGGTGGCCGACATGCAGGCCAGCGCCGGAGGGGTACGGGAACATGTCCATGATGAACTTCTTGGGCTTGGCGACGGTCTCCGGCTCGCCCGCCAGGTCACCCTTGGGGTTGGGCGCGCCGTAGGTGTTGTCGGCGTCCCAGAAGTCCTGCCAGCGTGCCTCGATGTCGGCTGCCATGGCGGCCGTGTAGCGGTGCGGCGCCGCCACCTCGGCGGCGGCAGCGGGGTTCGTCTCGCTCATGATCCTCAAAGCTCCATCGATCGTCTCTGCCTGCGGCTGTGGGTTCGAGAAACGAAAAATCCCCTCGCACAGGAGGGGACGCCGCGCCGATTCCGGCCACTCGACTCGTCCGGTGGCCGGGACTGATCAGCGCGGCCCGCTAAGCAGAAGGCGTACGGCACGCATGGCGTTAGGGTACCGCAGGCCCCCAGCGCGCCGCGACGCGCTTCTGGACGGCCGTTCGGTACCCGAAAAGCTGAACCAGGGTCAAAGGTTACTTCGCGTAATAGTCACTAAGGGACATCACAACATCCATATTGTCCTTTGATAACAACGCAATAACTCAAACCTCGTACCCATCGGTATGGCTCCGCTTAGAGTGCGGCAGCGGGACCGCTTTCCCGAACCGCTCGGAGTTGCCCCCATGAACCCTCATCGCAGTAACACCTCGCTACCCCCGGTCACCGGGACGCGGGGAGGCCGGCCGTGAATCCCTACGACTCCACGGCGGACGACTCGTTCGCCGAGTTCCTCAACTTCGGCGCCGGCGTGCTGTCCCTGGTGTGTCTGTCCTGCTCGGTGATCTGGGGACTCGTCGCCCAGGACCGGGTCCTGCTCGACACGCGCAGGCGCATCCTGGCGCAGGGTGTGCACCGGACCACGGCGGTCGCCTCGATCGTCTTCCTCCTGGTCCACATCGGGGTGAAGCTGGCGCTGTCCCACACCTCGTGGATCGCCGCGGTGATCCCCTTCGGGCTGCTCCTGACCGAGGACGAGGCCGTCCAGGGCAGGTCGTTCCTCATCGGCCTCGGCACCGTGGCCAGCATGCTCATGATCTTCGTGGGCGTGACCGGCGTACTGCGCAACCGCTTCGCCTCCCCCGCCCCCGTCGCCGCCCGCTGGCGGGCCATGCACATGCTGGCCTACCCGGCCTGGTGCGCCGCCCTGGTGCACGGGCTCTACGCGGGTCGCGCGGCCAAGCCGACCTTCGTCATCCTCTACGGCCTGTCCCTGGCCGGAGTGGCCGCCGCCCTCGCCCTGCGCGCCGCTCCGCGCCCGGTCAAGCGCAAGATCGCCGACAAGTTCGCCGATCTCATAGGCCCCGGGGAGCCCTCGGCCCGCAGGGACCTGGAGGAGAGCCGCTCCCGGGCGACCGGCGGCTCCACGCTGCCCGGCTACGAGAGCCGGGACTCGCCCCGCAGGGCCGCCGCGTCCCCGTCGGGTCCGCTGTACGAGAAGGCGGAACGCCCCGCGGCCAGGGAGCCGGCCAACGGATTCGCGGCCGCCTACCGGGCCGTCTCGGGCCCGCCCACGGGCCAGCAGGCCTTCGCGCCGGGGCCGAGCACCCGCACGGAACTGCCGCTGGACATGCAGCCCACCCAGAACATGCCGCTCGTCGACGGCCCCTCCAGCACCTCCGGCAACTGGCCGATCCCGTCCCCGCCCCCGGTCGGCGAGGCCCCGCCGTCGGCCTACGACCCCCTCCAGGACACGGGCTTCAACATCCCGCCCTACGACCCCCTGCAGGACACCGGACAAAGCATCCCGGCCTATGGCAATCCAGGCGTCGCCGGCTATGGATCGAGTGACGTGTACGACACGGGTGAGTCGAATGCCGCCTTCGACACGTACTACCCGAACGACACGTACAACAGCGGTCCCGCCACTGAAACATCACCCGGTGCGTCATATGACTTCGACGCTCCGGGATCGGGCGAACCTTGGAACACGCCTTCCGGAGGCTTTAAGTGAACGAGGCTCTGCCCGACGTACCCGAAGTCCGCGTGGTCGGACTTCCTCAGCTCACGTCGGGCTTCGACCTTGTCGATCGGCTCGATCTGCCCATGCACCTCAAGGTGCACGGGCCGCTCGAGCCGATGGGCGGCGAGCAGCTCGCTCAACTCGCCGAACGCATCAACCTGAAGGGTCGCGGCGGCGCGGGCTTCCCCTTCCACAAGAAGCTGCGCTCGGTCGCCGAATCGGCGATCAAGCGCGGCATCCGGCCGGTCGTCGTCGTGAACGGAAGCGAGGACGAGCCGGCCTGCCGCAAGGACACGGTGCTGATCAACCGCGCCCCGCACCTGATCCTGGACGGCGCGCTGCTGTGCGCCGAAGCTCTGGGTGCCCGCACGCTCGTGGTGGGGGTCACCCGTGAGTCGACACAGCGCTCCATGGAGGCGGCACTCGCCGAACGCGGCCTGAACAACGGCCGCCGGTCGGCACTGCGGGCGCGTGTGCAGCGCAACCCGGTCCGCATGGTCACCGGCGCCGCCGCGTCGCTGGTCCGTTCGATCGACGGCGGCCCGGCCGTCCCGCCGGGCCGCAAGGTCAGCGCCTCGCAGAACGGCGTCGGCGGCGCCCCCACGCTGCTGTCCAACGCCGAGACCTTCGCCCAGCTGGCCATCGCCGCCCGCATCGGCCCGGAGCGCTACGGCAACACCGGCCTGTACGACGAGCCGGGCACCGTCATGCTCACGGTCTCCGGGGCGGTGGCCCGCCCCATGGTGATCGAGGTCCCGACGGGCGTGCCGCTGCGCTACGTCCTGCAGCTCGCCGGCGCGCCGCCGGTGCCGCAGGGCGTGCTCACCGGCGGCTACCACGGGAAGTGGATCGACGCGGCGACGGTCAACGAGGCGATCGTCTCCCGCAACTCCCTGGACGCGGTGGGCGGCGCGCTCGGCGCCGGAGCGATTCTGCCGATCACTCAGGACACCTGCCCGCTGGGCGAGTCGCTGCGGGTCGCCCAGTGGCTGGCCGAGGAGAGCGCGGGCCAGTGCGGCCCCTGCTACCTCGGCCTGCCGGCCGCCGCACGCGGTCTGGAGGACATCCTCAACGGCGGTGGACCGGCCGCCCTGGAGGCGGTCAAGCAGGTCGCCAAGAACGTGAAGCGGCGCGGCGCGTGCTCGCACCCGGACGGCTCCGCGATGTTCCTCGAGTCGACCATCAAGGCGTTCACGGACGACCTGGCCGCCCATGTCCTCGGCAACGGCTGCGGCAGGCCCGTGGAGGGCGTTCTGCCGCTCTTCGAGGGCGGCAGGGCCCCGACGGGCATCCCGGGCGGCGGCGAGTCCGAGGAGAACGGCCCCAGCCGCCAGAAGATCTACGTCGACTGGACCCTGTGCCGGGGCCACGGCCTGTGCGCGGACATCCTCCCCGAGGTGTTCCAGCTGGGCGCCGACGGCTTCCCCACCGTGGCGCAGGCCCAGGTGCCGCGCTACGCCGAGGCGAAGGCTCTACGCGCGGTGCGCCGCTGCCCGGCGCTGGCGCTGCGCCTGGAGGAGGACACGCGCTCCCAGGGCGCGCCGTCGTCCCGCAACCTCCCGGTCCTCTCCCAGGGCCGCGGACGGCGCGCTCTCGGCCGCTGAGCAGACGCACGGCGGGCTCCCCTCCGGGGGAGCCCGCCGTACTCATGCGCACAACTACGCACAACAAGAAGGCGGGCCATCCGATCGGATGGCCCGCCTTCTCATCTCTTGTGGAGCTAAGGAGATTTGAACTCCTGACCCCCTGCATGCCATGCAGGTGCTCTACCAACTGAGCTATAGCCCCGTGTAGCGTTTCCGCCGGGTTTCCCTGGCGGCGACGCCAACTTTACTGGCCCATCGGGCCCAACACCAAATCGGTTTCACCTTGCCTGAAATGACCGTTTTGTCGAGCTTCAGGCCGTGACGAACGAATAGAACCGCTTGAGCGTGCAGTGCTCCTCCAGAAGCCGGCCGTAGATCGGCTCGCCCTCCAACTCGCGGTACGTCTCGATCGGGTCGCCTTTTATGATCAGCGCCCGCGCGCACTCCTCGCACCAGTACTGGTAGTCGGGATTGATCGGTTCCATGTCACGGACGATCGGCGTCCCGCTGCCGCACCAGTCGCACTTCCGCCTGTGTGCACCCATGGATCAGCTCCAGCTGTGGCCGCAGGCCGTGCACACGTAGGAGATCCCGCCGTTGTCGCCGAGCATCTGGGCCACATGCCCGGAACCGCAGGAGGGGCAGCTGAGACGGGTGGACATCTGCCGTGTCAACGCTGCTCCGAGGAGGTGGTCGACCTCCTCGAGGATGCTCGCAGGCATCGCTACTCCTCCCGTCGGGCCGCGCTCCCTTCCGGCCGTTTGATTCTGCCACGGCCGGACCAATACGGTCAGCGACGCCTCAGCACCAGTCCGGACACGGCAGGCGTCGTGGCCGTAGAGGTATACGCCTCAGCAGGCCCGAGTGACTCAACTCGGGCACGAAAAATCCCGCCCCCAGAACGGGAACGGGATCTTGACGTGGAGCTAAGGAGATTTGAACTCCTGACCCCCTGCATGCCATGCAGGTGCTCTACCAACTGAGCTATAGCCCCTCGTGTTCCTTCCCCGCTGGCGGGGCGAACAAGAAGAACTTTAGCCTGCGACCTGCCGGAAAGTGAAATCCGGGTCAGTCGTCGTCACCGAGCACCGGTTCCGGCAGGGTGCCGGCGTTGTGCTCCAGCAGGCGCCAGCCGCGAGCGCCTTCGCCGAGGACGGACCAGCAGCAGTTGGAGAGCCCGCCGAGGCTCTCCCAGTCGCGGGGGGCCAGGCCGAGGAGGCGGCCGATGGTGGTGCGGATCGTGCCGCCGTGGCTGACCACGACGAGCGTGCCGCCCTCGGGGAGCTTCTCGGCGTTCCGGAGCACCACGGGAGCGGCGCGGTCGGCGACCTCGGTCTCCAGTTCGCCTCCGCCGCGGCGCACCGGCTCACCGCGCTTCCACGCGGCGTACTCGTCGCCGTGGCGGCTGATGATCTCCTCGTGCGTCAGGCCCTGCCAGACGCCCGCGTAGGTCTCGCGCAAAGCCTCGTCGTGGGTGACGTCGAGACCGGTGAGCGCGGCGAGCTCGGCCGCCGTGTTCGCGGCCCGCTTCAGGTCGGAGGCGACGATCGTGTCCGGCTTCAGGGCCACCAGCAGCCGGGCGGCGCGGCGGGCCTGGGCGAGGCCCGTCTCGGTGAGCTCGACGTCCGTGGTGCCCTGGAAACGGCGCTCCACGTTCCACGAGGTCTGGCCGTGCCGCCAGAGGATGACGCGGCGGCCCCGGCCCGGCCTTGCGGCCTCGCTGAAGCTCACCGCCAGTCTCCGTCCAGCTCCGCCGCCTCCTCTGCCGCCTGCAGCTTGGCGTGCTCCTCGGCCTTGCCGCGGGTCGCCTTGGCGTCCTCGGGCAGCTCGAGCTCGGGGCAGTCCTTCCACAGCCGCTCCAGGGCGTAGAAGACACGCTCCTCGCTGTGCTGGACGTGGACGACGATGTCGACGTAGTCGAGCAGGACCCAGCGGGCCTCGCGGTCGCCCTCGCGGCGCACCGGCTTGACGCCGAGTTCCTTCTGGAGCCGCTCCTCGATCTCGTCGACGATCGACTTGACCTGGCGGTCGTTGGGTGCCGAGGCCAGCAGGAAGGCGTCCGTGATGGACAGCACGTCACTGACGTCGTAGGCGACGATGTCGTGCGCCAGCTTGTCGGCGGCCGCCTGGGCGGCGGTGATGATGAGCTCGTGAGAGCGGTCGGTCGCGGTCACTACAAGGCTTTCGATCGGCGGACACTTGCCACCAAGGGTCTCACGGACCGCCGTGGGCCCCCCACGCGATTACGGGGATCACGTGGGGGCCGGACTCCTGCGTCCTGGCCGGGCTACGGCTTGTAGTCCTGGCCGAGGACCACGGCGACGTCGGCGTTCGCGGAGATCTTGCCCTTGGCGACGGAGCCCGCGGGCAGGCCGAGGGTCTTGGCGACCTCGACGGCGTTCGCCTTGTCGCCGGCGTCGGCGTAGACGACCTGGGACGTGGCCCGGGCGGCGCCTGCCGCACCGCCCTCCAGGAAGGTGAAGCCGCCGTTGAGGAGCACGACGCGGGCTTTCTCCGTGTTGTCCTTCACACCGGTGGCGTTCTGGACGGAAACGCTGACGGCGGCGTCCTTGTCGGGGCTCTTGGCGGTGCCGCCGAGGACGTTCCTGACCACGCCCGCGCTCGCCTGGGCGCTGAGCGTGCCGTCGGCCTGGACCGGCAGCAGGTCCGTCTTGAAGTCGCCGCCCTTGGCGAGGTCGGAGAGCCCGGCGAGGAAGGAGCCGAGGTCCT
Organism: Streptomyces sp. CA-179760; assembly: GCF_050937045.1. NCBI lineage: Bacteria > Bacillati > Actinomycetota > Actinomycetes > Kitasatosporales > Streptomycetaceae > Streptomyces > Streptomyces sp. CA-179760. The sequence goes on from NZ_JBNJLZ010000001.1 coordinate 3,233,315, forward strand.
TGTCGGTCAAAGACGGGTCCAGGATCTGCGCCAGGGTCTGGATCGTGGTCGTCGCGGCCTGCGGGTCGGAGGACACCTTGCGCAGGACGCCCTGCATGACCTGCCCGAAGCGCTCCAGCTGGGCGTCCTGGGCCTCGCCGGGGGCGCGGTAGGTGGCGTAGGCGACGGCCATCTTGCCGCTGAGGGTCTGGTCCCGGCCCTTGTTGACCAGGGGGGCCGTGCCCTTCTTCTTGGCGGCGGGGTCGGGGACGTCGGTGTCGGTGTCGACGTCGACGTTGCCGACGAGGTCGACGAGGTTCTGCAGGTAAGGGGTGTCCAGGCGCCAGGTGCCCTGGATGTCGGTGCCGAGGGCCGAGTCGAGCGCGTCGCGGGTGCCGTCGGAGCCGTCGTCCTCGACCGACTTGGCGAGGGTCGTCGTGGTGCCGTCGTCACTGGTCAGGGCCAGGGAGTTGGGCACGAGGACGGTGGTGCCCCGCTTGGTGGTGGTGTTGTCGACGAGGAGGGCCGTGGAGGTGTCGCGGCTGTTGGTGTCGTGCAGGTGGACGACGATCACGTCGCGCTTCTGGGCGCCCGCCGCCGTCGCGGTGCCCGCCTTGGAGTCGCCGGAGGACAGACCGGGCAGCTTCCCCGCGTACCCGAGGTAGCCGACGCCGCCGGCCGCGGCGAGCGCGAGGACGACGACCAGGGAGACGATCCGGCTGCGGGCGCGGCGCTTGGCCTCCTCGCGGCGCTCGGTGCGGTTCTCGGTGAACTTCAGCCAGTCGATGACGTCTTCGGAGTTGGCGTCAGGTTCCTCGACGAAGGCGAACTGCTCGGTGTGGTACTCCGGTTCCGGCCGGCCAGGGGCTTCCTCATCGGCCGGGCCCGCCTGCTGCGGGATGTGCGCGGTCTGTTCGGCGACGCGGGGCTGCTGGGTCGTGCCGGCTGCGGCCGCGTTCTGGCCGTAGGGATCGTGGGCCCCGGGGCCGCCCTGGTGGGTGCCGGTGGCGTACGGGTCGTAGGAGCCGTAGGAGGCGCCGGGCTGCTGCCGGCCGGTCCCGTAGTCGTATGCGCCAGGCTGCTGCCCGGCCGTCGCGTACGGGTCGTAGCCGTAGCCCTGCTGCTGCCCCTGCTGCCCCTGCTGCCCCTGCTGCCCCTGCTGCCCCTGCTGCCCCTGCTGGGCGTACGGGTCGTAGGCCTGGGTCTGCTGCGCCTGGACCTGGCGGTAGACAGGTTGGCCGTACTCGTCGTACCCGACGAGTTCGTACTGCTCGGCCTCGTATCCCGCGGCCCTCGGGTCGTATCGGTCGTTCACCGGTGCCCCTCTCGGCTCACTCGCCGCGGTACAGCTCGCGCTTGTCGATATAGCGCACGACTCCGTCCGGCACCAGATACCAGATCGGGTCGCCCTTGGCGACTCTCGCACGGCAGTCGGTGGAGGAGATGGCGAGGGCGGGGACCTCGACGAGAGAGACGCCGCCCTCCGGGAGTCCGGGGTCGTTCAGATGGTGGCCCGGGCGGGTGACCCCGATGAAGTGCGCGAGGGAGATCAGCTCCTCGCTGTCCCGCCAGGTGAGGATCTGGGCGAGCGCGTCGGCGCCGGTGATGAAGAAGAGGTCCGTGTCCGGGTTGAGCGCGCGCAGGTCACGCAGGGTGTCCACGGTGTAGGTGGCACCACCGCGGTCGATGTCGATGCGGCTCACGGAGAACTGCGGGTTCTCGGCGGTCGCGATGACCGTCATCAGATAGCGGTCCTCGGCCGGGGAGACGCTGCGGTGGCTCTTCTGCCAGGGCTGGCCGGTCGGGACGAAGACCACCTCGTCGAGGTGGAAGGCCGCGGCGACCTCGCTGGCCGCGACCAGGTGCCCGTGGTGGACCGGGTCGAAGGTGCCGCCCATGACGCCGAGGCGGCGCTTGCCCGGCCGCGACGGGCCGTTCCGGGTGCCGTCGGCGCCGCGTGGCTCCGAGGCGGCATGACGGGGCTCCGTGGTGGCACGGCGGGGCTCCGAGTGTCGCTCGGTGCCGCTCGCCGTGTCCTGTGCCGGGTCGTGCGGCGTCTCGTTCGCCGGACCGGTAGGCATGTCCTGCTCTCCCATGCGTGCAGACCCTACCGGCCCTGCCTGAGGGCTCCGGCCGCCCCCATGATCCCGGGATGCCCTGCCCGGGGCACCCTGCCGGGCTCAGCGGTCGCGGTTGAAGCGGGTGGTGATCCACAGCAGGAGCAGCAGGATGAAGAGCGCGCCGCCACCGGTGAGGTAGGGGTTGAGGCTCTCGTGGTTTCCGCCGTGCTCCTCGCCCTCGGCGGCGAGGGTGACCAACTGGGCAGCGGTGCTGTGGAAGCTCATCTTCGGCAGGACCTATCGCGTGTGGGCGGCATAAAGACGTCGGCTCATCGTAAGCGGGCGTCCCGAGCGCGATCACCCCGACTCCGCATGTTCGTGGCGCGGAGGCGACGCGCGCCGTCGCCGGACCCGGTCCCGGGGCCCGGCGGGGAACCTTCCCGGAGCCTCAGTCGTCCTTCCGTCTGTAGCCACGCAGCAGGAACCACGCGGTCAGCGCACAGCCCAGGATCATCACGATGAGGACGATCCGGAGCATCCCCGGTCCCTGCCGCTCGGCGGCGCTCGCGGCCTCGGCGAGCCAGGCGGACGCGGGGTGGTGCTCCATGACGGTGGTTCCCTTCGCTGTACTGCCCGACCACCGTAACTCGGCCTAGGCTGGGCTCTGCCTCGGGGAAGCAAAAGGCCGCACAAGGGGCCGCAAAGGTCACACAGACGCATGGGGGAAGACATGTCCGACGGCCACGAGCAGAGCGGGCACGAGCACGTGCCCAGCAGGCAGCGCAGGCGCTTCCCCGGAATCTCCTCGCGTACGTACGAGCATCCGGCCGACCGCTCCGCCCTGGTGGCGCTGCGCAAGCTGAGCGGTTTCGACACGGTGTTCAAGGCGCTCAGCGGTCTGCTGCCCGAGCGCAGTCTCCGGCTGCTGTTCCTTTCCGACTCGGTGCGCGTCTCGGACCAGCAGTTCGCCCATCTGAACGTGATGCTGCGGGACGCCTGCTACATCCTGGACCTGGAGAAGGTCCCGCCGATGTACGTGAACCAGGACCCGCAGCCGAACGCGATGTGTATCGGCCTGGACGAGCCGATCATCGTCGTCACGACCGGGCTCGTCGAGCTGCTCGACGAGGAGGAGATGCGGGCGGTCGTCGGGCACGAGGTGGGGCATGCGCTGTCCGGCCACTCGGTCTACCGGACGATCCTGCTGTTCCTGACCAGCCTCGCCGTCCGGGTCGCCTGGATCCCGCTGGGCAACCTCGCGATCATGGCGATCGTGACCGGGCTGCGGGAGTGGTTCCGCAAGTCGGAGCTGTCGGCGGACCGGGCGGGGCTGCTGGTCGGGCAGGACCTCACGGCCTCCATGCGGGGTCTGATGAAGATCGCGGGCGGTAACCACCTGCACGAGATGAACGTGGACGCGTTCCTCGCACAGGCCGAGGAGTACGAGGCCGGGGGCGACCTGCGGGACTCCGTGCTGAAGATCCTGAACGTGCTGCCCCGCTCCCACCCGTTCACCACCGTGCGGGCGGCCGAGCTGAAGAGGTGGGCCGAGTCGCGGGACTACCAGCGGATCATGGACGGCCACTACCCGCGGCGCGACGAGGACAAGGACACCTCGGTCAGGGACTCCTGGCGGGACTCGGCGAACCACTACACGACCCATGTGAAGAACTCCAAGGACCCGCTGATGAAGCTGGTCACGGACCTCGCCGACGGCGCCGGTGACCTGGGCGACCGCGTCCGCCGCGGCTTCGGCGGCTTCACGAACTCGTCCTCGAAGCCGCAGGGCCCGGAGGCACCGGACTCCCCTGGGCCTGACTCCCCCGGGGACGACCAGCCCCCGCGCGGCAACGGCTGAGGCGCCCGAGCCCTCGTCTGCCCCGTCTCACACCTTCCTCTGCCCCCGTCTCACACCTTCGGCTGCGCGCTCGTCGCCAAGGACCCGCACAGGGCCGTCGCACTGCCCGTGGCATAGGGGTCCGTTCCGGCGGGGCCGCCCTCCTTGGCCGTCTGGCCGGCCAGGAGGGGGCGGAGGTGGTTCGTGGAGTCCTCGGCGCAGGAGAGCGGTCCGGCCTGGACGTAGGAGACGACGAGCTGGCCCTGGTGCAGGCGCAGGTCCTCGCGGTCGAAGCGGAAGTGCAGCTCGCGCCGGACGGTGAACAGCGACACCTCGGCCTTGTCCTCGGCGCCGGCCGGCCGCAGCGCGTACACGAACGTGTGGTCGGCGGTGACCTCGAGCGTGGACGAGTCGGCCTCGGCCGCCTGCAGCGTGCCCTGGACCCGCACCTTGCGGTCGGCCAGCTGCGCGCGGGTGGGGTCGAAGCGGACGAGCCAGCCGGTGGGCGCGTGGCGTCCGTCCGCGGTGGGGCGGGAGAGGCTCTGGTCGAACTGGCCCAGCTGATCGGGGTCGAGCAGGACGCGGACCGCGCGGACCTCGCCGCCCGTGAGCACGTCCGGGTCGAGGGCGGAGCGGACGATGTAGTCCTTGGCCGTGGACAGGGCGGACACGACCTGGCTGTCCGAGAAGTGCGCGGTGCGCCGCGAGGCGGGCAGCGGGACGCCCTCCGCGCCGCTCTTGAACTGTGCGGCGGGGCTGTGCTCGTACAGATAGGCCGGGTCGGCCGTGCCGGGCACCTTGCCCTCGGGGGCGAGCGGGATGACGGTCATCCGCAGGGGCTCGGCGGGCTTCTGGGCGGCGGGCGTCTGGTAGGGGTGCCGTACCCCCATGTAGATCGCGGTGCCGAAGGCGACGGCGATCAGCAGGACCAGGACCAGTGCCTGCCGGGACAGGCCCCGGCGCAGGGGCGGGCGGCGGCGCACGGCGGGGGCGTGGTCGGCGATGCGCTCCTGGGCGGAGAACTCCTGGAGGCGGGCAGCACGGATGAACGATTCGTCGAAGACGACGGATCGATACTCGTCCTCGCCACCTCCGGGAGCCCCTTCGGGCGCCCCCTCAGGTGGGTCTCCAGGCCCGCCCATATCTTCAGGGTAGGTCTCCGGAAGGTCGGGTAAACGCCCGGCTCCATGACAAGTTCTGACAGGTTCTCACCAGGACAGGCGGGTTCCGGTCAGGGGGTGCGCGGGATCACCGAGACGGCCGGCCCGGTGTAGTCGGCGGACGCCGAGGGGGTCGCGCCACCGCTCTGTTCCAGCCCGGTCGAGGTGGGCGTCGGCAGGGGCTCCTGGCGGTTCGAGGACGCTCCCCGGTAAACCGCCGTGAAGGCCAGCGCGACCATGCCGATGCCCATCACGAGGGCGAGCAGCCAGGCGACGGGGCGGTGCCAGCGGACCTGCTTGCCGTACGGGCCCGTGCCGCCTTGGTGGTCCTCGATGATGTCGGGGTCGTCCAGCTCGTCGAGGTCGGGATCATGGCCGAAATCGCCATGTCCGTCGGAGCCGTACCCGTCGTCGTAGCGCTCGCCTCTGGCGTGGGCGCGGCGCGCCTCCGCTTCGGAGGCCTCGGCTCTCGCCTGTGCGGCGGCAAGGAGGCGCTCCACGGCGGTCGGCTCGTGCACCACGGCCGCGCGTACGAAGGCCTCGTCGAAAACCACGGAGGCGAACTCTTCGTCCGACACCCCGCGGTCCTGGTCGTCGTCGGGCTCCCAGCCGTCCGGAAACGGCGTGCCCCCACGTCCTCCGGCACAAATCCAGAGTAGACCTGGGGGGGCAATTTGGGCAGACGGTATGGAAATTCATCCGTCGGTTGAGACGGCGTTCACAGGGCTCCGCGCGGCGCGCGCCCGGCCGGTCCGCCCCTGCCGCACGCATATGCGCCGCTCCACATACTCACCCGGCAGACGCTCAGCGGCGCACGTGCCCGTCCCCGGTCACGATGTACTTGGTGCTGGTCAGCTCCGGCAGGCCCATCGGGCCGCGGGCGTGCAGCTTCTGCGTGGAGATGCCGATCTCCGCGCCGAATCCGAACTGGCCGCCGTCGGTGAAGCGGGTGGAGGTGTTCACGGCGACGGTGGTCGAGTCGACCAGCTGGGTGAAGCGGCGGGCCGCCTGCTGGGAGGTCGTGACGATGGCCTCGGTGTGGCCGGAGGTCCACAGCCGGATGTGCTCGACGGCCTTGTCCAGGGAGTCCACGACGGCCGCGGCGATGTCGTACGACAAGTACTCCGTCTCCCAGTCCTCTGCCGTCGCCTCGACGACGGTCGCCTTGGTGTCCTTGGCGTAGGCCTGCACGCGATCGTCGGCGTGCACGGTCACCCCCGCGCCGGCGAGGGCCTCCAGGGCGCGGGGCAGGAACTCGGCGGCGATGTCCTGGTGGACCAGCAGGGTCTCGGCGGCGTTGCAGACGCCGACCCGCTGGGCCTTGGAGTTGATCAGGATGTCGACGGCCATGTCGAGGTCGGCGGCGGCGTCGACGTAGACGTGGCAGTTCCCGGTGCCGGTCTCGATGACCGGGACGGTCGACTCCTGGACGACCGTGCTGATCAGGGAGGCGCCGCCGCGCGGGATGAGCACGTCGACCAGGCCGCGGGCCCGCATCAGCTCGCGCACGCTGTCGCGGCTCTCCCCGGGACGAGCTGGATGGCGTCGGCGGGCAGTCCGGCTCCGCCCACGGCGTCGCGCAGGACGCGCACGAGGGCGGTGTTCGACTGGTAGGCCGAGGAGGAGCCGCGCAGCAGGACCGCGTTGCCGGACTTCAGGCAGAGGGCCGCGGCGTCGACGGTGACGTTCGGCCGGCCCTCGTAGATGATCCCGACGACCCCGAGCGGCACGCGGACCTGGCGAAGGTCGATGCCGTTGGGCAGCGTGGAGCCGCGGACGACCTCGCCGACCGGGTCGGGCAGCGCGGCGACGTCGCGCACGTCGGAGGCGATGGCGCGGACCCGCTCGGGGGTGAGCGTGAGCCGGTCGATCATGCCCTCGCTGATGCCGGCCTCACGGGCCTTGGCGACGTCCTTGCCGTTGGCCTCGACGATCTCGCTCGTACGGACCTCCAGCGCGTCCGCGATGGCCAGCAGCGCGTCGTCCTTGTCGGCCCGCGGCAGGGGCGCGAGGTTCGCGGCGGCGGCCTTGGCGCGGTAGGCGGCCTCGGTGACCGGGGACATCGAGTCGTACGGCGAAAGCGTGGTCATGAGGGAAGCGTAGTGCGCCGGGCGGGTCCGTTCATCGTTCGTTTCACACCCCGAGACACCCTCCGAGACAACCCGCGAGACACCCCGAGACATCCTGCGGGCGCTCCCGGGGCCCTCCCGGGACCGGGTCAGAACGGGTGGACTCCGACGGGGGACGCCGGTGGCGGTCCGTACCCCTCGGCGACGCGCTGGTGGTAGGTCGCGCGGTCGATGACCTCCAGGCCGACGATCTCCCAGGGCGGCAGGCCGGCGGTCTGCCGGTGCTCGCCCCACAGGCGCAGGGCGACGGCGGCCGCGTCGTGCAGGTCGCGGGCCTCCTCCCAGTAGCGGATCTCCGCGTGGTCGACCGCGTAGCGGCTGGTCAGGAGGAAGGGGTGGTCGTGGGCGAGCTGTTCCAGGGCACGCCGGACCTCGGTGAGGGGGCCTCCCGGCCGGAGACGCTGAGGGTGACGTGCCACAGGCGCGGGATGTCGCCGGGTTCCCCGCCCTGGAACCGGTCCCCGGCCGCCACACTGGTGAGGGCGCGCTCGTCACCGGCCGCACGGGAGCCGGCACCACCACGGGACGCCGTGGCCCCAGGGCGCACTCGTCTCACGACGGCCTCCTTTGCACAGTGGTGCTCCTGCGGATTGTTGCCCTGAGACAAAGTTGAGCAGGCCGCCAGGGATCGCGTGGCGATTTTGCGGAACGTCCACCACCGGGGGCGGATGTTTCGTCACATTACGGGTGGAGGACTACCAGGTCGTCCCTGTGTACGACCTCGCGTTCGTACGCGGGCCCGAGGTCGCGGGCCAGTTCGCGGGTCGAGCGGCCGATCAGCCGGGGGATCTCCTTGGCGTCGAAGTTGACGAGCCCGCGGGCCACCGCCCGTCCCGTGCCGTCCCTCAGCTCGACCGGGTCGCCGGCGCTGAACTCGCCCTGGACGGCGGCGATCCCGGCCGGCAGCAGCGACTTGCGGCGGTCCACGACGGCCTGGACGGCACCGTCGTCCAGGGTCAGCGCGCCCTGCGGGGTGGAGGCGTGCTGGAGCCACAGCAGCCGGTCAGCGGAGCGCTTGCCGGTGGGGTGGAAGTGGGTGCCGGTGTCCTGGCCGGTCAGGGCGTCGGCCGCGTGGATGGCGTTGGTGAGCACGACGGGGACACCGGCGCCGGTGGCGATCCGGGCGGCCTCGACCTTGGTGACCATGCCGCCGGTGCCGACGCCGGCCTTGCCCGCGCTGCCGATCTCGACGTGCGCGAGGTCGGACGGCTCGCGCACCTCGGCGATGCGGGAGGTGCCGGGCCTCGCCGGGTCGCCGTCGTAGACGCCGTCCACGTCGGACAGCAGGACCAGCAGGTCGGCGTGGACGAGGTGGGCGACCAGGGCGGCGAGGCGGTCGTTGTCGCCGAAGCGGATCTCGTCCGTGGCGACGGTGTCGTTCTCGTTGACGATCGGGAAGGCGCCCATCGCGAGCAGCTTGTCGAGGGTGCGCGAGGCGTTGCGGTGGTGGGCGCGGCGGCTCATGTCGTCGGAGGTCAGCAGCACCTGGCCGACGCGAACGCCGTAGCGGGCGAAGGAGGCGGTGTAGCGGGCGACGAGCAGGCCCTGGCCGACGCTGGCGGCGGCCTGCTGCCGGGCGAGATCCGTGGGGCGGCGGCGCAGGCCGAGCGGGGCGAGTCCGGCCGCGATGGCGCCCGAGGAGACCAGGACGATCTCCCGCTCCCCACCGCTGCGGACCTTGGCGAGCACGTCGACCAGCGCGTCCACGCGGTCCGCGTCCAGGCCGCCCGAGGCGGTGGTCAGAGAGGAGGAACCGACCTTCACGACGATTCTGCGGGCCTCGCCCACGGCCTGCCTTGCCCCTGCCACGTCCCCGTCCGCCCCTCGCGTCGATTCGGTCCCTCACCAGGAAATCTACGGGACGGCGAGACCCGACGCGGCGCCGGTCCACGCTACGGACGGTGCCGCCCGCGTCACGGACCACGGTCGTGGCCAGTTCCGTCCCACCCGAAGACAGGAATGCGATCTTCCGCTACGGTCCGACGACACAGCGGGCCGACAGGCCCCCTACGCTCCGGCGACACGCGCGTGTCGTCAGGAGGTCGCCGCGCGTTAACCCGTACGGCCGACCTGCGCCGACACCCGACGCTCCTGGAGTGACCGCAGTGCCCGTACCTCTCCCCCGTCCACCGGCCCTGCTGAAGGGGCTGGTCACCGTCGTCCTGGCCGCCGCGTTCGCCGCTCAGGCGGTCGCGGCGCTGCTGCCCCACGTACCGCTGCTGCTCGCCGCGACAGCCGTGTCCCTGGCCACCGAGGGCGCCCTCTTCCGGTGGCAGCGCGGGGTGCTGTCGCTGTTCGCGAAGTCGCACGCGGACATCACCGTGCGGCACGTCCTGCGCGACCTGCTGCTGGTCGTCGGCCTGCTGCGGCTCGGCGAACAGGACCGGGAGACGGTGTACGCCCCGCTGGTGGCCGGGCTGCTCGCCTTCTACGTGCTGCACTGCGCGATCCAGGCGGTCTCCGTACTGGTGCGGCGTACCCGCACGCTGCCTGTGGTGACCCGGAACATCGACGCCTCGGTGCTGCGGCTGTCCCCGGCCCCGCCCCTGCTGCTGCGCCGCCCCGGCCACCGGCTGCTGGTGTTCGGCCTGCCCGCGACGGCCGGACTGCTGGCCGCCGCGCCGGGCGACGAACCGGTGTACGCGGCGGCGGGCATCGGGCTCTCCCTCCTCCTCGCGCTGACCGGCCTCGGTGTGCTGCTGCTCCGGCTGCTGCCGGGCCGCCGCCCGGCCGGAGAGCAGGAGGTGCTCGACTGGTTCGACGCATGGCTGGCCGCGTACCGGCCGACCGTCGGTCTGTACTTCTCCGGCGGCGCCGCCTCGGCGTACCAGGCGAACATGTGGCTGGAGCCCCTCGCGCGGGTGGACGGCAGGCCGGTCATCGTGCTGCGTGAGCGGTTCATGGTGCAGAAGATCGCCGCGACGGACATCCCGGTCATCTGCCTGCCGAAGGTGTCGACGCTGATGCGGCTGGAGCACTCCACGCTGCAGGTACTGATCCACCCGTCGAACTCCGGCAAGACCTCCCAGGTGCTGCGCATCCCCACGATCAAGCACACCTTCGTCAACCACGGCGAGAGCGACAAGCTGTCCTCGTGCAACCCGTACGCGAAGGCCTACGACGAGGTGTGGGTGGCCGGGCCCGCCGCGCGCGAACGGTACGCGCTGGCCGAGGTGGGCGTCGAGGACAAGGACGTGGTGGAGACCGGCCGCCCGCAGCTGGACGCCGTACAGCCGTACGCGGGCCCGCCGACCGGGGCCTGTACGACCGTCCTGTACGCGCCGACCTGGGAGGGCTGGGACGGCAACCCCGGCAACACCTCGGTGATCGCGGCCGGCGAGAACCTGGTGCGGGCGCTGCTCGCCGACCCGGGCGTGCGGCTGCTGTACAAGCCGCATCCGCTGACGGGGTCGGTGGACCCGCGCGCGGGCGCGGCCGATCTGCGGATCCGGGAGCTGATCCGGGCGGCGAACCGGGAGCGGACAGGGGCACGCCCCCCGGGCGACGCCGGACTCGACCGTCTCACGCGGGAGCTGGACCGCCTCACCACGACCGACTTCCGGTCCGGGGCCGACACGGTGGAGCGCATGCGGGTGCAGTCGGCGCCGGAGCCGGGCCGGGCCGGGGCGGTGGCGCGGGCGACGGCGTCCTGGGAGGAGGCGTACTGGGCCTCGCTGCCGGAGGGCGAGCACCAGATCATCACGGACGTCCGGCCCGCGCTGTACTCCTGCTTCGATGTGGCCGACCTGCTGGTCAGTGATGTGTCCAGCGTGATCAGCGACTTCCTGGCGAGCGAGAAGCCGTACGCGGTGGCGAACACCAGCGGGCTGAGCGAGGACGCGTTCCGTACGGCGTTCCCGACGGTGGTGGCGGCGACGGTGCTGTCGCCGGACGCCGGCGGGGTGCCGGCCCTGCTGGAGGCGGTCCGGCACCCGGAGAAGGACGAACTGGCCGAGGCGCGCGCCGCGTTGAAGCTGCGTCTGCTGGGCCCGGCCGAGCCGTCGTCTCAGGAGCGCTTCAACACGGCCGTACGGGAACTGTGCCGGTCGGCCGGGGAACACCGGGCCCGGGTGGCGGAACGGCTGTCGGCGCTACCCAGCCAGCGCACCGGGACAGCGGTCCCGACCGCGCCCCGCTGAGTGGCGACAGCGACGAACGAGAGGTGAACGCGGGGGCTGCGCGAAAGCCGGCCCCCGCGTCCGTGTTCACGCCGCCGGCCGCACCTCACGCGACGTCAGCACTCGCCGCGCCTTGCGTACCGCCCGGCGTACGAACGTGTGGGCGCCGCCCTCGCGGTAGCCCGGGAAGGCGCGGGCCTCGCGCGGCTCGGCGAGGTACACCGAGTCGGGGATGCCGGCGGCGCGGTCACGGAAGTGCGGGTAGGCCAGGTAGACGCGGCGGCCCTTCCGCTCCAGGAGCGCCGCCGCCTGCTTCTTGGCCTTGACGAACTTCACGACCTCGATGAGCAGTTCGGGCCGCTGCTCGGCGACCAGGTGCAGACGCAGCCGCTCATGGACCTTGAGGCGCTGGGCGGCGCCCTCGGTCCAGTGGGCGTCCAGCAGAGGCTTGGCCAGCTCGAACTTGTGCCGGCGGATCTCCTCGCTGTCCGTGAGGTACTTGGGCCCGAACTGCGGCAGCAGCGTGACGAGTAAGGGCCGGAGCATCAGCTGGTCTCGCCGGGGGCCCGCGGGGACGTGCTCGGTGATGAGGTTCATCAGAGCCCGCGCGGAGTCGAACCGCAGCGCGTAACTGCCGCTCTTGGTCACGTGCTTGCCGTCGTCGCGGCCGACCAGGTAGTAGCAGGTGTGGTCGGCGATCACGGAGACGCCGTTCGCCCGCAGGTACGCCTCCATGGTGAACAGCGCGTCCTCGCCGGTGAACAGCGACTCGTCGAACCGCATGCCGTGCCGGTCCAGCAGCTCGCGGCGGAACAGCTTCTGCGCGCTGAGCGTGAACTTGATGTTGGAGGAGAAGACGTCGGTCCGCTCCACCGTCTTGCCCCACATGGACTTCGGCGCGGAGCGGTTGACGCCCTCGACCTTGCCGAGGACGACGTCCGTGCCCGCGCGGTCGGCCATGGCGACCATCCGCTCCAGGGCCTCGGGGCCCAGCCGGTCGTCGGCGTCGAGGAAGAAGACATAGCGCCCGTTCGCCTTGCGCAGGCCGACGTTGCGCGGGCCGCTGGGGCCGCCGGAGTTCTCCTGACGGATCACCAGAACGTGCATGGGAGCGCGCTCGGCGAACTCCTCCAGGTACTCCCCCGTCCCGTCCGTCGATCCGTCGTCCACCGCGATGACCTCGACGCGCTCTGGATCGATGGTCTGTGCCTCGACGGACGAGAGGCACTCGATCAGATACGGCATCGCTTCGTACGCCCCGATGATCACACTCACATCAGGCTGCGCAACGGTCACGTTTCCCCCTAGTCAATGGGATATTCCCCCGTATCGCCTCATTCGCTACTTGGTAGACGGGTGATCAGGGCAAGCGGTTGCCTCGCACGCACGTGTTAGTGGGACACGTCACACAATGGATCGACAGACAGCGGGCACACGAAAGGGCTCGGCCCCCGAGGAAGACGCTCCTCGGGGCCGAGCCCTGATTCAGGCGGAGGCGGGTCAGCCCGCGCCGACACCGTCCGTGTCACCGGCCGCGGCCGCCCGCTGCCCGGGCACGGCGTTCGCCAGCTCGGCATCGGCCTCGGCGTCGACCTCGGCATCGGCCAGGGCGGCCGCCACCCGTGACTCCTGACCGACGTTGCGCGTCTCGGCCTTGAGCGCGAGATCCGCGACCGCGGTGTTGAACTGCTCGAGGGAGGTCGGCTCGTCCGGTCCCAGCAGGTACTGCTTGAGCTCCTTGCGGTCCTCGGCCAGCGGATCGGCGGCCCGGTCACGGACAGCGACAAGCAGCTCGCCCAGCTCGGCCGCGCTGTTGGACAGGATCACCGCGGCGCGCACCGCCGTGTTGTTCCGCTTGAACTCCTCGACGCCCACCTCGGCGGAGTCCGTGACCGCGTACGGCTTGCCGCTCGCGATGAAGTCGGAGACCACGCTGGAGATGTCGGAGACCATCGCGTCGGAGACGTTGAAGCAGTCGTACAGCCGCGGGTCGGAGCCGGTGATGACGCGGTGCTCCCAGGCGGGGAAGGAACGCCAGTAGGCGTCGTTCCACTCGGCGCGCAGCCGGGCGACCTCCTCGTGCCGGGCGATGTCGACCTGGCCGTCACGGGTGGCCTCGGCCTCGTCGCGCCGTTCGCCGCCGGAGCCGGAGAGCTGCGCGAGCCGGGCCTCGATCCGGGCCAGCTCGGTCTTGGCGGTGGCCTGAGCGGCGGTGTCGGCGACGAAGCGCGTGTCGATGGCGCGCTCGGCGGCGGCCTTGCGCACCAGGGCGGTGATGCGCTGGTGGGCGGCGCCGGCCTCCTTGCTGACGTTGCCGGTGAACGGGTGCGGCTTGTACAGGACGCGGACCGGCGGGTCGGCCTGCACGAGCTGCTTCACGATGTTCTCGCCGGCCAGTACGACCGAGGTGTTGCCCGGGTTGCCGTCCCAGCCCTCCCAGGTGGGGGCGTACAGGACGGTCGGGATCCGGCTGTCGGGCACGCCCTGCCAGGTCTGGATCGGGGCGAGCTGCGGGCGGCCGACCTCGACGATGTCGTCGTCGCGGACACCGACGTCGGCGATGGCGTAGCGGTCGCGGCCCGCGCGGCCGGCCGTCCACACCTCGTCGTAGACCTTGCTGTACGGGTTGACGCTGGCGAGCTTGTCGCTGTCGCCGTGGCCGATGAAGACGTGCTTGATCGTGGGCACGCGCAGCATGTGGATGTTCTTGCCGACATTGGCCGCGTAGAGCGCGACACGCACCGTGGACAGGTCCATGTTCATCAGGTGCACCCCTCCGGGCACGCAGACGACCGGGACCGTGGTGGGCGCCAGATTGTTCAGGATGGCCCGCTCACGCAGGATGATCAGCGGCTTGGAGTCCAGCTTCTCCATGGTGTCCAGCCACATGTTGACCTGGTAGGCGGAGTCCTTCGAACCCGAGAAGTACAGGACCGTCTCCGGCTTGTACTCGCCCAGCCAGTCGTCCACGGCGGCCAGGACCATGTCGGCCCTCGGCGGGATCTTCCGGCCGCGCACGTACGGCACGAGCGCCAGCACGTACAGCGTTCCGAGGGCCACCGTGACGCCGATGCCGACGAAGCCGACGAGGGCGGACTTCACCTGCGCGGCGAGCAGGATGCCGGCGACCGCGAAGAGGTCGATGTGGAGCATCTTCTCGGCGGAGCGGTGCAGCAGCTTGCGCGGCGGGGCGTCCGGGATGCGGATGCGCGACTTCAGGTCGACATTGCGGGTGGCGACCGGCATGCGGCGGCGGTTGCGGATCAGCTGGACCAGCGCGCCGTGCGGGGCCTGCAGACCGTAGAAGGCGATGAAGCAGGCGATCGCCCCGTAGTAGATCAGGTTGTCCGCGAGGGACAGCCGGGCCAGCAGCAGGACCAGGAGCAGCTGCCTGATCAGGAAGCGGATCGACAGGCCGGCCCGCACCTTGCTGAGGCGGTTGATCAGATAGCTGCCCTTGCGGTGCAGATAGTGGTCCGCCAGGTACGTCACGGCGGCCGCTGCCGCGAAGGCGGGAACGCTCGGGACGAGCGCGGCCAGCATGAGGGCGGGGTAGCCCGCCATCATGAGGACCGCCGCGGCCAGCTGGGCCGCACTGCCCACCCGGGCGACGCGAATAGCGGTGGATATCACGGAGAAACCTGCTCTTGGGAGGGGTGTGCCGGTCTGGTTCGGAATTGCGGCTGGTCTGTGAATATTCGCGGGACGGTATGGATTCAGGCCCCTGCGAACACTCCTGTCGACGAACTTCGTGAACAGGAGACCGCAGAGGCCTGAATTACCGGGGTCTATTTGGCGCCAATTATTACACGCCGTCCTGCCGGTCCAGAACCGTGGCGAGCGCCTGCTCGAAGCCGGACGCCCGGGCCGCGCCGGCCGTCGGGTCCTGCTGGCGGACGTCGATGACGTGGCCGGTCAGCTCGGACAGCAGCACGTCGAGCGAGGTACGGGCCACGGCCTCGGAGGACAGCAGGGAACCCGAGGGCTCCTGGCCGAAGGCCTTGGTGCGCATGGGGGTGGCGGTGCGCTCGGGGTTGATGCAGTTGACGCGGACGCCGTCGCCGGCCCACTCGTCGGACAGGGCCTGGGTGAGGTTCACCATGGCCGCCTTGGTCGAGGAGTACAGGCTGTACTCGGCGCGGCCGCGGGTGTAGCTGCTGGAGGTGTACAGCAGGAGCTGGCCGTTGGTCTCGGACAGGTACTTGTACGACGACCGGGCGATCTGGACCGGGGCCAGGTAGTTGACCTTCAGCGCCTCCTCGATGGTGGCGTTGTCGGTCTCGGCGAGCTTGCCTATGCGCAGCACGCCCGCGGTGTTCACCACGTAGTCGATGCGGCCGGTCTCGGCGTACGCCTTGGACAGGGCGTCGTCGACCTCCTCCGGGTTCTCCACGTGGGTGCCGGTGGTGGAGCGGCCGAGCGCGTAGACCTTGGCGCCGTAGGACTCGGCGAGCTCGCCGATGTCCTTGCCGATGCCGTAGGAGCCGCCGAAGACGACCATCGTCTTGCCGGTGAGGAGCTCGCGGTAGGCCTCCTCGGAGACCTGCTCGGGCGCGGCGGTCGAGGCGAGCTGGAAGAGCTTGTCGGCGATGAAGACGTCGACGGGCTGCGTGACCTTCATGTTGTACTCGTCACCCGCGACGACGTGGATCGGCACGTCCGGCAGGTACTTGAGAACGACGGAGCAGTCGTCGGTGGCCTGGAAGTTGGGGTCGTTCGAGGCGACCTCGTAGGCCCGCTTGATCGTGGACAGCTTGAAGGCCTGCGGGGTCTGGCCGCGGCGCAGCCGGGAGCGGTCCGGGATCTCGGTGATGAACTCGCCGTCCTCGCCGTGCGTGCGCGTGACGATGATGGTGTCCGCGGACGGGATGGCCACGTCGACGGCGTGGAAGCGCTCCAGCGCGACGACGCAGTCGTCGATGACGCGCTGCGACAGCAGGGGGCGCACGGCGTCGTGGAAGAGGACGTTGGCGTCCTCGCCCTCGGCCAGGCCCTCGCCCAGCGCGGCGATGGCGCGCTCGGTGGTCTCGTTCCGCGTGGAGCCGCCCTCGATGATCTTCGAGACCTTCTTGAATCCGGCCTTCGTCACGATCTTCTCGACGTCGGGCACGTAGCCCTGCGCCATCAGCACGATGATGTCGTCGATCGAGTCGGCGTTCTCGAAAGTGGTCAGCGTGTGCTCGATGACTGCCTTGCCGGCGATCTTCAGCAGCTGCTTGGGGATCGACAGACCAACGCGCTGACCGGTACCACCAGCCAGGATCACTGCGGTGGTACGGGGCTTGGCTATGTGCTGGGACACAGGTGACCTACCTCGGGGCGACAGGGAACTTGGAAATGGTCCCACTTGTGGTTACCGCAGTGCAAGGTGAGCGACCTTCGCCACATATGTGCGCGCAACCTGTCATTCACCTGGGAGTGCCGGTGATTGGTGAGACGACTCCGTGAAGCGTTCACGAGTTCCTTGGACGGTGTCTGCTGCACGGTACGCGCCTCGGCGGTGTGGTGTGGCACCCGACCACCGTGGCAGTCGTCACGGGCCGGCGACCGCGGGCCGCCTTCACCTACCCGGGCACGGGACGGCACGTGTTCTCCATAAGCCTCGCCGCCACGCAGTCGCGGGCAAGTCCTGAATACCGCTCGTTCAGCCGCCCATTGCCGCGGAATTCTCGGTAAAGATTCCGCAGCATTTCGATCTCGGTCGGGGTAAGGGAAGAGCCGGAAGAGCCCGGGACTCCGATGAGTCCCGGGCTCCCGTCCGCTCCATGGCCGAAAGGCCGTCAGACCACCTCGACGCCCGGCCGGCCCGCCTCGACCCGCAGCCTCGCCAGCGTGCTCGGTACCGAGGCCGGCTGCCGCACGGTGTCGACCACCCTCACCTGCGCGTCGATGCCGTCGCGGCGGACGTCGAAGAGGTGGTAGCCGCGGTGCGCGTCGAGCAGCTTCCAGTGCGGGTTGTCCGGACGCCGCGGGTCCCACTCCTTGCGGAAGGCCTCCTGGTCCTGGTCGCCGTTGCTGGAGATGGACGTGCCGACGAACTCGGCGCCGACGACCGCGGAGTCCGGGTCGGCGTAGTCCTCCTTGAGGTCGCTGATCATCGTCAGATGCCGGTCCCCGGAGAGCACCACGGGGTTGCGGACCTGCCTGAACTCCTGGGAGAACTGGTTGCGTTCGGCCTGGTAGCCGTCCCAGGCGTCGTAGAACCAGAGCTTGCCCTCGCCGACCTTGAGGTCCGTCTCGGCCATCATGATCTGGGAGGCGATGAGGTTCCAGCGGGCGGGCGAGTTCTTGAGCCCGTCCAGCAGCCACCGCTTCTGCTGCGCGCCCAGCATGGTCAGCGAGGGGTCCTGGGCGCCGGCCTGGCTGGTGGCCTGGTCGCTGCGGTACTGCCGGGTGTCCAGGACGTTGAGCCGGGCCAGGCGGCCGAACTCCAGGCGGCGGTGCATCCGGATGTGCGGTCCGTTCGGGACGGCGGTGGCACGGACCGGCATGTGCTCGTAGAACGCCTGGTAGGCCGCGGTCAGGCGGGCCACGAACGCGTCGTGCGGCTGCTTGTCGGGGTCCTGCGGGATCTCGCCCGCGAAGTCGTTGTCCACCTCGTGGTCGTCGAAGCTCACCACGAAGGGCGCGTTCGCGTGCATCGCCGCGAGGTCCGGGTCGGTGCGGTACTGGGCGTACCGGTTGCGGTACTGGACGAGGCTGAACGGCTCACCGGTGCCCTCGTGCCGCCGTACGCCCGTCGACGACGGCGTGGACTCGTAGATGTAGTCGCCCACGAACACCACGACGTCGGGGTCCTGATCCAGCATGTCTGCGTATGGCGTGAAATAGCCGTGCTGCCAGTTCTGGCAGGAGGCGAGGGCCATGCGCAGGGAGCCACCGGAGCTGTGGGGGTGGGGCGCGGTGCGGGTGCGGCCGGTGGGCGAGAGCTGCCCGCTGGTGCGAAAGCGGTACCAGTACGTGCGGTCCGCGCGCAGCCCGCGTACGTCCACGTGAACGCTGTGCCCGTACTCGGGCCGGGCCTGGGCGGTGCCCCGGCGGACGAGCTTTCTGAACCGGTGGTCCTCCGCGAGCTGCCACTCCACCGGCACCACCCGGTCGGGCATGCCCCCGCCGTTCAGCGGGTCGGGGGCGAGCCTGGTCCACAGCACTATGCCGTCAGGCAGCGGGTCACCTGAGGAGACGCCGAGGCTGAACACACCGTCGGGCAGCGGCGTCTCGGCCGCGCGGGCGGCGGCCGGAAGCCACAGCTGGGCGGAGGCGGCGGCGCCTAGCACCGCGGCGCCGGCGGTCAGAAAGCGGCGTCGGTCGGGCGATCCTGCTGTCATCGGCTGACTCCCTTACCTCGCTGGCCACATGGACTCTGGGAAGCTTCACGCTCGCGGGCGACCCGCCCGCTGAACGCCGGGGTTCACGTACATGACAACTAAGCAGACAAAAAGAGACCCGCCGCCAGCACCGGAACAAGCCGTTGCCGCAGCGGGTCTGACGGATGATCAGTCGGCGAAGAGCGTACCGAGCCGAGCGTCCGTGGGGGTGGTGCCGAGGAGCGTGTTGCCGAAGGTCGTCGTGCCGTTCGGGCTCACGACGGTCGTCGGACCGGACCGGAAGTACCAGACGGACCCGGCCTTGGCGTTCTCCCCCGCCGCGCCGGCTGCCAGGTCGGCCAGGCCGTCGTGGTTCGCGTCGGCGAGGTGCACGGCCGAGCCGAAGGTGTCGCCCTTCTCGGCGGTGCCCGGCACGTTCGGCGTGTTCTGCGTGACGGCCTGGGCGCCGGTGCCGGTGAGCCCCTTCGCGCTGCCGCGCAGCACGACGACCGCGCCCGCGTCGGCCACACTGCCCAGGTCTTCGCCGGGCAGCCCGGTCGCCACGTCCGGGTAGCCGTCGCCGTTGACGTCGGCGACCCGGACGTCCGTCCCGAAGCCGTCGCCCGCCTCGGCGGCGCCCGGCACCCCGGGGCTGTCCTGGTTGAGGTGCCTGGCCTTGGTGCCGTCCGGCCCGTTCGAGGTGCCCGGGATCCAGGTGACCCGGCCGCCCTTGGCGGCGGGGGTGTCCAGGTCGCTGTCGTACCCGGTGACGGCCCTGCCGACCACGATGTCGTCGACGCCGTCCTGGTCGACGTCCCCGATGTCGAGGTTCTCGCCGCCCTGGAGCGAGTAGCCGTCGCCGCCCTCCACGGTGGTGTACGGCTCGAGTCCCTGCCGGGAGCCCTGCCAGTACACGACCCGACGGGCGTCGAACTCGTCGCCGTCGTTCTGGGTGGCTGCGACGTCGGTGACACCGTCGCCGTTGACGTCGCCGGTGGCCAGGTCGAGGACACGGGTGTCGAACTCGTCCCTCAGGATCTGATCGTCACGGGCCGTGGCGCCGTCCCGGGTGAACGGGCCGCTCACCACACGCAGGTAGTAATGGCTCTCCGCGGTCACCAGGTCCTCGGCGCCGTCGCCGTCGACGTCCCCGAGGGCCAGACGCCCCTGGGCGCCGAGCCCGTCGTGCTCCTTCCCCGTGGCCAGTACGGCACCGCCGGCGAGGCCCTTCGGGCCGCCCCACAGCACCTCGGCAAGACCCGAGTCGGTACCGCCGTCGGCCGTGTCCTCGCGGCCCGCGCCGACGACCAGGTCCGCGTACCCGTCGCGGTCGACGTCGGCGGTGGCGAGGGTGCTGCCGAACGCGTCGTCCGTCTCGGCGCTGCCGGGCACGCCGGCGGTGTTCTGGCTGAACACCTGCCTCTTCGTGGTGTTCAGCCCGTTCGCCGTGCCATAGAGCACGGCGACGTAGCCGGCGCCCTTCTTGCCGCCGACGGTCGCGGTCGGGGCGGCCACCGCGAGATCGGCGTAGCCGTCGCCGTTGAAGTCGTCGTGGAGCTTCGAGGCGGCGGCCGGGGTGGCGTCGGCCGCGCCGGCGGCCTGAGCGGCCACCGGGCGGTGACGGCGGCGACGACGGCGATCGCCGCCGCCATTCCTATGCCTCGACCGATCCCGCGCTTGCTCGTGGACTGGGGCACGTACGTCAACTCCGTGGATCGCGTGGTCAGTTGCTACGCGGCAAGGAACAAGATCCTCATCCGCTCTGCCCTGTACGACACCCCGGAGAACGACTTGGTTGCATCAAAGTCGGTCGCAAATTTGCGCTTTGTTAACTCAGAAAGGCTCGAAGTCGTCGAACTCCTGCTGCGCCTCGTCCCGCTCGGCCTGCCGGTCCCTACGGCGCTGCGCGGCCGGCCGGTCTCCCTCGAGCCGGTGGTCCTCACCACGCCGGCCCAGCATCTCCGCCCCGGCCGTCAGGGACGGCTCCCAGTCGAAGACGACCGCGTTGTCCTCGGGCCCGATGGCGACACCGTCGCCACCCCGGGCGCCCGCCTTCACCAGCGCCTCTTCGACACCGAGCCGGTTGAGCCGGTCCGCCAGGTACCCGACCGCCTCGTCGTTGTTGAAGTCGGTCTGCCGCACCCAGCGCTCGGGCTTCTCACCGCGCACCCGGAACAGGCCGTCGGCCTCGCGGGTCACGGTGAAGCCCGCGTCGTCCACGGCCTTGGGCCGGATCACGATCCGGGTGGCCTCTTCCTTCGGCTTCGCCGCCCGGGACTTGGCCACGAGCTCCGCGAGTGCGAACGACAGCTCCTTCAGCCCCAGATGGGCCACGGCCGACACCTCGAACACGCGGTACCCGCGCGCCTCCAGGTCGGGCCGCACCATTTCGGCCAGATCCTTGCCGTCCGGTACGTCGGTCTTGTTCAGGACGACCATCCGCGGGCGCTTGTCCAGCCCGCCGTACTGCCGCAGCTCTTCCTCGATGATGTCGAGGTCGGACGCGGGGTCGCGGTCCGACTCCAGCGTGGCGGTGTCCAGGACGTGCACGAGCACACTGCACCGCTCCACGTGCCGCAGGAACTCCAGGCCCAGGCCCTTGCCCTGGCTGGCCCCGGGGATCAGCCCGGGCACGTCGGCGATCGTGTACACGGTCGAACCGGCCGTGACGACACCGAGGTTCGGCACGAGCGTGGTGAAGGGGTAGTCCGCGATCTTCGGCCTGGCGGCGCTCAGCACCGAGATCAGGGACGACTTGCCGGCACTCGGGTACCCGACGAGCGCCACGTCGGCGACCGTCTTCAGCTCCAGGACGACGTCATGAAGGTCCCCCGGCTCACCGAGCAGCGCGAAGCCGGGTGCCTTGCGGCGCGCGGAGGCCAGCGCCGCGTTACCCAGTCCGCCCCGGCCGCCCTGCGCGGCGACGAAGGATGTGCCGTGCCCGACCAGGTCGGCGAGGACGTTGCCCGCCTTGTCCACCACCACCGTGCCGTCCGGCACCGGCAGCACCAGGTCCTGCCCGTCCTTGCCGGAGCGGTTGCCGCCCTCACCGGGCTTGCCGTTGGTGGCCTTGCGGTGCGGGGAGTGGTGGTAGTCGAGAAGCGTGGTGATCGACTGGTCGACGGTGAGGATCACGTCCCCGCCACGACCGCCGTTGCCGCCGTCCGGGCCGCCCAGCGGCTTGAACTTCTCACGGTGGACGGAGGCACAGCCGTGGCCTCCGTTACCCGCGGCGACATGCAGCTCGACGC
The DNA here is from genome assembly GCF_050937045.1 of Streptomyces sp. CA-179760. Taxonomy (NCBI): domain Bacteria; kingdom Bacillati; phylum Actinomycetota; class Actinomycetes; order Kitasatosporales; family Streptomycetaceae; genus Streptomyces; species Streptomyces sp. CA-179760. The sequence continues at coordinate 3,255,156 of NZ_JBNJLZ010000001.1, forward strand.
GGTCCACGAAGGTGGTCATGGTGTGTGCCTCCATTTGCGTACGTGTCCGTACGGGTCGTACGGGGTTGTTCTCTTCCCAACACGCGAAAGGCGGACCCGCTTCCCGTGAGGGAAGTGAGGTCCGCCTCGCGAAAGCTTCCGGTCAGGCGACCGGAACGATGTTCACGACCTTGCGGCCACGGTGGGTGCCGAACTGCACCGAACCGGCGGCCAGGGCGAACAGCGTGTCGTCGCCGCCACGGCCGACGCCGGAGCCCGGGTGGAAGTGGGTGCCACGCTGACGGACCAGGATCTCACCAGCGTTGACGACCTGACCGCCGAAGCGCTTCACGCCGAGCCGCTGGGCATTGGAGTCGCGACCGTTCCGAGTGGACGATGCGCCCTTCTTGTGTGCCATTTCTCCTCAGTCCCTTACTTCGCAGCCGCGGGGATCTCAGTGACCTTGATCGCCGTGTACTGCTGGCGGTGGCCCTGGCGACGGCGGTAACCGGTCTTGTTCTTGTAGCGCAGAATGTCGATCTTCTGGCCCTTGTGGTGGTCCACGACCTCGGCCTGGACCTTGATGCCGGCCAGCACCCACGGGTCGCTGGTCACGGAGTCGCCGTCGACAACGAGCAGGGTCGAGAGCTCGACCGTGTCGCCAACATTGGCGGTGGAAATCTTGTCAACCTCAACGATGTCGCCGACAGCAACCTTGTGCTGGCGACCACCGCTGCGCACGATGGCGTACACGCGGAACTCTCTCTCGCTCGGGGAAACGGCACCCCCGCAGGCCAGCCGCCCGAATCAGCGAGCAGCCTCTCCTGGGCGCCAGGCGCCCGGAGGGTGAGGTTTACGGGGATGTGACGTGTCAGTCGACACGCCGACGGTCAAGGTTACGGGGACCCGGCCGAAGGGGTCAAACCGAGGCCGGTCCGCCGCCTGTGCGACCGGTCACGCCGGTCGCACAGGGGCGGGATGTCAGCCTTCGTCGGTGGAGACCGAGACGGACGACGCGGAGGACACGGACTGCTCCGCCGCCACGGTCTTCTTCGACGCGGTCTTCTTCGCGGCGGTCTTGGTGGTCGCCGCCTTCTTGGCCGTCGTCTTCTTGGCCGCGGTCTTCTTCGCCGCGGTCTTCTTGGTGGCGGCCTTCTTCGCCGTGGCCTTCTTGGCCGTCTTGCGGGCCGTCTTCTTGGCCGGAGCCGACTCCTCGGCGGGCGCCTCCGCAGCGGCCTCGGCGGCCGGGGCTCCGGCCTCCGACGACTCCTCCGCGGCCGACGACACGACCACGACGGCCGCCTCCTCGGACGTGGTGGACGCGGTGGGCTTGCGCACGGCACGGCGCCGCGGACGGGCCGGGGCGGCGCTCTCGGCGGGCGCCTCGGGCTGTTCGGCCCGCTCGGGCGTCTCCGTGGCCTCGGACGCGGCGGGCGCGGTCTCGGAGACCGTCACCACGGTCGCCTCCGCCCCCGCCGGGGAACCGGCCGGCGCGGACACCTTGCGCGTCGCCCGCCGACGGCCACGGCCCTTGGGCGCGGCCTCCTCGGCGGCCGGGGCCCCTTCGGCAGCGGCGGCCGGGGCCTCGACGACCGGGTCCTCGACGGCCATCGGCTCGGCCTGCGCCTCGGTGGCCGGCTCCGGCTGCACCGGACGGGCGACCTCCTCGGCGGCGGTCACGTCCTGCGCCGTCGGCGCCTCGGCCGCGGCCTGCTCGGCCTTCCTGCCCTTCCTGGCCTTCGGCTCCGCCGTCTCACCGCGCGGCGCACCCGCGGGAGCGGACGCCCGCCTGCTCGCCCGGCGCCTGGTACGCCCACGCCCGGCCGCGGCCTCCGCCTCGGCGGCGCTGCTGTACAGCTCCTCGTCGGGCTCGAAGGACGGCTCGGGCAGAGCGATCGGCTCGGCGACCTCGGCACCGACCTCGGCCTCGGTCTCCGCCTCCTGCTCGGCGGTCTCGACGGCGGCCGCCTCGTGCGTGTGCGGCTGCTCGGCGGCACCGGCACGCGCGCGCTTCTTGCGCTTGCCGCCGCCTCCGCCACCGGCGCCGGCCGGCTGCTCCATGTGCACGATGACACCGCGGCCGTTGCAGTGGACGCAGGTCTCGGAGAAGGACTCCAGCAGGCCCTGCCCGACCCGCTTGCGGGTCATCTGCACGAGCCCCAGCGAGGTCACCTCCGCCACCTGGTGCTTGGTCCGGTCCCGGCCCAGGCACTCCAGCAGGCGCCGCAGCACCAGGTCCCGATTGGACTCCAGCACCATGTCGATGAAGTCGATGACGATGATGCCGCCGAGGTCGCGCAGCCGCAGCTGGCGCACGATCTCCTCGGCCGCCTCCAGGTTGTTCCTGGTGACGGTCTCCTCGAGGTTGCCGCCCTGACCGGTGAACTTGCCGGTGTTGACGTCGACGACGACCATCGCCTCGGTCCGGTCGATCACCAGCGAGCCGCCGCTGGGCAGCCAGACCTTGCGGTCCAGGGCCTTGGCGAGCTGCTCGTCGATCCGGTACGTGGCGAAGACGTCGACCTCGGAGGTCCACTTCGACAGCCGCTCGGCCAGGTCGGGGGCGACGTGCGAGACGTACCCGTGGATGGTCGACCAGGCGTCGTCACCGCTCACGACGACCTTGGAGAAGTCCTCGTTGAAGATGTCGCGCACGACCCGGACGGTCATGTCCGGCTCGCCGTACAGCAGCGACGGTGCGTTCGAGCTGCCGCCGCTCTTGGCCTTCTTCTGGATGTCCTCCCACTGCTGATGCAGTCGCTCGACGTCCCGGCGCAGCTCGTCCTCGCTCGCGCCCTCGGCGGCGGTGCGCACGATGACACCCGCGTCCTCGGGGACGATCTTCTTGAGGATGGTCTTCAGCCGGGCCCGCTCGGTGTCGGGCAGCTTGCGGCTGATGCCGGTCATGGAGCCCTCGGGGACGTACACGAGGTAGCGGCCCGGGAGGGAGACCTGGCTGGTCAGACGGGCGCCCTTGTGCCCGATGGGGTCCTTCGTCACCTGGACGAGCACGGACTGCCCGGACTTCAGGGCGGACTCGATGCGCCGCGGCCCGTTGGCCATGCCCAGCGCCTCGAAGTTGACCTCACCGGCGTACAGCACCGCGTTGCGGCCCTTGCCGATGTCGATGAAGGCGGCCTCCATCGACGGCAGCACGTTCTGGACCTTGCCCAGGTAGACGTTGCCGACGTACGAGGTCGACTGCTCCTTGTTGACGTAGTGCTCGACGAGCACGTTGTCCTCGAGGACACCGATCTGCGTACGGTCGCCGTGCTGGCGGACGACCATCACGCGCTCGACGGCCTCGCGCCGGGCCAGGAACTCGGCCTCGGTGATGATCGGGACGCGCCGGCGGCCCTGCTCGCGGCCCTCACGGCGGCGCTGCTTCTTGGCCTCCAGACGGGTCGAGCCCTTGATGGACTGCACCTCGTCGGACGGCTCCGCACTCTTTGCCCGCGCGGGGCGGGGCTCGCGGACCTTGACGACCGTGCGCTCCGGGTCGTCGTCGGAGGACTCGGACTCGGTGCCGCCGTCACCGGCACGGCGCCGGCGGCGACGGCGCCGGCGGCTGCTGCTGGAGCCGCCCCCGCCGGAGGCATCGTCACGGTCGGCGGCCTCGTCGGACTCCTCGTCCTCCTCGGCCGTGTCCTCGGCGTCCTGGGCCGCGGCGCCCTGCTCGGACTCGTCGTCCGTGGTCTCGTCGGAGTCGGCGGAGTCGCCACGCCGACGGCGGCGACCGCCCCGGCGACGGCGGCGGCGCGAGCCGCTCCCCTCGGACTCGTCCTGATCCTCGCCGTCGGCGGAGTCCTCGGCGTCCTCCGACTCGTCGTCGGCGCTCTGTGCGGCGGCGGCCTCGACGGCCGGGGCCTCGGACTCGTCGCCGGCACCCCGGCGGCGGCGCCGGCGGCGCGACCCGGCGGACTGCTCCTCCTGGGGAGCCTCGGCCGGCGCGGACGCCTCGGTCTCCTCGGGCTCGTCGGCCACGGCAGCCTCGGCGGCGGCAGCGGCGGCGGCCCGCTCCGGTGTCTGGAACTGGGGCTCGGTGAACACGGGCGCCTGGAACACTGCGACGGCCGGACGCGCGGGACGCGCGGCCGACTCGCTCTCACCGGCAGCCGTGTCGGTGGCCGCGGCGGACTTCGAGGCCTTCGCGGACCTCGAGGACTGGGCGGGCTCGGCGAAGCCACTGGCGGCCCTGCGGGCGACCCGGCGACGACGCCGCGGGGCGGCGTCCTCGGCGGCCTCGGCGGCCTCGGCGGGTGCTGCGGCGGGGGCCTCGGGCGCGGGCACGGCCTCGGGGGCGGGGGTCTCGGCGGCGCCGGCGGATTCGGCGGCGGGGTTCTCGGTCACAGGTGCCTTCGCCTCCTCGGCGTTGCCTTCCGGCGTTCCGGCGGGCGCGGAGACCCGCCGCGCGGCACGGCGCCGGGTCCGGCGCGGAGCGGCGTCCTCGGGGACCTCGGCGGGCGCGGCGGCCTCGGCGGGCGCGGAGACCTCTGCGGGCGCGGCCTCTTCGGCAGGCACACCGGTCGCGGCCGGCGCCGTCCCGGGCGTCTCCGCCGGAGCCGCAGCAGGCGAGGTCACCGTGCGGGTCGCACGACGCCGGGTACGCCGGGGAGCGGCGTCCTCGGACACCGCGGCGGACGCGGAGACCTCGGCCTGCTCCGACGCCTCGGAGCCGGCCGGAGCGGCGGTGGTCACCGGGACCACGGTCTCGGCGGCCTCCATGGCCGCCGGAGTCCCGGCAGGTGCGGACGCGCGACGGACGGCGCGGCGCCGCTTGGGAGCGGCGGGCGCGGCGGCCTCGGCGGCCCGTACGGCCTCGGACGTCTCATCCGCCTCGGCGGCTGCGTCCTCGCCGGCTTCCACGACCTCGGTCGCGAGTTCGTCGGGATCGGCGGCCGGTATGGCCGGTGCGACGGTCTCCACCGGGGCGTCGGAGGATCCGCCGACGGGGGGACCCGCCGGGCGGGACGCGGCACGGCGCCGCCGGCGAGGCGGCAGGGTGTCGCTGGGGCTGTTCTGTTCGGAGCCCGTGGAGGACTCTGCGAATTCGGTCGGTTCGAGCATGCGGGCTTTTCTCCCGTCAGGCTCCCGGGCGCCGCGCCTGGTCCGGCGATGCCGGTGACGTCCGCGGCTCGCGCTGTGCGCGTCGCCGCCGTCCGGGGCGCGGGCGCCGCACGGGAGCTCTCCGTGTCCTGTCTCGCCGGTTCCGTACGCCGAATGCGTACGGCCTGGCGAAAGTCTGCTGGTCGGTACGCTGCCCGACCCAGGTGGCTCCCGAGTCCGAGGGCGGCGCTACGACGTCCGTCCCTTCGCGGAACCTTCCTTACGCCGGCGCCGTCGCGGCGGCAGTCGGTTCGGCCGTTGAGAGGGCCTCCGCTGCCTCGCGGTCGGGCGCGAGCGGGTCGGTCACCGTGCCGGTCTCTTCATCGAACAGCCCCTGCGCCAGCCTGGTCACCGCTGCGGGGACCGGCGGCGCCAGGTCGGCCACGGCGCGGAGACCGGACAGGACGTCGTCGGGTCGTACGGCAGGCGTCACGTGCCGAACAACCAGCCGCAGTATCGCACAGGGCTGGTCGGTCGGCCTATCAGCCCGGGAACTGTGCGTTTCCGTGATGTCTGGGATCTCCAGGCTCACCACGGCGGCGCGGGCGTCGAAGGTACGGACGCCGTTCTTGGCCTGGCGCTGGACCTCGACGGTCTCGGCCGCGGTGAAGATGCCCGCCGCGCGGCGGGCCTCCTCCTGCGGTACACCGTCCAGCCGCAGCTCCCACACGGAAGCCGTCAGCCGGTCGGCGAGTCCCGAGGTGCGGACCTCGACCGCCTCGACGATGTCGAGGCCGGTGGGCATCGACGCGTCGAGGAGGGCCCTGAGCTGCTCCGGATCGCGCGGTGCGGTGAGCGCGATCTCCAGGTATTCCGCCTCACTGCCCGTGCCGGTGGGTGCGGCATTGGCGTACGACACCTTCGGGTGCGGTGTGAAGCCCGCCGAGTACGCCATCGGCACCTCGGCACGGCGCAACGCACGCTCGAAGGCGCGCTGGAAGTCACGGTGGCTGGTGAACCGGAGGCGGCCGCGCTTGGTGTAGCGCAGTCGGATGCGCTGCACCGCGGGTGCGGGCGGCGGGCCTTCGGGCTGTCGCTTGCCCAGTGTCGTTCAGTCCTTCGTGAGAGCGGTCGTACTGCTACCAAGAGTACGTGTCTCGCGCGCCAAAGGTTCCCCGCGGTCGACCGGCCGCGGCTGCCGCGGCTCGCCGAAGAGCAGCCGCCGGAAGTCGGCGCGCGCCTCTCGTACGGAATCCCGGGCGGAGGCCAGGGCCTGCCGGGTGGCGCGCCCCACGCTGCGGGCGGCTTCGGCGGCGGGCCGCAGGACGGCGTCCCGCACGACGTGTCCGACCGGTGTCAGCACGCTGCGGTACACCCACCGCACCGGCTCGACGAAGATCCACCGGAAGAGGGTGCCGAGGAACCGCCCGACGGCGAGCGAGATGTGCCCGGCGACGCGCCACGCGTGCCCGAGGGCGTCCCACACCTCCCGGCCGATGACGGCGAGGACCCGCCCGACGGGGGCGAGAACCCAGCGCCAGAGGGCGAGCGCGGGCAGGACGAGCAGGATCCGGGTGATCCAGTAGAGGGCCATTCCGATGCCGGTGACGATCGCGCTCACCAGCCACACGAGTTTCTTGCCGCACCAGGCGATCGCGCGCCCGACGGGTGCGAGCACCCAGGTGTACAACGACACGGCGGGGACGACGAGGAGATACCGGGTGAGCCACGCCAGGACCGTGTACGCGCCGATCCCGATCGCGGCGAGCACGGCGCCGAGCCCCTTGAGGACCCACATCAGGGCACGCCCGACGGGTGCGAGCAGATACGCGTACACCCAGCCGAGGGCGGCCGCGACACCCCTGGCGACCCCTGTGACGAGCCACATGATCGCGTGCCCCACGGGCGTCAGCACCCACCGGTACAGCCACACCAGCGGCACCACCACGAGGACGTTCCCGAGCCACCCGAGGGCCTTGCCCACCGGCACCACGACGTACCGCCACAGCCCCACGAACGGCCAGACGAACACCGCCCGCCCGAGCCACAGCAGCGCCCGCCCCACCGGCCGGAACAGCGCGTCGTTCAAGAACCGCCCGGCCACGACGAGCGCGTCCCACACCATCCGCACGGGGACGACCAGCACGAGCACCACGATCCGCACGGGAATCCGGATCGCGACGGCGAGACACCCTTCGGGCGCGGCGCCCTCACGTACAGGCGGCGCGGTCGGTTCGGGCGCTCTCTTGCGCAGATCGACACGCGCCTCGGAGCCCTCTCGGGCCGGTTTCTCCAGATCCATACCGTCGAAGACGCCTCAACGCCCCGTCCGGATGCAGCACCGCACAGTCCCGCCCCGTTCTCCCGCGGATCCTCCACCTGGCGCCCTGATCACAAGAGTCACCCGCCCTCGACCCGAGCCTGCAGCAGCCGGGGCGACTCCTGGAAACCGCGCCGGGCGTACGCGGGGATCGCCCGCGGGGTCGAGTGCACGGTGACCCGCTCCAGCCCGAGCTCCTGGGCCCGGTCCAGTACCGCCTGGATGAGCCGTCCGCCCAGCCCTCCGTCCCGCGCCTCGGGCAGGACGTACACGCACTGCAGATCGCCGGAGGCGCGTCGCGGCGCTCGTGGTGTGGGCACCCGCTGCACCACGGCCAGCCATGCCATGCCGATGACCACCGTGTCGTCGCGCACGACCACCATGCACCGATGCGATGCGGTGTTCTCCCGGGCCCATCCGACGAACTGCCGCACGAACTCCTCGCGTTCTCCGAGGCCCTCGTCGCCGTTCTCGACGAGCCAGTCCCAGCGAAGCCCGGCGACGGCGGCCTGTTCGCGCGGCCGGGCGGGCCGGATGCTGATGTTCTCCATCACCGCATTGTGTCGAGCGGCTGCTTCACCCGTCCACGCCGTCGGACTCCCAGCGCAGCAGGTCCCCGGCTGGCACTCCAGCACTTCGCAGAGCGCGGCGAGCGTGGAGAAACGGACTGCCTTGGCGCGGCCGTTCTTGAGGACCGCCAGGTTGGCGGGGGTGATGCCGACGCGTTCCGCGAGCTCGCCCACGGACATCTTCCGTTTGGCCAGCATCACGTCGATGTCGACGGCGATCGCCATCAGATGACCTCTTCCAACTCGGCCCGCATCCGGGCCGCCTCGATGTCGCGTGCGACGGCCTGCGCGAGCAGCACGCGCAGTACGAGCACGACCAGCGCGACGCCCAGCACGGCCACGACGACCCCGCACAGCAGCAGGACCACCCCGGGAGCGACGGCCTCGCCGGGCGCGAGAACGACCGCGAGGGCGAAGACCAGCAGGGCGGCCGCCACGAACGCGCCGATCACGATGTGCACGTACCGGAAGGCGGCGGTGGAGAACACCGTCCCGCGGCGCACCATCGTCACCAGCCGCCACACGCAGACCACAACGACCTGGGCCGTCACGATACCGAGGATCGTGATCACGAGGAGCGGGGTGCGCAGGTATGCGTGATCCGGGTTCAGGCCACCCAGATCGGCGGCCAGCAGCGGCACCATCACCGCCTGCACGAACAGCGACCCGGCGAGCAGCACCCCGAGCACCCCACGCAACGCCGCCACGGCCAGCTTCCCCATCGCCACTCCTTCGATCGATCTACGATGAAAATCTATCGAGATTCGATAGATAACGCAATGGGGCGGCTCGCCCTGGGGAAACGTGGCAACGTGGACAGAGAGCACGCCGAGGCGACGACCGAGGGAGAACCACTGTGGAATGGCGCGTGTTCGCCCAGCAGATGGCCGCCATGGCGCGGGATCTGCTCGCCCAGGAATCGGTCGACGCCACTCTCGAGCACATCACCGAGTCGGCCACGAAGCTCGTGGCGGGATGCGACGCGGCCGGCATCCTCCTCCTGCACGGCAAACGGGTGGAGACACTCGCTCCCACGGCCGACCTGGTCGTCAAGAGCGACCAGTTGCAGGAGCGCCTGGCGGAGGGCCCCTGCTTCGACGCGGCCCGCAGCGGCACAGCGGAGCGGGTGTACCGCATCACCGACTTCACCGATGAGCAGCCGCGCTGGCCCGCGTACGCCGAGCAGGCCCGTGACCTGGGCGTGGGCAGCATGATGGGCTTCCTGCTGTACACCGAGGACGAGGATCTCGGCGCTCTCAACCTCTACTCCGGCCGCCCGGGGTCCTTCACTGAGGACAGCGAGACGGCGGGCTGGCTGCTGGCCTCGCACGCCGCCGTCGCCTTCTCCAGCGCCCGCAGCCACGCCCAGCTGGAGCAGGCCGTAGCCACCCGTCACATCATCGGCGAGGCCATGGGCATCCTCATGGGCAGCCACCACCTCACCGAGAAGGAGGCCTTCGACGTGCTGCGCCGCTTCTCCCAGGAGAAGAACATCAAGCTCCGCGAGGTCGCCCGGCGGGTCTGCGAACACGGCCGCCTCGGCTGACGGCTCCCCCAGCTCGTGGCTGAACCGGGGGAACCTGGGCCGGGCCGGTCCCCCGGGGGATGTACCGACCCCGCTTGTTCAGCGGGTCCCCCCGAGGGCCGACCTCACCCCTCAGTCTTCCCGCGAGTACCGCGCGACCGTGATCCGGTCGATCAGCGGCGCGTAGCGGGAGCGGAGCAGCACTCCGGGGAAGGTGTCCGAGGCGTAGGTGGTGCCGTCGTAGTTCGGCAGTTCCTCGGAGCGGAAGCCGATCGTGTTCCTCCCCTTCTTGAGTTGGACCGGGACGGTCAGCTCCCAGAAGTTGTTCTGGTGGAAGCTGTGCGGGAAGCCGACGCGCCGCGGCGCGCCGCCGTTGACGCTGATGTCGGCGTGACGGGCGAGCGGGTCCGGGTTGTAGTGCGTGGCCTCGGACTGCTCCGGGTTGGAGTAGCGGACGCGGAGCGCGTACAGGCCGGCCCGGTCGGCCGTGACGGTGAACGTCGCGGTGTTGCCGTTGCCGGGGTCGCCGCCGATGCCCGTGATCGCCGTGCCGTCGGTGGCCAGGGAGAGCGGGGTGAGCTCGGCCGAGCCCGCGAGCTCGGCGTCACCGGCCTCGTAGGTACGCGTCGGCAGCTTGCCCTCGGTCGGTGTGACCGTCAGACGGTCGAGGAGGGTCGTGGCCGCGCCGCCGGTCACGGTCACCTTGTTGACGCCGCCCGAGAGGGACACGGCCACGCTGCTCCGGTTCTTGGCCAGCCGCAGGACGTCGTGCCCGTTGACGGCGAGCCGGGCTCCGGTGCCGCCGAGGGTGTCGGCCCTGAGGGTGGCCTCGCGGTCGGCGGGTGAGTAGACCCAGAACGTGGCCGTCTGGCCCTTCGCGAGCCGGACCGCGCCCGACCCCGACTGCTTCGGCAGGTCGTAGACCGGCCGCGCCCCGCCGGCCGGCCAGGCCAGCTCGCCCTCGTACACCTGGGTGCGGGCCGAGGCGTCCGGCAGGGACAGGGTGAGGCGGTCGACGATGGCGTCGCCCTGGGTGGCGCGCTTGCCGTCGAGGCTCTTCGCTGCGAGCGTCAGGGTGTGCTTGCCCTTGGTGAGCTTCACCTTGGTGCCGGTGTGATCCCAGACGACCCATTTGTAGCCGAGCGGCAGGTGCAGCTGCTGCTCGCCGTCCGCCTTGCCGTCCACGCGCAGGAACACGTTGGTCGGCCCCTGCTCCTTCACCTTGTCGAAGGTGTTGAGGGAGTTGGCGAAGACGTTCAGGTCGTAGGTGCCGTCCTCGGGCACGTCCACGGTGAAGTCCAGGGTGACGTCCGAGCCGGTGCGCAGTCCGCCCACGTCGTAGCCGCCGGAGGTGTAGAACTTCGACACGTCCTTGGGCGAGCCCTCCGGACCGTTCTTCGACCATCCGGACCCGGTGTGGGCGGCGTCCTCCGCCTCGTACGAGCCCTGCCAGCGCACCGGCGGGGACTGGGTGCTCTTGGCCTTCCCGGCCGGGCTGAGGACGATCTCGTACGCCGAGGACTCCTTCAGCGTCGGCAGGCCGCCCTCGCCGAAGTCGACGACCACCGTGCCGTCGTCACCGACCTTCAGGTTCCGCTCGGCGAGCAGCTTCGGGCCGGAGTTGTCGCCCACCTGCCCGCTCCAGTCGATCTCCTTGACCCAGGCGTGCACACGGTCCCCGAAGAGCTTCTTCGGAACCTTGCCGAAGGTGATGTGCCCCTTGCCGGTGGACCCGCCGAAGATCAGCCGGGCCTGCTTCTTCTTCTCGTCGAGCGTGGCGACGCCCTGCATGGTGTAGTTCTCGCCCGGGAAGGGCGGAGTCACCTTGACGGTGTGGCCGCTCATCGAGGCGTAGGAGTTGAGCAGCCACCACTGGCCGTTGCCGCGGTTCGACTGCACCGCGGAGTCGGAGAGGTTGCCGTCGATGTTCCAGTACGCGATGTCGGCGTCGACCTTGGACTCCTCGATCGCGGAGACCCACTGGATCATCTGGCCGGGCACCGAGGTGTGGTAGTTGAAGGCGTACTCGTTGATGTTGATGGGGAGTTCGGTCCCCGCCTTGTCGGTGCCCTTGAACAGGTCCTTCTCCCACGCCCGGTACTTGGCGACGCTCGCGCGCACCGCCTCCGGGTGGCTCAGCTCGTGCCAGGTGATGACGTCCGGGAGGGTGCCGGCGGCCAGGGTGTGCGTGAGGAAGCCCTTGACCTGGTCGTACAGGACGCTGGTGTTGGGGCCGGCGATACGGGCCTCGGGCATCTTGCCCTTGATGAGCTTGTAGAAGTCGTCCCAGGCGGCGAAGTAGGCGTCGGGCTTGTCGAGCCAGCTGACCTTGTCGTAGCTCCACTCGCCGGTGCCGAACATGTTGCCCTCGGGCTCGTTGAACGGCACGAAGACGATGTTGTCCTGGTACTGCTTCGGCAGCTTGAGGACCTGGTCGACCTGCTGGGCGACCTTCTCCCGGTAGAGCTTGAGCTTCTCCGCCGGTGTGTCCCCGGGCCACTGGTACGGGAAGCCGCGGTGGATGTCGGTCATGTAGATGTACACATCGCCGTCGGTGGAGTCGGCCAGCGGCTTGACCACTTCCAGCGCGTCGGCACCAGGGTGCTGAGGGCCGTCCTGCGCCTTGGTGGAGACCGTGCGCAGGCCCATGCCCTCCATGAGGTTGTTGGTGGGCACGTCCGGTCCGTACACGCCGTAGAGCGTGCCCGAGGCGCCGCCGTGGAACGCGCCGGTGTCCGAGCCGAGGTCGACGGTGAGCTGTCCCTCGCGGACCACGGTGACGGTGGCCTTCACCGCACGTCCCGCCGCGGTCCCGGCGACGGTGAACGTCCCCGGCTTCGCGTACTTCTCGGACGCCACGGCGTCCCAGGTGACCGGTATGTCCCGGTCGTAGCCGTCGGAGAAGGAGGCGCGGGCGGCGGTGGGGAGGGACGGGGCGGTCCCGGTGGTGGTACGGACCTCGAAGGATGTCTTCGAGAGCTCCTGGACGGTCGGCACGGCACCGACCGTACCGGCCACCTGCTCGGCACTCAGCGCCGCGTGCCACACGGTGAAGTCGTCGATCGCGCCCTTGAGCAGGGGGTCCGGGTAGAGGGACTTGCCGATGTACCCGGCGGCGGTGGCCGAACTCTCCAGCAGGTCCCTGGCCTTGATGCCGGTCTCGGCGGAGGAGACCGCCACGCCGTCGAGGTAGGTGGTGAGGCGGCCGGCGGAGGTGTCGAGGGTGACGGTGACGGTTCGCCACGCGTCGGCGGGGAGCGGCGCGTAACCGCGGACCTGCGCCTCCGCGCCCCCTCCGCCGGTGGTCACGGAGGTCTGGAACAGTCCGCTGCCGTTGTACGGGGTGCTGAAGAGGTACTTGGTGGTGTTGGTGCCCAGGTCGAAGATCCGCTGCCAGGGCGACTTGTCACCGCTCCACTTCACGCGGGCCGAGACGGTCAGGTCGGCCGCGTCGCCGACCACCGCGCGGGGCAGCCGGACGTACGCGCCGCTGGAGTCGGCCGCGCCGCCGGGCAGGGCCAGCGCCTTGCCTCCTTCCGTGCCCGCGACGGACTGGGCGGTGGAGCCGTTGACCAGGTCCGCCGTCAGGCCGTTGCCGGAACTGTCGGCGATCTTCCCGGAGGCCATGTCGTCCTGGTCGAAGGTGTAACGGGCGGCAGGCCTGGGCGGCTCCGCCGCGTGCGCGGGGGCCACCGGTGCGGCCAGGAGGCCGGCGCCGAGGGTCAGCGCCACGGCGGCCGGGGCCCGGCGCCGGGTGAATCTGTCAGCGGATGGCATGGATGGCGTCCTCAATCGTCGGGGAAGGGCGGTCGTTGCGTAGGCGTCGAACCGATCATCGAACCGGTTCGATCCAGACCGGGCGCGCAGGCGCGGACGTGGATGACGGAGGTGGATGAGGAGGTGAACGGCGGAGGTGGACCCGGGGAGGAGAGGGCAGGCCCGGAACGGGATCGCCGCGTCGAACCGGTTCGGGAAGCTAGCACCGGTACACCGGCCCAGCAATCCCTTCGACACCGGGATCTTGTCGGCTGTCGCGACCGGCCTGCGAAGTTCGTTCCGGGTGTTGACAGGCGTCCGGGCAGTTCCTACCTTCCCTCCATGCGAACCGGTTCGACAGTGGCCGGTCGACGTCGAACCGGTTCGAGCAAGGAGTTGCCGTGAACATCGGTGAGATCGCACGCCGGGCCGGAGTCTCGCGCAGCACCGTGTCCTACGCCCTGAGCGGCAAGCGCCCGGTGTCGGAGGACACGCGCCGGAAGATCCAGCAGGTCGTCGACGAACTGGGGTACCAGCCCAGCGCCAGCGCCCGCGCCCTGGCCAACGGGCGGACCAGCACCCTCGGCCTGGTCTTCCCGCCGGCCGGGAACCACTACACGGGAATGCAGCTGGACTTCATCGGCAGCGTGGTGGAGGCCGCCGCGGTCTACGACTACGACGTGCTGCTGTCCCCCAGCGGCGTGGACAGCGACCGCTCCTTCCAGCGGCTGCTGGGTGAGCGGCGGGTCGACGGCGCGATCCTGATGGAGATCAGGCTGGAGGACGACCGGGCGGACCACTTGGCCGCGCTGGACTTCCCGTCCGTCGCCATCGGCCGTACCGCCCGCCCCGAAGGCAGCTGGTGGGTGGGCCTGGACCACACCGCGCTCGTCACGGCGTGCGTCCAGCACCTGGCGGATCTCGGCCACCGCCGGATCGCCTTCGTCAACCGCCCGGAGCAGCTGCTGCGGGCCGGGTACGAGTCCGCACAGCGCGGCCTGGACGGCTTCACCAAAGCCGCGGCCGAGCGTGGACTGACCGTCCGGACGTACTGCTGCGGGGACGACGCCGCCGCGGGCCAGGCGTGTGTGGAACGGATCCTGCACGACGATCCGGCCACCACCGCCCTGGTCACACTGAACGAGGCCGCCCTCGGCGGTCTCTACCGGGGGCTGGCCCAGGCCGGGCGCCATGTGCCACGTGACTTCTCCATCACCGGGGTCGTGGCCGCCCGCTGGGCGGAGACGGTGACCCCGCAGCTCACCGCGGCGGACGTACCCGCGGCCGAGCTGGGCCGGCTCGCCGTCGACCTGCTGGTGGAGCGGCTCGGCCACCCCGGTGCCCCGCCCCGGCACCACCTCGTCACGCCGCCCATCTCCCTGCGGGCCAGCACCGGGCCCGCGGGCGCGACGCCCGCCCCGGGCACCCGGGCCGATCCGGCGCCCTGACCCTTCTCGATCCTCCCCCGGCAACGTCCCCTTTCAGTCCTTCCCAGGCAAGTTCCCCTTTTCAGCCCTCCCCCCGGCAACGTCCTCGCCTCGGCACCCACAGGCCGGAATCAGCCTCAGCACCGCATGCCTCGGCACCCGCATGCCCGACAGACCCGCACGCCCGACACAAAGGACCCCGCGATGAACAGCTTCTCCAGACGGCGCCGCCTGACCGCCGCGGCCCTGACCGCCCTGGCCGTCGCCACCACCGCCACCGCCTGCGGCTCCGGCTCGGCAGGCACCGGGACCAAGGCTGCGGACGGCGGCACCTACACCATCTGGGACCCGTACCCGCAGTTCGCCAAGGGCTCCGCGTGGGTGAAGCTGCTGGACGCCTGCGGCAGCGAGGCCGGAGTGAAGGTCAAGCGGACCGGCTTCGACACCAGCGACCTGGCCAACAAGACGCTGCTCGCGGCGCAGCAGGGCAACTCCCCCGACGTCCTCATCGTCGACAACCCGGTGGTGTCGACCCTGGCCGAGGCGGGCGTGCTCACCACGACCGACGAGAGCAAGCTCGACACCTCTGCCGTGGACCCCAACCTGCTCGCGGCCGGCCAGTCGGGCGGCAAGACCTACGGCACCCCGATCGGCGCCAACACCCTCGCCCTCTACTACAACAAGAAGGTCCTGAAGGACGCCGGGGTGGACATAGCCTCGGTCAAGGACTGGAAATCGCTGACGACGGCACTGGCCAAGGTCAAGGACGCCGGGAAGAAGGGCATCACCTTCTCCGCGATCGGCACCGAGGAGGGCAGCTTCCAGTTCCTGCCGTGGTTCTGGGGCTCCGGAGCCGAGCTGACCGCACTCGACTCGCCCGCCGCCGCCTCCGCGCTCTCCCTCTGGAAGGAGTGGCTGGACAGGGATACGCGCCCAACTCGGTGCTGAACAACACCCAGACCACCAGCTGGCAGGAGTTCGCCACCGGCGACTACGCCTTCGCGGAGAACGGCACCTGGCAGCTCGCGGCCGCCAAGAAGGCGGGCTTCGACTTCGGTGTCCTGCCCGTCCCCGCCGCCAAGGGAGGCAGTGCCGCGGCCCCGACGGGCGGCGAGTTCGTCACCGTCCCGGTGCAGAGCGACACCGGCCGCTACGCCACCACCCGCAAGCTCACGACCTGTCTGACCAGCACGAAGAACCTGTACGACACCGACACCACCCTCTCCTACGTCGCACCCACCGCCGAGGTCCAGAAGAAGCAGGTGGCGGCCGACCCCGCGCTGGAGCCGTGGGTGGACGCGGTCAAGTCGGCCAAGGGCCGCACCAGCGACGACCTGGGCATCAAGTACCCCAAGATCTCCGAGCAGTTGTGGAAGGCCGTGCAGTCCGCCCTCAGCGGCTCCAAGTCACCGAAGGACGCGCTCACCACCGCCCAGTCCGCGGCCAAGTGACCGTGCACCGGGGCCCATCGATGAGCCACGCCACCCAAGTGCCGCAGCTGCGGCCCGCACCCGGTCACAGCGGCGCGGCCCCGGCCGCGCCGCCCCCGGCACGACGCCGCGCCCGCTCCCAGCAGTGGGCCGCCTGGGCCTTCCTCACCCCGGTGACGCTGTACCTCGTCCTCTTCTACGCCTATCCCCTCTACCGCAACATCGACCTGAGCCTGCGCGACTACACCGTGCGCTCCTTCGTCCAGGGCGACGCGCCCTTCACCGGCCTGCACAACTACCGGACCGTCTTCGACGACCCGGCCTTCGCACCCGCTCTGCTCCACACCGTGGTGTTCACCGTCGTGTGCCTGGTCTTCCAGTACGTCATCGGCCTGGCGCTCGCGGTCTTCTTCCACCAGCACTTCCGGCTCTCGGCCACGCTGCGGGCCCTGTTCCTGGTGCCCTGGCTGCTGCCGTTGATCGTGTCGGCCTCCACCTGGTCGTGGATGCTCAACAGCGACTCCGGTGTGGTCAACGCTCTGCTGAGCGCCGTCGGCGTGGACCCGGTGAACTGGCTGACCTCGCCGTCCTGGTCGCTCACCTCCGTGATCATCGCCAACATCTGGATCGGCATCCCGTTCAACCTGGTCGTCCTCTACAGCGGCCTGCAGTCCATCCCGGCCGGCCTGTACGAGGCCGCCGCCCTCGACGGGGCAGGCCCCTGGCGGCGGTTCTGGAGCATCACCTTCCCGCTGCTGCGCCCGGTGTCCGCGATCACCCTGCTGCTCGGGCTGGTCTACACGCTCAAGGTCTTCGACATCATCTGGATCATGACCAAGGGCGGCCCCGCGGGAGCGTCCACGACCTTCGCCACCTGGTCCTACCAGCTGGGCTTCGGCAACCTGCTGCCCGCCTTCGGTCCGGGCGCGGCCGTCGGCAACCTGCTCGTGGTGGCCGCCCTGGTGTTCGGCCTGGTCTACGTCCGGGTGCAGAGAAAGCAGGCGCTCTCATGACCCGAAGCGGCAAGCGCACACAGGGAAAGACGACCACACGTACCTGGGGCAAGACGACCATAGGCGTCCTGCTGACCGCCATCATGCTCTTCCCGGTCTACTGGATGCTGAACGTGTCCCTCACCCGCGACCAGGACATGCGCAAATCCCCGCCGGACCTCTTCCCCGTCCACGGCACCCTGGCCGGCTACCGCACCGTCCTCGACGAGCAGTTGCCCTACCTCGGCACCAGCCTCGTCATCGGCCTGGGCACCGTCGCCCTGACCGTGGCCCTGGCCGCCCCCGCCGGCTACGCGCTGGCCAAACTGCGCCCACGCGGCGGCGGAGTGCTGAGCTTCCTCCTCCTGACCGCCCAGATGATCCCCGGCATCATCATGGCGATGGGCTTCTACGCCATCTACCTCCAGCTCGGTCTGCTCCAGTCCGTCCCCGGCCTGATCGTCGCCGACTCCACCCTGGCCGTCCCCTTCGCGGTCCTCATCTTCACCGCGTTCATGTCCGGCATCCCGGGCGAACTGCTCCAGGCGGCGAAGACGGACGGTGCCGGCCCCTGGCGCACCTTCCGCTCGATCGTCCTGCCGATGAGCCGCAACGCCGTCGTCACCGTGTCGCTCTTCGCGTTCCTGTGGTCCTGGTCCGACTTCGTCTTCGCCAGCACCCTGGTCAACGGCGGCGCGCGGGAGCCGATCACTCTCGGCATCTACCACTACATCGGCAACAACAACCAGGAGTGGAACGCCATCATGGCGACCGCCGTCGTGGCCTCGCTGCCGGCCGCGGTCATCCTCGTCCTGGCCCAGCGCTACGTCGCCGCCGGCGTGACAGCCGGTGCGGTCAAGGACTGACGGTGCGGTCCAGGACCCACGACGCGGTCACGAACCGGCCCCCACACGATCCCTGCTCGAGAAACGAGTGCCCCTTCATGACCGCCGACCGCTCCGGCCCGGCCTTCTCCGTCCAGGACATCCCGTTCAGCACGTACGGATCCTGGTTCGACATCTCCCCCGTGGTGGCGGAGAAGACGTACGCCGAAGACCTCCACCTCGTCTCGCACCAGAACGGCATGCACGCCGTCCTGAGCCTGACGCCGCTCGACCGGGCGACGGGCGAGCGGGCCGAGACCCGGGTGGAGGCCACTCCCGCCCTGCTGAGCTGGATCGGCATCAACAGGCCAGGCCGCATCGACCTCGCCTACGAGTCGCCGGACACCGTCCGTCTGCGCGGCACGGCACTGTCGCTGCGCGTCTCCGCGTCCGCCCACACCCTGACCCCCTTCAGCGGCACGTACTTCTTCCGCGACGCGGCCACCGACGCATACGTCTTCACCTCGTACGAGACCGGACGCCGCTACCGCGTCACCGTCCTGTCCGGCACGGTGGCCCACACCTACGGCGACCAGGCCCTGGGCACCGCCGACCGCGGCCTCACCGTCACCGCCGGCCCGGACGACCCCTGGGAGATCGCGGTCGAGGAACTCGACACGGCCCGCCCGCCGTACGTATCGACGTCACTCTTCGGCAAGATCGCCGAGACGGCGCGGAACGCCTTCGCGGACTTCGCCGACGCGGTGGCCCCCTGGCGCTCCTCGGCCACCCCGGCCGCCGAACTCGCCGCCTACGTCGTCTGGTCCGCGACCGTACGCCCGGCCGGACTGGTCCCCCGCCCCGCCGTCCTCATGTCCAAACACTGGATGGACAAGGTCTGGAGCTGGGACCACTGCTTCAACGCGCTCGCCCTGGCCCCCGGCTGCCCCGAACTGGCCTGGGACCAGTACCACCTGCCCTTCGACCACCAGGACGAGACCGGGGCGCTGCCCGACTCGGTGACCCACTCCGAGGTCCTGCACAATTTCGTCAAACCGCCCATCCACGGCTGGGCCCTCGGCCACCTGCGCCGCCGCCTGCCCACACCCCCGACCGCACTGAACTGGCCGAGACCTACGACCGGCTGGAACGCTGGACGACCTTCTGGCTCACCGCCCGGCGCACCCCCGGCGCGGCGCTCCCCCACTACCACCACGGCAACGACAGCGGCTGGGACAACGCCACCACCTTCGACCCCGAACGCGTGGTCGTCACCGCCGACCTGGCCGCCTTCCTCATCCTCCAGCTGCACGAACTCGCCGCCCTGGCCGCGCACTTGGACAGACCGGACGACGCCCACCGCTGGACCCGGACCGCCGAGTCCACCCAGACGGCCCTGCTCGAAGAACTCTGGACCGGCGAGGACCGGTTCGCCGCCCGGGGCGTTGGCAGCGGGAACACCTGGCACAGCGCCGGCCTCCTCGACCTGATGCCCATCGTGCTGGGCGAGCACCTCCCGGCCCGGATCAGCGACATCCTGGCCGACCGCATCGCGGCGCACCTGACCCCCCACGGCCTGGCCACCGAGCTGCCGACCTCACCGCACTACCTGTCCGACGGCTACTGGCGCGGCCCGATCTGGGCCCCCGCCACGGTCCTCATCGAAGACGGCCTGCGCCGGGCCGGCCACCACCGGCTGGCGGCCGACATCAGCGCCCGCTTCCGCACCCTGTGCGAGACCCATGGCTTCGCCGAGAACTTCGACGCCCTGGCGGGCACGGGCCTCAGGGACCGCGCCTACACATGGACCGCCAGCAGCTATCTCCTCCTCGCGGAAGCGGCCGCCGGCCAAGGTCGGGTTTCCGTTTCTGGACGTTGAGTCACCGCCCGCTGCTCCGCTGCCATCGGATCTCGCCGTCGCGCCCTTCGTCGGTGGGCGTGAGCCCGGCGGCAGTGGCGACGGCCGCGGATGCCCGATGTTCGGGGTGGATGTGGGCGATGACCGTGTGCACCGGCTGCCGGCAGAGCCAGTCGACGAGTCCTCGGGCCGCCTCGGTGGCGATGCCCCTTTCCCTGCCACGGGGTCCCCACCACCCAGGCGACCTCGGCGAAGAGGCCGTGGCCGGAAGGGCTGACCGTGGCCTGGACGGTGCCCGCCAGACAGGACTCGTCACGGAGCCGGATCACCCAGTTCAGCCAGGAGACGGCCGGGTCGGGAGAGCCCGCGGTCAAGCGCGCGTAGCGCGAGCGCAGGCTCTGCGGGGTGTCCGGCATGCCACCGATGAAGGTGTGCAGGGCGGGGTCGGCCAGCACCGCGGCCATCTCCTCGGCATGATCGACGTACAGCGGCAGCAGGTCCAGCCGACTGACGCCGATGGCCTGGGCCTCGATGGTGTTCACGCCGCGGCCATCTCTTCGTCCCTCGCCCCCGCCAGGGCATCCCTCACCCGTGCGACGGCGCCGCTCACCTCAGTGCACGTGCCCGCCGGCCGCAGGCGCCGCGTTCTTGACCGTCAGGGGCAACAGCTTCTTCCCGGTCGGGCCGATCTGGATCTCCGTGTCCATCTGCGGACACACCCCACAATCGAAGCACGGCGTCCACCGGCAGTCCTCGACCTCGGTCTCGTCGAGGGAGTCCTGCCAGTCCTCCCAGAGCCAGTCCTTGTCCAGGCCGGAGTCGAGGTGGTCCCAGGGGAGGACCTCCTCGTAGGTGCGCTCACGGGTGGTGTACCAGTCGACGTCGACCCCGAACCCCGGCAGCGTCTTCTCGGCGCACGCCATCCAGCGGTCGTACGAGAAGTGCTCGCGCCAGCCGTCGAAGCGGCCGCCGTCGTCGTAGACCGCGCGGATGACCGCGCCGATGCGGCGGTCGCCGCGGGAGAGCAGGCCTTCGACGATGCCCGGCTTGCCGTCGTGGTAGCGGAAGCCGATGGAGCGGCCGTACTTCTTGTCGCCGCGGATCTTGTCCCGCAGCTTCTGCAGCCGGGCGTCCGTCTCCTCGGCGGAGAGCTGCGGGGCCCACTGGAAGGGCGTGTGGGGCTTGGGGACGAAGCCGCCGATCGAGACCGTGCAGCGGATGTCGTTGGCGCGGGAGACCTCGCGGCCCTTGGCGATGGCCTTGGTCGCCATGTCGGCGATCTGGAGGACGTCGTCGTCGGTCTCGGTGGGCAGGCCGCACATGAAGTACAGCTTCACCTGGCGCCAGCCGTTGCCGTAGGCGGTGGAGACCGTGCGGATCAGGTCGTCCTCGGAGACCATCTTGTTGATGACCTTGCGGATGCGTTCCGAGCCGCCCTCGGGGGCGAAGGTGAGGCCGGAGCGGCGGCCGTTCCTCGTCAGCTCGTTCGCCAGGTCGATGTTGAAGGCGTCCACGCGGGTGGAGGGGAGGGACAGGCCGATCTTGTCCTCCTCGTAGCGGTCCGCCAGGCCCTTGGCCACGTCGGCGATCTCCGTGTGGTCCGCCGAGGAGAGGGACAGCAGGCCCACCTCCTCGAAGCCCGTCGCCTTCAGGCCCTTGTCGACCATGTCGCCGATGCCCGTGATGGAGCGCTCGCGGACCGGGCGGGTGATCATGCCGGCCTGGCAGAAACGGCAGCCGCGGGTGCAGCCGCGGAAGATCTCCACCGACATGCGCTCATGGACCGTCTCGGCCAGCGGGACCAGGGGCTGCTTGGGGTACGGCCACTCGTCCAGGTCCATGACGGTGTGCTTGGAGACCCGCCACGGGACACCACTGCGCTTTGGTACGACACGGGCGATCCGGCCGTCCGGCAGGTACTCGACGTCGTAGAAGCCGGGGACGTAGACCCCGCCCGTCCGGGCGAGGCGGAAGAGGAGTTCCTCGCGGCCGCCGGGGCGGCCCTCCGCCTTCCAGGCGCGGATGATCGCGGTGATCTCCAGGACCGCCTGCTCGCCGTCGCCGATCACCGCGCAGTCGATGAAGTCGGCGATCGGCTCGGGGTTGAACGCCGCGTGGCCGCCGGCCAGGACGATCGGGTCGTCCAGGCCGCGGTCCTTGGACTCCAGCGGGATACCGGCCAGGTCGAGGGCGGCCAGCATGTTCGTGTAGCCCAGCTCCGTGGAGAAGGACAGGCCGAACACGTCGAAGGCCTTGACCGGCCGGTGGCTGTCCACCGTGAACTGCGGGACGGCGTGCTCCCGCATGAGCTCCTCGAGGTCCGGCCACACGCTGTAGGTGCGCTCGGCGAGGACGCCCTGCTGCTCGTTCAGGACCTCGTAGAGGATCATGACGCCCTGGTTGGGGAGACCGACCTCGTAGGCGTCCGGGTACATGAGCGCCCAGCGGACGTCACAGGAGTCCCACTCCTTGACCGTGGAGTTGAGCTCCCCGCCGACGTACTGGATCGGCTTCTGCACATGCGGGAGCAGAGCTTCGAGCTGCGGGAAGACCGACGCAGCGACTTCGGCAGGCATGTCGCGCACCTTCGTGGGCTGGACTGTACTGACAGGGGTGACCATCCAGCCTAACGTGATCGCGGGGCGTCTCCGTACGCCCGAGGCTCAGAGACCGGCCGTCCCGTCCTTGATCCCGTCCCAGAAACCGGGCAGTTCGGCCTCCACACGCGCGGCCCGCTGCTCCTCCCTCTCGTGGAGCAGGCCGTAGGTGAAGGCGCTCTCCCCCGCCGCGTGGGCGACCGCCGACAGTTCGCGGAGGATCTGCCGGGCCATCACACTGTCCTGGTGCTCGCCGAGCAGGTTCTGCAGCGCTTTCATGGACTTGACCAGGTGCTTGGCCGGCTTGCCGAGGGCCGGTTTACCGGCCTCGGCCGCGTAGCGGGTGCGCTTGGTCTTCTTGCGGGCCTCGTGGATCGCGACGTCACGGTCGGTGCCGGGCTCCAGTTCCCGTGCCTGCTGGACCAGCCCGGTGACCTTGCGGAAGTCCTTCTTGACGGCTTTGGCGATCACCTTGCGAGGTTTCCTGCCGGCTGCCTTCAGGAGCGGCGGGTCGGCGATCAGTGCGTCCAGGGTGTCGAGCAGGGCGAGGTAGCGGCGGGAGTCCAGGATGCCGAGGAGCTTGCCGCGGGCCCCGTCGTGCTCGGCGCTCGACCAAGAGTTGATCCGCTCCGGCACCGGGCCGCGGACCAGGCCGGCGGGCACCCCGTCGAGGGCCGCCGTCAGCCGCTCGGTCAGCACTTCCCGGTCCCGGTCCAGGCCCAGCTCGCCGGCCAGCCACTTCAGCTCGTCGCCGACCGGGTCGGTGACCTCACGGTCGAGGACCTCGCCGAACGACTTGAAGGTGCTGCGCAGCCGTCGGGTGGCCACGCGCATGCTGTGCACGGAGTCCTCGGCGTCCCGGCGGACGGCCGGGTCGAGCTCGACGACCGCGTCGCGCTGGGTGCGCACATAGGCGAGCACATGGTCCCCGGCGGTGACCGGCTTCCCGGCGGAGGCAGCCGGGCGCTTCTTGGCCGGCACCGTCTCCGCGAGGGCGCGGGCCAGCTTGGACGCCGACGCCGAGGGCCGTACGCCCGCCTTGCGCAGCCGTTTCTCCACCTTGTCGAGCAGGGCCGGGTCGCCGCCGTCGGCGAGTTCCACCTCGATCTCGGTCCACTGTGCCTCGCCGCCGCCGGCCGTGAGCCGCTCGGCGTGTACGGCGTCGACGGCGACCTCGGCGAGCAGCCCGCCGTCGGCGTCCACGAGGTGGCGTACGTCACGCTCGCAGCGCAGCCGGACCACGGGCAGCAGCTCGGTGCCTCGGACGCGGGAGCGGACGAGCCCGGCGAGTTCCTCGGGGAGGGTGTCGGAGAGCGGGGCGTGCAGCTCGTCGCGGACGCCCGGGGCGACCGGGAACTTCAGATGCCAGCCGGAGTCGGAGCCGCCGGTGCGGCGGCGCAGGGTGACGGACGACGCGGCGAGGCGTTCGTCGACTGTGTCGTAGTAGGTGGCGTCGAGGTGGGCGACACCCTTGCCGACAAAGGCCGCGGCCCCGGCAACGCCGGTCAGGTCGGGTAGCCCGCTCTCATCGGATTCGTACTTGCGCTCGATCTCGCGTTTCGTCTCCGCCATGAAACAAATCTAGCGTCACGTCAGGCCGTCAGCAGAGCCCGCATCTCCTCGCCGTCCGGGAACGGCGCGTCCTTCGCCGTGCGGGAGACGAGGTACACGTGGGCGTCCTCGAACTGGTGGTACGACAGTGGCTCCGGGCCCTGTCCGACGATCAGCACGTTGTGTTCCAGGCGCCAGCTGACGTACCGGGTGTCGTACCTGGGCTGCCGGATGTCGTGGTCCGGCAGCCCAAGCCTCTCGGTGAAGCGCCGCACGACGGTTCCGTAGTGGGCGTCGAACTCCGGTCGCCAGGCGCCCTCCTCGCTGGTCCAGCCGGGAAGGGGGCCCCAGCAGTCCTCGTCGAGCAGGCCGCCGTCGACCGAGTAGAGGTAGGCGAACGGCAGGTAGAGCGAGCCGTCGCCGTCGCAGGTGACGAAGTGGCCCTGCGGGGTGACGTGGGTGGCGTCGGGGACATCGGGTGTGTCCTCGTACGCCGGTCCCCGCACCGCCTTCGACCAGTCGGGCCAGCCGGCCTCACGCATCCGCGCCTCGATGGCGTCGTCATCGGTCAGGTCCAGCTCCGCCAGTGCGAGGAGATGGCTCACCAGTTCCTCGGTCACCGGACACCGGGCCACGAACTCCCCGGACATTCCGCTCCCCCGTTCAGGCCGCTAGGCCGACATCGGCCGCTGCACCCGGATCGACTGCAGCAACCCCACCGCTATCCACACGGCGAACATCGACGAACCGCCGTACGACACGAAGGGCAGCGGCAGGCCGGTGACCGGCATGATGCCGAGCGTCATGCCGACGTTCTCGAACGTCTGGAAGCCGAACCAGGCGACGATGCCCGCGGCCACGATCGTGCCGTACAGGTCGCTGGTGTCCCGGGCGATGGCGCAGGCCCGCCACAGGACGATGCCGAGGAGCAGGATGATCAGGCCGCCGCCGAGGAAGCCCAGCTCCTCTCCCGCCACGGTGAAGACGAAGTCCGTCTGCTGCTCGGGGACGAACTGGCCGGTGGTCTGTGAGCCGTGGAAGAGGCCGGAGCCGGTCAGTCCGCCGGAGCCGATGGCGATGCGGGCCTGGTTGGTGTTGTAGCCGACGCCCGCCGGGTCGAGCTCGGGGTTGGCGAAGGCGGCGAAGCGGTTGATCTGGTAGTCGTCGAGCACCCCGAGCTGCCAGACGGCGATCGCGCCGATGGCGCCCGCGCCGATCAGGCCGAAGACCCACCGGTTGGACGACCCGGAGGCGAGCAGCACGCCGAGCACGATGATGACCATGACCATGACCGACCCGAGGTCGGGCATGAGCATCACGATCAGCATGGGCACCGTGGCCAGGCCCAGGGCCTGCACGACCGTGCGGTGATCGGGGTACTGCTTGTCGCCCGCGTCGACCCGGGCCGCCAGCAGCATCGCCATGCCCAGGATGATCGTGACCTTCACGAACTCCGAGGGCTGCAGGGAGAAGCCGCCGGGGAGTTTGATCCACGAGTGGGCGCCGTTGATCGTGGAGCCGAGCGGGGTGAGCACCAGCAGGATCAGCAGGACCGAGAGGCCGTACAGGATCGGCACGGCCGTGCGCAGGGCGCGGTGGCCGAGCCAGATCGTGCCGGCCATCAGGGCGAGGCCGATGCCGGTGTTCAGCAGGTGCCGGATGAGGAAGTAATACGGGTCGTCCTGGTTGAGCTCGGTGCGGTTGCGGGTGGCCGAGTAGACGAGGAGCGTGCCGAGCAGCGACAGGGCCAGCGCCGACAGCAGGATCGGCCAGTCGAGCCGCCGCACGACCGAGTCACGGGCGAGGAGCCGGGTCCAGCCGGAGCGCTCGGGCCCGTAGCCGGAGACCTGGAAGCTGTTCACACCGCCGGTCATGTCGTCGGCCTCCGGCTTCCCCTGCGGCGCCGCCGCCTTCGGGTGTCACGGTTCTCCGGTGTCGGTGGAGCGGCCGTCGCCGGCTGGAGCGGGTCGGCCGGGGCGTTCGGGTCCTTCTTGTCGGCCTGCTGGTCCTTGGCCGGGTCCTTGGCCACCTTCGGGGAGGAGATGGTGCCGTCGGTCCTGACCTTCGGCAGGGCCTCCTGCGGGGTGGGCAGCAGGGCCTTCTTCTTGTTGATCTTGCCGTCCTCGGAGACGCCGTACAGCGCGTTGTAGATGTTGCGGACGGCGGGGCCCGAGGCGCCGGAGCCCGTACCACCCTGGGCGATCGTCATGACGACCGTGTAGTCCTTGGTGTAGGTGGCGAACCACGAGGTCGTCTGCTTGCCGTAGACCTCGGCCGTACCCGTCTTGGCGTGCATCGGGATCTTGTCCTGCGGCCAGCCGCCGAACCTCCAGGCGGCCGTACCGCGGGTGGCGACTCCCGCGAGGGCATCGTCTATCCGGTCGCGCGTCGTCTTCGTCATCGGCAGCTTGCCGTGCGACTTGGGCTCGATCGGCGTGACGGTCCTGCCGTCGGCGCTGATGACGGCCTTTCCGACGGAGGGATCGTAGAGGGTGCCGCCGTTGGAGATGGCTCCGTAGATGGTGGCCATCTGGATCGGTGTGACGAGGGTGTCACCCTGGCCGATGGAGTAGTTGACGGAGTCACCGGCGCGCAGACGGTTGCCTTCGAGGCAGTTCTCGTAGGCGATCTTCTCGGCGTAGCTGCCGTTGCGCTTGCCGGTGCGGCACCAGACGTCCTTGTTGGCCTTCCAGTAGTCCAGCTTCCACTGGCGGTCGGGGATGCGGCCGGTGACCTCGTTGGGCAGGTCGATGCCGGTCTCCTTGCCGAGGCCGAACTGGTGGGCGGTCTTGTAGAACCAGTCGTTGGTCTTCTTCTTCGGCTTGGCGCCGCCGTCGCGCTTCCACTCCTCGTGGGAGAGCCGGTAGAAGACGGTGTCGCAGGAGACCTCCAGGGCGCGGCCGAGGCTGATCGGGCCGTATCCCTTGGACTCGAAGTTCTTGAAGACCTGGCCGCCGAGGGAGAACGAGCTGGAGCACTGGTAGGGGCCGTCGAAGGAGTAGCCGGCGTTGATCGCGGCGGCCGTCGGGACGACCTTGAAGATGGAGCCGGGCGCCGACTGGCCCTGGATCGCGCGGTTGAGCAGCGGGTAGTTGGAGTTCTTGCCGGTGAGCCGCGCGTAGTCCTTGGCGGAGATGCCGCCGACCCAGGCGTTGGGGTCGTAGTTCGGGTTGGACGCCATGGCGACGACCCGGCCCGTCTTGGCCTCCATCACCACGACGGCACCGGAGTCGGCCTTGTAGTTGGTGCCGGTGTTGCGGTCGTTCTGCTTGCGGGCTTCCTTCATGGCCTCGTTCAGCTGGTACTCGGCGATCCGCTGGACGCGCGAGTCGATGCTGGTGACGAGGTTGTCGCCCGGGTGGGTGGGGTCGGCCTCGGCCTGGCCGATGACGCGGCCGAGGTTGTCGACCTCGTAGCGGGTGACGCCGGCCTTGCCGCGCAGCGCCTTGTCGTACTGGCGCTCGAGGCCCGAGCGGCCGACCTGGTCGGAGCGCAGATACGGCGAGTTGGTGTTCTGCGCCTGCTTGATCTCCTCGTCGGTGACCGGCGAGAGATAGCCGAGGACCTGGGCGGTGTTGGCCTTGCCCGGGCTCGGATAGCGGCGCATGGCCTCCGGCTCGGCGGTGATGCCGGGGAAGTCCTCGGCGCGCTCGCGGATCTGCAGGGCCTGCTTGGGCGTGGCCTCGTCGGTGATGGGGATCGGCTGGTACGGCGAGCCGTTCCAGCAGGGCTGGGGCGTCTCGGAGTCGCACAGCCGGACCTTCGCCATGACCTCCTCGGGCTTCATGCCCAGGACCTTGGCGAGCTTGGCAAGGACGTCCTTGCCGTCGTCCGGCATCTTCAGCAGGTCGGTACGGGACGCGGAGACGACCAGCCGGGTCTCGTTGTCTGCGAGGGCCACACCGCGCGCGTCCAGGATCGAACCCCGGACAGCGGGCTGGACGACCTGCTGGACGTGGTTCCCGGACGCCTCCTTGGCGTACGCCGCGCCCTCACGGATCTGGAGGTACCACAGGCGTCCGCCGAGCGTGAGCAGGAGGGAGAGGACGAGAACCTGGATGACGACGAGCCGGATCTGGACCCGTGTGTTCCGGCCGGTCTCGGGAATGTTGGTCACTGCGGCTGCCTCCCCCTCTCGGTGTGCGTGCGGATGGTCGGATACGACGGTGTGTCCGGCCACAGGTGCGCCGGTACGAGTGATGAACGGCCGGCCCCTGAGCAGGCGTTCCGACTGGAGGCTCTCGTTCGGGTGAACTTCGCTGCGTTCACAGCCGCTTGACCCCCTTGATGCGCCCGGCCCGCGCCATCCGGGCCCGAGCCGCCTTCACCCGCAGCCCGTTCCGCTGACTGCCGATCTTCAGGCCGGTGCCGCCGGAGAGCCAGCCGTTCGAGATGTCGGTGGCCTTGCCACCGGAGCCCGAATCGGCGAGCGGATCGTTCTCGGCGCGCCGGGCCAGGGCCATGATGCCCGGCACGACGAACGGGGCGAGCAGCAGGTCGTACAGGGCGGCCGTGAACAGCAGGCTGCCCAGGCCCACATGGCGGGCGGCGGTGTCCCCGACGAGGGCGCCGACCCCGGCGTACAGCAGGGTCGTGCCGATGGCGGCGGCGACCACCACGACCATGGGGCCGGTGGCGGACTTCAGCCGGCCCGTCTCCGGCTTCGCCAGGCCGGCGAGATAGCCGATGAGGCACAGCACAAGGGCGTACCGCCCGGCGGCATGGTCGGCGGGCGGGGCGAGGTCGGCCAGCAGGCCCGCGCCGAAGCCTACGAGGGCACCGCCCACATGGCCGTAGACCAGGGCGAGGCCGAGGACGGTGAGGAGCATCAGGTCGGGCACCGCGCCCGGCAGGTGCAGGCGGGCGAGGACGCTCACCTGGATCACCAGGGCGACGACGACCAGGGCGGAGGAGAGCAGGATCCGGTTGACGCGCATGAGGTGACAGCTCCTACTGCTCTTGCTGGTTCTGGCCGTCTGCGGGTGCCTCGGCGGACGGCGTCACGGTCACCGTCACCGTCGGCCTGGGGGTGGGCTTGGGTTTGGGCGGGAGCACCGTGTCGCGCGGGTCCTTCTTCGGGACTTCGACGACGACACCGACGATGTCGAGCTTGGTGAAGCTCGCGTACGGCGTGACAAAGAGCGTGCGGGTCAGGCCGCCGCCGGACGGGTCGACACGCGAGACCACGCCGACGGGCACGCCGGGCACGAACGGCCGGTCGGCCTGCGAGCCGAAGGTGACCAGACGGTCGCCCTTCTTCACCTCCGCCTTGCCGTTGAGGAGTTCCACGCGCAGCGGGCGGTCGCCCTGCCCGGAGGCGAAGCCGAGCTCGTCGCCGGACTCCATCCGGGTGCCGACCGTGAAGTCGGGGTCGCTGGCGAGCAGGACCGTGGCGGTGTTGGGCCCGACGGTGGTGACCCGGCCGACGAGCCCGTCCCCGTTCAGGACGGTCATGTCGCGTTTGATGCCGTCGTTGGCGCCGACGTCGACGGTGATGGTCCAGGAGAAGCCCTGCGCGGCGCCGATGGCGATGACCTGGGCGCCCTTGATGCCGTACTGGCCGGTGCCCGCGACCTTCAGCATCTTGTCGAGCTGCTTGAGGCGGCTGCGGCTGCGGTCGTCGCTGCCGAGCCTCGCCTTCAGGGCGGCGTTCTCCTCTTCCAGCACGGCGAGCCGGTCGTGCCGGTCGCCGGATTCACGGATGGCGGAGACCGCGTTGCCGACCGGGTCGACCGCGGCCGAGACACCGCTCTCGATCGGGCCGAAGACCGTCGCAGCGCCCTGTCGGGCACCGTCGACGGGCGAGTCCTCTCCACCGCGGATGTCCACCGTGATCAAAGCGAACGCGATGGCGATCAGCAGCACCAGGAGCAGCCGACTCTCTCGTGTGTCCCTCACGTGCGGCGGCCGTGCCCTTCCTCATAGGAATTCAGGGAGCCCCAGGGAAACCCGAGGGGCTGCTTTGTGGGAGCTTATGCCTCTATATCAACGATCCGCCGCACGAGAGGAGATCGTCCCGTACGGCGGAATCGAAGAGTTATGTCATCTGCGCGGCTGGGCGTCCAGCACCTGCTGGAGCGCCTCGAACTCCTCGACGCACTTACCGGAACCGAGAGCCACGCTGTCCAGCGGATCCTCCGCGATATGGATCGGCATACCGGTCTCCCGGCGCAGCCGCTCGTCCAGGCCCCGGAGCAACGCCCCGCCACCGGTCAGAACGATTCCCCGGTCCATGATGTCGCCGGACAGCTCCGGCGGACACTTGTCGAGGGTCGTCTTGACGGCGTCGACGATCGCGTTGACCGGTTCCTCGATCGCCTTGCGGACTTCGGCCGCGGAGATGACGACGGTCTTCGGCAGCCCGGACACCAGGTCCCGGCCACGGATTTCGGTGTGCTCGTCGGAGTCGAGGTCGTACGCCGAACCGATCGTGATCTTGATCTGCTCGGCCGTCCGCTCACCCAGCAGGAGGGAGTACTCCTTCTTGATGTGCTGGATGATCGCGTTGTCCAGTTCGTCGCCCGCGACCCGGATGGACTGGGCGGTGACGATGCCGCCGAGGGAGATGACCGCGACCTCCGTGGTGCCGCCGCCGATGTCGACCACCATGTTGCCCGTGGCCTCGTGGACCGGCAGGCCGGAGCCGATGGCCGCGGCCATGGGCTCCTCGATGATGTGCACCTGGCGGGCGCCGGCCTGGGACGACGCCTCGATGACGGCGCGGCGCTCGACGCCCGTGATGCCCGAGGGCACACAGACGACGACCCGCGGACGAGCCAGATACCGCCGCTTGTGGATCTTCAGGATGAAGTAGCGGAGCATCCGCTCGGTGATCTCGAAGTCGGCGATCACGCCGTCCTTCAAAGGACGAACGGCAACGATGTTGCCGGGCGTGCGCCCGATCATCTTCTTCGCTTCGGCCCCGACCGCGAGGATGCCACCGGTGTTGGTGTTGATCGCGACGACGGACGGTTCGTTGAGTACGATCCCGCGACCCCTGACGTACACCAGCGTGTTGGCGGTCCCGAGGTCGACAGCCATGTCACGGCCGATGAACGACATTGAGTTCCCCATCAGGATTCGTCTGGCCTTCCCACTAGCTTTTGAGGGCTTTTCAGGTAGGCAAAGGTGGGTGCTGTGACGTGAAGGCTTCCATCGTAGACGCGCCTTCGCGAACACTGCGGGAGGGTCTCCGCCAATGTCAGCAGATGCTGTGCGGGTTCGCTTGTGGAGACGGGCGTTCGGGGGCGATCGTTCCCTCGATCGGCACGCATATGCCAGAAAAGTCTGGGAGCGGCACCCCCAGACTTCGCTCGCCCCTTCGCGCTTTAGGCGCGACCCGGGAAAAAGATCTTCACTTCTCGCTCGGCGGACTCCTCCGAGTCCGAGGCGTGGATCAGGTTCTCTCGGACGATGACGCCGTAGTCGCCGCGGATGGAGCCGGGCGCGGCGGCGATCGGGTCGGTCGGGCCGGCGAGCGCGCGCAGCCCCTCGATGACCCGCTCACCCTCCACGATCAGCGCCACCACCGGGCCGGAGGCCATGAACTCCACCAGCGGCTCGTAGAAGGGCTTGCCCTTGTGCTCGCCGTAGTGCTGCTCCAGCGTGTCCTGGTCCAGGGTGCGCAGCTCCAGCGCGGTGATCCGCCAGCCCGCCTTGCGCTCGATGCGGCCGATGATCTCGCCGGTCAGGCCACGACGGACGGCGTCGGGCTTGAGCAGGACGAGGGTGCGCTGGGTCACGACGGGCTCCTTATGCGTCAAGGTTTTACGGAAAGACGAGATTACCCGGCGTGTCGGGGCGCTCGTTACGCAGCGTCAGGTGTGGAGGAGCCCGAGGGACCCGCCTGGGCCGCGAATCTCGCCTTCGCCTCGTCCACCTTCCGCCCGTAGTGCACGGACGCCCACCACAGGGCCGCGAAGATCGCGCCCAGGAAGAACATGATCGGCACGACGAAGCCCGACACGATGAGCGCGAGCTGCAGCACCCAGCCGAGCACGACCCCGCCGGGGCGCGTCACCAGTCCGCACAGCACCAGGCACAGGAACATCGCAACACCGCTGACCGTCCACACCGTCGCCATGGACAGATCGGGATCCTTCATGGCGACCAGACCGGCGAAGCCGATGACGAAGAACTCGCCGATCAGGGTCGAGGAACAGAGCGTACGCACGGGTCTCAGCCCTTCCCCAGGAGCAGTCGGGCCTCGCCGACCGTGATGACGGAACCGGTGACGAGCACACCGCCGCCCGCGAACTCGCCCTCCTCCTCGGCGAGCGTGATCGCGGCCTCCAGCGCGTCGGGCAGCCGCGGCTCGACCTGGACGCGGTCGTCGCCGAACACCTCGACGGCGATACCGGCCAACTCGTCGGCGTCCATCGCACGGTGGCTGGAGTTCTGCGTGACCACGATCTCGGCGAACACCGGCTCGAAGGCCTCCAGCAGCCCCCGGACGTTCTTCTCGCCGCTCGCGCCGACGACCCCGATGAGGCGGCTGAACTGGAAGGCCTCCCCGATCGCCGCGGCCGCCGCCCGGGCACCCGCCGGGTTGTGGGCGGCGTCGAGCACCACGGTGGGCGACTTCCGCACGACCTCCAGCCGCCCCGGCGAGGCGACGGCCGCGAACGCCTTGCGAACCGCGTCGATGTCCAACGCGTCGGCCCGCTGCGCGCCGACCCCGAAGAACGCCTCGACGGCGGCGAGCGCGACGGCCGCGTTGTGCGCCTGGTGCGCGCCGTGCAGCGGCAGGTACACCTCGGGGTACTCGCCGCCCAGGCCGCGCAGCGTCACCAGCTGCCCGCCGACGGCCACCTGGCGGTCGACGACGCCGAACTCCAGCCCCTCGCGGGCCACGGTCGCGTCCACCTCGACGGCCTTCTTCAGCAGCACCTGCGCCGCGTCGACAGGCTGCTGCGCCATGATGACCGTCGCACCCTGCTTGATGATCCCGGCCTTCTCCGTGGCGATCTCGGCGTGCGTGGAGCCCAGCCGGTCGGTGTGGTCGAGGTCTATGGGCGTGACGACGGCGACGTCACCGTCGATCACGTTCGTGGCGTCCCAGGAGCCGCCCATGCCGACCTCGACGACGGCGACGTCCGCGGGTGCGTCGGCGAAGGCCGCGTAGGCCATGCCGGTGAGCACCTCGAAGAAGGACAGCCGGTACTCCTGCTGCGCGTCGACCATCTCGATGTACGGCTTGATGTCCTCGTACGTCTCGATGAACCGCTCGGCGGAGACCGGGGCGCCGTCGAGGCTGATGCGCTCCGTGATCGACTGCACGTGGGGCGAGGTGTAGCGGCCGGTGCGCAGCTCGAAGGAGCCGAGCAGGGCCTCGATCATGCGGGCGGTGGAGGTCTTGCCGTTCGTCCCCGTGATGTGGATCGAGGGGTACGACCGCTGCGGCTCGCCCAGCACGTCCATCAGCGCGGCGATACGGCTGACGGAGGGCTCCAGCTTGGTCTCGCCCCAGCGCGAGGCGAGCTCTGTCTCGACCTCGCGCAGGGCCTTGTCCACCTCGGGGTCGGCGGGCCGGGCGGGGATGTCGGCCTCGGGCGGGCCGCCCTGGGTGCGGAGGGTTCGGCTGCCGGCTTCGATGACCGCGAGGTCGGGGTCGCGGGTGGTTTCCTCCGCGATGATCTCGTCGAAGTTGTCGAGGGGGTCGGGCTGGTCGTCGCTGTGGTCTGGAGGGAACTCGCTCACGGGGCCCAGTCTACGGAGACCGACTGACATTGTTCGCTGTGGGCGGGTGCGGGCCCATGCGGGCTGGTCGCGCCCGCGCGGCGGAGCCGGACATCGATAATGCCCCGCGCGCGGGCGGCTCCGCCTCACCCCGCGGTACGGAGCCCCTCTGGGCAGGTGCCCCGAGCCACGTGTGAGGCCCCCGGCCTGACAGCTCCGGGGGCCTCAACACCGTACGAACCCTTACGCCTGCGGCAGCCTCTCCAGCTGCGCCTGGATCCGGGTGATGTCCTCCTCCGCCTTGGCGAGGCGGGTGCGGATCTTCTCCACGACGTGGTCGGGGGCCTTCGCCAGGAACGCCTCGTTGCCGAGCTTCCCGGTCGCCTGGGCCTTCTCCTTCTCCGCGGCGGCGAGATCCTTCGCGAGGCGCTTGCGCTCCGCCACGACGTCGATCGTGCCGGAGAGGTCGAGGGCGACCTCGGCGCCGGCGACCGGGAGGGTCGCCGTGGCCGTGAAGGCGTCGCCCTCCGGCTGGAGCCGGAGCAGCTGCCGGATGGCCGACTCGTGGGTCGCGAACGGCGTGCCGTCGAGGGTCAGCCGGGCCGGGACCCGCTGGCCGGGCTGAAGCCCCTGGTCGGCACGGAAGCGGCGGACCTCGGTGATGACCGACTGGAGCGACTCGATCTCCTGCTCGGCGCCCTTGTCACGGAAACCGCTGTCGCTCGGCCACTCGGCGATGACGACCGACTCGCCGCCGGTGAGCGTGGTCCACAGGGTCTCGGTGACGAACGGAACCACCGGGTGCAGCAGCTTCAGCGTGACGTCGAGGACCTCGCCGAGGACCCGCTTGCTGACCTCGGCCGCCTCGCCGCCCGCCTGGAACGTCGTCTTGGACAGCTCGACGTACCAGTCGAAGACCTCGTCCCACGCGAAGTGGAACAGGGCGTCCGAGAGCTTCGCGAACTGGTAGTCCTCGTAGAAGGCGTCGACTTCGGCGACGACCGTGTTGAGGCGGGAGAGGATCCAGCGGTCGGTCGACGACATCGCGGACGGCTCAGGCAGCGGGCCGTCCACCGTCGCGCCGTTCATCATCGCGAAGCGCGTCGCGTTCCAGATCTTGTTGGCGAAGTTGCGGGAGCCCTGGACCCAGTCCTCGCCGATCGGGACGTCGACACCGGGGTTGGCACCGCGCGCGAGCGTGAACCTCAGCGCGTCGCTGCCGTACTTGTCCATCCAGTCCAGCGGGTTGACCGCGTTGCCGAAGGACTTCGACATCTTCTTGCCGAACTGGTCGCGGACCATGCCGTGCAGGGCGATGGTGTGGAACGGCGGGGTGCCGTCCATCGCGTACAGGCCGAACATCATCATCCGGGCGACCCAGAAGAAGAGGATGTCGTAGCCGGTGACCAGGACGGAGTTCGGGTAGAACTTCGCGAGCGACTCGCTCTGTTCGGGCCAGCCCATCGTGGAGAACGGCCACAGACCGGAGGAGAACCAGGTGTCGAGGACGTCGGTGTCCTGGCGCCAGCCCTCGGCTTCGGTGCCGGGCGGCTCCTCGTCGGGGCCGACGCAGACGACCTCGCCGTTCGGCCCGTAGAAGACCGGGATGCGGTGACCCCACCACAACTGCCGTGAGATGCACCAGTCGTGGAGGTTGTCGACCCAGTCGAAGTAGCGCTTCTCCATCTCCTGCGGATGGATCTTGACGCGCCCGTCGCGGACGGCGTCGCCGGCGGCCTTCGCGAGCGGACCGACCTTGACCCACCACTGCATGGACAGGCGCGGCTCGATGGTGGTCTTGCAGCGCGAGCAGTGGCCGACGGAGTGGACGTAGGGCCGCTTCTCGGCGACGATCCGCCCTTCGGCGCGCAGGGCCGCGACGATCGCCGACCGCGCTTCCAGCCGGTCCAGGCCCTGGAAGGGGCCGTGCGCCGTGATGACCGCGTGCTCGTCCATGATCGTCAGGGCCGGGAGGTCGTGGCGCCGGCCGATCTCGAAGTCGTTCGGGTCGTGCGCCGGGGTCACCTTGACGGCGCCCGTGCCGAACTCCGGGTCGACGTGCTCGTCGGCGACGACCGGGATGGAACGGTCGGTCAACGGCAGCTTGACCAGCTTGCCGATCAGGTGCTTGTACCGCTCGTCCCCGGGGTGAACGGCGACGGCCGTGTCACCGAGCATCGTCTCGGCGCGGGTCGTGGCGACGACGATGGTGTCGTCACCGTCGCCGTACTTCATGGAGACGAGCTCGCCGTCGTCGTCCTGGTACTCCACCTCGATGTCCGAGATGGCCGTCAGACATCGGGGGCACCAGTTGATGATGCGCTCGGCGCGGTAGATGAGCTCGTCGTCGTAGAGCCGCTTGAAGATGGTCTGGACGGCCTGGGACAGGCCCTCGTCCATGGTGAAGCGCTCACGGGACCAGGCGACGCCGTCGCCGAGGCGGCGCATCTGGCCGCTGATCTGGCCGCCGGACTCGCCCTTCCACTGCCAGACCCGTTCGACGAAGGCCTCACGGCCCAGGTCGTGCCGGGACTTGCCCTCCTTCGCCAGCTCCCGCTCGACGACGTTCTGCGTGGCGATGCCGGCGTGGTCCATGCCGGGCTGCCAGAGCGTCTCGTGACCCTGCATGCGCTTACGGCGCGTCAGCGCGTCGATGAGGGTGTGCTCGAAGGCATGCCCGAGGTGCAGGCTGCCCGTGACGTTCGGCGGCGGGATGACGACG
Source organism: Streptomyces sp. CA-179760 (assembly GCF_050937045.1). Taxonomy (NCBI): domain Bacteria; kingdom Bacillati; phylum Actinomycetota; class Actinomycetes; order Kitasatosporales; family Streptomycetaceae; genus Streptomyces; species Streptomyces sp. CA-179760. The sequence continues at coordinate 3,291,430 of NZ_JBNJLZ010000001.1, forward strand.
GTGTACGGCGGCTTGTCGCTCTTCGCGTCCGCCTCGAAGTAACCCCGCTCTACCCAGCGCTCGTACAGCGGCCCCTCCACGTCGGCCGGCGCGTACTGGGTCGGCAGGTCGGTGCTGGGCGCTGGTGGCTGCTGCTGAGCGTTCTCGGTCACGGGGGTCAGTTTAGAGGTGTCACTCCCCCGTCCCGAAACTCGTTTCGCTTTGTAACGGCGGGGACCCCGATGCCATGCACACGACGGGTCTGCGCCAGGATGTCCGGAACACATAAGCATCTGGAGGGGAACCCAGAACATGAGCTACAACCAGCCGGGCCCGTACGGCGGGCAGCAGCCTCAGCAGCCCGGTCCGTACGGCCAGCCGGGCCCGTACGGCCAGCCGCCGCAGGCCCCCCAGCCCGGCTACGGCTACCCCCAGCAGGCCCCTCCGCCCCAGCCCGGTTACGGCTACCCGCAGCAGCCCCCGCAGGGCGTCCCGCCCCAGCAGCCCGGCCCCTACGGCCAGCAGCCCCCGTACGGCCAGCAGCCGCCCTACGGTCAGCAGCCCCAGTACGGCGTCCCGCAGCCCCCGGCGCCGGGCGGCGGCAAGAAGAAGACGGGCATCATCCTCGGCGCGGTGGCCGTGGTCGCGGCCCTCGCCGTGGGCGCGTACTTCGTGATCGGCGGCGGTGGCGGCCTGGAGGACGACGGGCCGCACAAGATCGCGACGCCGGCGAAGGTCCTCAGCGAGTACAAGCGCACCACGAAGGACGGGCAGACCGCCGGAAACGCGCCGGAGTTGGAGCAGAGCGGCGTCAAGGGCGCGAAGACCGCGGCGGGGCTCTACACCACGGTGGACCTGAGCGACTACGACCCCGACGACCCGTCGTCCGCGGCGAAGATGGCGTCGGCCAAGACCCTTACGGTGGCGGGTGCCTACGGTGAGATCTCCGACCCGGAGGCGACGCTGGACCTGTTCTTCGCCAACTTCAAGAAGTCGTCCGAAAAGGAGGCCTCGACCGGTTCCGGCAAGCCCGAACTGATCGGGGAGCCCGAGGAGGCCGACCTCGACGGCGCGGCCATGAAGTGCCAGTCGGCCAAGTCACAGGACCAGCTGAACAAGAAGGAGAAGATCAACTGGTTCTGCGCGTGGGCCGACTACAGCACCATCGCCATCGTGTCGCCGGCTGAGGCCGCGCAGGGCGTCACCAAGGACGTGGCGATCGACCTCACCACCAAGGTCCGCGCGGAAGTCCGCGTCAAGGCCTGACGCAGCAACGACGAAGGCGCCCGGCACAAGCAGTGCCGGGCGCCCTTTGCATGCGGTGGGTGACTAGGCGGTCTTCTGCTCGCCCGGCCCGCGTCCCCGCGCATCCCGCGGAATCAGCGTCGGGTTCACGTTCGACTGGACGACGTCCGCCGTGATGACGACCCGGGCCACGTCCTTGCGGGACGGGACCTCGTACATCACGCCCTGGAGGACCTCCTCCATGATGGCCCGCAGGCCACGCGCGCCGGTCTGGCGGAGGATCGCCTGGTCGGCGATGGCCTCGAGGGCCTCGCGCTCGAAGTCCAGCTCCACACCGTCGAGTTCGAAGAGGCGCTCGTACTGCTTGACGAGCGCGTTGCGCGGCTCGACGAGGATCTGCAGCAGGGCCTCGCGGTCCAGGTTGTGGACCGAGGTGATGACCGGGAGCCGGCCGATGAACTCGGGGATCATGCCGAACTTGACCAGGTCCTCCGGCATGACCTCCTGGAACTGGTCCTTGGACTCCATCTCGCGCTTGGAGCGGATCTGCGCGCCGAAGCCGATGCCCTTGGCACCCGCCCGGGACTCGATGATCTTCTCCAGGCCGGAGAAGGCACCGCCCACGATGAACAGCACGTTCGTCGTGTCGATCTGGATGAACTCCTGGTGGGGGTGCTTGCGGCCGCCCTGCGGCGGGACCGAGGCCGTGGTCCCCTCCAGGATCTTCAGCAGGGCCTGCTGGACGCCCTCGCCGCTCACGTCGCGCGTGATCGACGGGTTTTCACTCTTCCTCGCGACCTTGTCGATCTCATCGATGTAGATGATCCCGGTCTCGGCCTTCTTGACGTCGTAGTCGGCGGCCTGGATCAGCTTGAGGAGAATGTTCTCGACGTCCTCGCCGACGTAACCCGCCTCCGTCAGCGCCGTGGCGTCGGCGATCGCGAAGGGGACGTTCAGCATGCGCGCGAGGGTCTGCGCGAGGAGGGTCTTCCCGGAGCCCGTGGGGCCGAGGAGGAGGATGTTGGACTTCGCCAACTCGATGGCGTCGTCACGGCCGTTCGCCCCGCCGTTCTCACCGGCCTGGACGCGCTTGTAGTGGTTGTACACCGCTACGGAGAGCGCCTTCTTGGCGGCTTCCTGGCCGACCACGTACCCCTCGAGGAACTCGTAGATCTCGCGGGGCTTCGGGAGTTCCTCCCAGCGGACCTCGCTGGTCTCCGCGAGCTCTTCCTCGATGATCTCGTTGCAGAGGTCGATGCACTCGTCGCAGATGTACACACCAGGCCCTGCGATGAGCTTCTTGACCTGCTTCTGGCTCTTGCCACAGAACGAGCACTTGAGCAGATCGCCGCCGTCACCGATGCGTGCCACGGTGTGCTTCCCCTTCGCCTGGGAGACGACTGGACGTCGACGTCCAGCGGCTCCTGGTGCAGCCTTATGTCCGACGGTACCTTGCCGGGCCCCTCGTTCGGGCCCCCCTTGGCGCGGTTCACTTTGACGTGCACCGTGCCAAACCGTGCCAAGGGGCGGCAGACGATACAGCCTCTCGCCTAGCGCAGGCTCGAGTTGTCCATCTTCCGGGTGCTGATGACCTGGTCGATCAGGCCGTAGCTCAGCGCGTCCTCGGCCGTGAGGATCTTGTCGCGCTCGATGTCGTCACGGATCTTCTCGACCGGCGTGGTGGAGTGCTTGGCCAGCATCTCCTCCAGCTGCGAGCGCATCCGGAGGATCTCGTTCGCGGCGATCTCCAGGTCGGACACCTGACCGCGGCCGGTCTCGCTGTACGGCTGGTGGATCAGCACGCGCGCGTTCGGCAGGGCCATGCGCTTGCCCGGCGTACCGGCGGCCAGCAGGACGGCGGCGGCGGAGGCGGCCTGGCCCATGCAGACCGTCTGGATGTCCGGCTTCACGTACTGCATCGTGTCGTAGATCGCGGTGAGCGCCGTGAATGAGCCGCCGGGGCTGTTGATGTAGACCGAGATGTCACGGTCGGGGTCCATCGACTCCAGGCACAGCAGCTGCGCCATGACGTCGTTGGCGGAGGCGTCGTCGATCTGGACGCCGAGGAAGATCACACGCTCCTCGAAGAGCTTCGCGTACGGGTCGTACTCGCGGATGCCCTGGGAGGTGCGCTCGACGAAGCGCGGAATGATGTAGCGGGACTCGGCCTGCGGGCCGGTGTAGCGGCCCTGCGAGCCGTTCATGTCCTGCACGGCGTTCATACGGTCGTAGATCCCGCTGCCGGGGAACTGGTTCACGGTGTCTCCTGAGAAGGGCTGAGGCGGTCGGCTGGGGCTGTCTGGGGTCGCTGTGGGGCCCGGGAGGGCTCCGTGGGCCTCACGGGGCGCCACAGGCCCCGTGGGGACCTCTCAGGCCCCGGTGCCGCCGCCGCCCGGCATACCTGCGGCCGTCGTCATCACGTCGTCGATGAGGCCGTACTCCTTGGCCTCGAAGGCGTCGAACCAGCGGTCACGGTCCGAGTCGCGGGTGATCTGCTCGATCGTCTGGCCGGTGTGCTGCGAGGTCAGCTCGGCCATGCGCTTCTTGGTGTGCAGCAGCCGCTCGGCGTGGATCTTGATGTCCGAGGCCGAGCCGGCGAGGCCGGCGGAAGGCTGGTGGATCAGGATCTCGGCGTTCGGCAGCGCGAAGCGCTTGCCGGGCGTGCCCGCGCTGAGCAGGAACTGACCCATCGAGGCCGCGAGGCCCATGGCGATGGTCACCACGTCGTTCTTGATGTACTGCATGGTGTCGTAGATCGCCATACCGGCCGTGATCGAACCGCCGGGGCTGTTGATGTACAGGTAGATGTCCTTCTCCGGGTCGGAGGCAAGGAGCAGCAGCTGTGCGGTGATCTTGTTGGCGATGTCGTCGTCGACCGGCTGGCCGAGGAAGATGATCCGCTCGTTGAGCAGCCGGTTGTAGACCTGGTCTCCGAGGCCACCACCGATGGAAGGGTCGCCGGCGGCTGAGGGCATCAGATTCGTCACGTATCCACCTGCTCGTCTTACGACGGCGCCGGGCCGTCTCACGTTTCCCTGCGGGGCTGGAGCCGTTCGCAGACTCCACTGCCCTCGTATTCATGGACCCTAACGCGCGGGTCCCTTCGGGGAATCCCGGAGATGGGAGTGTTCGCCGGGGGCGTAGCGCGACGGGCTCCGCCGGGGGCCGTACGGTCGCGCCGTGAGTGGGCCTTCTGGTCGGCGGCTGCGGGCCGGCAGGGGCTTGTCGCGCACTCCCCGCGCCCCTGAGGCGCGCTGCCCCCGCGGGTAGCAAGAAGGCCCTGGGGTTCGTACCCCAGGGCCTTCCTTAATGACCTAGTCGGTGCCGGGGGCTCAGCCCTCGGTCTTCTCCTCGGTCTTCTCCTCGGCGGCCTCGGCCGGGCTCTCCTCGGTGGAGGCCTCGGTCTCGTCCTCTTCGTCGTCCAGGTCGACGACCTCGCCGTTGGTGTCCTTGACCGCGGCCTTCTCGACCACGACGGCCAGGGCCTTGCCGCGGGCGACCTCGCCGACCAGGAGCGGAACCTGACCGCCCTCGACGACGGCCTGGGCGAACTGGTCGGGGGACATGCCGGAGGAGGCGGCGCGGCGCATGAGGTGCTCGGTGAGCTCCTCCTGGCTGACGTTCAGCTTCTCCTGCTTGACGAGCTCGTCGAGCACGAACTGCGTCTTGATGCCCTTGACCGCGGCTTCCTTGGTCTCGGCGTCGAACTCCTCGGCCGTCTTGCCCTGGATCTCGAGGTACTTCTCGAGGTCGAGGCCCATCTGGCCGAGCTGGTGGTGCTCGAGGTTGTGCTTGCGGGTGTTGACCTCGTCCTCGAGCAGCTTGTCCGGGACCGGCACCTCGACCAGCTCGAGCAGCTTCTCCAGGACGCGCTCCTGGGCCTGCGTGGCCTGGTCGTACTGCTTCATGTTCTCCAGGCGCTTACGGCTGTCGGCCCGCAGCTCCTCGATGGTGTCGAACTCGGAGGCGAGCTGCGCGAACTCGTCGTCCAGCTCGGGCAGTTCACGCTTGGCGACCTGGGTGACCTTGACGGTGACCTCGGCCTCCTTGCCGGCCGCCGAGCCGCCCTTGAGCTCGGAGGTGAAGGTGGCCTCGCCACCGGCCTCCACGCCCTTCACGGCGTCGTCGATGCCTTCCAGCAGCTCGCCGGAGCCGATGGTGTAGGAGACGCCGTCGGCGACGCCGTCCTCGAGGACCTCGCCCTCGACCTTGGCCTCCAGGTCGATCGTCACGACGTCGCCGTCCTCGGCGGCACGCTCGACCGGGGCGGTGGAGGCGAAGCGCTCACGCAGCTCCTCGACCGCCTTGTCGACGTCCTCCTCGGTGACCTCGACCGCGTCGACCTCGACCTCGATGCCGGAGTAGTCCGGGATCTCGATGGAGGGACGGATGTCGACCTCGGCGGTGAAGTTCAGCGTCTCGCCGTCCTTCAGCTCCGTGATGTCGACCTCGGGCTGGCCCAGCGGGTTCAGCTCGGCCTCGTTGACCGCGTCGGTGTAGAACTTCGGCAGCGCGTCGTTGACGGCCTCCTCCAGCACCGCACCGCGGCCGAACCGCTGGTCGATGACCCGGGCCGGGACCTTGCCCTTGCGGAAGCCCTTCACCGTGACCTGCTGGTTGATCTTCTTGTACGCCGCGTCGAGGCTGTCCTTGAGCTCCTCGAAGGGCACCTCGACAGTGAGCCGAACCCGAGTCGGGTTCAGGGTCTCCACGGCGCTCTTCACGGTTCGGTCTCCTTGTGGCTGACTGCTTGGGTTCTGCCGGGGCCAGAGCGGCCCGGCGGATTTCGCCGCCCGGAGACTTCAGACGCTGAGACACACGGGCGTGCAGCTTGCATAGTAACGGCAGCGACTACACCGCCCAAAAGGCGATCACATGAGCGACCGGGAGACGATCACCCGAGAGGACTCGAGATGGCTCGAGATGGTCGGATGACTGGTCGGGGTGGCGGGATTTGAACCCACGGCCTTCCGCTCCCAAAGCGGACGCGCTACCAAGCTGCGCCACACCCCGTCTGGTGCGACACGTAGGGTACATGGCGCAAGGCCGTACGGCCGCCGCATTTCCGCTGCGTCTGCGCCCGGGAGGTCCGGATCCGAATGCGGTGTGCGACGAGGGCGCACAACCCGCTACGATGCTTTCGTGCCGCGGTCACCCGACCTGCGGCGCGCACCGTGCGGGCGTAGCTCAATGGTAGAGCACTAGTCTTCCAAACTAGCTACGCGGGTTCGATTCCCGTCGCCCGCTCCATACACATCAGGGCCAGGTCAGAGGATCATTCCTCCGCCTGGCCCTGATCGTTTCCCGGGGGCGTGTTCAGTCCGTCGTGTCCCCCGCGTGCCCCTTCCGCTTTGGATCTTGCTTCTTCTTGGTCTTCCGGCCCTTGTCGACGAGGGCGCTCAGAGCGTCGGCGATCAGCCGGTCACGTTCGGCGCTTGCGTGCTGATAGATCAGCGCGGCACGGGCCGTGCTGTGACCCATGCGTGTCATCAGCTCACGCGTGCTCGCCCCCGTGGAGGCCGCGAGAGTGTTGCCCGTGTGCCGAAGATCATGGAAGTGCAGGCCCTTGATCCCGGTCTCATCGCACGCCTTCTGCCACAGCCGGTTGAAGTGGTTGCGGCGGGGAGTCGCCCCCTTGGCGCCGAGGAAGACCCGGCCGTCGGCACCGGGCTCGGCGTACCGCTCCAGGTGGTCACGGATGTCAGAGATGATCGCCGCCGGGATCGACACCGTGCGCTTGCCCGCAGCGCTCTTGGGTGCCTTGATCTCACGCTGCCCGTTGAACAGCTCGGCGACGGCTCGGCGGACACGTACGGCCCCGTGGTCGAGGTCGATGTCCCGGCGGTGCAGGCCGATCAGCTCACCCCAGCGCAGGCCGAGGAATCCGGCCATCAGCACGAGTGCCCGGTAGCGGGGCTGCATGGCGTCGGCCAGGTCGTAGACCTCCTGCACGGTCGCGGTCGGCCGCTCCGGGGTGTGCACGGTGCTGGCGCCCTTGATCGTGCACGGGTTGCGCCTGATCATCTGGTCGGCGACGGCCGTGCCCATGATCGCGCGCAGCAGGGCGTAGGCCTTGGCGACCGTGGTCGGGCCGGTGCCGGAGGCGAGCTTGTCAGCGCGCCAGCGTCGCACGAGCGGCGGCGAGATCTCCGCGACGTTGACGGCCCCGAAGGCGGGTTCGAGGTGGTGACGCAGGAGCGAGCCGTAGAGCTGCCGAGTCGTGGTGGTCAGCTCGCGTTCCTTGATCCAGGCAGCGGCGTACTCACCGAACGCCACCTTCCCGGCGTCGGGGTCGTGCCAGTCACCGCGCCGCAGCTCTGTCTGCTTGTCGGCGAGCCAGTCATCGGCGTCCCTCTTGGTGCGGAACGTTTCCGGCGCAGGCCGGAGCTGCCCATCGGGGCCGAGGTAGCGAGCCTGATAGCGACCGGACGGGAGCTTGCGGACCCGGCCGAAGTGCCGGCGCTTCTGTGCCATCAGGCAGCCACCCCCCGAAGTACTGCTGTACGCCGCCGCGGCTGCACCGTGTTGGCGTCGATGAACTCGCGAACCGCGCTCTCGGGGATCCGGACGTGACGGCCCACCTTCACGTAGGTGATGCGGCGCTCTTCTATCAGGCGCCGGGGGAAGCGCACCGTGGTGCCGAGGACCTCGGCGACCTGGTCGACGCTGAGGTATCGCTCATTCATGGTCGGGCTGTCCTTCCTGGCGCAGGTCTGCGAGGGCTTGTCGGGCGGTTTCGCGGTTGAGCTGGAGATCGCGGGCGATGGTGGCCGCCAGGGCGGATTCGCCGGGGGTGTGGCCGTGTCCGGCGTACTGCCAGTCAGCAAGGACCAGGACGGTGTCGGGCTCGCGGTCGTCCAGGCCGAGGGCGGCGTGTTCCTGGGCGGCGCGGTAGTCGGCGCGGGCCTGGCGGAGGGCGCCGAGGGTTGTGGAGTAGCGGCGGGACTTGGAGGAGAAGTGGCCGCGGAAGCCGAGCATGTGTGCCCAGGCCCACAGACGCCGGTCCGGGTAGAGCGGGTCGAGCTGCTTGCAGGCTTCGATGAGGCGGCGGGTGTGGTCCGGGACCTGGTGGCGGTCGAGCTCAGAGAGTTCGCCTATGCGGCGGTCGAGGGTGCCGGTGTTCTCGGCGGCCTTGGTGGCGTACTTGGCCACGTAGGAGGCGACGGCCTGTTCGGTGATGTCGGAGCCATCGCCGAAGGCCTTCACGGGCCGGACGTCCAGCTGGGTGCCCCAGCGGAAGGTGCGGGTGGGCTGGTCCTCGGCGGCCGGGACGGAGACGGACGTATAGGAGTGCGCGGCAGCGGCGCGAATGGCGTCCGCGAGGAGGTCGACCGTGGCCCAGGACGGCGGGGCGGTCTCGGGTCCGTCGGCGCCGTCGATGCGGATCACGGCATGGAAGTGCAGGGCGCCCCGCTTCTGGAACTCGGCGACCTTGCCGTAGGAAAGGCGGGCGCACTCCTTCAGCTCGCGCTGGGTGATGCCGGCGCGGGCAGCGATCTCGCGGCGCAGTCGGTTGGTGAAGCGCTGCCAGAGCTGCCCGGCATGGTTGTTGAACAACACCGCCCCCGCGTACTCGTACGTGGCCGGATCGAGGGCCGTTCCGAGCGCGGCATCGTCGGCAGCGTGGCGGACACCGCAGCGGCAGACACCTCGGTCGGGCCGGTTGTGAACCGGGCCGAACGACGGAGCGGTGAGGGTGGCGAAGACGCGCGGGTGGTCGCGGACGCTGGCGGGGATGTCGCGTCGGTCGTCTCCGGCCAGGCCCGCCCGGATCAGGTGGTAGGTGTCGCCCGCGTAGGTCCAGGCGCAGGACGGGCAGCGGGAGGCACGGCGGTTACCGCATGCGACGCGGAGACGTCCGCCCGGCTCGCTCTCGGTGCTGTACCGGTGCAGGGTCTCGCCGGTCGTCCTGTCCTTGGCGAGGGTCCAGCCGGTCAGGTGGATGGGGTCGGCGCAGCCGCCAGTGCGGCGAATCTGCTCGTGCCAGCGGTCGAAGTCGGAGGCCGAAGCCACCCTCAGCAGGTCGCCGAGGGTGGTCGGGTCGAGCAACGTGTCAGGCACGGGCGCCCTCCCGAACGGGGCGGGGCTGGACGGTGCCCAGGCCGTGGCAGGCCCGGCAGTCGACGGCGATGGTGCGCAGGTGGCCGTGTCGGTCGCGGCCGCCGGTGGTGATGGCGGCGGAGGCGTGGCCGTCGCAGTTCGGGCAGATGCGGGGCGCGGGTGCGGTGCGGTCGGTCATGCTGGGGATTCCTTCCGGTTGCGAGATCGGACAGGGACGGCGCCCGGAGCGGACGAGACTTGGCGGTTGAGGCCGCTCCGGGGGCCGGTCAGCGCCGCTTCATCTCCGAGGCGAGCAGCGAGCGCAGGACAACGGCGCAGACGGCGACCGAGACGCCGGTGATGGCGACGGCCAGGAGCATGGAGACCAGGACGGCGCCGACGACCAGGACCACGGCGGTGCCGCCACCGACGAGGGCGAGTGCGGTGCCGGGGGTGAGCTGCACCGTGGGCCGGGACGAGGTCGGGGACACCGGGGCGGGCGGTGAGACCTGACCGGCCGGGACGACGGTGGTCGACTCGACCACGACAGGCGGCGTGACCTGGCCGGTCGGCGTGGGCATGGTGGGGACCTTCGGGCGGAACATCGGTGGTTCTCCCTTCCGGGGCGGTTACTTGACGACGGTGTCGATGGCGGGGGTCAGGACGCTGTCGGCGAGGAGGAAGCCGCCGAGCAGCAGGACGGCGATGAGCCAGGCGGGCGGGCGGATGAGCTTGACGCCGAGGTAGCCGACGACGAGCAGGGCAAGCCAGAGCGGTACTTCCATGGCGGAGGGCCTCCTAGCGGACGCGGCAGCGGTGGGTGCGGGCGGCGAGCTGGGCGGCGGACTGGCTGGAGTAGTCGGAGGACCAGCCGCAGCGGTCGGCGGTGCACACGGCGGCGTACTTGGTCTGGCCGTGGCGGTCGCGGTGGGTGCCGATCTGCACCGGGCCGATGCGCATCACGGAGTGGAAGTGGTCGCGGGCGGGCATGTCAGTCGGTCTCCTTGCGGGTCAGGGCGGGGTCGGGGAAGGCGGCGCGGATACCGGCGGCGGTGGCCGGGTCGGCGGTGCGGCGGGCGGCTTCCTCGGCGAGCAGGTGCGCGAGGAGGGGCCGGTTCGCGGCGGTCATCTCGCGGGCGGCGTCGAGGTGGTCGGCGGCGGTCAGGTCGGCCGGGTCGTTGGTCATGGCGTGTCTCCCGTCGAGGTCAGGCGAGTTGGGCGGCGATGGCGTCGGCCAGCTGGGGCGGGACGCCGAGGCGGGCGCGCAGGGTGTCGGTGTCGATCGGCGTACCGGTGCGGGAGCGGTGGTCGTCGGCGACCTTCCGGGCGTGGTCGACCAGCGCGGCCGGGACCGGCACAGCCGGGGCGGGCTCGGCGGCGGGAAGGGCGGGGGTGTCGTCGACCGCCGGAACCAGCTCAGGCACAGGATCTGGTTCGGTCTCGGTAACCGGCTCGGGTTCCGGATCGGTCACCGGGGCTGAGGGTGCCGGCGGATCCGGCACCCGGTCTGTGGCGGAGTGGGCGAGGAGCGTTCCGCCCATGAAGGCCAGTGCGGGCCAGGCGGCGACGAGGATGCGCAGCCAGGCCGGGACGTGGTCGAGGTCGAGGAGTCCGGCGGTAGCGACGTTGGCGCCGAGGGAGGCGACCAAGGCGATGACGAACCAGCACCAGGCCAGCCGGGACGGGCCGTCCGAGCGCAGCCGTCGCCAGGAGGCGACCAGGAGCAGGTCGACGCTGATCGGGTAGGCCCAGGCTTTCCAGCCGTCCTGTCCGGCAGCGGCGGCAAGGTCGTGCAGGTGGGCGAAGGACAGCGCCCCGGCGATGACGGCCTGGACCAGGACGGCGTCGACGCGGAGAGCGGGGCGGGTCATCACGGTTCCTTCCTGTCGTGAGGCATGGCGGGGGTAGGGACCTGGCGCGAAGCGGTCGCGCCGACCGGTGGGACAGGGAGGGTCAGGCGGTGGCGGGGGCTGTCTTGGACAGCGGCACCCGGGCCGAGGGCAGTGAGCCAACCGCGGGGCGGTAGGCGGCCAGGGCGGGCACGTCGGGGGTGCGGTCGGCGTACCTGTTGCAGGTGTTCACGGCCTGCCGCAGCGAGGTGTGCGGGGCGCGGATACGGTGCCAGCCACCGGTCGAGTCACCGGCGATCGCGATGCCGCGTGTCTCGGCGGGTATCTGGATGGCGGCCAGGACGGCGTCCGGGGAGATGTCGCCGAAAGCCATGTTGGCGCTCGTTTCGTCGTTGACGCGGTGGGCGGTGCGGCCGGTGAGCTGGGCTCGCAGCATGGTGATGCCCTTGCCGAGTTCGGACCCGAAACGCTGCCCGCAGATCTCCAGGTAGATGCCGGCCGCGCGGCCGAGCTGGGCGAGACGGACCAGCGCGGTAATGATCCGGTCCCGGCGCTTCTCCTCCTCCTTGCTGGCGAACAGGGCGAGTTCGGCAACCTCGTCGACCAGGACCACGACCGGCACCGGCCTCAGGTCCTTGCGCAGGTCCCAGATGTCGGCGGCGATCTCCGCATCCGGCACCGCGACACTGATGCGCTGCTCTGCCCGGATCAGCTGGTAGACCTCCCCCATGTGCTCAACCAGCGCTTCCAGCAGCTCCAGTGCAGCGTCCGGGTTGTCGGCCAGAGCGGAGAACCGGCGTGCCAGCGGGAACAGCTCCACCCCCTGTTTGCAGTCGATACCGACCAGGGCGACGTCCATCGGGGCGAGTCCAGCCACCAGGTTGCGCTGGTAGACGGACTTGCCGGACTCCGTCGCCCCGAGGGTCAGGCCGTGCGGGACGGCGCGGTAGTCGCGGTAGTGCACCGAGCCGTCCTCCCGCAGCGCGACCGGAACCCGCATCGGACGCGTGTCGGTCTTGGCAGGCATCTGGACCTGCTTGAGCACGTCGTAGCCGGTCATCCGCACCTCAACGACGCCGGAGCGGATTTCGCGGGAGGTCACTCCGTACATCCCGAAGGAGTGGCGCAGCCGGTCCGTGGAGGCCGCCACGTCGAATGCGTCCTGGCCGGGCCGGAGCTTGAGCCGGAGGACCAGACCGGTCCGAGTCGGGCGCAGTACCAGGATGCGCGGCGGGCGGGACTCAGGAACTGGCCGGTTGGCCACCCGGGCCAGGGCCAGGCGCCAGCGGGAGGGCGGGACCGTCAGGCCGCAGGCGTCCATGACCGAGGCGTAGCGGACCAGGACCCGCAGCGTGGCGAGGATGACGCCGAAGGTCAGCCAGTACCAGGCGGGGCGCCGCCACCGCAGGAGACCCGCAGTGGCGACGACCAGCACCAGCGCGACCGTGAACCAGGTCATGGTCAGGCCGCCTTGGACTTCGTGTCAGCGGCGGCCAGGGAGGTCACGGCGACCGCACGGAACGCGATCCCGTGGCGCTTCTGCCCGTTGAATTCGTTCTCCCACGCCGAGGCGACCAGGCCCGTCAGGGCGACCGGGGTACCCATGGTCAGGTCCTCGGAGACGCCGGGCTGCGGAACGGTCAGCTTGAGGATCTCCACCTCGTCCGGCGTGGAGAACATGACCTCCACGGTCATCAGGGTCACGCCGTCCTTGTCGAGGGCGATCTCACCGGTACGGCGGTCCTTGACCTTGGGCTGCGGAGCCTTCGCCACCATGACGGTCGCGTTGGCGGTGTCGACGGGAATCTGACGCATGGTCTGTCTCCTGAATCTGGAGGGGTGTTCGAACCGACGGAAGCGCCGGTGAGATCAGGAGACCGCGAGAGGCAGTGGACGTATCACGGTCCGTATGGACGTTTAGGGACGTCTGAGTTATCGTCAAAACGTCCCCGAGAAGTCCTACGAGAGGGCAGCCATGGCGAACGAGCGTCTGCGCGCGGCGATTTCAGCGAAGGGCGAGACCATCCAGTCCCTGGCTCAGCACGTCGGGGTCGACCCCAAGAGCGTGGAGCGCTGGATCACGACCAACCGCACGCCGCACCGGGGACACCGCTGGAAGGCCGCGAGCTTCCTCGGCGCCGATGAGGTCTACCTGTGGCCGACCGTCGAGAAGCAGGCCGAGTCCGCCAGCACGTCCGAGCTGATCACGTACTACCCCCACCGGGGCGCGGTTCCGGCAGCGCTGTGGTCCTCTCTGATCGAAAGGGCGAAGGACCAGGTGGACATCCTCGTGTACGCAGGGCTGTTCCTCTTCGACAACCACCCGGACCTGCCGGACCAGCTGGCGGAGAAGGCTAAGGCCGGGGCCCAAGTTCGCGTTCTGCTTGGCGATCCCGACTCGGAGATGGTCCGCCAGCGCGGTGAAGAGGAAGGCATAGGGAGTGACCTGGCTGCACGTGCCCGGATCACGCGGCGCTACCTCGAACCGGCGATGACGACGCCCGGCGTCGAAGTCCGGTTGCACGACACGATCCTCTACAACTCGATCTACCGGTTCGATGATGACGTCCTGGTGAACCCGCACGTACTCGGAGCACCCGCCGGGCAGAACCCCGTGCTGCACTTCCGCTACATCCCGGGCGCCCGCACGTTCCGGCACTACATGCGCAGCTTCGACTACACCTGGGAACGCGGGCGGCCCGCGTAGGTAGGCACCGACACGTTGAAGACCGGGGCTGCGGGTGCCGGCGGAACCGGCACGTGGTCTCCGGCCGACGATGAGCGTGCGACGCTGGAGTCATGGCCCGAGTCGACTACTTCAACGATCCGAACGCGCCGAAGGCGAACAGCATCGTGCCGTCCGTAACCGCGGTGGCCCTCAACGACGCTGGGGAAGTACTGCTGATCCACAAGACGGACAACGACCTATGGGCCCTGCCCGGCGGCGGGGTCGACGTCGGCGAGTCGGCACCCGATGCGGCTGTGCGGGAGACCAAGGAAGAGACCGGGTTCGACGTCGAGGTGACGGGCCTGGTCGGCACCTACACCAACCCGGCTCACGTCATGGCGTACGACGACGGCGAGGTCCGCCAACAGTTCTCGATCTGCTTCCGAGCAACCATCGTCGGCGGCGAGCTGCGCACGAGCAGTGAGAGCAAGGAAGTGGCGTTCGTGCATCCCAGTCGGCTGGACAGCCTGAACATCCATCCGTCGATGCGAATGCGGATCGATCACGGCCTGGCTGACCGCCCTGGGCCCTACGTCGGTTGATCACCTAGGCGAGCGAGCGTCCGCCCGACAGCGGCGCCGAGGTACGGCCGCGCCTTGCTGATCGCGTTGTGCACCTCGCTACCCGGCTCGTAGCGCTCCAAGATCTCATCAATGCGGCTGTCGAAGACGAAGGACTGACCGGCCGGGCCGGTCGTCATGTCCGCGTAGATCAGCGCGTCCAGGACCGGGGAGTCCTCTCGGTCGTACGCCGCCAGCTCGGCGGTCAGGCCACGCTGCTCGGCCTCGTACACGGCGCCGGAGTGATGAGCGACCAAGCGCACGAGCCGGGAGGGCGCACCGAGCGTCTCCAGATGCCGCGCACCGTCGAGCGGATGAAAGCCCGTGTCCCGCAGTTCGGGGGCGTAACCGATGTCATGCAGCCACGCGGCAGCGACGAGCAGATCGCGGTCACCCTCGGACACTGCCGCCGACGCTTCGCGAGCACGAGCCGCTACGGCCTGAGTGTGCAGCCAGCGATTCCCGAGGGGAGGCAACAGCGACTCGGCCAGCTCGGCCGCTCCTTGAGGCGTGTCTAGAGCAGAGGACATAGATCGCACGGTAACCCAGTGGGCAAGCAGCCGACAGCCCCGGACCGGCGACCCCAGGGATCATGACGCGGTAAGACTTTCCCTACTTCATCAAGGCCCGCGCACGGCGCGGGCGCGCGCCGCCTCTGCGGCGCGGCCTGCCTCCTGTCTGCGCCCCGGCTGGCCGCGCCCGGCGGCGCGCTACGTGCAGCGGGCAAGGAGGGACGTCACCCGCGGGCACAAGATGATGCCTCCGGCGGGGGATCGGCCGGCACCGGGATGGAGGGGGCGCCGTTCCCGACTGCGGGTCCGTAGTGGCGTGCGCGGGGTGCTCCCATCCCGTCCACCATCGACCCAGGCAGAGCCGAGCAGACGCGGCCCATGGCGTCCAGGTCGTTCGTACAGTGGCGCGCTCCACCTGGACGCCATGAACCACGCCCGCTCCACGGTGTGTGGGTCGACGGCGGACGGGATGGAAGCTGGGGACGGTGGTGGGGAAAGGCGGCAGGGAACATGCTTGGCCGCGATCACTTGCCCCGAGCCATACCGCCGACCTTCATGACGTGGTAGAGGCTTCCTTATGGATCAGGGAGCAGCAGCCGTGATAGCTGGAGTGGCAGGGATGATCGGAGCTCTCGGCGGTGCGTTGGCAGGAGGCATGGCGGCTGTTCGAGGCGCGAAGATCGGTGCGCAGACGGCGGCAGCCGCAAGTCGGCAAGTAGTAGAGGACCAAGCAGAGGCCGATCACGCACACTGGCTGAGGGAGCAGCAGCAACAGTCTTACGGCAGTCTGCTCAGCGAAGCGCAGAACTTCAGACGAGCGGTGCAAACCCTCACCACTGCGTTGTTCATTGATCACTGGCGTGAGAGCCAGTTGAGCGAGGTCAACGAGTGCGCGCGGCGAGTTCAAGAGGCTGGCAGCGCTGTTGCCTTGCTGGGGCCTGACCCTATGCTCCGTGCTCAATCGATGATCACTGACCGCTGTCTTCGGCTGGAGGAGATGTTCCTCGAATCGTTCGCAGACCACTCGACTGATCGTGACGCAATCAGCGAGGCGACTGACGCCTTCGACCAGGCATCCGAGCGCTTCGTAGCTACAGCTAGACAGGTCCTCAGTGGTCGGCCGGGATCTGCCATATTGGGCAGCGGGTGAAGTCCGGCAGCTTGTCAAGGCCACCTCGGCGCCTGACATCAGCGGCTGACACCAACAGGCACGAACAGCAGCAGTTGGTGCCGGGCCTCAGCGAACGACCAGCCAAGGCACAGGAGCAGTTGACCGACATCGCAGAGCCGCCATGATCGACCTGATCAGGATGAGGCCAGACCCCAAAGCTTGTACGAGACGGCTCAGAGCACTGCGTGAGAGCCGAGCAGGGCTCGGGGCGGGCTGGGAGGCGCGGGGCGACCGAGAACGCCGCAGAGAGCCACACGTGCCCCCTGCGTGCCCGATAAGGGAGTACCGCTCGGGGAACAACGGGGAGTCGCGGCAACTAGACCAGAAACACGCAGGTCAGCGTTTCGCCAGGTCATAGCGCGTCCTGATACGCGATCTTCCAAACTAGCTACGCGGGTTCGATTCCCGTCGCCCGCTCTGATCGGCTCGGGCCCGGTTCTTCGGAACCGGGCCCGAGGTGTTTTCGCCGGTGTTCAGCCGGTGTTCAAGGTCACCGGTGTTTCAGGGGTCTCAGAGGTCTCAGAGGGCGCGTACGTCCACCGTGTAGACGGAGCGGATGCCGTACGGGACGTACAGGGCGTCGCCGACGAGGACGAGCGGGGCGCCCGAGGTGACGAGCATGCTGTCGGTTCTGCCGCCGTCGTCGCGGCCGTCCCGGGTGGCGTCGACAGCGCCGCTGCTCGTGTCCAGGGCGGCCAGGCGGCCGCTCGGGGACGCGAGGTACACATGGGTGGCGGAGGCGGTCGGCGGCCCCGGCTTCTCCACGGTGGAATTGGATTCCCACAGCGTCCGGCCGGTGCTCGGCGAGACGGCGCGGACGCCGCCGCTGTCCCGTGTGAAGTAGACCGTGCCGCGGACCAGGTACGCCTGCGCGTCCTCGGGCCGGGGCTGGGCGAGGCGGCGCACGGTGAGCACGCGCGAGGAGACGTCGATCAGGGTCAGGCCGCGGTCCGCGGCGAAGGTGTCCGCGAGGACCAGGCGTCCGTCGTGCTGGCCGAGCAAGTACTGGGTGCCCTTGGCCTCGACGGTCCAGCGCGCCTTTCCGGTGGCCGGGTCGATCTGGGAGACGGTGGTGCGGGAGGCTCCGTTCTCCGACAGGCCGATCGCGCAGACGAGATAGGCACGGTCGGCCGCCGAGCGCAGCAGGCAGTCGGCCGGGGCCTTGGGTCCGTCCGGCTTCGGGCGTTTCCAGCGGACGTCGCCGGTCTCGGCGTCGAGCAGGGCGTAGTACTCGCCCGCGGGGCCGTAGAAGGTGACGACACCCTCGGGGACAGCCGTGGCGGCGTCCTGCGTGCTGTCGGGGACGGACGCCGACTCGCCGGTGCCCGTTTCGGTCCGCCAGAGCTCCTTGCCGGTGTCGGCGGCCAGGGCGTACGCCGTGTAGCTGAACCGGGGGCCGGCCGTCGTCTCCCCCTCCTCCGCCTCATAGGCGTAGACGTGACTGCCGGTGGTGCCGATGAGCGCGCCCTGGCTGCTGCTGGAGGAGCCGTCGGGTGTGGGGTCGACGGACCGGCCCCAGGTGGTGCGGCCGTCGGCGAGATCGAAGCGGGTCGCCATGAGGCCGGAGCCGGCGCACACGAGGGAGGTGGCGACGGCGGCGCAGCCCGCGAGAGCGCTGCCGGCGCCGCCGAGGAGGCGCTCGCTGCCCTTGGGGGCCTTCGCGGCGGTCGCCCAGGACTTCCAGCCGTCGGGGAGGTCACTGGGGGCGGCGACAGAGGGGCCGGGGTCGCTGTCGCGGGAGAGGGCGTCGCTGAGGACCACGGTGGTGGCGGCGAGGACGGCGGCCACGGCCGTCCCGGCCGCCGCGGTGAGGAGGTAGCGGCGTCTGCGGCCGCCGCGCGGCGCGGCGGGCTCGGGCGGCGGGTCGGCGAGCGGGGTGTCACGCTGCGGCGAGGCCGCGGGGACGCTCCGGGACGGAAGAGGGATCGATTCCTCGGCAGCCGGGGCGGGACGGCCGGGCCTCCGTCGCGCAGCAGGGTCAGGAGTTCGTCGGCGGTCACGCGGGACTTGGGGTGCTTCTCCAGACAGAGGCGCACGAAGGGGAGCAGTTCGTCCGGTACGCCGTCGAGGGCCGGTTCGCCCTCGACGACCCGGACGGCCGTCTCGTAGGGGCTCGGGCTGTCGAAGGGGCCGCGGCGGGTGGCGGCGTAGGCGAGGACCGAGCCGAGGGAGAAGATGTCGGCGGCCGGGCCGACATCCTGCGGGGAGGAGAACTGCTCCGGCGACATGAAGGGCGGGGTGCCCATGACGCGGCCGGTCTGGGTGAGGACGTCGGCGGCGGCGAACTCGGCGGCGCGGGAGATGCCGAAGTCGATGACGCGGGGGCCGTCCTCGGCGAGCATCACGTTGGCCGGCTTCAGATCGCGGTGGACGACTCCGGCGCGGTGGATGTCGCGCAGCGCCTCGGCGAGGCCGGCGGCGAGTTCACGCAGCCGGGGCACGGAGAGCGGGCCGTGCTCGCGGACGTGGGTGCCGAGGTCCGCTCCCGGTATGTAGAGCGTGGCCATCCAGGGGCGCGACGCGTCGGCGTCCGCGTCCACGACCGGGGCCGTGAAGGCGCCGCTGACCTGTCGGGCCGCGGCCACCTCGCGGCGGAATCGGGCGCGGAACTCGTCGTCGTCGGCGTACTGGCCGTGCACCACCTTGACGGCGAGGCGCCGGCCGGAGGCCGAGCGGGCCAGGTAGACGACACCCATGCCGCCGGAGCCGAGGCGGTCCTCGATGCGGTAGCCGCCCACCTCCGCGGGGTCAGAATCGCGCAGCGCCATCCCCGTACGTTCCCCCCGTCACGCACCGTCCCGTCGGGAGGAGAGTAACCGCACGCCCCTCCGGCCCGTGGCACCGGCCCGGGAGGGTGCTCCCGGGCCGGTCAGAAGCTGATGGAGTTGACCGTCTCCGCTATCGAGTTGAGGAAGCGCTGGATGGACGGGGCCATGCCGGTCGAGGCGAGGAAGAAGCCGAAGAGGATCGCCACGATCGCTGGGCCCGCCTTGATGGATCCCCCTCTCAGCAACACCACAAGGATGATCGCCAACAGCAGCACCACAGACAGTGAAATGGCCACAACTGATCACACCCTTGGTCGGTCCGCTCTCCCGGCCCGGGGGCGCGCCTCGGCACACCCCCGCCAGAACCATCGTGCCACCAACGCGGCCGGGCTATGCGGCCGGTGACGCATCGACCGCACCCGTGTCGTCCGGGCCTGTGTACGTCGCGTGCGGGAGGGGCCCGACGGCAAGGAGTCGTACGGCAATTCGATGCGCCACCCGCACAGGGAATTGAGCTGGATCGTTTCCGTCTCCACACAACGCGTTCGCAGCTAATTCGAATTGCTGCCCAAGGCTCCTCAACAACCCTGCGGAGAGGCTTCCGAAGAGCACTGAAGCGGACATTCCACTGGAGTCGCCTGCTGGTCTTATGCACTGCTTAGTCCGGAAGTATCCTGACAAGCAGGGCACCTGTGACGGGCGCAACTCGACGCCGAAGATGTGTTGGTCATCACGTCGACAGTGACGTCAACTACCCGAAATCCGGGGTACCCACAGCGAATAGCCAGGAATGACGTCCGGCGTTTTACGAATAGCCGCAGGGAGGGCTAGGGTGCCTCAGATGTTCCACGCTGCCTCGTCCCCCGCAAGCGCAGCGAGGTCCCGGATCGTCTCCCCGAGTTCCTGGTGGGAGGGTCTGTGACGAACTCGCTGCGACCGAACGGCGACCGCAAGGCGCCACTTCCCCCGGCACAGTCGCCGGCAGGCGGAGTGCCGAGCCCGCGCTCGCCGCAGAGCCCCCAGAAGAAGCAGAACGGCAAGCAGCGCGACGCGTTCTTCGACAACGCGAAGTACCTCGCGATCGTGCTGGTGGCCATGGGCCACGCCTGGGAGCCACTCAAGGGCGACAGCCGGATACTCGAGGCGGCGTACCAGGTCGTCTACGCGTTCCACATGCCGGCGTTCATCATCATCTCCGGCTACTTCTCGCGCAGTTTCGACATGCGGCCCGACCGGCTCAAGCGCCTGATCACGGGCGTGGCCGTGCCGTACGTCATCTTCGAGACGGCCTACCCGCTCTTCAAGCGGTGGATCGACGACGACCCGGGTCAGGACATCAGCCTCCTCGACCCGTGGTACCTGACCTGGTTCCTGGTCGCGCTGTTCATCTGGCGGCTGACCACCCCCATCTGGAACATGGTGCGCTGGCCGCTGCCGCTCGCGCTCGGACTCGCGATGCTGGCGACCGTCACCCCGTCGATCGGCGACGACCTGGACCTGCAGCGAGTCCTGCAGTTCCTCCCGTTCTTCGTGCTGGGCCTGGTGATGAAGCCCGAGCACTTCCAGATGGTGCGCCGCCGTTCGGTGCGGATCGCCGCGGTGCCCATGTTCGCCGCAGCGCTCGCCTTCAGCTGGTGGGCCGTGCCGCACATGAACACCGCGTGGTTCTACCACCGTGACGCCGCGCAGGAACTGGGCGCGCCGTGGTGGGCCGGCCCGGTCATGGTGCTCGCGATGTTCGGCTGCTCGCTGGTGCTGACCGCCTGCTTCTTCGCCTGGGTGCCGCGCCGCCACATGTGGTTCACCGCGCTGGGTGCGGGCACGCTCTACGGCTACCTGCTGCACGGCTTCCTCGTGAAGGCCGGCGACTACCAGGGCTGGTTCGAGACGAGTTGGTTCCACCAGCCGGCCGGGCAGATCACCGTGACCGTCCTCGCGGCCGCCGTGGTGACGGCACTGTGCACCAAGCCGGTGCAGCGCATGTTCCGGTTCGCGATGGAGCCGAAGATGGAGTGGGCCTTCAAGCGGGACGCGGCCGAGGTCGCCCGCGGGCGCCAGGGCGCCGAGCGGCGGGAACGCGAGAAGGTGGCCGTGGGCTGACCCCACCTGTCCACGTGACGACGGCCCCGCACTCATCGGAGAGTGCGGGGCCGTCTGCTTGCCGACGTCGTCGCGGCGTCGGCGGGGCGGAGAACTAGCTGCCCTTCAGGTGTCTCATCAAGCGCTCGAAGTCCTGCCAGCCCGACAGGTCGGACGGGTTGCCCGGAAACGCGTAGTACAGCGCCGGACGGGTTTTCGGGCCGAGCTCCCGTGGGGCCTCGGCAAGCGGGGTGCGGCGGGCCCGGTCGCCCGGCATCTCGCGGACCTCCTCGGCACCCAGGACGAAGGCGTAGGGCACGCCGGGGCCTTCGAAGCGGGGCGGGACGGACAGGTCCCGGCGGGCCCGGCGGACCTGGACCAGCATGGACTGCAGATCGTGCCGGGTGGCCAGGGCCTCCGCAGCGGCGACCACGGAGTCCGTCGGGACCTGCTCGCCCGGTCCGTAGCCGAAGACCATCGTGACGTCCTCTTCGACACCGGCCTGCGTCCGGGTGATGCGAACCGTCGCGAGACCGGGACGTTCCGGGGTGCCGACGACCACCAGCCAGGTCGGCTCGGGTGCTCGCTCATGGGCCACATCGGTCAACTGCCGCAGGGACCACGGGAGGTTGGCGGGCTCCTCGGTGCCCCAGCCGGCCGGCGGCTCACCGGTGACCTCCTGCCAGACGGCTTCCACGGCACCGCCGAGAACGAGCCGGTCGTCGGCCGGGTGGACCGCGCGGAAGGAGATCGCCAGCTGGCGCTCACCTGTGTCATCGGTGCCCTGCTGAAAGGACGAGGCGATGGGTGTGCGCGGGTCCTCGGGGGTGGCCTCCGGCGAATCGACCGTCACGAACAGGCCGTTGCTCCACCGCAGGACCGCTCCGGTCAGACCGTCGTAGTAGCCGTCCTGCTCGTCCTGCACCACCCAGCGGGAGGGCCAGCCCGGCAGGCTGCCCCGGACCGCCGGGGAGAGGCGGGTGCCCGCCGGGGTGACGATCTGCAGGCCGAGGCCGGCGTTCGCGACGGCACGGAAGGCATCCGACAGCCAGGCCGTCATCGCGACCATAGGGCGGTCCTGGATGACGACGGCGACCTTGTCGGTGAGCACGTCCACGGCGGGCTGGGCGGCGGCCGGAGCCGGCGCCACCGTCATCCCGTCCGTCTTGACCACGGCCAGCGACCACGCGGTCTGCGGCGGCCAGGCCGTGCCACCGACCAGCGCGGCGATGCGGGCGGCGAACGTTCCGGCGAGCTCCTCGGCCTCCTTGACCCCGGTCGTGGCACGGGCCTCGGTCCACCAGTACGGCACCTCGGGCTCACGCGCCCCGAGCAGCCGCTCGGCCTCTCCCCTGACCTGCACGAGCAGCGGCGCCTCGACGGAGACGAGCGGCCGGCCCTGCGGGTCGCAGAGCTGTACGACTGCCCCTTCACCCTCGGTACCCACCAGCAGGTCCGGGCCGCCGGAGAGCAGGCCCGCGAGGACACTGAGCGGGTCGGGCATCTTCTTCGTGAGGGCGATGACGTCCTTCGTCACGCGTTTACCTCGTCCCCTCGTAGACGGTCTGGATGAGCCGACTCGGTTCGCCCCTGCGGACCAGCACGCCGCGGCCGGGCGGCTGGTGACTGGCGTACACGCCGGAGAAGAGCTGCCCCTCGCCGCGGTCCCCCGCCATCACCAGCGCCGCGGCGCCGGACTCGTGCAGCCCCTGCAGCAACGGCTCGTACATGCCCCGGGAGGCCCCCGCGACCCGGCGGGTGAGGACGAAGTGCAGTCCGATGTCGACGGCCGACGGGATGTACGGCACGAAGGGCGCCAGAGGCTGCTGCCCCGCGGTGGTGAGGACGTCGTAGTCGTCGACGAGGATCACGATCCGCGGGCCGGAGAAGCTGCCCGGTTCCAGGTCGGCGGGGTCGGCGGACTCGTCGGGCAGCCGCTTCTCCAGTTCGGAGGCGATACCCGCGGCGAGGCCGGCGCACAGCTTGGTGTTGTAGGCATAGCCGCCCCGGTACTCCTCCGGGATGACGCCGCGCAGGCCGCGGCGCGGGTCGAAGACGCCGAAGACCAGTTCGTGCTCGCCGTGGCGCTCGATCAGGCTCCGGGCGATCACCTTGAGCAGATTGGTCTTGCCGCACTCGCTGTCGCCCATGATCAGCAGATGCTGATCTCGGTGGAAGAGGTCGAGCAGGACAGGGGCAAGCTGTGTCTGGTCCAGGCCGATCGGGACGCGGCGCGGTTCGGCGGCCGGGCCGGGCAGTTGGCGCGCCTCCAGCACGTGCGGCAGCACACGAACGGGCTGGGCGACCTCGCCGGTCCAGGTGGCGCGGATCGTGCGGGCGGTGGTCTCCAGGACAGCGCCGAGGTCGGCGGTGTCGGCGAGGCCGTCGGTGCGGGGCAGGGCGACCTGGGCGAAGAGCTTGCGGTCGAGGAGGACGCGGCCCTTCTCCTCGGGCGAGAGGGTCTCGCCGAGCTTGCGGTCGATGCTGGACTCGCCCGGGTCGTTCAGGCGCAGTTCCACGCGGGTGCCGAACTGGGACTGGGTGGCGATCCGCACGTCGTTCCAGCGCAGCATGCCGGCGACGACGTGGATGCCGTAGCCGCTGCCCCGCTTGAGGATGTCGGCGACCGGGTCGTCGAGGTCCTCGAAGTCGTCGCGCAGCGCGCCGAAGCCGTCGATGAGCAGCACGATCTCGGTGCTGGCCAGTTCGGGCAGCCGGCCCGCCGCACGCAGGGTGCGCAGTTGCTCGAGCGAGTCGATGTTGTGGACGCGGAAGAGTTCCTCGCGCTGGTCGAGCATGGCACGCACCGAGTCGATGGTGCGGGCGGCACGCTCCCGGTCCGCGCGGCCCGCGATCCCGCCGACGTGCGGCAGCCCGGACAGGGCCTGCAGCCCGCCGCCGACCAGGTCGAGGCCGTAGACGCCCACCTCCTGCGGGGTGTGGGTCAGGGCCAGGGAGAGCGCGAGCGTACGCAGCAGGGTGGTCTTGCCGGACTGGGGACCGCCGATGAACGCGGCGTGGCCGCCGGCGAGCGTGAGGTCCAGGTGCCACTGGCCCTGCCACTGCCTGGTCGGGTCGTCGAGGACGCCCAGCGGCACCTGGAGCGGACCGCGGCGCTGGGCGAACTGCATGCCGCGCGGACCCACCTCGACGGCACCGGCGACCTTGTCGAGCGGGACCGCGGCGGGCAGCGGGGGAAGCCAGATCTGGCGGACCGGGCTCGACCCGGAGCGCTCCAGCTGGTCGATCATCACGCCCATCTCGGTGGGGCCGGTCTCCCGGCGCCGCATCTGCGGCTCCTCGGGCGACGCGGTGTCCGCCTGGCCGAGCGTGTTGTAGGCCTCGTACTCCAGGACGAGCGGCCCGGTGTCCTCGGTCTCGCGGCGGACGGGGCCCCGGTAGGCGCCGGAGACATAGCCGGCCTTGAACCGCTCGTAGTGGCTGGTGTCGACCTTGAGATAGCCGAAGCCGGGCAGCGGGGGCAGGTGGAAGGCGTCCGTGGTGTCCAGGACGGTACGGGACTCGTCCGGGGAGAAGGTGCGCAGGCCCAGCCGGTACGACAGATAGGTCTCCAGTCCCTTCAGCTTGCCGGCCTCGATGCGCTGGCTGGACAGCAGCAGGTGGACGCCGATGGACCGGCCGATACGGCCGATGGAGAGGAAGAGGTCGATGAAGTCCGGCTTGGCGGTGAGGAGTTCGCCGAACTCGTCGATCACGACGAACAGGTGCGGCAGCGGCTCGAGGTCGGGACGCCGCTCGGCGCGCAGCGCGGCGTAGTGGCCGATGTCGGCGACGTTGCCCGCGTTCTTCAGCACCTGCTGACGGCGCTTGACCTCGCCCGCGAGGGACGCGTGGACGCGTTCGACCAACCCGGCCTGGTTCTCCAGGTTGGTGATGACGCCGGAGACGTGCGGCAGGTTCGCGAACGGGGCGAAGGTGGCGCCGCCCTTGTAGTCGACGAGGACCATGGCCAAATCCTCGGGCGGGTGGGTGGCGACCAGGGCGAGGACCAGGGTGCGCAGCAGCTCGGACTTTCCGGAACCCGTGGCGCCGACGCACAGGCCGTGCGGTCCCATGCCCAGTTCGGAGGATTCCTTCAGGTCGAGGAGCACCGGTTCCTTGGCGTCGCTCACGCCGATCGGCACCCGCAGGAAGGCCCGTTCACCGCGCGGCGCCCACAGGCGGCTGAGGTCGAGTCCGGCGACGTCGTCGATGCCGAGCAGTTCAGCGAAGTCGACCGGGCCGGTGAGCGGTGCGTCGACCATGGACTCCGCGGACAGTCGCAACGGGGCGAGCATCCGGGCGAGTCCCTCGGCGAAGGGGACTCCGATCTCGTCGACCGTGCCGTGCGCGCTGATCGGCTCCTTCTGGCGCAGGTCCTCGATGACGACGCGCTCGCCGTCGACCGTGATGCGGACACCGACGCTGCCGGGCTCCTGCACGCGCTGGTCGAGCAGGTGCAGCACGGTGACGCTCATGTCGCGCAGTCCGACCGCGTCGTCGGGGCGCGGCAGGTCCACGGCGTCGTCGCCGTGCGCGTCGGCCACGACGAGCAGCCGGGAGCTCATGGCCAGGGCGTCCTTGTCGGACAGGCCACGACGGACCTCGGCCGCGTAGGAGGCGCGGCGGCGTAGTTCGCCGCCGATCTGCCGGGCCAGCTGCGGCAGGGACGGCGCGAACCGGCGAGCGGCGACAGGGCCGTCGAACTGCTCGCCGTCGAGCAGGTGCGGCAGCCACTTGGCCCATTCCCAGTCGGCCATCCGGTCGCCGGGCACGGCCAGCGCCATGGCCACGTCGTCGGGCGCGTGGGTCGCGGCGGCCTGTGCGATGAGCGCGCGGGCGACCCGGAGGGTGTCCTCGCGGGTGCCGATGACGGTGATGTTGCCGACGCGGTCGAGCGGGACGGTGAGGGGGAGTTCGGTCCCGTTCCCGAAGCGGGCGACGAGGGCGGATGCCTCGTTCAGCATGAACTCGTCGGGCGGGGTGAGCACGGAGGATCCCGGCGGCGCCACCCTCAGATCGCGCACCGGCATCTCGCCGGTGCCGACGCGTACCCGCAGGAAGTCCGGATCCGTACGGCGCCGCTCCCACAAACGGGCCGGGTCGCGCACGATGTCGTAGAGCGCGTCCGGCGGGGGGCTGAGCAGCTGGGTGGTCTCCCGCCGCTCCCGCTCCTCCTTCGACAGCTCCTCTCGCAGGTCCTCCAGGTAGGAGAGGTAGGCCTCACGTTGGGTCCGGCGCGTGCGCTGGGCCTTTCCGCGCTGGGAGAAGACCATGACGAGGGAGCCGAGAAGGGTGACGACCAGGATGATCGCGCCCAGCCCCGCGAACTGGCTGTTGCGCACGACCGTCATCATCACGACGGAGGACATCACACCCGCGACGGGCAGCAGCGCGGTCGCTATCGAGCCCGTTTTGCCGTCCGGCAGGTTGGGCGGTGCCTCGATGGTGCGCGCCTCAGGGGCTGCCGGAGGCCGTGTGGTGCGGGCCGGCCGGTGGATCAGTCGGGTGCTCATCGTTGTTGCCTAGTCCTCTGAGTCCTCGGGTCCCCTTCGTGCGCGGGAGACTTCAGCGGCGCCTGTGGGAGAGCTGGAAGGCCTCCGCTGCCAGCCGGGCGGCGGCCTCCCGGGTGTCCCGCGCGAGCAGCTCGGTGCGGATGGTGCCGCCGGCGGCCAGATGCCGGTCGTAGGGCAGGACCCGCACGCTCGCCCCGGTCGCCTTCAGCTGCCCGGCGGCCTTCTCCAGGTCGATTCCGGCGTGCGGCACCGTTTCGGTGAGCACCACGACGGTGGAGGTGGTGATGTCCCTGGGCAGGCCGCGCATCCACTCCAGGACCGCGTGCGTGCTCGCGACTCCCTCGAGCGTCGCGGGCACCGTCAGGATGCGGGCCTGAGCGGCGGACAGGGCTGTGCGGGCGACCTCGGCGGGCAGCGTCTCGCAGTCGGCCACGGTGACGCCGAAGTAGCGGCGCATCGCCACCATGATCCGCTCGTATCCCCTGGTGTCGAGCATGGCCCCGACCTGCCCGTGGCTGCCGGGCAACAGCCAGGCGTTCTCGGGGAGCTGCACCAGGTATCCGGTGATGTCGAGGAGCGTCATCTGCGGCTCGACGACATCGGCGAGATCGCCGGTGGTCCAGCGCAGGTTCTCCGCGCCGAGCCTGAGGGGCAGCGAGCCGAGTGCCGGATCCGCCTCGACGGCGAGGACCGGGTCCTGGCGGTAGTGAGCGTAGGTGGCCGTGAGCAGCGCGGCGACCGTCGTCTTGCCCGAGCCGCCGCGGATGGAGGTCACCGCGATCTGCCGGCCGGTGGTGACGGGCTGCTGCAGTGTCTCGGCGGTGGCGGTGGTCTCGGCGACCTCCCGGGACGCCGAGGACGCGACGGTGCGGCGTACGGCACGCAGGGCGCGGGCGGCGAACGGCTCCCCGCGCCGGGGCCCCTTGTCCACACCGAGGAGCTTCTGGTCGACGACCGGCCGGCTGTCGGGGGCGGAGCGTGAGGTGCGGGCCCGCGGGGCGGGGGCCGGCTCCGTGTACTGCTGCGGCTGGTGGTGGTTCTGCTGGGCGGACTGTGGCTGCGTCTGGCCGGCGGGGGCCTGCTGCTGGGCGGCGTAGGCCTGCTGCTGGGCGGCGTACTGCTCGGCTTGGGCCTGCTGCTCGGGGTAGGTCTGCTGCTGCGCCTGGGCCTGCTGCTGCGCGTGGGCGTGGTGGGCGTACGTGTGGTCGGGGTACGACGCGTGGTCGGGGTATGGCTGCTGGCCCTGCTGCGTGTAGCCCTGCTGTTGCGCGGCGAACTGCTGCTGAGCGGCGAACTGCTGTTGCGCGGCGAACTGCTCGGCGTGCACCGGCTGTTGCGCGTGCTGCTCGCCCGAGGAGGTGGGCTGCTGGTATTGCTGCGGGTAGCCGTAGGCCGGTGCCGGCCCCTGCCCCTGGGGGTACGGGCCGGCGGCGCCCTCCTGCGCGTGCTCGGCGGCTTGCGCCTGCTGGGACGCCTGCGGTGACTGCCCGCCCTGGTGCGCGGCACGCTGCTGAGGCGTGCCGCCCCTCAGGTCGCGCAGCACGTCGTTCTGCCAGTTTTCCCCGCTCGGCATGTCGCCCTTCTCTCCTGCCACACCCCGCCTTGCCGTTCCGCGGGAGCGACAGCAGGGGGGCGTCTGGTCTTCGCAGCCTCAGAACTTGTTGAGCAGCTGCCCGTAGATGCCGAACGCCCCGATGGCGAGCGGGAAGAGCCCTATCACGCCGAGGGACTCGATCAGGTCGGCGAACCTGCGCAGCCGGACCCGTACGTGATCGGGCGGTTCAATGCCGAGAACCAGCAGCGGCAGCAGTGCCGCGGCACCCAGCAGCACCAGCGCTCCGGCGCCCCCGGCGTGGTCCAGCCACAGCATCGCGAGGCGTACGACGAGGAAGGCCGCTGCCGCGAACAGCGCCACGACCTCGGCGACCAGAGGGAAGGCCCGGGCCCGGGACAGCAGCACGACGGCGACGAACGAGGCGAGGCCGACCGTCCAGACCGTCGGCTCCTTCGCGGTGGTCAGCATCCAGCCGCCGAGGGCGGCCGACGCCGCGGTGACGATGGTGGCGAGGGCGAGTCCGCGGTGGGTGGCGGCGAGGGCGTTGGCGACCTGGTGGCGGCTCACGGACGTCCCCGTGGAGCGCTTGTCGTCCAGCGAGGTGAGTCCGGAGGCCATCAGCGCGAAGCGGGGCAGCAGCCCGAGCAGGATGATGGAGAAGACGGCCATCACGGCGCCGATCCGGTCGGACCGGTCCTGGAGGAGGGCGACGGCCTCCCACACCAGGGCGACGACCACGATCGCCCCGGCTCCGATCAGCCCGCCTCTGCCCAGCGGTGAGCAGAAGGACAGCAGCACGAGGGTGATCACCAGCGCGGCGGCGACCCCGGCCAGCCGGGCCGTTCCACCCCAGTCATAGGCGTCGGCGGCGGTCCAGGCAGTGAGCAGGCCGAGCCCGCCGGAGGCCAGCAGCAGTGCGGTGGCCAGGCCCTGGTTGCCGTCGCCGATCCTGGCGATGGCCGCACCGGCGACGAGGAACAGCAGGGTGACGACCACGAGTCCCGTGGTGAGGGACTCCAGGGAGAACTCCTGCCGGGCGAGGACGGCCGCGGCCACGGCGAACACCACGGTGGCCACGCCGGCGCTGAGGCGGCGGGCGGCCGGGCGCCAGCGCCAGGTCCGCAGGTCGAGATCGTCCGCGACCTGGTCGGTGACGTCGTGCACGACCGGCGCCGGCGGCGCGGCATGGGCCCGCACGAGGCGGAGCACGGCGCCGTCGGGCACCTCGGCCGACGACAGCGTCGCGTCATGCGGAAGGGCCGAGCCGTCGGAGGTGATCAGCTGCCGGGTGGTCGGCCGGGTGGCGGCCCGGTCGTCCAGCAGCTGCAGTATGTCGGGGAGCAGTTGACCGATCGGTGTATCCGACGGCAGTACCAGGTCGGCCCGTCGTCGCTCGCCGATCAGGGTGACCCGGCTCAGCTGGGTCCGGGACATCGTTGCTGCGCTCACCACGCGCCGGAACCTATCACCGCGTTGTTTCGGCCACGGCCGGGCTCCGATCCGGTCACGCCGACCACACACACGCTGTTCACCGCTTCTCCGCACCCTTGTCGTCGGCACCGCTCGCGGAGGCGCTGGGCGCCGGGCTGTACAGCTGTCCCTGCTGCTGTTGCTGCTTCTTCTCCTCCGCCTTCTGCTTCGCCAGCGTGGTCTGGAGGAAGGACCATCCGATACATCCGGCGCACAGCACGGCGGCGATCGCGATGCCCGCGAACATCTTGGTGAACCGCTCGTCCGCCGTCCGCCGTGCGCGCTGCGCGCCGAACAGCAGTGCGTCGCGCATCCGGCGCCGGCGCACCGCCACCGACTCCAGCAGCTGGCTGTCGTAGTCCCGTGCCATTCAGTGTCCTGTGCTTCGTTGGTGCGTGGTCAGTCGTCGGGGGCCAGACCGAGGTGCTTCCGCATGGCGGCGTACTTCTGCGTGAGACGCCGGGCGGTGTGCTCGTCGAGTGCGGCGAGGCGGTGGGGGTCGGAGTTGTGCGCGAGGTCGGCCGCCTTGACCAGCCGGGCGCCCGGGGTGGCCAGGAGCCGGCGGGCATACGCCTCCGGCTCCTCGTCCGGCCGCTTGGTCATGGCTCGTACGACGACCTTGGTCTGCTGCGTGAGGGCGGCCGCGTCGAGCCACTCCTCGCTGAGGGCGCCGTCCTCCAGCGCGTCGTGCAGCCAGGCGGCGGCCACCAGCTCGTCGCCTCCGCCCCGGGCGCGAACGCCTCCGGCGACGGCCGACAGATGCTCGGCGTACGGCCGTCCTGCCTTGTCGGTCTGCCCGGCGTGCGCGGCGCGAGCGGCGGCCTCGACCTGGGCGAGACTCATCTCCTGCGGCATGCGGTCCCCCTAGCTTCGCTTCCGCAACATAGGACACGAACGCACCGCCCGCACAACCGGCGTGCGGCCGTCACCGGGGCTTCTTCACATACCTCCGGACAGCCCTGCCACGATCATGAAGAGCACCCACAGCACGGGGACGAGCGCGACGTACGCACGGGGCCGTCGCCGCACGGGCACGCCGGGGTCGTAGCGGGGGCCGAGCGTGCCCGGCCCCGGCGCGGGGAGCCGCTTCACCTCGCGCACGGCCAGGGCGTTGCGGACCAGCGTCAACGGCGCGAAGACGAAGAGGGAGAAGGGGCTCCACCAGCCCCAGGCGAGGGTGTGGGTGGTCAGCGCGCGGTACACGGCCAGCCCGCAGGTCATGCACATCGGGCCGTCCGTCTTCCGGAATCCCATGAGGACGAGGAGGCCGCGGTGAGCGCGGAAGGTGACGTCTGCGGCGGGGGAACCTCCGCAGAACCTGCACATGGAGAGGGTGGGGGTTTGCGGGTGGGGGGTCTCCGGGTGCGGGGTGAGTGTGTTCTGCGGCCGGGCGGGAGGGGTGTGGCCGAGGTCGGCGACAGCGTGCGGGTCGGCGTACCAGTCGCGGAGCGACGTGGCCACGGCGTCCAGGAGGCCGGTCTTCAGGGCGTCGGCGATCATGCCGTCGCAGACCCTCTCCCCGCGCACGATCGCGGTCGCGGCCCGCACGGCGTCGGCCGGGGGCAGCCGCCCGTCCGACGGCACCTGGGGCATCGGGTTGCCCATCCACCGGTGCTCGGGAGTCACGGCGCCGACGTCTTCCAGGGCGCGGACAGCTCGGCACAGCGGCTCGCTGTAGAGGGGGACCGCCACGTGGTTGGCACCGCTCGGCGACTTCCATCCCCCGTCCCACCGCACGTCCCGGTCCTCGCCCGTGAGTGAGTCGAAGGCATCGGCGAGTTCCAGCCAGGCCTGCGCGTTGCCACGGTCGAGCTGGGCGAGCAGGCGCCGGTCGTCGGCCAGGGTGACGATGCGGGCGAGTTCCTGGACCGCCGCGGCGTCGGGAGCCTCGGTGACGGGCCCGACGCCGGGTTCGCGGCTGAGCAGGTTGAGGACCCCGAGGGGAGTGAGGCCGCGTTCAAGGGCCGCGCGGATCCGGTCGTACCACTGCGTGCCGGCCGCAATGGCGCTGAGGCCGCCGGCCTTCCGTACGACCCAGTCGACGTCGTCGGCGCCGACCGTCACCCAGGCGTATCCGATCACTTCGCCGTCGGGGGCGGTGACGGTGATGTAGTGCACGGGGGTGGTCACGCGGTCTTGTGGGTCCGCCTCGGGTGCCGGTCGGCCCTCGGTTCGCGGGTCGCCCGTGGCGAGGGCCTCGACGGCGGCGGCGTCGGGGGCGTCGGCGATGGAGTCCGGCAGGGGGTGGCTCCTGCCGCCCGGCTCGGGGTCGTCGTACAGCTCGGCCAGTGTCTGGGTCGGGGGCAGGCCCCGTGCCTTCCCCTCGCGCAGCCGCGTGATCCAGGGCATACCTGTGTTCGCCGCCCGGGGGCCGCCCGCCTTCCGTGGTTCATAACCCGCGGCATCGTCCTCGTCACCGGCCCACAGGTATCCGAGGACAGAGCCGTCCTCCTTGTCGACCACGGTGAAGTACCGCACCGGCTTGTCGGTCCAGTTCATGTAATCGACCGGGCCGCCGGGCTTCTCCCTGAACATCATGTCGTCGTCGAACCGTGAGAGGACCGGCTGGTGTTCGCTGCCGGAGGTCACCTCCCTGAGTGCGGCGAGCGACGGTGCCTCGGTGAGCGAACCGGGCACGACGTGGCTCAGCTCGCAGTCGTTCGCGCCGCGTGCCAGTTCGGCGAGGAAGGCGGTGGGGGCGACTCGGCGGGCCTTGCCGTCACGCAGAGCCCGCACCCATCGTCCACCGGCATTGACGGCGTCGGGCGAAAGCCCCGGCGGCACCACCCAGCCTGCCGCATCGTCCTCGTCATTGGCCCACAGGTAACCGATGACGGTGCCGGTACGGTCTGCGACACTCAGGTACGCGACCGGTCCATCGGTGCGGATGCTGTACCTCGCCGGACCTGCCACCAGTTTGAACTGGAAGTCTTCCTCGAAGCGAGAGTTGTCCGGCTGACCGCTGATCACGCTGCGCTCTTCCCGTCGCGAGTCGGTACTGCTGCGAATTCGTTGTTGATGATTCAGTCCTTCTCAGCGAGGGACTTCACCACTGTGGCGTTCGGGGCGTCCGCCACGGATTCGGGCAGGGCCCGGCCCAGGTGGCCTTCCGACCTGGCCGGCAACTCCGCGAATGCCTGGGACGGCAAGAAGACCCGCCCCTTGGCCCCCTGAAGCCTCGCGTGCTCCAGATCCCGCCCTTCCGCGAAGGCCCGGGGCCGACGGCCTGCCGCAGTTCTCAGGCAGCGGCATCGTCCTGGTCCCCGGCCCATACGTAGCCGAGGACTGTTCCCTCGGCAAAACTCGGAGGGACAGGCCGGTACTCAGCCAACGGATGCTCGTTCCTTCAGTGCGGCAAGCGTCGGTGCCTCGGTGAGGGAGCCCGGAACGACGTGGCTCACCTCGCTGTCGTTCGCGCCTTGCGCCAGCTCCGCGAGCAGGTCCGTCGGGGCGAGCTCCCGGGCCTTGCCGTCACGCAGAGCCCGCCCCCACCTGGCACCGGCGTTGACGGCGTCGGGCGAAAGCCCCGGCGGCACCACAAAGCCAGCCGCACCGTCCTTGTCGTTCGCCCACACGTACCCGATGACGGTGCCAGCGCGATCGGCAACACGGAGATACGTGACCGGGCCATCGGTATGACGGCTGTACTTCGCCGGGCCCGCCACCTGCTTGAATTGCCAGTCTTCCTCGAAACGCGAGGGCGATGGTTGTTCGCTGCTCATGAAGTCCATGTTTCTCTGTGTCCGCCTGATTCGCGATAACGGCCCTGCCCCACGCTCGCCGAGGGCAGTCTGCTACGGCCGCCTCGGCAAGACCTCTCCGTAGAGTTGCCACTTGCCGGCCGCGTCCTGGAAGACGCGGGTCACCTTGACCTCCGTACCGCGAGCGAGCAACAGTTCCCGCTCCCCCTGTTCAAGGAGATGGGGTCGATCCAGAGTGCTGGTGTGCCCTTCGGTACCCGTAGGTGCATGATCATCGGCTCGTGGTCGAACGCCGCGGTCTTGCCGAGCGACGTGGAGGTGAATCCTTCGTCCTTGACGGTCGTGTCCGCAAGGTCGGACAACGAGTCCACGTCGTCGAGGAGGTGGTCGTAGCCGCTGCCTCGGACAACCATGACGTCTTCCGGCACGGTTTTGCTGCTCATGACCCGGTCCATGTTGTCGACCAGGTTCTGGACCGGGGGCTCCAGCGGCACGTGGGTCGCCCGCAGCTGGCCGTTGATGTGCTTGAAGTAGAAGCTGCTGTACCTCTCCAGCGCGTCCTTGGCCTTGGGGTCGAGGTTGTCCAGGAAGTCGTTCCAGTACGCGTCGCCGTATTCCTTGCCCGCCTTGTTGCTGGTGCTGGGGTAGGGATTGGTCCCCCGCTCCAGCTCCGCCGTGGCTACCGCATGCCGCTCCGCGTCGGTGGCCAAGCGGTCGAAGTCGTCCGCCGACATGTGCGGCTTGTATTCGAACGGCTCCCCGGCCCCGCTGCCCGGCACATCCGCGCCCTGGTGCGCCGGGGTGGCGGGGGCGTCCGGGCCGTGGGCGGCGGCGTCCGCAACGCCGTCGGGGAGACCCCCGTGATCGCCGGTGTGTGCCGCGTCGTCCGCGTGAGCGGGGGCGTCGTCCCCGTGCCCGGTTCCGTGCGAGGCGTCGTCGCCGTGGCCCGTGCCATGTGCGGCGTCGTCCGTGTGACCGGCGCCGGGGACGTCGTAGCCGCCGGGGTGGGGCGGGTTCGCGAGGTCGTGTGCCGGGTTGGAGGCCTGGTGATACCAGGGGTGAGCGCCGCTGCCGGGTACGCCGGGACCGCCCGGGTGCGGGGCCGGGGGTATGTCGTGCACGGAGTTGGCGCCCACGGGCTGGCTGTACCAGGGCTCCGCGGTGCCGGGGGCGGCGCCGGTGTGCGGGGCGGTGGCCGGGGCCGTGTCGTAACCGGAGGGGGCCGGGCCGTACCCGCCCGGAGACGGGGCCTGGGCGTGGTCGTATGTGCCCGGTGACGGCGCGTGGCCGTACGTGCCGGGCTGCGGCGCCTGGCTGTGCGAGCCCTGCGACGGCGCGTGGTCGTACGAGGAGGGAGCCTGCGTCGGGTCGAAGGGGGCGCCCGGCGCGTGCGTGGGAGCCGTGGGGGGCGCGTTGTAGTGGCCCGCGGTGGCCGCGTTGTCGAGGGTGGGGGCGGCTGCGGCCGCGTAGGACGGGGTGGGAGCGCCCTGGGTCGTCCAGTGGGCGGGGAGGGTCGGGGTGGTGCCGTGGGGAGCGGGGGTGGGGTCGATCGTGCCGTTGGGGGCCATCAGGTCGCCGTTGGGGCTGAGCTGGTGGCCGTCGGGGAGGTGGACCGAGCCGTCGGGGAGGGTGGGGATGTCGATGTTGCCGACGCCCCTCAGGCCCTTGGTGATGTCGCCGATCTTCGACAGGCCCGCACCCGCGCCCTTGGCGATGTAGGTCATCGGGTCGATGACCCGGCCGGCCTTGCCCGCCACCGACAGGGCCTTGGCGACCGCGCCGGCCTTGCCCGCACCCGCCGCCGCGCCACCCGCACCACCGGTGAACACCGTCGTCACCACGTTGAAGGTGACCGCCCCCGCCGCACGAGCGGGGTTCTTGCCCCACTCGTCCCACGCCACCAGCGCCTTGCCCGTCTCCTTCATCGCCGTACGCGAATCACGCAGCCAGGACGGCATGTCCTTGTCCGACGCCGTCCAGAAGTAGGCGTTCGCCCCGGGGATCGACGTGATCACCAGGCCCGTCGCGAGCTGCGCCAGGCCCTTCCACGCCTGACCCATCGCGTCCCAGCCACCGAAGCCCACCAGCGTGCCCAGGCCCTTGATCGTGCCCCACACACCGTCCACGATCAGGCCGTCCCACACGAAGGACTTCACCCAGTGGCCGACCTCGTACCAGTGGTGCTTCTCCTCCACCGGGTCACCCCAGGGAAGCTTCGCGTCCTTCATGTCCCCGGCGTTGAAGCCGTACTGGTTCTTCTTCTTCGAACCGTCCCCGGCCACCATCTGCGTCCCGCCCCACAGAGCGGTGATCTTGTTGTGGCAGGTCCGCTCCGCCGCCCAGAACGCCGCCACCGTGGCGGTGATGTCATCGCGCAGCTGATTGTGCTCGTCGACCTTGTCCTCGTCGTACTCCCACTCGTCGTCGTCCTTCACCGACGAGACGAAGGCCGCGGCATCCGCCTTCAACCGCTTCAGCTTCGCCGCCAGCGGCCGGACCTCCGTGGCATACGACGACAACGCACCCGAAACCGTCTCCAGGTCATCGGCGAACCCGTCCGCCTTCTCCTTGACCGGCTTCGTCGTAGCGAACAACCGCTCCGCCTCCGGAGCGTGGTAATACGCCGACAGTCCTTGGAAGCGGGAGTGGACGTCACCACCGGTGTCCCGGATGTGCCCCGCGTCCTTCTTCAGATCCGCGTAATCCGTCTCCAGCTGCTCCAAGTTCCCCGTGAACTGCGGGATCTTCTCCGGCTGAATCACTTCTTACCGACTCCCGGCAGATCCACCGGCGGCGCCTTCAGCGTGTTGCGCTGCGCCTCCGCCGCCATCTCCTCGTCGCCGTTCAGGTATGCCGTGGTCGCATCTACCGCGCCCTGCAGTGACTTGCCCGCCCGCGCCGCGACGAACTTCAGATCCTTCGTCGCATGCTCCGCGAACTGCGACAACGCGAGAGCCACCAGACCGCCCTGCGCCTTTTCGCCGCCCTCACCGCCGCCCTCGGCGGAAACCGTGCCCGCGCTGGACGCCGCCGAGGTCAGATGCTCCCCGAAGGCCTTCGCGTACTTCTCCAGTTTCGACGCGGCATCACCCGTCGTCGTCAGCACATGAGAAATACCCTGCGGCTTCAAATCCCAGCCGGGCACCACAAACCCCCGTCACACACCACTACCGCCACACCGAACAGAAACCAGACAGGACCACCAGCGGCGACTTCAGCCGATGTTGTCCACGGCCGCCTTCGCCCGCTGAATCGTCGACTGCGCCGTTCCGTCGTTCTTCTCCAGCGTCGTCTTCAGCAGGTGAATGATGTTCTTCACCTCTTGCGA
The DNA here is from genome assembly GCF_050937045.1 of Streptomyces sp. CA-179760. Lineage (NCBI taxonomy): Bacteria > Bacillati > Actinomycetota > Actinomycetes > Kitasatosporales > Streptomycetaceae > Streptomyces > Streptomyces sp. CA-179760. The sequence goes on from NZ_JBNJLZ010000001.1 coordinate 3,327,932, forward strand.
GGCGTTGTTCCACCGCTTTTCCTTGCCGTGGTACTCATCCGCGACGCCGTCCGCGGTGAAGTCCGCCATCGCGGCCTTCACCTGCTTGTCACGCTGAGCGATCAACGACTCCAGACGGCCGATCACCACCTGGATGTTGGACTGCGCGTCCGTCGACGCACCCAGGTCGTACGACCGACGATCCGAACCCGCGCCTGCCATCACACACCACTCCCCGAAGAACCGAACAGCCAGAGCCAAGTACAGAAGGAACAGACAGGTCAGCGGAAGCGCGCGGCGTCGAAGTTCGCCGCCGACATCTGCTGACGGGCGTTGTCGCCCTGTTCCTGGTCACCCGAGGAGAACGCCGAGTCCATGCCGGACTGACCGCCCAGAATCGCCGACAACGACGAGTTCAGGTCCGAGGCGATCCGGTCCGCCCGCGTCTTGAACTGGTCGAACGTCGTACGACCAGAACCATTGAACTTGCCCTCCAGCGGCTGCGCCGCCGCCACCAGCTGCCGGACCAGACCACCCAGGTCATCCGTCGAACCACGTGTGTCACGTTGCAACGACGACAGCGTCTGCGCACCCATGTCGAACTTCATCCTGCTGGCTCGCCTCCCCCGTATGGGCCCCAACGGCAGCCCTCAAAGCCACCTCAAGTCTCTCTGCAATCTCTATCAACACGACAGTTGCCAATGCAATCCAGGTCCGATTCGCTCACAGAAGCAGCACGGAACCATGACCAGGTCTTGGCCTGGCGGTGCCGTGGGTCAGCGGCCGGACGCCGCCGTCACGCCGTCTCGGCAGATCAACAGGAGGGCCCGGTCGTCGTTGACGTCCTTGGCCACTGCTTCGATGAGGTGCCAGGCGGCGCCGTGGAAGCCGCCGGCGACGTAACGGTCGGCCTCGCCGGTGAGGCGGTCGATGCCCTCGACGATGTCACGGTCGGAGGTCTCCACCAGGCCGTCCGTGAAGAGCATCAGTACGTCGCCCGGGCGCAGCGAGCCCTTGACGGGGTCGAACTGGGCGCCGTCGTAGACGCCGAGGAGGGGGCCCTCGGCGGCCTTCTCCTCCCAGCGGCCGGTGCCGGCGCTGAGCTGGAGGCCCGGCGGATGGCCGGCGGAGTAGAGCTCGTAGTCGCCGGAGTCCAGGTCGAGGACCAGGTGGATGGAGGTGGCGAAGCCCTCGTCCCAGTCCTGGCGGAGCAGATAGCCGTTGGCGGCGGGGAGGAAGGCGTGCGGCGGGAGGGAGCCCAGCAGGCCGCCGAACGCGCCGGACAGGAGCAGCGCGCGGGAGCCGGCGTCCATGCCCTTGCCGGAGACGTCGGTGAGGACGACCTCGAGCGTACGGCCGCCGTTGGTGCGGGCCGCCACCACGAAGTCGCCCGAGAAGGACTGGCCGCCCGCAGGGCGCAGCGCCATCTCCTGGTGCCAGCCGCCCGGCAGGTCGGGCAGCTGGCTCTGCACCCGGATGCGTTCACGAAGGTCGAAGAGCATGGTGCCGCCGCGCCGCCAGGGCACACCGACGCGGCTGCGGAACTGGGCCAGCAGCAGCCCGAAGAAACCGCAGGCCGCGACCACGAGCACGATGCCCGGAGTGACCCTGGAGGGCCCCTCCGTGTACGGGCCCAGTTGCACCGACTCCACGATCAGCGCCGTGGCCGCCGCCGCGTACAGGCCGAGGAGGCTGGCCGGGCGCAGCAGCAGCCCGCCCACGACGACGGGCAGGACGAGCGCGGCCGGTGAGAACCACACCGAGTTCGCCAGTGTCGCCGCCGCGATGAGCGGGACGGTCAGGAGCAGACCGGCCAGGGCGATCCAGTCCGAGCCGTCGCCGCGGAAGTAGTCCACGGCGGCTCGGCGCACGCCGACGCGGGCCCGGTGCCACTGCTTCTTCAACCGGGCCGTGAACGTGTCGGCTTCCGCGCGCCGCTCTCGTCCTGATGCCATTAGTTCGGGACCCTATCCATCGGACCAGCCCCTTGGCACGGGAGGTCCGACTTGTCCCCCGTCCGAGGGTCGACTTCACAGTGAGCCGGCCCGTCCCGGCTCAAGGGAAATTCTCTCGCTCGTCCCGTAATGCCCTGGTAGGCATGGGCCATGGCGACTGACGCGAGCGGCTACGCGACCGACCTGCGGGTACTGCGGCGGGACGATTGGGACGAGTGGTACGACACCCTGATCCGGGGCTTCGGCGGGGTTCCGGAGTCCGCCGAGGAACGGGAGTTGTGGAACTCGCTGACCGAGCTCGACCGTTCACTCGGTGCCTGGGACGGGGACGAGTGTGTGGGGACGGCCGGAGCGTTCAGCTTCCGGCTCACGGTGCCCGGCGGCGCCTCGGTGCCGGCCGCGGGCGTCACCATGGTCAGCGTCGCGGCGACGCATCGCCGGCGCGGCGTTCTGACGTCGATGATGCGGCGGCAGCTGGACGACGTCCGGGCCTGGGGTGAGCCGCTGGCCGTGCTCACGGCGTCCGAGCCGGCGATCTACGGCCGGTTCGGGTACGGGTGCGCCACCTTCCAGTTGAACGCCGAGATCGACACGACCCGGGTGCGGCTCACGTCCCTGCCGACGGGGACGGACGACGTGCGCGTGCGGTACGCCGTTCCGGGCGATGTCCTCGACGCGTGCGAGGCGGTGTACGCGCGGCTGGTTCCGTCGCGGGCCGGGATGCTGGCCCGGCAGCCCGGGTGGGAGCGGCTTCCGCTGCTCGATCCGGAGGGCGATCGGGAGGGGGCGTCGCCATTGCAGTGCGTCGTCGCCGAGCGGGACGGCGAGACGGTCGGGTACGCGCGGTATCGCGTCAAGCCGAGCTGGGAGGCGGCCGGGCCCGAGGGCGCGGTGATCCTGGAGGACTCGGCCGCGCTGGACCCCGCGGCGGACGCGGCGCTGTGGCGGTTCCTGTTCGGGATCGACCTGACGTCGTCGCTGGTGGTGCGGGGGCGGGGGCGGCCCGTGGACGACGCGTGGCGGCACTGGGTGTCCGACATCCGGCGGTGCCGGCCTCGGGTGGGGGATTCGCTGTACCTACGGCCGGTGGAGCTGGGGGCCGCGCTGGAGGCGCGGACGTATCAGGCGCCGGTGGATGTGGTGTTCGAGGTGGAGGACGCGTTCTGTCCCTGGAACGCCGGGCGTTGGCGGCTCAGCGGGGACGCGAAGGGGGCGTCCTGTGAGCGTACGGCGGATGCGGCGGATGTCGCTCTGTCCGTACGGGAGTTGAGTTCCGCGTATCTCGGGGGTGTGTCGCTGGCCTCGTTGGGGGCGGCGGGGCGGGTGCGGGAGGTACGGCGGGGAGCCTTGGCTGAGGCCTCGCTGGGATTCGGGGCGCGCGGTGTGGAGCCGTGGTTGCCGTACGGCTTCTGAGGCCCGGGGGTCCGGTTCGTCAGGGGCGGCCTTGGCAGGTGGGGCACCAGAAGAGGTTGCGGGCGGCCAGGTCGGCGGTGCGGATGTCGTCGCCGCAGAGGTGGCAGGGCTGGTTGGCCCTGCGGTAGACGTACACCTCGCCGCCGTGGTCGTCCACTCGGGGTGGGCGGCCCATCGCCTCCGGGGTGTGTTCCGGGCGGACGGTGTCGATGCGGTTGTCGCGGACGCCGTCGTGCATGAGCTCGACCAGGTCGGTCCAGATCGTGTGCCACTCGGACGGGGTGAGGTCCTTGCCGGGGCGGTACGGGTCGATGCGGTGCCGGAAGAGGACCTCCGCGCGGTAGACGTTTCCCACGCCCGCGATGATCTTCTGGTCCATGAGGAGGGCGGCGATCGTGGTACGGCTGCGGGCGATACGGCGGTACGCGGTGTCCGGGTCGGCGTCGTCGCGGAGGGGGTCGGGGCCGAGGCGGTCGTGTATCGCCTGCTTCTCCGGGGGTGTGATCAGGGCGCAGGTGGTGGGACCGCGGAGGTCTACGTACGCGGTGTCGTTCGCGAGGCGGAGGCGGACGGTGTCGGTGGGTGGGGGTGCGGGGGCCGGGCCGAAGGTGACCTTGCCGAAGAGGCCGAGGTGGATGTGGATCCAGTCGGTGTCGCGGAAGCCGAGGAAGAGGTGTTTGCCATGGGCTTCCGTGTGGGTGAGTTCCGTGCCGGTGAGGAGGGTGGCGGCGTCGGTGAACTTGCCCTGGGGGCTGGTGGTGTTGGGGCTTGTGCCGAGGAAGGCGGCGGCGTAGTCCTGGGCCAGGCGGTGGATGGTGTGGCCTTCTGGCACGGGGGTCTCCCTGTGGTCGTTGCCTTTGCCCACCCGCCCGCCCGACTCGGTCGGTCAAGAGGCCGGGCCTCGGGGCTCCGCCCCGGACGGAGCTTGCCCACCCGCCCACCCGAACCAGTTCGTCAAGAGGTTGACGTCGAAAGGCATCGGGGCTCCGCCCCGGACCCCGGCGGGGACTGCGTCCCCTGCACCCCTCGCGGGGCTCCACCCCTGCACCCCATTAGGGGCTGCGCCCCTGGACCCCCGCGTCGGGCTCGGGCCCTGGGCTTGTGGTCGGGCCCTGGCCCTGGGGTAGGCCAGAGGTCGGGCTCGGGCCCTGGGCTTATGGTCGGGCTCGGGCTCCGGGCCTGGGGTCAGGCTCGGGCCCTGGGCCTGGGGTCAGGCTCGAGCCCTGGGCCCTGGTCAGGCTCGAGCCCTGGGCCCTGGTCAGGCTCGGGCCCTAGGACTGTGGTCGAGCTCGGGCCCTCAGGACTGTGGTCCAGCTCGGGCACTGAGCCCGTGTCCGACTCGTCACTGGAGCTGCGGGCCGACTCGACTCGGCCCTCAGCTGGCTTGAGCCGTGCCCGGGTCGGGGGCGGGGTCGGGGGGGAGCCGTGGGGCTCGGGCGAAGGCGCGGGGCGGGCGCTGGGCTCGAGTTGGAGCGCGCTGGAACCTGCGCCCTCGCGCGCTAACGCCGCGAGGGCGACCTTCGGCTCACACGGTCGGGCTCAGCAGGTCAGGCGTCCGGGCCCTGCTGGGGGTGGTGCGGCGGGATCGGGGGGAGGGCGCCGGTCGTCTCGTACTCGTCGAGCATGTCGATTCGACGGATGTGACGCTCGTCACCGGAGAACGGAGTCGCGAGGAACGTCTCGATGAAGGCCGTCGCCTCGTCCTGCGAGTGCATGCGCGCGCCCACGGCGACGACGTTGGCGTTGTTGTGCTGGCGGCCGAGGGCCGCCGTCTCCTCGCTCCAGGCGAGGGCCGCACGGACGCCCTTGACCTTGTTCGCGGCGATCTGCTCGCCGTTGCCGGAACCGCCGATGACGACGCCGAGCGCGTCGGGGTCCGCGGCCGTGCGCTCCGCTGCGCGGAGGCAGAAGGGCGGGTAGTCGTCCTGGGCGTCGTAGATGTGCGGGCCACAGTCGACGGGGTCGTGACCCGCCGCCTTCAGCCAGTCGACGAGGTGGTTCTTGAGTTCGTAGCCGGCATGGTCCGAGCCGAGGTACACGCGCATGGGATGAGTGTGACACGGGTGTTTCGGGGAAAGCGCGCGGGGTGGCGCTCATGAAAACGTGAGGCGAATGTGAGCCGCATTACGGAACCTCAGGAAAACCTCAAGTAACAATCTGGATTCAAAGGTTCTCGAAAACGTTCGCCTCAGATTCACTGGACCGGCTCGTACACCCGCTCGTACGACGTCCCGTACACCGTCATGCCGCGACACACCCCGTTCGTACGGCTGGTGCGGCTCCGTACGGAAGAACAGCTCCCCGGCGCAAAGGAAATCCGTTCCATGACCTCGCAGCCGACACTGAAGACGACCGGAAACGACCCCGGAGGGCCCGGAGAACCCGGCAGCTCCGGGCTGCAGGCCGGGCTCAAGAACCGCCATCTGTCGATGATCGCCATCGGTGGCGTCATCGGGGCCGGGCTCTTCGTGGGGTCCAGCACCGGTATCGCCACCGCAGGCCCCGGCATTCTCCTGTCGTACGCCCTCGTCGGCACGCTCGTGGTGCTGGTGATGCGGATGCTCGGTGAGATGTCGGCCGCCAACCCGACCTCGGGTTCCTTCTCCGCGCACGCCGACCGGGCGCTCGGCCCCTGGGCCGGTTTCTCCATCGGCTGGCTGTACTGGTTCTTCTGGGTCGTGGTGCTCGCGGTCGAGGCGACCGCCGGTGCCGTGATCCTGGAGGGCTGGATCCCGGCCGTGCCGCAGTGGGCCTGGGCGCTGATCGTGATGCTGGTACTCACCGCGACCAACCTGGTCTCGGTGGGGTCGTACGGCGAGTTCGAGTTCTGGTTCGCGGGGATCAAGGTCGTCGCGATCGCCGCGTTCATCGTCATCGGTGGGCTCGCCGTCTTCGGGGTGCTGCCCGGCGTGGACAGTGAGCAGGCCGGGTTGAGCAACCTCACCCAGCACGGCGGCTTCCTGCCCCATGGCGCCGGCGCGATCCTCACCGGTGTGCTGCTCGTGGTCTTCTCCTTCATGGGCAGCGAGATCGCCACCCTGGCCGCCGGTGAGTCCGAGAACCCGCAGCAGGCCGTCACCAAGGCCACCAACAGCATCATCTGGCGAGTCGGCGTCTTCTACCTCGGTTCGATCTTCGTCGTGGTGGCCCTGCTGCCGTGGGACAGCAAGTCCATCACCGACGACGGCTCCTACGTCGCCGCGCTCAACTCCCTGGGCATTCCGCACGCCGGTCAGATCATGAACTTCATCGTGCTGACCTCGGTGCTGTCCTGTCTCAACTCGGGTCTCTACACCGCCTCCCGCATGGCCTTCTCGCTCGGCCAGCGCGGTGACGCGCCGAAGGCCTTCGCCCGCACGACCGGCAACGGCGTGCCGCGGACGGCGATCCTCGCCTCCGTCGCGTTCGGCTTCGTCGCCGTCTTCTTCAACTACAAGTTCCCGGACTCCGTCTTCCTCTTCCTCGTGAACTCCAGTGGCGCGGTCGCCCTGTTCGTGTGGCTGGTGATCTGCTTCTCCCAGCTGCGGATGCGGAAGATCATCCAGGCGGAGGCGCCGGAGAAGCTCGTGGTCAAGATGTGGCTGTACCCGTATCTGACCTGGGCGACGGCCGCGCTGATCGTCTTCATCCTCGGCTACATGCTCACCGACACCGAGCACGACGGGCGCCAGACCATCCTGCTGTCGCTGCTCGTCGCGGCCGTGGTGCTCGTCATCGCCTTCGTGAAGCACAGGGGTGCGGGCCGGCGGGGTGCAGACGCCGCTCAGGTCCAGGTTCCGGACCAGGGCCGGGACGAGGTCTCGGCCGGCTGACCGGCGGGCGCTCGCCCTTCCTGCTGTGGGGCCTGCGGTGCGTGTTCTCCCTTGCGAGACACGCGCCGCAGGCCTTTTCGTGTCCCCGCAGGCCTTCATGTCCCTGCAGGCCTTCGTGCCCCGCAGGCCTTCCTCGCAGGCCCCGCAGTCCCCTACAGCACCGTGAAGCTGTCCTTGACCTTCTCGTACGTGCTCAGGGCCTCCTCCTCGATCCCCGACTGGTACCAGGTATTGATCTGGTACGACTTTCCGCCGACGTTGAAGCCGAGCAGACGGGCGTGCCAGCGGACGCCCTCCAGCGTGAAGGTGTACTCCCAGACCACCGCCGGGTGCTCACGGAACGTCGTCTCCTCCAGGCGGATCTTGCGGTAGTCCTGGCCCTGATGGGCGTTGCGCTCCGAGGTCTGCCAGGTCTCCAGGAGGTCGCCACGGGCCAGGGCGGACTTGCCGACCAGTTCCTGGGCGCCGTCCGGGGACGTGTAGTGCACCTCCGCGCCCGTCTTCACGTCCCGCCGCCAGCCCTCCGGTGTCGCCCAGGCGAAACCGCCGGCCTCCCGGCGCGTGCCCGGCGGCAGGCTCTGCGGCCGCGAGGTGCCCTCGACGGTGGGGGTGGGTGGGTTCTTGGGTGCCGGGGCGGTGCCGGTGGCGGGGGGTGCGGAGGTCGAGGAGCCTGCGCGGGTGTCGTCGCCGCCCGGTGAGCCGGACGACGTCGCCAGGATGATTCCTACGACGGCACCGGCCGTCGCGACCGTGGCCGCCGCGGCGGCGAGCATCGTACGGCGGTGACCCGCGCGGGGGCGGGACACGGCCGGGACCGCGGGGCCGGGGAGTTCGCCCGGCGGCATCGGGGAGGGTGGCGGCGTGGGGTGGGTGCGGCACTCGGTAACCGCGGCCGCCTGTGCGTGAGTGAGGGAGACGGGGGCCGGGCGGAGGGCGGTGCCGGCCGTGGGGTGGTGGTCGGGGGGTTCGAGTGGTGTCGCGTCCGGGACGGGGGCGGGCCGGTGGGAGTCCTGGGGTGTGGCTTGTGCGTGGGTGGGGGTGGGTGCTTGCTGTGGGGTGGGGGCGGTGAGGGGCGGGGGCGACACCGTCGGCGTGGGAACCGGGAACGCCACCGCCTCCAGGGCTGTTTCCAGGTCCTCCAGGCCGGGTCGGGTCGACGGTTCCTTTTGCAGGAGGGCCGTCAGGATGTCGCGCAACGGGCCCGAGGCGGCGGGGAGTTCGGGCTCCTCGTAGAGGACCGCGTGCAGAGTGGCCAGCGTGGTGTCGCGGGCGAAGGGGGAGCGGCCGCCCAGGGCCGCGCAGAGGGTCGCGCCGAGGGACCAGTTGTCGGAGGGCGGGCCCTGGGGGCGGCCGGAGATGCGCTCGGGGGCCATGTAGTCGGGCGAGCCGACCAGCATCCCGACCATCGTGAGTGCCTTGGCGTCCTGGATCGCGGCGATGCCGAAGTCCGTGAGGACGACGCGCCGTTCGTGGGAGCGAGGGCCCGGGCTCTGGCCGGAGACCGTGCCGTCGCGGCGTCCTGCTCCGGCTGGTCCGGCCGGTCCGGCCGGTCCGGCCGGTCCGGCCGGACGAGCCGCGTTCTCCACGAGGACGTTCCCGGGCTTGATGTCCCGGTGCAGGACGCCCCGCGCGTGCACCTGCCGTAGTGCCGCGACCAGGCCGAGGCCGATCCGGGCCGTCTCGGAGGGGCTCAGGGGGCCGTCCTCCGCGAGGATGCGTTCGAGGGAGCGGCCGGCGACCAACTCCATGACGATCCACAGGCGTTCGCCCTCGTCGACCACGTCGTAGACCCGTACGACGTTGGGGTGGTCGATGCGGGCGGTGGCCCTGGCTTCGCGCAGGGTGCGTTCGCGGCGCGTCCTGTCGTCCTCCGCGTCGAGACCGTCGATCCGCATTTCCTTGACGGCGACCGGGCGGTCGAGTATTTCGTCGGTGGCTCGCCACACCCGCCCCATTCCCCCCTGGCCGATACTTTCGACCAACCGATAGCGCCCCGTCACCAATATCCCTGGAACACCGCCGATATTCGCATTCCCCGGCAATCCGCTGCACCCCCTCCACGACGCCGCGACCATCTCCAGTGAAACACAACGGTCACACTTCGCGCCGTACCAGGATAGTGCGGTGAAATCTTGTGGTACCTCTTTCAGTGCTGCGAATTCAGGCGCAGCCCAGGGGGACACAAGGGGGGCGAACATGAGTTCTCGTCGTACGACCGTGGTCGTGGGGCCGCTGGTCGCGGCATCATTTTCGGCGGTGCTGATCCTTTCCGGCACCGCCGGGGCGGAGGACGGAGGGCCCGCGAGCGGCAAGGGGGAAAGGCAGTTGACGCGGCACCGGCGGGGGTGAAGCTCACCACGCTGCTGCCCGAGAAGATCTCGGTCGACAACGGTTCGAAAAAGACGGCGATTACCGCCACCGTGAAGAACGAGGGAAGCAAGAGCAGCGGAAAGATCAGGCTGCTGGTCGTGGGATTCGACGGGCTTGTGGTCAAGAACGTCGAGGGCTGTTCCGCGATACCCGAGAACAGCCTTCCGGAGGGTTCGAACAGCGGTTTCGCCTGCCCCCTCGACAATCTCGAGGCCGGTAAGTCGAAGTCGTACGCCGTCGACGCGACATACGACCTGGGCAAGGCCGGAAAGATCTGTCTGCCCGTCCAGACCGGCGACGGAAAGAAGACGTTCTGGCAGCAGGGCCCGGTGCCGTTCGGCACGACCAACCCGTCGCCGGACGCCCCGGCCACGCCCCTGCTGCTCGGCACCGACAACAAGCCGGTGTCCCCGGGTGACAAGGAGTCCCCCGGCGGCAAGGAGTCTCCCGGCGGCAAGGAACTGGCGGAGACCGGTCAGGCACGTGATCTGCTGCCGCTGGGCGCGGCCGGTGCCGCGCTGCTCGCGGTGGGCGCGGCCGGAATGTGGTGGTCACAGCGGCGGCGGCCAGGGGTGCGGGAGGGCTGAATCAGCCTTCGCCGGCCCTGAGTACGCACGAGAGGCCCGCCGGGGCGGTATACCCGGCGGGCCTCTCGGCACCGTCTAGGAGTTCAGCGCTTGTTCGCGAACTTCCAGGCCGTCGGCAGCGCCCCCATCGCCAGCGCCGCCTTCAGCGCGTCGCCGATCAGGAACGGCGTGAGGCCGGCCGCGATCGCGGCGGTGGCGGACATGCCGGTGGCCAGGGCCAGGTAGGGCACGCCGATGGCGTAGATGATCGCCTCGCCCACCAGCATCGCGCCCGCCATACGCAGCATCGAGCGGTCGGCACCGCGGCGGGCCAGGGCACCCACGACGGTGGCGGCGAGGATCATGCCGAGGATGTAGCCGAAGGAGGGGGCGACACCCGAGGTGCCCTGCGCGAACCACGGCACGCCCGCGACGCCCGCCACGGCGTACAGCGCGAGCGCGAGGAGGCCGCGGCCGGCACCGAGGGACGTGCCGACGAGCAGCGCGGCGAAGGTCTGGCCGGTCACCGGCACCGGGGAGCCCGGCACGGGCACCGAGATCTGGGCGGCGAGGCCGGTGAGCGCGGCGCCGCCGAGCACGAGGGCCGCGTCCCGGACACGAGAGGAGGGGAGCAGGTCCGCGAGGACCTGTCCGGTGGGGGCGGGGACGGCAGCGGTGCTCATGGGGACTCCGCGAGGGTGAGGGTCGGTCGGGACACGGTGACGCTATCCCAGCGCCCCCGCCCTGATCACCGTCAGCGCTCGACAAAGGCGCGAACGTGCGGTTGGTCGACTTCGGACAAAGGGTGGGCACTACACCGAGCGCGACGTGATGCCGGTCACTGAGGCAGCGAGGCTTCGGTCACCGACTCGGCGGCGAAGCGGACTGTAGGGTTTCGCCAAATGCCCTCCAGGGTGGATGCCGACGGCTTCCGCGACGGGCGTCCACACTCCGTTCCCGGGGCCTCACGGCACGCGTTCCAGGCGTCCGCATGCTGGACAACTCTCCCTCCCGGGCGCGAGGACCGCACAGACTGGCGGCGTTTTTGCCCTCTCACGCCTCTCACGCATTGGACGAGCCGCGCCCATGCCCAGCACCACCACCGGGACGCCGCCCAGCACGGACGACGCCTCCCTCTCCCATGGCCTGAAGCAGCGCCATCTGTCGATGATCGCCCTCGGCGGGGTGATCGGCGCCGGTCTGTTCGTCGGCTCCGGTGCGGGCATCGCCGCGGCCGGTCCGTCGATCGTGGTCGCCTACGCCCTCTCCGGTCTCCTCGTGATGCTGGTGATGCGGATGCTCGGCGAGATGTCGGCCGCTCATCCCTCGTCGGGTTCGTTCTCGGCGCACGCGGAGCGGGCGTTCGGCCCCTGGGCCGGGTTCACCGTCGGGTGGGCGTTCTGGGTGCTCCTCTGTACGGCCGTCGGCCTGGAGGGCATCGGGGCCGCGAAGATCGTCAGCGGCTGGCTGCCCGGCACTCCGGAGTGGGCGTGGGTCGCGCTGTTCATGGTGGTCTTCTGCGGCACGAACCTCGCGGCCGTGAAGAACTTCGGCGAGTTCGAGTTCTGGTTCGCCGCGCTGAAGGTCGGCGCGATCACCTTGTTCCTGGTGCTGGGCGTCCTGGCGATCGCCGGTGTCCTGCCCGGCACGGACTCGCCGGGCGCGAGCCACCTCACCGACTTCATGCCGAACGGCGGTGAGGGCCTGGTCATCGGCCTGCTCGCCTCGGTCTTCGCCTACGGCGGCCTGGAGACGGTCACCATCGCGGCGGCCGAGTCGGAGAATCCCGTCAAGGGCGTGGCGAGCGCGGTGCGTACGGCGATGTGGCGCATCGCGCTGTTCTACGTCGGCTCGATGGCCGTCATCGTCACCCTGGTGCCGTGGGACTCCAAGGAGGTCGTCGAGAACGGCCCCTACGTCGCCGCCCTGGACCAGCTGGGCATCCCCGGCGCCGGGCAGCTGATGAACGTGGTCGTGCTGGTGGCCCTGCTCTCCGCCATGAACGCCAACGTCTACGGCGCCTCGCGCATCGGCTACTCCCTGGTGGAGCGCGGCCAGGGCCCGAAGGTGCTGGGCAGGGTCTCGGGCGGGGTGCCGCGGATCGCCGTACTGGCGTCCTCCGTCTTCGGGTTCCTGTGCGTGCTGCTGAGCTACTGGCGACCCGACGACGTCTTCGCCTGGCTGCTGAACATGATCGGCGCGGTCATCCTGGTCGTCTGGATCTTCATCGCCGTCTCGCAGCTGCGGCTGCGCCGCCGCCTGGAGCGTGAGACGCCGGAGAAGCTGGTCGTACGGATGTGGGCGTTCCCGTGGCTGACGTGGGTCGCGCTGGCCGGCATGGCCGCGGTCTTCGTCCTGATGGCCCGGGAACCGGACACACGGGTGCAGTTGTACTCGACGGGTGCGATGACGCTGGTGCTGGCGGCAGTCGGGTACGCGTGGCAGAAGGCGCGCCCCAGGCGGTAGCCCAGGCAGCAGGATTCCCTTGGTGAAGGCCCCCGCGACACGAGCGGGGGCCTTTTCTGTGCCCTGGGCACCCACAGCCGCCGTCTTGCTGCTAGCGTGCAGTTGCAACCATCTTGCAATAAGGGCGCCGGAGGACTGATCGTGGAGCAGGTCTACGACCACCAGGGCAATGCAGGCCAGGCCGCCAAGGCCCGCGCGGACGTGCTGCCGCCGGCTCCCTGAGGTCGTGTGAAGCGTCCTGCCTCGTGATCGTCTTCTCACCCTTCACCTGGCAGGCGGATTGAAGGAAGCCCCCGCGAGGACGTGACTCGCGGGGGTTTCCCGTGCGGGACCGTGTGGGGCTACGGCTTGCGGCCCAGGCCGCCGTGCTGGCCGATCGGTTCGGTGGACGCGCCCGGCTCGGGGTGCCACAGCGGTACCGAGACCACGCCCGGTTCCACCAGCTCCAGGCCCTCGAAGAAGGCCTCGATCCGCTCGGCCGGCCGCAGGAAGTAGGGGACCGCGCCGGTCTCGTTGTAGGCGTCCTGGGCCTGCTCGTACGCCGGGTCGGTGCCGCGGGAGCCCTCGTTGAGGGAGAGGAAGCTGCCGGAGGGCAGCGGGGCCAGGAGGCGGCGGACGAGGTCGCGGGCCTCGTCGTAGTCGGCCACGTGGCCCAGGATGCCGCTGAGAATGAGAGCGGTGGGGCGGGTGAGGTCGAGTGTCTTGCCGGCGGCCTCGACGATGGCCTCCGGCTCGTAGAGGTCGATGGGCTCGTACGCCGTCGCGCCCTCGGGCGTGGAGGTGAGCAGGGCGCGGGCGTGCGCGAGGACCAGGGGGTCGTTGTCGACGTAGACGACACGCGACTCGGGGGCCAGGCGCTGGGCGACCTCGTGGGTGTTGTCGACGGTCGGCAGGCCGGTGCCGACGTCGAGGAACTGCCGTACGCCCGCCTCCTGGACGAGGTGGCGGATGGTGCGGCCGAGGAAGGCGCGGCTGCCGCGGGCGATGGTGACGATGCCGGGGAACACGGCGGTGTAGGCGTCACCGGCCGCCTCGTCCACCGGGTAGTTGTCCTTGCCGCCCAGCCAGTAGTTCCAGATCCGGGCCGAGTGCGGCACCGAGGTGTCGATCTGCGTCATGTGCCCATAGTGCTACGGCACATCAGCCTCGCAGGGCACATTGAGTGAGAGGAGTGCGGCGGAACCGTCGGAGTTCATCCGCAGTTCGCTGAGCGCCGCGTTCCGCAACCGCGGGAGCACTCTGCGGTACTCCCGGGGCGGGACGGACAGCAGCGTGCACAGCACCAGCCGCAGCAGGGTGTTGTGGGCGACGACCAGGACACGCCCGCCGGGGTGGGCGGCGGCGATGTCCCGCAGGGCACGGGTCGCCCGGGCCGCTGCCGCCAGCGGATCCTCGGCGCCGGGGAAGGAGTGGGCCACCGGGTCGGCACGGTAGGCCGCGACCCACTCCGGGTCCTCCGCCTCGAACTCGGCGAGCGTACGGCCCTCGACCACGCCGAAGTCGCATTCACGCAGGGCCGGTTCGACCTCCGGGGTGAGGCCCAGGGCGCGGCAGGCAGGCTCGGCGGTGGCGACCGCACGGGACAGCGGGGACGTCCAGATCGCGTCGACGGGGTGGGCGGCGGCCCACCGGCCGAGGGCCTCGGCCTGGGCGCGGCCGGTGTCGGTGAGGTCGATGTCACTGACACCTGCGTACCGGTTCTCGGCGTGCCAGACGGTCTGCCCGTGCCGGGCCAGCAGAAGAGTCGTGGTGGTCATGGCTTTCCGGGGTGGAGGTGCGGGCGGGTACGGGTGTGTGCGGCGACGGGGGCGGGCAGCCAGCCGCGTTCCTCCAGTGCGTCGACGAGGTGAGCGTACGGCTCCGAGAAGCTGGCCGTGCGCTCGGCGCGGGGTTCGAGCACCGTACGGACGCGGACCATGCGTTCGGCGACGTCGGCGAGGGTTCCGGCTCCCGACACCCCGTACGCGGCCAGCGCCGCCATTCCCAGGGCGGGTTCCGTCTGCTCCGGGACGCGGGCCGGGCGGCCGAGGATGTCGGTGCGGAGCTGGTTCCAGTAGGGGCTGCGGGCGCCGCCGCCGGTGAAGGTGAGCGGGCCGTCGAGGGGGGCGCCGAGGTGGTGGAGGTAGTCCAGGCAGAGGCGTTCGGCGAAGCCCACGCCCTGGAGCAGCGCGGCCCACAGCTCGGCGTCGTCCGCGGGCTCGCCGAGGACGAACCCGGTGGCCCTGGGCGCCCGGAAGGGGAACCGCTCCCCCGTCGACACCAGCGGGTAGGCGATCGCACGGGACGGTTCGAAGGCCGCCGCCCGTTCGTCCATGGCCGCCGGGTCGGCCCCCGGGAAGTGTGCCGCGAGTGCCCCGGCGCCCACGCTCGACGCCCCGCCGGGCAGCCAGGTGCCGTCGGGGGCGCGGTGGTTGTAGACCACGCCGGTGGGGTCCCGGACCGGGTCCCGGGAGGCTCCCTTGAGCACGAGCGTGGTGCCGAGGACCGAGTTCCAGGAGCCGGGCCGCAGCGCTCCCGAGGCGATCTGGGCCGCGCAGCCGTCGGTCATGCCGGCGAGCACCGGGGTGCCGGCGGGAATGCCGGTGGCGTCGGCGGCCTGCGCGCCGACCTCGCCGAGGCGGGTGCCGGGGCGTACGACGTCGGGCAACAGACGGCCTGGGATCCCCAGTTGGGCCAGAGCGGCCTCCGGCCAGGCCTCCCGGTGGAGGTCGTAGCCCGTCTTGAGGGCGTGGCTGGAGTCGGCCGGGGGCGGTTCGCCGGTGAGGCGGGTGACGATCAGGTCGGGCTGGTGGGCGAGGCGCAGGCCGGGGCCGTACTCCCCCACCAGCCACAGCGCCTTCGGCAGCGCCCAGGTGTCCTGCACCGCGAGCCCCGCGTCCCGGGCCCGGGACGCCTCCGCCGCCGCGCGTCCGTCGTCGTACATCAGCGCGGGGCTCACCGACCGGCCAGAGCCGTCCGTGAGCAGGACCGTGCCGGATGTGCCGCACACCGCGAGTCCGCCGACCGGCAGGTCCGGCGGGGCGGAGCCGAGTGCCGCCCGGGACGCCGCGCACAGCGCCTGCCACCAGTGCTCCGGGTCCTGCTCGTGCCGCACCCCGTCCCGCCGCCCGGCCAGGGGGCCGAGCCGCTGCCGAGGACCGTGCCGTCGGCGGTGACGAGCAGCACGCGGACGCTCTGCGTGCCCAGGTCGATCCCCAGCCAGGCCTCATGCTCGTCCGTCATACGGCCTCCCGCACATATGAATCCGTGAACTTCACACTCTGCCCTGAGATTTTCCCGTGCGCGAGGGATTGACGCCCAACTTCAGCCGTTCCACCCTCTGTTAACGAGTCGACTCGACGTGTTAACCAGGCTCCACGTGGAGGTACGGATGGACACGCACGCGCACGACCGCCGGCGCTTCCTCGCACTCGCCGCCGGGGCAGCGGCGGCCCCGCTGCTCACGGCCTGCGGCTCCGGTTTCGGCGGGAACGACAGCAAGAGCGACGGGTCCGCCGCGGACGACATCACCGGTTCCTTCGACTGGAAGCGCGAGAAGGGCACCACCGTCAAGGCGCTCCTCAACAAGCACCCGTACACGGACGCCCTGATCGCCGACCTGAAGTCCTTCACCGAGAAGACCGGCATCAAGGTCGAGTACGACGTCTTCCCCGAGGACAACTACTTCGACAAGCTCACCGTGGACCTGTCCAGCGGACGTGCCTCCTACGACGTGTTCATGCTCGGCGCGTACATGGTGTGGCAGTACGGCCCGCCGAACTGGCTGGAGGACCTCGGTCCCTGGATGCGCAACTCCTCGGCGACCGGAGCCGAGTGGGACCAGGGGGACTTCTTCCCGAACCTGCTCCAGGCCGACCAGTGGTCGCTGAAGGCGGGCGCGCCGCTCGGCCAGGGCGGGCAGTACGCGCTGCCGTGGGGCTGGGAGACGAACGTCGTCGCCTACAACACCGAGGTGTTCAGGAAGCTCGGAGTGAAGCCCGCCGAGTCCTTCGACGAGCTGACCGAACTCGCCGCGACCATCAAGCGCAAGGCGCCGGGCGCGGGCTACGACGGCATGTACGGGATCGCCGTACGCGGGTCCCGGAGCTGGGCCACCATCCACCCCGGCTTCATGACGATGTACGCCCGCAACGGGCTGAAGGACTTCACGGTCGACGGCGGGAAGCTCACCCCCGCCATGAACAGCCCCGAGGCCGTCGCCTTCACCGAGGACTGGGCGCGGATGGTCAAGCGGGGCGGGCCGCCGTCCTGGACTTCGTACACGTGGTACCAGTGCTCCAGCGACCTGGGCGCGAAGAAGGCCGGGATGCTGTTCGACGCCGACACGGCCGCCTACTTCCAGGCGGTGAAGGGCGCCAGCCCCGCCTCCGGGAAGATCGCCTTCCACCCGGGCCGAAGGGGCCGGACGGGTCGCTGGCCACCAACATGTGGATCTGGTCGCTCGGCATGAACGCCAAGAGCAAGAAGAAGAGCGCCAGTTGGCTGTTCCTGCAGTGGGCGACCGGCAAGGAGCACCTGCGCAAGAGCGCGATCACGCACAACCACATCGACCCGGTGCGCAAGTCGGTCGCCGACGACGCCGCGTACAAGGACAAGATGCGGCATCTGCCGGGCTTCCTGGAGACCTTCGAGACCGTCGTCGACCAGACGAAGATCCAGTTCACTCCGCAGGCGCAGTTCTTCGACGCGACGACCAGCTGGGCGGCGGCCCTCCAGGAGATCTACGGGGGCCAGGGCGCGAAGTCCGTCCTGGACGGGCTGGCGGACGACCTCGCCGACAAGGTGGGGTGAGGGGTCGCATGCGCCTGGCCCTGCGGCCGTACCTCCTGATCGTGCCCGCCCTGCTACTGACCTGCGGAATCCTCTATCCATTCGGGCTCGGGCTGTACTACACGCTGTTCGACTTCTCGGCGAGCAAACCGCAGCCGGACATGGTGCGGTTCGAGAACTACTCGACCGTCTTCACGCAGGAGGCGTTCTGGAACTCGGCGTGGGTGACGGTGCTGTACGCGGTCGGGGCGGCCTTCGTCGAGACCGTGCTCGGGGTGGCCGTCGCCCTGCTGCTGCACCGCTCGACCCTGCTGGGCCGGGTCCTGGAGAAGATCCTGATCCTGCCGCTGATGATCGCCCCGGTGATCGCGGCGATCATCTGGAAGCTGATGCTCCAGCCGTCGGTCGGGGTGGTCAACTACCTGCTGAGGCCCTTCGGTCTCGGCGGGGTGCAGTGGACCGACACCCCGACGGGCGCGCTGCTGTCGTCGATCGCCGTGGACGTGTGGGTGTACACCCCGTTCGTGGCGATCCTCGCCCTCGCCGGTCTGCGGTCGCTGCCCACCTCCCCGTTCGAGGCGGCGGCCGTGGACGGCGCGGGATGGTGGTACACCTTCCGGCGGCTGACGCTGCCGATGCTGTGGCCGTACGTCCTGGTCGCGGTGATCTTCCGGTTCATGGACTCGCTGAAGGTCTTCGACATCATCTACGCCCTGACGGAGGGCGGACCGGGTGACTCGACGGTGGTGCTCCAGATCCGGGCGTATCTCGAAGCCATCCGTTTCCAGCGGTACTCCTTCGGGATCAGCTACACGATCGTGCTGTGGGCCGTGGTGTATCTGGCCGCGATGGTGCTGGTGAAGCACCTGGGGAAGATCCAGCGGAAGGCCGCGGAGGTGACCACATGAGGAAACGCCTGGTGGGGTGGTTGTGCGACACCGCCCTGATCCTCTACTTCGTCTTCGCGCTGTTCCCGATCGCCTGGATGGTGATCCTCTCCCTGAAACCCACCGACCAGCTCTTCTCCACCTACTTCTCCTTCTCCCCCACCCTCGACGGCTACCGGACGGTCCTCGGCGACAGCGAGGGCATCCCGTTCGTGCGGTTCTTCGTCAACAGCCTGGTGGTGTCCGTGGGGGCGGTCGCGCTGTCGCTGGTGGTCGGCCTGCCGGCGGCGTACGCCTCGGCGCGGTGGCGCTTCAAGGGCTCCGAGAACCTGATGTTCACACTGCTGTCGTTCCGGTTCGCACCCGAACTCACCGTGATCATCCCGCTGTTCGTGCTCTACCAGAAGCTCGGTCTCTTCGACACGTACGTCGGCATGGTGTGGGTGCTGCAACTGGTCACACTGCCGCTGATCGTGTGGATCATGCGGTCCTACTTCGCCGATCTGACACCGGAGCTGGAGCAGGCAGCGCTGCTGGACGGCTACACCCGCAAACAGGCGTTCTTCCGCGTCGCCCTGCCGCTGGTCAAACCGGGCATCGCGGCCGTGTCGCTGCTGGCCTTCATCTTCGCCTGGAACAACTTCGTCTTCCCGCTGATCCTCACCTCCAACGAGGCCCAGACGGTGACCGTGGGCGCGCTGTCCTTCCTGGGCGGGGACCGGCCCAAGTACAACCTGACGGCCGCGGCCGCGCTGGTGTCCGTCGTACCGCCGCTGCTGCTGGCGCTGACGATCCAGCGGTATCTGGTGCGGGGCCTGTCGTTCGGGGCGGTGAAGTCTTGATCCGGCTGAGCGGGATACGCAAGGCGTACGGGAAGACCGTCGCGCTCGACGAGCTCGAACTGGAGGTCAGGGAAGGCGAGTTCTTCTGTCTGCTGGGCCCGTCGGGGGCCGGCAAGACGACGACCCTCAAGACCATCGCCGGCCTCGAACCGCCCGACTCCGGCACGGTCGTCCTCGACGGCAAGGACATGCGGGGCGTGGAGCCGTACGACCGGGGCGTGGCCATGTGCTTCGAGAGCTACGCGCTCTACCCGCACCGCTCGGCCTACGACAACCTGGCCTCGCCCCTGCGCTCCCCCGGCACCGGCTGCCCGCCGATGAGGCACGGCAGCGGATCGGCGCGGTCGCCGAGCTGCTCGGCATCTCCGCCCTGCTGGAGCGGCCCGTGGGCCAGTTGTCCAACGGCCAGCGGCAGCGGGTCGCTCTCGGGCGGGTGCTGGTACGGCCGGCCCGGGCCTTCCTCCTCGACGAGCCGCTGTCCCACCTGGACGCGAAGCTGCGCCAGCAGATGCGGGCCGAGCTGAAGGCCATCGGGGCCGTGCAGCACACCACCACGCTGTACGTCACACACGACTCCGTCGAGGCACTGGCGCTCGGCGACCGGATCGGGGTCATCCGGCAGGGGCGGATCGTGCAGACGGGCACCCGGGAGGAGATCTGGTACCAGCCGTACGACACGGAGGTCGCGCGGGCCTTCGGGCGGCCCCGGATCAATCTGCTGCCCGCGGTGGTGACGGAGAGCGGGGTACGGGCGGACGGCGGGGTGGAGCTGCCGGTCCGGGCACAGGCCTCGCCCGGCACGGACGTCCTCGTCGGTCTGCGGCCCCGGGACATCGCCCTGCGCGGCGAGGGTCACGAACTCACCGGGTCCGTGTACGTCACCGAGGTGCTCGGGCGGTCCGTCGAGGTCACCGTCCGGCTCGGCACCGGGGAGCAGCGGGTGTCGCTCGTGGCCCCCGGGCCGACGCGGCACGCCTTCGGGCGGACGATCCCGTACGGCTCGCGGTCCGGCCTGAGAACCTGCTGCTGTTCGAGGCCGACCGGCCGGAGCGACCGGGACGACGGATAGAGACACAGTCATGAGCAGCAGCAGTGGTGGACAGCAGGGGCCCGCGGCGCGGCAGGCCGCCATGGCCGAGCAGGTGCTGGCCGACGGCTCGGCGACGGCGGCCGAGCTGGCCGAGCGATTCAAGGTGAGCCTGATGACCATCCACCGCGACCTCGACGAGCTCGAACGGCAGGGCATCGTACGGAAGTCCCGGGGCGGGGTGACGGCGCAGCCGTCGGGGGTCTTCGAGTCGAACGTGCAGTACCGGCTGAAGACCATGCGGGCCGAGAAGGCCGCCGTCGCCGAGCACGCGCTGCGGATGGTGGAGCCCGGCATGGCGATCCTGCTGGACGACTCCACGTCCACGCTGGAGATAGCCAGGCGGCTGCGCACGGGCGAGGTCACGCCGCTGACGGTCGTCACCAACTTCCTGGAGGCGATCAACCTCCTGTCCGACCAGCGGGGCATCCACCTGATGGCGCTCGGCGGCGACTACGACCCGCTGCACTCCTCCTTCCTCGGGGTGTCCTGCGTGGAGGCGGTCGAGCAGCTGCGCGTGGACGTGTGCTTCGCGTCGACGTCGGCCGTGCACGGGGGTTACGCCTACCACCAGGAGCAGCACATCGTGTCCGTGAAGCGGGCGATGCTCGACGCGGCGGCACGCAACGTCCTGCTGATCGACCACACCAAGCTCGGCCGGGTCGCCCTGCACCGGGTCGTCCCCCTGTCCCGCTTCGACACGCTCCTGGTGGACGACGGGGCGTCGCCGGAGGCACTGCGGGATCTGGACGAGCACAAGGTCCGTTACGAGGTTTGCGCGACGAAGGGCGGCCATGGCGAGCGGAACGGGACTGGAGCTACGTGAACTCCGTAAGACGTATCAGTCGCGGGGGCGGCCCTCGGTGGATGCCGTTCGCGGGATCGACCTGAACCTCCGCTCCGGGGAACTGCTCGGGCTGCTCGGGCCGTCGGGGTGCGGCAAGTCGACGACCCTGCGGATGATCGCCGGTCTTGAGTCGGTGACCGGCGGGGACATCCTGGTCGGCGGGGCGTCAGTCGTCGAACGGCCCGCTCAGCAGCGGAACATCGGGGTCGCGTTCGAGAACTACGCGCTGTATCCGCCGCTGTCGGTCGCGGAGAACCTGGCGTTCGGGCTCAAGGCGCGCAAGAAGGCCGCCCGCGGTTCCAGGGGGGACGTCGACCGCAAGGTGAAGGAGATCGCCGAGCGGGTGGGCCTGACCGACCTCCTCGGTGCCCGCCCGGCCGGGCTGTCCAGCGGCCAGAAGCAGCGGGTCTCCCTGGCCCGGGCCCTGATCCGCGAACCGGACGTGCTGCTCCTCGACGAGCCGCTGTCCCATCTGGACGCGGCCCAGCGCGACACCACCCGCCGTGAACTCAAGCGCATCCAGAAGGACCTGGGCCACACCACGATCCTGGTCACCCACGACCAGGAGGAGGCCCTCTCGCTCGCCGACCGGATCGCCGTGATGAAGGACGGCGTGATCCAGCAGCTCGGCACGCCCTACGAGATCTACGACAGCCCGGCCAACGTGTTCGTCGCGGACTTCGTCGGCGAGCCCGCGATCACCCTGCTGCCCGGCATCGCCACCGGGGACGGGCACGCCCGTCTCTCCGGCTCGGTGCGCATCGCGCTGCCCGAGCCCGTTTCCGTGGCGGAAGGCCGGGAGGTGGTCGTCGGGATCCGCCCCGAGGACGTCTCGCTCACCGCCGAAGGCGGCCTGCCCGCCCGAGTCGTCGCGCACGAACCGCTCCTGGAGTCGGGCCTCGCGACCCTCGCCCTCGAGGGCGTCGAACGGCATCTGGTCGTCCTCACCGACCCCGAGGTACGGCTCGCCCACGACGAGCGGGTCCGGGTCGCCGCCGATCCCCAGCACACCCATGTCTTCGACGCCGAGACGGGAGACGCACTGCGATGACCTCCGAAGAGAACGTGCGGGTCGTGGCCGCCGGTGACCACTTCGTTCTGCCGTCGCTGATCACGCGGGCGGTGGAGCACGAGGTGGAGCGAGCGGACGTCAAGGAAGTGAGACTCGGCTGGCCGCTGGAGCCGTTCGGGCCGGTCGCCGAGGTGCACGAGGCCAGTGACGCCGAGGACGAACTGATCGAGGCGCTGGCCGGGGCTCAGGTCCTGGTCACGCAGATGGGTCCGGTCACCGAGCGGGTGCTCGCCGCCTGCCCGGATCTGAGGCTGGTCGTGGTGTGCCGGGGTGGGCCGGTCAACGTCAATCTGGACGCGGCCAAGAACCGGGACGTGCGGGTGTGCTTCGCGCCGGGCCGCAACGCCGCCGCCACCGCCGAGTTCACCGTGGGGATGATGCTGGCCGCCCTGCGCCGCATCCCGCAGGCCCATGACCCGCTGGCCCGGCAGGGCAGCTGGGAGGGCGCGACGTACTACACCTACGAGCGGAGCGGTCTGGAGCTGGAGGACCTGCCCGTCGGGCTGGTCGGATACGGGGCCGTCGGGAGCCGGGTCGCGCGGGTGCTGTGCGCGTTCGGGGCGCGGGTGATGGTGTACGACCCGTATGTGCACGGGGAGATCCACGGACTGCGCGTGAACTCCCTCGACGGCCTGCTGCGCGACTCCCAGGTGATCACCCTGCACGCCCGGCTCACCCCGGAGACCCGGGGGCTGATCGGCGCCCGGGAGCTGGGGCTGCTGCCGCCCGGCGCGGTGGTGGTGAACGTGGCCCGGGGCCCGCTGCTGGACGAGGGCGCGCTGTGCGACGCGCTGGAGAGCGGGCGGCTGTCTGCGGCGGCGCTCGACACCTACGAACGGGAGCCCCTGCCGGCTCAGTCCCGGTTGCTGGGGCTGGGCGACCGGGTCGTGCTGACCCCGCATCTGGGCGGGGCGTCGCGCGCGGTGGCGGAGAAGGCCGCGCGGATCGCCGCCGAAGAGGTGGGCCGCTGGGTGCGCGGGGAGCCGCTCGCGCACTGCCTGACCTGAGGACCGGGAGGAGAGCCGCATGTACGTCGGTATCGATGTGGGCACGTCCATGGTCAAGGCGGCGGCCTTCGACTCGGCAGGGCGTCAACTGGCCGTGGAGTCACGGCCGGTGGGGCTGACGCTGCGGGGCGGGGTCGTCGAGCAGGACATGGAGGAGGTGTACGGGGCGGTCGTCGAGGTGCTCGGCGCGCTGACCTCCGCCGTGGCGGAACCGGTCGAGCTGGCCGGGCTCACCGGGCAGGGCGACGGGGTGTGGCTGGTCGACGGCGAGGGGCGGCCGGTGCGCCCTGCGGCCTCCTGGATGGACGGCCGGGCGCACGAACTGGTCGACAGGTGGCTGGCGGACGGCACGTTCGAGTCGGTGTTCCGGCGGACCGGGAGCGCGATGTTCCCCGGGTGCCCGGGGCCGCTGCTGGCCTGGCTGGACGGCAACGAACCGAAGGCGCTGGATGCCGCGAAGGCCGCCCTGTACTGCAAGGACATGGTGTTCCAGCGGCTGACGGGGGCCGGTCCGACGACGGATGTCTCGGACGCCTCGATGCCCTTCCTGGACCCTCGGACCCGCACGTACGACAACCGGGTGGTCGAGCTGCTGGGGCTGACCCACCGCCGGGGTCTGCTCGCCCCGGTGAGCGACCCGGTGGCGACGGCCGAGGCGCTCGGCGAGGGCCTGCCGTCCGGGACCCGGATCGCGAACGGCCCCTACGATCTGCCGGCCTGCGCGCTGGGCGCCGGGGTGACGTCCCCGGGCGACGGTCTGCTGATCGTCGGGACCTGTCTGGCCAGTCTGGTCGCCACGACCGAACTGGACCTGAGCGGCGAGCCGGCGGGCCTGTACATCTCCACGGACCGGCCCGGTCACTGGCTGCGCGCCATGCCCGCGATGGTCGGCACGGCGGCGCTGGACTGGGTGCTGTCGACGACGGGGGTGCGGCACGACGAGGTGGACGGCCTGCTGGCCGAGACCCCGCCGGGCGCGAACGGCGTCCGGGTGCTGCCGTACTTCGCGCCCTCCGGTGAACGCGCCCCCTTCGTGGAGCCGCGGCTGCGCGCCGAACTCCTCGGTGTCTCCCTGGAGTCGACCCGGGGGATCTGGTCCGCGCGACCTGCGAGGGCATCGGATACGCGGCCCGGCACTGCCTTCAGGCGGCGGGCCTCGACGGGAGCCTGGCCGTCTGCGGCGGCGGCACCCGCAGCCCCGCCTGGATGCGGCTGCTCGCCGATGTGCTCGGGCGTCCGCTGCGGGTCGTCGAGGGCGAGGTGGGCGCGCGGGGCGCGGTCCTGGCGGCCGCCGAGCGGTACGGGGTGCCGCTGGAGGCGGAGGTGTGGACGCGGCCGACGGAGGTCGTCGAGCCGGATCCGGGGCGGGCCACGTTCTACACGCGGGGTTACGAGGAGCATCTGGACCGGCTCGCCGAGGCACGGACCCGCGCAAGGAACTGAACAACACCCTTAGGACGAGAGGGACTTGAATGCATCTGAGACGCCGATCTCTCCTGCTCGCGGCCGCCGCCACGCCGGCGGTCGCGGCCGTACCCGCGCAAGCGGCCCCTGCCGAGGGGCGGCGCCCGGTGGTCATCGGTCACCGGGGAGCGGCCGGCTGGCGCCCCGAGCACACGGCCGCCTCGTACACGTACGCCGTGCGGGCGGGCGCGGACTGGATCGAACCGGACCTGGTGCCGACGAAGGACCATGTGCTCGTCGTCCGGCACGAGAACGAGATCTCCCAGACGACCGACGTGGCGGGCCGCCCCGAGTTCGCGGACCGCCGTACGACGAAGACGGTCGACGGCCGTGCCGTGACGGGATGGTTCACGGAGGACCTCACCCTCGCCGAGCTGAAGACGCTGCGGGCGGTGGAACGGCTGCCGCAGGTCCGCAACCGCAACACGGTCTTCGACGGCCGTGAGGAGGTGATGACCTTCCAGGAGGTCGTGGAGCTGGCGCGGCGGCTGTCGCGGACCCACGGCCGGACCATCGCCGTCTTCCCGGAGACCAAGCACCCGACGTACTTCCGGTCCATCGGGCTGCCGTTGGAGCCGAAGCTGGCGGCCGCGATCCGCCGCCACCGGCTCGGGCGGCGCGAGTGCGTCGTGCAGTCCTTCGAACCGACGAGCCTCAAGCGCATGACGGGCCTGGGTGTGCCGCTGTGGCAGGCGCTGGGGACGACGGGCGGTCCGTACGACCTGCCCGGGAGAACCTACAAGGAGATGATGACGCCGGCGGGCCTGGCGGAGATCGCGGAGTACGCGGACTGGATCGGGCCGGACAAGTCGTCGCTCGTCGGCACGTCTCTCCTGGCGGACGCCCATGCGGCGGGGCTGCGCGTGGGCCCGTACACCTTCCGCGCGGAGAACCAGTTCCTGCCGGCGGAGTTCCGGCGCGGGAGCGGAGCGAACGATTTCGGGGACGCGTTCGCCGAATACGCGCTGTACTACCGCATGGGGGTCGACGCGGTCGTGACCGACTTCCCGGACCTGGCGGTGATGGCGAGGAGGGGCTGATGACGGTGAGCCGGGCGTGCCGGACCTGCGGCACGATGCAGGAGTTCCGGATGTTCAACCCTGCCGAGCGGGCGGCCGTCCGGGCGAAGAAGGGGGACGGTCACTTCGTGGACGACTACTGGCGCTGCACCGCTGTCGGCTGCCGGTGGTACCAGCGCTACCTCAATCGCGGCGAGGACGGCCTGCTCCCGGAGGAACTCAAGATCCAGGCCGTCCCCGCCGAGTGAGCCCTACAGGTTGGAGAAGTCCGGACCCTTGGTGCGCGTGCGCTTGATCTCGTAGAAGCCGGGGACCGAGGCCACCGCGAGGGTGCCGTCCCAGAGGCGGCCGGCCTCGTCACCCAGCGGCGTGGGGGTGACGACCGGGCCGAAGAAGGCGATCTGCTCGCCGTCGGAGCCGGGCACGGCGATGACCGGGGTGCCGACCTCCTGGCCGACCTTCTCGATGCCCTCCTTGTGGGAGGCGCGCAGCTCGGCCTCGTAGGGCGTGGAGTCCCAGTGCTCGATGAGGGACGCGGGCAGGCCGGCGTCCTCCAGGGCGGCGGCGACGATCTCCTTGCCGGGGCCCCCGCCCTGGTTGTGGATGCGGGTGCCGAGCGCGGTGTAGAAGTCGCCGAGCACCCCGGCGCCGTGCTCCTGCTGGGCGGCTATGACGACCCGGACGGGACCCCACGCCTTGGTCTCCAGCAGCTCGCGGTACTCCGCGGGCAGGTCGTCGAGCTTGTCCTCGTTGAGGACGGCGAGGCTCATGACGTGCCAGCGCACCTCGATGTCCCTGACCTTCTCCACCTCCAGCACCCAGCGGGAGGTCATCCATGCCCAGGGGCACAGCGGGTCGAACCAGAAGTCGACGGGGGTCTTGTCCGACATGTCTCTCCTCAGGAGGAAACCGTTTCCTCCGGGAACGCCCGTGCTCGCTCCGGTCATTCCCGGCCCCCGGCGTCAGGGGCACGTGGCAGGATCGGTGCTGTTCAGCCGTACCCCACGACATACGAGGAGTGCCGACCGTGCCCGGTGAGAATCTGTCCCGCGACGAGGCCCGGGAGCGGGCCGCCCTGCTGAGCGTCGACGGGTACGAGGTGTCCCTCGACCTGCGGTCCGCCGTCGGTGAGGACGACGGCGCCGGGCCCCGCACCTTCCGCTCGGTGACCACCCTGCGCTTCCGCTGCAACGAGCCCGGGGCGAGCAGCTTCGCCGACCTGATCGCGCCGAGTGTGACGGCCGTCTCACTCAACGGCCGTGATCTGGACCCCGGTGAGGTCTTCGACGGCTCCCGGATCACCCTGGAGGACCTGGCCGCCGACAACGAGCTGGTCGTGGACGCCCAGTGCGCCTATTCCCGCACCGGCGAGGGCCTGCACCGCTTCGTCGACCCCCAGGACGGCGAGGTGTACCTGTACACGCAGTACGAGCCGGCCGACTCCCGCCGGGTCTTCGCGAACTTCGAGCAGCCCGACCTCAAGGCCCCGTTCCGCTTCGAGGTGCGGGCGCCGGAGGGCTGGACGGTGTGGAGCAACGGCGTCGGCGAACTCGGCGACGAGGTCTGGCGGTTCGCCGAGACCAAGCCGATCTCGACGTACATCACGTGTGTGGTGGCGGGCCCGTACCACTATGTGACGGACAGCTACTCCCGTACGTTCGCGGACGGTACGACGCTGGAGATCCCCCTCGGCGCGCTGTGCCGCAAGGGCCTCGCGCCCCACTTCGACTCCGACGACGTCTTCCTGGTCACCAAGCAGGGCCTGGACTTCTTCCACGACCACTTCGACTACCCGTACCCGTTCGGGAAGTACGACCAGGCGTTCGTGCCCGAGTACAACCTGGGCGCGATGGAGAACCCGGGTCTGGTGACGTTCCGGGAGGAGTTCATCTTCCGCGGGAAGGTGACGCAGGCGTCCTACGAGGGCCGGGCCAATGTCGTCCTGCACGAGATGGCGCACATGTGGTTCGGCGACCTGGTCACCATGGAGTGGTGGGACGACCTGTGGCTGAAGGAGTCCTTCGCCGACTTCATGGGCGCGTTCTCGCTCGTCGGCGCGACCCGTTTCGTCAACGGCTGGGTCACCTTCGCCAACCGCCGCAAGGCGTGGGCCTACCGCGCCGACCAGCTGCCCTCCACACACCCGGTCACGGCGGACATCCGCGATCTGCAGGACGCCAAGCTGAACTTCGACGGCATCACGTACGCCAAGGGCGCCTCGGTGCTGAAGCAGCTCGTGGCGTACGTCGGGCAGGAGGCGTTCCTGGAGGGCGCCCGGCGCTACTTCAAGCGGAACGCGTACGGCAACACGCGCCTGGGCGATCTGCTGTCGGTGCTGGAGGAGACCAGCGGCCGGGACATGAGCGCGTGGGCGCGGTCCTGGCTCCAGACGGCCGGGGTCAACTCGCTGACTCCGCAGGTGCTGTTGAGCCCTCAGGGCCGCGTCGAGGAGCTGGCGGTCGTACAGGAGGCCGCCGAGTCGCACCCCGCGCTGCGGCCGCACCGAGTCGCGGTGGGTCTGTACCGGGTGACGGACGGCGGCATCCTGGAGCGGTACGCGCGCACCGAGACCGACGTCGACGGCGCGCGGACGGTGGTGGCGGACCTGGCCGGCGCCGACGCCCCCGACCTGGTGCTGGTCAACGACGACGACCTCACGTACTGCAAGATCCGCTTCGATACGACGTCGCTGGCGACGCTGCGCGAGCACCTGGGTTCGGTGACCGATCCGCTGGCGCGCGCCCTGTGCTGGTCGGCGCTGTGGAACATGACGCGGGACGCGCTGCTCCCGGCGCGGGACTTCGTGGACCTGGTGCTGCGGTTCGCGGGGCGCGAGTCCGAGATCGGCGTGCTCCAGATGCTGCACGCGTGGGCCGAGTCGGCCCTCACGCACTACGCGGCGCCCGCCTGGCGGGAGACGGGCGAGCGGCTGCTCTCCGAGGGCGCGCGGCGCGAGCTGTACGCGGCCGGGCCGGGCAGCGAGCAGCAGCTCGCGTGGGCGCGGTTCTTCGCCCGGGCGGCCGCCGCCGACGCCGACTTCGAGCTGCTGCGGGACCTGTTGACGGGCACGGTGACGATCGAGGGCCTCGACCTGGACCAGGAGCTGCGGTGGGGTTTCCTGGAGCCGCTGGCCGCGCACGGGGTCGTGGACGAGAAGGTGCTGGCCGAGGAGCTGGCCCGGGACGACACCGCCTCCGGCAAGCGTCACCAGGTGCGCTGTCTGGCCGCCCGCCCTTCGGAGGCGGTCAAGGCGCAGGCGTGGGCGCAGGTCGTGGAGTCGGACGCGCTGTCCAACGCCATGGTCGAGGCGACCATCTCCGGCTTCGAGCAGGGCTCGCAGCGGGATCTGCTCGCCCCGTACGCGGCGAAGTACTTCGCGGCGATCGAGCGGGTGTGGGCCGAGCGGTCGATCCAGATCGGCATGCACGTGGTGCAGGGCCTGTTCCCGTCGCTCCAGCAGTCCCCGGAGACCCTCGACGCCACGTACGCCTGGCTGGAGTCCCACCGGGAGGCGGCCCCGGCGCTGCGCCGGCTGGTCCTGGAGGCCCGGGACGATCTGGCGCGAGCGCTGCGGGGGCAGGCGTGCGACACGGCGGCCGGGTAGACAGGGCCCTGACACCTTTGGCCTGAGATCTGGGGTTTCGTCACCGTTACGGAATACAGGCAATCACAGCCGTAACCCTGGTCCGCACCCGAACGGACCAGGGCGTTTCGGCATCCGAACATCCGTCCTTTAGTGCCGGATTGTCCGTATGTGTCGACGGGCCTGTAACAGGGGTTAAAAGCCGGGTCCGACGCGGGAAATTGCCCGTCATGACGCACAACACCCCGCTCTCCCCCCGCCCCCTGCACGACCTGACCGGCCGCGGCCGGCTCCGGGTGATGACGGTCGCGCGGCTCCGCGCACACGGTGTCCCGACGGCCCAGGTGACCGAGCAGTGCATCCCCGGCGGCCCCTGGCAGCAGCTCCTCCCCGGCGTCGTCCTGCTCCACGCGGGCCCGCCGACCAGCGAGGAGCGGCTGCACGCGGTGCTGATGTACGCGGCACGGGAGCGCGGGACGGGTGTTCCCGCCCAGCCCGGCGCGGACGGCTCCGGCGCTCCCGCCCCGCCCGAGGCGATGATCACGGGCCTGGCCGCGCTGACGCTGCACGGGTTCTCCTCCACTCCCCCGCTGCCGTCCCTGGACACGATCGACGTCCTGGTCCCGCGGCTGCGCCGACTGCGCTCGACGGGCTGCGCGCGCATCGTCCGAGGTGTCTCGCTGCCCGCCCCCGAGCAGGTCACCGGGCTGCCGGTCGCGCCCGTCGCCCGTGCGCTGGCCGACGCGGTGGCGGGCCTCGCGGACGCCGTGATCGTGCGGAGGCTGATGACGGAGGCGGTGCGGGGCGCGTACTGCGAGCCGGCCGCGGTGGTGCGGGAGCTGAACCAGGCCCGGCTGCTGAGCCGCCCGCACGTGGTGGACGCGGTGGATTCCCTGCTGGCCGAGGGACGGGCGATCGCGGAGGACCGCCTGTACCGGATGGTGCGCGAGCACGGCCTGCCCGACCCGGTGTGGAACGTGGACCTGCGGCTGCCGGGCGGCCCCTACCTCGGCGGTCTGGACGCCTACTGGCCGGACCAGGCGGTGGCCCTGGAGCTGGACACCCGGGCGCCCCGGCAGAACGACGAGGCGCAGTGGTCGGAGTACGCCCGCAAGCGCGAGCACCTGGAGCGGCTCGGCATCACCGTCGTCCACATCACGCCCAGAAAGCTCCGTGACTCGGTGGAGCAGCAGGCGACGGTGGTCCGCACGGCCCTGATGGCGGCGGCCGACCGCGAACCGGCCGCGTATGTCGTGGTGCTGCCCCGGTAGCACTGATCTTGATCTGCCGGGCCGGCGGCTACGAACCAGCAGTGGGGAAACGCGCCGCCTAGCCGCGCGTGAGACGCCGGCCCTCTGCTGCGGCAGACAGGTGAATCTGTCAGACGGACGGCTTTGGACCGGATGCGCTCTGCGTGGAAGAGGGCCAGTGTCGAGCTGAGCCGAGGAGGCGCGATGGACCGACGAGCCGGAGCCCAGAGGGAAGGTGACACACAACGGGGAAGAGCGGAGGCCAAGGACGACCCCGGCCTGGACCGGCTGCTCGTCCGCGCCGCCGACGGCGACGAAGGGGCCTTTGCCGAACTGTACGACGCCCTGGCTCACACGGTGCTGGGACTGGCCACCCGCGTGGTCAGGGACAAGGCCCAGGCGGAGGAGGTGACCCAGGACGTGATGGTGGAGGTCTGGCGGACCGCCGACCGGTTCCAGCCGGCGCGCGGGGCCGCCCGGAACTGGGTGCTCACCCTCGCGCACCGGCGCGCGGTGGACCGGGTCCGGTCCGTCGCCGCCGGCCGCGCCCGCGAGCTGCGCGCCGCCGTCCGGGAGCAGGAGCGGTCCTTCGACTCCGTCGCCGAGGAGGTCGAGACGCGGGAGGAGCGGCGGGTGGTCTTCCGCTGCCTGACGCAGCTGACCCGCGAGCTGAGGCTGCCCCTGGTGCTGGCCTACTACGAGGGGCTGACGTACGCGGAGGTCGCCGAGGCGCTCTCGATGCCGGCCGGCACCGTCAAGTCGCGGATGCGTCAGGGGCTGCGGCGCCTGCACGACTGCATGGAGGCCGGCTCGTGAACCTCACCGACGACCCCCACCTCGCTGTCGGCGCGTACGTCCTGCACGCGCTGCCGGCCGATGAGAGGGCCGCCTTCGAGGAGCACCTGGCCGGTTGCGCCCCGTGCCGTGCGGAGGTCGATCAGTTGTCCGGGGCGGCCGTCGGGATGGGAGCGGCCGAGACGGGCACGCCCTCGGCGGACCTGCGCCGCCGGGTGCTGGAGCGGATCGCGGCCGTACCTCAGGACCGGTCCGTCGCGGCGGAGTCCCGGCGCCGACGCCGCCGGCAACGGGCTCTCCGGCTGGCGCTGGCGGCGTCCCTGGCGGCGGCCGCGGCCCTCGGAGGCATCGCCTGGTGGCAGAGCTCGGAGGCCGACTCCGCGCGTGAGCAGTCCGCCGAGGAGAGCTCCGAGTACCGGCGGCTCGCCGACGTCCTGACCGCCCCCGACGCCACGATCAGCGCCAAGAAGCTCGCGGACGGCGGGACCGCGAGCGTGGTCGCCTCCCGGGCGGAGAACCGGTCCGCGGTGTTCGCGTCGGGGCTGCCGCCGCTCACCGACGACCGGGTCTACCAGCTCTGGTACGCCGAATCGGGGCAGTTCCGGCCCGCCGGACTGCTGTCCACCGCGGATGGGGGTCACGCGGAAGTCCTGGAAGGGCACCTCGGCGGGGCCACTGCCGTATGTCTCACGGTGGAACCGGCCGGCGGCTCCCGGCAGCCCACCACCCGCCCCGTCGGCGTCATCTCCGTCCCCGCGTGAGGTCACCGCTCGGCCACCGCGAAGGCGGCCGCCGCCTCCGCTCCCACCGCCACGTCGTCGACCGTCCAGCCCGGCATCCGGCGCGGACCGCGCGCGCACGCGCCGAGGTGATCGAGGCCCGGATCGCGTCCGAGTCCGGTGCCGAGTCCTTTCAGATACGCCTCCTTGCGGGTCCACACCCGGGCGAAGGCGGCCGGGCGCCCCTCAGGGGGACACGCGGCGAGTTCGTCGGCCTCCCGGGGGTGCAGCGTCGCCGTGAGGGCGGCGACGGCGTCCGGGTCGGGCAGCCGCTCGATGTCCGCGCCGACCGTCGTGTCCGCGAACGCGAGAAGGCAGAGTCCGGCGGTACGGGAGAGGGAGAAGCACAGGGGCACGCCGGGAACGTCGGGACGCCCGTGCGGGCCCCGGCACACCGGGCAGGGCCGCCGTACGAACGTCACCTTCGACGGCTCGACTTCGAGGTAGGCGCCGAGGAGCAGGCGCAGGCACACATGGGCGACCCGGTAGCCGTCCCGGTCCACCGCCCGGCGCAGTGCCGCGGCCCGTGCCCGCTCCCCGCTGTCCAGCAGCGTCCCGGCGAGCGGGGCCACGACGCCGAGGAGGTCTTCCACCCGGGCCAGCCACACTCGGGGCCGGCCGGGGCGGGGCGGCTCCGGAGGCCGGGCCCAGACGGCGGTTGTCAGCCGCTCGGGACGCATGGCCGTCCTCTGTCAGTCGGAGGGCGCTCGAACAGCGCGGGGGTCCGCGACGGTGTCGGCGCCGTACAGGGCCTGCACCCAGTTGCTCTGGTAGATCGTGTCCAGGTAGCGCTCACCGAGGTCCGGGGCGATCGCGACGGGCGTGAGGCCCGGGGTTCCGTGCCGCGCGAGCCAGTTCGTCGCCCCGCTGACGACCGTGCCGGTCGACCCGCCGAAGAGGAAGCCCTGCCTCGCCATGGACCGGCAGGTGCGGATGGCGTCGGCCTCCTCGACACGCACCGCCTCGTCGACGTAGCTCTCGTCGAGCAGCGGAGGCCGGACGCTCATGCCGAGGCCGGGGATCATCCGCCGTCCGGGCGGGTCGCCGAAGATGGCGGAACCGACGCTGTCCACCGCCACGATCCGCACCGGCCGGTGCCAGGAGCGGAACCAGCGGGCGCAGCCCATCAGGGTGCCGGTCGTGCCGACGCCGATGAACAGGACGTCCAGGAGTGGGAACCAGCGGGCGATGGCCGGGGCCGTCCGGAAGTAGTGCGCCTTCCAGTTGTCGGGGTTGGTGTACTGACTCAGCCACACATAGCGGTCGTCGGCCGCGCACAGAGCACGCACGTGCGCCAGCCGCGCGCCCAGCAGACCACCCGTGGCACGCTCGTCGGAGACGACGTGGACCTGGCTGCCCAGGGCCTCCATCATCAGCCGGGTGGCGAGGTTGCACCGGGAGTCCGTCACACAGACGAAGCGGTAGCCCTTGCTCGCGGCGATCATGCTCAGTGCCACGCCGAGGTTGCCGGAGGAGGACTCGACCAGGATGGAGTCCCGCCTGAGGGTGCCGCCGCGCTCGGCGGACTCCACCATCTCGGTCGCGGCCTTCATCTTGATGGAGCCGGCGAAGTTGAAGCCCTCGCACTTGAGGAAGAGCCGGTGTCCCGTCATCGGCTCGAGGTCGACGTACAGGTCCTCCTCGTTGAAGGCGTGGGGTACGGATATGACAGGCACGATGTTCTCCTCGTACGGGGCGGACGGAGGACGGGTTCCGCCCTCAGCCGTGCCGGCTCAGTTCGTGAAAGAAGTGGTCGATGACCCGCAGCTCTCCGGAGCGGGCCACTTCGTCGTAGACGTAAGCGCCGACCGCGAGGTCCAGCACGCCCAGGCCGAACGGTGAGAAGACCACCGGACGGCAGGCTGGGACCGTCACCCGGCCGGCCATCACGTCGTCGAGCGTGCCGAGCAGGAAGTCGCGGTTGCCGGTGAGGCGTTCGGTGAGGTGCGGTGAGGTGGCGGCCCGCAGGCAGTGGTCGATGTCGTCGACGACGTTGACGGCGCCGAGCAGCACCTCGGGTGCGAGGTCGCGCAGCGACACGTGCAGCACCACCGGGTTGTGGCGGAACCACGACGGCTCGGTGATGTGCGGCCGGTCGGCGACCGTGGCGAAGACGATCAGGTCGCTGAGGCGGATCAGTTCCTCGGCGCTGCCGTGCACGGTGACGCGCCCGACGGCCCCGGACTGCTCCAGGTAGGTGCGGAAGCCGGCGGCGCTGTCTGCGGACAGGTCGTGCACGCCGATGGCGTCGAAGGACCAGCCGGTGCCCTCCAGATAGGTGTGGATGTAACGGGCGATCAGCCCCGCCCCGACGAACCCCAGCCGGGCCGGGCGGGGCCGTCCCCTGCTGAGCCGGTCGGCGGCCGACGCGGCGGACGCCGCGGTCCTGGCGGCGCTGATGATCGAGCTCTCCATACAGACGAAGGGGTAGCCCGTGACGGGGTCGTTGAGGATGAGGACGGCGGATGCCCGGGGAATGCCCGAGGCGACGTTGGCGGGGAAGCTGGAGATCCATTTCAGCCCGTCCGCCCGGCCCTCGCCGCCGAGGGAGGCGGGCAGGGCGATGATCCGAGCCGTCGGCCGGTCGGGGAAGCGCAGGAAGGAGGACGGCGGATTGACCGTACGGCCGGCGCCGTGCAGTCGGTACGTCGCCTCGACGACCTCCACCACGGTCTTCTCCCGGCCCTGGAGCACCTCCTTGACCTGGCTTCCGGGGATGACGGCGAAGGGCGGCACCACCGGGGTGTCCGCGTCCGATGTTCGCGTCATGGCGGTCTGCGGGACGGTGTGCGCGGTGGTCATGCCGCTTCCCTCCCCGGCTGCGGTCCTGGGAGGCCGGGACGCACGGGGTCGGCCATCGCCACCACGATGTCCCGCGGCCCCTGGTAGGCCTCCCGGCTGTGCGCGGTGCGGATGTTGTCCACGAGCATCAGGTCCCCGCGCTGCCAGGGCCGGCGTACGGTGTGGGCCTCGTAGGTCTTGTTGATCCGCTCGACGACGTCCGGGGGCACCGGATCGCCGTTGCCGTAACGGGTGTTGAAGGGCAGGCCGTCGGGGCCGTACTCGTCGGTCAGGAACTCCCTGACCTCGGGGGCCATCGTCCACTCGTTCAGGAACGCGATCTGGTTGAACCAGCAGCTCCGGCCGGAGGCCGGGTGCCGTACGACGGCGGGCCGGTGCTGCCAGGTCCGCAGCGAACCGTCCGGCTGCCAGGCCCAGTCGATCGCGTGGGCACGGCAGTAGGCCTCGACCGCGCCGCGGTCGTCGGTGCCGAAGGACTGACCGAGTGTCGCGCCGATCCCCTCGTTGTAGGCCCTGGTGAGCAGCCAGCCCTCGCGGGCGAAGCGGTCGACGAGGTCGGCGGGCAGCGCCCGCAGCACGGCCGTCGCGTCGGCCACCGCGGTGGCACCGCCTTCGACGGGCGGCTCCAGGCACGCGAACAGCAGCAGGCCGGGACACTCGAGGGCGTAGCTGAGCTCATGGTGCATGCACATGGGCTGGGTGGGCGGCCAGGCCGACGACGAGTAGACGCCGTCCGCGTGGCGGTCGCGGGCGGCGAACGCCTCCCGCTCCGTCATGGGGCGCTCGGCCACCCGGCGGAGGACCGACTCGACGTCGGCCGGGGTGCGCAGTCCGAGGCCCCGGACGGTGACCGCCCCGTGTTCGGCGACGAGTTCGCGCAGCGCGCCCCGGGCGTCCGGGATGTCTTCCGCGTCGAGAACCGGAAGACCGTCCGGGCCCCCGGTCGTCTCTGTTGTCGTCTCTGTCGTGGTGGCCCTGTTCTTGCGGAAGAGTGCCGACAGCATGTCGCTCTCTCCTCTCGTACTGCTCGTGTCCGTCACGGTTGTCCCGGTTCTCCGCCGGTGCGGGTGTCGATCAGCTGGGCCAGGTCGGCCAGGACGGGGCGGCCCGTGAGGTCGCGCGGGGAGATCACCCGGTCCAGTGAGACCGCGAGGCGCACCGCCGTCAGGGATGTGCCGCCCAGGTCGAAGAAGTTGTCGTCGCGGCGGATCCGGCCGGGCGGCAGGCCGAGTTCCGCCTCCCAACGCGCCGCGAGCCGCCGTTCGGCCGGTGTCCGCGGGGCGCCGCCGGAGTCCCGGGCCGGACCGAGGTCCTCGGCGAGCGCCGCGAGTGCCTTGCGGTCGGTCTTGCCGTTGGCGGTGAGCGGCAGACGGTCCAGCCGGTGGAAGGACGCCGGGACCATGTACGCCGGGAGCAGATCCGCGAGCCGCTCACGCAGGTCCTCGGCGCTCACCGCGCCCTCGCTCGCGCAGAAGGCGGCCAGCTGGCGGCCGTGCCCTTCCGCACCGGTCACCACGACCGC
Organism: Streptomyces sp. CA-179760; assembly: GCF_050937045.1. Lineage (NCBI taxonomy): Bacteria > Bacillati > Actinomycetota > Actinomycetes > Kitasatosporales > Streptomycetaceae > Streptomyces > Streptomyces sp. CA-179760. Next base: position 3,364,219 of record NZ_JBNJLZ010000001.1, read on the forward strand.
GCAGTCCGTTACGCCGGGCAGCCGCAGCAGCGTGTTCTCGACCTCGCCGATCTCGACCCGGAACCCCCGGATCTTCACCTGCGCGTCCCGGCGGCCGAGGAACTCCAGTTTTCCGTCGGGCCGCCAGCGGCCGAAGTCGCCTCCCCGGTACAGCCGTTGGCCGGGGCGGTGAGGGTCTTCCAGATAGGTGAGCGAGGTCCGTTCGGCGTCGTTGACGTAGCCGCGCCCGACGCACACCCCGGAGAAGACGATGGCGCCGGGCGCGCCGAGCGGCACGGGAAGCAGGTTCTCGTCGACGACGTACTGGTACACGTTGGCGATCGGCCGCCCGATCGGGATCCGGTCGGTTCCGGGCGCCCGGTCCATCACCTCGTGGTGGGTGTCGTCGGACGTCTCGGTCAGCCCGTAGGCGTTGACCAGGCGCACGGCGGGCCCGGTGGTGAACCACCGCTGGACCAGCTCCCCGCGCAGCGCCTCGCCGGTGACGGAGACGCACCGCAGGTCGGGCAGGTCCCGGGGGACGCGTTCCAGCGCGGACAGGACGACGTCGAGATAGGACGGCACCACCTGGAGGATGTTGACGCGTCCCTCGGCGATCCGGTCCAGGAACCGGTCCGCGTCGAGGATGGCGTCCTGCTCGACCAGCAGGGTCCGCCCGCCGCTCAGCAGCCCGGCGAGCAACTGCCACAGCGAGATGTCGAAGCACTGCGAGGCCGTCTGCGCCACCACGGTGCCCTCGCCGATGCCCAGGTCGTCGATCTTGGCGTACAGATGGTTGAGCAGACCGGCGTGCTCGCACAGCGCGCCCTTCGGCTCCCCGGTGGAGCCGGAGGTGAAGAAGACGTACGCGAGCCGGTCCGCCGGTATGTCCAGGCCGATATCCGATCCGTCGGTCGCCCGGCCGGTGAGGTCCGGGACGAGCAGCCGCCGGGTTCCGGGGCGCGTCGCGAGCGCCCGGTCCAGCTGACCGGTGCTGCCGGGTTCGGTGAGGACGTACGCACAGTCGGCGCGGGTGAGCATCGCGCCGATGCGGCCGGGCGGATGATGCGGGTCGACGGGCAGGTACACACCGCCGGCCTTGAGGACGCCGAGCACACCGGCCGCCCAGTGGAGGTCGCGCTCGGTCACCACGGCGACCGTGTCCTCGGGGCCGAGCCCCTCCGCCAGCAGGGCGCGGGCCACCCGGTTGGCCCGGGTATTGAGGTCCGCGTACGTCAGGCCGCGTCCCTGGTGGACCACGGCGGTGGCGTCCGGATTCCGACGCACCCGCTCCTCGAACAGTTCATGGAACCGGCGGTCCGGCAGCGCACGGCGCGGCCCCGCCGCCAGCCCGTCGAGCTGGAACCGGAGTTCATCGGGAGACAGCAGGCTGCCCCGGTCGTGGCGGGCGTCGGGATCGGCGGCGATCGCCTCCAGCGCGGCGAGGTGGTACCCCCCGATCCGGGCGGCACAGTCCGCGTCCAGCAGGTCGGTCCGGTGCCGCAGGCGCAGCACGAGCCGGCCGTCCTCCTCGGCTGCCGATACGCCGAGCAGCGGGCCACCGTCCGCAGGGACGGTGACCTCGTGCCCGGCGGGAGCGAAGACGGCCTCGGGCCCGGGCCCGGGCGGCGGCACCGCCGATGCGGCCGACCCCGCTTCCCGCACCAGCTCACCCCAGGTGCCGGGCTTGACGGTCAGCTCGAAGATCTCCGTTGCGGCCGGGGAGAGGTAGCCGCTGCGCACCTCGGGGTCGCCGGAGAGCAGGGCGAGCACCTTCGCGTGGGCCGCGAGAAGGAGCGCGGTGAGCGGCACACCGAGGTCACCGGCCCGCCCTCGAAGGGCGGCCGTCATCTCGCCGGGGACTCGCATGACATGCACCCCGGTCCCGGCCACCGGCTCCCTCGCCCACCGGGGCACGGCCGTGAGACCGCCGTCGGCCCGGCTGTCGCTCCCGGCGACGCGGCCCTCGGCCGTTGTCGCTGCCATCACCGCACACCTCCGTCGTCCAGGGGTCGGGCCGGATTCCCCGCCCAGCGGGTGTGCCCGGGGACCGTCTCGCCCTTCATGAGGAAGGAGTCCGCCGCCAGCACGGCGCCGTCCCCGACCGTCACGCCGTAGTGCACGAACGCTCCGACGCCGAGGGTGCAGCCGTCACCGATCGCGCTGCGGTCCGACTTGAACGTGCCGTCCTCCTGCGAGTGGCACTGCAGGACGCTGCCCGAGTTGAGGGTGCAGTCGTCCCCGATCCGGACCATGGGCCGCTCGGTCACGGCACAGCCGTCGTCGAAGACCCGCGCCCCGATCCGCACGCCGAGCAGGCGCCATACGAGGCTCTTGAACGGCGTGCCGTCGAGGACGTGCAGATAGGTCTCGGAGGGAACCTTCCAGTACCGCTCACGAACCCAGAACCGGCGGTCGTAGATCGAGCAGAACAGCGGCTCCGGCCGGTGCACCACCGTGACGGCCCGTTCGAGGAGGACGTAGTACAGCAGGGTGAACGGCAGCACGACGGCGTTGGCGAGCGCGAGGACCGCCGTGCCCCACACCGGGTACCGGCTCGCGGCGAGCGCGAACAGCAGGACGACGCAGAAGAAGAACAGCCATCCCGTAAACAGATGCCATGCCATGGTGACGGCGTTGTGCCGGTTCTTGGCCGCGAGGCGGCGACCGAGACCGTCCCCGTCCTTGAGCTCGTCGAAGGTGCTGTCCCGCGCCACCGACCGGGGGATCTCGAAGCAGGGCGAGCCGAGCAGTCCCACATCGTGCCGGAGCGGCCCGCTGACGGGGACCGCCACCTTGGTACCGAGCAGGCAGTTGTCGCCGGTCCGGCCGCCGACGGGGTAGGCGATGCGGTTCCCGAGGAAGTTGTGCGTCCCGATCGCGGTCGGCGACAGCCGGAACGACGTACTGGAGTACTCGGCGTTCATCAGGGACAGCCCGTCCGCGACCATGGTCCCGGTGCCGACCCTGCTCAGGAAGGGGCTCTCGTGCTTGACCCCTGTGCCGAAGTTGGAGCCGGTCTGCTCCACCGGGGAGAGGCGGTAGCCGATCCAGCGCAGGTAGTGCACGATGCAGCTGCTGTCGCCGAACAGCCGGGTCAGGGACTTCCTGTTGGTCATCAGGACGATCGTGCGGTGCACGGTGTGGTGGAAGCCGAAGAGCGGATACGTCCGGCCGGGCGGGACGAACCTGCCCAGCAGCCGGGGGACGGTGGCCAGGACCACGAGCGCGGCGAGCACCCCGCCGAAGAAGAGAACGACCGTGCCGACCAGCAGGTCGACCCAGAGCACCGTCGCCCCGCCCTTCAGTACGGCGGATCCCTCCAGCATCCGGGAGAGCAGCACGTCCAGGCAGCCCACCGCGAGCGGCAGATACACCAGCAGCGCCATGAACAGCGTCAGGACGCCGTGCGTCGCTCGCCGTGCGGTGCCGCACCGGGCGGGCTCCACCGCCGGGAAGGGTCCGTCCGCGGGCTGGGCGGGGGAACCGTGCCAGTGCTCACCGTCGGGGACCGTCTGCCCGGTCTGCAGGGAGGACGCGTGCGCGAGCCGGGCCCCGTCCCCCAGCCGGGTCCCGATGTCCAGCACCGTCACCTCACTCACGACGGCACCCCGGCCCAGGGTGACCGGCCCTGTCTCGATCACCCCGTCGACCGCGTTGTAGCAGCTCAGCAGGGCGTCCTTGCGGACGAGCGCGCCGTCCCCGACGGTCAGCAGATCGGTGCAGACGGGGGCGCTGCGCGACAGGATCGTCACCCCTCTGCCGATCCGCGCGCCCAGTGCCCTCAGGAAGAGCGGGTAGAGCGGCGATCCGACGAACAGGATCATCGGACTCGACCGGATCAGCGTCTTGACCAGCCAGAACCGGAAGTAGGCGAGGCTCCAGACGCGGAACCGCCGGGGCGTGAACCGGCCGATCAGCACCCACTTGGCGATCACGGGCAGGGCGCACAGCACGACGAACAGCACGGCTCCGAACACGACGCTCCGCAGATAGGCGTCGAGCAGATGCTGTTGCGCGGAGATCCATTCGTATCCCCAGGCGGTGACGGCCGCGAGGAGGAAGGCATAGCCGAGGAAGGCCATCATCTGCAGTGCCCCGCAGAGCACGCGGTGCGGGCGGCCGGTGGGCTGCGCCGGTGCCGGTACCGGCGCCCTGGTCAGTCCCGCTGGGCTGGGCGCCTCGGGTCCGGGGTGGGCGGCGGGGCGGTGTCGACCAGGGCGGCCGCCAGTCCCCCGGCGGTCGAATGCCGGTAGACGTCGCGCATCGACACCGCGGGCAGATCGGGCAGGTTCCTCACCCGCGCGCAGAAGTGCGCCATCACCAGAGAGTCGGCACCGAGATCCTCGAAGAAGTCGCTGTCGACACCCACCTCGTCCAGATGAGCGACCTCCGCCAGCAGCGCGGCGAACCGCTCGGCGACAACGGAGCCCCTGACCACCTCCTGGAGCTGCTGTCCCGCCATGAGAAAACCCCCTCGACTGCCGACTTCTCCTCTGCCTCACTAGGGGTTCGGAGCCGGGCAGCCGAGGTATGAAGCTCCTGCCTACTTCTCGAAACGTGAGCGGGTGTCTCACCAGCCGGATGCATCACAGCGGCCCGATCGGAGCACTTCGGCCACCAGCCACTCGGCCCACCTGGAGCCATTCCCTCAGAGAGCACCCAACCGCTCCGATTACGCTCCGATTACGCTCCGACCACCCCGCGACAGCCGCCGATCCCACCCGGCGCGCTTGCGCGATGCGGGCGCGTCCGCCCCCGCCGCTCGGCAAACCGGGCGGCACCTCGACCTCGGAGACGAACTACCCCCGCGCGTCCAGATCGACAGCCCGTGGGGAGCCACCCACACCTCGGACAAGCGCCGTGTGGTCGATCGTTTCATCCGTCGGTTCGAAGCCATGACAGCATCAGCCCTGCCGCCCGAGGACACTCCCGACTTCCTGTACCGACTACAACGAGAGCTGTAGACCATGCCCACGCACCCTGCCGCGCACGAACTCGCCTCAGCCCAGTCCTGGTTCAAGTCGTCCTACAGCGACGGCACCGGCCAGAACTGCCTCGAAGCCGCCCACCTCACCCCTCCCCCTCCATAGCCATCCGCGACTCCAAATCCCCCACCGGCCCCGCCCTGCTCCTCCCCCGGCCGCGTGGACGGCGTTCCTCGCCCACGTCGGCCGGGAAGAGAAGCCGTAGCGACCGCTACTTGCCGCAGAACTCCGCCTCGATGACGGCCGCGGGGGTCCCCGACCAGTCACCGTTGTAGTTGACGGCCAGGGAGTGCCGGCCGTCCTCGGTCGTCACCGCGCTGGAATTCGATCCGGTGATGCCGCCGTCGTGGCCCCAGACGTGGACGCCGCAGCTGAGTTCACGGTCCGCGAGTCCCAGGCCGTAGCGTCTGCGGTCGCCGGACGCCACGGTGGTCTTCATCTCCTTCAGCTGCTCGGGCGGAAGCAGTCGCCCGCGCAGCAGGGCCGAGTAGAAGCGGTTCAGGTCGGCCGAGCTGGAGACCATCTGGCCGGAGCCGTAAGCCAGACGCGGGTTCAGCTCCGTGACGTCGTACGTCGGGCCCGTGGCCGTCCTGGCCAGCTTGGAGTAGGCGCGGCTGCCGGGCCGGGGCAGGGTGACCCGGGTGGTGGGGACCGAAGTGGAGTCCAGGTCCAGCGGGGCGATGATCCGACGGTCGATCTCGTCGCCGTAGTCGTCGCTGCCCGTGGCCTTCTCGATCACCCGGGCGGCCAGGATGTAGTTGGTGTTGGAGTAGTTGAACGACACCCCCGACGCGGGATACGGCTTGTTCGCCATGGCGAAGGCGAGCAGCTCCTCGGGTGTCGCCTCATCGAAACGATGCTTCATGAAGCCGTCCGCGGTCATGTACTTCTGCTGGAAACCGGTGTCGTCCAGGTAGTCGTAGACGCGGCTGGTGTGGTTCAGGAGCTGGCGCAGCGTGATCTTCCGGCCGTCGTGACCGTTGCCCCGGACCAGGCCCGGCAGCCACTTCTCCACCGTGTCGTCGAGCGAGAGCTTGCCCTCCGCCTCCAGTTGCAGGACGACGGTCGCGACGAACGTCTTCGAGATGCTGGCGACGCGGTAGTGGTCCGCCGTCGAACGCGGCTTGCCCGTCTTGAGGTTGCCGACGCCGGCCGTGGCCGCCCAGGTGCCGTGCCCCCGCCGCACGGTCACCGTCACGCCCGGGACGCCTTCGGCGATCGCGGCCTCCACCGCCTGCCGGGTCGCGTCATGGCCGCCGGGTGCCTTGCCCGGGGCGGCCAGCGCCGGGGCGGCCAGCGCCGCCGTGAGCGCCACGGCCGTCGCCGCCGTCAGGGCCGTACGTATGTGTCTCCTCATGTCCCCGTTTCCCTTGTCTTTGGCCTGCTCGAAAAGGATCGGCTCAGCCGTCGCCGCAGAACTCCGCCTCCACGACGGCCTTGGTCTCCCCCGCCCAGTCCCCGTTGAAGTTCACGGCCAGCGAGTGGCGGCCGTCGCTCGTGGTGACGGCCATGGAGGAGGAGCCGTGGATGTCGCCGCCGTGGCCCCAGACGGTCGTGCCGCAGGTCAGCTTCCACGAACGCAGGCCGAGGCCATAGCCCTCGTTCTCCTTCGTGGTGGGGCCCGTGCGCTTCATCTCCTCCAACTGCCGGGGCTGGAGCACTTCGCCGCGCAGCAGGGCCGAGAAGAAGGTGTTCAGGTCGGCCGAGTCGGAGATGATCTCGCCCGAGTAGGCGAAGGAGGGCCGGAACTCCGTGACGTCGTAGGTCGGACCGGTCGCCGTCTTCGCCAGCTTGCCGTAGGCGCGGCTGCTGGGCTGGGGGACGGTGATCCGGGTGCGCGGGACGGACGTGGCCGTCAGCTGCAGCGGTTCGATGATGCGCTGCTCGACCGCGTCGCCGTACGGGTGGCCCGTGATCTTCTCGATCACCATCGCGGCGAGGATGTAGCTGGTGTTGGAGTACTTCCACGAGGTGCCCGGCTTGAAGTCCCGCTGGTTGGTCAGGGCCATCGCGACCAGTTCCCGTGGCGTCTTCCTGTCGAACCGGTGCCGGAAGAAACCTTCCTTGAGCATGTAGGTCCGCTGGAAGGTCTCGTCGGCCAGCAGGTCGTAGACGCCGCTGGTGAGGTTCAGGAGTTGCCGCAGGGTGATCTTCCGGCCGTCGTGGCCGTTGCCCCGGACCAGGCCCGGTAACCACTTCTCCACCTTGTCGTCGAGCGAGAGTTCGCCCTCCGCCTCCAGTTGCAGGATGACGGTGGCGATGAACGTCTTGCTCGCGCTGCCGATGCGGTAGTGGTCCTGCGTCGAGCGCGGCTCGCCCGTCCTGAGATCGCCCACTCCTGCGGTGGTCGCCCAGGTGCCGCCGTCCCTCTCCCGCACCGTCACGGTCACCCCGGGGACGCCCTCGGCGACGGCGGCCCGTACCGCCTGCCGGGTCGCGTCATGCCCGCCGGTGGACGGAGCCGCGAGCGCCGGGGCGGCCAGGGCCGCCGTCAGGGCCACGGCGGTCGCCGCCGTCGAGATCGTGCGTGTGCGTATGGCCATGTCCCCGTACCCCCGTCAGCGTCGAGCGGTGTCAGGGAGGGGGACCACGAGCCGGCGGCCCGGAGTTGACCGGCCCGGGGCCGGTTGAGCGGGAATCAGCCCTTCTTCAGCACCAGCTCGGTGTTGCGGTCCTCGGGATCGCCGCCCAGGTTCTGGTTCGCGCCGGGGGCGTTGAGGGACAGCTCGCGGTAGAGGGCGGCGAGGCCGGTCTGGGAGAGGTCGGAGAAGTCCGTGCGGTGCGGGGCCGAGGACTCCACCAGCGTGGTGAACAGGGAGATCGTGCCGTCCTTGTTGTCGGTCAGTTCGATGATCCGGGCCAGCTGGGGAAGTCGACGTGGGAGGCGGTGGAGATCTCCCAGAAGGTGCCGCCGCCGGACATCGAGTGCGGGGTGACGACGTTCTTGTGGATGTGGCCGTTCACCCAGGCGAGCACGTTGCGGTGGCCGCCGAGGAGGGCGAGGACCTCCTGGCCGTCGTGCCGGCGCTCGTCGGGCCGGGACGGGTCGTCGCGGAGGTTCGTCATCGTCTTGCTGGTGTGGTGGCTGAAGATCACCGCGTGGGAGTCCTTGTTCTCCCGCAGGGTCTTCTCCAGCCACTTCATCTGGGCCGTGCCGAGGGAGCCCTCGTAGTGGCCGCCCGCGTCGGTGGTGTCCAGGCTGATGCCGATGACGTCATCGGAGATGCGGAAGACGTAGTACTGGGTGCCCGAGTCCAGGTTCGCGGAGGAGTAGCCGTGACCGGCCGGGCCGATGCCGCGGTGGGCCGGGTCCAGGTGCGCCTGGAGGTACTCGGCCTGGGTGAAGGGGGCGCGGCTCTCGTCCGGGGTGACCGAGCGCATGGAGCGGGCGTGGGACTTGAGGAAGTCGTGGTAGCGGACGCCCTGGGGGTCCCGGGCCTCCTTGATCTGCGCCTGGAGCCGCTGTGCCTCGGCCTCGGACACGTCCATCAGCTTCTTGCCGCCGACGGCGAGTTCGGTGAGGTAGGAGTCGCCGTGCGAGGCGTAGCAGCCCATCGGCAGGGAGTCGTGGTTGCCGACCGTGGAGTACCAGGGCAGATTGAGGCCGGGGCTGCGGACCTCTCTGACGGCGGCCTTCAGGAAGCCGTCGAGCTGCGGGAAGCCGGCCTGCTTGTCGCTGTCGCGGACCGCGGCGTCGGGCTGCCAGTACTGCTTGAGGCCGCTGTTCTGGACGCCCTCGTACTGGCGTGGGTCCCCGGTGTTGGGTGTGATGCGCCCGCCGCTCATGATCTTCAGGTACCAGTCCAGCTCGGACTTGGCGTTGTTGTCCGTGTTGTCGCCGGTGGTCATGGCGAAGTGCAGCGGGGCGCCGGTGACGGGGGCGCCGCGGAGCGCGTTGATCCGCTCGACCAGCGCGATGGCGCCCTGCACGGTCAGCGCCTCGTGCGGCCGCCAGGCGTGGATGTCGGCCGAGCGGAGGTACTCCAGGCGCAGCGGGTGCTGTGCGTCGATGATGTGCAGGTCGGTGAGCTGCACGAACGCCGCGAGCGGCGTACGGCGCCCGGCGCGGCCGGACTTGGGCGCGGCCAGGTCGGAGCGCACGACGCGCTGCCAGCCCGGCCCGTCACCCAGGCGCCGGTATCCGGAGCCGCCGCCGCGCGGGGTGGCGACGGAGGCGAGGGTGGTGCCCTTGGTGTAGGGGGCCAGCGGCGCGGCCGGTGCCTGGCGGGAGGAGGCGGCTACGGCCTGGGTCGTCTCCTTTGCCGTGGCGGCCTGGCTGTCGCTGGGCCGCAGGGCGTAGCCGACGCCCGCGGAGAGGGCGACCGCGCCGCCGGCGGCGAGGACGGAACGACGGTGGATGCCCTGGCCGGATCCTGCGACTGAGCGTGTGCGCGACATGCGCTTCTCTCCCCGAGTACGAACGCGTCGGCAGTGGTCGCGGGGCGTTCGTCGAACGAACACCCCGCTCACACTGGATCGTTGGCACCGGGGATGACCTGTACGTAAACGCGACGGCAACGGGCAGCGCCGATCACCGTACGTGGATCTTGGCCCACCCTCCGCGTCGACGACCGCTCCGGGAACGGCCCGGAGTCGGTCACTCGGCGTTCATCTTCCGGGGTACTGCACCTATTCCACGCCTTCCGCGACCTCGGCGAGCCGTCCGCCGGCCGGGCGCTCCCGCCACAGTCGCAGTGCCGTGTCGACCAGCCCGATGCGGACCAGTCCGGGCACCGCGTCCAGGTCCTGCCAGGCGGCGAGGTCGGTGGAGCCGCCCACCTCGTTGCGCAGTTCGCCGCCGGTGATGCGGCCCTCGTAGACGAACCGGACGCCGTGATGGTCGACGGGGCGTCCGAAGCCGTCGCGGAAGACGCGGTGGGAGGAGTCCACGCCGAGCAGTCCGGTCACTTCTATCCGGTACCCGGTCTCCTCCTCCACCTCCCGTCGCACGGTGTCGTAGGGATCCTCGCCGTGCTCCATGCCGCCGCCCGGCAGGACCCACTCGGGGGTGCCGTCCTGGGCGGGTGAGCGGGCGAGCAAGATCTGTCCGTCACGGACGCATATGGCGTAGGCCGCCACCCTCAACTTCTCTCGCACTCCGGGACGTTAACCGATTTCGCCGTCTTCAGGACTCATGCCCGCAAAACGCATCGCGGGTTTTCCCCATACGTCCATCTCGTTTCGGTCAACAGTCCCCAAAGAGCGCGCCCTTACGCAAAGCTGTGCGATCGTCCGGGCTCGCGTTCGGACCGTTGCGACCAGGGTCGATCGGTCCTGGTCGTTCCCGCTCGTTCCTTTACCAACAAGGGATGCCGATGACCCTCACCCCCCAGCGAGACCCGATATCGGGTCCGAGACGTGTGGCGCGCATAGCCGTGGCCGCCGGGCTCGTCGCCGCGCTCTCCGCGGCCGGGCCGATCCCGCTGGCCTTCGCCGCCGACGGCCCGGGCGCCTCCGCCCCCGCCGACCTGGACGTCAAGTCCGCGCCCGACAAGCTCGGTTCGGACGACGCTGACCTCCTCGCGGAGGCCAAGGCCGACGGCGACAAGTCCGTCACGATGATGATCGCCACCGCGCCCGGGAAGACCGAGCAGGTCGCCGGGCAGCTGGACGCGGTCAAGGGCGGCACGGTGGGCCGGGCCGACGACAAGCTGGGCTACGTCCGCGCCACCGTCCCGACCTCCCGGGCGGACGCGGCCATCGCCGCCGCCGCCAAGCTCTCCTCCGTGCACGGCATCGACCTGCGCGAGGAGATCCCGCTGGACGACCCGACGCCGAGCGCGGACACCGCCAAGGGCGCCAAGGCCGCGAAGGGCACCTACCCGGCCCCCGGGAAGAAGACTCCGGCGGAGAACCCGTACAACCCGTCCTTCGAGACGGGCGCGGTCGACTTCGTCGAGGACCACCGGAAGGCCGACGGCCGCGGCATCACCATCGGCATCCTGGACTCCGGCGTGGACCTCGGCCACCCGGCGCTGCAGAAGACCACCACCGGCGAGCGGAAGATCGTCGACTGGGTGACTGCGACGGACCCGGTCGTCGACAACGACCGCACCTGGCGCCCGATGACGACCTCGGTGTCCGGGCCCAGCTTCACCTACGGCGGGAAGACCTGGACGGCCCCGGCGGGCTCCTACCGGGTCAGCACCTTCCTGGAGTCGTACACCACCGGCGGCGACGCTGCGGGCGACGCCAACCGGGACGGCGACACCACCGACGCCTGGGGCGTGCTGTACGACGCGGCGTCCGGCACGGTCCGCGTCGACCTGAACAACAACAACGACTTCGGTGACGACACCGCGATGAAGCCGTACAAGGACGGCTTCCAGGTCGGGTACTTCGGTACCGACGACCCGAAGACCGACATCGCCGAGCGGCAGCCGTTCGTCATCGAGATCCGCAAGGACGTCGTCGTCAACGCGTCGGGCGCGAAGGCCGACTTCGTCAACATCGGCGTCATCGAGTCCGAGCACGGCACGCATGTCGCCGGCATCACCGCCGCGAACGGCCTGTTCGGCGGAAAGATGGACGGCGCGGCTCCGGGTGCCAAGCTCGTCTCCTCGCGCGCCTGCACCTGGTCGGGCGGCTGCACCAACGTCGCGCTCACCGAGGGCATGATCGACCTCGTCACCAAGCGCGGCGTCGACATCGTCAACATGTCCATCGGCGGCCTGCCGGCGCTGAACGACGGCAACAACGCGCGCGCCGAGCTGTACACGCGCCTGATCGACGAGTACGGCGTCCAGCTGGTGATCTCCGCGGGCAACTCCGGCCCCGGCACCAACACCATCGGCGACCCTGCCCTGGCCGACAAGGTCATCTCGGTCGGCGCGTCCGTCTCCAAGGAGACCTGGGCCGCCAACTACGGCTCGGTCGTGGAGAAGAAGTACGCGCTGATGCCGTTCTCCTCGCGCGGACCGCGTGAGGACGGCGGCTTCACCCCGACCCTGATCGCCCCGGGTGCCGCCATCAACACCATCCAGACCTGGATGCCGGGCGCCCCGGTCGCCGAGTCGGGCTACACCCTGCCGGCCGGCTACGGCATGCTCCAGGGCACCTCGATGGCCTCCCCGCAGGCCGCCGGTGCCGCCGCGCTGCTGCTGTCCGCCGCGAAGCAGAAGAAGATCGACCTCACGCCGGCGACCCTGCGCACGGCCCTCACCTCGACCGCCGACCACATCAAGGGTGTGCAGGCGTACGAGGAGGGCGCGGGCCTCATGAACATCGAGGACGCCTGGGACTCGATCCGCGACGACGCCACCTCCCACGCCTACACGGTGAAGGCGCCGGTCGACACCGCGATGGACGACAAGCTCAAGACGCCCGGCTTCGGCACGGGCCTCTACGACCGTGAGGGCGGCCTGAAGGCCGGCCAGAAGAAGACCTACGAGGTCACCGTCACCCGTACGTCCGGCGCAGACAAGGCGATCCGGCACGAGCTGCACTTCGAGAACAACGCGGGCGGCACGTTCCGTATCGTCGGCTCCGACGAGGTGAAGCTGCCGCTGAACCAGCCGGTGACCGTCAAGGTCCAGGCCGCGCCGAAGTCCGCCGGTATCAAGAGCGCGATCCTGGAGGTCGACGACCCGAGGACCGAGGGCATCGACAAGCAGGTCCTGAGCACGGTCGTCGTCTCGGCCCCGCTGAAGTACACCTTCTCCGCCTCCGACTCGGTGCAGCGCAACAGCTCGCGGCATTACTACGTCACCGTGCCCGAGGGCGCGAAGACGCTCGAGGTCGCGATGAGCGGGCTGAAGGACAAGAGCCAGACCCGGTTCATCTCGATCCACCCCTACGGCGTCCCGTCCGACCCGACGTCGACGATCAACTGCTACCCGAACTACGCCAACCCGGCCAACACCTGCCGCCCCGACCTGCGTTCGTACGCGGACCCGCAGCCGGGCGTGTGGGAGATCGAGGTCGAGTCGCGCCGTACGTCGCCGCTGCTCGACAACCCGTACAAGCTGGATGTCGCCGTGCTCGGCGCGGCCTTCGACCCGGAGACCGTGACCGTGCCCGAGGCGAAGGTCGGCACCCCGGCCGCCGCCTCCTGGAAGGTGACGAACGGCTTCGCCGCGCTCGACGGCAAGCTGGTGGGCGGCCCGCTCGGCTCGGCGAAGACGACCCGTCCGTCGATCAAGCAGGGTGAGACGCAGACCACCACGGTCGAGGTGCCCGCGGGCGCGAAGTCCCTGGACGTCGCCATCGGCGGTGTCTCGGACAACGCCGCGGACCTGGACCTCGCGGTCTACGACGCCGCCGGCACGCAGGTCGGCAGCTCCGCCGACGGCGACTCGGAGGAGTCGGTCTCCGTCCCCTCCCCGGCCGCCGGTAAGTACACCGTCGAGGTCGTCGGCTACTCGGTGCCGGCCGGCACGACCGCCTACGACTACCAGGACGTGTTCTTCTCCCCGTCCCTCGGCAGCGTCGGCGTCGACGGCTCGGCGCCGGTGAAGCTCGGCACGGGCGCGTCGGCCACGGTCTCGGGCAGCGTCACCGCCGCGGCGGCCGCTCCCGAGGGGCGTGAGTTCTTCGGGCAGATCCAGCTGGTCAACGCGCGCGGCACGGTCGCGGGCCTGGGCAGTGTGAAGATCGAGAAGGTCGTGCCGTAACTCCGGCCGACAGTCTCTGGGGGCGGGCGTCCGTACGGGCGCCCGCCCTTCTTCATTTCTTCATTGGCTCCTACGGGCAGGGGAGCGTGCGCGACTCGGGCAGGGCGGCGGTGATCCAGGCCCGTTCGCGGGCGATGTCCTTCTCCCCGACGCTCCATATGTCCGGTTCGGCCTGGGTGCCCGTGATCCCGACGAGGACGTGGTCGCCCGGCCGCAGTCGGGGGTCGACGTCCTCGCCCATCGGGAAGACGACCCGCTCCTTCCCCTCGGCGGGCTTGTAGGAGCGCTCCACGTCGAGGGTGACGCGGTCCTGCCCGGTGCCGGGGACCGGTTCGACCTCGGCGACGGTGCCCTCGACGACGAGCCGGGCGCAGGCGAGATACCCGGCGTGGCTGAGGCCGGCGTCCTCACCACCGTCCTGCGGCCTCGCCGCGGAATCGGCGGCTGAACTCCCCGCCGAGTCGTCCCCGGCCCCGGCCCCGCCCTGCACGACGAGCCACCCCATGCCCACGACGACAGTGGCGGCCGCGGCGGCGACGAGCCCGCGCAGGGCCAGGGAGAGAGGCCGGGGACGGCTGGGCCGCGACCGCACAGGCAACACCCTCACCGCCGAGTCGGCGGCCGCCCCCGGCCCGGCACCGTGCGCGGCAGCCCGCGGGCCGGCTGTCGGCCCTGCCGCCGCGGTTCGCCCCGCCGGATCTGCCGCTTCCCCCCGGGCCTCCAGCAGGGCCTCGTCGCCGTGCGCCAGCGTGTCCCCGAGCAGCGTGAGCTGCTCCCGCAGCAGGGCCACGTCCGTCACGGCCGCGCGGTGGGCCGCCATGAAGTCGGCGTCCCGGCGGGCCTCCCCCGGCACGGGGTCGCCGAGGATCGCAGCCATCAACGCGTCCATTCCCTCGTACTCGCCACCGTCACTGCCGTCACTGCCGTCACGCCGGGCGGCACCGTTCTCGTTGTTCTCGTTCCGGGCGGTCATGTCACACCACCTCGTCCTCGTGCAGGCGGGCGCGCAGGGCGCGTACCGCCGTGTGCAGCCTGCTCTTGACCGTGCCCTCCGGGACGCCGAGCTGCTCGGCGATGGACCGGACCGGCAGGTCGGCGTAGAAGCGCAGGACGACGACCTGGCGCTGGGCGTCGGGCAGCTCGTCCAGGCCCTGGGCGACGGCGACGGACAGCACGCTGGTGTCCTCGCCGGAAGGGTGCGCCGCCGGCTGGCGCAGGGCGGCCAGCCGCTCCCCGAGCCGCTCCTGGCGGCGCTTGGCCCGGTGCCAGTCCATGGCCAGGTTGGAGGCGACGACCGCCGCCCACGCCGAGACGTCCCGCGGCGCCTCCCGCCCGCTCGCGGCCCGCTCCAGCAGCCGCAGCCGGACCTGCTGCACGCCGTCCGGCAGGTCCGCCTGCGGCACCCCGCCCAGCGCGAGCACCGCCCGCACCCGCCGTTCCTGCGCCGCGTCCAGCGGATCAGCCGCACTCTGCGGATCGTCCCCGGCACCGGCCTGCGGCGTCTCCCGGCCCCGCCGGGCCCTTCCGCGCAGCAGCACAAGCCACCCCCTCGCCGTGTTTCTTCTACGACGCCGGTCCGGCCCGGAACGTTCGGTCGTCCTCCGGGGGATTTCCGGCAGGACGGCAGAGGTAACGGCAGAGGTATACGTCACACTCCCGTGTGGCGGAGGGAGGGAGGGGCAGGTGAGCTTACGGCGCACGCCCCCTGTCGAACGAATTTCTCCAGCTCAGAGCGGTTGACACCGCAGGTCCGCAACCAAGGAGCGGGACACGTCGTCCCACTCACCGGACAGCCCGGGGAAAGAAGTGGACAGATGGGCCGTGGTCGGCCGCATGATGGAAAAGCCTCGGCCAAGCAACGAGCATGTGAAGAGACGCAGGAGAGGGAGTCACCGTGAGGGTCGGAATCGTCGGAGCCACCGGACAGGTGGGCACGGTCATGCGCAGGATCCTCAAGGAGCGGAACTTCCCGGTCACCGAGCTGCGCCTGTTCGCCTCGGCCCGTTCGGCGGGCTCGGAGCTGGACGGCGTGACGGTGGAGGACGCGTCGACCGCCGACTACACCGGCCTGGACATCGTCCTGTTCTCCGCGGGCGGTGCCACCTCCAAGGCGCTGGCCGAGAAGGTCGCCTCCCAGGGTCCCGTCGTGATCGACAACTCCTCCGCGTGGCGCAAGCACCCCGAGGTGCCCCTGGTCGTCTCCGAGGTGAACCCGCACGCGATCAAGGACCGCCCCAAGGGCATCATCGCCAACCCGAACTGCACGACGATGGCCGCGATGCCGGTCCTGCGTCCGCTGCACGACGAGGCGGGCCTGGAGGCCCTGGTCGTCGCCACGTACCAGGCGGTCTCCGGCTCCGGTCTCGCCGGCGTGGCCGAGCTGCACGGCCAGACGCAGAAGGTCGTCGCCGACGCCGACCAGCTCACCCACGACGGCGAAGCGGTCGACTTCCCCGAGCCGGGCGTCTACAAGCGCCCCATCGCCTTCAACGTGCTGCCGCTCGCGGGCAACATCGTCGACGACGGCCTGAACGAGACCGACGAGGAGCAGAAGCTCCGCAACGAGTCCCGCAAGATCCTGGAGATCCCCGAGCTGAAGGTCTCCGGCACCTGCGTGCGCGTCCCGGTCTTCTCCGGCCACTCCCTCCAGGTCAACGCCCGCTTCGCCCGGCCGATCTCCCCCGAGCGGGCGACGGAGCTGCTGGCGGACGCCCCGGGCGTCGTCGTCACCGACATCCCCACCCCGCTCCAGGCGGCCGGCAAGGACCCGTCGTACGTCGGCCGCATCCGCCGCGACGAGACGGTGGACAACGGCCTGGCCCTCTTCCTCTCCAACGACAACCTCCGCAAGGGCGCGGCCCTGAACGCGATCCAGATCGCGGAGCTGGTTGCCGAGGAGCTGAAGGGCTAGTCCCTGCGCACCTCCTGATCCCTGCGCACCTCCTGATCCCTGCGCACCTCGTAGAGGAAGCAGCCGTACTCGACGGCCCGGACGTGGACGAGTTCCACGGCCGGGTCGTCGAACGCTTCCGTGAGGGCCTCGTCGACGGCTGCGGGCTCGGTGACCAGCCGGCCGCCCAGGATGCGGCCCTCGGCGGAGTAGCGGCGGACCGTGCGGTGGCTGTTGGTGAAGGGGAGGGCGTCGGTGTCCGGCCCCCCGCACTCCTCGGCGTGGATGAAGACCGGGCCCTGTTCGTCGTAGGCGCCCGGGTCGACGCCCCGCTCCGACGCCCAGCGGCGCAGCGGGGCGTACGAGGCCAGGGCGATGCGTTCGCCCGGTTCGGCGCGGCGCAGGCAGCAGCGGAGCGGTGCGCCGCCCTCGGTGTCGGTGAACGGGGTGGTGGGGCGGCCCGCGTCGTCCGTCGTGCGGAGGTCCTTCAGGGCGCGCGGGGCGATGGGCAGTGCGTTGTGGGTCGTCTGCATACTCATCAGGCTCGCGCGCGCGGGACCGGGGCACCGGCGGATTCCGGACCTCGCGTTCCCACCGGACAGCGGTCTGCCGAGGGGTAACCCTAGGAGACGCCCAGATCGTCGAATGATGCCAGGCTGCCGTGGAAAGATGGCGCAACCCACCCATAACGAGGAGATGACCGCGTGCCTGGCACAAACCTGACCCGCGAAGAGGCGCAGCAGCGGGCGCAGCTGCTCGCCGTTGACTCGTACGAGATCGAGCTCGATCTCTCCGGCGCGCAGGAGGGAGGCACCTACCGGTCCGTGACCACGGTGCGCTTCGATGTGACCGCCGAGAACGGCGCCGAGTCGTTCATCGACCTGGTGGCTCCCGCCGTGCACGAGGTGACCCTGAACGGGGACTCCCTCGACCCCGCCGAGGTCTTCGCAGACTCCCGGATCGCCCTGCCCGGGCTGCTCCAGGGCCGCAACATCCTCCGGGTGGTCGCCGACTGCGCGTACACCAACACCGGTGAGGGCCTGCACCGGTTCGTCGACCCGGTCGACGACCAGGCCTACCTCTACACCCAGTTCGAGGTTCCGGACGCCCGCCGGGTGTTCGCGAGCTTCGAGCAGCCGGACCTCAAGGCGACCTTCCAGTTCACCGTGAAGGCGCCGGAGGGCTGGACCGTCATCTCCAACTCGCCCACTCCGGAGCCCCAGGACAACGTCTGGGCCTTCGAGCCGACGCCGCGCATCTCGTCGTACATCACTGCGCTGATCGTCGGCCCGTACCACTCCGTGCACAGCGTGTACGAGAAGGACGGCCAGTCCGTCCCGCTCGGCATCTACTGCCGTCCCTCGCTCGCCGAATACCTCGACTCGGACGCCATCTTCGAGGTGACCCGGCAGGGCTTCGAGTGGTTCCAGGAGAAGTTCGACTACACGTACCCGTTCGAGAAGTACGACCAGCTGTTCGTGCCGGAGTTCAACGCGGGCGCGATGGAGAACGCGGGCGCGGTGACCATCCGCGACCAGTACGTGTTCCGGTCGAAGGTGACGGACGCGGCGTACGAGGTGCGCGCGGAGACCATCCTGCACGAGCTGGCCCACATGTGGTTCGGCGACCTCGTGACGATGGAGTGGTGGAACGACCTGTGGCTGAACGAGTCGTTCGCCACGTACACGTCGATCGCCTGCCAGGCGGCCCACCCCGAGTCGCGCTGGCCGCACTCCTGGACCACCTTCGCCAACTCCATGAAGACGTGGGCGTACCGCCAGGACCAGCTGCCGTCGACGCACCCGATCATGGCCGAGATCAACGACCTGGACGATGTGCTCGTCAACTTCGACGGCATCACCTACGCGAAGGGGGCTTCCGTTCTGAAGCAGCTCGTCGCGTACGTCGGTGAGGACGAGTTCTTCCGGGGCGTGCAGGCGTACTTCAAGGCGCACGCGTTCGGCAACACGCGCCTGTCCGACCTGCTGGGCGCTCTGGAGGAGACCTCGGGGCGTGATCTGAAGTCGTGGTCGAAGGCCTGGCTGCAGACGGCCGGCATCAACGTCCTGCGCCCGGAGATCGAGACGGACGCCGACGGCGTCGTCACGTCCTTCGCGATCCGCCAGGAGGCCCCGGCCCTGCCCGCGGGCGCCAAGGGCGAGCCGACGCTGCGCCCGCACCGGATCGCCGTCGGCCTCTACGAGCTGGACGACGAGAGCGGCAAGCTGGTCCGCGAGGAGCGCGTCGAGCTGGACGTGGACGGCGAGCTGACGGCCGTGCCGCAGCTGGTGGGCAAGCGCCGTCCGGCCGTGATCCTGCTCAACGACGACGACCTGTCGTACGCGAAGGTCCGCCTGGACGAGCAGTCCCTCGCGGTCGTCACGGAGCACCTCGGCGACTTCGAGTCCTCCCTGCCGCGTGCCCTGTGCTGGGCGTCGGCCTGGGACATGACCCGCGACGCGGAGCTCGCGACCCGCGACTACCTGGCCCTGGTGCTGTCCGGCATCGGCAAGGAGTCGGACATCGGCGTGGTGCAGTCGCTGCAGCGTCAGGTGAAGCTGGCGATCGACCTGTACGCCGACCCGGCCGCCCGCGAGGCGCTGCTGGCCCGCTGGACCGACGCGACGCTGGCCCACCTGCGGGCGGCGGCGCCGGGCAGCGACCACCAGCTGGCGTGGGCGCGCGCGTTCGCCGCGACGGCCCGGACGCCCGAGCAGCTGGACGTGCTGGACGCGCTGCTGGACGGCTCGCAGACCGTCGAGGGCCTGGTCGTCGACACGGAGCTGCGGTGGTCGTTCGTGCAGCGGCTCGCGGCGGTCGGCCGGTTCGACGAGGCGGAGATCGCGAGCGAGTACGACCGTGACCGTACGGCGGCCGGTGAGCGGCACGCCGCCACGGCCCGGGCGTCCCGCCCGACCGAGGAGGCCAAGGCGGAGGCGTGGGCGTCGGTCGTCGACTCCGACAAGCTGCCGAACGCCGTGCAGGAGGCGGTCATCGGCGGTTTCGTCCAGACCGACCAGCGTGAGGTGCTCGCCCCGTACGCGGACCGGTACTTCGAGGTCGTCAAGGACATCTGGGAGTCCCGCTCCCACGAGATGGCCCAGCAGATCGCCGTCGGCCTCTACCCGACCGTCCAGGTCTCCCAGGAGACCCTGGACAGGACCGACACCTGGCTGACCGCCGCGGCACCGAACGCGGCCCTCAGGCGCCTGGTCTCGGAGTCGCGTGCGGGCGTGGAGCGCGCACTGCGGGCCCAGCGGGCGGACGCGGCGGCGGGCGCGTAGCCGTCCGCACGAGCAGTGGGGCGCCCGGCGGTCTGCCGGGCGCCCCTTCGCTGTCCTCGTGCGCCGGTCGGTGAGCGCGGCGGCTCTACCGTCACCGTCGCAGCGCCCCGTCCGTCACGTCCATCGAGTCTTTTCGACCGTTCTTCTCAGAGAAACCGAACGTTCGCGGGGCCGCCCTGCCCCGAGCCCCGATCTGCCCCGCCACCGTCGCTCCGAACGCCAGCCCCATGCCCACCAGTTGCACCGCCGTCAGCGCCTGCCCGAGCGCCGCCCAGCCGACGACGGCCGCGGTCAGCGGGGAGAGCGGGCCGAGGAAGGTGACCTGGGTGGCGGTGAGGCGGCCGATGCCGCGGAACCAGAGCCAGTACGCGACCGCCGTGTTCGCCACGGCGAGGTAGAGGTAGCCGCCGGCCGCCCGGGCGTCCAGCGCCGGGGGCGCGCCCTCGACCAGGAAGGCGAGCGGCGCGATGAGCAGGCCGCCCGCGGTCAGCTGCCAGCCGGTGAGGGCCAGCGGGCCGACACCCTCGGGGCGGCCCCACCGCTTGGTGAGGACGGTTCCGGCGGACATGGAGACGGTCGCCGCCAGGGCCGCCAGCAGGCCGAGCGCGTCCAGCGCTCCCGCCGCCCGCAGGACGACGAGGCTGACGCCGAACGCGGCCACGGCCCCGGTCAGCAGCGTGCGCAGGGTCGGCCGCTGCCCGAGCAGCAGCGCCGCGAGGCCGGCCACGAAGAGCGGCCCGGCCGAGCCGACGACCGCCGCCATGCCGCCGGGCAGCCGGTAGGCCGAGAGGAACAGCAGCGGGAAGAAGGCGCCGATGTTCAGCGCGCCGAGCACCGCCGCCTTCCACCACCAGGCACCGCGCGGCAGCACCCGGGCGAGGGCGAGTAGCAGCAGTCCGGCGGGCAGGGCGCGCATCAGCCCGGTGAACAGGGGGCGGTCGGCCGGGAGGAACTCGGTGGTGACCGCGTAGGTCGTGCCCCAGGAGACGGGGGCGAGGGCGGTGAGGGCGATGAGCGCGGGGCGGGAGGAGGCCATGGGAGGCACCCTTCGAAGTAGGTCGGCAGAAAGTAGCTTACCCCTAAGCAACTTTCCGTCAAGCGACTTTTGCCCAAGCAACTGCCCGTCGAGCTACTTTCTTGCGGGTGACCGAGCGGCGCCCGATACTCGTGTCATGAACGAACGCCCCGGCCAGCGCAGGGATCCAGTCGACGCGATCATCGACCAGTGGGGGACGGTCCGGCCCGAGCTCGACACCCGGGCGATGGAGGTCTTCGGCCGGGTCTCCCGGCTCGCACGCGCGATGGCCGACCGCCTGGAGGACACCTACGGGCGGTTCGGGATCTCGCGCGGCGAGTTCGACGTCCTGGCGACCCTGCGCCGCTCCGGCGAGCCCTACACGCTCTCACCGCGCCGGCTGTCGGAGACGCTCATGCTGACCACGGGCGGGATGACCGGCCGCCTGGACAAGCTGGAGCGGGCCGGGTTCCTGCGCCGCTCCCCCGATCCGCATGACCGGCGGGGCCTTCAGGTGACGCTCACCGAGGAGGGACTGCGCCTCATCGACGAGGCGGCCGTCGCGGGGCTGACGGTCCAGACTGAGGCCCTGTCCGGCCTCGACGAGAAACAGGCCGGCCAACTGGCCGGCCTGCTGAGGGAACTGCTTGCGGGGGCGGAGGGGTCAGCCGGGCGGTGACTGCCCCTCCACGACGCCCCTGATCAGACCTTGGCCTCGGTCTCGGCCTTGGCCTTGGACTTGGTGGCGATGTTGGAGCTGGTCGGGTCCTTCCGCTGGTGCGACTTGTCACCGATCATCACGAGACCGTGGATGACCAGGTACAGCACGATGGGGGCCACGACGAAGAGGCCCAGCGTCTCGATGACGCTCAGGCCCGGGCCGGGGTCGTCACCGTCGTCGCGGCTGAGCGCGGAGGCGGGGGACGACATGAGCAGCATCATGAGCGTCGTACCGGCTGCCAGGGCGCCGGCGCGCAGGGCGTTCTTCTTGTCCACGGTGTCAAAAGTATCCAACGCCCCTTGAGGCCGCGCGCCCGGGGTGCCGTAAGAGTCCCCTCAGCCGCCGGACGGGCCGGGCGCTTCCCGCAACACCTCGATCAGCGCGTGCAGCCGCGGCGAGGCCACCAGTTCCTCCAGCGTCACGGGGCGGCCCTCCGCGTCCGCGATCGGCAGCCTCCAGTTCGGGTACTGGTCCCACGTGCCCGGGAGGTTCTGCGGGCGGCGATCGCCGACCCCGTCGGGGAGCCAGACGCCGACCATGCGGGCCGGGGTGCGCAGCAGGAAGCGGTGGACGGCCTGGACCTCGGCCTCCTCCGAGGAGGTGTCGGTGCCGCCTCCGGTGCCGTGCAGCAGGCCGAGGCGGGCGAGCAGGGACAGCCACTCGCCGGTGTCGGCGGCGGCCTCGGCGCGCTCCTCCTCGAGCGGGCGCGCCAGCAGGCCGAGGCTGTCGCGGAGCTCGACGTGCTCGCCGGTGAGGCGGGCGGCCGTGGAGGGCAGATCGTGGGTGGTGGCGGTGGCCAGACAGTCGGCGCGCCAGCCGTCGGGGGGCAGGGGGCGGCCGTCGCCGTCCCAGTCGCGTTCGAACCACAGCACGGACGTGCCGAGCACCCCGCGCTCACGCAGCGCCTCGCGGACGCCGGGTTCCACTGTGCCCAGATCCTCGCCGATCACCGGCGCCCCGGCCCGGGAGGCCTCCAGGACGAGGACGGCGAGCATGGCCTCGGCGTCGTAGCGGACGTAGGTGCCCTCGGTGGGCGGGTGGCCCTGGGGGACCCACCACAGCCGGAACAGGCCCATGACGTGGTCGATGCGCAGCGCTCCGGCGTACCGGAACAGGGCGCGGAGCAGCTCGCGGAAAGGGGCGTAGCCCGAGTCGGCGAGGCGGTCGGGACGCCAGGGCGGCAGGCCCCAGTCCTGGCCGCGCGCGTTGAAGGCGTCCGGGGGCGCGCCCACCGACATGCCGGCGGCGAAGTGGTCCTGCTGGGCCCAGGCGTCGGCGCCGCCGGGGTGGACGCCGACCGCGAGGTCGTGCACGATCCCGACCGGCATCCCGGCCTCACGGCCGGCGCGCTGCGCCGCGGTCAGCTGGGTGTCGGTGAGCCAGGCGAGCCGGGACCAGAAGTCCACCCGGTCCATGAGGCCGCCCCGGGCGCGGACCGTGTCGGCCGAGCGGGGGTCGCGCAGGCCGGTCGGCCAGCGGTGCCAGTCCGGGCCGTGCACCTCGGCGAGCGCGCACCAGGTGGCGTGGTCCTCCAGGGCCTGGCCCTGCTCGGCGAGGAAGTCGCAGTAGGCGGCGCGTCTGCCGGGGCCGAGCGGCACCTCGCACAGCAGCTCGAGCGCCTCCCGCTTGAGCTCCCACACGGCGTCCCGGTCGATCAGGGCGCCCTTCTCCAGCACCGCTTCGCGCAGCCGGCCGGATCTCTCCAGCAGCGCGCGCAGCCGCGTCGGGTCCTCGACGTACGCGGCCTCGGGGATGTCCTCGATCCGCAGGTGGACGGGGTCGGGGAAGCGGCGCGAGGAGGGGCGGTACGGGGAGGGATCGGTGGGGGCGCCGGGCACGGCCGCGTGCAGCGGGTTGACCTGGACGAACCCGGAGCCGAGCGACCGCCCGGCCCAGCCGGCCAGCTCGCCGAGGTCGCCGAGGTCGCCCATGCCCCAGGAGCGGCGGGACAGGAGGGAGTAGAGCTGGACCAGCAGTCCGTACGAGCGTCCCGGCGGCGTGGGCAGGCGGGCCGGGGCGATGATCAGATGGGCGTCGGCGGCGCGGCCGTCGGGGGCGGTGGCGGTCAGCCGGTGGACGCCGGGCGGGAGCTGCTCGGCCGAGGCGCGGGTCTCGCCCTGCTCGGTCTCGATGCGCAGCCGGGTGCCCTCGGGGAGGGCGGCCAGGGCGGCCGGGGGGCTCGCGCCCCAGCCGGCCACCGTGGGCGGCAGCAGTCGTGCGGCCTGTTCCCGCTCCCGGGCGGCGAGCGCGGCGCGGACGGCGCCGGGCGTGCTCGCGTCCACGCCGAGAGCGGCCAGGGTCAGGGTGACCGCGGTGGCCGAGGCGGCGACCGTACGGTCCGGGGACGGGCTGTACGAGGTGGCGACGCCGTGCAGTGCGGCGAGGCGGGACAGGTCCTCGGAAGGCGGTTCGGCCGGCCGCGGTGCGGTCATCTGGGCCTCTAGATCCCTGAGAAGTCCGTGAGGAAGGCGGAGGGCTCGCTGGTCAGCGGGGCGGATTCGGCGAGCGGCGGCTCGCTGGTGAGGGGCTCGGCGTCGGGGAGCGGGGGCTCGCTGGTGAGCGGGGGCTCGGCGCAGGTGTTCTCGGAGCTGAAGACGCAGTAGTGGGGGTCTTCGTAGCGCGGATCGTCGTAGTGGGGGTCGAGGTCGGCGGACGTGTCCGCCACGGGTTTGGACGGGGCCGGGAGCGGAAGGAAAGTCATCGCAGCCACGGGGGCCTCCTGATCGATCTTGTCGGGTTCAACTTTCGATGGCTATCGCAGCCCTACCCAGTCGACGCGATGGCAGACGTCCCAGGCCGAACATCGTGCTCCTGCTCACATTCCACTCTCCTCCACTCTGTCAAGATTCCGGTAAATCGGTCACAACGGCCACTCTCGTTGACACCTTCACCGAGCGGGTGGTGGGCTCGTCGTCCCGGTCGGACACATCAGTCGGACACATCTGTCGGACGCATCGCCGGACACATCTGGAGGGGGCCTGTGGGACTGCGGCGTGGGAAGCGGGCAGTCGCCCTCGCGGTCGCCGTCGTCGCCGGGAGCCTCGGCGCCCCGCCCGCCGCGGTGGCCGCTCCGCCCGCCCCCGGCAAGGCCGCGACGCCGGCTCCCGACGCGGCCGGACCGGACCTCTCCGTCTGGCCGCGCCCGCAGTCGCTGCGCGCGAACGGCGCCCCGGTCACGGTCACCGACGAGGTCGCGCTGCTCACCGGCCCGTCGGCGGACCCCTACGCCGTCGAGGCCCTGCGCACGCTGCTGCGGCAGGCCGGGGCCCGCCGCGTCACGGATACGGCCGCGCCCGGCGCCCTCGTCGTGCGGGCGGCCACGGAGCCCGTCCGGCGGAACGACCGCCGCGCCCTCCCCTCCGGGGGCTACGAACTGACCGTCGGCCCTGGCGCCGTCTCCCTCACCGGAACGGGCGAGGACGGACTGTTCCACGCGGTACAGACGCTGCGGCAGTTGCTGCGTCCCGACGGCACGATCGCGGCGGCCGTCGTACGCGACTGGCCGGGCACCGCCGTACGCGGCATCACCGAGGGTTTCTACGGCACCGCGTGGACGCACCGGCAGCGGATGGCGCAGGTCGGCTTCATGGGCCGTACCAAGCAGAACCGTTACCTGTACGCCCCCGGCGACGATCTCTACCGGCAGGCCCGCTGGCGGGAGCCGTATCCGGCGAAGCAGCGGGCCGACTTCCGGGAGCTGGCCGAGCGGGCGCGCGGCAACCATGTGCAGCTCGGCTGGGCGGTGGCCCCGGGTCAGGCGATGTGTTTCGCGTCGGACGACGACGTACGGGCGCTGACGCGCAAGATCGACGCGATGTGGGCGCTGGGCTTCCGGGCCTTCCAGCTCCAGTTCCAGGACGTCAGCTACAGCGAGTGGCACTGCGACGCGGACGCCGACCGGTTCGGCTCCGGCCCGCGGGCGGCGGCGCGGGCCCAGTCCCGGGTGGCGAACGCGGTGGCCCGGCACCTGGCGGAGCGGCACCCGGGCGCCGCCGGGCTGTCCCTGATGCCGACCGAGTACTACGAGGACGGCACGACCGACTACCGGCGGGCGCTGGCGAGCGAGCTGGACAAACGCGTCGAGGTGGCGTGGACGGGCGTCGGGGTGGTGCCCCGCACCATCACGGGCGGGGAGCTGGCCGACGCGCGGGAGGCGCTCGGGCACCCGCTGGTCACGATGGACAACTACCCGGTCAACGACTACGACCCCGGCCGTATCTTCCTCGGCCCCTACCAGGGCCGTGAGCCCGCCGTCGCCACCGGCTCCGCCGCCCTGCTCGCCAACGCGATGCAGCAGCCGGAGGCGTCCCGCATCCCGCTGTTCACCGCCGCCGACTACGCCTGGAACCCGCGCTCCTACAGCCCCGGCGAGTCCTGGCGGGCCGCCATCGCCGACCTGGCGGGCGGGGACCGGCGCCGCGAGCAGGCCCTGGCGGCGCTCGCCGGGAACGACGCGTCGTCGGTGCTGGACGACGAGGAGTCGGCGTATCTGCGCCCGCTGACCGAGGCGTACTGGCGGGACCGTACGCCGGGCGGCGACGCCGCGAGGCGGCTGCGCGAGGCCTTCACCGTGCTGCGCGAGCTGCCCCGGCGGCTCTCGGACACCGCCCTCGCCTCCGAGGTCGCCCCCTGGTCGGAGCAGCTGGCCCGCTACGGCGAGGCGGGCACGGCCGCGCTCGACATGCTGGACGCGCAGCGCGCCGGGGACACGGCGGCGGCCTGGACGGCATACCGGAGGCTGGGCACCCTGCGGGCCGGGCTGGAGTCGGCGCGGGCCGAGGTCGGCACGGACGTCCTGGACCCCTTCCTGCGGCGGGCGCAGAAGGCGTACGCGTCCTGGGCGGGCATCGACCACGAGCCGCCCCGCAACCCCGGCGGCCCCTCGGACGACCGCACCCTGCGCTTCCCCCGGCCCCGCCCGCTGACCGCCGTGACGGTCCTCACCGACCCCGGCACCGAGGGCGCGGTCGAGGCACACGTCCCCGGCCGCGGCTGGCGGCCGGTCGGCCGGCTGTCGGGGTCGGGCGCGACCGAGGTGCGGGTGCGGGGCGAGGACGCCGACGGGAGCGCCGGTCCGGGCGCGGGCGCGGCGCGGGTCGACTCCCCCGTGGACGCCGTACGGGTCGCGGGACCCGCTCCGGCCCGGGTGCGCCACCTCGTCCCCTGGTTCAAGGACTCCCCCGCCGCCTCCCTGGAGCTGGAGCGTGACGAGGTGGACGCCGAGACCGGCCGGGCCCTGCGGCTGACGGCCGGGCTCAGCTCGCTGCGGCCCGCCGACGCCCGCGGCAGGCTCACCGTCGAGGCGCCCGAGGGCGTGCGGGTCCGGGTGCCGAAGGGCGAGCTGACCGTGGAGCGCGGCACGCGGGCGGCGGTCCCCGTCGAGGTGACCGTGGAGCGCGGCACGCCGATGCGGTCGTACGACATCCGGCTGGGCTTCGCGGGGGCGACCCGCACGCTCACCGTCCGCGCCGTCCCGCCCACCGGCGGCCCAGACCTGGCCCGCACCGGCACGGCGCGTTCATCGGGCGACGAGACGCCCGACTTCCCGGCGTCGGCGGCGAACGACGGCGACCCGGACACGCGCTGGTCGTCCCCCGTCGACGACGGCGCCTGGTGGCAGGTCGAGCTGCCCCGCCCGGCGCGCCTTGGGCAGGTCGTGCTGCGCTGGCAGGACGCCCACCCCTCGGCGTACCGCGTCCAGGTGTCGGCGGACGGCCGCCGCTGGCGCACGGCGGCGACGGTCCGGGACAGCCGGGGCGGCCGGGAGA
Source organism: Streptomyces sp. CA-179760 (assembly GCF_050937045.1). Lineage (NCBI taxonomy): Bacteria > Bacillati > Actinomycetota > Actinomycetes > Kitasatosporales > Streptomycetaceae > Streptomyces > Streptomyces sp. CA-179760. Next base: position 3,391,476 of record NZ_JBNJLZ010000001.1, read on the forward strand.
GCGTTCGCGTGGACGAGCGGGACGTGCGTTTCCTGCGGGTGCAGGGCGAGAAGCGGGCCACGCGGTTCGGGTATTCGCTGTGGTCGGCGGAGGCGTACGCCATCACGGAGTGAGCAGCCGCGCGGGTGCGTCGCGCAGTGTTCGCGCACCGTTTCCCGCAATTCTTTCGGCGATCACTATTCACTCAGTACATGTACTCGGTACATAATGATCGGCATGAGCACCCGCCACATCCTGCTGGGCCTGCTCGCATCGGGTCCGAGCCACGGCTACGACCTCAAGCGACGCCATGACGACCGCTTCCCGCAGGCCCGCCCGTTGGCCTACGGGCAGGTGTACACGACCCTCCAGCGCCTCGTCCGGGACGGCCTCGCAGAGGTCGAGGGCACCGACTCGGACGGCGGCCCGGAGCGGACGATGTACCGCGCGACCGAGGACGGGACGCGCGAGCTGTCCCGCTGGGCCGGTGAGATCGCACCGCCCGCCCCCTTCGTGGCCAACGAGATCTTCGCCAAGGTCGTCGTCGCGATCCTCTCGGGCGGCGACCCGGCCGGCTATCTGAGCGCCCAGCGCGCCGCCCACATGGAGCGGATGCGCGAACTCACGGCGCTCAAGGCCGCCAAGGGCTCCGACCTGGCGACCGTGCTCTCGGCGGACTACGCCGTCAACCACCTCGACGCCGACCTCCGCTGGATGACCACCACGGCGGCCCGGCTCACCACCCTGACCGCGGAGGTCGACGCAGTATGAGCAGACCCGTGCCTCTTCTCACGGCCCGTGGCCTCACCAAGGCGCACGGCAGGACACCCGCCCTGCGCGGCGCGTCGGTCGAACTGCGCCCCGGCGAGATCCTCGCCGTGACCGGCGCGAGCGGCAGCGGGAAGTCGACGCTGCTGCACTGCCTCGCCGGGATCGTCCGCCCGGACGAGGGCTCGGTGACCTACGACGGCCGGAGCTTCGACGACCTGTCCGAGAAGCGGCTGAGCGAGCTGCGCCGCACCGAGTTCGGTGTGGTGTTCCAGTTCGGGCAGCTCATCCCCGAGCTGACGGTCCTGGACAACGCCGCCCTGCCGCTGCTGCTGGCCGGCACCGACCGCGCTCGCGCACGGGACCTGGCCGGTGAGTGGCTGGAGCGGTTCGGGGTGCGCGGTCAGCAGGACCTGCGACCGGGCGAGCTCAGCGGCGGCCAGGCCCAGCGGGCCGCACTGGCCCGGGCCCTGGTCACCGGCCCGAGGGTGGTCTTCGCCGACGAACCGACGGGCGCGCTGGACTCCCTCGCGGGCGAGCAGGTCATGACGGCCCTGGTGCACACGGCCCGCGAGTCGGGCACGGCGGTCCTGCTGATCACCCATGACGCCCAGGTGGCGGCGTACGCGGACCGGGAAGTGCAGTTGCGGGACGGCAGCGTGGCGGCGGCGGGGGTGACGGCGTGAACTCCCCTCGACCCAGGCGATCCTCACACTCGCCGCGCTCCCCGCACGCCCCGCACGCCCCGCACTTCCTGCGCTCCGTGCACTCCCTGCGTGCCGATCTGCGCCTCGCCTGGGAGCTCACGCGCGGCTCCGACCGCGGGGAGTGGTGGCGGGTCACCCTCACCGCGACCGGCGCGGCGCTCGCGACGGGCTTCGCCCTCGCCGCCGTCGCCCTGGCGTCACTGCGGGGCTACCACGACGTGCCCTACGCCGCCGGCCTGCTGGACCAGCCCGGTACACGGTCCGGCGTGATCGTCAGCCTGCTGCTCCTGCTCGTGCCGGTGCTCGGGTTCCTCGGCCAGTGCGCCCGGATCGGGGCGGTGCACCGCGACCGGCGGCTGGCCGGGCTGCGGCTGGCCGGGGCGACGCCCTGGCAGGTGCGGCGGATCGCCGCGCTGGAGACCGGGCTCGCCTGTCTGCTGGGCTCGGCCGTCGCCACCGTCTTCTCGGTGCTGCTCCTGCTGCGCCTGTGGGACCGGCCGACCGCCCTGGCCTGGGCGGGGATCACCCTGGTCGCCGCCGCCGTACCGCTGCTGGGAGCGGCGGCGGGCGCGCTGGCGCTGCGCCGGGTGGTGGCCTCGCCGCTCGGCTGGGTGCGCCGGGTCGGACCGCGCTCCGGACGGGGGCCGGGGCTGCTGTTCCTGGGCGGCATCCTGCTCGTCGGGGTGCTGGCACTGCTGGCCGTGACCACCGCCCCCACAACCGCCCCCAACCGGCCGTACGGCGGGCCGCCGCTGATGACGGCGGGCGCGGTCCTCGCGGTCGGGGCGGGCGCTGTGTGGCTCTCCGGGGCGGCCGCGAAGGCGACCGGGCGGATGCTCGCGGCCCGGGCTCGGTCGGCCGCGACGCTGATCGCCGCCGAACGGCTGCGCGACGACCCCTGGTCGGCCGCCCGTACGCATGCGGCGGTGCTGCTGGTGACGGTCGTCGGCACCGGCTTCATGGGCATCCGGCAGGTGCTGGGGGACGTGGTGCGCACCGACAAGTACCTCGGCGAGTCCGTGACGTACTACACCACCGGCCTCGACCTCACCGGCGCCGCCATCGCGGTCGCCTTGGCGATCACGCTGTCCGGGCTCGCCGTCGGCACCGCCGAGTCCCTGGCCACCCGCCGGCGCGGCCTCGCCGCCCAGGCGGCTGCCGGGGTGCCGCGCGCGGCGCTGGGCCGGGCGCTGCTGCTGGAGACCGCGCTGCCACTGGCTCCCGCGGTGCTGCTCGCGGGCCTGGGCGGCCTGGCCATCGGCACCTGGTACGCCCTGCTCGCCGGCCGTCCGGTGCCCTGGGCGACCTCCCTGGTGCCCCTCGCCGTCTACGCCGCCTGCCTGCTGGCCGCGGCCACCTCACTGCCGCTGCTGCGCCGCACGGTGCGCCCGGGGGAGCTGCGGTACGTGTAGGGCCGCACCTCATGACGGGCCGGCCCGGGGGAACGGGGGGTTCCCCGGGCCGGCCGGTGCTGCCGCACGCGGCAATACGAAAGCCCGGATCGTCGTCAGGCAGGAATGCCGTCGATCCGGGCCATGGCGTCCTCCGCGCCGTACGGCTGCAAGTAAGGCATCCAGCGCGGGTCCCTGTGCCCGGTCCCGATGATGCGCCAGGCGAGACCGGAGGGCGGGGCGGGTTTGTGGCGCAGCCGCCAGCCGATCTCGAAGAGATGCCGGTCGGCCTTCACGTGGTTGCAGCGGCGGCAGGACGCCACCACGTTGTCCCAGACGTGTTTGCCTCCGCGGCTGCGCGGGATGACGTGGTCGACGCTGGTTGCGACACCACCGCAGTACATGCACCGGCCCCCGTCGCGGGCGAACAGTGCCCGGCGGGTCAGTGGAACGGGCCCCCGATAGGGAACCCGGACGAATCGCTTGAGCCGGACCACGCTGGGTGCGGGGACTGTGACGGTCGCGCTGTGCAGAAAGGCGCCGGACTCCTCGAGGCATACGGCCTTGTTCTCGAGGACGAGGACGAGCGCGCGGCGGAGCGGTACGACACCTAGCGGCTCGTACGACGCGTTGAGGACCAGGACATGCGGCACGGATGCCTCCTTGGACGCCGGCGGCGCGTGGCTCGCGCCGGGACGATTCGTAGTCAGTCTCTCCTCAGGCCTGGTGGAAGCGCCACCATGTCCCGGTAACGGGCTGGGAGTGTTTTCGACCACATCTGATTCATCCCCCAGATCATGACCTGTTCAAGCCCAGGTGAGCACGGTCTCTCCTTCACACATTCCGAGGGAACACACACAATGCCCCGTTAGTGTGGTGGTTCTGCCCCTTCGGTGACCCAGTCGTGACCTTGACGCCCCGAAGACCCCCGAACCACTCCACCGGGGCAGACCGCTGCACCTGGAGGTACCCGCCGTGTCCATGTCCCCCGCGGACGCCGTTCTGATGGCCGCCGACCCTACGCCGTCGCCGACCCCCTCGGATACGCAGAGCCCGAGAGTGCCCTCGCTGCAGGACGCACACGACAGCGCGACGAACGCCGCCGGCTGGATCGAGCAGAACTGGTCGACGTGGCTCGCGATCGGCCTGCGGGTCCTGCTCATCGTGGTGATAGCGGTGGTGTTGAGGGTCGTCGTACGACGGGCGATCACCAAGCTGATAGACCGCATGAACCGCACCGTCCCGTCCTTGGACGGCAGCGCGCTCGGCGGGCTGCTGGTCAACGTGGAGCGCCGCCGCCAGCGCTCGCAGGCCATCGGCTCGGTGCTGCGTTCGGTGGCGTCGTTCGTGATCATCGGCACGGCCGCGCTGATGGTCCTGGGCACCTTCCAGATCAATCTCGCCCCGCTGCTGGCCTCGGCCGGTGTCGCCGGTGTCGCGATCGGTTTCGGCGCCCGCAACCTCGTCACGGACTTCCTGTCCGGCGTCTTCATGATCCTTGAGGACCAGTACGGCGTCGGCGACACCATCGACGCGGGCGTCGCCTCCGGCGAGGTGATCGAGGTGGGCCTGCGCGTGACCAAGCTGCGCGGCGACGGCGGCGAGATCTGGTACGTCCGCAACGGCGAGGTCAAGCGCATCGGCAACCTCTCCCAGGGCTGGGCCACCGCCAATGTCGACGTGACGGTCCACTCCGGTGAGGACCTGGACAAGGTCAAGGCCACGCTCGACGAGGTCGCCGAGAAGATGGGCGCCGAGGAGCCCTGGAACGAGCTGCTGTGGGGCCCGATCGAGGTCCTCGGCCTGGACAGCGTCCTGCTGGACTCCATGGTCGTGCGCGTCTCGGCCAAGACGATGCCCGGCAAGTCCCTGACCGTGGAGCGGGAGCTGCGCTGGCGCATCAAGCGGGCCTTCGACGCGGCGGGCATCCGGATCGTCGGCGGCGCCACGGCCGCGGCGGAGGAGCAACTCGCCGACCCGACGGCGGGGATGGCCGCCCCATCGGTGTACGCGAACGCCACGTCTCCGCAGTCGGCGGCGGCGTCCCCGCTCGCGCCGGCGGCGCCGACGAGTACGACGAAGTAGCAGCCTCCCGAAAGGGCGGCGTCCGGCTCGGCCGGATGCCGCCCTTTCCTCATGCCCTCTTGTTCTTCGTGCCCTCTTGTTCTTCATGCCCTCTTGACTCCCGGGGGTGCCGGGTCTAGCTTCCTCTCCATCGATAGGAAACTTTCCTAACAGTAGCCACCACAGTGGTCGACAGTGGCCGAAGGGCCTCGATGGACTTCTCCCCGCGATCACTGAAAAACTGAGCAGCCGAAGGGCAGGTGTGGACACGCATGGCAGGAACCGCCGGTACGCCGGGCACCCCACGCGTCCTGCGCGCCATGAACGACCGGGCCGCCCTCGACCTGCTGCTGGAACACGGACAGCTGTCCCGTACGCGGATCGGCAAGCTCACCGGCCTGTCCAAGCCGACCGCCTCCCAGCTCCTGGCCCGCCTGGAGGCGGCGGGCCTCGTCCTGGCCACCGGCACCACCGAAGGCCGGCCGGGCCCGAACGCCCAGCTCTACGAGGTCAACCCGGCAGCCGGATACGCCGCCGGGCTCGACGTCACCCCGCAGCGGATACTCGCCGCGGTCTCCGACATCACCGGCCGCACCGTCGGCCGGCACGAACTGCCCACCCCCGGCAGGCGCACCGGCACCCCGGTCGTCCAGCAGGTCACCGACGCCCTGGACGGCGCGGTGAAGGCGGCGGGCCTCGCCCGGGGCGACATCCACCGCCTCGTGATCGGCACCCCCGGCGCCTTCGACCCCACCACGGGCCGACTGCGCTACGCCTCCCACCTACCCGGCTGGCACTCCCCCACCCTCCTGGGCGAGCTCGCCGCCGCCCTGCCGATGCCGTTCGAGTACGAGAACGACGTCAACCTGGTCGCCCTCGCCGAACAGCGGCTCGGCGCGGCCCGGGGCCACGCGGACTTCGTGCTGCTGTGGAACCAGGAGGGCCTGGGCGCCGCCCTGGTCCTCGGCGGCCGGCTGCACCGCGGCTGGAGCGGCGGCGCCGGCGAGGTCGGCTTCCTGCCGGTGCCCGGTACCCCCCTGGTCCGCCAGGTCACCAAGGCCAACAGCGGCGGCTACCAGGAACTGGCCGGCTCCCAGGCCGTCCCCAGGCTGGCCCGCGAACTCGGCATCGAGGACATCCCGCAAGGGCCGTACGCCGAGACCGCGGCGGAACTGGTGGCCCGGGCGGCGGAGGCCGACGACGATCCTCACCGCCGTCTCCTCCAGACCTACGCGACCCGGCTGGCCACCGGTCTGGCCTCCCTCGTCTCGGTCCTCGACCCCGAGCTCGTCGTGCTGAGCGGCGCGTCGCTGACCTCGGGCGGCGAGACCCTGCGCGCCCTCGTCCAGGCCGAGCTGGAAGAACTGGCCGCGTCACGCCCCCGCCTGGTCGTGGGCGACGTCCGTGAACATCCCGTGCTGCGCGGCGCACTGGAGAGCGCGCTCGCGTCGACGCGCGACGAGGTCTTCGACACCTCCCGCTGACCCCACCCCCCTCCCTGCGTTCCCTTCTCCTTCCTCCCCCTTCCCCCGTACCTCAGGGAGCTTCGCCATGCCCGGAATATCCAGAAAAACAGCCATCGCGCTCGCCGCCTCCGCCTCCCTCGCCCTCCTCACCACCGCGTGCACCGGCCAGTCGGACGCCGCCGCGAGCGACGACGCCTCGAAGGACACGACCATCAACTTCTGGCACGCCTGGAGCGCGCCGGGCGAGGTCAAGGCCGTCCAGTCCCTGGTCGCCGGCTTCGAGAAGACGCACCCCAACATCCACGTCGATGTCGTCGGCAACATGACCGACGACAAGATGAACCAGGCCCTGCGCACCGGCGGCGCCAAGGCACCGGACGTGATCTCGTCCTTCACCACGAACAGCGTCGGAAGGTTCTGTTCCTCCGGCGCCCTGGTGGACCTGAACCCGTTCTTCGAGAAGTCCGGCGTCGACCCGGAGAAGACCTTCCCGAAGGCGATGAACGAGTACACCCAGTTCGACGGGAACCGCTGCGCGGTCCCCCTTCTCGGCGACGCGTACGGCCTCTACTACAACAAGACGGCGTTCGAGAAGGCCGGCATCACCAGCCCGCCGAAGACCTGGTCCGAGTTCGAGCGGGTCGCGAAGAAGCTGACGATCGCCCAGGGCGACAGCTACAAGCAGCTCGGTTTCATGCCGAACTACCACGGCTGGGAGAGCACCACCGAGCACTACCTCGGCCAGTTCTCCCCCACGTACTTCGACAAGGACGGCAAGTCGAACGTCGGCAAGGACCCGGCTTTCGAGGCCGCGTTCACGGTCCAGAAGAAGCTGGTCGACGAACTCGGCGGCTTCCGCAAGCTGGAGACCTACCGCTCCGAGCTCGGCGACGAGTGGGGCCCCAAGCACCCCTTCCACACCGGCCAGGTCGCCATGCAGCTCGACGGCGAGTGGCGGCTGGGCATGGCCCTGGACACCAAGCCGAAGTTCGACATCGGCGTGGCCCCGCTGCCCGTCCCCGACGACCAGGCCGACCAGTACGGCAAGGGCTACATCACCGGCACCATCGCCGGTATCGCGGCGACCAGCAAGAAGCAGAACGCGGCCTGGGAGCTGGTGAAGTACATGACCACGAACACGGACGCGGTGGTGAACTTCTCCAACGCCATCCACAACGTCCCGTCGACCCTGGCAGCCCTGAAGTCCCCGAAGCTGAAGTACGACCCGCGCTTCAAGACGTTCCTGGAGATCGCCGCCAACCCGAACTCCACCACCGCCCCCGCATCCGTCAACGGCGGCGTCTACCTCACCACGGTGCAGGAGTTCGGCTACGCCTACGAAAGCGGCAAGGCGACCGATCTCAAGGCGGGCCTGAAGAAGGCGGCCGCGCAGATCGACACGGACATCGCGCAGGCGAAGTAGCCCATGAGCACCTACACCTTGCGCGCGAAACACCGCCGCTCGACGCTCCGCACCCTCGCCTTCCTCTCCCCCTGGCTGATCGGCTTCACGGTCTTCTTCGCCTACCCCCTGCTCTCCACCGTCTACTTCTCCTTCATGCACTACGACGGCTTCAAGCCGCCGTCCTGGACGGGCACGAAGAACTGGACGTACGTCTTCGCGCACTACCCCATGTTCTGGCCCGCCCTGCGCAACACCCTGTGGCTGGTCGCCATCATGGTCACGCTCCGGGTCGCCTTCGGCCTCGGCGTGGGCCTGCTGATCACCAAGATCAAGACCGGGACGGGCGTCTTCCGCACCCTCTTCTACCTGCCGTACCTCGCCCCACCGGTGGCGGCGACGATGGCCTTCGCCTTCCTCCTCAACCCCGGCACGGGCCCCGTCAACTCCCTCCTGGGCAGCATCGGACTCCCCACCCCCGGCTGGTTCAACGACCCCACCTGGTCGAAGCCGGCCCTCACCCTGCTGGCCCTGTGGGGCATCGGCGACCTCATGGTCATCTTCATGGCGGCACTGCTCGACGTACCGAAGGAGCAGTACGAGGCGGCCGAACTGGACGGCGCGACGCCCTGGCAGCGCTTCCGCTACGTCACGCTTCCGAACATCTCGCCGATCGTCATGTTCGCGGTCGTCACCGGCGTGATCCAGACGATGCAGTACTACACACAGCCGCTGATCGCCGGAAAGGTCGCCTCGGGCGTGATCCAGGGCGCGGGCACGCTTTTCGAGCCCGGCTACCCGGACAAGTCCACGCTCACCCTCCCCCAACTCGTCTACAACCTGGGCTTCCAGCGCTTCGACTACGGCTCCGCCTGTGTGGTGGCCCTGGTCCTCTTCGCCCTCTCCATGGCCTTCACCGCACTCCTGATGCGCCGCAAGGGCGGCCTGATCAACGCAGGTGACCGATGACGCAACTGCTCGACAGACCCCTGGAGCTGAAGGCACCGCCTTCCCCCGCGGAACGCACGGCCCACCGACGGGCGTTGCTGGAGTGGATCGCGATCCACTCCCTGGGCGTCGCCACGGCCCTCTTCTTCACCCTCCCCTTCGTCTTCGTCTTCCTCACCTCGCTCATGAGCGACACCCAGGCCCTCAGCCGCGACCTGATCCCGCACACCTGGGAGTGGGGCAACTACGCCAAGGTCTTCGACACCCCCGGCTTCCTGACGTGGTGGAAGAACACCCTGGTCTACGCGTTCCTGGGCACGGCCCTCACGGTGATCTCCTCGATCCCGGTGGCCTACGCCCTGGCCAAGTTCCGCTTCCGGGGCCGCAACCTGGCCCTGATGCTGGTCATCTCGATGATGATGCTGCCGCCGCAGGTCATCATCATCCCGATGTACCTGTTCTGGGCGAAGCAGCTGGACCTGTCCGGCACGCTCTGGCCGCTGATCATCCCCATGGCGTTCGGCGACGCGTTCTCGATCTTCCTGCTGCGCCAGTTCCTCACCACGATCCCCGACGAGTACCTGGACGCGGCGAGGGTCGACGGCTGCGGCGACCTGCGCACCCTGCTCAAGGTCGTCCTCCCGATGGCCAGACCGGGCATCGCCGCAGTGGCGCTCTTCCAGTTCTTCTACGCGTGGAACGACTACTTCGGACCCCAGATCTACGCCTCGGAGAACCCGGGCGCCTGGACGCTCTCCTACGGCCTGGAGTCGTTCAAGGGCGCCCACCACACCGACTGGAACCTCACCATGGCCGCCACCGTTCTGGTCATGGCCCCCGTGATCCTCGTGTTCTTCTTCGCCCAGAAGGCGTTCGTAGAGGGTGTCACGCTCACCGGAGTAAAGGGTTAGACGCACATGCAGCATCTCCCCGGGGGCAACCCCCCAACCCCCGGCCGATGGTCGTCGTCCCGGTCACATGGAAGCAAGGTACCCCTCAGTGAAACTCACCGTGGTCGGCGGAGGCTCGACCTACACCCCCGAACTCGTGGACGGCTTCGCCCGCCTGAGGGACACCCTGCCCATCGAGGCACTGGTCCTGATGGACCCGGCCGAGGACCGCCTGGCCCTGGTAGGCGGCCTGTCCCGCCGCATCTTCGCCCGCCAGGGCCACCCCGGCCGCATCACCACCACGACCGAGCTCGACCGCGCGGTCGACGGCGCGGACGCGGTCCTCCTCCAGCTCCGCGTGGGCGGCCAGGCGGCCCGTGAACAGGACGAGACCTGGCCCCTCGACTGCGGCTGCGTGGGCCAGGAGACAACGGGCGCCGGCGGCCTGGCGAAGGCCCTGCGCACGGTCCCGGTCGTTCTCGACATCGCGGACCGCGTACGCCGCACCAACCCCGACGCCTGGATCATCGACTTCACCAACCCGGTCGGCATCGTGACCCGCGCCCTGCTGGAGGCGGGCCACAAGGCGGTAGGCCTGTGCAACGTGGCGATCGGCCTGCAGCGCAAGTTCGCGGCGCTGCTCGACGTGTCCGCCCCGGAGGTCCACCTGGACCACGTGGGCCTCAACCACCTCACCTGGGAAACGGGAGTCCGCCTGGGCGGCCCGGAGGCCGAGGACGTCCTGCCGAAGCTGCTGGCGGACCACGGCGAGAGGATCGCGAGCGACCTGCGCCTGCCGCGCGCGCTGTTGAGTGATCTGGGCGTGGTCCCGTCGTACTACCTGCGCTACTACTACGCGCACGACGAGGTCGTACGAGAACTGCGGACGAAGCCGTCGAGAGCGGCCGAAGTGGCGGCGATGGAACGGGAACTGCTGACGATGTACGCGGACCCCGCGCTGGACGAGAAGCCGGAACTGCTGGCGAAGCGCGGCGGCGCGTACTACTCGGAGGCGGCGGTGGACCTGGCGGCGGCCCTGCTGGGCGGTGCCGGCAGCCCGTACCAGGTGGTGAACACGTACAACCGGGGCACGCTCCCCTTCCTCCCCGACGACGCGGTGATCGAGGTACAGGCGGCGGTGGGCACGAAGGGCGCGTCCCCCCTCCCCGTCGCCCCCGTGGATCCCCTCTACGCGGGTTTGATGGCGAACGTGACGGCGTACGAGCACCTGGCCCTGGAGGCGGCCCTGCACGGCGGCCGGTCGCGCGTCTCCAGGGCGCTCCTCTCCCACCCCCTCATCGCCCAGCACGAGTACGCCGAGACGCTCACGGACCGATTGATCGCACACAACCGGGAGCACCTCGCGTGGGCCTGACCGCGACCGTCCTCGCCATCGACGCCGGCAACAGCAAGACGGACGTGGCGATCGTGACGGCGGACGGAGAAGTCCTGGCCAGGGCGCGTGGGGGCGGCTTCCGCCCGCCGTCGGTCGGCCTGGACATGGCAATGGACATGCTCGCCGACGTGATCACCCGGGCCCTCGCCACCGCGGGCCTCACCTCCGTCACCCACGTCTCGGCGTGCCTGGCCAATGCCGACTTCCCGGTCGAGGAGGACCAGTTGGAGACGGCGCTGCACGCACGCGCCTGGGGCACGACGGTGACGGTCCGCAACGACACGTTCGCGATCCTGCGCGCGGGGGTGACGGAACCCCGGGGTGTCGCGGTCGTCTGCGGCGCGGGCATCAACTGTGTGGGCATGCGCCCCGACGGCCGCACGGCCCGCTTCCCGGCCCTCGGCAGGGTCTCGGGCGACTGGGGCGGTGGCTGGGGCCTCTCGGAGGAGGCGATGTGGCACGCGTCACGCGCGGAGGACGGCCGGGGCCCTGCCACCACCCTGTCCCGGACCCTCCCAGCCCACTTCGGCCTGGCATCCATGCACACCCTGATCGAGGCGCTGCACCTGAAGCGGATCGCCGAATCCCGCCGCCACGAACTGACACCGGTTCTCTTCGCGACGGCGGCGACCGGAGACCCGATCGCCCGCACGATCGTCGACCGCCAGGCCGAGGAGGTGGTCTCCATGGCCGTGGTGGCCCTCACCCGCCTCGACCTGCTGAACGAACCGACCCCGGTCCTCCTGGGCGGCGGCGTCCTGGCGGCCGAGCACCCCCAGCTGAACGGCCGGATCCAGGACCTCCTGTCCGACCGGGCCCCGAAGGCGATGCCGCAGACGGTCACGGCGAGCCCCGTCCTCGGCGCGGCCCTGCTCGGGCTGGACAGGGTGAGGGCGAGGGAGGGCGCGCAGGGGCGGTTGCGGGCGCATTTCGGTGCGTGAGAGGTGTGAAACGGGGGCTCGGTGAGCGGGCGTTCGAACAGTGTTCGTGGACAGCCGCTGTGACTGGGGTACGTGCGGGCGCATACTGAGGCAATGACAAAGCCTTCCGCGAAGCGCCACCTGCCCACCAGCCCCTTCAAGCCCCCGGTCGTGCCGGCTCCCAAGCACTTCGCCGTCGGCGACCAGGTCACCCACGACATCTACGGCCTCGGCCGGGTGATCGGCATCGAGGACGGAATCGCGGCGCTGGTGAATTTCGGCGGCTCGGTGGAGCAGCGGATCCTGAGCCCGTACGCGAAGATGACCAAGCTGTAGTACGACCGCAGCACCCGCTCACCGCACGCCAGGTCCCAACGGGGGGCTTGGATTCAAAGGGAGACCTCTCATCGACCTGACCTCGCCGTTCTCCGCCCCGGACGGACCGCCCAGCTGCCCTGCCACAGCATCGCCCCCGCCGGCCAGGAACCCCTTCCAGGCCCCGGACTTCGGAGAGGACGAGCCGTTCGTAGCCCCAGGTCAGGACCTCGGGCCTGCATCGGTCACCCGCCAGGGGTAGCAGCCGCCCCCAAGACACGAGACATGTCTCTTGCTGCCCTGGCAGCCTCCCGCTGACTGCCGAACCGCCGGCACTCCGCACGGCCGCTCACGGGCTCCGGCTCGGCGAGCGGCAGCCTCCGCTCCACCGCGCTCTTGATCCTGCTCACCGGTCTCCTCCCCGACCGGCGGCACGGGACGCCTGCCGATACTCCTCATGCAGCCGGTCCCGCTCCGCACAGGGGAGGTTCAGGTTGGCGCCGTCGTCGTCCATGCCACGGCACGTCGGGCAGGTGGCGCAGCGCGGGCCCGGTCGGTCTCCTCCTGGCCGCCGCCGAAGAGGCCGGGCTCACGCTGCTGCACCACGCCCGGGACCTCGAGACCATCGCCCGTGCCACCGGCCAACCCGTACGGATGATCGACCTCAGGTAAGACACCTCGGAGAGCAAGGGCCACCGACAGCGACAGTCGCCCTGCGATCGGCAGCCACGAAACCCCCAGGTCAGCCGCTCCCGCCCAAACGAGTTACCACCCAGACGTGGCGTTGCGGCAAGATGGGGTGTATCTGCCCACTGCCAGTTTCAAGCTGCCGGACGGTTTCTCTTGGCTGAGTTCATTTACACCATGCGCAAGGCGCGCAAAGCGCACGGCGACAAGGTGATCCTCGACGACGTGACGACGAGCTTCTACCCGGGAGCGAAGATCGGCGTCGTCGGCCCGAACGGCGCCGGCAAGTCGACGATCCTGAAGATCATGGCCGGTCTGGAACAGCCGTCCAACGGTGACGCCTTCCTCACCCCCGGTTACACCGTCGGCATCCTGCTGCAGGAGCCGCCGCTGACCGAGGACAAGACCGTCCTGGAGAACGTCCAGGAGGGTGTCGCCGAGGTCAAGGGCAAGCTCGACCGGTTCAACGAGATCGCCGAGCAGATGGCGACCGACTACACCGACGCCCTCATGGACGAGATGGGCAAGCTCCAGGAGGAGCTCGACCACGCCAACGCCTGGGACCTCGAGGCGCAGCTGGAGCAGGCCATGGACGCGCTGGGCTGCCCGCCCGGCGACTGGCCCGTCACCAACCTGTCCGGTGGTGAGCGCCGCCGCGTCGCGCTGTGCAAGCTGCTGCTGGAGCAGCCCGACCTGCTGCTGCTCGACGAGCCCACCAACCACCTCGACGCCGAGTCGGTGAACTGGCTGGAGCAGCACCTGGCCAAGTACCCGGGCACCGTCGTCGCGGTCACTCACGACCGGTACTTCCTCGACAACGTCGCCCAGTGGATCTGCGAGATCGACCGCGGCCGCCTCTACCCCTACGAGGGCAACTACTCGAAGTACCTGGAGACCAAGGCCGCGCGCCTCAAGGTCGAGGGCCAGAAGGACGCCAAGCGGCAGAAGCGTCTGAAGGAAGAGCTGGAGTGGGTGCGCTCCAACGCCAAGGGCCGTCAGGTCAAGTCCAAGGCGCGTCTGGCCCGCTACGAGGAGATGGCCGCCGAGGCCGAGAAGATGCGGAAGCTGGACTTCGAGGAGATCCAGATCCCGCCGGGCCCGCGTCTGGGCAGTGTCGTCGTCGAGATCAACAACCTCAGCAAGGGCTTCGGCGAGAAGCTCCTCATCGACGACCTCAGCTTCACGCTCCCGCGCAACGGCATCGTCGGCATCATCGGCCCGAACGGCGCCGGTAAGACGACCCTGTTCAAGATGATCCAGGGCCTGGAGGAGCCGGACTCCGGTTCCATCAAGGTCGGCGACACCGTCAAGATCTCGTACGTCGACCAGAGCCGCGAGAACATCGACCCGAAGAAGACCCTGTGGGCCGTGGTCTCCGACGAGCTCGACTACATCAATGTCGGCCAGGTCGAGATGCCCAGCCGTGCCTACGTCTCCGCCTTCGGCTTCAAGGGCCCGGACCAGCAGAAGCCGGCCGGGGTGCTCTCCGGCGGTGAGCGCAACCGTCTGAACCTCGCGCTCACCCTCAAGCAGGGCGGCAACCTGCTGCTCCTCGACGAGCCGACCAACGACCTGGACGTCGAGACCCTGAGCAGCCTGGAGAACGCGCTGCTCGAGTTCCCCGGCTGCGCCGTGGTCGTCTCCCACGACCGGTGGTTCCTGGACCGGGTCGCCACGCACATCCTCGCCTACGAGGGCGAGTCCAAGTGGTTCTGGTTCGAGGGCAACTTCGAGTCGTACGAGAAGCACAAGATCGAGCGGCTGGGCCCGGACGCCACCCGTCCGCACCGCGCCACCTACAAGAAGCTGACCCGGGGCTGATCGATCTTGCGGCACATCTACCGCTGCCCGCTGCGTTGGTCGGACATGGACGCGTACGGCCATGTCAACAACGCGGTCTTCGTGCGCTACCTGGAGGAAGCCCGCATCGACTTCCTCTTCCGGCCGGAGAAGGATTTCCAGCAGGGGTCCGTGGTGGCACGCCATGAGATCGACTACAAGCGACAGCTCGTCCACCGGCACCACCCGGTGGACATCGAGCTGTGGATCACCCAGATCAGGGCGGCGTCCTTCACCATCACCTACGAGGTGAAGGACGACGACGTGGTCTACGTCCGGGCCTCGACGGTGGTCGTGCCGTTCGACTTCGAGGCCCAGCGTCCGCGCCGGATCACCGCGGAGGAACGGGAGTTCCTCCAGGAGTACACGGACGACGCCGAGGAGGAGGCCGTCGCCGCATGACGGTCCTGCACCTCGTCGACGAGGGGGAGGCGGCGGATCTCGCGGCCTTCCTCTCCCGGCTGCTCCACTACGACCGTGGAGCAGCGGTGCGCCTGCAGGCAGCGGGCACCGCACTGGCCGTCTTCGGACGGCCGCCGTCCTTCGAGGTGCTGGCCGTGCGCGCGGTGCGGCTGGCGAAGCCGTACGAGAACGGGCTGGACGACACGCTCGACGTGACCGTGTCCGCCGGTGAGCTGCTGGAGTCGGTGGACGAGACGGCCGCCACGGCCGCCGTTCCCGGCGCGGTGACCGGGCCTCCGTGGGCGGGCGTGCTGCCGCCGCGTGGCGGCTGGCGGCCCGAGCCGGGGCTGCCGGCGCCGGACGCCCTGCGGTCCCTGGTCGCCGCCGTGGTCGCCGAGTTCCGGTCCCGTACGCAGGAGTTGCCGCCCGAGGGGCGCACCCGGGCCGAGCTGGACCGGATCGGGCGGGACATCTGGTCCCGCACGGTCGGCGACACCGGCCTCCCCGTGCGGGTCGTGCACGCCGCGCAGTCGCTCGGCTTCCTCCGCCCGGGGGTGCCGCTGGGGCTGTTCTCCTCGGGCGCGTGGCTCCGGCTGCGCACGCCGTACGGATCCGTTGCCGTACGACGTGCCGGGCTCGGGGCGCTGGACGTCAGCGTCCGCTGAACCCGCCCCCGTCCCGTCTGCCGGTCAGCCCGGCGCGTTCACCATCGAGGCCGCCGCGTACGTCAGGTAGTTCCACAGCGTGTGCTCGTGCTCCTCGGACAGCCCGAGTTCGTCGACGGCGACCCGCATGTGCTTCAGCCAGGCGTCGTGCGCCGCACGGTCGACCGTGAAGGGCGCGTGCCGCATCCGCAGGCGGGGATGGCCGCGGTTGTCGCTGTACGTCGTAGGGCCGCCCCAGTACTGGATGAGGAACAGGACCAGGCGCTCCTCGGCCGGGCCGAGGTCCTCCTCGGGATACATGGGCCGCAGCAGCGGGTCCTCGGCGACCCCCTCGTAGAAACGGTGGACCAGCCGACGGAAGGTCTCCTCCCCGCCGACCTGCTCGTAGAAGGTCTGCTCCTGCAGCGTGCCGCGCCGAATCTCATTCACGCCCTCCATGCTCTCAGACGCGAGGACATAGGACTCAAGGCCTAGGACCGCCCACCGCCCGGCATCGCTGCCCTTACTGTGAGGGTATGGGCGGGCATGCACCCGACAGGGAACCGGACGGGCCGGAGGGGCTCGCCGCCTCCGCACGGGCGGCGCTGGTGCGACGGATCGACGCGAGCGGGGCCTGGGCCGCCGACCCGGTGTGGCGCGAGGCGTTCGCGGCGGTCCCGCGCCATCTCTTCGTGCCGTACTACTACGTCGGCGTCGCCGGCGGCTACGAGCGGCGCTGGGGCGAGAGCCCCGACCCGCGGGCGCGTGAGCGGTGGGTGCGCGGTGCCTACGAGGACACCCCGCTGGCGACGCGGCTGCGTGACGGCGAACTGCTCTCCTCCAGCAGCCAGCCCTCCCTGATGGCGGACATGCTGGCCGCGCTGTACGTGAAGGACGGCGACACCGTCCTGGAGATCGGCGCCGGTACCGGCTACAACGCCGCGCTGCTCGCCCACCGGCTGGGCGACGACAAGGTCACCACCGTCGATCTCGACCCGGAGATCACCGAGTCGGCCCGCCGGCATCTGGCAGCGGCCGGGTACCACCCGGTCGTCGTCACCGGCGACGGCGCCCGGGGCGTGCCCGAGCGGGCGCCGTTCGACCGGATCATCGCCACCTGCGCCCTGAACACGGTGCCGCGCGCCTGGCTCGCGCAGAGCCGTCCCGGCGGCCGGATCCTCATGCCGCTCGGCACCGGCCTGATCGTGCTGACGGTGAGCGACGCCGGACATGCCGAGGGGCGCTTCCTGCACACGCCTGCCTACTTCGTGCCGTTGCGCGGCGAGAGCCGGCCCTGGGGCGAACCCGCCCAGTTGGGCGGGGTGCCGCGCCGGGCCAGGGAGGACGACCTGTTCCGCTTCCTGCTGACCCTGACCCGCGGCAGCCTCGATCCGCAGGAGGCGCACTCGTTGTGGGAACAGGAGGGCAGGCCGCAGCGGGAGCGCTACGGCATCACGGTCCGCGGCGACCACGAGTGGGCCTGGCTGGACGACCCGGAGGGGCCGTACGCCTGGCCCCTCCCGTCCTGAATCCCGAGATACCGGAAGGCTCAGCCCCGGCGGATGGTGATCGTCGTCCAGGCGCCGACGTGCACGCGGTCGCCGTCCTGCAGCGGGACGGGGACGAACGGCTGGATCGGTTCGTCCGAGCCGTTGACCGTCGTGCCGTTCGTCGAGTTCTGGTCGACGACCGCCCAGCTGCCGTCCGGCTGCTGGACCAGCACCGCGTGCTGGTGCGAGACGCCCGGGTCCTCCGGCGGCACCGCCAGGTCGACGTCGGGGGTGTCGCCGGTGGAGTGCCGGCGGCGGCCGATCGTGATCTGGTTGCCGGTGAGCGTGCGCTGCTGCTCGGGCGAGTACGCGGGCAGGTTCAGGCCCGCGGCCTCGGGGCCGGAGCGCTGCATCATCGCCATGAAGTAGTCGCGGTCCGGGCCGATGGTCGCGGTCCAGGTCGCCGGTCCCTGCGGAGCCTGGGGCTGCTGCGGGAAGCCGCCGGGGCCGGGAGGGGCCTGGGTGGCGCCGGGCTGCGGGTAGCCGTAGCCACCGCCCTGACCGGGGCCGGGAGGGGCCTGGGTCGCGCCCGGCTGGGGGAAGCCGTAGCCACCGCCCTGACCGGGAGCGGGCGGGGCCTGCGTCGCGCCGGGCGGAGGGAAGCCGTAGCCGCCCTGACCGGGGCCGGGACCGCCCTGACCGGGGCCGTAGCCGCCCTGACCGGGGCCGGGACCGCCGGGGCCACCAGGACCGCCAGGGCCACCTTCAGGACCCGTGGTCGGCGGGGAGATCACCCAGTCGTCCTCACCGCCGCCGAACGGACCGCCCTGCTGCGGCGGCCGCTGGGTCTCCTGCGGGAACCCGGGCGGGGCCGGCGGGCCGGACTGCTGGAAGGCCTGCGGACCACCGGGGCCGCCAGGGCCACCGGGTGCGCCAGGTCCACCACCGGGTCCACCGGGTCCGGGCGGGGCGGGACCGGCCGCGAGGGGTCGGCACCGAATCCGGGCGGGCCGGGGGGACCACCGGCACCAGGGCCGGAGGGACCGCCCGGGCCACCGGGGCCGGGAGGGCCGCCGGGGCCGGGGTAACCGCCGGGCCCACCGGGTCCACCCGGTCCGGGGAAACCGCCGCCGGGAGGCGGCGGAGGGCCCGAGGGGTCGCTGCCGAACGGCGGGATCGGCTCAGCCGGGCGGTTCATCTGCGACGGGCGGGAGCCCTGGTACTCGTACGAGTCACCGCCACCGTACGACGGACCCGACGGGCCGGGACCGGGCTGGCCGGGACCGGGCTGGCCGGGAGGCTGGAAACGCACGCCCGGGCCGGGCGCCTGCGGGGGCGGGGCCGCGGGGGTGTACGAGGTCGCCGTGTTCGTCAGGAAGTTCCACCGGCACTCCTCGCAGAAGGGCGCGCCGCCCTCACGCGGCGTACGGCACTGCGGGCAGAGCTCCGGCTCGGCGTTCGGCACGGCGGACAGGTGCGGAGGGCGTCCACCGGGACCACCGGGCGGGCCGCCAGGGCCACCGGGACCACCGGGTCCACCCGGGCCGCCGGGGGGCGGGAAGCCGTAGCCGCCGGGCGGGGGCGGTGGAGGGGGCGGAGGCACGGCACCCGCCATGCGGTGACCGCAGACCTCGCACCAGTCGTCGGAACCCGACTGGTGTCCGTTCGGGCAGGTCGGCATGTCGGCCCGTCCCTCCTTCGATCTCTTCTAGGTCACTTCTTTACACGAACGGTCTTGGTGGACCGGGTCTCGAGCGTCATCTCGTCGGCCTCCTGAACCTTCGCCTTCAGTCGCACAGTACCGGTCGCGGCATCGACCACGTCCACCACCTTCGCAAGCAGTTTCGCAGTATCGGCGTTCCCGGAGGCACTCGCGAGCTGAACGGCCCGGCCCAGTTTGGCCGTTGCTCCATCCATATCCCCCGCTTTGCGAAGGTCCAGTCCATGCTGGATGGCCTGTGCCAGTTCGGCCTGCCCGGTGTAGTGGGCGACCTGGGGGTTGATCGAGGTCGAGGCGACCATGTCGTCGGTCCACACGGCCCGCACCAGACCCTGCGCGCCGAGGTTCTGAACGCTGCCGTCGGGCTGCGGAATGACCAGCGAGATCCGGGCCGCGAGCATCTCCTGCCCGATGTGCGCGGCCGGGACCTCGACACAGACGTGGTAGTCACGGGACTCATCGCCCCAGGAACCAAGGGGGTAGTCGCCCGCGCGGGGGCCCGCCTCGGTGCGCCTGCCGGTCAGTTCCTCGACCGTCGGCGCGACCTGCTTGACGAATTTCACGGTGGTGTCGACCGGGGTCCACAGCCGCAGGGAGACGTCCGCGACCTCCTTGCCCATCGCCGTCTCCATCATCTGTGTGAAGTCGGCGGCGAGCCCGGCCGGATCGGCGACGATGTCGGCGGTGCCGAGCAGGGCGGACGCGATCCCTGTGACTTCTTTCACTTCCCAGTCGGTGCCCACTCCGCGCGCGTCACAGGTGAAACGCCCGGCGCACGCGTCGAGCGCGGCCTTCAGGTCTTCGGGCGATTCGTGCTCATTGCGTCCGTCGGTGAGCAGGATCCCGTGCCGGATGGCGACGTCCGCCGAGGACAGCAGGCGGTCGGCCAGTTTCAGCCAGGTGCCGATGGCCGTGCCGCCGCCCGCGCTGAGCGAGCGCAGTGCCTGCTTGGCCTGCTCGCGGGTGGTGGCGTCGGCGACCGCGACGCGCCCGCCGCCCGGGTAGACCTCCTTGGCCACGTGCGTCCCGCCGATCACCGCGAAGTGCACGCCGTCGCGCAGGGTGTCGATCGCGGCGGCCGTGGCGTCCCGCGCGTTGCGCATCTTGGTCGGCGGGTAGTCCATCGACCCCGAGCAGTCGACCATGACCGCCACGGCCGCGGACGGGCCCTCGCCGGGCGAGTAGAGGTGGGGTGCCGCGACCGCGCTGCCGATCGTGCCGCCGCCCGTCGCCGTCACCGTGACGATGGCGTTGACCTCGCCGGCGCCCTCCGGCAGGTACTCGTTCTGGTACACGTCCACCGAGAACTGCGGCACGTTCGACTTCGAGAAAATGGCCATGCCTGCTTCGATCCCCCTCGAAAGCCCCCACCTTCAGCGGGGTGATGACGGTAGGCGGACCGGTCCCCTCCGGTCCGCCGAGGCGTCCTCGTACGTGGCCTCAGGCCGATCCTGCCCCCTGGGGCACGGCGGGGAACGGCACGAGGGCCACTGTTACGTTGTCGTGGCCCCCGCCGTCCAGGGCGTGGCCGACGAGCACCCGGGCGCTGTGCAGCGGGTGCGCGGCGGCGTCGACGGGGAGGACCCGGGCCATCTCCTCGGCCGCCTCCGCGTAGTTCCACAGGCCGTCCGTGCAGACCACGACCACGCCCGGCCGGTCCGGCTTGAACGCGGCGGTGTGCGGCTCCAGTTCGTAGGCGTCTGCGCCGAGCCAGCCGGTGATCGCGTGGGCGCGCTCGTCGGCGTAGGCCTCCGCCTCGCTCATCAGACCCGCGGCGACCATCTGCGCTGCCCACGAGTCGTCCTCGGTGAGCCGGGCGGGGGGAGCGCTCCGGTCGACCGGGACCCAGTAGGCGCGGCTGTCGCCGACCCAGCCGACGATCAGCAGGCCCGACGTCACCACGGCGCCGACGATGGTGCACGCCGGGGCGTTCTGGTGCGGGGCCTGCTCCAGGGCCGTGGCGGGCTCGGCGGCGAGCGAGTTGACGGCGCGTGAGGCGGCGACGATCGCGTCGTGCATCGCCTGCTGCGGGTGCGCGCCGCGTGGCAGGGCGGCCAGCACCGCCTCGCTCGCGGCCCTCGACGCCGCCTGGGAGGCGTCGTCGGGACGGGTCGCCGAGGACACTCCGTCGCAGACGATCGCCACGGAGGCGGGGGTGCCGTCGGGCAGCGCGGTGGTGCCGATGGCGAACGCGTCCTCGTTGCGGTGGTGGCGCAGGCCGCGGTCGCTGACCGCGGCCATCGGGCCGGACTCCTGCTCCATGTGGTCCCGTTCACGCGGCTGGGCGTGGCCGCAGTTCTCGCAGTAGCCGTCGTCGTCCACGCGGCCGGCACGGCAGGCCACGCAGACCTTGCCGCCGGCCCCTGCGGCCGGGGCCGCGGGCTCGGCGGACACCCGTGGGTCCGGTGCCTGGAGGAGGTACTCGTCGGGCTGCATCTGATCGGGTTGGGTTCGATCAGGCTGGGTTCGATCAGGCTGAGTTTGATCGGACTGGGCCTGATGCGTCTCCGGTGACGCGGCATGTCCGTCGGGCTGCGGTCTCCGGTCGAACCGTACGCCGGTGGCCGGGGGCGCCTCCGATGGCACGGGGACACCCGCGGCCGGGGCTTGAGGGTCCGCCGGTCCTGGCGCCGGCCAGGGCGCGCCGGCGGGGGCGCCGGGGGGCGCTCGGGATATTCACCGGCCGGGGCGCCCTGGGCGGGCACCGAGCCGTTCATGGTGATGGTCGGGTTGTCCTGCGGCCGTTCGGGCACGGCGGACAGGTCATATCCGCACGCGCCGCAGAAACGGTCACCCGATTCGAGGGGTTCCTCGCAACTCGGGCAGGCGGACAACTGGGGCATCTGCGACATCAACTACACCCACGTCCGGGGGCGGTAACGATTGGCACGTTCCACCAGGTCGATCCTCTCCTCGCCGCCCCGCGCCAGCCGGGCCAGCGTGCGGTACGAGCGTTCCAGGCCGAAACGCAGGCCCCGCTCGTCCAGGCCGCTGCCGAGCAGCGTCCGTCCCCGGCGGCGGGAGGGACGGAACCCTGGCCCCCGGAGAGTACCCAGTCCAGGGCACTGCCGAGGACCTCGGCCGACAACTGCTCACGCCGCGCCGGGTCCAGACCGTACGCCTCCAGCGCCTCGACCTGGGCCGCGGCGGCCGTGAGATCCTCCAGGAACGGTACGTCGGAGGCGGCCGCCGTGCGCTGCCTCAGCCGCGCCCGTACGGCCGCCACGCGCGCGGCCGTGTAGTGGATGGAGGACTCCGGGACCGACTCCAGCGTCGTGACGGCGCCGCGCCGGTCCCCGCTCGCCAGTTGTACGCGGGCCAGCCCGAACGCGGCACTCACATAACTCGGGTCGGTCGACCACACCAGCCGGTAGTACTCGGCGGCGTTGTCGAGCTGGCCCAGCACCTCCGCGCACAGGGCCAGCGCCAGCTTGGGCGCGATCTCGCCCGGGAAGGCGTCGTAGATCGCGTCGAAGGAGAGCGCGGCGCCCTCGTCGTCGCCGGTGACCAGCGCGGCCACGCCCCGGTACCAGACCACCCGCCAGTCGTCGGGCCGCTCGCCCTCCAGCGTGACCAGGGCCTCCAGCGCGGCGGCCGGGTCGCCGGTCTCCAGCCAGGCCCGGATCTGCCGCAACCGCGTCTCCGTCGACGAGGCCGGGGCCGCCGCGAGGGCTCCGAGCAGCTCGGCCGGCGCGGAGGTCATCAGGCCCGCCAGGAAACCGGCGTTGGGGTCGGTCGGGTCGACCCGGGGACGGGCAGCGCGAGGGCTGCGGCGGGGGCGTCGACGGGCCTGACGAGGCCGGTGGGATGCGGAGTGTGAGGATGCCCACCGCCTGCGGGGAGCTGCGCCTGGGGGTGCTCGCCGCCAGCGGGGAGCTGAGCTGCGGCCGGGCCGGAAGCGGTGGTGATGGAAGCGCCTGTGGCGGTGGCGGCTGTAGCGGCTGGCAGCGCGGCTCCGGTCGGGGAGCCGCGCCGCGTCCGCACCACCCGCGCCCCCAGCCGGGAGACCTCACCGTCCAGCCGTGGGAACAGCTCCGTGTCCGTGACCCGCAGTTCGGGCCCGAACAGGGTGGACAGGGCGGGCCGGGCACGGCCCGTCTGGAGGGAGACGACCTCGCGCAGGACGCCGGTCAGCTGCTCGGTCATCTCCTGCGCGGAGGCGAACCGGCGGGCCGGGTCGGGGTCGGTGGCGCGGACCAGCAGGCGGTAGAACGACTCGTACTGCCGGAAGACCTCGATGTGGTCGGGGTCGGGCAGGGAGTCCGCGTAGACGTTCGTGTAGCCCTGGAAGTCGAAGGTCAGGACGGCGAGCGTGCGGGCGACGGTGAAGAGGTCGCTCGCCACCGACGGGCCGGCCTCGGCCACCTCCGGCGCCTGGTAGCCCACCGTGCCGTAGATGGCCGACTCCTCGTCGTCCATCCTGCGCACCGCGCCCATGTCGATCAGCTTGAGCTGGTCCTCGGTCTGGATCGCGTTGTCGACCTTGAAGTCGCAGTACAGAAGGTTCCGGCTGTGCAGATGGCCGAGCGCCTCCAGCGCCTCGATGCCGTACGCGCAGGCCTGCTCCACCGGCAGCGGGTCGCGCCTGCCCTGCGCTGTGCGGCGGCCGTTGGCGATCTCCTTCAGCGATTTGCCGCCGACGTACTCCATGACGATGTAGCCGTCGAGGGAGCCCGTGCGCTGGTCCAGGTGCTCCACGAAGTTGTAGATCCGCACGATGTTGGCGTGCTCGATCTCCGCGAGGAAGCGCCGCTCGGAGATCGCCGCGGCCATCGCGTCCTGGTCGCCGGTGTCCAGCAGGCCCTTGAGGACCACCCAGCGATCGGAGACCGCCCGGTCGACGGCGAGGTAGATCCAGCCCAGGCCACCGTGCGCGAGACAGCCGACCACCTCGTACTGGCCGTGCACGACGTCACCGGTCTTGAGCTTCGGCACGAACGAGTAAGGGTGGCCGCACTTGGTGCAGAACCCCTCCGTGCGCCCCGGCCGGTCACCGCGCGCCCGGCCCACCTGAGCACCGCAGTCCGAACGCGAGCAGAACCGCTTCCGCTCGGGCACCTCGGGGTTGTCCAGGACCATCTCGCGCGGGTCGGGCCGCGGGATCGGCGGCACCTGCACCAGCCCGGCGCCCAGCCGGCCCCGGGACGAGGAACCGGCGCCGGAACCGGAGCTGCGCACCGACACCGAGCGGCTCGTCGCCTTGCCCGACAGGGAGCGCGAGAGGCGTCCCGACACCGAGCGGCGGGACTTCGACGACTGGGACGACGTACGGGAACTGCGGCCGCTGGAGCGGGAGCTCGCGCTGGCGCCCGAGCCACGTGAGCCGCCCTTGCCGCCGGCGGTGATGCCGGTGGGGGGCGAGGCGACCATGCCGTTCGGTGCGACGACCGGGGCGAGGCCGCAGGTGTCGCAGTACAGCTCGCCGCCGCCCACGTCCTCGTAGGCGCCCGTGCAGGTGGGGCGTTGACAGCTGCGTGCCTCGGTCATGGACTCCCCCTTGTCGCTCATGCGCCCGGCCCCCTCCGGTCGTCCTCGACTGCGCCCTGGTCCGGCACCCGCGGGCCGCCGAGCAGTTCCAGGGCTGCCTGCTGGTAGCGGAGCACGGCCCCTTCCGCGGCGCGCAGATCGCAAGGTGCGCTCCACAGCATGCGGCGCGCCTTCTCGTACCGCTCCACCAGCAGCGCGTCCTCCGCGAAGCCGTGCCGGGCGACCTTCGCCTTGTACGCGTCGAGCCGGCCGCGCAGCTCGGCCCGGACCGCCAGGGGCGCGGTGACCGCGGTCAACGACTCTCGGGCGCGCAGCAGTTCGTCCTCGGCCTTCTGCTCCAGCGACTCCAGCAGCGGGGACAGCCGGTGCCACTGCCCCTGCCTGCGATAGTCGGCTGCCGCCGCCACCTGCTCCTGCAGCACCGTCGGCGGTCCGCTGACGACCGGCACCTCCGTCGCCGCGATCTTCGCGAGGACCTCGCCGCGGGCGATGCGCGCCTCGGCCAGCGTGCGGTCCGCACGGCTGAGGATGTCCCGCAGCCTGACGATCCGCTTCTCTGCGTCCTGCCGGACCGTCAGGACCGCGTCGATCTCCCGGCGTACGTCCTCCAGGGCGCGCGCCTCACGGTCGTACACCGTCGTGTCCGGCCGGCCGCCGCCCGGGGCCGAACTGCCCTCCGTCGCCAGCCAGAACTCGAGCGGGTCCGAGACGACCTGCTCGCGCAGCTTCGTCAGTATGCGTGTGATGCGATCCAGGTCGTCGCCCGCCGGGTGCTCGCCGGGCCGCACTCCCACCGAGTGCGCGAGCCGGCGGGTGCGCTGGAGTTCGGCCGCCAGCAGGTCGATCCGGGCGGGCAGTGCCGACCAGACCGCGTCGGCGGCCACCACCATGTCCAGGCTCGACGCGTACAGCTCGTTCATCCGGTCGACGAGGGTGGTGAGCGAGTAGCGCTCGCTGAGTTTGTTCGCGGCGCCGTGCAGGGTGGGGGCGTTGGCGGTCGCGGTGGCACTGCCCGCGACGGTGACGGACTCGCCGTTCAGCAGTTCCGTCAGCTCCACCAGGTCCTCGCGGCTGGACCAGCGGCGGCGGGAGCGGATGTCGCGGGCGGTGCGCAGGGCGTCCGTGTACGCGTCGAAATACGTCCACAGCAGCGTGATCGACGCCTCCGTGGACGTCCAGCGCTCCTGGGTGACGCCGGTGAGCTCCGCACCCTCCAGGAGTCTGCGGCCCGCGTGGTCCTGCAGGGCGAGGAGCGAGGTCTCGATCGCCTCGTGCTCCGCGCCGAGCCGCGCCAGCGCACGGTCCACCTCGTCCCGGTCCATCACCGGCCCGGTGGATCCCGTGACGCCCATCGATCACCTCTCGCTGCGGTAGTGCCGGTTGGGTTGGTGGCTGGATTGGCGGTTGGGTTGGCTGTCGGTTCTGTTCGGCTCGCCGGTTGGGGGGGGCGGCTGTCGGTCGGAGTGTGGGTCGAGCGGTCAGGTGGTGCGCAGGTACTGCGGAGCCGGTGGTTCCGACTTCTTCGCATCCTTGCCCAGTGTCGCCGACAGCCATTTCTCGTACGAGGCCTGCCAGCCGTTCGCGGTGTCCTTGCGGTAGTCCACCAGGATCTGGTTGACCCGGCGTACCAGATCGTCGGCGTCCTTCTTCATCGCCACGCCGTAGTACTCGGCAGTGAAGGCGTCGCCCTTGAGCTGGACCGTCGGATCCTGTGCCGCCTGGCTCGCCGCGAGCGCGCCGTCGGTGACCACGGCGTCGACCTCGCCGAGCTGGAGCCTTACCAGACAGTCGAGTTGGTTCGGAACGGTCGTGGATATGTCGGTGGTGGCGGGCAGCCTGCCGTCCTTCTGGTCGGCCTCCAGCGTGGAGTACGCCGTCGAGCCGGCCGCCGTGCAGATCCTGCGGTCCGCGAGCGTGTCGTCGTAGCCCTTGACTGGCGAGGACTTCGGGGCCAGGACCTGCTGTCCCGTCTTGAAGTAGGGCGCGGAGAAGGCGACGTCCGCGATGCGGTCGCAGTTGATCGTCATCGTACGGACGACCATGTCCACGCGGCCGTCCTGGATCGCGGGGATGCGCTGGTCGGTGGGGATCGCCTTGAACTGGACGGCGTCCGGGTCACCGAGTATGTCCTCGGCGATGCGGTGGACCAGGTCGATGTCGAAGCCTTCGAGCTCCGCGGTCTTGCCGCTGTTGGGGTTGCGGTAGCCCCAGCGGTAGCTGTTCTGGTCGACGCCGACGATCAGCTTGCGCTTCTCGCCGTCGCGGTCCTTGATGGCCTGGATGGTGTCGCCGTCGGCGGAGGAGGGGGACAGCGTCTGCTTCTCGGGGGCCTCGCAGTCCTCTTCGGCCTTCTCGACGGTGGCCTGGGAGGCTTGGGTGAGAGCCCGGCCGTCATCAATGCCCGGTCCGGACAGCGGGACGCAGAGCGCGAAGACCGCCACCAGGGCGCAGACGACCGCCATCGTGGCCACCCCGCCCCAGCCCTTCAGGCTGGCCCGCAGACGTCGTGCTCGCATGCTCACGCCCCCTTTCACGTCTCGCCGTGTATCCCGTGTATCCCGTGCCCCGTTCATCGGTACTCCGACAGCCTGCGGCCGATGCCCAGCACCGCGCCCGCCGCGCCCAGGACCGCGAGGACGGCCGCGCCCGCCGACAGGCCCGTCAGGGCGTCCCGGCCGTCGCCGGCCGCGCGCTTGAACTCGGTCTCCTCGTGGGCGAGTGCCGTGCGCAGGTTCGCGTCGACGCTGTCGAAGCATTCGCCGGTCGCACCCTTGGTGCCGATGACCCTGTCCAGCGCCTGCTGGTAGTTGCCGTTCTCGTCCTGCTCGCGGGCCGCGGTGTGGCGCTTCTTCCACTCCGCCATGTTGCCGACGGCGGCGGTGACGGGCCGTTCGCCCGACGTGTCGTCGGCGAGGTTCGCGGCGTCCGCCAGGTACTTGCCGAGGTCGGCCATGTCCGTGCGGAAGTCGTAGTCGTAGGCGTCGTAGGTCTGCGCGCCGACCTTCTTCGTCTCGGCGCCGCGGGCCACCAGAGTCAGGTTCTCGTTGCCCCGTGCCTTGAGGGAGGCGATGCGGGCATCGTGCAGCACGTTCAGGGAGCGGACACCGTGGTCGTAGGAGTCGTCAAGACCCGCGCGGGCGACACTGTGGCCGACGACCAGCCAGAGCAGGACGACGGTCGCGGTGGCAGTGGCGGCGACCAGTCCCTGGTTCAACACACGGTTCGTACGCCGGTAGTTGCGGTGCTGTGCCCAGGCGAGGGCGGCCAGGGCGGCGACGCCCAGGGCGATGGCCGCCCAGGGGTAGGGCGTGGCATCCGCGTAGTCCGCGCGCAGGCGCTGGTTCTCCTTCTTGTACAGGTCCTCCGCCGCCGGGAGCATCTGCTGTTGCATCTTCTCGTTGGCGTAGCGGAGGTAGGCGCCGCCGACCGGAAAGCCCTGGCGGTTGTAGGTACGGGCGCGCTCGACCAGGCCCTTGTATTCCGGGAGGAGCTTGTTGAGCTTGGCGATCGTCTCGGTGGACGGGGAGTCCGGGTCGGCGTTGGCTGCGGCGTTGACGAGTTTGTCGGCGGCCGTGCGGATGTCCTTCTCGTAGCGGTCGCGGGAGGCGGCCGTTTCCTGGCCCCCGGCGAGGAAGCCGCTGGAGGCGGCGGTGTTGGCGTCCGCGAGGGAGCGGTAGATGTCGGCCGCGTCCGAGCTGAGGGGCTGACTGCTGGTGAGGACGTCGTCGGCGGCGGCCGCGCGGTCGGTCATCTGCCAGGCGGTGACGGCGCCGAAGGAGACGACGAGGAGTGCCAGGAGGGCGCCGATGACGCGCAGACGGCCCGGCTCGGTGGTGGCGGCGGCGCGGAGTTGGTCGAGGCCCTCCGCGAAGGCGGTGCGGCGGGGCGCCGGGGGTGGGGAGGCGGCGGGGCCGCTGCCGGTGCCGGAAGGCCGGGCCGGAGGTGCCGACTGCGCCGGAACGGCCGGGAGAATGGGCAGGCTGGAGCCCGGTGGTGGGCTGCTCTTCGGCAGGTGTGTCACTGTGACCTCCCCCATGGTCATCCGTCACCGCAAGTATCGCTGCCGGCACTGACATCCGCACCGGCCTTGCCTCGATCTTGATCGGATCGCAGCGTGAACCACCACCCCTGCACAGGAACACGTCAGGGCGATCGGTTCGGTTCCCCGCGCGGATGCGCGCGACTACTCGACGTAGCGGCGAAACCCTTGCGCCAGGGCCTTGAAGCCGCACGCTTCGTAGAAGCGGTGGACGTACGCGTCGTCCGCCGCCAGCAGCTGCACCTTGTAACACCTGGCGGACTCCCCCAGCCGCACGGCCGCCTCCATCAGCTGCCGCCCGACGCCCCGCCGCTGGAAGCCGCCGGCGACCACGACGTTCTCCACGAACAGAATGGCCCGACCCCCACGGGTGAGGTTCGGCATGACGACGCAGTCGGCTGTCCCGGCCACGGTCCCGTCGGCATCCGCCACCAGAACGGTCCGCCCCTGCTGCCGGGATATGGCAGCCCATATGTCACCCGCGGCTGCCTCGGACAACGGCGCGTCGTCCGGGTTCAGTTCCCGGTAGAGGGCCAACAGTGCTGGCAGATCCGCCTCGGCTGCTGATCGCACCGTGATCGTCATGGGCTGACCTTAGAGCGAGCGCTAGAGTCCGATGCACGATGGCTGTTTTCGACACGTACGGCACCAGTACGCACACCGCCGATGACCTGCTACAGCTTGTCAGCACCCGTCTGGGGATGACCTTCGCGGAGCGCGAGAGCCACTTCTTGGGCATTTACCACATCGCCCGCGACCACGGCGTCGAGATCCAGATCCAGCCCAACGAAATCCCCGGGGACGACGGGGAAGAACCCTACGATTCCGCGCACCCGGAACACCGAGTCCTCGTGTTGACGACCACGCCGGCCCCCGACCCCGTCCTGAGCGCCCGGTTGAACTCCATCGAAGGGCTGGTGCATCTGAGCCGCGAGTCCGCGTGAGGCCCATGGCGTCCCTGCCGGGGCTGCCACAGGCCCCTTCGGCCCGGTCAGTCGATCGTCGGTGTCGCCTTGCGTCGCAGCACGATCAGGGTTGCCCCACCGATGACGACCAAGGTCATGGCGATGCCCGCTATGAGCGGGGTGACGCCGGTGGAGCCGGTCTCGGCGAGGTTGGTGTCGGACGCCGTGCCGCCCACCGTGGCCGGGCTCGGTTCGCTGAGGGTCTGCGTGGCGGTGCCCGTCTCGCTGCTCCGGGTCTGGCAGTCCAGCATGCCGGTGAAGCGCTGGGTGAAGCCGCCGGGGCCGTGGATCGTGAAGTCGTAGGCCTGGTCCTCCTGCAGCGGGACCGTCACCGTCCTGGTCTCGCCCGCTGCGATGGTGTGCTCGAGTCCGGCCAGTTCGAAGGTGAACGGCTCGTCGCCCTTGTTGGACGCGATGATGTCCACACCGCCCTTGGCGCAGTTCTTCGCCGCCGACAGTGCCGGTATCGCGCCCTGCTTCGCCCAGGTCGCCCCGGCCGTCGCGGACACCGTCGACTCGCTGGAGCCGGCCAGGATCTGCGTCTGGCTCCGACTCTCGGAGGCGAAGGCCCGGCCGACCGGCACGGTGGTCGAGGCCTGCACGGTCAGTTCGGCCGTGCCGGCCGCCGCGCCCTCGGGAACGTCGAAGAACACCTCCCCGCCGTCGGCCGCGGACGTGATGGCCCTGCCCTGCTTGTCGACGATCCGCACCCCGCTCGTCGCGGCGTCCGCGGGCGGCGCGACCGTCACGCCGCTCGCGTTGGTGTGCACCGTGACCGGTCCGAGCCGCTCGCCCGGCCGCCCGGAGACCGCGGGCGGGTCGAGGGTGAGCGAGGCCCGGGGCTCGGGCAGATTCCGCGCCCTCTTCTCCAGGAAGTCCGCGAGCTGTTCGGCCTGCGGGTCGAGGGCGTCGACAGCCACGTCGTCCGAGTAGCGCCAGATCGCCACCTGCGTACCGGCCGCCGCGTCCTGCTCGGTCAGCGCACCACGTACGCCCGCCTTTCGCGCGAGCGCCGCGAGGTCGTTCACCTGCGGGTAGGAGTTCTGCAGGATCCAGCGGATCCGGCCGGCGTCCTTGTTGGCGCCCAGGGACGTGCCACTCCACGGCGTCTCGTGGTACTTGGCGTCCCGCTGCGTGGGGTTGTGGAGGTCGACGCAGTACGTCTGCAGCATGCCGCCGCCCTCGACGGACATCTCGAACAGGCCCGCCGACACCTGCTGGTCCCCGGTGCCGCCGTGTATCACCGCGGTGCCGTACGTCTTGAGCCCGGCTATGGTCGCGGTCGCACCGCCCTCACCCTGCGTCGTCTCGTCGGCGGCCGCCTGGCCGGCACCGGCCAGCACGCCCGCGGCGACGAGCCCGGACACCAGCGTCGCGGCGCCGGAGCGGGCCGCCCCTCGCCTGCGTACGAACAACGCCGAGAACGAAGCAAACACCAAATTTCCTTTCGAGCAGGACCCGTTGACGTGGGGGTACGGTCCCACCAGCAGAAATCAGAAGCCTCACGGGCATCGAGAGCCCCGAGAGTCATGTCCCGGCATCCTAGGGAGGCGTCGGAGCCCGCCCGCCGGTCAGACGGTCGGATGAGTGATCCGACTCGGAATCGTTATCGCCAAGATCCCTTGCGGGCAGGGCTTATCGACAAATCCACCCCTGGCCGCACGGTGCGCACTCGTCGATAAGCCACAGTTCGGACAGAGCAACAGTGGTGACGTCACGTCAGGACAGCTGACTCCGCGTGTTGTTGAGCGGGGGCGTCCGAGCGTGCTGCTGAATCGTCGGGTGACGTCTCCCAGTTGGGCTCCTGTGACGCCGGCGATGCCGCCGTCTCCGGCTTCCCTCCGCGCCGGAAGGCCGAGGTGCCCCAGGCGAGATCGTGGCCGATCGCGACCGCGTCGATGTCCGCCGAGGTCCAGCTCTGTCCCTCGCGCACATCGGTCCGCACCTTCAGCCTGCCTTGCACGATCACGGGCTCGCCCACCGTCAGCGACGCCGCCGTGTTGGTGGCGAGCTGGCGGTTGGCCCACACCGTGAAGAAGTTGGTGTGCCCGTCCGTCCACGTGTTCTTCTCGCGGTCCCAGTAGCGCGCGGTCGCCGCCAGCCGGAACCTCGCCGACGGGCCTGATGCCATCTCCCGGTACACCGGCTGCGTCGCCACCCTGCCGACCGCGCAGACCATCGTCTCGTTCATCGCGAACCCCTCCCTCGCCCGGACTCCGACGCCGGGCCGACCCCCGTACGGGCCCGTCCCGTACGGCTGTGTCCCCCAGACTGCCGCGCCCGGGCCGAGCCCGCTGAGCGCTGTGGACCACCGCCCGCCTGTGGAAAACTCCGCCACCCCGGCGGGTGACACCGAGCCCTGCGCCAAGCCCGACGCCGACCCACACCCCCAGCCACACTCTTAGCCAAACGCCCAGCCACACGCCCAGCCCTACACCGAGCCGGACACGGACACGGACGCGGCGAGGGCGACGCCCCACCGGACGCCGCCCTCGCCGTACCCGCGCACGCGGCCCGTCACAGCCGCCACGCCCTCGCCGTCACCGCCCGGCCCCCACCACCCTCCCGTACTGCTCCCGCACCTCCAGGTACCGCAGCAGCTCCGCCGCCACCGGATCCAGCACCCGGGCCCTGCCGCACCCGGCCGCCGCCTTCCGTAGACGGCTTTCCGCCTCCAGGCCGTAGCGGCGGGCCGGGCCGCGGGCCGCCATCCGGCAGCTCCACTCGACGAGCGGACCGCCGACGATGCCGATCACCATCAGCAGCACCGGCACACCCAGGTTCGGCGACATGATCTGGAAGATCTGGCCCAGCAGCCACAGCCCGCCCAGGAACTGAAGGATCGTCATGGAGGCCTGGGACAGCACGGCCACCGGCCACCACCCCGGCCGCGGCGGGCGCCCCGTCGGCACTCCCGCGCGCACGGTCAGCTCGTCCAGCGCCTCGGGCAGCCCCTGGGAGCCGCGGACGGCCGCCTCGCGCACCGCCTGCGCCCAGGGCACCGGCAGCCCGGCCGAGGCCCGGTCGGCCACCGTGCGGACCGCATGCTCGACCCGCTGCCTCGCGGTCGCCTCCTCGTCGGCCTGCGTGCGCGAGGGCAGCCGGCCCGTGGTGGGCTCGCTGTGGTCCTGGTACCAGCGCCACAGCCGCAGCCAGGGCGTACCGCACGCGCGGTTGGCGTTGCGCAGCCACGCCCGTTCGGCCGCCTCCCCCGCCGCCGTGGCACCCACCGCGTCGGCGAGCCGGTCCGCGAACTCCTCCCGGGCCTGCTCGCTGAGCCCCGTCCGCCGCCGGGTGGCGTAGACGGGCCACAGCCGCGCCGCCGCGACGTCCACATCGGCCGAGACGCGGCGGGCCGGCGCCCCGCGCTCCCCCACGAACTGGCCGAGCGCCTCACGCAGGTCTCCGAGGCCCTCCCCGGTGAGCGCGGACACCGGGAGCACGGTCGTACCCGGTTCACCGAACTCCCCGAGGGCGATGCCGTCCTCGTCGAGGAGTCGCCGCAGATCGTCGAGGACCTGATCGGCGGCCTCCCCGGGCAGCCGGTCGATCTGGTTGAGGACCACGAACATGACCTCCGCGTGGGCCGCCATCGGCCGCAGATACCGCTCATGGAGGACGGCGTCGGCGTACTTCTCCGGGTCGACGACCCAGATGACCGCGTCGACGAGCGCCAGGATGCGGTCCACGTGCTCCCGGTGCTGCACGGCGGCCGAGTCATGGTCGGGCAGGTCGATCAGGACCAGCCCCTGCAGCCGGGACTCCGTGTCTCCGGTCGGCAGCGGCCGGCGGCGCAGCCGGGGCGGGATGCCGAGCCGTTCGATGAGGCTCGCCGCCCCGTCGCTCCAACTGCACGCGATGGGTGCCGCGGTGGTGGGACGGCGCACTCCGGTCTCCGAGATGGCCACGCCGGCGAGCGCGTTGAACAGCTGTGACTTGCCGCTGCCGGTGGCGCCCGCGATGGCGACCACGGTGTGCTGCCCGGAGAGCCTGCGCCGGACGGACGCCTCGTCGAGCACCCGGCCCGCCTCCGCCAGCGTCCTGCTGTCGAGCCGGGTACGGGAGAGCCCCACCAGTTCGCGCAGCGCCTCCAGGCGGGAGCGCAACGCCCCGTCGTACACCAGGGGTCTCATCGCGGGCGGGGCGGCGGACCTGCTGTCAGTGGCGGCGAACTGGCTTCCGTCGGTCGTCTCGTTGACGCGGCGCGCGATGAGCCCGTCGTCCCAGGCGCCCGTGGAGTCCATATGGGCGTCACGGGCGTCCTGCACGCGCGCGTGGGGGTCGTTGCCCGCGCGCTCCTGCTGGGCGGTCTGAGAGGCCGCTGCGGACGCACTCCGGGTAGTACCTCCGGCGGATCCCGCCTTGTCCCCGTCGCCCGGCTGATCGGCGTGCTCGGTGTGGTCCTGGTCAGTGACGGCGGTCACCGGTCACCTCTCCTTCTGCAGTACGGACAGCGCGGCGATGAGTTCGGACTGGTGCTCGGGGTGGACGTCGAGAGCGTCGAGCGGGGCGAGCCGGCGCTCGCGTTCGGCGTACAGGACCCGGTCGACGTGCTGAGTGAGCAGCCGGCCGGCCCGGTCGCGCAGCCGCAGTGCGCCATGGGCACCGATCCGCTCGGCGAGCCCCTCCCCCGCCATCCGGCCCCGGCGGCCGCCCAGCAGGCCGGTGGCGACGAGGGCGGCGACCAGCTCGGGGTCGGGTGCGAGGCCGCGGTCGAGCTCGCCCACCTCGTCCTCGGCGTACTCCTCGAGCTCCCGCCGCCACCGCCGTACGGCCAGCCCGATCCGGTGCTCGGCGCTCTCCGCCGCGGAATCGCGCGGCGCGAGCTCCGGGGCGGCCGCGGCCGGTTCGCGCCGCCAGGCGTCGTCGACGCGCTCGTCGGCGGCGGTGACGGCGCACAGCAGCAGCGCGCTGAGGCTTTCCACGAGCGCGTCGAGGAGTTCAGCTGCGGTGCAGTCCAGGGGGAAGGCGCGCCAGCGCTTGAGCGCGTCCCCGGCGAGCACCGCTCCGGCCTGCAACCGGCCCCGCACGCGCTTGTGCTCGCCGTCGTACGCCCCCTCGACGGCGCTGGTGAGCCGCAGCGCGGCCGAGTACTGCGCGGCGGCGGCGCCGGCCAGCTCGGGCATCCGGGACTTGAGCGAGTCGAGGACGCCGTACGCCGTGCGGGCCAGGACCTGCTGCCGGGCCGCCGGCTCCTGGGCCTGGTGGATCAGCCAGGTGCGCAGCTGGGCCACGGCGGTGACCGGAAGGAGGCCGCCGCCGAAGGCCGACTCGGGCAGCTCGGGCACGGTGAAGCGTGGCACGTGTCCGAGACCGGCCTTGGTGAGCAGGGCCCCGTACTGCCGGGACACCTCGGCGACCACCTGGTGGGGCACCCGGTCGAGCACGGTGACGAGGGTGACGTCGTACTCCTTGGCGGTGCGCAGCATGTGCCAGGGCACGGCGTCGGCGTAGCGGGCGGCCGTGGTGACCATCACCCAGATGTCGGCCGCGCAGATGAGCTCGGCGGCCAGGACGCGGTTGTCGGAGACCAGGGAGTCGATGTCGGGCGCGTCGAGCAGGGCGAGGCCGGGCGGCAGCGTGTCGGCGCTCTCGACGCGCAGCACGCGCGCGGGGTCCTCGCCGGGAAGCAGCAGGTCGTCCGTGTCGCTCTGCTGGGGTGCCCACACGCGTGTGAGATCGGGCAGCACCCTCATCCCGCCGAACCAGTGATGATCCTCCGGATGGCAGACCAGCACGGGCGTCCGGGTCGTCGGACGCAGCACGCCCGCCTCGCTGACCCGCCGTCCCACGAGGGAGTTGACCAGGGTCGACTTCCCGGCTCCGGTCGATCCGCCCACGACGGCCAGAAGCGGTGCTTCGGGCTCCCGCAACCGGGGCACCAAGTAGTCGTCGAGCTGGGCGAGCAGTTCGTCGCGGTTGGCACGCGCGCGTGGGGCCCCCGCCAGGGGCAGCGGGAAGCGTGCGGCGGCGACACGGTCGCGCAGGGCGGAGAGTGCGTCGAGCAGCTGAGGCCTTACGTCCAAGGTCACCACATGTGAAGAATGCCCAATTTTAGGGGAATTCTGAAGCATATGAGCATGTCTGCGCGCCGACAGGACACAAGGGATGGAAGGGGCGACTGGGACACAGGCACACTCCAGGCATAACGAGTGCACAACACCCGATGCCTCTGACGCCAAAAGCGGTGCACGATTCGTACCTGCCTGCGATTATCAGGACCGCTTCACCGAACCTCCACATCGAGCCACGGAGGCGAAGCAACAGGGACAAGGACGCGGGAGCCCTATCCTTGTCCCCGGCAACGTCACGGATCAGCCCACACCAGGGCACCACGACAGAGGCCACCACACCCGGCCCCCGTAGCTCAGTGGATAGAGCAGGCGCCTTCTAAGCGCTTGGCCGCAGGTTCGAGTCCTGCCGGGGGCGCACACACCCTCTCCCTGCGGAAACGCGTGAGGGGTTCTTTGTTGCCAGGATGCGCATCGCTGTGAGACCAAGCGCCTTGACTGTCCACGATCGTGGATACATACCCCGACATCGGGGTTGCAGTTCGCGCCGACGGACGCCTGGCTACCGCTCCT
The DNA here is from genome assembly GCF_050937045.1 of Streptomyces sp. CA-179760. Classification (NCBI taxonomy): domain Bacteria; kingdom Bacillati; phylum Actinomycetota; class Actinomycetes; order Kitasatosporales; family Streptomycetaceae; genus Streptomyces; species Streptomyces sp. CA-179760. The sequence continues at coordinate 3,427,579 of NZ_JBNJLZ010000001.1, forward strand.
CGTCCAGTACCTCGGCAGCCGCGCGGGGGTCCATGAGGTTGAACCACGCCTGTTCGGCCAGGAGCAGGTCCCGCTCAGGCAGGGCGTACTCCGGACACCAGCCCTCGGCCTCGCAGCCGGGGACGGGCGCAGGATCAGCACGGCCAGGTTCGGCGGAACGGAGCCGGTGATCCGGACGGCGAGGTAGGTCTCGTGGCCGTCGTCCGCACGCACTTGGAGGCCAAGGGTGAAGGTGTCGAACTCGCGTGTGTGCTCACGGCCGTCGCGCAGCGTGGCGTGCGCCAGGTCCAGCAGAGTTGCCCGCAGGCGGCGCACGAAGCGGACACCGGCCTCGGCGCGGTACCGGACATGGTCCTCGCGTGCGGGCAGGAGGTGAGCGGTGTGTGTCGCGGTCTTCAGCCAGTCAGAATGTTCCGCGTTATAGCGAGCCCGGACGGCGCGGCCGTCGGCCTCCAGGGCTGCACAGAAGTCATCGCCCGAGCCGTCTCGCGCCGACCCGCCGCGATCAGCCGCGGCCAGCCATGGCAGATCGGCGTCCAGCCATACCGCGCCGCGCCATCGCTGCACCTTGACCTTGAACAGCACCTGGTCGTCCACGGACCGGATGCGTTCGCGCTTGCCGTCCTCGTCCGCGAACTGCTCGGACGCTTTGGCCAGCACCGGGTGGTCGATCTCGTCCAGCGGCACCGTGACCGGCGGCACCGCGGGGCACAAATCCTCGCGTAAGCAGCGCAGTGTCGGGCGGGCCGGGCACAGCGGGCCGGGTCCGCTCATTCCTCGTTCCCCCGACCGCTTCGATCTCCGCCGCGGTCGGCCCGGTCGTGGGTTCAAGCCCGCCACCCCGACAGTGAGGCACCAGGTCAGGGTCTGATCCACTGAGTGGATCAGACCCTGACGGGTTTGTGGGATCGATGGATGCGCTGTCGGCGTGCGATCGCGCCCGCCGCCTATTACCCCTCGAAGAAGCCGGACTTCAGGTCCCAGATGACGGCGTTGAGTGGACTCCCACTCACGATGAACGGGCCACCCCATGGCGCGCTGAGTGCGAAGAGCAACGCCAGGCTCAGCCCGACCACACTCGCAACGCCCACGATGAGCAGCGACGTTCGCAGGCTGCTGCGGAAGACCAGGGCGCCGGAGTTCACGATCAAGGCCAGTCCGCTGACCACGAGCGTGACAACGTAAAGCGACGGAACATCACGCGAGGCGGCAGCGACGCGGGCGCGACGACTACTGGTGACACCGTCCAGGGAAGACAGCAACTCCGTCCCTGCCGCACTTCCCACCTCGGGCCGGGCCGCCTCGGCGCGAACACTCCGCTCCATCCCTGCGACCGCGCGAGCGGTGGCCGGGTCATCACCGGACGCCGCTGCTGTGCCACTCCACTCCCTGGCACGCGTGGTCTGTAGGTAGTCCAGAAGTGCCGCATGAATCGGCTCCGACTGGACTCGCGGACTTGTCGCCGCCCATGCCAGGCGGGAGGCCGCGGCCGCCTCGTCACTCACCAACCCCTCGGCCGCGCGCAGGTAGCCGGCCTCGCTGGCCAGTGAGAGTGCCGCAAAGATCGCGAAGGCAGCACCGAGTGTCGGCATCAGGGGTGTGGCGATCTGCGGCACGCGATCCCGTTCCCCACCGGGTACGAGCATCCGGACGCCGATGCGCGCCGCAGCCGCGACCAGCAGGGCAAGTAAAAGCCCGCCCACAACCAGCACCACCGCCGGCAGCGAGGTCAACCAGTTCATCAGATCACCTACAGCGTGTTTCCACCAGCGCCCCAGGCGGCGACGCTTCGGCCCCCGCGACCAGGAACTTCTCGTCGATCACTTTCAATGAACGCCTCATGATCACAGGTCGAAGCCCTTGACGCTCTCGACGCCCGGCACGGCATCTCGTTTCATTGGCCAAACAGCCGAATCGCATGCCACCAGCGTGCTGCCGCCTCCATCGAGGAACGGTGCACTTGGCGCGGGCCGCTTACAGCGGCGGAGTGCAGCAATCACCACGACCGCAGCCGATGGACGTCCTGCAGCGCGCCGAAACGAATTCGATCCCATCCCCTTCGACGTGGAGGCGGCCCGCATATACGGCAGAATCTGCGCCGCCGTCGTCTCGGCAGGCCGCAAGCCCCGTCGCCGTGTGGCCGACCTGATGATCGCCGCCCTCGCGGCCGCCGCGAGTCCCCCTCAGTTGCTGTCCGGAGGAACCACATGTGCAGGCAACTGTGACCTGTGTGCCTGCCGCGGAAACCTAGGCCCGGTGATCGCAGCGGGCCGCCGCCCTCCTTCATCAACAGACGGGACTATGCCTCCACCCAAAGAGCCCGCACAATCCTTTTTGAGTGCCTCGTGCTCTAATGGAGCAATCCTGCTTGCCACTGCCGAGTCCTGCATCAAGCCTAGTGCCATGCAGAACAATCCCAGGGTGACTGTTAAATCTCCTGACAGCCGCGGGCTGCGCGAGATCAGTATCAACGGCGAAGTGATAGGGAGTGCCTGGTCGCTTCACCAGCTCCGCAGGATCCTGCGCCGTTTCGATTACCCGCATGACATAGATTTGGAGGATCAAGGATCTGTTTGCTGGCAAGGCGGGGATAGTCAGACGTGGCCCGATCGCACCAGCAAGAGACGCATTACTCTCGCGCTGATGATGGCTGGACTGTTTGGATCCATGGCCCTACATACTAATATCGGCATGCCCGATGCATTGAAGGGACTGACCTTTGCGGGCAGGGTGACCGGATCTCTATTCGTACTCGCGGGCGCAATAGCAGGAGTAGCCGCTTTGGCTGCGCTCGATTATTGGGGTAAGCGACGCTTGAGACTCTCCGGGGTCACCATACTACTCGCCACACTTATCACCCTGGCAACCACTACACTCCTGCTTTTCCTGTGGCTCCAAGAAAAGGAATACACGCGCTATCTACTAACGTATACACCACTCTTCTGTTGGGCGCTGTGGGCTCTCGGGCTACTCTCCCGAGAAAAAACATGGAAGGAAATTCCCCACCCCAAAGGCTTCGCAGCCGGAGCTACAGCGACCGCGCTTTTGGCCAGCGGAAACCTGGTGTACTCCACCATGTATCAACCAGCGTCCAACCCGGTGATCGTCAGCTTGGAAGCGAAATTCGGAACACCGATACCAGACCCTGAGCATCCTTTCACTCACCTCCCCCTTACGTTGCGGGCAAGAAACCAAGGAAAGGTTCCCGTCTACATCATCGGCGACGACTACTCGGTGTACGGAACATCGGCCCAATTTTCTCGCTCGGAAAGCGGCCTAAAGGACCTGAAGCAGGCCATGGAGGACGAATCTGACGTAAGCATGTACACAGAAGACTCGGAGTCAAAAGCCATAAGTGCGGGCCGATTCTCTTCGATCGGAAATTGGCTCGAACCTGGCGAGCAGTACACCGCAGAGAAACTGATCAGCATACCTAGGGATGCAAAGTTTGACGCGATTGCAGCATACTTCAATCTTGACTTCATGAGAAAAGATCGAGGCAGAATCGAGGGGTCAGAGTTTCAGTACCCGCATTTTTCATGGAATAAGGAGGAAAGGTAGATTCTACTGCCCTCCCGATGAATGCGGAGAGTCTCTTATCTATCACGGAAAGATAAGTCACAACAACAACATAATCAATGTGACGCGTCGTCCAAGGTATGTCACAACGTGGTGGTCAGTAACCTCCGAAGACTCTTCGGTGACTCCATCAATATCTTCGTTCAGCTTTCGACGAAAGGATCAACTAGACGCAAAGGAGAGTGAGCGGGAAATGGACAGATACGGAGTCACATCCCTATACGCTGAGGCTATAACTCCTTTTGCGGCACTGACAGATCCCTCAGCCGGTCCGCAAAGGCCACGCTCCAGCCGTTAGCCCTGGTCATGCCGTAAGGGAGAGAAACCCCCGTGCAGCCGTTGCCGGACCGGGACGTGCTGTGCGGGATCTTGTACGTGCTGCACACCGGCATCCAGTGGGAGTACCTGCCCAGCAACCTCGGTTTCGACTCGGGCATGACGTGCTGGCGCAGGATGCGGGACTGGAACGAGGCCGGCGTGGGGCAGCGCCTGCGTGGGGCCCTGCTGACCGACGACAACCGCGACGACGTCATCCAACTCCTGCCCCTGCTCGACGCGATCCCGCCGATCCGCGGCCGGGCTGGCCGTCCCCGTCGCAAGCCCGACTCTCTGTTCGCCGACCGCGGCTACGACCACGACATCTATCGTGGCCAAGTCCGCGCCAGCGGCATCGTGCCCGCGATCGCCCGCCGCAGCACGCCGCACGGCACTGGGCTGGGCACCTGCCGCTGGGTCGTGGAGAGGAACTTCTGCCTGGCTGCACGGCTTCCGACGTCTGCGCATCCGACGGGAACGGCGAGCCGACATCCAGCGGCCTATGAGATGGCAACACCATGTTGCAGTTCACAACTGTCGTGCCGGAGGTGCAGTCGGCGGAGGTCCTGCAGCGCGGCGATGGGAAAGGGGTGCTGAACCCACTTCGCCCGATACCCGTCCTCGCCATGGACCTGCAGTACTGACCGAGCGGCTTCCAGGACGACGTGACCGAAAAGTTCTCGCGGCTGCACAGTGTCCCAGACGAGTGTGCCCTCCTGGTCGGGCGCGTCGAAGCTCTCGGACATGTCAGGGAAGCGGTAGACCGCCACATCAACCACCGAACCCCTGCATCGCAGGACCCACCTGACTTCAGCCGGTTCAAGGTCGAAAGAGAAGCACTGGACGGGGATGGGGCCATACAGACCCGCCACACCATGAAGCAAGTCGGCAAGAGCATCCGTGCAGTAGCTGACGATGTCCTTCCGCTCCGAAGAACGATCCTTGATCAGCCACGTTGCCCAGCCGCTGCCACTCAGCTCCCAACTGAACTGAAGATCGTTGGTCATTTCAACCCTTCCGGTGATCGTCTCCGAAGACGCTACAGCGCAGAGACAGGTGGATCCCCTCGCATCCAACACAACCAACCGCCGACGACGCACCAGTGAGGAGACCGACTCTTTCGCTGGCGGGTACGCCTGGCGCACCTTCATCTTCATTGTGTTAGCCGCTGTTACTGCAGCCTTCGTTCGTTTCGTGCGTCGCAGTCACGCCGCGGACGGAGGCTCTTGGTCTCCGCCCTCCTGAGGGAGGGCGTTCCTCGTGGCCGGTCGCCTTCGTGTGGCGCGCGGTCACGACCAGGGCTCCGGGCGAACGCCTCGTCCGCTCGCGGCTCCGCGGCGGGGTCAACGCACTGTTCCGCGGTGTCGCGTTACCCAGGCTTGGATAGCCTTTCAGCGCCCCCGGCGAGGAAGACCTCTCCCACTTCGAAAGGCACCCGTGTTACGTATCGCATGGCGGACCCTTTCGGGACGCAGGGCAAGCTGGGCGGCCAGTTTTGTGGCTCTCGTTCTGGCGCTGGTCATGACGACGGCGTGTGCCGTGCTGCTGGAGTCGGGCGCCCGGGCCGGGTCCCCCGCCGAGCGTTACGCGGGGACGGACGTGGTCGTCGCCGGGCAGCCGTTCGTGCCGCGGGTCGGGGAACTGCGGGCGGCGCTGGCGAGGTTGCCGTCCGTCGAGCGAGCCGTTTCCGAACTGTCCTTCCCCAGCACGGTGGTGGACGGCTCGGGCAGGACGGTCGAGGCGCCCTGGGGCGGGCCGTCCCTCGGGCATTCGTGGGAGAGCGCCGATCTCGGTCGCTTCGCTCTGCGGAAGGGCCGCGCTCCTGCCGGCGACTCCGAGGTCGTGCTGGACGGCACTCTGGCCGGGCGCCTCGACGTCGGGGTGGGCGACACCGTACGGATCGCGGGCCTGGACGGGTTACGCCCGTACAGGGTCTCCGGCGTGGCCGATCCGCGCCGGCAACTGGAACGCCAGTACGCCGTGTTCCACACCTCCCGCGAGGCGGTGCGGCTCGCGGACACGGATCAGCCGGTGCGGGCCGTGGGCGTACTGGGGAAGAGGACCACGGACACGGAGGCGCTTCGGCGGCAGGTGGAGAAGGCCGTCACGGCGCTGTACGGCGATGATGCCGGGGCGCTCGTGGTCGCCTCCGGTGCCGGGCGGGCGGAGGCGGAGTTCTGGGACGTGCCGTCACCGGCGACCATGCTCTCCTCGCTGGTCGGGACGTTCGGTGTGCTGTCACTGTTCGTCGCCGGGTTCGTCGTCTCCGGCACTCTGACCCTCGCGGTCGCCGGACGGCTGACCGAGATCGGCCTGCTACGGGCCGTCGCGGCCACCAAGGGGCAGATCCGCCGGATGATCGCGGTGGAGGTCCTGCTGGTGACGGTGGCGGCCGCGCTCCTCGGCGTACCGGGCGGGGTCGGCGTGGCCGTGCTCCTGCATCGGGTGCTGGTGGACGGGGAGGTACTGCCTCCGTCGTTCGCCCTGTCCGTGGGGCCGGTCGCGCCCTGGGCGACCGTCGGACTGGCCGCCCTGGTGGCGCAGCTCGCGGCGTTCGCCGCCGCGCGGCGTGCGTCGCGGGTGCGGCCGGTGGAGGTGCTCCGCGAGTCGGCCGCTCCGGCGCCGAGGCTCGGCCGGCGGCGTGTGCTGCTCGGGGTGGGTGTGTTCGCCGGGGCGGGCGGCTGTCTGGGAGCGGTGGCGGCCGGCCGGCTGGACGGGGGCGGGGGGACGGCCGAGGGCATGGTGCTCGTCCTGATGATCGGGGTGGCGCTGCTGGCGCCGCTGGTCTGCCGGGTCGCCGGTGCCCTGTTCCTGGCTCCGGTGACGTGGTTGCTGCCCAGGGACGGCGCGCTGGCGGTCCGCAATCTCCACAGGCAGAACGCGCGGCTGGCCGCGACCGTGACACCACTCGTGCTCGCCCTCTCCCTCACGGGCACCCTGCTCTGTGTACCGCTGATCACGTCGCAGGGCGCGCAACAGTCGGAGCGGGAACGTCTGCTCGCCGATCATGTCGTGTCCTCGTCCGGGCCGGGTATCGCGCCGGGCTACGCGGAGCGGGCCGCCCGGCTTCCCGGCGTGGCGGCGGCCTCCGGGCAGTTGTCCGTGGACGGTGAACTGAGCCGCGCGGACGCCGTCCAGGACGACGCGAACGCAGGCCAGGACGACGACGCCTCCGTCATCGGCGGCAGCCTCGTCGCCATGAGGGCCGAAGCCGTGCCCGGCCTCCTTGACCTCGGTGTCCGAGCGGGCTCGCTCGCCCGCCTCGGTGACTCGTCGATGGCGCTCGGCGACAGCGCGGCCCGCAGCCTGGACGTCACGGTGGGCGACCGCGTCCGGGTGAACTGGGACGACGGCGGCCGGGACACCTACCGCGTCGCGGCCGTCTACTCCCGCGACCGGGACTTCGCCGACGCGCTGCTGCCCCACACCTCGGCGGCCCGGCATGCCGCCACCCCGCTGGACGACACCGTTCTCGTACGGGCCGCCCCCGGAGCCGATCGGGACGATGTCGAGCGAGAGCTGAAGGCCCTGGCGGCCGATTTCCCGGGCGCGCGGACCGGTGACGGAGCGACAGAGAGCCGATCGGGGGCCGGTGCGGGGGCCAACCTGTTCGTCCTGCTGTTGCTCACCATGATCAACGTGTTCACGGCCATCGCCGTCGTCAAAACCCTGAGCATGGCGACGGCGGGCCGCCGACGGGAGTTCGCCCTGCTGCGCCTGGCTGGGGCACAGTCCGCGCAGGTCCTGCGCATGCTGGCCTGGGAGGCCGTACTCACCTGCGTGGTCGCGCTGCTGCCGGCCGCTGTGGTCTGTGCGTCGGTGCTGGTGCCGCTCAGCATCGCGATGACCGGTTCCGCGGTCCCTGCCCTGGCCGGCGGGCCGTTGGCCGCGCTGGCGTTCGGCGCGGCCGTGGTCGCCGTCGCCACGGTCACGGTCGCCGGACGGCTGGCCATGCGGAGCGCCCTGGCCACGCCGGGGGGCCTGGCCAGGGCCGTCTCCTGACCGTCCCGCCGGAACCCGCGCGCCGTCCGTCCCGCCGGAACCCGCGCGCCGTTCGCCCCGCCAGAACCCGGGCGCCGTCCGCCCCGCCGTTCGCCCCGCCGTTCGGCTCGGTGTACAGAAGGGAGGGACTTCCCGCTGCCCCTCTCAGGCCTGATCATGGTCCTGGAACCGGACCGAGGGCCGAAGAAGGAGTGCGACGTGCGGCTGCGCTGTGCTGTGCTGGACGACTTTCAGAAGGTGGCGACCGAGATCGTCGACTGGTCGGCGGTCTCGGACGAGGTGGACGTCGTTTCGTTCGACACCCATCTGGACGGTGAGGACGCCCTGGCCGCCGCGCTGGCCGAGTTCGACATCGTGGTGACCCTGCGCGAGCGCGTGTCGTTCCCCGGGTCGCTGATCGCCCGGCTGCCCCGGCTGAAGCTGATCGTCGCCTCCGGTATGCGCAACTCGGTGATCGACTACGCGGCCGCCGAGGAGCACGGCGTCACCGTGTGCGGGACGGCCAGTTCCTCCACCCCGCCCGTGGAACTGACCTGGGCCCTGCTGCTCGGGCTCGCCCGCGGCCTGGTCGAGGAGAGCAACGCCCTGCGCTCCGGCGGCCGCTGGCAGTCCACCGTCGGTGCCGACCTGCACGGCCGCCGGCTCGGTCTCCTCGGCCTCGGGAAGATCGGCGGCCGCGTGGCCCGGGTCGGCCTCGCCTTCGGTATGCACGTCAGCGCGTGGAGTCAGAACCTCGGCCAGGAGCGCGCCGACGAGATCGGCGTCGAACTCGCCCCTTCCCGGGAGGACCTCCTCGCGAGCAGCGACTTCGTCTCGGTCCACCTCGCGCTGAGCGACCGTACTCGCGGACTGCTCGGGCCCGCCGAGCTCGCGCTATTGAAGCCGACCGCGTATCTGATCAACACCTCGCGCGCGGCCATCGTCGACCAGGAAGCCCTCCTCGCCGCCCTGCACGAGGGCCGGATCGCCGGCGCCGGCATCGACGTCTTCGACATCGAGCCCCTGCCCGCCGACCACCCGATGCGCACCGCTCCGCGCCTGCTCGCCACCCCGCACCTGGGTTACGTCTCCCACGCCAACTACACGACGTACTACGGCCAGGCGGTGGAGGACATCCGCGCGTTCCTCGCGGGCGCGCCCGTACGACGGCTGCCCTGAGGCGGTAGGGCACGGGATACGGCAGGAGACACAACAATGGCCGGGACCCGGTATCGGGTCCCGGCCATCCTCCGCTGGGCGGTGGACTCACCCGAGGGGCGCCGACGTGGACAGGGCGGCGCCTCGGACTCGGCGGGAGTCAGGCCCTCTTGCCGGGGACGACGGCGCTGCTGGTGCAGGAGACCTGGCTGTGCGACGTCGGGCATTCCTGCGTCGAGTTGTTGACGACGGTGACCTTGCCGCCCTTGTCGGTGGTGTACGTGTACTGGCTCGTGTCCACGCAGCGAACGTGCCCGTTGCCGTCGTCGACGCACTTGCCGGGGTCACCGAGGGCGGAGGCCTGGGCGGCGCCGACGCCGATCAGAGCGAAGCTCCCCAGAATTCCCGCTGCCGCCGCGATCTTCTTCGAGTTGAGCATTTACCTTTTCCTTTGCGGTCGACTCCCCGTCGCTGGACGAGGAGTCGTTCCGGACGCATAGACCGGCCGAGAAGCCAATACCGGCTGAGAAGCCAAGAGGCAGGCCCCGGGGCTCGGACACCTGGTTCGAGCCCCGGGGCCTGCCCGCATCACCTGTTCGGTGATTACTTGCCCAGGGAGAAGGCCTGCGAGCAGGTCACAGACTCGCGCTCGCTGTTGTCCTGGTTGGCGAGACCCAGGATGGCGAGGTTGATGTTGACGTCGTCGATGTTGATGAGTCCCTCACGCGAGTCGTTCTGCTCGCACGACTGGGCCTGCTTGTTCTCGAGCTTGAACTGCTCGTCGCCGTCCGCAGCGTGACCAACGCCAGCGCCGAGGAAGCTGACGCTGCCGAGCATGGCCACGACGACCGCGGCCTTCTGGTACTTGCGCATTACTTCTCCGATTTCTCGAATTGACACAGACCGTAATGGACTGGTCACCGACAGTCGCCAACCTTAGGCGGCGTTCGCACCTCTTGCCGGGCGAAACGCCCAACCGCGTAAATTTCTGGATAAAACCTGTTGTACGACCGCGTCGGCCGACGGAGCCGTCAGCCCCTCGATGCGGGGGCCGTGACGCTGTCGACGCAGCTGACCTGGCTGTGCGAGGTCGGGCAGGCCTGCGTCGACTCGTTGACGACGGTGACGTTGCCCCCCTTGTCCTTGATGACCTGGTACTCACTCATCTGCACACAGCGGATGTGACCCTTGCCGTCCTGGACACAGGTGCCGGGACCCTGCGCCGAGGCCTGGACGGCGCCGACGCCGATCAGGGCGAAGCCCCCCAGGATTCCCGCCGCCGCCGCGATCTTCTTCGAGTTGAACATCTACCTTTTTCCTTATAGCCAGGCGGCAGGCCCCGGGGCTCGGTCCGAGCCCCGGGGCCTGCCTGGATCAACCTGATCAGTGGCCGCCGCGCAGCGAGAAGGACTGCGAGCAGTTCAGCGACTCGCGCTCACTGTTGTCCTGGTTGGCGAGACCCAGGATGGCGCCGACGTTGACGTTGACGTCGTCGACGTTGACCAGACCCTGGGTGCTGTCGTTCTGCTCACAGGACTGGGCCTGCTCGTTCTCGAGCTTGAACTTGCCGTCCCCGCCCGCAGCGTGACCAACGCCAGCGCCGAGGAAGCTGACGCTGCCGAGCATGGCCACGACGACCGCGGCCTTCTGGTACTTGCGCATTACTTCTCCGATTTCTCGAGTCGACACAGACCGTTATGGTCCGGTCACTGACAGTCGCTAAGATAAGCGGCGTTTGCGACTTTTGCCACGCGAAACGCCTCGCGGCGTGGGTTTCTTGTGAAAGTGCACGTCACGGCGCTGCGGCGGTTCCACGGGTGGTCGAGTCCAGGGCCGCCACGCCGAGCCAACTCCCTTTCGGGCAGCCACCGCTCACACGCGGGAGACCAGCGTGACCTGCCCCGCCGCACCCATGGAATGGGTCCCGGTCAGTAGACACGGCAACGGACGGGGAGTACGCATGCGGACCCCGATCAGCACCCATTTGGCGGAGCCCCTGTTCAAGATGGGTGATCCGCAGAAGATTTCTCGTGACCGCTCCGGGGCCGCCGCGTTGAACGGGCAGTGCGGTAGCGCGTACTGCTGCCGCACTTACCTAGTCAGTAAGGGAGAACGTGATGTCTCGCATCGCGAAGGTTGGCGCTGTTGCTCTCGGCACGAGCGCCGTGGTGCTCAGTGGGGCCGGTCTCGCCGCGGCGGACGCCGGCGCCAAGGGCGCGGCCATCGGCTCGCCCGGCGTCCTGTCCGGCAACGTGGTTCAGGTGCCGGTCCACGTTCCGGTCAACGTGTGCGGCAACACCGTGAACATCATCGGCGCGCTCAACCCGGCCGTCGGCAACGAGTGCAAGAACAACGACGGCGACAAGAAGGACAACAAGCGGCACGGCAAGAAGCACGGCCACCGTCACTGACCTTTGCTTGACCCGAGAGCCCCGGCCCCCCGAATGCCGGGGCTCTCCCCATGTATCCGTGCGGAACACGAACCCGTCCGGAACACGAACCGTCCGGAGCACGACCCCGTCCGGAACCCGTGTCCCCTCACGCGTACCGGTAGATCCGGCCGACGTCCTCCAGTTCCTCCGGAGTCACGTCCCACGGCGGCAGCCGCTGGCGCCGTGCCACGATCCGGCCGTGCTGCCGGTCGCCCTGGCGCGGCGGCGTCGCGGGGAGGTAGCGGGCACCGCGGTGCCGGCGTTGCCAGCGATACCACTGCAGGTCGATGAAGGCGTGGTGCAGCCAGAAGACGGGGTCGTTGACGGAGGCGCCGCCGAGCATGTCCCCGCCGACCCAGCCGTGCACCCGGTTGTGATTGCGCCAGGCCGTGTTGCCCCGGCCGGTGCCCCAGCCCTCCAGCTTGTTGCGGAAGCCCCGCGTGACCGTCGAGTCCCAGGGCGCCACGTCATAGACGGGGTCCTTCAGGGCCCAGGCCAGCTCGCTCTTCGTGGGCAGGTCGACCGGTCGGCGGGGGCGTCCGAACTCCCGGGTGAGGAACTCCCTGTCGGTCACGTTCACCTTGATGGTCCAGTTGCCGTGCCGGTAGGCGAACGGGCCCGTCATCACCTGGTGGTCGGAGCTGCGCCCGTCGCCCCCGAGGAGTCGGTCCGTCCAGGGCGCGGAGGTGGTGGTGCGGTCGCGCGTCCAGTCCCAGTACGGCACCGTCACCGAGGAGTCCACCCGGCGCAGCGCGCGCTCCAGGTCGAGCAGGAACCGGCGGTGCCAGGGCAGGAAGGAGGGCCCCATGTGCGCGGCGCGCAGGCCGTGCTCGCCGTCCGAGGAGAAGTACTCGACGTGCGTCCGGACGAACTCGTCGTACTCGCCCCGTCGTTTGACCTCCAGCAGCGCCTTGACGAACCGGCGCTGCTCGGCCCTGGTGAGCGTGGCGGCGTCCCTACGTACGTACGCCACGCCGGTCCTCCGTGTGCGCGTGCCCCGCGCTTCCCGGTCCCGGAGCGCGCAGCCGCTGACCGGGGCCCATCGCGTCGACGGCGGCGCGGGCGGCCTCGAGCGGTGTCGGGTGGGAGCAGTAGTGGTCGACCATGCTCAGCCAGGTGCCGTCGGCCCGGCGCATCAGATGCAGCGGGCGGCCGTCCACGGTGACATGGCACCGGCCCTGCCCGGCCGGGCCGTGCTGCGGGGTCCACTCCACATCGATGCGACGGCCGCGGTAGGTCTCGGTGAAGGCGCTGTCCTCCCGAACGCCGCCGGGGCCGAGGCGCTTTGGCCAGAGAGCCGCGCCCACCGGGGCCGCCAGTGCCGCGGCGAGGGCGCAGACGCGCAGGCCGCGCGTCACCTCCCGCCGTGTACTGCCCGCCGGCAGGGGGTCCGCCGGGGCCGGCGCCCCGTCTCCCGCCGGTCCTCCGTCGATGCTGACGGCCATGGCCCACTCCTCGTCCGGTTGCGGTGTCGTAGCCGTAACCGCCGGAGGTGCCGCGCGGTCACCGCCGCACGGCCAGACAAGTGATCACCGGTGTACGTACCCGGACACACACGGAGGGCCGGTCCTCGGACTTTCCGAGGACCGGCCCTCCGCGGGGCGTGGTTCCAGCCCTAGAACCACAGGTTGCCGTGCACCGGCTTGGCGTCGTTGACCGTGGAGGCGGCGTTCTTCGCGGTGTGGACCAGCGACTCCTTGCCCTCGGCGGTCACGTCCAGGGGGACCTTGGTGCTCACGCCGCCGGTGAGGTCGGTGGAGGCCAGGTCGCGCGAGTTCTGGGCGGCCGGGGCGGGCTCGGGGCGGGGGCCGGGGCGGGCTGAGCGACCGGGGCGGGCTGCGGGGCGGGCGGAGCGACCGGGGCGCTCTGAACAGCCGGAGCCGGCTGGGGAGCGGGAGCGGGCTGAGCGACCGGAGCGGGCTGCGGAGCGGCCTGGGCGACCGGGGCGCTCTGCGCGGCCGGAGCGCTCTGAGCGACGGGAGCGCTCTGAGCGACGGGAGCGCTCTGAGCGACGGGAGCGCTCTGCGCCGGAGCGGACTGGGCGACCGGAGCGGACTGGGCGACCGGGGCAGCCGGAGCACTCTGGGCAACCGGAGCGCTCTGCACATCCGGGACGCTCTGAGCGGCGGGGGCGCTCGGGGCGACCATGGCGTCCTGGGCGAACGCCGGGGTCGCGGAACCGGCGGCGATCAGGGACCCGGCAAAGACGGCGGCAGCCTTCAGAGACTTCATCGTGTTCCTTTCTTCGGCAACGCACGTCGCCGGAGTGGTTTCTGTCGCCGTGCCTAACGAGCCCTGGCCTGGGCGGAAACCGGAACTGCCGAAGATTGCCAATACCTCATACGAGATCTATTAAAAGACCGGACTTCGGGCGGTACTTCAGGCTGTGAAAGAACAGCAGTCGTGGCGCCGCTCCCTGCGACCGGCACCACGACTGGACGGGTTCACGGGGCCGGCGGCAGCAGCGGCGTCAGCACCGAGATCTGGGGCGAGAAGAAGTCATCGGGCTCCGCCGCCGGGGTCGTCGAGGTGCTGGACGTCACCGACGTCACGGTGTCCTCGTCCTGGAGCGCCGGGTCGCCCGAGGTCAGTTCGGCGAGGAGCTCGTCCACCCCGCCCAGCAGGTCGTCGACCAGGGGAAGGACGCCTCCGACGCCACCGGTGACCGCCTGCAGGAGGCCGTCGACAGCGCCCAGCACGAGGTCCAGCAGGTCGGTCACGGGGTCGGCGGCGCGCCGCTCGGGCACCATGGCGGGCAGGGCGGGCAGGACGGGGGCCGGCAGGATGACCGGCGCGGGGGTCAGGGGCGCCACGGGGGACGGGGTCTGCGCGTCGTCCTCGACGGCCGCCTCGGCCAGGGCGGCCTTCGCGGCGTCTCCCAGCTTCACAGCCTCGGCCGCGGTCAGCCGGCCGTTGTTGTCGCGGAGTACGGCGTTGAGCAGGTCGGCGACCGGGGTGAGCGTGCCCCAGTTGATTCTCCCGATCTGTACGAGGCGCACATCAGCGCCGGGAAGCCGGGCATCGGAGGCCACGTGGCCGTGCCCGCGGGCCGAGTCGGCCGCCATTGCGACGGGGCCGGTGATCCCGACCAGAAGGGCGGCGCACAGTGCGCTGGACGCGATGCGCCGTGCGGGCAGAGCACGCATGGGGATTCCTTTCGACGGCGATGGATCTTGAGCCCACCGTGAAAGAAACCAGGGCTTCCCGCAAGCATTCATAGGCTTTTCGGGAATACATAATTCCCTCTTTCGCCGCGTCCAGCCTGATCAGACGCTTTGTCAGGCCGCATCGCCCCCGACACCTGATGGAGTAACGGCCGGGCGCCCGCCGGGCGGAGGCCCCGTCCGGCACCGGGGCAGCGGCCGGAACCAGCAAACACTTGCGATTTCACGATTCCGACACACTTGTCAGACTTCACCGAATTTCATCGACTATGTCCGATTGATGACTAGAGTTGCGAACCGCCCGACGCCTCCCCAGCGCGGACGCATCGCACTCGTGGCGCTGCTGCCACGGCCACCTGTTCCGAAAGGGCAACGACCGGTCATGCGCCATTCCCTGGGCCCGCTGTTTCGCCGCGCGACCGTGGGCGTCCTCGCCCTTGCCGCCATGTGGGCAGCCAGCAGTTCCCCGGTCGCCGCGCCGGCCGCGGCGCCCTCGCCGGAGGCCGAGAGCCTCACCTTCGCCGAGCGGTACCGCGCACTCCAGCACGGCGGCATCGTACGCGCCGCCAACGCCTCGATCACCTGCCGCGCCGCCCAGCGGCCCTCGTGCCCCGACGCGCAGGCGGGCGGTATGGCGGTCAACGGCGACTTCGACATGTTCTACGTCGATGTCGACCGCGACCCCAACACCTACAACTCCTCCCGCTCGGAGGTCCGCCTGCCCAGCGGGTCCCGGGTGACGTACGCGCGTCTCTACTGGGGCGGCAACCTCCGGGTGGGCGAGCAGAAGCCGCCGGAGGACAACGGGCGCGTGCTGATCGCCGAACCCGGCGGGGAGTACAAGCAGTTGCTCGCCGACACGCTGGTCGGCCACCGGGTGCTGGACGGCATGGACGCCTTCCAGGCCTCGGCCGACGTGACGGGGCTGGTGCGGGAGGGCGGGCCGGGCCTCTACACCGTGGCACAGATCAACATCGCCATGGGCAGGTCGACGGCCGGGGCCTGGGGCGGCTGGACGCTGGTGGTTGCCTACGAGAACCCCTCGGAGCCGCAGCGGCACCTCGCGGTCTGGGACGGCTTCACCTCGCTCAGGTCCGGTGCCCAGGAGGTCCGCGTGACCGGCCTGGGCTTCGCCCCGGGCGCCTGGGGCCGTGCGGGCCTGGTGACGTACAACGGCGACCGGGGCACCGGCGGCGACTCGTTCACCGTGGCGACCGGCCAGTCCGGGACCGCGCTCACCAACGCCGCCAACCCCCGCGACGACGTCCTCAACTCCACCATCAGCGAGCCCGGGGCGGACGCGTCGCGGGTGCCTGCCCACGCCAACACCCTCGGCTACGACTCCGATGTGTTCGATCTCGGCAGCGCTCTGCAGCAGGGCGGCGACCAGGCGACCTTCCGGATCCGGTCCCAGCAGGACGCGGCGTGGGCCGGCGTGCTCTTCGTCGCCGTCGACGCCCGGCGATGAGTCCGTCGCCGCCCGCCCCGAACGCCATCGCGAGCGAGGAATCCGCGCACATGCATCTGTCATCCACCGCCCCCAATCCCAGAGTTCTCCATCTCACCCAACCGGTGGACGGCGGGGTGGCGCGCGTCGTGACGGATCTGGTCGCGGCACAGCTGTCGGACGGTCTGGACGTCACCGTGGCCTGCCCCGACAGCGTGCTCACCGCGCGACTGCGAAAGCTCGGCGCGCGCGTACGGCACTGGCACGCGACGCGGTCGCCGGGCACGTCGCTCGTCCGGGAGGTACGGCATCTGGCCCGGGTGATCGACGAGGTGCGGCCCGATCTGGTGCACGCGCACAGCGCGAAGGCCGGACTCGCCGGACGTCTCGCGGTACGCGGGCGGATCCCCACGGTCTTCCAGCCGCACGCCTGGTCGTTCGAGGCGGTCGGCGGAGGCACCGCGGCGCTGGCGCTCATGTGGGAGCGCTGGGGAGCGCGCTGGGCCTCACGCACGGTGTGCGTGAGCGAGGCCGAGCGCGCGACCGGCATGGGCGCCCGGATCACCGGCCGGTGGACCGTCGTCCCCAACGGCATCGACCCGGAGCGCTTCCACCCGGCCACCGCCGGCCTCGTGCGCTCCGGACTCCCGCCGCTCACCGGCATCCACCCGGCGGCACCGCTCGTGGTGTGCGTGGGGCGGCTGTGCCGGCAGAAGGGGCAGGACGTCCTGCTGCGGGCCTGGGACGACGTCGAACGGCGGGTGCCCGACGCCCGTCTCGTCCTGGTCGGCGACGGGCCGGACCACGACCGGCTGCGCGAGGAGGCCCCGGAATCCGTGGTGTTCACGGGAGCCGTCGCCGACGCCTCCCCCTGGTACCAGGTCGCCGACCTCGTCGTCCTGCCGTCCCGCTGGGAGGGCATGGCCCTGGCGCCGCTGGAGGCCATGGCCTGCGGACGGCCCGTGGTGGTCACGGACGTCGACGGTGCCCGCGAGAGCCTGCCGCCCGCCTTCTCCGCCCGGTGCCTGGTCCCGGCGGAGAACCCGGCGGCGCTGGCCGGGGCCGTCACCGAGCTGCTGACCGACCCGCTGCTGCGCGAGTCGCTCGGCGACCAGGGCCGCCGGCACGTGCTGTCGACCCACGACGTGCGGCACACCGCCGAGGCCGTCTCGGACGTCTATCGCGATCTGCTCGGCCCCTGGACCGCCGCCACCACCGGCGCCGAGCACGGTCGGCGGCTCGACACCGGACGTGGCGCCGAACCGAACCGGACAACGCAGCTCGTCGAGACCACCGAGTACAGGGAGTCCATCCACTCGTGACCGCCGAACGTACCGTGCCCTCCCCCGGCGTACCGCCACGGGAGCACGGATCCTCACCAGTCTCGGTCATGCCGCCGCGCGGCACCGCCCCCGGCTTCCGGCTGTCCGCCCCACGGCGCCCGGCCAGACCGGCCTCGCCCGTGCCGCTGCTCGCCGCGGACGGCGTCGCCGCCCTGGCGGGCGCGCCGGTGCTCGCCGATGCCCCGCGCCAGCCCCTGCTCGTCACCCTGCTGATCGTCCTGACGCTGCTGGTGCGCCGGCGCGACGGGCGGCCGCCGGTGCCGGGGCTGCTGGAGGAACTGCCCGCCGTGTGCGGCCGTATCGCGGTGGCCTGGCTGGCGCTGGCGGCGCTCCTCGCGGCGTACCGGCCGGAGCAGGCGCTGTCCCTCCGTACCGTGCTGGCGGGGCTCGCGCTGCAGGCGACGGCCGGCTGTGTGCTGCGCGGAGCCGTGCACGCGCGGCGGCGGGCCGCGCTGCTGCGTCACCCGCACACCGCGCTCGTCCTCGGCCCGGTGGCGACCGCGCAGCGCGTGGCCGCCGGTGTGCTGCGTCAGCCACGGTGCGGGGTACGGCCGGTGGGGATCGTCGCCGAGCAGGCGGACGGCACCGAGACCCTGCCGGTGCTGACGACCGCCGAGGAGGTCGAGCGGGCGGTGATCCAGAACGGGGTGCGGGCGGTGCTGGCCGTGCACCCCTCGGTACGCGCCGAACAGGAGCCGCTGCTGCGGGCGCTGGCCGAATCGGGCTGCGTGGTCTGGGAAGTCGACGCCGACTCCCCGTCGTACGCGGCACGGGAGCGGCTGGCCGGGTTCTCCTGCCGTCGTCTGGACCTGTCCCCGGCCCGGTACGGCAGCGCGGGCAAGCGGGCCCTCGACATCCTGGTGTCGGGGGCGTTGCTGTTGCTGGTCAGCCCGCTGCTGCTGACCTTCGCCGTGGCGCTGCGGCTCAGTGACGGGCCGGGCGTGGTGTTCCGGCAGGAGCGCATCGGCAAGGACGGGGAGCCGTTCACGCTGCTGAAGTTCCGTACGCACCGCCCGGTCGACGAGCACGAGTCGGCGACCCGGTGGAGCGTGGCGAACGAGAACGAGATGCGCTGGTTCTGCCGGATGCTGCGGCGTACCTCGCTGGACGAGCTGCTCCAGCTGTGGAACGTGCTCCGGGGCGACATGAGCCTGGTCGGCCCGCGGCCCGAACGCCCCTACTTCGTCGCGCAGTTCGGCCAGACCTACCCCGGCTACGCGGTCCGCCACCGGATGCGGACCGGCATCACCGGCCTCGCCCAGATCCACGGGCTGCGCGGCGACACCTCGATCGAGGACCGCTGCCGGTTCGACAACGCCTACATCGACGACTGGTCCCTGTGGCAGGACGTGTGCATCCTGCTGCGCACCGCGGCCACGGTGGTACGTCCGACGGGGAGCTGAAGGGTGAGCCTCGCACCTGCACCGCTCCCCCGCCGCCTCCTGGCGCTGACGCCGGCCCTGCCCGTGGTGGCCGTTCCCGCCCTGCTGGCCCTGCCGCGCACGCCCGACGGCGCGGGGCCCGCCGACGTGCTCTCCGGGCTCGTGGTCGTGTACTGCGTGATCCGTCTCCTGCGCGAGCGGCGGCGTCCGCTGTCGCCCGTCGCGGCCGTGGTGCTGGGCCTGCCCGTCGTGGGGCTCGCGCTCGCCGCCATGGGGGCGTTCTCGGCCGAGGCAGGGCTGACCGGCCTCGGACGGTATCTGCAGACCTTCGTCCTCGTCCCGGCGGCCGTGCTGCTCCTGCTCCGCGACCGGTCCGGTTTCCGGCTGGTGGCCTGGTCCTTCGTGGGGCTCGGGCTGTGTCAGGGGGCCGTCGGCGTCCACCAGTTCGTCACCCGGACCGGAGCGTCCTACCAGGGCGCGAACATCCGGGCGGTGGGCACCTTCGGGCCGCAGGACGTGATGGGCATGGCGACGGCGGTCTCGCTCGGCCTGGTGTGCGCGGTCGGGATCGCGCTCGGCCGGGTCTCCGCTCGGCAGCGACTCGCCGCCGCCGGGTGCGCGTTGGTGCTGATGCTGCCGCTCGCGCTCTCCTTCAGCCGGGGAGCCTGGATCGCGACCGTCCTGACCTGCACCGCGCAGTTGGTGCTCACCGGGTGGCGGCGCGCGCTGAAGGTGGCCGCTGCCGCCGTCGCCTCGGGCGTGATCCTGGTGGGCGGGTTCGGCGTGGGCTCGGCGCTCCTGCAGCAGCGGATCGACAGCATCGCGCAGGTCGCCGACACCCCCGACCAGTCCGTCGTCGACCGGTACACCCTGTGGGCGTCCGCCACGGACATCTGGCGCGGGCATCCGCTGACCGGCGTCGGGCTGAAGGGCTTTCCCGAGTACCGGGACGGGCACGCCACGCTGGCGCTGTCCTCGGGCAGCGAGACCGACGGCGCGGGAGTGGCGTACCAGCGGCAGCCGCTGCTGTCGCCGCACAACATGTATCTGCTGGTGCTGAGCGAGCAGGGCCTGATCGGGCTGCTCGCGCTCGCCGGGAGCTGGCTGGCGCTGCTGGTGTGCGGGGTGCGGCGGCTGCTGCGCGTGCGCGACCGCGGCCCGGGGCTCGACTGCGGGCTCGTCGCCTGCGGACTGCTGGTCTGGCTGCTGACCGACTTCGCGTACGGCGACATCGGCGGTCCCTCGACCGTGCTGATCGCCGTGGGCATGGGGCTCGTGGCGTGGTGGGCGCTGTCCGGCGACGCGCGTGCGGATGTGGCGGACCTGCCCCGGGCAGGGGTGCGGGTGCGCGCCGAGGAGGCCATGGCGCGATGACGGTGGTGCCTTCGCAGACCCCCGGTCCCGAGACGGACGGCGCGGCGACCGTGCCCCCGGCGCGTTCCGGTGCCGCCGTCAAGGCCGGGGACGGTGCCGACCCGGCGGGCTCGGCGTCGGCGCCGGCCTCCGGAAGCTTCCTGGCCAGGGCCGCGCTGGTGACGGCGTCGTTGTCCATCGCCGGCTCGCTGCTCGGCCTGGTGCGCGACCAGTCGCTGGCGCGGCTGTTCGGCGCCGGCAGCGACACGGACGCCTTCCTGGTCGCCTGGACCGTGCCGGAGTTCGCCGCCACGCTGCTCATCGAGGACGGGCTGGCGATCGCGCTGATCCCGGCGTTCAGCATGGCGCTGGCCCGCCGAGCCCGGGGCGCCCCGGGCGACCCGGTCCGTGACCTGGTCGGCGCCACCCTGCCCCGGCTGTGCCTCGCCCTGACCGCGGTGGCCGCGCTGGTCGCCGGCACCGCTCCCTACCTGGTCCGGGCTCTGGCACCCGGCCTGCCCGACCCGCGGCTCGCCGTCGACTGCACCCGGATCACGGCGACCTGCGTGCTGGCCTTCGGGCTCGCCGGGTACTGCAGCGCCGCCCTGCGGGCACACCGCTGCTTCCTCGCGCCCGCGGCGATCTACGTCGCCTACAACACCGGCATCATCGCCTCGATGTTCCTCCTCGGCGAGGGCTGGGGCGTGCGCTCCGCGGCGGTCGGGGTGGCGGCGGGCGGCTGTCTGATGGTGGCGGTGCAGGTGCCGTCGCTGTGGCGGCGGCTGGCCTCGCCCAGGCAGCCTCTCGCCAAGGCCGGGTCCGTCGTCGAGGAGCGGCCGATGCAGGTCGCGCTGGTCGCGGCCGTCCTGCTCTTCGCGCTGTGCCGCCAGTCGCAGGTCCTCGTCGAACGCTTCCTCGCCTCCTCCCTGCCCGCCGGCGCCATCTCGCATCTGAACTACGCGCAGAAGGTCGCCCAGATCCCGATGACGCTGTCGCTGATGGTGTGCACGGTCACCTTCCCGGTGGTGGCGCGGGCGCTGGCGGACGGCGACATCGCACGGGCCCGCAGCCGTGTGGAGCGGGATCTGGCGCTCGCCGCCGCTCTGGTGCTGCTGGGCATGTGCGCGGTGATCGCCTGCGCCCCGCAGATGATCGAACTGCTCTTCCAGCGGGGCGCTTTCACCGCGGACGACACGGCGGCGACGGCGGACGTCATGCGCGTCTACGCCTTCGGACTGCTGGGCCAGACCCTGGTGGGCGCCTTCGTACGCTCCTACTTCTCGGCGGGCCGGGCCAGCTGGTATCCCCTGGGCGCGATGACGGCGGGCATCGTCGTGACGTCCCTCATCGGCGCCGCGACCGTGCACTCCTGGGGTGTGGCGGGGATCGCCGCCGCCAACGCCCTCGGCATCACCGTCACGGCCGCCCTGCTGCTCGCCGGGCTGCGCTCGGGGCGGCCGAACAGGCCGCACAGCGTCTCGGTCCGGGTCCCGCAGGTCCTGGCCGAGCTGGGCAGGCTGGCGGGAGCGGCCGTCGTCGCCACGCTCGCGGGGGCGTTCGCCGCGAGCCGGCCGGACTCCCCGGCGGCGGGCCTCGCGGCCGGCTTCCTGACCGTGACCTTCGTCTTCGTTCCGCTCACCTGGGCCCTCGGTGCCCAGGGCTCCGCGTCCGCTCTGCGCTCCCTACGCGCCGTCACACGAAGGCTCACACATGGCCGCTTCCGTTGATTCCCTCGACACCGGCAGACCCCCGGCCCCGCACCGGGGCCCCGTCCCCTGGGTGGCGATGTACCACTCGGTGGGCGACTGTTCGGACGACCCTTACCGCATCACGGTCACGCCCGAGCGGCTCGACCGGCAGCTGGGGTGGCTGCGCCGCCGGGGGCTGCGGGGCGTGTCCGTGGCCGAGCTGCTCGCCGCCCGCGCCCGGGGCGAGGCACAGGGCCTGGTCGGGCTCACCTTCGACGACGGGTACGCCGACTTCGTCACCGAGGCCCTGCCGCTGCTGCGCCGCCACGACTGCCGCGCGACCCTCTTCGTGCTGCCCGGCCGGCTCGGCGGCGACAACGCCTGGGACCCGCTCGGCCCGCGCAAGCCGCTGCTGACCGCTGACGGCATCCGGCACGCGGCCGCCGAGGGCGTGGAGATCGGCTCGCACGGGCTGACGCACGTCGACCTCACCCGGGCGGACAATCTCACCCTCAGGGCGGAGGTCGGCGAGAGCCGGGCGCTGCTCACGGAGCTCACCGGTGCCTGGGTCGACGGCTTCTGCTATCCGTACGGCACGGTCGACGCCCGCGCCGTCGAGGCCGTACGGGAAGCGGGCTACACCTACGCCTGCGCCATCGACCCGGGTCCGCTGACGGGTCCGCACGCCCTGCCGCGTGTGCACGTGGGCCAGAACGACACGGCCATGCGCCTGCACCTCAAGCACCGGCTGCACCGGCTGCGCCGGCGCCCGGTGGAGGGCCTGTGAGATGAGGGCTCTGCACATCATCACCGGGCTCGGCGTCGGCGGTGCCGAGCAGCAGTTGCGGCTGCTGCTGCGTCATCTTCCCGTCGACTGCGACGTCGTGACGCTCACCAACCCCGGTTCGGTCGCCGAGGGCCTCACCTCCGACGGGGTCCGTGTCACGCACCTCGGCATGGGCGGCAACCGCGACCTGGGCGCGCTGCCGCGGCTGGTCCGGCTGATCCGCGTCGGCGGCTACGACCTGGTGCACACGCACCTGTACCGCGCCTGTGTCTACGGGCGGTTCGCCGCCCGCCTGGCCGGGGTCCGGGCGGTCGTGGCCACCGAGCACTCCCTGGGCGACTCACAGATGGAGGGCCGCAGGCTGACGGCGGGGGTGCGCCGGCTGTACCTCGCCAGCGAGCGGCTCGGTTCGGCGACGGTCGCCGTCTCCCCGACGGTGGCCGGCCGCCTGGAGCGCTGGGGCGTGCCCGCGCCGCGCATCGAGGTCGTCCCCAACGGCATCGACCTGGACCGGTTCCGCTTCGACGCGGAGCGGCGCGAGCGCACCCGCCGCGGGCTCGGCCTGCCGGAGGGCGCGTGGGTCGTCGGCGGTGTGGGCCGGCTCAGCCGGGGGAAGCGGTTCGACGTCCTCGTCCGCGCGCTCACGCTGCTCCCGAAGGACCACTGGCTGCTGCTGGTGGGCGGCGGCCCCGAGGAACCCTTCCTGCGCCGCACGGCCCAGGAGGCCGGTGTGGCCGGGCGCGTCGTGTTCACCGGCGAACGTCCCTACGTGCCCGACGGTTCGTCAGGACCCGACCTGCCCTCGCTCACCTCGGCGATGGACCTGCTCGCCTCCCCGTCCGCCGAGGAGGCCTTCGGCCTGGCGGCCGTGGAGGCACTGGCGGCCGGCCTGCCCGTGCTCTACGCCTCCTGCCCGGCCATCGAGGACGTGGGGCCGCCCGCCGCCGGTGTCCGGCGGGTGACCGGCGGCCCCGAGGCGTACGCCCGCGCGATCGCCGAGGTCCGGGCGGCCGGTGCCCGGCCGCGCACGGCCTCGGAGGTCGCGCGGCACTACAGCATCACCCACTGCGCGGCCCGTCTCACGGATGTGTACGCGGCAGCGGTCTCCAGTTCGACGTCCCCCTCTTCTCCGGGAGCCAACTCCTCATGACCGACACTCCGATCCGTCAGCACCGCCTGTCCCTGGCTCGCCTCAGGGAGCTTCCCCTGTGGTCCGTGGTCGCGGCCGGCACCCTCGCCGGGGGCCTGCTCGGCGGTTCGTACGGCCTGCTCACCCCCGCGACGTACACGGCCACCAGCTACGTCATCGCCGTGCCCGCGGGGAAGTCCTCACCGGACGCCGCCCTCGGGTTCGCCCAGGCGTACGGCCGGGTCGCCACGCAGCTCGCGGTGCTCGGGGACGCGCAGGTGTACGCGGGCGTGCCGGTGCGCACCCTGCAGCGCAGTGTGCGCACCGCTACGTCGCCGGACGCGCCGATGGTCGCCGTCTCGGCCACCTCCTCGCGCCCCGAGCTCGCCGTCGACATGGCCAACGCGGTCACCCGCTCGCTGACCCGGCACGCGGACGACACCCGGGGCAACACCCACGTACGGCTCGTGCAGTTCTCGCGGGCGGTGGAGCCGAGCGAGCCGACCTCCACGTCGACGGCGGTGACCGGTCTGGTCGGCGCGAGCGCGGGCGGTCTGCTGGGCGGACTGGCCCTGCTGGCGCGGCCGAGGAGGAACGGCCAGGACGAGGAACCCGCCCCGGCCCCCTCGGTGCCGAGCCCGGCCGCCGCCGCCGATGTCCGCGGACAACGGTGACGACGGCGGGCCTCGTCACATCAGCCGGACTACCACCAGTCGAAGCGCAGGCAGAGCTTCCCGCCGAGCCACTCCTCCACCCAGCTGCCCAGGTCCAGCGGCGTGCAGTCCGCCGGGGGCGGCTGGGTGCCGGGCGGGGTCGGCTTCGGCGTGGGCACCTGGGGCGGCGTCGCCTGGTCGGTACGGCCGAACAGGACGGACCGGTAGAGCTGGGACGACTTCGGGTTGGCCCCGCACTGCCACACGCCGTGCGGGCAGTAGTCGGTCAACGTGTTGTAGAGCGGCTTGTGCTCGTCCATCCAGGCGAGCATGTCCCGCATGTAATCGGCATTGTCACCGTTGCGGAAGAGCCCCCATTCCGGATAGGAAATGGGTTTGCCGTGAGCCTTGGCGAAATCCACGTGGTCCTGCAACCCGTAGGGCTCTTTCACCTGCTGCTCGAACGACATCCCGGCAGGCTGGTCATAGGAATCCATGCCAATGATGTCGACCGTGTCGTCCCCCGGATAGCATTTCGTCCAGGGAACGGCGTCGCGGCCACGGCTCGGCGTGAAATCGAACCGAAACTCCTGGCCCGGCACGGAACGCATGGTGGTGACGATCCTGTTCCAGTACTTCTTCCAGGCCTCCGGGTCCGGCCCACAGCGATGGGTGTACGTGGTGCCGTTCATCTCCCAGCCGAGCACGAGGACCGTGTCCGGCACCTTCAACTCCACCAGCCGCTCGGCGAGGACCCGGAAGTGGTGATCGAACTCGCCGGCCGCGCCCCGTTGCAGCAGCCGTCGGACCTCGCTGTCGGAGACGCCCTCCTCGTTGCGCTCCTGCATGGGGACGTTGAGGACGAGCATCCGGTCGGCCTTCTTGTTCCGCCAGTGCGCCCACACGTCCAGGAACCCGGGAGCGCCCTCGATGTCGCGCCAGCGGTGGCCCGGCAGATAGGTGTGCCCGGCGCGCAGCTCCGTACCGCCCAGCCAGTGGCTGAACAGCGGCATCCGGGCCACGCCGCGGGCGTCGGACTTGAGGAAGACACCGAAGGCCGGGGCCTCCTCGACCGCCGCCGGGGTGGCGGCGGCCGGCACCGGTGCCGACGGCTGGGGCACGGCCGGTGATGCGAGGGCCGAGGGCGTGGGCACGGGCGGTGGCGGTGGGGTCGGCGCCGGAGCCCTGGGTTCGGCGGCTCGCGCCACGCCCGCCCCGGCCACGGGGCCGGACGCCAGGGCGGCCGAGGCGGCGACCGCCGCGGCCCCCAGGACCAGCCGGCGGACCCCGGCCCGCTTGTGCTGTGGGGCCATGCCTGCTCCATTCTTCGATCTCGTCCGGACTACTGCCCCGGCTTTTGTTATTGACGGGCAGTCATATGAAGTCAGTCATAGAAAGGTCAATGACGCCACTGCCGTTGCGGCTTTCGAGTGCCGGGCTCGCCCGAGCGGGTGAGTCGATCGGAAAAGAAAGAGAGAATTCGTGTCGCTGCTCGACACCCGCGTCCCCGCTGTAGTAATGCGGATCGACCGGAACCCTTTTCACCACGGAACGCTGGGGGCCGCGCGTTCGCTCGGCAGGGCGGGCGTGGACGTACACGTCGTCGCGGATTCCGCGGGAAGTCCCGTCGGCGCGTCACGATACGTAAGCCATATGCATTCCCCGCCGCTCCCGGGGGCCTCCCCGGACGACGTCCTCGCCGTGCTGCGCCGCGTGGCCGAGCACATCGGGCGGCCCGCCGTGCTGATCCCGATGGACGACGCGACCGCGATCGCCGTGAGCCGGACGCGGGACGAACTCGCGCCCTCCTACCTGCTGCCGGCGATGCCGAACGATCTGGCCGAGCGCGTTGCCGACAAGGCGGAACTGGCCGCCGTCTGCGCGGCCACCGACGTCCCGTACCCGGAGACACTGGTCCCGGACAGCCCGGCGGAGGTCGCCGACGCCATGCGGCGGCTCGGGCTGCCGGTGGTGGCGAAGTGGAGCCGGCCCTGGCTGCTGCCCGCCGGCAGCGGGCTGCGCAGCACGGTCCTGGTGCGGTCCGTGCAACAGGCCCGGGAGCTGTTCCTGCGCACCGGCGAGGCGGGCAGCCGGCTGCTGCTCCAGGCGTATCTGGCACCGGGGCCGGACCGGGACTGGTTCTTCCACGGCTACGCCGACCACGCTGGGGCCGTGCGCGGGGGCGGCCCCGGCCGCAAGCACCTGGCCTGGCCGCGCGGCGCGGGGCTGACCGCGGTGGGCTGCTGGACGCCCAACGCACAGGTGCAGGCGCTGGCCGAACGGCTCACCGACGAGCTGGGCTACCGGGGCATCCTCGACCTCGACTTCCGCCGCTGCGGCACGACAGGCCGCTACCACCTGCTCGACTTCAACCCGCGCACCGGCGCCCAGTTCCGGCTCTTCGCGGACAGCGCGGGACTGGACGTCGTACGGGCCCTGCACCTGGACATGACGGGCCGTCCGCTGCCGGACGGGTCCCCGCTGGCCGGGCGGACCTTCGTGGTGGAGAACTACGCGCCGCTGGCCGCCCTGAGCGCGGCGCCGGGCGGACGCGACCGCGAACTGGCCTGGTACGCCGCGGACGACCGCTCCCCCGGACGGGTCATGTGGGCCCTGTGGTGCCGGCATGTGTCCCGCCGGCTGCGTGAACGGCTGGGCACGACGACGCCGGCGGTGGCGGCGCCACCGCTGATCCCCCGGGCCGCCTCGCCCTCCCTGACCGACAACGAGAAAGCGAGCAGTTGATGGTGTACGACCTTCTGGTGGTGGGCGCAGGCCCGTACGGCCTGTCGATCGCGTCCCACGCCGCGGCCGCCGGGCTGAACCTGCGCGTGTTCGGCAGGCCCATGGCGTCCTGGCGCGACAACATGCCCCGCGGCATGTTCCTGAAGTCGGAGCCGTGGGCGTCCAATCTCTCCGACCCGTCCGGGCGGTGGCGGCTGGACGTCTACTGCGCGGAGCAGGGGCTGACGGCACGTCACGCGAAGCCGATCCCGGTCGAGGCGTTCGCGCGGTACGGCCTGTGGTTCGCGCGCAACGCCGTGCCGGGGGTCGACGAGCGCACCGTGACCCGCGTCGCGGCCGGGCCCGGCGGCTTCACGGCGATCGCCGAGGACGGCGAGGAGGTGCACGCGCGGGCGGTGGCCCTGGCAGTCGGTGTGATGCCGTTCGTCGAGGTACCGCAGGTCCTGCGCGGACTGCACCCCGCGCTGGTGACGCACAGCAGCCACCACAGCGACCTCGACCGCTTCCGCGGCAAGGACGTCACGGTGATCGGCGGCGGCCAGGCCGCCCTGGAGACCGCGGCGCTGCTCGCCGAACAGGGCACGCGGGTGCGGGTGCTGGCCCGGGCGGAACAGCTGGTGTGGAACGACGTGCCGCCGCCCTGGGAGCGTTCCTGGTGGCAGTCGGCCCGCTCCCCGCACAGCGGCCTCGGCCCCGGCTGGCGGAACTGGTTCTACTCGGAGCGCCCGGGCCTGTTCCGGCGGCTGCCGGAGCCGACCCGGGCCCGCATCGCGACCACGGCGCTGGGACCGGCCGGCGCGTGGTGGGTGCGGGACCGGGTGGAGGGTGTGGTGGAGCTGATGCCGGGCCATGAAGTGGCCGCGGCCTCCGCGGTGCCGGGCGGGGTCCGGCTGGACACGGTGAGCCGTACGGGCGCCCCGCGCAGCCTGGAGACCGAACATGTCATCGCCGCCACGGGGTTCCGGGCGCGCTGCGACCGTCTCGGACTGCTCGCGCCCGAGCTGCGCGGCTCCCTGGCGGCACTGCCGGACGGCTCCCCGGAGGTCGGGCACGGCTTCGAGTCCTCCCACCCTGGCCTGTTCCTCGCGGGCCTGGTGACGGCCTCGGGCTTCGGCCCGGCCATGCGCTTCGTGCAGGGCGCGGCCTTCACGGCGTCGACGCTCGTCGCGGGAGTACGCCGCAGGCTCGGGGCGATGCCGGCGGCCGGCTCCGTCCCCGCCCCCGTGGACGGCAGCCGGAGCGAGTCGCCGTCGCCGGTACGCCACTGACGGGGGAACCGCACGGTGGCCGCGGGCCGCTGACGGCTGTGAGCCGTCGGCGGCCCGCCCTGTGCGAGGCCCCCGCTCCAGGAGATGCGGGGTGCCTGGACGGCCGACACCCCCCGGATCGCGATCGACGGGGGGTGCGGGTGGGGCGGGGTGCGGGTGCCGGACGGATCGCGTCCGGCACCCGGGACCGGCTAGCGGGACGAGCTGGTGCGCCCGCGGCGGTACATCATCACTCCGCCGACGATCAGGGCGGCGCTGGCGGCCGACGCGGCGGCGAGCGCCTCGCTGCCGGTCTCGGCGAGCTGGGGCAGCGGGCCCTCCTCCACTTCCTCCTCCTCGGAGGTGGACGAGGTCTCGGTGTCCGGAGTCGTGGAGTCCGGGGTCTCGTGGTCCGGCCTGGAGGGGACTTCCTTGACCGGAGGCGTCTTCTCCTCGTCCGTCGACGGGGTGTCGTGGCCGTGGTCGTGGCCGTAGCCGCCGGACGACTCGTTCTCGCAGTCGTTGCCGTACGCCGTGTTGAACAACGCGCCGCCGTTGACGGAGTTGCCGCACACGTTCGTGGGCACGTCGACCGGCAGCTGCACGTTGTTCCCGGAGCCCACACCGGGAGAACCCTTCACGACCGCAGACGCGTCCGCGCCCGCGCCGTCGTCCTTCGACTTGTGCGAGGTGTTCTTGCAGGAGTTGCCGATCGCCTTGTTGAGCGCCGCGAGTCCGTTGACGGTGTTGCCGCACAGGTTCACCGGCACGTGGACCGGCACCTGCACGCTGTTCCCGGAGAGCACACCGGGGGAGTCCTTCGCCACTCCCGACGCGTCGGCATCAGCCAGAGCGGGGCTGCCGTACAGGGACAGAATCCCCGTGGCGGCGGCCGCCGCGAACGCTCCCTTGCTCAGGGTCTGTCGCAATGTAGTCGTCCTCCTGCTTGAAGAATGGGGCAGCGGTGAAAGATCGCAGCGCTGCCCGCTCCACTGCCTCATCAACCCGGCGCGGGAGGATTGGTTCCGCAGGTTCACCCGGTTGGCCCGCCGTGCGGGCGCGGGCCGGGAGGCTTCTCAGCCCCGCCTGCGGGCTGCCTGTTCGATGGCTTCCGCGAGGTCGTCCACGGCCGCGTCCCCGGTACGGTCGGCCAACGCGCGGGCGCGGTCGGCGAGTTCGCCGAAGCCTGCCGGGGCCCCCGGAACACGGTCTTCTCCCGTCCGAAGGGCGTCGGCGAACCAGGCCGCCACCGCGGTGACCTGGAAGCGGCTCGGGGCTTCACGCGGGGAGTCGTGGAGGGCGTCGGTCTCGAGGTCGCCCGACTCCTCGTGGGGGTCGCGGGTGTCCGGGTCGAGCCAGCGGACCGTGGCGGTGGCGAGGTGGCCTTCGGCGCCCGGCTCGGTGCGGACGGCGTACAGGGCGGTGACGGTGTGGCCGGGGCCGACCTCACCACCGTCGACCCGGTCGTCGCGGAAGTCCTCGTCGGCGACACGGCGGTTGTCGTAGCCGATCAGGCGGAACTCCTCGACGGTCGCCGGGTCGAAGGCGACCTGGGCCTTGGCGTCGCGGGCGGTGAGGTCGATGTGGCGCGGGAGTTGCTCGCAGAAGACCTTGCGGGCCTCGCCCGGGTCGGACACGTAGACGGTGTGGCCGTCGCCCTTGTCGGCGAGGTTCTCCATGAGGGCGTCGCCGTAGTCGCTGCCGACGCCGACGCCGAAGAGGGTGATGCCGTGCTCGCGGCGTTCGCCGGAGATCCGCTCCAGGATGGCGTCCGCGTCGGTGTCGCCGGTGTTGGCGAGGGCGTCGGAGACGAGGACGACCCGGTTGGTGGCGCCCTCGCGCAGGCCTTCGACGGCCTGTTCGTAGCCGGTCTCGACGCCCGCGCCGAGGTTGGTGGAGTTCTGGATCTCCAGCTCGTCGATGGCGTCCTGCACCTCGTCGCGGTTGCCGTCGAGGCGGGTCATGGGCAGGACGGTCTCGGCCTCGTCGCTGAAGGTGACGAGGGCGACCGAGTCGTCGTCGCGCAGCCGGTCCGTCATCACGGCCAGGGACTCCTGGGCGAGGTCCAGGCGGCCCGGTTCGGCCATGGAGCCGGAGACGTCGATGACGAAGGTGAGGGCCGCGGGCGGGCGTTCACCGGTGCGTTCCGCGGAGCGGGTGGCCAGGCCGACGCGGACCAGGGACCAGTCCTCGTCGTCGGTGCGGGCGCCGTCGACGGTGACCGAGAAGCCGTCGCCGTCCGGGCGCTCGTAGTCCTGGCGGAAGCTGTTGACGAACTCCTCGGGGCGGACCGTCGAGGGGTCGGGGAAGCGGCCGTCGGCGAGGGCGCGTCGGGCGTAGTCGTAGGAGGCGGTGTCGACGTCGAGGGCGAAGGTGGAGAGGTGGCGGGGGTTCTCCCGGCGGTCGTCCCGCTGTTCGCTGAGTTCGTCGCCCTGAGTGGGCGCGCGGTAGTCGTCGCGGTGGGCGGATTTGCTGCCCCCGCTGCTGTCGGCGCCTCCGCTGCACGCGGTGAGTAAAAGGCCGCTCGCGGCCGTGAGCGCGAGCAACAGGTGTCGTGTCCGGTACCGCTCCATCGTCCGTGCCCCCTGGGTCCGTCGGTGTCGGCTTCTTGCGACTGTGACGGCGTGGGGGGCGGAAACGTGCGGTACGGGGCGTTGCGGAAGCGTCTCGAAGCGGCCACGGAGACGGCCGTTCGAGACCGGTGGGTGATCCTCCGTTGACCTAGGAGACGACGTCCTTGCGGGCGAAACCGCGGAAGGCCAGCGCGAACAGCACGAGCGCGTACGTTACGGAAATCGAGGTGCCCTGGATCATGTCCGACCACTCCAGTTGCGGCCGGACGGCGTCGAGCCAGGCGTACTGCCAGTGCGCGGGCAGGAAGTGGCGCCAGTCGCCGAGGGCCGTCACCTCGTCGAGGACGCTGCCGATGATGGTGAGGAACACCGCGCCGCCGACCGCGCCGAGCGGGGCGTCGGTCCGGGTCGAGAGATAGAACGCGAGGGCCGCGGTGACCAGTTGGGAGATCATGATGTACGCGACGACGATCAGGATGCGCTGGGCCGCCGTGCCGGTGGACAGACTGCCGCCGGTGGGGAGTTCGAGCGGGCCCCAGCCATAGGCCGCCGTGCCGACGGCGAGGGCGACGACCGGGAGCAGGACCATGGCGGCCAGGCTCAGGGTGAGTCCGACGGCGAGCTTGGACCACAGCAGCCGGGCCCGGGGCACGGGCGCGGCGAGCAGGTAGCGCAGGGACGACCAGCTCGCCTCCGAGGCGACCGTGTCGCCGCAGAACAGGGCGACGGGGATGACCAGCAGGAAGCCGGCGGCTGAGAAGAGGTTGACCGCGGCGAAGTTCGCCCCGGACGCGGTCGCCGTGTCCATGAGGTTGATGCGGTTGTTGTTGCCGCCCGGGGCGCCGCCGACCTGGAAGGCGATGAGCAGGATGATCGGCAGGGCGAACAGGACGCCGCCCATGACCATGGTGCGGCGCCGCTTCAGCTGCCGGACCAGCTCGACCCGCAGGGGCAGGGTGCGGCCCGCGCGGTAGCCGTCGGCGACCTCGACGGGCGGCTCGGCGAGCGTGCTCATGCTTCGGCTCCGATCAGGGTGAGGAAGGCGTCCTCCAGGCGGCGGTGCGGGCCGACCGACCGCACCGGCACGTCCAGCCGTACGAGTTCGGCGATCAGCCGCTGCGGGGAACCGTCGGCGTCGAGCTGGACCAGGAGGCCCTCATCGGTGCGCACGGCCGAGACGACGCCCGGCAGGGCGGTGACCTTCTCCACGACGGGCTCGTCCACCGGCGTGGCCGTGCCCACCAGGAGCGTGTCGCCCGAGCCGACGATGTCCTCGACGGGGCCCGCCTGGACGAGCTGTCCGTGGTCCATCACGACCAGATGGGTGCAGGTCTGCTCGACCTCCGCGAGGAGGTGGCTGGAGACGATGACCGTGCGGCCCGCGGCGGCGTAGCGGATCATCACCTCGCGCATCTCGCGGATCTGGGGCGGGTCCAGGCCGTTGGTCGGTTCGTCGAGGATGAGCAGGTCCGGCAGGCCCAGCATGGCCTGCGCGATGGCGAGGCGCTGGCGCATGCCCTGGGAGTAGGTGCGCACCGCGCGGGCGAGCGCGTCGCCCAGGCCCGCGATCTCCAGGGCCTCCTCCATGTGCGCGTCCCCGGCGGGGCGGCCGGTGGCGCGCCAGTACAGCTCCAGGTTCTCCCGGCCCGACAGATGCGGCAGGAAGCCCGCGCCCTCGACGAAGGCGCCGACCCGGGAGAGAACCGGGGCGCCCGCGCTGATGGCGTGGCCGAAGACGCGGATCTCGCCGCCGTCCGGCTTGATCAGGCCCATCAGCATGCGCAGGGTGGTCGTCTTGCCCGCTCCGTTGGGGCCGAGGAGACCCAGAACCTGGCCCTTCTCCACGCGGAAGGACAGGTCCTTGACGGCGTACCGGTCGGAGGACTTCGCGTACCGCTTGGTCAGGTCCGTGATCTGGAGCGGGACCTCGGCGAGCTCGGGCTCGGGCGGGGCCGGGGCCGCGGTGCGGCGGCGTCCCGTGATGATCAGGCCCAGGGCGATCACGGCGCCGGCGATCGGCATCCACCACACCCAGGCGGGCAGCCCGCCCTCGGTGTCGCGCTGGCCGAGCGCCGAGGGGACCTTCAGATCGCCCTTGAGGGAGACGGTGTACGTCGCCGGGGAGACCGGGGAGGCATAGCCGAGGTCCGTCGAGGCGAGGACCAGCCGCAGCCGGTGACCGTCGTCGATCTCGTGGTCGATCGCCGGAAGGGTGATGGTGACGTCCTTGCCTGCCTTGGCGCCCTCGATCCTCAGGGGGGTGACCAGCTGGGAGGGCAGGACCTGCTGGGAGCCGCCGCCGGGGCCGACGTCGTAGACCTTCGCGAAGAGCACGGCGTCGTCGCTGGTGGACTTCACGTGGACGGTGGCCGTGGGCGAGCCGGTGATCTGGACGTCTTCGCCGAAGGGCTTCGACTCGAACGCGGCGAACTGGCCGGGGAAGTCGAGCGAGATGCCGATGCCGAGCGAGGAGAGCTGGCTGAGGCCGCCGGCGCCGCCGAGGCCGGGCAGGGCGGAGACGCCGGGCGGGCTGGCGCCGGGCGGGTTGTCGAAGGACTGCTCACGGCCGGCCAGGGCGATGGAGCGCTGCTCGGCCTCCAGGCCGGGGTAGCGGTCCGAGGTCACGCCGGTCAGACGGGGTTCGCCGTCGCCGGAGCCCGTGCCGAGAGTGCGGGTGACGCGGAAGGCGGGGCCGGTGTCGGCGGCCTTGTCGTCCTTCAGGTAGCGGTCGAACCAGGTCGTGACGCGGTCCTGGACGCGGCCGGTCTCCATGTCGCCGCCGTCGTGCCCGCCCGCGATCCAGTCGACGTCGACGGGGGCGCCGTTGGCGCGGATGGCCTTCGCCGCCCGGTCGGCCTGGCCGAGCGGGAAGAGGGAGTCCGACTGGCCCTGCATCAGCAGGGTCGGCACGTCGATGTCCTTGCCCACGGCGGACGGCGAGCGCTCCTCCAGCAGCTTGCGCGCCTCGGCGTCGGGTGTGCCCGACTCGGCGACCCGCTCGTACATCCGGCACAGCGCGGGCTCGAACTTCTCGCAGCCGCCGCCGGAGTTGACGAAGATGCCGGCCCACAGCTTCTTGAACACGCCGTTCGGGAACAGCGCGTCGGCGAGGTTCCAGTACGTGATCGCCGGGGCGATGGCGTCGACGCGGTCGTCGTGGCCCGCCGTCAGCAGGGCGATCGCGCCGCCGTAGGAGCCGCCGGCCATGCCCACGCGCGGATCTCCGGCCTTGTCGAGCTCGACCTGGGGCTGCTTCGCCAGCCAGTCGATGAGCTTCGAGACGTCGGCGACCTCGCCCTTCGGGTCGTTCAGGCCGATCTTCCCGTTCGACTTGCCGAAGCCGCGCGCCGACCAGGTCAGCACCGCGTAGCCGTCTGCGGCGAGACCCTCGGCCTGCTGCCGTACGTCGTTCTTGCTGCCGCCGAAGCCGTGGCCGAGCAGCACGGCGGGGCGGCGGCGGTCTCCTCCGGAGGTGAAGAACGAGGTGTCGACGCGCACGCCGTCGCCGGTGGCCACGGTCCGGTCTTCACGGTGGACCGGGGGCGTCTCGTCGTCCGCGACGGCCGTCCACGTTCCCGCGCCCGCGAGCACGACGACGGCGGCCCCGGCGGCGAGGAGCCGCCGGGGTCGCCGAAGCAGCCCGTTCAGTCCGGGCAGTCGAAGATCCATGCGTCAACGGTACGGGGTGAACCTGTCGAACAGTTGTCGACTTGAGGCTGAAGTGGGTGTACTGCGGGTGCGGTACGGCGGGGGATTCGGGTGGGCCCGTGGTCTGCCGGGTGCGGGTTGAGTGGGGTTGTTCGCGCAGTTCCCCACGCTCCTGAAAACAAGTCCTTCACGCCTCTGGGATGGAGACCAGCCACCGTGTTTCCCTTCGTGGGCGGAGGTACAGCACCCAGTACAGGGTCGCGGCGGCCGTGATGCCGCCCGTCCAGAGCAGATACGTCGGGTCCTGCTGGATCAGGATGTACACCAGGACCACGATCAGGAGGAGCGGGGCCGCCGGCCACAGGGGCATGCGCCAGGCCTGGGTGTGGCGGTGCGGTCCGCGGCGGGTGCGCAGGGCGGCGATCGCGACCAGCAGGTACATGCCGGTGACCGAGACGCCCGTGACGCCGTACAGCGTGTCCAGGTTCACGAAGCACAGGGCCGCGCCGGGGACGCCCACCGCGAGGGTGGAGAGCCAGGGGAGCCGAAGCGGCCGAGGCGGGAGAGGAGGGTGCTGACCGGGGCGGGCCAGGCCTTGTCGCGGGCCGAGGCGAACAGGACGCGGGAGTTCTGGATGACCATGACGATCCCGGCGTTGATGATCGCGAGGGCCACGCAGAGGCTGACGAACGTGCCGACGGCCGAGTTGGACCAGGCGGTCACCATGGCGGAGATGTCGCCGCCGGTCAGGGCGGCGAGGTCCGGGGCGCCCAGCGTGATGGCGGCGACCGGGACCAGGATGATCACGGCGGAGATGCCGAGGGTGGCCAGGACCGTACGGGCGACCGTGCGGCGCGGGTTCTCCAGTTCCTCGGAGAGGTAGACGGCGGTGGAGAAGCCCTGGGTGACGAACAGGGCGATCGCGAGGCCGGACACCACGAGCAGGGCCGTGACGGTGTCCGGGGCGCCGTTCGGGCCCCCGACCCGCATCGAGACCAGGCTTCCCGCACCCCGCTCGGCATGGGCGAAGCCCAGGACCGCCACCACGGCCGCCGCGATGACCTCCAGGACCAGGAAGACGCCGGTGATCCACGCGTTGGCACGCAGATCGAGCAGGCCGGCGAGGGTGGCGAGCAGCATGACCGAGGCGCCCGTCCAGGACGGGTCGAGGTGGGCGATGGGGGCGAGGTAGTCGGCCGTGCCCATCGCGATGACCGGCGGGACGATCATCACGACCAGCAGCGAGAGGACGAAGACCAGCCAGCCGGCGAGACGTCCGGCCAGGGTCGAGACCATCGCGTACTCGCCGCCGGCGCTGGGGATGAGGGTGCCCAGCTCCGCGTAGCAGAACGCCACCGCGACGCAGAGCAGCGAGCCGATGGCGATCGTGAGGGCGGTGGCGGTGCCGAGCGAGCCGAAGAGGTCCGGGACCACCACGAAGAGAGTCGACGCGGGCGTCACGCAGGAGAGGGTGAGGAGGGTGCCGCCGACGACTCCGATGGAGCGCTTGAGCTTCCTGGGTTGACGGTCCGGCGCGTGCGCGACGGGTGTCTCGACAGGACGGAGCGTGTCGGTCATGCGGCGGTTCCCGTCGGCTCGGCGGTGGATGTGCGCAGCATCGAACCCCGACGAAAAGCAGCCCGTCAATGCCTCTTAGTCTGCGAAATCCGCAGCATAAGGGCGATCCGACTGTCCTTTTGAGCACCCTGAGGTCAGTGGGAACAGGTCCGGGGGCGCCTGCGAGAACCGCAGGCGCCCCCGGAGAAAAAACCTCAGTGGTTGCGCGGGAAGCCCAGGTCCACGCCCGTCGGGGCGTCGGCCGGGTCCGGCCAGCGGGTGGTGACGACCTTGCCGCGGGTGTAGAAGTGCGTGCCGTCGTTGCCGTAGATGTGGTGGTCGCCGAAGAGCGAGTCCTTCCAGCCGCCGAAGGAGTGGTAGCCCACGGGGACCGGGATCGGGACGTTGACGCCGACCATGCCGGCCTCGACCTCCAGCTGGAAGCGGCGGGCCGCGCCACCGTCCCGCGTGAAGATCGCGGTGCCGTTGCCGAACGGCGAGGCGTTGACGATGTCCAGGGCCTCTTCGTAGGTCTCGGTGCGCAGCACGGTCAGCACCGGGCCGAAGATCTCGTCCTGGTAGGCCTTGGCGGACGTGGGCACCTTGTCGAGCAGCGAGATGCCGATCCAGTGGCCGTCCTCGAAGCCGTCGACCGTGTAGCCGGTGCCGTCGAGGATCACCTCGCAGCCGTCTGCCGCCGCACCCTCGACGTAGGAGGCGACCTTGTCGCGGTGGACCTTGGTGATGAGCGGGCCCATCTCGGAGGTCGGGTCGTCGCCGGGGCCGATCTTGATCTTCTCGGCGCGCTCGCGGATCTTCTCCACCAGTTCGTCGCCGATCGAGCCGACCGCGACGACGGCGGAGATGGCCATGCAGCGCTCGCCCGCCGAGCCGTAGGCGGCCGACACGGCGGCGTCGGCCGCCGCGTCCAGGTCCGCGTCCGGGAGGACCAGCATGTGGTTCTTGGCGCCGCCGAGGGCCTGGACGCGCTTGCCGTTCGCCGAGGCCGTGGTGTGGATGTAGCGGGCGATCGGGGTCGAGCCGACGAACGACACCGCCTTCACGTCCGGGTGTTCGAGCAGGCGGTCGACGGCCACCTTGTCGCCGTGGACGACGTTGAACACGCCGTCGGGCAGCCCGGCTTCCGCCAGCAGTTCGGCGATCTTGAGGGACGCCGACGGGTCCTTCTCGGAGGGCTTCAGCACGAAGGTGTTGCCGCAGGCGATGGCGATGGGGAACATCCACATCGGCACCATCGCCGGGAAGTTGAACGGCGTGATGCCCGCCACGACGCCGAGCGGCTGGCGGATGGACGCGACGTCCACGCGGCTCGCCACCTGCGTCGACAGCTCGCCCTTCAACTGCACGTTGATGCCGCAGGCCAGGTCGACGATCTCCAGACCGCGGGCCACCTCGCCCAGCGCGTCGCTGTGCACCTTGCCGTGCTCGGCGGTGATCAGCTCGGCGATGGCGTCCCGGTTGGCGTCCAGCAGCGCCCGGAACTTGAAGAGGATCGAGGTCCGCTGGGCCAGCGAGGACTGGCCCCAGCCGGCGTAGGCCTCCTTGGCGGCGGCTACCGCCGCGTCCACCTCGTCCACCGAGGCGAACGCGACCTTCGTCGTCACCGCGCCGGTCGCCGGGTCGGTCACCGGCCCGTACGTGCCCGAGGCGCCTTCGACGGTCTTGCCGCCGATCCAGTGGTTGACGGTCTTCGTCATGGCCGGGAACTCCTTCACAGATGGCGGCGTCGGGTGGAGACGTGCCGTTCGTACAGCTCACGTGCCTTGACCGCGGACGGCCGTGTCGCGGTCTCGGCCACAGGTACATCCCACCAGGCCTGCGCGGGAGGCGCGCCCGACACTGTGTCTGCCGTTTGGGTCTCGACGTAGACACATGTGGGAGTGTCGGCGGCCCGGGCCTCGGCGAGGGCCTCGCGCAGGTCCCGTACGGTCTTCGCGCGCAGCACGCGCATGCCGAGGCTGGCCGCGTTGGCGGCGAGGTCGACCGGCAGCGGCGACCCGGTGTACGTGCCGTCCTCGGACGGGTAGCGGTAGGCGGTGCCGAAGCGCTCGCCGCCGACCGACTCGGACAGACCGCCGATGGACGCGTAGCCGTGGTTCTGGATGATCAGGACCTTGATCGCGATGCCCTCCTGCACGGCCGTCACGATCTCGGTCGGCATCATCAGATACGTGCCGTCGCCGACCAGCGCCCACACGGGCCGGTCGGGGGCGGCCAGCTTCACGCCGATCGCGGCCGGGATCTCATAGCCCATGCAGGAGTAGCCGTACTCCAGGTGGTACTGGTCATGCGAGCGGGTGCGCCACAGTTTGTGCAGGTCGCCGGGGAGGGAACCGGCGGCGTTGA
Source organism: Streptomyces sp. CA-179760 (assembly GCF_050937045.1). Classification (NCBI taxonomy): domain Bacteria; kingdom Bacillati; phylum Actinomycetota; class Actinomycetes; order Kitasatosporales; family Streptomycetaceae; genus Streptomyces; species Streptomyces sp. CA-179760. Next base: position 3,466,127 of record NZ_JBNJLZ010000001.1, read on the forward strand.
TGAGGATGTCCGACTCGTCGGCGAGCTCGTCGAGCGCGCCGAGGACCTGTGGCTGGGTGGGGCGGGTGTCCGGTTCGTCCACCTCGTAGCAGGCGTCGACGCGCTGCTCCCAGCGCTCCTTGTCCTCGGTGTACTCGGTGGCGTAGGAGCCGGCGACGCGGTGGGCGTGCGGGCGGAGGGCGTCGGTGAGTTCCGCCAGGCCGCTGCGGGCGTCGGCGACGAGGGGGCGCCCGGCGAGCTTGTGGCCGTCGTAGGGGGCGATGTTGAGGTTCAGGAAACGGACGTCCGGGTTCGAGAAGAGCGTGCCGGAGGCCGTCGTGAAGTCGGTGTACCGGGTGCCGACGCCTATCACCAGGTCGGCGGTGCGGGCGAGTTCGTCTGCCGTGGCCGTGCCGGTGTGGCCGATACCGCCCACGTCCTGGGGGTGGTCGTGCCGCAGGGAGCCCTTGCCTGCCTGGGTGGAGGCGACCGGGATGCCGGTGGCCTCGGCGAACTCGGCGAGGGCTTCCTCGGCACGGCTGTGGTGGACGCCGCCGCCCGCGACGACCAGGGGCCGTGCCGCCGCGCGGATGATCCGTACCGCCTCGGCGAGTTCCGTCGGGTCGGCGCCGGGACGCCGTACGGTCCAGACGCGCTCGGCGAAGAACTCCTCGGGCCAGTCGTAGGCCTCGGCCTGGACGTCCTGCGGCAGGGCGAGGGTGACGGCGCCGGTCTCGACGGGGTCGGTGAGGACGCGCATCGCGTTCAGCGCGGAGGGGATCAGGGCCTCCGGCCGGGTGATCCGGTCGAAGTACCTGGACACCGGGCGCAGGCAGTCGTTGACCGACACGTCACTCGCGTAGGGCACTTCGAGCTGCTGCAGGACCGGGTCGGCGGGGCGGGTCGCGAACACGTCCCCGGGCAGGAGCAGCACCGGCAGGTGGTTGATGGTCGCGAGGGCGGCGCCGGTGACCAGGTTGGTGGCGCCCGGGCCGATGGAGGTCGTCACCGCGTGCGTGGACAGGCGGTTGGACTGCCGCGCGTAGCCGACCGCGGCGTGCACCATGGCCTGTTCGTTGCGGCCCTGGTGGTACGGCATCTCCTCGGGGTACTCCAGGAGCGCCTGGCCGATGCCGGCGACGTTGCCGTGGCCGAAGATGCCCCAGCTGGCGCCGATGAGCCGCTGCCGTACGCCGTCACGCTCGGTGTACTGGGCGGACAGGAAGCGCACAAGCGCCTGTGCGACCGTCAGCCTCGTGGTCATCGGCGTCCCTCCCGGCTGGTGTGAGGGCCGGTGTGGGGCCCGGTGTGGGGCCCGGTGTGGGGCCCGGTGTGGGGCCCGGTGTGGGGCCTGGGGTGGGGGACCTCCGGCGCGGGGCCGTAGCGGGCGGGGAGTTGTCGCTCGCACTTCGCTCCTGCCAAAGCAAAGCGGCCTCCCGCGCCGGAGGCGATCTGGGCCCGGGCGTCAAGGCGCGCGGCTGCTCGCGCGCGCTCCCTCTCCCCGCCCGGGAGGGGGAGTTCTCTTTGAGGACGTACGGCTCACCGGTCATCAAGCGGCCCTCACAGCAGTCCTACGGCGGTGTCCACGGCGGCGGCCACATCACCGTCCGCCGGGTACAGCAGCGAACGGCCGACCACCAGCCCGCGCACGGTGGGAAGTTGCAGCGCGCCGCGCCACTTCTCGTACGCCCCGTCCTGGTCATCCCCCACTTCGCCGCCGAGCAGTACGGCGGGAAGTGTGGAGGCCGCCATGACCTCGGCCATGTCGTCGGGGTTCGCGGTGACCGGCACCTTCAGCCAGGTGTAGGCCGAACTGCCGCCCAGCCCCGAGGCGATGGCGATCGACTTGGTGACGGCCTCGGCGGAGAGGTCGTTGCGCAGCCGGCCCGTCTCGTCGCGGCGGGAGATGAACGGCTCGACGAAGACGGGGAGCCGCCGGGCGGCCATGGCGTCGACGGCCCGGGCGGTGGACTCCAGGGTGGTGAGGGAGCCCGGGTCGTCGTAGTCGATGCGCAGGAGCAGCTTGCCCGCGTCGAAGCCGAGGCGCTCGATGTCCTCGGGGCGGTGGCCGGTGAAGCGGTCGTCGAGTTCGAAACTCGCGCCCTGGAGGCCGCCGCGGTTCATCGAACCCAGGACGACCTTGCCGTCGAGGGCGCCGAGCAGCAGCAGGTCGTCGAGGATGTCGGCGGTGGCGAGGACACCGTCCACGCCGGGGCGGGACAGGGCCAGGCAGAGGCGTTCGAGGAGGTCGGCGCGGTTGGCCATGGCCATGCTGCGGCCGCCGACGCCGAGTGCGCCGCGGGCCGGGTGGTCGGCGGCGACGATCATCAGCCGGCCGTTGTCGTTCAGCAGCGGCCGACGGGAGCGACGGGCGGCGGCCTCGGCGATGGCCTCCGGGCGGTGGCTGCGCAGGCGGACGAGTTCCAAGACGTCGACGGTCACTTGACGGCCCCCGCGGTGACGGCCGCCTCGATCTCGCCCGGGGTGGGCATCGCGGAGGAGCACTCCAGGCGGGAGGCGACGATGGCGCCGGCGGCGTTGGCGTGCCGCATGGTCTTCTCCAGGTCCCAGCCGGCCAGGAGGCCGTGGACCAGGGAGCCGCCGAAGGCGTCGCCGGCACCGAGGCCGTTGAGGACGTTCACGGGCAGCGGAGGGACCTCGGCGCTCTCGCCCTCGCGGTTGACGGCCAGGACACCCTTGGGGCCCTGCTTGACGACGGCCAGTTCCACGCCCGCGTCGAGGAGGGCGCGGGCGGCGGCGTGGGGTTCGCGCACGCCCGTGGCCACCTCCACCTCGTCGAGGTTGCCGACCGCGACGGTGGTGTGGCGCAGGGCCTCCTCGTAGAAGGGGCGGGCCGCTTCGGGGTCGGTCCAGAACATGGGGCGCCAGTCGAGGTCGAAGACCGTCGTGCCGGACTTGGCGCGGTGGGCGAGGGCCGCGAGGGTCGCCGTGCGGCTCGGTTCCTCGCTCAGGCCCGTGCCCGTGACCCAGAAGACGCGGGCGTCGCGGAGGGCGTCGAGGTCGAGGTCGTGGGCGTCGATCTCCAGGTCGGGGGCCTTGGGCCGGCGGTAGAAGTAGAGCGGGAAGTCGTCCGGCGGGAAGACCTCGCAGAAGGTGACCGGGGTGGGCAGTCCGGGGACCGGGGTGACCCAGCGGTCGTCCACGCCGAAGCCCTTCAGGGCCTCGTGGAGGTAGGTGCCGAAGGGGTCGTCGCCGGTACGCGTGATCACCGCGGTCCGCCGTCCCAGGCGGGCCGCGGCGACCGCGACGTTCGTCGCCGAGCCGCCGAGGAACTTACCGAAGGACGTGACCTGCGGCAGCGGGACGCCCGTCTGGAGCGGATACAGGTCCACTCCGATCCGCCCCATGGTGATCAGGTCGTACGCCATCGGATACCCCTCGGTGTCGGCTCTCCCCGGTGTTGTAGCCCCCTTCGCGAAGCCCTGTCAATGTTTTGTCCGGACATTCGGACCAGATCATGACAGCGCTTTCCGCGTGTCCTGGTCCGGGTCCGGGTCCCACGGTTCCGTGGGGTTCAGACCTCGGTGCCGTTCCGCCTCTCCAGACGGCTGCCGCGCGGCAGGGTGACGGACATGATGTCGCTGGGGGCGTCCAGGGCGATGCGGTGCCAGCGCCCGCGCGGCACGATGACCGCGGTGCCTGCCGTCAGCTTGATCCCGTCCGCGAGGCCCTCACTGTCCTCACGGTCCGCGCCGTCCGTGGCGTCCGTGGCGTCCTCCGGCCGTTCGGGGCGGAGGTGGAGGCGTATCCCGCCGGTGAACCCGGCTCACTCGGCCAGGGCACGGCGCAGGGCCCCGGTGAGTTCGGCGATCTGCCGCTGGGAGACCTCGGCGGAGAGGATCGCCTGGGAGCCGTGGAAGGTGCCGGGCCACTGGTGCAGTTCGACCGGGACGCCCGCCCGGAGCAGGCGCAGGGCGTATTCGATGCCCTCGTCCCGGGCCGGGCACAGCTCCGCGGTCGCAAGGTAGGCGGGCGGCAGACCCGACAGGTCGGTGGCCCGCGCCGGGGCGGCGTACGGCGTGGCGGGCCGGGAGCCCAGGTAGTGCCGCCATGCAGCGGCGGTCTTGTCGCGGTTCATCCAGGGCGTGTCGGTGAAGTTCCGCTGCGACCACGTCTCCTGCCGGTCGTCGAGCCCGGGCTGGTTGAGCAGCTGGAAGCGGATCCGCGGCCCTTGCTCGTCCCGGGCCCGCAGGGCGAGCGCGGCCGCGAGGTTCCCGCCGGCGCTGTGCCCTCCGACCGCGATCCGCTCCGGGGCGATGCCGAGTTCAAACGCGTGCTCCGCCGTCCAGGCCAGCACGGCGTACGCGTCGTCGAGGGCGGCCGGGTGCGGGTGCTCGGGGGCCAGGCGGTACCCCACCGAGACGACCACCGCCCCCGAACTCTCGGCGAGCCGGGCGGCCCACGGGTGCTCGGTGTCCACATCGCCCATCACGAATCCGCCGCCGTGCATCCAGACGAGGGCGCCCCGCGCCTGCTGCGGACGGTAGACACGGACGGGCACGGCCGGGTCGGCCGGAATCGTGCGGTCCTCGACCTCCATACCTGAGGTGTCGGGAGCCGGCACCGCGGTGGCCAGTTCGGCGAAGCTCTTGCGCTCGACGACCGGGTCGGTCAGGTCGGCGCGGGGGAACAACGGAACGAATGCCTCGAGTTCAGGGTCCATACCGGTCATCCTGACTGTCCACCGACCCCGGGGCATCCGCCAACTGTCGCTCATACAGCCCCCGTTGCGCGCCGATCGGCGCCTATCCTCGGGCCATGGAGGCACTGGCCGTACGACTGTCACAGCTGGACACGCAAGTCGAGGGCGCCATACGCGTCGTCATGTTCTACGACACCCTGATGCGCCGGCGCGTGGACCTCCCGGCGCTGGCGCGGGCCTCGGCGGGACTGGCCGAATGCGCGGCCGGGATCCGGTTGCACGGCACGGGGCGGGCCATCCGCGTCTCGCCCGAGGGCCGGGACGTCTCCGCCCCGCCCGTACCCGCTTCCACCACGACGCCGATCACCCTCGACGAGGAGGAGATCGGCACGGTGTGGCTGGAACGGCCCGGTACACCCCTGCCGCTCGACGACGTGCTGCTGGAACGCCTCGCCCTCGCCGCCGCCGCGGTCGTCGAGCGCTACGGGCCCGCCCGCACCACCATGGCCGACCCCGCCCTCGTCGAGCTGGCCGTCAGCTCCGACTGCGACGAGGCGGGCAGAGCCCGGGCGTTACGGCTCCTGGGTTTCGCCGCCGGCCTGCCGGTCCGCGTCGTCGCCGTACGGTCGCCGCTTCCACTCGACCGCGTCGGCGCTCTGCTCTGCCCGTCCCGCCCGGTGAAGGCGGCGCCCCTCGCCGACGTGGGCGTCATCCTGGCCACCACCGTGGACCGGTCCCGGTTCCCGGCCGGCGTCCGCGCGGGCATCGGCACCGCCGAGAGCCCCGACCGGTCCTGGCAACAGGCCCGCACCGCCCTCCGCTTCACCACTCCACACCGGCCTGTCGTCGACCACGACAGCCTGGGGGCGCTCGCCCTGCTCGCCCAAGTGCCCTCGGACGCCGCGCGGGACAACGCCGACGTGACCGCGATCGCCCGCGTCGCCGCGGCCCCGGGCGATCTGGAGACCCTGGACGCCTACTGCGCCACCGGCTCCCTGCGCCGGGCCGCCGAACTGCTCCATCTGCACCACAGCAGCGTCGCCCGTCGCCTCGACCAGATCGGTAAGACCCTGGGCATCGAACTCACCGAGCCGGCCGGCCTGTTGCGCGCCGGCCTGGCCCTCACGACCTGGCGCCTGCTCGACGGCTGAGGCGCCGTGGACAAGCCGACGCCCAGGGGCCGCGTCAAGGCGCCCCGCCGACGATCCGGCGCGCGCCTTTGCCCCGGCTGTGTCACAAACGCCCCCTTCGTGTCACACATGTCGCGCGACCACAGGTCTTCCGTCACACCCGGCCCACAGACCCTGCCCCTTGTCACCGAGCGTCGTTGACCGACCACAGGCTTGTTGATCGCCAGCGCAGCGCCCGGCTCCCCCGGACGGCCGTCCCCGGCCCCCGCCGCGGTGCGCGCGGGGAGGTGCACGTCATGACCGACCGAAAGCTCTGGTCCTACAAGGAGATCGCGGCACACATCAAGGTGCAGCCGGACACCGTGCGGTCCTACCGCAAGCACGGCCTGCTTCCGCCGCCCGACCATGTCGAGAGCGGCAAGCCCTACTGGTACGCCGACACGGTCCGGGCCTGGGTCGCCTCCAGGCCCGGCAACCGCGGGCGAAGAGACGACTGATCCCTCGCGTGGTCCCGTGGCCCCACCCTCGCGTGGGGCACGGTCGTCCGCCCCTCTCCTTCCCCCTCCCCCCCACACACGAAATAGGCGTCAGCTCCACGGCTCGATGACCGTGGCCCCCGCTCCCGGCGCCGTCCCCATCGCCGCCAGCGCGGACGGGACCTCGTCCAGCGTGATCGTGGACGTCACCAGCAGATCGGGCCGCAGTACACCGCCGCGGACCAGCTCCAGCATCGGCGGGTAGCTGTGCGCCGCCATGCCGTGGCTGCCGAGGAGTTCGAGCTCCAGGGCGATCACGCGGGCCATCGGGACGGGCGTCGTGCCGGTCGGTGAGGGCAGCAGACCGACCTGGACGTGCCGGCCACGGTGACGCAGGCCGTTCACGGATGCGGCGCAGGTGGCCGGTGAGCCGAGGGCGTCGAGCGAGAGGTGGGCGCCGCCGCCGGTCAGGTCGCGGACCGCCGCCGCGGTGTCCGGCACCGCCGTCGCGTCCAGGCACCGCGCGGCTCCGAACTTCCTTGCCAGGTCCAGCGCCTGGGCCGATACGTCCACGGCCACGACCCGCGCTCCCGACGCCGCCGCGATCATCACCGCCGAGAGCCCGACCCCGCCGCAACCGTGCACCGCGACCCACTCCCCCGCCGCGAGACGCCCCTGCCGCACCACCGCCCGGTACGCCGTGGCGAACCGGCAGCCGAGGGAGGCCGCCGTCACGAAGGACATCTCCGCGGGGAGCGCCACGAGGTTCACGTCGGCGTGGTCCAGCGCCACGTACTCGGCGAAGGAGCCCCAGTGGGTGAAGCCGGGCTGGGTCTGGCGCTCGCACACCTGATGGTCGCCCGCCGCGCAGGACGGACAGGTGCCGCAGGCACAGATGAACGGCACGGTGACCCGGTCGCCGGGCCGCCAGCCGGCCACCCGGGCACCCACCACCTCGACGACACCGGCGAGTTCATGCCCGGGCACATGCGGCAGGGCGATGTCCGGGTCGTGGCCCTGCCAGCCGTGCCAGTCGCTGCGGCACAGGCCGGTGGCCTCGACCCGCACGACGACCCCGTGCTCCGCGGGCTCCGGAGCGGCGACCTCCCGCACCTCGGCCGTCTCCCCGTACCGCTCGAACACCACGGCCCGCATGATCCACCCGCCTTCTCGTTCACGTCTGGTTCGCGCCTGTCCGGGAACCCGAGGTCCTCCTACCGCCCCCGGCGATCAAGCATGCGACGCTCCCACCCTGTCCCTGGCCTCTTCCGCTTCCTTCTCCTTCGCCGGCCCCGGTTCACCCTCGCTCAGGCCGAAGCGCTCGTGGAAGCGGCGCAGCGGGCGCGGGGCCCACCAGGTGGCGCGGCCCGTGAGTCGCATGACCGCGGGGACCAGGAGGCTGCGGATGATCATCGCGTCCATCAGGACCGCCAGCGCGATGCCCAGGCCGAGCATCTTGGTGTTGGTCACCCGGGAGGTGCCGATGGCGACCATGACCACGGCGAGGATGACCGCCGCCGCGGTGATCAGCCCGCCCGTGCGCGCCAGGCCGTGCCGGACGGCCTGGTCGTGGTCGCCGGTGTGGTCGTACTCCTCCTTGATGCGGGAGAGCAGGAACACCCCGTAGTCCATGGACAGGCCGAAGGCCACGCAGAACATCAGGACCGGCAGGGTCGTCTCTATGGAGCCGGGACTGGTGAAGCCGAGCAGGCCGGACAGGTGGCCGTCCTGGAAGACCCAGACGACCGCGCCGAACATGGCCGTCAGACTGAGCGCGTTGAGCACGACCGCCTGGATGGGTATCAGCACGCTGCCCGTGAGGAGGAAGACCAGGAGCAGGGTGACGATCGTGATGAAGACGGCCGCGAGCGGCAGGCGCTCCCCTATGGCGTCCTTGGAGTCGACCAGGACGGCCGCCATGCCGGTCACCTCGGTGTCGAAGGGGGCCCGGAGCTCGCGCAGTTCACCGACCAGACGCTGGGCCGGATCGTCGACGGCCTCGCCCTTCGGCAGCACCGTGAAGTACGCCGAGTCGCCCTTCACCAGCGGCCCGTCGACGCGCTGCACATCGGGCAGTTCGGCGATCCGCTCCTTGTAGGCGCCGTACTGCGCCTCGGTCGCGCGGCCCTGGGCGAGCACTTCGAGACCGCCGTCGGGGCTGCCGGGGAAGCCGTCCCGGATGTGCTGCTGCACGACATGGGACTCGGAGGTCGAGGGCAGTTGGCGGTCGTCGGCGGTGCCGAACCTCACGCCCAGGAAGGGCAGTCCGAGCAGGACGAGGACGGCTGTGGTGCCCAGGGCGAAGAACGGGGCGCGGCGCATGACGAGCGTCGCCGTACGCGCCCACGCTCTGCCCTCTTCCCCGGCGGGCTTCGGCCGGTGTCCGCGCCGGAACACGCGGCGCAGGTCCAGGGCGTTGACCCGGTGCCCGAGCAGCATCAGCGCCGCCGGGAGCAGGATCAGCGCGGCCGCCGCGGCCAGCAGCACCACGGCGATCCCGGCGTAGGCGAAGGACCGCAGGAAGTACTGCGGGAAGACCAGCATCGCGGCCAGGGACACCGCGACCGTGAGGGCGGAGAACAGCACCGTGCGGCCGGCGGTGCGCAGGGTCGTGCCGATCGCCGTCAAGGGCTCGGCGCCCGTGGACAGTTCCTCGCGGAAGCGGCGGACGATGAACAGCGCGTAGTCGACGGCGAGGCCGAGACCGAGGGCCGTGGTGAGGTTGATCGCGAACACGGACACGTCGGTGAGCTCGGTGAGGCCGCGCAGGATGGCGTTGGTCCCGAGGATGGCGACGATGCCGATGCCGAGCGGCAGCAGGGCCGCGACCGCGCTGCCGAAGACCATCACCAGGAGCACGAGCGTCACCGGCAGGGCGATGAGCTCGGCCCTGGTCAGGTCCTCCTGGATGATCGTCTGCATCTCGTGCCGTACGGCGACCGGGCCGCCGACGGTGACATCCACCGGGCCGTGCGCGCCGCGGTAGTGGGGCGCGATGCGCTCCAGGGTCTGGGCGGCGGTCTTCTCGTCGCCGGTGATACGGGCGGCTATCAGCGCCTCGTGGCCGTCCTCGGCGCGCAGGGCCGGGGTGCCGGACTGCCAGTAGGAGCCGATGCCGGTGACGCCCCGCTCGCTCGCCAGCCGCTCGGCGAGACGCTCGGCCCGGGCGGCCACGGCCTGGTCGTCGACCGAGGCGTCGCCCGCGTCGACCAGGAGCAGCAGGTTGGGCTGGGAGCCGGGGAACTCGCGCTCCAGGGCCTTGGTCGCACGGGTGGACTCGGCGGTCGGATCCTCCCAGCCGCCGGCGCCGAGCCGGTCGGCGACGCCGCTGCCGGCCAGCACCGCGAGCGCGGTGATCACCAGTGCCACCAGCAGCGACAGTCTGGGCCTTGCGGTCACGAAGCGGGTCCAGCCGCCGGTGCGTGGTGGTGTGTTGACTTCGGTCATCGTGCGGTGTCCCCTTCACCGTGACCCGTGTCCAGGCGCAGCCTGACAGCGCGGGGCTGCCATAGACTGGCAAACACGAGAGTTCGCTCGCATTTCTGCCGACTCCAGAATGCGAGCGACCACTCGCGTTTGTCAATCGCGTGATGAGACCTGGGGATAACGCGTGCCCGAGAAGACCGAGAAACCCTCGACGGAGACGACGGCGGCGGCCGAGGACCGGCCGCGCCGGCGCCAGGCCCGCGGCGAGCGCCGGATCGCCCAGTTGCTCGACGCCGCCGCCACGGTCTTCGCCACGACCGGCTACACGGCCGCCAGCACCAACGCAATCGCCCGCGAGGCGGGCGTCTCGCCGGGCACGCTGTACCAGTTCTTCCCGAACAAGGAAGCGATCGCGATCGAGCTGGGCGGGCGGCTCATGCACGAGATGCGGCAGTCGTACGACGCGGTCCTCAGCCCGATCGACCCCGCGGTGACCCCGATCGAGGAGGCGATCACCGGGGCCGTCGACCGCTTCATCGAGTTCAACTGCCTGCACCCGGCCTTCTTCGTGCTGATGCACGGCCCCGACATCCCGGGGCACATCACCGAGGAGCACGACGCGCTGCACACCACGCTGGTCACCCGGGTCGAGACGCTCCTCGCCCCGTTCGTGCCCGACGCGCCCACCCCGGCCGTCACCCGAACCGCCCAGATGTGCGTCGGCATCTACAAGGCCGGCCTGGAGCTGATCCTGGCCCACGAGGGCGCCGAGCGTGAGGCCTACATCCAGGAGCTGAAGGACGTCCTCCTGCGCTACCTGCGACCCCTGGTCGAGGACGTCGTGCACTGATACCCCCTAGGGGTACAGTGGGGAAGTGTGCGGGCCCCTCGTGGGTCCCCACCGCCCCACATGCCTCGACGAGGAGTAACGACATGACCGCCCAGACCGACACCACGGGCCCCGTCACCACCGTCTACAAGGTGAGCGGCATGAGCTGCGGACACTGCGAGGGCGCCGTATCCGGCGAGATCTCCGAGATCTCCGGCGTCAGTTCGGTGACGGCCGTCGCCAAGACCGGCGAGGTCACCGTCGTCTCCGCGACCCCGCTCGAGGAGGAGGCCGTACGCGCCGCCGTCGACGAGGCCGGCTTCGAGCTGGCCGGCAGGGACTGATCCCCGCGCCCACCGAGGGCCGGGCCCAGGGCCCGGAAGCCAGGCCTGAGACGCTCCAGGCCTGGCACTCGTACCGATGTACGGGCCGTACGGCCGCCGCCCCGGCCCGTACGGCCCGTTCCGCTTCCCGGGCGCCCCGCCACCTCCTGGAGTGAAGGACATGACCAGCACCACCGCCCAGGCGCCGCCGGACCGCGAGCCGGCGGCCGCCGAGGTCGAGCTGCTCATCGGCGGGATGACCTGCGCCTCCTGCGCGGCCCGCGTCGAGAAGAAGCTCAACCGGATGGACGGCGTCACGGCCACGGTGAACTACGCGACGGAGAAGGCCAGGGTCAGCTACCCCGCGGGCACCGAGGTCGCCGATCTGATCGCCACCGTGGTGAAGACCGGGTACACCGCCGAGGAGCCCGCGCCCCCGCGTGGGGAGGAACCCGCCGCCGACGAGGACCCGGAGCTGTCGGCCCTGCGCCGCCGCCTCACCGTCTCGGCCGTGCTCGCCGTGCCCGTGGTCCTGCTCGCGATGGTCCCGGCCCTCCAGTTCGACAACTGGCAGTGGCTCTCGCTGACCCTCGCCGCGCCGGTCGTCATCTGGGGCGGGCTGCCCTTCCACCGGGCCGCCTGGACGAACGCCCGGCACGGCGCCGCCACCATGGACACGCTGGTCTCCCTGGGCACGCTGGCCGCGTTCGGCTGGTCCCTGTGGGCACTGTTCCTCGGCGACGCGGGCATGCCGGGCATGCGGCACCCCTTCGAGCTCACGGTCTCGCGCGGCGACAGCGCCTCGCAGATCTACCTGGAGGTCGCCTCCGGCGTCACCGCCTTCATCCTGCTGGGCCGCTACCTGGAGGCCCGATCCAAGCGCCGCGCGGGGGCCGCGCTGAGGGCGCTGCTGGAGCTGGGCGCCAAGGACGTGACGGTCCTGCGGGACGGGCGCGAGGTACGGATCCCGGCGCGGCGGCTGGCGGTCGGCGACCGGTTCGTCGTACGGCCCGGGGAGAAGATCGCCACCGACGGCACCGTGGTCGAGGGAGCCTCCGCGGTGGACGCCTCGATGCTGACCGGCGAGTCGGTGCCGGTGGACGTGACGGCCGGGGACACGGTCACCGGCGCGACGGTCAACGCCGGTGGCCGGCTGGTCGTCGAGGCCACCCGGGTCGGCGCCGACACCCAGCTCGCGCGGATGGCGAAGCTGGTGGAGGACGCGCAGAACGGCAAGGCCGAGGTGCAGCGGCTCGCCGACCGGATCTCCGGGATCTTCGTGCCGATGGTCCTGCTGATCGCCGTCGCCACAGCCGGGGCCTGGCTCGGGCTGACCGGCGACGGCGTCGCCGCCTTCACGGCGGCCGTCGCGGTGCTGATCATCGCCTGCCCGTGCGCGCTGGGCCTCGCCACCCCGACCGCGCTGATGGTCGGCACGGGCCGCGGCGCCCAGCTCGGCATCCTCATCAAGGGCCCGGAGGTCCTGGAGTCCACGCGCCGGATCGACACGGTCGTCCTGGACAAGACCGGCACGGTCACCACCGGCCGGATGACCCTCCAGGAGGTGCACGTCGCCGAGGGCGCCGACGAGAAGGAGGTGCTGCGGCTCGCGGGCGCCGTCGAGCACGCCTCCGAGCACCCCGTCGCGCGGGCGATCGCGCTGGGCGCCGAGGAGAGGGCCGGACGCCTCCCGGAGGTCGAGGCATTCCGGAGCGTCCCCGGGCGTGGCGCAAGCGGGCGGGTGGAGGGCCGTGAGGTCGCCGTGGGGCGGCTCTTCGACGACGTACCGCCGGAGCTGGCCCGCGCGCGGGGCGAGGCCGAGCGAGCCGGGCGTACGGCCGTCCTGGCCGGCTGGGACGGGACGGCGCGGGCCGTGCTGGCCGTGGCGGACGCGGTCAAGGAGACCAGCGCCGAGGCCGTGCGGGAGCTGCGCGCGCTGGGGCTCACGCCGGTGCTGCTGACCGGGGACAACCGGGCCGTGGCCGAGACGGTGGCGAAGGCCGTGGGGATCGACCAGGTGGTCGCGGAGGTCCTGCCCGAGGACAAGGTCGACGCCGTACGGCGGCTGCGGGCCGAGGGGCGGGTCGTCGCCATGGTGGGCGACGGCGTCAACGACGCGGCCGCGCTCGCCACGGCCGATCTGGGCCTGTCCCTGGGCACCGGCACGGACGCGGCGATCGAGGCGGGCGATCTGACGCTGGTCCGCGGCGACCTGCGGGTGGCCGCGGACGCGATCCGGCTGTCGCGCCGGACGCTGGCCACGATCAAGGGCAATCTCGTGTGGGCCTTCGGCTACAACGTGGCCGCACTGCCGCTGGCCGCCGCGGGGCTGCTGAACCCGATGATCGCGGGGGCCGCGATGGCCTTCTCGTCGGTCTTCGTCGTCACGAACAGTCTCCGTCTCCGGACATTCCGGTGAAGTCCCCTGAATTCGCCCTAAGTTCGCGGCGAACCTGATATGAGCCCCTCTGGAGTCCCGGGCCCGGCTCACATAAGCTCTTCACAAGGCTCGCGCATCATCCTTACGCTTGAGTCCCGGACGGCATTTCCGGGCTCTTGCGCAGCTAACGGACATATGCAAGAGACGCAGATCACAGTGATGTGAACGTAACCATCGAAGGGGTTCGAAGGTCTAAGTTGACGATGTCAGGGAGCGTCTTGGGGGGCGTGACCTGACATCTGGAGATGTCTTGGGGGACTTCTCCAGAGATGCGTTGCCGGGGCACGCACACCGGGAAGCTTTGAGCGGCCCTCCCGGACGTGCGCTGTCCCGGCAGATCGCACACAACAGAGGTACGACGAGTTTTGCTCGTTGTGCTCACAGCGATTCAGGCGCTGTCCTCACAGACGCCCGGCCGGATCCCGTGGGGGGAATCCGCACCGGGACTGGGAAGGCGCCCTGGCCGTCGGCCCGTGGGGGGACCGGCGTTCCGGGGCGCCTTCTTCATTGCGTAAGAAATCACGTGAGTGATCCCCGGTCCTTCCTCGCGGGGATCACGCGACGAGCCCCCGCATCCGGCACTCGGATGCGGGGGCTCTGCGGTACGTACTGCGCCTCAGCGGGCCTCGACGGGAACGAAGTCGCGCTCGACCACGCCCGTGTAGATCTGGCGCGGGCGGCCGATGCGGGAGCCCGGCTCCTTGATCATCTCGTGCCACTGGGCGATCCAGCCCGGCAGCCGGCCGAGGGCGAACAGGACCGTGAACATCTCGGTCGGGAAGCCCATGGCCCGGTAGATCAGACCGGTGTAGAAGTCGACGTTCGGGTAGAGGCTGCGCGAGACGAAGTAGTCGTCGGAGAGCGCGTGCTCCTCCAGCTTCAGCGCGATGTCCAGCAGCTCGTCGGACTTGCCGAGCGCGGACAGCACGTCGTGCGCGGCGGCCTTGATGATCTTGGCGCGCGGGTCGAAGTTCTTGTAGACCCGGTGGCCGAAGCCCATCAGACGGACGCCGTCCTCCTTGTTCTTCACCTTGCGGATGAAGGTGTCGACGTCGCCGCCGGAGTCGCGGATGCCCTCCAGCATCTCCAGCACCGACTGGTTGGCGCCGCCGTGCAGCGGGCCCCACAGGGCGTTGATGCCGGCGGAGATCGAGGCGAACATGTTCGCCTGCGAGGAGCCGACCAGGCGGACCGTGGAGGTCGAACAGTTCTGCTCGTGGTCAGCGTGCAGGATCAGCAGCTTGTCGAGCGCGGAGACCACGGTCGGGTCCAGGTCGTACTCCTGCGCCGGGACCGAGAAAGTCATGCGGAGGAAGTTCTCCACGTAACCGAGGTCGTTGCGCGGGTAGACGAACGGGTGACCGATCGACTTCTTGTACGCGTACGCCGCGATCGTCGGGAGCTTGGCGAGCAGACGGGTCGTGGAGAGGTTGCGCTGGCGCTCGTCGAACGGGTTGTGGCTGTCCTGGTAGAACGTGGACAGCGCCGAGACGACCGAGGACAGCATGGCCATCGGGTGGGCGTCACGCGGGAAGCCCTTGTAGAAGTTCTTGACGTCCTCGTGCAGCAGGGTGTGCTGCGTGATGTCGTTCTGGAACGTCGAGAGCTCGTCGACGGTCGGCAGCTCGCCGTTGATCAGCAGGTAGGCGACCTCCAGGAAGGTGGAGCGCTCGGCCAGCTGCTCGATCGGGTACCCGCGGTACCGCAGGATGCCCGCTTCGCCGTCCAGGTAGGTGATGGCGGATTTGTACGCGGCGGTATTGCCGTAACCGCTGTCGAGTGTCACCAGACCGGTCTGGGCACGGAGCTTCCCGATGTCGAAGCCCTTGTCCCCTACGGTGCTGCCGATCACCGGGTAGGTGTACTCGCCGTCGCCGTACCGCAGTACTACAGAGTTGTCGCTCACGTCTTCCCTCACCGACGTTGTGCCTCATCTTCGAGGTTGCCCTGACTGCTTCTACCATCCCCCACTTGGCTCAGGAGAGTGCACTCGGGGTCGACCATCGGGCCTATCGACGGCACTGAGTGCCGCCAACTAGCTCATCCTGCCCCCTGTCTTCCCCATCTGGAAGCCTCTGTGACCTTCACGACTCATTTGATCGATCATTTTTTCGCGATCCGTGCGTTCCGAGCCTGAAATCGAGTGCCGTGCACCGCCGGCCCGCCGAGACCGTGCGCACCGCCTGGCCGATCGCCTTGCGCGAACCGACGAGGACGACCAGCTGTTTGGCCCGGGTGACCGCCGTGTAGAGCAGGTTGCGCTGGAGCATCATCCAGGCGCCCGTGGTGACCGGGATGACGACCGCCGGGTACTCACTGCCCTGGGAACGATGGATCGTGACGGCGTACGCGTGCGCCAGCTCGTCCAGCTCGTCGAAGTCGTACGGAACCTCCTCGTCCTCGTCCGTCAGCACGGTCAGCCGCTGCTCGACCGGGTCGAGCGAGGTCACCACGCCCACGGTGCCGTTGAAGACGCCGTTCTCACCCTTCTCGTAATTGTTGCGAATCTGCGTGACCTTGTCCCCTACGCGGAAGACCCGGCCGCCGAACCGCTTCTCGGGCGTGTCGGGGCGGCCTGGGGTGATGGCCTGCTGGAGCAGGCCGTTCAGGGTGCCCGCGCCCGCCGGGCCACGGTGCATGGGAGCGAGGACCTGCACATCGCGGCGCGGGTCCAGCCCGAACTTGGCCGGGATACGCCGCGCCGCCACATCCACGGTGAGCCGCCCGGCGTCCTCCGTCTCGTCCTCGACGAAGAGGAAGAAGTCCTGCATGCCGTCGATGACCGGGTGTTGGCCGGCGTTGATCCGGTGGGCGTTCGTCACCACGCCCGACTGCTGCGCCTGCCGGAAGACGCGGGTCAGGCGGACGGCGGGGATCGGTCCCCCGTCGGCGAGCAGATCCCGCAGCACCTCCCCCGCGCCCACGCTCGGCAACTGGTCCACGTCCCCGACGAACAGCAGATGCGCCCCCGGCGGCACGGCCTTCACCAGCTTGTTGGCCAGCAGCAGGTCAAGCATGGACGCCTCGTCGACCACCACCAGGTCGGCGTCGAGCGGACGGTCCCGGTCGTAGGCCGCGTCACCCCCCGGCTTCAGCTCCAGCAGGCGGTGGACCGTGGACGCCTCGGCGCCGGTGAGCTCGGACAGGCGCTTGGCGGCCCTGCCGGTCGGGGCGGCGAGCACGACCTTCGCCTTCCTGGCACGAGCCAGCTCCACGATCGAGCGGACCGTGAAGGACTTGCCGCAGCCGGGGCCGCCGGTGAGGACGGCGACCTTCTCGGTCAGCGCCAGCTTGACGGCGGCCTCCTGCTCGGGCGCGAGCTCGGTGCCGGTTCGGCCCTTGAGCCAGGCGAGGGCCTTGTCCCAGGCGACGGCCCGGAAGCCCGGCATCCGGTCCTCGTCCGTGCGCAGGAGGCGCAGCAGCTGGGCGGAGAGGGAGAGTTCGGCACGGTGGAAGGGCACGAGGTAGATGGCCGTGACCGGCTCCCCGCCGTCCGGCCCCGGGACCTTCTCCCGTACGACGCCGGGCTCCTCGCCGTCCTCCCCCGGCTCGGCCAGCTCTGCCAGGCACTCGATGACCAGGCCCGTGTCGACCTGGAGGAGCTTGACCGCGTCCTTGATCAGCTGCTCCTCCGGAAGGAAGCAGTGGCCCTGGTCGGTGGACTGCGACAGCGCGTACTGCAGGCCCGCCTTGACGCGCTCCGGGCTGTCGTGCGGGATGCCGACGGACTGGGCGATCTTGTCGGCGGTGAGGAAGCCGATGCCCCAGACGTCGGACGCGAGCCGGTAGGGCTGGTTCTTCACGACGGAGATGGAGGCGTCACCGTACTTCTTGTAGATGCGCACGGCGATGGACGTGGACACCTCGACGGTCTGGAGGAAGAGCATGACCTCCTTGATGGCCTTCTGTTCCTCCCAGGCGTCGGCGATCTTCTTCGTCCGCTTGGGACCGAGGCCCGGGACCTCGATCAGCCGCTTCGGCTCCTCCTCGATGATCTGGAGGGTGTCCAGCCCGAAGTGCTGGGTGATCCGGTCGGCGAAGACCGGGCCGATTCCCTTGACCAGGCCCGAGCCGAGGTAGCGGCGAATGCCCTGGACGGTGGCCGGCAGGACGGTCGTGTAGTTCTCGACGTGGAACTGCTTGCCGTACTGCTGATGCGAGCCCCAACGCCCTTCCATCCGCAGGGACTCGCCGACCTGGGCGCCGAGCAGCGCACCGACCACAGTGAGCAGGTCGCCGCCGCCTCTGCCGGTGTCGACCCGGGCGACCGTGTAGCCGTTCTCCTCGTTGGCGTACGTGATGCGCTCGAGTACGCCTTCCAGCGTGGCCAGTCGGCGCTCCCCCTGATCGGTCATGGTGGGACCGTACCGCCTGGGTAGGACAACGCCCTCGGATAAAGCGACCGATCAGTATGCGGCCGGGCTCTCACCTTTCACGCTGGATTCACATGAAAGCCCGAAGCTTTACAGTTCAAGCATCGATGTCGCCCCTTTTGGTCTCCTTACCCGTGGGAGGATCCAGGAGTTCATCAAAGGGGGGCGGATTCGATTCCGGAGCGACCGTGATGCCGATGCGTCCCGCAGGAGCCCTTCTCGTAGGCCTGTGCGCCGTCAGTACGTTGACGCTGCTGGTGACGGCTCCGGCTATTTCCGGGGACCACGCGATCGTGGCCCCCGACCCTCCCCCGCGGACCGGACACCCCAGCCGGAATTGCGCCCCCATCCGAGTCCGGGGCCCGGTTGATTCCGACTTGCCCAGTGGATTCCCCCGGCTCCGAATGACGACGAGGAACGATGTCACCCCAGGCCCAGAGTGTCGCCCTGTGGATCATGTCCCTGGCCATCAACATCACAGCGGCGTGCGCGGGGATCGTGTGGGGCTGGGAGGCCTTCGCACAGTTTCTGCTGCCGGCGTTCGGGTCGGTGGTGGGGGCCTCGATGGTCAGCTACAGCTTGCGGCGGTGAGGTGGCCGTCCTTGACGGCGGCGACGAAGGTGGTCCAGCCGGCTGGGGAGAAGGTCAGGGTGGGGCCGGGGGTGGATTTGCTGTCCCGGACGGGGATGCGGGTGTGGCAACGGGCTACTTCCAGGCATTCACCTTGGTCGCCGCCGCTGTAGCTGGACTTGTACCACCCGGTTATGGCGCGCTCACTGGTGACCATTCGCGTGTTCCTCCGCTGCCGCCCTGACTAGGGCCAGTGACTCCTGCTGCGACAACGCGTCGCTCAGAGCCAGAGCGTAGGCGGTCTGACAGGCGCTCACCAGGGCAGGGTCATCCATCAAGTTGCCGGTCTGGAAGCCCTCGACGTAGGCCACCGGGGCCGAGTCCTTGAAAGTCATGAGGGTGAGCAGACTCTGCATGAGCGCGTGCGCTCCCACGCCGTGCGGAAGGACGTGCAAGCGCCGGCGTCCCGACTCGGCGAGGTCCGCGACCTTGTGCAACTGCTCGGCCATGACCTGCGGCCCACCCACACAACGCCGAATAACCGCCTCGTCAAGGAGTGTCCAGACTACGGGCTGGGCTGGTCCGTCAAGGACGCGGCGACGCCTTGTTCGGATGACAACGAGCTCGTCAAGTTCCTCGGGCGTGTGATTAGGCCGGTACGCACGGAAGAGGGCGCGCGCATAGTCGTCGGTCTGCAGCACTCCAGGGACCAGTGAGAGCGCGAACTGCTGTATCAGCAGGGCCAGTTGTTCAAGCTCGGCCACGGTTGCGAAGTGATCGGTGTACTTCGACTCCAGGTCCTCCAGCCACCGCGCGAAGAACCCGTCCGTCCCCAGCGCCCGGTCGATCCGCAACGCGTCATCCGGCTTCGGAAGGCGCCTGCCTGCCTCGAAATGACTGATCAGCGTGGGCGAGCACACGACCTGTTCGCCCAGCTCATCCTGCGTAAGGCGGGCGGCTGTCCGCCGCAGCCGCAGTTCCTCCCCGTACTTCTGACGTGGCGTTCGAAGCGCCCGGCCTTCGTCCATGCGGCCAACTCCTCTTCTTGACAAGCGCGATGTCAAGCTCCGAACTCTGGCAGCGTAGCGACGGCCGACCCCACTCTGTGAGTGATTCAGCACAGAACGCAGTCACCGCAGGTTGAGAAGGCAGGCCGACAGGAATGACAGACCGAATCGCCCGGCTCGTTGAGCCGATCCTCCGCATCCTGTTCCCGCCGCGCGGGCGGCGGCGGCGATCGTCGGCACCGGTCCCGTGCCCGTACGCGTGCCCGTACTGCCACGACGGCGCCAGGGGCGCGACGGTCCGCCGCCCCGAGGAGCCTCCGCTGCGCGGCGAGGACAACCAACTGGTCCGCCCCTACTTGATGACGGAGGCGGGCGTATGACCATCGGAGCACCTGGGCGGCTGCTGCCGTGGACGAGTACGGACGGCAGGCCGTGCTATCTCGTGGGCGACGGGACGGGCTACGTCTCGCGGCTCGCCGACGACATCGAGGACGTGCAGCTCACCATGGTGGACGGCCTCCTCGGGCACGCCGCCGAAATCCTCGCGGAACGCCGCGTGACGAGCGCGGAGCTGCGTTACCTGGCGCTGCGGCTCACCGAGTCGTTGCGGGACGTCACGCGGGTCGCGGAGAGCAGAGGGGCACGGCTCGCTCCACGCGAAACGCCGCTCAGCCGCCGGGCCGGACCAGAAAGTCGCTGATGCGGCGACTCGCTTCGGCCGGGGCGGCGTGCGGCAGGGCGTGGTGGGAGACGTTCGGCAGGGTGGCCGTCGTGACGTGGGGCAGCAGTTTCTCGGCGCGGGCGGCCACTTTAAACGGGTTGTGGGTCCGGGTGTTCTCGGCGAGGAGCACGAGGACCGGCACATCCAGGGTGCGCAGTGCGCCCTGCCTCGGGAGTGGTCCCACCACCGGCCGCACGGTGGGGAAGCCGACGGCGGCCTCCTGGAGGGCGAGCCAGTCGGGGTCGAGGGGGACGCCTCCGGTCTCCCATTCCAGGAAGGCCCGGACCCGGCGGGGCGTGGGCCGCAGCATCGTCGGCACCGCATGCCGCCCGTAGGCCAACTTCAGCTTGGCGAAGCACTGGGTCGGGTCCAGGAGGACCAGACGGCGTACCCGGTGGGGCGCCCGCAGGGCGTACTGCAGCGCGATCCAGGCGCCGTACGAGTGCCCGCCCAGGTCGGTCTCCGCGAGGCAGAGGCCCTGGAGGAGCGCGTCCAGCCAGGACACCAGGTCGGCGGTCGTACGGGGGTGGCGGCCGGGGCCGGTGTGCTGCGGCCCGGGGCGCCGATCAGGTCGGCGGCGTAAAGCCGGTGGACGCGGGAGAGTTCGGCGGCCTGGCGGTACCAGGAGGCGGAGGTCGGGCTTCCGCCTCCCGGCAGCAGGAGGAGTGGAGGGCCGTCGGCCGGGCCGCAGATGTTCACGTGTGTCTCGCCGAAGGGCGTGGGCACGGTCGCGGCCTCACGCGAGGTCGGCCACTTGGCCATGACCTTGTCGTAGGCGGCGAGGAAGCCGTCCATGCTCTGCTCCGCCGAGCTCGTCGGGTTCTGGGATGTTCGGGCCCGGTGCGCTGGACGGTGAAGGAATCGACGTACCGTACCGCCGTGCGGCTTCCCGCCCTGCACTCAGCCCTCTTCCGCGGTCTTCGGGCGAGCTTCCATGACTTCTACGGCGACCTGGAACCGCCTGCCGCAGTGGCCCTCCTCGACGAGCTGGATCTCCCCATGAACACCCCGCACGTCGCCGAACTGCGTCACGCACTCGAGGGTTGGAAGGCCGGGTAAGTGGAGCGATCGGGCGCTTCCCGGCCGCGAAAACCCAGGCAGGCAGGGGCCCTGGTGTCCCGAGCGCTCCACTTGCCTCACCGTCTCCAGTTGTTCTCACCGCCTCCAGAACAAGTGGTGCGTCACCCCGCTCGGACTCGGCACCACATCGCGGTGGAAGCGGTCCAGCAGCTCGTCGGGCGACTCCCAGAGCCGTGAACCCGACCCGAGCTTCACCCCCGGCGAGACCGCCACGTGCAGCGTGTCGACCAGGTCCGCGTCGAGGAACTCCCGGATGACCGTGGCGCCGCCGCCGAGGCGGACGTCCTTGCCCTGCGCGGCCTCCCGGGCCTGCGCGAGGACCTCGGCCGGGTCGCCGGCGACGAAGTGGAACGTGGTGTCGGAGAGCGTGAACGACGGGCGCTCGTGGTGGGTCATGACGAACACCGGCGTGTGGAAGGGGGGTTCCTCACCCCACCAGCCCTTCCAGTCGTGGTCCTGCCAGGGGCCGCGCTGGGGGCCGAACTTGTTGCGGCCCATGATCTCGGCGCCGATGTTGTGGGCGAAGTCGCGCGTCAAGTAGTCGTCGAGGCCGCGGCTGCCGCCGGGGTCGGTGCGGTTCGGCCAGCTCGCCGTGGCTCCGGCCCACGCGAACATCGTGCCGGGGTCGGCGTGACCGAACGGCCGCTCCAGGCTCTGGTTCTCACCGGCACCGAAGCCGTCGCTCGAGACGTTGAAGTTCTGCACGCGCAGTAGCTGAGGCACGGGGCTCCTCCTGTGGTCGATGCGGGGTGGACCACTCCGGCCGGCGAAACTCATCGGTCCTCGGGGGACCGGTCCTCGGGAAACCGGCCCCCGGACAACCCCCTGCCCGTCTCACCCGGACTGTGCCACCACGTGCTCGATGACCTGCTTGAAGTCGTCGGTCGGGGAGAACTCCACCAGCTCGCTGTCCTCCAGGGCCAACGGGACATGCCCTGGCGGCCAGTAGTACGCCTGCCCCGCCTCGTACTCCTCCTCGCCGGACGCCGTGCGCATCCTGATCCGGCCCTTCAGCAGATAGCCCCAGTGGGGGCACTGGCACGCGTCGTCGGGCAGGCCCTTGAGGGCCGGGCCCATGTCCGTACCCCGGGGCAGGCTGATGTAGCCGACCGACATATCGCCCCCGATCGGCATGTTGCGCACCTCTACACCGTCGCCGCCGAGGGTTACGGGTACCTCGTTCCGGGTCGCCGCCGTCATGGCTCCTCCGCTCTCACTGGAAACGGATCTCCTCCTTCCACCCTGAACCGCCGGAGAGCCTCCCGCGACATCACGATCCGGTTGCGAGGTGCCGCCAGGGTCTTGATTTACCGGCGTGTAATCGATTCCATCCACCCGTCGGTGTAATCGATTCCACGAGCCCTTCCAGCTGGGCTCCCACGACTGATCCACAAGGAGGTGGAGCGGCGGTGGCCAGCATCAAGGACGTCGCTGCCGAGGCAGGCGTCTCCGTCGCCACGGTCTCGCGCGTCCTGAACGACCACCCGTCGGTCAGCGCCGACGCACGCGCACGCGTGCTGGCCGCCGTCGGTGCCCTTGGCTACCGCCCGAACGCCGTCGCCCGCTCCCTGCGCACCGACCAGACACACACCCTCGGCCTGGTCATCAGCGACGTGATGAACCCCTACTTCACCGAACTGGCCCGCTCCGTCGAGGAGGAGGCCCGCGCGCTCGGCTACAGCGTCATCATCGGCAACGCCGACGAGCGGCCCGACCTCCAGGACCACCACGTACGCAACCTGCTGGACCGCCGGATCGACGGGCTGCTCGTCTCCCCGACGGACGGCGGCTCGCCGCTGATGCTGGACGCCGCGCGGGCCGGGACGCCCATGGTGTTCGTGGACCGGTGGATCCCGGGCGTGGACGTGCCGGTGGTGCGGGCGGACGGCCGGACCGCCGTACGGGACCTCGTGGCGCATCTGCACCGGCTCGGGCACCGGCGCCTCGCGATCATCGCGGGACCGGCGGCGACCACGACCGGCCGGGAGCGCGTGGATGCCTTCCGGGAGGCGCTCGGCGCGTACGGCCTCGAACTGCCCGACGCCTACATAGGGCAGGGCGACTTCCAGGCCGAGAGCGGGCGCCGGGTCACCGAGGGGTTCCTCGACCTGGCCGAGCCGCCCGAGGTCGTGTTCGCGGCCGACAACCTGATGGCGCTCGGCGCCCTGGGCGCCGTACGCGCGCGTGGCGTGCGCGTACCGGACGACATCGCGCTGGCCGCGTTCGACGACATCCCGTGGTTCGTGCACACCGATCCGCCGGTCACGGCGATCGCCCAGCCGACCGGTGAGCTGGGGCGTGCCGCCGTGCGCGCGCTGGTGGCCCGGATCGAGGGCCGGCCCGGGGAGTCCGTCACCCTCCCCGCCCGGCTCGTCGTACGCCGCTCGTGCGGCGAGCCCATCCCGGCAACCCCCGACCCCCACCCGGCCTCCCCGGAGCCGGACCCTGCACAGGCCCCCGCTGTGCAGCACCCCGCCAAGAACAGGAGCCACACGTGAGCAACGCGGACGAGTTGCTGCGCATCGAGGGCATACGGAAGACCTTCCCGGGCGTGGTCGCGCTGGACAGCGTGGACTTCGACCTGCGCCGGGGCGAGGTGCATGTGCTGCTCGGTGAGAACGGCGCGGGCAAGAGCACCCTCATCAAGATGCTCTCCGGCGCCTACACGCCCGACGCCGGACGGATCCTGGTCGGCGGCGAGGAGACGCGCATCCAGGGTGCGCAGGACTCCGAGCGGCTCGGGATCGCCACCATCTACCAGGAGTTCAATCTCGTACCGGACCTCACCGTCGCCGAGAACATCTTCCTGGGGCGGCAGCCGCGCCGGTTCGGCATGATCGACCGGAAGCGGATGGAGGCCGACGCCGAGGTGCTGCTGAAGCGCGTCGGGGTCAGCGTCTCTCCACGCGCGCGTGTCCGCGAACTCGGTATCGCGCGCCTGCAGATGGTGGAGATCGCCAAGGCGCTGAGCCTGGACGCGCGCGTGCTGATCATGGACGAGCCGACCGCCGTGCTCACCTCCGAGGAGGTCGAGAAGCTCTTCGCGATCGTGCGCAAGCTGCGTGAGGACGGCGTCGGGATCGTGTTCATCACGCACCACCTGGAGGAGATCGCCGCCCTGGGCGACCGGGTCACGGTCATCCGGGACGGCAAGAGCGTCGGGCAGGTGCCCGCCGCCACGCCCGAGGACGAGCTGGTGCGGCTCATGGTGGGGCGGTCGATCGAGCAGCAGTATCCGCGCGAGCGGCCCGAGAAGGGCGACGCGCTGCTCACCGTCGAGGGACTGACCCGGGACGGGGTCTTCCACGACGTCGGCTTCGAGGTGCGCGCCGGTGAGGTCGTCGGCATCGCCGGGCTCGTGGGCGCCGGTCGTACCGAGGTCGTGCGGGCGGTCTTCGGGGCCGATCCGTACGACAGGGGAGCCGTGAAGGTCTCCGGGGCAGCCCTGAAGGGTCACGACGTCAATGCCGCGATGACCGCCGGCATCGGCCTCATCCCCGAGGACCGCAAGGGCCAGGGCCTGGTGCTGGACGCCTCGGTCGAGGAGAACCTCGGCCTGGTGACGCTGCGGTCGGCCACGCGCGCGGGGCTCGTCGACCTGAAGGGCCAGCGCGAGGCCGCCGCGCGGATCGCCGAGCAGCTCGGTGTGCGGATGGCGGGCCTCGGCCAGCACGTGCGCACGCTGTCCGGCGGCAACCAGCAGAAGGTCGTCATCGGCAAGTGGCTCCTCGCCGACACCAAGGTGCTGATCCTCGACGAGCCGACGCGCGGTATCGACGTGGGCGCCAAGGTCGAGATCTACCAGCTCATCAACGAACTGACGGCGGCCGGTGCCGCCGTCCTCATGATCTCCAGCGATCTGCCCGAGGTACTCGGCATGAGCGACCGGGTGCTGGTGATGGCCCAGGGCCGGATCGCGGGCGAACTCTCCGCCGACGAGGCCACCCAGGACGCCGTGATGGCGCTCGCCGTAAGCAACCCCAGCACTGACAAGGAGGCCTCCCGTGGCCACTGACACGCTCAAGAGCACGACGGGCGCGGGAGCCGCCTCGGGGGGCCTGCGCCGCCTCCTGCTCGACAACGGCGCGCTCACCGCGCTCATCGTCCTCGTCATCGCGATGTCGGCGCTGTCCGGCGACTTCCTGACGACGGACAACCTGCTGAACGTGGGCGTCCAGGCGGCCGTGACCGCCATCCTCGCCTTCGGTGTGACCTTCGTGATCGTCTCGGCCGGCATCGACCTGTCGGTCGGCTCGGTCGCCGCGCTGTCGGCCACGGTGCTCGCGTGGACCGCGACCTCGGCGGGCGTCCCCGTCTTCGTCGCCGTCCTGCTGGCCATAGCCACCGGTATCGCGTGCGGCCTGGTCAACGGCATCCTGATCTCCTACGGCAAGCTGCCGCCGTTCATCGCGACGCTGGCCATGCTGTCCGTGGCCCGTGGTCTGTCCCTCGTCATCTCCGAGGGCTCCCCGATCGCCCTGCCCGACTCGGTCTCCCACCTCGGGGACACGCTCGGCGGCTGGCTGCCCGTGCCGGTCCTGGTCATGATCGTGATGGGGCTGATCGCGGCGTTCGTGCTCGGCCGTACCTACATCGGCCGCTCGATGTACGCGATCGGCGGCAACGAGGAGGCCGCGCGGCTGTCCGGCCTGCGCGTGAAGAAGCAGAAGCTCGCCATCTACGCCTTCTCCGGCGTCTTCGCCGCCGTCGCGGGTGTCGTGCTCGCCGCCCGGCTGTCCTCCGCGCAGCCGCAGGCCGCCGACGGCTACGAGCTGGACGCCATCGCGGCGGTCGTCATCGGCGGTGCGTCCCTGGCCGGCGGTACGGGCAAGGCGTCCGGGACGCTGATCGGCGCGCTGATCCTGGCCGTGCTGCGCAACGGGCTGAACCTGCTGAACGTGTCGGCTTTCTGGCAGCAGGTCGTCATCGGCGTCGTCATCGCGCTGGCGGTGCTGTTCGACACGCTGCGGCGCAAGGCGGGGGCCACTCCGGGGGCCGCCGGTACCTCACAGGGAGGCAAGGGCAAGCAGGCCGCTACGTACGGGCTCGCGGCCGTCGTCACCGTCGCGATCGTCGGTGCCACGTCCTTCCTGCACAACGGCTCCTCCGCCACGAGCGCCCCCAAGATGGGCCTGTCGCTGTCCACCCTCAACAACCCCTTCTTCGTGCAGATCCGGGCGGGCGCCCAGGCCGAGGCGAAGAAGCTGGGTGTGGACCTGACCGTCACGGACGCGCAGAACGACGCCTCACAGCAGGCCAACCAGCTGCAGAACTTCACCAGCTCCGGGCTCGGCGCGATCATCGTCAACCCGGTGGACTCGGACGCGGCGAGCAACTCGGTGAAGGCCGCCGACAAGGCGGACATCCCGGTCATCGCCGTGGACCGCGTCGTCAACAACGCCGAGCTGGACACGCTGGTCGCCTCCGACAACGTGGCCGGCGGTGAGCTCGCCGCCAAGTCGATCGGCGAGAAGCTCGGCGGCAAGGGCAAGATCGTGATCCTCCAGGGCCAGGCGGGCACCTCCGCCGCCCGTGAGCGCGCGCAGGGCTTCGCGAACGGCCTCAAGGCCTACCCGGGCATCCAGGTCGTCGCCCAGCAGCCCGCGGACTTCGACCGCACCAAGGGCCTCGACGTGATGTCGAACCTGCTCCAGGCCCACCCGGACGTCCAGGGCGTCATCGCCGCGAACGACGAGATGGCCCTCGGCGCGATCAAGGCGCTGGGTTCCAAGGCCGGCAAGTCGGTCTCGGTGGTCGGCTTCGACGGCACGCCTGACGGACTGAAGGCGGTCGAGGGCGGCAGCCTGTACGCGTCGGTGGCGCAGCAGCCCTCCCAGCTCGGCAAGATCGCCGTGGACAACGCCCTGAAGGCCCTCCAGGGCAAGAAGGTCGAAGAGACGGTGAAGGTGCCGGTGAAGGTGGTCACGAAGGAGAACGTGGCCGGCTTCAGCGGCTGACATCGCCGGCACTCGCCGGCATTCGCTGACATCGGGGAACGGCCGGGCGGTACCCAGCGCATGGGCCCGCCCGGCCATGTCACTCACGTGGGGAGACAACTCATGTACGACTACGACCTCCTGGTCGTGGGCTCGGCCAACGCCGACCTGGTGATCGGTGTCGAGCGCCGGCCCGGTGCCGGCGAGACCGTGCTCGGCTCCGATCTGGCCGTCCACCCGGGCGGCAAGGGCGCGAACCAGGCGGTCGCCGCCGCCCGGCTCGGGGCCCGTACGGCGCTGCTGGCCCGGGTCGGCGGCGACGCGCACGGCCGCCTGCTGCTGGAGTCGCAGCGGGACGCCGGTGTCGACACGGTGGGTGTCCTGGTGGGCGGAGCGCCGACGGGGGTCGCCCTGATCACGGTCGACCCGTCCGGGGACAACAGCATCGTCGTCTCGCCCGGCGCGAACGGCCGGCTGGCCCCGGAGGACGTGAGCGCCGCCGCGTGCCTCTTCCAGAGCTCCCGGGTGGTGTCGGCGCAGCTGGAGATCCCGCTGGAGACGGTGGTGGCGGTCGTACGGAACCTGGCTCCGGACAGCCGTTTCGTACTGAACCCGTCGCCGCCGCGCCCCCTCCCGTCGGAGGTGCTGGCGGCCTGCGACCCGCTGATCGTCAACGAGCACGAGGCGAAGGTGATCCTGGGTTCGTCCGCTGTGGGGACCGCCCGGAGGACTGGGCCCGGATACTGCTCGCGAAGGGGCCTCGGTCGGTGGTGGTGACGCTGGGCGGGGAGGGTGCGCTGGTGGCGTCGTCGGACGGTGTCTCCCGGGTTCCGTCCGTGAAGGTGAGTGCCGTGGACACGACCGGCGCGGGAGACGCGTTCACCGCCGCGCTGGCCTTCCGGCTGGGGGCGGGCGAGTCCCTCGCGGAGGCGGCGGCGTACGCGGCCCGGGTCGGGGCGGCGACCGTGACGAAGGAGGGCGCGCAGGCGTCCTTCCCTACGGCGGCGGAGGTCGCTGCACTGTGAAGAAGGCCGGAATACTGAACCGTCACCTCGCCGGCTCGCTGGCCGAACTGGGCCACGGGACGGCGTGCTGGTGTGCGACGCGGGCATGCCCATCCCCGACGGGCCCCGGGTGGTGGACCTGGCCTTCCGGGCCGGGGTACCGGCGTTCGCGGAGGTGCTGGAAGGGCTGCTGGCCGAGCTGGTGGTCGACGGGGCGACGGCGGCGACGGAGGTGAGGGAAGCGAACCCGGAGGCCTCGGAGCTGCTGGCGGGCCACTTCCCTGGGCTGGACCTCGTATCGCACGAGCGGCTCAAGGAGCTGTCGGCGGGTGCGCGGCTGATCGTCCGCACGGGCGAGGCGCGGCCGTACGCGAATGTGCTGCTGAGGTGCGGCGTCTTCTTCTGAGCGCCGCCCGTGGAGATGTTTCGAGGGGGCCCGGTCCGTCGACCGGGCCCCCTCGGCTTTCCCCTCCAGTCAGGAACCCCGCGATCCCCCCAGATCTCCCCCAGAAGTCCTGACACCATGTACGACCGCCGTGGGGGGCAAAGGGTTGCACGGTCGGGTAAGAATTTCTTGCCGGATTCTCGAGAAGATCACCGCACCGTTCGGGTCAGCACCCGGGTGAGACTCCCGTCGTCCTCTTCGATGTCCCTGACGTGCGCGAATCCGATCCTGCCGAGCAGGCGCAGCGAGGCCGCGTTCCGCGCGTGCACGGTGGCGTGCACCTCGCTGAGCCCGAGCGTCCGGAACCCGTACCCCACGAGCGCCTCCGCCAGTTCCGTCCCGAGCCCGCCGCCCCAGGCCTCGGGAGCCAGCGCGTAGACGATCTCGTGGCCGTCCACCGCGTCGGTCCGCTTGATCTCCGCGTGCCCGACCAGAAGCCCGTCGCGCCGGACCGCCCACACGTCGAACAGGTCCTGGGCGTAGACCTTGGTGAAGATCCGCCCGAACAGGGCCCGGTCGTCCGCCTCGGCCGAGGGACCGTCCCCCATCCACCGGGACACCCTGGTGTCCTGGAACAGCGCGACGAAGCTCTCTTCGTCGCTGGGGGTGTAGGGGTCCAGGAGGAGGCGGGGGGTGTGCAGGGTCGGCGACATGAGCGGGGACGCTAGCGACGCGCGGGCCGGGCGGCAATCGGGTTTTGCGCGGAAGCGCCCCGTCACGCCGAGTCGTTCAGCAGCCTGCCCAGATGCTCGCGCCCGGCCTCCAGCAGGTCCGGCAGCGGCTGGGCCGTCTCGTACCAGCGCTTCTCGTACTCCCAGCACAGCCAGCCGTCCCAGTTGTGGCGGGAGAGGACCTCCACGCACTCGGCCAGGGGCAGGACGCCCGCGCCGAGAGGCAGGGGGGTGGTGTCCTCGGCGGAGGCGATGTCCTTGACCTGGACGTAGCCGAGGTGGGGGGAGAGCGCCGCGTAGGTCTCCGAGGGCTGTTCGCCGCCCAGCCAGGTGTGCATGACGTCCCAGAGCGCGCCGACCTGGCGGTGGCCGACGAGGCCGAGGACACGCATGGCGTCGGCGGCGGTGCGGTGCGAGTCGTGGGTTTCCAGGAGGATGCGTACGCCCAGGTCGTTCGCGTACTCGGCGGCCGTGCCCAGGCGCCGGGCGGCCGTCGCGTCGGCCTCCTCGGGGGTCTGGACGTCCAGGTCGCCGCCGGGGAAGACGCGGATGTACGGGGCACCGAGGTCACGGGCCAGGTCGAGGAGGGCACGGATCTCGGCCAGGACGGGTTCGTCGTCGCCCGGCGCGGCGACGCGCGCGTATCCCGCCAGGCCCAGGATCTCTACGCCCGACCCCTTGAACTCGGCCGCCACCTCGGCCCGCTGAGACGGGTCGAGGTCGGTGTGGACCGGTTCCTCGGGGTGGGTGCGCAGCTCCACGCCGTGGTAGCCGTGCGCGGTCGCGAGCCGCAGGACGTCGGGCAGGGGCATGCCGGGGACACCGAGGGTGGAGAACGCCAGCTTCATGTGGACGGACCCTACCCGGCACCCCCGCCCGCGACTCCCCTTCGTCGCTCCGGTGTTGCGTGAAGATCCAGTCGCCAGTCCTGGCCGGTCAGGTCCTGCCCGAAGGAGCGGTGCGGCTTCTCCGCGACCAGCTCGAAGCCGTGGCGCTGGTAGATACGGCGGGCCGCTCCGAGGATGTCGTTGGTCCACAGGACGACCTCGCGATAGCCGGCCTCGCGGGCGAAGTCGACGAGGGCTCCCACCAGCCGGTCGCCGATGCCGAGGCCACGCGCGTCGGGCTCGACGAGCAGCAGCCGGAGCCGGGCGGCCCCGGGCGCGTCGTCACGTACGCACATGACGCACCCCACCCGCCGGCCGTCCAGCTCGGCGATCCAGGTGCGGTCCTGACGCGGGTCGTGGTCCTCGCTGTAATCGGCGACGATACGGGCGACGAGGCCCTCGTACCCGAGGTCGAAGCCGTACTCGGCGGCGTAGAGCGCGGCGTTGCGCTCCACGATCCAGCCGAGGTCGCCGGGGGTGGGCTCCCGCAGGACTACGTCCTCTGGACGCGGGGCACGGCCGTCGCCGAGGAGGGTCCGAACGGTCCGCAGGGCCTCCGTCAGCCGGGGCCGGTCCTCGGCCCGCACGGTGTCCAGCAGCGACCCGACCGTCTCCCGCGCCCGCTCGTCGAGCAGCGCGGCGGCCTCGCGGCCGGGCGGGGTGAGGGTGATACGGCGGCGGCGCGGATCCGTCTCGGACGGGCCGCGCTCGATCAGCCCGTCCTCCTCGAACTTGTTCAGGATGCGGCTCAGGTATCCGGCGTCCAGGTGCAGCTGCGCCCGCAGGTCGGCGGCGTCCGTGCGCGGCGCGTGGGCGAGCTCGTAGAGCACACGGGACTCGGTGAGGGTGTAGGGGGCGTACATGTGGCGGCCGTAGTCGAGCGCGCCGATGACGTTCGTGTAGAAGCGGTTGAAGGAGCGGATGTCCTGGACGGTCATGGGCCACGACCCCCGGTGTCGATCGTCGATAGTTGACTCAGTCAGAGATCCTATGGGGCTGAGCCTAGACGTCCAGGACTTCCGGGGCTAGGCCTTCGTCGTTGCCGCCGGCCGGTACACGCACACCTGGGCGCCGGTCTTGGCGGTGGTCGTGGAGACCAGCTCCATCGGGCGCTTCGCCCCGTCGCCGGGGAAGATCGTCTTTCCGCCGCCGAGGATCACCGGCATGACGACGAGCTGGAGTTCGTCGACCAGGCCCTCGGACAGCAGCGTCCGCACGAGCGTCGGGCTGCCCATCATCGCGAGGTCGCCGCCCTCGGTCTCGCGCAGCTCCCGGATCCGGGCCACGGCCTGGTCGCCGGGGATGAGCGCGGTGTTGTTCCAGGTGAGGTCGGCCTCGCCGAGCGTGCTGGAGACGACGTACTTCTTCAGGGAGTTCATCCGGTCGGCGAAGGGGTCCCCGGCGCGCTCGGGCCAGGCCGCCGCCATCGTCTGCCACGTACGCCGCCCGAACAGCAGTGCCTCGGCTCTGCCGAGACCGGCGTCGAAGGCGCCGCCCAGCACCTCTTCGTCGAAGTACGGGTGCGACCAGCCGCCGTGCGCGAAGCCCCCGTCGGTGTCCTCCTGCGGCCCACCGGGCGCCTGTACGACGCCGTCCAGGCTGATGAACTCGGTGATCACGATGCGCATGGGACTCACTCCGCTTTCTCGCAGGGCCCGCTCGGGAGAGGAGGGCTTCGATGACGGCACTGCAGACCGGCGTACGACGCGAAAGTCATCGCCGCCGGGCATCCGTATCCGTCACGCTCGCGGCGAACGCCTCCGCGCGACTCGCGCGCGGGCAGTAACGTCCGAGTCATGGTGACCTCGAGGACGACGGCCGTGTACGACGAACACGCCGATTGGTACAACGAGTTCATGTCCCCGGCGGGCGGCGGCGACTACATCCGCCGGGTCCATGCCACCCTCGGTGACCTGCTGGGCAGCGGCGACGGAGCCACCTGCCTCGACGTGTGCTGCGGCACGGGCGCCCACGCGCCGACCGTGGCCGCCCTGGGCTGGAGTCCCGTCGGCGTCGACCTCTCCCGCAACCAGCTGCGCCACGCCGCCCAGCGCCTGCCCGTCGCCGTCGCCGACGCGACCGCGCTCCCCCTGGCCGACAGCTCGGCGCCCGCCGCGGTGTGCGTCCTGGCCAGCACGGACGTGCCCGACTACGCCGCTGTGCTCCGCGAGATCGGCCGTGTCCTGGCTCCCGGCGGCCGTTTCGTCCATCTGGGAGTGCACCCTTGCTTCGTCGGCGCCTTCGCCGACCGCAGGGACATGTCCAGGACGGTGATCGACGCCGGCTATGCCGACCGGTCCCGCACCTTCGCCTCCTGGAACACCACCGGTGTCCGCGCCCGCCTCGGCGCCTGGCACGTCCCGCTGGCCGACCTGCTCAACGGGGCGGTCTCAGCGGGCCTGCGCATCGAGCGGACGGTGGAGGCGGGGCCGGACGGGGTGCCGGATCTGTTCGGATTCATCGGGGTCAGGGCGTAGGTCCGCCTGCCCGGTCGGCGGCGCGAACAACGCCGATCAGCCACACCTCAGCCCGACCGACGCACACCCGACATCGCCGACCCGTCACACCCCAGCCCAACCGGCGTACACCCGACAACGCCGACCCGCCACACCCCAGCCCAACCGGCGTACACCCCACATCGCCGACCCGCCACACCCCAGCCCAACCGGCGTACACCCGACAACGCCGACCCGCCACACCCCAGCCCGACCGGCGTACACCCGACAACGCCGACCCGCCACACCTCAGCCGGACCGACGCACACCCGACATCGCCGACCCGTCACACCCCAGCCCGTCCGGCGTTTGAGGACGAGGCCGTTCAGGCCGAAGCGGGTGCCCGGGGGCGGCAGCCCCAGCACGGGCCGGGCAGCAGCGCCCAGGACTAGGAGACCCTCGGCGCCCCGGAGGACCCCCGCACCATCAACTCCCCCCGCACCGAGGCGATCCCCCGGGCGGCGCCTCCTCCCGCCCCATCGCGATCCGCCCGGCCCGCGCCCCGGCCTCCGCCAGCGGCAGCCGCACCGTCGTGAGCGAAGGCACCACGTCGATGCTGAAGGGGAGATCGTCGAACCCGGCCACCGACACGTCCTCCGGGATCCGCAGCCCGGAGTCGCGCAGCGCCGCGCACGCCCCGAGCGCGACGGAGTCGTTCGCGGCGACGACCGCAGTCAGGGACGGGTCCCGCCGGAGCAGCTCCAGCGTCGCCTCGTAGCCGGACCTGCGGTCGTAGCGGCCGTGCACCGTCCACCGGGGGTCCTCCTCGATGCCGTGCGCGGCGAGCGCGGCCCGGTGGCCCTCCAGGCGGTGCCGGGTCGTGGTCCGCTCCTCGGGGCCCGCGATGTAGCCGAGCCGCCGGTGCCCGAGGCCGATCAGGTGTTCGGCCAGTTCCTGCCCGCCCCGCGGTTGTCGAAGGTCAGCGCGATCGCCCCGGTCTCCGGCGCCGGCGGCCGTCCGCACAGCACCACCCGCGTCCCGGCGTCCGTGAGCTTGCGCACCTTCGCGTCCATCGCCGCCTTGTGCGCCGCGTCCTCGATCGCCCCGCCGGTCAGCACCACGGCCGCCGCACGCTGCCGCTGCAGCAGCGTGAGATACGTCAGCTCCCGCTCCGGGGAGCCTCCCGTGTTGCAGACCACCGCGAGTCTCTCCCCGCCCGCACGGCCGCCAGGCCCGCCGATCTCGGCCTGGATCGCGCTCGCCATGATCCCGAAGAACGGGTCGGCGATGTCGTTCACCAGGATCCCGACCAGGTCGGAGGTGGCGGCGGCCAGGGCACTCGCGGGCCCGTTGAGTACATAGTCCAGCTCGTCCACGGCCTTCAGCACCCGCTCGCGGGTGGAGGCGGCAACGGGATAGTTCCCGTTCAGCACGCGCGACACCGTCGCGGGCGAGACCTGCGCGCGGGCCGCCACGTCCGCCAGGGTCACCGTCATCTCGTCGTCCTCCGGTCACGCATCTCGTCGTCGCCCTCGTACACACCCGGACCCATGGGAACGGTTCCGGGCAGGTCGGCCGCCCTGGCTCAGCTAATCCATGGCCAAGGTTTCCGAGCAGACTTTAAGCCCCCGACCCCCGGTTGTTCGCCCCCTCGAACAACTCGTCCTGGTCACGGTCTTGTCCAGACCACGGTTCAGAGGCTAGCTTCTCCGTATGTAGAAAGCGCTTGCTGCAACGCTCACCAGTGGGCGTACGCGGCGCGACGACCGCGTACGAAGGGAACGACGTGACACGCAAGACGGTGCGTATCGCCATGAACGGCGTGACCGGGCGCATGGGCTACCGCCAGCACCTGGTCCGCTCCATCCTCGCCCTGCGCGAGCAGGGCGGCCTCGATCTCGGCGACGGCACCGTGCTGTGGCCCGAGCCGATCCTGGTAGGCCGCCGCGAGCACGCGCTGCGGGCGCTGGCCGAGCGGCACGGGCTGGAGCACGTCTCGACCGACCTGGACGCGGTCCTCGCCGACGAGACGGTGGACATCTACTTCGACTCCCAGGTCACCTCCGCCCGCGAGGAGTCCCTGAAGAAGGCGATCGCGGCCGGCAAGCACATCTACACCGAGAAGCCGACCGCCACCGGCCTCGCCGGCGCCCTGGACCTGGCCCGGCTGGCGGACGAGGCCGGCATCAAGCACGGCGTCGTCCAGGACAAGCTCTTCCTCCCCGGCCTGCTGAAGCTGAAGCGCCTCATCGACGGCGGCTTCTTCGGCCGGATCCTGTCCGTGCGCGGCGAGTTCGGCTACTGGGTCTTCGAGGGCGACTGGCAGGACGCCCAGCGCCCGTCCTGGAACTACCGTGCCGAGGACGGCGGCGGCATCGTCGTCGACATGTTCCCGCACTGGGAGTACGTGCTCCACGAGCTGTTCGGCCGCGTGAAGTCCGTCCAGGCCCTGACCGCCACCCACATCCCGCAGCGCTGGGACGAGAACGGCAAGCCGTACGACGCCACCGCCGACGACGCCGCGTACGGCGTCTTCGAGCTGGAGGGCGGCGCCATCGCCCAGATCAACTCCTCCTGGGCCGTGCGCGTCAACCGCGACGAGCTGGTGGAGTTCCAGGTGGACGGCACGGAGGGCTCGGCGGTGGCCGGACTCAGGAACTGCCGCGCCCAGCACCGCAGCGCCACCCCCAAGCCGGTCTGGAACCCGGACATCCCCGCCACGGAGGTCTTCCGCGACCAGTGGCAGGAGATCCCGGACAACGCCGAGTTCGACAACGGCTTCAAGGCCCAGTGGGAGCTGTTCCTGCGGCACGTCTACGCCGACGCGCCCTACCACTGGGACCTGCTGGCCGGTGCCCGCGGTGTCCAGCTCGCCGAGCTGGGTCTCGCGTCCTCGGCCGAGGGCCGTCGTATCGACGTACCGGAGATCTCGCTGTGACGATCCAGCTCCCGGACGCGAGCGGGTCGCTGAGGGCGTACGAGCCCCGCCAGGAGCCGCTCGCCCTCACCACCGGTTCCCCGCTCACCTCCCGCACGGTCTTCTCGGCGGCTCACGTCGTCGCCGACCCGTTCGCGGACGTGTCCCCCGACTCGCCCGCCGCCGTGGACTGGGACGCCACCCTCGCCTTCCGCCGCCATCTGTGGTCGCACGGGCTGGGTGTCGCCGAGGCCATGGACACCGCGCAGCGCGGCATGGGCCTGGACTGGGCGGGCGCGGCGGAACTGATCCGCCGGTCGGCGGCCGAGGCCAAGTCGGTGGGCGGTCGTATCGCCTGCGGCGTGGGCACCGACCAGCTCACCGGCCCGGCGTCCCTCGGCGAGGTCCGCGCGGCCTACGAGGAGCAGCTCGCCGTCGTGGAACGGTCCGGCGCCCAGGCCATCCTGATGGCGTCCAGGGCGCTCGCGGCGGCCGCCTCCGGCCCCGAGGACTATCTGGAGGTCTACGGCCAGCTGCTCCGGCAGGCAGCCGAGCCGGTCGTCCTGCACTGGCTCGGCCCGATGTTCGACCCGGCGCTGGAGGGCTACTGGGGGTCGTCCGACCTGGACGCGGCGACGGACACCTTCCTGGAGGTCATCGCCGCCCACCCCGACAAGGTCGACGGCATCAAGGTCTCCCTGCTGGACGCACAGCGTGAGGTCGACCTGCGCCGCCGGCTCCCCGACGGGGTCCGCTGCTACACCGGCGACGACTTCAACTACCCCGAGCTGATCGCGGGCGACGAGCGGGGCTTCAGCCACGCCCTGCTCGGCATCTTCGACCCGCTGGGCCCGCTGGCGGCGGAGGCGGTCCGGGTGCTGGACACCGGGGACGTCGCGGGCTTCCGCGCGCTCCTCGACCCCACGGTCGAGCTCTCCCGCCACCTCTTCCAGACCCCGACCCGCTTCTACAAGACGGGCGTGGTGTTCCTGGCCTGGCTGGCGGGCCACCAGTCCCACTTCACGATGGTCGGCGGCCTGCAGTCGGCCCGCTCGCTCCCGCACTTCGCGAAGGCGTACGAACTCGCCGACGGCCTCGGCCTGTTCCCCGACCCGAAGCTGGCGCAGGAGCGGATGAAGAACCTGCTGGCCCTGTACGGGGTGAACCAGTGACGGAGCTCGCGCGTTTCTCCATCAACCAGATGACGGTCAAGCAGCTGTCGATGCCGGAACTGGTCGACAGCTGCCGTGAGTCGGGCGTCGTCAACGTCGGCCTGTGGCGTGAGCCGGTCCAGTCGTACGGCCTGGAGGCCACGGCCAAGCTGGTCCGGGACGCGGGCCTGACGGTGACGACGTTGTGCCGGGGCGGCTTCTTCACGGCGATCGACCCGCGCGAGCGGGCCGAGGCCCTGGCCGACAACCGCCGCGCGATCGACGAGGCGGCGGCGCTCGGCACGGACACGCTGGTCCTGGTCTCGGGCGGGCTCCCGGCCGGCTCGAAGGATCTGCACGGGGCGCGGGAGCGGATCGCGGACGCGCTGGCGGAACTGGGGCCGTACGCCGAGGAGCACGGCGTCCGTCTGGCCATCGAGCCGCTCCACCCGATGTACGCCTCCGACCGCTGTGTGGTGTCGACGCTGGCGCAGGCCCTGGACCTGGCCGAACGGTTCCCGGCCCAGCAGGTCGGGGTCACCGTCGACACGTACCACATCTGGTGGGACGACACGGCTCCCGCGCAGATCGCCCGGGCGGGCGCGTCCGGCCGTATCCACACCTTCCAGCTCGCCGACTGGACGACTCCCCTCCCTCAGGGCGTGCTGACCGGCCGGGGCCAGGTCGGCGACGGCGCGATCGACATGCGGGAGTGGCAGGGGTACGTGGAGGCGGCCGGGTACACCGGGGCCATCGAAGTGGAGCTGTTCAACGACGGCCTGTGGGCACGCGACGGCCGCGAGGTGCTGGCCGAGACGGCGGCGAGGTTCGTCGAGCACACCTTGTGACCCAGCTGCGAATCGCGCTCGCGCCGCCCCGCCCGTTTGTTCCGGGCGGGGCGGCGGCCGTGTGTGGGGGCCGAAGAAGACCGGACGTCAACGCCACCCCGCCCACCAGCAGCGCCGCCGCGCACCACCGCGGCGGGCTCACCGGCTCGCCCGGGAACAGCGCCGCCGACGACATCCCTGAGACCGGGACCAGGAGGGAGAAGGGGGCCACCGTGGAGGCGGGGTGGTGGCGCAGGAGCAGGCCCGGGAGTCGGGGGTGCCGCCTTGCGGGTGAGGACGTTCGAGGCGCCCCACGCAGGCCGCCGCCGCGAGGAAGCGCAGGGCCGAGAAGAGCAGGGGCGGGAAGTGGTCGAGGCCGATCTCGACGACCGTGAAGCTGACGCCCCGGACGGCGGCGACCAGCGCGGCGAGAGCGAGGTGTGAGAGGCGCATGCCGTGAGCCTCGCGTCCGGCGACCGTGAAGCACCAGCGATGATTGCCGCAGAGTTGGATGAAGCATCGCTGAATCATGGAAGTGGGGAGTCCCATGCTCGACCTCCAGCGGCTGCGCGCCCTGCACGCCGTGTCCGTGCACGGCACCGTCGGGGCCGCCGCCGTCGCACTCGGGTACACGCCCTCCGCGGTGTCCCAGCAGATCGCCAAGCTGGAGCGGGAGACGCGGACCGTGCTGCTGGAGCGGGAGGGGCGGGGTGTGCGGCTCACCGACGAGGCCCGGCAACTGGCCGCGGCCGCGAAGGAGTTGCTGGCCATCGTGGAGCGGGCGGAGACCGACCTGGAGGAGCGGCGGGGCCTGCCGGCGGGGCGGCTGACCGTCGCCGCGTTCTCGTCGGCGGCGCGCGGGCTGCTGCCGGGCGTGCTCGCCGAGCTGGGCCGCAGACACCCGGCCCTGGACGCCCGGCTCACCGAGGTCGACCCGCATCTGTCGGTCGACCTCGTGGCGAAGGGAGCCGTCGACCTCGCCGTCGCGCACGACTGGGACATCGCGCCGCTGCCCGCCCCGCCGGGCCTGGAGCAGGCGGTCATCGGGGACGACCTGTGCGATCTGCTCGTGCCCGAGGGGCATCCCTTCGCCGGGCGCAGCGCCGTACGGCGGGAGGAACTGGGCGGTGAGCGGTGGATCTGCCAGCCGCCGGGGCGGGTGTGCCACGACTGGCTGCTGCGGACGCTGCGGACGGCAGGGCACGAGCCCGACATCGTCCACCAGGCTGAGGAGAATCCGACGCTCGTCGCCCTCGTCGCGGCCGGGCTCGGGGTCGCGCTGATCCCGCGGCTGGGGCGCGGGGCGCTGCCCGCCAAAGTGGTGGAGGTGCCGCTCGACCCCATGCCGGTGCGGCGGCTGTACGCGCTGTGGCGGACTGGGGCGGCGCGGCGTCCGGCCATCGCGGAAACCGTGCGGGCACTCGGCGGGCAGTGGCCGAAAGTGTCGGCTCACACGCCCCGTTGAACCCCCCGTTCACCCTGAGTACCGACTTCCGGAAATCCGGCCCGCGCCGGGAACCTGGTCCGGACCCGGGCCGTCCAACGCACAAACCGCCGGAGAGTCACCACGGTGCGGTGTCGGCCCTCGCTGCTGGCTGCGATCGCTGACCACCCTCTCCGCCGCACCGCGGCCGGCGGGCCCCACCGCCACCGGTGCGTCCCCCTCCGACCGCGCCGGTGGCGGCCCCTGCGCGTTCCCTTGACTGGCAGAAACTTCCCGGTTATTGCTGACGTCTTGGAAGTTTCCTTCAGCGGATCCGAGAGGATCACCTCCGGAAGGAGCGCACGTGCACGACACCGGCACGGGAAGCACGGGAAGCACCGCACAGCCCTCCAGACGCACCGTTCTCGCCGCCACGGCCGGCGTCACCGCCGCCCTCGCGGCCGCCGGGCCCTCGTACGCCGCCGATTCCTCCGGCTCCCTGGGCCCCCCGGACGACAGGCGACTTCGCGCCCTCGTCTCGCGGATGACGCTGGAGGAGAAGGTGGGACAGCTCTTCGTGATGCGGGTCTACGGCCACTCCGCCACCGCCCCCGACCAGGCCGACATCGACGCCAACCTCAAGGAGATCGGGGTCCGTACGGCCGCCGAGCTGGTCGCGAGGTACCGGGTCGGCGGCATCATCTACTTCGCCTGGGCGCACAACACCCGTGATCCGCACCAGATCGCCGGCCTCTCCGACGGCATCCAGCGGGCCTCCCTGGGACTGCCCCGCGGGCTGCCCGTGCTCATCTCCACCGACCAGGAGCACGGGATCGTGGCCCGGGTCGGGAAGCCCGCGACGCTCTTCCCGGGCGCCATGGCCGTCGGCGCGGGCCGGTCCCGGTCCGATGCCCGGGCGCTCGGCCGGATCGCGGGCGCCGAGCTGCGGGCGATGGGCATCCGGCAGGACTACTCCCCCGTGGCCGACGTGAACGTCAACCCGGCCAACCCGGTCATCGGCGTACGGTCCTTCGGTGCCGACCCGCGGGCCGTCGCCGCGCTGGTGGCCGCCGAGGTCGCCGGGTACCAGGGCTCCGGGGTCGCCGCGACCGCCAAGCACTTCCCCGGGCACGGGGACACCAACGTCGACAGCCACACCGGCTTCCCCACCATCACGCACAGCCGGGAGCTGTGGGAGAAGCTGGACGCACCGCCGTTCCGGGCGGCGATCGCCGCGGGCATCGACTCGATCATGACCGCCCATCTGATGGTCCCGGCCCTCGACGGCTCCGGCGACCCGGCGACCCTCTCCCGCCCCATCCTGACCGGCATCCTGCGCGAGCGGCTCGGCTACGACGGGGTCGTGGTCACCGACTCCCTCGGCATGGAGGGCGTACGGACCAAGTACGGAGACGCCCGGGTGCCGGTGCTCGCGCTGAAGGCGGGCGTGGACCAGCTGCTCAACCCGCCGGATCTGGACCTCGCCTGGAACGCCGTCCTGACGGCCGTGCGGGAAGGTGAGCTGACGGAGGCCCGGCTCGACGAATCGATCCTGCGGGTGCTGCGGCTGAAGGCGAAGCTCGGGCTGTTCCGTTCTCCGTACGTCGGTCAGGGCGGCGTCGACCGGACCGTCGGCATCCGCACGCACCTGAAGGCGGCCGACCGGATCGCCGAGCGGACCACCACGCTGCTCGTCAACGAGGACCGGCTGCTGCCGCTGTCCCGGCGCCGCCACCCCAAGGTGCTCGTGGTCGGCGCCGATCCGGCCTCGCCGTCGGGGACGACCGGCCCGCCCACGGGCGTGCTCGCGGGCGCGCTGTCGGAACTCGGCTTCACCGCGACCGCCCTCTCGACCGGCACCGCCCCCTCCGCCGCCACGATCGCCCGAGCCGTCGCTGCCGCGCGGGACGTGGACGCGGTGGTGGCAGCCACGTACAACGTCACGGCCGGCAGCAGTCAGAAGGCGCTGGTCGAGCAGCTCGTGGCGACCGGGACACCGGTCGTGGCGGTCGCGATCCGCAACCCGTACGACATCGCCCAGCTGCCGTCCGTCCCGGCCTGTCTGGCCGCCTACTCCTGGACGGACGTCGAACTGCGGGCCGCCGCACGGGTGATCGCGGGCCGGGTGAAGCCACGCGGGAAACTGCCGGTCGCCGTGCAGCGGGCGGATGATCCGGAACAGGTGCTGTACCCGATCGGGCACGGCATGTCGTACTAGACGTACGCCACGGACCGGGCGCACCACCCCCAACATGCGCAAACCGCCCCATCTGCCTGGCGTGTGCCCGTGATCACGGGCCACGCTGGGCGAGGACAGTCGGGGGTACGGCAATGCGCGACAGAAGTGCGGCGGGGGCGATGTGCGGGCTGTTCCTGCTGGTCGCGCTGCTGGTCGGGTGTCAGAGTCCGTCGGCGGGGGTGGCGGAGGACGGCCGGCTGGGCGAGCCGGCGACGGGGACGAGCGGCGCGGTCTCACCGTCGCCGACCCGGCCGTCCGGGTACGGGGCGGTGTTCCTCGCGGTCGACGAGTGCAGTTCGTTCGGTGCGACGAGCTTCACCGAGGTGCCGTGCTCCGGTGAGCGGGCGGCGGCGCGGGTCGTGGCCCGGCACGACGGCGCGGTGCGTGACGGGCCGCGCTGCCCGGCGGCCACGGACTTCGTCCTGCACATCAGCGAGCAGCGGCCCGCGTCCGACGAGGACGGCGACGGGGCGGTGCCGCGCGGCTACGCCTGTATGCGCAACCTCCAGCCGCCGCACCCCGGCGACCCGGGCGGCGGGGGCGGGCCGCGCACCGTCGTCGGCGACTGCGTCTACAACTCGGGCGACGGGCAGGTCCGCGAGACCGCGTGCGACGGGACGGGCGAGCGGAAGCCGGAGTACCGGGTGAGCCGCGCGGTCACCGGGCGGGCCGACTGCCCCGGCTCGACCGCGCTGTACGTCCGGCTCGGCGGCGATCGGCCGGTGGGGTGCGCCCGGCCGCTGTGAGCGGCGGCCGGGCACTCCTGCCGAGTTACGGACGCAGCGTCATCTCACGCTGCGTGTCCCGCTTGTCGAGCTTCGCGTCGAACTTCGCCAGCGGCTTGGCCGCCTGCGGATCGGCCTGTACCGCGCCGGAGGCGACGCCGGCCCAGTCGAGGATGCGGGCGGTGGCGAGGGCCTTCTGTTCGGGCACGAGACCCGCGACGTTGGCCCCGTGGTTCATGCCCGGAGCGGTCATGACGTAGGAGTCCTTCGCGCCCTTGCCGACGTGGAACGGCTCGGCGCCCCACGGGTCGTTCTGGCCGTAGACGAAGAGCATCTGCCGGGCGTTGTGCCGGACCCAGGTGTCGACGTCCCGCATCGCCCCCCGCTGGAACTTCATGGGGATGTCACGCGGGACGAAGTTGCGGGGCGGCTGGTAGCCGTAGCGGATGTACTTCTTCTCGATGTGCGGGAACCGGATGGTCGGCGCGCCGAGCTGCGTGCCGGCCTGGTAGTAGTACGGCGTGTAGGTCGTCAGGCCCTGGTCGGCGTAGGCGGAGAAGCCGGAGATGGTGTCGACGGAGTTCCAGATGTCGTCGTCGGTGGCGTTCTTGGCGTCGGCCGGGATCTGGTCGCAGTCCTTCAGCAGGCTGTACTGCCAGAAGCCCCACACGTAGTCGAGGACGGTCGCCTCGTAGGCCTTGTCCAGGCTGCCGATGGTCTCGAAGGTGAGGCCGTTCTCCTTCGCGTAGGCCGCGTACTTCTTCTCCAGCGGCTCGCGGCGGACCAGTGCCTCGCGCTGCACACCGTTCAGCTTGTCGCGGCACTCCTTGGTGCCGACGCGCGCGAAGAAGCGGTCGTAGGCCGCGTCCCGGTCGTTCACGACGTCGTTGGGGGCCACGTAGGCGACGACGCCGTCCATGTCACGCGGGTAGAAGCGCTCGTAGTAGGTGGCGGTCATGCCGCCCTTCGAACCGCCCGTGGAGATCCACTTCTTGTCGTAGACGCTCTTCAGGGCCTTGAAGACGCGGTGCTGGTCGCTGGCGGCCTGCCAGATGTCCAGCTTGGTCCAGTCGGCCGGCTGGGGCCGGGACGGGGTGAAGAAGCGGTACTCCAGGGAGACCTGGTTGCCGTCCACGATCTGGGCGGGTTCGCTGCGGCGGGGCGTCGTGGAGACGTTGTAGCCGCTGGTGAAGAA
This sequence comes from Streptomyces sp. CA-179760, assembly GCF_050937045.1. Lineage (NCBI taxonomy): Bacteria > Bacillati > Actinomycetota > Actinomycetes > Kitasatosporales > Streptomycetaceae > Streptomyces > Streptomyces sp. CA-179760. The sequence goes on from NZ_JBNJLZ010000001.1 coordinate 3,508,999, forward strand.
GACCGTCGGACGGGCGACGTCCTTGTGCAGCACGGTGATGCGCTGCTGGAACGTGCCCTTGGACGGCTTCCGGTGGTCGACCGGCTGGGTGTAGTTCAGGACGAAGAAGCGGTAGCCGGTGTACGGCTTCTCCTCGACCAGGCTCATGCCCGGTATGGAGAGCAGCCTCTCCTTGATGTCAGTGGTGCTGCCGGTGCCGGTGGCCTCCGGCTCGGCGGCGGTGGCCGCTGACGCCGTGCCCAGTGTGCCTATGAGCACCGTGAGCGCCAGCAGCCATCTGAGCGCCTTGCGCATGCGCACTCCCCTGTGAGACAGATGTGCGCCGGAAGCTAGCGGACCAACTCACCGGAGCACCAGGGGACATAGGGAAAACCCTGTGCGCGGGCGGGGATTCAGCACAGAATCCAGCCGGTGCTGACGGACTTGGGGCCGACCTTGCCCTTGAGCCAGACGCAGCGGCGCCCGGCGTGCACGGTGACCGGTCCGGCGAGGTAGGAGTACCGTCCCTCGTCGACGACCGGGCGGTTGCCGCGCGCCTGCACGCTCACCGACATCTTCTTCTTCACGCCGGGCTTCTTGGTCACGGTCACGGCGCAGACATAGCCGCCGCGCTTGTAGACGTACACGGTGCCGGTGGAGAACGGCAGGGCGCGGACCTTGCGGCCGGGGCAGGACGCGGAGGAGGCGGCCTGCGCCTCGCCCGGTGCCACCACGGCGAGCAAGCCGGAGGCGGTCAGCACGGCCAGGCCGAGCGCGAGCCGCCGGCGTATCGCTCCACTGTCCACTGTTGTCCTCCCGTACCGCGTCGTGCGCGACCATCGGCGTACGGCTGTACGGACGCATGACGTATGCCGGACGGTTGCGCGACCGTGATGAAGACGCCCTCGCCGGGTGCCCGTCAGCGGGACGCCCCGACCGGCTCCTCCGGCTCGGCGGCGCCGATGAAGGTCCGCCACAGGTCGGCGTACCGGCCGCCGCGCGCGAGCAGCTCGTCGTGCGTGCCGTCCTCGGCGACCCCGCCGCGGTCCATGACGACGACCCGGTCGGCGCGGGCGGCGGTGGTGAGCCGGTGGGCCACGACGAGGGTGGTACGACGGCCCGCCAGGCGGTCGGTGGCCTGGTTGACCTGGGCCTCCGTGGCCAGGTCCAGGGCGGCCGTCGCCTCGTCGAGGAGCAGGACGTCCGGGTCGACCAGCTCGGCACGGGCCAGGGCGATCAGCTGGCGCTGTCCGGCGGACAGGTTGCGGCCGCGCTCGGCGACCTCGTGGAGGTAGCCGCCGTCCAGCGTGGCGATCATGTCGTGCGCGCCGACCGCGCGGGCCGCCGCCTCGACCTCGGCGTCGGTGGCGTCCGGGCGGCCGTAGGCGATGGCATCGCGGACGGTGCCCTGGAAGAGGTACGCCTCCTGCGGGACGACCCCCAGACGGTGCCGGTACGAGGTGAGGTCCAGGGAGCGCAGATCGGTGCCGTCGACGGTGACCCGGCCGCCGGTCGGGTCGTAGAAGCGGGCCACGAGTTTGACGAGGGTCGACTTGCCGGCGCCGGTCTCGCCGACGAAGGCGACGGTCTGCCCGGCCGGAATGCGCAGGTCGACCCCGCCCAGAGCCGCCTCCCCCTCGCCGACGGCGCCGTATTCGAAGTGCACGTCCTCGAACGCGATCTCGCCGCGCAGGGACAGGACCTCCAGGGGTTCGTCGGCGGACTTCGTCGACGTCGGCTCCTGGAGCAGCTCCTGGATGCGGCCCAGCGAGACGGTCGCCTGCTGGTAGCCGTCGAAGACCTGGGACAGCTGCTGCACGGGCGCGAAGAACAGGTCGATGTAGAGCAGGTACGCCACCAGCGAGCCGATCGCCAGCGTGCCGTCGTCGACCCGGGCGCCGCCCACGATCAGCACGGCCGCCGCCGCCACCGACGACAGGAACTGCACGAAGGGGAAATACACCGAGATCAGCCACTGACCCCGGATACGGGCCTGACGGTAGCTGTCGCTGCGCCCGGCGAAGCGCAGCCCGCCGTCCCGCTCGCGCCGGAACGCCTGCACGATCCGCAGCCCCGACACCGACTCCTGGAGGTCGGCGTTGACCACCGACACCCGCTCACGAGCCAGCTCGTACGCCTTCACGCTCGCCCGGCGGAAGAAGAACGTGGCGATGATCAGCGGCGGCAGCGTCGCGAAGACGACCAGCGCGAGCTCCACGTCGATCACCAGCAGGGCGACCATGATGCCGAAGAAGGTGACGACCGAGACGAAGGCCGTGACCAGGCCCGTCTGGAGGAACGTCGACAGCGCGTCGACGTCGGTCGTCATCCGGGTCATGATCCGGCCGGTCAGCTCCCGCTCGTAGTAGTCGAGCCCGAGGCGCTGGAGCTGGGCGAAGATCTTCAGCCGGAGCGAGTACAGGACCCGCTCGCCGGTACGGCCGGTCATCCGGGTCTCACCGATCTGCGCCGCCCACTGCACGACCACCGTGAGCAGCCCCAGCAGGGCGGCCGCCCAGACGGCGCCGAGCGCGGCCTGCGTGACGCCGGAGTCGATGCCGTGCCGGATCAGCACGGGCAGCAGCAGGCCCATGCCCGCGTCGGTGGCGACCAGGGCGAGGCTGACCAGCAGCGGCAGCCCGAAGCCGCGCAGCAGCCGGCGCAGACCGTAGGACTCCTCCGGCTGGACGGCACGCGACTCGTCGATGTCGGGGACGTCGGTGGCCGGGGGCAGCGCCTCGACCTGGGCGAGCAGCTCGGGGGTGGCGGGGCTCTCCGCGAGGGCCAGGTCCTTGCGCTCGCGGTCGCCGGTCCACAGCCGGGGGGTGACGCCGCGCTCGGCGTCGAACTCCGCGTCCAGCTCCTCCCGGACGGAGGTGTCCTCCTCGGGGCAGACGGGCTGGGTGTGGCCCGGGGAGACCCCGCCCAGCTCGTCGGGGTCGGTGAGCAGCCGCCGGTAGAGGGCGGAGCGGCGCTGGAGCTCCTCGTGGGTGCCGATGTCGGCGAGGCGGCCGCCGTCCAGGACGGCGATGCGGTCGGCGAGGTTCAGGGTGGAGCGGCGGTGCGCGATCAGCAGGGTCGTACGGCCCCGCATGACGCCCTTCAGGGCCTCGTGGATCTCGTGCTCGACCCGGGCGTCCACGGCGGAGGTCGCGTCGTCCAGGACCAGCAGGCGCGGGTCGCTGAGGATCGCGCGGGCGAGGGCGACGCGCTGGCGCTGGCCGCCGGAGAGGGTGAGGCCGTGCTCGCCGACGGTGGTGTCGTAGCCGTCGGGGAGTTCACTGATGAAACGGTCCGCCTGGGCGGCTCGGGCGGCCTTCTCGATCTCCTCCTGGGTGGCGTCCGGGCGGCCGTAGGCGATGTTGTCGCGGACGGTGTCGGAGAAGAGGAACGAGTCCTCCGGGACCAGCCCGATCGCGGACCTCAGCGATTGAAGGGTCAGCTCGCGCACGTCATGGCCGCCGACGAGGACGGCGCCGCGGGTGACGTCGTAGAAGCGCGGCAGGAGGAGGGAGACCGTGGATTTGCCGGAGCCGGAGGAGCCGACGACGGCGAGGGTCTCGCCGGGGCGGATCTGGAAGGACAGCCCGTCGAGGACCGGGCTGGTCTTGCCGTCGGCGGCTTCATAGCCGAAGGAGACGTCGTCGAACTCGACCGTCGCGGGGGCGTCGGCGGGGAGGTCCTTGGAGCCGTCCTGGAGGGAGGGCTCGGTGTCGATCAGCTCCAGGACCCGCTCGGTGCCGGCCCGGGCCTGCTGCCCGACGGTGAGGACCACGGCGAGCATGCGCACCGGGCCGACCAGCTGGGCGAGGTAGGTCGAGAAGGCGACGAACGTGCCGAGTGTGATGTGCCCGCGTACCGCCAGCCAGCCGCCGAGCGCCAGCATCGCGACCTGGCCGAGAGCGGGGACGGCCTGGAGGGCCGGGGTGTAGACCGAGTTCAGGCGGACGGTGCGCAGCCGCCCGGCGAAGAGCCTGCGGCCGACCTCCCGGAGCTTCCCGGTCTCCTGCTGCTCCTGTCCGAAGCCCTTCACCACGCGTACGCCGCTGACGGCGCCGTCGACCACGCCCGCGACGGCGGCGGCCTGGGCCTGGGCGTACCAGGTGGAGGGGTGGAGCCTGGTGCGGCTGCGCTTCGCGATGTACGCGAGGGCGGGGGCGACGGCCAGGGCGACCAGGGTGAGTGGCCAGGACAGCCAGGCCATGATCACCAGGGAGATCAGGAAGAGCATGAAGTTCCCGATGGTCATCGGGAGCATGAACAGCAGACCCTGGATCAGCTGGAGGTCACTGGTGGCCCGGCCGACGACCTGTCCGGTGGACAGCTCGTCCTGGCGGCGGCCGTCGAGACGGGTGATGGTGCCGTACATGTCCGTCCGCAGGTCGTGCTGGACGTCCAGAGCGAGGCGGCCGCCGTAGTAGCGGCGGATGTAGGTGAGGACGTAGACGACCAGGGCGGCGGCGACCAGGAGGCCGGCCCAGGTGGTCATGTCCCTGGTGTGATCGCTGATGACGTCGTCGATGATCACCTTGGTGATCAGGGGGACGAGGGCCATGACGGCCATGCCCGCCAGGGAGGAGCCGAGGGCGAGTACGACGTCCTTCGGGTGGCGCCATGCGTAGGCCCACAGTCGTCGTGCCCATCCCCGTTTCGGTGTCACACCGGTGCCTTCCATCCGTCCTGAGCTGCCGGAAGACACCAACGCGGTTGGGGGCGGATTTCATCCCGCCGTGGGGGATCGGTTGAACTTCGAGTGCGGGTGGGCGGGGGCTGGTCGCGCAGTTCCCCGCGCCCCTGAGCGGATGCCCGTACGCGGAAACGGGTCGTTCGGGCTGGGTTTTCGTTGTCGTCGCCGGCCAGTCTGGGCGGGGCCGGCGGCGGTCAGGCAGGTGGCCGCCGTCAGGCCGCGGCGCGCAGGGCGAGGTGGGTTCTCAGGGGCATGGGCGTCACCGTAGGGCGGGCCGGTGACGCCGAACAGGCCGTGCGGTGCAGGGTCAGCTCGCCGCCAGGTCCTTGTGGATGACCTTGGCCACGGCCTGGATGGTGGTGATGCCGTAGTTCATCGTGCTGTTGCCGTGGGTGAGCACGGTCATCACGTAGTCGTGGCCGCCGCCCTTGAACGCGCCGACGCTGTGCACCCGCCAGCCGTTCGTGGAGCGTTGCAGCCAGCCGTTCTTGACGGCGACGGTGACGCCCGAGGGCACCCCGTACGGCGTTCCCCAGCGCTGGGACGAGACGACTTGGCCCATCAACTTCAGGATGTAGGAACGGGAGTTGTCGCTCAGGACCGCGTTCTTGGCGGTGAGGAGCTTCAGCAGCTTCTGCTCGTCGGTGACGGTGATCTGGGTCAGGCCCCAGTAGCCGTTCGCGCCGGGCTTGGTCTGGGTCATTCCGGCGGCACTGAGGAAGCCCTTGATCTTCGTCATGCCGAGCTGCTTCCACAAGGTGGAGGTCGCCGCGTTGTCCGACTTGGTGATCATGGCCTTGGCGAGGGTGTTCTCGCGGTCGGTGAGATACCGGTTCGTCTTCTTCGCGTCCCAGAGCAGGGTGGCCAGAACGGTCACCTTGACGACGCTGGCCGAGTCGTAGGCGGAACTCGCGCGCAGCGTGCAGGTGGTGTTGGTGCTGCGGTCGTAGAGGCCGACGGCGACCGTGCCCTTGCGGCCGGCGAGCGCGGCGGTGATGTCCTTCTTCAGCTTGGCGGCGAGGCCCGCCTTGGCGGACGTACAGGTCACGGTCGGCGGGGCAGCGGCGGCGGGCGTGGCGGCGGCGACGAGCGGCACGAGCACACCCGTACCCACGGCCGCCGCCAGCACTCTCGCTCGGCGGGATATCCCAGAAGTCATGCACCCTTGACTCGCGGAGCAGGCCCAAAGGTTGTAGGCCTTGGTGAAGGCATGTACGAGTCGTTACCAGGGAGGCGGGTCAGGCCCCCGGTGGGCTGTCGGCCCGTGGAACTTCGCCCCGCTGACGGGTGTCTGAACCTGCCTGGAGATCGCTTACGGGCCGGTCCTCAGGTTGACGCCGCGAAAACGTCGATACCCGTGAGGTCGGCTGACAGCGCCCACAGGCGAGCGGCTTGTTCGGGGTCGGTCGCGTGTGCGTGCACGCCGCCCTCCGAGCCTTCGCCGGCCGGCTCGGCTATGTCGCAGTCCTCGCAGTACACGCCGCCCATGCCCGCCAGCCGGGGGGAGGTCGCCGCCCATACCTGCGTCGCCGCGCCCTGCCCGGGCGTCTTGAAGGTGGGATCGGTCGGGTTGCCGTTCTCGTCGATCCAGCCCGCGTCGACCATCTCCCCCTTCGCCAGGTGGCGCTGCAGCGGGGTGAGGATGCTGCCCGGATGCAGCGCGAACGCTCTGACTCCGGCGTCGCGGCCGAGCGCGTCGAGCTGCACGGCGAACAGCACATTCGCCGTCTTCGCCTGCCCGTACGCCTGCCATCTGTCGTAGCCACGCTCGAACTGCACGTCGTCCCAGCGCATGCCGGTGATGCCGTGGGCGCCCGAGGACACGGCGACCACGCGCGCGCCACCACGGGCGATCGCCGGCCAGAGGTGGTTGATCAGCGCGTGGTGACCGAGGTGATTGGTGGCGAACTGCGCCTCCCACCCCGGGCCGACCCGCGTCTCGGGGCAGGCCATGACCCCGGCGTTGTTGATCACGATGTCGACGTCGCGACCCGAGGCCAGGAACCGTTCGGCGAAACCGCGGACGCTTTCGAGGTCGGACAGGTCGAGGTCGTCGGTCTCGACGCCTTCGATGCCCTCGACCGCCTCCTGCGCGGCCGCCCGTCGCCGGGCGGGGACCACGACGCGGGCTCCGGCACCCGCCAGGGCGCGGGTCGTCTCCAGACCGAGTCCCGAGTAGCCACCGGTGACGATCGCCGTGCTGCCGGACAGGTCGATCCCGCTCAGGACGTCGTCCGCCGTGCTCCGGGCGCCGAAGCCCGATCCGATCTTGTGCTGAGGTGTCGTCATGACGGGGACGCTAGGTGCTGGACCGCACTCCAGGGCAAGGGCCGGTGACGGCGAACGTCCGGGTTCAGCGTCGCGTCTGTGCTGGATCACCCTCGATACCGACGGGGGATCTCCCCATCACGATCGTCGTTGCCGACGGCTGGGCCGCGTTGATCCGGCTCACCGGATCCGGTGAGCCGGGAGGAGTGATCGAGGCCGACACCACCCCCGTGACGCCCGGCCGGCAGGTCATCCACAGCCTGCTCCCAGACAGGACACAGTGCGCCCCCATCGGCGGTGTGCATCGTGCGGGGGTGACATCTGCCACCGAACCCCAGATCCGCACCGCCGAGCCCGCCGCGCCCCCGCCCGGGGACACCGCCGCCCCGCGGTGGTCGCTGCCCGCGCTGCTCGCGATCCTCGCCCTGGCCGCGGTGCTCTACTCCTGGAACCTGTCCGGCTCCAGCCTCAACAGCTTCTACAGCGCGGCCGTGCTGAGCGGCACGGAGAGCTGGAAGGCGTGGTTCTTCGGCTCGCTGGACGCGGGCAACTTCCTCACCGTCGACAAGCCGCCGTTCGCCCTGATGGTCATGGGCCTGTCGTGCCGGGTGTTCGGTTACGGCACCTGGCAGATGATGCTGCCGATGGTCCTGGTCGCGCTGGCGACGATCTGGATCGTGCACGCCTCGGTGAAGAGGGTGTGGGGCCACGGCGCGGCGACGGTGGCCGCGCTGGTCCTGGCCCTGACCCCGATCACGGTCGCCATCAACCGTGACAACAACCCCGACACGCTGCTGGTGTTCCTGATGGCCGGCGGCGCGGCGCTCGCACTGCGGGCCGTCCACAACGGCAAGCTGTCACCGCTGGTCGGCTCCGCGGTCTGCTTCGGCCTCGCCTTCAACACGAAGATGCTCCAGGGGTACATCGCGCTGCCCGCCGTCTTCGCGGTCTACCTGTACGCGGCGAAGCCGAAGCTCGTGAAGCGCGTCGTCAACCTCCTCGTCGCGGGCGTCGCGCTGGCCGTCTCCAGCTTCTGGTGGGCGGCGGCGGTCTCGCTCGTCCCGGCAGACGACCGCCCCTACATCGGTGGTTCGACGGACGGCACGGCCTGGGACCTGATCATGGGCTACAACGGCCTGGGCCGGATCCTCGGCGGCGAGGGCAACGGCGGAGGCGGCGGAGGCGGAGGCGGCGGCTTCTCCGGTACCGCGGGGCTCGGCCGCCTCTTCAACGACGTCCTCGGCGGCCAGATCTCCTGGCTGATCCCCTTCGCGGCCCTCGCCTGCGTCGGCGGACTGGTGCTGCGCGGCCGCGCCCCGCGCACCGACCTCACCCGCGCCGCGCTGCTGCTGTGGGGCGGCTGGACGGTCCTGCACTACCTGACCTTCGCCATGGCCGAGGGCACGATGCACCCGTACTACACGACCGCGCTCGCCCCCGGCATCGCGGCGTTGTGCGGAGGCGGCGGCGTGATGCTGCTGCGCGCGTTCCGTGCCGACAAGCGGTGGGCGTGGGTGCTGCCGGCCGGGCTGGGCATCACGGCCGTCTGGGCTGTCGTCCTCCTGCGGCGGGCCTCCGGCTGGAACACCTGGCTGTGGCCGGCGGTCGCCGTCGTCATGGCGCTGGCGATCGTGGGACTGCTCGTCTTCCGGTCCGCGTCCGGGACACGGGTACGGCTGCTGGCGGCATCCGTGGTGACGGCGGTCGTCGCCGCCGTGGCGGGTCCGGCGGCGTACGCCTGGTCGGTGCCGTCCGGTTCGAGCGGCGGCATGGGCGGTACGAACCCGACTGCGGGCCCGTCGACGGGCAGTGGCTTCGGCGGGCCCGGGGGCGGTGGCGGTGGCGGTGGCGGTGGCGGCCGGGGGTTCCCGGGCGGCTCCGGTGACGGCATGCAGGGTGGCGGTGGCGGTGGCCAGCAGGGAGGGAACGCCCAGGCGGGTGGCGGCAACGCCCAGGCCGGTGGAGGCTTCCCGGGTGGTGAGATGCCGTCCGGCGGGCAGGCCCCCGGCGGCAGCGGCGGCACGCCCCCGAACGGCAGCGGCACCGGCAGCGGCACCGGCAGCGGCAGCGGCAGCGGCAGCGGCACCGGCACCGGCACGGCCGAGAACGGCACGAGCGGCCGGCCCGGCGGTACGAGCGGTGGCCCCGGTGGCGGCATGGGCGGCGGCATGGGCGGTGGCGCCGGCAGTGAGCTCATCTCGTACCTGAAGAAGCACCAGGACGGCGCCAAGTGGCTGCTGGCCGTCTCCAGTTCGCAGGGCGCCGCCCAGCTGATCGTGAGCAGCGGGGAGCCCGTCATCTCCATGTGGGGCTGGTCCGGCTCCGACAAGGCGATGACCCTGGCCAGGCTCAAGGAGCTGGTGAAGAACGGCGAGCTGCACTACATCCAGCTCGGCGGCGGCATGGGCGGCCCCGGCGGCGGCAGCAGTGTCAGCTCCGAGGTGACGGCCTGGGTGCAGAAGCACGGCACGGCGGTGAAGGAGAGCGCGTACAGCAAGAGCACCAGCTCGGGCTCGAACTCGGGCTCCAGCTCCTCGTCGCAGTCGAACCAGTCGTCGAACCAGTCGGCGAATCGGTCGGCGATCTACCGCCTGGACCCGTCCGACGTCAGCTGAATCCCACGCGGTTCCGGACGAACGGCCCCCGACCCTCGGTCAGGGGCCGTTCCCCTGTCCCCGATCATGGACACCGGGTTCCGGCGAACGGGTGAAGGGAAACGCAGGCGTGGGCTACTGCCTGGAGATGAGCACCGGCGACATGCGGACGGTGGTGCGGCTGCTCACCGCGGTGGAGCGGACCGAGCGGCAGGAGCGCACGCTCGCCCGGGTGCGTACGGAGTGCGAGCGGACCGACGTCCGGTTCCAGGAGCAGGGCATCGACCTCGACGTCTCCATCGCCCAGGCCCTGGAGGAGCTGATCGAGGGCACCCCGAGCACCGACCTCTGCCCCTCGTACAGCTACGCCTTCTACCAGGCCGTCGCGGCGCACTTCTCCGACCCGACCGACCTGGGACAGTGGCGGCGGCCCTCGTGGTTCCACGCCATGGACGACGAACTGGCCCGGTACGGCGTACCGTCCGGCCTGCTCCCCGGCACGTTCCTGTTCGGCGGCCCGCCGCTGCGCCTCCCCCACCCGGGGGACGCGGTGCCGGCCATCGGGACCCTGCCGGCCCAGCGGGCCGCGGCCCTCGCCGGCGCCTACGCGTCCGTGCTCGACCGTCTCGATCCCGAGTACCGCGACGCGGCCCGCCGGTTCGCCGAGGTCATGCGGTTCGAGGCGGAGGAGTGGGAGAGTTCGCGGAAGCTCGGGACGAACCGGGACACGATCCTCTTCTGGTTCCACTGACCACTGCGGGAACTCTTGACGCCGTCCTTCCCATCGGGATACTTGCGGTCGACAGCGGGCCCAACTGCCGCGCCAGCGAGGAAAGTTCATCCATTCCGGTCTGATACCACCGACGGGCCCGCATGTCCGAGATCCCGAACGCCGTACGAGGTTTCGCCCCCACGCGTCACGGCCACCCCCACAGGAGGATCCCCCATGAGCCCACGCAAGGCAGTCGTCGCCGCCTTGGCCGCCGCACTGCTGGCCGGCCCCGGCGTCGCCGCCCAGGCCGCCACCCCGCAGCCGCAGACCACCGCCGCCCCCGCCCCGGCCCGCGACCGCGCCGCGGCGGCCACCATCACCTGGTCCCTGGTCCGCGCGAGCAACCCCACCGAGGACCAGCGCTCGGCCTACGACCTGATCACCAAGGCCATGAACGCGGCCGTGGCCCGCTACAACAACCTCAGCGACCTGGGCAAGACCCTCACCGTCCGCTACGAGCCGGGCGTCCCCACCGCCGACGGCAACATCAACGGGACGATCCGCTTCGGCAGCAACCGCAGCTACATGAACGAGCGGACGGCCCTGCACGAGATCTCCCACACCATCGGCGTGGGCACCAGCTCGGGCTGGTCCCGCCTCGGCGGCAGCGGCACCTGGACCGGCGGGCAGGCCACCGCCCTCGTCAGGCAGTACGACGGCTCCGGCGCCAAGATCTCCACCGGCGGCGGGCACTTCTGGCCCTACGGGCTGAACTACGACAACGAGTGGTCAGGCACGGCGGCCGACCGGCACGTCCACATCGTCGCCGCGATGGTCCGCGACGGCCTCTAGGCCGTGTTTCAAGGCCCGGCGTCCGCAGGTCTGTTGCCGCGGGTGCCGGGTACCCGGTTCAGCACGAGCGGCTGTGCGGTCGAAGGACGGGAGGTCGGGGCAGTGGCGGTGAAGGCGATGGGGTGGGCGCACTCGTTCCCCATGTCCGAGGGAGTGCGCGCCGGGCGGCACTGGACACGCGGACGTCTCGCGTCCCTGCCCTGGGCCGCTGCCGAGCCGGACACGGTGGACGCCATCGTGCTGGCCGTGTCCGAGCTGATCACCAATGCGCACATCCACGCGCACAGTGACGCGCACCTGGTCCTCACGTGGGACGGTGACTGCCTTCATGTGAGCGTCCACGACGAGGATCCGACGCTGCCGCGCCCGCGCGAACCAGAGCCGGGGGATGTCGGCGGCCGCGGAGTGGCCATCGTGCGGAAGCTCGCCGACGAGTGGGGGATGAGGTGCCAGCGGCACGGCAAGACGGTGACGGCATGCTTCCGCCCCGCCGAAACCGGGGCCGACGCCGGCCCCGGTGAGTGAGTGAGTGTCAGTCGGTCCCGGGGTGCTTGCCGGGCCCGTCGGCGCCGGGGGACAGCGGAGTGGGTGACAGTGTGGTGTCCTCCTCGCCGGGCTCCAGAAGGGTGTCGGCGGCACCGACGATGAGGGGGTCGGGCATGCCGACCTCCTCGCGGTCCTTGCTGGCGTAGTCGATGCGCGACAGCAGACCGCGCATGGTCTCCAGCCGGGCGCGTCTCTTGTCGTTGCTCTTGACGACGGTCCAGGGGGCGTGCGCGGTGTCCGTGGCGCGGAACATGTCGACCTTCGCCTCGGTGTAGTCGTCCCAGAGGTCCAGCGAGGCCAGGTCGGTGGAGGAGAGCTTCCACTGGCGCACCGGGTCGACCTGCCGGATCGCGAAGCGCGTGCGCTGCTCGGAGCGGGACACGGAGAACCAGAACTTCACCAGCACGATGCCGTCGTCGACCAGCATCCGCTCGAAGGCCGGGCACTGGTCGAGGAACAGTTCGTACTCGTCCTTGGAGCAGAATCCCATCACGCGCTCCACGCCGGCCCGGTTGTACCAGGAGCGGTCGAAGAGGACGATCTCCCCGGCCGTCGGCAGCTGCGCGATGTACCGCTGGAAGTACCACTGGCCCGTCTCGCGCTCGGTGGGCTTGTCCAGGGCGACCACACGTGCGCCGCGCGGGTTGAGCCGCTCGGTCAGCCGCTGGATCGTGCCGCCCTTGCCCGCCGCGTCCCGCCCCTCGCACACGACGACCAGGCGTGCGCCGGTGTCCTTGACCCACCGCTGGAGCTTGAGCAGCTCGATCTGCAGGACGCGCTTGGTCCGCTCGTACTCCTTGCGGCCCACCTTGCGGTCGTACGGATGGTTCTCCCGCCACGTCTGGATGGGACGCCCGTCGGCGTCCAGCACGATCGGCCGCTCCCGCCGGCTGGCATCCACGGTCAGCCCGTCCAGCAGCTTGTTCGCGCCCTCGGTGCCTTCGGCGTCTTCGGTGTCTTCGGTGTCTTCGGTGTCTTCGGTGTTCATCGCCGCGCTCCCCGCTCGGCCCCAACGTCGGTCAGAAGGGCATGTGGCGGCGGGTGCGGCGACCCGCGGAACCGCTGCGGCTCACCGCGCGCGAGCTGGTGTGGAAGGGCTTGCTGAAGAGCCGGCCCAGAACGCCGGGCGCCTTGCCACCGGCCCGCGCCCCGGCCCCGAGCGTCCGCTGTGTGCCGCGTTCGGGACGGCGGGAGAGACGGGGCACCAAGAAGGCCAGGACGGCCAGGACCACACACACGCCGATGACGACGGCGACTACCATGATCGACTCCCCTCGCAGGTGGACTGACACACGAGTGCCCCGCCCTGTCCCGCTCATGTGAGGAGCGAGGAAACACGACCCGGCCGGCCCGGCCGCTCAGTCCAGATGCGTCGGCGCGAACATCCGCAGCACGGCCGGGAGCAGGACCACCGAGGGACCGGGCGACCCGAGTGCCTTCGCAAGGTCCTGCTCCAGGGCCTGAGGGGTCGTACGGACCCCTGGGACGCCGAAGGACTCCGCCAGTGCCACATAGTCCGGCCGGGTCAGTTCCGTCGCGGTCGCCTCGCCGAACGCGTCGTTCATGTACTCGCGCAGGATGCCGTAGCCGCCGTCGTCCACGATCAGCCAGGTGACGTTCAGGTCGTACTGGCGGGCCGTCGCCAGCTCGGCGATCGAGTACAGGGCGCCGCCGTCGCCGGAGACCGCGAGGACCGGCCGGGTCGGGTCGGCCGCCGCGGCGCCGAGTGCCGCCGGGAAGCCGTAGCCGAGGCCGCCCGCGCCCTGGGCGGAGTGCATGTGGTTGGGGCCCTTGGCGTCGAAGGCCGACCAGGCCCAGTACGCGAGGATCGTCATGTCCCAGAAGGACGGGGAGTCGGCGGGCAGCGCCCTGCGGACGGACGCCAGCACGTCCTGTTCCAGGGTGAGTTCCTGGGCGGCAATGCGCTCAGTGACCTTCCCGAGCACTTCTCGTACGCGCTCCGGAGTCCCCGGGTCCCGGCGTTCGGACGCCGTCTCCAGCAGCGCCTGCAGCGCGAGGCGGGCGTCCGCGTGGATGCCCAGGGCCGGATGGTTGGACTCCAGCTTGCCGAGGTCGGCCTCGATCTGGACGACCCGGCCGCGCGGCTTGAACGTGTGGTAGTTCGAGGAGAGTTCCCCGAGTCCCGAGCCGACCACCAGGAGGACGTCCGCGTCCTCCAGGAAGTCCGTGGTGTGCCGGTCCTCGATCCAGGACTGGAGCGACAGCGGGTGCTTCCAGGGGAAGGCGCCCTTGCCGCCGGGGGTCGTCACGACCGGGGCCTGGATCAGCTCCGCCAGCTGCTTCAGCTTGCCCGAGGCGTCCGCCCGTACGACTCCCCCGCCCGCGATGATCGCCGGGCGCTCGGCCTGGGACAGCAAGTGTGCGGCCACGGCGGTCAGTTCGGGGCGCGGCGGCAGCTCCTCGGGGAAGGCGTCGCCGCCCGTCACCACCGGGATCTCCGTCCGCGCGAGCAGCACGTCCTGCGGGATCTCCACCCACACCGGGCCGTGCGGGGCCGACAGCGCCGACTTCCAGGCCGCCTCGATCGCGGAGGGGATCTGTGACTGGGTACGGACCGTGTGGACGGACTTCACCACGCCACGGAACGACGCCGCCTGGTCGGGCAGTTCGTGCAGATAGCCGTGCCGCCCGCCGCCCAGGCCCGCCCTGGGGATCTGGCTGCCGATCGCCAGCACGGGCGCGGAGGCGGCCGCCGCCTCCTGGAGCGCGGCCAGGGAGGTCAGGGCGCCCGGGCCCGTCGACAGCAGCAGGGGCGCGGCCTCGCCGGTGATCCGGCCGTAGGCGTCCGCGGCGAACCCGGCGTTGTTCTCCACCCGCAGGCCGATGTACCTGAGGTCCGAGCGGCGCAGGGCGTCGAACATGCCGAGCGCGTGCTGGCCGGGCAGACCGAAGACGGTCGTCGCGCCGAGACCGGCCAGCGTCTCCACGACCAGGTCTCCGCCGGTGCGGCCGGGTGGAGGGTTGAGGGCGGCCTCCGTCTGAGCGGGCGTCGGGCGGAGCACCAGGTCGTGGTCGTGAGTCACTTCGCTTCCGAGTCCTTCCGGGCCGCGGCGATCTGGCGGGACATGATCGTGGTCAGTTCGTACGCCGTGTGGGACGCGGCCACCGACGTGATCTCGGCGTGATCGTACGCGGGGGCCACCTCGACGACGTCGGCGGAGACCAGGTTGCAGGACGCGAGCCCGCGCAGGATCTCCAGCAGCTCGCGCGAGGTCATGCCGCCTGCCTCGGGCGTGCCGGTGCCGGGCGCGTGGGCCGGGTCGAGGCAGTCGATGTCGATGGAGATGTACAGCGGCCGGTCGCCGATGCGCTGGCGCAGCTGGTCGGCGACCTCGTCGGCGCCTCGCCGGTAGACGTCCGCCGAGGTGACGATGCCGAAGCCCATCTTCTCGTCGTCGGTGAGGTCCTGCTTGCCGTAGAGCGGGCCTCGGGTGCCGACATGGGACAGGGCGGAGGTGTCGAGGATGCCCTCCTCCACCGCGCGGCGGAAGGGCGTTCCGTGCGTGTACTCGGCGCCGAAGTAGGTGTCCCAGGTGTCGAGGTGGGCGTCGAAGTGCAGCAGCGCCACGGGGCCGTGCTTCTTCGCCACCGAGCGCAGCAGGGGCAGCGCGATGGTGTGGTCGCCGCCGAGGGTCATCAGCCGGGCGCCGGTGCCGAGCAGGTCGTCGGCGGCCGCCTCGACGGTCTCGACGGCCTCGTTGATGTTGAAGGGGTTGACGGCGATGTCGCCGCCGTCCGCGACCTGCGCGAGGGCGAAGGGCGAGGCGTCCTGCGCCGGGTTGTACGGGCGCAGCAGCCGGGACGCCTCGCGGATCGCGTTGCCGCCGAAGCGGGCGCCCGGCCGGTACGAGACACCCGAGTCGAACGGCACGCCCACCACGGCGACATCGGCCCGTCCGCCGACCTCGTCCAGCCGGGGCAGCCGGGCGAAGGTCGCGGGGCCCGCGTACCGCGGAACGCGGGAGGAGTCGACGGGCCCGCGGGGTGTCTCGTTGCTGCTCATGAAGAAATGCCTTCTTTCCTACGCTTCATCGCGTATGTACTGCTTGCCTTATGACCTTACCGGGGAGTCGCGGCCGGTTCGGACGCGAGTTCGGAGGCAGGTTCGGGTGCGCGTCCCGCGAGCCGCTCGCGCCAGGCGGCGAGGACGGCGGCGTCGGTGGCCGGGGTGGCGAAGGAGACGGCCAGATAGGCGGCGAGGGAGGCGAGCAGCCCGTAGTAGACGGGCTCGTTGGCGAGGATGCCGTACGTCGCCATCAGGGCGACGACCGCGAGGCCGCCGACCACGACCGAGGCGAGAGCGCCGTGGACCGTGCCCCGCTTCCACAGCAGCCCGCCGAGGATCGGCACGAGCAGACCGCCGACGAGGAGGTTGTACGCGACGGTCAGCGCCTCCACGACGTTGTCGATGGCGATGGCCGTGCAGATGACGGCGAGGCCCATGATCAGGATGAAGAGGCGGTTGCCCTTCACCTCGTCGCGGTCCTCCGCGTTCTCGGCGCTTCCGGCCGGTGCCTTGGCGAGGCCCCGCAGCCGGGACCAGATGTCGTTGTTGGCGACGGTGGCGCAGGCGATCAGCGCACCGGAGGACGTCGACATCACGGCGGCCAGGGCGGCGGCCAGCACCAGCCCTCGCACCCCGACGGGCAGCTCCTCCTTCACTATGGTCGCGAAGGCGTCGTCCGGGCTGCCGAGCTTCGGGTACAGCACCTTGGCGGCGGTGCCGATGACGGCGCCGGCGAGGGCGTACGCGAGGCAGTAGGTACCGGCGACGGTGCCGCCCCACTTGGCGGTCGTGTCACTGCGGGCGGTGAAGACGCGCTGCCAGATGTCCTGCCCGATGAGCATGCCGAAGGTGTAGATCAGCACATAGGTGAAGATCGTCTCGCCGCCGATGCCGAGCGGGTCGAAGTACTCGGTGGGCAGCTGCGCCTTCATCTCGCTGAACCCGCCGGCCTTCACCACGGCGATCGGCAGCAGCAGGAGCAGCACGCCGATGGTCTTCACGACGAACTGCACCATGTCCGTCAGGGTGATCGACCACATCCCGCCGAGGGTGGAGTACGCGACGACGACCGAGCCGCCGAGGACGATCGCGAGCGTGCGGTTCATGTCGAACAGGACGTCGAAGATCGTGGCGTACGCGATGGTCGAGGTCACCGCGAGCATGAGGGTGTACGCCCACATGACAAGACCGGAGATCACTCCGGCCCGGCCGCCGTAGCGCAGGTCGAGCATCTCGGAGACGGTGTAGACCTTCAGCCGGGCGATGCGGGCGGAGAAGAAGACGGACAGGGCGAGCAGGCCGAGGCCGATGGTGAAGACCATCCAGGCGCCGGAGAGGCCGTACTGGTAGCCGAGCCCCACACCACCGATGGTGGAGGCGCCGCCGAGGACGATGGCCGCCATGGTGCCGGAGTACATGGCCGGGCCGAGCCGGCGGCCCGCCACCAGGAACTCGCTCTTGGAGCGGGCGCGGCGCATGCCCCACCAGCCCATGGCCAGCATTCCGGCCAGGTAGACGACGATCACGAGGTAGTCGACGGCCATGGGGCCTCCTTCGCGCACGCACGGGGCGCAGGGCTCGGTCGCGGGGGACGAGGTTGACGAGCACTGACACTAGGTGGCCGGAAAGCGACTGCGAAGTGTACGTTTCATCTATTCGAGCGGCCTTGGCTGGAGGAAACGCACACCATGCCGGACCCGGCGGTCCCCCCGACACCTCCCGTCCTCCTCACGTCCCTCCTGGCCAGGGAGGACCTCTCCCTGCGCCGGATCGCCGGTCCCGAGGACGCCGGCACCGTCGTCCACTGGGTGCACACCTCGGAGATGGCGGACCCGTATCCGTATCTGCTGGGCGGGGAGCTGCTGCTCACGGCAGGCGTGCACATCCCGGAGGCGGCGGGGCCAGGTACGTACTTCGACGACTACGTCTCGCGGATCGTGGCTGCGGGCGGCGCGGCCCTCGGCTTCGGCGTGGCGCCGGTGCACGACACGGTGCCGAGGGCGCTGGTCGCGGCCTGCGAGACGCACGGCCTGCCGCTGCTGGAGGTGCCGCCGCAGACCACCTTCTCGGGCGTGGCCCGCGCGGTCTGGCAGCTGATGGCCCAGTCCCGCCTGGCCGAACTCCGCCGCGTCACGGAGGCCCAGCAGAGCCTCGCCTCAGCCGCCTCCCGCCCCGACCCGGTCCCCTCGGTCCTCCGCCAGCTCGCCCAGCGACTGGGCGGGTGGGCGGTGCTGTACGGAGCGGAGGGTGCGGAGATCGCGGGGGCGGGGCGGAGGCCCGGGGAGGGGGCGGCGTCGGCGCTGGCGAAGCTGGCGGGGGTGGTGCGGCCGGTGAGTGAGGGATCCGGTGGGCCTCCCCACCCCACCTCCGCCACCGACACCACCGCCGGCCTGCACCTCGCCGCCTACGCGCTCGGCGCCGGGCGCGGGTTCGTGCTCGGGGTCGCGACGCCGCAGCGGGCGCCGGGGGATCACACCGTCGTCTCCGTCGCGGCCGTGCTTCTCTCCCTGCTCACCGGCGAGCAGCAGAGCGGGACCGGTGCCGCTCGATCGTCCGCGCTGGTGCGGCTGCTGCTGGGCGCGCCGCCCGAGGAGGTCGCGTCGCTGCTCGGGGGTGAGCGGTGGGTCGTCGTGCGGGCCCGGCCGGACGGGGAGGGCGCTGTGGACGCCGTCGCGGCCTCCGCGCTGGGTGCCGCGCTCGGTTCCGCCCTGGTCGACCCGGCGGGCGACGTCGTACGGGTCCTGGTCCCGGCCGACCGGGCACCGGCCCCGCTGCCCGGCTGGACCCTGGGCGTCAGCGCCGCCGTCGCCCCGCACGACTGGCCCGCCGCCGACACCCAGGCGGGCCGCGCCCTGGCCCGGGCCCGCGCCACCCGGACCCCGCTGTTGCGGCATGCCCCGCGCCCCGCCCTCGCCGACCTGGTCCCGCCCGGCGAGGCGGCGGCCCACGCCCGTACCCTCCTCGCCCCCGTCACCGCCCACCCCGCACTCACCGAGACCCTGCGCACGTGGCTGTCCCTGCACGGAAGCTGGGACCGCACGGCCGTCGCCCTGTCCGTGCACCGCAACACGGTGCGGCAGCGCATCACACGGTGCGCGACGCTGCTGGAGACGGACCTCGAGGACCCGGACGTACGGATGGAACTCTGGTTCGCGCTGCGGCACATCTGAGTACGGGAGCGGTGCCCCCTCTGAGTACGTGACGCACATCCCAGCGTTCGATACGCCAGGGACGCCCACAGGCGGCTGCTCCACAATGGTTGTCATGCCGATACCCGGGACACCCAGCCGCGCCGAACTCGTCGACCACCTCGTCAGGACGCGCATCGCGGGCGACGTCGCCACCCCCCGCGAGAACAACCTCTCCCACTACCGCAAGCTGGCGAACAACGACCGCCACTACTGGTTCGGCCTGGAACTCGGCACCCGCTGGACCGACGAGCAGGACGTCCTCGCGGTGATGGCGGAACGGGTGGGCGTGAACGACGATCCCGAGCACCGGTACGGCCAGGACACCATCGACCCGGAGCTGACCGTCGCCGGGCTGGATCGCATGGCCGGGCGGCTGCGCAAGGCGGCGGACGGACAGCAGCGGGTGCTGTTCGCCACCGGCCACCCCGGCGGCCTGCTGGACGTGCACGGCGCGACCGCGTCGGCGCTGCGCGCGGCGGGCTGCGAGATCGTCGTCATCCCGGAGGGCCTGACGACCGAGGAGGGCTACGTCATGCAGTTCGCGAACGTGGCGGTGCTGGAGCACGGTGCCACCCTCTGGCACACCCACTCGGGCGAACCGATGAAGGCGATCCTGACCGCCATGGAACGCGAGGGCCGCCCCCTGCCCGACCTGGTCGTCGCCGACCACGGCTGGGCGGGATACGCGGGCCAGCACGGCGTCGACTCCGTCGGCTACGCCGACTGCAACGACCCGGCCCTGTTCATCGCCGAGGCCGAGGGCACCGTGCAGGTGACGGTGCCCCTCGACGACCACGTGGTCAGCCCGCGCCACTACGACCCGATGACGGCGTACCTGCTGGCGGAGGCGGGCCTCAGCTAGAAGCAGGGCTCAAGCGCCCTGGTCGCGCGGGACGCGGACCACGCCCTCCTGGATCACGGAGATGGCGAGGCGCCCGTCCCGCGTGTAGATGCGGGCCTGCCCCAGTCCCCGGCCGCCGTACGCGGACGGGGACTCCTGGTCGTACAGCAGCCACTCGTCGGCCCGGAACGGCCGGTGGAACCACATGGCGTGGTCCAGCGAGGCCCCGACCACGTCACCGACGGCCCAGCCGCCGCGCCCGTGCGCGAGCAGCACGGAGTCGAGCAGCGTCATGTCGGAGACGTAGGTGGCGAGGACGACGTGCAGCAGCGGCTCGTCGACCGCTCCGCCCAGTTTGCCGTTGGTGCGGAACCACACCTGCGAGTGCGGCTCGCGCGGCTCGCCGAACTTCCCGTACGGCGGTTCCTCGACGTACCGCAGGTCGACGGCCGCCCGCGCCTCGGCGAACTTCTCCACCACGGCCGGGTCGATGTGGCCGTATCCGCGCAGCCGTTCCTCACCGGTGGGCAGCGTGACGGGATCGGGCGCGGCCGGCATCGGCTCCTGGTGGTCCAGCCCGTCCTCGTACACCTGGAACGACGCCGAGAGATGGAAGATCGGCTTGCCGTGCTGGACGGCGACCACGCGGCGGGTGGTGAAGGAGCGGCCGTCGCGGATCCGGTCGACGGTGTAGACGATGGGCGCGCCGGGATCCCCGGGGCGCAGGAAGTACGCGTGCAGGGAGTGCGCGGGCCGGTCCTCGGGGACCGTACGCCCGGCGGCGACGAGCGCCTGCGCCGCGACCTGCCCGCCGAAGACCCGGGGACGACGGCGGACCGGGAGCGGCCGCGGAAGATGTTCTCCTCGATCTGCTCGAGGTCGAGCAGATCGAGGAGATCCTGAAGTGCCTGGCTCATGAGAACTGTTGTACCGGCCTTTGACGACGGTCGGTTTACAGGCCCATGTCCTTCGCGATGATCGACTTCATGATCTCGCTGGTGCCGCCGTAGATGCGGTTGACGCGGTTGTCCGCGTACAGGCGGGCGATGGGGTACTCGTTCATGAAGCCGTAGCCGCCGTGCAGCTGGAGGCAGCGGTCGATGACGCGGTGGGCGACCTCGGTGGTGAACAGCTTGGCGGAGGCGGCCTCGGCGGGGGTGAGCTCACCGGCGTCCAGGGCTTCGGTCGCGCGGTCGACGACGGCCTCGGCGGCGTCCACCTCGGCCTGGCAGGCGGCCAGCTCGAACTTGGTGTTCTGGAAGGACGCGACCGTCTTGCCGAAGACGGTGCGGTCCTGGACGTACTGCTTGGCGAACCGTACGGCGGCCTTGGCCTGGGCGTAGGCGCCGAAGGCGATGCCCCAGCGCTCGGAGGCCAGGTTGTGGCCGAGGTAGTAGAAGCCCTTGTTCTCCTCGCCGAGGAGGTCCTCGACGGGGACCTTGACGTCGACGAACGCCAGCTCGGCGGTGTCGGAGGTCTTCAGGCCCAGCTTGTCGAGCTTGCGGCCGACGGAGTAGCCCTCGGACTTGGTGTCCACGGCGAAGAGGGAGATGCCGTGGCGGCGGTCCTCGGCGGTCGGCGCGGAGGTGCGGGCGCAGACGATCATGCGGTCGGCGTGCACCCCGCCGGTGATGAAGGTCTTCGCGCCGTTGAGGACGTAGTGCGTGCCGTCCTCGGAGAGCTTGGCGGTGGACTTCATGCCCGCGAGGTCGGAACCGGTGCCCGGCTCCGTCATCGCGATGGCCCACATCTCCTCGCCGGAGACGAACTTGGGCAGGAACCGCTTCTTCTGCTCGTCGGTGGCGAGCATCTTGAGGTAGGGCAGGGCGAGCAGCACGTGCACGCCGGAGCCGCCGAACGCGACGCCCGCGCGAGCGGTCTCCTCGTAGAGCACGGCCTCGAACTTGTGGCTCTCCAGGCCCGCGCCGTCGAACTCCTCCGGCACGTTGATGCCGAAGACCCCCAGCTCACCGAGCTTGTAGTAGAAGTCGCGCGGCGCCTGGCCGGCGGCGAACCACTCGTCGTACACCGGCACGACCTCGGCCTCGATGAAGGCGCGGATGGTCTCCCGGAACGCCTCGTGATCCTCGTTGAACACCGTACGGCGCACGCCGCCACCTCCACGGACCTCGGTATGTCTAAGCGCTTGCTCACCCCAAGATACCGGCGAGTATCAACAAGCGTCCAGGGTGGGGGTGGGGTAACGCTCGTCACGCCGACGGGCGGGAGCACCTGGGGGCGCAGGCCGTCACTCCCCCGCCGCCGCGAACGCCCCCCGCGCCATCCGGTGCAGCAGCTCCGCGACCGCGCCCCGCCCGGCCAGCGCCCCGGCCCTCCCCAGATGCGGCGTCGAGTTCAGCAAGCCGAACACCGAGTGCACGGCCGACCGTGCGGCGGGCTCCGCCAGCCCCGGATAGACCTCGCGCACCACACCCACCCAGAGCTCCACATACTGCCGCTGCAGCTGCCGCACCATCTTGCGGTCACTGTCCCGGAGGCGGTCCAGCTCCCGGTCGTGCAGGGTGATCAGTGGACGGTCGTCGAGCGCGAAGTCGATATGCCCCTCGATCAGCGAGTCGAGGACCACCCCCGCCCCCACACCCCCGTCCGCCTCCGCCTCCGACAACCGCCGCTTCGCCCCGGTGAGCAACTGCCCGCTGATCCCGACCAGCAGCTCCGCGAGCATCGCGTCCTTGCCCGCGAAGTGCCGGTACAGACCGGGCCCGCTGATCCCCACCGCGGCGCCTATCTCGTCGACTCCGACCCCGTGGAAACCACGCTCGGCGAAGAGCCGGGCGGCCTCCTTGAGGATCTGCTCACGGCGGGTGGGTGCGTCGGTCCTGGTTGCCATGAAAACAATTCTAGACAGGGAGGTTAGCGGTCGTTAACCTGAAGGAAATGCGTTAACGCTCATTAACAAGGTGAGGGGACCCGCAGGATGCACGAGGCACCGGAGCTCACGACCGCGGCGGACCCCGCGTCGGAGCCCTTTCGGGCCAACGAGGAGGCACACCGCACCCTCGTCGACGAGCTGCGCGCCAAGCTGGCCACAGCCGGCCAGGGCGGCGGCGAGAGGGCCCGCGCCCGCCACACCGCGCGCGGCAAGCTGCTCCCCCGCGACCGCGTCGACACCCTCCTCGATGCGGGCTCACCGTTCCTGGAGCTGGCCCCGCTCGCGGCCGACGGGATGTACGAGGGCCAGGCCCCGGCCGCCGGTGTCATCGCCGGCATCGGCCGGGTCAGCGGCCGCGAGACCGTGATCATCGCCAACGACGCCACGGTCAAGGGCGGCACGTACTACCCGATGACGGTCAAGAAGCACCTCCGCGCCCAGGAGGTCGCCCTCGACAACCGCCTCCCCTGTGTCTACCTCGTGGACTCCGGCGGCGCCTTCCTCCCCATGCAGGACGAGGTCTTCCCGGACCGGGACCACTTCGGCCGGATCTTCTACAACCAGGCCCGCATGTCCGGCGCCGGCATCCCCCAGATCGCCGCCGTCCTCGGCTCCTGCACGGCCGGCGGGGCGTACGTCCCGGCGATGAGCGACGAGGCGGTGATCGTCCGCGAGCAGGGCACGATCTTCCTGGGCGGCCCGCCCCTGGTGAAGGCGGCCACCGGCGAGGTCGTCACGGCGGAGGAGCTGGGCGGCGGCGAGGTCCACTCCCGCGTCTCGGGCGTCACCGACCACCTCGCGGAGAACGACGCGCACGCCCTGCGCATCGTCCGCACCATCGTCTCCACCCTCCCCGCGCGCGGGAGGCTCCCCTGGGAGGTCACGCAGGCCACGGAACCCAAGGTCGACCCGCAGAGTCTCTACGGCGCGGTCCCGGTCGACTCGCGCACGCCCTACGACGTACGCGAGATCATCGCCCGGGTCGTCGACGGCTCCCGGTTCGCCGAGTTCAAGTCCGAGTTCGGCCAGACCCTGGTCACCGGCTTCGCCCGGATCCACGGCCACCCGGTGGGCATCGTCGCCAACAACGGCATCCTGTTCTCCGAGTCCGCCCAGAAGGGCGCCCACTTCATCGAGCTGTGCGACCAGCGCGGCATCCCCCTGGTCTTCCTCCAGAACATCTCCGGCTTCATGGTCGGCAAGGACTACGAGGCGGGCGGCATCGCCAAGCACGGCGCCAAGATGGTCACGGCGGTGGCGTGCACCCGCGTACCGAAGCTGACGGTCGTGGTGGGCGGCTCCTACGGCGCGGGCAACTACTCGATGTGCGGCAGGGCGTACTCCCCCCGCTTCCTGTGGATGTGGCCGAACGCCAAGATCTCCGTCATGGGCGGCGAGCAGGCCGCATCGGTCCTCGCGACCGTCAAGCGCGACCAGTTGGAGGCGCGCGGCGAGTCCTGGCCGGCGGCGGACGAGGACGCCTTCAAGGCCCCTATCCGCGCCCAGTACGAGCGGCAGGGCAGCGCCTACTACGCGACGGCCCGCCTCTGGGACGACGGTGTGATCGACCCGCTGGACACCCGTCAGGTCCTGGGCCTGGCCCTGACCGCGTGCGCCAACGCGCCCCTGGGTGACCCCCAGTTCGGCGTCTTCCGGATGTGAGGGGACGGACGACGATGTTCGAGACAGTGCTTGTGGCCAACCGGGGCGAGATCGCCGTACGCGTCATCCGGACGCTGCGGTCGATGGGCGTGCGCTCGGTGGCCGTCTTCTCCGACGCGGACGCCGACGCCCGGCACGTCCGCGAGGCGGACACGGCGGTCCGGATCGGACCGGCCCCGGCGTCGGAGAGCTACCTGTCGGCGGAGCGCCTCCTGGAAGCCGCCGCCCGCACCGGCGCCCAGGCCGTTCACCCCGGCTACGGCTTCCTCGCCGAGAACGCCGCCTTCGCGCGCTCCTGCGCCGAGGCCGGCCTGGTCTTCATCGGCCCCCCGGCGGACGCGATCTCGCTCATGGGCGACAAGATCCGCGCCAAGGAGACCGTCCAGGCGGCCGGAGTCCCCGTGGTGCCCGGCGGACGCGACCCTGACCTGGCCGAGGCGGCTCGCGAGCTGGGCGCGCCCGTGCTGCTGAAGCCGAGCGCGGGCGGCGGCGGCAAGGGCATGCGCCTGGTGCGGGACCTGACCCGGCTGGAGGAGGAGATCGCCTCGGCCCGCCGCGAGGCCCGCGCCTCCTTCGGCGACGACACGCTCCTCGTCGAGCGCTGGATCGACCGCCCCCGGCACATCGAGATCCAGGTCCTGGCCGACGGCCAGGGGAACGTGGTCCACCTCGGCGAGCGCGAGTGCTCCCTCCAGCGCCGTCACCAGAAGATCATCGAGGAGGCGCCGAGCGTCCTCCTCGACGAGGAGACCCGCTCCGCGATGGGCGAGGCGGCGGTCCAGGCGGCCCGCTCCTGCGGCTACCGGGGCGCGGGCACGGTGGAGTTCATCGTCAACGGCGGCGACCCTTCGTCGTACTACTTCATGGAGATGAACACCCGCCTCCAGGTGGAACACCCGGTCACGGAGCTGATCACCGGCCTGGACCTGGTCGAGTGGCAACTGCGGGTGGCGGCGGGCGAGCCGCTCGGCTTCGCCCAGCAGGACGTACGGCTGACCGGCCACGCGGTGGAGGCCCGCATCTGCGCCGAGGACCCGGCCCGCGGCTTCCTCCCCTCCGGCGGCACGGTCCTGCGACTCCGCGAACCACAGGGCGACGGCGTCCGCACCGACTCGGGCCTCACCGAGGGCACGGAGGTCGGAAGCCTCTACGACCCGATGCTCTCCAAGGTCATCGCGTACGGCCCCGACCGCGCGACCGCCCTGCGCAAACTCCGCTCGGCCCTGGCGGAGACGGTCACGCTCGGCGTGCAGACGAACGCCGGGTTCCTGCGCCGACTGCTCGCTCACCCGGCGGTGATCGCGGGCGACCTGGACACAGGCCTGGTCGAGCGCGAGGTCGAGGGGCTGATCCCCTCGGACGTACCGGAGGAGGTCTACGAGGCGGCGGCGGCCGTACGTCTGGAAGCGCTCAAGCCCCGGGCGGGCGGCTGGACGGACCCCTTCTCGGTCCCGTCCGGCTGGCGTCTGGGCGGCGAGCCGAAGCCACCGGCCTTCCACCTGAGGGTGCAGGAGGAGCTGGAGTACACCCCACGCGGCACCGCCGCGGTCACCGACCACCATGTCTCGGTCACCCTGGACGGCGTCCGCCACACCTTCCACCGCGCCGCCGACTGGCTCGCCCGCGACGGCGACGCCTGGCACGTGCGCGACCACGACCCGGTGGCGGCGTCCCTCAACCGCGCCGCCCACGCGGGCGCCGACTCCCTCACCGCGCCCATGCCCGGCACGGTGACGGTGGTGAAGGTCGCCGTCGGCGACGAGGTGACGGCGGGCCAGAGCCTGCTGGTGGTGGAGGCGATGAAGATGGAGCACGTCATCTCCGCCCCGCACGCCGGCAAGGTCACGGAGCTGGACGTGGCGCCGGGCTCGACGGTCGCCATGGACCAGGTCCTGGCGGTCATCGCACCCCACGAGGAGGCGGAGTGATGGCGGCCCACGGTCTTCCGATGACGGTCCCGGCCGAGGACCTCCCCGCCCGCGTCCGCATCCACGAGGTGGGCGCCCGCGACGGCCTGCAGAACGAGAAGGCGACGGTCCCGACGGAGATCAAGGCGGAGTTCATCCACCGCCTGGCCGCCGCGGGCCTGACGACGATCGAGGCGACGAGCTTCGTCCACCCCAAGTGGGTCCCCCAACTGGCGGACGCGGAGCAGCTGTTCCCGATGGTGAGCGATCTCGACGCCGCCCTCCCGGTCCTGGTCCCGAACGAACGCGGCCTGGACCGCGCCCTGGCCCTCGGAGCCTGCCGGGTCGCGGTCTTCGCCAGCGCCACGGAGTCCTTCGCCAAGGCCAACCTCAACCGCACGGTGGACGAGGCGCTGGCGATGTTCGACCCGGTCGTCACCCGCGCGAAGGCGGAAGGCGCGCAGGTCCGCGGCTACCTCTCCATGTGCTTCGGCGACCCCTGGGAGGGCGCGGTCCCGATCCCCCAGGTGGTGCAGGTCTGCAAGGCCCTGAGGGACATGGGCTGCGACGAGCTGAGCCTGGGCGACACGATCGGCGTGGCGACCCCCGGCCACGTGGTCGCACTCCTCTCGGCGCTGGACGAGGCGGGCCTTTCGCCCACCACCCTCGCCGTCCACTTCCACGACACCTACGGCCAGGCCCTCGCCAACACGCTCGCGGCGCTCCAGCAGGGCGTGACGACGGTCGACGCCTCCGCGGGCGGCCTGGGCGGCTGCCCGTACGCGAAGTCGGCGACCGGCAACCTCGCCACCGAAGACCTCGTGTGGATGCTGCGGGGCCTCGGCATCGACACCGGAATCGACCTCGGCCGCCTCGTCGCCACAAGCGCGTGGATGGCCGGCCACCTGGGCCGACCCAGCCCGTCCCGCACCGTCCGAGCCCTGTCCCACGAGGACATCGTGGACCCCGAGGAGCACTGATCACGATGGATTACCGACTCTCCCCCGAGCTGGAGGAACTCCGCCGCACGGTCGAGGAGTTCGCGCACGAGGTGGTGGCGCCCAAGATCGGCGACTTCTACGAGCGGCACGAGTTCCCGTACGAGATCGTGCGCGAGATGGGCCGCATGGGCCTGTTCGGCCTGCCGTTCCCCGAGGAGTACGGCGGCATGGGCGGCGACTACCTGGCGCTGGGCGTGGCCCTGGAGGAGCTGGCGCGGGTCGACTCCTCGGTCGCGATCACCCTCGAAGCCGGAGTCTCGCTCGGCGCGATGCCGGTCTACCGCTACGGCACGGAAGCCCAGAAGCGCGAGTGGCTCCCCCGCCTCTGCTCGGGCGAACTCCTGGGCGCGTTCGGCCTGACGGAACCGGACGGCGGCAGCGACGCGGGCGCGACCCGTACGACGGCCCGCCTGGACTCCGCGACGAACGAGTGGGTCATCAACGGCACGAAGTGCTTCATCACCAACTCGGGCACGGACATCACGGGCCTGGTGACGGTCACGGCGGTCACCGGCCGCGCCCCGGACGGCAAACCGCACATCTCCTCGATCATCGTCCCGTCGGGCACCCCCGGCTTCACGGTCGCGGCCCCGTACTCCAAGGTCGGCTGGAACGCCTCGGACACCCGCGAGCTGGCCTTCTCGGACGTCCGTGTCCCGGCCGCGAACCTCCTGGGCGAGGAGGGCCGGGGCTACGCCCAGTTCCTCCGCATCCTCGACGAGGGCCGCATCGCGATCGCGGCGCTGGCGACGGGCCTGGCGCAGGGCTGCGTGGACGAGTCGGTCACCTACGCCAAGGAACGCCACGCCTTCGGCAAGCCCATCGCCGCCAACCAGGCCATCCAGTTCAAGATCGCCGACATGGAGATGAAGGCCCACACGGCCCGCCTCGCCTGGCGCGACGCGGCGGCCCGCCTGGTGTCCGGTGCCCCTTCAAGAAGGAAGCGGCCCTCGCGAAGCTCCACTCGTCGACGGTGGCGGTGGACAACGCCCGCGAGGCCACCCAGATCCACGGCGGCTACGGCTTCATGAACGAGTACCCGGTCGCCCGTATGTGGCGCGACTCCAAGATCCTCGAGATCGGCGAGGGCACGAGCGAGGTGCAGCGGATGCTGATCGCGCGGGAGCTGGGACTGGCCGGCTGACCACCCGAGCCGGGTCTGTGCCGCCCCCGGCACAGACTCGGCGTGGGCGTGATCGGGCGGCCACACAGCGCAGTCCTCCGTACCCTGGGGTCATGGACTACGCCAGGATGCGCGCGCTCGCCGAGGAGCTCGGAGCCTATGCCGAGCGGCTGGAAGGGACCTGGCGCGTCGAGATCGGCCCGGCAGGTCCGATACTGGCCATGATGTGCCCCTCGAAGCGCCACGAGGGCACGATCCGCCGCATCTGCAAGCAACTGGACGAGCAGCTCCCGGGCACCCACCCGGGCTACATCTGCGCCAACGGCCCCGAGATCGAGCACCCGGCGATCGGCCGCATGCGCCGCCCGGACGCCGTCGTCATCCCGGAGTCCGCACTGGACGAGGAGGGCCTGGCGGTCGACGCGACTCGGGTCCTGGCAGTCATCGAGATCGTCTCACCGTCGAACCCGAGCAACGACTACGGCGAGAAACTCACCGAATACCCCGCCATGGGCATCCCGCACTACCTGATCGTCGACCCCCGCACCGGCACGATCGAGGTCCACTCCGACCCGTACCGAAACCGCTACGGCCGCAAGGACCCGTACATCTTCGGAGACTCGGTACCGCTCGGCCCCTGGACGGTGGAAACTACGGCGTTCCGCCGCTACGGCCGGTCTGGCGCCTCATAGACGGACAAGTTCGCGCCGGCCCCGGCACCCGCGATGTTCGTCGAACTGCGCGCCACCGACGGCGATGACCAGTACGGCGATGCCGACAAGCACCTGCACGCAGGCGCTGACGATGGCGCGGAGCCGGACCAGCACCGCCGCGGTCAGCAACATGACGCCGCCCGCGATGCCCACGTACAGCCAGTCGGGGGTGAGGGCGATGTCAGAGTTGTCGACGTCGGGATCGAACGGCTTCCAGCCGCTGTAGTCGATGCCGAGCAGGAAGGCCGCGCCGGCGCCGATGCCGTCGAGGACGAGCAGCGCCACGGCCAGAGCGATGTCCCCGGCGAGGGGCAGCCACCGACGCGCGGTCCTCGGCAGCGGCACGTTGTCACCGCGAAACCGCGGCAGGCCGGAGGTCTGGGGAAGCGAAGGTCGGCATCTGTACGAGTATCCCTCAAGAGCCGAACCGGGCTCCGTGCACAGGTGCGCAGGGCCCGGCGGGGTGCGGATGTCAGCCGTGGATCAGAGGAGAACCGAGGAAGAATCCACGCAGGACCCAGGATTTTATCAACGAAATAGTTCCCGCATCGCCGCCAGTTACTCTTCCAGCGTTGCGACTTCGGAGCAGTCTGCCGGAGCGAAGGTATCCACGATGCCGCTGCCAGAGGGCGCCTTTCCTGATTGCAAGTCATCTGCCTTGCAATCCCGGACGGGAAGACATTCAGTCGCGCACCCTGGCAACAAAGAATCAGACCCATGCCTTGAAGGTCTCGGCGTGCAGATGTAAGGCATTCCAGGAGATCAACCTGTCCAGCATCCGACTCACTCCAGCGCACCCGCAGCGGCGGTCTCACGCATTTCCCCACCAAGACCCGGGCATCCGAACGCCGCACCGCACTCCCGACCGAATGCATCCGCTCCCTCATGGAGCACAAGCAGCAGGACAAGGACCGCGAGGTCGCAGGGTCAGCCTGGCAGGACAGCGGCCTTGTCTTCACCACGCCCACAGGACAGCCTCTCGACCCGGCCAACCTCACCACCGCTTTCGTAGCTTCCTCAACCAGGTTGGACTCCGCCGCATCGGCCTGGCAGTACAGCGGCCTCGTCTTCACCACCCCGACCGGCCGACCTCTCCACCCGGCTAGTCTCACCCGCCGCTTCTGCAGCTTCCTCGGCCGGGCCGGACTCCGTCGCATCCGCTTCCACGACCTTCGACACTCGACCGCGACCCTGTTCCTGGAGCGGGTCGTCGATCTCGTCGTCATCAAGGAACTCCTCGGCCACGCCCACATCGGCGTCACCGCCGGCGTCTACGCCCACGTCCGACTCCGCCTGCAACGCCAAGCCATCGACGCCTTGGGCGACGCCCTCGGCGCCACCGACGACGACCCGTCGATCCGCCCGCCGCAGCAGTCGTCCGCTGACGTTGCCGTCAGCGTTGCCGTCAAAACGGACCGATGACCCCACTGGAATATTCCGGTGGGGCCATCAGATTCACCCAAGGTGAATCAACTTCATTTCATGCGAAACAATTCCCGTATCGCGGCCCGCTGGTCTTCTAGCGTTGCGACTTCGGAGCAGTCTGCCGGAGCGAAGATATCCACGAGGTCGTCATCAGAGGGTATTTTTCCAGCTTTCAACGAGTAGGCCAATCGACCCTCCGTCATCTGCCTAGTCATTCCCGACGGGAAGACATTCAATCTCGCACCCTGGCAACACAGAAGGAGACCCATGTCTTCGAGATCGCG
The DNA here is from genome assembly GCF_050937045.1 of Streptomyces sp. CA-179760. Lineage (NCBI taxonomy): Bacteria > Bacillati > Actinomycetota > Actinomycetes > Kitasatosporales > Streptomycetaceae > Streptomyces > Streptomyces sp. CA-179760. The sequence goes on from NZ_JBNJLZ010000001.1 coordinate 3,539,704, forward strand.
GCGGGCAGATTTGAGACATTCCAGCAAATCAACCTCTTCATAGACGCGCTCAAACTCTTCATCGGGCAATCTCATCCGAAGGGCCGAAGGCGCTGTAGAAACCCGGAGCAACACGTTCACCACCTCCCCGTTTGCCCTGGTTGCAGTCCGATCCAACTCCTCCACAATCATCCCCCGCCATAGTTGGGGTTCGGAACCCTAGTTCCGTCTCTAAGCCTGCAAGCGACGATACAACTCGTGTCGACCCGCCCTGGAATTGCAGTCTCCCTTTCATGCGCAAATGGATTTCCGGGAAATTCCTTGTTTACGTCCACTCCATCAACACCGCGAATCTCGTAGACGTTTCCGCCACGCTTGATCGCCACAGACTCTGAAGTGGTGGTGGAAATATATCCAGAGTCCCTTGAGTATCCGGATGCATGCTCCAGGAGGTCCATATTGTCCCCTCTCGGCTCAAATCCCGACTCAAATATCTCGTCCGGGCCGCGGGTGTCGCTTCGGTAGAGCGGGCAGGCGCCGCCTGAATTGTGAACCAGGACCGGCGTAGCCCCCGCCAGCACATAGTACGTGTGCATATCAGCAACGGTGAGATTGTGAACCGTGGCCGAACCAACCGTCCGCCGCTCCACAGCGCTGATCTGGACCCGCGTCCCCGCGCTCGTCCAAAGCCACCCACCCGCCGTCAGATCAGTGGCATCGATCCACTCCCCAAGCTCTGGCACCCAGAAGGGATGACCATCGGTCGCGGTGACCGAAGCCGTCTCAGAGCCCTCGTCACCATCGATGTCGACCGTTACCTTCACGAGGTGCTTGAGTCCCGCGCCCTTGATCTCCGCCGTTACTGTCTCGGCCTGGGTCTCGCCCGTCTTCGGGTCGGTCGCCAGGACCTTGTCGCCGATGTCTACGTCCTTGATCTGCTTCGTGGAGCCGTCGGCCATCAACACCTTGGTGTCCGGAGTGAAGCTGTTGCCGTCTTCGCAGGCGATGGCCGCCTTGCTGCTCTTCCGCCAGTCCTGGAAGCTGTCCCAAAGCCTGCGGCTCAGGCCTCCGATGCGTTTGATCAAGGCCCAGGCCTTGTCCATCTTGTTCCAGTACTTCGCGGCCAGCCTCGCCAGCGGTCCACCGGCCACCAGAGTCGACACGACGTTGAGTGCCGTGGCTCCGCAAGAGCCCAATGCCCCCGTGGTGAAGCAGTCGAGCGCGTCCGTGATCCCCAGCTCGTCCGCGACGATCTTCGCCAGTTCCTTGGCGACGGCGATCGTCCGCTGCTTGGCAGCGTCCGCCTTGGCCTGCTGCTGCCGTGCCCGGTGCTGGGCCGGCGCTTCCTTCGGCTTCTTGACGCCGTAGTAGGTGTAGTAGGTGTCGGTCGCCTTGACGTCCCACCCACCGTTGCGTTCCGGGGTGCAGGTGATCCCGACGTGAATGCAGTCGTCGGGCTTCAGGCCGCTCGGGTCGGAGAAGGTGACCGGGTTGTTGTTGCTGTACGAGTAGCCGTTGATCTGCTGCGGGTCGGTGTGGTCGATGATCCGGTCGGCCGATATGAAGCGGCCCGTATCGGAATCGTATTCGCGTGCCCCGAGCGTGGTCAGGCCCGTAGAGGCCTGGTCCGTCCCGCCCACGAATCCCTTGTCGTTGACCCAGCCCGATGAAGGCGCCGACGCCTTGGACTCATCACGGGCGTTGCCGAAGGGGTCCGTGCGGCGGCGCGTCGTCTCGCCGGTCTTCGCATCGACCGCCAGCTGCGCCGTGCCCTGGTGGTCCGACGCCAGGTAGTGGACCCCGCCCGCATCCCGCATGGCGATCCGCATGCCACCGAACGAGTAGTAGCGGGTCGCCGTGACCTTGGACGTGGACTTGTCCAGCTGCAACTCCATGCCCGGCAGGTAGAAGGTCTTCTCCCCAGAGGTGTCCCTGAGGATCCGCTCGCCCGCCGCGTCGTACGTGTACCGCGTCGCCGTGCCGTCGGCGTTCGTGACCTTCGTCAGCTCGCCCTGCTTGTCCCAGTCGAGGGACTGGGTGTCGCCGTTCAGGACTCGCGTCTTCGTGTTGCCGGACACGTCGTACGTGTAGGTGTCCTGAGACGTGACCGCGGGCGTGGTGCTCGTGGCCGCAGTCTTCTCCACGACCGACGACACCGTGTGCGGACCGGAGTCCGTGCCGTTAGGGCCGGAGTTCTCGCCGTAGGCGTAGGTCCGCGTGGAGGTCGGTGCGTCGTTCAGGCCGTGCCGGACCTCGCTCTTGCGGTTGCCGATCGCGTCATAGGCGTACTCCGTCCAGTACGGAGACACCCCGCCGACCGACGAGGACGATGCCCCGCCCGTGCAGGCCGCGTCCGTGCTGCCCGTGCCCTTGGCGCCGTTCGACGTCACCGACGAGGTCCACGCGCCAGTCAGACGCCGCAGGCCGTCATACCTGAAACACTGCACGTCGCTCGGGCCGCTGCCGGGCGTGTCCGCGATCGAGAGGATGTCCCCGGCGTCGTTGTACGTGAGGTCCGCGTCATAGGCGGCGCTGGACGCGCCCTCCACCCTGACGCTCGTATTGATCAGGCGATGGGTCCCGACTTCGAACGTATTGTTGAGCAGCGTCTTCTTGGCGGCCGATTCGCCGGTGAACAGTTCCACCTGCTCCAGATCGGAGGTCGGCGAGTACGACACACTGGTGACGTAACTAAGTCCGCCCAGCGAAGAGTTGAGTCCCGTCGGCCGCTGCAGACCGTCGTACGTGCGACCGAGGGCCTCGGCGGGCAGACCGCCCGCTGCCGGCAGGCCCTCCCCCTGCAGTGTCCCGTCGTCGTTGTACTGAGCGGTGAATTCGTACGTCCCGCCCAGCTGTGGCTCGGCCGTCTTCGACAAGAAGTACTTCGTCGAGACCGGCTGGTAGTCGTTGTCGGCGTCGAGGGTCGGATACGTGACCGCCGAGTGGACCGCGTTGTCCTTGTAGGAGTAGACGCCGTACAACTCACCCTTGGCGACGGAGTCGTACTTCGTCATCGACAACCTGGTACCGGCCTCCGGCTCACCCTGCCAGGTGGAGACGGCCCTGCCCAGCTCGTCGTACTTGGTGGACGTCTTGTCACCGTTGACTGTCACCGACGTCTGACGGTCCAGGGCGTCGTAGGTGAACTCCGACACTCCGATGTCCGGATCGACCGCTTTCTTCTTTCGGCCCAGTTGGTCGTATGTGTACGTCCAGGCGTTCCCGGCGTCGTCCGTCACCTTCTGGAGTTGGCCAGCCGGGGTGTAGCCGTAGGACGTGGTGACCGCGTCGCCGCCCTCGGGGTACTGGATCTGGGTCGTGGTGCGCTCGCGGGCGTCCTTCACGACCGTGGTCTTCGTGCCGCCTGCCGGCGGGGTCGTGGTGACGCGGTCTCCACCGTGGGCGTACGACGTGCGGTACTTCTCCTCGCCCTGCACATTGAAGACGGAGGCGGTTACCCTGCTGGCCCCGTCGTACTCCGTCACCGTCTGCCCGGTGAGGTCGGCGTTGACCGGCTCGAAGAGTTTCGAGGACGGGGCGCCCGCGGCGTAGTAGGTGTTGTTGACCTCTACCACGCGGTTGGAACCGTCGTAGAGGGTGTCGGCGACCATTCGGCCGCCACCCGGCCCCTCTGTCTGCTCCTGCCGGGGCCTCAGCAGGCCGTCGTACAGCGTCCATTCGCTGCCGTACGACTTGCCGTCCTCCTCGATCTTCTGGGTGTGCACGGCGGTCGGGTCGTCGCCTGCGCGAACCAGGTACTCGTACTTGATCGACGGACTCAGCCCGATGCGGTCAGGGAGCCGGACCGAGGTCAGGCGGCCCAGCCCGTCGTACGCCAGCTCGGTGCGCCGGTCGTTCTGGTCGACCTTGGCGGTCGGCACACCCCACTGAGGTGCGTACTCCGTGGCGGCCGTCCAGCCCGCCCTGTTGGTCACTACCGACTTGGTGGCCAGGCCGTACGTCTCCGTGTACGCGGTCGATGTGGTGTATGCCGTCGAGGACGAGGCCGTCTCGGCGTCCTTCACTACGAGTGGACGGCCGAAGTCGTCGTAAGTCGTCGCAGCGGTCGTCCGGTACGTCGCCGTCTGGCCGCTGTGCGACTCCAGCCGCTTGGTCGTGGTCACATCGCCCTTGACCGGTGCCGCGCCCAGCGTGGTTGAGCCGTCGTATAACGACAGATCGTCGGAGATGACTTGCGTGCTGCGATCGGGCGCCACGGCGCACTCGACGGCGACCTTCTCCATGCGCGAGACGTACGCGTACATGTGCCGGCTCTCGCTGTCCGCGTACTCGGTGCGGACGCACTGGTTGTCGGCGACACCGACCTCGCCAAAGTCGTCGACCTGGCGGATCCGGCCCGTCACCGGGTCGTACGAGGTGGTCGCCCGGGTGCGCCGCCAACCGCCGGTGGCGAGCGCCACATAGGTGTCGGTCGAACCGTTCGCCGTGTAACGCGCTCTGCGAGTGCCCCAGGTCTCCGCATCGGTCGCCGTCACCACGGTCCAGGGCACCATGACCGATTTCTCGGTGACCTGGGAGTCGTTGTAGGTGAGGGTTTCGAGTTCCTGGCCGGCCTTCCAGTCCGTGTCCTCGTACGAGGTCCCGTTGGAGTCGGTCACCGACGCCGAGCGGGCCGTGCCGTCGGCGTTCACATCACCGTCCAGGCCGCGGAAGAAGACGTGCTCGGTCTTGGTGTTGGAGGCCGAGTTGGCGCCCTTCGAGGTGGCGACGCGCACCTTGCCGTAGCCACGCCAGTCGCCCCAGGTGCGGTATTCCGCCTTGCTGATGCCGTCGGCCCTGCTCTTACGCCAGCCGGCGTCCCCTACGTAGCCGTAGGAGGTGACCTGGTCGGGGTTGCCACCGGTCAGGTCGGTCTCGGTGACGGACTCGACCACGTACTTGTGGAACCAGTCGAGGACCGGGTCCTCCTTGCCCGGCGGGTTCCACTTCACCGGGAAGCAGCGCCTCTTGGAAGCATCCTCCGCCGGCAGGTCGGAATGAGTGCACTGGGTGGGCGCGTAGTCGACGCTCAGCGCGCCGCCCGTCTCGTTCTCCACGCCCGACAGGCGGAAGCGATGGAAGGGCTGGATGTTGTCGCCGGGCTTGTCGACGCGGTTGGGGAACTGCTTGCCGTAGAGCTTGACGGACGGAACGGACGCATCAGTGCCGGGCTTTCCGGTGTGGTCGATGCGGTCGAGCCGCAGGGCCTTGGAGCCGTCACCGTTGTCAGTCAGCAGGTGAGTGAGATTCCACTCGTCGACCGGGCTGTACTGGGAGTCACCGGTACGGATCTGGGTGGTGATCTTCGTCAGCTTCTTGCGGGTCCAGAAGGTAGGCGAGTTCTGACCCACACACTTGGTGCTCGCCTTGCAGTTCTGATCCCAGGGCACATCCGGCCATCTGGCGGCCGTGGCGTCCGTGAGATCTCCGGGCTCGCACTCGGCCAGCGCGCCGAGACAACGTTCCCCGGTGGTGAAGACGACCTGTGCCGCAGGCTTGGTCGAGTACGCCCTGTCCTTGCGTTGGCCGTAGTCGATGCGCTTGAGATATCCACCACGGACATAGGGCTTGCCGTTCTCGCCTGTCTTCAGACCCTGGGTGTAGTAGTTCATCTCCTTGCCGTAGAAGAACGACATGGCGTTGCCGTGCGGGTCGATGACGTGGTCGAGATTCCAGCGCCAGGCCTGGTTGCAGTGAGCATCGGCGAAGGTGGCCTTGTAGCAGGGCTCCTTGAGGTCGTCGCCGTAGACGGGGACCGTCCAGGTGGAGTCGGTCTCCTCGTTGCCACTGCTGTATCCGGGCAGCCTGTTCCGGCCGAAGAAGTACTGCGTTCCGTCGGTGGTCGTCAGCTTCCAGTACTCGCCGTTGTCGTCACCGTTGGTGGTGTCGGTCAGCTTCTCGATCTTGGAGTTGTCGTCGTTGCTGAGCCGCCACCTGCTCTTCTCGTCGTCCATGATGATCTCGCCGGACGAGCCACCGGCCAGGACGAGCGTGGCGTTGTCGTATGCCCAGCACTGGTCGCCGTAGGTGTCGTCGTGGCCATCGTCTGCACAGGGCTTGTACCGGCGTTCGATGTGTCCGGGCTCGTAGGAAAAGCCCTGCCCGACCCACGAGCCCTGGTTGTTGGTCGTTGCGGTCTGGCCGTCGATCGACTGGGAGTTGTAGCCCAAGCCGACGCTGGGCCGCAGGCCGCCGGGTACGGGAGGCGTGGTCAGTGGATACGTCCAGGTGAAGGCGCCGGACCGGGTGTCGACGCCCCACTCGGACGAAGAGGAAAGGCCGGTGGCCTTGTAGTCGCCACCGTCGCCGCCGTTGCTCGCGGTGGCAGCGAGGACGGTGAAGCCGAGCCGGGCCTGTGCCGCCCCCGGCACAGGCCGGCAGCTGCGGCCCGTACCGGGGAGGTGTGCCCGGCTATCCGGCGGGCGTGACCTGCACGAGCCGGTGCATCCAGCCGTGCCGGTCCTCGGCCACCCCCTCGTGGAGTGCGACGAGTCGCTCCCGGATGTGCTGGGTGACCGGTCCGCAGACGTTTCCGTTGATCAGGAACTCCCCGGAGGCGTGCTTGACCGTTCCGACAGGAGTGATCAGTGCCGCGGTGCCGCAGGCGAACACCTCGGTGAGTTCGCCGGACGCCGCCGACTGCTGCCACTCGTCGATGGAGACGCGCCGCTCCTCCACGCCGTACCCGAGGTCGCGGGCCAGCGTCAGGATCGAGTCACGGGTGACGCCGGGCAGCAGCGAACCGCTCAATTGGGGTGTCACGAGCCGGGCCCCGGGGCCCGAGCCGAAGACGAAGAAGAGGTTCATCGCCCCCATCTCCTCGACCCAGCGGCGTTCCACGGCGTCGAGCCAGACGACCTGGTCGCACCCGTGCTCGACCGCCTGCCGCTGTGGGGCCAGCGTCCCGGCGTAGTTGGCCGCGCACTTCACCGCACCCGTACCGCGTGGTGCCGCCCTGACGTAGTCCTCGGACAGCCAGACACTCACCGGTTTGGCGCCACCGGTGAAGTAGGAGCCGGCGGGCATCGCGACCAGCACGTACAGGTACTCCGTGGCCGCGGCGACCGTCAGCTCGGTGGAGGTGGCGATCATCAGCGGCCGCAGGTACAGCGACCGGCCTCCGCCCTCCGGCACCCATCGCTCGTCCCGGGCGACCAGTTCCCGCAGGGATTCCAGGAACAGTTCCTCGGGCAGTTCCGGCATCGCCAGACGCCGTGCCGACGCACGGAACCGACGCGCGTTGACCTCCGGGCGGAAGGACGCCACGGAACCGTCGGGCTGCCGGTACGCCTTCAGGCCCTCGAAGACGGACTGCCCGTAGTGCAGCACCGACGCGGTGGGGGCGAGCAGCAGCGGCTCGTACGGCCGTACGACCGCGTTGTGCCAGCCGCGGTCGCGGGTGTGCTCGACGGTCACCATGTGGTCGGTGACGTACTTTCCGAAGCCCGGGTCGTCCAGCACCTCCGCGACGCGCTGCGGGCTCGCCGGATTCGGATGCGCCATCCGTTCGAAGGACGACGTCGTGAGCAGGGGAGACATCTCGACGGTCATACGCCCGCTCGCACCTCGCTCCGTCTGGTGGCGACGAGCGGCAGATGCTTCATGCCGGCGATGAAGTTCGAGTGCAGGTGCTCCGGCTCGCCGGCCGGTTCGAACCCGGAGAACTGCTCGAGAAGATTCTCGAACAGCTCGTGGAGGGCGATCCTGGCGACCGCGTGGCCGACGCAGTAGTGCGGTCCGACCCCGAAGGCCAGGTGGTTGCGCGGGTCGCGCCGGATGTCGAACTCGTAGGGATCGGCGAACACCGCGCTGTCCCGGTTCGCCGAGCCGATCCAGGCGGCCACCGGCTCGCCCTGGCGGACGGTCACACCGCTCAGTTCGACGTCGGTCTTGGCGTAGCGCAGGAAGTGGCTGGCCGGAGAGGACCACCGCAGCGCCTCGTTGATGCCGCTGTCGAACAGCTCGGGGTGAGCCGCCCAGTCGGCGTACTTGCCGTCCTTCGCCAGTTCCAGCATGGCCGCGTTGGGCACATGCGGTGTGGTGACGTTCGCCCCGAGGAGCAGGCTGTAGCAGTTGGAGACGATCTCTCCCGGGCGCAACTTGCGGCCGTCGTCCATCTCCATGGTGCGCAGGACGTCGATCAGGTCGCCGTTCCCCTCACCCTTCCGTCGGCTCATCGACTGCTCGAAGGCGGCGAAGAGTTCGCGATGGGCACGCTGGAGTGTCGCCGCCCCGCCCTCCGGCATGATGAACTCCGGGTCGTCGGGGGCGATGGCCTGGCTCGTCAGATAGGTCAGCTGCGGCCAGTCCTCGCGGTCGAGGCCCATCAGCGTTCCGGTGACAGCCATCGGCAGTGCCCCGACGACCTCGGCGAAGTCGAAGGGTTCACCTTCCGGTACGCCGTCGAGCAGGCGCTTGGCCTCGGCGCGGATCGCCGGGCGGTGCCTTTCGAGGACCTTGCTGTTGAGCGCGCGCTGCACCGGGGAACGCATCTTCGTGTGCCGAGGGGGTCGGTCGCCGGGAGCTGTTTGCGGCTCGCGGGGTCCTTCTTGCCGAGCAGGTTCAGCAGGGTGCCGTGCTCGGAGGTGAAGACGCGATGGTCCTTCAGCACCTTCGCCACATCGTCGTACGTGGTCGCCGACCAGTAGCCGAGGCGTTCGTCGACCTGCTGCCAGTGCACCGGCTCCCGTTCGCGCATGGCGTGCCAGATGGCGTGCGGATCGCCCTCGCCGTGCACGGCGGGGGCGACGAGGTCAACCTTCGTCAGGTCGACGGCCTCGTGTTCGGCCGGCCGCGTCAGTCTCATCGGTCATCCCTTCCTGAATCGGGCTCGCGGTGCCATGGAATGCGGGAGGCGGATACGGCGCTCACGCCCGCTCGTTCCCCGTCGCGACACCGGCGGACGCTGTCGCCGGAGTCGTCTCGACCAGCTCCGCGAGCCCGGCCACCGTGGGGTTCTCGTAGAACAGCCGGGTCGCCGGGACATCGACCGCCAGCGCGTTGCGGATCTGGCTGAGCAGGTCGGTGGCGACCAGCGAGTTGCCACCCAGTTCGAAGAAGTCGTCGTGCACACCGACCTGCTCGACGCCGAGCGCGTCGGCGACCAGGTCGGCCAGCAGGCCCTCCACGGAGGTGCGGGGCGCTTCGTAGTCGGCGTCCACCTCCCGGGGGAGCAGATCCGGCGCGGGCAGGGCGGACCGGTCGATCTTGCCGTTGCGGGTGAGGGGGAAGCGGCCCATCACCACGATCGCGGCGGGATTCATGTGCCGAGGCAGCCGCTCGCGCAGGGCGACGCGCAGGTCGGGCACCAGGGTCTCGTCGTCGCCCTCCGGTACGACATACGCGACCAGGGCCTTCTCACCGCGGGGACCGTCCTCACGGACGATCACCACCGCTTCCTTGACTCCTGGCCGGCCGGCCAGCGCGGCCACGATCTCGCCGAGTTCCACCCGATAGCCGCCGACCTTGACCTGGTCGTCGGAGCGCCCGCGGAAGTCCAGGGCGCCGTCGGGGCCCACACGCACCACGTCACCGACGCTGTACATCCGCTCCCCGGACCAGCTCGGGTCGGGGAGGAACTGCTGTGCCGTCTTACGGGCGTCTCCCAGGTAGCCGCGGGCAAGCCCTTCACCGGCCGTGTACAGCTGGCCCCACTCGCCGTCGGGGACGGGCCGCAGCTTCTCGTCGAGCACGTAAACGCGGGTGCCGGTGATCGCCCGGCCGATCGGGACGGTCTCTCCGACCGGTTCCGTCACGTTGTGGCAGGTCGTGAAGCAGGTGTTCTCCGTGGGCCCGTACCCGTTGACGAGTCGCACGTGCGGGTGTCTCTGCCGGACCCTGTTGATGTGCGCGGGCGACAGGACGTCCCCTCCGGCGAGCAGCTGCCGCAGTCCGCCCAGGTCGTCGAGGTGGCCGTCGACCATCCGGTGGAAGAGGCCGGTGGTGAGCCAGAGCGTGGTCACGCGCTCCCGCTTGACGCGTTCCGCGAGTTCGGGCAGGGACAGCGTTCCGGGGTCGTGGATGACCAGGCGGCCGCCGTGGAGCAGCGCTCCCCAGATCTCGAAGGTCGCCGGGTCGAAGGTGAGGTTGCACAGCTGCAGGAACGTCTCGTCGGGACCGAAGTCGGCGTAGTCGCCGTCCCGGACGAGCCGGCACACGCCCCGGTGCGTCACGCTGACACCCTTGGGCTGCCCGGTCGAGCCGGAGGTGTAGCACACGTACGCCAGGCTGTCGGCCACGACGTGCGGCGCGGGCGGCTCGGCGTCGGCCGGAGCCGCGTCCTCGGCCACGTCGACGTTCACCACGGTGACATCGACACCGGGTATCCGGTCGATCAGGGGCCCGTGGGTGAGCAGCACCTGTGCGCGGGTCTGGTCCAGCATGTAGCGGAAGCGTTCCTGAGGCTCGGTCGGGTGCACCGGCAGATAGGCACCGCCGGCCTTCAGGATGGCGACCAGCGCGACCACCATCTCGAAGGACCGCTCGAAGCAGACGCCGACGACACTCTCCTCGCCCACGCCGAGGGCGCCCAGTCGCCGCGCCAGCCGGTCGGTGCGTTCGTCGAGTTCGGCGTAGGTCATGTCCTCGCCACGGAACCGCAGGGCCGTCGCTTGCGGGCGGCGGCGGACCTGTTCGGCGAACCGCTCGGTGATCGTGTCGCCCGGCGGGGTGGCCGCGTCGTCCGCCGTCACCTCCCCCCGGTCGGCCCGGCCGGTCCGGGCGGCCAGCGACGCGGGGCGCATGTCCCGCCAGTTCGCCTCGACGTGGTCGAGACAGTCGGTACGTCCCGCGGGGCCGAACGCCGTGTCCCATCCGGGCGGCACCTCGGCGAAGTCGGGCCACAGCGCGTGCTGGTTCTCGGAGTTGACGACGACGCGGTACGTGCCGTCCTGGTCTTCGAACAGGTTGGTCATTGTCTGTCCTCTGGAGTGTCTGCGGGCCGCTGCGCGCGCCCTGTCACTGTTGGGGCCTTGGGACGAGACCGTGGCCGCCGGCCGGCGGCCGTGTGCGGGGCCTGCGACAGTTCCGCCGGCACCCCGGGCCGCTCCTGGCACACCACGAGCCGTTGCGCACGACCTGCGGGAGAGCTTGGACCGGTCGGTACGTGGATGGGGTGGGCACCGTCGCCGTTGCCCCGAGCAGCGCCCGGGGGCTCTCTACGGGCCGGGACGGGCGCCGCCCGGCGCTCAGAGGATGGCGAACAGGCCGGAGAGTGGAGCAGGCACGCGGTCAGGGGTGAGAGCTTCGACGAGGACACGGCCGTAGTGGATCTTGCGTCCCTTCTTCGTGCCGAAAAAGCGCCGCAGCTGCTGCTGTGCGGTGCGGTCGCGCTGTGCGGGCTGGCGCAGGAAGGTCTCCAGAGGGCGCAGCTCTCCCTCCTCCCGGATCAGTTCCTTCACGAGATCCACGCCGAGTGCGCGGACCAGTTCGTCCTCCAGATCCGCCTCGCAGACGAAGAAGTCCTGCGGGTCTCCGTCGGCCCCCGCCCAGCCACGGGCGTAGTACTCGCGCTCCTTCTCGTCGCACAGCCCGGTCAGGCGCAGTCCCAGACCGGACGGTCCGAGGAACCGGGCGTAGCGGCCGACACTCATCGCACCGCCCATCGCCAGGACACAGACGCCCTCGGTCGCCAGGTCCCGGCCGTGACTCGCGGCCAGCGCGTTGACCGCGTTGACGTCGCTCGGCCCTTCGAGCAGGACGGCCGTCCGGACGGGCAGCTCCTCGGCCAGCTCCTCGGCCAGCTCGCGCGCCAGGTCGCGGCCGGGGGCGAGGGTCGCCCACGCCGTGACGGCCTCACGGAACGACGTCATGTCAGCCATGGAACTCCTTCCGCGCGGCACCGGCCGACGCGCCGTTGAACACCGTCACAGGCTCGCCAGTTCGTCCTGAAGGTCATCGAGGCCGAGAGGGCCGAGCGACAACGCGGCCGTGTGCCAGGACTTCAGGTCCAGCTTCTCGCCGCGGGCCTCGTGCGCCGCCCTGGCCGCGGCCCGGCCGTCCAGCCAGGCCCGTTCACCGAGCTTGTAGGCGATCGCCTGGCCGGGCAGACCGAGGTAGCGCCCGATCTCACTGTCCACGAACTCGGCCGTCTGTCCGCTGTGCGCGGCGAGGAACTCCTTCGCCAGCCCGGGAGTCCACTTCCCGCCCGCGCCGACGGGGGCGTCCTCGGGGAGGTCGAGTTCCAGGTGCATGCCGAGGTCGATGAGGACGCGGATGGCGCGCAGCATCTGCCAGTCGAGGAAGCCGAGGCGGTCGCCGGGGGTGGGCAGCTGGCCCAGCTCGTCCATCAGGCGCTCCGCGTACATCGCCCAGCCCTCGGTGCAGGCGTCGATGCCGCCGATGGTGGTCTGGTACCTCGACAGCTGGTCGGCCAGGTACCTCCACTGGGCGAGCTGCAGGTGGTGGCCGGGCACGCCCTCGTGGTACCAGACACTGCGCAGGCTCCACAGCGGGAACCTCGTGCGTCCCTGCACCGGCAGGGACGTGCGGCCGGGGCGCGAGAAGTCCACGCTCGGCGGGGTGTAGTACGCCGCCGCTCCACTGCCCGCCGGCGCGATGGCGGCCTCCACCACGCGCACCGGCGGAGCCAGCTCGAAGTACGTCCCGTCGAGGTCGTCGAGCGCTTGGTTCATCCAGCCCTGCAACCGCAGCCGGATCTCCTCCACGCCCTCCACCGCTTCGCCGTGCTGGTCGAGGTGGCGCATCGCCTCACGGGCCGTGGCTCCTGGAAGCACGCGCCCCGCTTCGGCGCGCATCTCGTCCCGGATCCTGCGGTACTCGGCCCAGCCCCACTCGTAGGTCTCCCGCAGATCGAGGTCGGCGCCGTTCCAGAACCGTGCCCAGGTGCGGTACCGCTCGGGGCCCACGCCTTCGGGCCGGCCCTCGACCTTGGGGAGGTAGTCGCCGCGCAGCCAGTCGCGCAGCTCGGCCACGGCCGCGACGGCCTTGCCCGCCGACGTGTCCAGCTCGGAGCGCAGTGGCGACGGCACGTCGGCGTCCGCGCAGAAGCCCGCGTACCAGCCCCGGCCGTCGCTGTCGCGGACCCATGCGTCGAGTTGGCCGGCGACGGCGCGGACCTGGGTCGGCGCCGCGACGAAATGGTCCGCCTCCAGCGCCTTCGTCAGGGATTCCCGGAAACCGTGGAGGGTTCCGGACACCCGGCTCATCCGTTTAGCGACCGAGGCCCAGTCGTCCGCGGTGTCCGTCGGCATCATCTCGAAGATGTCCTGCACGCGTTGCTGCAGGCCGTAGACGTTGACGAGCTCACGCAGGTGCTCGGCGTCGGTACTGGCGGACAGGTCGGCCTGGAGACGCTCCCGCAGCAACCGGCCGCACCGGCGTTCCACGTCGCTCGGAGGACCCGCCGTCGCCCGCTCGGCCCGGTCGAGGTCGAGGAGCGTGGTGCGGGACAGGTCGTCCTGCGCGGCGCGGCCCTCCGGCGACAGGTCCGGCATCTCGTCCCGCCCCACCGGCACGCCCAAGTAGGTCGCCGTGTCGGGGTCCAGGCGGGCCAGACCGTCGACGTAGGCGTCGGCGACGTCCCGTACAGCACGGGATTTGGCCGGAATATCGTCGCGCAATTGTCCGCACCTCACCATGAATCAGTCAGTCACTGGATTCGCTCGGGGTACGACGTAACATCCCGAACCTTGCGGCAAGCCCCCTGGCAGCAGCAGCTGGAACGACGTGCACTCAACTGCCGACCGACGGATCATGGCGCGAAGGGGGCGACCGCGTCAATCGTCAAATGGAGCCAACCTGCGGTAAGCGTCCGCACCAACTGCGCTGTGTGTGCGCGTCGTTAGCCGATGCTCCGGGCGGGTGTGGCGCCCCTTCCGGGAGACGGCGGCCAGGGTCAGCGGGGCAGGAGCACTCCGGTGTCCGCGGCGCTGGCGGCGGCGTGGACGCGGGTCGCGAGGGCCACGTCGTGGACGCCCATGCCGAAGGGGTTGATGACCGTCCGGTCGGTGGCGGTGATCGGGCGGTTGTAGGCACCGGACAGGAGCGTGGCGAGGTCCGCGTCCACCTGTCGGGCGCCCGGGACGGTGGTTCCCGGGGCGGTGGCGCGGCCGGACCTGGCCAGGCGGCCCAGGAGCCGGGTGTCGTCCTCGCTGACCAGGTGCCAGTCGTCGACGAACAGGTGCTCGGCGCCCAGCAGGACGTCCTCGGCGGCGTCGTCCAGGGACACGTTGAGGAAGACGGAGCCCTCCGGCAGCCAGGCCAGCGGAACGTAGGAGGTCGTGGTCGTCGTGGTGGCCAGTACGACCGGGGCCGAACGGACCGCCGCTTCCGGTCCGTCGACGGTCTCGACCTCGATCTCCGGGAGCGCCGCGCGCAGTTCCTCGGCGAAGGCCGTGGCCCGGGAGGGCGAGAGGTCATGTGCGATCACCGACTTCACCGCGCCGTGCTCGGCCAGCAGATCCAGATGTGTGCGCGCCTGACGGCCGCACCCCAGCACGGCCACCCGGTCCACCGTGGACAGGGGGCGCACGGCGCGCAACGCCGCCACGGAGACCGCGGCGGTGCGCAGGGCGCTGATGTGCGCGCCCTCCATGACGCACACCGGCGCGGCGGTCTCCCGGTCGTACAACAGGATCAGGCCGGCGGCCCGGGGCAGGTCGCGGTTCACGTTGCCGAGACAGGCATTGATGATCTTGCATCCGTACGCGCCCTCGTGGCGGGCGGGCAGGATGAGGCTGCGGGCCTCGGTTCCGTCCGGGGCGGTCCAGCGCAGGGCCGCCTCCGCGGCCACTCCCGAGCGGCCGGCCCGAACGCCGAGGAACGCCTCGGTGACGACTTCGAGCGGGTCGATCCGCGCGCACAACGACGCGACGGTCGCACCGTCGAGATACCGCAGCAGCGTGGAGGAGTTCTGCATGAATACATCCTTTCTCCGTACGGGGCAAGGAAATTTAAAACCTTGAAGTGGTCAGTCGACTCGCTTACGGTCGTCCGCATGAGCGATCCGCGGTCTCGCCCGAAGAAGCCTCCGCGTTGGCTGCTGCGCCGACCTGATCCGGACGCTCCGGCCCGCCTTTTCCTGTTCCCCTATTCAGGCTGCGGGGCCTCGATGTATCAGGGGTGGCCGCGCCGCATCGGCGCGATAGACGTCTGCCTGATCCAGCCGCCCGCGCGGCAGAACCGGATCGCCGACCCGCACTACGGGACGTACGAGAACATGGCGCAGGGGCTCATCGAGTACCTGCGGCCCTACCTGGACAGGCCGTTCGCGTTCTTCGGGCACTGCGGTGGCGCGCTCCCCGGCGTGGAGGTGACCCGGCAACTCGCCGCGGCCGGACTTCCGTTGCCGACCAGGGTCTTCGTCTCGGCGCAGGTGGCGCCGCACGACGGACCGTACGGACGGCTGCTGGAGCTGGACAGGGACGGACTGCGCACCGAGCTCGAGCACATCATCACCAACCTCGGCGGTGAGCCGAGCGGACCGCTCGTCGAGACGGGGCTCGAAGTGCTCGTCGACGACATCGAGGCCAACAAGCGCTACGCTCCCGGCCCCATCACCATTCCCGCGGGAATCACCTCGATCGGCTGGAGCGAGGACCCCGAGATCCCCTCGAAGCTCATGGGCGGTTGGCAGGACACCTCCGCCGATCACCGTTTCGTCGAACTGAGCGGCGGGCACTTCGAATTCCTTTCCGCGCCCCAGGCGCTGCTCGCCGAGTTCCGCCGGGACTTCGGCGAGGTGGCGGAAGCCGGCTCCTAGGAACCGGCCGCGAGCGTCAGCGACCGCCCTCATCGGCTCTCCGCCGCACTGCCGTCGAGCACGTCGGCGGTCCGGCCAGGGCGGAGTTCGTATCCGCAGCCGGCCGGGCGTGCGCGGGGCGGGGGCGAGGGCAGACTCGCCCAGCGGACATGCCGGTCCGCGTAGTGGGGGCTGAGCGGGTGCCCGGACTGGCCGGCCGGAAGCTCGGCGGTGACGAGGCCGCCGGCGGTGACCACGACCCGCCCGGCCGCGCCGAACCCCGGGACGGCCGTACGGACGCTGTGCAGCATCCCGGCTTGCGGACGTGGGCCGATGCCGAGCACGGCGTTCGCCCACGGCACGAGCGCGGTGACCGGGTGTCCGAGGCCGACCCGGTTCAAGCGCCCCCACTTCGCCGGGCGTTCACGCACCACCGCCCGCACGCACGCGGCGACGAAGGCGTCCACGTCGGTGGTCCCCGCGGGCAGCAACGCGCGGTCGCGGGCGTCCAGGATCGCGAGCAGCGGTCGGTCGAGGTCACGGAACGGGAAGCGGAACGTGGGTTCGTGCTCGCGGCAGGCGACGAGGTACGGGGTGAGGACCCGCTGGGCGAGTTCCTCGCGCAGCCGCACCAGGACGCCGAAGGCGCGCGAGTCGGTCGCGGCCGTGCCGTCCCACTCCTCCAGCAGGGTCCGGACGGGGTCCGTGGGCCGCAGCGCGGCGACCGCGAGGTCCCGGTAGGGCCGGTACAGGTCGGCGGTGATGTCGTGCTGCAGCGCGTGCATGCCGGCCGCGTCGTGCCGTTCGGCCGAGCCGAGGACCGTACGGATGCGGCGGGCCCGATGGCCGGGGTCGAGGTCGAGGCCGATCCGGAACTCCTCCTCGGGCAGGGCGGCGTCGTTGGCGGAGACGAGAACGCCGTCGGCGGGGTCCACGATCCGCGGCCGTTCCGGGCCGCTGAGGTGGCCGTCGGCGGGTTCTGTGCGAGAGCCGCCGGCCGGACGGCGGGGCAGCAGCCCTGTGGCCAGGTGCGCCCTCCGCTCCCCGTCCGTGACGAGGACGTTGAGGGCGACGCCGTGTGCGTCGTCGAGTACCGAGACGGCCTCTTCGAGATCGGTGGCGTGGGCGAGGCGGTGGAACCGGAGGTCGGCGGCTCGGGGGTCGTGGCCCGTCCAGCGGACCGCGACCTGTTCGCCGCACAGCGGGGTCCGCGACACGGGCAGCGTGCCGTCGGTGGTGATGTCCACGGTGACCGGTTGCCGGCCTCGCACCCGGATGTGCTCCGTCCTGGTCCGCAGGCCGTCGGTGCCGGCGGGCACCAGGTCGAGCACGTCGGCGGTGAGGTTCGTGACACCCCAGGCGATCCGCCCGTTGGTGCCGGTGAGCACGACCGGCAGACCGGGGACGGCGAGGCCGCGCAGCCGGGTGCCGGGCCAGGCCACGTCGACCTCGTAGAGAACGTTGGGCAGACCGAGTGCCAGATGCAGGTCGCAGGCGAGCAGCGGCTCGTCCCCCGGGGCGATCCAGCAGTTGGATCCGGGGACGGCGCGGTCGAGCGCGACCAGGCCGTCCGCACCCGCCTCGCCACGGTGGCGGGCCAGATCGGGGGGCAGGGCCGGAGTACCACTGCCGGGCAGGAGGAAGTCGGCGACGGGTGCCGGCAGTGCGCGGCGCACGACCGCTTCCGCCCGCTTGGCCTGCTCGTTCCAGGACAGCGAGTGGAAGAGCAGGAGCGAGGTGAGCACGCTGTCCTCCGCCCGCCAGGGCCGCGGCCGGTAGGACAGGAACCGGCACTCGAAGGGAGTCGCCTGCGCGAAGGCGGCGTTGACGCCGTCGGCGAACGCGGTCAGCAGCTCGCGCTCCGGCTCGGCGAGCCGCTCGGTCGCGGTACGGGCGGCCGCGGCGAGCCCGAGCCGGCGGTACTCGGTGTCCGACGTCAGGGCGGCGCGGCCCCACACCTCGGCGAGCCGGCCGCTTCCGGTGCGCCGCATGAGGTCCAGCTGAAAGCCGCGGTCACGGCCCATCGCGTGGCCGAGGGCGCGGACCGCGTCGAGGTAGGTCTGCGCGGTGATACGGGTGACGCCGTCGTCACCGCTCTCGGCCCGCACCGGTGCGGTCAGCCCCGGCACGTCGGCGTCATCGGGGCAGCCCGGCGCCGAATCCCTGAGGGCCCGCAGCATCCGGTGCTCGAGTCCGATCCGGCCGCGGTGGCGGTACGCGTAGCCGGCGATGCCGGCCGCACCCGCGACGGCCACGGCCACCGGCGCCCACGGCCAGGCGAGCAGACCGGCCGCGAGCGCCACCGTGACCACGCTCGCGGCTCCTACCACCCGCGCCGTGGGCAGCCGCCACAGCCGGCGCAGGCGCGGACGGTGGGCGGGGCACGCCGTCACGTGGTCTCCAGGAGGGCTGTCGCGGTGGCACGCACGGCGGTCACGACCGCGCCGAGCAGCTCGGTGGCCAGCTCCTCGGACGTGGTCGCCGGCTTGTAGCGCAGCTCGAACAGCAGCTCACCGGCGACGGGCGCGATGCCCAGGACGAAGTCGGACGCCGTGGCCACGACCCGGGCGCCGAGCACATCGCGTTCGGACCGGTACGGCGCGAAGACGAGGCCCTCGCCGGGGGTGACGGAGGCGGTCTCCTCCTGCGCCACGAGCATCGCCTCGAACACCGGGCCGGCGTCCGGCTGCCGCTCACGGATCTCGGCGAGCACCTCCTCGAAGGGCAGCTCCTGGTTGTCGAGGGCGGCGACGCAGACCTCGCGGGCCTGCCGGCTGACCGCGACCGGATCGGCGTCGTCGAGCCGCATGCGCAGCACGACCGTGTTGGCGACGAGCCCGACGACCTCGTCCAGGCCTGGCTCGACGCGGTTGGCGAGCATGGTGGCGACGCGGATGTCGCTCTGGCCGCTCCACGCTCGCAGCGTCGCCGCGTACGCGGCCAGCACCAGCATGAAATCGGTCATGCCGTGCCCGCGCGCGGCGGCGCGGACGGTTCGCAGGTCGTCGGCCGGGAGCGTCGCCCTGGTCGACGCCGACCGCAGACGTCGCACGAACGACGCGGTGCCGAGCGCGGCGAAGCGGCTGTCGGGGCCGTCGGCGAGCGCCGGCCACGGCGGGCCGAGCCGGTCGAGCCAGAACGCCCGCTGCCGCGCCGCCTCCGCGGTGGTGAGCCAGTCGGCCCGCTCCTCGGCGAGCCGGCCGCTGCCGCGCGGGATCGGCCGGAGCGCGGGCGCGCCGTCGGTCGCCAGCTCCCGGTAGATCCGTTCGGCCTCGGACAGCAGCAGCGTGAGCGACCATCCGTCGCACACGATGTGATGGATGTTCACGAAGATCACGTGCTGGTCGGCGGCGAGCCGGTGCGCGACGACGCGCAGCAGGGGCGCCCGGTCGAGGGGCAGCGGCTCCCGTGCGGCAGCGGCCATGAGCTTCTCGCAGCGGCGCTCCGGGTGCTCGTCGGTGGTGAGGTCCTCGACGGCGACAGTGATCGTGACATGGGGCTCGACGACCTGGACGGGACCGTCGTCCGTGTCCTCGATCCGGGTGCGCAGCGCCTCGTGCCGGGTCGCCAGCTCGGCGAAGGTCCGCTGGAGGAGTTCCAGGTCGAGCGGGCCGTCGGCGCGCAGCGCGCCCGCCATGCCGAACAGGCCGACGCCGGGGAGCCGGGCGGCGATCTCCCACATCTGGCGCTGGGCGAGGGAGAGCGGATGACGGGTCGCCGTCATGGACGGGGCCGGGGCCGGGGCCGGCAGCACGGTCGAGGGAGCCGGCGCGGCGCCGCCGAGGGCGCCGGCCAGACCGGCGATCGTGGGCGCCGCCATGAAGGTCCGCATCGCCAGGGAGCCGTGGCGGGCACGGAGCCGGCTGACCACCTGCATGGCGGTGAGCGAGTCACCGCCCGCGTCGAAGAACGACGTCGTCCTGTCGAGGTCCGTGAGGCCCAGGACCTCGGTCCACACCTCGCGGACGCTCGCCTCCAGCGGCGAGCCCGACGGAGTGGGGGCCGCGGCGGGGGCGGCCTGCGCCGGGGCGACCGGAACCTGAGCCACCGAAACCTGAGCCACCGGAACCTGAGCGACCGGAGCCGGGGGCCGGCCGGACTCCATCAGCCGGGCCAGGTCGGCGATGCCGGGCAGCGGGGTGTCGCGGAGGGGACGCCCGGGGTCGGCGGTGACCGCGGCGAGCACCCTGCGGTGCGCCTCCGCCGCCAGCACCAGCGTGCTCTCCGGCAGCGCCGAGGCGTCGTACTCCATCAGCAGCCGTAGCTCGTTGGTGCGGACGTCGACGGTGAAGGCCGAGCTGTAGGCGTAGTGGGTGGACTCGAGTTCGTCCGAGTCGAGCAGTTCCAGGACGCCGTCGCCGACCAGCCGGCGGGTGTTGTGGTAGTCGGTGAAGTTGAAGCCGGAGTCGAACATCGGCTCCGCGCCGTGGGCGGCCTGGATCGCGGCGTTCGGGTACCAACGGTGCCGCATCATCGCCTGTTCCTCCTCGTGCGCGCACACCGCCAGTTCCGCCCACGTCCGTCCGGCGAGCGCGACCCGCAGCGGCAGCTGGTTGAGGAACAGGCCGAGAACGCGGTCGGAGTCCTGGGTCTCCGGCCGGCACGCGACCACCATGCTGGTGGCCACGTCGTCCGAGCCGGTCAGCCACGACACGACCCGCAGATGCGACGCGCACAGCAGGGCCTTCACCGGCACGCCCAGCCCGGCGGCGGTGGCCCGCAGCGCGTCGAGCTGTCCTGTGAAGGGCACATGGTGCTGGCGCATCACGGGCGTGCCCGAGCGTTCCGGGGCGACCAGCCGCGCCGGTGTGGCCCCCCGTGCCACCCAGAACTCCCGGTGTCCCTCGTCGGCGGCGGCGGACCGTTCCAGTGCCACGTAGTCACCGAAGGCGGTGCGCGGACGCGGCAGCGGTGCCGCCGTGCCCGCGGTGAGCAGCGCGCGGTACTGGGTGAGCAGATCCTCGAAGAAGATGTTCACCGACCAGCCGTCGAGGATCGCGTGGTGGTGGGTGAAGATCAGCTGGTAGTCCGCCGCGGACGTGGTGAGCACGACGAGCCGGAACAGCGGCGGCGCGGACAGGTCGAAGTCGGTGGCGGTCTCGCGCGCCACGACCTGCCGGATCCGTTCCCGCTGCTCGTCGTCGCCGAGCCGGGTGAGGTCCTCGAACTCGATCGGCGCGGTGATGCCGGTGTGCACCCGCTGCACCGGGCCCAGCGGGTTGGCGAGGTCGAAGCTGGTGCGCAGCACGGGATGCGCGTCGGTGACGGCCTGCACGGCCGCGCGGAACGCTGCCGGGTGCATCTCGCCGCGTACCCGGTAGCTGAGCATGATGTGGTAGATGCGGGCGCCGGGCGCCATCTCCTGGTGGTAGATCATCCCGGACTGCAGAGCGGTCATCGGGAACGCGTCGACGACGTCCGGCGGGAACGTGCCGCCCGCCGGGAGCAACGCGAACGGCTCGCGTCCGGCGGCGAAGTCCCCCGCGTCACCGGCCCGCGCCGCGAGCGCGGTGACCGTGGGCGCGGCGTAGACGTCCTGCACGGTCAGGCCCAGCCCCCGGTCCTTCGCGAGGCTGACCAGCCGGATGGCGCGCATGGAGTCACCGCCGCCGTCGAAGAAGTCGGTGCCGGTGGTGACGGAGGGATCGGCGAGCACGTCGCGGAACACGTCGAGAAGCGCGGCCTCGCGTGGGCCGGTGGGGGCGGCGGCGCCGCCGTCGGCCGGCCGCGCGGTCGTCGGGATGGTGGCGGCGACGACGGCCGCGCGGTCGAGCTTTCCGTTCGTGGTCAGCGGCAGTGCGTCCACCAGCGCGACGGTGCGCGGCACCATGTAGCGGGGCAGCGTGGAACGCACCGCGGCGAGCAGTCCCGCCGGTTCGGGCACGGCATCGGCGGCCGGGACGACCACGGCGACGAGGTGTGCGCCGCTGTCGTCCGTGGTGACGGCCGCGCCGGCCGCGGCGACGCCGGGCTGGGCCGAGAGGGCGCCCTCGATCTCGGCCAGTTCCACCCGGAAGCCGTTGACCTGGACCTGCCGGTCGCGACGGCCGAGGTAGGCCAGGGTGTCGCCGTTGCGCCGCGCGAGATCGCCGGAGCGGTACATACGGGCGCCCGGTACGCGGCTGAAGGGGTCCGGCAGGAATCGCAGCGCGGTCTCCCGGGGCCGGCCGGCATAGCCGTCGCTCACCTGCGGACCGCCGACGTAGATCTCACCGACGCACCGGTCGGCGACCGGGGTTCCGTCGTCGTGCAGCACGTGCAGCGCGGTGCCGGGCAGCGGTGTCCCGATGTCCGACTCGGCCGTGCGGACGTCGTCGGGGCGCAGCCACCGCCATGAGGCGTGCACCGTGGTCTCGGTGATCCCGTACATGTTCACGAGCCGGGTGCGGTCCCCGATCTCGGCGTACCAGCGCTCGACCAGCCGCCGGTCCAGTGCCTCTCCCGCGAACAGCACGTAGCGGAGGTGCTCGGTGGAGTCGGGGCGGGCGGCGAGCTCGGGGAGCATGACGGTGAGCGCGGACGGCGTCTGGCTGAGCACGGTCACCCGCTCGCGGGCGCACAACTCGGCGAACTCCTGCGGCTCCCACGTCGTCAGCCGCGGGACCACGACGAGCCGCCCGCCGTGCAGCAGGCAGCCGAACATCTCGTACATGGACACGTCGAACGAGCAGGCGTGGAAGAGGGTCCACACGTCGTCCGGGCCGAAGCCGTACCCGTCCGCGGTCGCGTCGAGCAGGCTGAGCACATTGTGGTGCGTGACCCGCACGCCCTTGGGCCGGCCGGTGGATCCGGAGGTGTAGATCACGTAGGCGGGGGCGTGCGCGGGCACGGGGGCGAGCGGGGCCCGGCGTGCGGCGAGTTCGGCGAGGGTGGCACGCCTCCCCGGCACGATGTCGTCCTCGGTGATGGTGAGCCGGGCGCCGGAGTCCTTCAGTACGTCGGTCACGCGTGCCGTCGGCCAGGACTCATGGAGGACGAGGACGGCCCCGCCCGAGGCCATCACGCCGAGGATGGCGACGACGAGGTCGAGACCGCGCGGCAGCGAGACGGCGACGACGTCCCCGGCCCCGACACCGTCGGCGCGCAATCCGCCCGCGGTCGCCTCGACCCGCGTCCGCAGGTCCGCGTAGGACAGATCGCCGTCAGGTGCGGTGACGGCCACCGCGTCCGCGCGGGTCCGGGCGATCTCCACGAGCCGTCCGGTGAGGGACTCGTCGGCGCGCGGCACCCGGTCGGGCCGGGCGACGGCACCGGGCGCGGCAACGCCGAACGGGCCGACGGCGAGCCGGGTGACCGGGGCGCCGGGGTCGGCGGCGGCGGCGGTGAGCACGGCGACCGTGGTGGCGCCGATGGCGGCGGCGTCCGCGTCGGCCAGGGCACGCCGGTCGTACTCGAGGTCCACGGTGAGGGCGTCGCCGTCGTCGCGGACCAGGAAGTTCAGGTCGTACTTGGCACCGACCTGCTCCACCTCGACGTGCTCGATCACCAGGCCCGGGAACTTTGGTTCGGGCGGCGTGGCGCCGAGGTCCGTGACGATGATGTTGAACGAGGCGCGGGAGCCCGCGACGTCGTCCGGCACGGGGGCGTTGCGGACGGCGCCGAGTACGGCCGTCCTGGTCCGCCGGACGAGGTCGCCGAACGGGGCGCCGCCGGCGTCCAGGCGTACGGGCACCATGTCGAGCAGCAGGCCCACGACCCGGTCGAGGCCGGCGCGGTCGCGACGGGAGGTCGGCATGCCGACCACGAGGTCGTCGCGGCCGGTGTACCGGGACAACGCGACCGCGATCCCGGTGGAGACGACGGTGAAGAGGCTCGCCCGGGTCTTCTCGGCGAGCCGCCGCAGGGCGACGGTGACGTCGGCCGGCACGACGACGCGGTGAGCGTGGCCGCGCTCGGCGTTCGCGTCGTCGCGCGGCGGAGGCAGCGGAAGCGCGCCCAGCGACGCGTCGTCGAGCCGTTCGCGCCAGTAGCGGCGGGTGGCGGCCAGATCGGCGTAGGCGAGGCGGTCGGCCTCCCAGCGAGCGTAGTCGATCATGGTGATCGAACCGGCTGCGGGCGGTGGTGCCTCTCCCGCGGCCCGGCTCGCGTAGCAACTCGCCAGGTCGTCGAGGAGCGGGCCGAACGACGGGCCGTCGGCGATGACGTGGTGGAGCACGACGAAGAAGACGTGGTCCTCCTCCGCCAGCCGGAACAAGCGCATCGCCACCGGGGGTTCGGTGTCCAGGGCCAGGGGCCGGTCGGCGAGCCGCGCGCACTCGGCCACGCACGCGTCGAGGCCGGCCGCCTCGACCACCGTGAGCGGGGGTTCCACCGAGGGCAGGACGCGCTGGCGCGGCTCGCCGCCCGTCACCGGGAAGGCGGTGCGCAGCGAGGGGTGCCGCTCGTGGATGTCCCGCAGCGCCGCGACGAACACGTCCCTGTCGAGCGGGCCGCGCAGTCGCAGCGCCGCACACAGGTTGTAGGTGCCGTCCTCGGCGAAGTACGTGGTGGCCCACAGCGACCGCTGGGCGGCGGTCAGCGGCCCGGTGTCCCCCGCGGGCACCGGGGGCCAGGCCAGCCCTTCGCGCCGGCCGACCAGGTCGGCCAGTTCGTCGCGATGGCGCTTCATCGTCGCCAGCAGTTCGGGCGGCAGCGCCTCGCCCTGGCCGCGGTAGCGGATGCGGCCGTCGGCGAGCGTGAGCGTCACACCGAGGTCGTCCAGGCGTCGCAGTACGTCCCGCGCGGTCACAGCTCTCCCTCGAAGACCGGCTCGGCGGCGGGCCGGGCGGCCCGGAGGCGGTCCAGCTCGGCGGCGACCTCGGCGACCGTTCCCAGCTCGAAGAAGTCCTCCAATTCCAGCTCCAGGCCGGTCAGTTCGGTGAGCCGGTGGAGCACCTGAACGGCGAGCATCGAGTGGCCGCCCAGTGCGAAGAAGTCCTCGTCCACGGGAACCGTGTCCAGCTCCAGCAGTTCACGCCAGACCGCGGCGACCTGATCCTCAGTCGACAACCTCTTCACCTCTCGTCAGCAGCCGGTACCGCGTCGGGGTTCGCCGCGCCGGTCCGCAGTACGTCGGCCAGCGCCCGGGCCCAGCCGGTGACCGTGGCGGTGTCGAGCACCTCCGGCCAGAACAGGACCTCCAGGCGCAGCCGGCCGGTCTCACCGGAGACGTCGATCATCAGATCCAGATCCATCACGGGGTCCGCCAGCTCGCGCGGCTCGACCTCCAGGTCCGGGAGCGACACACCGGTACGCCATGCGCCCTGGTGGGTGATCTTGACCTGGAACAGCGGGAACCGGCCGGCCTTGCGCGGCGGGTTCACGGCCGCGACGAGCTTGTGGAACGGCAGCCGGTCGTGCTCCTGCGCGCCGAGCACCTGCCGCCTGGTCAGGTCGAGCAACTCGCCGAACGTCGGTGCGGCGCCCGGCGCGAGCCGGACCGGCAGCTGGTTGACGAACGTGCCGATCAGTTCCTCGCTGCCCGGCCAGGAGCGGTTGACCGAGTCGATGCCGAGCACCAGGTCGGTGGCTGAGGCCGCGTCCCGCAGCACCACGTACGAGGCGGCGAGCACCGCCATGAACGGGGTCGCACCGTGGGCTCGGGCCGTCGCGGCGAGCGCACTGGTCTCCGCCTCCGTGAGCTGGATCACCACGTGGTCGGTGACGAAAGCCGGCTTGGCGGGCCGCGGGCGGTCCAGCGGCAGGTCGATCGCCGGTGGCGCGCCGTCCAGCTGCCCGGTCCAGTACCGCGTGCACTCCTCGGCCTCCGGTCCCGCCAGCCAGGCCCGTTCCGCGTCGACGTACCGCGAGAACGAGGTGCGCGGCAGCGACACGTCGGTGCCGCCGGCGAGCCACCGCTCGTAGTACTCGGCGATGTCGCGCTTGAGCACTTCCAGGGACCAGCCGTCGGCGACGAGGTGGTGCAGGGCGAACGTGAGGACATGGTGGTCGTCGGCGACACGCTCCAACCGGACCGTCGTCAGGGGCGGTTCGGGGGTGCGAGCGGAGATCTCGAAGTCGCCGGGCGTGCCCGTCTCCAGGACCATCTCGGCCTTGGGCCATACGACGGCCTTGGGGACACCGCGCTCCTGGGTGAAGACGGTGCGCAGCGGCTCGTGCCGGGCGGCGACCGCGGCCAGGGCGTGGCGCAGCGCGTCCAGATCGAGCCGCCCGCGCAGGTCGAGCGAGAGGATCAGCAGGTTGGGCGCCTTGTTGCGGTGCAACTGCTCGAAGAACCACAGCCGTTCCTGGCCGGAGGACAGTGCGCCGGACGGCCGCGCCTCCTCCTGTGGGGCGGCGGGTTCCGCGGCCTCGATCGCGGCGAGGAGGCCGCGCGGGGTGGGCCGGGACAGGAACGCCCGCAGCGAGGTGCCCTCCGCGCCGAACCGGGTGCGCGCGGCGGACACCAGGGTCATCGCCAGCAGGGAGTCGCCGCCCGAGATGAAGAAGTCGTCGTCCGGGGCGGTCGAGGCCGTGCCCAGCGTCTCGGCCACCAGGGCGCACACCGCGTCCAGGGTGGTGGCCGTGGCCGGGGCCGGCCCGGTGTCCTCGGCGCGCGGGCCCTCCAGCGACCGGTAGTCGATCTTTCCGGAGGTGTTGACCGGCAGCCGGTCGAGCACGGTGACCTCGTGCGGCACGAGGTACTGCGGGGCGGCGGACCGCAGCGCGGAGAGCACATCGGTCTCGGCGTTCAGCGTCACGAACGCCCGCAGCCGGCCCGCGGTGTACACGCAGGCCGCCGACCGCACCTCGGGGACACGCAGCAACTCGGCTTCCACGTCGCCCAGTTCGACACGGTGGCCGCGGATCTTCACCTGCCGGTCGCGGCGGCCGTGGAAGTCGATCGTGCCGTCGGCGGCGCGGCTCGCGCGGTCCGCGGTGCGGTACAGCCGCGTGCCCGGCGTGCCGGACAGATGGTCCGGTACGAACGCGAGCGCCGTGCGCACCGGGTCTGCGATGTAGCCGCGGCCGACACCGTCGCCGCCGACCAGCAGCTCTCCCTCGGTGCCGGTCGGCACCTCGCGGCCGTCCGTGTCCACCACGTACAGCCGGGTGTTGAGGATCTCCCGGCCGATCGACGGCCACGCCCGCGCGGCGCTCTCGGCCGCGGTCACCACGTGGTGGGTGACGTCGTCGGAGCACTCGGTCGGGCCGTAGGCGTTGACGATCGGGATGTCCGGGCAGTGCTCGTACCACCGGCGCGCGACCGCGCCGGGCAGCGCCTCCCGGTGGCGATGAGGTAACGCAGCGACGAGAGTCCTGCCCTGAGGTCGTCGTCGAGCTGTGCGGTGAGCACGGCGAGGAACGACGGGACGATCTCGAGGACGGTCACCCCGTGCTTGCGGACCCACGCCACCAGCTCCGCGGGTTCGGCGATGTTGCGCGGCGAGGCGACCGCCACCCGGGCGCCGACGGTGAGCGCGGTGAGCGTCTGCCACACCGAGATGTCGAACGACAACGGCGCGGTGAGGCCGACGGCGTCGGCCGGGCCCAGAGCGAGGTCCGCGATCTTGGCCGCGATGTGGTTGTCCATACCGCCGTCGGCGACCATCGCTCCCTTGGGGGTGCCGGTCGACCCGGACGTGAAGATCACATAGGCGAGCCCGTCCCTCGGCCGGTCCGGCACCGGCATCCGCTCGGCGGGCCGTTCCGCGGCGACGAGCACCTGCGGCGCCGGATCGAGCCCGGCCGAGATCTCGGCGGCGAACTCCTCGTGCCCCGGTGCCACGAGCAGGGCCCGTACGCCGGCCGCGGCGCACATCCCGTGCGCGCGCCGCACCGGCACGCTCGGCTCCACGGGGACGAACGCGGCACCGGCGAGCAGCACCCCGACCATCATCGCGACATAGCCGGGACCTCGGTCGGCGACCAGCGCCACGACGGTCTCGCGTCCGGCACCGGCGGCCCGCAACGCCGCCGCGTGCCCGCGGGCCACGGCGTCCAGCTCGGCGTAGCCGATGGTGACGCCGTCGGCCACCACGGCGGGTGCGCCGGGGTTCTCCTCGTGACACCGGGCGAACCGCGACAGCACGGGACGCACAACGGGATCGGTCATGATCCGCTCCTTTCCACCGCGTTGCTCCCGGGCACCAGCTCGGCGAGCGGTGCGGCGTCGGCCGAGACCAGCGCGCGGACCGCGTCGTGCACCCGGCGGGCGAGCCGTGTGATGCCGGCCGCGTCGAATCTGCTCGTCCGGTAGCGGTAGGACACCTGGTAGCCGCCGGCCCGCTCCTCGATGTCGATGAGCAGCGGGTACGGGGCGGCCACGGAGTCCAGGTCGGTCGTCTCCACCTCCAGGCCGGCCAGCTCGACCGCCTTGCCGGGCGGCTGCATCACGAGCATCACGTCGAACGGCGACCCGTCGCCGTCCGGTGTCGGAGTCAGCAGCGGCACCAGCTCCTGGAACGGCACGTCCGCGCTCCGGTAGGCGCGCAACGCGCCCGTGCGGACGGCGGCCAGGGCGTCGGTCACCGGGTCGGCCGGGGACAGGTCCACGGCCAGGACCGAGACATTCAGCAGCGGGCCCACGACCTGACGCCACTCCGGCCGGTCGCGCTGGGCGATGAGCGTGCCGAGCATGACCAGCTCCCGCTCGTCCGATCCGCCGTGGGTGAGCGCGGCCAGCGCGGTCGCGAACACCATGTACGGGGTGACGCCGGTACGGCCGGCCAGGTCGCGCACGGCCCCGGACAGTTCGGCGTCGAGCCGGTCGGTGTGCTTGCCGGCCTCCTCCTCGTCCGGAGCGGGGGGCGCGGCCCGGTCCGGGAGCGGGGACCTCGCCGCCGGGCGGCCGACGACGTCCTGCCACAGGGCGGCCAGTTCGCCGCGGTCGCGGTTGTCCCACCACGACCGTTCGTCGTGGCAGTAGTCCGCGAAGCCGTATCCGGCCGCTCGCGGCGTCAGCCGGTTGTAGCGGTCGGCGAGGTCGTTCAGGAACACCGTGAGGGACCAGCCGTCGCAGACGATGTGGTCGATGTTGACGAACAGGCCCCAGTCGCGTTCCCCGAGCCGGGCGAGCAGGGCGCGGAACGGCAGTTCCCGCCGCAGGTCGGCGACCACCGCGGCCTCGTCGGCGACAAGCCGGTCGAACACCTCGTCGCCCAGTTCGGCCACCGGACCGCGCAGGTCCAGGCGGGCCAGCTCGAACTCCCCGGCCGGTCGCGCGGTCCAGGTCAGTTCGCCGCCGTCGGTGGCGAACCTGGCCAGCAGCACGGGATGTGCGGTCAGTGTCGCGCGCAGCGCCGACTCCAGCGCCTCCTCGTCCAGCTCGCCGCGCATCCGCAGCACACCGGGCATGTTGTACGTCGGCCGGCCCGGGTCGATCTCCCGCAGGAACCAGAACCGTTGCTGGGCGGCGCTCGCGGGCACCGGCCGGGTCGCATCGGCAGGGGTGCGCTCCGGTGCGCTGTGCGCGGTCGCCGGGTCGGCCACGCGCACGGCGGCGACGAAGTCGCGCAGGCGCGGATGGGCGAACACGACGTCGACGGCGAGCCGCACGCCGAGCAGTGCGTTGATCCGGTCGATCATGGCGAGGGCGAGCAGTGAGTGGCCGCCCAGCTGGAAGAAGCTGTCGTCCCAGCCGACCGTGTCCCGTTCCAGCAGATCCGCCCAGAGCGACCGGACGGTCACGGCGAGGGGGTCGTCCAGTTCGGTCGCCGCGCGCGTGCTCGCCGGGGCCGCGAACCGCAGCGACCGGTAGTCGACCTTCCCGTTCTTGGACCGGGGCAGGCTGCCGATCGCGGCGATGATCGTCGGGATCATGTGCCGGGGCAGCAGTTCGGCGAGCACCGCGCGGAACCGCTCGTCCTCGTCGAGGTCCAGCACCGTCGCCGGGCCGTCCGGCCCGCCGGGACGGGCCACGTAGCCGACGAGCGAGGCACCCGCCGGTCCGGTGTGGACCTTCACCGCGGCCTCGACGACGCCGGGGCACTGCCGCAGGGCGGCCTCGACCTCGCCGACCTCGATCCGCTGGCCGCGGATCTTGATCTGGGTGTCGGCGCGGCCGAGGAACTCCAGGTCGCCGTCCGCGTTCACGCGGCCGAGGTCACCGGTGCGGTACAACCGCCCGCCGGGCACGGCAGCGTACGGGTCGGGCACGAACATCTCGGCGGTGCGCTTCGGGTTGCCGCGGTAGCCTCGGCCGACCGCTCCCCCGCCGACGTACAGCAGGCCGACGACACCGGTCGGTACGGGCTGCAGGTGCTCGTCCAGGACGTACACGGTGGTGTTGGCGAGCGGCCGGCCGACCGATGTGGTCATCGGCGCGTCCGGGCCTGCCGCGCACAGCCCCGCGGTGACGTCGTCGGTGCACTCGGCCGGGCCGTAGGCGTTGTGCACGGGAATGCCGGGCAGCTCCCGCACCCAGCGCCGCAGCACGTCGTGCGTCAGCATCTCCCCCGTGGACAGCATCACGCGCAACGCGCCCGGTGTCGCTGCGAGACCGGCGTCGAGCAGCGCCACGATGTTGGACGGCACCAGCTCGAGCATGGTCACGCCGCCGTCCGAGACGGCGTCCAGCAGGCGCGCGGGCGACTGGGAGTCCGGCTCGGGCACGATCCGCACCCGGCCGCCGATCATCAGCGGGGTCAGCAGCTGCCACACGGAGATGTCGAACGACACGGGCGCGGTCTGGGCCACGCAGTCGTGCTCGGTGAGGCCGAAGTGCTCGGCCATCTGCCACATGTGGTTGGTGACGCCGTAGTTCGTGGAGACTGCCGCCTTCGGCACGCCGGTGGAGCCGGAGGTGTGGATGATCGTCGACGTGGCGTGGTCGTGGCAGAGCCGCGGCGGCCGGGTGGTGCTGCTGCCCGAGGCCAGCTCGGCGAGGTCGAACACCTCGCGGTCGCCGAACAGATGGCGGCCGGAGGGGGTGGCGATGATCGCGGCGGGTCCGACCGCCTCGACCATCGCCTCGGCGCGCCGGGGCGCCTCGCGCGGGCTGACGGGTACGTAGGCGCCGTCGGCCTTGTGCAGGCCGAGCAGCGCGACCAGGTAGTCGGCCGACCGGTCCGCGCTCATCACCACGGCACGGTCGGTGCCCACCCCGGCCGCCCGCAGCAGCGCGGCCGCATGGTTGGCGCGGGCGTCCAGCTCGGCGTAGGTCAACCGCACCCGGCCGTCGTCGACCGCGACGCTGTCGGGGGTGCGGTCGGCCCATCGCTCGAACGAGTCGAGGTAGTTCTCCGGCCGCGGCACCTCGGGGCCGACGGCGCGACCGACGAGGACCGCGGCCTCGTCGGGGGTCAGCAGCGGCAGCGGGTCGGTCTGTCCCGCGCCGGTGGCGGCGAGCAGTGTCGGCAGCGTGCGCACCACCAGCTCGGCCTGCTCCCGGGAGACCGTGGCGGAGTCGTACTGGAGCTGGAAGTCCAGCACGTCGTCCCGTACCGCCACGTTCAGACCGAGGTCGGACTGTGTGGTGTGGTCGGGGACGGCGTAGCCGTGCAGGGTGGCGGCGCCCGCGGGCAGTGCGGCATTCTCGTCACCCGTCACGACGGCCGCGGCGCCGGGCAGGGACGCGGTGTAACAGGTGAACATGGCCTGGAAGATCGTGGCCTTCGCGGTGTCGCGGTCGGGGTTGACCAGCCGCACGATGTCGGACAGCGGCTGCTCCGCGTGGTCCAGCACGTCGAGGAACCGGCGGTGGGTGACTGCGGCGAACTCGGTGAACGGCACCTCGGCGCGGTAGGTCGAGCGGACCGGCACCACGTTGACCAGGTAGCCCACCCAGTCGGCACCTGCCTTGTCGGTGCGTCCCGCGGTGGGGACGCCCACGAGCAGGTCGGCCTGGCCGGACAGGCGGTGCAGCAGCACCTGGTAGGCGGCGAGCAGCAGGTTGTGCAGGGTCAGCCCGTGCTCGCGGGCGAACGCGGTCAGCGGTGCGGCCGGCACGGAGAACGCGAGCGACGCGCGGGGTGCGCCGGGATCGGGCGAGCCGAGGTCGGGCAGGGTGAGCGTGGGCAGTTCGCCGTCGAGTTCGGCGCGCCAGAAGTCGCTGTGGTCGCGTGCCGGGCCCCGGGCGGGGACCGCACGGGACAGGGGCGGCTCGCCGGACAGTTCGGCGGCCAGGTCGGCCATGACGATCGCGAAGGACGAGACGTCGCACACGAGGTGGTGCAGCGACAGTACGAAGAGCCAGTCCGCGTCCCGGCGCAGCAGCGCGGCCCGCAGCGGGCTTCCGGTGGCCAGGTCGAACGGACGGGTCGCGAAGTCGCGGTACCACTCGGCTTCCCGCCCTGGCTGCCAGGTCCTCGCGTCCACGACCGCCACGCCGACGGCGGACGGGTCGCGCACCTCGGCGTGCGGGGCACCGTCACGGGTGCTGATCGCCAGACGCAGACTCGGATGGCGGGCGGCCACGGCCGTCAGCGCGGTGCCGAACGCGTCGGGATCGACGGTCCCGGTGACCCGGAACGCGCGGGTCACGTTGTAGTCGCCGCCGGGCGAGGCACGGTGCAGGAACCACAGGGCGCGCTGGGAGGCGTTCAGTTCGTAGCCGTCGTCCCCGCCGTCGACGGGGGCGGCCGGGGGCGTCGCGGTCGCCGCTTCGGCGAGTGCGGCGAGACCGGCGATCGAGTCCGCCCGCAGCGCCGCCGTCGGCGCCAGCTCGACACCGAGCGCGTCCTCCAGGGCCTGGCGGACGCGCACGGCGGTCAGTGAGTCGGCTCCCAGGTCGGCGAGCGACGAATCGGCCGGCGGTGGCTCGGGCAGGCCGAGCAGGTCCCCGATGTGGGCGCACAGCGCGGGCGTCAGCGCGTCGGTGGCCAGGCGCTCGGTGAGCGAGGAGCTGCGGCCGGTGAGGGTGTCGTCGAGCAGCACGGGCAGTTCGCCGTCGAGGTGGCGCTGCCGTGCGGCGTACCGCTGGACCTTGCCGCTGGAGGTCTTGGTGATCGTGCCGGGCGGCACGATCAGGACGGTGCGTGCCGTGACGCCGTGGACGCGGGACAGGGTGGACCGCACTCGCCGGGCGATCTCGCCGTACCGTGCGGGCGGGGTCGTCGCCTGTACCTCCTGGCACACCACGACCGCCTCGTCGCCGTCCTCGTCGACGCCGAACACAGCGCACCGGCCGGGCCGCGCGTCCTGGTGACAGATGCCGGCGTCGGCCTCCAGGTCCTCCGGGTAGATGTTGCGGCCGCGCTGGACGATCAGGTCCTTGCTGCGGCCCACGACGAACAGTTCGTCTCCGTCACGGAAGCCGAGGTCGCCGGTGCGCAGGAAGGTGCCGAAGGCCGTCCCGCCCCAGTAGCCCTCACCATTGCTGCCACTCGCGATGGCGATCTCGCCGACCTGGCCGGCGTCGAGTCCGGTGCCGCTGTCGGGGTCGAGCACCCGCACGTCGGCGTGGTCGGGCATCCGGTAGGCGGTCAGCTCCCGGCCGTCGTCGAACGTCCGGGAGACCGCGGGTGCGCCGGTCGTCACGAGCAGCGTCGCCTCGGCGAGGCCGTAGCAGGGCAGATGCGCCTCGTGCCGGAATCCGGTGTCGCGGAAGGCTTCCGTGAAAGCCCGCAGGGTGCGCGGGTAGACCTGGGCCGCGCCGTTGAACGCCACGCGCCAGGCGGACAGGTCGAGTCCGGCCTTCTCCTCGTCGGTGACCTTGCGGACGCACAGGTCGTAGGCGAAGTTGGGCCCGCCGCTGATGTCCGCACGCTCGTCGCTGATCACCTTCAGCCAGCTCGCGGGGCTTCTCAGGAACGACAGCGGGTCGAGGATGATGCCCTTGGCGCCGGCGTGGAGCGGTTGCAGCATCGCGCCGATGAGGCCCATGTCGTGGTGCAGCGGCAGCCAGCTGACGATCGTGGAGTCCCGTGTGACGCCGAACGACCGCTGGATGGCCGTCTCGTTGTGCATGAGCGCGCCGTGGGACACGACGACGCCACGCGGCGTGCTGGTGGAGCCCGACGTGTACTGGAGGAAGGCGATGTCCTCGGCCGCCGCGACCGGCAGTTCGGCGCCGTCGTCGTCGGCGGTGGCCTCGATCCGGTCGGCGAGCAGCCAGTCGTGTGCCGCGGCGAAGTCGCGCAGTTCCGGGTCCTCGCTCCCGGTGACCAGGTCCCGCACGAACGACGGCGACACGACGAGCGAGACGTCACAGTCCCGCGCCACGTTCAGCAGACGCCGTCGCGCACCCTCGTCCATCGGCAGCGGCACGGGCACGGCGATCACGCCCGCGGCCAGGCAGCCGAGGAACGCGGGGGCGAATTCCGGTGCCGTCGGGAACAGCAGCAGCACGCGCGCGCCGGGCCGCACCTTCACCGTGAGCGCACGGGCGACGGCGAGAGACCGGGCGCGAAGCTCCGCGTAGGACAGCTCGACTCGGGGACCGCCGCCGAAGGGCGCGACCGACAACGCCACCTTCCCGGGTGAGCGCCGGGCGTGCTCCGCGAGCCGTGCGACCAGTCCTCCGGGAGCGAACCCCGTCATCCCTCTTCCTTCCAGTCGAAGCGAACGGCCGCCTCACTCGCGCCGAACATGAGCCGCGGGTCGAGCAGGCGCGTGCCCGCCGGATCGACCGCGAAGTCCACGGTGGTGTCGAGCAGCCCGCGCATCGCGGCACGGATCTCCACCCGCGCGAGCGGCGCACCGAGGCAGTAGTGGATGCCGTGGCCGAAGGCGATGTGCGGGTTGGGCGAGCGCTCGATGTCGAAGACGTCCGGACGGTCGAAGACCCGCGGGTCCCGGTTGGCGGCCGCGATCCACACGGACACCGTCTGGCCGGCGGGTATCTCCTGCCCGGCGACCACGACGTCCCGGGTGGTTCTGCGGTCCACCCTGGTGGTCTCCGACCGGTACCGCGAGACCTCGTCGACGGCGGAGTCGAGCAGTTCGGGCCGAGCCCGCAGGAGGGCCAGTGACTCCGGGTGCCGCGCGAGCACGATCATCGAGTTCACGAGCGTGAGGGTCGCGGCCTGTCCGGTGGACATGAGCAGGGCGACCAGGCCGGCGATCTCCTCGTCACCGAGGCGCTCACCGTCCACTTCGGCCGCGATGAGCCCGCTGGTCAGGTCGTCGGCCGGCGCGTCTCGCCGCTTGGCGATGAACCGGTGCAGGAACGCCTCGGCGATCTGGGTCTTGGTGAGCACGTTCTGCAGGCCGTTTCGCTCTGCGCCCGGGTCGGCGAGCGCGAGCAGCGCCCTCGACCACTCCTGGAACAGCCGGAGCCCGTTGCCGGGGATGCCGAGCATCCGCGCGATGACGGTCGCCACGACCGGTGAGGCGAACTCCTGCACGAAGGACACCTCGGCGCGGCCCCGGATCCGGCCGAGGAACGTCTCGACGGTCTCGTGGACCATCCCCTCGAGCCCGGCGACGTAGCGCGGCGTGAAGACCTGGCTCACCAGCCCTCGCAGCTGCCGGTGCCGGGGCGGGTCCATCCACGTCAGGTTGCCCGTCCGGTACAGGCGCATCGGCGAGTCGTCGGGCACCGGACGCACCACGGCGCTGGAGAACGCGCTGTGCTGGGCCAGCACCTCCTTGACCTCCGGGTAGCCGAAGACGTGCCAGCCCCCGCTGCCCGTGGCCCGCTCGATCGGGTCCCTGGCACGCAGCCAGTCGGCCAGCGCCGCCTCGTCGGCGGGCGGAGCCGTCCACACGCTCGTCGTCACGCACTTGCTCCCTTGGTTGCGACCGGTGTCAGGTGCTCGGCAACCCAGTCGTCCGCGTAGACCGTGTCCGCGTAGGGCTCGCCCTTGTCGGCGCAGAGGAACGCCACCACCGGCTCCGGACCGCTGTGTCCCTCGAAGTGGCGGGCGATCGCGGCATAGACGCAGCCGGTGGATCCGCCCGCGTAGATTCCGTGGTCACGCAGCAGGGCGCGGCAGCCTGCCACCTCGTCCCGCTCGGACAGCACGACGACCTCGCCGATCCGCGACGCGTCGACCAGCGACGGCCGGATGCTGGAGCCGAGCCCCGGGACGAGCCGGCGGGCCGGCGGGGCGCCGAAGATCGCCGAGCCCTCGACGTCGACGGCCACCACGGTGGCGTCCGGCTGCTCCACTCCGAGCCGGTGCGACAGCCCGTTGATCGTCGCGCCGGTGCCTACGCCCACGAACAAGTAGTCGACCCGCCCGACGTCGGCGAGCAGTTCCGCCGCGGTCAGCTCGTAGTGGCCGCGCGCTCCGTCCTGGTTGGTGTACTGGTCCGGCCAGTACACGTCGGGCAGCTCCGCCCGCAGCTCGGCGACCCGCGCGAGCCTGCTGAGGAGATAGCCGCCGGTGCCGTCCGGCTCCGTGACCTTCTCCACCCGCGCGCACAGCCGTCGCAGGGTCCGTTCGGTGGCCGCGTTGACGTTGGGGTCGAGGACGGGCACGAACGGCATGTTCAGCACGTTCAGGAACGTCGCGAGGGACAGCGCGAAGTTCCCGGAGGACGATTCGACCACCGTGGTGTTCCTGGTGATCTCGCCGCGCCGCACCGCCTCACGGAGGATCCAGATCGCGGCACGGTCCTTGGCGCTTCCGGTGCGGTTCTCCGACTCCATCTTGGCGTAGAGCCGGATGCCCGGGTGAGGCAGGCGCACCACCCGGGTCTTGGGCAGATCGCGCAGCAGTGCGTCCACACGGTCGAGCAACGGCTTGTCGACCCGGACGGCCTGCTCCTGGCCTTCCGTGTGCTCTCTTCCGCCTCGCTCAGCGGGCGCAGACACGGAAGCCCATGTCATAGCAGCTGTAGTCGGGCAGGTTGTAGATCCGTACCCAGGCCAGACAGCCTCGGGGGTCACAGTTGTTGTAGAAGGAGCCGCCGCGGATCGCGCCGAGCTCGATCGTGCCCGCCCGCGTCTTGATGACCCGCCGCGGCTTGCTCTCGTCGAAGGGGTAGCGGTGGAAGCCGTTGGACATGACCTCCCACACATTGCCCACGATGTCCTCGACGCCGTACGGGCCGGCCGCCTTGGGGAAGGCACCGACGGGGCTGGTGTCGCCGACGCCCATGCTGTGGTTGCAGTGCTCGCCGGTCGGCTCCTCGTTGCCCCACGGGTAGAGGCGGCCGTCGGTGCCGCGCGCGGCCTTCTCCCACTCGGCCTCGTTGGGCAGCCGGGTGCCGGACCAGTCGCAGTAGGCGACGCAGTCGAAGTAGCTGACGTGGGTGACCGGGTGGTCGTCCTTGCCCTCCAGCGTGGAGTCCGCACCGCGCGGCGTGCGCCAGCTCGCGCCGTCGATCTCCTTCCAGAGGTAGTCCTGGTCCGGGACGATGACGGCGGGGTCACCGATCCACACCCAGCTCTTGCCCGACTGCTCCGCGGTGGTCACATAGCCCGTCGCCTCGACGAACTCCCGGAACTCCCGGACGGTGACCGGGCTCTTGGCGATACGGAACTCGGCCAGGTCGACCCGGTGCTCGGGCGCGGCCGACCGCGGCTTGCCGTCGTCCCGGAGCTCGTCGGTACCCATGATGAACGGTCCACCGGGGATGGTGACCCAGTAGTCCGCGGGGTATGCCTCGGCGGACATGGCTTCGGCCGTCACCTCGGTCACGGATTCTCCTTAGTCGGTTCTGGATGCGGTGGGAACTTCTCTGCCGTCGAGG
Organism: Streptomyces sp. CA-179760; assembly: GCF_050937045.1. Lineage (NCBI taxonomy): Bacteria > Bacillati > Actinomycetota > Actinomycetes > Kitasatosporales > Streptomycetaceae > Streptomyces > Streptomyces sp. CA-179760. The sequence goes on from NZ_JBNJLZ010000001.1 coordinate 3,576,884, forward strand.
CAGTAGCGCCGCACGGTGGAGAGCGGCGCGCTGCCACAACTCAGCAGCCGGTCGTGGAAGGCCTTCAGTCCGGCGGGCGAGTCTCCGGCGCCGCTCAGCTCGCGCCACCGCCGGATGTGCAGCTTCCCGAGCGTGTACATGGCGCCGGCCGGCTGGGCGGCCACGGCCAGCACCTCGCGGCCGGCCCGCTCCGGCGACCACGCGCACAGCGAGGCGGCCTCGGCGGCGGCGGCGCCGAACTTGCTCCGTCCGGAGTGGACGGAGAGGAAGACGAGCAGTCGGGTGGCGGCCTCCAGGGCGAACCGCAGGGCGGCCACCTCCACGAGCGGACGGTCCTCGGCGAGGCCGTGCTCGATGGCCAGTTCCTCGGTGTAGTGCGCCCACCCCTCGGTGGCCCCGGGGAACCAGGGCACACACCGGCGGATCTCGCCCGCTTGCCCGGATGTGGCCTCGTGGTGCAGGTAGTGGCCGGGGAAGACCTCGTGCACGGCGATCATCTCGAGCATCGGCTCGTTGAGGTAGTCGCGGAGCACGGAGGGATCGCGCGGCTCCGGGACGTGCAGCACGTGCGGCTGGGGCACGCTCTCGAGTGGACCGCCGACGTCGAAGACAACCGCCGCGGAGGTCGACTGGTCGCGGACGGGCCGGATGTCGAGACGCTGCCTGCCGGTCATGGTGACGACGTCCCGCTCGGCCCAGAACCCCTGGAGCCGGTCGATGACGCGCGACAGGGTGCCGACCACCGAACCCTCGGGGACCCGGGCACTCAGCAGGTCGTAAGCCTCCTGCCGGGTGCGCACGCCCAGTCGTGCGGACAGCGCGTCGAGGCGGGCGGACAGGCGTCCGACCTCGGCCCGCGCCTCCGCCAGCAGCTCGTCCACCGGGGTGTCGACACCCTCGGCGGCTTCGAGGTGGGCGGCGAGCAGGTCGGGGCCGAGAACCGCCCGGACCGGCCGGGTGGCCGCGACAGCGTCCGCGAAGCCGGCGAACGCGGCGTTCGCCCGGCCGGCCAGCTCCCTGAGCGAGTCGTCAGCCGACTCAGGGTGCCGTTCGAGGAGTTGCGTCACCAGACCCTGAACCGAAGCCGCGCGCGCCCTGGCGTTCTCGACGCCGCTGATGCGCTCGCCCGCCGGCAGGGTGCCGCCGAGCGTCTTCGCCGTCGCCGCGAGAAAGTCGGGCAGTTGCGCGAGGTGGTGCGACAGGGCGGCGACGCGTTCGTCGAGCGGTGCGTAGGCGCCGCGCAGGTAGATGTGTACGTCGGTTTCGGCCAGCCATTCGTCGGGGCCGCGGTGGACGCGGCCCAACGCGCCGATCCGGAACCGCTCGTCGGTGAGCACCCGCAGCGCCGTACCGAGGTCCGCCCGGATCTCCGGATCCGACTCGTCCGGAAGGGCGTCGAGTTGCCCGGAGACCGTCGCCAGCAGACCGTCCACATCGGACAGGGAATCAGGAACGACCTCGGGCAGCCGGCTGTCGAAGTCGTGACGGCCCGCCCGCCTGGCAACCTGCGGATAGCGGTCGAAGACGTAGTCGACCACAGCGGAAACAGAACTCAGGGCACCAGGCGTCATGCCACTTCCTGATCGTGCCGCTCCAGGGAGACGACAAGGGCGAATCGTTCAGAAATGAATTGGCTCGCGGCACGCTGAACCGACGCACTGTGCGTGTTCACGAAATACGAGAGGGATTCGGCCGACCAGGACGTTGTCCGGTGCCCGGATCAGGCGGGGCGTATCAATCCGTCTCGGAGTTCGGATTGGGCTCGATGACGTCGCCGTCCTCGCCGTAGAGCACGTCGTCGTCGAGGCTGGCCAGCATCTCGCGCAGCTCCTCCGGCGACATGGCCTTCAGTTCATCGGCGTCCACAAGCTGTGAGAGAACCATGTGACTTCCCTGTGCGATGAGAGATCCGGCATTGGCGAGGGCCTGGCGCACGCTCTTGGGGCGCATGTCGGTCCAGACCCGTTCGATGTGATCGAGGCAGTCGTCGCGCGAGCGGGGCTCGCCCACCGCCGTCCAGCCGGCCGGCAGCTCGCGCACCGACGGCCAGATCGAGTACTGCTCCTCTTCGTTGATCACGACCAGGTATTCGGCGTTCTCGTCGTCAAACATCAGCTCTGAGATCCCCCACGCAGTCGTTCACGACCGGAGCAACACAGGATGCGCGCCTTGACAAGATTCACTGCTGGAATTTCTGCCGCCGCTCCCCGGGCGGCTCGGGTAAACCGTCTTCCCCGCAGCTCAACGGGGCTCAAGCTAGATCGCACCGCTGGAGACTGTCAAGGGTAATTAGCCGCTCGCCCGACGAACAGACGGCGCTTGCAAGGGACTTGAGCGGCACCGCAAACGGGCAGTTCAGCAGGGGCGTGGACATAGGGAGCAACAAGGCTTGTTCAAAGCTCACATGATGCTGCATCAGAAACTGATGTAGGACGACAGCCATGGACTCTCATGGCCCTACTCCCCAACTCACTGATCAACAGGTAGGGTTCGGCGATGTTCGAGTAGAGGCGAGGGGATCGCTTGCTGGGCGTTGACATCCGTGCGGTGCTGTGCCCGAGCTGGACGCCTTCGCCCGACGTGAACACCTCGGACCGTGCGACCGGCACCGCGCTCGGCTGCGCCGCCGGCCGGCCCGGGCCCGCCTCCTTTGACACCACGCCTGACGGGCGCCGACCGATCACCACCCTTGGCACGCACGCGGACGATCCGGGTCGTCCCTGCCCGCGTGTGCCCGGCCCCGGCCGACGCGGAAGACGATAGGAGATGTCAGTGACGACAACCGCCCGACCGTCCTCCGTGGACGTACGGACCGAGCTGAGTCCTGAGGAGTTCCGCGCCGAGTACGTGGGGCGCAGGCCGGTGGTGATGCGCGGCGCGGCCGCCGACCTGCCCGCGGTGTCCACCTGGTCGGCCGACCATCTCGCCGAGCTGGCACCCGACCAGCGGGTACGGCTCAAGGTCGGCACCGTCTCCGCGGGGCGCACCGCTGTCGTCCGCCTGGCCGACTACGCCCGTGACCTCGCCGCGTGGGAAGCCAGGCTGGCCGGTGACGGCGACCCGGGCGAGCCGCCCGGCTACCTGCACGACGTGCCGCTGCTGTCGGTGATCCCGGCGCTGCGCCGGGACCTGGAGCCGTTTCCCGTCGCGTACTTCCCGCCGTTCTTCCGCGACCAGTGGTGGGCGTTCACGCAGTTCTTCGTCGGGCCCTCACGCGCGCAGACCCCCCTGCACTTCGACACCCTGCTCACGCACAACCTGTTCTTCCAGATACAGGGGTCGAAGCGGTTCGTGATGGTGGCGGACGCCGAACGCGACAAGTGCTACACCCACAACTGGCGGTGGGCCGCGGTCGACCCGGAGGCGCCCGACCTCGACAGGTATCCGCGCTTCCGTGACGCGACGGTGCTGACCTGCGACGTCGAGGCGGGCGACATCTTCTACATGCCCCCTGGAACCCTGCACAAGGTCACCTCGCCCAGCAGGTCGATCTCGTTCAACATCGACTGGCACGACCGCGCCAGCGCACTGCGCGGCATCGCCGCGGTGCGCGACGGCATGCCGCTGACGAACCTGCGGTACAACCTGCTGTTCGCGCTCGGTGTGGTCGCCGGACTGCCGCGTCGCCTGGTCATGCCGGGCCTGCGCTCGTACTACTCGTACATCTCCTAGCGCGGGCCGGGCCGCGCTCCTCATACTCCCGTTACAGGGAAAGGACCTCTTTGAACGTCTTCGAGCAGCGCGAGTCCGGCGTTCGGTCCTACAGCAGGCGCTGGCCGGTCGTCTTCACCCGCGCCACCGGAAGCCGCCTGTACGCCGAGGACGGCCGGGGCTGGCTCGACTTCTTCGCCGGAGCCGGATCGCTGAACTACGGGCACAACAATCCGGTGCTCAAGCGGGCGCTGCTGGACTACGTCGGCAACGACGGCGTCACCCACGCGCTCGACATGTTCACCAGCGCGCGGCGCGATCTGCTCGAAACGCTCGGCGAGCTGGTGCTGCGGCCACGCGGACTGGACCACAGGGTGATGTTCCCGGGGCCCGGCGGCGCCAACGCCGTCGAGGCCGCGCTGAAACTGGCCCGCACCGTCACCGGCCGCACCGAGGTCGTGCACTTCACTGACTCCTTCCACGGCGCGACCCTCGGCGCGCTCGCGGTCACGGGCAATCCCCTGCATCGTCGTTCCGCGGGCGTGCCGCTCACCGGAGCGACCCCGGTGCCGTTCGACCGTCCCGAGGAGCACCCCCGCCCCGAGTACCTGGCACGGCTCCTGGCCGGCCCGGCCAGCGGGCTGGACCGGCCCGCCGCGGTGATCGTGGAGACCGTGCAGGCCGAGGGCGGGGTGAACGTGGCCCGCGCCGAGTGGCTGCGGACGCTGGCGGAGCTGTGCCGCGAGCACGAGATCCTGCTGATCGTCGACGACGTGCAGGTGGGCTGCGGCCGGACCGGCGCGTTCTTCAGCTTCGAGGACGCCGGTGTCGTGCCGGACCTGGTCTGCCTGTCGAAGTCGATCGGCGGATACGGACTGCCGCTCTCGCTCCTCCTGATCCGGCCGGACCTCGACGTGTGGCCGCCGGGCGCCCACAGTGGCACGTTCCGCGGTGTGAACCCGGCGTTCGTCACCGCGACGGAGGCGCTGCGCACGTACTGGCGGGACGACGCCCTGGAGAAGTCGACCCGCGCCAGGGGCGAGTGGGTCGGGAGCGCGCTGCGCGGCATCGTCGGGGCGCACCCCGGCGCCGGTCTGTCCGCCCGCGGCCGCGGCCTCGTCCACGGGCTCGAGGTCGGCGCGGGCCTGGCCGACCAGGTGGCCGACGAGGCGTCAGCACAGGGCCTGCTGGTGGAGACCTCCGGTCCGCGGGACGAGGTCGTCAAGCTGCTGCCGCCGCTCACGGTCTCCGACGAGGAACTGGCCGAGGGGCTCGCGATCCTCGAGGACTCCGTCCGCGTGGTGCTGGAACGAGCCGGGTGAACACGATCCAGGCCGCACCGCCGCCGATCAAGCCAAGTCCGCCAAGTTCGCCAACCACCCGAGACAGGGAGCTTTTTGTGACCTCGCAGAACGTCCGAGTGCCGGCGCAGGCCGCGACACCGCGGGGAGATCGCTGATGGCGAAGGCCAAGGAGAGCGACAAGCGGCGCGCCCTCGCGGAGGCGCTGGCACCGTTCTCGATACGTGAGTTCCGCGTCCTGTGGACCGGGCAGGCCGTGTCGGCCGCCGGCGGCGGGATGACCAAGGTGGCGCTCATCTTCGCCGTGCTGGCGGTGGACGGCTCGGTCACCGACATCGGCTTCGTGATGACCGCGCAGGTCCTGACGCAGGTCCTGTTCACGCTGGCCGGCGGGGTCTGGGCGGACCGGATGCGCCGTCAGTTCCTGATGATGACGTCCGACCTGATCCGTGCGGCCGCGCAACTGGTGCTGGCCGTCCTGCTGCTGACCGATCAGGCGCAGGTGTGGCACCTGATCGTCGGGTCCGCGATCTTCGGTGGCGCCCAGGCGTTCTTCGGCCCGGCGTCCAGCGGTCTGATGGCGGAGATCGTGCCGCCGGAACAGCTCCAGCGCAGCAACGCGCTGCTGTCCTTCTGCACCAGCGCCTTCACTGTGCTGAGCCCGGCGCTGGCCGGTGTCGTGATCGCGCTGTGGGGTCCGGGGCTCGTGCTGGCCATCGACGCCGTCACCTTCGTCGTGAGCGCCGTGTCGCTGGGGATGCTGCGGCTGGCTCCGCGCGTCGTCCCCGCGCCCGAGACGTTCCTGGGCGAACTGCGCACCGGCTGGCGCGAGTTCATCGTACGGCCGTGGCTCTGGCTCAACATCATGGCGCACATGCTGCAGAACCTCGCCGTGGCGGCGTACTACGTGCTCGGCCCGGCGATCGCGGACAAGTCCCTCGGCGGGCCGTCCGCCTGGGGCATCATCGTCGCGGGCTGGGCGGCCGGTGCCCTCACGGGCGGGCTCATCGCGCTGAAGCTGGAGCCGCGCAGGCCGTTGGTCGTCGGCAACCTCGCGCTGATCCTGACCGCGCTGCCGCTCCTGGCCCTCGCGGTGCCCACGTCTCTCTGGATCGTGGTGGGCGCGGCGTTCCTCAGCGGCACGGCGACGCTGTTCCTCGACGCGGTCTGGCAGGCGTCGATGCAGCAGATGATCCCCCGGAGGTTCTGTCGCGGGTCGACTCCTACGACTGGATGATCTCCACGGTGGCGGCGCCGATCGGCCTGGCCCTGGTGGGCCCGCTGGCCGCCCAGACCGGAAACGCCGAGACCCTGCTGATCGCCGCCGCGATGATCGTCATCCCGTGCGGTCTCACTCCGCTGGTGCCCGGCATCCGCGCGGTCCGGCGCACGTCCGACGGCCGGATCACCGGCCCGGCCCCCAAACAAACCGTCCAGGTCTGAGAGGACGGGCGAGGAACCATGGCCGACGAACCAGGCAGGTGGATCCGCCGGTACCGGGCCGCGCCCGATGCGGCGGTCCAGTTGGTGTGCCTCCCGCACGCCGGTGGCGCCGCGAGCTACTACCGGCCGATGGCGATGGCGCTGTTCCCCTCGGTCGAGGTGCTGGCGGTGCAGTATCCCGGCAGACAGGACCGTCTCGACGAGCCGTGCTTCGGTGACTTCGCGGAGCTGACCGAGCGCACGCTCGCCGCGGTGCGCCCCGCACTCGACCGGCCGGTGGCGTTGTTCGGGCACAGCATGGGATCCCTGCTGGCGTTCGAGATGGCCAAGCGCCTGGAGGCCGAGGGGGTCGGACCGCTGGCGCTGTTCGCGTCGGGCGGCCGGCCGCCGGACCGGCCGGTCCGGCATTCCTCGCGCACGGTGACCGACGAGGAGCTGATCTCGGAGGTCGCCGCGCTGGAGGGCACCGACAGGCGGCTGCTGGACAGCGAGGACATGCGGGTGCTGTTCCTGCCCGCGTTGCGCGCGGACTACCGGACGATGGCGACCTACCGGTTCGACGGCACCCGGCTGGGATGCCCGCTCGTGTCCCTGACCGGCGACGGCGACCATCTGGTCACGAGCGACGACGCCGCCGGATGGGCCGGCCACACCTCCGGCGGGTTCGACCTGCACGTCTTTCCCGGCGGGCACTTCTACCTCACCGACCGGTGGGACGCCGTGGCCGAGGTGGTGACGAGACGGCTCGGGGCACACGTGCCGACCGGGACCGGGTGACGGCGGGCGGCCCGGGGCCTGTGGCGGGGCGCTCGGCTCCGGGCACGAGCGTGGCCGCCACCGCCGTACGTGCCTACGGCGGTGGCCCCGGATCTCCGCCTCGCGGACACCGCCGAGGGCGACCCGGGCCCCCTGTCTCAGCGTCTCAGCCGTCGACCTGCCAGGCGGGCTCGGCGACGACCTCCAGCACGGCACAGCCGAAGGCGAACCCGGTGGAGTCACCGAGCATGACGACGTGGTCCCCGGCCTCCGCGGCTCGCGTCTCCAGCAGGTGGTTGAGCCCGACGACCGGGTCACCGCCGCTCAGGTGGCCGACCGTGCGCCCCAGGTCCCACGTCATGGCGTCGTCCTCGATGCCGAACTCGGCGCAGAACTCGCGGTCGACCATGAACCGCCCGTTGTACGGCAGGAGCCAGTGCCTGACGTCACCGGCCCCGACTCCGGCGTCGGCGAGCGCGGCCCGCACGCAGTCGCGTTTGGCCTCGGTCATGGTCCGCATCATCGACACGACCCGCCGGCGCTGTGCCCTGCGGAACTCCTGGCGGTCCTCGAACTCACCGGGATCCAGCGGGCGCAGCGTGCTGAAGCGGCCGTCGCCGACGATCTCGGTGGACAGGAGCCGGGCGACGCCGTCCCCATGGCCCAGCACCAGGGCGGTCGCGCCGTCGGCGGGCACACAGCCCTGGTCGTCGCGGTAGCGGTCGCCGTCTGCCGCGTACTTGTCAGCGGAGGTCAGCACGGCCACCCCGCCGGCGGACACGTACATCGCGCCGACCTCCAGCGACGCGATCGCGCCGTTGCAGCCCTGCCGCAGCCCGAGCGCCCGGGCCCGGCCGTCGTGGGCCATGCCCTGGATGTAGGAAGCCGGCTCGGCGACGCCGTCCGGCCCCTGTTCGTCCACGTAGGCGTGGACGAACACACCGATGTCCGCCGGGTCGGCCCCGGACCGGGCGATCGCGAGCCGTGCGGCCTCGACGGCCATGTCCGCGGCGTATCTGGAACCGGCCACCGAGATCGACTCGTAGCCGTGAGCGTCCCGGACGGCGGGGTCGTAGCGGCCCGCCGCCACAGCGGCGTCGACCGGCTCCCGCTCCCCCAGAGCCACGGCACTGGACCTGACACAGACGTCACCCCAGCGCACTCGGCAACCTCCACAATGGCGATGAAGTCGAGGAATCCGAGGAGGACTTCCGCAGACGACGCGAGCCTAACGCACCTGGTCACACCGCACCAGAATCAAATCCCCTTGATCACAAGGCAGTTCAAGAGGTATGCCTTCACGAACAAGCTGAGCTGTGTATAGCATCGGCGGCCCCGGACCGACGGGACTGCAATGAGCGCACTCCGTAACGATGCGGGCGTCCGACGAGACCCCGATCCGAGAGGAGCACCATAGGTGACAGCCGTCGAGCTGCCGGACGTGAACACGCTGGACATCGTGGGGATCGGGTTCGGTCCGGCCAACCTCGCTCTGGCCATCGCCGTCGAGGAGTCGGACGCACCGGTCACCATGGCCTTCCACGAACGGCAGGCGAGTTTCGGCTGGCACAACGGGATGCTGATCGACGGCGCGACCATGCAGGTGTCCTTCCTCAAGGACCTCGCGACGATGCGCAACCCCAACAGCCGCTACACGTTCCTCACTTACCTGCACGCCCACGGGCGGATGCCGGCGTTCATCAACAGCAAGACGCTGTACCCCTACCGGATCGAGTTCCACGACTACCTCCGCTGGGCCGCCGCGCAGCTCGACCCGTGTGTCTCCTACGGCTCGACGGTCGTGGGCGTCCGCCCGGTCCAGGGCGCGGACGGCCATGTCGACCTCCTGGAGGTCGTCACGGAGGACGCGGACGGCGCACGGAGTGTCCAGAGGGCGCGCAATGTCGTGCTCGGCACCGGGACGGCACCTCACCTCCCGCCCGGGGTGACGCCGTCGGCACGGATCCGGCACAGCTCGGAGCTGCTCACCCGGGACTTCGGCACGTCGCGCCACGGGCGGTTCCTGGTCGTGGGGGCCGGGCAGAGCGCCGCCGAATGCGCCGACCATCTCCACCGCACCTACGGCGACGCGGCGGTGCACACCGTCTTCACGCGCTACGGATACAGCGTCTCCGACGACAGCCCCTTCACCAACACCGTGTTCGACCCGGCCGCGGTCGACGACTTCTACCGGGCGCCGGAGCAGACCAAGGAGACGCTGCTCGCGTACCACTCCAACACCAACTACTCGGTGGTGGACCTGGACTTGAGCCAGGAGCTGTTCCGGCGGGCCTACCTCGAGGAGGTCCGGGGCCGACCGCGACTGCACCTCCATCGCGCCTCGCGGGTGCGTTCCTGCACCGAGACCGTCGACGGCGTCGAGGTGGAGGTGGAGTCGCTGATGACCGGCGAGGTGACGCGGTTGACGGTGGACGCCGTCGTCTACGCCACCGGCCACCGGCCCGCCGATCCCCTGCCGCTGCTCGGCGGCCTGGTCGAGGAGTGCAAGAAGGACGAGGCGGGCGGCCTGTACGTGGACCGCGACTACCGCGTCCGCACCTCGGACATGCTGCGCTGCGGCATCTATCTGCACGGCGCCGCCACCGAGGGCAGCCACGGCCTGGGGGCGGGCCTGCTGTCCAACACCGCCGTCCGTGCGGGTGAGATAGCGCGATCGATACTCGGCCAGCCGGCCTGAGACGGGGAGAGACCGTGTTCGTACCACCGATCTACCGGACCACCGACGCGGGCCAGGTGCACGAGGTCATCCGGCAGCACCCGATGGCCATGCTGGTCAGCAGCGGGCCGACCACCCCGTACACCACCCACCTGCCGATCATCCACGATCCGGAGGCCGAGCAGCCGGGCACATTGACCGGGTTCTCGCTGTTCGGCCATCTCAACCGGGCCAACCCGCACTGGCGCGCGCTGGCGGGCGGAGCCCCCGCGACCCTCATGTTCACGGGGCCCTCCAGCTATGTCACGCCGGCCCTGTACGACACCGAAGTCGCCGCGCCCACCTGGAACTTCGTCACCGTCGAGCTGACCGGTGACCTGGTTCCGCTGACCGACCGCGAGGAAACACTGGAGGTCGTCCGGCGCACGGCCGAGATGTTCGAGCAGCGGTTCGGCAAGGGCTGGGACGCCGAGGGGTCGCTGGAATACTTCCGCAGCATCGTGGGCGGCGTCGGCGCCTTCCGCTTCGACGTGGTCACCGGGCAGGCCATGTTCAAGCTCAGCCAGGAGAAGGAACCCGGGATCCGCGACCGTGTGGTGGACGACATGCTCGCTGATCCCGACACCACACGGCGCCGACTGGGGGTCCACATGCAGCAGGTCGGGCGGGCGAAGAAGGCGGATCGGCGGTCACTGTGGGGCGGCCCCGCGGAACCGGAATGCCTGCTGCACGGCCTGGCCCGTACGGCGGCCGAGCGGCCCGACGCGCCGGCCCTGGTCGACGGGGAGACCCGGCTGAGCTACGCGGAGCTGTGGGCGTGGACCGCCGGCCTCGCCGCGACGCTCACAGGCCACGGCGTCGGACCCGGCAGTCGGGTCGCGGTCACCGGCGAGCGCGGCGCGCGGACCGTGGCGGCCCTGCTGGCCACCCTCGCGGTCGGCGCCACGTACGTACCGCTGGACTCGTCGTACCCGCAGAGCCGGCTCACGTTCATGCTGCGGGACAGCGGCGCGAGCATGCTGCTGCACGACGGCCCCCGGCCGTCGTTCGCCGAGGGCATCCCGACCCATGAGATCGGCGGCCCGTCCGCGGGCGACGTCACCGGCTTCCACCCGGTCGCCTGCCACCCGGACCTGCCGGTGTACACCATCTACACCTCCGGTTCGACGGGGCAGCCCAAGGGTGTGACGATCCAGCACAGCTGCCTGGACAACATGGTGACCTGGCAGCGCACCGACTCCGTCCGTCCCGACCTGCGCACCGCGCAGTTCGCGCCGCTCAACTTCGACGTGTGCTTCCAGGAGATCCTGGGCACGCTGTGCGGCGGCGGCACGCTCGTCATCGTCCCCGAGACACTGCGACGCGACGCCTTCCGCTTCCTGGACTGGCTGGTCGACCAGCGCATCGAGCGTCTGTTCCTGCCCTACGTGGCCCTGCACATGCTCGCGGTGGCGGCGTCGGTGCAGGACGGCGAGCCGGGCCTGTCACTGCTCGAGGTGAACACGGCCGGGGAACAGATGCTGTGCACGCCGCCGATCCAGGAGCTGTTCAAGGCACTGCCCGGCGCCAGGCTCGGCAACCACTACGGGCAGAGCGAGTCCGCGATGGTCAGCTCGTACGTGCTGCCCGCGGAGCCGGGCGAGTGGCCGCTGCTCCCGCCCATCGGCAGGCCGCTGCCGGGCTGCGAGATGCTGGTGGACCCGGCCGACCCGGCCGATCCCGCCACGGGCGAACTGCTCGTCGCGGGGCTGCCGGTGTCGCTGGGCTACCTCGACCGGCCGGAACTGAACGCCGAGCGCTTCGTCACCGTCGAGCGCACCCCGCACGGCCATACCAAGGCCTTCCGCACCGGCGACCTGGTGCGGATCGAGGACGGCCTCGTGTACTTCCTCAGCCGGCTGGACCACGACGTCAAGATCCGTGGGATCCGGGTGAACCTGCTGGAGATCGAGGCGGTCCTCATGCAGCAGGACGGCGTCGCCACCGCCGTCTGCGTCGCCCTGGAGCTGGTCCCCGGCTCGCGCCAGCTGCGCGCCGCGGTGACCCTGGACCCGGACGGACCCGAGCCCGGCGACCTGCGCGCCAGGCTCGCCGAGCTGCTGCCCGAGGCATCGGTCCCGGTCTCGGTGGCGGTACTGCCCGGCCTTCCCCGGACGCCCAGCGGCAAGATCGACCGCGATTCCGTCGCCAAGTCCCTCTCTCCCGGCGGTGACCGATGACGGCCGAGCCGAGAACGGATGAGCCGAGGACCGATGAGCCGAGGACCGATGAGCTGACCGAGCCGTACGAGGAGCGGATCGCCGAGATCTGGTCGGCCGCGCTCGGCGTTCCCGTCACCACCGCCGATCACGGCTTCTTCGCGGACGGCGGCGACTCCTTCCAGGCCGCGGTCGCCACCGCTCATGTGCGCCGGGAGTGGGATCTCGAGATCACCGTCCAGCTGTTGATCGACCACCCGGTCCTGGGTGACTTCGCGCGCCGGGTGGCCCAGTGCGTGAACGAGCGATGAGGGATCGTCTCGACCTCGTCGTCGCCGAATGGGCGCGTCGCACCCCCGATGCCCCGGCCGTCCTTCGCGACGGCCGGGGCATCGGCTACGCCGAACTGGTGGCACGGGCCGACGCGGTCGCCACCGCGCTGCGGCGCGAGGGGATCGGCGGCGGGGACGTGGTCGCGATCGTGCCGGACCGCTCCATGGAGCTGGTCGTGGCTCTGCTCGGCTGCCTGCGTGCGGACGCCACCGCGATGGTGCTCGACCCGGCCTGGCCCTCGTGGTGCACCGAGGACGTGTTCGACCGTGCCGCCGTCCGCGCCGTCCTCCAGGACGACGCCCGGGTGAACGTGCTGCGCTCCCCCTCGGACCGGAGCCCGGACACGGCGTGCCTTGTCTTCCCTCCCGGCGCCCGCCCCCGTCCCGTGGCCGTCTCCCACCGCCGGCTCGTGGCGGCTCTGACAGACACCGGATCCTGCGCCCCGCGGTTCCTGCGGACGGCTGGGCCGGGCAGTGAGGACTTCACGTACGAAGTGTGGTCGGCGCTCCTCAACGGCGGATGCGTGGTGTCCGGCCCGCCCGAGGACGCCGATCACCTCCGCCTGTCCACGGCCGAGTTCCACGCGCGCGCCGAGAACCCGGAGTCCTTCGCCGGTCTGCGCGGGCTGGTGGTCGCAGGCGCGTCACCCGACGCGTGGGCGCTGTCGGCGGTGCTGCGCCACAGCCCGCGGCTGCGCCTGCGGCATGTCTACGGGTCCGCCAGGACCGCCCTGGTGAGCCGCACGGTGCGGGAGCAGGACCTCGACGGCGCGTCGCTCCCACTGGCGCCGGACGACCGGTTCGCACTGGGCGAGGACGGCGAGGTGACCGTCGCCGGTGCGGCGACCGGTGACATCGGCTGGGCCGACGAGCACGGCGTGATCCGGGTGCTGGGCCGCCGGGACGACCTGCTGCGGGTCGCCGGCCGGTGGGTCGACCCGCAGCGGATCGAGGCCGTGCTGACGGCGGAGCACGGGATCGCCGAGTGTGTCGTCTTCCCGGTCGACGACGAGCTGGCCTGCGCGTACACGACGGACGACGGGCAGCCCCGCCCCGCGCTGCCGGGGGTGTCGGTCCAGCTGCACCTGCCCGCCCTGCCCGCCGAGGCGACCCTGCGGCTGGACTGTTCGTCCCTGGTCGAGCAGGTGCGGGCCCACGAGCCGGACTCCCTCCTCGCCGAGGTACGCGGCCTCCTCGGGGACACCGCCCTCACGGCTGACGACGACCTCCTCGACGCGGGCATGACCTCGCTGGACGCCATACGGCTCGCGACCGTGCTCAGCGTGCGCTGCCGCAGGAAGGTCACCGTCGCGGACGTCTACCGGGAGCGGCGGCTGAGCGCCCTGTCCGGCGACGCGATCGCGGCACCCGTACCCGTCGCGCCGGTGGACCAGGACGACCGGGACCGCCCCCTGGCCCATGCCCAGCGGCGGTTCCTGTTCGCGGAGGCCTACGCGCCGGGCAGCGCGGACAACCTGGTCGTGGAGGCGTACGAGCTGACCGGCCCCTTGCGTCCCGCTGTGCTGCGCGCGGCGCTCGGCGACGTGGTGGCCCGCCACGAGGCGCTGCGCACCGTATATGTGTGGGAGCGTGGCCGGCCGGTCCAGCGGGTGCTCGACGACACGGCCGTGCCGTGGACCGAAGTGCCCCCGCCCGAGGACCGGCTGCCGGTCCGGGAGATCGCCGAGCGCGTCACCGCGGACCTGTGGGACACACCGTTCCGGCTCGACCGGGAGCCACCGGTCCGCGCCCGTCTGTGCCGGCTCGCGCCGGACCACGCGCTGCTGTGCCTGCAGTTCCATCACATCGCCTTCGACGGCTCGTCGGAACCGCCCCTGCTCGCCGACCTCCGGCACGCCTACATGGCGCGGGCCGAGGGCGATGTCCCACGCTTCCCGCCCGCACCCGGCTATCCCCTGCTCGGCGGGCAGGAGGCGCGCGGCCTCGCGTCCTGGGCCGCCGACGACATCCCGTACTGGCGCGAGACGCTCGCCGACTGCCCGCCGTCCTGCCTGCCTCCCGCGGAGAAGGGCGGCGACTCCGAGGCGGCCGCCCAGGAGACGGTCCGCCGTCTGGACGCCGCCACGGTGCGGCGGTTGGAAGCCGCGGCGGCCCGGTACGGCGGTCCCGTGCTGGCCGCGCTGTCGGCGGGCACCGCGATGGCACTCGCCCGCCGGTTCGGCGCCGACGATGTGTGCGTCGGCACTCTGACCTCGGGTCGGTTCGACCCGGCCATGGACCAGCTCGTCGGGTATCTCGTCAACCCCTTCCCGGTCCCCCTGCGCGGTCTGCGACGCGCGGCCGGGACCGTGCTGGCCACGGCTGCCCGGCAGGTCGTCGACGGGCTGGAGCACGCGCGGACGCCGTTCGACGAGGTGGTCCGCGAACTGCGCGCCGGGCACGGTGCGCCCCCGTGGTTCGAGGCGTGGGTGGTGTTGCAGCATCCGCCACCCGCCGTCTCGTTGGGGCCGGTCGCGCTGCGCCCGGTGCGGGTCCGGCCGCCGCGGACGTCGCGCGGCTGGATGGTCGAGGCGTTCCCCGCGGCCGACAGCGGCTGGGACCTGGTCACCACGTGGCGCGAGGACGTCATGACCTGCCGGACCGGCTCGGCTCTGGCCGACGACGTGGCCGATGCCCTGACGGAACTGGCTGAACCGGCGGACGTGTGAGGAAGGTGCGCAACATGCTGGCGGTCCTGGACTACCCGGGGCGCAGGCCGGAGGCCCCGGTCACCGCGCTGGGTCTCGACGGGATGGTCCCCCTGCTGACCGACCCGCTTCCGGTCGAGGTCACCGGCCCCGCTTACGCGGCACGGCTCGGCGAACCCCCCGGCCCGATCCTGGCCTACTGCGCCGCGTCGGCGCTGGCGGTCCACCTCGCACACCGGCTGGAGCACCCACCGGCCCTGGTCTTCTTCGATCCGATGCCGACCACGGCGGCCGATGTCGCCCAGGCCTACGCCAGGGCACTCGGGCAGGTGCCGGGGAGCGTCGAGCGGGCGGTGCCCGCCGAGGAACTGCCCGAGGAACCGGAGCTGTTCCTGAAGGCCACGCACGAGGACCTGACGCGACGGACGGAGGCGGCTCTGCGGGCGCAGGGGCTGGGCGACGACGCGATCGCCGAACCGGTCTCGCACTTCGTCCGGCAGCATGTGACGTACCTGGCCTATCTGCTGGCGGCCCGGGGCCCGCTGCCGCGGAAACCGGTCGGGCCGATGCTGCAGGTCCTCTCCCGCGACCACCTCGACCACCGCGACTGGCTCCCCGAGGGGGAGTTGACGACGGTACGGGTCGACATCGACCGGGCCGGGCTCACGGCCCACGAGTCGACCGGACCCGTCGTGCTGTCGTTCCTCTCTGCCCTGTCCGCGACACCAAGGAGGCAATACTGATGACCGGCGAAGGACTGCGTGCCACGGTCGAGGAGATCTGGCGAGAGGTGCTCGGCGCGGAGGTGGACGACGACAGCGACTTCTTCGACGAGGGTGGCCACTCGTTCGCGGCGCTGCGCATCATCGCGATGCTCAACGACCACAACGACCAGCCGACGCCGGTGAAGGTGCTGTTCGACAACCCCCGCTTCGGCGACTTCGTCGCGGCGCTGGAGAAGGAGACGGGCCTCAGCCCGCAGCCCTGACCGCGTCCTACGGGCGGACGCCGCCGCTCTCGCGCTGCGGGCCGGCCGCCAGGCGCGCCCGGTCGACCTTCCCGCTGACTGTCACGGGGAAGGTCGCCAGCCGGTGCACGGCGGCGGGAACCATGTAGGCGGGCAGCACCTCGCGCAGCCGTCGCAGCACGTCGTCCGGGTCCGCCGCCGTCGTACCGGTCACGTAGGCCACCAGCCGCCGGTCGTCCGCGGACCGGCCGGTGGCGACGACGACCGCGTCCTCCACTCCCGGGCAGGACCGCAACCGGTGCTCGATCTCACCCGGCTCCACCCGGTGGCCCCTCACCTTGATCTGCTGGTCGATCCGGCCGAGGAACTCCAGCGTCCCGTCGTCGAGGCGGCGGCACAGGTCGCCGGTGCGGTAGACCCTCGCTTCGCCGACGGAGGGCGCGGGCACGAAGCTTTCCCGGGTGCGGCCGGGGCGGTTCAGGTAGCCGCGGGCCAGGGAGTCCCCGGCGACACACAGTTCGCCGGGCGCACCGACTGCCTGTGGCCTGAGCAGACGGTCCATGACATACAGCCGGGTGTTGTCGAGCGGCCCGCCGATCGGCACCCGCTCGTCGGCGTCGTCACCGACGGGGAAGTGCGTGACCTGCACGGTCGCCTCGGTGGGGCCGTAGAAGTTGACGAGCCGGGTGCGCGGGAACGCCTTGCGGAACCGGTGTACGTGGTCGGCGGCCAGTTCGTCGCTGCCCGTCGACACCAGCCGCAGCGTGCGCATCCGGCCGGCGGCGTTCCGCGCCACGACCACGTCCCCGAGGGCGCCCAGCAGCTGCGGTACGAGGTCGAGGACAGTGACCTCGTACCGTTCGACGGCGTCGATGATGGCGTCCGGGTCGCCTTCGGCGCCCGGTGGGAGCAGCGCCAGAGCTCCGCCACCGGGCAGCCATCCGAACAGCTCCCACACCGACACGTCGAAGGAGATCGACGTCTTGTGCAGGATCACGTCGCCGGGGCCGAGCGGGTAGGCGCGCTGGGTGCCGGCGAGCAGGTTCAGCAGGGACCGGTGCTCGACGACGACGCCCTTGGGCTCGCCCGTCGATCCCGAGGTGTAGATGACGTAGGCCTGGTCCTCCGGGCGGACGGTGACCGCGGGCAGTGGCCGGTCGGGCACCTCCGTGTCCCCGCGCAGCACCATGGACGCGCCGCTGTCCCGCAGCACGAAGTCGATCCGTTCGGCGGGGAGCGACGGGTCGACCGGGACGTAGGCCGCGCCGGCCTTCAGTACGGCGAGAACGGCGATGACCAGCCCGGGGGAACGCTCGGCGACGACGGCCACCCGCTCGGCGCCCTGTTCCAGGATCGCCGCCGCCAGCGAGTCGGTGCGCTCGTCCAGTTCGCGGTAGGTGAGGGCACCGTCAGGTGACAGCAGCGCCGGTGCGTCCGGGTGTGCGGCGACCGCGTGGGCGAACATCGCCGGTACGGTCCGGTGGGGGCCGGCCGGCCGTGCGGTGTCGTTGGACCGCTCCAGCAGCCGCATGTCCGCCTCGGTGAGCAGGTCCACTTCGGTGAGCACGAGGCCGGGATCGGCCAGCACCTGCTCCAGCAGGGTGGTGAGGTGGCGCAGCAGCCGGGCGGCGATGTCCTCGCCGATCCCTGTCGCGCGGAGGGTCAGTTCGCCCGTCGCGGCGATGTCGAGGAGCAGCGGCACGGGGTGCGGAGCAGGCTCGGTGTGCAATCCCTCGACACGGATCGCCACTTGGTACGGGACGGTCTGCCCCAGCACACCGATGTCGAAGTTCTGGTGCGCGTAGGAGTCGAAGACCGCCGTCCGTATCCGGTTCACGACCTCGGTGAAGGTGTCGGTGCCGAAGACGGCACACCGGAGGGGAATCAGATGGTCGGGTCCGGTGCCGTCGACGCCGCCGCCGATCGGGGCGCCCTGGCCGATGACGACGGACTCGGCGTGTGTGTAGCGGTGCAGCAGCGCGACCAAGGCGCCGCAGACCAGCAGGTGCAGGCCGTGGGGACGGCCGGTCGCGGCGGCCGGGAGCCCTTCGGGCAGCATCTGTCGCAGCTCGTGGGGCTGGTCGTCGGCGGGTCGTACGGGGAAGGCGCGTGTCGGGCCGGCGGCCAGGACTTCCTGCCAGAATCGCGCGTGTTCCCGCAGCAGAGTCTCCGTCACATCGCACATGATCGTCGCTGACTTCACGACGAGTCAACGCACCTGTGAGGGCTGGACTTTGGCGGCGTTACCTGCTGCGATTGGGGCCGGTCCGACAATCAAAGAAGCGGGGGCTTTCTTGTCTGTGTCGTCGATGGTCGATTTGCTGGATTCGGCGCTGTACGCGGACGGCCCCCCTCACGAGACTCTGCGCGCCATGCGGGAGATAGGCCCCGTGCATCGTCAAGTGTCCGCCGGTGGCGCGGAGTTCTGGGCCGTGGTCGGACACGAGGCGAGCAACCGGGTGCTGACCGAGTGGCGGACCTTCACCTCGACCCGTGGCACGACATTGCGCGAGGACGACAATTCCGCGCCGTACCCCGGTGCCGGCAGGATGCCGGTCCTCACCGATCCGCCGCGCCACACGGAACTGCGCCGGGCCGTGGCCAAATTGTTCACGCCGCGGGCCGTGAAACAGCTGTCCGAACTGGCGCGCCAGGTGGCGGGTTCACTGCTGTCGGACCTGCGCCGGCGCGGGGGCGGCGACTTCGTGACCGACGTGGCCGAGCGGTTCCCGCTCGTGGTGCAGGCCGAGATGCTGGGAATCCCCCCTGAGGACATTCCGATGATGTCGGACGCGACCAACCGCGCCCTGGACAGCGCGGAGGACGAAGCGGCCACCGGGCACCACGACGTGATGATGTACTACCTGAACGCGCTCGGCACCCGGCGCGACGGGCCCGGAAAGGACCTGCTCGGCGCGCTGCTCGACGCCCGCGCGGGCGGGCTGCCCCTGTCGGACGAAGAGATCGTCCTGACGTGCGACAACATCGTGGTGGCCGCGAGTCAGACGGCCCGGCACTCCGCCAGCGGCGGACTGTTGGCGCTGCTGGAACGCCCGGCGGTGTGGGCGGCGCTGCGCGACGGACAGGTCGGCATCGACTCGACCATCGAGGAGTTGCTGCGCTGGACCGCGCCGGTCACGCATGTGATGCGTACCGCCGTGACCGACACCGAACTCGCCGGCGCGCGGATCCGCGCGGGCGACGCGCTGGCCGTGTGGACGTCCTCGGCCAACCGCGACCGGACCGTCTTCGCGGACCCCGACGACCTGGTGCTCGACCGTCACCCGAACCCGCACCTGACCCTCGGCGCCGGTATGCACTTCTGCCTCGGCGCGGCCCTGGTCCGCGTGATGCTGCGGGCCTTGCTGGAGGACCTGGTCACGGCCGACACCTCACTGGCCCTGGCGAGCCCGCCCGGCTGGAGCTCGACCTGGGTCGTCAACGGCCTGCGCTCCCTGCCGGTGACGGTCGTCCCCGCCTGACGCCATCGCGGCTGGCGGCGGAGAAGAGCCCTTGCCGCCGGATCTGCCGGCACTCCCCGAGTACCTCACCCCCGCCGCGGCCTCCTCCGGCATGCGCGCGGCCGGCTCTCGTGACCCGGATCACCGCCCGAGCGCGCTTCCATGCCCTGGCCCCCGGGCACCCACCCCCAGGGCCCCCTGGACACCTCGTGAGGTTAGGCTAGCCTAAGCTTAATTCCAGCCAAGCGGCTGTCAGCCGTGCCCGCAGTGGCTCCGTACGCACGAAAGCAGACTCAGCCATGTCGAACGCCAGAACCGCCCGCTTCTCCCGACGCGGCATCCTCGCCGCCGGGGGTGCCCTCGGACTCGGCGCCCTCGTGACCGCCTGCGGCAGTGGAGACTCCAAGGACGGCGACTCCGACGCGGCGGCGGGCGGCAAGTCCGGCCCCTGGTCCTTCAAGGACGACCGCGGCAAGAGCGTGCGGCTGAAGCAGACGCCCGCGGACATCGTCGCCTTCACCGGCGTCGCCGCCGCCCTCCACGACTACGGGGTCTCCGTCAAGGGCGTCTTCGGCCCGACCAAGACTCAGGACGGCAAGCCCGACGTCCAGGCCGGCGACATGGACATCAGCAAGGTGACCATCCTCGGCAACACCTGGGACCAGTTCAACATCGAGAAGTACGCCGCCCTCGCCCCCGACGTGCTGATCAGCACGATGTTCGACGACGCCGGCACCCTCTGGTACGTCCCGGAGGCCTCGAAGGACAAGATCGCCAAGCTGGCCCCGAGCGTCGGCATATCCGTCTACGACCGCAAGCTCACCGAGCCGCTGCAGCGCATGTGGGAGCTGGCCGAATCCCTCGGCGGCGACGTGAAGTCCGCCAAGGCCACCGACGCCAAGAAGCGGTTCGAGGAGGCCTCCGAGCGGCTGCGCAAGGCCGCCAAGGCGCACCCCGACATCAAGGTGCTGGTCGGTTCCGCGAGCCAGGAGCTCTTCTACGTCTCCGGCACCGACCTCTCCGTCGACCTGGAGTACTTCAAGTCCCTCGGCGTGAACTTCGTCGAGCCGCCGGAGAAGGCCAAGGCGCAGAGTGGCGGCTGGTTCGAGAACCTGAGCTGGGAGAACGTCGACAAGTACGCGGCGGACGTCATCATGATGGACGACCGCTCCTCGGCGATCCAGCCGGCGGACATCTCCGAGGCGACGTGGAAGAAGCTGCCGGCGGTCAAGGCCGGGCAGGTCATCTCGCGGTCGGCCGAGCCGATTCTGTCGTACGACAAGTGCGTGCCGCTGGTGGAGAACCTGGCGAAGGCCATCGAGAACGCGAAGAAGGTCAGCTAGCGCAGTCCGCGGGTGGGGCATCGGGCCTCGTTGGCGTCGCGCGGGCCGGTTGTGGCTGATCGCGCGGTTCCCCGCGCCCCTTTCGGGGGCGCTGCCCCACCCCCTGACGACAACTCAGGAGCCCCCATGACCACCGCCGTGGCCGCCCCCTTCCGTTTCTTCTCACTCCAGGTCGTGCGGACGAGGCGGCTCGGTCCGTCTCTGGTCCGGGTCACCTTCGGTGGGCCCGATCTGCACGCCTTCCGTTCCGACGGGCGTGACCAGTCGCTGTCGCTGTTCCTGCCGCACCCCGGGCAGCCCGAGCCGGTCGTGCCGCTCGAGCTGGGGGACGGCTGGTGGCAGGGCTGGCGCGAACTCCCGGACGACGTACGCGCCGTGATGCGCTCGTACACCCTGCGCGCACTGCGCCGCGACCCGGACGAGATCGACATCGACTTCGCCCTGCACGGCATCGAGCCGGGCGCCTCGGTCCAGGCCGGTCCCGCCTCCCGCTGGGCCGACCGGGCCGCCGCCGGGGACCGGGTCCTGCTGCTCGGCCCGGCCGTCGCCGACAACCGGGCGATCCGCTTCCGGCCGCCCCAGGACACCGACCTCGTGGTCGTCTGGGGCGACGAGACCGCCGTACCGGCCGCCTCGGCCATCGTCGAGGCGCTGCCGGCCGGCACCCGCGCCCGGGTCTGGCTGGAGGTCCCGCATGCCGGGGACATCCAGGACCTGGTGACCGAGGCGGACGCCGAGATCAACTGGCTCGTCAAGAACGAGACCCCCGAGGCCTCCCGGACCCCCGAGACCGTCGAGGGCTCCCCCATGGTCCTCGACACCCTCCGCGACGCCCGGCTCCCGCCCGCCGAGAGGCCGTACGTCTGGATCGCCGGCGAGTCCGGCTGTGTGAAGCAGCTGCGCCGGCACTTCGTACGGGAGCGCGGGATCGACCGCCGCCGGGTGACCTTCGTCGGCTACTGGCGCCGCGGCGTGAGTGAGGAGCAGCTACGCGCGGAAAGCTGACCGACAGCCGTCCATGACCCACGCGTGACCACAGTCACGGCAGAGCCAGCCCTCCCCCCATATAACTTAGGTTAGGCTTACCTAAGTTCATTCCGCGGCTCAGCCCACCCCTGTCCCGACCGGACTGTCCCCACCGGAGGACCCCCACATGCGCTCGCACCTGCTCAACGACACCACCGCGGAGCAGTACCGCCGCTCCGTGACCGACGGAGTCGAGCGGGTGGCCGCCAAACTCGCCGCCACCGACCGGCCCTTCACCGGCGTCAGCGTCGACGCCCTCTCCCCCCGCATCGACGAGATCGACCTCGACCAGCCTCTGCACGACACGACCGCGGTGCTGGACGAACTGGAGGACGTCTACCTCCGGGACGCGATCTACTTCCACCACCCCCGCTACCTCGCCCACCTCAACTGCCCGGTCGTCATCCCGGCCGTGCTCGGCGAGGCGGTCCTCTCCGCCGTCAACTCCTCCCTGGACACCTGGGACCAGTCGGCAGGCGGCACGCTCATCGAGCGGAAACTGATCGACTGGACGAACGAGCGCATCGGCCTCGGCCCCGCGGCCGACGGCGTGTTCACCTCCGGCGGCTCCCAGTCCAACCTCCAGGCCCTGCTGCTCGCGAGGGAAGAGGCCAAGCCGGGGCGGGATGGGTGGGAGGGTCCGGCCTCCCTCGCCAAACTGCGCATCTTCGCCTCCGAGGTCAGCCACTTCAGCGTGAAGAAGTCCGCGAAGCTGCTCGGGCTCGGCCAGGACGCCGTGGTCTCCATACCCGTCGACCACGACAAGCGCATGCAGACCGTCGCCCTCGCCCGCGAGCTGGAGCGCTGCGCGAAGGACGGCCTCGTCCCCATGGCCGTGGTCGCCACCGCCGGCACCACCGACTTCGGCTCCATCGACCCGCTGCCCGAGATCGCCGAGCTGTGCCAGCAGTTCGGCACCTGGATGCACGTCGACGCCGCCTACGGCTGCGGCCTGCTCGCCTCCGTGAAGCACCGGGACCGCATCGACGGCATCGAGCGCGCCGACTCGGTCACCGTCGACTACCACAAGTCCTTCTTCCAGCCGGTGAGTTCCTCCGCCGTGCTCGTCCGGGACGCGGCCACCCTCCAGCACGCCACCTACCACGCGGAGTACCTGAACCCCCGCCGCATGGTGCAGGAACGTATCCCCAACCAGGTGGACAAGTCCCTGCAGACCACCCGCCGCTTCGACGCCCTCAAGCTGTGGATGACCCTGCGGACCATGGGCGCCGACGGCATCGGCCAGCTCTTCGACGAAGTGTGCGAGCTGGCCCGGGAGGGCTGGAAGCTGCTCGCCGCCGACCCGCGCTTCGACGTCGTCGTGGAGCCGAGCCTGTCCACCCTGGTCTTCCGCTACATCCCGGCCGCCGTGACCGACCCCGCCGAGATCGACCGCGCCAACCTCTACGCCCGCAAGGCCCTGTTCGCCTCCGGTGACGCCATCGTCGCGGGCACCAAGGTCGGCGGCCGTCACTACCTGAAGTTCACCCTGCTCAACCCCGAGACGCAGGCGTCCGACATCGCCGCCGTCCTCGATCTGATCGCCGGCCATGCCGAGCAGTACCTGGGAGAGTCCCTTGACCGCGCGTCCTGAAAACCCCACCACGACCCATGACTTCGTGGGTATCGGGCTCGGCCCCTTCAACCTCGGACTGGCCTGTCTCACCGAGCCCATCGACGCACTCGACGGCGTCTTCCTGGAGTCGAAGCCCGACTTCGAGTGGCACGCGGGGATGTTCCTCGACGGCGCCCACCTCCAGACCCCGTTCATGTCGGACCTGGTCACCCTCGCCGATCCGACGTCCCCGTACTCCTTCCTGAACTACCTGAAGGAGAAGGGCCGGCTGTACTCGTTCTACATCCGCGAGAACTTCTACCCGCTGCGCGTCGAGTACGACGACTACTGCCGCTGGGCCGCGAACAAACTGAGCAGCATCCGCTTCGGCACAACGGTGACGGAAGTCCGCTACGAGGACGACCTCTATGTCGTGCACACCGAGGCCGGAGACGTCTACCGCGCCCGCCGGCTCGTCCTCGGCACGGGCACCCCGCCCTACATCCCCGAGGCCTGCCGGGACCTGGGCGGCGACTTCCTGCACAACTCCCGCTACCTGAGCCACAAGGCGGAGCTGCAGAGGAAGGACTCGATCACGCTGGTCGGCTCGGGCCAGTCGGCCGCCGAGATCTACTACGACCTGCTCAGCGAGATCGACGTCCACGGCTACCGGCTGAACTGGGTCACCCGCTCCCCGCGCTTCTTCCCGCTGGAGTACACCAAGCTCACGCTGGAGATGACGTCCCCGGAGTACGTCGACTACTTCCGCGAGCTGCCCGAGGCGACCCGCTACCGCCTCACGGCCGAGCAGAAGGGCCTGTTCAAGGGCATCGACGGCGACCTGATCAACGAGATCTTCGACCTGCTCTACCAGAA
This sequence comes from Streptomyces sp. CA-179760, assembly GCF_050937045.1. Classification (NCBI taxonomy): domain Bacteria; kingdom Bacillati; phylum Actinomycetota; class Actinomycetes; order Kitasatosporales; family Streptomycetaceae; genus Streptomyces; species Streptomyces sp. CA-179760. The sequence continues at coordinate 3,601,118 of NZ_JBNJLZ010000001.1, forward strand.
GAACCTCGGCGGCCCGGTGCCCACGCGGCTGATCACCAACGCCTCACTGAACAGCGCGACGTACGAGAACGGCACGTACACCCTGGGCTTCCGCCAGGAGGAGCAGGGCAAGGACTTCGAGCTGGACTCCGAGGGCCTGGTGCTGGCCACCGGCTACAGGTACGCCGAGCCGGAGTTCCTCGACCCCGTCAAGGACCGGCTGGTCTACGACTCCCAGGGCAACTTCGACGTCGCCCGCAACTACGCCGTCGACGTCACCGGCCGGGGCGTCTTCCTGCAGAACGCCGGCGTCCACACCCACAGCATCACCAGCCCCGACCTGGGCATGGGCCCGTACCGGAACGCGTACATCATCCGGGAGCTGCTGGGCAGCGAGTACTACCCGGTCGAGAAGACCATCGCCTTCCAGGAGTTCGCGGTATGAGCGCCACGACCGGCATCGGCACGCTGACCGTCCGCCCGCTCGACCCCCTGAAGGACGCCGAGGTGCTGCACTCCTGGGTCACGCACCCCAAGGCGTCCTACTGGATGATGCAGGACGCGAAACTCCAGGACGTCGAGCGCGAGTACATGCGCATCGCGGCGCACGAGTACCACCACGCGTACCTCGGCCTGCACGAGGGCCGCCCGGCGTTCCTGATGGAGTCGTACGACCCCCGGTACGTCGAACTGGAAGGCCTGTACGACCCGGAGCCCGGCGACGTCGGCATGCACTTCCTGGTCGCGCCGACCGACCGGCCGATCCACGGCTTCACCAAGGCCGTCATCACCGCCGTGATGGACGAGCTGTTCGCCGACCCGCGCACCCGCCGGGTCGTGGTGGAGCCCGACGTGAGCAACAAGGCAGTACACGCGCTCAACGAGGCCGTCGGCTTCGTGCCCGAGCGCGAGATCGACAAGCCGGAGAAGCGCGCGCTGCTGAGCTTCTGCACGCGTGAGCAGTACCTGGCCGCACGAGGAGTGGCGATATGACCCTGTCCGACGCCGTGGCGCACCTGTCCCCCGAGCGCTGGGACCAGGCGGGCCGCCTGCTGATCCGCAAAGCGCTCGCCGAGTTCACGCACGAGCGGCTGCTCACCCCCGAGGCGGACGGGGAGGGCTGGGTCGTCCGCAGCGACGACGGCCTGACCAGCTACCGCTTCACCGCCACCCGCCGGGCCCTGGACCACTGGCAGGTGGACGCCGGCTCGATCACCCGGCACCGGGACGGCGCCGAGCTTCCGCTCGCTGCCCTGGACTTCTTCATCGAGCTGAAGGACACCCTGGGCCTCAGCGAGCAGATCCTGCCGGTCTACCTGGAGGAGATCTCCTCCACCCTCTCCGGCACCTGCTACAAGCTCACCAAGCCGAAAATCACGGCGGCCGAGCTGGCCCGCGGCGACTTCCAGGCCATCGAGACCGGCATGACCGAGGGCCACCCCTGCTTCGTGGCCAACAACGGACGGCTCGGCTTCGGCATCCACGAGTACCTGTCGTACGCGCCGGAGACGGCGAGCCCGGTCCGGCTCGTCTGGCTCGCGGCCCACCGCTCGCGGGCGGCGTTCACCGCCGGTGTCGGCATCGAGTACGAGTCGTTCCTGCGCGAGGAACTGGGCGAGGAGACCGTCGAGCGCTTCCACGGCACCCTGCGCGACCAGGGCAAGGACCCCGAGGACTTCCTGTTCATCCCGGTCCACCCCTGGCAGTGGTGGAACAAGCTCACCGTCACCTTCGCCGCCGAGGTCGCCCGCGGGCACCTGGTCTGCCTGGGCGAGGGCGGCGACGAATACCTGGCCCAGCAGTCCATCCGGACCTTCTTCAACAGGACGACCCCCGAGAAGCACTACGTCAAAACGGCTCTGTCCGTCATCAACATGGGCTTCATGCGCGGTCTGTCGGCCGCCTACATGGAGGCCACGCCCGCGATCAACGACTGGCTGGCCCAGCTCATCGAGGGCGACCCGGTGCTGAAGTCCACGGGCCTGTCGATCATCAAGGAGCGCGCGGCGGTCGGCTACCGGCACCTGGAGTACGAGCAGGCGACCGACCGCTACTCGCCGTACCGCAAGATGCTCGCCGCGCTGTGGCGGGAGAGCCCGGTGCCCTCGCTCCAGCAGGGCGAGTCCCTGGCCACCATGGCGTCCCTGGTCCACATCGACCACGAGGGTGCCTCGATCGCGGGCGCGCTGATCGAACAGTCGGGCCTCGCCCCCACCCAGTGGCTGCGCCACTACCTCAAGGCCTACTTCACGCCCCTCCTCCACAGCTTCTACGCCTACGACCTGGTCTTCATGCCGCACGGCGAGAACGTCATCCTCGTGCTGGAGGACGGGGTCGTGCGGCGCGCGATCTACAAGGACATCGCCGAGGAGATCGCCGTCATGGACCCGGACGCGGTACTGCCGCCGACGGTCGAGCGGCTGCGCGTCGAGGTCCCGGAGGACAAGAAACTCCTGTCGATCTTCACGGACGTCTTCGACTGCTTCTTCCGCTTCCTCGCGGCGCACCTCGCCACCGAGGGAATCCTGGAGGAGGACGACTTCTGGCGCACGGTCGCCGAGGTCACCCGGGCCTACCAGGAGTCGATGCCCGAACTCGCCGACAAGTTCAAGCAGTACGACATGTTCGCGCCCGAGTTCTCCCTCTCCTGCCTCAACCGCCTCCAGCTCCGCAACAACGAACAGATGGTGGACCTCTCGGACCCCTCCGGCGCCCTCCAGCTGATCGGCACCCTGAAGAACCCGATCGCCGAGTTCTGACCCCACAGCAGACGGGCACCCCGGAGCACGGTCCTCCGGGGTGCCCGTCATTTGGCTTTGTCTTCAGGGGCGCGGGGCTGTATCAATTTGCGGCTCCGCCGCGCGGGCGCGACCAGCCCCCACCGGCCCGCAGACGAATCACTGCGCACCCCACGGAACCTGCGGCGACCTGTACCACTCAATCCCCAGGGCATCCCACCGCTCAGCCTGCGCAGCAAGCCGCACCTTGTACCGCTCCCAGTCGTGAGAACCCGCCGAGGACCACCCCAACTCCGCAACCCCCGGCAACCGAGGGAACGCCATGAACTCGATGTGCTCGGAATTCTCAAGCGTCTCCGACCACATGGGCGCCTCGACACCCCGCACGGCCCCGTCCGGCACCCCCGGCAGATAAGCCCCGGGATCCCAGTCATAAGACCGCTTCACCTCGACATACCCCGCCCACGACAACCCCAGCGGTGTGTCCTTCGTGTACTTCATGTCGAGATACACCCGGTCCGCCGGAGACAGAATCAGCCCCGTCCCACTCTGCGCGGCCTTCACCACCCGCGCCTTCTCCTCCGCACTCGTACTGTCGAGCCCCCAGTACTGCGCGAGAGCGCCCTTCGCCGGAGTCGCCCCGGTCAACTGGTGCCACCCGACGACCGTCTTCCCGTACTTCGCGACAACCGGCTGCACCCGGTCCATGAACGCCACGTAGTCCTCATGGCTCGTGGAGTGCGCCTCGTCGCCCCCGATGTGGAGGTACCTGCCCGGAGTCAGCGCGGCAATCTCCCGTACGACGTCGTCCACGAAGTCGTACGTGATCTCCTTGCCGACGCACAGCGAGCTGAACCCGACCTCGGTCCCGGTGTAGAGCGGCGGAGCGACACCGTCGCAGTTCAGCTCGGCGTACGAGGCGAGCGCCGCGTTGGTGTGGCCGGGCATGTCCATCTCCGGGACGACCTCCAGATAGCGGGAGGACGCGTACCGCACGATCTCCTTGTAGTCGGCCTTGGTGTAGAAACCGCCGGGGCCACCGCCGACCTGCGTCGAACCGCCGTAGGCGGCCAGCCGCGGCCAGGAGTCGATGGCGATGCGCCAGCCCTGGTCGTCGCTGAGGTGCAGGTGCAGCTTGTTGATCTTGTAGAGGGCCAACTGGTCGATGTATCGCTTGACCTGGTCGACGGTGAAGAAGTGCCGGGAGACGTCGAGCATGGCGCCGCGCCAGCCGTAGCGCGGGGTGTCCGTCACGGTGCCGCCCGCGACCAGCCAGGGGCCGGGCTGTACGGAGTCCTTCTCGACGGCTGCCGGGAGCAGCTGGCGCAGGGTCTGCACGCCGTGGAAGAGCCCGGCGGGCCTCGCCGCGGTGATGGTGACGCCCTTGGGCCCGCTGTCGAGGCGGTAACCCTCGGCGCCGAACGGGCCTTTGTCGAGCCGCAGCTGGATGCCCCCGGCGCCACGGTCGGTCACGGGCAGGCGGTAACCGGTGGAGGGCCGGAGGAGCTTCGCGAGGTACTCGCCGATGCGCCGGGTCTCGCGAGAGTCGTCGACGCGTATGTGCGTGCCACGGGTGATCCGGTAGGCGGACCCGCCCGGCACGACCGAGGCGGGCGCGGGGACCACACGGTCGAGCGGGGTGGGCGAGGCCGCCGGCGCGGGGGCGGCTCCGGTCACGGAGACGCCCATCGTGACCAGCAGCAGGGAGCCGAGAAGGCGGAGCGTTCTGTGGTGCTGTCTCACACGGCCGTGTCTCACAAGCGTGTCCCTTCCACGAGCCATTGAGCCCTAAGAGGTCTGGACCACTCTCTCGTGAGACTGGTGGAACAATCCACCGCACGGCGGAAATCATCCAGAAGGACGGCACATGGGCCTTCGACGGCGACGCCCTGCGGCTGACCCCCGGGCGGGACAAGAACGTCAGTCTGCTGCGCAGGGAGCTGGGTGAACTGGTCGTCCCGCTCGGGGCGTTGGCGGGGATCTCGTTCGAGCAGGGCAAGAAGGGCGGGCGGCTGCGGCTGCGCCTGCGCGACGGCGCCGATCCCCTGCTGCACGCGACCGGCGGGCGGCTCACCGAGCCCCATGACCCGTACCAACTGCTCGTCGAGTCCGACCGCTACGGGGTCGCCGAGTACTTCACGGACGAGGTGCGGAACGCGCTGCTCCTGGACGAGGTGCCGGCCGACCCGGTGACCGCGTACCTGCTGCCCGGGCCCGCCGTACCGCTCTCGGTCTCCGCCGGGGACGGCACCGCGAGTTTCGACGGCGAGCGCATACGCCTGGAGTGGAACTGGAAGACGGAGGACGCCAAGGCCGCCGCCGGCGCCCGCACGCTCGCGCTCGGCGACATCACGGGCGTGGAGTGGCAGCCGGCGGCAGGCCTGGAGAACGGCTACGTCCGCTTCACCGTGCGCAACGCCCCCACCAAGGCCCCGCCCAAGTACGACCCCAACTCCGTGGAGCTGTGGGGCTTCAAGAAGGACCCGCTGATGGCCCTGGTCGCGGCGGCGGTCCAGGCCAGGCTTCCACACCCGGCCGGAGCCACCGCCGACGTACCGGCCGCGCGACCGGAAACGCCTTCTCTCCCGGTCGCGCCCGCGGAGGACGACCACGACGCCCTCCTGCGCCGCCTGCGTGAGCTCGGCGAACTGCACCGCACGGGCGTCCTGACGGACGACGAGTTCGCGCTCGCCAAGCAGGCGGTCCTCAAGCGCATGTAACACCCCGGCGCGCTACTTCGCCCGGCGGGCCACCGTGAAGTGGTCCACCTGCTCCCCGCTCTCGGCGATACCGCGCACCTTCAGCGTGGCCGTCCGCCCCTTCGGCGCGGGGCTGACGTCCACGCGCAGGAAGGAGTAGTCGAGGTAGCGCACCCGGGACCAGGCGACGGTCTCGTTCTGCTTGCCGCCCTTGAGGTTGACGAACGAGGCCACGGAGTCCACGTCCTGCTCGTTGCCCTCGTACGACAGCGGGGCGGTGAAGGAGTAGAGGCTGCGGCCCGCCGCACCGGCCGTCACGTACACGACGCCGTCGGTCTCGGGGTAGGCCGTGCCGCCGATCGGCAGCTTCTTGGCGACCTTGTTCCCCTTGATGACGTCCGTGCGCTCGTACTGGTGGTTGTGGCCGTTGATGACCAGGTCCACCGTGTACTTCTCGAACAGCGGCACCCACTCCTGGCGCACGCCCCCCTCCGAGGCGTGCGAGGTGGAGGTGCAGTAGGCGCAGTGGTGGAAGAAGATCACGATGAAGTCGACGTCCTTCGACGCCCGGTACTTCTTCAGCTGGGCTTCCAGCCACTTGGTCTGGGTGCCGCCGGAGATGCCGAGGTTGGCCGGGATCTCGAAGGAGATGTCGTTGGCGTCGAGCGAGATGACCGCCGTGTTGCCGTAGACGAAGGTGTAGACGCCCGGCAGGTTCTTCTTGTCGGGGCCGTTGCCCGGGAGGTTCCAGCGGGCCTCCTCGCCGCCGTAGCCATTGGGCGAGTACCAGGCCTCCATGTCGTGGTTGCCGTAGGCGGGCATCCACGGGACGGACTTGGCGACGGACTCGGTCTGAGCGAGGAACTGGTCCCAGATCCGCGAGTCGAAGCCGGTGTCGGAGGTCTGGCCCGAGCCGGACGGGTCCGCGTAGGCGATGTCGCCGGCGTGCAGATGGAAGGCCGGGTTCTGGCCGAGCAGCAGGCTGTTGTTGGCGAGGCCGTGGTAGCTGACGCCCTCGTCGCCGAAGGCCGTGAAGGTGAACGGCGCCTTGTGCGCGGGGGCGGTGGTGAAGGTGCCGAGGGTGCCCAGCAGGTGCGGTGCGGCCGGGTCGAAGCCCTGGTGGCCGACGCCGTAGTAGTAGGTCCGGCCCGGGCGCAGATGCGTCAGCTCGGCGTGCACGTAGTACTGGGTGTGGTTGCCGCTGGCGCCGACCCCGGCGGGCGTGAAGAGGGTGCGGACCTCGGCGTCGATCTTGCGGGAGAGGTCCGTGGGGTGCGCGCCGATCCGGATGAACGGCTTCTTTACGGCGACCGGGACCTGCCAGGAGACGGTCATCTCCGTGCGCGGGTCGGCGCCGTAGGCGAGGTGGCGGCCGAAGGGGGCGACGAAGGCGCCGTCGACGGTCTCGGCCGCGGGGGCGGTGCGGGCGGTCGGTACGGCCGCCTGGGCGGTGGCACCGGGAACGAAGGCGCCACCCGCGACGGCACCGAGGGTGACGGCACCGCCTCTGATCATCGTGCGCCGGGAGAATCTGGCGCGCAGGTACTCGTGCTGCTCGGCCATGCTCATGCGCTCGGCGAGCCGCTCGGGTACGCCCATACGAGGAATGTCCATGGCGCCACAAACTGCTCGCCCTACACATCCGCCCGGGGAACAATCACCCATCACATCCCCATGGACGTCCCATAAGTGTTCCAACACTCATCTGCCCGAAACCGGGCAGATTTCTTGCGAAAGCCCTGCCGGTGCCTCAGGATCTAGCGAGTGCACGACGAACTCGTTGATCATCTGACGCGGTCCAGCCCCCTGAGCCGGGGCGAGGCGCTGCGCGTGATCCAGGACGTGCTCGCGTACTTCGACGAGACGACCGAGGAGTACGTCCGTCGCCGCCACCGTGAGCTCCAGGCCCAGGGCCTGGTGAACACGGCGATCTTCGAACGGATCGAGGCGGATCTGAAATATCGCGCGGTGGCACCGCCGGAACTCTCGCTCCGGCAGCTGCGACGCATCGTCTACGGCTAGGAATACGTATATATGTGCGGAATCGTCGGTTACATCGGCAAGCGTGACGTCGCTCCCCTGCTCCTGGAGGGCCTGCAGCGCCTGGAGTACCGCGGCTACGACTCCGCGGGCATCGTCGTCACGTCCCCGAAGACGTCCGGCCTGAAGATGGTCAAGGCCAAGGGCCGCGTGCGCGACCTGGAGGCCAAGGTTCCGGCCCGCTTCAAGGGCACGACCGGCATCGCCCACACCCGCTGGGCCACCCACGGCGCCCCCTCCGACGTCAACGCCCACCCGCACCTGGACGCCGAGGGCAAGGTCGCCGTCGTCCACAACGGCATCATCGACAACGCCTCCGACCTGCGCCGCAAGCTGGAGGCGGACGGCGTCGAGTTCCTCTCCGAGACCGACACCGAGGTCCTCACCCACCTCATCGCCCGCTCCCAGGCCACCAAGCTGGAGGACAAGGTCCGCGAGACCCTCCGGCTCATCGAGGGCACATACGGCATCGCCGTCATGCACGCCGACTTCCCCGACCGGATCGTCGTCGCCCGCAACGGCTCCCCCGTCGTCCTCGGCATCGGCGAGAAGGAGATGTTCGTCGCCTCGGACATCGCCGCGCTGGTCGCCCACACCCGCCAGATCGTCACCCTGGACGACGGCGAGATGGCCACCCTCAAGGCCGACGACTTCCGCACCTACACCACCGAGGGCACCCGCACCACCGCCGAGCCCACCACCGTCGAGTGGGAGGCCGCCTCCTACGACATGGGCGGCCACGACACCTACATGCACAAGGAGATCCACGAGCAGGCCGACGCCGTGGACCGCGTGCTGCGCGGCCGCATCGACGACCGCTTCTCCACCGTGCACCTGGGCGGCCTCAACCTGGACGCCCGCGAGGCCCGGCGGATCCGCCGCGTGAAGATCCTCGGCTGCGGCACCTCGTTCCACGCGGGCCAGATCGGCGCCCAGATGATCGAGGAACTGGCCCGCATCCCCGCCGACGCCGAGCCCGCCTCCGAGTTCCGCTACCGCAACGCGGTCGTCGACCCCGACACCCTCTACGTCGCGGTCTCCCAGTCCGGCGAGACCTACGACGTCCTCGCCGCCGTGCAGGAGCTCAAGCGCAAGGGCGCACGGGTCCTGGGCGTGGTGAACGTGGTCGGCTCGGCGATCGCCCGCGAGGCCGACGGCGGCATCTACGTGCACGCCGGGCCGGAGGTCTGCGTGGTCTCCACCAAGTGCTTCACCAACACCACGGTCGCCTTCGCCCTGCTCGCCCTCCACCTGGGCCGCACCCGTGACCTCTCGGTCCGCGACGGCAAGCGGATCATCGCGGGCCTGCGCAAGCTCCCCGCCCAGATCGCCGAGATCATGGAGCACGAGGAGGACGTCAAGAAGCTGGCCCTGCAGTTCGCCGAGGCCCGCTCGATGCTCTTCATCGGCCGCGTCCGGGGCTACCCGGTGGCCCGCGAGGCCTCCCTGAAGCTCAAGGAGGTCTCCTACATCCACGCCGAGGCCTACCCCGCCTCCGAGCTCAAGCACGGCCCGCTGGCCCTGATCGAGCCCGCCCTCCCCACGGTCGCGATCGTCCCCGACGACGACCTGCTGGAGAAGAACCGCGCGGCCCTGGAGGAGATCAAGGCCCGCAGCGGCAGGATCCTCGCGGTCGCCCACCAGCACCAGGAGAAGGCCGACGAAACGATCGTCGTCCCGAAGAACGAGGACGAACTCGACCCGATCCTGATGGGCATCCCCCTCCAACTCCTGGCGTACCACACGGCTCTGGCCCTGGGCAGGGACATCGACAAGCCGAGGAACCTGGCCAAGTCGGTGACGGTGGAGTAGCTGACCCTCTTTCAGGGGCGCGGGGCTGTATCGATGTGCGGCTCCGCCGCGTGGGCGCGACAAGCCCCCACGCACCCGCACAGGCCAAACAAAGAGGGACGGACCCCCACGTGCTGCCACCGGCGCACGGGGGGTCCGTTTTCATCGCCGGGAAGCCGCCCAACTCCCCAGCCGGCGCGGCTAACCGGTGGCCGTCACACCTCGCCCGGCAGCGCGTCGCGGAAGAGCCGTGGGCCAGTGCGCCAACGCGGCCGTCGCCGCGTACCAAGCCACCGCCCCCGAGGCGACAGCGAACCAGCCGCCCACCTTCACGAGCCCGTCGTTACCGGCGAAGCTCGCGATCGCCATGAGCAACAGGGCGACGAAGAACAGCCCGTACATCCCCTGACCGAGCTGGTCACCACCCGCGAGGGTCAAGGACAGCGCCACGAGCGCGAACAACAGCAGGAACAACCCTGCCGCGTTGGCGGACGCCTCCCCCGCCACGGCCCAGGTGAACCACAGCGCCCCGAGCACGGAGAACGCCGTACCCCCGACGGAGTCACCCTCACGCAGGGCCATCAGCCCCGCGACGAACAGTGCGACTCCACCCACGTACTGGGCGATTGACGCGGCATCAGCGGCTGACACACCGTCGATCACAGCGGTATGCCCCAGCCCGAAGGCCAACAGGGTGATTCCGAGAGCGAGTCGACCGGCCACGGTCGTGATTCCGCTTCCCGCGGAGACGTCTTTGTCCACGGCGGGCTCCCTTCGTGCATGTGCAGTTGTGCGGTGACCCGTATATGCCCTTCACAAAGGCACAAACACCTCTACGCGCAAGTAGTTTTACGCGCTGCACAAAGGGAGTCGCCGCTCGGGGAGCGTCAGGGAATGACGATGACCGGCCGCTGCGCCCGCTTGGCGAGCCGCCCCGCGACCGAACCGAAGATGCGCCCCACGATGCCGTGACTCGACCCGACGACGATCGCGTCGGCCTCGTACTCCCGCCCGACCTCTTCGAGTTCGTGGCAGATGTCCCCGCCCCGCTCGACGAGGATCCAGGGCACCTCGGAGAGATACTCCGCACACGCCAGCTCCAGCCCGAGCACCTCGGTCCGGTGGTCCGGCACGTCCACGAAGACGGGCGGCTCGCACCCGGCCCACACCGTGGTCGGCAGCCGGTTGGCGACATGGACGATGACCAGGCCCGACCCGGAGCGATGGGCCATCCCGATCGCATAGGCCAGGGCGCGCTCACTGGACGTGGAGCCGTCGAATCCGACGACGACGCCGTGCTTGAAGGCGGGATCGCAGGAATGGCGTGACTCTTCCGCCGCCAGGGGCTCGGCCGCCGTGGGATCGGCGACGGGCCGCTTGCGGTCCGCTGGTTCGAAGAATTCGTGACCGGCCATGGCTGTCTCGGCGTCGTGATCCTTATAGGGGGACAACAGGGTGCGGCTGAGCTGTGTCCGGGAATGGTCTTTCCAGCCCCATACCCCCAAGGGTACGGCGGCACGCCTCCTTAGCCCAGATCCCGCTCACCGTGCGTGCGGGTTCCAGGGAGCATGCACGAGGCGACGCCCGTAACGCAATGGTTGCTGCGCTGTACAGGCGGTTTGCACAGGATTCACTTACCCGTGGGGGTGATCGGCTCACACAGTGACCGACGCCCCGGCCGCGCGTTGAACCCCGTGAGTCACCCCACAGGGAGCATCCATGTCCGGACCCAGCATCGCCTCCGAGGCGGACCGCGCGGCCCCGCCGTCGCGGGACACCGCGACGGATGTGATTCGCTGGGCGGCCTTCAGCTGCCTGCTCGTCCCGGTCGTACTCCTCGGCTACGGCAGCTCCCTGGCCGGTGCCGCCGGCACGGCCCTCGGGCTCGCCGCCGTCACGGGCGCCTGCCGGGTGCTGCTGCGCCAGTCGGAGCGCGGCGCGGCCCGGCTGGCGGCCGAGGACCGGGCACCCCACCGGGGCCGGCACCACCGGACCGGAACGGGGTCGCACCGGGGTGGACGGCACACTGGAGGAGATACACCGGTCGACTGACCGGTTTCAGTGCACGTGCACGGCGGTTTTCAGCCAACTTCTCGCACCTGCGCATCACCCTGCCGAGGGACCCCCAACCCCCGTTCGACCTGCATGGAAAGGGCCTCGGGGGACCTGCGCACCCTACGCGGATTGGCCACTGCGACAAGGCGCACTTCCCTGCACGCCCCACGAGTGCAACGCTTCGTGATCGAATGCTTCACGCCAAGTTGCCAAGTCGACAATGCGCCGAGTGCCGAACCGGCCACCTCGGCACGACGGCACACAGTAGATTCGATCTTGACTGTCTACGGCGGGGGACTCGTGCAGGACCGAGGGGAAACGTGCAGGAGCGACACAACCGAGGAGCCGCGACCACCGAGGGGGGCTTAGCAGTATGAGCCACGACTCCACTGCCGCGCCGGAAGCCGGCGTCCGGAAGCTTTCCGGGCGACGCCGCAAGGAGATCGTCGCGGTGCTGCTGTTCAGCGGCGGCCCCATCTTCGAGAGTTCCATACCACTGTCGGTGTTCGGGATCGACCGCCAGGACGCCGGCGTGCCGCGTTACCGACTGCTGGTGTGCGGAGGTGAGGACGGCCCGCTGCGGACCACAGGGGGCCTCGAACTCAGCACACCGCATGGCCTGGAAGCGATCTCACGTGCGGGCACGGTCGTCGTACCGGCCTGGCGTTCGATCACTTCTCCGCCACCGGACGAGGCACTCGACGCGCTGCGCCGTGCACACGAGGAGGGCGCCCGCATCGTCGGACTGTGCACCGGCGCCTTCGTCCTCGCGGCGGCGGGCCTGCTGGACGGCCGGCCCGCGACGACACACTGGATGTACGCGCCGACGCTGGCGAAGCGCTACCCGTCCGTGCACGTCGATCCTCGCGAGCTGTTCGTGGACGACGGGGACGTGCTGACGTCGGCGGGCACCGCGGCCGGAATCGATCTCTGTCTCCACATCGTGCGGACGGACCACGGCAACGAGGCGGCCGGCGCGCTGGCCCGTCGCCTGGTGGTCCCGCCGCGCCGGGCGGGCGGCCAGGAGCGCTACCTCGACAGGTCTTTACCAGAGGAGATCGGCGCCGACCCCCTCGCGGAGGTCGTCGCCTGGGCGCTGGAGCACCTCCACGAACAGTTCGACGTGGAGACGCTGGCGGCACGCGCGTACATGAGCAGGCGTACGTTCGACCGCCGCTTCCGCTCGCTGACCGGGAGTGCCCCGCTGCAGTGGCTGATCACGCAGCGGGTGCTCCAGGCGCAGCGCCTGCTGGAGACGTCGGACTACTCGGTGGACGAGGTGGCGGGACGCTGCGGCTTCCGGTCGCCGGTCGCCCTGCGCGGGCACTTCCGCCGCCAGCTGGGCTCGTCCCCGGCCGCGTACCGGGCGGCCTACCGCGCCCGTCGTCCGCAGGCCGAGCGGCCCCAGGATGTCGACGGCGGACCGGGCGGTCCCGGTAGCGGCATGCCGGGCCATCCGGGGCATCCCGGGCAGGCGCCCGCCCCGCTGCACCCGGAGCATCCGGTCCCGCTCCAGTCCCGCCGTACGGCGGCGGCGAGCGCGGTCGGGTCGTCCCCGGCCCTGTCGGCCGCGTCCGACAACGGCCGGGAGGCCTACATATCGGCCCGGGCGAGTCTGCCGGGACAGCGCAGCGCGACGTGAGCCGGCGCCGGGCCCGCGGGGAGGAAGCCCTCCCCGCGGGCCCGGCGCCGTTTCCGGAGCAGGGCGGACCTTCGACGACAAGGTCACTGCACGGCCGGGCCGAGCCCGGGGCAGTGGGCCGTAAGGTTAGACACATGAACGATCGCATGGTGTGGATCGACTGCGAGATGACCGGCCTCTCGCTGTCGGACGACGCGCTCATCGAGGTGGCCGCCCTCGTGACCGACTCCGAGCTGAACGTGCTCGGAGAAGGCGTGGACATCGTCATCCGGCCGCCGGACCGGGCGCTGGAGACGATGCCAAACGTGGTGCGCCAGATGCACACCGCGTCCGGGCTGCTCTCCGAGCTGCCGGACGGCACGACGCTGAAGGACGCCGAGGAGCAGGTCCTGTCGTATGTGAGGGAGTTCGTCAAGGAGCCGGGCAAGGCCCCGCTGTGCGGCAACTCCGTCGGCACGGACCGCGGCTTCCTGCTGCGCGACATGCCGACGCTGGAGGACTACCTCCACTACCGGATCGTCGATGTCTCGTCGGTCAAGGAGCTGGCCCGCCGCTGGTACCCGCGGGCGTACTTCAACAGCCCGAAGAAGAACGGCAACCACCGCGCGCTCGCCGACATCCGCGAGTCCATCGCGGAGCTGCGCTACTACCGCGAGGCCGTCTTCGTCCCGCAGCCCGGGCCCGACTCGGACACCGCGAAGACGATCGCCGCGAAGCACGTCCTGCCTGCTCAGTAGGCAGGACAGGGGCCCGGCGGGGAGCGCCGGGAAAGGTGGGCGCGAGCACCCCTTCGGACCCTGTACACTTTTTCTCGGCCGGTCAGGAAGTCAGGGACCTCCAAGCCGGTCATGGTGGGTGTAGCTCAGCTGGTAGAGCACCTGGTTGTGGTCCAGGAAGTCGCGGGTTCAAGTCCCGTCACTCACCCTGAGTATTCAGCCGGTGGCTTCGTAAAAGAAGCCACCGGCTGAAGCTTTTTACGCGCCTGCCGCGCCTGTCCGGGGTGGCGTGGCGGGCGGGGCTACCGTCGGCGCCATGGACGGTGGACACCGAGGGTGGCGCGCGTGTGTGCTCAGCGGGGCGGTGTTCGCCGTGTGCATGGCCGGCACCACGCTGCCGACTCCCCTCTACCCCCTTTACCAGGACGAGTTCGGGTTCTCCGAGCTGACCGTGACCGTGGTGTACGCCCTGTACGCCTTCGCGGTCATCGGCGTGCTGCTGCTGGTCGGCAACGCCTCGGACGCCGTGGGCAGACGCCCGGTGCTGCTGTGCGGCCTGGGCCTCGCCGCGGCGAGCGCCGTCTGTTTCCTGTGCGCCACCGGGCTCGGCTGGCTGTACGCGGGGCGGCTGCTGTCGGGACTGTCCGCCGGGCTGTTCACCGGGGCTGCCACCGCGTACGTGATGGAGCTGGCGCCCGAGGGCGGTGCCTCCCGGGCCACGTTCGTGGCGACCGCCGCCAACATGGGCGGACTGGGCTGCGGTCCACTGCTGTCCGGGGTGCTCGCACAGTACGCCCCGTGGCCGCTGTATCTGCCGTTCGTCACGCACCTGGTCCTGGTGGCCGTCTGTGCCGCCGTCCTGCTGCGGCTCCCGGAGACGGTGCGGGAGCCGCGGCCGCTGGGCACCGTACGGCCGAGGCCGCCCGCTCTGCCCCCGCGGGTGCGGGCGGTGTTCGGACCCGCGGCGGCCGCCTCGTTCGCGGGGTTCGCGCTGTTCGGGGTGTTCACGTCGGTCAGCCCGGAGTTCCTCGCCGAGTCCCTCGGGGTGACCGACCACGCCGTGAGCGGGCTGATCGTCGCGCTGGCCTTCTTCGCCTCGACCGCAGGCCAACTCGCGGTCGGCCGGGTCGGTGTACGGCGCTCCCTGCCGCTGGGCTGCGCCGGGCTCCTCGCCGGTCTCGCGCTGCTCGCGGGTGCGCTGCGGTGGGACCTGATGGCGCTGGTGGTGCTGAGCGCGCTCATCGGCGGGACCGGGCAGGGGCTTGCGTTCCGCGGGGCGCTGTCCGAGGTGGCCGAGGCCTCGCCCGAGCATCAGCGCGCCGCGGTGATCTCGGCCCTGTTCGTGGTGGCCTACGCGGGCATCTCGGTCCCGGTGATCGGCGTCGGCCTGTTGACGGGCCCGATCGGGCTGGAGGGCGCGGGCCTGGTGTTCATCGCGTGCATGGCAGTCCTGGTCTCGACGGCGGCCGCCTATCTGCTCCGGCGGCCGGCCCCGGCCAGGACGTGACTCCCGCGGACGTCACGACGACGACCGGGACACCAGCTCCGTGGCCAGGACCATCTGGCGTCGTTCCAGGCCCCGGGACGCCGAGGGGCGGCGGTCGGCGATCTCCGTGAGGAGGAGGTCGATCATGCGGTGGCCCATCTCCTCGATGGGCTGACGGACGCTGGTGAGGGGCGGCTCCATGTGGCGCGCTATGGCGGAGTCGTCGTAGCCGACGAGCGCCACGTCGTCGGGGATGCGGCGGCCCGCCTCGCGCAGGACCTGGCGGGCACCGGCCGCGGTGACGTCGGAGGCGGCGAAGACCGCGTCCAGGGTGGGGCGGCGCTCCAGCAGGGCCGCCATGGCGCGGCGGCCGCCCTCCTCCGAGAAGTCGCCCGCCTCGATCAGTGCCTCGTCCGCCTCGTGGCCCGCGTCGCTCAGAGCGTCGCGGTAGCCGTCGATACGGCGCTGGGCACCGTAGACGTCGAGCCGGCCGGTGATGTGGGCTATCCGGCGGCGGCCGCCCGACAGCAGGTGCTCGACGGCCTGGCGGCCGCCGCCGTAGTTGTCGGAGTCGACCGACGGGAGACTCTCCGCCGACGAGCGGGGGCCGCTGATCACCGCCGGTATCTCCAGCTGGGCCAGCAGGTCGGGCAGCGGGTCGTCCGCGTGCACGGAGACCAGCAGGACGCCGTCCACACGGTGGGCCGCCAGGTACTGTGCGAGGCGGGCGCGTTCACGGTCGCTGCCCGCGAAGATCAGCAGCAGCTGCATCTCCGTGTCGGAGAGCGCCGTCCCGACGCCCTTCAGCATGTCCGAGAAGTACGGCTCCGCGAAGAACCGGGTCTCCGGCTCGGGGACGACCAGCGCGATCGCGTCCGTGCGGTTCGCCGCCAGGGCGCGCGCGGCGGTGTTCGGGACGTATCCGAGCTCCGCGACCGCCGCCTCGACGGCCGCGCGGGTCGCGTCGCTGACCCGGGGCGAGCCGTTGATCACCCGGGAGACGGTGCCGCGGCCGACACCGGCGCGCGCCGCCACCTCTTCGAGGGTGGGCCGGCCACCGCTTCGGCCCCGCGCTCCGTGGCTTGCCATGGGCTCCGCCTTCCCGTCCACACCCGCACTCTGCGGCTGGCCTGGAATTTAACAGGCTCGTCAGCTGTAGTGACCGCCACCGAGGGCTTGTCACCCCCGGCCCTCCGCTTGGGCCGGGCGAGCCGGTGGGACTGGCTCGATACCGCCGGCCGGGGCCGCAACGGCACCCTGCCCGGGTCCAGTTAACGGCCCGATAACTGAACGCATCTCTCCCTGTCCGGTCCCTTGACACCCCCGCCCCGACCGACGAACCTTCAACACATCACTGGTGGGAGCGCTCCCACAGTACCTGACACATACACAACCCGCACGTTCCCCGCCCGAGCCGAAGCGAGTGAAAAACGGGTCCAACAATGCAGTTGGCCGGGGGTCGGCACGTCAGGGCAACAGGAGGACGACATGCGAGCACGCATCCGAACCGCCCGCAAGGCGATGGTCGTCGCGGCCGTCGCGTCGCTGGGCGCCGGGCTGCTGGCCGGCTGTGCCGACGACGGCGGCGACGACAGTTCCGGCTCCTCGTCGGGCGACAGCAGCGGTAAGACCACGATCTCGGTGGGGCTCTTCGGCACCATGGGCTTCAAGGAGGCCGGCCTCTACGACGACTACGAGAAGCTCAACCCGAAGATCAAGATCGCCGAGAACGTCGTCCAGCGGAACGAGAACTACTACCCGGCGCTGCTGAACCACCTCACCACCAACAGCGGTCTGCTGGACGTCCAGGCAGTCGAGGTCGCCAACATCTCCGAGGTCACCGCCACCCAGGCCGACAAGCTCGAGGACATGTCCAAGGCTCCGGGCGTGGACAAGAGCAAGTGGCTGCCCTGGAAGTGGCAGCAGGCCACCACCAAGGACGGCAAGACGATCGGCCTCGGCACCGACGTCGGCCCGATGGCGATCTGTTACCGCCCGGACCTCTTCAAGCAGGCCGGTCTGCCCACCGACCCGGCCGAGGTCGGCAAGCTGTGGGCCGGTGACTGGGCCAAGCTCGTCGACGTCGGCGAGCGGTACAAGGCGAAGGCCCCCGAGGGCACCTTCTTCATGGACTCCCCCGGCGGTCTGATCAACGCGATCCTCGGCAGTGAGAAGGAGAAGTTCTACGACTCCTCCGGCAAGGTCATCTACAAGACCAACCCTGCCGTCAAGGCCGCATTCGACCTGACCTCCGAGGCCGCCAAGAAGGGTCTGGTGCAGTCGCAGACGCAGTTCCAGCCGTCCTGGAACTCCACGGTCGCCAACAACAAGTTCGCCTCCGTCGCCTGCCCGCCGTGGATGCTCGGCACGATCAAGGCCAACTCCAAGCCGGAAGCTGCCGGCAAGTGGGCCGTGGCCGCCGCGCCCAAGGGCGGTAACTGGGGCGGCACCTTCCTCACCGTGCCCAAGAGCGGCAAGCACGTGAAGGAGGCCCAGAAGTTCGTGACGTGGCTGACCGCGCCGGAGCAGCAGGCGAAGCTGTTCAAGGTGCAGGCCAGCTTCCCGAGCGCCCCCTCCACCTACACCATGCCCGAAGTGACGGGCGCCAAGAACGAGATGACGGGTGACCAGCAGATCGGCCCGATCTTCGCGGAGGCCGCCAAGCAGGCCCCGGTCCAGGTGATCGGCCCGAAGGACCAGATCATCATGCAGGGCCTGTCGGACAACGGCGTCATCCTCGCCACGAAGGGCAAGTCGGCCAAGGAGGCCTGGGAGTCCGCGGTCAAGACCATCGACAACAAGCTGGACCAGTGACCCGTATGGCCACCCGCCACGACACCGCCGCGCCCCCGCTGAGGGGGGCGCGGCCCCGGGCCGCCCGCCCGCGGACCCCGTGTCCCTGGAGAAGGAGCGGCGGCGCCGGGACCGGCTGTCCCGGCGCTGGCAGCGGGACATCCGCTGGAGCCCGTACGCCTTCGTGTCCCCGTTCTTCCTGCTGTTCATCGCGTTCGGCCTGTTCCCGTTGATCTACACGGGCTGGGCGTCGCTGCACCAGGTGGAGCTGACCGCGCCGACCGACATGAACTGGGTCGGGCTGCGGAACTACACCCGGATCTTCGACGACGACTTCTTCTGGAACGCGGCGAAGAACACCCTGACCATCGGCATCATCTCCACCGTTCCGCAGCTGCTGATGGCGATGGGCATCGCCCATATCCTCAACTACAAGCTTCGGGCCTCGACGTTCTTCCGGGTCGCGATGCTCGCGCCGTACGCGACGTCGATCGCCGCCGCGTCGCTGGTGTTCGTGCTGCTCTTCGGCCGTGACTACGGCATGATCAACTGGGTGCTCGACATGGTCGGCATCAACCCGGTCGACTGGCAGAACGACAAGTGGCCCTCGCAGATCGCCGTCTCGACGATCATCATCTGGCGCTGGACGGGCTACAACGCGCTGATCTACCTCGCCGCGATGCAGGCGATCCCGCAGGACCTGTACGAGTCGGCGGCGCTGGACGGGGCCAACCGCTGGCAGCAGTTCATCCACGTGACGCTGCCGTCGCTGCGCCCGACGATCCTGTTCACCTGTGTCGTCTCGACGATCGGGGCGAGCCAGGTCTTCGGCGAGCCGCTGCTGTTCGACGCCAACGCGGGTACTTCGGGCGGCGCGGAGCACCAGTTCCAGACGCTCGGTCTGTATCTGTACGAGCAGGGCTGGGTCGCCCACCACCTGGGCCGTGCCTCGGCGATCGCCTGGACGATGTTCCTGATCCTGATCGTCGTCGGCATCGTCAACTACGTCATCTCGCGCCGGCTGCGCGCCAGTAGTTAAGGAGTGGTGGCCGTGACGACGACTGTGACGCCCCCCGACGTGCCGACGCCCGGCGCGCCCGTGAAAGAGTCCAAACGCCCGCGTCTGCCGAAGTCCGCGCGAGCCGGCGGGCAGCTGCACGGCGGTCCGATCGCCTACGCGATCCTCATCGTGTTCACCATCGTCTCGCTGTTCCCGCTGGTGTGGACGGCGATCGCCGCCTCGCGTGACAACCAGCGGCTCGCCGAGACGCCGCCGCCGTTCTGGTTCGGCTCGGGCCTGTTCGACAAGCTGGAGATCGCCTGGACGGAAGCCAATCTGGGAGAGGCGTTCTTCAACACCACGATCGTGGCGGGTGTTTCGGCGCTGGTCGTCGTCCTCCTGTCGACGATCGCCGGTTTCGCCTTCGCCAAGCTGCGGTTCAGGGGCCGTGGCGCGCTGATGCTGATCGTGATCGGCACGATGATGGTGCCGCCGCAGCTGAGCGTGATCCCGCTGTACATGATGGTCGCCAAGCTCGACTGGACGGACCAGTTGCAGGCGGTGATCTTTCCGTCGCTGGTGAGCGCGTTCGGTGTGTTCTTCATGCGGCAGTACCTGATCCAGGCGCTGCCGGACGAGATCATAGAGGCCGCCCGGGTCGACGGCGCGAGCAGCTGGCGCGTGGTGTGGCACGTGGTGTTCCCGGCGGCGCGGCCGGCGATGGCCGTGCTCGGGATGCTGACGTTCGTGCAGACCTGGAACGACTTCATGTGGCCGTTCCTGGTGCTGACCCAGATGGGCAACCCGACCGTGCAGGTCGCGGTCGCGGGGCTCGGCCGTGGATACACCCTCGACCAGTCCCTGATCATGGCGGGCGCGCTGCTCGGCACGCTGCCGTTGCTGATCGTCTTCGCGATCTTCGGCAAGCAGATCGTGGGCGGGATCATGCAGGGCGCCGTGAAGGGCTGACGCCCTCGCCCGTTCACCAGGGGGCCGGACCAGTGCCGCTCCGGCCCCTGTTCCTCCCTCCCTCTCCCCCCTTCCCCCTCCACTCGTCGGTCTCCACGACCCAATGGGAGCGCTTCCATGCCTGACTCCGAGAACCCGGCCACTCCGGTGACCTTCCCTCCCGCCTTCGTCTGGGGCGCGGCCACCTCCGCGTACCAGATCGAGGGCGCGGTGCGGGAGGACGGCCGGACGCCGTCGATCTGGGACACCTTCAGCCATACGCCGGGCAAGACCGTCGGCGGCGACCACGGTGACATCGCTGTCGACCACTACCACCGCTACCGCGAGGACGTGGCGATGATGGCGGACCTGGGCCTGGGCGCCTACCGCTTCTCCGTCTCGTGGTCGCGGGTGCAGCCGACCGGCCGGGGCCCGGCCGTCCAGAAGGGCCTGGACTTCTACCGCCGCCTGGTCGACGAGCTGCTGTCCAAGGGCATCAAGCCGGCCGTCACGCTCTATCACTGGGATCTGCCGCAGGATCTGGAGGACGCGGGGGGCTGGCCGGAGCGCGACACGGCGTACCGCTTCGCGGAGTACGCGCAGATCGTCGGTGAGGCGCTGGGCGACCGCGTCGAGCAGTGGATGACGCTCAACGAGCCGTGGTGCAGCGCGTTCCTGGGCTACGCGTCCGGGGTGCACGCGCCGGGCCGTACGGATTCGGCGGCCTCGTTGCGTGCCGCGCATCATCTGAACCTGGCGCACGGGCTGGGCGCGTCGGCGCTGCGGTCGGTGATGCCGGCCCGCAACCAGGTCGCGATCGCTCTCAACTCCGCTACGGTGCGGCCGCTCTCGCAGAGCCCGGCGGACCTGGCGGCGGCCCGGAGGATCGACGACCTGGCCAACGGGGTCTTCCACGGCCCGATCCTGCACGGCGCCTACCCCGAGTCGCTGTACGCGGCGACGGCCGAACTCACCGACTGGGACTACGTCCTGGACGGCGATCTGACGCTGATCAACCAGCCGCTGGACGCGCTGGGCCTCAACTACTACACGCCCGCGCTGGTCTCGGCGGCGGACGCGTCGGCGAAGGCGCCGCGTGCCGACGGCCACGGGGCGAGCGACCACTCGCCGTGGCCGGCCGCGGGCGATGTCGCCTTCCACCAGACGCCGGGTGACCGCACGGAGATGGGCTGGACGATCGACCCGACCGGTCTGCACGAGCTGATCATGCGCTACACCCGGGAGGCGCCGGGCCTGCCGCTGTACATCACCGAGAACGGCGCGGCCTACGACGACAAGATCGACTCGGACGGCCGGGTGCACGACCCCGAGCGGGTCTCCTACCTCCACGGCCATCTGTCCGCGGTCCGCCGCGCGATCACCGACGGCGCGGACGTCCGCGGCTACTTCCTGTGGTCCCTGCTGGACAACTTCGAGTGGGCGTACGGCTACGGCAAGCGCTTCGGCGCGGTGTACGTGGACTACGCGACGCTCCAGCGGACACCGAAGTCCAGCGCCCTGTGGTACGGGAAGGCGGCGCGCACCGGGGCGCTGCCGCCACTGGAGCCGGCCGCGTAGGCCACCCCCTGGGGGAGCGGGGAAGGGGCGCGGCACCCGACGGGGGGTGCCGCGCCCCGCTGTTTCTTGGAATTCCGAATTCCGGTAAGTCGCACATGACCTGAATTCGATTCCCGTTTGATCATCTTGTGTCTAAGGTCGATGTCGATCAGGGCGGGGGCCGTGGGGCCGCTCAGCAGTCCTGCGGCGAAAGGGAAGTTCAGTGTTCAGATCGTTCACCCGTATAGCCATGGCTGGTGCGGCTGTGGCCACGGTCTTCGTCGGCACCACGTCGACGGCTCAGGCCTCCGATTTCTCCACGCTCGACAGCGACAAGAAAATCTCGCTTCCGGGTGGCCGGGGCACGATGACCTTCATCGACGACGGAGACGTGTTCAAGGTCTGCGACACGAAGGCCGACGGCCATGGAGTTTCGGGTCGCCTGATCGACAACAACCACAACGAGAAGCTCTATATCACCGACGGCGGCGACTCCGGCTGTGGCAAGAAGGGCTACGACGTCGGCCAGTTCGGCTCGTACCAGATGCAGCTCTCGTGGAACGGCGACGGGTACGACGTGAAGTCCGAGTGGTTCAACGAGTAGATGAAGACGACGGTCCGAGGCACCGTGGTGGCCGGTGCTGTCGCGGCGGTCGTCGCATGCGGCGTGGCGGTGTCGCTGGCCACGGTCGGCGATGACGGTTCGCCGGAGCGGTCCGCCGGCGGGCTTCCGGCCCCGGACGTCAGGGCGCATCCGGATCAGTCGCCACCGCGGGACCGCATCGCGGCGGGGAGGGTCGCCCTCTCGGCGTACTTCACCGCGAGATCCGTGCGGCAGCCGGAGGGGACGGCGCCGTCGCGTACGAGTGGAGTCTGCTCGACACCACCACCGGCCGCTACCGGAAGACCGACTGGGCCTGGCTCGACGTGGCTCCCGGGATGAAGACCGCCGCGGTGCTGGAGCGCGGTCTGCCGGTCGACCGCATCGGACTGCTGAATCTGGCCACGCACAAGGTGGAGCGCTGGATCGAGGTGGACCGGGGTGTGGGCGGGGTGGACCGGAGTGTGGGCGGGGTGCGGTTCTCCCCCGACGGCAAGCGCCTGGTGGCGACCGCCTACGGCCGCGATCCCGATGCTCTTGGGTCCGAGCCGAGCCGGACCGGCTTCTATGTCGTCGACGTCACCGCCGGCCGGGCGGACTTCACCGAGCGGCCGCCCAGGAAGGACGACAGCGGGTCCCACCCCCGGGGCGGACGCCAGGATTTCATGTGGAGCCGTGACAGCACCTTGCTGTGGGAGCCCTGGGCGAACAGGACGGGCAAGGTGTTCTACGACATGCACGGCAAGGAGGTGCCAGCTCCGGAGCAGGAGGCGAGACTGGGCGCTCCCGGGGCTCTCCTCTCCCCCGGCAAGAAGCTCGTCACGGGGAAGTTCGCGGGCGATGACGGCCGGATCGTCTCCGAGGTGCTGGACGCGAACAACGGCAGACGTGTCGCGCTCGTGCCCGGCCAGCAACTGCTCGCCTGGGCCGACGACGACTCGCTCATCGCATGGCGATGCGACCCCGAGCGGTGCGACCCCGGCAAGGGCGAGTTCCGCAACCGGCTGGTCCTGGTGAGCCTGGACGGAGAGAGTGTCACTCCGCTCTCCGGATTCCGGAAGGCCGACCTCCACTACAGCGGCCGCTGGACGCCGGTGTTTTCCAGGCGCTGACCTCCCCCACCCGGTCGCGTGGGCGGGTCAGCCCTTGTTGGCCCCCAGGGTCAGGCCGCTGACGAACTGGCGCTGGAGCACGAAGTACACGATCAGGGTCGGGATCGCGGTGAGCAGGGCGCCGGCGGCGACCAGGTTGGGGTCGGTGAAGTACTGGCCGGAGAGGTTGTTCAGCGCCGAGGTGATCGGCATGTTCTCGCCGGTGGAGATGAGCACGATGGCCCAGAAGAAGTCGTTGTAGATCCAGATGGAGAGCAGCGTCGCGAGGGCGGCCATCGCGGGCTTGCACAGGGGCAGCACGATCTGCCAGTACAGCCGCCAGACGGAGGCGCCGTCGACCAGGGCGGCCTCGGTCAGTTCGTGCGGCAGTGAGCGCATGTAGTTGCTGAGCACGAACGCGCAGAAGCCGGACTGGAACGCCACATGGATCAGCACCAGGCCGAGCGCGGAGTCGTAGAGCTTGCCGCTCATCGTGATGCCGGGCAGGTCGATCAGCAGGTACAGGCGGTACAGCGGGGTGATGATGACCTGCTGGGGCAGCAGATTGCCCGCCGTGAAGAGCAGCAGCAGCGACAGATTGACCCGGAAGTCGAAGCGGCTGACGTAGAAGGCGACCATCGACGACAGCAGCAGCGTCAGCAGCACCGCCGGGACTGCGATGATCAGGGTGTTCACGAAGTAGTGCGTCATGTCGGACTGCTGATACGCGTTGGTGAAGTTGTCGAGGGTCAGCTTGTCGGGCCAGGAGACATAGCCCTTCTCGCTGGTCTCCGCGTACGGCCGCATCGCCGCGAGCAGCGCCCACAGCAGGGGCGCCAGCCAGGCGAGCGCCGTGACGACGAGGAAGGTGTGCAGCAGGACCCGGGCCGGGCGGATCGGGGTGCGCTGCTTGACCGGTGCGCTCACGGTGCTCATGCGCGCCGCTCCTTCCGGAAGGTGGCGATCAGATACGGGATGATCACCGCGAGCGAGATCACCAGCAGGACGACGGCGATGGCGGAGCCGTACCCGACGCGACTGGACTCGCCGATGATGTTGTTGGTCACCAGGATCGACAGCAGTTCGGTGCCCTGGGCGCCCTTGTTGAAGACGAAGACCAGGTCGAAGGCGCGCAGCGCCTCGATGATGGTGACGACCAGGACGACGGTGTTGGTGGGCCGAAGGGTGGGGAAGACGACGTTCTTGAACGTCTGCCACTCGCCCGCGCCGTCCAGGGCGGAGGCCTCGCGCAGGGCTGGGTCGACGCCCTTCAGGCCGGCCAGGTACAGGATCATCATGTAGCCGGCGTGCCGCCAGGAAGCGGCGACCAGTACGGCCCACAGGTTGAGGTCCGGGTCGCCGATCCAGTCGATGTAGTGGCCGGGCTTGTTGGCGCCGATGACACTGTTGATCAGGCCCGTGTCGGGGTTGTAGACCAGCTGCCAGACGAACCCGATGACCGCCAGCGACATCACGACCGGCAGGAAGAACGCGGTCTGGTAGACGCGGCTGAAGCGGATCCTCTTGTCCAGCTGCACGGCGAGAAACAGCCCGAAGGGCGTGGGCAGCAGGATGAGGACCACGAACCAGACGACATTGTGCTCGACGGCCGGCCAGAACTGCGGGTTGCTGGTGAACAGTTCCCTGAAGTTCTGCAGCCCGACCCACTGGATGGAGTCGAAGCCGATGCCGTTCCAGCTGGTGAAGGCCAGGGCGATGGAGGCCAGCGCCGTCAGCCACACCAGGGCGACGTGCAGGATCGTCGGAAGGCCCGCCATCAGACCGAGCGTGATCCGGTCGCGGCGGGTGAGGAGGCGACGGTGGCCCGTCGGGCTCTTGCGGGGGACGGTACCCGGAGACGGCTCGGCGGCCGCCTCCGGGCTCTCGGTGGTGGTGTCGGTGCTCATGCGGAGGCGAAGATCGTCTTCTTCTGGCGCTCGATCGACGCGAGGATGCTGTCGACGTTCTTGGGGTTGCGGACGAAGTTCTGCAGCGCGGGCTGCATCACCGTGGACGTGAAGTCCGGCCGGGAGTCGCGGTCCATGAACTGCGTCAGGCTCTTCGCGTTGGAGATCATCTCGAAGGACTTCTTCTGCAGCGCGGTGTAGGAGGAGGTGTCGGCCTTGGTGGAAGCGGCCACCACGCTGGAGTCGGCCTTGAGGTAGATCTGCTCGGCCTCAGGGGTGCCGAGGTACTCCAGCAGCTTGACCGCGCCCGCCCTGTTCTTCGGCGCCTTGGAGAGCATGAAGCCGTCGGTGGGCGCCTCGACCGTGTCCTGGCCGTAGGCCGGGTCGATCTCCGGGAAGGCGAAGAAGTCCAGGTCGTCCAGGTCGGCCTTGTCGGTGAACTGCTGGCCGACGAAGGTGCCCAGCAGATACATGCCCGCCTTCTTCGCCACCAGCGTCTGCGCCGCGTCCTGCCAGGTGCGGCCCACCGCGCCGTCCTGGTGGAAGGGCAGGATCTCCGTCCAGTGGTCGAAGACCTTGCGCACCTTGGCGTCGGTCCAGGAGGCCTTGCCCGCCATCAGCTCGACATGGAAGTCGTAGCCGTTGGTGCGGAAGTTGAGCTGGTCGAAGGTGCCCATCGCCGGCCAGGCGTCCTTGTCGCCGAAGGCGATCGGGACCAGCCCGTCCTTCTTCATCCGCTTGCACAGGGCGACGAAATCGTCCCAGGTGGTGGGGACCTCGTAGCCGTGCTGGGCGAAGACGCTCTTGCGATAGAAGACCGCCCACGGGTAGGTGTACAGCGGCACGAAGTAGTACTTGCCGTCCTCGCCCTTGCTGAGCTTCTTCATCGCCTCGGGGAAGTCCCCGCCGATCTTCTGCCACACGTCGTCGATCGGGGTGGCGAGCTTCTTCGACGCGAAGAACTGCATCCGGTAGCCCGCGAACCAGGTGAACACGTCGTCCGGCGTGCCCTGCAGATAGGAGTTGATCTGCTCCTGGAACGTGTTGTGGTCCTTGGTGTTCACATCGACCTTGATGCCGGACTTCTTGGTGAAGGCGGCGTAGATCTCCGCGAACGCCTTCTTCGGCACCGCGTCCGAGGAGTTCGACCCGAGACTGACCGTCTTCGGATCGGCAGCCGCGCCACTGCCGCCGCAGGCGCTCAGCAGGGGTATGCCGGCGCCGAGCAGGGCGGCGCCACCGACGCCGCGCAGCAGGGTACGGCGACTGGGAGCGGGGAGAGCGAGTCCGGAGGAAGAGAGGTCGTGCATGAACGGCTCCTGAGTGCAGGGTTCGGCCACGAGGGTGTGGCGTGAAACCCGGTCGTAATCGACCAGAAATCAACTTGACCGAACACGGTGGCGCAATAACAGCCGTATGTCCGGTCATGCGTCAAGAGCCGTAGGCTTCGTTTGTCGAAACGTGACCGACCCGTGCACCGGGCGTTCCGGCAGGGTCAGTGAGAGGACCGGGAGCGGTGGTAGGCGGCGGCCAGCCTGCCGGGCCGTCGGCGCCGCACCGCTCCGCGCGGTCCCCTGCCGACCGGTGCCCTCCCGGCCGGCTGGATCCAGATCCGCACCTCGGTCCCGCCGAGCACGGAGGAGCCGATCCGTACGTCCCCGCCGGTCGACTCGGCGAGCCGGCGCACGATGTCCAGGCCGAGCCCGGTCGAGCCGTCGCTCCCGGAGCCGCGGCCCCGCGCCATGGCGGCCTCCGGGTCGGGTATGCCGGGGCCCGCGTCGGACACGAGGACGATCACCGCGTCCTCGCCGTTGTGCAGGTCGACCGCGAAGGCCGCGCCCTCCGGGGTGTGCCGGAAGACGTTGCCGAGCAGCGCGTCGAGCGCGGCGGCCAGGTCGGCGCGGGCCACGGGTATGCGCACCGGCCGCTCCGCCCCGGCCACCCGCCACTTGCGGCCCTCGTCCTCGGCCAGAGCCGACCAGAACGCCATCCGCTCCCGGACCACCTCGGCCGCGTCGCACCCGGCGCCCGGACCGGCCGCGGCCGTCTGCGGCTTGGCATCCCGGGCCGTACGGATGATGGTGTCGACCTCGCGCTCCAGTTGCTCGACCGCGGTCCGGGTCTGGTCGGCGGCCGGCCCCTCGCCGAGCGAGGCGGTGTTCAGCCTCAGCACGGTCAGGGGCGTGCGCAGCCGGTGGGACAGGTCGGCCGCCAGCTCCCGCTCGTTCGCCAGCAGTTGGACGACCTGGTCGGCCATGGAGTTGAACGCGACCGCCGCGAGGCGCAGTTCGGTCGGGCCCTCCTCGGGCACCCGGGAGCCGAGCTTGCCCTCCCCCAGTTCATGCGCCCCCTCGACCAGGCGTCTCGCGGGCCGCACCATTCGCACGCCCAGCCGGTCGGCGACCGCGACCGAGCCGAGGATCAGCGCGACACCGACAGCGGCGAGCACCGCCCAGGCCGTGCCCAGGCCGTTGGTGACCTCCGACTCCGGTACGTACACCTCGACGACCGCGATCTCGCCGGTGCTCAGCGCGACCGGCTGGAGCAGCGTCGAGCCGCCGGTGACACCGGTGGTGGAGGCGCGGCCCAGCTTCCGCACGGCCTCGATGTCCTGGCCGGCGGCGCGCTGCCGCCCGAGATCGATGGCGTCCTGGCCGTCGCCCGCCGGTATGTGCACGGCCATCCCGGCGTCGGAGCCGGCGGAGGCGACGACCCGCTCGAGCTGGTCGCGGTCGGTGGTGATGGACAGGGCGGGGGCGACGGCCGCGGCCTCCCGCTCGGCGCCCGAGAAGGCGCGGTCCCGGGCCATCTCGCGGATGACGAGTCCGAGCGGCACCGCGAAGGCGAGCACGACCATGGTGGTCACCGCCAGCGACACCTTGACCAGGGCCCACCTCATCGCGACACCTCCGCACCCGGTGGTTCGAGCTTCACACCGACGCCCCTCAGGGTGTGCAGATAGCGCGGATTCGCGGCCGTCTCCCCCAGCTTCCTGCGCAGCCAGGACAGATGGACGTCGATGGTCTGGTCGTCGCCGTACGACTGCTGCCACACCTCGGCGAGCAGCTCCTTGCGGGGGACGACGACGCCGGGCCGGCGGGCCAGGAAGGCGAGCAGGTCGAACTCGCGGCGGGTGAGGTCGAGCCGTGCGCCGTCCAGCTCGGCCTGGCGCCGCAGCGGGTCGACGGTCAGACCGCCGACCAGGATCACCGGGGACGGCTCTTCCCCGCCCGCTCCGGAGCGGGCCCGGCGCAACACGGCCGCCATGCGGGCCGACAGGTGCTCGACCGAGAAGGGCTTGGTCAGGTAGTCGTCCGCTCCCGCGTTCAGCAGCCGGACGATCTCCGTCTCGTCGTCCCGGGCCGTGGCGACGATCACCGGCACGTCCGTGATGCCGCGCAGCATCTTCAGGGCCTCGGACCCGTCGAGGTCGGGCAGCCCGAGGTCCAGGATCACCACGTCGAAGCGGACATGGGCGACCTCGCGCAGCGCCTCCAGTGCCGTACCCACGCTGCGCACGATGTGCGAGGCGTCGGTCAGGTGCCGGATGAGCGCCGAGCGTACGAACTGGTCGTCCTCGACCACGAGTACACGTGCCATGCGCCGCACCGTACGCCATCTCGAACAGCCCGGTGCGGGCCTGTGGACAACTCTCGTTTGTGGACAACTCATGGGACGCGTGGGGCAGTATGGCCCGCGATGCGCAGAGGACTCGTACACGTACTGGCCTGGCTGCTCGCCACGGGCGCGGCGGTCACGCTGTCGTGGTGGGGTGTCCACACGGTGATGGCGGGCACCGCCTACGACCCGCCGCGCGCCCTGCCCATCAAGGCCGCCGACGTGACCAGGCAGGAGCCGGAGCAGTCGGCCACGCCGACTCGGCGTCCGAGTCCGCCGCGGCGCACCCCGAGCACACCGCCCGCCTCCAGGCAGCAGAGCCCGACCCCCACGAAGCCGTCCAGCCCCTCCCCCACGGCCCCCGCCGCCGCCTCTGTTCCCGGAGAGGTCAAGAGCTACGACACCGAGGGCGGCCGGGCCGTCTTCGACCTCGGGCGGGCCTCCGCCGCACTGGTCTCGGCGACCCCCGGGGCGGGCTGGTCGATGCAGGTGTGGAAGACGGAGTCATGGATCCGCGTGGAGTTCTCCTCGGGCGCGGACCGGGTGTCGGTGTTCTGCACCTGGCACGACGGGCCGCCGCGCGTGGAGGTCGGGACCTACTGAGCGACATGCGGAGTGCCGTACGGGGTCACGTCCCGTGCGGGGTCATCGGAACACCGACGCGGGCGGCGCCGGGGACGCCATCGCCTCGAGGTCCCTCACGGGCACGGCGCCGCCGGTGAAGTCGGTGAGCGTCCTGCCGTGCTCGACCCGGCCCGGATGCGGGTCGGAGGCGGCGCGGCGGGTCAGTTCGGCGACGGGCAGCGGATGGCCGGAGGCGACCAGGACGGCGTTCCCGAAGCGCTTGCCGCGCAGCACCGTAGGGTCGGCGACCAGCGCCAGCTCCTCGAAACGGGCGGCGGCGGTGGCGATCTGGCCTCGCAGGTGGGCCAGCGGCGGCCCGTCCGCGAGGTTGGCGGCGTAGACACCGCCGGGCTTGAGGGCCCTGCGGACTCCGTCGAGGAACTCGGTCGAGGTCAGATGGGCCGGTGTCCGGGCCCCGCTGAACACATCGGTGACGACCAGATCCGCCCAGCCGTCCGGCACCTTGGCGAGGCCCTCGCGGGCATCGACGGACCGCACCCGGATCCGCGCGTTCGGATCCAACGGCAGCTCTCGGCGGACCAGTCGCACGAGGGCGGCGTCCCGTTCGACGACCTGCTGAGTGGAGCGCGGCCGGGTGGCGGCCACGTAGCGGGCGAGGGTGAAGGCGCCGCCGCCGAGGTGCACGGCGTGCACGGGCCGGCCGGGCGGAGCGGCGAGGTCGACGACGTGCCCGAGCCGGCGCTGGTACTCGAAGGACAGATACGCGGGATCGTCCAGGTCGACGTGCGACTGCGGGGCTCCGTCGATCACCAGGGTCCAGGCGCGGACCCGGTCACGGTCGGGGATCAGCTCGGCGAGCCCGCCGTCGACGCTCTCGACGACGGCTTCCGCGTCGGCCTGTCTGCGCCGGCCGCTCCTCGACTTACCCATGGGGTCATTATCGGGGTCGGGCCGGTAAGCGGGGCATACGCCCAGGGCGGCCACTCCGGCGCCTCAGCGGCAGCTGTCCGCCGCCTTGATCATCCGGGCCGCCTCTCCCAGGGCCTCGCGCAGCACCGCGGGGTCCGTCGCGAGGTCCGTCTCGCCGGGCGGCAGCAGCCAGTCCGAGCCCACCACCGGCGGCTCGGGGGCCAGGGTCGTGCCGCGCCCGCCGGTCCCGGTGCAGGTGCTCCCCGGCACGTCCCACGCCGCGGCCGTCCCCGGCGGCACCAGGAAGCCAAGCGTGCCGCCCCCGTCGTCGTGCAGGACGGGCCCGACGGCTTCCGCGGTGCCACGCCGCAGGATGTCGACCGCCTCCAGCCCCTGCCGGGCCGGCACCGTCACGACATCGCAGCTGATCTCCATCCCGGTCTCCTCCCGGTCCGCGGGGTTCAACGCGGCCGCCCGTCAACGGCTACGGCGGAAGTCAGCCGCAAAGGATGGCAGTTCATGGCAGATCACGTATGAGATATCCGGTTTGTAGCCAAACCCAGCGTGACGGCTCCGACACAGCAGGTACGTTCTTGCTCGCCGGACACAGGGCAAGGATGTACGGGCAATGTGTACAAGTCTCCCCATTTCCGGCATGGTTCGACGGTTCGCACGAGAGGACCCGGCCATGGCGTCGTCAACAGTGACCTCGTCCCCACCCGATCGGCCGCCACGGCCGAACCTGGCCTTCCGGCACCTGCGCGGACAGCGCTCGCCGGCCGAGTTCGCCGCGGTGATCCGCCGGGCCGCCCTCGAGATCGGCGAGCAGGTCAGCTGTGACGCGCGGTACATCGGCCGCGTCGAGGCGGGCGAGATCCGCTGCCCCAACTACGCGTACGAACGGGTGTTCCTACATATGTTCCCAGGCCGCACGCTCACCGACCTGGGGTTCGCGCCCCGCTCCTCGGTACGCGGACGCCGGGCGCGCGACACCGAGGACGCGCCCCTGACGTGCACCACGAACCCGGCGAACGCCACGAGTGAGACCAGCGGGGCGTGCGAGCCGTATGAAACGCAGAACCCGTACGACCCGTACCACCCGCACGACACCTACGAGGAGAGCGACGTGCTACGTCGCGCATTCATGACCAGCGGGGGCGCCACCGTGGCCGCCGCCTCGCTGGGACCCGTCGGCCTCTCCCTCGACGCCGCGGCGGCGCAGCGCCCCGTGCGACGCGCCGGGTCGAGTGACGCGGGTGCCCTGGAAGAAGCGGTCCGCCGCATCCGGCTGCTCGACGACCGGCACGGAGCCGACGGCCTCTACCGCCGCGCGGCCGCCCCGCTGCGGGCCGCCTACGCCCTGCTGGACGCCGGCGCGACCCGGCGGACCACGGCGGACCGGCTCTACTCCGGCGCCGGTGAACTGGCCATCTCCGTGGGCTGGCTGGCCCACGACTCGGGACGCTTCGACGACGCCCGCTCCCACTACGCGGAGGCGCTGGCGACTGCCCGGATGACCGGCGATCCGGGCCTGGAGGCGCACGCCTTCTGCAATACGGCGTTCCTCGCGCGCGACGCGGGCCGGCCGCGCGAGGCGGTCCGGGCGGCCCAGGCCGCGCAGCGCGTCGCCCGGCCCGTGGCCTCGCCCCGGCTGATGTCGCTGCTCGCGCTGCGCGAGGCGGGCGGCTGGGCGGGACTCGCCGACCGCGTCGGCTGCGAACAGGCACTGGCCCGGGCACAGACCCTCTTCGACCGCGGCACCTCGGAGGCCGACCCCGAGTGGATGAGCTTCTACGGAGAGGCCGAACTGGAAGGTCTGGAGGCGCAGTGCTGGTCCACGCTCGGCGACTGGCGCCGGGCGGCACGGCACGCACGGCGGGCGGCGGACCTCCAGGATCCGCACTTCACGCGGAACATCGCGCTGTACACGGCGGAACTGGCGGACGACCTCGCGCGGGGCGGCCGCCCCGACGAGGCGGCGGTGGCGGGGATGAAAGTGCTGGATCTGCTGGAGGAGGTCCAGTCGTCCCGCATCCAGACGATGCTGGCGGCCACGGCACGGGTGTTGCTCCCGCATCGCCGGGCTTCCGGGGTGTCGGCGTTCCTGGAGAGGCACGCGTCGGCCCCGAGGGTCACCTAGGGCCTGTCGTTTGGATCAGGTCGCAGGAAACTGACGGTTCCTGGAAATCGCCGGTGAGCGGGGTCTGGTGCGTGCAGTTGCAAGGCGGAGGAGGGCGGCGATGCGGAGCATCGGCAACCGACGACAACGCGGCAGATGCGCGTGCCGGACCCCGCGTCTGCGGCGTGATCCAAACGACAGGCCCTAGTAGTGCTTCGTTACGTTGAGTGATCTCGGCTGGTTGTGGGCAGCCTCCCAGGGTGAAGTTGGGGGAGGTGGAACGGCTCCGGGGTGAGTTGTCGGAGTTCGTTGCCGATGTGTTCGGGTCGTTTCCGCGGCGGGATCAGCGGCGGTGGGGTGAGTGCTATCTGCGGGGCCTGATGCTCGATGGCCGGCGCAAGTCGATCCAGCCGATGGCCGAGCGTCTGCCGGACGGGAACATGCAGGCCCTGCAGCAGTTCGTGAATCAGTCGCCGTGGGACCCGTTACCGGTGCGGCGGCGGATCGCCGAGCGGCTGTCCAAAGTTGTCAGGCCCGAGGTGTGGGTGATCGACGATGTGTCGTTGCCCAAGTGCGGCAAGGCGTCGGTGGGGGTGGCCCGCCAGTACTGCGGAGCACTCGGCAAACGGGCGAACTGCCAGGTCGCGGTCAGTGTCCATGCCGCCACCGACACCGCCTCGTGCCCGTTGCAGTGGCAGTTGTATCTGCCGCGTGAATGGACGGACGAGCCGGACCGATGCCGCAGAGCAGGAGTCCCCGACGACGTGGTGCACCAGGAGAAGTGGCGCCTCGCGCTCGGTCTACTGGACACACTCGCCAACTGGCAGTTGAAGGCGCCGGTCGTGGTCGCCGACGCCGGATACGGCGTCAGCACCCCCTTCCGGCTCGGCCTTGAGGAGCGAGGGCTGTCCTATGTTCTGGCCCTGAACGGGAAGGAAGTCGCTCACCCGGAGAATACCGAGCCGCACCAGCCTGCTTATGGCGGGCTCGGACCGCCCACCCTTGCCCGCTACCGCACCTCGCCGCGAGCCGTTTCCGTCCTCGCAGCGGAGGCGGGTGCGGAGCGGTTCACCGAGGTGACCTGGAGGCAGGGCAGCAAAAGCGCGATGACTTCGCGGTTCGCGGTGCTGGCAGTGCGGCCCGCGGGCAAGCAGTCCCTGGCCGCAGCCCAGGCGGCGGGCGGCGGCCGCAACCAGTGGGACGGTGTCCTGCCCGTCCAGACACTCCTCGTCGAGTGGCCAGACGGCCAGGACACTCCGACGGACTACTGGATATCGAATCTGCCCGCCACCACACCGGCCGCTGACCTGGTGCGGTGGGCCAAGATGCGCTGGCGGATCGAGCACGATTACCGCGAGCTCAAGCATGGCCTGGGACTGGACCACTTCGAGGGCCGCACCTGGCGCGGCTGGCACCACCACGTCACCCTGGTCACCGCCGCCCAGGCGTTCCTCACCCTCAGGCGGCTCGACCCAAAAGTCCGCACACCGGCCTGACCCTCTATCAGGTCCTCGACGTTCTTCAGGACCTGCTGAGGTGCTGGACCGGTACCTGCACCACCTGCGGACGCCCCCTGCCCAACCCCCGAAGAAGCCACAGACAGCCCAGAACCTAACGAAGCACTACTAGTTACCCGAGGTGCCCGATGTCGTTCCAGCTCTCGAGCGCCGGCTCGCCGTACGCCCAGCCCAGCACCGACAGGGACGTCGGATTCAGCCGTATCCGGGCCGCGAAGTCGATCGGCAGGCCCAGCCACCGGGCCCCGAGGGTGCGAAGGATGTGCCCGTGGGCGAAGACCAGGACGTCACGGTCCTCGGAGCGTGCCCAGGAGACCACCTCGTCCGCCCGGGCCGTCACCTCGGCGAGGGTCTCGCCCTCGGGGACGCCGTCGCGCCAGATCAGCCAGCCGGGCCGGACGGCCTGGATGTCCGCCGGGGTCATGCCCTCGTAGGTTCCGTAGTCGACCTCCAGCAGCGCGTCCCAGACACGCGCGCGGTCGCCGAAACCGGCCAGTTCACATGTTTCACGCGCGCGTGACAGCGGGCTGGTGCGCACCTCGACGCCGGGCAGTCCGTCGTACGGCGCCCGGTGCAGGCGCTCGCCGAGCAGCTTGGCACCACGCCTGCCCTCCTCCAGGAGGGGTACATCGGTCCTGCCGGTGTGCTTGCCGGACAGGGACCACTCGGTCTGTCCGTGCCGGGCCAGCAGGACGCGCGGAGCCATGGGGGACCTTCCCGGGAGAAAACGCGAGCGGAACTCCTCCATCATCGCGCACCCTGGTCGCGGGCAACCCGGGGGGCGATCTCTGCGTCTTTGAGGTCCGGAGGGCGCCCCCAGGGCGCGCACACGCACCGTAGGGTGGCACGACCGGCCGGCGGGGAGCCGTGACGACGAAGGGGGAGGGCGATCGGATGCCGCACACCGAGACACCGGGCACCGAGGCGGCCCCTGCGCCCCGGCTGCGCTGGTGGACGGAGCTGCCGCTCATCCTGCTGGTGTACGCGTGCTACTCGGCGGGCCGGCTCCTCGTGCGGGGCGACGTCTCCGGGGCGGTCGACAACGGTCTGGCGATCCTGCGCATCGAGAAGGCGCTGTATCTCAACGCCGAGCACCCGCTCAACCGCCTCTTCACGCACGAGGCGTGGATAGGCATACCGGCGGACTTCTGGTACGCGTCGCTGCACTACCTGGTCACGCCGGCGATCCTCATATGGCTCTTCCGCTCCCGGACCGTGCGCTACCGCGCCGCGCGCACCTGGCTGTGGACGTCGACGTTCGTCGGTCTCATCGGCTTCACCCTACTGCCCACCTGCCCGCCCCGGCTGCTCGACGCGAGCCACGGCTTCGTGGACACGATGGCCCAGTACAGCTCCTACGGCTGGTGGGGCGGCGAGGCGAGCGCCCCGCGGGGCCTGGGGGGCATGACCAACCAGTACGCGGCCATGCCGAGTCTGCACGTGGGCTGGGCCCTGTGGTGCGGAGTGATGCTGTGGCGCTACGGCGGTACGCGCCTGGCGAAGACGGCCGCCGTCGCCTACCCGCTGATCACCACGATCGTGGTCATGGGCACCGCCAACCACTACTTCCTCGACGCGCTCGCGGGCGCGGCCGTCATGGGCGTCGGACTGCTGCTGGCGCCGCTGGTGATGCGCACGGCGGACCGGGTCAGGGCTCGGTTCCTGCCGCGGTTCGCGCCGGTCGCCCCGGTCGCGGCGGGCACCGCTTCCGCATCCGCCTCCGCCGTTTCCGCCGCGAATTCCGCGGCCTCTTCCGCCGCGGGTTCCTCGGATGTCAGTGCCGGATGCCAGACTTCCGCGGGTGAGCGAATTCCACGGCAGCGCGATGCGCGGTTCGGAGCGGGAGCCGAGCCGAGTGCCTCTCCCCAGGACGCGGGGGACGGCGCTCCGGCAGCGGCTCGCTGAGCTGCGCGGGCCCGACGTACCCGCGAAGGCACTGGACGCGCGCGCTCTGGCGGCACTGGCCGCCAACCCCGGTTGTGCGCGGCGCGCGATCCTCGACGGTGCCGGGGTGAACAAGGCGGCCCTGGCGAGCGCGCTGGGTGCGCCGTCGGCCTTCGGGCAGTCCCAGTTCGCGCTCACCCGGGGCAACGCGTTCGAGGCGCGGGTCAAGGCCGACGGCGGCGCGGAGCTGCTGCGGCTGGTGCACGAGAAGCTGGACCGGGCCGCCGAGCCGCCCACCGAGGCGCGGGTGCCCGACCTGACCGCGACCGGCCCCCAGGGGCGCACGGCCCGTACGGCGCTGGAGCTGCGGGAGGCCACCGCGCACCCGGGCGTGTGGACGCTGCTCGACCACCCGATGCTCGCGCTGGACGTCGCGGGCTCCCCGGCGTTCCTGGAGCCGGACGCGGTCGTGGTGCACCCGGACGGCAGCTGGACCGTGGTCGAGATCAAGTCCTTCCCACTGCTGGACGGTTCGGCGGACCCGGCGAAGGTCGGGGCGGCGGCCCGGCAGGCGGCGGTGTATGTGCTGGCGCTGGAGGAGGTCGCGAAGCATCTCGGCACGGAGCCGGAGGGGCGCGCCGGTGACGAGGAAGCGAGCGGGCGGAGGCCCGAAGGGTCGAGCACGATCGTCCCCTCGACACCGGCTGAGGCGCCCCGGAGGCGGAGCGCCCAGGGCACGGCTCCGGCCCCGCGCGTGCGGCACCGGATCCTGCTCGTCTGTCCCCGGGACTTCTCCAACCTGCCGGCCGCGTCCGCCGTCGACATCCGCAAGCAGCGTGCGGTGACGGCCCGCCAGCTGGCCCGGCTGACCCGTATCGAGGACATCGCCGACGAGCTCCCCGAGGGCACATGCTTCTCCCCCGAGCTGCCCGCCGACGAGCTGACGGCCGCCGTGGAGTCGGTCCCGGCGACGTACGCGCCCGAGTGCCTGTCCGCGTGCGAGCTGGCCTTCCACTGCCGGGGCCGGTCCCGGGAGGCGGGCGCGGTGACGACGCTCGGCCGCCCGGCGCGAGCGGAACTGGGCGGCCTCGAGACGGTGGAGGACGTCCTCGCGGCGGCCCGCGGGGAGGCCGGGGACCCCGGCGACCCGGCGGTGGCGGCGCTGCGGCGGGCGGCGGCCCTGCGCGCGGAGGCCCTGGAGGCGGCGTGTCGCTGATCTCCACCCTGGCCCGGCTGGAGGCCGTCAGCACCGGGCGCGCCCAGCCCGCCGCCACCGTCCGGCACCGGCATCTCGGCGACCGCCCGCTGGTGTTCGTGCCGCTCATCACCGCCGGTGAGGCCGGTGCCCCGCTCGGCGCCCTGGTCGGCACCGACCGGGACGCGCCGCGCCTCCTGGTCGTCCCGCAGCCCCGCGACCGCGACCTCAGATTCGCGTTCCTGGCCGAACTGGCCGACGTGGTGCTGCCGTACGTCGACGCCTACGCCGAGGTCGTGGAGGCCGCCGAGCGCACCGAGACCGACCCGGAGACCGGCAAGCGCGTCAAGGTCGAGGTCGACCTGTGCGCGGACGCCCCGCAGCTGATCGTGCCGAGCCGCGCGGGCATCGACCTGGTGCGGCTGCTCGGGCGCTCCACGCGTTTCCGGCGTACGGCGGAACAGGACCCGGAAGCGCCCTATCCGGCGCCGCCCCGGGTGCCGTTGCTCGGACGGTGGCTGACGCACTTCGGGGAGCGGGCCCGGGTGCCCGGCTCCTCGCTGCTGCTGGCGATGACCGACGTCCTGGGCCGGCACTGGGCGACCGGGCAGTCCACCCTGGAGGACCAGCACCTGGGGGCGCTGCTCGCCTGGATCGACCCGCCGCAGGGCCTGTCCGGCGCCGAGGCCGCGCTGCGGGCCGAGCTGGAGCGGGACGACCGCGGCCAGCTGACGTGTCCCCCGGCCGGTCCGGCCACCGACCCGGCGTTCGACAACAAGCTGCTCGCCCCGGCCATCGAGCGCTACGACCGGGCCCGCACGGCCCATGCCGTCGCCGAGGACGGCATGGAGGCCGACGACCGGCTCAGCTCGCTGACCGTGGCGGAGCGGGAGATCCGCGATCTGGTGCTCAGCCGCACCCGGCCCACCTGGGACGCGATCTGGCGCGGCCTGGACCTGCTGCGGGAGCTGCCCGCGGGGACGCATGCCGAGGAGCGGTGGACGCGCGACCGCTGGTCCTTCACCGGCCACCGCGACCGGGTCCTGGCAGGCGAGCCCCCGCAGCCGCGCCGCGACGACGCGGTCACCGCGGCGAACAAGCTCGCCACACGCGAGCGCGAACAGGCCCGGCTGGAGGCCCAGGAGGCCCTGGACGATCCGCTGGTGATGGCCGGACGGCGGCTGTCCGGGGAGGCGTTCGCGGGCGAGGTCACCGACGTCGTGATGGCGTACAGCGAGAGCAAGCGGCCCAACCCGCGCCCCCTGGTCACGGTCCGCACGGACGACCGGCCGCAGCTCGGGGAGCGGACGAAGGTGTACCGGTCGCTGGGCGGGAAGCCGCAGTCGGCGGAGTTCGTCGGGGACGAGGAGGCGGACGGGGAGGACGGCGCGTACGTCGTGCTGCGGGTCCTCGACAAGATGGGCCGCGGCAAGGAGCCCGAGCCGGGATCGGTACCGGAGAAGGGCGACCGGGTCTGCTTCACGCTCTTCGAGCACGAGCAGCGGGGCGGCGCGAAGCTGCCCGACCCGGAGGAGACGCCGTGGACGCACGGCGGGCCTCCCGGTGAGCCGGCGCTGGAGTCGGCCGACCCGGTGACCGCGGAGGATGTGCTGTGACGACGGTCTTCGACCCCTCCGCCGCCGCGACACAGGCCACCGACGCGATCCTCCACGACACGCTGTACGGCACCGCGCGCGGAGTGGTCGTCGATTCCCCGCCCGGTGCCGGCAAGTCCACGCTGGTCGTCCGCGCGGCCCTGGAACTCGCCGAGGCCGGTCACTCGTTGATGGTCGTCGCGCAGACCAACGCCCAGGTCGACGACCTCGTGCTGAGGCTCGCCGAGAAGAACCCCGAGCTGCCGGTGGGCCGGCTGCACAGCAGCGACGCCGACCCGTACGACAAGGCGCTCGACGATCTGCCGAACGTCCGCAAGTCGGCGAAGGCGGGCGACCTGGCAGGGCTGGCCGTGGTGCTCTCGACGGCGGCGAAGTGGGCGCATGTGAAGGTCGACGAACCGTGGCGGCACGCGATCGTCGACGAGGCGTACCAGATGCGCTCGGACGCGCTGCTCGCGGTGGCCGGGCTGTTCGAGCGGGCGCTGTTCGTGGGCGACCCGGGGCAGCTGGACCCGTTCGCGATCGTGGGCAGCGAGCAGTGGGCGGGCCTCGCCTACGATCCGTCGGCCTCGGCGGTCACGACCCTGCTGGCGCACAACCCGGATCTGCCCCAGCACCGGCTGCCGGTCTCCTGGCGGCTCCCGGCCTCCGCGGCTCCCCTGGTCTCGGACGCCTTCTACCCGTTCACGCCGTTCCGCAGCGGCACCGGCCCGGGCGATCGCGCCCTGTCCTTCGCCGTCCCCTCCGACGGCTCGGGTCCGGACCGGGTGATCGACGAGGCGGCCGTATCGGGCTGGGGCCTGCTGGAACTGCCCGCGCGGCACACCCCGCGCACCGACCCGGAGGCGGTACGGGCGGTGGCGACGGTCGTACGGCGCCTGCTGGACCGGGACGGCGCGGCGACGTCGGAGCGCTCACCGGACCCGTCGCCCCTCACCGCCGACCGGATCGCCGTCGGCACGGCACACCGGGACCAGGCGGCGGCGGTGCGTTCCGCTCTGGCGGACCTCGGCGTCACCGACGTGGTCGTGGACACGGCGAACCGGCTGCAGGGCCGTGAGTACGACGTCACGGTGGTCCTGCACCCCCTCTCCGGCCGCCCCGACGCCACCGCCTTCCACCTGGAGACAGGCCGCCTCTGCGTCCTGGCCTCCCGCCATCGGCACGCCTGCGTCGTGGTGTGCCGGGCGGGAGTGAGCGACCTGCTGGACGACTATCCGTCCACGGAGCCGGTACAGCTGGGGACGGTGGTGAAGTTCCCTGATGGGTGGGAGGCGAATCACGCGGTGCTGGCCCTTCTGGCAGAGCACCGCGTGACGTGGCGCCCGTAGCCCGCACGGGCAGACCCACACGTGGTGTGACGTTCGTAACGTGGCCGAACATGATGGGTTCCGGCATCCCCGGCGAACGCCGAGTGGTGTGGCAGCCGTACCCACTCCCGCGATGCCCACTTGCGCGCCCGCGAGACAATGGACGGTGGCCCACTCCACCGGGAGGGCCGTGCGCGACGTACGAGGAGGAGAAGACATGGCGGAGCCCACGCCGCGTCGGAACGAACCGCGGCTACGCCCCGCGCCCCTGCTCTTCGAGCCCGCGGAGGCGGCCTCCGACCCTGAGCACTTCTTCGACCTCGAGTCGATCGACGACCCACGGGCCCTGCTGGCCCGGTCGACGGAGCTGACGCTGGCGTTCCGGGCAGCGGCGGACCGGGCCCTGGAGTTCCAGGCGATCGCGGCGGCGCAGCTGGCCGATCCACGGCGGTTCGACCGGCTGACGACCGCGGACATCGCCGAGCGGGCCGAGTGGACCGAGGACTACGCCAAGAAGATGGTCGAGTTCGGCCGGGACCTGCTGCGGGGCGGTGTCGAGGGCCGGGGGCCCGTCGACCCGGTGTGATCTACGTGGCATATGCCAGGCAGGCAAGATACTCCCTCCCGCCCCCTCCTGTCCCGGTTTCCCACAACTCTCGGGAACCACATGCTCACGGCCGGTACATGTAGATGTCATGAGCAGCGGATGGAACGCCTCCCATGTCACCCCGGACGGAGCCGCCTGGCTCGCTTCGGCAGGAACGTATCCGCGCAGCACGCTCTCCCTCTGGGAGGAGCGGCCGGACGCGCCGATCGTGCTGCCCTGCGGGACGGCCTTCGACGTGGTCAGCGCACCCTCGGTATTCGGGCGGCGAATGCTCGACCGGCTGTGGGACGGCGGCCCCGGCTCGGGCCCGGTCGCGGAGTTCCGCGGCCGCATGCTGCTGTTCGCCGCGCCGGGCACGGCCCAGCGGCTGCCGGCGCTGCTGGAGTGGGAGGAGTGGGGCACGCACGACCGCGACGGCGGGGAGACCGGCCGTGCGGACGCCGTACCGCCGCTGCTGTGCCACGGCACGGGCGACGCCGTGACCATCCCCGCATCGGCAAAGCCCCCCTCCCCCGCCCGCTCCGGCTCCCGCTGGCTCGTCGCCCCCGACACCCGGCAGCCCTGGCTCCCGGGCCCCGAAGTCCTGCTGTGGGCGGCCGTGCGGGCGGCCCGTTCGGCGGTGCGGATTTCGATTTTTCCTCCCGCCGACCAGGGTGCTAAGGTCTACGACGTCAGCAGGCGCCGCTAGCTCAGTTGGTTAGAGCAGCTGACTCTTAATCAGCGGGTCCGGGGTTCGAGTCCCTGGCGGCGCACAGACGGTGAAAGGCCCCCTCGCGAGAGCGAGGGGGCCTTTCGCGTGTCCGGGACGCCCTCAGCGGCCCACCATGATCTTCACCGTCCACGCCCCCGAAGCCGTACGCCCCTCCACCTCCACCCGCACCCCCTCCCCGGGCACCGTGAAGCTCTCCCCGAGGGCGATCGGCGCGTCCGCGAGGGGCGGGTACACCGAGTTCTCCCAGCACGCCTCGGTCCGCGGGTGGGCGTCGATCACCTCGATGGGCCCGCCCCCGGACTGCGCCTCGCCCCGCACCCGGTACACCAGCACCCCCTGCCGGCACGCGGCCGCGTCGTTGCCCACCGGCCCCCGCGCCTCGAAGGCGAGCACGCTGTCAGGGCCCGTCCGCACCACCGCGAGCTTGGTGCCCCGCCCGAGACCGAGGACCGGCGCCCCGGCGGCGCCCGAGACCGGCACCCCGGGCGCCGCCGCCAGCGGCTCCAGGGTCAGCCGGGCCGGCCCGGCGTCCTGCACACAACGCACCTGCCGCGGATTCAGCCAGCCCAGCTTCCACTTGTGCCAGCCGAACAGATCGGGGGCGAGTCCGAACTGGCTGCCCATCAGGTCCCAGTCACCGACATGCGTGTCCCAGTCGCCCTTGCCGTCGGCGGGCCGGTGGTAGAGGTCGGGCAGATCGAAGACATGCCCGGTCTCATGGGCGAGGACGAGCCGGTCCGGCGGATGCTGCTCGAACACCGTGACGACCCGGCGCAGGTCGGTGCCGTCGGCCCGCAGCGGGCTGGTGAGGTTGACGACCTTGGTCGCGTCGGAGTCCACGCCCGGCGCGTCCGGGTCGGCGACGAAGTACACGACGTCGTAGCGCGAGAAGTCGACCTCCGGGTCGGCCGCGGAGAGCGCGTCCCGCAGATACGCGGCCCGGTGCTCGGCGCTCCAGTCGCGCTGTATGGCGTACGCCGTGGAGGGGCGCGGCATCTGGATCCAGTGGCCGAGCGGATGGGGGCGCAGGGTGAAGCGGCCGTAGGACGCCCGCTCGAAGAACCGGGTGGTGTCCGGGAAGTGGTCGGCGGTCAGTTCCTGCGGTGTGGTCAGCGGGCGGGCGTCCGGGAAGGACAGGAAGACCATGACCGCGTCCAGGGACCGGGCCGGGCGCGGATAGGCGGCGTTCCAGGTGTCCAGGCCCTCCGAGTGGTGGGCGTCGGTGCGGGTCAGTGCGCAGGGCTCGGCCGAGTCGGACCCTGCGGCCGAGTGGCCGGTGCCGAGGGAGGTGGCGGCGAGGGCCGACATGGTGGTGAACACGGCCGCGGTACTGCGCAGTCGGGCGCGCGAGAACTGACGCGGCACGGATACCTCCGGGTACGGTTCGCGGGACACCGCACCCAGCCTGTGGTGATTTGTAGTACTGCGCCCTGTTTGCCTGCACCAGTCGGGTGAAGGAGCCGAAAAATCGCGGAAGCCGACACCCCAGAAGCACTCACGGAATGTCACAACTGGTCGGGGGCCTGAAGAAGCCGTCCAGGTGCGAGCAGAAACGATCTGGCAGAAGGGCCGGTTGGTCGGGAACACTGGACACCGGCTGGAAGGCCCTGGGGCCAGCCTCTATGATCGGCACACTTTCCTGACCTTTCCTGCACGGACAGAGATCGAATACATGCGGGAGCGAGCGGTGAGCGGAACCTCCGAAGGGCCTACGCCCGCGGCAGACCTCGACCGGCCGGTCGTCACAGAGAGTGAGATCGATACGTCCCCCCGTACCGAGAACCCCTGTACCGAGCACCTGTCGCAGTCGCCCTATCGCTCCGTCTTCACGGCCGCCCCGCTCGCCATGGCCGTCGTGGACCGCGAGGGCATGGTCGTCAGCGCCAACGACTCACTCGCCGCGCTGCTCGGCACCGCCCCGGACGGACTCGCCGGGGCCGTCGCCGCCGATCTGGTCGACCTCACCTCCGACGCCCGCACCTGGCACGCCTACCGCGAGGTGCTGCGCGGCCGGCAGTCCCGGCTGCGCTGCACCCGCCGTCTCAAGCACCCAGACGGGCACTCGCTGTGGGTGCAGGTGACGGTCGCCCCGCTGCCCGCCGAGGACCGGGGCGTACTGATGTCCGTCGCCGACATCAGCTCCCGCCGGGAACTCCAGGCCCGGCTGCGGCACTTGCAGATGCACGACGCGGTGACCCGGCTGCCCAACCGCACGCTGTTCTTCGAACGCCTGTCGGCCGCACTGGAGGCCGAGTCGTACGAGCAGAGCGGCACGGGCCGGATCGGGCTGTGCTATCTGGACCTGGACGGCTTCAAGGCCATCAACGACACCCTCGGGCACCGCG
Source organism: Streptomyces sp. CA-179760 (assembly GCF_050937045.1). Classification (NCBI taxonomy): domain Bacteria; kingdom Bacillati; phylum Actinomycetota; class Actinomycetes; order Kitasatosporales; family Streptomycetaceae; genus Streptomyces; species Streptomyces sp. CA-179760. The sequence goes on from NZ_JBNJLZ010000001.1 coordinate 3,644,578, forward strand.
TCGGCGACCGGCTGCTGGCCGCCGTCGCCGAGCGTCTGCGGCGCTGCGCGGACGAGACGGGCTTCGCCCGCACCAGCACGCCGCTGGTGGCCCGGCTCGGCGGTGACGAGTTCGCGCTGCTCGTCGAGGACTCCACGGGCACCGAACAACTGGCCGAGCTGGCCGAAGCCGTGCTGCGGGCGATCCAGGACCCCTTCGACATCTGTGGCCAGCGGCTGTCGGTGTCGGCGTCGATCGGGGTCGTGGAGCGGCACGCGGCCGGCACCACCCCGACCGCCCTGGTGCAGGCGGCGGACACGACGCTGTACTGGGCGAAGGCCGACGGCAAGGCCCGCTGGACGCTGTTCGACCCGGAGCGCAACGCCCACCGCATGACCCGCCAGGCCCTCGCCTCCACGCTCCGGCCCGCCATCGACCGGGGCGAGTTCCAGCTCGAGTACCAGCCGCTGGTCGGCATGGAGGACGACCGGCTGCACGGCGTCGAGGCGCTCATCCGCTGGAATCATCCCCAGTTCGGCGTACTGACGCCGAATCGGTTCATCGGGCTGGCCGAGGAGGACGGATCGATCGTCCCGCTGGGCCGCTGGGTGCTGCGTACGGCCTGCCGGCAGGCCCGCCGCTGGCAGCGGGAGCACCCGGACGAGCCGCCGATCTTCGTCAGCGTCAACGTGGCGGTCCGCCAGGTCTGGGACTCGGACCTGGTGGCGGACGTGGCGGAGACCCTGGCCGAGACGGGCCTCGCGCCGTACCTGCTCCAGCTGGAGCTCACCGAGTCGGCGGTGATGGGCTCGGGCGGCCGGCCGCTGCAGGCCCTGAAGTCGCTCAGCGACATGGGCGTGCGCATCGCCATCGACGACTTCGGCACGGGCTACTCGAACCTCGCGTATCTGAGCCGGCTGCCGGTGTCGGTGCTGAAGCTGGACGGTTCCTTCGTGCGGGGCTTCCAGTACGACGACCGGGACGCGGCCGCACGTTCGAACCCCGCCGACGAGGTCGTGGTCGAGGCGATGATCCAGCTCGCGCACCGGCTCGGGCTGACCGTGACGGCCGAGTGCGTGGAGACCTCGGCCCAGGCGGTCCGGCTGCGGCGCATCGGCTGCGACACCGGACAGGGCTGGCTGTACTCCCGCCCGGTGTCGCCGGACCGTATCTCCGAGCTGCTGGGCACGCCGGACGTTCAGGCGGGCGTCGGCAACCCGTAGGCGTCGGCGATGAGTTCGTAGCTGCGGACGCGGACGTCACCGCCGTGCGCGTTGGCCGTGATCATCAGCTCGTCGGCGCCGGTGCGCTTGGCGAGGTCGTCCAGGCCGGAGCGGACCTCGTCGGGGGTGCCGTGAATGACGTTGGCGTTCCAGGAGTCGACGAAGTCGCGCTCCATGGGGCTGAACTCGTAGGCCGCCGCCTCCTCGGGGCTGGGCACGAGGCCGGGGCGGCCGGTGCGCAGCCGGACCATGCTGAGGGCCGCGGCCAGCACCTGCCGGCGGGCCTCCTTCTCCTCGTCGGCGGCGAGGGCGGAGACGCCGATGAGGGCGTACGGCTTGTCGAGCACGGCGGACGGCTGGAAGGACTCCCGGTACAGATCCAGGGCGGGGAGGGTGTTCTGCGCCGAGAAGTGGTGCGCGAAGGCGAAGGGCAGCCCGAGGACACCGGCGAGGCGGGCACTGAAGCCGGAGGAGCCGAGCAGCCAGAGCGGCGGCCGGTGCGGGGACTGGACGCCGCCGGGGGACGTGGCCTGGACCGGGCCCGGCACGGCGTGGATACGGCGGTAGCGGTGCCCGTCGGGGAAGTCGTCGTCGAGGAAGCGGGTCAGCTCGGCGAGCTGCTCGGGGAAGTCGTCGGCGCCCTCGTTCAGCCGGTCCGTGCGGCGCAGGGCGGCGGCCGTGGCGCCGTCCGTGCCGGGGGCGCGGCCGAGGCCGAGGTCGATCCGGCCCGGGGCCATCGCCTCCAGCGTCCCGAACTGCTCGGCGATCACGATCGGGGCGTGGTTGGGCAGCATCACACCGCCCGAGCCGAGCCGGATGCGGTCGGTGTGGGCGGCGAGATGGGCCAGGATCACGGCCGGGGACGACGAGGCCACGCCCGGCATGGAGTGGTGCTCGGCGACCCAGTAGCGGTGGAAGCCGCGGGCCTCCGCGAGGCGGGCCAGCTCGACGCTGGTGCGCAGCGCGTCGGAGGCGGTGCGGCCGGCCCCCACGGTGACCAGGTCCAGTACGGAGAGGGGGACGGGGGCGCCGCCCTGCGCAGCGCCGCGTATCTCGTCGCCGGGTGTCTCGTCTGCCGCCACGGTGGGGTGCCTCCTGCTGTGGGCCGTGTGCTGTCGTTCCGGCCTTAACAGGGGACTGTCTCCGGTTATTCCCGGGCGGCCGTCAGGCGGCCTGCTCCCAGTCGCTCCGCACCCCGTCGCACGGAGGTCGCCGGGCGGCCTTTTCGCAGGCTCGCAGCACCACCCATGCGAGGCCGGCCGCACCGGCCAGCCACCAGGGCAGGGACCACACGACACCCCACCAGCGGGTGTGCGGATCGAGTACGGCGTCCAGCGCGGCGGCGATCATGGCCACGGCCAGGCTCCAGCACAGCAGGCGGCCGGAGAGCTGGACAGCGCTTACGGGGGATCTGAGCGGGCTCGTTTCGGCCATCAGGACGTCCTTCACGGCACGACTGGCTGCGGACGTGGCCAGTGTGCACGGGGTGGACAGCAGAAGGGGAACGCGCTTTCGGTCAACTCAAGTGGCGTACAGCACACCGGAGGTGAACGTTCCTCACTTTCTTGCGACCCATTTACTCCGTTGTGCCCAAATATGCCCGTACGAAGGGGTGGGACCGATTCCGGCCCCCCTGCCCGGCGTGGTCGCCGGACAGGGGGGGGCCGGCTCTCACGCCTGGACGATCGGCTCCCTCGTGAACAGCGCGCCCAGCTCCGGCGCGTTCACCCGCCGGTCCGCCAGGCGCAGGCACTCCCAGACCGTGACCTGGTTGGCGGTGAGGATCGGCTTGCCGAGTTCCTTCTCCAGGGCCGGGATGTGCGCGGCCGTGTGCAGGGCCGTGTCGGGGAGGAGGAGGGCCTCGGCGTCGGGGTGATCGGAGTTCCGGGCCAGAGCGAGGAGTTCCGCCTCGCCCCAGGTGCCGACCTCGGCGGCCGTGATGATGCCGGAGCTGTTGACCGACACGACCTCGACACCGTCCGACCGAAGGAACCGGGCGAAGAGCTGGGCCACGTCGTCCGGGTACGTCGCGCCGATCGCGACCCGCCGCGCCCCCAGCTCCTTGACCGCGTGCGCGAAGGCGAACGACGTCGAGGAGGCGGGCATGCCGGCCGTCTGCGCCAGGGAGCGGACCTGCTCCTGGGCGCCGTCCCAGCCGTAGACGAAGCTGCCGCTCGTGCAGGCCCACACGACGGCCTCCGCGCCCGCGTGCCGCAGCTCCTGGACACCCGCCGCGAGCCGCCCCGCGGAGCCCATCTCCAGCAGCGCGTCCACCCGGTGCGCGTCCTCACCGATATCGGTGTGCACCAGGTCCACCCGGATGTCGCTGCCCAGCAACTGCTCGATGCGCGGATAGTCGTCCTCGGCGGAGTGTCCCGGGTAGAGAAATCCCAGTGCTGTCATGTCCAGCCTTCCTGCTGCTTCTCTTCTTCCTGCACTACAGGGCCGGGGTCGACCCCCGGCGATACCAGACCGGCACGCGCCTCCGGATTGATCAGCGCTTGATACGGTCCCACCGCACGGGTACCCAGCCGGCGCAGCGCAGCCCACATCGTCACTTGGTTGGCCGAGATCACCGGGATCCGCAGCTCGGCCTCCAGCTGGGGGATCACGTCGTACGTGGGCAGGTTGGTACAGCTGATGAAGAGGGCGTCGGCGTCGCCGCGTACGGCCTCCCGCGCCATGTCCACCACCTCCCGGTAGGGGACCTTCCAGATGTGCCGGGTCAGGCCCATGAAGGCGCACCCGGAGATGGTGACGCCGGCCTGGGCGACGTACGCCTCCAGCGACTGGGTCACCGACACCGTGTACGGCGTCACCAGCGCCACCCGTCGTACGTCCAGCTCCACCAGGGCCTCCAGCAGCCCGCCCGAGGTGGTGATCGCCGGTACGGCACCGGCCCGGCTCATCGCCTCGCACATCGCGCGCTCGCCCATGACTCCGCCGACGAAGCTGCCCGACGTACAGGCGTAGGCGATGACCTCGGGGGCGATCGCGTTGATGGTGCGGACCGCCTCGCTCAGCGTCTCGTGCTCGCTGACCAGGCGGGCGAGATCGAGGCTCACCTCGACCGGCACGAACGGTGTTCGTGTCATGTGCAGGGAGACCTCGTCCGGCACCCAGCGCCACAGCTCGCGGTCGAGTGCGAAGTCGAAGGGGGCGACGACGCCGACCCCGCGCTGCGGGCTGGGCCCGCCGAGAAATGAGACGTCCATGGCAGGCACCGGCCTCACGCTGGGCAAGTAGTGTGCAACGGATCGTGGGAACGCCCGTGTTGACGACGGTAGGTTCGGGTGCGAGCGTGGTCAATCCGCCTGGATCACTCCTTGGTCAACACCGGGTTAACTCGTCGTCACCGGCCGGCGCTCAAAACCCGGCCTGTTCCGCCGCACGGCTGGAGAAACGGCTGCTCATGCCCACTCCCACCCTCCTCGTCCTGGACGCCGAACCGCTGCCCCGCCTCGGCCGGCTCACCGGTCGCGCCCGTATCGAACACACTGACGCGGAGGGTCTCGCCGAGCGCCTGCCGCGCGCGGACGCGTTGCTGGTGTGGGACTTCACCTCGCGCGCCGTGCGGGACGCCTGGCCGGGCGAGGGTCCGCGGCCACGCTGGGTGCATACGGCGAGCGCCGGTGTGGACCATCTGATGTGTCCGGAACTCGCCGCCTCCGACACGGTGGTGACGAACGCGCGCGGCATCTTCGACCAGCCGATCGCCGAGTACGTCGCCGCGCTCGTGCTGGCGATGGCCAAGGACCTGCCGCGCACGCTGGAGTTGCAGCGGGAGCGGACCTGGCGGCACCGCGAGTCGCACAAGGTCGCCGGGGGCAAGGCCGTCGTGGTCGGCTCGGGGCCGATCGGCCGGGCGATCGCCCGCACGCTCGGGGCGCTGGACATCACGACCGCGCTCGTGGGCCGCGCCCCGCGCACCGGCGTGCACGGCCCGGAGGACCTGGACCGGCTGCTGGCGCGCGCCGACTGGGTGATCGCGGCGGCACCGCTCACGGAGCAGACGCAGGGCATGTTCGACGCCCGCCGCTTCGGTGTGATGCAGCCGTCCGCCCGGTTCGTCAACATCGGCCGGGGCCAGCTGGTCGTCGAGGACGCGCTCGCCGACGCCCTCACCAAGCACTGGATCGCGGGCGCGGCACTGGATGTCTTCGAGGCCGAACCCCTGACTCCCGACAGCCCGTTGTGGCAGCTGCCGGGCCTGATCGTGTCCCCGCACATGAGCGGCGACATCGTCGGCTGGCGGGACGAACTCGGCGCCCAGTTCGTGGACCTGTACGACCTCTGGGCGAGCGGGGAGCCACTGAGGAACGTGGTCGACAAGCAGCGTGGGTACGTACCTGGTCACTGACGTTCCTTGGGAGGGTGAATGACCGAGCTCACCGACCTGACCGCCGTACGGCTCCTCGCCGGGTACCGCAAGGGCGAGTGGAGTCCCGTGGAGGCGACCCGGGCGGCGCTGGAGCGGGCCGAGGCGATCCAGCCGGAGGTGAACGCCTTCGTCCGGCTGACCGCCGAGGACGCGCTGGCCCGGGCCCGGGAGTCGGAGGAGCGATGGCGGCGCGGTGAGCCGCGGGGGCTGCTGGACGGGGTGCCCGTCACGGTGAAGGACATCCTGCTGCAGCGCGGCGCGCCGACCCTGCGCGGGTCGAAGGCGGTGGATCCGGCGGGGCGCTGGGACGAGGACGCCCCGTCCGTGGCGCGGCTGCGGGAGCACGGGGCGGTCTTCATCGGCAAGACGACGACCCCCGAGTTCGGTTGGAAGGGCGTGACGGACTCGCCGCTCAGCGGCGTGACCCGCAACCCGTACGACCCCTCGCGCACCGCGGGCGGGTCGAGCGGTGGCAGCGCGGCGGCCGTGGCGCTCGGCGCGGGACCGCTGTCGCTGGGCACGGACGGCGGCGGCAGTGTGCGGATCCCGGCGTCGTTCTGCGGGATCTTCGCGCTGAAGCCGACGTACGGGCGGGTGCCGCTCTACCCGGCGAGCGCGTTCGGCACGCTGGCGCACGTCGGGCCGATGACCCGGGACGCGGCGGACTCGGCGCTGCTGATGGATGTGATCGGCCATCCGGACTCGCGCGACTGGTCGGCGCTCGCCCCGCCGCCTGGTGCGTACACGGAGGGCCTGACGGGCGGGGTGCGCGGGCTGCGCGTGGCGTACTCGCCGTCGCTGGGCGGGCAGGTGGCGGTGCGTCCGGAGGTCGCCAGGGCGGTGCGGCGGGCGGTGGAGCGGCTGGCGGAGCTCGGCGCGTACGTCACGGAGACCGACCCGGATCTCACCGACCCGGTGGAGGCCTTCCACACCCTGTGGTTCAGCGGGGCGGCCCGGGTCACCGAGCATCTGGGACCGCACCAGCGGGAGTTGCTGGACCCTGGCCTGCGGGAGATCTGCGCGCAGGGCGCCCGCGCCTCGGCGCTGGACTATCTGGCGGCGGTGGACGTCCGGATGGACCTGGGCCGCCGGATGGGCCGCTTCCACGACACCTACGACCTGCTTCTCACCCCGACCCTGCCGATCACGGCGTTCGAGGCGGGCGCCGAGGTACCGAAGGGATCAGGCCACCGGCGCTGGACGGGCTGGACGCCGTTCACGTACCCGTTCAACATGACGCAGCAGCCCGCGGCGAGCGTGCCGGTCGGCGCCGACGGGGACGGTCTGCCGATCGGTCTGCAGCTCGTGGCCGCCCGGCACCGGGACGATCTGGTGCTGCGGGCGGCCCACGCGCTGTACGAGGCCGGCGTGGCGTCCGCCGGCCGGGTCAGGCCCTCCGGAAGCTGAGCGTCTCCCCCGCCGCTCCCGACCTCCACAGGTCGTTGCACGCCTCGGCCATGTTCTCCAGGCCGTCGACGACCTGGCCCCAGACGATGCCGGGGACCCAGCCGACATCGCCGTTCAGCAGCAGGTTGTTGCGTTCGTAGAACAGGGCCAGGTCGACCAGCGTGGTCCCGGCGCGGACCTCGCGGTCGTAGCCGTAGGACTTGGTGCCCAACTCCGCCCCGGCGAAGGTGAAATAACACAGATCGCCGGGGATGGGAGTGATAGTCGGATTTTCCAGGGGTGGCTCGGTTTCGGCGAATGGTGGGAAAAGAGCGTAGATCTCATTTCGTGCGTACTTTGCGTGGTAGACGTCCCCGGCCAGTGGAAGGGCATCCCAGACGGCCGCGCAGGTGATCGGCGCGCGGTCGTCCAGCAGCTTGGCCGTGCAGGTCACGTCACGCTTGACCAGCGAGAGTTCGATGTAGCGATCAGCCATGCCTCCATGGGAGTGCCCCTCGGCCCCGCGGTCAAGGGCGCGTCGGCGGAGTGCGGGGCTTGAAAAGATCGGCATAACTCAGGTGCGGTCGGGTAGCCGCGCGCCCATGGCTCCACCACAGAGAAGCCCCCTCAGAATTCCGGAACCCATATCCCGGACCAGGTCCGGGGCCGTGTCCGGTCCCACACGCCGATCGCTGCTCGCGGGGGTGGCGGCGCTCGGCGCGCTGGGCGCCTCCGGATGCAGCCGGGTCGCCACCGCCTCGGACGTCGAGGGCGGTGATCTCCTCGAACGGCTCCGGGCCGCGGGCGTCGTCCGTCTCGGCATCGCCGGTGAGATCCCGTTCGGGTTCATCGACACGAACGGCGAGCTGACCGGTGAGGCACCGGAGCTGGCCAAGGTGATCTTCAAGCGTCTCGGCGTCGACCGGGTGCAGCCCGTGCCGACCGAGTTCGGCTCGCTCATCCCGGGCCTGAACTCCCAGCAGTTCGACGTCGTCGCGGCCGGTATGTACGTCAACCCCGAGCGCTGCGAGCAGGTCATCTTCTCCGACCCGGACTACCAGATGCTCGACGCGTTCATCGTGCGCAAGGGCAACCCCAAGGGGCTGCACAACTACAAGGACGTCGTCGCGAAGAAGGCGAAGTTCGCCACCGGGACGGGCTACGCCGAGATCCAGTACGCCGTCGAGGCGGGGTACAAGGAGAGCGACATCCTCATCGTCCCGGACCAGGTCGCGGGCATGAACGCGGTCGAGGCGGGACGGGTGGACGTCTTCGCCGGTACGGCGCTCACCGCCCGCGAGGTGGTGAAGAAGTCGGCCAAGGCGGAGGCGACCAAGCCGTTCGCGCCGCTCGTGGGCGGCAAGCCGCACGTCGACGGAGGCGCCTTCGCGTTCCGGCCGACCGAGACGAACCTGCGGGACGCCTTCAACGTCGAGCTGCGCAAGCTCAAGAAGAGCGGCGAACTCTTCCGGATCCTGAAGCCCTTCGGTTTCACGAAGGCCGAGATGACGGATCTGACCGCGAAGGAGCTGTGCGGCGGATGACCTCGGGACTCTGGGAACTCGTACTCAAGGGTGTGTGGACCACCCTCCAGCTGCTCGTCTGCAGCGCCCTGCTGGGCGCGGCCGTCTCCTTCGTGGTCGGCGTCGCGCGCAGCCACCGACTGAAGATCGTCCGCTTCCTCGCGGGCTTCTACACCGAGGTGTTCCGCGGCACCTCCGCCCTGGTCATGATCTTCTGGGTGTTCTTCGTGCTGCCGGTCGCCTTCGGCTGGCAGCTGGTGCCGCTGTGGGCGGGCACGCTCGCGCTCGGGCTGACCTACGGCGCGTACGGCGCGGAGATCGTGCGCGGCGCGCTGAGCTCGGTCGACCCGGCGCAGCAGGAGGGTGGCATCGCGCTCAGCTTCACGCCCTGGCAGCGCATGCGGCTGATCCTGCTGCCGCAGGCGGTGCCGGAGATGATCCCGCCGTTCTCGAACCTGCTGATCGAGCTGCTCAAGGGCACCGCGCTGGTGTCGATCACGGGCATGGGCGACCTGACGTTCAGCGCGAACCTGGTGCGCCTCGCTCTGCAGGAGAGCGCGGAGATCTACACGTACATCCTGCTCATCTACTTCGTCATCGCCTTCCTGCTCACCCGGGTCATGCGCGGACTGGAGAAGAAGCTCAAGGCCGGGGTCGGGAAGAAGCCCGACAGCAAGACCCGGGCGCCTGAGCCGGTCGTGGTGGAGGGGGTCCGATGAACTGGGACTGGAGCGCGGTCTCCGACTTCATGCCGGACTTCTGGAAGGGCCTGCTGGTCACCCTCCAGATCCTGCTGTTCGGCTCACTGATCTCGTTCGCGCTGGGCCTGGTGTGGGCGCTGCTGATGCGGGCGCCCTCGCGTTGGGTGACCTGGCCGGTCGGGGCGGTGACGGAGTTCGTCCGCAACACCCCGCTGCTGGTGCAGCTGTTCTTCCTCTTCTACGTGCTGCCCGAGTGGGGCCTGACCTTCTCGGCGCTGACCACCGGCGTCTTCGCGATCGGGCTGCACTACTCGACGTACACGATGCAGGTCTACCGGGCCGGTATCGAGGCCGTGCCGGTCGGCCAGTGGGAGGCGGCGACGGCGCTGAACCTGCCGCTGCGGCGGACGTGGACCGCGGTGATCCTTCCGCAGGCGGTGCGCCGGGTGGTCCCCGCGCTCGGCAACTACGTCATCGCGATGCTCAAGGACACGCCGATGCTGATGGCGATCACAGTCCTGGAGATGCTCGGCCACGCGCGCCTGTTCTCGCAGGAGCACTTCCAGTTCACCGAGCCCCTCACGGTGATCGGCGCGGCCTTCATCGTCATTTCCTACCTGGCCTCCCTTGCCCTGCGAGCCCTGGAGCGACGCCTTGCCCACTGACACTCTCCCCAACCCCGGGACCAATCCCGAGGAGAACCCCGCCAAGAGCACCGGCGAGCTGATCCGGCTGGAACAGGTCACCAAGCGGTTCGGCCAGAACACCGTTCTGGACCACCTGGACTTCTCGGTCGACGCCGGCAAGCACGTCACCCTGATCGGGCCGTCCGGCTCCGGCAAGACCACGATCCTGCGGCTGCTGATGACCCTGCTCAAGCCCGACGAGGGCACGATCACGGTCGACGGGCAGAAGCTGTTCCCCGCCTCCGACAAGGAGGTGCGCGAGGTCCGCAAGAAGATCGGGATGGTGTTCCAGCAGTTCAACCTGTTCCCGAACATGACCGTGCTGCGCAACCTCACCGAGGCGCCGGTCACCGTCCTCGGCATGTCGAAGGACGAGGCGGTGGAGCGGGCCAAGGGCCTGCTGGACATGGTGGGCCTGTCCGACAAGTGCGACGCCCACCCCGCCCAGCTCTCCGGCGGCCAGCAGCAGCGCGTGGCGATCGCCCGGGCGCTGGCGATGCAGCCCCAGGTGCTGCTGCTGGACGAGGTGACCTCCGCGCTCGACCCCGAGCTGGTCGCGGGCGTGCTGGACCTGCTGCGGGACATCGCCCGCAGCACGGACATCACCATGCTCTGTGTGACCCACGAGATGAATTTCGCCCGGGACATCTCCGACCAGGTACTGATGTTCGACTCGGGCCGGGTCATCGAGTCGGGTCCGCCGGAGAAGATCTTCAGCGACCCGGAGCTGGACCGCACGAGGGAGTTCCTCAGCGCAGTTCTCTGACTACGGCCCGTGAACAGGGCCGACACCGGGCCCTCGGACCGGGGCATGCTCCTGGCATATGCCAGCGGGTCAATGCCCCGGCCCGGGGGCCCGGAATCTTTGTCAACCCCCGCCCTCCACAACCCCTTTGCCGGTTATCGTGGAGGTGATTCGCTGTCCGGATTACGGCCCAACAGCAAGCGCAGGGGGAGACCACCGTGGCGCTGAAGCACGAGCCGACCACCCCGTACCACTCGGCCCAGGAAGCCCTGCGCGTCCTGGAGACGGTGGCGCGAAACAGTTCCGGCGTCACCGACACCGAGCTCGCCCGGCGTACCGGCATCGGACCGGAGCGGCTCACCACGCTGCTGCGCATGCTGCGCCGCGAGGGCTACGTCGAGCAGATCGCCGACGGCGCGTACGTCACCGGCGAGGCCCTGGCCCGCCTCGGCTCCACCCGCCATCGCGAGCAGGCCCTGCGCGACAAGCTCCAGCACACCCTCGACCGGCTGCGCGACTCCGTCGGCGCCGCCGTCTACATGAGCCGCTACGTCGACGGCGAGATCAGCATCACCCAGTACGCCGACAGCCCGGCCACGCCCAAGGTCAACGAGTGGGTCGACTTCCGCTCCTCGGCCCACGCCACCGCGATAGGCAAGAGCCTGCTGACCCAGCTCGACCACGCCGGCCGCCGCGACCACCTCGCCCGGCACAAGATGGCCCGCCTCACCTCGCGCACCATCACCAGCGACCGCCTGCTGCTCTCCCGCCTGGAGGCCCAGCCCGCCACCGTGCCCGTCCTGGACCTCCAGGAGTACGCGGTCGGCACGGTCTGCGCGGCCGTCCCCATCACGGCCGGCTCCTCCGTCGGCTGCCTGGCCCTGTCCCTCCCGGTCGAGCACGCCCACCGCCTGCGCCAGGCCGCGGACGCCCTCAACCGCAACGCGGCACCGGTCCTGCTGTCCATGGCGATCTAGGCCCGGTCGTCCGGATCATGCAGCCACGAGGTGGTCAGGAGCACGCCGGAGACCGGGTAGTATTTTCCCGTCGCCCACCGCGGAACACGGTTCCACCGGTCGGCGCGAGTCATGCGCCGCTAGCTCAGTTGGTTAGAGCAGCTGACTCTTAATCAGCGGGTCCGGGGTTCGAGTCCCTGGCGGCGCACCGGTGAAGGGCCTCTCGTGGGAGCGAGAGGCCCTTCGGCGTGTTCGAGGTCCTCCCCGGTCAGCCTGCGGTACGTGGCCTTCCCCGGCGGTCGCCACCACACCGGATCGGCGCACCGGAAGCCCTCCCCGCGTAACGAAGCCCGGTGGATCTTGTTCGTGGCCGTGACCGGCATGCGGTCCGTCACCCGGACGAACCGGGGGGTCATCTTCGTCCCCAGGTCGGGCTGGGCGAGCAGGAACTCCGCGAAGGACAGCGGGTCGAAGCTGCCCGCGATCGTCGCCATCACCTGGTCGCCGGTCACCGGGTCCGGCACCGCGTACACACAGACCGCCGCCGCCCCCTCGTAGCGGGCGAGGATGTTCTCGATCATCGCGGCGGCCAGGTTCTCGCCGTCGACGCGGAGGCGGTCGTCGGTGCGCCCGGCGAAGTGGAGGTAGCCGTCGGTGTCGCGGCAGAAGAGGTCACCCGTCCAGTACCAGCCTCCCTTGCGGCGCTCCGCCTCCGCCGCCGGGTTGCGCCAGTAGCCCTCGAAGGGGCTGGGTCCCTGGTTGACCAGTTCGCCGATCGCCTCTTCCCCGTTGAGCAGCCTGCCCGCCGCGTCGAAGCGGGCCGGCGGGCACTCCCGGCCCGTCGCCGGGTCCAGGACCACCAGCCCGGGCGTCGCCCGGCCGACCGCTCCCGCCGGAGTGCCCGGCGACCATTGCACGGCCGCCCCGCCCTCCGACGAGCCGTACCCCTCGACCAGCCGCACCCCGAACCGCCGCTCGAAGGCCGCCGCGTCCACCGCGCCCGCCTCCGTGCCGAAGCCGAGGCGCAGGGGGTTGTCACGGTCCCCGGGGTGCGGGGCGGTGGCCAGGACGTACTGGATGGCCCGGCCGACGTAGGTGAAGTACGTCGCCCCGTAGCGGCGTACGTCCGGCAGGAAGCGGGACGCCGAGAAGCGGCGGCGCAGCGCCACGGCCGCCCCGGTGACCAGCGCCGGCGCCCAGTCGGCGATCACCGCGTTGCCGTGGAACAGCGGCATGCAGAGGTAGTGCACGTCGTCCGGGCCCAGGGAGAACTGTCCGGCCAGGGAGCGGCCGGCGGCCGCCAGGCGGCCCTGGGAGCAGAGCGCGGCCTTGGGCGCGCCGGTGGAGCCGGAGGTGAAGTAGAGCAGGAAGCGGTCGGACGGGGTCGCGCGGGACGGGTCCGGCCGGGCGTCCGTGTAAGGGGACAGGAGGTCGGCGTAGTCCGCCGTGTCCGTCACCAGCAGGCGCACCCCGGGCAGGTCCAGGCCCCGGAGCAACGGCAGATGAGCCCGCTCGGTGACCAGGACGCGGCACTCGGTGTGCAGGATGTCGCGGGCCAGTTCGGCACCGCGGCGGGTGGGGTTGACACCGGCGACCGCCGCCCCGGCCAGGGCCGCCGCACCCAGCCAGAGCGGGAACTCCGGGGTGTTGTCGAGCAGCGCTCCGAGGTGGGGTTCGGCGCCGGTCGGCAGGAGGTCGGACAGCAGCGCGGCCCGGGCCGCGGCACCCGACGCCAACTCGTGACGGGTCAGTACCCGGTCCTCGTACCGCAGCCCCGGCCGGTGGTCTCCCCACCCACCGGCGATGAGTTCCGCGACCGTACCCGCCGACGCCGCCCTGGAGTCCATGGGCGGGCACGGTAGCTGACGTGTAGTCAGATGTGGAGGGTCACGGCCGCCCCGGATCTGCAGCCGGCGCCGCACGAGGACGATGCGCCGCCCCCGATCGGCCGGCGTGGGAGGAACACCCACCCCGGCCGCACCGGCGACTCAAGAGAACCTCAGAAGGCTCCCGGGACGGTTCAGAAGGTGACGTCCGAGCAGGCGTAGAAAGCGTTGGCCGTGTCGGCGATCGTCCATACCGCGACGATGACGTGACGGCCGCTCAGCCCGGACGGCAGCCTGCCGCTGTGGGAGAGCGTCGACGGTGGCCGCTGGCCGTTGTACGGGACCGTGAAGAACGGCGTGAGGTTGAGGTCGGACCGGGCCAGGTTGTGGTTCTGGTTCCAGCCGGGCTTGGTGACGTAGTACCGGAAGTCGGTCGTGGCGTGCATGGCCGTGAACTGCCAGCGGAACGCGTAATTCTGGCCGCCCGTCACCTTCGTGGCGGGCCAGGCGCCCCCGGACGGGGTGCGCGGTGCGCTGAGCTGGCCGAAGTGGCCGAGGCCGGCGTTGCAGATCTGCCCGTCGGCCGGACCGGACGCCGGGAAGCCCTTGGGGCCCTCGACACTCTGCGGCTCCCACTGGATGGAGCCGCAGTTGGTCACGGTGCCGTTCTGGCAGAGCTTCTGCCTGCTGATGGGGAGGTCGGTGTAGCCGTGGCCGCTGGCGCCGCCGGAGGAGAGCACGAGGGCTCCGGTCGTGGCCAGTCCCACCGCGGCTGCGGACAACTTGGTCCTTGTGCGCATGCTGCCGCTCCTGGAGAACGTGGGGGATGTTCAGTGAGCTGTGCAGGTAGGTCTAGACCAAGTCTGAATGTAGGGACGTGAACTGAACATGTCCATACCAATCACGGGCCGGTTTCTCCGCGCCCCGCGCAGAACGCCACCGTCAGGTCCTTCACCAGCGCCTTGCGCTCGTAGTCATCGAGTTCGACCAGCCCCCGCATGGTCAGCCGGGTCACCGTGTCCTCCACCGAGTCCACGACCGAGGTGAGCACACTCGCCCGGTGCCGGGCGTCCAGCGCCGCGATCCGGCGGCGGTGCAGCGCGGCGGCGACCTCGGGGTCGTACTCCGCCCGGAGCGGCTGCACCGAGAACACCTCCAGGCCGACCGGGGCCACCTCCGCCGACACCAGCCGGGTCAGCACCTCGGCCGCCGCCTCACCGGCTCCCTTCGAGCCGCCCGGCATCACCACCGGCACCCGGGCCAGCGCCGCCTCGACGCACTCGCGCAGGTACGCCTCGTGATCCTCGACGCCCAGCGTGGCCCGCGCGGTGTCCCGCACCCGCCACACCAGCAGGACGACCACCCGCAGCGCGACCCCTTGCGCGTCGGTCGCGGGCACCGGCTCGCTGCGCCAGTGCCGCAGCCGTACGTCCACCCGGCGGCGCAGCAGCAGCGGGTTGACCCACAGCAGGCCGGAGCGCCGGACGGTCCCCCGGTAGCGGCCGAACAGATCCAGCACCCAGGCCCGCCCGGTCCTCCCCCGGGCCAGCCCGCCGAACCCGAACAGTGCGAGCGCCCCGGCTCCCGCGTACGCCGCCCACTGCGCGGGACCGAGCCCGGCCCCGGCGTGGGCGGGCAGCCGCAGCGCCTCCACCGCGAGCGGCGGCAGCACCCCGGCCCACCAGGAGGTGGCCACGCACCCGGCCGCCCCGCACGCCCCGGCCAGCACGCCCGCCGCACCGGGCAGGACCCGCGCGGTCCGCTCCACCAGGTCGGGGTCGGCCTCCGGCACCGGACGCGGCGTCAGAGCGGCCGAACGCCTGAGCCGCGGCTGTTCCCCCGTGCCCTGCCGACGGCCGACGACCGCCGGCCTCAGCGCCACCGGCGCCGGGCCGGGGTCGTCGCGGAACAGCAGATGGACGGGGATCTCGGTGGTCGACTCGTTCTGGATGAGCCGGGCGGTCCTGGCCGGCCCCTCGGCCGGTCCGTCGGGCTCGGACGTGTGGGAAGTGGTCGTGGTCATGCGTGCCTCCAGCCTCCGCGCCAGATGCGTCACAACGGATGGGCCCCGTGCCGGGAGTGCTACGAGAACAGCCGCCGCCAGGTCTCCGGGCCGGGGAAGCCGTCCGCCGCCCCGCCCCGCCAGCCCTGGGTGCGCTGGAAGGCCTCGACGGCGCGCCGGTCCGACTCGCCCCAGCGCGGCCCCGGCCGGTCCGGGTAGAACCTGCCGAACCCCTTCCGCACCAGCTGCTTCCCCAACTGGGCGACATACGGGTTGCTCGCACCGGGCCGGAACATCGCCCGCCCCGGGTAGCCGGGGACACCGTGGGAGGAGGGCGGCGGCCCGGCCTCCGCCGCGGTGACGTCCTTGCCCTTCCCCGAGACCAGCAGCTCCCAGGTGCGCGGGCCGGGCAGCCCGTCGGCGTCCGCGCCCTTCCAGCCCTGGGCCCGCTGGAAGGCCCGGGTCGCCCGCCGGTGGTCGTCCGTCCAGCGCGGCCCCGGCTCCGAGGGGTACGAGGCGCCGGCCCCGCGCGCGACGAGCATGCGGCCGAGCTGCGTGACGTACTTGTTGTTCGCACCGGGGCCGAAATACGTCGCTCCCGGGTACGGCGTGGCCGCGGGTGCGCCCGGCAGCCCCCTGTCCTTCGCCGGAGCCGGCTCCTCCTGCCGGTCCTTGGCCGAGCCGGGCTCCTCCTGTGCGGTGACGCCCTTGTAGCGGTAGGGGACGTACCGGTCGGAGTCGCTCGTGTAGGCGTACGGGGTGGTCTGCCGGCGGGTGTGCGGGCGGGCCTGTTCGTAGGCCGTGTAGGCGGTGTGCCTGGCGTTCGTCCAGCCGCCGAAAATGACGACGTGCGAGCCGCTCTCCGGGTTGGCCGGATTGTGGAACAGCAGAATGTCGCCCGGCTGGAGTTCCTCCTTGGAAATCCGTTCACCGAATTGGGCGAGGCTGCCCGTCCATTCGTTTCCGGGCAGCTTCCAGGCCATGGATACATAGCCCGAGCAGTCCTGCCGGTAACCATCGGACCAGTACGCGTTCATGTTGTATGGCACTTTGGCGGCGACCCAGGTCTTGGCCCGTTCCATGATCTCCGTACGGGTGATGGCGGCGGGCTCGACGGAATCGGAGGGCTTGCCCTGACGGCCGTCCGAGCCGTGCAGCGGGGCCGTGTCGCCCTGGGGAGTCTCGGGGTCTTCATCTGCGAAGACACCCGATCGGTGGGGTGCCTGCGGGGCGGCCGCGGCGGGTACGGCGTGGCCCGCGCCGAGCGCGGCGGCGGCCACTGCGGCCAGGGCGAGAGCCCGGTGCGCGGCCGGATGGGTGGTGGTGCGGCCGGCCGGGGAACGCGGCAGGACACGGCGCCAGTGGACGCAGCCGGGGCAGTCGCAGTCGCCCCCGGGGTCGAATTCCTCGAATACCGGCGACTTCATGCGATTCCCCTCACAGTTCCGGCGGAAAATGACGGCGCCGGTGCAGCCCCGAGCGCGCGCCGTCAGTTTCTCAACTGTCTTCCGGACTCGCATGCTGACGGTCCGAATGATGTAACCGACGGCCCTCTCCGGGGCCACCCCGGGTCCCGTCCGGTGGTCCGGAGCACGTCCTGGCGTCCTGTAGAGTTACGCCGTCAGCGCGCGCCGCTAGCTCAGTTGGTTAGAGCAGCTGACTCTTAATCAGCGGGTCCGGGGTTCGAGTCCCTGGCGGCGCACGATGCCGGTGGCGGCTTGTGTTCGCAGAAAGCGCGAACACAAGCCGCCACCGTCTTTTCTGCGCGGCTTCACCGCGCGCCGTGGGGGCTCCGCCACCCACACCCCCTTCCCTCGGCATCGCGGTGAGCCGGGGAAGAGAAGCCCGCCGGGGCACAGTCGCACCGACCAGAATGCTCCTCGCGGAAGCGGGGGGCTTTCTTGTATTCCTGGAGGCCCTTCCATCCCTGAGGCCCTTCCCTCCCTGAGGCCCTTCCCTCCTTGGCCGGAACCCGGTGCCCCGCTCGATTGGCCGGATACCCTCTCGCCATGGCAGCGCGTGACCTACAAGAGCGGATCAAGAAGCTCATCCTCGACCGCCGGCTGGCCTCCGGGGCCCCGCTGCCGACCGAGCCGGAGCTGATGGAGTACCTCGGCGCGAGCCGGAACTCGGTGCGTGAGGCGCTGAAGGCGCTCCAGGCGATGGGCATCGTGGAGATCCGGCACGGGTTCGGGACCTACGTCGGCCCGATGTCGCTCGCGCCGATGATCGAGGGCCTCGCCTTCCGCACGGTCGCCGGGCACTACCGGGGCGAGGACTCCCTGCTCCAGCTGCTCGAACTGCGTGAGGCGGTGGAGACGGGGCTCGTCTCGCGGCTCGCGGGGCGGATACCGGACACGGACCTCGTTGAACTGGACGCGCTCGTCGACCGTATGGAAGAGGAGGCCGCGCGCGGAGCCGGCCTCGCCGAGACCGACCGGGCCTTCCACGCCACCCTCTACCGAGGGCTGGACAACGCACTGCTGTGCGAGGTCCTGGAGGCGTTCTGGGACGCCTTCCACCGCGTCCGTACGGACCTCGGGGGCGAGCCGCAGGACCCGAAGGTCACCTGCCGTCAGCACTGGGAGATCCTCGACGCGGTCCGGTCCGGCGACTCGATGCGGGCGGAGGAGGCCATAAGAGAGCACTTCGGCAATATCCGCGCCCGTCTGTCCACAACGGCTCCACAGAGTCCCCACACGCGTCACAATGAACGCGTATGACCGGTAAACACCGCGTTTCGCATCTTGCGATCATGATGAACGCCGTAGAACCCTGGTTATCTGGTTTTTCAAGATGCTGCGGATTCGCGGCAGTTGGGGGGCAGGAGAACCGGTTGCCGCCAGGACGGGAGTAGGGGACCCGTTCATGGAGCGATGCCGAGGGGGGCATCATGCAACCGGAAGGTCGCGTTGCCATGTCTATAAGGTGTGGATGACGTGGTGACAGCGATCCACCACTGGTACGTCTGTGAAGGTCGAGGGGGACCTTCATTGACGGAAGGAAAGCGACGAAACACGCGGCTGTCCGCGTGTGGGGGGATGACTCATGACGTCGAGGCCCACGGGTGCCCGGCAGGACCACGACCCGTCCCAGACCACTCAGCTCAGGGTGCCGGGGCACCGGATGAGCACGACGGGGACGTTCCGGCGGATCAAGAAGAATCTGCCGAGATACGACTACGAGCATTACAGCCGGCTCGCGGGTCCCCTCACCCAGCCTGATCCGAACAAGCCGTACAAGGTGCAGTACCGCTCGCTCATCTCGCAGGAGCCGCACCGCATCAGGGTCGCCCTGATGCTGGCCGCGGCCCCGGTGCTGTCCCTGGTCCTGCTGTTCTGGCTGCTCCAGCCCGAGCACTGGACCGAGCGCGACTACCCGGCCTTCGACTGGCTGCCCGCGCTCGACATAGTCATGCTCGTCTCGATCGGTTTGATCGAGTTCTTCCGCTGCATGAACGTGCTGTCGAACGCGCACGCCACGCTCGTCGCCCGCGACCCGATCCCGGTGGTGCCCGAGACCGGCACCCGAGTGGCCTTCCTCACCTCCTTCGTGCCCGGCAAGGAACCGCTGGACATGGTGACGAAGACCCTCGAGGCCGCCGTGAAGATCCGCCACCGGGGCCTGATGCACGTCTGGCTGCTCGACGAGGGCGACGACCCCGATGTGAAGGCCGTCTGCCAGCGCCTCGGCGTGCACCACTTCTCCCGCAAGGGCGTCGCGAAGTGGAACCAGGCCAAGGGCCCGCACCGCGCCAAGACCAAGCACGGCAACTACAACGCCTGGCTCGAGGCGCACGGCGACGACTACGACTTCTTCGCCTCGGTCGACACCGACCACGTGCCGCTGCCCAACTACCTGGAGCGGATGCTCGGCTTCTTCCGCGACCCGGACGTCGGCTTCGTCATCGGCCCGCAGGTCTACGGCAACTACGACAACGCCATCACGAAGGCCGCCGAGTCGCAGCAGTTCCTCTTCCACGCGCTGATCCAGCGCGCCGGCAACCGCTACGGCTCCCCGATGTTCGTCGGCACCTCCAACGCCGTGCGCATCAGGGCGCTCAAGCAGATCGGCGGTCTGTACGACTCGATCACCGAGGACATGGCGACCGGCTTCGAGATGCACCGCCACAAGAACCCGGCGACGGGGAAGAAGTGGCGCTCGGTGTACACGCCGGACGTGCTCGCGGTCGGTGAGGGCCCCAGCGCCTGGACGGACTTCTTCACCCAGCAGATGCGCTGGTCGCGAGGGACGTACGAGACGATCATCGGGCAGTACTGGAAGGGCTGGTACTCGCTGCCGCCGAGCAAGCTCTTCAACTACACGATGATGATCATCTTCTACCCGATGTCGGCCCTGAACTGGATCCTGGCGGCGCTGAGCTGCTGCCTGTTCCTGGGCCTGGGCGCCTCGGGTGTGAACATCGACCCGGCCGTGTGGCTGATGCTCTACGGCAACGCCTCCGCGCTGCAGATCGGCCTGTACGTCTGGAACCGCCGGCACAACGTCTCGCCGCACGAGCCGGAGGGCTCCGGCGGTGTGGCCGGCATGGTGATGTCCGCGCTGTCGGCGCCGCTGTACGCGAAGGCGCTGATCGACTCCGTGCTGCGGCGCAAGAGCAAGTTCGTGGTCACGCCCAAGGGCGACTCCGCGAGCCCCGACCGCTGGTTCGGGACGTTCCGCTACCACTGGTACTTCGTCGCGATCTTCGGTGGGTCGATCGCCGCCGGCTTCGTCTTCGGCCACGCCCACCCCGCGATGATCATCTGGGCGACGTTCGCGCTGCTGATCACCGCCTCGCCGGTCTTCGCCTGGCGCTGGCAGCTGAAGCAGGACGCGAAGAAGCCCGCCGAACCCGCCGCGGAGCAGCCGCAGGACTCCGCGGGGCCGCACCGGACGCAGCCGCTGCCCATCCCGCAGCAGCCGACGTCGCACGCCCCGCAGCACAAGCCCAGTTGGGCCGCCTCTCCCGGCGGCGACGGGGAGGTCGGGGGATCCGACCAGACCATGCAGATCGCCCTTGGTGGACTTGGGGGACGTAAGGAATGAACGACCGTGCAGGCCGCCGCCGGGCCCGTCGACTCGCGATCGGCACGGCGGTGGTACTCGCGCTGGCCGGGATGAACGGGCCGTGGCTCTACCGCTTCGGAACCGAGAAATACCACCAGTACACAATCAACAAGCCGGAGTACAAGGCCGCGAACGGCAAGTGGGAGATCATCGATTTCCCCGAGGAGTACCGGCAGAACACGATCCACGCGGCGCTGCTGCGCACCGGCAAGGTGCTGCTCGTCGCGGGGTCGGGCAACAACCAGGACAACTTCGACGCGAAGAAGTTCGACACCCGGATCTGGGACCCGGTCAAGGGCACCATCAAGAAGGTCCCCACGCCCGCCGACCTGTTCTGCACCGGCCACACCCAGCTCGCCAACGGCAATCTGCTGATCGCGGGCGGCACGAAGCGGTACGAGAAGCTCCAGGGTGACGTCACCAAGGCCGGCGGCCTGATGATCGTCCACAACGAGAACCCGGACGAGCCGATCACCCTGCCCGCGGGCACCAGGTTCACGGGCAAGGAGAACGGCAAGACCTTCGTCTCGAAGGACCCGGTACTCGTGCCGCGCGCGAAGAAGGTCTTCGACAAGGCGACCGGCAGGTTCCTGCGCAACGACCCGGGTCTCGGCCGTATCTACGTCGAGGCACAGAAGCGTGGCCAGAAGTACGAGACGGGCACGCAGGACAACTACAAGGTGCACGGCCTGAGCGGCGCCGACGCCAAGAACACCTACGGCATCGCCCAGAAGCTCGCCCTCGACAAGAAGGACTTCCAGGGCATCCGGGACGCCTTCGAGTTCGACCCGGTCGCCGAGAAGTACATCAAGGTCGACCCGATGAAGGAGGCCCGCTGGTACCCGACGCTCACGACGCTGAGCGACGGGAAGATCCTCAGCGTCTCCGGCCTCGACGACATCGGGCAGCTCGTCCCGGGCAAGAACGAGGTCTTCGACCCGAAGACCAAGAAGTGGTCCTACACGGGCAAGGTCCGGCAGTTCCCGACCTACCCGGCGCTGTTCCTCATGCAGAACGGCAAGGTCTTCTACTCGGGTTCCAACGCGGGCTACGGGCCGGACGACGTGGGCCGTGAGCCGGGCGTCTGGGACGTGGACACCAACAAGTTCGCGAAGATCCCGGGGCTGAGCGACCCCAAGCTCATGGAGACGTCCGGGACGGTGCTGCTGCCGCCCGCGCAGGACGAGAAGTACATGGTGGTCGGCGGCGGTGGCGTCGGCGAGTCCAAGGAGTCCAGCGAGAAGACCCGGATCGTCGACCTGAAGGACGCGGACCCGAGCTTCGAGGACGGCCCGTCCCTGGAGAAGGGCACCCGCTACCCGAACGCCTCGATCCTGCCCGACGACAACGTGCTGATCTCGGGCGGCTCGGAGGACTACCGGGGTCGCGGCGACTCCAACATCTTCCAGGCGCACCTCTACGACTCGGAGAAGAACGAGCTCAAGCGGGTCGCCGACCCGCTGGTGGGCCGCAACTACCACTCCGGGTCGATCCTGCTGCCCGACGGCCGCCTGATGTTCTTCGGCTCGGACTCGCTGTACGGCGACAAGGCCAACACCAAGCCGGGCGAGTTCGAGCAGCGCATCGAGATCTACACGCCGCCGTACCTCTACGGCGACGGGGAGCGGCCCTCGCTGTCCGGCGGGCCGCAGACCATCGAGCGCGGTGGGACGGGGACGTTCACCTCGTCGAGCGCGTCCTTGGTCAAGAAGGTCCGGCTGATCCGGCCGAGCGCCGCCACCCACGTCACGGACGTCGACCAGCGGTCGATCGCCCTGGACTTCAAGGCGTCCGGCGACAAGCTGACCGTGACCGTGCCGAAGAACCGGAACCTGGTCCAGGCGGGCTGGTACATGCTGTTCGTCACGGACGCCAAGGGGACGCCGAGCAAGGCCCAGTGGGTCAAGGTGCCGTAGTTCTTCCTGCTCTTCCTAACCGAAAGGGGCGCTCTCCGGTGTGGAGAGCGCCCCTTTCGTCTGCCCGGGCCGGCCTAGGAGCTGGCCTTGGTCAGCTTCAGGGCGTAGTCCGACCACCACTGGCCCGCCTTCGGGCCGCCCTTGCACTCGCCGTCCGACTCGCCGGGGCGCTTGACCCACAGATAGGCGTCGACCAGCGGGTCGGCCGTCTTCGTCGTGGGTGTCTCGCCCAGCGCGCGGCCCGGCGGGTTGCACCAGCGCTCGTCCGGGTTGCCCTGGCTGTAGGGGCCCTTGCCGTTGCGGCTGGTGTCGATGACGAAGTGCTTGCCCCCGACCTTGGCTGAGAGCTGCTTGCCGTAGGCGATGGACTTGTCGGTGGCGTAGAAGTTGGAGACGTTGACGGAGAAGCCGTCGGCCTGGTCGATGCCGGCCCGGTTCAGGGGGTCGAAGATCTGGTCGGGGTGCCCCCAGCCGGCGTTGCCCGCGTCCAGGTACACCTTCGTGTTCTTCAGCGACTTCAGCTTGGCGACGGCACCCTTGAGGAGGTCGTAGCGCTCCTCGTGGAACTGCTCCGGTGTGCAGCCGTCGACGAGGTGCAGCAGGGCGTCCGGTTCCAGGATGACCGCGGCCGACCGGTCGCCGATGCCCGCCGCCACGCCGTCGAGCCACTCGCGGTAGGCGTCGCCGTCGGCGGCTCCGCCCTGGGAGTACTGGCCGCAGTCGCGGTGCGGGATGTTGTAGAGCACGAGCAGGGCCGTACGGCCGGCCTTGTCTGCGGCCTCGGTGAAGCCCCGGGTCTGCTCCTCGGGGTTGTCCGGGCCGACCCACTCGGCGACGGGCTGCTCGGCGATCTTGCGGATCTGCTCGGCCTCCTGCTTCTTGCCGGACTTCTCCAGCGCGGCGACCTGCTGGGCCGCGGTACCGTCCGGGTTGACCCAGTAGGGGGCCTTTTCCTTGGGCTGTTGGGTGATCCCGGCGCCCGCGTCCGCGCCGCCGTCCGATTCGTCTCCTCCGTCGGAGGAGGAACACCCCGTGATCAGCAATGCCGCCCCCAGCACCACTGCGGACATCCGCCTCCCGGCGGTCGTCCCGGCCCCCCTGCTGCCGTACATCCAACTCCCCCTTGGGTGCACCGTTCCAAGTCTCAATCCTGACATACGTCCCGCGGCACCTGGGCCCTGACGGCCCCTTGGTTCTCCAGCCTTCACAGCCCGATCCGGCCTCTCGCCGGAGTTCCACCCACCACTCAGGTCACCCTCCACTACAGTCCCGTACCGGTGAGGTACGCCGACACCACCACGTTCGCCGTATAGCCACCGGTCGTACGGTCGAAGCTGCCGCCGCAGGTGACCAGCCGCAGTTCGGCCCGGCCCGAGCGGCGGGGACCATAGGCCTGGTGGGCGTCGAAGCGGTCGCGGGTGAGGACCTGGACGGACTCGACGGTGAACTCGGCGACCTTGGTGTCGGCCCGGATCACCCGGATCGTCTGGCCCGGCCGCAGGGCACTGACCTTGTAGAAGACGGCGGGCCGGGTCTCACTGTCGACGTGGCCGACCAGCAGCGCGGTCCCCGGCGCCCCGGGTGCCACCCCGCCCGCGTACCAGCCGACCACGCCCGGCTGGTCGTACGGCGGCGGATCGAGCGCCCCGCGCCGGTTCAGGCCGCGTGCCACCACCGGTGCCTGGACGCCGATGCCGGGGATGTCGACGCGCTGCGGCAGCGCGTCGCTCAGCGGGCGGTGCGCCGGAGGCAGCTTCACGTCCGGGGGGCGTCCGGCCGCTGCCATGTCGCCCGTGGTGGGCGCGGAGATGCCGTGCCGTACGTCGGTCACCTCACGGCCCCAGAGCCACAGCCCGAGCAGCAAGACCACCCAGGCGACACCGGCCAGCAGGCGCCCGGTGCCCGAGGGGCGTCCGCACACCCGGTCCAGGTCGAGGTCGGACATGGTCAGTCCGTTCCCCTCGTTCCGCCCGTTCCGCCTGCTCCGCCCGTTTCGCGCTTCCGGCGGACACTGCCCAGGGCGACGGCCACCGCGGCCACGCCCGCGAGGACCAGCCCGGTCACGCTCTGCACGGTGCCGGGTCCGGTGCCGCGGTCCTCGGCGGCGATGAGGTGGGCGGCGCCGCCACCGCCCGCCTCGACGGGGGCGATGGGGGAGGCGTGTGCGCTGGGCTGCTTGGAGGCGGACGGCAGGCCCTCGTCTACGAGTTCGGGCTTGGGCGACGGCCCGCCGCCCTCGGGCAGGGGCTGCCGACCGCCCGTCCCCGGGGCGGGTGGCTGGCCGGCCGCTCCGGTCGCGCCCCCGGACGCGGGCGGGCCCTCACCCTCCCGGGTCTCGCGGCTCTCGCGGCTCTCTTGGTTCTCGCGGTTCTCGCGGCTCTCGCGGCTCTCGCGGCTCTCGCGGCTCTCGCGGCTCTCTTGGTTCTCTTGGTTCTCGCGGACGGTGAACGTGCCGGTCCGTTCGTCGCCCCCGCAGGTGATCTTCACGGTGTAGGTCCCCGCCCTGAGCGTGGAGGGGACACGGCTCTCGCCGATGAGTTCACCGCCGGTGACGGTGAGCGGGGCGTCCGCGACGAACGCCGCCGAGGCGGCGACGGCCGTCCGCGCCGCGCAGCCGGTCACGCGAAGCGCGACGTCACTGCCGGGTGCGGGGGTCGCCGGAGTCACCGAGACGCCCCCCGCGTCCGCCGCGTACGCCGCCGGGGCAAGGGCAGCCGCGACCAGGACACTCGCACAGAGAGTGACTCTCAGGGAACCCATCGTGAACCTCCAGATGCCTGGAGCCTCCCCCGCACGGTGGGTCGCCGCATCCTCAGGGACGCGGCGACTGCTCCGATCGGGTGGCGACGGGTTTGGGTGCCTGCCCTTGCGGGGCCGGTCGGCTAGACCCGGTCGACGAGGTCCGCGATCGAGTCCAGTACCTGCGAGGGCCGGTACGGGAAGTCCTCGACCTGGTCGGGCCGGGTCAGGCCGGTGAGCACCAGGAACGTCTGCATCCCGGCCTCCATGCCGGCCAGCACGTCGGTGTCCATACGGTCGCCGATCATCGCGCTGGACTCGGAGTGCGCCCCGATGGCGTTCAGCCCGGTCCGCATCATCAGGGGGTTCGGCTTGCCCGCGAAGTACGGCTTCTTGCCGGTCGCCTGGGTGATCAGCGCCGCCACCGCCCCGGTCGCGGGCAGCGGTCCCTCGGTGGAGGGGCCGGTCTCGTCGGGGTTCGTGCAGATGAAGCGGGCGCCGCCGAGGATGAGCCGCACAGCCTTCGTCATGGCCTCGAAGGAGTACGTGCGGGTCTCGCCGAGGACGACGTAGTCCGGCTCGTGGTCGGTCAGGATGTAGCCGATGTCGTGCAGCGCGGTGGTCAGGCCCGCCTCGCCGATGACGTACGCCGATCCGCCCGGCCGCTGGTCGTCCAGGAACTGGGCGGTGGCCAGGGCCGAGGTCCAGATGCTCTCGATCGGCACCTCCAGGCCCATGCGGCGCAGCCGGGCGTGCAGGTCGCGCGGGGTGTACATCGAGTTGTTGGTGAGGACCAGGAAGGGCTTCCCGGACTCACGCAGCTTCTTCAGGAAGGCGTCGGCGCCGGGGATCGGCACGCCCTCGTGGATGAGCACACCGTCCATGTCGGTGAGCCACGACTCGATGGGCTTGCGGTCTGCCATGTGCGGGATCTCCTGCCGTACGCGTCCGGTCCAGCGTGCCCCCAGCCTAAACAGTGGCCGGATCATGTGGAACGGGCCGGTCACGGCGTCCCGAGGGGCGGGACGGCGCAGAGCCCCGCGCCGAGGGACGGCTGCCTCAGCGGCGTCGGCGCGCCAGGAGCAGCACCCCGCCCCCGGTGAGCATCAGCGCCGCGGCGGCCGCGGCGACCCGGACGCCGATTCCGGTGCGGGCGAGTTCCTCGGCGAACGGGAAGCGGTCCTCGCGGGGCGGGACGGAGGCGTCCGGACTCGGCTCGGTCTCCAGCGGGGAGTCGGTGCCGTCGTCGGCCTCCGGGTCACCGCCGTCGATCTCCCCGTCACCACCGTCGACCGGGGCATCACCGTCGATTCCGAACCGGTAGTCGTTGGACTGCCCGACCCAGTCGCCGTCGTCGTCGTGCCGCTGTACGACGGCGGCGTTGGCGGTGACGTCGTTGGGCACGGCGTCCGAGGTGACCGCGAGCCGCACCTTCACGGTGACGGTCTTCCCCGGCCCGACGGTGAACCCGGCGAACCGGTCCTCGTCGTCGGCCAGTGCCCCGACGAGCTCGTCCTCACCGCTCTTCTCGAACCGCACGGTGTGGGACCGCGTCCCCTCGAAGAACTCCAGCCGGGGCTGCGACGGCTCCAGAACCCGCTTGTCGTCCACGAGCACGACGACTGGATGGATCCCGGTGCAGGTCCGGTCGGTCGTGTTGGTCAGGTCGAGGTACCAGGTCCCGTAGCCGCCCCCGGCCACGTAGGAGTCCGGGCCGCCGTGGACGCGGGTGGTGAGCGGGAAGGTGTGGTCGTCGGGCGCGGCACAGGCGGGCGCCGGATCGTCCGCGTACGCCGGGTGGGCACCAGGGAGCAGGACGGCGGCTGCCGCCGCCAGGCAGAGGTGAACGGGCGTGCAGAGTCGCATGGAGATGTGACATTGCCGGATGTGGGCGATCGCGAGCGACGTGGCCCGGAAAGGCCCCCGAACGGCGGCGCGGATCCGCCCGGTCGGCGGACAGCCGGCCCCCGGGAGCGGCTCTCAGGCCGTTCCGCTCGCCCCTCCGGCACGGAGCATGCGGACGACGGCCGCGTTGCCGGCGCACCGCTGGGCGTGCCGGAGATGCTCGACGACCTTGGGGTCGGGTGGTTTCCGCGCCGGCGGCATCCGCGGTCCCGCTCAGTGGCGCAGGGTCAGCGTGAGCGTCGCGCCCAGGAATCCGTTGCCGGCGGCGCTGGTCCAGCCCTCGTGCCACGTCCGGCCGGCCTCCTTGCCGTACATCCGGAAATACCAGAGGGGGTCGTTGCGATCGAGGGTGTTCAAGCTGTCGTTGTGCTGTTCGCGCGCGTAGTTCTCCATGGTGATGTAGTCGCTGCCGCTCACGGCGACCACACCGCCGTAGTGGTAGTCCATGTGGTTGTCGGCGCCCTCGCGCCGGGCCTGCAGACGCGTCTCGTGCTGCTCGGCGTCGGGCCGGGCCATGGTCACCATTCCGTCGCCGACCCTGGGGATGGCGGCGTGCTGGTTGGCCTCCAGGTCCCGCAGCACCCGTTCGGCGTTCTGGGGGGACTGCCTGACCAGCTCCTGGAATCGGCCGCTCATGCCGAAGGCGATCCGGTCGTATCCGGCCGTGTCGCCGCCGTCGATGGCCTCCTGGAACTTCCCCTTCCAGCCGCCCTCGGGCTCCATGCGCACGAGGAACTTCTCGATCGTGTCCCAGTAGCGCTTGTCCGCCTCGAGGTACATGGCCGACTTCCCGGTGACGAATCCGAGCATGCTGTTGCAGCGCTGCGGCGTGAGGACGTCGAGGCCCTTGGTCTTCTCGCCGCCCTTCTCCTTGCGGTACTTGGGCTCCACCTCGTGGAGGACGACCTTGCGGCCCGATCCCTCGATGGTCAGGGTCCGGCCGGTCTTCGACAGCGAGAGCCCGCGCTTCTGGCCGGCGCCGGGGAGGTTCTTGATGGACGCGCTGAGCTGCTTGTCGGTGGCGAAGAAGTTCTTCGGTTCCTTGCCGTCGCCCGCGTGCTCCACGGCCAGGTCGAACCCGTCCGACACGGCGAGGTCCACCTCGCCCGCGTAGACCAGGTGAGGCTTGGGCGGCGCGTAAGGGGAGCGCTCGTCGAACCAGCTGCCCTGGTCGTTCGTGTCCTGGCCCACGAAGAAGTCGTCGGAGTCGGGCTCCTTCTTGGGGTACCCCGTCGAGCCGGCCTTGATGACATGGAGGCGCTGGACCGCCGTACCGTCGCCGCCGCAGCCGTCCCCGCCCGCACAGCCGGCGGCCGCGGCCTTCCGGGTGCCGGCGGCGGTGCGCTGCACGGGTACGGGCCCGCTCATGACCCGGTCCGCCTTCGTCTCCGCGTGGCGTTCGCCCGGGTCGCCCGGGGCGGACATGCTGACGCCCGCGCCGTTGTTCGTGCCCGGCACGGGTCCTGCCTGCTGGTCCTCGAAGTGGGCCAGTTCGTGCGCCCAGTCCTTCTTGGTCATCCCGCCGCCGTCGACGACATGACGACCGCTGGTGAACGCCTTGGCCTCCAGGACCGCCGCCGACTCGCGTGCCGCGGGCCCGTCGTGCACGAGGACGCCGCCGAAGTCCGTCCCGCCGAAGCGCTGCTCCATCTCGGAGCGCAGGCCCGGCTCCATGGGCCTGGCCGGGGAGCCGAGGGCCCGGTCGAGGGCGGCCCGCTGCACCTGGGCGTGCTCGGCCTCGGGTGCCACCTCATGGGTGTCGTGGCCCGCCGCGGCCACGCGCTGCACATGCCGGATCCAGGCCGCGCTGAGCGGTGACGCCTGTGGCCTGGCGGACGATCCGCCCGCCGCCCGGCCGGCCGCACCGGCATGCCCTTGGTGGAAGGCCCGCATGTCTTCTCCTTCTCCCCAGAACCGGACAGCCGATCAACCGATCTACGTCTACCGAAAGCGCCACGGGATGAACATGCCCGTACGCGCACACCTTGGGGCAGGGCCCGGAGGCCGGAAGGACCACTGCCCTGGCGACGCCCCACAGCCGCCCGCTCCCCTCACCCACCCCCACGCCCGAACACCGGCCCCAGCACCAGCTGAGCCGCGCCCACCGCCACGACCCGCCCACCCCCGGCGGCGACCCGCACCGGCACGGCCTCCTGGCCCGTCCGCCGCGCCCTGGCCTCCAGCACCATCCCTACCCCCCGCACGAACGCCTCCGGAGCCATGGCCACCGTGCGGCCGCCCAGCAGGACGACGTCGATGTCGAGCAGGCCCACCAGGTTCGCCGCCCCGGCGCCCAGGACGCGTGCCGCCTCCTCCGTGTCGCCGCGAGCCACCGCACCGAGGCACAGCGCCTCGACGCAGCCGCGGTCGCCGCAAGTGCAGGGTGGGCCGTCCAGCTGGATCACCTGGTGGCCGAACTCCCCGGCCCCGGTCCTGGCCCCCCGGTGCACGGTCCCGCCGATCACCAGACCGGCCCCCAGCCCTGTGCCGAGGTGCAGATAGGCGAAGGAGCCGCCCTCGCCCCCGGCGGCCAGGCCCAGCGCCGCCGCGTTGGTGTCCTTGTCGACCACCACCGGCACCCCGAGCCGTTCCGCCAGCGCCTCCCGCAGCGGAAAGCCGTCCCACTCGGGGAATCCGGTGACCCGGTGCAGCACCCCGCGGGCGTGGTCGAGCGGCCCGGGCAGCGCCACACCCACCCCCAGCAGCGCCTCGTCGAGGCCGGTCGGCAGCACCCCGGCCACCGTCTCCCGCACCGCTTCCGTCACCGCCGTCAGCACGGCCCGTGCCCCGGCCCCGAGGTCCAGCGGGGCCCGCCGCTCCCCCACCACGGCCCCCGCAGATCCACCAGCACGGCGTGCACCTCGTCCCGGTCCAGATGGACGCCCACGGCATGACCCGCCTCGGGCACCAACCGCAGCACGGTCCGCGGCTTGCCCCCCGTGGAGGCCCGTCGTCCGGCCTCCGCCGCGAGGCCGTCCTCGCGCAGCCGGGCCGTGATCTTGCTGACCGCCTGCGGGGTGAGCCCGGTGCGCTCGGCGAGTTCGAGCCGGCTGATGCCGTCGGCTCCGGCCGTCCGCAGCAGGTCGAGGACCAGCGCCGCGTTGTGGCTGCGCAACGCGAGCAGGTTCACCCCACCTCCGGTGCCATGCATGCCGCCCATCCCGCCCGTACGGTCGTCCGCCCTGTTCACGCCCCCCATTGTCCCCGGCGCTTGCACTTTGGCAACAGCGTTGCGAAAGTGGGGACATGACTGGCACACCCCTCCGCGTCGGCCTCGTCGGCTACGGCCTCGCCGGCTCCGTCTTCCACGCCCCGCTGATCGCCGCCACCGAGGGCCTCACCCTCGACACGGTGGTCACCTCGAACCCCGAACGGCAGCAGCAGGCCCGTGCCGAGTTCCCGGACGTACGCCTCGCCGCCACCCCGGACGAGCTGTTCGACCGGGCCGCCGAGCTGGACCTGATCGTCATCGCGTCCCCGAACAAGACGCACGTGCCACTCGCCACCACCGCCATCGAGGCCGGTCTGCCGGTCGTGGTCGACAAGCCCGTCGCCGGCACGGCGGCCGAGGCCCGCGAGCTCGCCGCCCTCGCCGAGGAGCGCGGCCTGCTCCTCTCCGTCTTCCAGAACCGTCGCTGGGACAACGACTTCCTCACTCTGCGCAAGCTGCTGAACGAGGGCGAGCTGGGCGACGTCCTGCGCTTCGAGTCCCGCTTCGAGCGCTGGCGCCCGCAACTGAAGGGCGGCTGGCGCGAGTCCGGCGACCCGGCAGAGATCGGAGGTCTGCTCTACGACCTCGGCAGCCACGTCGTCGACCAGGCTCTGGCCCTCTTCGGCCCGGCGGCCTCCGTCTACGCCGAGTCGGACATCCGCCGCCCGGGCGCCGAGGCGGACGACGACACGTTCATCGCGATCACGCACACCAGCGGTGTCCGCTCCCACCTCTACGTCTCCGCGACGACGGCCCAGCTCGGCCCCCGCTTCCGCGTCCTGGGCTCCACCGCCGGCTACGTCAAGTACGGCCTCGACCCCCAGGAGGCGGCCCTCCGTGACGGCCTGCGCCCCGGCCCCGGCTGGGGCGTCGAGCCCGAGTCGGAGTGGGGCCGCGTGGGCTCCGGAGAGTCCCCGGTGACGGGGGGCGGCAGCCCCGAACCCACCCTCCCCGGCGACTACCCCGCTTACTATGCGGCCGTGGCGAAGGCCCTGCTGGAGGGCGGTCCCAACCCGGTGACCGCGCTGGAGGCGGCCGCCGCCCTGGACGTACTGGAGGCCGCTCGTCGTTCGGCCCGCGAGAAGGTGACGGTGACGCTGTGACGCACAAGAGCTCGCACAACCCTTCGCACCACCAGGAACTCGGCCCCAAGTTCCACCCGGAGCTCACGCCGAGCCTGGAGGAACTGGAGACGCAGGAACGCCGCCTGGTCTTCCGGCAGTTCAGCCACGACGACGCCTGGGCGCTCGGCTCGCTCCTCGTCGAACTGGCCCGGGAGCGGCAGGCCCCGCTCGCCATCGACATCCACCGCGCCGGCCAGCAGCTCTTCCACGCGGCGCTGCCCGGCTCCACCCCGGACAACGACGCCTGGATCGCCCGCAAGCGCCGGGTCGTCGAGCGCTACGGCTCCGCCTCCTACCTGGTGGGCGCCCGCTTCCGCGCCAAGGGCACGACGTTCGAGGAGTCCTCGCGCCTCGACCCCGACACCTACGCGGCACACGGCGGCTCCTTCCCGATCACCGTCGAGGGCGTGGGCGTGATCGGCGCGGTGACGGTGTCCGGGCTTCCGCAGCTCCAGGACCACCGGTTCGTGGTGGAGGCGCTGGAGGAGTTCCTGAGCAAGGACCGCTAGCGGGCGGGAAAGAACGAGCCGGAATGAGCGAGCCGGAATGAGCGAGGCATCCCTCTGGTTGGCACCGCCGTAGACATGATCGAACACGGCGCCCAACCGGAGGGATCGCAACCGATGACCACTGCCCTGAAGGAGACCATCGGCCGGTACGGCATCTGGAGCGTAGGCCTGCGCTCCGAGGACCCGGACCGGCGCGGCGAGCTCGCCGAGGCCGCCGCCGAACTGGAGGAACTCGGCTACGGTGCCGTCTGGCTGGGCGGCAACTCCTCCGCCGCCAACGCCGCCCCGCTGGTCGAGGCGACCTCGAAGCTCACCGTCGGCACCAGCATCCAGAGCATCTGGCAACACGAGCCGGACGCCGCCGGCACGGCCTTCGCGGACCTGGAGTCGGCCCACCCCGGGCGTTTCCTTCTCGGCCTCGGCGTCAGCCACGCCAAGCGGGTGGAGCAGTACGCCCGCCCCTACTCGGCCCTGGTAGCCCACCTCGACGGCCTGGACACCGCCGGAGTGCCTGCGGACCGCCGCCTCCTGGCCGCCCTGGGCCCGAAGTCGCTGCGGCTGGCCCGCGACCGGGCAGCGGGCTCGATCCCGTACCTGGTCACGCCCGAACACACCGCGCAAGCCCGCGAGATCCTGGGCGAGGCCCCGCTGCTGGCCCCGGAGCTCGGCGTCGTCCCGGAGACGGACCCGGCCCGCGCCCGCGCCCTGGCCCGCGAGTTCCTCGGCATCTACCTGCCGCTGCCGAACTACACCAACAACTTCCTGCGGCACGGCTTCACCGAGGACGACCTCCAGAACGGCGGCAGCGACCGCCTGGTCGACGCGCTGTTCGCCTGGGGCGACGACACCGCGATCCGCGCCAAGATCGACTCGTTCTTCGAGGCAGGCGCGGACCACCTCGCCCTCCAGCTGATCGACGGCTCCGCGAGGGACGCCCTCCCGAGGAAGGCCTGGCGCGACCTGGCAGCTCTGCTGGGCTGACCTCTTTTCAGGGGCGCGGGGAACTGCGCGACCAACCACGGACGGCCCGCGGCCGAAAGATCACCGCAGTTCCCCGGCTCACCCAGCGGAGCGTCTACGCGTCCTTGAACTCCTGCCGCTGCCGCCCGAGCCCCTCGATCTCCAGCTCGACCACATCCCCGGCCCTGAGGTACGGCTTAGGCTCAGGCTCCCCCAGCGCGACCCCCGCCGGCGTCCCGGTATTGATCACATCCCCGGGATACAGCGTCATGACCTGACTGAGATACCGCACGACCTCCCCCACAGCGAAGATCTGCTCAGCCGTCGTCCCGTCCTGCTTCAACTCCCCGTTGACCCACAGCTTGAGGGACAGATTCTGCGGATCCGGCACCTCGTCGGCCGTCACCAGCCACGGCCCGAGAGGGTTGAACGTCTCGCAGTTCTTCCCCTTGTCCCAGGTCCCGCCCCGCTCGATCTGGAACTCCCGCTCGGACACGTCATGCGCCACCGCATACCCGGCGACATGCGCGAGCCCTTCCTCCACAGAGCCCAGATACCTGGCCGTACGCCCGATGACGACGGCCAGCTCGACCTCCCAGTCGGTCTTCACGGACCCGCGCGGCACGAGCACCGTGTCGTGCGGCCCGACGACCGTGTCCGGAGCCTTCATGAAGACGACCGGCTCGGCGGGCGGCTCGGCACCCGTCTCACGCGCGTGGTCGTGGTAGTTCAGCCCGATGCAGACGATCTTGCCGATCCGGGCCAGCGGCGGTCCGATCCGCAGCCCGGTGGCGTCCAGGGCGGGCAGCTCACCGGCGTCCGCGGCGGCCCGGACCCGGCCGAGCGCGGCCTCGTCGGCGAGCAGCGCGCCGTCTACGTCCGCGACGACGCCCGACAGGTCCCGCAGGGTCCCCTCGGCGTCGAGCAGCGCGGGCCGCTCCGCCCCCGCCGTACCGACTCGCAGCAGCTTCATGATCACGTCTCCCTCGATCGCGGGCGCCCGCCGACGCGTGCGACCGGATGCGGCCGGGGCAGCCATCGGAGGACTGGTCGATCCTCCAAGGTGGGAGGTCACTCCGCAATACCCAGTTCACGTACTGGACCGTCACCGGGGACGACCTGGCGACTACCTGGGACCACCTGGGGACTACCTGGGGACTACCTGTAGAGGACGGCCCGCTCGACCACACTCCACGTCGTACTGGTCACCACGTACAGCGCGGCGGCCAGCGGCACCACGGCCACGGTGACGAGCGTGAAGAACGACATGAACGGCATCACCTTGGTCATCGCCCCGAGACCCGGCACCGGGGCGCCCTCACCGGCCGGCAGGGCCGGGCTCGCGGCCATCATCCGCTTGCTCAGGCGGTAGCTGAACGCCGCGACACCGGCGACGATCACGAACAGCCCGGCGTAGACGAGCCCCGCGCCGCTCAGCGCACCACCCCCGCTGAGCGCGTCCGCCCACCGCGCCCCCAGCGGCGCGGCGAACAGCTCATGGCCGAGCAGCTCGTTGGCCTTCCCGCCGATCGTGTCGCTGGAGAACAGGTGGTAGAGCAGGAAGAACGCGGGCACCTGGAGCAGCCCGGGCAGGCAGCCGGCCAGCGGCGACACCTTCTCCTCGGCGTGCAGTTCCAGTACGGCCTTCTGCAGCTTCTCGGGGTTCTTCCCGTGCTTCTTCCGCAGCTCGGCGATCTTCGGCTGGAGCGCGGTCCGGGCCTTCTGGCCGCGCGCGGCGGCCCGGGACAGGGGTGGACGAGCAGTCGTACGAGCGCGGTGAACAGGACGATCGCGGCGGCGGCCGCGGAGGCGCCGAACAGCGGCTGGAGCAGGTCGGCGAGGTGCTCGACCAGGTTGGCGAAGACGGACATGCGTGAGCCCTCCGGGGGTCTCGTCGTGCCGGAAGCGGTTCATGGCGGCATGACGACCCGCGCGGGGTCAGCTACGTGTGATGCGTGGTGCCCCTACGCGAAGGTCGCCCGGAGGGCGTGTCCGGGTGCCCGGGGCCGGGGGCGCCCCTTGGCGTCCGGGTCGCGTTGCGGCAGGAAGGCCGTACGCAGGTCACGGTCGCGGATGGCCGTACGTACCCGGGTGCGTGGCACGGCGGGCGCGCAGCGCGCGGCGATGACGGCGCAGACCGCGAGCGCGGCCGAGGCCGCGGCGGTCGCCGCGAGCGCGACGGTGGCGGTGAGGCCGGCGGTGTCCAGCAGCGCGAATTCCAGGACCAGGAAGAGCAGCACGAGTGCGGGACGCGGACTCGTCCAACCGCGGATCATCGCCGGCCCCTCCTCTCGTACATGTGTATGTCCTGCTCTTCGTTATACAGGATCACCCCTCCGAGTACGTCCGCGACTTCGTACACGGGTTTGAGAAAGGTTCGTCACAACTCTCGACAACCCATCCGTCACACCCGATGCTTCTCGATGCCATGGACGGGCCGTCCCGCGACGCCCGGGCCAGGGGCACCGGCGCCTGCCCCCACACTCCCCTGAACTCCCCTACGGAGGAGCCGTGATACGACGCAGAACCCTGCTGTCCGCAGCAGGCGGTACGTTCCTCGGCAGCGCCCTGGCGACAGGCACCGCGCACGCGGACGCCACGATCGCCGTCACCCCCTCGACCACCTACGGCACCTGGGAGGGCTGGGGCACCTCCCTCGCCTGGTGGGCCAACGTCTTCGGCGCCCGGGACGACTTCGCGGACCTCTTCTTCACCACCAAGTCGGTGACGTACAACGGCCGCTCCCTGCCCGGCCTGGGCCTCAACATCGCCCGCTACAACCTCGGCGCGTGCAGCTGGAACAGCGTCGGCGGCGAGACGATGGCGAAGTCCCCCAACATCCCGGGCTTCAAGCAGATCGAGGGCTTCTGGCAGGACTGGAACAACGAGGACCCGACGTCCTCGGCCTGGAAGTGGTCGGCGGACGCCAACCAGCGCGCGATGCTGATGAAGGCGACGCAGCGCGGCGCGATCACCGAACTCTTCGCCAACTCCCCGATGTGGTGGATGTGCGCCAACCACAACCCCTCGGGCGCGGCGGGCGGCGGCAACAACCTCCAGACCTGGAACTACCGCCAGCACGCGAGCCACCTGGCGGCGACGGCCCTGTACGCGAAGAACAACTGGGGCGTGAACTTCGCGACGGTCGACCCCTTCAACGAGCCGGCCTCCACCTGGTGGACCGCGACCGGCACCCAGGAGGGCTGCCACATGGACCCCGCGGTCCAGGCGGCCGTACTCCCCTACATGCGCAGCGAGCTGGACAAGCGCGGCCTCACGAGCCTCCGCATCGCCGCCTCGGATGAAACGAACATCGACACGGCCCGCTCGACCTGGTCCTCCTTCAACTCCTCCACCAAAGCCCTGGTCTCCCAGGTCAACGTGCACGGCTACCAGGGCTCGGGCGGCCGCCGCGACCTCCTCTACACGGACGTCGTGACGACGTCCCGCAAGAAGCTGTGGAACTCCGAGACGGGCGACAGCGACGGCACGGGCCTGACCCTGGCGTCGAACCTCTGCTACGACTTCCGCTGGCTGCACCCCACCGCCTGGTGCTACTGGCAGGTCATGGACCCGTCGACGGGCTGGGCGATGATCGCCTACGACGCGAACACCCTCCAGCCGACCACGGTCCAGACCAAGCACTACGTACTGGCCCAGTTCAGCCGCCACATCCGCCCCGGCATGACGATCCTGGACACGGGCGTCAGCTACGCGGTGGCGGCGTACGACGCGGCATCCCGCCGCCTGGTGATCGTCGCGGTGAACACGGCCACCTCCGCCCAGACCCTCACCTTCGACCTCTCACGCTTCTCGACGGTGACGGGTGGCTCCGGAGGCGTGGTCCCCCGCTGGAACACGGTGACAACGGGCGGTGGCGACCTCTACACACCGCACTCGGATCTCCGCCTGAACGGAAAGTCGGTAAGCGTCCCGTTCGCGGCAAAGGCGGTCCAAACGCTCCAAATCGACGGCGTGACACTGTAGACCGGCGACGGACGACACGGCGGCGGTTCGGGGCGATCCGTAGAGCCGGGACGGCGAGCATGGGGAATCCGGGCAGATCAGCGGTCTGGCCTGCACATCTCTCACGCTCGTCACCTCCCGGCAGTACGGTGTCCCCCATGCGCCCCGACACGCCTGCCGAAAACGTCGACCACACCGCCGAAGCGGCACGCCTGGAGCGGACCGCCGGCCTGTATCCCGAGGACGCCGAGGCCCTGCTGCTACGGGCCGCGGCCCACCTGGAACTCTCCGGCGACCGCCCCACCGCGTCCTCGCTCTACGACCGTCTGCTGTCCTCCGCAGCCGACCTGGACAACCCCCACCTGGTCCGGGCGCTCAAGGCCTCGAACCTCTGGGAGTACGGCCACGAGGCCGAGGCCAGGGCGATCATCGAGGGGGTCCGCTCGGCGTCCCCCCAGGACCCGGCCCCCTGGGTGATCGCGGCGGAAGCCCTCGAGAACCACGACGAACTGGAAGCGGCCCACGAGACGTTCACGGAGGCCGTGCACCGCCTCCTGACGGACGTGGCGGAGCCCCCCTACGCCACCCACCCCCTGCTCTTCGGCCGCCACCGCGTACGGCGCATGCTGGGCGAGTCCCACGACGAATGGGACGCCCTGGCGGACACGGTCCACTCCCTCCCGATCACCCTGGACGAACTCCACGACCCCAAGCGCGTCTGGTCCCTGGGCTCGGAGAACCCGGCAGAACTGGAAGCGGAAATCCTCCGCCTCCGAGCAGAACTCGGCGCCTACAGAGAGGCCCTCTCCCGCCCCTTCCCGGTGGCGATCCTCCACTGGCCGGCGACGGAACTGACCGAACTCCTGGAGGCGTACCCGTCACTCTCGGCGGAGTACCCGACCCACGAGTCCCACCTCGCGACCATAGAGTCCGCCCTCCGGGAACTGGCCTCCTCCGGCACCCCGAACCTGGGCATCGTCACGGGCACGGTCCCCTCCTACGAGGCCTTCGCGGCATCGGAACTGTCGTCCCCGGACGACGCGACGCTGCTCCCGCAGTACGCGACGACGCTGGCGGCACGGGGGAGGGCTGTGGCTTGGCCGCCGCAGTCGGGGGCGGGTTGTTGGTGTGGGTCGGAGGACTCATACAGCGGGTGTCATGGGGGCTACCAGGGCGAGGGCGTCTAGAACGGCCAACGTTTTTCTGTACACCCCTTAAAATCGCCCTCTGCCCGCTGCGCTGCGCGCAACCGAGGGCTAGTCTCGCCAGCCTGGTATCCGGCGGTCACCTACTGGTGCCAAGGGAGAGCCTGGTAAATGCGAGACTCTGGTTCGGAGCGCCCGTCTACAGCCACGGTCCCTCCTCAGCACGATGGTTCATCCCCAGAAGGAGCGGCATGCCCCCCAGCGGCCAGAAGCGTCCGCAGTTCACCACGCCACTGACCTCGATCGAGATCTGCGCGGGGGCCGGTGGGCAGGCCGTGGGGCTGCACAATGCCGGATTTGATCACTTGGCACTTGTCGAGTGGGACCAGCACGCGGTCAGTACACTGCGGGCAAACGTCGGACGCTGGCCCGGGTGGACGCCGCAAAAGGCCCAAGCCCTGGATCCTATGGACGTCAAGGAATTTCTCACATCAGACGCATGCCAGGGCCTTGATCTCAAAGACGATACCCTCGACCTCTTCGCGGGCGGCGTCCCTTGTCCTCCTTTTTCCCTGGCCGGAAAAAGACTGGGCGAAGATGATGAGCGCGACCTTTTCCCGGAAGCTCTGAATATCATCGAAAAACTCACCCCCAAAGCAGTCATGATTGAAAATGTCCGGGGGATCCTTGAGCCGCCCGAGGTTTTCATCGAATACAGGGGCAAGATCCTCGATCGATTGCGCCGCGCTGGCTACACAGTCCCCAACGTTGACGCTTCACTTTCTCCAGAAGCCCA
The DNA here is from genome assembly GCF_050937045.1 of Streptomyces sp. CA-179760. Classification (NCBI taxonomy): domain Bacteria; kingdom Bacillati; phylum Actinomycetota; class Actinomycetes; order Kitasatosporales; family Streptomycetaceae; genus Streptomyces; species Streptomyces sp. CA-179760. Next base: position 3,683,327 of record NZ_JBNJLZ010000001.1, read on the forward strand.
GGATCTCGAGATGCGAAAGGTGTGGCGCCGACTCGATGCGAAGGATTTCGGCGTCCCTCAACTGCGCCCTCGAGCCATCCTAGTCGCCATCCGTGAGGATTTCTCAAAGCCCGGCGTAAATGAATTCTGCTGGCCGCTGGGAATCAAGGGCGACGAAGCCACTGTCGCAGAAAGCCTCAAAAGGACAATGCGGGAACGGTGTCTTCCGTACTGGGACAAGAACAAGTGGGGCGAGCCGGCCAAGCCCGGACAGCGGACAGGCGAGGACGTCTACAACGACTGGCTCGACGCGGCCCGGAAGTCCGTGGCCGCCGGCCGCGGCGTTGCCCCCACGTTGGTGGGTGGATCCAGGAAGCACGGCGGCGCCGACCTTGGACCCACGCGAGCGAAGAGGGCATGGGCAGCAATGGGAGTTGACGCCATGGGGGTGGCCAACGACCCGAAAGCATGCGACCCGGAACGGGACTTGTTCCGGGAGAACGGCCCTATGCTCACCGTCGAGCAAGCCGCCATCATCCAAGGATTTCCGCGAAACTGGCGGTTCCAGGGGAAAAAGACAGCACAGTACCGGCAAGTGGGAAATGCCTTCCCTCCGCCGGTCGCTGAGGCCGTAGGCCGCGCAATCGCTGCTATTCTGCGACCGGAGCACCGGGAAGAACTTCTTAGCAACTACAACATCGACTCCTCGGGCTCAGCTGCCCTGGATGACATTCCACGCCAAATGGAACTCTCAATTTCAGCGACAGCCACTCCCGCGCCTGCGCGCGAGGACCGTCGCGGCAATCTTGTCGGCACAAGCCACTGACTGCTCGTGCTCCCAGAACCGGAGCACGAGCCAGCCCGCGTCACTGAGCCTCTGATCCGTGTCCCGGTCCCGCTTCACATTACGCAGCACCTTCTCCGACCAGTAACCGGAGTTCGTTCTAGGCGGCACGTAATGTTCAGGGCAGCCATGCCAATAGCAGCCGTCAATGAATACCGCGACCTTCGCTGGGCGGAAGACCAAGTCGGCCGTCCGGCGAAGGTCTGGTATGGGGCGTGCTGCCACCCGGTAGCGGAGCCCTTGGGCGTGCACCAGACGTCTGATCAGCCATTCCGGCTTTGTATCGCGGCTGCGGATCGCCTGCATGTTGCGACGGCGGGCAGCGGACGAAGCCCAGGAACCTTCCGGGGCTTCCCATACGGCTTCGGAGGACACAGCACCGATCGTAGTGCGCTGCGTCCACCTCGGGCAGCCAGCTACCGGTGGCCCCCAGGTGACTCAGCAGCGCTTCGATGTCACTCGGCGCCAGACCAGCCGCCACCGACGGCTCCTCTTCCAGGTCGGCAAGTTGCTGGACTGTGGGGTCATCCAGGATCTGGCCCATGAAGGCCAGCTTCTGTTCCAACCGCGAAGCCACGACCTCGTCTATGGAGTTGCGAACCGCGAGGACCGTGACCCGCGTCTCGGTGTCCGGCGCGAGCCCGAGGCGATGGATGCGGTCCAGGCTCTGCAGAAACCGGCCGGCCATGAAATCGCGGTCCACGTAGACAGCGTCATGACAGTGGTGGTGCAGGCTGATGCCCTCGCCGAGGGTCGCCGGGTTGGAGATGAGCACCATGCAGCCCGGATCATCGCGGAAACGCCGGATCTGTTCCTCTCGGTCGGGGGTCCCTCCGTAGACCACGGCCGGACTGAATTTCCCCAGCATGCGCTCCAGCGTCGTAAGGCTCCGGACGAACGTCGTCCAAACCAGTGTCTTACGTCCAGCCGCCGCGTTCTCGGCGATGATCGCCACGGCCTCCTTGTACTTCGGTGACAGCTCGTGGTCGGGGAGGTTCTGCAACTTCGAGTACAGAGAGCCGCCTGGGGGAATCTCCAGCGGAGGCAACTGGTAAGCCAGCGGCTCGTATTTGGTAGCTCCTTCCAGGAGCAGAGCCGGACTCGTAGCGGCCATCAGAAGCCGCAGAGCCGTCTTGCCGAGGGCGCTGAGATCCTCCCTAACCACCCCGTTACTCATCCCGCCGACCAGGGAGCTGTAGATCTCGTCATGCAGGGGCGGCATGTCCACGTAACGGATGCCCAGATCAACAGGAGGCAGACCGAGTTCCTGCTTGGTCGTCCGCGTGAACAACGGCCGCAGCACCGTACTTGCCTGCCGAAGGTCTCCCCCGGCCACGGCGCGCACGACGGTCTGTTGCCCGTGCCCCGGCCACACGAAGCCCAGTAGATTCTCCAGGTCCTTGGAACCGTTCGGAGCCGGCGTACCTGTGAGGATCAGGCGCCGGTCCGCATGTGGCCCGAGAGCCATGCACGCGGCACCGTAGGTGCCCCGGGCCCCGAGCTTCATCCGGTGCGCCTCATCAAGGATGATCATGGAGGGCTGGGCTGCCAGCCAGGTGGTCAGCATCGACAGCGAGCGGTCCAGCCGTTCGTAGTTGACGACGAGCACCTCCGCCCATTGGTCCAGCGACCCGTCTAGGACGTTGACGCGCAACGCGTGCGTCAGACACTCCGCCGTCTCGAAACGCCACGAGTCGTAGGCCGACTTCGGGCAGACAACCAGAAGCCGCCGCGCGTGGCCGACGGCCTTCTGAGCCGCATACACAGCGAGCGCGACGCGCGTCTTGCCGGCTCCGGGCACGCTGAAGTTCGCACCGTGCTGGAGAGACAGGAGCTTCGCGATGTCCCTGCGCTGGAAGGCGCTCAGCTCACCCTTCCAGTTGTCGCCGAGCAGACTCGGGACATCGTCCGCGTCGATCTCGCCGGCAGATCCCGTACCCGCCAGCCTGGTTTCCACGGTCCGCGCGTCCTGGAGGACGCCGGTCGCCAGCTTCCTCAGGGCGGAGGACCACTCCACACCGCTGGGGTCGGGCCAGTCGCCAAGAACTTGCAGGTTGGCCAGGAAGTCATCAAGAGCAACAGAGGCGCTGAGCAGGCCGAGCTGGCCGCCCGTCCGAAAACGCGCGGCCAGCTGGACCAGGTCCGGCTGGTGGTGCTCAGTGGTCCGAAGCACGACACGCGTGTGCGTCTCGTCAAACCCCAGGTGCAGAGACGTTCCGCTCGGTTCGGTCATCACTGCCGGCCTTCCGTGGCGACGGCGTCCATCAGCCAGGCCACTCCGTCACCCGGATCGTGGAGCCCCCGTCCGGCCTGCTTGGCGAGCTTCAGCAGGCTGCCACGGAGCTTCATCACCGCATCATCGAAAGCCTCTTCGTCGAGGCTGCGAGAGGTGCGTGCCTGCACCAGGTCACTCACGCACTGGTCGATGCTGGCGCATGCCTCCGCGAGCCGGGCCGGCGCGAGCTGCTTGCGCTTGCGCAGCCGGGCACTGCGGCCAGCGGCCTCAATGGCATCGTCGAAGGACTTCTTCGCCCCGTCCAGAACACTCTGGGCCTTCTCCTTCGCCTCGTTGCCGAGGTCAGGGCCCTCGCTTCTACTGCGTACGACAGCAGAGGCACGCAGCAGACGGTCGTTAAGTGCCTTCATGTCAGCCACCGCGGAGGAAGCAGCTGGGACCTCAACACCGAGCCCCGGGATCATGACACCCGTCGGCTTGGCCTCAGACCGGTCCTCAAGCGCCGGACCAGTGGAAAGCAGCTTCTGCTCCAGCCCCTCCTTGAGAAAGTCCTCGTTGATGTGCCGCACGTCGGTCTTGGAGAAGTTGAGCAGGATGGCGGCCAGACGCAGTTCCTTGAGGATCTCCGCCTGGTCACGGTCGAGCGTCTCCAACTTCACGTACAAGCGCTGAAGTTCCTTGAGGCGCTCCTGAGCGCCTTCCCAGTCGACCAGCCGGAGTGCGTCACCGCCGGCGTCGTGGCTGCGCTTGATCAGCTCGTGGATCGTGGCGAGGATCCAGCGTTCCTGGTGGTACGTCCGGACCTGGATCCGGAACTCCTTGGCGATCTGCTCGGGCGTGCGCCCCAGGGCCGCCTGTTCCTCCATGGCGATGATGCGGTTGATGTAGGAGTAGTCACGCCGGTGATCCCGACGGAGCTGCAAGGACAGCTCCACGGCATTGATGTCCGCCCAGGTGAACCACTCGGGCAGCACACCCACGCGCATCGACTGCACACCAAGCAGTTTCAGGGCAGCTGCTCGGGTATTGCCGTTGACCAAGATGCCCTGATGAGTGACCAGCCCGGGGTCGTTCTGGCCGAACTCTTCGAGGCTGTCCTTGAGGGCGTCGAACTCGACGTCACGCAGATTGGTGTCGGACGGCGAGACCTGGAGCAGGAAGCGGAGGTAATCCTGGCTCTCGGCGCTCCACGGGTTCTGGTCCAGCGCCGCGTCCTTCGCGGCGTCGTGGCTCCGCTGGGCCCGGATACGGTGCGTGCTGGGGTTGAAGTAGAGCTTACTGAGGGGCAGGTCGATCACGTCGACGTGCGCCTTCTGCTCGTTCCAGTCGACGGTCACCGTCTCGCGGGTACCACCGGCCGTCTGGGCCTCCGCGACCTTCTTCTTGATCAGTTCGCTCAGTTCGTCCGCCTGCGGCGGAGCGGGAAGTTCTCGCATCATTTCCGGGTGTCCTGTTCCTAGTCGTTCGCGCCGTCGAGTGCATCCGCCACAGCCTTGCGGGAGGTCTCCGGAAGAGTCCGGTACTGGCCCCAGAGCTTGTCCAGCGGACTCAGGGAACGCCGGTCCGCAGCGATCCAGGCGCCGAGCACCCGCTGTTCCATGGGCGAAAGGGCAGCCACCTGCTCCAAGACACGCCCGAGGTCGGCCTGCCGGCCGGAGCTGCCGACACCACACCGCTTGCACTCGGTGACCAACTCGTAGGTGACGTCTCCGCCAGGCTGGATCACCTGGCGGCGGGCCACGTTGAGCACCGCCTGCTCGATTCCCTCCTCGTACGGCTCACCAGCTGCGATGCCGCACGTGCGGCAGAGGTAACCGTCCTCGTCCAGCACCTTGGCACGCTGGGCGGCGGTAAGGCTCGCCTTGTGCTTCGGCGCCTTCGACTTGCCAGGCATCCACACCTCCGCCCCCTGGGCCACGAACCGCTGCTCCTGCTGACGGAGCGTCGGGTCCTCACGGCTCGTCGAGATCTTCCAGTCGTGGTCCCGCAGGTCGCGCATGCGCCGGTCGATCTGAGCGACGTCCGGGAACGCCTCGCGCAGCTCGGCCTTCGTGAAGATCTTGTCCTCCCCCACTTCCTGTACGAGCCACAGTGCGGCCCGAGCCATGCTTCCCAACTTCGCGTCCCGCCAGGACGGCAGCGCCATTTGTCACTCCTGATGTCGAATCGCGCGCATTTTGGCAAAAACGCAGTATGTGCGCATGCGTAACTCACGCAGCGACACAGGCGTCTTAGCCACCCCCCGCTCCACGAGCGGCTGTCCACAGTTTCCCACCAAGAACCGAAAACCAGTCCCCCCTGGAACACTTGCGCAACAGGTAGCAAGAACACAACTCGCCTACCGTCATGCACAATTGACCAAACCTCAGCCTCGAATGGCCGCAAGGTCGACACCACGGGTCAACAGCAGGCCGATTTGAACTGGTTCGCTACATATGGACCGGAAAGCGAAGTGCGTGATATGCCACGACCAAAAGGAAGCAAGGCTCCTTACTGCTGGACCGTGAAGGAGTTCGGCAGTGACGTTCCGCCAGGGAAACGCGCACTCGCTGCCGAACTGCAGAAACTCTGCCGCCTCCTGGCCTTGGAACCCAACGGCAGCGCCCCCACGCAGAAGCAGGCAGCCGACCGGCTGCACACCTGCGATACGTCACTGTCCAGATTCCTCCGCGCCGAGTACCTGCCCGACATAACGATCGTCAGGCTTCTTCACGATGCCGCGACCAACGATGCGGGGGGTGTGGAGAAGGTAGGCATCACGCTCGCCGATCTAGAGGAGTTGCACTCCGCGGCCACCGCAGAGCAGCAATGCGGCGACTGTGTGAGCTTGCGCGGTGAGGCGGCGGCGTTGCGGCAGCAGGCCAGCGATAACGCCGATGAACTCAACGACATCCAGGCCGAACTCGGCACCGTAAAGGAGGAGGCCGCAGCCCTACGGAAGGAGGCTGCGGCCTTGAAGCACGAGGTGCGGACACTGAATGCGGAGGTACAGACACTGCAGAAGAGAGAGGGGCGCGCACTCAAGGCCACCGCACGCCGTGCCATTCGGGCCGGCCAGCGATCGCGTCCGGCGGCGCGGGCGGATGCGGCTCTGCTGCCGGTCCCCCTCGGAGGGGGGACCGGCAGCAGAGTAATCCCGAGAAGAGGGCCGCACTGACTGTCGCCCGCCAAGCCGAAGCCCTGCAGAACGGCGGCCGGCAAGACGGGGCTCTGGCTCTGCTGCGCCACTCCGTAGAAGTGCTCAGCCCGGTAGAGACGGCGGCCCTTGTATGCGTCCTGCGCGAAGGCCAACTGGACGAACTGGCAGGCACATTGATCCACATCTACGGACGGGACAATCCCGATCCTCATGTGATGCGGGCAGCGGCCCAGCTTCACCAGCACGGAGCGCCTGACGATGCCGCCGCACTCTTGCGAGCGGCTCTGTCTTCACGGCAAGGGGCATTTTGAAGCCAAGGGGCAAGCGTGCCGGTGGTCAGGCGGCGGCAGTCACCTCGGCTTCGTAGTGCACCTGGGCCCGGTCCAGTACGTCATCCGGGTCTTGGCCCTGGGCGGCGGTCCAGTGCAGCAAGTCCGCGATCAGCTCGACCGCAGACTCCTCAAGGAGAACCGACTTACTGCGCCCTTCCGCAGCCATGGCGGGGTGGCCCTCCCGGTACCACTCAAGCGCTCCGCGAGCCCGCTCGGCACGTCGGCACACAGCCGCCGGCTGTGCCGCGATCTCACACCACACGGACTTTCCCACAGCCGTCAGGACCGTCCCCCAGTCCGCTGCCAGAGCTGCGAGCAAATGGAGGCCACGCCCGCACTCCTCGTCACAGCGAGCCCTCACGGGGGCCGGCAGGGCCCGGCTCTTGTCGTGGACCTCGACGCGCAGGCGTTCATACCGCCACTCCAAGATGAGTGTCGCGGGTGCGCCCTCTCCCACATGTCTGATGACGTTCGTGACGAGTTCTGTCACCAACAGCTCCGCCTCTTCGGCCGCAGAAGACGCGCCCCATCGGGCAAGTTGCGCGACGGTGGCTCTGCGGAGCAGACGGACTTCCGCCGGCTCAGCCTCAAACGGCAGGACACAACGGAGTCCGGGTTCGGTGACTTGGCAGCCTGACATTGGGCCACTCCTCCCTCCCATTGCCACGCACCTACTGCGCCGCCGTAACCGTACGGCTGCGTTGCGTAGCGATCTACAGCCGAGCATGGCACAGAGAAGTCTCACCATGTAACTTCTCACGAGAATCCATCGGGTGAATCTGATGGTGGCGCGACGCCCCTCTGCCTAGCCTGTTGAAGATCTCCAGGCCCGCCACCCAACGCTTGGCGAAGGAGCTGAATGTCCGAGCGGACCACGACCCGTCGGCGACAACTGGGCGCGATGCTGAGGAAGTTGCGTGCCCGCCAGGGGCTGACACTTGAGGAGGTCGGCCGACGCGTCGACGTGTCCAAGGCAACAGTCAGCAGGTACGAGACCCAGTCCGGACCGGTCAAGTGGATCCTCGTCGATGCGCTCTGCCGCGAGTACGGGGCGACGGATACCGAACGCGACGCCATCGTCAAACTCGCCAAGGACGCCAAGCAGCAGGGCTGGTGGAGCTCCTTCGCCGACGCCATCCCCGAGAGCATGAATCTCCTGCTCACGCTTGAGGACGAGGCGGTGAGCGAGAACCACTTCTCCTGCGTGTACGTCCCAGGCCTCCTGCAGACGCGCGCCTACTGCACTGCGCTCCAGAGGGCCAACGAGGTGCCCCTGGAGCCGACGGAAATCGAGCGTCTGGTCGACATCCGCATGAAGCGGCAGGGGATCCTCACCCGTACAAAACCGCTGCGCCTCTGGGCGATCCTCGACGAGTCGGTGATCCGCCGCGTCGTCGGGTCACCAGGGGTTATGCGAGAGCAGCTCGATCGACTGCTCGAAGCGAACGAGTCTCCTCACATCACGCTCCAAGTGCTGCCCTTCTCCCAGGGCGCCCACGCAGCAGCGCTGGGGAGCTTTGTCATCATCGGCGGTCCTGAACCGGCCCTCGACGTGGTGTACGTCGACATCCACACGGGCTCGCTCTTCCTGGAGAAGGAAGCGGAACTGGAGCGATACAGACTTGCGTTCGAGTACCTCCGCGCACAAGCGTTGGACATGGAGGCTTCCTCCACCCTGATCCATCGCGCCCGCAAGGAGCTCTGAATGTCCGCTGGCCCCCAGATTGCCTCTGACCTCAGGTGGTTCAAGTCGTCCTACAGCGGCGGCAACACCACCGAATGTGTGGAGTGTGCCTACACCGCCAACGGCACGCGCATACGCGACTCCAAGACCGCAGGGTCGCCAATCGTTTCCGTCGGAAACCAGGCGTGGCGTCGCTTTGTGAATGCAGTGATTGATGCGCAGGTTTGTGCTCGCACCGCTACGCCGTAGACGTTCGTGCAGGTAGCTGGCGTGCTATGACCAACAGACGCAAACCTGGAACGTGGGCGTCATCAATGATCCGGAGCGTGGGTGCTGCACGACCTGGCCAAAGGCCCGGAGAGCATCTCCGTGCTGTTGCGTACTCGCGCAAGCTGGCAGTGGCACTAGGCCGTTTCTGACGGCTCTTGGTGGGCTGGGTGGATCTCGTGGTTGTCCGGGCAGGACGCTCGTATGGTGCGGCGACACACGAACTCACGGACGCGCAGTGGCAGAAGGTCGAACCTCTCCTACCCGGTAATGGCAAGCCGGGCGGGCAGTGGGCGGATCACCGCAGGGTGATCAACGGGGTTCTGTTTCGGGCCCGGACCGGGGTGCCCTGGCCTGACCTGCCAGAACGGTACGGCCCCTGGCAGACCGTTTACGAGCGTCATCGCCGCTGGTCTGCCGGCGGCACCTGGAGGGCCGTCCTGCGCGAGTTACAGATCGAGGTGGACGCCGACGACCCGGACGGGGCGCTTGCCCGCCAGGAATGGGCAGGTGGTCAAGTCAGCAGTGGGTGCGTCCGACCACCGTGGGCTGCCTACGGCACGCGCCCAAGGCCCACCGGCAGCGGATTCCACCGCGCTCCCCCGCGTCAGCCGGCCGGTGCGCCGATCTCGGTGAGAATGGTCAGGGCGTGTGCCCGGCTGGACGTCGCGGCTCGGGGTCTGCCCGTCGCCGTCTCCAGGTCGGCCAGAGCCATGAGGGTGTCTGCCTGACCGTGCCGGTCGGCGATGTGCTGTCGGATGGTGAGGGCCGTGTTCAGGTGCCGTTCGGCTTCGGCGTAGTGCCCGAGAGCCGTGCAGGCGCTGCCGAGGCCGGTGAGAGCTGTGGATTCTGTGAACGGTTCGGCGGTTCTCCGGGCAAGACCGAGGGCTGCGCGGTGCCATGCCGCGCCTTCGTGAGGTTGGCTGCGGACGCCGGAAGCGAGACCGAGCGTGAACAGCGCCAAAGCCTCGCCGTGCGGATTGCTGAGATTCCGGGACTGGGCCAACGCTCGCTCTGCCGTCTCCGTGCAGCGGTCGATCCGTCCCGCGGAGAGGTCGGTCAGAGCCAGGCCGAGGACGGCACTGGACTCGCAGTGCGGGTCCCCGATCGTCTGGGCGACTTCGAGCGCCTTCCGGAGGTGCTCATGGCCTTCCTCGATGCGGTTCAGACGCTGACAGAGGAACCCCAGGGACGCGAGCGCCCATGCCTCGGTCTGACGGTTGCCGATGCTGGTTCCGAGAGTGAGGGCCTGGCGGAGGAGATCCTCGCCCTCGTGGTACCGGCCGGTGGTCCACTGCACATAGCCGAGGCGTTGCAGCGAGATGGCTGTGCCGCGCCGATCGGAGAGCTTGCGGAAGACGTCGAGGGCAAACAGGTGGTGATCCCGCGCGGCATCGGGATGTCCGAGGTGCCAGGCCGCGAGGCCGAGCCCGTGGCGGGCGATCGCTTGTCCACGCAGGTCGCCCCCGCGCTGGAACAGGGCGAGTGCACGCCCGTGATATCGGGCGCACTGCGTGTAGTTGCCGAAAACCCAGTGCGCCAGGCCGAGGTTGCTGGCCTCGTGGGCCTGCCCGCTGAAGTCGCCGGTACCCGTGAACAAAGCCGTCGCCCGCCGGTGTCCCTTGGTGCTTTCGTGAAAACGCCCTGGGATGAACCAGTTCGCCGTGCCCAGTCCTCCGTGTGACCGGGCCTGGCCGTGTCGGTCCGCGATCTTCGTGAACAGCGAGAGGGCCCGTCGGTGCTGCTCGGCGCTCTGCGGATAGCGGCCCAGGGCGTACGAGGTGCGGCCGAGCCCGCTGAGTGCCTCGGCCGCACCGCGCACATCCCCCGCCCCTTCGGACAAGGCCAGAGCTACATGGTGTTGCGCGGCGCTCTCCTCGTGTCTGCCCAAGCCGTCGTACATACCGCCCAGGTCCCGCATGCTCTGTGCCTGCTTGACGGAGTCCGACATCCGACGGGCTGCCTCCAGCCCCAGCCGAAGGCCCTCACGGCTGTCGGTGCCGTAGGAGTGCTGCGCGAGGAACGCGTGGGCCGCCGTCGCCAGCCGCCAGGTGTCGTGGTGCCAACGGCCGGCGGCCTCACGAGAGACAGCGAGCAGGTTCGAGCGTTCTTGCTCCACCCATCGGAGTGCGGAGACGGGGTGGGACAGCGAAGCGGGAAGGTCGGCCGGGGCCCGGTCGGCGTCACCCGTGCCGGAGCCGGGTCGGCTGCCGTGCCCGTGCCCGGGGAGGTGCCGCCGCCAGGGTTCGAGGGCGTGCCGGGCCGCCTCGGCGGCGCGACAGTGCCAGTCCACCAGGCGTCGCACGGCGGTGCGCCGCACCTGCTGGTCGTCCTCGGTGCGTGCGAGCTCCAGGGCGTACAGCCGTAGCAGGTCGTGATAGCGGTAGCGGCCGACGGCGTGTTGCTGCAGGAGGTGCTCGTCCAGCAGGGACTCCACCTGCTGCTCCGCCTGTGTGCGGGTCTGGCCCAGCAGGGCGCCGGCGGAGGACGGCGTGAAGTCCTCGCCCGGATGGAGGGCGAGCAGCCGGAACGCACGTCGCAGGTCGGCGGGGAGAGAACGGTAGGACGGCTCGAAGGCGTCGTCCACCGTTCGCCTCCCCACGGTGAACTGCCGCAGTCGTTCCTCGGCGGTTTCAAGCCGCTTCGCCAGTTCCGAGACGTTCCAGGTCGGGCGGGTCCGCAGCCGCCGTGCCACCAGCGCGACGGCCAGCGGCAGCCGTCCGCTCAGCTCCACCACACGCCGCGCGTCTTCGGAGCCCGGCTCATCGGCCGTACGGCCCAAGACACGCGCGACCAGTGCCAGAGCTTCCTCGGGAGAGAACGTGCCCAGCCGGATCGTGTGTGCGCCGTCCAGCCCGGACAGCACCCGTCGACTTGTGACCAGCAGCATGCAGGAAGGTTCCCCGGGCAGCAGCAGCCGTACGTGCTCCTCGTCGACCGCGTCGTCCAGCACCACCAAGGAGCGCTTGCCGGTCATCCGGTCGCGATACAGCGCCGATCGCGCCTCGGCTCCTGCGGGAATCTGGCTTCCCGGCACTCCCAGCAGACGGAGGAAATCCTCCAGTACATCCGCCGGATCCGCCGGAGGACGGCTGGATGAGAAGCCCTTGAGATCGGCCCACAACTGCACGTCGGCGAAGTGGCCCTGACGGACGAACTGGTGGGCCGCGTGCACGGCCAGCCGCGTCTTGCCTACGCCCGCCATCCCCTCGATGACTGCTATGACCACGCCGCCGTTTCCCGCATCGGCTGCGGTTTCCCGGTCGCCCGCACAACTCCACAGCTCGCGCAGTTCCGCCTCCCGCCCCACGAACTCCGGTATGTCCATGGGCAGTTGGCGAAGGCCCTGGACGGTGTCCGGAGCGGGCGTGACCGTGGTCGGCGGCTCGGCCGCGGTGGAGCCTGCGCCGCGCCACCGAGTCGGGCCCGACCATGACAAGGACGGGGCGGAGACGAGTATCTGCCCGTGCAGCTCCTGGAGCTCCCTGCCCGGGTCCACGCCGAGTTCCTCGCGCAGGTTGCGGCGGATCCGCTGATACGCGCTCAGGGCATCGCTCTGCCGACTGGATCTGTACAGGGCGAGCATCAGCATGGCAGCGACGCCCTCCCGAAAGGGAAGGCCGGCCGCGAGGCGGGTCAGCTCGGGCACGAGCTCCTGGTGGCGGCCCAGATCGAGATCTGCCTGAATGCGCTCCTCGAGCACGGTGGCTCTCAGTTCCTGCAGCCGGTCGCGCTCCGCGTCCAGGACATCGCTCGAGACGTTGGCGAGGGGCGGACCGTGCCACAGGTCCAGTGCTCCGCGCAGCTCTGCCGCCGTCTGTTTCACGTCCCCCCGGGCCAGCGCGCCGCGGCCGCGGGCTGCGGCGTGTTCGAAGACGGTCAGGTCGACGCCGTCCGGCTCCACTTCGATGACGTATCCGCTGTCGGACCAGTTGAGCACCCCCGAGGGTGCCCTGGCCTCGCGTTCGGGCTCCAGCACGCGCCTCAGCGCGGAAACGTACTTCTGCAGCTGATTGACCGCGTACGCCGGCGCGGACTCGCCCCACACCGCTCGGACCAGTTGCTCCCGGGTCACCGGCCTGTTCGCGTGCAGAAGCAGCGCCGCGGCAACCGACCGCTGCCGAGGAGCGCCCAGATCCAGCGCTTGCTCTCCACGCCAGGCGCGAACTGGTCCGAGGAGAGCGAACCGTAACGGACCCTCAGCCTTGTCGGCGTGCGTGCCACCCAACAGCAGAACCCCTCAGACGCAGGCCGGATCCGTGTACCAGGACCCTGCCCAGCGCTTCACCCAGTGATGCGTCCAACCTGACTGAGCATGCTCGTGGGGCCGTTGGGGCGGAGCAGCGCCGTCGGAGGGGAGCGGCGCTGCTCCGAGATCGGCCGGCAGGGCGGCGCCCCGAGTATCAGAGGGGTGGCTGCTGACACCACCGCGATCCGGAAAGGTGCGAGTTGAACAGCGTACTGAGCAGACGCGGAGCCATGTCAGGTCTGGCCGCACTGTGCGTCACAGCGGCCGCGGGCGGAACGGCGCACGCGCGAACCAGGCACGGCCCGCACATCCAGCTCCCGCCTCTGCATGTGGTCACCGGAGAGGACGGTTTCTCCGCTCCGGCGACGGCCACAGAGGGAGCCGTGGCGTTCCGGTTACGCACCACCAGTCCGCTGACCGGTGCCGTCGGCATCGCCCGGTTGCGGCGCGGCCAGAGTGAGGCGGAGTTCCGCACCCGGCTGCGCCGGATCTTCGCAACCGAGGGGCGGGAGAACATCGAGGCGTCCCGGGCCCTGATGGCCGCGGCCGAGCTGTACGGCGGTGGCTTCACACACGTGGGCACGGATACCGGCTTCACCGTGGAGCTGCGAGCCGGCCGCTACCTGCTCCTGGAGTTCCTGGACTTCGAGGGCGAGGGGCGGGGCCGTAACCCCGCGCCGGGGCAGGAGTACGTCCGCACACTCACCGTCCGCCCGGTCCGCGACCAGACTCGGACCGCTCCACCGGCCGCCGTCATCACTGCCAGGGAGGTCCCCGGCCTGGGGCCCCGGTTCGACCTGCGCGGCCGGCTCAGGCCCGGCGGCTCACTCCGCTACGTCAACCGGATGCGGGGACAGGTCGACGAACTGGTCCTGTATCCCGTTACCGACGGATCGGTGACCGAAGACGACATCCAGGCGTTCTTCGACGGCGCCGGCGGGCCCCCGCCCTTCGACATCGCCAGATGGCTGGGCACCCCACCGCTCTCCCCGGGCCGGGACGCATCGCTCACCCCTCCCCTTTCCTCCGGCCGGTACGCCGCCGTCACCTGGGTCACCAGCATCCACGACGCCCGCCCCCTTGGCGCCCACGGCCAGCACCGGATCCTCACCGTCGCTTAGGACCCCTTAGGGCGGATCGGCATCCGGCCCGCACCACGTCACTGAAACAAGAGGTTGTCATGAGCAAATTCCGTCAAGTCGTGAGTGTCGCCATCGCCGGGGCGGCTCTGCTCCTCGGCCCCGCTGTCACCACTGCCATGGCCGACACTCCACCGGATCGCAACAACACCGTCACGCCTCTCGAGCGAGCGATCTCCGCGCCCCCGACCACCAAAGCGGCCCCGCCGTTCACATGCGAGTACGTGGGGAACAAGGTCGCGCGCGCCGACCGCAAGGCACCCATCCGTACCGGCATGTCGAGCCGCGCCCCCGTGAAGGCGATGGTCAAGAAGGGTCAGCAGGTGCGCTACAGGTACCGGTGCGTCAGCTCCAAGGGAACGCACTGGGTCAAGACGACCGCGCCGGCGCGAGGGTACCTGTACATCGCTCACATCTGAGCGCGCACGGGGAACGAGCCGCCGGCTCTGCGGTACGGGCCGAAGGTCGGCCACGAATCCCCGGAGACTGGCCGAAATGGCCGTTGCCACCCCGTGACCAGCGACGATGAAGTGGCTGATGAGGCCGCGTCTCACACCGGACGAGGAGCGGAGCGAAGCGAGGTGACGGGGGCACGATGACCTACGTGGTGGAACTGCCGCTCGACGAGGGCGGTGACGGAGCGGCTCAGGTCGTCAAGGTCGAGGTCCAGGAGAAGCCCGAAGACGGACTGGTCAAGGTGTCACGGCCTGGACAGGTCGCGGCCAGGGCGACTCGCTCGATGGGAGAAATGCTGTCCGGGATCCGGCCCGTGGCCCAGCAGCTGGTGAACACCTTCAGTGAGACGGCGCCCGGTCCGCAGGAGATCACGGTGGAGTTCGGCCTGTCGCTGTCGGCTGCGGCGGACATCGTGATCAGCAGCAGCACGGCTCAGGCCCACTTCAATGTGACCCTCAAATGGGAGCGCGGCGGAAGCCAGGCTCAGGAAGCCGGCCGTCTGGCTGCCCAACCGGAGGAGTGAGGGTGCAGGACAGTGCCGCAACAGCGGTCCGGGGTGGCCCGGTTGCGCTCGACTCGGCCGTCCTTCGAATCACGGACCAGCAGGGAAACTGCTGGGGTGTCGGCTTCCTGGTCGGGGAAAAGACCGCCCTGACCTGTGCTCACGTCGTGAGCGCCGCTCTCGGAACGCCCCAGGAGCAACCGCCCGAATCCACTGCGCGGGTGTTTGTGGATCTGCCGCTGCTGCCCACGGCCGCGCCCGAACAGGCTCCGGTGCCGGCCCGGATCGTGCACTTCGCGGCGGGCGACGACGTCGCGGTGCTGCGGCTGGAAGCCGAGATCCAGCATGGGCGTCCGGTGAGAATGGTGGACACCCCGGACGTGTGGGGCCATCCGGCCCGGATCTTCGGTTTCCCCCAAGGCCGCCCGGCCGGTGTGTGGCACGCCGGAGTGCTCCGTTCCCGCCAGGCCGACGGATGGATCCAGACCGACTTGGCATCCGACGGCTACCGGGTCTCCGGAGGGTTCAGCGGAAGTCCGGTGTGGGACGAGGACCTGTCCGCCGTCGTCGGCATGGTCGTCGTGGCCGAGTCAGGGGAGCCCGCGGCCAGCTATCTCGTCCCCACCGACGCACTGCTGCGCACCTGGGAGCCGCTGCAGGCCCTGACACTGCCACCCTCACCGTTCCGCGGCCTTTACCCGTTCCGGGAGACGGACGCCGCCTCCTTCCACGGGAGGGACGATGAGAGCGAGGAGCTGACCGCCAAGATCGTCGCCGAGCGCCAGGTCTGCCTGGTCGGCCCGTCCGGGTCGGGCAAGTCATCGCTCGCCCTGGCCGGCGTGGCGCCGCGCCTGCGCACCGAGGGATTCTCGGTGGGCATACTCCGTCCCGCCTCCGGCCGTCGGCCACTGTCAGCCCTGGCGGCCGCGTTGCTGCCCCTCCTCGAGCCCGACCTGTCCGTTGTCGAACGGCTGGACGGCATTCCGGCCCTGGTGCGCGTCCTTGAGGAGCAGGGGGTCGCGGACACCGTCACCGCCATACGGGAACGTCAGGGGACGCGCGGCCTGCTGGTCGTCGTCGACCAGTTCGAGGAACTGCTCGTCTCCGCACCCGACCTTGTGGACGAACTGGCCGACACCCTCTACACAGCAGCCCTCCCACCGGACCTGCATGTGCTCACCACCCTCCGCGCCGACTTCCTGGAGAGAGCGCTGGCCCATGCACGCGTTGGTGCCGCCTTCCGTAACCGGCTCTACGCCCTTGGCGCTCCCAGTCCGAACCAGCTTCGGCAGATCGTCACCGCACCGGTGGCCGCCGTACCGGGGGTCGGCTACGAGGCCGGTCTCATCGATCGCGTACTCGCCGACGCGGGAGAGGAACCGGGCGCACTGCCCCTGCTCGGCTTCGCCTTGGACCGGCTCTGGCGGAGCCAGGACGGCGGAGTCCTCACCCACGAGTCCTACGAGGCACTGGGAGGCGTCGCGGGCGCACTGGGACAGCACGCCGAAGGTATATGGAACGCGCACATCCCGGCGTCCGCGTTGCCCACGGTCCGCCGCCTGTTCGCGGCGCTGGTGCGCGTGCCGCTCGGGACCAGCGCGATCACCCGGCGAACCGCCCTGCGCAGTGAACTGGACGACGAGACCTGGGACATCGCGCAGACCTTGGCCGATGCGCGCCTGCTCGTCACCGGGCGCAGTGCCGAGGGGGTGGAGACAGTTGAGGTGGCGCACGAGGCCCTCGTCAAAGAGTGGCGGCGTTTGGCCGACTGGGCGGAGGAAGACCGGTCCTTTCTCATGTGGCGCGAAACGCTGCGCCACGACAGGGAACGCTGGGAGCACGGCGACAGGGCCCCCGACCTGCTGCCGTCACGGTCGGCCCTGGACGCGGCGGGACGCTGGCTGCCCGACCGTGGCCGACTGCTGACCGACGCCGAGCACGACTACCTTCGCCGCGGACAGGCCCACCGACGGGCACGACAGCGGAAACGGCGGGTTTTTACCACCGCGATCGCCTCTCTCACCGCGCTGGCAGTCCTCCTGGGCTCACTGTTCGCCTATTACCGTTACGTCAGCAACGAGCGTGCGGCGGAATCCACCTCACGCGCGCTGGCGCAGAGCTCCAGCGACCTCGCGACCTCGGATCCGGTGGTCTCCGTCATGGCGGCGCTGGCGGCCTACCGGACGTCCCCGACCGGGCAGGCCCGCGATGCCCTCCTGCAGGCCCGGCTCGCATACGAACCCGAGCTGCGCATGCTGTCCGGTTCTGACGGCTCCGTCCGCGGCTTCACCACGAGCGAAGACGGTGAAGTGGTGCTCGTTCACTCGGACATCGGCAAACCCACTCTGTACGTGCACGCGGCCACGGGAACGGTGAGCCGACAGCGACTCGACCTGCCGTACCAGGCCGGCGTGAGCTTCGTTACCTCGGACGGGCGCCGAGCCGGATTCTTCACGGAAGCGCGGGACCTGGTGTGGTTCGACGTGCGGCGCTCAGGTGGCCCCGGCGAACTGGCCGGCCCCGCGCACCGTCTGCCGTCCCGGCTCGCCCCCATAGACGGCTTGAGTGACATGACTGACGACGCCGCGATCTCGAACGACGGGCGCATCGTCGCACAGACCACCGCGGACTCCACCACCATCGTCTTGTGGGACCTGGAAAACGGGACGACGGGAACGGTCCCGCTGCCTTCCGGCCTGCCGAAGACGAGCCGCTTCGACGGCGTGCACATCGGGGCGGACAACCGCAAGCTGCTGGCCACCATGTGGAATGAGAAGACCGAGCAGATCTCGCTGCTCGCCATCGACCGGAGGACCCGGCAATCACGGGTCATCGTGCCGCCTGCCCCCTATCTCGATGTGTCCGGCGGAGGAAACGCCGTTGCCAGCTGCGAGCCGTCGAAAAAGCACGGCGAGTACGCACTCGTCGTACGGAACACCGGGAACCCGGGCGCGGCGCTCCGCTACACGGGCCAGGGCTTGGGCGAAGACGAAACCTGCGGCTTGAAAGCCGTTGACGACAGGGGCAGATGGGTGGTGACCCAGCAATACGAAACTGCCGGGTACCGCACCACCCTGCTCGACCTGAAGAATGATCAGCGGCTCCTCAGCGAGGAATTCAGAGACCACGGAGAAGCGGTGGACGATGTGATCTCGGTCCACGGCTCACCCGTACTCCTGGCCTCCACAGAGAAGAACGTGAGGTACATTCCAGCACGGCCGAGGAGTGCCCCGGAGGCTCAGCTGACGAATCCGGCCCTTTCCCCGGACGGGAAGTTCGTCGTGGGCCTGACGGAGGATGGAAAGCGGATCGAACGCCGAGCGTCGGACAGGCACGGCAAGGTGCTGGCCAGTACGAAACGCCAGGCGGACGACCCCGGTCGCTCAGGCGGTGCGGCCCCCAGGTTCAGCGCCGACGGGAAGTGGGTGCTCGACCAGGCCGGGAAGAGCGCAGTTGTGCTGCGCCGGGCCTCAGACCTGCGCACACTCCGTACGATCACCGCGGCCAAGCCGCCGGCCGGTGACAGCGATTCGGAGGACTCACAGTTCAGCGCGCTCCTCACCGGAGACAATCTGGTGACGCGGTCAGGCACAGTGGTGCAGAAGTGGGACGTGAGGACCGGCCGTCGATCCGCACAGACGGACCTGCGTCACGTGATCACCGGTGTCTCCGCCAAGAGCACCCTTGGGATCTTCGGTTATCCGAAGTCTGGTCATCTGGCCGTCGTGGTGTGGGGTGACCCGGAGGTCCATATCATCGACACGGCGACGTGGCGCGAGGTGAAGACGATCAATACGGGTTCGGACACATCGGCGATCCAGTTCGACCCGTCCGGAAAGTACTTCGCTCTGAACCGTCGTGGAGGAAACGTAGAACTCTGGCAGAGCAGCCCGCCCCGTAAGAGGATCGGCCCGATCTTCACCGGCGACGCCAAATCCCAACCCTTCGTCCCCCGCTTTCTCCGCGACGGACGCTTCCTGCTGGCTGCCCGCACCTCGGTGCACGTCTATGACGTCGGCGAGGGCAAGTCGGAGGACACCTATACCTTCGGCGTCCCCGACGAGCCTTCCTCGGGATATTCGTACCTCGGCGCCTCGGCCGACGGCAGGACGCTCTTGTTCCGTGACGAGGTGGAGACCCCGTACCGTTCCATCCGGCTCGACGCCGACCTGTGGAGCCGTCAACTGTGCCGCGTGATCGGTTATCGGGAATTCACCCCCGCTGAGAGGGAGAGCCTGGGCATCTCCGTTCCGGAGGAACCCCTCTGCCACGACGGATGACACCGTCCGTTTCGAGGCAGTCGACCGCGTCGGCCGGTCCCTGCAAGTGCGCTTGCTCCCGGACACCGTGGTCCGTAGACGGCGCACCGTGGGAGCCAGGACGGATCGCGACACCTGGGTGCGGATCGAGCGGCATCCGGTCGGCGAGATCCCTGGCCAAGGGTGGAACGTCACTGAGCCTCTTCGGGCGCTGCTCCGGAGTTCCTTGTCCCGTTCCGAGCCCAGCTCCCGGCCCGTAAGGCGTTGGTGGGTCGGGCGCTCTCTGTCAGGGGGCGGGTTCGTCGTGCCGAAGGCTGCGGAACACCGCGGGGGTAGTCCAGCCGCGCAGCGTCGCCAGGATCGTCGATCTGAACGCGGCCTCTGCTGTGGGGGCGTCGAAGGCCCCGGCGAGTTCGAGTGTCACGAGCCCGTGCAGAGTCACCCAGAGGGAGACGGCGATCGAGGTCGCTTCGCCGTCGAGGA
Source organism: Streptomyces sp. CA-179760 (assembly GCF_050937045.1). NCBI lineage: Bacteria > Bacillati > Actinomycetota > Actinomycetes > Kitasatosporales > Streptomycetaceae > Streptomyces > Streptomyces sp. CA-179760. The sequence goes on from NZ_JBNJLZ010000001.1 coordinate 3,702,896, forward strand.
CGGACTGTGTCACGGCCCGGTCGATCGCCGCGATGAGCGGCCGGACGGGGTCACCGGTACCGACCGTCTCTGACGGCTCGAAGGACTGCACTCCACCGAACAGCACCGAGTACAGGTGACTGTGTTCGCGTCCCCATCGTCGGTAGGCGGTGGCCAGGGCGTAGAGGTCGGCGAGGGGATCCTCGGAGGTCGGCACCGCCGTCACGGCCTGGAACAGGCTGGCGACGGCTCTGTCGCGGACCGCTCCGATCAGGCCGTTCTTGTCGCCGAACAGGGAGTACACCGCCGCCGTTGACGTCTCGGCGGCCGTGGCCACGGCGCGGACGGTGACCGACTCCTGCGGGCGGGTGGCGAGCAGCTCGGTCGCGCACTCCACGAGTCGCGCCTTGACGGTCGCGTCGTTCGTTCTCGGCCTACCCATGACGAAGAGCCTACCTTCTTTGATAACGTCGTTTTGAAACAGTGTTTTGAAACGAGGTTCGGAAACTTCGGAGGTCCGTCGTGCCCACGTTCGCCATACGCCTTGCCCGCATCACCGGACGCATACTGCTGGCCCTGGCCGCCGTCGCGACGCTGGTCGTCGTCTTTCTCGCTGCGATCGTCCTCACGGACGGGGCGGGCTCGGGGCTCGCCGCGTGGTTGTCGGCCCTTGGAATCGGGAGTGCCGCCGCACTGTGGCGGGGCCGGCGCCGCACCCGGGCGGCGCGGCTCGCGCCGTTCCTGCCGGTGGTTGTGGCGGCGGCGTTGACGGCGTCCGTCTGTGTCCCGACCGCGCCCACGGCGCGGCGGTCCCCGCCCGCCCTGCCGTTCGTGGCCACGCAACACTGGACCCTGGAGACGGGCAGCCGGGTCGCGGTGTATCACTACCCGCCCGCGAAGACCGGCGCCCGGCACCCCGTTCCGCTCGTGTACCTCAACGGCGGGCCGGTTCGCGGCATCTCGGTTCAGGATCACCGGTTCCTGCAGCTCCTGGCGCGACAGGGCCACGACGTCTACGCCTACGAACAGGCCGGTGGCGGGCGGAGCGACTTGCTCCCCATGGAGCAGTACACGATCTCCAGGTCGGTCCGCGACCTCGCCGCCTTCGTCGACCGCGTGGACAAGGGCAAGGTCGACGTCCTCGGGTTCTCCTCAGGCGGGGTCGTGCTCACCCGGGCCCTGGCGGACCCGCGGGTCGCCGCGCGCCTGCACCGGGCGGTCATCGCCGAACCCGGCCCGATGGACGGTCCGACCGCGCGGATCGACGGGCACAAGGGCCGGCCGTCCGCGCGCGACCTCGCCCCGGCGATGACCGGACCGCGGTCGACGCATGTCCCCCGGTACGCCGTCGCGTTCGGCCTCATGCGGCTGGGGCTCCTCACCCCCGAGACCGGGCTGGTCGGGCAGGCCGAAGGGGTCAACGCGTTCACCGCCGCCGACCTCGGCAGCGACACCGCTTCCGCCTACTGCGCGCGCGACGCGCACCGCATCCCGGCCGAGGACACCGCTCAGAACTTCTCCTTCAGCCCCGCCGCCAGCCTCCGCGTCCAGCAGACGATCAGGGACTCACCCTCCCTGGCCCCGCGGCTGGGACGCTCCAAGACCCCCGCGATGCTGATGATCGCCGAGTGCTCCTCCCAGGTCCGCCAATGGGCGACCGCCGTCCTCGCCGGTGATCCGGCCATCCAGCGCACGCAGTACATGCCGGGCGTCGGGCACCACATGTGGAACGGCCTCGACGACAACAACGACCGGGCCGCCGCCGTCATCACCGCGTTCCTTCAGGACAAGCCCGCGCCCCTGCCGGACTACCCGACGCGCGACGAGATCCCCGCCTTCCTGCGCGACCACAAGTGAGTCAGCCGGGGTGGCCCGCCCGCCCCGGCTGCCCGCTAGCTAGTGCTGTGACCAGAAAGGTTCACAGGGTTGATGGTCGGAGCGGTTGGATATGGCGTGCCGTCCGATCCGACCGCTGGGGGTGTGGTGGCAGAGCCTGTTCGTGTGCGCAGACTGACCGACCAGGAAGGGCAGAAGCTGCAACAGGTCGCGCGCCGGGGCAGCACCAGTTCGGTGCGCTACCGGCGCACGATAGTGCTGCCGGCCTCGGCTGGCGGCAACCGGGTGCCTGTGATCGCAAGCTGGTGCAGGCCGATGAGGACACCGTCCGCGATGTGATCCAAGGCGCCGACATCCGTCGCTGGGCGAAGAAGAACAAGGTCGAGCTGTGCTTCACCCCGACCTACGCCTCCTGGGCCAACCCGATTGAGGCCCACTGCGGACCGCTGCGGCAGTTCACCGTCGCCAACTCCAACCACCGCAACCACACCGCGCAGACCCGTGCCCCGCACGCCTACCTACGCTGGCGGAACGCCAACGCCCGCCATCCCGATGTTCTCGCGGCCCAGCGCAAGGAACGTGCCCGCAGCCGCAGTGAGAAGGGCATCCGCTGGGGCGGCCGGCCGATGTCAGCGGTGGCCTGACCGCCCACCCGGGGTCTGATCTGGTTGCAGGCACGTTATCGGGCGGCTCTGACAGCGGGCTCTGGTCAGAGTCCGATCTTTGAAGACGGCTCGACCCAACCCAACCCGGTGAACCTACGCGGCCACAGCACTAGCCCAGTTCGCCTCGTTCGACGCAGAACTCGTTGCCCTCCGGGTCCGCCATCACGACCCAGCCTCTGCCGTTCGGGAGGGTGCGGTCCGTCAGAATGCGGGCGCCGAGGGACACGGCGCGTTCGACCTCCTCGGAGCGGGTGCGGCCCGTGGGGCCCAGGTCGAAGTGGATACGGTTGTTGGTCGTCTTGCCTTCCTCGACCCGTACGAAGAGCAGGCCGGGGGTGCCGTTCGGAAGTTCGACCAGGATCTCGTCGTCGCCGGGCTTGTCGATGTCGGAGATGGGGTGGCCGAGGAACTCGCTCCAGAAGCGGGCCAGTTCGTAGGGCTCGCCCGTGCAGTCGAAGGTGATGTGTCGGATGGTGGGGTTCAACGGCGTCAACGGCGGTCTCCCTCAGGTGTGTTGAGTGCGCTCCGCAGGATGGGAGGGGAGACCGCGTGGTGTCGAGCTATTTTCCGTCGTCGGGCAGGTTCCCGTTGCCGCCCAGGTTGGCGACCATGCGGCGCAGGACGTTGATCGTGGTGATGAAGTCGGCCGGAGAGATGCCCTCGTGGGTGCGGTGGTGGACTTGGAGGTTGCGTTCGCGGGCGCGGAGACGGGCCGCCTCACCGGCCTCCGTGAGGGACATGCCGCCCGTCGTGTCCTCCGTGAGCCAGCCTCGGGTGGCCAGGTCGTCGTAGACCTGGTCGAAGTCGGTGGCCTGGTCGTCGTAGGTGGTCAGGCGGGCGGTCAGGGTGGGGCGGGTCCACCTGCCGGGGGCGCCGGACGCGTGGTTGAGGGTCCACCAGTGGGGCTGGGTGAGGTTCTCCACCGCGAGTCGGGCTCGTATGGACCCCACGACCCTGCGGTAGGCCTCGCCGGTCCAGGCGCCGATCGGCTGGGCGGCCAGTTCTTCCTGGGAGTACTCCTTGAGGTTCTCGGTCTGCGTGTTCATGCGGTCAACGTAGGACCTCAATCAAAGTTGAGGTCAAGGAGGAAGGTGCTGATCGCCTCGTGGAGGCGGGCCGGCTGGTCCAGGTGGACGTCGTGGGCCGCGCCCGGGATGCGGGTGAGGTGGGTGGCCGGGCGGTGGGTGAGCATCCTCGCCGGCTCGTCGGGGCGCATAGTGCCGTGTTCGCCCTGGACGAGGAGGGTCGGGCAGGTGATGCGGGACCACTCCTCCCAGTAGGCGGTGGTGGCCAGTTCGGCGACCGAGTCGATGATGGTGGTGCGGTCGAAGGACGGGTGCCAGCCGTCTTCCCGTCGCCCCAGGGTTCGCGTCCAGGCCTCGTGGCCGAGGAAGGCCTCCGCCTCCGCGAGGGACGTGAAAGGGATCGGCCAGCTGTCCAGCCAGGTGGCGATCCGTGCGGGGAGGCCCGGGCTCGGGCCGGCCGGGCCCGCCTCGATCAGGATCAGGGATGTCACCAGGTGGGGATGGGACGCGGCCAGCAGCATGGTGGTGTGGCCGCCCAGGGACTGGCCCAGGAGGGCCGCGGGGGCCAGGCCCAGTTCCTCGATCAGGGTTACCGCGTCCTGGACGTGGGCCGCGCGGGTCGTGGTCGGCGGTGTGCGGGTGCTTGCGCCGTGGCCTCGGGCGTCGTACGTCACCACGCGGTGGCCGTCGGCCGACAGCCGCGCGGCGAGGGCGTCCCACTCGCCCTGGTGACCGGCCAGGCCGTGCAGGAGGAGGAAGGTGGCCACCGGAGGCCCGGTGGGGCGGTGGTCCCGGTAAGCGATGTGCGTGCCGTCGGGCGTGGTGAGGATTGCGGACGTCGGAGGGGTCAAGTGGGCTCCTGGCGTCGGTGGCTCGGCCGCGCGCGACGGCCACCACCGGTTTGTCGCGGGGGTGGCCGTCGTACGCGCGTCAGGAGCCTACGCTGCCGAGCTCAGCTCCGCCCGGCCGAACAAGAGGGCCCAGCCCGCGGGGAGTTGGGTCAGTACGCGGGTCACCAAATCGTCGCCGATCAGGGGCGGCAGGGCACTCAGGACAGAGCTGACGTCCCAGCGGGCCGTGGCGGAGGTGGCACCCTCCGTGCGGGCCGCGACCGAGTCGACGAACTCCGCGGCCGTCAGCCGCTGCGTGGCCGGGATCTGGGAGGCGATCATCTGGGCAGCCTCTTCGGGGAGGGCGCGGGCGAGGTCGACCCGTTCGTCGCCGATGACGTGGGCGCCGAGCGCGGACAGGACGACACGGGTGACGCGCTCCGCCTCGGCCCTGGTGGGGTACTGGCCCGACTCCTGCACCGCGTCCAGCAGTCGGGTCGTGGTGAGCGTCTCGGTGAGCACCGTTGTCGCGGTCATGTGCGGGATTTCCTCTGGGGGTGTGCATGGGTGACCGTCCCGCGGGTGGGACGCCCGCGGGACGCTGCCTCAGTTGCGTGGGTGCTCGGGTGGGGTCAGCCGCTGAGCTGCTTGCGGCTGTCACCACCCGCGATCTGGATACGGCGCGGCTTGGCCTGCTCGGCCACGGGGATGCGCAGGGTCAGGACGCCGGCCTCGTAGGAGGCGTCGATGCGCTCCGTGTCCAGCGTGTCGCCGAGGAAGAGCCGACGGGTGAAAACGCCGGTGGGACGTTCGGCGACCAGAAGCTCCGCACCCTCGGGGGCGGGGGACCTGCGCTCGGCTCGCACGCTCAGGACGTTGCGTTCGATGTCCAGCTCGATCGTCTCGGGGTCGATGCCGGGGAGGTCGAAGTGGACGAGGAAGTCGTCCCCGGAACGGTAGGCGTCGATCGCCATCGCCGACGGGCGGGCGGCGGAGCCGAGGACCTGCTGCGTGAGTCGGTCGAGGTCACGGAAGGGGTCCGTGCGCATGAGCATCACTGTCTCTCCTCTCATCGGACACTGTGCGCGATGCCGCATGTGTTGCTTCTTCTTATATAGCTCGAACGAGGAAACTTGACAAGCCTCGACTCATGTTCGGAGTCGCGCCGTTCTCGCGCCCCGGCGCGTGCACTGCCCGTCCGGGGAGTTAGCCTCGGGTTCTCGCAAGAGCAGGAGGCAGGAGCATGGTGAAGGTTCCCAGCGCGGTGGTCGCCGCGAGCGGGCTGGTCGGCGGCTACGGCGTGGCCCGTTGGACCAGGCAGCGGCCGCTCGGCGGGGCCGTGCTCGCGGTCGCCGGGGTGGCGGCCGCGCGGCAGTGGCGGGAGCAGGCCGGCGGGGTGGCGGCCGGGGCGTTGTCGGCCGCGTATGTCGCCGCGTTCGCCGGGTCTCATCCGCTGGCCAAGAAGGTGGGCGCCTGGCCCGCCGTGTTCGGGGTGGCGGGGGCTGTGGCCGTGGCGTCGTGGGCGGTGGCGGACCGGCGCGGCTGATCCGGTCAGGAGCAGGTGCGGCAAAGAACCCGGCCCTGAATCCCAGGGCCGGGTTCTTGTGTGTGGAGCGCCGGGCAGGCCTCGCGAGAGTACGGGTCTTCTCCGGGTCGAGAAATCGAGCAGTGCGCCGCGGTGCGTCAGTCCGGGTCGGGCACCGACTGCAGCGTTCCGTCGTCGACGACGAGTTCGTGGTAGCCGAGGTCGCGGTCATCTCCGGTGATTGAGGCCTTCCGCCACCAGGGACTGCGGGTAGCCGAACCGGTTCCCGAGCGCGACGAGCGTGTCCTGAGTCTCGGTGTCGATCGCAACGTAGCTCGCCTTCAGAGCTCGCAGGAACAACCGGTAACCGAGGTCCGCGCAAGCGTGGACCGTCACCTGCTCCAGGGCCGGTGCGAGACCCGGCAGGGGGAGGGGGTAGCTCCGGTTCTCGACAGTGTCCGTCAGGTCGCTGGAGACCTGACCGATGGCCCGAAGAACGTCCCGTCGTAGTCCCTCGTTCGTCTCAGGGGCAGCCGGTGGCGGGACGAACAAACGGTCGCTGCGGCGCTCGGCTGCCAGCCATGACTGTTCCATCTGCCGCAGCCAGACGCGGGCGCTGATGCCGTCCTTGGCCGGGTCGAAGACCTGGTCCGTCGCACCGAGCCACACTGTGCGGATCGCCGCATCCAGCAGCGAGGACTCCAGCAGATGCCGTACGTCCTGCCCCAGCCGCACCGCCCGTGGACGAGACAGGGCCGTCACCGACCTCTCCGCGATACGGAGCATGGCCTCGACCGGTCCTCGCTCGGCGAGGCAGTCGAGTTCCTCCACGGGGAGGTCCTCCAGATCGTCGCACTGCGCGGCCACCCAGGACAGCCCTGTCTCTTCCGTCATGTCAGCCTTCCAGGTAGGCGGTGTAGACGACGTACTTGCTGGGTTTGTGCTGCTTGCCCACGTACTTCAACTTGATGATCACTGTCGTACCGGCGGCCACTCCCTGCGGGCCGTTCCTCACCCACTTTTGCCCGAGTGAGGGGCCCATGTCGCGGATTGTCCATTTGATTGTCTTCAGGTCCCGGTCCGGTACGAAGGCGATCTTCTTCCCGATCCTCTGGGCCTGCTGGATCTTCCAGTCGTCCAGCTCCTTGGCCTTGCCGGCCTGCTTGATCCACGCCGTGATGGCCTTGTCCACGGCCTCCGCGGCGATCTCCTCACTGGTCCATCGCGTCGCGATGCCGTTACGCGATTCGTCTGCCTTCAGCGCCATCTTGTTGTTGTCAGGCTGTACGTGATCCCTCAGCGTGTGGGCTCCGTCGAGACCCTCGTCGCCCACGATGTCCGTGCAGTTGTGGACCAAGAGGTCCTGAGGGCGCGCCCCAGCGGTGCCGACATAGAAGGTGTGCAACCTGTCGATTGTCAGGTCGTACACCTCGCGAGGAGCCAGACCGTCCCGGTCCCGGAGGTCCGTGACCGTCCGAAGGTCGCCCTCCGGTGTACGCAGCCGGTCGCCCGGGCGCAGGTCGGAGACAACGGTCCAGCCACGCCCTTCAACGTGGAAGAGATGGCCCGCCGTGCTGGTCAGCAGCCCGTCGGCCACGGTGATGTCCATCAGGCGCTGCGTGTCGTGCCTGAACGTGTCGGTCACCCTCTGAGAGGCCGACAGGCCGGACTTCGGGTCCGCCGCGAGCACGAGGTCGCCGATGCGTACGTCGCGGATCGCCTTGCGTGAGCCGTCTGCCATGAGGACGCGCGTCTCACCAGGGAAGCTGTTGACGCGGCAGGCAGTGATGACGTCCTCGTAGCCGTTGATCGCGCTTTCGATCTTGGCCAGGGACGCGGGGTCCAGATCCAGAGCCTTCAGCGCCTTGAACGCGTCGCGGACTCCGACTCCGGTGTGCATCGCGGCGTCCAGTGCTCGGATCGCCTCGGCGACGGTGCCGAACGCCTTGCCGGGTATGAAATTGCTCGCGGCCCAGGCGCAGCCACTCACGCTGCCGTGCCAGCAGTCGACGAAGTCCTGGACCAAGACGGCCTTGAGGACCTTGTAGACGATGGTCTGCTGGATGAGATCCAGTTTGCTGAACGACTGAGTGACCTCCTTCTTCAGCCCCTTGAAGGGCTTGGTCTCGAGCAGCACCGTGTCCGAGGCAGGGCAGCCGGAGGCGGTGGCCGGCACATCGGGGTTGGTGCAGAGGAAGAAGTCCACCGTGGCGTTGAAGGTCACCAGGAACGTGACAGTGCAGCCCTCGAAACCGACCTCGATGACGCACGGGTTCTGCTGCTTGGCGTCGGTGACCTCCACGCTGTCCTCGTCGACGACATAGAACATGCCGCCGATCCCCGTACCGCCGCCACTCGCGATCTGTTCGTTGGCCTCCTTCCGTTCCGCGGAATCCGCCGCTCGTTGTGCCTCGTCGGCGTACTTTCGAGCGTCCTTGGCGGCTTCCTCGGCCTCCGTTGCGGCGGTGTCGGCTCGGTCGGCCGCTGTTCGGGCGTCCTTGGCGGCCTGTTCGGCCTCGGAGGCGGCCGTGCGGGCGGCTTCGGCGTCGAGGGCTGCCTGGTCGGCGGAGTCCCGGGCGTCCTTGGCGTGGCCTTCGGCGCGGCCGGCTGCCTTGTCGGCGGCTTCGGCGTCCTCGGTGGCCTGCTGGTTGTAGTTGATGGTGCGGGCCAGAGACGCCGTCGCCTTGGAGGCGGCCTTGGCGGCGTCGGCGGCGTAGCCGAGTGCTTCCTTGGAGTAGGTGCGAGCGGTGGCCGCGTGTCCGGCGGCATTGGCGGCGTGCTGGTAGGCGGCCTTGGCGTCGCCGGTCGCCTGCTCGGCCAGGTTCTTGGCCGCGGCGGCCTCCGCCTGTGCGTTCTCGGCGTGGGCGTCGGCGACGGCCTGCTGCTGCTCGGCGAGCGACTTCGACGCCTGCCCGGTCAGCACGACCAGGCCGGCGGCCGAGTCCGTGGTGACGAAGGGGGAGCCGAGTTCGATCGCGTCGTTGGCGGGCTTGGCGACCTGGACGGCGGCGTTGCCCGCGTCGACGGCGGCCTGCGCGGTGATGTGGGCGAAGCCCGCGGCCTTCGCCGAGGCGACCAAAGCCTTGGCGGCCTCCTTGTTCGCCTCGTCCGCCTGGGACTTGGCGGTCTTGGCCAGCTTCTCCGCCTCGTCCGCCAGCTCGACGGCCGTCTTGGCCTCGGAGGACGCGTGCTCGGATGCCTTGATGGCGTCCGCCGCGGCGCTGGTGGCGGTCCTCATCGCCGCGTCGGCCTTCAGCTTCGCCGCCTGGGCGGCGTCCGCGTGGGAGCGGGAGCGCTTGGCCGCGGCTTCGGCGCGGGTGGCTGCGGCGTCCGCCTCGGCTGCCGCCTCGGTGGCCGCGTTCGCGGAGGTCCGGGCGCGGCCGGCTGCCGCCTCGGCGTCATCCGCGTGCCCGGCAGCCGCGTTCGCCGCGGCCCTGGACTCCGTGGCGTTGCCGTCGGACTCGTGGGCCTGGGCGTAAGCCTCCTTGGCATCCGCCTTGGCGCGGGCGGCGTCCGCCTTCTGCTCGGCGTCCCAGGCGTCGTCACGCAGATCGCGGGCCTTGTCGCGGGCCTTGACCGCGTCGTTCTTGCGCGCGACCGCGGTCGCCTCGGCGGCTTCGGCCTTGTCCTTGGCGTCCTTGGCGTTCGCCGCCTCGGCCTGGGCGTCCTGCTTGTGCCGGGCCGCCTCGGCCTGCTTGGCCTCGGCGGTCTCCTTCTCCGCCTTGGCCGTCTTCTCCTCGGCCTCGGCGGCCAGACGCTCGGCGTGGGCCTTGGCGGCGGCCGACTTGGCGTCGCCCTCGGCCTTCAGGGCCTCGGCGAGCTTGGCCTCCGCGGTCTCCTTGTCCTTCTTGGCGTTGTCGCGGTGCACCTTCGCCGCGTCGGCCGCGGCCTTCGCCTGTGACTCGGCCATCGCCGCGGCGGCCTTGCGGAACTCCGCCTTCGACTGAGCGGCCTGCGCGAGAGCGCGCTGCGCGATGGTCTGGCTGTCGCCCGCGGACGCCCTGGTCGCCGCCTCGGCGGTCTCAGCGGCCTTCACCATCGCCGTCAGCGCCGCCACCGAACCCTTGGTGACCTGCGCCTTCTGCTGACCCACCAGCAGACCACGGCCCCGCGGCGCACCAGCGGCATCCGCGATGCCGTACGCGGCCTGCTCGGCCGTATCGGAGGCGGTTGCCGCCTTCTTGGCGTTCTCCAGCTGGGTCTTGAGCGTGGCCAGGTACTTCTTCGCCGCCGCCTGGGCGTCGGTGACGACCTTCTTCGCCTTGTCGAACTCGGCCTTGTCCGGGTACAGCGGGCTGTCCGTGCCCTGGTGACCGGACGGCTTGATCAGAAACTTCTGCGAGGCGGCGTTCTTGCAGTCCAACAGCCGCGCGTCCGTGCTCTTGGTGAACGCACTCAGGTCCAGGCACTTGCCCGTGCTCACGCTCTTCAGAGGCGCGGTGGCACGGACGTCGCCCTTCCACGCCTGCCCCTCGGACTTGTAACAGTCCGAGATCTGGATCTTCGTGCCGTTCGCCGACTTGTTCCCGGCCACATCCAGGCATTTGAAGGAGTTGACGTTGCGGAGATGCAGGTTGTCCTCGCTGCCCTCCAGCGTCCACTGCTGGGCCGGACTGCCGTTGCAGGTGTAGATCTGCACGGGCGTGCCGTTGGCTTCCTTGCCGCCCGCCACGTCCAGACAATTGCCCGCCGCGCCCGGCACCTGGATCACCACAGGGCTGTCGCCGATCCAGCCCAGCCCGCCGGCCGACCAGTAATCCTGCCAACGGGCGGAATAGTCCGCCTTCCACGACTGGCCGAGGACCTGCCCCAGGGTGAACGTGCCCTCCTGCAACGCCTTCGTCGCCGTGACGTTGGCACCAAGGATCTGCTGGCGCTGCGTGGCCTGCGAAGCGATCTCCTGCTGCCACTCGGCGGACGCCTGCGCCACCTCCTTGCCCAGAACCCGGTTCGGGTCGATCGGGGCGTGCCACGAACAAGAGGCGAAACGGGCCTTCAGATCCTCGACCGCGACGCGGTACTCCGGGGTGTCCGCGGCCGGGGCCGTGCGAGGGAATCCGCCGGAGCCCAGGAAGATACGCGCGTCATCGGCGAACACCCTGGGGACGAACAGCTCGTTGGGCTCGATCTTCCCCGAATTCTTCTTCCAGACCTTCCACGCCTGCTGCTCCTGCGGTGTCCCTCCGGTGGTGTACCGCGGGTCACCGACCGCGAGAGCGGCGGCCTTCGTCTTGTCGTCAGCGGTGGGCGAGGGCTCGTAGAACGGCGAGAACAAGTCGATCGACTTGCTGTACGACTGCCACAACCACGGAACCAGACCAGTCTTCTCGAAGACCTCGAACTCTCCGGTCGGTTCACCAGGGTAGGAGCTCAGCCCCGTGATGGCATTGGCAAACGCCATCTCCTGGTCATTGGCCTTCTTGAGCCACTGATCCGTGCTGGCGTTGTCCGCGTAGAAGGCCTGATGCAGGGGAGTCTTGGTGTCGTAAAGGTCCCGGTTGAGTTTCTGGTGGAGCTGATCAGGCGGCAGCCCGATGGAGTTCTGCGCCAAGGCGAACAAGCTGGGCCCGCCCTTACGCAGGGCGTCGACGGCCACACACTGATCCTCGCGCAACTGCTCAGCCGCTTTGGTATCGAAGCCGTCGTACGAGTCACCCGCCGCGGCGACAGGCGCGGTGCGCTGTGCGGCGTCCCCGCCGAGCCCGCCGGGCTGGACGACCAGGCCACCGAGGACGGCCAAGGCGGCGACGGACGTGACGACTGACGTTAACGCGGCGGAGGTTCGTGAGCTGGGGTCGAGCAACCCCGGTCTGAATCGCAAAGGAGCATCCTTCATAGCAAAAGGGATGGCGGCGGACGGGACCGCAGTAGGCGGTGGGACGAGCTGGGCACCCCGGACAGCAGCGGGTAGGTGTTCCAACGAGCCGGCGTCACGGCATGACGAACCATCACTCCCCGTGACGACGCCCCGCGGGACCCGCCGAATGATGCGCGCGCGAACGTCAGCGGTGGTCAAATCGCTTACCCGGTCCGGTACACGCGGCGGTCAACTTAGCCACAGGCCAGCCGATCACGGCAAGCGTTACCCCTGGCGCCCGGATGCCTGGCGGGAAATCGCTTGCGCTGCGCGGCAGCTGCAAACGCCGAGCTCACAGCGGGAGTCGCATGTGAGAGATACGTGAAGAAACTGCGCAGATACCGACGCCTCCCGGCCAAATTTCGACTGGAATCTACCTACTCGCCGGTAAGTCGGTCAGGTCGCAGGGAAGGTGGCACGCCGCCTCCAGCCGACGCTCCCCGCAACCGGTGCAGGAGGGTCGGGGACAGCAAAAAACCCGGCCCTGAAACCCAGGGCCGGGTTCTTGTGTGTGGAGCGCCGGGCAGGCCTTGCACCTGCATTTCCCCGCAGGAAGCGGGGCGTCTTTCCTTGGACCACCAACGCACGATCCTTCAGCCGGAGTTCCGGCGACCGGATGCAGATCAACTGTACCTCAGTTTTTGTTATCGCCGTCACCGCCCGCCGTCTCCTCACCGTCCCCCACAGGCACGCGACTTACGACGCTGAGGTACGACGACGTGACACGACAGATCAGCCGCCGGAGCATGTTGAAAGCAGCGGGCGCGGCAGGCGCCGGTATCGGTACGGCCGCCCTCGCGACCCCGGCCTCCGCCGCCGACGCCCCCTTCGCCCACCCCGGCCTGCTGCACACCCGTACCGATCTGGACCGTATGGCGGCGAAGGTGAAGGCGGGCGCCAAGCCCTACACCGCGGGGTTCGCCAAGCTCACCGCCAACCGGCACGCACAGAGCGGCTGGCGGGCCAATCCGCAGGCCACGGTGTACCGGGGGTCGGGGTCGCCCCAGAACTACGCGGCCCTCTACAACGACATCCACGCGGCCTACCAGAACGCCCTGCGGTATCACGTCAGCGGGGAGCAGGCGCACGCCGACACCGCCGTGGCGATCCTGAACGCCTGGTCGGGCAGGCTGACCTCGGTCCAGGGGTCCGCCGACCGGTTCCTGGCCGCGGGGCTGTACGGCTACCAGTTCGCCAACGCCGCGGAACTCGTGCGTGAGCACCCGGACTTCGAGCTCGGGCGGGCGCGGGAGCTGATGTCGGACGTCTTCCATCCGCTCAGCGACGACTTCCTGAGCCATCACAACAACGCCGTCGTCACCAACTACTGGCCCAACTGGGACCTGACGGCCGTCGCCTGTGTGCTCGCCACCGGGATCTTCTGCGACGACCGGGGCAAGGTCGAGCGGGCCGTGGAGTACTTCAAGCACGGGGACGGGATGGGGTCGGTCCGGCATGCCATTCCCGTCGTGCACGAGGACGGGCTCGCCGAGTGGGTCGAGGCCGGGCGCGATCAGGGGCATGCGCTGCTGGGGGTGGGGCTGATGGGCACGGTGTGCGAGATGGCGTGGAACCAGGGCATCGATCTGTACGGGTACGACGACAGCCGGTTCCTGAAGGACGCGGAGTACGTGGCCAAGTGGAGCCTGGGCGGGGAGGTGCCGTACACGGCCAACACGCGCAGGAAGGGTGCGATCGGGGGCTGGTCCGGGAGTGAGACCGCCACGGAAGCAGCCGGTGTGGATCCGGCCATGACGCGTCCGATCTGGGCGATGATCGCCAACCACTACACCAAGCGGCGGGGGTTGTCGGCCTCGTACCTCACGCGTGCCGCCGCCAAGGCCTCGCCTGAAGGCGGGGGTGGGGATTACGGGCCCAACAGTGGGGGATTCGACCAGCTGGGGTTCGGCACGCTGGCCTTCACTCGGCCGCGCGGGGAGGACGCCTCGGGGGCGCCGGAGCCGAGTCCGGCGGCCGGGGGCGTCCGGCCACAGACCGCGACCGGCGCCTCCGCCTCTCCCGGCGCGGCGCGTGATCTCGCCGCCACCGGTGCCGAGGACGTCGTCGGCTGGGCCGCGGCGGCGGGGGTCACGGCCGTCGCAGGGGGGTTGCTGATGCTGCGGCGGCGGGGCGGGGCCGAGTAACTGCTGGTGCGTTGCGGGGGTGCTGCGGGTTGCTGCTGAGGCACGGGTGGGCGGTGGGGGCATCTTTCAGGCCCTTGAGGCACTGGGGAGGCACGCATGCCCGCAGCGGGGGGGCTACGTCTTCTCCGCCGCAGCCGTCAACGGCTTCGCGATGTCCTCCAGCGACCGCCGCTCCGCCTTCACCGCGAGGATCGCCGCCGCCAGGCCCGCCAGGCACATCAGCGCCGCGCCGATCCGGAAGGCGAGGGCCGTGTCGCCGACGACGCCCGTCTCGGTGAGGTCGGCGAAGAGGAGGGGGCCGCTGATGCCGCCGGCGGCCGTGCCGATGGCGTAGAAGAAGGCGATGGACATGGCGCGGGTCTCCATCGGGAAGACCTCGGACACCGTCAGGTAGGCGCTGGAGGCGCCCGCCGAGGCGAAGAAGAGGACCGCGCACCAGCACGCCGTCATGGTGGTCGCACTGAGGGAGCCCTGGTCGAAGAGCCAGGCCGTGCCGAAGAGGAGCAGGCCGGAGAGGAGGTAGGTGCCGGAGATCATGATCCGGCGGCCGACCGTGTCGAAGAGTTTGCCGAGCAGCAGCGGGCCGAAGAAGTTGCCGAGTGCGATGACCGCGAAGTAGTAGCCGGTGTTGCCGCTCGGGACGTCGAAGAACGTCGTCAGGATCGCGCCGAAGCCGAAGGTGATGGCGTTGTAGAGGAAGGCCTGGCCGATGAAGAGGGCGAAGCCGAGGATCGCGCGGCGGCGGTAGTCGGAGAAGACCGTGCGGCCGATCTCCAGGAAGGAGACGCTGCGGCGCTGGTGGATGGTGATCTCGCCCTCGGGGCGCGGGAGCGGCTCGCCCCGTTCTTCTTCGATGGTGCGTTCGATGGAGGAGACGATGCGTTCCGCCTCGTCGTCGCGGCCGTGGATCAGCAGCCAGCGGGGGCTCTCCGGGACGTGCCGGCGGACCAGCAGGATCACCAGGGCCAGGACCGCGCCGAGCGCGAAGGTGAGGCGCCAGCCGACGTTCGCCGCGAAGATGTCGGTGTCCAGCGCGACGATCGACAGCAGGGAGCCGCCGACCGCGCCCAGCCAGAAGCTGCCGTTGATCATCAGGTCGGTGCGGCCCCGGTACTCCTTGGGGATCAGCTCGTCGATCGCGGAGTTGATGGCCGCGTACTCGCCGCCGATGCCGAAGCCGGTGAGGAAGCGGAAGAGGAAGAACCACCAGGTGTCGAAGGAGATGGCGGTCAGCGCAGTCGCCCCCAGATACACCGCCAGGGTGATCATGAAGAGCTTCTTGCGGCCCCACTTGTCGGTGAGGCGGCCCCAGAACAGGGCGCCGATGCAGGCTCCGGCCACATACAGTGCGGCCGCCATGCCGGTGACCTGGCCGGAGGTGATGGGCAGTCCGCTGTCGGGCTCCGACAGGCGGCTGGCGATGTTGCCGACGACGGTGACTTCGAGGCCGTCGAGGATCCACACGGTGCCGAGGCCGAACACGATCGTCCAGTGCCAGCGCGACCACGGGAGGCGGTCGAGGCGGGCCGGGATGTCGGTGGTGATGGTCCGGCCGGTGCCGGCCTGCGCGGTGGTCATGGGGCCCCCTCCTCGTCGAGCGGAACGGCGAACGAGTGCCCTGACCGGCTTCTCTTACGCCCCGAGCACGTCAGGCCCCGGGCGCGCCGCACCCCGCACCCGTCATGCCCCAGGGCGTGCGAGATCGTGTAGATCAGCAGCCCCGCCAGCGATCCCACCACCGTGCCGTTGATCCGGATGAACTGGAGGTCGCGGCCGATGTTCGCCTCGATCTTGCGTGTGGTGTGCTCGGCGTCCCAGCTCGCCACCGTGTCCGTGATCAGGGAGGTGATCTCCTTGCGGTAGGTGGTGACGACGTAGACGGCCGCGTCCTCCACCCACTTGTCGACCTTGTCCTGCACCTTGCGCTCGGCCGCCATCCGGGAGCCCAGCGACAGCAGCGAGGACCGTACGCGCAGCCGCAGCTCGCTGCGCTCGTCCTCCGCCGCGGCGACGATCATGGACCGTACGGCCGTCCAGGCGCTGGCGATGAGGTCCTGGACCTCGCCGCGGCCCAGCACCTCGCCCTTGAGCCGCTCGACGCGGGCGCGGGTCTCGGTGTCGGACTGGAGGTCGGAGGCGAAGTCGGTGAGGAAGCGGTCGAGGGCGCCGCGCGCGGGGTGGGCGGGCATGTCGCGCATCTCGGTGGCGAAGCGCAGCAGCTCCCGGTAGACCCGCTCGCCGACCTTCCGGTCGACGAACCTCGGCGTCCATCCGGGGGCGCCGCCCTCCACGGCGTCCATCACCTCGTCGCGGTGCAGCACCAGCCAGTCGTGCGCGCGGGTGACGACGAGGTCGACGACGCGTTTGTGGCCACCGTCGGCGACGACCTTCTCCAGCATCTTGCCGATGCCGGGGCCGATCTCCTGGGCGTTGGCGCGCCGCGTGATGGCCTCGCCGACGACGGCCTGGATGTCGGAGTCGCGCAGGACCGTCAGGGCGCCGCGCAGGGCGGTGGAGAGCTCCGCCGTGACCCGGTCGGCGTGTTCGGGGACCGCGAGCCAGGCGCCGAGGTGGCTGCCGATGCCGACGGCGCGCAGCCGCTGCCGTACGACGGCCTCGGAGAGGAAGTTCTCGCCGACGAACTCGCCGAGGGAGACGCCGAGCTGGTCCTTCTTGGTGGGGATGATCGCGGTGTGCGGGATGGGGATGCCGAGGGGGTGGCGGAAGAGGGCGGTGACGGCGAACCAGTCGGCGAGCGCGCCGACCATGCCGGCCTCGGAGGCGGCGGCGACATAGCCCGCCCAGGGGCCGGCGCCGGAGTTCTGGGCCCATTTGGCCAGGATGTAGACGACGGCCACGAAGATCAGGAGACCCGTGGCGGTGAGCTTCATCCGGCGTACGCCGCGCTGTTTCTCCTGGTCCGCCGGGCTGAAGCTCGTCATCGCACGGTTCACGGCGACGCCGGGGCGGGCATGCTGCCCCTCGACGTCACCCTTTTCTTCCACTTTCATCTGTTCCATCCGCTCCACCCGCTTGGTGATCCCGCACACATTGTCCCTTCCTGACCGACTCCTGGAACGGAACAGGAGTTCCCGGCGTCTGTCGGAAGGGGTAATGCCAGGGGTCCTGTCAGCTTCCCCCGGCCCATGACGCATCATGGGCACATCAGATCGGAGCCTTGGGCTCCCATCGCCTGAGGAGAACTGAACAGCATGACCCGGGGTCGTGGTTACGCCCTGCTCGCGGCGATCGTCGCAGCGATTGTGGCCCTTTCCGCCGCCATATATGTCGGAGTGGCGACCGACGACGGCGCGCAGACCCGGAACACCCGGGCAGACGGCCGTCTTCCGAACAACTCCGCCGCCCCCGCCTCCACCGGCACCTGGGTCGGCACCTGGTCCACCTCACCGGCGGGCGCCGAGCCCGGCACCGAGACGACCGGCATGGCGGACCGTTCGGTACGCAACGTCGTCCACACCAGCGTCGGGGGTACGAGTGCCCGCGTGACGCTGTCCAATCTCTACGGTCAGTCGCCGCTGAACATCACCCGGGCCTCGATCGCCGTGGCTGCGGCCAGCAATACGCCCGCCGCGCTCTCGGACACCATGCGGCAGCTGACCTTCAACGGCGGCCCCACGGTGATCATCCCGCCCGGCCGCCAGGTCATGAGCGACGCCGTGCGCATCGTCGTCCCCCGCGACACCGATGTGCTGATCACCACGTACTCGCCGAGCAGTTCGGGCCCGGTGACGTACCACCGGCACGCCCGGCAGACCTCCTACGTCGCCGAGGGCGACCAGGCCCAGGACACGACGGGCACGCCGTACGTCGAGCGCAGCTCGTCCTGGCGCTACCTGACGGCGCTGGACGTGCTGAGCAACGAGTCCGACGGCACGGTCGTCGTCCTCGGCGACTCCCTCACCGACGGCATCACCTCCACAGCGGGCGCCAACAACCGGTGGACCGACGTGCTGTCCGAGCGGCTGCGCGCGGAGATCGCCGCCGGGCGGGACCTGCCCCGCTACAGCGTGGTCAACCAGGGCATCAGCGGCAACCGCGTCCTCACGGACGGGCTGGGCCGCCCGGCGGACAACCCCAGCGGGCTCAACCGCTTCGGGCGGGACGTGCTGGAGCGCACGAACGCCAAGGTCGTCGTCATCGACCTCGGCGTCAACGACATCCTGCGCAACCCGCGGCTCGCCGACCCGAACGCGATCCTGGCCGGCCTGCGCACGATGGTGGGCCAGGCCCACGCACGCGGTATGAAGGTCGTCGGCGCGACCCTGATGCCGTTCTACGGGCACCGCGGCTACACGGACCCGCGGGAGCAGGTCCGGCAGCAGATCAACGCCGAGATCCGGGCGGGCCGGGTCTACGACGCGGTGGCCGACTTCGACCAGGCGCTGCGTGACCCCTACGACCCGCGCCGGCTGCGCGCCGACTACGACTCGGGCGATCATCTGCACCCCAGCGACAAGGGGTACACGCGGATGGCCGAGGAGTTCGACCTGGAGACCCTGAAGGGGTCCGCACCGGCCGAGCTGTAGGAGGACGACGCCGGGTACTGACCGACGACGCTCAGTACTCGCCGTTGCTCCGACGCTCCAGCTTCTCCCGCCGCCGCTCCTCCTTGAGCCGCTGCTTCTCCGCCCGGGTCAGCTTCCGCTGGACCCCGACGCCACCCCAGAGGGCGAACCCGGTCACGATCACGCGTGGCGCCCCGGGCTCCCCCGGCACACCCTCCTCGCGGTGGTCGAAACCGCCCATGATCCCGATGCCGCGCACCACGACCTCGACGCCGGGCGGCACGATGACATCCACCCCGCCCATGATCGCGATCGCGTTGATCTCGACCTCGCGGTCCGCGAAGCTCGCCTCGCGCAGGTCGATCTCCCCGCCGCCCCAGAGGGCCAGGCAGGTGAACCGCCGGGGCATCGTCCAGTGCCCCTTGCGCTGGAAGCCGGACATCACGGCGACGGCCCACGTCGAGGACCCCTCGCCGCCGACGATCCGCCCGGGCCAGTTCGCACCCGGGTCCGATCCCGTGGCGGGGTCCTTGCTCAGCGACACGGCGGGTACCACGACACCCGCGCCGGGCAGGTCCCGGGTGATCGGCACCAGTTCCCCGTAAGTCCGCGCCTGGTACGTCGCGTCCAGCCGCTCCTCGAACTCCGCCATGTCGAGGCGTCCCTCGGCGACGGCGTCCCGCAGGATGCCGGCGACCCGTTCACGGTCGGCGTCGGAGGCGCGGAGGTCCGGGACTGCGTCGTCGGTCATGTACAGCAGCCTACGAGTTACCGGTCCCGGGCACTACGCGGTCGCACGGCCGGCCTGTTCCGCGTACATTTTCGCGATCACCGCCTCGATGTCCGGTTCCCGCACCGACAGGTCGACCAGCGGGTACTCCGCCGCGATCCGCGCCACCAGCGGCGCCGCCGACTCCGCGGCCGGGAACGCCAGCCATTGCCGCGGCCCGTCCACCCGGACGACCCGGGCGGGTGCCGGGGCGTCGATCGGGGGCAGTTCCCGCTCGAAGTCCACCACCAGCGTCCGCTCGCTCTCCCCCGCCTCGTGCAGCCCGGCGAGCGGACCGTCGTACATCATGCGTCCGTGGTCGATGACCATCACCCGCTTGCACAACTGCTCGATGTCCTGCAGGTCGTGCGTGGTCAGCAGCACCGTCGTGCCGCGCTCGGCGTTCATCTCCCGCAGGAACTCCCGCACCTTGGACTTGGAGACGACGTCGAGACCGATGGTCGGCTCGTCGAGATACAGCACCTCCGGGTCGTGCAGCAGGGCCGCCGCGATGTCGCCGCGCATCCGCTGGCCCAGGGAGAGCTGACGGACCGGCACGTCCAGCAGGTCGCCCAGGTCGAGGAGTTCGACCAGGCGGTCGAGGTTCTCGCGGTAACGGGCGTCCGGGATCCGGTACATGCGGTGCATCAGCCGGTAGGAGTCGACCAGCGGCAGGTCCCACCACAGCGTCGTACGCTGCCCGAACACCACACCGATGCGGTGCGCGAGCCGTGTGCGTTCGCGGGAGGGGTCGATGCCCGCGACCCGCAGCCGGCCGGCGCTCGGGGTGAGGATGCCGGTCAGCATCTTGATCGTGGTCGACTTGCCGGCGCCGTTCGGGCCGATGTAGCCGACCATCTCGCCGCGTTCCACGCGGAAGGAGATCGAGTCGACGGCCCGGACCTGCCGCCGCTCCCGCTTCATGAAACCGGTCTTCTTACGTACGTCGAAGACCTTCTCGACACCGTCGAGTTCGATGAAGCCGCTGTCCACTTCGGTCACCTCAACTCCCTGTACTCCGGTAGGAACGAAGCCCCGCCCGCCACGCCGCCCCCGCCAGCGCGCAGCAGGCCACCGCCACCAGGGGCGAGGCGAACGCCGCCCAGGGCGGCAGGCCGATGGGGTACGGCCGCCCCAGCACATGGGCGGCCGGAACCCAGTTGACGAAGGCCAGCGGCACCATGAAGGTCGCGCCGCGCACCAGGTCCTTCCCGAACACGCTCGGCGGATACTGCAGCAGCGTGGTCCCGCCGTACGTGAAGGCGTTCTGCACCTCGGCGGCGTCCTGCGCGAAGATCTGGAAGGCCGCGCCCGCCACGAACACCGCCGAGAAGATCGCCGCGCCGCTGACCACCATCACCGGGATCAGCAGCACCTTCGTCGCACTCCAGTCGACGTCCACCGAGAGCAGCGCCCAGCACAGCACCACGGCGCCCTGGGTGATCCGGCCCAGGCGGCGCAGCGCGAAGCGGTCGGCTCCGACCTGGGCGAGCACCGGCGCGGGCCGCACCAGCAGCGTGTCGAACGAGCCGTCGCGCATCCGGGCGCCCAGGACGTCCATCGAGCCGAGCAGCAGGTCGGCGATCCCGAAGGACGTCACCGACAGCCCGTAGAGGAAGGCGACCTCGGGCAGCGACCAGCCGCCGAGGGAGTCGACCTGCGAGAACATCAGCAGGATTCCCACGAAGTCCAGGCCGGTCATCATCAGGTTGCCGAACACCGTGACGACGAAGGAGGTGCGGTAGGTCATGGTGGACCGCACCCACATCCCGGCGATCAGCCGATAGGCCCGCACTCCCTCGGCCAGGGCATTGCGCTCACCCACCCTGCACCACCACCCGCCGCGTAGCGGCCGACTGCATCAGCCGCCCCGCCGCCAGCAGCGCCACCGCCCACGCCGCCTGGAAGGCGAACGCCCGCAGCGGGTCGGTCTCCCCCATCAGCACATCCGCCGGCATCTGGATCTGCGCCGCCCACGGCAGCACCCGCACGACCTCGCCGAGCGCACCCGGGAAGGCGTTCAGCGGCAGCACCATGCCCGAGAAGAAGACGCCCGTGATCATCAGGACCTGGTTGACGCCCATGCCGTCCATCAGCCAGAACACACTCAGGGCCGCCAGGTAGCGGATCGCGAAGCTGACCACCGTCGCCAGCAGGAGCGTGACCACGAAGGCCGCCCAGGGGGTGACCGACGTCGGCAGCGCCATGGGGAAGAAGACCGCGCCGAACACGAACGGGATCACGCCCCGCCCCAGCATCTGGAACAGCGCCCGCCCCACGTCGCCGGCCAGCCACCACAGCTGGAGATCGGCCGGCCGGTACAGGTCGACGGCGATCTCACCGGTGCGGATGCGCTCCATCAGGTCCTTCTCGGCGCCCCCGCCCTGGATCGCCAGGGTCGCGTAGAGACACTGCCCCAGCCACACATACGTCACGGCCTGGGCCTGGTCGTACCCTCCGAGATGCGGTTTCTCGTCCCACAGCGCCAGATACGTGTACACGAGGATGACGCCGAAGACCGTATTGGTGAATACCCCGGCCACCGTGGCCGCCCGATAGGTCGCGTACCGCCTGAAGCCGCCCGCAGCGACGGCCGCGTACAACCGTCCCGAGCCCACATCCACAGCCCTCCTCGCCTCCGGACACCGAAGCGCAGGAGCCTAGTGGGCGGGGATCACGCGGGCCAGGAGTTTTCGCGCGGAGTCCGGTCAAGCGTCGGTCCGCGCCCGGCCGCTGCACTTCTCCCAGATGATCCCGATCGTCGAGTGACCGTCCTTGGCCAGGTCGGTGATGGTGGAGACCTCTTTGTACGTCTGGATGTGGTGCTCGCCGCCCCAGTCCGCGTGGGGCGTGACGTTCCAGTCGGCACCGGCCCAGACGGTACGATCCGTTCCGTCCGCGTGGGCAGAGGCGCCCGTGGCCAGGGCGAGCAGTCGCATCTTCGGTCGCGTCCCCTTCAGGCGAGTCTCGCGCAGGCAAGATCGCGATTTCGAACGGGCGTGCAGAGTAGCGCCGTTCACTTCGCGTACGCCTGTGTGTCCGCCCGCCCGCCGCCCGCCTCGCCACACGGCTCGCCACACGGCCCTCGATCAGGGAACTGATCGCCGGATGGGACAGTCTTCATCACAGGGGCGCAAGAGCGAGCAGAGACGTACGGGAACGACGTACGACGCGAAACAGGAGTCCGTGCACGACATGAGTGACGAGCCTCAGCCGCAGCAGCCGACACCGGGGAGCGCACCGAGAGAGCCGCAGCCGGACGGCGCCCCGGGCACGCCACGGGACCGCGCCGGCGACGCCCCGGGCACGCCACGCCCCCGGACGGACCGCGAGCCGGGCCCCGCACGGGCCGAGGGGGACGGCGAACCGGACACACCACGGGCCAAGGGGGACGGCACCCAGGGCACCCCACCGACCCGGACGCACAGCGACCAGGGCACGCCCCGGGCCAAGGCCGACGACGACCGGGGCACGCCACCGCCCCCGGCCGACAACGACCCGGGCACGGTACAGATCCGTGCCGTCGGCGCCGCGGGCGCGGCACGAGGCCGGAAGGACGCCGCCCCTGGCACACCATCGGCCAGGACGGACGGCGAACCGGGCACGCCCCGAGCCCAGGCGGCCGGAGACCGGGGCACGCCACCACCCCCGGCCGACAACGACCCGGGCACGGTGCGGATCCGCGCCGTCGGCGCCGCGGGCGCGGCCGGGGCCGGGACGGGCGGCGTCCCGGGCGCGGCCCAGGCCCGGACGAACAGCGCCCAGGGCGCGCCGCGCCCCCAGGCCGATGACGGTCCGGGTACGGCACAGCTGCCGGCGGTCGGCGACCCGGGCAGCGGGGCGGGCGGGGCGAGCGGCGCGCCGCAGGCCATGGCCGGCGGGAAGCGCAAGCGGACCGGCTGGCGCCGGGCGTTCCCGACCTGGCGCATGACGCTCAGCGGCTTCATCATCGTCGTCATACTGCTGATCGGCGGCTTCTTCCTGGGATACTCGCTGGTTCAGATCCCGCCGGCCAACGCGCTCGCCACCAAGCAGGCCAACGTCTACCTCTACGCGGACGGCTCGGTGATCGCCCGCGACGGCGAGATCAACCGGGAGAACGTCACCCTCGCGCAGATCTCCAAGGACGCCCAGCACGCGATCCTGGCCGCCGAGGACCGCGACTTCTACACCGAGTCCGCCGTCGACCCCAAGGCCATGGTCCGCGCCGCCTGGAACACCGCCCTCGGCAAGGGCAAGCAGTCCGGCTCCACGATCACCCAGCAGTACGTGAAGAACTACTACCTGCGCCAGGAACAGACCGTCACGCGCAAGGCCAAGGAGTTCTTCATCTCCATCAAGCTGGACCGCGAGCAGAGCAAGGACCACATCCTCGAGGGCTACCTCAACACCAGCTACTTCGGCCGCAACGCCTACGGCATCCAGGCCGCCGCCCAGGCCTACTACGGCATGGACGCCACCGACCTCGACCCGGCCCGCGCCGCCTACCTCGCCGCGCTCGTCAACGCCCCCAGCCAGTACGACGTCGTCGCCCACCCGGAGAACCGCAAGGCCGCCGAGTCCCGCTGGAACTACGTCCTGGACGGCATGGTCACGAAGGGCTGGCTCAGCGAGTCGAAGCGGGCCGGCATGAAGTTCCCCATGCCGAAGGAGTCCACCCTCTCCACCGGCATGTCCGGGCAGCGCGGCTACATCGTCCGGATCGTCAAGGACTACCTCACCCAGAACAACATCATCGACGAGGACAAGCTCGACGCCGGCGGCTACCGCATCACCACGACCCTGCAGAAGGGCCGGCAGGACGCCTTCGTGAAGGCCGTCGACGACAAGCTCATGTCCAAGCTGGACAAGAAGAACAACAAGGTC
Organism: Streptomyces sp. CA-179760; assembly: GCF_050937045.1. Classification (NCBI taxonomy): domain Bacteria; kingdom Bacillati; phylum Actinomycetota; class Actinomycetes; order Kitasatosporales; family Streptomycetaceae; genus Streptomyces; species Streptomyces sp. CA-179760. The sequence continues at coordinate 3,726,918 of NZ_JBNJLZ010000001.1, forward strand.
GACTCGTACGTACGCGCGGGCGGCGCCGCCGTCGACCCCAAGACCGGCAAGGTCGTCGCGATGTACAACGGCGTCGACTACGTCAAGCAGTACACCCCGAACGCCACCCGCAGGGACTTCCAGGTCGGCTCCACCTTCAAGCCCTTCGTGTTCACCTCGGCCGTCGAGAACGGCTCGCGGACCCAGGACGGCCGTGTGATCACCCCGAACACGATCTACGACGGCACCAACAAGCGCGTCGTCCAGGGCTGGGCCGGCGACCCGTACAACCCGGAGAACGAGGACCAGCACTCCTACGGTCCCATCACCGTCACCGAGGCCACCGACAGCTCCGTGAACTCGGTGTACGCGCAGATGGCGGCCGACGTCGGCCCCCAGAAGGTCAAGCAGACCGCGATCGACCTGGGCGTCCCCGAGACCACTCCGGACCTCGCCGACGGCCCCGCCATCGCACTCGGCACGGCCACCGCCAGCGTCCTCGAGATGGCGGAGGCGTACGCCACGCTCGCCAACCACGGCCGGCACGGCACGTACACGATGGTCGACAAGGTCATGAAGGAGGGCACGCCCATCGAGCTGCCCGAGCGGCGCACCCGGCAGGCCGTGAGCCGCGAGGCCGCCGACACCACCACCTCCATGCTGCAGAGCGTCGTCCAGAACGGCACGGCCTCCGCCGCACAGGCCGCGGGCCGCCCCGTCGCCGGCAAGACCGGCACCGCCGAGGAGGACACGGCGGCCTGGTTCGCGGGCTACACCCCCGAGCTCGCCACGGTCGTCTCCGTCATGGGCCAGGACCCGGTCACCGCCGCCCACAAGTCGCTGTACGGGGCGATGGGCCTGGACCGCGTCAACGGCGGCGGACCGCCCGCGGAGATCTGGACCCAGTTCACCCAGGACGCCCTCGAGGGCAAGCCGGTCACCGACTTCGACCTCAGGCTCCAGCCGGGCTCCGACGTCACCGAGGCCCCCAGCCCCGAGGTTCCCGTCGATCCGACGACGGGCGGCACGACCGACGGCGCCAGCTCGTCCCCCGACGGCCAGGAGACCGGCACCGAGACACCCGGCCAGACCCCGAGCACGCCCGAGGGCCAGACCCAGGGCCAGACCGACGGCGGCACCACCGACGGCAGCACAGGAGGCGAGTCCCCGACCGGCGGCGGCACCGCGGACGGCGGAACCGGCGACGGCGGCACGACGGAGGGCGGCGCGGCCGACGGCGGCACGACGGACGGCGGAGGCACGGCCGACGGCGGTGCGGGCGGCGCTCCCACGGGCCCCGGCTGGGGCTTCGTCCCACAGGGCACGCGCCGCGAATAGGCCGGGCCGGTCAGGTCGGATCAGTGACCTGAGGTCGCCTTCAGCCCCACCACGGCGACCAGCAGCAGGCACACGAAGAAGATCCGGGCGGCGGTGGCGGGCTCCCCCAGCACGGCCATACCGACCACCGCCGCCCCGGCCGCGCCGATCCCCACCCACACGCCGTAGGCGGTACCGATGGGCAGGGTCTTGGCCGCCTGGGACAGCAGCAGCATGCTGACGACGATTCCGGCGCCGGTGAGCAGGCTGGGGAGGGGGCGGGTGAAGCCGTCGGTGTACTTCATACCGATCGACCACCCGACTTCGAGCAGACCGGCGACGACGAGCAGAACCCAGGCCATGACGGGCACCTCCGGGAGACAGGCTGACGGTGAAGGTGCGTCGTCTTTGCCTTGGTCCCGGTACGGCGCGTCTCGTCGGGTCCCTCCAACGTAGCAAAGTCATGGCGAAGGGGCCGGTGACAACGGTCACCGGCCCCTTCGTCTGCTTCTGAGACCTACAGGTAGAGACCCGTCGAGTCCTCCGAGCCCTCGAACCGGTCCGCGGCCACGGCGTGCAGATCACGCTCGCGCATGAGCACGTACGCGATACCCCGCACCTCGACCTCGGCACGGTCCTCCGGGTCGAACAGAACCCGGTCACCCGTCTCCACGGTCCGCACGTTCTGCCCCACCGCCACGACCTCGGCCCAGGCGAGGCGCCGGCCGACCGCCGCCGTGGCGGGAATCAGGATGCCGCCGCCCGAACGCCGCTCGCCCTCGCTGGTGTCCTGCCGCACGAGTACGCGGTCGTGCAGCATCCGGATGGGCAGCTTGTCCGGGTGCGTGCTGTCGTTTCTCTTGGCGCTCACGCCCTGAAACCTACCTGTCTTCGCCGCGAACGTACGCAGTCGGGTCAGCCCTTGCGCCGCCGCGTGCCGAGGGCGAGCAGCCCGACCACACCGACCACCACGAGGGCGACCGGCACGACGCGCTCCAGGCGCGGCGCCCCGTCCTCGCCGACGAACCGGGCGCGCACATCGGTGACGGCCCGGTTGACCCCCACGTACGCCCGTCCGAGGGTGTGATCGATATTGGACGCGACCTTGGCCTTGGCGTCCCCGACGATCGTCTTCGGGTGTACCCGCACCCCGATCTCGTCGAGGGTCTCGGCCAGGGTCTCGCGGCGGCGCCTGATGTCCGCCTCGATCTGCGCCGGGGTCCTGGTGTCCGCCGTGTCCGCCACCGTGTCGCCTCCGAAGTCGGTATAAAGCCTGTGCCGGACAGTCTGTCAGCTCCACGGCTCATAGCACTCTCCCGACCCCCGGTTACGCTGGCCGGATGAGCGAGCGACTTCAGCCGGGGGACGTGGCCCCCGCCTTCACCCTGCCCGACGCCGACGGCACCGAGGTGTCCCTGGCGGACCACAAGGGCCGCAAGGTCATCGTGTACTTCTACCCGGCCGCCCTCACCCCCGGCTGCACCAAGCAGGCCTGCGACTTCACGGACAACCTGGAGCTGCTGACGGGCGCGGGCTACGACGTCATCGGCATCTCCCCCGACAAGCCGGAAAAGCTGTCCAAGTTCCGCGACAAGGAGTCCCTGAAGGTCACCCTCCTCGCCGACCCGGACAAGCAGGTCCTGGATTCCTACGGCGCCTTCGGCGAGAAGAAGAACTACGGCAAGACCTACATGGGCGTCATCCGCTCCACGATCGTCGTGGACGAGGAGGGCAAGGTCGAGCGCGCCCTGTACAACGTCCGCGCGACGGGCCACGTGGCCAAGATCATCAAGGATCTGGGGATCTGAGGCTTCGCCGATTCTTCTGGAGCGGCTCGTACCGGGAAGGCCCGGTACGAGCCGCTCCGTTTTCGGGCGGGCGCATGGACTCGACACGAGCCATTTCAAGCGCAGAACGTGGGCGGCTCGGGAGCACCCGGCTCCCGAGCCCATCTCTCACCGAGTGCTGATCGTCCTGCCTTCGGATACGGGACGGACCAACAGATCTACCTCTGCCCCAACTGTCACGCGCTGACTGAGACGTGGTGCCACCAGAAGGCGAGGGCACCTCTCGTCGCCCAACTTGCCCTACCCGTACACTGAACGCTATTCGGTCGAGCGCGATGACCGTTTTTGAGCGGCCGTGATGGAATTTGGCAGTCATGCTGGGTTTAGGTCCCAGTGGGTTCACACCCGTGTGGGTTCGAGTCCCACCGGCCGCACACGCGCAGAGGGGCTGCCCGGGCTGGGCGGCCCCTCTCACGCACCTCAGCCCAACAGCTCCCGCACCACCGGCACCAACGCCCGAAACGCCTTGCCCCGGTGGCTGATCGCGTTCTTCTCCTGGGGGGTCAGTTCCGCGCAGGTGCGCGACTCCCCCTCCGGCTGGAGGATCGGGTCGTAGCCGAAGCCGCCCGAGCCTGACGGGGCGTGGCGGAGGGTGCCGCGGAGTTGGCCCTCGACGACGCGTTCCGTGCCGTCGGGCAGGGCCAGTGCCGCCGCGCAGGCGAAGTGGGCGGCGCGGTGGTCGTCGGCGATGTCCGAGAGCTGGGCGAGGAGCAGGTCCAGGTTGGCCTTGTCGTCGCCGTGGGTGCCGGACCAGCGGGCGGAGAAGATGCCCGGGGCGCCGTTGAGGACGTCCACGCACAGGCCCGAGTCGTCGGCGACGGCCGGGATGCCGGTGGCCTGGGCCAGGGCGTGGGCCTTGAGGAGCGCGTTCTCCGCGAAGGTGACGCCTGTTTCCTTGACGTCGGGAATGTCGGGGTAGGCGTCGGCGCCGACGAGGTCGTGGGGCAGGCCGGCTTCGGCGAGGATCGCACGGAGTTCGGTGATCTTCCCGGCGTTACGGGTGGCAAGGATCAGGCGGGTCATGGCCCCCAGTATCACCCCGTCAGGGGCGCGGGGAACTGCGCGGCCGACCACGACGAACCCGCGGTCGGCCACCGGCAGAAACCCGGCAGACGAGACCGCCCGGCCCAGCCGGCGCGGCGCTACGGCGTGCAGACCTTCGTCAGTTCGCCCGCCGCGTCAGTGACCGGGCTGATGTCGGGGGTCTCGTCGCCGTTCTTGACCGACGTACGGACGTTGTCGACGGCCTTGTTGAGGTCGTCCACGGCCTTGTTGACGTCGGTGTTGTCGGTCTTGTCGCCGATCTCGCCGAGGTTCTTGTCGATGGAGTCGAGGGACTTGTCGAGCTGCGTCGGGTCGTTGGCCGCGTTGTCCACGGCCTGCTGGAGTTCCGTGACGCTGTCGGCGATGGCGTCGGCGGTCTGGACGCAGTCCAGCGCCTTGTCGACGGCGGCGCAGCCGGTGGTGAGTCCGGCGGTCAGCGCGACGGCCGCCAGGGTGGCGGCGACGGCTGCGGTGCGGCGTCGGCGGCTCGCGGCCATGGAACGGTCCCTCTCGTCGGTCGGGCCGGTCGGCCCGTGTGGCTGGCCGAGCGCACAGGGATGAGCCGTGCGCCCGTACCTCTTCAGACGCGAGCATGCTCGGCGCGGTTGCCCGCGCCGAGCATCTGTCTTGGTGCGCCCTTTACTTTTCGAGGACGGTATCAAGCGCGGTGCGCTGGTGGGCGGCGAGTTCCGTGCAGCCGCCGACGGCGAGGTCGAGGAGGGCGCCCAGTTCGTCGCGGGCGAAGGGCTCGGCCTCGGCGGTGCCCTGGACCTCGACGAAGCGGCCGTCGCCGGTGCAGACGACGTTCATGTCGGTGTCGGCCTTGACGTCCTCCTCGTAGCAGAGGTCGAGGAGGGGGACGCCGCCGACGATGCCGACGGAGACGGCGGAGACCGTGCCGGTCAGGGGCTGGCGGCCGGCCTTGATGAGCTTCTTGCGCTGGGCCCAGGCGACGGCGTCGGCCAGGGCGACGTAGGCGCCGGTGATGGCCGCCGTACGTGTGCCGCCGTCGGCCTGGAGGACGTCGCAGTCGAGGACGATGGTGTTCTCGCCGAGTGCCTTGTAGTCGATGACGGCGCGCAGCGAGCGGCCGATGAGGCGGGAGATCTCGTGGGTGCGGCCGCCGATGCGGCCCCTGACGGATTCGCGGTCGCCGCGGGTGTTGGTGGAGCGGGGCAGCATGGAGTATTCGGCGGTGACCCAGCCTTCGCCGCTGCCCTTGCGCCAGCGCGGGACGCCTTCGGTGACGGAGGCGGTGCAGAAGACCTTGGTGTCGCCGAAGGAGACGAGGACGGATCCTTCGGCGTGCTTGCTCCAGCCACGTTCGATGGTGATCGGGCGGAGCTGCTGGGGGGTGCGGCCGTCGATTCGAGACATGCCGCTGAGCCTAGGCCGTTTCTGATGGCTCTTGTTGGCTGGGTGGATCTCGTGGTCAGCCGGGCAGGACGCTCGTATGGTGCGGCGACACGAGCTCACGGACGCGCAGTGGCGGAAGATCGAAGCTCTCCTGCCCGGTAACGGCAGGCCGGGTGGGCAGTGGGCGGATCACCGCAGGGTGATCAATGGGGTGCTGTTCCGGGCCCGGACGGGGGTGCCCTGGCCGGACCTGCCGGAACGGTACGGTCCCTGGCAAACCGTCTACGAGCGTCATCGCCGCTGGTCGGCCGACGGCACCTGGAGGGCGATCCTGCGCGAGTTACAGATCGAGGCGGATGCCGGCGACCCGGACGGGGCGCTTGCCCGACAAGAGTGGGCGGTGAACATCGACTCGACTTCCTGCCGGGCGCATCAGCACGCAGCCGGGGCACCGCGCAAGCCCCCGGCCGACTACCCGCAAAAGGGGGCGGGGCGCGTGAGGAGGCAGATGGGCGGGAGGCGTTGGGACGCTCACGGGGCGGGCTGACCAGCAAGGTCCATCTGCTCTCCGACGACCGGGCCCGCCCGCTGCACTGGCTGACCTCGCCCGGTCAGCGGGGTGACAGCCCGATGTTCGCCCCGGTGCTGGACGGCCTGCGCATCCAGCGGCGCGGTATGGGCCGCCCGCGCAGCCGGCCGGACCGGGTGCGCGGCGACAAGGCGTACTCCAGCCGCGACAACCGCGCCTACCTGCGGCGGCGCGGGATCAAGGCCACCATCGCGCAGCCCGATGACCAGCGGGCCCACCGGAAGCGCCGCGGACGCTTTGGTGGCCGGGCCCCAGCCTTCGACAAAACTCAGTACCGCAGCCGCAACGCAGTCGAGCGGTGCATCAACAAGTGGAAACAGTTCCGCGCGGTGGCCACCCGGTACGACAAACGCGACTACATCTTCAACGGCACCCTCACCGTCACCGCGATCGTCATCTGGCTTCGAGACACCGTCCAAGAGCCGTCAGAAACGGCCTAGCCGCACCTGTGGAAGGGGCCCCTCCCGCGGGTGGCGAGGGGCCCGTTCAGGGTGTGCGGCCGGGGATGAGGCCGGCGCTTCACCTGTTTCTTGTGAGGAGGCCCCGGTGTTCACGCCGGGGAGGAATTGCATCGGGGTGTCGCGATGCGGAGCGTCGCCGCATTCGGTGCTGAGCGCGGGGTGCCCGGGGTGATGCGAACGCGTGTGCTTGTGATCGCCGGTCTGGGTGATGTCAGTGGGATCTGGGCACGTGTGTGCGGCTGTCGTACGTATGGTCCTTCGCGGGGAACGGGATGGCACTGTCCCGGTCGGGGCTGTCAGGGGGCGAGGTGGTGCAGGTGGGGGCGGTTGCGGAGGTCGGGCATGCCCGCTTCACGTACCGGCTGCGTGTGTCGTCCACGGCCGGCGCTGCCCTGGTGGCGGAGGGGGACCGATGCCGCTGGGTGTGGAACGAATGCGTCGCCAAGTCCAAGGCCGTGCACCTGCACAACGTGGCGAGTGGCAGGAAGCAGACGTGCGCCCCGGCACAGCTGGACAAAATGCTGGCCGAAGCCCGCAGGACGACGCCGTGGTTGCGTGAGGGCTCGTCGGTTGTCCAGCAGCAGGTCATCCGTGACTTCGGCCGCGCCCGTGCCAAAGCGCACAAGGACGGCGGGGTTTCCGGTTGAAGGACGGCCGGCTGCACCTGGCGGGCGGGATCGTGGTTGCGGTGGTGTGGTCGCGGGAACTGCCCGCTGAGCCGTCCTCGGTGCGCGTCTACAGGACAGCCTCGGGCACTGGTACGCCTCGTTCGTGGTGCCTGCCGAGGTGCAGCCCCTGCCCAGGACCGGCCGCGCACTGGGTGTCGACTGGGGTGTGAAGGAGACCGCGACCACCACGTCCGAGGCGCACGACCTTCCGCACGCCGGGCACGGCCGCAAGGCCCGGCAGAGGCTGGCCCGGTACGACCGGATGATGGCCCGACGCAGGCCGAAGAAGGGACAGCCGGCGTCGAAGGGCTACCGCGAGGCGAAGAAGCTGCGGGCCAAGGCGTACAAGAAGGTCGCCAGGCAGCGCGAGGACACCGGCCGTAAGTGGGCCAAGAAGGTGGTCCGGGAGCATGACGCCGTCGCTGTGGAGGATTTCCGTCCGAGGTTCCTGGCCAAGTCCACGATGGCCCGTAAGGCCGCGGACGCTGCCATCGGCGCCACCAAGGCCGCTCTGATCGAGATGAGCCGCAAGCACGGGCGGGACATCCGCCTGGTCCACCCCGCGCACACCACGATGGACTGCGCGCAGTGCGATGCGAGAGCCAAGCATCGCCTGCCGCTGGGTGAGCGCACCTACACCTGCACCGCATGCGGATACGTGTCCCCACGGGACAAGAACTCCGCACACGTGATGCTCGTCCGGGCTGGTCTCAACCCGGCTGGCGCCGATGGCAAGACCTCCTGGAGCGCCGCTCCAGGAGGCAGCCTGAGCCAGGAATCCCCTCCCATCAGGGAGGGGAGGATTCAAATGAGGTCTTCGATCTCCGCCGCGATCGGGTCGGCGTCCGTGCCGATGACGACCTGGATCGCGGTGCCCATCTTGACGACGCCGTGGGCGCCGGCGGCCTTCAGAGCGGCCTCGTCGACCTTGCCGGGGTCCACGACCTCGGTCCGCAGGCGGGTGATGCAGCCCTCGACTTCTTCGATGTTGTCGATGCCGCCGAGCCCGGCAACGATCTTCTCAGCCTTGCTGGCCATCTCTGTTCTCCCTGATCCGAACCGCTTGTCACGACTGGTCTACACCAGGATCACGCCTCACGACAAAGGGTGATGGTAGGGGCGGGGGACGCCGGGGCTTGATCGTCGCAGAGAGTGGAAAATGGCGGGTTCCACTCGTTCGGCCTACCGTGCTACAACTGGTCTACACCACTCACTGGTGGAGGTCGCGCGGTGGATACCGCGCTCCCCTTTTGAGACGCCGCCGTCCCCCGTCGAACTCTTCCTGGGCGGCGCCGTGCCCCATGGAGGAAGTTCATGTCCACAGACACAGCCGCGCCCGCGAGCCCGAAGAAGGGGACTGCGGTGATGGCGGTCCTGCAGCGTATCGGCCGCAGCCTCATGCTGCCCGTCGCCGTGCTGCCGGCCGCCGCCCTCCTGGTCCGCCTCGGCAACACCGACATGCTGGGACGGGAGTCGTTCCCCGCCTTCATCACCAAGATCGCGAGCTTCATGGCCGCCGGCGGCAACGCGATCCTGGACAACATGGCGCTGCTGTTCGCCGTGGGCATCGCGATCGGCTTCGCCAAGAAGTCGGACGGCTCCACCGCCCTGGCGGCCGTGGTCGGCTACCTCGTCTTCAAGAACGTGCTCGCCACCTTCACCGACCCGAACCTGCCGCAGGTGGCGACGGCCGTCGACGGCAAGGTCGTCATGGTGGACGCGCCGGTGGACGCCAAGGTGCTCGGCGGTGTGGTGATGGGCCTCGTGGTCGCCCTGCTCTACCAGCGCTTCTACCGCACCAAGCTGCCGGACTGGGCGGGCTTCTTCGGCGGTCGCCGCATGGTTCCGATCCTGTCCGCCTTCGCGGGCCTGGTCATCGGCATCGTCTTCGGTTACGTCTGGCCGGTCCTCGGCACGGCGCTGCACAACTTCGGCGAGTGGCTGGTCGGCTCCGGAGCCGTGGGCGCGGGCATCTTCGGTGTCGCCAACCGTGCGCTGATCCCGATCGGCATGCACCACCTGCTGAACTCCTTCCCCTGGTTCCAGGCGGGCACGTACGAGGGCAAGAGCGGTGACATAGCCCGGTTCCTTGCGGGCGACCCGACCGCAGGACAGTTCATGACCGGCTTCTTCCCGATCATGATGTTCGCCCTTCCGGCGGCCTGCCTCGCCATCGTGCACTGCGCCCGGCCGGAGCGCCGCAAGGTCGTCGGCGGCATGATGCTCTCCCTCGCGCTGACCTCTTTCGTGACCGGTGTCACCGAGCCGATCGAGTTCACGTTCATGTTCATCGCCCCGGTGCTGTACGCGATCCACGCGGTGCTGACGGGTGTGTCGATGGCACTGACCTGGGCGCTGGGGATGAAGGACGGCTTCGGCTTCTCGGCCGGCGCGATCGACTTCGGTCTGAACCTGGGCATCGCGACCAACCCGTGGGGCCTGGTCCTGGTCGGCCTGTGCTTCGCGGCGGTCTACTACGTGGTCTTCCGCTTCGCGATCACCAAGTTCAACCTGCCGACGCCGGGCCGCGAGTCCGACGAGGAACTCGCCGAGCTGCAGAAGGCGGAGGCGAAGTAGAGCTCCGCACGAGGAAGGCCCCGGAACCGTCTGGTTCCGGGGCCTTTGCGCGCGTAGACCTGGTTCAGACCTCGTACGTCTGGCGCGGGGCGGCCAGGTCCACCGGACCGTCGTACACCGCGCGGGCGTCGGCGACGTTGACCTGGGGGTCCGTCCACGGCGGGATGTGGGTGAGGACCAGGTGCCGGGCGCCTGCCCGGGCGGCCGTCTCGCCTGCCTCGCGGCCGTTGAGGTGCAGGTCGGGGATGTTCTCCTTGCCGTGCGTGAACGCGGCCTCGCACAGGAACAGGTCGGCGCCCCGGGCGAGTTCGTCCAGGGCGGGGCTGATGCCCGTGTCGCCGGAGTACGTCAGTACCTTGCCGTCGTGTTCGATGCGGATGCCGTACGCCTCCACGGGGTGGGCCACCCGCTCGGTGTGCACCGTGAAGGGGCCGATCTCGAAGGTGGACGGCTTGACCGTGTGGAAGTCGAAGACCTCGCTCATGGAGGAGGCGGAGGGGGTGTCCGCGTAGGCGGTGGTCAGCCGGTGTTCCGTGCCTTCGGGTCCGTAGACCGGGAGCGGGTCGCAGCGGCCGCCCTCGTGGCGGTAGTAGCGCGCGACGAAGTACGCGCACATGTCGATGCAATGGTCGGCGTGCAGATGGCTGAGGAAGATCGCGTCGAGGTCGTAGAGACCGCAGTGGCGCTGCAGCTCGCCCAGGGCACCGTTGCCCATGTCGAGAAGCAGCCGGAAGCCGTCGGCCTCGACGAGGTAGCTCGAGCAGGCCGATTCCGCGGACGGGAACGACCCCGAGCAGCCGACGACGGTGAGCTTCATGAAGCAGAAACCTCCGCTGGCGGGAAAGTCTGTGTAGGGGCGTCGGGGGTCGTGCGGTTTGTCGAGCGTAAGGCGCAAAACCTCCGGTAGCTCCTCCGCCAAGGGCTGTTGTGGGCGAACTCACCTGTGGTGTCACCGGTTCGGGCGGCAGGGCGGGGCGTGATCCTTGTGAGGTTGGGCGCATGGGAGGGATGGCGCCGGTAACGTCTCAGTATGGACACGTCCTGGTGGCTGGCGCTCGCCGCGGTGGTACTGCTCGCGCTCGTCGCCACGCTCGTCGACGGCTGGGGGCGCCGGTCGTCGGTGCGGCGGGGCAGGCGGGCGGCACCGGCCACCGCGGTGGCGGGTCTGCCGCAACCGGCGGAGATCTGGTGGGCCGACGTGCCCTACGAGGACGAGGCGCGGACCAAGGACCGGCCGTGTCTGGTGCTGGCGGTGCGCGGGGAGCGGGCTACCGTCGCGAAGATCACCACACGGTTCCGGCACGAGCGGGGCGGGGTCATCCCGCTGCCACCGGGCACGGTCGGCGATGCCAGGGGCCGCGCGAGCTTCCTGGAGACGGACGAGCTGCGGGAGGTCCCGGTGTGGGGCTTCCGGCGCCGGGTCGGGGTGGTGGACCCGGCGCTGTGGGACCGGGTGCGGTATCTGGCTGGGTGAGGCGTCCCGGCCTTCCCCGGAGAACCGAAAGGGCCGGAGTGAGAACTCCGGCCCTCGCGTGTGATCCGCCCTCGGCTCACGCCCAGAGCTGTCCCTGGAGCGTCTCGATGGCCTCTTCCGTCGTGGCCGCCGTGTAGACGCCCGTCGACAGGTACTTCCAGCCGCCGTCCGCGACGACGAAGACGATGTCGGCCTGCTCGCCGGCCTTCACGGCCTTGCGGCCCATGCCGAGCGCGGCGTGCAGCGCGGCACCCGTCGAGACGCCGGCGAAGATGCCCTCCTGCTGGAGCAACTCCCGGGTACGGGTGACCGCGTCGGCCGAGCCGACCGAGAAGCGGCTGGTGAGGACGGAGGCGTCGTACAGCTCGGGGACGAAGCCCTCGTCGAGGTTGCGCAGGCCGTAGACCAGGTCGTCGTAGCGCGGTTCGGCGGCGACGATCTGGACGTCCGGCTTGTTCTCGCGCAGGAAGCGGCCCACGCCCATGAGCGTGCCCGTGGTGCCGAGGCCCGCCACGAAGTGGGTGACGGAGGGCAGGTCGGCGAGGATCTCCGGGCCCGTCGTCGCGTAGTGGGCGCCCGCGTTGTCCGGGTTGCCGTACTGGTACAGCATCACCCAGTCCGGGTGCTCGGCCGAGATTTCCTTGGCGACGCGCACGGCGGTGTTGGAGCCGCCCGCGGCCGGGGAGGAGACGATCTCGGCGCCCCACATGGCCAGCAGGTCACGGCGCTCCTGCGAGGTGTTCTCCGGCATCACGCAGACGATGCGGTAGCCCTTGAGCTTCGCCGCCATGGCCAGGGAGATGCCGGTGTTGCCCGAGGTGGGCTCCAGGATGGTGCAGCCCGGGGTGAGGCGGCCGTCCTTCTCCGCCTGTTCGATCATGTGCAGGGCGGGGCGGTCCTTGACCGAGCCGGTCGGGTTGCGGTCCTCCAGCTTCGCCCAGATACGGACGTCGGGGGACGGCGACAGCCGCGGCAGGCGCACCAGGGGGGTGTTGCCTACCGCGGCCAGGGGTGAGTCGTAACGCATCGTTGATCAGACCATGCCGCCGGCCACGGCCGGCAGGATCGTGACGTTGTCGCCGTCCGACAGCTTGGTGTTGATGCCGTCGAGGAAGCGGACGTCCTCGTCGTTCAGGTACACGTTGACGAAGCGGCGCAGCTGGTCGCCGTCGACGATGCGGGCCTGGATGCCGGCGTGCCGGGTCTCGAGGTCGGTGAACAGCTCGGCGAGGGTGTCACCGCTGGCCTCCACCGCCTTCTGACCGTCGGTGTACGTGCGGAGGATGGTCGGGATGCGGACCTCGATGGCCATGGCTTCAGGGCTCCTGTCGGGAGTAGTCGGTCGGGGCGCGCGGCAGCGCAGGAACAGCCGGGGTAGTACGTGTGTGCAGCGCCACGGCTCACGGCCGTACGGCGGCAGGGACCTGCGTCAACAGATGGCGCTGGCGAGCCTGCACAGGTCGACGTGCAGCCGCGCCACGAGCAGCTCGCCCGGCGTCTTGTCGCTCACGTCATCGAAAACCATGGGGTCATCGTATCGATTCCCGGTCCGGGTACTGGAATGTGATCCCACATCGCGGACGGTTCCGGGCCGGGGAGTGAGACCGCGCTGCTCAGGGCTTGTTCAGGGGCTTGCTTCAGGCCTGCTCAGTACGCCTCGACGACCTGGACCTCTTCCTCCGTGACCGCGCCCTCGACGATACGGAACGAGCGGAACTGGAACTCACCGGCCCCGTCGGTGTCGGCGGTGGAGACGAGGACGTAGTGGGCGCCCGGCTCGTTCGCGTAGGAGATGTCGGTGCGGGAGGGGTAGGCCTCGGTCGCCGTGTGGGAGTGGTAGATGATGACCGGCTCCTCGTCGCGGTCGTCCATCTCGCGGTAGAGCTTGAGCAGGTCGCCGGAGTCGAACTCGTAGAACGTGGGCGACATCGCCGCGTTCAGCATCGGGATGAAGCGCTCGGGGCGGTCCGAGCCCGCCGGGCCCGCGACCACGCCGCACGCCTCGTCGGGGTGGTCCTTGCGCGCGTGGGCGACGATCTGGTCGACGAGGGCCTGGGTGAGGGTCAGCATGCTGGTCAGGATAAGCAGAAGGGCCGTTCCGTACCGAGGGTTGGTACGGAACGGCCCATATGCCGGACGCCCTGAGCGGCAGCGGCGGGGAGTGCCACGAGTACTCCCCGCCGCTGGGCGTCCGGGGCGGGTGTCAGCCGACCTTTTCGAGGTCCGGGTCGCGGCGCTCGGCGATCTGCGGGTTGCGGCTCTTGAGGACCGCCCAGCCGATGCCGAGGGCGACGGCCCAGCCGGCCGCGACGTACAGGCAGATCCGCGCGTCCTTGTCGTACGCGATCATGAACGTCACGCCGATGAGGAAGACGAGCGCGACCCAGCTGAAGAGCGCTCCGCCGGGGGCGGGGAACGACGAGGCGCGCAGCCGGCCCGCGTCGACCGCGGCGCGGTAGCGGATGTGGCTGACGAGGATCATCATCCAGGTCCAGATGCCGGCCGCGGTGGCGACGGAGGTGACGTAGAGGAACGCCTTCTCCGGGACGACGTAGTTCAGGACGACGCCGATGCCCATGAGCGCCACGGAGACGGTGATGCCGACGGCGGGGGTCTTGCGGGCGTTGAGCTTGCCGAAGGCGCTCGGGGCCTCGCTGTTGGCGGCGAGGTCGCGCAGCATCCGGCCGGTGGAGTACATGCCGGAGTTGCAGGACGACAGGGCCGCGGTGAGCACCACGAAGTTGACGATGCCCGCGGCGAGGGGGATACCGATCTCGCCGAACGCGTGGACGAACGGGCTCTCGCCGGCGGAGAAGTCGGTCCACTTGACGACGGAGAGGATCACCAGCAGGGCACCGACGTAGAAGACGATGATGCGCCAGGGCAGGGTGTTGATGGCCTTGGGCAGGGTCTTCTCGGGGTTCTCGGACTCGCCCGCGGTGACGCCGACGAGCTCGACGGCGAGGTAGGCGAACATGACGCCCTGGAGCGTCATCAGGCTGGAGCCGATGCCGTTCGGGAAGAAGCCGTCGTGCGACCAGAGGTTGGAGACGGTGGCGGTGTCACCGGCGTCGGAGAAGCCGAGGGTGAGCACGCCGAGGCCGATGACGATCATGCCGATGATGGCCGTGACCTTGATCATCGAGAACCAGAACTCGACCTCGCCGAAGATCTTGACGGAGATCAGGTTCACACCGAAGAGCACCACCAGGAAGGCCAGGGCGCTGACCCACTGCGGGATCTCCGGGAACCAGAAGTGGATGTAGATCGCGGCGGCCGTGAGCTCGGCCATGCCGGTGACCACCCACATGAGCCAGTACGTCCAGCCCGTGACGAACCCGAAGAACGGGCCGAGGAACTCGCGGGCGTACTCGGCGAAGGAGCCGGAGACGGGCCGGTAGAGGAGCAGTTCGCCCAGGGCCCGCATGATGAAGAAGATGACGACGCCCGCGAGGGCGTACATGAGGATGATGCTGGGGCCGGCCTTGGCGATGTTCGCTCCGGCACCCATGAACAGGCCGACGCCGATGGCGCCGCCGATGGCGATCATCTGGACCTGGCGGCTGCCGAGTCCGCGCTCATACCCCTCTTCGGGGACGTTTTCCGTGTCGACCTGCGCAGAGGTCATGTGTGGTGCGCCTTTCTCCATGCCGATCCGGACCTGCGTCGGCCTCGGATCGGGTCTCGATCCCCCCGGAATGATGGAGCTGAGCCGGCCTCGGAAGGCCGCTCGTGCCTGGCCGACGGTTGCCGGCTCGGTGGCGCACCCGGCCGGACATTCGGGTGGTGTCGGCCGGGCGGTCGTGAAGATTTATCACGGCCGCAACATTGATCACATGGCTGATTTGTGACGCACCGCACAGGGAGAACCGGACAAAGCGCTGCCGAAGACGGCATAGAAGGCGGGCGCGGTAACGTGATCGTTATCCGGATTTGAGTGTCCTATGAGCGAACACCGCTCGATCACCCGCCGGTCACAAAACCTGCACTGATCAGGGCATGAGCGTTCCGACCAGCGTCTCCTGGAGTCCACCCAGCCACAGATAGGCCATCACCATCGGCTTGCGCGGGTCCTCGTCCGGGAGGCGATAGAGGAGGTCGCTGTCCTCCTCGTCGGTGATTTCCAGCCGCGAGCCGATCGCGAGCCGCAGATCGTTCAGCGCGCCCAGCCACTGCTGGGACTCCCCCGGCGACAGCTTCAGCACGGCCCCGCCCTCACCGGCCGAGGCCGAGGAGAGCGCGTCCAGGGAGCGGATCACCGCGAGGGCGCTGTCGCGCTTGCCGGCCCGCAGGTCGTTCTCGGTGTAGCGGCGGAACTCGGAGGAGTACGCTCGCTGCTCCTCGGCGTCCCGGGGCGAGGCGGGCTGCTCCGGGTCGCTGTAGGCGTCCGGGAAGAGCCGCTTGAGCACCGGGTCGGACGGCGGCTCGCTCGGACCGTCCGCGAACAGCTCGGCGAGCGGGTCGTCGGGGGCGTCCTCGGCGGGGCCGGGGCCGATGAGCTCCAGGAGCTGGACGGCCAGCGACCGGATGATGGAGATCTCGACGTCGTCGAGGGCGACGGCCGCGCCGCCGCCGGGAAGCGGTTCGAAGGTTCCGGGCATGAACGCCTTTTCGCTGCTGGGCGGGCTGCTGGCTACTTGCGGTCCTGCTGGAGAGTGGCCCACAGGCCATAGCCGTGCATGGCCTGCACGTCGCGCTCCATCTCCTCGCGGCTGCCGCTGGAGACGACCGCCCGGCCCTTGTGGTGGACGTCCATCATGAGCTTGGTGGCCTTGTCCTTGGAGTAGCCGAAATACGTCTGGAAGACGTACGTCACATAGCTCATGAGGTTGACCGGGTCGTTGTGGACGATGGTGACCCAGGGGAGGTCCGGCTCGGGGACGGCGAAAACCTCCTCCGCCGACTCGGTGCGTTCGATCTCCAGGGGTGCGGGTGACGTCACATGCCCATGCTGCCACCCGAGGGGGGTAGTCGCACAAACGGGCTTGCGGGCACTGAGCCTTGATGCAAATCGTCAGACTGACGAAATGGGGGTACGATTTCGCCATGAACACAGCGGACCTTGGGCTGCCGGTGGACGTTCCCTCGACGGCGCTCTTCACGGACCAGTACGAGCTGACGATGCTGCGGGCCGCGCTCGAAGCGGGCACGGCCGAGCGGCGGAGCGTGTTCGAGGTCTTCACCCGGCGGCTGCCGAACGGGCGCCGTTACGGCGTCGTGGGCGGCACCGGACGGGTGCTGGACGCGGTGGAGAACTTCCGCTTCGACCCGGCCGTCCTCGGTTTCCTGCGCGAGCGGGGGATCGTGGACGAGCGGACCCTCGATTGGCTCGCCGGCTACCGCTTCAGCGGGGACATCTGGGGCTACCCCGAGGGCGAGGTGTACTTCCCGGGCTCGCCGATCATGCGGGTGGAGGGCACGTTCGCCGAGTGCGTGCTGCTGGAGACCGTGATCCTGTCGATCCTCAACCACGACTCGGCGATCGCCGCGGCCGCCTCGCGCATGTCGTCGGCCGCCGGTGACCGGCCGCTGATCGAGATGGGCGCCCGGCGCACGCACGAGCTGGCGGCGGTGGCGGCCTCCCGGGCCGCGTACGTCGGCGGCTTCGCGACCACCTCCGACCTCGCCGCCGGTTTCCGCTACGGCATCCCGACCGTCGGCACCTCCGCGCACGCCTTCACCCTGCTGCACGACAGCGAGCGGGACGCCTTCCAGGCCCAGGTGAACACGCTGGGCCGGGGCACGACCCTGCTCGTCGACACCTACGACGTCGCCGAGGCGGTCCGCACGGCCGTGGAGGTCGCCGGCCCCGACCTGGGGGCCGTACGGATCGACTCCGGCGATCTGCTGCTGGTGGCGCACCGGGTGCGGCAGCAGCTGGACGAGCTGGGGGCGACCGGTACGAAGATCGTCGTGACCTCGGACCTGGACGAGTACGCGATCGCCTCGCTGGCGGCGGCGCCGGTGGACGCGTACGGCGTCGGTACGCAGCTGGTGACCGGCTCCGGGCATCCGACGTCCTCGATGGTCTACAAGCTGGTCGCGCGGGCCGAGTCCACCGACCCGAAGGCACCGCTGGTGCCGGTGGCGAAGAAGTCGACCGGGGGCAAGACGTCGGTGGGCGGACGCAAGTGGGCCGCGCGACGGCCGGACGCGCACGGGGTGGCCGAGGCCGAGGTGATCGGCACGGGGCCGGTGCCGGCCGCTCTCGCGGACCGGCAGCTGCTGGTGGAGCTGGTCAAGGGCGGTGAGGTGGTGGCGCGCGAGCCGCTGGACGCGGCGCGCGAGCGGCACACGGCGGCGCGCGCGGGGCTCCCGATGTCGGCCACGCAGCTCTCGCGCGGGGAGCCCGTCCTTCCCACGGAGTACGTGCACGGCGCCTCGGGTAGCTAATGCGGTGTGCCGCGATGCGCCGACCCGTCCCCCTCCCGCCCTCTCCCCTCTGTCAATAGGCTCGGAAGTTCACCGGCCGGGCTTGCCGACCTCATAGCCGAAGGACACCGACCATGCGCCGCGCCTTGATCGTCGTCGATGTGCAGAACGACTTCTGCGAGGGAGGCAGCCTCGCGGTGGCCGGCGGTGCCGATGTGGCTGCCGCCGTCACTGAGCTGATCGGGCAGGCGGCCGGGTCCGGCTACCAGCACGTCGTGGCCACCCGCGACCACCACATCGCTCCCGGCGGCCACTTCTCCACGAACCCGGACTACGTCCACTCCTGGCCCGCGCACTGCGTCGCGGGCACGGAGGGCGTCGGCTTCCACCCCAACTTCGCCCCCGCGGTCGCCTCCGGCTCGATCGACGCCGTGTTCGACAAGGGGGCGTACTCGGCGGCGTACAGCGGCTTCGAGGGAGCGGACGAGAACGGCACGAACCTGGCCGACTGGCTCCGCTCCCGAGACGTGACCGAGGTGGACGTGGTCGGCATCGCCACGGACCACTGCGTCCGCGCCACAGCCCTGGACGCGGCCCGGGAGGGCTTCCGCACCCAGGTCCTCCTCGACCTCACGGCGGGCGTCTCCCAGGAGACCACGGAACGAGCCCTGGAAGAGCTGCGCGAGGCGGGCGTGGAGCTGTCCGGGAAGCCGGTCGTCCCTTAGGGCCTGTCGTTTGGATCACGCCGCAGACGCGGGGTCCGGCACGCGCATCTGCCGCGTTGTCGTCGGTTGCCGATGCTCCGCATCGCCGCCCTCCTCCGCCTTGCAGCTGCACGCACCAGACCCCGCTCACCGGCGATTTCCAGGAACCGTCAGTTTCCTGCGACCTGATCCGAACGACAGGCCCTAGGTGAGCCCACCCCGGCCCGGGTCCTTCGCGGGAGGCCGCGTGCCACCGGGCAAGGTGCCATCCGGCTGGCGGCAGCGAGCCGCCGGGCCTCCCTGCCGCCCCGGGCGGGGCCATGCCCCACAGCGGGGCGAGCGCCGCGGCGCTCGCGGGGCCGGCCGTGGGCCGTGGGAGCGGCCCGATCATGTCCGGGCGGGCGTGGGCCCGCTCCCAGGCCGTGAGGGCGTGGGTGGGGCGCGGAGTCAGGTCTGGGCCGTCGGGCGTCTCAGGAGGGATCTGATCGGGCGCCACAGTTCCGTGGTGAGGTCCGGGGGCAGGACACCGTTGTCCGGGGCCGTGCGCCATATGAGGCCGTCGGGGTGGTGGAGGACGGCCGTGATCTCGTCGGGGGTCGGCGGGGCGGCGTTGCCGCGCAGGTAGACCGCCCGCAGGCCCAGGTTGCGGAGCCTGGTCAGGGCTCGGGCGCGGTTGGCCGAGTGGACGAGCACGCGGACGGAGCCGGGGCCGTCGGCGGCGGGGCTGGGCAGGTTCAGTGCCACCACCACCGTGCCGTTCGGCAGCTTGCAGAATCCTCCTGCAGCCATGCGTTCATACCCCCGTGTCGGTCGTTGTGCCGGTCGGTGTCAATAAGAGAACCACAGGACGCACCTAAACACGGATCGGCGGTGACCCGCCAGGGGGTCGCCGCCGATCATGCTCTGAGCTGCGAAGACGCGTTCTACTTCGCTGCGGGGGCGACCTCGAGCTCGATCGTCGAGCCGTCCTTCGCCTCCTTGATGATCTTGATCTTGGTGTTGGTGTCAGTGATCTTGACGCCGCCGGTCTTGTTCGTCTCGTCGTAGTAGGTGTTCTTCCGGTCGTTGAAGACCGACACCCCCTTCGACGACGGGACACGCGTCGCGACGTCCGCGTTGTGCAGCTTGATGCCGTCCGTGCCGAAGAGGCTGAAGGGCGCGTCGTAGGCCTGGATCCGGTTGCGCATCAGCGTGCCGTCGGACCACTTCATGGCCTTCGGGTGCGAGTCGATCGGCAGCAGCAGACCCGTGCCCGGGTGGACACTGGTGTTGTTGTCCGCCTGGGAGGTGTCCCACTTCCAGATCAACAGACCGTTCTGGTACGGGTAGTGCTCCACCCAGTCCGGACGGGTCGTGGAGAAGCCGAAGTTGTACGGGCCGACCTTGAGGGTCTTGTCGTACGAGACGTACTGGCGGTTCTCCGCGAGGTAGTACTGCGCGTAGTCCTTGGTGAAGGACGCGCCCATGCGGGCGAAGCCGTTCGCCTTCCAGGCCGCGTCCACGGACTCGGCGTCGTCGGAGAAGACGGCCGCGCCGTCGGCGGTGACGGTGATGCTGTCGGCCGCGAAGCCCTTCTGGGCCACGCCGCCGTCGGTCTGGTAGCGGAAGCGCAGGTCGATCTTCTTGCCCGCGTAGGCGTCCAGCGGGAACGCCAGCTTCTTGTACGCGTCGACCGTGCCGGTCAGCGCCGGCTTGTCGCTGCCGTCACGCGGGATCGGCTGACCGTCCACCGTGCCGTCGAGAGCGGTCCAGTTGGCGCCGCCGTCGGTCGACACCTCGGCGTAGAGGTAGTCGTAGTTGGCCTCGATGTCGTACCAGCCGTCGAGGGTCAGCGACGCCGACTTCTTGCCGGTGAGGTCGACCGAACGGGTCAGCGAGTTCTTGAGGTTGTCGCCGCTGCCGCTCCACCACTGCGTGGCGCCCTGCGCGGGCTCCACGATCTCCGTGGTGACCTTCTTCTTGGGCAGCTCCACCACGAGGCCCTGCTTGTGCTTCGTGTTGTACTCGGCGACACCCAGCTTGTGCCACGAGTTCGTCGCGGCCTTCGCGGTGTCGTACTTGAGCCAGCCCAGCTGCAGCTTGTCCCAGGCGGTCATGTCGCCGGGCAGGTCACCGATCTCGTTCTTGCCGGTGCCGAGCCAGGAGCCGGAGGACATCAGGGTCCAGAAGCCGGTGGAGTTGTCGCCGGCGCCGGTGGTGTCGTAGTGGTCCGGCAGGCCGAGGTCGTGGCCGTACTCGTGGGCGTAGACCCCGAGTCCGCCGTTCTCCGGCTGGACGGTGTAGTCGCCGACCCAGATGCCGGTGTCGCCGACCTTCGCGCCGCCGAGCTTGTTGTCGGCGGGGCCGGTGGCGCCGGCGTCGGTCCCGAAGGCGTACCAGCGGTGGGCCCAGATCGCGTCGGTGCCCTGGACGCCGCCGCCCGCGGACTCGTCCTCACCGGCGTGCACGACCTGGAAGTGGTCGATGTAGCCGTCGGACTCGTTGAAGTCGCCGTCGCCGTCGAAGTCGTAGCGGTCCCACTGGTCGTACTGCTTGACGTCCGCCTTGATCTCGGCGTCGGTCTTGCCGGCCGCCTTCTGCTGGGCGACCCACGCGGTCAGACCGTCGCTGACGACGTTCCACACGCTCGGGCAGTTGGTGTCGCCGCAGGCGTTGTTGCCGTAACGGGCCTCGTTGTAGGGGACCTTGACCCAGTCGGACACCTCGCCCTCGACCGAGTAGCGGCCGGAGGACTGCTTCTCGTAGTACTTCTTGACCGACTCCGTCTTCTTGCCGGTGCCGAAGTAGAGGTCCTCGAAGTACTTCTGGTTGTAGTCCGCCCGCCAGGCCGTGGAGTTGTCCTTCTTGCGGTCCGGCTTGGCTATCTTGTTGTGCAGCGGGCCCGGGGTGCCGCCGTACTTGCTGTCGATCTGGTCGCCGAACTCGACCAGGACCGTGAAGATCTTGTCGGTCTTCTCGCGGCCGAGCTCGACGTACTTGCTGTCGCCCTTCTTGCTCTTGAGCTGGACGACCTTGGAGCCCTCACGGTTCTTGACCGTGGACTTGCCGGATATGACCTGGTTCAGGGCCTCCTGGCGCTGCGCCTCCTGGGTCTTGCTCAGCGGGCCATCGAGGTTGTGCTCGTCGTGCTTGTGCTCCGCCGGGTCGTGCCGGTCCACGGTGGTGGACCGGGGAGCGGAGGCGTCGTCGGCCTGCGCCACCGCATAGGTGGAGACGGTGGCGGTGGCCGCCGCGAGCGCCACACCGATGGCGGCCGCTCTGAACGTCCAGGGTCTACTGGTCACTTGAGTTCCTCCCCCGCGTCCGAGCGCGCGGAGGAAGGGGTCTCTTATGTGCAGGAGGCCGCGCGCGCGTGATCAACGCGTGTAGTCAAGTGACGACATTTGACTAGAGGTTAAGCAGAAAAGACAGACCTTGACTTGGACAGGTCAAGTGCACTATGCGGAGTCCACGTTCGTTTTGCGGACAACCGACCGCATGCCCACCTGGCAGCAGGCGCGCGCATATGTCCACTCCGTGGACGTCATGACCCCGTGCGCCCCCTGTGCTCCGGACCTGTTGATTAGGTCACGCTTACCGGCGGTTCCGCTCGGGCACCCTGCCCGTGAGAATGTCACTTGGCGGAACGCTGGGTATGCGGCGGAAAGCCAGGCCGACACCCCCGTGGACCCCACTTTCGAGGACATGATGGCCATGCCCCGTCCGACTGCCGCACAGCTCGCCTACGGTTCGTGCACCGTGATCTTCTCGACCCTCGCCATGCTGCTGCTGTCACAGACGAGTTCGGGTGTGGGGGTCGCGATCATCGCCCTCGCGGCGCTCGCCCTCGGGTTGCTGGTCGCCATGACGGTGCCGCTGCCCGGCAAACGCCAGGCCGCGGTGGAACAGCCCGCCCCCGTGGAACCCCTACGGGCCTCGGTCCCCGCGCCGGCCCCGGAGCCGGTGCGCGAGCGGGCGGCCTCCTGACCGCCGGCTGATCCCTCCGGCTCTCAACCGGTGCTGACCACGACCGTCTTGGCCGCCTTGTCGTGCAGGCCCTGCTTGTAGGGCCGGTCGAAGAAGCTCCAGCCTCCGCAGACCGCGGTCCAGACACAGGCGCAGCAGAAGGCGAACGGGATCCACAGCACCGCGGCACGCATCAGCGAGTTCTGCACGGAGGGCGTGTCGCCGTTGTCCAGGTTGGCCACCCGCATGCGCAGCAGCCTCTTGCCGAGGGTCTGGCCGGTCCTGGCGATCAGGACGGTGTCGTAGGCGATGTAGAGGACGGCGGCGACCCCTGACTGCCAGAAGGACTTGCCGACCTCGATGCGGTCGCTGTCCACGTCGTACTCGTTGACGTCGAAGCCCCAGGTGATCAGCCAGACGACGACACCCACCAGGATCATGTCGAGGATGCGGGCGAGGGTGCGCTTGCCGCTGTCGGCGAGCGGCGGCATGCCGGCGAGGGGGTCGGTGGGGTAGGAGCCGCCGCCGTACGGGTCCCCGCCGTAGGGACCGCCGCCGGGGCCACCGGCGGGCCCGCCGCCGCCCTGGTACGGCGGGGGTTCGCTGCCGTAGGGCGAGCCCGCGCCCCCACCGGGCGGCTCGTTCGGGGGCTGCTTCCTGAACGGGTCGTCGTCCGGGGGCTGCTGCCCGGAGCCGGGGGCGGTTCACTGCTCATGGCCCGAGTCGACCGCGAACCCCACGCCTTCGCATCCGGCAGACCGCCGGACGGGGTAGTCGGCTGCCGCTCAGCCCGCCACGAAGGTGTGGGCGGCCTTGTCGTGCCAGCACTGGCGCCAGGGCTTGTCGAAGAGGCACCAGGCGACGCCGACGATCCCGACGACGAGCAGCCCGGGCACGCTGTAGACCAGCCAGCGGCGCAGGGCGGAGCCGAAGTCCGGGGCCTCGTGGCCCTCGATGTCCCGGACTTCGAGACCCATCAGCTTCTTGCCGAGGGTGCGGCCCCACTTGGCGGTGGGCAGCACCTCGGAGACGACGCCGACGAGCAGCAGTACGGCCAGGATGATGCCGAGGTAGACCGACGTGGTGCCGTCGAGCAGCCAGACCGTGACGGTCTCGCCGGAGAGCTTGGCCGCGTCGATCTTCTCGTTGACGTGGTCGATCGCCATGGTGCCGAGCGGCACGGCGGCCGCGGCGGTGACACCCAAGAGGACGACGGTGTCCAGCAGCCGGGCGGCCAGGCGCTTGCCGAGCCCGGCGGGGCGGGCCGCCGCCTGGCGCCGCGCGGCCGCCTGGAACACATCCTCGGTCGGCGGCTTCCAGGGCGCGACGGGCTGCTCGTCGCCGGCTCCGGCGAGCCGGTGCACCTGCTGCGCCCAGGACGACTGACCGCCGCCAAGGCCCGCGCTGAGGGGGCCGGCGGCCCCCGGCTGGGGCCCGCCGGACTGCGGGGGAACGGTGGGCGAAGCCTGCGGTCCGGACAGCGCCGTCGGGGCCGCGGCGGCGGCTTGGGCGCCGACCGCCCCCGCACCCGCCTGCGCTGCGGCGGCCCGGGCGGCGGCCGCCTTGCCGGCGCCGAAGCCGGGCCCCGCGGCGTTGGCCCCGGAACCGGCCGCCGCACCGGGCTGCGCGCCGAAGGCGGGCCCGGCCTGATTGCCACCGGAGCCGGCCTGAGCACCGAAGACGGGTCCCGCCGAGCCACTGCTCGCCGCCGCCCCGAAGCCCCCGGCTCCCGCGTTGCCGCCGGAGGCCGCCGGCCCGCCCTGCGCGCCGGAACCGGCCGCCGGGCTCCCCGTGCCCTGGCGCGGCGGTACCGCGCGGAACGTCATCGTGCCCTCGTCGGGAGCTTCGGCGGATGCCGCCGCCCCTCCCCCGGACTTCCCCGTCGGACGGCGGAAGACGAAGGTGCCGCCGGCGGACGCGGCGTCCGCCTCCTGGCCGGCGGACTCGCCGTCCGCCCCGCGGTCTGCGTCCGGCCCGCGGTCGGCCTGCGGCCCGGCGTCGGCGTGCGGCACCCTCGGGTCGGATCCCTGCGCGGCGGCGGCCCCTTGTGCCCCCTGGGGGGCGCCCCACGAGACACGGCGGTCCTGGTCGCCGCCGAAGCCGGACTGGCGGGAGCGGTCGGCGCCCCAGGCGGTCGCGGGTTCGGGACGGCTGCCGTGCTGGGCGTCGGCGGCGGACTGCCCCTGGACGGGGCCCCCGGCCGGGTCCTCGTCGAAGAAGTGCGGGCCCGTCTCCTCGACCGAGGCGGCGGAGCCGGACCCCGCACCGGGCGGCGGGGCGAGCGTCTCGCCCTCCTTGGGCGCCGGACGGCTGGTGCCCGGCACCCAGGAGGCACCGTTCCAGTACCGGACATATCCGGGGATGGACGGGTCCGGGTAGAACCCTTCGCGGGGCCTGTCGTCACCGGGGGCCGGGGTAGGGGCGCTCATGTCCGTCGGTCCCGTATCTGCTCGGGGGTCAACTGGGGGCCTCCACATCTATCAGACGAGCGCAAGCCCCACGGCCGCTCCCACCGGACCCACCCCATTCGAGCACCGATGTGCTACGCCCCGGGAGCCCCGCGCGAAAAAACTTCCGGAACCCGCGTAATGCTCCGGCCCCCGCCCGCTCTCCCCTCGTGACCGGCCCTCGGGCCACCATCAGGAGAAGGGACACCGCCATGCGCACCGTGGTGGAACGCGAACTGGAGCTGAAGCTCGTCCTGTCGCCGGAGCGCTCGATCCCGGTACCCGCCCGGCTCGGGTACCGCACCGACGACCCGTACGCCGTCCACGTCACCTTCCACATCGCCTCCGAGCACCCCGTGCACTGGACGTTCGCCCGGGACCTGCTGGTGGAGGGCGTGTTCCGGCCGTGCGGGCAGGGGGACGTACGGGTCTGGCCGACCCGGGCCGACGGGCGCGGCATCGTCCTC
The DNA here is from genome assembly GCF_050937045.1 of Streptomyces sp. CA-179760. NCBI lineage: Bacteria > Bacillati > Actinomycetota > Actinomycetes > Kitasatosporales > Streptomycetaceae > Streptomyces > Streptomyces sp. CA-179760. The sequence goes on from NZ_JBNJLZ010000001.1 coordinate 3,752,165, forward strand.
ATGGCGCTCAGTTCACCCGACGGGGACGCCCTCCTGGAGGCACCGGCGGCCCCGGTGTCGGCCTGGCTGGAGCGCACGCTGCGCGTGGTCCCGCCGGGAGCGGAGGGCGAACAGCTCGGTCTCGACGACGAGCTGGACCAGCTGCTCGCCCAGTGAGAACAGGCGGTCAGAACAGCTTGCCCGGGTTGAGGATGCCCAGCGGGTCGAAGGCCTGCTTGACGGCCCGCTGCATCTCCAGCCCGACGGGGCCGATCTCGCGCGCCAGCCACTCCTTCTTCAGGACGCCGACGCCGTGCTCGCCGGTGATGGTGCCGCCGAGTTCCAGGCCGAGGGCCATGATCTCGTCGAAGGACTCCCGGGCACGCCGGGACTCGTCGGGGTCCGCCGCGTCGAAGCACACGGTCGGGTGGGTGTTGCCGTCGCCCGCATGGGCGACGACCCCGATGGTGAGCCGGTACTTCTCGGCGATCCGGTCGACCCCTTCGAGCATCTCGGCGAGCCGGGAGCGGGGCACGCACACATCGTCGATCATCGTCACGCCCTTGACGGCCTCCAGCGCGGTGAGCGACAGCCGCCGTGCCTGGAGCAGCAGTTCGGACTCGGCCACGTCGTCGGCCGGTACGACCTGGGTGGCGCCGGCGGCCTCGCACAGCGCGCCGACGGCGGCGAGGTCGGCGGCCGGGGCGGTGGTGTCGAAAGCGGCCAGGAGCAGTGCTTCCGTGCTCTCGGGGAGGCCCATCTGCGCCAGGTCGTTGACGGCCTTGACCGTCGTACGGTCCATGAGTTCGAGGAGTGACGGGACGTGGCCGCCCTCCATGACGCGGCACACCGCGTCGCAGGCGGCGGCGGCCGAGGAGAACTCGGCGGCCAGCACCAACTGCTCGGGCGGCTTGGGGCGCAGTCCGAGGACGGCCCGTACGACGATGCCGAGCGAGCCCTCGGAGCCGACGAACAGCCGGGTGAGGTCGTAGCCGGCGACGCCCTTGGCGGTGCGGCGGCCGGTGGACATGAGCCGCCCGTCGGCCAGCACGACGTCCAGGCCGAGGACGTACTCGGCGGTCACGCCGTACTTGACGCAGCACAGCCCGCCCGAGGCGGTGCCGATGTTGCCGCCGATGGTGCACATCTCCCAGCTGGAGGGGTCCGGCGGGTAGTACAGGCCGTGTTCGCCGACGGCCCGGGACAGGGCGGCGTTGATGACGCCCGGTTCGACGACTGCGATGCGGTCGACCGGGTTGATCTCCAGGATCCGGTCCATCTTCGTCAGGGAGAGCACGACACAGCCGTCGGAGGCGTTCGCGGCGCCGGACAGTCCGGTGCGGGCGCCCTGCGGGACGACCGGGACGCGCAGGGCGGTGGCGGTGCGCATCACGTGCTGGACCTGTTCGGTCGTGCGGGGCAGCACGACCACGGCCGGGCTGCCGGCCGGGCAGAAGCTCGCCATGTCGTTGGCGTAGGCGGCCGTGACGTCGGAGTCGGTGAGGACCGCCTCTGCGGGGAGGCCGTCGAGCAGGAGGCCGACCAGGTCGCCGGTCGTCTCGGTGTCCTCGGGGCTGCGCGCTTCGATACGGCTCATGATCACAGGTTCGCACCCGGGGCCATCGGTGTGAACCCCGTATACGGCACCCTTCGCCTGCCCGGGTGTGGTCGTCGTACTGACGCATGGTGAGCGCCATGGAGAACCATCAGGAGGGCCCGGAGCGACAGGAGAGCAGGAGTTCGAAAAGCCCCTTTCGCCGTCGGCGTGTGCGTGGTCGGCACGTGCTGATCGGCTCCGTCGCGGGGTGTGCCGTGCTCGGCGGGGTGCTGTTGCTGCTCCCGTGGGACCGGCCCGCCCCGCCGGCTCCGCCGTCGCCGGGGGCGCAGGCCATGGCCGCGGTCGCGGGCGGGGTGCCGGCCGCGCTGCCCGGCCTGGCGGAGCTGATCGACGAGCGGGAGAAGCGGGTGCGGACGCACCCGAGGGACGCGCGGTCCTGGGCGGTGCTCGGTACCGCCTATGTGGAGCAGGGGCGGCGGCTGGCGGACCCGGCGTACTACCCGCGTGCCGAGAAGGCGCTGCGTACGTCGATGAAGGTGCGGTCGAAGCGGAACACGCGTGCCCTGGCCGGCCTCACCGCGCTGGCCAACGCCCGCCGGGACTTTCCCGCCGCACGCCAGTGGGGTGAGGCGGCGCTGAAGCTCCAGCCGCGGCGCTGGACGACGTATCCGCCGCTCATCGACGCCTACACCGGCCTCGGCGAGCACGAAGCGGCCCAGCGGATGCTGGATCGGCTGACGGAGCTGCGCTCCGGGCCCGCCGTGCTGGCGCGGGCCGCCGCCGTCTACCGGGACCGCGGCCGGCGGGAGGACGCGGCGGCCGCGCTGGCGGACGCGGCGGCGGGCGCGCACGCCCCGGCCGAGCGGGCGGCCTATCTGGAGCGGGCCGGGCAGCTGGCCTGGGAGCGCGGGGACCTTCAGGACGCGCTGCGGCACTTCCAGGAGGCGGTGCGCCTCGACCCGGACCAGCGGGCCGCGCAGGCCGGGCAGGGCCGGGCGCTGGCGGCCCTGGGCCGGACGACGGAGGCGCTGAACGCCTACCGGGTGGCGCTCGCCAAGCAGCCGTGTCCGCAGTACGCCCTGGAACTGGGCGAGCTGTACGAGTCGCTGGGGATGCCGGAGGCGGCCCGGGTGCAGTACGACCTGCTGCGGGAGGGCGTGCGCGGGGCGACCGCGGCCGGGGCCGACGAGGAACTGGTGCTGGGGCGGTTCGAGGCGGACCACGGCGATCCGGAGGCCGCGGTACGGCGGCTGCGGGCGGAGTGGGAACGGCAGCCGGGGACGGCGGTCGCCGATGCCCTGGGGTGGGCGCTGCACCGGGCCGGGGAGCACGAGGAGGCGCTGGCGTTCGCGCTGCGGGCGACGGAGGAGAAGCACTCGGGCGGGGTGCGCAGCGCGGCGTACATGTACCACCGCGGCATGATCGAACGGGAGCTGGAGCGGTACGGCCCGGCACGGCGGCACCTCACGGAGGCCCTGCGGATCAACCCGCACTTCTCGCCGCTGCGGGTGCCCGAGGCGCGGGCGGCGCTGGAGGCACTGGGGGAGCCGCCGGACACGGAGCTGCCGGTGATGGGCCCGGCGCCGGAGGGGGAATGAGACGGTGCGGGTGCCCCGTGACACCCGCACCCTCTCAAGAAGCGATCGGGCTCACAGGTTGCCGCGGCGGGCCTGCTCGCGTTCGATCGCCTCGAACAGGGCCTTGAAGTTGCCCTTGCCGAAGCCCATCGAGCCGTGGCGCTCGATGATCTCGAAGAAGACGGTCGGACGGTCCTGGACCGGCTTGGTGAAGATCTGCAGCAGATAGCCGTCCTCGTCGCGGTCGGCGAGGATCTTCAGCTCGCGCAGGGTGTCGATCGGGACCCGGGTCTCGCCCACCCACTCCCCCAGCGTGTCGTAGTAGGAGTCGGGCGTGTTCAGGAACTCGACTCCGGCCGCCCGCATGGTGGCCACCGTCTGCACGATGTCGTTGGTGTTGAGCGCGATGTGCTGCACGCCCGCGCCGCCGTAGAACTCCAGGTACTCGTCGATCTGGGACTTCTTCTTGGCGATGGCCGGCTCGTTGATCGGGAACTTGACCTTGAGCGTGCCGTCGGCGACGACCTTCGACATCAGCGCGCTGTACTCGGTGGCGATGTCGTCGCCCACGAACTCCTTCATGTTCGTGAAGCCCATCACCTTGTTGTAGAAGCCGACCCATTCGTTCATCCGGCCGAGTTCGACGTTGCCGACGCAGTGGTCGATCGCCTGGAAGGTGCGCTGGGCGGGCGGTTCGACCATCGGCTCGGCCGCCACATAGCCGGGCAGGTAGGGGCCGTCGTAGCCGGAGCGCTCGACGAGGGTGTGGCGGGTCTCCCCGTAGGTGGCGATCGCGGCCAGGACGACCGTGCCGTGCTCGTCCTTCCGCTCGTACGGCTCGGTGACCGAGCGGGCACCGTGTTCGAGGGCGTAGGCGTACGCGGCGCGGGCGTCCGGCACCTCGATGGCGAGGTCGACGACGCCGTCGCCGTGCTCGGCCACGTGCCGGGCGAGGAAGCGGCCCCAGTCGCTCGCGGGCTTGATGACCGAGGTGAGGACGAAGCGGGCGGAGCCGTTCTCCAGGACGTACGCAGCGGTCTCGCGGTTGCCGTTCTCCGGTCCGGAGTAGGCGACCAGCTTCATGCCGAAGGCGGTGGAGTAGTAGTGCGCCGCCTGCTTGGCGTTGCCCACGGCGAAGACGACCGCGTCCATTCCCTTGACCGGGAAGGGGTCGGCCTGCCGGGCGGTGTCGGGAGTGTGGTGTGTGGTCTGCGTCATAGCCGCAGGGTCTCCCCGCTCCGCAAGGTGCGCAATAGTTTGCGTTTCCGCTGGGCAATCTGTTCAGCAATACGGCCGTCGCACCGGCCTCTATGTACAGGATGACCACCCCGGGAGGCTGCTGTGGCGATCGATCATCTGGACGGCCGGATCATCCTGCTGCTGGCCCGGGAGCCGCGGATCGGGGTGCTGGAGATGTCCCGGCGGCTGGGCGTGGCCCGGGGCACCGCACAGGCCCGCCTCGACCGGCTTCAGTCGAACGGAGTCATCCGCGGCTTCGGTCCGGAGGTGGACCCGGCGGCCCTCGGCTACCCGGTCACGGCGTTCGCGACGCTCCAGATCCGGCAGGGCCAAGGGCCCGACGTACGGGCCCACTTGGCGACCGTGCCGGAGGTGCTGGAGCTGCACACCACCACCGGCAGCGGGGACATGATGTGCCGTCTCGTGGCCCGCTCCAACGCCGATCTCCAGCGTGTGATCGACCGGGTCGTCGGTTTTGATGGCATCGTCCGGGCCTCCACGGCGATCGTCATGGAGAACCCCGTTCCGCTGCGGTTCATCCCGCTGGTGGAGCAGGCAGCGGAGGAGACCTGAGTCGTGGGGTGAGCGCGTTTGAACCCTCCCTCAACTGAAACCGAGGGATTCCTGGCTCAGGAAGCCTTCCCGGTCAGCGACCGGAAAGGTCTTGCTCCCTCAACACCAGCCGGGACGGAACCTGCCCGGTTCGGTACTGCAAGCAAAGGAGGTGCTGTGCTGGCTTGGTTCTCGCCGAGCACCGTGTGCGCGCTTGGCTCTCGCAACGCACGCTCCGCACCTTATCCGTTCGGGTGGGCGGTGTTTCGCTGTTTGGGTGAAATCACGTTTCCTACCTTGCGTCACAGAGGTCCGATTCTCCCCCGCAAGCGGGAGGTGCCCCCACCCCGGCATGAACGCCGAGGCACCCTGGGAGGTTCCAGGTGAACTTCTTGGAGTATCTGGGCAACCGGGAAGAGCAGCTGCTCACGGACGCCTACCAGCACGCGAGCGTCGTCTTCCAGTGCATGGTCGTGGCGACCCTGATCGGGGTGCTGATCGCTGTCGTCTCCTACAGCAGCGAGTGGGCCGGGAACCTCGCGACCACGACCACCGCCACCGTCCTGACCGTCCCGGCGCTGGCCCTGATCGGTCTGCTCATCCCGATCGTGGGGCTCGGCGTGCCGCCCACGGTGATCGCGCTGACGCTGTACGGGCTGCTGCCGGTCGTCCGCAACGCCATCGTCGGCCTGCGCGGGGTCGACCCGTCGCTGGTGGACGCGGCCACGGGCATCGGGATGTCCCGGTCGGCCCGGCTGCTGCGGATCGAGCTGCCGCTGGCCTGGCCGCCGATCCTGACCGGGATCCGGGTCTCCACCCAGATGCTGATGGGCATCGCGGCCATCGCCGCGTACGCCTCCGGCCCCGGCCTCGGCAACGTCATCTTCCGGGGCCTGGCCTCGCTGGGCAGCGCGAACGCGCTCAACCAGGTCCTCGCGGGCACGCTCGGCATCATCGTCCTGGCGCTGCTGTTCGACGCCGGGTACGTCCTGATCGGACGGCTGACCATTCCCAGGGGGATCCGTGCCTGAGTCCGGCGACCACGGGGCCGCCATCGAGCTGGAGAGCCTGACCAAGCGGTTCCCCGGCAGTGCGCGGCCGGCCGTGGACGACGTGAGCATGGAGATCAAGGCGGGCGAGGTCGTGATCTTCGTCGGCCCTTCGGGCTGCGGTAAGTCGACCACGCTCAAGATGATCAACAGGTTGATCGAGCCGACCGGCGGCCGGATCCGCATCGGCGGTGAGGACGTCACCGACATGGACCCGGTCAAGCTGCGCCGCAAGGTCGGCTACGCGATCCAGTCGGCCGGTCTCTTCCCGCACATGACGGTCGCGCAGAACATCGCCCTCGTGCCGAAGATGATCGGCTGGCCGAAGAACCGGATCAAGGAACGGACCGAGGAACTCCTCGACCTGGTGGGCCTCGACCCCGGCGAGTTCCACGGCCGCTACCCGCGCCAGCTCTCGGGCGGTCAGCAGCAGCGCGTGGGCGTGGCGCGGGCCCTCGCCGCCGATCCCCCGGTGCTGCTGATGGACGAGCCGTTCGGGGCGGTGGACCCGATCACCCGCGACCATCTCCAGGACGAGCTGATCCGGCTGCAGCACGAGCTGCACAAGACGATCGTCTTCGTCACCCACGACTTCGACGAGGCGATCAAGATCGGCGACCGGATCGCCGTGCTGCGCGAGCGGTCCCACATCGCGCAGTTCGACACCCCGGAGGCCATCCTCACCAACCCGGCGGACGACTTCGTGTCCGGGTTCGTGGGCGCCGGGGCGGCGCTGAAGAGGCTGAACCTCACCCGCGTACGGGACGTCGAGGTCACCGACTACCCGACCGTCACGATCGACGACCCGTTGCAGCAGATCTTCAACCGGCTGCGGGCCGGCGGCACCAACGAGGTCCTGCTGCTCGACCGGCGCGGCCGGCCCTACAAGTGGCTGCGGCGCGGCGACCTGATGCGGGCGCGGGGCTCGCTGGCCCGGGCCGGGACGCTGGTGCACGACACGGTCACCCGGGACGCGACCCTGCGGGACGCGCTGGAGGCGGTGCTCACCGACAACGCGGGGCGGGTGGCGGTGACCGGGCGACGCGGCGAGTACACGGGCGTCGTCGACATGGAGACCCTCATCAACTCCGTGCACGACCTGCTGGAGGCCGACCGGCTGGACGCGCTGGAGCACCAGCACGAGCTGGAGTCGCTGCGGGCCTCGCAGACGCACGCGGAGCAGGAGGGCGGCGAGAGCGTCACGGGCGTGGGTCTCGGCGGGGAGCGGAAGGCGTGAGCGCGCCCGGGGTGACAGACGTTCCTTCCGGGGCGGCGGCCGAAGCGCCCCGGACGCCACCGGCTCCCCGGCCCCCGCGCATCAGCCGGCAGAAGCTGACCGTCCTGCCCATCGCCCTGGTGGCCCTGCTGCTCGCCACCTATCTCTGGTTCCAGCAGGCCGACCTGGACGCCCTCACCCGCAACGCCCTGTCGGGCGGCCAGGTCTCCAAGGCCCTGTGGCAGCACATCCAGCTCACCGTGATCTCCACGTTCTTCGTGCTCATCATCGCGATCCCGCTGGGCATCCTGCTGACCCGCCGGGCGTTCAGCAAGGCCACGCCGGTGGCGATGGCGTTCGCCAACATGGGCCAGGCGACCCCGGCGATCGGCCTGCTGGCGCTTCTCGTCATCTGGCTGGGCATCGGCCGCAGGGCCGCCCTGATCGGCATGATCATCTACGCCATCCTGCCCGTGCTGTCGAACACGATCACCGGCCTCAAGGCGAACGACCCGACCCTGCTGGAGGCGGCACGCGGCATCGGCATGTCCCCGCTGGGCGCGCTGCGCCGGGTCGAGCTGCCGCTGGCCGTCCCGCTGATCCTCGCGGGTGTCCGTACGGCCCTGGTCCTGAACGTCGGTACGGCGACCCTGGCGGTCTTCGGCGGGGGCGGCGGCCTCGGCGTGCTGATCACGACGGGGATCACCAACCAGCGGATGCCGGTGCTGGTGCTGGGCTCGATCCTGACGGTCGCGCTGGCGCTGCTGGTGGACTGGCTGGCGTCGATCGCGGAGTTGCTGCTGCGGCCGCGGGGGTTGCAGTCGTGAGGGGGTGTGGGCGGGGGCGTGGGTGGCTGGGGGCGGCGGGGCTGCTGATGGCGGTCTCCGGCTGCGGGCTGACCAGCGGATCCCCCATGACCGACGACGTGAAGCCGGGCTCGATCGGCCGGGGTGAGCCGCTTGAGGGGGCGCAGCTGACGGTGACGTCGAAGTCGTTCACCGAGCAGCTGATCCTCGGCTCGATCATGGGCATCGCCTTCGAGGCGGCCGGCGCCGAGGTGATCGACCGCACCGGCATCCAGGGCTCCATCGGCAGCCGCGAGGCCGTCCGCAAGGGCGACGCGGACGCCGGGTACGAGTACACGGGCACGGCCTGGATCACGTACCTGGGCAACAGCAAGCCCATCCCCGACCCGCGCGAGCAGTGGGAGGCGGTGCGCAGGGACGACGCCCGCAACGGCGTGACCTGGCTGCGGCCCGCGGAGCTCAACAACACGTACGCGCTGGCGATGAACCAGGAGAACGCGAGGAAGTACGGCACGAAGACCCTCTCGGACGTGGCGAAGCTGGCGAAGTCCGGCCCCGGGGCGGTGTCGCTGTGCGTGGAGGTCGAGTTCGCCAACCGGGCGGACGGGCTGCCGGGCATGCAGCAGGCGTACGGCATGGACGTACCGGCCCGGGACATCACGCAGATGGACACCGGGATCATCTACACCCAGGCGGCGAAGGGGAGTTGCACGTACGGGGAGGTGTACACCACCGACGGGCGCATCAACTCGATGAACCTCGCCGTGATGGACGACGACAGGAAGTTCTTCCCCAACTACAACGCCGCTCCGATGATCAACACGAAGACGTTGAAGGAGTGGCCGGCGATCGCGGAGGTGCTTGATCCGGTCACGGCGAAGCTGGACAACGCGGTGGCGCGGAGGCTGAACGCGAAGGTGGATGTGGACGGGGAGGATCCGCATCAGGTGGCGCTGGACTGGATGGTGGCGGAGGGGTTTGTCAGGGAGGGGTGATCAGAGGGAGTTGCAAAGAAACCCTTGCAAGGATTTCTTTGCAAGGATAGCTTTGCATCATGCCCGAACCCCAGAACCCTCAAGTGCGGCAACTCGACGCCCGTTCCCTGCGCGGACTCGCACACCCCCTGCGCATGCAGCTACTGGACGCCCTGCGTTTCGGCGGCCCCGCCACCGCCTCCCAACTGGCCGACAAGCTGGGCGAGTCCAGCGGAGCGACCAGCTACCACCTGCGCCAGCTAGCGGAGTACGGCTTCGTCGAGGACGCCCCCGAGCGGGGCAAGGGGCGCGAGCGATGGTGGCAGGCAGTCCACCACGGCCTGAGCTTCGACGACGCCCTGCTCAACGACTCGGACCCGGCCGTACGCGGGGCGGCGGACCTGTACCTCCACGAGGTCGCCACCACGCAGACCCGGTCCCTGTCGACATGGCTGGGCAACCGTGCCTCATGGCCCGAGGAGTGGAGCGACGCCTGGGACATGAGCAGTGACACCCTGCGACTGACGCCCGAACTGACGCGGGAGCTCGTCGAGAAGATGCACGCGCTGGTCCGGTCCTACCGTGACCGCCCGCCCGCCGAGGACGCCCCTGGCGCCGAGCAGGTCCGCTTCCACACCCACGCGTTCCCGATCAGGACGGACTGAGATGCACCCCGACATCCACCTCACCCTGCACCACGCCCGCGCCGCCGAACTCCGCGCCGAGGCCGGAGCCCCCGGCCCCGTCGGGGCCAGACACCCTCACAACCTCCGCGCCCGCCTCGGCTGGACCCTCGTAGAGGTCGGGTTAAGGCTCGCCACCCGGCCGGAGACGGCAGCCGCCGCCCACTAGCAACTCGGCACCGAGCCCTTCCCCGTCTCCAGGGCCACCAGCGAACTCACCGTGCTCTTCAGCGTCGTCACCGGAATCAGCCGCAGCCCCTTCGGCAGCTCGGCGCGCGCGTCCCCGCACTCCGCCTTCGGGACCAGGAACACGCTCGCGCCGTCGCGCCGCGCGGCCTGCGTCTTGAGGGCGACACCCCCCACCGCACCGATCGTGCCGTCGGCGGCGATCGTGCCCGTACCGGCGATGACACGGCCGCCCGTGAGATCCCCGCCGCTGCCGTCGCCGTCGAGCTTGTCGATGACCCCCAGGGAGAACAGCAGCCCCGCGCTGGGCCCACCCACATCGGCGAGCTTCAGGCTCACCTTGACGTCCTTGGCGTCGAGGCCGAGGTAGCCCAGCGCGGCCTGCGTCGCCGCGTCCTGGGACTCCTTCATCTGCTCCTCGTTGTGCCGCTCGATCTCCTTGACGCTGTCCCCGTTCGGGTAGACGGCGTCGCGCGGCATGACCGCCTGGTCGGTGCGGAACCAGCTGTCGATGACGTCGGGGAGCGAGACGCGGGTGTCCGGGGAGGTCGCCTCGATGGTCGTCATGCGCAGTTGCCCGCGGGTGTCCCGGGCCGGTGCGCCGGAGATGGTGATCACCTCGGCGCCCTTGTTCTCCCCGAGCACGTTCGCCGTCATCCCCGGCTGCGCCACCGAGAACGGCAGCGGCGCGAACACCGCCGTGGCGAGCAGGGCGGCGACGGGCAGGGCACAGACGGCGATGGCCCGGGGGCGCGTGAGACGAGAGAACACGGGATCAATCTAACTCGCGGGTGGGATCCGGCCCGGATCAGGTCGCCCGGACCCTGCCCGGGGGCGCGCGGGAGACACGGCAGAGGTCAGCGCAGCGCCTCCGCGACCTCCCGCGCCGCCTCGACGACCCGCTCCCCCACCCGCTCCGGCACCACGTCCGCCAGCATCACCACTCCCACACTGCCCTCGACGCCCGTCACCCCCAGCAGCGGCGCCGCCGCCCCGCACGCACCCGCCTCCAGCTCCCCGTGCGTGAGGGTGTAGCCCGGGTCCGCCATCGGGTGCTGCCGGGCCGCGAGGATCGCCTTGCCGGCGGCACCCCGGTCCAGGGCATGCCGGAACCCGGCACGGTAGGCGACGTGATAGTCGGTCCAGGTCGGCTCCACCACGGCCACGGCGAGCGCGTCCGTCCCGTCGACCAGGGTCAGGTGCGCCGTGGCGCCGATGTCCTCGGCCAGCGACCGCAGCGCCGGCATCGCGGCCTCTCGCACCAGCGGATGGACCTGCCGTCCCAGACCCAGCACGCCGAGCCCGACGCGGGCACGTCCGCCCAGGTCACGGCGTATGAGGGCGTGCTGTTCCAGGGTGGCGAGCAACCGGTACACCACGGTCCGGTTCACGCCCAGCCGGACGGAGAGCTCGGTCACGGTCAGCCCGTGATCCGTGTCGGCGAGCAGCTTGAGGACCCGCAGTCCTCTGTCGAGCGTCTGGGAGGTCTCCGCGGTCACGACGCCCACTCCTTAGTGGTGAGGTCGGCGGCCCTCTGGCGGCTGGTGCGTCACCGAGTCCCGTCGGCGACGCGCTTCAGAGGCCGCCGATCGGCCGGCGGTCCGGCCAGTCCGGACCGCGTCGCTTCACGGCTGCGCTCCGCGGCGGCGCTGCCACGGGGCGTGTGCGTAGCCGGACAGTAGCGGGGAGGGTTCGCTGAGCGGAAGGCTCCGTCCAGAATCCGGGCACGTTCCGGGGGCGAGTGACTCCGTTTGCCCGGGTACGTACAACGCGGGACCGGAACTGCGACACGGAACCCGTCCCTCGATCCCACCCGGCGTCACTTCATCCGGGTCGCCCACTCCTGCACCTTGGCGATCCGCTGCCGCAGCTGCCCCGCCGTCGCCTCCGCCGCCGGAGGCCCCCCGCACACACGCCGCAGCTCGGTGTGGATCACCCCGTGCGGCTTGCCGCTCTGGTGGACGTACGCGCCGACCAGTCCGTTGAGCTGCCGCCGCAGTTCCATCATCTCCTTGTGGGAGACCACCGGCCGCCGCTCGGCGGGCATCTCGAGCAGGTCGGCCTCCTCGTCCGGCTTCTTGCGGCTGTGCGCGATCTGCCGGGCCTGCCGCTTCTGGAGCAGCAGCTGGACCTGGTCGGGCTCCAGGAGCCCCGGGATCCCGAGGTAGTCCTGCTCCTCCTCGCTGCCCGGGTGGGCCTGCATGCCGAACTCGGCGCCGTTGTACATGACCCGGTCGAAGACGGCCTCGGACTCCAGCGCCTCGAAGGAGAACTGCTCCTGCTCGCCGGTGTCCTCGTCCTGCTCCCTGTTCGCCTCGTCCATCTCCTTCTCGGACTCGGCGTAGGGGTCCTCCTCACCCTGCTTCTTGGGCTTGTCGAGGACGTGGTCGCGCTCGCGCTCCATCTCGTTGGCGAAGGAGAGCAGGTCGGGCACGGTCGGCAGGAACACGGAGGCCGTCTCGCCGCGTCGCCGGGACCGCACGAAACGCCCGACGGCCTGGGCGAAGAAGAGGGGCGTCGAGATCGTGGTGGCGTACACGCCGACCGCGAGCCGCGGCACGTCCACACCCTCGGACACCATCCGCACCGCGACCATCCACCGGTCGGTGCTCGCACTGAAGTCGTCGATGTTCTTCGAGGCGCCGGTGTCGTCGGAGAGCACGACTGTGGCCTTGCTGCCGGTGATCTCGCGGATCAGCTTGGCGTAGGCGCGGGCGGAGTCCTGGTCCGCGGCGATGACGAGCGCACCGGCGTCCGGGATGGCCTTGCGCACCTCGGTCAGCCGCTGGTCGGCGGCGCGCAGCACGGAGGGCATCCACTCGCCGCGCGGATCGAGGGCGGTGCGCCAGGCCTGGCTGATGGCGTCCTTGGTCATCGGCTCGCCCAGCCGCGCCGCGATCTCGTCACCGGCCTTGGTGCGCCAGCGCATGTTGCCGCTGTAGGAGAGGAAGATGACGGGCCGCACGACGTTGTCGGCGAGGGCGTTGCCGTAGCCGTAGGTGTAGTCGGCGGCGGACCGCCGGATCCCGTCGTTCCCCTCCTCGTACGTCACGAAGGGGATGGGGTTGGTGTCGGACCGGAAGGGCGTACCGGTCAGGGCGAGGCGGCGGGTGGCGGGCTCGAAGGCCTCCAGGCAGGCCTCGCCCCAGGACTTGCTGTCACCGGCGTGGTGGATCTCGTCGAGGATGACGAGGGTCTTGCGCTGCTCGACCCGGTTGCGGTGCAGCATGGGCCGCACACCGACACCGGCGTACGTCACGGCGATCCCGTGGTAGTCCTTGCCGAGCGGCCCCGCGCTGTACTCGGGATCCAGCTTGATGCCGATCCGCGCGGCCGCCTCCGCCCACTGCTTCTTCAGATGCTCGGTGGGCGCGACCACGGTGACCTGCTGGACGACGTGGTGGTGCAGCATCCAGGACGCCAGCGTCAGCGCGAAGGTCGTCTTGCCGGCGCCGGGGGTGGCGACCGCCAGGAAGTCCCGGGGCTGCTCCTGGATGTACTTCTCCATCGCGCCCTCCTGCCAGGCGCGCAGCTTGCTGGCGGTACCCCAGGGGGCGCGGCCGGGGAACGCCGGGGACAGGTGGTGCGAGGCAGAACTGGTGCCGGCGGTGGTAGTCACGGTCTCCGTAAGGGGGTCGGGCGGCTCGTCGGAGCGAGCCAAACGGCTCGGCTACGTATGACAACCGGGCCACCCTACCGGCGGCCCGACCCCGTCAACGCGCGGACAAGCCCGGACCACCCACGGGTGGGATCCACGTCACAGCGCCCTCAACCGACCCGCGATCACGGAGATGTCGCTCTCGTCCCCGGAGGCCACATCGATGACCAGGTCGTACGCGGCGTCCTGGTCGCAGCCGGTGAGGTCGGCGCCGTTGACACCGAGGAACGTCGCGGCGGCCAGCCAGGCCGTGCGCTTGTTCCCGTCGACGAGGGGGTGGTTCGTGGCGATGGCGTGCAGCAGCGCGGCCGCCTGCTCGTGCAGATCCTCGTAGGCCGCCGTACCGAACATCCGGGCGCGCGGGCGGTGCACGGCGGAGACGAACAGCCCGGCCTCCCGAACCTCGGGGGCGGGCCCGTCACCTCGCCCACCGAAGGCGATGCGGGCGATCGCCGTGACTTCCGCGACGGTGAGGTGCCTGGCCTGCCCGGTCTGGCTGCTCTGGCTGGTCATTCGCCGAGCCTCCGCAGCAGATCGGCGTGCGCTCCGGCGAGCGACTCCGCCGTGATCCGCACCGGCGACGACTCCCGCGCCAGCCGGTGCAGTACGGCGTCCAGCACGATGTCCTCGGGGAGACGGCCGGTGGCGTCCGCGAGGTCGTCGAGCTCCTGCCGGACGTGCGGCGGGAGGGGAACGGTGAAGTCACTCATGCCGGTGACGATAGGGAGCGCGCCCGGCAACCTGCGAGCGCTTTACGACCCGCCCCGGCCCCAGCAGCCCACAAAACGAGAGGCTGCTCACCGCTCCCGCAGCCGAGTCGTCACCCAGGCCCCCACCAACGCCACTCCCGCCATCGGCAGGAACACCGCGGCGAAGGCGGCCGGATGAGAACCAGAGGAGGCGTGCGCGGCCGTGTGACTCACCGTGCCGCCGCCCAGCGCGGCGAACGCGGCACCGCCTGCGGAGAGAAGGACGACGTTGGAGAGGCCGTCGGAGATCTGCAGGGCGGCGGAGTTGGACCCGGCTTCCGCCGGGGCGGAGAGCTGGAGCAGGAGCACGCTCGTGGCGGAGATGACGAGCCCCATGCCGAGGCAGCCGAAGGCCCAGGCGACGGCCAGGGTCCAGACGGGCACGGAATCGATCAGCACCGTCGGCGCCGTGGCGATGGCCGCCGCCACCAGCAGCATCCCGACGGTCGTCAACCGCTCCCGGTACGCCTCGAACCGGGAGCGCGACTGCACCCACGAGCCCAGCGCCCACGTCCCGCCGCCCGCGGCGAGCGAGAACCCGGCCAGGGTCGGACTGAGCCCGCGCTGGGTCACCAGCATCAGCGGCACGAAGGACTCCGCGGCGATGAAGGACCCCGCGGCGACACCGCGCAGCAGCACGACCGACGGCAGCCCGCGAGCGGCCCGGTACGTCCCCCTGGGCAACAGCCCGAGCACGGCGGGCACCAGCAGGGCCACACCCGCAGCGCCGGGCAGGAGCGAGAGGGGGCGCAGATCCTGGGCGGCGTACTGGAGCAGCCCCGCGCCGAGGGAGATGGCCAGGGCGAGACGAATACGCCGACGGTCCAAGGACGTCGAGGCCGCCTCCCCGACCGGGCCGGCGGCCCGACGCCGTATCTGCGGCAGCGCGAGCGCCAGCGGGAGGACGACGAGCACCGGAATCCCGACGAACACCCAGCGCCAGCCCAGCTGTTCCGTCACCGTGCCGGCGGCGAGCGGGCCGACGATCGACGGTACGACCCAGCTCGCCGCGAACGCCGCCATGATCGCCGGCCGCAGCCGCTCCGGATAGGCCCGCCCGACGACGACGTACAGCGCGACGATCACCAGCCCGCCACCGAACCCCTGCACGGCCCGCCCCAGGATGAACAGCCACATCACCCCGGCCGTCCCCGACAGCAGCAACCCGACCCCGAAGGAGGAGATCCCCACCGCCAACGGCCCGAGCGGCCCCCGCCGGTCGGACCACTGCCCCGCGAGCACCATCCCGAACAGACTCGTCGTGAAGTACCCGGAGAACGCGAACGCGTACAGCGACACCCCGTCCAGCTCCCGCGCCGCGACCGGCATCGCCGTCCCCACGGCCGTCGCCTCGAAGGCGATGAGCAGCACGACGGAGACGATCCCGACGCTCAACGCCCGGTACGCCGCCCCCAGCACACCCGTGTCCGCCTCGGCGACCGAGGGCAGATCAGCGGCCTCCACGACATCGGCATCACGCGGCTTCGGGACGGTCATGCCCGCCAGCGTAAGGTCCACGCCCCACTTTGACCCCTGTCCCGAGACGGTCCCCGCCTGAGACCTTGGTCGTACACCCCTCCTCTCGGCGACCCCCTTCATGAACTGTGTATGGCAGTCGCGTTGCAGCCCACCCGATTCCCTTGAGCCCCGTCCCGCCTCCGGCCTCCGGTCACTACACCGAGTTCAGACATCGGCCGTGTGCCCGAGTGGTTCAGGGGCTCACCTGCGCTGCGTCCATCAGCGAGCTCCGCCCGCGGGGAGCTACGTGGGTTCGAATCCCGCCACGGCCTCTTTCACTAGCCTGCCGAGCAGAGACCGTCGATCGGGCAGAACATGACCCAGGTGTAGTTGTAACCGGTGCGCACGGTCACGGGATTCGGTGTGGGGCCGTCGTTGATGTTGGACCCCGTGTCGGGTGTGGCGGTGAAGGTGACCGTCGTTCCGACCTCGAAGCTCGCGGTGCAGGTACCTGTCGGGTACGGCTGCGGGTCGCTGGAGGTGTAGGGGTCCTCAAACGCCTCCTGGTGGCAGTTGATGCCGGCGGGCTGGCTGGTGATGGTTCCGCCGCCCCAGCCGTCGCTGACGTACGCGGACAGTTGAGCGGTGGTCTGAGCCTGTGCGGGGGCTATGGAGGCGATCGCGGCGGCCGTGGCGAGAGCGGTGACGACTCCCGTCGCACGCCGGACGCCGGTTCTGTTCTTCCTCATGGGAGGCTCCTCGGATCGAAACCATGTCGACCCCTCTGACCAGCTTATTGGCCCTCTCCGGGATCTGCTACGGGAGTAGGGGTCCAAGGACGTGGCCGACGACCGACATCAGCACCACGTGACGTCAGCCGGCGTTCGAGAGTGCTGTCGGGTCGGAATCTCCGTCCGCTTTTCGTCGCGCCCGGCGCGCGTTCTCCGCACGTACCGCGTCCAGCCATCGCCACAGTCCGATCTCCTCGAGCCCCAGGCCGGGGCAGGCGATCCGGTGCGGGATCCGGCACACGGCGCCGGGACTTGGCTCGTCCTCGCGGCTGTTCCACGCGGTACCGCCCGAGTCCACGTACCAGCGGTGCCAGGCGGGCACCATATGGGCGGGCACGGGCATGCCGGGTTCGAGAAGGACGTGGATGCCGTAGTAGGTGACATGCCGTTCTCCGGCGAGCCCGCAGTCGGAGCAGACGGGGGGAGCCGGTGGCTCGGGCCCGGTGGCGCCCTCCACGGCTGCCTGGGCATGGTCGGTCTTCTCCCACGGCTGCGGCGCGTCCGGCGGCGCCTGCCGGTGTCCGTCGGGGTCGGGTAACAGGATGATGCTCGACTCTTCTGAAGCCCCCATGGAACCGAGCATGCGGGCGCGTTCAGGATCGAGGGAGGGCGCGACCAGGGCGCAAGGGGAGCAGTTCGGCAGCCGGCCGCTCGACGAAGTGCGTCCGGCCACTCATGTCACGAGCCGGTGGCCGGACCTCAGCGCACGCTCAGTCGCCAGCCCCTCTCACCAGCAATTCATCCCCGGCCGGGAAGCGTGCCATGCCGCCCTCCGTCCAGGTGACCACGACGGCCAATCCGCCCATCGGCCCCAGAGCGGTCGTAGCCCTCTTCACCGTGCGCCACTCCCCCTCGTAGCCGATCACGTCGCCCTCGCTGATCAGGGCCGCGCACCTGGTGGGCAGGCCCAAGCGTGTGCGTCGGCGGGGCGGATGCAGTTCAAAGGGGTCCGAGGTCCGCTACGACAGTCCCGGGGTTGACCCTGACGCACGGGCAACCCTCGACCCTGATCCGCATGACTGCTGCAAGCGACAGCACCACGCACCACCTCACCGTTCAGCACGACGGCGTCACTATCCCGGTGTCCCGTGGCGGCCGGGGGAGACCCCTGGTTCTGTGCCCGGGGCTGAACTGCACACAGGCCGACCTGCATGAACTGATCGAACTGCTGCGGCGCGATCATGAGGTCGTCGCCTTCGATCTCCGGGGGCACGGGCTCTCCTCCGCCGCCGAGCGGTACTCGTTCGAGGCGTTTCTGGGTGATCTCCGTGCCGTGATGCGGGAACTCAAGCTGCCATCGGCGCCCTTGCTCGTGGGGTACTCCCTGGGCGCGGACCTGGCGGTGCATTACGCGGCCGAGTGCCCTGACACCGTCGCCGGGCTTGTGCTCATCGACGGGGCGAATCCGCTGCCCGAGCCGTTCGTCACCGACATCGACCTCGCGGAGTTCCGTGCCATGGCAGAGGCTGAGGCGGCGCGTCAGATGTCGCTCACCGCCAGGGACATCCTCGACCTGGGCCTTGAGATGGATGCGGTCCGGTCCGGGATTCTCGACCGGTATCAGCCGATCGACCTGCCCGTGCAGGTCATCATGTCCACCGCGATCGCCGGCAACAGCGCCGAAGGGCGTGCCCCTCGGCACAACCAGCTCTGGCGTCACGGCGTCGAGCGGCTCATACGCGAGCGGCCGCACATCTCCGCACACTGGCTCGACGCCGACCATCGGCTGGCTTTCACTCATGCCTCTGACATCGCCGAGATCGTCCGGAGCAGACTGCACCCATGCTGACCATCGGTGAGCTCGCCTCGTACGCCGACGTGACCGTGCGCACCGTGCGGCACTATCACGCCAAGGCACTGCTGCCGGAGCCCGAGCGGGACCACTCCGGCTATCGGCGGTACGGCGCCGGGGCCGTGGTCGAGCTGATCAGGATCCGGACTCTCGCCGAGGCCGGGGTTCCGCTGGCGCGCGTGCGGGAGTTGCTCCGGGCCGGCGAGGAGGAGTTCGCCGCGCCCGTCGCGGATATCGACGGGCGGCTGGAGGCGGAGATCCGGGAGCGGCAGCGGCATCGCGAGCGGATCGCCCGCCTCGGCTCGGGGGACGGCCTGGCGCTGCCCTCTGAGGTGGTCGGGTTCCTCGACCGGCTGCGGGCGCTCGGCGTCGACGAGCGGATCGTCCAAGCCGAGCGCGACGGCTGGATCCCGCTGGTCGCGCGATCTCCCGAGCGGGTGCCGGAGTGGATCGCACGCAAGCGGGAGCAGATCTCCGATCAGGAGTTCGTCGACTTCTACTTGACCTTGAGCGCGGCTCTCGGGTGGAGCGACGACGATCCGCGACTGGGCGAACTGGCCGACCGGGTGGCCTCCTACGTCACCAAGCTCGCCGAGGAACGGGGCGAGGAGTACGTCCGCGATCCGGGCGGCATCGAGCCGCCGCTCGCCGAGTTGATGGACGCGTTCGTCTTCGACACAGTGCCGTCCGCCCGACGGCTCAACGAGCTGCTGAAGCAGCGGGGCTGGTCCGGCTGGACCACACTCCAACGCGTGAACCCTGCCCCTACAACACCCCACCCGCCTCGTCCTGGAACGCTTCCGTCCAGTAATGCCGCCCCGATCCCCCGCCATGACCCCCGTAGGGTCCACCGACGACAAGACCTGGAGCATCGTCATGGCCAGCTGGTCGTACGTGTCGGTCGTCAGCTCGTGGTCCGAGTGGGAGTCGATGGCGCGTTCGCGGTGGAGGAGCCAGAGGGTGAAGGCAAGGGTGGAGACGTCGGTGTTGAGGGGGTGCAGGGTCGCGGCGGGCTCGCTCCAGTTCAGGACGGCTCCGGTCTCGCCGTCGACGACGAGGCTGTTGTCCTCGATGAGGTGGCCGAGCCGTATCAGCCGGTGGGCGTGCGGAGGGAGTTGTGCCGGGGCGTCGCAGTCGGCGTAGTACTCGGCGAGTGTCGCCAGGGGGACGTCCGTGTCCAGGGAGAAGACATGGGCGTCCTCGGGCAGGCCCACCTCGCGGAGGAAGCGGCGGGTCGGTTCGTGGGTGAGGGTCGCGGGGAAGTCGACGTCCTCGAAGCGGGCCGTCTTGCCGGGGCCGAACTCCTGGTCCAGCAGGCGGTGCGGGAGGTCTAGGGAGAGGCCGGAGGCGCCGCCGCGGCCCGCGACCAGGGAGAGGGGGCGGATGAGGGCCGCCATCCTCCAGAAGGGGGCCGGCTCGCCGTCCGTGCCGTCCCGGAAGACGGCGAGGAGGTGCTGGGACGCCTGCGCCACCGCCTTCGGGCCGTAGCGGCCCGCGTAGGAGGCGAACTGGCCGCGCAGGCCCGCCAGTTCGTCGGTCGCCTCGGCGAAGCGGACCAGGGTGCGCAGCGAGGGGGCCAGGGGGCGGCGGTCCATCAGGTCGGGGCGGTCGTGAAGGAAGGACGTCGTCGAGATCTCGCCCGTCGCGCCGTCCAGCAGGACCGACTCCGTCTCCAGGCCCCCGGGGCCGAGCAGTCCGCCTATCACCAACTGCTCGCGCAGCTCCGCCGACAGCCGGTCCTCCGGGTCGCCCGTCGAGTCCGCGACCGTGCGCAGGCCCTCACGGCTCAGCTCCGCGAAGCTCAGCACGCCGTTCTCGCAGGGCAGTCCGGGGCCGGTCAGCCAGTGCCGCGTCGACGCGTGCGTCACCCACGGGTCCAGCTCGGACTCGGTCAGGGTGATCACCGCGGAACCGGCGTCGGTCGTACTCATGGGCTCCCCCGCATGTGCTTGCTCAGCGTCCCCAGGCGGAGCACGGCAGACCGCCCGGCCAGGCGCCGGCAGCCGTCCCCCACTGCCCAGAACACTACGCCCCACCACTGACAACGCCCGGGACGACAGCGGCCTCTCCTAACCAGACGCTCAAGCGACCCTCGTGCGTTCCCTTTCCGCCAGGATCGCCTCAACCGTCTGTCCCACCGTCAGCTCCGACGTGTCCAGCCACAGTCCGATCCGCGGCGTCCCCGAGTGCAGCGCCTCGTCCAGCGACTCGACGGTCCAGCCCGCGCCGTATCCCGCCTTCGGCCGCTCCGTCTCCCGCCGCGCGACAGTCTCGGGGTGCGGCGCCAGAACGACCACGTGCAGGGGGCGTGTGCGGACGAGACCGATGTACGTCTCCAGGTCCGGGCCGAGCACCACGTCCTGGACGACCGCCGTGAAACCGGCCTCGGCATACGCGTCCGCCGTCGCCGCCGACAGGCGGTGGCGCAGGAGGAGCTGGGACCGCGCCTCGTCCCCGGCGCCGGGGACGTACTCCTCACGGCCGGACACGATCATGCGCCGGAAGGCGTCACCGCGCACGTGCGCCGCCCTCGGCAAAGCTTCCGCCAGCGCCTGCGCGACCGTCGACTTGCCGGCCGCCATGACACCCGTGACGAGGACGACCCCCGTCAGGGCCGACATCAGGACCGTTCCGTGACCACCGCGGCCTGCGGGCGGATCGGCAGGCGGTTCACGGGGCGGCCCGTGGCGGCCCGTACGGCGGACGCGACGGCCGCCGGGGACGTCACCACCGGCACCGCGCTGACCGCCTTCGCGCCGAAGGGGGCGATCACGTCCCGTTCCTCGACCAGCCGGACGATGCGGATGTCCGGCGCGTCGAGGGCCGTCGGGAGTGCGTAGCCGGTCAGGTCGGGGTGGCGGATCAGGCCGCGCGGGGTGCGCAGGTTCTCGGTCAGCGCGATGCCCACGCCCTGCGTGACGCCCGCCTCGATGCGGGCGGCCAGCTGGGCCGGGTTCAGGACCCGCCCGACGTCCTGGGCGACGGCCAGTTCCACGACCCGTACGGAACCGATCTCGATGTCGACGTCCACCACCGCGCGGATCGCGCAGAAGGACATGCCCACGAAGGCGTCGCCCTGCCCGGCCTCGTCCAGCGGCTCGGTCGGGTGCGGGCGGCACTGGGCGGTGGCCCAGAGTTCCTTGCCGTCCAGTGCCTCGGTGACGGTCGTCGAGAGGACTCCGTCGTATGAGGTGATCTTGCCGTCGTTGATCTGGAGCAACTCCGTGGACATGCCGAACTTGTGGGCGAGCGGCTGGAGGAGCTGCGTACGGACCATCTTTGCCGCGCGCTCCACCGCACCGCCCGACACCCAGGTGTGCCGGCCGTGACAGGCCGCGCCCGCCGTGGGCTGGTCGGTGTCGACCGGCGCCACGTGCACCTCGTCGACGCCGAGGGTCTCCTGGACGATCTGCCGGGCCAGGGTCGTGAAGCCCTGGCCGGTCTCGACGGCCGCGCACAGGACCGTCGCGACACCGTCCTGGACCTTGACGGTCGCCGTGGAGACCTCGTCCGCGCCCTCCGCCCCCAGCATGTGCACCATGCCCAGGCCGTAGCCCACGCCCCGGCGCACCGCGCCCGGTTCGCCCGCGCCCTCGGGGCCGCCGGGCAGCAGCCACTCGTCCTCGGGGGTGTCCTTGGGCAGCGGCGGCAGCGGGAAGTCCCGTACAGCCTGGAGCAGTTCGGCGACCGGGGCCGGGCACGTCACCGTCTGGCCGGTCGGGAGTACGTCGCCCGTGGCCATGGCGTTGCGCAGCCGCACCTCGGCCGGGTCGATGCCGAGCTTCTTGGCGATCTTGTCCATCTGCGCCTCGTAGGCGGCGCAGACCTGCATGGCCCCTTCGCCGCGTACGTGGCCCGACGGGGGGTTGTTGGTGCGTACGGCCCAGCCCTCGATGAAGGCGTTCGGGACGACGTACGGGCCGCAGGCGAAGCCGACGGCGGCGGCGAGGGCCTCGGCGGAGCTGTCGGCGTAGGCGCCCGCGTCGAGCAGGATCTGCGCCTCGACCTTCACGAGCATGCCCTCGGCGTCCGCGTGGTGGCGGTAGCGCAGGAGGGTGGGGTGCCGGTGGGCGTGGCCGAGGAACGACTCCTCGCGCGTGGCCGTGAGCTTCACCGGGCAGCCGGTCCGCAGCGCCAGCAGGCCGAGCGGGAGCTGGAAGCCCTGGTCCTCGCGGTCGGCCGTGGCGCCGGGGACTCCGGTGACGACGACCTTGACGCGCTCGGGCTCCAGACCGAAGGCGGCGGCGGCCGCGTCACGGTCGGCGTGCGGGTCGGTGGAGGCGAGGTACAGCTCCACGCCGCCGTCCGGGCGCGGTACGGCCAGCCCCGCCTCGGCGCCGATGGGCGCGGGGTCCTGGCGGCCGATGCGGTACAGGCCCTCGACGACGATCTCGCCGGCCGCGTCCGGGTCGCCGTGGTGCAGCGGGATGTGCCGGATCAGGTTGCCGTCGGGGTGCAGGGGCTCGGCCTCGAAGGCCTGCTCCGGGTCGGTCACCGGGTCGAGCACCTCGTACTCGACGATGACGGCGGCGGCGGCCATGCGCGCGGTGTCCGGGTGGTCGGCGGCGACGGCGGCGATGGGCTCGCCGTGGTGGCGTACGACCTCGGAGGCGAAGACGGGGCGGTCGGCCGTGCGGCGGCCGTGGAACGGGCTGCCGGGGATGTCCTCGTGGGTGACGACGGCGCGTACGCCGGGCATCTCGCGCGCGTGGGAGGTGTCGATCGACACGATGCGCGCGTGCGGGTGCGGTGAGCGCAGCACGGCCGCCCACAGCAGTCCCTCGGCCCACAGGTCGGCGGCGTAGGGGAAGGTGCCCTCCGTCTTGGCGCGGGCGTCCGCGGCCGGGAGGGACACGCCGAGGCCGTGCGGCAGCGACTCGGGGGCGGGGGTGCCCTCGGAGGCCTGCGCGGTGGCCGATTCGTTGCTCACGCGGGGCCTCCGTCCTGGCCGTACGGCTGGTCGTGCGCGTCAGGGGAATGCGGGTCCGGGGCATGCGCGTCCTGGCCGTGCGCGTCCGGGGGCGATCCGAAGGCCGACGGGTGGACGCCGCCGGCACCCGGGCCGGCCTGGCGCGGGATACGGGCCTCGTCGGTGTCGCCCGCGGCGGGCCCGGCGTGTGTCTCGCGTTCGGCGACGACGTCCTGCACAGCGTCGACCACGCCCCGGTAACCGGAGCAGCGGCACAGGTTGCCGCAGAGCGCCTGGCGGGTCTCCAGCTCGGTGGGCGCCGGGTTGCCCTCCAGGAGGTCGTGCACGGTCATCGCCATGCCCGGTACGCAGAAGCCGCACTGCACGGCGCCGCAGCGCGCGAGCGCCCGCTGCACGTCGGAGGGCTGCCCGTCCTCGGCCAGGCCCTCCACGGTGCGGACCTCGCTGCCGGCGGCGGTCACGGCGGGGACCAGGCAGGACGCGACGAGCCGCCCGTCGACCTGGACGTTGCACGCCCCGCACTCGCCCTGCGAGCAGCCGTCCTTGGCGCCGGCGAGCCCGAGCCGCTCGCGCAGCACGTACAGCAGGGACTCGCCGATCCACGCGTCGGTGACGGGGCGGTCGGTGCTGTTGACGCGCAGGACGAAGGAGGCGAGGGGGTGTTCCTCCTGCGGGAGGGCGGGCGCGTCCTGGGGTTCGGAGGCCGCGTCGTCCGGGGCGCCGGAGGGGGTCTCCGGTGCCGCGTCGTCAGGGGACTCGCCGTCGGCGGCCTCCGGTCCGGCGTCCGGGTCGGCGTCCGCCATGGCGGGGAGGGGCACGGCGACGGCCTCGGCGGGGCTGTCAGCGCCCTCTGCGGCGCCCGGGGCGTCCTCGGCGGGCCCGTCGGCCTCACCGGTGCCGGGAGCGGCCTGTGAGGCGTCCTGGACGGCCTCCGGGGGCGGGGTGGGTTCCGCGGGTTCGGCGTGTACCTCGTAGGGCTGGGCGGGATCGGAGGGGCCGGAGGGCGCGGGGTGGTCGTCCGGGTGTCCGGCGGGGCCGGACGGTTCCGGTGCGTGGCCGGGTACGTCGGACGACTGCGCTGCCTGATCGGCGCCGTGGTCGACCCCGTGATCGGCGAAGCCGGACAGCTCCGGCGCATGGCCGAACCCCTCGGGGTGAGGCGGGTGGCCGCTGGACGACGTCGGGTGCGTCTCCTGCGGCAGTGGTCCGGGAGAGGGCTGCTCCGGGGCGTGCGCGCTTCGGTCCGGCGCGTACGCGGAGGGCGCTCCGGCGAGATCCTGCGGCCCGTGGCCGTGCTCGTGGTCCTGCGGGTAGCCCGGCCCGGCCTGCTCCTGCCCGGGACCGTCCTGCGGGGCCTGCTGCCCCCACGGCTCGCCGGCGGCCTGTGTCGCCCACGGCGCGGGCGCGCCGCCCGGGAGCGTGGCCGGCGGGTTGCCGCCGCCCCACTGCTCGACCAGCGAGGAGGTGGTGAACTCGCCCGACTCGTCCGGAAGGTCGCCCCCGGCGACGGGGATGGACCACTGCCCGGTCACGTCATGGCCGGGCGCGGGCTCCGCCGCCGCGGCCTCCTCGAAGTTCCACTGCCCGGTGGCTCCCGGGTTGTACGTGAACCGGTCGTCCCCGCCGTGCTGCCCCGCCCCGGCGTCGGATCCGTACGGCGCACCGGAGGCGTAGGGCGCGTCCGAGCGGTAGGGAGTGTCGGAGCCGTACGGGGCGCCGGAGCCGTAGGTGGTGTCGGCTCCGTAGGGCTGCTCCGCGACCTCGTGGCCGTGCTGCTCGTGGCCCTGCTGCTGGTGTGCCGCGTGCGGGTCGTGCCACTGGGCGCCGTCGACGGGCGCTCCGGGCACCGGCCACGCGGCCGTGGCGGCCGGGTCGGTTCCGGCGGTGGTGGCGGGGTCGACCGCTATCTGCGGCGGTACGTAGCCGTGGCCCGGCGCGGCGAGGGGACTGTCGGCGGCCAGCAGGGCGTCGATGCCGCCCTCGGGGAGCTCGACGAAGGCGGTGGCGCCGTCGTCGTACTCGCCCTGGGGCAGCGGGTCCCAGCGACTGCCGCCCGGGGGGGTGCCCCGTCCGTGCTGGTCGTCGGTCACGACAGCGCCCTCCCCAGTGCTCGTCGGGCCAGCGCGGCGACGGTGCGCCGCAGGTGCATTACGGCGGGCGGAAGCTGCGGTACGGAGCCGTCCTCGGCCGGGGCCGCGTCGGGGATGCAGGCCGCGGCGACGTACTCGCCGAAGGCGTTCAGCGCCTCGGGCACGATCGCGCGGTTGTTGTCCCAGTCGATGAGCCGGCCCACCCACTCCTCGGCTTCGAGGGGCCGCAGCGCCATCGGCGCTATGGCGCCCACCGCGCAGCGCACACCCCGGCGGGCGGGGTCCAGCACCAGGGCCACGGACGCCACCGCGCGCCCGGGGCCGGTGCGGCCGGTCGCCTTCAGGAAGACCTGCGGGGCGTGCAGCAGCGGCACGCGCACGTAGCCGATGAGTTCGCCGGCGCGCAGCATGTCCATCCCGGCCAGCAGGTGCGACACCGGGATCTCGCGGCGGGCTCCGCCCGGGCCCGCGATGATCAGTGTCGCCTCCAGGGCGGCCAGGACCGGCAGCGCGTCACCGGTGGGGGCGGCGGAGGCGATGTTGCCGCCCAGGGTGCCCGCGTTGCGGATGTGCGGCGGGCCCGCGGCGCGCGCGGCGGCGGCGAGCGCCGGGATCAGGGCCGCGAAGTCGGGGCGTCCCATACGCGCGTGGGTGAGGCCGGCGCCGAGCAGCGCGTGACCGTCCTGGTACTGCCAGCCGCGGATCTCGCTGATGCGGCCGAGCCCCACCAGAGCGGCGGGCCTGAGCTGCCCGGAGTTGACGGAGGCCATCAGGTCGGTGCCGCCCGCGACGGGCACGGCGGCGGGCACGGCGGTGAGTGCCGCCACGGCCTCGTCCAACGTTGTGGGCAGCGTGACGGCCTGCGCCGCCTGCGGTGCGTGCGTGGTCAAACCGGCTGCCCCTTCCCGCTGCCCCACCTGGTCCCACCTGTGCTGCCGTACGGTACGTGCTGACAGGGCGGACGTGGCAACTCTGGCACATCTTGGCGAGAGCCGAAGACACGGGTCCGCTAGGAGGCATTCGCCCACCTCATCGGGGAGATGGTCCGTTTTCTCACGGGTTCACCAGTGCATGCCGATTGGCACTTTCGGTGACCCTTGTGCGCATTTTCCGTGGCCTGTTCGAGCTGTTCGGTAGCGGCGAGCAGGTACTACGAGCAGGTACTAGCGATTGGGCGGCGGACCGTCGATCGGGCGCCCCAGCACCCCCGGGCGCCGCTGCCAGGGCTGCGGTCCGGCGGGAGGCCGGTAGGCGACGCCCAGGGCGTCGAGTCGCCGGTAGTGGGCGGTCATCCGGTGCTCGAAGCCGGCGAAGTCCCGTTCCGCCGGGGCGGGCAGGGCGCTCCAGGCGACCTCGGCGAAGGCCGCGAGCCTCGGGAACGCCTGGTAGTCCACGCGCGCGTGGTCCTCCATCACCTCGGTCCACAGGTTGGCCTGGGCGCCCAGCACGTGCCGGGCCTCCTCGGGCGTCAGCTCCGGCGGCACGGGCTCGAACCGGTAGACGTCCTCCAGGGTGCGCACCCACCCGATCGGTACCGGCTCCTCGGGGCCCGGGTCCTGACGGTGGTCCAGATACACCTGCTGCTCGGGGCACATGACGACGTCGTGGCCGGCCCGGGCGGCGGCGATGCCTCCGGCGTAGCCGCGCCAGGAGGACACGGCCGCGCCCTTCGCCAGCCCGCCCTCCAGGATCTCGTCCCAGCCGATCAGCCGGCGCCCGCGCGCTGAGAGCCACGCGTCGAAGTGCCCGACGAACCAGGACTGGAGCTCGTCCTCGTCCGCGAGCCCGAGTTCCCTGATGCGCGCCTGGGCGGTTTCCGACCGCCGCCACTGGTCCTTGGGGCATTCGTCGCCGCCGATGTGGACGAACTCCGACGGGAACAGCTCGAGGACTTCCTCGAAGACGCCCTCGTAGAAGCGCAGGGTGTTGTCAGTGGGGGCGAGTACGTTCGGGTTGATTCCCCAGGTGTCCCAGACGGAGAGGGCGGTGGTGTCGATGACGTCGGTGTTGCCGAGTTCCGGGTACGCGGCGATGGCGGCCTGCGAGTGGCCGGGTACGTCGATTTCGGGGACGACGGTGATATGCCGCTCGGCGGCGTAGGCGACGATCTCCCGGATGTCGTCCCGGGTGTAGTGGCCGCCGTGCGGCTTCTCCTCCCACAGCGGTGAGGCACGGTGGCCGGTTTTCGTACGGGCCCGCCAGGAGCCGATCTCCGTCAGCCGTGGATGCCGCTCGATCTCGATGCGCCAGCCCTGGTCGTCCGTCAGATGGAAGTGGAAGACGTTGAGTTTGTGCGCCGCCATCAGATCGAGGTAGCGCAGGACGCCTTCCTTGGGCATGAAGTGCCGGGCGACGTCGAGCATCAGGCCCCGCCAGCGGAACCGGGGCGCGTCCTCGATGGTGATGTGCGGCACGGCCCAGACGCGGTCGCGGCCGAGCGGCGCCCTGCGGTACGCGTCGGGGCCGAGGAGCTGCCGCAGCGTCTGGGCGCCCCAGAAGACGCCGGCCGCGCCGCCGCCCTCGATGAGGACGCCGTCGCAGTCGCTGACGAGGCGGTACTCCTCGGGGCCGAGGCCGGAGTCGAGCCGGAGCCCGATGCCGTCGTCGCCGGGTTCGCGTCCATCGTGGAGGGGCAGGCCGGTGGCCTGCCCCAGGGCGGTGCGCAGCCAGTGGCCGACGCCCTCCGTCCCGGTGCCGGCGTCGAGCCGGGAGTGCGCTGTCAGCCGCACCGCGCCGGAGCCGGTGACGACGCCGCGGGGTGCCGGAATCAGATCGGTCACGTCAGTCCTTTACCGCCCCGCCCAGCCCCGACACGAGCCGCCGCTGCACGAGTACGAAGAAGACCAGGACCGGGATCGTCATCACCGTGGAGGCGGCCATGACGCCGCCCCAGTCCGGGTCGTCGGGCTTGTAGAAGACCAGCAGCGCCATGGGCAGCGTCGACTGGGAAGTGTCACTGATGATGAACGACTTGGCGAAGAGGAAGTCGTTCCAGGCGGAGATGAACGAAAACACGCTGGTGGCCACGAGGCCCGGCAGGACGAGGGGGAAAAGGATCTGCCAGAGGAATCGCGCCCGGCTCGCCCCGTCGATGTACGCGGCCTCCTCCAGCGCCTCCGGAACGCCTTTCACGAACCCCCGCAGCATCCAGATCGCGAAGGGCAGCGAGAAGGCGATGTGGGGCAGGATCAGCGAACCGAGCGTGTTCAGCTGGCCGAAGTCCCGCATGAGGAAGAAGAGGGGGATCGTGAGGGCTTCCACGGGCACCATCTGGGCCACCAGAAACATGATCAGCAGGGTGGTCCTCAGGCGGAAGCGGAATCGTGTCACGGCGGTCGCGGCGAGAAACGCGATCAGCGCGGAGGCGATCACGACACAGCTCGCGACGACGAGGCTGTTGAGGAAGTACCGGCCGAATTCCTGCTGCCCGAAGACGCGCCGGAAGGAATCCAGGGAGGGTGCGAGAGTCCATGGCCGGGGCTCGCTCGACTCGATCTCCCCGGCCGGTTTGAAAGCGCTGAGCACCATCCAGTAGAGGGGGAAGGCGACGACGACCGCGATCAGCAGGGCCGAGGCCTCGGCGGCCAGCCGCCCAGGGCGACGGACACGGGCGCGTAGAAGATTCACAGTTCCTCTCCCTGCCGGCGCAGCAGCCGCAGGTACACCAGCGTGACGGCGAGCAGGATCAGCAGCATCATGACGCCGATCGCCGAGCCGAGGCTGTACTGCGAGGACGCGAACGCCTGCTGGTAGGCGTAGACGTTCAGGACCAGGTTCTGGCCCGCGATGCCGCCGCCGTTCGTCATGACGTAGATCTGGGTGAAGACCTTGAAGTCCCAGATGACCGACTGGATGGTGACGACGACCAGGATCGGCCGGAGCATCGGGGCGAGTACGGAGCGCCAGATACGCCACTGCGAGGCGCCGTCCAGGGCGGCTGCCTCCAGCACCTCGGAGGGTACGGCGCGGATACCGGCGTACACGGTCACCATCACGAACGGGAAGGAGCACCACACCACTTCGAGCAGGACGAGGAAGAAGGCGCTCAGACGCCCGTACGTCCATGAGTGGTCGCCGAGTCCCAGCATCCGGTTGACCGGGCCGAAGTCCGGGTCGAAGAGGAACAGCCACACCGTGGAGCCGGTGACGGCCGGGGTCGCCCACGCGCCCAGCGCGGCCAGCATCAGCGCGAGCCGCGGCAGGGCCCGCACGCGGGTGAGGAGCACGGCGAGGGCGCAGCCGACCGCGAGTGTGGAGACGACGCAGGCCGCCGCGAACAGCACGGTGGCGAGCAGCACCTGCCAGAACTGCGGGTCCCCGAACAGCTCGGCGTAGTTCCCGAACCCCTGGAACGTGGTCGGTTCGCCGCCGCTGACCTGGGCCTGGGTGTACTCGAAGAACGAGATCAGGCCGAGTTGATAGATGGGGTAGACGAGCAGCCCGCCGAGTACGACGAGCGCGGGCGCGAGATACAGCCAGGGCGTCCATCCGCCTGAGCGGAGCGCCGACCTGCCCGGGCCGCCCCGGCGCGGGGCCGGCCGCTCGGCACGAGGGACGCGGGCGTCGGATGACTTACGCACGGGTGGAAGGCCTTCCCTCGCCGAGGCCGACGCGCCTGCGGGGGCCACCGGGCCGCGCTGGGCCCCGACCGGCCCGGCCTCTGCCGAGCCGCGCTGACCGGAGTCGCTCCCCGCCACGCCGGCCCTGGCCGGGTGAGCCCCGACGGAGCCGCTCCCCACCGGGCCGGCGTCAGCCGAGTCGGCCCCCGCCAATTCGGCCCGCGCCGATTCTCCGCGGTCGTTCATCCGGCTCACCCGGCGGAGACGAACGCGGTGTTCATCTTCTTGGCGGCGTCCCCGGAGGCGGCGGGGACGTCCTTCTTGCCCGCGATGACCTCCTGGAACATCGTCGGGAGGACGAGCGAGGAGTCGATCTGGGCCCAGGCGGGTGAGGCGGGGACGAACTTGGTGCCGGCCGAGAGCGTCTGCACGAAGGGCTTCACGAACGGCTCTTCGGTCGCGACCTGCTGCCGTACGTCCGTGAAGGTCGGCAGGAAGCCCATCGCGCCGAAGAGTTCGGTCTGCGTCTTCTTCGAGGCCAGCTGTTCCATCAGTTCGACGGCGAGCGTGCGGTGCGTGGTGCTCTTCAGGACGCCGATGTTGTTGCCACCGGCGAAGGCGGGCGCGATCGAGCCGGACTTCACACCCGGCAGCGGGACGACGGCGTACTTGCCCTTGACCTTCCCGGCCTCGACGGCGGTGTGGCTGAAGTCGCCGCCGATCGCCATCCCGGCCTTCCCGGCGGCGAAGGCGGAGATCGTGTCGTTGCCGCCCATGCCCGCGCACTTGGCGGCCGGACAGTTGTCGTCACCGAAGAGGGACGTGTACGCCTTGATGCCCTTCTGGGCCTCAGGACTGTCGAGGCCGGAGGCGTACGAACCGCCCTTGCCGTTGGCGAGTTCACCGTCGTTGGCCCAGACGAACGGCATCGCGCCGTAGGTGTAGGCACCGCCGACGACGAGCCCGTAGAGGTCGGGCTTCGCGGCGCGGATCGCCCGGGCGGTGGAGGCCAGTTCGTCCATCGTCTTCGGGGGCTTCAGCCCCAGCTCCTCGAAGACGTCCGTGCGGTAGTACAGGGCGCGGACGCCGACGTAGAACGGGGCGCCGTACATCTTGCCGTTCACCGTCACCGACTGTTTCGCGGTCGGGTCGGTGTCCTTCGCCTCGCTCCAGTCGCCGAAGTCCTCCGTGACGTCGAGGAGTCCGCCGTCCTTCACATAGCCGGCCGTGTCGGTGTTGCCGTACTCCATGACGTCCGGAGCCGAGGCGGGGTCGTTGAAGGCGGCCTTGACGCGCTGGGCGCGGGTCTCGATCGGGATGTACTCGACGTTGACCTTGGTGCCCTTGTGGGCCTTCTCGAAGTCGGCGACGACCGAGTCGACGACCTTCTCCTTGGGGGTGTTGCCGACCTCCTGGAAGAGCCAGACACGCAGCGCGCCGGTCTTCTCGTCCTTGTCGGAGGAGGAGTTACCGGAGGTCTGGGGCGCGCAGGCGGTGGCCAGCAGGGCGGCGACCGCCGTGACCCCGGCAAAACGGACGGACAGCTTCATGAAGTGCTCCTCCGAGGAAGTGTTGCAACATGCGCAATGAAGGTTTCGCTGTGCACAACACATCGGAGGCTAGGGACTTCATGAACACGACCACAAGAGGTCTCAACCACTCTGTGACCGGCCGACGCGTCCCATGCAACGCCCGGACAGCACAAAAGCCCCCAGGGCACGCAAAACGCACCCTGGAGGCCTTACGTCAGCACGGGCCGGACGCTACTTGTCGCCCTTGCCATCGTCGTCGCCGGAGCCCATGGACTCGTAGATCTCCTTGCACATGGGACACACGGGGTACTTCTTCGGGTCGCGGCCCGGCACCCACACCTTGCCGCACAGCGCCACGACGGGAGTGCCGTCGAGGGCGCTCGCCATGATCTTGTCCTTCTGGACGTAATGGGCGAAGCGCTCGTGGTCACCGTCACCGTGCGAGGTCTGCGGCGTCGGCTCTACGAGGGTCCCCGTACCAGTCCCGCGCTCGGGCTCGAGAGTGCTCATAGGCCCAAGGGTACTGAAGCTCACACGCATCAGTTGAGCGAAGGGTCGTCCGGGTACGTCGCCACCATCGCCAGCTCGCCCCGCTGGCGGCGCAGGACCTCGCGCCAGAGCCGCTCGGGACACGGGGACGAGACATCGCCGGGCTCCGACTCCACGACGTACCACGCGCCGTCCACCAGCTCGTCCTCCAGCTGACCCGGGCCCCAGCCGGCGTATCCGGCGAAGATCCGCAGCGAGCCGAGGGCGGAGGCCAGCAGCTGCGGCGGGGCCTCCAGGTCGACCAGGCCGATCGCGCCGCGCACCCGGCGCCAGCCCAGCGGGCCGGCCTCCCCGGACGCGCCGCCGGGGACGACCGCGACCCCGAGGGCCGAGTCCAGCGAGACCGGACCACCCTGGAAGACGACGCCGGGCTCGCCGGCGAGGTCTCCCCAGCCCTCCAGGATGTCGTTCACGTCCACCGGGGTGGGGCGGTTGAGGACGACACCGAGCGAGCCCTCCTCGTCGTGGTCGAGGAGCAGCACCACCGCGCGGTCGAAGTTCGGGTCCGCCAGGGCGGGGGTGGCCACGAGCAACCGCCCTGTGAGCGAGGACACCTCGGTCATGGCAGACATGATCCCGCATCTTCCCTCCGTGTGGGGAGGCAATGGGGGGACGCGAGGGCATGCGGCCATGAATCAAAGATGTGGCCTGGTAAGGCCTCGGTTGAGGGCGGTGACGGGAGACGGGCGGGCGCACCGATGCGTTCCACGCGCACGAACATGACCGTGACCCCATGTGCCCGGCACGGAACGGTTCGTGTTGTGACAGAGCTATGACGTGTCTGGGTCTGACTGAGGCTTACAGAAGGGGGGTGGAGGGCGATTACCCTTTCCCTTCTGACCCCTGCCCGACTCCACGGAACGCGAGATTCATGACCGTCAACGGCACTGAAGACGTACTGCTTGTCCACGGCGGAACCCCGCTGGAGGGCGAGATCCGTGTCCGCGGTGCGAAGAACCTCGTACCGAAGGCCATGGTGGCGGCGCTGCTGGGCAGCGCTCCGAGCCGGCTGCGCAATGTTCCGGACATCCGTGACGTACGGGTCGTGCGGGGTCTGCTGCAGCTGCACGGTGTGACGGTCCGCCCGGGGGACGAACCCGGCGAACTGGTGATGGACCCGACGCGCGTGGAGAGCGCCAACGTCGCTGACATCGATGCCCACGCCGGTTCGAGCCGCATCCCGATCCTGTTCTGCGGCCCGCTGCTGCACCGCCTCGGCCACGCCTTCATCCCCGGCCTCGGCGGCTGCGACATCGGCGGCCGGCCCATCGACTTCCACTTCGACGTGCTGCGGCAGTTCGGCGCGACCATCGAGAAGCGGGACGACGGGCAGTACCTGGAGGCGCCCCAGCGGCTGCGCGGTACGAAGATCCGGCTGCCGTACCCGTCCGTCGGCGCGACCGAGCAGGTGCTGCTGACGGCGGTCCTCGCGGAGGGCACCACGGAGCTGTCCAACGCGGCCGTCGAGCCGGAGATCGAGGACCTGATCTGCGTTCTGCAGAAAATGGGCGCGATCATCGCGATGGACACCGACCGGACGATCCGCATCACCGGTGTGGACAAGCTCGGCGGCTACACCCACCACGCCCTGTCGGACCGGCTGGAGGCCGCGTCCTGGGCGTCGGCGGCGCTGGCGACCGAGGGCAACGTCTACGTCCGGGGCGCGCAGCAGCGCTCGATGATGACGTTCCTGAACACCTTCCGGAAGGTGGGCGGGGCCTTCGAGATCGACGACGAGGGCATCCGCTTCTGGCACCCCGGCGGGCAGCTCAAGTCCATCGCGCTGGAGACGGACGTCCACCCCGGCTTCCAGACCGACTGGCAGCAGCCGCTGGTGGTGGCCCTGACCCAGGCCACGGGCCTGTCCATCGTCCACGAGACGGTCTACGAGTCCCGCCTCGGCTTCACGTCCGCCCTGAACCAGATGGGCGCGCACATCCAGCTCTACCGCGAGTGCCTGGGCGGCTCCGACTGCCGCTTCGGCCAGCGCAACTTCCTCCACTCGGCCGTCGTCTCGGGCCCGACCAAGCTCCAGGGCGCCGACCTGGTCATCCCTGACCTCCGCGGCGGCTTCTCGTACCTCATCGCGGCCCTCGCCGCCCAGGGCACGTCCCGGGTCCACGGCATCGGCCTCATCAACCGCGGCTACGAGAACTTCATGGAGAAGCTGATGGAGCTGGGCGCGAAGGTCGAGCTCCCCGGCAAGGCACTGGGCTGACCCCACGCTGAACCCACGCGGGCCTCAAGCCCGCCCGACCGACGCCCCGGGGGCATCACCCCGGGGCGTCGGTCTCGTACGCGCGAACACAGCGCTCGGCTGCCCGCCCGGGACACCACGCCCACCCGGCCGGGGTCCGGGGGCGTCCCCCGGGCAAGCACAGCCGGACAGCACGCGCACTGATGCCAAAGGGGCGGCCACCCGAACCGAGTGGCCGCCCCTTTGGTGTCACTGTGCCTCGTACGCCGTCCGGGGCGTACGAAGAGCAGGATTACTTACCCTTGGCGGATTCCTTGAGCTTCGAGCCCGCGGAGACCTTCACGCTGTAGCCGGCCGGGATCTGGATGGGCTCGCCGGTCTGCGGGTTGCGGGCGGTGCGAGCGGCACGGTGGGTGCGCTCGAAGGTCAGGAAGCCGGGGATCGTGACCTTCTCGTCGCCCTTGGAGACGATGTCGCCGACGACCTCGGCGAACGCGGCCAGCACGGCGTCGGCGTCCTTGCGGGTCACCTCGGCGCGGTCGGCCAGCGCGGCCACCAGCTCACTGCGGTTCATGTTGTTACTCCCGTGTTCATCTTGCCGTTGAGGCGTCAGATCGAAGCCGATGCTGCCAGGGTCCTCCGTGAGTCCCCGGACCGGGTCCGTCGTCAGACCCTCGCGCCCAGAGACGCATCCTGCCCCTACCTGCGGCGGGAAAGCCAATCCGGCACCCGCACGAGTCGTGAGTACACCCTTCGGGAGTCACACGAAAAGAGGGCCTGAGCCTGGCCGCCACGATAGGGCTCCGCTGCTCACAGAGGTCCTGCGACGCGCCGTTTTCCGGGCGTCCGTGGGGATACTCACAGTCAGAGGGCGGACGCCCCCGCCGCCTTGGCCGCCTCCCGGACCGCCCCGGCGACCGCGCCCGCGACCTTGTCGTTGAAGACGCTCGGGATGATGTAGTTCGGGTTGATCTCGTCCTCGGTCACCACGTCCGCGAGGGCGGTCGCGGCGGCCAGCATCATCTCGGTGTTGACCGTGCGCGACTGGGCGTCCAGCAGACCGCGGAAGACACCCGGGAAGACCAGCACGTTGTTGATCTGGTTCGGGAAGTCGGAGCGGCCGGTCGCGACAACGGCCGCGGTCTGGCGGGCGATTGCCGGGTCGACCTCGGGGTCCGGGTTCGCGAGAGCGAACACGATGGCACCGTCGGCCATGGCGGCCACGTCGTCGCCGTCGAGGACGTTCGGGGCCGAGACGCCGATGAAGACGTCGGCGCCGCGCACGGCCTCCTTGAGCGTGCCGGTGAGGCCCTCGGGGTTGGTGTTGTCGGCGATCCAGCGCAGCGCGGAGTCCGGGGCGGCGTCCACCAGGTCCTCACGGCCCGCGTGCACCACGCCGTGGATGTCGGCGACGACGGCGTTCTTGACGCCCGCGGCGAGCAGCAGCTTCAGAATGGCCGTACCGGCCGCGCCCGCGCCGGACATGACGACGCGGATGTTCTCGATCGCCTTGCCCGTGACGCGAAGTGCGTTGGTCAGCGCGGCGAGGACGACGATCGCGGTGCCGTGCTGGTCGTCGTGGAAGACGGGGATGTCGAGGGCCTCGCGCAGCCGGGCCTCGATCTCGAAGCAGCGGGGGGCGGAGATGTCCTCGAGGTTGATGCCGGCGAAGCCCGGGGCGATGGCCTTGACGATCTCGACGATCGCGTCGCTGTCCTGGGTGTCGAGGCAGATCGGCCAGGCGTCGATGCCGGCGAACCGCTTGAAGAGGGCCGCCTTGCCCTCCATGACGGGCAGCGCGGCCTTCGGGCCGATGTTGCCCAGGCCCAGCACGGCGGAGCCGTCCGTCACGACCGCAACGGAGTTGCGCTTGATGGTGAGGCGGCGGGCGTCCTCGGGGTTCTCGGCGATCGCCATGCAGACGCGGGCCACGCCCGGCGTGTAGACCATGGACAGGTCGTCGCGGTTGCGGATGGGGTGCTTCGACGCCATCTCGATCTTGCCACCGAGGTGCATGAGGAAGGTCCGGTCCGAGACCTTGCCCAGCGTGACGCCCTCGATGCCGCGGAGTTCCTCGACGATCTCGTCCGCGTGCGCGGTCGACGAGGCCGCGATGGTGACGTCGATGCGGAGCTTCTCGTGACCGGACGCGGTGACGTCGAGGCCGGTCACCGAGCCTCCGGAGGACTCCACGGCGGTGGTGAGCTGCGAGACGGCGGTTCCGCTCGCGGGCACCTCCAGCCGGACCGTCATCGAGTAGGAGACGCTGGGCGCCGTTGCCATGGCCGACTTCCTCTGCTTTCACCTGACGCTGAGTTGTGCCGTCCGATAGTCGCACCTACCGCTGGGTAGCTGGTAGCCGCCTCCGATTGCGAACTTTTTGTTCGCGGAACGGGCCAGCAAAAAGAGACCCACGTCACGTCCGACGTGGGTCTCTGCGCAATTCCTTCGGTGAGAGCCAAGTGGCACCGGCCCGCCATGCTCGCCTCGCGGCAAGTGGTCGCTCGTAGCGACGAAGGTTGGGCCCGGGGGCTTGGATCGGGCCGGTGCCACATCCAGGCTAACAAACAGATCCCGTAAGGCCATTCCCGTACCGGGAGTTCATTTCACCGACAAGTGGGTATCCGGCCGCGGTCCCTCAAGGGGCCCGCGGCACGGGGCCCGGATCAGTCCCTCAGCAGGTCCGGGACTCCCGCCGCGTCGGGCTCGTCCCGCTCCGCC
The DNA here is from genome assembly GCF_050937045.1 of Streptomyces sp. CA-179760. NCBI lineage: Bacteria > Bacillati > Actinomycetota > Actinomycetes > Kitasatosporales > Streptomycetaceae > Streptomyces > Streptomyces sp. CA-179760. Next base: position 3,789,010 of record NZ_JBNJLZ010000001.1, read on the forward strand.
GAGACGACCGTGAGCTGCTGGGTGGCCCGGGTCAGCGCGACGTAGAGCACACGCAGTCCGGCCGGGGACTCGTCGGCGATCTCCGCCGGGGAGACGACGATCGTCGCGTCGTACTCCAGGCCCTTCGCCTCCAGGCTGCCGAGTGCCACGACCCGGTCTCCGAGCCCGGCGAGCCAGCGCCGGGCCTCCGCGCGGCGCTGCATGGCGACGACCACGCCGACCGTGCCGTCGACGCGCTCCAGCAGCCGGGCCGCCTCCTCGCGGACCGATTCGCCGAGGCTGTCCTCGACGACCGTGAAGCGGGGCTCGACGCCGGTGGAGCGGACAGCCCGCGGGGACTCGGAGCCGGGCATGGCCAGGGCCAGCACCTTCGAGGCCAGCTCGGCGATCTCGGCCGGGTTGCGGTAGTTCACGGTGAGCTCGAAGCGGCGGCGCGGGCGGGTACCGAGGGCCTCGTCGCGGGCCTCGGCGGCCTCGTCCGGATCGGACCAGGAGGACTGGGCCGGGTCGCCGACGACCGTCCAGGTGGCGTGCCGGCCGCGGCGGCCGACCATGCGCCACTGCATCGGGGTGAGGTCCTGCGCCTCGTCGACGATGACGTGCGCGTACTCGGTGCGCTCCTGGGCGAGTCGCTCGGCCCGCTCGCGCTGGGACTCCTCGCGCACCGGCATCAGCTCCTCCAGGCCGGTCAGCTGGTCCAGCGGGTCGAGCTCGCGCTTCTTCCGGGGGCGGGCGGGGGCGCCGAGGACGGCCTGGAGCTCGTCGAGCAGGGCGATGTCGTGCACGGAGCGGCCGTCGCGCTTGAGGGAGCGGGCGACCTTGCGGACCTCGCCGGGGTTGAGGATCCGCCGGGCCCAGCGGCCGAGGCGCCGCTCGTCGGTCATGGCGTCCAGGACGGCCGCCGGGGTCAGCTCCGGCCACCAGGCGTCGAGGAAGGCGATGAAGGCGTCCTCGGAGGTGATGTCCTCGTCGAAGGAGGAGCGCAGCTCGGCGGCCAGCTCCGGATCGCTGTGGCGGCCGGCCGAGCCGGACTGCGCCCACAGTGCGTCCAGGAGCAGCTTGCGGGCGCGCGGGCGCAGCAGGTTGACGGGGGCGGTGCCCCCGAGGGCGGCGCGCCGGATGCCTTCCAGCTCCCGAGCCTCCAGCTCCAGTCGGCGGCCGAAGGCGACCACGCGCAGCCGGGTCGGCGTGTCGTTCAGCTCCAGGGCGCCGCGGGCGGCCTTCCGCAGCACCTTGAGCATGCGGTACGAGCCCTTGGCGCGGGCCACCGACGGGGCGTCGTAGAGCGTGGCCTCGCTGCCCTCGACGAGTGAGCCGATGGCGCGGATGGCGACCTGGCCCTCCTCGCCGAGGGAGGGCAGCACGCCTTCGGTGTAGGCGACGAGCAGCGGGGTCGGGGAGACGATCAGGATGCCGCCCGCGTACCGGCGCCGGTCCTGGTAGAGGAGGTAGGCCGCGCGGTGCAGTGCTACGGCGGTCTTGCCGGTGCCGGGGCCGCCCTCGACGTAGGTCACGGAGGCGGCGGGGGCGCGGATGACCAGGTCCTGTTCGGCCTGGATGGAGGCGACGATGTCGCGCATGGTGTGGCTGCGGGCCTGGCCGAGAGCGGCCATCAGGGCGCCGTCTCCGATGACGGGCAGCTCGTCGCCGTCGAGGAAGGCCGTCAGCTCGGGACGCATCAGGTCGTCCTCGACGCCGAGCACCTTGCGGCCCTTGGAGCGGATGACGCGGCGCCGGACGACACGGCCGGGGTCGACGGGGGTGGAGCGGTAGAAGGGGGCGGCGGCCGGGGCCCGCCAGTCGATGACCAGCGGGGTGTAGTCCTGGTCGAGGACTCCGATGCGGCCGATGTGCAGGGTCTCGGCGATGTCGGCGGTGTCGTCCGCACGGACGGCGCCCTCGGCGGGCTCCACGGCTGTGTACGCGCCGTCGGGGCCCTTCTTGCCGTCCTTGCCGGTCAGCAGGTCGATACGGCCGAAGAGGAAGTCCTCGAACTCGTTGTTGAGCCGGTTGAGGTGGACGCCGGCCCGGAAGACCTGCGCGTCCCGCTCGGCGAGTGCGCCGGGCGTGCCGACCTGGCCGCGCTGGGCCGCGTCGTTCATGAGGAACTCGGCCTCGTGGATCTTCTCCTCGAGGCGTCGGTACACCCGGTCGAGGTGTTCCTGTTCGACGCTGATCTCGCGGTCTCTCAGGGAGTCTTCGAGCGCGGTTTCCTGCTGAGCCTGAGCGGCCACCGGGCCCCCTTCTGACGTGCATGGCAGCCGTCTACCGTACGCGAAGGGGACCCCGAAAGGCTACGCGTCGACCTCGACCAGACGCTTGCCGTCGAAGGTCACGATCTCGAAGTGGTCGATCTCGTTGGGCTGGAAGGCGGCGCCGCCCTGGACGTACAGCGGCTCCTTGGCCTTCTCGGTCGTGGCGTCCGGGATGCCGTAGCCCCAGTTCGGGACGGACCAGGAGGAGAGGGTCTCGCGCTCGCCGTTCTTCCCGACCGCGACGAGGGCGCACTTCAGCGGGCCCTTGAGGTTCTTCGCCTCCAGGACCATGCCGGTGCCCCAGTCCTTCTTCTGGAGGGCGACCGTCGCGGTGACCTTGGTGGTCGGGTCGGTGGCCGTGATCTTGTCGGAGATGCCGTTGAAGGCTTCCTTGGCCGGGCTCGCGGCGAGCGGGCGGTTCTCCGCGCCTGAGCCGTCGCCTCCGCCGTTCGCCGCGACCGCGACGAAGGGGCCGCCGACGATCAGCGCGGCGGACGCGGCCACCATGTAGAAGCTGCGGCGACGCTTCTGGGCGCGGCGCTCGGCGACCTCGTCGACGAGCTTCTCCACCACCCGCGGCCGGGGCTTCGCGGACAGCGACTCGCCGATCGCGGGCGTGCCGGAACCGGGCAGGTCGGCGAGGGCGGCGAGCATCGGTTCCATGCCGGCCAGCTCGTCGAGCTGCTGGGCGCACCATTCACAGCCCGCGAGGTGGGCTTCGAAAACGGTTGCTTCGGCGTCGTCGAGGATGCCGAGGGCGTAGGCGCCGACGGTCTCGTGCTCGTTCGGCACCGGGGATTCCTGCATGGGTCCAGACATACCCACGCCTCCCGTACCGAACCCTTGGTTACCCCCGTAAACACTCATCACGCCGTCACCCCCCGCTCCTCCAGTGCCAGCTTCATCGAACGCAGGGCGTAGAACACCCTCGAGCGGACGGTGCCGCTGGGTATCCCCAGGGTCTCGGCCGCCTCGTTGACGGTACGCCCCTTGAAGTACGTCTCGACGAGCACCTCCCGGTGGGCGGGAGTCAGGTCGTCGAGTGCGTCCGACAGAGTCATCAGCCACAGCGCCTTGTCGATCTCGTCCTCCGCGGGGATGACCTCCAGCGGCGACGGGTCGACCTCCTGCGGCCGGGCCTGCCGGCTGCGGTGGCCGTCGATGACGATGCGCCGGGCGACCGTCACCAGCCAGGGGCGTACCGATCCGGTCGCCCGATTGAGCTGACCGGCGTTCTTCCAGGCACGGATGAGGGTTTCCTGCACGACGTCCTCGGCACGCTGCCGGTCTCCGGCGACCAGTCGCAGGACATACGCGAGCAGGGGCCCGGCGTGCTCTCTGTACAGAGCACGCATCAGCTCCTCGTCGGGTTCCGAGGGCTGGGACATGCGATGTCGGGCCCTCGGTGCACGTTCATTGGCCACGACGGAATCCTTGCGCACGCCCACCTCCGGTGTCCGGGGGTTCCCCCAGTCGGTCGCTCCACATGCCGTACGCAAGCGAGCGGTTGGGCGTTCAACGAGAGGTGACAGATTTCTTCGAGATGACGTGACGAGCTGGACATGGAGTCACATTCCCACCCCGCGATCTTCACATTTCTGCCACATGAGCAAGATCGAGCCAGGCCTTCCCTACGGTGGCGTAGGTAAACGACGTGTAATCGAAATCACTTCGACAGTGCGTTCGCAGAAGTGTCATTTAGGACAGGGGAATTGAGTGCCGCCGCCACGCAACGACTTTGCCGTGGTGGGCAAAAGGGACTTAAGCCCGTCCGAGTGCCGCGCGGCGGCGATGGCGGGCGACCCGTTCGCGGTTCCCGCAGACCTCACTTGAGCACCAGCGCCTCCTGCGCCCCGGGAGGTGTCGAGGTACACGATGGGGCAGTTGTCGCCCTCGCACTGACGCAGCGCGGCGCGGGCGACGGGGTCGGTGAGCAGGTCCACGGCGTCCCGGGCGACGGCCGCGAGCAGGGCGGCGCAGTCGGGCGGGCCGTCCAACTGCCGTATGAGCTCGCCGTCTCCGTCGCGGACGGCGCGTGGGGCGGGGGGTGCGGGAGTGGCCAGATCGTTGACGCGGGCGAGCGCGAAGTCGTAGGTCCGGGCCCGGGGCGCCGACCAGCCGCGCACCAACCTCCCTACCTGGTCGCGCAGTTCGCGGAAGGCGGCGAGCCAGGCGGCGTCGGCGTGGACCAGGGCGGTGTCCGCCGGGACGAGACCGGAGCCGGTGATCCAGGCGCGCAGCACGGCCACGGAGTCGAGCCGCTCCTCCGGATGCGTGGTGGAGAGCAGATCCAGGCAGATCCGCCCGGCATCGAACCGCAGCTCGTGCGGGGCCGTGGCCGTACCCAATGCCATGTGCCTGTCACCGCCTAGGGGTTCACCCCGGTCGCGAGAGGGCCGGTGAGATGCCAGTGAGAGGGCTGGGAAACCGTTCCCTCATACAGTGCCTGCCCACTCCCCCGCCGGAAACCCCTCCGCACGGGCCGGACGCCGGTTGCCGACCCGCCGGGACGGGGGTTCCGGCCAGGGTCGGTGTCCGGGGCGGTACGCCGGGGCTGCCGGGGCGGTACACCGGGCGGTCCGGGGCCGTACGCCGCAGCCGCCTGGTCGGTACGCCGGGGCGGCTGGCGAAGGGGCCTCGTCGGCCGGTGTCGCGGAAAGGCCTGTCGGCCGGTGTCGCGGAAAGGCCTGTCGGCCGGTGTCGCGGAGAGGCCTTGGCGGCCGGTGTCGCGGACGCCTGTCGGCCGGTGTCGCGGAGCCGGCCGCGACACCGGCCTCGTACGGCGGGGCCTCCGGGCAGTCGCGGAGCGGCCTCGCACGTCGGTAACTCCAGCCCGGCCGCGCGGCGCTTCCGCGTCGACCGCCCGGAGCTCAGCCCGGCACAGCCGCGGATCCTGCGCCGGGCCCCGGCCATCTCCCTCGAACCCGGCGTACTTCTACGGCGAGCCGCCTGCCGGCCGCGTTCCTCGGTGAGGTGCCGCATGCCCCGGGCCGCGCACCCGCTGATCCATCGGCACGCGATCCACGACGCACTGCCGCCGAAAGCCCGCAACGGACTGTGGGCCGAGCAGCAGCCCAGCTCTGCGCACGGCGTCCTTCCCTCCGGCCCGGTGGCCTCGGCCCAGTCGCGACGCCCTCAGGCCCGGTCAGGGCACGCCTCATCCGCCGGTACCCGCTGCGCTGCCGCGCCCGGCGGCTGCCCGCCCGGGCTGAGCGGAGGCGGGGGCCGCTGTCGCACACACGCCGGCGCCCGGCGCCCGGCGCCGTCGGCGGTCGCCCGGGCCCGTCAGCGGTCGCCCCGGGGAGGACCCGTCAACGGTCGCCCCAGGGATCATCGACGTCGCCGGGAGGGAGACCACCGTCGATGTCACCGAGGCTTCCGCGGGCCGCCGCGTGGCCCGACGGGGTGGCACACGTCGGCCAGAGCACGCCGCGTGCGTCAATGGCGGCATCCCGCTCAACCGTTCCTGTGGACTGAGTGGAAGTGGGTCCTGCTCAGCCGCACGCCCCGAACGGTCTTGGGCGCACTGGTCACCGGCGTACTCAACCCCGGGGCAGCGACACGCATCCGGTGCGTGGTCCGATCCCGGGAGGCCGGCTCCCTCACGACCTGGCCATATGGGTACGGCCAAAGGTGACGGGGAGGCCCCGAGCCATCTCGCTGGTGGAGCGGGGGCCCCGCACACTGGCGCCGTACCCGGCGTCCCAGATCGCACGGCACCGTAGCCCGAACGGCCCATCACGCCGCAAAGCACAGAAGCCGACCTTCACACGATCGAGCTGAAGCGACGTTATGCACGCTCCAGAGCGAGCAGCTGACAACTCCCGCGCAGGCTCACGCGTCCGCGTACTTCGTCTCCGCTGCCGGGTCCAGGGCCAGGCGGTAGCCCCGTTTGACCACCGTCTGGATCAGTTTCGGGGCGCCGAGGGCCGTGCGGAGGCGGGCCATGGCCGTCTCGACGGCGTGTTCGTCGCGGCCTGCTCCCGGCAGCGCGCGCAGCAGGTCGGCGCGGGCGACGACCCAGCCGGGGCGGCGGGAGAGGGCGCGCAGGAGGGCCATGCCGGCGGGCGGTACGGGCTTGAGGTCGCCGTCGACCAGGACGGCGTGGCCGCGGATCTCCACCCGGTGCCCGGCGATCGGCAGCGAGCGCGCCCGCGTGGGCAGCTCCTGGCAGAGGAGCTGGACGAGCGGGCCGAGCCGGAAGCGTTCGGGCTGGACCGTGTCGATGCCGTGGCCCTGCAGCGGCACCGCGGTGACCGGCCCGACACAGGCCGGCAGGACGTCGTGGCCGAGTGCCGCCAGCACCTCGGGGAGCAGTCCGCGTTCCTCCGCCCGGGAGAGGAGGGAGGCCGCGGCGGGAGCGCTGGTGAAGGTCAGCGCGTCGACGCCGCGGGACACGATCGCGTCCAGGAGGCGGTCGACCGGCCCGATGTCCTCCGGCGGCATCCACCGGTAGACGGGCACCCCGACGACCTCGGCACCACCCGCCCGCAGCGACTCCACGAACCCGGGCAGCGGCTCCCCGTGCAGCTGGATGGCGATCCGCAGTCCGTCGACGCCCTCCTCCAGCAGCCGGTCGAGCACCTCGGCCATGGACTCCGACGACGGCGACCACTCCTCCGTCAGCCCGGCGGCCCGGACCGCGCCCTTGACCTTGGGCCCGCGCGCCATGATCCGTACGCCGCCCAGCCGCGCCAGCAGATCCTCGCCCAGACCCCAGCCGTCCGCGGCCTCGATCCAGCCCCGGAAACCGATCGCGGTCGTCGCCACGACGATGTCCGGCACCTGGTGGATGATCTCCTTCGTCGCGGCCAGCAGCTCGCTGTCGTCGGCGAGCGGCACGATCCGCAGGGCGGGGGCATGCAGGACGGTGGCGCCGCGCCGCTGGAGCAGCGCGCCCAGCTCCTCGGCCCGGCGCGCGGCCGTGACGCCCACGGTGAATCCCGCCAGTGGGCCGTGTTCCGGTCGCTGTTGTTCCTCGTGCATGCTCTCGTCCCGCATTCGAGTCGTCGTACTCCATGGGTTCGGCGTACGTGTATGCCGAACGAGCCTGTCAACGGCTCGTGACAGGCTCGGTTCGGCTTGATGTCCGCGGTGTTACTTCACACCTTGGCGTAGCTGAGCTGCGGCTTCGCCTCCGAGGTCGCCGTCGTGGCGGGTACCCGCTGAGCCGTACGTCGAAGGTATACGGCCCAGGTGATTCCGAAGCAGACCACGTAGAAGGCGAGGAAGGCGACGAACGCGCCGGTGCCGGAACCGTAGGAGAGGAAGGACTGGCGGAAGGCGAGGTTGATGCCGACACCGCCGAGCGCGCCCACCGCGCCGATGAGCCCCATGGAGGCACCGGAGAGCCTGCGCCCGTACGCCGCGGCCTCCTCGCCCCGCAGTCCCTTGGCCAGGGCCTTGTTCTGGAAGATGCCCGGGATCATCTTGAACGTGGAGCCGTTGCCGAGCCCGCTGAGCACGAACAGCACCACGAACGCCCCGGTGAACAGCGCCAGCGACTTCTCCATGGACGCGCCGATCAGGACCGCCGTCGCGACGCCCATTCCGACGTAGTTCCACAGGCTGATCCTCGCGCCGCCGTACCGGTCCGCGAGCCAGCCGCCGACGGGCCGGATCAGCGAGCCGAGCAGCGGACCGAGGAAGGTGACGTACGCGGCCTGCAGCGGCGTGCGGCCGAACTGGCTCTGCAGGACCTGGCCGAAAGCGAAGCTGTAGCCGATGAAGGAACCGAAGGTGCCGATGTAGAGGACGGACATGATCCACGTGTGGGCGTCCCGCGCGGCGTCCTTGGCGGCGCCGGTGTCGTTCTTGACGTTCTCCAGGTTGTCCATGAAGAGCGCGGCCATGACGGCGGCCACGACGATCAGCGGGATGTAGATCCCGAGCAGCACACGCGGGCCGCCGCCGGCGCCGATGATCGCGAGCGCGGCCAGCTGCGCCACGGGGACGCCGATGTTGCCGCCGCCCGCGTTCAGGCCGAGGGCCCAGCCCTTCTTCCGCAGCGGGAAGAAGGCGTTGATGTTGGTCATGGAGGAGGCGAAGTTGCCGCCGCCGATGCCGGCCAGCAGGCCGACGAGCAGGAAGGTGGAGAAGGAGGTGCCCGGCTCCATCACGGTGAACGCGGCGACGGTCGGGACCAGCAGGAGCCCCGCGGAGATGATCGTCCAGTTCCGGCCGCCGAAGATCGCGACGGCGAAGGTGTAGGGGACGCGGACGACCGCGCCGACCAGCGTGACCATCGAGGTCAGCATGAACTTGTCGGCCGGGGTCAGCCCGTACTCCGGGCCCATGAAGAGCACCAGCACGGACCACAGGGTCCAGATCGAGAAGCCGATGTGCTCGGACAGAACGGAGAAGAAGAGGTTCCGGCGGGCGACCTTCTCTCCGGTCTCGTTCCAGAAGGTCTCGTTCTCCGGATCCCAGTGCTGGATCCAGCGTCCGCCCCTGCTCGGGGGTGCGGGTGCCGTGCCAGGGCTTGTCATGACGCCTCCACTTGCTCCGGGACTCGGTCGTACGACGAGTGGCTGATTCCGAAGGTAGGGAGGGCGCGTTTCGTGACTGTGCCATCGAGTGACCCCGAGGGAACTTTGCTCTCACCCCGGGCCCGGGCGGGATGAGAGGTTCGGTGGCTTCGTGTCAGCGTTGCGGGTGCTGCCAGTGGGGGTTCTGCGGCGCGTAGGGGCCGGGCTGCTGCTGCGGCGGATAGGGCGCGGCAGGGGGCTGCGGCGGATACGGCGCGGCAGGGGGCTGTGCCCCGTACGCACCGGGTCCGGGACCGGGCTGAGGCGGGTAAGGCCCCGGTGCGGGCTGGGCGTACGGCCCCGGTGCGGGCTGGGCGTACGGCCCCGGTGCGGGCTGGGCGTACGGCCCCGGGGCCGGTGCCGGCCCCGGCTGCTGGTGTCCGTAACCTGCGGGCGCCTGCCCCGGCGCAGCTTGCCCAGGCACTCCACCGCCCTGCCCCGGCGCACCGCCGTAAGGTCCACCGCCGTACGCCCCACCCCCGAAGGGGTTGCCGTGCCCGGGCAGCTGCGCCCCCGGTGGCAGGTACCGCATCCGCCCGTTCTCGTCCGTCACGGGCATGAAGCCGGCCGCCTGCAGCCGCGCGGCGAACTTCGCGTTGCGCTTGCGGGTGACCAGGAGGCCGATGCCGAAGATCGCCATGAAGAGCAGCCAGATCACGCCCGCGGTGATGAAGGCGAAGGCATCCCCGCCGGAGCGGAGGGCGAGGATCACGCAGCCGACGGTGAGGCCGAGGGCCGCGTAGCCCATGCGCTTCTCGGCGCTCTTGCCGGTGAGGTCGAAGTTGATACGCGCCTTGAGGAGCTCGAAGGAGTCGGGCACGAGCGGCGGGAGCGCGACACCGTCGGCGGCGTTCGGATACTGCGCCCAGTTCTGCGCGGCCCGGGCCCGGGCGTGCGGGCTGGGGTCGGGCAGGATCAGCATCGTGAGCGCGCCGTTGCGGCCGCTGCTCTGCCGGACGTCCGCGTACTCGTAGCCGAACTGCTGGGCGACGAAGGCCAGCCGGGCGAGCTTCTTCACGGACGCCATCGGGCTGGTGAGCTCGACCGGCTCTCCGCTCGCCATCAACCGCAGCATCTTCTGTGTCTGCCGCTTGCTCATCCCACTGCTCCCCCGGCCCGTCACTGATCCCAGTCGTTCACCTGCGCAACCCGGGCAGTTTTCCACACCGGAGAAACGCCGGGGGAACGGGGATCAGCCGCCGCGTACCACTCGTCTCCTGCTCCCCCGAACCCTCACCCGGGGCTCACTCCTGGGCCACAACCGGGGCCTCCGCTTCGCCGCCAGGTCCTCCACCCAGCCGAACGCCAGGACACACCCGCCGATCAGCAGCCAGACCAGGACCAGCACCGGCCATACGCTTTCCAGCAGCCCGGGGACGTTCTGCTCCAGCACGGTGACCGCCCACAGCCGGTCCCACAGGGTCGCGGCGACGAGGATGCAGGTGTTGTGCCACAGGTAGATCGTCACGGCACGGGAGTTGAGCAGGGTGATCGGCCCGGCCCAGCGGCGCAGCCTGCGCGGCCACTCGGACCAGGACGGGCTGATGTGCAGCAGCAGGAACACCGTGCCGAAGGACCACAGGGCCTGCGCCAGGGGCATGCTGTCCAGGTCGTTGCCGGTGCCGAAGTCGTGGTGCAGCGCGTACCAGAGGCCGGCCAGGGCGATGACGGGTGCCACCGAGGGGACGATGTAGCGCGGCAGCCGCTTGAGGATGCCCTCCTGGTGGGCCATGCCGAGGATCCAGCAGGCGCCGAAGGTGGAGAAGTCGGTGAGCGCCGAGGGGAACCGCTCGCCGGGCAGCGCGAGGTAGCTGTGCTCGAAGGCGACGGCCAGGGCGATCGGCGCGAGGAGCGTGACCACCGGCAGGGCGCGCAGGGCCTTCAGGAGCAGCGGGGACAGCAGGACGAACCAGAGGTAGGCGCGGATGTACCAGAGCGGGCCGGCGAGTTCGGCGGCCCAGTCCTCGCCGATGAAGCCGTGGACGCCGGGCAGCCCCGCGGCGTAGGGCGGGTCGCTGAGCGGGACGATCCAGAAGGTGAGGTGGAGCCACCACCAGCCGGGATGGCCGTCGGCGTCCGGCCCCCAGCCCTGGAGGACCATGCCGGTGACGCCGACGACGCCCAGCAGCCACAGCGGAGGCAGCAGGCGGCGCAGCCGGCCTCGGATCACCTGCACGGGCGGGCGCTTGAGCGAGCGGGCCATGAGGTTGCCGGCGAGGGCGAACATCACGCCCATCGACGGGAACACCAGCGGCAGCCAGGCCCAGCCGGTCAGGTGGTACAGCACGACACGGAACAGGGCGAGGGCGCGCAGCAGGTCGAAATACCGGTCGCGGACGGGGCCGGTGGAGCCGGTGCGCTCCTCCTCCGGGGCGGTGGCGACGACTTCGGGGTGCGTGGTCATCAGGCCTGCCTCCCGCCCACCGGCTGCTGGGGCGTACCGCTGCCCGGCCCGGGCAGTCCGACCGCGCCCGTGCGCCGCAGCTTCTGCCAGCGCAGCCGGCCGCCGGTGAGGGCGGTGATCCAGGACTGGAGCAGCACGACGTACATGAGCTGGCGGTAGAGGAGCTGCTGGAGCGGGAGGGAGATCAGATGGGTCATGCGTTCCTTGTCGAGGTGGAACGCGTAGGCCGCGCACACCCCCTGGACGGCGAGGACGCCCAGCCAGGCGCCGATGGTCTTCTCGGTGGGGCCGAACACCAGCCCGTACAGCAGGAACACGTCGATGAGCGGGGCCAGCAGCGGCGCCACGACCATGAACATCGACACCAGCGGCATGCCCACACGCCCGAAACGGCCCGAGTGCCCGCTCTCCACGAGGGACCGGCGGTGTTTCCAGATCGCCTGCATCGTGCCGTACGACCAGCGGTAGCGCTGGGACCACAGCTGCTGGACGGACTCGGGGGCCTCGGTCCAGGCGAGGGCCTTCTCCGCGTACACGACGTGCCAGCCGTCGCGGTGCAGGGCCATGGTGATGTCGGTGTCCTCGGCGAGCGTGTCGTCGCTCATGCCGCCGACGCGCTCCAGCGCGCTGCGCCGGAAGGCTCCCACCGCGCCGGGGATGGTCGGCATGCAGCGCAGCACGTCGTACATGCGCCGGTCGAGGTTGAAGCCCATCACGTACTCGATGTGCTGCCACGCGCCGATCAGCGAGTCCCGGTTGCCGACCTTGGCGTTGCCCGCGACCGCGCCGACGCGCGGGTCGCCGAAGGGCTGCACCAGTTCGCGGACGGTGGCCGGTTCGAAGACGGTGTCGCCGTCCATCATCACGATGAGGTCGTACCGGGCGTTGGCGATGCCCCGGTTGAGCGCCGCGGGCTTGCCCGCGTTGAGCTGGCGGATGACGCGTACGCCGGGCAGGCCGAGGTTCTCGACGATGCGCGCGGTGCCGTCACTCGACCCGTCGTCGATGACCAGCACCTCGATGGGGTGGTCGCTCGCGACGAGGGACCGGACCGTCTGCTCGATGCACTTGGCCTCGTTGTAGGCGGGCACGAGGACGGACACCGGTTCGGTGACGGTGTCGCCCCAGCTGAAGCCGCGGCGGCGGACACGGCGGGCGTGCGCGACGGAGAGGATCAGCATCAGCCCGAGGCGGGCGAAGACCAGCACGCCGACGACGGCGAGCCCGGCGACGAGAACGCCGGTCGTCTTCTCGGAGGCCTGGACCAGGAAGACCCACGCGTTGCCCTTCAGCGCGTCGAGCCCGGCGACCGGGGTGTGCGCGCTGGGGGCGTCGAGGGCGGCGGTCAGGGTGTCGAAGCGGTAGCCGTCGTCCTGCAGCCCCGAGATGAACCGGTCGAGCGCGGCCACGGTCTGGGAGCGGTCGCCGCCGGAGTCGTGCATCAGCACGATGGCGCCGTCGCCGTTCTTCGGTGTGGCGTTGCGGATGATCTGGTCGACACCGGGCCTGCGCCAGTCCTGGCTGTCGGTGTCGTTGACGATGGTGATGTAGCCCTTGCTGCCGATGTACTCGGTCACCGGCCAGGACTTGTTGTCCATGAGGTGGGAGTACGACGAGTAGGGCGGGCGGAAGAGCGAGGTGCGGATGCCCGCCGCCCCGGCCAGCGCGAGCTGGCTCTGCGAGAGCTCCCAGTCGACCCGGCTCTTGCTCTGCAGCGCGAGGTCCGGGTGGTTGAAGGTGTGCAGCCCGATCTCATGGCCCTCGTCGACCATGCGCTGGACGAGGTCCGGGTAACGGGAGGCCATGGTGCCGGTGATGAAGAAGACGGCGTGGGCGTCGTGCTTCTTCAGCATGTCGAGGACCTTGGGCGTCCACTCGGGGTCCGGCCCGTCGTCGAAGGTCAGCACCAGCTCGCGGTCCGGGAGTTTCAGCGCGGTCGGCTTCTCCTCCCGGGTGTCTATGACGGGCCCGCCTTCCAGGATCTGTTTCGGGACCTGGTCGCTCGACGCGGGCGGCCCGACCCGGTGGTCGGCGAGGATCTCACTGTGCACGTAGCCGCGCAGCATGAGCATCGCCATCAGGGCGACGAGGAGCAGCAGGGGCAGCAGCAGGCGCATGGGCAGACGGCGGCGCCTGGAGCCGCCACGGGCTCGGGACGCGCGCCCGGTACGGCGGGTACGGGATGCCATGGGTGGTAGTACTCCGGGTGGTGCGAGGAGCGGGTGGTACGGCAGCGCCCTGAAGGGGCGCGGGGAATCGCGCGACCGGCCACGACGGTGCCGCGGACGAAACCGCGGCACCTCGCGGCACCTTCAGCGAAGCGCTCAGGCCGCGGGCTGGTCGGCCGCCGGGGGCTCGGCCGCGGGCTGGTCGGCCACGGGCTGGTCGGCCACGGGTGCCTGGGCGACCGGCTGGGTCGTGGCCTGGCCATCGGCGACCGTGCCGGTGCCGCCGTTGTCGCCGGTGCCGGTCGTCTCGGTCGGCACGGGCGTGGGTTCGCCGGGCGGCGTCGGTTCGGTCACCGGCGTGCTCGGCGGGTCCGCCGGCTTGCTCGGGGCCGGGTCGGTGGTGCCGGTGTCCGGGGCCGGTGTGGTCCGGGACGCGGACGGCGAGGGCTTGGCGGTCGTGCCGGAACGGCCGGGGGCCGCCGGGGCCACGGGGTCGCCGGCGCTCGCGCCGGGCGCGGGTGCCGTGCCCTCGTCGGTCGTCGGCGTGCTGCCCGGGGCGATGGTGCCGGTGCCGTCGGCCGGTGCCGAGCGCTCGGGCACCGGCGGGGTGTCGACCTGCCCGGCCGGCGGGGCCTCCTTCTGGCCCGGCACGGGCAGCCAGGGCGCCTGGGAGTTACCCGACATCAGCGTGGCCACGATGACGACCGCGTAGACCCCGCAGGCCAGCGCGACGGCCATGCCGATCCGGCGGAAGCGGCGGCTGCGGCGGCCGGACTCGTCGACGAACACGGGTGAGTCGGCGGCGGCTTCGGAGCCCGCGCCGGGGCCTTCCTCGACCTGCCGGACGAAACCGTCCCCGAGCTGCACGGCGTCGAGCTGGACGGTGACCTCGTGCGGGTCGTGGCTGTGCTCGGACTGGACGGCTTCCTCCGGCTCCTGCCAAGGGTCGCGGACAGCGGTCCGGGATACGGGGTCCGGGGCGAACGAGTCGGCCGTGCCCTCGCTCTGTCGGGGAATGCCGCGCAGTATCTCCGTCCCGGCGGGCAGCCGGTGGGCGGTCCCCTGAAGGTCGCTCCCGGCGAAGGCCTGCGTGGCTCTCCGGTCACGGACTCTGCCGTCCGAGGGGAGTTCACCAGTCACCGACGCGGCCTCGGGCCACTCGGGTTGGGCGTCTTCTCGCCACTTTTCCACGCGCACGCACTTCCCCCCACGGGATGGTTCAGGTGCGCTGGCGACCTGAGCACCCGTCGTCGGACCGGGCCCCCTCGCCCGTCCGAGCGCCCCCCATTACCACACCGTGCTCAGGTGTTGAATGTAGCGCACGCGGAGGTTCCGTGTGGACCGCGTACCGAATCGTGTCAGCCGCGAGACGCCATGCGGACATCGTCCTCGGCCGGAATCCAGGCCCCGGCGGGCCTGCCCAGCCACCCCTCCTCCGCCGCCAGGCGGGCCGCCGCCCGTCGCAGCGCGTCGAACGCGGGGTGGGTCAGGCCCCTGCGCCACACCAGCGACACGGGAGACAGCGGAACGGGATCGACCAGGGGTCGCGACACCATCGACGGCAGGGCCGGGAACCCCACGACGGCCAGGACCGGACGGCGTGTTCTGGCCATGATCCGCTGGAACTCCTCCTCGCCCACGGCCAGTGGCGCGGGTGGCGCGATCTCGATGCCCCGTCCCTCGAACAGCTGCCGCGCGAGGCCGGTCCACTCCGGTGTGCGCGGATTGCCGGCCCCCGCGTAGACGGTCTCGCCGGCCAGCTCGGCGAGCGGCACCGTCTCCAGCGCGGCCAGCCGGTGGTCCTCGGGCAGCACGACCGCCATCGGCTCGTACCGCACGGGCTGATGGTCGAGCCCGGCCCGCAGCGCCGGGTCCAGTCCGGCGAACCGTCCGAACGACGCGTCCAGCCGCCCGGCGAGCAGCTCCCCGGCGGCTCCGGTCAGGCCGCTCTCGTAGCGGGCCATCAGCTCTTGCCCGGGGGCGAGTTCGCGCGCCCGGTGCAGCACGCGGCGCGGTGTGACCAGGCCCGGGGAGTTGAGGTCGACCAGCAGGGGCCGGGCCTGGTCGAAGGCGGCGAGCAGCTCGTCCTGCGCACGCAGCACGCGACGGGCGTACGGCAGCAGCCGTTCCCCCTCGGGCGTGAGCGTCACCTGCCGGGTGGTCCGCACGAACAGCTCGGCGCCCAGCTCCCGCTCCAGCCGCCGCACATCCCGGCTGAGCGCCTGCTGCGCCACGTGCAGACGCACCGCGGCACGCGTGAAGTGCAGTTCCTCGGCGACGGTGACGAAGCCACGCAGCAGCCGGGGGTCGAGGTGGGCTGGCATGCGGTGAACCTACAGCGGGGAGCGACGGGACGACGCCGCTCCCCGAGAGCGCGGGACTCAGGCGACACCGCTACCCGACCGCACGGGGACCCAGGCCGCGCCGCCTCCCGACAGCGCGGGGCTCAGGAACCGGCGCCCCGCCCGGGAACCTCGCCCTGCCCCGTCCCCGCACCCGTACCCGCGCCCGCCCCGGCGTCGGCGCCCGGCGCGTCGCGCGCCCCGGTCTGGCCCAGGCGGTGCCGGGGCACCGTGCGCAGGGGTGGGCGGGTCAGGGTGATCTGGCGGACGACCTGCTGGAAGCACGCCAGGGCCGCCACACCCGGCAGGGCGGCCGCCGCGGTGCCGAGGACGGTCCTCGGCGCCTGGGCGACACAGAGCAGTACGGCGACGCAGGAGAAGACCAGGACCACGCACCAGGAGTGCACGGCACGGCGCTGGTGGAGCGCGGCCCGCAGCACGGACAGGGAGGCCACCAGCCACGGCCCGTACACCAGCAGGGGCCACCAGCTGCCGAAACTCTTCCCCTCGGGGGAGACGCCGACCAGGCGCAGGGGGTCGTAGGCGACCATGCCGCCCAGGAGGCTCACCGCGGAGGCGATGACGGCAGCCAGGGCGGCGACGAAGAGGCTGGTGGTGCGGAGCAGGCCGGGTCTCTTGCGGGTGCGGACCTTGCGGT
The DNA here is from genome assembly GCF_050937045.1 of Streptomyces sp. CA-179760. Taxonomy (NCBI): domain Bacteria; kingdom Bacillati; phylum Actinomycetota; class Actinomycetes; order Kitasatosporales; family Streptomycetaceae; genus Streptomyces; species Streptomyces sp. CA-179760. Next base: position 3,805,364 of record NZ_JBNJLZ010000001.1, read on the forward strand.
GGCGCCGGTGGACGTCCCGCACGGGCGGCAGTTCCTCGGTGATGTCCTGGAGCCGCCTCATGTGGGCGCCCGAAGCGACCCGGACCGGCACGGGCTCCGGATCCACCGGGTCCGGGTCCGCCTCGATCACCTCGTCACGAGGGGCGGGAACCCTCGCCGCCTGCTGCCCCAGTGCCTCCTCGAGGATGAACGCCAGTTCCTCGGCCGGATCCCAGGTCGGGTCCGGTGGTGTCAGGGGGGTGAAGAATTCCCGGGCCGGAGCCCGGTGTCGGCCACTGCCTTCGATTTTATTGTCATACATCGCGCGACCCGACTATTCCGCAAGCGCAAATGCGGGCCATTCCGTGGCACTGATCCACCGTCGCGCAAGATCCTTTTCCAGCACGCTCATGGCATCGATGAAATCGCGCAGAACCGGCTCGGTCACCTGCAGCGTGACCGGGCAACCGCCGTTGGTTAGCGTGCCATTGACGGTGGCCGACGAGTGCGCCGGAGCGGGAATATAGGTGTACGGGCCGAGCGTTACCGCCCAACCATTTTTCCTGGTCGCCTCGGTCATGTACCGACTAACCGTCGGCCCACTTCGGCGGATGCGCGGCAAACGAGTGAAGGATTTCCCCGTTCAGCATCTTTTCCATGCGCCAATAGAAGCATCACTACTCTCCATATCTCTGTATGACGAAATACGGGGCGGTCCTACAATCCAGGTGCGTGAGTCCGTACGGAACAGGTGTTGGACCGCTTGATCACCGCCGGGCGACGGTGGGGGCATGCCGTATCTCGCCCCGTACCGCCGCCTCTTCCGCCTGCCGGGCACCCGAGCGTTCACCGCCGGGAACCTGATCGCCCGGCTGCCGATGGGCATGTTCAGCGTCAGCGCGGTCGTCATGATCGCCGGGACGCGGGGCTCGTACGCCCTGGCCGGTGCGGTCACGGCGACGGGGCTCGCGGCGACCGCGGTGGTCGCGCCGTGGACCGCGCGGCTCGTCGACCGGCACGGCCAGGCCAAGGTGGCCCTGCCCGCGACGGTGATCGCCGTCCTCGGCTCCCTCGCACTGCTGCTCTGCGTGCGCCACGACGCCCCCAACTGGACGCTGTTCGCCTCCTACGCGGCCACCGCCACGACCCCCAACACCGGCGGCATGTCACGGGCCCGCTGGGCGCATCTGCTGGTGGGCGATCCGAAGGGCCTGCACACCGCCCACTCCTTCGAGCAGGCCGCGGACGAACTGTGCTTCATGCTGGGGCCGGTGCTCGCGGCCTTCCTGTGCGGGGCGTTCTTCCCGGAGGCGGGCACGCTCGTCGGCGCGGTGCTGCTGCTGACGGGGATGCTCCTCTTCACGACCCGGCGTGCGACGGAGCCGCCGGTCCGCGAGCGGATACCCGCGAAGGCGCCGCTGCGCGCCCCCGGCATGCCCCCGCTGCTCGCGGTCTGTCTGGCGATGGGCTGGATCTTCGGCTCCACGGAGGTCGTCACGCTCGCGTTCGCCGACAGGCAGGGCCACCAGTCGGCGGCCGGTGCCGTCCTCGCGCTCCAGGCGGCCGGTTCCTGCGCGGCGGGCCTGCTGTACGGCACCGCGAAGCCCACCGGGCCGGCGGCGGCACGGCTGCCGTGGTGCGTGGCCGCGATGGCCGCCTCGCTGACCCTGCCGCTGCTCGCGGCGAGCCTCACCGGCTCTCTCCTGTGCCTCGCGGGCGCGCTGCTGGTCGCCGGGACGGCGACGGCCCCGGCGATGGTCACCACCATGACGCTGGTCCAGCAGCGCACCCCCGAGGGCCGGCTGAACGAGGGCATGACCCTCGCGGTGACCGGCCTGCTGGGCGGCATCGCCGGTGGCGGCGCGCTCGGCGGCTGGACGGTGGAGCATGTGTCGGCGACGGCCGGATACGGCATCCCGGTGACAGCGGCAGCCCTGGCTCTGGTGCTATCCCTGGCCAGCTCGTCGAAACGCTTCACCGATTGCTGGACACCCCATTGACGCCCTCACGCACCCCGCATACGTTCAGCTGTCGAAGCGCTTCGACAGCTCTTCGACACCATGCGCCGGGAAGTTAGGGGCCCCACATGAAGTTCACCGACGGCTACTGGCTCCTGCGCGAGGGCGTCACCGCGGCCCACCCTGCCGAGGTCCTCGACGTCACCGAGTCGGACAACGCGCTGGAGTTCCACGCGCCGACCCGGCCCATCCGCTCCCGCGGCGACCTGATGACGGGCCCCGTCCTGACGCTGCGCGCCCACACCCCCATGCCCGACGTCATCGGCCTGACGCTGACGCACTTCACGGGCGGGCAGCCCCGGGGCCCGGAGTTCGAACTCACCGACTCCCGGCCACCCGCGCGGATCACGTACGAGGACGAGCACACGACCCTGACCTCGGGCGAGCTGTCGGTCCGGGTGGCCCGCGGCGGCCCCTGGCACGTCGAGTTCGCCGCGCGCGGCCGCACGCTCACCAGCAGCGGCCACCAGAGCATGGGCATCATGCGGGACGCGACCGGCGCGCACCACCTGCGCGAACAGCTGGTACTGCAGGTCGGCACCGCCGTCTACGGCCTCGGTGAGCGCTTCGGCCCGCTGGTGAAGAACGGGCAGGTCGTCGACATCTGGCAGGCCGACGGCGGCACCTGCAGCGAACAGGCCTACAAGAACGTGCCCTTCTACCTCACGGACGCGGGCTACGGCGTCTTCGTCGACCACCCGGGCCAGGTGTCCTTCGAGGTCGCCTCGGAGGTCGTGTCCCGGGTGCAGTTCAGCGCGGAGACCCAGGAGCTGACGTACTACGTCATCTACGGCCCGACCCCGAAGGACATCCTGCGCAAGTACACGGCCCTGACCGGCCGCCCGGCGCTGCCGCCCGCCTGGTCGTTCGGTCTGTGGCTGTCGACGTCCTTCACCACCTCGTACGACGAGGAGACGGTGACGTCCTTCATCGAGGGCATGCGGGAGCGGGAACTGCCCCTGTCCGTCTTCCACTTCGACTGCTTCTGGATGCGCGAGTATCACTGGTGCGACTTCCTGTGGGATCCGCGGGTGTTCCCGGACCCGGAAGGCATGCTGGCCCGGCTCAAGGCCCGTGACCTGCGTGTCAGTGTCTGGATCAACCCGTACGTCGCCCAGCGCTCCCCGCTGTTCGCCGAGGGCAAGGCGCTCGGGCATCTGCTGAGGCGCCCGGACGGCAGCGTCTGGCAGTGGGACATGTGGCAGCCCGGCATGGCCCTGGTCGACTTCACCAGCGCGGCCGCCCGCGAGTGGTACGCCGCCAAGCTGGAGGCGCTGCTCGCGCAGGGCGTCGACTGCTTCAAGACCGACTTCGGCGAACGCGTGCCGGTCGATGTCACCTGGTCCGACGGCTCCGACCCGGAGCGGATGCACAACTACTACACGTACCTCTACAACCGCACGGTCTTCGAGGTGCTGCGCAAGCACCGCGGCGAGGAGGAGGCCGTTCTCTTCGCCCGCTCGGCGACGACGGGCAGCCAGCGGTTCCCGGTGCACTGGGGCGGTGACTGCGAGGCGACGTACGAGTCGATGGCGGAGTCCCTGCGCGGCGGACTGTCCCTCGGCCTGTCGGGCTTCGGCTTCTGGAGCCATGACATCGGCGGCTTCGAGGGCACGCCGACTCCGGCCCTGTTCAAGCGGTGGCTGGCCTTCGGCCTGCTCTCCTCGCACAGCAGGCTGCACGGCAGCTCGTCGTACCGCGTGCCCTGGCTGTTCGACGAGGAGTCGGTGGAGGTCACGCACCACTTCACCCGGCTGAAGCTGCGGCTCATGCCCTATCTGTACGAGGCGGCCCGGACCGCCCACACCGAGGGCGTGCCGGTGATGCGGGCGATGGTGCTGGAGTTCCCGGACGACCCGGGGTGCGCGCACCTGGAACGGCAGTACATGCTCGGCCCGGACCTGCTGGTCGCGCCGGTGTTCAGCGACGAGGGCGATGTCACCTACTACGTCCCCGAGGGCACCTGGACCCACTTCCTCTCCGGCGAGACGGTGACCGGCCCGCGCTGGGTGCGCGAGCGGCTCGGGTTCCTGAGCGTGCCGCTGCTGGTGCGGCCCGGGGCCGTGATCCCGGTGGGCGCGGTGGACGACCGCCCGGACTACGACCATGCCTCCGGGGTGACCCTGCGGGCGTACGGGCTGCGGCCCGGCGACGAGGTGACGGTGCCGGTCGGGGACGTGACCTTCACGGTCGTACGCGAGGGGGACGCCCTGCGGGCGTCGTGCAGCGACCCGGCGATCCCCTGGACTCTCGCCGGCGCCGACGGCCACGCTGTCCGGCCATGACAGTCCGGCCCATGACACAGGCCCCGCCGCTCGGAAGCGACGGGGCCTGTGCCCACATGGGATGAGTGGAGATGGCGGGAATCGAACCCGCGTCCAACGGTGCGGAATCAGGGCTTCTCCGTGTGCAGTTCGCTGTGATTTTCTCGGCCCCGGCGATCACGCGAACAAGTCGCCGACGGGCCCAGTCACTGTTTGGTTTCCCATCGGGCCCCGTGACCGGGCTCGATGGTTTAGTTCCCTAGATTATGCCAGGATCCGGGTCGGGAACGCTCCCGGGCTGACACCCATTTAGGGTCCTTCACTCACTGCTTATTAGGCAGCGAGGGCGAAGGACTGGGAATCGCGCTTGGTAGTGGCGATTATTTTTTGCGACATATGGTTTACGAGATCATTGCCGCTTCCTCGACACGCTTCCCCTGCTTCGACAGCCGCTGTCGAAACCGATCATCCCCATGTTGTGTTGACAATCCCTCCGGAGAGGGGCTCGCTCCCGCTGTGGGGTGCAGTCACCATCGTACGTGACCAACGCGGGTCGGTGCCAGCGTATTCCCTACGCCCCGCGCTGCCTCCGCTTCACCGCCGCGATCGCGCGGTCGGTCTCCCGGCGGTCCTGCTTCTCACGGAGCGTCTGGCGCTTGTCGTACTCCCTCTTGCCCTTCGCCAGCGCGATCTCGACCTTGGCACGGCCGTCCTTGAAGTACAGCGCGAGGGGCACGATGGTGTGGCCCGTCTCCCCTGACTTCGACTCCAGCTTGTCGATCTCGGCGCGGTGCAGCAGCAGCTTCCGCTTGCGCCGGGCGCTGTGGTTGGTCCAGGTGCCCTGGCTGTACTCCGGCACGTGCACGTTGTGCAGCCACGCCTCGTTGCCGTCCATCTGCACGAAGCCGTCGGCCAGCGACGCTCGTCCCTGGCGCAGCGACTTCACCTCGGTCCCGGAGAGGACCAGACCGGCCTCGTAGGTGTCGATGATGAGGTAGTCGTGCCGCGCCTTCTTGTTCTGCGCGATCATCTTGCGCCCTTTTTCCTTAGCCATAGTGCCGTCCATTTTCGCACTACGGAGGGGGCCGCGGGAAAGTCGATTACGACGGGCCCGCGAGGCCGCGCAGCAGGGCCTCGGCCCGCTGGAGGGCTCCGTCGTCGGTTTCCAGGTCGGGCGTGATGCCCCGGCCGTCGACCCCCCGGCCGGAGGGGGTGCGGTAGTGCCCGACGGTCAGCTCCGCGACGGAGCCGTCGGGCAGCCTGCTCGGCATCTGGACCGAGCCCTTGCCGAAGGTACGGGAGCCCACGACGAGGGCCCGTCCGCGGTCCTGGACGGCACCGGTGAGAAGCTCGGCCGCGCTCATCGTCCCGCCGTCGACGAGCGCGACCAGGGGTCTAGTCGTGTCGCCGCCGGGCTCGGCGTGCAGGGCGCGCTGTTCGCCGTCGACGTCGTACGTGGCGACCAGGCCGCCGTCGAGGAAGGCGGAGGCGGCGGTGACGGCCTCGGTGACCAGGCCGCCGGAGTTGGCACGCAGGTCGAGGACGATGCCGGCTCCCCGCGGGGCCCGCCGGACGGCCTCGCGGATCCGGTCGCCGGAGCCCTTGGTGAAGGTGTCGACCCTGATGACGGTGACCGAACCGGCGACTTCCCGGACGCTGACCGAGTCCGTGGACAGCCGGGCCCGGCGCAGGGTCTCGCTCCACGCGCGCGTGCCGCGCTCCAGGCCGAGACGGACGGTGGTGCCGGCGGTGGCTTCGGTCGCGTCCCCGCGCAGTAAGGAGACGACCTCGGTGACGGGCCGCCCGTCGGTCTTCTCGCCGTCGACGCTGCGCAGCAGGTCCCCGGGGCGGATCCCGGCGGTGGCGGCGGGCGAGCCGGAGCGCACCTTCGTCACCTCGATACGGCCGTCCCGTTCACTGCGGGCCCACAGGCCGACGCCGGTGTACTGGCCGTCGAGGGACTCCTCGAACTCCTCGTACTCGCCCTGGGAGTAGACGGCGCCCCAGCGGTCCCCGCTGCGGCTGACCGCGCGCTTCGCGGCCTCCATCGGGGACTTGCCGTGGGCCATGGCCTCCTCGGCGGCCCTGGTGACATCGGCGTGATGCCCGGCCGGGGTGGCCGAACGGGCCTCGTCCGGAGCGGACTTCCGGTCGGCCTGCGGGAGGGATCCGGTGGCCGCGCCGGCGACGAGCACGCTCGTGAAGAGCAAGGTCAGGGCGGCTCCGCGGCGGATGCGACGGGGCTGACAGAACGGGTCACGACCTGACATGCCGGTGAGTCTAGGACAAGGGGAAGGGCCGTACGGTCGGTTGACCGCACGGCCCCTTTTGGCATGTGTCACACCTTCAAGTACTTGCGCAGCGCGAAGAACGCGGCCATCGCGGGCATCAGCAGGCTCGTCGCGAGGATGAGCGGCAGCTTGGTCAGGACCGCGTCCCAGCCGATGAAGTTGATCAGATTCAGCTTCTCGGACAGCGCCAGACCGTGGTCGATGATGAAGTATCTGGCGACCAGCAGGAAGGCGCACGCGAGGGTGCCGCCGATGAGTCCGGCGACCGCGGCCTCCATGATGAACGGCGCCTGGATGTAGAAGCCCGAGGCGCCGACCAGGCGCATGATGCCGGTCTCGCGCCGCCGGCTGAACGCCGAGACGCGCACGGTGTTGACGATCAGCATCAGCGCGACGACGAGCATCAGCGCCATCACCGCCCGCGCCGCCCAGTTCATACCGTTGAGCAGCCCGAAGAGATTATCCAGAATGCCCTTTTGATCCTGAACGGACTGCACGCCGTCCCGCCCGTCGAAGGCGGTCGCGATGACCTGGTACTTCTGCGGATCCTTCAGCTTGATGCGGTACGACTCCTGCATCTGGTCAGGCGTGAGGGAGCTGGCCAGCGGGGAGTCGCCGAACTGCTCCTTGTAGTGCTTGTACGCCTGGTCCTGGGACTCGTACGTGACCTTCTCGACCACACCCATCTTGTCGAGGTCGGTGTTGATCTGCTTCTTCTGGTCGTCGGTGACCGCGCCCTTGGCGCAGTTGGGGTCGGACTCGGCGTCGCTCTTGTTGCAGAGGAAGACCGAGACGTTGACCTTGTCGTACCAGTAGCCCTTCATGGTGTTGACCTGGTCGCTCATCAGGAGCGACCCGCCGAACAGGGCGAGCGACAGGGCGACGGAGACGATGACGGCGAAGGTCATCGTCAGATTGCGGCGGAGACCGACGCCGATCTCCGACAGGACGAACTGGGCGCGCATGGCGACTCGTTATGCCTTTCCGTGATCTAGGGTGCGGTCTCAGTGCTGGTAGCCGTAGACACCGCGGGCCTGGTCGCGGACGAGGCGGCCCTTCTCCAGTTCGATGACGCGCTTGCGCATCTGGTCGACGATGTTCTGGTCGTGCGTGGCCATCACCACGGTCGTGCCCGTCCGGTTGATGCGGTCGAGCAGCTTCATGATGCCGACGGAGGTCTGCGGGTCGAGGTTGCCCGTGGGCTCGTCGGCGATGAGGAGCTTCGGCCGGTTGACGAAGGCCCGCGCGATGGCGACGCGCTGCTGCTCACCACCGGACAACTCGCCGGGCATCCGGTCGTCCTTGCCGCCGAGGCCGACGAGGTCGAGCACCTGCGGGACGGACTTGCGGATCTCGCCGCGCGACTTGCCGATGACCTCCTGCGCGAAGGCGACGTTCTCGCCGACCGTCTTGTTCGGCAGCAGGCGGAAGTCCTGGAAGACCGTCCCCAGCTGGCGCCGCATCTGCGGCACTTTCCAGTTGGAGAGGCGTGCGAGGTCCTTGCCCAGGACGTGCACCTGCCCGTGACTGCACCGCTCCTCGCGGAGGACCAGCCGCAGGAAGGTGGACTTTCCGGAGCCCGAGGACCCCACGAGGAAGACGAACTCGCCCTTGTCGACCTCCAGGGAGACATCCCTGAGGGCGGGGCGGGTCTGCTTGGGGTAGACCTTGGAGACGTTGTCGAATCGGATCACGGGTGCACCACGGGTCGCCGGGGGTAGATGAGCGTGACCATACGCGAACCGGGGAGGGCAGCGCAGTCACCGACTGTGGTTGCGCCATGGATGTTCCGTTTTGTGCCGACCACCCGAGGGGCGCACACCTTCGGCAGCGACCGCGCACCCCGCCGAGGAACCTGGCAAAGTGGAGAGGGGAACATTCTCCTCCCCGCACACGTTGGATACCTGGAACCGTCGCAAGGAGGGCGAGCGCATGACGTACGACCGGCTGGTGTGCGCGAACTGCGCGGCCCCCGTCAGCGAGGGGCGCTGCCCCGTCTGCCGCGCGAACCGCGAGCGCCTGCAGCAGGAGAACTTCCTCGCGAACCTGAACCCGATGACGCTGATCGCCCTGCTGACGGTCCTGATCGCCGCGGTGGCCCTGCTGGCCCACCAGACCGCGTAACAGCGCGCGCCACAGACACGGCCGAGGGCCCGGAGCGAATCGCTCCGGGCCCTCGGTTTCGCGCTGCGCACACAGTCCGTACGGACGTGGCTACCGTCAGGCGGCAGCCCCGCCGCGGCCGCCCACGAGGCGCGGCAGGAGGCGGAAGCCGACACCGCCGGCGATCATCGTGGCGGCGCCGATCACCAGGAAGGTGGTCTGCGCGGCACCCGTCTCGGCGAGCTCCGCGCCGTTGCCCTGGGCCTGGGCCTGGCCCTGCGGGGCCGCCGGGGTGGAGTCCGAGCCGGTGTCCGTGAGGGAGGAGGAGCCCTCCTCCTGCGGGGAGGTGCCGCCGTCGGGGTCGGTGTTGTTGCCACCGCCGTTGTTGCCACCGTTGCCGTTGCCGTTGCCGCCACCGTTGCCGTTCCCGTTGCCCGGGTCGGTCGGCGCGTCGGTCGGGTCCTCGGTCGGCTCGGTGGGCTCGTCCGTGGGCTCGGTCGGCTCGTCGGTGGGCTCCTCGGTCGACGGCGGGTCGGTCGGGAGGTCCGTCGGGACGTCGGTGGGGATGTCCGTGGGGACATCCGTCGGCGTCGGGGTCGGAGTGGGCGACTCGTCGGCGCACAGGATGCCGAGGAGGCAGTTGTCGGTCTCCGCGGCGGATGCGGCACCGGCGGCGGTCAGCGAGGCGCCGGCCGCGATCACGGCGCCGGCCGCTATCCGTGCCACACGGATCCGCGTCTTCTTCGTCATAAGGTTGCTACCCCCAGTAGCTCATCGTCATTAGGGCATCGCTCGGGGCTGTGCTCGACGGGGAAAGCTGCGATGAAGAGGCCCCCCGGTTCACATGCGCCCCAGAGACACGCATGCCGCGCTTTACCCTTCCCATTTTTCAAGAACACGTCAAGGGCGTTTGCGGGCGCCATGTCCAACTCTGGGGGCTATGCGGGGAGTCGAACTCTGTGAGTGTGATGTAAAAGCTGGACATCCAGACACAGAAAAGGCAACCACCGCGTCCATGGCGGCAGTTGCCTTGTCGACAAACTTACTTCTCTTGCTGCTTGCGCCAGCGAATTCCGGCCTCGAGGAACCCGTCGATCTCGCCGTTGAACACGGCCTCGGGGTTGCCGACCTCGCACTCGGTGCGCAGGTCCTTGACCATCTGGTACGGGTGCAGCACGTACGAACGCATCTGGTTGCCCCAGGAGTTGCCGCCGTCGCCCTTGAGGGCGTCCATCTTGGCCTGCTCCTCCTGGCGGCGCCGCTCCAGCAGCTTGGCCTGGAGCACGTTCATGGCCGTCGCCTTGTTCTGGATCTGCGACCGCTCGTTCTGGCAGGAGACGACGATGCCGGTGGGGATGTGGGTGAGGCGCACCGCGGAGTCGGTGGTGTTGACGCCCTGGCCGCCGGGGCCGGAGGAGCGGTACACGTCGACGCGCAGTTCGGACTCGTCGATCTCGATGTGGTCGGTCTGCTCCACCACGGGCAGGATCTCCACGCCCGCGAAGGAGGTCTGCCGCCGGCCCTGGTTGTCGAAGGGCGAGATGCGCACGAGCCGGTGCGTGCCCTGCTCGACGGAGAGTGTGCCGTACGCGTAGGGCGCCTGGACGGCGAAGGTGGTCGACTTGATGCCGGCCTCCTCCGCGTACGACGTCTCGTAGATCTCGGTCTTGAAGCCGCGCTGCTCGGCCCACCGCAGGTACATGCGCTGGAGCTTCTCGGCGAAGTCGGCGGCGTCGACGCCACCGGCCTCGGCGCGGATGTTCACCAGAGCCTCACGGGAGTCGTACTCGCCGGAGAGGAGGGTGCGGACCTCCATCTCGTCCAGCGCCTTCTTCACGGCCGTGAGCTCGGACTCGGCCTCGGCGCGGGTGTCCGGGTCGTCCTCCTCCTCGGCCATCTCGAAGAGGACGCCCAGGTCGTCGAGGCGACCGCGCAGGGCCTCGGCCTTGCGCACCTCGGCCTGGAGGTGGGACAGCTTGCTGGTGATCTTCTGCGCCTCATCGGGGTTGTCCCAGAGGGACGGCGCGGCCGCCTGCTCCTCGAGCACGGCGATGTCTGCCCTCATCTTGTCGAGGTCCAGAACGGCCTCGATCGACTCCATGGTCGAGGAGAGGGACTTGAGCTCTTCGGATACATCGACGACTGCCACGCCTCCAGCGTAACGGCTCCGCCCGGCGGCCATCGCCGGGCGGGCGGAGCGACCGACCGAAGACCCGCCGGGCCCCGCGGTGCGGGCCGGGGGGCAGGGCGGGGCGCGGGTGCCGGGTGCCCGGCGTCCGGCGGCACGGCCTCCTCGGCCACCCGGCATCGGTGTCCGGGTCCGGACACCACCGCCGGTGCCATCGGCTCGCGCTGTTCTCCGGCACGGTCCGGGAGCCGCAGAGCCGAGCTCGGTGTCCGGCGGTGCCGGGTCATCGGTGCCGGGATGCGACCACCACCGCCATCGGCCCCTGTCGTTGCCCGGCCCGGGTCAGGGGGACTGGGGGGCCGAGTTCCTCGTGTCCTGGGGTGGGGGGCTTGTGTCGCCCTCCGATGCGGAGAGCCAGGCACCCACGCCGATCGCGGCCGCCAGGGCGATCGCTGCCGCTCCCAGGGCCAGGCGGCGGCGTCGGGCGGCGGCTCGGTTGCGGGCGGAGCCGGGGCGGGGAGTGCCGGTGGTGCGGGGAGCGCGGGCCGTGCCGTGGGCGCCGCCCGCCAGTTCGTCGGGGGCGGGCACGCGCATCGAGGTGTGGGTGTCCCGGTTGGAGTCGGCCGGTTTCGCGCCCGGGACCAGGGGGACCGCGCCGCGCCGCCGGATCCGTTCCCCGGCCGGGGCCGGGCCGGCCGGCAGCTCCTCCCGGTCGTCCTCCTCGGCGGACTCCGAGTCCGGCTCGTCGACCTCCAGCGGCGGCATGCCCGCCAGCATCGGCAGCAGCTCCCGCAGCCGCGCCCCGAGCTCCGAGGCCCGCAGCCGCGAGGCCGGTCCCTTGGCCAGGCATTGCACCAGCAGCTGCCACAGCTCGTCGGGGATGCCGGGCAGCGGCACGACCGTCTCCGTGACGTGCCGGCGCAGCACCGCGCCCGGATGGCCGCCGCCGAACGGGGTGAAGCCCGCGAGCAGCTCGTACAGCACCGTGGCGAGCGCGTAGATGTCGACGGACGCGCGCGGGGGCAGGCCCTCGACGATCTCCGGGGCGAGATAGTCCGGAGTGCCGATGATCTTCGTGGCCTTGGTCCGGCGCGGGGTGTCGATGAGCTTCGCCACGCCGAAGTCGGTCAGCAGGGCGCGATGGGAGCCGCCGGGGCCGAGCGGGCCCCGCATGTCCAGGAGCACGTTCTCCGGCTTCACGTCCCGGTGCACGACGCCCGCGGCGTGCGCGGCCGCCAGCCCGTCGGCGATGTCGGCCGCGATCGCCACGGCCGCCTCGGGCGGCAGCCGACGCTCCCGCTCCAGCCGGGTCCTGAGGTCCGTACCGCGGACGAGGTCCATGACCAGCGCCAGGTCGTTGCCGTCCACCACCAGATCGCGCACGGACACCACGTGCGGGTGCTCCAGGCCGAGCAGCGCCGTTCGCTCCTGCACGAAGCGCCCGACGAGTTCCTGGTCGGACGCGAGGTCCTCGCGCAGCAGCTTGACGGCGACCGGGCCCTCGGGCCCCTCACCCAGCCACACCGTGCCGGCGCTGCCCCGCCCCAGAATCTGGTGGGCGGTGTACCGGCTACCGATCTTCCGTGCCAAGGCTGCTCCTACCGACGCGTGTTGTCGCTAAAACTACGCGCAGGAAGAGCCAACCTTCACCGCCCGGGCGGAAATCACCCGCCAGGTGTCGACAAATCACCAACCCCGCATGCCGGTTCGGGTCAGTTCGTGCCCGAACTCCCGCCGAGCTTCTCGATCCAGCCGGTCACCGTGCTGAACCAGTCGGTGAGCTGGTCCCAGTAACCCTTGCCGGTGCCGATCCACTCCTGGAGCGGGCTCAGCTCCCAGATCAGCCAGCCGGCGACGAACAGGATGACGATCGTGAAGAGACAGCCCTTCAGACAGCCGAGCCCGGGGATCCGCATCGGGTTGGCGCTGCGCTGCCGCGGCTGCCGGGGCTCGCGCTGCGGCTGCTGGGGCTGCTGCGGCTGAGGAGGCGGCGGGGGCGGGGCGTAGCGCTGCGGCTGCTGGGCCTGGTGCTGCGGGGCGTACTGCTGGGGCTGCTGCTGCGGATGGCCGTAGCCGGGTCCGGGCTGGGGCTGCCGGCCTCGCTGCGGAGGCTGCTGCGGGGGCTGCTGCGGCCGGGCGACCTGGCGCTGGGGGCGGCGGCGCAGCGGGTCCTGACCCGGGTCGAGGTAGTTCTGGACCTGGGTCTGCTCGTTGCGGTCGCGGGCGGCCCGGAGCTGGTTCTGCCAGGGGTGCGGGTCCTCGGGCCCGCCGCCCTGGCCCTGCTGGCCGGGGTGGCCGGGCGATCCCGGCGGGACCGGGGCATGACGGCGGTCGGGTCGGCCGCGCCCCTATGGGGCAGGACCGAGGTGGGGTCGCCGGCACCGGCCGGGCCGCCGGTGTGCGGCATGACGCTGGTCGCCGCGTTCGGGTCGTAGGAACCCGCGCCCTGAGGGAGGACCTGGGTGGGGTCGGCCTGGCCGGACATGTCCGGGACGGGCGCGGGCGCCGGGTCGGGTGCCAGGAGCATGCCGACGCTCTCGGCGGCGGCGATCTGCGCGGAGTTCGCGTGCACGCCGATGCCCTCGGCGACGACGCGCAGGCCGCGGGCGAGGTTCTCGGCGCTGGGCCGCTCGTCCGGGTTCTTGCGCAGACAGCGCTCGATGACCGTCCACAGCGGGTCCGGGACCGTGGAGGGGCGGCGCGGCTCGGCGCTCAGGTGCTGGTGCAGCACCTCCAGGGCGGAGCCGCCGCCGAACGGCGGACGGCCGGTGACCAGCTCGTACATCAGGATGCCGGCGCCGTAGATGTCGACGGCGGAGGTCTGCGGACGGCCCTCGGCGCCCTCGGGCGCGACGTACGCGGGAGTGCCGACGAACTCCTGGGTTCGGGTCAGCCCCGGGGAGTCGGCGAGGCGGGCGATGCCGAAGTCGGTCAGCAGCGGGTGCATCCGGCCGTCGTACTGCTGGAGCAGGACGTTGGCCGGCTTGAGGTCGCGGTGGACGACGCCGTCGGCGTGGCTGGCGGCGAGCGCGTCGGCGATCTGCGCGGTGAGCAGGGCCGCGGCGACGGGGCTGAAGGGGCCGTTGTCGCGCAGGTAGTGGTGCAGGTCGGGGCCCTCGACGAGGTCCATGACGAGCGCCAGCAGATCGCCCTCGACGACCAGGTCACGGACCCGGACGATGTTCGGGTGGGTCAGCCGGAGCAGGACGGAGCGCTCCCGCAGGAACCGCATCACGACGTCCGCGTCGTTCGCCAGCTCCTCCTTGAGGACCTTGATGGCGACGGTCTCGCCGGGCTGCCCCGGCACGGCCGCCTCGGCGCCCGCGGTCTCGCGCTGGCGGGCTCGCCAGACGGTGCCCGTGGCGCCGCGTCCGAGCGGCTCCTCGAGCAGGTACTTGCTGCCTACCGGCCGCACGTCATGCGCTCCCTGCTGCTTGCCTTGCCTGCTGGCCTGTGTCCGACCCACTGTAGTGCCGTGCTGCCGGGGACCGGGGTGTCGGCTTTCTGTGGGTCTTACGTAGCCGTTGTCACATCCGTTCGAAGCGAAGACGCTCACCTCGGTCTTGTGGTTGCCGTGAACGAACGTGACCGATCTCAAGACGTCGCCTGTGGGTCATCTCTCAGGCACTTTTGCGGGCAGAGCCGACCAATCAAGATCACCTTTTCCCGAGCGAGGGGCGCGGTGTCAGTGGCAGGTGCGAGGATGCCTGCAGTATTGGCCGACGTGCTGGGGCGGGGTGGGGGACTCCGCGCCCGGGCAGAAGGGACCGCTGACGGCGATGCAGATCCGGCTGACCGTCGTAGATCCGCTGGGCCCGTCGGCGCCGGCGCAGGGCCGTGCCCCACGCAGCGACGTGCTGGTCACGGCGCCCGCCGGTACGGCGCTCGCGGCGGTGGCCTCGGCGCTCTCCCAGGTGGTCTCCGGCGGCGACGGCTCGGGCACGGTGGTGCTGTACGCCGGGGAGCAGCGGCTCGACGCCCAGCGCTGCACGCTCGGCGAGCCCCCGCTGACGGACGGCGCGGTGCTGTCCGTGGGCGCGCCGGGCGAGCCGGAGCCGCACCCCGAGCTGGACGACGCTCCGGCCCAGCTCCAGGTGGTCGCCGGCCCCGACGCCGGCGGTGTCCATCTGCTGCACGGCGGCGAGATCCGCATCGGCCGCTCCGCCGACGCGGACGTCCCCCTGGACGACCCGGACGTCTCCCGGCTGCACTGCGCGGTGACCGTGGGCGCCGACGGCCGCGTCGCGGTCGCCGACCTGGACTCCACGAACGGCACGACGCTGGACGGCAGGCCGGTGGGCGGCAGGGCCGTCCGGTTCACGCCCGGGGCGCTGCTGCGGATAGGCGAGTCGGCCCTGCGGCTGGCTCCCGCCGGAGGACCGGGCGCCCGGGTCGGCACGACACCGGACGGGGAGGGGCACGTGCGCGTGCCGGGCCCTGCCGACGGTGGCACGACGGCCCACCCGCGCGTGACGAGCCCGACGCCGGCCGGGCCTTCCGGTCCTACGCGGCATGCCTACGGCTCGGCGGCTTGGGGCACGCCTGGCGCGACCGGGCAGGGCCCGGACGACTCGGCCGTGGTGCCGGGGCAGGGCGGGGCGCCCCGGGTGGAGAGCAGGGGCGCGGAGGGGCCCGGGCCGGTTGGACGTGGGGCATACCCGGGTGGCGAGGAGGGCAGGCCGGGCACCGCTGGGCGTGGGCGGCGTGTCTCACGGGCCCCGGGAAGCACGGCTTCCGCCGGTTTCCCCGACGACTCCACGCGCGCGGCAGCCCGTGAAGGGACGCGCCCGGCCTCACCGGACGGCGCGACCCGGCCGCCCCGGCAGCGGGGCGCCGCCGAGGGCTCCTCGCCCATGGCCTCCCCCGACGACGGCCCGGCCCACGGCTCCCGGCAGCGCGATGCGTCGTCGCAGGCGGGCCTCGGCGACGGCGACACCCATGCTGCGGGGCGGTTCGGAGCGGGGGCGCCGGGCGGGCAGGTCGCCGAGGGCGGGGCGTACGGCGGTGGTGCGTACGGCAGCGGGGCGTACGGCGGCGGTGCGGTCACCGGCCGTGGCGACCACGCCGACGACGGGACACACGCCGGGGGCAGGACACACTCCGGGGGCGGGCAGTTCACCGGGGGCGGGGCATACGCCGACGGCGGTGCGGTCACCGGCCGTGGCGACCACGCCGGGGGCGGGGCACTCGCGGGCGGTGGGGCCTACTCCGGAGGCGGGGCTGACGGCACCGGTGGGGCCTACGGCTCCGGCCCTCGGGCCGGAGCCGTCGACATGCCGGCTTCCGCGGCGGCCGGGCCGGGACGGGACGGTCGCTCCGGTGGCGACCCTCGTCGGGGCACCCCGGCCGGCTCCCCGGACGCGGGACGAAACACTCACCCCGGTCGCGGCCCCGGCCAGGACACCCCAGCCGGTACCCCGGACGAGCCGTCCGGGCGCGGCCGCAAGGGCACTCCCCTCCGGGGAACCGACATACCGCAAGGGGCCCGCAGGCGGGGCGGGATCGGCGCGTGGGCGCGGCGGCTGGCCGGGGGGCGTGGCGAGCGGGAGCCGGAGGCGCGGGAGGCCTACGGGGACGAGCCGGCGAGTGGGGCGGCGGAGCGCGCCGCCGTCGTGTCGGCGGTGCCGGAGACCTGGCCGGATCCGGCCACCCTGCTGCTGACGGCACTGGGGCCGGGGCCCCGGCTGTGGGAGCGCGGCCCGGGCCACCCGGAGGCGCTCGCGGTGCGTCTGGGCACGGCCGACCGGGCGGTGCCGGACGGCTCGGGCCTGCTGCCCGCCGTGCCGGTGACCGCCGGGCTGCGCGAGGTGGGCGCCCTGGGTCTGGCCGGGCCGCGGGCGCGGCTCGGCGGGCTGGCCCGTGCCCTGCTGGCCCAGCTCACCGCGTTGCACTCTCCCGACATGCTGGAGATCGTCCTGATCGCCGCGGACCGCTCCCGTCCTCTTGAGGAGCGCACCGCCGAGTGGTCCTGGCTGGGCTGGCTGCCGCATGTCCGGCCCGGGCACGGCCAGGACTGCCGGCTGCTCCTCGCCCACGACCGCGAACAGGCCGCGGCCCGCACCGACGAGCTCCTCCGGCGCCTGGAGGACCAGCTGGCGGAGGCAGGGGCGGGGAGCGCCGACCCTGTCACCAGCCACCCGGCTCCGGACGACGCCCCTGACACGGACGCTTCCGCCCCCTTCCCCGGTCCGTTCACCGTGCTCGTCGTGGACGGCGACCCCGGCGGGGCCGATCTGCGCGATGCCGTGGGGCGGCTCGCGGCACAGGGCCCGCGCGCCGGTATACACGTGGTGTGCCTGGCCGAGACGGCCGCCGCCTCCCCGGCCTCGCCGGTGACGGAGACGTACGAGGCGGCCTGCGCGGTGTCGCCGACGTTCCGGCAGTGCGGTGCGGTCGCGCTGCTCAGCGGGGACGTGGCGACGGCGCTGCGGCTGATGCGCGTGGCCCGGGCCGGAGCGGACTCCGCGCCGGCCGGTCACGGCACGGTCGCCACCGTCGACGCCGTCTCCCCCGCCTGGGCCGAGCGGTTCGCGCGGGCGCTGGCGCCCCTGCGGACGGACGCCGCGCCGAGCGAGCGGCAGCCACGTGTCTCCGCGCCGCTGCCTCAGGCCGCCCGGCTGCTGGACGAGCTGGGCCTGGCCCGGGCCACCCCGGCGTCGCTGATGGCGCGCTGGGCGGACGCGGCCGACGACGCGGACGCGCTGGGCGGCCGGGTGCGCGCGGTACTGGGCGCCGGGCCGCGCGGCCCGGTCGGCGCCGACCTCGCGGCCCAGGGACCGCATCTGCTGATCGAGGGCCCGCCGGGCAGCGGCCGCACCGAGCTGCTGCGGGCGGTCGTCGCGTCCCTGGCCGCCGCCGAGCGGCCGGACCGCCTGGGCATCGTGCTGGTCGACGGCCGGGGCGGCCCCGGCCCCGGCTCGGGCTCGGGCTCGGGCGGCGGGCATGGCGAGGGACTGCGGGTGTGTACGGACGTACCGCATGTCACCACGCATCTCTCGGCCCACGACCCGGTCCGGATGCGGGAGTTCGCGCAGTCGTTGAGCGCCGAGCTGAAGCGGCGCGCCGAGCTGCTGGGCCGGTCCGACTTCGCCGAGTGGCACAGCGGTCGCGAGCTGTCGGGCCGTATGGTCACGCAGCGCACGACCACGGCCACGGCCCGGGGCGGTGCCCGGGCGGAGACGGCGGCCGGGCCCGGCGGTGCCGGGGATCTCGACTCCCCGTCCAGTTCGACCATGCGGCTGCGCCCCGGAGCGGCCCGGCGGCAGACCGAGGCGGCGCCACCGCTGCCCCGGCTCGTCGTGGTCGTGGACGACCTGGACGCCCTGGTGTCCCCCGCGCTCGGCTCGACCGGGCGGCCCGCCGCCGGCTCGGTGATGCGCGCGCTGGAGGCCGTGGCCCGGGAGGGCGAGCAGCTGGGCGTCCACCTGGTGACGGCCTGCGGCCCCTGCCCCCGTACGGCGGAGACGGAACCGGCCCGCCGGGCCACCCTGCGCGTAGCGCTCGACGCCCCGACACCGGGTCCGGACGAGCCCGCGCCCGGCCGGGGCAGCCTGACGTGCGCGGACGGGCGGGTCACACCGCTCCAGGGCGGGCGGGTCACCGGCCGCATCCCCCGGACGGCGACCCTGCGCCCCACGGTCGTACCGCTGGAATGGCACCGCATGGGTGACCCTCCGGCCCGGCGCCCGGTGCGGGAACTCGGAAACGGCCCGACCGACCTGGCACTGTTGGCCAGCGCGCTGGAAAGGGCGGCGAGGGAAGTCTCGGCGGCACAGGTGCCATCGCTTCTGTAGCACTCGTCAGCACGCGTACGTGGTGCTGGCCGGAAGCCGACCCCTCTCGGTGATCAGGGGTTCAGACCCTGGTCACGAGGGGGTCACGATCCCCCGCTTGACAGCCGACGCCATCTTGCCGCCCCGCACACCCGGGCGTAGACCAGATCGCACGGGAGCGCGCTCGACGTTCGACGAGAAACGAAGAACGGGGCAGTCATGCGCATGACGAGCAGCACCATCCGGACACGTTGGTCGCCTCAGCGGGACAAGGCGACCCCTCAGAGCCGCAGAGCCACCAGGGCAGCGGCCGCCGTCGCCGCGGGAGCGCTCGCGCTCTCGCTCACCGCCTGCGGAAGCAGCGACAACGACAGCAGTGGAAGCACGGGCGACACCCAGCAGACCGCCGGCAACGTCACCCTTCCGAAACTGGACGGGACGAGCCTGGAGGTCGCCGCCGTCTGGAGCGGCACCGAACAGGCCAACTTCAAGAAGGTTCTGCAGGAGTTCGAGAAGCGCACGGGCGCCAAGGTCACGTTCGTGCCCGCGCAGGACCCGATCATCAACTTCATCGGCTCGAAGGTGGCCGGCGGGCAGCCGCCGGACATCGCGATGCTGCCGCAGCCCGGCGCCATCAAGCAGTCCGTCGACAAGGGCTGGGCCAAGCCTCTCGGCTCCGACGCCCTCAAGGAGCTCCGCGAGAACTACTCGCAGGGCTGGCAGGACATCGGCAAGGTGAGCGGCAAGGAGTACGGCGTCTACTACAAGGCCGCCAACAAGTCCCTGATCTGGTACAACAACCAGGTCTTCGAGAACGCGGGGGCGAGTGAGCCCGAGACCTGGCCCGATCTGCTCAACACCGCGCAGACGGTCTTCGACTCCGGCGTCACCCCGTTCTCCATCGGCGCCGCCGAGGGCTGGACGCTGACCGACTGGTTCGAGAACGTCTACCTGTCCCAGGCAGGGCCGGAGAAGTACGACCAACTGGCCAAGCACGAGATCAAGTGGACGGACCCGTCCGTGAAGGACGCGCTGACCACGCTCGCGCAGGTCTGGGGCAAGGCCGACTGGATCGCGGGCGGGGCCAACGGGGCGTTGCAGACCGACTTCCCGGCCTCCGTCACGCAGGTCTTCACCGGCGGGGACCAGCCCAAGGCGGCCATGGTCTCCGCGGGTGACTTCGCGCAGGTCAACATCCCGTCGAGCATGAAGATCGGGACGGACGCGAAGGTGTTCCCGTTCCCCGCGGTCGGTGACAACGGCCCGGTGGTCTCGGGCGGTGACGCGGCCGTGATCCTTCAGGACTCGAAGGGCTCCCAGGCCCTGGCCACCTGGCTCGCCTCGCCCGACGCGGCGCAGATCCAGGCCAAGCTGGGCGGCTACCTCTCGCCGAACAAGAACGTGCCGAACTCCGCGTACCCGAACGCGGTGCAGCAGAAGATCGCCAAGGCGCTCATCGACGCCGGTGACGACTTCCGCTTCGACATGTCCGACCAGGCCCCGCAGGCCTTCGGCGGTACGCCCGGCAAGGGAGAGTGGAAGATCCTGCAGGACTTCCTGAAGAACCCGAAGGACATCGCGGGTACCCAGGCGAAGCTGGAGGCCGAAGCGGCCGCGGCCTACGGGAACTGATGCCATGACGTCAGCCACGGCGGCAGGGGGCGACGGGCCCCCTGCCGCCCCCAAGACACGCAAGAGTGTGACCGGCACCCGCAGGACCGTCGCGGCGCTCTTCCTGCTGCCCGCGTTCGTCCTGCTCGGCGCGCTCGTGGTGTACCCGATCGGGTACTCGGTCGTGCGCAGCTTCTACGACCAGTCCGGTGACGGCTTCGCCGGAATAGACAACTACAAGTCCCTCTTCACCGACGAGGGCATCCGCACCGCGCTGAAGAACAACATCATCTGGGTGGTGTTCGCGCCGACGGTCGCGACGGCGCTCGGCCTGATCTTCGCGGTGCTGACCGAACGGGTGCGCTGGGGTACGGCGTTCAAGCTGGTCGTCTTCATGCCGATGGCGATCTCGATGCTGGCGGCGGGCATCATCTTCCGCCTGGTGTACGACCAGGATCCGGACAAGGGCGTGGCGAACGCGGTGTGGGTGGGCGTGCACGACACGTTCGCCCCGTCGTCGGCGTTCCCGAAGGCCCACCCGGGCCGGGAGTCGCCGCTGGAACCGGCCGGGGGCGGCGCGTTCATCACCAAGTCGCCCGTCCGCGCGGGCGAGGCCGCCTCGCTGCCCCTGGTGGGTGTGGCGCCCGATCTGATGCCCGACGACGCGAAGGCCGCCGTGGCGCCGAAGCCCGAGCCGGACAAGGTCACCGGTACGACCTGGCAGGACTTCACGCGCGGCAAGGGCGTCGGCAAGCTCAACGGGGTCGACCCGGCCGAACTGGGTTATGCGGGCATGAAGATCGAGGCCGTGAAGGACGGCAAGGTCGTGGCGTCGGCGACGGCGGCCGACGACGGCACCTTCACTCTGCCGGCCTCGGCCGACGGCGCCCGGCTCCAGCTTCCGGCGAGCAACTTCAAGGAGCCGTACAACGGCCTGGACTGGCTCGGCCCGTCCCTGGTCACCCCGTCCATCATCGGCTCGTACATCTGGATGTGGGCGGGCTTCGCGATGGTGCTGATCGCGGCCGGGCTCGCGAGCGTGCCCCGGGAGCTGCTGGAGGCCGCCCGGGTCGACGGCGCGTCCGAGTGGCAGGTGTTCAGACGGGTCACGGTGCCACTGCTGGCGCCCGTCCTCGCGGTCGTCATGGTCACCCTGATGATCAACGTGCTGAAGGTCTTCGACCTGGTCTTCATCATCGCCCCCGGCTCCTCCCAGGACGACGCGAACGTCCTGGCCCTGGAGCTGTACCGCAAGGGCTTCTCCGAGGACCAGCCGGGCATCGCCAGCGCCATCTCGGTGTTCCTGCTGCTGCTCGTGATCCCGGTGATGTGGTTCAACGTAAGGCGGCTGAGGCGGGAGGTGCGGCGATGAAGGCCAAGCAGTCGCTGGGGGCACGGCTCGCCGAGGGGGTGAGCGGTGGGCTGCTGCGGGTGTTCCTCATCGTGGTCGGCCTGTTCTGGCTGGTGCCGACGATCGGCCTGCTGCTGTCCAGTCTCCGCTCGCCGGAGGACATCGCGGCGAGCGGCTGGTGGAAGGTGTTCACGGAGCCGTCGCAGATCACCTTCGACAGCTACGCGAAGCTGCTGGAGAACGACGACATCACCAGCTCCCTGCTGAACACGGTGTGGATCACCGTCCCGGCGACCCTGCTGGTCGTGATCATCGGCTCGCTGGCGGGCTACGCCTTCGCCTGGATGGAGTTCCCGGGCCGGGACTGGTGGTTCCTGGGCGTGGTCGGCCTGTTGGTGGTGCCGGTGCAGGTCGCGCTGATCCCGATCGCCGAATTCTTCGGCAACATCGGAATCTTCGGCACGGTGCTCGGCGTGGTGCTCTTCCACGTCGGCTTCGGCCTGCCCTTCGCCGTGTTCCTGCTGCGGAACTTCTTCGCCGAGATCCCGAGGGAGCTGCTGGAGGCCGCGCGCCTGGACGGAGCGGGTGAACTGCGCCTGTTCTTCCGTGTAGTGATGCCGCTCGGCGGCCCGGCGATCGCCGCCCTCGGCATCTTCCAGTTCCTGTGGGTGTGGAACGACCTGCTGGTCGCGCTGATCTTCTCGGACTCCGGGAGCCAGCCGATCACGGTCGCGCTGCAGACGCAGGTACGGCAGTTCGGCAACAACATCGACGTGCTGGCACCCGGCGCGTTCATCTCGATGGTGATCCCGCTGGCCGTCTTCTTCGCGTTCCAGCGGCAGTTCGTGTCCGGCGTGATGGCCGGCGCGGTCAAGTAGCCGTCAACGCAAGGGAGTTGGAGGGGCGGGCCGGTGACGGTCCGCCCCTTCCGCATTCCCCCGGATGACGTAGCCGCCGTAACCAAGTGGCCCTCCCGGCCGTTCCCGGGCCGAACGCCCGCGCCGACCGATGGATGGCATCTTGCCCAGGTTCAGTGTCATTGTCCCCGCGTACCAGGTTCAGGCGTACCTGCACGAGTGCCTGGAGTCGGTGCTCTCCCAGTCCTGTCCCGATCTGGAACTGATCGTCGTCGACGACTGCTCGCCGGACGCGTGCGGCGCGATCATCGACGAGTTCGCCGCCCGCGACGCGCGTGTACAGCCCGTCCATCTGCCCGAGAACGTCGGCCTGGGCCCCGCCCGCAACGCCGGCATGGCGCACGCCAGCGGCGACTACCTGCTGTTCCTCGACAGCGACGACACCCTCACGCCGGACGCGCTGCGCTCCATCGCCGACCGGCTGAAGGAGACCGGCGAGCCGGACGTCCTGGTCTTCGACTACGCGCGCACCTACTGGACGGGCGAGGCGGTCCGCAACCAGGCGGCCCTGCAGCTGACCGAGCAGGGACCGGCCCCGTTTTGCCTGGAGGACCGGCCCGGCCTGCTGAAGCTGCTGATGGTCGCCTGGAACAAGGCCTACCGGCGGGAGTTCGTCGAGGAGAAGGGGTTCGCCTTCCCGCCCGGCTACTACGAGGACACGCCGTGGACGTACCCGGTGCTGATGACGGCCGAGTCGATCGCGACCCTCGACCGCGTCTGCGTGCACTACCGGCAGCGGCGGATGGGCAGCATCCTGCGCACCACCAGCGAGCGGCACTTCGACGTCTTCGACCAGTACGACCGGGCGTTCGCGTATCTCGAGGAGCGCCCCGAACTGGACCGGTGGCGGCCGGCGCTGTTCCGCCGCATGGTCCACCACCTGGCGATCGTGTACTCCCGGCGGGACCGGCTGCCGCGCGGCTCACGGGCGGACTTCCTGCGCCGGGCACGCGCCCACCACCGCCGCTATCGCACCCCGGGTCCGCCCCTCCCCCTGCGCACCCGGGTGCACCACACCCTGATCCGCTTCGGCCTGCACCGCACCTACCGCACGCTGCAACTGGCGGCGGCCCTGCACCGCGCCGCCGCCAGGACCACCGGCACTCTGCTGCACGGTCTGCGGACCGCCGCGCTCAAAGTCCACTACGGCGTCCAGCGCTGCCTCCCCGTGCGCGACCGTGCCGTCTTCGCCGCCTACGACGGCCGCGGCCACGGCTGCAACCCGGGCGCGCTGGAATCCACCGTCCGCGACCTCGCACCGCACATCCGCACGGCGTGGATCGCCCGTCCGGAGCACCACCACGCCAGCCCGCCCGGCCCGCGCTGCCTCGTCCCTGGCACCGCCGCCTACTGGACGGCGCTCGCCCGTTCCCGGTACCTGGTCAGCAACACCGACTTCGACCACCGCCTGGTCAAGCGCCGGGGCCAGGTCCTGATCCAGACCGGGCAGGGCACCCCACTGGGGCACATCGGCCTGGACCTCCAGGAACGCCCGGCGGCCGCCCGCGGCAGGGACTTCGCCGGGCTGCTCAAGGGCGTCGACCAGTGGGACTACGTCCTGTCCGCCAACCGCCACACCACCCTGACCCAGGAGCGCGTCCACCCCGGCCGCTACACCACGCTGGAGTACGGCTACCCGCGCAACGACGTGTTCCGGACGGCGACCGCGGCGGATGTGGCCCGGCTGCGCGCCTCACTCGGCATCCCGGAGGGCACGGTGGCGATCCTGTACGCGCCCACCCACCGTGACTACCGCCGCTCCCAGCGCCGCGCCCTCGACCTCCAGCGGATCGTGCGCCGCCTCGGCCCGCGCTTCGTCGTCCTGGCCCGCGCCCACCACGCCTACGGCGCCCCGCTGACCACCACCCGCGGCCGGGTCGTCGACGTCAGCGACCACCCGAGCGTGGAGTCCCTCTGCCTGGCCTCGGACGCCCTGGTCACGGACTACTCGTCGCTGATGTTCGACTACGCCAACCTGGACCGGCCGATCGTGATCCACGCCGACGACTGGGAGGCGTACGAAGCGGCCCGCGGCACCTACTTCGACCTGCGGGCCTCCCCGCCGGGCGCCTTCGCGCGCGGCGAGGACGAACTGATCGACATCTTCGCCACCGGCCACTGGCGGGGCTCCCGCTCCACCCAGTTGCGCGCGGCGTTCCGCGAACGGTTCTGCACCTACGACGACGGACGGGCCGCCGAGCGGGTCGTCCGCCGTGTCGTTCTCGGGGAGTCGGAGCTGCCGCCGGTGGTCCCGCTCGAAAAGCGGCGCCCGGTGCCGTCGGCGGCGGCCTCGCTGGCGCGCGAGCCGCTGGCCACGGTGCCGCGGCCGGCCGGCCCTCCGAACGTCACCGACCCCCTCTGAAGAGCCTCGAAGCCCCTCGAAGATCCCCGACAGAAAGAGCAGAATGCCCCGCTTCAGCATCGTCGTCCCGTCCCATGGGGTCGCGGGCCGGCTGTCCTTGGCGCTGGACTCGGTCCTCGCCCAGTCGTTCGGCGACTTCGAGCTGATCCCGGTGTGCGACGCACCCGACGCACCGGCGGCCGACGTCGTCGCCGGGTACGCCGAGCGGGACTCCCGGGTCACGCCGGTGCACTCCCCGCCGTCGGCCGGTCTGGCCGGGGCGCGCAACACCGGGCTGCGGGCGGCGGTCGGCGGCCATGTGCTGTTCCTCGACGGCGACGACGTCCTCGCCCCGGGGGCACTGGCGGCACTGGACGCCCGGCTGAGCGCGGTCGCCGGCGGGGACGCGCCGGTGGATGTCCTGTACTTCGAACACGAGCGCACCCCCTGGTGGGAGGGCGAGCCGGCCAACCCGGCCGCGCCCCTGCTGGCCAGGACCCCGGACGGGGTCTTCTCCCCCGGCCGGGCCCCGGAGCTGACGGGCGTGACGCTCCCGGCGTGGAGCGCGGTCTACCGCCGGGCCTTCCTCACCGAGCGGGACGTCACCTTCCCCGGGGACCACTTCACCGACATCGGGTTCGGGGCCCTGGTGGCCCTGCGGGCGGAGCGGGTGGCTGCCCTGCGCGCGGTCGTCGTCCGGCATCTGCTGCGCCGGCAGGGCAACCGGCTGAACCTTCCGGGCGAGCACCACGCCGAACTGCTCGACCAGACCGAGCTGGTGCTGACCCGGGCCGAAGAGCAGGGGCTGCCGGCACACCGGCTGCGGCCGCTGTTCACCCAGCTCTTCGCCGCCGTACTGAAGACCGCCGCCCACCCCCGGCGGCTGCCGGCCGGACGCCGTGCCTTCTTCCGCCGGGCGGGCGCGCTCTACCGGCGGCACCGCCCCGCCGGCTACCGGGCCCCCGGCGGCAGCCTCGGCGTCCAGCACCGGCTGCTGGCGGCCGGTGCGTACCCGGCGTTCCGCGCCCTGCGCGCCGCCAACCAGAGGGCGCTGAGGGCCGCCGCGCTGCTTCCGCGCCCCCGGGGGCTGCGCACCCGCCTGCGCTACGCGGCGCACCTGCGCCTCCCCCTCGATGAGAACCTCGCCGTGTACTGCGCGTACTGGGGCCGCGGCTATGCCTGCAACCCGGCCGCGATCCACGCCAAGGCCCGCGTTCTCGCCCCGCATCTGCGCTCGGTGTTCCTGGTGGAGCCGGATGCGGTGGACGGCCTGCCGAAGGACGTGGAGTACGCGGTCATCGGCAGCCGGAAGTACTGGGAGGCGCTGGCCCGCGCCCGGTACCTGGTCAACAACGCCAACTTCGCGGACGCCGTGGTCAAACGCCCCGGCAGCACGCACCTCCAGACCCAGCACGGGACCCCGCTGAAGACGATGGGCGCGGACCAGGCGACGTATCCCGTGGTGGCCGCGGCGACGGGGAGCTTCGCCAGGCTGCTGGCCCGGATGGACCGCTGGGACTACAACCTCACCTCCAACCGGCACTCCACCGAGATGTGGGAGAAGGCCTTCCCCGGCGCGCACGAGACCCTCGAGTACGGCTATCCGCGCAACGACGTCTACTGCACGGCGTCCGCCGAGGACGTCGCCCGCGTCCGCAAGGAACTCGGCGTCCCCGAGGACAAGAAGGCGATCCTCTACGCCCCCACGCACCGCGACTACGCCACCGGCTTCGCGTCCGGCCTGGACCTGGCCGAGTTCTGCGAGGCGATCGGCGACGAGTACGTGGTGCTGCTGCGCGCCCACTACTTCTACGACCAGGGGCCCGGCCGGAGCGGCGGCCGGATCATCGACGTCACGGGGCACCGGTCCTCCGAGGACGTGTGCCTGGCCGCCGACGCGCTGATCACCGACTACTCGTCGATCATGTTCGACTACGCCAACCTGGACCGGCCGATCGTCGTGTACGCCGACGACTGGGACGTCTACCGCGAGACCCGGGGCGTCTACTTCGACCTGATGGAGCTCCCGCCCGGCCGGGTCGCCCGTACGCCAGAGGAGCTGGCGGCGGCCTTCACCGACGGCGGTTACGCGGACGAGTCCGCGACGGCCCTGCGCGCCGCGTTCCGGGAGCGCTTCTGCCAGTTCGACGACGGGCGGGCCGCCGAGCGCGTCGTACGCCGGGTGCTGCTGGGAGAGCCGCCCGAGTCGATCCCGCCCGTGATCCCGCTCGCGGAGCGCGTCCCGGCCCCCGCCGCCACCCTCGTAAGGAGCTGACCGAAGAAGTGCCCCGCTTCAGCATCATCGTCCCCGTCTACAAGGTGCAGGGCTTCCTGCGCGAGTGTCTCGACTCGGTGCTCTCCCAGTCGTACGGCGACTTCGAGGTGATCGCCGTGGACGACCGCTCGCCCGACGGCAGCGGCGCGATCCTCGACGAGTACGCCGCCCGCGACGCCCGGGTGCGGGTGCTGCACCTGCCCGAGAACGTGGGCCTCGGCCGGGCCCGCAACGCCGGACGGGAGCGGGCGGCCGGGGACTACGTCCTGTTCCTCGACAGCGACGACCGCTACACGCCGGGGCTGCTGGCCGCCGTGGCGGCGCGTCTGGAGGCGACCGGCGACCCGGACATCCTGGTCTTCGACCATGTGCGCACCCACTGGTGGGGCCGGGGCGGGCGCAGTGAGGCGGCGGACCTGCTGGCCGAGGCGGGCACCGAGACGTTCCGCGTCCGGGAGAGCCCGCGGTACCTGAACCTGTTCCTGGTCGCCTGGAACAAGGCGTACCGGCGCGCCTTCCTCGAGGAGCACGGCCTGGAGTACGCGGCGGGGCTGTACGAGGACGCGCCGGTCACCTACCGGTCGATGGTGCTGGCGGACCGCATCGCCTGTCTGGGCCGGATCGGGGTCGAGTACCGGCAGCGCAGGCAGGGCGCGATCACCAGGACGCCGGGGCGCCGGCACTTCGAGATCTTCCCGCAGTACGAAGGGCTGTTCGCGTTCCTGGAGCAGCGCCCGGATCTCGACTGGGCGCGTCCGCCGCTGCTGGAGCGGGCGCTGGACCACATGCTGTTTGTGCTGGCCCGCGAGGACCGGGTGCGGCCCGCGGACCGGGGCGACTTCTACCGCGAGATCCGCTCCTTCCACCGCCGTCACCTCCCCGAGGGCGGCTTCCCGGAGCCGGACGGCTGGCGCGGGGTCGAGATGCGGCTGCTGGCGTCGGCGCCCTACGCGTCGTACGCGGCGGTGCGCGGTCTGCGGGACCTGCGCGCGAGTGCCCTGGGCAGGCAGCGGCGGGTGACGCGGAAGGCGTCGGGGACCGCTCTGCGCACCTGGTACGCGGCCCAGTCGAAGCGCCCGCTCGACCCGCAGCTCGCCGTCTACTCGGCGACCCACCACCGGGGCGTGTCCGGCGACCCGGCCGCGATCCACGCCAAGGCGCGCGAGATCGCCCCGCACATCCGGGGCGTGTGGGTGGTCCGGGAGGACGCCGTGGACGCTCTGCCGCCCGGCGTCGACCATGTGACGCCGGGCTCGCGGCGCTACCACGAGGTCATGGCGCGGGCCATGTACTGGGTGAACAACGTCAACTGGCCCGGCACCCTGGCCAAGCGGCCCGGCAGCGTCCACATCCACACCCACCAGGGCACCCCGCTCAAGTACATGGGCGCAGATCTGCTGACCAAGCCGGGCGCCCGGCACGGTTTCGACGTTCCGCAGATGCTGCGCCGGGCCGACCGGTGGGACTACAGCCTGGTCGCGGGGCTGCACGCGGAGCGGGCGTGGGAGCGGGCGTACCCGTGCCACTTCACCTCGCTGCGGACGGGCAGTCCGCGCAACGACGTCCTGGTCGGCGCGGACCCGGATCGGGGCCGGGAGGTGCGCGAGCGGCTCGGCGTCCCCGCCGGTGACACGGTCGTGCTGTACGCGCCGACACGGCGCGACTACCGCAAGGGCGGCCATGTCGACCGGTTCGACCCGGCCCGGTTCGCCGAGGACCTCGGTCCTGGCCACACCCTCGTCGTCCGGCTGCACCCCTCGCTGGCCCAGGGCGTGGCGCGCGGCCTGGGGCTGGCCGAGCTGCACCGGCGGGGCGTGCTGGTGGACGCGACCGACGAGCCGCACGTCGAGGACGTGCTGCTCGCCTCCGACGCGCTGGTCACCGACTACTCGGCCCTGATGTTCGACTACGCCCTCCTCGACCGGCCGATCGTGGTCCACGCCGACGACTGGGGCGCGTTCGCGGCCAGCCGGGGCGCCTACTTCGACATCACGGCCGACGCGCCGGGGCATGTGTCGCGCTCCTACCGGGAGCTGGCCTGGCTGTTCGCGTCCGGCACCTGGCAGGACGGGGAGTCGGCGCGGCTGCGGGCGGGCTTCCGGGAGCGGTACTGCGAGTTCGAGGACGGCCGGGCCGCCGAGCGGGTCGTACGCCTGCTGATGCTGGGCGAAGGGGGCGGTGCGCCGCTGCCCGCTGCCCGCCGGACCCCCGGTGCCGGTGCCAGGTCCGAGGCGCTGGTCGAGCGATGAGAACACCCGCCACTCCCGAGGCCGTCCCCTCCCTGCCCGGCCAGCGGGCCGTCTCGGCCCGTCCGCCGGCCGCCGCCGAGCGGCCGCGGCCGGTGCACTGGTGGCACGCGGCGCTGGTCGCCGTGCCCACCGCGGCCCTGTTCGTGCTGGGCTACCGGCGCCGCTGGATCTGCGACGACGGGCTGATCTATCTGCGGCCGGTCCGGCAGATCCTGGCGGGCAACGGGCCCGTGTTCAACGTGGGAGAGCGGGCGGAGAGTTCGACCGGCACCCTGTGGCAGTGGCTGCTCGCGCTCGCCGCCTGGGTCACCGGCGAGGACCCCGCGTTCCTCGCGGTCGGGCTCGGGCTGCTGCTGAGCGCCGCGGGGTTCGGGCTCGCCCTGTACGCCACGTGCCGGCTGCACCGGGGCGCCCGGCTGCTGCTCCCGGCGGGTGTGTGCGTGCTGCTGGCCGTGCCGCCGTTCTGGTCGTACATGACCTCGGGCCTGGAGAGCGGCCTGGGCGCCTTCTGGACCGGCCTGTCGTGGTGGCTGCTGACGCGTACCCGGCGCGGGCAGGAGGCCCGGCCGGTGTACACGGCGGCCGTCGTGTTCGGGCTGGGTCCGCTGGTCCGGCCCGATCTCGCGGTGGTCACGGTCTGTTTCCTGGCGGCGCAGTGGTGGGTGCTGCGTCCCTCCCGGCGGGGCACCGCAGCCATGCTGGCCTCGGCGGGAGCGCTGCCGCTGGCGTACGAGGTCTTCCGGGCGGGGTACTACGGGATCCTCGTGCCGCTGCCCGCCATCGCCAAGGAGGCGAGCGCCAGCGACTGGGGCCGGGGCGCCGGCTATGTGCAGGAGGCGCTCGGGCCCTACTGGCTGTGGCCCGTCGTCCCCGTGCTCGGCGCGCTGGCCGTCCTGCTGGTGCGTCGCACGCGCACCGAACGGCGGTACCGCGCCCCGGGGCGGACCTCGCTCGCGGTGCTGCTGGCTCCACTGGCCGCGGGCCTGCTGCTCACCGGGTACGTCATCCGCGTCGGCGGTGACTACATGCACGCGCGCATGGTCCTGCCCGCCCTTCTGCTGCTGCTCCTGCCGGTGCTGGTCGTGCCGGCGAACCGATTCACCGGCGTGGCGAGCGCCCTGCTGGCGGTGTGGCTGTGCGCGGTGGTCAGCCCGCTGCGGACGCCCTTCGACGTGCGGAGCACGCCCGGGTCGTTCAATGTGCGCAGCTCCGACGTGGAGGCCCTCGGCGACCACAACCCGGTGCGCACCGGCACCTGGGTGGCCAACTGGCCCGCCCTGCCGGAGGCGCGCGGCATGCTCGCGCAAGCCGTGCGGGCGCCGGGTCCGACGCTGCTGTACTTCGACTCCGGGCGGCGGCTGCACGCCACGCCGATGCGGCCGGACTCCCGGTACCACGTGGTGATCGTGGGCCGTCATCTCGGCGTCACGGGAGCCGCGGCGCCGCTCGACGCCTACGTCAACGACGCCTGGGGGCTGGCCAGTCCCGTCGGCGCGCATCTCGCGCTGGAGCGGTGGAGCTGGCCCGGGCACGAGAAGTTCCTGCGCAACCACTGGGTCTTCGCGGAGTGGGCGGCGCGGCATCCGCCGGAGCGGGATCTGCTGCGGGCCGGGGCCTCGCTGGAGACGGTCGTGGCGGCCCGGGCCGCGCTGGACTGCGGCGAACTGGCCGAACTGAGGGAGTCGGTGCGCGCGCCGCTCACCGCCGAGCGGTTCTGGCGGAACCTCACGGGGTCCGTCGAGCGGACGGGGTTCCGGTTCGCGCGCTGGCCCGCGACGGCGGAGAGGGCGCTCTGCGACTGACCCGATGAGGTGACCCGGGGTCAGGGCATGCGCGGGGGCGGGAACATCTGGCGCATGCCCGCCCCTACTTCTGCCAGTGCCTCGGTCCTCGTCCTGCGGACCGTGCGCGGTGCGACGGCGCTGCGCGGCGGCCGACTGGGGCGGCTCACCCCGTACCAGCTCTTCGGCGCCCTGTTCTGGCTGGTGATGACGCTGGCGTACTGGCGGGTCCCGCTGTGCTGCGACGCCGGGCTGCACGCTGCGGTCGTGGAGCGGCTCCGGGCCGGTCTGCTCCATCCGGCCCATCCCATGGCCGACCTGCCGGGCGAGGGCAGCCCGTACTACGGCCCGTACGCCGTCGCGCAGGGCGTTCTGGCGCGGATGGCGGGGCTGCCCGGCTGGGGAGTCCTGAAGCTCGCGGGGCCCGTGCATCTGCTGGTGCTGCTGACGGGGCTCGGCCGTTTCGTCCGGGCCCTCACCCCGCGCCCCTGGGCGCCGGTGCTGGCCCTGCTGTTCATGACGCTGCTGTGGGGCACGGCCCGGATCGTGTGGAGCGGCCGGCTCGGTCTGCTGCCGATGACGACGAACCTGGGCCATCCGTCCGCGCTGGCGATCGGGCTGACGCTCTGGGCGTGGGCCTGGACGACGACGCGTGCGCGTGAGGACGCCCCCGTGCGGTTCGTCGGTCCGAGCGGGCTCGGCGGCCGGGCGGGGTACGCGGGACTCGGCGCCCTGTACGGGCTGATCCTGCTCACCCATTTCGTCATCGCGGCCTCGGCGCTCATCGGCGCGGTGGCGGTCGTGGCGTCCCGGCAGCGCGGCTGGCGCCGGCCGGTCGTGGCGCGCTGGGCGCTCGCCGGGGTGGTCTGCGGGGCGGTCGCGGTGGCGTGGCCGTACTACGAGGTGCTGGATCTGGTGAGCGGGACGGGCACGGACAGGAGGGACCGGCGGCTGTACGAGGAGATGTTCGCCGGCTCCTGGCTGGCGCTGCTCGGCGTGCCCGCGCTGTGGGTGCGGACCCGCGGGGTGGCGCGTGATCCGCTGGTGCTGATGTTCCTGATGGAGTGCCCGCTGGTGGCGTACGGCTGGGTGAGCGGGCACTACGCATACGCCGGTGCCCTGTGGGCCGTACTGCTGCCGCCGCAGTGCGCGTTGGCGGTGGAGCTGGCGGCGCCCCGGCCCTGGCGGCGGGCCCGGAAGGTGCTGGGCGGGGTGACGGCGGCCGGGGCGTGCGCCGGGTTCGTCATCGTGCACGCCGGGGCGGTCGTGCCGCGCTCGGCCGACCCGGTGGGGTTCGCACAGCCCGTGCGCTGGCCGTCGTACGACTGGGCGGCTCCGCACATCGGGCCGGGCGAGGTGGTGATCACCGACGGGTACCGGGCCGGTCACTCCCTCGCCGGGTACGGGCCGAACCTCGTCGCGCCCGTCCGGCCCGACCCGGCCCTGGACGAGCGGGAGCGGGAGCGCCGGGCAGCCGACGTCCGGGCCTATCTGGCCCCCGGTTCGACCCGCGCCGGGCGTGCCTCCGTCGTCCGCCGCTACCACGTGCGCTGGCTGCTGCTGACGCGCCGGCACCCGGTGCCCGAGGAGGCCGTGGTGGTGGCGTGGAGCGAGGAGACGGGGGAGGTACTGGCGCGGGTCGGGGGTGACGTGCCGGTGACTACTCGATGACGAGGTCGACCTCGATGTTGCCGCGGGTGGCGTTGGAGTACGGGCAGACCTGGTGGGCCTGCTCGACGAGCTTGCGGCCGGTCGCCTCGTCCACGCTGTCGGGCAGCTCGACGCGGAGCGTGACGGCGAGACCGAAGCCCTCGCCCTGCTTGCCGATGGAGACCTCGGCGGTCACGGCGGCGTCGCTGACGTCGACCTTGGCCCCGCGGCCGACGAGACCGAGGGCGCTGCCGAAGCAGGCGGCGTAACCGGCGGCGAAGAGCTGCTCCGGGTTGGTGCCCTGGCCGTTGCCGCCCAGCGCCTGAGGCATGCCCAGCGCGAGGTCCAGCGTGCCGTCGGAGCTGACGGCGCGGCCCTCGCGGCCGTGGGTGGCGGTGGCGACAGCGGTGTAGAGCGCGTCCATGGAAATCTCCCTCTCGCATCACGTTCCGGCGGCTCGCTTCCGGGCCGCCTGACATCCATGATTAGAGCACACAATTAAGTTGTGCGCAATTGAATGGTGGATCCGAGCTACCCTGGACGCATGAACACGCCGGACGACGACTGGCTCCGCCTGGACCAGCAGATCTGCTTCTCCCTGCACGCGGCCTCCCGCGCCTTCAACGGCGTCTACCGCGTGATCCTCAAGGACCTCGGGCTCACCTACCCGCAGTACCTGGTGATGCTGGTGCTCTGGGAGCAGGGCGAGCAGCCCGTGAAGAAGCTCGGGGAGCATCTGCGCCTCGACTCCGGCACCCTGTCGCCGCTGCTCAAGCGACTGGAGGCGGCCGGCCTGGTGCACCGGGAGCGCAGCGCGCGCGACGAGCGATCGGTGCAGGTACGGCTGACCGAGGAGGGCGCCGCACTGCGGACGCGGGCACTCCAGGTGCCGCGCCGGATCGCGGGCGCGACCGGTTTCGACGCCACCGAGGTCCGCGCCCTGCGGGCCCGCCTCGACGAGCTCACCTCCGCACTGGACGCGGCCGCGCTCTCGGAGGTGCCGGGAGACCGGCAGTCGTAGCCCCATAGGGCGTTTTATCGCTTTCGCGGCATTCACCCGGCTTACGATCCGTTGTAATGAATGCCGCTCCGGATGCCGACAGGCCTCGCCCCCAGGTCGCCGTCGTGGTGATCGGCTACGACGACGCCGCCCATGTGACGGACGCCGTGCGCTCGGCGCTCGCGCAGGGCCCGGCCGTGCGCGAGGTCGTGGCCGTCGACGACTGCTCGGCGGACGGCAGCGCCGCCCTCCTCGACCGGCTCGCCGCGTCGGAACCCCGCCTGAGGGTGATCCGCCGCCGGGTCAACAGCGGCGGCTGCGGCACCCCGCGCAACACCGGGCTCGACGCGGTGACGTCGCCGTACGTGATGTTCCTGGACAGCGACGACGTCCTGCCGCCCGGCGCGGTCGACGCGCTGCTCGGGGCCGCGACGGGCGCGCACGCCGAGGTCGTGGGCGGTCTGTGCGTACGCCGGGAGCTGCCGTCGGGGCGTGAAGTGCCCTGGCAGGCGCGTCTCTACGCGCTGCACACCGCGGTACCGCGCCCCGCCCAGCGCCCGCGGCTGGTCCACGACACGCTCTGCGTCAACAAGCTCTACCGGACCGCCTTCCTGCGCGAGCACCGCGTCCGCTTCCCCGAGGGCCGCTTCCCGTACGAGGACGTCGTCTTCTGCGCGCGCGTGCTGGCCGCCGCCCCGCGCATCGCCCTGGTGCCGGACCTGGTCTACGTCTGGCATGTACGCCGGTCCGCCGAGCGGCTGTCGATCTCCCTGGACCGGGCCGGCGTCGACAACTGGCGGGCCAGGACGGAGGCGTGCCGGCAGGCGTACGAGATCCTGCTGGGCGCCGGGCAGAAGGAACTCGCGCGGGCCGCACGCGCAAAGTTCCTCGACCACGAGCTGCGGATGTACGTGCGCGAGCTGGGGTTGCGCGACGCCGCCTACCGGCGCACCTGGTGGGAGCTGACGCGGGCGCATCTCGCGGATTACGACGCCGACGACTGGGCGCGCGACCCGGCCGCTCCGGGCCGGCTGGCCGGGCGGGTCGTCCTGGCCTCCCCGGAGCCGCGCGACCTGCCCCGGCTGCGGGAGCTGGCGGCCCGTCCGGCCCGTCTGTGTCCGCCGTACGCCCGTACCGAGGACGGCACGCCCGTCTGGTCGGACGACCTCCCGCAGGTCTCCCTGGAGCCCCTGCTGGCCCGGCCGGTGCGTGCGCTGCCGCTCGCCGTGGACGCGGAGCTGCGGCCACGCGCGCGTGGCGCCCGGCTGCGGCTGCGCCTGCACGAGCTGTACGGGCGGGTGGCGCGGGCGGGACCGGAGGCGGTGGAGGTGGAGTGGCGGCACCGGGACGACGGGGACGCCGGTCTCCCCGTCGTCGTGGCGGAGTTCGCGGCAGCCGCCGACGGCTGGTCGGCCGAGGCGGAGCTCGACCTCCCCGCGCTGGCCGCCCTCGGTGCGGGCACCTGGGACCTGCGCCTTCGCCTCCGCTTCCGTGACGGCGTGAGCCGCGAGGTCACGGCGCACGCGCTCACGGGCGCCGGCCTGCTGCGCCGCAGTGCCGTCCCGAGCGCCCGGCACGGCGTGGTGCTCGTGCAGCCGTACGCCACCTGCTCCGGCGCGCTGGCGCTGCGGGTGGCGCCCGGCGTACGCGGTGTGCTCTCCGTCGTACGCGGTCGGCTGCGCCGACTGCTTCACTGAGAAGCCGCCTGATTCACTGGGGACACGACGGGCCGGCCGACGAGACGGGCCACGGACGAGGGGACGGTCGCACATGACCTGGTTGATCACCGGCGGCGCCGGCTACATCGGCGCGCACGTCGTACGGGCGATGACCGCTACGGGAGAAGGGGCGGTGGTGTACGACGACCTGTCCACCGGCATCGCCGGGCGCGTGCCCGAGGGGGTGCCGCTGGTGGTGGGCTCGACACTGGACGGCGAGCGGCTCGCGCGCACCCTCGCGGACCACTCGGTCACCGGTGTGGTCCATCTCGCGGCGAAGAAGCAGGTGGGCGAGTCGGTCGAACGGCCGCTGCACTACTACCGGGAGAACGTCGAGGGCCTGCGGACCCTGCTGGACGCGGTGACGGCGGCGAAGGTGCCGTCCCTCGTGTTCTCCTCCTCGGCGGCGGTGTACGGCATGCCGGACGTGGACCTGGTCACGGAGGAGACGCCCTGCGTGCCGCTGTCGCCCTACGGCGAGACGAAGCTGGCCGGTGAGTGGCTGGTCCGCGCGACGGGCCGGACGAGCGGCCTGTCGACGGCGTCCCTGCGCTACTTCAACGTGGCGGGCGCGGCGAGCCCGGAGCTCGCGGACACCGGAGTCTTCAACCTCGTACCCATGGTCTTCGAGAAGCTCACGGAGGGCGCGCCGCCGCGCGTCTTCGGCGACGACTACGCGACCCCGGACGGCACCTGCGTACGCGACTACATCCACGTCGTCGACCTGGCCGAGGCCCATGTCGCCGCGGCCCGCGCGCTGCGCTCCTCCCCCGGCCGCGCCCTCACGCTCAACATCGGCCGGGGCGAGGGCGTCTCCGTCCGCGAGATGATCGACCGCATCAACGCGATCACCGGCTACGACCTGCCGCCCACGGTCGCCCCCCGCCGCCCCGGCGACCCGGCACGCGTCGTCGCCTCCGCCGAGCGCGCCGCCACGGAGCTGGGCTGGAAGGCCAGGCACGACGTCCAGGACATGATCGCGTCGGCATGGGAGGGGTGGGTGCGGCTGCATCCGGAGGCCGTGCGGGGCTGAACCCCCGTCACCTACCGGCAAGCCCCCTCACAACGCCCGCAACGCCCCCGCCGTGGCACGGGCCAGTGACCCCAGATACCCCTGCGGCAGCTTCGGGGTGCGGATGACCACCGACCGCCAGTACAGCGGTCCCGAGATCAGGTCGAGGGCCAGGTCGCGGTCGAGGCCCTCGCGGAGCTCGCCGCGGCGTTCCGCCGCTGTGACGATGCCGGTCGCGACGCCGTCCTGGCCCTCGCGCAGGGCCTTCTGGAGGGCCTCGGCGATCTCGGCGTTGCGGGCCGCCTCGGCCTGGAGGTCGGGGATGATCTGCGAGGCGACGGGGTGGCGCAGGGCCCGGGACGTCACCTCGTACAGCAGCCGCAGGTCGCCCTCCAGTGAGCCGGTGTCCGGCGCCGGCAGGCCCTGCACGGCGAGCGCCGAGACGATGTCGAGCACGAGGTGCAGCTTCGAGCGCCAGCGGCGGTACACCGCCGTCTTCCCGACGCCCGCCCGGCGCGCGATCCCCTCGATGGACATCCGCGCGTAGCCGACGGCCGCGAGCTCCTCGAACACGGCCGCCCGGATCGCGTCCGTCACATCCTCCCGCAGCACGGCCGCCCCGCGGGGGCCCGGCGGCGCGGACGTGGCTGCGGACGCGGCTGCGGCGGCTCGTCGGCGTTCGCGTTCGTCGTCATGCCGACAGCATAGGGGCGTCACGACGAAACGGTTGCGTTCCGACGCTCGAAAGGCCTACGCTCACGTTGCGACGATACGGTCCCGTCCCGACGTAAGAATTCGTGAAGAGTCTGGTAAAAACCCACTTTCCGCTCCTCACGACCCAGGTCCCACACCCCCTCCCCCGAGCGAAAGCAGCGGATGTGAGCCAGGTCCTCGACACACCGCCCCAGCCACCGGCCCCGGCCCCCGCCGACGACCTCGCGGCCCTCGCCGCCCGCCACGGCCTCTCGGTCAGCGGCGCCCGGCCCTCCCTGCCCGCGTACGTCCGGCAGCTGTGGGCCCGCCGCCACTTCATCACCGCGTTCGCCACCGCCAAGCTCACCGCCCAGTACAGCCAGGCGAAGCTGGGCCAGGTCTGGCAGGTGATGACCCCGCTGCTGAACGCGGCGGTCTACTACTTCATCTTCGGCGTCCTGCTCGGCACCAAGCACGGTGTGCCGGACTACATCCCGTTCCTGGTCACGGGCGTGTTCATCTGGACGTTCACCCAGAGCTCGATCATGGCGGGCACCCGCGCCATCGCCGGCAACCTGGGCCTGGTGCGCGCCCTGCACTTCCCGCGCGCCGCCCTGCCCCTGTCGTTCTGCCTCCAGCAGCTCCAGCAGCTGCTGTTCTCGATGGGCGCCCTGGTCGTCATCCTGCTCTGCTTCGGGGTGCCGGTCGGCGTGTCCTGGCTGCTGGCGCTGCCGGCGCTGTTCCTGCAGTTCACGTTCAACGCCGGCGTCTCCATGGTCATGGCCCGGATGGGCGCCAAG
Source organism: Streptomyces sp. CA-179760 (assembly GCF_050937045.1). NCBI lineage: Bacteria > Bacillati > Actinomycetota > Actinomycetes > Kitasatosporales > Streptomycetaceae > Streptomyces > Streptomyces sp. CA-179760. Next base: position 3,843,317 of record NZ_JBNJLZ010000001.1, read on the forward strand.
ACCCCGGACATCGCCCAGCTGATGCCGTTCGTCCTGCGCACCTGGATGTATGTCTCGGGTGTCATGTGGAGCATCGACAAGCTGGCCGACAAGGACAGCCTGCCGCGCGTGGTGACGGTCCTGCTGGAGACCAACCCGGCCGCGATCTACATCGACCTGATGCGCTTCGCCCTGATCGACAGCTTCCACGCGAGCCAGCTCCCGGCCCATGTGTGGGCGCTCGCCGTCGGATGGGCCCTGGTCGCCGGTGTCGGCGGCTTCATCTACTTCTGGAAGGCAGAGGAGACGTACGGCCGTGGCTGACAACACCAACGACAAGGTCCCCACCGTCGTCGCCGACGGCGTCGACATCGTCTACCGCGTCAACGGCACCGGCGCCGGACGCGGCTCCGCGACCGCCGCTCTCAACCGCATCGTGCGCCGCAAGAAGACCGAGAAGGCGGCCGGTGTGCGCCGGGTGCACGCCGTACGGAACGTGTCCTTCGTCGCGTACAAGGGCGAGGCGATCGGCCTGATCGGCACCAACGGCTCCGGCAAGTCGACCCTGCTGAAGGCCGTCGCCGGACTCCTCCCCGTGGAGAACGGCCGCATCTACACCCACGGCCAGCCCTCCCTGCTCGGCGTCAACGCGGCCCTGATGAACGACCTGACCGGCGAGCGCAACGTGCACCTCGGCGGCCTGGCCATGGGCATGTCCCGCGAGCAGGTCAGGGACCGCTACGAGGAGATCGTCGACTTCTCCGGGATCAACGAGAAGGGTGACTTCATCACGCTGCCGATGCGGACGTACTCCTCCGGTATGGCCGCGCGGCTGCGGTTCTCCATCGCCGCCGCCAAGGACCACGACGTCCTGCTGATCGACGAGGCGCTGGCCACCGGCGACCGCTCCTTCCAGAAGCGCTCCGAGCAGCGCATCCGCGAGCTGCGCAAGCACGCGGGCACGGTGTTCCTGGTCAGCCACAACAACAAGTCGATCCGCGACACCTGCGACCGCGTGCTGTGGCTGGAGCGCGGCGAGCTGCTCATGGACGGGCCGACGGAGGACGTCCTCAAGGAGTACGAGGCGTTCACCGGGGACAAGTCCGCTAAGCCGAAGCCCAAGCCCGAGCCCAAGGTTCCTGTTCGCTCGTGAGGCGTACTTCGGTCGGCCGTTTTGTCTTATTGGTGAAACCATGACCGAATACGACGCATCAGTGAGAAGGAGCCCTCGCGATGGCCGAGCTCAGCCTCATCGTCCACGGGGCGAACGTTCAGGACCATCTGACGGAACTCCTCGACTCCCTCGCCGCGCATCCCCTCCCCGACGCCGAGGTGATCGTGGCCGCGGTCGGCGACTGGGCCCGGGAGACGGCCGAGCGGCACGCCCCGGACGTCCAGGTGCTGCCGGTGCCGGACGGCATGGGAGACGCGGCGGCCCGCGCGGCGGGCGCGGCACGGGCCTCGGGCCGCTGGCTGCACTTCGTCCACGCCAAGGACGGCCTGCCCGCCGGCGCCCCGCGCACGGTCGCCGAGCGGGTGGCCGAGCTGCCCGCCGAGGTGGACGTCCTGCTCCTCGACCATGTCCGCAGCACCTGGCACACCTCCGGCATGCCCTCCCCGAACAGCGCCCTGCTGGCGCGGACGGGGCGCGCCGACGTCGCCCTCGACGCCTGCGCGCCCCTGTTGCGCCTCACCCCGACGCTCGGCACCCGCGTCCTGCGCGCGGACTTCTGGCGGGCGCACGAACAGCAGCTCACCACCGACGACGAGCCGTACGCCGCCCTGGCCGCCCTGCTGCTCGCCGACCGCGTCGCCTGCCTGCCGCACGTCGCCTACGAGGACCGCGCCCTGCGCCCCGCGAGCCTGCCGCCGGTCACTCCCGAGCAGCGCTACGGCCTCGTCGAGCGCTACGAGTCCCTCCTCGACCTCACCCGGGGCCGCCCCGCCGCCCACGCCGTGCTCTACGACGTCATGGTCCGCGACTGCCTGCGTGTCTTCGCGCGTGGCGGCATGCCGGAGGAGGTGGCGCGGGAGTTCTTCCGCCGGGCGTCCCTGGCCGCCCTGCGCCGCCGTCCCGAGGGCTACAGCCGCCCCGCCGGTCTCGAAGGCGTCCGCCGCTCCCTGCTCGAGGAGGGCGCCTACGCCAGGTACCGGGCCTTCCAGGCCGCCAACCGCACCCGCCGCACCGCCCAGTCGGCCGTACGGAGCCGGAAGCGCCAGGCCGGCGCCAAGCTCCGCGACCACCAGTACCGCAGGGCGCTCGCCCGCCCGGTCAACCCCCACCTCGCGGTGTTCGCGGCCTACTGGAACCGCGGCGTCGCCTGCAACCCCGCCGCGATCGCCGCCGAGCTGTCCGAACTCGCCCCGCAGATCCACCCGGTGTGGGTGGTCACCCGGGAGAACGAGGCGCTCCTGCCGCCCGGCACCGACCATGTCGTACCCGGCAGCCGGCGCTACTGGGAGGTGCTGGCGACCGCCAAGTACCTCGTCAACAACGTCAACTTCCCGGGCGCGGTGGTCAAACGCCCGGACGCGATCCACGTCCAGACCCACCACGGCACACCCCTGAAGCGCATGGGCCTTGACCAGATGGCGTACCCGGCCGCCGCGCAGGGACTGGACTTCAAGGCGCTGCTGGAGCGCATCGACAAGTGGGACTACAGCGTCTCCGCCAACAGCCACACCACCCGTATGTGGGAGCGCGCGTACCCCTCGCACTACGTCTCCCTCGACCACGGCTATCCGCGCAACGACGTCTACTACACGGCCACTGCCGACGACATCCGTGCCGTCCGCGAACGCCTCGGCATCGACCCGGGCCGCCGGGCCGTCCTCTACGCGCCGACCCACCGTGACTACGAGGCCGGCTGGAACCCGCGCCTCGACCTCGCCGCCCTCGCCGACCGCTTGGGCGAGGACACGGTCCTGCTCGTGCGCGGCCACTACTTCTACGGCGGTGCCGCCTCCCCGCTCACCAACCTGCGCCGCACGGGCCGGATCATCGACGTCTCCTCCTACGACCCGGTCGAGGATCTCTGCCTGGCGGCGGACGCCCTGGTCACGGACTACTCCTCGATCATGTTCGACTACGCCAACCTCGACCGGCCGATCGTGATCCACGCCGACGACTGGGAGACGTACCGCACCACCCGCGGCGTCTACTTCGACCTGATGGACCAGGCCCCGGGCCCGGTCGCCCACACCCAGCAGGATCTGACGGAGATCCTCACCACCGATGCCTGGCGCGACGAGGGCGCGGCGAAGACCAGGGCCGCCTTCCGCCGCCGGTTCTGCGAGTACGACGACGGACGCGCCGCCGAGCGCGTCGTACGCCGGGTCTTCCTCGGCCAGGACGAACGCTCCCTGCCGCCGGTGCTGCCGCTCGAGGAACGCACCCCGGCCCCGACCCCGCAGGAGGCGACCGCATGAGCACCCCCGACGTCACCGTGACGGTCATCGTCTACAACGACGCCGAACGCCTCACGCGCGCGGTCGACTCGGTCCGCCGGCAGACCCACGCCAACGTCGAGATCATCATCAGCGACGACCACTCCACGGACGGAACCGCGGACGTCGCACGGCGTCTCGCGGCCCAGGACCCCCGCGTCCGCCACCTCCGCCTGGAGCGGAACAGCGGCGGCTGCGGCGTCCCGCGCAACCGCGCCCTGGACATCGCCCGGGCGCCGTACCTGATGTTCCTCGACAGCGACGACGAACTCCCCGACGACGCCGTCGCACTGCTGCTCGCCGCGCACCGCGAACGCGAGATCGACTTCGCGATGGGGGCGGTGCAGCGGGTCCGGGTGGACAACGGCCGCCGCTCGACCTGGATGCCGCACCTGGTCGCCGAGCGCCGCACCCTCGACGGCATCGAGACCGACCCGCGCCTGCTCTTCGAGCACCTGTCGACGAGCAAGATGTACGCCCGCGCCTTCCTCGACCGGCACCGCCTGCGCTTCCCCGAGGGCATCCACTACGAGGACCAGCTGTTCTCGGCCCAGGCGTACTGCCTGGCCAAGAGCTTCACGATCGTCCCGGAACCGGTCTACCGCTGGTATGTGGCGCCCTACGCCACATCCGAGGCCGCGTCGATATCGAACCAGCGGCACAAGCTGGAGAACGTCCGCGACCGGATTCACGTCCAGCACCTCATCGACGGGTTCCTGGCCGAGAGCGGGCACGAGTCGCTGCGCGAGGACAAGGACCACAAGTTCCTCAAGCACGACTTCCGGATGTACGCCGGTGACCTGCCCTACCGGGACGACGCGTGGCTGTCGTCCTTCGCGGACCTGGTCACGCCGTACCTCGACACGCTCGCCCCCGGCGCCTTCGCCCGCCTCCCGCGCGCCGAACGCGTCGTCCTCCAGCTGATCCGCGACGGCCGTCTGCCGGAGGCCCGGCTGGCGGCCCGAGGCCTCGGCCACGGCGTGGGGCCGCGGTGGATCACGACGGACGGTGAGGGCCGCACGTACTGGGGCGACCGGATCCCGGCCTCGGAACAGTCCCGCCGCGAACTGGACATCTCAGACCTGGATCTGGAGACCCGGCCCTTCCCGAGCGCCCAGTTCCGCCACGAGATCACGGAGATCACCCGAGGCCCGGGCGCCTCCGTCGACCTCGCGATCCGCACGTACGACCCGGCCCTGCGCCTCCCCGTCGGCCCTCGGCGCGCCACCCTCCTCATCGCCCCCGGCGGCCACCGCCTGCACGTCCACTTCCGCCTTTCCCCCGTCGGCCCCGGCGTCTTCGAGGGCCACGCCCATCTCGACCTCGGAGCGGCGCTGCTCCCCTTCTACGGCTTCTCCGGAGTCCGCCACCCCTTGCTGCGGCTGCAACACCAGGGCGTCTCCCACACCGGCCTCCTCCTGGCCCCCTCACCTTCCCGGCCTTCACCACCCAGGTCCCCCACCACCGACTGACCCTGGAACCCGAAGGCCACAACCCCGGCCGCTTGCAGTGCCGCTGGGAACCGACGGGCACAACAGCAAAACTGATCCGCCCAACAGTCCGCCGCCTGGCCCGCCCCAGGGTCAAGCGAGCGGCCCGCTTGGTGGCAAGCGCACTGCGCTGAGCCGCGCTGCGGGCATGCGTGCCGCGACAGGCGGCACGGGTACACCCCGCCGCGCTGCGGGCATGTGTGCCGCGACAGGCGGCACGGGTACACCCCGCCGCGCTGCGGGCATGTGTGCCGCGACAGGCGGCACGGGTACACCCCGCCGCGCTGCGGGCATGTGTGCCGCTAAGGGCGGCACGGGTGGGCGCAGCGGCACCCCGCACCGCCGGGCTGCGGACCCACCCGGCCTCAGCACCCACGCCCCGGGCACCTCCACCCGGATGAGAACCACTCCCCCAACCTCACCGCAGCACCTTGTACAACACCTGCCCCTCAGGCCCCCGCCCCACCTCCCGCAACCCCACCCCACGCCGCCCGTCCACCGCCGTACCCATCACCCACCGCACCCCGTACTCCCGCAAAATCGCCCCCCGCTCCCCCGCCGACACCCCACCCCCGAAATACCTCCGCACCGCCTCCTCCCTCCGCCCCTCATCCGGCAGGAAGAAGTCGGGATACCCAGGCGCCACGGTGTACGCCCCATACGCCGGAATCTGCGCACTCGGCCGCCCCTCCCGAGCCATCACCACATCCCCGTACCTCACCCACCGCGTCATCCACTGATACCCGACCCACGGCTCCCGGTACTTCTCCGCGACGACGGCCGGCAGATCCCCAGGTCTCACCACGTACCCCACCGTCCCCACCTGCGTCCACGCCCCCACAGCCAGAGCCACCCCCAGCACACACCCCCACCCCACCCGCACCGCGCGCCGCCCGGCCTCCCCCACCTCCACCGCCACCGCGACCTGCGCCGGAATCAGCACCGCCGGCAACACCCGCCCCCACGCGTACTGCCCGCTCACCCCACCCACCGCCACCACGGCAACCCCCAGCACGAAGAACAGCACCAGTGGATCCCACCGATCCCGCCACCACCGCACCCCCAGCGCCACCACCCCGAGCAACACCAGCCAGTAGCGCCCGAACAGGTCCTCGTAGAGCGGCCGATGCACCGACTCCAGCCCGCCCCACCCCCGACCAGCGCGAAGAAGTCGTAGTACGGCCACACCAGCAGCACCACGAACCCCAGCACCACCCCGCACCCCAGCCGCCCCCACACCGCCCGCCCCGGCCGCGCGGCGACCACCGTCGCGACCGCCCCCAGCGAGGCCACCACCCCAGTGAACTGGTGGCACAGCAGGATCACCGCCCACAGCACCCCCAGCCCGAGCCACACCCCCACCCCCCGTCCTCCCGCACCGCCCGCCCCAGCCAGGCCCAGAGGTGAAACGCCAGCCCCAGTGTGAAGACGCTCGGGTACGACACTGTCAGCGCGAGCGAGTTGAGCCCGTAGAAGCCGCTCCAGTTGAAGAGCGCCGTCCCCACAGGAACAGCAGGCACAGCAAGGCCGGCGCGGGCGCGGCACCACGGTCGCTCAGCGTCCGCACATACCGCCACACCCCTGTCACCAGCAGCCCGAGCCCGACCAGCGCCCCGATCCGCAGCACCCAGAAGACCGACAGTTCACTCACCCGCGCGACGCAGCCGAGCACCACCATCCAGGGCGAGTAGTACGGACTCGGCGTGTCCGCGTCGACGAGCGGATTGCCGGGGTCGAGGAGGTTGTGCCGCAAACGCTGGACGGTCGCCGCGTGCACACCGAGATCCCCGGCCCAGGGAAGCCGGACGATCACGAGGAGCAGCAGCACGACGACAGCCGCGGCGACCACCACGGCGGCGGCCCGCGCGGCGAGGGCGGGTCTCACGGCACAAGCCTCAGCCGGAAACGGTCAGTCCTCCACTCGAACCGCCCTGAGTCACGCCAAGAACCTGGGGCCCACCCAAGAAACCTGGGGCACGCCAAGAACGGCGCCCCGGACCGAAACCGGCCCGGGGCGCCCAAGAGGCCGTACGCCCTACGAGTGCGTCCGCAGCAGCGTCCTCATCGTGCGCATCGCCACCGACAGGTTGGCGAGGTCGAACGCGTCGGACCCCTGGATCTCCTCCAGCGTGGTCCGGGCCCGGCCGAGGATCGCCGCGTTCTTCTGCTCCCACGCCTTGTACCGCTGCTCGGGCGTCGAGGTGCCGTTGCCCACCGCCAGGACGTCGGCGGTCAGCGCCGAGTGCGCCGCGTACAGGTCCTCGCGGATCGCCGCGCGGGCCATGGACTGCCAGCGGTCGGCACGGGGCAGCTCGGAGATGCGGTCCATGAGCTGGGTGATGCGCAGCCGGTCGGCGAGGTCGTAGTAGACCTCGGCGACGTCCAGCGGCTCCCGGTCCATGCGGTCCGCGACCGAGACGATGTCGATCGTCGGGAAGGCCGAGGAGAAACCGGCCACCCGGGTGGCGAGTTCGTCCGGGACGCCGACGCCCGTCAGCTCGTCGAAGATCTTCTGGTACCACTCCAGATCGGCGCCGCGCAGCAGATTCGGCAGCTGCCCCCAGACCTGTTCGACCCGGTCGGCGAAGAAGTCGACCGTCTCGGCGAGGTCCAGCGGCTGCGGCCGGTTGTTGAGCAGCCAGCGCGTGCCCCGCTCCACCAGACGGCGCGAGTGCAGGCGGATGCGGGTCTGGACGTCGGCCTCGACCCTGTTGTCGAGCGCCTCGACCCCGTCCCACACCGGGGACTGGCGGAAGATCGCCCGGGCCGCGGTCTGCGCCCGCACGATCTCCTCCAGCGACGCCCCGGTCTCCTCGCGCAGCCGGTGCAGATACGTCGTACCGCCCGTGTTGACCGTGTCGTTGACCAGGACGGTCGTGGTGATCTCGCGACGCAGCGGGTGGCTGACGAGGTGCTCGGGGAACTGCTCGCGCAGCTCGGTCGGGAAGTACGCGTGCAGCAGGGTGCTCAGGTACGGGTCGTCCGGCAGCGAGGTGTGCAGCAGCTCCTCGGCGACCGTGATCTTCGTGTACGCCAGGAGTACCGCCGTCTCCGGGCCGGTCAGGCCCTGGCCCTGGGCGAGCCGCTCGCGGATCTGCCGGTCGGTGGGCAGGAACTCCAGCGCCCGGTTGAGGTGGCCCTCCCTGACCAGGTGCTTCAGGAAGCGCTGCTGGGCGTGGAGCATGGAGCCGGACTGGGCGAGGGCGTTGGCGATCGCCGTGTTCTGCGCGTAGTTGTTGCGCAGCACCAGGCGGCCGACCTCGTCGGTCATCTCGGCGAGCAGCTTGTTGCGCTGCTTGACGGTCATGTCGCCGTCGGTGACCAAGCCGTTGAGCAGGATCTTGATGTTCACCTCGTGGTCGGAGGTGTCCACGCCCGCGCTGTTGTCGATGGCGTCGGTGTTGATCCGGCCGCCGTGCAGCGCGAACTCGATCCGGCCGAGCTGGGTCAGACCCAGGTTGCCGCCCTCGCCGACGACCTTGACGCGCAGGTCCTTGCCGTCGACGCGGATGGCGTCATTGGCCTTGTCACCGACGTCCGCGTTCGACTCGGCGGAGGACTTGACGTACGTGCCGATGCCGCCGTTCCAGAGCAGGTCCACCGGCGCCTGGAAGATCGCCTTCATCAGGTCGGCGGGGGTCAGCTTGGTGACCTTGGTCTCGATGCCGAGGGCCTCGCGGATGTGCGCGTTGACCGGGATCGCCTTGGCCGTGCGCGGGAAGATGCCGCCGCCGGCCGACAGCAGCTCCTTGTCGTAGTCCGCCCAGCTGGAGCGGGGCAGCTCGAACAGGCGGCGGCGCTCGGCGTAGGAGGTGGCGGCGTCCGGGTTCGGGTCGATGAAGATGTGCCGGTGGTCGAAGGCGGCCACCAGCCGGATGTGCTCGGAGAGCAGCATGCCGTTGCCGAACACGTCACCGGACATGTCGCCGATGCCGACGACCGTGAAGTCCTCGGTCTGGGTGTCGACGCCCAGCTTCTGGAAGTGCTGCTTGACGGACTCCCAGGCGCCGCGGGCGGTGATGCCCATGCCCTTGTGGTCGTAGCCGGCGGAGCCGCCGGAGGCGAAGGCGTCGCCGAGCCAGAAGTTGTAGTTCTCGGCGACCCCGTTGGCGATGTCGGAGAAGGTGGCGGTGCCCTTGTCGGCGGCGACGACGAGGTAGGTGTCGTCCTCGTCGTGCCGGACGACGTCCGCCGGGGGCACGACCTCGCCGGCGACCATGTTGTCGGTGATGTCGAGCAGCGCGGAGATGAACGTCTTGTAGCTCGCGACGCCCTCGGCCAGCCACGCGTCCCGGTCCACGCTCGGGTCGGGCAGCTGCTTGGCGACGAAGCCGCCCTTGGCGCCGACCGGCACGATGACGGTGTTCTTCACCATCTGCGCCTTGACCAGGCCGAGGATCTCGGTGCGGAAGTCCTCACGCCGGTCGGACCAGCGCAGACCACCGCGCGCGACCTTGCCGAACCTGAGGTGCACGCCCTCGACGCGCGGCGAGTACACCCAGATCTCGAACGCCGGGCGCGGCGCCGGGAGGTCGGGGATGGCCTGCGGGTCGAACTTCATGGAGACGTAGTCGTGCGGCTTGCCGCCCGCCGCCTCCTGGAAGAAGTTGGTGCGCAGGGTCGCCTTGATGACAGTGAGGAAGGACCGCAGGATCCGGTCCTCGTCCAGACTCGCGACCTGGTCGAGGGCCGCGTCGACCTCCTCCAGCAGGGCGTCCACGATCTCGTGTCCCGCGCGCTGCCGGTCCGGCGACATCCGCGCCTCGAACAGGGAGACGAGCAGCCGGGTGGTGTGGACGTTGTTGCGGAGGGTGTCCTCCATGTAGTCCTGGCTGAACGTCGAAGCCGCCTGGCGCAGGTACTTCGCGTACGCCCGCAGCACCATCGCCTGGCGCCAGGTGAGCCCGGCGCTCAGCACCAGGGAGTTGAAGCCGTCGTTCTCGGCCTTGCCGGTCCAGGTGGCGGCGAAGGCGTCCTGGAAGCGCTCGCGGGCGTCGTCGCCGAGGTAGTCCCCGCTGCCGTTCTGCGAGCGCGGCATGCGCATGCCGAAGTCGTAGATCCAGGCCACGCTGCGGTCCGGGCAGCGCAGGTCGTACGGCCGCTCGTCCACGACCTCGACGCCGAGCCGGTTGAGGACCGGCAGCACCGCCGAGAGGGAGATGGCGTCGCCCGTGCGGTAGATCTTGAAGCGACGCTCCTCGGGGGCGGCGCCCACCGGCTCGTACAGGCTGAGCGCGAAGTCCGTGCCTTCCTCGGCGTTCAGCTGTTCGAGGTGGACGAGGTCGGCGACCGCCGCGCGCGGGTTGTGGTCGGCCTTGTAGCCCTCGGGGAAGGCGTGCGCGTACCGGCGCATCAGTTCGGCCGCGCGCTCCTCGCCGAGCTCGGCGTTGAGTGCCTCGGCGAAGGCGTCCTCCCAGGAGCGGGCCGCCTCCACCAGCCGGGCCTCGATGCGGTCCTTGTCGGAGTCGGACAGCTCCGGCAGCTCGGTGCCCTGCGGGACCCGGACCACGAAGTGCAGCCGGGAGAGGATCGACTCGGTGTTCCAGGCGGTGAAGTCGACGCTGATGCCGCCCAGTTCCTCCTTGAGGATCTCGATGATCCTGAGGCGCACGGCCGTGGTGTAGCGGTCGCGCGGGAGGTAGACGAGGGCGGAGTAGTAGCGCCCGTACTCGTCCTGGCGCAGGTAGAGCCTCAGCCGCCTGCGCTCCTGGAGGTAGAGCACGGAGGTGACGATGGACCGCAGCTCGTCGACCGGGGTCTGGAAGAGCTCGTCGCGCGGGTACGTCTCCAGGATCTGCAGCAGATCGCGTCCGTCGTGGCTGTGGGGCGAGAACCCGGCGCGCTCCAGGACATCCGCGACCTTGCGACGGATGACGGGGACCCGGCGCACGGACTCGGTGTAGGCGGCGGAGGAGAACAGTCCGAGGAAGCGCCGCTCGCCGACGACATTGCCCTCGGCGTCGAACTTCTTCACCCCGATGTAGTCCAGGTACGACGGCCGGTGCACGGTCGCCCGGCTGTTCGCCTTGGTCAGGACGAGCAGCTTGTGCTCGCGCGCCTTGGCACGGGCGTCGGCGGGCAGCCGCTCGAACGACGGGCTGACCGGGTGGCTCTCCTCGGCGGCGTGGTGCGGGTCCGCGCGCAGTATGCCGAGCCCGGTGCCGGGGACGGCGGCCAGGGAGTCGTCGTCGCGCAGCCGGTACTCGCGGTAGCCGAGGAACGTGAAGTGGTCGTCGGCCAGCCAGCGCAGCAGCTCGCGGGCCTCCTCGACCTGTGGTCCGGGGAGGTCACCGGGGATGGGCTCGTCCGGCAGCCCCTCCGCCAGCCGGGTCGCCGCCTCCCGCATCTTGCCCCAGTCCTCGACGGCCTCACGGGCGTCGGACAGCACGCGCAGCAGGTCGGCGGTGATCTGCTTCAGATCGGACCGGTCCGTCTCGCGGTCGGTCTCCACGTGGATCCAGGACTCGACGTGCGCGTCGTGCGGGAGGTCGCCGGCGCCGGTCGCGGGCGTGGGCAGCACCTCGATGAGCTTGCCGGTCACATCGCGCCGCACCACGAACTGCGGGTGGATGACGACGTGGATCCCGCGCCCCTGGCGCGTCAGCTCGTTGGTGACGGAGTCGACGAGGAAGGGCATGTCGTCGGTGACGACCTCGACGACGGTGTGGCTGCACGTCCACCCGTTCTCTTCCACGCTGGGTGTGTGAACCCGCACGTTGGCCGTGCCCTGGGGGCGGTTCTCGGCCAGCCGGTAGTGGGATACGGCGGCTCCGAAGACATCGACCGGGTCGCGGTCGGCAAGGTCCTCCGGGGCCGTGTGCAGGTAGTAACGCTGGAGGAACGAGATCAGGGACTCGCGGTCCGGGGCCTCCTGGGCGTCTGGGGTCTCCTCGCCCGTCGACCCGGTCGGTAGGTGCCCCCCGACCGGGCTGTTCTCAGCTACCCGGGCGGCCCTCTCGAGCAACTCGGCCTTTGCTTCGTCCAGCTTGGTCTGCATTGTCCTCTGGCTCCTGTCGCGCGCCGTTGCGTGACGTAGAAGGAAGTACGGTCTCTGCGCTGACGACGTCACGCCGTGACACGGGGTATCCGGTCTGTTCCGACGCTATGCCGCCAGGCGAGAGGAGCGGGGGTGTCTGAGCCATTCTTGAGCTGCTCCACGGGTGTGACGCTGCTCTCTGCGACGCCTCGGTCCCGGTGGCGCTCGGCGTCCCGGGAGTCATCGATGCCCCGTACCGCCCGCGAAGACCAGCGACCGCCGCCCGGTCACGGATGTGGTCCGTGCTCTCCGGGCGCAGGGCAGGGACGACGACGTCCCCGCGAACTATCGCGCTGATCACGCCACCAAGGCTATCGCTCCTCACAGGGCCCCCGTCATGAGCCGTATGTGTACAAAACCAGGCCTGGAAGTTTGACGTTCTGCACATTTAGCTGCGGGCAGTCGTGCCGCTAAGGGCGGCACGGGTGGGCGCAGCGGCACCCCGCTCCGCCGGGCTGCTGGCCCACCCGGCACCGGCACCAACGCCCCGGGCACCCCGAACCCCGCCCAGTTCCGGTCAGGCCGCCGCGAGCCGCTCAGCCTCCGCGACAGCCTCTTCCAACGTATCCACCACAGGCACACCCACCGCCTCCAGACTCACCCGGCTGTGCGACCCCCCGGTGTACAGCACAGCCCGAGCCCCCACATGCAGCGCGGCCACCGCGTCATCCGCCGCGTCCCCGATCACCACGGTCCGCCCCGCCTCCACCCCCGTCAGCGACGCGAGATGCCGCACCATGTGCTCGGCCTTGCTGCCACCCGACGGCCCGGTCCGCCCGTCCACCCGTATGAAGTGCGGCTCGATCCCGAACCCTCGCACCAACGGCACGAGCTCATCGTGCACATACATGCTCAGAATCGACTGGCTGCGCCCCGCCGACCGCCACTCCGACAGCAGCTCCACGGCCCCCGCCGTCAGCCCGCACGCCACCCGGTGCTCGGCGTAGTACCGATGGAAGATCTCATCCATGGCCTCCCACTCGGCCTCGGTCGGCAGCCGCCCCATCAGCCGCTCGTAGAACTTCGGCACCGGCACGCAGTACAACTCTCGGTACTTCTCCAGCGTCAGCGGCTCCAGCCCCAGCTCGGCGAAGGCCGCGTTCGTCGCCCCGATGATCGCGTCGATGTCATGGAACAGCGTCCCGTTCCAGTCCCAGACGATGTGCGCGTCCGTCTTCATCCCCATGCCCGAAAACGTACCCGCCCCCACTGACAATCAAGAGACCGGCGCCTCAACGCGCCCCCGGGCGCCCGGGCGCCCGGGCGCCCGGGCCGCTCAGTCTCCCTGCCCCACCAGATTCGGGATCTCCTGCGTGGCGAACCACAGCAGTTCGTGGTCCTCGGCTCCGTCCACGACGAACTGCGCGTCGTCGTCCCCGGCGTCCGCCGCCCCCAGCGCCGCGGCAGCCGCCGTCACATCGGCCTCCGCGTCATCCGCGTCGACATGCACGGCCGCCGCCCTGGCCAGCGCCACGGCACCCGAAACCCGTACCTCCCCGAGCGCCGCCTGATCGAGCCCCCGGTCGGGATCGACACTCGCGACCCGGTCGGGCACGTCCACGGCCACCACGACCCGGCGCCGCGGCACGCCCGGCTCGATCGCCAGCAGCCGCAGGGAGGCCAGCGCGGCCCGGTTCAGCGCCGCGTACTCCAGTTCCTCGATGTCGTCGGAGACGTACCACTCCCGCAGCGCGGGCGTCACGGCGTACGCCACGAACGGCCCGGCTCCCAGCTCACCCGTTTTGTGCGCCTCGGCGAGGCCGGGGAGGGTCAGGGGCACGTAGACACGCATGGCTGGCCGCTTTCGTGGTCGGTTTCATGGCCGGAGGGCTCAGAAGGCCCCGGAGGGCCTCCAGGATACGTGCGGGGGTCCCCTTTCGAGTTCCGGCCCGTGACGCCGTAGACGTCCACTCCGGGCCCGGAATTCACCCGGCACCGTCCGGTACCGACTGGCTCCACAGCCCTCAGATCACCCGGATAGGTGAACATTCCGGCACCCGCGACCCGAGGCCCACTCCCTTGCTCATGCCCCCGCCCGCCGCGTACAAGATCACCAACCCGAAGTTACTCACCGGTATCCATCGGCCCACGAAACGGGGACCCTCATGAACAAGGTCATGACCAGGGCACAACACCGCCCGACGAACCACCCCCCAGCCCACCCCGCCCCGGCCGCCCCGGCGGACCCACCTCCCGCACCCCTGACGGCACCGCACCACGCACTCCCAGCGCCCCTGACCCGCGCACTCCCAGGGGCACCACCCCACGCACCTCTGGCCAAGCCGCCCCGCGCACCCCCGGCAGCACCTCGCCACCCCCTCCCGGCCACACCGCCTCACACACTCCCAGGGGCACCACCCCACGCACCCTCAGCAACACCACCTCACGCACTCCCGCCGGCGCAGCCCCTCCGCGCACCCCCGGCGGAGGCCCCGCCCGCACCACGGCCGCCGGGGACCGTCCCCGGCCTCCGGCCGCACCAGGACCGCCCGCACCCGCCCCGCGGACACCCGCCCACCGACCCCCTCCCGCACTCGCACAGCGCCCCGGCCGGCGCCCGGCACCCGCGCGGCACCCCGTCCGACACCCGGCAGCCCCACAGGTACAGACACCACGCCCCGCGTCCCGGCCCAAAGCCCCCGCCGACCGGTCCCGCACCACCCGCTCCCCCAGCCGCTCCTCCCCACCGACCTCTTCGCCGACCTCCTGCTCGCCGTCCTCAGCGGCCACCGCCCCGTCCACTCGATGCTCCGCCACACCCGGGGCCGCGCCTACGACGAACTGGCCTGGCTCGCCGAACGCGGCCCCCTGCGCACCCGCGGCGCCCGCCCCGTCGTCCGGGACATCGGCTGGTACGAGCCCCGCGCCGGCGCCATCGAGGCCTTCGCCCGCATCGGCACCGGCGACCGGCTCCGCGCCATGGCCTTCCGCCTGGAACTCGGCCAGGACCTCCGCTGGCGCTGCACGGCGGTGGAACTGGGCGGCCCCCGCCCACCCCGCCCAGAGGCCTGCTGAGGGGCTGAAGGCCTGAGGGCCCAGCCGAGCAACGAACAGCCACAGGCAAGCCGAAGGGCCGGACACCCCCTCGGGTGCCCGGCCCTTCAAGCCGCTACGGTGCCGCAGCCGGCGTCACTTCTTACGGCGCCCCCGGCCCTTCGCCTGCTTCCGGCGCTCGGCGCGCGTGAGGCCGTCGGACTCGGAACGCACCGGCTCGCCGTCCTCGGTGAAGTCGCCCTCGATGGTGCCGCCCTCACCGTCGACCGTCGGCGCGGAGAAGTGGAGGTTGCGCCGCTGCGGGACGTCGAGGCCCTTGGCGCGGATCTCCGGCCGCGAGCCCGCCTGCGCCGGCACCGCGTCCTGCTTCTCCAGGTCGGCCACCGGCTTGGTGTCCTCGACCGGGACCTCCTCGACCTGCTGCTCGACCTGGACCTCCAGGTTGAACAGGTAGCCGACGGACTCCTCCTTGATGCCCTCCATCATCGCGGTGAACATGTCGAAGCCCTCGCGCTGGTACTCGACCAGCGGGTCCTTCTGCGCCATCGCGCGCAGGCCGATGCCCTCCTGGAGGTAGTCCATCTCGTAGAGGTGCTCGCGCCACTTGCGGTCCAGGACCGACAGCACGACCCGGCGCTCCAGCTCACGCATGATCTCGGAGCCGAGCTGCGCCTCACGCCCCTCGTACTGCTCGTGGATGTCGTCCTTGATGGAGTCGCCGATGAACTCGGCGGTCAGGCCCGCCCGGTCACCGGCGGCCTCCTCCAGCTCCTCGATCGTGATCTTGGACGGGTACAGCTGCTTGAACGCACCCCACAGCCGGTCGAGGTCCCAGTCCTCCGGGAAGCCCTCGGCCGTCTCCGCCTGGACGTAGGCGTCGATGGTGTCGTCCATGAAGTGCTGCACCTGCTCGTGCAGGTCCTCGCCCTCCAGGACGCGGCGCCGCTCGCCGTAGATGACCTCACGCTGGCGGTTGAGGACCTCGTCGTACTTGAGGACGTTCTTACGGGTCTCGAAGTTCTGCTGCTCGACCTGCGACTGGGCGGAGGCGATCGCGCGCGTGACCATCTTGTTCTCGATCGGCACGTCGTCGGGGACGTTCGCCATCGACATCACGCGCTCGACCATCTGGGCCTTGAACAGCCGCATCAGGTCGTCGCCGAGCGAGAGGTAGAAGCGGGACTCGCCCGGGTCGCCCTGACGGCCGGAACGACCGCGCAGCTGGTTGTCGATCCGCCGCGACTCGTGGCGCTCGGTGCCCAGCACGTAGAGCCCGCCGAGCCTCTCGACCTCGTCCTTCTCGGCCTGGACGGCCTTCTCGGCCCGCTTGAGCGCCTCGGGCAGGGCGTGCGCCCACTCCTCGATGTGCTCCTCGGGGTCGAGACCGCGCTGGCGCAGCTCCGCCTCGGCGAGGTCCTCGGGGTTGCCGCCGAGCTTGATGTCCGTACCACGGCCGGCCATGTTCGTGGCCACCGTGACGGAGCCCTTGCGTCCGGCCTGGGCGACGATCGTCGCCTCACGGTCGTGCTGCTTGGCGTTCAGCACCTCGTGCTGGATGCCGCGCTTGCTGAGCTGCTGCGAGAGGTACTCGGACTTCTCGACCGAGGTGGTGCCGACGAGGATCGGCTGCCCCTTGCGGTGCTTCTCCTCGATGTCGTCGACGACCGCCTCGAACTTGGCGACCTCGGTCCGGTAGATCAGGTCCGACTGGTCCTTGCGGACCATCGGCCGGTTCGTCGGGATGGGCACCACGCCGAGCTTGTAGATCTGGTGGAACTCGGCGGCCTCGGTCATGGCCGTACCGGTCATGCCGCACAGGCCGGGCTGTTCCTTCTCGTTGTGGTCGTGGCGCTTGTAGAGACGGAAGAAGTTCTGGAGGGTGATCGTGGCGAGCGTCTGGTTCTCGTCCTTGATCGGCACCCCTTCCTTCGCCTCGATCGCCTGGTGCATGCCCTCGTTGTAGCGGCGGCCCGCGAGGATACGTCCAGTGTGCTCGTCGACGATCATGACCTCGTCGTCGATGATGACGTAGTCCTTGTCCTTCTTGAAGAGCTCCTTGGCCTTGATGCCGTTGTTCAGGTAGCCCACCAGCGGCGTGTTCACCGACTCGTAGAGGTTGTCGATGCCCAGCCAGTCCTCGACCTTGGCGACACCGGACTCGTGGATGGCGACCGTGCGCTTCTTCTCGTCGACGTCGTAGTCGCCGGTCTCCTCGAGACCCTTGAGCGGCTGGCCGGCCTCGCCGCGCTTGAGGCGCTTCACCAGCTTGGCGAAGTCCCCGTACCACTTGGTGGCCTGGTCGGCCGGGCCGGAGATGATCAGCGGCGTACGGGCCTCGTCGATGAGGATGGAGTCGACCTCGTCGACGATGGCGAAGTTGTGGCCGCGCTGGACGAGCTCGTCCTGGGACCACGCCATGTTGTCGCGCAGGTAGTCGAATCCGAACTCGTTGTTCGTGCCGTACGTGATGTCGCAGGCGTACTGCTCGCGGCGCTGAGCCGGCGTCATGTTGGCGAGGATGCAGCCGACCTCGAGGCCCAGGAACCGGTGGACACGGCCCATCATCTCGGAGTCGCGCTCGGCCAGGTAGTCGTTGACCGTGATGATGTGGACGCCCTTGCCGGACAGCGCGTTCAGATACGCCGGCAGCGTGCCGACGAGGGTCTTGCCCTCACCGGTCTTCATCTCGGCCACGTAACCCATGTGCAGCGCGGCGCCGCCCATCATCTGCACGTCGTAGTGACGCTGGCCGAGGACACGCTTGGCGGCTTCGCGGACGGTGGCGAACGCCTCGGGCAGCAGGTCGTCCAGGGTCTCGCCGTCGGCGTAGCGCTGCTTGTACTCATCGGTGAGGGCGCGCAGCTCGGCGTCGGAGAGGTCGACGAAGTCCTCTTCGATGGAGTTGACCTGGTCCGCGATGCGGTGCAGCTTGCGCAGGATCTTGCCTTCGCCTGCACGCATGATCTTCGAGAGGACGGACACGGGGGTTGGTCTCCTTGCCGGTCGGGCCTGGGACGGTCGCTTACCACTTGACTTACTGAGCAACGGCCATCGTATGCGAGGACCCCACCGCGCCGGGAGTGCCTGCCGTGACGGCGACCGTCCGCTGCTTCAATTCTGATTCACGGCTGCTTCATAGGGGACAACGTCCGGGCGCCGCGGATAGTGCCGCATCCCCCGACCGAATTAAGCGAAGCGTGATATGGCGCTCACCCACCGCAAACGGATGACACCTTCGACGACCTCCGAGAGGATCGGCCGATGGACCCCGTCACCCTCACCACGGACCGCCTCCTGCTGCGCACGGTCGGCCCCCATGACACCGACGCGGTGTACGACGCCTGCCAGGACCCGGACATCCGGCGCTGGACCACGATCCCCTCGCCCTACCTCCGCGAGCACGCCCAGGGCTTCACGGAGCAGATGGTCCCGGACGGCTGGGCGGACGGCTCCATGTTCACTCTCGGCGCCTTCCTCCACTCCGGAGAACTCGCGGGCATGCTCGGCATCACCATGCGCGCCCTGGGCGTCGGCGAGATCGGCTTTTGGGCCACGAAGGTGCACCGCTCCAACGGCTACATCACGGAGGCCGTCCTCACCGCCTGCCGCTGGGCCTTCGTCCATGCCGCGCTCGACCGCGTCGAATGGCGCGCCGAGGTCGGCAACCACGCCTCCCGCGCCGTGGCGGAACGCTCCGGCTTCACCATCGAGGGCACCCTGCGCGCCGCCGTCAACAACAAAGGAGTCCGCCGAGACTCCTGGGTGGGCTCCCTCCTCCCCTCAGACCTGGGCCTCCCCTCAACGGCGCCGTACCTACCGGCGCCGGCTTAGCTGCTGAGCTGCTGAGCTGCTGAGCTGCTGGCGTCATGTGCTGTCATCCGCCAGCAGCTCACAACCCCCAGCTCACCCACCACTGTCAGTCCCACCCCCTATCGTGCGGGCCATGACCACCCCGCCCCCCACCGCGCAGCTATCCGCAGACGAGGCCCGCCGCTTGGCGCTCCGCGCCCAAGGCTTCCTCGGCGCCCCAGACCGCCGCTCCGGCGTCCGCGGCATCCTCCGCCACCTGGGCGCGATACAGCTCGACACCATCTCCGTCCTGGCCCGCTCCCACGAGCTCGTCCCGTACGCCCGCCTGGGCGCGGTAGGCCGAAAGAACGTCGAGAACGCCTACTGGAAGGACACGCACGCCTTCGAGTACTGGTCCCACGCGGCCTGCATCCTCCCCATCGAGGAGTGGCCCCACTTCGCCTTCCGCCGCCGCGCCTACCGCAACCGCCCGCACTGGAACCACGACCTCCCGGACGGCGTCTACGACCAGGTCATCAAGCAGCTCCGCTCCGAAGGCCCCCTCACCGCGACGGAGTTGGGCGGCGCGAAGAAGACGAACGACTGGTGGGACTGGTCCGGCACGAAGGTCGCCGTCGAACGCGCCCTGATGTACGGCGAGGTCGTCTGCGTCGAGCGCCGCGGCTGGAAGCGCCTCTACGACCTCGCCGAGCGCGCCATCCCGCAGCCCCTGCTGCACGACGAACTCGATGACACCGAGTGCCTGCGCCGCCTGGTCCGCCTGGCGGGCCAGTCCCTCGGCGTGGGCACCCGCGCGGACATCGCCGACTACCACCGCCTCAAGGGCGAACAGGTCGACGCGGTGATCGCCGACTCGGGCCTGGTCCCGGTCACGGTCGAGGGCTGGTCCAAGCCGGCCTGGGCCGACCCCGCGGCCCTGGAGACACCTCCGCGCGGCCGCCACCGCACCACCCTTCTGTCGCCCTTCGACTCCCTGATCTGGGAGCGGGCGCGCACGGAGCGGATCTTCGGCTTCACCCACCGCCTGGAGGCCTACGTCCCCAAGCAGAAGCGGGTGCACGGCTACTTCGCGATGCCGGTCCTGGCCGGCGGCCGGCTCGTCGGCCGCGTGGACCCGGCCCGCGAGGGCGGCACGCTGGTGGCCAGGCAGGTCACGCTCGACGGCCCGAAGGCGGTCCCGGGCGTCGCCCAGGCCCTGGCCGAGGCCGCGACCTGGGTGGGCTGCGCCGACGTGCGCGTGGAGCGGGTCGACACACCGGCCCTGCGCGAGCCCCTCACGAAGGAGATCGCCCGCATCCTCGGCTGAGCACTACCGGATCACTGATTCACCGCTTCACCACTTCACCGAATCTCGAGAATCTTTTCCCGCATCGCGTACACCACCGCCTCCATCCTGGAGTGCAGCTGCAGCTTCTCCAGGATGTTGCGCACATGGTTCTTCACGGTGTTCTCGGAGATGAACAACTCCTTGGCGATGTCACGGTTGTTCATCCCCGTCGCGACGAGTTTGAGGACTTCGAGTTCCCGGTCCGTCAGCCGCGGCGCGGGCACCAGCCGGCGTTCGTCCGTGCGCTGGATCATCGACTTGAACTCGGTGAGCAGCTTCGACGCCATGGACGGGCTGATCTGCGACTGCCCGTCGGCCACCGCGCGAATGGCGGTGGCCACCTCGTCCGTCGAGATCTCCTTGAGGAGATAGCCGGTCGCACCCGCCTTGATGGCGTCGTAGAGATCGGCTTCCTCATCGCTGATCGTCAGCATGATGATCTTGGCGCTGGGTGCGACTTCCTTGATGGAGGTGCACGCCTCGATCCCGCCCCGCTTGGGCATCCGCACGTCCATCAGAACGATGTCGGGCAGCAGGTCGGCGGCCTTCTCCACGGCCTCGGCGCCGTCGCCGGCCTCCCCGATGACCTGGATGTCCTCCTCGGCCGCGAGCACGATCTCCAGGCCACGGCGGAACAGTGCGTGGTCGTCCACCACAAGGACTCTGATCGGTTCCTTGCGTGGAGAGTCCGTGGCCGGGCCCATGCCGACGACGCCGTCGTCGGCACCCTCGTCACGCATCGGTCCGAAGCTGTCCGCCATCGTTCCTCCCCCTGAAGGCTGTGGCCTGAGGTCCTGAGCCATCGCCAACCCAGAGCAACGACCCACCGGTTGGGTCGCTGCCACCATGATTTCATGCCCGGACGGCACCGGGGCGACCGAGCAGGGCGCGCAGCGGTCGCACAGGGGTGCCCCTGGGGGCGCACACGCGCTCCAGGGGCACCTGCTCCACTGTCACCCGGCTGGTCCCGCGACCCGGTCAGCCTCCGAGCGCACCGCCCGCGTCGGGGGCGTGCACCTGGGTGACCATCGTGTCCGTGCTGAGGTGGATCACGCCGTAGTCGTATGCGTGCCGCCGGTAGACGACACTCGGTTCCTTGGTCTCGGAGTCGACGAACAGGTAGAAGTCGTGCCCGACCAGCTCCATCTCGTAGAGAGCCTGGTCAAGGGTCATGGGCGCTGCGACGTGGGTCTTCTCGCGGACGACGATGGGGCCGTCGCCCTGTACCTCCAGCGAGCCGATCTTCTTCGTGGGCACGGCCTCCGGCTCTTCCTCCGGAGTCGGCACCAGGCCGTTGCCGTTGAGCGTCGCCACGCCCGGGACGTGATCGGCGACCTCGGCGGCCGGGATCCGGCGCGAGCCACGGCGCGAGAACCGCTTGTCGTGTTGCCTGCGCAGCCGGGCTTCCAGCTTCTCCGCCGCCAGGTCGAGCGCCGCGTACGGATCGCTCGCCGCTGCCTCCGCCCGGATCACCGGACCGCGGGAGCGGAGCGTGATCTCCACTCGGTCACAGCGGTCGGCCTGCCGGGGGTTGGGCTCCTTGGACACCTCGACGTCGAGGCTGATCACCTTGCCATCGAGCTTCTGGATCTTCTCCAGCTTCAGCTTCTCGGCCACGTGCTTCCGGAACCGCTCGGGCACCTCGGTCTTGCGGCCCTTGACGACGATGTCCACGCAGAACTCCGTTCCCGGATCACTCCGCTTCGGTGCGGAGCATCTCCCTTTTGCACCAGGTTCCGGTGAGGCCCGGAACCTCGGACACTCGGTGACTTCCACCTCCTCCCCCGTGAGCGAGACCTCCACTCCACCGTCGCGAGTGATGAAGAAAAACCCGCTGCACGGCATTCGGTTTTGAGAGGTGTGGCCTGCGGCTTTCCCTCTCAACCGAACATATCTCGCCCGGACGGATGTCGTCACCCTCTACTGCGGCGTACCTCCGTTCAGGTGAATAGGCCCTCTCGCTACCTGCAACGACGCAAGTTCTCAGTCAGTTCCGGTTTATTTCGAAAGAGTCCGGCGATGCCGCGACCACAGCCGCGCACACCACGTCAACGACTCCGCCGGCGCCGCCCGCGCCCGTGATTCCCTGCCGGGCGGGCCATCGGCCCGTCCTCTCTCGCGTTGATCCGACGTTCTGTTCTTCTCTGCTTTCCCACGTCTCTCCCCTGTACACGGCCCCAGTACCCGCAGCGTTCGAAACCAGCCCCGCCGCCGACCGCACGGCACGCGCGGCTTCCGTCAGGGACGCCCCCGTGGTCATCACATCGTCGACGAGGACGACCAGACCCTCGGAAAGCAGCCGGGCCCCACCGGGCACCAGCGTCAGCGCGCCCGCGAGATTGTCCAGCCGCTGCCGGGAGTTGAGCCCCGACTGGTCGGCCACGGCCCGCCGCTGCCGCAGCACGCCGAGCGCCCTGGCCGGCACCCCGCTCCGCCGCAGCTCGCCCGCCGCCGCGAGCGCGATCCGCCGCGCCGGATCATGCCCCCGGGCCCGCACGGCCCGCCGCCCGGACGGAATCGGCACGAGCAGCACGGGCGCCCCGCGGCCCCGCGACCGCGCCCCTCCGGCACCGGCCCACGGCCCACTCCGAGCTCCCGCGAGCCCCGCCCGTACCGCTCCCGCCAGAGCGGTCCCGAGCGGACCGGCGAGCGCCAGAGCACCCCGTTCCTTGTGGGCCAGCAGCGTCGCCCGGACCTCGTCCGCGTACCGTGCCGCCGCGTGCACCACCGGCAGCCCCGATGGCTCCGGCACCGGCCGCACCCGATGCGCCACGGCTCCGCCCAGCACCGCACGGCACTTCGCGCACAGCACCGTACGAGGCGCCCCGCAGCCCCCGCACTCACCCGGCAGCACCAGGTCGGTGAGGTCCTGCCACCACCCCCGCATGACCACCACTGTGCCAACAGCGAGGGTCCTCGGCCACCCCTGTGGATAACTCCCTGTGGACAACGCGTCGCCCCGAGCCGACGGCCGGCTTCCACCGGCGCCCGCCAGGACCCACCGCATCCCACCACCGGGACGTTTCACGGCGGACAAACCGGCGCGATGAACAAACCGGCGCCATAAAGCGGCGCTCACCCCGGATAGACCGGCGCCGTCCCCTCCGTCACCTTCTGCCACTGCGCGCCCGACGGCAGCCGGACGATCCCGTCCACCGAGTACGCCACCAGCGGCAGCCGGTCGTCCTCGGAGGCGGTGACCTCCTTGACGCCGGTCAGGGCCGCGGGCGCCGGCACGTCCGGCGTGGAGCCGTCGACCTGGACGTATCGCATCTGCTCCACGCCCCCGTGCTCGCGCCCGACCACCACGAGCCGGCTGTCCCCGGCCCACGACATGGCCGTGACCTCCTCCAACTCCGGCGTCGCGGAGCGAAGTTCGACCACCCTGACGGCCGGCTTCTCGCCCGGCTTGTCCTCCCGCTCGATCAGCCCGATGAGCAGGGTCTTCTTGCCGCCCTTCTCCACGACGAGCGCGATCCGCACCCCGTCGGCGGCCACCCGCACGGACTGGATCCGCCCGTCCAGGTGCGGCGTGCGCACCTCCAGCGGATCGCCCTTGCCCTCCGCGAGCAGTATCAGCCGGGGATTGTCCGGGTCACGGTCGGCCACCCACAGGCCGTCGTCGGCGTCCCAGCTGGGTGTCGTCAGCCGGTCCTCCTCGGTCCGGCCCTGGCTGCGCAGCACCGGCTCGCCCAGCGAACCGCCCGAGACCAGCGACCCCACGTACAGCGACCTGCCGTCGAGCCCGACACCGGCGGCGGTGTGCTCGTCACGCGACACAGCCACCGACCGCAGCGCCGTGTCGCCCTCGCCCAGCGCCCCCGGCGCCGTGTCCGGCTCGGTGTCGCTGCTGCCCGCCGGCATCCGTACGAGCCGGTCCTTGGCGTCGACGAAGTACAGGTAGTCGGGGTGGCGGGCCGAGGGCCGGAAGGCCGCCGCGTCGGCTGCTTCCTGCGTGAGCGAGCACAGCTCGGCCCCGCCGGCCCGCAGCTCGACCTCGTCCACCGCGGGGCTGAGGTTGCGCAGTGTGAAGAGCATCTGGGCCGCGATCTCCTGGCACCTGTTGGTGCCCATGCCGGCGGCCTTGTCGTTGAGCGGGACCGTCAGCTTGTTCCGCTCGTCGGGCGTCAGCGCTCCGGTGTCCTTCGCCAGAGCCGTACCGGTGGGGACGCTCGACCTGACCACGGGCCCGAGCCACCGCGTGGGCCCGTTGAGCAGGGAGCGCACCATCTGCGTCATGGGGTCCACGCGGCGGCGGACGTAGACAGGGTCGGCGACCGCCGTGGGCTGCGTGTTCGCCCCGGCCGCCATGGTGTTCGAGGCGAAGTAGTACTTGTTGACGGACATGTAGTTGCGCTGGAAGTCCGACTGGCCCATGAGGACGCCCTGCGGCAGCACATCGATCCGCCACTGCCCGCTCTTCTTGTCCTGCGTCAGGTGCACGGTCCTGCCGTAGGCCCCGGTCGCGGGCGCGTACGACTGCTGCGCGTCCACGGTGGCCACCTTGGTGCCGGTCAGCGTGTACGAGATCTCGCCGGTGTCCTCCCGGCCGCCCGCGCCCTCGGCCTTGGCGCCCGGCCCGTCCGTGAGCACCGTGGTGGACAGCTCCGGCCGCCAGGTCTTCGCGGCCTCACCGGTCAGGTACTGACGCGCGGTCTTGTAGTGCGGATCGTCGCTGGTGAGCGCCTCCAGGAAGCCCTGCACGATCTCCGAGGGCGGCGCGTCCTCCCCGGCGGCACGGCGAACACCCGCACCTGGGAGTCCTGGCGCGGTGTGGACTCCACTCCCCGCAGATCCCCGCTGTCCGGCATCGAGGCGCACCCCGCCAGCACCAGCACGCCACCGGCGGCGTACGCCATCACGCGCGCGGGCGTACGCCGACCGCGCCCCTCGCGGTCAGCGGCCACGAGATGCCTCCCCTTGCCTGTCCGCGTCTCCCGGCTCGGGTTCCCTGCCCGAGTCCGCGGAGCCGTTGTCCTTGTCCCGCGGCCGTCCCACGACCGGTTCCCGGGACGTCCCCGCAGGGCCACTGCCGGCCCCGTCATGAGTCGTTCCGGCCGAATCGCCCGCACCCGCACCCCCGTCACGAGCCGTTCCGGCCGTTTCACCCGCGCCCTCGTCACGAGCCGACCCCGCCGAACCACTCACACCGCCGGTACCGACCGTGCCCGCCGGGCCCTCACCGCGGGCCGACTGCTCCCCTGCCCCCGGGCCGTCCTGCCGCCGCGTGCCCGAGGCGGGCCGCGGCACCACGCGCGCGCCGTTGCCCGGCAGCGCCGTCGGATCGGCCGTGGGGGCCACGGCGGCCGCCCGCGGCGGTATCGGGTTACGCGCCGGACCCGGCGGCACCGGACCGCCCGCCGGCTGCGCCGGCACGGTCGCCCGCTTCTCGCCGTCCCCGCCGCCGCACGGCAGACCCGCGTCGTCGAGCCCCCGGTTGCGCCGTGAGTCCTTGGGCTCCAGCGGTATCGGCGATCCTCGCAGCGGCTCGTCCGCGGTCCTGGGCAGCGTCAGCCGGAACTGCGAGCCGCCGCCCGGCTCACCCCACGCCTGCAGCCAGCCGCCGTGCAGCCGCGCGTCCTCCAGGGCGATGGACAGCCCCAGTCCCGTACCACCCGTGGTACGCGCGCGTGCCGGGTCGGCCCGCCAGAAGCGGCTGAACACCCGGGTCGCCTCGCCCGGCTTCAGCCCGACCCCGTAGTCCCGCACCGCGACGGCGACCGCTCCGCCGGCCGCGGCGAGTTTGACGACGACGTCCCTGCCCTCACCGTGCTCGACGGCGTTCACGACGAGGTTACGCAGCACGCGCTCCACACGCCGGGCATCGGCCTCGGCGACGACGGACTGCTGGTCGCCGGAGACCCGGATCTGCGTGCCCTTGCGCTCCGCGAGCGGCTCGGCCCCGCTGACCACCCGCCGCACGACCTCCCTGAGGTCTATCGGCTCCGCCTCCAGCGCCGCGGCACCCGCGTCGAAACGGCTGATCTCCAGCAGGTCCGCGAGCAGCGACTCGAACCGGTCCAGCTGGTCGGCGAGCAGCTCAGCCGACCGCGCGGTGATCGGATCGAAGTCCTCGCGCGCCTCATGGATGACGTCCGCCGCCATCCGTACGGTCGTCAGCGGCGTACGCAGCTCGTGCGACACGTCCGACACGAACCGGCGCTGCATGCGCGACAGGTCCTCCAGCTGGCTGATCTTCAGCTGAAGGTTCTGCGCCATCTTGTTGAAGGCCTCGCCGAGCCGTGCGATGTCGTCCTCGCCGGTGACCTTCATACGTTCCTGAAGCCGCCCGGCCGACAACCGCTCGGCGATCCCCGCCGCCATCCGCACCGGCGTCACGACCTGGCGCACCACCAGCCAGGCGATGGCCCCGAGCAGCACGACGACGAACAGCCCGGCCGTCGCCAGAGTCCCCTTGACCAGGCTCAGCGACTTCTCCTCCTGAGTGAGCGGGAAGAGGTAGTAGAGCTGGTACGGATCGCCGTTCGGGTCGTTGACCTGCTTGCCGATGACCAGGGCGGGCTGCGAGTCCTTGGTGTCGTTGTTGTAGATGACCCGGCTGTAGCTCTGCGCGGCCGCCGTACTGCTGCCGATCCGCTCCCGCAGCGCCGCGGGCACGCTCCTGCTCCAGTCCACCTCACCGGAGGCACGCGGACCGCGCCCGCCCGCACCGTCGGCGTCGGAAGCCGGAAGCGTGACCACGTCAAAGGCGCCCTGCCCGCCACTGGACAGCGAGGACACCAGATCACTCATCCACTGGATGACGTTCTGCGCGGGACGGCCGTCCGCCGTGGCGACATCGTCGCCGGTCCCGCTCGCCGCCTCGTCGGCCCGCTGCTTGGCCACCGCGAACCCGCCGGTGGCCTGGCTCTGGGACGCCTTCACCTTGGCGTCCAGCAGGCCGTTGCGCACCTGCCCGATGACGACGAAGCCCAGCAGCAGCACCACACCGAGCGACATCAGCAGCGTCGTGACGACGACCTTGAGCTGGATGTTGCGCCGCCACAGCCGCATGACGGGCAGCAGCGGCCGGCGCACCCACCGCATGAACAGACGGATGACCGGGCTGCCCTGAACTCCGCCCTGAAGCAGCAGCCCGCTCTCCAGGAACCGTCCCCAGCGGGAACCCGCCTTCTTCCGCCCGACAGGCCGCCCCGGGCGGGCCCCGGACCGTCCGGGCGCCGAAGCGGCACTGTCGCCGGACATGTCAGCTCGGTCCTGCCTTGTACCCGACGCCACGGACGGTCACCACGATCTCCGGCTTCTCCGGGTCCTTCTCGACCTTGGAGCGCAGCCGCTGCACATGCACGTTGACCAGCCGCGTGTCCGCCGCGTGCCGGTAGCCCCACACCTGCTCCAGCAGCACCTCGCGCGTGAACACCTGCCACGGCTTGCGCGCGAGCGCGACCAGCAGGTCGAACTCCAGCGGCGTCAGCGCGATCGACTGCCCGTCCCGCTTCACGGAGTGCCCGGCCACATCGATGACGAGGTCACCGATGGCGAGCTGCTCCGGAGCGGGCTCCTCCGACCTCCGCAGCCGCGCCCGGATCCGGGCAACCAGCTCCTTCGGCTTGAACGGCTTCACGATGTAGTCGTCGGCGCCGGACTCCAGGCCCACGACGACGTCGACCGTGTCGCTCTTGGCCGTGAGCATCACGATCGGCACCCCGGACTCCGCCCTGATCAGGCGGGCCACCTCGATGCCGTCCCGGCCGGGCAGCATCAGATCCAGCAGCACCAGATCGGGCTTGGCCTCACGGAAAGCGGCCAGCGCCTTGTCACCGTCAGCCACGAAAGACGGCTCAAAACCCTCACCACGCAGCACGATGCCGAGCATCTCGGCCAGTGCGGTGTCGTCGTCGACGACAAGGACTCGTCCCTTCATAAACGACATCATCCCATTCTCATAACAGTGGCGAAGGCAGTGGTGAGGTAGGTCACCGGCCAGTGACCATAGTCGCAGCAAGCGCCACTGTCTGCCCTCGCCCACCCGTTATCGAACTCGACGACGCCCGCTGACCGGGCCCCCGGCCCACAGCCAAGGGACGAGACGGCTGGAGCCGCCCCGCCCCGCACACACCCCGGCAGCTGTCCGACTCAGCCCGTCGCCACCCTGCGCGACCGCGCACACACCTCGGCGAGCGCCTCAGCCGTCACCGGCGACACCACACCCTCCTCCGTGACGATCGCCGTCACCAGCTCGGCCGGAGTCACGTCGAACGCCGGGTTGTAGGCCTGCGTCCCCAGCGGCGCCACGGGAATGCCACCCCCCGCCTCCGCCACACCGGCCACCGGCACATGCGGCGCCACCAGCTCGGTCACCTCGTGACCGGGACGCTGCTCGACCTCGATGGACGCCCCTTCCGCGGTGTCCAGATCCACTGTCGTCACCGGCGCCACCACGATGAACGGCACATGGTGGTACCGCGCCAGCACCGCCAGCGGATAGCTCCCCACCTTGTTCGCGACCGAGCCGTCCGCCGTGATGCGGTCCGCCCCGATCAGCACCGCGTCCACCTCCCCGGCGGCGAACAACGACCCCGCCGCATTGTCGGTGAGCAGCGTGTACGCCATCCCGCCGCGCGCAGCCTCGTACGCCGTCAGGCGGGCACCCTGCAGCAACGGACGCGTCTCGTCCACCCACAGCCGCCGCAGCCGGCCCGCCCGATGCGCCGCGAGCGCCACCGCGAACGCCGTCCCCTCCCCGCCCGACACCAGCGAACCGGTGTTGCAGTGGGTGAGGACCCGGTGCCCGCCACCGGGCAGCAGCTCGTCCAGCAGCGTCAGCCCGTGCTCGGCCATCCGCGTACTGGCCTCGGCGTCCTCCCGGTGCAACTGCCGCGCCGCGGCCAGTGCAGCCGAGGCCGCCTGCCTGACATCACCGCCCTTGGCGAGCGCCGCCTCATGGGCCGAGTGCGCCCGGCGCACACCGAGCGATAGGTTCACCGCGGTCGGCCGGGCACTCGCCAGCGCGGCGGCGGCCTCGTCCACGTCGAAGCCCCGCACGGCGGCGAGCGCGACACCGTACGCCCCCGCGATACCGAGCAACGGCGCCCCGCGCACGGCGAGCGAGCGGATCGCCTCCACCAGCGTGGACGCGTCCGTACAGACCAGTTCGACCTCCTCGGCCGGCAGCCTCGTCTGGTCGAGAAGGACCAGAACGGGTCCTTCCGGTGGCTCCTCCCAACGGATCGCGGGAATCTCGGTCGGCCGCTTGTCATCGCCGCTGTACGCGTACTGATCAGCCATGCGGTCAGTCTGCCCCCTATGGAGCGGACAATTGAAGGTACGCAGCCCATACCGCGGCCGGTCATTCCAAGACCACCCCATGGCACGATGGCTGCCAACCTGCCGCCGCGACCGCGGTCGGGCACCGTGAAGGAGCGACGATGAACGACACTCCGGGCTGGGCCTCGCCCGGATCCGCCCCGTCCGACGGACAGCAGCCGGACCCGTCCGGCGCTGCCGAGCCCGCCGACCGCCCCGGCCCAGCACAGCCCGCGGACCAGCCCGGCCAAGCGGGCCAGTCCGGCCAAGCGGGCCAGTCCGGCCAGGCCCTGCAGGGCCCCGGCCCGCAGTGGTCCAAGGACCAGCCGCCCCCGCCCAGTGGTCCGCCCCCAGCGGCCCGACCGTCCCCGGCCAGGCTCCCCCGCCCCCACCCCCCGGCCCGGGCTGGGGCACCCAGCCTCCCGGCGGCCACGGCCCTGGCGGATACGGCCCCGTAGGCCCCGGCGGATACGGCAACCCCGGCGCCTACGGCGGCTGGGGCGGCCCCCCGCCCGCCGCCAAACCCGGCATCATCCCGCTCCGCCCCCTCGGCGTGGGCGAGATCCTCGACGGCGCCGTCTCCACCATGCGCACCTACTGGCGCACGGTCCTCGGCATCTCCCTGACCGTCGCGGTCCTCACCGAGATCATCGTCGTCCTGTTCCAGGGCCTCGTCCTGGACAACTCCAGCACCGATGCCCTCAACGACCCGAGCGCCACCCTCAGCGAGCTGAGCCGCGCCATGAGCGACGCCCTGCTCAACTCCAGCGTCGTCTTCGTGATCTCCCTGGTCGGCACTGTCATCGCGACCGCGCTGCTCACCACCGTCACCAGCCGCGCCGTACTCGGCAAGCCGGTGACCATCGGCGAGGCCTGGCGGGACGCCCGCCCTCAGGTCGTCAAACTGTTCGGCCTCATCTGCCTGTTGCTGCTCATCACCGCCGGCATCGTCACCATGGGAACCCTGCCCGGCATTCTCATCACCGCCTCCGGGGGCACCGGGCCAGGCGTCGCCCTCACCGTCCTGGGCGTCATCGGCGCCGGCATCGTCGCCCTCTGGCTGATGATCCGCTTCTCCCTGGCCTCGCCCGCCCTGATGCTGGAGAAGCAGGGCATCAAGAAGGCCATGAGCCGCTCCGCGAAGCTGGTCCAGGGCACCTGGTGGCGGATCTTCGGCATCCAGTTGCTCGCCACGATCATCGCGAACGTCGTCGCCTCGATCATCGTCATCCCGTTCACCTTCCTCGCCGCAGCCCTCAGCGGCGACGGCATCACCGGCTGGCTCAACAGCGGCGGCGCCGGTCTCGGCTGGACATTCCTCATCGTCAGCGGCATCGGCGCGGTGATCGGCTCCATGATCACCTTCCCGATCACCGCCGGTGTCACCGTGCTCCTCTACATCGACCAGCGCATCCGCCGCGAGGCCCTCGACCTCGAACTGGCCCGCGCCGCAGGCGTCCAGGGCTACGGCCCCAACGTCCCCGGCGCCACCCCGGGGAGCTGATGCGGTGAGCTGGGCGGGGGAACCTCTCACAACAGCACTACCACGCACCGCCATACGAACACTGCTGCACGCCGCCGACACCTCCGTACTGTCGGCGGCGCGCTCCACCGACGAGCCGCCCCTCACCACCCCACGCGACCCCGCGCGTGAGGCGGCCCGACGCGAGCTGTCCAAGCGGATGTACCACGAGAACGACCCCAGCCTGTTCCAGCGCGCCCTCGACGCCTTCTGGGACTGGCTCGGCAAACTGTTCAACGCCGCCTCGTCCGCGACACCCGGCGGCGCACTCGGCCTGGTCGTCATCATCCTGGCGGTCCTCGCGGTCCTGGGCGCCCTGTGGTGGCGCCTGGGCACCCCGCGCCGCAGGCCCACCTCGTCCGCCGCCCTGTTCGACGACCGCCCCCGCAGCGCCGCCGACCACCGCGCCGCCGCCGAGGCACACGCCGCCCAGGGCCACTGGAACCAGGCCGTCCAGGAACGCACGCGGGCCCTCGTCCGTGCCCTGGAGGAACGCGCACTCCTCGACGTCCGCCCCGGCCGCACCGCCGACGAGGCAGCCGCCGAAGCCGGCCGGGCCCTGCCCGCCCACACCGACCGACTGCGCGCCGCCGCCCGGGACTTCGACGACGTGACGTACGGCGGCCGCTCGGCGACCGAGCAGTCGTACCACCGCATCGCCGAACTCGACCGCGACCTGGAACGCACCAAGCCCCAGCTCGCTACCAGCAGCGCCCACAGCACGGCCCCCGCACCCACCAGGGAGCCGCCGAATGACCACCGAGGCCACGCTCCCGTCCACCTCGGCCTCGCCCACCGCCCGCCAGGTGTGGACCCGCACGCGCGGCATCGCGCTCGCCCTCGTACTGCTCGTCGTGGCAGCCATCGCCATCGCCGTGATCCGCTCCGACGCCCGGCACGGCGAACTCGACCCGCGCTCCGCCGACCCGGGCGGCAGCCGTGCCGTCGCCGAACTCCTCGCCGACCGTGGCGTGGACACCCGCGTGGTGACCACCCTGGACGAGGCAGCCGCCGCCTCCGGCCCGGACACGACCCTCCTGGTCGCCACCCCCGACCTCCTGACCCGAAGTCAGCAGTCCCGCCTGCACGACTCTTTCGCCGACTCCGGCGGCCGCACCGTCCTGGTCGCCTCCGGCAGCGCCTCCGTCGAACGGCTCGCCCCCGGCGTCACCGCCGACCCCGCCACGAGCCTCGACTCGACGCTCGCCCCCGACTGCGACCTGCCCGTCGCCCAGCGCGCCGGCACCGCCGACACGGGCGGCGTCCGCTACACCACCACCCACCTCGACGCCGACCAGTGCTACCCCAGCGAGCGCCTGGCCACCCTGCTGCGCATCCCGGACACGACCGGAAACGGCGACACCGTCGCCCTCGGCGCACCCGACATCCTCCTCAACGACCGCCTCGACCAGCAGGGCAACGCCTCGCTCGCCCTCCAACTCCTCGGCTCCCGAACCCATCTGGTCTGGTACCTCCCCTCGCTCTCCGACACGTCGGCCACCGGCACCGACGACGAACGCGGCTTCTTCGACCTGCTCCCCTCGGGCTGGCTCTGGGGCACACTGCAACTCTTCATCGCCGCAGCCCTGGCCGCCCTCTGGCGGGCACGCCGGCTAGGCCCCCTCGTGCCCGAAAACCTCCCCGTCGCGATCCGCGCCTCCGAAACCGCCGAAGGCCGCGCCCGCCTCTACCGCAAGGCCGACGCTCGCGACCGCGCGGCAAACGCTCTTCGCTCCACGACCCGCACCCGCCTCGCCCCCCTCACCGGCGTCCCCGTCACCCAGGCGCACACGCCCGAGGCCCTGCTCCCCGCCCTGCCCGCCTACCTCCACGGCGACGGCCAGGACCTGCACACCCTCCTCTTCGGCCCAGCGCCCAGCACCGACGCAGCACTCATCGCACTCGCCGACCGACTCGACGCCCTCGAAAGAGAGGTACGCCGTCCATGATGGACCCGACCACTGACAACGCCGGGCAGACCGGGGACCCGGGCACCGCCCGAGCCGCCCTGGAGGCCCTGCGCGCCGAGATCGCCAAGGCCGTGGTCGGCCAGGACCCCGCCGTGACCGGCCTCGTCGTCGCCCTGCTCTGCCGCGGCCACGTCCTCCTCGAAGGCGTCCCCGGCGTCGCCAAGACCCTCCTGGTCCGCGCCCTCGCCTCGGCCCTCGAACTCGACACCAAGCGCGTCCAGTTCACCCCCGACCTCATGCCGAGCGACGTGACGGGCTCCCTGGTCTACGACACCCGCTCCGCCGAGTTCTCCTTCCAGCCCGGCCCGGTCTTCACCAACCTCCTCCTCGCCGACGAGATCAACCGCACGCCCCCCAAAACCCAGTCGTCCCTCCTGGAAGCCATGGAGGAACGCCAGGTCACGGTCGACGGCACCCCCCGCCTCCTCCCCGACCCGTTCCTGGTCGCAGCGACCCAGAACCCGGTCGAATACGAAGGCACCTACCCCCTCCCGGAAGCCCAGCTGGACCGCTTCCTCCTCAAACTCACCATCCCCCTCCCCTCCCGCCAGGACGAGATCGACGTCCTCACCCGCCACGCCGAGGGCTTCAACCCACGCGACCTCCACGCCGCCGGCGTACGCCCCGTCGCGGGCCCCGCCGACCTGGAGGCAGCCCGCGCGGCAGTCGCCAAGACGGCGATTTCCCCCGAGATCACCGGCTACGTCGTCGACATCTGCCGCGCCACCCGCGAGTCACCGTCCCTCACTCTCGGCGTCTCCCCCCGAGGCGCCACGGCCCTCTTGGCCACCGCCCGCGCCTGGGCCTGGCTCACTGGCCGCGACTACGTCATCCCGGACGACGTGAAGGCCCTGGCCCTCCCCACCCTCCGCCACCGCGTACAACTCCGCCCGGAGGCCGAAATGGAAGGCGTGACGGCCGACTCCGTCATCAACGCGATCCTCACCCACGTCCCCGTCCCCCGCTGATGGCACTCACCGGACGCGCCGCCCTCCTCGCGGCCCTGGGCTCCGTCCCCGTCGGCATCTGGGAACCCGGCTGGACGGGCATCCTGGCGGTCAACGCCCCCCTGGCCCTGGCCTGCGCCTGCGACTTCGCACTCGCCGCCCCCGTACGACGCCTGGGCCTGACCCGCTCCGGCGACACCTCGGTACGCCTGGGAGACACCGCGGACGTGACTCTCACGATCACCAACCCGTTCCACCGCCCCCTCCGCGCCCAGCTGCGCGACGCCTGGCCCCCCAGCAGCTGGCAGCAGGGCACGGAAACGACGGCCTCCCGCCACCGCCTCACCGTCCCCGCAGGCGAACGCCGACGCGTGACGACCCGCCTCCGCCCCACCCGCCGGGGCGACCGCCAAGCCGACCGGGTCACCATCCGTTCGTACGGCCCCCTCGGCCTCTTCGCCCGCCAGGGCACCCACAAGGTCCCTTGGACGGTTCGCGTCCTGCCCCCGTTCACCAGCCGCAAGCACCTGCCCTCAAAACTGGCCCGCCTCCGCGAACTGGACGGTCGCACCAGCGTGCTCACCCGCGGCGAGGGAACCGAATTCGACAGCCTCCGCGAGTACGTCCCAGGCGACGACACCCGCTCCATCGACTGGCGCGCCACAGCCCGCCAGTCCGCAGTCGCCGTACGCACCTGGCGCCCCGAACGCGACCGCCACATCCTCCTTGTCCTGGACACCGGCCGCACCTCGGCCGGCCGCGTGGGCGACGCACCCCGCCTCGACGCCTCCATGGACGCGGCCCTCCTGCTCGGGGCTCTCGCATCCCGAGCCGGCGACCGCGTCGACCTTCTCGCCTACGACCGCAGGGTCCGCGCCCTCGTCCAGGGCCGAACCGCAGGCGACGTCCTCCCATCCCTGGTCAACGCGATGGCCACACTCGAGCCAGAGATCGTCGAAACGGACTCCCGAGGCCTCACTGCCACCGCCCTCCGTACGTCCCCCCGCCGCTCCCTGATCGTCCTGCTCACCACCCTGGACACGGCCCCCATCGAAGAAGGCCTGCTCCCGGTCCTGTCGCAGCTCACCCAGCGCCACACGGTCCTACTGGCATCGGTGGCCGACCCGCACATCACCGAAATGGCCAAAGCGCGCGGAAGCACCGACGCCGTCTACGAGGCCGCAGCAGCAGCCCAGGCACAGTCCGAACGCCACCGCACGGCAGAACAACTCCGTCGTCACGGCGTCACGGTCGTGGACGCGCCCCCGGACGACCTCGCGCCGGCACTGGCGGATACGTACTTGGCATTGAAGGCAGCCGGACGCCTTTGACATTCAGGGCCCGTGAGGGCCCTGAAACGCAGAAAACCCCCGTATCCGAAGATACGGGGGTTTCCTATAAAAATTGTTCGGCGGCGTCCTACTCTCCCACAGGGTCCCCCCTGCAGTACCATCGGCGCTGAAAGGCTTAGCTTCCGGGTTCGGAATGTAACCGGGCGTTTCCCTAACGCTAAAACCACCGAAACACTATGAAACTGTTGAACTGCCGCACCACACCATCACCTGGCATGGGGCTGTTCGTGGTTTCAGAACCAACACAGTGGACGCGAGCAACTGAGGACAAGCCCTCGGCCTATTAGTACCGGTCAACTCCACACGTTACCGTGCTTCCATATCCGGCCTATCAACCCAGTCGTCTACTGGGAGCCTTACCCTCTCAAGGAGGTGGGAATACTCATCTCGAAGCAGGCTTCCCGCTTAGATGCTTTCAGCGGTTATCCCTCCCGAACGTAGCCAACCAGCCATGCCCTTGGCAGAACAACTGGCACACCAGAGGTTCGTCCGTCCCGGTCCTCTCGTACTAGGGACAGCCCTTCTCAATATTCCTACGCGCACAGCGGATAGGGACCGAACTGTCTCACGACGTTCTAAACCCAGCTCGCGTACCGCTTTAATGGGCGAACAGCCCAACCCTTGGGACCGACTCCAGCCCCAGGATGCGACGAGCCGACATCGAGGTGCCAAACCATCCCGTCGATATGGACTCTTGGGGAAGATCAGCCTGTTATCCCCGGGGTACCTTTTATCCGTTGAGCGACGGCGCTTCCACAAGCCACCGCCGGATCACTAGTCCCGACTTTCGTCCCTGCTCGACCCGTCGGTCTCACAGTCAAGCTCCCTTGTGCACTTACACTCAACACCTGATTGCCAACCAGGCTGAGGGAACCTTTGGGCGCCTCCGTTACTCTTTAGGAGGCAACCGCCCCAGTTAAACTACCCATCAGACACTGTCCCTGATCCGGATCACGGACCCAGGTTAGACATCCAGCACGACCAGACTGGTATTTCAACGACGACTCCACCCACACTGGCGTGCGAGTTTCAAAGTCTCCCAGCTATCCTACACAAGCCGAACCGAACACCAATATCAAACTGTAGTAAAGGTCCCGGGGTCTTTCCGTCCTGCTGCGCGAAACGAGCATCTTTACTCGTAGTGCAATTTCACCGGGCCTATGGTTGAGACAGTCGAGAAGTCGTTACGCCATTCGTGCAGGTCGGAACTTACCCGACAAGGAATTTCGCTACCTTAGGATGGTTATAGTTACCACCGCCGTTTACTGGCGCTTAAGTTCTCAGCTTCGCCAAGACGAATCTTGACTAACCGGTCCCCTTAACGTTCCAGCACCGGGCAGGCGTCAGTCCGTATACATCGCCTTACGGCTTCGCACGGACCTGTGTTTTTAGTAAACAGTCGCTTCTCGCTGGTCTCTGCGGCCACCCCCAGCTCACCGAGTAAATCGGATCACCGGACGTGGCCCCCCTTCTCCCGAAGTTACGGGGGCATTTTGCCGAGTTCCTTAACCATAGTTCACCCGAACGCCTCGGTATTCTCTACCTGACCACCTGAGTCGGTTTAGGGTACGGGCCGCCATGAAACTCGCTAGAGGCTTTTCTCGACAGCATAGGATCATCCACTTCACCACAATCGGCTCGGCATCAGGTCTCAGCCACAAGTGATCCGGATTTACCTAGACCACGGCCTACACCCTTACCCCGGGACAACCACCGCCCGGGATGGACTACCTTCCTGCGTCACCCCATCACTCACCTACTAACCGCTTGGTTCGGCGGCTCCACCACTTTCCTTTCCCCGAAGGGTCCGGAACGGCTTCACGGCCTTAGCATCACGATGCTCGATGTTTGACGCTTCACAGCGGGTACCGGAATATCAACCGGTTATCCATCGACTACGCCTGTCGGCCTCGCCTTAGGTCCCGACTTACCCTGGGCAGATCAGCTTGACCCAGGAACCCTTAGTCAATCGGCGCACACGTTTCTCACGTGTGAATCGCTACTCATGCCTGCATTCTCACTCGTCAACCGTCCACAACTCGCTTACGCGGCTGCTTCACCCGGCAGACGACGCTCCCCTACCCATCACGATCCCCGTTGGGGGTATATATCGCAATGACACGACTTCGGCGGTACGCTTGAGCCCCGCTACATTGTCGGCGCGGAATCACTAGACCAGTGAGCTATTACGCACTCTTTCAAGGGTGGCTGCTTCTAAGCCAACCTCCTGGTTGTCTCTGCGACTCCACATCCTTTCCCACTTAGCGTACGCTTAGGGGCCTTAGTCGATGCTCTGGGCTGTTTCCCTCTCGACCATGGAGCTTATCCCCCACAGTCTCACTGCCGCGCTCTCACTTACCGGCATTCGGAGTTTGGCTAAGGTCAGTAACCCGGTAGGGCCCATCGCCTATCCAGTGCTCTACCTCCGGCAAGAAACACACGACGCTGCACCTAAATGCATTTCGGGGAGAACCAGCTATCACGGAGTTTGATTGGCCTTTCACCCCTAACCACAGGTCATCCCCCAGGTTTTCAACCCTGGTGGGTTCGGTCCTCCACGAAGTCTTACCTCCGCTTCAACCTGCCCATGGCTAGATCACTCCGCTTCGGGTCTTGAGCGTGCTACTGAAACGCCCTGTTCGGACTCGCTTTCGCTACGGCTTCCCCACCCGGGTTAACCTCGCAACACACCGCAAACTCGCAGGCTCATTCTTCAAAAGGCACGCAGTCACGAGATGGAAGCAAGCTTCCATCCGACGCTCCCACGGCTTGTAGGCACACGGTTTCAGGTACTATTTCACTCCGCTCCCGCGGTACTTTTCACCATTCCCTCACGGTACTATCCGCTATCGGTCACCAGGGAATATTTAGGCTTAGCGGGTGGTCCCGCCAGATTCACACGGGATTTCTCGGGCCCCGTGCTACTTGGGTGTCTCTCAAACGAGCCGTTGACGTTTCGACTACGGGGGTCTTACCCTCTACGCCGGACCTTTCGCATGTCCTTCGCCTACATCAACGGTTTCTGACTCGTCTCACGGCCGGCAGACCGTAAAAGAGAGATCCCACAACCCCGTATACGCAACCCCTGCCGGGTCTCACACGCATACGGTTTGGCCTCATCCGGTTTCGCTCGCCACTACTCCCGGAATCACGGTTGTTTTCTCTTCCTGCGGGTACTGAGATGTTTCACTTCCCCGCGTTCCCTCCACTTGCCCTATGTGTTCAGGCAAGGGTGACAGCCCATGACGACTGCCGGGTTTCCCCATTCGGAAACCCCCGGATCAAAGCCTGGTTGACGACTCCCCGGGGACTATCGTGGCCT
The DNA here is from genome assembly GCF_050937045.1 of Streptomyces sp. CA-179760. NCBI lineage: Bacteria > Bacillati > Actinomycetota > Actinomycetes > Kitasatosporales > Streptomycetaceae > Streptomyces > Streptomyces sp. CA-179760. Next base: position 3,881,780 of record NZ_JBNJLZ010000001.1, read on the forward strand.
CCCACGTCCTTCATCGGTTCCTGGTGCCAAGGCATCCACCGTGCGCCCTTAAAAACTTGGCCACAGATGCTCGCGTCCACTGTGCAGTTCTCAAACAACGACCAGCCACCCATCACCCCACCCTTACCAGGTGAGTGCACTGGGGCCGGCGACTGAGGAAAAATTCGTTCCCTCAGACACCCAACAGCGTGCCCGACACACTCCCCGCTCCCCTCAACGTTCCACACTCAAAGAGCAGTACTAGAAGGAGAAGACGATCAAGTGTGCCGAATAGTCAACGTTCCACCCATGAGCAACCAGCATCAGACATTCGCTGATGTACTGGCCTCTGACCTCACCCCGGAGGGGATCGGTAAGAAGTGCTCCTTAGAAAGGAGGTGATCCAGCCGCACCTTCCGGTACGGCTACCTTGTTACGACTTCGTCCCAATCGCCAGTCCCACCTTCGACAGCTCCCTCCCACAAGGGGTTGGGCCACCGGCTTCGGGTGTTACCGACTTTCGTGACGTGACGGGCGGTGTGTACAAGGCCCGGGAACGTATTCACCGCAGCAATGCTGATCTGCGATTACTAGCGACTCCGACTTCATGGGGTCGAGTTGCAGACCCCAATCCGAACTGAGACCGGCTTTTTGAGATTCGCTCCACCTCGCGGTATCGCAGCTCATTGTACCGGCCATTGTAGCACGTGTGCAGCCCAAGACATAAGGGGCATGATGACTTGACGTCGTCCCCACCTTCCTCCGAGTTGACCCCGGCGGTCTCCCGTGAGTCCCCAACACCCCCGAAGGGGCTTGCTGGCAACACGGGACAAGGGTTGCGCTCGTTGCGGGACTTAACCCAACATCTCACGACACGAGCTGACGACAGCCATGCACCACCTGTACACCGACCACAAGGGGGCGCCTGTCTCCAGACGTTTCCGGTGTATGTCAAGCCTTGGTAAGGTTCTTCGCGTTGCGTCGAATTAAGCCACATGCTCCGCCGCTTGTGCGGGCCCCCGTCAATTCCTTTGAGTTTTAGCCTTGCGGCCGTACTCCCCAGGCGGGGCACTTAATGCGTTAGCTGCGGCACGGACAACGTGGAATGTTGCCCACACCTAGTGCCCACCGTTTACGGCGTGGACTACCAGGGTATCTAATCCTGTTCGCTCCCCACGCTTTCGCTCCTCAGCGTCAGTATCGGCCCAGAGATCCGCCTTCGCCACCGGTGTTCCTCCTGATATCTGCGCATTTCACCGCTACACCAGGAATTCCGATCTCCCCTACCGAACTCTAGCCTGCCCGTATCGACTGCAGACCCGGGGTTAAGCCCCGGGCTTTCACAACCGACGTGACAAGCCGCCTACGAGCTCTTTACGCCCAATAATTCCGGACAACGCTCGCGCCCTACGTATTACCGCGGCTGCTGGCACGTAGTTAGCCGGCGCTTCTTCTGCAGGTACCGTCACTTTCGCTTCTTCCCTGCTGAAAGAGGTTTACAACCCGAAGGCCGTCATCCCTCACGCGGCGTCGCTGCATCAGGCTTTCGCCCATTGTGCAATATTCCCCACTGCTGCCTCCCGTAGGAGTCTGGGCCGTGTCTCAGTCCCAGTGTGGCCGGTCGCCCTCTCAGGCCGGCTACCCGTCGTCGCCTTGGTGAGCCATTACCTCACCAACAAGCTGATAGGCCGCGGGCTCATCCTTCACCGCCGGAGCTTTTAACCTCCACTCAGGAGAGTGGAAGTGTTATCCGGTATTAGACCCCGTTTCCAGGGCTTGTCCCAGAGTGAAGGGCAGATTGCCCACGTGTTACTCACCCGTTCGCCACTAATCCACCCCGAAGGGCTTCATCGTTCGACTTGCATGTGTTAAGCACGCCGCCAGCGTTCGTCCTGAGCCAGGATCAAACTCTCCGTGAATGTGTACCGGTAATCCGGTGCCACAGCACGAGAGCGGAACAGTCAGGCGGAATAGGCCCGACCGTTCACAGCGTCCTCGCTGTGTTTTTTCAAAGGAACCTCGTCCCAGCGAATGCTGGAGACGGGGTATCAACATATCTGGCGTTGACTTTTGGCACGCTGTTGAGTTCTCAAGGAACGGTTGCTTCCTTTGTACTCACCCTCTCGGGCTTTCCTCCGGGCGCTTCCCTTCGGTCTTGCGTTTCCGACTCTATCAGATCTTTCCGATCCGATTTCCTCGGTGCTTTCCAGGTTCCCGCTTCCGCGTTTCCCTTTCCGGCGGTTCCGACTTTATCAGAAGTTTCGGGCCGTACTGACCGGCCGCTCATTTCCGATTAATCGGGAGTGGCTTCAATGAAATCGACGTTTCAAGAAGCAGCTAGATGTTCACCGTTGCCGTCTGGGGTGGAACCCATCTCTAGGCAACTGTTCAAATCTACCTCCCCGCGCTTGCCGTGTCAACGACTCCCGTGGGGCGAAGAGGAGACTAGCAGCTGAACGGACGTGGTCGCACATCCGGCGGCCCTGAGGACGTTCAGGCCGCTGTCGGAACGGTGGCGCTGCGCTCTGCTGCCTCTACGTCACCTGTGTCTCCGGCGCGGGCCGCGCGACCGCCCAGGACGTAGACGTAGGCGAGGAAGGCCAGTTCGGCGGCGACTCCGATGGTGATGCGAGCCCAGGTGGGGAGGCCGGACGGGGTGACGAAGCCTTCGATGGCACCGGAGACGAAGAGAACCAGGGCGAGGCCGATGGCCATGCCGATGGCGGCTCGGCCCTCTTCCGCCAGAGCCGTGCGGCGCGTGCGGGGGCCCGGGTCGATGAGGGTCCAGCCGAGGCGCAGGCCGGTGCCCGCCGCCACGAAGACGGCGGTCAGTTCGAGCAGGCCGTGCGGGAGGACCAGGCCGAGGAAGGTGTCGAGGCGGCCGGCGGAGGACATCAGGCCGAAGCCGATGCCGAGGTTGAGCATGTTCTGGAAGAGGATCCAGATGACCGGGATCCCCAGGAAGACCCCGAGTATCAGGCACAGGGCAGCGGCCCAGGCGTTGTTCGTCCAGACCTGGGCGGCGAAGCTGGCAGCCGGATGGCTGGAGTAGTAGGTCTCGTACTGGCCGCCGGGGCGGGTGAGCTCGCGTAGTTCGCTGGGGGCCGCGATGGAGGCCTGTACTGGAGGGTGGGTGCCGATCCACCAGCCCAGGAGCGCGGCGACGGCCGTGGACAGGAGCGCGGTGGGTACCCACCAGTGGCGTGACTTGTAGACCGCGGCGGGGAAGCCGTGGGCGAGGAAGCGGGTGACGTCGCGCCAGGAGGCACGTCGGGTGCCTGTCACGGCACTACGCGCGCGTGCCACCAGTTGACTGAGCCGGCCGGTCAGCTGGGGGTCGGGGGCGCTGGACTGGATCAGGGAGAGGTGCGTGGCGGTGCGCTGGTAGAGGGTGACGAGTTCGTCGGCTTCGGCGCCGTTGAGGCGGCGTTGGCGACGCAGCAGGGCTTCGAGGCGGTCCCACTCCGCTCGGTGGGCGGAGACGAAGACGTCGAGGTCCATCGGTGTGCCTGCTCCTCGGCTGTTCGTCGGAGACTCGTCGTGGATCAGCTTGTCGTACTGCGGCGCGATGCGCCCTCAGCTTGGCAGACTGGTCCTGTCCGGGGCAGGGCAGGGGAAGGACGGCGGGCGTGAGTGAGCTGGTGACGGGCGAGGCTGTGGCGTTGGAGCTGCGCCCCGCGAGGCTGCCCAGCAGGGCGCTGGCCGTGCTGCTCGACCTTGTGGCGGCCATGGCCGCCTATGTGGCGGTGACCATCGTGCTGGTGACTTCCACGGCCTCGCTGGACGAGGCGGCGCAGACGGCGCTGTCGATCGCGACGTTCGTTCTCGTTCTGGTGGGTGCGCCGATCGCGGTGGAGACACTCAGTCACGGGAGGTCGCTCGGGAAGATGGCGTGCGGGCTGCGCGTGGTGCGGGACGACGGAGGTCCGATCCGCTTCCGGCATGCACTGGTGAGGGGCTTGATCGCGGTCATCGAGATCCTCATGACCTTCGGGGTCGTCGCCTGTATCGCCTCGTTCGTCTCGGCGCGTGGGCGGCGGCTGGGAGATGTGTTCGCCGGGACCCTCGTCGTACGGGAGCGGATCCCGGTCACGCGGACCGGATTTGTGCCGCCTCCTCCGCCCTGGCTGGCGGGACGGTTCTCGGGGCTCGATCTGTCCGCGGTGCCCGACGGGTTGTGGCTCGCCGTCCGTCAGTACCTGACGCGTATGCAGCAGCTGGATCCGCAGGTGGGCTCGTCGATGGCGGAGCGGCTGGCGGCGGATCTCTCGGAGCGTACGGGGGCTCCCGTGCCGCAGGGTGTTCCTCCGGCGGCGTATCTGGCGGCGGTGGTGCAGGAGCGGCAGGCGCGGGAGTCCCGGCGGGCCTTCGGGAGCGGTTCGGCTTCGGCCCTCGCTCCGGCTGCGGAGGGGCCTTCGGTCGTGTACGGAGCTCCGGCCGCCGCGTACGGACCACCGGCTGCGGACCTGCCGCCCGTTGTGGCGCCAGGTGCGGCGTCCGAGTCGACTGGTGGGGGTCGGCCTGGGAAGGCGCCGGATGTGCCGGCGGGTGACCGGCCCGGTACCGGGTTCGTGCCGCCGGCTTAGTGGGAGCGGGACTGCCCGCTCCGCTGCGGCCGCCCGGTCAGGTGAATGTCGACGGCGGTGATTCGAGGTCTTCAAGCTCGATGCCGGGGGCCGCGAGCACCACGTCGCCGGCGATGTGCACGGCGTGCTGCTCGCCCGTGTCCAGGTCTGTGACCTGGTATTCGTCCACGGTCAGGGGGGCGCTGTCAGTGGCGTGTGCTTCTCTCTTCAGCAAGGACCACGACTGATCCACGGTGCGCGGGGCGAGCACCGGGTCCGTGAAGGCGACGAGGCGTACGCGGGTGGCGGCTGCGGAGGGGGTGAGGCGCAGGAGACGGGCGGTGGCGACGAGGAATGCCGGGGAGGTGCCGGTGAAGGCGTGGGCGCGCACGTTGCCTTCGGTGGCCTCGATCCCGGTGGGGTCGGTGCGGACCCAGGTGACGCCGTCGAGGGCGGCGCCGCGGACTTGCCAGGCGGCGGCGTTGATTTCGAGGCGGATGGGGCGGCCGAGCTCGTCGAGGGTGAGGTCGACGGAGCCGTGGTGATCGCCCGAGGGGGTGGTCAGCTGGGAGACGTAGCGCCAGCCGGAGGGGCCGGTGGCGCAGTGGAAGTGCTCTTCTGCGAGGGGGGTGTGGTCGTGCGGATCGTGGAGCGAATAGCGGCCGCGGGGCATGGGGGTCGTCCTGGGGCTTGACGGGCCGGTCCGGTCGCTGGTCCGGGAAAGGGGCAGGCCCCCGGCACGGGGGTGCGGGGGCCTGCCTCGAAGGGCCTGCTGCCGGGCGGCGCGGCTCAGTAGCGGTAGTGGTCCGGCTTGAACGGGCCCTCGACCTGGACGCCGATGTACTCGGCCTGCTCGGGGCGGAGCGTGGTCAGCTTCACGCCGAGCGAGTCGAGGTGGAGGCGGGCGACCTTCTCGTCGAGGTGCTTGGGCAGCACATAGACGCCGGTCGGGTACTCGTCGGGCTTGGTGAACAGCTCGATCTGGGCCAGGGTCTGGTCCGCGAAGGAGTTGGACATCACGAACGACGGGTGGCCGGTGGCGTTGCCCAGGTTCAGCAGGCGGCCCTCGGAGAGGACGATGAGCACCTTGCCGTCGGGGAACGTCCAGGTGTGGACCTGCGGCTTGACCTCGTCCTTGACGATGCCGGGGATCTTGGCGAGGCCGGCCATGTCGATCTCGTTGTCGAAGTGGCCGATGTTGCCGACGATCGCCTGGTGCTTCATCTTGGCCATGTCCGAGGCCATGATGATGTCCTTGTTGCCGGTCGTGGTGACGAAGATGTCGGCCTTGTCGACGACCTCGTCGAGCGTCGTGACCTGGTAGCCGTCCATCGCCGCCTGGAGCGCGCAGATCGGGTCGATCTCGGTGATGATCACGCGGGCGCCCTGGCCGCGCAGGGACTCCGCGCAGCCCTTGCCCACGTCGCCGTAGCCGAAGACGACGGCGGTCTTGCCGCCGATGAGGACGTCGGTGGCGCGGTTGATGCCGTCGATGAGCGAGTGGCGGCAGCCGTACTTGTTGTCGAACTTCGACTTGGTGACGGCGTCATTGACGTTGATCGCCGGGAACAGGAGGTTGCCGTCGCGCTGCATCTCGTACAGGCGGTGGACGCCGGTCGTGGTCTCCTCGGTGACACCGCGGATCTCCGAGGCGAGCTGGGTCCACTTCTGGGAGCCGTCGGTGATGGTGCGGTTGAGGAGTTCGAGGATGACGCGGTGCTCGTCGTTCTCGGCGGTGTCGACGGCGGGGACCTTGCCGTCCTTCTCGTACTCGACGCCCTTGTGGACGAGGAGGGTGGCGTCACCGCCGTCGTCGAGGATCATGTTCGGGCCGCCGGTGGGGCTGTTCGGCCAGGTCAGCGCCTGCTCCGTGCACCACCAGTACTCCTCCAGGGTCTCGCCCTTCCAGGCGAAGACCGGGACGCCCTGCGGGTTGTCGGGCGTGCCGTTCGGGCCGACGGCGATGGCGGCCGCGGCGTGGTCCTGGGTGGAGAAGATGTTGCAGGAGGCCCAGCGGACCTGCGCGCCCAGGGCGACCAGGGTCTCGATGAGCACGGCGGTCTGCACGGTCATGTGCAGGGAGCCGGTGACGCGGGCGCCGGCGAGGGGCTGCGCCTCGGCGTATTCCTTGCGGATCGCCATCAGGCCCGGCATCTCGTGCTCGGCGAGGGTGATCTCCTTGCGGCCGAAGTCGGCCAGGGAGAGGTCGGCGACCTTGAAGTCCTGTCGGTTGTCGACAGTCGTCATTGCTAGCTGCTCCTCGGAGTTGGGTCGAGGTGTATACGGCTGGTCTGCGCGGCGGCGGACACAGGGGTGCCCAGGGAGGACACTGGCATGCCCGCGTACACGCAGCGCAGTCCGTCGGAGGCCCTCTCTCCCTCGGCCGGTCCGCGGTGGGACCGACCGACCGCCATCAGCAGCGACGTCTGGCTCCGTCCCAAGCTACACCGGGAGGGTGGGCCGTCCCCAGTCCGCATCCGAACTCATCGCGCCATCGAGGCGATGAGTGGGCGCGATAACAGGACACCAACGAACGGTCGGCAGGAGGCGACAAAGCGGAACTATCAGGGATCTTTTGGCCTTTGAGTCTGCGGCGGGGTGGTGCAGGATGCCCGGGAGATCTGAACAACTGATCGATCTTGCGGGGCGTCCGGGACGGCGATTCCGCATGACAAAGGCGTTAGGAGATCGATGTGACCAGTCCGGCCGGCCCTCCCCCACGGGCGGCGGCGATGGTGAGCGGCAGCGGTTGAAGCTGCTCGCGGTGACCGCGTGCCCGACCGGCATCGCCCACACGTACATGGCGGCCGAGAAGCTCGCGCAGGCCGCCGAGAGCCGCGGCATCGAGATGAAGGTGGAGACGCAGGGATCCATCGGGGCTGAAAACGTCCTCGAAGACAACGATGTCAAGCACGCCGACGGCATCATCGTCGCCGCGGACAAGGACGTGGACCTGAGCCGCTTCGCGGGGAAGCGGGTCCTGACCGTCGGGGTGGCGGAGGGCATTCGTCACCCCGAGCAGCTGATCGAGCGGGTGCTGTCGGCGCCCGTGCACACGGAAGGGAGCTCCCCCACAGCTCCCGCGACCGGTGGCGGCAAGGAGCGGAGCCTCGGGTACAAGGCGCTGATGAACGGGGTCAGTTACATGATCCCGTTCGTCGTGGTCGGCGGGCTGCTGATCGCGATCTCGCTCTCGCTCGGCGGGCATGCCGACCCGTCGGGCGGACTGGTCATCCCGAAGGACTCCTTCTGGATGGACGTGAACAACATCGGTGTCATCGGCTTCACGCTGATGGTGCCGATCCTGTCCGGCTACATCGCGTACGCCATCGGGGACCGGCCCGCCCTCGTGCCCGGCATGATCGGTGGCTGGATCGCCAACACCGGTGAGCTGTACGACTCCAAGGCGGGCGCCGGGTTCATCGGGGCGATCGTGACCGGGTTCCTCGCCGGGTATCTGGTGTTGTGGATCAAGAAGGTCAAGGTCCCGAAGTTCGCGCAGCCGATCATGCCGATCATCGTGATCCCGATCGTGGCGACCACGGCTCTGGGGCTGTTCTTCATCTACGTCATCGGCAAGCCGATCTCCTGGGTGTTCGAGCACCTGACCGACTGGCTCAGCGGGATGACCGGTACCAGCGCGATCCTGCTCGGCGCGATGCTGGGGCTCATGATCGCGTTCGACATGGGCGGGCCGGTCAACAAGACGGCGTTCCTGTTCGGGGCCGGCCTCATCGCGACCGGCAATCAGACGGTCATGGGCATGTGCGCGGCCGCGATCCCGGTCATGCCTCTGGGGCAGGGCCTGGCCACGCTGATACGGAAGCGGCTGTACACCGAGCAGGAGCGGGAGACGGGGCTCGCCTCGCTGTTCATGGGCTGCTTCGGCATCTCGGAGGGTGCGATCCCGTTCGCGGCCGCGCGCCCCGCGCAGGTCATTCCCGCCAACATGCTGGGTGGCGCGGTCGCCGGTGCGATCGCCGGGGTCGCCGGGGTGGAGGACGCGGTGCCGCACGGTGGGCCGATCGTGGCCGTGCTGGGTGCGGTGAGCGGTGTGCCGATGTTCTTCGTGGCCGTGGTGATCGGCTCGGTCGTCACCGCGCTGACGACGGTGGCCCTCGTCGACCTGGGTGAGCGCAGGCGGCGCGGGGAGACGGGCTTCGGTGCGGGGGCGGCTGGGCTTGAGCCCGCGCCGGCCGGGGTGACCGGTGGAGGTGGCAGTGGCGGTGCGGTCGTAGCGCAGGCGACCGTAGGTGGGCCGGCGGCTGCCGCTACTGCCGCGAGCAGTGCCACGGCCGTAGCAGACGAAGCAGCGGAGCCCGAGCCGTCCGACGCCGGTGGCGTCTCCACCGAGGTCCTCTCCGGTTACCTCACTGACCGGACCGTCAAGGTCAGCCTCGAAGCCGGCGACAAGGAAGCCGCAATCCGGGAGTTGGCGGAGCTGCTGGCCCGTACCGGCAAGGTCGCGGACGTGGACGAGCTCGTGGCGTGTGCGCTGCGGCGGGAGGCGCAGGGCACGACCGGGCTCGGTGAGGAGATCGCGATTCCGCATGCCAAGACGGATGCGGTGACGGAGCCGGTCGTCGGTTTCGCGCGGTCCGCGCAGGGCGTCGAGTGGGGCTCGCTGGACGGTACGAAGGCACGGCTGGTGTTCATGATCGCCGTGCCGGAGGCGGCGGCGGGTGACGAGCATTTGCGGATTCTGGCGCTGTTGTCGCGGAAGTTGATGGACGCCGGGTTCCGGGAGCGGCTGTTGGCCGCGTCGGACGAATCGGCCCTCCTCGGGGTGCTGCGCGAGGTCGGGTAGCCGAGTAGGAAGAAGCGCGTGGGGCCCGCCGAATGGTTCGGCGGGCCCCACGCGTGTTCGGGCATTGCGCTTGCGGGACGTCAGTGTCCGGCGTCGCTCGGCGTCGGTCCCCCGGGCCTCGCCTCGGGGTCGGAGCCCTTGGCGGCTTCGGTCTCGCTGTAGATGTCCGGCTCGAGGTAGATCACGCGGGCGATCGGGACGGCCTCTCGGATGCGGGACTCGGCGGCGTTGATCGCGGCGGCGATCTCGGTGGCCGTCTCCTCGTGGCGGACGGCGATCTTGGCGGCGACGAGGAGTTCCTCGGGGCCGAGGTGGAGCGTGCGCATGTGGATGATGCGGGTGACCGTGTCGCCGTCGACGAGGGCGGTCTCGATCTTCTGCGTCTCCTCGACACCGGCGGACTCGCCGAGCAGCAGCGACTTGGTCTCGGCGGCGAGGACCAGGGCGATCAGGATGAGCAGGATGCCGATGCAGAGGGTGCCGACGCCGTCCCAGACGCTGTCGCCGGTGAGCAGGGCGAGGCCGACGCCGCCGAGGGCGAGGATCAGACCGACGAGGGCGCCGAGGTCTTCCAGAAGGACGACCGGGAGCTCGGGGGCCTTGGCGTGGCGGACGAACTCCTTCCAGGAGCGCTTGCCCCGCAGGACGTTGGACTCCTTGATGGCCGTGCGGAAGGAGAAGGTCTCGGCGATGATCGCGAAGACCAGGACGCCGACCGGCCAGTACCAGTTCGTCAGTTCGTGCGGGTGCTTGATCTTCTCGTAGCCCTCGTAGAGGGCGAACATGCCGCCGACCGAGAAGAGGACGATCGAGACGAGGAAGGCGTAGATGTAGCGCTCGCGGCCATAGCCGAAGGGGTGTTGCGGGGTGGCCTCGCGCTTCGCCTTCTTGCCGCCGAGGAGCAGGAGTGCCTGGTTGCCGGAGTCGGCGAGCGAGTGCACGGACTCGGCGAGCATCGAGGACGAGCCGCTGAAGAGGAACGCCACGAACTTCGCTACCGCGATCGCGAGGTTCGCGGCCAGTGCCGCCACGATCGCCTTGGTGCCGCCTGACGCGCTCATATGTTCGCGTTGTCCCTTCGTACGCCGTTCCAGGGCCCGGGCGCTCGCCTTGGTGCGTCGCCCTTGGCTTTGCCCGTGCTTGACGGTGGGCCATTGTTGCAGCCCGCTCCGGCAGCGGTGCGCCAGGTCACCGTCGTAGGGAGGTCAGGCGATGACCGTGGCCCGGAAGAGCGTGCCTGTTCCGGACACTTCGGCCTTTTCACCGGCCGGGACGAAGACCGATCCGCCGGGCGTCAGGTCGTGCTCGCCCGCCCTGACCGTGCCGGCCGTGCAGAGCAGGATCTGCGGGGTCGGGCGGGTGAGGTCGTGGGTCGCGCCGGCCTCGGGGAGGACATAGCGGGAGAGGCGGAACTCGTCGATCGGGGTCTCGTAGACCTCCTCGCCGTCCGGGGAGGCCTCGGGGCGCAGGACGCCGGGGTCGCCGGCGCGGAAGTGGACGATGCGCAGGAGTTCGGGGACGTCGACGTGTTTGGGGGTGAGGCCGCAGCGCAGGACGTTGTCGGAGTTGGCCATGATCTCCACACCGAGGCCCTGGAGATAGGCGTGCGGGACGCCGGCGCCGAGGTAGAGGGCCTCGCCCGGCTGGAGCCGGACGTGGTTGAGCAGCATCGCGGCGATGACGCCGGGGTCGCCCGGGTAGTGGTGGGCGATGTCGGCGTAGGGGGCGTAGGCGCCGCCGAGGCGGTCGCAGGCGGCGGCCGCTTCCGTGACGGTCCGGGACATCTCGTCGGGGTCGGCGGTGAGGATCGCCGTGAGGACCTCGCGCAGGGCCGCGTCCTCGGGGTGGGCGTGCAGCAGGTCGACGTACGGCTTGAGGGAGTCGACACCGAGGTCGTCGAGCAGGCCGGCGGCCTCGAGCGGGTCGCGGAAGCCGCACAGGCCGTCGAACTCGGTGAGCGCGCAGATCAGTTCGGGCTTGTGGTTGGCGTCCTTGTAGTTGCGGTGCGGGGCGTCCACGGGGATGCCACGGCGCTCCTCGTCCGCGTAGCCCTCCTTCGCCTGCGCCAGGTCGGGGTGGACCTGGAGGGAGAGCGGGGCGCCGGCGGCGAGGATCTTGAGGAGGAAGGGCAGGCGCGCGCCGAACTTGGCGACGGCGGCCGGTCCCAGTTCCTTCTCGGGGGCGGCGTCGACGACCTCGACGAGCGTGCCCCGGCCGGTGCGCGAGGGGGCGCCCGGGTGGGCTCCCATCCACATCTCCGCCTGCGGTTCGCCGGTCGGTTCGACGCCGAGCAGGTTCGGGATCGCGGTCGGGGAGCCCCAGGCGTAGGGGCGGATGGTGTTGTCGAGGCGGTCCATGGGGATCTCTCTGGTCCTGTGAGTGCGTACGTACGCCTGCTGCTCCCGGGCGGCTGCCGCGTGGGCGTCAGGGTGTCCCGGGCATGATCAGGCCCTCGAGGCGAGCGCCAGGTAAACGGCGGCGAAATCCGTGATGGCGATCAGTTCGGCGAGGGTCTCCAGCTCGTCACCCGCCTCCGGTTCCAGTTCGCTGATCGGGGTGTCGTGGCTGAGGGCCAGGTCGCGGGCGCCGGGGGCGGCGGTGAGGCCGCCGATGGGGCGGTCGCGGAGCAGCACCACGCGCGCGTGGAGGGCGGGGGCTTCCTCGACGCGGTCGCGGAAGAAGTCGTCGGGGTCGGCGCTGGCGGCCAGCGGGCCCGCGAGCAGGGCGCTGTGTGCGGCGAGGGCCTCGGGGAGTTCGGCGACGACCGCGGGGGTGCCGGACAGTTCGGCGAGAGCGGCGGCGAAACGGCGGCCCGCCGGTCCGGCCGAGACGCCCTCGGTCCAGACGATGGGGAGCGCGTCGGTGAGTTCGGCGGCCAGGGTCTTGGCGGCGTTGCTGTACGTCGCGATGGCGGGGCCGCAGCGTTCGGCGATGCGGTCGAGGCGGTCGGCGACCTTGCCGAGGGCCTCCGGCGGGGCGGTGAGCACGCCCGCGCGGTCCAGGAGCGCCAGGAGCGGGGTGAGCAGGGCCCACAGGACGCCGGGGGCGGACGCGGCGAAGGGCTCGTCCTGGTCGTACGGGGCGGTCGCCATGGGGACGAACAGGCCGTGCGAGCCGTTCACGGCGTCGGCGAGCGGGGACCTGCTGGGGGCTACGGCGACGACGGTGCAGCCACGGCGGTAGGCCTGCTCGGCGAGGAGGGACAGGCCCGGCTCGGTCCCGTCCGGGGTGGTGATCAGGAGGAGGTCCACGGAGCCGACCCAGCCGGGCAGTTCCCAGCGCAGGGCGCCCGCGGCGGGGGCGACACCGATGGGGGCCAGGCGGGTGACCGGGCTGCCGGCGCCGGCGAGCGTGCCGAGCAGGTCGGCCGCGTGGGTGGCGGCGGCGCCCGGGCCGGCGATGAGGACGCCGCGGGGGCGGCCGTCGGGCTTGAGGTCGTTGACGCCTGCCTCGGCGGCGTGGCGGGCGGCCGTGCGGACGCGCGCGCCGGCTTCCGCGGCACCGCGGAGCAGGCCTCGGTGGTCGGCCTCCGCGAGGCCCTCTGGGGAGTCGAGCAGCGATTCGTCGAGCATGGGGCGGCAGCCTCCGATCGCCGGGGTCCGTTATGGGGGTGTCGTCCTACTGCGGTGCCCGTTGTGCCGGGGGCCATGTGCACCGGGGCTCAGCGAGTGTGTCCGCGCGCGGGTCCTACGCGGGGCGTCGGGCCTCGTCGACCAGGAGGACGGGGATGCCGTCGCGGACGGGGTAGGCCAGGGCGCAGCCCTGGTCGGTGCAGATCAGTTCGGTGTCCTGCTCCTTGAGCGGGGCGTGGCAGGCCGGGCAGGCGAGGATGTCCAGGAGGCCGGATTCGAGGGGCATTGGGGTTTCCTCCGAGGTGCGGGCGCTTGGGTTGTGCCTGGTCAGATTACCGCCGGTGGGGGTGGGGCCTCAGCCTCTGATGATCCCCAGTACCTCGTCCCTCACCCGGGCCATCGTCTCCGGGTCCCTGGCCTCCGCGTTCAGCCGCAGCAGCGGCTCCGTGTTGGAGGGGCGGACGTTGAACCACCAGTCGGCGGCGGAGACCGTGAGGCCGTCGAGGTCGTCCAGTTCGATGCCCTCGCGGGTCCCGTACGCGGAGCGGATCGCGGCGAGGCGGGCCGCCTGGTCGGTGACCGTGGAGTTGATCTCGCCGGAGCCCGCGTAGCGGTCGTACTGGGAGACGAGGGCGGAGAGGGGGCCTGCCTGGCCGCCGAGGGCCGCCAGGACGTGGAGGGCGGCCAGCATGCCCGTGTCGGCGTTCCAGAAGTCGCGGAAGTAGTAGTGCGCGGAGTGCTCGCCGCCGAAGATCGCGCCCGACCTGGCCATCTCCGCCTTGATGAAGGAGTGGCCCACGCGGGTGCGGACCGGGTCGCCGCCGTTCTCCTCGACGACCTCGGGGACCGACCAGGACGTGATCAGGTTGTGGATGATCACGCCCTTGCCGCCGTGCCTGGCCAGTTCGCGGGAGGCGACGAGTGCGGTGATCGCGGACGGGGAGACCGGCTCGCCGCGCTCGTCGACGACGAAGCAGCGGTCGGCGTCGCCGTCGAAGGCGAGGCCCAGGTCGGCGCCCTCCTCGCGGACCCGCTTGCGCAGGTCGACGAGGTTGGCCGGGTCGAGGGGGTTGGCCTCGTGGTTGGGGAAGGTCCCGTCCAGCTCGAAGTACATCGGGACCAGCGTCACCGGCAGGCCGGCGAAGACCTCGGGGACCGTGTGGCCGCCCATGCCATTGCCCGCGTCGACGACGGCCTTCAGGGGGCGGACTGAGGCCAGGTCGACCAGCGAGAGCAGGTGCGCCGCGTAGTCCGACAACGTGTCGCGGCCTGTGATCGTTCCCGGCTTCGCGGCCGGCTCCGGGGCGCCCGACTCGCTCCAGTTCTCGACGAGTTCGCGGATCTCCGCGAGCCCGGTGTCCTGGCCGACCGGGGCGGCGCCCGCGCGGCACATCTTGATGCCGTTGTACTGCGCCGGGTTGTGGGAGGCGGTGAACATGGCGCCCGGCAGGTCCAGCGCGCCCGAGGCGTAGTACAGCTGGTCCGTCGAGCACAGGCCGATCTCCGTGACGTCGGCGCCCTGCGCGGCGGCCCCGCGCGCGAAGGCACGCGACAGGCCCGGCGAGGAGGGCCGCATGTCGTGCCCGGTCGCGATGGCGCTCGCACCGGTGACCTGTACGAAGGCCGCCCCGAAGAGCTCGGCCAGGGACTCGTCCCACTGGTCGGGGACGACTCCGCGTACGTCGTACGCCTTCACGACCTGCGACAGATCAGCAGCCACGGCCAACCTTCCTGGAAAAGTACTGTCGGTCGGCCCAAACTACCCGGCCCCGCTGACAGCGCGCTGAGCGGACGCTGTGCGGGTGCCCGGACATCGCCTCGGGCGTCAGGGCAGCATCCAGCCCAGGACCGGTGTGCTCTGGCCGACCACGATCAGGCACATGACCAGCAGCAGGCCCAGGCTCCACGGCAGTACCTTGCGCAGCAGGTCGCCCTCACGGCCCGCGAGTCCGACGGCCGCGCAGGCGATGGTGAGGTTCTGCGGGGAGATCATCTTGCCGAGGACGCCGCCGGAGCTGTTGGCGGCGGCCAGCAGGTCGGGGGAGAGTCCGGACTCGCGGGCGGCGGTCACCTGGAGGGCGCCGAAGAGGGCGTTGGCCGAGGTGTCGGACCCGGTGACGGCGACTCCGAACCAGCCGAGGACGGGTGAGAGGAACGCCAGTCCGGCTCCGGCCGCCGCGACGAAGTGGCCGATCGTCCCCGCCTGGCCGGAGAGGTTCATGACGTAGGCGAGCGCCAGTACGGAGGTCACCGTCAGGATCGCGAAGCGCAGCTCGTGGACGGTCGCGAGCCACTCCTTGACCGCCACGCGCGCGTGCACCCCGATGACGGCGGCCGTGCAGACGCCGGCGAGGAGCACCAGCGTGCCGCCGGTGGACACGATGGGCCAGGTGAAGACGTTGCCGCTGACCGGGTCGCCGTCCGGTCCCGCCACGTTCAGGAAGGGCCAGTCGTAGGTCTGGGTGGTCCTGGCGAGCCAGTCCTTGAGGGCCGGTATCTGCGCGAGGGAGAAGATCGCGACGATCAGCGCGTAGGGGGCGTAGGCGCGCAGGATCTCGCGGGGCGGGTCCTCCTGGTCGAGTTCCTCGCTGCGGGCGCCGGTCAGCACGGAGGCGCGTACGGACTCGGCGGCGGGCACGCGCGCGTGCGGTACGGCGATCAGGGCGCCCGCCCCGGCCAGGGCGGCGCCGATGTCGGCGAGTTGGGCGGAGACGTAGTTGGAGGCGGCGAACTGGGCGACGGCGAAGGCGACTCCGCACGCCAGGGCGGGCACCCAGGTCTCGCGCAGCCCGCGCCGGCCGTCCACGAGCCAGACCAGCACCAGCGGCACCACGAGGGCCAGCAGCGGCGTCTGACGGCCCACCACGGACGCCACGGAGTCCAGCGGCAGTCCGGTGACCTGGGCGAGGGTGACGACCGGGGTGCCCATCGCGCCGAAGGCCACGGGCGCGGTGTTGGCGACCAGGGCGACGACGGCGGCGCGCACCGGTTCGAAGCCGAGGGCGACCAGCATGACCGCGCTGATCGCGACGGGGGCCCCGAAGCCGGCGAGTGCCTCCAGCAGCGCCCCGAAGCAGAAGGCGATGACGAGTGCCTGGATGCGCGGGTCGTCGGACAGCCGCCCGAAGGACCGGCGCAGGATGTCGAAGTGCCGGGTGCGGACGGTCATCCGGTAGACCCACAGGGCGTTGACGACGATCCACAGGATGGGGAAGAGGCCGAAGACGGCGCCCTGGGCGGCGCTGGAGAGGGTCTGGCCGAGGGGCATGCCGTACGCGAGCCGGGCGACGAGCACGGCGGCGAGGAGGCCGGTGAGGCCTGCCAGGTGCGCCTTCAGGCGGACGCCGCCGAGCAGGACCAGGACGATCACGAGGGGCAGGGCGGCCACGAGGGCGGACACGCCCAGTGAGCCGGCGACGGGTTCCAGTTCCTGGACGTACAACGGGCGCCTCCCCGGTTTCCGTCACGTGAAAGCGATTTCTCGCATCCTCAAACGGAATGGTCATGTCCGCGCCAAGCTCGCGTCAATGGGTGTGCGCGAGACGGCAGCCGAACGGGGGGACTCAGTTGTCGGGGGACCGAAGGACCCGCAGATGACCCCGCCGCGCGACCTCCATGGGGTCGGCCGCACGCCCTCCGCCACCGGCCCCGGCCGCCCGCTCCTGGGGGCGGGCCGCCTCTCGCACCGCGTTGGCAAGGGCTTCCAGGTCATCGCCGCTGGGGCGGGCCGGGGCCGAGCCGTCGAGGAGCCGGACGACCTCCCAGCCGCGCGGGGCGGTGAGGCGCTCGGAGTGCTCGGCGCACAGGTCGTAGCAGTGGGGTTCGGCGTAGGTGGCGAGCGGGCCGAGGACCGCGGTCGAGTCGGCGTAGACGTACGTCAGCGTCGCGACGGCGGGGCGGCCGCAGGCGGTGCGCGAACAGCGACGTACAGGGCTCACGATGTTGGACGGTACCGCACTCTTGAGCGGGCCGCGACGACTCTCCACGAGGTCACTCCACCGTGTCGCGTTGTGAAACGCCCCACAGGCCCCTGCAGGCACACCCGGCTGACCTGCCCGGACACCGTCGTCCGGGGGGTCGGACGGGTCCGTGCGCGGTCAAGAGTCGTCACAAAATCCTCAATTGCCGTGACGTCACCGGTCTCGGCGGGATACGGAATCGAGCCCAACCTTGGCTGGAATGGTCATGTAACGACATCCGTTCCCGTCGGCCGGAAGCCGTCCGTGCCGCCGCGCTGTTCCGGGCACACGTGCGTGGCGGGGACTACCCTTCAGCAGTGATGGAGAAGCCCGTAACGCCCCGTGCCGCCGCCCCCGGGCCCCGCCGTCGTGATCGCCACGGCCGGGGCATGCGCGGCCCGATCGCACCGCCGCAGGTGCCGCTCGCCGCGAGCCGCGCGGAGGCGTTCGCCGATCTGGTGCAGGACTCCGTGGAGCGTCTGGAGCGGCGGTGGCCGCAGCTCGCCGACATCGAGTTCCTGGTGCTGGAGGTGCCGCGGCTCGACGGGCCCGGCGAGGCCTGGAACGACGAGGCGGTTCCGCTCGGCGGCACGATCAGCGCCCGCGAGGGGCGCCCCGCCCGCGTGGTGGTCTACCGGCGGCCGGTCGAGATCCGCACCAAGGGGCGCGACGAGCGGGCGGCGCTGGTGCACGAGGTCGTCGTCGAGCAGGTCGCCGAGCTGCTGGGGCTGACGCCGGAGACGGTGGATCCGCGGTACGGCGAGGAGCAGGGCTGAGACCCACGGGGCCGACCCTGCGTCCCCTCCCCCGTGCTTCCCCGCGTCTCCTACTTCTGCAGCACCGACAGGTCCTCGTCCGCCTCCGGTACCGCCACCGTGCCCCGGTCGTCGGGGAGTGTCTGGACGGTGAAGGCGGGGACGCCGCTCTCGTCGGCCGTCAGAGTGCGGGCGCCGTAGACCGGGCCGCCGGAGACCGGCTCGACCGTGAGCGCGTAGGTGCCCTTGAGGCCGCCGGGGGCCGGGGGCTCGATGTCCTGGGTGGTGCCGGCCTTGATCGTGTACGTCTTCGACGCCGGGGTGCCGCCCTCGCTGCCCGCCGAGGCGGTGACCTTGACCGTGGCGGCACGGCCGGGGGCGGTCAGGGACAGGGTGCTGCCCTTGGCCCTGTTGTCCGCGGACGTCGCGCGTGTGCCGACGGGGCGGGTGGCCGGGATGAACGCCGTCTCCTGCTTGTCGCCCTTGCCCCGTACGACCCGCAGGGCCGCCACGACCGGCACGGACCGGTCCGTCGGCGTCAGCACCAGGGAGCCAGCCTCGCCGCGTGTGACGTCGCCGAGGTCGACGGCGGTCGTCATGCCGCCCTTGACGTGCACCGTCTCGTGCCCGGCCGGGGTGATCAGCCCGGAGGGGGAGGCGAGGCGCACCTTCAGGTCCGCGTCCTCGTCGCCGGGGTGAAGGCGACCAGGCGCACGGAGGTGGCGTCCTTGGGGATGCCGGGCAGGACCAGGCTGCCCGACGGGTCCGTGGACGCGGCCAGCCAGTCGCCGCCGAGCCTGTCGTCCAGGGCCTGCACGGAAGCGCCGACGCGTCCGCTGCGGACGTTGACGTGCACGGTGAGGTTGGTCTGCTCCTCGTCCGTGAGCGTGGACAGCAGGACCGGCTCACTGGAGTGCGGCTGGACGGTGATGCCCTCCCCCACCGGGGACTGCAGGGTGCCGTCCTTGCCGTAGAGCTCGACGTCGACCACGGCGGCCGAGTCGTCGGGGTTCGTCAGGTGGACGTAGTCGGTGCGGTCGGCCGCCGTACTGGCGCCCGGGAACCAGAAACTCGTGTCCGGAGCCGCGCAGTTGACGCCCTGGAGGCCGCGTCCGGTCCCGGCGGCGACCTCCGTGGTCTCCTGGACGGTCCAGCCGGGCGCGAACCTGCCGTCGGCGGTCCCGACGAGTGCGGGGGCGTCGGAACCCGAGCTGTCCCCGGTGACCGGCTTGCCGGGCTCCTTGGGAGTCAGCACGGACTTCCCGGCCTTGTCCTGGCCGGACTCGCCGTCGTCCTTGCCGTCGTCCTTGCCGTCGTCCGCGCCCTTGTCGCCGCCCTGGTCAGAGCCTTCCGCCGACGCTTCGGCCGCCGCCTGGAGTTCGGCCTTGCCGCCGTTCTCCGTGCCCTTCGTGACGGGCGTGAAGGACGTGTAGGACGTCTCGGCGAGGTCGGACGTGCTGGGCGCAGGGCACAGCAGGCTCGTGCGCTCCACGGGCAGTTGGGCGGCCGCCTGGGCGCCGGCGTCCGCGCCCGGGGCGTCCGGGGCGGACAGCGCGGCGAAGCCCGTGACGGCGGCGAGCGCGGTCACGCCGGCGATCAGGGACAGGGTGGTGCGGTTCACTGCTGGCTCCCGTCGGGACGCTCACTGCCCGTGCCGTGGGGGTGGTGCTGCTGGTGCTGCTCCTGCGCGGGGTCGTACGGAGTGCCGTAGCCCTGGGTGTAGGTCTGGTCGTAGCCCGCCGGGTCGTACTGCGGTGCCTGGGGCGGGCCGCCGTACGCGTACGGGTCGTACTGGCCGCCCTGGTACGGGTCCGCCTGGTACTGCCCGTTGTACGGGTCCGCCGGGTACGGGGCGGCCTGGTACTGGTCGCCGTAGCCCGCGTAGCCCGTCCCGTCCCACTGACCGTGGTTCTGCTGTTGCGGGACTCCCACGGGTGGCTGTTCCGGTTGCGGCGGCGAGGCCGGGAACTCCCCGGGCCCGGCCGCTCCTTCCGCCTCGGTCTCGGCCTCGGCCTGGGCGCGCAGGCGGCGGGCGCGGCGGCCCTCACCGGCGACCGCCTGGGCCGGGACGACCGGCTCCTCGGGCATGTCGTCGTCGACGTCGCGGCGCCGGCCGGGCAGGGCGAGGACCACGAGGACGACGGCGAGCAGGCCCTGCGTCCACAGCCACACGGTGTGGCCGATCGGGTCGTCGTAGGTGACGTCCAGCGTGCCGCCGGTGGCGGGGAGTTCGAAGCCCTGGGCCCAGCCGTCGACCGTGGTGCGGGTCAGCGGCTTGCCGTCCAGTGTGGCGGTCCAGCCGTCGGCTGCGGTGTCGGCGAGGCGCAGCACGCGCCCGTCGGTGCCGGCCGGGATCGTGGTGTGGATGTCGACGGGCCCGGCGGCGACGGGCTGCGGGGTGCCGGATCCGGAGGCGGGGACGATGGCGGCGCGCGCGACCTGCCGGTCGAGGCGCCACAGCGCGCCGCCGCTCTGCTGGCTGAGCCGGGTCAGGCCGGGCGTGGCGTCCAGGACGCGGGTGACCTCGCGGGGCGCGCCCTGGTGGACGAGGACATAGCGCACGGCGAAGCCGCCGAGCTGGTCGGCCTGGTCGGCGCCGGAGCCGGCGACGAGGTTGGCGACGACCTTGTCGAGCCGGCTGTTCTCGCCGTCAGCCGCGGCGACCTCGCCGTCGCCGAGGCGGGCGCCGGAACCGCGCACGAGCATGTAGCCGACGTGGGCGCCGGAGTCGCTGTCGAGGACGAGGGTGCGGGCCTGGTCGCGGCTGCCGCTCTCCTCGGCGACGAACGCGGGGACCTGCGTCGGGTCGCGTCGCTCCAGGGGCCCGTCGGCGCCGCGGATCATCCAGCCGGCGGCGACGAGCAGCGGGCCCGCGGCCGAGGCGAAGGCGATCAGCACGGCGACCGGCTGGCGCCAGCCGAAGCTCTGCTCGGCCACGCGCGCGCGTGCCCCGTCGGCGCCGAGAACGGCGGCCGCCAGGAGGGCGATGCCGTAGACGAGGGTCGCGGGGCCGGCCCAGGTGGAGCTGTTGGACAGGGCCGCGAGGACGAAGCCCACCAGGGCGACCCCCCACGCCGTCCGGATGCCCGACTGGCGTTCCGAGCGCAGCAGGGCGGCGAGCGCGGCCAGCACGATGCCGATGAGCATCAGGCCGCTGACCGTGCCGGGGCCACCCGGGCTGGCGCCGAGCAGGTCGAGGGCGGAGGCGGAGCCGGCTCCGTACTCCAGGCCGGCCTGCTGGAAGAAGCCGAACGGGAGCAGCGACAGCGACCAGGGAGCCAGGACCAGCAGGGGCGTGCCGAGCTGGGCGAGGAACCGCGGCCCGTACGCCGTGATGTCCGTCCGGCGGACGGCCAGCAGCCCCACCCCGAGGATCAGGGCGAGGGGCCACACGATCGGGGTGAACGCGGTGGTGATGGTCAACAGCAGTGCGTACGCCCAGGTGGCGCGCCAACTGCCCCGCGCGCCCGACGGGTTCGCCAGGCCACTGGCCGCGATGCCCGCCCGTGCGATGAGCGGCAGCAGCACGGCCAGGACGGCGGTACCGAGGCGGCCGCCGGCGAGGGCGCCGGTGGCGGCGGGCAGGAAGGCGTACACGACGGACGCCCACGCGCGCAGCAGCCGGGACTCGACCAGCGGGCGGGAGGCGAAGTAGGCGGCGACACCGGCCAGCGGCACCGAGCAGACGAGCAGGACGGTGACGGCGAGGCCGGTCGAGCCGAACAGCAGGGACGCCAGCATCGCCACGAGCGCGACGTACGGCGGCGCGGCGGAGGTGCCGCCGGCGCCGACCGGGTGCCAGGCGTCCAGGTAGCGCGCCCACAGGGCGGAGGAGTCGACCGGGGCGGGCAGCAGGGCGCCGCCCGCGAGCGCGCCGCCGCCGAGGAGTTCGCGGCAGGCGAGCAGGGAGACGAGCAGCAGGACGAGGAAGAGCACCGGGCCGGGCTTGCGCGCGATGCGCTTGAGCCGGGCGAACTGCTCGATCTGCAGGAAGTCCGCGTCGTCGCCGCCGGGGCCCGACTCGACGGCACCGCCGTGCCGTCCGGCACCGGCGGCGGCCTCGGGGTCGGAGCTGCCGACGAGGTTGCCCGCGACCTGCTCGACGGTCATGCGGACCGTCGCGCCGGGCGGCGGGAACAGTGGCCGCAGCTCGCCCTTGTCGACCTGGGGGGTTCCTCTGACGCGCCGCCCGGCGAGGATCCGCTCGGGCCGCAGCAGGGTGCCCATGAGGCCGCGGATCTCGTCGACTGCCTGTCCGGGGACCTTGCCGACGAGGTAGGCGACGGTCCGCAGCAGGGTGCCGAGCACGACGCGCAGCAGCACCCAGGGCAGCACGGCCGTACGCGTGTTGACGAGCAGGCTGTAGACGGCGCCGGCCTTGTCGACCTTGTGCGGGGAGGCGGACGTACGGCCCACGCAGTCGACGGCGCGGCGCTCCCTGGAGGCCGCCTCGGCGTGCCGGACGACGGCTTCCGGGGCGATCAGCACGCGGTGGCCCGCGGCGTGCGCGCGCCAGCACAGGTCGAGGTCGTCGCGCATGAGGGGCAGATGCCGGTCGAAGCCGCCGAGCTGTTCGAAGACGTCGCGGCGGACGAGCATGCCGGCGGTGGACACCGACAGTACGGTCCGGACGTGGTCGTGCTGGCCCTGGTCCTGCTCGCGGCGGTCCAGGCCGGTCCAGCGGCGGCCGGAGTTGGCGATGGAGACGCCGACCTCCAGCAGCTGCCGCCGGTCGTACCAGCCGCGGAGCTTGGGGCCCACGACGGCCACGTCGTCGCGGCCCAGTTCGTACTCGTTGTCCACGACGCGCAGCAGCTGGGCCAGGGCGTCGGGTTCCGGGGCGCAGTCGTCGTGCAGCAGCCACAGCCACTGCACCGGCTCGCCGTGCGGGAGCTCGGGCATGTCGTAGGCGTCGTCCCGCCACGAACGCGTGACCGGGTCCCAGCCGCTGGGCCGCTTCAGGTACGGCAGGTGCTCCGGGGTGAGGACCGGGGCGCTGCGGCCGCACTCCTCGACGGCCTGACCGAAGCCGGTACGGCGGGCGAGGTGCAGCACCCGGTCGGCGCCGAGCGCGTCGGTGACCAGCTGGGCGGAGGCGTCCGCGCTGCCGGTGTCGGCACCCATCGCGTACTGGACGGGTCGCTCCTGGCCGAGCAGCCCGGCGAGCGCGTCCGGCAGCCAGCGGGCGCCGTCGTGGGAGACGAGGACCGCGGTCACCACATGACGCGGGAACTCGGGCGGGCGTGCCGGGTCAAACACGGCTGTGGCAGCGGTGTCGTGATGAGCTGCCGAGTGGCTGTGCACGGACATCGAGGTACGGGCCCCGGTTCGGTGGACTGCGGTGGACGCCTGCGGCCGGCGGGGGCCGCGGGGCGTCTCGGACGAGCGCCCACACTATCGGCAGTCCCGCAGGGGCGGCGCGCAGCGCCTCGATGAGGGGGCGGGGGCCGGGAGATGGGAGGGCAAGGCGGCCCGCCGCCTGTGGACAACCCACCTGCGACGGGCCGTTCACGCACCCAGGGGTCCGGTCAGACCGCGGCCTTCTTCAGCCGGCGGCGCTCCCGCTCGGACAGGCCGCCCCAGATGCCGAAGCGCTCGTCGTTGGCGAGGGCGTACTCGAGGCACTCGGAGCGGACCTCGCAGGAGAGACAGACCTTCTTGGCCTCCCGGGTCGAGCCGCCCTTCTCGGGGAAGAAGGACTCGGGGTCGGTCTGGGCGCACAGTGCGCGCTCCTGCCAGCCGAGTTCCTCGTCCGCGTCGTCGACCAGCAGTTGCTGCACCAGCTCGGTCATGTGCGCCCCTCGTCTGTTCTTATCCGCGTCCCCGTGATGTAGCCGTTACCGATTGCGGCTGAACGACACGAGTGAAATTACAAGTGTGCTGCTCCGGGCGAGTCAAGCCGAGATCTGCTATTGAGCCCCTTATTCACTCTGCGGAACCAAGGCCGTGCGGAAAGTGTTCAAATCGGCATAAACCTTGACACGCAGCCGGAGCCCGCGAGGGGCCCCACCGTCACCTGGGTCCCGTACAGACCTGTACAGGGGAGGACGCCCGGGAGTTCGATCTCGTTCCGACACCCACGACAAAGCGAATCTGATCACAGTCTGATCACGAGTGCGCAACGAGGTTTGTGCGCCCGGTGGACCCCATGTGTCCCTGCCGGGCCATGAACAAACCTTTCATCTGAGTGAACGACCGGATGAGGTGAACCTCGTCCCACATACCGGGTGCCGAGTTGACACCGGAGGTGTGACCCGGTGTCCTAGTGGGCATGCTCGCGAACTTGGCACCCACCTCGACCCGCACCGCCGGGTCCCACGGTGCTGCCCGCGCTCGCTGTAGCTGTTGCTGTTCCAGCTGTTGAGCCACACCCGCTCCAGCTGAAGGCCGAGCCACCAGTCCCTCGGCTCTCGTTCCCTCTGACCCACTTTCACTGAGGAACCACGCACCCCATGAACAGCGACAGCGACCTCCAGATCGCCGGCGACATCCTCGAAGTCCCGCACCTGCTCCAGCTGGAGCGCGAGCACCCGGCCACCGTCGCCGAGTTCGTCGGCCTCGCCCGCTCCATCGCCGCCGACCGCTCCCAGTGGGAGCACCTCGTCCGCTACGACGCGGCCAGCCGCTGGTACCACCGGCTGCGCACCGGCCCGGGCTACGAGGTGTGGCTGCTGTCCTGGGTGCCCGGGCAGGGCAGCGGGCTGCACGACCACGGGCGCTCCTCCGGGGTGCTGACCGTGCTGGACGGCAC
Source organism: Streptomyces sp. CA-179760 (assembly GCF_050937045.1). Lineage (NCBI taxonomy): Bacteria > Bacillati > Actinomycetota > Actinomycetes > Kitasatosporales > Streptomycetaceae > Streptomyces > Streptomyces sp. CA-179760. The sequence continues at coordinate 3,906,168 of NZ_JBNJLZ010000001.1, forward strand.
GCTGACGGAGCGCACGGAGCGGGGCACACGCGCGTTGCGGGCGGGCGCGCAACACGTGTTCGCGCCGGGGTACGTACACGAGGTAGTGAATGACGCACTCGAGTCGGCGGTGAGCTTGCACGTCTATTACCCGGGGCTGACGGAGATGCCGATGCACACGGCCCCGCACTGCGAGGCGGCCCGTACCGAGCCGGGCGCCCTCACCGCCTGACCGGTTGTCGTAGCCGCCGACCCGTTGTCGTAGGGGCCTGCAAGACTGGCTCCCATGCGCATTGTGGTTCTGGCAGGCGGCATCGGCGGTGCCCGGTTCCTGCGTGGTCTGAAGCGGGCCGCGCCGGACGCGGACATCACGGTCATCGGCAACACCGGAGACGACATCCACCTCTTCGGGCTGAAGGTCTGCCCGGACCTCGACACGGTGATGTACACGCTCGGCGGCGGCATCAACGAGGAGCAGGGCTGGGGTCGTACCGACGAGACCTTCCATCTCAAGGAGGAGCTCGCGGCGTACGGCGTCGGGCCCGAGTGGTTCGGCCTGGGCGACCGGGACTTCGCCACGCACATCGTGCGGACCCAGATGCTCGGCGCCGGGTACCCGCTGAGCGCGGTGACCGAGGCGCTGTGCGAGCGCTGGAAGCCGGGCGTGCGGCTGATCCCGATGTCCGACGACCGCGTCGAGACCCATGTCGCCGTCGAGGTCGACGGGGAGCGCAAGGCGGTCCACTTCCAGGAGTACTGGGTGCGGCTGCGTGCCTCGGTGCCGGCCGAGGCGATCGTGCCGGTGGGCGCCGACCAGGCGAAGCCCGCTCCGGGGGTCCTGGAGGCCATCGCCGAGGCGGACGTGATCCTCTTCCCGCCGTCCAACCCGGTCGTGTCGATCGGCACGATCCTCGCCGTGCCCGGCATCCGGGAGGCGATCGCCGACGCCGGGGTGCCGGTGATCGGTCTGTCCCCCATCGTCGGTGACGCGCCCGTGCGGGGCATGGCCGACAAGGTGCTGGCCGCCGTGGGCGTCGAGTCGACCGCGGCGGCGGTGGCCGAGCACTACGGCTCGGGCCTGCTGGACGGCTGGCTCGTAGACACGGTGGACGCGGGCGCGGTGGGGCAGGTCGAGGCGGCCGGGGTGCGCTGCCGGGCCGTGCCGCTGATGATGACCGACACCGACACGACCGCGCGGATGGCCCGGGAGGCGCTGACGCTGGCGGAGGAGGTGCGGGGCGTATGAGCGGCGAGGGTGCGGAGGGGTACCGGGTCTGGGCCCTGGCCGGGCTGCCCGAGGTCGCGGCCGGGGACGATCTGGCCAAGCTGATCGCGGCCGCCGAGCCCGGTCTGGCCGACGGGGACGTACTGCTCGTCACGTCGAAGATCGTGTCCAAGGCGGAGGGCCGCATAGTCCGGGCGGCCGACCGGGAGGCGGCCATCGACGCGGAGACGGTACGGGTGGTGGCCCGGCGCGGTGCCCTCCGGATCGTCGAGAACCGGCAGGGCCTGGTCATGGCCGCGGCCGGGGTCGACGCGTCCAACACCCCCTCCGGGACCGTGCTGTTGCTGCCCGAGGACCCGGACGCGTCCGCCCGCGAGATCCGTGACGGACTGCGGGACATCCTCGGCGTCGAGGTCGGTGTCGTCGTCACCGACACGTTCGGGCGGCCCTGGCGCGCGGGGCTCACGGATGTCGCGATCGGCGCGGCCGGGGTGCGCGTGCTCGACGATCTGCGCGGGGGCACGGACGCGTACGGCAATCCGCTCAGCGCCACCGTCGTCGCCACGGCCGACGAACTCGCCTCAGCGGGCGACCTGGTCAAGGGCAAGGCCGCCGGGCTGCCGGTAGCCGTCGTCCGCGGGCTCCCGGACCTGGTCGCGGGGGACGGCGACGGAGACGGGGCGCGGGCCATGGTGCGCGACGGGCGCGACGACATGTTCCGGCTCGGCACGTCGGAGGCGGTACGGCTGGCGGTGACCCAGCGGCGTACGGTCCGGGCCTTCACCGACGAGCCCGTCGACCCCGGCGCCGTACGGCGGGCGGTGGCCGCTGCCGTGACGGCGCCCGCGCCGCACCACACCACGCCGTGGCGGTTCATGCTGCTGGAGTCCGAGGAGTCGCGGACGCGACTGCTCGACGCCATGCGTGACGCCTGGATCGCCGATCTGCGGCGGGACGGCAAGACGGAGGAGTCCATCGCCAAGCGGGTGCGCCGCGGGGACGTCCTGCGGAACGCGCCGTACCTCGTCGTCCCCTGTCTGGTCATGGACGGCTCGCACAGCTACGGCGATCCGCGGCGGGACGGCGCCGAGCGGGAGATGTTCGTGGTCGCCGCGGGCGCCGGTGTGCAGAACCTCCTGGTCGCGCTGGCCGGGGAGCGGCTGGGATCGGCGTGGGTGTCGTCGACGATGTTCTGCCGGGACGTGGTGCGCGAGGTGCTGGGGCTGCCGGCGGACTGGGATCCGATGGGCGCGGTGGCGGTCGGGCATCCGGCGGAGGACCCGCGGCCTCGGCCGGAGCGGGACGCGGGGGCGTTCATCGAGGTGCGGTGACCGGAGCGGGGTGGCGTCTACGCTCGTAGGGCTGCTCCTTTCGTCATCCCGGCGGCTCATCACAGCGGCTCATCACAGCGACTTCGTTCAGGGGTCTTGTTCATGGCAGGACGGTTCTCTCCCCGGCCCACCCGTACGACGGTGCGCGGCGGGCATGTCGCCGTGGGCGGGGGCGTGCCTCGGCAGGCCGCGGGGCCGGGGCGGGTGCGGGACCATGTGCCGGACGGGCCACTGGATCTCGGTCTTGTGCTCGGGCCGCTGCGGCGCGGGCCGGGTGATCCGACGTTCCGGACGACGCCGGACGGGTCGGTGTGGAGGGCCGCGCTCACTCCTGCCGGGCCCGGGACCCTACGGGTGCGCGCGTCCGGCGGTGGAGTGCGCGGGGAGGCCTGGGGGCCCGGGGCCGAGTGGCTGCTGGAGGGGTTGCCCGAGCTGCTCGGGGCCGCTGATGATCCGGCCGCGTTCGTCCCGCGGCACCGACTGGTGGCCATGACCTGGCATCGGCGACCGGGACTGCGGCTGACGCGGAGCGGGCTGGTGCTGGAGTCGCTGATTCCGTCGATTCTCGAGCAGAAGGTCACGACCGATGAGGCGTATCGGGCGTGGCGGTTGCTGGTGCGGAAGTTCGGGGAGCCGGCGCCGGGGCCCGTGCCCGGGCCGATGCATGTGATGCCGGGGCCTCGGACATGGGCGTTGATCCCGTCGTGGGAGTGGCATCGGGCCGGCGTCGACAACAAGCGGGCGTCGACGATTCTGCGTGCGGTTCGGGTCGCCGGGCGGTTGGAGGAGGCGGCCGGGATGGAGCCGGGGGCTGCTCGGGCCCGGTTGGAGGTTGTGCCGGGGTGGGGCCGTGGACGTCGGCGGAGACGGTGCAGCGGAGTCATGGGGCGGCGGATGAGGTGACTACGGGGGATCTGCATCTGCCTCGGATCGTGGGGTGGGCGTTGGGTGGGGATCGGGATGCGGATGACTCCGTGATGCTGGAGTTGTTGGAGCCGTATGCGGGGCAGCGGCATCGGGCGGCTCGGTTGGTTTTGCTCAGTGGGAGGGTGCCTGCGCGTAGGGCGCCGAAGATGCCGCGGTGGGATATCGGGGAGCTGTGAGGGCTGCCCGTTTTCGGGTGCCCTGCGTCGGTGCTGAGGGCGGGGCGATGCGCAGCCCGGCGGAGCGGGGTGCCTCCCCCACTCTCGGCTTCGCTCGAGCGGGGGGGGACCCCCACCGCCCACCCGTGCCGCCCCTAGCGGCACGCATGCCCGCAGCTGAGGCGGCACGCGTGCCCGCAGCTGGGGCGGCACGCGTGCCCGCACCGGTGGTCTGTCGTCACTGGTCCGAGGAGAAGCGGACCGCCCCCGCTGGGATTTTGGTGTCGCACCAGATGCGGGTGCCCTCCAGGAGTTCGTTGTCGGGGCCGATGGTCGCGCCGTCGCCTATGACCGTGCCGGTGAGGACCGTGCGTCGGCCGACTCGGGCCCGGGCGCCTATGAGGGAGTCGGTGATGACCGCGCCGGGTTCGATGACGGCGCCGGGCATGATCGTGCTGCCGAAGACCCGTGCGCCCTCGGCCACGAAGGCGCCCTCCCCCACCACCGTGCCGCCCGACAGCTTGGCGTCGGCCGCGACCGTCGCCGTCGGCAGTACCAGGCGGTCGCCGCAGCGGCCCGGGACGGCGGGCGACGGGGCCCGGCCGAGGACCAGGTCCGCCGAGCCCCGGACGAAGGCCGCCGGTGTGCCGAGGTCCAGCCAGTACGTCGAGTCGACCATGCCCTGGAGGTGGGCTCCGGCGGAGAGGAGGTCGGGAAAGGTCTCCCGTTCCACCGACACCGGCCGGCCCAGCGGGATCGTGTCGATGACCGAGCGGCGGAAGACGTACGCCCCCGCGTTGATCTGGTCGGTGACGATCTCCTCGGGGGTCTGCGGCTTCTCCAGGAACGCCAGGACCCTGCCCGTGTCGTCCGTGGGGACCAGACCGTAGGCACGCGGGTCGGTGACCTTGGTGAGGTGCAGGGAGACGTCCGCGCCCGTCGACTCGTGGGTGTCCACCAGGGCGCGGATGTCCAGGCCGGTCAGGATGTCGCCGTTGAAGATCAGGACCGGGTCGTCGGGGCTGGAGTTCAGCCGGGAGGCGACGTTGCGGATGGCGCCGCCCGTGCCCAGGGGCTCCTCCTCCGTCACGTACTCCAGGTGCAGGCCCAGCGCGGACCCGTCACCGAAGTACGGCTCGAAGACCTCGGCCAGGTAGGACGTGGCCAGGACGATGTGCTCGACGCCCGCCGCTCTCGCTCTCGCCAGCTGGTGCGTGAGGAAGGGCACCCCGGCCGCCGGGACCATGGGCTTGGGCGTGTGCACCGTGAGCGGGCGCAGCCGGGTGCCCTTGCCACCGACCAGGAGGATCGCTTCAGTCACGTGTCGTCTCTGCTTCCTGCCGGGACCGGCCGAACTGTCTTTCGGCCGGTCAGTGTATGCAGACCGTTCCGTGGCGCCTTCGCTGGCCGTTCGGCATTCCGTCCCCTGTTCTCAGCGGCCCTGGTAGCGGGCCGCCTTGGAGCGGGCCGAGCCGAGCTTGCCGTAGAGCTTCCGTCCCGGGCAGGCCGTCTTGAAGCCGTCCCGGTGACCGGAGATCACGTTCAGTCGTACCTTCTTGCCCTTGCGGTGGAGATTGCTGCCGGCCGACTTCAGGTAGGTCTTGCCCCGCGGGTTCATCCGGTACAGGCCCAGCTTCCACGCCGTGACCCGGGCGATGGCCTTGACGGCGGCGGACGACGGCTTCTTGGCTCCGTACGATCCGATGACGGCGATGCCCATGCTGTTGCTGTTGAAACCAAGGGTGTGCGCGCCGAGGACCGGCCTCGCCACGCCACCCGCGCGCCCCTCGTAGATCTTTCCGCACTTGTCGATGAGGAAGTTGTAGCCGACGTCCCGCCAGCCCATGCTCTTGACGTGGTAGCGGTAGATACTGCGGATGAGTGACGGGGACTGCGAGCAGTTGTACTTGTTGCCGCTGGCCGTGTGGTGCACGAAGGCCGCCTTGACCTTCTTCGTGTAGACGAATTTCCGCTCCCGCAGCCCCTCGTTCGCACCCCAGCCGCGGCGCGTGACGATACGCGGGCGGGGGCCGACGTACGGCTTCGCCCGCTGGCGGTCCGCCGCCCCGCCGGCCCGGAGGGTGTAGAACTCGCGCTCGGTCGCCGCGCGGCCCAGTGCCGTGATCTCGGTGGCGCCGAGGGGGGCGAGGTCCGCGTTGGCGGCGGAGGCGTCGGTGGCGGCGGAGGCCTCGGTGTTCAGGCCGCCGGTGCGGGGGCTGTCCACGGGACCGCCGGGGAGTGCCTCGTCGCCCTCGCCGGGGTCGACGAGTTCCAGACGGAGGCCGGAGGGGAGCGAGGGCGCGGCGACCGCGATGCTGCGGCCGCCGGTGCCCTGGAGTTCCGAACGGACCCGGAGTTCCACGCCGTCGGAGTCGCCCACCCACAGCGGTGCCGTGGCGCCGCGTACGCGGCCCGAGGTGCTCTCGGGGGTGTCCAGGTCGGCCGCGTGGTCGGCGTTGTGCGTCTCCACGTCCTGCCAGCCCGACCAGGTGCCGGTGCCGGCGGCGCGGGTGCGGACATGGACGCGGCCGTGCAGTTCGGCATGGGGGTCGTCCCAGATGACGCCGACGAGGGAGAAGCGGCGTACGGCACGGCGGGACAGGCCCTGTTCGGCGGCGGCCGAGGCGGACGCGGAGGGGGTGGCGCGGTTGCGGGTGAGGGGTTCGAGGGGAGGGACTGGGTGCTGCCGGAGGCGGACGGTTCGGCTCCGCGCCGGGCGGTCACGGCCGTGTCCGGCGCCCCCGCGTGGGGCGCGGGTCTCGCGGCCGTGGCGACCTCGGTGGTCGGCACCGGTCTCGCCGTCGCCGCGAGGGCGGGCGGAGTGAGGGGAAGGGCCAGGGCGGCCGCACAGGTGACACCGATCGAGGAAGCAAGGAATCCACGCATGCCCCTGATCTTGGACATAAGCCTATAAATCTGTCCATTTGGGATTTGACGGACTGTCGGCCCGGATTGAGCCGAACCGGTGGTGAACGCACGGCGGGGCGATGGCCGGGCCGTTGGGCGGCGGCCTGTGTGCCGCGTACGCTTGCGCGGGTGAACGCCACCGATCGCACCCCCGCCGACCTGCTGGGTTCCGCGCTCGCCGCGGATCCGGGACGCCCCCTGGTGACCTTCTACGACGACGCCACGGGCGAACGCGTCGAACTCTCCGTGGCCACCTTCGCCAATTGGGTGGCCAAGACCGCGAACCTGCTCCAGGACGAGCTGTCCGTCGAGCCCGGGGACCGGGTCGCGCTGCTGCTGCCGGCGCACTGGCAGACGGCGGTGTGGTTGCTCGCCTGCGCGTCGGTCGGGGTGGTCGCTGACGTGTCCGGGGACGCTCGGGCCGCCGATGTCGTGGTGAGCGGGCCGGACGGGCTGGAGGCTGCCCGGGCGTGTTCCGGGGCGCGGATCGCGATGGCGCTGCGGCCGCTCGGGGGGCGCTTCCCGCAGGCCCCCGAGGGGTTCGCCGACTACGCGGTGGAGGTGCCGGGGCAGGGGGACCGGTTCGTGCCGTACGCGCCCGTGGATCCGGAGGAGCCGGCGCTGATCGTGGCGGGGCGGGAGTTCAGCGGGGCCGAGGTTGTGGAGCGGGCTCGGGCGGGGGCTACGGAGCTGGGGCTGACCGGGCCCGGGTCGCGGATCCTGTCGGGGTTGCCGTACGACACGTGGGAAGGGTTGAACGCGGGGTTGTACGGGCCGTTGGCCACGGGTGGGTCCGTGGTGCTGTGCCGGAATCTGGAGCTGGCGGGGGACGACGTGCTGGACAAGCGGGTGGAGAGTGAGCGGGTTACGGCGCTTGCCCAGTAGGCCGTTCTCTGGTGCTGGGCGTTCTGCTGAGGGCGGGTGGGTCCGCAGCCCGGCGGAGCGGGGGGGGACCCCCACCGCCCACCCGTGCCGCCCATGGGGGCACCTCCCAGGCCCTCAAGGCACTGAGAGAGACGATTGCCCGCAGCCAGGCCCCCCGTTCGGCCCATCCCGGCCCCTCCCCCACCGGCCATCCACGCCACAGTCGTAGGAGCAGTGCGCGCGCACGTTCGTACGACGTCGAGGGGTGGTCCCTGTCGTGGCCGACACCGGTGGTGGGTCCTTGCCGAGGCTCGGGCCGGGTGCGGGGGCCTCGGCCAGTGGGCGGGGGCTGGCGCGGCGGCGCCGGCGGCGGTGGGTGCGGTTCACGGCCTTCGGGATCACCGGCCTGGTCGTGGCGGCCGCCGGGGCGGGGTGGGCCGTCTACGCGAAGCTCAGCGGGAACATCACGCCCGACGAGGCCGCGGCCGCCGAGCTCGCGCGGTACGACCAGGAGCGGCCCACCTCGCTGGTCAAGGACGCGCGGAACATCCTGCTGATCGGCTCGGACTCGCGCGAGGGCGACGACAACGCCCGCTACGGCCGGGACTCCGGGACCGAGCGGTCGGACACCACGATCCTGCTGCACCTGTCCGCGGGACGGCGCAGCGCCACCGCCGTCTCCCTGCCCCGGGACCTCATGGTGGAGCTGCCGGGCTGCCGGCGCCCGGACGGGTCCCGCAGCGCGCCACGGTTGGCGATGTTCAACCAGGCCTTCCAGCTGGGCGGTTCCGCGTGCACCATCCGGACCGTGGAGAAGCTCACCGACGTCCGCGTCGATCACCACGTCGTCGTCGACTTCCACGGCTTCAAGGAGATGGTCGACGCGGTCGACGGTGTCGAGGTGTGCCTGCGGGAGCCGGTCGACGACCGGGCCGCCAAGCTGAGGCTGCCCGCAGGACGCGTGAAGCTCAACGGCGAGCAGGCCCTCGGCTACGTCCGCGCCCGCAAGTCCCTGGGCGACGGCAGCGACACGGAGCGGATGGAACGGCAGCAACGATTCCTCGGCGCACTCGTCAACAAGGTGCGCAGCAATGACGTCCTGCTGAATCCGGTGAAGCTGTATCCCGTGCTGGACGCCGCCACGTCCTCTCTCACAACGGACCCGGATCTCGCCAGCCTCCGCGGTTTGTACGAACTCGTGCGCGGACTGCGTGACATCCCCATGGAACAAGTGCAATTTCTGACCGTCCCCCGGGAGTCGTACGCATACGACGCCAATCGCGACCAACTCGTGGAGCCCGAGGCGGACAGGCTGTTCGAGCGGCTGCGGACGGACGCTCCGGTGGTGGTCGAGGGGGACACACCGGGGAGTTCCGCCCCGCGGAGGCCTGCCGATTCGCGTGACGGGTCGTACGGGGATCCGCATCCGGGTCCGTTCACGAAATCCGCCGTCACCGTTTCTCCTCCACCCACGTTCCGTGGAAACACGGCAGCCGAGGACACCTGCGAGTAAAGCGGACACCAAGGCCACCTCAAGGTAACGGCCTCTTCACCAGGGAAATGGGCGAATTGCCCAGGTGTAGGGACGTGGACTTCGTCACCGTCGTCGCTCGACGCTGAACTGGGCGGTTAGTGTGAGCGATCCCGGTGCGACCGGCTCTGAGGACGGTCCTGAGAACGCGCACTGTGTGAACCGAGACCGAGCGCCTTGGAGGGGTAGGCGCCGCGTGCCCCGACGGAGGAATCAGACAACCGTGGACGCGCAAGGCCGTGGGCGGGCGGACGACATCGATCCCGCCGACCAGTGGGTGCTCAACCCGAACACCGGCGAATACGAAATGCGACTGCCCCCTTCCGCACCGCAGTCGGGTGTGCCCGGGCCCCGCAAACCACCGGCCTCCGATACGGACCCGTCGGCACTCGGCACCACGCAGCCGCTCGGCCGTACCGAGGCGCCCGGCCGCCGGCGGTCCGAGGCACCCGGCCGTGCGGTGCCACCGCCGCGCAGGCGGCGCGGGGCTCCGGCTCCGGCTCCGGAGGAACCGCTGCCGGGACGGCGCGGGCGGCGGCCCGCCAAGAAGGCCGCGAAGGGCAAGAAGGTCCTGCTGTGGACCGGCGGCGTGATGGCGTTCGTGCTGGTCGCCGGGGCGGGCGCCGCGTACTTCTACATCGAGCACCTGAACAGCAACATCGCGTCGGTCTCCGACGACGGCGCGAGCACCGGTGGCTTCGAGAAGGACAAGGCCATCAACATCGTGCTGATCGGCACCGACAAGCGCACCGGCGCGGGCAACGAGAAGTACGGCGACGCGGGCAGTGTCGGGCACGCCGACACCACGATCCTGCTGCATGTCTCCAAGGACCGTTCGAACGCGACCGCGCTGAGCATCCCCCGTGACCTGATCGTCGACATCCCGGACTGCCCGACCACGCAGGCGGACGGGTCGCAGAAGGTCATCCCGGGCACGCCGCAGACCCGCTTCAACACCAGCCTCGGCCAGGACGGCCGTACCCCCAGCTGCACCATGCGGACCGTGACGGAGCTGACCGGGGTCAAGCCGGACAACTTCATGGTCGCCGACTTCAACGCGGTCAAGACGCTGACCAGCGCGGTCGGCGGGGTCGAGGTCTGTCTGGGCAAGGACATCGACGACCCGGACTCGCACCTCAAGCTGCCCAAGGGCAACCACACGATCGAGGGCGAGCAGGCGCTGGCCTTCGTGCGCACCCGGCACGCGGTCGGCTTCGGCGGTGACCTGAGCCGGATCGGGCTCCAGCAGCAGTTCCTGAGCGCGCTGATGCGCAAGCTGAAGGACAACGACACGCTCACCAGCCCCTCGAAGATGCTCGATCTGGCCGAGGCGGGCACGAAGGCGCTGACCGTCGACTCGCAACTGTCCAGCATCGGCAAGCTGAAGGACCTCGGTCTGGAGCTGGGCAAGCTCAACACCAAGAACCTGACGTTCGCCACGACCCCGGTGATCGACAACCCCGCGGAGAAGGTCCCGACCACGGTCGTCCTCAACGATTCGTCGGCCCCGCAGGTCTTCGACATGATCAAGAACGACGTCTCGTTCACCGCGGTCAAGGAAAAGAAGAAGAAGGAAGCCGCCGCGGTGGCCGCCCGGCTGAAGGGCACCAAGTCCGCGGCCTCCGAGGTGCGGGTGCGCGTCATGAACGGCGGTGCCGTCGCCGGCAGTGCCCAGGAGACGCTCAGCTGGCTGCAGGTCGAGGAGGGTGTGACCAAGTCGGAGAACGCCGGCAACGCGCCCGCCGAACTTGCCAAGACGACCCTCGAGTACGCCCCCGACCAGGCCGACCAGGCCCGCCGCCTCGCCGACATCATGGGCCTGCCCGGGTCCGCGATGAAGCCGGGCGAGAGCGTGGAGAACGCCCAGGGCGTGCCCGCGATGACCCTGACCCTCGGCAAGGACTTCAAGGGCGCGGGCGCTTCCCAGACCGCCCCGGCCAAGGCGCCGGCGGACGTCGACAAGTCCACGGCGGACAAGGTGGAGTGCGCCGAGTGACCTGAGGGGCCTGTCGTACGTCTCACTGGGCGTACGGCAGGCCTTTTCGGTGACACGGGGGTGGGGGAAGCAGATGGCGCGGAGCAGTGGTGTGCATGGGGAGGGGACGAAACAGGGGGCCGTCCCGCGGGAGCCGGCCCCGGGCAGATCCACCGGGCCGGGCGGCGGGAACGGTCGCAGAGGCCGTCGGGCCCGCCGCGGACGCCGGGTCCTGCGCTGGTCGGCGACGACCCTGTCCGTGCTGGTCCTCGGGACCGCCGGCGCCGGCTACCTCTACTACGAGCACCTGAACGGCAACATCGAGAAGGGCCAGCGCAGCAGCGGTGACTCCAAGGCGAGGCGGGCCGCTCCGAACGCGGCCGGGCAGACGCCACTGAACATCCTGCTGATCGGCTCCGACAGCCGTAACTCCGACGAGAACGTGAAGCTGGGCGGCGCCAGGAACGACCGCGGCACTCCGCCGCGGGGCGATGTGCAGATGCTCATCCACCTGGCCGCGGACCGCGAGAGCGCCTCCGTGGTGAGCATTCCGCGCGACACCCGGGTCGACATACCCAAGTGCACCGACCCGAAGTCCGGTCGGACGTACCCGCCGGTCAACACGATCATCAACGCCTCGTTGGCCCGGGGCGGAGCGGGCTGCACGCTGGCGACCTGGCAGAACCTCACCGGGGTCTACATCGACCACTGGATGACGATCGACTTCGCGGGCGTGGTGAAGATGGCGGACGCCATCGGCGGGGTCGAGGTGTGCGTGGAGCAGAACGTGTGGGACCGCCCGCTGCCCCGCGTGCCCGGCGGCTCCGGTCTGAAGCTGGAGGCCGGGCGGACGAAGGTCCAGGGCGAGCAGGCCCTGCAGTGGCTGCGCACCCGCCATGCCTGGGGCAGCGACCCGCTGCGGGCCAGGGCACAGCACATGTACATGAACTCGATGATCCGCACGCTCAAGTCGCAGAACGTCTTCACCGACACCGGCCGGTTGACGGACCTCGCCGAGGCGGCCACCGAGTCGCTGCACGTGTCCGAGGAGATCGGCACCGTGAAGAAGCTGTACGACCTGGGGGCGCAGCTGAAGACGGTGCCGACGGACCGCATCACCATGACGACACTGCCCACGGCCGCGGACCCGGAGGACGCCAACCACCTGATACCGGCCGGCACCGACGCCGACCGGGTGTGGGAGATGGTCCGCGACGACGTGCCGTTCGACGGCAAGGGCGGGAAGTCGCGCGCGGAGAAGGCGGCGAAGGACGAGAAGGCGTCCCGGGATCCGGCCGCGGCGGACGGCGAGATCGGTGTCCTGGTGCAGAACGCCACGCGCTCCAGCGCCCTCGGGCCGGTGAGCGGGCGCGCGGGGGCCGTCACACAGACGCTCGTGGGGAAGGGCTTCACGAAGGCCGCGGCTGACACCTCGGTCGCGCTGGCCGAGGAGCGGACCGTCGTGCGCTATCCGAGCGCCGAGTTGGCGGGCGACGCCCAGCGGGTCGCCAAGTCGCTGGGGATCCCGGCGGGTTCGCTGCAGCGGTCGGCCGACGTATCCGGCGTCACGGTCGTCGTGGGCGCCGACTGGCGTACGGGCACGGCGTATCCGAAGCGGCCGGCACCGAAGGCCGGAGACCTGCCCGGTGACGCGGACGCGCTCAACGGCTCGGACGCCGGTAAGTGCATGAACGTGTACGCGCCCTACCGCTGGTAGAGATTCACAGAATGGAATTGGGCTGGATTGCCCAAATGTAGGGACGTTGAATTTGTCATTCAGCGCACACCGGCGTTCAACTGGGCGGATAGTGTGAGCGATCCAGAGCTTCTGTGATGACCAAGTACCCGCGCGCCTTCCGGGGGGAGAAGGCGCCGCGTGCCCCGACGGAGGAATCGGACAACCGTGGACGCGCAACGCCGTGGGCGGGGGGAACAGATGGACCCCGCAGACCAGTGGGTACTCAATCCGAACACCGGCGAATACGAACTGCGACTGAATCCATCCGCAGCGCAATCGCGGACGGCGCCCCGGACAGCCACCGCACGTTCGGCCACCGCACGTTCGGCCGCTCCCCGTGGGGGTGCTCCCCGTGAGGGCGCGACCCGCACCGACGTGCCGCCGCAGCGCAGGCGGCGCGGTGCTCCCGAGGAGCCGCCGCCGGGGCGCCGCGGTGGGCGCCGACCGGTGCAGCAGAAGCCGAACAAGGCGAAGAAGGTGCTGCTGTGGACCGGCGGCACGATGGCGTTCGTGCTGGTCGGCGTCAGTGCGGCGGGCTACTTCTACCTCCAGCACCTGGAGGGCAACGTCTCGACGACCGACGTCGGCAGCGCGGGTGCCAGCAACTTCAGCAAGGACGAGGCGTTCAGCGTCCTCATCATCGGCACGGACAAGCGCACCGGTGAGGGCAACGAGGGCTACGGCGACAAGGGCAGCTCCGGGCACGCCGACACCACGATCCTGCTGCACGTCGCCAAGGACCGCTCCAACGCGACCGCGCTGAGCATCCCGCGCGACCTGATCGTGAACATCCCCGACTGCCCGACGAAACTGGAGGACGGCTCGGAGAAGGTCGTGCCGGGGATCCGGGGTGCCCGCTTCAACCGGAGCCTCGGGGAGGGTGACCGGGACCCCGGCTGCACGATGCGCACGGTGAAGGAGAACACCGGCATCACCGTCGACCACTTCATGATGGCCGACTTCAACGCGGTGAAGACACTGACCACGGCGGTGGACGGGGTCGACGTGTGTGTGGAGAAGCCGGTCAACGACAAGGAGTCCAAACTCGTCCTGCCCGCAGGCGAGTCGACGGTCGAGGGCGAGCAGGCCCTCGCCTTCGTCCGTACGCGCAAGAGCTTCGGCAACAGCGGCGACCTCGACCGGATCAAGGTGCAGCAGCAGTTCCTGGGCTCGCTGATGCGCAAGATGTCCTCCGGCGACACCCTCACGAGCCCTTCGAAGCTGCTGAACCTGGCCGAGGCCGCGACGAAGGCGCTGACGGTGGACCAGGCGATCGGCAGGGTCAGCACGCTCAAGGACGTCGCCCTGGAGCTGAAGAAGGTGCCGACGAAGAACATCAGCTTCACGACGGTGCCGGTGGTGGACAACCCGGCGGAGACGGTGAAGGCGACGGTCGTCCTCGACGACTCCAAGGCCCCGCAGGTGTTCGACATGATCGAGAACGACGTCTCGTTCACCGACGTCAAGCAGCAGGAGAAGAAGGAGAAGGACGCCCAGGCCGCCCGGCTGAAGGGCACCAAGGCCGCGGCCTCCGAGGTGCGGGTGCGGATCATGAACGGCGGTGCCGTCGCCGGCAGCGCGCAGAAGACCCTCCAGTACCTCCAGGTCGAGGAGGGCGTGACCAAGTCGGACAACGCCGGCAACGCGCCCGCCGAGCTGGCGAGGACGACCCTCGAGTACGCCCCCGACCAGGCCGACCAGGCCCGCCGCCTCGCCGACATCATGGGGCTGTCCGGGTCGGCGCTGAAGCCCGGTGAGAGCGTGAACAACGCCCAGGGCCTGCCCGCGATGACCCTGACCCTCGGCAAGGACTTCAAGGGCGCCGGCGTGAAGCTCGACGCCCCCGTCGAGAAGGCGGACGTGGAGAAGTCCACCGCGGACAAGGTGAAGTGCGCTAGTTGACCCGTTGAGGGCAACTGACAGGCCCGTCGTGCGTCTAACAGGAGGCAGGGCGGGCCTGCTGCATGCGCCGGGGGGCGGAGAGGACCGGGGAAGTGACGCAGAGCGGTGTGCGGGAGGACGGTAAGCGGCAGAGCGTCCGCCACGAACCGGACCCGGGCGAGGAGAAGCCGACGCCGGGCAGTCGGCCGTCCGACGACGACGGCACGTCGGCGGAAGACACGAGTACGCCCGATACCGAGGGCCTGCCGGCCGGGACCGCGAGTACGCCCGGCCCCGACGGCACACCGCCGACGACGGACCCGGACGCACCCGGCCGCGACGATGCCGCCGGCGGCGACGGTGGGGGCAGCGGCCGACCGCCTGGAGGCCGGGCTCCGCGCAGGCGGCGAGCGCTGAAGTGGTCCGCTCTCGTGCTGGCCGTGCTGATACTCGGGACGGCCGGGGCCGGCTACCTCTACTACCGGCATCTGAACGGCAACATCAAGAAGGACACCCTCAACCTCGGCGACAGCAAGGTCGCCGCTCCGACGCCCAACGCCGCCGGGCAGACCCCGCTGAACATCCTGCTCATCGGCTCCGACGCGCGGGACAGCAAGGAGAACCAGAAACTCGGCGGTGCCCGCGAGACGTTCGGCGCCACGCCCCTCGCGGACGTCCAGATGCTGCTGCACCTGTCCGCCGACCGCACCGACATGTCGGTCATCAGCATGCCCCGCGACACCCTGGTGAAGATCCCGAAGTGCACCGACCCGGACGACGGGAAGGTCTACGAGGCGACCCAGGGGCGGACGATGACCAACCAGAGCCTCGGACACGGCGGTCCGGGCTGCGCCGTGGCCACCTGGCAGGAGCTCACCGGCATCCACATCGACCACTTCATCATGGTCGACTTCGCGGGCGTGGTGTCGATGGCCGACGCCGTCGGGGGCGTCCCCGTGTGCGTCGACGCCAACATCCACTCCCGCACCTCCGACGGCAAGGGCTCGGGCCTGAAACTGGAGAAGGGCACCTCGTACATCCAGGGCGAGCAGGCCCTGCAGTGGCTGCGCACCCGCTACGGCTTCGAGGACGGCAGCGACCTCGCCCGCGCCAAGGCCCAGCACATGTACATGAACGCGATGGTCCGCCAACTGCGCGACAACATGACCCTGAGCAGCCCGAACAAGCTCCGCAGACTGGCCGAGGAGGCCACCCGGGCCATGACGGTCGACCCGGGCCTCGACACCGTCAAGAAGCTCTACGACCTCAGTGACGAGCTGCGCAAGGTGGAGCCGAAGCGCATCACCATGACGACGATGCCCAA
This sequence comes from Streptomyces sp. CA-179760, assembly GCF_050937045.1. Taxonomy (NCBI): domain Bacteria; kingdom Bacillati; phylum Actinomycetota; class Actinomycetes; order Kitasatosporales; family Streptomycetaceae; genus Streptomyces; species Streptomyces sp. CA-179760. The sequence continues at coordinate 3,922,005 of NZ_JBNJLZ010000001.1, forward strand.
CCGCTACGTCGGCGCCCGCGTCGAGCCCACCGAGGACGCCGAGCAGCTGTTCCGGCTGGTGCGGGAGGACATCGCCCTGGACGGCGAGGACAAGGCGAGGAAGCCGGCCGCGGAGGAGACCTCCACCGACCCGGCCGCGCCCGACGACGAGATCCCCGTCCAGGTCCGCAACGGCACCCGCACCGACACCCTGGCCCCGGCCCGCGGACGCACCGGCACGGTGGCCGGTCTGCTGAAAGAGGAGGGCTTCACCCAGGCCATGGCCGACACCACCGGATCGTGGAGCGAGGACCGGACCGTCGTCCGCTACCCGAGCGCCGATCTGGAGGGCGACGCCCAGCGTCTCGCCAAGGCCCTGGGCATCCCGCTGAGTTCGGTGAAGCGGTCCACCGACGTCTCCGGCATCACCCTCGTCGTGGGCGCCGACTGGCGGGAGGGCACGTCCTACAAGGCGCCCGAGGAGAACGACAAGACCCCGAAGTCGGCCGAGGCGCTCAACGGCGCCGACGACAAGGCCTGTATGCACGTGAACCCGGCGTTCACCTGGGACTGAACGGCGACGGGCCCCTTCCCGGCCCGGAGGGGGCCCGTGAATCCGCTGCCGATCAGTTCGCCGGGGCGTCCGCGCGGACGGCGGGCCGACGGCTCGCGATCACCTTGCGGGCCAGCGCCCGCGGGCTGGTCAGGAAGCCCCAGCCCCACGACATGTGCATGGTGGCCAGCGCCACGGGGATCTGGAGCCGTGCCTTCAGCGGCAGCCCCTTGCCCGCCGGGACCGAGCCGGCGAGGATCGCCGCGAGATAGCCGCCGGGCACCACGAAACCCCACGGGGTGAGCAGCGCGCCCACCACGACCCCGGCCGCGATCGCGCAGACGGCGGTCGGCGGGGCGAGGTAGCGCAGGTTGATGGAGCCCTCGTGGTAGCGGGCGACGACATGCCGCCAGCGGCCGTAGTCCTTGTACTGCTTGGCGAGGGCCTTCACGCTCGGCCGCGGCCGGTACGACACCCGCAGCTCGGGCGAGAACCAGATCAGCCCGCCGGCCTCGCGGATGCGGAAGTTCAGCTCCCAGTCCTGGGCGCGGATGAACTCCACGTTGTAGCCGCCCTGCTGCTCCAGCGCCTCGCGTCGGAAGACACCGAGGTAGACGGTGTCGGCCTGCTGCGCCTGGCCGCCCGTGTGGAAGGCGGCGTTGCCGACCCCTATCTTCGAGGTCATCGCGGCGGCGACGGCGTGCTCCCAGTCGTTCTCGCCCTCGGCGTGCATGATGCCGCCGACGTTCTGCGCGCCGGTCTCCTCCAGGAGCCGTACGGCGGTGGCGATGTAGTTCGGCGAGAGGATGCCGTGCCCGTCGACGCGCACGACGATCGGGTGGCGGGAGGCGTTGATCGCGGCGTTGAGCGCGGCGGGCGTACGGCCGGTCGGATTCGGGACGGTGTGGACACGCGCGTCTTCCGCAACGAGCTCGGCCGCGATCTCGTCCGTGCGGTCCGTGGACGGGCCGAGGGCGATCACGACCTCCATCTCGCCGGCGTACTCCTGCGCGAGGATCGCTTGGACTGCTCCCCGCAGATGCCGTTCCTCGTCGAGGACAGGCATGATCACGGAAACGGCAGGGGGGCGCACGTCGGGATTGGCGTTCATAGGGGCATCACGTTACCGCGAACGGGGGACACCGTTGCGCGCCGCCGGGGCGGTACCGCGGGCTGCAGATCGTATCGGCCTACGGTGTCACGGATCCCACGTACGGCCGTCGTCCGGAGGTGTCCTCTTGCCCACGCCGCCGCGGTCCTCCCGGACCACTGCCGCCCCGCAGCGCCGCCCGCAGCCGCCCTCGTCCCGCCGGCATCCGCGGGGGCCCGTGCGGCGCCGGAAGCCGCGTTGGGGCATGCGGGCGCTCACCACGCTGTCCGTGGTGGTCCTCGCGTCCGCCGGTATCGGGCACGCGGTGGTCACGAGCCTGGACGCTGACATCGCCCGGGTCGACGCCTTCAAGGACATGAAGAACCGGCCCGAGCCGGGCCACGGCATGAACGTCCTGCTGGTCGGCACCGACGGCCGCGAGAAGATCAGCCGGGACGAGCGGCAGAAGTACCGGCTCGGCGGCGCGCCCTGCCACTGCACCGACACGATGATGATCGTGCACATCTCGGAGGACCGGGAGCGGGCGAGCGTGGTGAGCCTGCCGCGTGACTCGTACGCCGTGACGCCGGCGCATGTCGACCGTACGACGGGCAGACGGCACGAGGGCCACCCGATCAAGCTGAACGCGGCGTACGCCGAGGGCGGGGCGCCGCTGACCGTGCGGACCGTCGAGAACATGACCCGGGTGAAGATCGACCACTATCTGGAGGTCGATTTCACGAGCTTCATGAAGACGGTGGACGTGGTCGGGGGCGTGCAGATCTGTACGGCCGCTCCCCTGAGTGACACCTACACGGGACTGAACCTGCCGGCCGGGCGCCACACCCTCGAGGGCGGGCAGGCGCTGCAATATGTGCGCGCACGCCATGTCGACGGGGCGTCCGATCTGGGCCGTATGAAACGGCAGCAGCGGTTCATGGCGGCGCTCGTGGAGCGGGTCATGTCCTCCGGGATCCTGCTGAACCCGATGAAGTTCCGGGACGTGACCCGGGCGGTGCTCGGCTCGGTGCGGGCCGACAAGGGCTTCGGCACGGACGAGATGCTGGCCCTGGGCCGGGCCATGCGGAACTTCTCCCCCTCCTCCTCCGAGTTCACGACCGTCCCGATCCAGCAGCTGGGATACGCCGTTGAGGGCGTCGGTTCCACGCTGAAGTGGGACCCCGTGAAGGCGGAGCGGCTCTTCCACGCCCTGCGCGCGGACCAGCCCCTGTCCGTGCGGCGGTCGCGCGGCGAGGCCCGGGTCGTCCCGGTCGCCCCGCAGCAGATCAGCGTCCAGGTGGAGAACGGCACCCCCACGCCCGGCCTCGGCCGCCGGGTCGACGCGGCGCTGGTCGCGACCGGCTTCCGTACGACCCGGGCCCCGGTGAACGCCGCCACCCCCGACGTGAAGCGGACGGTCGTCGTCTACGACCCCCGCTGGGACCGCTCCGCCAAGTCCCTCGCGGCAGCGCTGCCGGGCAGCGAACTACGAGCGGTCCCGGGCATGGGCGCGACCCTGAAGGTCATCGCGGGCACGGACTTCGAACGCGTACGCAAGGTGCGGGCGGAGGAGGCGGGGCAGGGCGCGTCCGGCGTGGTGGTGCGGGGCGACGAGGTGGCGTGCTCGTAGAAGCTCTTGCAGGAGGAGGAGAGGCCGGGCCCCTCAGTCCTCGAACCCCTCCGCCGCCCGCTTCTCCCGCAGCTCCATGATCGCTCGGCGGCGGGCCAGGCGGTGGGTGCGGCGGATCTGGGCTTCCTGGTAGCGGCGCTTGTCGCGTTCGGTCTCCGGGAGAACCGGTGGCACCCGGCGGGGCTTGCCGTCGGCGTCGACCCCCGCGAAGACGAGGTAGGCGGAGCCGACCTGGGTGGGCGGGGCGGACTCGTTCCAGCGTTCGGCCAGGACCCGGACGCCGACCTCCATGGACGTCCGGCCGGTCCAGTTGACCTGCGCCTTGACGTGAACGAGGTCACCGACGCTGACGGGCTCCAGAAACGCCATCTCGTCCATCGACGCGGTGACCGCGGGCCCGCCGGAGTGCCGCCCGGCCACGGCCCCCGCCGCGTCGTCGACCAGCTTCATGATCACCCCGCCGTGCACCGTCCCCAGCAGGTTCGTGTCGTTGTGGGTCATGATGTGGCTGAGGGTGGTGCGGGACGCCGAAGTCGGCTTGCCCGGGATATCCGTACTGCCGGAATCCGCAGCTGGGGCCTGGTCTGTCATGGCCCCTACCCTATGCCGAGGCGGTATGGGGACGTTTTGTGTCAGCTTCGCCACAGCCGTGCTCTGATTTTCCGACGACTCTTGTATGGCGCACTACAGGGACCTGCACACTGGGGCGCATGAACACTTGGCCCGAGGGGCGGTCCGACGACAACCGCGGCAACCGCTACGGACGCGGAAGCTCGAGCGCACAGCCCGAGAGCGCCCGCGCCATGCGGCAGGTCCGCCGTGGCCCGGCGCCGTCGCCCGGGCAGGCCGGCTACGGCGGGGCGCCGCCGTACGGCGGCGGAGTACCGCAGCAGCCGTCCTACGTCGACGGCGGCTACGGCGGTTCCGGCGACGGCTACGACAGCGGCTACAACACCGGCCAGGTCTACGGCTCACCCGGTGGCAGAGGCCCCGGCGGACCGGGCGACGACGGCATGTACGAGCCGCGTCCCGCCCCGAACTGGCGCCGCCGTATCAAGGTGACGACCATCACGCTGGTGACGGTGCTGGTGGTGACGAGCGTCGCCACGTACTTCTGGGCCGACTCCAAGCTCAACCGCGACGTCGACCTGTCGCAGGTCATCGAGCGGCCGGAGGCGGGCGAGGGCACGAACTATCTGATCGTCGGCTCCGACAGCCGAGCGGGCATGTCGGCCGAGGAGAAGAAGAGACTCCGCACCGGTTCCGCCGAGGGCAAGCGCACGGACTCGATGATGATCCTGCACACCGGAAGCGGTGCCCCGACCCTGATCTCGCTGCCGCGTGACTCGAACGTCACGATCCCGTCCTTCAAGGGATCCGACTCCGGGAAGGTCTACCCCGGCACGGGCCGCCAGACGAAGCTGAACGCGGCGTACGCGGAGGACGGCCCGGAGCTGCTGGTCCGTACCGTCGAGGCCAACACGGACCTGCACATCGACCACTACGTGGAGATCGGCTTCGGCGGCTTCGCGAGCATCGTGGACGCGGTCGGCGGCGTCGAGATGGACATTCCGCAGGACATCAAGGACACCAAGTCCGGCGCGGACTTCAAGAAGGGCAAGCAGACGCTGAGCGGCGAGCAGGCGCTCGCCTTCGTCCGCACCCGTTACGCCCTCAAGGGCTCCGACCTGGACCGTACGAAGAACCAGCAGAAGTTCCTGTCGGCCCTGGCCAACCAGGTCGCCACGCCGAGCACGGTCCTCAACCCGTTCAAGCTGTACCCGACCATGGGCGCGGGCCTGGACTCCCTCGTGGTCGACAAGGACATGGGCCTGTTCGACCTGGCGTCCATGTTCTGGGCGATGAAGGGCGTCAGCGGCGGCGAGGGCAAGTCGATGAACATGCCGATCTCGGGCAACTCCGCGAACGGCAACCTCCAGTGGGACACCGCCAAGGTGAAGACGCTGGTGAACCAGCTGAAGAACGACGACGCGGTCACCGTCTCGAGCAACTGAGCGCGTGCAGCTGCGAAGAAGGGGGCACCCGGGCGGGTGCCCCCTTCTTCTGTGAGGCGATCCTCACATCGCGGCGGCCGACATCGAGCGGCACATCTCGGCGCAGCGGCGACACGCCTCGGCGCAGCGCATCATCTGGTCGTCGTCCGGCATGGACATACACGCCTCGGCGCACATGTCGCAGGCCTTGGCGCACATCGCGCACATCTCGGCCGACAGCGGCGAGCGGCGCATCATCATGTCGGCGCACATGCGCGTCATCTCGGCGCAGTCCATGACGGCGCGCATGATCTGCATCTGGGCCGGGCCGCCCATCTGCAGGCAGGAGCTCATGGTCTCCTCGCACACGCTGTGGCAGGCCATGCACGCCTGGACACAGTCCTGCATCTCCTTGCTCAGCGGGGTCGCGGTGGCGGGCTGCTGGGTCATGACTTCCTCCGGGGGGCGGTGAGGGCCGGGGGTCGGCCCACGTGCCTTCCGTCCTACGCCTGCGCGGCGCCGGCCGCCATGGGGCGGAGGGAAGGAATCCGCCATGCGTGCGTCTTGGTGTGCTGTCCCGGAACGACGGTCGCCCTCCGGCCCGGCGGAACGGGCGGAGGGCGACCGGTGATGGGGAGCGGCGGTGCCGAGGGCCTTACGGCAGGTTGCGGGCGATGACGATGCGCTGGACCTGGTTCGTGCCCTCGTAGATCTGGGTGATCTTGGCGTCGCGCATCATCCGCTCCACCGGATAGTCGCGCGTGTAGCCGTACCCACCGAGGAGCTGGACGGCGTCCGTGGTGACCTCCATCGCCACGTCCGAGGCGAAGCACTTGGCGGCGGCGCCCAGGTAGGTGAGGTCGGCGTCGCCGCGCTCGGAGGCGGCGGCGGCCTGGTAGGTCAGTGCGCGGGCGGCCGAGATCTTCATGGCCATGTCGGCGAGCATGAACTGGATGCCCTGGAAGTCGGCGATCGGCTTGCCGAACTGCTTGCGCTCCTGGACGTAGCCCTTGCCGTAGTCCAGCGCCCCCTGCGCGATGCCGAGGGCCTGGGCGGCGATGGTGATGCGGGTGTGGTCGAGGGTCTTCATCGCCGTGGCGAAGCCGGTGCCCTCCTCGCCGATCATGCGGTCGGCGGGGATGCGGACGTTGTCGAGGTAGACCTCGCGGGTCGGCGAGCCCTTGATGCCGAGCTTCTTCTCGGGGGCGCCGAAGGAGACGCCCTCGTCGGACTTCTCGACGACGAAGGCCGAGATGCCCTTGGAGCGCTTGGCCGGGTCCGTGACGGCCATCACCGTGTAGTACTCGGACTCGCCCGCGTTGGTGATCCAGCGCTTCACGCCGTTGAGGACGTAGTGGTCGCCGTCGCGGACGGCCTTCGTCTTCATGCCGGCGGCGTCGGAGCCGGCGTCCGGCTCGGACAGGCAGTACGAGAACATGCCGTCGCCCTTGGCGAGCGGGGTCATGTACCGCTTCTTGAGGTCCTCGGAGCCAGAGAGGATCACCGGGAGCGAGCCCAGCTTGTTCACCGCGGGGATGAGGGAGGAGGAGGCACAGACGCGTGCGACCTCCTCGATCACTATGACGGTCGCCAGCGCGTCCGCGCCCGACCCGCCGTACTCCTCGGGTACGTGCACGGCGTGCAGGTCGTTGCCGACCAGTGCGTCGAGCGCCTCCTGCGGGAAGCGGGCTTCCTCGTCCACCGCGGCGGCGTACGGCGCGATCTTCGCCTCGGCCAGCGAGCGGACGGCGTCGCGGAGCATGTCGTGCTCCTCGGACGGGCGGTACAGGTCGAAGTCAGCCGATCCGGCCAAGGTCTCTCACGCTCCAAAACGCTGCGATGCTGACGCTAACTACCGTTAAGTAATCAAAAGTTTATGGGGTCGCCCCCCGGAGTGATACGTGAGCTAGACGACAGCGGAGAAGTTGCCCGGTGAAGCGCGTTCCCATGCCCCGGCTATGCTCGGGCGCGCACCGCATGCCGTATACCCCTGGAGCACGCATGGCCCTCAAGATCACCGTGATCGGCACCGGTTATCTCGGCGCGACACACGCGGCGGCCATGGCCGAGCTGGGCTTCGAGGTCCTCGCCCTCGACGTGGTGCCCGAGAAGATCGAGAAGCTGGAGCGCGCCGAGGCCCCGATGTACGAGCCGGGTCTCGACGAGCTGCTCCGCAAGCACGTCGCCGGTATCGAGGGCTCCAGCGGGCGGCTGCGCTTCACCCGGGACTGGGCCGAGGTCGGGGCGTTCGGGGATGTGCACTTCGTCTGCGTGAACACTCCGCAGCGGCACGGCGAGTACGCCTGTGACATGTCGTACGTGGACTCCGCGATCGCTTCGCTCGCCCCGCATCTGCACGGGCCGGCCCTGGTCGTGGGCAAGTCGACCGTGCCCGTGGGCTCCGCGGACCGCCTCGCCGCCTACCTGGCCGCGCACGCGCCCGCCGGCGAGGACGCCGAGCTGGCCTGGAACCCGGAGTTCCTGCGCGAGGGCTTCGCGGTCGACGACACGCTGCATCCCGACCGGCTCGTGGTGGGTGTGCGCAGCGAGCGTGCCGAGAAGCTGCTGCGGGAGGTGTACGCCACGCCGATCGCGGAGGGTTCGCCGTTCGTGGTGACCGACTTCCCGACCTCCGAGCTGGTGAAGACCTCGGCGAACTCCTTCCTCGCCACGAAGATCTCCTTCATCAACGCCATGGCGGAGGTGTGCGAGGCCGCGGGCGGTGACGTGGCCAAGCTGGCGGAGGCCATCGGCTACGACGACCGGATCGGCAAGAAGTTCCTGCGGGCCGGGATCGGCTTCGGCGGCGGCTGTCTGCCGAAGGACATCCGGGCGTTCATGGCGCGCGCCGGTGAGCTGGGCGCGGACCAGGCGCTGACCTTCCTGCGGGAGATCGACTCCATCAACATGCGCCAGCGCGGGCAGATGGTGGAGCTGGCACGGCAGGCGCTGGGCGGCGGGCCGTTCCTCGGCAAGCGGGTGGCGGTGCTGGGCGCGACGTTCAAGCCGGACTCGGACGACGTCCGGGACTCCCCCGCGCTGAACGTCGCCGGGCAGATCCACCTCCAGGGCGGCCAGGTCACGGTCTACGACCCCAAGGGCATGGCCAACGCCCGCAGTGTCTTCCCGACCCTCGGCTATGCGGACTCGGCGCTGGAGGCCGTCCGGGGCGCCGACATAGTGCTGCATCTGACGGAGTGGCGGGAGTTCCGGGAGCTGGACGCCGAGGCCCTCGGCGAGGTCGCGACGACCCGTCTCATCCTGGACGGGCGCAACGCCCTCGACCCGGCCCGCTGGCGCAAGGCCGGCTGGACGTACCGCGCGATGGGGCGACCCAAGGCCTGACGATGCGTGAGGAAGGGTGACGCCGGTTCGGCCGAGGCTCAGTCGGCCGAACCGGCGTCACCGTGCATTCTGCCCCACCGGGCCCGTGCGCGGGCGGGTCACATCCCTTTCGCCCGGTAACGGCGCATCTTCGCGCGAGCCCCGCACACCTGCATCGAGCACCAGCGGCCCCGGCCCGCCGGGCTGCGGTCGTAGTAGGCCCAGAGGCAGTCGGGGGCCTCGCAGGCCTTGAGGCGGGTCCAGGTGCCCGCGGCCAGGGATTCGGCGACAGCGGCGGCCACGCGGGCGTGCAGGGAGTGGTCGCCGGCGGGGGTCAGGGCGGCCGAGCCGTCCGCCGGGTCGACCGTGACGATCAGCGGGGCCTCGGCCAAGAGGTCGCCGAGCGGGGGCGTCTCGCGGTGCGGCGGGTGGCCGGCATGGGCGAGGAGGGTCGCGCGCAGGGACTCGCGCAGGGCGCGGGCCCGGTCCGTCTCGTCCGGTGTGATGCCGAAGCGCGCCCGGCCCTCGGGCGAGTCCAGCTTGTCGGCGCCCGACTCGATGTCCAGCGTGTTCACCAGGGCCTCGACCAGGGCCAGGCCGCCGGGCGCGGGCGATCTCTCCGTCATGGCTGGACCGTACCTCTCGCCTTTTCTCTTGCGAGGTTACCGCCAATAGGGGAGTATGCGGTAACGGTTACTGGTTACCCGACTCTGACGGTAACCGCGACTCAGAGGAGGAAGTCATGACTCTCGCCAAGCTGGGTGTCGTCGTCCTGGACTGTCCCGACCCGCTCGCACTCGCCGGTTTCTACGCCGAGGTGCTCGGCGGAACGCCGGAGGTCGCGAGCGACGGGCAGGACGAGTGGGTCGACCTGAAGGTGCCGGGCGGTACACCGCTGGCCTTCCAGGCCGCTCCCGGTTTCGTACCGCCGGCGTGGCCGTCGCCCGACGGCTCGCAGCAGTTCCACCTCGACCTGGACGTGGAGGACCTGGACGCGGCCGAGAAGGGCGTGCTGGCGCTCGGTGCCAAGCCGCTGGACACCGAGGACCGCTCCCGGACCTTCCGGGTTTACGCCGACCCGGCCGGGCACCCGTTCTGCCTCTGCGCCTGCTGACACCGGGAGACGTCATGTCCGCCGTGGCACATTTCCGTTCCGTGGTCCTCGACTGCCCCGACCCGCGCGGGCTGGCCCGCTTCTACGCGGGGGTCGGCGGCGGCACCCCCGAGGACGACGACCCCGACTGGGTGGTGCTGCGCCTCCCCGGCGGGCCCCGGGTCGCCTTTCAGCGCTCGCCCGGGTACACCCCGCCGGAGTGGCCCCGCTCCGACCGCAACGCCCAGCAGTTCCACCTGGACTTCGACGGTGGCGCGACCTGGGAGGAGATCGACGCGGCCGAGGAGCGGGTGCTGGCGCTGGGAGCGCGGGTGCTGGACAAGGAGGACGACGTCAAGAAGGACTTCCGGGTCTACGCGGACCCGGCGGGACACCCGTTCTGCCTCTGCCGGATCGCGCACGACTGACCTCGCGGAGGCGCAGGAGACGGAAGGGCAGGACGGCTACCCGTCCAGCTCCGAGATCGTCGCCTTCGACGGCGCGCGGCGCTGCTGTGCGGCGCGTGCGGTGAAGTCGGCCCCGCGTAGGACGCGCTGGACGTTGCCCCAGGTCAGGAGGGCGACATCACCCTCGTCCCAGCCGCGCCGCAGCAGCTCCGCGATCAGCCTCGGGTAGCAGGAGACGTCGCCGAGTTCCTGCGGATGGGCCGAACCGGAGTCGTAGGTGCCGGACAGTCCGACGCACTGCGCTCCGGCCACGGCACGGATGTGGTCGAGGTGGTCGGCGACGTCACGGACGGTCGGGCCGGTCTGCTCGGCCGTCAGCGGTACCAGGCACAGCCCCTTGGCGGCGCCCAGCTCCGCCAGCAGGTCGTCGGGGAGGTTGACCGGGTGGGGGCGGATCGCGCGGGCCGCGGAGCGGCTGAACAGCACGGGTGCCCGGGAGAGGCTCAGCACACGGCGGACGGTCTGCTCCGGGGCGCCGGAGAGGTCCGCGATGACACCGAGCCGGTTCATCTCGCGCACGACCTCCTCGCCGAACCGGGTCAGCCCCGCGTCGCTCGCCCAGGAGACGCCGGTCAGCGTCAGGGCGCGCAGGCCGAGGAGGTGCAGCTGGCGCAGGGTGCCCAGCGAGTCGCCCACGGCCGAGGCCCCGGCGGGACCGAGGAGCACGGCGACGCGGCCGCAGTTGCGGGCGTCGGCGACCTGCCCGGCCGTAGAGGCGGGCCGCAGGCCCTCGTCGCAGGTGCGGACGATGGACTTCGCCAGGTCGAGCTGCTCCAGGGTGGCGCCGACGGCCCGGTCGCCGTCGAGGCCCTCGGGCAGGTGCAGCGACCAGAACAGCGCGCCCACGTGGCCGCTGCGCAGCCGGGGCACGTCCGTGTCGACGGTGCTCTCGCCGTCCTCGAGGTCGTAGTAGGACAGCCGCTTGAGCGCCCAGGGCAGTCCGTTGTACCCGTCGGCGACGGGGTGGGCGGCGAGGACGGCGTGAGCCCGGGTCAGGGGCGCGTCGTCCGGATCGGAGACGGGCTCGTAGGGCTCCGCCTCGACGACCCCCTCGACGCCCTCGTCGGGGTACGGCTCAGCCAGATCGTCGAACTCGCCGGTCGCGGCGGTGGGGCGCAGGTCGTGCTGGAGATCTGCCATGGCGGCTCCGTACGGTGCTCGTGACGTACGGTCACCGTCGCACGGAGCGAGGGGCCGTTCCTGGTGAGCGGGGCGTTCGGAGTACGGCCCCGGCGTACGGCCTCCGCGTACGGCCCCGGCCCGGGCCGGCGGGCGCTCAGGGCAGCCGGGCCGCGTCGATCACCTCGTCCAGGGTGTCCCGGGAGCGGACCAGGTCGGCGATCATCCGGTCGATGCGGGCGCGCTCGGCGGTGAGGTTGGCGACCAGGGTCGGGGTGGCGCGGGCCGAGGGGCCGCCGTCCGCGTCCCGCATGCACGGCAGGAGCTGGACGATCTTCTCGCTGCACAGCCCCGCCGCGAACAGCTCCTGGATGCGGATGACCCGGTCCACGGCCGCCTCCGGGTACTCCCGGTGCCCGCCGGGCGTCCGCTCGGCGGAGAGCATGCCCTGCTTCTCGTAGTAGCGCAGCGACCGCTCGCTCACGTTGGTACGCCGGGCCAGTTCACCGATCCGCACGTCCACTCCCGCACTTGATTCTGACATCAGTGTCAGGTTCTAGCGTAAGGGCATGACGCAGCACACGACAGCACTCTTCGAACCGGCTCGTCTCCCCGGGCTTGACCTGCCCAACCGTCTGGTGATGGCGCCCCTGACCCGCAACCGGGCCGAGGCCGACGGCACCCCGACCCCGCTGATGGCCACGTACTATGCCCAGCGCGCCTCGGCCGGGCTGATCATCGCCGAGGCCTCGACACCGAACCCGGTCGGGCAGACGTATCCGAACGTCACCGCCGTCCACAGCCCGGCGCACGTGGCCGGCTGGCGGCAGGTCACGGACGCCGTACGGGACGCGGGCGGGCGGATGTTCCTGCAGCTCCAGCACGGTGGGCGGGTCGGCCACCCGGCGACCAGCGGACTGACCCCGGTCGCGCCCTCGCCCGTCGCGCTCCCCGAGACGATCTTCACCCCGGAGGGCCACCGGCCTGCCGTGGTGCCGAGGGAGATGACCGCCGAGGACATCCGCACCACCGTCGCCGACTTCGCCAAGGCCGCGCGGAACGCGATCGACGCCGGATTCGAGGGGGTGGAGGTGCACTCCGCCAACGGCCATCTCCTGCACCAGTTCCTGGCCGCCAACACCAACCTGCGCACCGACGGCTACGGCGGACCGGTCGCCGCCCGGATCCGGTTCACGGCCGAGGTGACCGAGGCCGTGGCCGCCGAGATCGGCGCCGAGCGCGTGGGACTCAGAGTCTCCCCCGGCAACACCGTCAACGGCATCGCGGAGGGCGAGACCGAGGAGCTCTACCCGGCGCTCGCCGAGCGGCTCGGCGGGCTGGGGCTCGCCTTTCTGCACCTGGGGTACGCCGACCCGGGCGCCACGGTGTTCCGGAAGGTGCGCGCCGCATGGCCCGGGGTGATCATCGCCAACCCGGTGCTGAGGGAGGTCACCACCGAGGGTGTGCGGCGGGCGTCCGAGGCGCTGCTGGCGGCCGGGGCGGACCTGATCGCCCTCGGCCGGCCGTTCCTCGCCAACCCGGACCTGGTGACCCGGCTGCGGCTCGGGGCGCCGCTCAACGAGATGCGCGACCGGTACTTCATGTACGTAGGCGGGGCGGCCGGTTACACCGACTACCCCGCCCTGGAGACTCAGCCGCCGAGCGCGTCGGGCTCGTCGAGTGACTCGATCGTGGCGTTGGACGGCGACCGGGTCGCCTGAAGGCCGCGTGCCACGTCCTCGGCCGCGCCCAGCACCCGTACCGCGTTCTTCCAGGTCAGCTTGGCCAGGTCGGCCTTGGACCAGCCGCGCTCCAGCAGCTCGGCGAGGAGGTTCGGGTAGCCGGAGACGTCGTCGAGGCCGTCGGGGGTGAAGGCCGTGCCGTCGTAGTCGCCGCCGATGCCGAGGTGGTCGATGCCGGCGACCTCGCGCATGTGGTCCAGGTGGTCGGCGACCGTCGCCACCGTCGCGACCGGGCGCGGGTGCCGCTCCTCGAAGGCGCGGTGGACCTTCATGGCCTCGGCGGTGGTGTCGAGGTGGTGGAAGCCGTGGGCGCGCATGTTCCCGTCGGCCTCGGCCGTCCAGTCCACGGCCGCCTGGAGCACGAACTTCGGCACGAACGTCACCATCGCCATGCCACCGTTGGCGGGCAGCCGCTCCAGGACGTCGTCCGGGATGTTGCGCGGGTGGTCGCAGACGGCCCGGGCGGAGGAGTGGGAGAAGACCACCGGGGCGGTGCTCGTGTCGAGCGCGTCCCGCATGGTCGTCGCCGCCACGTGGGAGAGGTCGACGAGCATGCCGAGCCGGTTCATCTCCCGGACGACCTCGCGGCCGAACGCGGTGAGGCCCCCGGCCTTCGGTTCGTCGGTCGCGGAGTCCGCCCAGTCCACGTTGTCGTTGTGGGTGAGGGTCAGATACCGCACACCGAGGCCGTACAGACCGCGCAGGGTGCCCAGGGAGTTGGCGATGGAGTGACCGCCCTCCGCCCCCATGAGGGAGGCGATACGGCCCTCCCCGCGCGCGGCCTCCATGTCGGCGGCGGTGAGCGCGGGGCGCAGGTCCTCGGGGTGGCGGGTCAGCAACTGCCGTACGCAGTCGATCTGTTCGAGGGTGGCCGCGACCGGGTCCGGTGAGTCCGTGCGGACGTACACCGACCAGTACTGCGCACCGACGCCGCCCGCGCGCAGCCGCGGGATGTCGGTGTGCAGGTGGGCGCTCTGGTCGGCGGCGACATCGCGGGCGTCGAGGTCGTAGCGGACCTGTTCGCGCAGCGCCCAGGGCAGGTCGTTGTGGCCGTCGGCCACCGGGAACTCGCGCAGGAGTTCCCGGGCTGACTCCAGGGAGGTCATCGCCGTCACTTCCCCGCGCCGAAGCCGAAGCCGCCCGAGCCCTCGACCTTGGAGCGCAGGCGCTTGCCCTTCTCGGTGGCCTGGTCGTTCAGCTCCTGCTGGAAGTCGCGCATCCGGCCGCGCAGTTCCTCGTCGTGCGCGGCGAGGATGCGGGCGGCCAGCAGGCCGGCGTTGCGGGCACCGGCGACGGAGACCGTCGCGACGGGCACACCGGCCGGCATCTGCACGATCGACAGCAGGCTGTCCATGCCGTCGAGGTACTTCAGCGGCACGGGCACGCCGATGACCGGCAGCGGGGTGACCGAGGCGAGCATGCCGGGCAGGTGGGCGGCGCCGCCCGCCCCGGCGATGATCACCTTGAGCCCGCGGCCGTCGGCCTGCTCGCCGTACGCGACCATCTCGCGCGGCATGCGGTGGGCCGACACGACGTCCACCTCGTAGGGGATCTCGAACTCGTCGAGGGCCTTCGCGGCGGCCTCCATGACGGGCCAGTCCGAGTCCGACCCCATGACGATGCCAACAACAGGGCTCATTCGGTGATGGTGCCTCTCAGGTAGCCGGCTGCGTGACGGGCGCGCTCCAGCACCTCGTCCAGGTCGTCGCCGTAGGTGTTGACGTGTCCGACCTTGCGGCCGGGCTTCACGTCCTTGCCGTACATGTGGATCTTGAGCTGGGGGTCGCGGGCCATGCAGTGCAGGTACGCGGAGTACATGTCCGGGTAGTCGCCGCCGAGGACGTTGACCATGACCGTCCACCCGGCGCGCGGGCGCGGGTCGCCGAGGGGCAGGTCCAGGACCGCCCGGACGTGGTTGGCGAACTGGCTGGTGACCGCGCCGTCCATCGACCAGTGGCCGGAGTTGTGGGGGCGCATCGCCAGCTCGTTGACGAGGATGCGACCGTCGCGGGTCTGGAACAGCTCGACGGCCAGGTGCCCGACGACCCCGAGCTCCTTGGCGATGTTCAGGGCCATCTCGGAGGCCCGGACCGCGAGGTCCTCGTCGAGGCCGGGGGCCGGGGCGATGACCGTGTCGCAGACGCCGCCCACCTGGCGGGACTCCACCACCGGGTACGCGACGGCCTGGCCGTGCGGCGACCGTACGACGTTGGCGGCCAGCTCGCGCAGGAAGTCGACCTTCTCCTCGGCGAGCACGGGGACGCCGGCCTTGAAGGGGTCCGCGGCCTCCTCGACGGAGTCGACGACCCACACGCCCTTGCCGTCGTAGCCCCCGCGCACGGTCTTCAGAACGACGGGGAAGCCCTCGCCCTCCGCAGCGAAGGCCGCCACGTCCTGCGGATCGGAAACGATCCTGTGTCTGGGGCAGGGCACGCCGATCGCGTCGAGCTTCGCGCGCATCACGCCCTTGTCCTGGGCGTGCACGAGCGCGTCGGGGCCGGGGCGCACGGGGATGCCGTCCGCCTCCAGCGCCCGGAGGTGCTCGGTGGGTACATGTTCGTGATCGAAGGTGATCACATCGCACCCGCGGGCGAACTCGCGCAGCGTGTCGAGGTCGCGATAGTCGCCGATGACGACATCGCTCACGACCTGCGCCGCCGAGTCCTGCGGGGTGTCACTGAGAAGCTTGAACCTGATGCCCAACGGGATGCCCGCCTCGTGTGTCATACGAGCGAGCTGGCCACCGCCGACCATGCCGACTACCGGAAACGTCACTCCCTCAGGGTATCGGCCGCGCCAAGGTGGCTGGTTTCCTGTCCCTCCCCGGGCCTGACCGGACCGTCTCCGGCCGTCCACCGGTATCCGCAGGAAGATCGCGCGGGAGGGTGGTTAGCATGGCTGGGTTGACGCCAACTGAGGGACGGGGGCCTGCACGACCATGGGACATGGTGCCTCTCGGCTCCGACGGCTCGCTCGCGAGGTCGCCAAATTCGGCGCGGTGGGCGGGGCCGGGGTGCTGGTCAACCTCCTCGTGTTCAACCTGGTGCGGCATGTCACCGACCTCCAGGTGGTGCGCGCGAGCGTCATCGCGACCGTCGTCGCGACCTGCTTCAACTACGTCGGTTACCGCTACTTCACGTACCGCAACCGCGACAAGAGCGGCCGTACCAGGGAGATGTCCCTGTTCCTGCTGTTCAGCGTGATCGGACTCGTCATCGAGAACGGCGTGCTCTACGCGGCCACGTACGGCTTCGGCTGGAACACCCCGCTGCAGAACAACATCTTCAAGTTCGTCGGCATCGGGGTCGCCACGCTCTTCCGTTTCTGGTCGTACCGCACCTGGGTCTTCCGCGCGCTCCCGGCCCCGACGTCGGCGTCGGACACCGGATCGACGGTGGAGCAGGAGCGCAACAAGCAGCGGGTGCCGTAGCCGTACCGAACCCGAACGACAGCCTCAGGCCTTCAGCGGACCATCGGCTCGTCCTCGTCCGTCATCGACGTCTGGGCGGCTGTGCGGGACAGGAAGAGGCCGAAGACCGGGGGCTTGGTCTGGAGCATTTCCAGGCGGCCGCCGTCCGCTTCCGCCAGGTCGCGGGCGACCGCCAGGCCGATGCCCGTGGAGTTGCGGCCGCTGATCGCCCGCTCGAAGATGCGTGCGCCCAGGTCGGCGGGGACGCCGGGGCCCTCGTCCGTGACCTCGATGACCGCCTGGTTGCCCGTGACGCGGGTACGCAGGGCCACCGTGCCGCCACCGTGCATCAGGGAGTTCTCGATCAGCGCGGCCAGCACCTGCGCGACCGCGCCGGGCGTGCCGACCGCCTCCAGGTGCCTCTTGCCGGAGCTGACGATGGCCCGGCCCGCGCTGCGGTACGCCGGCCGCCACTCGGCGAGCTGCTGCTGGATGACCTCGTCGAGGTCGAAGGTGACGGCGGAGCCGGTGCGCGGATCGCGGGAGTTGGTCAGCAGCCGCTCGACGACGTCCGTCAGCCGCTCGACCTGCGTGAGCGCGATCGTCGCCTCGTCCTTCACCGTGGCCGGGTCGTCGGTGAGGGTGATCTCCTCCAGCCGCATGGACAGGGCCGTGAGCGGCGTCCGCAGCTGGTGGGAGGCGTCCGCGGCCAGGCGGCGTTCGGCGGTGAGCATGCGCGCGATGCGCTCGGCGGAGCCGTCCAGCACGTCCGCGACCCGGTCCAGCTCGGGCACGCCGTACCGCTTGTGCCGGGGGCGGGGATCGCCCGAGCCGAGCCGCTCGGCGGTCTCCGCGAGGTCGGTCAGGGGTGACGCCAGCCGGTTCGCCTGGCGGACGGCCAGCAGCACCGCGGCCACCACCGCCAGCAGTGCGACCAGCGCGATGATCAGCAGTGTGCGGCCGACCTCGCGGGTCACCGAGGAGCGCGGCTCCTGGACGGTGACCGTCTCGCCCTCCTCGCCGGGCGCGGTCGCGGTGATGACGTCACCGGACGGCTTGTCGCCGACCTCGATGGGCGCCTCGCCGGGGAGGCGGATCACCGCGTAGTAGCGGTCCTGCGTGACCTGTTTGCGCAGCACCTCGGCGTCGATCTGCTGGGCCCCGAAGAGCCGGCTGTCGACGATGCTGGCGAGGCGGACCGCCTCGGACTCCACCCGTTCCTCGGCGCTGTTGCTGATGGTCCGGGTCTCGACGATGACGAGCGAGACACCGAAGACGGCGATCACGACCAGCACCACGGCGAGCGTGGACTGGATCAGTCGGCGGCGCATGTCCTGTTACCCGTGCCTGCCTGCCCTGTGGCTCAGCTCTTCTCGAAACGGAAGCCCACACCGCGCACGGTGGCGATGTAGCGGGGGTTGGCCGCGTCGTCGCCGAGCTTCTTGCGCAGCCAGGAGATGTGCATGTCGAGGGTCTTGGTCGACGACCACCAGGTGGTGTCCCAGACCTCGCGCATCAGCTGGTCGCGGGTGACGACCCGGCCCGCGTCGCGCACCAGCACCCGCAGCAGGTCGAACTCCTTCGCGGTGAGCTGGAGCTCCTCCTCGCCCATCCAGGCGCGGTGCGACTCGACGTCGATGCGCACGCCGTGGGTGGCGGGCGGCTGCTGCGGCTCGGAGGCGCCGCGCCGCAGCAGGGCCCGGACGCGGGCGAGCAGTTCGGCGAGCCGGAAGGGCTTGGTGACGTAGTCGTCGGCGCCCGCGTCGAGCCCGACGACGGTGTCCACCTCGTCGGCGCGCGCGGTCAGGATGAGGATCGGGATGGTGTGGCCCTCGCCACGCAGGCGCCGGGCCACCTCCAGACCGTCCATGCCGGGCAGACCCAGGTCGAGCACGACCAGGTCGACGCCCCCCTGCAGTCCCGCGTCGAGAGCGGTGGGTCCGTCCTCACGCACCTCGACCTCGTAGCCCTCCCGGCGTAGAGCACGGGCCAGCGGCTCCGAGATGGACGCGTCGTCCTCGGCGAGCAGTACTCGGGTCATGAGGTGATGGTAGACCTGCGAGGCCGTGAGCTGGGGTGTGACCGGAAGCCTTGATTCTTACCGTTGGCATACCCGCTTCTTACGTTCCGGGGGAACGCGTACGAACCGCTGCCGAACCTCTGCCTATGGGGTGCGATCCTGGTAAGGACCTTGGAAACAGGGCTCACGGTTCCCCTGGCGCCTGTGATCCTCCTCTCAAGTCCTTCCATATCCGGCCGTGTCCTGCCGTATGGTGAATCGACGTCTGTAGCCCTAGGCGACCTTCTGTGGCCCTCCGCCCTGGAGGTCTCTTTTATGTCGGGCCGGCGACCGCCCACCGCTCCGTGCCCCGGAGCGGACCCCCGTAGGCGTCGGGGGCGACGGCCGTACGCACCGGTGCCGACAGCCCCCACCGGGCGCACCACCGCTGTCGCGCGGCGCGTCCCGACCAGCAAGGAACGACCATGGCGTCCAGCCTGACGAAGGACTCGGCCCGCCCGGGCATCCCCGGCTCCGAGAAGACCTTCTTCGGCCACCCCCGCGGACTGGCCACTCTCTTCATGACCGAGATGTGGGAGAGGTTCTCCTACTACGGCATGAGGGCCCTGCTCCCGCTGTACCTGGTGGCACCGGGTGGCCTGCACCTCGACGCGGCCACGGCGACGGCGATCTACTCCGTGTACGTGTCGCTGGTGTACCTGCTCACCATGCCCGGCGGCTGGTTCGGCGACCGTGTCTGGGGGCCGCGCAAGACGGTCGCCATCGCCGGCGGGATCATCATGCTCGGCCACCTCACGCTGGCCCTGCCCTCCTCCGGCACCTTCTTCGCCGGCCTCGGCCTGGTCGCGATCGGTTCGGGTCTGCTGAAGGCCAACATCTCCACGATGGTCGGCCAGCTCTACGACGGACCGGACGACCCGCGCCGAGACGGTGGCTTCACCGTCTTCTACATGGGCATCAACCTCGGTGCCTTCGCGGCGCCGCTGATCATCGGCACCATCGGTGAGAGCGTCGACTGGCACCTGGGCTTCGCGCTCGCCGCGCTGGGCATGGCGCTGGGTCTCGTCCAGTTCCTGATCGGCTCGCGCAACCTGGCCGAGCGCTCCAGCGTCGTCCCGACGCCACTGTCCGCCGAGGAGAAGGCGTCCACGCTGCGCAAGGCGGCGCTCTGGGCCGGTATCGCGGTCGTCTTCTACGCGATCATCGGCCTCTCGGGCCACTACACGCTGAACTGGATCCTGGTCCCGCTGACCCTGCTGGGCGTGATCATCCCGACGATGGTCCTGGTCCGCATCAAGCGCGACAAGGACCTGGACCGTGCCGAGCAGTCGAAGATGTCCGCGTACATCTGGTTCTTCGTCGCCGCGGCCGTGTTCTGGATGATCTACGACCAGGGCGGCTCGACCCTGTCGATCTTCGCCGACGCCTCCGCCGAGAACAGCGTCCTCGGCTGGGCCTTCCCGGTCTCCTGGTACCAGTCGGTCAACCCGGTCCTGATCATGGCGCTGGCCCCGGTCTTCGCCTGGTTCTGGCTGGCGCTGAACCGGCGCGGCAAGGAGCCGAGCACGATCGTGAAGTTCGCCTCCGGTCTGGTGCTGGTCGGCGCGTCCTTCTTCCTGTTCCTGGCCCCGCTGTCGATCGCCGAGGGCGGCCACAAGGCGGCGGCGCTGTGGCTGGTGGCGATCTACTTCACGCAGACCGTCGGTGAGCTGCTGCTCTCCCCGGTGGGTCTGTCGGTGACGACGAAGATGGCTCCCGCGAAGTACGCCTCGCAGATGATGGGCGTCTGGTTCCTGGCCGTCACCGCCGGTGACGCCACGACCGGTCTGCTCTCCATCGCCGGGGTCGACCTGAACAAGACGAACATCGTGGCTCTGGAGGCGACGCTCGCCGTCCTCGCCGGTGGCGCGGTGTGGATGTACCGCAAGAAGGTCAAGGAGCTCATGGGCGACGTCCGCTGACCCGCCCCGCCGGGCCATGACGAAGGGCCGCCGCATCCTCGGGACGCGGCGGCCCTTTCGCGTGCGTTCGCGCTGGTCAGGCCTTCGTCGTCGGGTCCTTTCGGAACGGCGCGGAGGACCGCCCCGCGTCTTCCGGGCCGGCGTCGGGGGTGACCCAGGGCAGAGCCGGGGCGGCGCAGGGGGTGTTCGCCCTCGGGGGCGCGGCAGCAGCCCGGGCCGCCCCAGACGACGGGCCGGGCGGGCCGCGTGGCCGGGCCGGCGAGGCCGTAGGTGGTCCACCAGGGCCAGTCCCGCGCGGAACACCGCCGCCGGTACGACCAGGAGGACGAGGGCCCAGAACAGGGTCACGCCCCAGGGGCGGCCCACACCCCAGGGGTGTTCGGCGAGGACCTTGCCGCCGTATTTCAGGGACACCGTGTAGTCGCCGTGCGCCCCGGCCGCGAGTTCCACGGGCAGCTCGATACGGGTCTCGCCGCCGGGCCGGATCGTGCCCCGCCACCGCTGGTCCTGCCACTGCGGGGCGAACACGCCGTGTGCGGTGCCGACCTGGAAGACGGGGTTCTTCACGGGGGATGTGCCGACGTTGCCGACGGTGATCTCCAGGGTCCGGGCGGGCGGGGATCCGAACCAGGTCAGCAGCCCGCTCTCGCCGCGCAGCCGGGTGTCCGCGAGCAGGGAGAGCCGCCCCCCGGCCCGTTCCGCGGGCAGCGGCTCGACCGTGTGCCCGGCGACCTGGAGCGCCGCGTCGGCCTCGGCATCCGCGCCGGTCACCGTAGCCACATGCACCACACAGGGGCACGGCACCGGTGGCTCGACGACGGGCAGCGCGCGGCGGAAACGCC
Source organism: Streptomyces sp. CA-179760 (assembly GCF_050937045.1). Taxonomy (NCBI): domain Bacteria; kingdom Bacillati; phylum Actinomycetota; class Actinomycetes; order Kitasatosporales; family Streptomycetaceae; genus Streptomyces; species Streptomyces sp. CA-179760. The sequence continues at coordinate 3,943,228 of NZ_JBNJLZ010000001.1, forward strand.
CTTCGGCGTCGGTGGTGACGGCCCGGCCGTCGGCGTTGGCGCAGGAGTTGCTCCCCCCGGTCACGCCCCGGTCCGGCTCGGCCTGCCCACAGACCAGCAGCGTCAACAGCGCCCGCGCCCGCCAGCCGCTCCCACTGACAGTGACCGACCCGCCCGCCCCCGCCTGCGCCGCGGACAACTCGACCCGGGGCCGCTCCACCGCCCCGGCGGGCCCGGCGCCCGCCAGAGCCAGCAGAAACACGAGCAGAACCGACAACGACAGGGACGGAAGGCGCGCGGCACGAGACATCGGCGGCTCCATCGGTCGTCCGGGGCGGGCAAACGGCCTCGGCTCCGGCGGGTGTGCGGGCATCCTCACGGCGTCTACGGCCCGGGCGGCGGGCTCCAGCGGGTTTCCGGGGCCTGCGTACGTCGCCTTCAGCGGGCGTGAGGGCATGCGCACGGCATCGGTGACCCGGACAACCGACGCCGGCGGGCGTCCTGCCGTGCGCGCGGCGCCGACAGTCCGGGCGGCCGGCTCCACCGGGCGTCCGGACCGGGCGCACGGCGTCGCCTCCAGCTCTCGCACGGCATCGGCCGCGCGAGAAACCGCCTCCAGCGGACGTCCAGGGTCTGTGCGCGCCGACGCCGGCCGCGGCCCGGCCGTGCGCACGGCATCGACAGCCCGAGCGGCCGGCTCCGGCAGACGCCCGGGTGAGCGCGGCGACCCGCGCTCAGCGGCGTAGGCACGAACCCGTGCCAACGGCCGTGGCCGCCCGGGCGGTCGGTGAGTGGCGGTGCCGGTTTCGGCAGATGGCCCGGGCGGGCGTACCGCGTCGGGTTCCGCAAACGTCCCGGGCATGCTCAGTGGCGGGTGCGGGCGTTCTGGTGACGGCGTGTCAGCCACAGGGTGCCCGCCGCACCGGCGAGCAGTACCGTTCCGCCGAGGGTGCCGAGGGCTATGGCCGAGTCCTCGGGCCCGGTCTGCGGGAGCCCGGCGCCGGAGTCCGATCCGGAGCCGCCGCCCTGGGCCGAGCCGGTGCTGCCGCCGCCGCTCGCGGCCTTGACGTCGAGGGTCAGGGACGGGCCCGGGTCGTTGGTCGGGGTGCATGTGGTCGTCGTACCGAGCGCCTTGATGGTGAGCACGCCGGCGGTGAAGGTGACCTCGCCGCTCTTCTTCGGCGTGTACGTCCCGCTCAGGTCGTTGATCTTGATCGGGGTGTTGGCCGGGATGGCGGCGTCGTTGGCGGGGCCCGTCACCGTCAGGCTGCCGCTGTCCGCGCCGCCCAGGGCGATCGTGGCGCTCGGGGTCATCGCGCCCTTGCCCAGCTCGACCGGGCTGGAGGAGACGCCCTTCTGCCAGGACATGGTGACCTTGTAGCCGTCGCCGTCCTCGACGCCCTTGATGTCGATGGGCGAGACGGCGCTCTTGTCGCCGATCGGCGTCTTGCACTGGTAGTTGACGTCGACGACCTCGGCCCGGGCCACGGGGGCGGCCATCAGCACCGCCGAGCCGGCCAGGGCCGCGGCGGTCGCGAGCGCGGCGGTTCGATTCCGGTACGGCACGGCGCCACTCCCCTTCCTGTTTCCTGACGGCGTATCAGATCGAGCCGTCAAGGTACGCCCGGGGCCTTGAGGAAGGAAGACACAGCGCGCGCCGGATCCATGGGGATCCGGCGCGTGGTGAGTGACGCATGAGGGGATGTACGGCGGGGAATCCGTGGGGACCGGCGGACGGTCCCGGTCAGGCAGGTGCGCCCAGTTCCGCCCACACCGTCTTGCCTGCGACCCCCGGCGTGCGCACCACACCCCAGTCCAGGCACAGCCGCTGGACGATGAACATGCCGTGGCCCCCCGGGCGTCCCGCCCGGTGGGGATTACGGGGAGCCGGCTGCCCGGTGCCCCGGTCGGCGACCTCCAGGCGGATCACCTTGTTGTCGCAGGTGATCCAGAGCTGGTCCGGCCCCTCGGCGTGCAGGCAGGCATTGGTGACCAGCTCGGAGACGACGAGCAGCACATCCTCGGCGGCGGCCCGCTGGTCGGCGGAGGCGGCGGGCAGCCAGCCCCACGCGTACAGCGCCTGGCGGGTGAAGTCTCGGGCCAGGGGAACGACACCGCTCTCCCCTTCGAAGCTCAGCCGGCGCACCTGCCGGCCCCCCGGCGGCGCCACGGCTCCGGACGGCGCGCCCACGCCCTCGCCGGACGCAGTGGCCGCCGGTACGCCACCCTCGGACACCCCGGAAGCGCCGCTGGGCTCCGGCCCGCGGTCGCCCGGCGGGTAAGGCCGGGTGGTGCTCATCAGCGCTTCACCTCACCGATTCACCAGTTCACGATTCAAAAGATTCAGTACACAGTCAGTCACGCAGTGCGCGGCGTATCGGTTTCGCGGTGCCCCCGCCACCCCGGCAGCCAACAGGTTCAGGATGTCTCCTGCCCTGGCGTCCCGGGGGAACACCCCCGGATTCGGCACGAACGGCGTGACGGACATAGGACGTCGGTCACAGAGGGAGGGCCAAGGCTCGGCGCGCCGACGCACCGCCGCTCAGCTCGATTCGCCGGCCAGGGCCGCCTCGAGCGTGTCGTGGACGGTGAAGACCGCGTCCGCGCCCGTGATCTCGAATACGCGCGCCACCACCGGCTGCATCCCGGCGAGGGTCACGCCGCCACCGGCGGCCTCGGCCTTCAGCCGGGCGCCGAGGAGCACGTTGAGCCCCGTGGAGTCGCAGAACTCCAGGCGCGCGCAGTCGATGACCAGGCGCTTGAATCCCTTGGCGAGGCAGTCCTCGAGTGGCTCACGCAACAAATCGGCGGTGTGGTGATCCAACTCACCCGCCGGAGTCACGACGGCACTAGAGCCCTCTTCCCGCACCTCCACCAGAAGCCGGCCAGACTGTGCGCTGCCGACCGTCCCGCGGTCCATGCCGTCTCTCTCTCCTGACGTCGAGGCTGCTTGTTGACGCCCTCGAACACTACGCCTTCCCGACACGCTTCGACACCCGAACAACTACACACAAACGGACATATGCCCACAGAACGCACTTGCGGTGGGCTCGGGAAAGCGGGTAGGCCTAGTAAGGACACGTACCCGACACACGGCCGGCTTTGGAGGCGCCGCACACCGCAGTGCACGTAATTGGCTCCGGCAGCCTTATGCCGAGAACGATGGAGGACATCATGTCACCCCGGCTCGACGCATCGCGTACCCAGAAAGCGACGTCGACACCCCCTCCGGAACATCTGGATCCCATCGAGCAGGACGAGACGCTCGTCACACAGGACGACCTTCTCGCCGGACTTCCGGACATCCCCCCGTACGAGCAGGTCGACGCGGTCGACGCACGGGCTCTGTCGAAGACCCTCTTCGAGCGCCTCGAAGCGCTGGAGGAAGGCACGCACGAGTACTCGTACGTCCGCAACACGCTGGTCGAACTGAACCTCGCGCTGGTCAAGTTCGCCGCTTCCCGGTTCCGCTCCCGCAGTGAGCCGATGGAGGACATCATCCAGGTCGGCACCATCGGCCTGATCAAGGCGATCGACCGGTTCGAACTCTCCCGGGGCGTCGAGTTCCCCACGTTCGCCATGCCGACCATCGTCGGCGAGATCAAGCGCTTCTTCCGCGACACCTCGTGGTCCGTGCGCGTTCCGCGGCGGCTCCAGGAGCTCCGGCTGGACCTGGCCAAGGCCGGTGACGAGCTGGCGCAGAAGCTGGACCGCGCGCCGACGGTGACGGAACTGGCCGAGCGCCTGGGCCTGTCCAAGGAAGAGGTCGTCGAGGGCATGGCCGCCTCGAACGCCTACACCGCCTCCTCGCTGGACGCCCAGCCGGAGGAGGACGACTCCGAGGGCGCGCTCGCGGACCGCATCGGCTACGAGGACCACGGACTCGAAGGCATCGAGTACGTCGAGTCGTTGAAGCCGCTGATCGCCGAACTTCCGCCGCGCGACCGGAAGATCCTGTCGCTGCGCTTCGTCGCGGGTCTGACGCAGTCGGAGATCGGCGAGGAACTGGGCATCTCTCAGATGCACGTGTCGCGGCTGCTGTCGCGGACGCTGGTACGGCTCCGCAAGGGGCTGACCGTCGAGGAGTGATCCTCATGTGATCCCTGCCGGGTGACGTGTCCTTCGGGGGCGGACCGAACGGTCCGCCCCCGGGCGCGTGTCATGGGCCGGCCGCGGCCGTGATCTTCAGGAGATGAGGATCAGGACGGCCGTGGGGAGGAGCGGCGCCAGAAGGCTCAGCAGCCGGTACGTACGCGGAGCCAGCGACGTCCGGCGCCGGAGGGGGCTGTTGGCCAGCCACCAGATCAGGCCGAACAGCGCCACGACCGGGACGACGATGACGAGCCAGAGGGCCATGCCGTCGTTCTCCGTCGGTTCCCGCACCGTCAGCCCGAGTTCGGCGAGCGGCCAGTTCACCGTGAGGTACCAGAGCAACCAGATCGGCACCACTGCCGGGATCCCGAGCAGCAGGTTCACTACGAGCGGTGCCGACCAGTGTCTTGTCATCCGTCCCGCTCCTCCGTCGGCACAGGCCTTCAGTTGCCGCGCGACAGCATTGTCCCCCTGAAGTCAGAGCACCCTTTCGCCGCGCCGCCAGACTCCCGTGACCAGGGGGACGCCCGGGCGGTAGGCCAGGTGGACGTGGCTCGGGGCGTCGAGGAGCGTGAGGTCGGCGTACGTGCCCGGGGCGATACGGCCGATGTCGGTGCGCCGGAGGGCCGCCGCGCCGCCCGCCGTGGCCGACCAGAGTGCCTCGTCCGGGGTCATGCCCATGTCCCGTACGGCGAGCGCGACGCAGAACGGGACGGAGGAGGTGAAGGACGAGCCCGGGTTGCAGTCGGTGGACAGGGCCACGGTGGCACCCGCGTCGAGGAGGCGGCGGGCGTCCGGCCACGCGGCCCGCGTGGAGAACTCGGCGCCGGGCAGCAGGGTGGCGACCGTGTCGCCGCTCGCGAGGGCGTCGACGTCCGCGTCCGTGAGATGGGTGCAGTGGTCGGCGCTGGCGGCGTCCAGTTCGACGGCCAGCTGCACGCCCGGGCCGTACGAGAGCTGGTTGGCGTGGATACGGGGGTGCAGGCCCTTGGCCCTGCCCGCGGTGAGGACCGCACGGGCCTGGTCGCCGTCGAAGGCGCCCTTCTCGCAGAAGACGTCGATCCAGCGGGCGTACGGAGCGCAGGCGTCGAGCATCTCGCCGGTGACGAGGGCGACATAGCCGGCGGGGTCGTCGGCGAACTCGGGGGCGACGATGTGGGCGCCGAGGTAGGTGACCTCGTCGGTGTGGGCGGCGGCGACGCGCAGGGCACGGGCCTCGTCCTCGACGGTCAGGCCGTAGCCCGACTTGGTCTCGAAGGTGGTGGTGCCCTGGTGCAGCGCCTCGCGGAGGTAACGGGTGACGTTGGCCTCGAGTTCCGCGTCGCTCGCGGCGCGGGTCGCGGCGACGGTCGTGCGGATGCCACCCGCGCTGTACGGCCGCCCCGACATACGGGCGTTGAACTCCCGCGTCCGGTCACCCGCGAAGACGAGGTGTGAGTGGGAGTCGACGAAGCCCGGGATCACCGCCCTGCCACCTGCGTCGACCCGATTGTCAGTGGCGGGTGCTTTGCTTTGATCACCGGTCCACACGACGCGGTCGCCTTCGATGACGACGGCCGCGTCCTGGACCAGTCCGAGGGGGGAATTGTCACCTAGGGAGGGGTCGTTGGTGACCAGGGCGGCGATGTTGGTGATGAGCGTGCTTGCGGTGCTCGCGGAGTGGGCGGGGCTGACGGTCGTCGCGTTGCTCATGGCGTCCTTGGTGGCCTGGTCGGCAGTGGGGTCGGGGGCGGGGGCGGACGAGGGTGCGGGCCGCGCGGGTGGGCGGCCCGCGGTCATCCGCGCAGGGCTTCGACGGCGTCCGCGAGGGCTTTCGGCACATCCGGTACGAGGACGTGAACCCCGTCCCGTACGACGTGCCGACCACCCACGACCGTATGCGACACGTCTGCTGCCGACGCGGCGAATACAGCCGTCTCGGCCCCGAGCCGCGGAAGCGGCCCTGCCGTTCTGACCGAGTCGAGCGCGACCGTCGTGAAGTCGGCGAGCGCGCCGGGCTCCAGGACGCCGGCGTCCGCCCAGCCGAGGGCCGCGTGCCCGTCGGCCGAGGCCGCCCGCAGCAGGGCCGCGGCCGTCCAGTGACCTCGGGTGCGGGTGCGCAGCCGCTCGTTCAGCTCCAGGGCGCGTGCCTCCTCCAGCAGGTCGATCATCGCGTGGCTGTCGGAGCCGAGGGAGAGCGGGGAGCCCTCGTTCTGCAGGGCGGCCGCGGGCCCGATGCCGTCGGCCAGGTCCCGCTCGGTGGTGGGGCACATGCAGGTGCCGGTCCCGCTGCCGCCGATGAGGGAGACGTCCTCGGCGGTGAGGTGGGTGTTGTGGACGCCGGTCGTGCGCGGCCCGAGGACACCGTGCAGGGCGAGCAGCTGCGTCGGAGTGCACCCGTGGATCTCCAGGCAGGCCTCGTTCTCGGCGGTCTGCTCCGACAGGTGCACATGCAGCGGGGCCCGCCGCTCCTCGGCCCACCTCGCGACGGTCGCCAGCTGATCTGCGGGCACGGCCCGTACGGAGTGGATCGCCGCTCCGATCCGTGCGTGATCCCGTTCCTTGAGAACTGAACAGCGTTCGGCCCAGGCGTCCGCCGTGCCGTCGGAGAAGCGGAGCTGCTGGGCGGAGGGCGGCTGCCCGAAGCCGGAGGAGAGATAGGCGGTGTCGAGGAGGGTGACGCGGATCCCGGCCTCGGCGGCGGCCGCGATCAGGGCCTCGCCCATCGCGTTGGGGTCGGCGTAGGGGGTGCCGCCGGGGGCGTGGTGGACATAGTGGAACTCGCCGACCGCCGTGATGCCGGCCAGGGCCATCTCGGCGTACACGGCGCGGGCGAGGGCGTGGTAGGTGTCCGGGGTGAGCCGGGCGGCCGTGGCGTACATGACCTCACGCCAGGTCCAGAAGGTCCCGGAGCCGACCTGGGCGGTGCCGCGCAGGGCCCGGTGGAAGGCGTGGCTGTGGGCGTTGGCCAGCCCGGGGAGCGTGAGGCCGCGCAGGATCTCGGCGCCGGGGGGCGGGGCGGTGACCTCGGTCCGGACGGCGGTGACGCGGCCGTCGTGGACGTCGAGGGCGACGCCCGGCTCGACGTGCGAGCCGAGCCAGGCGTGTTCCAGCCAGTACGTCCGTGTGGCCGCTGTCGTCACCTGCACGCCAGTCCCTCCCATACGTCTGCGAGTGCGAGTACCCCGGCCACGCAGTCGTCCTCGGTCGCGGACTCGGCCGGGGAGTGGGAGACGCCGGTGGGGTTGCGCACGAACAGCATGGCGGTCGGAATGCTCCCGGACAGGATCCCGGCGTCGTGTCCGGCGCCGGTGCCGAGGACGGGGACCGTGAGGTCGGTGTCCTTGCCGAGGATGCGGGCGAGTTCGTCGCGCAGGGCGTGATCGAACTCGACGACGGGGGTGAACGACTCGCGGACGACGGCCAGATCCACGCCGTGGGCGGCGGCGTACTCCCCCGCGGCCTTCTCCACGCCGGCGACCACGGCGTCCAGGCTGTCCTGGTCGGCGGCGCGCGAGTCGAGCCAGCCGCGCACCAGGGAGGGGATGGCGTTGACGCCGTTCGGCTCGACGGCGATCTTGCCGAAGGTGGCGACGGCTCCGGCGAGTCCGGCCTCACGGCGGGCGGCGAGGACGGTTTCGGCGTAGGACAGCATGGGGTCGCGCCGGTCGGCGAGCCGGGTGGTGCCGGCGTGGTTGGCCTCGCCCCGGAAGTCGAACCGCCACCGGCCGTGCGGCCAGATCGCGCTGGCGATGCCGACCCGGTCGCCGGACAGGTCCAGGGCCCGGCCCTGCTCGACGTGGAGTTCGACGAAGGCGCCGATCCGGGCGAGCCGGTCGGGGTCGGGCCCGATGGCGTCGGGGTCGTATCCGGCGGCCTCCATGGCGCGCGGCAGTGTCACGCCCTCGCCGTCGGTGAGCCGGTGCGCCTGCTCGCGGGTGAGCTGCCCGGCGGTGAGCCGGGATCCGACGCAGGCGAGCCCGAACCGGGCGCCCTCCTCGTCACCGAAGTTCACGATGCCGAGGGGGCGGGTGAACCGCGCGCCCCGGCCGCGCAGTTCGTCCAGCGCGGCGAAGGCGGACACGACGCCGAGGGGCCCGTCGAAGGCCCCGCCGTCCGGCACGGAGTCGAGGTGCGACCCGGTGACGACGGCGTCCCCGGCGGCGGGGTCGCCCAGCCAGGCCCACTGGTTGCCGTTCCGGTCGGTCTCGTAGCGCAGGCCACGGGCGAGGGCTTGTTCTTCGAACCAGGCCCGGCAGTCACCGTCGACACCGCTCCAGGCGAAGCGCCGGTAGCCGCCGGAGGCGGGGTGGCGGCCGAGGGGGAGCAGCTCGCGCCACATCCGGTGGAAGGAGGTGCCGGTGGGGTCCGGCCGGGGGCCGGCGGGTTCCTGCGTCACGCGTCGTCACCCTCGCGCATCGGGACACGGACGCCCTTGTCCCGGGCCACCGAGTCGGCGATGTCGTATCCGGCGTCGACATGGCGGATGACGCCCATGCCGGGGTCGTTCGTGAGGACCCGGCGGATCTTCTCACCGGCCAGTTTCGTGCCGTCGGCCACCGTCACCTGCCCGGCGTGGATCGACCGCCCCATGCCGACCCCGCCCCCGTGGTGCAGGGAGACCCAGGAGGCCCCGGACGCCACGTTCACCATCGCGTTGAGCAGCGGCCAGTCGGCGATCGCGTCGGACCCGTCGAGCATGGCCTCGGTCTCCCGGTAGGGCGAGGCGACGGATCCGCAGTCGAGGTGGTCGCGGCCGATGACGACCGGCGCGGCCAGCTCCCCGCTCGCGACCATGTCGTTGAACCGCTCACCGGCCTTGTCCCGCTCGCCGTAGCCCAGCCAGCAGATACGGGCGGGCAGGCCCTGGAAGCGGACGCGTTCGCCGGCCATCTTGATCCAGCGGGCCAGGGACTCGTTCTCCGGGAAGAGGTCGAGGATCGCCTTGTCGGTCTTGGCGATGTCGGAGGCCGCGCCGGACAGGGCGGCCCAGCGGAAGGGGCCCTTGCCCTCGCAGAACAGCGGGCGGATGTAGGCGGGGACGAAGCCGGGGAAGGCGAAGGCCCGGTCGTATCCGGCGAGCTGGGCCTCGCCCCGGATGGAGTTGCCGTAGTCGAAGACCTCGGCTCCGGCGTCCATGAAACCGACCATGGCCTCGACGTGCGTGGCCATGGACTCGCGGGCCCGGGTGGTGAAGCCGGCCGGGTCCTTCGCGGCGGCGTCGGCCATGTCCTCGAAGGCCAGGCCGAGGGGCAGATAGGCCAGCGGGTCGTGGGCGGAGGTCTGGTCGGTGACGATGTCGATGGGGGCGCCCATGGCGAGCAGTCGCGGCAGCAGCTCGGCGGCGTTGCCGAGGACGCCGATGGACAGCGGGCGGCGGGCGTCGCGGGCCTCGGTGGCAAGCTGGAGGGCGTGGTCGAGTGAATCGGCCTGCACGTCCAGGTAGCGGTGCTCGATGCGGCGCTCGATGGCGCGCGGGTCGCAGTCGATACAGATCGCGACACCGTCGTTCATCGTCACGGCGAGCGGCTGGGCGCCGCCCATGCCGCCGAGACCGGCGGTGAGGGTGATCGTCCCGGCGAGGGTGCCGCCGAACTTCTTCGCGGCGACGGCGGCGAAGGTCTCGTAGGTGCCCTGGAGGATGCCCTGGGTGCCGATGTAGATCCAGGAGCCGGCCGTCATCTGCCCGTACATGGTCAGGCCGAGGGCCTCCAGGCGGCGGAACTCCTCCCAGTTGGCCCAGTCGCCGACGAGGTTGGAGTTCGCGATGAGGACGCGCGGGGCCCACTCGTGGGTCTGCATGACGCCGACGGGGCGGCCGGACTGGACGAGCATCGTCTCGTCCTGCTTGAGGGTCTTCAACGTGCGGACCATCGCGTCGAAGGAGCGCCAGTCGCGGGCCGCCTTGCCGGTGCCGCCGTAGACGACGAGCTTGTCGGGGTGCTCGGCGACCTCCGGGTCGAGGTTGTTCTGCAGCATCCGCAGGGCGGCTTCCTGCTGCCATCCCAGGGCGCTCGGTTCCGTGCCGCGCGGCGCTCGGACAGGGCGGGGTCCTGACATGGTCTGCCTCCCGGCGGTCTGTTGTTACGTCTATTCACATCCTCGCTTCATGAATAGAACTAGTCAATACATCGGGGGGTCGGCGCGGCGATGCCCTGGATGTTTGGCTGGATCCATGGATGACGACATTCAGGCGGGCGATTCCGGTGCCGGGCGGGCGGCTCGGCGGGACGAGGCGGTGCGGGCCGCCGTGGAGCAGGGTCTGGTCGGGGCCGGCAGTCCCGTCGTCGGGCTGCTGGACGTCACCGGCATCCGGGAGTCGGCGGCGGAGCTGCGGGCGGCGTTCGACGCGGTCGTGGCACCGGGCACGCCCGTGCTGCACGCCTTCGCGGTGAAGGCGACCCCGCTGGTGCCGGTGCTGCGGCTGCTGCGCGAGGAGGGCATCGGAGCGGAGGTGGCGAGCCCGGGCGAGCTGGCGCTGGCGCGGGCGGCGGGGCTGAGCCCGGAGATGACGGTCCTGGACTCACCCGCCAAGACACCGGCCGAACTGCGCGAGGCGCTGGCGCTGGGCATCGCCGTCAACGCGGACAACCCGCAGGAGCTCGACCGCATCGACGGCCTGATGAGCGCCGGCGCCGACAGTGGTCGCCCGCCCCTCGGGATCCGGGTGAATCCGCAGGTCGGCGGGGGTTCCATCGAGGCGACCTCGACGGCGACGGCGACATCGAAGTTCGGGGTGGCGCTGCGCGACGAGGGGGCCCGGGAGTGGGTCGTACGGGCGTACCAGGACCGCCCGTGGCTGACCCGGCTGCACGCGCACACCGGCTCCCAGGGCATCCCGCTGTCACTGCTGGCCAGGGGGGTCGCGGAGGTGTACGCGCTCGCCGAGGAGATCAACGGGCGGATCGGCCGGCGGCAGATCGACACGCTCGACATCGGCGGCGGGCTGCCGGTGAACTTCGCGTCGGAGGCGACGACGCCTACGTACGCGCAGTACGCGCGGACGCTGGCCGAGGAGGTGCCGGGTCTGTTCGACGGGCGGTACGGGCTGGTCACCGAGTTCGGACGGTCGCTGCTGGCCAAGCACGGCACGGTGCTGGCGCGGGTCGAGTACGCGAAGACCTCCGGCGGGCGGGCGGTCGCGGTGACGCATGCCGGTGTGCAGGTCGCCACGCGGACGGTGTACGCGCCGGACAGCTGGCCGTTGAGGATCGCGGCGTATGACGCGAAGGGGCGGGTGAAGGAGGGGCCCGTCGTGGTGCAGGACGTCGCGGGGCCGGCCTGTTTCTCGGGGGATCTGCTGGCGGAGGGGCGGTCCATGCCGGTGCTGGAGCAGGGGGAGTATGCGGCCGCGCTGGATACGGGGGCGTACTACTTCGCGCATCACTATGGGTACAACTCCCTTGTCCGGCCTGGGGTTTACGGGTTCGGTCCGGGTGGGGAGGGGGGTGTGGCCTTCGCGGTCGTGCGGGAGCCGCAGACGGTGGAGGAGGTCGTGGCGGAGTCTGGTGGAGCGCATGTGGAGGCGCTCACGCAGTCGCCGTGGGGGGCTCCGTAGTCACCGGTCTGCGGGTGCGTTGGGGCTGGTCGCGCAGTTCCCCGCGCCCTTTGAAAGCAGGGCGTTGCGGCCCGGCCCTGCTACACGAGCGTCGGCGACTTCCTGCGTGCCCCGCCCGGGGCCGCGTCCCCCGCCGCGATGCCCGTGCTGCGGTAGCCCCTGACCGGCTTGCCGGCCGGGCTGCCCGCGCCCCCGCGCAGCCAGTCCACCCGGACCCACAGCAGCGCCTCACCGGCCCGCTCCCGGCGGCCCAGCCAGGCCGCCTTCAGCCGCAGGCCCGCTCCGCAGCCGGCCAGGAGCAGGCCGCCCGTGGCCGGGACGGCGAAGGCGGTGGCCAGGGCCGTGAGGAAGGCGAGGAGGAGCCACCAGCGGTGGTGGCGGCGCCAGTCGCGTACCGTCACGGCGCGGTCCTGGAGTACGTCGTGCTTGCCGGCGCGGGACGCGGAGACGGCCAGGGCGGCGTAGCGCTTGCGGCGAGCGCAGGCGACCACGGTCGCCGCGACGATGAAGAGCGCGGCCCCGGCCAGGACCCCGATCCGGCGCCCCGTCAGCCCCGGCACCAGCACCCCGATGCCCGCCGCGCACACCCCGAGCCACCCCAGGGGCGCCGCCCCGGCCCGCACGACGACGGCCACTCGAACAAGCCCCTGCCCTGCGCGCGTCACCTTCAGCCTCCGTCCAGCTCCACCGGAGCCGCACGGTAGCGACACAACGTGAGACCAGTCTGAGAAGGCGGCAGGCGTCCCGTCAGTCCACGAACAGGCCCCGCGCCGCCGCCTTGGCGTCGAACTCCTCCAGGCGGGACTGGGCCTCGGGCAGGTCGTCGCACATCGCCTCCAGCAGCACCCGGCCGAGCAGCATCGGGGCGCAGGCGGTGTCGAAGGCCAGGCCGGTGCCGACCGCGGCGGGGATCAGCAGGTCGGACACCTTGGCGACCGGTGCGAAGGCGGAGTCGGCGACCGTGACGACGGTCAGCCCGGCCTCCTTGGCGTGGGCGAGGGCGTCGACGACCTCGCGGGGGTGCCGGGGCAGTGCGAAACAGAGCAGTGCGGTCGCACCGGCCCGGACGGCGGCGTCGACGCGGTCCTGGAGCATCGTGCCGCCCTCGTTGAGCAGCCGTACGTCGGGGTGGACCTTGGCGGCGAAGTAGGCGAAGCCGTGCGCCTGGGCGGCCGCCGCCCGAAGGCCCAGGACGGGGAGCGGACGGGAGGCCGCGAGGAGGCGCCCGGCCCGCTGCACGGGCCCGGTGTCGGCCAGGGCCTCCGCCAGGTGCCGCAGGTTCTCGATCTCGGCCTCGACGGCCTGCTGGTACTCGTTGACGGACCCGGCGTCCGCCGCGGGTTCGGCCGGGGCGACCTCGCGCAGATGGCGGCGCAGGGCCGGGTAGCCGTCGAAGCCCAGGGCCACGGCGAAGCGGGTCACGGACGGCTGGCTGACCCCGGCCAGTTCGGCGAGCTCCACGCTCGACAGGAACGGCACGTCGGCGGCCCGCCGCACCATGCTGTGCGCGATGCGCCGCTGGGTCGGCGTCAGCCGGTGGCCCTCGAAGAGCGCCTGGAGCCGCGCGGCAGGGCCCTCGGTCACGCTCATGACGTGCTCCCCCCTCGCCTATTCAGTAGCTGAGGATTCTGCATGAGCATATGCAGACCGGCAAGCGGGAGTGGAGGGCCGCCCCCGCCCCGGAACGGGGGCTAACCCCAGTGCGGCAGGCGTCGCTTCTTTCTACCGTGGGTCTCATGACCGGAATGGACGCGCGGGACACCGAGCTGAAGAAGGAACTCGACGCCACCCTGCACGCACGCAGGGAGCTGGGCGAGGAGTACGAGTCCGCGCTGGTCGACTCGTTCCTGGAGAAGGTCGACCAGCGGATCGACGGCGCGGTGGACCGCCGGGTACGCCGGCAGCTCGCCGAGCAGCAGATGCAGACGGCCCGGGACTCCCGGTCGCCACGGCCCACGGACTCCTGGGGTGAGCGCTTCGGCTTCGGCATCGTCTCCCTGGTCCTCGCGGTGCCGCTGTCCGCGATCGGCGGGGGCGTGGCCCAGCTGCCCGGCATGCTCGTCGCCTGGGCCGGCATCGTGGGCGTCAACCTCGTCCAGGCCGTCCGCACCAACCCGGACCTGTTCGGCCGCCGCAGGTCCTCCCAGGACAGCGACTGGAAGGACTGAGCGGGCGCGCACGCCGTTCAGGCCTGCCGGGTGGGCAGCGCGACGATCTGCCGCAGATTGACCCGGCGCGGCCGGCTGGTCGCGTAGGCCACCAGGTCGGCCAGTTCCTCGGCGGACAGCGCGCCCACCTGGTCCCGCATCTCCTCCACCTGCCGGGCCAGTTCCGTGTCGCCGATGTGGGTGAGCAGCTCGCTCTCGACGAACCCGGGTTCGATGTTGGTGACCCGGACGTCCCTCGGCCCGAACTCGCCGCGCAGGGACTCCGACAGATAGGTGACGGCCGCCTTGGTCGCGCCGTACACCGCGTAGTTCGGGAAGCTGACGTGCGCGGCGATGGACGAGATGTTCACGATGTCGGCCGTACGGCCGTCCGCTGCCGCGCCCACCAGGTCGCCGGTGAAGGCGCCGGTGATCCGCAGCACGCCGGCGACGTTGGTGTCGAGCATGCGCTGCCACTCGTCGGTGCGCCGGGCGTCGACGGGGTGCGGCAGCATGACGCCGGCCGAGTTGACGACCAGGTCGACGGTCCCGTACTCGGTGTGGATCCGGTCGGCGGCGGCCGCCACGGACGCGTCGTCGGTGACGTCCGCGACGACGGCCAGGGCCTGTCCGCCGTCGGCCCGGATCTTCCCGGCGAGCTCCGTCAGCCGTTCCTCACGCCGGGCCAGCAGGGCCACCCGTGCGCCCCGGGCGGCCAGCAGGACGGCGATGGCCTCGCCGATCCCGCTCGCGGCTCCGGTGACGACGGCGGTGCGGCCGGCCAGGTTCTCGTACGACATGGGTGATCCCCTCGGTGGTGGCCGGGGCGTCTCCCCGGCCTCGTCCCCCACCCTCGGCGTCTTCGGCCGCCGTACCCAGGGGGGCGCTTTTCCTGGGTCTGCCAGTACCAGGCTCATCGCGTGCGGGGCGCCTAGGCTCGAAGGCATGGACGGAGAACTGGGAGATTTCCTGCGCTCGCGGCGCGCCCGTATCCAGCCGGAGGAGGTGGGGCTGCCCTCCTACGGCCGCCGCCGTGTCCCGGGTCTGCGCCGTGAGGAGGTGGCGCAGCTGGCCGGGGTGAGCGTCGACTACTACGTCCGCCTGGAGCAGGGCAGGGGCCCCGGGGACCCGTCCCGGACGAAATCCGGGGGCGTGTCGGACGCCGTGCTGGACGCCGTCGCACGGGTGCTGCGGCTGGGCGAGGCGGAGCACGCGTATCTGCGGGCGGTCGCCCGGCCCCGCCGGGCGGAAAGCGTTCCGGCCGCGTCCCGGGTGCGCCCGGGTGTCCAGCTGATCCTCGACGGCATGGACCGCAACCCGGCGTACGTCCTGGACCACCGCATGGAGGTGCTCGGCTGGAACGCGCTCGCCGACGCCCTGCTCGACTTCGGCGGCTCCGGCTCAGGTTCCGGTTCCGGTTCCGGTTCCGGTTCCGACGAGCGCAACATCCCGCGCCGGATCTTCCTCGACCCCGCCGCCCGCGAGATCTATCCGGACTGGGCCGCGATCGCGGGCCAGACGGTCGCCCATCTGCGGCTGCAGGCGGGCCACCACCCCGGGGACGCCGCCACCGGGGAACTCGTCGCCGAACTCTCGCGCGCCAGCGCGGACTTCCGCCGCCTGTGGGCCGACCATCTGGTCAAGCCCTGCGACCACGGAGTGAAACAGCTGCGCCACCCGGTCGCCGGCCTGCTGACGCTCCCGTACGAGACCCTCACGATCCCCGGGGCTCCGGACCAGACGATCGTCGCCTACACACCGGAAGCGGGCTCGGAGACGGCGGAGCGCCTGGCACTGCTGGGGAGTTGGGCGACGAGCCGGGTCGGCTGAGGCCGAAAAGAAAATGCGCGGGGACCGCCGCACCCCCGTGTTCGGGGGCGGGACGACGGCGGTCCCCGCGAGGGACGCGGGCCTGGTCAGGGCCGGGCTGGCGCGTCAGTAGGGTCCATGGAGGTCCGGGAGCCGCTCCGGAGGTCCTTGACGCCTACGGTGCCGGCCGGGGCGGGGAGCCGCTCCCGCCCTGCCGACACCCACCAATGTGCAGGACTCGTGTTAAGCGGGTGCTGCGCGAACGTGACACGCTCGTACCACTTCCGCGAAGTCCACGAAGATCATGGACGCCCCGAGTTCACCCGGTTCACGAGTGGTTCACCGGGCGTTCGCCGCCGCTTTCCCGGTCCTGGCGAGGAAGGACAGCAGGTCCTGCCGGCTGACCACACCGGTCGGCTTGCCCTCGACCAGGACGATCGCGGCGTCCGCCTTGCCCAGCACGGCCATCAGGTCCTCGACCGGTTCGCCGGAGCCGACCTGGGGCAGCGGTCCGGACATGTGCTTCTCCAGCGGGTCGTCGAGCGAGGCGCTCTTGCTGAACAGCGCGTCCAGCAGCTCGCGTTCCACGACCGAGCCGACGACCTCGGCGGCCATCACGTCGGGGTGGCCCGCGCCCGGCTTGACGACCGGCATCTGCGAGACGCCGTACTCGCGCAGCACGTCGATGGCCTGACCGACCGTCTCCTCCGGGTGCATGTGGACGAGGGAGGGCATGCGGTCGCCTTCCTTGTCGGCGAGGACGTCGCCGACGCGGGCGCTGGGGCCCGAGTCCTCGAGGAAGCCGTAGTCGGCCATCCACTCGTCGTTGAAGATCTTGCTGAGGTAGCCGCGCCCGCTGTCCGGCAGCAGGACCACCACGACGTCGTCCTCGCCGAGCCGGGCGGCGACCTCCAGTGCGGCCACGACGGCCATGCCGCAGGAGCCGCCGACCAGGAGGCCCTCCTCCTTGGCCAGGCGGCGGGTCATCTGGAAGGAGTCCTTGTCGGACACGGCGACGATCTCGTCCGCGACGGTCCGGTCGTAGGCGGTGGGCCAAAAGTCCTCGCCGACGCCCTCGACGAGGTACGGCCGCCCGGAGCCGCCGGAGTAGACGGAGCCCTCGGGGTCGGCGCCGACGATCTGCACCTTGCCGTCGCTGATCTCCTTCAGATAGCGCCCGGTCCCGGAGATGGTGCCGCCGGTGCCCACGCCCGCGACGAAGTGGGTGATCCGCCCCTCCGTCTGCTCCCAGAGCTCGGGGCCGGTGGAGTGGTAATGGGAGAGCGGGTTGTGGGGGTTGGAGTACTGGTCGGGCTTCCAGGCGCCCGGCGTCTCACGGACCAGCCGGTCGGAGACGTTGTAGTACGAGTCCGGGTGCTCGGGGTCCACGGCGGTCGGGCACACGACGACCTCGGCGCCGTACGCGCGCAGCACGTTGATCTTGTCGGTGCTCACCTTGTCGGGGCACACGAAGATGCACTTGTACCCCTTCTGCTGGGCGACGATGGCGAGCCCTACACCGGTGTTCCCGCTGGTCGGCTCCACGATCGTGCCGCCCGGCTTGAGCGCGCCGCTCTCCTCGGCGGCCTCGATCATGCGCAGGGCGATGCGGTCCTTCACGGACCCGCCGGGGTTGAAGTACTCCACCTTGGCCAGGACGGTCGCCCTGATGCCCTGGGTCACGCTGTTGAGCCTCACCAGCGGGGTGTTGCCGACGAGACTGATCATCGAGTCGTGGAACTGCACCGTTGTCTCCGGATGCCGCAGAAGTGGTCTGAGTGGTGCCGCCAGCCTATGTGCTGCCCGTGGTCCGTGACGGTCGTTCACTCCGCGTTGAGATTGGGCGACGGCCTGTACGGGGCAAGCACTGGGTGTACGGGTTCGAGGAGGTGGCGGCGACGCATGACGAGCATGTCGAGGGCGAGGGTGGCCCGGCGGATCGCGGCCGGCGCGGCGTACGGCGGCGGCGGGATCGGTCTGGCGGGGGCGGCAGCCGTGGGTCTGGTGCTGGCGGAGGTGCATCTGGCGCGGCGCCGGGTGGGCAACGGCACGTCCGGTCACGTGCCGAACGCGGACGGGCTGTACGGCCGTGCGTACGCCGGCACGGGTGAGTCGCCGCTGCGGCTGACCATGCTGGGCGACTCCACAGCGGCGGGCCAGGGCGTGCACCGGTCCGGGCAGACACCGGGGGCGCTGCTGGCGTCGGGGCTCGCGGCACTGGCGGAATGCCCGGTGCGGTTGCGCACGGTGGCGACGCCCGGGGCCCGTTCGGACGACCTGGACCGCCAGGTGGCCCTGGTGCTGGCCGACCCTGATCCGGTGCCCGACATCTGCGTGATCATGGTCGGCGCGAACGACGTCACCCACCGCATGCCCCCGACCCGCTCGGTCCGCTGCCTGGCCTCGGCGGTACGGCGGCTGCGCACGGCCGGTGCGGAGGTCGTGGTGGGCACCTGTCCCGACCTGGGCACGATCGAGCCGGTCCGGCAGCCGCTGCGCTGGCTGGCGCGACGGGCCTCCCGCCAGCTGGCGGCCGCCCAGACGATCGGAGTCGTCGAGCAGGGCGGCCGCACCGTGTCCCTGGGCGACCTGCTGGGCCCGGAGTTCGCCGAGAATCCGCGCGAGCTGTTCGGCCCCGACAGCTACCACCCCTCCGCCGAGGGCTATGCGACGGCGGCGATGGCGGTTCTGCCGAGCGTCTGCGCCTCCCTCGGCCTGTGGCCGGCCGAGGAGGAGCGCCCGGACGCCTCCCGCCGCGAGGGCTTCCTGCCGGTGGCCAGGGCGGCGGCGGAGGCCGCCTCGGAGGCCGGCACGGAGGTCGCGGCGGCGATGCCGACCGGGTCGCGGGGGCCCTGGGCCCTGCTGAAGCGGAGGCGGCGCCGGCGGGTACCCGAGCAGGAGCCTGCGCCTGCCACGCCCTCGACCTGAGAGGCGGGGAAAGCAAGCGCTTAGTAAACTGCGGCCAGGGTCACACCGCGACACCAGTGACCCAGGCCATACGTACGGGTAACTTGCCAGACAGCCCAGCCAGACCACCCGGTACGTCAATGGAGCCGTGATGCCCGAAGCCGTGATCGTCTCAGCCGCCCGCTCCCCCATCGGCCGCGCCGTCAAGGGCTCTCTCAAGGATCTCCGCCCCGACGACCTGACCGCCACGATCGTCCAGGCCGCCCTGGCCAAGGTCCCCGAGCTGGACCCGAAGGACATCGACGACCTGATGCTCGGCTGCGGCCTGCCCGGCGGCGAGCAGGGCCACAACCTCGGCCGCGTCGTGGCCGTACAGATGGGGATGGACCACCTGCCGGGCTGCACCGTCACCCGGTACTGCTCCTCCTCCCTGCAGACCTCCCGCATGGCCCTGCACGCCATCAAGGCCGGCGAGGGCGACGTCTTCATCTCGGCCGGCGTCGAGACCGTGTCCCGGTACGCCAAGGGCAGCTCCGACGGCCTGCCCGACACGCACAACCCGCTCTTCGCCGACGCCGAGGCCCGCACCGTCGCCACCGCCCAGTCCGAGGGCTCGACCTGGCACGACCCGCGCGAGGACGGCCTGCTGCCCGACCCGTACATCGCGATGGGCCAGACCGCCGAGAACCTGGCCCGCTCCAAGGGCGTCACCCGCCAGGACATGGACGAATTCGGCGTCCGCTCGCAGAACCTCGCCGAAGAGGCCATCAAGAACGGCTTCTGGGAGCGTGAGATCACCCCGGTGACGCTTCCCGACGGCACGGTCGTCTCCAAGGACGACGGCCCCCGCGCCGGCGTCACCCTGGAAGGCGTCCAGGGCCTCAAGCCGGTCTTCCGCCCCGACGGCCTGGTCACCGCCGCCAACTGCTGCCCGCTGAACGACGGCGCCGCCGCGCTCGTGATCATGTCCGACACCAAGGCCCGCGAGCTCGGCCTCACCCCGCTCGCCCGCATCGTGTCGACCGGCGTCTCCGGCCTCTCGCCCGAGATCATGGGCCTCGGCCCGGTCGAGGCGAGCAAGCAGGCCCTCAAGCGGGCCGGGCTGACCATCGACGACATCGACCTGGCCGAGATCAACGAGGCGTTCGCCGCCCAGGTGATCCCGTCCTACCGCGACCTGGGCATCCCGCTGGAGAAGCTGAACGTCAACGGCGGTGCCATCGCCGTCGGCCACCCCTTCGGCATGACCGGCGCCCGCATCACCACCACGCTCATCAACTCCCTCCAGTTCCACGACAAGCAGTTCGGCCTGGAGACGATGTGCGTCGGCGGCGGCCAGGGCATGGCCATGGTCATCGAGCGCCTCAGCTGAGCACCGCACCGTAGCCGCCGTAGCACCGGCTGTGAGGTGACGGCCCAGAACCCGGAAAACTCCAGGGTTCTGGGCCGTTTTGTGATCCAATCTCCCCCAGGATGTGACCTATCTCCCTCCGCTCAGGGAGAAGTGCAGGTCACAGCAGCCACACCCCCTCCCCGAGGCGGAACCCCTGTCCGTTTGGTGACCTTACGCACTGACAGCTGGTTAGTCCGCCCTTCAAGCTGATGTAGGAAGTCGGGGGTCGACTTTGAACCGGGAGTACGTCAGTGAGCGCCATGCCGATCGCGTTGCTGGTCACCACGGCCGCCACGGGCGCCGTGGGCGTTGCCGTCCTGCGCACCGTTCTGCAGCTGCGGCGACAGGTCGCGGCCCTGCACACCGCGCTGGCCGAGAACCGCGCCGCCACCACCCGTGCGCTGCTGCCGGCCGCCCGCACCAATGCCGACGCCGAGGAGATACGCGCCGCGGTCGCGGCCGCGCTGGCCGAGGAGCGGGAGCGGGAGCTCGCCGAGGCGCGGGCGTTCTGGGCCGCCCAGGAGACCCGTGACGCCCCCGACGCCCCGACCCTGCTGGGTCTGCCCGACCCCGATCTGTTCCTGCCCCGGCAGGCCGATTTCGCGGGTCTGGAGCCGGTGTCCGAGCCCGGCGCGGACACCGAGGAACCGGCCGGCGAGTCCCCGGAGCTGGCCGCGGCCCGCCGCCGCCACCCCTCCCACCCGGACTTCGTACCGGCACAATCGCCCGTGGTGAACGACCACGAGCGCACGGTCGCCACCCTGGAGGAGCTGGCCTCCTCCCGCGTGGAACTGACGGACGTCCGCCCGGGCCCGCTGGGCACCCTCGACGTCTACGTCTTCGCCGACGGCACGACCCTGTGCATGACCCCGGGCCACCGGGAAACCGCGGAACACCTCGCCACGGCCCTGCGCGCGGGCCAGACCCCCGTCCTCCTCGGCGGCTCCGGCATCGCAGGGGCCTACACCCTGACGTTCGAGTGCGGCGAGGAGAACGTCTACATCCTGGCGGACCGGGTCATCTCGTCCCTGTAGTTCAGGGGCGCGGCCCCCCGTAGTTCAGGGGCGCGGCCCCCCGTAGTTCAGGGGCGCGGGGCGCTAGACCCCCGCCCGCTTCTGCGCCTCCTCCACCACCCTCACCGCGTCATCGACGTCGGCGTCACTGGGAATCACCACCGCCAGATCGTGCCCTGCCACGGTGATCTGATCTGCGGCAGCAAACATCCCCGCATCCGGCATCTCCCGAGGCTCCACGCCCGGCTCCTCGAGAGCCTGCGCCCTCCGGGCCAACTCCCGGGCCAGCCCGAGAGCCTCGGCGGCAGCGCCCCGCTGCAGCCGGCTCTGGGGCGCGGCCCTCAAACGATCGGCGAAGTGATCCACCGCACGGGTCAGAGGCGTCGTATCAACCACGCCGCGAGCGTACGCGTCGCACCGGGACTGTTGCCAACGGGCGAACACTCAGGCACGGTGACCTGAAGGACCGGCTTACATCCCAGCGTCCGGAGGCGCCGATGTCCCAAGTCTTCTCCGAAGAGACCCATCGCAACCTGCTAGCCCGCATCCCCCACTGCACCGGTCGTGACATCACCGACTGGCTTCGCACCGTCGAAGATGGCCCGGCGCTCTTCCGCTTCGAGGAAAAGGTCAGCTGGCTCCGGCACGAACACAACCTGGCCTACGGCCACGCCAAGGCGATCGTCCACGAGTACGACCTGAGGAGGGCCGCGCGCAAACTGCTCTAGGCGCGGACAACGAGAAGGGCCCCGGCAGAAGCCGGGGCCCTATCGCGTGCGACGGTCAGTACGAGCCGTACTAGTCGTTGCTGTTGAGGATCGAGATGAGCCTCAGGAACTCCAGGTAGATCCACACCAGCGTCAGCGTGAGACCGAAGGCCGCGAACCACGCCTCCTCGCGCGGGGCGCCGTAGGCGATGCCGTCCTCGACCTGCTTGAAGTCCAGGGCGAGGAAGCAGGCGCCGAGGATGATGCCGATGACGCCGAAGATGACACCCATGGCACCGCTGCGGAAGCCGAGGCCGTCACCGCCGCCGAACACCGCGAACAGCAGGTTCACGGTCATCAGCAGGATGAAGCCGAGCGCGGCCGCCATCACGAAGCCGTAGAAGCGGCGGTTGACGCGGATCCAGCCGGCCTTGTAGGCGATCAGCACACCGGCGAAGACCGCCATGGTGCCGATCACAGCCTGCATGGCCGCGCCGTCGGCGATGCGGTTGTCGACGATGTTGGAGACGACGCCGAGGAAGACACCCTCGAACGCGGCGTACGTCAGGATCAGCGCGGGCGAGGCCTTGCGCTTGAAGGACTGCACCAACGCCAGGACCATGCCGATCAGCGCGGCGCCGATACCGATGCCGTAGCTACGGCCGATGTTGGCGTCGTCGATCGGAAGCAGGGCCCAGGAGAGCGCCGCGGTGAGGATGAGCACACCGAGCGTGCTCGCCGTGCGCAGGACGACGTCGTCGATGGTCATCCGGCCGGTGGTGGCCGGCGCCTGCGGCGGCGCGCCGTGCTGCAGGTCCTGCTGGGCGTAAGGGTTCTGCGCGTACGGGTTCTGCGCGTACTGGTCGCCCGTCGGCTGCGCGTACGGGTTGCCCTGTGTGGCGACAGCGGGACCCCCGGCCTGCGGCGCGGTGTTGAAGCCCGCGTAGCCGTTGTCGCGGCTGAACCCCCGTCGCGAGAAGACCGGGTTTCTGCTCCTCATTTCACTCCTCCATGGCCACCAGGCGTGGCCTTGGCTCAAGAGTAATAGGTAGGCAAAGGAATGACCCTACTGCTTGGGGAGGATCTTTCCCTCGTCATGCTGCGCAACACGCTACGTGGCTTGGTGATTCCCCTCACCGGAGGGGGTCACTCCCGGCTCACCCGAAGAGGAAGCCCGTGTACCCCTCCGCCAGGTCGGTCTCGGCGGCGCGGGATGAGGCGATCCGCTCCAGGCGGGCGAGCTGGAGCCGGTCCTCGAAGCCGGTCGCGCCGGGGGCGCGGTGCAGCAGGGTCGTCATGTCGTAGGAGAACCGCTCGGCCTGCCAGATCCGGCGCAGGCAGGTCTCCGAATAGGTGTCCAGGAGTTCCGCCGAACCGGTCTCCTCGCGGTGCGTCAGGGCCCGGGCGAACGTCACGACGTCGCCGACGGCGAGATTCAGCCCCTTGGCGCCGGTCGGCGGCACGATGTGCGCCGCGTCACCCGCGAGGAAGAGGCGGCCGTGCCGCATGGGCTCGTGGACGTAGGAGCGCATCGGGGTGACGGACTTCTGGGTGATCGGGCCGCGCTCCAGGCGCCAGTCGTCGGCGGTCTCGAAACGGCGCTCCAGCTCGCCCCAGATCTCCTCGTCGCTCCACGTCCCGGCATCGGTGCCGTCGGGCACCTGGAGGTAGAGGCGCGAGACGGACGGCGAGCGCATGGAGAGGAGGGCGAAGCCGCGGTCGTGGCGGGCGTAGACGAGTTCGTCGTGTGAGGGCGGTACGTCGGCGAGGATGCCGAGCCAGCCGAAGGGGTGCGTCCGTTCGAAGACCTGGGTCAGATCGGCCGGGATCGCCGATCGGGCCACGCCCCAGAAGCCGTCGCAGCCGACGACGTACTCGCACTCCAGGACGTCCTCGCGGCCCTCGTGCCGGAAGCGGACGCGCGGGGCGTCGGTGGCGGCGTCCTCCACGGCCAGCGCCTCCGCCTCGAAGAGCAGCGGGCCGCCTTCCCGGAGCTGGAGGGCGATGAGGTCCTTGCAGACCTCGGTCTGGGCGTAGACCATCACGGACCGGCCGCCGGTGAGGGCGGGGAAGTCGACGCGGTGCCGTCGGCGGTCGAAGCGCAGTTCGATGCCGTCGTGCCGCAGGCCCTCGCGGTCCATGCGCTTCCCGGCGCCGGCCGCGCGCAGCACGTCCGCCGTGCCCTGCTCCAGGATCCCGGCCCGCTGCCGCCGTTCGACGTAGGCACGGTCGCGGCTCTCCAGGACGACCGAGTCGATGCCGGCGTTGTGGAGCAGCCGGGCGAGGAGGAGGCCGGCGGGGCCGGCTCCGATGATGCCGACGGTGGTGCGCATCGGGCACCTTCTCTCACGTTGTTCGCATGGTGAAAATTCTTTCACTACTGTCCGATGTGAGTTTCCGACGGCATGCGCCCGCTGTCAACGGTCATGCCGTGAAGTCTTCAATGAACCATGCAGGAGGTCGGAAGGTGCCCGGAGCCGGACTCGAACCGGCACGCCCGCGAAGGGGCAGCGAGGTTTAAGCTCGCCGTGTCTGCATTCCACCATCCGGGCAGGCCATGGGCTCCGCGTCGAGGTTCCGAGACTATCGGGACGGATCCCCCGAACAGCGGAAGCACGGACCGATGTTGTCTTATTTTATTGACGCCTGAGGGTGCATCAGCGCGCGGAACGCGCCATCCGCACTTGCCAATAGCCTTCCGTGCGGCGATGGGCGCCGCATACGGAATGACGGAATTTCACCGCCCGAACGAGGGCACTCCACCTGTTCTTGACATCGGGCCCTCTCGGGTCACCGACACCGGGGCCAGTCAGGGGCGTTCGTCATCCCCAGGTATGACACCGACGCTCGCGGTCAGACCGAAGTCGGCCCCCAGAACGGGAACTGCGGGTGACTACACGGCGGCAGGGGACCCGGACGATGGATCACGTCCCCCCGACCGCACCGCCGTCCGACAGGAGCGCCATCCCGTGACCACCGCTTCCCTCACCGACCGGGCCACCACCGTGGCCGCGCGCGCCGCGGATCTCTCGAAGATCTATGGGCAGGGTGAGACCCAGGTGGTCGCCCTGGACCGGGTCTCCGCCGACTTCCGGCAGGCCGAGTTCACCGCGATCATGGGTCCTTCCGGCTCCGGCAAGTCGACCCTGATGCACTGTGTGGCCGGTCTCGACTCCTTCTCCTCCGGGTCGGTGCGCATCGGCGACACCGAGCTCGGCTCCCTGAAGGACAAGCAGTTGACCAAGCTGCGCCGAGACAAGATCGGCTTCATCTTCCAGGCGTTCAATCTGCTGCCGACCCTGACGGCCCTGGAGAACATCACCCTCCCGATGGACATCGCGGGCCGCAAGCCGGACAAGCAGTGGCTGGACTCCGTCATCCGGATGGTCGGCCTGGCGGACCGGCTGAGCCACCGGCCCTCGCAGTTGTCGGGCGGTCAGCAGCAGCGTGTCGCCGTGGCGCGGGCGCTGGCCTCCAAGCCCGAGATCATCTTCGGTGACGAGCCCACCGGAAACCTCGACTCGCGCTCCGGCGCCGAGGTGCTGGGCTTCCTGCGCAACTCCGTGCGGGAGCTGGGCCAGACGGTGGTGATGGTGACGCACGACCCGGTGGCCGCGGCCTACGCGGACCGGGTCGTCTTCCTCGCGGACGGCCGGATCGTGGACGAGATGCACGGCCCCACGGCCGACTCGGTGCTCGACCGCATGAAGGCGTTCGACGCCAAGGGCCGCACCAGCTGATCCCCCGTCAGGACCGACAGGACTGAGAAGAAGAACCCATGTTCCGTACCGCCTTGCGCAACGTGTTCGCGCACAAGGCCCGGCTCCTGATGACCGTCCTCGCCGTGATGCTCGGCGTGGCCTTCGTGTCGGGGACCCTGGTCTTCACCAACACCATCTCCGACGCCTTCCAGAAGAGCTCCGCCAAGGGCTTCGACCAGGTCGACGTCGCCATGACGGCGGACTACCAGGACGCCGAGGGCGACCGGGTCGGCAAGCTCCATGATCTGAACCAGGCCGTCCTCGGCAAGAGCGAGCGGGTTCCCGGGGCCGCGTCCGCCATCGGCGTCGTGCAGGGCTTCACCGCCATCGCCGACAAGGACGGCAAGCTGATCGGCGAGGGCTTCCAGTCGCAGGGCGGCAACTACTGGGGCGCCCAGGACCCGCGCTACCCGCTGGCGAGCGGGCACGCGCCCAAGGGCCCGGGCGAGATCCTCATCGACTCCGAGACGGCGAAGCGCGCCGGATACGAGGTCGGCGACACCGTACGCATGTCGGTCGACGGGCCGGTGCTGACCCCGAAGATCAGCGGCATCTTCACCACCGACGACGGCAACGTCGCGGCCGGCGGCAGCCTCACCCTGTTCGACACGGCGACCGCCCAGAAGGTGCTGGGCAAGCCGGGCGTGTACGACCAGATCGTCGTCAAGGCGAAGCCGGGCGTCAGCCAGACCGCGCTGAAGGCTGAGCTGGACAAGGCGATGCCCGAGGGCACCGTCGCGACCACCACCGGCCGGCAGCTCGCCGACGACCAGGCGGAGTCCATCTCCCGGTCGATGAGCGGCATGCAGACGGCCCTGCTGGTCTTCGCCGGCATCGCCCTGTTCGTCGGCACGTTCATCATCGCCAACACCTTCACCATGCTGGTCGCCCAGCGCACCAAGGAGCTGGCGCTGATGCGGGCGGTCGGCGCCTCCCGCCGGCAGGTGACGCGGTCGGTGCTCATCGAGGCGTTCGTGGTCGGCGCGGTCGCCGCCGTGACCGGGCTGGTCGCGGGCATCGGCATCGGGGCCGGACTGCGCTCCCTGATGGGTTCGTTCGGCGGGACCGTGCCCGACGGGCCGCTGGTCGTCAAGCCGGCCACTATCGTCGCCGCGCTCGCGGTCGGCATCCTGGTGACCATGCTGGCGGCGTGGCTGCCGGGCCGCCGGGCCGCGAAGATCCCGCCGGTGGCGGCCATGAACAGCCTGCACGCGAAGGCCACGACCAAGTCGCTGGTGCTGCGCAACACACTGGGCGCGCTGCTCTCGGCCGCGGGTGTCGCGGTGGTCCTTGTGGCCTCGACGATGGACGGCTCGGACGGCCAGATGCCCATGGGCTTCGGCGCGGTGCTGCTGATCATCGGCGTGTTCGTCCTGACCCCGCTGCTGTCCCGCCCGCTGATCGCCGCCGCGGCACCGCTGCTCCGCGTCTTCGGCGTCTCCGGCAAGCTGGCCCGGCAGAACTCGGTACGCAACCCGCGCCGCACGGCCGCCACCGCCTCCGCGCTGATGATCGGCCTGACCCTGATCACCGGAATGACGGTGATGGCGGGCAGCCTCCAGCAGGCGATCGAGAAGATGGCGTCGTCGTCGGTCAAGGCGGACTACGTGGTGTCCATGGCGAACGGCAACCCGCTGTCGCCGGACGTCGAGCAGAAGCTGAGGCAGACCGACGGCGTCAGTGCCACCAGCCCGATGCTCAACGCCGAGTCCCGGATCGACGGCCAGTCGGAGTACCTCACCGGCGTCAACGGCGCCGCGATCGGCGAGCTGGCCGGACCGAAGGTCGACAGCGGTTCCTTCAAGGTCGGCGGCAACCAGGTCGTCGTGGACGGCGAGACCGCCAAGATCTACGGCTGGAAGGCCGGTTCCAGCTTCAGCGCCTCCTTCGAGGACGGCGAGAAGCAGAAGCTGACGGTCGCCGGGACCTACGAGAGCAACGAGTTCCTGCGCGGCATCCTGCTCGACGAGAAGGTCCTCGCCCCGCACGTGTCGGACCCGTACAACATGAAGGTCATGGTGAAGACCTCCGACGGCCCGTCCGGCGCGACGCAGGACAAGCTGGAGAAGGCCCTCGGCACCAACCCTGCCATCAAGGTCCAGGACAAGCAGGACATCACCAACGAGATCGCGCAGATGTTCACGCTGATGCTGAACATGGTCTACGGCCTGCTCGCCATGGCGGTGATCGTGGCGATCCTCGGCGTCATCAACACCTTGGCCATGTCGGTCTTCGAACGCTCCCAGGAGATCGGCATGCTCCGGGCGATCGGCCTGGACCGCAAGGGCATCAAGCGGATGGTCCGCCTGGAGTCCCTGGTGATCTCCCTGTTCGGCGCGGTGCTGGGCATCGGTCTGGGCGTGTTCTTCGGCTGGGCGGCCGGTGAGTTGCTGGCCACGAAGATGGCGACGTACGAACTGGTCCTGCCCTGGGCGCGGATGGGTCTCTTCCTGCTGCTGGCCGCGACCGTGGGTGTCCTCGCGGCGCTGTGGCCGGCCCGGCGGGCGGCCCGGCTGAACATGCTGGAAGCGATCAAGGCGGAGTAGCGCCCCGGAGCGGCGAGAACGGCGAAGGCCCCCTTTCCCACCGACGGGAAACCGACGGGAAACCGACGGGAAAGGGGGCCTTCGCCGTGTCAGTTCCAGGTGCGGGCGCGCAGGGGCATGTCCGACTCCCCGGATTCGAGGGCGCGTACGGCCAGGACCTGGTTGACGCCGATGCGGTTGCGCTCGAAGGCGACCGCGCAGGCAGCCATGTACAGGCGCCAGACACGGGCGCGGCCGGGGCCGGTGAGCTGGACGGCACGCTCCCAGTCGGCCTCCAGACGGCTGACCCACCGGCGCAGCGTGAGGGCGTAGTGCTCGCGGATCGACTCGACGTCGCGCACCTCGAACCCGGCGCGCTCCAGCTGCGTGACGGTGACGCCGATGGGCTGGAGTTCGCCGCCGGGGAAGACGTAGGAGTCGATGAACGCGTCGATCTCGTACGTCGTCTCGTCCCGCTGCGGGCGGCGGGCGATCTGGTGGTTCAGGAGCCGTCCGCCGGGCTTGAGCAGGTCGTACAGACCGTCGGCGTATTCCAGGTAGCGGTCGGCGCCGACGTGTTCGGCCATGCCGATGGAGGAGATCGCGTCGTACGGCCCGTCGCGGACGTCGCGGTAGTCCTGTACGCGGATCTCGATCCGGTCGGTGAGGCCCTCGTCGGCGACGCGCTTGCGGGCGTAGGCGGCCTGCTCCTGCGAGAGCGTGACGCCGACGACGCTCACGCCGTGCTCGCGGGCGGCGTGAATGGCCATGGAGCCCCAGCCGCAGCCGACGTCGAGCAGTCGCTGACCGGGCCCCAGGCCGAGCTTGCGGCAGACGAGTTCGAGCTTGTCGCGCTGGGCCTCTTCCAGGGTGGCGTCCGAGCCGTCCGGGCTGTCCCGGTAGTAGGCACAGGAGTACACCATGGACGGGCCGAGGACGATCTCGTAGAAGTCGTTGCCGACGTCGTAGTGGTGGCTGATGGCTCGTCTGTCGCTGCGCTTGGTGTGCAGGTGGCGCCGGGGGGCCCGGGCCTCCTCTGGGGGTGGGGCGGGCGGCAGCGGGGTCCCGGCGAGCTTGACGAGCCCGCGTACGGCGGAGCGGACCTCGGGGTCACGCATGGCCTGGGCGAGGGTGCGGGCGTCCTCGCCGCGCTCCCAGATGTCCCCGGCGAGCAGGTCGACAGTGGTGTAGAGGTCGCCCTCGATGTCCAGGTCGCCCGCCACCCAGGCGCGGGCCAGACCCAGTTCGCCCGGCTTCCACAGCAGGCGGCGAAGGGCGCGGCGGTTGCGTACGACCAGGGTCGGCGCGCCCGGCGGGCCCGCCTGCGAACCGTCCCAGGCGCGGATGCGCACCGGGGGTGGTGCTCCCAGCAACTGTGCGAAGAGGCCCTGCAGCCGCTGCGCGGCGTCTGCCATGGTGTACACCTCCGTGACGGGGAATCCCGGAATGTCCGACACCACGTAAACACCTGCGGGGCCTCACCACAGTCCCCGGCACGCGTCATGTCTGAGCAAAACCGCCACTTCGCCCACCCGGCGGTGGGGTTCCGTACAACGCCGAAGGACCTCCCGCACCACGGATGGCGGGAGGTCCTTCGTCAGACGGGTGACTGGGGAAGGGTCAGGAGGCCTTGGCCTTCTCCTCGGTCTTCTCCTTCGGAGCGGCGGCGACCGGGGCCGGCTTGGCGGCCTCGTAGAACTCCTCGCGCGGCGTCTCCATCGCGCCGAGGGAGACGACCTCGCGCTTGAGGAACATCGCCAGGGTCCAGTCGGCGAAGACGCGGATCTTGCGGTTCCAGGTCGGCATGGCCATACCGTGGTAGCCACGGTGCATGTACCAGGCGAGACGGCCCTTGAGCTTGATCTTCACCTTGCCCATGACGATCATCGCGACGCCCTTGTGGAGGCCGAGACCGGCCACCGCGCCCTTGTTGGCGTGGGCGTAGTCCTTCTGCGGGAAGCCCCGCATGCCGGAGACCACGTTGTCGCCGAGGACGCGGGCCTGGCGCAGCGCGTGCTGGGCGTTCGGCGGGCACCAGGCGTTCTCGTTGCCGGCCTTGCGGCCGACGAGGTCCGGGACCTGCGCGTTGTCGCCGGCGGCCCAGATGTAGTCGGTGCCCTTGACCTGGAGCGTCGGCTCGCAGTCGACGTGACCACGCGGGCCGAGGGGCAGGCCGTAGCGGGACAGGGCCGGGTTGGGCTTGACGCCGGCGGTCCAGACGATGGTGCTGGAGTCGACCTCGAGGCCGTTCTTCAGCACCACGTGGCCGTCGACGCAGGAGTCCATGGAGGTGGACAGGTAGACCTCGACACCGCGGCCCTCGAGGTGCTCCTTGCCGTACTTGCCGAGCTTGGGACCGACCTCGGGGAGGATCTTGTCGGCGGCGTCGACCAGGATGAAGCGCATGTCCTCGCGGGACACGTTCTTGTAGTACTTCGCGGCGTCGCGGGCCATGTCCTCGACCTCGCCGATGGTCTCCGCACCGGCGAATCCGCCGCCCACGAAGACGAAGGTGAGCGCCTTGCGGCGGATCTCCTCGTCGGTGGTGGAGTCGGCCTTGTCGAGCTGCTCGAGGACGTGGTTGCGCAGGCCGATGGCCTCCTCGACGCCCTTCATGCCGATGCCCTGCTCTGCGAGGCCGGGGATCGGGAAGGTGCGGGAGACCGCGCCGAGCGCGATCACCAGGTAGTCGAAGGGCAGCTCGTAGGCCTCGCCGACCAGCGGGGAGACCGTGGCGACCTTGCGGTCCTGGTCGATGGTGGTGACCCGGCCGGTGAGGACCTCCGCCTTGGGCAGCACGCGTCGCAACGGGACGACGACGTGGCGCGGGGAGATGTTGCCGGCGGCGGCTTCGGGGAGGAAGGGCTGGTAGGTCATGTACGACCGGGGGTCGACGACCGTGACGGTCGCCTCGCCGTAGCGCATCTTCTTCTGGATACGCCGAGCTGCGTACAGGCCTACGTACCCACCGCCTACTACGAGGATCCTGGGACGCTCCGTGGTGCTCATGCCATCGAGTATCCACCCGCCCCAGGGGGTAGCTCGTGCGCCCCTTCACAAGCTCGGGCAGGGTGTGTGTTATCCTCCGCGACCCGCGTGATCCATGTCATGGTGACAACCGGGATCCTTTGTGCACCCCGGGCCGTTGTCAATGCCGCGTGAGCTGCCCCTCTGGGCGGAAAGGGCCTCCGTGAGGCCACACCGGGGTGCCGCTCCGAGCTCCTTCCCCGACACCTCCATACCATGCTTCTGAACATGTTCAAAGAGACCTTGGGGCCCCGGATGGGTCAACGGAAGCCCTCTTGTCGCTCTCGCGGGCCGAATTCCTTGTGAAGAACTTCACGAACTTTTCCGGGGAGCTGTCGCCGGGGGGTTCACCGGAGCCCCCCGGACGCGCTCAAACGTGATCCATGCCTGCTCAGAAGCGGCCTACGCGACCGACCACGCGATGCCGTCGAGGATGTCGTGCTCGCTCACGACGACCTCCTCGGCGCCGGTCCGCTCCATGATCGACAGCAGTACGAGGGCCCCCGCCGCGATCACGTCGACCCGGCCCGGGTGCATGGAGGGCACGGCCGCGCGCTCGGCGTGGGTGGAGCGCAGCAGCCACTCGGTGATCTCGCGGACCCTCTCGTGGGAGACACGGGAGTGGTGGATGGCGGCCGAGTCGTACTCGGGCAGCTCCTGGGCGATCGCCGACACGGTCGTCACTGAGCCGGCGAGGCCCACCAGCGTGCGGGCCTCGCGCAGCGGGACCGTCTCCTCGGCGAGGTCGAGGGCGGCCTCGATGTCCGCCCGCATCGCCGCGATCTGCTCCTTTGACGGCGGGTCGCTCACCACGCCGTCCCGGACCAGGTGACGCTCGGTCATGCGGACGCAGCCGATGTCCACCGAGCGGGCCGCGCGCACCCGGTCCTCGCCGACGACGAACTCGGTCGAGCCGCCGCCGATGTCCACGACGAGGTAGGGCTTGGGGAGGTGGTCTCCCCCGGCGAGTTCCTTGGTGGCGCCGGTGAAGGAGAACTCGGCCTCCTGGTCCCCGGAGATCACCTCGGGCTCGACGCCCAGGATGTCCAGCACGCCGCGCACGAACTCGTCGCGGTTCTCGGCGTCCCGGGAGGCGGAGGTCGCCACGAACCGCAGCCGCTCCGCCCCGTGCTCCTTGATGATCGCGGCGTACTCCCGGCACGCCGCGAAGGTCCGCTGCAGCGCCTCGGGTGCGAGCCGGCCGGTGCGGTCGACGCCCTGCCCGAGCCGCACGATGGTCATCCTGCGGTCCAGGTCGACCAGCTCACCGGTGGCCGGGGCGGCGTCGGCGACCAGGAGCCGGATGGAGTTCGTACCGCAGTCCACGGCGGCGACACGGGTCACTGGGCGTCCTCCTCGGCGGTCGTCGCGCTCGTCACGCACGGGCCCTTGCGCCACCACTCCGGCAGCATCTCGATCGCCTCGTCGCCGAGCGGGTTCACCCCGGGCCCCGCGGCCAGCGAGTGGCCCACGAGCACGTGCAGGCATTTCACCCGGTCGGGCATGCCGCCCGCGCTGGGGAAGTTCCTCAGCTCCTCGATCTCGTCGCGCCGCCGGATGTAGTCCTCGTGCGCCGCCCGGTACGCCGCCGCCAGTTCGGGGTCCGAGGCCAGCCGCTCGGTCATCTCCTTCATCACGCCGTTCGCCTCCAGCGTGCCGATGGCCGAGGCGGCGCGCGGGCACGTCAGGTAGTACAGCGTGGGGAACGGCGTGCCGTCCGGCAGCCGAGGTGCCGTCTCGACGACGTCGGGCTGCCCGCACGGGCACCGGTGCGCGATCGCGCGCAGACCGCGCGGGGGCCGACCGAGCTGCTGCTTGAAGGCCTCGACGTCCGCGTCGGTGGGCTCGGTGCGCGGGGTGATCGGCGGGGGCGTTTCCATGACTGTCTTCAGGCTGTCTTTCTTTGAGTCAGATATCTGGCTGGCGTCCGGGCTCACCGGTCGGAGGCGTCGGACTTGTCGACGCCGTCCCACACGTTGGCGTACCAGGGGCGGTCGGCCGTCCCGAGCACGGCGTGCGACTGCCGTGCCGCGTGCGGGTCGACGACGATGAATCCCGTCTCCCCCGGCATGACGTAGTGCAACCGCTGCCGGATCTGCTGCTCCGCGTACGCGTCGTCCTGCCAGCGCGCCTTCTGGTCGCGCAGCCGTTCGACCCGCTCGCGGGCCTGCTGCTGTTCGCGCTGGAGGTCGTCGATCTCGGCGCCCTGGGAGACGTACTCCCGCATCGGGTAGGCGAGCGCCACGATCAGCGTGCACATCACCAGGGCGAGCAGCGCGGCCCGGCCGGTCAGCCGGGAGCGGCGGGCCTGGCGCCGGGTCTGGGAACGGTAGACCCGGGCCGCGGTCTGCTCGCCGAGCAACCGGATCCTGGTCGCGGTGGAGAAACGGTCCCGGTCCTTCACGGCCATGTCTCCCCGCTCTCCCGCTGCACCGTCATACGCGCGTACGTCCCCGGACACGGTACGGGACCGAGTACGGGGACGTACGTACGACTGGCTAAGGCTTGACCCTTAACGGGTCAGCCCGGGTCAGCCCTTGAAGCGCGGGAAGGCGCTGCGGCCGGCGTAGACCGCGGCGTCGTCGAGGATCTCCTCGATGCGCAGCAGCTGGTTGTACTTGGCGACGCGCTCGGAGCGGGCCGGGGCGCCGGTCTTGATCTGGCCGCAGTTGGTGGCGACGGCCAGGTCGGCGATGGTGACGTCCTCGGTCTCGCCGGAGCGGTGGGACATCATGCACTTGAAGCCGTTGCGCTGGGCCAGCTCGACGGCGTCCAGGGTCTCGGTCAGCGAGCCGATCTGGTTGACCTTGACCAGCAGGGCGTTGGCGGCGTTCTCGTCGATGCCGCGGGCGAGGCGCTCGGGGTTGGTGACGAACAGGTCGTCGCCGACGAGCTGGACCTTGTCGCCGAGCTTCTCGGTGATGGTCTTCCAGCCGTCCCAGTCGTCCTCGAACAGCGGGTCCTCGATGGAGACGAGCGGGTACGCGTCGACGAGCTCGGCGTAGTACTCGGTCATCTCGGCGGCGGAGCGCGTCTTGCCCTCGAAGGTGTAGGCGCCGTCCTTGTAGAACTCGGACGCGGCCACGTCGAGCGCGAGGGCGATCTGCTCGCCGGGGGTGTAGCCGGCCTCCTTGATCGCCTCGAGGATGAGGTCGAGGGCCTCGCGGTTGGAGCCGAGGTTCGGGGCGAAGCCGCCCTCGTCGCCGAGGCCGGTGGCCAGGCCCTTGCTCTTCAGGACCTTCTTCAGCGTGTGGTAGACCTCGGCGCCCCAGCGCAGGGCCTCGGAGAAGGACTCCGCGCCGATCGGGGCGATCATGAACTCCTGGATGT
This sequence comes from Streptomyces sp. CA-179760, assembly GCF_050937045.1. NCBI lineage: Bacteria > Bacillati > Actinomycetota > Actinomycetes > Kitasatosporales > Streptomycetaceae > Streptomyces > Streptomyces sp. CA-179760. The sequence goes on from NZ_JBNJLZ010000001.1 coordinate 3,977,455, forward strand.
CCACGTTGGAGTCGGCGTGCGAGCCGCCGTTCAGGATGTTCATCATCGGCACCGGCAGCAGGTGCGCGTTCGGGCCGCCCAGGTAGCGGAACAGCGGCAGGTCGCTGGCCTCGGAGGCGGCGTGAGCGACGGCGAGGGAGACGCCGAGGATGGCGTTGGCGCCGAGGGAGCCCTTGTTGTCGGTGGCGTCCAGGTCGAACATGGCCTGGTCGATCAGGCGCTGCTCGGTGGCGTCGTAGCCGACGAGCTCCGGGCCGATCTGCTCGATGACCGCGAGGACGGCCTTCTCCACACCCTTGCCGAGGTAGCGGTTCGAGTCACCGTCACGCAGCTCGACGGCCTCGAATGCGCCCGTGGAGGCGCCGGACGGAACGGCGGCACGACCGGTGCTGCCGTCGTCGAGGCCGACCTCGACCTCGACCGTGGGGTTGCCTCGGGAGTCCAGGATTTCCCGGGCTACGACGACGTCGATGGACGGCACGAGCATCTCCTTCTTATGTGACGCGGGTACCCGGGTCGCGTGGACCCGGCGAGGTGCGGGCCGTGGTGGCTCGCGACATGAGCCTAACCGGCTCGGGCCGATCGGCCACCGGGTCGCCCACCCCATGGACAGAACCGAGAGTAAATTGTTTCCGAACGGAACAAAGACGGTCACGGAAAAGAGCCGCGGAAAAGAGCCGCGGAAGAGACCGGCAGTGACGCCCGGCAGACATGACCCCGCCCCGGCGCGTACGGGGGAACACGCACCGGGGCGGGGAGCCCGTGGGGACGGGGGCCGCCCCCCCCTTGAGGGGGGGGCGGAGGGCCGCTGCTTACTTCAGGTGCAGCTGCTGGCCCGGGTAGATGAGGTTGGCGTCCTCGACGATCTCCTTGTTCAGCTGGAACAGCTTCTCCCAGCCGCCCTCGACCTTCTTGTCCGACGCGATCGAGCTGAGGGTGTCACCCTTGACGACCTTGTACTCGCCGTCGCCCTTCTTGACCTTCTTGCCGGTCGGGGTGGTGACGGTCTTCTTGGCGGCCGGGCGCTCGTCGGAGCGGGAGGCCGGCTGCTGCTGGGTCTCGCGGGACTCGGTGCTCTGCTGGCTCTGCTGCGAGGAGCTGCCGGAGTCGTTCGAGGAGGAAGCGGAGGAGCCACCGCCGGAGGCGTTCGACAGGCCCTTGCCGCAGACCGGCCAGGCACCCTTGCCCTGACCCGCGAGGACCTTCTCGCCGATCTCGATCTGCTGAGCCTTGGTGGCCTGGTCGGCGGTGGCGGCGTACTTGGTGCCGCCGTAGCCGGACCAGGTGGAGGCGGAGAACTGCAGACCGCCGTAGTAGCCGTTGCCGGTGTTGATCGACCAGTTGCCGCCGGCCTCGCACTGAGCGACGGTGTCCCACTCGGAGGCGGTGGCGGCGGACGCGCCACCGGCCGCCATCAGCGGGGCGGCGACAGCGGCGCCGGTGACACCGGCGACGGCGATGGCACGGCTGGCCTTGGACGGACGGCGGTGCTTGCCCTTGCTGGAAAACAGCATGGAAGGATCCCCTCACCGACGCCTGCGAGGTGAGCTGTCGGGTTCGGGCCGGTTGAGTTGCCCGGCCGCGCCCCTCCCGGGACACGGCTTCACCCCAAGCCCTTCCGGCACAACCGGCCGGTCGGGCACCTACCTTGGGTCCCCCGCTCCTGCCTACGGCGCTTGACGCGACGACTGTTCCCGTACGGCCGCTGGCAGGATTCGGCGTTGCGGCGCCGGGGCTCGTGGTGACGAGCGGTCCCGACCGTAGCCACGCGATCCGCCGAATTTCAAAGACGATCAGGGCTTCTGAGATCTATCTCTCACGGGCATCAAACGGGACATTCGCCGCGAAACATGATGCGAACTCGCGCGGTTTCGGGGCGACTTCCACCCCCGTTTCCGCACTGCCCGAACCGCTACTTCTCGTCCGCTTCGCCCTCGACCGCGAGCTTCTGACCGGGGCGGATGAGGTTCGGGTCGGTTCCGACGGCCTTCTCGTTCTCGTCGTAGAGCTCGTGCCATCCGCCGCTGATGTCAAGGGAGTCGGCGATGGACCAGAGGCTGTCGCCGATGCCCACGATGTAGGCACCCTCGGACGAGTCGCCGGAGCCCTCGTCGCTGCGGTCGTCTCGCGAGGCGTGACGGCCCGACTCGTCCGTACGGCCGTCCTCGGACGTGTGGGTCTCGTCGGCACTGGGACCGCGGTGACGGCCGGAGCCGGTGTCGGTCCCGGTGGACGTCGAAGAGTCGTCACCCTGCCGCGAGTTGCCGGACTCGCCGCTCCCGGGCGTCGCCGACGGGGAGCTGTCGGGCTCCTGACCCCGCGAGGTGGACTCCTCAGAGTCGGGCGAATTGTCGGACTTGGAAGATTCGCCCTTCGAGGTCGACGACTCATCAGAAGAGGGCGAGTCGGACGGCGAAGGGGACGACCCGAGAGAGTCGAGCAATCCGGATGAATCCGACGAATCAGATGACTCGGATGAGCCGTCCGAGTCGGACGACTTCTTGTCCTGCTCCAGACCGGAGAGCAGCCCGCAGGTGCGCCAGGCGCCGGCCCCCTGGTCGGCGAGGATTCTCTCGGCCACGGCTATCTGCTGGGAACGGCTGGCCAGGTCGGCGCTCGGGGCGTAATCGAGACCGCCGTGGTTCTCCCAGTCCTCCTGCGACAACTGCAGGCCGCCGAAGTATCCGTTGCCGCTGTTCTGGCTCCAGGCGCCACCGGTCTCGCAGTCCGCGACCCGGTCCCAGGTCGTGCCGTCGGCCGCGCTGGCGCCGGTGGCTCCGAGGAGCGGGATCGCGATGGCGGAGCCGGTCACTCCGGCCGCGACGAGGAGAGCCGGAGCCTGGCGGGGGCGACGGTGCCGACCGTTCCCGGAGAGCATACGGAGACCTTTCGCGAGACAGCAGTGACCGGCGCGGAGCCGGGTTTTCCCGGGCCGCACCGATGATGGGTGAACGTATAGGCAGACGATCACTTGTCACAAGTTAATGCCGCGTAGATCACGTGAAGATCACAGGACTGACGGCGTGTCACCTTTGGGTATGTGTGTATTTCACCGGCGCGGGCGTGAACTCCACCGGTAGTGTCCGCAGCCCGCGCATGATCAGGCCGCCGCGCCACCTCAGCTCGGCCGGGTCGGCCGCGAGCCTCAGGTCCGGGAGGCGGGTGAGGAGCGTGGCGAGGGCGGTCTGGCCTTCCAGGCGGGCGAGCGGGGCGCCGAGGCAGTAGTGGATGCCGTGGCCGTACCCGAGGTGCTGGTTGTCGCGGCGGGAGAGGTCGAGCACGTCCGGATCGGCGAACCGCTCCGGGTCCCGGTCCGCGGCGGCCAGGACGACGAGGACCGGCTCTCCGGCCTCGACGCGCTGTCCGCCGATGGTGAGCGGCTGCGTGGCGAAACGCCAGGTGGCGAGCTCGACGGGGCCGTCGAAGCGCAGGAGTTCCTCGACGCCGGTCTCCAGGAGGCCGGTCTCCCCCGCGACGAGGGACGCCTGGAGCCGGGTGCGCTGCTCGGGGTGGGTGAGCAGGGCGTAGGTGCCGTTGCCGATCAGGTTCACGGTCGTCTCGAAACCGGCGAACAGCAGGATGAAGGCCATGGCGGCGGCCTCGTTCTCGGTGAGGTGCTCGCCGTGGTCGGAGGCCCGGATGAGACCGGAGATGAGGTCCTCGCCGGGAGTGGGTTCGGCGGGGAGCGCCTCCCGCTTGCGGTGGATGAGGTCGGCGAGGTAGCCGCGCATCTTCTTCACGGACCGCGCCACGCCGCCCCGGGGTCCGCCCTGGTGACGGATCATCATGCCCGCCCAGTCCCGGAAGTCGTCCTGGTCCTCGCGGGGGACGCCGAGCAGGTCGCAGATGGCATAGATGGGGAGCGGGAAGGCGAACTCGTGGATCAGGTCGGCTGACCCCTGCTCCGCGAATCCGTCGATGAGACCGTCGGTCAGCTCCTGCACCCGCTGCTCGAACTCGGCGACCCGGCGAGGTGTGAACGCCTTGGACACGAGCCGCCGCAGCCGGGTGTGGTCCGGCGGATCGATGTTGAGCAGATGCGTCATCAACTCGGCCTTGCGCTCACCCGGGATACCCGTCTTGCCCTTGGCGTGCGCGGGTTCTTGGTGATGCGCCGGGTTCTTGGAGAGCCGGTTGTCGGCGAGGGTCTGCTTGGCATCGGCGTACCGCGTGACCAGCCAGGCCTCGACACCGCTGGGAAGCTTGGTCCGGTGCACGGGGGCGTGCTCGCGGAGCCAGGCGTAGGCGGGGTAGGGGTCGGTGGCGAACTCCCACGAGAACAGTTCCGGCACCCCGGGCACTTCATGTCGCATGCCATGACCCTACGCAGCGGCTCCGGCGGCATCGGCCGCCACTGTCAGAGGTCATCGCTACTCTGACCGCTTCGGGATCAGGGAGGGCCGGATGCCTGACGGCGTCTTGATCGCGGAGAGCCTGCGGGCCGGGGCCGAACGGTCCGGCGTCCCGCTGCGTGTCACGGAGATCACCAGGGTGGAGGTGGAGGGAGCGGCGGCCGGGCAGCCGCGGTTGTGGACCCTGCTGGACTTCGCGGCTGAGGAGGCCGACGCGGAGCGGCTGGGCGAGAGGCTCGCCGCCTGCCTGGACGACTCCGGGTGCTGGTACGTCAGCTACAGCACGGCCGGGGAAGCGTTCGTGGTCTTCGCCGGCCGGGTCTTCCGCTACCCGCGCGGTCAGACGGAAGGGCGTCGGCAGGCACGGGAGCACGGCCGGTCCATCGGGATTCCCGAAGCGCAGCTGGACTGGCAGGACTGACCCGCCGGGCACCGTCTCCCGCCTGTCGCTCTCAGCCCTCGGTCTCCCTGATCGCGTCCCGGTAGGCGCGGGCCGCCGCTCTCAGGGCCGCCTCCGGGTCCACGCCCTCCGACTCGGCGCGGACCGCCAGGGCGAGGAGGTCGTAGCCGATGCCTTCTACGGGTGGGAGGGGGATGTCCAGGTTCGCTGTGCGTGCCCGGGAGGCCAGCTTGGCGGCGAGGGCCAGGCCGGGCTGGCCGAGGGGATGCCCTCGGTGACGGAGGTGCGCTGCTTCTCGACCGCCTTGGTGCGCAGCCAGTGCTCCTTGACCTCCTCGGGGGTGGTAGCCGTCTCGTCGCCGAAGACGTGCGGGTGGCGGTGGATCAGCTTGGCGACGATGCCGCCGGCGACGTCGTCGATGGAGAACGGTGTTTCCAGGTCCTCCTCGGCTATGCGGGCGTGGAAGACCACCTGGAGGAGGACGTCACCGAGCTCCTCGCGCAGTTCGTCGCGGTCGCCCTCCTCGATCGCCTCGACGAGTTCGTAGGCCTCCTCGATGCCGTACTTCGCCAGGCCCTTGTGGGTCTGGCGGGACGACCAGGGGCACTCGGCGCGGATGCGGTCCATGACCTGGACGAGGTCGAGGAGGCGGGCACCCGGCAGGTCGTAGGAGGCGGGGAGCAGCTCCAGCTCGGGCATGTCGACGCGGCCGGTGCCGGCCAGCCGCGCCAGGCCGTCGGTGAGGGCCGGCTCGCCCTCGCCGGTCGCCACGACGACCACCGTGCGGCCCCCGGCACAGGCGTCGACCAGCTCCTGCGCGGCTGGGGATGCCTCGTCGACGGTGATCCCCGCCTCGCGCAGATAGGGCAGTTGCGGATGGGTGCCGTCGGCGCACAGCACCTCGTCGGCCGCGTGCAGCGCCTGCCAGGCGGGCCAGGAGAGCAGGCCGGGGGCGACGCGGTGGCTGGTGGTGAGCAGGAGGATGCGGCCGGGGGCGGCGGCCGTGGCGGAGGCGGGCTGCTCGGGTCGCGGGCTGGCCTGCCCGGGTCGCGGGTTGGCTTCGGGGCTGTTGGCGTTCACGGTTCGAAGCTATCCCACGTTGCCGACAGCCCCCGAAGTTATCCACAGGCCCTGCGGAACCGGAGTGTCCACAGGCCCCGGCGGCGTCAGAGTGTCCACAGGCCCCGCGGAGGGGGCGGGCCTACATGCCCGGCTGCGTCTGGGCCGTCGTCACGTCCCGCACCCACGGTGTCCTCGCGTCGGCGCGGCTGCTCTTCTGGACGTCCCAGGTGCCGTAGCGCGGGTTGAGGTCGACGTTCAGGTCCTTGGAGGCGGCGGACAGGGCCTTCCAGAACTCGGGGCGGCTGGTGTCCGTGTTGAGCTTCTCGGCGAGCTTCTGGGCCTCGAGCTGGAGGCGGAGGTTGTCCTCCAGGCGCTCCGGCGGGATGCCGTACTGCTGGAGCCAGGTCGTCTCCAGCGCCTTGGCGCCTCCGGCCTGCTCCTCCAGGCCGGACCGCATCTCCTGGATCTCCTTGCGGGTGACGGTCACCCCGGCGTTCTCGGCGGCGCGGTGCAGCACCCGGTCGAGGATCATGGTGTGCAGGGTGTCGCGGGTGAGGGTGCCGGTCCGGGCGATGGCCTGCTGGTACTGGGCGTCGTCCCGCACGGTCTCCCGCTGGGCCGCGCGTACCTCGCCGACCCGTTCCTCCAGCTGGGAGACGGTGATCCGCTGCCCGCCGACCACGGCCGCGGCGCCGGGATGCGCGTCGTTCCCGCAGGCGGTGAGGAGGGGCGCCGCTGCGGCGATCGCGGCGGTGAGGACGAGCGCGGTGCGACGGCGGTGCAAGGAAACCTCCTGAGGAGATTGTGCGACGGTGCACAAGGTCTTGCGTTGATCGATGGTAGGCAGTGGGCGAGCTCTGGCCAACCCATTCGACCAACGATTCACCAGGACTTCCGGCACCGCCGCGCCGCCCCGGGCCGGGCTCCGGGGCCCTAGCCGCGGACCTGCCCCAGCCACTGCAGTGTCCGGCGGATCTCCGCGCCCAGCGGGTGGCCGGGGCCATGGGTGCGTTCCACGTCGTGCAGCAGCCGGGCGAGGGTGTCGTGGGCGGCGCCGCGGTCGCCGAGGGCGAGCAGGAGATGGCCGATGCGGCGGCGGACGTCGTGCGCGAGTTCGGGGCCGCCGGCGGCGACGTACTGGTTCTCGTAGTAGGGCAGCACCGCCCGGTACTCGGCGAGCGCGGCGGCCGGTTCGCCCAGCTGTTCGAGGCACTGGGCGGCCTCGTAGCGGAAGCGCAGGGACTGCGGGTCGGCCTGGCCTGCCTCGGCGGCGCGCTCGTCGGCGAGGCGGCGCAGCTCGGGCAGGGCGCGCCGGTACTGCCCGTCGTCGAGGAGAGTCGCCGCGTACTGCTTGCGCAGGGTGCGGACGACCGGGGAGTGCTCGCCGTGCTGTTCGGCGGCGGCGGGCAGGGTCGCGCCGAGGATGTCGACGGCCTGGGTGATGCGGCCCTCGCCGAGGAGCCGTTTGACCTCGTCGACAGCGCGGGCGATGTCCGTCTTCCCGGGCGTCTCGGTGACGGGCGTGGCGGGCGCGGGCCGGGGCGCCGGGGTGCGTGCTCGGTCCGGCCAGGGGGCGTGCGGGCGCAGGAACGGGCGAGTGGGATCGAGGGGTGCTCCGGTGGGCGTCCCGCGCGAGGGCAGGAGCAGCTCCAGATGCTCGTACACCTCCTGCGCGGAGGCGGGCCGGTGCTGCGGGTCCTTGGCGAGGAGGCGCAGGACGAGGGCCTCCAGGGCCTCGGGGACCTCGGGGCGGACGCGGCGCACGGGCAGCGGGGGCTCGTACAGGTGCCGGTGCAGTACGCCGAGGGCGGTGGAGCCGGAGAAGGGGACGTCGCCGCTGAGCAGTTCGTGCAGGACGACGCCGAGTGCGTACAGGTCGGTGTACGGGCCGACCGCGCCGCCCATGGCCTGCTCGGGGGCCATGTAGGCGGGCGAGCCTATGGGGGTGCCGGTGTGGGTGAGGCGGGTGGTGTCCGTGTCCATGACGGAGGCGATGCCCAGGTCGAGGACGGTGACCGTGCCGTCCTGCTTCACCATCACGTTGCGCGGCTTGAGGTCGCGGTGGACGATCGGCACGGCGTGCACGGCGCTGAGCACGGCGCACAGTTGCGCGGCGACCGCGACCGCCCACTGCCAGGGGTACGGGTCGTGCTCGGCGAGATGGCCGGCCAGGTCGGCACCGTCGATGTACTGCATGACGAGGAACAGCTCCTCGCCCTCACTGCCCGCGTCGTGCACCGTGACCAGGCCCGGGTGGTCGACCTGCGCGGTCACCCGGCACTCGCGCACGAAGCGGCGGCGCAGTTCCTCCGCGTCCTGCCCGGCCACCTTGTCGGGGCGCAGCAGCTTCACCGCCACGCGCCGGTCGAGCCGCTGGTCGTACCCCGTCCAGACCTGGCCCATGCCGCCCTGGCCGAGGAGCGTGGACAGCTCGTAGCGGCCGGCGACGACACGTCCTGCCGCCGCGCTCACCTGCCGCCCTCGGAGGTGCCGTCCCGGTGGCCATCGCCTTCGTGGCGGCGCAGGTAGTCGCTGAGTTCGTCGAGTTCGGCGCGTACCTGGTCGATGCGGGCGGGGGCGGGGCGCTGCTGCTGCGGTACCGAGCCGGGGGGTGACGGCGGTACCGGGCCGGGGGGTGGGGTGTCGCCGGCGACGGGTGTGTGCGGCGGCTGCTGCGGAACAGGCGTGGACGTGGGGGCGTAGGGCGGCGCGGGGTGCGGATAGCCGTACGGGGTGTGCGTCGCCGTCTGAGCGTGCGGCGACGGCTGGGCGTGCGGCGACGGCTGGGCGTGCGGCGACGGGTAGCCGGTGAACTGCCGTGGCTCGCTGTGGTGGCCGATGTCCACGATCAGGAACCAGATGGAGGCGCCCAGGCCGAGCAACAGCATCACGGCCAGCGCGATGTCGGTGCGGTAGTCGCCCTCCGGCAGTACGCCGATCACCGCGAAGCACGCGATGGACAGGGGAAGACTCACCCAGGCCAGCGCCCAGTAGAGGCCCCGTCCCCGCAGGACGGCCACCCGGAACAGCGGTACGCAGGCCAGTACGCCGCAGGTGAGGAAGCCGGCGGCGGCGAACAGCACGCGCAGGGAGATGACCGTTACCGCGCTGCGAGGAGGCGGCGCGGCGCCGTGGCCGTACATGACTGCTCCTGGACCGGTGTAGCCGATGGGGACGGGTGTGCGAGTGACAGAGCCCGGTGGGGAGTCCGAGCGTATAGCCCGACACGGACAACCCGTCACGGGTTGTACCGAACCGTTGTCGTGCTGATCACTTCACGCCGGTCACCGCCGCCGCCCGGCGCTCACAATGGGTGCCGCATCCACACGTTGGGCTCGACGTACACCGCGTAGCCGCGCGCGGGCTCGCAGCGCACCGGCACCAGGCCGCCGGGCACCTCGACGTCGCCCTCGGTGTCGAAGGGGAGCCCCGTCCAGCGGCGCCAGTGCGCCAGTGCGGCGGCCACCGTCATGGACGCGGGTGCCACGGAGTCGATGGTGGCGCCGGCCCGGGCGTGGACGCGCAGCCACGGGTCCTGGGGCAGGCCGTCGGGGCGTACGCGGTGGGCGTACTCCTCGATGGGGGTGTGCGGTTCCAGGTGCTTGGCGCTCGGGCGGACCGGGGCGACGACCTCACGGAAGCCGCGGGCCCTGGCGTTGTCGCGCATGGCCGAGAGCATCACCGCGGACAGGCCCCGGCCCTGTGCGTACGGGGCGATGGAGACCGAGATCGCGCTGACCGTGTCCGGGCGGACACCTCGGCGCAGGTCGGAGAAGGCCCAGACGAGGACCGTGTCCCAGCCGCCCGGGGGCAGTTCACCACGGCCCTCGGCTCCGAGAGCGAAGGGCACACTGTAGGCGTTCGCGACCACCTCGCCCCGCTCGTCCTCGGCGAACAGGACGTACTCCGGGAGTTCGGCGGCGATCCGGGGGAAGTGCGCGGCACCCACGAGGTCCTGGATCACGAACTCCGGCCAGCTGTCCGCCATTGCGACGACCCGCTCCAGCATCTCCGGGCGGTCGGCGAGGCTCGATATCTTCGGCTGCATGCGGTCACGTTAGGCGTCCGGGCGCACACCCGGAATCGAATTACCTGGTGGGGACCCGATCCGCCGGCCGGGACGACCTGTCCTGACGTGCGGCGACGACCATGACGACGACAGAGGTCAGGGCGATCCCGGCGCCGGCATAGAGCGGTGCGGTGTAGCCGAGGCCCACGGAGATGGCCAGGCCGCCGAGCCAGGCGCCGAGGGCGTTGCCGATATTGGACGCCGACACGTTGGCACTGGCGGCGAGTGCGGCCCCGTGGGCGACGTCGGTGACCCGGGTGATCATGCCGGGCACACTGGCGAACCCGGTCACGCCCATCAGGAACGCCAGGACGACGGACGCCGCGGCGCTGTGGGCGAGCAGCCCGAACAGGGCCAGGGTGAGGGTGAGTCCGAGCAGGGCCAGGACCAGGGCACGGTCCCGGTCGCGGTCGGCCGCACGCCCGCCGACCAGGTTTCCGACGACCAGGCCGACGCCGTACACCATCAGCAGCCAGGCGACATCCGCCGGGGCGAAGCCGCTGACCTCGGTGAACGTGTACGCGATGTAGCTGAACGCGCCGAACATGCCGCCGTAGCTCAACGCGGTGGCCGCGAGGGTCAGCCAGACCTGCGAGGACCGGAAGGCGCGGAGCTGGTCGCGCAGGCCGCTGGGCGGTGCCGCCCCCTGCTCCCCCGCCCGGCCGGGGACGAGTGCGGCGATTCCCGCCAGCGCGAGCACGCCGATCGCGGTGACCGCCCAGAACGCCGCCCGCCAGCCCCAGCGTTCACCGACCAGCGCGCCGAACGGCACGCCCAGTACGTTCGCGACCGTCAGCCCGGCGAACATGACGGCCACGGCCCGGGACTTCCTCTCCGGCGCGACCAGACTCCGCGCGACCAGCGAGCCGATCCCGAAGAACGAGCCGTGGCACAGCGCCGCCACGATCCGCCCGAGCAGCATGACCGAATAGTCCGGGGCGACGGCGGAGAGCAGGTTGCCGATGACGAACAGCGCGACCAGGCCGACCAGGACCGGCTTGCGGGGCAGCCGTGCCGTCGCGGCGGTCAGCGCGATCGCCCCGACCGCGACACTCAGCGCATACCCGGAGATCAGCCACCCGGCGGCCGCCTCGGACACCTCGAAACTCGACGCCACCTGTGGCAGCAGGCCGGCGATCAGGAACTCGGTGAGTCCGATGCCGAAGCCGCCGAGGGCCAGGGCTATGAGTCCGGCCGGCATCCTTCGCTCCCCCTCTGTGCCGTACGCACTATCGCGTGCGCACGAATCGTGCCCGCTCGTCCGCCGGGAGCAGTTCGGTCGCACAGCGCACGGTGACGCGCGGCAGTTCGGCCTGATGGCTATCGAGGAACGTCACCAGCAGGGGCGCGTCCCGGCGGCCGATCTCGCGCAGCATCCAGCCGAGTGCCTTGTGGATCAGCGGTTCCGGGTCCCGGCACAGCGCGCGCACCAGGCGCAGCGTCGACTCGAAGCGCCCTTCGCGGATCAGCGCCAGCGTGGCGACCACGGCGATCCTGCGGTCCCACAGCCACGCCGACGCGGCCAGCCGGTCCAGGATCTCCGGGGCGTCCGCCGGACCGTCCACCAGCCAGGGCCCGAGCACGACATGCGCGGAAGCGTCCACCAGGTCCCAGTTGTCCACACAGTCGGTGTGCGCCAGGTAGAAGTCGACCAGCGCCGCACGCTCCGCCCCGCGCGCCTTCCGCATCCGCTCGGCCAGGACGAGGAGCCCGGCGAGCCGCTCCTCGTGGACACGGCTGCGCAGCAGGACCTCCACGTCCTCCAGCGCCAGGTCACGGTGGGCCCGGGCCAGCCCGCGCAGCGCGGGCACGCGCACGCCGAGCAGTTCATCGTCCTCCGGGGGGCGGAGCACCCGCAGTTGCTGCACTCTGACCCCGGGCTCCGCCCTGCCCCGGAGCTCGGTCCGCAATGCGTCGAGCGAATCGACCGTCATGACGCAGCACGTTAGCCCTTCACCCCCCGCACTGCCGCAGCATCATCTCCTTGTCGGCCGCCGTCACGGGCAGGTCGTACTTGAGGGACACCTGGGCGAAGCGCACCGAGTAGGAGCAGCGGATCGTCTTGTTCGGCGGCAGCCAGGACGCCGGGCCGGAGTCGCCCTTCGAGCCGTTGGCCGGGCCGTCCACCGGGACGAGATTGAGCGGGTCGTTGGCGATGGACTCCCGCTTGTCCTTCGTCCAGCGCGCGGCGCCCATCTGCCAGTCGTACGACAGCGGCATGACGTGGTCGATCTGGACCTTCGTCGCACGGGACTTGGTCCACTCGATGACCTTCCCGGTGTACGGGTCGTTCAGCGTCAGTGCCATGACGACGCAGTCCGAGCCGGACCGGAAACGGAGATCCTGCCCGTCGCGCTTCAAGAGATCGTTCCGCGAGTCACAGCCGTTGTGCGAGTAGGGAACGTCGCGCGGCGCCGAGTCCATCCAGGCGTAGCCGAACTTGTCCCGTTCGTATCCCGTCCTGGGGCCGCGCCCCTTCGTCGCCACCTTCTCTATCAGGGCACGCGCCTTCGCCCGGTCGGCGGTGGAGGTGATCGCCGCCAGCCCCGGCTTCGTGCCGTCCGGGTTGTCCAGCGGGTTCACCGACCGGCCGTCACCGGCGGCCGCCGCTCCGGAACCGGAGGGTCCGCCGCCGTCCGCGGGCGGGGCCAGGCCCTCACAGCCGGCCAGCGTCGAACCGGCGAACACCATCGCGACAGCCAGTGCCGCCCCGCCCCTCAGACGCGTCACCGTGCGCCCCTCCCTGCTTGTCCGTGCCTGGCCCCACGGTAGCGAGAGAGAGGTCCAGACCACACCAGGCCTAAACGGGCATACATCTCATCTCGCGCGTATCGTCGGTTCTGAGTCACCTTCTGAAGGAGTTCTGCATGGGCATCTTCGACAAGTTCAAGAGCCAGGCGCGGCACAAGGGCAAGCAAGGCTCGGACACCGCGGAACAGAAGGCCAACGAGCGGACCGGCGGCAAGTACGAGGACCAGGTCGACTCCGGGCAGCAGCGGGTGGAAGGCTCGCTCGGCATGGACCGGGACCGCGACCGGCCCGACCAGCAATAGGGCCTCTCCTCCCCTCAGAGGCCGTCCGGGGAGTCGTGTACGCACCTCCCGCGGGCGGCTTCGGACGTTCTGAGGGCGGCTTCCGAGGTCCTTGGGGCGGCTTCCGAAGTTCTCCAGGCGGCTTTCCAGGCGGCGCTTGACCTTGACACCGGCGTCAGGGTCGGACGATCCCCGCATGGCATCCCCCGATCCGAAGACCTCGGCATCTCCCGATCCGAAGACCCCGCGAACCGTGCTCGTCACCGGTGCCGGTACCGGCATAGGCCGGGCCACCGCCCAGGCGTTCGCCGACGAGGGCGCGTACGTCGTGGCCGTCGGCCGCCGCGAGACGCCCCTCGCCGAAACCGCCGCCCACGCCCCTTCCCTCATCAGCCCGCTCGCCGCCGACATCACGGCCGACGGCGGCCCGGAGAGGATCGTCCGTACGGCGCTCGACCGGCACGGCCGTATCGACGTCCTGGTGAACAACGCGGGCACCGTCAGCACGCAGTCCCTGCGTACGTACACGCGCGACGCCGTCGAACCCCAGCTCGCGACGAACCTCCTCGCCCCCGTCCTGCTCACCCAGGCCGCGCTCCCGGCGCTGGAGGAGAGCCGCGGGGTGATCGTGAACGTGACGACAGCGGTGGGACAGCGCGGGTGGCCCGGCAACTCCCTGTACGCGGCCGGAAAGGCGGCCCTGGAGGTGCTCACGCGCAGCTGGGCGGTGGAGCTCGCCCCGCTGGGGATCCGGGTCGCCGCCGTGGCGCCGGGGGCGATCGACACCCCGATCGGCGACCACGCCGGTCACACCCCCGAGCAGCGCGCCGCGATCCGTGCGTGGCAGCTCGGCCACACGCCGCTCGGCCGGATCGGCCGCCCCGCGGAGGTGGCGTGGGCGATCGCCCGACTGGCCTCGCCGCAGGCCTCGTTCATCACCGGCGTAGTACTTCCGGTGGACGGCGGCGCGCTCGTCACATGAGACTGACACACGACATGAGACTGACGGGCAGGGCGGAACCTCGTATGCAGGGCATCGCGGAACCCCACATGCGGATCGGCGAACTCGCCGAGGCGACCGGCACGAGCCCGCGCGCCCTGCGCCACTACGAACAAGCGGGCCTCATCACCTCCGAACGCGCCGCCAACGGCTATCGCCTGTACGACGACGCCGCGGCGGTCCGCGTCCGCAACATCCGGCAACTGCTCGACGTAGGGCTGACGCTCGACGACGTACGGGTGTTCCTGCCGTGCCTGGACGGCGATGTCATGGCCGGGCCCGCCTCCGAGAAGGCCGTGCGGACCGCCGCCGAGCGCCTCGCCGTGCTGGACGCGCGCATCGCCGCGCAGACGGCGGTGCGCGACCGGCTGGCGGCGGTCCTTCGCGCGCGGGGCGTCAGGACCCCAGCACCGACGTCAGGAACTCCCCGACCCACCCCAGCAGCTCCCGCCCGACCAGCGGCTTTCCGCCGACCTTCGCGGTCTTCGGGCGCGGCACCAGCACCTGGTGCACCGCCGGCTTGATGACCGTCCCGGGATAGAGCCGCTTGAGCCGCAGTTCCTGCGATTCGCGCAACTCCACGGGGGCGAAGCGGATGTTGGTGCCCTGGAGCACGATCTCGCCGACGCCGCACGCGCGCGAGAGCATCCGCAGACCGGCGACGAGCAACAGGTTCTCCACCGGCTCGGGCAGCTTGCCGTAGCGGTCGACGAGTTCCTCGCGGACAGCCTTGACGTCCTCCTCCGTGTTGGCGGAGGCGATGGCGCGGTATGCCTGGAGACGGAGCCGCTCGCCCGGCGCGTAGTCGTGCGGGACGTGCGCGTCGACCGGCAGTTCGATCTTGACCTCGAGCGGCGGCTCCTCCTCGATCTCGCCCGTCTCCAGCTGACGCCGGTAGTCGGCGACGGCCTCGCCCACCATCCGTACGTAAAGGTCGAAGCCGACGCCCGCGATGTGTCCTGACTGCTCGCCGCCGAGGAGGTTGCCCGCTCCGCGGATCTCCAGGTCCTTCATCGCCACGTACATGCCGGCGCCCATCTCCGTGTGCTGCGCGATGGTCGCGAGCCGCTCGTGCGCGGTCTCGGTCAGCGGCTTCTCCGGCGGGTAGAGGAAGTACGCGTAGCCGCGCTCGCGGCCTCGGCCCACCCGGCCGCGCAGCTGGTGCAGCTGCGACAGCCCGAAGTTGTCACCGCGCTCCACGATGAGTGTGTTCGCGTTGGAGATGTCGATGCCGGACTCGACGATGGTCGTGGAGACGAGCACGTCGAACTTCTTCTCCCAGAAGTCGACGACGACCTGCTCCAGCGCCTGCTCGGACATCTGGCCGTGGGCGGTGGCGATGCGCGCCTCGGGGACGATCTCGCGCAGCCGGGCCGCGGCCCGGTCGATCGACTCGACCCGGTTGTGGATGTAGAAGACCTGGCCCTCGCGCAGCAGTTCACGGCGGATGGCGGCGCCGATCTGCTTCTCCTCGTAGGGGCCGACGAAGGTCAGCACCGGGTGCCGCTCCTCGGGCGGGGTGGTGATCGTCGACATCTCCCGGATGCCCGTGACCGCCATCTCCAGGGTTCTGGGGATCGGGGTCGCGGACATGGTCAGGACGTCGACGTTCGCCCGGAGCTTCTTCAGCTGCTCCTTGTGCTCGACGCCGAAGCGCTGCTCCTCGTCGACGATGACCAGGCCCAGGTCCTTGAACTTCGTCTCCGACGAGAACAGCCGGTGCGTGCCGATGACGATGTCCACCGAGCCCTCGCGCAGGCCCTCCAGGACCGCCTTGGCCTCGGTGTCGGTCTGGAAGCGGGAGAGTGCCTTCACGCTGACCGGGAACTGCGCGTACCGCTCGCTGAACGTCCCGAAGTGCTGCTGCACCAGCAGGGTGGTGGGAACCAGGACCGCCACCTGCTTGCCGTCCTGGACGGCCTTGAAGGCGGCCCGGACCGCGATCTCGGTCTTGCCGTAGCCGACGTCGCCGCAGATCAGCCGGTCCATCGGGACCGTCTTCTCCATGTCGTCCTTGACCTCGGCGATGGTGGTGAGCTGGTCGGGCGTCTCCGCGTAGGGGAAGGCGTCCTCCAGCTCGCGCTGCCAGGGGGTGTCCGTCCCGAAGGCGTGCCCGGGGGCCGCCATGCGCGCGCTGTACAGCTTGATGAGGTCGGCGGCGATCTCCTTGACGGCCTTCTTGGCGCGGGCCTTCGTCTTCGTCCAGTCCGCTCCGCCCAGGCGGTGCAGCGTGGGGGCCTCGCCGCCGACGTACTTGGTGATCTGCTCCAGCTGGTCGGTGGGGATGTAGAGGCGGTCACCGGGCTGGCCGCGCTTGGCGGGCGCGTACTCGACGACCAGGTACTCGCGGGTCGCGCCCTGCACGGTGCGCTGCACCATCTCGATGTAGCGGCCCACGCCGTGCTGCTCGTGGACGATGTAGTCGCCCGGCTCCAGGGTGAGCGGGTCGATGGTCTTGCGGCGGCGGGCCGGCATCCGGGCACCTTCGCGGCCCGCGGCCCTCTGGCCGGTCAGGTCGGTCTCGGTGAGCACCGCGAGTCCGCGGGCCGTGTCGACGAAGCCGTGCTCGATCGAGCCGCACGCCACGTGCACGACCGACGGGGAGATCTCCGCGAGGTCGGAGTCGAGGCGGGCCGCGATGCCCTCGCCGCCCAGCACCTCGACCGTACGGGCCGCCGGGCCGTGTCCCTCGGTGACGAACACCGTGCGCCAGCCGTCGGCGAGCCAGCCCTTGGTGTCGGCGAGGGCCTTGGCGGTGTCCCCGCGGTAGGTCTCCGGGGCGTGCATGCCGAGCTTGAGGGTGTCTGCGTCCAGCTCCTCGTCGGCGGCGAACGGCGACACCGACCACCACATCATGTCCAGCTCGCGGGCGCGGTCCCGGACGTCCGCGATGGACCACAGCGAGGCCGCGCCGACGTCGATGGGCGCCTCGCCACCGCCGGCGGTGGCCGCCCAGGAGGCCTGCAGGAACTCCTGCGAGGTGGCCACCAGGTCCGAGGCGCGCGTGCGGACCCGCTCCGGATCGCACACGACGGCCATGGCGCCCTTGGGCAGCACGTCGAGCAACAGCTCCATGTCGTCGACGAGGACCGGGGCGAGGGACTCCATGCCCTCGACCGCGATCCCCTCGGCGATCTTGCCGAGCAGTTCACCGAGCTCGGGGTGCTGTTCGGCCAGGGCCCGCGCCCGCGCGCGGACGTCCTCGGTGAGCAGCAGCTCGCGGCACGGCGGCGCCCACAGGCCGTGCTCGGCGACCTCGAGGGAGCGCTGGTCGGCGACCTTGAAGTAGCGGATCTCCTCGACGTCGTCGCCCCAGAACTCGATGCGCAGGGGGTGTTCCTCGGTGGGCGGGAACACATCGAGGATGCCGCCGCGCACGGCGAACTCGCCGCGCTTCTCCACCAGCTCCACGCGCGCGTACGCGGCGGCCGCGAGGGCGTCGACGATCTCTTCGAGGTCGACGGTCTGCCCCGGCCTCAGGGCGACCGGCTCCAGGTCACCGAGGCCCTTGACCTGCGGCTGGAGCACGGACCGGACGGGCGCGACGACGACGGAGACCGGGCCGGTCTCGGGGTCGTCGGGGCGGGGGTGGGCCAGACGGCGCAGCACGGCCAGGCGGCGGCCGACGGTGTCGCTGCGGGGGCTGAGCCGCTCGTGCGGGAGGGTCTCCCACGAGGGGTACTCCACGACCCCCTCCGGCGGGAGGAGGGAGCGCAGGGCCGCGGCGAGATCCTCGGCCTCGCGGCCCGTCGCCGTCACCGCCAGCACCGGGCGACCCGTGTCCCGGGCCAGGGCGGCGACCGCGAAGGGGCGGGCAGCCGGGGGCCGACCAGGTCGACGTGCATGCGGTTGCCGTCGGCGGCCGCGCTGATCGCTTCCGCGAGGGCGCCGTCTTGGACTACGGCGTCGAGCAGACCGTGCAGGCTCATACGGGTCTTTTCCGTCCAGGGGTGGGCAACACGACTGGCCCGACGCGCGCCGCGGGCCGGGGGGTCTCCAGCGTACGACGATGTGCGCCCGCGCGGCGGGCCTGTGGATAACGCCCGTCCCGGCGGCCGGAGAATGACGCGGGCCCGCCCCGGAGGCGGAAAACCTCCAGGGCGGGCCCGTCCCCCGCAACCCCCGTGTGCGGTGGTTCTCGGTGAGACCGAACTACTACTCCGTCGCGATCGCGTTCAGGACGTTCATCCGGCCCGCCCGGAACGCCGGGATCAGTGCGGCGAACAGTCCCACGAACGCCGAGCTGACGAAGACACCGATGATCGTCGGCCAGGGGATCTCCAGGACCATCAGGCCCTCCAGCGCGAGCAGCTGCTGCGCGGTGGCACCCCAGCCCATGCCGAGGCCGAGGCCCAGGAGGGCGCCGAAGAGGGCGATGACGACGGACTCCATGCGGATCATGCGGCGCAGCTGGCGGCGGGACAGGCCGATCGCCCGCATCAGGCCGATCTCCCTGGTGCGCTCCACCACCGACAGGGCCAGGGTGTTCACCACGCCCAGGATGGCGACGATGATCGCCAGGGCCAGCAGGCCGTAGATCATGTTGAGCAGCTGGCCGATCTGGTCCTTGAGGGCTTCCTTGTAGTCGGTCTGGTCGCGCACGGTGTACTGCGGGTAGTCGTGCATGGACGACTTCAGGGACGTGTAGGCGGCGTCCTGCTGCCCGTCCTTGGCGCTGACGAAGAGCAGCGAGTCCAGCGGCATCTTGTCGGCCGGGACGTACTTGGCCATCGTCGAGATGGACGTGTACATCGCGCCCGCGTCGATCACGACGTCACTGCTGGTGATCGCCCGGACCGTCAGGTCGGCCGTACGGCCGTCCTTGAAGGCCACGGAGATCTTGGAGCCGAGGCTGATGCCGTGGTCCTTGGCGAACTTCTCGTGGACGGACATCGAGTCGGGCTTGTAGGCGTCGGGGAGCTTGCCGGCGACCGTCTCGGTGCGCAGGTCGGTCGCGTACGACGGGTCGGCGGCCGTGATCGCCGTGTCCTTGAGCGTCTTGCCGTCGGGGGTGGTGAAGTCGGCCTGGGTCCACTTGTACTCGGTGACCCGCTCCACGTCCGACGCGGACTTCGCGGCCTTGACCGCCTGCGGGGTGATCAGCTGGCCGTTGTCGGACTGGATGATGAAGTCCGTGCCGACGGTCTTGTCGAGCTGGTCGGTGGCGGACGCCACCATGGAGGAGCCGACCACGGACAGGCACGCCACCAGGGCGAGGCCGATCATCAGCGCGGCACCGGTCGCGCCGGTGCGGCGCGGGTTGCGCAGGGCGTTGCGCTCGGCCATGCGACCCACGGGGCCGAACATGCGCAGCAGGACGGCGCCGAGGACCCGGACCACTCCGCCGGCGAGCAGCGGGCCGATGACGACGAAGCCGATCAGCGACAGCACCACGCCGAGGCCGAGCCACAGCGAGCCCTCCTTGGCCTGGTCGGCCGCCGCCGCCAGATACAGGCCGAAGGCGCCACCGCCGGTGAGGACGGTGCCGATCGCGGCGCGGATCCAGCCGGCCTTGGCGTCCGCGGGGGCGCCCGCGTCGCGCAGCGCGGCCATCGGGGAGATCTTGCCGGCGCGCCGGGCCGGCAGATAGGCGGCCAGGACGGTGACGATCACGCCGAGGACCAGTCCGACCACCGGGGTCGTCCAGGCCACCGTCAGGTCGTCGGTGGACAGCTCCATGCCCATCTGGCCCATGAGCTTCATCAGGCCGATCGCGAGGCCGACGCCCGCGGCCACGCCGAGCACCGAGCCGACGACGCCGAGCAGCAGCGCCTCGGCCAGCACCGAGCGGTTGACCTGCTTGCGGGAGGAGCCGATCGCCCGCATCAGACCGATCTCCCTGGTGCGCTGGGCGACCAGCATGGAGAAGGTGTTGATGATCAGGAAGATGCCGACGAGGAAGGCGATCCCGGCGAAGCCGAGCATCGCGTACTTCATGACGTTCATGAAGCCCGCGACGTCCTTCTGGTTGGCGTCGGCGGTCTCCTTGGCGGTCTTCACCTGGAAGTCGCCGCCGAGCACGGCCGCGACGTTCTTCTTCAGCTGCGCGTCGCTGACGCCGGCGGCCGCGGTGACGTTGACGTTGGTGTAGACGCCGCCCTCGCCGATCAGGGTCTGCTGGGCGGTCTTGGTGTCGAGGTAGAAGATCGCGGCACCGGGGTTGGTGACGGTGAAGTCGGCGATGCCGGAGATCTTCGCGGTGTGGGTGCCCGTCGCGCTGATCACGCCGATCGGGTCGCCGAGCTTCAGGCCGTGCTTGTCGGCGGTGTCGGCGTCGACCATGATCTGGTCGGCGCTCTTGGGTGCCGCACCGGAGGTGATCTTCATGGTGCGGGCTTCGTTGTCGTTCCAGCCGCCGACGATGGTCGGAGCGCCGCTGGAGGGCGACAGGTTGTCCTTGTCGGCGTCGACGACGGTCACCGAGGTGGAGAACACCGCGCCCTCGGCGGACTTCACGCCGTCTGCCTCGCGTACCTCGGCGAGCACGGCGGCCGGCATGACCGGCGGCTTGCCGTTGTCGGCGGTCGTCTCCCCGCTGTCGGAGGCGCCCTTGGGGCTCACCGTCACATCCGAGGAGGTGGCCGCGAAGAGCTTGTCGAACGTGGTCGACATGGTGTCCGTGAAGACGAGCGTCCCGCAGACGAACGCCACCGACAGCAGGACGGCGATCGCCGACAGTGCCATGCGGCCCTTGTGCGCGAGGAAGTTGCGCATCGAGGTCTTCATGACGGTCATGACGTACGCCCCCGGGCGTCGAAGTCCTTCATGCGGTCGAGGACGGCGTCCGCGGTCGGCTTGAACATCTCGTCGACGATCCGGCCGTCGGCGAGGTACAGGACGCGGTCCGCGTAACTGGCGGCGACCGGGTCGTGGGTGACCATCACAATGGTCTGGCCCAGCTCGTCGACGGAGCGGCGCAGGAAGCCGAGCACCTCGGCGCCCGCGCGCGAGTCGAGGTTTCCGGTCGGCTCGTCCCCGAAGATGATCTCGGGCCGGGCCGCCAGCGCCCGTGCCACGGCGACGCGCTGCTGCTGGCCGCCGGAGAGCTGAGTGGGCCGGTGCTTGAGACGGTCGGAGAGCCCGACGGTCTCCACGACCCGCCCGAGCCACTCCTTGTCCGGCTTGCGGCCGGCGATGTCCATGGGCAGCGTGATGTTCTCTATCGCGTTCAGCGTCGGCAGCAGGTTGAACGCCTGGAAGATGAACCCGATCCGGTCCCGGCGCAGTTGCGTGAGCTTCTTGTCCTTCAGGCCGGTGATCTCGGTCTCGTCGAGGTAGATCTGGCCGCTGGTGACGGTGTCGAGCCCGGCCAGGCAGTGCATGAGCGTGGACTTGCCGGACCCCGAGGGGCCCATGATCGCGGTGAACTGGCCGCGTGCGATGTCCACGTCGACATGGTCGAGGGCGACGACCCGGGTCTCCCCGGATCCGTACGCCTTCACGACCTGCCGCGCCCGTGCGGCAACGGCCGTACGCCCGCCAGTACCCCCGTGCCTGGGAATGGTTACAGCCGATGTCACGGTATATCTCCTATGTCGGTCAGCAATATCGGTCGGCAGATGGTGATGTGCCTCAAGTCTTTCGGCGGGGAGGGGTCCCGCGCCCTGGTGTTGAGCGCCGTCTTCCTACTGTGGAAAACCCCACCCCGCCGGTGTGGAACACCGCCCCCCGACGGCGTAAAGCCAGGTTAAGGACGGACCCCCGCACGTCTCGTCCTCCGCCGGTACGAACCCTCCCCAGGTCGTAGTACGGAGGTACCCCTAGGGGCAGTCCACCGAAGGGTGGAGACCGTCTCAGGGTTCGCTCCACCCGACGGCCCGTTCAGGCTCCACCCTCCCGCGACGTCAGGGTCAAGTGGGAAGCTGTCGGGCGACAGATAGGTGCAAGGGGCAGGCAGGTCGGCGAAGGGGAGGCACGTGGGTGGGAAGCACCAGTTCCGCGGCGCGGGAGGCAGCGCGCCCCGCCGAGACCGACCGGCGCGGAGCCGTCGTCGCCGCGCTGATGCTCTCGATGGCGCTGGCGGCGCTCGACTCCACCATCGTCTCGACCGCCGTGCCGCAGATCGTCGGGGACCTCGGCGGATTCTCCGTCTTCTCCTGGCTGTTCTCCGGCTATCTGCTGGCCGTGACCGTCACCCTGCCCGTCTACGGCAAGCTCTCCGACACCTTCGGCCGCAAACCGGTCCTCGTCGTGGGCTCGGTGGTCTTCCTCCTCGGATCCCTGCTGTGCGCTCTGGCCTGGAACATGGAGGCGCTCATCGCCTTCCGCGTCGTGCAGGGCCTGGGCGGCGGCGCCCTCCAGGGCACGGTGCAGACGCTCGCCGCCGACCTGTACCCGCTGAAGGACCGCCCCAAGATCCAGTCGAAGCTCTCCACGGTGTGGGCGGTGTCCGCGGTCGCCGGGCCGGGCCTCGGCGGGGTGCTCGCCGCGTACGCGGACTGGCGGTGGATCTTCCTGGTCAATCTGCCGATCGGCGCGGTCGCGCTGTGGCTGATCGTGCGTCATCTGCACGAGCCGGAGCGGGAAACCGTTGCCCACGCGCGCGTGGACTGGGCGGGCGCGCTCGCGGTGTTCGCCTGCGGCGGTGTCCTGCTCGCGGCCCTGGTGCAGGGCGGAGTGGCCTGGCCGTGGCTGTCGGCGCCCTCGCTCGCCCTGTTCGGTGCGGGACTCGCCCTGGTCGCGGTGGTGGTGCTGGTGGAGCGGCGGGCCGCGGAGCCGATCATCCCGGGCTGGGTGTGGCGGCGCCGCACGATCGCCGCGGTCAATCTCGCCCTGGGCGCGCTGGGCCTGCTGATGGTCGCGCCGACGGTGTTCCTGCCCACCTACGCCCAGGGGGTGCTGGGCCTGGCGCCCGTGGCCGCCGGATTCGTGCTCTCCGTATGGACGTTGAGCTGGCCCATATCGGCGGCCCTGAGCCAGCACGTGTACCGCAGGATCGGCTTCCGCAACACCGCGATGCTGGGTATCGGAGCGGCGGCACTGATCCTGTTCGCCTTCCCGTTCCTCCCCTACCCGGGGCAGGCCTGGCAGCCGACGCTGCTGATGCTGCTGCTCGGCGCCGCGCTGGGCCTCTTCCAGCTGCCGCTCATCGTCGGGGTGCAGTCGACGGTGGGCTGGGCGGAGCGCGGTACGACGACCGCATCCGTGCTCTTCTGCCGCCAGACCGGCCAGACGATCGGCGCGGCTCTCTTCGGCGCGGTCGCGAACGGGGTGCTGGCCGCCAGGCTCGGCGGCGCG
The DNA here is from genome assembly GCF_050937045.1 of Streptomyces sp. CA-179760. NCBI lineage: Bacteria > Bacillati > Actinomycetota > Actinomycetes > Kitasatosporales > Streptomycetaceae > Streptomyces > Streptomyces sp. CA-179760. The sequence continues at coordinate 4,000,607 of NZ_JBNJLZ010000001.1, forward strand.
AGCGACCTCGACTCGGTGACCCGGGCATTGAACTCGGGCAGCGCGCCGGAGGCGACCCGGCGGGCGATCGCCGACGCGGTGCACGCCGTCTACCTGGGCGCCTCGTGCGCGGCGGCACTGGCGTTCCTGGTGCTGCTGTTCCTCGCGCCCCGGAAATTCCCGGTACTCAAGGACTGAGCGTCCGTATCCTCCCGCCCATGGTGACCTTGGAACGGCTTCGAGCCGATCACGCCGACGCGCTGCTGGCCTTCGAGCGGGAGAACCGCGCGTACTTCGCCCGCACGGTGCCGGACCGCGGGGACGTCTTCTTCACTCCGGCGGGGTTCGCCGAACGCCTCCGGTCGCTCCTGGCGGAGCAGCACGCGCGCGTGTGCCGCTTCCATGTCGTCCTGTCGGAGGAGGGGAACCTGATAGGCCGGGTGAACCTGATGGATCTGGTGGACGGCAGCGCCGAACTCGGCTATCGCATCGGCGAACAGACCGCGGGCCGGGGCGTGGCGACGGCGGCCGTCGCGCAGGTGTGCCGCCTGGCCGCCACCGACTACGGGCTGACGTCCCTCACCGCGAGGACGACACTGGACAACCCGGCCTCCATGACCGTCCTGGCCCGCAACGGATTCACGCGGGTGGAGGAGACAACCGTCGGCGGCCGCCCGGGAGTCCGCTACGTACTCCGGCACCTCGACGGCGCCCCCGAGACCCCCTAGGGCGCGACCCCGACCCGTTTCCGGGGCCGGGCACTCTTGCGGGTGACGCGCGGCGATGGACGGTGCGTGTCTGCTGGTGGCATGGACTTCAACAGGCGCACGGCGATGGCAGCGGGACTCGGAGCGGTGGCGGCGGCGAGCGGCGCCACCGCCTCGGCAGACGGCGGCAGCACTTCGACAGGCGGCAGCACCGCCTCGGCGGCCACGCCCACGACGGTGACAGTGACGGTGCAGGCCGAGGCGGCGGTGCGGACGAACATCCCCGTCCGCCGGGACCGCAGGGCTTCCGGAGGGCGATATCTGGGGTTACGGACGGCAGAGAAGCCCCCGGCCCGCACCGGCTGGTACGCGACGTACACCGTGCGGGTCCCGCGGGCCGGGGTGTACGCACTGACGGCCGTGGCCACGGCACCGGTCGAGACTCCGCACACGGAAGCCGTCGCCTCCTACCCGCACCTGTCCGTGAACGACGGCCCGTTCACCGAGATCGCCCGCTCGCAACCGCACTGGTACGAGTCGCCGCCGGCCTGGGGCGACCTGTCCGTCCTGGATTTGGGCGTGGTCGAACTGCGAGGCGGCACCGACACGCTCACCTTCCGCGTCACCGAACCGGCCCTCCTCGACGACACGACCGCGTTCGTCCTCACCCTGGACCGCTTCACCCTGCGCCGCCTGCGGGGGCACCCGGCCCTGCGCGAGCTGTCGGTCCCCCGGCACCGCGAGGGGGAACCGGCCCGGCTGCGCCTGGCCCTCGACGGGCACACCACACACCCGTACCGCGTGCGGTACGCCGTCAGCGACCACCACGGCCGCCAAGTCACCACCGGCCGGGCCACCATCGCCGCCGGCGACACGAGCGCCACCGTCACGCTCCCCGATCTGCCCCCGGGCCACTACCTCGTGAGGGCGGACGGCGTGACGGGCCGGTTCGCGCGTCTGCCGGCACGCCCCGCGCTCACCGGCCCCGCCAGCCGCTTCGGCGTGAACGTCTGGGCGTCCTCCCTCGTCCCGCCGGCCCGGCTCGCGGACTTCGCCGCCGCCCTGCGGGACATGGGAGCCGGCTGGGTGCGGGACGGCCAGTCCTGGCCCGCCGCCGAACCGGCGCCCGGCGACTACGACACGGCACAGCACGACCGCCGCACCCGCACCCTGCGCGCCCACGGCCTGGCCGTCCTCGACGTGATCTCCCCCGCCCCCGAGTGGGCCATGACCGACGCCTCGCTGCCTCTCCCGGCGGACCTCAGGCACGCCTACCGCTACGCCCGCCACCTGGCCGCGGCCGCCCCCGAGGCCCTCCAGTTGTCGAACGAACCGGACGTCGACACCACCCGCAGCACCGGCGACGCCCACGCCGCGTTCGTGAAGGCCGCCGCGCTCGGCATCGGGGACGCGGCGCCCGAGCCCTGCCTGATCGTCCTGCCGGGCATCGCGCAGACCGGCCCCTTCCAGGACCTGATGCTCGCCAACGACGTACTGCGGTACGCCGACGTATGGGCCTTCCACGGCTACCCGGACCCCACCGAACCGGGCGAACCGAGCTTCCCGGGCGCCGCGGACGAACAGCACGAGCTGGCCCGCCGGCACCAGGCGGACACACCGCTGTGGATGACCGAGTGCGGCGCGTTCCAGAAGGCACGCCCGGGGCAGGACCTGACACCCGGGCAGGAGATCGCGCAGGCCCGGTACGTGGTGCGCTCGACGGTGGAGGGCCTGGCAGCGGGGAACGACCGGCAGTTCTGGTTCGCCGGACCGCCGCTGCACGACGACGGCGTCTACTTCGGCCTGCTCGACCGCGACTTCCGGCCCCTGCCCGCCTACAGCGCGTTCGCGGCCCTGACCTCGCTGCTCGGCGCGGCCCACTTCACCGGCCCCACCCCCGGCTGCCGGACGGAGTGCGGGGCTTCGGCTTCGACACCGGACGCGGCGAGCGGGTCACGGTGGTGTGGGCGCGGCGGCCAGTGCGCCTGGACCGATACGTGAGGGGGACGGCCTACGACATGATGGGCCGCCGCCTCCCCACCGGCCGGCCGGTGACCGCCTCACGCGACCCCCTCTACGTCGTCGCCCCTGCGAACCCGGCCACTTCACCGCCGCCCGCCTCCCGCCCGAGGGCCCGTCTCTCCCCCGCCGAGCACATCGTCCTCGCCCAGCGCTTCTCCGCCCGCGACGCCGCCCCCGGCAAGGACGACGGAGACGCGCCGCCGCCGCACGGCTACCGTCTCGGCCGCCGTACGCGGATGACCGTCGACGTCTACAACTTCGGCGACATCGCACGCCATGTGACGGTCGCGGCACAACCGGTGGGCGACGGATGGACCGTGCGGACGGATCAGGGCCGGGAGGCGACGCGTATACGCGTCCCGGCCGGAGGGCGGATCGGGGTCAAGTTCACGGTGCGCGCGGAGCGTTCGGTTTCGCGCCGGACCGACCGGCGGCTGGCGTTCGGCGCGACGCTCGACGATCACACCGACGTGCCGGCGTCCGTGGCGCTGATCCATCTCAAGTAGCCCGCCGAGGACACCCGAAACCTGAGTTAACGGGGGTAACACCCAAGGTCAAAAAGGTAAGCGCATACCGACCAATCAGTTTGGCCAAACCCTCGCGCAGCCCCGGTACTCCGAAGTAACGTGCGTGGCCGCCCGCCCCCCACCTCCCTGCGGCCCGCCGCACCGGATCCAACCCTCGCAAGGAGCACCGGGATGTCCTTCGACCCGTCACCGTCCCACCCCTATCCCCCACCCGAATCCTCGCCCTCCTACGACACCTACCCCTGGCAGCCGCAGCAGCAGCCCGAACCGCCGGAGCGGCGCCCCCAACGCCACACCGCGCTCGGACACCACAGCGACCTGCGTGTCCTGCGCAGCGCCTACCGCTGGCAGCGGCGGGTGGCCACGCTCACGGCGCTCGGCTACTTCACTCTGTTCCTGATCCTGTCGGCGTTCGCACCGTCGTTCATGACGGGCACCGTCACCGACGGCCTGCCCACCGGCCTGCTGCTCGCGCTCATCCAGGTCCCCGTGACGTGGCTGGCCATCGCCTTGTACGAGCAGACGGCCCGGCGCCGCGTCGACCCGATCGCGGACCGGATACGCAAACAGGCCGAACTGGACGCCAAGCGGGAGAGTGCACGGTGATCAGCGAGTTCAGCGGCAACGCCCAGGCAATGTCCCTGGTGGGCTTCACATCGGTGGCCACGATCACCCTGCTGCTGTGCGTGATGACGGGCCCGGACCGGGACGACCTCGACGAGTTCTACACCGGCTACAGCTCCCTGTCGCCCATGCGCAACGGCCTGGCGATCGCCGGCGACTACATCTCCGCCGCGACCGTCCTCGGCACCGGCGGCGTGATCGCCCTCTTCGGCTACGACGGCACCGTACTGGCCCTGAGCACGGCCCTGTCGCTGATGCTGCTGATGTTCCTGCTGGCGGAACCGCTGCGCAACGCGGGCCGGTTCACCATGGGCGACGCGCTGACCCGCCGGATGCCGGGACGCGCCGTGCGGATCGCGGCCTGTGCGGTGACGCTGGCGGCGCTGGTGCCGCTGATGCTGGTGCAGCTGGCGGGGACCGGGCAGCTGATGGCGTTCATCCTCGGCTTCTCCGGCGAGTCGATGCAGACGGGCTGCATCATCGGCGTGGGCGCGCTGATGATCAGTTACGCGGCGATCGGCGGCATGAAGGGCACGGCCCTCATCCAGATCCTGAAGATCGTGATGCTGCTCGGTTCGGGCATGGTGGTCGCGCTGCTGATCCTGAACCGGTTCGACTGGGATCCGGGGGCCCTGTTCGGCGCGGCCGCCGACAACAGCGGCGTGGGCTCGGCGTTCCTCTCGTCCGGCCTGCAGTTCGCGGGCGGTCCCAGCCCCGGCCTGGACATGATCACCGCGCATCTGACGGTGGTCCTCGGCGGTGGTGTCCTGCCGCACGTCACCATGCGCATGTACACGGCCTCCAGCGCCCGGCAGGTGCGGCGTTCGATGTCCTGGGCGGTGTCGGGCGTGGCCCTGTTCGTGCTCGTCATCACGGTCATCGGCTTCGGCGCGACCGCGCTGGTCGGCCGGGCGGCGATCGCGCAGGTCGACCCGCAGGGCAACACGGCCTATCTGCTGGGTTCGCAGGCGGCGTTCGGCGCGGAGGTGTCGACGGCGGAGACGTTCCTCTTCACGACCGTCACCACGGCCGTCTTCCTCACGCTGCTCGCCTCCGTCGCCGGCATGATCCTCGCCTGCGCCAACTCCCTCGCGCACGACGTGTTCGCGGCCCGGGTGCAGGAGATGTCACCGCGCCGCGAGATGACACTGGCCCGGCTCTCGGCGCTGGCGGTGGGCATCCCGGCGATCCTGCTGGCCACGCTCGTCCAGCACCGCAGCCTGCAGCCCCTGGTGACGCTGTCGTTCTGCCTGGGCGCCTCGGCCATCGCGCCCGCGCTGGTCTACAGCCTCTTCTGGCGCCGCTACACCCGGACGGGCCTGCTCAGCACCCTCATCGGCGGCTCGCTGGCCGTCCTGCTGCTGATGCCGGGCACCAACCTGGTCTCCGGCTCACCCGTGTCGGCCTTCCCCGACGCCGACTTCAACTGGTTCCCGTTCACCACCACGGGCCTGCTCTCCATACCCCTGGGCTTCGCCTGCGGCTGGCTGGGCACGATGGCCTCCGGCCGCCGGAAGTCGGAGGAACAACGCCACCAGTACGAGGCGGTGGAGGGCTGGATCCTCGCCGGCGCGGTACGAAGGGACCGCTGACCGGAGACGGCACGGGTACGACGCCCCGGGCGGCCTCGCGTACGAGCGCGGCCGGGGCGTCACCCACCCGCGACCCGCCCGCGACCGTGCGGCGCCCCGGCTGGTCTCGCACACGAGCGGCGGCCGGGGCGTCACCCACCCGCCCCCCTTCCCACCCACTGCCCTGCCGCGCGCCGGCCGGTGTCACTCCCCGTCGGCCCCGCCGGTCCCGCCCACGCCGCCAGGCTGGCGTGCACGCGGTCGATGTGGGCCCGCACGTCCTCTCCCTGTTCCTCGTGGGCGCGCAGCAGCCGCTCCGTCTCCTCCTCGACGCGGTCCGCGTGCTCCCGGGCCTGGGCGACCAGCTCCGCGGCACGCTCCTGCGCCTCCTCCTGCCGGAGCCGCGCCGATTCCCCGGCGTCGGCGAGGGCCTGCTCCGCCTCGGACAAGGCCCGCTCGGCGCGCTCCACCGCCTCGGCGTGGCGCGCGTCCAGCTCCTCCACCCGGGTGGCCTCCTCGCGCTCCACCTCCGCCCACCGCTCGGCACGCTCCTTGTCCCGCTCGGCGAGCATCCCCAAGGAGCGCTGCCGCATCTCCCGCAGCGCGGCCAGCGCCTCACCCCGCTGTTCCTTCGCCCCGCAACGGACCGAGACACGGATCTCGTCGGCCTCCGCACTCGCCACGAGCAGCCGCTGCCGGGCCCGTTCGTCGGCGTCGGCGCGTACGGCGTCGGCATCCGCCCGCGCGGACTCGCACACCTCGGCCGCGCAGGCCCGCGCCTCCTCCACGAGCCGCCGCGCCTCCTCCCGCGCCCTGTCCCGCACGGCCGCGGCCTCCTCCTGGCCGAGTGCGAAGAGCCGCCGCGCCCCCTCCCCGAGGGACTCGTAGTCCTGCGGAGCGAGCCCCGCCACGGTCTCCCGCAGCAGCGCCAGCTCCGCGTCCATCTGCCGGGCGAGCACCGTCAGCCGGGCGGCCCGCTCCCAGGCCGCGTCCCGATTCTGGGAGACGGCCTCCGCGTATCTGTCCACCTGCTCGGGACGGTAGCCACGCCCCCGCCCGGCCACGAAGCCGTGCGGCGACACTGACGCGCTGCTCATCCTGGAACCCCTCTCCACCTCACCGACGCGAAGCCGCACAAGAAACGGGATGATTTCGCGCACATCTTGGTGGATCAGGCAGAAGTGTTCATAACGCGACACTCCGCACAGAGGTCACGGGCCCACGACCGGACCGTACGGCCGTCAGCCCCAAGTGGCGCCGACAGGCTCCTGGATGGTCGTGTTGATGCGGTTGAACATGTTCGTGAGCGAGACGGTGAGAATCAGCCCGGAGAGCTCCTTCTCGTCGAAGTGATCGGCCACCTCGTCCCACAGCGCGTCAGGAACCGACTCCTCCGAGAGGTCCGCGAGCCGCGTGACGGCCTCCGTCAGCTTCAGCGCCGCCCGCTCGGCGTCCGAGAAGAACGGGGCGTGACGCCAGGCCACGACGGCGCTGATGCGCTCCTCGCTCACCCCGGCCTTGCGAAGGTTGACGGTGTGCCCGTGCACACAGGCGCCACAGCCGTTGATCTGACTGGCGCGCAGCCCGACCATCTCCGCCAGTTCCTGCCCCAGACCACCCTCCCCGATCGCCTGGAAGAGGGTGCCGATGCCCTTCATCGCGCCGGGAAGGACGTACGCCGGGTTCGTCATCCGTGCCTGCATGATCTCTGCCTCCTGTGTCGGTGCGTCGCTGTCACCCTTCTGACGAAGCGGCACGAGGAGATGTGACAGCCGGACACGAAGAAGCCGGGCCCGGTCGTACGACCGACCGGACCCGGCTCCCCTTCCCGCACGTCAGCGGCGATGTGTCACAGCAGTCCGTCCCACATCTGCTCCAGCAGCACCGACCACCAGCTCTCCGGCGACCCCAGCGCCGCCGGGTCGAGCGCGGCCAGCTGGGCCTGGAAGTCGACGGTCCAGCGGCCCGCCTGCTCCTGGTTCAGCCCGAACCGCAGCCGCCACATCCGCCCGAGCAGCGCCAGACAGCGCGCGAACTCCGGCAGCCCGGTGTTCACGAACTGCGGCGGCACCGGCGCCCCGCCCGGCCCCGCCTCCACCGGCACGGCGACGATGTTGGCCGTGCCGTACTGCACGCAGATCGCCTTGCCGAAGTCGCTGCCCATCACCAGATAGGAACCCGCGTCCGAGGCCGGCTGCACACCGCGCTCGGCCGCCAGCTCCGCCAGCGTCGGAACGGGCCGGCCCGGCTGCGCCTGCGCCCAGAAGAACGGGCCCATGTCCATCGGCAGACCGGCAGCCACCAGCGTGTGCGCCACGACCGGCGGCACCCCCTGCCGGGACACCGCCGCCTGCTCGAACCGGAAGACACCCGGCCCGAACGCGGCCCCCAGCTCCTGCGCGATGGCCTCCGGCGGAACCGGCGGAACCGCCTGCACCGGCGGCAGCGGAGCACGCACCGGCGCCGGACGCGCCGGGCCGTCCGCCACCTGGTGCAACTCGCCCTGGTGGGCCAGCAGCTGCTGCATGCCCTGCTGCCGGCTCGCGTGGTCGGTGCCGTACGGCGCGATGCTCGTGATCCGCGCCTGCGGCCACTGCTCCCGGATCATCCGCGCGCAGTACGCGCCCGGCAACTCGCACGACTCCAGCTCGGTGTGCAGCTCCAGCACCTGGTCCGGGGGCACGTTCATGGCCCGCAGCTCATGGAAGATCTGCCACTCCGGGTGCGGCGTACCCGGCGCCGAACGCCGGATCAGCTGCTGCTCGGAACCGTCCTGCGCGCGGTAGCGCAACACGGCCTGGTAGCCGGGACCGACCGTGGGCTGCCCGGCGGGCGGCTGCGGGTAGCCGTACGCCGGCGGCGGCCCGGGGACGGGCTGGCCGGGCGGCGGCACCGCACCGGGCATCGCGCCGGGCGGCACCGCACCCGGCATCGCACCGGGCGGCATCGGCGTCGCGGCGGGAGGTGCGCCGGGAGCCTGCGGCGGCGGAGGCACGCCGGGGCCGCCCGCCGGGGCGGCGAGGCCAGCATGGTCTCGGCGTGGTGCACGGGTCCGGCGCCGGGCGGATTCGGAGCCCCCGGAGGCTGGGGGGCACCAGGCACACCAGGCGGCCCCGGAGGCTGAGGCACACCCGGCGCACCAGGAGGCCCCGGAGGCTGAGGCGGCTGTGGCGCACCCGGGCCCGGCCGAGCAGGATCGGCGAACATCGTGGCGGCATGGTGGACACCGCCCGGGGGCGTGCCACCAGGGGCACCAGGAGGCTGCGGCGCACCCGGCGGCTGCTGCGGAGGCAGCGGCGCACCCGGGCCCGTCGGCATCCCGGCCCCCGAAGAACCCCCGGCACCACCGGCACCACCGGGACTGCCGGGACTGCCGGGCCCCTCAGGACCAAGCGCCGACACCATCTGCGTCGGCACATACCCACCTGCCGGAGTCCCCGGCGCACCGGGCCCCGACGGCGGAGGCGCAGGCGTATCACCCGGGCGCGCACCCGGCGTACCCGGTGCGCCCGGCGGAGGCGGCGTGGTCGGACCCGTGCCCCGGCCACGCCCCGGCGGCGGAGTCGCCTTGCTGGTCGCGGCGTCCGCGATGTCCCCGGCGTTCGGCGCGAGCGGCCGCTCGGGCGCACCCGGCCCGGCCGGCGGCTGCGGATAGCCGTACGGCTGCCCGCCCGGCGCGGGCGGAGGCGTACTGCCCTGCGGCACACCGGCGGGCGGCGTACCCGGCACTCCTTGCGGCGGCGTACCCGGCATGCCGGGAGCGGCACCCTGCGCGTGCGGCCCGTCCACCGGACGCCCGTCCGCCACAGACCCGTCCGCCACAGCCCCGTCCACCGCCGGCGTGACCGCGGTCCGCGGAAGCTGGCTCCCGCCCGCGATCAGCGCCGTCTTGGCGTCGGATGGCGTCGCGGGCGGCGGCGTGTCGTCGCCGGCCTCGCTCAGCGGCGGCGCGAAGACCGTCGCGGGCAGCGGAACGGAACGATCGTCACCGCCATCGCCGTTGGTGTCCGTACCGGCCCAGGGCGTCGCCCCGGCAGGCACGGCCGGAGCCACCGGACCAGCCGGAACACCAGGAACACCGGAAGCACCCGGAGCACCGGAGGCGTCCGAGTCGCTCCCCCCGGCCGCCGGCCACGACGCGCCACTCCCGGAAGCGGAATCACCAGCGGAATCACCAGCAGAGGCAGCAGCGGCAGCCCCCGCCCCGGCCCCCCGCCGATCCGGAATCCCCAGCTTGTCCGCCGCATCCTGCAACCACTCCGGCGGAGTCAGCAGGAAGGACGTCTGGTTCAGATCCACCCGCGCCGGAGGCGCCGGCGCCGGCTCGTCCACCGCGTCCGGACGGCCGTACTCCTCCTCGTACCGGCGGATCACCTCACCCACCGGCAGCCCGGGCCACAGCGTCGCCTCGCCGCTGTCCCGCGCGATCACCAGCCGCTGCGCGCCCCCGTCCGAACGGGGCCCGTCCGCGCGGTCCTCGGCCCACACCACGAACCCGAGATCGAACTCCCGCACCCGCACCTCACGATGCTGGTACGACGGCAGATCGCCGTTGATCCACTCTTCCGCGCGCTCCTGCGCCTGAGCGAAGGTCACCATCGCCGAAGTCACTCCCCCACAGCCGAGGACGACACCGCACCCACCGGCACCACACGCGCGAACCCGCCGTCCACCATCAGGTTCGCCACCGTCTCCAACTCCGGCGGATTGCCCGCCAGCCGCGACAGGAAGACGTCGAAGTCGTCCCCGCACGGCAGCAGCAGCCGCTCCACCCGCTCCGCCGGCGGCGTCGAGGGATCCACGTCCCGCGCGTCGTCGTACGAACAGAACCACACGGAGCCGATCCGCTCGCCCTTCACCTTCACGGCGAGCAGCCCGCCCTGGACGAAGGAGACGCCCAGGTAGTCCTTGGTCAGATGGTCCCGCAGACACTTGTTGACGTACACCAGGTCATTGACCGCGGCCTCGTCCCGCACCGTGAAGAACGGCTGGTCGACCAGCAGCCCCAGCTCCGCGTTCAGCGCGGCACCCACCGGCGCGCAGCCGCCCGCCGCCTTCAGGAACGACCGGTACGCGCCCGGCAGCCGGTAGCCGAGCTCCTCCTCGGCGCCCTGCACCTGCGACTCCGTCACGGCCACACCCGACTTCGGCAGCCCGAAGTGCGCCGGACGCGTCTCCTGGAGCGGCCGCGTGCCCCGCTTGCCGTGGTCGACACCCGACGTGGCGATGCCGCCGTGATGCCGCAGCAGCGCCTTCACCTCGACCGGGACCAGTTCCAGCCGCCGCGAGGCGACCGCGTGGTGCCAGGTCCAGCCGTGCGGCGTCGCCACCGCGGGCACCGTGTCCCACAACTCGTGCCCGGACGCCGACAGCGCGCTGTTCGCCGACACGTAGTCCGTCAGCCGCAACTCGTCGACACCGAAGCCCTCCGGCGGCTCCGCGATCTCCGCGACCGCGCGCGCGTAGGGCGAGAAGTCGGGGTAGCCACGCTCGTCGACCCGTACCCCTCTCGGGTGACGGGCCGCCCGGACCGGGTCCGGGAATTGCACGACCTGCCCGGCGTAGGCCGCGTTCGGCGGCGCGGCTTGCTGCCCGAGCCGACCTGTCGTCATGGCGGTTGCCCCCTGCGGCACTCTGTACGAACCGTATTGACCGCCTATGGCGCACTACGACCCGTATCGACTGTCACGTCTGTCTGTCTCGACTGTCCGTCTCGACTTCTCTGCAGTTCCCTGCACTTCCCTGCATGCGCCGGCCCCGCGGATCACCCTCCGGTTCACTGCATCGATCTCCGAACGGATCACCGCATCGCCCGCGGTGCCGACAGCCTATGCGGTACGACGACACCGGTCACCGGCACCGGTCAGCGGCCCCTCCGCCTCCGTGACCAGCCGTCACCCCACCGTGACGACACACCCCGGAACGGGCGTGTCGCCGCGCCCCAGCTTCCGCACCAGCCACGGCATTTGGCAGTCTGTGACCCCCGGGGGGATGCACGGAGGGGAAGACGATCATGAACGCGACACAGACGGGACCACACACCGGCAGGTCAGCCGACCCACGAAACGGCGATCCCCGGCACGGCGACCCGCGCCACGGCGGCCCAAGAGGCGGCGACCCCCACAACGGCGACCCGCGGGCCGGCGACCCCCGCAACGGTGATCCCCGCATCGGCTGGAGCGCCACCGAAGCGGCCCACATCCCCGCCCTCCACCACCGCCGCGACGGCATCCTCCCCACCGTCGCCGCCGCCCTCTCCGTCCGCGGCGCCACCCTCACCGGCACCGCCGCCCGCGGCGACACACCCCCGGGACTGCACCCCCTCGTCCAGGACTTCCTGGACACCCTCACCAGCGCCCAGCGCGACCGCTTCACCGGCCGCTGCGCCGAAACCATCCTCATCTCCCGGCACATCGCGGCGGCCGACACCGCGCGCAGCAAACGCGCCGCACGAAAACCCATGACCAACGGCGAGGCCCGCAAAGCCCTCAAGCAGGCCAAACTCACCGCCCGGCACATCCGCGAGGACGGCGACCCCCTCCACGGCACCTTCGCCACCCCCTGCCGCGCCTGCACCGCCCTCAGCGCCCACTTCGGGGTCCGCATAGTCGACCCCGCATCCCAGAACGACTGACACCCGCCCCGACACCCAGCGCCCGCCACTCCCACGACCTCGACGAGACGAAGCGCAGATGCACACCGACCGCACCTCCTCCACCCGCTTCGCCGTACCCGCCGACGCCGCCCTGCGCGCCGCCGGCTGGCAACCCGGACGCTGGGACATCAAGCAGGCCGAGTACTGGGCCGACGCCCTGCGCGACCACGCCTCACCCGCGGGCCACCGGCACACCGTCTTCCCCGCCGCCGTCGAGGCCTGGGCCGAATTCGGCGGACTCCACATCGCCCCCACCGGCCCCGGCCGCCAGGTAGCCCCCGCCACCCTGCACCTCGACCCGCTGCACGGCCTCCACATGGCCCGCACCCTCGGCGACCTCGGCCGCGCCCTCGGCACCGAGGTCTGCCCCCTGGGCGCCGAGACCGACAACCGCTCCCTCGTCGCCATCGACACCGACGGCCGCGTCTACACCCTCGACCACACCGGCGACTGGTACCTCGGCCAGGACATCGACCAGGCCCTCTCCACCCTCATCGCCGGCACGGAACCCGTACGCCTCACAGCGAGCTGACGACCACCAGGACCGAAGACAACCGGGCCCTACGACGCCGGAATCACCGCAGACACCCGAAAACCCCCCGCGTCCGTCGGCCCCGACACGAACACCCCGCCCAGCGCGGACACCCGCTCCTTCATCCCCACCAGCCCATTCCCCCCGGACGGCAACCGCGCCGACGACGCCGCCTCCTCCGGCGGCTCGTTCTCCACCTGCATCGCGATCTCCGACCTCCGATGCGCCAGCCGCACATAGGTCTTCGCCCCGGCCGCGTGCTTGTGGACGTTCGTCAACGCCTCCTGCACCACCCGATACGCCGTCTGCTCGACCTCCGGCGCATACGACCGCTCGTCCCCTCCACCGACAGATCCACCACCATCCCCGCGGCAGCCGACTGCCCGACCAGCTCCTCGATCTCCGCCAGACACGGCCCCTCGTCATCGGCGGCCCGCGAAGCCGCCGCCGCGGCAGCGGCCCCCACCGCCGCCAGCGGAACCGAAGCCGCACGCTCACGCCGCTCGTCCCCACCACTGCGCAGCACCCCGAGCATCTCCCGCAACTCGGTCAGCGCCTGCCGCCCCATGTCCCCCACCAGCGCGGCGTTCCGCACGGCCTTCTCGGGATCCTTCCGCGCCACCGCCTGCAAAGCGGCGGCATGCACCACCATCAGACTCACCCGGTGCGCGACCACGTCGTGCATCTCCCGCGCGATCCGGGTCCGCTCCTCGTTCCGGGCCCACTCGGCCCGCTCCTCCGCCCGCTCGGCGAGCAGCTGCAGCTCCCGCTCCAGATCGTCGGCGCGCTCCCGCAGGCTCTCCATCAGCCGCCGCCTGGCTCCCACATACAGCCCGAGCAGCACGGGAGGAGCCGTGAACCCCACCGACATCGTGATGGCCGCGAAGGGCACGAACCAGTCCCCGATGTCCAGGTCACCCCGCGACATGTCCTGCCGCGTCTTCACGAACGTCACGATGAGCGTCCCCAGCAGCGACATCCCCGCCAGCGAGGCGAGGATCCGCCGCGGTACCTCGCACGCGGCCAGCGTGTACAGGCCGACGATGCCCATCAGGAAGCCCATCTCGGCGGGCGTGATGGCGATCGACACCAGCACCACCGCGATCGGCCACCGCCGCCGCACGAGCAGCACGGAACCGGCCAGCAGGCCGAACACCACCCCCGCCGCCACCGGGATCCCCGCATCCCTGGCGAACGGAATGCCCTCGAACCCGCACTCCAGCGCGGATGCCACGGCCAGACTCACATCGAACACGGCACTGCGCCGTCTGGCCCACCACCACGGCCCTCCCCGGGCCGTCACATGGTCTTCCCCCGTCGCGGTCATGCCCTCCAGCCTAAAGGCGCCCGGCGCCGGTTTTCCGGTGAGTTTCCCGGACTGGCCTACACCACACTCCGTGACCGTTCGGACGCGATACAGCCCGATATCCCTCGAACTGCTGAATCGCTCATCGTTCGACCCCGGAGGCCTCCATTCCGCCCGGACCGTATGCGTATGACACATGCCAACGGCAAATACACCGACTTCGAGGGACTGCGGGAACAGGCAGTGACGCTACGCCGCGCAGGACTGAGCCGCCGCCAGATCCGCGACCGGCTGCACGTCGACAACAACGACATCCTCAACCGCCTCCTGGAAGGCGAACCACCCCCGGCCTGGACGAAGCGCCCGAACGCGAAGGACGACCTGAAGGAGAAGGCCAGGGAGCTCCGGCTCCAGGGCTGGACGTACGACCAGATCCAGATGGAGCTGGGCTGCTCGAAAAGTTCGATCTCGTTGTGGGTACGGGACCTGCCCAAGCCGGAGCGCAAGCGCTCGACCGAGGAAGCCTCGACTATCGCGAGGCGAGGCTGGGAGGCCACGCTGCAACGGCGCGAGGAGGAACGGCAGCACACGAAGGCGGTCGCCCAGCAAGCAGTCGGCGACCTGACCGACCGGGAAGTATTCCTCGCAGGAGTGGCCCTCTACTGGGCAGAGGGCGCCAAGGACAAGTCGTACAGCCGCCGCGAGAGGCTGCATTTCATCAACAGCGACCCGAACGTCATCGACTTCTTCCTGCGCTGGCTGGACGTACTCGGCGTGGAACGCGAGCGCCTGCGCTTTCGGGTGAGCATCCACGAGTCGGCCGATGTGCAGGAGGCCGAAGAGTTCTGGGCCGGACTTGTCGGCGTGGCGCCCGCCACGCTCCAGAAGGCCACTCTCAAGAAGCACAACCCGAAGACAAGCCGCAAGAACACCTCGGAGGCATATCGCGGCTGCCTGGTCGTCTACGTACTCAAGAGCGCCGACTTGTACCGTCGCATGGAAGGCGCCTGGTACGGCATAGTAGGAGGCGCCGCCCGGCGGCCTGACTGAATGTCCGGTTCAACCGGGCTATTCCCCCGTGGTGTAATTGGTAAGCACTGTGGCTTTTGGTGCCATCTGTCCGGGTTCGAGTCCTGGCGGGGGAGCACATGCTCAAGTTCGGGCCCTGGTCGGCACAGCCAAGTCAGGGCCCGCTCTCGTGTCGCCTACAAACCCCCCGGTATCCTGCGGATGAAACCCCATCCACAGCCGAAGGGCATCCCGTGAGCGCCAACCGCCCGGCAGCCGTCGTCGTTCTCGCAGCGGGTGAGGGCACCCGTATGAAGTCGGCCACACCCAAGGTCCTGCACGAGCTCTGCGGCCGCAGTCTCGTCGGGCACGTGCTCGCCGCCGCGGGCGAGCTGCACCCCGAGAACCTGGTCGTCGTGGTCGGCCACGCCCGTGAGAAGGTCACCGCCCACCTCGGCGAGATCGCCCCCGAGGTCCGCACCGCCGTGCAGGCGGAGCAGAACGGCACGGGGCACGCCGTACGGATGGGGCTCGAAGCACTCGGCGGCTCCGTCGACGGGACCGTCGTGGTCGTGTGCGGGGACACCCCGCTGCTCACCGGCGCGACCCTCGGCGCCCTCGCCGCCACTCATTCCGCCGACGGCAACGCGGTCACCGTGCTGACCGCCGAGGTGCCGGACGCGACCGGCTACGGCCGGATCGTCCGCGACGACACCGGCGCCGTGACCGCGATCGTGGAGCACAAGGACGCCACCGACGCCCAGCGGTCGATCCGTGAGATCAACTCGGGTGTCTTCGCGTTCGACGGCCAGCTGCTCGCCGACGCGCTGAAGAAGGTGCGTACGGACAACAGCCAGGGTGAGGAGTACCTGACGGACGTGCTCGGGATCCTGCGCGAGGCAGGGCACCGGGTCGGGGCCTCCGTGGCCGGTGACCACCGGGAGATCGCCGGGATCAACAACCGTGTGCAGCTCTCCGAGGCCCGCCGGATCCTCAACGACCGGCTGCTGACCGAGGCCATGCTCGCCGGTGTGACCGTCGTCGACCCGGCCACGACTTGGATCGATGTCACCGTCACCTTCGAGCAGGACGCCGTCGTCCACCCGGGCACGCAGCTGCACGGCGCGTCCCACCTCGGCGAGGGCGCAGAGGTCGGGCCCAACTCCCGGCTGACCGACACCCGGGTCGGGGCGGGCGCGCGCGTGGACAACACCGTGGCGGTGAGCGCCGAGGTGGGTCCGGGCGCGTCGGTGGGGCCGTACGCGTATCTGCGTCCGGGGACGCGGCTGGGCGCCAGGGGCAAGATCGGGACGTATGTCGAGACGAAGAACGCCACGATCGGGGAGGGGACGAAGGTGCCTCACCTCTCCTATGTGGGTGACGCGACGATCGGCGAGCAGTCGAACATCGGTGCCGCGAGTGTGTTCGTGAACTACGACGGCCAGGAGAAGCACCACACGACCATCGGCTCTCACTGCCGTACGGGCTCGGACAACATGTTTGTGGCGCCCGTCACGGTGGGGGACGGTGCGTACACGGCCGCCGGGTCCGTGATCACGAAGGACGTACCGCCCGGTTCGCTGGCCGTGGCCCGTGGTCAGCAGCGGAATATCGAGGGTTGGGTGGCTCGAAAGCGTCCGGGAAGTGCTGCCGCGAAGGCGGCGGAGGCGGCTTCCCGGGAGTCGGCCGGCGAGGGCTGACCGGAAACCGGTGCCTCAAACACGGCGTACGGTGATAAGTACACACCCGCATCCCCACCAGTTGAGATGCCCTTTCGCGAGCCGGCTGAGAGGTCTCTCGACCCCAGATCGAAGCCCCAGCTGCGACACCTCTGAGGAGACAGTGCTGTGACCGGGATCAAGACGACCGGCGAGAAGAAGCTGATGTTCTTCTCCGGCCGCGCCCACCCCGAGCTTGCCGAGGAGGTCGCCCAACAGCTGGGTGTCGGGGTTGTCCCGACGAAGGCCTTCGACTTCGCCAACGGTGAGATCTATGTGCGTTATCAGGAGTCGGCGCGTGGCGCCGACTGCTTCCTGATCCAGAGCCACACGGCTCCGATCAACAAGTGGATCATGGAGCAGTTGATCATGATCGACGCGCTGAAGCGCGCGTCGGCCCGGTCCATCACGGTCATCGTGCCGTTCTACGGTTACGCGCGGCAGGACAAGAAGCACCGCGGACGTGAACCGATTTCGGCGCGTCTGATCGCGGACATGATGAAGACGGCGGGTGCGGACCGCATTCTCACGGTCGATCTGCACACGGATCAGATCCAGGGCTTCTTCGACGGTCCGGTGGACCACCTGTTCGCGCTGCCGCTGCTGGCGGACTACGTGGGCCGGAAGGTGGAGCGGGAGAAGCTGACGGTCGTGTCGCCGGACGCCGGGCGGGTGCGGGTCGCCGACCGCTGGTGCGACCGGCTGGGCGCGCCGCTGGCGATCGTGCACAAGCGGCGGGACAAGGACGTCGCGAACCAGGTCACCGTCCACGAGGTCGTGGGTGAGGTGAAGGGTCGCGTGTGTGTCCTGGTGGACGACATGATCGACACCGGTGGGACGATCTGTGCCGCTGCCGACGCGCTGTTCGCGCACGGTGCGGAGGACGTGATCGTGACGGCGACGCACGGTGTGCTGTCGGGTCCGGCGGCTGACCGGCTGAAGAACTCTCGGGTGAGCGAGTTCGTGTTCACGGACTCCCTGCCGACGCCGGGTGAGCTGAGCCGGGACCTGGACAAGATCTCGGTGTTGTCGATCGCGCCGACGATCGCGAGTGCGGTGCGTGAGGTGTTCGAGGACGGTTCGGTGACGAGCCTGTTCGACGAGCAGTGAGGGCTCTTCCGGAGTTCCTGTAGATCGTTTTGGGTGCGGCCTCCCTTGCCGAGTAGACTGCTGCAGTTGCTCGGCGAGGGAGGCCGTTTCCCGTTTGTGGGATCGGTGGTCCGTTATCGACGCGCTCTTCGTAGCAGGCCGTTCGTGGCCGGGTGACCACGTCCGTACCTGATTTCGAGGAGTGATTATGTCCGAGGTGAAGATCTCCGCCGCGACGCGCACCGAGTTCGGCAAGGGTGCCGCGCGCCGTATCCGTCGTGACGAGAAGGTTCCGGGTGTCCTGTACGGGCACGGTTCGGACCCGCTGCACGTGACGCTGCCGGGCCACGACCTGCTGATGGCGCTGCGCACGCCGAACGTCCTGATCGCGCTGGACATCGACGGCAAGACCAAGGAGCTGGCGATTCCGAAGGCCGTGCAGCGTGACCCGCTGAAGGGCTTCCTGGAGCACGTCGACCTGCTGCTGGTGAAGCGTGGCGAGCAGGTCAACGTCGACATCTACGTCCACACCGAGGGTGAGCTGGCCCCGGGTGGCTTCCTGCTGGAGCACGTGCTGAACGCGCTTCCGGTCGAGGCCGAGGCCACGCACATCCCGGAGTCCGTGACGGTCTCCATCGAGGGTCTGTCCGCCGGTGACTCCATCCTGGCCAAGGACATCACGCTGCCGAAGGGCACGACGCTGGCCGTCGAGGAGGACACCGTCGTCCTTCAGGTCCTGGCCGCGCAGGCCGAGGAGGCCGCTGAGGGTGACGAGGCCGAGGGCGAGGCCGCTGAGGCCTGATCCTCTTCGTCGTCGTTTCGTCGGCCGCTGTTCCCGTGCGGAGCAGCGGCCGACGCGTATGAAGGAGACATGGACGTGACGACCGATGCCGCTGCTCCCTGGCTGATCGTGGGGCTGGGCAATCCGGGGCCGGAGTATGCGGGCAACCGGCACAACGTGGGTTTCATGGTGGCCGATCTGCTGGCGGATCGTGTCGGGGGGAGGTTCAAGCGGGCGGGGAAGGCGCAGGCGCAGGTGATCGAGGGGCGGATCGGTCCGCCCGGTCCGGCGAATCGTCGGGTGATCCTGGCGAAGCCGATGTCGTACATGAATCTGTCGGGTGGGCCGGTGAACGCGCTGCGGGACTTCTACAAGGTTCCGGTGGCGCATGTGGTGGCGATTCATGATGAGTTGGACATCGATTACGGGACGTTGCGGCTGAAGCTGGGCGGCGGGGACAACGGCCACAACGGGTTGAAGTCGATGACGAAGGCGTTCGGGGCGGATTACCACCGGGTGCGGTTCGGGATCGGGCGGCCGCCGGGGCGGATGCCGGTGGCGGATTTCGTG
The DNA here is from genome assembly GCF_050937045.1 of Streptomyces sp. CA-179760. Classification (NCBI taxonomy): domain Bacteria; kingdom Bacillati; phylum Actinomycetota; class Actinomycetes; order Kitasatosporales; family Streptomycetaceae; genus Streptomyces; species Streptomyces sp. CA-179760. Next base: position 4,019,696 of record NZ_JBNJLZ010000001.1, read on the forward strand.
CTGAAGGACTTCTCGTCGGTGGAGCGCAAGGAGCTGGACTACTTCGTGGACCGGGCGGCGGACGCGGTGGAGTGTCTGGTGATCGAGGGGCTGGAGCGGGCGCAAGGTACGTACAACTCCTGACTTGTCACCCCCGGGAGTTGACCGGCCGTGTGGGTATGGCCAATGATCCCGGCCATGCCCCCCACTGCCACCGCCTCTCACCAGAGTTCTCATGCCGTGCTGCGGTTCGGACGGTTCGCTGCGATGGGCATGGTCGCCGCGCTGATCCTGATCGCGGGTGTGTGGGCGTCGTGGGGCACGGCGCAGCACGTGATGCTGACGAAGGGCCGGGAGCGGGGCACGGTCGATGTGACGCGGTGCGGGCCGGACCTGTGCACGGGTGCGTTCACGCCGTTGTCGCAGGGTGCGCAGCCGCGGCCGAGGGTGGAGCTGGAGAAGTCCGTCGCGGTGGAGAGGGGCCGGACCTACACGGTGGTCCTGAAGCCGGGCAGTGATGACGCGGTCCGTTCGGGCCCGGCGGGGGTTCTGTACGCGTGGATTCCGCTGGGTGGTGCGCTGTTGCTGGCGTCGATCGTGGTGGCGGGCGGGTTGTTGCGGACGCGGGTGGCGTGGGTGCTGGCGCTGTCGGGGTTCGGGCTGCTGACGGCGGCGTTCTTCGCTGTGTGAGGTCAGGTGCCGTCAGGCGATACGGAGGTGCCCCCGGGTTCGTACGGATACGAACCCGGGGGCACCTTCGCTGTGTGTGGCTCAGCCGGTGTTGCGCAGGCCGGCTGCCACGCCGTTGACGGTGAGGAGCAGGGCGCGGGCGAGCAGCGGGTCGGGTTGTTCGGCTGCGCCGACGGCGTCGCGCTGCCGCTTGAGCAGGGCGACCTGGAGGTAGGAGATCGGGTCGAGGTAGGCGTCGCGGATGGAGAAGGTCTGCTTGAGGACGGGCGCGGCGTCGAGGAGTTCCTCTTCGCCGGTCACGCGCAGCACCTCACGCACGGTCAGTTCGTGCTCGGCCTTGATGGCGTCGAAGACGTGCTTGAGCTCGTCGGGCACGAGGGTGTCGACGTAGTGCTGGGCGATCCGCAGGTCGGTCTTGGCCAGGGTCATCTCGACGTTGGAGATGAAGTTGCGGAAGAAGTGCCACTGGCCGTGCATCTCGTCGAGGACGGTATCCAGGCCCGCCTCGCGCAGTGCCTTGAGGCCGGAGCCGACGCCGAACCAGCCAGGCACGATCTGCCGTGACTGGGTCCAGCCGAAGACCCACGGGATGGCCCGCAGCCCGTCGAGGCCGGCGCCGGTGTCCGGGCGGCGTGAGGGGCGGGAGCCGAGGTGGAGGTCGGCGAGCTGGTCGACGGGGGTGGAGGCGAAGAAGTACGCCGGGAGGTCGGGGTCTTCGACGAGCCTGCGGTAGGCGGCCTCGGCGGCCTCGGAGACGACGTCCATCGCGGCGTCCCAGCGTGCCAGGGCCTCGTCCGACTGGCGGGGGGCGGTGTGCAGGGCGGATGCCTGCAACGTGGCCGCGACGCTCAGTTCCAGGTTTTCCCTGGCCAGGGCCGGGATGAGGTACTTGTCGGAGATGACCTCGCCCTGCTCGGTCACCTTGATCTCGCCCTCCAGGGTGCCCCAGGGCTGGGCGAGGATGGCGTCGTGGGTGGGGCCGCCGCCGCGGCCGACGGTGCCGCCGCGGCCGTGGAAGAGCCGGAGCCGGACGCCGTAGCGGTGTGCGACGTCGCGCAGGCGGCGCTGGGCGCGGTGGATCTCCCACTGGCTGGTGGTGATGCCGCCGAACTTGGAGGAGTCGGAGTAGCCGAGCATGACCTCCTGGACGTCGCCCCGCAGCGCCACGAGCCTGCGGTACGACGGGTCGGAGAGCATGTCCTCCAGGATGGTGTCGGCGGCCTTGAGCTCGTCGGTCGTCTCCAGCAGCGGCACGATGCCGATCTTGGCCCAGCCGGCGTGCAGGTCGATGAGTCCGGCCTCGCGGGCGAGGACGGCGGCGGCGAAGACGTCGTCGGCGCCCTGGCACATGGAGATGATGTACGACTCGATGACCTCGGGTCCGAAGACCTCCAGGGCCCGCTTCACGGTCCCGAAGACGCCGAAGGTCTTCTCGCCGGGCGCGTCCACGGGTGCCGGGGTGGGGGCGAGGGGGCGGCGGGAGCGCAGTTCCTTGGCGAGGAGCTTGGCGCGGTAGTCGCGGGGCATGTCCGCGTACCGCCAGGATTCCTCGCCGAGCCGGTCGAAGAGCTGGCCGAGGGCGTGGTGGTGGGCGTCGGCGTGCTCGCGGACGTCCATGGTGGCGAGCTGGAGTCCGAAGGCGGCGAGGGTGCGGATGGTGCGGGCGAGGCGGCCGTCGGCGAAGAGGCCGCCGCGGTGCTCGCGCAGGGAGCTCTGGATGATCCGCAGGTCGTCGAGGAGCTGGCTGGTGCCGAGGTAGTCGCGGCCCGGGACGTGTGCGGTGCCCTTGGCGAGGCGCTTCTTGGTGTTCTCCAGCTTCTGCCGGATGCAGGTGGCCTTGAGCCGGTAGGGCTCCTCGGCGTTGAGGCGCTTGTAGCGGGGGCTGATCTCGGGGAGGTTGTCCAGGTCGGTCTGGAGAGAGGTCAGCAGTTCCTCGGTGGCGCCGGCGTAGCGGATGGAGTTGGAGAGGAAGCCGCGCAGCTCGTCGATGGTGTCGAGGGCGTCGTTGATGCCGTGCTCATGCTGGAGGATGAGGACGTCCCAGGTCACCTGGGGGGTGACGTTGGGATTGCCGTCGCGGTCGCCGCCGATCCAGGTGCCGAAGGTGAGGGGGCGGGTGTCGTCGGGGAGCTTGACCCCGGCGCGCTCCAGCTCGGCGGTGAGGTCCTCCAGGACGTCGCCGACGGCGTTGGCGTGCAGTTCGTCCAGGTAGTAGATGGCGTTGCGGGCCTCGTCGGCGGGCTCGGGGCGGACGACGCGCAGTTCGTCGGTCTGCCAGACGAGGTCGATGTTCTCGGCCAGCCGGATGTCCAGGCGGCGGCGGTCGGACTCGATGACGGGGGTGTCGAGGAGTGCGGCGACGCGCCGGAGCTTGTTCAGGACCGACCGGCGCGCGGCCTCGGTCGGGTGTGCCGTGAACACGGGACGAATATTGAGGTTCCGGACCGTCTCGCGCAGGTGTTCGGGGTCGGCGTCCTTGAGCCGGTCGGCCGTACGGGCGAGCAGTCCGCCCTCGGCGGCGCGCCGGGCCCGCAGCTCGCGGCCGCGGTGGACCTGCTCGGTGACGTTGGCCAGGTGGAAATAGGTGGAGAACGCGCGGACCAGCTTGGCCGCGGTCTGCAGTTCCGTGCCGCGTAGCAGCTCGGCGGCGGCCTCGCCGTCCTCACGGGTGAGGCGGCGGACCTTCTCGACGAGTTCCAGGAGCTCGGGTCCCTCCTGCCGGACAAGGGTCTCTCCGAGGAGGTCACCCAGCCGGCGGATGTCGGCACGCAGCTCACTGCTCGTCGTCGTGGTCTGGTCGTCGGCACTGCTCACAGGTGCGGCTCCTTGCAGTGTTGAAGCTCGTCTGGGAGGGGAACCCGGACGGCGTCTCGCGCGGCGTGCGCCGCTTACGGGCCGGACATCCGGGAAGAAATCAGAGCGGACCGCGCTGTCCGACCGACTCCAGGATAGGTGTCGGCGGGAACGCGCAGGCTTTCGGGCTCTTGCCGCCGGCCGGCGCACTGCCATACTTACGATGCCGTAGGTTACGGAACCGTAGGAAGCACTGCGGGGTTCCCGTGACCCGGCACCCCCTCACCCTCCTCATACCCCCCAGGGGACGCGTATGACCAGTAGTTCCGACGTGATCGAGGACGCCCACGAGGCGCCCGGTCACTCCGACGCCGCAGCCCCCTCCGCCACGCTGGGCGGCGAGCAGAAGCGGTCCCTCGAGCAGATCACCCTCCTCCTCTTCATCATCGTCCCGTTCGTCGCGGTGCTGGCGGCCGTGCCGCTGGCCTGGGGCTGGGGGGTGAGCTGGCTGGACATCGGTCTGCTGGTGTTCTTCTACTACCTGGGGTGCCACGGCATCACGATCGGCTTCCACCGCCATTTCACGCACGGTTCCTTCAAGGCCAAGCGGCCTTTGAAGATCGCGCTGGCCATCGCGGGCTCGATGGCGGTCGAAGGTCCTCTGGTGCGCTGGGTGGCAGATCACCGCAAGCACCACAAGTTCTCCGACGCGGAGGGCGACCCGCACTCGCCGTGGCGTTTCGGCGAGACCGTCCCGGCCCTGATGAAGGGCCTGTGGTGGGCACACATCGGATGGATGTTCGATGAGGAGCAGACGCCGCAGGACAAGTACGCCCCGGACCTGATCAAGGACAAGACGCTCCGCACGATCTCCCGCCAGTTCATCCTGTGGACAGCTCTCTCCCTGGCCCTCCCGCCGCTGATCGGCGGCCTGGTCACGATGTCCTGGTGGGGCGCCTTCACGGCGTTCTTCTGGGGGTCGCTCGTCCGGGTGGCCCTGCTGCACCATGTGACGTGGTCGATCAACTCGATCTGCCACGCGGTCGGCAAGCGCCCCTTCAAGTCACGCGACCGCTCGGGCAACGTGTGGTGGCTCGCGGTGCTGTCCTGCGGCGAGTCCTGGCACAACCTGCACCACGCCGACCCCACCTCCGCACGGCACGGCGTGATGCGCGGCCAGCTGGACTCCTCCGCGCGGCTGATCCGCTGGTTCGAGATGGCCGGCTGGGCGTACGACGTGCGCTGGCCGTCACGCTCGCGTATCGATTCGCGCCGTAACGACGAGGAAGGCGGCTCCCGGCGCGGGAAGGAGCCCGTCGAGGCGGCATGATGGTCGCTGTGGCGACCGACTCGAGCAGCACCCCCAGCAATGACAAGCCGCGGCGAGTGCGTCGCACGCGGATGACCGGTGCCGAGCGCCGCCAACAGCTGCTGGAGATCGGTCGCACGCTCTTCGCGGCGAAGGGGTTCGAGGGCACGTCGGTGGAGGAGATCGCGGCGAAGGCCGGGGTCTCCAAGCCGGTGGTGTACGAGCACTTCGGCGGCAAGGAGGGACTGTACGCGGTGGTCGTGGACCGCGAGATGCGGTGCCTGCTGGACATGGTGACGAGTTCCCTCACGGCCGGTCACCCTCGCGAACTGTGCGAGCAGGCGGCCTTCGCCCTCCTCGACTACATCGAGGAGTACACGGACGGCTTCCGCATCCTGGTCCGGGACTCCCCCATCCCCCAGTCGACGGGCTCCTTCGCCTCCCTGATCTCGGACATCGCCACCCAGGTGGAGGACATCCTCGGCAAGGAGTTCAAGAGCCGCGGCTTCGACCCCAAGCTGGCCCCGCTGTACGCCCAGGCCCTGGTCGGCATGGTCGCCCTGACCGGCCAGTGGTGGCTGGACGTACGCAAGCCGAAGAAGGCCGAGGTGGCCGCCCACCTGGTGAACCTGGCCTGGCACGGCCTGGACGGGATAGAGGCGAAGCCGCACTTGATAGGGCGCCGCAAGAGCTGAACTCAGCGCTCACGCCACGAACGCGGCCGTACGCTTCCTCAAGGACGATCCGACCGGCCTCGCCGCCGTCTATGAGGCCGTCGACGCGCTCGCCGAAACTCCACGTCCCGCCGCCTCCACCCCGTATGGCTGGGACTTCCGCCGGCTCCGCGTCGGCGACTACCGCGTCCTCTACGCCATCGACGACGAGGTGATCCACATCCTCGTCACTCATCTCGGCCGCACCACCTGAACCACCCCTCACCCCCGTTTCCGGGCCACCGCGAAAACCCGGCGGAACGGAAACGGGGTGCCCTGCGGCCCGGCCGGATAGGCGGCGCGCAGGGCCGCCCGGTACTCGGTGACGAAGCTCTCGAGCGCCTCGGGGTCGTCGGCGAGGGCGGTCAGTACGGGCCGCAGTCCGGTCCCCTTCACCCAGTCCAGCACCGGGTCCTCGCCCTGGAGCAAGTGGATGTACGTGGTTTCCCAGACGTCGGCCGTGCAGCCGAGGGCGGTGAGGCGCTCCAGGTAGGCCTCGGGCGCGAGGACGGCGTCCGCGTGGCGCAGGGTGCCGGCGAGCCGGTCGCGCCAGCGCGGGGAGCCGGCGAGTTCGCGCATCAGCCGGTGGCTGGGGGCGTCGAAGTTCCCGGGCACCTGGAAGGCGAAGGTGCCGGACGGTTTCAGCCCGGCCACCCAGTCGGCGAACCGCTCGACATGCCCCGGCACCCACTGCAGCGTGGCGTTGCTGACGATCAGGTCGTACGACTCGGCCGGCGCCCAGGTGCGCACGTCGGCGTGGGCGAAGTCGAGGCGCCCCCCGCCCTCGGTGGGGCCCTGGTGATCGACGTGGGCCTTGTCGAGCATCTCGGGCGAGTTGTCGTAGCCGGTGATCCGGGCGGTGGGCCAGCGATCGGCGAGGTACTGCGTGACATTGCCGGGGCCGCAGCCGAGGTCGGCGATACGGGGTGCGCCGCCGGGCAGTTCGGGGACGCGGGCCAGGAGGTCGGCGAAGGGGCGGGCACGGTGGCCGGCGTGACGGAGGTACTGGGCGGGGTCCCAGGTGGGGGCGGCTGCGGGCATGGAGTCCTCCAGGTGTCCTGGTGGTGACCGGTCAGGGACGCACTCTCACCGTGACACCCATATATCTTGACGTCAAGAAAATGAACGTCAAGAGACTCTACGTCGACACAACCACTACACTGATCGCCATGGAGGACGAGGTCGACCGGCTGGTCGCAGCATGGCGCCGGGAGCGCCCGGACCTCGACGTGGAACCGCTCGAGGTGCTCAGCCGTGTGAGCAGACTGGCCCGGCATCTGGACCGGGCGCGTCGGCTGGCCTTCTCGGAGCACGGTCTGGAGCCGTGGGAGTTCGACGTCCTGACGGCCCTGCGCCGCGCGGGAACGCCGTATCAGCTCTCCCCGGGACAGCTCCTCACCCAGACCCTGGTCACGTCGGGCACGATGACGAACCGCATCGACCGCCTGGCGAAGAAGGGCCTGGTGGAACGCCTCCCCGACCCCAGCGACCGCCGAGGTGTCCTGGTCCGGCTGACGGACGTGGGCAGGGACCGCGCGGACCAGGCCCTGGCGGGTCTGCTGGACCAGGAGCGCGCGATCCTCGCGGAGCTCTCCCGAGCGCAGCGCGGCGAACTGGCGGGGCTGCTACGCCAGCTGACCGCCCCGTTCGACAACATCCCCGGCTAGGTCGACGGGGTCGATCCCGGCCCGCCGGGCGAGGGCGACCGCGGCGAGCGTGGAATGCACGCCCAGTTTGCCCAGCACGTTCTGCATATGGGTCCGCACGGTGTGCGGCGACAGGAACAGCCGCTCGGCGACGGCCTTCCTGCCCAGCCCGGCGACCATGCACCGCAGCACTTCCCGCTCCCGGGGCGTCAGCGACTCGACCAGTCGCTCGCTCTCGGTGCGGTGCTTGCGCGCGGCGGTCAGCTCCCGCAGTACGCCGGTCAGCAGGGCGGGCGGCAAATGAGTCTCGTCGCGCAGTACCCCGCGGATGACGGTCAGCAGCCGGGACAGCGAACAGTCCTTCGCCACCCACCCCGAGGCCCCGGCCTGCAGGGCCAGCGCTGCCCGCCGCGGGTCGTCCTTCTCGGCGAGCACGACGATCCGTACGTTCGGCTGCGCGGAACGCACGCCCGTGACGAGGGAGATCCCGTCGACGAGCCCGTCCTCGTTGCCTTCCTGCACCGGCACGGCCGGCCGTATGCCCGGCACCACGCCGCCCAGGTCGGCGTCCACGAGCAGCACGTCGAAGCGCCGCCCCTCGGCGACCGCCCGCTCCAGGCTGCGCAGCGCGGCGGGACCGCTGCCGGCCGCGGAGACGTCGACATCGGGCTCGGCGGCCAGGGCCGCGGCGAGTGACTCGGCGAAGATGCGATGGTCGTCGACGACCAGGACTCGGATGCGAACCACGTAACCCCCTTCCCCACGCTCCTGAGAGCAGGGGATTCCCCATCGTCGGAACACGACACCGCACGGGTACGACGCCGGAGTGCCCAGCCGCTGCGTCTGTCCGTCGTCCCGCAGCAGCCTGACCGGGGCGCCGCAGCCGCACGGCCGCCGCCGTGCAGGAACCGCTACCCCCACCCCGGGCGTCGTACCCGGCTGTCTCGCCCCCTGATCGGCACCGGCCCCCACCGGTGCTGTTCATCAGGGTACGGGCGGGGGCCGGGAGCGGAAGGTTATTTGCAGAACTGACTGTCCAGCGCGTTTATGGTGTGCCGCATGTTCCGTCTTGAGACAGAAGTCGACAAGGCCCGACGTGATCTGCTCCGCACGCGCCTGCGGGAAGCGAACACGAACGCCTCTCCGATCCTGCGAGCCCTGCGCGGAACCCCGGACGAAAGGGACGTGCCATTGCACGTGTGGGCTGTGAACGACTCGGACGACGCTCTGGCCGGCGGCCTCGTCGGCTACACCTGGGCGACCTGGCTCCACGTCACCTACCTCTGGGTCGACGAACGCCACCGCGGCACGGGCCTCGGCGCGGCCCTGCTCCGCGAGGCGGAACACCTCGCCTCCACGAACCGCGGCTGCCTCGCGTCCCGCCTGGAGACCTGGGACTTCCAGGCCCCGCGGTTCTACGAGAAGCAGGGGTACGAGGTGGTGTGCGTGATCCCGGACTATCCGCCGGGGATCACGGAGTACACGCTGACGAAACGGCTGGCCTGAAGCCCTCGTTGCCGTCGCGGTTCGACCCACCGATAGCGTTGTTCACTTGAGTTATCCCCCCACATCATCAACGGGAGACACAGTGAACCGCCCCGCTCGGCTCGTGACGGCCGCGCTCACCGCATCCGCGGCCTTGCTGCTGACCGCCTGTGGCTCGGGGGGAGGTGACGAGTCGTCCTCCGACAAGATCGCGGGAGCGGACTCGGCTGAGAAGCCGTCAGCTTCGCCGTCCGGGTCCGCGTCGGCGGACGGGATCGATCGGCCGGCGATCAAGCTGCCCTCGGACATGAAGCTGGATTTTGAGGGGCGGCAGACCGGGGACGCCACGAAGGACGCGATTCTCGCGGACAACGAACGGGCCGAGAGCACGGTATGGCAGGCCATGGCGTCCGGCGACATGAAGAAGTCGGGCATCGCCTTCTACTACACGGACAACGCGCTCGTCGGTGTCTACGAGTACGTGAAGGGCGCCATCGAGAAGAAGACCAGTTGGGCCGGCACCCTGCGGTACTTCGACCGCAAGGTAACGGTGTTCGACGACAAGAAGTCCGCGGCGTTGACGTACTGCGTCGACGAAAGCAAGGCGGACCTCAAGAACCGCGAGACGAACAAGATGCAGGGCACCAAGACCACGCCCAACAGCTACGTCTTCTACAACCTCGGCCTGAAGAAGAACGAGGACGGCGTCTGGCAGACCTGGGATCTCACCGAGGACCGGGGGTCGCAGAAGTGCCAGCCGTGACGAGGTGCATGGGAGCAACAGCGCTCACCATCGCACTGGTCGGCCTCGGGAGTCTTCCGGCGGCGGCTGGAGAGTTCGACACCGTCGGTACCCGGCAGAGCAAGACGTCCGGAAAATCCTCCGGCCCGGCCCTGGAATCCCACGTCAGCATCAAGGTCCCCGGCACCAAGGCGAAGGACAGCGGTCCGGTCACCTCCACCGCCGTGGACTGGGAGCCGCCGGCCTGCTGGTACGAGCCGTACTGGAAGGCCAAGGACTTCAAGACCTTCAACGAGGCCAAGTGGTCGATGTACGAGTCGGTCGGTGGCGAGCCCGGGGGCCTGGCGGACGTCCAGGCGCGTTACAAGAAGGGCCACCCCTACAAGGACTTCAACGTCGCCAAGAACGACGAGGGCATGTGGTGGGTGGCCGTCAAGAACCCTGAGATGAAGGACGCCCCGGCGGCCACGACCTGCACGCGGGACCCCTTCTGGGTGGACAACGGCAAGCCCCCCAACGTCCCCCAGGCCATCGACACCGAGACCCTCGCCGGGCTCGCGCATCAGCGGACCGTCGTGCCTCCGACCAAGGTCTCTCTGGCCCCGCAAGGCAAGTCGACGGTGAACGCGCCCACTTGGATCTGGCTGGACAAGGGCGCGTTCAAGCCGGTGTCGGTCACGGCGAGTCTGCCCGGTACCGGGCTGTGGGCGACCACGACCGCCAAGCCGGTGAGTCTGCACATCGAGCCGGGGACGGAGGACGCGGAGAGCCTGCCGGCGTCCGGGGAGTGCGGGATCAACGACGACGGTTCGATCGGTGAGCCGTATGCCAGGGGCAAGGCGGAGCTGACGCCTCCGTGCGGGGTGCGGTACCTGCGGTCGACGGGTGACGGCTCCTACCCCCTTGAGGCGACGCTCACCTGGGAGATCTCCTGGGAGGGCTCGGGCGGCACCGGCGGTGAACTGCCCGACGGCTCGTTCGCCACCACGACTGACGTGCAGGTTCAGGAATACCAGGCCGTCAACCGCTGACAACCCGAGAGCGGCGCCCTCACCACGGGGTGAGGGCACCGCCCTCGGCGTGCGATGTCAGCGCAGGCGTCGCGCGCCCGCCGACGGGACCGCCTCGAAGACCCGGGGAGCGGTGAAGCCCGCCGCCGCGAACGCCTCCGTCACCGCCTTGGTGATCGCGTCGACGTCCGGCTCCTCCGCGAGGACGATCGCCGAGCCTCCGAAGCCGCCGCCGGTCATGCGGGCACCGAGGGCGCCCGAGGTGAGGGCCGTGTCGACGACCAGGTCGAGTTCGGGGCAGGAGATGCGGAAGTCGTCGCGGAGGGAGGCGTGGCCCTCGACCAGGATCGGGGCGATCGCGCGCGTGTCGTCGCCCGATTCCAGCAGGGACACCACCCGTTCGACGCGCGCGTTCTCCGTGACGATGTGGCGGACCAGGCGACGGACCTCCTCCTCGTCGCCGAGGCGGGTCAGGGCCGCGTCCAGGTCGTCGTGAGCGATGTCCCGGAGCGCGTTGACGCCCAGCAGGGCCGCGCCCTTCTCGCAGCCCGCGCGGCGCTTGCCGTACTCGCCCTCGCTGTGGGAGTGCTTGACCTGCGTGTCGACCACGAGGAGGCGCATGCCCTCGGCCGCCAGGTCGAAGGGGATCTGCTTCTGGGAGAGGTCGCGGGTGTCGAGGAAGAGGGCGTGCCCGTCCTCGCAGCAGGCGGATGCCGTCTGGTCCATGATGCCGACCGGGGCGCCGACGTAGACGTTCTCCGCGCGCTGGCACAGGCGGGCCAGTTGCCAGCCTCGTAGACCGAGTGCGTACAGGTCGTTCAGGGCCAGTGCTACGACCACCTCCAGGGCCGCCGAGGAGGAGAGGCCCGCGCCGGAGGGGACCGTGGAGGAGAGGTGGATGTCCGCGCCCGTGACCGCGTGGCCGGCCTCGCGCAGGGCCCAGACCACACCCGCCGGGTACGCCGTCCAGTTCTTGTCCGACTCGGGGGACAGGTCGTCCAGACGGAGTTCGGCGACCCCGCCCTCGACGTCCGCCGAGTGCAGGCGCAGGACGCCGTCCTCGCGGCGTGACACCGCCGCCACCGCCGTGTGCGGCAGGGCGAACGGCATGACGAAGCCGTCGTTGTAGTCGGTGTGTTCACCGATGAGGTTGACGCGGCCCGGTGCCGCCCATACCCCGTGCGGTTCGGCGCCGTACAGCTCACCGAACCGTGCGGCGACCGTCTGCGCCACAGCCTCGCTCATGCCTGACCCCTGACCTTCCGTACCTTTACCTGCTGGACCTGCTAGTTGCCGCGCCGCTGCGCGAAGTCCCACGCGTCCGCGACGATTCCCGCGAGGTCCGCGCGGGACGGGCTCCAGCCCAGTTTCTCGCGGGCCGTGGCGGCCGAGGCGACCAGGACCGCCGGGTCGCCGCCCCGGCGGGGGGCGACCACTTCGGGGATCGGGTGGCCGGTCACGCTGCGGACCGTCTCGATGACCTCGCGGACGGAGAAGCCGTTGCCGTTGCCGAGGTTGCAGATGAGGTGCTCGCCGGGGGTGGCCGCCTTCAGGGCCAGCAGGTGGGCCTCCGCCAGGTCCGCCACGTGGATGTAGTCGCGGACGCAGGTGCCGTCCGGCGTCGGGTAGTCGTCGCCGAAGACGGAGATCGCCTCGCGCCTGCCCTGCGCGACCTGGAGGACGAGCGGGATCAGGTGGGACTCGGGGTCGTGGCGCTCGCCGTGCTCGCCGTAGGCGCCCGCCACGTTGAAGTAGCGCAGCGAGACCGCGCCCAGGCCGTGTGCCGCCGCCTCGCCGGTGATCATGTGGTCGACCGCGAGCTTCGAGGCGCCGTACGGGTTGGTCGGGGACGTGGGAGCCGACTCGACGATCGGGACCTGCTCGGGCTCGCCGTACGTGGCCGCCGTGGAGGAGAAGACGAGCCTGGCCACGCCCGCCTCGCGCATCGCGGCGAGCAGGGCCATGGTGCCGCCGACGTTGTTGTCCCAGTACTTCTCCGGCTTCACGACCGACTCGCCGACCTGGGAGAACGCGGCGAAGTGCAGCACGCCGTCGTACGAGGAGTCCAGCCATTTGGCGGCGTCGCGGATGTCGCCCTCGACGAAGGTCGCGCCCGCCGGGACGCCCTCACGGAAGCCCGTGGAGAGGTTGTCGAGGACGACGACCTCGTGGCCCGCCTCCAGCAGGTGCTGGGCGACCACGCTGCCGACGTAGCCCGCGCCGCCTGTCACCAGGTACTTCCCGCTCATGAACTCGCTACCTCTCGCAGTCGCTCGGCCGCGCGCTCCGGCGGCACGTCGTTGATGAACACGTTCATGCCGGACTCGGAACCCGCGAGGAACTTCAGCTTGCCGGAAGTGCGGCGAATGGTGAAAAGCTCGAGGTGCAGTGCGAAGTCCTCACGCACGACCCCGTCGAACTCCTCCAGCGCGCCGAAGGGTGCCTGGTGCCAGGCCGCGATGTACGGCGTCGGAGGCTCGCCCTCACCGAAGATCCGGTCGAAGCGCCTCAAGAGTTCCAGATAAATCTTGGGGAACTCTGTGCGCGCGGCCTCGTCCAGTCCGAGCAGGTCGGGCACCCGGCGCTTGGGGTAGAGGTGCACCTCGTACGGCCAGTGCGCCGCGTATGGCACGAATGCCACCCAGTGTTCACCCTCCAGGATGACTCGCTCGTCGGCGAGTTCACGCTCCAGGACGGCGTCGAAGAGGTTCTCCCCGCCCGTCATCTCCTTGTGGGTCGCGACGGAGCGGAGCATCAGGGCGGTGCGCGGGGTGGTGAAGGGGTAGGCGTAGATCTGCCCGTGCGGGTGCTGGAGGGTCACGCCGATCTCGGCACCGCGGTTCTCGAAGCAGAAGACCTGCTCGACGGAGGGGAGATGGGACAGCTCCGACGTACGGTCCGTCCACGCCTCCAGGACCAGGCCCGCCTGCTCCTCGGTAAGGCCGGCGAAGGAGACGTCGTGGTCGGAGGTGAAGCAGACGACCTCGCAGCGGCCCGAGTCCCCGGCGAGCGAGGGGAAGCGGTTCTCGAAGACGACGACGTCGTAGGACGAGTCCGGGATCTCGCTCAGGCGGTCGCCCGCCGACGGGCACAGGGGGCATTCGTCGGCCGGGGGGTGGTAGGTGCGGCCCTGGCGGTGCGAGGCGATGGCGACGGAGTCGCCGAGCAGGGGGTCGCGGCGGACCTCGGACGTCGTGACGGTGCGGTCCAGCGGGCGGCGGTCGGCCGCGTCGCGCACGGTGTCGTCGCGCAGGTCGTAGTAGATGAGCTCGCGACCGTCGGCCAGCCGGGTCGAGGTCTTCTTCACGCCGGACTCCTCATCCTTCAAACATAACCAAACATATAAAAACATCGATCCCCCCACCCGTCAACATCACAATCCAACAAAGGGCATCAACGGGCGTGTTCAATTGCTGAACGCGGAGGCATAGATTCCGCGAGGTATCGGTTCGCGCAACGAAGCGAGGGCTAGTGCAAACCCCCACATATCTGTCGGCCGAGCTGCGACTCCCCACGAACTGGCTCGACTACAGCCTCCTCGGCATCTACTTCGTCGTCGTACTGGGCATCGGCTTCGCCGCCCGCCGCTCGGTGAAGACGAGTCTCGACTTCTTCCTCTCCGGCCGTTCCCTGCCCGCCTGGGTCACCGGTCTGGCCTTCATCGCCGCCAACCTGGGCGCCACCGAGATCCTGGGCATGGCCGCCAACAGCGCGCAGTACGGCGTGTACACGACGCACTGGTACTGGATCGGCGCCATTCCGGCCATGGTCTTCCTGGGCCTGGTGATGATGCCCTTCTACTACGGCTCCAAGGTCCGCTCGGTCCCCGAGTTCCTGCTGCTGCGCTTCGACAGGCCGGCTCATCTGCTCAGCTCGATCCTGTTCGCCTTCGCCGCGATCCTCATCGCCGGTGTCAATCTCTACGCCCTGGCCATCGTCGTCGAGGCGCTGCTGGGCTGGCCGGAGTGGGTGGCGATCGTCGTCGCCGGCTTCTTCGTCCTCGCCTACATCACCCTCGGCGGGCTGTCCTCGGCGATCTACAACGAGGTCCTGCAGTTCTTCGTGATCCTCGCCGCGCTCATCCCGATCGCGGTCCTCGGCCTGAAGAAAGTGGGCGGATGGGACGGCCTGTCCGACTCCCTCACCGCCTCCCGCGGCGCCGACTTCATGACGTCCTGGGGCGGTACGGGCATCGGCAGCGACAACCCGCTGGGGGCGAACTGGCTGACGATCGTCCTGGGCCTCGGCTTCGTCCTCTCCTTCGGCTACTGGACGACGAACTTCGCCGAGGTGCAGCGCGCCCTGTCCGCGAAGAACCTCTCGGCGGCCCAGCGCACACCGCTCATCGCCGCGTTCCCGAAGATCTTCATCGTGTTCCTGGTGATGATCCCGGGTCTGGTGGCCGCCGTCCTGGTCCCCAAGATCGGCACGTCCGGCTCGGACCTCCAGTACAACGACGCGATCCCGTACCTGATGGCGCAGCTGCTGCCGAACGGGGTGCTGGGCATCGCCGTCACCGGCCTCCTGGCGGCGTTCATGGCAGGCATGGCGGCGAACGTGTCGTCGTTCAACACGGTGTTCACGACGGACATCTGGGCGAAATACGTGGTGCGGGGCCGCGAGGACGAGTACTACGTGCGCTTCGGCCGCCTCATCACCGCGGTCGGGGTCCTGGCCTCCATCGGCACGGCGTTCCTGGCGCGGTCGTTCTCCAACATCATGGCCTACCTCCAGACGCTGTTCTCCTTCTTCAACGTGCCGATGTTCGTCGTCTTCATCATCGGCATGTTCTGGAAGCGGGCGTCGATGAAGTCGGGCTTCTGGGGGCTGCTCGTGGGCACCACCGCCGCGATGATCAACTACTTCGTCCTCTACAAGCAGGACATCGTCGACATCCCCTCCGACCAGGGCGCCAACTTCGTCTCGGCGATCGCGGGGTTCGTCGCGGGCGCGGTCGTCATGGTGGCGGTGTCGCTCTTCACCGCGCCCAAGCCTTCCGAGGAACTCCAGGGGCTGGTCTACGGCACGACCTCGCCGGGCATGGCGGAGCCGCCGGCCCCGGGGACGAGGCCTGGTACCGCAAGCCGGCGCTGCTCGGCTGGGGCGCGATCGTGCTGGCCGCGGCCTGCTACATCCCGTTCTCGTTCTGACCGTTCTCGTTCCGACCGAGGGAGGATTGACCTATGTCCGAGTTCTACTCCGACAAGGACGTACAGCGGGAAGTCACCGAGCTGCAGGGCAAGTCGGCGACGGCCGCGCGGCTGTTCGACATCCGGCGCATCATCGGTGGGCTGTTCGTGGTGTACGGCGTGATCGTGACGCTCGCGGGGTTCACGGCGTCCGACGCCGACATCGACAAGGCGGAGGGGGTCAACATCAACCTGTGGACCGGGCTGGGGATGCTCGCGCTCGGGGTGTTCTTCCTGGTCTGGCTGAAGCTGCGGCCTGTTGCTCCGCATCCGCCCTCGGGGGTTGAGCCGGAGGGTGAACCCCCGAGGGAGTGAGGGCGGGCGGCTGGATGCGCGACTGGGCGCGGGCGTCTGTGCAGCGGTGATGGCGGCGGTCGGGCGTCAGTGCTGGACGCACCGGTGTGAACGTCGGCCCGGACGGTCAGGCCGTGTGAGAGCCGGGGGCGGCTGAATGCAAACCGCCCCCACCAGCACACGGGCCGGCGAGGGCGGGTTGGCGGGCCAGTCCACGGGCACGAGGACCGTCACCGAGACGTCAGGAAGCCGCTCCCAAGAGCGCGGCCGAGAGCGCCTCGCCCGTCATCTCGATGATGACGGCATCCTCCTGCATGCCCGCAGGGAGTTGAGTGCGCTCCTCCTCGCGGCACACGATGCGGCCGGTACTCGGATCGATGACGACCGCTCCCAGCCGGGAAACCAGCTCGGCGACGATGGCGAAGACGCCCCCGGCGTGAGGGCGCTCCACCAGAAGGCCGGTTTCATCGGCCGAGATCTCGGCTTCGCTGCCGTCGGATGCCCGGATCCAGAACTGCAGGCTGCCGTCCTCGGCCACGGTGAGTCGCGGGTCCCCGACGTCGTGGGGCTCCAGAACTGCCCGCACCACGTCCAGGTCCGGCGGAACGGGTACGTCACCGCCGTCGACGAATTTGTAGATCGACGGGCTGTAGCCCATGCCCCTCCTTTCGACGTCCGGCCACCGAGATGGCCGGACTCTGGTTTCCTCAGCCTGTTACGGGAACGGGCCTGAACACGAACTTGATGCCTTCGATGCCGTTGTCGTCAGCCCAGTGCCGGAGGGCGATCGCGGTCTTCTCGTTGTTCATATACCACACGACGGGCACGCCCTTCGCCGCCGCCACCTGCTTCTTCATCGTCCCGGTTTCCTTCGTGGGGAAGCGGAGCTTGCCCGTACTCGCGTCGATGAAGCTGTCCGCGTAGTGCAGGTTCTTGGCGTCGATGAGGGTGCCGTTCAGGTAGCCGTCGAACTTGACGAACCCACTCGGCGTGGACGGGTCGGGGACCTTGTAGACGAAGCCTTCCGGAACTCCGCCTGTGACCGCCCGCTGATAGGCGGCGTCGACGGCCTTCATCGATTCCGTTTCGGGGGTCCATGACCCCGGACCACCGAGTTCGATCCAGCAGCCATCGGCGGCGCTCGCCGACCGTGCCGCGAACGTGGTGCGGGACGTCTTCTTGCACGTCTCGCCCAGTTCCCTGAGCACCTTGGTCCCGATGCCGGCGATCACGTCGTCGGTCAGACCGAGAGAGCGCAGGCCCCTCCAGGCATCGGCGAAGCCGACACCCGTCTTGAGGGAGGCGTCCAGAGCCTTCACCGCATCGGCGGTGACCTTGAGGGCCTTACCTCCGACGAACCAGCCTGCCGCCCACGCGCAACCTGACCAGCTACCGCTCGCGCCACCAGGAGTGATCTTCTGGCCGCATTCGATGAAGTCGCCCAGCAGGATCTTCACCGGGTCGATGCCGGAGTTGAACTCGGCCATCGAGATGGTGTGGGTGACCGTGGTCGACTGAGCCGGCAGAGTCTTCGTGTCCAGGTACACCGTGGCCTGGGCAGGGCACTTGTAGTGCGACAGATCCAGGTCTTTCGCAGTGCACAAGTACAGGTCGACGACCGCACTGAACTTGATCTTCGCGGTGATCACGCAGTCGCCGACGTGCACGATGACGTTGCAGTTCTCCTGCTTCACCACCTCGGGATCACCGATGGGTTGGATGCGGTCGACGATGTAGAAGACACTGCCGATCGCGACTCCGATGTCGTCGACCGTGGTGCCCGAGGTGATCTGCTGCGCCTTGCCCGCCTCCTCGGCGCGCTCGGCTGCCTCCTGAGCCTCCTCTGCGTACTTCTCCGCGTCCTTGGCCGCTTTCTCTGCTTCCGTCGCAGCGGCGTCGGCGCGGTTGGCCGCTGCCCGGGCGTCCCTGGCTGCCTCTTCGGCCGCCGCGGCGGCCGTGCGGGCGGCTTCGGCGTCGAGTGCTGCCTGGTCGGCCGAGTCGCGGGCGTCCTCGGCGTGGGTTTCGGCGCGGCCGGCCGCCTTGTCGGCGGCTTCGGCGTCCTCGGTGGCCTGGCGGTTGTAGTCGACGGTGCGGGCCAGGGACGCGGTTGCCTTGGATGCGGCTTTGGCTGCGTCGGCGGCGTAGCCAAGGGCTTCCTTGGCGTAGGTGCGCGCGTTCGAGGCGTGTCCGGCGGCGTTGGCAGCGTGCTGGTAGGCGGCCTTGGCGTCGCCCTTCGCCTGGTCGGCCAGGTTCTTGGCGGCTGATGCTTCTGCCGCCGCGTTCTTGGCGTGGGCGTCGGCGACGGACTTCTGCTGTTCGGCGATCGTCTTGGACGCCTGGCCGGTGAGGACGACCAGACCGGCGGCCGAGTCGGTGGTGACGTACGGCGAGCCGAGCTGGATCGCGTCGTTGGCGGGCTTGGCGACCTGGGCGGCGGCGTTGCCGGCGTCCACGGCCGCCTGTGCGGTGACGTGGGCGTAGCCCGCTGCCTTCGCGGAGGCAACCAGGGCCTTGGCGGCCTCCTTGTTTGCCTCGTCCGCGTGGGACTTGGCCGTCTTGGCATCCTTCTCCGCCTCGTCGGCCAGCGCGACCGCCGCCTTCGCCTCGGAGGAGGCGTGTTCAGAGGCGTCAATGGCGTCGGCTGCAGCGCTGGTCGCGGTCTTCACCGCGGCGTCGGACTTCAGCTTCGCGGCCTGTGCGCCGTCCGCGTGGGCGCGGGAGCGTTTGGCCGCCGCCTCCGCGCGCGTGGCTGCCGCGTCGGCGTCCGCTGCTGCCTTCGTCGCGGCGTCCGCCGCGGAACGGGCCCTCGTTGCGGCTGCCTCGGCGTCATCCGCGTGCTTGTCCGCCGCGTTGGCGGCCGTGCGGGCGGCGTCGGCTGCTTCGCCGGACTCCAGGGAATCGGCGTAGGCGCCCTTCGCGTCGGCCTTGGCGCGTGCGGCGTCGGCCTTCTGCTCCGCGTCCCACGCGTCGTCCCGCTTGGCCTTGGCGTTGTCGCGGGCCTTGACCGCGTCGTCCTTCTTCTCGACCGCCGTGCCCTCGGCCGCTTCAGCCTTGTCCTTGGCGTCCTGGGCCTTCGTCGCCTCGGCATCCGCGTTCTTCCTGTGCTGGGCGGCCTCGGCCTGCTTGGCCGCGGCCGTCTTCTTCTCCGCCTCGGCCGTCTTCTCCTCGGCCTCGGCAGCCAGGCGCTCGGCGTGGGCCTTGGCGGCGGCCGCCTTGGCCTCGCCCTCGGCCTTCAGGGCCTCGGCGAGCTTGGCCTCCGCGGTCTCCTTGTCCTTCTTGGCGTTGTCACGGTGCACCTTCGCCGCATCGGCCGCGGCCTTCGCCTGGGACTCGGCCATCGCAGCGGCAGCCCTGCGGAACTCCGCCTTCGACTGAGCCGCCTGGGCCAGGGCGCGTTGTGTGATGGTCGCACTGTCGCCGGCGGAGGCGCGGGTGGCGGCCTCTGCGGTAGTGCCGGCCTTCACCATCGCCTCAAGAGCTGCTGCCGCGCCCTTGGTGACCTGGGCCTTCTGCTGACCGACCAGCAGACCGCGGCCGCGCGGGGCACCAGCCTCGTCGGCGATGGCATACGCGGCCTTCTGCGTGGCGTCTGTGGCGGTGGCGTGCTTCTGCGCCGCGGCCGACTGAGCCTTGAGAACGTCGAGCTGCTTCTTCGCCTGCGTCTGCGCCGTCGCGATGTTCTTCTTGGCCTGCTCGAACTGCGCCTTGTCCGGATAGGCCAGGGTGTCCTCGCCACTGTGGCCCTTGGGAACGAGCCGGAACTTCTGCGGGTTGGTGCCGTTGCACCCCCACAGCCAGGCATCCTGGCTGTTGTCGAACTTGTTCAGGTCCAGGCACTTGTCCGTCGCAACGTTGCGCAGCTCACTGACGGCGCGGACATCGAACTTCCACTCCTGCGCCTCGCTGCCGTTGCACGTCCAGAGCTGGATCTTCGTGCCGCTGGCAGGGTTGCTGTTCTCGACGTCCAGGCACTTGCCGGACTTGAAATTGACGAGGTAGTAGCTGTCAGGGGAAGGGCTGCGGAGCTGCCACTGCTGCCCCGAGGAGTTGTTGCAGGTGTAGATCTGCACCGGGGTGCCGGAGGCTGTTTTGCCGCCCTCGGCGTCCAGGCACTTGCCCTTGGCCGCCTCGACCTGGATGACCGCCGAGGAGTCGCCGATCCAGCCCACCCCGCCGGGAGCCCAGTAGTCCTGCCAACGGACCAGCCGGTCGGCGACCCACGAGTGCCCCAGCAGGTTCCCCAGCGCCTTCGCACCACCGGCGAGGGCGTTGGTGGCGTCCTTGCCGGACTTCAGGATCTGGTTGCGCTGGACGGCCTGCGAGGTGATTTCCCGCTGCCACTCCGAAGCGGCCGTGTCGGCCATGCCGCCCAGGACCTTGTTCGGGTCGATCGGATCCCGCCAGGCGCATGACGCGTACCTGGTCTTCAGGTCCTCGACCGCGATCCGGTGTTCCGCTGTACCGGGCTCCGGCGCGGTGCGGGGAAAACCACCGGAGGCCAGGAACAGGCGGGCGTCATCGGCGCCTTTGCCGTCGAAGACGTCGAACAGACCCTCGAACGCCCGCTCTTCCTCGTACCGCCGCTGCCACTCCGGATTAGGAAGGTCAGGGTCATCGGGCTTCTCGCCGTAGAGCGGGGTGCCCAGATCGGTCATGACCTTGAGCGTCTTCGCGTCGGCCTGAGGAGTCGGATCCTCGTAGAGTCGCTCTCACCCTTCCAGAACCTGTCGGCGATCCACTGAGTGAGACCGGTCTGGCTGTGGAAGTCCTTCTCCTCATCACCTGGCCCGCCAGGCGGCCAGTGGAAGCCGGTGACGGAAAACCCACCGGGAGTCTCCAGGCCATCGAGGGGCTTCGACCACTCGTCCCGAAGGGCGTAGGCGGTATCGAGCTCCTTCCAGGCCGCGTCCCTGTCCCGCTGGTACGCACCAGCCAGCGGCGTCTGCTCCCAGTAGTCCCGATTCGCCAGGGCGTGCAGCTTGTCCGGCGGCTGGTTGAGCCCGTCCTGCGCGGTCGTGGCCATGGACGGCCCGCCAAGACGCAGGACATCCGCCATCAGGCACTGGTCCTGGCGCAGTTGCTCAGCGGCCGTGTCATCGGACCAGTGGTCCGGATCGCTCGCCGAGGCGGCCGCCTGCGCGCCGCCGAGCCGATCCAGCACGTCGGGCTGGACGGCCAGGCCGGCCACTACGGCCAGGGTCGCCGCGGACGTGGCGACCGAGGTCAGTAACCGGCGTCTGCCACCGGATCTGAGCACGAAACGAGTTCTGGGCAGGAAGGGCCCTGGTCTTGGGCGCACGGAAGCATCCCCCTCATCACAAAGGAAGGCGTCCGGGGGTGCCCTTCAGAAGGGGCGGAGGAGATGCGTGAAGAGTCGGCTTCGCGGCATGACGGTGGAGCCCTCTCCTTGGCGACGGTGTCCCCCCGGCCGCCGATTGACGCGCGCTGGGCGGAGTGGTCGGCACCGCCGGGCGCGACGATCACTTTAGGCACTGGCGTTCGAATAGACCAGAGGGTTTCTTCGCGCGGGAGCAGCATGGCGCGAATGAAGCCATGGGACTTCACCGGCCGGGTCGGCACCGTTCAGGTGATGCGCCTAGACCCCCGGCCCCGCACCCTGGTCCGGCGTCACTGCCCGCGCCACGGGCCCCGCCCGGTCCAGCAATCCCGTCCGCGCCGCCAGTGCCGCCGCCTCCAGGCGTGAACCCACTCCCAGTTTCATCAGCACCCGCTGGACGTGCGTCCGGGCGGTGGACGGTGCGATGCCCATGCCCGCCGCGATGAGGCGGGTGTCCTCGCCGTCGGCTACGCGGAGCAGGACCTCCACCTCCCGGGGTGTGAGCATCTGGAGCAACCGCTGGCCCTCGTCGTCCGGTTGGGCCGCCGGGTTCAGCAGTTCGCTGAACGCGCCCTGCAGCAGTTGCGGCGCCACCGCCGCCTCCCCGGCCCGGGCCTTCATGATCGCCCGCTCGACACCCTCTATGCGCTCGTCATGCCGGACGTACCCGGCCGCCCCCGCCGCGAAGGCGGCCGCGATGCCGCGTGGACTGGGTACCGGGCCCAGGACCAGCACCGCCACCTGCGGGCGCTCCCGCTTGATCCGTACCACCGGGTCGAAGATCCCCGGCTCCGCCGGTGTGGCCGTCCCCAGCAGGCACACCTCCGGCGCCCGTGTGATCACCAGCTCCGCCGCCCCCGCGGCCGGCGCCGCCGCGGCCAGCACCCGGTGCCCCCGCAGCTTCAGCGCGGAGGCCAGCGCCTCGGCCAGCAATCGGTGGTCGTCGACCACCATGAGCCGCACTCCCATCGAGCAACCCCCCAGTCACCCCAGTCCCCCCATTGGGAGCCCCCCGGTTCCCCCGCCTTCATGCCCCCGGAAGCTACACGCTTGTTCGACGTTGCGCTCCCCTACCCGCGAGAATCGCCCCGGATCGCCGAAATTCCTCTCATTCGAGGTTGACTGAGCCAAACGCGAACGGTCCCGCCCCTGAACAGGGACGGGACCGAAGGCAACCTCAGTCGATCACCAGATGATCATCGGACGATCAGCCCGTACCGAACCCGACCGCCAGATACTCCTTGTCACCCGACGAGGACCGCTTGCTCGCGTACACCTTGGACATGTACAGGTGCCCCTCGGAGTACAGGAACTCCGAGTAGTCCGGCGACATGCTGCTCTCCACGTCACGCACCTGCTCCGACGCGGGGTTCTCCAGCAGCTTCGTCTGCTTGAAGCTGCCCCCGTCGATGCTCACGATCTGCCCACCCTTGTCGTACGGCGGCCGCTTGTACGCGATCAGGTTGCCGCCGTCCATGCGCAGCGGCGAAATCGTGTAACCGTCGCCCGCGTCGGCCCGCTGCCCGGTCTGCTTGCCGGTGGCGAGGTCGAAGGCGACGATCTCGTTGGTCTGGCTGTACTCGCCCTTGCCGTCGTGCTCCTCGGTCGGGATGTACAGCCGGTCGTTGCCGACGGCCAGCTGGTTGCAGTACTCGATGCGGGTGATGCCCTCGCAGCGCGCCGCGAACTGCTCGCCCGGCGCCGAGATGCGCGTCCGCAGCTTGCCGGTCTTGTTGTCGATGGAGAAGAAGTCCGAGATGCCGCTGCCGTCGCCCGCGGAATCGCCGACGTCGGCCGCCACCACGAGCGGACTGGTCGACACGACGCTGGCGTACTCGATGCCCTCGGCCATCTTGTACTCCGAGATCACCTTCCCCGACTTCGGGTCGATGGTCTGGATGTGCAGCTGCCGCTGCTCGTACGAGCCGCACTTGCGCACGGCGACCAGCTTCTCGCCGCCGCCGTACCCGGCGTCGTAGCAGGAGTCGCTCGGCTTCGGGCTCCACAGCGGCTTGCCGGAGACGTCGAAGGCGGCGCCACCGCTGCTGCTGCCGACGGCGACGGTCTTGCCGCTGATCGTGACGTTGTCGAAACTGATCAGCTGGTCACCGGTCTTGACGGTCTTGGTCCACAGCTCCTTGCCCGCGTCGAGATCGATCACGGCGACCTGGCTGCACCCGTGCGAGGGGTCGGCCTTGGTCGGCATCGCGGGCTGGTAGAGGATCGCCGTCTTGTTGTCGTCGGTGACATGGCGGCTGGCCTGGCAGACGGGCCCGTCCAGCGGGATCGTCCACTGCTTGCCGCCCGTGTCGCGGTCGTAGCCGACGATCTTGGCGATGCCGCTCTTGGCGTACGTCTTGTCGGTGAGCCACGAGCCGGAGACGACGACCGTGCTGTCCTTCTTCACCTCGGGCGCCGGGACCTGGAAGAGGACCTTGGCGCCGGGGTCGGACGGCGCCTTCTCCTTGCCGGAGGTGGTGCCGCCGTTGTCGTCGTCCGTGCCGCCGGTGCTGCCGCCGGAGCTGGCGGTGTCGTCCTTCTTGCCGTCGTCCTTGGATGAGGAGTACCAGACGCCGCCGCCGATGATCAGGGCGATCGCCACGACCGCGGCGACGATGATCGCCAGCTGCGCGTTGAACTTCTTGCCGCCGCCGGGCTGTCCCGGGTATCCCGCCTGTCCCGGGTGTCCCGGGTGTCCGGGCTGCGGCTGGAGCGGCATGGTCCCCTGCGGATAGCCGTAACCGGGCTGGCCGTATCCAGGCTGCCCCGGCTGCCCCGGCTGCCCGTAGGGCGGCTGCCCCGGCTGCCCGTACGCCCCCGGCTGCTGCCCGGGATAGCCGTAACCGGGCGGCGGCGGCCCCTGCGGAGCGGCCCCCGGCGGCTGCGGCGGCGTCTGGGGAGCCTGCGGGTAGCCGTACCCCGGCTGCGGCGGCTGGTCCTGGGGCGGCCCGAAGCCTCCACCGGATGGCGGCTGTTGGGGCGGCGGGGGCGGCGGCTGGGTCATGACGTGAGCACCTCGGGGAGGGGAGGGAAGGCGACGAGGAGGGGACGGAAGAGGGGAGAAGAGTCACTTGCCGTAGGCGAGCATCAACTTCTCCTTCGTCTCGTCGTTTCCGCTCAGCCGGGTGGTCGAGATGTAGAAGCGCCCGCCGGCCCAGTCGATGTCCTTGGAGAAGAAACCGTTCTCGATGTCCGCCGCGCCCTGCGGGTTCTGCAGCAGCTTGACCGGCTTGTGGGCGCTGCCGCCGGTCGGGATGGACACGATCTGGCCGCCCGCGTCGTACGAGGGCTCGACGTAGGCGATGAGCTTGCCGCCCTCGACCTTCATCGGCAGCATCGACTCGTCGACCGGGGACTTGACGCGCCACTTCTCCTTGCCGTCGGCGAGGTTGACCGCGACGATCTCGTTGGCGCCGGTGGTCGCCTCGGTCGGCAGGTAGAGCGTGGAGTCGTCGACGGCGACGCCGTGGCAGCCCTGGAGGTCACGCTCGAGGATGGCCCAGCCGCACTCGGGGGCGAAGTCCTCGTCGAAGCCGACCTGCGAGCGGAACTTGCCGCCGGAGGTGAAGGTGGAGATGTTCCAGGACTTCTTTTCCTCGTTGGTGCTGTAGACGACCAGCGGGCTCACGGAGTAGACGCGCGCGACCCGCCAGCCCTTGTCGAACTTCTGGGTGAACTCGACCCTGCCGGTGCGCGGGTTGAGCTGCTGCACCTCGTCGTGCTCGTTGTCGCCGCCGGCGCCGCAGGAGGAGACGGAGATCAGCTTCTCGCCGCCCGCGAACGCGGCGGGGAAGCATGCCGCGCCGTAGCGCTTCTTGTCGAAGAGCTTGTCGCCGTTGGTGACGTCGTACGCCGTGCCCGACTGGGAGCGGCCCACCATCAGCGTGTTGCCGGTGACGGACAGTTCGACGGAGAGCGTGGAGTCGAACAGGGCGCCGTCGGCGACCTCTTCCTTCCAGCCCTTCTCGCCCGTGTCGAGGTCGATCTCCTGGAGCTGGTTGCACTTGGCGCGGTCACTGCTGCCGCTCATGTAGGCGACGACGATCTTGTCTTCGGCCGTCTTCTCCGGAGTGGTCGCGCAGATCTTCTGGGGAAGGTGATCGTGTCCCAGGCCGGCTTGCCGTCGCCGACGCCGTAGGCGAAGAGCTGCTTGTACGCCGCCTTCACCGCGGACTTGTCGGTGATCCACATGCCGGCGGCGTCGGCGCCGGAACGGGGCGCGTCGGGCGCCTCCTTGTACCAGAGGACCTTGGCCTCGCCGGCCTGGCGGCCCTCGTTGAGGTTCTCCGGGTCATCGCCGCCGTCGCCGTTGCCGTCACCGGGGTTGACCGGGGCGGAGGCGCCGGACTTGTCGTTGCTCTGCTGGGCGACAGGCTTCTTCTTGCCCTTGCCGTCGTCGCCGCCGGTCACCGCCCACACCGTGCCGCCGACCACCAGCAGCGCGGCGACCGCGGCGCCGATGATCAGGGCGGGCTTGCCCTTGAAGGGGCTGCCCGAGCCGCCCCCGGGTGGGGTGCCGGGCGCACCGGGGTACTGCGGCTGGGGCGGGTAGCCGTAGCCGGGCTGGCCGTACGGTCCCGGCTGCTGCGGCTGGCCGTAGGGGCCGGAGTTGTACGGGCCGGGATGCCCGTAGGGCCCGGGCTGACCGGGCTGCTGCGGATAGCCGTACCCCGGCTGCGGAGGCGGGCCCTGCGGAGGCGGCGTCGACGGCGGGCCCTGCGGGGGCGGCGGCGTCTGCGGCGGGCCCTGAGGTGGTGGCGGGGTCTGCGGTGCCCCGAAGCCACCGCCCTGCGGCGGCTGGTTCTGCGGTGCTCCGAAGCCACCGTGCGGTGGCTGACTGGGCGGCTGAGTCATCAGCGGCTCCCCCGTTCGATCACTGATTTTTAGCCACGCCCTGAGGTACATGATGGGCTCAGAGTCGTTTCATAAAGTTCTAAGACGACTCTTTCTATCACCAGGTTCCGACAGCGCACCGGGCCGATCATCCCCTGTTCCCAAGGGAGGACCGGCCCGTGATGCCGCCGTTATGCGCCTTCACGCACCCTTCACGCGTCCTCGGCGAGTTCCAGCCAGCGCAGCTCCAGTTCCTCGCGCTGACCCGCCAACTCGCGCAACTCGGCGTCCAGTTCCGCAACCTTCGCGAAGTTCGTGGCGTTTTCGGCGATTCGGGTGTGCAGCTTGGCCTCCTTCTCGGAGACCTTGTCGAGCTGCCGCTCGATCTTCTGGAGTTCCTTCTTGGCGGCGCGCTGGTCGGCGGCGCTCTTCTCCGGGGCGGCGGTCTGCTGCTGCGCGGCGGGTGCCGAGGAGGCCGCGGCCTCCTCCATGCGCTGCCGCCGTTCCAGGTACTCTTCGATGCCGCGCGGCAGCATCCGCAGTGCGCCGTCGCCGAGCAGGGCGAACACCCGGTCGGTGGTGCGCTCGATGAAGAACCGGTCGTGGGAGATGACGATCATCGAGCCGGGCCAGCCGTCGAGCACGTCCTCGAGCTGCGTGAGCGTCTCGATGTCGAGGTCGTTGGTGGGCTCGTCGAGGAAGAGGACGTTGGGCTCGTCCATGAGCAGGCGCAGCAGCTGGAGCCTGCGGCGCTCACCGCCGGACAGGTCGCCGACCGGCGTCCACTGCTTCTCCTTGGTGAAGCCGAACGTCTCGCACAGCTGCCCGGCGGTCATCTCGCGCCCCTTGCCGAGGTCGACCCGCTCGCGCACCTGCTGCACGGCCTCCAGCACCCGCGTGCTCGGCTCGAGTTCGGCGACCTCCTGGGACAGGTAGGCGAGCTTGACGGTCTTGCCGACCTTGACCTGCCCGCCCACGGGCTGTGTCTCCCCGCCCGTCCGGGACGCCTCGGCCATGGCCCGCAGCAGGGAGGTCTTCCCGGCGCCGTTGACACCGACGAGACCGATCCGGTCGCCGGGGCCGAGCTGCCAGGTGACGTGCTTGAGGAGGACCTTGGGGCCCGCCTGGACGGTGATGTCCTCCAGGTCGAACACGGTCTTGCCCAGCCGGGTGGACGCGAACTTCATCAGCTCGCTGCTGTCCCGGGGCGGCGGTACGTCCTTGATGAGCTCGTTGGCGGCCTCGACCCGGAAGCGCGGCTTGGACGTACGGGCGGGCGCCCCGCGCCGCAGCCAGGCCAGCTCCTTGCGGACGAGGTTCTGCCGCTTGACCTCCTCGGTGGCGGCGATGCGCTCGCGCTCGGCCCGGGCGAAGACGTAGTCGGAGTAGCCGCCCTCGTACTCGTAGACGGCGCCGCGCTGGACGTCCCACATGCGGGTGCAGACCTGGTCGAGGAACCAGCGGTCGTGGGTGACGCAGACGAGGGCGGAGCGGCGGACCCGTAGGTGCCGGGCCAGCCAGGAGATGCCTTCGACGTCGAGGTGGTTGGTGGGCTCGTCGAGGACGAGCAGGTCCTGCTCCTCGATGAGCAGCTTCGCGAGGGCGATACGGCGCCGCTCACCGCCGGACAGCGGCCCGATGACGGTGTCCAGGCCCGCCGGGAACCCTGGCAGGTCGAGCCCGCCGAACAGGCCGGTCAGCACGTCCCTGACCTTGGCGTCGCCCGCCCACTCGTGGTCGGCCATGTCCCCGATGACCTCGTGGCGGACGGTCGCCTCGGGGTCGAGGGAGTCGTGCTGCGTGAGCACGCCGCTGCGCAGTCCGCCGGAGTGCGTGACGCGCCCGGTGTCGGCCTCCTCCTGCTTGGCGAGCATCCGGATCAGGGTGGTCTTGCCGTCGCCGTTGCGGCCGACGACGCCGATGCGGTCCCCTTCGGAGACGCCGAGGGAGACACCGTCGAGCAGGGCACGGGTGCCGTACACCTTGCTGACGTTCTCGACATTGACCAGGTTGACG
Organism: Streptomyces sp. CA-179760; assembly: GCF_050937045.1. NCBI lineage: Bacteria > Bacillati > Actinomycetota > Actinomycetes > Kitasatosporales > Streptomycetaceae > Streptomyces > Streptomyces sp. CA-179760. Next base: position 4,047,733 of record NZ_JBNJLZ010000001.1, read on the forward strand.
GCCATTACTCTCCTGACAGGGGGACGATCGACCCTCCAGGGTAGTCGGGTGGCGGGGTGCTGCGGCCGGGGTGTTTAGGAGGGCTCTGTGGCCTCCTGGCGGCGCCAGTCGTACCGCCGTGTCGCTCCGAGCACCCAGTCGTCGTACCGGGGGCCGTCCGGGTCGACGGGTCCGATCCCGCCCGGCGGCTAAAGCCCGGCCACCGTCGCCCCGGGCGTCGGCCCCGAGGCCGTCCGCACGGTCCGGCAGGTGCCGGAGGACAGCAGTGCCTGCGCCACCGCGGCCGCCGACTCCGGGTCGCGGACGAGGAACGCCGTGGTCGGGCCGGAGCCGGAGACCAGGGCGGCGAGGGCGCCCGCGGCGCGGCCGGTGGCGAGGGTGCCGGCGAGGTCCGGGTAGAGGGACAGGGCGGCGGGCTGGAGGTCGTTGGAGACGGCGGCGGCGAGCGCGTCCGGGTCGCCCTTGGCGAGGGCCGCGAGGAGTTCCTGGGAGGCGACGGGCTCGGGGATGTCCGTGCCCTCGCCGAGCCGGTCGAACTCGCGGAACACGGCCGGGGTGGACAGGCCCCGCTCGGCCATGGCGAACACCCAGTGGAAGGCGCCGCCGGTCTCCAGGGACGTCAGCTGCTCACCCCGCCCGATGCCGAGGGCCGCCCCGCCGACCAGGCTGAACGGCACGTCGCTGCCCAGCTCGGCGCAGATGTCGAGCAGTTCGTCACGGGAGGCGCCGGTCTCCCACAGCGCGTCGCAGGCCACCAGGGCGGCGGCGCCGTCCGCGCTGCCGCCCGCCATGCCGCCGGCGACGGGGATGTCCTTGGCGATGTGGACGTGGACGTCGGGGCTGCGGCCGTACCGGGCCGCGAGGGCTTCGGCCGCCCGTGCGGCCAGGTTCGTACGGTCCAGGGGGACCAGGTCCGCGTCCGGGCCCTCGCAGGTGACGCGGAGTTCGTCGGCCGGGGTCACGGTGACCTCGTCGTAGAGGCTGACGGCGAGGAAGACGTTGGCCAGGGGGTGGAAGCCGTCGGGGCGGGCGGTGCCCACCGCCAGCTGGACGTTGACCTTGGCGGGGACGCGGACCGTGACGCTCACACGGGCTCCTTCTCCTGGTGCTGGTTCGCCTTGTGCTCGGCGATACGCGCGAACTCTTCCACGGTCAGTGACTCGCCCCGGGCCTGCGGGGAGACCCCGGCGGCGACGAGGGCCGCCTCGGCTGCGGCCGCGGAACCGGCCCAGCCGGCGAGCGCGGCCCGCAGCGTCTTGCGGCGCTGGGCGAAGGCCGCGTCGACGACGGCGAACACCTCCTTCTTGGAGGCCGTCGTCTTGATCGGCTCGGTCCGGCGGACGAGGGAGACCAGACCACTGTCGACGTTGGGCGCGGGCCAGAAGACGTTCCGCCCGATGGCACCGGCCCGCTTGACCTCGGCGTACCAGTTGGCCTTGACGGAGGGGACGCCGTACACCTTCGAGCCGGGGTCGGCGGCGAGGCGGTCGGCGACCTCCGACTGGACCATGACGAGGGTGCGTTCGATGGTCGGGAAGGTGGCGAGCATGTGCAGCAGGACCGGGACGGCCACGTTGTAGGGAAGGTTGGCGACCAGCGTGGTCGGGGCCGGGCCCGGCAGCTCCGTGACGTGCATCGCGTCGGAGTGGACGAGGGCGAACCGGTCGGCGCGCTCCGGCATGCGGGCCGTGATGGTCGCGGGCAGCGCGGCGGCGAGGACGTCGTCGATCTCGACGGCCGTGACGTGGTCGGCGGCCTCCAGCAGCGCGAGGGTGAGGGACCCGAGCCCCGGGCCCACCTCGACGACCACGTCCTCGGGGTCGACCTGTGCGGTGCGGACGATGCGGCGGACGGTGTTCGCGTCGATCACGAAGTTCTGGCCGCGTTGCTTGGTGGGGCGTACGCCGAGGGCGGTCGCGAGTTCGCGGACGTCGGCGGGGCCGAGGAGGGCGTCGGGGGCGGGGCTGGTCACGGGGACAAGGGTACGGGGGCTTCGAACGCGGCCACGCCGGGCGGCCGTCTCTACCCGTGCAGCCGCCCCCCGCAGTGCGGCCACGGGCTCGCGCCCCGTCGCACATACAGCTTCTTCGCGCGGTACGTCTGTTCCGCCGCCGGGGCGTCCTGGGGGCGGCCGCTGCCGCCGAGGGACTGCCAGGTGTGGGTGTCGAACTGGTAGAGGCCGCCGTAGGTGCCCGAGGAGTCGACCGCGTCGGGGCGGCCGCCGGACTCGCAGGCCGCGAGGCCCTGCCAGTTCAGGTGGTCGGCGCCCTGCACGGACGTCGGCCGGGGTTTCGTGCCGACCTTCACCTCCTGGGTGCGCGGCTCGCGCACCACCTCGGCCCTGATCCGGCGCGGCTTCTGCTTGACGCCGTTGACGGTGCGCAGGGAGTACGTGACCCGGCGCAGGCCCGCCTCGCCGGCGCGCTCCACGACCTCCGTGCCCTGGAACAGGGTCGGGTCCTCGCTCCGGCGCACCTGGAAGGGGATCGGCTCCTCGCGGACCTCCTTGCCGCCGGTGATCCGCAGCACCGTGACGGTCTGCCCGTCGCGCGGGAAGCTCCCCTGCGGGACGGACGTGGTGTCCTGGCCGCGCAGGGTGATCCCGGCCTCGTCCACGGCCTCCCGCACGGTCGCCGCGTTGGTGCGGACGGTGCGGGCCCGGCCGTCCGCCATGATCGTGACCGTGCGCTCGGTCCGCACGTCCAGCGCGAGCCCCTCGCGGCCGATCTGCCGGGAGCGCGAGGTCGACAGGTACGCGCCCTCCTGCCGCACCCCCAGCTCCCTGAGCGCCCCCGCCACCGTGTGGGCCGTCGTCCACACCTCGCGCCGGTGCCCGTCGAGGGTGAGCCGCACGGGACGGGCGTAGTGCACGGCGACCTCGTCGCCGCTGGCGATCTGTGCGCCGGGCCCGGGCGCCACCACGTCGTGGGCGCCGACCTCGATGCCCTCCTCCGACAGCAGCTCGGTGACGTCGTCGGCGAAGGTGTGCAGCGTGCGGGCCTTGCCGTCGACGTTCAGCTCGATCGCCTTGTCCTTGGCGACGAACGCCGTGGTGCCGCCCGCCAGGAAGGCGACGACCAGGGCCTGCGGGAGCAGCCGCCGCATGGAGCTGTCCGGGCGCTCGGCGTTCCGCGCCTTGCGTCGGCGCGCGGACCTGCGATGCGAGCCGGTGCGCGCAGCGGCGCGCACCTCCGCGCGCGTGGGCCGTACGACGGACGCCGGTACCGGTGCCGGTCCGAACTCGGACTCGGACTCGGACTCGGCCTCGGCCTCGAATCCGGTCTCCGGGGCGCCCTGCCGGGGCAGCCCGGGCAGGGGCGGCGGCACCTCGTAGGCGGGCCGGTAGGTGTCCTCGTGGACACCGCCGAAACCGCCGTGCACAGGTCCCGTACAGGCCGGGCCGTACGTCTCGTACTGCGAGTTGCTCACGCCGACACGCTCCAGGGGCCGGAGGGGGTCCAGAGGGGTCCGGATCGGGCCCCCAGAACCTAGCGGAGCAGTCGTCACTCTCCAAAGCGACGCGACTACGCACAGTCGTACGGAGAGGTCGGCGGTGTGGGTCAGTATCCGAAGGCGCGAGCCGTGTTCGCCGCGAGTGCCGTGGCCAGCGTGTCCTCGTCGACGCCGCGCACCTCGGCCATGGCCCGCACCGTGATCGGCACGAGGTACGGGGCGTTGGGCCGCCCGCGGTAGGGCGCCGGTGTGAGGAAGGGCGCGTCCGTCTCCACCAGCAGCAGCTCCGGCGGGGCCACCGCCACCGCGTCCCTCAGGTTCTGGGCGTTCTTGAAGGTGACGTTCCCGGCGAAGGACATGAAGTAGCCCGCGCCGGCGCAGATCTGAGCCATCTCGGCGTCGCCGGAGTAGCAGTGGAAGACGGTCCGCTCGGGGGCACCCTCCTCCTTCAGGACGCGCAGGACGTCGGCGTGGGCCTCGCGGTCGTGGATGACCAGGGCCTTGCCGTGCCGCTTGGCGATCTCGATGTGAGCGCGGAAGGACCTCTCCTGCGCGTCCTTGCCCTCGGGACCGGTGCGGAAGTAGTCGAGGCCCGTCTCACCTACGCCCCTGACCTGCTCCAGCGCGGCCAGCCGGTCGATCTCGGCGAGCGCCTCGTCCAGTGCGGCCTGCCCGCCCGGCTCGCGCGCGCCCTGCCTCGACCAACCGTCGGGGTCGCCGTGCACGATGCGCGGGGCCTCGTTCGGATGCAGGGCGACCGTCGCGTGGACGGCGTCGTACGCGGCCGCCGTCTCGGCGGCCCACCGCGACCCCTTGAGGTCGCAGCCGACCTGCACGAGGGTCGTCACTCCGACCGAGGCCGCCTTCGCCAGGGCCTCCTCGACCGTGCCGGACTGCATGTCCAGATGAGTGTGGGAGTCGGCGACCGGCACCCGGAGGGGTTCCGGGAGCGGGGGCGCGGCGTGCTTGCCGGAGTCGTTCGAAGGCATGCCCCGATCCTACGAAAGGGGTACGCCCTCCCCGATGGGGGAGGACCGGGGAGGGCGCCGGACAAGGGGAGCCGGACGGGTCAGCTCGCCTTGCGCTGGAAGGGGTGGAGCAGATCGGACAGATGCCAGTGGTGGTGCTCGGGCTCCACCCGCCCGTCCGCTCCACCGACCTCGGCATCCGCCTCCGAAGCCTCCGGTGCCTCCACAGGCCCGGCGGGCGGCGGCACGCGGTGGGGCCTGCGCGCGGCGTTGCGCGCCGACTCGACACGCCCGGGCCGCATGATCCGTACGACGTGCCCGTCGCAGTTCTGGCACGTGGGCTTGGACAGGGGTGAGGGCACGACCTTGCCGTCCGCCACGTAGAGGACGAACTCGTGCCCGGTGGCGTCCGTGTGGTGCTCTATCTCGTACGACTGCTCCCAGCCGTGCCCGCAGCGCATGCAGGCGAAGGAGTACGACTCGTTGACGACGGCGGTCGCACCGGCGCGGAGCCCGGTCTGCCCTGCGATCTCACTCATGCCAGCTCCTGTTCCGCTGTGGCGTGAGGACGATTCCGTCCCCGCAACCCAGTGGACTCCTCCGCCGGACCGAAGGCAGCAGACCTGTCGACTATTGGCGCCGATTTGGGCGTTCCTTGCCCCAGCGCCCCTCCTGCTTTGCCCACCCATGGGGCGCACGCTCATCCGACATGCGCCCTGCTCAGAGGGTGTTTACCCCACCCTCATCCGGAATGCTTCGCAGCAACCACCGCATCAAAGACAACCCTCTTCGGCACCCCGGCCTCCACCGCGACCGCGGCGATCGCCTCCTTGCGCCGCTCCCCCGCCTCCTCCCGCACCCGGACCCTCCGCACCAGCTCCTCGGGCCCGATCTCCTCAGGCCCCTTCTCCGGCGCCCCCTCGACCACCACGGTGATCTCCCCGCGCACCCCGTCCGCGGCCCACACGGCAAGCTCCCCCAGCCCGCCCCGCCGAACCTCCTCGTACGTCTTGGTCAGCTCCCGGCACACCGCGGCCCGCCGCTCCTCGCCGAACACCTCGGCCATCGCCACCAGCGTGTCGTCGAGCCGGTGCGGAGCCTCGAAGTAGACGAGGGTGCGCCGCTCCCCGGCCACCTCCCGCAGCCGCCCCAGCCGCTCCCCCGCCTTGCGCGGCAGGAACCCCTCGAAGCAGAACCGGTCGACGGGCAGCCCCGACAGCGCGAGCGCGGTGAGCACGGCGGACGGCCCGGGCACGGCGGTGACCCGTATGTCCTGCTCGACGGCGGCGGCGACCAGCCGGTAGCCGGGGTCCGACACCGACGGCATCCCCGCGTCCGTGACCAGCAGCACTCGCGCCCCGCCCGCCAGCTCCTCGACCAGCTCGGGCGTCCGCGCGGCCTCGTTGCCCTCGAAGTACGACACCACCCGCCCCTTGGGCGTGACGCCGAGCGCCTGCGTGAGCCGCCGCAGCCGCCGGGTGTCCTCGGCGGCGACGACATCGGCTCCGGCCAGTTCGTCGGCGAGCCGGGGCGGAGCGTCCGCGACGTCGCCGATGGGGGTACCTGCGAGTACGAGGATTCCAGTCACCTCACCATCCTCCCAGGGGCGGAGGATGCGGACGCATACCGGCCATGCACGGGACTCACACAGAACGGTTCCCTACGATGGCGCGGTGACCAGTACCGCGTCCTCCACGGACACCCGGCAGGGCCAGGCGCCCCACGAGCAGCGGCCGTCCTGGCAGCAGCGGCTGCGCCGCTTCGGCTACCAGGGGCAGCCCAGAAGCGACGCCAACGACGTCCGGGACCGCCTGGTGCCGCCGTACACCGAGCCGAGCCCGCGTCTGTGGGCGACGCTCGGCGTCCCGCACACCCTGGCGGTGCGGCTGGTGCGCTGGTCGGCCTGGATCGGGCCGCTGCTCGTCACGCTGCTGGCGGGCGTGCTGCGGTTCTGGAACCTGGGCCATCCCAAGGCGGTGATATTCGACGAGACGTACTACGCCAAGGACGCGTGGGGTCTGGTCCACCGCGGGTTTGAGGTCAACTGGGACAAGAACGCCAACGATCTGATCCTGTCGGGCGGGCACGTCACGATCCCGGCGGACGCGGCGTACGTGGTGCACCCGCCGGTCGGCAAGTACGTCATCGGGATCGGCGAGCTGCTGTTCGGCTTCGACCCCTTCGGCTGGCGCTTCATGACGGCGCTGCTCGGCACGCTGTCCGTGCTGATGCTGTGCCGGATCGGCCGCCGGCTGTTCCGCTCCACCTTCCTGGGCTGTCTGGCGGGCGCGCTGATGGCGGTGGACGGCCTGCACTTCGTGATGAGCCGCACGGCGCTGCTCGACGGTGTGCTGATGTTCTTCGTGCTGGCCGCGTTCGGCTGTCTGCTGGTCGACCGCGACAAGGCCCGCGCGAGACTCGCCGCCGCGCTCCCGGTGGACACCGACGGCCGGGTCCGGCCCGACCGGCACACGGCCGAGACGGCCCGGCTGGGGTGGCGTCCCTGGCGCTGGGCGGCGGGTCTGATGCTGGGTCTGGCCATCGGCACGAAGTGGAACGGCCTCTACATCCTGGCCGCGTTCTGCCTGATGGCGGTCCTGTGGGACGTCGCCTCGCGCCGGGTGGCCGGCGCCCGGCACCCGTACGCGGCGGTCCTCAAGCGCGACACGGGCCTCGCGTTCCTCGCCACGGTCCCGGTCGCCGTCGTCACCTACGTCCTGGCCTGGACGGGCTGGATCCTCTCCGCCACCGACGGCTCCGGCGGCTACTACCGCAACTGGGCCGCGACGGCCGGCAAGGGCGGCAGCTGGACGTTCCTGCCCGACTGGCTGCGCAGCCTGTGGCACTACGAGCACCAGGTGTACGAGTTCCACGTCGGCCTGTCCTCGCCGCACACGTACCAGTCCAACCCGTGGAGCTGGCTCGTCCTCGGCCGGCCGGTGTCGTACTTCTACGAGTCCCCGGCGCCCGGCAAGGGCGGCTGCCCGTCCGACGCGGGCGGCAAGTGCGCCAGCGAGGTGCTCGCCCTCGGCACACCGCTGCTGTGGTGGGTCGGCTGCCTCGCGGTCCTCTACGTCCTGTGGCGCTGGCTGTTCCGGCGTGACTGGCGCGCGGGCGCCATCGCCTGCGGCATCGCGGCCGGCTATCTGCCCTGGTTCATGTACCAGGAGCGCACGATCTTCTTCTTCTACGCCGTCGTCTTCCTGCCGTTCCTGTGCCTGGCGGTGGCGATGCTCCTCGGCGCGATCATCGGCCCGCCCCGCTCCTCGGACGCCCGCCGCGTCGCGGGCGCCACGGGCGCGGGCGTCCTGGTCCTGCTGATCGCCTGGAACTTCATCTACTTCTGGCCCCTGTACACGGGCACCGCCATCCCCATCGACGACTGGCGGGCCAGGATGTGGCTGGATACCTGGGTCTGACCTACGTTTCGGTCAAGAATCGAAAACACCCGTCCCTGTGGTAACCGCTTCCCCTAGAGTGCTCCCGGGATCGAGCTTTCTGAACGCGTTCAAAGGAACGCGTGGAGGCTCAACGGGGAGAGGACGGCCTGATGGCCAAGGGGGTCAAGGTCGCTGTCATAGGCGGCGTGTTCGCGGTGATGGTGGGTGGGGCCGGGTACGGCGCCTTCAACATCGTGAGCGCGCTGAGCGGCGACGGGGGCACGAGCGGGGTGTCCGCCGAGAAGAAGTCGGGGCCGCCCGGCAAGGACGAGGTCGAGGCGACCACCGCCAAGTTCTTCGCGGCCTGGGAGAAGGGCGAGGCCGCGGCCGCGGCGTCGTACACGAACAACGACGCGGCCGCCGAGCGGCTGCTCACCGCCTTCGGGGACGACGCGCACATCACCGACGTGAAGATCACGCCCGGCACGGCGAGCGGCACCACCGTGCCGTACACGGTGAAGGCGAAGGTGGCCTACGACGGGAAGTCCGAGCCGCTCGGCTACAAGAGCGAGCTGAAGGTCGTGCGTGGGGTCACCACCGGGCGGGCGCTGGTCGACTGGCAGCCCGCCGTCGTCCACCCCGGGCTGAAGAAGGACGACACGCTCGTCACGGAGAAGTCGGCCAATCCGCCCATCGAGGCCGTCGGCCGTGACGGCACCGAGCTGACGAAGGAGAAGTACCCCTCCCTCGGCCCGGTCCTGGACGCCCTGCGCGCCAAGTACGGCAAGGAGGCCGGCGGTACCCCCGGTATCGAGCTGGTGATCCGGCACGCCGGCGAGGGCGTCGCCGACACCCCGCTGCTGACCCTCGCCAAGGGCAAGCCGGGCAAGCTGACCACCACGATCAGCCCGGGCGCGCAGGCGGCGGCCGAGAAGGCGGTCGAGCGGTTCGCCCAGTCGTCGGTGGTGGCCGTCAAGCCCAGCACCGGCGAGGTCCTGGCGGTCGCCAACAACCGCACGGACGGCTTCAACGCGGCCTTCGAGGCGCAGTCGGCCCCCGGCTCCACCATGAAGATCGTCACCGCCGCCATGCTCATCGACAACGGCGTGACCTCGATGAACAGCGCGGCGCCCTGCCCGGACACCGCGGTGTGGCAGAGCCAGACCTTCAAGAACCTCACCGGCATGAAGCCGAACGAGGACGCCACGCTCGCCAACAGCTTCATGCGGTCCTGCAACACCGCCTTCATCAAGCTCATCGACGAGAAGCCGCTGACCGACGCCTCGCTGACGCAGGAGGCCGAGGAGCGCTTCGGGCTCGGGCAGGACAACTGGAAGACCGGCATCGTCTCCTTCGACGGCAGTGTCCCCGCGGTCGGCGGACCGGACCGGGCGGCCGGCGCGATCGGGCAGGGCCAGGTCCAGATGAGCCCGCTGAACATGGCATCGGTGACCGCGACCGCGATCACCGGCGGCTTCCGCCAGCCCTACCTCGTGTCGCCGGAGCTGGACGGCAGGGAGCTGGCGCGTGCCGAGGGACTGCGGGCGAGCACCGCCGCCCAGCTGAAGCAGATGATGCGGCTCACCGCCACCCAGGGCACCGCCGAGGAGGCCATGCGGGGACTGGGCGGCGACATCGGCGCCAAGACCGGTTCCGCCGAGGTCGACGGCAACGCCAAGTCCAACAGCTGGTTCACCGGATTCCGGGGCGACATCGCGGCGGCGGCCATGACCGAGGAGGGCGGGCACGGCGGCGACGCGGCCGGTCCGATTGTCGCAGCCGTGCTACGAACGGGTGGCTGATCTCACCCGGGTAGGACGGGACCCTAGGGTGGTGGGCGTCGTTGGGACAGCTGAGGGCAACGGGGACCCTGGGGATTCGCGGAGGAACGGACAGCAGTGGGCAACAGAAGGCGCGTCGCCGAGCGACGGAAGACGAGACCCGCCGTGATCGGCGGGGTGATCGCCGTGGTCGTCGGTGGTGCCGGGTTCGGCGCCTACGCGCTGTTCGGCGGTGGCGCGGCCGCCGACGACGGGACCCGGGCATCATCGGACGAGAAGCCCGAGGTGAAGACCGGGCCGCTGTCGGCGGCCGAGGTCACCACCACCGCCCGTGCCTTCCTCACCGCCTGGCAGTCCGGGAAGGTTCCGCGGGCCGCCGCGGCCACCGACGAAGCGGCCGCGGCGACGGCCCTGCTCACGGGCTACACCAAGGACGCCCGGATCAAGGACGTCACCCTCACCCCGGGCAAGCGCACCGGCGACAAGGTGCCGTTCTCCGTCAAGGGCACCGTGGCGTACAAGGACACCGAGAAGCCGCTGGCGTACGAGAGCGCGCTGACCGTCGTCCGCCGCACCAGCGACGGAAAGCCGCTGGTGGACTGGCACTCGGCGGTCGTCCACCCGGATCTGAAGGACGGCGACAAGCTGGTCACCGGTGAGGCGGGCACGCCCCCGGTGAAGGCGCTCGACCGGGACGGCGGCGAGCTGACCAAGCAGAAGTACGCCTCCCTCGGCCCGGTCCTGGACGGCCTGCGCGAGAAGTACGGCAAGGAGGCGGGCGGCAAGGCCGGCATCGAGCTGCGGGTCGTGCGCGGGAAGTCCGCCAAGTCGGACGACCTCTCCGACAAGACGCTGCTGGAGCTGAGCAAGGGCACGCCCGGCACGGTGAAGACCACGCTGGACCCCGCCCTGCAGGCGGCGGCCGAGAAGCAGGTCGCGAAGAAGGCCAAGTCGTCGGTGGCCGTCATGCGGGCCTCGACCGGCGAGATCCTGGCCGCCGCCAACGCCTCGCCCGGCTTCAACACCGCCTTTCAGGGCTCCCTCGCGCCCGGCTCCACGATGAAGGTCATCACCGCCTCGCTGCTGCTGGACAAGGGCCTCGCCTCGGCGGACAAGAAGCACCCGTGCCCGAAGTACTTCACGTACGGGCACTGGAAGTTCCAGAACGACGACAAGTTCGAGATCAAGAACGGCACGTTCAAGGCGAGCTTCGCCCGCTCCTGCAACACGGCCTTCATCAGCCAGGCGCCGAAGCTCAAGGACGACGACCTGACCAAGGAGGCCCAGCAGGTCTTCGGCCTGGGGATGAACAACTGGGCGATCGGGGTGCCGTCCTTCGACGGAGCCGTGCCGGTGCAGTCGGCGGCCCAGATGGGGGCCTCGCTGATCGGGCAGGGCGGGGTCCGGATGAACCCGCTGAACATGGCGTCGGTGTCGGCGACGGTCAAGACCGGGACCTTCCACCAGCCGTACCTGGTCTCCCCCGACGTGGACGGGCGCAAGCTCGCCAAGGCCTCGCGCGCGATGCCGGCGGGTACGGCATCGCAGATTCGTGAGCTGATGTCGTACACGGCCGCGTACGGCACAGCCGCGGAGGCGATGTCCGGTGTCAGCGGCGATGTCGGTGCGAAGACCGGGTCGGCCGAGGTCGACGGGCAGAAGAAGCCGAACGGCTGGTTCACCGCCTACCGGGGTGATCTGGCGGCAGCGGGCGTCGTCCAGCAGGGCGGGCACGGCGGCGAGACGGCCGGGCCGATCGTGGCGGCGCTGCTGAAGGCGGGGAGCTGACCCGGAAGGTCAGTGGATGACCGGTTCCGCGGCGGCGATGTACGTCCGCCGCAGGAACCGCAGCAGCGCCTGCCGTTCGAACTGCACCACCAGCACCCCCTCCGGGGAGTGGAACTCGACCACGGCCTGCACCCGGCCGCACGGCCACACCCGCACCTCGCCGCTGCCCGCGGGGGCCCGCAGCCCCTCCTCGAGGAGATCCCGGCCGAAGGTCCACTCGCCGGCCCCGGGCCCCGGCAGCCTGATGCCCACCACACGGGGATCCCGGTCGGGGTCGTACCGCAGAGTGACCGGAACCGCCTCCAGCTCATCGATCAACGGGACGGCCGCGTCCGTGACGATGTGGGCTCGCGCGTACTGCTCGACTACGGACATCGGACGGCCCCTTCACCGTGCGCAATCCGAGTGGAAACCGTGCGTCCACTCCCCCTCCAATGTCGCATATTTTCCGGATTGCGCCCTCGGGGCCGGACATATCACGGGTGAGATAAGACAAGCATCACGCTCTTGCAAAGCGTTCGCATCAAGCCACATCATCGAAACGTGCATGTACCTGACGGATTCATCAACGTCCCCACCTCCGCCGCCACCGGTGTGATCGCCGCCGGCGCCGTCGCCGTGAGCCTGCGTGGCGCACGGCGCGAACTCGACGAGCGCACCGCCCCGCTGGCCGGCCTCGTGGCGGCGTTCATCTTCGCGGTGCAGATGCTCAACTTCCCCGTGGCGGCCGGGACCAGCGGCCATCTGCTCGGGGGCGCGCTCGCCGCGATCCTGGTAGGCCCCTTTACCGGGGTCCTGTGTGTCTCCGTCGTCCTGCTGATGCAGGGCCTGCTCTTCGCGGACGGCGGCCTGACCGCGCTCGGCGTGAACATCACCAACATGGCGATCGTGACGACGGTCGTCGCCTACGCCCTCTTCCGCGGCCTGGTGAAGGTGCTCCCCCGCACCCGTCGGTCGATCACCGCGGCCTCTTTCGTCGCCGCCCTCGTCTCCGTCCCGGCCGCCGCCCTGGCCTTCACGCTCATGTACGCGATCGGCGGCACCACCGACGTGTCGATCGGCAAGGTCGCCACCGCCATGATCGGTGTGCACCTCCTGATCGGCATCGGTGAGGCCGCGATCACCGCGCTGACCGTCGGCGCGGTCCTCGCCGTGCGCCCGGACCTGGTCCACGGCGCCCGCGGCCTCACCCCGAAGCTCAAGCTGCGGGTGAACGGCGAACTGGTCGACGCGCCCGGCGCCGAACCCGGGCCCGCACCCGTGGCCGCCCGGACCTCCCACCGCGGGGTGTGGGCCGCGGGCCTGGTCGCCTCCCTCCTGCTGGCCGGATTCGTCAGCTTCTACGCCTCGGCCGACCCGGACGGCCTGGAGAAAGTCGCCGGCGACCACGGCATCGACAAGAAGGCCGAGGAGCACGACGCGGCCGACTCCCCGCTCGCCGACTACGGCGTCAAGGATGTCGACGACGCCCGCCTGTCCGGGGGGCTGGCGGGCGTCATCGGCGTGGGTGTCACGGTCGTCGCGGGCACCGGTGTCTTCTGGGCCGTGCGCCGCCGCCGTTCGGACGACACCTCACCGGCCGACACCACGAGCGTCTGACATGGGTGCGGGTCACGCGCACAAGCTCTACCGGCACGGGCACTCGCCCGTGCACGGCCTGCCACCGCACACCAAGCTCGCCGCCGTGTTCGCCTTCGTGCTGGTCGTGGTGGCGACACCGCGCGAGGCGATGTGGGCGTTCGGGGGGTACGCCGTACTGCTGGGCGTCGTCGCGTACGCCGCGCGCGTGCCCGCCGGGTTCCTGCTGCGGCGGCTGCTGATCGAGGTGCCGTTCGTCGCGTTCGCGGTGCTCATGCCGTTCGTCGCGGAGGGCGAGCGGGTCGACGTCCTGGGGATGTCCCTGAGTGTCAACGGCCTGTGGGGCGCCTGGAACGTGCTCGCCAAGGGCACGCTCGGCGTCACCGCCTCCGTCCTCCTCGCCGCCACCACCGACCTGCGCGAACTGCTCCTCGGCCTGCAGCGCCTCAAGCTTCCGCCGCTCCTCGTGCAGATCGCGTCCTTCATGATCCGCTACGGCGACGTCATCGCGGACGAGATGCGGCGCATGCGGATCGCCCGGGAGTCCCGCGGCTTCGAGGCGAAGGGCGTCCGGCACTGGGGCGTGCTCGCCAAGTCCGCCGGGGCGCTGTTCATCCGCTCCTACGAGCGCGGCGAGCGTGTGCATCTGGCCATGGTCAGCCGGGGCTACGCCGGCGCCATGCCGGTCATCGACGAGGTGACCGCGTCCCGGACGCAGTGGTCGTACGCCCTGGCCCTCCCGGGCGCCGCCCTCGTCGTCTGTCTGCTGGGATGGGCCCTGTGACTGATGTGACCCCCTCGCTCGAAGTGGCCGGACTGGCCTTCGCCTACCCCGACGGGCACCAGGCCCTGTTCGGCGCCGACTTCTCGGTCGCGCGCGGTGAGCGGGTGGCGCTGCTCGGGCCGAACGGCGCCGGCAAGACGACCCTCGTGCTGCACCTCAACGGCATCCTGACCGGCGGAGCCGGCACGGTGAAGGTCGCCGGGCTGCCCGTCGGCAAGCAGCACATGGCCGAGATCCGGCGCCGGGTCGGCATCGTCTTCCAGGACCCGGACGACCAGCTCTTCATGCCGACCGTCCGGGAGGACGTGGCGTTCGGGCCGGCGGCGGCCGGCCTGAAGGGGCCGGAGCTGGAGGAGCGCGTGGACCGGGCCCTGGAGCGGGTCGGCATGGCGGAGTTCAAGGACCGGCCCCCGCACCACCTCTCCTTCGGGCAGCGCCGCCGGGTGGCCGTCGCGACCGTCCTCGCCATGGAGCCGGAGATCCTCGTCCTCGACGAGCCCTCCTCCAACCTCGACCCCGCCTCCCGTCGTGAACTGGCCGACATCCTGCGCTCGCTGGACGTGACGGTCCTGATGGTCACGCACGACCTGCCCTACGCCCTGGAGCTGTGCCCGCGTTCCCTGATCCTCAGCGAGGGCGTGATCGCGGCGGACGGCCCGACCGGCGTGCTGCTCTCCGACGAGGAGCTGATGCGCGCCCACCGGCTGGAGCTGCCGTTCGGCTTCGATCCGCGTTCCGTGCCGGCCGCCCCGGCCCGTCCGTGACAATGAGCGCGTGACGAACGCAGAGGACGCCGGATCACTGCTGCTCGACGACCAGCTGTGCTTCGCGCTGTACGCCGCCCAGCGCGCGGTGACGGCCGCGTACCGCCCGCTCCTCGACGACCTCGGCCTCACCTACCCCCAGTACCTCGTGCTGCTGGTCCTCTGGGAGCGAGGCGAGACCACGGTCAAGGAACTGGCCGCTGCCCTGCGCCTCGACTACGGCACGGTCTCGCCCCTGCTGAAGCGGCTGGAGACGGCGGGCCTGCTGCGGCGCGAGCGGTCGGCGCGGGACGAGCGGTCGGTGCTCGTGGCCGTGACCGGGCGCGGGGAGGAACTCCGGGAGCGCGCGACGTGCGTGCCCGGCGCGCTGCTCACGGCGACGGGCCTGGACGGCACGGAGATCGCGCGGCTCCGCGAGGAGCTGTGGCACCTGGCCGAGAAGGCGGAAGCGGCGGTCGGGCGGGCCCGCTGACCGCGGGCTGCCCGGGGTTGGCACCCCCTGGTGGCGCAGGTCGGTTACTGGCCAGTACCTTGTGCACGATGCGTTTGTGCACACTTGGTTCCGGGGGAGGACAGCATGACTGACGGCCCCGCCGTCGACACCCGCCCGACGAAGATCATGTACGTCGCGGAGGCCACCGCCCACGGCGGCCGCGAGGGCTACGTCACCAGCCAGGACGGCCAGATCGACCTCAAGGTCGCGATGCCCCCGCAGCTCGGCGGCGACGGAAACGGCACCAACCCGGAACAGCTCTTCGCGGCCGGCTACAGCTCCTGCTTCCACAACGCCCTGATCCTGGTCGGCAACCGCGAGGGCTACGACCTGACCGGCTCCACGGTCGCCGCGAAGGTCGGCATCGGCCCCAACGCCCAGCAGGGCTACGGCCTCGCGGTCGCCCTGAGCGTCTCCCTGCCGGTCGTCGACCCCGACCTCGCGACCAAGCTGGTGGACGCGGCCCACGCGATCTGCCCGTACTCGAACGCGACCCGCGGGAACATCGGCGTGACCATCCTGCTTGGCTAAGGGAGGAACCCCACAGCACCGCAGCAGGACGAGGAGTACGGACGTGGACGTCAACGGCACAGTCGCCGAGGGCTTCGAGCCGGTCAGGGAAGCGTTCGTACGGAACTTCGAGACGCTCGGGGAGCGGGGCGCGTCGGTCGCCGTCTACCGGGACGGGCAGCGGGTCGTCGACCTGTGGGCCGGCACGAGGGACGTCGACGGCACGGCCCTCTGGGAGCCCGGCACCGCCCAGGTCGTGCGCTCGGCGACCAAGGGCCTGGCCGCCGCCGTACTCCTGCTGCTGCACCAGCGCGGACAGCTGGACCTGGACGCGCCGGTGGGCCACCACTGGCCGGAGTTCAAGGCGCGGGGCAAGGAGCGGGTGCTGGTCCGGCACGTCCTGAACCACCGGGCCGGACTGCCGGTCCTCGACCACCCCCTCACCCCCGAGCAGGCCCTCGACCCGCTGCGGGGCCCCGAGGCGGTCGCCGCCCAGGCCCCCGTGTGGGAGCCCGGCACCGACCACGGCTACCACGCGCTCACCTACGGCTGGATGCTCGACGAACTGGTGCGTCGCGTGACCGGGCAGGGCGCGGGCGAGTGGCTCGCGGCACAGATCACCGGCCCGCTGGGCCTGGACCTCTGGCTGGGCCTGCCCGAATCGGAGGCCCACCGGGTGGGACGCGCGGGCCGTGTGGAGGGCCCCGAGCCGACCGGGGGCCTGCGTGCCCGCCCGAAGCGCTCGGTCACCGAGGCCTACGAGGACCCGGCCTCCCTCACCCGCCGGGCCTTCGCGGCGATCACCCCGTTCCCGGAGCAGAACGACCCCGCCTACCGCGCGGCGGCCCTGCCCGCCACCAACGCCATCGCGACGGCGGACGGACTGGCCCGCTTCTACGCGACGCTGATCGGCGACACGGCCGGCGCCGGGCGTCTCTTCACGCCGGAGACGGTCGAACTGGCCCGGGCCGAGGAGTCGGCGGGCCCCGACCGTGTCCTGGTGGTCGGCACCCGCTTCGGCCTCGGCTACATGCTGCACGGCAGCGCCTCGCCCTTCCTGTCCCCGGGCTCCTTCGGCCACCCGGGCCGCGGCGGCGCCCTGGGCTTCGCGGACCCGGAGTCCGGCATCGCCTTCGGCTACGTCACGAACGGCTTCCGCAAGACGGTGACGGCGGATCCGCGGGCGCAGGGGCTGGTACGGGCGGTACGGCAGGCGCTCGGCCTCTGAGACTCCCGGTCTCCGGCCTCTCGACCTCTAGACGTGGATCGGGTGGGAGATCCGCCCGGACGCCTGGTCGATCTCCTCATGGGCTTTGGTCAGCAAAAGCATGGCGAGTTCGTTGAGCGCCCGAGCCCCGGCGATCTCCTCTCCGACCCTGGGCTGATTGACGTCGGACCGGTGCCGGTTGGCCGCCCCGTGCGCTCGTACCTCGGTGCCGTCGGGCAGCCGGACCAGCGCGACCGCGCGCGTGTGCTGCTCGTCCTCCATGAATTCCATCTCGACGTGCCATCCCGCTCGGGTGTGCATCATGACGATCACCTCCGGAAGACCTAGTTCCAGGGTGCTCCTCGCACCAGCGGGACGCACCCGTCCCGACGCGCCTATCCGGCGTGCAGCATCAACCCGATGCCGACGACGAGCAGCCCGGCCGCCGCGATCCGCGGAATCCCGAACCGCTCCTTGAAGAACACGGCCCCGATCGCCGCGCCCACGATGATCGACGACTCGCGCAGGGCGGCGATGGGCGCGAGCTCGGCCTTGGTCTGGGCCCACAGGACGAGGGCGTAGGCGGCGACGGAGAGAGCGGCCCCGACGAGCCCGATCACGGCGAACGGCCGCAGCAGGGCGACGGTCCGCCCGCGCCAGCGGCTCACGGCGTACGCGGGGATGACGACCCCTTGCACGGCCATCAGCCAGGCGATGTACCCGAGTGAGGAGCCCGACGCACGCACGCCCAGCCCGTCCACCACGGTGTACACGGCGATCGTCAGCCCGGTCGCCAGGGCCGCCCCGATCGCCGCCCAGTCGGGCCGCCGCCCGCGCAGTCCCCACAGGGCGACGCCGGTCAGCCCCGCGCACGACACGGCTACACCGGCGGCGGCCCACCCGTCGGGCACCTCGTGGGCGAAGAGCGCGGCGAGCAGGGTCACGACGAGGGGCGCGGTGCCGCGCGCGATGGGATAGGCCTGCCCGAAGTCGCCCAGCCGGAAGGACTTCATCAGCAGCGCGTAGTAGGCGATGTGGATGGCGGCGGAGAGGAGCAGATACGGCCACGCCCCGGCCGCCGGGAACGCCACGAACGGCGCGAGTGCCAGCCCGATGACCAGGCCGCCGCCCGAGATCAGCGCGAACCCGGCGAGTTTGTCCGTGATCTTGTGCGCGATGGCGTTCCAGCTGGCGTGGGTCACGGCGGCGAGCAGGACCGCGGCCGTGACCAGCGGCGTCACGAGTCGCTTTCGCGCACGTCCACCAGGGCGGCGCCGGCGTGGGCGACGAGGTCGCCGGGCGCCATGGGGAACATCGTGTACGGGGTCCCGGCCGCCGCCCACACGGTCCCGTGGTCGAACAGGGAGCGGTCGGCGAGCACGCGGGTCTTCGTCCGGTGCCCGAAGGGCGGCACGCCGCCGATGGCATAGCCGGTCGTCTCCCGTACGACATCGACCTTGGCCCGGGTGACCTTGTCCGCACCGAGCTCCTTGCGCACCAGTTCGAGGTCGACCCGGGAGGCCCCGTCCATGAGTACCAGCACGGGCACCCCGTCGGCCGCGAAGATCAGCGACTTGCAGATCTGGTTCAGCTCACACCCGAGGGCGGCGGCGGCCTCGGCGGCGGTACGGGTGGCTTCCGGGAAGCGGCGGACCCGGCCGAGCACATCCGCGAGCCCCAGCTCACGCAGGGCCTGGGCGAAAAGGGGATGTGCTCCGGGGTTCCCGGCGTCAGTGGCGGCTGTCGTCGTCATGGGGGCACGCTAGCCGTACGTGTATCGGACACGCGAGGGGGGTTTCAGCGGGCGGTGTCCTCCGGTGCGACGTCCGCGAACTCCCACCACGCGAGCGGCAGCCAGTCTCCGTCGACGAAGCCGTCGACGGAGCCTCCGGTGCCCTGGATGGCTACGCGGGTGCCCACCGGGTAGGTCGTGCCGGACAGGCCGGAGACCGATACGAGCAGTGATCCGATACGACGTGACAAGGCCTTGAACCTTTCCTCTTCGATCATCTTCTCTGAGTGCAAATCCTCCCATCATGTACCAGCCTGGTATATGAGCCAGGACACAGATGGAGGTGCTGACGATGAGGGCTGTCGTATACAAGGGCCCCTTCGAGGTGGCGATAGAGAAAGTGGAGGATCCCCGGATCCAGCACCCGAACGATGTGATCGTGCGGGTGACGTCGACGGCCATCTGCGGCTCGGACCTGCACATGTACGAGGGCCGTACCGCCGCCGAGCCGGGCATCGTGTTCGGACACGAGAACCTCGGCGTCATCGAGGAGACAGGAGAGGGAGTCACGTCGCTGAGCCGCGGCGACCGGGTGGTCATGCCGTTCAACGTGGCCTGCGGCTTCTGCAAGAACTGTACGGCGGGCTTCACGGGCTTCTGCCTGACGGTGAACCCGGGCTTCGCCGGCGGCGCCTACGGCTATGTCGCGATGGGGCCCTACACAGGGGGCCAGGCGGAGTACGTACGGGTTCCGTACGCCGACTTCAACTGCCTCAAGCTCCCCGAGGGCACCGAGAAGGAAACGGACTATGTCCTTCTCGCCGACATCTTCCCGACCGGCTACCACGGCAACGAACTGGCCGATGTGCGTCCCGGTGAGAGCGTCGCCGTGTACGGCGGC
Organism: Streptomyces sp. CA-179760; assembly: GCF_050937045.1. NCBI lineage: Bacteria > Bacillati > Actinomycetota > Actinomycetes > Kitasatosporales > Streptomycetaceae > Streptomyces > Streptomyces sp. CA-179760. The sequence goes on from NZ_JBNJLZ010000001.1 coordinate 4,067,072, forward strand.
GGTCCGGTCGGGCTGATGGCCGCCTACTCGGCGATGCTGCGCGGTGCGAGCAAGGTGTTCGTCGTCGACCGGGTGGCGGAGCGGTTGCAGAAGGCGCGGGAGATCGGTGCGGTGCCGATCGACTTCACGCAGGGCAGTCCGGCCCAGCAGATCAAGGACCAGACCGAGGGCCAGGGCACGGACAAGGGTGTCGACGCCGTCGGCTACCAGGCCCAGGCGCAGGGCGAGGACCGTGAGGAACCGGCGATCGTACTGAACTCGCTCGTCGAGACGGTCCGGCCGACGGGTGCTCTCGGGGTGCCCGGCCTGTACGTGCCGCGCGACCCGGGCGGACCGGACGAGCAAGCCAAGCAGGGCATGCTGATGGTCGCCATCGGGCGCCTCTTCGAGAAGGGGCTCCGCATGGGCACCGGGCAGTGCAACGTCAAGCGGTACAACCGTCACCTGCGCGACATGATCATCGAGGACCGGGCGAAGCCGAGCTTCGTCGTCTCGCACGAACTGCCGCTCGACCAAGCGCCGTCGGCGTACGACAAGTTCGACAAGCGCGTCGAGGGCTACACCAAGGTCGTCCTGCATCCGCACGCCTGAGACAGGACGACCGCGGGGCCGGCGGCGGCCTCGGCCCCCGCCGGCCCGTGGACCGACTATGCCTTCGTACGGAGGATCTCGCGGGCCTGCTCCGCCGCGCGGGCCGTGCTCTCGCTGACGAAGTCGAGGAAGCGGGCGATGTTCTCGAGCCGGGCGGCGACCGGGGTGCCGGGGCCCAGGACGCCGACGCCCTGGCGGGCGATCTCGACGAGCTGGGCGATGGACCGGGCGCTGGCCATCATCGACTGGTACCAGATGTCGTCGTCGACGATGTAGCGCTCGCGGCGGCGTTCGTCGCGTTCCCGGCGGACCAGACCCTGGCTGTCCAGGAACGCGACCGCCTTGGAGATGGACGCCGGGCTGACCTGGAGGCGCTGGACGAGTTCGGACGCGGTGAGGCTGCCGCTGTCGGTCAGGGTGAGGGAGGCCATCACTCTGGCCGGCATCGTCGTCATGCCCGAGGCCATCAGGACGGTGGTGAACACCTCCTCGTACTCGCGCACGGCCTCCGCGTCGCGCCCATGGGCCTGCGGGGGCGCCTCCGCCGCCCTGGGCGTGGCCTGCCGGCGCCGGTGGGCACGGTGTTCGGTGGCCCGGTGGGCGAGGTCGGCGCGGTAGGCGGTGGGGCCGCCGTTGCGCATGACCTCGCGGGTGATGGTCGAGGTCGGGCGGTCGACTCGTCTGGCGATCTCCGCGTAGGCGAGGCCGTCGGCCAGTCCCAGTGCGATCTGCTGACGTTCCTGCTGGGTGAGCCTGCCTCCCGGCATCGCGATCTCCTTCGTTCTCCTCAGGTGGCCTCCAGCATAGCGTTCACCTTCATTTCATTGCAACGATAGCCCGAGCATCGTTGCGTTAAATAAGCAACCATTGCAACGAAATTGCCGTTCTCACCTGCACTTATGCTCCTGAATCGCAACGAGTGCGTTGCCATACTCATGAACGCAACGTAGCGTTTCACTCGTCGGAAACAGCGAGTCGAAGGAGAGCACGATGCAGAAGTTCACCACCCCCGCCCCGATCTCCACCGTCCTCAACATCCCCGCCGGACGTATCCGGTTCATCGCCGCCGACCGGGACGACACCACCGTCGAGGTCCGGCCCGCGGACAGTTCGAGCGGCCGCGACGTGAAGGCGGCTGAGCAGATCGGCGTCGAGTTCGGCGACGGTGTGCTGCGGATCGAGGCCGCACCGGCGAAGAACCGGATCCTCGGCAACTCCGGGTCCGTCGAGGTGACCGTCCAGTTGCCCGCCGGCTCCCGTGTCGAGGCGAAGGCGGCCAGCTCCGAGTTCCGGGGCGTCGGACGGCTCGGCGACGTCGCCTTCGAGGGCCAGCACGGCTCGGTCAAGCTCGACGAGACCGAGGGCGCCCGCCTCACCCTCCTCGCCGGCGATGTCTCGGTGGGCCGGCTGGGCGGGTCCGCGGAGATCAGCACCCAGAAGGGCGACATCCGGGTCACCGAGGCCACGGGCGGCTCGGTCGAGCTGCGTACCGAGCACGGCGAGATCTCGGTCGGCGCGAGCCGCGGCGTCTCCGCCTCACTGGACGCCGGCACCGGCTTCGGCCGGATCCACAACACGCTGATGAACGCCGACGGCGGCGCCGCCGGCCTGAACATCCGCGCGACCACCTCCTACGGCGACATCACCGCCCGCGGCCTGTAGGGGAAATGAGCGCGGAGAAGCCGGTGAGGGCACCCGTCCCCACGGAGCCCTCACCGGCCGGTTCATCAAAAGCGGTGGAACGTCAGGCGCGCACCAGCTCCCGGTCCGTGTCCCCGCGGCCGGAGTCCGGGCGCAGGCCCTCGCCCTCGACGTCCACGTTGGGCAGCGCCCGGTCCAGCCACTTGGGCAGCCACCAGGCCTTGCGGCCGAGGAGGGCCAGGACGGCCGGGACGATCGCCATCCGGACGATGAACGCGTCGAAGAAGACCGCGATCGCCAGGCCGAAGCCGATCATCTTGACCATCGACTCGGACGAGCCGATGAAGCCGGCGAAGACCGCCATCATGATGACCGCCGCCGCCGTCACCACCCGGGCGCCGTGCCGGAAGCCCGTCACGATCGCCTGGCTCGGCTTCTCGCCGTGGACGTAGGCCTCCCGCATCCGGGTCACGAGGAACACCTCGTAGTCCATCGCCAGGCCGAAGACCACGCCGACCATGAAGATCGGCATCATCGACATGACCGGGCCCGTCTGCTCCACGCCCATCAGGCCCGACAGCCAGCCCCACTGGAAGACCGCGACCACCGCGCCGAGGGCCGCCATCACCGACAGCAGGAAGCCGAGGGCCGCCTTCAGCGGGACCAGGATCGAGCGGAACACCACGATCAGGAGCAGGAAGGCCAGGCCGACCACCAGGACCAGATAGGGGATCAGCGCGTCGTTGAGCTTCTCGCTGACGTCGATGTTCATCGCCGTGCTGCCGGTGACCAGGACGTTCGCGTCGGTGTCGGCCTTGATGCCCGTGCCCGCGTCCCGGATGCCGTGCACCAGGTTCTCCGTCGTCACCGAGGACGGCTGGGAGCCCGGGATCACGGTGATGGTGGCCGTGTCTCCGGCCTTGTTGGGCGCCGGCGGCATCACCGTGACGACATCCTTGAGGCCCTTGATCTCATCGCCGACGTCACCGAAGACCGCCTTCGGGTCGTCGCTCTTCTTCGCGTCGACCACGACCATCAGCGGGCCGTTGAAGCCGGGGCCGAAACCCTCGGACAGCAGGTCGTAGGCGCGGCGCTGGGTGGTGGAGGTGGGCTGGGAGCCGTCGTCCGGCAGGCCCAGTTCCAGGCTCGACGCCGGGACGGCCGCCGCGCCGAGGCCGATGACACCGAGCAGCAGCACCGCGATCGGACGGCGGACGACGAAGCTCGCCCAGCGCGTGCCCAGGTTGGGGCGCTCCGGCTTCTTCGGCGCCCGGCCGAACCGCTTGCCCTTCTCCCCCATCGGCTTCACCCTGCGGCCCGCGTACCCGAGCAGCGCCGGGATCATGGTCAGGGCGATCAGCACCGCGATGGCCACCGTGCCCGCCGCGGCGATGCCCATCTTGGTCAGCATCGGGATGTTGACGACCGACAGACCCACCAGCGCGATCACGACCGTCAGGCCCGCGAAGACCACCGCCGAGCCCGCCGTGCCGGTGGCCCGGCCCGCCGCCTCCTCGCGGTCGCGGCCCTCGGCCAGTTCGGCGCGGTAGCGGGAGACGACGAACAGGGCGTAGTCGATGCCGACCGCCAGGCCGATCATCATCGCCAGGGTGGAGGTGGTCGAGCCCAGGTCCAGCACACTGGCCAGGGCCGTGATCGCGGAGACGCCGATGCCCACGCCGATGAGCGCCGTCAGCAGGGGCAGACCGGCCGCGACCAGTGAGCCGAAGGTGATGACGAGGACGACCGCCGCGACCGCGATGCCGATGATCTCGCTGCTGCCGGTGTGCGGGACCGTCTGGAGCGCGTCACCGCCGATCTCGACGGTCAGCCCGCTCTTGCGCGCGTCCTGCGCGCTGTCCTGAAGGGCGTCGCGCGAGGAGTCCTCCAGCTCCATGCCGGAGACCTTGTACGACACCTGCGCGTACGCGATCGTGCCGTCCTTGCTGACGGCCTTCGCCTGGTACGGGTCGGTGACGCGGGCGACCTCGGAGCCGTCGGCCAGTTCCTTGACGGCCTCCCGGACCGTCGCCTTGTTGCCGGGGTCGGTCATCTTCTCGCCGCTCGGTGCCTTGAAGACGACGCGTGCGGTGGCTCCGTCGGCGCTCACGCCGGGGAAGCGCTCTTCCAGCAGGTCGAAGGCCTTCTGGGCCTCCGTGCCGGGGATGGAGAACGAGCTGTTGCCCGCGGCGGGGGCGCTGGCCGCGCCGACACCGGCGAGGGTCAGCAGGGCCACCCATATCAGGGCGACGAAGTGCCGCCGCCGGAACGAGAGCCGGCCGAGTTTGTAGAGGAAAGTGGCCACGTGGGCGTACTCCCGGTCAGGTCGTGGGGTGTTTCAGGGCAGGGGTGATCAGCCCGACGACGTGAGCGGCGATCGCGTCAGGTGCTGCGGTGGGGATTGCTCAGGTGGTGGTTCAGACGGTGGTTCAGACGGTGGGGATGCCGAGGGCGGGGAGGACCACGGCGTCGATGTACGAGATGAGGAAGGCCTGCGTCGGCTGCTGTTCGTCGATCAGCGTGCGGGTGGCGAAGGCGCCCACCAGCATGTGCACGACGTAGTCCAGGGCCGGACAGTCGGCGCGGATCTCACCGCGGTCGACCGCTCTTCGCACCACCCGGTGGAACTCCTCCATCTCCGGCTCGATCAGCAGTTCCCTGAACGCCTGGAGAAGATCCGGGTCGGCGTGCACCGCCATGAACAGACCCCGCATCAGCGCGGCGTTCTGCTGCATGGTGCAGTCGTCCTCACGTGAGGTGAGGGCGTGGAGGTCGCCGCGCAGGGAGCCGGTGTCGACGTCGGCGATGTCGCCCGGCTTGTTGTGCCGGACCGCCTTCGCCACCAGCTCCGGCTTGCCGCCCCACTGGCGGTAGAGCGTGGCCTTGCTGGACCGCGTGCGCGCCGCTACGGCGTCCATGGTGAGGGCGTCGTAGCCGACTTCCCGGAGCAGGTCGAGCACAGCCGTGTACAGCTCGGCCTCACGCTCGGGGGTGATCCGACTGCGACGCGGGGTGGCGACCTCAGTCATCTCTCTCACCTTCCTGCTTCCGAACGACACGGTTTCGTACATGACGAATGTAGCGCAGCCCCCATAGAAACGAAACCGTTTCGTACGTGTGCCGCGTCACCCTGGATCACCGAGGGGCGTTTGTCATAACTTGCTCTGCTTCGCCCCCAGGCAAAGCATGGGGAGGTGAGCTATCTGCGCGTGCCGCACCTCCATGACGACCTGCTGTGCTTCGTGGCCGAGGACGACCTCTGGCTCGCACCGCTCGACGCCCCCGGGCGGGCCTGGCGGCTCACCGTCGACCGCACCAAACTGGGCCACCCCCGCTTCTCGCCCGACGGCCGCCACCTCGCGTGCACGAGCTGGCGCACCCTGGTGCCCGAGGTCCATCTCGTCCCGGTGGACGGCGGCCCGGGACGTCGGCTGACCCACTGGGGCAGCGCCGACACCCGGGTCTGCGGCTGGACCCCGGAGGGCGAGATCCTGGCCGTGGCCTCGCACGGCGAGCCCTTCTCCTTCTTCACCTGGGGTTACAAGGTCCCCCTCGACGGCGCCCCGGGCCGCAAACTGCCCTGGGGGCCGGTCTCCGACATCCAGGTCGCGGACCTGGACGGCGAGCGCAAGAGCCTGCTCCTCACCGGCACCCCGCCGCACGAACCCGCCTCCTGGAAGCGCTACCGGGGCGGGGCCACAGGCCGGCTGTGGCTGCACGGCGAACGGCTGCTGGCCGGACTCGGCGGCCATCTGCACTCCCCCATGTTCGTCGGCGGCCGGATCGCCTTCCTCTCCGACCACGAGGGCGTCGGCAACCTCTACTCCTGCGCGTACGACGGCTCCGACCTGCGCCGCCACACCGACCACGACGCCTTCTACGCCCGGCACGCCTCCAGCGACGGGACCCGCGTGGTGTACCAGTGCGCGGGCGACCTGTGGCTGGTCGACGACCTGTCGCCGGACTCCGCGCCCCGGCGCCTCGACGTACGGATGGGCGGGCCGCGCGCGGGCCGGCGGCCGTACCAGGTGGCGGCGGCCCAGCACCTCGACGGGATCTCGGTCGACGAGACCGGGCGGGCCAGCGCCGTCGTCGTACGTGGCAGCCTCTACTGGCTCACCCACCGCGACGGGCCCGCCCGCACCCTCACCGACACCCCGGGCGTCCGCGTGCGGATGCCGGAGATGTTCGGCGCGAGCGGGCGGGTGGCGTATGTGACGGACGCGGAGGGCGAGGACGCGATCGAGATCGCCTCGCTGCCCAGGGCGTCCGGCGCCCGTGAGCCGTACCGGCTCGCCTCCGGCGCCCTGGGCCGGGTGCGCGAGCTGGTCTCGGACCCGGAGGGCGAGCGGCTCGCCGTCGCCTCCCACGACGGGCGACTGCTGCTCGTGGACGTCACCGAGGACTCGGACGGCGAGGTCACCGAGCTGATCCGGTCGATCAACGGGCCCGTGCGCGACCTCGCGTTCTCCCCGGACGGGGCGTGGCTGACCTGGTCGCATCCGGGCATCGGGCGGACCCTGCGGCAGATCAAGATGGCCAGGATCCAGGGGGGTGCTGTCATCGACGTCACCAACGGCCGCTTCGAGGACGAGAACCCGGTGTTCACACGCGACGGCCGCTACCTCGCCTTCCTGTCCTGGCGCGGCTTCGACCCCGTCTACGACGTGCACACCGGCGACCTGTCCTTCCCGCTGGGCTGCCGCCCGTACCTCGTGCCGCTGTCCTCCGCGACGCCCTCCCCGTTCGCGGTGAACCCGGAGGGCCGTCCGGCCGCCGGGGGCCTGGACCCGGTGGAGGACGACGAGAACGGCGACGGCGGGGCGGTGACCGTCGAGGCCGAGGGTCTGGAGAGCCGGGTCACGCCCTTCCCGGTGGCCGCCTCCAAGTACTCGGCGCTGCACCCGGTCGCGGGCGGCGGGCTGGTGTGGCTGCGCTGGCCGATCTCGGGCGCGCTGGGCGAGACGTTCGCCAACCCGGACGACACCAGCGGCCGTCCGACCCTGGAGCACTTCGGCATCACCAAGGCCAAGAGGACCGAACTCGTCGACCACCTCGACTGGTTCGCGGTGAGCGGCGACGGCAGCAGACTGGTCGTGGTCGACGAGGGTGAGCTGCGCGCGGTGCCCGCCGTCGAGTCGGGCGACGCCGACTCGACGGTGTGGATCGACGCGCGCCGCATCCTGCACGTGGTCGACCCGGCGGCGGAGTGGCGGCAGGCGTACGAGGAGGCCGGGCGGCTGATCCGGGCGTACTTCTGGGAGCCGGGCATGTGCGGCATCGACTGGGCCGGGGTGCTGGACCAGTACCGTCCGCTGGTCGAACGGGTCGCCTCCCCGGACGAGTTCGCGGACCTGCTGCGCGAGGTGCTGGGCGAGCTGGGCACCTCCCACGCGTACGTCACCGCCGCCCGGCGCAACGAGGGCCCGCCGCACTACCAGCGCCGGCAGGGCCTGCTGGGCGCCAACTTCGTACGCCGGGACGGCGGCTGGACGGTGCTGCGGATCCTGGCCGGCGACTCCTCCGACTCCAAGGCCCGCTCCCCGCTGGCCGGCACGGGCATCCGGGAGGGCGCGGTCCTCACCCACGTCGACGGCCGCCCGGTCGATCCCGACGCGGGCCCCTGTCCGCTGCTGGCGGGCGCGGGCGGTACGACGGTGGAGCTGACCTTCACCCCGGCCGAGGACTCGGCGGAGGCCGCGGTGGAAGGCACGGCGGAGGCCGTGGGCCCGCCCCGGCGGGTCGCCGTCGTCCCGCTGGTGGACGAGCGGCCGTTGCGCTACCAGGACTGGGTGGCCAAACGCCGGGCGGTGGTCCGGGAGTTGAGCGGCGGACGCTGCGGCTATCTACACATCCCGGACATGGGCGGTTCGGGCTGGGCGCAGTTCAACCGCGATCTGCGCATGGAGGTGTCCCGCCCGGCGCTGATCGTGGATGTACGCGGCAACGCCGGCGGTCACATCAGCGAGCTGGTCATCGAGACGCTGAGCCGCACGATCCTGGGCTGGGACCTGACCCGCGACGCCCAGCCCGTGTCGTACACCTCGAACGCGCCGAGGGGCCCGGTGGTGGCCCTGGCGGACGAGGCGACCTCCTCCGACGGCGACATGATCACCGCCGCGTTCAAGCTGCTGAAGCTGGGCCCGGTGGTGGGGCAGCGCACCTGGGGCGGTGTCGTCGGCATGACCGGCCGCCACGAGCTGGGGGACGGCACGGTGATCACGGTGCCGATGAACGCGGCCTGGTTCGACGCCTACGGCTGGTCGGTGGAGAACCGGGGCGTCGCCCCCGACATCGACGTCCTGCGCACCCCACTGGACTGGGCGGAGGGCCGCCACGCCCAGCTGACCGACGCGGTGGAGCTGGCGCTCGGGCTGCTGGAGAGCAGCCCGGCTGCGGTGCCTCCGACGTACAGCGACGTACCGGACCGCTCCCGGCCGAAGCTGCCGCCGCGCACATGAGGCCCGTGGCGTGGACGTGCGGAAGGGGTGCCCCGCGCGAGGCACCCCTTCCGTTCAGATCGCGTCGTCAGGCGTCGTGGTCCTGGTCGAAGCGGTCCTCCTGCTCGCGCTCCCGCTCACGGTCACGCTGCGGGTGCTGCGGCGACTCCATGTCCTCGTCGCGCCGGCGGCCACGGCCCTGCATCTGCTCGCGGGCCTGGTCGGCCTTCTGACGGGCCTGGTTCTGCCACTGCTCGGACTTCTCCTGGAACTGGTCCTTCATACCCATGTGGGTTCACTCCCGTTGGGGGTGAGGGGATCTGGCTCGATCAGATTCACACGGGTCGTGACCCTGCGCATGTCGATCACTCACGGAGCGTAGCCCTCTGCTGCTCATCGGCCGCTCCACCCGCCCCGACGAGGCCTGAGCGCATGCCCGTCAGCCGGTCCGCGAACCGCCGCATCTCGCGCTGCCCCACCGTCCCGATGACCCCGGGCAGGTAGCCGCGCACGCCCTGCATGCCGCGCAGCCACCACTGCCCGTACACATGGCTCGACCGGCTCTCTATCCCGGCCACGAGCCGGTCCACGGCCGGGCCCAGCGGATAGGTCTTGTTGGACGGCCAGGGCAGCCGCTGCCTCAACTCCCGCATGACGTCGTCCTGGTCGGCCCCGCGGACCATGTCGGTGTCGGTCCACGACAGATACCCGACGCCGACCTTCACGCCCCGGTGCCCGACCTCGGCGCGCAGGCTGTGCGCGTACGCCTCCACACCGGACTTGGACGCGCAGTAGGCCGTCATCATCGGCGCCGGAGTGATCGCGGCGAGGGACGCGATCTGGAGCAGATACCCCCGGCTCTGAAGCAGCGACGGCAGGAAGGCGCGGCCGGTCACCGCCGAGCCGATCAGGTTGACCTCGATCACCCGCCGCCAGGACTCCGGGTCGGAGTCCGTGAAGGGACCGCCGGTGGCGACACCGGCGTTGGCGACGACGATGTCGACCCTCCCGAAGCGCTCCTTGACCTCGCTCGCGACCCGGGCCATCGCCTCGTGGTCGGTGACGTCGGCGTGCCAGTGGTCGCTGTCACTGTGCAGCCGCCCGGAGACCTCCTTCAGCGCGTCCGGCTCCAGACCGACCAGGGCCACCTTCACCCCGCGCGCGGAGAGCTTGCGGGCCAGCAACTCCCCGACGCCGCGCGCCGCCCCGGTCACCACGGCGACCTTCCCCTCGAGGCTCACCCTGCTCATGCGCTCTCCTCGGATACGACCTGGATGTGTGCGTGGACGAGTTCCCGGATGGTGCCGGTGACCAGTTCGGGCGCCTCGATGGGCGTCATGTGGCCGATGCCCGGCAGTTCGACGATCCCGGTGCAGTGCGGCAGCGCGGCGGCCAGGGCCCGGGCCTGCACCGGCGGCGTCAGCCGGTCCGCCGTACCGACGACGACGGCCGTGGGCACCCGCAGCTCTCGCACGCCGTGGTCGAGGTCGAGCAGATCCAGCACCTGCGACCAGGCGTGGCGGACCTTGCGGGGACAGGCGTGCACGATACGGGCGCACGCCTCGACCATGTGCGGGGCCGAACCGGCGCCCATCGTGCCGTACCTGAGGATCCGCCGGGCCAGCGGCGTGACCGGGCCGAGCGGCGCCCGGGAACCGAGGATCCGCCGCGTCAGCCAGGTGCGCGGCCGCCCGGCCCGGATCGGTACGACGGTGGAGGCGGCGACCAGCTGCGAACTGCCCGTGCTGCACAGCAGGACGGCGGCCGCGTGTGCCCGGAAGGCGGGCCTCGCGGAGGCCGCCATCACGGTCATGCCGCCCATGGAGTGCCCGGCGATCACGGCCTGTTCGCCGGGCGCCAGGGTGGCTTCGAGTACGGCCTCCAGGTCGTCGGCGAGCGCCTCGGCACTGCACGCGGGGCTCGCCGGGCTGCGCCCGTGGCCGCGCTGGTCGTAGGCGATGACCCGGTGGTCGGCGGCCAGTTCACGGATCTGCGCCGCCCAGAAGGCGGTGGAGCAGGTCCAGCCGTGGGCCAGGACGACGGCCGGGGCACCGTCGGGGCCGTGGATCTCCACGTGCAGCCGGGCGCCGTCGGCGGAGACGGCGGCCAGCTCCCGGGCGGGGGCGGGCGGAGCGTAGGGCCCGGTCTCGACACGCAGCAGCCGGCTCACGCGTCCGCCCCGGCCTTCTCGGCCTCCGCCCGCACGGGAACGCGCAGGACGTCGTACTCGGCGAGGTCGACCCGGCGCGTCGCCCGCCGGAACTCGCCCGTCGTGCCGGGCCAGATGGTGGTGTTGCGGCCGCTCGCGTCGAGGTACCAGCTGGTGCAGCCGCCGGTGTTCCACACCGTGCGCTTCATGCGCTCCCCCACCCGGTGGTTCCAGGCCCGTACGGCACCAGGTCGGGCGTCGAGGGCGACCCTGCCGCCGAGGACGTCGAGCTGGCGGACGTAGTCGGCCAGGTAGTTCAACTGGGACTCGATCATCAGGATCATCGAGGAGTTCCCGAGGCCCGTGTTGGGCCCGATGATCGTCATCCAGTTGGGGAAACCTGCGGCGGAGGCGCCGCGCAGGGCCTCCATGCCGCCCTTCCAGGTCTCGGCGAGGGTCCGCCCGTCGGCGCCCACCACCCGGTCCGCGATGGGCATGTCGGTGACATGGAACCCGGTGCCGAAGACGATCGCGTCGGCCTCGGTCGCACTGCCGTCCGCGGCGACCAGGGTCGATCCGCGCACCTCGGCCAGGCCGCTCGCGACCACGTCCACATTGGGCTGCGCGAGCGCCGGGTAGTAGTCACTGGACAGCAGGATCCGCTTGCAGCCGATGCGGTAGTCCGGGGTGAGCTTCGCCCGCAGCGCCGGGTCCTTGATGGAGCGGGCCATGTTGCGCCGGGCCAGCTCCTCGACGAGACCGAGCTGGCCCGGGTGTTTGGTGAACGCCTGCACCTGCAACTCCCGGATGCCCCACAGCAGTCCGCGCCTGAGCTGCGAGGTGAAGGGCAGCTGCCGGTGCAGCCAGCGCTCGCCGTCGCTGATGTTCCGGTCGACGCGGGGCATGACCCACGGCGGGGTCCGCTGGAACAGGGTCAGGCGCGAGACGTCGGGCTGAATGGCCGGCACGATCTGGGCGGCCGAGGCCCCGGTCCCCACCATCGCGACGCGCTTGCCGCGCAGGTCGTAGTCGTGGTCCCAGCGGGCCGAGTGGAAGACCTTGCCGGGAAAGGACTCCAGCCCCGGTATCTCCGGCACCTTCGGGTCGGACAGCGGCCCGGTCGCCGACACCACCAGGTCCGCCGACAGGTTCCCGCTGCTGGTCTCGATGTCCCAGCACAGCCGCTCGGCGTTCCAGCTCATCCGCTTCACCTCCGAGTCGAAGCGGAGGTGCGGCCGCAGCCGGAACACGTCCGTGACGTGCTCCAGATAGGCGCGGATGTGCTCCTGCCCGGAGAAGGTGCGCGGCCACTCGGGGTTGGGCGCGAAGGAGAACGAGTACAGATGCGAGGGCACGTCACAGCGGCAGCCCGGGTAGCTGTTGTCCCGCCAGGTGCCGCCGACGCTGCTCGCCCGCTCCAGGACGACGAAGTCCGTGATGCCCTCGCGGCGCAGCCGCACGGCGGCCCCCAGCCCGCCGAACCCGGACCCGACCACCGCGACCCGTACATGCTCGCGTTCGTGTTCGCGTTCGCCCATGCCGACACCTCCACACACCACGAGAACCATGCCAGTGAACACTGGCGCAATGGGAGCGTAGGGCAGCGGGGTACTCATGGGTAGGGGGCAGAACAAGGAAGTTACCCGTGGTACGCCTTAAGGTGCGCAGGTGGCCGAGAAGCGTGAATACCGCATGGACGAGCTGGCCCGCCTGGCCGGGATCACGGTGCGCACTCTGCGTTTCTACCGCGAACGCAAACTGATCCCGCCGCCTCGCAGGGAAGGCCGTATCGCCTGGTACGACGATCACCACCTGGCCCGCCTGCGCACGATCACGGCCCTGCTGGAACGCGGCCACAACCTCAGCGGCATCGCGGAACTCGCGGAGGCCTTCGACAACGGCCGCGACGTCGGCGACCTGCTCGGCGTCGGAGGCGCCCCCACCGAGGAGGAGCCGGTCCACCTCACCCCCGAGGAACTCGCCGACCACTTCGCCGGCGAGACCACGCCCGAGAACCTCGCCGCCGCGATGGAACTCGGCTACCTCGGCACCGACGGCGACGAGATCGTCCACATCAGCCGCCGCCTCCTCGATGTCTCCTCGGCCCTGGTCCACGAGGGCATCCCCCTCGCCGAGGTCCTCGACGCGGCCAAACAGGTCCGCACCCACGCCGACGCCCTGGCCGAACTCTTCACGGACCTGGTCCTGCGCCACGCCTCCCCGACCGACCTCCCCCGGCTGCGGCCGCTGGCACGGAGCGTGGTGGAGGCGGAACTGTCACTGGCGCTGGACCGGCGGATGCGCAGGCCCTGAGCCCTTACCGCTCGTACACGACAGTCACGGGCGCATGATCGGACCACCGCTCCTCATGCGTGGCGGCCCGCTCCACGAACCCCTTGACGGCCCGCCCGGCGAGCCCGGGCGTGGCCACGTGGTAGTCGATCCGCCATCCTGAATCATTGTCGAAAGCCCGCCCACGGTACGACCACCACGAATACGGCCCCTCGGTGTCCGGGTGCAGCGCCCGCACCACGTCGACGTACCCCCCGTCCGCCGCGTCGAGGACCTGGGTGAGCCACTCCCGCTCCTCCGGCAGGAACCCGGAGTTCTTCTTGTTCCCGCGCCAGTTCTTGAGGTCGGCCTCCTGATGGGCGATGTTCCAGTCGCCGCAGACCAGGACCTCACGCCCCTCGGCGGCGGCCCGCTCCCTGAGGCCCTTCAGATAGGCGAGGAACTCGCCCATGAAGCGGATCTTCTCGTCCTGCCGCTCAGTGCCGACCTCACCCGAGGGCAGATAGAGGGAGGCGACGGTGACCCCTGGGAGGTCGGCCTCCACATAGCGCCCGCTGCCGTCGAACTCCTCGGACCCGAAGCCGACCTGGACCCGGTCGGGCTCGCGGCGGCTGTACAGGGACACCCCGGCCCGCCCCTTGGCAGCGGCCGGCGCGTGTGTCACATGCCACCCCTCGGGCGCCCGCACCTGCTCGGGCAGCTGCCCCGGCTCGGCACGCACCTCCTGCAGGCACAGCACATCGGCGTCGGTCGCCGCCAGCCACTCCACGAAGCCCTTCTTCGCGGCGGCACGCAGCCCGTTCACATTCACAGAGGTAACAGTCAGCACCCCGGCACGATACCGGCGCACTGGACGAGGTCCAGTTCCGGATCGAACACACTCCCCCACGAAGCATGAGGTGACATACGGTATTCGGCATGCATATACGCCGGGTCTCCTTCGACCACCCCGACGCCACGAAGCTCAGCGACCAGGTCCAGGCCGAATACCACGTCCGCTACGGCGACGGAGGCGACGCCACGGTCCTGGCCGCCTCGGACTTCGCACCGCCGAACGGCACCTACCTGCTCGCGTACGACGAGCACGACTCCCCCGTCGCCTCGGGCGGCTGGCGCACCCAGGACGCGAACGACGAGGGCAACCTGGACGGCGACGCCGAGATCAAGCGCATGTACGTGGTCGACGGCATGCGCGGCCGGGGCCTGGCCCGCCGCATCCTGGCCGCCCTGGAGGAGGACGCCCGCGCGGCCGGCCGGACCCGCATGGTCCTGGAGACCGGCACCGAGCAGCCGGAGGCGATAGCCCTGTACACCTCCAGCGGCTACGAGCCGTGCGGCAAGTTCGGCTACTACCGCCACCACGAGTCGAGCCGCTGCTTCGCGAAGGGCCTCTGAGGCGTGGGGTGCTGAACACACGTCAGAGCCCCGGTCGGGAATCCCGACCGGGGCTCTGAGCTGCGTGGACCTGAGGGGATTTGAACCCCTGGCCCCCTCGATGCGAACGAGGTGCGCTACCGGACTGCGCCACAGGCCCTTGCAACGAGTGAAACTTTAGCACCCCGATCGGCCTGCTTGGAAATCCGTTCCCCAGGGGCGGTCACCTGCGGGTTCGGGGCTACTCGTTGGCGGCCCGGGGCCGGTCCCCGTCCTCGTACTGGTCGAACAGCGGGGTGCGGCCGCGCTCCCGGGCCCGCCGTGCGGAGGCCGCGCGGCGGGCGTCGGTGCGCCCGTCACCGTCCGCCCGCTCCTCGCTGTGGGGATCCGGATCGCCGGGGAGCGCGGTGTCGGCCTCGTCCTGAAGGTCCGGGGTGACGGAGCTGGAGCGTGCCGAGCTCCAGGTGTCGGGGGCCCCGAGGTCGACGTCGCTGGTGGCCCGGGGGCGACCGGTGCGGTGACGTAGGTCGGCAGGGGCACCGGGACCGGGTCCCAGCTGTCGCCCTGCCCGGGGCGCCGCTGCCGCTCGCGCTGCTGGTCGACCCACTCGGCGTGGTCGGTCTGCTCGACGAGTGCGCGCCGGTCGGCCGCGAGAGCGGACAGGCCGGGGTCGGTCACCGGCTCGGGTCCGTCCTCCGGTTCGTCGGACTCCTCGTCGGCGGCGCGCCGACCGGGCCGGCGGTGCCGCTCCCGCAGCCGCTGGGCCGCGAGCTCGGCCCGGCGGCGGTCCATCTGGTACGTGAAGCGACGGCGCTCCTGGGTGCGCAGGTACGCGATGTACACGCTGAGCATGACCGCGGGCACGCCGGGCGCCCACAGGAACGCGAGGCCTCCGACCGCGGCGACGATCGCGCCGAGGGTGAAGGCGAGGAACAGCATGATGGTGGTGCGCCGACGGCGCGCGAGCACCTTCGAGCGCCGGGCCCGCGCCGCGGCCGCCTGGGCCTGCGGCGAGGGGCGGCGCCGGGCGGCGGGCACACGGCCCTCCCCACGGGCCGCGGACGCCGCGTTCGGTGCGGGTGCCGGGCGGGCCGGCTGCTCCGATCGGCCCGGCTGCTCCTGGGCGGGCGACGGTACGGGTGCCTGGGTCTGAGGACGCGTTTTGGACACGGCGAAGGCCCGGACGTCCACCGAGTCGGTGGCGGCGTCCAGGTCGCCGGCGCCCTGCTCCCCCTCCTCGGTGGAGCGCGCCCGCAGGTCCTTGGCGTACCGGCGCTCCATCCCCGCCCGGCCGGAAAGCAGCCGGATGGCGGTGCTGAAGCGTTCCGTCGGACGGGCCTCGTTCAGCTCGTCCTGCCTACGGAGCCACATCGGCACCAAGTAGGCGGCCCAGGCCCCGACAATGACTGCGTAGATGAGGCCGCTGCTGCTCACGTCTCACACCGTAGAGGGGTTTGCGTGAGGCCATCTGCCAATTGAGCCGGTGTGTCGCACGATCTGGCTGATATTTCGAACTTTTTTTGTGACCGATGCGATCAGCAGACCGCCCAGGCCGGGAATTCATTGCCCTCAGACGATCACTGGCCGATCATTTTCGAACACATATTCAATTTCGGGGGTGGTGCCGCATTCCCGGATTGCTCTGCGATCGTGCCCGGTGCCACCGCCTCAGCAGCCCGTCCGGCACCTCCTCCGCGGTGAGGGCGAACACGAGGTGGTCGCGCCAGCCCCCGTCGATGTGGAGATAACGGGGCCTGAGCCCCTCCTCGCGGAATCCGAGTTTCTCCACGACCCGGCGGCTGGGCCCGTTCTCGGGGCGAATGCAGACCTCGATGCGGTGCAGTCCGACCCTGCGGAAACAGTGGTCGACGACGAGCGCCACCGCCGTCGGCATCACCCCGCGCCCCGCCACGGACTCGTCCACCCAGTAGCCGATGTGCCCCGAGCACATCGAGCCCCAGGTGATCCCGGCGACCGTCAACTGCCCCACCAGCCGCCCCTGGTACTCGATGACGAAGGGCAGCATCCGGCCCGCGTTCGCCTCCGACCTCAGGTGCCGCACCATCTGACGGAAGGTCGGGCGGTGCGCGAGCGGCCCGCCGGGCGCGGGCGGCGGAATGGTCGCCTCCCAGGGGCGCAGCCAGTCGCGGTTGCGCCGGTTGACCTCGCGCCATGCCCGCTGGTCGCGCAGCTTTATCGGCCGGAGGACGATGTCGCCGTCCACCAGCTCGACGGGCCAGGATGCGCTGTTCAGCTCGCACCCCCCATGCCGGGTCTGGGATGGTCGCCGCCGCGGAGCTGCTCGACGGCGTGCACCAGCAGCGGTTCCAGGACGGCCAGTCCGTCCTTCACGCCGCCGCTGGAGCCGGGCAGATTGACGATCAGCGTCCGGCCGGCCACTCCGGCCAGGCCCCGGGACAGCGCCGCGGTCGGCACCTTCTCCCGGCCGTATGCCCGGATGGCCTCGGCGATGCCCGGCACCTCGTGGTCGATCACCCGGCGGGTCGCCTCGGGGGTCCGGTCGGTGGGCGAGATGCCCGTGCCGCCGGTGGTGACGATGACGTCGTAGCCGGTCTCGACACCGGCGCGCAGGGCCGCCTCGACGGGGTCGCCGTCGGGGACGACCTGAGGGCCGTCGACCTCGAAGCCGAAGCCCTTCAGGCCTGCCGAGATCAGCGGGCCGCCCTTGTCCTCGTAGATCCCGGCGGCGGCCCGGTTGGAGGCGGTGACGACGAGAGCGCGATACGTCATGCCCGGCTCCAGTCGCCCGACTTGCCGCCCGTCTTCTCCTCCACCCGTACGTCCGTGATGACCGCTCCCTTGTCGACCGCCTTGACCATGTCGATCACAGTGAGCGCGGCGACGGAGACCGCGGTGAGGGCCTCCATCTCGACCCCTGTACGGTCCGTGGTCTTCACGGTGGCCAGGATCTCCACGGCGTCGTCCGCGACCGACAGGTCCAGTTTCACACCGGACACCGCCAAGGGGTGACAGAGCGGGATCAGGTCGGGGGTGCGTTTGGCGCCCATGATCCCGGCGATCCGCGCGGTCGCGAGGGCGTCGCCCTTGGGGACGCCCTCGCCGCGCAGCAGTTCGATCACGCGGGGCGAGACGAGGACGCGTCCGCTGGCGCGGGCGGTGCGCGCGGTCACGTCCTTCTCCGACACGTCGACCATGCGGGCGGCGCCGGCGTCGTCGATGTGCGTCAGTCGGTCCTGCGGAGGAGTGTTTCGCGTAGGGGGATCCTGCGTGCTCATGCTGTGTGGCGCTCCCGGTCCGGGCCTGCTGTGCGCGACACGGTACCCCCAACCAGCGGCTATCGGCCGAGCAGGACCACCTCGACCTCGGCGTCGGGCTCGACGGATTCGGTGTCCTCGGGGACGACGATCAGCGCGTCCGCGTGGGCGAGGGCCGCGACCAGATGGGATCCGGCGCCGCCGACCGGGGTCGCCCGGCCGTCGGCGCAGGTGGCCCGCAGGAACTGGCGGCGGCCCTTCGGCGAGGTCAGCGCCTTGTCGGCGGCCAGGGTGGCCCGGGTCGTCGGCCGGTGGACGTCCCGCAGGCCCATGAGGGTGCGGATCGCGGGGCGGACGAACAGCTCGAAGGAGACGTACGACGACACCGGGTTGCCGGGCAGGGCCAGCAGCGGGGTGTGGTCGGGGCCGATGGAGCCGAAGCCCTGGGGCTTGCCGGGCTGCATGGCGAGCTTGCGGAACTCGATGCCGCTGCCCGCCTCGTCCTCGTCGCCCACGTGGGACAGGGCTTCCTTGACGACGTCGTACGCACCGACGCTGACACCGCCCGTGGTCACCACCAGGTCGGCGCGGACGAGTTGGTCCTCGATGGTGGAGCGCAGGGTCTCGGCGTCATCGGCGACGGCGCCCACGCGGTAGGCGATGGCGCCGGCGTCGCGGGCGGCGGCGGTGAGGGCGAAGCTGTTGGAGTCGTAGATCTGACCGGTGCCCAGTTCCGTGTCGGGCTGGACGAGTTCGCTGCCGGTGGAGAGCACCACCACGCGCGGGCGCGGGCGTACCCGGACGGTGCCGCGGCCGATCGCGGCGAGCAGGGAGATCTGGGGCGGGCCGAGGACGGTGCCGGCCCGCAGGGCGCGGTCGCCGGCCTTCACGTCGCTGCCCTGCGCGCGCACATGCGCGCGTGCCTCGGCCGGGCGGTACACCTGTACATGCCCGGAGGCACCCTCGGTGCCGAGGCTGCGGGCGCGCATGCCCTGCACCGGGCCCTCGCCGAGCCCTCCGTCGGTCCACTCGACGGGCACGACGGTCTCGGCGCCGGGCGGCAGCGGGGCGCCGGTCATGATGCGGGCCGCCTGGCCGGGGCCCACGTGGAGCAGGTCGGCCTGGCCCGCCGCCACGTCCCCGACGACCTCCAGGGCCGCCGGGAACTCCTCGCTCGCGCCCGCCACGTCCGCGACCCGTACCGCGTAGCCGTCCATGGAGCTGTTGTCGAACGGCGGCAGGGACACCGGCACCGTGACGTCCTCGACCAGGACGCAGCCCTGGGCGTCGAGCAGCTGCAGCTCGATGGGTTCCAGGGGGCGCACGGTGGTGAGGATGTCCTCCAGGTGCTCGTCCACCGACCACAGGTGGTCGGGGCCCGAGTGGTCCTGGACCGGGGTGCGGGGCGCGGCGCTGCTCAACGTGTTACATCTCCTCGGCTACGTAACTGCGAAGCCAGGTCCGGAAGTCCGGGCCCAGGTCTTCACGTTCGCATGCGAGTCGGACAATGGCACGCAGGTAGTCACCGCGGTCGCCGGTGTCATAGCGGCGGCCCTTGAAGACGACGCCGTGCACCGGGCCGCCGATCTTCTCGTCGGCCGCGAGCTGCTGGAGGGCGTCCGTGAGCTGGATCTCGCCGCCGCGGCCCGGCTCGGTCCGGCGCAGTATGTCGAAGATGTGCGGGTCGAGGACGTAGCGGCCGATGACCGCGTAGTTCGACGGGGCGTCGGACGGGTCGGGCTTCTCGACGAGGCCGCTGACCTTGACGACGTCGCTGTCCTCGGTGGTGTCCACGGCCGCGCAGCCGTAGAGGTGGATCTGCTCGGGGGCGACCTCCATGAGCGCGATGACGCTGCCGCCGTGCTGCTCCTGGACCTCGACCATGCGCTGGAGCAGGGGGTCGCGGGGGTCGATGAGGTCGTCACCGAGAAGGACGGCGAAGGGCTCCTCGCCCACGTGCGGGGCGGCGCACAGCACGGCGTGGCCGAGGCCCTTGGGGTCGCCCTGGCGGACGTAGTGCATGGTCGCGAGGTCGCTGGACTCCTGGACCTTGGCGAGGCGGCCGGCGTCGCCCTTCTTCTGGAGCGCCGACTCCAGTTCGTAGTTGCGGTCGAAGTGGTCCTCGAGGGGGCGCTTGTTGCGGCCCGTCACCATGAGGACGTCGTCGAGACCCGCGCCGACCGCCTCCTCGACCACGTACTGGATCGCCGGCTTGTCGACGACCGGCAGCATCTCCTTGGGAGTGGCTTTGGTGGCCGGCAGGAACCGGGTGCCGAGGCCTGCTGCGGGAATGACAGCCTTGCTGATCCGAGGGTGTGCCTGAGTCATGTCCGCCACCATATCCGGTGCCTTTGGGCGGAATCTGCGGCTCCGGTTCATGGGCGCTCATATGAGCGTATTAGCACGATACGGGAGCAACCATTGAGTCACATCGGGCGTCCGGGCGAGCCTGACAAGCGGAGTTTGCGGCGAGAGTTCCTCTCGGTGAGGAACAGGTTGACGGCGGATGACCTGCGGGAAACCGCGGCCGCACTGGCCGGGCGGGCGCTGGAGCTGCCGGAGTTGGCGCGGGCCGGCACGGTCGCCGCGTACGTCTCCGTGGGGAGTGAACCGGGGACGCTCGCGCTCCTCGACACGCTGCGCGCCCAGGGCGTACGCGTCCTTCTTCCGGCCCTGCTGGCCGACAACGACCTGGACTGGGGTGTCTACGAAGGCGCGGGCTCGCTCGCGCGTGTCCGGCACGGCGGCGGCCGGATGGAGCTCTTCGAGCCCTCCGGCGAGCGCCTCGGGCCGGACGCCGTGACCGCCGCCGACGCCGTGCTGCTGCCGGGGCTCGCGGTCGACACGCGCGGGATGCGGCTCGGGCGTGGCGGCGGCTCGTACGACCGTGTCCTGGCGCGGCTGGAGGGGGCGGGTGCCCGGCCTTCCCTGGTGGTGCTGCTGTACGACTCCGAGGTGGTCGAGCACGTCCCGGAGGAGCCGCACGACCGGCCGGTGCACGCGGTGGTGACGCCCTCGGGGGTGCGGCGGTTCAGCCGGCCGGCCGACTGAAACCCGGTAACGAGAACGGCCCTCCACGCGTGCGTGGAGGGCCGTTCTCGTGGTGCGGGCGTCAGCGGCTCACGGCTTGAGCACCAGCTTGTCGGTCGTGCCGCCCTCGACGGCCTTGTCCGAGTACGACCATGGCAGCAGTTCGCCCTCGGCCCACTTGTCCGTCTGGTCGACGTAGTGGGCGCTGTAGGCGTGCCCGGACGCGCCGGAGAGGTTGATCCACTTCGACTTGTCGAGATCGCCGAGGTTCACGACCATCCGCATCGACGGCACCCAGACGACGCTGTAGCCGCCGGCGGCGTTCCAGCCGGTCGCGTTGACCGTCGCCTCGCCGCCGCCGAGCTCCCACGGGCCGCGGTTGAGGGCGTACTGGAGGAACTCGGGACCCTCGGTGCCGAGGGTCTGGTTGTCCAGGAACAGGCGGTGCAGCCTGCCCCAGCTCCAGCTGTCGATGTCCTTGCCGAGCTTGGCGGTCAGCTCCCAGCGGGCGTCGATCATGGCCCGCCTGAACAGCTGGTCGCGGTTGACGGCCTCGGGACGGGTGCCCGCCTCGGGCGTCTTCCACCAGTCGCTCTTGGGCTGCTCCATCAGCTTGCGGACCACCTCGAACCAGCGGTCGCCGCCGTCCGGCTGCGCCTGGTCGGGGTCGCGCTGGCCGCACTCGCGGACCTCCTCGGCCTCGTCGGCGGGCCCCGTGGTGTTGACCGGCTTGACCCACAGGCACTGGCCCTTGGGCCGCAGCTCCTTGGGCAGCTTGTTGCCGAAGGCGAGCTTGAGGATGTTGCGCCAGACCGCGTTGAAGTAGGCCGCTGCGGCCGAGTCGGCGTCCTGGGTGTAGTCCCAGCCCTCGAGGAGCTTCTGCGCCTCGCGGACGTCCTTGTTCTCGGGGTCGATCTTCAGCAGCGTGGGCACCAGCAGCCGGGCGATCTCGCTGCTGTTGTCCAGCTGCATCTGGCGCATGTCGTCCGTGGAGACCTTGCCGCCGTCCTTGATCTTCGACTGGATCAGGTCGCTTATCCGCTGGCTGCGCGTGCCGTAGCCCCAGTCCTCGGTGAGCGTGTAGGGGTACTTGTCCGGGTCGATCACGGCCTGGTTGGCGGTGACGATGTAGCCGCGCTCCGGGTTGTACTCGTACGGCAGCGCGTCCTGGTCGATGTAGCCCGTCCAGCGGTACTTGGGGTCCCAGCCCGGCGCGGGGATCGAGCCGTCGTCGCCCTCCGAACGCGTGGGGATCTTCCCCGGGAGGGTGTAGCCGATGTTGTCCTGGGTGTCCGCGTAGATCAGGTTCTGCGAGGGCACCTCGAACTGCGCGGCGGCCTTGCGGAAGCCGTTCCAGTCCTTCGCCTTGTCCATGGCGAAGACGGCGTCCATGGTGGTGCCCGGCTGCAGCGCGGTCCAGCGCAGCGCGACGCCGTAGCCGTCGCCTCTGTCGGGTGCGGCGGTGTCGACTCCGGCCTTCTTGCCGACCTTCACCAGCTCTTCGTCGCGGTCGGACAGCAGGGGCCCGTTGTTGGTCTCACGGACGACGATCTTCTTGGACTCGCCGCCGGCGACCTTGATGGTCTCCTCGCGCGTCTCGAACGGCTTGATCTTGCCGTCGTACTGGTAGCCGTTGCCGGTGATCTTCTCCAGGTAGAGGTCCGTGACGTCGACGCCGGAGTTGGTCATGCCCCAGGCGATGTCCTGGTTGTGACCGATTATCACGCCGGGCATGCCCGCGAAGGTGTAGCCGGAGACGTCGTACTGGCACGCGCTGGAGACGCTGCGGCAGTGCAGGCCCATCTGGTACCAGACAGACGGCAGTGAGGGACCCAGGTGCGGGTCGTTGGCCAGCAGCGGCTTGCCGGTGATGGTGTGCTTCCCGGAGACGACCCAGGAGTTGGAGCCGATGCCGTCGCCGTTCACACCGACGGCCGGCGGGAGGTCGTCGAGGACCTTGGTGAGGCCGCCGAGCTGGCTCTGGAGGCCCTGCGTGCCCGAGCCGGCGGAGCTGCCCGAGGCACTGCCCCCGGTGCCGACGGAAGCACCGGTTCCGGTGGAGCCGCCCGTGCCTGTGGAGCCGCCCGCGCCGGAGGAGCCGCCGGACGTGCCGCTCGTGCCGCCCTGCTCGAAGGTGCTCGTCAGCTCGTTGTACTGACCCTCCTGGACGATCGCCTTGTTGCGGCCGGACGGATACTCCGGGTACAGGTCGGTGATCTGCTTCGGGCCGAGGCGGCTGGTCAGCAGGGCGCGGTCGACCTCGTCCTGCATGTTGCCGCGCAGGTCCCAGGCCATCGCCTTCAGCCAGGAGACCGAGTCGACCGGGGACCAGTTCTGCGGCTTGTAGTCGTTGGTGAAGCCGAGCGCCGCGTACTCCAGGGAGATGTCCTTGCCGTCCTTGCCCTGGAGGTAGGAGTTGACCCCCTTGGAGTACGCCTGGAGGTACTTCTTCGTGGAGGCCGACAGCTTGGTGTCGTACTCCTTCTTCGCGACCCGGTCCCAGCCGAGCGTGCGCAGGAACTCGTCGTTGTCGACCTGGCTCTTGCCGAACATCTCCGACAGCCGCCCGGAGGCCATGTGGCGGCGTACGTCCATCTCGTAGAACCGGTCCTGCGCCTGGACGTAGCCCTGCGCCATGAACAGGTCCGCGTCGGAGGAGGCATAGATCTGCGGGATGCCGTAGTTGTCCCGTTTGACCTCGACCGGCCCCGAGAGGCCCTTGAGTGTGAGGGTGCCCTTGGTCTGCGGGAAGGAGGCCCGGACGGTGCTGACGGACCAGTACCCCCGAAGGCCACGCCCCCGATGAGGGCCAGCACCAGGACGAGCAGGACCAGTCGGGCTTTGCGCCCCTTTCTCCTGCCGGACTTGCCGGGCTGCTGACCCGTGGAGGCGGTGGTGTTGGGGGGCATCGCTGTCCTTGCTGTCCTAACGCGAGCGGCAGGTTCGGCTGTGCTTTTAACTGAGCGCTGGAGCAACGATAGGCGCAGGGCCTTGCACCCCTTGACGCGGAGTCGGGAACCGGCACGTATGAATGTTCGATCTTGCCCTCGGAAGCGTCAAGAAATCGTCAAGAGTTAGGTAAGGTAACGAAGTAGTTGGCGCGGTGCGCCACAGCTTCATGTGCGATGTACGTGAGCCCACGCGCGTGTGCGTGCGGGCCAGGGAAGGATTCGGCCGCTGACTGTTCACCACCTCAACCAGCTCCTGCTCGTCTGCTCGCTCGTCCTGCTCGTCGCCGTCGCAGCGGTAAGGATCTCCTCGCGCAGCGGGCTCCCCAGCCTGCTCGTCTACCTGGGCATAGGCGTCGCCATGGGTCAGGACGGCGTGGGCGACATCCACTTCGACAACGCCGAACTGACCCAGGTCATCGGATACGCGGCCCTGGTCGTGATCCTGGCCGAGGGCGGTCTGGGCACGAAGTGGAAGGAGATCAAGCCGGCCCTGCCGGCCGCCACGACACTGGCGCTGGCCGGTGTCGCGGTGAGCGTCGGGGTCACGGCGTCGGCCGCGCACTACCTGATCGGCCTCGAATGGCGGCAGGCGCTCATCATCGGGGCGGTCGTCTCCTCGACCGATGCGGCGGCCGTCTTCTCCGTGCTGCGCAGACTGCCCCTCCCCGCGCGCGTGACGGGCACCCTGGAGGCGGAGTCCGGCTTCAACGACGCCCCGGTGGTCATCCTCGTGGTCTCGCTGTCCGCGGCGGGCCCGGTCGAGCACTGGTACGTACTGCTGGGCGTGATCCTGCTGGAGCTGGCCATCGGCGCGGCCATCGGCCTCGCGGTGGGCTGGCTGGGCTCCTGGGGGCTGCGGCATGTGGCGCTGCCCGCCTCCGGCCTCTACCCGATCGCCGTCATGGCGATCGCCACGGTGGCCTACGCGGCGGGCGCGCTGGCCCACGGCAGCGGGTTCCTCGCGGTCTACCTGGCCTCGATGGTGATGGGCAACGCGCGGCTGCCGCACTGGCCTGCCACGCGCGGCTTCGCCGACGGGCTCGGCTGGATGGCCCAGATCGGCATGTTCGTGCTGCTCGGCCTGCTGGTCACACCGCACGAGCTGGGCGACGACATCGTGCCCGCCCTCGCCATCGGGCTGGTGCTGACCATGGTGGCGCGTCCACTGAGCGTGGTGTTCTGCCTGACGCCGTTCCGGGTGCCCTGGCGTGAGCAGGCCCTGATGTCCTGGGCGGGACTGCGCGGGGCCGTGCCCATCATCCTGGCGACCATCCCCATGGTGGAGGGCGTAGACGCCAGCCGCCGGATCTTCAACATCGTCTTCATCCTGGTCGTCGTCTACACCCTGGTCCAGGGCCCGACACTGCCGTGGCTGGGCCGCAAGCTGCACCTGCGCGACGGTTCGGAGGCCGCCGACCTCGGCATCGAGTCGGCCCCGCTGGAGCGGCTGCGCGGGCATCTGCTGTCGGTGGCGATCCCCGAGGGGTCGAAGATGCACGGGGTGGAGGTCAACGAGCTGCGGCTGCCGCCCGGCGCCGCGGTGACGCTCGTCGTGCGGGCGGACGAATCGTTCGCCCCGCTTCCCACGACGGTGCTGCAACGCGGGGACGAGCTGCTCGTCGTGGCCACGGACCCGGTGCGGGACGCGACGGAGAAGCGGCTGCGGGCGGTGGGCCACGGCGGCAAGCTGGCCGGGTGGCTGGGGACGGACGGGGCGAGCCGTTGAGGCGGATACCTGTACGTGTATTCGGGGCGCGGATATCTGGCGTTTCCGGGGCGCGGATATCTGTACGCGCATCCGTGGGCGCCGATACCTGTACGCGCATCCGTGGGCGCGGATACATGTACGATGAACGTCTGACCCAAGATCGAACCAACTCTGTCTGACGCAGAGCTGGCGCGACCGTATGGCGGTCGGGACGTCCCTCCTCACCGGGCCCCGGCATCTACCGCAGTTCCGCGCAAGAGGACAGCTCTCGGCTCCGCCCGCCTGACCGGGCCGTGCTACCAGGCGGCAGAAAGGCACGGGCCGTGGCGTCCACGGTCACCTCGAAGCAGTCGGAGAACTCGACGGCTTCCCCCCGCCCTGGATACGGCCGGCTGCTGCGCACCCGCGGCGCCTGGACGTTCCTGCTCCCCGGTTTCGCGGCACGCCAGCCGTTCGCGATGCTGACGATCTCCATCGTGCTGCTGGTGCAGCACACCACCGGCTCCTACGGAGCGGCGGGCGCCGCCGCGGCCGTCACCGGTGTCTCCATGGCCCTGTTCGCGCCCTACAGCGGCCGCCTCGCCGACCGCTACGGGCAGCGTGCCGTGTTGATCCCCGGGGTGCTGCTGCACGCGGTCTCCGGGCTGACGCTGACGGCCCTCGCGCTGCTGGACGCCCCGCTGTGGGCGGTGTTCGTGGCCGCCGTCCCGACCGGCGCATCGGTGCCGCAGGTCGGGCCCATGGTGCGGGCCCGCTGGGGCGTGAAGCTCAAGGACTCGCCCCTGATGACCACCGCGGCGGCCTTCGAGTCCGTCACGGACGAACTGACCTTCGTCGTCGGACCACTGCTGGCCACCGCCCTGTGCACGGCGGTCGACCCGGCCGCCGGACTGGTCACGGAGGCCTCGCTGACGCTGGCCGGCGGTCTGCTGTTCGCCGCGCAGAAGAGCACCCAGCCCTCCGTCGAGGGCGCTGGGCACGCGCGCGTGGAGCACGCTTCCGCACTGCGTGTCCCCGGGGTGCGCGTGCTGATCGTGACCTTCCTGGGCATCGGCGCCGTCTTCGGCGGCATGCAGGTCTCGCTGGCCGCGTTCACCGAGTCGATCGGCGAACCGGGCCTGAACGGCGTCCTCTACGGCGTCTTCGCCGCGGGCAACATGATCTCCGGCCTCGTCTGCGGCGCGATCGTCTGGAAGACGTCCCCGCAGCGGCGCCTGGTCGTCGGTTACACGGCGCTCGCCCTCACCGCGTCGGGCCTGTGGGCCGCTCACTCGGTCCCGGTCCTGGCCGGTCTCGGCCTGCTGGTCGGCATGTGTATCGCGCCGGCCCTGATCACCGGCTACACCCTGGTCGACGGCCTGGTCCCGGCCGGTGCCCGCACCGAGGCCTTCACCTGGCTGACCGGCGCGGTGGCACTCGGCCAGGCGGCGGCCGTCACCGTCGCCGGGCAACTGGAGGACCGCCTCTGGGGCGGTGCCGGTTTCCTGGTGCCCATGGGCGGCACCGCGCTCGCCCTGGCGACCCTCCTGGCCCTGCGTTCCCGGCTGTCGGGGCGCGCCAAGGGGCGGACGGTCGCACGTGGCGTGGGTCACCGCGTGCCGGTGGCAGTGGACTGAGCGGCTGGAATACGTCACTATGGACCGTCGTTAGCACTCATCGAGTGAGAGTGCCAGGAGGAAGACAGTGCCGACCTACCAGTACCAGTGCACCGAGTGCGGCGAGGGCCTCGAGGCGGTGCAGAAGTTCACCGACGACGCCCTCACCGAGTGCCCGAACTGCCAGGGCCGCCTGAAGAAGGTTTTCTCGGCGGTCGGCATCGTCTTCAAGGGCTCCGGCTTCTACCGGAACGACAGCCGCGGCTCCTCGTCGAGCAGCTCCCCGGCGAAGTCGTCGAGCTCCTCGTCGTCCTCCGACTCCGGTTCGGGCTCCGGCTCGGGTGCCGGTTCGGGCTCTTCCTCCGGTTCTTCCTCCAGCTCGTCTTCGAGCTCTTCGTCGGGCACGGGCAGCTCCACCAGCAGCACCACCGCCGCGTAAGGCCTGATTTCTCCAGGACCCTGTCGCCCTTCGGGCGACGGGGTCCTCGGCGTTTCTGCGTGCGGTTAGGGTGCGGACATGGTGAACAAGGCGAACGTGGCGGGCTCGGCGGACGTGGCGGGCCCGGTGGACGTGGCGGGCTCGGCGGACGTGGCGGGCCCGGTGGACGGGCAGGGTGCCGGGATCGGCGTCATCGGCGGCTCCGGGTTCTACTCCTTCCTCGACGACGTGAGCGAGGTGCGGGTCGACACCCCGTACGGGCCGCCCAGCGACTCCCTCTTCATCGGTGAGGTCGCCGGCAGGCGGGTCGCCTTCCTGCCGAGGCACGGGCGGGGCCACCACCTGCCGCCGCACCGGATCAACTACCGGGCCAATCTGTGGGCCCTGCGCTCGGTCGGCGTTCGCCAGGTGCTCGCCCCGTGCGCCGTGGGCGGCCTGCGCCCCGAGTACGGGCCGGGCACGCTGCTGGTGCCGGACCAGCTGGTCGACCGCACGAAGTCCCGCGCGAACACGTACTTCGACGGAGAGCCGCTGCCCGACGGGTCGGTGCCGAACGTGGTGCACGTGTCGCTGGCCGACCCGTACTGCTCCGCCGGGCGGGCCGTCGCGCTGAAGGCGGCGCGCGGCCGGGACTGGGAGCCGGTGGACGGCGGCACGCTGGTCGTGGTCGAGGGGCCGCGCTTCTCGACCCGTGCCGAATCGTTGTGGCACCAGGCGCAGGGCTGGTCGGTGGTGGGGATGACCGGGCATCCCGAGGCGGCCCTCGCCCGTGAGCTGGAGCTCTGCTACACGTCCCTGACGCTGGTCACCGACCTCGACGCGGGTGCCGAGAGCGGGGAGGGCGTCTCGCACGACGAGGTGCTGCGGGTGTTCGCGGCGAACGTGGGGCGGTTGCGGGGGGTGCTGTTCGACGCGGTGGCGGGGCTGCCGGGGGTGGACGAGCGGGACTGTCCTTGTGGTGGGGCGCTGGGTGGGATGGATCCGGGGTTCGCGCTGCCGTAGGCGGTCGGCGACGAGCCGTGGTGGGCGGCGGAACTTGCCGTTCGGGTGAGGGAGTTGTCCACAGGCCGGGGCAGGTCCACAGGCCTCAGCGGGCGGCGGCGGGAAGCCTCATCGTGGGGAGCGCAAGCCGGTCCTCGTCGCAGGTGGTGGTTCCCGTGTCCCTCGTTCCGCTCATGTCTCCCCCTTCCGGTGGCTCCCCCGTCGCCGCGCTCCCGCCCGGCCCCGAGGTGCCCTCGACGCGCGAGGTGCCGCGCTTCGATCCCGTGCGGGTACGCGGGGGCCGGTACCGGTCGGGCCGGCTCGGGCGGCACCGGCGGCGGGCCCTGGCCGTCGGGCTCGCGGTCACCGCGACCGCGCTGGTGGCGGCGGGACCGCGTGACGGTGACGGAGCCCGTGGTCAGCCCCGGGCTCAGTCTCCCGCGCACACGCAGTCGCTGTACGGGGAGCGGTCCGCGCGGACGCGCGGTCCCTCGGGAGCGGGAGCGGCGGAGGCGGGCGCGGCGGGAGCGGGCGCGGCGGGGCCGGTGACGGCCCCGATCCGGATCGCCGACGCGGCGACGGTACGGCTGCTTCGGCCCGGCGACCGGGTCGACGTCATCGCCGCCGAGGAGACGGTGTCGGGCGGCGACGCCCGTGTGGTCGCGCGCGGGGCCAGGGTGACGAAGGTGCCGGAGCCCCTGGAGGGCGCGACCGACGGCGGGGCACTGGTCGTGCTCTCGGTTCCGCGTGCCACCGCCGCGCGGCTCGCCGGAGCGAGCGCCACGGCACGGTTGGCGGTGACTCTGTGTTGATGCTGTGCACGATCGCGTCAAGGCCCTCGTTCGAGGGACCCAGGTACTCGGTTCGGCCCAATCGTGACGTAGGTTGCGGAGCGTTTTGTTCCATGAGCTGCTCGTGCGAGGAAAGGCCCCGAGGTGAGCGAGAAGAAGGAACCGAGCCTCTGGGAGGGCTTCAAGGCCTTCCTGATGCGCGGGAACGTCGTCGATCTGGCTGTGGCGGTGGTGATCGGCGCCGCGTTCACGAACATCGTCAACGCCGTGGTCAAGGGGATCATCAACCCGGTCGTCGGAGCCATCGGGACCAAGAACCTCGACCACTACAGCTCCTGCCTGAGCTCGACGTGCGAGGGCGAGGAGGGAATCCAGATCGCGTGGGGCTCCGTCCTCGGCGCCGCCCTGAGCTTCGTGATCACGGCTGCGGTCGTCTACTTCCTGATGGTCCTGCCCATGGCGAAGTACCTGGCCCGCCAGGAGGCCCGCCGCAAGGCGAAGGAGGGCACGCAGGAGGTCATCGAGGTGACGGAGCTGGAGGTCCTGAAGGAGATCCGGGACGCGCTGGTCGCACAGCGTGGTGCGGGGCACGACCAACAGGAGCGGTAGCCCCACGGGCGTCGCAGAGGAGGTGGGACTGCCCGGCTCAGATGTGGTGGGGCCGCCCGGCTCAGATGTGGTGGGGCGGCTTCTCGTCGAGGAAGCGCTTGAGGTCGGCCGCGCCGCCTCCGGAGTCCGTGCGCTCGCCCCAGCCGCGGTCGGTGTCGTCGGAGGACTGCTGGTCGAGCGGGTCGTCGAAGACCAACGCGGGCTTCGGCGCGCGCGGCTCGGGATCGGGGGCGCTACTCATGCGTCCAGGGTACGGTCGCGGAGAAAAACCTCGCGCCTTCTGTTGTGCTGGGAATCATGACGCCCAGCCCCATTCCCCCGCCCGTCCCCTCCGGCCGGCCCGGCGACTGGGGACCGCTGCGCAAGCTCAGGGCCCGCGGACGCGACGAGGCGCACCGGACGGCCTCGCCGCTGGAGCTCTTCTTCGACCTGTGCTTCGTCGTGGCCGTCGCCCAGGCGGGCATCCAGCTGGTGCACTCCGTGGCCGAGGGCCATGCGGGCGAGGGGATCCTCGACTACGCGATGGTGTTCTTCGCCGTCTGGTGGGCGTGGATGAACTTCTCATGGTTCGCCTCGGCGTACGACAACGACGACGTGCTGTACCGGGTCGTCACGCTGGTGCAGATCGCGGGTGTGCTGGTCCTCGCGGCGGGGGTCTCGAAGGCGTTCGAGGAGCACGACTACTTCGTGGTCTGGCTGGGCTACGTGATCATGCGACTGGCCCTGGTGACGCAGTGGCTGCGGGCGGCCCGCGCCGCCGAGGGCCCGGAGCGGACGACGGCCCTGCGCTACGCCGGCGGGGTGCTGCTGTGCCAGGTCGGCTGGCTGGGTCTGCTGCTCCTGCCCGAGGACGCCCGGCCCTGGTGGTTCCTGGTGATGGCGCTGCTGGAGATGTGCGTGCCGCTCTTCGCGGAGCGGGGCCACCCCACGGCCTGGCACCCCCGCCATATCGCGGAGCGCTACGGACTGTTCACCATCATCGTGCTCGGCGAGACGATCGCCGCGGCCACGATCGCCGTGAAGTCCGGCATCGACGAGAACGACGCGCTGGGCGAGCTCCTCCCCATCGCGTCGGGCGGGCTGCTGATCATCTTCGCCGCGTGGTGGCTCTACTTCGTGGTGCCCATCCACGGCCATCTGCGGTCCAACCGGCAGGCGTTCGTGTGGGGCTACGGCCACTACGTGGTCTTCGCCTCGGCGGCCGCGGTCGGGGCCGGACTGGAGGTGGCGGTGGAGCAGACGGTCGGCAAGGCGCACATCTCCACGCTGGCGGCGTCGGCCGCCGTGACCCTGCCGACGGCCCTGTATCTGCTGACCGTGTGGGCCCTGCACTCGCGTCACTTCAAGGCGGGCATCACCCAGCAGCTGGTGCTGCCGGCGACGGCACTGCTGGTGATCTGCTGCACGTTCCTGGGTGACTGGGCGGTGCTCGCGGCGGGCGTGGTCTGCGCGCTGTCGGTGGTGGCGGGAGAGGCGCTGGCAGCGCGCCCGGCGAGGACCCATGCCTCGTCGAGCCTGACCGGCTGACCGCGCCGACCGGCCCGGCAGCGCCCGGTACGCCCGCGACGGCCGACGACTGGACAACACTGGGCGCCATGACAGTTGAAGCTCTGACGGATGTCTCCGGTCTGCGCGTGGGGCACGCGACTCGCGCCGGCGACGGCTGGCTCACGGGCACCACGGTCGTGCTCGCTCCGGAGGGCGGGGCCGTGGCCGCCGTGGATGTGCGGGGCGGTGGCCCCGGGACCAAGGAGACGGACGCGCTCGACCCGCGCAACGTGGTGCGGAAGGTCGAGGCGATCGTGCTGACCGGCGGCAGCGCCTACGGGCTGGACGCGGCCTCGGGGGTGATGGCCTGGCTGGAGGAACGGGGGCGCGGGATCCGGGTCGGGGCGGACCCGGCGCATGTCGTGCCGGTGGTGCCCGCCGCCTGTGTCTTCGATCTGGGGCGGGGCGGCGACTTCCGGGCCCGGCCGGACGCGGCCACCGGCCGGGCCGCGGTCGAGGCGGCGGCGGCGAGCGAGCTGGGCGCGCGGGTGGCCCAGGGCTGCGTGGGCGCCGGCACCGGTGCGGTGACCGGGGTGGTGAAGGGCGGCATCGGCAGCGCGAGCACGGTGCTCGGCTCGGGTGTCACGGTGGCCGCGCTGGTGGTGGCCAACGCGGCGGGTTCGACGGTGGATCCGGAAACGGGGGTGCTGTACGGGGAGTTGTTCCAGGGGCGGGTGGTGTACCCGGAGGCGGAGGTGCACGCGGCGGCACAGCGGCTCCTCGCCGAGACGGCCGAGAGGAGTTCTCCTCCGCCGCTCAACACCACGCTCGCGGTGGTCGCCACGGACGCGGATCTGTCGAAGGCGCAGGCACAGAAGCTGGCCGGCACGGCTCACGACGGCATCGCCCGCGCGGTGCGGCCGGTGCACCTCCTCAACGACGGCGACACGGTGTTCGCTCTGGCGACGGGAGACCGCGCCCTGGACGCCGCGGACCCTCTCGCCCTCAACGAGGTCCTCGCGGCGGGAGCCGATGTGGTGACCCGGGCGATCGTGCGGGCGGTGCGCGCCGCCGGGCCGGTCGACGGTCCTGGCGGGGCGTGGCCGTCGTACGGGGAGTTGTACGCGGGCCGCTGAGCGGGCCGCTGAGGAGGCGGGCTCCCACAGCGGCCCCACAGAGATGCCGGACATTGTCGCGGCCATGTAACGGTGATGTCGTTCCTGGCGGCCGGACGCAACCCGAACGGCCCCCGGGTCCCTCTTCCTTCACGTACTGGAGCGGATCACTCACATCACACGAACTGGGAGCAGCCCGTGACAAGGCCGGACATTGCTGCGCGGCGCACACTGGGGGCCTGTGCCGCCCTGATGGTCGGCGCCCTGACGCTCACCGCCTGTGGTGGCAGCGCCAACGCCAAGGACGACGCCAAGGGCGGCGAGGGCACGGGCAACACATCCGTCGCGAAGATCGCCATCTCGGCGAAGGACGGTTCGACGGGCGCGTCCATCAACTCGACCGGCGTGAAGGTCAGCGACGGGAAGCTGACCGACGTGAAGATGACGGTGGCGGGTGACGGCCAGGCCGTGTCGGGCTCGATCTCCTCCGACGGCAAGGCGTGGAAGCCGAAGGAGCAGTTGGAGCGCGGCACGAAGTACCAGATATCGGCGACCGCGAAGGACACGGACGGACGGACGGCCGCGGCCAACTCGATCTTCACGACGGTGTCGTCGTCGAACAGCTTCATCGGGACGTACACGCCGGACGACGGCACCACGGTCGGCGCGGGCATGCCGGTGTCGTTCACCTTCGACAAGGCCATCACCGAGCGGAAGGCCGTGCAGTCGCGCATCACGGTCACCTCCAGCAGCGGGCAGAAGGTGGTCGGGCACTGGTTCAACGGGCAGCGGCTCGACTTCCGGCCCGAGGAGTACTGGAAGGCCGGCTCCAAGGTCACGATGAAGATCGACCTGGACGGGGTGGAGGGCGCGAACGGCGTCTACGGCGTGCAGAAGAAGACGGTCACCTTCACCGTCGGGCGCTCGCAGGTCTCCACGGTCGACGTCAACACGCAGACCATGACGGTGGTCCGGGACGGCAAGACCATCAAGACGATCCCGATCTCGGCGGGCAGCCCGGAGCACACCACGTACAACGGGCAGATGGTGATCTCGGAGAAGTTCACGCAGACCCGGATGAACAGCCGCACGGTCGGTCTCGGCGGGGAGTACGACATCCCGGACGTGCCGCACGCGATGCGCCTGACGACGTCCGGCACGTTCATCCACGGCAACTACTGGTACAACAAGGGCAATCCGCCCTTCGGACGCCAGGGCACCAGCCACGGCTGCGTCGGCCTCGCGGACGTCCAGGGCGCCGGAGGCAGCACGCCCTCCAAGTGGTTCTACGACAACTCCCTCATCGGCGACGTGGTGATCGTGAAGAACTCCCCCGACAAGACGGTGTCGCCGGACAACGGGCTCAACGGCTGGAACATGGACTGGAGCCAGTGGGTCGCGGGCAGCGCGTCCTGATCGGCTGAACATCCGCCCCAACTGGGGTTTTTGACGGACCGACCGGGCCGCGCGGGAACTTTTCGCGCGGCCCGCGCGTTTTCCCGGACGTACGTTTTCTCGGTTCCCGGACATGATGTCCGACCGAGGGGCTACGGTATGCACCCACAAGGTGACATGCAGCAACGCCGGGAGAAACCTTGAGCGTTCCGTACGAGACGGCAGCGTACGAACCCCACGACTCGCCCGAGTCTCCGGAGGAGCACCTCGCGCGACTCCTCGGCCGCGCCCTGAACTCCTTCGAGCTACCGGACGAGACGATAAGGCGGCTGGACTGCGCCCTGGCACACGACGGTTCGCTGCACTCCGCGCACCACAGCGCGGGCCTGCACCGGGAGACGTACCGGCACACCTGGCTGCTCGCCGACGGGTCGGCGCTCACCCTCTGGGAGCTCGCCCACAACACCGCTCCGGGCAGCGAACCGCAGCACGAGGTCTATGTGGACGAGGAGGAGCTGCGGGCCGCGACCGCGCGTCTGCCGCTGCCGCCGGACACGCCCGACTTCGAGCTGCCGGTGACGGTGCAGCTGTCACCGGTTCCCGCACCCCGTCACGCCTACGCCGGCGACGACTCGGCTGACCACGCCCGCCGTTTACTGCGCCGGGCGGAGAACACGGACCGGCCGGGCGCGGACACAGCGGCTCTGCTGGCCACGGCGTCCGGCCACCGGATCACTCAGGCCTTCGGCCGTCCCTGCCGCGCCGGCCGGGCGGGGCTGTGCTTCTCGCTCTACGAGCACGCGTTCCTGCTGGGTGACGGCGAGGAGCTCTCCCTGTGGGAGGTCGAGCACACGGCGACGCCGGACGGGCGGCACATGTGCGAGGTGTACGTCAGCGAGGACGCGGCGCGTGAGGCGATGGAGCGGCGGGCGGCGCAGCTGTCCTGAACGCCTCGGTCGCCTAGACGCCCCGGCCTCCGCCCAACTGGCGCGCCAGCTCGGTGAAGGCGTCTCTCTCCTCCGTGGTGAGCTCCACGGACTCCGACCGGGGGCCTGTCTGCCGCTGTTGCGGGAGAGCGGGGAGGGAGTGGCCGTCGGGCCACCCGGAGAGGTGCTCAGGCATGCGCTCCAGTAGACACCACGGCCCGGGACTTCGGTCCCGGGCCGTGATTTTCGTGATCTATCTCGCAGGTGGCGTGAACGGCTCACACGACCCGAAAGGGACGGACCGCGACGGGTGTCACGCCGCCACCGGCTGCTTGGTCTCCGCCGCCGGGGCCGCGGTTCCCTCGCCGGGTGCCGCGGTGGCCCCCGGGGCCTGCTTGCGCATGCCCTTCAGGACGATCACCAGGGCCGTCGTGACGCAGACGCCCGCGGCGATGGCGACCAGGTAGAGCAACGGGTTGCCGATCAGCGGGACCACGAAGATGCCGCCGTGCGGAGCGCGCAGGGTGGCGCCGAAGGCCATCGACAGGGCGCCGGTGATCGCGCCGCCCGCCATGGAGGCCGGGATGACGCGCAGCGGGTCCGCCGCTGCGAACGGGATCGCGCCCTCGGAGATGAAGGAGGCGCCGAGCACCCAGGCGGCCTTGCCGTTCTCGCGCTCGGTCTGGTTGAAGAGCTTGCCGCGCACGGTCGTGGCCAGGGCCATCGCCAGCGGGGGCACCATACCGGCCGCCATGACCGCCGCCATGATCTTCATCGCGGAGTCGCTGGGGTCGGAGACCGCGATACCGGCCGTGGCGAAGGTGTAGGCGACCTTGTTGACCGGGCCGCCGAGGTCGAAGCACATCATCAGGCCGAGGAGGGTGCCGAGCAGGATGGCGTTGGCGCCGGACAGGCTGTTCAGCCAGTCGGTCATGCCCTTCTGCGCCTCGGCGATGGGCTTGCCGATGACGACGAACATCAGGAACCCGACGATCGCCGAGGAGATCAGCGGGATCACCACCACCGGCATGATGCCGCGCAGAGCCGCCGGGATGTTCACCTTCTGGATCGCGATGACCACGCCACCGGCGATCAGACCGGCCGCGAGGCCCCCGAGGAACCCGGCGTTGATGGTCAGGGCGATCGAGCCGCCGACGAAGCCGGGCACGAGTCCGGGCCGGTCGGCCATGCCGTAGGCGATGTAGCCGGCCAGGACCGGGACGAGGAAGCCGAAGGCGACGCCGCCGATCTGGAAGAGCAGGGCCGCCCAGCTGTCGGCCTGCGTCCACAGGAAGTGGTCCATCACCGACGGGGCCTTGTTGACCTTGTAGCCGCCGATCGCGAACCCGAGGGCGATGAGCAGACCGCCCGCCGCGACGAACGGGACCATGTAACTGACGCCGGACATCAGCCACTTGCGCAGCTTGGTGCCGTAGCCCTCGCCGGAGTCGCCGGTGCGCTCGACGGGGGTGGTGCCCGGGGAACCGGAAGAGACCTCGCCGCGCGCGGCCTTCTCCCGGACCTCGGCGATGAGTTCGGCGGGGCGGTTGATGCCCGCCTTCACACCGACGTCGACGGTCGGCTTGCCGGCGAACCGGTCCTTCTCCCGTACGGAGACGTCGTGGGCGAAGATCACGCCGTCCGCCGCCGCGATGACCTCCGGGTCGAGGCGGGTGAAACCGGCCGAGCCCTGTGTCTCGACGGTGACCTCGACGCCCGCCTCATGGCCGGCGTTCTCCAGCGACTCCGCCGCCATGTAGGTGTGGGCGATGCCGGTGGGACAGGAGGTGACGGCGACGATGCGGAACGGGCGGTCCGGCGCATCGACGGTGGCGGCGGCGTCGGCGGTGACCGTGGCGACGGCGTCGGCGTCGGCGGTGACCGTGGCGGCGGCGGGAGAGGCCGCTCCCGCCGACGCCACGGTGTCTTCGGCTGCTGCCGCAGCGGGTTCGGCGGGCTCGTCGCCGCGGATCAGCGCAGCCGCGGCCGCCGCGTCGCCCACCGAGCGCAGCGCGTCGGTGAACTCCGTGTTCATCAGCTGCCGGGCCAGCGACGACAGGATCGTCAGATGGGCGTCGTCGGCGCCGGCCGGCGCGGCGATCAGGAAGATCAGGTCGGCGGGGCCGTCCGTCGCGCCGAAGTCGATGCCGTCGGAGCTGCGCCCGAAGGCGAGCGTCGGCTCGGTGACGTGCTCGCTGCGGCAGTGCGGGATGCCGATGCCGCCGTCGAGGCCGGTGGGCATCTGGGCCTCGCGGGCGGCCACGTCGGCGAGGAAGCCGTCCAGGTCGGTCACCCGGCCCAGGGCCACCATGCGCTCGGCGAGGGCACGCGCCGCCGCTTCCTTGGTGTCGGCGGACAGGTCGAGATCGACCAGGTCCGCGGTGATCATGTCGCTCATCGCGGGCTCCTTAGCTCGCGTATCGCCCGGTGGGTGGGGTGGGCGGGGGAAGGGACGGGGGTGCTGCGGTGGGGGGTGACGAGGGTGGCGGCGGGGAGTAACGGCGAGGCCCGCCGCTCAGGGGCCGATTCGTGCGGTTCGAGGTACGTCATGACACCGGCTCCTTCAGCACACGGTCCACAGGGACCTCCGCCGTGACCGTCACCGCCGCCGTGTCCAGGTCACCCGGCGTCGGCATGACGCTGCCGGGCAGCTGGACGGCCGCCGCGCCGTGGGCGACCGCGGAGGCGAGGGCGTCCGGGCCGCTGCCGCCCGCGATCAGGAAACCGGCGAGGGAGGAGTCACCGGCGCCCACGTTGCTGCGGACGGTGTCCACACGGGCGCTGCCGAACCAGGCGCCCTCGTCGCAGACCAGCAGCTGCCCGTCGGCGCCGAGACTCGCGAGCACGGCCCGGGCTCCCATGGCGCGCAGTTCCTCGGCCGCCTTCACGGCGTCGCCGACGGTGGCGAGAGGGCGGCCGACGGCTCCGCCGAGTTCCTCGGCGTTCGGCTTGACCACGTCGGGCCGCTCGCGGAGCGCCTCCAGCAGCGCGGGCCCGGAGGTGTCCAGGGCGATCCGGGCACCGGCGGCGTGGGTGCGGGCGACCAACTCGGCGTACCAGGAGGGGGCGAGGCCGCGCGGGAGGCTGCCGCAGCAGGCGATCCAGGCGGCGTCGCCGGACTGCTGCCGTACGGTCTCCAGGAGCAGTTCCCGCTCGGCCTCGGACAGTTCCGGACCCGGTGCGTTGATCTTCGTCAGGACGCCGTCGGCCTCGGCGAGGGCGATGTTGGAGCGCGTGGCCCCGGCGACGGGGACCGGTGCGACCTCGATGCCCTGCTTGTCGAGCAGGTCGGCGACGAGCGCGCCCGGGGCGCCGCCCAGGGGCAGGACCGCCACGGTGC
This sequence comes from Streptomyces sp. CA-179760, assembly GCF_050937045.1. NCBI lineage: Bacteria > Bacillati > Actinomycetota > Actinomycetes > Kitasatosporales > Streptomycetaceae > Streptomyces > Streptomyces sp. CA-179760. The sequence goes on from NZ_JBNJLZ010000001.1 coordinate 4,105,163, forward strand.
GCTGTCCGGCCGCGGCGACCGCGCGCGAGACGTTCACGCCCTTGCCGCCCGGGTCCATCCGCTCGCCGGTGGCGCGGATGACCTCGCCGCGGTCGAGGGACGGCACCTCGTAGGTGCGGTCCAGTGACGGGTTGGGGGTGACGGTGAGGATCATGCGCGCACTACTTCCGTGCCGCCGCGCTCGATGGCGACGGCGTCTTCGGGGCTCAGCCCGCTGTCGGTGATCAGCAGGTCCACATCGCTCAGGTCGCCGAAGCGGGCGAAGTGCTCCTGGCCGTGCTTGGAGGAGTCGGCGATCAGGACCACCCGGCGGGCGGCGGCCACGGCCGCCCGCTTCACGGCGGCCTCGGCGAGGTCGGGGGTGGTCAGACCGTGTTCGGCGGAGAAGCCGTTGGCGGCCACGAACAGCACGTCGGCGCGGATCTCGCCGTACGCCCTGAGCGCCCAGGCGTCCACGGCGGCGCGTGTACGGTGCCGCACGCGCCCTCCGATGAGGTGGAGCTGGATGCCGGGGTGGTCGGCCAGGCGGGCGGCGATGGGCAGGCTGTGCGTGACGACGGTGAGGGAGGCCTCCAGCGGGAGCGCGGCGGCCATCTTGGCCACCGTCGTACCGGCGTCGAGGATCATGGTGCCCTCGCTCGGCAGTTCCGCGAGGGCCGCCTTGGCGATGCGGTCCTTCTCGTCGGCCGCCGCGGTCTCGCGCTCGGCGATGTCCGGCTCGAAGTCGAGACGCCCGACCGGGATGGCTCCGCCGTGCACCCGGCGGACCAGGCCGGCCCGGTCGAGGGCCTTCAGATCCCGGCGGATCGTCTCCGCCGTCACCTGGAACTCCTCGGCCAGCGACACGACATCCACTCGGCCGCCGTCACGGGCGAGCCGGAGGATCTCCTGCTGCCGCTCCGGTGCGTACATGTCTGTTCGCCTCCGCCTCATGCCCGAACGTGTGGTTTCAGCGGGAGGCTACGCCGAGATTTCTGGGAAGTAAACAGGTTCGGGCCTAATCGGGCATGATCGGAAACAGAAACGGGCCCGGCACCCTATGAGGTGCCGGGCCCGTGACGCCGCTGTCCCCACTGCCGGAAGCCGGCCGTCAGAACCCCGCTGTCAGACCAGCGCCGGTTCCTTCTCCTCCGTCGGCAGCTCCTCACCCTCCACGTGCTGCGCCGGCCGCTTCGGCAGGGCGAACATCAGCAGGAAGATGACGGCCATCACCGCGGCCACCCAGCCGAGCGCGTTCTGGAAGGCGTTGGCAAAGGCCGGGCCCACCTGGTCCCGGCTCAGGTGGTCGCTGATCGAGCCGAAGAACACGACCGACACCAGCCCGAGCCCGAGGGCGTTGCCCATCTGCTGCACGGTGTTGATCAGGCCGGAGGCCGAGCCGGAGTGCTCGCGCGGCACCTCGGAGAGGATCGCGTCCGTCAGCGGCGCGACGATCAGGCCCATGCCGACGCCCATCACGACCAGCGGGAGGGCCATCTGCCAGGAGGTGATGGCGAGGCCGTAGTGCCCGGACTCCCAGATGTAGAGCAGCACCCCGGCCGCCATCACCAGCGCGCCCGCCTGGAGCACCTTGCGCCCGAAGCGCGGGACCAGCAGCTGCACGGACATCCCGGCGGCCGCCGACACGGCGATCGAGAACGGCACCCCGGTCAGCCCGGCCTTGAGCGGGCTCCAGCCCAGCCCGAACTGCATGTACATCGTCCACACGAGGAAGAAGATGCCGAGCGCGACCCCGAAGACCGTCTGCACGGCGATCCCGGCCGCGAAGCTCTTGACCCGGAACAGCGACAGCTCGACCAGCGGGGAACCGTCCCGGGCGGCCTTCCGCTTCTCGTACGCCACCAGCGCCGCGAGGACGACGAGCGAGCCGGCCATCGAGACGTATCCCCACAGCGGCCAGCCCAGCTCACGGCCGCGGATGAGCGGGTAGAGCAGCATCAGCAGGCCCAGCGTCACGAGCGCGACACCCACCAGGTCCAGCTTCAGGGCCCGCGGCGCCTTGGACTCGGTGATGAACCGGCTGCCGAGGATCAGGCCCGCGACCCCCACGGGCAGGTTGATCAGGAAGATCGAGCGCCATTCCCAGCCGAACAGGTTCCACTCGGTCAGCAGCGCGCCCAGCAGTGGACCGGACACGGCCCCGAGACCGACGACCGCGCCGAACAGCCCGAACACCTTGCCCCGCTCGTGCGCCGGGAAGGTCGCGTGCACGATCGACAGCACCTGCGGCACCATCAGCGCCGCCATACCGCCCTGCAGGAACCGCGAGGCCACCAGCATCTCCGGGTTCACCGCGAGGCCGCACAGCGCGGAGGCGACGGTGAAGCCGCCGATGCCGAGAAGGAAGATCCGCTTGCGGCCGTGGATGTCGCCGAGCCGTCCGCCGGTGATCAGTCCGGCGGCGAAGGCGAGGGCGTATCCGGCGGTGATCCACTGGATCTCGCTGAAGGACGCGCCCGACTCCCGCCTGATCGACGGGATGGCGATGTTGACGATCGTGACGTCGACGAGGTCCATGAAAGCCGCGGTCATCACGATCGCGAGGGCGAACCAGCGGCGGCGGTCGGTCCCGCCGCCGTCGCCCGTGGTGCCGGGGGTGGTGTCAGTGGAGGTCATGCATCGAAACTAGGGGGTCATTAGGTCGGATCATGTCCTAGTGGTGCGCCATCCTCGTCGGTATGACGACGGACACACCGGCCCGGCTGCTCACGCTCCTCTCCCTCCTCCAGACGCCCCGCGAATGGCCCGGCGGCGAGCTCGCCGACCGGCTCCGGGTCTCCCGCCGCACGGTCCGGCGGGACATCGACCGGCTGCGCGAACTGGGCTATCCCGTGCAGGCGACCAAGGGTGCCGACGGCGGCTACCGGCTGGTCGCCGGCAAGGCCATGCCGCCGCTCGTCCTCGACGACGAGGAGGCCGTGGCCATCGCGGTCGGGCTTCGTGCCGGGGCGGGGCACGCGGTGGAGGGCCTGGACGAGGCGTCGGTGCGGGCGCTGGCCAAGCTGGAGCAGGTGCTGCCGGGCCGGCTGCGCCACCGCGTGACAACCCTGCAGGCCGCGACCATGCCGCTGACCAGCGGGGACGGCCCCAGCATCGCACCCGAGACGCTGACCGTGATGGCCTCGACCGTCGCCGGGCACGAGCGACTGCGGTTCGCCTACCGGGCGGCGGACGGCACCGGGTCGCGACGCCTGACAGAGCCGTACCGGCTGGTCTCGACGGGCCGCCGCTGGTACCTGGTGGCGTATGACATCGACCGCGACGACTGGCGCACGTTCCGCGTCGACCGGGTCAGCGAACCGTTCGCCACGGGGGCCCGGTTCGTACCGCGCGAGTTGCCGACGGGCAGCGCGGCGGAATTCCTCCGGCAGTCGATGCAACGGCAGCACCAGACCTACGACTTCGAGGTCACCTTCGCCGCACCGGCCGACTTCATCGCCGCCCGGGTACCGAAGTGGCTCGGCACGCCCGAGCCGTTGGACGACGGCAGCTGCCGGCTGCGGGGGTCCGCAGGGGACCAGATGCAGTGGTTGGCCTTCCGGCTGGCGATGCTGGAGTGCGACTTCGTGGTCCGGGAGCCTGCGGAACTCGTGCGGGCCGTCAGAGAGTTGGGGGCGCGGCTGAGCAAGGCGGCCGGGGACGGGGACATCGGCAGGGCATGACCCCCGGCGGCGTCACGCCTCCCACGGAAAGTCCCGCAACGCCGCCAGATTCCGCGACGCGAGTTCCGCCGGCCCTCCTGGGCCCTCCGCCGGGCCGTCCCCTTCGGCCCAGGCCTCCAGGGCGGCGCGCACGGCGGCACCGGCGACGGCGGCGGCGAAGCGCGGCCCTGGTGCGGAGGCAACGTTGTCGTCGCCCCGCCCGGCCCCGGTCGCCCGTTCCGCCAGCACCTCCCCCAGCATCCGCTCCGACGATTGGCAGACCTCCGCCCACACCCGGCGCAGGGACGGGTTCGCCTCGGCGAGGCGCAGGAGTGTGCGGACCCACTCCCACGAGGACGCCGAGACGCCGATGCCCGGGGTGAGGGTGTGGCGGGCGCCCTGCTCCAGGGCCTGGAGCACGCTCGCGTCGGCCGGGGCGGCGCGCACCGCCGCCACCCAGCGCTGGGCGCCGGCCGCGTAGAGCGGGGCGACGGCCTCCTCCTTGGTGGCGAAGTACCGGTAGAAGGTGCGCGGGGCGATACCGGCGGCCTGGGCGATGTCCTCCGCGCGGGTGGCGCGCAGGCCGTGCCGGACGAAGAGGCCCGCCGCCGCCCGGGCGATCTCCATCCGTGTCTCGGCCTTCCGCCGCTCGGTCAGCGAGGCTTGGGGCTGGGTCGGGGTGGTGCTGCTCACGCCCGGCAGGCTATGCCCATGTGACACAATCTGCCATCTGGCGGGCCACCCCGTGGTTCAGGTACGGGGTGCCCCGCCCTCCAGGCACCCCGCGCCCGCGCGAGGCACCGGCACGAAAAGAGCCGGACCCCGGCGCCCGGGGGAGGGGCGCCGAAGTCCGGCCTTGGGAGAGTCCCGGCGCCGGGGGAGTGCGACGGGACTTGGTTCGAGGGGGCCGAGGGGTGTGGGCCCCGGGCCCGAACTGGTGGACCCGGAAGTCTTGTTCCCCGAGTCCTTCGGGTTAAGCGGCGATACAACGCCATGTTTGCGCGGTCTTTCGCCACCCGGCGTACGCGGTGTCACCCATCACGCAGCCGGGCGCGAACCAGGCGTCACGCCGCCGCGTCGAAACCGGTGCTGCGCGCCAGCTTCTTCAGCTCCAGCAGTGCGTGCTTCTCGATCTGCCGGATGCGCTCACGGGTCAGGCCGTGCTCCTTGCCGACCTCGGTCAGCGTGCGCTCCCGGCCGTCCTCGATGCCGTAGCGCATCTTGATGATGGAGGCCGTGCGCTGGTCGAGGCGGCCGATGAGGTCGTCGAGCTCCTCGCTGCGCAGCAGCGTGAGCACCGACTGCTCGGGCGACACCGCGGAGGTGTCCTCCAGGAGGTCGCCAAACTGGGTCTCGCCCTCGTCGTCCACCGACATGTTCAGCGAGACCGGGTCGCGGGCCCAGTCGAGCACATCGGTGACACGCTCCGGCGTGGAGCCGAGCTCGGCGGCGATCTCCGTCGGCTCCGGGTCCCGGCCGTGCTCGCGGTTGAACTCGCGCTGCACACGGCGGATCCGGCCGAGCTCCTCCACGAGGTGGACGGGCAGGCGGATCGTGCGGGACTGGTCGGCTATCGAGCGGGTGATGGCCTGGCGGATCCACCACGTCGCGTACGTGGAGAACTTGAAGCCCTTGCGGTAGTCGAACTTCTCGACCGCGCGCACCAGGCCGGCGTTGCCCTCCTGGATCAGGTCCAGCAGCGGCAGACCGCTGCGGGGGTAGCGGCGGGCGACGGCGACGACCAGGCGGAGGTTGGAGCGGATGAAGATGTCCTTGGCCCGCTCCGCGTCGGCCATCAGGGCCTCGAGTTCGTCACGGGTGGCGTCGGCCTTGGTGTCCTCGAACCCGTCGAGGACCTGCCGCGCGAACACACCCGCCTCGATGACCTGTGACAGCTCGACCTCCTTGGCGGCGTCGAGCAGTGGTGTGCGCGCTATTTCGTCAAGATACATGCCGACCAGGTCGCGGTCGGCGATCTCGCCGCCATGGGCGCGAACACTGCTTGCCGCGTCGGCCGTCTCGCCGGTGGCGGACTTACGACGGGCGACGGCACGGGTTGCCATGCGTGCTCCCTTGCGATGGTGAGGTCAGCGGGCGGTCCTTCGGACGCTGGACTCCGTCTCCGGGACTCTCCGGACTCTCCTCGGGTGCCCTGCATCCGATGGAAACAACGACTGGAATCAGGACAGAATTCCCAACCCGTCCCCTGATTTTCCTGATCATGCAGTACCCTGTCTGGCCACCTGGGGAGGCACGATGCCGTCGGAACGTACAGAGGTGCAGGTCAGACCGGGAGTCGAGGCCGACCTCGAAGCTCTCACAGCCCTCTACAACCACTATGTACGTGAGACAGCGATCACATTCGATACCGCGATCTTCACTCCGGAAGAGCGCCGCCCTTGGCTGCTCTCCCACCCAGTAGACGGCCCGCACCGCCTGATGGTTGCCACGGGCACCAACTCACAGGAGATTCTGGGCTACGCCACATCCAGCCCTTACCGCCAGAAGCCCGCTTATGCCACCTCGGTGGAGACGACCGTGTACGTCGCCCCGCACGCGGGCCGCCGCGGCGTCGGCACCCTCCTGTACGAGGCCCTCTTCGAGGCCCTGTCCGGCGAAGACCTGCACCGCGCCTACGCCGGCATCGCCCAGCCGAACGAGGCGTCCGGGCGGCTGCACGAGCGTTTCGGTTTCCAGTACGTCGGTACGTACCGGGAGGTCGGCCGCAAGTTCGACCGCTACTGGGACGTGGCCTGGTACGAGAAGCCGCTGTAGCCCCCGGACCCTTGAGGTTGATTTCAGCCGAACTGCACCGACCGCTTGGCCAGCCCCATCCAGAACCCGTCGATCACCGACTTCTGCGCGTCCAGCTCACCGGCCGCGTCGGCGGCGCCCATGGTCACGAACAGCGGGGCGAAGTGCTCGGTGCGCGGGTGGGCGAGCCGCCCCGCGGGCGATGTGCGGGTGAAGTCGAGCAGGGCGTCCACGTCCCGCGCCTCCAGCGCCCGCCGGCCCCAGTCGTCGAACTCCGCCGACCAGCCGGGGATGCCGCCCTGCCGGAGCGCGGCCAGGTTGTGGGTGAAGAAGCCGGAGCCGACGATCAGCACGCCCTCGTCCCGCAGCGGGGCGAGCCTGCGACCGATCTCCATGAGCCGGACCGGGTCGAGGGTCGGCATGGAGACCTGGAGGACCGGGATGTCGGCCTCCGGGTACATCTCGACCAGCGGGACGTACGCGCCGTGGTCGAGGCCACGGTCGGGGACGTCCTGGACGGGCATACCGGGGGCGCGCAGCAGCTTCCGTACCGACTCGGCGAGCTCCGGTGCGCCGGGAGCCTCGTACCTCACGCGGTAGTAGTGCTCGGGGAAGCCCCAGAAGTCGTAGACGAGGGGGACGGTCTCGGTGGCGCTGAGGGCGAGCGGGGCCTCCTCCCAGTGGGCGGAGACCATCAGGATCGCCTTGGGGCGCGGCAGTCCGGCGGACCAGGCGGCCAGTTCACCGGGCCAGAGCGGGTCGTCGGCCAGTGGCGGGGCGCCGTGGCTGAGGTACAGAGCGGGCATGCGCTCCTGGGTGGCGGCGGACATACTGCGACTCCCTCCAGAATGGTTCCCTGACAAAACTGTACGGGCCATTTGTTTAATCTTCAAGGAGGGGCCACGTAGAGTGGAACACATGAAGGCACCCGCATCCGCACCGACACCGGCCTCCGGCCAGGAACCCCACGAAACGCGCTGGCTCACCGACGAGGAGCAGCGCGTCTGGCGCTCGTTCATGGAGGGCGTCACCCTCCTCGACGACCATCTCGACCGTCAGCTCCAGCGCGACGCGGGCATGCCGCACGTCTACTACGGCCTTCTGGTCAAGCTCGCCGAGGCGCCCCGGCGGCAACTGCGGATGACCGAGCTCGCCATGCTGGCGAAGATCACCCGCTCCCGCCTCTCACACGCCATCGCGCGTCTGGAGAAGAACGGCTGGGTGCGCCGCGAGGACTGCCCCGACGACAAGCGGGGCCAGTTCGCCGTGCTCACGGAAGAGGGCTTCGAGGTGCTGCGGCAGACCGCCCCGGGCCATGTGGAGGCCGTACGGCAGGCGGTCTTCGACCGGCTCTCCCCGGAACAGCAGAAGTCCCTCGGCGAGATCATGAGGATCGTCGCCGAGGGACTTCAGCCGACCGAAGCGGGTGCGGACCTGCCCTGGCTCCGCTGAGCCGGGGCAGGTCCTGGAATCCATAGGTACGAGGCGTCCCCTTCCTCGTGCCTACGGGTGGCCCGAAGGGGTTCTTCAAGTGCCCGAAGGGGTTTCTCCGGGCAGGTCGCCAGTGGGCGACGACCGGGGTACCCGAAGGGGTTTCTCCGGGCACCTCGTCAGTGGGCGACGACCGGGATCTGCACCTCGTCGTCCACGCCGGAGTCCGAGCCGGTCACCGTGGAACTGCCCGGACGGCCCGCGTTGACGAAGGTCAGGGCGATCGCGGCGGCCACGACGAGGATGCCGACGGCGAACCAGATGGCGCTCGTGTAGCCCTTCACCATGCCCTCCAGCTGGACCAGCTGCTGCTGGGACCGGCTGGTCGCCCCCACGATGTGGTCGGCGATGTACGACGTCGTCGCCGAGGCGGCGATGGTGTTCAGCAGGGCGGTACCGATGGCGCCGCCCACCTGCTGCGAGGTGTTGACCATCGCGGAGGCGACACCGGAGTCCCGGGGCTCGACGCCCTGGGTGGCCAGGGACATGGCCGGCATGAACGCCGTACCCATGCCGAGGCCGAGCAGCAGCATCGCCGGCAGCAGCAGGGCCGCGTACGAGGAGCCGATCTCCAGCTGGGTCAGCAGCAGCATGCCGAGCGCGGCGACCAGGAAGCCGGGGCCCATCAGCAGGCGCGGCGCGACCCGGGTCATCAGGCGGGTGCCGATCTGGGTCGAGCCCGTGATCATGCCCGCGATCATCGGCAGGAAGGCGAACCCGGTCTTGACCGGCGAGTATCCCTTCACGATCTGCAGGTAGTAGGTCAGGAAGAGGAACAGGCCGAACATCGCGATGATCGCGAGCCCGAGGGAGAGGTAGACACCGCCGCGGTTGCGCTCGGTGACCACGCGCAGCGGCAGCAGCGGGGCCTTGACCTTGGCCTCGACGAGCACGAAGGCCAGCAGCAGCACCGCGGAGGCGACGAACATGCCGACGGTCACGGAGTCGCTCCAGCCGTCGGACTCGGCGCGGGTGAAGCCGTAGACCAGGGCGACCAGGCCGAGAGTGGACAGGATCACGCCGGGGATGTCGAGCGACGAACGGTTGCGGCCGCCCTCCGGCTCACGGATGACGAAGTACGCACCGGCCGCGGCGACGATGGCGAACGGGATGTTCACGAAGAACGTCCAGCGCCAGTCCAGGTACTCGGTGAGGAAGCCGCCCAGGATCAGACCCACGGCACCGCCGCCACCCGCGATCGCGCCGTAGATGCCGAACGCCTTGGCGCGCTCCTTGGCGTCGGTGAACATCACGGCGAGGAGCGACAGCGCGGCGGGCGCGAGCAGCGCACCGAAGACGCCCTGGAGGGCGCGGGCGCCGAACATCATCGCCTCGTTGGTGGCCGCGCCGCCGAGCGCGGAGGCCGCGGCGAAGCCGCCGAGCCCGACGACGAAGGCCTTCTTACGGCCCCACAGGTCGGCTATCCGGCCGCCGAACAGCAGCAGACCGCCGAAGGCGAGGGCGTAGGCCGTGACGACCCACTGCCGGTTGCCGTCGGAGATGCCCAGGTCCTGCTGGGCGGAGGGCAGGGCGATGTTCACGATGGTGGCGTCCAGGACGACCATCAGCTGGGCGAGCGCGATGAAGACGAGCGCTTTCCAGCGGCCGGCGTCCGGCGCGGCGGCCGGATTACCGAGTGCCTTTGAGGCTGTTTCAGACATGGGGGTACCCACTTCGGGACTTCGTGACGGAAAGAGATGTCGAGGGACGGCGGATCGTCCACGAGGACGGCCGCAGGGACTGTCGTCTTGGCTACAGACGGATGGGACGCGCTGAACTAATCGGTCAACTGAATCGGTCAACTGAATCGGTCAAGGCCGGCGCAGATCCTCCAGGGTCACGGCCGTGCCCGGCAGTACGGAGCGAGCGGGAGCCCGCAGCCCGTCCAGGAACAGCTGAAGATGGCGGTGGACGAAGGGGTCGGCACGGAAGCAGTCCGTCCCGGCCGGGGGCCGGCTGAGCTGGGCCACGGCGATCATGACGTCTCCGACGTCCACGTCGGAGCGGAGCTGCCCGGCGGCGCGGGCACGGTCCATGACCTCGGCGACCTGGCTCTCGACCCGTTCGCGCGCGGCTTCCAGATCCGGGTGGTGCTGGTCGAACGTGCTGGAGACCATCGGGCACAGCGCGCTGATCCGCTCGTCGGCGGCGGCGTGCACGAAGCGCTCCAGCGCCTCGAACGCGTCGCCGGTCTCGGCGAGCGCGAGCTCGGCCGCGGCGGCCGTACGGTCCATGACGGAGCAGACGACCTCGCGGACCAGCGCGTCGCGGTCCGGGAAGTTGCGGTACACCGTGGCGTTGCCGACGCCGGCCCGGCGTGCGATCTCGTCGAGCGGCACCTCGGGGCCGTGCTCGACGAACATCTCCCGGGCGGCGGTGACGATCCGCTCCCGGTTGCGCAGGGCGTCGGCGCGAGGCCGGGGCACCTTGCGCTGTTCGGGGGTGGCGGTCTGCACGGCGTACTCCTGGCTGGCTGAGGTATGCGGTGGGCTGTCTGCAATGTTTCGCGATCCGGGGAGCGGGTCCCCGCTTCGCTCTGACACATGGCTAAACGGGGACTGGGTCCCCGGTATTTCCCGTAGCCGGGCTTTTTCTTTGTGACCTGGATCACAAGCACCCCCTGGGGGCGCTACTGGCGGGAAACCCACGATCGGTCTCTTCCAACGCGCGCCCCCATCCGCCGCAACGCAGGGTGAGCGAAAGGGTGCAGCCGGAGACCGGCGGCTGCCGTGGCGCGGGAGGTCCTGCATGCAGCCGCAGCCTCAGCGACCCCGGCGGCCGGGGGCGGCGGGGTCGCTCGGCCCGGGCCGTACGCAACAGGCAGGCTCGGGTCGTACGCAGCAGGCTGGCCCAGGGCATACGCAGCAGGTCGGCCCGGGTCCCACGCAGCAGGCCTGCTCGGGCCGAACGCCGCCGCCCCGCCGTCGGATACCCCGGCGCCGGGTGGCCGCCCTGGCCTGCGTGACCGCCCTGACCTTCTCGGTCAGCACCTCCGCCGGCACGGGCCACCTCACCGCCGGCGCCACGACGGCCGGAGCCGGCCCGGTCTCCCTGTCCCGCACCTCCTCGCACGGCCCCTGCCTGATCCGCGGCGCCCGCGAGGTCCAGATGTCCGAGGGCATCCCCACCTCCGACGGCTACTCCCGCTCCACCGGCACCGTCCGCGCCCTCACTCTGATGATCGACTTCTCCGACGCCCCCGGCGACGGCGACGCCCTGGACCGCTTCCGGGAGTTCTTCCCGCAGACCCGCGAGTGGTTCCGCACCAGCTCCTACGGCCGCCTCGACTACCGCCCCGAGACCCCGATCCCGGGGTGGCTGCGGATGCCGAAGTCCTTCCGCGAGTACGGCATAGAGCGCGGCGCCCCCTTCGACCCCGGCTACCGCACGCTGGTCCAGGACCTCGTGGCCGCGGCCGACCCCAAGGTGGACTTCCGCGCGTACGACCTGGTGAACGTGCTGGTCACCCCGAACGCCGGCCCCTCCGCCCTCGACACGGTCCTGTCCGTCACCTTCGCCGGCAACCCCGAGGCCCCGACGGCCGACGGCACTCCCGTGGCCAACGCCTCGTTCGTCTACTCCCGCCAGGACGACGGTTCCGGCTCCTACGACCGCAACGGCTACCGCGTACTCCCCCACGAGAACGGCCATGTCTTCGGCCTGCCCGACCTGTACACCGCCGAGGGCGGGGGCGCGGTCGGCCACTGGGACATCATGAGCGAGGACTGGGGCGCCAACAACGACTTCCTCGGCTGGCACAAGTGGAAGCTGGGCTGGCTCGACTCGGCGCAGGTCCACTGCGTGGCGACCCCCGGCACCACGGAGTACACCCTGACCCCGCTGGCCAGCGCCGGCGGCTCCAAGCTGGTCGTCCTGCCCCTGGACAGCGCGACCGGCTACGCCGTGGAACTGCGCACCCGCGCGGGCAACGACGAGACGGTGTGCCGTCCGGGCGTCCTGATCTACAAGGTCGACGCGCGGGTGGACACGGGCATGGGCCCGGTCACCGTCCACGACTCCCGCCGCGACAGCGGCGGCTGCACCCGCGCGCCGAACGTCCACGCGGAACTGTCGGACGCGCCGTTCACGCCCGGGGAGACGTTCCGGGATCCGGGCAAGGGAGTGGAGATCGAAGTGGCGGGGGTGGATCTGGAGGGGGGAGGAGGAGGTGCGGGCGGGTACCGGGTGCGGGTGACAAGGGGGTTGTGAGCTGCTGGCGGATGACAGCCATGAGTGAGTTCTGGTGTGCATGAGTGAGAGTGCGGCTGCTTGTGGAGGGGCCTGGCGTCGGGGAACGGGAGTTCTTGTTCCGAACGGGTGACCTTTGCCGGTGGTGGTCGTTGGGTGTGACGGCGGGATGTCTTCGGGCCTGGGAGGGGAGGGTGGTGGCGGTGGGTGGGCTGCGGGAGGTGACGGCGCCGTTCGTCGTGCTCGGCCCGTCCGGTGTGGCGGTGCGTGACCGTCTCAAGCACCTCACGGTCGAGGATGAGAAGGTGCTCAGGCTGGTGGGCGCGCATCTGGGATCGCTGGCGTCGAAAGACCTCAAGGCCCGCTGCCGGGACGGGCTTGGACACTGCGCCGATACCTGGGCGGCGCGCAAGCGGGAGCTGACGGCCCTGTCGTCCTCGCGGTGGGCCGGGTCGATCACGAAGGCCACACACGACCAGTGGGCACTGGCCCGGCGCGGGCAGGCAGCGCATGTGCGGTCTCTCGAAGCCGGTATCGCCACGATCCGGCACCGCCTGTCGCTCCCGGTCGGCGAGAAGGGCACCAAACACGCTCCGGGCGGCTACCGCTCGGCCCGCGAGTGGTTCAGCAAGTCGCGCCGCCTGCATGTCCTCGAAGACCGGCTGAACAGAGTCCGCGCTGAGCGTGACAGCGGCGTTGTGCACGTGGTGCGGGGCGGTAGACGGCTGCTGGGCACCCGCCACCACCTCGACCAGGCGCAGCTCACCGAGGTCCAGTGGCGGACACGCTGGGAGGCCGGGCGCTGGTTCCTCGCCGCTGACGGGGAGTCCGGGAAACGCTTCGGGAACGAGACGATCCGCATCACGCCCGACGGTGAGGTGTCGATCAGGCTCCCGGCACCGCTCGCCGGCCTGGCCAACGCCGGGCACGGCCGGTATGTACTCGCCGCGAAGGTGAGCTTCCCGCACCGGGGGCAGGGGTGGGCCGACCGTGTGGAGGCGAACCGGGCGGTGGCCTACCGCATCCACCACGACGTGCAGCGTGGCCGCTGGTATGTGACGGCCTCCTGGCAGATCCCACCGACGAAGACCGTCCCGATCGAAGCAGCCCTCGCCCACGGCGTGATCGGCGTGGACACCAACGCCGACCACCTGGCCGCATGGCGCCTCGATCCCCATGGCAACCCGGTCGGCCGGCCCCGCCGCTTCGGCTACGACCTGTCCGGCAGCGCAGACCATCGTGACGCCCAGGTACGCCACGCCCTGTCGCGGCTGCTGAACTGGGCGAAGTCCTGCCGCGCGGCCGCCATCGCGGTCGAGGACCTCGACTTCACCGCGGACAAGACCCGCGAGAAGCACGGCCGCCGACGCCGCTTCCGGCAGCTCATCTCGGGCATGCCCACCGGCAGGCTGCGGGCCCGGCTGACCTCGATGGCCGACCAGAGCGGCATCAGCATCATCGCCGTCGACCCCGCCTACACCAGCAAATGGGGCGCCCAGCACTGGCAGAAACCACTGTCCACCCCCACCCGCAAGACCAGCCGACACGATGCCGCGAGCATCGCGATCGGCAGACGCGCCCAAGGGCATCCGATCCGGCGACGGCCGACACCGCCCCGTGCACACCAGAGCGATGTGCACGGGCATCGGACCATCCAGGCCCGACCGGACACCCCCGGGCGTGAGGGACCCCGCCCCCGCATTCCCGGACCACGGACACGATCCGTGCCGCCGGACGCGGTGAGAACGCGGGCGACCAGGGCATCCACAACCGTTCGGGACGTCCGCAGCGACCAGGAATGGGTCCAAGACTCACTCCTGCTCACTGAACAGGAACGGTAGCGACGCCAGGAGCCGGATTACCGTAGGCCTGCCGCGACCGCCGTACCGGAGAGCCGATGCCAGCGAAGCCCATGAACGACGACCCCGAGGGGTCTGCCGCCTCGGCCGAAGAGAACGGGGGGCCGGTGAACGACGGCGGGACACCGGCCGAGGCGAGTGGGCGCGCTGCCGGGGCGAGCGGGGCACCTGCCCTGAGGGCGGGCGCATCCAGGGACAGAGACAGGGGTTCGACCGCTCCGGATGAGACGGTCACGCCACTGATACGCGGCATCGCGGTGCTGCGGGAACTGACCGAGGCGGACGGCACACTGAGCCTGAGCGGCCTGGAACGGGCCACCCGCCTCGCCCGCTCCACGGTCGACCGCATCACGGCCACCCTCGCCCGCATGGGCTACGTCCGCGTGGACGGCCGGGACGTACACCTCTCCCCTCGCCTGATGGAACTGGGCAACGCCTACCTCGCCGCCCTGCGTCTCCCCGCCCTGCTCGCGTCCCGGGCAGACGCCCTGGCCGACGAACTGGACGAGTCGGTCTCCCTGGCGGTCGCCGACCGCGACGGCATCCGTTTCATCCACCAGGCCACCCGCCGCCGCGCGATGTCCCTGAGCTTCCGTATCGGCGACCTGCTCCCCGCCGAACGCACCGCCCCCGGCCCCCTGTTCGCGACGGAGTGGACGGCCGCCGACTGGCAACGCTGGCGCGAACGCCGCGCCGCGGACCCGAGGGACCTCTCCTTCACGGCCGTACCACCGCGCAAGTACGGAGCGGACGCGAGAGACGACGAGACGTTCTCGAGCCGCACGCGGGAGGCGGCCGCGCACGGCTGGGCCTTGGACGACCAGCTGATCGAACCGGGCCTGGTGGCGGTCTCGGTACCGGTCCGCTCCCCTCACACGACCGCCGCCCACCGGCCTCCGGTATGCGTGGCCAGCGTGGTCAGCCACACCAGCCGCCACACGGCACACAGCCTGCGCACCACCCTGCTGCCGAGGTTGCGGGCAGCGGTGACGCAGATGGAGCGGGAACTGGACCGCACCCCACCCCCACCCCCGGCACACCACCGTCGGACCTGGCGCTCTGGACAGGTGCGTCGAAACAGCAACTCGGCCGCGACTTCATCGAATCCCTGGCGCGGGGCCTGACGGTGCTCACGGCCTTCGGCGAGGGCAGGCCGGAGCTGACGCTCACGGAGGTGGCCCAGGCAACGGGCCTGGCCCGTGCGACGGCCCGCCGCGCACTCATCACCTACGAACAC
Organism: Streptomyces sp. CA-179760; assembly: GCF_050937045.1. Classification (NCBI taxonomy): domain Bacteria; kingdom Bacillati; phylum Actinomycetota; class Actinomycetes; order Kitasatosporales; family Streptomycetaceae; genus Streptomyces; species Streptomyces sp. CA-179760. The sequence continues at coordinate 4,120,333 of NZ_JBNJLZ010000001.1, forward strand.
CTGGACCTGGTGACACCGACAGGCGACCGCACCTTCGCCCTGACCCCCCGGGTCCTCTCCCTGGGCTTCCCGCCCCTCTCCCGCACGACCCTGCCCGACATCGCCCACCCCCACCTCGCCGACCTGACGTCCCGCATCCACGAGTCGACGTCATTGGCGGTGCTCTCGGACTCGGGCGAGGAGATCCAGTTCACGGCGAGGGTGACGACGGGCCGCGTCATGAGCGTGAACATCACCCTGGGCACCCGCCTGCCGGCCTACGAGACAGCTCTGGGCAGAGTCCTCCTGTCGGACAGGGCCACCACGGACACCCTGACCGCGATCCGCTCCCAGGGCTACGCCCTGGTGGACGAGGAACTGGAAGAGGGCCTCCGCTCCATCGCGGTCCCGATCCGCGACCGTTCCGGCAGGGTCGTCTCCGCCCTGAACACAGCGATGCACGCAAGCCGCCACAGCCTCCGGGAGTGCGTGACGGACCTCCTCCCGGAACTCACGACCACAGCCACCCGCATCGAATCGGACCTCCACACCGCCGCCCGCTTCACCCACGTCCCCCTGACCTGACCCCCACCTCCGACACGAACCATGCGCCGGCCGTGGGGACGGTCCAACGACGGCACCGGTGCGCCGTGGCAGAGGACTACCTAGGATGAGAGCACCGGGACACTGGGGGGATCGATGTCCACGCTGGGTGAGGCCAGTTCGGGGTCCGTGAACGGATCGGCGCCCTTGGGCGAGGAACGGCTCAAGCATCTGGAGTTTCTGCAGGCCGTCATCACACGGTTGTCCAACCATTCCTTTCTGGTCAAAGGGTGGGCCTTGACGCTGGCCGCCGGATTCTTCGCCGTCTCCACCAGCCAGCAGAGCTGGCAAGTGGCCGCCAGCGGGTTGGTGCCGCTGGCTTGCTTCTGGTTCCTGGACGGCCTGTTCCTCCGTCAGGAGCGCCTGTACCGGCATCTGTACGACGATGTGCGGCGCCCCGGGGTGGAAGTGGAGACGCTCACCATGGACGTGCGGCCGTATCTCCGGCGGATCAGCTGGTTCGAGGCGACTTTCTCCCGCACGCTCCAACTCTTCTACGGCGCCTTGCTGGTCGCCGACGCGACGCTCGTCGCCGTCCTCCTGCGATGAGCCGGCTCCGCCTCCCCGGGACGCGTCGCGGTCCTCAGGGTGCCTTGCTCTTGATGTAGTCGACGAGGTCCGGCAGATCCCCCTCGCCCGTCTCGGGGTCGAGGGTGTAGAGGGTCGGACCCCTCAGGAAATCGGGTATGTGCGCACTACCGTGCTCAGGGAAGGACACCAGCAGTATCCGCTCGTACCATTGGCGGTCGGCCATCCGCTCGTTGAGGATGTAGTCCGCCTCGTACCCCACTCCGTCTCCCTTACCCGGCACCTCCTCGTGCTCGGCGCGGCGCTTGTACGCCGGTGAGACGATCACGAGCACGAGGTCCGCCTCCTTGTACTGCTTGCGCATCCACCGTGGCCAGTGCTGGGGCCCCTTGCGGTGGGCGATCGTGTCCAGCAGGACGCCGATGCCGTGGTCGCGGAGCCGTTCGCCCAGGGCCGCGACCCTCTTCTTGTGGATGTCGCCGTCCTCCTCATGCGCGTAGGACAGGAACACGCGGGGTCTGTCCGGGTCGTCGGCTGCCTTTCGCGGCTGTGGCACGTCGGCCTGCGGAGCAAGCGGCGGCTGCAGGACCCGTGGCTCGCTCTTACCTGGAGGGAACGGCAGTGCCAAGTCAGGCAGTTCGTCGACGGACACCTCGAGCGGGCCGTGCGCAAACCCGTCGCAGACAGCGGCGGCGATCCGGTCGACGGCGTCCCGGTACGCCTCGGAGCTCACCCCGCACTCCTCGCGGATGATGCCGTAGAGGCCCTTGCAGGCGTAGCTGTCCGTGATCTCGCCGCTGAGGACCGGTGCGAGGGGGAGTCCGGAGGGCGGATTGGCCGGCTGCCAGCGCACCAGGACGCGGGCAGGTGGGTCGGAGGGGCGGAACTGTGGTGGCTCGAGGTGCAGTCGGTGTTCGAACACCGCCCAGTCGGCGCCGCAGCCCTCGTCGGCGTAGTAGGCCTGCGAGCACAGAGCGACGAAAACACGCGCCTCCGCGACGAGGGAGCGGTTCGTTTCGCCCTGCCCGCCGCGGCACATGGCCGCCGTGACCGTACGTCCCTTGAGCCGCTCCACCGCCTGTACCAAGTCCTGATGGAACAGCGCCGCATAGTAATGGCTCTCTTCGGCGGCAAAGCTCGTGATGAAGTCGTTGGCCATGTGCAACCCCTCCACTCCCTGTGCCCGCGGTAGCTGTGGTTACGCCGAGAAGAACCCAACGTTGGCCAGTTGGCTGCTCATGGGACACCGGTCGTTCCTCGTACGCTGAGCGGGGGGACACATATCGCCACGCCGTCCGCCGCTCCGGCGTGGCACCTGGCCGACCCCCGCGCAACGAACGGGGGGGTCGGATGCAGGGAACTTCGCCGAGCCTTGACACTACGTCATCGCCGGTAGTCGGGAACAGGCATCAGGGACCTACTTGGGACGACTCGACACCGCCTCCCTATCATTGGCCAAAGCCTCGGACATCCGTGACGGAAGACGGCCGGACAAGGCTCAGGGCTTTCGATCAATTCATCACCAAGCTGTCCAGCCGTTGCAATCTTCGCTGCGACTACTGCTACGTATATGAATTGCGAGACTCCGGATGGCGAAAACGCCCCCGGATCATGTCCGCACCCGTCCGCGAAAAACTCGTCTCACGCATCGCGGAACACGCGGGACGGCACGACCTGGAGCGCGTCCGGGTACTCCTGCACGGCGGGGAGCCGCTCCTCGCGGGCGCCCGGGTGATCGCCGACTTCACCACGTCGGTCCGCCGAGCCCTCCGGGGGGCCGGGACCGAGGTGGAATTCGCCCTGCAGACCAACGGCGTGCTGCTCACCGAGGCGTTCCTCGATCTGCTGCTGGACCTGGGTGTCACGGTGGGCGTCAGCCTGGACGGCTACGCCGAGGCACACGACCGGCACCGAGCGGGGCGTGGCTTCGGCAAGGGCAGTCACGCACGGGTGGCCACCGCGCTCGCCCTGCTGGGCGGTGCTCGCTACCGACCGCTGTTCGGCGGCCTGCTGTGCACGATCGACCCGGCGAACGATCCGGTGCGCACCTTCGACGCCCTCACCGTCCACCGCCCACCCGCCGCCGACTTCCTTCTGCCGCACGGCACTTGGGACCACCCGCCGACCGGCGGGGGCGGTGACGGGGCGCTGTACGGGGCTTGGCTCTGCGCCGTCCACGACCGATGGAGGGCGACCGGGCGGCCGATGCGGGTCCGGCTCTTCGAGTCGATCGAGACACTGTCGCTGTCCGGCGGCGGAAGCAGCAGCGAGGTACTGGGCACCGTGCCGACGGCAGCCGTGGCGATCGAAACGGACGGCACGGTCGCGTGGACGGAGTCGCTCAACGCTGTCGCGGAGGGGGCGGCCGGCACGGGCGGCACGATATTCAGCCACTCCTTCGACGCCCTGCTGGATCTTGACGGTGCGCCGGAGGACGGTGTGGGGTCTCTGTGCCGCACGTGCCGTGAGTGTCCGCTGGTGCAGGTGTGCGGCGGCGGACTGCGCGCCCACCGCTTCGGACGCGGCCGGGGATTCGCCAACCCCTCTGTCTACTGCAAGGACATCTCCGCCCTCATCCGGCACTCCGCACCCTGGACGGATCAATGACTCCGATATTCCGGAACGCGCGGCCGAAAAGCGACGACCACCAGCGCATATGTGCGACTCTGCGCGTCCTTTCGGGCGGGAGCATAGGCAATATCGGGTTTTCCAGGGCGCCTGGTGGGCAAAACCCCATAGCATGGAGTCAATTGGCGTGGGGGTGACGCACAAACGATAGCTACCTGCGCACGCCACGTCGATGTGGGTCCATGGGCAAAGACCGAGCCGTGGTTGCAACAGGAGGCAGGCCCTTGGGGGGATGTTATGGGGCCATTGTTCTTTACCAGCTACGCCAGCTCGACCGGCGACAGAGGACCGGTCCAACGGTTCCATGTCGATGTCCAGAACGAGATCTACAGCGTCCTGGGCCGCACCTCCTCCGCCGAAGGCCGGCTGAAACGCCCCGAGCCCGCCGCCGGACCCGATCCCGCGGTGCTCGACTGTCGCGCCCTGCTGATCCTCTACTCGGCGGAGTACGTGGACGACGCGCAGTGCGCCACGGAGTGGTCAGTCTTCGCCGAGCGCATGGACCGCTGCATGCGGCGCACCGGGGAACGACCCGACTCGGTGGTGGGCGTCGTCTGGCGCTCGCACGCGCTGGTGCTTCCCCGGCCCGTCACGGTCGTTCGACACATCGTCAACGAGGAGTATCAGGGGCCCGGCGCGCTCTGCCTCCAGCAGGATCCGCGCAGTCGGGACCGCTACCACTCCATCGTGCGCCGCGTCGCGGCGCGCCTGATGCGCGCCGCCGAGTCACCGCCACCCGTGATGTCCGAGGCGGAGAGCCGCGCGGTCACCCCACAGTTCGGGCCGAGCCGCGCGATGGCGTACAACCGGCGCGACATCGCGGAGCCGGCGACCTGTCCGCCCAGCGCTGCGGCGGCGGCTTCGGACCGCGACCGGCACCTGATGCTTCTCCTGGTGGCCGCTGACAGCGACCGGATGGGCCGGCTGCGTGACCACCTCGACTACTACGGGGAGCGCGCCGAGGACTGGCGCCCCTTCCGCCCGCGCAGCGAGGAGACCGTGACCTCCACCGTCGGTTGGGCGGCGCGGGCCTGCGGGGTCGACCGCCTGGCCGTCATCGCACCCGGTCCGGACGGTCCGTTACCGAACGACGTCGACGAGTCGGTGACGGTCCTCGTCGTGGTCGACCCCTGGCTGACGGGCGATCCGGCGTTCCGCGTGCTGTGGGAGCGGATCGTACGGTCACGGGCGCGAGTCGCCGCCGTGGTCGTCGTACTCGCCCGAACGGACGAGGAGAGCACGGCCAACGCGGTCCGACTGCGCGAGGCGGTCTGCCGGACGCCGGCCCGGATGCTCGACGCGGCCCATCACGAGGCGGGCAGTCGGGAAGCGCTCGCACACATCGTGGTGGCCGTGATGGCCGATTCCGGCACACCTTCGGAGGGTGACGCGGGCACCACCCGCCGTAGAGCAGGGGAGTTGACGATCGAGAGTCCGGCGGAACAGCGCGTCCGCAGGCAGCGGGAACGCGTCGGCTGGCTCAGGCGCGGAACGAACCCGTGGCCTCCGGTACTGAGCAGAACGCCCGGCGAATCGCTTGGCCCGGGCTGAGCACATGAGGCGGGGGATGACTACCACAGAGGCAGCGAAGGCGTCGGGTTCGCCGAGTTCAGCGAAGATCATTTCCTTCTACTCGTTCAAGGGCGGAGCCGGTCGCACCATGGCCCTGGCGAACGCCGCCTGGATCATGGCCAATCAGGGCAAGTCGGTGCTGGTCATCGACTGGGACCTGGAGGCGCCCGACCTTCACCTCTACTACGGCGCCTTCCTCCGCGTCTCCGACCTCAGCTACGCCGACGGTGTGCTGGACATGTTCTCCGCCTTCGCCGGCGCCGCCGCCGGCATCGGCGACGACGACCTGCGGGCCCTGCACCCGCAGCACACCGACTTCGAGCGCTACCAGATCGACCTCGACCACCCGTTCCCCAACGGCGGACGGCTGCACTACATGGGCCCCGGGCGTATGGACGAGGAGTACGCCAACCGCCTGGCCAACTTCAACTGGACCGGATTCCACACCAGCGACGACGGCCAGGAGTTCCTCCAGGCACTGCGAGAGCGGCTGCACGACAGCGACTACGACTACATCCTGATCGACAGCCGTACCGGCTTCTCGGACGGGGCAAGGATCTGCACACTCGCCCTGCCCGACAAGGTCGTCATAGCCCTCACCATGAATCCCCGGGCCATCCAGGGCGCACGCAAGGCCGCCGAGCTCATCCGCCAGCACCGCCCGGCCACCGAGCTGCACTTCGTGCAGATGCGGGTCGACCAGAACGAACGGGACCGGCTGAACCAGCGCTTCGTCGAAGCGCGTCAAGCCCTCGACCCCTATCTCGGCATCACGGACGAGGATGCGTTAGGTCTCTACTGGGGCCAGATGAGGGTGCCCTACGTGCCGTACTACACGTTGGGCGAGGAACTCGCCGTAATGCGGGACGACCCCCGCGTCAGCGGCGGGATCGCAGCGGCCTACGTGCACCTCGTCGACCGGATCACCGATGGGGAGATACGCGACCTCCAGCCGCCGTCGCCCCAGAACTACCTCGCCTATCGTCGGCTCCTCGACCAACGCGAGTGGCTGCAGGCCGAGCAGGAAACCGAACCGAGCACGGTCACCCTGCTGCACGCCCCCAACGACCAGCTGTGGGCGGACTGGATCGGGGAGCTCCTGCGGCCGACCCGGATCCAGATCGTCCCGCCGGGCGACAAACCCGCTGACTCGCTACCCGACACCACCTACGTCCTCGCCCTTCTCTCCCCTCACCTGGCGGGGACACCGGCGGGTGACACCGTCGCGCGTCTCACCACCGGCGCGCCCGTCGGCAGCGGTCCGGGCGACCAGCGGATCGTCGGCGTGCGGGTGGGCACCGCACGGCTCGCGCCGCACTTCGAGTTCGGCCGGCAGAACACCATCACCCTGGACGGGCAGAGCGAGGACGTGGCCCGCCAGGAGCTGCTCGCCCACTTCGGGCTGCCCACCGACACCCAGACGGGTTCCGCCTGGGCCGGGCCCCGCTTCCCCGGACTCCAGCCAGCGGTGTGGAACCTGTCGATGCGCAACACCGGGTTCATCGGGCGCGTCGACCAGCTCAACGCGCTGAGAGAGGGCTTCGACTACTCGGGCGCGGACCACTCCGCGCCTCAGGTGCTGTGCGGCCTGACCGGTGTGGGCAAGCGGCAGATCGCCCTGGAGTACGCCCACCGGTTCGCCTCACAATACGACCTGGTCTGGTGGGTGCCGGCCGCGACCGTCGAGAGCGTCCAGGACTCCCTCACCAAGCTGGCCAGGGCGATCAACGCCAAGAGCGACGGCCGGCGCACCAGCGAGGACCGGCAGACACTGCTGGACGACCTGCGACAGGGGCGGCATCCGGGACTGCGCCGGTGGCTGCTCGTCTTCGACGGCGCGGCCGGCCAGCAGACCGTCGAGGACTACATCCCCACGGGCGGCTCGGGCCATGTCCTGATCACCTCGAACGACACGGAATGGGCCTCCCCGTACACGAAACACGCCGTCGCCCCCTTCACTCCCGAGGAGAGCGTGGCCCTGCTCAGCCACCGGCTGCCCGGCTCCGCCGAGGAGGAACTGCTTCGGCTCGCCGAACGGTTGGGGCACCTGCCGATCGCGGAGGAGGCGGCTGCCGCCGTCCTGCGGACCTGCCCCCAGGACATCGACCCGTACATCGCCCTGCTCGACAGCGGCCAGATGGCCTCCCAGGAAGCGGCCGTGCCCGAGTACCGGGCCTTCACCGACGTCTGCCGCCTGGCCTACGACGACCTCCGGCACCAGTCTCCGGCCGCCGCACGGCTCCTGGACCTGTGCGCGTTCCTGTCACCGGACGGCGTCGGCATGAACGTTGTCCAGTCGGACCGGATGGTGGAGCTGCTGAAGCCCTTCGATCCCGAACTCGGCGACTCCGTCTTCACCCTGTACCGCCATCTCAACCTCCTCGGCAAGCAGGCGCTCGCCGTCCAGGACCTCCCCTCCCAGACCCTCATGATCTGCCGCGTGGTGCAGGATCTGGTGCGCGGCTGGATGTCCGAGGAGGAACGGGCCACCACCCGCGCCGAAGCCCTGGGGGTCCTCGCCTCGATGGTGCCGAACGATCTGGAACGTCACCGGCCGAAGCATCACGACACCTTCGCGGAGCTCGACAAGCACGTCATCGTCTCCGGGGCCCTCGAGAGCACGGACTCGGAGGTCCACCGCTGGCTGATCAGCCAGGTCTACCACCGCTGGATGTCGAACGACTGGGTGGGCGCCCGCGAACTGGGCGAACGGGTCCTGGAGCGCTGGCGGCAGTCCCTGGACCCGGAGCACCTCATGGTGCTGCGCATGGAGTCCCAGCTCGGCGCGGCCTGCCGTCTCCTCGGTGACTACCGCACGGCGCTCGGACTCACCACCCATGCTGCGACCACCCTGCGCAGTAAGGGGAGCAGCCAGGCCGACATCCTGCTGGCCCGCCGCGGCTACGCGGCCGACCTGCGTGCCACGGGCAAGTTCAAGGAGGCCTTCGACGAGGACCGGGCCACCTTCTCGGGGCTGCAGGACGCCATCGGTGAGAACGCCAACGGAACGCTGGCCGCCTCGCACAACCTCGCCCTGTCCAAGTTCTACTTCGAGTCGGTCTCGGCCGCCATCCTCCAGGAGCAGCAGGCGCACGAGCGGCGCGGACAGAGCGCCCCTGACAAGGACCCCGACCCCAAACGATGGGTGTCGTACGCCCACCTCGGCACCTACTACCGGGAGTCGGGCGACCTGGCCACCTCGGAGCGGTATCTGACGGAGGCCCGTAACCACCTGAACAGGCTGCTGGACTCCGGCTCCCACCACACGCTGGGCGCGGTCGCCAGTCTGGGCATGACCATGGTGCGCCAGGGCGACGTGCACCACGGCCTGCCGCTGCTGAAGGACGCGTACGTCGCCTACCGCAATCGGTGGGGCGAGGAGCACCCCCGCACGATGTCCTGCCGGCTGTCCCTGGCCATCGGTCTGCACGCGCAGGGCCGGACCGTCGATGCCGTGGCCTACACCCGGGACGTCTTGGTCCACTACATCGACGTGTTCGGCGACGACCACCCCTTCACCGGCATCTGCCGCAGCAATCTCGCGCAGTATCTGCTGGTCGGCGGGGACGCGGAGGAAGCGAGCGAGCATGCGGGCAAGGCAGTACTCCAGTTGAAGGACACCTTTCATCGCAAGCACCGCTACACGCTGGTCGCCCGGATGAACCAGAGCAACTGCCAGGCGGCGCTCGGCTCCCTTCCCGCGGTGGAGCTGGCGCACGAGGACCAGGACGTCCACAACGGCTGCAAGGAACGGTCGGCGTGGGGCGAGAGCCACCCGGTCACCCTGATCGCCATGGCCAACCTGATCGCCTCCCGCCCACCGGCCGACGGCGAACCAGCGGCAAGCCTCAGGCGCAAGGTCTCCGAATACCTCCCGAAGGACCACGAGCTCGCCCGGGCGTTGCTGGCCGAGCCCTATCAGAGGATTGGCGCCGATCTGGAGGTGCAAGGTGTCTGACCCTTCCACGGCACCGGCGTACGCCCCGGCGCGCGAACTGGACGGAGGCAATCGAAGGATGGGCGAACTCGACTTACGACTCCGGCGGTTACTGGAGTCATGCGGTGTGGAACATCTCGCGTTCTACGATCGCGACCGGGCAAGACTGGTCGTCGCAGAAAACTCGCAACCGCACTCGCAGCCGCCGAAGAAACGGCCGGCCGCACCCTCACCAATCGGCCTGGAACGCGCCGGACGACAGCTTTTCTACATCCTCGAGGAATTGGCACCGGATTTCGCAGAACTGCGCACCGGAGCACTCATACGCACGGTGGTGCGAATTCCGATGGGCGCACTTCTCTATCAGTCCGTCGCCATGGGCTTCCATCTCTGCTGCGCCACGCCGCGGGACCAGGTCACCGAGCTGATCGCACGTATGACGGAGGGCATCGACGACCTGAGGCCCGCCGTCCCCTTCAACCTGCTTCCTCACCACTCGCATATCGGCAGGTACATGACCGCGAGTACCCGTACGGCGAAGCCACACAACGCCGAGCAGGTCACCGACGCCACCGACGGCAACCCCTACACGGTGGATTCCCCGGCCGAGACGTCCACCGAACTCCCGGATGCTCTGCGCGCGGCCCTCGGCGTCGACGGCCTGCACTACGTGGCCTACTACGCCGCCGGCGTGCCCACCTGCACGGCCGACATCTTCCGCCACCGCGCCCTGAGCGCCCACTTCGGAACCTCCACCACCCCACAGCAGCGGCGCGACAAGTACAGCCTGCTGGGCCGTCTCCTGCCCGGCGTCACCCGCCGCATGGACACCTCCCTGCACGCCCTCCTGGATGGCCGGATCCATCAGATCGTCCTGAACGTGGAGCAGGGAGCCGTCTACTTCCAGCACCTCGCGGAAGGCCACTACCTGGTCGCCGTCTCCCTGGACCACTCCCGACTGGCGGAGGCCGACCGGCATCTCGGGCGACTCGCCGCAGACCTGGCCCGCGAGTGAGCACTGTGTCCCCCGGCTCCCCGGTTCCCCGGCTCCCTGCTCCGCCCGGCACGAGGTGATGTCCCAGCACGTGCGTGTGCCGCCTGGCAGCTTCGTCACGCGACGCACGCACCACGAGACACCCTCGTCACGTGCGCCCCGACCTGTTTCCCACGGCCCTGGCTGAGGACCCCTGTCTCCGGGGCCGGCATAGCTCTTGCCCGGGCGCGGGGACGGCCTGGCCTGGGAGCCGGAGCCCCGCGCCCCAGCCATGCCCCAGCCGCGGCCCGGTCGGCCGCCGCAGGAGCCAGTGATCAGACACCGACGCCGATCTCATCCGACCCGCTACACTGTCGGCGGCGGCCCAGGGCTGCCGCCCCGCCTTCGTAGCTCAGGGGATAGAGCACCGCTCTCCTAAAGCGGGTGTCGCAGGTTCGAATCCTGCCGGGGGCACAGCAAAACACCAGGTCAGAAGCCCTTCCGTCCAGCGGACGGGAGGGCTCCTGCGCTTGCAGCACACATATGGCACACATGCCATGCACGCGGACGGTGGGGAGCTGTGCAGGATGCCCGTCAGGGATGAGCTGGCCCGGCGCCGGTACGAGAAGCTGGTCGAACGCCTTGAGTCGCTGATGCGGGCCGCGCTCAAGCCCGAGTACCAGGGCTACTACGGACAGCTGATCCTGAGCGGCGACGATCTTGCGGAGATGGGCGAGCTCAAGGACGTCCGGCGTGCCGCTCGGGAGGCAGGGCACCGTCTCGACTGGAAGGCGACCACCCAGCTCGTCGGTGGCCGGCTCTTCGTGCTCGACGAGCGGGAGGTGCCCGAGGAGATCGAGCGGCTGGCCGGGGATGCGGCTGGTGCTGCGATGGACCGGGCCTGGCAGGAAGGCCGCCGCCCGCGCGGGTGAAGCTGGTCCGGGGGAGACGCAAGGGGCCGCCCCACCGCATCATGCGGTGGGGCGGCCCCTTCGGTTACGGCTCCCCGGCACGGATTAGGCACACATCACGCGGCATCGTCAGCCAGAGCGGCCACCGTCTCGGCGGCCTCGCGGGCCTTCCGCTCGGCCTTCTCCAGCTTGGCCTTCGCCTTGGCCAGTTGCTTGGAGCGGCGCTTGTGCATCTTCTTCGAGACCTCGTCCAGGCGGTCCGGGAAGAGGTGCCCGTACGTGTCCAGGGTCAGCGTCGCGGACTTGTGGCCGAGCATCGTCTGGACGACGTTGACGTCCGCGCCGCTGGCGATGGCGAGCGAGGCTGCCGTGTGCCTCAGCTTGTGCGGGGTGACCTTGAGGTGCCCCAGTCCGGCCTTCGCGACCGCCGGCGCGAAGAACCGCTGACGGAAGTTGCGGGCCCGCAGAGGCCCGCGCTGCGGGGCGGTGAAGAGCAGTTCCTCATCTCCCCGCCCCTGGACGTGAGGCTTCAGCTCCTCGGTCAGGAACCGCGGGATCGGTACGGAGCGACGCTCGTGGTTCTTGGGGGTGTCGAGGTAGAGCTTGCCGTTGTCCTCGACGTACGCCTCGACGATGTGTGCCCGGCAGGCGTCCAGGTCGACACGACCCACCTTCAGTGCAGATGTCTCGCCCCAGCGCAGACCCGTGTAGGCCAGCAGAAGGATGAACACCCGGTAGGCGCCTGCCGCGTTGGCCAGCGCGTCGACCTGCATGTCGTCGAGGTACACGTGGTCAGCGGGCATCACCTTCGGCAAGGGCACGCCGACAGCCGGGTTGACCGCCAGACGACGGGCCTTGACCGCGTAGCCGAGAACGCGGCTGAGAACGACGTACGCCTTGCGGACCGACCGAGGGCTCAGCTTCCTGCCCCGGTCGCCTCGCCGGACAGCAGGTCCGCGAGCCACTCGGCGATGTCCTCGAAGTGGATGCGGTCCAATGGCGTGGTGCCCCACTTGGGGATCACGTGGACGTCGAGAACACCGCGATAGCGGCCTCGGGTTGAACGCTTGAGATGGAGCTGCGCAGCCAGCCAGGACTCCGCTATCTCTGCGAACTTCGCCCGCGCGGCGGCCGGATCACGGTAGGAGCCGTCGCTAAGGCGGGACTCCATCTTCGTCCGCTCCGCCTCGGCATCGACCTTGCGGGTGAAGGTCTTCATCTTCGGCTTGCCGTCGGGGTCGTACCAGCGCACGCGGTAGCGCCCCGGTGGCGTACGGCCCGCCCGCTTGGCTTCCGCCGCAGCGCGAACGTACGCCGCATGCCCTATGCGGTCCTCAATCCAGACCCGCGCCAACTAGCACCCCCTCCGGTCGTCACCGGACATCGACGGGAGCGGCAGGAGCAGGGTCGTGGGAGGCACGCCGAGCGCGGTGGCGATGGCGACGAGGTCGTCGATGTCGCAGCGGCGGCGGGCGCGTTCGGTGCGGCTGAGGGCGGTGTTGGCCATCGGGCGGCCCAGTGCGGTGCAGCGGGCGGCGAGCTGTTGCTGGGTCAGGCCGCGCACGAGGCGTAGGCGCTCGATGGCGCGGGCGGCGTGGAGGCCGGCGGGGCCTATTTCGACAGGTCGGTTGGGCATGACAGATAGCTGTAACTTGCAGCCGGTCGTTATGGCAAGAGTTAGTTCTTAAACTCTCCAAAAGTCATTCGGGGGCGAAGTGGCGTTCGTCTCGTCGAATTCCGGTACATCACAAGCCGTTTCAGCGGGGAGGTTGTGCTACTTTCCCTCCGCGTCGCAGAGGTGGGCGATTTGAGTATCTATCGGATGCAGTGTCCGGCGGGCTGGCCGCGTCACTCCTGACTGCTGGACACCGCCTCCGAGCTGCCGAGGTACCGGATTCCGGCACCTCGGCCGGCTACTTCGCTGCAGAAAACTTCGGTTTCCGCGGGAGCGATTTCGGCAACCGGCGATCCACCCTTACTGTTTTGGTCTTCCCCGGCGACGCCGAGGGAAGTAGCCGGGAGTTTCAGAATTCACTCTGGACGCTTCCCAGGGTGGTGTGGCTGTGTTGCCCACGCCTGCCATCAAAAGCCCTGATTCCGATATGGAGACCTCATTGCCGAACCACTCCCCGCGCCTTGCCGGCGCCGAGCGTGACCAGCTCGCCACTCCCGCCGACGTGGCCGCTTACCTCGGAGTACCGGTCAAGACCCTCTACCAGTGGAAGTACCGAGGCATCGGCCCCAGCGTCCACAAGGTCGGCCGTCACCTGCGCTACCGCTGGCGGGAGGTGGACGCGTGGCTGGATGCCCAGACGTCGTACGACCTCACGGCCTGACCTCGCGTCTGGCGCGGACAACGAAGCGGCCCCCGGCGCGCCAACGCCGAGGGCCGAAGACTTCCAACTGATCGCCCATCCCTGAACGAATGAGCTGGTGAGGGGCGAGACCTTGCCCGTCCTGCCCCTCACCGGAGAGGAACGCCTATGGAGGACCCTACGTCCCCCAGCTCCACGAACACCTCCCCCACCGGCTGGCCCACTCCCGCCGTCCCCGGCGAAGGCGTCCACTGGCGCCGCAGGGATCAGACGGGCACACGGTCCCTGGCGTCGGGGACCGTCGAGCACTCAGCGGATGTGGAAGCACACGAGGACCGTCCCCAGCCGTCTGCTGATGCCGCTGTTCGGGACCGTCCCCGCGACATGCCCGCTGCTCGGTCCCCGCACGTCCCGGTCCCCGTATCGACATCCGACGCAAACCCGCAGGTCAGTGGCGCCAAAATGGGGACCGGTCCCCAAGAGGCTGCAGTTGCACCAGGGGACCGCAATGGGGACCGTGAGCACGGTCCCCGCCAGTCGCTGGGGACCGACAATCCCGCGGCGGACACAGCCCAGCAGGAGGGGACCGGTCCCCTCGAAACACGGGGACCGGATCACGAGGTCGGCCCCCTGCCTCCTCGGGGACCCGCAGACCCCGTGAAACAGGGTTCCGGTGAAGGTGAGGAACTGCTGGATGAGTTGCGGGCGGCGATCGGCAAGTACGTCGTGCTGCCCAGTGACGAGGCGCTGACAGCGGTCACCCTGTGGGTGGCGGCCACGCACATCCAGACCGCGCTGCAGCACGCGCCGCGTCTGGCGGTCGTAGGCCCGACCAAGGGCTGCGGCAAGTCCCGGGTACTGGACGTGCTTCACGAGACCGTCCACCAGCCGATCATGACGGTTAACATGTCCACGGCGGTGCTCTTCCGCATCATCGGCAAGAACCCGCACACGATCCTGGTGGACGAGGCCGACACCATCTTCAGCAAGGCCGGCGACAACGAGGAACTGCGCGGCCTGCTGAACGCCGGACACCAGCGCAACCGGCCCGCCTGGCGCATCTCCGGTCCGGAGCACAAGCCGACCCCGTATCCGACCTTCGCCATGGCCGCACTGGCCTCGATCGGCGACCTGCCCGACACGATCACGGACCGGGCGGTCGTGCTCCGCATGCAAAAGCGCAAGCCGGGCGAGAAAGTAACCCCGTTCCGCTCGCGCTACGCCACACCGGAGCTGAACGCACTGCGGGACAAGCTGGCCGCCTGGCTGGGACCGCTGCGCGGCACGGCCGGCCGCATGGCGCCGACCATGCCAGTGGAGGACCGGGCGGCGGACACCTGGGAACCGCTGGTCATCATCGCCGACCTGGCCGGCGGCCACTGGCCAGCCAGCGCCCGTGCGGCCTGTATCGCGATGACCCGGTTCGAGGCCGTCCAGGACGAGCAGACCAACCTGAAGACAAGGTTGCTGCGAGACATCCACCGCGTCTTCGAGGCACACGGCAACCCCGAAGCCCTGTCCAGCCTGGATCTGGTCACCACCCTGCTCCAGGACCCCGACGCTCCCTGGGCAGAGCACGGCATCAACGGCCTCAACGCCTACCACCTGGGGAAACTGCTGCGGGACTTCGACATCCGCCCGGCCAACTACCGGTTCGACAAGGGCAGGCAGGCCAAGGGGTACGCCCGCAATCGGTTCCTCGACAGCTGGGTCCGCCACTGCCCCGACCTCACCGAGACGGCGCCCGCCCAGGCGCACGACGACACGCCCGCGCACTCGCCAGCCCAGGGCAAGCCGCCCGCCGCCCCGGCGGGCCAACTGCCCATCGGCCCGCCCGGCGGACCCGCCAGCCCCAAACGCGCCCGCTGACCCGCCTCCCCCTGGGTCCGTATCACTGCGTCACATCCGTCCCCGCGCAGGTCAGCGCGGGGACGGATGTCCTCACCTGGACGGACATCTCCGTACCTGCCCGAGTGTCCGTACCTGTACTGACCAGGCATGGGACGGATGCGACGCACGTGACACATCTCCCGCCCCCTCGCCACCGGAGCACCCCCATGCACGAACAGCACCACGAACTGCCCACAGCTCAGCAGCAGACGCACACCACTTCAGCCCCAGACAGCGCAGCAAGGTATGCCGTTGGACCGTCCAAGGGTCGGTCCAACGGGAGTTCCGCCCGGGGGTGGCGGAGACCCTCGGGCGCCAGGGGGCACCCGAGCCGGAACACCGCGCCAACGCCGCCGCTGTCGCGCTGCCGCGCGCCGCCGAAGCCGCCGCCCTGCACCGCATCGCCCGTCGCCGCAAACGCAAAGACACCCAGCGCAAGGAACGCGTCGACGTGCGCTACAGCGTCGAAGAGAAGGCCGCCATCCTCACCAGAGCCCGGTCGCTCAACATCGCCGGCGCCCACTACGTCGGGGCCGTCGTCATGGCCCACATCCACGGCGACCTCGCCCTACCGGGCCAGCGCACCCCGCTGGACGACTACATCGACGAGCTGACCGCCCTACGCGAGCAGGTCGCCAAGATCGGCAACAACGCCAACCAAATCGCCCGGAAACTCAACTCCGGTGGCTATCCACACCCTGGGGATGCCGCCACCCTCGCCCAGACCGAACGCACCCTGGTCGCGGTCCGTACTGCCATCAGCGAGATCGCGGCAGCGGCGAACCAGGCCGTCACCAACAAGGCAGCCCGATGATCGCCAAGATCAGCAGCGGCAAGGACACGGCCGGTCTGATCCGCTACCTGTTCGACACCAAGAAGGCCAAAGACCACATCGACCCCCACCTCGTCGCCTCCTGGGACGGCTTCGCTCCCGACCCCGGCCGCACCGACGACTTCACCGCCACAAAGAAGCTCCTGGTGGCCGACCTCGACCTGCGCGTCAAGCAAGCCCGCCGACTCGGCCGGGCTCCCGAGCGACACGTCTGGCACTGCTCGATCCGTGCCGCCACAACCGACCGCCACCTCAGCGACGAGGAGTGGGCCGACATAGCCCACCGCGTCGTGGCCGCCACCGGCCTCGCGCCACAAGACGACCCGGACGGCTGCCGCTGGGTCGCCGTCCGCCACGCCCACGACCACATCCACATCGCCGCCACCAAGGTTCGTGGCGACCTGAGCACCGCACGCCACTGGAACGACTACCTCACTGCCGACCGTGAACTCGCTGCGATCGAGAAGGACTACGACCTCCACCAAGTGGTGCGCGGTGACCGCACGGCCTCCAAGCGCCCCACCCGAGCCGAACAGGAAAAGGCCCGTCGCGCAGGAAAGGAAAGGACCTCCCGCGAACGACTGCGCATCACCGTCCGCCAACTGGTGTCCATCGCCACCAGCCCGGAAGAGTTCCTCAACGTGCTTGGCGGGGTCGAGGGCGTCCGCGTCGACATCCAGCACTTCCCCTCCGGGGACGTACGCGGCTACAAGGTCGCCGTCGAAGGCGACACCAACGCCGCAGGCGAACCGATCTGGTTCTCCGGCTCCGAACTCGCCCCGGACCTGTCCTTCCCCAAGATCGCAGAACGCCTCACCGGCATAGAAGCCCCGCCGGTGACCGAGTCGGGCAGCCGACGCAGGCCGAGTCCTTGGCACCAGGCGACCGCTGCGGCTGAACGCATTCCCCACCACCTCGACCGGAGTGACGACACAGCCGCCCAAGCGCATATCGCGGCCTTCGCCGAGGCCCTCGACGCCCTGCCTCTGATCGCCCCCGGCCACCACCTACGAGCACAGCTTCAGCAGGCTGCCCTCGCGTTCGAACGCGCCTCCCGTTCCCGCATCCGCGCCAGGCAGGATCAGGCCCGCGCATTGCGCGGCGCCATACGCGCACTGCGAACCGCACCGGCCACCGGTGACGGGAGCGGCCTGGCGATGTTCCTCGACATCACCATCCTGGTCGTGATCGCAGCCGGCCGCTGGCACCAGGCCCGCAGGAACGACCAACAGGTCGCCGCGACTCACCAGACCCTGGTCCACCTCCAGGCGGCCTACGAGCAGGCGGCGGATCGGCCGCTGACCGCCCTGGCCCAGCACAAGCCGCCTGCCCACACCGTGGAACGCCACGCTCAGCACATACGAGCCGTGCTCCCCCACCACGCCGAGCAAATCCTCGACGACCTCGCCTGGCCGGCACTGGCCACCGCTCTCACCCGAGCCGAGACAGCCGGCCACGCACCCCGGCAACTCCTCGAGCTCGCCGCCCGCCAGCGCTCACTGGATGACGCCCGCTCCACCGCCAAAACCCTCACCTGGCGCATCCAGCGCCTCGGCACAAGGCCGGCACCCAGCCAGCGAGCGCGGGCCGCACAAGCACGCAGTGCCGCGACCGCGCGAGCGACACGGTCTGCCGAACCACATGTGCCTGGCACGTCCCACCAACCCAGTGCAACGGCATCACGTCCCCGACACCGCTGATTTCACCCCTGCTGATGCGCTCGCCGAGATGTCGCAGCCCGAAGTGCTGGCAAGTTTCGGCAAGTTCCTGGCTTGGCGGCTCAGTCGCGGGCAAGCTCTGGCACAGAGATCGTTACCGGCTTCCGAGGAGGACATCATGGCCCTGCGTAAGCTCGGCAAGGACCCGGAGAGTCCCAGTGGCGGCTCGCCCACCATCTACCTCGACGAGGAGAAGGACAACTACCTCGTCCAGGGGTGGAAGGTGGAGGACATCGAGCGCCTCCGCCAGATGGACATCCCCGGACACGAGTCGGTGGTGGAGATCCCGCGGCGCATGGTGCAGTTCTTCCTGGAGGTGAAGAAGGATGACGAGGACTCCGACGTTTGAGGAGCTGTTCCGCGACTGCCAGAGGACCGCGGTCCACCTGGAGATGCGCGACGCCTACATGAAGTCGGACCCGGCCTTCATCGACTGGAAGGCCGGCCAGGCCCTGGACCCTGCCGAGCGGTGGGCCGACTGGCACAGCCTCGTCTCCGCCGCCACTTCCCGAGGGGTCGAAGTACGCCGTGCGCGGATCGTCTCGATGCCGGTCAGCGAGTACATCCGCTTCGAGTACGACGTGACCGACGGGCTGAACATCGCCGCCGGCGAGGCCGTGCGCTGGCTCTCGCGCCGCAGCGCGACGGACCTCGTGCTGCCGGGCAACGACTTCTGGCTGTTCGACTCCAGCCTGGTCCTCGTCAACCACTTCGACGGCGACGGCGAGAACATGGAGGTGGAGCTCACGGATGCCCCCGAGGTGGCGAAGCTCTGTGAGTCAGCCTTCGAGGCCGTGTGGCAGCGGGCGACACCTCACGCGCAGTTCGCCTTGGCCTGACGGTCCCATCAGCAGCCCCGCACCGACATGACCTCACCCTCCTCAAGCGTCCAGGAAGCCCGCAAGGCCCTCGGACAACGCCTCGCCGAGATCCGAAAGGCGGCCGGACTCACCAAGCGGGCCCTGGCCCAGAGGCTGGGTTGGCACGAGTCGAAGGCTTCGCGCTTCGAGAGCGGCGCCCGCGCGCCCTCGGAGCGCGACCTTCGCGAGTGGTGTTCCGCGTGCGCCGCGGAGGGTGAGGCAGAAGACCTCATCTCGACCGCCCGTGGAATCGAGGGCATGTATGTCGAGTGGCGCAAGATGGAGCGCCATGGGCTCAAGTGGGCGCAGGAATCCGTTCTCCCCCTCTGGGAGCGCACCGACCGCTTTCGCATTTACTCGCCCTGGCTCATCCCCGGCCCCGTGCAGACGGCCTCGTACATCACCGCACTTCTGACCTCAATTCGTGACCGCCGAGGGCTTATCGACGATGTGCCGGCGGCCGTCAAGGTGCGCGTGGAGAAACAGCAGGTCGTCTACGGCAACCACACGTTCGCCATTCTTCTGGAAGAAAGCGTTCTGCGGTATCGCATCGGCGGTACCGACGTGATGGCGGGCCAACTCGGCTACCTCCTCAGCGTCATGGCGCTCCCGTCGGTGAGCATCGGCATCATCCCCCAGGACGCCGACCGTTCGAGGCTCTGGCCCGTCGAGGGGTTCTTCCTGTATGACGACGAGTTGGTGAACGTCGAATTGATCTCGGCGCATCTCAGCGTCGTCCAGAGACACGAACTTGCCATGTATGCCAAGACGTTCAGCGAGCTGGCCGAACTTGCCGTCTATGGCCCCGCAGCGCGTGAACTCATCACGGCGGCCATCGATTCTCTAGGGTGAACGTCGGGCAAGTTCGGGCACATTCATAGAGGCCCGGCAGCCCCTCTTCTTAGCTTTGTCATCACGGCAGAAAGCGTGCTCCGGAGGGGCCAGTGATGACTTTGGCAAGTACGGGCAAGAGGGGCGAGACGGCCGAGGACGCTGAGGGCGCCGACACCCCCATCGACGTGGACGCGATCTCCTCGCAGACGAACACCGTTCTCGGCCAGGAAATGGGCACCACAACCCGCGCGGAAATGGACCGTCAGGTGCCGGCAATCGCCCACCACCTGAACCGGTTGCTCCGCGAGGACCTGGGCGCGGACGACGACGGCGAGGTGCGCAGCCTGCAGCGCAGAGGGAACAGGCTGGTCGACCTCACCAACCGACCGACCGCGGAGACGCCGGCCTTCGGGACCTACCTCTACCTCCGCGATGTGGCCCTTCTGACGCGGCGGCTGCTGTGGGTCTACGCCGACCGGAACGGGCTGGATGCGCCGTGAGCGTAAGGGACGACCAGATCATCCGGGAGCTCTCCCACTACCTCCACGAGCACCCCGCCGACAGGATGGCGCTGCTGCCGGTCTACGACGCGGCCCGCGACCACTCCCAGCGCCGAGCCTGCACCCACGACCGGCGCTGTCCCCTCGTGGTCACAGGAGCCGTCGTCATCGACGAACGCAACCGCGTCCTGTGTCTGCGGCACCAGGGAGGCTATGCCCTCGCGGAGGCGGAGCCAGAGGAAGCGGACGACTCCCTCAGCGAGGCGGCCCTGCGCCTGCTGGCCGAAGAGGTCGGCATCCGAGACGTATGGACACAGCCCGGCGCCGAGGGACCCTTCCTGGTCGACGTGGCCCGGCCGGGGCAGCACAGGTATGGCTCTCGCCTCCGGGTCGGCATCCGCTACCTCTTCCGGTCCCACTCGCGCGCCGTGTTCCCGGCAGCGATCGAGACGGGTGCGGCGGCCTGGGTGCCCCTCGCGCAGATAGGCGTCGTGTCAGTCCGCAGCCGCGTGGAACGCCACCTGATCGGAACCGGATGAGTCCCCGACACCAACAACTCGCCTACCTGGTGAGCCTCCTCGCTCTCGGCGGCTCCCTCCTGCTCGGTATCCGGAGGGGCTGATGCACGAGCGCAGGCCCGAGGCACCGCCCTCCATACCGCCCCCGCCTCGGGGAACCATAGGAAGCACCCGGCCCCCGAGCGATGTCCGCATCGGTGACTTCGTCTACCTCGACGGCACGTACCAGCGAGTCCGGGACATGCGGTCGGCCGGCACCGCAGCCCACCGCGTACTGATCTTTGCCCGGCGAGCCCCCTGGGTCATGCGAGAAGCCCGGACGACGTACCGACCCGTCGGCGTGCGCTGATCATCCGCCCTGTTCGGGCGGCGCACCGTCACTCTCACCTCACCACACGAGGAGCTTTGCCATGCGCTTTCGCAAGATCCATGGCGCCGGAAACGACTTCATCCTGCTCTCCAACCTCGGCCCGGCCCATGACAACGACTGGTCCAAGGAGGCGGAACGCCTGTGTGCCAGACGTACCGGCGTAGGTGCGGATGGCCTGGTCATCAGCAGGCTTATCAGCGACAGCCCTGCCGTCCTCGAAGTCGCCTGCTTCAACGCGGACGGCTCGGTCGCCACCATGTGCGGCAATGCCCTGCGGTGCTCCGCCTGGGCCGCTCACCGTGATCACGGATTCCAACAGATGAATCTCCAGATGGCCGGCGTGGTGCACGAAGCGGTCGTGTCTGACGCGTCCGTGTGGGTCACGGCCGAAGTGGGTGCGGTTCTCCCTCGACGCTTAAAGGCCGTCATCAACGGCAGGGCGACCTGGTTCGACAGTGCCCACACCGGCACCGAACACGTCGTAGCCATCGTGGACGACGTGGACGCCATCGACACGGTCATGGTCGGGCGCCTCGTCCGCCACCACACCGACCTCGCCCCGCTGGGGACGAACGTCAACTTCGTCCAGTCCACCGGCCAGCAGGCGCTGAAGCTCCGCACCTACGAACGCGGCGTCGAGGCGGAAACCCTGTCGTGCGGCAGCGGGGCAGTCGCGGCCGTCGTCGTCGCCGCGATGCGGGGTCTGGTGGCCCGGCGGGCCGTCACCGTCCACAACCGGGCCGGGGAGCCGCTCACGGTTCGGCCGCACGACGCCCGACCGAACCGGACTCACTGGGTCGGCGGCCCGGTCACCCACACCTTCGAAGGAGTACTCACATGACTCTGTTCCTCAGCCCCAGCTCGGACCTCGCTGTGCAGAAGGCCGCTGAAGCCCTTCGCGCGTGGGGGCAGAGCCGCCAGGGCCTCGGTGTCGCACTCGTCTACGGTCCCGTCTCCGCCGAGGACAGGCTCTACCACTCGAAGTGCCCCGTCGAACAGCGCTCGGTCACCGCTCTGGCCGAGGCACTGGACGAGATCGGCGCCCGGTGGAAGGTGCTGAACCCGTGCGAGCCCGACTTCATCAGGGAGCTGGTCGAGTACGACGTGTGCCTCTCCAACCTCCACGGCCCGTACGGCGAAGACGGCCGGTTGCAGGGCCTACTCGACTACCTGCGTGTCCCCTACTGCGGCAGCGGAGTCGGGGCATCCGCGGTGGCCGCTGACAAGATCCTCTGCAAGCGGGTGATGCTGACTCTCGGCGTCCCCACGCCCGGCTGGCACGTCTGGTCCGGCGGCCCCGTGACCTGGAACGGGCGACCCATCATGGTCAAGCCGCCCTTCGGCGGATCCAGCGTGGGCATGAGCCTCGTACGCGATCCGGCAGACCTGCCCGGCGCTCTCGCGGACGCCGCCGGCGACGAGGGTACGCCGGTGCTCATCGAGGAGTTCGTGACCGGCACGCCGATGACTGTGGGGCTGCTGGAGCTGCCGGGTGGCTCGGTCATCGTCTTCCCGCCGCTGGCCACCGAGGCCGACGAGGCCGACTTCTACGACGCCGACACGAAGCTCGACGTGGACTCCAGGGGCGCTGTATCCGTGCGCGCCGCCAACCTGGCCCCTGCCGTGCTGGACGCGATCGCCGAGGATGCCCGGGCGCTGTGGAACGGACTCGGGCTGCGCGGTTCGGCACGCATCGACTTCATCCTCGCCGAGGACAACGAGCCGTACGTGCTGGAGGTCAACACCACACCGGGCATGTCCCGCGACAGCAACTTCGCGGTAGGAGCGGCGATGGTCGGACTCACACATACGGACGTCGTATTGGCCATGCTCCACGAGGCCCTGGCCCGCCAGCCATACGATGTCCCCCTGCCCACTCCCGCGTTCTCCAGCACCACACCACTGACACGGGAGGCTGCCGTCTCGCCGTAGGAGCCAGCCACTGTGCCGCGAGTCCACGATGTCCCCATGTGCCGTCAGCTCATCGCTCCCGCCGAGTGGGATCTACAGGGGGGATGGGCGCTAGGGGACAGGGTCGAGTGGTCCAACCGGGCGTGCGGCCTGGCGTCGCTGAGAATGATCCTGCTCGCCTACGGGTGCGAGGCACCGTCGGTCACGGAACTCCTGAAGCTCGCGGTCAAGCAGGAGGTTCTGACCCCGCGTGGAGCGCTCCACGCGGGGATCGCGAGCCTGGCGACCGACCTCGGAGTCCCCTCGACCGCCGAGCCCGTGGCCGTCGAAGATCTGACGAGGCGGCTCGACCACGCCCCCCTCATCGTTTCCGTGACCGAGCAGTTCCCTGACGACGGCCGCGCAGGCGGCCACCTCGTCATCCTTCGTGGCTACGAGGACGGCCCCGACCCGACGATCCACTTCCGAGACCCGTCCGCCTGGGGCCAGACACACGATCGAGTCCCCCTCAGCCGCGTATCCGCTTCCTACACCGGCCGCGCAATCACCTTCGCGCCCCTCCCTCACAACGGAGAGTTTTAATGACCGAGTCAGACGGCGGCACGACCGAGGCCGCAGGCGGCCGGAGGATCGCCGTACTCGGAGAGATGCTGGAACTGGGCGACGAGTCCGTCGATGCCCACCGAGAGGTTGGGCGCATGGCGGCCGAGTACGGCGTCGATCTCGTCGTGGCAGTCGGCGACGCTCTCGCCAAGCAACTCGCCCTCACGGCGGGAGCGGCGGGGGTGCCGGACATCGCGATGGTCGGTGACAACGGCACCGCCGCCGCGTACCTGCAGTCCATCCTCCGCCCTGGCGACATTGTCCTGGTGAAGGCGTCCCGCGGCGGCCAGCTCTGGCAGATCGCCCAAGCACTCACCGGGCAACCCGTCACGGGTCTGTGACCCGACTCCGAACGGACGGTCGTGCCTTGAGCAGGCCCCATCGCGCCTCGAGAGCGGAAAAGCGGTTGCTGTTTCTGCAACGCTGGCAGGAATGAGACACCGCGCCTCTGCGAACGGCTATCGAACATCGTGCTCTTCCAGCCGCAGACCGACGCGAGTGCGGTAAGGGACACATGCCGACAGGCCCCTCACTCTCTGCCAATGACACATCGACCCCGTGTCAACACCGCCTCTTCGGTCACTTCTATACACGACCAGTTTCCTCTCTGCCCTCGGCAAAGATCACCCTCGTACGGTGAATCCCGTTTTTGTCTGCGTAAGTGCCAGTCGCATCTTCCGGTGGAAGGTGCGACCGCCTCGCAGACCCACGGGGCAGGGGGAGGACGTACGCATGGATCCGTTGGCATTTCCCGTAATGGCCGGGACGCTGCTGACCGAGGCGGTCAGGTTTCTCTTCGACCGAGCGAGTGCGGTGTTGGACCGGCGGGCAGGTCGAGTGCCGGTGGAAGAACCGGAGCAGGTTCCGGGGCAGGCGCAGCCTCTGCTGGTCAGGGCCTCGGCACTCACCGACGAGCGCGTCGCACGCATCACCGGGTCCCAGGGTGCGCTACGCGTCTACCTGTCGCGGCCCGATTTCCTCGAGGGCGATGACACCGAATTGCGGGAGCTTCTTGGACACCTTCGCCGGGACTTGGAGGAGGTGTACGGGCGCAGCCTGCCCTTCGGCAATGAGAAAGAGGCAGACCGGCCCGGGGTGGAGGTCGCGCAGCGGGCGGACTCTCTTCACGGCAGGCAGGTCGGCATGCGCGTCGGCGGTGACATCACGGAACGCGGGCGGGCACGCGTCATCCAGGAGGCCGGGACCGTCGAAGAGAGAGGGGAACAGGTCGGCGTCGAGGTACAAGGCTCTATCGGCTGAGGCAGGACGGCAACAATATGACCTTCGATGACAGCCGTACCGGAGAGCGCCCGCAGCAGGCAGTGCCTCCGTCCAAGGAAAAAGACGGCCGGGATGACGAGCAGCCGACAGTCCGGACATATCCCACGCCGGCGCCGCAGAATGCGGGCCCCGGACAGCCTGCCAGCCTGACCGAGCTGCTGCCGCCGCCTCCCGTGCCGCCCAGCATCACTGGCTTGACCACACCGCCGGCACCCGGAATATCAGCAGAGACCAGGGCCGCCGTGAGCGCCTCTGACGCTGGCTTCCCACGGCGGCCATCGGCGGGAATACCGACGCCAGACGCGGTTGAGGCAGTCGGACAGGCCGCCGTGCTGCAACGGGCCTTCAACAACTATGGCGAGCAGATCGGCACGAAGTACGTGTACGAGCAGACTCTCGATTCGCACGCTCCGATCTCGCCCGAGTACCTAGCCGTAGTCCGCGAGGTATACGCCGAGCCCCATCATCGTGAGGGGCGACTGGCGCCGAGTCCTTTCAAGCAGGCTCTTGAAGTCCTACGTGCGGCAAGCTCCGTGCTGGTCATCAGCCGCCCGCCAAACAGCAGCCGGACCTTCACCGCCTACGCGTTGTTCGCTCATCTCCTGGACGACGGCGTCATCACCGAGGTGCGGCCCCTATCCTTCGGCGGCTCCAAGTACTTCCCGACCAGACGCCTGCCGCACGACCGCCATTGTGGCTACCTACTGGAACTTCCTCCCGACGAAGATGACTTCGCAGTCGACGACTCCTTCGGAGGAAACCTCAACAAACTCGTCGAACGGCTCCAGCGACGTGACTGCCGACTGATCGTCCTCACCCGCCCCGAGCAGTGGAGGCGCATCAGCCACGGGGCGCCCCCCGGGGTCGCTCCAGATCTGGGAGTAGTGCGTCCGCGCGACATCGGCGAACGGTGGCTTCTGGCACAGGAAGCCGACTTGCCAGCTGCCACGTGGCTCGATCACAAGAACATCAAACCGCTCATTGGCAGCCAGGCCCCGACCGATGTGCTCAACCTCGTATACCTCATGCTGGAACAGCACCGGGCAGCCCAGTCAGCCGCCCCTGCTGACGCCGCCCCGGAACAGACGCTCAGGCAGAAGCAAGAAAGTTCTCCTCGCCTGACGTTCGAGAAACAGGTGTCCAACGTGGTGGCCGCTCACAGCAACTGGGAGGACGCGCTCTATCTCTGGCACGAGCCCGAGGGACGCGCCCGTACCAGTTTCGAACGCAACTTCCTGCTGGCTGCGGCTGTTCTGCGCGGCGATCCGGTCGGCCATGTGTATGCCAAGGCCGCGGAGCTCACCCAACAACTCGACGACGTGCCCGTCGAGGTGGAGGGACAGCGGGAACCCGGGGTGATCGCCATGACGAGGGCAGTCGAAGCACGACGCGAAGACGACGGCACCCTCACCTTCACTCGCCCGCACTGGGACGATGCCGTAATCGAGTACTTCTGGAACGATCGCCCCCTGGCTCGCACCACTTTCCTCGGGTGGCTCGCACATGCGCCCGTCAGCGATACAAGCGCGAGCAAGGAAGCACTGGAGATCATCAGCAAGGACGGCCGACTCGCCTTGGCCGAGCGCGTGGGTCAGTTCGCTCTGAAATGGGCCGTTCGGCATCGTCGCCAGACTCCGCTGGAGCGGATCGTCGAGGAGTGGTACAAGCACGGGACGACCAAGGAGCTGTGGCCCCTCGCCGTTGACCTCCTGGACTCCGCGGCCATCCATGCCGCCAGCGCGCCGTACATCCATTCCATGCTGCTGGCCTGGTCGAGTCGGAGCCAGCCCCACCTGCAACGCGTCGTTATAGAGGTCTGTACAGGCGCGTTCGGTCGCCGGCATACAGCCAAGGCGCTGCGTCGGCTCAGAAATGTGGCCGCGCAAGGTCGTCCTGACGTGATCGACACGCTACGTGAGGGACTGCTGCATGATCGGGTGACAGCGGGGTTTATGCAGCCAAGGCTGCGGGTGGGGTCATGATGGTCTCGTACTCGACGGGGGTCAATCGGGCCAGGCGTTTCTGCCTCCGGCGTCGGTGGTAGGTGCGCTCGATCCAGGTGACGATCGCGATCCGCAGCTCCTGGCGGGTGGCCCAGGTACGGCGGTCGAGGACGTTCTTCTGCAGCAGCGCGAAGAAGCTCTCCATGGCCGCGTTGTCGCCGGCCGCACCGACCCGGCCCATGGAGCCGACCAGGTCATGACGTGCGAGCACGGACACGAACTTCCGTGAGCGGAACTGCGATCCGCGATCGGAATGAACAATGCATCCGGCGGCCTGACCGCGACGGGCCACCGCGGATTCAAGGGCCCGCACCGCGAGGCTGGACTTCATGCTGGCATCGATGGAATAGCCCACGATGCGGCCGGAGTACACGTCTTTGACCGCGCACAGGTACAGCTTGCCCTCGCCGGTGGCGTGCTCGGTGATGTCGGTGAGCCACAGCCGGTTCGGCCCGGCTGCGGTGAAGTCGCGCCGGACCCGGTCATCATGGACAGGCGGCCCGGCCTTGGCGTTCTTGCCCCGGCCTCTTCGCTTGCCGAACGCGCTCCACCAGCCGTTGTCCCTGCAGATCCGCCAAGCGGTCCGCTCGGCCATCGCCTCACCGGCGGCCCGGGCCTCGTCGAGCAGGAACCGGTGACCGAACTCGGGATCGTCTCGATGCGCGTCGAACAGCGCGTCGGCCCGGTATGCCTCGGCGAGCTCGGTATCGGTGACCGGACGGGCCAGCCACCGGTAGTAGGGCTGGCGGGCCAGCCCGAGCACCCGGCACGTCACCGCCACCGGCACCCGATGAGGGGCAGCGGCGGCGGCCAGCTCGCGGACGAGCGGGTACATCATTTTGACGGCAGGTTCGCCTGCGACAGATATGCCGCAGCCCTCCGCAGCACCTCGTTCTCCTGCTCCAGCAGCCGGATACGCTTGCGGGCCTCGCGCAGCTCGGCCGACTCGCCCGACGCCGTCGCGGGCCTGGCGTCCTCGTCGGTTTCGGCGCGGCGCAGCCACTTCGACAGCGTGATCGGGTGGACCCCGAAGTCGGCGGCGATCTGTTCCAGCGTGACGCCGGGCTCACGGTTGCGCGCGACCCGCACGACGTCCTCGCGGAACTCCTTCGGATACGGCTTGGGCACTGCAACATCCTTCCAGGCCGCCTCTCGGCAAGCCAGGTCAGGTGTCACTTATCCGTGCAGCAGTCCCTGAGGCGGTGCGGGTCCTCTGGGAGGACGCCACCGTACGGCAGATGCTGTTCGGGTACGTCGTCGATTGGTGCAAGTCAGAGAAGACCAGCCAGACCGTCGGGCACCGCACGTTCAGCGCGCTAGCCCTGAACTCCGCGCCCGAGGCATCTGGCCTTCCTCCGCTCCTCCAAGCCATGGCTGAGGACAGCCCCGACGAGGAGGACGCCTTCCGCCCCACTGTGCAAGGGCTCGTGATCGGCTGGCGCACCCTGCTCCGCCAAGCCGCAGGGCCGACAGGGGAACGAGACCTCGACAAGGCCGTCTTTGCGTGGCTCGATGCAGCGTTGGAACGGTACGACCTCAAGTCCGTTGTCTTCGAAACCCTGCGCCAGACCGTGAACGTTCCGGGGGCCGAAGGGCCGACGCTTCGCGAAACTCTGCGCACCTCTGCTCAGTGGTGGGTTCAGGGACAGGACCGCCCCTACTCCAATGAGAAGGAAGACCTCAAGCGCGAACTGTCCGCCCTGCTCGACCAGGACCTCATCGCCCGCCGCAATCAGCCGATCGGGTCTCATCCCTCGTTGCCAGGTGCACCAGGTGATGCGTCCCCGGCCGATGCGGAGGCCGACGCCGCATGAGACGCCGTCCCACCAAGGCACCTTCCCGTACTGCAGAAGACCAGGCCAGCTGGACATCCGTCTTCACGGACTGCCTCAGGAGCATGGATCCAGTACTGCGCTTCACCACGGAGATCCGGGTGATCTGGCGCCGCGCCAGCGTTACCGTGCCGGCGAATCGGCATACAGCACCACGCCTTGTGAGAAGGGAGATCGAGAAGGCTGCCGAACGCTGTGACGTCCTCCGTCCCGGAGCCGCCGAGCAGGACATCACCGCTGCCATCCAGGCACAGCTGCCTCTCGCTGCCGAGGGTGTCGTGGTCACCGAGGTCCAAGTCCACATCACCGTGGAGGACGCCGTCCGGGAGGCTGCTCTCCGCACCGAACACCTGCGGCAAGAGTGCCAGCGGCAGGAAGAACGCATACGACGCGACCACGAGCTGGACGACCTGGCCCGACGGCAGGTCCGGGCACGCGAAGCGTTCCTCCGGGAGGAGATCCTCGCCAACCCGGCAGCTGTCCGCCTATACGGACTGCTGGAGGGAGCGTCGAAGCACTGGACCCGACTCGGGGGCCCGCCGGCGGGCACTGACCTCGAAGACCTGGTGCGCGAGGTCCGGCAATGGCAGCCGGGGGAGCAATGGGTGACAGTCGCCCAGCTACTCCACGGCTTTGTCGCAGGCCTGACAGAGGAAGGGCGCAAGGAGCTGCTCACGATCCTTGCCGATGCTGTCCGGGCCTTCGGCGACGAGAACACGGCCCACCGTCTCGCCCTTCTCTCGGACGAGGTTCGGTGAAGCGCGCTGCGCTGCGCTGGGCTCTTGATCCCGTCACGAGTTCGCTGGCTCTGTGGCTCCGTGTACGAGAGCGTGGCCGTTTGTCCTATGACGCCGCCTGGCGCCTTGCCCGAGTCATGCGCCATCCGGATGAGATGGGCTACCGCCTTCACGGGCATCGCAGTGACGACACGTAGTCGGGATCGGTCTCGCGTCTCTCTTGGCATGCCCGAGGCAGGTAGCCCCCGCCGGAACTGATTCAGCACATATGAGGCCGGGAAACCCAGTGAACGCGCGAGAACTGAGGGAGGGCGTTTTCCCAGGTCAGGCGCCACGAAGTCGACATTTCCGAAGGTCATGCCCTGCTCGATACGCCGAAGCTCCAGTCCGTCAGGAACCGGGGGCGTCGACTCCGACGTCTGTGGACCATGAACGCAGGGGGCGGAACGGGAGGGATCATGCGGGTTCAGATCGGTGTTGAAGGCGTGAACGACCGTGAGCGAGAAGCCGAGCTGAGATCTCTGCACAGTTGGCTTCATTCGGACCGGCAAACGAGGCGCCTCACGGCCCCGCAGTTAGGGGCAGTGAACCCACCCGTACCAGGAGCACAGGGGTCGGTGATCGATGTCCTCTCACTTGTGCTCGGTTCAGCCTTTAACGCCGCGACATTGACTCTGAGCCTAATCAGCTGGCGCGCCACACGACCGCAACAGCCCATCCTGACGGTTCGCCGACCCGACGGAACAACCGTCGAGATCAACACCGGCTCGCCAGAGGAGGCACGCGTTCTCCTCGAACGGCTCGGGCTCGACTAGGCGCGGCCGAGTAGTGGACCATCTTCCCTGCCCTGAACGTTCACGGGCCGTGCTCGTCGGCACCAGTAGCTACTCCCACCTGGACGATCTGCCCGCCGTGCAGGCCAACGTGCCCGCTCTGAGGGCGTTGCTGTGCGGGCCCGACGCCCCGTTTCGAACGGAGAACTGCGCTGCCCTGGTTGACCCGGCCACCACCGTCGAGGTGTCGAAGGCCGTGCAAAAAGCAGCACGCGAGGCGACCGACACACTGCTCATCTACTACGCCGGGCACGGTCTCCTCGACGACAAGGGTGACCTGCACCTGGCCGTACCTCAGAGCGACAATGCTTCCGTCTACGACACGGCCGTCCCCTACGACTGGATCAGGCGCCCCATCGAGTCGACCGGAGCGGCCCGCCGCATCGTCATCCTGGACTGCTGCTACGGCGCACGGGCGTTCGGCGTCCAATCCGAGTCGGTCATCGACCTCGCGGAGGTGGACGGCACCTATGTCATGGCCGCGGCGAGAGAAACGGCCGTAGCTCTCTCCCCGCCAGGGGAGACCTTCACGGCCTTCACCGCGGAACTCATCGAGACCTTGAGCAAGGGCGTGCCGGGTGCGGGCGAGCTGCTCGACCTCAACGTAATCTTCCGAAATGTACGGGGCCGCCTGAAGGCCCGGAGCCGACCCACGCCGCTGGACCTGGACCGCAACAGCCTGGGCGCCACCCCCTTTATCCGTAACAGCGCCTATGTGCCTACGGAGCCCCCGAGTGATGCACAAAACGACATGCTGCATGTCCTGGAGTCGACGCCACGCACTGCGACAATCGCCCAGCTAGTGACATCGGTGAGCCTCCTGAGCGAGAAACGCACGGCCACCGCTGGCGACCTCGTCCGTACAGCTCTCCAGGTACGAGCAGTCGCTGAACTCGCCCCGTTTCTGGCTGCTCTCTTCGAGGCCGGCCTTCGTGCTCCAGCCGAGGCCGCGCTGCCGACCCTGTTCCTGACCCGGCCCGTGGAGGAAACCGCTCATCTAGTAGACCTGCTACACGCAATGTCCGCGGACGAGTGTGTGGTCAGTCTGTTGCAGCTTTCCGTGCGGTTGCAGCCGACCCAGCAGGCTGTCCAGTTTGCCGAGGCTCTGTGCGGAGCGGACCTCACCGAACACGCCCGAGTGCTCCTCACGGGTTTCGCACTGACAAGGGACGTGGCAGAGACTGTCCAGCTGATGCAGGAACTGGCCCATGCCGAGTTGACCGATCTGCTCATCGAAGTAGCGCGATCCGTCTCCGAGCGCCGCGCGGCCTCCGACGTCACGGCGTTGTTCCTGCCACTGTACGTGGACGGCATGCAGGACACTTCGGCCCTCCTTTCCCAGATCGTCGCGGAGAGTCGCAGCGCCATCGATGCCGCCGAGATGATCTCTGCCCTCGTGCGGGAAGGGTACGAACACGAAGCACGGCAGATATTCGCGGTCGGTATGAGCCAACGCGGCCCCGACTACCTGGCGGAACTGGTCGCGGCCTTGCAGTCGAAACGGCTCCTCGAAGCTGCTGCCACTGCCCGGTTCCTGGCAGTACAACGCTGGTCCACAGAGGAGGTCTCTCAGTTCATCGCGCACTTGTTGGCAGTGGGCCAGCATCAGCACGCGCTGGAGGCAGCCGTGGACACAGCGCGGGCGCGGACGGTCGAGGAGTTCGCCTCCATCACCTCGCACCTCACCCAACTGATCGCCGACCAGGCCATGGGAGAGCTGCTCGACGACGCGGCCCGAGCATGTTCGTCCAACCAGGCCGCCTATTTGGTGACCAAGCTAGAAGCCGCAGGGCAGGACGGACCGGCGGACCGAATCTTCTGGTTGAGCCTCCACCGCCCCGCAGGCCACGCCGCCGGAATGCTCCGCCACCTGGATCATGCGGGATCACGATTTCTCAGCGACTCCGAGCTTTCCGATCTCTCGCAGACCCGCCCGCCCAGTGACCTGGCCCGGCTCGCCGTGGCGTTGGAGCGTTCTCTTCCACACAAGGCGGAACTGCTGCTCAGCGTTACCGGACGCCCCGTCCACCAAGTGGCCACGACGGTGGACAGCCTGGAGAAGGCTGAGGCCAACACCCTGTCCAACAAGGTACTCAGGGCAGTCGCCACCGAGTGGAGCATGACGGCGCAGGCACAGCTCGTTATCGAGCTGGAGGAGCGTTCGCAGATCGGTTGCGCCCAGTACCTGGAGCAATGGGCCTCAGGTCAGAAGGACTTCGCCGCCGCCCTGCGCACCGCACGGAAGCGGACCAAGCCCGCTGAGCCCTTGTGGCCGTGGTGGCCACGGCAGCGCTTCGCCTACCAGCCATCAGAGCACACGCACGTGATGTACGTCGTCAAACGCGACGAAACCGTCTCTGACATTGCCAAACGCTATGGCGTGCGTCAGGCGGGCATCCTCGACGAGAACGACCTTCGGATCCCGTACACCATCCGCGAGGGACAGGTCCTGAGCATCCCCCTCCAATCCGACCGCAGGCACTTCATGGTCCCGGCGTTCCCACGGCGCCTTGCGCCCGGTCGCATCCACGCGAACGTCGTACAGTTGCAGAGACTTCTGAAGCGGGCCGGGTACCTCGAACAGCTCGTTGTCGAGAGCGATCACTACGGCCCCAAGACCTGCCAGGCGGTCGCCAGACTAAACCGGGAGCACCTCCTGGGCCGGCCCCCCACCCCTAACGATGATGCACGCATCACGCACAAGGGTTGGGACATCGTGTACCGCCTCGCCAGAGGTGGGTGAGGGGAAGAGCCTCTCGTTCTCCCCTGGCTCGACGCTTCAGCTAAGCCGGGGCCTGAATGACGATTCCGTGATCCCGTGGCAATCTCGGCGAACCTTACGCCAAGATCAGGACGGTCGCCTCCTCCCTGCGCCAACGGCACAGGCGGCCAAGTTTTTTTTGGATGGTGCCATGCCAGACGCCCTACAGTCGCTATTTTCGCAGGTCAAATCCCGTCCAGGGAAAACGCCTAAAGCGGGTGTCGAAGGTTCGGGTCCTGCCCGGGCACAGAGAAAGACCTGACTAGGGGCCATCGCCCGGCGGACGGGAGAGGCCACCGTCCGCCAGCCCGTCCTGAGCAGGGCGAACTAGCCGGACGCATACTCCTGGACGTCCTGCGCGGCAAGGAGACCGACCAGGACGTCGTCGTACCTACCCAGCTCGTCATCCGAGGCAGCACGGCACCACCGCATTCGTGATCGCGACCGCGCCATGTTCGCGTGCGAATCGAAGAGGCGGTTGGGGAGAGCGATGTCAGTGGTCGTCCGTAGCGTGGCGGTACGAGAACCTCGGGAGGCTACGGGCATGAATGCGAGCTACTACCGCAGTCAGCTGGAACGCAAGAACAAGGCACGCACTGACGCGGAGAAGAAGGCCGGCGAGTATCGCCGTAAGGAGGCCGACAAGCGCGCCGCCGCTGCGAAAGCTCGCACCTCTGCCGCGAAGTCGAAGAACGCCGGCACGGCGCGGAGCAAGCTCCGGGAGGCGGACAGGTACGAGGACCAGGCGAACACTGCGGCTCGTGACGCTGCCTCCTGGAGCGCCAAGGCCGCGAAGTACGGAAAGGGAGCAGCAGACCTGCAGGTCAAGCTGGCGAAGGCAGAGCAGGCCGAGCAGAAGGCAGCCGAGCGGGCGCGTCAGCGTGAGCAGAAGGAGGCCGAGCGTCGGGCAACGGCCGAGCGTAAGAAGATCCAGGGCCGCCTGGCCACGACCGAAGAACAGGTCGGCATCGTGTTGCGGCAACTGCGGGAGCCGAAGCCGGAAAAGCTGCGCGTGCTGATGCTGGGTGCCGCATCGGAAGGCGACTTGCGGGTAAGCCGCGAGCAGGCGCGTATTCGGACAGCGGTCGAAAGAGCCCTGCACCGCGACCTCGTCGAGTTGGACGTCCACCCTGCCGCTACGACAGAGCATCTACTCGACGGCCTCGCCAGGTTCCGCCCCCACGTGGTGCACTTCTCCGGCCACAGTGACACCGATCTGATCGTCTTCGAGCAAGACCTCGACGAGCCTCACGAGGGCGCGATCGTTACAGATCGGGCCTTCGCAAGCGCCATCAAGGCCACCGACGACCCGCCGCTGCTGGTCCTGTTGAACTCCTGCCACTCCGCCGCCCAGATCAAGAACTTGGTCGAAGCTGTGCCCTTCGCCATCGGCATGGCTGACGAGATCGGCGACGGCGACGCGATCACGTACGCCGCTCGGTTCTACGCCGCTGTCGCCGACGGCCAGTCGGTCCGGGCAGCGCATAGCCTGGGCCGAGCGGCCGTGGAACTCGCTGGTTTGCCGGACCACGAACTGCCGACCCTCGCATGCGCGGCAGACGTCGACCCCAGCACCACCTTCCTGGTCAAGCCGCCTCAGTGACCGGCCATGCCCCCGAGGTGGGCGGCGCTTCAGCTGCGGCTGGTGGACTACCCGCGAGAGGGCACATCCAGGGCACATGAGCCTGGGAAATGACGCAGATTAGTGAGAACTACCGCGAGTAGTTTTCGCTGGTCAGCGCACATATCGCCTGGAAACCCCAGGTCAACACCCCGCCGCTCCCAATCGCTGCACGAGTGAGAGATAGGAACGTGCCAGGTGGCGCTGACCCGCACGGACAACACCACGGGCACGAACAAACGCCAGCGGTCACTGCTGTACAGCAATTACAACGCCTGTAGGGGATGGTGGTCGACTACGGCTGCCCACGGCTGTGGCTGAGCGTGTCGGTTGATGGCGGCGATCACCCGCGGATCAGGCCCAACTCGCCCGCGCGTACTCCGGCCTGGAAACGGGAGCCCGCGTTGAGGGTGACGAGCAGTTCGGCGACCCGGCGGCGGTAGGTGCGCAGAGACATGCCGAGTTCCCGTGCGGCTGTCTCGTCGGTGGCGCCGGAGGTCAGGGCGCGCAGGACCCTGCCGGTCTGGGCGTCGATCAGGGGCCGTTGCGGACTGAGGAAGGCCGCGAGGTCGGTCGCGCTCTCCCAAGCGGCTTCGAACAGCGCGTATGCCCCGTCGACCAGGGCCGGCGCGGCGCTCATGGTGTACGTGCGATGTCCGCGGGCCGTCGGGGCGGACGTCATGGGGCTGGTGAAGATCATGGTTCGCCGGTCGATGAAGAAGGTTCCCCGGGACATCGGGGTGCCGGTGATCCTGATCCGCATACCGTGGGCGGCCATCTCGTGCAGGGCTTCCCGGTCGCGCTCGTCGGCGAGCACGGCGGGGCTGTACAGCTTGCGGGCCTGAACCGCCCCGTCACGGCGCATCGTCAGGCGGGCGGCCTCACGCGCGCCGGGCCAGGTGTCGAGGTCGCGGGCGACGTTGACCCATTCCGCGTCGTGGGACTCCGTCAAGGGCTTGATCCGCGCCCAGAGCTCAACATCACCGCGAAGCGTCATGACCTGTGGCATACGTCCATTGTGCCGGTGGCAGCAAAATGCCACGGGCTCGTCGGCCGGTGCCGGGCCTTGCAGGCTCAAGGCCATGAGCAACAGATTCCGCATCGGCGGCGACCTGGACGTCAACCGGCTCGGCTTCGGCGCCATGCGCCTGCCGTCCAAGGCCGGCATGGGCGGTCCCGCCCGTGACCCCGAGGCCGGCCGTGCCGTACTACGGCGCGCCGTTGAACTCGGGGTCGACCACATCGACACCGCCGACTTCTACTTCAGCGCCGGCGGTGCGGTGCGAGCGAACACCCTGATCCGTGAGGCCCTGCACCCCTACCCGTCCGGCCTGGTCATCGCCACCAAGGTGGGCCCCGTCATCGGCCCCGACGGCCTCTCCCACGGCGCCCCGGCCGACATGCGCGGCTTTGTCGAAGCCAACCTCGACGGCCTGGGCGTGGATTGTCTCGATCTGGTCTACCTGCGCATCGGCGCCATGGAACCCCCGCACGGTGAGTCCCTCGTCGAGCGCTTCGAGGCGCTCGCGGCGCTGCGTGAGCAGGGCCTGATCCGTCACCTCGGCCTCAGCAACGTCGACACCGGTCATCTCACGGAGGCTCGCGCCATCGCACCTGTCACTGCCGTGCAGAACCATGCCGCCCAGGGCGACGAAGCCGACCTCCTGGCCGCATGCGAGGAGTCCGGCATCGCCTTCGTGCCCTTCTTCCCGGTGGGTGGCGGTCGGGAACTCGACGACGAGCGTTTGGCCAAGGTGGCGGCCCGGCACCGCGCCACCGTCCCTCAGATCGGCCTGGCCCGGCTACTGGCCTCGTCGCCGGTGGCCCTGGCCATCCCGGGCACGGGGTCCCTCTCCCATATGGAGGAGAACATGGCTGCCGCCGCGATCACCCTCACCGACGAAGACCTCGCCGACCTCTCCTGAAATCGCCCACGGAAGAAGCCTCCATCATGAAGCTGCTGATCCTCGGTGCGACCGGTCCCACCGGTCGTCATGTCGTCGACCTGGCCGTGCGATCCGGCGACTCGGTCACGGCCTTCGTCCGCAATCCGGCGGCCCTGGGTGACCTGGCCGAGCAGGTCACAACGGTTACCGGCGACGCCACCTCGCACCGCGACCTCGCCTCCGCGGCAGCCGGGCACGACGCGATCGTCTCCGCGCTCGGCAGGGGCAATTCGGTACGCGCCGACGGCCTCTTCACTCGCGCCTCTACGGCGGTGATCGGCGCGGCCGGAGAAGCGGGTGTCTCCCGTCTGGTGTGGCTGTCCTCGTTCGGTGTCGGCCACACCTTCGGCTGGTCGAGCAGCGCGCAGAAGCTGATCTACGGCACGCTGCTGCGGTCGATCTACGCCGACAAGGCGATCGCGGACGAGAGCATCCGCTCCAGCGGACTGGACTGGACCGTCGTGTACCCCACCAGGCTGACCCACGGCCCCGCCAAGGGCACCTACCGGGCGGACGACCGGCTGCCGATGAAAGGCAACCCGACGATCAGCCGCGCGGACGTGGCCGCCTTCCTGCACAAGGCGGCACAGGGCAGCGAGTGGATCCACCGCACCGCCGTGATCTCCGACTGAACGCTCACACCGCCGTTTATGACAGTCGTTATAGGCGGGTGTAGTCTGCCAGCGTCTATAACGACTGTCATAGGAGGATGTTGTGACGATCATTACCGTGAACGCCCCGAAGGGGCGCCTGGGCCTGGAGCAGCGCCGTGAGCTGGCCGAGACGCTGACGGACGCGGTGCTGGTGCCCGAGGTCGGACAGCCGGCTCCGGCCGCCCGCGTCGGGTTCCAGGTGCACTTCGTCGAGCGCGAGCAGGACATGATGGCGATCGGCGGACGGCTGCTTTCGGACGCCGACCAGGAACTCGACGTGATGGTGATCGACATCGCAGTCATGGACGCCGCCTGGCAGCCGGACGTACGAGCCCAGGTCATCGAACGTGTCCTGGCCGCACTGGCGGCGGCCTGCGGACTGCAGAAGCCGGCACCGACGTGGTGGGTCAACTTCCGCGTGATCGACGAGGGCAGCTGGGGCTCGTCCGGGGGCGTACTGTCCGTCCTCCCGCTCCTGGACAGCGGGGTGTTCACGGAGGAGAGGATCAAGGCCGTCCGCGCCGCGCTGGGCGCCTGAAACCCAAGACGTCGAGCGCGGGCCGGCTCAGTCCTTGATCGTGGCGAGGATCAGCGCCTGTAGTTGCGCCGCGGTGCGGTCGAGGGGTTCGATGCTGCGCTTGGCGCGGCACATGGCCACGGTCCCCTCTACAGCGGCGACGACGAGGGTGGCGAGCTGTGCCGCCTGCTCGCGCTCGGCGCCGTGCTCGCGCAGCGAGTCGGACAGCAGGCTCTCCCATGCGGTGAAGACGTCGGCGGCGGCCACCACGGCGGGGGGCGTCTCGTCCGTGGACGGCTCCTCGATGGAGACGGCGAGAACCGGGCAGCCCGCCCTGAAGTCACTGTCGACGACGATCTTGCGCCACAGGGCAAGGAACGCCCGCAGCCCGGCGACCGGCCCCGCCTCCAGCTCCTTGCGCAGACGGCGCGCGACCCACTCACCCGTGTAGCGGACGGCCTCGGTGGCCAACTGCTGCTTGCCTTCAGGGAAGTAGTGGTACGTCGAGCCGAGCGGCGCCCTGGCGTGCTTGGCCATCTCACGGATGCTCGTCGCGTTCAGACCGCGCCGGCTGATCATGTCGGCCGCACCGGCCACGATCCGCTCGCGCGCCGCCGGACTGGACTTGGTCACGTACACGATCCCTTCCGACCCACTGGATATAACGACCGTCATAGTCTAGCGTGACCGTCGCTTATAACGACTGTCATAGACCTGTGGCGTCGAGCGAAGAGTCGAACGAAACGAAGAGAGGTATGCCCATGCCGATGATCCGGCTCACGGCCCCGGTCGGCGCCCTGACCGAACAAGGCCGCCAGAGCATCCAGCGCGACCTCGCCGCAGTCTTGCTGCGCTGGGAGGGCGCACCCGACACGGCGTTCTTCCGCGCCCAGGCGTGGAGCTACCTCACCGAACTGCCGGAACGTGCCCAGGTCACCGCCGAGGACGACGCGCCGCGCTTCCTGGTGGAGGTCACCGTCCCGCAAGGTGCCCTGTCCGAGCGCCGCAAGGCGGGCCTGGTCGAGGAGGCGACGAAGACCGTCCTGGCCGCGGCCGGCCTCGCCTCTGACGACGCCCTGCGTGTGTGGGTCCTGATGCACGAACAGCCCGACGGCACCTGGGGCGCGGGCGGCTCCGTCATCCGCTACACCGACCTGGTGGCACTGGCGAAGGGACAGCGCACCGATGCGTGAACTGACCTATGTCGCGAAGCGCACCGTCGAGTGGCGCGAGGCACCCGACCCGAAACTCCAGTCCGACCAAGAGGCGATCGTCGCCCCGGTGGCCGCCACCTCCTGCGACGTGGACTCCTCCATCCTGGCCGGTCACGGTTTCATCGATCCGCCCTTCGCCCTGGGCCACGAGTGCGTCGCCCGGGTCGTCGAGACCGGCGACGCCGTCACCGCCGTAGTCCCCGGTGACCTGGTCGTCGTCCCCTGGTCCATCAATTGCGGCACCTGCGAGCGCTGCCGGGCCGGGCTGACCGCGCACTGCACCGCCGTGCCCTACATGGCGATGTACGGCGCACCGATCGGCGGCAGTTGGGGCGGACTCTTCTCCGACCTGGTCCGCGTGCCCTACGCCGACGCCATGCTCGTCCCGCTACCGGCCGGCATCGACCCGGTCGCCATGGCCTCCGCCAGTGACAACTGGTCCCTGGCCTGGCGTCTGGTCGCCCCCCACCTCAAGGCCCGCCCCGGAGCACGCGTCCTGGTCGTCGCCCGCGGCAGCATCGGTCTGTACGTGTGCGACATCGCCCGCGCACTCGGCGCCTCCGAAGTGCTCTACGTCGACCCCGACCCCGAACACCGCACCCTGGCCCGCGCCTTCGGGGCCGCCACCGCTGAAGCCCTGGACCCGATCCCCCAGGGCTACGACATCGCCGTCGAGGCCACCGGCCGCGTCGACCAGCTCGGCCTGACCGTCAAGTCCCTGAGTCCGGAGGGGATCTGCGAATCGGCGGGCAACCACTTCCGCCCCGGCGAGCTGCCCCTGCTCGACATGTACCTCAACGGCGTCACCCTGCGCATCGCCCGCGACAACGTCCGCGCCCACATCCCCGACGCCCTCGAACTCGCCGCCTCTGGCAAGGTCGCCCCCGAGAAGGTCGTTTCCCAGGTCATCGACTGGGAGGACCTGCCGACCGCGCTGCCGGAGAAGTACCTGAAGCCGGTCTTCGTCCGGGCAAAATGACTGACCCCACCCATCCCGCACCCCATCAGCCCACCGCACCAAGAAACCCGATGCACACTTCCCTCACCGACCCGCCGCCCACCGGCATGGCCACCGACCCCACGCGAGCGACAGACGAGGTAGAGGAACTGGAACACCAGAAGGCGGCCATCACCCGCCTCGGCCACGAACTGCGCGCCCTGGTGGAAGCCACCGTCCGCACCGCCGCCTCCCCGGACACCCTCCACCGCGTGGCGGACGGCGTCCGTCACGTCACCGGCCAGTTGACGGGGCGCCGGCGCTCGCGGGCGGAGATCCCCGAGGTGGACGAGTTTCCCTCGGGCGCACGCATGTACAGCCCTGTCACCGGGGTCGGCAGCCCACTGGCCCCGCCCGTGCGGGTGACGCCCACCGCCGACGGCCTGGTGGGTCACTGCACGCTCGGCATCGCCCACGAAGGCCCGCCCGGCTACGGCCACGGCGGCATGAGCGCCATGCTCCTGGACGAACTCATGGGCCGTGCCTGCGCAGCAGCCGGGATGCCGGGCCTGACCGTCTCCCTCCAGATGCGCTACCACCGCCCGGCCCCACTGGAAACACCCCTGCGGATCCTCGTCCGCGTCACCGGCACGGACGGCCGCAAGATCTTCGTGAACGGGTCGATCACCACTCAGGCGGACCCTGACGCGAACCTCGTCACGGCCGACGGGGTCTTCATCGCTCCCGACCCCCACCGGGCTCGCACCCTGTTCCCGGGGCTGCAAGCCGAACGGTGACCAGCCGGGCATACGGCGCATCCCTCGACCACGTTTCGGCACGAGTCCACCCCGCAGAAGCACTTGCATGAGCAGCCGATCCCCCGTCTGAAGCTGCCGGAAGAACGGATTCAGCACACATGAGGCCGGGAACCCGTGAACACGTGAGAACTACGGAGGGGTGTTTTCCCAGGCCAGACACCCCACGGCCGACGTTTCCACAGGTCACAGCCCCACCCATGGAAAACTCCTAAAGCGGAAGTCGCAGGTTCGAATCATGCCGGGGGCACAACGCCTTACCGCTCTGACCTGGGGTTTCTTCCCCAGGGAGGGCTCCTCTCGGCCTCGGACTCCTCGTCCGGGGCCGTTTCCGTGAGCGATGCGGCTATGACACCTCACGCCCGCTCCACATGCACCCAGTGGATGGAAACGACTGCGGGTTCAAGCGAGCCTGCCGCAAGCTGGGCATCGTGCAGTCGATGGGCAGAGTCGAATTGCCAGGCTCCCTTGCGGGACCTCCGGCAGCCCCTTCGGCCGCATCTCACCCGCATCACCCCACGTCCGTACGACAGCACAACAGCCGCACGGACGAGCATTCCGCGCCCATCGTCACCCCGCACGGAATTTGGGCAGCCGAGTCAGCGTCGCATCCGAAGAGGGTTCGCGGCGGCCAGGGAGCCGTACACGTGTTGGAGGTAGTGCAGGAACGCCTGGTGCGTCATGCCCGGCTTGCGGCGGATGGCGGCGATCAGGGTCGGCGTCGGCATCTTTCGTTTCTCCGGTGGAACGCGTGGCGATCGGCATCGCCGGGATATCCGCGATGCCGATCTCGACGGGTGTGTGGCTTCCGTGCTGGATCGGCGCCGTGGCAGGTCAGCCCGCCGTCTGCTGGATCGGTTCCGGGGTGGCTCCCGTCCGGCGGCGCCGGGCGGCGAGGCCGAGTGCGGCGGTGGCGACGGCCCCGGCGAGGGCGAGTACGCCCAGGGCGTTCGCCAGGG
The DNA here is from genome assembly GCF_050937045.1 of Streptomyces sp. CA-179760. Lineage (NCBI taxonomy): Bacteria > Bacillati > Actinomycetota > Actinomycetes > Kitasatosporales > Streptomycetaceae > Streptomyces > Streptomyces sp. CA-179760. The sequence continues at coordinate 4,161,924 of NZ_JBNJLZ010000001.1, forward strand.
TGCCGACGGCGGAGGCGAGCGCGAGGACCACGAGCGGGCAGACGAACTGGCCGAGGAAGAAGGAGCCCGTCCACAGGCCGGTGCCGCGGCCGCGGTCGGCGTAGTGGAGCTTGGACATGGCGAGGGTGAGCAGGCTCGGCAGCATGATGCCGCTGCCGAGGCAGTTGATCACCGCGCCGGCGGTCAGTACGACGGGGTTGGGGGCGAGCCAGATCACCGCGAAGCCGAGGGCGGACAGGCCGAAGGCGGTGGGCAGCCAGGCTTGCGGCTGGCGGTCGGCCTTGGCGAAGGCGACGGCGCCGATCACGACCGCGGCACTGGAGCCGGCTGTGGCCAGTCCGATCACGCCGGGGTTGCTGACGCCCATGTCGTTCAAAAGGAATGCCATCTCCACCTGGACGGTGTAGAAGAGGATGGCGCCGAAGAGGGTCAGCGCGCAGGTGCCGGCCAGCGGACGCCAGGGGAAGGGCCGCTTGGCCATCGGTTCCGCGGCGGTGGGGGAGGGCTCGTTGGCGCGGTCGGCCGATCGGGGCCGCGGCAGGAAGGCGGCCATGGCAGGGGCGAGCAGCAGGCTCACGGCGTAGGCCCAGAACGGTGCGCGCCAGCCGGCCGATCCGGCCGCGCCGCCCAGCACGAAGAAGGCCGTCGCTGAGATCGAGGCGCACATCGTCTGCATCGCGAGATAGCGGTCGCGTTGCCGGCCGGAGTAGTAGTCGCCGATCAACGTGGTGCAGCAGGTCATGATGGCGGCTTCGGCGACACCGACGAGGGCTCGGCTGGCGACGATGGCGCCGAGGGAGTCCAGCCACAGGGGGCGGTGCCGAGGATCGCGTACAGCACGGTCGAGACGACGAGCAGGCGTTTGCGGCCGAGCCGGTCGACGAGGACGCCGGCGAAAGGGGCCAGCAGCGCCAGGGAGAGGGCGGGGATGGTCAAGGCCATGGGGACGAGCGCGTCGGCGCCCGGCACGTCGGCGAAGTGGTCCTGCATCTGGGGCAGGACGGGGGCGATGAGCACGGCGCCCAGGATGGGCAGACAGGCACCGGCCATCAGCAGCGTGAGGCGAAGCCGGTGGCCAGGGCCGGACACGACGGTCTGCTCGGGCGGGGCGTCCGCGACAGCTGCGGGAGGCGGGGAAGGGAGCGGGGGCACGGATGCAGGCATGCGGGAACTCCACGTGGCGGGTCGGGAGGGGAGGGGGCGGTGCGGCCGTCGTGGTTGGGCCGTCCCGTAACCCGTGGCAGGTTCGGAGCGGGGTGCCGATGACTGCCGGGCGTCGCGGCGGGTCGGCTCGCCGGGCGCCTGTGCGGTCCCGGCAGCGGGGGATGGTGTGGCTCCGGCGCCGGGTGGAGACGACTATGGGCCAACGGGCAGGTCCTGCCTAGCCCTCATCCGATCGATATCGAAGATGTGGATCATCCGGGCCTTGGATGCCTGGCGCCTGCAGGAGCCCGCTATCTCGGTGCGACCTTGGCGATACGGCCGGGCTCGGAAGCGGCCAGCTCCGTTCCCACGCGGGCCGCGGTCTCGCGCAGCCAGATGTGGGCCGCGTCGTGGGTGTGCACCGGGTGCCACCACAGTGCCTCCTGGAGAGGGACCGCCCCGTAGGGCGGTTCCATGAGGCGTACGGCGGCCACGCCACGCAGCTGCTCGGCCAGGCGCTGCTGCACCAGGGCGATCCGGCGGGTGCCGGCGATCAGGAAGGGCAGCGCCTGGAAGCTGTCGACGAAGATCTCCACGCGGGGATCGACGCCGAGCATGCTCAGCTGCCGGGCGGCCGGGGCGTCGTAGGCGCGCTGGTAGGCGACCCAGGGCAGCCGTGCCAGATCGTCCATGGTCAGCTGGTCGCCGACCTCGTCGTTGGCCTCGGCGACCAGGAAGGCCCAGCGGTCGGTGAACAGCTCGACGGCGGGGAAGCCGCTGATGATGCCGCGCGGCATCAGAAGCCCGTCAGCCGTGCTGAGCAGCGGTGCCGTGTCCTCCGTGACGTCGAGGGGCGCCCGCTGGAAGCGCAGCCGTACCCCCGGGGCCTCGGCGTGCACGGTCCGGGCGAGTTCGGCGCCGAACGCGACGACGGCGTAGTCGGAGGCGAGCAGGGTGAACTCGTGCTCCTCGCTGCCCGGGGCGAAGTCGGCCCTGCTGCTGAAGACTCGTTCCAGCAGGTCGCAGGCGGTCGAGGTACGGTCCAGCAGGGCGCGGCCGAGGGCGGTCAGTTCGTACTGTTTGCCGACGCGCGAGAGCAGGTCGTCGTCGAAGTGGCGGCGCAGGCGGGCCAGGGCCGCGCTCATCGCCGGCTGACTGAGCCCGACGCGCTGCCCGGCGCGGGTGACGTTGCGTTCCTCCAGCAGGGCCCGCAGGGACAGGACGAGATTGAGATCGAGGCCGGAGAGGGACACGACGCCTCCAGAGCGAGGCCGCTTGGGGCGGCAACATTTACACCACAGATGATCAACATCTAAAGAATCTATTTCCCAGATTACGCGGTGGGGGTCACATTGGTCCCACCGCAATCTGGAGGACATTCCCGTGAAACCCGCAGCCGCTTCCGCGTCCTTCTCCGGACCCTTCGCCCTTGGCGTTCTCTCCGCCCCGGACCAGGCGTCTTTCCCCGGTCTTGTGATCCCCGGGGGGCGCGTGCTGGATCTTCGCACGGCCCTCGGAGATCCGGCCCTGACGATCCGGGGGATCCTCGATCGCTGGGACGAGATGCTCCCTCGCCTGCACGAGCTCGCGGCCGACGAGACGGCCGACTGGCGACCGCTGGAGCACCTGCGGGCGCACGCGCCGGTCGAGCCCCGCCAGGTCTTCCAGTCCGGCGCCAACTACCGGCAGCACGTGATCGACCTGGCGGTCGCCCACCGCGCCCCCGACGACCCTCGCACCGTGGAGGAGGCACGCGCGGAGGTCGCCGCGGTCATGGACCAGCGGGCGGCCGAGGACCTGCCGTACGTGTTCACCGGTCTGCCGAGCGCGATCACCGGCCCCTTCGACGACGTCGTACTTCCGGACTGGGCCGAACAGCCGGACTGGGAGCTGGAGTTGGCAGCAGTCATCGCCAGGCCCGCCCACCGGGTGACGGTCGAGGAGGCCCTGGAGTACGTGGCCGGCTACACCATCGCCAACGACCTCACCGACCGCGCCACCGTCTTCCGCCCGGACATGAAGGCCATCGGCACCGACTGGCTGCGCTGCAAGAACGCTCCGGGTTTCACCCCGCTCGGCCCGTGGATCGTGCCCGCCGAGTCGATCGCCGACCCGGGTGACCTGCGGGTCACGCTGAAGCTCAACGGCGAGACGATGCAGGACGAGTCCACCGAGGACATGCTCTTCGGCATCGCGCGGCTGGTGTCGTACATCTCCCAGACCTCCCGGCTGCTGCCCGGCGACCTGGTGCTCACCGGCAGCCCGGCCGGCAACGGCATGCACTGGGGACGGCTGTTGCGCGACGGCGACGTCATGGAGGGCTCCATCACCGGGCTGGGCGTGCAGCGCACCCGCTGCGTCGCCGAGGGGACCGCGTCGTGACGGCCCTGCTCGACCCCGCGGACGCCGAGGGCGCGATCGCCGAGGCCGCCAAGCGGTGCTCCAACTGGGGGCGTTGGGGCGAGGACGACGTCCTCGGCACGCTGAACTTCCTCGACGAGGCCAAGCGCCGCGAGGGCGCGGCACTGGTCCGCCGGGGCGTCAGCTTCTCGCTGTCGCAGCGGTTCGACATGAACGGCCCGCAGAAGGGCTGGCGCCGCCGCACCAACCCCGTCCACACCATGCTGGACACGGGCACGGACGCGGCGCTGGGCAACCAGGGCTTCCCGCACGGCATCGGCGGCGCCGACGACGTGATCGCGATGCCCCTGCAGTGCTCCACCCAGTGGGACGGGCTCGGGCACATCTTCGACCACGGCAAGGCGTGGAACGGGCGGGCGGCCGAGAAGGTCGTCACCTCCGACGGCGATCTGGTCACCGGCATCGAGCACATGGCGCCGTACGTCGCCGGGCGCGGAGTCCTCCTCGATGTCGGCCGCGTGATCGGCGACGGACGCGGAGAACTGCCGGACGGGTTCGCGATCACCGAGGAACACCTGACCGCGACGGCCGAGGCGCACGGCGTGGCCGTCGGCCGCGGGGACATCGTCGTCGTCCGGACCGGGCGGCTGACGCGCGCCCGCCGCGAGGGATGGGGCGAGTACGCGGGCGGAGACTCTCCCGGTCTGTCCTTCACCACCGCCGGCTGGCTGCACGCGAGCGAGATCGCCGCGATCGCCACCGACACCTGGGGCTTCGAGGTGCGGCCGAACGAGTTCGACGGCGCCTTCCAGCCGCTGCACCAGGTCGTCATCCCCAACATGGGCCTGCTGATCGGCGAGATGTGGGATCCCGACGCCCTCGCGGACGACTGCGCCCGCGACGGCCTGTACGCGTTCTGGCTCACCGCCGCACCCCTGCCCATCACCGGAGCCGTCGGCTCCCCCGTCAATCCCGTCGCCGTCAAGTGACCTTCCCAACAAAGGAGTTGACCATGGAAGGAAAGAGAGTCCTGGTCATCGGAGGGGGCACCTCCGGCAACGTCATGACCGTGCTGCTGCGGCGGGCGGGCATCAACGTCGACCTCGTCGAGGTCAAGGACGACTGGAACGTACGTGGCTCCGGCATCACCCTTCAGGGCAACGCCCTGCGCGTACTGCGCGAGGCCGGCGTCTGGGACGAGGTCCGCGCACACGGCCACGGCTGCGACTCCCTGGGGCTGACGACGCCTGACGGCACCGTGCTCCACGTCAGCGAAACCGTCCGCACCGGCGAAGACGACCTCCCCGCCACCATGGGCATGCAGCGCCCGGTGCTCCAACGCATCCTTGTCGACGCCGTCCGGGCATCCGGCGCGAACGTCCGGCTCGGCACCACCGCCGAGATCCTCACCCAGGACGACACGTCAGCGACCGTCCGCCTCAGTGACGGCACCGAGGGCCGCTACGACCTCGTCGTGGCCGCCGACGGCCTGCACTCCACGACCCGCGCCGCCATCGGTATCGACGCCAAACCCGAGCCGACCGGCATGGCCATCTGGCGTGTCCCGGCGCCCCGCCCGACCGGCGTGGAGCACAGCCACCTCTCCCACGGCGGGCCCTGCTACATCGCCGGCTACACGCCCACCAGCGAGGACACGATCTACGCCTACCTGGTGGAACCCAGCCGCGACCGTGCCACGATCCCACCCGAGACCTACGCGGAGGAGATGCGCCGCCTCTCTGAGGGCTACGGCGGCGCCTGGGACGAGATCCGTGAATCGATCACCGACCCGGCGCAGGTGAACTACACCTGGTTCGAACGGATGCTGGTCGAGGGGTCCTGGCACCGGGGCCGGGTCGTCCTCGTCGGCGACGCCGCGCACTGCTGCCCGCCCACGTTGGCTCAGGGCGCGGCGATGGCCCTGGAGGACGCCTGGGTGCTGTCCCAGCTGCTGACCAGCGGTTCCGCGTGGGACGAGGACCTGCTCAGGCGCTACTACGAGCGGCGAATCGATCGGGTCCGGTTGGTCGTCGAAGCGTCCGTGCAGATCGGGCAGTGGCAACTCGACGGCGTACGCGGTGACGTGCCCGGGCTGATGGACGCCACCATGACCGCGCTCAAGGAGCTGCCGTGACGTCCCTCCCTCCCTCCGATCCCGCTGGGAGGCACCCCCAGCCCGACCGCCGTCCCTCGTCGAGCGGTGACGCGCGCTGTTCCCCGACCGTCGACGTACACGCGCACGTCCTGATCCCCGAGGTCGAGGCCCTGGTGGCCGGCCTGCCGGGCCTGGCGGAGGCCAAGGCCCTCGACGCCCGCCGCAACGGGCCCGCGGCCCAGGCCGTCAGCGGCCCCATGGTCGCCGAGCGCATCCCGCGGCTGACGGACGTGGCCGTACGACTGGCCGCGATGGACGCGCAGGGTGTGGACGTCCAGCTGGTCAGCCCGTCGCCCTCGCACTATCACTACTGGGCGGACGAGGAGACGGCGGAGAAGGTGTACCGCGTGGCCAACGAGGCCACGGCCGCGCACTGCGCCCAGGCGCCCGGCCGACTGCACGGTCTGGGCCTCGCCCCCCTGCAGCACCCGGAGCAGGCCGTGCGCGCGCTCGAACTCGCCATGGGTATGGGCCTGTTGGGCGTCGAGATCTCTTCACACGCGCCCGGCCGGGAGCTGTCCGACCCCGCGTACGAACCCTTCTGGACCCGGGCCGAGGAGACGGGCGCGATCCTCTTCCTGCACCCCTTCGGCTGCACGCTCGACGAGCGTCTCGACCAGTGGTACCTGTCCAACACCGTCGGCCAGCCCACCGAGAACGCCGTCGCCCTCTCGCACTTGATCTTCTCCGGGGTGCTGGACCGGCACCCGGAACTGAAGCTGATCGCCGCGCACGGGGGCGGCTACCTGCCCACCCACATCGGCCGCTCCGACCACGCCTGGTCGGCCCGCTCCGACGCGGGCGCGGGCTGCGCCCACCTCCCCAGCAGCTACCTCAAACGCCTGTACTTCGACTCCCTGGTCCACGACCCGCAGGTACTGCGGGCACTGATCGGCGCGGTCGGCGCCGACCGGGTGCTGCTCGGCTCCGACTTCCCCTTCGACATGGGCACCGAGGACCCGGTCGACGCGCTGCGCGCCGCACGCCTGCCCGACGACGACTTCCACGCAGTGCGCGGTGGCAACGCGACAACGCTGCTGCGCCTCACCTGACCCCCGCACAGGAGAACCCGCCATGAGCGCACGCCTGCTCACCCATCTGCGGCACGTCGACCTCGCCGTGCCCGACTACGACAAGCAGCTCGACTTCTACGCCGGTGTCTGGGGCCTGACCAAGGTCGCCGAGGACTCCGGGATCTCCTTCCTCGCCGCCGAGGGCAGCCCCGAGCAGTACGTGGTACGGCTGCGCAAGGCCGACGAGAAGCGTCTCGATCTCGTCTCGTACGGCGCCGCGAGCGCGGCGGACGTGGACACCCTCGCCGAACAACTCCTCGCGGGAGGCGTGCAGTTGATCTCCCAGCCGGGCAAGATCGACACACCCGGTGGCGGGTACGGCTTCCGCTTCTTCGACGTCGACGGCCGCACCATCGAAGTGTCCGCCGATGTGGACGTACGGCAGCACCGCAAGATCGAGGAGAAGGAGTCGATCCCGGTCAAGCTGTCGCACGTCGTGCTGAACTCGCCGGACCTCGACAGGACCCGTGAGTGGTACGAGACCCACCTCGGCTTCCGCCACTCCGACACGCTCAGCTCGCCGTACGTCGGTGACGTCATGCACTTCATGCGGATCTCCAGCCAGCACCACTCCATGGCCATCGCCAAGGGCCCGCACACCTCCCTGCACCACGTGTCCTTCGAGATGCGTGGCCTGGACGAGTACATGCGCGGCTCCGGCCGCGTGCTGCGGGCCGGGTTCAAGAAGGTCTGGGGCCCGGGCCGGCACCTGGCGGGCGACAACACCTTCACGTACTTCCTGGACCCGCACGGCAACACCGTCGAGTACACGACGGAGTTGGAGCTGCTGGACGAGGACACCTGGCACCCCCATGTCTATGACCTCTCCGAGCCCGAGGTCGCCGACCAGTGGGGCACCGCCAACCCCATGAACGAACTGGTCGCCAAGGAGTCCTTCAACGACGTCGACCGCGGCTGTTTCGTCGCCCCGCCGGTCTGACCCCCTCGAACCCCGGGGACGCGGTGGCCCTGTCACCGCCCTGACGCCCTTGCCGCGTCCCCGGTTCCCACCGCTGTCGAAGACCGCCGGAGCCTGGAGCCATGCATGCGTTTCGCCACCTATGAACACCGACACCAGCGCCGGGTCGCCGTCGTCGAGGAGGACGGCACCCTCCACCCTGTTCCCGGCGCGCGCTCGCTCACGGAGCTGATCAGCTCCGGCGACGGACTCGACGCGCTCCTGCGCGCCGGCGCCGCCACGCTCGACGTCCCGCCGGGCCCTCATGTCTCCGAGGTGCGGCTGCTGCCACCGCTTCAGCCGCCCACCGTGCGGGACTTCGTCACCTTCGAGGAACACGTCGAAGGGGTACGGCGGTCCGTGAACGGCGTCGACGGGGTGCCCGAAGCCTGGTACGACGCCCCGACGTTCTACTTCACCAACCCGTACGCCGTCATCGGCGCCCACGACGACGTCCCAGTGCCGCCGGGCAGCGAAGTCCTCGACTTCGAGCTGGAGGTCGCCGCCGTCATCGGCCGGGAGGGGCGGGACCTGACGCCAGAACAGGCACGGGACCACATCATCGGCTACACGGTCTTCAACGACTGGTCGGCCCGCGACCTGCAGTACCGCGAGATGCAGGTCAGCCTCGGCCCGTGCAAGGGCAAGGACACGGCCGCCACCCTCGGCCCGTACCTGGTCACCGCCGACGAGCTGGAGCCGTACCGCGACACCGACGGCCTTCTGCGCCTGGCGCTGACCGCCTCGGTGAACGGCGCGGTCGTCGGCAAGGACCTGCTGTCCAACATGAGCTGGACCTTCGAGGAGATGGTCGCCTACGCCTCGCGGGGCACCGTCGTCCGCCCCGGCGACGTGCTCGGCTCCGGCACCTGCGGCAACGGCGGCTGCCTCGCCGAGCTGTGGGGCGTCCGGGGCGAGCAGTCCCCGCCCCCACTGAAGCCGGGAGACATCGTCACCCTCACCGTGGAGGGCATCGGCACCGTCTCCAACACCGTGGTCGCGGGCAGGAATCCGGAGCCACTGCCGACCGCCCGCCGCCGCAGCCGGGAGCGGCCGTGAACGACCTGCGCCCCAAGAGGCTCCTCGGCAAGGTGGTCGTCGTCACCGGCGCCGCGCGCGGCCAGGGCGCCGCCGAGGCCGAGGCTCTGACCCGCGAGGGCGCCCGCGTCATCGCCACCGACGTGACCGAGGCCCCCGGCTGCCGCCGCCTCGACATCACCGACGAGGAGCACTGGGCGGAGCTGGCCGCCGAACTGAGGGAGTCGTACGGCCAGGTGCACGGCCTGGTCAACAACGCGGGCATCACCTGGCGCGCCCGCCTGGACGATGTGACCCCCGACGACTTCGCCCGTGTCCACGCCGTCAACGTCACCGGCCCGCTCCTTGCCATCCAGCACCTGACGCCGCTGATGCCGCCCGGCTCGTCCATCGTCAACGTCGGTTCCACCGCCGCTCTCACCGCCCACTACCCGGTCGCCTACACGACCAGCAAATGGGCGCTGCGCGGCCTGTCGAGGACCGCGGCCACGGAGCTCGGCTCGCGCGGCATCCGGGTCAACACGATCCACCCCGGCTTCATCGAGACCGAGATGACCACCTCCGCCGCGCCCGCCTTCCGCGAGGCGAACATCTGCGAGACACCTCTCGGCCGCACCGGCACGGTGGACGAGGTCGCCCCGCTCGTGGTCTTCCTCCTGTCCGACGAGTCGTCCTTCATCACCGGCGCCGAGATCCCGGTCGACGGCGGACTCACCGCGCACGGCGGCGTCAAGTCCATCTCGGACGCCGTAGGCACCTAGCAGGAGCAGAAAGGCCCTCTCACCCATGGACAAGGTCTGTTCGAGCGCCACGGAGGCGGTCGCCGACATCCCCGACGGCGCGTCACTCGGCGTCGGCGGGTTCGGCCTCAGCGGCATCCCCGAGGTGCTCATCCAAGCCCTCCACACGCAGGGCGCCACCGGCCTGGAGGTCGTGTCGAACAACTGCGGCGTGGACGGCCGCGGGCTGGGCGTGCTGCTCGCCGCCGGCCGGATCGCCCGCGTGACGGGCAGTTACGTGGGCGAGAACAAGGAGTTCGCCCGCCAGTACCTGTCGGGCGAGCTGGAGGTGGAGCTGGTGCCGCAGGGCACACTGGCCGAACGGCTGCGCGCCGGCGGCGCGGGTATCCCCGCGTTCTACACCCCGGCCGGTGTGGGCACCCAGGTCGCGAACGGCGGTCTGCCGTGGAGGCACGCGGCGGACGGCTCGGTCGCCGTGGCCTCCCCGCCCAAGGAGACCCGCGACTTCCACGGCCGACCACACGTCCTGGAGCACGCCATCACCACCGACTTCGCCCTCGTCCGGGCCTGGCGGGGGGACCGGCACGGCAATCTGGTCTTCCGCCGCGCCGCGGCCAACTTCAACCCGCTCGCGGCGATGGCCGGCCGGATCACGATCGCCGAGGTCGAAGAGCTCGTGGAACCGGGCGAGCTGAGCCCGGACGCCGTCCACGTCCCCGGCGTCTTCGTCCAGCGGATCGTGGAGCTCACCCCCGCTCAGGCCGCTGACAAACAGATCGAGAAGAGGACGGTACGAGCATGAGCACGACGATGGACACGCACCGGGGCTGGACCCGCGACCAGATGGCCGCCCGCGCCGCCGCCGAACTCACCGACGGCTCCTACGTCAACCTCGGCATCGGCCTGCCCACCCTCATCCCCGGCTACCTCCCACCCGGCGTGCATGTGGTGCTGCACTCGGAGAACGGCATCCTCGGCACCGGCCCGTATCCGAGGGAGGACGAGGTCGACCCGGATCTCATCAACGCGGGCAAGGAGACCGTCACCGTCCTGCCCGGCGCGTCCTTCTTCGACTCGGCCCTGTCCTTCGGCATGATCCGCGGCGGTCACATCGACACGGCGGTGCTGGGCGCCATGCAGGTGTCGGCACGCGGTGACCTGGCCAACTGGATGATCCCCGGAAAGATGGTCAAGGGCATGGGCGGGGCGATGGACCTGGTCCACGGCGCCCGCCGGGTCATCGTCCTGATGGAGCACACCGCCAAGGACGGCAGCCCGAAGATTTTGACCGAGTGCACCCTGCCGCTCACCGGCGAACGGTGCGTCCACCGCATCATCACCGACCTCGGCGTCCTCGACATCACACCCGACGGCCTCGCCATCGTCGAGACCGCACCCGGCATCCCCCTCGACGAGATCACCGCGAAGACGGCCGCGCCCCTGCGGACCGACGCCGTCACCGCTGCCTGCTGAACGCGGTCGTCGACGACCCCGCTCGCAGGTTCGGGCAGCGGCACGTCACTACTGCCCGAACGCAGCCAAGCCCGGTAGGTCCTCCAGCCCGGGGCCCTTCCCCGGGCAGTCGGGTTAGTGCGAGGCGCAGGACCGCCTGGGCGGCGGGAGAGGTCGGGGCCGGGTGCACGCCGAGGCCAGAGAGGGTCTCGTCGACCCGTTCAGCAAGCGCGCCCCGCGACGAACCCGCCCAGCTCGCCGACGACGCTATTGCCGACAGCGTGCTCGTCCGCCTTCGCCCTCCCCCGTGGCGCGCCAAGATACGCCCCTCGGTCGCAGGTGAGAACCTCCCACACGCGTGAGCGATGCGTGAGCGGACGGCGTGGGACCAGCCGTCACATGCTGGTTCTCCTCCCCGTACCGCATAGCGCTGATCAGGCAGAACAGCGCTACGCGGCACGGCCACGCACCACCCGGCAAAGATCCAATCCCACTCCTAAAGCGGGTGTCGCAGGTTCGAATCCTGCCGGGGGGCACAGTGTCTGACCAGCGCGTTCACCTCCACAGAGTGGGCGCGCTGTTCGTCGTAGCCGTGGCTTTGGCTGTCAGTAGGTTCCACAGCATGGCGAACACCAAGCTCAAGCCCGTTCGGAGAGTCCGCACCCAACAGATCCGGCTGCCAGGCCGGCGTGGCCTTCTTGCTCGACCGCCGGCTCGGTGTTTCCGCTTGATCGTTACGCCGCGTCCTGTGCGGGATGCCGGACGGCCTTCTTCACGTCCGTCTCGACTCAGACCCGGTCCGCGCAACGCGAGCGGCCGATGCCTCGTCTGGCAGGGAGAACAGCCAGGAACCACCCCCTGAACGGAGTGCTCGGTGCTCATAGGACTCCTGACCGCCGTTGCGGCCTCGATTTGTTACGGCACGGGCTCCGTCCTCCAGGCCGTCGGCTCCCGCAAGTCGGCCCGCCGCGAGGCGGCCGCCGCCGGGCACACCACCGGGCAGGTCACCGCGTATGGCGGCCCCAGCCTCTCCTCCACCGCCCAGGCCGCGATGACCTGGGAGTTCGTCGTCGGCACAGTCCTGGACTTCGTCGGCTTCGGGCTCGGCGCGCTCGCCGCCCGTCTGCTGCCGCTGTTCCTCTCCCAGACGGTCATCAGTGCCAACCTCATCATCACGGCCGTCCTGAGCGTCAAGCTGCTCGGCATCCTGCTGACCCGGGCGGAGCGGGCCTCGATCGCAGTCGTCTGCTCGGCGCTGGTGCTGCTCGCGAGCGCGGCGGGCCCTGAGGGCAGCGGGCACACGCCGATCACCACCCACTGGTGGCTCCTCACGATCTCACTGCTGCTGATGGCGGGCGGCACGGTCCTGGTCCGGCTGCTCGGCGCCCGGGCCGCGATCCTGGCCGGTCTGCTCTCCGGTCTCGGCTTCGGCGCGCTCGGCGTGGGAGTGCGAGTGCTGAACGGGATCGATCCGTTCGACCTGGGCACGCTGCTCACCGACCCGGCCCTGTACGCCATTCTCGTCGCCGGAATCGGCGGCATGTACCTGCACACCGTCGCGCTGCAGATCGGCTCGGTGAACGGGGCGACGGCGGCGCTGGTGGTCGGCGAGACCGTGCTGCCCGGCATGATCGGCGTCTGGTGGCTGGGGGACGCCTCACGCCCCGGCTTCGCCTGGCTGGCGGTGACCGGCTTCGTCCTGGCGGTCTCGGGCGCGGTCGCGGTGGCCTGGTTCGGCGCGCCGGAGAACGCCGGGAAGGACATCCCGGCCCCGACCGACACCCCCACCCAGAACCCGGCGCTTGCCGAAAACCGAGCCTAGTAGCGTGCGGTTCTCCCGTATAGAACGCGATCTTCTACCAGAACCGGACGGGCTGTCAGTGGCCCTGTCTGCACGACCAGTCGATGCCCACAGGGCGGTGCCGCGCAGAACGGATTCAGCACATATAAGGACGGGAAGTCCCGTGAACACGCGAGAACCACGGAGGGGTGTTTTCCCAGGCCAGACACCCCGCAGCCGACATCTCCGCAGGTCACAGCCTCATCCAGGGAAAACTCCTAAAGCGGGTGTCGCAGGTTCGAATCCTGCCGGGGGCACCAGCCAAAAGGCCCCGGACCGATCTTGGTCCGGGGCCTTTGACACGCACTTCTGACTTCAACGGGGCGGGCGAGAGCTCCGCTCCCTTCGGCTACCAGCGAATCGTCTGGCCCTCCGGGGTAACGGTGACGGTGAACTCCTCCAGCTCCGGTGCACCGGCGGTGCGCCAGCGGCCGAGCTGTTCTTCCACGCGGTCCCACAGCGCCTCCGGCCCGCCCTGCCGGACCAGCCACCGGCCGCCGTCCTCGTACACCGCGGCCCACGAACCGGAGCCGACGTCAACCATGACGTTCTCAGTGCGCCCGTCCCGCTGCATCGTCAGCCGTTGGGCGCCCGGCACGGCGAGCTGCGTGACGAAGCGTGCGCTCCAGTTGTTCAGCACGTCGGCCCCGGTGACGGTCTCGCGTTCCTTGCCGTCGTCGAGGTCGGGGAGCATGCCGAGCGGGGGCGGCAGCTGCGGCCGGGCGAGCATGAAGGAGATCTGCCCCCGAGCAGTCTGCCGTGGGCCACCCCGTCGTCGTCGGCAGTGAGCCGGGCCAACTCCGAGGCATACAGCCACCCGCACAGGGTGGCCAGGATGACTCCGCCCGGTGCGGTCTGCTCGATCCAGGTGTGCGGCACCTCCAGCACCCCGCAGGTGGCGACCAGCCGGTCGTACGGGGCCCCGTCCTTGTGCCCGGCGAGGCCGTCACCGACAACCAACTCGGGGAAGTAGCCGCAGGAACCCAGGGCAGCACTCGCCCTGCTGGATACCTCCGCGTCCACCTCCACCGACGTCACCCACTCGTCTCCGAGTCGGTGGCACAGCAGCCCGGTCGAGTATCCGGTGCCGGTGCCGATCTCCAGCACCCGGTTGCCGTTGTCGACCTGGAGCTCCTCCAGCATCCGCAGGACCAGGCTCGGCATGGTGCTGGACGATGTGGGGGTGCGCAGGATCTCACCGCGGATGTCGTCCGGCACGACGGTCCCGGCGATCTGAGTGACCAGAGACTCATCCGCATAGCAGCGCTCCAGCCAGCCGGCGGTGTCGGGCAGGACCGGGCGCCAGGCGGTCGGTGCGGAGCCTTCGACCTGATCGAAGAAACCGCCGCGCAGGAACTCATGGCGGGGCACGGTTTCGACAGCCGCGCGCCATGGCAGGGTGCGCAGGAAGCCGCCGTCGGCGAGTCGGCCGGCCAGCGCACGGCGATGGGCTGCGGAGTCCATGACGGTCGTCAACGCATCTTCCTTTCCAGCAGGTCGGCCATGGCCGCGACCATCGGCAAGCCGGTCTCCGGTTCCAGCCAGTACCACTGCCCGGACGGGTTGCACTCCAGGAACCACCATCGCCCCTCGCCGTCGATGGCGAAGTCGAAAGCGCCGAAGACGAGGCCGAAGCGGGCCAGGTATGCGGGCAGGGCGTCGACGATGCCGGGCGGCGGGCTGACCACGGAGTAGCGCAGACGGCTGTAGTCGGTGCGCCAGTCCAACAGGTCCGAGTCGATGCGGACAGGGAACACCCGGTCCCCGATGACGGTCACGCGTACGTCCGCGGTCTTCTCGATCCGCTGTTGGAACAGGTGCGCGGTGCCGGAGACGGCCTCATCGATGTCATCGGCCACCACCTCGGCGACCTCCACGGTGCAGGAAGCCCCGTCGATGCGGTACAGCGGCGCCGACAGAGGCTTGTAGATCACGGATGCGTGCTGCTTGATGAACGACCGCGCAACATCCGGGTCCGAGGTGATGACCGTCGGCGGGAGATGGAACCCCGCAGCCGCAGCGGCGGCCAGGCCGGACGGTTTGAACTCGGCGTCCCCAATGCGGTGCGGGTGGTTGACGTACAGGCAGGCAGGAAGCGACGCGAGGACTCCCCCCAGACCGTAGCGGGCCTGAGCGACCGCGAACCGGGCATCCTGCTCGTCCAGGTGCGGGAAGTTGAAGCCGGAAGGCCGGCGGTAGTACAGGGACCGGACCTGTGTCAGGCCGGCGGTCCGTGACGGCGTGGACAGCGTTCCTTCCACGCCGTTCGAGGTGATCGTGGCCGTGACCGACAGGGCGTGGGGGAAGTCCCCCGAGTCGAACCGCACGACCGGGACACCCCGGTCGTGCAGCTCACTGATCACCACACCGGCCGTGGGGTCGTCCAGATTGGTGACGACCAGCACCGGACCGAGATCGCTCACTGGTCGGTGTCGTTCCCGGTGTCCTGGTCACCGCCGCCGCTGCCACCGCCGCCGGAGCCGTCTGACGGGTTACCGGTGTTGGTCGCCGGGTTCGTGCCACTGCTGGTGCCGTGCTTCCCCATCTCCAGCACATGGCCGTCGGCGTCGAAGTAGCGAGCCGTCTGGGTGGTTCGGTCGAGCTCGACGCGGGCGTAGCCCGACGTCATCGCCGGATACGGAGCCATGCGCCGCACGCCCCAAGGGGACGGCGTGGCGGCGCCGGACGGCAGAGGCGTCCCGGTCGGGAGCCGGTCGGAGTGAGCAAACAAGAGTTCTTCCTCTCTTCTTCGGTTGCTTGACGAGCCCGCCCCGGCGCTCGACCTGTCCAGGGTTGGGGCCGGGGGCGGGAGTCTCCTTGGGTCAGGCGCCGCGGCGCGCGTCCCGGCATTCCCTGCTCAGCCGTACGGCTTCCGGGCACGTCAGCCGAAGGTTCGCGCCCTGGTCGTCAGCGGCCGTGCACGTCGGGCACGTCATGCAGTGGTCCGCCAGGCGCTCGAACGCGGCGGCCCAGGGGGCGTCGACGGACGACGGATACTCGCGGCCGCTCATGCCTCCGGCTCCGCGGGCATGCAGTGCCGTCCGGCAGCGATCACGCGGGCGACCTCGACGGGCGAGCACAGCGTCGAGGGCGAGTCCAAAGGCGCCGACCAGTAGGTGGCCCGGGGACGCGTCCATTGCACGGCGTCCACCCTCGGCACGCCGAGGTAGCTGCCGCGGCCCAGGCAGTCCACGTCCATGACCCGCCAGTCGTCGAGGGCCTGGTGCCAGGTTCTGGGCATGCTCGCGGGGACCAGGGCGTAGTACCGGCGGAAGTACGGATCGCAGATGACCGGGCCGCCGTCGAGGGTCTCGCGCAGGAACTGGTCCAGCTCGGGGTCTTCGGTGATGCCGGTGAGGGCGACGAGGAGGCGGCCGGGGATCCGCACAGCGGAGAACAGGGTGCCCAGCGGCAGCAGCGTCACCTGGTGCTGGTCCCATTCCAGCCGGGCGCGGTCACGGCTCGGTGCCGGAAGTGTTGCCAACAGCCAGTGCTCCGAGGCCAACCGCCGGTCAGCGGTGGAGTGAATGAGCACGCCGGGCGCAGCCTCGATCGGCCGAAAGGCCAGATGGCTGTGATCGCTGTTCATGCTCGCGCCTCCCCAGTCGCATGTGGTCCACCTCACACATGGGACCGTAGGGCGCGGTACAACAGAGGCGGGCACGCAAAGTGCGTGCCTTGTACGGGGGCGCTGGGATGGACACTTCAGGCATCGGCCGGCGCATCGCCTACTGGCGAGCCGAGCGCGGCTACACCCAGTCGGACTTCGGCCACCTCATGGGCCAGACGAAACGCTGGGTGCAGGACATCGAAGGCGGCAAGCGCCAACAAGACCCGCGGCTTTCGGTACTGGTTCGCGCGGCCGAGATCCTCCGCGTCCCCCTGGAGCAGCTCTTGACCGACACTGCGCCCCAGCAGCCCGCAGACAGCGCCCCTCCCGCTGAGGCCCTCCGCGTCATCGACGCCCTGTACGGCCCCGACCGCGACGACGACGTGCCCCCGCGGGATGTTCTGCAACGTCGCCTCGACTACTGCTGCGTGGCTTTCCAGGCCTGCCACTACGCTGCGCTCTCCCGGGACTTGCCCGCACTGATCGGGGATGCCGGGCGGGCGGTGCACGCGGCGCCCGTCGGCGAGCAGGGTGAGGCGCACGCGCTGCTCTCCCGCGTGTACCAGCTCGTCACCTCGTACCTGCACAAGTACGGTGCGGCGACGGCGATCCCGGCCGCGCTCGCCGCTGACCGGGCGCTGGTCGCCGCCGAGCGGTCCGGTGACCCGGTGCAGATGGGCGCGGCGGCCCGGCGGGTCGCGAAGAGCCTCGTCTACCAACAGCGTCCGGCCGCAGCAGTCGACGGGGCGCTCGGCCTGTCCACCCTCGGAATGCTGTACCTGTCCGCCGCGCTCGCCGAGTCCTCCCAGGAGCGGACCCCCGGGCGCGTGGCGGCGGCGGGCGGGTACGTGGCCGAGGCCGGGGACGTGGCCGCGCGGCAGGGCGCCGACCTGGACGAGGACTACACCCAGTTCGGGCCGACGAACGTCACCTTGCACCGGATGGACGTGCTGCTCCGCTTCGAGGACGGATGGTCCGCGCTCGAAGCCGCAGAAAATGCAAGGCCCGAAGCGCTCGCTGGGATGACCCGGGAGCGGCAGGCCGGACACCGGGTCGCCCTCGCGCGCGCCTCGCTGCTGACCCGACGCAAGGGCGCCGCCGCAGCAGCCCTGCTCCAGGCCGACGAGCTGGCACCCGAGGAGGTGCGCGGACGCCCGGAGACGGTGAACCTCGTCAAGGACGTGGTCCGCGTGCCCCGGGACCCCGGACCGGCCTTGCGCACGCTCGCCGGGCATTGTGGACTGCGGGCATGACCCAAGTGCTCTACCTCATCGCCTGCGCCGCCGGCCCGACCCAGCACATTGACGACGGCGTCCGCGCCGCGCAGGCCGACGGCTGGGACGTGTGCCTCATCCTCACCCCGTCCGCAGCGGCCTGGTGGGAGCCGCGCATGGAGGAACTCGTCGAGCTGACCGGGCACCCTGTTCGGTCGCGGTACAAGCTGCCGTGGGAGAAGGACGCCCTACCGAAGGCCGACGCGATGCTGGTCGCGCCGATGTCGTGCACCACGTTGAACAAGTGGGGGGCCGGCATCTCGGACACCGTCGCCATCGGTATCCCGTCGGAAGCGGTGCACATGAGCGTGCCAGTCGTAGCGATGCCCTACTTCAACCAGGCTCAGGGCGCGCAGCCAGCAGTGGCCCGGTCAATTGCTGTCCTGCGCGAGCAGGGCATTCTGGTCCTCGATGGCCCGGACGGATACCAGTCGCACCCTCCGAAGCGGGGGAACCCGCAGGCGTATCCCTGGGGGAAGGCGCTCGCTGGCGTTCGGCGACAGACCGGCGCTCACTGACCCCGGACACGACGAGATGCCCGCTCCCGCCCGAAGGCGAGAGCGGGCAAAAGCTCGCAGGGGAACTGACGACGGCAGTTCTCAGCGTATGGAAGCCTGCACGGCCTCTGCACTCCATGCCCATACCCGATCCGATGGACGACCACGGCCACTGGCAATCAGCTAGGACCGAAGTGGCAAGCATCTACCGGGACCGGACAAGCGGGCGGCATCGCGCACGTACAAGGCTTCGCGGTCAACATCGCCAACTTCGACGCGGTTGACGTCTGCTGCGCCTACGCCACCGAGATCACCACGGGACTCACCCGTCTCGGCGTTCCCGGAACGGGCGTTGTCATGGATACCTCCCGCAACGGCAATGGCGCGATGGACACCGAGGGGCAGCACGTCGAGTGGTGCAACCCAGCCGGCCGCCGCCTCGGCGTCCCCAGCTCGATCGGGGTCGGCGGCGCCGACCACCTCCTCTGACTCAAGGTTCCCGGAGACCCCAGCGGCTCATGCAGGGTTGGACAGGGGACCCCGGCGGGACGTTCTCACCGTTCCTGACGGAAGGGCTCTTCAACGGATCGCAGAGCCCGGCAGAGCCAGTAGGTCTCCAACCGCAGCCTGCCCGTGCCAAGGGAGCCAAGCGAACTCCCCTGCCCCCTGTCCCCCTTGCTCAGGACTTCCTCAAAACCGTTGCTGGAGAGGCATGTTCACTACAAGGTCTACATGTCGAGCCGATCACTGCGACCGTCTGACCCACGGTTCGCTCATACGGCGTGACACGCATCTGACCAACTGTTGATCAACAACAGCATCAGAAACAGGGGAACGACGACGTGACTACGTCATCCATGGCTGGAACCCGTTCGACCAAAGGGAACAGCCAGTGGAACAAGAGGCTCCGCGATATCGCCGCACTCACCGCAGGGGCTGTGGCGCTGGGGGTGGCGGCGCCGCTGGCGAGTGCCACGGCAACCGAGCGCGAAGCCCCGGCGATGTCGACGGTGAGTGCGGCTGCCGAGGTGGAAACCGGCCTCGAAGCGCTGGAGAACCTGGAGGAAGAGGCGGCCTTCAACGGTCTGGAGGAGGCACTCCAAATCGTCAGCGAGATCCCGGAAGAGGTGCTTGAGCAGGGGCAGGAAGCCACCGAGCAGTGGCTTCAGACGCGCCTCGGGGAGACGGCGGGCGAGGGCCGCGTCCAGCCAATGAAGTTCAACGCCGGCGGCTGCGCCCGGGGAATTCTGCTGGCCGTGGGCTCGAACCTCCTGGCCATCGGGAAGATCTACAAGGTCAAGAAGGCCATCGACAAGCTCGGCGGCATCAAGAAGGTCGTCAAGAAGATCCGGGACAAGAAGAAGCGCGGCAAGAAGAGCTTCAAGAAGGCGATCATGGAGGTCTTCGAGGAGTCCGGAACCGGCATGGGCGCGATCGCGATGGAGATCCTGGGCGTGGACCAGGTCGTCAAGAACTGCTGGTAAGCCAGCTCTGAGGAAAGGAGACGCGCCATGCAGACCGTCGCTACGTCCCTCCAGTGGACCTTCCTCGTCGCCGGGTTCGGCGTGCTGGGCGCGGCCTTGATGAGTTCGGTGCGGATGAAGCTCTCCGGAGCAAGCTTCGGCAAAGTCGTCGAGAACCTCGAGGGCCGGTGGTTCGGAGCGGGGTCGGTGCTGCTCGCGCTGCTCGTCGGAGTGGCGGCGATGACCGGTGTCGGACGCCTGTCCGGTCACGGTGTCGGCCTCGACGAGGCCGCCCTGGTGGTCTTTCCGCTCGCCCTGGTCGCGGCCTTTGCGGTGCGCCGGATGCCCGAGAGGCTCGGAAACACGACCGTGGCCCGCGCATCGGGGCTGGTCATCGCACCCGCGCTGCTGGGCGCGATGTTGTCCGCCGCCGGCTGAACCTGCGCCCCTCCTGGGGATGGCTCACAGGCCGAGTAAACCGCCGCAGGGTAGCCCTCCTGAAGGCGCACCACGCGTCCGCGCAGGAAGGACGAGCCCGGCCTACAACGTGGGCATATATGCGAGAACGGGTCGTCGGGTGCCTTTTCGGAACCCCGGCGGCCCGTTCTGCCATCTCAACCGAGGCCCTGCGCGGCCGGGGCGACAACGTGCAAGGCCGTCTCAGTCCCGCGCCGCCCCCGCCAGGGACAGGTCCCAGTACGCGGCGTACCGGCCGGCGCGCCGCAACAACTCCTCGTGGCTGCCCTGTTCCACCACCCGCCCGGCGTCCAGGAAGGCGACGCGGTCGGCCCGGCGCACGGTCCTCATGCGGTGCGCCACCAGCACCACGGTCCGGCCCGCCATCAGCTCCGCGATGCCGGCGTGCACGGCCGCCTCGTTGACCGGGTCCAGGGCCGAAGTGACCTCGTCGAGCAGCACGATCGGCGCGTCCTTCAGCAGCGCGCGGGCGATGGAGACGCGCTGCCGCTCGCCGCCCGACAGCAGCGCCCCGCCCTCGCCCACGCCCGCCGACCAGCCGCCGGGCAACCGCTCGCGCTTGCGTCAGAGAAGTAGCTTCCTGGATCCTGAACTGCTCATGATTCGCGACCTGGCGGACCGGGACAGCCCATCGCCTCTGCCGTCTCAGTTTCCGTCTCATTCAGCCCCGTGGCGCACGGCCGGCGTCCTGAGCAGTTCCCACTAGACCCCGGCAGTTGCTCGTGCCAGATGCGTGCCAGGTTGGGCAGGGAACGTCGGGGGACAGCGAGCTATCCGCGCCCGAGGAGCCGTCAGATCGCTCCCTCACAGTTCAGACGCCCAACTCGCCTAGGAGACTCAAGCTTCCCGAGGTGAAGGTACTGGGGGTGACCACCCTCGTGGTGCGGACGGATCAGGTGTCTCCGCGCCAAGGGTCATCGGCTCCTTGCTGTGCAGATTCTGGCGCTCGCATCAGCGACTACGCAAAGTTGACCGATGAACTCGCGGTAACTATCGGGAGCGTCGTAGCCCTTGGTCGGCGGTCCTTCGACCCACTGCTGCCAGAGGCCGTCTGAAACGAGGAACCGGGCCGCCTGGCTGGCGCCGAGCCTGACGTCGAGCAACAAGAGCGCGCCGAGGGCAGCTGCCTGGTCGTAGTCGAGGTCGGGGCGGGGCAGGTAGCGGTCGAGGTAGGCGACCAGGAGGTCGGCGTCGGCAGGGGCGCCGAAGGTGGCAAGTGCGACGCAGTATGCCTCCCCCGCGAAGGGTACTTCGCTGTCGAGTAGTAGTTCGCCGAGGCGTTCGCGGAACTCGGCTCGGTCGACAACGGCGATGAGCCAAGCTGCCGTCGTGCGTTCGCGCCATCCTCCGTTGAGCAGGATCCCCAGTTCCCGGGGGCTGATGTCACTGGCAGCCTTTCCCAACTTCCGCGTGAATTTGGCGCGCTCACGTCCACTCATCCAGAGAAGACCGCCACCGAGTTTGAGGTACCGCTGGCCGGGCGTGACGTAGCGGCGGGTCAACTTGAGCAGCTCGGACTCTTCGTCAGCGTGGCGCATGACGGCATCCTGTCGTGGGACGAGGCTGTTCGACCATCGATCTGGCCGGTCGGACGACGCAGCCGGTCGGCCCGGCGTGGGATTCGCCGAGGACATCGAGAAGGCAAGTAGGGGACTTCACCCCCGGTCGGTGGTGCCGGAGGGCGGGGGCGCCCGCCTCAGTTTCCGTCTCATTCAGCCCGGTTCACGGCCGTTCACAGGCGACCTCACGCCGGACACGACGTACGGGCCGTCCGTCCATGAACGCAGGTGAACGCCCCTGCACACCGCCCCGCATCCCACCAACACAGTTGGAAATCGTGTTGGCCTGAGAGCAGGACGTGTACTGCGCCCCGTCGGCGATACCTGATCAGCTTGGGGTGTGGAGACCGTCATCGCCAGTGCCAACTCCTGTTGTACGAAGCGAGCTTCAGTACCGGCCTGACAGCAGCACTTCGTCCGGGACGCAGTGGTGGGCCGTGACACGCTGGTCGGCAGCTGGCCGGGAGAGTTGGAACCAGTGCGGTCGGCGCCGACTAGGCTCACCGCCATGTCCGAGCCGGCTCCTGACCCCCGTATGCAGTCCTTGATCAACCAGCTCTGGCCGGGGGCCGTGAGAACGGTGAAGGTCATCGGGTTTGACGGAGCGGACATCCTGGTGGAGTTTGTGGATGTCGGCGGAGGGGCCGAGATCGGTCGGATTCCTCGACACGAGGCGTCGATGCGTCGGATGGAGCATCCGTCCGAGCTGTTTGAGGTCGGCCAGGAGATCAACGCCGAAGAGATCGGGCGTTGGCGCGAAGGTCAGCTTCGCCTCTCCGCCAGGGCGTGCGAGATTCCGGCCTTGCGATCCTTTCTCCTCGCCTTCGAGCGAGGGCAGGTCGTCGCTGGGACAGTCTCCGCGGTTCACAACTTCGGAGTCTTCGTTCACGTCGATGGCGAACCGGACGGCCTGTGCACCGGCTTCATCCGGGTGCCGGACCTGACGTGGGGCTGGATCCACCACCCCTCCGAGGCAGTCGAAGCCGGCCAGCGGATCACCGCTGAGGTGATCATTGCCGAGACGCGCTCCGGACAGGTCACGCTCTCCTTGAAGGCTCTGCAGGAAGATCCACTCATTCGGTTCGCGGATCAGGTCGGCCGGATTCTCACCGGGCCGGTCATCAAGGTCGTTCCCTTTGGTGTGTTCGTGCAGCTCG
The DNA here is from genome assembly GCF_050937045.1 of Streptomyces sp. CA-179760. Taxonomy (NCBI): domain Bacteria; kingdom Bacillati; phylum Actinomycetota; class Actinomycetes; order Kitasatosporales; family Streptomycetaceae; genus Streptomyces; species Streptomyces sp. CA-179760. Next base: position 4,184,721 of record NZ_JBNJLZ010000001.1, read on the forward strand.
CTCCCGACGTTGTGGGGTTCCTTCACCTCTCAGAGCTGACTGACGAGCCGGTCGAGACCCCGGATCAGTTCGTCGACGAAGGTGAGCTGATCACGGTGAAGGTCACCGAGGTCGACCTCCAGCGTCACAGGGTGCGGCTGGGTGCCGCCGGCGGAGCGGACAGAACGTAACGAATGGGCGTGGACGCGCGCATCAAGGTCCGCAACCCAGGTGGAGAGATCGTCCTTGAGGTCAACGCTGCCGGGCTGAAGACCCTGGTCGGCCACGTCATCAGTGCGGCGCATGGGCAGCATGCTCGTACGGCCGAAGCTGCCAGACCAGCGATCTGGCCAGTCGGGCGCCCGAGCGCCGCGTGCCCATCCGTCTCAGTTTCCGTCTTGTGCAACCCGGTTCACGGCCGTTCAGCGGAACGCCTCGGCGTAGAGGGAAACCCGTGGGGCGATCTGGTCTGGGCTGACGTCATCGAACCGACTCCAGACCATCCTCAAATGACCGATACATCCGGAGCGTTCGCTGTCATCGCTCTCAGCTTGGCTGTGTCTACGGTGTCGGTGTCACTCAGTGCGAGTCTCATGTGGTGAGTTCGGCGAGCTTCTCGAACACGAGCGGTGGCTGCCCCGGCACGACCAGCCGAGGCTGATCACGCTCAGGAAATGAGTATGCGGCTTCGTGGCGTCAGCCGATCATGTGGGTATGACCGATCAGCTGGCGATCAGCATTTTGACTTTGCAGCACAGAATCCCGGACGACTGGGCGGCGGATCCTTGGGCCGAAGTGCGCCCCCTGATCGACGGCGTAGACCTTCTGAAGGGGGTCCACCCGGAAGGAGTGGCACTCAGTTGCCGACACTGGAGAGGCCCGGCCGAGAGTTGGCCTCTGGCGGTCACCGAGGAGCCACGCAGAGTCATTGTCACTGAGCCGACCTGCACCGTCGGCTGCTGCGGCGCCCTGTACGTCACCATGCGCCGCGAGGACGACCGGGTGATCTGGAACGCCTGGGAAAACACCAGCAACATCACTGCCGTGCCCGCGGACATCCGCTTCGATGCTGCCCAGTACGAAGCCGAACTCGCACGGGCCGCAGCGGACTGCAGCTGGGAAGAGCCGGTAGACACCGTTGCCCGGCTGCTTGAGCAGACCCTTACGGGCAGCGGCTGGTTCGAGCAGTGGGGCTGCGTTCTCACGGGTGTCTGGCCACGACGCAAGGAGCCCGACGTCACCGAGGAGTTCACCAGCCCCGAGGGAGTCGATGTCGAGTTCCTGTACGTCCAGGCACCGGGAGAGCGTGCGTGCTCCTACGCGTACGAATTGTTCATCACCCACGATCAGTCCGTGGAGGAGCAGGCACGTCAGCTCGCGGCCCGCATTCTCGCGGACGATCCGCGGAAGACTGCTGAGCTTCGAGAACGCTGAGGGTCAGGTGCGGGAAAGTGCGAGTTGACAGTGGCCACGCCCGTGATGGAGTCCGTCCTCCGTCAAGGCAGCTTCACCTGGTCTCGGGACCTTCGGCATCACCGCCTGACCCGACATGGGCGAACGCCCGCATCTCACGCCCTCCTGCTGCGGAAGCGGATGTTCCGAGAAGAGCGGGCACACGACGCGGCCCGTGGCATACCTGAAGTACGGCAACCCGGAAGGTCACCATCGCTGTGCCGGAAGAGCTGGTGGAATCGATCAAGGAGCGCGTCGACGCGCGCGGGGTGTCCGGCTATGTCGTCGCCGCCGCTCATCAGGACGCCATGGGCCGACTGCGCGAGTTGGCCGAACGTATCGAAGTTGAGCACGGCGCAGTAACGGACGAGGAGCAGCAAGCGGCGCTGGACCGCGTCGCCGCCATCGACGGCTGGCACGACGAGCAGCGACCACACTCGGACTGGGCACAAGTACGCCATCGCCGCCATCCTGGCAGCCGTGGCCGGGCGGGAAGCCGCGCAGGGGCTCAGGCGACCGTCTTCACCTCCGACACCGACGACATGAATCAACTCCTCGCCGGGCACTCCGTGCGAGTCGAGAAACTCTGACGAGACAGCGCCGGCGTCTCACTCCGGTCACTCGCCGGCTCCCCCGGGCAAACAAGCACGCAGGGTGCCCCCTCCCGGCAAACAGAGGGCACCCCACGTCACCTCGGCCAAAGCCGAGCGCGGCGTCCGCGGCCGCTGCTACCGGGGCGCGACCGCGTCCTTGGCGCTTGCCGGGCGCCTTCGCTCACGGACCAGCGAGATCGCGATCACCAGAGCGGCCACGAGCAGGGAGAGCAGGACCTGGCTCCGTCCGCCGCCCTCCTTGTCGTCGGTGAGCATGTAGACGAGCACGAACGAGATCATCGCGATCGTCACCCACGTCAGATACGGGAACAGCCACATCCGGACGACGAGCTTCTCCGGGTTCTCGCGCAGGATGATGCCCCGCATCCGCAGCTGCGAGAAGCAGATGACCAGCCACACGAAGAGCGCGACCGCGCCGGAGGAGTTCAGCAGGAACTGGAACACCGTGTCCGGCCACAGGTAGTTGAAGGCGACCGCCACGAAGCCGAAGGCCACGGAGGCCAGGATCGCGGGCTGCGGGACACCTCGCGCGTTCGTCCGTACGAAGGACCGCGGGGCGTCGCCACGCTGCCCGAGGGAGAAGGCCATGCGGGAGGCGGTGTAGAGGCCGGAGTTGAGACAGGACAGCACGGCGGTCAGCACGATGAAGTTCATGATCTCGCCGGCGTGCGGGATGCCGATCGTGTCCAGGGCCGCGACGTACGACCCCTTCTTCTCGACGGCGGGGTCGTTCCACGGCAGCAGGGAGACCACGACGAGGATCGAGCCGATGTAGAAGACGCCGACCCGCCAGATCACGCTCCGGGTGGCCTTTGCGACCTGCCGCCGCGCGTCCGGGGACTCGGCGGCGGCGAGGGTGACGATCTCGCTCCCCATGAAGGAGAAGACGACGAGCAGGATGCCGGTGAGGATCGCTCCGGAGCCGTTCGGCAGGAAGCCGCCGTGTTCGGTGAGGTTGCCGAAGCCCGTCGCGGCGTGGTCGGAGCCGGGCAGCACGCCGAAGATCGCCAGTCCGCCGAGGACGATGAAGCCTCCGATGGCGACGACCTTGATGCCGGCGAACCAGAACTCGAACTCGCCGAAGGAACCGACCGAGATCAGGTTGGTGGCGGTGAGGACCACCATCACGAACAGCGCCCAGGCCCACTGCGGTACGGCCGGCACCCACCCTTCCAGGATCACGGCACCCGCCGTGGCCTCCACGGCGAGCACGACGACCCAGAAGAACCAGTACAGCCAGCCGATCGAGAACCCGGCCCAGCGGCCCAGCGCCCGGTCCGCGTAAGCGGAGAAGGAGCCGGAGGTCGGGTAGGCCGCGGCCATCTCGCCGAGCATCCGCATCACGAACACGACCAGGGCCGCGACCAGCGCGTACGACAGCAGGATGCCGGGCCCTGCGGCGGCGATTCCGGAGGCGGAGCCCACGAACAGGCCGGCACCGATCACACCACCGATGGCGATCATGGACAGATGGCGGTTCTTGAGACCGGCCTTCAGACCTGCCTGCTCCGGGGGCTGACCGTCGGCAGGTGGGGCGGTGTCAGGGGCCGGAGCACCTGGGGGACGTGTGGTCATGTCGACATCCATCCGTTGAGTGGTTGGGAAGCCGTGGGGGGGAGGGGCCGCCGTGGTTGCTGGGGCGCTCGCCTCGGCGGCGGGGACGGGCAGGCCGGTATGGCAGAGGGAGGGCCATGGCCTTGAAGTTCCGAAAGCGTTCAGGGCGCGGGGCGCGGTATCCGGATGCCGTACAGGTGATGGGGTCGTCACCGCACGTCCGCGCTGTGCTCCGCCTCCTCATGAGAGGCGGCCCGTTTCACTTGCGGGAGGAGATTTGCGCCAGCGTATGAGGAGTCATGGGGCAGCGGGCTTGTCCAGTACGACGAATTCGCCGCCGATGGCTGTACGGCCCGCCAATGCGGAGGGGGAGCGGGATCAGGTGCCGGGCGGCAGCCGCAGCTGGAGCATGGCGAGCAGACGCTGGTCAGGACGGCTCAGGTCGAGACCGGTCAGGTCCTCGGCCCGGCGAAGGCGGTAGCGCAGCGTGTTGGGGTGCACATGCAGCTGGGCGGCGGCGGCCCGTACGTCGCCGAAGGAATTCAGGTAGGTCAGAAGGGTCTGCGCCAGGCGGCCTTGGTGCCGGCTGTCGTGGGCGACAAGGGCGGTCAGCCGTGGATCCCGTATCTCGGGATGGCCGGAGAGCAGCGTCAGCACTTCGCTGACCAGTACTTCCGACTGGATGTCCGGCAAGGCGGCGACCGCGGTGTGTACGTCGGCCCCCAGCATGGCGTCGAGGATGCGGTCGGCCTCCCGGCGCGACTCCGTGACGTCGCCGAGCGTGGACACCACGCAACCGACCGAGCCACGCAGCGGCAGGCCCAGGTGCCGGCGTGCGGCGTCGGTGATCTCCTGGCCCCAGCCGCGCAGCGTGTCGATGTCGATGCTGCGCGGCAACTGGGGCAGGAGCACGTAGATGCGGGGATCGACCTGTGTGACCAGCGCGCTGCGATGCCGGGCGGCTATGTGCACGGAGACCAGGTTGGTGACTTCGGCATGGGTCAGCTCCGGTGCGGCGACGACCTCCGCGGTTCCGTATGAGAAGCCCAGGACGGCGGCCGGGCGGGTCGCGTCGAATCCCAGGTGGGTGGCCAGCGGCTGTGGCCCGGTGTTCCCCTCCAGAAGTCCGGCCAGCAGGGTTCGGGTGAACGTCAGGTTCTCGGAGAGCTCCCGGCGGCGGCGCACCAGATGGAGCGCGGCGACCCGGGCGGCACCCAGCAGTGCCTGGCCCGAGCGTTCGGACAGCGGTGTCGAGCCCTCCTGCACCCAGATGGTCCCCAACTGCCGGTCCCCGGACCGGATGGCCACCGCGAGCCGACGGCGGATCCCCAGCTCGGGGTGACTGTCGATGCTGATCACCTCGTCGCTGGAGTGCAGGTGCTGGAACACCCCCACTCGCGCAGCTTCGCCAGATACGCCTCCGGTCCCTGCCAGCCGAGGATGGACCGCCGCCGCAGGTCGTCGATCTCGTCGGAGTCGGTGGAGCGGGAGTACGCCAGCACCCGGTTGGCGGTGTCCTCGATGCTGACGATGCCGCTGGTGAGGATGGCGGTGGTCTGGGCGAGCGAGAACAGGTCGCTCTCCTCGGCTTCGCCGCGGTGGCCCGGCGGCGCGTCATCGAGGGCGGCGCGGGCCAGCGCGTTCACCTGTTCCCAGCGTGCTTCGCCGCGCAACGAGAACAGGGCGACCCCGGCCTCGGTGGCGGCCTCGCTGAGAGCGGCGGCCTGGCCGGGACCATCCAGTTTGACCACGACGCCGGCGGCTCCGTCGCGCCCGGCGGCCCGCAGCGCGGGATAGGCGGCTCGGCCACGGGCACCGATGACGAGAACCAGCTCGCCCGGCTGAGTGGCCGGCGGCTCCTCGGGGTCGAGCAGGGCCACGCCGCGGATCTCGACGTCCAGTCCGGCGGGAGCGGCCTGCACCTCGACCAGCGAATCGCCCAGAGCCATCAGCAACTCGCGCAGGCTGATGCGCGCGGGAAGCGGAGTCACCTCGGCCGGATCCATGATCGTCGCCTTTTTGCTGGGAGCCATGCCGGAGCCTTGATGTTATCTGTCCGGCTGCAAGCACCGCCCTGGAGCAGGTGTGGACCGCGGCGCCCGGCCACCGCCAATTCCGGCACCCGGCCACCGCCGATTCCGGCACCCGGCCACCGCCGATTCCGGCACCCGGCCACCGCCGATCCCGACGCCCGGCCACCGCCGATCTCGGCACCCGGCCACCGCCGATCCGGATGTCGGCGTCATGGATTCATGTGCGGTCGATGCCCTCGAGGAACGTGAGTACCGACGCGTCCTCCTCTATCAGCGGGACGAGGGCGGCGTTGAACGGGGCGCCGTACGAGGCGTTCAGATGTGCCTGGAAGGCGTCTTCGTCCCGGTAGACCTCGAAGATCCAGTAGGCGCGGGGGGCGGCCGCTTTGGTGTAGACGTCGAAGGCCAAGTTGCCTTCCTCTTCGCGTACCTTCAGGGCGTACGCCCGGATCAGGCGGGTGACCTCGTCCTCCATCCCCTCTCGGGCGGTGAATTCGGCGAGCAGCGTTTTCGTCATGGTCTTCCGTCCTTGTCCGTGGGATTCAGCGGGTGGAGTCGAGGTGCCGGACGGCGGCGGCGTCCCTCGTGAGCGGCACCAACTGGTCCTGCCAGGGCGGGTTGGGCCCGGCAACCGAGCAGGTCAGGGCAGCGACTTCCACGGCGAACAGGCAGGCTGCCTCGACATCGCCGAGGCTCAGGTCCGTCAGTCTGCCGCCGAGGAATCCGTGCGCGCCGAGGTGGTGCAGCAGTCCGGCGGTGAAGGAGTCCCCCGCGCCGACCGTGTCGACGACCGGTGTCGCCACCGCCGGCACCCGCACCCGCTCTCCGTCGAGTGAGGCCAGGGCGCCGTCGGCGCCGCGCGTGATCACGACGAGCCGCGCCCCCGCCGCGTGCCAGGTGTCGCAGGCCTGCTCGGGCGGCGTTCCGGGCAGGAGGAGGTCCAGGTCGTCCTCGCTCAGCCGCAACACGTCCGCGAGGCCGCACCAGTGCGCCAGCCGGGCGCGGTAGACCTCGGGGGCACCAGGAGCGGGCGGACGTTGGGGTCGATGCTGATGGTGGCCCGAGGGGCGGCCGCTGCCAGGAAGTCCTCCACCACCGCCGCCCCGGGGTCCCTGACCAGGGCAAGCGACCCGGTGTGCACACAGGCGGTGTCGGCCAGGTCGACCCCGGCCAGTTCCGCACTCGTCCACTGCCAGTCGGCGGTGGCCTGTGCGTGGAAGGAGAACGTGGCCTGGCCCCGGGCGTCCAGCTCGGCGACGGCGAGCGTGCTCGGCTCGGCGGCCTCGACGGCGTACGAGAGGTCCACGCCGGATGCCGCGAGGTGGGTCCGGAAGAGACGGCCGAACACGTCGCCGGACAGCCGGGCGAGGAAGCGGGCCGGGGTGCCGAGCCGGGCCAGGGCCACCGCCGTGTTGGCCGGCCCGCCGCCCGGCAGGACACGCAGGGCGAGTTCGTTCCGGGCAGCTGCGGGTTCGGTGAACGCGTCGGCGACACATTCGCCGAGGACGGTGATCTGGCGCGAGCTCATGGGCTGCTCTTCTCTTGGAACGCGCGGAGCGGAAAAGGGGCGGAACCGGAGCGGAATCGGGCATGACCCGGGCATGCCGGCGAGCGGCTTCGGGGCGGGTGGCCGCCGAGGGGCGTTGCCGATTTGTGACGAGTGAAGGGCATTGACGTTGCCGGGGAACGGAGTCCATCATCCTCGCCAAGCAGTGTCAACGATGACATCAGTCAACGTTGACATCGCGGGACGGCAGGCCCCGCTGCCGGCCACCCGCCCGACATCCCGCAGGAGTCGTTCATGTCACGCACCTCTCGTCTGCCCTCCTCCCTGCTCAGAGCCGCTGCCTGCACGGGTGTCGCAGCGCTCGCCCTGACCGCCTGTGGATCCGGATCGGGATCGGGCAGCACGAGCACCGGCTCGGGCGAGGTCAAGGTCGGCCTCATCACCAAGACCGACACCAACCCGTTCTTCGTCAAGATGAAGGAGGGCGCGGAGAAGACCGCTAAGGCGGAAGGCGTCAAGCTGATGACGGCGGCCGGCAAGTTCGACGGCGACAACGCCGGGCAGGTCACCGCCATCGAGAACATGGTCGCGTCCGGAGTGAAGGGAATCCTGATCACCCCGAGCGACTCCAAGGCGATCGTGCCCGCGATCGAGAAGGCCAAGGCCAAGGGAGTCCTGGTCATCGCCCTGGACACCCCGACCGAGCCGGAGAGCGCGGTCGACGCCCTCTTCGCCACCGACAACCTCAAGGCCGGCGAGCTGATCGGCGAGTACGCCAAGGCCGCCATGAAGGGCAAGGCCGCGAAGATAGCCGCCCTCGACCTCGCGCCGGGCGTGTCCGTCGGCGTTCAGCGGCACAACGGTTTCCTCAAGGGCTTCGGCGCCACCGACAAGGACGTCGCCTGTGCTCAGGACACCGGCGGCGACCAGTCCAAGGGCCAGACAGCGATGGAGAACTGCCTCCAGAAGGAACCCGGCATCAACGTCGTCTACACCATCAACGAGCCCGCCGCGCTGGGCGCGTACACCGCCCTGAAGGCCAAGGGCCGGGAGAAGGACGTGCTGATCGTCTCCGTCGACGGCGGCTGCACCGGCACCCGGGCCGTCAAGGACGGCAAGATCGCCGCGACCTCGCAGCAGTACCCGCTGAAGATGGCCGCCGAGGGCGTCAAGGCCGTCGTGACGTACGCGAAGGACGGCAAGAAGGCGTCGGGTTACAGCGACACCGGCGTCACCCTGATCACCGACAAGGCGCAGGACGGGGTCGCTTCCAAGGACACCGCCTACGGCCTGGAGAACTGCTGGGGCTGAGCCGCCGCCAACTGCCCCTGCGGCCAATGCCGTTCGTCAGTGGGGCGGCCGGCCTCCTCTCCCCGCCGCGGGACGGCCGCCCCCTCGTCCACCTGCCGCCCGACCGGGACGGACAAGGACTTCTGTCTTCCGACAAGGACCTCGCATGACTGCCACGTCCACGCCACCCTCTACGTCCACGCCGTACGCGGAGCTGAAAGCGCCGACCACGGTCCGCAGACTGCTCACGCAACCGACCACGGGTCCGCTGGTCGCGCTCCTGCTGGCCTGTGTCTTCTTCTCCGTCTCGACCGACCAGTTCCTCACCGGCGGGAACTTCTCGCTGATCGTGCAGCAGGTCATGGTCGTCGGCACGCTGGCCATCGGCCAGACGCTGATCATCCTCACCGCGGGCATCGACCTGTCCTGCGGAGCGGTGATGGCGTTCGGCAGCATCGTGATCGCCAAGATGGCCGCCGAGGGCTCCCTGCCACCCCTCGCCGCGATCGCGCTTGGCCTGGTCGTCTGCGGCGGCTTCGGCATGCTCAACGGGGCCCTGGTGAAGAAGATCCCGCTGCCGCCGTTCATCGTCACCCTCGGCATGCTCAACGTGGCGTTCGCGCTGACGCACATCTACTCCGAGGAGCAGACGGTCAGCAACCTGCCCGGGCCGCTGACGGCCCTCGGGCAGACCTTCCCGCTCGGCAGGACCGACATCACCTACGGCTCGCTGGTCACCATCGCCCTGTTCCTCCTCCTCGCCTACGCGCTGAGCAGCACGAGCTGGGGCCGGCACGTCTACGCCCTGGGCAACAGCCCGGAAGCGGCGCGGCTGAACGGCATCCGCACCTCCCGGCTGACCATCGGCGTCTACACCACGGCAGGTGTGCTGTACGGCATCGCCGCCCTGCTGCTGATCTCCCGCACCGGAGTCGGTGACCCGCAGGCCGGGCAGACCGACAACCTCGACAGCATCACCGCCGTGGTGCTCGGCGGCACCAGCCTCTTCGGCGGACGCGGGTCGGTCCTGGGCACGTTCATCGGCGTCCTCATCGTCGGCGTCTTCCGTAACGGGCTCCAGCTGATGGGCGTCGCCTCGATCTACCAGACCCTGATCACCGGTGTCCTGGTGATCCTCGCGGTGACCGTCGACCAGATCTCCCGGAGGAAGGCCCGATGACCACCACCACCGAGACCCCCGTTCTGCAGGCTCGCGGTCTGGTCAAGCGCTACGGCCATGTCACCGCCATCGACGGCGCCGACTTCGACCTGCTGCCCGGCGAGGTGCTCGCCGTCATCGGCGACAACGGCGCAGGCAAGACCAGCCTCATCAAGGCCCTCACCGGCGCGGTGGTGCCGGACGAGGGCGAGATACGCCTGGGCGGGAAGCCGATCCAGTTCTCCGGCCCGCAGAGCGCACGCGCCCACGGCATCGAGACGGTCTACCAGGACCTCGCCGTGGCGGCGTCCATGGACATCGCCTCGAACATGTTCCTCGGCCGCGAGCTGCGTCGCCCGGGCATCCTGGGCAGTGCCTTCCGCATGCTCGACAAGAAGCGCATGCGTCAGGAGGCCGCCGAGCACATGGCCGACCTGAAGATCGGCCTTCGCTCGCTGACCCAGTCGGTCGAGACGCTCTCCGGCGGGCAGCGGCAGGCCGTCGCGGTCGCCCGCGCCGTCGCCTGGGCCCGCAGCGTCGTCGTCATGGACGAACCCACCGCCGCCCTCGGCGTCAAGGAGTCCGGCCAGGTCCTCGACCTCATCCGCCGCGTCCGCGACCAGGGCATGCCGGTCGTGCTGATCAGCCACAACATGCCGCATGTCTTCGAGATCGCCGACCGGATCCACGTCCACCGGCTGGGCCGGCGCGCCGCCGTGATCAAGCCCTCCGACTACTCCATGGCCGAGGTCGTCGCCATCATGACCGGCGCGCTCACCGTCGACGAGTCCGGAGATACTGTCGTAGCGGATTCCGAGGCCGCGAAGGCCGCCGGAGTACAGGCCACCTGACAGCGCAACCCGCTCCCGCATGTTCCGGCCGAGGCCGCGGCCGGGACCCGAGAGCATCCAGGAGACGGTTTCCTCCATGGCAGCGAGCCGCCGCCCCACCTTGGCCGATGTCGCCCGAGAAGTAGGAGTCAGCGCCAAGACGGTCTCCCGGGTCCTCAACGAGGACGGGCCCGTCTCGGCGCGGACGCGGGAACAGGTACTCGCCGCGGTGGCCGAGTTGGGCTTCCAGCCGAACCTCATGGCCCGCAACATCCGCGTCGGCGGCCCGGACACGACCGTAGGGCTGGTCGTCCCCGACCTGGCCAACCCCTTCTTCGGAGCCGTGGCCCGCGGTATCGAGGAGACCGTCCGGGACCGTGGACTGACGCTGCTCATGGGCTCGTCCGCGGACGATCCGGAGCGCGAACGCGCCCTGACGGCCCAGTTCCTCGCCCGGCGCGTCAGCATCCTGATCGTCGTGCCGTCCGTCGGCGCCGACCACTCCGACCTCAAGTCGCACCGTACGGCGGGGCTGCCCGTCGTCTTCCTCGACCGGCCGGGGGTCGGCCTGTCCACGGACAGCATCGTCAGCTCCAACCGCGCGGGAGCCCAGGAGGGCGTCGCCCACCTGATCGCCCACGGGCACCGACGCATCGGGTTCGTCGGCGACCTGCCCACCAAGCTCTACACCCGCCGCGAACGCCTCGCCGGGTACCGCGCGGCCCTGCGGGAAGCCGGCATCCCTTACGACCGCTCGCTGGTCGCCAGTGCGCACGACCAGCGGGGCGCCGAGGCCGCGACCTCCCAACTGCTCGACCTGGCCGCTCCCCCCACGGCCCTGTTCGCCGGGAACAACATCATGGCGCTCGGCATCGTCGCCGAACTCGCCCGCGGCAAACGCAAGGACGTGGCCGTCGTGGCCTTCGACGACGTATCACTCGCCGAAGCACTGGAACCTGCCCTGACGGTCGTCGCCCAGGACCCCGAGGAACTCGGCCGCAGCGCCGCGTCCACCGCCCTGACCCGCCTCGGCGGCGACCGCTCCCGGGCGCGCACCATCACCGTTCCCACCCGCCTGATCGTCCGAGGCTCGGGGGAGCAACCCGCGCCCATGCCGTAGGCGGCTTGCCCACCGATATCTCCACGAGGGGCCCCTCGTCTCAGTCCCGCGCCGTCCCGGCCAGGGACAGGTCCCAGTACGCGGCGTAGCGGCCGGCGCGCCGCAGCAGTTCCTCGTGGCTGCCCTGTTCGACCACCCGCCCGGCGTCCAGGAAGGCGACGCGGTCGGCCTGGCGCACGGTCCTCATGCGGTGCGCCACCAGCACCACGGTCCGGCCCGCCATCAGCTCCGCGATGCCGGCGTGCACGGCCGCCTCGTTGACCGGGTCCAGGGCCGAAGTGACCTCGTCGAGCAGCACGATCGGCGCGTCCTTCAGCAGCGCGCGGGCGATGGAGACGCGCTGCCGCTCGCCGCCCGACAGCAGCGCCCCGCCCTCGCCCACGCCCGCCGACCAGCCGCCGGGCAACCGCTCGATCACCTCGTCGAGCCGGGCCGCGGCGGCCGCGGCCCGTAGCTCGGCGTCGGTGGCGTCCGGGCGGCCGAGGCGCACGTTCTCCTCGATCGTGCCGTCGAAGAGGTAGACGTCCTGGAAGACGATGGCGATCCGCGCCAGCAGCGCCGCGGTGTCCATCTCCCGTACGTCCACGCCGCCGATCCGCACCGCGCCCGCCTCGACGTCGTGGAAGCGGGCGAGCAGCCGCAGCAGCGTCGTCTTGCCCGCGCCCGACGGCCCGACGACGGCGAGCCGCCCGCCCTCGGGTACGGACAGCGTCACCCCGTCGGCGACCGCGCGATCGCGGTGCCGGAAGGTGACCGCGTCGAACGCGATGTCGTGACCGGCCGGTTCGCGCGGCGCGCGAGGCTCCGGCAGCGGCTTGGTGTTCAGGACGTCGTCGAGGCGGGTGAGTTCGGCCCGGGCGGCGCGGATGCCGCCACTCATCTCGGCGAGGGACAGCAGCGGGTCGGCGCAGCGGGCGGCGAGCACCAGGACCGCGAGCACGTCGGCCGCGCCGATGTCCCCGCCGAGGGCGAGGTACGCGCCGAGTGAGAGCAGCGCGGTGAACGCCGCCTGCACGGTGACCGCGAGACCCAGCACACCCGGCAGCGCCGCGATGGTGGAGCGGTGCGAGGCGCGGCGCAGTTCCTTCAGGGAGTCGTCCAGCAGACCGAATCGTTCGCCGGTGCGGCCGCCGGCCCGCAGCACCGGCTGGGCCTGGAGGTACTCGATGACGCGGCCGGTGGCCGCGTGCTCGCGTTCCACGCGCTCCGCGTCGGTCACCGTCGTCGCGCGGGCCGTACGCAGCTGGACCGCCGCCACCAACGGCACAGCGGCCAGGCCGGCCAGCCCCAGCTGCCAGTTGAAGGCCAGCATCACGGCGACGATCGTCAGGGGCGTCACACATGCGGAGATGAAGGGCGCCAGCAGGTGCGCGATCACAGCCATCGCCCGCAGCACGCCCTGGCTTGCGAGAACGGACACCTCGCCGGTGCGGCCGGGTTGTCGGTACCAGCCGATGGGCAGCCGGGCGAGGTGTTCGCCGAGGCGCTCGTACATGCCGTGCAGCAGCGTCGTGCCCACGCGGAAGCCGGAGCGGTCGCTGACGTACCGCAGCACCGCACAGACCGCGACCGCCGCGCCGAAGGCGGCCAGCCAGGGCCGGGCGCCCTCCGGTGTGCCGCCGAAGAGCGCGCGCAGCACGGGCACCAGCAGGGCGTACGACAGTCCCTCGGCGAGGGCGGTCGCCGTCATCAGGGCGACGGTGCGGCGCACCGGCCCGGCGTACTCGTGGCCGAGCACACGCAGCAGTGTGCTGATCATCAGGCCTTCTCCCCTTCCACGGGACCGGCGGCGGCACCGGCGGCGGCACCGGCGTGGATCTTCCAGAATTCGGCGAACGCGCCGTTCCGAGCCGTGAGTTCCGCGGTCGTGCCCCGCTCCACGATCTCGCCGTCGCGCAGCATCACGACGGTGTCGGCGTCGGCGATCGTCTCCATGCGGTGGGCGATGACCAGCGTCGTCCGCTTCTCCCGGTCCTGCGCCAGCGTCTCGCGCACCGCCCGCTCGGTCTGCGGGTCGGCGAAGGCGGTGGCCTCGTCGAGGACCAGGACGGGGGCGTCCGCGAGCAGGGCGCGGGCGATCGAGACGCGCTGCGCCTCGCCGCCGGAGAGGCGGGCGTCCTCGCCGATCACCGAGTCGTAGCCGCGGGGCAGTTCGAGGATGCGGTCGTGGATGCTCGCCCGGCGGGCGGCGCGGACCACGGCGTCGCGGTCGGCGTGCGGGACGGCGAGGGCGATGTTGTCCGCGACCGAGGCGCGCAGCAGCCGGACGTCCTGGAAGACGAAGGACACCCGCCGGTACAGCTCCTGGCTGCCCACCTCACGCAGGTCGACGCCGCCGAGGAGCACGGAGCCGTGCGTCGGGTCGTAGAACCGCGGCAGCAGCTGCACCAGCGTGGACTTGCCGCTGCCGGACGGCCCCACCACGGCCGTGATCGTCCCCGGCTCCAGCACCAGGTCGACACCGCGCAGCACCTCGCGCCCGGCCGCGGCGCCCTCGTACCCGAAGCGGACGTCCCGCAGCTCCACCCGGTGTCCCTCGGGCGCCACCGGCCGTACGGGCTCGGGCAGCGGCGGCTCGGCGAGTACGTCCCGGATGCGGCCGACGGCGCGCCGCGCGGCCTGCAGGTCGTCGAAGCCGTGCCCGAGCGCGGCCACGGGCGCGGTCAGCCCGAGGCCGAGGAGCAGGAAGGGCAGCAGGTCCGCCGGGGCGAGCCCGCCCCCGGTGATCCGGTACGCGCCGCCGACCAGCACCGCCAGCAGCACGAACGGCGGCGACAGCGCCACCTGCATCCCGGCGGCGACCCCGGCCAGACCCCGCACCATCCGGTAGAAGCTCCGGGTGAAGTCACCCACCGCGGTACGGAACGTGCCGTGCGCCCGCTCCGACCCGCCGAACGCCTTCACCACCGCGATGCCCTGCACGAACTCGACCACCGACGCCGAGATCCGCCCCATCGCGGCGTCGAACTCCTGCTGCTCGCGCAGCCGCGCGGGCGTCATCATCAGCGGCACCAGCGCGACCGCCAGCAGCACGGGGATCAGCGTGATCAGCGTCAGCCGCCAGTCCACGGTGAGGAGATAGCCGAGCGAGACCAGCGGCACCACGAAGGCGGAGACCAGCTCGCCCGGCGTGTGGGCGATGAGCGGGTGCACGGCGCTGACGTCCTCGCCCACGAGCTTCGCCAGCTCCCCGCTGCGCCGCCGTGCCAGCCGGCCGATCGGCACCCGCCCGAGCCGCGCGGCGAGTCGCCGGCGCAGCGACAGCTGCACCCGGGTGTCGAGGAGGTGCCCGGCGCCGGACGAGGCGGCCGTGAACAGCAGCCGTACGAGCAGCCCTGCCGCGCCCGTGATCACGACGTCGCGCACGTGCCCGTCGTCGGCCGGCCCCGGCGCCAGCAGCGTACGGCCGAGCTCGACGACCGCGAGCAGCGGCGCCAGGCCGGCGACGGCGCCGATGGCCTGAAGGATGACGACGACGGCGAAGCCGCCTGCGTACGGGCGCAACAGACGGGCCACGCCCGGTGGTGGCGGCGCGGTGGTTCCGGTGGAAGTCATGCGCTCACCTTCGCCGCGGCTGCGGCCCGCTGGATTGAAGAAATGTTCCGTCCGGGCGGGCCCGTAGCATGGACGCATGCCAACTGCCATGCGCCGGCGCGTCGTTGCCCCGGTGTGGGAGGTCACGCGCCCGGCCCGGCCCGGCCGCGTACCCGGCGTCGTCCTGGCGGGGCTGCGCGCCTGCGGCCCGGCTCCGGTAGACCACCGGCTCGACCCGCACCCCGTGCTGACGCTGGCGCTGGCCTGTGGCGAGGCGGCGCTCGGCATCGACGAGTCGACGGGGCGGCAGCACCGCGGCAGCCTCGTCACCGGGCTCGGGTTCGGCGCCGGCGGTGCGGCGCGGGTGCGGGCGGCGAACGTCGAGTGGATGCAGGTGCGCCTGTCCCCCGCCATCGCGCGCTCCGTGCTGGGCGTGGGCCCCGCTGAGCTGGAGGGCTCCGTGGTGGCCCTGGACGACCTGTGGGGAGAGCGGCGGGCAGCCCGGCTGCGCGAGCGGCTGGCCCAGGGCGCCTCGTGGGAGGAACGCTTCGCGCTCGTCGAAGCGTTCCTCGCCCGGCTGTCCGCCGCGGGGCCCGCCATCGAGCCCGAGCTGGCCTGGGCCTGGGACCGTATCGTCGCCGGGCACGGCCAGGTGCGGGTCGAGGGGCTGGCCGACGAGCTGGGCTGGAGCCGCAAGCGCCTGTGGTCCCGCTTCCACGCGCAGCTCGGCCTGCCGCCCAAGCGCGCCGTGAAGCTCGTCCGTTTCGACTGGGCCGCCACCCGCCTGGCCGGCGGCCAGGAAGCGGCCAGGGTCGCGGCCGACTGCGGCTATGCCGACCAGTCGCATTTGCACCGGGACGTCGTGGCGTTCACCGGTGTGACCCCCGCGACCGTGGCCGGCCAGTCGCTCGTCGCGACGGCCGACCTGGCATGGGTGGACCACGTGCCGCGCCTCTGGGCATGAGGGGGCAATGCCCCGGCCTCACGTTTCGCGGGGCCGCACCGGCTTGAGCGTCCTGTCCGCCGGCATGAGGTGCTCGAGGGTCTTGGCGGCGGTCGGGCTGGAGCGGGTGTCGCAGGTTCGAATCCTGCCGGGGCACAGCCGGAAGGGCCGGCTCAGGAGGGGTTCCCTCCCGGGCCGGCCCTTCGTTGGCTTTCAGGTGCGCGCCACACGCGTGCCACACGCGTGCCACACGCGTGCCGCTGCTTGGAGGGGGAGGCCTGGTTCCGAGCAGGCATGGTCGTGGGGACGAGGGCCCAAGGCCCAGTGAGAGCATCACCAGCCTGAAGCCGACACGTCGAGATCAAGCGCCTGTTCCTCGCGTGACCGACCGAGCGGGGCGAGCGGGAGGGGTCCGTTGGCCCTCCGTGACGCGCTCGACCGGGTCGCCCCACCTGTCCGGCTCAGGTCGGGCCGCGGCCGCCCGGCTCACGCGACGGCGGTTCCCTCGAGTTCGATCAGCTGGCCGGGGATCGCCAGCCGTGCCACTCCGAGCATCGTGGTGGTCGGTGCCACCGCGGCGGTGCTCAGCCGTGCTGCCAGCACGCCGTAGTGCTGGAGGAGGAGATCGACGTCGGTCGTATAGACGTTGAGCCGGACGAGGTTCGTGAGAGACATGCCGGCCTCGCCGAGCACGGCCTCCACGTTGTCGATGCTCAGGGCCAACTGCGCCGCCATGTCGCCGTCGTGCTCGGGCTTGCCGTCGGCGCTCATCGCGGTCTGTCCCGAGATGTACAGGGTCCGGGTGTGCCCGGAGACGATCTCGCCCTGGTTGAATCCCATCTCCACGGACCACGTCACCGGGTTGACCGCCGTACGTTCCATTGCCACGTCAGCTCCATTCGATCGATGGGGAGTACGTACGCGCATCGGTTCGGTGGCCACCGGCTTTGATGTCGTGAGAGGAGCCTCCCAACAAATCATGACACCCTTGGTCATGTATTCCGTTAGCGTGCTCATATGCGTGCCGACCGGTTGGTCTCACTGGTGCTCCTGCTGCGTCAGCGCGGGCGGCTGACCGCGGACACACTGGCCCGCGAGCTGGAGGTGTCCACCCGCACGGTGCTGCGCGACATCGAGGCGCTGTCCGCGGCCGGCGTCCCGGTCTACGCCGAGCGTGGGCGGCACGGCGGATTCTCGCTGCTGCCCGGCTTCCGGACCGAGCTCACCGGGCTGAACCACGACGAGGCACTTGCCTTGCTGGCCGCCGGATCGACGCGCGGCGAGCAGGCATTCGGCCTCGGCTCGGCGCTCGCCTCGGCCATGCGGAAGGTGGTCGACGCGCTGCCCGAGAACCACCGGGCCACCGCGAGCGACGCGGCCCAGCGCTTTCTCGTCGATCCGGAGACCGACCTGCTCGCGCGCCGGCCGGCCACCGATGAGGTACCCGACACCACGATGGCCGAGGTCCGGCGCGCGGTGCTCGCCGGGCACAAGCTGCGCATCCACTACGTGGCCACGGGCCAGACACCACGGTGGCGCACGGTGGACCCGATCGGCCTGGTCACCGTGCGCGACCGGGGTTATCTGCTGGCCACGAGAGCCGGCACGGACCGCACCTACCGGCTGTCGCGGGTGCTGGCCGCCGAGGAGCTCCCTGAGACGGCAGAGCGACCGAACCGGGTCGATCTGGACCGGATCTGGCGGGAACGCTCCGCGCGGTTCCTCTCCGGCGGCGACCACATCTCCGTACTGGTCCGGGTGAACCCGGCGCGGCGGGAGGAGCTGCTGGACACCGCGCTGGCCGTGCGCGCGGAGGAGCCCGACACGGACGGCTGGCTGCGGCTGGAGGTGACCTTCCAGGATTCACGACACGCCGAATGGGCGCTGTGGCAGTTCAGCACGGACGCGGAAGCCCTGGCCCCGCAGTCGTTGCGCACCGCCCTGCGCAACCGCGCCATCGCGATCGCCGCCCGCTACGGCGACTCGCCCCCGCGGCAGGAGGCCGCCCCTGTGGTCACCCCCGTGGTCGCCCGAGTGGTCGGCCCCGGGGAGGGCCCCCGGATGGGCTGAATGTCCGACTCGGGCGCCGTCTCACCTTCCGTCGGCTCACCTCCCGTCGGCTCACCTTCCGTCGTCTCATCTTCCGTCGTCTCAGGGCTTCTTCGTGGCCGACCGCTTCGTGTTCTTGGCCTTGGCCTTGGTCCTGGTCCTGCTCGCGCCCGTCGTGGCCCGCGCCGCCGTGGCGGGAGGCTTCCGCTTCGGGGTGGTGGGCCACTTGAGTTCGATTTCCAGCTCGATCTCCCCGTTGTCGATCTCGACCTCCATCTCGCTCTGGAGGTCGTCGGGAATGCGGAGGCTCAGTGTTCCGGAGCTGAGGTCCAGCTCGGTGTCGCCGCCTTCGCGCAGGGCGGCTGCCAGTGCCGTGAGCTGGTCGGCCGCCTCGAGGCGTGTCAGCGAGCGCTTCTGCTCAAACTTGAGATCCGTCATGCGCGTCTCCGATCCGGCATGCGTGGCTCGACAACGCCCATTTTGGCGCCATGTGCGGGATCGGACATCCTGGGCGGTCAGGTGACTCGGTCTGCGTGACGGTGGGCCACCCTCCACTCGCCGCCCTCGCGGCGGTACGTCTGGGTGGCGCGCAAGGTGTAGGTGCGCGGCTCTCCGTCGACGGAGGCGGAGGTGTGTTCGAGGCCGACGGTGTAGGCCATGTCTCCGGACACGTCGTACGCCCGCAGTTCGAACTCGTACGACGTGCAGTCGGAGAAGCTCTTCGCGAGGGTGTCGAAGAGCCTGTCCAGTTCCCGCCGGCCGTAGGCGTCATGCCATGCCCCATGACGCTCACGGGCTCGTCGCGTGACCAGAGGGCCCGGCGGGGGGCCGCATCGCCGTTGTGCAGCGCGCGCTCCGCCTCGTACAGGGCGGTCCTGACCCACGCCAGGAAGTCGTCGCGGTCGGTCATGCCTTCATCATGCGCCCGCTGATCGGGGGGCGCCCCCTAGACGGCGCTTCCCGTACGCGAGGGTCAGTACGGCCAGCAGTGGGCCCCAGAGGATCAGGGGCGCGTAGCAGGCGTAGAACCAGGCCGTCTCCCAGCCGCCCGCCTCGCCGGGGTAGTTGGCGGGCAGGGCGTCGCCGCGGATCGTGGTGCCCAGGATCTGGGTGACGAGGATCAGGGCGGTACCGAGCGTGAGGACGGTGGCTGCGATGGCTGACGTGATGACCGTTGCCCTCATCGGCACTCGGCGGCCCCCGAGGAGCGGTATCCAGCGTGGGAAGACCTCGCCCCAGCGGGCGATCAGGCCGATCGCCGTGAACGCGAGGGCTTCGGAGAGGACCGACAGGAAGACGATGTACGCCTGCTCGCCGGGGCCGATTCCGTCGTCGAGTACGGCCGGCAGACGCCAGATGCCGGAGGGCAGGACGGTCAACGGTACGGCGTAGGCGAGTAGTTGTATGTGGCGAGGGACTCCGGCAGTGGGCTGGTGGGCCGCCTGCCATGCGGCGCGGAGTCGCCCCGGGCTGGGCGCTGTCGGGTTCTCGGCGTGCGGGAGCGGCTGCATGCGCGGTCCTCGGTTCGGGTGGGCTGGTGGCCGGCCGGGTTTCGGTCACGAGCGTCGCAGTCGCGGGGGCCGCCGAGGATCGGCCCGGGGGGGCCGAGTCGCCCCCGCCGTGCGGGGGATGGGTCATGCGCCCAGAGGATGGCGGCGAGGTGTCGGGGCTGCCGGAGGCCGCCCCCATTCGGGTTCAGTCCGTGCCGAGGCCGTCGATCAAGCGGTTGAGGAAGCGGGTGAAGGTGGCTTCGGGGGTCAGGGGGCGGGCGGGGGCCGCGAGGGCTTCGGCGAGCTCCGGGTGATGGCCGTCCGCGGCGACGGTCGCGAGGTAGCGGGCCTCGGCCGCGGCCCGGTCGGGGGAGCCGGCGGCCGCCGCCTGGGTGAGTTCGTGGGTGACGTGTCCGGCGACGAAGGCCGTGAGCTGGGCGAAGATCTCCAGCTTGGCCGCGCCGTCCAGGCCCGTGGGGCGCAGGGCGGCCAGGGCGTGTTCCAGGAAGGCCAGGGTGTTGGGGCCGAGGCTGCGGCGGGTGGAGAGAGCGGCGGGCAGCCAGGGGTGGCGCAGCATGTTGGACCGCTGGAGGTGGGCGATGGTCTTCAGGTCGGTGCGCCAGTCGCCGGTGAGGGCGGCCGAGACGGGCAGTTCGCCGCTGACGTGGTCGATCATCAGCTCCAGCAGCGTGTCCTTGTCGGGGGCGTAGCTGTAGAGCGACATGACTCCGGCGCCGACCTGGGCGGCGACGCGCCGCATGGTGACCGCTTCGAGGCCCTCGGCGTCCGCCAGGGCCACCGCGGCCGTCGTGATCGCTTCCCGGCTGAAGGCAGGCCTGCGGCCTCTGCGGGCCCTGGTCTGGGCCTCGGGCCGGGGCTGGGCCTCGGGCCGGGGCTGGGCCTCGGTTCGGGGCTGCTGGTGGTTCAGCCACAGCTGTTGCGGGTCGCGGCCCGGGCTGCCGGTGCCGTCCTCACGCGTCACGGTCTCCGCACTCCTGTTCACCGAGGGCCGCTGTCGTCGTCATCCAAGCATCCTCTATTCTCGTACAACGTACGGAAAATCGAGGAGGGGGAACCGACCATGGCTTCACGCACCCACGACCCCGCGGCACAGCCGGCCTGGACGCCGTCCGCCCGGAAGTTGCCGCTGTCCTCGCGGATGATGAGGGCGATCTGGCGCGGGCTTCCGGAGAAGCGGTACGACGTCGGGTGGGAGCCGGGGGTGGAGGTGCCGGCCGCCGACGGGAGTCCGCTGGTCACGGACCACTACTTCCCCCGTACGGACACGGGCGGCGATTTCCCCACCCTCCTGGTGCGCTCGCCGTACGGCAGGGGGCTGCCCTGGTCGCCGCAGTACGGCATGCTCTTCGCCGAGCAGGGCTTCCATGTGGTCCTGCAGAGCTGCCGCGGCACCGGCGGCTCGGGCGGGGTGTTCGATCTGTGGCGCAACGAGGCCGCCGACGGCCAGGCCACTGTGGCGTGGCTGCGCGAACAGCCCTGGTTCGACGGGACGCTGGGGACGATCGGCCCCAGCTACCTGGGGTATGTGCAGTGGGCCCTCGCCCTGGACCCGCCGCCGGAGCTGAAGGCGATGGTGGTGCAGGTCGGGCTGCACGACCCGTACGCCCTGTTCTACGCGGACGGTGCCCTGCGGCTGGAGAACGCCCTGCTCGTGGGCCTGGGCATGACGTACCAGCACCAGGGGATCATGCCCGTCGCCAAGGCGACGCTGCGGCTGCAGCGCCGTATGCGCGACATCGTCACCGCGCGGCCGCTGCGCGGGGCGTACACCACTGCTCTCGGGGACGTGCCGTGGCTGGACGACGTGATGACGCACCCGGACGCCGACGCCCCGTACTGGGACGGCGCGTCCCTGGCGCGGGCGGCCGAGAGGCTGAGCGTCCCGACGAGTCTGGTCTCCGGGTGGCACGACGCCCTGGCCGACCAGACCTTCGAGCAGTACGCCCGGCTGCGTGCGGCCGGATGCGACACCGCCCTGCTGGTCGGTCCCTGGACCCATACCTCCGCCATGCAGCAGGGCTGGCCCGAGGTCTTCGCCGAGAGCCTCGCGTGGCTGCGTGCGCACCTGTGCGGGGATGCCTCCGGGCTGCGTCCGACGCGGGTACGCGTGCACGTCGGTGGCCAGGAGGCATGGCGGGACCTCGACGACTGGCCGTCGCCCTCCTCCTCCCCCGTCACCACCTCCTGGGTTCCGGCTGCGGACGGGCGTCTCGGCCGGCGAGCTTTTACGGCTCCCACCGGCGGTACGGGGTCCGCGCCCGTGGCGTCCCTGCGCTACGACCCGGCCGGTCCGACGCCGTCCATCGGAGGTCAGCTGCTGTCCCGGACTGCCGGTGCCCGCGACAACGGTGCCCTGGAGAACCGGGAGGACGTGCTGACGTTCACCAGCCCGCCACTGGCCGAGGCCGTGGATGTCCTCGGTCCGGTCTGCGCCCGGCTGAGCGTCTCCACTGACACCGGGTACGCCGATGTCTTCAGCCGCCTGTGCGATGTGGACGCGCAGGGCCGCTCCACCAACGTGTGTGACGGACTGGCCCGGGTGGAGGCGGTGGGGGAAGAGCCCTCGGAGGTCACCGTGCCGATGAGCTCCACCGCCTACCGTTTCCCGGCCGGGCACCGGATCCGCTGGCAGCTCAGCGGGGGTGCGCATCCGCGGTACGCCCGCAATCCCGGGACCGGCAAGTCGGGAGCCGAGGCCGTCGACTTCGCGGCGACAGGCATCACGCTGCATGACGGCTCCGTGCTGGAGCTGCCCGGCGGGTCCCGGACCGTGTGAACGCCGGGGCGGCCACAGGATCGGCCGTTCGCATGCGGGTGCGACGATGGGCGGCATGTTCGTACAGCTGCTCGCGGCGGTCGGCGTGCTCGCCGTCCTGACGATGGTTCCCGGGCCGGACATGGCGGTCGTGACGAAGCGGGCGGTGGCCTGCGGCCGGCGGGACGGGCTGCGAACAATCGGCGGTATCACGGCCGGACTGCTCGTCTGGGGCTTGCTCACGGTGGTCGGGCTGGCGGCCGTCCTGGCGTCGTCCGCCACGGCCTACACCGTGGTCAAGCTGGTCGGGGCCGCGTATCTCGTCGTCCTCGGGGTCCAGTCGCTGCTCGGCAGCCGGAAGAAGCGGGCCCGTGAGCAAGGGGGAGCGGCGGCGCCGGCCGGTAATCCCTGGCGGACGGGGCTGATCAGCAACGTCTTCAACCCCAAGATCGCCGTCTTCTACACCGGCCTGCTGCCGACGCTCGCTCCCACCGGTCCGTCTCCCCACGCCGGTATGGCACTTCTGGTCCTGCTGCACGCGGGGCTCACCGTCGTCTGGCTCAGTGGCTATGTGGCGCTGCTGTCCAGGGCCCGCGCCTTCTTCGAACGGCTCGCCGTGCGCCGGGCCATGGACCGGATGACCGGAGTCGTCCTGATCGGCTTCGGCGTCAAGGTCGCGGGGACGCAGCCCTGACGGTCGGTGCGGATCTCAACGGGCCCGGTCCGCCAGCCACCCCGCCATCGCCCGTACCCCGGTGCCGATGGCCCGCTCGTCCGGGGCGAAGTCGGGGAAGTGGGGGTAGCCGGCGGTGATGGGGGTGCCCGGGGTGTGGACGCCGAGGAAGGTGTAGGTGCCGGGGACGCGGTCCAGGTAGAGGGCGTAGTCCTCGCCGCTGAAGGGCGGGAAAGCGGCATGGAGTTCGGCGACCGCGTCGCGGCCCAGCCGGTGGCGCAGGTGCTGGGCGAGAGCGCGGGCGTCGGGTTCCGGGCAGAGCAGGGCGGGGAACGGCTCGGCGGGGAAACGGACTTCGGTCCCGGGGTAGGACTCGGCCAGTCGGCGGATGTCCTCGCGTACCTCCGTGTACCGCTCCTGCGGCCAACAGCGGTAGGAGACGGTCACTTTGGTCTCCTGTGCCGACGCCCGGAGGGCCACGAAGCGGGCCAGCGGGCCGTCGGGGGTCTGGGCGTCGGCGACCATCCGCTCGATGTCCGCGGGTGTCTGCGGGGGCGTCACCGTGGCGAGCGCGCCGATCCCGGCGGCCAGTCGCCGCGCGGCGTCCGGTGCGTCCGGGCCCTGGAGGGTCACCTCCGCCTTGTCCTGACCCGGCATTCCAAAGCCCGGGGTCACCGCGAACCGGCCCACGGGGAAGGGCCCGCAGTGCAGCGCGTGGATCTCCTCGACGCGGGTGCGCTCCAGCACGCCCGCCTCGATCATGGCGCGGGCTCCGGAGAGGCTCTCCTCGGCGGGCTGGAAGAGGAACACCACCGTGCCGCTCAGGTGCCGCCGCAGCCGCGCCAGGACCTTCGCGACGCCGAGGGCCACGGTCGTGTGGATGTCGTGCCCGCAGAGGTGGGCCGCGGCCC
Organism: Streptomyces sp. CA-179760; assembly: GCF_050937045.1. Taxonomy (NCBI): domain Bacteria; kingdom Bacillati; phylum Actinomycetota; class Actinomycetes; order Kitasatosporales; family Streptomycetaceae; genus Streptomyces; species Streptomyces sp. CA-179760. The sequence goes on from NZ_JBNJLZ010000001.1 coordinate 4,208,635, forward strand.
GGCCGCCCCCGATGATGTCCTTGGGCGGTACCGCGTCCATGTCCGCCCGGTACGCGACCGTCCGGCCGGGACGCGCGCCGCGCAGGACGCCGACCACGCCGTGACCGCCCACTCCGGTGGTGACGGCCAGCCCGGCCGCCCGCAGTTCCCGGGCGACCACGCCGGCGGTACGACGCTCCTCCCCCGGCAGCTCGGGATTCCGGTGGAGGTCCCGCCTGAGACGGATCAGCCCGTCCTCCAGGCGCGCCACTGCGGCGTCCACCGGTCCTTGCCCCGACGGTCCTTGCCCCAGAGGCCCGCCGCGCCCACCGGCGGCGGCCGTCCCCGCGGTACCCCACGCCGTTCCCGCGCCGAGCGCTGCCGCCGTTCCGGCCAGCAGAGTACGTCGCGCGAGAGCGTGCTCCGTAGGACGCTTCACTGTTCCCCCTCGTGATCGTCGAGTGGTCGCCCCGCGAGCGGGAGACCCGTCCGTACACGATCACCGCAAGCGCATGCCGTCGCCCATCCGGCGAGCCACCGCTCGCGGGTGGGGAACACCCCCCCCAAGCCGACGGCCGGGCGGGATCGGGTTCAGCCCCGTACGGCCACGTGGTACGCCGAACCCCACAGCACGACCGCGCTGCCCAGGCCGACCACGATCCGTACGGTCTCGCCGGCGAAGCCCGCCGCGACGAGGACGAGGCCGGCGACCGCGACGGCGCTCAGCAGCGCCGCCGTCCACCGGTACTGCCACTGGTCGTACAGGCGGGCGAGCGGGAAGAAGTGCAGTCCCACGACGAGGGCGATGCCCGCCGGGATGACCTCGGGCCGGCCGGCGGCGTTGGACACGGCGATGACGGCGAACACGGCCACCAGCTCGATGGTGTTGACGATGCCGACGCCCCGCGTCCAGTTCGCCGGCAAGCTCACCGTCCGGGGCGAGGGCGCGGCACCCTTGCGGTAGCCCAGACAGAGCGCCACCACGGTGAGCAGCACGCCCCCGACCTCGATGCCCAGCGGGGCGGGGTCCGTCGCCGAACCGGCCCCCGAGGCCGCCGCGACGGCCCACACAAGGGCGAACACGGCGAGTACGAGGGTGCCACGGCGCCGCAGGGTACGGGTGAGCGCGAGACACTCGGCGTCCGTGGCGGACGGGACCGGCGGCGTGGTCGTCATGCGCGGAGGATACGTGGGCCGGCGGGGCTCAGTACCGGGGCGCAGTACCGGGGGCGCAGGCTGGCGGCCCGGACGATGATCCGGAAATTGTTCGAAAGATTCGAGTAGCGGAATCCTCAACTCCGGCCGGGACACCACTCCACCCCCCACCATCTCGGACCCACCCCAGGCCCAACCCGGCCTCGAACAGCGGATACACACCACACCCCTCCTCCGCCCTTCGACGAATCTTTCGCAACAACCACCGAAACCATTGACAGTTGACAGGGTCCGGCCAACACTCCCCGATGACAGAGCACCCCCGTCCACCCCACGAGGACGATGGAGGAAGCACGCCCATGAGCAACGCACCCAGCCGCTTACGGCTGCTCATCAGCGGTGTCTGCACGATGCTGCTGGTCGCGGCGGCCACCCTGGCCCTGCCGGGCACCGCCCACGCCGACACGGTCGTCACGAGGAACCAGACCGGCACCCACGACGGCTACTACTACTCGTTCTGGACCGACAGCCAGGGCACGGTCTCCATGAACCTGTCCGCCGGCGGCAGTTACAGCACGTCATGGCGGAACACCGGCAACTTCGTCGCCGGCAAGGGCTGGGCCACCGGCGCCCGCCGCAGCGTGACCTACTCCGGCACGTTCAACCCGTCCGGCAACTCGTATCTGACCCTCTACGGCTGGACGGCGAACCCGCTGATCGAGTACTACATCGTCGACAACTGGGGCACGTACCGGCCCACCGGAACGTACAAGGGCACCGTCACCAGCGACGGCGGCACGTACGACATCTACAAGACCACGCGCTACAACGCCCCCTCCGTCGAGGGCACCAAGACCTTCGACCAGTACTGGAGCGTGCGCCAGTCGAAGCGCACGGGCGGCACGATCACCACGGGCAACCACTTCGACGCCTGGGCCCGGGCCGGGATGCCCCTGGGCAACTTCAAGTACTACATGATCATGGCGACCGAGGGTTACCGGAGCAGCGGCAGCTCCAGCATCACGGTGCGCTGACGATGGCAGCCACAGCGCGCGTCGCGCTGCTCACCGCCCTCCTGACGGCAGCAGCCGCGTTCACCGTCACCACCGCCCCGGCGCAGGCCGCCGCCTGCAACGGCTACGTCGGACTCACCTTCGACGACGGCCCCTCCGGCAACACGACAAGACTGATCGCCGCGCTCCGGCAGAACGGACTGCGGGCCACGATGTTCAACCAGGGCCAGTACGCGGCCGCCAACCCGTCCCTGGTCCGGGCCCAGGTGTCCGCCGGCATGTGGGTGGGCAACCACAGCTACACCCACCCGCATCTGACCCGGCTCAGCCAGTCACAGATCGACTCGGAGATCTCCCGCACCCAGCAGGCCGTCGCGGCCGCGGGAGGCGGCACCCCGAGACTGTTCCGCCCGCCCTACGGCGAGACCAACGCGACGGTGAAGTCGATCGCGGCCCGGCACGGCCTGACCGAGATCATCTGGCAGGTCGACTCCCAGGACTGGAACGGCGCAAGCCCCGACGCGATCGTCCAGGCCGCCGCCCGCCTCACCAACGGCCAGATCATCCTCATGCACGACTGGTCCGCCAACACCCTCGCGGCCGTCCCCCGCATCGCCCAAGGCCTGGCTGCCCGGGGCCTGTGCGCGGGGATGATCTCCCCGCAGACGGGTCGAGCGGTGGCCCCCGGCTGAGGGCCTTTCAGGAACGGCGCGATGGCGGGCCCGGGCCATCGCGCCTCCCCGCAGCCAGGCCCACGTACTTGAGTACGCGTGCTCATGACGGACCCGCCCCGCCCCCGCGAGCCTGGGCGTATGAAGAATCGGGGAATGCTCACGGCCGGGACCGCACTCGTTCTCGGGGTGCCTGTCGCCGCTTGGGGACTGATGGGGCAGCAGGACCATGACGGGCTGCCGGCGAGTGAGCTCGACTACGCCTATCAGCCGTGGGGGATCGGGGACGGTGTCGCGGCGGTTGTCGGTGGGCTCGCGCTGGTGCTGGCGGGGGCCGGGGCCGCGGTGCTCGTACGGGCGGCGCGGGGTGGGGCGCTGGACCGGCGGTGGTGGGGGGTGCTCGGGCCGCTCGTGGTCGTGGGGCTCATGGCCGGTCTGGGGTGGAGGGTTCTGACCGCGGGGGTGGTCGGGGCCAACATCGGGGCCGGGATGCTGATCATCTTCGGTACGCCGGTCGCCGCCGGACTGCTGCTGTGGGCCGTGGGACGGGGCGTGTGGCTCGCGACGCGTGGGCACGGGGGCGGCGAGGGCGGAGCCGGGCGTCTGGGCGGGGTCTCGCCGCGCGGCGTGTGACCCGGCCAGGCCGGGTGGCCGAAACGGCATGGTGGTGAGTGGCGGGGAGCGGACAACCTCACTGTCCGGCCAGGAGATTCGCCTAGGTTGGTGAACCGGTCCCCCTTCCCCACCCTCAGGAGGTCCCGCCGTGCTCGACGACAGCCTGCGTGCCCGTATCGACACCTCCAAGCCGCACTCCGCCCGCTTCTGGAACTACTTCGTCGGCGGCAAGGACAACTACGAGGTCGACCGCGAGATCGGCGACCAGATCAAGTCGATCTTTCCGGGACTGGTCGACGTCGCGGTCACGAGCCGTCGCTTCCTGGGACGGGCCGTCCGGCATCTGGCCGAGGAGCAGGGCGTCCGGCAGTTCCTGGACATAGGCACCGGGTTGCCGACCGCCGACAACACTCATGAGGTCGCCCAGCGCGTCGCACCGGACGCCCGGATCGTGTACGTCGACAACGACCCCATCGTGCTGGCCCACGCCAACGCGCTGCTCACGAGCACGCCCGAGGGCGCGACCGCGTATCTGGACGCCGACCTGTACGACCCCGAGGCGGTCCTGGAGGCCGCGGCGGGCACGCTCGATCTGTCGCGGCCGGTCGGGCTGATGATCCTCAACACGCTGGGGCATGTCGCCGACTACGGGCAGGCGCGGGAGCTGGTGCGACGGCTGATGGCCGGTTTGCCGGCCGGCAGCCACCTGGTGATCAGCGACAGTACGGCCACGAGCGAGGGCATGATCGCGGCGTCGGAGGCGTACAACTCGAGTGGGGCGGTGCCGTACTACGTCCGGCCGGTTGCCGAGATCGCCGGATTCTTCGACGGGCTGGAGTTGGTGAGGCCGGGGGTGGTGCCGGTGACGGAGTGGCGGCCCGAGCCGTCCGGCGGGGTCGACGTCGACACGGCCGTGGACGCGTACTGCGGCGTGGGGCGCAAGCGGTAGCCGGTGCGTGGTCGAGTGCCGCGCCGCTGTGCCTGGTCGCGACCACGCGGCGGAGCCGCATATCGAGCACAGCCCCGCGCCCCTGAAAAGCACGGGGCGTTCCCCCGTCCGGGCCCATCACCTCAGCCGCCCGCAGCCCCCGGACGATAATCAGGGAATGATCACCCCACCACCCGTCCCCGAGCCGCTCAGCCGTCTCGTCGGGGATCTTCTGGCGGTCGGTGAGGAGTACTCGCTCGTCCTCGCGGGCGGGTACGCGGTGCTGGCGCACGGGCTGGTGGAGCGGGCCGGGCCGGATGTGGACGTGGCGACCGAGGACCCCGCCGGGATGGAGGCCATCGCCGATGCCGTCCGGGCCGGGCTGGTGGCGCGCGGCTGGCTCGTGCAGACGCGGGAGACCGAGCCGCTGTCCGCCCAGTTCCTCGTCACGGACGCGGCGACCGAGGAGGAGTACGACGTCGGCGTCCACAAGGAGGTGCTGTGGCGCCCGCCCGTGCCGACGGAGCTCGGGCCCGCGCTCTCCCTCGACGACCTCGTCGGCACCCGGGTGCGGGACCTGGCCGACCGCGGACTCGCCCGCGACCTGGTCGACGTACACGCCGCCTCGGCCCGCTGGAGCCACCCCGAACTCGAGGAGCTCGGCCGTCGTCACGCTCCCGACACCTTCGACCTCACCGACCTCCAGGCCCGGCTGACCGGCACGGACTGGATCGACGACCGGGCGTTCACCGTCCATGGTCTGGAGGTCTCCGCCGTCGCCGGGCTGCGCCGCTGGGCGCAGGAGTGGGCCGACGACATCGCGGAACGGCTCATCGAAGGCGAGGCACCGGACGAGGAGTGACCGGTACTCCACCGACCCGCCCGAGGCCGGTCCTACCGCTCGGTACCCTGACCCGATGGGGAACGGGGCAGGCGGGCAGGTGGGTGTCGTCGCCGCGCTGGTGCGGGCGGCGTTCCTGGTGGACGGTGTCTACGCGGAGGCCAGCCGGGCGTACGGACTGACGCCCCAGCAGGGACAACTGCTCTGCGTGCTGATGCCGCAGCCGTACGGGATGGGGGAGCTCGGGGAGACGCTCGGGCTGGCGAAGTCGAGCCTGACCGGGCTGGTGGACCGGACGGTTCGCCGCGGCCTGGTACGGCGGGAGGCGGATCCTCGGGACGGCCGGGCCGTGCGGGTGGGGCTGACGGAGGAAGGCGCCTCGCTCGCCAGGCGGTTCTACGCCGAGACCGTACGCCGGATGGAAGCCCTGCCCTCCGGGCTCAACGGGGTGGAGCGGGAACGGCTGGCCGTGCTGCTGTCGCGGGTCGTGGCCGACAACGCGGTTCCCGAGGTGTTCGTGGAGGCGGAGCGGGAGTTCGGCGTCGAGTAGCAGGATGCGCGACGGCCGTTCGGCGGCGGTCACGACTCCCGGGCCAGGGCCGGCACCGCCCGCTCCTCGCGCCTCCCCGCCGCCACCAGGGACAGCGTCACTCCCGTCGACACCGTGGCCATCGCCGTCATCGCCACGGCCGGAGAGGTCAGTTGGGCCACGGAGCCCGCGAGCGCCGCGGCCACGCCCTGCATCGTGAGCATGCCCGCCGAGTGCAGGCCCAGGGCATGGCCCGTCAGGTCGTCGGGGGTCAGGGCCATCAGACGCCCCTGCTGCACGAGGCTCGCGCCGAAGCCGACGGAGGCCAGCGTGACCGCGGCGGCCGCGAGCGGGAGCCGAGGGTGCAGGAGGAACGGCAGGTACGGGACGGCCAGGAGCAGCAGGAGCGGGAAGCCGAGGCGGGGGCGCAGCCGCGGCGGGACCAGGCGGCCCACCAGCACGTCCCCGGCCAGCATGCCCAGCGCGGCACAGGCGAACAGGGTGCCCGCGGACTCGGGGGCGTAGGAGACGTAGAGGGATTCGCAGCCGACGATCAGGCCGTTGGGGATCCAGAGGGCCAGATAGACCTGGCGGCGGGGCGCGGACGACCACAGCAGCGCGTTGGCGCGCCAGGTCGCCGCGACCGAGGGGCGGCCGGACGCACGGGGCGGGCGCGGGGTCAGGCACAGGTGGATCACGGCCGCCGCCACGACGTAGAGCGCCGCCGAGAGCAGCAGACTCACCCGTGGTGAGAGGACCGCCACCAGGACGCCTCCGGTGGCGTATCCGAGGACCTGAACGATCCCGGCCATCATGTTGAAGACGGAACGCCCCAGCATGAAGCCGTCCTTGGAGAGGATCTCGTTCACCAGCCCCCAGCGCACTCCCCCGCCGAGCGAGGCGACCAGGCCTTGGCCGAGGAGAACGACGAAGACGGCCCAGACAGGCAGCGCGGGCAGGGCGAGAACGGCCGTGGCGGAGGCGAAGAGGAGGGAGATTCCGGTCAGGGTGGACCGCGGGGGCAGGCGGTCGGCGCCCGACAGCAGGAACGTCGCCCCGAGCACCTGGGTCAGCGAGGGCCCGAACATGCTCAGCGCCGACAGCAGGGGAGACTCCGTCGCCCGGAACACCAGGATGCCCAGGGCCAGCCCGCCGATCGTCTGGGCCATGACGTTGGCCGACGAGGCGAGGAAGAGTGGAGTGAACTCCGGGGTGCGGAACAGTTCGCGGTAGCTGCGCATGCACGGAGTCTCCGGCGCCCCGCACGGCGCGGTTATTGTTTCGCGCAGGTGCGAAACATCGGGGGTGCGCATGGGCTGGTGGCAGGTCAACGCCGACACCCTGGCCGGGAGCCGGTTCGTGCTCTCCCCGCTCGCCGAGACCTTCGCCTGCGTCCAGCTGCTGCACCGGGGCGCACCCGCGCACCCCGGCGAACAGGCCTGGCTGCGCGACCATCTGCCCGGCTACCGGGCGCGACTGGCCGCCGACCCCGTGACCGCGCTCCTCGTCCGCGCCGGACTGGGCCGGTCCTGGATCGCCGACTTCCTCACGCCCACCCCGAGGAGCGGGGAGACCTTCGAGGAAGGAGTGGCACGGGTGCGGGCGGCCCGTCCTGACGAGGCCCGTGCCAACCTGCGGATCTCCCTGGCCGGCCCGCTTCCCGCGGCCCTGGACCGGGACGACCTGCCCGAGCGGGCGGCCGGCCTGCTGTCCTACGTCTGGACCGAGACCGTACGACCGGACTGGGACCGGCGCCGGCGGGTGCTGGAGGCGGACGTGGTCGCCCGGACCGCGCAGGTGAGCCGGGGCGGCTGGGCGGCGGCGCTGGACACGCTGCGACCGGGCCGGACCCGGTGGCTGGGCGACAACCGGCTCCAGGTGAACCTGCACGAGTACCCGCCCCGCGAGATCTCGGGCGCCGAGCTGCTGTTCGTGCCGGTCACCCCGAAGACCGGCTGGGTGTCCTGGGAGGAGCCCGACCGGTACGCGGTGGTCTACGCGTGCGCGGGCGCACTCGCCGACCCCGGCGGCAGGGCCGTGCCCGCGAGTCTGGGCGCGCTGCTCGGCACCGCCCGCGCCGGTGTGCTGGTCCGGCTCGGCTCCCCCTTGAGCACCAGCCAGCTGGTCGCCGTGACCGGGCAGGGGCTCGGCTCGGTGGGGCGGCACCTGCGGGTGCTGCTGGACGCCGGGCTGGTGGAACGGCGGCGGGCGGGCCGGTCGGTGCTGTATTCGCGGACGGCGGCGGGGCAGGTCCTGATGGACGCGGTGGAGGCCGGCAACCGGGCCGACACCCGCCGGAGCTAGCATCCGCTCATGACGACTACCAACGGTTCCTCTCCCCTCGACGTCGAGATCGGTGCACTGCAGGGCGGTTCCGCCGACCTGTCCCAGTACACGGGCAAGGCCGTGCTCGTGGTGAACGTCGCCTCCAAATGCGGCCTGACCCCCCAGTACACGGGCCTCGAGAAGCTCCAGGAGCAGTACGCGCAGCGCGGCTTCACCGTCCTCGGCGTGCCCTGCAACCAGTTCCTCGGACAGGAGCCCGGCAGCGCCGAGGAGATCGCCGAGTTCTGCTCGGCGACGTACGGCGTGTCCTTCCCGCTGACCGAGAAGGTCGAGGTCAACGGCGACAACCGGCACCCGCTGTACGACCGCCTGACCGGCTTCGCCGACGCCGAGGGGCACAGCGGTGACATCCGCTGGAACTTCGAGAAGTTCCTCATCGGCCGGGACGGCCAGGTCGTCGCCCGCTTCTCGCCGCAGACCGAGCCGGAGTCGGACGAGGTCGTGACGGCGGTGGAGGCCCAGCTGGTCTGAGGGGCGCCACCTGCCTCGGACCCGGCCCGTTGACCTTGCCCCTGGGGCAGGCCCGAGTGTCCTCGTCACCGGGCGGAAGAGCCGCCCGGTGACGGAGGATGCCGTGGTGGACGTACCGGACCAGGAACTGCTCACCATCGGGGCGTTCGCCGCGCGCGCCCGGCTCTCGGCCAAGGCCCTGCGGCGGTACGACCGGCTGGGGCTGCTGGCCCCGGCGCACGTCGACGAGGCCACCGGCTACCGCTACTACCGTGCCGGCCAGGTCGAACGGGCCCGGCTCGTGGCGATGCTGCGGCAGCTGGACATGCCGCTCGCCCGGATCGCCGAGGTGGTCGCGGCGGGCGACGGGCCCACGGCGGCGGCGCTGCTCGGCACGTACTGGGCGGATGTCGAGGCACGGGTCGCGGGGCAGCGGACGCTCGCCGAGTACCTCCGTGGACGACTGTCGGGGAGGAGCTCCGAAATGTACGAGAAGTTCGCGGTCGAGACGGTGGACGTGCCCGCACAGGTGGTGATCACCGAGACGCGGCATGTGCTGGCGGGCGAGCTGCCCGCGTGGATCGGGGCGTCGCTGGGCCGGCTGGAGTCGGCGGCCCGGGAGTGCGGCGGCGTCACGGCGGCGCCGTTCGTCGTCTACCACTCCGAGGTGTCGATGGAGAGCGACGGCCCCGCCGAGTCCTGTGTGCCCGTGGCCGACGAGGCGGCGGCCCGGGCGTGGGTCGAGAAGCACGGCCGGAGCTGGGGGACGAAGGTGCGGGTGCAGCCCGCCCAGCGGCTGGCCTACACCCGGATCACCAAGGCGCAGGTGGCCCACCCGCAGATCATGGCGGCCTTCGAGGCGGTGGAGGAGTGGATCACCCGGGAGGGCCTGGAGCAGGCGGGCCCGTGCCGGGAGGTGTACTTCGCCGACTGGGAGGCGACGGGGGCGGAGGATCCGGTGTGTGACGTGGCGTTCCCGGTGAGCTGACCGCCCCCCTCGGAGAACTCCGGGCACGAGCGGAGCCCTCTCGGCAAGGACGGCGATGCTGGTCGAGAGGGCTCTGTCGGTGGTGCTTGTGCTGTTGTCGTTCGCGAGGTCAGGCCTTGACCGAGGTCACGAACGCGCTCCACGCGTCGGCGGGGAACGCCAGCTTGGGGCCCTCGGGGACCTTGGTGTCCCCGAGCTCCAGGGCCTCGTCGACGGTCGACCTGACCATCACGCACGCGCCGTTGTTGTTGGTGTAGGAGGACGTCGTCCACGTTTCCGTGGCGCCCAGACGAATTGCCATGTTCGCTCCGTAGCCAGTTGCGTTTACGCCAACCCGTGCTGGTGGGTGGCGTGATCGACGCTACTCGCCAACATCCTCGTTCGGAGCAGCCATTCACTCGACTGGATGGCATATTCCAGGGGAGACTTCCAGTCAGGCGTGTCAGAGGTGTAGCATCCCGCACTTTGCCCGTCTGAAGGCGCTCGCCCGACGGCGGATCAGCGCGCGTAATCCTTCGCCATACGCTCGATGAGCTGCCGCGACTGGTCCACGTTCAGCGACTGGGCGCGCAGATGCTCGTACATCACCGTGTACTTCTGCACGTCGAGCGGCTTCTCCAGGTACAGGTCGCTGGTGACGCCCTCGATGTACACCACGCTCGAGTCGGCCGCGTCGGCGAACTCCAGGATCGAGTACTGGCCGTTGATGCCGGCGTGCGCGCCGACCTCGAACGGCAGGACCTGCACGGTGATGTGGGGCAGCTGGGACATCTCGACGAGGTGCTCCAGCTGCTCGCGCATCACCGGGCGGCTCCCGACGATCCGGTGCAGGGACGCCTCGTCCAGGACCACCCACAGCCGCAGCGGGTCCGTGTCGGCGGTGATACGTCCCTGCCGGCGCAGCCGGACCTCGACGCGCTTGTCGTTGTCCGCGTCGGACGCCTCGGGCGAGCCGCCCCGGATGATGGCCTCGGCGTACGCGCGCGTCTGCAACAGGCCGGTGACGATCTGCGGTTCGTAGACCCTGAGCGATTCGGCGTCCGTCTCCAGGCCGATGTAGACGCTGTAGGGGATGTCCCCGAAGGCGTGCCACCAGCCCTGCTGCCGGGAGTCCTTGGCCATCTGCATCAGCGAGTCGACGATGCGCTGGTCCTCCACCTCGTAGACACCGCACAGATCGCGCACGTCGCGCTGGCTGATGCTGCGCCGGCCGTTCTCCAGTCTGCTGATCTTCGACTGTGAAACCAGCAGCCGCTCGGCGACTTCTTCGGCCGTCATGCCCTTGAGCTCGCGGAGCCTGCGGAGCTCCTGGCCCAGCCGGCGCCGCCTGACGGTGGGATTGACATTGGACGCCACGGGACGTGCACCTCCGGCTGCGTGCCTCTACTTTGCGTATCTGCTGTTGAGCAGACTGCCACCAAGGTGCTTCCTACCGCTGGGAAACGGTGGATATGCGACGGGTACACGCCAGTTCGGACAGGCACGCCGAGCGGGGCGGGGAGAGTGTGTGCTCTCCCCGCCCCGCTCGGACAGCGGCTCCCGTGACCGGGTCGTGGGTGCGGCCTGGTGCTCGTGGTGCGGCGCGGCTCAGTGGGCCGGGACGCGGGCCATGCTCGCGCGGTGCGGCTGCATCGGAACACCGCGGGCGGGTTCCGGTGCGGACCTGGCTCCGCCGGCGGCCTGGCGGCCGGGCGGTGCCGGGTTGCGGCGCGGCTGCGCGGCCGCGCCGTTCTGGACGTCCATCACGGCGTGCGCGACGAGACCGCCCATGGGGTCGTGCCTGATCAGGTCCCGCAGCCGGGACCGGGACGAACGTCCCTCGTTCCCCGGATACAGGTGCTTGCCGAGGCCGACCGCGTGTGCCAGTGCGGCGAGCGCGGCGGTCCGCGGGTCCGGCGGTACGCCGGTGCGGATCGCTGAATCCAGCCTGGCCCTGATCTCCCGGCTGATCTCGGTGTCCGTCGCCTGGTAGCGAGTCGTCGGCAGCACTCCGCACATCTGGCCGGCCACGGCATGCACCATGCCGCACCGCTCCAGATGCGAGAGGTAGGTCTGGCGGAGCCCCAGTCGCGGCCCGCCGATCCAGTGGACGGCCCGCACGGGAGCGCCACGCCTTCGCAGCAACTCCAATGCGCAGTCCAGTGTTGGATCTCCAGTCGGCCGTGGTGCCACCACGGCGATACGATCCCCGTCTGGGGCTATCCGTCCGGCCAGCGCCAGCTCTACTAGCTGTGCTCCGGCCAGACCGAGGTCGAGCGACTGCGGCTGTGCAGTGGTACCCGTGGTCGGGTCCAATGCCAGCAGCAGAAGCTCCTCCGGAATTGTTCTGCGGCTCCTGCCCATCCATGCCTCCCCGCGTGGATGAAAGACAGGGTGACCCCTCTCACATTGGTCTGTCGAGGGTGCGTGACCGGTTCGTAGTGGAACCAGTAGGTATGTCGTTCTCGTCTACCGGATGGGTTCGGTCCCCACACAGGACACTGGTACATGGTTCGGACAGCGCCGGGGGAGCGGTGTCACGGTGGCGGTTCACGGTTCGTTACGCGTACGCGGGGAGTGCGGCGCGAGGAGGAGGCATCGGTGGCGGGCGAGTCCCCCGACAGGTCGAAGAAGCGCGAGTCGTCGGCACAAGAGACGTCGGGGAGCGCGAGTCCGGTTCCGGAGGCCAGGAGCGAGGCGCCCGCGGAGTCCCCCCGCGATCCGCGCCTCTCGGTGGCCCGGGACACGGAGAAGTCCTCCGCACGCGGCGGCGTCGATACGGCGACCCGCGTGTTCTCCGTCCGCACCCCGGAGGAGCCGACGGACACGCCGCGCGATGCCGTCCCCGACTCCAAGGGACCCACGGACGCGACGCCTGACGCCGAGCAGGGCGACGGAGACGGCGACGCGGGTGCGGCGGGTGACTCCGGTCAGGGTGGCAGCGACGCGGACGCCGAGGGCGAGGCGGGCGCAGGCGAAGCGGCGGCCGATGAGTCTCAGGCGCCCGCGGAGGACTCCGCGGAGGGTGCCGAGGAGGCTTCCGGCTCCGCCGAGGGCAGTGAGTCCTCCGGCTCCGGCCGGGGTGACGACACCACGGGCGGTGACGGGCGGCTGCGGGACGCGGTGGCCGCGTGGGTCGCGTCGGCGGACGCGGACGAGGACGAGGGCAAGGAGCCCGCCGCTGCCGAGGGTCGGGACGAGCGCGCCGAGAAGGACTCCAGGGACGACCAGGAGGCCGAGAAGGCCGACGCGGACGCCCGGGACGGCCAGGAGGCCACCGAGAGCGTGGGCGAGAGCCAGGACGGGCCTACGGACTCCCGTGAGGCCCAGGACGCCGTAGAGGCGGCGTCCGAGGGCGCCGAGGCGAGCCAGGACGAGGACGACGAACCCGAGGCGGACCGTTCCGCCACCGCCGACAGCACGGACGCGGACGCCTCCGAGACCGACGCCGACAGCGAGCCGGGCACCACCGGGTCCGAGACCGGAACGAAGTCCGCCAGGGGCGACGGCACGGCGAGTGACGCGGCCGGCGCCGCGAAGGCCGACGGCACGGCGGACACCGACGCCGACGCCGAGACCGCCGAGCCCAAGGACCCCCGCACCTCCGACGACCCCGCCGACTCCGACGACTCCGACGACTCCGAAGCCGAGCCGGAGACCGACAGCACGGCAGACACCGACGCCGACGCCGAGACCGCCGAGCCCAAGGACCCGCGCGCCGACGACGACGGATCATCCGCGAAGGCCGACAGCGCGGCGGACACCGGCGACAAGGCTTCCGAGCCCAAGGACCCCCGCACCTCCGACGGCGATGACGACAGCGACAGCGACGGCGAGGCCCAGAAGTCGGGCGACGGTGACAGTCCCGCCGAGCCCCCCGTCGATCAGCCCACCGCCGTCTTCAAGGCCCCCGGCCGGCCGTTGATCAGCCGACCACCATGCTGAAGATCGGGGACGCGGCCAAGGGCAAGGACGCTCCCGAGAAGGACGCCGAGCGGACCAGCAAGTTCGTCGCGCTGAAGCCGCTGGACGCCCCGGCGACGCGGAAGCCGGCCGCGTCGGCCGCACCCGCACCCCCCGCACCCGCCCCCGCGGAAGCCACCGCCCCCGTCCCCACCGTCAGCCCCGAGCGGACCACGCAGCAGCCTCTGCCGCCGCGGCCGCCGCTGGACATGCTGGCCGAGCTGACGAACACCCCGCCGCCCCCGGACACCCCGCTGCGGACGGCCGTACGGCGGGTGAAGATCTGGACGCCGCTGGCGCTGCTGCTCGTGATCGTCTTCGCGGTCGTGCAGAACGTGCGCCCGCTGCCGGCGCCCACGCTCCAGCTCACCGCGAAGGACAGCTACACCTTCGAGGGCGGCAAGGTCGACATCCCCTGGCCGGCCGACGGCCAGGCCGCGCTGGACGTGCAGGGCATCGGTACGTTCGGCTCGTCCGGCGAGCAGAAGCCCGTGCCGATCGCGAGTGTCGCCAAGGTCATGACCGCCTATGTGATCCTGCGCGACCACCCGCTGAAGAGCGGTGAGGACGGGCCGAAGATCGGGATCGACCAGGCGGCCGAGGACCAGTCCGACGCCGGCCAGGAGTCCACCGTCGATGTGACGAAGGGCGACAAGATCAGCCAGCGGGAGGCTCTGGAGAGCATCCTGATCGCGTCCGCGAACAACGTGGCGCGACTGCTCGCCCGCTGGGACGCGGGGTCGGAGAAGGCGTTCGTGCAGAAGATGAACGACGCCGCCAAGGACCTCGGCATGAAGAACTCGACGTACACCGACCCCTCGGGCCTGAACAACACGACCGTGTCCACGGCCGTGGACCAGGTGAAGCTCGCCCGGGCCGCCATGGAGCAGCCCGCCTTCCGCGAGGTCGCGACGATGATGTCGTACGTCGACTACAAGGGCACCAAGCACGACAACTGGAACCGCCTGGTCGGCTACAACGACGTCACCGGCATCAAGACCGGCACCACCACCTCGGCGCTCGGCAACCTCGTCTTCTCGGCGAGGAAGGACGTCGACGGCGAGACCCACCGGGTCATCGGCGCCGTGGTGCGCCAGCCCGCCGGCGGTCCGGACAACACGATCCTGGGCGCCGCGCTCCACGAGGGCGACAAGCTGATCCGGGCCGCGCAGGGCGCGCTGGAGTCGGCGACGATCCTGAAGAAGGGCGACATCGTCGGGTACGCCGACGACGGTCTCGGCGGCCGTACACCGGTCGCCGTCACCGAGGACGTGACGGCCGTCGGCTGGGCGGGCCTGTCCGTCAAGCTGACGTTCGCCCCGGACGAGCTGCCGCACACGGCCAAGGCCGGCAAGAAGGTGGGCACGCTCACCGTCGGTGACGGCAGCAGCAGCGCCGTCAAGGTGCCGGTCGCCCTCCAGGAGGACCTCGTGGAGCCGGGCTTCGCGGACAAGCTCACGCGCGTCAGCTGACCCGGGGACGCCCGCCCGCACCACCGCACCCCGCCGCAACGGCCCGTCCGGGCTCCGTCCGGCGGGGTGCGTGCTAGCGTCCCGAATCGGGGCAGGTCGCCGTCCGCGGCGGCGCGGTCGCGAACCGAGGGTGAACGGTACGCGGCCGGGAAGCAGAAGCTGAGAACAGAAGACGGGACACGGGGAGTGCCTTTCAGTGGCCACTGCGGAGCCGACACGCACCGAGAACGCCGAACCGGGCCCGGTATCCGGCCCGCGAATAGGCGTGCCCGCGACCGAGGAATCCGACGCGCGGGGCGCTGACCCACGGGACGCCGACGCACACGGCGCTGACGGCACGACCGGCCGTGAGCGCGACACCCGGCTGCGGAACGCCGTACTGACACTGCGTGAGCGCATGCTGCGCCACCCGGTCCTGTCCGTCACCGGCCTCGCCGGAGTGCTCCACGTCGTCTGGTTCTTCACGTTCGCGAACAGTGGCGGCGACCTCGCCGCGCAGGACGCGTGGGCGGAGTTCGTGGGCCGGCACCCGGACTCGGCGTACAACCTCGCCTGGTACGGCGGGATGCACCCGGTGTCGTACAGCGTCGTGTCGCCGTATCTGATGTCGGTGCTCGGCGTGCGGACGACGATGATGATCGCGGGGACGGTGTCGGCCGGGCTGCTGACGCTGCTCCTGATCCGCAGCCGGTCCGTCCGCAATCCCTTGTGGGCGTCGATGGCGGGCGTGTTCGGGCTGTTCTGCAACGCGGTGTCCGGGCGGGTGACGTTCGGCCTCGGCATGATGTTCGCGCTCGGCGCGGTCGCGGTCGTGTTCTGCTGGCCGTACAGGTGGCGTTACAAGCGCTGGGCGAAGGCCCTGTGCGCGGCGCCGCTGGCCGCGCTGGCCACCATGGCGTCGCCGGTCGCGGGTCTGTTCGTCGGCCTGGTGGCAGTCGCGCTGTTCCTGCAGAAGCGGCGGCCGGGCGCGTGGGCGCTGGGGCTGGCGCCGAGCGCGGTGGTGGGCGTGTCCGCGCTGCTGTTCCCCTTCTCGGGGACGCAGCCGATGATATTCGGCTCGGTGATCCTGCCGGTCGCGTTCTCGGCCCTCGCCTACGTCCTGGTGCCGAAGGACTGGAAGACGGTCCGGCTGACGGCGGCGGTGTACGGGCTGGGCGTGGTGCTGGTGTGGCTGATCAGCTCCCAGATCGGGTCCAACATCACGCGGCTCGCGATGCTGTTCGCCGGGGTCGCGCTGGTGGCCGCGCTGCCGTACACGGTGCCGCGTGGGCGCCGGTGGTACACGGCCGTGGTCGCGTTGGCCGCCTTCGCCGGGTGGATCGGCTTCAAGACGGTCGACGACATCGTGCACACCGCCCCGGCGGCGTCCTGGTCGCGGGAGCTGGCGCCGCTGCTCAACGAGTTGCAGGAGGTCGACGCCGAGACGGGCCGGGTGGAGGTCGTCCCCGCCCGCTCCCACCGGGAGGCCGCCGCGCTCGCCCCGTACGTCAACCTGGCCCGCGGCTGGATGCGCCAGGCCGACATGGAGCGCAACCCCCTCTTCTACGACGACACGCTCAACTCGGCGAACTACCGCGAGTGGCTGCGGCGCTGGGGCGTGCACTACGTCGTGCTGCCGAAGGGCGAGCCGGACGGTGACGGCGGGGTGCGGGAGCGGGCGCTGGTGCAGCGCGGGCTGCCGTATCTGACGCAGGTCTGGGGCGACGCCAACTGGCAGCTGTTCAAGGTCACCGACCCCGCCCCGCTGGCCGAGCCGAACACCGTCGTCGAGCGGGCCGAGCAGGGCGAGATGGTGCTCCGGGTGAAGAAGCCGGGCCGGATCCTGATCCGTATCCCGTACACGCCGTGGCTGAGCGTCGTCGACTCCGAGGGCAAGAGCCTGAAGCCGCCGCAGGAGACGGAGGAGTCCAGGAACCGGCCCGAGGGCGAGCCGAAGACGTACGTCAACGTCAACGGCTGCCTGATGGACACGGAGGAGGACGAGCAGGGCGTCCGGTGGACGGAGCTGCTCGCGCCGAAGGCGGGGACGTACCGGCTGGCGGCGCCGTACCAGTTCCCGCGGGGGCTGCCCTGCCCGCAGGAGCTGCGCTGACCCACCGGCTCCCGGGTCCTCAGCGGAGCCGGTCCACGTAGGTGTCGGTGCCCGGCAGGGTCGGTACGAACGGTGCCACCAGTTCCACCCTGCCGAGCCCCGACTCCGCCACCGCCGTGTCGAGACCGGTGAAGTGGTTCTCCCAGCACTCCCTGGGGTCCGTCTGGAGGAACCACAGCAGGGTCAGGCGGGTGTCGACGCCCTCGACCTGCTTGACGTAGGTCATGCGGTCTCCGGGGAGCGGGGTCGGCCGGAAGGCCGTCACCATCGCCGCCGGGGAGCCCGCGAGGCGCCTCGGGAGGTGGCGGGAGCGCAGCCATTCCAGTAGCTCCGCGCGTTGCTCGGGGGTGTCGGCCTCGACGACCTGGAGGACCAGGCCCGCGTAGGGATGGTCGAGGGCGTGCCGGTCCCTCGGGCCCGCCGCGCCGTCCCGGTAGACGGTCGCCTCGTGGTCCTGGAACGCGGTGAGGACGTGCGTGCGGTCCTGGTAGACACGGCCGTCGCGGTTGAGGCGCTTGTTGATGGAGACCGTCCAGCGCATGTGGTCGTCGTAGCGGCCCGCGGTGATCCAGTACGTGGAGAGGTAGCAGCCCGTGGTGACGGGCTGGGCGATCGCCGACTTCTCGGGGTAGCGCAGGAGTTGCAGGTCCCGGGTCGCGACCCAGCGGCGGCCGGCGTACATCCAGGGCATCGCCATCGCGCCGGCGTAGTAGTGGTCGTCCTCGTACCAGCGGTTGTAGGCGTACTCGTGGCCCGGGTGCGGTTCGACCATGGTGATCAGGGCGTGGCCGGGGTGGGTGCCGTAGGGGCCGACGGCGGCCAGTTCGGCGTACAGCTCGCTGCGGGTGTCGTCGCTCATGCCCTTCCCCTTCGTCGGTGACAGGCCCATACTCTGACGCTCCGTCAGATAAAGCGCCAGGGGTCCGGGTCCGGCTTCGAGGAGGTCCTGCCATGTCACTGCTCGCGGGGAAGACGGTCGTGGTGTCGGGGGTCGGGGCCGGTCTCGGGCGGCAGGTCGCGGCGGCCGTCGTGCGGGACGGCGGACGTGCCGTGCTCGGCGCCCGGACGGAGGCGAACCTGGCGAAGGCGGCCGCCGAGCTCGATCCGGACGGGTCGCGCACGGCGTACCGGGCGACCGACATCGCCGACGAGGCGCAGTGCGAGGCGCTGGCGGGGCTGGCGGCGGAGCGGTTCGGGCGGGTCGACGCGGTGGTGCATGTGGCCGCGCTGGACGGCTACTTCGGCGGTGTCGAGGACGCGGACTTCGAGACCTGGCGCACGGTGCTGGACGTGAACCTGCTGGGCACGCTGCGCATGACCCGGGCCTGTCTGCCCTCACTGAAGAAGGGCGGCGGCGGATCGGTGGTGTTCATCGGGACGCAGTCGGCGGTGGCGGCTCCGTCGCAGGTGCGGCAGGCGGCGTACGCGGCTTCGAAGGGGGCGCTGACGAGTGCGATGTACTCGCTGGCGCGGGAGCTGGGGCCGTACCGGATCCGGGTCAACACCGTGCTGCCGGGCTGGATGTGGGGTCCGCCGGTGCAGGCGTACGTGCGGTTCACGGCACAGACGGAGGGCGTGCCCGAGGCGGCCGTGCTGGAACGGCTGACGGAACGGGTGGCACTCCCCGAACTAGCGGCGGACTCGGATGTGGCCGACGCGGCGGTGTTCCTGGCGTCGGACCGGGCCCGGTCGATCACCGGACAGTCATTGCTGGTCAACGCAGGGGAGTTGATGCGATGAGTTCATGTAGCTGAACCAAGGCCATCACCCCGAACATTTTTACCCCTCCTTGACCTGACCGTCACTTGTCGTGTTCACGCGGCAGCGCCCACGATGAGCGCCGGGCTGACCCCTGGGAGGGCGCACATGAACGGTCTCGACTGGGCCGTGCTCATCGGCTACTTCGCCGTGATGGTCGCGATCGGCGTCTGGTCGCACAAACGCGTGGACAACGTCAGCGACTTCTTCACCGCCGGCGGCAAGATGCCCTGGTGGCTCTCCGGCATCTCCCACCACATGTCGGGCTACAGCGCGGTGATGTTCACCGGGTACGCGGGCATCGCCTACACCTACGGCGTCACCTCCTTCGTCACCTGGTCCTTCCCGATCGCCCTCGGCATCGCCATCGGGTCCAAACTCTTCGCGCCGCGCATCAACCGGTTACGCTCCCGCCTCCATGTGGCCTCCCCGCTGGAGTACCTGAAGAACCGTTACGACCTGAAGACCCAGCAGGCGCTGGCCTGGTCCGGCATGCTGCTGAAGATCGTGGACGTGGGCGCGAAGTGGGCGGCGATCGCGACGCTGCTGTCGGTGTTCACGGGGATCTCCCTCAATCAGGGCATCCTCATCACCGGCTGCATCACGGCGGTCTACTGCACGATCGGCGGCCTCTGGGCGGACGCGCTGACCGAACTCGGCCAGTTCATCATCCAGTTGCTGGCCGGCATCGCCATGTTCGTGGCGGTGTTCGTACGACTCGACGACCACGGCGGCTTCTTCGGCGTCTGGGACTCCCCCGAACTCCAGGGCCACGAGAAGCCGCTGGTCGGCGAGTACGGCACGGTCTTCCTGCTCGCGTTCCTCTTCATCAAGCTCTTCGAGTACAACGGCGGCATGCTCAACCAGGCCCAGCGCTACATGGCCACGCCGAACGCGAAGGAGGCCGAGCGGTCGGCCCGGCTGTCGGCGATCCTGTGGCTGGTCTGGCCGCTGGTGCTGTTCTTCCCGATGTGGATGTCGCCGCTGCTGGTCGAGTCGCAGAAGCCGGACGGCTCCGACTCCTACGCCCTGATGACCGAACAGCTCCTGCCGCACGGCCTGCTGGGCCTGGTCATCGTCGGCTTCTTCTCGCACACGATGGCCATGTGCTCCTCGGACGCCAACGCCATCGCGGCGGTCTTCACCCGGGACTGCGCGCCGGTGATCTGGGCCAGGGCACGGACGTGGAACCAGGGGCAGGGACTGCGGGTCGCCCGGATCGCGACGGTCGTCTTCCTCGGCCTGTCCATGGCGGCGGCGACGCAGGTGAACTCCCCCGCGTTCAAGGACATCATCACGGTCGTCATCAAGTGGGTGGCCGGTCTGATGGGCCCGATGGCCATCCCGATGATGCTGGGCCTGCTGCGGGCGTTCCGCCGCTCCGGCCCGACGGCGGCGCTCATCAGCTGGTCGATGGGCCTGCTCGCGTTCTGGCTGGTGAACTACCCGATCAACTGGAACGTCGAGGGCGGCGTCCCGCTGCAGTACCAGGTCTCGATCCCGCTGGCGGTCTCCCTGATCCTCTACGTCCTCATCGGCTTCATCAAGCCGGAGGACACCCCGGAGCGGCTGGCGCTGATCGAGAAGATCAACACGGACGGGGACGGGACGGCGGCGGTACCCGTACCGGTGGGGCCCTCGGACGACGTGGTGCGGACGACGGTCAAGGAATAAGGCCAGGGGTGTCAGGCCCTCGGATAGCGGGCGAGCCACCCCGGCGACGACCCCCCGGGCCCGTGCAGGGCGGGCCCCTGGGTCATCTCCATGGCGAAGTCGTCGGCCAGCTCCAGGACGGTGGGACGGCCCTCCAGCTCGGCCAGCCAGGCCGGGGGGAGGGCCGTTTCCCCGTGCAGGGCGCCGAGCAGACCGCCGGTCAGCGCGCCGGTGGCGGCGGACGGGCCGTCGTGGTTGACGGCGAGGCACAGCCCGTGCCGGACGTCGGCGGCGACGAGGGCGCAGTACACGGCGGCGCCGACGAGGCTCTCCGCCGTACCGGCCCCGCACAGCTCGCTCACGCGCTCCGGGCCCGGCATGCCCTGTCGTACGGCGCCCAGCGCGTACTGGAGAGCGTCCGACACGGGCTGGTGCCCGGGCCGCGCGGCCAGCATCGCGAAGGCGCGCTGCACGGCACCGTCGAGGCTCTCGCCGAGGGCGAGGGCGTGCACGATCACGGCGTACGCGCCCGCCGCGAGCGAGGCCGTGGGGTGCCCGTGGGTCTGCGCCGCGCACTCGACGGCGAGCTGCGCGACGAGCTGCGGCTCCCAGCCCACGAGCAGCCCGAACGGGGCGGAGCGGGTGGCGGCCTCGGGCCCGGCCTCACCCGGGTTCTTGGGCGTGTCCGGGGTGCCCATGATGTCGTCGCCGAGCCCCAGCAGCAGGGCCTGATGGGGGTCCCGCCGCGCGTACAGCCACTCCTCCCGGGCGAGCCAGCCGTCGTCCTTGCGGCGCTCGTCGGGTCCCCAGTCCCGCTGGGTGGCGGCCCAGCGCAGATACGCCCGGTGCACATCGGTCGGCGGATGCCAGGCTCCGGTGTCGCGGCGCACCTGGGCCCGGATCAGTCCGTCCACGGAGAACAGGGTGAGCTGCGTGATGTGCGTGACAGCGCCGCGTCTGCCGTAGGCGGGGGCGAGATCGACCAGCCCCTCGGCCCCGTGCGCCTCCCTGATCCCGTCGATCCCCAGCCCGTCCACGGGCGTGCCCAGCGCGTCCCCCACGGCCACGCCGAGCAGCGTCCCGCGCACCCGGCTGCGGTAGTCCTGCTGCTCCGTACGGCCCCAGACGGCGCCGGCAGTCGCACCCACCTTGACCTCCCAGGGAACCGTCCATACGTACGACGCCCAGCACTGTAATCGAACGGGGACGGTGGGTTCTGCGGGCGGAACACCGCCTTCACGGCGGGCATACGAACCGTCGCTCTGAGCACTCGCCTCAGGCCTCGGACAGGCGTGCGAGGATCCCCGGGTGAACGATCTACGCGTCCGCCCGGCCACCGAGGCCGACCTGTCCACCCTCGTCCGCCTCCGCGACGACGCGGCCCGCTGGATGCTGGCCCGTGGCATCACCGGGCAGTGGCAGCCGGGAGAGCTCGACGAGTCCCACTTCCGCCGGGTCACGACCCGGGGCGAGGTCTGGCTCGCGGAGGCCGGCGGGCGGGTCGCCGGGGCCTGGGAACTGTGGTGGGAGGACGAGTCCGCCTGGGGTCCGCAGCCGCCCGTGGCCGGCTATGTGCACCGGCTCATGGTGGACCGGAGCGCCTCCGCGCCCGGGACGGGGCGGCTGCTGCTGGAGGCGGCGGAACACCGCGTGGCCGCGGCGGGCCGGACCCACGTACGCCTGGACTGCCTGGCGGGCAACACCCAGCTCACGGCCTACTACCGGAACGCCGGTTACCGCGTGGTCGGCCACAAGGAGGGCAAGCCGCAGCCGGGCGGGACACCCAAGTCGTTCACACTGCTGGAGAAGGAGCTCGGGCTGTAGTCACGGGCCCAATCGGTCCCCACCCTGCCTCTGCCTCTGCCTCTTCGGACTCCCGGATGCCGCGGATCTCGGCGATGGCATCGGAGGGGTCCTCTTCGCCCGCGTCCACGATCCGCTCCAGCTCCCGCAGTCGCTCGGCCCGCGCGGGGTGCCGTTCGATCGCGACGAAGACCGCCCAGGAGTGCACAAAGGCGCGCAGGGGGCGAGGGTCTGGGCCTGCTGTGCGTTGGTGGCGGCCTCGAAGAGATGCCGCGTGAGCGTAGGGAGCCGACTCGGAGCGATCCGCGCGACGGCATCACGCAGCGCGTCCGGGGTCAGCTGAGGCATGGGGGTCAGCGGGCCGTCATGACTCGACCCCGGCACGGCTAAGCCGCCTTCCGGCAATCTCGGCGGGGCCGGTCAGGGGCCGTCGTCCGAGGCTTGTTGTACGCGATCGTGCGAGTTACGACTCGCCCCGATTGAAGACGCTCCCTGGGACGCGCGAGGTAACCATGTGCCTCCAGCTCCCGCAGGGCCGCCGCGATCCGGATCTCGCCCTCCTGGAACTTGGCCGCCAGCGCCTGTTCACTCCTGCGGGTGAGCTGCGGGGGCGGTGGGGGTGGGTTGGTTCTTTTCCCGGTTCTTTGGTCTTTGGCGTCGCGAACCGCCGGGTCATGAGGGGCCGCGATCCGGCTCCTCGAAGTCGCGGAGCCGGGCACCGGCGTCCCGGGCCGAGGGCAGCTCCCTCCCCGCAGCGCCCGTCACGCCCAGGTCGCGGCGCATCGTCTCTCTCGTGACGGCTATGACGGACCAGACGGCGTGCTGCGCCTCGGCAGCCGCGCGCAGGGTTTCACCGGGTCGCGGGTTTCCCTGTTCCAGGCGCTTGACCTGACCGTAGACGTCGTTCAGGGCCCCGTTGACCTCACTCGCCGGGGCGACCACCGCGTCCGGCGCGATCATCAGTGCCTCGGACCAGCGGTCGCGGTAGGTGTCCTTGGCCGATTCCAGCGCCTGGATTTCCTCGTCGCCCGGCGTTGCGGTCCCGCATCACGTACAAATGGCGGCTGAGTGCCGTGCAGAACTGCCGTGCGTCGCGGTGCAGTTCCGAATAGCAGCGGCGCCGCAGCTCCCGGTCCTCCCGCGCTTCTTGGAGCGCCTGGGTCATCTTCAGCTACGCCGCTCGGCGCGCTCGGCTCCCTGCTGGGTGAGCAGCGCGCCCCCGAGCGTCCCCGCCACACCGGCCACGGCTATCAAGACCGCCCCCACGTCCATTCGATCACCCTAGATCGACCCGGCCCCACAAGTCGCCCTGCCGCACCACCAGTTCCGCCCGCACCCAGGCCCGTCCCTCCTTGCGGCTAGGGAATGGCCTCGATGCGCTCCATGTGCTCCTCGCCCCACTCGCCGAGCGGCGCGAGTGCGGTGTTGAGGGAGCTGCCGAACTCGGTCAGCGTGTACTCCACCTTGGGCGGGACCTGGTGGTAGACCTCGCGGTGCACCAGGCCACTGGCCTCCATCTCCCGGAGCTGGAGGATCAGAATCCTCTCGCTGATACCGGGCACCGCCCTCTTCAATTCCCCGAAACGCAGCGGACCTTCCTCACCGAGCGAAAACAGGATCAGCCCTTTCCACTTACCGCCCATGACGGTGATTGCGGCATCGAGCCCGCAGATGAAGGTCCGCTTGGCCATCAGCACTCCTTCTGACACTGACAAACTGACACTGACAAAAGTGTAAGTACCGAACAGAATTGTAGGTACTTGATCAAATGTACGTGGGCTCCCAGGATGGAACGAGAGCCGCGTCGGCCGCACTGATCGGCGATTCCGTGGCTGCTCGAACCATCCGACTGCTGACTGGAGTGACGTATGACCAGGGATGCCCCCACACCCGTGACCGTCGTCGGACTGGGCTCGATGGGCCGGGCACTGGCCGAGGCGTTCCTCGACGCCGGGCACCGGACGACGGTGTGGAACCGCACTCCGGCCAAGGCCGCACCGCTGGTGGCCAAGGGCGCCGGCCACGCCCGGACGGTGGAGGCCGCGATCGAGGCGAGCCCACTGATCATCACCTGCCTGACCACCTTCGAAGACACCCGCTCCGCCTTGGAGCCGGCCGCGGCGGCGTTGTCCGGGCGCGCGCTTGTCACGTTGAACAGCGGTTCACCCGCCGACGCCCGCGCCATGGCCGGCTGGGCGAGCAGCCATGGCGCCCGGTTTCTGGCCGGAGCGGTCAAGAACGTGCCTGCGGCCGTGGGAGCGCCGGACACACTGCTGTACTACGGCGGCGACAAGACAGTCTTCGACGATTACGAGACGACGCTGAAGGTACTGGGCGGCGATACCGTCCACCTCGGGGCCGAGACCGATCTCGCCGCCCTGTACGAGATGGCAGTGGGCGCCATGCTGCTACCTGCGCTCGTCGGGTTCTTCCAAGGGGCCGCGGTTGTCCAGACCCGTGAGCTGGAGGCGAGCAGCATGGTGCGGTTCGCCGGAAAGTGGCTGGACATGATCAAGTCCCTGCTCCCGATCTATGCCAAGGAGATCGACAGCGGTGACTACACCGATGCCGCCTCCTCCGTGAACCTCTTCCTCGCGGGCGCGGCCCACGAGGAAGACCTGGCCGAAGAGACGCATGTCGACACGGCTTGGCTCACTCCTCTGCACGACCTGGTGAAGCGGGCAGCAGAGGCGGGCCACGGCGACCACAGCATCTCGGCCCTGACCGAAGTACTCAGGAAGTCGGAACGGAAGGCGTGAGTGAACAAAGTGCCGTGTCGACCGCGGCGATGAGTGCCGTGGTGCTCGCGTCGGTGGTCGGGGCCTCGTTGATGACGAGGGTCACCTGGCGGCCGTCGGGGCCGACCGCTGCCAGGTTGTTGTGGCCGCCCCGCACGGAGCCGGTGTGACCGGTCCAACGGCCTCCGCAGGACAGGGGCGAGGTGATCAGACCGAGTCCGTAGCGGCCTTCCGGGCCCAGCCGGTCGGGATCGCCCGGCACCGTGTTCCGCATCTCGGCCAGCCGGGAACCGGAGAGCAGACGGCCGTTCAGCAGGGCCGCGAAGAACTTGTTCACGTCCCGGGGCGTGGAGATCAGTGCGCCTCCCACACCCCCCGCCGAGGTGTTCCACTCGGTGCCGTCCACGCGCACGGCCGTTCCGTCGCGCTCGGTCGTGAAGTAGCTGCGGGAGTGGCGGCCGCGGATGTGCT
Organism: Streptomyces sp. CA-179760; assembly: GCF_050937045.1. Lineage (NCBI taxonomy): Bacteria > Bacillati > Actinomycetota > Actinomycetes > Kitasatosporales > Streptomycetaceae > Streptomyces > Streptomyces sp. CA-179760. Next base: position 4,234,079 of record NZ_JBNJLZ010000001.1, read on the forward strand.
CGGAGGTGCCGGGCCAGTAGGTGTCGCGCAGTTTCAGCGGCTTGATGATCCGGCGTGAGATCTCCTTTTCGGCCGGGCGGCCCGTGACCTTTTCGATGACCAGGCCGGCCAGGATGTAGTTCGTGGTGGAGTAGTGCCACGGGCCTTTGGGGGGCGGCAGTCGCAAGGCTCGTTTCACCAGTTCTCGGGGTGTGAACTGGTGATGGCGCAGCCAGTCGATGTCGGCGTCGGCGAGCGAGTCGCCGTGGTCGGGCAGTCCGCTGGTCTGCTGGAGAAGTTCCCGCACGGTGATTCGGCGGCCGTCGTAGCCGTTGCCCTGGACGAGGCCGGGGAGATAGTGCTCCACGGACTTGTCGAGAGAGATGCGTCCCCGGTCCGCGAGCTGAAGGACCGTGGCAGCCGTGAACGTCTTGGTGATGCTGCCGATGCGGAGACGGTCCTCGGCGTTCATCGGCCGTCCGGTGCGAAGGTCGGCCTGGCCGGCGGCGTAGGTCCAACGGCCACACGTCGGATCCGCCACCTCGATCGCCGCTCCGGCGAGTTGGTGTCTTCCGGTGAGGTCGTCCAGTGCGTGCCGCAGCCCCTGAGGGGCGTCGCAGTGCCACTGGCCCGTAGGGCGAGGGGCGGCCTCGGCCGCGGGAACGGTGACACCGACACCGGCGAGAAGGGCCAGGAGTAAGACAGGGATCTTCATGGCCCGGGACGTTACAGAGAGGAGCGGGGATTCTCGCTCCGGCTGTCCTCCGTCTCAGGGGTGGACTCAGGTACACCCCCGTCTTCGCGTTCCTTCTTCAGGGCGAGTTCCTTCGCCAGCCTTTCCGAGTACAGCCTCATTTCCGCTTCTTTGCGCTCGTCGAACACCGGCGCCTCCTTTGAATGCAGGGGTGTTGAAGGCAAAATTACCGCACCGCAACCGATTACGTCACGGTCGAATTACGTCCACACACAAGTAATTCGCACGTTGTTCACCCTGCGAGGAACGGCCCCAGTACCGCGCGGTCGGTATCCGAAAGGCGGTCCAGGGCCCCGGAATCCAGTTCGCGGATCTGTTCCACATCGGATCGGGCCTCCTCCACGGTGCAGGCGGGATCGAGGGCGAGGACGTGGCCGAGGTCGGCCAGCCCCGGAAGCGTCGGCGACCACCGCTCGGGGACAATGATCGGCATGGCCACCTCCCCAACTTCACGCGGCACGCTGCCTCTTGCCGCCATGCTGCTCACCGCCACCATCGCCCTCTACATGACGCTCGTCGCCTTCGGGAACATCACCGACTTCGGCACCAACCAGCAGTTCGTCCGGCATGTGCTGGCCATGGACACCACGTTCAAGGACGAGGACCTGATGTGGCGGGCCATCACGAGCGAAACACTTCAGGACGCGGCCTACATCGCGATCATCGCGTGGGAGACCGTCGCCGCGTTCGTCCTCATAGCCGGGAGCTGGCTGTGGGCCAGACGTGATCAGCGGCGCGCCCGGCAGCTGTCGACGTACGGACTGCTGATGGTGATGCTGCTGTTCGGGGCCGGGTTCATCGGGATCGGCGGCGAGTGGTTCTCGATGTGGCAGTCCGAGAACTGGAACGGGCTGGACGCGGCGACCCGTGTCTTCCTGTTCAGCGGGGTCGTGCTGATCGTCAACCAGCTGTCGGACCGGGGGACGCAGACCCCCGCTACTTGACCACGGCCACGGTCGTACCGACCGTGCCGAACGCCCACAGTGCCGTGCCGTCCGCCTTCCGCATCCGGACCCCGCCCGTCTTCGCGCCGGAGGCGGCGGGCGGCGGCGAGGCGCCGTCGACCGCGTTGGAGAAGGCGACGGAGACGCCGTCCTTCGCGGCGAAGTACATGATGTGCTCGATCTGGACGCCGTCCGAGCCGGTCGTGCCCTCAGTGCGCGACGACACCGTGTACGAGCCGGGGTCGGGGCTGACCGTGCCCGGCCACACGGCGAACGTACGGCGGCTCCCCTCGCTCGCGTCGACCAGCCACACCCGCTTCTCGCCGAGGGAGTAGACGACGCGCCGGCCGGTGCCGGAGCCGTCGGGCACCCGGGTCGGGACGGACGCGGAGGGAGTGGGCCGCACGCCCGCCGACGCCGTGCTGCTCGGCTTGGCCGACGTGGCGGTGGGGTGCGGGCCCCGGTCCGCCTGCACGGCCAGGACCGTCACCGCGGCTATCGCTCCCACGGTCAGCCCGGTCGTCCAGGCCCACGAAGGAAGTCGGGCAGGCACGGGCACGCATCTCCTCAGTCACGGGACCCCGCACGGACATCGGGGTTCCGATCATCGTACTGCGCGCATGCCCCTCCCCCGGGGGCCTCAGGGTGTCTTGCGGACCGGTACCGGGCCGGTCCCGGCGCCATGGGCGGTGTGGAGCGGCGCGCGTGCGGGAGCCGGGTAGGAGAGGTGCACGAGGCGGGACTGCTCCTGCCGCATGTGCATGAGGGACTCGAGGATGTAGCCCACGAGCAGGACGAGGGCCGCGATGGTCATGATGGCGGCGGCGAGGATGGCCGTGGGGACGCGGGGCACCGTGCCCGTCTCGATGAAGTCGGCGATGACGGGGATACCGAGGATGACCGAGACCAGGGCCAGCACGCCCGCGATCACGGTGTGGACGAGCGATGGGCGCTCGCGTCGGGCCAGGTCGAGGATGACTCGCAGGATGCGCCAGCCGTCCCGGTAGGTGCGCAGTTTGCTCTCGCCGCCGGCGGGCCGGACCCGGTAGTCCACGACGACCTCCGCGGTGGGGAGGCGGAGGTGCAGGGCGTGGATCGTCATCTCGGTTTCCGTCTCGAACTCCCTCGCCAGCGCCGGGAACGACTTCACGAAGCGCCGCGAGAAGACCCGGTAGCCGCTGAGCATGTCGGTCACGTCGTTGCCGAACAGGGACCGCACGGCCCCGGTGAGCACCTTGTTGCCGACCGCGTGACCCGCCCGGTAGGCCCCGTCGGCCGTCACCCGGCGGGCGCCGACGACCTGGTCGTAGGGTCCCTCGAAGAGCAGGTCCACCAGGTCCCGGGCGCGAGCGGCGTCGTAGGTGTCGTCGCCGTCGACGATGAGCAGGGCATCGGCGTCGACGTCGGCGAAGGCGCGCCGGATGACATTGCCCTTGCCCTTGCGGGTCTCCTCCCGCACGATCGCGCCCGCCTCCCGGGCCACCTCCACCGTGCGGTCGGTGGAGGCGTTGTCGTACACGTAGACGACGGCCTCGGGGAGGGCCGCCCGCAGGTCGCGGACCACCTTGCCGATGGCCGCCTCCTCGTTGTGACACGGCACGACACACGCGATCGTCGGTTCCACGGCTGCTCCTCCCGGACCGTTGCCGAATATGACGAAAATCATGCGATATGGGCGGGTCTGGGTGGTGAGGGCGCGCCGGGTCGTTACGCTCACCGTGTGCCGGTCCTCGCATCTGCCGCGCTGCGTGCGCGTGACGCCGTCAAGGGCATCTGGCAGGAGGCCGCCAAGTTCGGGGTCGTCGGGGCGCTGGCCTTCGTCGTGGACAACGGCGGCTACAACCTGCTGGTCTTCGGCCTGCCCGGCGGCGCGGAGGGCGGGCCGATGCGGGCCTCCCCGGTGCAGGCGTCCGTCATCGCGACGACTGCGGCCGCGCTCTTCAGCTGGGTCGGGAACCGCTACTGGACCTACCGCGAACAGCACCGCGAGAAGGTGACCCACGAACTCGCCCTGTTCCTGGTGGCGAACGGGGTAGGGCTCGCCATCACCGCGGGCACGGTCTTCGCCTCCCGGGAGCTGCTCGGGCTCGACTCGGCGCTCAGCGACAACACGGCCCGCATCTTCGGCTGGGTGCTCGCGACCCTGTTCCGCTTCTACGCCTATCGGCGCTACGTCTTCGTCGCCCCCTGAGGTGCCGCCTGAGATGCCGCCGTCCGACGAACCGTTAGCATCCGACTTATGGGACAAACAGGACGAGTGTGGGGGCGTGAGCAGCGACGCCTCTGGGCGCTGGCCGCCGTCGCCGTGGTCTGCTGTCTGGCCACGATCCTCGTCTTCGCCCCCGGGTACCTGAGTCCCGACAGCCTCGACCAGCTCCGCCAGGCCGAGGGGAAGCTGCCCCTGACGGACTGGCATCCGCCCGTGCTGAGCCTGGTGTGGCGTGCGCTGATCGCCGTGACCGGCTCGATCGCCTCCATGCTCGTCCTGCAGTCCGTGCTCTTCTGGGGGGCGCTCTGGGTGCTGGCCTGGTGCGTCGGGGCTCTGACCGGGAGCCGTGCCGGTCCGTTCGCCGTGCTCGGGCTCGGGCTGACCCCTTTCGTGCTGACGTTCGTCGGGGTGGTGTGGAAGGACGTCCACGCCGCGTTCGCGCTGCTCGCCGCGTGCGCGGTCGCGTTCACCGGGCTGCGGCTGCGGGACCGGGACCTGCGCCGTCCCGCCCTGCGGTGGGTACTGCTCGGACTGGGCGTGCTGTTCCTCGCCTACGCCATGCTGGTGCGCAAGAACGCCTTCTTCGCCGCGATCCCCGTCTTCGTCCTGCTGGTCCTCGCGCTGTGGCGCGCTCCCGGACGCCGTACGTGGGTGACGTGCGCGGCGGCGCTCGTGGCCGCCCTGGTCGTGCCGGCCGCCGCCATCTCCCTCTTCGCCCGGCCCCTGGAGACGAAGCAGGGCGCGCAGATCATGCTCGACGACCTCGTCCACGTCCTGAGGGCGGACGAACTCCGGTCGGCGGACGTGTCACCCGACCTCAGGGACCGGCTGGTCGCCTCCGCCGAGGAGTGCCGACGGGTCGGCGCCCTGTCGGACTCCTACTGGGCCTGTTACGCCCGTCCGGCGGACGGGCTGCGCGGGGACTCGGGCGAGATCACGTCCCTGTGGCTGGACGAGATGAGCGGGCATGTGCCGCGGTACCTCCAGTACCGGCTGCGGCTCTTCGCGAGTCTGCTGTTCGACACGGGCTACGTCTCCAAGGCGGGCATCACCCGCAACGACCTGGGCGTCGAGGTGGCGCACCCCCGGCTGGAGGACATGCTCAGCACGTACGTGCGCGGCATGGCGAGGGACCTGCCGTGGCTGTTCCGCGGCTGGTTCTGGCTCGCCGTGGCGCTGGTGCTGGCCGTGCGGCCGGGCAAGGGCGTGTTCTCGATGCCGGTCCGGGCGCTGGGGATCAGCTCGGCGGCCTACATCCTCGGCTATCTGCCGATCATGCCCGCGACGGACTTCCGCTACATCTACTGGCCGGTGATCGCCTGCTCCCTGGGACTGGCCCTGCTGTGGCTGGGCCGGGGCGCGACGCCCCCGCCGCCGCCGAAGAGCCCCGGCGCCGCGGCCGACCGCGCCTTGACGGCGCAGCAGCCGGCGGACGCCGGGGCCGGTGAACCGGCCGGGGGCAGCTGACCGTCGGTCCAGTACCGTCAGTCCAGGACCGGCAGCAGCTCCGGCAGATGCCCGTCCGATGCCTGTGCCGCCCGCTGCCGCTCCTCGGAGACGTCCCCGTAGAGGGTGTTGCGGGGCTTCGACGGGCGGCCCGCGGCGTCGGCCACCTCGATGAGGTCCTTGACCGACTTGTACGAGCCGTACGACGAGCCCGCCATCCGGGAGATCGTCTCCTCCATCAGTGTGCCGCCGAGGTCGTTCGCCCCGGAGCGGAGCATCTCGGCGGCGCCCTCGGTACCGAGCTTCACCCAGCTGGTCTGGATGTTGGGGATGTACGGGTGCAGCAGCAGCCGGGCCATGGCCGTGACCGCGCGGTTGTCCCGCATGGTCGGGCCCGGGCGGGCGATCCCCGCCAGGTACACCGGCGCGTTGGTGTGCACGAACGGCAGCGTCACGAACTCGGTGAAGCCGCCCGTGCGCTGCTGGATGCCCGCGAGGGTGCGCAGGTGCCCGAGCCAGTGCCGGGGCTGGTCGACATGGCCGTACATCATCGTCGAGGACGAGCGGATGCCCAGCTCGTGGGCCGTCGACACGACCTCGATCCAGTCGGCGGCGGGCAGCTTGCCCTTGGTCAGGATCCAGCGGACCTCGTCGTCGAGGATCTCGGCGGCCGTGCCGGGGATGGTGTCCAGGCCCGCCTCCTTGGCGGCTGTCAGCCACTCGCGGATGGACATGCCGGTGCGGGTCGCGCCGTTGACGACCTCCATCGGCGAGAAGGCGTGCACATGCATGCCCGGGACGCGTTCCTTCACCGCCCGCGCGATGTCGAAGTACGCCGTACCGGGCAGGTCCGGGTGGATGCCGCCCTGCATGCACACCTCCACCGCGCCGACGTCCCAGGCCTGCTGGGCCCGGTCGGCGACCTGGTCCAGGGAGAGGGTGTAGGCGTCGGCGTCCGTGCGGCGCTGGGCGAAGGCGCAGAAGCGGCAGCCGGTGTAGCAGACGTTGGTGAAGTTGATGTTGCGGGTGACGATGTAGGTGACGTCGTCGCCGACGGCCGACTTGCGTACGTCGTCCGCGATGCGGGCGAGGGCGTCCAGCGCGGGGCCGTCCGCGTGCAGCAGCGCCAGCGCCTCGTCGTCGGTGAGCTTCGTGGGGTCGTCGGCGGCGGTGCGCAGGGCCCCGCGTACGTCGGTGTCGATGCGCTCGGGTGTCATGCCCGGGGCGGCGGCCTCGCGCAGGGCGCCCCAGTCGCCGTACACCTCGTCGAAGTCGTCCCGGCGGTCGGAGGTGCGGCCCTCGCTGTCGATCGTGGTGTGCAGGTCGGTGCGGCCCGACGCCGTGAAGACCTCCTCCGGCTCCTGCCACGGCAGGCCCCGCGGAAGGGCGTCGGGGCGGGCCAGACCGGTCTCCGGGTCGGCCAGCGCGGCCACGTGCGGGCGCAGCCGAGGGTCCAGCCACGGCTCGCCGCGCCGCACGAACTCCGGGTAGACGCAGAGCCGTTCCCGCAGCTCGAAGCCGGCGGCCCGGGACTTCTCGGCGAGCTGCTCGATCTGCGGCCAGGGGCGCTCGGGGTTGACGTGGTCGATGGTCAGCGGGGACACCCCGCCCCAGTCGTCGATACCGGCCCCGATCAGCCGCTCGTACTCGTCGTCGACGAGGTTGGGCGGGGCCTGGATGCAGCCCGACGGGCCCATGAGCAGCCGGGCGACGGCCACCGTGGCGACCAGTTCGTCCAGTTCCGCGTCCGGCATGCCGCGCATCGCGGTGTCCGGCTTGGCGCGGAAGTTCTGGATGATCAGCTCCTGGACGCCGTGGTACGCCCGGGTCACCTTGCGCAGCGCGAACAGCGACTCGGCGCGCTCCTCGTAGTTCTCCCCGATGCCTATGAGGACGCCCGAGGTGAAGGGCACGGAGGAACGCCCGGCGTCCTCCAGCACCCGCAGCCGCACGGCGGGCTCCTTGTCGGGAGAGCCGTGGTGGGGGCCGCCCGGCTCCGACCAGAGCCGGGTCGCGGTCGTCTCCAGCATCATGCCCATGCTGGGCGCCACCGGCTTCAGACGCTGGAAGTCGGTCCAGCTCATGACGCCCGGGTTGAGGTGGGGCAGCAGGCCCGTCTCCTCCAGGATCCGGATGGAGATGGCCCGTACGTAGGCGAGGGTGTCGTCGTAGCCGTGCGCGTCGAGCCACTCGCGCGCCTCGGGCCAGCGGTCCTCGGGCTTGTCGCCGAGGGTGATGAGGGCTTCCTTGCAGCCGAGGGCGGCGCCCTTGCGGGCGATGTCCAGGACCTCGTCCGGGGACATGAACATCCCGTGGCCCTCCCGGCGCAGCTTGCCGGGGACGGTGACGAAGGTGCAGTAGTGGCACTTGTCCCGGCACAGCCGGGTCAGCGGGATGAAGACGCTCTTCGAGTACGTGATGACACCGGGCCGGCCGGCCGCCTCCAGGCCCGCGTCCCGGACCCGGGCGGCCGAGGCCGACAGGTCCTCCAGCTGCCCGCCCCGGGCCTGGAGCAGCACCGCCGCCTCGGCGACATCGAGGGAGACGCCGTCCCTGGCCCGTTTCAGGGCGCGCCGCATGGAGTTCTCGGTGGGGCCCGTTCCGGAGGTCGCGGAAGTCGTCATCCTTCGAGCATACGAGTGCGCTGATCAACCCGGGTGAGCCCCGTCAGTGGAAGGCCAGCCAGCCTATGCCCAGAGCGGACGTGAGGCCCGCGGCGGTCACGGCGAGCGGTCTGTTGCGGTGCAGCGCGAACCAGACCAGCGCGGCGGTCACGAGTACGGCACCCGTGCCGATCGCGGCACGCAACAGCCCCTGGCTGTAGCCGTACGCGTTGAAATGCCGGACAAGCCAGACTAACCACGCGATTCTCATGACGCTCCCCCGTGGGCGACTCGAAACCGGGCGGGTCGCACCTGTCGGCCGCGATGGTCAGTCGCGCACCGGTGCTCCACCCGGTTTTCTCACCCGTAGCCTAATGATCGTTCCGGGACCGCGGCTAGGCGGCCCAGACGAGCCAGCGCTGGGAAGGGCCGCCGGTGCACAAGGCCGTGGAGACGCGGTCGTTCGCCCCGCGCGCGAGGCACTTGTGGTTGACGTTGTTCTGGATCAGCGCACCCCCGGGCGACTGCGTGTCGACGGACCACAGCGCGGCCTCGTCGGCGGCGGCACAGGGCTTCATGGTCAGCTCGCCGTTGCGCAGCGTGAGGCACAGCCTCGTGGCGACCTGGCGGAGCGCGGTGAGCCGGATCTCGTCGTTCCAGTGCCACTTCTGGTAGTCGGTGCCGTTGCAGTTGAAGACGTACGGGCCGTAGTCGGCCCGGAAGTCCAGGCACGCCCCTGCCGGCGCCTGGTTCTCGAAGGCGCTGGTCCTCGGTGCCGCGCTCGCCGGCGCACTGCTCAGGCCCAACGCGAGCCCGACGACCGCCCCCACGGCGGCCAGTCTGGTCAGAAACACGATTCCCCCTCCGGTCGGTGAGTTCCGCCCAGGGGCTACCCAGCCGCGACCTCGGTGAGGCCGGAGCGGCCACACCTGTACAGCTGTTCCACAAGCGGTGAACCCGCCTCCCTGGAAGGGGAGTTGTCAGAGGTACTCCTGGTACGCGTCCAGAGCCTTCAGCACCTCCCCCTCCCCCTCCGGAGGCAACTGCACCACGACCTCCTCGATGCCGAGGCCGGCGTAGTGGGCGAGCTTGCCCGGGGTGGGGTGGACGGCGTACGGGACGACCTGGAGGGCCTCGGGGTCGCGGCCCGCTTCGGTCCAGGCGGTGCGCAGCCGGGGCAGGGATTCGGAGAGGCCGCGGCCGCCGATGGGCAGCCAGCCGTCGGCGTACTCGCAGATGTGGGAGAACAGCTTGGGCCCGGCGGCCCCGCCGAGCAGGGTGCGCGGGCCCACGACCGGGCCGCGCGGCTTCCGCACGGGCTTGGGGTGCGCGTGACTGGCCCGGACAGAGCCGAACTCCCCCTCGTGCGCGACCGGCTCCTGAGACCACAGCGCCCGCATCAGCGCCATCCGGTCCCGGCCCAGCTCGCGCCGGGTGCGCCACCGCACGCCGTGGTCGGCGGCCTCCTCGACGTTCCAGCCGAAGCCGACCCCGAGGGTGAACCGGCCGCCGGAGAGGTGGTCCAGGGTCGCGACCTGCTTGGCCAGGTCGATCGGATCGTGCTGGGCGACGAGCGTGATGCCCGTGCCGAGCCCGAGCCGCTCGGTGACGGCGGCCGCCTGGGCGAGCGCCACGAACGGGTCGAGGGTACGGCCGTACTCGCGCGGCAGCTCGCCGCCCGCCGGGTACGGAGTGGTCCGCTCGACGGGGATGTGCGTGTGCTCGGGCAGATACAGCCCGGCGAAACCGCGGCCCTCCAGCTCCCGGGCGAGCCGGGTCGGGGTGATCGTCTCGTCGGTGAGGAAGATCGTTACGGCGATGCGCATGACGTATCTGTACCCGAGGGACGGTCAGGTGTCGATACCGACTGGTCGGCATTTATCGGGTGCCGTTCCGGCGAAAGCCGCCGATCCCCTTCCCGTGCCCGGGAGTTCACGGCTGAATACAAGGATTGCACGGCATCACCCCCGCACCACCCATGCCACGTCACCGACGACACCTTGGGAGCAGCAGCATGTGCGAGGACCACCAGGAGGACGGCCACGGCGGGCTCGGCCGGCGCGCCCTGTTCGTGACCGGAGCGGCCGCCGCGCTTACCTTGGGAAGCGTGAGCTTCGCCGCAGCCGCCGAGGGCGGTCAGGAGAGCAGAACGGTACGGGGCACCCTGCCGCCCGGCTCGCCCGACTTCGTGTACGTGCCCGTCGAGGTCCCGGCCGGGGTCCGGGAGATCAAGGTCGCCTACACCTACGACCGGCCGTCCGTCCCAACCGGCACGACCGGCAACGCCCTCGACATCGGCATCTTCGACGACCGGGGCACCGATCTCGGCGGCCGGGGCTTCCGGGGCTGGTCGGGCGGGGCCCGCACCGAGTTCTTCCTCCGCGCGGACGACGCGACTCCCGGCTACCTCCCGGGCCCGGTGCGCGAGGGCACCTGGAACATCGCGCTCGGCCCGTACACGGTCGCCCCGCAGGGCCTGTCGTACGAGATCACGATCACGCTGACCTACGGCGAGCCGGGCGAGGCCGTGGAGCCGGTGTATCCGCCCGAGCGGGCCAAGGGGCGGGGGCGTGCCTGGTACCGGGGTGACTGCCATCTGCACTCCTGGTACTCCGACGGCCGCCGCACCCCCGCCGAGATCGGGGCCCTGGCACGGGCGGCGGGGCTGGACTTCATCAACTCCTCCGAGCACAACACGCACTCGGCGCACGCGCACTGGGCGGACGTGGCCGGGGACGACCTGCTGGTCATGCTGGGCGAGGAGATCACCACCCGGAACGGGCACGTGGTGGCGCTCGGCACCGACCCGGGCACCTTCGTCGACTGGCGCTACCGTGCCCGCGACAACCGCTTCGGCCGGTTCGCCCGCCAGATCCGCCGCGCCGGCGGCCTGGTCGTCCCGGCCCATCCGCACGCCACCTGCGTCGGCTGCAACTGGAAGTTCGGTTTCGGCGAGGCGGACGCGGTCGAGGTGTGGAACGGCCCCTACACGCCCGACGACGAGGTGACGCTGGCCGACTGGGACAGCATGCTCGTGGCGTCCGTACGGGACGGGCGTGACTGGATTCCAGCGATGGGCAGCAGCGACGCCCACCGCGACCCGGACGCCGTCGGCAGCCCCCAGACGGTCGTCCTGGCCGACGACCTGACCCGCCGGGCCATCCAGGAGGGCATCCGGGCCGGGCGGTCGTACATCGCCGAGTCCGCGAGGCTCGCGCTGTCGTTCACCGTGTCAGGGGGGCGGGGAGAACACGCGGGCATCGGAGGGCGGTTGCGGGTGGACCGCGACACCCCGGTCACCGTCCGCCTGGACGTCACCGGCGCCCCGCGCTGCACCGTCCGCTTCGTCACCGACCAGGGCGTCCTGCACACGAGCGCGCCACTGCCGGTGGCCGGGGCGGGGGTGGTGGAGTGGCGTACGACGCCCTCCTACGCGGCGTACGTACGGGCCGAGGTACGGCACGAGGCGGCGGCGGGGCCGCTGCCGGGGGCGTTGGCGGGGTTCACGAACCCGATTTTCCTGGGGCGGTGATCAGATGTACTCCCTGCCCGCCATCATGTGCGAAGGAGTCCGCTGACGATGCCCCGCCTCGCCGACGTCAGGTTCCGCGCCGCCACCGCCTTCCAGCGCCGCGTCAATCCACTCCTGCGCCGTCTGCCCCTCCAGACGGTCATCGAGACGAAGGGCCGCGTGTCCGGGCTGCCCCGGCAGACGCCGGTGGGCGGGCGGCGCGTCGGGGACTGCTTCTGGCTGGTGTCGGAGTTCGGTGAGCGGTCGCAGTACGTCCGGAACATCAAGGCCGATCCGCGGGTGCGGGTGCGGATCCGGGGGCGGTGGCACACGGGGACCGCCCGGCTGGTGCCGGACGACGACCCGGTGGCGCGGCTGCGGCGGCTGCCCCGACTCAACGGGCTGGGGGTGCGGGCGTTCGGGACGGATCTGCTGACCGTGCGGGTGGATCTGGACGGCTGAGAGGCCTCAGCCCGGCCACACGATCGCCTGCACCTCGCTGTAGGCGTGCAGGGCGTACGAGCCGACGTCCCTGCCGACCCCGCTCTTCTTGAACCCGCCGAAGGGGGCCTCCATGTTGCGGCCGACGGTGTTCACGCCGACACCGCCGGCCCGCAGCCGCCGCGCCACCCGGAAGGCGCGGGCCACGTCCCCCGACCAGACGTAGTCGATGAGGCCGTAGTCGGTGTCGTTGGCCAGTTCCACACCCTCCTCCTCGTCGTCGAAGGGGATGACGGTCACGACAGGGCCGAAGATCTCCTCGCGTGCCACGCGCATGTCGTTGGTGCAGTCGGCGAGGACGGTCGGGGCGATGTAGAAGCCCGGTGTGAGGGCCGGGCGTTCGCCGCCCGTGACGACCACCGCGCCTTCCTTGCGGCCCAGTTCGACGTACGACTCGACGCGGTCCCGGTGCGCCGCCGAGATCACCGGCCCCACCACCGTGTCCCGCTCCCTCGGGTCGCCGACCTTCAACCGGCCCGCGTACCCGGCCAGTTGCCCGACGAGGCGGTCGTACACGCCGCGCTGTGCCAGCACCCGCGTCGGCGCCGTGCAGATCTGGCCGCTGTAGAAGGAGAAGGTGGTCCCGATCCCGGCCACGGCCGAGCCGAGGTCCGCGTCGTCGAAGACGACCGCCGCGCCCTTGCCGCCCAGTTCCATCAACTGCCGTTTCATACCGCGCCCGCACACCTCGGCGATGCGCTGCCCGACCGCCGTCGACCCGGTGAAGCTGACCATGTCGACGTCCGGCGACTCCACGGCCGCCTCACCGACCTCGGTACGTGATCCACTGACCACGTTCACCACGCCCGGCGGCACGCCCGCCGCTTCCAGTGCCTCCGCCATCCGGTAGACCGACAGCGGGTCCTGCGGGGCGGGCTTCACCACCACCGTGTTGCCCATGGCCAGGGCCGGGGCGACCTTCCCGGCCGCGTTGGCCCAGGGGTTGTTGTACGAGGTGACGCAGGTGACGACTCCGACGGGCTGCCGGACGGCCAGCGCGCCCATGACCGCCGCCCTGCCCATGGGTCCCGCCTCGTTGATCTGCGGCGGGATCGCCCACTCGGCGGGCTCCACGCGCGCGTAGCGGCGGAAGCGGGCGGCGGCGACCCCGACCTGCATGGCGCGTGCGGTGGCCGTGGTCGCGCCGGTCTCCGCCCGGGCCAGCTCCGCGTACTCCCCGATACGGCCGGCGATGATCCCCGCCGCCCTGCCGAGGACCGCCGCCCGTTCCTCCGGCGAGGTCCGTGACCACGGCCCGAAGGCCTCACGGGCCGCGGCACAAGCCGCGAGCACCTGGTCCCGCGAGGCCTCCGGCGCCCAACCGACGGTCTCCTCGGTCGCCGGGTCGATCACCGCGTAGTGCCCGCCGTCCGGCTCCGCCCAGGAACCGCCGGCGAACAGCGCCTGGCGTTCCCTTGCCTCTGCCGTCCCCGGTGCCGTCACCCGTGCCGTCACCTGGTGCTCACCGTCTCCGTGTCCCGCCCCGAGCGCAGCACGCGCCCCGGTACGGCACCGGTCACCACGTCGTCCCGGATCGCCTCGACGCCGTTGACCCACACGGCCCGTACGCCGAGCGCCCGGGAGTCCAGCCGCGGGCTGTCACCCGGCAGGTCGTGCACCAGGGTGGCCGGGCCCGCGTCGATCCGCTCCGGGTCGAACAGGACGAGGTCAGCGTGCCAGCCCTCCCGCACCTGCCCCCGCTCCCGCAGGCCGAAGAGCCGGGCCGGGTCGTCGGTCAGCATCCGTACGGCCTGCTCCAGACCGACCAGCTCCCGGCCCCGCAGACAGTCCCCGAGGAACCGGGTCGTGTACGGCGCCCCGCACATCCGGTCCAGATGGGCGCCCGCGTCGGACCCGCCGAGCAGCACGTCCTCGTGCTGCCAGGTCTGAGCCCGCAGCGCCCAGGACGCCGGGTCGTTGTCGGTCGGCATCGGCCACAGCACCGTACGCAGTTCGTCGGCGGCGCAGATCTCCACCAGGCACTCGAAGGGCTCCTGGCCGCGCTCCTCGGCGATGTCCTTCACCACGCGCCCCCTCAGCCCGTCGTTCGCGTCGCTGTAGGTGTCGCCGATGACGTACCGCCCGAAGTTCGAGAGCCGCCGGAAGACGCCCGCCTCCTTGGACGTGGCCCGGCGCACCAACTCCGCCCGCACGGCCGGATCGCGCAGCTTCCCGATCCGCTCCGGCACGGGCAGCGCGAGCACCGGCCCCCACCCGGGGATGAGATTGAGCGCGCAGAACGTACCCAGCGACATGTTCATCGGCGTGAGGATCGGCATGGTCAGTGCCACGACCCGGCCGCCCGCCTTCCGCGCCTGCTCGCTCGCGAGGAGCTGCCGGGGCACACGCTCGGGAACGGAGGCGTCGACCGTCAGCACGTTCCAGTTCAGCGGTCGCCCCGCCGCCGCGCTCATCTCCACGAACAGATCGATCTCAGCGTCGCTGAACTGATCCAGACAGCCCGCGACGATCGCCTCGATCTGCGTCCCCTCGTGCTCACCGACGGCCCGCGACAGTGCCAGCAGTTCCCGCGGTTTCGCGTGCCGGGAGGCGACCGGCTGCCCGTCGCCGTCCGAGTGGCTGCTCGACTGCGTGGTGGACAGTCCCCAGGCGCCGGCGTCCATGGCCTCGCGCAGCAACCGCACCATGTCGGCGAGCTGCCCCTCGCTCGGCTGACCGCCCACCGCCTCCGGCCCCATCACATACCGCCGCAGCGCACAGTGCCCCACCATGAACCCGGCGTTCACGGCGATCCGCCCCTCCAGGGCGTCCAGATACTCCCCGAACGAATGCCAGCTCCACGGCGCCCCCTCCTCCAGCGCCACCAGCGCCATGCCCTCGACCTTCGACATCATGCGGCGCGTGTAGTCGGCGTCCTCGGGCCGCTCCGGGTTCAGCGGCGCGAGCGTGAATCCGCAGTTGCCGCCCGCGACGGTGGTGACGCCGTGGTTGAGGGAGGGGGTGGCGTACGGGTCCCAGAAGAGCTGTGCGTCGTAGTGGGTGTGGGGGTCGACGAAGCCGGGCGCGAGGACGAGGCCGTGCGCGTCCTCGCTGGTGCGCGCTTCCTGGGTGACCTCACCGATGACGGCGATACGCCCGTCCTTGATGCCCACGTCGGCGGTAACGGCGGGCGCGCCGGTCCCGTCCACGACGGTCGCGCCCTTGATGACGTGATCGAGCATGAGCACTCAACTCCCTGAGCGAAATGTCCCTCTTAGGGGCGCGGGGCTGTGTCGATGTGCGGCTCGGCCGCGGGGGCGCGACCAGCCCCCACGAACCCGCACCCGCCAACGACGCTCAAACCCCCTGCCGGAACCGCGAAGTCCGATGCACAGGATCCGTATCGATCTTCGGAATCACGTACTCCCCGACCAGCCGGATCGTCTGCAACGTCTCCTCCTTCGGCACCCCCACCGGCAACCCGAAACTCAGCTGATCCGCCCCGGCCCGCTCCCACCGCTCACACTGCCGCAGCACCTCGTCGGGATCCCCGCAGATCAGCAGCTCCTCCTCGATGAGCGCCTCCACGAGCTCCTCGGTGTACTCGGGCAGCGTCTCGGGCCACACCGGGAACCCCTCGGGCCGGGGAAACGTGTCGTGGTAGCGGAACACCAGCGAGGGCAGGTAGTGGAGCCCCCCACTCGCCGCGATCCGCACGGCCTCCGCATGGGTCGGCGCGCAGATCGCCGTGGTCGTCACCATCACGTTGTCGTTGACGAAGTCCCCGACCGGCTCCGCGTCCACGATCGCCGTCTTGTACTGCTCCAGCACCCACTCCATGTCGGAGACCTTCTGCACGCTGAAGCCGAGCACGCCGAGCCCCTTCTTCGCGGCCATGGCGTACGACGGCGGCGACCCGGCCGCGTACCACATGGCCGGGTGGGACTTCCCGTACGGCTTCGGCAGGATCTTCCTCGGCGGCAGCGACCAGTGCTTGCCCTGGAAGCCGGCGTACTCGTCCTGGAGCCACATCTTGGGGAACTCGGCGATGGTCTCTTCCCAGAGTTCCTTGGTGTGGTTCATGTCGGTGATCCCCGGCAGGAACCCGAGGATCTCGTGCGATCCGGCCCCCCGCCCGCTGCCGAACTCGAACCGCCCCTCGCTGAGATGGTCGAGCATGGCGACCTTCTCGGCGACCTTCACCGGGTGGTTGACCGGCGCGAGCGGGTTGAAGATCCCCGAGCCCAGATGGATGCGCTCGGTCGCGTGCGCCAGGTATCCGAGGAAGACGTCGTTGGCGGAGAGGTGCGAGTACTCCTCCAGGAAGTGGTGCTCGGAGGCCCAGGCGTACTTGAAGCCCGACGTGTCCGCCTGGATGACGTACTCGGTCTCCTCCATCAGCGCCTTGTGCTCCGCGAGCGGGTCGGTCTCGGCCCGTTTGCCGACGTATCCCTGTACGAAGATGCCGAATTCCAAGGAGGTTCACCGCCCTTGTACCGGTTCCGGTTATCTGACGATCCGTCAGATGAATGACTCCGACTGTTCCACCCGCCCCGGGAGCGTCAATAGCTGATGGAGCGTCAGATAGTGGCGTCAGATGATCGTGACCCCGGCCAGCCAGCCGCCGTCGATCACGAACGGCTGCCCCGTGATGTACGACGAGTCCTCCGAGGTCAGGAACAGAGCGAGCCTGGCCACCTCCTCCGGCTGCCCGACCCGCCCCAGCGGCACGAGCTTGCGGTAGAGCCGGTCGACCCCCTTCGCCGTCTCCTTCAGATCGGCGTCCGGGTCCAGCCGGGCCGGGTTGGACATCGCCGTGTCGATGGCGCCCGGGCATACGGCGTTGACCCGTATCCCCCGCCCCGCAAGCTCCAGCGCGGCGACCCGGGTCAGCCCGACCACGGCGTGCTTGCTCGCCGCGTACGCGCCCACCCCGGCCATTCCGGTCAGGCCGGTGTAGGAGGAGGTGTTGACGATCGTGCCCCCGTCGGCCATCTCCGGGGCGACCGCCCTGATGCCGAGGAAGCAGCCCACCTGGTTGACCTGGACGACCTGCATGAACTCGTCGAGGGGTGTGTCGAGGAGGGAGTCGAAGCGCAGGATGCCGGCGTTGTTGACGAGCCCGTCGACATGACCGTAGGTGTCCTTGGCGGCGGCGACGGCGGTCTGCCAGTCGTCCTCCCGGCCCACGTCGAGATGGACGTACCGGGCGCCGATCTCCTTGGCGAGGGCCTCGCCCTGGTCGTCCAGTACATCGGCGACGACCACGCGCGCTCCCTCGGCGGCGAACAGCCGGGCCTCCTGCTCGCCCTGGCCGCGCGCGGCGCCGGTGACGATGACGACCCGTCCGTCGAGCTTGCCCATGGCTCTCCTCACAGGTGGGGGGCGACCTCGGCGCCGAACGCCGCGATCTGGTCGGTGAGTTCGGTGCGGCTCCGGCTGCGGAACCGCACCTGGATCTGGTGCACGCCCATCGCCCGGTAGGCACGCAGCGACTCGGCGAGCTCCTCCGAGCCCCCGGTGAGGGTCCTGCGGCCCACGTCCCAGCGGGGCGAGCCCACGTACAGCGGCTCGGTGATGGCGCCTACAGTGAATCCGCCCTGGACGTCGGCCTGTTCGCGCAGCTCCCGGATCCGTGCGATCTGGCCGGGCAGGCGATCCCTCGGGTCCCCCTGCGGCAGCCAGCCGTCGCCCTTGAGCGCGGCCCGTCGTACGGCGGCGGGCGAGGACCCCCCGACCCACAGGGGGACGCGGTCCTGCGCAGGCCGGGGCCTCTGCCCGAGTCCCTCGAAGTCGTACAGCTTGCCGTGGTGCTCGGGGAACTCCTCCGGTCCGAGGGCGGCGCGCAGGGCGTCCAGGCACTCGTCGAGCACGGCCCCGCGCTGCCGGAAGTCCACGCCCAAAGCCTCGAACTCCTCCTGGACGTGTCCGGCGCCGACCCCCAGGACCAGCCGGCCTCCGCTGAGGTGGTCGAGGGTGGCGTACTGCTTGGCGGTGAGCAGGGGGTGCCGCAGTCCGACGATCGCGACATGGCTGAGCAGCCGGACGCGTTCGGTGGCGGCGGCGAGGAAGGAGAGCGTGGCGACGGGGTCGTACCAGACGGTGCTCATCGCGGCGGCGAGCCTGCGCGGGATGCCGACGTGGTCGCAGCTCGCGAGGTAGGCGAAGCCGGCCCCGTCAGCGGCGCGGGCGATCTCCAGCAGGTCCTCCGGTCCGGCCTCCGCCTCCCAGCCCTCCGCGTAGAGGGTGCTCTGGGACTGGACGGGAAGCTGCATCCCGTACCGCAGGCTCACCGCGCACCACCGCCGCCGCCCGGGCCCGGCCACAGACCCTCGTCGGTGAGTCCGAGCAGCTCGATGGCGTTCCCCCGTACGATCCGCTCCACCACGTCCGGCTCCAGATGCCCCATCTGCGCCTCGCCGACCTCACGGGACTTGGGCCAGGTGCTGTCGGAGTGCGGGTAGTCGGTCTCGTAGAGCACGTTGCCGACGCCGATGGAGTCGAGGTTGCGCAGCCCGAAGGCGTCGTCGAAGAAGCAGCCGTAGACGTGCTCGGCGAACAGCTCCGACGGCGGCCGGTGCACCTTGTCGGCGACGCCGCCCCAGGCCCGGTTCTCCTCCCACACCACGTCGGCCCGTTCCAGGATGTAGGGGATCCAGCCGATCTGCCCCTCGGCGTACATGACCTTGAGGCCGGGGAACCGCTCGAACTTGCCGCTCATCAGCCAGTCGACCATCGAGAAGCAGCAGTTGGCGTAGGTGATGGTGGAGCCGACGGCGGGCGGGGCGTCGGCGGAAGTGGAGGGCATACGGCTGGAGGAGCCGATGTGCATGGCGATGACCGTGCCGGTCTCGGCGCACGCGGCGAGGAAGGGGTCCCAGGCGTCGGTGTGGATGGAGGGCAGCCCGAGATGCGGCGGTATCTCGGAGAAGGCGACGGCGCGGGCCCCGCGGGCCGCGTTGCGCCGGACCTCGGCCGCCGCGAGCTCGGCGTCCCAGAGAGGGATGAGAGGGAGCGGGATGAGCCTCCCCCGCGCCTCGGGCCCACACCACTCCTCCAGCATCCAGTCGTTGTAGGCGCGGACGCAGAGCAGGCCCAGTTCGTGGTCCTTGGCCTCGGTGAAGGTCTGGCCGCAGAAGCGCGGGAAGGTCGGGAAGCACAGGGCGGACTGGACGTGGTTGACGTCCATGTCGGCGAGGCGGGCCGGGACGTCGTAGGAACCGGGCCTCATCTGCTCGTACGTGATGACTTCGAGGCGTATCTCGTCCCTGTCGTACCCCACGGCGGTGTCGAGGCGGGTCAGGGGCCGATGGAGGTCCTCGTAGACCCACCAGTCCCCGACCGGACCGTCGTCGCCGGGACGCCCCATCACGGGCTTGAAGCGCCCGCCGAGGAAGGTCATCTCCTTCAGCGGCGCACGGACGACTCGGGGCCCGGCACCCCGGTACTTCTCCGGAAGCCGGTCCTGCCAGACGGTCGCGGGCTCCACGGTGTGGTCGTCCACGGAGATGATCAGCGGAAACGAGCTGTCGTGGGTGTCCATGGCGCTCACGGTAGCGCTGATCTGACGGGTCGTCAGCTACGTGGACAGGAGTTGATTCCAGCCTTGATGGCGGGATCTGCGCGCCGAGAACGGACTTGTGCGAAGAGAGTGTGCGGACCTTGTGGACCCCCGTGCGCCGCCCTGTGATCGGTATCCCCCACAGCTGACGTATCCGCCGTGCACAAGGCAGACTGGCGTGGTTGCTCAGGATGTCTAGGGGGACTGCATGGACGGTGTACCGGACGGTGTGCCGCGCGTACCGGAGCAGCGGCGTCCCGACTCTTCGTCGAAGCCACCGAAGCCGGTGGAGTCACTGAAGCCACCGACGTCACCAAAGGCGGCGGCGTCGGCAGAACCGGTGGCCTCGACGACGCTGCGCTTCAGCGTGCTCGGGCCGGTGCGCGCCTCGCGCGGCGACGAGCCGATCACCACCGGCTCCCCCCAGCAACGCGCCCTGCTCGCCGCCCTGCTGCTGCGCGAGGGCCGCACGGCCACGGCGGCCGAGCTGATCGACGCGCTGTGGGGCGAGGAACCGCCCTCGCAGGCCCTGGCGGCGCTGCGGACGTACGCCTCCCGCCTGCGCAAGGTGCTGGACCCGGGCGTCCTGGTCAGTGAGTCCGGCGGCTACGCGGTACGCGGCCTCGCCGACGGCGCCCTCGACCTGGCCGTCGCCCAGGACCTCGCGACCGGGGCGGAGAAGGCCAGGTCGGCGGGCGACCTCTGCCACGCCCGCGAGACCCTGCGGCGCGCCCTCGCCCTGTGGGACGGGGAGACGCTGGCGGGTGTGCCGGGCCCGCACGCGGAGGCCCAGCGCGTCCGCCTGGAGGAGTGGCGGCTCCAGCTCCTCGAGTCCCGGCTGGACATGGACCTGGAGCAGGGCTGCCACGCGGAGGCCGTCTCGGAGCTCACGGCCCTCACCGCCGACCATCCCCTGCGCGAGCGGCTCCGCGAGCTGCTGATGCTGGCGCTGTACCGCAGCGGCCGTCAGGCGGAGGCCCTCGCGGTGTACGCCGACACGCGGCGCCTGCTCGCCGACGAACTGGGCGTGGACCCGCGCCCCGGCCTGAGCGACCTGCAGCAGCGCATCCTGCAAGCCGACCCGGGCCTGGCCGAGCCCTCCTCCCCGTCCCCGGAACCCGCCTCCGTCCCGGTCCGCCCGGCACAACTGCCCGCGAAGGTGCCGGACTTCACCGGCCGCGCCGCCTTCGTCCGCGATCTCGGCGAGATCCTGACCGCCGCCGAGGGCCGAGTCATGGCGGTATCGGCCCTGGCCGGCATCGGCGGCGTCGGCAAGACGACCCTCGCCGTGCACGTGGCCCACCAGGCGCGCTCGGCGTTCCCGGACGGGCAGCTGTACGTCGACCTCCAGGGCGCGGGCGCCCGGTCGGCGGAGCCGGAGACGGTCCTCGGCTCGTTCCTGCGCGCGCTCGGCACGGCCGACTCGGCGATCCCCGACTCCCTGGAGGAGCGGGCCGCGCTCTACCGCTCGGTCCTGGCCGGCCGCCGCGTGCTGGTGCTGCTGGACAACGCCCGCGACGCCGCACAGATCCGCCCCCTGCTGCCCGGCACGGACGGCTGCGCCGCGCTGATCACCTCCCGGGTGCGGATGGTGGACCTGGCGGGCGCCCACCTGATCGACCTGGACGTGATGTCCCCGGACGAGGCACTGGCGCTCTTCACGAAGATCGTCGGCGAGGAGCGGGTGGCGTCCGAGCGGAAGGCGGCCCTGGACGTGGTGGCGGCCTGCGGGTTCCTGCCGCTGGCGATCCGCATCGCGGCGTCCCGCCTGGCGGCCCGCCGCACCTGGACGGTGTCGGTCCTCGCGGCGAAGCTCGCCGACGAACGCCGCCGCCTGGACGAACTCCAGGCCGGCGACCTCGCCGTGAAGGCCACCTTCGAGCTGGGATACGGCCAGCTGGAGCCCGCCCAGGCCCGCGCCTTCCGTCTGCTGGGCCTGGCCGACGGCCCGGACATGTCCCTCCCGGCCGCGGCCGCGGTCCTGGACCTGCCCGTGGAGGACACGGAGGACCTCCTGGAGTCCCTCGTCGACACGTCCCTGCTGGAGTCGGCGGCCCCCGGCCGCTACCGCTTCCACGATCTGGTGCGGCTCTACGCGCGTGCCTGCGCGGAAAGGGACGAACTCCCGCCGAGCGAGCGGGCTTCGGCGGTGTCGCGACTGCTGGACTTCTATCTGGCGTCCGCCACCGCTGTCTACGCGATCGAACGGCCGGGTGACCGGCTGGTGGACCATCTGGAGCCGGCGTCCTGTCCGGGGCTGCACTTCGAGAACCGGCATGCCGCGCAGGACTGGCTGTATGCGGAGGCCGTCTGCCTCCTCGCGTGCGTACGGCAGTGCGCGGGACAGCCGGAGACCCTTCCCCGGGCGATCGATCTGCTGTGGGCCGCGCACGACCTCTCCGAGTCGGGCGCCAACTCCAGGGAGTACGAGACGACGGCCGAGGCCCTCCTGGGCGCGGCCCGGCAGTTCGGCCTCGCGCGGGCGGAGGCCCGGGCCCTGACGACGCTCGTCAACGCCCACCACGTGGGGGGCCGTTTCGCACGAGCCGACCAGGAAGCGGAACAGGCCATCCTCCTCGCGCAGGAGGCCGACGACTTGTTCACCGTCTGCTGGGCGAGCAACGCCCGCGGCATCATCGCGCTGTACCAGAACCGCCACGAAGATGGTGAGCAGCACCTCTCCCGGGCCATCGAGCACTTCCGGGCCCTGGGGAACAGTCCGGGCGAGGCCGCCGCGCTGTGCAACCTGTCCCGGATCCATCTCGCGACCGGGCGGACCCAGAGCGCGGTCGCGCTGGCCCAGCAGGGCATCGCCATCTACGACGCCATGGGCAACTCCATGCGCGGGGCCAACGCCCGCTACGCCCTCGGCCTCGCCCTCACCCAGAGCGGCGAACTGGGCAGCGCGGCCGACCGGCTCCAGGAGGCGCTGGAGGTGTTCCGCGACAGCAGGCAGCGCCTCTGGGAGGGCATGAGCCTGTTCCGGCTGGCCGAGCTGGACCTCGCCGCCCGGCGCCCCGCGCAGGCCGCCTCGAACGCCGAGATGGCCCTCACCGTGCTGCGCGGCATCGGCGGGGAGTGGCGGCGCGGCAACGTCCTCACCGTCCTCGGCCGCGCGCTCAGCGGCATCGGGCAGACGGGCAGGGCCCAGGTCTGCTGGCAGGAAGCCGCCGGGATCTACGAGGAGCTGGGCTCTCCCGAGGCCGCCGAGGTACGCGCGCTGCTGTCCCCGGTGCAGGCGGCCTGACGACGGCTCCCGGGGCCGGCCGGCCGCGTTCATCATTCGTTTATCGCCGCACGCCAAGCTGGACGTAGTCGATCCGTCGCGTCGGGGGGCAGACGGGTCACTGCACTGAGCCGCGCACCGGCGAATTAGGGTGAGCGGCCCAGGTGGGCCCGTCCGGTCGGACTCGGGGGAGTGACCGGGCGGGCCCGCGCACCTCACTACTCGACCCACGCCAAGGAGAGTTGACGATCATGGGCGACGAGCTCAAGCCGCAGGACCTGCACGCGACGGACGCGAAGGCCGGCGAGGTGTCGACGGAGGACCTGCACGCCACGGACGAGGGCGCCGTGAAGAAGCAGGATCTGCACGCGACCGACGAGCCGCTCGAGACGAAGGACCTGCACGCGACGTCGGAGCCCTTCAAGCCGACGAAGTAAGCCACTCCCACACGGGGTTCGGCCGCGGCGGCGCGGAGGGGGAGCCGTCGCGGCCGATGCATGTCCGGTGGACGCGCGGGTGGCGCGAACGGGGTCCCGTCACAAGGCGACGACCCGCACGCTCGCCCCGCACAGCTTTCCCATGTCGTCCTCATCGGACGTGAAGAGCACCACGCCCCCGGGCTGCCGCCCCGCGATCACCGCCAGGGCCGCGTCGATCGCGTACTTGTGACCGTGCAGCCCCGTGTCCTGGAGCAGCGTGACAGCGGCGTCGGCGATCTCCCGCGTCACGGGTTCCACCACGACACGCGACATGGCCAACGCCCAGGCAGCACGCTGCACCCGGCCGTGGTAGGCCTCGATCAGCGTCATGGAGCTGGTGACGACGCGGATGCCGGAACTGTGGGCGTCCTTGAGTCGGGCGAGCATCGCCCGATCACCCAGTACGGCTCGTGACAGCGCCTCGCAGTCCAGCACGTAGCAGGACGGCACCATCAGCTCGCCCTCCAACGCTGTCCGTCGGCCGCAGCATCCCGCTCCGCGAAGTGGCGCTCGAACTCCCTGCGCTCAGCCTCGGCCGCCGCGCGCTCGTCGTCGGTGACGGAGCCGTGTTCCCCCTCCAACCAGGACACCAGCTCACCGAGCCGGTCCCGCTCACGCTGGCGCTCTATGGCCCGTGTGACGTAGGCACTGAAGCCGCCGGGCCCGACGTCCTGCCGGATCTCCTCGGCAAGCTCCTCCGGCAGCGTAACGGTGTACTTCTTCGTTGCCATACCACTTACCATACCGCTCCTGGGCGTCCCCGTCCTGGCGGAGGCCCGTGCGACTCCGGCCGTCGGGTGTCAGTGCGGACACGGGCCGCCGCCGCGCGCGATAGTGGGTCCGGCAGATCCCCAGTCGGCTCAGACGTGAAGGCGGCCCCATGCCCGGCGAGCAACCCCACCTCTACGAGACCCTCGACGAGCGGTTCCGGACGGGCCGGTGTCAGGCCGGGGACTCGCGGCTGGAGGTGTTGTACGAGGGGTGCCGGTGGGCCGAGGGGCCGGTGTATGTGCCCGCGGGGCGGTATCTGCTCTGGAGCGACATTCCCAACGACCGGCTGCTGCGGTGGGACGAGACCACCGGGGCCGTCGGGGTCTTCCGCTCACCGGCCGGGTACCCGAACGGCAACACCCTGGACGGGCAGGGCCGGCTCATCACCTGTGAGCAGGGGAATCGGCGCGTGACCCGGACCGAGCACGACGGTTCGGTCACCGTGATCGCCGAGCGGTTCCGGGGGAAGCGGCTCAACAGCCCGAATGACGCAGTCGTGAAGTCCGACGGGTCGGTGTGGTTCTCCGACCCCGAGTTCGGGATCTCCAGCGACTACGAGGGGCACCGGGGCGAGAGCGAGATCGGCGCCAGGAACGTCTACCGCGTCGACCCGGGCAGCGGTGAGGTGCGGCTGGTCGCCGACGGGTTCCAGGGCCCCAACGGGCTCGTGTTCGGCCCCGGCGAGAACCGGCTGTACGTGTCGGACAGCCTCGCCAACCACATCCGCGTCTTCGACGTCCAGGACGACGGGGCCGGCCTGACCGGCGGCGAGGTGTTCGCCGAGTGCGCGAACGGCAGCTTCGACAACATCCGGTTCGACGACGCGGGGCGGCTCTGGGCCGGCGCCATGCACGGGGGTGTGCACTGCTACGACCCCGACGGCACCCTCCTCGGCCGTGTCCTGGTACCCGGCACCGTCGCCAACATCCGGTTCGGCGGCGCCCGGCGGAACCGGATGTTCATCGCCGCCGACACCACCCTCTACTCCCTCGTCATGTCCGTCACCGGGACCCCGGCCCTGCCGCCGGCCGGCTCCTGAGCCCGCAGCGCCCCCTTCACCACCTTCCCGCTCGCGTTCCTCGGCAGTTCCGCCACGAACTCCACCGACCGCGGGACCTTGTAGTTCGCCATCTCCCGGCGTGACCAGGCGATCAGGTCGTCGGCCGTGACCAACGCCCCCGGGCGCCGCACGACATACGCCCTGCCGACCTCCCCGAGCCGGGCGTCGGGTACGCCGATCACGGCCACGTCGGCCACGTCCGGGTGGAGGCCGAGGAGCTGCTCTATCTCGGCGGGGTAGGCGTTGAAGCCGCCGACGATGAACATGTCCTTGAGGCGGTCGGTGATGCGCAGGTTGCCCTCGATGTCCAGGACGCCGATGTCGCCCGTGCGCAGCCAGCCGTCCTCCGAGAGCACCTCGGCGGTGGCCGGGGCGTCCTCGTAGTAGCCGGTCATCACGTTGAAGCCGCGGACCAGGACCTCGCCCGGCGCTTCGGGGCCCAGCGACCCGCCCTCGGGGCCGACGACCCGTACCTCCGTGCCGGGGATCGCCCGGCCCGACGTCGACGCGATCACCGCCGGGTCGTCGCCGCGCCGGCACATCGTGACGACGCCGCTCGCTTCGGAGAGGCCGTACGCGGTCAGGACCGTGCCGATGCCGAGTTCGGCGCGCAGGCGCTCGACGAGCCGCAGCGGCACCACCGCCGCTCCCGTCACCACCAGGCGCAGTGCGGAGAGGTCGTGCGCGTCGCGGGCCGGGTGGTCCAGGAGGGACTGGAGGAGGGTCGGTGGGCCGGGGAGTACGGAGACGCGTTCCGCGGCGATGTTGGCCAGGACCGTGTTCACGCCGAACACCGGCTGGGGGATCATCGTCGCGCCCCGCATCAGGCAGGCGAGGACCCCGGCCTTGTAGCCGAAGGTGTGGAAGAAGGGGTTGACGATGAGGTACCGGTCGCCTTCGGCCAGGCCCGCCAGCTCGCTCCAGATGTCGTACGCCCGCAGCGTCTGCGCGTGGGTGATGACCGCGCCCTTGGGGCGTCCCGTCGTGCCCGAGGTGAAGATGATGTCCGAGGGCCAGGAGGCCTGTATCGCCCCTGCCCGGTCCCGTACGTCCGCCTGCCCGACCCCCTCCCCGCTCGCCAGGAAGTCCTTCCAGGTGAGGAAGTCGGCGGGGGCGTCCTCGGAGAGTACGACCACGCGCTCCAGGGCGGGCAGGCCGGGCAGCGGGCCGGTGCCCGGGCCCTCCCCCGCCGCCCGGCGCAGCGAGGCCACGTACGAGGTGCCGAGGAACGTGCCCGTCACGAACAGCAGCCGCGCCCCGGCGCGCCGCAGGACGTCCGCCGCCTCGGCGCCCTTGAAGCGGGTGTTGAGCGGGACGAGGACCCCTCCGGCCGAGACCGCGCCCAGGGCCGCCACGATCCAGTCGAGGGTGTTGGGCGCCCAGACGGCGACCCGGTCGCCCGGGCCGACCCCGTTCGCGAGGCAGGCCGCGGCGGCGCGTTCCACGCGTGCGCCCAGTTCCGCGTAGGTGATCCGGGTGCGGCCCTCGACGACCGCCTCGACGTCCGCGTACCGCTCGGCCGCCGACCGGACCAGGTCCGGAACGCTCTCCCATGCCGTATCCGCTCGCACCGCACGCCTCCAGCAGTAGCCGGCCCTCACAGCTGACCTCATAGCTGACCTCATAGCTGACTGCCCGTCAGATTAGCTGTAATCTGACGACCTGTCAGCGACTGTCGTTCGGGCCCGGAGGTGCGCGCACCATGCCAGCAGGATCGGGGAGCCTCAAGGACGCCACCGCTATCGTCGGGACAGGCCAGACCCCCTTCGCCAAGCAACTCCCCGAGGACGAACGCACCCTGGCCTGCCGGGCCGTGCTGGCCGCCCTCGACGACGCCGGGATCGCGCCCGGCGAGGTCGACGCCCTCGCCTCCTACACCATGGAGGAGACGGACGAGGTCGAGCTGGCCAAGGCCTGCGGCTTCGGGGACCTCACCTTCTTCAGCAAGGTCGGCTTCGGAGGCGGTGGTTCGTGTGCCACCGTCGCCCATCTCGCCGCCGCGATCGCGGCCGGGCAGGCGAGCGTCGGGATCGCCTGGCGGTCACGCAAGCGGGGCAGCGGGCCCCGGCCCTGGACCAACACCGCTGCCCAGCTCCCGACTCCGGCCCAGTGGACCCGGCCGTACGGGCTGCTCAGGCCCGTCGACGAGATCGCCATGCTCGCCCGGCGCTACATGCACGAGTACGGGGCGACCCGCGACCACCTGTTCAACGTCGCCCTGGCCTGCCGCAACCGCGCCAACCAGAACCCCGCCGCGATCATGTACGACCGGCCCCTCACCCGCGAGATGTACATGACGTCCCGCTGGGTCAGCGAGCCGCTCTGCCTCTTCGACAACTGCCTGGAGACCGACGGGGCGCTGGCCTGTGTCGTCGTCTCCGCCGAGCGGGCCCGGGACTGCCGCAGGAAACCCGTCTACGTCCACTCCGCCGCCCAGTCGCTCCCCGCCCAGCACCACGGCATGGTCAACTACTGGAACGACGACCCCCTCACCGGCCCCGCCTGGAATGCCGCCCGGCATCTGTGGAAGCACTCCGACCTGGCCCCCGAGGACGTGGACGTCGCCCAGATCTACGACGCCTTCACGCCCCTGGTGCTGCTCTCCCTGGAGGGTTACGGCTTCTGCGGGCGCGGTGAGGGCGGGGCGTTCACCGAGGGCGGCGCGCTGGAGACCGGCGGGCTGCTGCCCGTGAACACCGGCGGGGGCGGGCTGTCCGAGGCCTATGTGCACGGCTTCAACCTCATCAACGAAGGGGTGAAGCAGCTGCGCGGGACCAGTACCGCGCAGGTCCCGGGGGCCTCAACCTGTCTGGTCACGGCGGGTGAAGGGGTGCCGACCTCCGCCCTTCTGCTGAGGAGTTGAGATGCTGCGTCCCGTCACCGACCCCGACGGCACTCCCTTCTGGGAGTACGCCGCCCGGGGCGAGCTCCGTGTCCAGGCCTGCTCCGGCTGCGGCGAACTCCGCTTCCCGCCCCGGCCGTGCTGCCCGCACTGCCAGTCCTTCGCGTCCGAGTGGCGCCGGGTCTCGGGGGGCGGCCGGGTCTGGTCGTACGTCGTTCCGCATCCGCCGCTGCTGCCCGGCTATTCGGAGCTGGCGCCGTACAACGTGGTCGTCGTCGAGCTGGACGAGGCGCCGCGCGTCCGGCTCGTCGGCAATCTGGTCGCGGAGCCCGGCGCGGCGATCGACTCCGTGCCCGCCGAACGGCTCCGCATCGGTGCCCGGGTGCGGGCCGTTCTCGGTGATGGCCTGCCCGCGTGGGTCCTGGAGCGGTCATGAGCAGTGTGCTCGTCAGCGCCGACAAGGACAGCGGGGTCGCCGTCGTCACCCTGAACCGGCCCGGCCGGCTCAACGCGATCGACCTCGACATGGCTGACCGACTCGCCTCCGTCTGGCGGGAGTTGCGGTTCGACGACACCGTCCGGGCCGTCGTGCTCACGGGGGCCGGGGAGCGCGCCTTCTGCACCGGCATCGACCGGGACGCCGTGGTGCCGCAGCCGAACTCGCCGTTCGCGCAGGACGATCCGCTGCTCGGGATCGGGCCGAAGGCGAACGACCTGTGGAAACCGGTCGTCGCCGCGGTGCGCGGGATGGCCTGCGGGGGCGCCTTCTATCTGCTCGGCGAGGCGGAGTTCATCGTCGCCGACACCACCGCCTCCTTCTTCGACCCTCACACCAGCTACGGCATGGTCAGCGCCTACGAATCCGTCCTCATGGCGCAGCGCATGCCCTACGGGGAGGTCGCGCGGATGGCGTTGACGGGGACGGCGGAGCGGATCTCGGCGCGACGGGCGTACGAGGTCGGGCTGGTGTCCGAACTCGCGCCGGAGGGCGGGGCACCGGCGGCGGCGATCGCGTGTGCGGCCGTGATCGCCGGGCATCCGACGGAGGCCGTGCAGGGCACGGTGCGGGCGCTGTGGGCCGCGCATGCGGCGGGGCGGGAGCAGGGGTTCGCGCAGGCGCCGCATCTCATCGCGCTCGGGAACGCGGCGGATGAGCGGCAGGCCCGGCTGTTCGCCGGGCGGGGGCGTGCACACCGGTTGCGGTAGTAAAAGTCGTTTACTCATACACGCGTATGCTCGTCCCGTGGTTGAGCATCGGATGATCGACGTGAACGGCATACAACTGCACATCGCGGAGCAGGGCGAGGGCCCGCTCGTGGTGCTGCTGCACGGTTTCCCGGAGTCCTGGCACTCCTGGCGGCACCAGTTCGGTCCGCTGGCCGAGGCCGGCTTCCGGGTGGTCGCGCCCGACCAGCGCGGGTACGGCGGCAGTGACCGCCCCGAGGACGTGTCCGCGTACAGCATCTTCCATCTGGTGGGCGATGTGGTCGGGCTGATCCACGCGCTGGGCGAGGAGCAGGCGTTCGTCGTCGGGCACGACTGGGGGGCGCCGGTGGCCTGGCACACCGCGCTGCTGCGGCCCGACGTGGTGCGCGGGGTGGCGGGGCTGAGCGTGCCGCCGCCCTTCCGGGGTGGGCAGCCGCCGCTGAAGACCATGCGGGAGCGGTTCGGTGGGCACTTCTACTGGAACTACTTCGAGCAGCCCGGCGTCGCGGACGCCGAGTTCGCCGCCGACACCCGCACCGCCCTGCGCAAGCTGCTGTACTCCGCCTCCGGTGACGCGCCCGACGCCGGGCGCCCGGAGCAGGCCCTGGTCGAGGACCTGGGGCGCGGCTGGCTCGCGGACTCCCCGAACCCCGAGGTGCTGCCCGACTGGCTCACCGAGGCGGACCTCGACACCCTCACCGAGAGCTTCGAGCCGGGCTTCACGGGCGCACTGAACTGGTACCGCAACCTGGACCGCAACTGGGAGCTGACGGCCCCGTGGCAGGGCGCGGTGGTGTCCCCGCCCGCGCTGTACGTGTACGGCGACCGCGACCTGGTCCCGGCCTTCCCGGGGACGCCGGAACTGATCGAGGCGCTGCCCGAGTTGATGCCGAACCTGCGGCGCAAGCCGGTCGTGCTGCCGGGCTGCGGTCACTGGACGCAACAGGAGCGGCCCGCCGAGGTGAACGAGGTACTGATCGACTTCCTGACGGAACTGCGGGGCTGAGCCCGTCAGCCGACCGGCTCGTCAGTCGTCGACGAGGGCCTGGCGGTCGACCTCGCAGTGGTCGACCGAGTCCACCAGGCCCGCGGCGCCCACCCGGACGTCGACGGTGGCCTTGCCGTTCGCGGGGACTGTGACGTCCCCGTAGCGGTCGACGACGGTGATGCCCTGGGCGTCCTCGAAGGTGACCGAGACGGAGAAGTCGGCCTCGCGGCCGTTGGGGTTGCCGACCTCGACGGTCGCGTACGGCCGGGCCGGGGTCGCGCAGCTCACCAGCTTCGCCGTGCCGTCCCGCAGCGCCTTGCGGCTGCCGGATCCGGAGGAGGACGTCGGCGTGGAGCCGTAGTCCGGCCTGCGGGTGTAGGAGCTGCCGCCGCCGCTGCTCCCGTAGGAGTCGTCGTCCGAGTCGTAGGACCCTCCGCTGGAGCCGTACGAGCCGCCACCCGACGTCGACGACCTCGAACTGTCGTGGTTCTGGCTGGAACTGCTGCAACCGCCTCCGCCGCTGCTGCCGCCGTGACCGTGGCTGCCGCCCCGGCCCCGGCCGGTCGAGAAGCCGGTCAGTGCGAGTACCACCAAGACCAGCACCGCGGTGAATTTGAGCCTGCGTCCCCGTATCTGCATGGCCGAAACCCTAGCGATCACCTGTCACGGTCATGTCACTGCGTGGCGACCGGCGCGTACCCGGCGTAGCGTCTCGGGTGAGAGCGGTGATCGGGTGAGAGCGGTGATCGGCCCGCTTCCCGAAGCGAACCGCTCCCCTGAGCGACGGCCGCCGTCTGGAACCCTTCCGTGCACCGGTACGACGGCCGTCGCTTCCCGAAGCGAACCGCTCCCCTGAGCGACGGCCGCCGTCTGGAACCCTTCCGTGCACCGGTACGACGGCCGTCCCGGGCGCGTCACGCGGTGCGCGCCGTGCCCGTGCCCTTCTCCGCGTCCAGCGCGTACACGCAGCGGTCCTTGCTGCACGCGTACACCACCCCGTCCTGGACGACCGGGGAGCCGGTGATCTCGCCGCCGGTGGCGAGCTTCCAGCGGAGCCGGCCGTCGTCGGCCTTGAGGGTGTAGAGGAGATGGTCGGTGGAGCCGAAGTGGATGCGGCCCTCGGCCACCGAGGGGGCGCCCACGATGTCGCCGCCCGCCTGGAAGCGCCACTTGGGCGTGCCGGTGACCGCGTCCAGGGTGTAGAGGCCCTTGCCGCTGCCCACGTGGACATGGCCGGCGGCGACCAGGACGGGCTCGACGGAGGCGCGGGACTCGGTGGCGATGCGCCAGCGGTCGCGGCCGTCGGTGGCGTCGAGGGCGTAGACCGTGCCGAGGTAGTCGGCGAGGTAGATGCCGCCGCCGGTGACGGCCGGGCCGGGGACGAAGGTGGGCGGGGAGAGGAAGACCGCCGGGGCCTCGAAGTGCCACTTCACATGGCCGCCGGCCACGTCGAGGGCCAGGACCCGGGTGCCCGCGCAGACGTACACGTATCCGTCGGCCGCCGGGGTGACCCGGACCGGGACGCCGCCGCAGGAGGCCGCGTCGCCGATCGGGTACGACCAGCGCTCGTCGCCGGTGCGGGCGTCCAGGGCGCGCAGCCGCGCGTCCTGCCACACGTAGACCGTGCCGTCGTGCAGGGCGGGTCCGGCCTCGGGGGACTCGAAGTCGGTCTGGCAGCCGGTGATCTCCCAGAGCTTCTGGCCGCCCGAGGCCTCCCAGCCCTGGACGCCGCCGCCCCGGGTGCCGGTGACGACGGTGCCGCGGCCGGCCTGGAGCGCGTAGACCCAGGCGTCCGTCTGCAGGCGCCACAGGTCGGCGCCCTCACGGGCGTCCAGGGCGAACAGGGTGGGCCCGTCGGAGGCGTGGATACGGCCGTCCGCGACCGCCATGGACCAGGCGACGTCCCGGGTCTTGAAGCGGCGGCGGCCGGTGCCCACGTCCAGGGCGTGCACCTCGAAGGAGGTGACGTAGACGAGGTCGCCGTCGACGGAGGGGGTGCCCCAGACGTCGTTCGACATGCGGAAGCGCCAGGGCCGCCAGCCGCTCGCCTCGGGCGGTGCGATGGGGGCCGGGGGCGCGGCGACGGCGGGGCCGACGGCGGGGCCGGTGCCGTTGACGCCGGGGCGGGGCTTGGACCAGGAGGCGGTGAGGGCGGTCTCCGGAGGGGGTGCCTTGACGGCGGCGGCACGGACGTCGGCGACGCGCGGGCCCGGGCCGATGGGCACCTGGGCGCCGGCCAGCCGGACGGGGCCGGTGTCGGGGCCCACGGGGGCCACCACCGACGCGGCCACGGAGGCGGGCGCCGGGACGACGGGGTCGTGCGAGGGCGGGGGCGGGACGGGCGCCGGGCCGGGGGCCGGGACCGGGGCGGGGCGTCCGCCGCCGCTGCGGCCGGCGCCGGGGGCGGGCTTGCCGGCCGGGCGGCCGTTGCGGCGGGACTCGATCAGGCCCACGGCCCGCTCGGGCAGCCACGCGGAGGCGGTGCCGCTGTCGTCGGAGCCGGAGCCGAAGAGGTGGGGGGCCAGCTGGGCCTGGAGGTCGGCCGGGTTGGGTCGGCCCGTCGCCTCCATCTGCATACAGGACTCGATGAGCGGACGCAGCTCCTCCGGGAGGCCCTCCAGGTCCGGGCCCTCGCGCAGCAGCATGAAGACCGTCTCGACCGGGTTGGCGCCGTGGAAGGGCGGGTGTCCGGTGGCGGCGAAGACCAGCATGGAGCCGAGGGAGAAGACGTCGGACGCGCCCGTGACGCTGCGGGAGTCCTTGGCCTGCTCGGGGGACATGTAGGCGGGCGTGCCGACGGCGACGTTCGTCATCGTCAAACGTGTGTTCGATACACCGGAGGCGATACCGAAGTCGATCACCCGGGGGCCGTCCTCGACGACGAGGACGTTGGAGGGCTTGAGGTCGCGGTGGACGAGCCCGGCGCCGTGGATGGACTGGAGCGCCTCGGCCACGCCCGCCGCGAGCCAGCGCACCGCCTGGGCCGGCATCGGCCCGCAGTCGTTCACTATCTCCTCGAGGGAGGGCGCGGGGACGTAGGCGGTGGCCAGCCAGGGCACGGCGGCGCGCGGGTCGGCGTCCACGACCGCGGCCGTGTAGAAGCCGGAGACCGCCCGGGCCGCCTCCACCTCACGCGTGAAGCGGACCCGGAACAGCTGGTCCTCGGCCAGTTCCGTGCGGACGGTCTTGATCGCCACGCGCCGGCCCGACGCCGAGCGCGCGAGATAGACCAGCCCCATGCCGCCGGCACCCAGCCGTCCCAGCACCTCGAACGGCCCGATCCGCCGCGGATCGTGCTGCGTCAGCTGATCCACCACTCTGCCTGCCACCTCCCCGTACGAGCCGCGCCAAGCCACATGTTCCACGCGACCCCGTGCAGCGTCTCACCACCGCACCGCCATGGCGGCACGCACCCCGATTCTTCCTGGCCAAAGCCGTGGTGGCGAACCCGGCGACGAATGGGGTGTCTCTGTACACACAGGGACAAAAGATGACCATATGGAGCCCGGTCAGGCGCCCGGTCAGCGGCCCAGCAGCGCGAAGGACGCCCCCTGATCGTCCGTGACGACGGCCACCGTGCCGTACGAGCTCTCGAACGGCGGGACCTGGACACGGCCGCCGAGCCGGGTGACGTCCTCCAGCGCGGCCGGTACGTCCTCGACGGCGAAGTGGACGAGGAAGTGGGGAGGCATCTCGGCCGGGAAACGGTCGGAGACGGGGGCCCGGCCGAAGTCGGGCTCGGCGTCCGGTCCGAACAGGGCCTCCTGGAAGAGATCGCCGTAGAAGTCGTTGGCCGCCTCGGTGTCCCGCGCGTACAGCTCGGCCCAGGCGAAGGTGCCCGGCTCGTGCCGCTTGCCGAAACCGGGGTGCTCGTCCGGCTGCCACAGGGCGAAGACGGCCCCCTCCGGGTCGGTGACCAGGGCGGTGACGCCCAGGTCACCGGCCGGCACCGGCGCGGAGACGACCTGGCCGCCGGCCGACCGGATGCGCCGGGCCAGCGCAGCGGCGTCCGGGGTCGCGAAGTACACGGTCCAGACTGTGGGCAGCCGCCCGTCCACCTTGCGGACCAGGGCGGCCACGGGTTCCCCGTCCTTCAGCGCCTCGGTGAAGGAGCCGAACCACTCGTCCTCGAAGGTCCAGCCGAAAAGTTCACCGTAGAACCGCTTGCCCGCCTCGACGTCGCGAAGCTGCGCGTCGACCCAGCAGGGGACGCCCTCTGCGTACACCGATGCCCTGTTTTCGGCCATGCCGCCAACGTAACCGCGACGGCCGCGGCCCGCAGACCAGGCACACCGGCCTCCGCACTCCCTCACACCCCATTTGCAGTCGGCCGAATCGCGCCTCGACCCCTCCTCGGTAAGCTGACGTCATGACAGGACAAGTGCGTACCGTCGACGGCCGCGTGGCCGGCCGGCGTGGGCAGGCGACCCGGCAGAAGCTGCTCGACTGCCTCAGCGAGATGCTCAGCTCCTCCCCGTACCGGGATGTCAAAGTCATCGATGTCGCCCGGAAGGCGGGCACTTCGCCCGCGACCTTCTACCAGTACTTCCCGGACGTCGAGGGCGCCGTCCTGGAGATCGCCGAGCAAATGGCGACCGAGGGCGCCGCGTTGACCGAGCTCCTTCAGGGCCGCTCCTGGGCCGGCAAAGCCGGCTGGCAGACGGCCCAGGAACTCGTCGACGGGTTCCTGGAGTTCTGGCGCAAGAACGACGCGATCCTCCGGGTCGTCGATCTCGGCGCCGCGGAGGGCGACAAACGCTTCTACAAGCTCCGTATGAAGATTCTCAACTCGGTGAACAACTCCCTCGCGGACGCCGTCGCCGAGCTCCAGGCCAAGGGCAGGGTCGACAAGGACGTGAACCCGGCGGCCGTCGCGGGCTCGCTGGTCGCGATGCTCGCGGCCGTGGCCTCGCACCAGAAGGGCTTCACCTCCTGGGGCGTGAAGCAGGCCGAACTGAAGCCGAACCTGGCGCTGTTGGTGCACCTGGGTGTCACCGGCAGAAAGCCGACGAAGTAGCGGCCCGGCGCCCCTGCGCCTTCGGCTCTTTTCCCTTACCAAGTCCTGTCTGGCAGGCGGCGGTCCACCCCGGTGGCCGCCGCCTGTCGCGCTTTCTGCCTCTGTCTTAGCGCGACTTCTGGCTCCGCACGATCGTCAACTACCCGGCGCTAAAGCGCCGGGCTTGCGCAACGGGCACCACTGGCGGTGATGCTGCGTTCGCGTCCAGCCCCTCCCGCTGGCTCGGTGGGGCGGGGGCCGTTGACGAGGCCCCGCGTCGACACAACTCCCACGCACGAGCGCGGATGTTGCGGGAGCCATTGCGGTCTGCGTGATCAACGAATCCGCAGGACCGGCACGCGAACCGGGCCTGTGAGACCCGGTTCGCCCTGTCGATGTGCCCGCACTCGGCGCAGGTGCGGGAGGTGTACGCCGGGTCGACGTACACCACCGGCACTCCCGCCCGGCGGGCCTTGTACGCGATGAACTGCCCCAGCTGGGCAAAGGCCCAGCTGGAGTGGGTGGCCCGTTGGGCCCGGTCCCGCCGGAGACGACACCCGGCCGCTCCGCGACCGTGCACCCAGCAGCGATACCGCGGTGCTCCGCGCCGCAACCACGAGGATGCGATTCCTCCTAGGACTGAAGCCCTGGGGTTCCCCGCAAGAGCAAGCTGAAGACCCGTATCTCCCGCTCCACCCGCGCCTGGTACGCGGCGTACGGCGGCCAGAACTCCAGCACCGCCCTCCAGGCCGCCGCCCGCTCCTCCCCCTCCAGCAGCCGGGCCGTGACCGGGATGTCCTGGCCCTTCCAGCTGATCTCGGCGCTCGGATGGGCCAGCAGATTGTGGCTCCAGGCGGGGTGCCCCGAGCGCCCGAAGTTGGACCCGACGAGGATCCAGCTCCGCCCGCCCTCCTCGGGCATGCAGGCCAGCGGCGTCCGGCGCGGCAGCCCGCTCCTCGCTCCCGTAGAGGTCAGCACCACACCCGGCAGCAGTTGCGCGCTGAGCAGCACTTTTCCGCGGGTGAGCCGGTGCACGGCCCGGTCCACGGCCGGGAAGACGTGGGGTGCCACCCGGGCGAACCCCGGGGTGGAGGACACCTTCTGCACGAACCGCACGCCTCTCATCGGCGGGCCTCCTCGAAGACATGCGCCACGTCGCCGGCCCGCGCCCGCAGCCGGTGCACCGGCCCGAACAGCAGCTCGTCGCCCGCGGCACGCTTGAAGTACAGATGTGTGTCGTGCTCCCAGGTGAACCCGATGCCGCCGTGCAGCTGGATCCCCTCGGCGGCGGCCCCGCGCAGGGCGTCCAGCGCCTGGGCGAGGGCGAGCCCGCCCGCCTTCTCGCCGTCGGCGGCGGCGCCGGCCCAGGCCGCGTAGTACGCCGCCGAGCGGGCCGCCTGCACCTGGACGTACACGTCGGCCAGCCGGTGCTTGACCGCCTGGAAGGAGCCGACCGGCCGCCCGAACTGCTCGCGCCGCCCGACGTACTCCACGGTCCGCTCCAGCACCCGGTCGGCCGCTCCCACGGCCTCGGCGGCGAGACACACGGCGGCGGTGTCGCCGAGCCGGGCGAGAGCGGCGAGGACGTCAGCGTGCTCGCTCCCCAGCAACTCAGCTTCCACTTGCCGGAGTTGGACGCGTGCCTGCGGACGGGTCGCGTCCAGCGCGGTCTGCCGTACGCGGGTGAGACCGGCGGCGTCCGCCCGTACGAGGAAGAGCAGGACACGGGAACGGGCGAACCCTCCGGTGTGCGCGGCGACCAGGAGGAGCCCCGCACTGTGCCCGTCGAGGACCTGCCCGGCCTCCCCGTACAGCCGCCAGCCGCCGTCCGCGTGCCGGGCCTGCACGCCCCCGGCCCGGCCGCCGCCGGCCCACGTCCCGTGCGGGTCGTGGCCGGTGAGCGCGAGGGCGGTGGGGAGGGCGGGCCCCGGTACGGCGAGGGCCGCGGTGAGGGCGCCGGAGGCGATGCGCGGGAGGAGGTCCGACCGCTGGGCGTCGGCGCCGAGGGCAAGGAGCAGCGGGGCCGTGAGGACGGCCGTGGCGAGCAGGGGCGAGGGGGCGAGGGCACGGCCCGTCTCCTCGCAGGCGAGGGCCAGCTCGGTGACCGAGCAGCCGACCCCGCCGTAGGTCTCGGGGACGGCCAGTCCGGGCAGGCCGAGCTGCTCGGCGAGGGCGGTCCACAGGGCCGGGTCGTGTCCGGCCGGGCTGTCGAGGGCGGCCCGCAGTTCCACGGGTCCGCACCGCTTGTGGAGGAGTTCGCGCAGGGTGCGGCGGATCTCGTCCTGTTCGGGAGTGAAGCGGGCGTCCATGGGGGCACCACCTCCGCATCTGACGGTGCGTCATATTAGGGCGGTGGGGCGGGGATGCCCAGAGTCCCGGCGCTCCCCCGCCCGACTTATCTGATGTACCGTCAGATTCATGGTGGCCCGGAGAAAAGTTGCCGTCGTCGGCGTGGCCCTCTCGGACTGCGGCCGCGTGGACGACGCGACCCCGTACGCCCTGCACGCCCAGGCGGCCCGCCGCGCCCTGGCCGACGCGGGCCTGGACCGTTCGCTGGTCGACGGCTTCGCCTCGGCGGGCCTCGGCACACTGGCCCCCGTCGAGGTCGCCGAGTACCTAGGACTGCGCCCCACCTGGGTCGACTCCACCTCGGTCGGCGGCTCCACCTGGGAAGTCATGGCGGCCCACGCGGCGGACGCGATCGCGGCCGGGCACGCGCGCGTGGTGCTGCTCGCCTACGGCTCGACGGCCCGCGCGGACGTGAAGGCGGGCCGCCGCACCGGGACCCTGTCCTTCGGCACCTGCGGCCCCCTGCAGTTCGAGGCCCCCTACGGCCACACCCTGATCGCGAAGTACGCCATGGCGGCCCGCCGCCACATGATCGAGTACGGCACGACGATCGAGCAGCTCGCTCAGGTGGCGGTCCAGGCCCGGGCCAACGCGGCCCTGAACCCGGAGGCGATGTTCCGCGCGCCCATCACGCCGGACGAGATCGCCTCCGGCCCGATGATCGCGGACCCCTTCACCAAGCTGCACTGCTGTGTCCGTTCCGACGGCGGGGCGGCGGTGCTGCTGGCGGCGGCGGAGTACGTACGGGACTGCCGTACGGCACCGGTGTGGGTGCTGGGGAGCGGGGAGTCCGTGTCGCACTCGGCGATGTCCGAGTGGCCGGACTTCACGGTGTCACCGGCGGCGGTGAGCGGACGGCTGGCCTTCGAACGGGCGGGCGTACGCCCCTCGGAGATCGACTTCGCCGAGATCTACGACGCGTTCACCTACATGACCCTGGTGACGCTGGAGGACCTCGGTTTCTGCGCGAAGGGCGAGGGCGGGGCGTTCGTCGAGAAAGGCCGGCTGCGGGTCGAGGGCGGCGAACTGCCGGTGAACACCGACGGGGGCGGTCTTTCGGCCCAGCACCCCGGGATGCGGGGCCTGTTCCTGCTGGTGGAGGCGGTACGGCAGCTCCGGGGCGAGTGCGGCGACCGCCAGGTGCGGCGCGCCGACGGCTCCCTGCCGCGGCTGACGGTGGCGTCAGGGACGGGGGGCTGGTTCTGCTCGTCGGGCACCATGGTGCTCGGGGCGGGGTGAGATGAGGGGAACACCGGTGCCGGGGCCGGTGTTGGCTCGGGAAAGAAGGATCTGAGCGAGCCGCTGGAGGAGACCGGAATGGCCCTGACCCGCGAAGAGCGCGAACAGTTCCTGGCCGAGCCCCATGTCGCCGCGCTGGCGGTCGCCGCGGGGGCGGGCCGCGCCCCGCTCACGGTGCCGATCTGGTACCAGTACGAGCCCGGCGGCGACATCTGGATCATGACCGGCCTCGACTCCCGCAAGAACGAGCTGATCAGCACGGCGGGCCGGTTCTCGCTGATGATCGACCGGCTCGAACCCACGATCCGGTACGTGTCGGTCGAGGGCCCGGTCGTCGACACGGCCCCCGCGACCCTCGACCTGCTCCGAGAGCTCTCGGCCCGTTACCTCCCGGCCGACAAGGTCGACGGCTATGTCGACTTCGCCTGGAAGAACCACGGGGAGCAGCTCGTGCTGCGGATGCGGCCGGAGCGGTGGGTCTCGTCGGACCTGGGACAGGTTTGAATCCTCCCCTCCCTGAAGGGAGGGGATTCCTGGCTCAGACTGCCTCCTGGAGCGGCGCTCCAGGAGGTCTTGTGCCATCGGCGCCAGCCGGGTGGAGACCAGCCCGGACGAGCATGATGCGTGCGGAGTTCTTGTCCCGTGGGGACACGTATCCGCATGCGGTGCAGGTGTAGGTGCGCTCACCCAGCGGCAGGCGATGCTTGGCTCTCGCATCGCACTGCGCGCAGTCCATCGTGGTGTGCGCGGGGTGGACCAGGCGGATGTCCCGCCCGTGCTTGCGCCCCATCTCGATCAGAGCGGCCTTGGTGGCGCCGATGGCGGCGTCCGCGGCCTTGCGGGCCATGGTGGTCCTGGCGAGGAACTTCGGGCGGAAGTCCTCGACCGCGATGGCATCGTGGTCGAGGACCACCTTCTTCGCCCACTTGCGGCCGGTGTCCTGACGCTGCCTGGCGACCTTCTTGTGCGCCTTGGCCCGCAGCTTCCTCGCCTCGCGGTAGCCCTTCGACGCCGGCTGGCCCTTCTTCGGCTTGCGACGGGCCATCATCCGGTCGTAACCGGTCAGCTTCGCCTGGGCCTTCTTGCCGTGCTCGGCGTGGGGGAGGTCGTGCGTGTCGGAGGTGGTGGTCGCGGTCTCCTTCACGCCCCAGTCGACACCGAGGACGCGACCGGCCGACGGAAGTGGCCGGACCTGGGCGGGTACGACGAAGGAGCCGTACCAGTGCCCGAGGCTGTCCTGGTACACGCGCCCCGAGGACGGCTCCGCCGGCAACTCCCGCGACCACACCACGCTCACCACGACCCCGCCCGCCAGATGCAGTCGGCCGTCCCTCAACCGGAACCCACGCTGGGTGTAGTTCAGGGTCGGCAGCGCCTCGCGCTTCTTCCTGTGCGTGGGCATCCCCGCCCGGCGTGCCATGGGCAGGCGCCCCGTGATGTCCTTGTGCGCCTTGGCGCGGGAGGCGCTCCGCGCCCTGAACGGGATACCGCGACGCTCCGCCTCGCAACACCCGGATGCGATTCCTCCCCGGCGTGAACGCCGGGGCATCCTCGCAAGAATCAGGTGACAATCGGCCCATGGCACCCGATCTTCACGAGCTGCTGAGGTCACTGCGCGTCTGGGACCCGCAGTCCACCCACCTGCCCCCCTTCGACCCGGCCGCCGCCCCCTCGGACCCGCTGCCGCTCTTCACGGAGTGGTTCGCGGCGGCGGTGGCGGCCGGGCAGACCGAGGCGCACACCATGTCCCTGGCGACCTCGGACGAGTCCGGCCTGCCCGACGTGCGGATCGTCATGCTGCACGGCGCGGACGAGACCGGCTGGTCCTTCGCGTCCCACACCGGCAGCCGCAAGGGCCGACACCTCACCGCCCGCCCGTATGCCGCCCTCACCTTCTACTGGCCGGTGCTGGGCCGCCAGGTCCGGGTCCGCGGCCCGGTGACCGCCGCCCCCTCCGCCGACGCCCAGGGCGACCTGCACGCCCGCTCGACGGGCGCCCTGGCAGCCGCGCTGACCGGCCGCCAGAGCGAGATCCTCGACTCGGTGGAGGAGCTGGCCCGGGCCTCCGAGGCGGCCTGGGAACGGGCCCGCAGTGAGCCGGAGGCTCCCGTGCCGTCCTGGACCCTGTACCGGCTGCGGCCGGAGGAGGTGGAGTTCTTCCAGGGCGACGGGGAGCGACGCCACGTACGGCTGCGCTACCGGCGTGGGGACGGGGAGGGGTGGGTGCGGGAGCTGCTGTGGCCGTGAGGGGCGGCCGGGTTCTCCGTCAGGCCGTGCCGAAGTCGTACACCGCGAAGTCCGTCACCGCCCGGTACCCGATGCGCTGGTACAGCCCGTTGCTGGTCGGGTTCGCCAGGTCGGTGAAGAGGAGTACTTCACGTGCGCCGGAGGCGAGGGCGGTGCGGCTGATCTCGGCCGTGGCCGCGCCCGCGTAGCCGCGGCCGCGGAGGTGGGCCGGGGTGTAGACCGGGGCGACGCGGATCTGCCCGGCGATCCGAGGGGTCCTGCCGGCCATGGCGACGGGTGTGCCGTCCGGGGCCTCCCAGAAGGTGACGCCGCCCTGTTCGATGCGGGCATCCACCCACTCGTCGGCGCCGTGGAGGGTGCCCATGCCGATCGCGGCGCTGAACTCCGCGTACCAGCGGATGAGCAGCGCGCGGTCCGCCTCGACGGCGGTCCGGGGAACGCCGGGCGGTGCGGGGGCGGGCACGGTCAGGGTGCCGAGCCGGTAGAGCCGCTGGCGCTGACGGAGCGTGGCCGTGGCGCCCGTGTGCCGCTGCCAGGCCTCGGTGAAGGCGGCGGCGGTGTCCCGGTCGGCGTTCACGCCGGGCAGACGCTGCCCGAGCGCGGCCAGTCGCGCCGCGAGGGAGTCGGCTTCCTCGGGGGTGAGGGCGGTGAGGTTCAGCCAGTGGGGCGGGGTGCGGAAGAACGACGCCCGGACGGCCCCGTCCCGCTCCAGTACGCCGAACTCCGGCGTCCCTTCGCCGTAGACGTGCCGTCCTCGGGTGCGCAGCGTCTCCGTGACGGCCAACGGGACGGTGTGCAAGGCCGGTTGGGAGCGGAGGAAGGAGCCCGCGCGGGCGAGGAAGTCGTCGAGGTCCTGGGTGAGGTGCCAGTCGTCGGTGCGCATGCCCCATGGTGCCGTCCGCGTCCCCGCCGGCACCTCCGAATTACGCCCGGGTCGCTGCGCCCGCCTCCGGTTCGGGATCCGTCGCCAGCCGCGCGTGCAGGTGGGCGTCCCGGAACGCGTCGTGCCGGTCCTCCTCGAAGATCGCCCCGCGCAGGGTTCCCTCGTACGCGAAACCGCATCTCCCGGCTATCCGGCACGACACGTCGTGACCGACCGCGTGGTCCAGCTCCAGTCGGTGCAGGCCGAGTCCGCCGAAGGCCCAGCGGGTCGCGAGCAGCAGGGCCCGGGTGGCGACGCCCTGGCCGCGGGCCTCGGGGAGCACCCAGTAGCCGACGCGGGCGACCTTCAGGTGGTACTTGATCTCGTTGACGCCGATGTGTCCCAGGGCCGTATCGCTGCGCGCGTCCGCGACCCGGAACGACACCGACGTGCCCTCCACGGCACTCTGCGCCCGCGCGAGCAGCGACTCCCGGGCGCTCGCCCGGTCCGTGACCAGCCTCAGCGGGGTGTTCCAGCGCCGGAACTCCGGATCCCGCATGCCGCACAGCCACGTCTCGACGTCGGCGCCGGACGTGGCGTCCCAGGGGCGAAGACGGAGGCCGTGGCCGTGGAGTTCGGGGAGGGCGGTCGGGAACTGGTCGCGTCGGGGGGCCATGGGGCCATTCAAGCCCGTGGGGCGGGAGGGGGAAGCTCACTTATCCGGTCCTGATCCCGGACTTACCCGATCCAGGACTCACTCGGCCAGGACTCACCCGGCCCCGGTCCCGGGCACGATCCGGAACACCGGGACCCCCTCCCGGAACGCCACCTCCAGGTCCGCCCCCGCCGACAGCTCCCTCTCCCCCACCACCTCCGTCATCATCCGCGGCCCCTCGGCCAGGTCGACCACGGCAGCGACGTACGGCGTGCGTTCCGCGAAGGGCGGCAGGTCGTTGCGGTGGACGACGGACCAGGTGTAGAGGGTGGCCCGGCCGCTCGCGGCCTCCCAGACGACGTCCTCGCTCCAGCAGCGGGGGCAGAACTCGCGCGGGTAGTGGTGGGCCCGTGCGCAGGCCCGGCAGCGGCGGATCAGCAGCCTGCCCTCGGCTGCCGCGTCCCAGTACGTCCGGGTGAAGGCATCGGGCTCGGGCAGGTCGAAACGCCCGGTCATCAGAACAGCCCCAGCGCGCTGTCCAGCGACCACGTCTGCCAGGACATCCCGAACAGCCCGACCACGGACATCAGCGCCATCATCGAGTTCTGCCCCTGCTCGGCCACGTCGTGGATCATGAGCGTGAGGTAGAGGACGTTGAGGAGGAGCCCGCCGACCAGGGCGACCGGGGTGAGGAAGCCGGCGATCAGGCCCAGGCCCAGGGCGAGTTCCGCGTAGACGACGACGTACGCCATCACGCGCGGGTGGGGAGCGACGACCGTGGCGAAGCCCGAACGGACGGCGCTCCAGCGGTGCTCGGCCGCTATCCCGGCCGCCCACTCGATGCCGGTGCCCCGTTCGAACCAGGCCTTGCGGTCCTTGTGCCGCCAGCTCTCCAGCCACCACAGCCCGAGCCCGATCCGCAGTACGGCCAGCCACTCCGCTCCGCCGAGCCAGATCGCGTCCATGGGATTTGACGGTACGTCAGTT
Source organism: Streptomyces sp. CA-179760 (assembly GCF_050937045.1). NCBI lineage: Bacteria > Bacillati > Actinomycetota > Actinomycetes > Kitasatosporales > Streptomycetaceae > Streptomyces > Streptomyces sp. CA-179760. Next base: position 4,277,434 of record NZ_JBNJLZ010000001.1, read on the forward strand.
ATGTGGATCCGCAAGACCCCGCGAACGCCGGGACGCCGCCTCTCAGAATCGCGGCCTCCGATCCCTTCCCGTCCGCGCCGGAGGCCGCACCCCGTCAGGAACGATCACGAACCCGCCACAACCAGGCCCGCTACGCCACGAGCCCCACGCGCTTCTCCTACAGCCGTGATCGATCCGCAACCAATTCCGGTCTTGACCGAGACCCATCAAGCGGGCTCGTGGTTACGCTCCCGCTCATGGCCGATTCCACGCCCTCCCCGCACTCCTCCGCGCACCCCACACCGGACCGCCCCGTCTACGTCATCGGCGGCGGCCCCGGCGGACTCGCCGCCGCGTACGCGCTGCGCGCCCGGGGCGTACGGGCCGTCGTCCTGGAGAAGTCCGACCGCGTCGGGGCGTCCTGGCGCCGCCACTACGACCGGCTGCATCTGCACACCACCCGCCGCCTGTCGGCCCTGCCCGGGCTGCCCATGCCGCGCCGGTTCGGGCGGTGGGTGTCCCGGGACAACGTGGTGCGGTACCTGGAGAAGTACGCCGAGCACCACCGCCTGGAGATCGTCACCGGCGTCGAGGTGTCCCGGATCGAGCGCGCGCCCGACGGCACGGGCTGGCTGCTGCACGCCACCGGGGGCAGGGAACTGACCGGCTCGGCGGTCGTGATCGCGACCGGCTACAACCACACCCCGCGCCTGCCGGACTGGCCCGGCCGCGATGCCTTCACGGGCGAGTTGCTGCACGCCGGGGAGTACCGCGACGGCGCGCCCTACGCCGGCCGGGACGTCCTCGTCGTCGGCATCGGGAACACCGGCGCCGAGATCGCCGTGGACCTGGTGGAGAGCGGCGCCTCCCGGGTCCGGCTGGCCGTGCGCACCGTCCCGCACATCGTGCGCCGTTCGACGGCCGGCTGGGCCGCCCAGTACAGCGGTGTCCTGGTACGCCGGCTGCCGGTCGGCCTCGTCGACCGGATCTCCCGGGTACAGGCCAAGGTGGCGATCCCCGACCTGTCGGCGCACGGCCTGCCGCGCCCCGACACCGGCCTGTACTCCCGGGTGAAGCAGGGTGCGATCCCGGTGCAGGACGTCGGCCTGATCGACGCCGTGCGCAGGGGCGAGGTCGAGATCGTGGCCGCCGTGGAGTCCTTCGAGGGCGACGGCAAGATCGTGCTGGCCGACGGCACCCGGCTCTCCCCGGACGTGGTGATCGCCGCTACCGGATACGTCCGCGCCCTGGAGGACCTCGTCGGCCACCTCGACGTCCTCGACCCCCGCGGCAAGCCCGTCGCCCACGGCGCCCGCACCCCGTCGAACGCCCCCGGCCTGTACTTCACCGGCTTCACCAACCCGATCAGCGGCAATCTGCGCGAGCTGGCGCTCGACGCGGTGCGCATCGCGAAGGCCGTCGCGCGGGACAGTAAGGCCGTCGCGCGGGACAGTTCGGTGTAGGTGGCATTCGAAATAACTCACCCCCACCCCAGGCATCGCACTGGCCGACTTTCCCGCACAGCCATTCCTGACACCGCACCAGTTCAGTAATCTGACAGTGCGTCAGTTAGCGGCTGTCTCACAGGAGCGGGCGGAAACGATGCTTGGATCGACTCACGGCACCCTCACCACCGACTCCCGCCGGGCCCGGGCCATCGCCTGTGGCGAGCGGCCCGGGCCCGCCGTGCACGGCAGGCCGGCCCAGGAGGGCGACTTCGACGTCAGCGGGCGTCCGCTGCACGCCGACGTCCCCGATCTCGACCACTTCTTCCGGCCCCGGTCCGTCGCCGTGATCGGCGCCTCGGACACCGAGGGACGCCCCAACACCGGCGTGACCCGCCAACTGGCCGACTGGGCCGAGCGCGTCGGGGCCCGGCTGTACCCGGTGCATCCGAGCCGCCCGTCCGTCTTCGGCCTGGCCTGCTCCCCTTCCGTCGCCGACCTGCCCGAGCAGGTCGACCTGGCGGTGGTACTCGTCGGCGACCCCCTCCCCGTGTTCGAGGAACTGGCCGAGGCCAAGGCGCGGTTCGCGGTCGTCTTCGCGTCCGGGTTCGCGGAGACCGGCCCGGAGGGCGAGGCCGCCCAGCGGCGACTCGCCGCCGCCGCCGAACGCTCCGGGCTGCGTCTGCTGGGCCCCAACACCAACCTCAACGCCTTCGAGCACTTCCGCGACGACCTCGACGGCCCCGCGATCGCCCTGATCACCCAGTCCGGCCACCAGGGCCGCCCCGTCTTCGCCCTCCAGGAGCTCGGCATCCGCCTCTCCCACTGGGCGCCCACCGGCAACGAGGCCGACCTGGAGACCGCGGACTTCCTTTCCTACTTCGCCGAACAGCCCGGGATCGGCGCCATCGCCTGCTACCTGGAAGGGCTGAAGGACGGCCGCCACTTCCTCCTCGCCGCCGACCGGGCCGCCCGGCGCGGAGTCCCGGTCGTCGCCGTCAAGGTGGGCCGCACCGAGACCGGCGCCCGCACGGCCGCCACCCACACCGGCAAACTGACCGGCGCGGACGCGGTGGTGGACGCGGCACTGCGCCAGTACGGCGTGATCCGCGTCGACGGCCTCGACGAACTCCAGGACACGGCGGCCCTGTTGGCCCGAGCCCCCGGCCGCCACGCTCGGACGGCGTCGTCGTCTACTCGATCTCGGGCGGCACGGGCGCGCACGTCGCGGACCTGGCGACCGAGGCGGGCCTGAGGCTCCCGGTGCTGTCCGAGACGAGGCAGACCGAGCTGCACCAGTGGATACCCGAGTACCTGAGCGTCGCCAACCCCGTCGACAACGGCGGGCATCCGGTCGGGGACGAACGCGGCCGGAAGATCATCGACGCGATACTCGCCGACCCCGAGGTCGGCGTGCTGATCTGCCCGGTCACCGGCCCCTTCCCACCACTCAGCGACCGCCTCGTACGGGACCTGGTCGACGCGGCGGAGCACACGGACAAGCTGGTGTGCGTCGTGTGGGGATCGCCTGTCGGCACGGAACCGGCCTACCGCGAGGTCCTGCTCGGCTCCTCCCGTGTGGCCACCTTCCGCACGGTCGGCAACTGCCTCACCGCCGTCCGCGCCTACCTCGCCCACCACCGCTTCACGACCGCCTACCGCTCCCCCTTCGACGAGGCCCCGCGCACGCCGTCGCCGTCCTACCGCAAGGCACAGGCGCTGATGCACCCCGGCGAGCAGCTCAGCGAGCACGCGGCCAAGCAGCTGCTGCGGGCATACGGCATCCGCGTACCGCGTGAACAACTGGTGACCAGCGCGGCGGCAGCCGTACGGGCCGCCGGCCTGGTCGGCTACCCCGTGGTGATGAAGGCCTCCGGTGCCCGCATCGCCCACAAGACGGAACTCGGCCTGGTGAAGATCGGCCTGACCTCCGCGAGCCAGGTCCGCGACGCCTACCGGGAGCTGACCGACATCGCCCGCTACGAGGACGTCTCCCTGGACGGCGTGCTGGTCTGCCAGATGGTCGAACAGGGCGTCGAGATGGTCGTAGGAGTCACCCACGACGACCTGTTCGGCCCGACGGTGACCGCAGGCCTCGGCGGGGTGCTGGTCGAGGTCCTGCGCGACACCGCCGTGGCCGTACCGCCCTTCGGCGAGGAACAGGCCCGGGACATGCTCGCCGGCCTGCGCGGCCGGGCCCTGCTCGACGGAGTCCGGGGCCGCCCGCCGGCCGACCTGGACGCCCTGGTCGAGGTCGTCCTGCGCGTGCAGCGCATGGCACTGGAACTCGGCGACCAGCTGGCCGAGTTGGACATCAACCCGCTGATGGTGCTGCCGCAGGGGCAGGGCGCCGTGGCGCTGGACGCGCTGGCGGTGTGCCGCTGATGCCGGCCGTCCTGCACGCCACAGCCGGCCAGGTCCTCTCCATCACCCTGAACCGCCCCGAGACACTCAACGCCCTCACACCGGACCAGCGGGACGAGGTCGTGCACCTCCTGTCGGAGGCGTCCGCGACGGCCGGCATCCGAGCGGTGGTGATCACGGGAACGGGCCGGGGCTTCTGCGCGGGCGCGGACCTCCGAGGCGCCGCCACCACAGCCGAACGCACGGTCGGCGATGTCGCCCGCACCCTCCGCACCGGCGCCCAGCGCCTGATCGCCGCCGTCCTCGACTGCGAGAAGCCGGTGATCGCGGCGGTCAACGGCACGGCGGCCGGTCTCGGAGCCCATCTGGCGCTCGCCTGCGATCTCGTCCTGGCCGCGGAGTCGGCCAGGTTCATCGAGGTGTTCGTACGACGTGGGCTGGTCCCCGACGGCGGCGGCGCCTACCTGCTCCCCCGCCTCATCGGCCCGCAGCGGGCGAAGGAGCTGATGTTCTTAGGCGACGCGCTCACGGCGACGGAGGCCGAACGCCTCGGTCTGGTCAACCGGGTCGTACCGGAGGAGGAATTGGAGAAGACGGCCCGTGCCTGGGCCGAACGCCTCGCCGCCGGCCCGACCCGCGCCCTCGCCCTGACCAAGCAGCTCGTCAACGCCTCTCTGGACACCGACCGGGCCAGCGCCTTCGCCGCCGAGGCCGCGGCGCAGGAGATCAACATGGCGACGGCGGACGCGCGGGAGGGGGTACGGAGCTTCGTGGAGCGGCGGAACGCGGTGTACAGGGGCCTCTGAAAGGCTTCCTATCTGACGCGCTGTCAGCTTCAATCGTAAGCGTGATGGGACAAGCAGGGATGGCGGAAGCCGCCGTCCGCTACCTCAGGTCGGCCCGCGCCCCGGCCGCGCGGCCCGTGGAAGCGCTGCCGCGCCCGGAGTTGCGCTGCGTCGGCGAAGACGAGCGCGCACCCCTGGACGGGCAGGAATTCCGCCGCGTCCTGGGCCGCTTCGCGACGGGCGTGACGGTCGTGACGGCACCCCCCGCCACCCCCGACGCCGCCCCCGCCGGTTTCGCCTGCCAGTCCTTCAGCTCCCTCTCCCTGGACCCGCCGCTGGTGGCTTTCATGGTCGGCCGCACGTCGACGACGTGGCCCCGGATCGCCCGCGCCGGCGTGTTCTGCGTGAACGTCCTGGGCGCCGGCCAGGACGAGTTGTGCCGCTCCTTCGCGGTGAGCGGCGCGGACAAGTTCGCAGGCGTGGCATACGACAGGGCACCCGTCTCCGGCTCACCCCGCCTGTGCGGCGCGGTCGCCTGGATCGACTGCGCGATCCACGCCGTGCACACCGGCGGCGACCACCTGATCGTGGTCGGCCGGGTGAACGCCCTCGGCACGGGCGCGGACGATCCGGACGGACCGCTGCTGTTCCACCGGGGGCGCTTCGCGCGGTTGACGGAGGGCTAGCGGTTGACAGAAGACTGGGCGGAGGGCTGGACGACGGTCAGCCGCCACAGCGAGGTGACCTCGGCGGCCCGTACGGCGTGCAGCGGATCGTCCGTGTCCCGCACACGGGCATGGCGCGGGCTGGTGTCCATCCGGCCGGCCACCCGCAGCCCGGCACTCTCCACGGCGGTCATCAGCTGCTCCCGGCTGCGCAGCCCGAGCCTTTCGGCCAGGTCGGACAGCACGAGCCAGCCCTCGCCGCCGGGTTCCAGCCGCCCGGCGAGCCCGCTCAGGAAGCTCTGGAGCATGCCGCCGCCCGCGTCGTAGACGCCGAGGTCGAGGTCGGAGGCGGGACGGCCGGGAAGCCAGGGCGGGTTGCACACGACCAGGTCGGCGCGCCCCTCGGGGTAGAGCTCGGGCCCGGTCACCCGGATTACCCCCGTGATCCCCAACCGCCCCGCGTTGTCCCGCGCACACGCCCGGGCCCGCGCACTGACGTCGGTCGCCACGACCTGCCGGACGCCACGCCGGGCCAGCACGGCGGCCAGCACGCCGGTTCCGGTGCCCAGGTCGAACGCGACGCGTACGTCGCCGCCTCGCGGCAGCGGGGCCTGGGCGACGAGATCGACGTATTCGCTCCGGGTGGGCGCGAACACGCCGTAGTGCGGGTGAACCGACGCTTCCAGCGCCGGGACGTACACGCCCTTCTCCCGCCACTGCCGGGCACTGATCACACCCAGCAGCTCGGAGAGGGCGACGGCCACGGGCCCGTCGAACGCCCCGTACGCCTCCTCGACCGCCCGACGCACATCGGGGGCCCGCCGGAGGTCCAGTCCGTGGTCCGCCTCCAGCACGACCACCAACTTGCCGAGCACGCGTGCACGATGGCCCCGGAACCGGCGCTGCAACCGGAAGGTCTCGGCCGTCGTGTCCGCAGCGCCGGGCGCGGTACGCCCGACACGACGGTCCAGGGCACTCAGCAACTGCCGCGCGTTGTGAAAATCCCCGCGCCACAGCAACGCGGTGCCCTCACAGGCCAGCCGGTAGGCGTCGGCGGCCCGCATACGGTCGTCGGCGACGACGACCCGGCGGGGCAGGGGCAGCCCGGACTCAGAATGCCAGCGGGCGGAACGGGGATGAGTCTCGGTCCAGTGGATCGTGGACACGGCATACTCCTCGGAAGATCGGGCGTGGACGAGCGTGCTGAGTCACGACGTCCACGTCGCCGAGGACCATGCCGAGTGTCATCAACGGACCTCTCGAAGCGGCGAAGCAGCTGGGCTCAGTGTGCCGGATTTTTCAGTCGGGCAGGGCGCGAACGAACCCGGCGACCAGCCTCGCCACCGCCTCAGGAGTCTCCAGGATCATGGGGTGGGTGGCGTCGATGCGCTCGACGCTGATCGTCGGCCGGGTGCGGGAGACCACGGCCAGCTCGTCGGAGACCTCTCGGGCGAAGTGAGCGCTGAACGCGTCGAACCACTCCATGCCCGGCGCGGGCGGCAGCCGTCGCCCGGCCTGCACCAGCAGCAGCGGGCGGTCCACGCCGTCCAGCCAGGCGGTGACACCGGGCGCGCCGAGCCGGTGGAGTTCGTCGACGATCTCCAGCGCCGCAGCCCGTTCCGGCAGCGTCTGCCAGGTGCCGTCGGGCAGCGGGCGCGCCGCCGCGCGGGCAGCGGCCTCGGCTCGGTCGGCGGCTGTCCCGAACCGGGCGGAGTTGGTGATCTGCTGCTCGATGTACCCGGCCGGCGCGACGGCCCCGACCGACGCCAGCAGCCCCTCAGTCACCTGTTCGGCGCCGGGGCGGTCGCGCCCCCACCAGAAGCCGTCGAGATTCACGGCGGCACGCGTACGGTCCGGATACGCCCGGGCGTACTCGACGGCGACCAGCCCCCCGAGCGAATGCCCCACCACGACGGCCTCCGGCACACTGTGCGCCTCGAGCGTCTCCGCGATGCGCCGCACCACGGTGGGGAGGTCCCAGGGAGAAATGTCGGGAGAACGACCGTGCCCGGGAAGGTCTACGCCGAGGACACGATGCCCGTCGGTGAGCTGAGCCGCCGAGGCGCTCCAGTCGGCCAGAGACCGCCCGAACCCGTGCAGAAGAACCAGTTGCGGGCCATCGCCCCCATAGTCATGAACATGTAGGAGTGTCATATGGGCTTCACCGTAGGCGCCCCCACAGCCGCTCGAACACTGAATTACGCCGCACGGGCTCCCCCACCCCCACTCACCGATCGCCGCTGAACTCACCCGGCGTGCATGCGAGACGCGAGCGCGCCCGCCGACGCCGCTCGGCGAACCAACGGGCCAAAGCCCGCAAACTGGACTGCCTGGCCACCCGCCTCCCCGAGCAGCCCCGACGCGGCCCTGAGAAGCCCTTCCTGAACCCCTGGCCGCCGCCTACGCTCCCGGTATGGCTGACTTTCTCCAGGTATCGACCGCGCCCCCGACGGATGGGTGACGGCATACGGGCCACCGCACAAACCGTCCTGAGGCATGCGGACGAACTCCTCGACAGCGCAACGACGTCAGGTGACTTGGCCAGGCGGCTGCACGACGCCGGTGTCATCGCGCGTGCGCTCCTGGGCCTGCTCGAACGCCCCGGCGAGCTCACCCCCGGCGCCGGCACAGTCCACGCGCACCCCGTCAGCGCCCCCGGCCCGCATTGAGCCGCGCCGCCTGCCGCGTCAGATGGTCGCGTTCGGCGAGGTTGGGCGCCTTGTGGGCCGCCTCGGTGTACAGCCGAGCCGCCGTCGCCAGGTCGCCGTCGCGTTCGTGGAGGTATGCCGCCACCGCGGTGTGGCGGGGCAGCGAGGTGTCCAGCGCCGCGAGCGCCGCCAGGCCGGCGCGCGGTCCGTCGGCCTCCCCTACCGCGACCGCGCGGTTGAGCCGGACGACCGGGCTGTCGGTCAGGCGTGCGAGCTCGTCGTACCACTCGACGATCTGCACCCAGTCGGTCTCCTCGGCGGCGGGCGCGTCGGCGTGGAGGGCGGCGATGGCGGCCTGGGCCTGGAACTCGCCCAGCCGGTCGCGGGCGAGGGCCGTCTGGAGGATCACGACGCCCTCGGCGATCGACGCGGTGTCCCACCGGCCGCGGTCCTGCTCGGAGAGCGGCACGAGGCTGCCGTCGGGCGCGGTGCGGGCGGCCCGCCGGGCGTGGTGGAGCAGCATGAGGGCGAGCAGACCGGCCACCTCGGGGTGGTCGATCGCGGCCGCGAGCTGCCGGGTGAGCCGGATGGCCTCCGCGGCGAGGTCGACGTCGCCGGAGTAGCCCTCGTTGAAGACCAGGTAGAGGACGCGCAGGACGGTGGCCACATCCCCGGGCCGGTCGAAGCGCACACCGGAGACCGTGCGCTTGGCCCGGCTGATGCGCTGCGCCATGGTCGCCTCGGGTACGAGGTAGGCCTCGGCGATCTGCCGGGTGGTAAGGCCGCCGACGGCGCGCAGCGTGAGCGCGACCGCCGAGGCCGGGGTCAGGGACGGGTGGGCGCAGAGGAAGTAGAGCTGGAGCGTGTCGTCCGCCGCGGGCGCCGGGCCGGGCGCCGGTTCCTCCTCGACGCGGTCCTCACGCCGGCGGCGGGCGGTGTCGGCGCGGGTCGCGTCGAGGAACTTGCGCCAGGCCACGGTGACCAGCCAGCCCTTGCCATCACGCGGCGGGTCGGCCGGCCAGACGCGGAGCGCCTCGACCAGGGCGTCCTGGACGGCGTCCTCGGCCGCCGCGAAGTCGGCTCCGCGGCGGACGAGGACGGTGAGCACGCTCGGCGTGAGGCTCCTGAGCAGGGCCTCGTCCATCGCGGACACCTGAGACCTCACTCCGTGATGGTGGGCTGCACGCCGTAGAACGGGCGCACCTCCAGCCACTCGTGGATCGGCTTGCCGCCCGCGCCGGGGGCGGCGGACAGCTCACCGGCCAGCTCGACGGCGCGCTCGTAGCTGTCGACGTCGATGATCATCCAGCCGGCGATGAGGTCCTTGGTCTCGGCGAACGGTCCGTCGGTGACCGGCGGGCGCCCCTCACCGTCGTAGCGGACCCACGCTCCCTCGGGGGCGAGCGCCTGGCCGTCGACGAACTCGCCGGTCTTCTCCAGCCCGGCCGCGAAGTCGTTCATGTACTGCATGTGCGCCGAGATCTCCTCGGGGCTCCACTGGTCCATCGGCACGTTGTTCACCGGGGCCGGGGCGCCGCGGTAGTGCTTCAGCAGCAGGTACTTGGCCATGATGGTTCTCCTCGGTGCTCGTGCGACCCATTGTGGTCGCGTTCACACCGGGGACGGAGCCGGACGCGGGTTCTCGACATCGCCGCCCGACTTTTTTTCGGGCTCCCGTGCGGAGCTCTCATGGATGAGGCTCCACCGCCCGTCTCAGACCGTCGCCGCCGCCACGCTCCCCGCCCGTCGCCGGATCACGAGCGCCATCAGCGCCGCCACCGCGCACAACGCCCCCGACGCGTACCAGACCACGTTGTACGACCCGAACGTGTCGCGGGCGACTCCGCCGAGGAAGGCGACCAGGGCGGCGCCCACCTGGTGGGAGGCGAGGACCCAGCCGAAGACGATCGCGCTGTCCTCGCCGTACTGCTCACGGCACAGGGCGAGGGTGGGCGGGACTGTGGCGACCCAGTCAAGGCCGTAGAAGACGATGAAGAAGATCATCGGAGGGTGGACCGAGGGCGCCAGCAGCAGCGGGAGGAACAAGAGCGAGACGCCTCGCAGCGCGTAGTACACCGCGAGCAGCCGGCGCGCGTCGAAGCGGTCCGTGAACCAGCCGGAGGCGATCGTGCCGACGACGTCGAAGACGCCGATGACCGCGAGCAGGGAGGCTGCGGCCTGGACGGGCATGTGGTGGTCGTGGGCAGCGGGGATGAAGTGGGTCTGGATCAGGCCGTTTGTGGAGGCGCCGCAGATCGCGAAGGTACCCGCGAGCAGCCAGAACGGGCCGGTGCGAGCGGCCGAGAGCAGGACGGACACGGCGCGGCGCGCGGCGCCGGTCACCGGGGCCGGCTTCGGCACGAACTCGGTCGCGCCGTACGGCTTCTGGCCGACGTCGGCCGGGTGGTCGTGCAACAAGAGCCACACGAAGGGCACGACCGCCAGCGCCGCGAGCGCGACCGTCACGGCCGCCGGACGCCAGTCGTACCGGTCGATGATCCAGGACAGCAAGGGCAGGAAGATCAGCTGGCCCGACGCCGACGCGGCGGTGAGGATGCCGCTGACCAGGCCGCGCCGCTCGGTGAACCAGCGGTTGGTGACGGTCGCCGCGAACGCCAGGGCCATGGAGCCGGACCCGAGGCCGACCAGCAGGCCCCAGCACAGCATCAGCTGCCAGGCCGCCGTCATCCACACCGTCAGGCCCGAGCCGAGCGCGATGACCGTCAGGGCGACCGCGACCACCCGGCGGATGCCGAAGCGGTCCATCAGGGCCGCCGCGAACGGGGCCGTCAGGCCGTACAGCGCGAGATTGACGGAGACCGCGGCACCGATCGTGCCGCGCGACCAGTCGAACTCGTTGTTCAGCGGGTCGATGAGCAGACCCGGTACGGAACGGAAGGCCGCGGCACCGATGATCGTCACAAAGGTGACGGCGGCGACGAACCAGGCGCGGTGCACACGCCTGCGGGCAGGCTTCTGATCGGGCTGGCGGACAGGTGCTGCGGCGTCGGCTGTCTGAGTCACGTCATAGAGCTTCCGATCCGCGCCCGGGACGCATCGAGTGGCCCGAAGGACAGCCTTCGTTAGGATCGGGCCATGGCAGCGATCGCAGCACACCCGGGCTTTCGCCCCCACCGCGTCGTCGTCCTCGCCCTGGACGGACTGCTCCCCTTCGAACTGGGCATCCCGCACCGCATCTTCGGCCGCCCCAAGGACACCCGGGGCCGGCACCTGTACGAGGTCGTGACCTGCTCGATCCGGCCGCCCGGCCCGGTCGGGACGGACGCCGACTTCGACATCCACGTCGCACACGGCCCCGAGGCCCTGGCCACCGCCGACACGGTGATCGTCCCGGCGTCGTACGAACTCGGCCCGGTCTACGAGGACGGTGTGCTGACCGCCGAACTCGCCGCCGCCCTCGCCCACGTCCGGCCCGGCACCCGGCTGGCCTCCATCTGCACCGGCGTCTACGTCCTCGCCGCCGCCGGCCGGCTCGACGGCCGCCCCGCCACCACCCACTGGTCCGACGCCGAACGCCTCCAGCGGCTCTTCCCGCAGATCGCGGTCGACCCGGACGTGCTGTTCATCGACGACGGCGACGTGCTGACCTCCGCGGGCGTCGCGGCCGGCATCGACCTGTGCCTGCACATGGTGCGCTCCGACCACGGCGCCGTCGTCGCCAACGAGGTGGCCCGCCGCACAGTCGTACCGCCCCACCGTGACGGCGGTCAGGCGCAGTACATCGAGCGGCCGGTGCCCGATCCGCAACAGGCGTCCACCACCACCGCCCGCGCCTGGGCCCTGGGCCGCCTGCACCAGCCGATCCAGCTGCGCGACATGGCCGCCCAGGAGTCCATGTCGGTCCGCACCTTCACCCGCCGCTTCCGCGAGGAGACCGGCGTCAGCCCGGGCCAGTGGCTCACCCAGCAGCGCGTGGAACGGGCCCGGCATCTGCTGGAGTCCACCGACCTCTCCGTCGACCAGGTGGCCCACGACGCCGGCTTCGGCACGGCCCAGTCGATGCGCCAGCACCTCCAGACGGCACTCGGCGTCACCCCCACCGCCTACCGGCGGACCTTCCGGGCCGGGGAAGGAAAGGCGCCTGAAGTCCCTCAGGGCACGAAGACCCTCAGAACGTGAGCACCCCCCGCGCCACCCGCCCCGCCTCCGCGTCCGCCGCCGCCCTGTCGAACTCCTCCACGGGATAGGTCCGGGTGACGAGTTCGTCGAGCAGCAGCCGGCCCTCGCGGTACAGGTCGGCATACAGGGCGATGTCGCGCTGCGGGCGGGAGGAGCCGTAGCGGCAGCCCAGGACGGACTTGTCGAGGTACATCGACGAGACGCGGAACGACGCCTCCGCGGCGGCCGGGGGCACGCCGAGGAGGATCGCCTGGCCGTGCCGGTCCAGCGCGTCGATCGCCTGGCGGATCAGCTCCACACGGCCGACGCACTCGAAGGCGTGGTCCGCGCCGGTGGGCAGGACATCGCGCACGCCCTCGGTGGAGGTGAGGAAGTCCGTCGCGCCGAAACGCCGCGCCACCTCCTCCTTCTCCGGGTTGGCGTCGACGGCCACGATCCGCAGGGCGCCCGCGAGCCGCGCCCCCTGCAACACGTTCAGCCCGATGCCGCCCGTCCCGATCACCAGCACACTGTCGCCCCGGTCCACCCGCGCCCGGTTCAGTACGGCACCCACCCCCGTCAGCACCCCGCACCCGATCAGCGCCGCCGACGCCATGGGGATGTCCTCGGGGATGCGGACGGCCTGCACGGCCTTCACCACCGTGCGCTCGGCGAAGGCCGAGTTCGCCGCGAACTGGTACACCGGCAGACCGTCGTGGCTGAACGGCCGTCCCGGGCGTCCGATCGCCCCCCGGCACATCGTCGGCCGCCCCCGGTCGCACTCCGCGCACGTCCCGCAGTTGGCCAGCGTGGACAGCGCGACATGGTCACCGGGCGCCACATGTGTGACGCCCACACCCACCGCCTCCACGACCCCGGCCCCCTCATGGCCCAGCACCACAGGAACGGGGAAGGGGATGGTCCCGTCCACCACCGACAGGTCGCTGTGGCACAGCCCGGCCGCCCGGATATCGACCCGCACCTCACCCGGCCCCGGCTCCCGCACCTCCAGGTCCGTCACGACCCGGACCTGCTTCCCGTCGAAGATCACGCCTCGCATCACACGGCTCCCTTGGGCTCCCTGGGCAGGCCGAGCACGCGCTCGGCGATGATCGTGCGCTGGATCTGGTCCGAGCCGCCGTAGATGGTGTCGGCCCGGGAGAACAGGAACAGGTGCTGCGCCGCGTCGAGTTCGTACGGCGCCGAGGCCGACCAGTCGGCGGGTCCCGCACTCGCGGCCGCACCCCGCACCAGCACCGCCAGCTCCCCGAGCCGCTGATGCCAGCCGGCCCACAGCAGCTTCGCCACGCTCGGCGCCCCCGCGTCGCCCGAACCACCCAGTGTGCGCAGGGCGTTCCAGCGCATGGTGCGCAGTTCGGCCCACTGCCCCACGAGCCGCTCCCGTATGACGGGATCCCGCACCGCCCCCGACTCCTGGGCCGCCCGCACGACGTCCTCGAACTCCTGGGCGAACCCGATCTGCTGGGCCAGCGTGGACACCCCCGCTCGAAACCGAGCAGGCTCATGGCGACACGCCAGCCGTCGCCCTCACCCCCGACGACGTGCTCCGCGTGCGCGCCGTCGAAGTAGACCTCGTTGAAGTCGCTGGTGCCGGTCAGCTGCCGGATGGGTCGGACCTCGATACGGCCCGGCTGGTCCATGGGGACGAGGAGGAAGCTCAGCCCGCGGTGCCTCCGGGACCCGGCCTCGGTACGGGCGAGCACGAAGCACCAGTCGGCCTCGTGCGCGAGCGACGTCCAGATCTTCTGCCCCGTGACCCGATACCCGCGGCCTCCCTCCTCGCGAACGGCCGCGGTACGGACCCCGGCCAGATCCGAACCGGCACCGGGTTCGCTGTAGCCCTGGCACCAGAGTTCGTCACCGGCGGCGATCGGAGGCAGGAAGCGGGCCTTCTGCTCCTCGGTGCCGTGCGCCAGGAGCGTGGGCGCGAGCAGGTTCTCCCCGATGTGCCCGGAGCGCGGAGGCGCCCCCGAGCGCGCGTACTCCTCGGCCCAGACGACCTGCTGGATGAGCTCGGCCGTCCGGTTCCCGTACCCGCCCACACCCCACCCGAGCCCGATCCACCCGGCCGCTCCCAGGGTGCGTTCCCATGCGCGTCGGCCGCCGGCGCCCCCGGTATGCGCGGCAAGCCATTCACGGACCTCGCCGCGAAACTCCTCGTCTCCACGCGTGAACCCGAAATCCACGAGGTTCGCTCCTCCCTGAGGGGCGCGGGGCTGTATCGATTTGCGGCTCCGCCGCGTGGGCGCGACGAGCCACAACCCACCCGCACCCGCCATATGGACAGGCACCCCCGCCCCCTCACTCGTTGGGCCGCTCCCCCTCCCGAGCCGCCCTCTCCATCCCCTCCACCCGCGCCAGCAACGGCATCGGATCCACCCCCACCGACCCCGGCAAAACCTCCGCGATCCCCTCCACGGTCCAACCACCGGAGGCGAACACCGCCCGCACCTCCCTCGGCTGCGCCCACACCGCGATCTTCGCCCCCGCGACCGTGTAGACCTGCCCCGTGATCCCCTCCCGGGACGCCGCGTCGGACAGCAGATACACCACCAGCGCGGCGACATCCTCCGGCTCCCCGATCTCCGCCAGCTCCATCGGCACCCCCGCCGACATCCGCGTCCGCGCGACCGGCGCCACCGCGTTCGCGGTCACCCCGTACTTGTGCAGCCCCAGCGCCGCGCTCCGCACCAGCGAGATGATCCCGCCCTTCGCCGCGCTGTAGTTGGCCTGCGAGACCGACCCCTGGTGATTCCCGCTGGTGAACCCGATCAACGTCCCGGCCCGCTGCTTGCGCATCACCGCCGAGGCCGCCCGGAACACCGTGAACGTGCCCTTCAGATGGGTCGCGACGACCGGGTCCCACTCCTCCTCGGTCATGTTGAACAGCATCCGCTCGCGCAGGATCCCGGCCACGCAGACCACCCCGTCGAGCCGCCCGTACGACGACAGCGCCACGTCGACGACCCGCTGTCCGCCCGCCATGGTGGAGATGTCGTCGGCGACCGCCACCGCCTCCCCGCCGGCCGCCTCGATCTCCTTGACCACGGCCTCGGCGACCTCACTGGTCGGCGAGGCGCCGTCGACGGAGACGCCGTAGTCGTTGACCACGACCTTCGCCCCTTCGGACGCCGCCGCGAGCGCGACCGCCCGGCCGATGCCCCGCCCGGCGCCGGTGACGGCGACGACCTTCCCTGCCAAGAAGTTCCCCACGCCCGGCCCCTTCCCGTCCCACGATTTCTGACGGACCGTTAGATTTCAGCTTCCCGAATTCTACGACCCGTCAGATATGGGAAGACAAGCCCCGGGGAGGACTCATGTCGCTGCCGGACGCGTTCCACGACATCGCCAAGCGCGTGAACAACTGGGGCCGTTGGGGGGCCGACGACGAGCTCGGCACGCTGAACCTGATCACCGACGAGGTCGTGCGGGACGCCGCGGCCACCGTCCGCACCGGCCGCCGCGTCCCGCTCGCACTGCCCCTCGAACGCAGCGGCGTACAGACGGGGATGATCCCGGGCCGCATCGACCCGCTGCACGTCATGGTGCAGATCAACCAGGAGCTGTTCGGCCCGGGCACGGTCGCGTGCAGCGACGACGCCGTGACCATGGGGCTGCAGGCGGCCACCCACTGGGACGCGCTGCCCCATGTCTCGCACTCCGGCCGGATCTACAACGGCCGCCCGGCCGGCTCCATCACGGCGCACGGCGGCGCCGGGTTCAGCGGCATCGGCACGGTCCGGCACCTCGTCTCGCGCGGGGTCCTGCTCGACGTCGCCCGGGCCCGGGGCACGGACCGGCTCGGCGGCGGGTACGCCGTCACCCCCGAGGACCTGGACGCCGCCGAGGAACTGGCCGGGACGCGCGTACGGGCCGGCGACATCGTGCTCGTACGGACCGGGCAGGTCCAGGTCTGCCTGGCCGGGGACCGGCACGCGTACGCCTTCCCGTCACCGGGGCTGTCGATCCGGACACCGGAGTGGTTCCACGCGCGCGATGTCGCGGCCGTCGCCAACGACACCCTGACCTTCGAGGTGTTCCCGCCCGAGGTGGACGACCTGTGGCTGCCGGTGCACGCCCTCGACCTCGTGGAGATGGGGATGCCGCAGGGCCAGAACTGGAATCTCGAAAAGTTGTCCACAGCCTGTGGAGAAGCGGGCCGCTACGCCTTCCTGCTGACGGCGACGCCCGAGCCGTTCGCCGGGGCGACCGGGTCTCCGGTGGCGCCGGTCGCCATCCTCTAGGGCGTCGGCTCCCCGGGGCCCGCCCAGCAGGATGGCGGCGCCGCGCTGCTCGCCCCGAGCACGGCAGCGCGCGCCGCCACCCGACTCCGGCGCTCCCGCCCCGGCTCCCCTGGCCCTGAGGGGAGCCGACGCCGAATCACGACTCACACTCGCCGAGGGCTGCCGTCACCGAAGCCCTCGCCGTCCCCTCACGGCGAATCGCTGCCCACCAGCGTGAGCACACGGTCACGACGCGTCAACACCCGATTCGGTGATTTGCCGGTTATGCGGTGTGTGCCGTGGGCGCGCACGGAAGCACGTCCCGGCGCATCGCCGCATGCCCCGACGGATCCGGCCGGCCGGCCGTGCACCCATGCCCCGGCTTCGCCGCAAGACCCCGCGGCATGTGCCGCCGCCACCGCGCCCGCACCCCACATGTCCGGCAGGCAAGGACGAGCACGGACGAAGGCAAGGGCGGGGAGGACGAAGGACAGGAACCCAAGCCGCCCCAAAGGCCCTACACCGCCTCGTACGCCAGCCCCTCGAAGGACGCCCCGCCGCCGCCGTACGCCGCCGCGCCCCCTCCGCACGACGCCGTGACCTCACCGGACTTCGCGCACCGGTCCAGCTCGCACCAGATGCGCTTGCCGGTGCTCTCGACGCTCCAGCCCCAGCGGTCGGCGAGGCCGTCGACGAGGGCGAGACCCCGGCCGCCGGTCGCGTCGTCGTCAGCGCACCGGGGCACGGGGGCCCGGCCGCTGCGGTCGGCGACCTCGAGACGGACCGTGGACTCGTCCGTCACCGCGTGCGGCAGCGACAGCAGCAGGACCGCGGGACAGCCGGTGTGCACCACGGCGTTGGTGACGAGTTCGGAGACGAGCAGGATCAGAGTCTCGGCGAGCGGTTCATCGGCCTGTATGCCGGACCCGGCCAGGCGCGAGCGGGCCCACCGCCTGGCACGCCCCACCTCTGCGGGGTCGGGCCGGATCTCCAGCTGCACTTGAAGCACCTGCACCGCTCACACCATCCGAACCGGCGGACACTTAGGCTCGCGCCTCACGGGGGCCACGATCGTAGCCATTTTCTGCATGGCCAGAACAACGGCCGGGACAGGGTTCACGGAACGTGAATCCCTTGTGGGACAGCATGGTTGACGTACAGTCACCTCAACAAGCGCTTCGGGCATATTCCAGCGCGAAGGAGTACCCCTGCGGGATACTGTGCGACGCTCACCGCGGGGAGTCGAACAGGCCGCGCCCCTGGGTCGCACTGCGCTCTGAGCCACTCGCATCTCACACAAGGTACCGGAGCGAACAGCCGACTCCGGGCTGTTACGAGTCACGCATCGAATACGACCCCATATCAACTCTCCGTAATTCCGGCATGCCACATTCCGCGACATCTCTACGGGCATCGTCGGCAATGTCGCAGTCAGAGGGCCCGTCAGGGCGTTCCGGCCATCAGGTCGGCCGCGAGCAATTCCTCACTCTCCGTGATTCCGCCCGCACGTTGGGTTCGAACCCATGCGCGTTTCAGATGCAGATGGACCTCGGACTCCCAGGTGAAGCCCATGCCGCCGTGCACCTGGAGACAGTCGCGGGCGCCGCGTACGGCGGCCTCGTCGGCGAGCAGACGGGCGGCGGCGATGTCGGCCGGGTCGGCGGTGACGGCGGCCGCGTACACCGCGGCGCGGGCCGTCTCCGCCCGGACCAGCATCCCCGCGCAGAGGTGCGCCACCGCCTGGAAGGCCCCTATGGGTCGTCCGAACTGTTCGCGGGCCCGGGCGTGTTGCGCCGCCAGTTCGCAGACGCGGACCGCCGTACCGAGCTGCTCCGCGGCGGTGAGGAGGACGGCGACGGGATCCGTGGCGGCCGCCGGCCCGACGGTCACGCGGTGCAGGGGCGTCAGCGGGTCGAGCGAGCGCAGCGGCACGGCTCCGGCGGTTTCGCCGCGTACCACGTCGGCCTCCGCCAGCCACTCCGCGAGGCCGCCGTCGACGGCCGTCACGACGGTCTCCCCCGTGGCCGCGCCGGGTACGGCACCGGCCGCGAGGTGGGTGGCGGCCAGCGGCCCGGGCAGCAGCGCCCGTCCCGCCTCCTCGAACACCAACACCGCCTCGGGGAGCCCCAGTCCGACCCCGCCGTCCGCCTCCGGCAGCCGCAGCGCGAAGAACCCGGCGTCACCCAGGGCCCGCCACAGCACCCGGTCCAGCCGCACCGGCCCTCGCACAGCGGTCCGCAGCGCTTCCGCGTCGAAGCGCCGGGCGAGCAGCTGCCGCACCCCGTCACGCAACGCCCGCTGGTCGTCCGTCAACCGGAATCGCACGGTCACCGTCCCTTCGGCAGGCCGAGGATCCGCTCGGCGACGATGCCGTGCTGGATCTGCGAGGTACCGGCCGCGATGGTGTACGAGAGGGAGGACAGCCGGTCCAGGGTCCAGGGGCGGTCCAGGTCGAGGCGGTCGGGGCCCAGGACGTCGGCGGCGGCGTCGTAGAGCTCCTGGCGGGCGTGCGAGTACCGCAGCTTGAAGACCGAGCCTCCGGCGCCGGGCACCCCGCCCGAGGCCTCCGCCGCGCTCACGTTCCACTGCGTGAGCCGCCACAGCGCCCGGAACTCGGCGTTGAGCCTGCCCAGCCGGCGCCGCAGCGCCGGGTCGTCCCAGCGGCCGCTCTCGCGGGCCCGGGCGGCCAGTTCGCCCAGGACGCGGCGGCAGGCGACGACCTCGCCGGCGAAGGCCGTGCCGCGTTCGAAGGACAGGGTCACCATCGTCACGCGCCAGCCGTCGTTCTCGTCCCCGACCCGGTGCGCGAGCGGCACGCGCACCTCGTCGAGGAAGACCTCCGCGAACTCGGCGGAGCCGGCGAGCGTGCGCAGCGGCCGTACGGTGATGCCGGGGGCGTCCATGGGCATGGCGAGCCAGGTGATACCCCGGTGCTTGGGCGCCATGGGGTCCGTGCGGACCAACAGCTCGCACCAGTCGGCGACTTCCGCGTGGGAGGTCCAGATCTTGGAGCCGGTCACCACGTAGTGGTCGCCGTCCCGCCACGCGCGCGTGCGCAGGGATGCGAGGTCGGAGCCGGCCTCCGGTTCGCTGAAGCCCTGGCACCAGACCTCCTCCCCGCGCAGGATCGGCGGCAGCCAGCGCGCCCGCTGCTCGTCCGTCCCCTCGGCGGCGATGGTCGGCCCGGCGTGCAGCAGCCCCACGAAGTTGGCGCCCACATAGGGCGCGCCGGCCTTCTCGGTCTCCTCCAGGAAGATCAGCCGGGTGGTCGGGGAGGCGTCCCAGTGGACGTCGGCGTATCCGGCGTCGTGGAGCCTGCGCTGCCAGCCGAGGTCGTACGCCCGCCGCCCCGGCCAGTCGTCGGGCGACGGCCCCGGCGGGAGCCCGGGGAGCACGCGCGCGAGCCACTCCCGCAGCCGGGCCCGGAAGTCCTCCTCCTCGGGCGTGTACGACAGGTCCATCTGCGGGCCTCAGCGGTCCAGGTCCAGGTCGAGCATGCGGATCGCGTTGCCGCGCATCAGCTTGTAGACCGTCTCGTCGTCGAGGCCCTTGACGTGGTCGAGGGCGACTTCCCTGGTGTGCGGGAAGGTCGAGTCGACGTGCGGGTAGTCGGTCTCGAAGGTGGCGTTGTCGCGGCCGACGACGTCGAGCGAGGCGACTCCGTGCTTGTCGCGGAAGAAGCAGCAGTAGATCTGCCGGTAGTAGTACGTGGACGGCGGCTCGGGGATGGTGTCGCGGACGCCGCCCCAGGCGCGGTGCTCCTCCCAGACGTCGTCGGCGCGTTCCAGGGCGTAGGGGATCCAGCCCATCTGGCCCTCGGAGTAGGCGAGTTTGAGGCGCGGGAATTTCACCAGGACCCCGCTGAAGAGGAAGTCCATCATCGAGGCCATCGCGTTGTTGAAGCTGAGCGAGGCCTGCACGGCGGGCGGTGCGTCCGGGGATGCGGCGGGCATCTGGGACGAGGATCCGATGTGCATGTTGACGACCGTCCCGGTCTCCTGGCAGACCGCGAAGAACGGGTCCCAGTAGCCGGAGTGGATGGACGGCAGCCCGAGGTGGGTGGGGATCTCGGAGAAGGTCACCGCACGCACCCCGCGCTCGGCGTTGCGCCGGATCTCCGCGACCGCCAGGCCGACGTCCCACAGCGGGATCAGGCAGAGCGGGATGAGCCGCCCGCCGCTGTCCCCGCACCACTCCTCGACCATCCAGTCGTTGTAGGCGCGCACACAGGCCAGGGCGACCTCCTTGTCGTGCGCCTCGGCGAAGGTCTGGCCGCAGAAGCGCGGGAAGGACGGGAAGCAGAGGGACGCCTCGACGTGGTTGAGGTCCATGTCCTCCAGGCGGGCCTTCGGGTCCCAGCAGCCGCGCCGCATCTCCTGCCTGGTGATGCCCTCCAGGGTCATCTCGTCCCGGTCGAAGCCGACGGCGGCGATGTTGCGCTTGTACGGGAACTTCAGGTCCTCGTAGATCCACCAGTCGGTGGGCGGGCCGTCCGGGTCCATCGTGATCCGGTACTTGCCCGCGACGTAGGCGAGTTCACCGATGCCTGCGGTCAGGGGCCGGGGTCCGCGGTCGCGGTACCTGGCCGGCAGCCACGTCTCGAAGAGATGGGCGGGCTCGATCACGTGGTCGTCGACGCTGATGATGCGGGGCAGTTCGGTCGCGCGCTCCATGGGTCCCCTCCGCCGGACTGATGCTCATCTGATGCACCGTCAGATAGCATCCCACCTGACGACCCGTCAGCCAAGCAGGTAGGGGGCAGTCGTGAACGAGACCCCGCACGACCTGAGTTCGTCCCGCACACTGTGGGAGCTGGTGACCCGCCGCGCCGCCCTCACCCCGGACCGGCCGCTCTTCCTGGAAGCCGACCGCAGGCTCACCTTCGGCGCTCTCCGCGCGCGTGCCGAACGGGTGGCGGCCGGGCTGTACGGCATGGGCGTCCGCCCCGGCACGGTGGTCGCCTGGCAGCTGCCCACCCGGATCGAGACGGCCCTGCTGTCCTTCGCGCTGGCCCGTCTCGGCGCCGTGCAGACGCCGGTCATCCCCTTCTACCGGGACCGCGAGGTGGGCTTCGCGCTGCGCGAGTCGAGGGCGGAGTTCTTCGCGGTGCCGGGCGTGTGGCGCGGCTTCGACCATGCGGAGATGGCCCGGCGGCTGGGCGCGAAGGCTGTCTTCGAGGCGTACGGCGACCTGCCCGACGGCGATCCCTCCGTCCTGCCTCCCCCGCCCTTTGACGGCACCACGGTCCGCTGGATCTACTGGACGTCCGGCACGACCTCCGACCCCAAGGGCGTGCTCCACACGGACCGTTCCCTGATCGCGGGCGGCTCCTGCCTCGCGCACGCCCTGCGGCCCTCGGGGGACGACGTGGGGTCGATCGCCTTCCCGTACGCCCATATCGGCGGGCCCGACTACACGGTGATGCTGCTGCTGTACGGCTTCCCGGCCGTCCTGTTCGAGCAGTTCGCGCTGCCGGACGCGCTGGAGTCCTACCGCCGGCACGGGGTGACCATGGCGGGCGGCTCCACGGCGTTCTACTCGATGTTCCTGACGGAACAGCGCAAGCGGCCGGGAACCCCTGCGGTCCCGACGCTACGGCTCCTGGCGGGCGGCGGAGCCCCGAAGCCGCCGGAGCTGTACCACGCCGTGGTCCGCGAGATGGGCGTACAGCTCACCCACGGGTACGGCATGACCGAGGTGCCGATGATCACCATGGGCGCGCCGGACGACACCCCGGAGCTGCTGGCGACGTCCGAGGGGCGGCCACCGGAAGGCATGGAGATACGGATCGTGGACGGGGAGGTGCGGTTGCGCGGGGAGGCGGTGTGCCAGGGGTATCTCGACCCCGAGCAGACGGCGGCGGCCTTCGACCCGGACGGCTTCCTGCGCACCGGCGACCTCGGGCACATGACGGAGACCGGGCACCTGGTCCTCACCGGCCGCCTCAAGGACGTGATCATCCGCAAGGGCGAGAACATCTCCGCCCAGGAGATCGAGGACCTCCTGCACCGGCATCCGGCGGTCGGGGACGTGGCGGTGATCGGTCTGCCGGACGCGGCGCGCGGGGAGTTGGTGTGCGCGGTGGTGGAACAGCCGCGGGACGCCGAGCCCTTGACGCTGCCGGCCGCGACCGCCTTCCTCCGCGCCGAGGGACTCTCCGTGCACAAGCTGCCGGAGAGGCTGGAGCTGGTGGACGCGCTTCCGCGGGGCGAGACCCTGCGGAAGGTACTGAAGTACAAGCTGCGTGAGCGCTACTCGAGCGGGTGACGGGCCCGGGGCCGGCGACACGACCGGGCGACGCGGCCCGGGTGGGCGTCGCTCACCCGGGCCGGCTCCGTCACCAGGGCCGGTCGCTCTACTCGGGCACCGTGAAGTACCGGGCGAAAGCCGGGACGACCTCGGCCTCGCCGACCTTGCCGTCCTCGTCCGCGTCCAGCGCGCCGGCGGCCGTGCGGGCGACGTCCTCGGGGGCGCCGAGGCAGGTGAGGACGCGGGCCACTTCCTCGAGGGTCGCCGAGCCGTCGCCGTCCGTGTCGGCTACGGCCAGGGCCGCGTGCAGGAAGGGGCGGGCGATCTCGGCGAACCGGTCGGGGTTGTCGCGCAGGCGCTTGACCGCGCCGCCCACGAACTCCTCGCGCGTGATGCGCTGGTCGCCGTCGCGGTCCGCGATGCCCGCCATGCCCTGCCAGAACGCCTCCGCGCCGCCGTACAGCGCCTGTCCCTTGTCGGACCTGGCCGCTACGGCGAACTCCGCGAGCAGCGCCTTGGCCGCCCCGTAGAAGTCCTCGCGGTCGATGTAGCTGTTGCCGTCCTGGTCGAAGATGGCGAACCGGGCGGCGATCCTGCGCTCGTACTCGCTGCTGACCATGTCTCTTTCAGGCCGCCTTACGTCAGGTGGGGTGCGTCTCGCTCGGAGCGTACGACGGAGGGGCCGTTCGGGCGCGGGAAAACGTCACTTGCGCCAAGACCGGGGGAATTCCGGGACAACAGCGTGTCAGAACGGCAACACTCGCCCTACCGTGCGTCATCGGCCCCTCACGCGGACAGGGGTTCGCCCTCGTCACCCAGGGCCGCGTCCACATCGCCGTACACGTCGAACAGCCTGCGCACGCCCAGCGCGCCGAGGACCCGGTTGACATGGGACCCGTCGGCCGCGCCCCGGGCGGGCAGCACCAGCCGCAGCCGGCCCTGGCAGGAGCGGATCAGACGGCGGGCGGCGATGAGCACGCCGACGCCGCTGGAATCGCAGAAGAACACCTCGGACAGGTCGAGGACAAGACAGTGGTGCCCCTCGGCCACTACGTCGTGCACACGCTGACGCAGCACCGGCGAGGTCACCAGATCCAGTTCGCCGGACACCTGGAGCACGGCCCATTCGCCCTGCTCGCCGCCGGTCACTTTGAAGGTCACCACCACGCCCTTCGATCGCCAAAACGGAAGCAGTCCCTACGCTTCCTTGCAGCGCGGCTGCCCAGCGGCCGTTCCCTGAAACACAACCCGAAAAACGGATCCCCGTCGAATCAGGCTTGTTTTAGTCGGCTTCGATCCTGTTCGATCCCCTTCGGTCACGTCTGATCAGACGTCGATGGGGTAGACGCCTCTATCACCTGCGGCCGCTCAGGGGGCGCACATTGCCACAAAGGGGCGTGCGCTACCGGACGTGCCGACTACATTCGGGGAGACATCGGGCACAGGCTGGACAGGGCACGGGCGCGGGACACGAGCAGGGGGTGAGGGGGCCGCATGGCGAAAAAGGATGTACCGCCCCGCTGGGACCGCAAGATGCAGCAGCGGCTCGCCCGCGGGGAGGCCGCCGCCCTCGGTGAGCTCTACGACCGGTTCGCCTCCCTCGTGCACGGCCTCGCCCACCGCGTCCTCGGCGACGAACGCGCCGCCGACGGCGTCACCCGCGAGGTCTTCGTCCACGTCTGGGAACACCCGGACGCCTACGACCCCAGACAGGGCCCTCTGCGCTCCTGGGTCGCCACGCTGACCCACCGCCTGGCCGTGCAGCGCCTGCGCGCCACCGAGACCGCCGCCCTCACCCGCGAGGGCTCCGGCACCGCGGAGGAGCTGGAGCACCGGGTGCGGCGCGCCTCGGTCGCGGCCCGCGCCGACTACATCGTCCAGTCCATGCCGGTCCCGCTGCGCTCGGCCCTGGAGCGGGCCTACTTCCAGCGCCGCGACTACCGCCAGACCGCCACCGACCTCGGCATCACCGAGGACGAGGCCCGCCGGCGGCTGCGCCTGGGCCTCCAGCTCCTGTCCACCGCCCACGAGACCGAGCCACCCGGCGCACCGCCCGGAGCGGGGGGTGCGGTGTGAGCGGGTCGGAGATCCCCTCGGGCCCGGGCGAGCCGGACGGGCCCCAACGGGACGCCGGGCAGGAGTCCGGGAAGCCGCCGCGGATCCCCCCGCCCCGGGCCTCCGTCGAGGACGGCGGACTGCCGCTGCCCGCACTGGAGGATCTCGGTGACACGGCACCCCGTCCCGTACGGCCCGTGCTGGAGCACCCCGTGCTGAAGGCCCTGCTCGGCGCCTGGGCGCTGGCCGCCTGCTCGGCCGAGGAGGCCGTGGCCGTCGAGGAGCACCTCGGCGAGTGCGGGCAGTGCGCCGACGAGGCGCGTCGGCTGCGCGAGGCGGTCGGGCTGCTGCAACGGCCCGAGAGCCTCGACCTGGACCCGTCCCTGCGCACCCGGGTCCTGGCGACCTGCCTGGAGCGCCGCCCGCCACGCATCCCGGTGCCGGACTGGGCCGCCGCGTACGACGCCGAGACCGCGCGCCTGGACGCCCTGCTCCAGGACTTCGGTGACGCCGAGTGGCACGCGCCGGTACGGCTGCGCTGGTTCCGGGCCGACGCGTCCACGAGCCGCCGTACGACCGTCGCCGGGGTCATCGCGCATCTGCTCAGCGTCGACGGTCTTGTCGCCCTCGCGCTGGGCCTGGACGACCCGCTGGGCGACGTCACGTCCCGGCACCCGACCCCGGCGTCCCGCACCGAGGCGTACTGGCGTGCCTCCCACTTCCCGCCCACCCGGGCCGTACGGGCGCCCTGGCGGGAACAGAGCCACAACCTCGTCCGCACGGTGTCCTTCACGGGCGGCGGCGCCGGGAAGATGCCCGTGTCGTACGGCGACTTCGCACTGCCCCTGCACGACGCGATGCTCGACCGGGCCTTCGAGTGCTGGGTGCACGCCGAGGACATCGCGGACGCGGTCGACTACCCCTACGATCCGCCCTCGCCGCGCCATCTGCACCGCATGATCGACCTGGCGGCCCGCATGCTGCCGACCGCCCTGGCACACCGCCGCCAAACCGGCCTCGCGGCCCCCGCCCACCACCGCCACCTCGTGGCGGCCGGCGAACCGGGCCGCAGCCTCCGCCTGGAGATCGAGGGCCACGGCGGCGGCGAGTGGCTGATCCCTCTCGACTCCCCCGCGGCCAAGGGCTCCGCGGAACACGAGGTGGCCCACGTCGCCCTGGACGGCGTCGAATTCTGCCGCCTGGCAGCGGGCCACGTTCCCCCGCAGGAGGCGGCAGCGGGCCAGGTGGGAGACAGAGAGGCGATCAGGGACGTCCTGTTCGCGGCCGCTTCACTGAGCAGGATGTAACCAACTCAGGGGCGCGGGGAACTGCGCGACAAGCCACAAACAACCCGCACTCGCCCGCAAACGGGACGAACCGAGCCCTCAGGCGAAAATCACAGTCCGCCGCCCATTGGGCAGAATCCGCCGCTCGGCATGCCACTTCACAGCCCGGGCCAACGCCTGACACTCCACGTCACGCCCGATGGCGACAAGCCCCTCCGGCGTCACGTCATGCCCGACCCGCTCGACCTCCTGCTCGATGATCGGCCCCTCGTCGAGATCAGCGGTCACGTAGTGAGCGGTCGCACCGATCAGCTTCACACCCCGGGCGTGAGCCTGGTGATACGGCTTCGCCCCCTTGAAGCTCGGCAGGAACGAGTGATGGATGTTGATGATCCGCCCGGACAGCGCCTTGCAGAGATCGTCCGACAGCACCTGCATGTACCGGGCGAGAACGACCAGCTCCACACCGTCCTCACGCACGATGTCGAGCAGCCGCCCCTCCGCCTCGGACTTCGTGTCCCTCGTCACCGGAATGTGGTGGAAGGGGATGTCGTACGAGCCCACCAGCTCGGCGAAGTCCGTGTGGTTGGACACCACCCCGGCGATCTCCACCGGCAGCGCACCGGTGCGCGCCCGGAACAGCAGGTCGTTCAGGCAGTGCCCGAACTTGCTGACCATGAGCAGGATGCGCATCTTCTGGTCGCCCCGGTTGATCTGCCACTCCATCTGGAAGGAGTCACCGATCGCCGCGAAGCTGGCCCGCAGCTTCTCCACGGACACCGGGGCGTCCGCCGAGAAGTGGACGCGCATGAAGAACAGTCCCGTGTCGTGGTCGCCGAACTGCTGGCTGTCCTCGATGTTGCAGCCGGTCATGAACAGATAGCTCGACACGGCGTGCACGATTCCCTTCCTGTCCGGGCAGGAAAGGGTGAGGACGTACTGGTCGGGCGGGGTCGCGGCGGTGGTGGACTGCTCGTTCATGCAGGACAGGGTCCCACAGGCGATGGCACCGCCCGCAATCGTCCCGCTAGGCGGACCTGGTCATGAGCCGCAGGACCTCCAGGCTGCGCGGCGGCGTGTCCGGCTCCTCGCCGTCGCTCGTGGCGAGCCGCACATGCGCGTCCCGGGCCGCCTGGATCGCCTCGGGCCACGCCTGGTTCTCCAGGTACGCGGTGACCGGCGCGTCCGGCCCGACCTGGTGCATGATCCGCAGCACCCGCAGCACGGCGGTGTCCACGAGGGCCGCCTCCTGCGAGTCACGGAAGATCGTGCCGACGTATTTCTCGGCGGACCAGTGATCCAGCCAGGTGTCCTCGACCAGCCGGTACACCGCGTCGGTCACGTCGCCGTAGCCGTCCACACCGGCCAGCCAGACGTCCCGCTGGAACCCGGGATCGGAGAGCATGTGCAGCGCCGAGCGCACGTTGCTGCGCCAGCGCCACCACGGCATGTCATTGACAGGCATGCCGCCCATGGTGGATGAGCGACGGCCACGACGGGAAGAGTTCTCCGAAGCTTGCACGGTCATCGATCGTACGTTCCCCTCCACATCGGACACACCGACCCCCGTAATTCACCTGTACGTCACCAATCGTTGACCCTAGATCACTCTCGGGTTGGCCATGTGGCGGAATCGTGCGGAACCATGACCGGCAGGCGACGCACCCGCAGCACATTCCTCCCCGGCCTCCTCACCCGTCACGCCAGAAAAGGCGTGCTCGGCGCGGGCACGGCGGCCGCGTGCGCGTCGCTCCTCGCCGGCTGCGGGGTCGTCCCCGGCACCACGGGGGATGCCGGGGACGATCCGATCACCGTCATGACGTGGGCGCCGCAGGACACCAAGGCCACCAACAAGCCCGGAATGCCCGCCTTCGCCCACGCCTACGCCCGCTGGATCAACGCCAAAGGCGGGATCAACGGCCGCAAGCTCAACGTGCTGACCTGCAACGACCACAACGACAGCGTGGCCGCCGCCAAGTGCGCCCGGCGGGCCGCCAAGGAGAACGTCGTCGCGGTCGTAGGATCGTACAGCCAGTACGCCGACTCCTTCTTCCCGTCCCTGGAGGGCGCGGGCATCCCGTACATAGGCGGCTACGGCATCACCAACGCCGAGTTCACAAGCCCCCTGTCCTACCCCGTGAACGGCGGCCAGCCCGCGCTGCTCGCCGGTCTCGGCAGGTCCCTCGCCGGCTGCGGGCCGGTCGCGCTGGTGCGGCCCGACACCATCGCGGGTGACCAGCTGCCCCCGCTGCTCGACTCGGGCCTGAAGGCGGGCGGGCACTCGGCGGCCCGGGACCAGCGGGCGGCGGAGGACGCCACCGAGTACGACGGCCAGGCCGAGCGGGCGCTGCGGACGACGACCTCCTCCTCGGACGAGGGGTGTGTGGTGCCGGCGCTCGGGGACCGCAACGGCACCTTCATGGACTCCTTCCGGCGGACCCGCGAGGACTATCCCGACGTTCGGACGGCCACCGTGCTCGGCAGCGTCGACCAGACGATGATCGACGCGACCGGCGGGGCCTCGGGGCCGTACGAGGGCTCGTACATCACCGGCTGGTACCCCGTGGCGAGCGATGCCCGCTGGGACGGGATGAAGCAGGTGATCAAGGAGGAGGCCTTCGGCGACAACCGCATCGACGCCGCGGACGCCGGAGTGCAGACCACCTGGATCGCCTACACCGTGTTCAAGAAGATCGTCGAGTCGCTCGGCGGGGGCGAGGTGAGCGCCGACACCGTGACGGAGGCCCTCGACGATGGCCTCGGGATCAGCACGGGCGGGCTCACGCCGACGCTGCGGTGGCGGTTCCAGGACAAGCTCGCCGCCGTCGGCTTCCCGCGCCTGGTGAACGCGAACGTGACCCTTCAGGTGGTGCGGGAAGGGCGGCTGGTGTCGGCACGGAAGGGCTTCGTCGACACGACGCGGACGCTGCAGGACGCCGACGTGAACTACTGAGCCCCGCGCTCAGCGGTTCACGCCCGGATCGTTCGCGTCACATCACGTCACCTCACGTCACAGCTGCGTCGGCTGGCGCTCGGTCAGGCCGTACGTCTTCGCTATCGCGTTCCACAGCCCGGCCGCCTTGGTCTTCTCGGTGCTCGCGACGCCGCTGGCGCGGTTGCCGGCCTGGGTCTGGCCGGTGGCACGGGCCTGGCCCTTCTTGCAGCCCTTCTTGCCCGCGGTCTGGTCGGCCCAGGCCGCGTAGTGGTTGTCGGCCGAGGCCGAGGCCTGCCACGCCTTGGTGAGGGCGGTGGTCAGCGCGGCGTGGTCGGGCAGCTGGTCGACGGTGATGCCGGAGAGCCGGGTGACCAGCTCGGTGCGCTGCTTGGCCGCGTCGCGCAGGTTCTTGGCCGCCTGGGGCAGGTTGTCGCAGCCCTTGACGTCGGCGACGGCGGTGATCACGGTGGTGCGGCTGTCGCCGCTGTCGGCGAGCAGCTTGTCCAGCTCGACGGCCTGGGCCCGGGCCGGGTCGGCGGAGGGCGAGGCGGAGTCGTCCGTCGCGGGCGCGGAGGCGGCCACGGTCTTGTTGTTGTCGCCGCCGCCGTCGTCACCGCGCCCGCCGGCGGCGAGCAGCGCGCCGGCGCCGACGCCGAGGACGGCTATGCCGATGCCGACGGCCGCGATCACCGGCACGCGCGAGCCGGAGCGGCCGCCGCGCCCGCCCCGGCCGCCGCCGGACTGGCCGGGAGGGGCGTAGGACTGGGGCTGGGGGTGGTGGGGCTGGGGCTGTTCGAAGCGGGGCATCTGCTGGGTGGACGCGGCCGGGCTCTCGGCGCCGTGGCCACCGCGGTCGCTGCGGAAGAGGTTGTCGAACTCGGAGGGCGGCCGGTTGTCCCCGCCGGGCACCGGCGCGATGTACTGCGTCGCCTCGGCGTCCGGATTCGAGGCGGGCGGCAACGGCCCGGCTCCGGACCGGGGCGCGGTCCCCAGGAAGGTGGTCGCCTCGGGGTCGTGACCGGTGGGCGTCTCGGGCGGCAGAGCGCCCGGGCCCACCGGGGGTATGTACTGCGTCGCCCCTTCGTCGGCGGACGCGGCGACGGGCGGCAGGAACTGGGTCGCGCCCTCGTCGGCGGGCGCGGGCAGGGGTGCGCCTCCGGCGCCCGTGGACGCGGAAGGAGACCCGTACCCGTCCGTCGCGGGCGGCAGCGGGGCACCCCCGGCGGGAGCGCCGTACGCTCCGGCGGACGCCGACGGCGAACCGCCCGCGGCGGCGGAACCGTACACACCGGAGGCAGGCGGCAGGCCGCCCCCGGCAGGAGACCCGTACCCGTCCGTCGCCTGCGGCAGCGGGGCACCCCCGGTGGGAGCGCCGTACGCTCCGGCGGACGCCGACGGCGAACCGCCCGCGGCGGCGGAACCGTACACACCGGAGGCAGGCGGCAGGCCGCCCCCGGCAGGGGAGCCGTACCCGTCCGTCGCCTGCGGCAGCGGGCCGCCCCCAGCCGGGGAGCCATAGCCGCCGGCGGACTGCGGAGGCGAACCGCCCGCGGCAGCGGCACCATACGCGTCGGAGGCAGGCGGCAGGCCGCCCCCGGCAGGGGAGCCGTAGCCGTCCGTGGTCTGGGGCAGCGGGGTGCCGTACGGGCCGGGGGCCGGGGGCAGTTGGGAGGGGTCGGGCTGAGTGCCGTAGCCGGCGTATGGGTTGGGGGACTGGGGGAGCGCGCCCGGCGCGGGGTGCTGGGCGTCCCACGCCGGAGGCTCCGGGGTGGCCCACTGCTGGGACTGCTGAGGCTGCGGGGACTGCCAGCTGTTGTCCTGCGGCGGGGGCGGGACCTGCTGGTCCGGGCCCCACGGCTGGCCCCAGGTCTGGCCCCGGCGGGGGCGGAGGCCGGGGCCTGGCCGGTCGGGGCCGGTCCGGGCCGGTGGCCGGCCGATGCGTCACCGGGTCCGCCCGTCATCCCCGGCAGCAGGGGTTCGCCACCGTCGGAGGGCAGCACGATGCCTTCGCGCGCTTGGCGCGCCGAGGGCTCCTCGCCCTGTCCACTCTGCGTCACCGGGACTCCTACTTATGGGGGACCTTGTGAATCGTCGGGTCACGCTACCGGGTCCCCAGAGCCCCGTGCCACGCAGCACAGGGCCTGACCTCAAGCCCTGTGAGCGCGGTAACACAACCGGGTCACGGCACGCTGGTCATGTCACCTCCTGCTCGCCCGGCGGCCGTTTCCCGCATGTTCACGCATCCGCAGACCCTGTGTTCACGCCGCCGCCTGCAGGTCCAGCCGCGCCCCGAACTCCCTGACCACTGCCTCCTCCCGGTACGGCTCCAGCCGCTGCTGGAAGTCCTCCAGATACTCGGCGCCCCGGTTGGACCGCAGTCCCTCCAGCAGTTCCACGGCCTTCATGCCCGTGCTGCACGCCTCTTCGACCTCGCGCTGCTGCACCTGCGCCGTGGCCAACAGCACATAACCGATGGCCCGGCGGCGCGCCCGCGTCTCGGGATGCCCGGCCAGCGACTCCTGCGCGCACCGCGCCGCCGCGTCGGCCTGCCCCAGGTCCCGGTGACAGTGGGCCAACTCGTCGGCGAGATAGGCCTCGTCGAAGTGCGCGATCCACACCGGGTCGTCCCCGGCGGCGGGGTCGGCCGCCTCCAGGGCGCTCACAGCGCGCCCGGCCGCCGACTGGGTGGCGCGCACGTCGCCCATCAGGGCATGCCCGCGCGCCTCCGCCGCGTAGAACATCGACTCCGCGCGCGGTGAAACGCGCCCCCGCGCCCCCTCCTGCGCCGCCCTCGCCAACTGCGCGATCTCCCGGGGGTTCCCGAGTTGCGCGGCGAGATGGCTCATGGAGGCGGCGAGGACGTATCCGCCGTAGCCCCGGTCCCCGGCCGCCTGGGCCAGCCGCAGTGCCTGGATGTAGTAGCGCTGCGCCAGACCGGGCTGCCCGGTGTCCACGGCCATGTACCCGGCGAGTTCCGTCAGCCGGGCCACCGCGGCGAACAGGTCCCGCCCCACCGCCTCCCGGTACGACCCCGCCAGCAGCCCCGAGACCACGCTGTTGAGGTAGTGCACGACGACCGGGCGCACATGCCCGCTGCCGTACTGGTGGTCGAGATCCACCAGCGCCTGCGTCATGGCCAGGACCGCCCCCACGTCGGACTGCCCCACGCGCGGTCCGGCCGAGCGCGACACCTGCCCGTCCGGTGCGGAGATCAGCCAGTCACGGCTGGGCTCGACCAGCGCGGACGCGGCGACGGAGGAGCCGGACAGGAAGTCCCGCCGCCCCACGTCGCTGCGCCACAGCTCGCAGACCTGCTCGATGGCCCCCAGTACCGTCGGCGAGAACTGCAGGCCCACGCCCGAGGCGAGGTTCTTGCCGTTGGCCATGCCGATCTCGTCGATCGTGACCGTACGGCCGAGTTTGCGGCCGAGCGCCTCGGCGATGATCGCCGGGGCCCGGCCCCGTGGCTGCTGCCCGCGCAGCCAGCGCGCCACCGACGTCTTGTCGTAGCGCAGGTCGAGGCCGTGCTCGGCACCGCACATGTTGACCCGGCGGGCGAGGCCGGCGTTGGAGCATCCGGCTTCCTGGATGAGCGCCTGGAGCCGTTCGTTCGGCTGCCGAGCGACGAGCGGCCTTGCGGCCATGGCGTACCCCCTGTGGCTGCGGTGCCTGCCCACGCACCGAGTTGACGTGTCTTCCGCGGCCGAACCCCTCACGTCCCAGCGAAAAGATCCGGCCGTGAAGATCAATGCCCCGCCGACCAGGCGAAAATGCGAGGCATGTGAGGATTGCCGGGGTAACGGCTGTCGCCGGCCCCACTCGTGGTTACCCACCTCCGGCCACGGATCCTCCTGCGCGCCCCCGCACATGCACCCATGCGCCCCGAGGACAGGGGCGATGCTCTCCCCCGCGCACACGGGCGGGCGTAACCCCTGGTGACGACCAGAGTTGTGTTCATCGTGGAAGAGACGATCGCCGGCACCGAAGCCGCTCAGATCCCGAAGCAGCGCGGGGAATCGCTGCTGGACACCGCTGTCCGCTACGCCGAGGAGCGCCACTGGGACGTGTTCCCCGGCACCTGGCTGGAAGCGGTCGAAGGAAGTCAGCGGTGCTCCTGCGGTGACGCCGCGTGTCCGGCACCCGGATCGCACCCGGCGCGCCCGGACTGGGCGACGCAGGCGACGGGCAGTGCGACCGTCGCGCGACGGATGTGGCAGAAGCAGCCGACCGCGTCGATCCTGCTGCCGACGGGGCGGACCTTCGACGCGATCTCCGTGCCGGAGACGGCCGGGTTCCTCGCGCTCGCGCGGATGGAGCGGATGGAGCTGACGCTCGGGCCGGTGACGCTCACGCCGGACCGTCGGATGGAGTTCTTCGTGCTGCCGGGGGCCGGTGTGAAGGTGCCGGACCTGGTGCGCAAGCTGGGGTGGTCGGTGTCGTCGCTGGATCTGACCGTGCTGGGTGAGGGGGCGTATGTGGCCGCCCCGCCCACGCGGTTCGGGTCGCGGGGGGCTGTGCAGTGGGCGTGCCGGCCGACTCCGGCCAATCGGTGGCTGCCGGATGCGGAGGAGTTGATCTCGCCGTTGGCTTACGCGTGCGGCCGGGATCGTTAGGCGCCCGTTCGTCTGCCCGCTCGCGTTGTGTGGCGGCTGCGGGTCGCCGTGGCTGATCGCGCGGTTCCCCGCGCCCCTGAATTGCCCCACCGTAGGGTTCTGGGTGACGGAGGGAGACGCGGTGGGATCCAGCGCTGTACGGGTGCGAGGGCTCTGGAAGCGGTTCGGGCAGCAGGTCGCTGTGGCCGGGGTCGATCTTGAGTTGCCGGCGGGGAAGTTCATCGGGCTGGTCGGGCCGAACGGGGCCGGGAAGACCACCACCTTGTCGATGGTGACCGGGCTGCTCAGGCCCGATCACGGGACCGTCGAGGTGGTCGGGCACGACGTGTGGCGGGACCCCGTCGAGGTGAAGGCCCGCATCGGGGTGCTGCCGGAGGGGCTGCGGCTGTTCGAGCGGCTGTCGGGACGGGAACTGCTGGCGTACAGCGGGCGATTGCGCGGGCTGCCCGGTGCCGAGGTCGACAAGCGGGCCACACAGCTCCTCGACGTCCTTGATCTGGCCGGCAGCCAGCACAAGCTCGTCGTCGACTACTCGACCGGCATGCGCAAGAAGATCGGACTCGCCACCGCCCTCCTCCACAATCCCGAAGTGCTGTTCCTGGACGAGCCGTTCGAGGGCGTCGACCCCGTCTCCGCGCAGACCATCCGGGGCGTGCTGGAGCGATACACCGCCTCGGGCGCCACGGTCGTGTTCTCTTCCCACGTCATGGAGCTCGTCGAGTCGCTGTGCGACTGGGTGGCCGTCATGGCCGCCGGGCGGATCCGGGCCACCGGGACCCTCGCCGAGGTGCGCGGTGACGCGCCCTCGCTGCAGCGGGCCTTCCTCGAACTCGTCGGCGCGCAGAGCCGGGACGCAGGGTCCGACCTCGACTGGCTGGGCGGCGGGGCCCGGTGACTGCCCCCGCCCTCACCCCCGTCGTCGTACGGCTGAAGCTGTCGCTGCTGCGCAACGGGCTGCGGCAGTCCGGCGGGCGCAAGGCCGCCTACATCGCGTCGGCCGTCTTCGCCCTGCTCTTCGCCGCGCTGCAGCTGATCGGCCTGATCGCGCTGCGCGGGCATGCGCACGTCGAGTCGCTGGTCGTGCTGGCCGTGGCGGTCCTGGGGCTCGGCTGGGCGGTGATGCCGCTGTTCTTCCCCGGCGGTGACGAGACACTGGACCCGACGCGGCTCGTGATGCTGCCGCTGCGGCCCCGGCCGCTGGTGCGGGCCCTGCTCACCGCGTCGCTGGTCGGCATCGGGCCGCTGTTCACGCTGTGCCTGCTGGTCGGTTCCGTGATCGCGGTCGCCCGGGCGGGGCGGCGTTCGCGGTGGGCGTCGTCGCGGTCGCCCTGGCGCTGCTGGTGTGCGTGGCGTTCGCGCGGGCCGTCGCCGCCGCCAACGTACGGCTGCTGACCAGCCGCAAGGGCCGTGACCTCGCGGTGCTGAGCGGGCTCGTCATCGCCGTCGGCGCGCAGGTGGTCAACTTCGGCGCGCAGCGGCTCGGTTCGGCGGGTCTCGGCGAACTGGACCCCGTCGCGGACGTGCTCCAGTGGGTGCCACCGGCGTCGGCGATCGGCGCCGTGCACGCGGTGGGCGAAGGGTCGTACGGTCGCGCGGCGGTCCAACTGGCGCTGAGCGCCGGGGCGCTCGTGACGCTGATCTCGGTGTGGTCGCGGCATCTGACGCGGCTGATGACCTCGCCCGACGGATCCACGCTGCCCACCGCCGAGTCGGCCGCCCGCGAGCGCTCCTCGACCGGGCTCGGGCGGCTGCTGCCTGCCGGGCGCACCGGCACGGTCATGGAGCGCAGCCTGCGCTATGTGTGGCGCGACCCCAAGACCAAGGCCGCCTGGGTGACCTCGCTGGCCATCGGGCTGATCGTGCCGGTGTTCAACGCCTGGCAGGGCACCGGGTCCGTGTACTTCGCGTGCTTCGCCGCCGGGATGCTCGGCATCCAGATGTACAACCAGTTCGGGCAGGACACCTCCGCGTTCTGGATGGTCGCGATGACGATCTCCTCGCGCCGGGACGCCTACGTCGAACTGCGCGCCCGCGCCCTGGCCCTGCTGCTGATCACCCTGCCGTACGCCACGCTCGTCACCGTGGTGACGACCGCGATGCTCGGCGACTGGCGGCGGCTGCCCGAGGCGCTGGGGCTGTCCTTCGCGCTGCTCGGCGCGATGCTCGCGACCGGGGCGTGGACGTCCGCCCGTTTCCCCTACTCCATCCCGCAGGAGGGCTACAAGAACGTCGCCCCCGGGCAGACCGGGCTCGCCTGGATCTCCATCTTCGGCGGGATGATCGCCGCGGCTGTGCTGTGCGCGCCCGTCATCGCGCTCACGATCTGGCTGAACGTGAGCGCCGGGGGCGACGACTGGACATGGCTGCTGCTTCCGGCGGGCACGCTCTACGGGGCCGCGCTCGCGGTGGCGGGACTGCGGCTGGCCGCTCCGCGGACGGCCCGGCGGCTGCCGGAGATCCTGGGGGCAGTCAGCAAGGGGTGACCTGTCCGGCTCGTGCGCCTCAGTTCGAGCTGAGGGCGTCCAGGAACGGCTCGATCGCCGCGCGCCAGGCCTCCGGCTGGTCGTAGTGCACCAGGTGGCCGGCGTCGGCGACCTCCGCGTACTGGCCGCGGGGCAGGACGCGGACCATCTCCTGGGCCTCGGCGCGGCCCAGCTCGCCGTCGAGGCCGCGCACCACCAGGGCCGGGCAGCGGACCTGGGTCAGCTCCTCCCAGTGCGCGTCGTACACCCAGGTCTCGCGGGAGCGGAGCATCTGTTCCGGTTCGAAGACGGGGCGCCAGCCGTCCGGGGACTCGGCCATCACCTCGGCGTAGAACGCGCCTCGGGCCGGGTTGGGCCGCTCCACCCAGGGGTCGTCCTCGCCGAACCACTTGCGGACGTCGGCGAGCGTGGCGAAGGGCAGCGGCCAGGACTGGAACCACTGGTCCCACTCGCGCTGCGAGGCGGCGCCGAGCGCGGAGGCCCGCATGTCGCAGATGATCAGCCCGCGGACCAGGTCCGGGCGCTTGGCGGCGAGCTGCCAGGCGGTCAGCGCGCCCATGGCGTGGCCGATGAGGACGACCGGGTCGAGCCCCAGCTGTTCCAGGGCGGCCTCGACGTCGTCGACGTAGGCGTCGCGGGAGAAGACTCCCTGCGGGGGCTTCTCGCTGCGGCCGTGGCCGCGCTGGTCGAGAGCGACGGCGCGGTACCGGCCGGAGAGCCAGCGGGCGGTGGACGCCCAGTGCGAGGCGCGGCCCATCAGGCCGTGCAGTAACAGCACGCCCGGAGAGCCGTCCGGGGAGCCCTCCGGGGCGGTCCGCGCGCCCGGCGTGGGCTGTGGGTCGAGAGGGTACTGCGGGTCGTGCGCCGGATCGGTCTTGGGCGGGTCGCCGAACTCCCAGGCCGCGAGGCGTACGCCGCCCGTCCCGGTCACGTCGATGCGTCGCGCCATGTCCTGGCACCCCCCAAGCTTCGCGCGGACCGTGGTCGTCTCCGGCCGTTCGGTCCTGTGAACCGTGTTCTGCCTGCTGCGCCTTGCTGCTGTGCCGTGCGTCACCCGCACACTATCGAATGCCCATTCGAGGATGCTGTTCTCGCGGGCAACACCCCTCGTTCGAGTGACCATCCTCGGGGATTGATCGCCGCTGCCGAGGGGAGATCTTCAGCGGGAGGCGGACCGCTCGGGGAAACCGGTCCGTGGGGGATGACCTTGAGAGCTCGGGGCTCCAGGTCAGCACAGGGGAGGACAGGCCCCGGCGCCACAAGGCGCCGGGGCCCTCCACATCTCCACGGCACATCCTCCCGCCCCCTCCCCGGCCGGGCGACATCGCTGTCGGGCCACGGCCAAGAGCCCTCAGGTCATATGCCTCACGCGACAGCGTCGCACGGGAAGCGGACGAGCGCTGCCATTCGGCGGACTGAATCCCGGAGACGACGGGATCACGCCAACGCGACGGGCGCGGCCGCCCCGATCTGGCCGCACCAGGCCGCCCCGGCCGGGCTCAGGGCTTGGCGACGAACACGTGGGAGGCGACCTCCGACTCCAGCTCGGCCGCCTCGCCGCCGCTGCCCACCAGCACACCGCCCGCCGACTCGGTCACGCTGACCACCGAGCCGGGCTGCACGCCCGCCCGCCGCAGCGTGTACATCAGCTGCGCGTCCGTCTGGATCGGCTCGCCGATCCGGCGCACCACGACCGTCTTGCCCTCGGCGCCCGGGTCGAGGGTCGCCAGCGACACCATGCCCTCGTCCAGGAACGGGTCGGCGCCGTCCTTCTCGCCGAGCTCCTCCAGACCCGGGATCGGGTTGCCGTACGGCGACTCCGTCGGGTGCCGCAGCAGCTCCAGCACGCGGCGCTCCACGGCCTCGCTCATCACGTGCTCCCAGCGGCACGCCTCGGCGTGGACCTGCTCCCACTCCAGCCCGATCACATCGACGAGCAGACACTCGGCGAGCCGGTGCTTGCGCATCACGCGCGTGGCGAGACGGCGGCCCTCCTCGGTGAGCTCCAGGTGCCGGTCGCTGGCGACGGACACCAGACCGTCGCGCTCCATCCGCGCCACGGTCTGGCTGACGGTCGGCCCGCTCTGGTCCAGCCGCTCGGCGATACGGGCGCGCATGGGGACCACACCCTCTTCCTCCAGCTCGAGGATGGTGCGGAGATACATCTCCGTGGTGTCGATCAGTCCGGACATACGTGCCCCTCGATGAGATCTGCCGGAGGCTGGACGGCTCACCGGCGCGTGCGCTGGCCCTGCACCCAATTCTGCCGGATACCACCGACAACCGTGCCCCGGGAGGGAAAGCAGGGGATTACCCGGCACGAGGGAAGGGTACGAACGCCCCCTTCGCGGACCCCGGAGCCCCGCTCAGCACCCGCTCAGCACCCGCTCAGCACCCGCTCAGCACCCGCGCCCCTGGCCGCCCCGCCGTATTGACACCGCACTGGTCCAGACCGCACCGTGATGCGCGACACGCGCCCACCGAGGCCATCCCGGGCCATCCTGAAGGGACCCCGTATGAGCGACCGCGCGCCGGCCGGCCAGTTCCTCGACGCCGCGATCGACCTGCTGCGGCGGGTCCGCGACGAGGAGGCCGACAGCGTCACGGCCGCCGGCACGCTCCTCGCCGACACCGTCGAGAACGGGGGCCGCCTCTTCGCCTTCGGCGCCGGGCACTCCTCCCTCGCCGCGCAGGACCTCGTCTACCGCGCGGGCGGCCTCGCCCTCATGAACCTGCTCGCCGTACCGGGCGTCGTCGGCGTCGACGTCATGCCCGCGCCGCTCGGCTCCGCCCTGGAACGCGTCGACGGCCTCGCGAGCGCCGTCCTGGACAGCTCCCCGCTCCGCGCGGACGACGCCCTGCTGATCATCTCCCTGTCGGGGCGCAACGCGCTCCCCGTGGAGATGGCCATGAACGCCCGCGCCCGGGGTGTCCGGGTCATCGGTGTGACCTCGGTCGCCTACGCCTCGGAGACCGAGTCCCGGCACTCGTCGGGGACGTATCTGAAGGACCACTGCGACCTCGTCCTCGACTCGAAGATCGCGGTCGGCGACGCCGAACTCACCCTCGACAACGTCCCGGCCCCCTTCGCCCCCGCCTCCACGGTCGTCACCTCGGCCCTCCTCCAGGCCGTCATGGCCACCACGGCCGCCACCCTCGCCGACCGGGGCCTGGAGCCCCCGCTCCTGCGCTCCGGGAACGTCGACGGCGGGCACGACTGGAACGGCCGCGTGATGGAGCGGTACCGGGACCGGATCTTCTACCGGCACTGAGGCGACGGCGAGACGCGCGCCGGTTCACACCGGCTCGTCGGACAACCCCGCGAGATCCAGAGCCGCCGCGATCCGTACCGCCACGTCCTCCGCGTACATCGCGTCGGACCGCTCGAACGCGCTACGCCCGGCCCCCCGCAGGAACGTCACCACACCCAGCGTCCGCCCCGGCTGCGCAGCACCGCGCACAGGGCGTGCACCGCGTCCGGCGGCCACCGCCGGGCCTCGGCCCACAGCCGGGCCTCCTCGGGCGACGCGGACCCCGCACTCGCCCGCAGCGCGCCCACCCGCTCCACGCACTGCAGGGCCGGATGCCCCTCCGCGTACCGCGCGGGCAGCCCCGCGTGACCGGAGAGCTTGCTCGGCCCCGGCGCCCCGGACGGGGTGGCGGCGACCCGCACCAGCCGTACCGGCCCCTCGGTCTGCGCGTCGACCAGCGCCCCGCCCGCCACCCGGTCGATCAACGCGTGGTCGGCGAACCCGGCCAGGGCGAAGTCCAGGTGGACCGTCGCGGCCTCCGCCGGGTCCTCACACTCGGCGGCGGCCCGCGAGGCCCGGTGCAGCTGCTGCGTCCGGAACCGCAGCAGCGACGCCTCCTGCTCGCTCTGCTTGGCCTCCGTCACGTCCTGGAACAGCCACCCCACACCCAGCGGAACCGGCTCCTCCGCGAGCGGTGAGGCCAGCCGTACGAAGCCGCTGCGCCAGCACCGCCGCCGCTCCCCCTCCGGCGTGCGCACACCCACCCACACCTCGGCGGGCGCGGGCGGCGCGCCCTCCGCCAGCACATGCTGCAGCGCGCTCTCCAGCTCCTCCACGCCCTGCGACAGCAGGTCCCCGAGCGGGCGGCCGAGCGCGGACGTACGACCCGTGCCCAGCGCCTTGGCCGCGTGCGCGTTCACCACGGCCGGCCGCAGGTCCACATCCACCAGCACGACGCCCCAGCTGGCGTCCTCGAACAGCGCCTCGCTGAGCGCGATCGACCGCTCCAGATCGATCTGCGCGTGCACCTCGCTGAAGGCGCAGTACACACCCGCCGGCTTCCCGTCGGTCCCTCGCACGGCCGCCGACTGGGTCCGTACGAGCACCCGCCCGCCGTCCTTCGTCAGCAACGCGAACTCGTGCACCTGCCGGCCCGGGGCGTGCATCGCCGACAGCAGCCGGCTCTCGACCTCCTCGGCGTCCGCGCTGCGCACGGCCCATCCGGCCAGGCCCCGCCGCCCCACGGCCTCGTCCGCGCTCCATCCGAGAATCCGCTCGGCCTCGCGGTTCCAGTGCGTCACGACACCGTCGGCGTCGAAGGCGCACAGCGCCGCGTCCATCCCGTCCAGCAACGCGGCAAGCAGATCGGACCCGTCCGCCCCGTCCCGCTCGGGCTCGTCGGGCCCCAGCTCGTCGGTGGTCCCACTACGCCGGGAAGCACTCACCTGGACCCCCTGCAGGCTGCGTCCGCACGTACCGCACGTCGGTTCGCTACTTGCAATCATTCAACTGGAACGTGACCCAGCGCACACCGTGTTCCCGCAACATTGAAGGAATCGTTGTACGAGGGCATTCCCCCCGTCATCCGCGAACGAACACCCGCCTCCTCCACGGCCCGGAGTCAAGGTCTCAGAAAAACGGTTGATCCGAGGCCGGTCGGTTTCCTAGGGTTCCAGGTACACGAGAAGGGAGGTGGTTCGGCAGATGTATGAGAACCGGACGCGTGAGGTGGCTGCGGGCTAGCGGCCCGTCACCACACACAGTGCGGTGCCGGACCAGCGCGTGAGCGAAGCGCGCAGCCGGCCCAATCTCCAGCAGTCACCCGACCCGCGAGCCGCCGGTACGTCCGGCCGGCCCTCCTCAGGAGGACCAGGCTCGCGGGTCGTCTGCGTTTTCGGGGTGGTTCGTGGTGGGCGAATGGCGTGAGGACCGGGTCGGCAGTGCGCTGCGGGGTACGAATCCGGCCGTGCTGCGGAGGCTGGACGCCGGGTTCGCGGTGATCGGGGACGTGCAGTTCCTGCCCGGCTACTCGGTACTGCTGACGGATGATCCCACGGTGCGGCGACTGTCCGAGCTGCCGAGGGGCAGGCGGCTGGCGTTCCTGGGGGACATGGACCGGCTGGGGGAAGCGGTCGAGCGGGCCTGTCGGCGGGTGGAGTCGGGGTTCCGGCGGGTCAATCTGGAGATCCTGGGGAATGCCGAGGGGTTTCTGCACGCGCATGTGTGGCCGCGGTACGACTGGGAGCCCGAGGATCTCGTACGGCTGCCCGTGTGGCTCTATCCGCGGGAGAGGTGGAGCGAGGAGCGGTATGCGCTCGGGCCGCGGCATGCCCCGCTGCGGAAGGCGATCGGGGAGGAGCTGGACCGGCTGGGAGCGTAGGCACAGGCGTAGGCGCCGGTACGGCGAACGGCCATCACGCGGAGCGGTCGGCTCCGGGCGATGGCCGTCGGTGGGATGAGCTCAGTGGGCGATGTCCCCGTAGCCCTCGATCTCGCGGGGGTCGCGGGTGCCCGGGCCGACGTAGCGGGCCGAGGGGCGGACCAGGCGGCCCGTGCGCTTCTGTTCGAGGATGTGGGCGGACCAGCCGGCCGTGCGGGCGCAGGTGAACATGGACGTGAACATGTGCGCCGGGACCTCGGCGAAGTCCAGGACGATGGCCGCCCAGAACTCGACGTTCGTGGCGAGGACACGGTCGGGGCGGCGGGCGTGGAGCTCGGCGAGGGCCGCCTTCTCCAGGGCCTCGGCGACCTCGAAGCGGGGGGCGCCCAGTTCGCGGGCGGTGCGGCGCAGGACCCGGGCGCGGGGGTCCTCGGCGCGGTAGACGCGGTGGCCGAAGCCCATGAGGCGCTCGCCGTTGTCGAGGGCCTGTTTCACGTAGGCCTCGGCGTCGCCCGTGCGTTCGATCTCCTCGATCATGCCGAGGACGCGGGAGGGGGCGCCGCCGTGCAACGGGCCGGACATCGCGCCCACCGCGCCGGAGAGCGCGGCCGCGACGTCCGCGCCCGTCGAGGCGATCACACGGGCCGTGAACGTGGACGCGTTCATGCCGTGCTCGGCCGCGCTCGTCCAGTACGCGTCCACCGCCGCCACATGCTTGGGGTCCGGCTCGCCGCGCCAGCGGATCATGAAGCGTTCGACGACGGACTGGGCCTTGTCGATCTCACGCTGCGGGACCATGGGCAGGCCCTGGCCGCGGGCGGACTGGGCGACGTAGGAGAGGGCCATGACGGCGGCGCGGGCGAGGTCGCCGCGGGCCTGCTCCTCGTCGATGTCGAGGAGCGGCTTGAGGCCCCAGACCGGGGCCAGCATGGCCAGGGCCGACTGGACGTCGACGCGGATGTCGCCGGAGTGGACGGGGATGGGGAACGGCTCGGCGGGCGGCAGACCGGGATTGAAGGCGCCGTCGACGAGCAGGCCCCAGACGTTGCCGAAGGAGACATGGCCGACGAGGTCCTCGATGTCGACGCCCCGGTACCGGAGTGCGCCGCCCTCCTTATCCGGTTCGGCGATCTCCGTCTCGAACGCGACTACTCCCTCGAGCCCGGGTACGAAGTCGGACATCAGGCGGCTCCTCGTGATGTAAGTGACAGATGGTGTCTGGTGGGGTGAGACGTGTGAACCATGTGTCAGTCAGCTTGCGAAGCGGGCGGCCGTCCGGTGGATCCACGGTCGTCGCGGCGACTCGCGGTCCTGGCCGGTCTCCCCTGTGATGCCCCGTGCGGCTGGCGGTCACCCAACCGGATCGGCATCAGAACGATATCCCCGAGTGCCACCGTTGGGGAGACTTCACGGCACTCAGTGCCACTCAGTGACGAAGGACACCGTCCATACGGCAAGATGACCGGGTGACCGACCGCGACGCCGTCCCCTTCGATCTGGCCTCGATGCGCAAGCAGTACCGGGCCGAGGGGCTCTCCGAGACCGAGCTGGCCGCCACGCCCGTCGAGCAGTTCGCGCGCTGGTTCAAGCAGGCCGCGACGGACGGCGGGCTGTTCGAGCCGAACGCCATGGTCGTCTCGACGGCCGACGCCGAGGGACGGATCAGCGCCCGTACCGTTCTGCTCAAGCACTTCGACGAGCAGGGCTTCGTCTTCTACACGAACTACGACTCCCGCAAGGCCCGTGACCTGGCGGAGAACCCGTACGTCTCGCTGCTCTTCCCCTGGCATCCGATGGCCCGGCAGGTCCTCGTCACCGGTGTCGCGCGGCGCACCGGCCGGGACGAGACGGCGGCGTACTTCCGGACCCGGCCGCACGGCTCACAGCTCGGCGCGTGGGCCAGCGCGCAGTCCTCCGTGATCTCCACCCGCGCCGACATCGACGACGCGTACGCCGAACTGGCCGCGCGCTATCCGGAGGGCGAGCAGGTGCCCGTGCCCCCGCACTGGGGCGGCTTCCGGGTGGCCCCGCAGTCGGTCGAGTTCTGGCAGGGCCGCGAGAACCGGCTGCACGACCGGTTGCGGTATGTGGAGCAGGCTGATGGGAGCTGGCGGGTGGAGCGGCTGAGTCCCTGAGGGCTCAGATCTGTCCCCACACGTATGCCGTGCGGTGGCCGCCGAGCAGCTCGGAAAGGCGGGCGCGGAAGTCGTCGGTGAGGTCGGGCCAGTTCCAGAACTCGAAGCCGAGGTGGCCGAAGGCCATGGGGCACTCGTCCCAGGACCAGTCCGGAAGGGCGACGGCCGCCGTGCAGCCGGGGCAGTCGACGGACGCGGCGCCGGTGTCGTGCCAGGTCCGCATCGCGGCGTGGAAGCCAGGCCAGGTCCGGTCGTCCAGCGGCGTGGCTGACACGCAGTGTGGACAGACCGCGGCCCCGGGCAGGTCGGCGCCACTGGTGAAGCCCGTACGGCTGGTGTGGACGGCCAAGCCGTCCCAGGGCTCCTGGTCCCAGTCGTCGGTCACGGCCCGTTCCCAGTTCGGGCCGGGCGGATG
The DNA here is from genome assembly GCF_050937045.1 of Streptomyces sp. CA-179760. Classification (NCBI taxonomy): domain Bacteria; kingdom Bacillati; phylum Actinomycetota; class Actinomycetes; order Kitasatosporales; family Streptomycetaceae; genus Streptomyces; species Streptomyces sp. CA-179760. The sequence goes on from NZ_JBNJLZ010000001.1 coordinate 4,321,485, forward strand.
CCCGAGCGGCCGTCCCAGGACGCAGTCCGTCCGGTCGGCGAGGACGACGCCCTCCTCGACGAGCCCTGCGAGGACCTGTCGCGCCAGGTGCTCGGCGTCGGTCGCGCTCGCGTCGAGGTCGACGATCGTCTGGTAGCTGTCCCCCATGGTCAGCCCAGCGTCTCCTCCAGCAGCCCCGCCCACTGCGTGACCACCCGTTCCCGGCGGGCAGCGTCGTCCGTGAGGAGGTTGGCGAGGCCCAGGCCCCGGGCCATGTCGAGGAGGCCCTGGACCGTTTCGCGGACGCCGGGGAGGGATTCGTCGGCGGCGAGGAGGTCGACCGCTATGCGGTGGGTCTCGCGGCCCACGCGGGATTCGAGTTCGGTGACGCGGGGGCGGAGCTGGTCCTCGTTGGAGGCGGCGACCCAGAGGTGGAGGGCGGCGCGGAAGAGGGGGCCGGTGTAGAGGTCGACCAGGGCGGCGACGACCGCGTGACGGTCTCCGGACGCGCCCTCGGGGAACAGGGCCCGCAGGGCCGTGGAGCGTTCCTCGGCGACGTATTCGACGGCCGCCGTGAAGAGGTCCTCGCGGGTCGGGAAGTGATGCTGGGCGGCGCCGCGGGAGACGCCGGCGCGTTCGGCGACGACGGAGACGGTGGAGCCGGCCCAGCCGTGTTCCGCCAGGCAGGCCACGGCGGCTTCCAGGAGCCGCTGCCGGGTGGCCCGGCTGCGGTCCTGCTTGGGGACCCGCTCCGCACGGTCGGCCGTGCTCACACCACCCATGCCGCATCCCGTCGTTCGAGGAAGGCCGTCATCCCCTCGCGGGCCTGCGGGGAGGAGAACAGCCGGGCCGAGAGCGCGGTCAGGTCGGCCGCGTCCCGGTCGAAGGTTTCCAGCACCCTAGCCGTGAGCAGCCGTTTCGTCTCGGCCAGGGCGTCGGGGGCGGACTTGCGCAGGCCGTCCAGGATGGGGGCGAGGGCCGTGTCGACGTCTTCGGCGTGCGTGGTGAGCAGGCCTGTGCGCTGTGCCTCCGCCACGTCGAAGCGTTCGCCCGTGAGGTAGTAGCGGGCCAGGGCGCGCGGGTCCGTGCGCGGGAGCAGGGGCAGGGAGATGACCGCGGGGGCGACACCGATGCGGACCTCCGTGAAGGCGAAGGTGGCCTCGGTGGAGGCGGCCGCCATGTCGCAGGCGGCCAGCAGGCCGAGGCCGCCCGCGCGGACGTGCCCGGTGACGCGGGCGACGACCGGCTTGGGCAGTTCGATGATCTGCCGCAGCAGGGCGACGAGCGCGTCCGGGGGCGGGGGTCCTTGAGGTCGGCTCCGGCGCTGAAGGTGTTGCCGGTGTGGGTGAGGACGATCGCGCGGACGCCGGTGTCCTTGCCGGCGTCGGTGAGGGCGTCGGCCAGTTCGGCCACCAGGGCCGACGACAGGGCGTTGCGGTTGTGCGGTGAGTCGAGGGTGAGGGTCTCGACCGCACGCGCGCGCGTGCGGGTGATGAGGCGGCTCATGCGCGCTCCCTGAGCTGTCGGCGGAGGATCTTGCCGGAGGCCGCGCGGGGGATGCCGACGATGAAGGTGACGTGCCGGATCCGCTTGTAGGGCGCGACGCGTTCGGCGACGAACATCATGATCTCCGCCTCCGAGAGGCCGGCGGCGGACGGCTGGCGGACCACGTACGCGTGCGGGACTTCGTTGCCGTCGTCGTTGTATCTGCCGATGACGGCGGCGTCGGCGATGCCCGGGTGGGTGAGGAGGAGGGCCTCCAGCTCGGCGGGGGCCACCTGGAAGCCCTTGTACTTGATGAGCTCCTTGACGCGGTCGACGACGAACAGCCAGCCGTCGGGGTCGACATGGCCGACGTCGCCGGTGTGCAGCCAGCCGTCGGGGTCGACCATCGCGGCGGTGGCGTCGGGGCGGCCGAGGTAGCCCTTCATGACCTGGGGGCCGCGGATGAGGATCTCGCCGGACTCGCCGGCGGGGAGGTCCGTGCCGGGGTCGTCCAGGGAGACGATGCGCATCTCGGTGCCGGCGATGAGCTTGCCGACCGTTCCGGGCGGCGCGTCGCGCATCGCGTCCAGGGGGACGACGTGGGTGCCGGGCGACAGTTCCGTCATGCCGTAGGCCTGGCCGACGGGCGGCAGGCCGAGCCGCTCGGAGCAGGCGGCGGCGAGGCGGGCGTCCAGAGGTGCGGCGGCGCTGAGGATGTACTTCAGGGACGACAGGTCGTACTGCTCGACGGCCGGGTGCTTGGCGAGGGCCAGGACGATCGGCGGGGCCACGTAGAGGCCGGTGATGCGGTGGTTCTGGATGGCCGCGAGGAACTGTTCCAGGTCGAAGCGGGGCAGGACGACGACGGTGGCGCCCTTCCTGAGGGGCGCGTTCATCAGGGCCGTGAGGCCGTAGATGTGGAAGAACGGCAGGACGGCGAGGATGCGGTCGCCGGGGCCGGCGGGTATCGCCCCGTCGAGCTGGGCGAGGTTGGTGGCGATCTGCCGGTGGGTGAGCAGCACGCCCTTGGGTGTGCCGGTGGTCCCGGAGGAGTACGGGAGGGCCGCCACGTCGTCGGCGGGGTCGATGTCGATCACCGGCTCGGGGGCGGCGGAGGCCAGCATGTCGATCAGGGACCGGTGGCCGGTGGCGCTGTCGCACACGAAGATCTCGTGTACGCCGCCCGCGAGTTCGGCGGCCCGGCGCGCGACGTCCAGCAGCGGCGAGACGGTGACGATCCAGCGGGCCGCCGAGTCCCGCAGTTGCTTGGCGAACTCGTCGGCGGTGGCGAGCGGGTGCACGGTGGTGACGGTGGCTCCCGCGCGCGTGGCGGCGTAGAAGGCGGTCGGGAAGGCGATGGTGTTGGGACTGTGCAGGGCGAGGACGTCGCCCTTGCGCACCCCGGCCTCGGCGAGCCCGGCGGCGACGCGCCGGTGGAAGCGGTCCAGCTGCTCGTAGGAGAGGGTGGTGCCGTCGGTGCCGTCGATCAGTGCCGGGGTGCCGCCGAACTCCGCGGCCCGGGCCAGGACCGCGTCATGGATGGGGAGGTCGACGGGCGGGACGTCTGCGTACTCGCTGCGGAACATGGTTCCTCCTCGCGCGCGGGCCGTCTTGGGCCGTCTCAGTACGACTTGGGCAGGCCCAGGGTCTGGTGGGAGACGTAGTTCAGAATCATCTCCCGGCTCACCGGTGCGATACGAGCCACGCGCGAGGCCGTTATCAGCCGGGCCAGGCCGTACTCGCGGGTGAGGCCGTTGCCGCCGAGGGTGTGCACGGCCTGGTCCACGGCCTTCACACAGGCCTCCCCGGCCGCGTACTTCGCCATGTTGGCGGCCTCCCCGGCGCCCGTGTCGTCGCCCGCGTCGTACAGCTGGGCGGCTTTCCCCATCATCAGGCGGGCGAGTTCGAGCTCGATGTGTGCCTGGGCCAGGGGGTGGGCGATGGCCTGGTGGGCGCCGATGGGGGTCTTCCAGACCTGCCGGTCGCGGGCGTAGTCGACGGCTCGCGCGAGCGCGTAGCGGCCCATGCCGATCGCGAAGGCGGCCGTCATGACGCGCTCGGGGTTGAGGCCGGCGAAGAGTTGCAGCAGGCCCGCGTCCTCGTCGCCGACGAGGGCGTCGGCGGGCAGCCGTACGTCGTCGAGGGTCAGCTCGAACTGCTTCTCCGCGGCGTTCAGTTCCATGTCGATGGGGCGGCGTTCGAAGCCGGGTGTGTCGCGCGGGACGATGAACAGGCAGGGCTTGAGGCTGCCGGTGCGGGCGTCCTCGGTACGGCCGACGATGAGGGTCGCGTCCGCGATGTCCACGCCGGAGACGAAGACCTTGCGGCCGGTGAGGATCCAGTCTCCGGTGTCCTGGTCGCGGCGGGCGGTGGTGGTGATGCGGTGGCTGTTGGAGCCGGCGTCGGGTTCGGTGATGCCGAAGGCCATGAGGCGGGAGCCGTCCGCCAGGGCGGGGAGCCAGGTCTGTTTTTGGGCGGCTGTGCCGAAGCGGGCGATCACCGTGCCGCAGATCGCTGGTGAGACCACCATCATCAGGAGGGGACAGCCTGCGGCACCGAGTTCCTCGAGGACGAGGGAGAGTTCGGATATGCCGCCGCCTCCGCCTCCGTACTCCTCGGGGAGGTTGACGCCCAGGTAGCCCAGTTTGCCCGCTTCCGACCAGAGTTGAGTAGGGTCTGATCCTCGGCCGTGGCGTTTGCCCAGGGCTGAGACGGCTTCTCGTAGGGACTTGTGGTCTTCGGTGTCCATGAGGAGTCCTTTCGGGTGCGGGAGCGTCGTGGCTTGTCGCGCAGTTCCCCGCGCCCCTAGAAGCCCTCTTCCACCACTGCCAGCAACATGCCCGGCTCCACCTGTTGTCCGGGCACGGCGTGCAACTCGCTCAGCGTTCCTGTGACCGGGGCTGTGATCTTGTGCTGCATCTTCATCGCCTCCAGCCAGAGGATCGGGTCTCCGGACTTCACCGGCGCTCCTGCCGTCAGGCCCTCGGCGACTCGGACGACCGTGCCGGGCATGGGGGCCAGGAGGGAGCCGGGGGCGTGCTGGGCCGTCGGGGCGGGGAAGCGGGGCAGGGGCGTGAGGGGGGTGGTGTTGACGTAGAGCTGGTCGCCGTAGCGGGACACCTCGAACCTTCGCCGTACGCCGTCCGCTTCGAGGATGACCAGACCGGCGTCGGCGTGTACGACGCTCACCCCGTCGGCCTCCAGGCCCGTGCGGGTGTGGCGGTAGCGGACCTCGCACTCCTCCCCCGCCATCGCATAGCGCTTGATCTGCGGCTGCGAGGGCACGTTGCGCCAGCCACCGAAGCGGGAGCGGGAGCCGGTGCGGGCGTCGGCGAGGGCCGCGGCGAGGGGGGCGTGCGGGTCGGTGGCGGGGGCGGTCAGTTCCGGCAGGTGGCGGTCGTAGAAGCCGGTGTCCATGCGGGCCGCGGTGAACTCGGGGTGGCGCAGGGAGCCGACCAGCAGGTCGCGGTTGGTGACGGGGCCGTGGATCACGGCCCGTTCCAGGGCGGAGGCGAGTTTGCGGACGGCCTCCCTGCGCGTGGGGGCGTGGGCCACGAGTTTGGCGAGCATGGGGTCGTAGTGGACGCCGATGGTGTCGTTGTCGGTGTAGCCGGTGTCCAGGCGGACGCCCTCCGGTACGGACAGACGGTGCAGGCGGCCGGTCTGCGGGGCCCAGTCGCGGGACGGGTCCTCGGCGTACAGGCGGACCTCGACGGCGTGGCCACGCGCGCGCGGCGGGTCGCTGTCGAGGGGGTGGCCCTCGGCGATCCGGAGCTGTTCGGCCACCAGGTCGAGGCCGAACACGGCTTCCGTCACGGGGTGTTCGACCTGGAGGCGGGTGTTCATCTCCAGGAAGTGCGCCCTGCCGTCGGCGACGAGGAACTCGACCGTTCCGGCGCCCACGTAGTCGACGGCTCGGGCGGCCCGTACGGCGAGGGTGCTCAGCTCCTGCCGGAGTTCGTCGGGGAGTCCGGGTGCCGGGGCCTCCTCGACGACCTTCTGGTGGCGGCGCTGGAGGGAGCAGTCGCGGGTGCCGAGCGACAGGACCGTGCCGTGGGTGTCGGCGAGGATCTGGACCTCGACGTGGCGGCCGTTCTCCACGTACGGCTCGACGAAGACCTCGCCGTCGCCGAAGGCGCTCGCGGCTTCGGCGCGTGCGGAGGCCAGTTCGGCGTCCAGGTCCGCGAGCCGTCGTACGACCCGCATACCGCGTCCGCCGCCGCCCGCCGCGGCCTTCACCAGTACGGGCAGGTCGGCTTCGGTGACATGGGTGAGGGGCTGGATGCCCATGAGTTGCTTGGCGCGGGTCTTGGACGCCATCGCCTCGATGGCCTCGGGGGCGGGCCGATCCAGAGCAGGCCCGCGTCCTGGACGGCCCGGGCGAAGCCGGCGTTCTCGGAGAGGAAGCCGTATCCGGGGTGCACGGCGTCCGCGCCGGCCGCGACGGCGGCCTTCAGGATCAGGTCGCCGCGCAGATACGTGTCGGCGGGTGCCTCCCCCGGAAGTCGTACGCTCGCGTCGGCCACGCGTGCGTGGAGGGCGCCCTCGTCGGCGTCCGAGTGGACGGCGATGGTGCGGATGCCCAGTTCGCGGCAGGTGCGGAAGACACGGCAGGCGATCTCACCGCGGTTCGCCACCAGTACAGAAGTGATCATCATCAGCCTCACATCCGGAAGACGCCGAAGCCACCGCGGGCGCCCTCGTAGGCCGCCGTGTGGATGGCCGACAGGCACAGGCCGAGGACGGTGCGGGTGTCGCGCGGGTCGATGACTCCGTCGTCGTACAGCCGCCCGGACAGGAACATCGGCAGCGACTCGGACTCGATCTGCTGCTCCACCATGGCGCGCAGCGCCGCGTCCGCCTCCTCGTCGTAGGGCTGCCCCTTGGCGGCGGCGGACTGTCGGGCGACGATCGACAACACGCCCGCGAGCTGCTGGGGGCCCATGACGGCCGACTTGGCGCTGGGCCAGGCGAAGAGGAAGCGGGGGTCGTAGGCCCGGCCGCACATGCCGTAGTGGCCGGCGCCGTAGGAGGCGCCCAGCAGGACGGAGAGATGGGGGACGCGGCTGTTGCTGACGGCGTTGATCATCATCGCGCCGTGCTTGATGATGCCGCCCTGCTCGTACTCCTTGCCGACCATGTAGCCGGTGGTGTTGTGCAGGAAGAGCAGCGGGATGTCGCGCTGGTTGGCGAGCTGGATGAACTGGGCGGCTTTCTGGGACTCCTCGCTGAAGAGGACCCCTCGGGCGTTGGCGAGGATGCCGACCGGGTAGCCGTGCAGGGCGGCCCAGCCGGTGGTCAGGCTCGTGCCGTAGAGCGGCTTGAACTCGTCGAAGTCGGACGCGTCGACGATGCGGGCGATGACCTCGCGCGGGTCGAAGGGGCTCTTCAGGTCGCCGGGGACGATGCCGAGGAGTTCCTCGGCGGCGTACTTGGGGGGCTCGGCCGGGCCGGGATCGTCGTACGCCTTGCGGTGGTTGAGGCGGGCGACCACGCGCCGGGCCTGACGGAGCGCGTCGGGCTCGTCGACGGCGAAGTGGTCGGCGAGGCCGGACACGCGCGCGTGCATCTCGGCGCCGCCCAGGGACTCGTCGTCGCTCTCCTCTCCCGTGGCCATCTTCACCAGCGGCGGGCCGCCGAGGAACACCTTCGCCCGCTCCTTGACCATGATCACGTGGTCGGACATGCCGGGGATGTAGGCGCCACCCGCGGTGGAGTTGCCGAAGACGACGGCGATGGTCGGGATCCCGGCGGCGGACAGCCGTGTCAGGTCCCGGAAGACGGCGCCCCCGGGGATGAAGATCTCCTTCTGGGACGGCAGATCGGCTCCCCCGGACTCCACCAGGCTGATGCAGGGCAGCCGGTTGGCGAGGGCGATGTCGTTCGCGCGCAGGGCCTTCTTCAGCGACCAGGGGTTGCTCGCTCCCCCGCGCACGGTCGGGTCGTTGGCGGTGATCAGGCACTCCACTCCCTCGACGACACCGATGCCGGTGACGAGGGAGGCGCCGACGGTGTGGTCACTGCCCCAGGCGGCCAGCGGGGACAGCTCCAGGAACGGGGTGTCGGGGTCGAGGAGCAGCTCGATGCGCTCGCGGGCGAGGAGTTTGCCGCGTTCGCGGTGCCGCGCCACGTACTTCTCGCCGCCGCCCGCGAGGGCCTTGGCGTGCTCGGTGCCGAGTTCGGTGAGCTTGGCGAGCATTGCCTCGCGGTTGTCCCGGTGGTCGGGGCTGCTCGGGTCGAGCGCGGAGGTCAGGACGGTCAAAGGAGGGCCTCCGGTATGTCCAGGTGGCGGGAGCGCAGCCATTCGCCGAGGGCCTTGGCCTGCGGGTCGAAGCGGTGCCGGTCGGCGACGCCGGCGCCGAGGATGCCCTCCACGACGAAGTTGAGGGCTCGGAGACCGGGCAGGAGATGCCGGGTGACGTTCAGTTCGCGGCTCTCGGGGATCAGCTGCTGGAATCGTTCGGCCGTCAGCTCGTGTGCGAGCCAGCGCCAGGCGTCGTCCGTGCGGGCCCACACCCCGACGTTGGCGTTGCCGCCCTTGTCGCCGCTGCGGGCGCCCGCGACGAGACCGAGGGGGGCGTGCCGGGTGGGACCGGGTGGCAGGGGGGCCGGGAGCGGAGGGTCGGGCAGCCGGTCGAGTACGAGGGTGTCGTGGGGCGGCGGCACATGGACTCTGCGCCCACCGTCCAGGACGGCCACATGGTCGACGGTCCCATGGGGGACGTACACATCCTCGAAGACCCCATAGGGCGAGCCCTTCCCCGGTGGGGCCAGCACATGGAAGCCGGGGTAACTGGCGAGCGCCAGCTCCACGGCCGCCCCGCTCAGCGCCCGCCCGACGGTCTCCTGGTCCGGGTCCCGTACGACGAGCCGCAGCAGCGCGCTCGCCGTCTCCTCCGTGCTCGCGTCGGGCCGGTCCGTGCGCACCAGCTCCCAGCGCACGTCGGCGGCCTTGCCGAGAGCCGGTTCCAACTGCGCCCGCACCAGGGCTGCCTTGGCCTCGATGTCGAGGCCGGTGAGCACGAAGACGACCTCGTTGCGGAAGCCGCCGAGCTTGTTGAGGCCGACCTTGAGGGTGGGCGGGGGCGCCTCTCCCCGCACGCCGTCGATCCGGACCCGGTCGGGCCCGTCCTGGCCGAGCCGTACGGTGTCCAGCCGGGTGGTGACGTCGGGCCCCGCATACCGGGCACCGGCCGTCTCGTACAGCAACTGGGCGGTGACCGTGCCGACGTCGACGAAGCCGCCGGTGCCGGGGTGCTTGGTGATGACGCAGCTGCCGTCGTCGTGGAGCTCGGCGAGCGGGAAGCCGGGGCGGCGGACGTCGCCGTCCCGGAAGAAGGCGTAGTTGCCGCCGGTGGCCTGCGCCCCGCACTCCAGGACGTGCCCGGCGACGACGGCACCCGCGAGCCGGTCGTAGTCCGTTTCCCTCCACCCGAAGTGGGCGGCGGCGGGCCCGGTGACGAGGGCCGCGTCCGTCACCCGCCCCGTGACGACGATGTCCGCGCCCTCCCGCAGACACGCCGCGATGCCGAAGCCGCCGAGGTAGGCGTGGGCGGCGAGAGCGCCGGGGTGACGGGAGGTGAGGTCGTCGCCTTCCACATGTGCGACGCGTACGGGGATGCCGAGCCGGTCGGCCAAGTGCCGTACGGCGTCGGCGAGTCCGGCCGGGTTGAGTCCGCCGGCGTTGGTGACGATCCGGACGCCCCGCTCGTGGGCGGTCCCGAGACAGTCCTCCAACTGCCGCAGGAAGGTGCGGGCGTATCCGGCGGCCGGGTCCTTCAGACGGTCGCGGCCGAGGATCAGCATCGTCAGCTCGGCGAGGTAGTCGCCCGTGAGGACGTCGAGTTCGCCGCCGGTGAGCATCTCGCGCAGGGCGTCGAAGCGGTCGCCGTAGAAGCCGGAGGCGTTGCCGATGCGCAGGGTCATCCGGGCTCCCCCGCCGGCTTCGGCTGCGGTGTACGGCCGCTGCCCGGCGGGCCTGCGAAGGCCTGGGCGAGGTCCAGCCAGCGGTCGGCGTCGGGGCCGTCGGCGCGCAGCGCGAGGTCGGTGCGGTGGGCGCGCTGGGTGACCAGGAGGCAGAAGTCGAGGGCGGCGCCGGTGACGCGCTGCGGGGCGTCCTCGGGGCCGTACGCCCACACGCCGCCGGAGGGTGCGTGGAGTTCGACGCGGAACGGATCGGCGGGTGGGGTCAGCCCGTGCACGCCGTAGGCGAAGTCCCGGGTCCGTACCCCGAGCCAGGCCACATGCCGCAATCGCTCGGTGGGTGGGCGCACCACACCCAGGGCGTCGGCCACGTCCTGTCCATGGGCCCAGGTCTCCATAAGACGGGCCGTTGCCATGGATGCTGCCGACATGGGTGGGCCGTACCAAGGGAAGCGCGCCTTGGGCGGGGCGGCCCGCAGCGCCTTCTCCAACGCCGTACGGCCCTCACGCCATCGTGCGAGCAGTTCGGCGGGCGGGAGCGCGGCGCTCTCCTCGGCGCCCTCGTCGACGAAGGAGTTGGGCTCCGCGAGGGCCTTCTCGACCAGGGCACGGAAGCCGTCGGCGTCCGTGACGGCGAGCAGGGCCGAGCGGTCGGTCCAGGCGAGGTGGGCGATCTGGTGGGCGACGGTCCAGCCGGGGGCGGGGGTCGCGAGCGCCCAGCGCGGCGTGCTCAGCGCGGCCACGAGGCGGTCGAGTTCCTCGCTCTCCTCGCGCAGGTCGTCGATCACGGACGTCGGATCGGACACGGGCGCTCCCTGGGGCACGGCGGTGTGCGGGGTGGTGCGGCGTGCCGAGGAGCATGGCAGTGGAGGCAGAAACAATCAAGCATGCTTGCATGAAATGGCGGAGTGGCTGAAAGCGTGCTCTTTGGCGGCGCGATCAATACACTCCCAGTCACGCTCGTTCCATTGGTCGCACTTCGGGGGAGAAACCAGAATGAGCACCTGGAATCCGGGCGGGCAGCCGCCTCACGACCCGCACGGCAGGCCTCCGCAGCCGCCGGGCGCAGGGTATCCGCCACCGGGCGCCGGGTACCCGCCACCGGGCCCCGGGCATCCGCCACCGGGCGCCGGTTACCCGCCCCAGGGTGGCCATCCGCCCCACATCCCCCACCCCCACATCCCTCACCCCTACATGCCGCATCCGGTGCCGCCGCAGGCGCCGCCCCCCGGCCCCTTCACACGGTTGCGACGGCGGATCGGCCCCATCAACACCGCGCGTCGCGTCTTCAGGCCGTCCCGGCCGGACCTCGTCGAGGACCCGTTCATCGCGCGGATGCAGAAGATCCGTACGCTCGTGGGACTCGGCGCGGTGGTGTGGCTGTCGGTGACCTACAAGGTCACCAAGTCCGCGGAGGGCATCGCGAGCGACCGTTTCAACCAGTCGTGGATCAGCGTCCTGGTGCTGTCGGTGACGCTCCCGGTGGCCGTCGGCATCCTGCTGGCCCTGACCGCCCCCTCGGCCCGCCGGGACCTGCTGCGCCGGGCGGCGCGGTCCTTCGGCGCGATCGTCGCCCTCGTGGCCGCGGTCTTCGTCTTCCCGGCGACCATGCTCACCGGCTTCGTCGAGGGGAAGTTCGCCACCAACCCGGTGATGACCGTGATCACTTGGGCGACCACGGTGTTCATGATGGTGTGGTTGCTGCCGTTCATCGCCTGGGGCATCGGCCTCGCCCTGGTCCATGTGTTCCGCACCGCCGACATCCACCAGACCATGCCGCCGCTGCTCGCGATGACACTCGTGTGGGAGATGACCCTGATCGACGTGTCCACGGGGGCGTACGCGGGCGTGCCGGGGCCGGTGCGGGTGGTGTTCCTGCTCGGGGCCCCGGTGTCCGTGACGGCGGTCGGGCTGTGGGAGCTGCGTCGGCTGCGGGTGCGGTACGGGATCACCGTGGGCGGGATCCTGGTGCGCTGAGAGGTCTCGCGGACCGGATGGTCCGGCTCGGGCTCGTCCGGCGGATCATGGGCCGAGCCAGGGCCGGACCGAGGCGAGGGAGTGCCCTGGTCGTGTTGACCGCCCCCGGCAGGCAGTGCTGGAGTCGGCTCGTGGACAGCATCCCCGCCAACCGGCGGTTCTGGAACCGGATCAGTAGCGCCTACCAGCACGAGCACGACCCGCAGATCGGCGCCACACCCCGGCTGTGGGGCATGTACTCCATCCCCGACGCGCACCTGCACGCCCTGGGCGACGTCACCGGCAAGCGCGTCCTCGAACTCGGCTGCGGCGCCGGCCAGTGGTCCAGGGCGCTCGCCGCCGAGGGCGCCACCGTGGTCGGGCTCGACCTGTCCGAAGCCCAACTCGCCGCAGCGGCACGCGCGATGGGAGCGGCCCGCTACCCGCTGGTGCAAGGCGCCGCCGAACAACTCCCCTTCGCCGACGACAGCTTCGACCTGGTGTTCTGCGACTTCGGTGGGCTCAGCTGGGCGCCCCCGCACCTGGCCGTCCCGCAGGCCGCACGCGTCCTGGTCCGAGGCGGGCGCCTGGTGTTCAACGTCGCCAGCCCATGGTTCGAAGCTTGCTACGACGAAGCCGCCAGCCGCGTGACCACCACGCTGCAGCAGGACTACTTCGGGCTGGACACCATCGCCGAAGACGAAGGCGCGACCAGCTATCAGCTCACCTACGGCGACTGGGTCAAGGTCCTGCGCGGCGCGGGTCTCGTCATCGACGACCTCATCGAGCCGCGGCCCGAACCCGGAACACCCAACGGCTACAACGAAACCGACCCACCCGACTGGGCACACCGCTGGCCGGCGGAACTGCTTTGGGTAACCCACAAACCTTGAGTTCCGCCGCGCCGAGACGCGCAGGCGTCCCCTCGCCGGGCAGGCCTGGCTAGCCGTTGATGTCGAGCGCCGTCCCGTACAGCCGGTCCACCTTCAGCCTGACGACCACCCGGCGTTCGGCGACCAGCTCCTCCAGGAACGCGTCCTCGTCCCCCGGTTTCGCGGCCTGCGGGATCATCCCGAGCAGCTCCCGCCCGACCGCGTCACCGGGAACCGTCGTGGCCTCGGAGACCTCCGCCTCCCCCTCCGCGACGGCGAACGACCACATGTCACCGCCTTGCACATGCAGCGCCGCACGCGGGTCGCGTCTCAGATGCCTGACCTTGACGCGCTCGGCCGTCGTCGAGAACCGCACGATGCGGGCCTCGGGGTCCCAGCTGTAGACCATGGTCGTCAGATGGGGCCGGCCGTCGCGCTTGACGCTGGCGAGCGTGCCGAACCGCTGCTTGCCGAGGAGGTCGGAGAGGGCTTCGTCGGAGAGGGGGCGGGGGCCGGGGCGTTGAGTCATGTAGTCGCAACTGCGTTGCCTGTGCCGTTATTTCATGGTCGGCGCCCGGTCGCGAGCAGAGGGGAACTCGCCGCCGGCAGTTCCGGAGAGATCTCGGCCGGGCGTGCCGTCGTCAACGCCGGCCGGCGTTCACGACGGTCAGTTGAAGATGTCCAGGGAGTCCAGCCAGGACCCTGCGTCGTCGGCGGGGCGGGGCCGCATCGGGCGCGGTTCCGGGTAGGTCTCAGCCGCGGCCCTCGCGCGGACGATGTCGGGCCCGCCGCACGCCTCGACCGCGAAGGCGCCGAAGACCTTGGCGAACGCGGCCGGGTCGCGGAACTCCACGCCGAACGCCCGGCCGTCCAGCAGCGGTACCCACACCACCCGGTCGAACCGTGTCCACTCCGACACCGGGTGGTCGTCCGCGGTTGACCGCCCCTCCAGCCACAGCCGTGCCACATGCAGCAGGTTCACGTTCTCCATCGGCAGACGCTTGCGCCGTACCCGCAGTTCACGTGTCGTCAGCTCGACGCGCTGGTCCTTCTTCGGGTACCAGACGACGCCGATCCCGAACGGCACCCACAGCAGGATCCCGATCACCGGCCAGACCAGGGCGTCTCCCCACGACCGGAGCAGCCCGCCGTCCAGCAGGAACGGAACCCCGAAGGCCAGAGCCCACTTCGCCGTCATCCGCCAGAATCCGCTGCCCTGCCGGTACAGGACCCGCCGCTTCCCCGTCATCGCCATGCCCGCACACTATCCACCGCCCCGCAGCTCACCGGTGGGCGTCTTCGCCACCATGGGGAACTCATCCGCGCACCGCGGAATGGACCACGGATAGGCTTACTCCGCATGGGGGTTGACGTGGGCGTGGAAAGCGAGATGGTCGCCGTCCCGGCCGGGGCGGTGACGCTGTCCGACCGGCGGACGCAGCGGAGCTGGACGGCCGAGGTCGGGGCCTTTCGGATGTCGGCCTTCCCTGTCACTCAGGGCTTGTACGCCCAGGTCACCGGTGAGCGGCCCAGTGCCGCTCGGGGGAGCGGCTGCCGGTCGAGGGTGTGTCGTGGTGGGACGCGGTCGCCTTCTGCAACGGCCTCTCGCTGGCGGAGGGGCTGACGCCCGTGTATCGGCTGCGCGGCGAGGACGAGGCCGTCGAGTGGGACGACCGCGCCGATGGGTACCGGCTGCCGACCGAGGCCGAGTGGGAGTACGCCTGCCGGGCCGGGAGTGCGGGGCCGCGTCATGGCCCGCTCGACGATGTCGCCTGGTACCGGGGGAACTCGGACGAGCGGGTCCACGCCGTGGGTGGCAAGCAGGCCAACGCGTGGGGCCTGTACGACATGCTGGGCAACGTCTGGGACTGGTGCTGGGATCTTTACGACGCCGAGGTCTACGGGACGTACCGGGTGCTGCGGGGCGGCGGCTGGTCCGACGAGCACTGGAGTTGCCGGGCCTCGGTGCGGCGCCGCAGTCATCCGACGTTCCGGATCGACGACGTGGGGTTCCGCGTCGCGCGCTCGGCCGTGCCGTTGAGCCGTGGGCGATAGGTTGCCGCCATGACCGCGTCAGCACCCGGCATCTGGCCGCCCGCCCCGATGAAGACCGAACGGCTCGTGCTGCGTGAGTCCGAGGGCCGAGATCGTGCGGCGTTCGTCGAGTTGTTCGCTTCGCCGGAGGTGGGCACCTACATCGGAGGGCCTCGGCCGCGTGCGGAGCTCGAACGCGCGGTGCCCGAGGTGCCCGGGCGGCGGGCCGGTGTTTTCGTCGTTGAGCTCTCGACGGAGTGATGGTCGGCATGATCACGCTCGATCGGCGTGACGCGGAGCGTCCGGGGCACGTCCGTCCGGAGGGCGGGGAGGCCGAACTCGGATACCTGTTCCTGCCGGAGGCGTGGGGACGCGGATACGCCGCCGAGGCGTGCGCGGCGGTGCTCGGCTGGTTCGGCGACGCGCTTCCCGGCGAGCCGGTGGTGCTCTGCACCCGGACCGCCAACGGGCGTGCGATGCGCCTCGCGGAGAGGCTGGGGTTCGCCGAAGTGGAGCGGTTCGAGGAGTACGGCGCCGAGCAGTGGTTCGGCGTGTGGTCCTCGGTCGCCTCGTCCGACTGAAGGGGAGAGGGGCCAGGCGACGATGCAGGCATCAGAGATCCGGCGAGCGGTGGCCGCGGCCATGTCGACCGCCTCGGCACTTGGCCTGAGGGCCGACGACGTGATCGTCCTTCATGACTCGAACAAGCTCACTCTGCGTCTGCTGCCCTGTGACGTCCTGGCCCGGGTGGCCCATCTGGCGGATCAGATCGCCGAGTTCGAGGTCGAGCTGGCTCAGCGGCTCGCCGAAGCCGGATGCCCGGTCGCCGCTCTCGAGCCGCGAGTGGAGCCACGCCCATATGAGCGTGACGGCTTCGTCATCACGCTGTGGACCTACTACGAGCCCGTGGCTCTTGGAAAGGTCTCACCGGGCGATTACGCCCACGCGCTCCAGCGGCTGCATGCCGGTATGCGCGAACTCGACATGCCGACGCCGCACTTCACGGACCGGGTCGAGCAGGCCCGACGACTCGTGGCGGACCGCGACCGCACCCCGGAGCTCGCCGACGCGGACCGGGAGCTGCTCGGCGACACGCTGCGCGGCCTGAAACGGGTGATCGGCGAACGCGGCGGCGCCGAGCAGTTGCTGCACGGCGAGCCGCACCCGGGCAACTTGCTCACCACGGGGAACGGGTTGCTGTTCATCGACCTCGAGACCTGCTGCCGCGGGCCCGTCGAATTCGACCTCGCCCATGCGCCCGAGGAAGTCGGCGAGCACTACCCGGGTGTCGATCAGGACCTGCTGCGCCAGTGCCGGATCCTCGTGCTGGCGGTGATCACGGCGTGGCGCTGGGATCGAGACGATCAGCTCCCGAACGGGCGCCGGCTGGGTGTCGACTGGCTCGGCCAGATGCGAGCGGCACTCGATCAAGAGCCCTGACCTCTGGCCCTCGCCCCGGTTTCAGCCCTCCAGGCCCGTGCTCTCCAGCGCCGCCGCCTTCTTGCGGCCGCCGCCCACCTGCGTACGCACCGCCCCCATGCTCGCCGCGACGACGAGGGCGATCGCGGCGGCCTCCATGGTGGTGAGGGCCTGGTCGAGGATGAGGAAGCCGGCCGTGGCGGCGATCGCCGGTTCCAGGCTCATCAGGATCGCGAAGGTGGAGGCGGGCAGGCGGCGCAGGGCGAGGAGTTCGAGCGTGTAGGGCAGGACGGAGGAGAGCAGGGCCACCGCCGCGCCCAGGCCCAGCGTCACCGGGTCGGCGAGCTTCGCCCCCGACTCGGCGATGCCCAGGGGCAGGAACAGCACCGCGCCGACCGCCATCGCGAGGGCCAGCCCGTCCGCCTGCGGGAAGCGGCGGCCCGTACGGGCGCTGAAGACGATGTACGCCGCCCACATGGCGCCGGCGGCCAGGGCGAAGGCCGCTCCCGCGGGGTCGAGGCCGCTGAAGCCTCCGCCGCCGAGGAGGAAGACACCGGCGAGGGCGAGTGCCGCCCACACCAGGTTGATCGCGCGGCGGGAGGCGAGGACCGAGAGGGCGAGCGGGCCGAGGACCTCCAGCGTGACGGCGGGGCCCAGCGGGATGCGGGCGACGGCCTGGTAGAAGAGGCCGTTCATCGCGGCCATGGTGATGCCGAAGACGACGACCGTGCCCCAGTCGGTGCGCGAGTGGCCGCGCAGCCGCGGGCGGCAGACCAGCAGCAGGACGACCGCCGCCACGAGCAGCCGCAGCGCCACCACCCCGAGGGCACCCGCCCTCGGCATCAGGGTCACCGCCAGCGCGCCGCCGAACTGCACGGAGATGCCGCCCGCGAGCACCAGGCCCACGGGCCCGAGGGATCCCAGACGGCCGGGGCCGCCGGGCGGGGAGGACGTGGCGGCCGTCGCGGACTGGGGCGTGGTGGCGCTGGCGGGGGTGGTCACGGGCGGTCCTGTGCTGATCGGGCTCCGGGTGCGGGCTGTGCGTACACCGGCCTGCACTCCGCGTACATCCCGATGCACTTCTCAGTCCACAGTAATGGACTACGTCAGGTGCGTGAAGCCTTTTTGCCGCTGTCTCGGGCTCTGAGACGTCAGCGCCGGGACAGGTAGAGCCCGAACGCCTTGTACAGCAGCCGGTTGAGGGGGTACTCCCACTCCCCGAGATACTCGACGGCCTCGCCGCCGGTGCCCACCTTGAAGCGGAGCAGGCCCAGCAGGTGGCTGGACTCGTCCAGGGTGTCGGTGATGCCGCGCAGGTCGTAGACGGCGGCGCCGAGTGCGTGCGCGTCGGTCATCATGCGCCACTGCACGGCGCTGCTCGGCTGTACCTCGCGCCGACGGCTGGTGGAGGCGCCGTAGGAGTACCAGACGTGGTCGCCGACGGTCAGCATGGTCGCGGCGGCGAGCACCTCGCCGTCGTGGTACGCGAGGTAGAGCCGCATACGGTCGGGGTGTTCGGCGGTGAGCGCCCTCCACATGCCCTGGAAGTAGGACAGCGGGCGCGGGATGAACTCGTCCCGCTCGGCGGTCTCGCCGTACAGCTCGTGGAAGGCCGGCAGATCCTCGATGTCGCCGCGTACGACCTTCACGCCGGCCTTCTCGGCCTTCTTGATGTTGCGCCGCCACTGCTGGTTCAGGCCGCTGTGGATGTCGTCCAGTGACCGGCCGGCGAACGGCACCTGGAAGACGTACCGGGGCTGCCCCGCGGCGAAGCCGCTCTCGCCGCCGGCCTCGGTCTGCCGCCAGCCCATGCGGCGCAGATCCCCCGCGATCCGGCCGGCCCGCGGGTCGTACGACGTCGCGCGCACGTCCCGCAGCCGTCCGGCGGCCGGGTCCGTGATGCCGGCCTTGACCGCCTCGGCGCTCCAGCGGCGCACCGCGACCGGCGGGCCCATCCGCACCGCGAAGGCGCCCCGGCGTCTCAGGTGCGCGAGCATCGGCTCCAGCAGCCGTTCCAGGCCGGGCTCGTGCCAGTCGACGAGCGGGCCCTCGGGCAGGTACGCGAGGTATCTCCGCAGTCCGGGCAGCCGCGGGCCGGGCAGCGGGCGCAGCAGTACGAGCCCCGCGCCGACGAGCCGCCCGACCGCGTCGAACCAACCCAGGCTCTCCGCCCGCCAGTCGGGCTTCACCTCGCCCCAGGACGGGACCTGGGTGTGGCTGGCGGAAGGGCGGGCCGCGACGAACGCGAGATGCTCGTCACGGGTGATCGGTTTGACGCGGATGCTCATACGCGGGCTCCTTCGAGTGGTGACCCCGCGAGCCTAGGAGCGGCCCCGGCCCTACTCCGGCTCAGACACTCGGGTCCGCCCGTCGCGTGGTCCGAACGCCTCAAGCGCGTCCGCGTTCGTCCGTGGGGGCGCCTCCCCCTTCTTCCTGATCCCCCTCCAGCCCCGCCGCCAGCACCTCCGCCAGATGACTCCCCCGCACCCCCGCCAGCTGCTCCAGCTGTGTGCGGCAGGAGAAGCCGTCCGCCAGGACCACCGTGCCGTCCGGGGCGTCCCGTACCGACGGCAGGAGCTGTTCCTCCGCGCAGGCCGTGGACACCTCGTAGTGGCCCTTCTCGAAGCCGAAGTTTCCCGCGAGGCCGCAGCAGCCGCCGCTCAGTTCGCCGGAGAGCCCGGCGGCCGCACGCAGCCGGCGGTCGGCGGTGTCGCCCAGCACCGCGTGCTGATGGCAGTGGGTCTGCCCGGCCACCGGGCGGTCCAGGCGCGGCGGCGTCCAGTCGGGGGCGTGGCGTTCCAGCGTCTCCGCGAAGGTGAGGACCTTCGCGGCGAGGCGGGCGGCGCGCGGGTCGTCGTGCAGCAGCTCGGGGACGTCGGTGCGCAGCGCGGCGGCGCAGCTGGGCTCCAGGACGACGACCGGGGCGTCGGTCTCCAGCACCGGTTCCATCAGGTCGAGCGTGCGGCGCATGACCGCCCGGGCGCGGTCCAGCTGGCCCGTCGACACATACGTCAGCCCGCAGCAGACGCGGCCCCGGCCGCGCAGCACCGACAGCGGATCCATCGCGACCGTCCGCCCGTCACCCACCGGCGATTCCACCAGCCGCAGCGTCGGCGGCAGCCCCACCCGCAGCCCGGCCGCCTCCAGCACCCGCACGGCGGCCTGCCCGACGGAGGGCGAGAGGTGCTCGGTGAAGGTGTCGGGCCACAGGATGACCAGGGCGCCCGAACCCGAACCGGCGGTCGCCTCCTCCCGCCGCCGCTCCCACCACCGGCTGAACGTCCGCCTCGCCACCCGCGGGATGTCCCGCTCGGGTGCGATCCCGCCCAGCCGCTTCGCCGCCCACGCGAGGGGCCGCACCCTCGACAGCGCGTTGACCAGCCATGCCGTGCGCGTACGGGACACGGCCCGGAGCCACACCGGAAGCCGTCCCATGGAGTGATGCGCGGCCGGGCGGCGGCGCCCCGCGTAATGGTGGTGGAGGAACTCCGCCTTGTACGTGGCCATGTCGACCTCGACCGGACAGTCCGAGCGGCAGCCCTTGCAGGACAGGCACAGGTCCAGCGCGTCCCGCACCTCGGTGGAGCGCCAGCCGTCGGTCACGACCTCACCGGCGAGCATCTCGTGCAGCAGCCGGGCACGCCCGCGCGTGGAGTGCTCCTCCTCGCCGGTCGCCCGGAAGGACGGGCACATGACGGAGGAGCCGGACGCCGAGGTCGTACGGCATTTGGCGACGCCCACGCAGCGCCGTACCGCCGCCGAGAAGTCACCGGCGTCGGAGGGGTAGCCGAAGGCGACGTCGACCGGTCCTCGGGGCAGGACGGAGAAGCGCAGGTCGGCGTCGAGGGGCGCGGGGCGGACGAGCATGCCGGGGTTGAGCAGGTCGTCGGGGTCCCATACGCCCTTGGCCCGCTCGAAGAGCCCCACCATCTCCTGGCCGTACATCCGGGGCAGCAGCTCCGCCCGGGCCTGCCCGTCGCCGTGCTCCCCGGACAGCGAACCGCCGTGCGCCACCACCAGCTCCGCCAGCTCTTCCGAGAAGCGGCGGAACCGTGCGACACCCGCCTCCGTCAGCAGGTCGAAGTCGATACGGACGTGGATGCAGCCGTCCCCGAAGTGCCCGTACGGCGTGCCGCGCAGCCCGTGCGCGGTGAGCAGTCCCCGGAAGTCCCGCAGATACGCCCCGAGCCGGGCGGGCGGCACCGCGCAGTCCTCCCACCCCGGCCAGGCCTCCCTCCCGTCCGGCATCCGCGTCGCCGTACCGCTCGCGTCCTCCCGGATCCGCCACAGTGCCCGCTGCCCCGCCGGGTCCGTGACCACGAGGGCGTCCACGACGTCGGCCGCCCGCACGATCGCCTCCGCACGCGCGCGTGCCTCGCCCGCCGACTCCCCGCCGGTCTCCACGAAGAGCCAGGCCGCGCCCTTGGGCAGGGCCGTCGCGGAGGGCACCAGGTCCGCCGACATCCCCTCCACCGTCAGCGGCCCGAACGGCAGCAGCCCGGCAGCGGCCTCGGCCGCCGCGCTCTCGTCGGCGTAGCCCAGCACGGCCAGCGCCCGCGCGCGAGGCGCCTCGACCAGTCGTACGACCGCCTCCGTCAGCACCCCGAGCGTGCCTTCGGAGCCGCAGAAGGAGCGGGCCACGTCAGCGCCGTGCTCGGGCAGCAGGGCGTCCAGCGCGTACCCGGAGATACGCCGGGGCAGCTCCGGGAAGCCGGTGCGCAACCGGGACAGCTCGCCGTCCACGAGGGCCCGCAGCCCGTCCGGCGCCCCGGCCCAGTCCTGCCCGAGCCGCAGCCGCCGCCCGCGCGCGGTGACCACGTCCAGCTCGCGCACGCTGTCCGCGGTGGTCCCCCACGCCACCGAGTGGGAGCCGCACGAGTTGTTGCCGATCATGCCGCCGAGCGTGCACCGGCTGTGTGTGGACGGGTCCGGCCCGAACCGCAGCCCGTGCGGTGCGGCGGCCTCCTGGAGCCGGTCCAGCACGAGTCCCGGCTGCACGACGGCGGTACGGGTCGCCGGGTCGAGTGACAGGAGCCGGTTCATGTGCCGGGTGAAGTCCAGGACGACACCGGTGCCGGTGGCCTGCCCGGCGATGGACGTGCCCCCGCCGCGAGCGACGACGGGAACGCCGTGCTCCCGGCACACGGCCAGGACGGCGGCCACGTCGTCGGCGTCCACGGGGGCGACGACCCCGCGGGGGACCCGCCGGTAGTTGGACGCGTCCATCGTGACGAGCGCGCGGTCCGTCACGCCGAACCCCACGTCACCGCGGACCGCGCCGCGAAGCTCCGCCTCAAGTTCCGACATGGGTCCATCCCATACCCACCGCCACCCCGTCTCACCCGACGGACGACGTTTCGCCCAGGTTTCCGGAAACGGCTACGCTCCCTTTCGTGGCTGAGATCCAGATTCCCGCTGACATCAAGCCCGCCGACGGACGTTTCGGCGCGGGCCCCTCCAAGGTGCGGACGGAAGCGCTGGACGCGCTGGCCGCGACCGGCACCTCCCTCATGGGCACCTCCCACCGGCAGGCCCCGGTCAAGAACCTGGTCGGCAAGGTGCGCGAGGGCGTCCGCGAGCTGTTCCAGCTCCCCGACGGCTACGAGGTGATCCTCGGCAACGGCGGCTCCACCGCGTTCTGGGACGTCGCGACGCACGGCCTGATCGAGAACAAGTCGCAGCACCTCAGCTTCGGCGAGTTCTCCTCCAAGTTCGCCAAGGCCGCGAAGCTCGCTCCGTGGCTGGCCGAGCCGGACGTCATCTCCTCGGACCCCGGCACGCACCCGGAGCCGCAGGCCGTGGCGGGCGTCGACGTGTACGCGTTCACGCACAACGAGACCTCCACGGGTGTCGCCGCCCCCATCAAGCGGGTGCAGGGCGCCGACGAGGGTTCCCTCGTCGTGGTCGACGCCACCTCCGGCGCCGGCGGCCTGCCCGTCGACATCGCCGAGACGGACGTCTACTACTTCGCCCCGCAGAAGTCCTTCGCCTCCGACGGCGGTCTGTGGATCGGTGTCTTCTCCCCGGCGGCGATCGAGCGCGCGGAGCGTATCCACGCCTCCGGCCGCCACGTCCCGGAGTTCTTCTCGCTGCCCACGGCGATCGACAACTCCCGCAAGAACCAGACGTACAACACCCCGGGTCTCGCCACGCTGTTCCTCCTCAACGACCAGCTGGAGTGGATCAACGGCCAGGGCGGCCTGGACTGGTCGGTCCGCCGCACCGCCACGTCCGCGCGCACGCTGTACGGGTGGGCCGAGGACGTCAAGTTCGCGAACCCGTTCGTCACCGACCCGGCCAAGCGCTCGGCGGTCATCGGCACGATCGACTTCAGCGACGAGGTCGACGCGGCCGCCGTCGCCAAGGTCCTGCGCGCCAACGGCATCGTCGACACCGAGCCGTACCGCAAGCTCGGCCGCAACCAGCTGCGTGTCGCGATGTTCCCGGCGATCGACCCGGCGGACGTCGAGGCGCTCACGAAGTGCGTCGACTACGTGATCGAGAAGCTTTGATCTTTTCTCGTACGTGACGGAGGGCGCCCCGCACACGCGGGGCGCCCTTCTTTTCACGAGAGCCGAGGCTCGGACGGGCATGGTCAGCCGCCGAAGCCCGCGATCCCGCTCAGGGTCTTGGCGACCGTCGCGACGGCCGACCCGGCCGCGCCCGGCGCCTTGCCCGCCGCGGCCTGCGGCTTCGGGTCGGCCAGCTTCTTGCAGACCGCGTCGGCCGTGCCGCTGCCGTGCGGCACCTTGCCGTTGGTGAGGTAGGCCGCCAGGTGCTTGTCGAGGCAGGTGTTGCCGCCCAGCGTGATGCCGTGGTTGCCGCCGCCCTGTTCCACCACCAGGCTGGAGCCCTTCAGCAGACGGTGCATGGTGACACCGCCCTGGTATGGCGTGGCCGCGTCGTCCGTCGCCTGGAACAGCAGGACCGGCGGGAGCTTGGAGTTGGCGACGTTCACCGGCTTCTGCGACTTCGTCGGCCAGAACGCGCAGGGGGCGTTGTACCAGGCGTTGTTCCAGACCATGAAGGGGGCCTTCTCGTACACGGCCCAGTTGTCCTTGCGCCACTGGTTCCAGTCACGCGGCCAGGAGGCGTCACGGCACTGCACGGAGGTGTAGACGCTGTAGCCGTTGTCGCCGGAGGCGTCGATGGCGGCGATGTCGTCGTACGCCTTGACCAGCGCGGCGGTGTCGTGCTTGTTGACGTACGCGGCGAACGTCTGGGCGAGGGTGGGCCAGTAGGCGTTGTTGTAGCCGCCGGGTATGAAGATGTCCTCCAGTTCGGAGGCGCCCACCTTGCCGCCGGCCGGCTTCTTGGCGAGGGCCGCCCGCATGGCGTACCACTTGGCCTCGATCTTCTTCGGATCGGTGCCGAGCTTGTACGTGGAGTCGTACTTGGCGATCCACGCCATCAGCGCCTTGTGGCGCTTGTCGAAGGCGTAGTCCTGCTGGATGTTGTCGTCGTACCAGACGCCGGTCGGGTCGACGATCGAGTCCAGCACCAGGCGCCGCACCCGCTCGGGGAACAACTTGGCGTAGACCGCGCCGAGGTAGGTGCCGTACGAGTAGCCGAAGTAGTTGATCTTCTTCGCGCCGAGGGCCTTGCGGATCGAGTCCATGTCCTTCACGGCGCTGACCGTGTTGATGTACGGCAGGACGTCCTTGTACTTCGTGCCGCAGGCCTGGGCGAAGGACTTGGCGCGCGCGAGGTTGGCCTTCTCGATGGCCGGCGTGCTGGGCACGGAGTCGGGGCGCACCGGGTCGAAGTGGCCCGGCTTGCAGTCCAGGGCGGGCTTGCTCTTGCCCACGCCGCGCGGGTCGAAGCCGATGACGTCGTACTGGGCCGCGACCTCCTTCGGCAGGGAGGAGGCGACGAAACCGGCCAGCGACAGGCCGCTGCCGCCGGGGCCGCCGGGGTTGACCAGCAGCGGGCCCTGGTACGTCGAGGCGGTGTGCGGCACCCGCGAGAGCGCCAGCGTGATCTGCTTCCCCTTCGGCTTCGCGTAGTCGAGCGGCACCTTCACCGACGCGCACTGCATCGTCGGGGAGTCGTCCGTGGCGCACTTCTTCCAGGTGACCTTCGCGGCCTGGGCGGATGTCGCGGAGTGCGACGCGTCGGCGCTGGCGGGAGCGGCGGTGAGGGTCCCGGCCAGGACGACGGTCGCGCCGCACAGTACGGCTGCGCTTCTTCTCATGGAGTTCTCTCAGAACGGTGAGGGGGGTCAGGCCCGCGTGAACACGGGCCGTGCCGCATCGTTTCGGAAGAGCACGCCATGCAAATACGTATTCGACCAAGACTTGACCGAATCGAGTCATCCCATGCGAACAAACCCCTTTAAAACAGGGGCATTTGGACCTCAGTTAACCAAACGCCCCACTCACCGCACGGACCAAGACGCACGAGGTGCAGGTCAGGAACCCGGGAAGGGCTGAAGGAGGCCACGGGCCCCCTCCTGCTCCTCCTTCGCCTCGTCGCCGTCACCTTCGGCGTCACCGTCGCACCGGGTCTGCGTCGTGTTGTTCTGGGGTCCGAACAGAACAGACCAGACGATGTTCTCGAGCCCCTGCCGCTGCGTGTTGGACGTCTGGCACGAGGAACTCTGATTCTTGCCCCCGTCGGACGGCGCGGCGCTCTGAGCCGCGACGGGCGCGGCGGAGGTCAGGGCCGCCGCGAGGATGATGACGGCCGCACCGGCCGAGTGCGCCAGAGATCGGGGCATACAGTGCAAACGTGGAGTTTTCATGATCACACCTTGAGCGGAAAAGCGCCCGGGAGGAAGGCTGACGGCCCCTCGGCCGGGCAACTGAACCCGAACGGCGGCCCGCACCGTACGCCGCCGCGACCGCTCACATGCGGCGGGTCGAGGGCTGCGGAGGCAGCATCACGTCACCACTGCGCTTGAGCCGCTGCCAGGGCAGCCGGTAGCCGTTGATCGCGGTCAGACAGGCCTGGGTGAGGACCAGATACATCACCTGGCGGTAGACGACCTGTTGCAGGGGGAGCGCCCACAGGGGCCGGAGCCGCTCGCCGTCGAGGTGGAAGGCGTACGCGGCGCAGACGGCCTGCACCGCCAGGACGCCGCACCACGCGAGCACGGTCGTGAGCGGGTTCCCGAACACCAGGCCGTAGAGGGCCAGGATGTCGATCAGCGGGGCGAGCAGCGGGGTGAGGATCTGGAAGACGGCCAGCAGGGGCAGACCGCGGCGGCCGAAGCGGCCCCGGTGCCGCGCTCGACCAGCGCGTGCCGGTGCTTCCACGCGGCCTGCATCGTGCCGTAGCTCCATCGGTAGCGCTGGCGCCACAGCTCCCGCAGCGAGGACGGTGCCTCGGTCCAGCCGAGTGCGTCCGGAACGTAGCGGATCTCCCACCCGGCCCGGTGCAGGGCCATGGTGAGGTCGGTGTCCTCGGCGAGGGTGTCCGCGCTCACCATCCCGGCGTCCCGCAGGGCCTCGGCACGGAAGGCCCGACGGCGCCGGGGATGGTGGGCATGCAGTGCAGCAGGTCGTACATGCGGCGGTCGAGGTTGAAGCCCATGACGTACTCGATGTGCTGCCACCGGCCCAGCAGCCGCCGCCGGTTGCCGACCTTGGCGTTGCCCGCGACCGCCCCGACGCGGGGTCGGCGAACGGCTGGACGAGGCGGCCGACGGTCGAGGGGGCGAAGACGGTGTCGGCGTCCAGCATGACGACGAGATCGTGGGAGGCCCGCAGGACACCGGTGTTGAGGGCGGCGGGCTTGCCGCTGTTGGGCTGCCGGACGACGGTGACGTTCTTCAGGGCGAGCGACTCCGCGAGGTCGGCGGTGCCGTCACGGGAACCGTCGTCCACGACGATGATCTCGACGGGGTGCTCGCTCGCGGCGAGGGAGCGGAGCGTCTTGGGGATGCACAGCTCCTCGTTGCAGGCGGGGATGACGACACTGACGGGCCCGGTCACGGGCCCCTGCCCGCCGGGGCCGGGGCCGGGGCGTCGGCGGCGGGCGTGGTGACGAGCCAGGACGAGCAGCAGCACACACCGGGCCAGGACGAGCGAACCGACCACCAGCAGCAGCGCGCTGACGGCCGTCACCGCCGTCGACGACACGGTGACGGCGGCCACGAAGACGCGGCCGCTCCACCGGTCCACCGTGTCGACGGGGCTGCTCAGGGTCTCGGCGCCGGCCAGCTCTGCGAGCGTGGTGAAGCGATAGCCCTGGGCCTGCAGCCGGGGGATCAGGATCTTGAGGGCCTCGACCGTCTGCGACCTGTCCCCTCCCGCGTCGTGCAGGAGGACCACCGCGCCCCGGCCCCCGGTCGGGGTGGCCGCGTCGGCGATCTCCCGGGCACCCGGCCGCCGCCAGTCGTTGGTGTCCCGGTCGATGAACGCCAGGACGTAGCCCTTCTCGCCCAGGCTCCGGACCAGGGACCACTCCGGGGCGTCGAGGGCGGCGGGGGTCGAGGAGTAGGGCATCCGCATCAGCGAGGTGTGGATGCCCGCGGCCCCGGCGAGGGCGAGCTGGGTCAGCGACAGCTCACGGTCGACGTCGCTCGCGGACCGGGTGGTCAGGTCCGGGTGGGAGAAGGTGTGCACGCCGATCTCGTGCCCGGAGCGGACCACCCGGCGCAGCACGTCCGGGTACCGGGCGGTCTGCTGCCCGGTGACGAAGAAGGTGCCGGGTGTGCCGTAGTGGTCGAGGACGGCCCGGATGCGGGGTGTCCAGGTGGGGTCGGGGCCGTCGTCGAAGGTCAGGACGACCGTCTTGTCCGGCGTGCGATAGGTGCGCAGACGGTCGTCGGCGGTGTCGACGACCGGGCCGCCGCCCGAGATCGAGCGGGGGACGCCGGTGGCCGGCCGCCCTCCGGGCCCTTCCTGGTCACCGGCGAAGCCCCTGGTGGTGTAGCCCTCGACCAGGAGGACCGAGGCGACGAAGGCCAGCAGGATCAAGGGGACGACGATACGGAAGCGATGCCGCGGTGCCAGGGGCGCTCGGGTCCGGCGCGGACCGGGCGACGTCGCTGAGCGGTCGGGTGACCGGTCGGGGCGCCGCCGCATCAGGGGGCCTCGGCCACCGAGGGGTCGGCGGGCGGGGGCGGCTCCGCGACACCGGACGGTGCCGAGGGGCTGGGCGCCGGCTCTGTGGGCTCAGGTGCCGGAGGGGCGGACGGGGCGGTGGTGGGCGGAGCGGGCGAGGGCGCGGCCGGGGGCGAGGGCGCGGTGGTGTCCGGGTCCGGTTCAGCGGTCGGAGCGGCGGGGTCGTCGGGGTCCGCGGGCTCTTCCGGCGCGGATGGCTCCGGTGACGCCGGGGCCTGCGGTTCCGGTGTGCCGGTGTCGGACGGTGCCGGTGGGCTGCCGGGCACCAGGGGCGGGGCGAGGGAGGGGCCGGGCCCGGCGAGGCCCGGGACGAGCAGGGCGCTGGGGCCGGCCGCGTCCGAGGCGTCACGGGGCGGTGCCAGGTGCGTCCCGCCCGGGGCCCGGTCCTTCGGCGCGGCGGGCGCCGCCACGTCGCCGGGGAGCAGCGACCCCGGGGCGAAGGGCGTCGCGCCCATCAGGCTCAGCCCCAGCACCGCCATGTAGGCCGCCGCACAGCCGGCCAGTCCGTAGCCGGCGCGCCGGAGATTGCGCGCACGCCGGCCGGAGGAGTCGACGAACACCGGGAGGCTCGGATCGCTCGACGGTTCCTGCCCTGTTTGCCCTCCATTGGCACGGTCAGGCGCCATAGATGTCAGCGTACGCCGCTACGGGGCCGTCGGTCGGACGAGGCGCCCCATGCTCGCCGGGCACCCCCGACGCACCCCCCTCAGACAGCCACACAGCACACCCGACACCGCCACCGGGCCGTCGGCCAGGAGAGGGCGCCCGGCGAGCACCGGGCGCCCCTGCCGCACCACCGTCAGGTCGCCGTACAGCTCACACTCGGCACCGCTCCGCCCCCGGGCGCTCCGCCCAGACCGAGGCTTGCCGAACCTCCCACCGGCACGCTCCCGTTGTGCGCGGCGTTCACCGCCGTCACACCCGCCCCGCTCTGCGTGTACGACGCGTTCCACATGCTGGTGACCTTCTGCGCGCCGCTCCACGTCCAGGCGACCTTCCACGAGGTCAGCGGCGCGGTGCCCGTGTTGGTCACCTTCACCTCGGCGTTGAAGCCGCCGCCCCAGTCGCTGCTCACCGTGTAGGCGGCGGTGCAGGCGGCCCCGCCGCCGGGTTCACCGGGCCCGCCGGGGTCCGGCCCGGAACCGCCTCCCGCGAAGCCCGGCGCCTTGATCGCCTTGAGGTATCCGTCCTTCGCGGTGTCCACGGTCTGCCAGTCGTCCTTCAGGATGCCGCCCGTGTCGCCCGAGTTGGGGTTCCAGGACCAGAACGTCCAGTGGAAGCTGTCGGCGCCGGAGCCCGATGTCGACCGCAGATACGTCACCAGCGCGGACAGCCACCGCTGGTCCACCGTCGACTGGAGCGTCGTACCGAACTCGCCGAGCCACACCGGGGCGATGTTCTGCTTGAAGATGTAGCCCCAGTACTTGTCCCAGATCCCCGGCATGTTCGCGGGGAAGGACGGGTCGCCGAACCAGGGCTGCTGGGCCACCGACGTGGCGTAGTCGTGGGCCGAGTACACCAGCCGGTTCGGCACGTCCAGCTGGACCGGGTACTGGGCCACGCCCATGAGGTTGCCGCCCCACCAGCCGTTCGTGCCGTTGTACGACTGCACGCCCTCGACCATGATCAGCAGCTCGGGGTTGACCGACAGCACGGCGTTGCCCGCGCGCTGGGCGGCCAGGCGCCAGTCGCGGGAGGTGTCGCCGCAGCCCCAGCAGGCCGGGTCGTGGGGCTCGTTGTGCAGGTCGATGCCGACGACGGTGGAGTTGCCCTTGTAGCGCGTGGCGAGCGCCTTGAGATTGGCGATCCAGGTCGACTCGGGGACCGACGCCGTGTACCAGAGGGCCGACTGGCCGGCCGCGTCCGGGCGGTGCCGGTCGAGGACGATCTTGAGTCCGGCCTGTCCGGCGTACGCCACGATCTTGTCCAGGACCTGCAGCGAGGTCAGGCCCCGCAGGTCGGTGTTCTTGCCGTCGTGATTGACGCTGTCGGGCATGGTGCCCGACTTGAGGATGTCGTCGCTGTAGGGCATCCGGATGGTGTTGTAGCCCAGCGACCTCATCTGATCGATCATGCTCTTGTAGTCGCGGGCCCACAGGCCGTGGACGACGTGGTTGGCCGTCTCGAAGCCGAACCAGTTGACACCGGCGATCCGGACGGGCGCTCCGGCCGCGTCCAGGATCTGGCGGCCGCTGGTGTGCCAGTAGCCGGCGCCCGCGGCCTTCGTATCGACGTCGCCGGCCTGGGCCGACTCTGTGCCGGCCAGCGGTAACAGGAGCGCCGCGGCAACACACAGCGCTCTGCGCAGAGTGCGGAACATGTGGCTGCTTCCTCTCGGGTTCCTCTGGGAGGGGGAGGCGCGGCCCCGGAATCGAATGGGAGCGCTCCCATCATGCCGCGCACCTCCCAGGAAACTGACGCACCATGAACACGTCAAGACCTCGGGAGGTGCGCGTCGCCCGCGCCTGCGGCCCGAGCTTGTCGAACCGCCGCCGCACCACTACCGCTGAGCTACTCGAACCGCCGCCGCCCCCTACCGGCTGAGCTTCTCGAACCGCCGCCGCACCACTACCGGCTGAGCTTCTCGAACCGCCGCCGCACCACTACCGGCTGAGCTTCTCGAACCGCCGCCGCACCACTACCGGCTGAGCTTCTTGAACCGCCGGACCGCCAGCGGCAGGAAGATCGCCGTCAGGATCACCGGCCACACCCCGGCCATCAGCAGCGCGTGCTGCTCGACCCAGGTGTCACCGCCGACCGGCGTGCCGAACAGCTCGCGGGTCGCCGCCGCCGTGGAGGAGATCGGGTTCCAGACCGCCACCCAGCCCAGCCAGTCGGGCATCAGCTGCGGCGCGACGAAGATGCTGGAGATCATCGTCAGCGGGAAGGCGACCGCGAAGAGGCCGCCCGCAGCCTCCGGGTTGGGCACGATCAGGCCGAGCCACACACCGATCCAGATCAGCGAGAAGCGCAGCCAGAGCAGCAGCCCGAACGCGCCCAGGAAGCCCAGGCCCCCGTCCGGCCGCCAGCCCATGGCGAGCGCCGTGAGCATCATGATCGCCAACTCGGCGCAGGCGACGATCAGATCGGTGACGCCGCGCCCGGCCACCACCGCCGAGGACGACATCGGCATGGAGCGGAAGCGGTCGATGACGCCCTTGGTGGAGTCGTAGACCACGACGGTCGCCGTGTTGATGAAGCCGAACGCCATGGTCATCGCGAACATGCCCGGCATCAGGAAGTCCTGGTAGTCGCCGCCGCCCGGCACCTTCATGGCGCTGCCGAAGACATAGCCGTAGAGCAGCACGGACAGGATCGGGAAGCCCAGCTGCCAGGCGATGTTGACGGGCTGACGCTGGTAGTGGGTCAGGCCGCGGCGGACGATGTTCCAGCAGTCGGCGAGCAGCCAGTACGTACCGCTCCGGGCGCTCGGCGTACTCAGGTCGATGGCGCTCACGCCGCGGCCTCCTTCTCGGTCCGGTGTCCGGTCAGGCGCAGGAACACGTCGTCGAGGCTCGGCCTGCGCAGCCCGATGTCCTCGACGCGGACGCCCTCGTCCTGCAGGGTCCGCGCCACCTCGGTGAGCGCCCCGACCCGGTCGGCGACCGGGGCGTGCACCCGCAACTCGGTCTCGTCCGCCTCGGGTTCGCCGTCCGTGACCCGGGCGACCACCTTCACCACCCGCGGGATCTCGGCCCGCTCGGCGACCACGACCTCGATCCGGTCGCCGCCGACCAGGTTCTTCAGCCCGTCCGGGGTGTCGTCGGCGATGGACCGCCCCTGGTCGATGACGGTGATGTGCGAGGCCAGCTTGTCGGCCTCCTCCAGGTACTGCGTGGTCAGCAGCACCGTCGTGCCACCCGCCACCAGCGCCCGTACGGACTCCCAGACCTCGCCCCGGCTGCGGGGGTCCAGGCCCGTCGTCGGCTCGTCGAGGAAGAGGACCGCCGGCGCGAGGATCATCGACGCGGCGAGATCGAGGCGGCGCCGCATGCCGCCGCTGTACTTGCCCACGCCCTTGTCGGCGGCGTCGGCCAGGTCGAACTGCTCCAGCAGTTCACCGGCCCGGACCCGGGCCCGCTTGCCGCCCAGATGGAACAGGCGGCCGAACATCTCCAGGTTCTGCCGGCCGGTGAGCACCTCGTCCACCGCCGCGTACTGCCCGGTGAGCCCGATCCGGGCCCGGACCTCGCGCGGCTGCCGGGCCACGTCGAGACCGGCGACCGTGGCGCTGCCCCCGTCCAGCCGGATCAGCGTGGACAGGATGCGCACGGCGGTGGTCTTGCCCGCCCCGTTCGGCCCGAGCAGGCCGTGCACCGTGCCCTCGCGCACGGCCAGGTCGAAGCCGTCGAGGGCGCGTTTCTCGCCGTACCGCTTCTCCAGCGCCTCGGCCCGTACCGCGTATCCGTCCATGCCACCCCTCCCGTACCAGTCGTGCCGCCTCTGAACTGAGTACAGCGTACCCGATTACGCGTACAACGTACCCAGTTTTTGTACGGACCTCTAAGCTGGGCCCATGACGAGCGGTACGAGTGGTGCGGGCAGTACGGAGACCAGCGGCAGCGGCGATATCGCCCGCACCCTCGAACTGCTGTGGGACACCGGCCACCGCCCCAGCCGGGGCCCCAAGCCGACCCTGACCCTGGACCGGATCGTGGAAGCCGCCGTCCAGGTGGCGGACGCCGAGGGACTGGACGGGCTGTCCATGCGCCGCGTCGCCGCCGAACTCGGCACCGGCACCATGTCGCTGTACCGGTACGTCCCGGGCAAGGGCGAGCTGCTCGACCTCATGCTGGACCGGGTGCAGCGCCGCTCCGACAACCCGTCCGACCTCGGCGACGGCGGCTGGCGCGCCGCCCTGGAGGCTGTGGGCCGCACGACCCTCGCCCTCTACCGCCGCCACCCCTGGCTGATCCACGTCAACAACGCCCGCCCGGTTCTCGGCCCGAGCGCCGTCGACGGCATGGAGAAGATCCTCACCCGGATCCGCCCGATGGGGCTGACCGACCCCGAGCTGGTCTCCGCGGTCATCATGATCGACGGGTACGTCGTCGGAGCCGCGCGCACGCAGCTGTACGAGCGGGAGGCGGAACACCGGACGGGCCTGACGGACGCCGAGTTCTGGCAGGCGCAGGTGCCCGTCCTGGAGAAGGCCATGGCTTCCGGCCGCTACCCGGTGATGGCCTCGCTCTCCGAGGACAGCTTCGGGTCCGACTTCGACCACTTCGAGTTCGGGCTGCAGCGGATCCTGGACGGGCTCGAGGTCCTGGTGGAGCGGCGCGCCCGGTCGGCCCCCTAGGGTCTGCCGGGCTCCCCTACCGTCGCCGTCGCCTCAGCCCCCGCAGCGCGAACAGCACGGCACCGCCCACGGCGACGGCGATGGCACCGGTCTTGAGGTCGCCGCCCAGCCCGCCCCCGCCGCCACCGTCCGAAGCGGCCGAACCGCCGCTGCCGGAGGCCGAGCCGGACCCACCGGCCCCGGGAGCGTCCTGCGGCTCCACGGGACTGTCGGCCCCCTCGGCGCCGTACATGAGCTTCTTCCCGTCGGCGGTGTAGGTGACGGACTCCCCCTGCCCGAGGAACGGCACGCCGAGCCGCTCCCTCTTCTTGATCTTCCCGCCGTTCCAGTCGTACGCGATCGCCCCGAAATAGCTGCGTACGACGAGGTGTTCGGCATCCGGGGAGAGCGTGGCGTCGGTCGCCTCCAGGTCGGGGACGGCCGCGACGGGCCGGAAGACGTTGCTCCCGGTGGGAGAGAGCTCGGCCGGACCCTCGTACAGATGCCCGCCCTTCTCGTTCTTGTCGACGATGTAGACGCGGCCGGTCTTCGGGTGCACGACCAGCGACTCGGCGTCCCGCGCGCCGTCGGAGTACTTCACGACGTACTGCGTGGCCCGGACGGTCTGGTCGCGCAGGTTCTTCGGCTCGGGCAGCCGGTAGATCCACACGTACGGCCAGCTGCCGCCGAGGTTGTCGCCGATGTCGCCGACGTAGATCTGGTTGTCGGGCCCGATGGAGATGGCCTCGACATCACGCGGGCTGCCCACCCCGGCCATGGTGACCGTGGCGACCGTCTCGCCCGTCGCGCTGTCGACGGCGTAGAGATACGCCCCGTCGTCGCTGTCGTTGTGCGTCCAGTAGATCCCGGGGTGCTGCCGGGAGGCCGCCAGGCCGCTGGACTCGGTGATGCGCGGATCCTTGATGGTGAACTCCTCGTCACCGTCGGCGGCGGAGGCGGGCACGGCGAAGGCGCCCACGAGGAGAGCCGCGGCGAGGAAGACGGTCGGTCTGCGCATGCCCCAAGCCTGCCATCCCGCTCCGCGGTTCACCGGGCGGTTCAGCGGGCGTGACGGATCACCGCCGGTGGCCGGGAACGCCGCGTGGCCCGACTCACACCCCACCCGGCGGCTCGGCCCCGGCTTGATCCTCCATGATGAGCGGATGCTCAGGTTCATGCCCGTAGGTGACTCCATGACGATCGGGAGCACGGGCGAACACACGTGGCGCTACCGGATCTGGCAGCACCTGTGCCGTTCCTACGACGGCCCCTTCACCCTCGTCGGCCCGCGCGAGACGCTCTACGACAAGCTCGACGAGGCCCCGACGTCGTGCGCCTACGCCGAACCGGACTTCCCGCGCGCCCATCTGGCCGGCTGGGGCGAGGGCTGGCAGCACATGGCCCCGCTGATCGGCGAGGCGGTGCGGAGGCACCGGGCTGACATTCTCCTGGTCTCGCTCGGCCTCATCGACCTGGGCTTCTACACGAACGCCGAGCAGACCGCCGAGAACGTCCGGGCCTTCACGGCCGAGGCACGGGCGGCGAACCGGCGGGTGCGGATGGTGTGGCTGCCGGTGACCCCGAACGTACGGGCCCGGACGGACACGGCGTTCGCCACCGAGGTCACCCGCTTCAACGAACTGCTGGCGAAGGCGGCCGCGGACCTCGACGAGCCCGGCTCCCCCATCCTCCTGGCCTCGACCCCACCGTCGTACGACGTGGACACCGACACCTACGACGGCACGCACCCGGGCGCGAGCGGCGAGCACAAGATCGCGGCGGCCTTCGCGGAGGCGATGTACCAGGCGTGGGACCTGGGCAAGCCCTACGACGCGTAACTCCCGGTGATCTCCCGGACCAGGAACTCCGCGCAGGCCCGGGGCGCCAGATCGTCCCAGCGCTCGTCCTCCTCCCCGAGGTAGACGGCCCGGGCACGGGCGAGGACGGGCCTGTGCTCGGCTGGAATCCGGTCGAGCGCCCACTGTGCCGCCGCGTCCTTGGAGCGGATGGCCCCGGTGGCGAGGGTGGTCCAGATCCGGGCGAGGGTGAGCAGCACGTTGCGGGTGTCGGAGTCCAGCTCGTCCATCAGCTCCGGCACACCGGCGACGATGGCCCGCCTGAGGTCGGCGTGCGGGACAGGATCGATCAGCTCGGCGGGCGGCGGCCCGTGGAGCGGGGCGTCGGCGCGCAGCACCATGGTGAGCAGCGGCGCCAGATCGGGACTGGGCTCCGGGCTCGGGACCATCCCGCGCTCGTACTCCTCCCGCAGCCAGTCGCCGTAGAGGAAGTCGCAGGTGGGCGGGTAGCGCCAGGGCCGTACGTCGTCCAGCACGACGACGATCAGCTCGACGTACCGCCGCCCGCCCACACCGGACACCCTGAGCAACTCCTCGACCAGTTCCCGCCGCTGGGCCTGCGTCACGGACTCCCGTACGACGGCCAGGACGTCGATGTCACTGCGCGAGCGCAGGCCGCCGAGGGTGGCGGAGCCGTGCAGGTAGACGCCGAGGAGGGTGTCGGGGAGGGTGCGGTGGAGGAACTGAACGAGGTGCCGGATGTCGGGCTGTTCTGGCATACGCGTGCTTCCCTGGGTTGTGGTCACCGTGCGTATGTTGCACTGCGCGGTGTCCACGTCCATGGGCGGCCGGGGAGGAGCGCCACGATGAAGCCGCTGCCCATCCGGAGAACGGCGACAGCGCCACCGGGACGAAGGGCGTGCGTCACTTGTCACTGGCCGGTGGTGTCGCCGAGGGCTCGGCGAAGAACTTCCAGATCGTGATCACGGCGATGACCTGACCGATGAGATAGGCGACCTGCAGGGAGTAGTAGCGCATCTGGTAGACCGACAGGAGAAGCCCCAGGCGGCTCTGCCAGTAGCGGCGTTCCGTGCGGAAGGTGTCGAGGTCGAGCGCGATGCCGGTGACGGTGAGGACGAAGAGCATCGTCGTCGCGTACAGCGCGAGATTGGCGGTGCCCTCCTGCACGAACCAGCCGCTCAGCGCGTCCAACGCCACCGGGAGTGCGAAGGCGAAGGCGACCGGGAGCGCCTTGACCGCCCCGCGCCGCCCGGGCAGGACACGCCACAGCGCCCCGAGGAGGAAACCCGCTCCCACCCAGGTGGACACCCACCACAGGACGCGCAACACCGTTCCGGGCAGACCGAACAGGTCCATCAGCGTGTCCTGCCAGGCCTCGCCCCGGACGGAGTCGGACCAGGCGCCGAGGATCGCGGCGGGCAGCCCGGGCATCAGGGCGAAGCGCGCGCCTCGGACCCCGTTGTCCCACCAGTTGTCCCGGGGCCCCAGCGCGAGGGCGGCGTCGACCACGGAGACGTGCGCGGGAAGCCGATCGGTGCGCGCCAGGCGTCTGCTCGTCGGCCAGTCGTGGAGTTTGTCCAGCGTCTTTTCCAGCTTTGTTCGTTCGGGCGGTTTGTCACCGGTCATCCCCTGGTCGAGGCGACGCAACTCGGCATGGGTCTCCCGGTAGACGCGGGACTTGCTCAGCAGAGCCGTACGAGCTCCGGAGTCCGCGCTCTCGGCGAGCGGCCGCCCGGAGACCTCGAAGCACTGCTCCAGGACCGCGTGGCGCCGACGGAAGGCAACACGGGCTCCGGGGACCGGACGTACGGGCATGGGAGCCAGGGCCTGGTGACGCAGGCCGTCGAGAAGATTCAGGTCGTGGAGGACTGGTCGGCGAGCCGGTGGCACACCATCTACCCGCGCTGAGCGACGACGGGGACGCTCCAGGAGCCGTATGTCGAGCAATTGACGGCCTGGAGTCGGCCTTCAGGGCTCAGTCAGTCGGGACCGCCAGTCGAGCGGCCAGGTGACCCGGCCCCCTCCACCGGGGCGACCTTCATCGGCTCCCTTGCCTGGAGCGCACTCCACGCGACTAGCGTGCAGTCCATGAAGTACACGCAGCTCGGACGCACGGGACTCAAGGTCAGCCGGCTCGTCCTCGGCACCATGAACTTCGGACCGCAGACCGACGAGGCCGACAGCCACGCCATCATGGACGCGGCGCTGGACGCGGGCATCAACTTCTTCGACACCGCCAACGTGTACGGCTGGGCCGAGAACAAGGGCCGTACCGAGAGCATCATCGGCAACTGGTTCGCCAAGGGCGAGGGACGGCGCGACAAGGTCGTCCTCGCCACCAAGGTGTACGGCAACATGGGCGCCGACGGCCCGGCCTGGCCCAACCACGACAAGCTCTCCGCCGTCAACATCCGGCGGGCCGTGGACGCCAGCCTCAAGCGGCTCCAGACCGACTACATCGACGTCTACCAGTTCCACCACATCGACCGGGACACCCCCTTCGAGGAGATCTGGCAGGCGATCGACGTCCTGGTCCAGCAGGGCAAGATCCTCTACGTCGGGTCGTCGAACTTCCCCGGCTACAAGATCGCCCAGGCCAACGAGATCGCCGCCCGGCGCGGCGGGACCATCGGGCTGGTCAGCGAGCAGTGCCTCTACAACCTCGCCGAGCGACGTGCCGAGATGGAGGTCGTCCCGGCCGCGCGGGACTACGGCCTCGGCGTCATCCCGTGGTCGCCGCTGCACGGCGGTCTGCTGGGCGGCGTACTCAAGAAGGAGGTCGAGGGCGGCCGCCGTGCCTCCGGCCGCGCGGCCGACGCACTCGCCGACCCCGCCTCCCGCGCGCAGATCCAGGCCTACGAGGACCTGCTCGACAAGCACGGCATCGAGCCCGGCGAGGCCGCCCTGGCCTGGCTGCTCACCCGCCCGGGTGTGACCGGCCCGATCGTCGGCCCGCGCACGGCGGGACAGCTGGAGTCCGCCCTGCGAGCGGCCGACCTGGAGCTGTCCGAGGAGCTCCTGACGGGCCTCGACGAGATCTTCCCGGGCCCGGGCCCGAGCCCGGAGGCCTTCGCCTGGTAGTGCCCTGAAGGAACGCGGGGCTGGTATCGACATGCGGCTCCGCCGCGTGGGCGCGACCAGCCCCCGCCGGCCCGCGGCCGGAAGGCGGCCGCGGTTCCCCCGGCGTGCGCTACCTCCCCAGCGCGGAAGCCAGGGCGACAACGAGAAACATCAGCACGAGCACACCGGCCATGATCCGGTTACGGGTTTTCGGGTCCACGGCACCGAGCCTAACCGGCACCCCCGAGCGCCCACCGACCGACCGCCTCATACCGGGGCTGCTCACCCGGAACCCCCGACGCCGGCAGATTGCTCCGCACCAGCGCCAGCTCGCCCACCGTCCAGGTCCGGCCCGTGAACCCGGCCAGGGCGTCCAGGTAGGCGCGCACGTCCCTCGCCTCCCGGTTCCTCGCGATCGTCAGATGGGCCTTGTACCGCCGGTGCTCGCCCATCGGCACCCCCGCCTTCCGCGCCGCCGCCTCGGCCCGGTCGGCCAGCAGCCGCAAGGTCGCCAGATCACCCTCGGCCCCGGCCCACAGCGCCCGCCCGTGCCCGAACTGACCGCCGCCCCGCACGGCCAGCGGAAAGGCGTCGGTGCGGCGGGCGACCCGCTCCAGCCGGGCCGACAGCTCCGGCACGAGGCCGTCGTCGACCTCTCCGTAGAAGGCGAGCGTGAAGTGCCAGCCGGGGCGGCCGGTCCAGCGCATCCCGTCCGCTCCGGGCAGCTTCCGCAACTCGTCCACGACGGTGCCGAGTTCACGGGTCACCTCGTCGGGGGGCAGTACAGCGGCGAAGACTCTCATGGGGCCCAGCCTGGCACCATGAGGCCATGGAGATCACCATCAGAGAAGGCGGTCCCGACGACATTCCCGCGATACTCGGGATGCTCGACAGCTGTGTGGAGTGGCTGGTCGCGCAGGGTCGCACGGGCCAGTGGGGACGAAGCCCCTGTCTCAGAGCCCGACGACGGTGGAGTCGGTCGGCCGGTACATGGGCGAGGGCAGCGTGTTCCTGGCCGAGGCCGACGGCGTCCCGGCCGCCACCCTCACCCTCACCGGCTCGCCCGGCGCCTACCTGTCCCACCTCTCACCGCCCGGCGAACCCGAGCGGTACATCCACTGGCTGGCCTCCGACCGCCGCTTCAAGGGCCACGGCCTGGGCAGCGCGCTCCTCACCCACGCCGCCGAGGAGACCCGCCGGGCCGGGGTGGGTCTCCTCCGGGTGGACTGCTACGCCGGCGACGACGGCAAGCTCGTCCGCTACTACGAGGCGAACGGCTTCACCCGCACCGAGGCCTTCACGGTCGGCGAGAACGACTGGCCCGGCCAGCTGCTGGCCCGGAGGGTTTAGGCGGTCGCCGGACCCGGGCGTGTCCGGGTCACCGTGCGTATCGTTGTACCGCGCGGCCGGCTCCATCCCCGGGTGCGGCCGGGGAGGAGCGCCACGATGACCGTCCTTGCAGACAGGATCGAGATGGCCGACAGCAGCGGTGAACTCACCCTCGACACGATGTTCGAGTGGGTGGAGACGATGCCGGTCCCCGAGGGCTACAAGGTCGAGATCGTCGGGGGGAACATCTTCACGGCGCCTCAGCGGGACACCCACTGGGACATCATCGCGGACGTCTACGACCAGCTGCGCACCAAGTATCCGCGCAAGCGCGTGAAGTCCGACGTCCGTGTCGACTACCCGGGTCATCTCAACGGCTTCGCCTCCGACATCACCGTGATGGCGGAGGGCGCGGCGAAGAACGCGAAGGGCCTGTGGCGCTACCAGGACGTCGAGTTCGTCGCCGAGATCATCTCCAGGAAGACCGCCGCCAATGACTACGGCCTCAAGAAGGACGCCTACGCCACGGCCGGCGTGCCGGTGTACCTGATCTTGACATCCTCCCCCTCTTAAAAGAGGGGGATTCCAACCCATGTGGGTTGAAGTTCACGGGCGCTCGAACGGCTTGTGGCCGTTGTCACCCCTCCGGCACCGGCTGACTGCCGGGGACGGGGGATCCCGCCCTGTCCTGCCGCGACGTTGATACTGGCGTTGGTGTCCGCGTTGCAGGTGAAGCCGCAGGAGGAGCAGACGAACTCGGCTTGGCTCTTGCGCGAGTTCTTGTCGATCCATCCGCAGGCACTGCCCCGCAGGGACGTGTAGGGGGCGGGGACGTCTTCGACGCGTCCGGGTGCTTTGTGCCCGGTGCGCTGGCGCAGCAGGCCCCACCCCTGGGCGAGGATGCCCCGGGTTCAGCCCGGCCTTGGCCGCCCGGCCGTTCTTGAGGTACTGGCCGGGCTGGCCTGGGTCGGGCTTCGCCTTGGCCTTGGCGGTCATCGTCTTGATGTTCAGCTTCTCGAACCGCACCAGGTCATAGGAGCGGGCGAGCATGGTCGAGGTCTTCTCGCACCAGTCCTTACGCCGGTTCGCCTCCCTGGCCTTGAGTCTGGCCACCTTCGCGTACGCGGCCGTCTTGCGCTCGCTGCCCTTGGGGGCACGGGCGGCGCGGCGCTGGTGCTTGCGGATCTGGGCGCGCTCGCGGGTGGTGAGCTGCGGGCAGTTCAGCGTCCGCCCGTCGGAGAGGGCGGCGGTGATGGTCACACCCCGGTCGATGCCGATGGCCTCGCCCGTGCCCGGCTTGTCGATCGGGTCGGGGATGACAGCGAAGGCGATGTGCCACTGACCGTTGCGGTAGGTGACGCGGAACGTCTTCGCCGCGGGAAGCCTGGCGCCTTTGCCTTTGACACTGAGGCGGAAGCGGACCCATCCACATCCCGGCACCTTCACCTGCGCCCACCGCCGGTTGAGCTGTTGCACGGCGACGGCGCGGCCCATGACCTGCTTGCCAGTCTTGGAATTGATGAGCGGCCGACCGTCCGGCTCGTACTCGGGTACACGATCGTCGCCGATGACACGGAAGCCCTCGTGCCCGAACTTCCTGCGCCAGGTCGGTTCACCGAACCCGGACGTGAAACGCGCGGCCTTGGCCCTGGTGAAATCCTTCAGTGCCTGCGTCTGGACGGTCTGGTTCCCGGCGCGCAGCCACTCACTGGCAGCCCGGGCCTCGGTGAGCTGACGGCACTGCTCCGCGAACGAGGGAGCTCCGGTGCGCTTGCCGTCGGGCCGATGGTGCGCCTTGTCCCGCCGCCAGTGCGCGTGCTGCTCCACGGCAAGGTTCCAGACATACCTGGCGTGCGCGCAGTGCAGCAGCATCTGCTGCTCCTGCTCGCTCGTCGGGTACATCCGAAACCGTGCCACGCCGCGAACCTAGACCGCACGTTCCCCAGCCGCGCACACCATCGATCACACTCACCCGCACGAGTGACCACACCCGGCCGGCACCAGCAACCAACCCCAGGACCTCCAACGCCGTCACCACCACCCGCCCGGTGCCGGCCCCCAGCATCTGGACAACAACACCGAATCGCCCTGACGGCGATTCGGCTTCCCTGCCCCGCTCCGCGGGAACGGGCATTCACCCCGGCCCTGAAGGACCGAGCACCCTGCCCGCAATCAAGATGGATCCGTACACCGGCCGCTGGCACCTGCACACCCAGCCGAAGGACGGCGAGTACCGGGGCGAGCTGAGCCTGGACTTCGAGGACGAGATCGACCTGACCGGAACGGTGGTCGGGCTCGTCCTGAAGACCGGCGAGTTCCCCCGGGGCTGAAGCCGGACTGAAGCCGAAACTGAAGCCGGGACTACGCCGTCCTACGCCGCCGGAGCCAGCGCCTCCTGCTGCTCCCGGGGTACGAAACGCACCTGTGGGTGTCCGTGGTGCCAGCCCACCGACAGCCGCAGATTGCCGACACGGGCCAGGATCAGGCCGATCACGGCCGCCGCCACCGCCGCCACCGCACCGCCCGCCGCGAGGCCCACCCGAGCGCCGTACGTGTCGGTGATCCAGCCGACGATCGGGGCGCCGACCGGGGACCCACCGAGGAAGACCATCATGTAGAGGGCCATGACACGGCCGCGCATGGCCGGGTCGGTGGACATCTGGATGCTGGTGTTCGTCGTGACGTTGACCGTCATCCCGAACAGGCCCAGCGGAACCATGAGCAACGCGAACAGCCACAGCGTCGGCGTCGTCGCCGCCACGATCTCCAGCGCTCCGAAGACCAGGGCCGCCGCGATCAGCAGCCGCAGCCGGGCCGTACCGCGACGCGCGGCGAGCAGCGCGCCCGCGACCGAGCCGACCGCCATCAGCGTGTTGAACATGCTGTAGGCGCCGGCGCCCGCGTGGAACACGTCGTCCGCGAAGGCCGAGAGGTAGACGGGGAAGTTGAAGGCGAAGGTGCCGACGAACCCGACCAGGACGATCGGCCAGATCAGTTCCGGGCGGCCGGTGACATAGCGGACGCCCTCTCTCAACTGCCCCTTGCCGCGCGGGGCGCGCTCCACGGCGTGCAGCTCGCGGGCGCGCATCAGCAGCAGGCCCGTGAGCGGAGCGACGAAGGACAGGCCGTTGAAGAGGAAGGCGTAGCCGGTGCCGACGCCGGTGATCAGCAGACCCGCGACAGCGGGGCCGACCAGCCGGGCGGACTGGAAGTTGGCGGAGTTCAGACTGACCGCGTTCTGCAGCTGTCCGGGCCCGACCAGTTCGGAGACGAAGGACTGCCGGGCCGGGTTGTCGACGACCGTGGCCAGACCCATCGCGAAGGCGGCGACATACACGTGCCACACCTGGACCTGGCCCGTGAGGGTGAGGACGGCGAGGGCGAGGGCGGTGAGGCCCATCGACGACTGGGTGACGAGCAGGGTGGGCCGCTTGCGCAGCCGGTCGACGAGGACACCGCCGTAGAGGCCGAAGAGCAGCATCGGCAGGAACTGCAGCGCGGTCGTTATACCGACGGCCGCGGAGGAACCGGTGAGGCTGAGGACCAGCCAGTCCTGGGCGATGCGCTGCATCCAGGTGCCGATGTTGGAGACGACCTGTCCCAGGAAGAACAGGCGGTAGTTCCTCACCTTCAGGGAGGAGAACATCGAGGACCTGCGGGCGGACCGGGCGTCGGAGGCGGCGGTGTCGGGGGTGGGCGGGGAGTCGTGGGGATCAGGTGCGGGGACGGAAGCTGCTCCGGGTCCCGTACTCAAAAGGGTTCGCCTCCTTGCTGTGACTTACAGGTGCGCGAGCTTCTCCAGCACGGGGGCGGCGGCGCGGAGTTTCGCCCACTCGTCCTCGTCCAGGTCCTCGACCAGCGTGGCCAGGAAAGCGTTCCGCTTGCGGCGGCTCTCCTCGAGCATCGTTTCCGCCTGCTCGGTGCGCGTCACGACCTTCTGGCGCCGGTCCTCGGGGTGCGGCTCCAGACGGACCAGCCCCTTCGCCTCCAGCAGCGCCACGATGCGGGTCATCGACGGCGGCTGGACGTGTTCCTTGCGGGCGAGCTCGCCCGGTGTGGCCCTGCCGCAGAGGGACAGGGTGCCGAGCACCGACATCTCGGTGGGGCTGAGCGACTCGTCGACACGCTGGTGCTTGAGGCGACGGGACAGCCGCATCACGGCGGATCGGAGGGAGTTCACGGCGGCTACGTCGTCGCCATGGCTGAGGTCCGGCATGTTCTTTAGCGTAACTCATTACTCTCGCTAAAGAACACCGGGGACACGCAGAAATGCCCGTGACCCTGGCCACTTACCCGTGACATCACTCATATGGGTGACGCGACGGCGGAACGCGACCCACTGCACCGAAGGTTGCCGCGACCCTCATGCCCATGGGGACCAGCGTGCTCAGCCTGCGAATAGACCACGACCTGCTCGACCGGCTCCGGCACCATGCCGCGAAAAGGGGAATGAGCGTCCAGGACTATGTCGTCCGGACGCTCATTCGAGATGACTTCGACGAACGGTTCCAGACCGCCGTCGAGGAGACGGAAAGGTTCTACGGAGTCACCCGAGAACCCTGCCCCGGCTCACCTGACGATCCCGCCCCGGCTCACGTGA
Source organism: Streptomyces sp. CA-179760 (assembly GCF_050937045.1). NCBI lineage: Bacteria > Bacillati > Actinomycetota > Actinomycetes > Kitasatosporales > Streptomycetaceae > Streptomyces > Streptomyces sp. CA-179760. The sequence goes on from NZ_JBNJLZ010000001.1 coordinate 4,364,306, forward strand.
GCCCCAGCGCGGGCATCAGGTAGTAGAACCCGAACACCGCCGCCACCGCGTACATCGCGGTCGGAACCTCCCGGCCCCGGCCGGCCGCCAGGCGCAGCACCACGAAGGTGATGAAGCCCATGCCGATGCCGTTGGTGATCGAGTACGTGAACGGCATCATCAGCATCGTCACGAAGGCCGGGACGGCGATCGTGTAGTCCGCCCAGTCGATCTCCTTGACCGAGCCGGACAGGATCAGGAAGCCGACCGCGACCAGGGCCGGGGTGGCGGCCTGGGACGGCACCATCGTGGCGACCGGCGTCAGGAACAGGGCGAGGGCGAAGAGCCCGCCGGTGACGACGTTCGCGAGGCCGGTACGGGCACCCTCGCCGACCCCGGCGGTGGACTCGACGAAGGCGGTCGTGGCCGAGGAGGAGCTGGCACCACCGGCGGCGACCGCGAAGCCGTCCACCAGCAGCACCTTGTTGATGCCGGGCATCTGCCCCTGCGCGTCCGTCAGCTTGGCCTCGTCGGAGACGCCCATGATCGTGCCCATCGCGTCGAAGAAGCACGACAGCAGCACGGTGAAGACGAACAGCACGCCGGTGAGCATGCCGACCTTCTCGAATCCGCCGAACAGACTGACCTGTCCGACCAGCCCGAAGTCAGGACTGGCGACGGGGTTCCCGGGCCACTTCGGAGTGGTCAGCCCCCAACTCGGCACGTCGACCACGGCCTCGATCACCACCGCCACCACCGTCATGGCGACGATCGAGATCAGGATCGCGCCGGACACCTTGCGCACGATCAGCGCGAGCGTCAGCAGCACCCCCAGCACGAAGACCAGCACCGGCCAGCCGTTGAGGTGACCGTCCCCACCCAGCTGCAGCGGCACGGTCGTCTGCGCGGCATCCGGGATACGCGAGACGAACCCGGCGTCGACCAGCCCGATCAGCATGATGAACAGGCCGATACCGATGGAGATGGCCTTGCGCAGCCCGAAGGGGACGGCGTTCATGACCCGCTCGCGCAGCCCCGTGGCGACCAGCAGCATCACGACGAACCCGGCGAGAACCACCATGCCCATCGCGTCCGGCCAGGACATGCGCGGGGCGAGCTGCAGCGCGACGACGGAGTTCACACCCAGCCCGGCGGCGAGCGCGATCGGCACATTGCCGATGACACCCATGAGAAGGGTGGTGAGCGCGGCGGTCAGTGCGGTCGCGGTCACGAGCTGGCCGTTGTCGAGCTGGTGACCGTACATGTCCTTGGCGCTGCCGAGGATGATCGGGTTCAGCACGATGATGTAGGCCATCGCGAAGAAGGTGGCGAGACCACCCCGGACCTCGCGGGACAGGGTGCTGCCCCGCTCGGAGATCCGGAAGAAGCGGTCGAGTGCGCCGTACGTGGGCCCGGCTCCCGGCTGTTCAGGGGCGGGGACCTGGGCAGGAGCCGAGGACGACATGTGTTTGGTGTTTCCTACGAAGAGAAGTGGTCAGACACAAACCGTTTCAGTATGAACATATAAACCCCGAACGACCATCTCCGCGCGTAGACCTGATCGCCTCGTAAGCTGTCCCCATGGCGAAGTGGACCCCCAGGCACGAGGCGCCGGAGCCCCTGGAGGGCCCCGTGGTCGCCACCATCATCGGCGGCACGATTCTGTGGTTCCTCCTCTTCCTGGTGCAGCTCCCCTTCTATGGCTGGTTCGACGACCACGGCCATACCTGGTGGATCTGGACCTGCCTGGCCGGAAGCGGTCTGGGCCTGTTCGGCATCTGGTACGTCCGCAAGCGCGACGCCGCGATCAAGCGAGCCGCGGCCCAGGACCCGACGACCACTCCCCCGACCCGCTCGACCCCCTCGGCCCAGTAGGCCCGGCGGGCCCGCGTCGGCCGCCGAGCCGAGACGCACCCGCCCCCTCCTTCGCCCTCCGGCGAGACACAGCCCCGCCCCCTCCCTACGCTCAAGGGGAGGCGACGAACGCCCGGAACCGGTGAGGAGCGCAGCCATGACAACGCAGAACAGCGCGGTCGACGCGGACCGGGCCCTGAAGGCCAAGCACCGGGCGATGTGGGCCCAGGGCGACTACCCGTCCCTGGCCGCCGAGGTCATCCCCGGCCTGGGAGCGGTCCTGGTCGAGGCATGCGGGGTACGCCGCGGCCACCGCGTCCTGGACGTCGGCGCCGGCAGCGGCAACGCCGCGATCCCGGCCGCCCTGGCCGGCGCGGACGTCATCGCCTCCGACCTGACCCCGGAACTGTTCGGGGCGGGCCGCCTCGCGGCCGAGAAGCAGGGCGCGCACCTCACCTGGCAGGAGGCCGACGCCGAGGCCCTGCCCTTCGGCGACGCGGGGTTCGACACCGTGCTGTCCTGCGTCGGCGTCATGTTCGCCCCGCACCACCAGCAGGCCGCCGACGAACTCGTCCGCGTCTGCCGGCCGGGCGGCACCATCGGCCTGCTGAGCTGGACACCCCAGGGTTTCATCGGCCGGATGTTCGCCACGATGAAGCCGTACGCGCCACCGCCCCCGCCCGGCGCCCAGCCGCCCCCGCTCTGGGGAGACGAGAACCATGTGCGCGCACTCCTCGGCGACCGGGTCACGGACGTCCACGCCGAGCGCGGGACCGCCAGGGTCGACCGCTTCGCGACACCCGAGGCGTTCCGGGACTACTTCAAGGAGCGCTACGGCCCGACGATCGCCGTCTACAAGAACATCGCCGACGACCCCGACCGCGTCGCCGCCCTGGACCGCGCCCTGGTGGACCTCGGCCGCGACGGCGACCTGGGAACGGACGCGGGCGGGACGGTTCTGGAGTGGGAGTACCTGCTGATCACCGCACGCCGGGCAGGCTGAAACCGGGGCTCGGCACCAGGGTCCGACGGCGAGCCGACGGCGTACAACTGCCGTACGACCAGGGCACGACACCCGTCCTCCCCAGGTCGGATCTTCCCCACATTCAGCATGTGAAGCGGCAAATCCGCACGTACTGTCGAATGCATGACGCATCTCGACGCGGGTGCCCGGCTCGACTCCGCACGACCGGCGCGGGTCACCTCCCCGGTGACGGGCCTGACCGGCGCTCAGGTCGCCGAACGCGTGGCGCGCGGCCAGGTCAACGACGTACCGGTGCGCAGCAGCCGCTCCACCGTCGACATCGTCCGCGCGAACGTCTTCACCCGCTTCAACGCGATCATCGGCATCCTGTGGCTGATCATGCTGGTCGTCGCGCCGATCCAGGACAGCCTGTTCGGCTTCGTGATCCTCGCCAACACCGGCATCGGGATCGTCCAGGAGTGGCGGGCGAAGAAGACGCTGGACTCCCTCGCGCTGATCGGCGAGGTGCGGCCCACCGTCCGCCGGGACGGGGATGCCTCGCAGGTCAGCACATCCGAGATCGTCCTCGACGACCTGATCGAGATCGGCCCCGGCGACAAGGTCGTGGTCGACGGCGTCTGCGTCGAGGCCGATGGCCTGGAGATCGACGAGTCGCTGCTCACCGGCGAGGCCGACCCGGTGGTCAAGGGCCCCGGCGACCAGGTGATGTCGGGCAGTTTCGTGGTCGCGGGCGGCGGGGCCTTCCAGGCGACGAAGGTCGGCTGGGAGGCGTACGCCGCCCAGCTGGCCGAGGAGGCCTCGCGTTTCACCCTCGTCCAGTCCGAGCTGCGCTCCGGCATCTCCACGATCCTCAAGTACGTCACGTGGATGATGGTCCCGACCGCGATCGGCCTGATCATCAGCCAGCTCTTCGTGAAGGAGAACGCCTTCGACGACTCCGTCGCCCGCACGGTCGGCGGCATCGTCCCCATGGTCCCCGAGGGGCTGGTCCTGCTCACCTCCGTCGCCTTCGCCATCGGCGTGATCCGCCTCGGCCGCAAGCAGTGCCTGGTCCAGGAGCTGCCCGCGATCGAGGGCCTGGCCCGGGTCGACACCGTCTGCCTCGACAAGACCGGCACCCTCACCGAGGGCGGCATGGACGTCACCGAGCTGCGGCCGCTGCAGGACGCCGATGAGACGTACGTACGACAGGTCCTCGGCGCCCTCGGCGAGTCGGACCCGCGTCCGAACGCCTCCCTGAAGGCGATCATCGACGCCTACCCGGACGGCGAGCGGTGGCGCTGCACCCAGGCGCTGCCCTTCTCCTCGGCCCGCAAGTACAGCGGCGCCGCGTTCGCCGAGCCGGACGGCCGGACGAGCAGCTGGCTGCTCGGGGCACCGGACGTCCTGCTGCCCGACGACGACCCCGCCCTCGCGGAAACGGGGCGGCTGAACGAGCAGGGCCTGCGGGTGCTGCTGCTCGCCCGGGTCGCACGCGACCTCGACGACGCCGAGGTGACCGAGGGGGCGAAGCCGACCGCCCTGGTCGTCCTGGAGCAGCGGCTGCGGCCCGACGCGGCGGACACACTGAGCTACTTCGCCGACCAGAACGTCCGGGCCAAGGTCATCTCCGGCGACAACGCGGTGTCGGTCGGCGCGGTCGCCTCCAAGCTCGGGCTGTCCGGCACCACCGTGGACGCCCGCCGGCTGCCCGCCGACGGGGACGGAATGGCCCGGGCCCTCGACGACAACACGGTGTTCGGGCGGGTCACTCCGCAGCAGAAGCGGACCATGGTGGGGGCTCTGCAGTCCCGTGGTCACACGGTCGCGATGACGGGCGACGGGGTGAACGACGTCCTCGCCCTGAAGGACGCCGACATCGGCGTGGCGATGGGCTCCGGCTCGGAGGCGACCCGGGCGGTGGCGCAGATCGTGCTGCTGAACAACAGCTTCGCCACGCTTCCGTCGGTGGTGGCCGAGGGGCGCCGGGTGATCGGCAACATCACGCGCGTGGCGACGCTGTTCCTCGTCAAGACGGTCTATTCGGTGCTGCTGGCCGTCCTGGTGGTGTGCTCACAGGTCGAGTACCCGTTCCTGCCGCGCCACTTGACCCTGCTGTCGACGCTGACGATCGGCATCCCGGCGTTCTTCCTCGCGCTCGCGCCCAACAAGGAGCGCGCCAAGCCGAACTTCGTACGGCGGGTCATGCGGTACGCGATCCCCGGCGGGGTGGTGGCCGCGGTGGCGACCTTCGCGACGTATCTGATCGCCCGGGAGCACTACACGGGCGGGGGCGCGCTGGACGCGGAGACCAGCGCCGCGACGCTGACGCTCTTCCTGATCTCGATGTGGGTCCTGGCGATCATCGCCCGCCCCTACACCTGGTGGCGCATCGCCCTGGTGGCATCGATGGCCGGGGCGTTCCTGCTGGTCCTGGTGGTGCCGTGGCTCCAGCACTTCTTCGCGCTGAAGCTGGTCGGCATGACGATGCCGTGGATCGCGGTCGGCATCGCGGTGGCAGCGGCGGCCACCCTGGAACTCACCTGGAGGTGGGTGGACCGCCGCGTTCCCGCTTAGAGGTCCTAACAGAAGTTGTTGATCATGTGACTTTCGGCTTGGGTGGTCGTTGGGCTGTTCGTGGGGAAACGACAGTCGCGGCCATGGATCGTGTCGGATGAACTGTGGTCGCTCATTGAGCCGTTGCTGCCCGAGCCGGGTCCCAAGCTGGTGGAGGGCAGGCCGCGGGTCCCCGACCGGCAGGCCCTGTGCGGGATTCTGTTCGTGCTGCACACCGGCATCCAGTGGGAGTACCTGCCCCAGGAGCTGGGCTTCGGATCCGGCATGACGTGCTGGCGGCGCCTGGCCGCCTGGAACGAGGCCGGCGTGTGGGACGAACTGCACCTGGTGCTGCTGCAAAGGCTGCGGGCCGCGAAGAAGCTGGACTGGTCGCGGGCGGTGATCGACTCCTCCCACGTGCGGGCCGCTCGGCGCGGCCCAAAAGCGGACCCAGCCCGGTCGACCGCGCACGGCCGGGCAGCAAGCACCATGTCCTCACCGACGGCCAGGGCATCCCGCTCGCGGTGTCGCTGACCGGCGGAAACCGCAACGACGTCACCCAGCTGCTGCCCCTGCTGGACAAGGTTCCGGCAGTGGCCGGCCTTGTCGGCCGCCCCAGACACCGGCCAGACGCACTCCTCGCCGACCGCGGCTACGACCACGACAAGTACCGCCGCCTCCTTCGGCTTCGCGGGATCCGCCCGGTCATCGCCGAACGAGGCGTCGAACACGGCTCGGGCCTGGGCGTCTTCCGCTACGTGGTCGAGCGCACGATCGCCTGGCTGCACGGCTTCCGCCGACTGCGGATCCGCTGGGAGCGACGCGACGACATCCACGAAGCCTTCCTCGGACTCGCCACCTGCCTCATCACCCACCGGCATGTCCAACGCCTTTGTTAGGACCCCTTAGCGCTCGGTGTGGCCGGCCGCGCGGTTCCCCGCGCCCCTGAAGGGGCGCGTTCTTACTTCACGTCGACGAAGTCACCCGTCGCGTTGACCGCCGGGGTGGTGTTCGTGCCCGCGAAGGAGTAGCGGAAGTAGCCGTCCACTGAGGCCTTGACCGTGGTCTTCAGCTCGCCCGTGGAGTTGGACTTGATGGTCTTCACCGTGGTGTAGGTGCTGGAGTCCTTCTTACGGAACTGCAGCTTCACCGGCTGGTTGGTGTAGCCGTGGTACTTGTTGTCGTCCCAGTTGGCGCGGGACAGCTTGCCGGTGACGGTGATGGTCTTGCCCTTCTTCACCGGCTCGGGCGTGGCGTTGACCGTCAGCTTGGAGTAGCGCTGGACCCGGACGGCGCCGAGACCGCCCTGGACCTTGACGTCCTCTTCGCCGGCGAGGGCGAGGCCGCCCGCGTTCCACGTGCCGGCCTCGTCGCTCGACAGGTCGCCGTCGGCGGGGCGGATGGTGATGACGCCCTTGCAGCTGAGCTTGGTCGACGAGGCGGCGGTGCAGGTGGCCGGCTCGTCGCTGATCAGCATGTTGGTCGCGGTCTCCGCCGAGCTGCCCTTGTAGATGAGCGGGCCGTTGGCGAAGTTGTCGGCACCGGTGTCCAGGTCGGCGGGGTGCGTCAGGGTGTAGGTGACCGGGACCTTGACCGCGTTCGTGGTGCCGACGACGATGTTCTTGCCGCTGTTCACCTTCATGTTCGAGAAGGTGACATCGAGTTCGGCGGCGGTGCCGACGGTGCCGTCGGCGGTGGCCGCGCCGAAGGCGGTCCTGCCCGAGGACCACGGCACGTCGGCGGCCTGCGCGGCCGGCACGGCGAGAGCGGACAGGGCCAGGGCGCCGGTGACGGCGGCCACGGTGGCTCGGATGCGCATGCGTTCTCCAGGTGGAGAGGGCCCCGGCGCTCGTCGTCGGCTCCTGGGGCCCAAGTGATCATGGAGTCTGTTGACTCAAGTGATCAGATTCGCGAACAGTGCGCATGGTTGTACGACAAGTGAAAAGTTTGTGCGGGAGTTTTCACGAGCCGCCGAAGTGCCCCCTGAGGCTCGGCTCAGTCGAACCACCGGTCCCGCGCCAGCTCCTCCGTCCGGGACGGATCCTCCAGCAGCGCCGCCACCTCGAACCGTCGCGGCCACTGCCCGGCCGCCCAGGCCAGCCCCGCGGCGACGCCCTCCAGGGTGGCGGCGTGCAGGACGCCGTCGTTCGTCAGCCGCCAGTCGATCTCCACGCCGTCGACGACGAGTTCCTCGTGCTCGACGTAGGAGGCCGGGGTCAGCCGGCCGAGCAGCACCCGCACCGGCTCCGGTACGTCGTGCTCGACACCCTCGGAGCCGACCTCCCCGGTGACGGACTCGCTCAGCCGCCGCACCTGGAACAGCTCGGCGAGCTCGGCGGCCCGGGCGGGGCGGACCGGCAGCAGCGGGACGCCCGAGGTGAAGGGCAGCAGGTCGGGCGAGTCGACGACCACGGCGTCGGCCGCGTCCACGACCTCCACCCGGCCGTCGACGACCGCGCGCAGCTCGTCCGGCAGGGTCACCTGCTCGGGGTCCAGCTCGGCCAGGGCGCCGTAGAGGGCGTGCAGCTGGGCGTCCGCCACCTCGCGCTCGGGCTCGGCGAGCCGGTCGAGCAGCTCGGCGGCCCCGCCGGGCTCGTCCAGCAGCGCGGCGACGGACGTCCGTACGCCCAGCGCCCGCAGCACCTGCTCGTCCTCGAAGCCGGTGGCGTCGGCCTCGTCGTACAGCCCGCGCAGGAGTGGGTCGCCGCCGGCGGCGCGCAGTCCGGCCGGGCGGCGGCCGTCGAGCACCGGGTTCCCGCGCAGCCACCACGCCGCGTACGGCCGCACGGCCTCGTGGGTCCCGTCGTGCAGCAGGATCCGCACGGGCTCGACGATGGCGTCCCGGAAGGGCGGCTGCGACAGCAGGGCCAGTGCCTGGGCCCACTTGTCCTCGTCGACCAGGTCCAGATCCCGTACGGCGATGATCTCCGTGGCGACCGGCGGGACCGGGCTGTCGGGGAAACGGTCGAGGATGTCCTCGCACCACACGTCGACGGCGTCCAGCAGGCCCGCGTCGTCGGGCTCGGCGAAGTCGCCCTCGCGGGGCTCCAGTTCATCCGGGTCGAGGACGACGTCGGTGGCGCGGACCAGCGCGAAGTTCACCAGGACCCCGCAGGCGGCGAGCGGCTGCTCGCCCCACCTGTCGGCCAGCTCGGTGTCCACGGCGGCGAGTTCGCCCTCGCGCATCACCTGGGCGAAGGGGCCGCCGGGGAAGACGAGTTCGCAGGCGGGGGCCGGTTCGCCGTCCTCGTCGGGCAGGGCGAGGGCGCCGAGCCAGGGCTCGTCGCCGGGCTCCAGACCGGCGTCCCGCACCAGCGCGAGCACGGTGTCGGCCAGTTCGTCGGCGTCGAGGGTGTCCTCTTCCCAGTTCACCCCGCCGTCGTCGTCCAGGGACGCGGCGACGGCGGCCCGCACCTGCGGGGTGGTGAGCACGGCGCGCGGGGTGGCGGGCAGGGCGCCGAGCTTCTCCAGGAGCGGGTGGGCGGCGTCCGGGTGGGCGACCTTCAGGCCGAGCCGGGCCAGCACCTCGGGGTCGATACCGGCGGCCTCCGCGCTGGGCAGGAGGACCTGCCGGGGGCCGATCGTGGTACGGCCGTCCGCGAGCGGCACCGGAAGGCCCGACAGCCGGTCGGGGTCCACTCCGGCGAGGCTGTCGTAGAGCCGCCGCCACCAGCCGGGGTCCTTCTCGAGACCGGCGAGCCGGTCGATCGCGTCGGTCAGCGGGACGCGGGCGACGCCCAGGGTCCGCAGCTCGGCGCGCCGCTCCAGCCCGCCGGGCAGCAGGGTGGGCAGCACCTCGGCGAGGACCCGCACGGTGTCCGCGCCCGCGCCCTCGACGATCTCGGCGTCGCGGGGGCGCAGGGAGTCGGGCAGGTCGTCGTCGCCGTCGTGCTCGCCGGGCTCGGCGGCGGAGGGGAGGAAGGAGGTGCGGGGCAGCCGCTCCAGGATCGCCTGGCGCAGGGCGCCGTCCAGCTCGCCCTTGCCGAGCGGGCCGGGCACGAGGCCGATGATCCCGGTGGTCACCGGCCGCCAGTCGCCGAGGATCTCGGCGTACGCGTCGGCCGCGCGCTGGACGAGGAAGTCGGTCAGCGGCCCGGGGGCGGCGTGCCGGCGGGTGGAGTCCAGCGGGAACGAGGCGATGAGCAGCGCCGGGACACCGAGCGGCTCGTCGCTCGGGGTGGGCGCGTGCACGACCGGGCTGGTGCGGGGCCGGGCCGGGCTGCCGTCGCTGTCGACGGGCACGGCCCAGGTGACGGACCACCGCGGCCGCAGCCGCTCCTCGACGGGCCGGTCGGCGAGCAGGTCGGGGGTGAGCGGGCCGTGCGCGACCGCGGTCCGCCAGTGGGTGACGCCGCCCTCGGAGTCGTCGACGACGGTGAAGGCCCCGTCGGTACGGCGGGTGATGGTCCTGGGGCTCTCCCCGTTGACCTCCACGACGACCTCGTCGAGGCCGGGGAGGGCGAGCAGCAGCGCGTCGTCGACGGCGTGCAGCAGCCGCTCGGCGAGGTCGGCGGCGGGGTCGTCGCGCAGAGGCAGGATGACGGCGGTGTCGTACGGGGCGGGGGCGGTGCCCTCGGCGGCGAACGGCAGCCGCAGCAGCGGTACGTGGCCGTCCCGCCGACGGACCTCGTCCCCGAGTCCGGGGCTGTGCCGGGCGGTCTCGGCGGCCAGCTCCCGGGCCTCGGCCAGGGACCAGCGGACGCCGCCGTGCCGGCCGACGACGGCCGGCTCGTCGGTGACGGACAGGACGGCGGCGAAGCCGACCCCGAAGCGTCCGACGGCCTGCTCCTGGTTCTCCCGCTTCGCCGACGCCCGCAGCGTGGACAGCGACTCGACACCGGCCGCGTCCAGGGGTGCGCCGGTGTTGGCGGCGACGAGAACGCCGTCCCGCAGGGTGAGCCGCAGCCGTCCCGGCACTCCGGTCCGGGCCGCGGCGTCGGCGGCGTTCTGGGCGAGCTCGACGACGAGCCGGTCCCGGTAGCCGCCGAGGACCAGGTCCTCCTCGGCGTTGGCGTCCTCACGGAACCGGGCGGGGCTGGTGGCCCAGGCGTCGAGGACACCGCGGCGCAGACGCGCGGTACCGAACGGATCGGCCCCCTCGGCGGCGGGCCGCACGAACTTGCTGCTCACGTTGCCGTTCCTTCTCCTCGTCGACGTGAGGAGAAGGTACCGCCTGGGACACCAGGCCGCGCACGCCGCCCGCCCCGGGCTCAATCCGTACCCGGTCCCGCGAGCACCCCACCCCCACGCACAGGAACCCGCGGCGGAAGCAGTCGGCGTCGGCTTCGCCCGCCCTTCGGCGCGACGAGGCCCGGACAAGCCGGCGAGCTGGGCGTACTACGCCTCATACCTGCTGCGGACAGGACGTGCAGCCGGTCAACGGCCGGGCGAGGACACGCCTACGAGTGCCCCAGTTCCTCCGAGTCCTCGTCCGCCGTCGCCGCCACCGACCCCGAGTCCGGCGCCGGGCGCAGCGGGAACGGGTCGACCCGGGTCTCGTCGATGACCGGGGAGGGCGGCTGCGGGGGGCGGGGCATGACGGCGGCCTCGGAGTGGCCGCCGCAGCCGTAGGTGAGGGCGACGAGGCGGCCGTCGGCCGGGGAGAACTCGTTGGCGCAGACGCCGAAGGCCTGGCCGAGGGAGCCGCCGATGGGGGCGAGGAAGCCACAGGTGACGCAGGCCGCCGGGGCCGACTGGGCCATGGGGGTCTTGGGGCCGAACGCCTCCTCCCAGCGGTCGGCCGCGGTGTACAGGCCGTAGCGGGACAGGACGCGGGCCCGGCGCATGCCGAGCTCCTCCGCCACTCCGGTGATGGAGCCGCGGGTCGGGATGACCGGGAGGAAACCGGACGGGGGGCCCGCGGCGACGTCCGCGTCCTCCGCCTCCACCAGGTCGGCCATCTCGTGCGACACGGGGGAATTCGGCGCCGGCTCGTCCTCGCCCGAGTAGCCGGGCTCCAGACGCAGGTCCTCGGCGTCCGTGGGCAGCAGATCGCCCGGCCCCATGTCGCCGGGGCGAAGCCGCTCGCTCCAGGGCACCCACTCGGGCGCGAGCACCGCGTCCGGGCCGGGCAGCAGCGCCGCCTCGTCCACCGTGACGATCTTCGCCCGGGACGCCCGGGCCACCGTCACGGCCCAGCGCCAGCCCCGGTACCCCAGCTCCCGGCACTCGAAGAAGTGCGTGACAACGCGGTCTCCCTCGGAGACCGTCCCTACGTGCTCGCCGACGATCCCTGGCGCCGCGGCCTCCTCGGCTGCGGCGCGCGCGAGGTCGACGGCCTCGGCGCACAGGCGGTCAGGGGTGCGGCTTCGCGTTGTCGCTGCGCTCACAGGTATCGCTTCTCTCCATACGCCGTCTCACGAGTGCGCCACTCCCGGCGCGGGGGCGGACGGAGCGGACCGGGGGACCGCGTCGACATCCTTCATCCATTTTGCGGGATGGCTGAGATACGCACGCTACCCTTCCGCCCCACTTCACGTACACCGACGGTCCCATGACCCGACGACCGGGCAGTCATCCGACAGTCACCCCACAGGCCCTATACGAGCCGTAATGGCACTACCCACAGCCTTCTCGGGGCACTATGACGTCGTGGCAGCCGCGAAGACGCCCGTCAAGGGAAGCAGCCGACTGAGCGGACCGGGCCGGATGAGCGGCTCCCTCCGCGCGGTCGGCCGTGCCCTGCACTTCCCGGTGACCGGCACCGCCCGCGGCATCCGCAAGGCCACCCACGCGCACGGCGCCGGCGAGTCCGGCCTCGGCAAGCTGATCGAACTGCACGGCGTGAACGGCGCCGGCGATGTCATGGTCACCGTCGCCCTCGCCTCGACCGTCTTCTTCTCCGTCCCCACCGACGAGGCCCGCGGCCGGGTCGCGCTGTACCTCGCCATCACCATGGCGCCCTTCACGCTGCTCGCACCGGTGATCGGCCCCCTCCTCGACCGCATCCCGCACGGCCGCCGGGCGGCCATGGCCGGCGCGATGCTGGCCCGGGCGCTGCTCGCGATCGTCCTGTCCGGAGCCGTCGTCACCGGCGGTATCGAGCTGTACCCGGCCGCGCTCGGCGTCCTCGTCTCGTCGAAGGCGTACGGCGTGGTCAGAAGCGCCGTCGTGCCCCGGCTGCTGCCACCCCGCTTCTCCCTGGTGAAGGCCAACTCGCGGGTCACCCTCGGGGGGCTCCTCGCCACCGGCATCGCCGCCCCGATCGGCGCCGGACTCCAGCAGATCGGGCCGCGCTGGCCGCTCTTCGGCGCCTTCGTGCTCTTCGTCGCGGGGACGATCCTGTCGTTCACGCTGCCGCCCAAGGTCGACTCCGCCAAGGGCGAGGACACCGCGCTGCTGGCCGCGGACGAACAGCATCTGCACGGCCCGCACCGCAGGCCCGTCAAGCGCCCCGGGCTGCGCACGGTCGGCCCGGCCGTCACCCACGCGCTGGCCGCCAACGCCTCGATCCGCTGCCTCACCGGCTTCCTGATCTTCTTCCTGGCCTTCCTGCTCCGCGAGCACCCGGTCTCCGGCCAGAGCGCCGCCGTGTCCCTGGGGATCGTGGGCGTCTCGGCGGGCGCGGGCAACGCGCTCGGCACGGCGGTCGGGGCGTGGCTCCGCTCCCGGGCACCGGAGATCATCATCGTGACGGTGGTGGCGTGTGTGGTGGGCGTGGCGGTGCTGGCCTCGGTGTTCTTCAGCGCGGTCCTGGTGGCCTGCCTGGCGGCGATGGCCGGCTTCGCACAGGCCCTGGCCAAGCTCTCCCTGGACGCGCTGATCCAGCGGGACGTGCCCGAGCTGGTCCGCACCTCGGCCTTCGCCCGGTCCGAGACCCTGCTGCAGATGGCCTGGGTGCTCGGCGGGGCGGTCGGCATCGTGCTGCCGCTCAACGGCCCGGTCGGGCTGGCGGTGGGCGCTGCGATCATCGGCACCGGGTGGCTGACGACCGTACGGGGGCTGATCGCCTCGGCCCGGCGCGGCAGTGCGACGCGACCCCGCGTGGCGTAGCCGTACGGGCACGCCGTACCCCGCGTGGGCACTCCCGGTCGTGTGCCCGATAACCTTCGCCCATGAACACGTTGCAATCCGTAGTGCGACGCCGCCGCGCCGTCGCTGTCGCCGGTGTCGTATCCGCCGGACTGCTCGTCCTGTCGGCCTGTGACAAGCCGACGCCGATGGCCACGGTCACCGTGGGCAGCGACTCGGTGAACTCCGAGGCCACCTGTGGCGGCGAGGGCGACGCCCTGAAGCCCGCCGACCTCACGCAGTGCCTGAAGGACAAGGGCATCAAGTCCATCTCGGTCGACCCGGACGAGACCGTGCGCTTCGGTGTCGACCCGGAGATCGCCGACAAGGGCTGGACGATCCTGATGAACGGTCAGCCGCTGACCGACGCCAGCACCAAGACGTACCGCACCATCCCGGGCAGCGTGTTCTTCAACGCCCAGTACGGCGCGCAGGGCGACTCGACGCTGGTCTCCATCAAGGAGGGCGAGAAGGACACCTCCGGCCTGTGGAACTTCAAGCTGGAGAAGGACGCGTAATCGCTGCCGCTGGGCTCGGCCGGGTACTGGTGGCCACCGCTGTTCCTGTGGAGAGGGACGCCGTGGCACAGGCCTTCGGGGCCCACGGCACCAGCGGCGGCGTGGTCGTCGATGTGATCGACGCCGGTGTGGGGCCCGCCCTCGCCGCCGCCTCCACCGCCTCAGCTCTCACCGCCGCCGCCCTCCAGGGCACCCCCTACGACCTCGTCGTCTCCGCCGGGATCGGAGGGGGCTTCCAGCCGGAGGCGCCCGTGGGGTCGCTCGTCGTCGCTGATGAGATCGTCGCGGCCGATCTGGGGGCCGAGACGCCCGACGGGTTCGTGCCGGTCTCGGAGCTCGGGTTCGGGACCGTACGTCACGAGCCGCCCGGGGACCTCGTACGACGGGTCGCCGAGGCCGCCGGGGCCCCTGCCGGGGCCGTGCTCACCGTGTCCACCGTGACCGGGACGGCCGCCAGGGCCACCGCGCTGCGCGAGCGGCACCCCACGGCTCTCGCCGAGGCCATGGAGGGTTTCGGTGTCGCCGAGGCCGCCGTCGCGCACGGGGTGCCCGTACTGGAGATCCGGGCGGTCTCCAATCCCGTCGGGCCGCGCGACCGCGCCGCCTGGCGCATCGGGGACGCCCTGGCGGCCTTGACCGAGGGTTTCGGGAAGCTCGTGCCCGTACTGGAGAGTTGGAACCGGCATGACCAGTGACCAGTTGCAGATCGCGTACTCCCCCTGCCCGAACGACACCTTCGTCTTCGACGCCCTGGCCCACGACCGGGTCCCCGGCGCCCCCGCCCTCGACGTGACCTTCGCCGACATCGACGTCACCAACGGCATGGCCGAGCGCGGCGAGTTCGACGTACTGAAGGTGTCGTACGCCGTGCTGCCGTACGTCCTCGACGAGTACGCGCTGCTGCCCTGCGGAGGTGCCCTGGGGCGGGGCTGCGGGCCGCTGGTGCTGACGCGGGAGGCGGACGTCGACCTCACCGGGCGCAGGGTCGCCGTGCCCAGCGAGAAGTCCACCGCGTATCTGCTGTTCCGGCTGTGGGCCGCCGACACGCTGGCCGACGGGGTCGGCGAGATCGTCGTCATGCCGTTCCACGAGATCATGCCGGCCGTGCGGGACGGGAAGGTCGACGCGGGGCTGGTGATCCACGAGGCGCGCTTCACCTACGGCGGCTACGGCCTGCACAAGCTCGCCGACATGGGCGAGCACTGGGAGCACACCACCGGGCTGCCGATCCCGCTGGGCGCGATCATCGCCAAGCGGTCGCTGGGCGAGCAGAAGCTGCGGCTGCTCGCCGACTCCATCCGGACTTCGGTGCGCGCCGCCTGGGACGACCCCGAGGTGTCCCGCCCGTACGTCATGGAGCACGCCCAGGAGATGGACCCGGCCGTCGCCGACCAGCACATCGGGCTGTACGTCAACGAGTTCACGGCGGGCCTCGGCGAGGACGGCTACGCGGCCGTACGCGGACTGCTGACACGAGCGGCGGCCGAGGGACTCGTACCGCCCCTCGGCCCGAACGCGCTGCGTTTTCCCTGAGGACCCCTGGGAGTCTCAGACGTCCAGCTGGTCGGCGACCGCCCGCAGCAGGCCGGCGATCTTCTTGCCGGAGGTCCGCTCGGGGTAGCGGCCCCGCTCCAGCATCGGGGTGATGTTCTCCAGCAGGGTCGTGAGGTCCTGGACGATCGAGGCGAGTTCGTCCGGCTTCTTGCGCGTCGCGGCGGCGACGGAGGGGGTCGGGTCCAGAATCGTCAGGGACAGTGCCTGGTCGCCGCGCTGCCCGGCGACCACGCCGAACTCCACTCGCTGACCGGGCTTGAGCGTCTCGACTCCGGCGGGGAGGACCGAGGAATGGACGAAGACGTCACCGCCGTCGTCGCGGGAGAGAAAGCCGAAGCCCTTCTCGCTGTTGAACCACTTGACCTTGCCGGTAGGCACGTCTGTCCTCGTCCTCGTACTCGTCGGAAAACTGCTTCGGGAAACGGCTCTTGATAGCACTCGGGCGGGCCGCACGGACCCGCCGGTACCAAGGCTAATGCTCTTCAGGCCGGTGACAAGACGTCACCGGGTTGTTCCTTCGGGCTGGGAACTACCCTGGTCCGGTGCCTGACAAAACCCAAACGAATTCCGCCGCGCCCGGTGACCGTCTGGTCCGTGCCGGTGCCATCGTCTTCTTCATCGGCGCCGTGGCCACACTGGTCACGGTCGCCCCGCTGTTCCTCGGGACGACGCCCTTTCCGACGTACATGTTCGGATTGAGCATGCTCATGGCGGTCGGTTTCCTGATGGCCGGAGCGGGAGTGCTGCGTTCCGTGGCGGCCGGCCGGCGTCAGGCGCGCGCGGGGCGGTAGCCCGAAAGCCACCCGGGGAATTCGGTCAGGTCGCCGAGGACGACGTCCGCGCCCGCCGCGCGCAGTTCCTCCGGGGGGCAGGGGCCGGTGGCCACCGCGACGGACAGCGCGCCGGCCGTCCGGGCGCCGCGCACGTCTCCGACGTGGTCGCCGACATAGACGCCCGCGTCGTGCTCGCGCAGCGCCTCCGCCTTCTGTTCGGCCCACAGATCGCCGATCACCGCGTCGGGCTCCATGCCGAGGTGGGCGAGGTGCAGCTTGGCGTTGGGCTCGTACTTGGCGGTGACGACTATCGCGCGCCCGCCGGCCTCCCGTACCGCCGCGATGGCCTCGGCGGCGCCGGTCATCGCCGGGGTCGCGGCGATGGCGATCGACGGGTACATCTCCCGGTACAGAGCGGCCATGTCCCCGACCTCCTCGGCCGGGAACCAGTTGATCAGCTCATCGGTCAGCGGCGGCCCGAGCCGCGTGACCGTCAGATCGGCGTCGATGTACGTCCCCGTCCGCTCGGACAGCGCCTGGTAGCAGGCGCGGATGCCGGGGCGGGAGTCGATGAGGGTCATGTCCAGGTCGAAACCGACGGTGAGTGCCATATGGGCCATTGTGCCCAGGGCGGGTGACGGGCAGACGTGCCCCCCGGTGCCTACGGCCTCTGCCGTTGTGAACGCCACACCAGGAACAGCGCCGACGCCACCGCGGCGCCCCGCACCACCCAGGGCCAGGTCTCGGAGACCGCGTCGTTCATGTGGCCCTCGGCGATCGGAGTGCCCCAGCGGCCGTTCATCCTGCCCCAGAGCCACACCAGGCCCGACGTGACGGCGAGGCCGGGCAGGACCATGACGGCCCACTTCGTCTCGGCCTGGGTCAGGCGGCGCGAGGCGTACGCGATGAGCCAGCCGAGGAGCAGCACGAACCAGTTGCCGAGCACGGCGCCCGCGACGAGCAGAGCAGCGGCGGCGAGGAGCAGCGGGTTGCTCCAACTGCCGCCCGGCAGCCGGGGGAGGCGGCGGCGAGTGCCGGTCCCGGCCTCTTCGGCGACGGCCTCGACGGCCGGCTCGGCCTCCTCGGCGGCCGTCTTCTCCAGCTCCGGCTTCCTCGGCTGCGGCGGCTTCAGCAGGTCCGGCAGTTCCACGCCGCCCACGAAGCCCGGCACCTCCTCGCCCACACCGAACGGGGTGCTGTCCACCCGCCACCAGTCGGGCTGGACGACGCTGTCCCCGAGCTCGTACCCGGCGGCCAGGTGCGGCGGGGCCGGCCCCTCGGGGGGCGCCGGGTGCGCCTCTTCGGCGGACCGTGCCGGGCGGGGCCGCGGGACGACGCGCCGCAACATCCCCTTCGGCCGCTCCTCCGGCTCGGCGTCACGCTGCACGGGGACGGAGGCAGGGGCGGCACTCCACTGTGCGCCGCCGGTGTTCTCCGCTGCCGCCGCCACGACCTCGTCGGGGCTGCCCATGCGGGTCAGGATGCGGCGGACGGCGGCGGGCGAGTCGACGGTGACTTTCGCGCGGCGCCGGTCGATCTCGCCCCGCAGGTCGGCGACCAGGCGCATCCGGGTGGCCGACGGCAACTGCCGCTGCTGGGCCACGTCGCCGACGCGGCTCAGATACTCGTAAACGACCTGGTCGCTCTCAATCCCCACGAAGTCCCCTCCGGGGCGTGTGCGTTGGCTGACGCCGTCGGACGACGGTACCGCGAGCTTCCACAGGTCGGCGAAACCCGGCCCGCCCGGCGTTCGAGGACGAGGCTCGCCCCCCGGAGGCAACCCGCTACCGTGGACCGGATGAGCACCGAGGACAGGCCCCCGGCCCCCCGCTCCCTCGCGGAAGCGCTCCGCGCTCGGGGCGACGCCGCGCTGGGCGCGCTCCTGCGCGGCCGCCCGGACCTCATCACGCCCGTGCCGACCGACCTCACCCAGCTCGCGACCCGGGCCGGCACCCGTGCCTCGGTCGTGCGGGCCCTGGAGCGTCTCGACCGGTTCGCGCTGCAGACGGCGGAGGCGCTGGCCGTGGCGGCGGACCCGGCGGCGTACGACGAACTGCTCGGGCTCATGGCCGGGGACGACGCCGACCCGGCCGTCGTCGCCGCCCTGCCGCACGCCCTGGACGTCCTGCGCGAGCAGGCCCTGGTCTGGGGCGGCGACGACCGGCTGCGGCTGGTCCGTACGGCACGTGAACTGCTGGCGCCCGCGCCGCAGCACCCCTCGCCGACCGGTCTCGGCCCGACGGTCCAGGAGGCCACCGCCGGGATGTCCCCCGGGCGGATCCAGGAGATCGTCACGGCCGCCGGGCTGGCCTCGACCCATGACTCGGTCTCCGCGGTGACCGCCCTCACCGGCCTTTTCACGGACCGGGCCCGGATGACCGCGCTGCTCGCCGACATCCCGGCCGACTCCCTGGAGGTACTGGAACGCCTGGTGTGGGGGCCGCCGTACGGGCAGGTCACCGCGGACCCGGCGGCGCGGCTGCGCCGGCTGCTGGACCGGGGGCTGCTGCTGCCGACGGCGCCGGGGACGGTCGTCCTGCCGCGCGAGGTCGCCCTGCACCTGCGCCGGGGGCTGGCGCACCGGACGCCGGAGCCCCTGCCGCCGGTGGTCGAGGCTGTCGCCGTGCACCGTCCACAGGTTGTGGACAGTACGGCGGCCGGGCAGGCGTACACCGCGCTGGCGACCGTCGAGGAGCTGCTGAAGGACTGGGACGAGGGCGGGCCCGCGGTGCTGCGGGCCGGTGGGCTGAGCGTGCGGGACCTGAAGCGGACGGCCGTCGCCCTCGACGTGCCCGAGCCGGTCGCCGCGTTCTGGGTGGAACTGGCGTACACGGCGGGCCTGATCGCCTCGGACGGTGAGGCCGACGAGCGGTACGCGGCGACCCCGGCCTACGACGAGTGGCTGGAGGCGCCCCCCGCCGAGCGCTGGTCGCGGCTGGTCACGGCGTGGCTGACGGCGACCCGTACGGCCGGTCTGGTGGGCGGGCGGGACGCGAAGGACCGTACGTTGTCGGCGCTCGGGCCGGGCCTGGACCGTTCGGCGGCGCCCGAGGTACGGCACCGGGTGCTGGCGCTGCTGGCCGGGCTGCCGGAGGGCGCCGCTCCGGACGCCGGGTCGGTGCTCGCCCGGCTGCGCTGGGAGCGCCCCCTGCGCGGCGACCGGCGCGAGGACGACCCGCGCGCCCGTCTCGCCGAGTGGGCGCTGTCCGAGGCGGAGCTGCTGGGCGTCACCGGCCGGGGCGCCCTGTCGGCCCACGGCCGGGCCCTGCTGGGACCGGCGGCGGCCGCGCAGCACCCTGAGGCGGAGCCCGCCGGATCGGCAGGTCCGGGAGACAAGCTCCCCGTCCATCACCACCACCATCGCCCCACCCCGGTCGCTCCCCTCTCCCCCGCCGAACAGGCCGTCGCCTCCGCCGCCGCGGCCCGGCTCCTCACGCCCCAGCTGCCCGAGCCGCTGGACCACGTGCTGCTCCAGGCCGACCTGACGGCGGTGGCGCCCGGGCCCCTGCGGCGCCCGCTCGCCGACATGCTCGGGGTGCTGGCTGACGTCGAGTCCAAGGGCGGGGCCACCGTCTACCGGTTCACGCCCGGCTCGGTGCGGCGCGCGCTCGACGCCGGGCAGGCCGCCTCCGACCTGCACTCCTTCCTCACCGCGCACTCCCGTACGCCGGTGCCGCAGCCGCTCGCCTACCTGATCGACGACGTGGCCCGCCGGCACGGCCAGCTGCGCGTCGGCGCGGCCTCGGCGTATGTGCGCTGCGACGACGACGCGGTGCTGGGCGAGATCCTCGCCGACAAGCGAGCCGCCGGCCTCGGCCTACGGCGGCTCGCCCCGACCGTGCTGGCCGCGCAGGCCGACCCCGCGGGGCTCCTCGAAGGGCTGCGGTCGATGGGGTTCGCGCCGGCCGCCGAGTCCGCCGAGGGCGATGTGCTGATCACCCGCGCCCTCGCCCACCGCACTCCGCCCCGTACGGCACCTGAGCCGGTGCCGGACGGCCCGCCGGTCCCCGACGACGTCCTCCTCGCGGCGGCGCTGCGCGCCATCCGGGCCGGCGACCTCGCCTCCACCACCCCGCGCAAGCCCGGCACCGCTCCGGCGGTCAACGGCGAGCTGCCCCGCACCGGTTCCGCCGAGACCCTCGCCACCATGCAGGCCGCCGTACTGACCGGCGAGGCCCTGTGGATCGGCTACGTCAACGCCGAGGGCACCGCCAGCCAGCGGGTCATCGCGCCCGTCCGCGTCGAGGGCGGCTTCGTCACGGCGTACGACCACACGGCGGACGAGGTCCGTACGTATCCGCTGCACCGGATCACCGGGGTCGCGGAGCTGGCCGACGACGCGGGCTGACCCCGCCCGGGCAGGGGCGCTTCTCACTCGTTCGAGTGCACGCCGCCGTTCATGCACGCCACGCCGGGGATGTCCCACCCTCGGGCGACCTTGCGGGGCTGGCCGCATCACGCGCTGTGCCCGGGGGCAGCCACCGGGTGTTCCTGTGAGCACCGTCGAAAGGAAGTCCCAGCATGCGCGCTGTCCGTCGAGTCTCCGCCGTCCTGGCCACCGCCGCCCTGATGATGTTCGGTGGTCTCGCCACCCCGGCCGCGGCGGTCGGCATCGATGTCGCCGGCCTCGTCATCGAGACGCCGCAGATCTGATCCGCCTCCGCGCACCCGTCGGGGCCGGCCCCGCGTTCCGGGCCGGCCCGCGGTGCGGTGTCCCCACCGCTCAGCCCGTGAAAGGCCCTGCCGCCATGCGTGACAAGCTTCCCGCACTCGTACTCGCACTCTCCGCCGCCGCCCTCGTGGGCGTGCTCGCACCCTCGGCCGCGGCGGCCCCGCCCGCGCTGCCACTGCCGATCCCGGCGGCCCACGCCGAATCCCTGGTGGGCGAAGGCGTCTCCGTCGAGGGCCCGCTGGTCAACACCATCAGTCTGTCCACGCTGCGGTGACGCGGCGCGTCCGGTAACTGTCGCCTTCCAGCCGGACCACCTCGGCGTGATGGGCGAGGCGGTCCGCCATCGCGGGTGCGGAGGCACCGAAGACCTCGTCCCAGCGGCCGAGCGGGCGGTCGCTGGTCACGATCAGCGAGCCACGCTCGTAGCGGTGCGCGACCAGTTGGAAGAACAGGCCCGCGGTGGTCGCGTCGAAGGGCGTGTAGCCGATCTCGTCGACGATCAGGAGGGGGTGTTCGTCGAGGGCGGCCAGCTCCGCGTCGAGCCGGCCGGCGGCCCGGGCGCCGGACAGCCGGACGGCCCACTCGGCTGCGGTGGCGAACAGCACCCGGTGCCCGGCCTGGCAGGCCCGCACGCCCAGGGCGACGGCCAGGTGCGTCTTGCCGGTGCCGGTCGGGCCGACGAAGACCACGTTGCGCCGGGCGGCGACGAAGTCCGCCTTGCCGAGCCGGGCCACGGTCTCCCGGTCGAAGCCCCGGGGGTGCTGCTGGTCGAAGTCCTCCAGCAGCTTGCGGGCGGGGAAGCCGGCCGCGCGGATCCGGGCCTCGGCGTCGGTGTCCTGTTCCGGTACGTGCACCGGCTCCGGCTCCGGCTGCCGCGGCGAGGGCAGCGTGACCGCCGGGGTCTCCTGGCCCGGCTGCGGGCGCACGACCTGCGGGTGCCCGGCCGGCTCGCGGTCGGCATGGCCGCGATCCGCATGGCCGCGATCGCTCTGCGCCGCCATCGGGCCCGACATGTACGCGAGGATCGCCGCCGAGGCGATGAACGCCATGTGGATCACCGTCCCCCACAGCAGGGCGTGGTGGGAGGTGTGGTGGACGTCCACGAACATCTGGAGCAGATGCACGGAGGAGATGCCCACGATGGCGGTGGCGAGCTTGACCTTCAGTACGTTGGAGTTGACGTGCGAGAGCCATTCAGGCTGGTCGCGGTGGCCCTGGAGGCCGATGCGCGAGACGAAGGTCTCGTAGCCGCCGACGATCACCATGATCAGCAGGTTGGCGATCATGACGACGTCGACGAGCTTGAGCACGGCGAGCATCACATAGGTCTCGGTGGCGTGCCCGCTCACGCACATGAGGATTAAGGTCCACAGCTCCTTGAAGAACTTGTAGACGTAGACGCCCTGCGCGGCCACCAGCCCGAAGTACAGCGGGGCCTGGAGCCAGCGGGTGGCGAACAGGGCGTATCCGAGCGTGGTCGTCGGCGTATTCTGCACGGTTCGCCATTCTTCGGGGCTGCCGTGGAAAAACTGAATTCACACCACACGTTGGGATGAAAAGGCATTCTGTAGGACCGGCGTCGTTCCAGCAGCGCAGATCACACCCTCGGGGGGCGTCGATCAGGCACACTGGACGTTTGTCCGCAGAAAGGGTGCCGCGTGTGAATGGTCCGCTGATCGTCCAGTCCGACAAGACCCTGCTCCTGGAAGTCGACCACGAGCGGGCCGACGACTGCCGTCGCGTCATCGCCCCCTTCGCGGAGCTGGAGCGGGCGCCGGAGCACATCCACACCTACCGGGTGACCCCGCTGGGCCTGTGGAACGCGCGCGCCGCTGGCCATGACGCCGAGCAGGTCGTGGACGCGCTGGTGGAGTACAGCCGCTATCCGGTGCCGCACGCGCTGCTCGTCGACATCGCCGAGACGATGGACCGCTACGGTCGGCTCACCCTGTCCAAGCACCCGGCGCACGGCCTGGTCCTGACGACCACCGACCGGCCGGTGCTGGAGGAGATCCTGCGCTCGAAGCGGATCACGCCGCTGGTCGGCGCCCGGATCGACCCGGACAGCGTCGCCGTGCACCCCTCCGAGCGCGGGCAGATCAAGCAGACCCTGCTGAAGCTGGGCTGGCCGGCCGAGGACCTCGCCGGGTACGTCGACGGCGAGGCGCACGCGATCGAGCTGGCCGAGGACGGCTGGGCGCTGCGGCCGTATCAGAAGCAGGCGGTCGAGAACTTCTGGCACGGCGGTTCCGGCGTGGTCGTCCTGCCCTGCGGCGCCGGGAAGACGCTGGTCGGTGCCGGGGCGATGGCCCAGGCGAAGTCCACGACGCTGATCCTCGTCACCAACACCGTCTCCGCCCGTCAGTGGAAGCACGAGCTGGTGAAGCGGACGTCGCTCACCGAGGACGAGATCGGCGAGTACAGCGGGACGCGCAAGGAGATCCGGCCCGTCACGATCGCCACGTACCAGGTGCTGACGACCAAGCGGAAGGGCGTCTATCCGCATCTGGAGCTGTTCGACTCGCGGGACTGGGGCCTGGTCGTCTACGACGAGGTGCATCTGCTGCCCGCGCCGGTCTTCAAGTTCACGGCGGATCTGCAGGCGCGGCGGCGGCTCGGCCTTACGGCCACCCTGGTGCGCGAGGACGGCCGCGAGTCGGACGTGTTCTCCCTGATCGGGCCCAAGCGGTTCGACGCGCCGTGGAAGGAGATCGAGGCGCAGGGCTACATCGCGCCCGCCGACTGCGTCGAGGTCCGGGTCAATCTGACCGACACCGAGCGGCTCGCGTACGCCACGGCCGAGACGGAGGAGAAGTACCGCTTCTGCGCCACGACCGCGACCAAGCGGAAGGTCACCGAGGCGATCGTCCGCCGCTTCGCCGGGCAGCAGATCCTCGTGATCGGCCAGTACATCGACCAGCTCGACGAGCTGGGTGAGCACCTGGGCGCGCCCGTGATCAAGGGCGAGACGTCGAACGCGCAGCGCGAGAAGCTCTTCGACGCCTTCCGCGAGGGCGAGATCAGCGTGCTGGTGGTCTCCAAGGTCGCGAACTTCTCGATCGACCTGCCGGAGGCGACGGTCGCGATCCAGGTGTCGGGCACCTTCGGCTCCCGCCAGGAGGAGGCCCAGCGTCTCGGCCGGGTACTGCGCCCCAAGTCGGACGGTCACCAGGCCCACTTCTACTCCGTGGTCGCCCGGGACACCATCGACCAGGACTTCGCGGCCCACCGGCAGCGCTTCCTGGCGGAGCAGGGGTACGCGTACCGGATCGTGGACGCGGACGAGCTGCTGGCGGACAGCTGAGAACGGTCGGCAGTCCGGTGCGGCGGGTCCGCCGGCTCACTTGCGGCGGACCACGCCGACCTCCTCGCCGTACTGTCCGAGGACGATCACGTCGAAGGCGGCTCCCGCGAAGACCCTGACGGCGCGCAGGGCGTCGCCGATGCGGTGGCGGTGGCTGCCTGTCACGGCGGTGGCACCCGGCGGCCGGCCCGGTGCGGGGGCAGGGGAAAGGGTTGCTGCGCTCATGTCTCCATGGTGCGGTTTCGCCCGTAAAGCCCGCGTCGGTCTCGGGGCTGAACCTGCGCACTCCGCTCGTACGCCCGCGGACCGACTCCTGCCCCTCAGGAAGGAGGGCCTCGTCCCCTAGGGGATGAGGAAGAGGGGGCGGGAAAACCGTTGGCGGTCGAGTCCCCCGTTCCTCTAAGATCTCCGCTCTTGCCCGCCTCCCTCATGGAGCGCCGCCGCCCGGACGGAAACCGGCCGGTATCTCACCGCCATCCCTTCCGCAGGTCCTCCGGAGGCACTCCCTTGTCCACGCCCGTCGGCGACCCACTCTCCCGTGAGCGCTCCCACCTCGCCTCGTCCCGTTCCGCTCTGCGTGCCATGCGCGAGGACGTCGAGGCCCTCGACATCAGCGACGTCACCGCGAACTGGGTCAACGCGGAGGTGCTGGCCCGCCAGATCGGGGAGCGCGTCAAGGCCCTGGCCGACCTCAGCGACACCCCGCTGTTCTTCGGCAGGCTCGACTATCTGCACACACCCGGCGCCGATCAGGCCGAGGGCGCGGAGGGCGAGCGCCCGCAGCCGGAGGCTGCTTATCAGACACTGCACATCGGGCGGCGGCATGTGCACGACGCCGACGGCGACCCCATGGTGATCGACTGGCGCGCACCGGTCTCGCAGCCGTTCTACCGGGCCTCCAAGAAGGATCCGCTGGACATCGCGCTGCGCCGCCGCTTCGGGTACACGCGCGGCGACATCACCGCGTACGAGGACGAGCATCTCTCGGACCCGGCCGAGGCGGCGAAGACCAGCCGGCTGCTCCAGCAGGAGATCGAGCGTCCGCGTGTCGGCCCGATGCGGGACATCGTCGCGACGATCCAGCCCGAGCAGGACGAGATCGTGCGCTCCGGGCTCTCCGGCTCGGTGTGTGTGCAGGGCGGCCCGGGCACCGGGAAGACCGCCGTCGGCCTGCACCGGGTCGCCTACCTGCTCTACGCCCACCGTGAGCGCCTCGCCCGTACCGGCACCCTGGTCATCGGGCCCAACCGGTCCTTCCTGCACTACATCGAGCAAGTCCTGCCCGCCCTGGGCGAGTTGAGTGTCCAGCAGGCCACCGTCGAGGACCTGGTGGCGCACGTCGAGATCAAGGGCACGGACGACGCGACGGCCGCCGTCGTCAAGGGCGACGCCCGGATGGCGCGGGTACTGCGCGGGGCCCTCTACGCGCACGTCACCCTGCCCACCGAGCCGGTCGTGGTCGTGCGCGGCTCCCGCCGCTGGCGCGTCGCACAGTACGAACTGGAGGACATCGTCCGCGAGTTGCTGGACCGCGACATCCGCTACGGCGCCGCCCGCGAGGCCCTGCCGCAGCGCATCGCGCACACGGTGCTGGTGCAGATGGAACGCTCGGGCGAGGCGCCGGACGACCGGGTGCAGGACGCGGTGGCCCGCAACAGCGCGGTCAAGGCGGCGGTCAAGGCGGTCTGGCCGGCCGTCGACCCGGCGAAACTGGTGCTGCGCCTGCTGTCGGACGCGGACTTCCTCGCCGAACACGCGGAGGGGATCCTCGACGAGGACGAACAGAAGGCGGTCCTCTGGGCCAAGCCGGCGCGCAGCGTCAAGTCCGCCAAGTGGGCGACGGCCGACGCCGTCCTCATCGACGAGGCCACCGACCTGATCCAGCGCACGCACTCCCTCGGGCATGTCGTCCTCGACGAGGCGCAGGACCTCTCCCCCATGCAGTACCGGGCGGTCGGCCGGCGCTGCACCACCGGCAGCGCGACCGTCCTCGGCGACCTGGCGCAGGGCACCACGCCCTGGGCGACCCGCGGCTGGCAGGAGGCGCTGACCCACCTGGGCAAGCAGGACGCGGTGGTGGAGGAGCTGACGGCCGGTTTCCGCGTGCCGACGGACGTCATCACCTACGCCTCCCGGCTGCTGCCGCACATCGCCCCGGGGCTCACCCCGGTCATGTCGATCCGTGAGAACCCGGGCCACTTCGAGGTCCGGCCGGTCTCCGGGACCACCGACGTGGTCACCGCCTGCCGCGACCTGCTGGGCAACGAGGGCTCGACGGGCCTGATCGCGGCGGACGCCCGGGTCCCGGAGCTGGCCAGGGCCCTGGCCGAGGCCGGGATCCCCTACCTCGGCCCCGGCGAGGAGACGACCCAGGAGACCCGGCTGACCCTGGTCCCGGCCTCGCTCGCGAAGGGTCTGGAGTACGACTACGTCGTCCTGGACGAACCGCGGGCCCTGGTCGACGGCGAGCCGGACGAACGGACGGGGTTGCGGCGCCTGTACGTGGCGCTGACACGAGCGGTGTCGGGTCTGATCGTCACGCATGCGGCGCCGCTGCCGCCACAACTGGCGTCAACTCCCTCTCGCTGAAGCGCCGGGAGGCCCATCCGCCCGCATCTCCCGGACCGCTCAGGTCGCGACGTAGCCCCCGTCGGCGGCGAGCACCGCGCCGGTGATGTAGCTGGCCTTGTCGGAGGCCAGGAACACCACGGCCTCGGCGATCTCCTCGGGCTCACCGGCGCGGGTGAGCGGAGTGTTCCGGCTGAACTCGTCGAACATCTCGCCCACCGTGTCGACGGCCATGTCGGTGCGGATCGGGCCGGGCGCCACGGAGTTGACGCGAACGCCCGCCGCGCCGAACTCGACGGCCCACGACCGGGTCAGCGCGTCCATCGCGGCCTTGGAGGCGTTGTAGACGGAGCCGACCGGGGTGCCGACCTGCCCGGCGACCGACGAGACGTTGACGATCGCGCCCTTCTTCCTGGCCACCATGGCCGGGACGAGCGCGGCCGTCAGGAAGTAGGTCGCACGGACATTGATGTCGAACACCTGCTCGTAGCTGTCGAGCGGCTGCTCGAGGGTCGTCGAGAACGGGAAGATGCCCGCGTTGTTCACGAGCACGTCCACCTCGCCGACCTCCTCGGCGAGCCCCCGGACGTCGTCGAGGTTCGCGACGTCCGCGACGACGAAGTGGCCCGTCCCGCCCGCCTGTTCGATCAGCTCGACGGTCTCCTTGCCGAGCTCGGCCCTGCGCCCGGTCACATAGACGGTGGCACCCGCCTCCGCGAGCTTGACCGCGATCGCGCGGCCGATGCCCGACGTGGCGCCGGTGACGAGTGCCTTCTTGCCCTGAAGTTCCTTGGTTGTCATGTCTGCCAACTTGGCCGCGCCAGATCGTCAGCGCATAATTTCCGCATATACGGCCTGGTCAGGTACGGCCTGGTCAGGCCGCGAGGAAGCCGCCGAGCGCAGCCCGAAGCAGAGGCGCACGAATCGCGGCAGCCGGTAGCGGCCGAGCACGAGTGGCTCGATCAGGTGCACACCCGCGAGCGACTCCAGCACCAGCTCGATCTCGCCTGGGTCGGCCCCGGACATCTCCGCCGCCTTGTGACTGTCGATCACCTCGGCGTCCTGGCGCGCGAAGCACGAGAGCATGTGCCGTTCCGGTTCGCTCAGCTGCTTCCCGGCCGCTGTCAACGGGGCCATCATCGCGGCGCAGTCGGGCGGGATCACGCCGGCGAGCCTGCTTTTCCGCTCCATCTGCCGCAAGGCCATCTCGATCGTCCAGTGGGGACGCGCGCCGAGCTTGCCGCCGATCACCCTGATCGGGTGCGGCAGTCGCGACAGGCGTTCCAGCAGCACGTCGGCCTGCTCGGGTTCCGCGTCCGCGCGTGCCGGACCCAAGGCCTTGCGCAAGAACTCCCGCGCCTCCCGCTCGGTCAGCCCGGCGATCTTCAGCCAGGTCACCCCCGGCAACTCGTGCAGCCGGCGGACGCTCGTGAGAATCATCGCCGAGCCGGGTGTGGCGAGATCCCGCACGGCCGCCGCGTCCTGCACGTCGTCGACCACGACCAGGAACCGCTTGCCGCGCGCCTTCTCCCGCCACAGCGCGGCCTTGTCACCGACGGGGCTCTCCACGCCGACCGCGCGCAACAGCTCGCCCGCTACGTCCCTGCCCCTGACGAAGATCTGCCCGTCCGGGAAGCGTCCTTTGACGAGGTGGCCGATCCGCGTGGCCAGCACGGTCTTGCCGCTGCCCCGCATACCGGTGATGCCCACGGTGCCCGGCAGCGCCCTCAGAGCCTGCGCGATCTCTTCGGCACGGCCGGTGAAGTCGATCAGATCCGGCACCAGCTGCTCCGGCCTGCGCGGCGGGGTGAGGTCGCCGTTGAGGATCTGCGCGTGGACCTCGCGCAGCTCCGGCCCTGGTTCGAGGCCGAGCTCCTCGATGAGGAGTGCGCGCACCTGGTGGAAGTGGTCGAGTGCTTCGCCCTGCCTGCCCCCCAGGTAGAGCGCGCGCATCAGGAGGGCGCGCGGTCGTTCCCTGAACGGGAAGGCGGCGACGTGCTTCTGCAGCTCCAGCACGTCGAGCTCGCGTTCGAGGCAGTCCTCCCGCACCTTGAGGCGGTGGTCGCCGAGCCGCATCCGTTGCGCGTCGAAGTAGGCACTCCGCAGGCCCTCCAAGGGCTCGCCTCGGCAGTCGTCGACGATCTCCGCGCGGACCGTGTACCCGCCGTCTCTGGACTTCAGGTTCAGCTCCGGAAGCATCTTGCGGATCTTGTACACATACGTCCGCAGTGCCATCACCGCGCTCGGGGTCGGGTCGTCCCAGACCATGCCGATCAACTGGTCATTGCTCAGCCGGATGCCGTTGTTCAGCAGCAACGCCGCCAGCACCGCCCGCTGCTGACGCGGCCCCAGCTCGACCTCCCCTTCGTCGCGCCAGGCTCGTACCGGACCCATCAGCGAGAAGCGCAGGCTCATGCAGCAGCACAACGCACGGGCACATGCCCTGCTTCCCCGTATCGCCCGCGGCAGAGCCCTCAACAAGCCGGCGGACAACGGGTCTGACGTCCGGGGTCACGCGGGGGCGGCGTCCAGGGCGGCCCGCCACCGCGCGACGGCCTCCGCCGACACCGGCGCCTCCCAGCCCTGCGGCCGGGCCGCCCCGCCGATGTGGAAGCCGTCGATCCCGGCGGCCCGCAGGACCGGTACGTGCTCCAGCCGGAGCCCGCCGCCCACCAGCAGGCGCTGCTCGTACCCGGGCTCCCCCTGCCGACCCGCCTCGGCGAGCAGCACGGGGAGCCCGTCGTCGACCCCGTCGGCCGATCCGGCGGTGAGGTAGGTGTCGAGCCCGGGCATCCCGTCCAGCTGCTTGCGCAGGGCGTCGCGGTCGGCGGCCCGGTCGATCGCCCGGTGGAAGGTCCAGGGGCAGCCGTCCAGCGCCGCGACGACCCGCTCCACCGCCGCCAGGTCCACTCCGGCGTCCGCGTCGAGGAAACCGAGCACGAACTCCTCGGCCCCGGCCTCCCGCAGCTCGCCCGCCACCCGGACCAGGCGGTCGGCGTCCCCCGCCGCGAAGCCGTCGGCGAGCCGGAGCATCACCCGCAGCGAGAGGTCGACGGCCCGGCGGATCCCGGCGACGGTCCCGGCCGACGGGGTGAGCCCGTCGGCCGCCATGTCGGTGACCAGCTCGAGTCGGTCCGCGCCTCCCGCCTGGGCGGCGACCGCGTCCTCCACCCCGAGGGCGATCACCTCCAGGACTGCACGCTTGCTCATGGGGCCCCTTCGTCGGCACGGCGTCATCGTTCGGACGCCTGGCGGCTACGACAGGTCTAGTCCAATCACAGCCTACGCTGCCCACTCCCGCCCGGCCCCAAGCCCCCGTGGCAAGCCCTCACCCGAAGATGTTCAGCTCCTTCGTCTCCACCCCGGCCAGCTCGAAAGCGGGCGCCCCGTCGACCGGCCGCCCCGAGTACAGCCGTACGAGGGTCGGCCCGTCCCCGATGAACCGCCCCGGGGGCCGCTCCCCGTCGCTCTCGCCGAGCCGCAGCGGCTCGTCCAGGTCGTCGAGGTCGGCGTGCAGCGACACATGCCCCCGCTCACGGGTGATGCGGGCGAGCAGCGCGAGCGCGTCCGGCAGCCCGGCCCCGCCGTACGCCCCCGGCTCCCCGAGTGCCTCGCGCACGTCCCCGGCGTGCACCCACTCCCCCAGGGCGAGCCTGTCCAGCTTCCCGCCGGCGTCGGCGATCACGGGCCCGGCCTCGCCCATCCCGCGCTCCAACTCGTCCACGACCTGCGCGTTGCTCCACCCCTCCCGCTCCGCGATGTCGCGGTCGTTCGACTCGGGCGAGAACACGCCCGGCTCGAACCTGCCCTCCACCGCCCGCGTGAGTGCGGCCGAGCAGTGCGCCAGCACGTCCCGCACCGTCCAGCCCGGGCACGCTGCCACGGGCCGTGCGAAGTCCTCCTCGGCCCTGCCCCGCAGCAGCGGGATCAGCGCGTCACGCTCGATCGTGAGCAGCCGGCCGGGCTGCTCGGGGTCCCGTACGTCGTGCACATCACCAGGAGTCGTCATGGACCCCACGCTAGGTCCCGCACCCCGCTCAGCGGGAGAATGCCCCCATGGCCGATCCCGACATCCTGCGCACCCGCTTCGCCCGCGCCCTGGAAGGAGCCCGGGGCCCGGCCGGCGGCCCCGACCCGGCGCCGTACGCGGACAACCTGCTCACCCGCTGGCAGGAGCCCCAGCGCCGCTATCACACGGTCGCGCACCTCACGGCGGTCCTCGACCACATCGACACTCTGGAGCGGCACGCGCACGATCCGGACGTGGTGCGGCTGGCCGCCTGGTTCCACGACGCGGTCTACCTCCCCGACCGCTCCGAGAACGAGGAACGCTCCGCCCGCCTCGCCGAACGGGCCCTCGCGGAGGCCGGCGTCCCCACCGCCAAGACCGCCGAGGTGGCCCGCCTGGTCCGCCTCACCGTCACCCACGACCCCGCCGACGACGACCCCGACGGCCAGGTCCTGTGCGACGCCGACCTGGCGGTCCTCGCCTCGCCCCCGTCGGCGTACGCGGCCTACACCACCGCCGTCCGCGAGGAGTACCACTTCGTCCCGAACGACGCCTTCCGCACCGGCCGCGCCACGATCCTCCGCCAACTCCTGGACCTGCCGAGGCTGTTCAGGACCCCGCACGGGGCGAAGGAGTGGGAGGCGACGGCCCGCTACAACCTCACCGCCGAGCTGGAAATGCTGTCGCCCTCCCCCATGCCCCCTCGTAACCTCCCCACCATGTGGACAACAGGCGCGGAACAGGTGGAGCAGGCCGTCGGCGAGTGCGTCGGCCTGCTGGGGGAAGTCACCGACCGGGACTGGGAGGGAGTACCGGCCGGGCGGCTCGCGTGGAGCTGTCGGGAGACAGCCGTGCATATCGCCCAGGACCTGATCGCGTACGCGGGGCAGTTGGCGGGGCGGGAGACCGAGGGGTACACGCCGTTCGAACTCTCGCTGGAGGAGGGGGCCGACAACGCGGGTGCGGTGCACGTGATCAGGACGACGGGGGCTCTGCTCGCGGCGGCGATCCGGACGACGCCGAGGCAGGTGCGGGCCTTCCATCCGTATCCGTTCCGCAGCGCGAACCGTGAGGGGTTCGCGGCGATGGGCACGGCCGAGGTACTGCTGCACACGCACGACATCGCCGAGGGGCTGGGGGTGGCGTACGAGGCGGACTCGGAGCTGTGCGACTTCGTCCTCAGGCGGATTTTCCCGCATGTCCAGCCCGGACCGACCCCCTGGCAGACCCTGCTGTGGGCCACCGGCCGGGGTGAGCTGCCGGGGCGGGCGCCCCTCACCGAGTGGCGGTGGAACAACAACCTGGTGATCGACACCGAACGGCTCACCCTCGACGGCGTCACCCCGGCGGTGGCCAACGACCTTGCCACGGTCGGTGACGGCGGCTGCTTCGAGTGGCTCGGAGAAAGCCCGGCCGAGGGCACCCGGGTGGGCGCCGGGCTGGTGTTCAAGCAGTACGAGGACGGGGTCCACCGGCCGCAGTGGGGCATGTACGTGCTGGTCCGCCGTGAGGACGACCAGGCGCTCGGCGCCATGGGGTTCCACGCCGTTCCCGACGAGGCGGGGCGGGTCGAGATCGGCTACGACCTGGTCGAGGCTGCCCGGGGCCACGGCTACGCCACCGAGGCGCTGCGCGCGCTGTCGGCGTGGGCCCTGGCCCAGGACGAGGTGAGGACCGTCGTCGCGAACGTCGAGCGGGACAACACACCCTCGCGGAACGTCCTCACCCGAGCCGGATTCACGGCCGTCACGGAGGACACCGAGCAGGTGACCTACGAGCTGAGTGACCTACGAGCTGAGTGACTTACGAGCTGGGTGAACCCGGCGAGCGGTAGAGGCCCTTGGGCCGCCGCAGCCCCGCCCCGTGCAGCAGCCGCACCACCTCGCGGCTGCTGACCTCCACGGCACCGGCGCCCACCGCGTCGGCGTACCGCTGGGCGGGGATGTCGTAGTGGTCGCGTTCGAAGGCCCGCCGGGGCACGCCGAGCCGTTCGGCGAAGGTGTGCAGTTCGTCGTACGAGACGTCGCTGATCAGGTGGGACCACATGCGGCCGTGCCCGGGCCAGGCCGGCGGGTCGATGTAGATCGTCACCAGGGCCTCACGAGGACGCCCCGCCGAGGGCCTCGTTCAGCGACCCGACGGCCGCGACCTTCACGCCCGCCTCGCCGCACACCCAGTGCGGGTCGGCCCCCAGCACCGGATCCACGTCCAGCGCGTGCGGGTCGCCGGTGCCGCACACCGGGCACAGCGGCCAGCGGCCGTACCGCTCCAGCAGGGCGTCCTGGACGTCCTGCGCGACCAGCCCGGCCACGTACGGAGCGCCCTCCGGCCACTGCTCGACCCACCACCGCCGCTGCGTGACGGCCTCCTCGACCAGGGACACGACATCCGCCTCGGCGACGCGTCCCGCCACGAGGTCGGCCAGTACGAGGGCACGCGCGGCGTGCAGCGTCTGCTCCAGGGGTGTGATGGGCTCCATGCCCCCCATTGTGCGCACTCTTGACCCCGGCACCGAGCCGAAAATATCTTTCAAGGGTGACCCGTAGAGTGAAGGAAATTTTCGCCGGTGAGACGGGCGGCCGCCCCAGTGCCATGGTCGGCACGCTCGGCACCCCGCCCGCCCCCGCCGCCCTCGCGGCCAAGGTCCGCACGCTGGGCCCGTCGATGACGCGTTCCATGCAGCGCGTCGCCGAGGCCGTCGCGGGCGACCCGGCCGGCTGCGCGGCCCTCACGGTCACCGGCCTCGCCGAACTCACCGGCACCAGCGAGGCGACCGTCGTACGCACCGCCCGGCTGCTCGGCTATCCGGGTTACCGGGACCTGCGCCTCGCCCTCGCCGGCCTCGCCGCCCAGCAGCAGTCCGGCCGGGCCCCGGCCATCACGACGGACATCGCGGTCGACGACCCGATCGCCGACGTGGTCGCGAAGCTCGCCTACGACGAACAGCAGACCCTCGCCGACACCGCCGCCGGGCTCGACACCGCCCAGCTGGGCGCCGCCGTCACCGCGCTGGTCGCGGCCCGGCGCACCGATGTGTACGGCGTCGGGGCGTCCGGTCTGGTCGCCCAGGACCTCACACAGAAGCTGCTGCGCATAGGGCTGATGGCCCACGCCCACAGCGACCCGCACCTGGCCGTGACGAACGCGGTGCAGCTGCGGGCCGGTGACGTGGCGATCGCCATCACCCACTCCGGGTCGACCGGGGACGTCATAGAGCCGCTGCGGGTCGCCTTCGAGCGCGGCGCGACGACCGTGGCGATCACGGGCCGCCCGGACGGGCCGGTGACGCAGTACGCCGACCATGTCCTGACCACGTCCACCGCGCGGGAGAGCGAACTGCGTCCGGCGGCCATGTCGTCGCGGACCGGCCAGCTCCTTGTGGTGGACTGCCTGTTCGTAGGGGTGGCGCAGCGGACGTACGACACGGCGGCGCCGGCGCTCTCGGCGTCGTACGAGGCGCTGGCCCACCGGCACCGCCCCTGACCAAGACCCATAAAGTCAGACCTAGAGACGCGGGAAGCACGGAAAGAGCCGTCATGACCTCCACCTCCGACCCCCGGCACCTCAGAACCGAGCTGGAGACCCTGACCACCGAGGCCTTCCGGCCGGAGCTCGCGGACATCGACCGGCTGCCCACCCTGGACATCGCGCGGCTCATGAACGGCGAGGACGCCACCGTGGCGGGGGCGGTCGCGGCGCGGCTGCCGCAGATCGCCGCCGCGATCGACGCGGTCGCGGAGCGGATGGCCCGGGGCGGCCGCCTGGTCTACGCGGGCGCGGGCACCGCGGGCCGGCTGGGCATCCTGGACGCCTCCGAGTGCCCGCCCACGTTCAACACCGACCCGACCCAGGTCCTCGGCCTGATCGCGGGCGGCCCGCAGGCGATGGTCACCTCGGTCGAGGGCGCGGAGGATTCCCGGGAACTGGCCCGGACCGATCTGGAGTCCCTCGACCTCACCCCCGACGACACGGTGGTCGGCATCTCGGCGTCCGGCCGCACGCCCTACGCCATCGGCGCGGTCGAGTACGCCCGCACCCGGGGCTCCCTCACCGTCGGCCTCGCCTGCAACCCCGGCAGCCCGCTCGGGGCCGCCGCCGACCACGGCATCGAGATCGTCGTGGGTCCCGAACTGCTCACCGGCTCCACCCGCCTGAAGGCCGGAACGGCACAGAAGCTCGTCCTCAACATGCTCTCGACGATCACGATGATCCGGCTGGGCAAGACCTACGGAAACCTGATGGTCGACGTCCGCGCGTCGAACGACAAACTCCGCGCCCGCTCCCACCGCATCGTCGCCCTCGCGACCGGCGCGTCCGACGAGGAGATCGAACAGGCCCTGAAGGCCACGGACGGCGAGGTCAAGAACGCCATCCTCACCCTCCTGGCCGACGTGGACGGCCCGACGGCGGCCCGGCTGCTGGAACAGTCGGACGGCCATCTGCGAGCCGCCCTGGCCGCGACGAGCTGAGCCGTCACGCCCCCAGAACCATCCGCGGCTCCTCCCCGAGCTGTGGTGGGCGAATAGTTGCGTATCTGCCGGTCACCGTGACCTTGTCTCACGGTTGACCTGGCGCACCCGAGCCCGCAGCGACTCCCCCGTCGGCAGCGAGCGCAGTACGTCGGTCAGATGCTCGGCCGTCCGTACATTGCAACGCCCCAGATCGACCAGGGCGAACGGCTCGTCACTCGCTCCGGTCACCGGGTCGACGCCGAGCGACGGCAGCACGACCCCGACTCCGGCGAGGGCGTCCCGCAGCGACTTCACGATCTCTTCCGTCGAGCGCACCTTCGTCTACCTCCACGCTGAGTTGGTGATTCACCACACAGCGTGGCCGACGCGGTTCTAGCCTGGCCAGATACGGCGGTCCAACAACCCGATCTGTACGACAGGGAGTTGCCCATGCCCGGCCCCAGGGACCTCGACCCGTCCTCCTCCCCTCGGGCCCTCCTGGGCGCGGAACTCCGCCACGCCCGCGAGAAGGCCGGCCTGAGCCAGGAGGAACTGGGGCAGCGGCTGTTTGCGAGCGGGTCGTTCATCGGGCAGTTGGAGGCGGGTACGCGGAGGTTGCAGCGGGAGTACGCGCGGTTGCTGGACGAGGCGTTGGGGACGGAGGATTTTTTCCAGCGGAACTGCGGGGCTGCGGCGAAGTCCAAGTACCGCGAGCACTTCGCGGAAGCCGCAGAGGCGGAGACGCAAGCTACGGCCATCAGGGAGTACGCATCGATGCTGATCCCCGGATTGCTCCAGACCCCGGCATACGCACGAGCCGTCAGCCGTGCGTACCTACCCTCGACGGCAGCAGAGCTCATCGAGGAGCTGGTGACGGGCCGGATGGAGCGGGCGCGGATCCTCGGCGATCCAACAAGGCCTCTGTTGTGGACGGTGATTGACGAGGCCGCACTGCGTCGGGTGACGGGCGGGCCGGAGGTGATGGCGGGGGCGCTACGCCACCTCATCGGCCTGATCCGCCAGAACCGTGTCATCGTTCAGGTGCTGCCCTTCAACGCAGGAGCTCACCCGGGGATGCAGGGTTGCGTCAGGCTGATGGACTTCGACGACGCCCCTCCGTTGGTCTATCTCGAAGGGGTCGACACCGGACGACTGGAGGACGACCCCGCCACCGTCGCGCGCTACAGGCTCTACTTCGAACTCCTCACGGCTTCAGCCCTCTCGCCTGAGAAGTCTCTGGCCCTCCTCGATGCGATGACGCAGGATTACGGCCATGAGGAACATGCCTGAGTGGTACAAGTCCAGCTACAGCGGCGGCACCGGCGACAACTGCCTGGAAGTCACCCAGGCACTCCCTGATGTCATCCCCGTCCGCGACTCCAAGACCCCCCACGGCCCGAAGCTCGTGTTCCGAACCGGAGCCTGGGCCGCGTTCGTCGAGAACCTCAAGGACGGGACCGCCTGAGCTTCAGGATCCGAGCTTCGAGCCCTCTTTTCAAGGAACGGGTGAAGGGCCTCAACCCACCCTCCCACCCCGTGAGTTGACGCGATGCGTCCGGCTTGCCACGGACAGTCACGTACCTCTACCGTTCCTGGACAAGCAACAGCCCCCGCCCGGTGCTACCAACACCTGCGGGGGCTTAACCATCGAGATCGGACAGCGATCCCATGGCTGACGCCGACTTTAGTGCCGCCATCCCCTCCGCGCACCCCATGGCCAACCCGGGCTACGGCAAACGCACGACCCCCGACCAACCCCCGCGCACAAAGCACGACTTCGCCCACCTCCCACCCCGTGAAGCCGCCATCGCCGCTTACCTGGACCGCCTCCCCGACGGCGCTGACATTTCAGTAAAGACGCTGGCCAAACAGCTCCCCTACGGACAGTGCGCCCTCGGCACGGCCCTCAACCGCATCCAACAGGCAGGCCACCTGCGACGAGGCCGGGAGTGCGTGACGGCCGACGGCGGCAGCTCCCGCTGGATCACCCGAACGTGGTTCACCCGCACCGCCCGGGACGACCACTGGTGGGCCGCCTTCACGCGCGGCGACGTACCGCAGCAGGCAGCGCGCCCCACCCGCTCCCGGGCCCACGTCCTCCTCGCCGCCCTCGGCCGTACAGCCTCCGTCCTGTCCCTCTCCGAGGCAGACTGCGCGGCACTCGCCCCATTGGTCACGCCGTGGTTCGAGCGGGGCGCTTCGGAGGACGACGTACTGCGTGCGCTCACCGCCGGCCTGCCGACGCCCGTCCACCACGCCGCGTCCCTGGTCCGCAGCCGCCTGAAGAGCAAACTCCCACCCCCACCCGCCCCACGCCCGCCCCTGCGGGTCCTGGAGTGCGCGAACTGCGGCGCTCCGGGGCGACCGGAGTCCCTGCCAGGGGGTCGTTGCAGCGCCTGCCGGGGCGAACGCGCCGCCGCGCAACCCACTGCACCTCTGTCCGCCCCCACGGTCCACGACATCGCGGCCCAGATCCGGGCCGCGATGTCCCAACGACGACAGGAGAAGGCCCCCACATGACGGCTCCTACGGTGCGACGTCACTCCCCCGGGGCACGATGGAAGGGAGGAGGCACCACCATGACCCCTGGTACCGCTGACCGCCCGCTGATGCCCATCGAGGACTTCGAGGACCTGGCCGAGGTGGCCCCGGCCCACGTGCGGCTCGAGTACGTCGACGGTCGCGTCCGTACGAAGGACCCGCTCAGCGTCGAGGACTTCGAAGAGCTGGAACGCCGCGCCCCGGAGACCGTGCGGCTCGAATACATCAACGGAAAACTAGAGGTCAAGGCCATGCCGGACGGCAACCACAGCGAGATTCACATGTGGCTGCTTGAGCAGTGCCTGCAGCATCGGCCCGACCTGCGCCTCCATCACGAGCGAGGCGTCCGGACCGAGGCCTACCGCAAAGGCCGTGCCCGGGCCGACGGAGCTCTCGTACGACGGGGGCACTTCAAAGGGCACTGTGAGTGGTCCGCTGCCAACGGCGTCCTCATGGTTCTCGAGATCACCTCCCACGACCGCGACACCAACCAGCGGGACCGCATCGACAAGCCCGTCGGATACGCGGCAGTCGACATCCCCGTCTACCTGCTCATCGACCGTGACCACAACACGGTCGTCGTGTACAGCGAGCCCGAGAACGGCCGCTACCGGAAAAAGGTTGCCCACTCCTGGGCGCTCCGGTCGAGCTGCCCGAGCCTCTCGGCTTCACGCTCGACACCGAAGAACTCAAGGACTACGCCGACTGACGACAATGGACCCATGAACCACGCCCAGCTCACCGCCCTAGGCCGCGCCCTACGCCTCCTCGGCGAGCACGGGGACGCCCTCACCTCCGACACCCCCGACGCCAAACTGCACGAGGTCAAGGCCGACCTGAAGCGCGCCCTGGACCTGCTGGACGAGAGCGTGTCGGCCGCCAAGCCCACCACCCGCTGCCCCGAGCACCCGAACGGCCCGGTCGACGAGAACGCCCCCGACCTGTGCCTGCTCTGCGAGACCCGCCGCAGGACCGCCCGCCGCAACGAGTTCAACGGGCCCGCCCCGCAGCAGCCGCAGACCGAGCCCGTCCAGTCCCGCTACGGCGTGAGCGGCGACCGCCCCCAGCCCCAGCAGCGCTGGCTGCCGGAGCTGTGGAACGGCCAGACCTGGCAGCTGTGCGGCACCCCGCGCCGGGACCGCCGCGAGGCCGAGATGTTCATCAACGCCCAGCGCAAGGCTCCCCGGGCCGCCATGGCGTACCGGCTGGTGCACGAGTTCACCGACTACGAGGTGCTGCGGGTGTGGGGCACGCCGGTGAAGATCGACATCGAGCCGATGGGCAATCTGTAGGCCCCTACAGCAGCGGCAAGGGCAGGAAGTCGTGCCCCTCCCACAGTCGCCGTGAGGTCTCCTCCGGGTACGCCGTGACCACCGGCTCCGCGTCCAGCACCCGCACCAGCCGCCGCTCCTCGTCGTACGCCGGCCAGCCCGGGTCCCCCGACCGCGCGAAGGATGTCCAGGACGCGCGGAAACGGGACGACAGCGCCAGGGCATCCGCGGACGGCTCCGCGCCCGCGAACAGCAGGGCGCCGAGATCCGCCCCGTACGTGCCGAACAGCAGGGGGATGTCCAGGCCGTGGCAGGCGCCGAGCGCGCCGCCGTTGCCGGGGGCCGCCCAGGTCAGTTCGTAGAGGTGCGCGCTGCCGCCGCCCGCGCGCTGTGCCTCGGCCAGGTGCAGGCTGGGCATGTTGAACAGCCAGTCCGTCTGGACGCGTTCGTAGAGCTCGCCCGGCGAGGCGGCGGGGAAGGCGGCGCGGTAGGCCTGCTCGCCGTCGGGGCCGGGGCGAACAGGCGGAGGGCGGCGCTCGCCTTCTCTTCGGTGATCTGCTGGCCCGCCATGGCGATGAAGAGGCGGTACTCGTCGCGGTTGTGGCCGACGAGGAGGTCGATGTCCTTCGCCGAACCGGCCGCCAGTGCCTGCCACGGCGTGGTCGGCAGGACCTCGCCGTCGACCACGGGAGAGAAGGGCGTGACCGTCGGGGCTGCCTGGCCCCAGCGGTCGATGTACTGGAGCATCTTGGCGCCCAGCGTCTCGCCGGCCGACGTCAGCCGGTGCGGGGCGATCGTCGAGAGGTCGGCGGCCGTGGGGCGCAGCCCCATCTCGGCGGCCAGGGCGAGACCGATGTCCTGGGCGAGTTCGCCGGAGAAGAACGTCCCCGGCACGCTCTGCGCGATCGCCCGCCGGAACAGTCCGGCCGCACGCGGCATGGCGAGCAAGGAAGCCACAGAACCGGCACCCGCCGACTCGCCGAAGACCGTGACCTGGTCCGGGTCGCCGCCGAAGGCCTCGATGTTGTCCCTGACCCACTCCAGTGCCGCCACCTGGTCGAGCAGGCCGCGGTTGGCGGGCGCGCCCTCGATGGACGCGAAACCCTCCATGCCCAGACGGTAGTTGAGGGACACGACCACGAGGTCGCCGTCGGTCGCGATGTGCCGGGCGTCGTAGCCGGGGCTACCGGAATGGCCGAGCTTGTAGGCGCCGCCGTAGATCCACACCATCACCGGGCGGCGGGCTGCCGGGTCGGCTTCGGGGGTCCAGACGTTGACCGTGAGCCACTCGTCGCCCTCGGGTACGTCGAGCAGGCCCGGCCCGCCCAGGCTGCCGACGTCCTGCGGGGGCGGCGGGCCGAAGGCGTGGGCGTCGCGTATGCCGTCCCATGGTTCGGCCGGGCGAGGGGCCT
Source organism: Streptomyces sp. CA-179760 (assembly GCF_050937045.1). Taxonomy (NCBI): domain Bacteria; kingdom Bacillati; phylum Actinomycetota; class Actinomycetes; order Kitasatosporales; family Streptomycetaceae; genus Streptomyces; species Streptomyces sp. CA-179760. The sequence goes on from NZ_JBNJLZ010000001.1 coordinate 4,404,742, forward strand.
GAAAGCGGGCCTCGCCCACCGGAGGCGCGGCGAACGGGATGCCGCGATAGACGGCGAGCCCCTCCTCCCTTCGGCCGCGTACCGCACCGGCGGTCGTACGGACCACCGGTGCGGGCTCCTCCGAAGGGCCACCCGCCGACGGACGGGACTCGGTCGTCGTCATCTCTGGATCTCCTCACGGTGCCGGTGAACAGGCGCTCGGCCAGTGTCCTTGACTGACGCAAGCAGATCCAGAGCCTCAGGTCCCGGGACAGATACCGGGGTCAGCTGAGGGTCTTCAGCGCCGCCGGGTCGTACGCGGCCGTGTCCTCGAAGCGGCCGTCCAGCACCTTGGCCGCCCACTGCGGGTCCTGGAGCAGCGCCCGGCCGACGGCGACCATGTCGAACTCGTCGCGCTCGAAGCGGTCCAGGAGGTTGTCGAGGTCGTTGACCTCGGCGCCCTGGCCCTGGAAGGACTTGAGGAAGTCGACGCCGTTCAGGCCGACCGAGCCGACGGTGATGGCGGGCTTGCCGGTGAGCTTCTTGGTCCAGCCGGCCAGGTTGAGGTCGGAGTCCTCGAACTCGGGCACCCAGTAGCGGCGGGTGGAGGCGTGGAAGGCGTCGACACCGGCGGCGGCGAGCGGCGTCAGGATGGACTCCAGCTCCTCGGGCGTCTCGGCGAGGCGGGCGTCGTAGGCCTCCTGCTTCCACTGCGAGTAGCGGAAGATGACCGGGAAGTCGGCGGACACGGTCTCGCGGACCGCCGCGACGATCTCCTCGGAGAGCTTGGCGCGGGCGACGCGGTCGCCGCCGTAGGCGTCGGTGCGGCGGTTGGTGCCCTCCCAGAGGAACTGGTCGAGCAGGTAGCCGTGGGCGCCGTGGAGCTCCACGCCGTCGAAGCCGATGCGCTCGGCGGCGGCCGCGGCCTCGGCGAACGCGCCGATCACGGCGTCGATGTCGGTCTGGGTCATGGCCTTGCCGGTGGGCTCCGTGGCGCCGATGCGCAGTCCGGAGGGGCCGACGGCGGGGGCGTCCGCGAACGGCGGCTCGCCCTGGTTGCGGACCATGCCGATGTGCCACAGCTGCGGCACGATCGTGCCGCCCGCGGCGTGCACCGCCTCGGCGACCTTCGCCCAGCCCGCGAGCTGCTCCTCACCGTGGAACCGCGGCACGCGGTCGCTCTGCCCGGCCGAGTCGTGCCCGACGTAGGTGCCCTCGGTGACGATGAGGCCGACTCCGGCGGCGGCACGGCGGGAGTAGTACGAGACGACGTCCTCGCCGGGGACGCCGCCCGGGGAGAACATGCGGGTCATCGGCGCCATCGCGATCCGGTTCGGGACGGTCAGGCCGCCCAGCGATACGGGCCGGGACAGGATTTCGGCGGCGCGGGAGGCGGCGGCAGTCACTCAGGGGCTCCTTCGAATACCGGACAGTATGTGCATACGCATAAGACGTACGCTTCAACCGCCCGGCCCGCCCGTGCCATCCCGCCCGCACTGTGACCCCGCACACGCCCGCCTGCGCCCGGACACGCCCGAGGGCGGCACCCCCTGCCGGAAACCCGGAACAGGGAGTGCCGCCCTCGGCAAGACCGTTGATCGACCCGGGGAATCCCAGGAGGTCGATCAGAAGTCCATGTCACCGCCCGGCATACCGCCACCGGCGGGCGCGGCGGCCTTCTCCGGCTTGTCGGCGATGACGGCCTCGGTGGTGAGGAACAGCGCGGCGATGGAGGCGGCGTTCTGCAGAGCGGAACGGGTCACCTTCGCCGGGTCGATGATGCCTTCGGCGATCATGTCGACGTACTCACCGGTCGCGGCGTTCAGGCCGTGGCCGACCTGGAGGTTGCGGACCTTCTCCACGACGACGCCACCCTCGAGACCACCGTTGACGGCGATCTGCTTGAGCGGGGCCTCCAGCGCGAGCTTCACGGCGTTGGCGCCGGTCGCCTCGTCACCCTCGAGGTCCAGCTTCTCGAAGACGGAGGCGGCCTGGATCAGCGCCACGCCACCACCGGCGACGATGCCCTCCTCGACGGCCGCCTTGGCGTTGCGCACGGCGTCCTCGATGCGGTGCTTGCGCTCCTTGAGCTCCACCTCGGTGGCGGCACCGGCCTTGATGACCGCGACGCCGCCGGCGAGCTTCGCCAGGCGCTCCTGCAGCTTCTCGCGGTCGTAGTCCGAGTCGCTGTTCTCGATCTCGGCGCGGATCTGGTTGACGCGGCCGTTGACCTGGTCGGTCGAGCCGGCACCGTCGACGATGGTCGTCTCGTCCTTGGTGATGACCACCTTGCGGGCCTTGCCCAGCAGGTCGACCGTGGCGTTCTCCAGCTTGAGGCCGACCTCCTCGGAGATCACCTCGCCGCCCGTGAGGATGCCGATGTCCTGCAGCATCGCCTTGCGGCGGTCGCCGAAGCCCGGGGCCTTGACGGCGACGGACTTGAAGGTGCCGCGGATCTTGTTGACGACCAGGGTCGACAGGGCCTCGCCCTCGACGTCCTCGGCGATGATCAGCAGCGGCTTGCCCGACTGCATGACCTTCTCGAGGAGCGGCAGCAGGTCCTTGACGTTGCTGATCTTCGAGTTGGCGATCAGGATGTACGGGTCGTCGAGGACGGCCTCCATACGCTCCATGTCGGTGGCGAAGTACGCCGAGATGTAGCCCTTGTCGAAGCGCATACCCTCGGTGAGCTCCAGCTCCAGACCGAAGGTCTGGGACTCCTCGACGGTGATGACGCCTTCCTTGCCGACCTTGTCCATCGCCTCGGCGATGAGCTCGCCGATCTGGGTGTCGGCGGCGGAGATGGAGGCCGTGGAAGCGATCTGCTCCTTGGTCTCGACGTCCTTCGCCTGCTCCAGCAGGGCGGCGGAGACGGCCTCGACGGCGCGCTCGATGCCACGCTTGAGGGCCATCGGGTTGGCGCCGGCGGCTACGTTGCGCAGGCCCTCCTTGACCAGGGCCTGGGCGAGAACGGTCGCGGTGGTCGTACCGTCACCGGCGACGTCGTCCGTCTTCTTGGCGACTTCCTTGACCAGCTCGGCGCCGATCTTCTCGTACGGGTCCTCGAGCTCGATCTCCTTGGCGATGGAGACACCATCGTTGGTGATCGTGGGGGCGCCCCACTTCTTCTCGAGGACGACGTTGCGGCCCTTGGGGCCGAGCGTCACCTTGACGGCGTCCGCGAGCTGGTTCATGCCGCGCTCGAGGCCGCGCCGCGCCTCCTCGTCGAACGCGATGATCTTGGCCATGTGAAGTGGTCCCTCCAGGACTGGGGGTGATTACTTCGGACCGCGCCCGCGCCCGCGACGGACGGCTCGCCAGCCTTGTGGTTCCTTCCCCACCCGGCCTGCGGGCCTCACCGACCCGGTCCTTACGTTGTCACTCTCACCTTCAGAGTGCTAACGCAATGATTAGCACTCGGGCATGGCGAGTGCAAGCGCCTCTCGGGGATCGGGCGGGGCGCTCAGCCACCCGCGAACGGCACCCGGCAGGGCTTTCGAACAGGCCGAAGGGCCCGTACCCCGGGGGTACGGGCCCTTCAGAGAAGACCGATCGCTTGAAGCGTTGGTCGTGGTGCGCGTTCAGGCAGCGACGCGAACCATGTCGGCCTGTGGACCCTTCTGGCCCTGCGAGATCTCGAACTCGACCCGCTGACCCTCTTCAAGGGTGCGGTAGCCGTCCATCTGAATCGCGCTGTAGTGGACGAATACATCCGCACCACCGTCGACCGCGATGAAGCCGTACCCCTTCTCCGCGTTGAACCACTTGACGGTGCCCTGAGCCATGCCTAACTCCCCTATTACTGGCCCTTGCACAGACCCGCACTTCGCGGATCCGGGTCAGACCTCACCCCCCACGGATTGGGGGCGTGCGCCGGAACGCGTCGACCGCGGCCGAATGTATCTGTCCAACTGCCCTCTGCAACAGGTCAATCGGACGAGAATTCTGGACGCGCGGGATCCGGAATGTGGGGAGAATTCGTGCGACTTCAGGGCAAGTCGGGCCACATAAAGGGAACAAAAGCCGCGAAAGGCACACACACTTTGGCTACATCTTGTCGGGCCCGCGGCAGGAATTCAGGGTGCCCGATCAGGGGATCGGGATCGCGTTCCCCAACTGTACCGCGCTCAACCACACAGAATTGCCCCCTCCGCTTCTCTCACGGAGGGGGCAATTCGATGAACGCTCAGTGACGGCCGTTACCGATGGTAATAATCAAGCCGGTCGACCGGTTCAGCCACCGGCGACGGCCGGAATGATCGACACACCGGCACCGTCCGGCGTCGCCGTCTCGAGACCCTGCTCGAACCGCACGTCGTCGTCATTGACGTACACGTTGACGAACCGGCGCAGCTTGCCCTGGTCGTCCAGCACCCGGGCGGCGATCCCGGTGTGGTTCTTCTCCAGGTCGGCGATGACCTCACCGAGGTTCGCGCCCTCGGCGGCGACCTCGGCCTTGCCGCCGGTGTAGGTGCGCAGGATGGTGGGGATGCGGACGGTAACGCTCATGACTTTCAAACCTCCGATTGGGGTATCGCACCTGCTCTAGGGGCGCGGGGCTGTATCGATTTGCGGCTCCGCCGCGTGGGCGCGACCAGCCCCCACCGGCCCGCAGCGAACAACGCTGCTCAGACGAGCCCGGCCTCACGGAACGAATCAAGGCTGGGACGAATGGTCGCGGTCAGCCCCGTGCCCGCCACCGCGTCCAGCGTCTTCAGACCATCGCCCGTGTTGAGGACAACCGTGGTCTTGGCAGGGTCGAGCAGCCCGCTCTCGAGCAGCTTCTTCGTCACACCCACCGTCACCCCACCCGCGGTCTCCGCGAACACACCCTCGGTCCGTGCGAGCAGCTTGATCGCCTCGACGACCTGCTCGTCGTTCACGTCCTCCACCGCACCGCCCGTACGCCGCGCGATGTCGAGCACGTACGGACCGTCCGCCGGGTTCCCGATCGCCAGCGACTTGGCGATGGTGTCCGGCTTCTGGGGACGTACGACGTCGTGGCCGGCCTTGAACGCCGTCGACACCGGCGAGCAGCCCTCGGCCTGCGCACCGAAGATCTTGTACGGCTTGTCCTCGACCAGACCGAGCTTGATCAGCTCCTGCAGCCCCTTGTCGATCTTCGTGAGCTGCGAGCCGGAGGCGATCGGCACCACGAGCTGGTCCGGGAGCTGCCAGCCGAGCTGCTCGCAGATCTCGTACGCCAGCGTCTTGGAGCCCTCGGCGTAGTACGGCCGCAGGTTGACGTTGACGAAGCCCCAGCCCTCACCGGCCGGGTCGCCGATCAGCTCGGAGCAGAAGCGGTTCACGTCGTCGTAGTTGCCCTCGATGCCGACGAGCTCGCCGCCGTAGATCGCGGCCATGACGACCTTGCCCTGCTCCAGGTCGTGCGGGATGAACACGCACGAGCGGAACCCGGCGCGGGCCGCGGCGGCACCCACCGCACCGGCGAGGTTGCCGGTGGAGGAGCAGGACAGGGTGGTGAAGCCGAAGGCGCGGGCGGCCTCCAGGGCCTGGGCGACGACGCGGTCCTTGAAGGAGTGCGTCGGGTTGCCGGAATCGTCCTTGACGAAGAGCTTGCCGGCGTCGACACCGAGCTCACGCGCCAGATTGTCGGCCTTGACGAGCGCCGTCCAGCCCGGGTTGATGTTCGGCTTGTCCGCCACGTCGGCCGGGACCGGCAGCAGCGGGGCGTAACGCCAGATGTTCGCGGGTCCCGCTTCGATGCGCTTACGGAGCTCTTCGGTCTCGTAGGCCGAGAAGTCGTAGGCGATCTCCAGCGGGCCGAAACACTCCTCGCACGCGAAGACCGGGCCGAGGGGGACGCGATGACCGCACTCGCGGCAGCTCAGCGCGGCGGCGGGGCCGAGGTCTACGGTGGATTCGGTGGTGCTTGCAACAGTCTGCGCAGCCATGTGAGGCGAGGCCCTTTCTCCTCATCTTCCTCACGACGCATCTCGCCGTGAGACGGATTTGGCACCTTCCCGAGCCGGGAGCCTCGCGCATGTGGTCGACAGTGACCTACGAGTACCGACTGGAGGGTTGCCGGGACTTCAACGGGCCGTTTCCCTCTGTCCCTCTGGATGAGCTGTATTCGGTTGTCGACGTGGGTTGACCCCGGACATGCGATGGTCACCCGCGTTGTTCAAGACTGTAACCGACGACCAGGACAGTTGAGATAGTCGTCCGAACCGCGAGATGGCTCACAGCCCGTCCCGCCGAGAGTACGCAGAGGAGCCGCCACGGTGCTGGAAGAAGTCGAGCGCTGGCTGAGCACCCGTTCCTGGTCCGCGACCGATCGCCCCCTCCACCAGATACTGGCCGCGAAGCAGCGCACGGGCCAGACGGTCAGTGTGGTGCTGCCCGCGCTGAACGAGGAGGAGACGGTCGGCGACATCGCCGCCGTCATCCGCCACGACCTGATGCGGCAGGTGCCGCTCGTCGACGAGCTCGTCGTCGTCGACTCCGGCTCGACGGACCGTACGTCGGAGGTGGCCGCGGCCGCGGGCGCGACGGTGGTGCACCGGGACGCGATACTCCCGCGGCTGCCCGCGGTGCCCGGCAAGGGCGAGGTGCTGTGGCGCTCGCTGCTCGCCACCCGCGGGGACATCGTCTGCTTCGTCGACGCGGACCTGCGGGACTTCTCCTCCGACTTCGTCTCCGGGATCGTCGGGCCGCTGCTCACCGAGCCGGACGTGGACCTGGTGAAGGCCATGTACGACCGTCCCCTCGGCGGCGCCGCCGGGCAGGGCGGCCGGGTCACCGAGCTGATGGCCAGGCCGCTGCTCAACATGCACTGGCCACGGCTGGCCGGCTTCGTGCAGCCGCTCGGCGGCGAGTACGCGGCCCGCCGCTCACTGCTGGAGCAGCTGCCGTTCCCCGTCGGGTACGGCGTCGAGCTGGGCATGCTGGTGGACGCCCTGCACCTGGCGGGGCTGGACGCCCTCGCCCAGGTCGATGTCGGGGTGCGCAAGCACCGGCACCAGGACGGGCAGGCACTGGGCCGGATGGCCGCCGCGATCTACCGCACGGCCCAGCTGCGACTGGCCCGCGGGCATCTGATCCGGCCGTCCCTGACGCAGTTCGAACGGGGCGGGGACGGCTTCGAGCCGCGTACGTACTCCGTGGACACCGAGGAGCGTCCGCCGATGGTGGAGATCGCCGAGTACCAGGCGCGGAAGGCAGCCTGACCGGGGCTGTTTTTCGGCCGCACGGGTCGAGGGGCTTCCAGGTCCGTACGTTTGAGCGTTTGTGGGCCGGGCTAGGTTGAGGGCTATGGCTTCTACGTACGGTGCTGCACAGGTGCTGGTGGCCTCCAACCGCGGCCCGGTCTCGTACGCGGTGGGCGAGGACGGTTCGCTGAACGCCAAACGGGGCGGCGGCGGACTGGTCTCGGGGCTCTCCGCGATCGGCTCGGACGCGGACGCGCTGTGGGTCTGCTCGGCGCTGTCCGACGGCGACCGCGAGGCGGTCCGGCGCGGGGTCGGCGAGGACGGCGTGCGGATGCTGGACATCCCGGCCGACGTGCACGCCGACGCGTACAACGGCGTCGCCAACTCCGTGCTGTGGTTCGTCCACCACATGCTGTACCAGACCCCGCTGGAGCCGGTCTTCGACGCGGAGTTCCGGCGGCAGTGGACGTCGTACGAGAAGTACAACCGGGCGTTCGCCCAGGCGCTGGCCGAGGAGGCGGCGCAGGGTGCGGCGGTCGTGGTGCAGGACTACCACCTGACGCTGGTGCCCGGCATGCTCCGCGAGCTGCGGCCGGACCTGAGGATCGGGCACTTCTCGCACACGCCGTGGGCGCCGCCCGAGTACTTCCGGATGCTGCCGGACGATGTGGCCGGGCAGGTGCTGCGCGGCATGCTGGGCGCCGACCGGCTGGGCTTTCTCACCCAGCGCTGGGCGGACGCGTTCGTCGCGTGTGCCGAGCGGTTCGCCGGCGGGCTCGGGGACACGCGGGTCGGCGTGCACGGGCTGGGGGCCGACGCGGACTTCCTGCGGAAGCGGTCGCACGAGCAGGACGTCGAGGAGCGGATGGCCGCGCTGCGGGAGCAGATCGGCGAGGGCCGCCGCACCATCGTCCGGGTCGACCGCACCGAGCTGTCGAAGAACATCGTGCGCGGCCTGCTGGCGTACCGGACGCTCCTCGACTCCCACGCCGAGTGGCGCGAGCGCGTGGTGCACGTGGCCTTCGCGTACCCGTCGCGGCAGGACCTCGCGGTGTACCGCGACTACACGGCCGAGGTGCAGAGGCTGGCGGACGAGATCAACGAGCGGTACGGGACACCGGGCTGGACTCCGGTCGTGCTGCACGTCAAGGACGACTTCGCGCGCTCCCTGGCCGCGTACCGGCTGGCCGACGTGGCGCTCGTCAACCCCATCCGCGACGGCATGAACCTCGTCGCGAAGGAGGTCCCGGTCGTCTCCGACGCGGGCTGCGCGCTGGTGCTGTCCCGGGAGGCGGGGGCGTACGAGGAGCTGGGCGAGGACGCGATCACGGTGAACCCGTACGACGTGACCGGCACGGCGGCGGCCCTGCACGAGGCGCTCTCGATGCGCCCGGAGGAACGCGCCGAGCGCGCCAAGCGGCTGGCGGCGGCTGCGACCGCGCTGCCGCCCGCGCAGTGGTTCGTGGACCAGCTCGACGCGTTGAGGGGCTGAGCGGTGATGAGCCCGAAGGCGTTGCCGACACCCGTGACGAAGGCCGGGCAGGAGGGGCTGGACGCGATCCTCGCCCGCCCGGGCGAGGCGCTGATCGGTCTCGACCTCGACGGGACGCTCGCGCCCATCGTCGCCGATCCCGAGAAGGCCCGGGCCCACCCCGAGGCAGTGCCCGCGCTGGCCGCGCTCGCGCCGAAGGTCGCCGCCATCGCGGTGATCACCGGCCGGCCCGCCGAGGTCGCGGTGCGCAACGGAGGCTTCGCCGACGTTCCCGGCCTCGAGCACCTCGTCGTCCTGGGGCACTACGGCGCCGAGCGGTGGGACGCCCGTACCGGTGAGATCAGCGCCCCCGCCCCGCATCCCGGAGTCGCGGGCGTCCGCGCGGAACTGCCCGAACTACTCGAACGGCTCGGGGCGTCGCAGGGGACCTGGATCGAGGAGAAGGGCCGGGCCGTGGCCGTGCACACGCGCCGGGCCGCCGACCCTGGGGCCACCCTGGACCAGCTGCGCGAGCCGCTCACCGGCCTGGCCGGCCGCCACGGCCTGATCGCCGAGCCCGGCCGCATGGTCCTCGAACTCCGCCCGCCCGGCATGGACAAGGGCGTCGCCCTCACCGAGTTCGCCCGGGAGATCGGCGCCGGTTCCGTCCTCTACGGCGGCGACGACCTGGGCGACCTGCCCGCCTACTCCGCCGTCGACCACCTCCGCGCGGACGGCACCCCGGGCCTGCTGGTGTGCAGCGGCAGCGACGAGGTGACCGAGCTCAGGGAGCGGGCGGACGTGGTGGTGGACGGCCCGGAGGGAGTCGTACGGCTGCTGGGCGCGCTGGCGGACCGGATCGGCCAGAGGGACCAGTGGGTACGGACCTAGGGGCGCGGGGCTGTATCGATTTGCGGCTCCGCCGCGCGGGCGCGACCAGCCACGACGCACCCGCACCCCGCGACGGTCGAACACCTCACGGACCTCAGCGTTCAGCCCGGCGCGTCTCCCGTATCCGCCGCAGCCGATTCACCGTGACCGGGTCGTGGGCCAGCGCCCTGGCATCGTCCAGCAGGGCGTTGAGGAGCTGGTAGTAGCGCACGGGGGCGAGCCCCAGCTCCTCCCGTACGGCCCGTTCCTTCGCGCCGGGGCCGGGAAAGCTCCGGCGTTCGAGCGCGAGGATGTCCCGCTCCCGGCGCCCGAGCCCCTGCTCAGCCGTGCCCTCGTCGTCCTCGTCCATGCCAGGCACCGTAACGCCCGCCACCGACAGTCGGACTACTCCGCGTTCTCCGCCCGGGACGCCTCCGTCTGGAGCTGCCCGAGAACGGCAGAGGGGCTGCCGCCGGGGGCGACGGCCTTACCGATCCGCTGCTTGATCTCTGCGCTGACGTCGGCCCAGGAGGTCTTGCCGACCGGGTAGAGCTCGGACGTCAGCAACTCCTCCAGGAACGGCCTGAGGTGCCGGTCCTGGTCCGAGACGGACATGGCCCCGGACGCGGAGGTGGTGACCGGCAGCAGATCGTACTGGCGGGAGAAGTCCAGCACGTTCTTCTCGCTGTAGACGAAGTCGAGGAAGTCGCCGACCTGGTCACGGTGGCCGTTCTTGCGGAAGGCCGTCATCCAGTCGGCGACACCGAGCGTGGACTTGCTCGTGCCTTCCTTGCCCGGCGTCGGCACCATGCCGTACTTGACGCCCTTCTTCGCGGCGATGTTCATCAGCGACGGGTGCCCGTTGACCATGCCGACCTCGCCCTTGGCGAAGGCGGCGTACGCGTCGGCCCGGTTGAGTTCCCCGGGCGCGACCGGCCCGGTCAGGCCCTTGCCCACCAGGTCGTCCTTGAGCCAGGAGAAGGTGTCGATGTTCTCCGGGGAGTCAATGCCGTAGCCGTCGACGGTGTCGGTGTAGCCGCCCCCGCCGCTGAGCATCCACTGCATGCTCTCGGCCGGCGCCTCCTCCGGACCGAGGGGCAGAGCGTACGGGTAGGTCACGCCCTCGGCCTTGAGCGCCTCGGCGTCGTCGGCCAGGTCGTCCCAGGTCTTGGGCGGGGTGATGCCGGCCTCGGAGAAGAGGGCCTTGTTGTAGAAGAGCACGCGCGTGGAGGAGGCGAACGGCATGCCGTACTGCACGCCCTTCACCTGGCCCGCGGAGGCCAGCTGCCCGACGAAGTCGGCCTGCGTGGGTATGGAGAGCAGGTCGTCGGCCTTGTAGAGCTGGTTCTGGGCCGCGTACCCGGCGTACGAGCCGATCTGTGCCATGTCCGGCGGGTCACCGGCGGCGACCATCTCCCTGACCTTGCGGTCGACGTCGTTCCAGGAGTAGACGCTGACGTCGATCTTCACACCGGGGTGGTCGGCCTCGTACTCCTCGACGAGCTTGTCCCAGTATTTCTGGGAGCTGTTGGCCTCGCTGTCGCCGTAGTCGGCGGCGACCAGTTTCAGGGTCACGTCGGCCGAGCCGCCCGTCACGCCGCAGCCGCCGAGGACCGCCGTCATGCCCAGCGCGGACACCACCGCGATCGTTCCTGCCATCCGCCGCCGCTGCACCGCTGTTCTTCCCCAACCCTGGCGTCACTCGCCAAACTCTGGCGTGGTCCGCCACCGAAACTTTTCGATATTCGGAATAAGGTCTACACCACGTGAGTGGACTAGACCTCTCGCGGGTCCCCGGGTCACACTGTGTTCCGTGAGACATGTCATCGCCCTCGACGTGGGCGGCACCGGAATGAAGGCCGCTCTGGCCGGGCCCGGGGGCGAGGTGCTGCACCGGTCCCGCCGGGCCACCAGACGCGAGCAGGGTCCGGAGGCCGTCGTCGCGGCCATCCTCGACTTCGCCGCCGAGCTGCACGCCTACGGCGCCGAGCACTTCGGCACGCCCGCGGCCGCCGCCGGTGTGGCCGTCCCCGGCATCGTCGACGAGGCGCGGGGCACCGCCGTCTACGCCGCGAACCTCGGCTGGCGCGACGTCCCGCTGCGCGACGCCCTCGCGGAACGGCTGGGCGTCCCGGTCGCCCTCGGCCACGACGTGCGCACCGGCGCTCTCGCCGAGGGCCGGGTCGGCGCGGGCCGCGGCGCCGACCGGTTCCTGTTCGTGGCGCTGGGCACCGGCATCGCGGGCGGCATCGGCGTCGAGGGCCGGGTCGAGTCGGGGGCGCACGGCTTCGCGGGCGAGATCGGCCACATCGTCGTACGGCCCGGCGGGGCCGCGTGCCCGTGCGGGCAGCGCGGCTGCCTGGAGCGCTTCGCCTCGGCGGCGGCCGTCAGCGAGGCCTGGGCCGCGGCCTCCGCCGACCCGGACGCGGACGCGGCCGACTGCGCGAAGGCCGTCGAATCCGGCGACCCACGGGCCCGGGCGGTCTGGCAGGAGGCGGTGGACACCCTCGCCGACGGGCTGGTCACGGCCCTCACCCTGCTCGACCCTCGAACCCTGATCATCGGCGGCGGACTGGCGGAGGCGGGGGAGACGCTGTTCGCGCCCCTGCGCGAGGCCATCGACCGCCGCATCACCTTCCAGAAACAGCCGTCGATCGTCCCGGCGGCCCTGGGTGACTCGGCCGGATGTCTGGGGGCGGGCCTGCTCGCCTGGGATCTCCTCGACCAGACCGACCGTTCGGAGGCAACCACCTGATGGCAACTCCCTCAGGGGCGCGGGGAACTGCGCGAACAACCACGCACACCCCGCACCCCGCGACGACCGGACAGCCCACAGTCCTGTCCGGCGCGACCGTCGTCCTCCCCACAGAGACGGTCCAGGGCGGCCGACTGCCCATCGACGGCACCCGCATCGCCCACACAACTCCCGAAAACGCCCAGGTCATCGACGTAACCGGCCACTACGTCATCCCCGGCTTCGTCGACCTGCACAACCACGGCGGCGGCGGAGCCTCCTTCACCTCCGGCTCGGCCGAGGACATCCTCAAGGGCATCCACACCCACCGCCTGCACGGCACGACCACCCTGGTCGCCTCGACCGTCACCGGAGACATGGACTTCCTCTCCGAGCGAGCCGGCCTGCTCAGCGAGCTGGCCGAGCAGGGCGAGATCGCCGGCGTCCACTTCGAGGGCCCGTTCATCTCCCCCTGCCGCAAGGGCGCCCACGCCGAGGACCTGCTGCGCGACCCGCACCCCACGGACGTCCGCAAGCTGATCGACGCGGCCCGGGGCCAGGCGAAGATGGTCACGCTGGCCACCGAACTCCCCGGCGGCCTCGACTCCGTACGCCTCCTGGCCGACCAGGGCGTGATCGCGGCGATCGGCCACACGGACGCGACCTACGAGCAGACGGTCGAGGCCATCGACGCGGGCGCGACGGTGGCCACCCACCTCTTCAACGCGATGCCGCCCCTCGGCCACCGCTCCCCCGGCCCGATCACCGCGCTCCTCGAGGACGACCGGATCACGGTCGAGCTGATCAACGACGGCACGCACCTGCACCCCGCCGCGCTCCAGCTGGCGTTCCACCACGCGGGAGCGGAGCGCGTGGCGTTCATCACGGACGCGATGGACGCGGCCGGTTTCGGCGACGGCCGCTACTGGCTCGGCCCGCTGGAGGTGGAGGTCGCCGACGGCGTGGCCCGCCTGGTCGAGGACGGCACGATCGCGGGCTCCACCCTCACCCTGGACCACGCCTTCAAACGGGCGGTCACGGTCGACGGCCTGTCGGTCGAGGACGCGGTGCGGGCACTCTCGGCGACCCCTGCCCGCCTGCTCGGCATGGCCGACCGCATCGGCTCCCTGGAGCCCGGCAAGGACGCGGACCTGGTGCTCCTGGACGCCGATTTCGAGGTGAAGGGCGTGATGCGCCGGGGCGAATGGGTGGTCGGTCCCCAACTGAGCTGATCCGTCCCGCAGTCGGGAGACGGTGGCCGAGTCCGGGACTGGGCCGACCGCCGCCTCTTTGGCATGATCAGGGAACGTTCACGGCAACAAGCGCGTCTGGGGGAGGTCGGCCCGGTGATCCTCACGGTCACGCTGAACACCGCTCTCGACATCACCTACCGCGTACGGTCCCTCAGGCCGCACGCCTCCCACCGCGTCTCCGAGGTGACGGAACGCCCCGGCGGCAAGGGCGTCAACGTCGCCCGGGTCCTCGCGGCCCTCGGGCACGAGGTGACCGTGACGGGGTTCACGGGCGGTGCGACGGGCCGGGTCGTCCAGGAACTCCTGGCCCCGGCGCCGGGCGTGGTGGACGCGCTGGTCCCGGTCGCGGGCCCGACCCGCCGCACCGTCGCCGTGGTCGACGACCGGTCCGGCGACACGACGCAACTCAACGAACCGGGCCCGACGATCACCCCCACCGAGTGGTCGGCCTTCCAGGAGACCTACGAGACCCTGCTGGCGTCCGCCTCGGCAGTGGCCCTGTGCGGCAGCCTCCCACCGGGCGTCCCGGTGGGCGCGTACGCGGGCCTGGTCCGCACGGCCCGCTCCTTCTCGGTCCCGGTCCTCCTGGACACCAGCGGCGAACCCCTGCGGCGAGGCGTCGCCGCCCGCCCCGACATCATCAAGCCCAACACCGACGAACTGGCAGAACTGACCGGCTCCCACGACCCGGTGCGAGCCACCCAGGACGCCCGCCGCCGGGGTGCGCGCGCGGTGGTCGCGTCCCTGGGCGCGGAAGGCCTGCTGGCGGTAACCCTCGAGGGCCGCTGGCGCGCCGCCCCACCGACCCTGGTACGAGGCAACCCGACAGGCGCGGGCGACTCGGCGGTCGCGGGCCTGCTCTCGGGCCTGGTGGAACACCTCCCCTGGCCGGACCGCCTGGCCCGGGCGACGGCCTTGTCGGCGGCGACGGTGCGGGCGCCGGTGGCCGGGGAGTTCGACAGGGGTGTGTACGAGGAGTTGCTGGGGAGCGTGACGGTGACGGGCGAGGCGTCTGCGGCGTAGAGCGCGGTTGGTCGGTTCCGCTCGTGCCGCCGACGTATCAACTCGTCCGGCTGCCCTTCTTCAGATAGAACTGGTCGAGCACCGCGTCGCACTTGTTGCCCTCGTTGCAGGCGAGCTCGATGGTGTTGGTGCCCTTGTTCAGATTCACCGTGGCGAAGGTGTTCTTCCAGCCCTGTTCCCAGTCGCCCTTGGGCGAGCCCCCGAAGTTCTTCATGCTCAAGGGCCTGGAGAGGGCATCGCCGTTGACCACCAGGGTCGCGTCGGCGTCCGTGCCCGGGACGCCGTAGTTCACGTAGAGCGTGTAGGCGCCGGCCTTCTCGATACCGTCCACCGTCCAGGTGATCTTGGCACCGACCTGGTTGAAGCCCGTCACATAGACGCCACCGTCGGCCTTCGCGCCCTTGAATTCCGACGCGGTCGACATGCCGGGGCTGAGGCGCAGGGCCTTCGCGTCGGCCTTCGGCAGGTCGGCCTGGCTCGCCGCGCTCTTACTGGCCGACGGACTCGGCTCGGTGCTCTGGGACTGGTTCTGATCCGAGCCGGCCTGGTCCTCGGGCTTCTTGTCTTCCTTGTCGCCGCTCAGCATGGCGATGCCGATGCCGATCACGACCGCCGCGACCACCGCGACCGCGCCGATCAGCAGGCCCTTGGTGTTCGGGCCGCGGCCGCCCCGGCCGCCCCCGCCGCCGGGCACCTGGTGCTGGGGGGAGGTGGCCGCTCCGCCGCCGGGCAGTGTCTCGGGGGCCGCGTAGTGCGCGTTCGGCCGGCCGTGGCCGCCCTGCTGCTGGGGGCCCTGGCCGTACGCCGCGGTCTGGCCCGCGCCCGCCTGCGCCTGAGGCTGCTGCTGGCCGTAGGAGCGGGTGCCGACCGCACGCACCCGGTTGACCGAGTTCGGGTAGCCGTAGCCCCCGGACGGCGGCTGGGCTCCGTTGGCCTGCCCGTCGGCGTAGAGATAGCCGAACGGGTCGTCGTCCTCGGGCGTGCTCGCGCCGTTGTTGCCGGGCGTCATCCCTTGGTCTCCTCAGTCAGGTGCGGTGCGATGCGGTACGGGTCGTAAGACAGCGAGCCTACCCGCTCCCAGTGACCCAAACAGGTGACTCAGACCGCATCAACTCGCTGACCTCGGGTTCACCCAGCGCGTCTGTGTTGTTTGGGACGAGATCGTTTCTCGACGTACATCCGCTCGTCAGCGGATTTCAACACTTCGTCCGCCGTCATTCCACAGTGTGCCCATCCGATGCCGAAGCTGGCCCCGACCCGGACGGCACGCCCCTCGGCGCGGATGGGCTGGATGATCTCGTTGCGGAGGCGGACCGCGAGGTCCTGCGCGTCGGCCCGGCCGAGTCCGTCCGCGAGGATGACGAATTCGTCACCCCCGAGCCGGGCGACTGTGTCGCCGTCGCGGACCTGGTTGCTCAGTCGCCGGGCGACCTCGATGAGAACCGCGTCACCCGCGTTGTGCCCGAACCGGTCGTTGATCGACTTGAAGCCGTCGAGGTCGCAGAAGAGGACGGCGAGGCCTTTCGTGCCGTCGTCATGGTCGCCGTCCGGGGCGACGGTGTGCACATGGTGGTCGTAGGCGTCGTACGGCTCGGCGGCCTGCCGGAAGTCGAAGCCGGGGCCGACGACGTCGAAGGCGGGGTGGCCGTAGGCCGCGTCATGGGACTCGGCGACGACGGAGTGCGGGGGCGCGGCGCGCTGGCAGAGCCGCGACGACAGGCGGGAGCGCAGCTCGGCGGAGTTCGGCAGGCCGGTGAGCGAGTCGTGGGAGGCGCGGTGGGCGAGCTGCAGCTCGCGGCGTTTGCGCTCCTCGATGTCCTCGACGTGGGTGAGGAGGAAGCGCGGGCCGTCGGCGGCGTCCGCGACGACGGAGTTGCGGAGGCTGACCCAGACGTACGTGCCGTCGCGGCGGCCGAGGCGTAGTTCCGCACGGCCGCCCTCCGCCGAGGTCCGGAGCAGGGTGCCTATGTCCTCGGGGTGGACCAGGTCGGAGAAGGAGTAGCGGCGCATCGCGGAGGCGGGGCGGCCCAGCAGCCGGCACAGGGCGTCGTTGGTGCGCAGGATCCGGCCGTGCTGGTCGCCGCCCATCTCGGCGATGGCCATGCCGGACGGGGCGTACTCGAAGGCCTGCCTGAAGCTTTCCTCACTGGCCCGCAGCGCCTGCTGCTCGCGCTCCAGCCGGACGAGCGCGCGCTGCATATTGGCGCGCAGCCGGGCGTTGCTGATCGCGATGGCGGCCTGGAAGGCGTACATCTGGAGCGCCTCGCGGCCCCAGGCGCCGGGGTGACGGCCGTTGCGCGGGCGGTCCACGGAGAGCACGCCGATCAGCTCGCCGCATGCCGCGCTTCCCTGCGGCCCGGGCGCGTACATGGGCGCGAAGAGCCGGTCGGCCGGATGCCACTCGTCCTCGAAGCGGGGCGCGGGGCCGTCGGTGTACCACTGCGGGACGTCGTCGTCGTCGAGGACCCAGCCCTCGGTGTGGGGTATGAACACCAGGTCGCCCCAGTGCTCGCCCATGCCGAGGCGGCGTTCCCAGGATTCGCGTGAGCCGACGCGGCCGGTGATGAGGGCCTCGGCGGCGGGGTTCCCGGCGAAGGCGGCGACGACGAGATCGCCGTCGGGTCGTACGAGGTTCACGCACGCCATTTCGTAGCCGAGAGCGGCGACGACGCCCTCCGCGACGGTCTGCAGTGTGTCCGCCAGGCTGCGGGCCGTGTTCATGTCGGCCATGACCTGGTGCAGTTGTCGCAGGGACGCAAGACGGACGTAAGGCTCCGACTCGGTCTCCATGCTCGCCCTCCCCCCCGAGTACCTCGCAGCGAATCAAGAATCAAGGGTTCTCATCGGCGTACGTCCTGGCAGCTTCCCCGCCACTGAATCACAGCGCGCTGCTCACTCGGTACACAGGGTCAACAATTACTGCCCCTTGTGACTCAAGTCACAGGTAAAGCTGAACAATTGCCTGGAGTTTCTGCAATCAGCCCTTCTGTATGCGGACGGCCTGTTCGCCGCCGACATCGGTGAGGCGTCGCAGGTAGCGTTCGACCACGCCGAGTTCGTCGTCGGTGAATTCCTCCAGCGCCTCACCGAAAGCCCTGCCGGGGATTTCCCAGGCAGCATCGACCTCAGGACTGCGCCGGGCGGCCAGGGAGACGAGCACCTTGCGCCGGTCGTCGACGCCGGGGCGGCGTTCGACCAGGCCGGCCTTCTCCAGCCTGTCCACCAGACGGGTGGCCGATCCGGACGTCAGCCCCGTCAGCTTCGCGATCTCCCCGGTCGTGTGCGGGCCGGGCTCCAGACCGAGCAGGCTCACGCACTGCAGATCGGTGGGGTGCAGGCCGAGCCGTTCGGCCAGGGCCTGGTTGAACAGGGTGTAAGCGGCGTGGTGGCGCCGCGCCGCCGCGGTGACCGCCGCGACCACCTCCGCGCGGGTTCGATCGGTCACGAGATAACCCCTGTACTTATACCTGTGTCACGCAGATTATGTGTTGCGCAGATGATTCTGCCGGACCACCACCACAACCACAACCACCACCACGATCACGATCACGCCCCATGGGAGACCGCATGACCACGCACACCCCCGATCGACTGCGCGCCCTCTACAACCGCTGGAGCCAGCTGTGGCGCGGCGATTTCAGTCACGCCGAGGACATCCTCGACCCCGGATTCCTCGTCCACCAGGCACGCCCCGACGGCAGCGACTCCGAGGCGGTCACCGGCCCGGAACGGCTGCTGCCCGAGATCGAGCAGACCATGGCAGCCTTCGGCGACATCGCCATCACCGTCGACCTCGGCCCGATCGTCGACGGCGACCTGATCGCCGCCCGCTGGACCATGCGTGCCACCTACACCGGCGGCATCCCGCACGCCACGGCCCCCGCCGGCACGAAGATCTCCTTCAGCGGCCACGACATCCTGCGCGCCGCCGACGGCAGGTTCGTCGAATACTGGACCTGCACCGACATCCTCGACGGCCTGGCCCAGCTCGGCGCCGTCTCCGGCCCCAACGGCCCCGCCCGGCAGTGAAGCCCGAAGGGGCGGGGCGTCCGTCGGGAGTCCTAGGACCGTCATCGGGCGGAGGCCCGATGCGGAACGCGCGGGGCGGAGATTAGCGTTTCCGGTGTGCCGAACACTCCCCCTGCCGCGTCCCCGATCATTCGGTCCGCCACGTCCCCGATCATTCCGTCACCCGCCTCCGGGCATGCTGAGGGGGTGAGCAACGACGAGTTCCGCGCCGCCATGTCCCGGCTGGCCTCGGGCGTGGTCCTGGTGACCGCGCAGGAGCCGCCGCTCGACCCGGACGATCCCTCAGCACCGGGCAGCGAGGACGTGGGCATGACGGCCACGGCCTTCATGTCGGTGTCCCTGGACCCGCCGATGGTCCTGGTGAGCCTGCGCGAGGGCTCCCGCATGGACGACCTGCTCGACGAACAGCCCCACTGGGCGGTGTCCGTCCTGTCCGAGAGCCAGCGGCACATCGCGGGCCGGTTCGCCATGAAGGGCCGGGTCAGCGACCGGCTGCTGTTCGCCGACATCCCGTACACGCGCGGCGAGTACAGCGGAGCGCCCCTGGTGGGCGGCGCCCTGGCCGTCCTGGAGTGCCGCACCGAGCAGCGCGTACCGGCCGGCGATCACACGCTTGTCATCGGCCGCGTGCTGACCGCTCGCGTGCCGAGCGCGGAGGGCGGGCCGCTGGCGTACTTCCGGGGGCGGTACCGGCAGTTGGGCTGAGGAAACCGTTGGCCGGGCGGCGGACCGCCTGGCTAGGGTGCGCGCATGACGACCGGCCCGCATCTCGAAGAGATCAGTTCCGCGAACCTCGACGCCGCCCTCGCCATCCGCGTCCGCCCCGACCAGGAACACGCGGTCGCCCCGGTCGTGAAGTCGCTCGCCGAGGCATATGTGCATCCCGGCGTCGCCTGGCCCCGCCTGATCGTCGACGGTGACCGCCCGGTCGGCTTCCTCATGGCCTGCCTCGACATCGACTGGTACGAGGACGGCAGCGTGCTGCGTTCGGGCCTGTGGCGGCTGAACATCGCGGCCGGTGAGCAGGGCAAGGGGTACGGCCGGTTCGCCGTCGAGTCCGTCGCCGCCGAGCTGCGCCGGCGCGGCGCCGAACAGTTCTACGTCACGTGGCACCCGGGGTCGAACGGCCCCGAGGGCTTCTACCTGGGGCTCGGGTTCCGCCTGAACGGGGAGACCAGCGGGGGCGAGACGGTGGGGGTACTGGAGCTGGACTAGCTCCAGCCCCGCTCCGACCGGCCGCGCTTGGTCTCCGAGCGCTGCTTCTTCTCGCGCAGCCGCCGCTCGTTGATACCCCGGGGGATCCTGGTCTTCCTGCGGGGCTTGGGCGGGGGTGCGGTGGCCTCGGCCAGGAGGGCGGCGAGGCGTACGGCGGCGGACTCCCGGTTGCGCCACTGGGAGCGGTGCTCGGAGGACCGCACGGTGACGACTCCGTCGACCAGACGCCCGGCCAGCCGCTCCAGCGCCCGCTGCTTCCACACCTCGGGCAGCGCCTCGGTCTTCGCCAGGTCGAAGCTGAGCTCGACCTTCGAGTCACTGGTGTTGACGTGCTGCCCGCCGGGCCCCGAGGACCGCGAGAAACGCCACATGAGCTCGGCCTCGGGCAGGGAGACGGAGCCGCGGATGACGTGGGGACCAGACATGCGTCCATGTTCCCGCTTCTGTCCGGTCCACGTCATCCCAATAATCGCGAGTAAAGAAAGTAAAGGAGCTGGAACCTCGCGTACCCCTCTCTACGTTCAGGGGGGTAGCTGTAGCTTCTTTGCCGCAGCTGCTTTGCCGTACTGCCGTACGTAAACGAGGGAAGGGACTCCCAACAATGGCTGTAAGCCTGTCCAAGGGTGGCAACGTCTCGCTCACCAAGGAGGCTCCGGGCCTGACCGACGTCACCGTGGGCCTCGGCTGGGACGTCCGCACCACCACCGGCACGGACTTCGACCTCGACGCGTCCGCGATCGCGGTCAACACGCAGGGCAAGGTCTTCTCCGACGCCCACTTCGTGTTCTTCAACAACAAGCAGACCCCGGACAACACGATCGTCCACACCGGTGACAACCGCACGGGCGAGGGCGCAGGCGACGACGAGGCGATCAACGTCAACCTCGCCGGCCTCCCGGCCGACATCGAGAAGATCGTCTTCCCGGTGTCCATCTACGACGCCGAGAACCGCTCGCAGAACTTCGGCCAGGTCCGCAACGCCTACATCCGCATCGTCAACCAGGCCGGCGGCGCCGAGATCGCCCGCTACGACCTGTCGGAGGACGCGGCCACGGAGACGGCCATGGTCTTCGGCGAGCTCTACCGCAACGGCGCGGAGTGGAAGTTCCGCGCGGTCGGCCAGGGCTACGCCTCGGGCCTGGTCGGCATCGCCCAGGACTTCGGCGTGAACGTCTGACGGACGCCGAGCCGTCTTTGACGGCGGAGCCCCCCGGCCTTGTAGAGGGCCCGGGGGCTCCGGCCTTTCTTGGGGCGCGAGGAACTGCGCGACCAGCCACAACGCACCCGCAGACCCGCGTGCGCCCAAGCCCCCATGGCGCTACGGCTCCCTCACGGCCGCTCCGGCTTCCCCTCCCCGTACAGCCAGTCCTCCCAGATCCCCTCGAAGTCCTCCCCGGGCGCCTGTTCCTCGACGTACGCCGTGAACTCGGCCGTGTCCGCGTTCCCATGCCGATGCTCCGTCGCCCACCCCCGCAGGATGGCGAAGAACCTGTCATCTCCCACGGCCTGGCGGACCTTGTGGAGGACCATCGCGCCGCGCTGGTAGACGGGATCACCGGAGATGTTCGCGGCATCCACCGGCTTCGCGGGCGGAAACGCCCAGAGGTCCTTGTACGTCTTCTCCCCGTTCTCGTACAGCGCGTCGAAGGACTCCTGCGCGCTCTGTCCGCCGTGGTCCTCCCGCCACAGCCACTCCGCGTATGTCGCGAAGCCCTCGTTGAGCCACATGTCGCGCCAGCTCTTGGGAGTGACGGAGTCGCCGTACCACTGGTGGGCGAGTTCGTGGACGAGGAGGGTGAGGCCGGGGGCGCCGGGGAAGACGGGGCGGGTCTGGGTCTCCAGGGCGTAGCCGACCTCGGCCGCGCGGTCGACGATCGCGCCGGTGGAGGAGAAGGGGTAGGGGCCGAACCGCCGCTCCGCCCAGCGCAGGATCTCGGGGATGCGCGCGAGCACCGCGCGGCTCGCCTCCTTCTCCTCCAGGTCGACGGCCGTGTACACGGGCAGACCGTCCCGGGCGGTGGAGCGGGCGATGTCGTAGCGGCCGATCGCGAGCGTGGCGAGGTAGCTCGCCATGGGCTCGGCGGAGTGCCAGCTGAACGTCGTACGGCCGCCCCTGGCTGTCGTGACGTCGCGCAACTCCCCGTTGGAGACGGCTCGGAGCCCTCCCGGCACGGTCACCGTGAGGTCGTACGACGCCTTGTCGGACGGGTGGTGGTTACCGGGGAACCACGCCATCGACCCCGTCGGCTCCCCGAGCGCGAGCACCCCGTCGCCGGTGCGCAGCCAGCCCTCCTGGGAGCCGTCCGGGTCGGTGACGGTCTCGGGCGCCCCGGAGTAGCGGACGGTCACACGGAACGTCTCGTCCCGGCCGAGGTCCTCGCGCGGCCGGACGGTGAGCTCCTGCCCGGCGCGGTTCCAGCGGGCCGTCTCGCCGCCGACGGTGACCTCGCCGACCTCCAGGCCGACCAGGTCCAGATTGAAGGCGGTGAGGTCCTGGGTCGCCCGCGCGGTGAGCGTGGCCGTGCCGGTGAGGTGGTGGGCGTCCGGGTCGTAGGCGAGGCGCAGGCCGTAGTGGATGACGTCGTAGCCGCCGTTTCCGGCCTTCGGGAAGTAGGGGTCGCGTACGCCGGAACCGCCGGGGGTGCCGTGGACCCCACCGCAGGCCGTGAGGGCGAGAGCGGAGACGAGCAGGGCGGGGACGAGACGTACGGACCGGGCCACGCTCTCGATCTTATGAGGGCCGTGACAGCATCACACCCGTGCTCGACATCGGCTACGCCCTCTCCAACCGCTTCCCGGACCCGCCGCAGACCGACTACCGCCGTGCGGACGTCCGCGCCCTGCGGCACGACCTGTTCTGCGGTGACGTCTATCTGGCGGACACCAAGACCGATCACGAGGTGTCCACAGCCTGGGGATGGGTGCCGGTGCTCGACTTCGCGTGGGCGCTGTGCGACATCGTGGAGCGGATCGACCGGGACCCGGCGGGCTCGCGGGCGTCCCGGCCGCAGCGGGCGGAGCTGGACTTCACCGAGTCGACCGACCGGATGCTCTTCGAGCGCCGCTTCGGGTGGGTGGACATCGAGGCCGACTGGATGCGCGCGGAGGAGCCCCCGCTCACCGTCTCCCACTCCGAACTGCGCCGCGAGTCCCGGGACTTCCTGCACGACCTGATCGCCGACCTCACCGATCTGCACGACGACCTCGCCGAGAACCCGGCGATCTGGACCCTCCAGGCGCGCTTTCCCCGACTCGCGTGACGCCGGCCGAGCCGCGCGCGGCCCTGGCCGTCAGCCCTCCACCCTGATCCCCCACTCCATCGCCAGCACCGGCGCCAGATCCAGCAGTTGCGTCGTACTGATCACCGCCCCCGACAGCCGGTCGAAACCCCGGCTGATCTCCAGCGACGCGGCCCCGCGCAGGTCGACGTCCGTGAGGGTCGCCGCGTGCAGGTCGACGCCCTTCAGTGCGCAGTCCACGAACTCCACCCGCTCCAGGCGGGCGCCCCCGAAGTCCGGCTCGACGAGGACACAGCCCTCGAAGACGACGTCCCTGAGCCGGGCCGTGCGCAGATTCAGATAGTCGATCTTGCCGCCGCGGATCAGCACCCGCTCCAGCACCGCCCCGTGCAACTGCGGCCCGCCGAGGCGGGCGTCGGTCAGCTCCACGTCCCGCAGGGTCGCCTCGGAGAGGTCGGTGCCGACGCCCCGGACGCCGGTGAGGGCCGAGTCCAGGAAGCGGGCGTGCCGCAGCCTGGTCTCGTCCAGCGCGCACCCCGTCAGCGCGCAGTCCATGAAACGGGCCCCCGCCCCGTCCTGCCCGGTGAGCTCCGCGTCCCGGAACTCCAGCCCGTCGTAGTCCCCGTCCGGCTCCAGCTCACCGCCCCCGTACGGCTCCAGCACCGGCAGCCGCACCTCCGGTCGCCGCGCGCCCTTCACACCCGTACCGCCCGCCGCTCTCCTCGCCATGTCCCCATGCTGCACCCCACCACTGACAACACCCCCTGACCTGCGCGAACACCGGCCATGTCACATTCCGGCCCGCGCGGGCGGTCGTAATGCCGAAGGCGATTTCGACCTCAGGCCTCAGGGAGATCCCAGTCATGCACCGCATCACCGTCATCGGCGGCGGCTTCGCCGGACTGACCGCCGCGATCACCGCCGCCGAGGCGGGCGTCAAGGTCACCCTCCACGAAACCCACCACACCCTCGGCGGCCGGGCCCGCACCGCCGAGGGCCCGTACCGCACGAACGAGGGGCCGCACGCCCTCTACAGCGGCGGCCCGCACTGGGCCTGGCTCAAGCAGCGCGACCTCATCGGCCCGCTCGCCCCGCTCCCGCCCCTGGAGGGCGCCCGGCTACGGCTGCGCCACCACGGCGTGCTGCGCCGCACCCCGCCCTTCCCCATGCTGAAGCTGCTGCGCCGGTCCGCCCGGCAGGCGCCCGTGGACGTCGACTTCCTGACCTGGGCGAGGGGCATCGCGGGCGAGGAGGGCGCCCGGGCCGCGGCCCACTACTCCGCCGTCGCCCTCTTCCATCACGACCCCGGCTCCCTGTCGGCCGCGTTCGTGCTGGAGCGCCTGCGCCGGGCCACCAAGCTGCCGCCCGAGGCCCATTACCCGCGCGGCGGCTGGGCCGGCCTCATCGACCGGATGGCCGCCCGGGCCTGGAACCTGGGTGTCCGGATGGAGACACTGTCCCGCGTCGACACGCTCCCCACCGACACCCCGGTCGTCGTGGCCACCTCCCTCGACGCCGCCCGGCGCCTGCTCGACGACGCGTCCCTGACCTGGCCGAGCGGCCGTACCGCCCTCGTCGACCTGGCCGTGCGCACGCGGCGCGGGGACGCCTTCGCGGTCTCCGACCTGGACGCGCCCGGCTGGCTCGAACGGTTCACCGCCCAGGACCGCAGCCTCGCCCCGGCCGGCGAGCAGCTCATCCAGGGGCAGATCCCGCTCGCCCCGCACGAGTCCAAGTCCGACGGCACCGCCCGCGCCGAGCAGCTGCTCGACCTGGGGTTCCCGGGCTGGCGCGAGCGCGTCACCTGGCGGCGCGAGTCCGTCGCGGCGGGCCGTACGGGCGCGGTCGACCTGCCCGGCACCAGCTGGCGCGACCGGCCCGCCGTGGACCGGGGCGACGGTGTCTATCTGGCCGGCGACCAGGTCGCGGCCCCCGGCGTGCTCTCGGAGGTCTCCTTCAACAGCGCCCTGACGGCGGTGTCCCTGGCCCTCGGGCGGCGGGAGCTTGACCTCGAGCAAGCTTGAGGTTGAAGGCTGGCGGCAGACCACCGCGACACGAGGAGCCTCGTATGCACGCCATCCGCCTGCACGCCTTCGGCCCGGCCGAGAACCTCACCCACGAGCGGGCCGAGGACCCCCGGCCCGGCCCCGGGCAGGTCCGGATCGCCGTACGGGCGGCGGGCGTCCACCTCCTGGACGCCGCCCTGCGCGAGGGCATGCGGGGCGGCCCCGCGGCCGAGCAGACGCCGCTTCCCACCATCCCGGGGCGCGAGGTCGCCGGCGTCGTCGAGTCCCTGGGCGATGGCGTCGCGGGCCCCTGGCTCGGCAAGCGGGTCGTCGCCCACCTCGGCTTCGTCCCGGGCGGGTACGCCGAACTGTCCGTCACCGCGGCCGAACGCCTGCACGAGATCCCGGAGAACCTGGACTTCGCCGAGGCCGTCGCCATGATCGGCACGGGCCGTACGGCGATGGGGATCCTCCAGTTCGCCGACCTCGGCCCCGGCTCGGTGGCTGTCGTCCCGGCCGCCGCCGGAGGCATCGGCACGCTGATCGTCCAGTACGCCAAGAACGCCGGGGCGACCGTCATCGGCCTCGCGGGCGGGCCGGACAAGACCGCCCGTGTACAGGCGAACGGTGCCGATCTTGCCGTCGACTACCGGGACCCGGCCTGGCCCGCGAAGGTCCGCGCCCATCTCGGCGGCCGGAGCGTGACGGTCGTCTTCGACGGCGTCGGCGGCGACGTGGCCCGAGAGGCCGTGGCCCTCCTCGGCCCCGGCGGCAAGCACATCGTCTTCGGCTGGTCCGGCAAGGGCATCCTCGACGGCGAGCCTTACCTCGTCGACGGCGTCTCCGAGCAGGTCCTCGGCCCCGCGATGCTGGGCAAGGCCGGCGGCCCCGACCCCCTGCGCACCCTCGAACTGCGCGCCCTCACCGAGGCCGCCGCCGGCCGGCTCACCCCGGCCGTACAGCGCTTCCCGCTCCGCGAGGCGGCGGCCGCGCACAGGGCGCTGGAGAGCCGGGGGACGACGGGGAAGGTGGTCCTGGAGCCGTGACGTCCTGACAAGACACCGAGGAGGGCCCCGCTCGCGACGGGGCCCTCCAGAGAAATGGGGTCTGCCACCGGCAGATCAGCGAGCGACTGCCTTCGTCGCCGTGCTCACCGCCGACCCGTCCTTGTGCCCCGCGCGGTGGGCCGTCACCTTCACGGTGATCTTCTTGCCCTGCTGCGCCGCCTTCAGCACGAACGAGGACTTCGTCGCCCCGCTGATCGCCTCGCCATTGGCGTACCACTGGTACGAGAAGGACGACGCCGCCGGGCTCCACGTCCCGGCCGACGACTTCAGCGTCCTGCCGACCTCGGCCGTCCCGCTGATCACCGGCGGCTTCGTCGCCTTGGGCGCGTCACCCTTGGCCACGGTCACCGACGGCGAGGACGCCGACCCGCTCTGCCAGCCGCTCCTGACCGCCGTCACGGTCACGCTGATCTTCTTGCCGGCCTGGGCCGCCGGGACCCGGTACGCCGACCCCGTGGCGCCGCCGATCGCGGCCCCGTCCGCCTTCCACTGGTACGTGTACGACGTCGGCGCCCCCGACCAGGTGCCCGGCGCCGCGGTGACCTCGCCACCCACCTTGGGCGTGCCGGTCACCTTCGGTGCCGCCGTGTTCTCCAGCTCGGGCCGGGGCGTCACGGTGAAGGTGCCGCGCTGGAACTCCCAGCCACGCGTGATCACGCTGACGTTCCAGGTGCCGGTCGCCGCGCCCGTGAGGTCCAGGGTCGCGGTCACCGTCCGGTTGTCCGCGCCCACCGAGTCCGCCTTCGCCTCGATCGTCTTGCCGGCCTGGCTCAGCCGGACCGTGACGTCCTTCCCGAGCGCGGTGCCGGTGACCGTGAGCTTCACCTTGCCGCCCGTGGCACCCGTGTCGGGGCTGACGGCGGTGACGTCCGTCTTCTCCGTGCCGCACAGCGCGGACGAGCAGATGAGTTCGGCGCTGTAGGCCGTGCTCGACGCCTTCTCCGGCAGGCCGAGCAGGAACAGCGACGGCGTACTCGCGGAGGACGGGCCCTGGACGGAACAGTCGTAGTCCTCCGGGATGAAGCGGGTGCAGCCGTTCTTCCAGGTGTGCGTGTCGTACAGCGCAGGTACCGCCTTGACGCCGGCGCCCGCCGTGTCCTTGATGTCGGTGTCGAACCGGTCGAATCCGGCGGTGGGCAGCGCCACGCACACGGCGGTGCGGGACTCGTCCAGCGTGCCGGTGACCGGCCCGTATCCGAAGGAGACGGACGGCACCTTCACGCACTCCGGGGCGGGCCCGTCCGCGGTCGCGATCCGCAGCCGGTCCAGGTGGTACGCGGGCGCCGCCTCGAGATGGGCCGGCGTCTGCACGAGAACCTGGTGGGTGGCCGAACCACTCACCGCGCAGGACGCGTTGCGGAAGGAGCACTCCACGCGGCCGTCCCCGGCGACCACCGCGCTGCTGGCGGTGCCGAGCGCGTCCCGCACGTCGACGTGTACGACGTCGGTCGCCGCGGCGGTGGTCACCTGGTGGCAGTTGATGGTGCCCGGCGCCGCGTACGCGCTCTTCAGGGACGCCCCGCCGACCTTCACCGCGGCGGTCTTGGAGCAGCCGGCCGTGGAGGCACTCGCCGTGACGTCACGCCGGGTCAGGCTGTACGTCGCGGCCTCGTCCCGGCCGGTCACCAGCACCGTGTGGGCCTTGCCCGGGGTCAGCGAGCAGATCGTCCAGCCGTCGGTGGTGGCGTAACGGTCGCAGACGCGCTTGCCGTCGGAGTCGAGCACCGAGAAGCCGGCCGGAGCGGAGCCCGCTGTCGCGGTCAGCTGGAGCAGCTCCGCGTTCGAGTGCGCGTCGGCCGGGATGCCCAGGCAGTGTGAGAAGACGCCGTCGCCCGTGGTCAGCGTGGCCTTCGCACCGTCCGGGGCGAAACTGCCCGCGGGCAGGGCGGGGCAGCCCTCGGCGGCGTCGGTGCGGTGGAAGGCGACCGCGTAGGGGCCGGTGGCCGAGTCACCGCCGTCCTCGGTGTGCACCAGCGCGCGGAACGGTGCCTCACCGGTCAGCGCGCAGTCGCCGTCGCCGAGCGCCTCGCTGTCGCACTGCGGGGTGCCCGCGCGGTCCAGGACCTCCACCTCGGGGGTCAGCCCGGCCGAGGAGTTGGCGGTGAGCGCGGCGAGGTGGGCGCCCTTCGGCACGGGCAGCGTCAGGCAGTCGTACTGCCCGACCGTGCTCAGCTCGCCCTTGTACAGGCCGGTGCCGATCTCCACGCAGCCGGCGTCGGAAGCCCGGTCGAACACGACCAGCCGGTCCCGGGAGACCTCGAAGGGGTAGCTGCCCAGGACGGCGGTGTACGTACCCGCCTCAGGGATCCGGCACGGGTCGGTGCCGGAGTCGCACACGGTCAGCCCCTCGGCGTCGTACACCCGGACCGCCCCGGCCGACCTGTCCTCGTCCACGGCGTGCACGGTGTACGGCCCGGCCCGCCCGGCGGTGAAGGTGTAGCAGAGGTCGGTGCGGAAGTCCTGCGGCTTCAGCGGCCCGTACGGCAGTACGGAGGCGGTCGTGCAGCCCTGCGGGTCGTTCAGCCGGCGTACCTGGAGCGCGTAGGCGGCGGGGAAGCCGTTCTCCGAGCGGGAGACACTCGACAGCACCCGGTAGGGGCCGTCGCCCGGCAGCACACAGCTGTCCTCGCCGTCCTCCGGGAACCGCTCGCAGATCCGGGCACCGCTCTCGTCGGTGATCCAGGCGACCGACTCGCCGTACACCTTCCGCTGCAGGTTCAGCCTGATCCGCTCACCGGGCCGGGCCTCGAAGGCCTGGCAGTCCACGGCCAGCGGGCTCGCCGCGCTCCGGATCACGGCCGGCGTGTCCCAGCCGGTGCCGACGGGCTCGGCACAGCCTCGGGTGTCCGAGCCGAGCGGGACGACGGTGAGTTCGGTCTTCTCGTCGTCCACCCAGCCGCTGTTGACGACCTTGAGGGTGTACGTACCTGCCGCGGGCACCTGGCACCAGCCCTCGGTGCGGGCCTCGTCGGCGTAGCAGTCGACCTGGGCGCCGTCCGCGTCGTACAGCTGCGCGTAGGCGTTGTTGCCGCTGTCGTCCAGGGTCACCAGGTGCGGTCCGGCCGAGCCGGCGGTCACGGTGAAGCAGGCGCTGCCCTGCGCCGGGACGGTCGCCCTGCCGACGGCGTCACCCGGGTCCCCGAACGGGGCGAGCGCGAGCGGCGCACACTCCGGTTCGGCGTCCTGGGCGACCCCGGCCGCGGCCCCCACCGCGGTCCCCGCCCCCGTCAGGCTCAGCAGCGAGGCGAACAGCGAGACGGCGACGGCGGACGCGACGGCCCGCCCCCGTCTCGCGCGCGATCTCGGTCTCGGTCTCGGACATGCGTCGGTACCCGACATGGCAATCCCCCCTGGATCAGTGGTCGTTGGCGAGATGCTCGCACACAGGTACGACATACCGCCCCCGAGATACGGCCTCCCCGGACCCACTCCGGCCGCCCCGAATTCGCGTGCCTCACCCGGCCCACGCCACTACCGTGCGAAACGTGATCGAGATTCCCCGGGAACTGGCCGCGTCACAGGAGAAGTTCAACGGCGAAGCGGGCCGCGCCTTCATCACCGAACTGCCCGCCCGCACGGCCCACTTCCTCGACCACTGGAAACTGAAACCCGACGGACCCCTCATGCACGGCGTCTGCGCCCTGGTCCTCCCGGTCCTTTGCCCCGACGGCGCCCCCGCGGTCCTCAAGCTCCAGATCCTCGACGAGGAGAGCGAGGGCGAACCGGTGGCGCTGCGCGTCTGGAACGGCGACGGAGCGGTCCGCCTCATCGACCACGACGAGCCGACCTGCACCATGCTGCTGGAACGCCTCGACGAGACCCGCATGCTCTCCCACGTGCCGGACACCCACCAGGCCGTCGTCACGATCGCGGAGCTCCTCGCCCACCTCACCTCCTTCCCCGCCCCGCCCGGCCTGCGCCGCCTCGGCGACATCGCCCGGGCCATGCTCGACCGGACCCCGTGGGCCCTCGGCCGCATCCCGGACCCCGAGGCCCGCCGCCTGGTCGCCGACTGCGCGGCCGCCGTACGCGAGGTCGTCGACGAACCGGGCGACCGCCTCCTGCACTGGGACCTCCACGACGAGAACGTCCTCGCGTCCGACCGCGCCCACTGGCTGGCGATCGACCCCAAGCCCCTGTCCGGCGACCCCGGCTTCGAACTCTGGCCGGCCCTCGACAACCGCTACGACCCCGACGACATCCTCTGGCGCTTCGACGCCATGACCGACGTCCTCGCCCTCGACCGCCCCCGAGCCCGGGCCTGGACCCTCGCCCGCCTCCTCCAGAACACCCTGTGGGACATCGAGGACGGCCGCCCCCTCGACAACGACCAGCTCGAGATCGCCCGCCGCCTCCGCACCCCACGCACCCCATGAAAAAGCCCAGGCCCGGAGAGACCCGGCCTGGGCGATGCGGAGCCCCCTGTCGGATTCGAACCGACGACCTACGCATTACAAGTGCGTTGCTCTGGCCATCTGAGCTAAGGAGGCCCGTACGGGTGTGCACCCGCACGTGCCCGAGCAGTGTACCCAGGTCCCCGAGGGGCCCCGTCGAAAATTTCCGCGAAGTTCACAGGGGCGGAGGTACTGACAGACCACGTGAACGCCAGGTACCGTCCTGAGCCAGTTCACACGCGTGGACTACACCACAACGGATCACCGTCGTGGCACCGCCTTCCTACTCGGATCGTCCGGCACGTTCCTGCCGGTAGAAGGGGTTAGTTCATCATGGCCACTGTCTCGTTCGACAAGGCGACCCGGATCTACCCGGGCACCGACAAGCCCGCTGTTGACGCGCTGGAGATCGACATCGAGGACGGCGAGTTCCTCGTCCTCGTCGGCCCGTCCGGCTGCGGCAAGTCCACCTCGCTCCGCATGCTCGCGGGGCTCGAGGACGTCAACGCCGGCACCATCCACATCGGCGACCGCGACGTCACCCACCTGCCGCCGAAGGACCGGGACATCGCCATGGTGTTCCAGAACTACGCGCTCTACCCGCACATGACCGTCGCCGACAACATGGGCTTCGCGCTCAAGATCGCCGGCGTCAACAAGGCGGAGATCCGGCAGAAGGTCGAGGAGGCCGCGAAGATCCTCGACCTCACCGACTACCTGGACCGCAAGCCGAAGGCGCTCTCCGGCGGTCAGCGCCAGCGTGTCGCCATGGGCCGCGCCATCGTGCGTGAGCCGCAGGTGTTCCTCATGGACGAGCCGCTGTCCAACCTGGACGCCAAGCTCCGCGTCAGCACCCGTACGCAGATCGCGAGCCTGCAGCGCCGCCTCGGCATCACCACCGTCTACGTCACCCACGACCAGGTCGAGGCCATGACGATGGGCGACCGCGTGGCGGTCCTCAAGGACGGTCTGCTCCAGCAGATCGACACCCCGCGCAACATGTACGACAAGCCCAACAACCTCTTCGTGGCCGGCTTCATCGGCTCCCCCGCGATGAACCTGGTCGAGGTGCCGATCACCGACGGCGGCGTGAAGTTCGGCAAGTCGGTCGTGCCGGTGCAGCGCGACGCGATCGCCGCCGCCACCGACAAGACCGTCACCGTCGGCGTCCGCCCCGAGCACTTCGACGTCTCGGACGCCGAGCAGGGCCTCGCGGTCACCGTGAACGTCGTCGAGGAGCTCGGCGCCGACGCCTACGTCTACGGCACCGCGAAGGTCGGCGAGGAGTCCAAGGACCTCGTGGTCCGCGTCAGCGGCCGTGACGTCCCGGAGAAGGGCAGCGAGCTGCACATCGTGCCCCGCTCCGGCGAGACCCACGTGTTCTCGACGTCGACCGGCGCGCGTCTGTCCGACTGACGACCGACGGCAACCGCAAACACCCAACCCCGGGTAATTCACCCAGGTTGACGAAGAAGGCCCCGCAGAGCACTGCGGGGCCTTTCTCGTTGTCGACAAATACCCCGGCAGACCGGACGTTTCGAGCAGTGTGCGTCAACCCCTTACCCAATAAAGGGCCCCCTCCCATCCCCCGAACCGGTGACTAAATGTCTACATTCCATTACCCCGCGCTACCCTCACACGCGTGAAGCACTCCACTAACCAACAGACGCGACGCGGCCGGGGCCCCGCCCGCCGGATCGGCCGCACCCTCGCTTTCGTCCTGCCCGTCGTCCTGGTGCTCTCCGGGACCCTCGCGGTCAGCCGAGTCAACTGGTCGGGGGGCTCCTCCGACCCGGTGCTCACCGCAGCGGACACCGCCACGTCCGCCGGCACCTCGCGTGCCGCCAAGCGAGCCCCGCAGGACGTCCTGCGCGACAAGCTGCTGACCGAGCTGCAGGAGGAGAACCCGGGCGTCGCCCTCACCCACCTCCAGCAGGCCGTCGACGACCGCCCGTCGCTGGCCCGGCACTGCGCCTCCCTCGCCCGCGCCCTCGGCCAGGCCGCCGTCCGGGTCTACGGCCCGACGCGCGCCCAGTCCTACGCCCGCCCGGTCTGCGACACCGCCTTCGCCACCGGCGTCGCCGCCGCACACAGCTGAGCACACCGCCCTGCCACCGGGTGGGACGTCGATAACGGCAGACGCGGGTACCCCTCGTCCGCCGCAGTTCAAGGGCGGGACGCCCCGTACAGTTCGGTCTCATGACCGATCCGAGCGCCGCGTCCCGCCCCGTTCAAGCCGTCGTTCTGGCCGGCGGCCAGGGCTCCCGGCTGCGTCCGTACACCGACGACCGGCCCAAGCCGATGGTCGAGATCCCCGGGACGGGGACGCCGATCATCGGCCATCAGCTGTCCTGGCTGGCCGAGGAGGGCGTGACGGACGTGGTGGTCTCCTGCGGCCACCTCGCCGAGGTGCTGCAGACCTGGCTGGACACGGCCGATCTGCCCGTCTCCGTCACCACGGTCGTGGAGTCGGAGCCCCTCGGCCGCGGCGGCGGCCTCAAGTACGCCGCGGCTCACCTGCCTCACCCGGACCAGCCCTGGTACGCCACGAACGGCGACATCTGGACCCGGTTCTCGCTGCGTGACATGGCGGACTTCCACACCGAGCGCGACGCGATCGCGACCCTCGCTCTGGCCCGGCCCCGCCTGCCGTGGGGCGCGGTGCGGACCGACGGCTTCGGCCACATCACCGACTTCATCGAGGCCCCGCCGTCGACCTTCGAGATCAACGCGGGTGTCTACGTCTTCTCCCCCGAGTTCGCGGGCCTGCTGCCGCAGCGCGGCGACCATGAGCGTACGACGTTCCCCCGTCTGGCCCGGGAGCAGCGCCTGGCCGGGTTCACGATCCCGCAGGGGTCCTACTGGCGTGCCATCGACACGGCGAAGGACCTGACGGAGGCGGCGAAGGAGCTGGCCGCGCAGGGGCGCTGAGAACGCGCCCACGAGACTGGAGAGGGGCCCCGCACCATCACGGTGCGGGGCCCTTCTCCAGTTTCCTGCCTCGGTCGGCCGGCTAGCCCAGCAGGCCGCCCACCAGGCCCGGCTGGCCCGAGGAGGAGCCGTCGCCGGTGCCGCCGGTCGAGCCGGAGCCGCCGCCCGTCGTGGAGCCGCCGGACGTGGGGCCGGAGGTCGTGCTCGGTGCCTCGTCGGCCGGGGAGGACTGCCGGGGCGGGGCCTGGCCCGCGCTGCCCTGGGTCTGGCTGGGCGAACCGCCGGTGACGGTGCCGCTGCCCCGGGTGGCGTCCGGCCGGGTCGTGGTGCCCGCGCTGGGGCTGGCCGAGCCGGCCGTGGCGCCCTGGGTGGGCGACGTGGAGGCCGAGGGGGTCCTCTTCTCCCGCCGCTCGGGCTCGCCCGGAAGCGGGGAGCCCGGCAGCTCGTTGCGCGGGGCCTCGCCGGGGCCGGGGACGACGACCCGGTCGGCGTCACGGACGGCACCGCCGAGCAGCGAGCCGACGAGCAGGGTGAATCCGGTGGCGATGGCGGTGACGAGGACGCCGCGGCGCAGTACGTAGCTGCGCAGGTCCCAGATGTCGGCGCGGGGCCCGAGGCGGCGCCAGGCGCTGCCGGCCAGCCGGCCGTCGACGGAGTAGACGGGGGCGCCGGCGATGATCAGCGGGGACCAGGCGGCGAGGTAGATGATGTCGGGCGTCTCGTAGGCGGGGACGCTCTTCCAGCTGACGGTGACGAGCAGCGCGGCCGAGAGCAGCGCGCCGAAGGCCGCGGCGACACGCTGCCAGCAGCCCAGGACCGTCAGGACGCCGACGACGACCTGGGCGAAGGCGATGACCAGCCCGGAGCCGACCGGGTGCTGCAGGGCGAACTGGCGCAGCGGCTCGGCGACTTCCCACGGGTGCAGGGTGTTGAGCCACGTGACCATGGAGCCGCGCTTGCCGCCGTCGAAGTAGACGGGGTCGCACAGCTTGCCCATGCCGGCGTAGATGGAGATGAAGCCGAGGAACACGCGCAGCGGGAGCAGGACCACGCCGAGGTTCATCCGGCGGCCCGGGTAGTAGGCGTGTCGCGCCGGGTCGTCGGCGTGCCGCCTCGAGGCCCGCCCGGTCTCGTCCGCGCCGGGGTGGAGGCCCTCGAAGTCCTCTTCCGCGTAGGCGGGTTCGTCGTAGGCGCTGCCGACGGTGCGCATGGGGGGCAGCAGCCGGGTGTCGTCGGAGTGGGTGCGCTGGGGGCCGACCACGGGGGTCTCGACCGTCTGGTCGAGCTCGTCCTCGTATCCCGCGCCGTAGCCGTCGCCCTGGTATCCGGTGCCGCCGTAACCCGTGTCGCCGTGGCCCGTGTTGCCGTGGCCGGTGTTGCCGTGGCCGGTGCCCGGGCGGGCGATGACCTGGGTGGCTCCGGCGTCGGCGGCGGGCTCCTCGGTGTGGCGGACGCTTTCGTGCCGCACGGCCTGCAGGAGCCGGTGGGCGCCGGTGTCGTCGGGCGCGGATCTGCCGCTCCAGACGACGGGCCGGCGGCGGGCGGTGGCCCCGTCCGCCCCGCCCCCGGCGGTGGCGACGGGGATGCGGGTGGTGTCCTCGCTGGCGGTCAGGTGCCGTGCGACCCGTGGGGACTGGACGCGACGCGTCGAGACGCCCAACTGCACGCGGAAAGACGCGTGATTGACGATGACCTGAGCCGGGTCGCTCGGCACCTTCACCATGCTCAGCGCGGGAACGTCGTCGAGTCCCGACGAGCGGTCCCCCGTGGGAGTGCGGGGTGTTCTGGTGTCCACACTCATCTAACCGAGTGACGTCGCGATAGGACACTGCTTTGACCGGCCGGATCTGTCCGGACCCCGTCAAGCTTGTCCTTGTCGCCCCAGCACTCCCCGAGTTACCCCGTTCGGGTGAAGTGCCGGATGCCTGTTCAGCGACGTCGGCGAGCCGCCTCGTAGAGCACGATCCCCGCCGCCACACCGGCGTTGAGCGACTCGGTGCCGCCCGGCATGGGGATCCGCACCCGGTAGTCGCACGTCTCGCCGACCAACCGGCCCAGTCCCTTGCCCTCGCTCCCGACGACGATGGCGACGGGCCCGCCGAGTGCCTCCAGCTCGCCGAGCTCGACCTCACCGTCGGCGTCGAGGCCGACGACCACGATGCCCGCCTTCTTGTACGCCTCCAGCGCACGCGTCAGGTTGGTGGCACGGGCGACGGGCGTACGGGCGGCGGCGCCGGCGGACGTCTTCCAGGCACCGGCCGTCATCCCGGCGGCGCGCCGCTCGGGTACGACGACGCCGTGGCCGCCGAAGGCCGAGACGGACCGGACGACCGCGCCGAGGTTGCGCGGGTCGGTCACCCCGTCGAGCGCGACGATCAGCGGGTCCACGCCCTCGTCGGCGGCGGCAGCGGCCAGGTCCTCGGGGTGGGCGTACTCGTACGGCGGGACCTGGAGCACGAGGCCCTGGTGGTTCAGCCCGTTCGTCATCCGGTCGAGCTCGGGGCGCGGCGCCTCCATGAGGTTGATGCCCCGCGCTCGGCGGCGAGTTGCAGGGCCTCGCGCACCCGCTCGTCGCTGTCGATGAACTGCTGCACGTACAGCGTGGAGGCCGGCACGCCCTCGCGCAGCGCCTCGACGACGGAGTTGCGCCCGACGACGAGTTCGGAGGTGCCCTTGGCGCGCGGGCCCTTGGTGCGGCTCTGGGCGCGGCGCGACTTGGCCTGTGCGGCGCGCTGCTTGGCGTGTCCCTTGCGCGCCTCGGCGGGCGGCGTCGGCCCCTTGCCTTCCAGGCCCCGGCGCCGCTTGCCGCCACTGCCGACCTGCGCGCCCTTCTTGCCGGACATGCGGCGGTTGTTCGCGGCCATGAGCTACCCGTCTCCGTGAAGTGGTTCGTACGTACGTCTGCGTACGTCTCTTACGTCTATGCCTGTTACGTCTATGCAGTGTGCCGCCCGGAGGCCCGGGCGGCACAGTCGATCAGCCGTGGGCCTTGTCTCAGCGGGGGCCGAGGCTCCAGCGCGGACCCTGCGGACTGTCCTCGATGACCAGGCCGGACTGGCCGAGCTGGTCGCGGATGGCGTCCGCGGTGGGCCAGTCCTTGCGGGCCCGGGCGGCCTCGCGCTGGTCGAGGACCATGCGCACGAGCGTGTCGACCGCGCCGTGCAGGTCGTCGCCGCGGTCCCCCTCCCCGGCCCAGTGCTCGTCGAGCGGGTCGAGGCCGAGGACGCCGAGCATCGCGCGGACCTCGGCGAGCCGGGCCACGGCGGCTTCCTTGTCGTCGGCGGCCAGCGCGCTGTTGCCCTGGCGGACGGTGGTGTGCACCACGGCGAGCGCCTGGGGCACGCCCAGGTCGTCGTCCATGGCCTCGGCGAAGGCGAGCGGCACCTCGGCGGCGGGCTCGACGGCGCCGGCCTTCTCCACCACGCGCTGCACGAAGCCCTCGATCCGCGCGAACGCCGACTCGGCCTCGCGCAGCGCCTCCTCGCTGTACTCGATCATCGAGCGGTAGTGCGGGGTGCCGAGGTAGTAGCGCAGCACGATGGGCCGCCAGCGCTTGACCATCTCGCTGACCAGGACCGAGTTGCCGAGCGACTTGGACATCTTCTCGCCGCTCATGGTGACCCAGGCGTTGTGCACCCAGTACCGCGCGAACTCGTCACCGTAGGCCTTGGCCTGGGCGATCTCGTTCTCGTGGTGCGGGAAGACCAGGTCGAGGCCGCCGCCGTGGATGTCGAAGGCGGTGCCGAGGTACTTGTGCGCCATCGCCGAGCACTCCAGGTGCCAGCCCGGGCGGCCGCGGCCCCAGGGCGTCTCCCAGTCGGGCTCGCCCGGCTTGGTGGCCTTCCACATCGCGAAGTCGCGCGGGTCACGCTTGCCCGAGACGCCCTCGTCGGGCTGACGCAGGTCGTCGATGTCCTGGTTGGACAGCGCCAGGTACTCGGGGAAGGAGCGGACGTCGAAGTAGACGCTGCCGTCGGCCTCATAGGCGTGCCCACGCTCGATGAGGCCGCGCATCATCTCGATCATCTCGGTGACGTGCCCGGTGGCACGCGGCTCGTAGGTCGGCGGCAGGCAGCCGAGGGCGTCGTAGCCGTCGTTGAACGCGCGCTCGTTCTCGTAGCCGATGGCCCACCAGGGGCGGTTCTGGTCGGCCGACTTGGCGATGATCTTGTCGTCGATGTCGGTGACGTTCCGCACGAACGTGACGTCGTAGCCGCGGTAGGCGAACCAGCGGCGCAGGATGTCGAAGTTCAGGCCGGAGCGGATGTGGCCGATGTGCGGGGCGGCCTGCACGGTGGCGCCACACAGGTAGATCGAGACACAACCCGGCTGGAGCGGGGTGAAGTCACGGATCTGCCGGGCGCTGGTGTCGTACAGGCGAATAGTCACGACACCAGGGTAGTAGGCCGTGGCGTATGTACGGCACCGTTCCCGGGTGCGGGCGCGTGGGGGCCAGTCGCGCGGTTCGCCGCGCCCTTGATGGTCGGACCGCTCATCCCCGCTTCACGACCAACGCCGTTGCCACCGCCATGAGGCCCTCGTCCCGTCCAGGGAAGCCCAGGCCGTCCGTCGTCGCCCCCGACACCGACACCGGCGCGCCCGCCGCCTCCGACAACAGCTTCTGCGCCTCGTCCCGCCGCTTTCCGATCTTCGGTCGGGGGCCCACCACCTGTACGGCGATGTTGCCGATGCGGAAGCCGGCCTCGCGGACGATGCGGGCGGCCTCCGTCAGCAGCGTGACTCCCGACGCGCCGGACCACTCCGGGCGGCCCGTGCCGAAGTGCCGGCCGAGGTCGCCCAGGCCCGCCGCGGAGAAGAGGGCGTTGCAGGCGGCGTGGGCGACGACGTCCGCGTCGGAGTGGCCTGCCAGGCCCGGGCCCTCGCCCTCCCACTTCAGGCCGGCGCACCACAGCTCGCGGCCTTCCTCGAAGGCGTGGATGTCGGTGCCGATGCCGACTTGGGGGAGCGGGGGCTCGTACCGGGACTCGTCAGAAGCCATCGTTGAGCCTCCTGCGGGCCAGGACCGCCTCCGCGAGGACCAGGTCGAGGGGCCGGGTGACCTTGAAGGCCTCCTCGTGGCCGGGCACGGCCACGACCGTGAGGCCGAGCTGCTCGACCATGCCGGCGTCATCGGTGACCTCGCCGGTCACCGTCTCGTGCGCCCGGACCAGCGTGGCCCGGTCGAAGCCCTGCGGGGTCTGCACGGCCCGCAGCAGCGCGCGCTCGGGCGTGGCGACGACCGGCTCCGGCTCGCCGGGGGCCCGCGCGGGCTCGACCTGCTTGACGGTGTCGGCGAGCGGCAGTGCCGGGACCACGGCCGGGGCACCGTCCCGTACGGCTTCGATCACGGCGTCGACGGTGTCCACCGGCACCAGCGGCCGGGCCGCGTCGTGCACCAGGACGATGTCGTGGCCGGACGGCAGCGCGTCCAGGCCGAGCTTCACGGACTCCTGGCGGGTCTGCCCGCCCGGGACGACGAGGAAGTCCGTCCGCTCGGGCAACGCGTGCGCGTCGAGCAGCGACCTGACCTCGGCGGCACCGTCGGGCGGGGCCACGACGACGACCAGGGAGACGGCACGGGAGGCGGCCAGCGCGCGGACCGCGTGGATGAGCATGGGAGTGCCGCTCAGCGCGCGGAGCGCCTTGGGGGCGCCCGGGCCGAGCCGTACACCGCGGCCGGCGGCCGGGATCACGGCCGCCGTACGGGCTGCCGCGGGGGCGGCCGGCGACGCAGGGCGTGATTCGTCAGACATCGGTTCCTGTCAGGTTTGTGTTCTGGCCTGGCGTGGGTATGGCCTGGAGGAGTGCCGGGCGCGACGCGCTCGACCGGACCCTTCCGTGACGCTGGTCGAGCCGGCTGCCCGGGCCCGGCACGCCAAACAACCGGGGCGTGAGTGATAACACATCCCGGGGTGACGGTGCACCGGCATCCGAGTACGGACATGCCGCAGCGCCCGGCGACAGGAAATTCGTCATCGGGCACCGCGGCATTTCGATGTGCAGCGTTGATCAAGCATCAAGCAGAGTGCTGATCGACGGGCTTCGCCTCAGGAGGCGAGCACCTCGTCGAGCAGGGCCTCGGCCTTGTCCTCGTTGGTGTTCTCCGCGAGGGCGAGTTCGCTCACCAGAATCTGGCGGGCCTTGGCGAGCATGCGCTTCTCGCCTGCGGAGAGTCCGCGCTCGCGCTCACGACGCCACAGGTCACGCACGACTTCCGCGACCTTGATGACATCGCCGGAGGCGAGCTTCTCCAGGTTTGCCTTGTATCGACGGGACCAGTTCGTGGGCTCCTCGGCATACGGCGCGCGCAGCACCTCGAAGACCCGGTCCAGCCCGTCCTGACCGACCACATCACGCACGCCGACGAACTCCGCATTGTCCGCTGGCACACGTACCGTCAGGTCGCCCTGGGCGACCTTCAGCACCAAGTAGGTCTTGTCCACGCCTTTGATCTGGCGAGTTTCGATAGCCTCGATCAGCGCGGCCCCGTGATGGGGATAGACCACGGTGTCGCCAACCTTGAACGTCATGTGACAGGTACCCCTTCCGTGGCTATCCAGGGTAACACGGAAACTGCGGGTTCTGAATGGCGTTTTCGCAGGTCAGGGCATATCTCGGGGCTTGACAAGTCCGACAGGAACGTGCTTCGCCCAGGGGATGGAAGAAGGTATTCGCAGGTGGGAGCGGCTGTCCGGGGGAGCGAAACGCGTACGTTACACGTATCCGAAGCCCCCTCCAGACGGCCGAACATCCCGATATGTCCCGTTCCGTATGATCGACTTCCGCTACTCCGTTCGGTGGCCCGAGCGGGGTTCCGGTCGAATCCGGAATTGATCACGAGGCCTCCGGGCAGGCCGCCGGTGATCAATTCCGGGGCGGTCCGCGCATTCCTTCACGGAAGTTTTGCGGTACCGCCCGGGACTCTTATGTGAATGCCGGACGAGCACTCCGCCAATGTGACCCAGGAGTCACATGTGATGCAGGAGTCAGTTGTGACACAGGTGCGATCAGAGGTGCCGGGGGGTCGGGTGCGGCCGCGCCGGAACGGCTCGGTAACCTGAGGCCTGCTGACACACACTTAGGGCGGCTTTATCGGCCGCCCTGCTCGAGTCAAGGAGTTGCCGCCGCCGTGAGCAGCAGCCTTCGACGTGGCGCCCTCGCCGCTGCCGCCGTCGCGTTCTCGATCGCCTCGCTCGCCGCGTGCGGCGCCGGCAACAGCGCCCAGACACTGGAGATCAAGCCGGACAACGCGGCGACCAGCGTGGGCGACATCAAGGTCCAGAACGCCATCGTGATCACCCAGCCCGACCTGGAGTCGACCGGTCCGGCCGCGATCTCCGCGACCTTCTTCAACTCCGGCAAGACCGCTGAGACGCTGGAGTCCATCACCCTCCCCGGCACCGGCAAGACCGCCGAGCTCAAGCCCGCCAAGGGCGGCAGCCTCAGCATCCCGGCCGGCGGCTCGCTGATCCTGGGCGGCAAGGGCAACGCCACGGCCAGCCTGCCGAGCAGCCGCGAGGCCGTGCAGGACGGCAACGCCCAGAAGGTCACCTTCACCTTCAGCAAGACCGGTGCCGTGAGCCTGCGCGCGTTCGTCGTCCCCGCCGAGCACTACTTCACCGAGTGGGGCCCGTCCGAGGTGCCGGCCGCGCCGGGCGCGTCGGGCACCCCGTCCGGTTCACCGTCGGGTTCACCGGCCGAGGGCGAGTCCGGCTCGCCGGCCGGCACGGAGAACCCCGCGGGTGGCGAGACGCCGGGCGGCCACGAGTCGCCGGCGACGCCGACCGACGCGGCCTCCGGGAGCGCCACGGCCGGTGCGGGCGCCGGGCACTGATCGTCGTACGACAAGGGCGGGGCCTCTCGAAGGAGAGGCCCCGCCCTTTCGCTGCTGTCTTACGCGGCCGGTCTACGGCTCGAACTTGTAGCCAAGGCCTCGGACCGTCACCAGGTAGCGCGGGGCGCCCGGGTCCGGCTCGATCTTGGCGCGCAG
This sequence comes from Streptomyces sp. CA-179760, assembly GCF_050937045.1. Classification (NCBI taxonomy): domain Bacteria; kingdom Bacillati; phylum Actinomycetota; class Actinomycetes; order Kitasatosporales; family Streptomycetaceae; genus Streptomyces; species Streptomyces sp. CA-179760. The sequence goes on from NZ_JBNJLZ010000001.1 coordinate 4,446,115, forward strand.
GCGCTTGACGTGGACGTCGAGGGTCTTGGTGTCACCGACGTAGTCGGCGCCCCAGACCCGGTCGATGAGCTGCATCCGGGTCAGTACGCGCCCGGCGTTGCGCAGCAGCATCTCCAGCAGGTCGAACTCCTTCAGCGGGAGGTCGATCTTGGTGCCGCCGACGGTGACCACGTGCCGGTCGACGTCCATACGGACCGGGCCGGCCTCCAGTGCGGCGGGGGTCACCTCCTCGGGCTCGCCGCGGCGGCGCAGGACGGCCCGGATACGGGCGACCAGCTCGCGCGAGGAGAAGGGCTTGGTGACGTAGTCGTCGGCTCCTATCTCCAGGCCTACGACCTTGTCGATCTCGCTGTCCTTGGCGGTCACCATGATGACGGGGACATTGGAGCGGCCGCGCAGCTGGCGGCACACCTCGGTGCCCGGCAGGCCGGGCAGCATCAGGTCGAGGAGGACGAGGTCGGCGCCGTTGCGCTCGAACTCGTCGAGTCCGTCGGGGCCCGTGGTCGCGACCGCGACCTCGAAGCCCTCCTTGCGGAGCATGTACGACAGGGCGTCGGAGAAGGACTCCTCGTCCTCGACGACGAGCACTCGGGTCACGGAAGGACCTCCGGGGCGGGAAGCGTTTCGTACGCGGTTGATTCGGGGGATGTGGGGGTGGACCGCCCGGCCTCCTCGTCGAGGCCCGCGCCTCCTGCGCGTATCTCTCGGGCGGGCTGCTGATGTGCGCGGTCGCGGGCCGCACCGGCCTCCGGCAACCGCAGGGTGAAGGTGGAGCCCTGGTTCTCGGCGCTCCACACGGAGACCTCCCCGCCGTGCGAGGCGGCCACGTGCTTCACGATCGCCAGCCCCAGTCCCGTACCACCGGTGGCACGGGAGCGAGCGGGGTCGACGCGGTAGAAGCGCTCGAAGATGCGCTCCTTGTCCTTGTCGGAGATGCCGATGCCCTGGTCGGTGACGGCGATCTCGATGTGTTCCCCGCCCGACGCGTTGACCCTGCGAGCGGCTATGCCGACGCGGGTGCGGGCGGGAGAGTAGTTGACCGCGTTCTCGACGAGGTTGCCGAGCGCGGCGGCGAGCTGGCCGCGGTTTCCCCATACGTGCAGGTCGGCGGTACCTCCGGCGGCCATGGTGATCTGTTTGCTGCCGGCCTGGTGCCGGCAGCGGTCGACGGCCTCGGCGACGAGTTCGTCGACGCGGACCGGCTCGGCGTCCTCCAGCGGGTCGTCGTTCTGCACCCGGGAGAGGTCGATGAGCTCCTGCACCAGGCTGGTCAGCCGGGTCGCCTCGATCTGCATGCGTCCGGCGAACCGCTCCACGGCCTCGGGGTCGTCGGAGGCGTCCATGACGGCCTCGGAGAGCAGCGAGAGGGCGCCGACCGGGGTCTTCAGCTCGTGGCTCACGTTGGCGACGAAGTCTCGCCGGACCGCCTCGATGCGGCGGGCCTCGGTGAGGTCCTCGACGAGCAGCAGCACCAGCCGGGAGCCGAGCGGCGCGACCCGCGCGGAGACGGCCAGGGCCTCACCGCGTCCGGTACCGCGCCGCGGCAGGTCCAGCTCCACCTGGCGTATCTCCCCGTCGCGCCGGGTGTCCCGCGCCATCTGCAACATCGGCTCGACGGCGAGCTTGCCGCCGCGGACCAGCCCGAGGGCGTACGCCGCCGAGCTCGCCTTGACCACGGCGTCCGCCTCGTCGAGCACGACGGCGGAGGACCTGAGGACCGACAGGACGGTGTCCACGCCCGGCGGAAGCACCGGGTCCGTGTGCAGGGAGGTACGGGTGGGGCGCTTCTGCTCGCGCTCGCTCCACCGGAACGCCAGCACGGCGATGACACCGGTGAGCACCCCGGCGATCGCGGCCACTGCGGCGACCGCCGCGTTCACGTCCATGCACCCAGGTTAGGCATGGCTCGGGCACGGGCCACAGCCGTCGGACTGCGACCTCGAACACTCGTCGCCCAGAGTTCACCTTGGAGCCAGTATTGGTTCATTTGGGATGACGGAAACGGACGCGTGGAGGCCGGAACGTGGGAGCGTGGGGTTCGGACCGTTGGTAATACGACGGTCGTACCGCCGGTTGTTCGGTGGGTGGGCCCTGGCTCGATGGGTGGGCCCTGGCTCGTTCGGTGGGCCACGGCCCTCGAACCCCCGACACAGACGCACGAGAGGGAAGCCTGATGCGGGACGCGTACCACGAGGAACTGGACTCGATCAGCGACAGTCTGGTGGAAATGGCCCGGCTGGTCGGATCGGCGATCGGGCGCGCCACCACCGCCATGCTCGACTCCGACCTGAAGCTGGCCGAGGCCGTCATCGAGGCCGATCAGAAGGTCGACGAGCTCCAGCACGACCTGGAGGCCCGGGCCATAGCCCTGCTGGCACGCCAGCAGCCGGTGGCGACGGACCTGCGCATCGTCGTCACGTCGCTGCGGATGTCGGCCGACCTGGAGCGCTCGGGCGACCTCGCCCAGCACGTCGCGAAGCTCGCGCGCCTGCGCTATCCGAACCGCGCGGTCCCGAGCGACCTGCACGCCACCATCCTGGAGATGGGCCAGCTCGCGCAGCGCCTGATGGCCAAGGCCGCCGAGGTCATCGTCACCAAGGACGTCGACCTGGCGCTCCAGCTGGAGCAGGACGACGACGAGATGGACCTGCTGCACCGCACCCTCTTCCAGCACCTGATGGACGACCGCTGGAAGCACGGCATCGAGACGGCCGTGGATGTCACGCTGCTGGGCCGTTACTACGAGCGGTTCGCCGACCACGCGGTCTCGGTCGCCAAGCGCGTGGTGTACCTGGTGACGGGTGAGCACGCCGACGAGCTCCAGACGGATGTGCAGCCGGAGATCCAGCAGGCGGTGGCCACGGAGACGGAGAGCGCCTGAGTGGGTCGTGTGGCCTAGGGGCCGGGCCGGCTGAGGCCGGCTGAGGGGCGGGCCAGGGGCGACCGGGGCGCGCGGAAGCCTCAGTGCGCCGTTGATGCGCCCAGCGGAACGGGCATCCAATGGGCACAGGCACCAGCCTCGAGGAGGAACCCATGGCCGATTCCCCCAGCACCACGCCCGATCCCACGCAGGAGCGCGAGACCGAGCAGCCCGCCGAGATCAGGAACCTGACCCTGATCGCCGCGTGCGGCTGCGGCTCGGGCTGCGGCTGCGGGTGCCAGTCGGGCAGCCCCTGCCAGTGCGGCTGAATTCTGTAGGGCCCCGGTGGTTCGCCTCCGGGGCCCTACGGCGTTTCCGGGTCCCTACGGCGTTGTGGTCGCGGTCGCCTGCGTGCTCGTACGGGCGGAGCATGGACGTAGGGGGAAGGCCGGTCGCGTCAAAGGACGGCCCGGCCGCGTAGTGGGAAGGAGGCGCGAGTCATGGCGAAGTTCATGGACGTCCACCACAGCATGAAGGGCATCACGGAAGAGCAGCTGCGCGAGGCCCACAACGCGGACCTCGCCATCGAGGGCGAGGAGCGTGTCCACTTCGAGAGTGCCTGGGCGGACCCGGAGTCCGGCCTGGTCTACTGCCTCTCCGAGGCGCCCTCGGCCGAAGCCATCCAGCGCGTTCACGAGCGCGCCGGGCACAAGGCCGACGAGATTCACCCGGTGCCGCTGTCGATCCAGTGAGCTGAGCGGCCGCACGGTCGCTCACGGGGCGCTCCGGCAGAACTCGGTCTCGACCGCGGCGTCCTCCAGTCGCTGCTCGCCCCAGTCACCGTTGCGGTTCATGGTCATGACCTGCCGGCCGTCCGACGAGGCGAGGGTCCGGGTCGCGGAGCCGGGGATCATGCCGCCGTGGCCCCATGCCCAGCAGCCCTCCGCGAGCTTGAAGTGCCGCAGGCCGAGTCCGTAGACGTCCTCGGGACCACCGTGTCCCTTGTCCCCGTCGACGGGGACGGCGTCGAGCAGTTGCCGCTGCTGGGCGGGCGGCAGCAGCTCACCGGCGAGCAGCCTGGACAGGAAGGTGTTCACATCGCCGACCGTCGAGATCATCTGCCCCGCGGAGTAGGCGACCGTCGGGCTGAACTCGGTCACGTCGCGCACCTCCACCTCCGGTCCGTCCTCGAAGAGCGTGGAGTAGTGCCGAGCGTGGGGTGAGGGCAGCCGGGGCGAGGCGCCGGGCACGCTCGTGCCGCGCAGGCCGAGGGGCCGTATGACGAGGCGCTCGACCTCGTGCCCGTAACTGCGGCCGGTGGCCTTCTCCACGATCATGCCGGCGAGGACGTAGTTGGTGTCCGAGTAGTCCCACTTGCCGGGGCGGCCGGGCCTGCTGCCCTGCTCCGGCTGGAAGTTCGGCGGGTGGGCGAGGGCGATGTCCACCAGGTCCTTTGGGGACCACCTGACGTGCCGGTTGCGGTCGAACTCGTCGCCCGCGTACTTGGCCCGGAAGCCCTCGTCCATGTTGTAGTCGAAGATCCCGCTCGTGTGGTTGAGCAGGTGCCGCACGGTGATGTGCCGGGGCCGGTACCCCTTGCCGTGCACCACCCCCGGCAGCCACGTGGCCACGCTGTCGTCCAGCGACAGCTTCCCCTCGGCTTCGAGCCTCAGGAGCACCGTGGCGGTGAAGGTCTTGGTCACGCTGGCGATACGGAACCTCTCGTGCGTGCTCCGCGGCCGCTCGGAACTGAGCTTTCGGACACCGGCCCTGCCGTCCCACACGCCGTGCCGGTCACGCACCTGGGCGATGACGCCGGGGGTGCCCTGGGCGACGATCTCGTTCAGGACGGCCTGGGTCCTGTGATGTGCGGCCTGGATCTTGTGATGTGCCGCCTGGGTCTTGTGATGTGCCGCCTGGCCCTTCGCCGGTAATCGGGGCGGAGGGGGGTGGGAGGGACCGGCCAGGGCGGTGCCGGCGACGGCGAGCACGGCTAGGCCGACGAGGGCGGTGAGGGCGTTGAGGAGGAGACGCGACGACTTCTGCTGTCCGTGGTGGGCCATGGGAACAGCTCATCAAGCGCCGTAGCCGCAGACCATCGGGAACATCCCGGAACGGGATCAGGGGCCGGAGGCGGAACCCTCCGGGACCTGCCCTAGGGACTCCGCAGCGGGCTTGGCCTGCTTCTCCTCGGTCGTCTCGTCCGGCAGCCTCCGCATCAGCACCCCGTACCCCAGCCCGGCCACCGTCCCGACCACCGCGCACAGCCCCCACAGCCACTCCGCCCCGACCCGGTCGATGACGAAGCCGGAGAGCAGTGGGGCGACGAGGCCGGCGACGGACCAGGACATCGTGTACATGCCCTGGTAGCGGCCGCGTCCGTGCAGCGGGGAGAGCCTGACTACGAGGCCGGTCTGCGTCGGGGCGTTGACGATCTCGGCCAGCGTCCACACGCACACCGTCAGGGCGATGACGCCGACCGACCCGGCGAAGGCGGTGAGCGCGAAGCCGTACCCCGCGAGGAGCGAGGAGAGGACGAGCAGCCGACGGGGGTCGCGGTGCTCGATGAACCGGGTGACGGGGATCTGGAGGACGACGATCAGTACGCCGTTGACGGCGATCGCCGCGCCGTACTCGACCGGAGTGAACCCGGCCTCACCCATCGCCACGGGCAGCCCCACCGCCCCCTGCTGGAAGATCAGCGCGACGAGGAAGGACAGCCCGACGACGCTCATGAAGCGCCCGTCGCGCAGCACGGTGCCGAGGCTGACGGACTCGTCCCGGACCGCCTTCGCGCTCGCCGTCCCGGCCGGATTCGCACCCGCCGTCCCGGCCGGCTTCGATTCCGGCAGCCGCAGGAAGACGAGGATCGCGCAGGCCATCGTCATACCGGCCTCGATGAGGAACCCGGCGCGGTAGCTGACCTCGGCGATGAACCCCGCGGCCATGGAGGAGACGGCGAAACCGAGGTTGATGGCCCAATAGTTCAAGGAGAAGGCGCGGATCCGGTCCTCGGGCCGCACGATGTCCGCCATCATCGCCTGCACGGCCGGCCGGGAGGCGTTGCTCGCCATGCCGACGAGGAAGGCGACACCGGCGATCGCGACCGGGTCGCGCACGAACCCCAGGAGCGCCACGGACCCGGCGGTCGAGGCCTGCGCGATGAGCAGCGTCGGCCGCCGGCCCAGCCGGTCGGTCATCACCCCGCCGCCCAGCGAGGAGATCACCCCGCCGAGCCCGTGCAGGGCGGCGACCAGACCGGCGTATGTGGCGGAGTAGCCGCGGTCGAGCGTCAGATACAGCGCCATGAAGGTGGCGACGAAGGCACCGAGCCGGTTGACGAGGGTGCTGGTCCACAGCCACCAGAACTCGCGGGGCAGCCCCGAGACGGTCTCCTGGACGGCACGTCTGGCGCGGGCGGCGTACGGCATGGACTCCCCCGGAGGTATGTGGCCGCGCGTAAGTGGCGCATGCGGGAGTCACAAATTACGAGCGGCGGCTTGACGGCGGCCACTCAATTAACGGATCCGGTCAAGCGTCCGCCTGCCGGGCAGCCACGCGAACGGGCGAATGCGTGGATTACGCTCTGGGGCATGGCCGACGCACCGTACAAGCTGATCCTCCTCCGCCACGGCGAGAGCGAGTGGAACGAGAAGAACCTGTTCACCGGCTGGGTGGACGTCAACCTCACCGCGAAGGGCGAGAAGGAGGCGACGCGCGGCGGCGAGCTGCTCAAGGACGCCGGCCTGCTCCCCGACGTCGTGCACACGTCCCTCCAGAAGCGCGCCATCCGCACGGCGCAGCTCTCCCTGGAGTCCGCCGACCGCCTCTGGATCCCGGTCCACCGCAGCTGGCGCCTGAACGAGCGCCACTACGGCGCCCTGCAGGGCAAGGACAAGGCGCAGACGCTCGCCGAGTTCGGCGAGGAGCAGTTCATGCTGTGGCGCCGGTCCTACGACACCCCGCCCCCGGCGCTGGACGTCGACGCCGAGTACTCCCAGTTCTCCGACCCGCGCTACGCGACTCTCCCGCCGGAGCTGCGCCCGCAGACGGAGTGCCTCAAGGACGTCGTCAACCGCATGCTCCCGTACTGGTTCGACTCGATCGTCCCTGACCTGCTGGCGGGCGAGACGGTCCTGGTCGCGGCCCACGGAAACTCGCTGCGCGCCCTGGTCAAGCACCTCGACGGCATCTCCGACGAGAACATCGCGGGCCTCAACATCCCGACGGGCATCCCGCTGTCCTACGACCTCGACGCGGACTTCAAGCCGGTGAAGCCGGGGGTACGTACCTGGACCCTGAGGCGGCTGCGGCGGCTATCGAGGCGGTCAAGAACCAGGGCAAGAAGAAGTAAGCCGATTCCAGTGAGCCCCCGTCCTGCGGTTTCTTCGCGGGGCGGGGCTTACTGGTGGGGGTGGTCATCCGTCCATCCCTGGGCCGTCAGAGGTCACTCCCGAGGGCAGGGCCGCGCCGCCTGCCGGTACTCCTCGTAGAGCCGGTCACCGGTCGCGCAGCTGCCGAGGGCCTCGCCGTTGTCATCCATGGTCCGGCAGTCCGGGCACTCGGGGCAGTGCAGCAGCATCCGCAGGTATGCGGCTCGCTCGGGGGCGTTCGGGCACTGATGGTCCTCGTCCTCGTAGTGGTCGCAAAGGGTGCGGACGGAACGGGCGAGGCGTTGCGCGTGGGCGGTCCGGGCCTGGGCGGAGGGATTGAGGCCGGGCTGGGCGCTCAACCGCAGCCGGGCTTCGCCGACGCAGAAGAGCGCACAGACCCTCGCCACACTGTCCTCCGGGCAGGGCCAGCGCCGCCGTCTCGACCTCACGGACGGCGAGCACGAGATGTCCGTGCAGCTGGAGCGTGAGCGTCTCCAGCCTGTCCGGCGGCGGCGCCTCGGTGTCCCTCGCGAGGAACCGGTCCGCGCCGGCGCGCATGGTCTCGAGGTCCAGCGGGGGCGCGGCCTTGCCGGCGGGCGCGGTCATGACTCGTCCTCCTCGACCGGGTGGCGGCCCGCCATCGCGAGAGCCAGCACATCGACTGCCATGCCCAGCCGACCCGGCCGGAGGAGGGGCACAGCCCAGTAGGACGCCCGCGTCTGCTCATCGAGTTCGGTGCGGTCGGCTCGCGGCACTCCGAGGTACGTGCCCTCGCCCAGGCACTCCGCGACCGGCGCGCACCACATCTGTGCGGTGCCGGGCGGTACGAGGGCGTAGAAGCGGCGGAAGCCCGGATCGTGAATGACCGGGGCACCACTGAGGCACCGGGCCAGCCGATCGCTCACCGTGTCCCGATCGGCGCTCGCGACCGCCCGATGCACGACCCGCTCCGGCAGACGAACCGCCTCGAAGACCCGCCCCAACGGAATCACGGCGAGCTTCGCGGCACCGCTCCACTCTCCACGTGCGGTGTCCGGTGACGGATGGGCCGATGCCAGCCACCGCTCGACCGTCCCGCAGTCCGGCGCACTCGCCGGGGATGGGCAGGAGACCCCCGGAAACCTAATCTCTGTCATGTCGGCGCTCCTCAACAGCGTTGGCCACGCCCGGGACCGGTCGCACGGTCGCCGGGGTCCTTGCAGGAAGACCCTTGCGCCAAGCGCCGATTGCTCCCATCCCAAACCCCATAGGAGCGCCCTATATTGGAGCTATGGGGGACTTCCGCACGGACCTCTGGTCCCATCCCGCACTCGCCTCAGCGGTCACCGAGGATGACTGGGGCCAGGTCTTCCACACCTACCGCAAGCTCACCGGCCTGAGCCAGACCAAGCTCGGTGAACTCGTCGGCCTGGTCCAGCCCGACGTCTCCGACATCGAACGCGGACGACGCCGAGTGACCTCGCTCGAAGTACGGCAGCGCATTACGGCCGGGCTCGATATCCCACCGTTCCTGCACACTCCGGGGGAGCGACCGAAGACGGCACCGGTGCCCGCGCTCTCCCTCACCGGCCCCGGCCCGGACGAGGACCTCCTGGCCCGTACGGTGCCTTGACCTCGGCGCGCGGTTCATGACCCCTCAGGTAATCGACCGTTGTCCTCTCCCTCGGCAGGATCGGACACGTCCGTAACGCAGGTGTCGTGAGGAGAGCGCCATGTTCGTCAAGTCCAGCCCCGTGAACCCGACTTCCGCCGAATCCACCCGAGCCGTCGTCGAGGAGTTCCTCGCCGCCCGGCTCGCCGGGGACACCGGGCGGCTGACCGAGATCTTCGCCGACGAAGTCGACTGGGTGCTCGCCGAGAATCCCGCTGTGCCGTGGATACGGCCCCGGTCCACCGCCGCCGAATGTGCCTCGCAGGGCGCGGAGTTGATGGAGTACACCGTGCCCGAGGATGCCCGAGCCTCTGTCGACGCGATGCTCGTGGACGGCGCCGATGCCGTACTGACGGGGCATGTGTCGGGGACCGTACGGGCGACGGGGAAGTCCTTCGAGGGGCCGTTCGCGCTGCGGCTCACCGTTGAGGACGGGCGGATCACGCTGCACCACCTCTACGAGAACAGCCTGTCGATCGCCGAGGCCTGCACCCCGTGACCAAGGCCCCGAACAGCACGCCTAGCCCTGGGCCAGGACGTTCGTGGACTCCGCGTCGAGGGAGACTCCCGAGGGGTTGTCCGGGTCGGAGGGCCACCATGGGGCCGAGACCGCTGCGGACAGGGCCGCGGCGAGGTCGCCGGTGTTCTTAGACGTGGCTCCGGTCGGCAGAGCGATGCGGATGCGGACCGTGCGGGATTCGCCGGGCACAAGGGCGAACTCGTCCGTCTCGACGTGCGCCCGGCCCGTCAGGTCGGTCCAGCGGCCCCCCTGGTCGATCGACCAATGCAGGCGGCTGACCGACCGGCCGGCCGCGCCGGGGCTCAGGGTGATCGCGATGCGCAGGCCGGAGCGTGTGCGCTTGCCCGCCTCGTTGCGCACCCGCACCTCCCAGTCCACAGGTGGACCATCTTCGGTCGCCCTGAGCAGTTGCGGAACCTCGATGGCGAGGTGAGTGGGATCCACCGGAAGACGCACACGTGACGCGGACGCCGCCGGGTGGGTATCCGGAACCCAGCCTTTCCGGACCAGGGCCAGCTGCGCGGCGATGGAGTCGGCCACGGCAGGGACCTGTCCGTCCACGTAGCTGCGCCGCTGATCGGCGGTGAAGATCCGGAACTCGATCTGCTTCCGCGCCTCGCCGCGGTGCGAGAGCGGCAGCACGGCCGCGAACTCCCCGTCGTCGTCCTGCTCGTTGGTCCACTGGAGCGGCACATCGCGCCACGTTCCGTCTTCGCGGATCTGGAGCCTGTCGGCGACCGTGCCGATGTAGAGCACCAATACGCGCCGTGCTGCCTGCGCCTCGGTGAGGCCGGCGACAGAGACGCGGAAGGGGAGCGGCGGGCCACCGGGGACCAGCGCGCGACCGCCGTCCGTACCGACGTGGATGGCCGGGCGAGGTGCCGATGCGGCCGGGGAGTGTCCCCGGTCCGGCGCCGCGTCCTGGCTCCGTCCCGCGCAGCCAGCAACCGCCGCCGTGGCGACGAAGAGTACGAGCGGGACACGTAAGCCGGGTATGCGGGTCACGGGCATTCCTCCCGCGGCGGATTTTATCGCTGCTAGGGCCCCCGGGCGCCTGCGCGTCAGCTCCGTCGCGCCGGCCGCCAGTACTGCCGCTTCTCCTCGTCCCGTACGACCACGCCGAGCCGGAGGAGTTCACCGCGCAGCTCCCGGGCGTCGTCGGCGTCTTCCGAGTTCTTGCGGGCCTGCGCGCGTGCTCTGAGCAGGGCGTCGGCACCCTCGGGCAGGCCCGGCGTGCCGGGGACCCAGCGGCGGTAGTCGGCGCGGTGCGGGTCCTCTTCCGCCCAGGGGTAGCCGTGTGCCGCGAGGGTCCCGGTCAGTCGGGGCCAGGGCAGGCCGCAGTGCTCCCGGGCCAGTTCCATACCGTCCGGGGCCAGCGCCACCAGGTGCTTTCCGTCCCTGAACAGCACCGCGATCTCCTCGCGGGCGAACTCCCGCGTGCTCTCCCTGATGGTGAGGGTCAGATGTGTGGCGGAGATGCTCACCGACAGGGACTCATGCACGGCGGTGAAGCCCAGCAGCAGGCCGGCGAGTGCGCCCACCGCGACCGTGCCGAGGGTGAGGGCGGGTTCCGGGATCGAGGTGAGGAGTTCGGCCGGGCCCTCCAGCGGTGCCCACGGGAGCGTCAGCAACCAGCGGGCGAGGAGAGGGAGCAGGGCGCCCGCGGCGGCACCGCAGCCGACGCAGAAGAGCACGATGACCCATGTCGATTCCGCGAGTTCGACTCCCCTGCGGACCTTCTTGGCTTCCTCCATGAGACAGAGTCTCGGGACGGGCCGTCCGTCCTGTCATCAGCCGTTGGTCTATGTGCCTCCGACTTTGGTCTCACGGATGCATCCGGGCGCCCTTCACCACCTTGTCCACCGCGTTCTTCGGGCCGTGGACCAAGAGGCCGACCAGGTCCAGGTCCGCTGTCGGCACCGCTCGCACCGCCGCGCGGTTGTCGCGGTCGTTGCCCGTCGCGAACAGGTCGGACGTGAAGATCGCGCGAGGGAGGGAGCGGGACAGGGCCCTGGTGTGGGCCGTGGTCAGGGTTTCCTTCGTGGCCTCGAAGACCATGACCGGCTGGCGGAACATGGGGAGGTAGGGCACGCCGTCCGCGTCCTCGTACGGTTCGCCGATCACCTCGGCCAGTTGCGTTCCCAGGCCGCTGACCAGGAACGATGTGACGTTCAGGCGCTGCCACTGCTCCAGGTCCTCGCGCAGCAGCACGGCGATCTTCGTGTCGAAGCGGATCGGCTCCGGGGATGGTTCGGTGTTCATGATCTGAACGTGCCCGCCGGACCCCGACCGCGTCTTGTACGTTCTTTGCATGGCCTCACAGCCCGCCCGGATCGTCTCCGCCTGGCGGCCCGGCGTACCGGGTGTCGTCGAGGTCTTCCACGCGCGGTTCACCGAGTACGCGTATCCGATGCACGTCCACGAGGCCTGGACGCTGCTGATCGTCGACACCGGTGCCGTGCGGTACGACCTCGACCGGCACGAGCACGGCACGCCGCACGACACCGTGTCGCTGCTGCCGCCGCATGTGCCGCACAACGGCTCCCCCGTCACCGCGGAGGGGTTCCGCAAGCGGGTGCTGTACCTCGACGGGACGTATCTCGGGGACGAGCTCATCGGGGCCGCCGTCGACCGGCCCGACCTGCGCGACCCTCTGTTGCGGCGGCGCGTCGGGCAGTTGCACGGCACGCTGACGCGGCCCGGTGAGGAGCTGGAGGCCGAGAGCAGGCTGATGTTCGTCGGGGAGCGGTTGCGCGGTCATCTGCGGGGCGACCTCGCCGCATCCCGGCCGGCCGATCCCGTGCTCGCGCGGCGGCTGCGCGAGTTGCTGGACGAGCGGGTCGCCGGGGGGATCGGGCTCAAGGAGGCGGCCGGGCTCGTCGGCGCCCATCCGGCCCATCTCGTACGGGCGTTCAGTGCCGCCTACGGCATCGCCCCGCACCAGTACCTGACGTCCCTGCGTGTGGGCCGCGCCCGGCGACTGCTGCTGGAGGGACAGACGCCGAGTGAGGTGGCGGTGGCGACCGGGTTCTACGACCAGTCGCACCTCACCCGGCACTTCCGGAGGCTGGTGGGGGTACCGCCCGGGCGGTACCGAGCGGCGCCCTGAGGGGCCTAGCGCTCCGGGCGTCGCGTCAGGTGCGCGAACGCGTCCAGGTTGCGCGTCGACTCACCCCGGGACACCCGCCACTCGTACTCCTTGCGGATCGCCGAGGCGAAGCCCAGCTCCAGCAGGGTGTTGAAGCTGCCGTCGGATGCTTCCAGGACCTGGCCGAGCAGGCGGTCGAGCTCGTCGGGGGTGACGGCGGACAGGGAGACGCGGCCGGTGACGTAGACGTCGCCGTGCTGGTCGACGGCGTAACTCACGCCGTAGAGCTTGAGGTTGCGTTCCAGCAGCCAGCGGTGGACGGCCGGTTCGTTCTCGTCGGGGTGGCGGATGACGAAGGCGTTCAGGGAGAGGGAGTGGCGGCCGACGATCAGGGAGAGGGTGGTCTTGAGTTTGCGGGTGCCGGGGAGCTGGGCGACGTAGGTGCCGGGCTCGGGGCTCTCCCACTCCAGGTCGGCGTCCTTCAGCACACCCTCGATGACCTGGGCCGCACGCTGTTCCTGACCGGTTTCACCCATGGTGCGAGCGTACGCGACGGCGGTGCGCCTGCATGGCGGCCGTGTAGACGTCCGCCGTGGCGGCGGCCGCGGTGTCCCAGCCGAAGGACTGGGCGTGGCGGGCGGCCTGCGCGCCCATGCGGGGCGCGAGTTGCGGGTCGTCGGCGAAGTCGCGCAGCACGCGCGCGTAGTCGGCGGGGTCGTGGCCGCGCACGAGGAAGCCGGTGTGTCCGTCGTCCACGGCCACCGGCAGGCCGCCGACCGCCGCCGCGAGCACCGGAGTGCCCGCCGCCTGGGCCTCTATGGCGACCAGGCCGAAGGACTCGCTGTAGGAGGGCATGACCAGGAGGGAGGCGGCGCGGAACCAGTCCGCGAGCTGCTCCTGGCCGACCGGCGGGCGGAACCGTACGACGTCCGCGATGCCGAGGCGGGCGGCGAGCTTCTGCAGGCCCTCGGGCTTGGCGAGGCCGCTGCCGCTGGGGCCGCCGACGACGGGGACGAGGATGCGCGAGCGCAGTTCGGGGCGCTCGTCGAGGAGGACTGCGACGGCCCGCAGCAGCACGTCGGGGGCCTTCAGGGGCTGGATGCGGCCCGCGAAGAGCGGGATCAGGGCGTCCTGGGGGAGGCCGAGACGGGCGCGGGCGGCGGCGCGGCCGTCGGCGGGCGAGAAGCGGGTCAGGTTCACGCCGGGGTGGACCACCGCGAGCTTGTCCAGGTCGGCCGCGTAGTGCCGGGCCAGGTCGTCGGCTTCTTCGGTGGTGTTGGCGATGAGGCGGTCGGCAGCGGTGACGATCTGGGTCTCGCCGATGACGCGGGCGGCCGGCTCGGGGCTGTCGCCGTCGGCCAGGTTGGCGTTCTTGACCTTGGCCATGGTGTGCATGGCATGCACCAGGGGGACGCCCCAGCGCTGGGCGGCGAGCCAGCCCACATGGCCGGAGAGCCAGTAGTGGGAGTGGACCAGGTCGTAGTGGCCGGGGCGGTGGCCTGCCCAGGCCTGCATGACGCCGTGGGTGAAGGCGCAGAGCTGGGCGGGGAGGTCCTCCTTGTTGAGGCCCTCGTAGGGGCCGGCGTCGATGTGCCGGACGAGGACGCCGGGGGCCAGCTCGACGGTCGGCGGGAGGGCGGCGGCGGTCGCGCGCGTGAAGATCTCGACCTCGACGCCCTGCGCGGCGAGGCGCTGCGCGAGCTCCACGATGTAGACGTTCATGCCGCCGGCGTCACCGGTGCCCGGCTGGTGGAGCGGGGAGGTGTGCACGGAGAGCATGGCGACCCGGCGGGGCCTGCGGTGCAGCCTCAGGCGCGCGGGCGCGGACGCGGAGCGCCGCCCGAGCCTGCCGATGTACTGGCTCACGTGGCGTTCCTCCTCGCTCCGGGCATGCCTCACGCAGGACGCGCTGTGCCCTGCAGGGAGGTAACACCGGAAGGGGGCACTCCATTTCCCCGTTCGATTCGTTGTTCGCGACTTTTACCGAATCATTACCGGTCACCGCTCAACCGTCCGAGACTTTCGAGAGCCGAATGGCTCCCCGCGTCCGCCGGGCCCGGGGGCGTGACCAGCAGGTGAACTCGATCGGAAATCGCAGGTCACGGGCGTCGTCCGCGTCGTGAAAAGGCTGTCGATTCCGGTTCCGCGGTCAACCGGGCTTCCGCCCCACGGGTCACAACCAACGAAAGGATCGACCACCGCCTCACGGAGGTTATGCGATGCCCTCTCGCCTCATCGGCCGCCGTACGTTACGCGCGGCGACGCTTCTGACGCCCCTTCTCGGCACGGTCCTGGCCGTCCCGGTCGCCCTTGCGGGCCCGGCCTGGGCCGCGGAGCCGACAGCCGCCACCGCCTCGGTGAACGAGTACGGCTGGCACCTCACCTACACGGCCGCCCCGGGCAGGCCAACAAGGTGGCCATCACCCAGTCGTACACCGGCGACCGCTCCCGGTTCACCTATGTGATCGACGATGTCGTCCCGATCAGCGCCGGGGCCGGTTGCGGCCACCCCGACAACGCGGACCTCACCAAGATCTCCTGCACGGTCGAGGCCCCCGAGAGCCAGTCCCCGCTCAACTCCATGGAGATGGACCTCGGCGACGGCGCCGACACCGCCTCCTTCGACAACGCCACCGACCAGGTCTACTACTTCAACACCGTAGAGCTGGGCGACGGCGACGACCGGTGGACCGGCGCCACCGGCAGCCGCGTCGACGGCACGTCGGTACGGGGCGGCGCGGGCGCCGACACCATCAGGGCGGGCGCGCTGGGATACGCCGGCGGCGGGGCCGGAGACGACACCCTCTACGCGGGCGTCGACGGCGAGATCGTGGACGGTGGCGCGGGCGACGACATCCTGCACGGCGGCGCCGGTGACCAGATCGTGCGCGCCGACGACGGTGACGACACGGTGTACGGCGGGGCCGGAGACGACGAGATCTACGGCGGCAGGGGCAACGACATCCTGCACGGGAACAGCGGCGCCGACCGGATCTGGGGCAACAGCGGCGACGACGAGCTGTACGGCGGCCCCGGCGCGGACACGCTCTCCGGCGGGCCGGGCAGGAACATCGTCCGCCAGGACTGACGGCTCCTCCTTCGAAGGGGACGCCGGGCCGATGAGTTTCCGTGTCCCGGGGCGTCTGACTTACTGATCTGACTCACTGATCTGACGCACCGATCTGACGCACCGATCTGACGCACTGAGGAGAGGAGAGGGTCACGATGAAGCTCGTGGTGCAGGAGTTCCTGACGCTCGACGGTGTCTCCCAGGGCCGGGCGCCCCGGACGAGGACACCAGCGACGGCTTCGAGCGGGGCGGCTGGTTCGTACCGCATCTGGACGAGGAGTTCGAACAGCTGGTCGGCACCTGGCTCGGTGAGGCGGACGCGCTGCTGCTCGGCCGCCGCACCTACCAGAACTTCGCCCGGGACTGGCCGACGATGACCGACCATCCCGCCGCCGCCGTGCTGAACGGCCTGCCGAAGTACGTCGCCTCCCACAGCCTGACCACGGCCGGCTGGAACCCGACCACGATCCTTTCCGGCGACGTCCCCGCCCAGGTGGCGGAGCTGAAGCGGCTGCCCGGCCGGGAGATCCAGATCCACGGCAGCGCCCGGCTCGCGCAGTCCCTGCTGGCCGCCGGGCTGGTGGACACGCTGCGGCTGGCGATCGCCCCGGTCGTGGTGGGGCAGGGCCGTCGCCTCTTCCCGGACGGCGGGGCACCGGCCGGGCTGCGGCTCACGGACCATCGGACGACGCCGGGTGGTCTGTCGGTGCATGTCTTCGAGTCGACCGGAGTTCCGGAGTTCGGGACGTACGGGGCCGGCGCCTGAGGACACCCGGGGGCTGCTTCTGAAGGCCGCATACCCTCGTACGCATGACATCCCGCGCAGCGTCCCGCCCCCGCATCGTGGGCACGGTGACGCGCGGGACGACCAACCCCAACCGCCTGCGCCGTATGGACCGCTGGATCGCGGCCACCCACGGGGCGGAGCTGCGCCGTGCCGCCGACCCCGTGACGGTCGACCTCGGCTACGGCGCCGCCCCCTGGACGGCCGTCGAGCTGCTGCATCGCCTGCGTACGGTCGCGCCACGCGCGCGCGTGGTGGGCGTCGAGATCGAGCCCGCCCGGGTAGCGGCGGCGCTGCCGTACGAGCGGGCCGGGCTCGTGTTCCGGCACGGCGGCTTCGAGATTCCGGTACCTCAGCGGCCCCTGCTCGTCCGGGCGGCGAACGTGCTGCGGCAGTACGAGGAGGGCGAGGTCGAGGCCGTGTGGGAGCGCCTGTGCGGGCGGCTCGCACCGGCCGACCCGGCCACCGGTGCGCGCGGCGGACTGCTCGTCGAGGGGACCTGTGACGAGATCGGGCGGCGGCACGTGTGGGTCGCGCTCGGCCCGGAGGGGCCGCGCACGGTCACCTTCGCGACCCGGCTGGGCTCCCTGGAGCGCCCCTCGGACCTGGCGGAACGCCTGCCGAAGGCACTCATCCACCGCAATGTCCCGGGCGAGCCGGTGCACGCCTTCCTGCGCGACTTCGACCGCGCCTGGGCGGCCGCCGCGCCCTACGCCTCCTACGGCGCCCGCCAGCGGTGGATCCGGACGGTACGGGACTTGACGGCGGACTGGCCGGTGGCGGACGGGCCGGTGCGGTGGCGGCAGGGCGAAGTGACGGTGCGGTGGGAGGCGTTGGCCCCGCGGGGCCACTGACCTCCGGCACCTCCCGTCGGCACGGCACGACACGGCACGGCACGGCACGGCACGGCACGGCACGGCACGGCACGGCACGGCACGGCACGCCGGGAACGATCTCTTTGAGTCGTTCGTCACACAGGCGGGGAGATCGTGATGCCGGGGGCATACCGGTGAGGGGGCGGCGGGAAGCACTACCTCTGTCGCTTTGGGCGTCGTCATGGCAGCATCCCCAGACGAACCGGATGTTACTGACGGTTAATCAGTTGGGGGCCGAGGTATGGGAACGGGCAAGCGTGGCCTGATCGCGACGGCTGTGACCGTGGTCTGCGCGATCAGCGTGCTGGCGGCACCGGGCACTGCGTTCGCGAGCCCCGGCCCGGAGCCGACTCCCAGCGCGAGCCCGACGCCCGGCCCCAGCAAGGACCTCGAGGCCGTCCGCAAGAAGCTCGACAGGCTCTATCGCGCCGCGGGCCGTGCCACCGACGAGTACAACGCCGCCGAGGAGAAGGCGGACAAGCAGTCCGCCGAGATCGCCGAACTGGCCAAGAAGATCGTCAAGGGCAAGGAGAAGCTGGCCAAGCTGAAGGACCGCGCCGGTGCCTCGGCCGCCGCGCAGTACCGCGGGGGCGGACTGCCGCCCGAGGCACATCTGACGCTCAGCGACGACCCGCAGCAGTTCCTCGAAGGAGCGGTCCGGGTCCGCCAGGGGCAGCACGCGGCCAAGGGTCTGATCGGTGAACTGACGCGCACCCAGGAGGACCTGAAGCAGTACGCCGAGGACGCCTCCGCGCAGTGGAAGAAGCTGGAGGCGGGCCGCAAGGCCAAGGCCGCCGCGCAGAAGAAGATCGAGAAGCAGATCAAGCAGGCGGAGAAGGTCGAGTCCGAGCTGCGGAAGGACGAGCAGAAGCGCCTCGCCGAGCTGGAGAAGGCGGCCGCGACCAAGGCGCAGTCCGCCTGGCTCGGCTCCGGCGTCCTCGACGAGATCAGCGGCAAGGCGACCGAGCAGGGCAAGAAGGCCATCGAATACGCCACGGCCCAGATCGGCAAGCCGTACCAGTGGGGCGCCGAGGGCCCGAAGACCTACGACTGCTCCGGGCTGACCTCACAGGCCTGGATATCCGCCGGCCGGGGCATACCGCGCACCTCGCAGGAGCAGTGGAAGCAGCTGCGGCACATCGACGTCCAGGACATGCGGCCCGGCGACCTCATCATCTACTTCGACGACGCCAGTCATGTCGCGATGTACATCGGCGACGGGGCGATGGTGCACGCCCCGCGGCCCGGGCGGGACATCACCGTCGCGGGAGCGGGATCCATGCCTATCCTCGGGGTGGTACGGCCGGATCCCGGCACCGACGCCGGGTGAACATATGGGGCATCGGGGACCTTTGGTGACCCGGCCCACGTGACCCACCGCACGCCGGGCCCCCGGCAAACGGAGTGTCGGCGTGACGTTCGTCATCTCCGCAGCATCTCCGGCCTGTCCAACTGCGGTACATATCGCGGCATATGACACTGGCCGATGGCGCAGCGGCGTGGCTCACACCATTCCAATGCGGCGCCGACACCCGCTATGGTCCCCGTCGGTGGGTCGAGGTCCCTCGCCCCCGCCATGCCCTCGGGGGAGGGAAGGAACCCAAGAAATGCCCGTACCCATACCGCGGCAGAGAGCGATCCCGGCCGTGGAAAGTGGTCAGGCGCAGGCCGCGTCCCCGTGTGGGGGCTCCGCCGAGGACACCGTCAAGGACACCTCGGCCGCTGCCCCGCGCACGCCGGACACCGCCGGGAACAGCACGGAGAAGGTGGAGAACCACACCGCCCACACCAATCTGACCCTGCTGCTGATCGAGGACGACCCGGCCGGTTCGCCGATCGTGCCGGACATGCTCGACCAGGCAGGCAAGCCGATCCGCGTCCGCACGGCCCGCAATCTGACCGAGGCCGGGCGGCTGCTGACCGACGACGTCCACTGCATCCTGCTGGACCTCGCGCTGCCGGCGCCCGGCCACAGCGACTCCGAGGACGAGCTCGCCGTGCTCAGGCACGTGCTGGAGCTCGCGCCCCGGCATGCCGTCCTGGCGCTGACCGCGTCGGGCGACGCCGAGCGCGGCACGGAGGCGGTGCGCGTGGGCGCCCAGGACTATCTGTTCCGCGACGAGCTGGACGGCCGGCTGCTGAGCCGTGCGATCCGCTACGCGGTGGAGCGCAAGCGTTCCGAGTCGGCCGAGCGACGGCTCGCCGAGGGCCGCCTGCGGGCCCAGGAGAACCGCCGTCTGGAGCGCGGTCTGCTGCCGACCCCGCTGTTGGAGGGCTCTCCGCTGAGGTTCGCCGCCCGCTACCGGCCGGGCCGCTCGCGCGCCTTGCTCGGCGGTGACTTCTACGACGTCGTCCGCACCCCGGACGGCACCGTGCACGCGATGATCGGTGACGTGTGCGGCCACGGCCCGGACGAGGCCGCCCTCGGGGTGGAGCTGCGGATCGCGTGGCGCGCGCTGACGCTGGCGGGCCTGTGCGGCGACCAACTGCTGGGCACGTTGCAGCAGGTGCTGGAGCACGAGCGGGCCGACGACGAGATCTTCGCGACGCTGTGCACGGTGGACATCGCGCCCGACGGCCGCCGCGCCGGCCTGTGCCTGGCGGGCCACCCCTCGCCGCTGCTGGCCCGCCCCGGCAAACCGGCCCGTCTGCTGCCCTACGACAACAACGGCCCGGCCCTCGGGCTGCTGCCGGGTGCCCGCTGGCCGCGCATGCAGGTGGAGCTGGGTGCCGAGTGGAGCCTGATGCTCTACACCGACGGCCTGATCGAGGGCCACATCGGCCAGGGCCGGGAGCGGCTCGGCCAGGACGGCATGACCGAGATGATCCGCCGCCAGTTCGCCGAGGGCCTGCGGGGCGAGCGGCTGCTGCGGGCGGCGGTGAACGAGGTGCGCGACCTCAATGGTGGCGAACTGACGGACGACGTGGCGGTACTGCTGCTGGACCGGGTGCCGTAGCTGGACCGGGTGCTGTAGTTGGTCCCGGTGCTGTAGCTGGTCCCGGTGCTGTAGCTGGTCCAGGTGCTGTAGGGCGCCGTAGCCCGGGATCCAGCGCGCTGCCGAAGGTGGCTTGCCGGGGTGGCTTACCGGCCGCCGTTCCAGGGGCCGTACGGGCCGTCGCTGCTGGAGCCGCGCCGGCTGCGGCCGCCACCGGGGAGCGCGCGGATGGCCGGGCGGACATCGACCATGTACACGATCGTCGCGATGAGCCCGATGATCGGCAGGAACGACAGGATCGGGAAGAGCAGGTTCACCACGAAGGCCAGACCGAGGATGATCAGCCAGAACGGCTTGGTCTTCTTGTCGGCCGCGCGGTACGCGTCCTCCCGTCGCACGGCGGCGTCGAACAGAGCGAAGCCGCTGAAAATGATCAGGGCCATGCTCAGAAGCCACATAAACCCTGCGAAGCCCTGCATCATCACAACGTCCACCACCAGACTCGGCTCGTCCCTACGCGGTCACCGTACCCGTACAACGGGCCGGACACCCCAGGGTGCCCGGCCCGCGTCAGCCTCCGTGCCTACTTCGCCGGCGGCGTCTTCTTGGCGACGGGCTTGCGCGCCGGAGCCTTCCTGGCGGCCGGCGCCTTCTTCGCCGGGGCGGCCTGGGCCTTGGTACCGGCGGGCTTCGCCGGCTCCTCCTTGACCTCGACCGGCTCGGGCTTCGGCTCGACGGCCACCGCCAGCTCCTCGACGCCCTCGGCGACGTCCTCGATGCCCTCGGCGGCCTCGCCGCGCCAGGTCCGCACGGCCTGCTCGCCGTGCTCGGCGACCTTCTCGTAGGTCTCCCGGGCCTTGACTGCGTACTCGGCGGCCACGCCGACCCCGCGCAGCGCGAAGTCCTGGGCGTTCTCGCCGAACTTCTTCAGGTCGGCGTCGAGGTTGCTGCCGAGCTTCTTGAAGTCGGCGTCGAGGGAGCCGATGAACCCCGTGACCTTGGTCTGCAGGGTCTCCTGCGTCTCCTTGACGCGGGCGGAGGCCTCCTTGGCCCGGGCGGACGCCTTCTCCTGGACGGCCTTGGTGTCGGTGTTGCGTACGGCGTCGATCCGCGCCGGAGCCTCGGCCCGCAGCTGCTCCACGAGTGCCGGCACCTTCTTGGCCTGCTGGAGGGCGAGGTCGGCAGTGCCTGCCGCGAAGTAGAGCGGGGTCGGGTTGCTGAGGGTCTTGCGCAGGTCGTCGGTGATGGCCATGGTGAGGGTCCTCCCGGATTCTTTCTCGCTTGAGGGTTCGGCTGAGGGTGGTGTGATCCGCAGCGGAGCGGCCGGTGCCCTGGTCCGGCTAGCCGGCCGTCTGCTGCGGGTCGGTGTCATTGCCGCCGGTGGCCTTGCGGCTCCGGCGGGTGGCGGGCGTACCGCCGGTGTTCTCGCGGGTGCGGCGGGTGGCGGACGTACCGCCGGATTCCTTGCGGGTGCGGCGGGCGGCCGACGCACCGCCGTTCTCCTCGGGGGTACGGTCCCCGGCGGGCCGGCTGCCGTCGGCCGTGCGGGTCCGTCTGCGTATCTCGGTGCCGCCGTCCGGGACGTCCCCGTCCGCGTCCGCCGCGCCTTCAGCGACCACGACCTCGACGCCAGCGGCGCCGTCGCCGGAGCCGTCGGGGCCGTCGCCGGTCCCGAATCCGTTCTCCTTGCGGAAGGACTCGTAAATCTGGAGCAGCACCTGCTTCTGCCGCTCGTTCAGCGTCGGGTCGGCGAGGATGACGGCACGCGTCTCCACCTCGTCCCGGTCCCGCTCGGCGTCGAGGATGCCGGCCCGCACGTACAGCGTCTCGGCGGAGATCCGCAGGGCCTTGGCGACCTGCTGCAGCACCTCCGCGCTCGGCTTGCGCAGCCCGCGCTCGATCTGGCTCAGATACGGATTGGACACCCCGGCGGCATCGGCGAGCTGCCGCAACGACAGCTGCGCGTTGCGCCGCTGCTCGCGCAGGTAGTCACCGAGATTGCCGACGTTGAGCGATGCCATGCCTCCACGGTGCCGCATCCCGCTAACTATTGCAAGCACCCGCTTGCAAAAGTGCGCCACGCCACCCGGTTGCCGCCGTGCGACTCGCAGTGTCCTGTCTCCGTACAGTTGAGGCTGTCCCGGTCTTCATGACCAGGCGGGTCCCGGTCGTCTACGTCACGGCGCCGCCCAAGGGCTCGCCCCGCAAGCTCGCCATCGAGTTCGCCCGGTTCCTCGGCCTGCCGGTGATCTCTCCCCGGCACAACACCGTCGACATCACCAGCGCCGTCTGCCAGGTCCTCATTGAGGCCCGCACCGACCTGGTCCTGGTCGACGAGATCCATCTGATGAACCTGGCCGCCACCGCCGGCGAGGAGCTGTCGGACAGTCTCAAGTACTTCACCGAGCACCTGCCCGCGACCTTCATCCATGCGGGGATCGACGTCGAACACTCCGGGCTGTTCACCGGCATCCGAGGTGACCAGATCGCCGGCCGGTGCACGCTCCTGCACACCGGGCCGTTCCCGCTCAACTCCGAGTGGGAAGGTCTGGTGGCGACGATGGAGGCCACGCTCCGGCTCCACCAGCACAAGGCCGAGACCCTCGCCGGCCTGCACCCCTACCTCCACCAGCGCACCGGCGGCATGATCGGAAGCCTCTCCCACCTGATCCGGGCCGCCGCCATCTCCGCGATCCTTGACGGCAGCGAGCGCATCACCCGCCGCCAGCTCGACACGATCCACGTCGGCCACGCCGGTGAAAGGGCCTTCCGCGGCGAAGCCCGGCGCGGAAGGGCAGCCGGATGAACGGCCGACGCCGAGGGCCCGCCCCGGTCACCTCGCTGCCCTTCGTCCCGACCATGCTGCGTCCGTTGCCGCATCCGGTCCTCCGTTCGCGAACGAGACCCTCGACTCCTACCGCAACCGTCTCGCCGCCGCGAACCAGACCGAGTTCCGCACCATGCGCAACCCCTCACGCTGGCTCCAATGCCCCTCAACGAACTCGAACGGCTGGAAATACTCAGCGGCCAGCCCCGCACGACCCTGCTTTGGGCACTTCCCGAACTGCGGTCCCACGCACCCGACATCGTCACTCCGTCCGACGTCTTCATCTTCAACACGCGCGCCGCCTGCGATCTCTGCAGCGAGCGCTCCGGCAACAACGGCCAGCCCATCCAGGTCTACCTCCGCGGGCTTCACGACAACGTCTGCATCCGTCACCGGCGCCGGCTCAGCTGCGGTCGCGCAAACGTCTTCGAGCAGATCGACCTCTCCCACGCTCCAGAAGTCGTCCGCGCCCAGCGCCTCCTTGACCGGCTGGAACGTCGGCACGGGACGTTCGCTCTGGGAACCGCCTTCCGCCACTGCCAGCGGTTCTGGCGAGAGATGGACCGACGAGCGTTAATCCGTGGCGACCGGGATTCCGTGCTTGCGCGCATCTACCGGCCGGACTCCAAGACCCTCCCGGACCGCTTCGACCTCATCCGGTCCCAGCGCTTCCACCGGACCGCCAACTACCCCCAGGTCGCCAGGTTCACGAAGCTGATCATCTCCCTGGCACAGCGACCGGAGACCGAACGCAAGGTCACGCACCTCACCGGCACCACCCAAATCGAGTTCGAACAAGCCTTCCGCCTGGACCACCGACGTCGAGGCATCACGCTCCCGTGGCTCCGCAACGGCCTTGTCGGCTTGGCGGAAGTGGTCGCAGATCTGACACATGACGACGAACCCGTGACGCACACGCAGAATGTCCAATGACCGGTTCTTCTTCGGCACCTGGTCTTGTACCTGGGAGCTGACACCACTTGTTGCTCAGAGCGGGGAACGCCCGGTTTCGCCGGAGGGCGATGTCTCTGGGTTCTGACAACGCCCGGGGGCTTGCGGTGGAAAGCATTGACGTTCTCTGCGGGATGAGGCAGCGATGGCGCCACCGAAATACAAGGTCGACTTGTACGCGGCGATCCGCCGTGATGCCCGGGCAGGGATGTCGTACCGGGGCCTTGATGCGTGAGTACGGCGTCGGATTCCGCACGGTGAAGGCCGCGTTGGAGTCGGTGTGGCCGGGGCGCAGAGCGCAGCCTCAGGGCGACCCGTCCGAGCCTCAAAATCGGCCAGGGACTGTGTTCACCGCTATCCGCGCCACGACCGGGTGCGCGTGCGCTGAACACGCTAAGCCTGGCGGGGGAGCGAGTTGAGGCCGTCGATCGCGATGTCGGTGGCCCTGCGAACGGCTTTGTAGGTCTGCTCCGGCCGGTTGCCTCGCTTTTGGCATGCGGCGACGACGACCTTGATCGCCCCGACCAGCGAGCCCACCGCCGCGGCGGCCTCGACGAGGTCCAGTTCGGGGCAAGCGAGGTGGAGCGCTTCGGTCAGCTGTAGCTGGATGTCGAACAGCAGGTGCAGTTCGCGCGCCTGAAGTGCCGGGACCGACGCGATCAGCCGGGTCCGAACCGGGCCGACCTTCCGCGCCAACTCCGAGTCCGCGTCCGCGAAAACACTCTGGTCGATGACGCGCCGCAGCAAGTCGGCCACCGGTTCACCGGGCTGCCGTTCTCCGATGATCTCGACCGCGCGCTCCAGCCGCGACCTGTCGTCGAAGAAGACGATGTCGTCCTTGCTGTCGAAGTAGCTGAAGAAGGTCCGTGTCGCGATGTCTGCAGAGGCCGCGATCTCCGCCACGGTTGTCTGGTCGTAACCCTTCTCGGCGAACAATCGCAGGGCGCCTTCGACGAGCGCTTGCCTCGTGCGCATCTTCTTCCGCTGGCGCAGCCCGGGGTCGCTGGTCACGACAGCACCTTACCGCGTGCGATGTAATTTTGCATTCATTGACGTTTTGCATTGAGTGCTGTTTTATCGGGAGGTCCGTACCGACCGAGGAGCGGCCCATGGAGAGCACGTCCCCGGCACTGGTCATGCCCACGGCCCGCCAGAACCCGTTATATCCGCCAGAGGAACTGCGCCGCCGGCAGGGGCTCGGCCCGATCCATCACATGACCTACGCCGACGGTGGTCAGGGGTGGTTGGTGACCGGCTACGCCGCAGCGCGGGCGGTCCTGGCAGACCCCCGATTCAGCGTCCGCCCGGACCACATGCGCTCACCGCTTGCCCATCCGGCAACGGCGCCCGTGCCGCCCGGATTCTTCCTCCGCATGGACCCGCCCGAGCACGACCACTATCGGCGGTTGCTCACCGGTGACTTCACAGTGCGCCGGATAAAGCTCCTCGAGCCGGAGATCGAAGCGATCGTCAATGACCAGTTGAACGCGATGGAGCTCGCCGGGGGCCCGGTCGACCTGTTCAAGGCATTCGCGCTGCCGATCCCGTCACAAGTGATCGGCGAACTGCTCGGGGTGCCCTACTCCCACAGGCAGGAGTTCCAGCGGAACGCCGCCACGCTCTTGAACGTCGACCTCACACCGGAATGCCGGCAGGAGGCGGTCAGCGAGCTCATGCCGACCACGAGGTCGAACGTCTCCTGTCGCCCGTCCGCGAAATGGACCCGTACGCCGTCCCGGGCCCCCGGCACCACCTGCGTCACGCCCCGCCCCCACTGGACGTCGAGAGGGCCGAGCAGCAGGTCACGGAGTTGCCCGCGGTCGATCTCGGGATTGGCCCGGTCATCTGGACGTGGTCGCCAGTCGCGCAGGACGGTCCCGGCCGTGTCCAGGATGCGCATGGCCTGCCCCTCGGGACGGGACAGTGCCTGGAACTCCGCCAGCAGCCCCGCCTTGTCCAGCGCGAGCTGGCCCAACCCTTCGTGCAGGTCCAGCGTGCCGCCCGGGGGTCGGGCGTCGGGGGCGGGATCACGTTCGAGGACGGTGACAGGGTGGCCATGGCGGTGCAGGACACAGGCGAAGGTGAGGCCGGCAGGACCGCCCCCGACCACAGCGATACGATGTCTCATGTCGATACACTGTATTCCTCTAATACGCTGCATCGCAACGGTACGATGTGAGCATGACTGTGTGGGACCGGCCGGAGCCGCCGACTCGCCCCGTGCCGCTCGACCAGGAGCGGATCGTGGCCGCCGCCATCGCGCTGGCCGACGAGGGCGGGTTGGAGGCGGTGTCGTTGCGCAAGGTCGCCGGCCGGCTGAACGCCGGACCGATGCGGCTGTACGGATACATCTCCACCAAGGAGGAGTTGTTCGACCTCATGGTGGACGAGGTCTACGCCGAGATTCTTCCCGAGGAGCAGCCCGCTGACTGGCGGGAGGCCCTGCGCATCCTGGCCCACCGCACCAGGCAGGCAGCTCTCCGTCACGAATGGCTGGCCGACCTGCTCGGCCGCCGCCCGGCCCTGGGCCCGAACGGCCTCGCCGTGACCGAGGCCACGCTGGCCCCCCTCGACGGCCTCACCAACATCGACACCGTCATGCGAGCCGTGGAGACGGTCAGCGCCTACGTCACCGGCGCGATCAGGCGCGAGATCACGAACCTGCGGGCCGAGCGCGCCACGGGCCTGTCCAAGCACGACTGGCAGCGCGCCCACGGCCCGCATGTGACAAGGATGCTGGCCACGGGCCGCTTCCCGGCACTCGCCAAGGCCGTGTACGACGGCACGGACGTGGACGCCGAGACATCCTTCACGACCGGTCTGGACTGGGTCCTCGACGCTGTGGCCGCCAAACTCACCCGGCCGTCGACGTGACGCTCAGCTCCCGCCGAATGTGAGAGGTGCTGCGGCGCCGGGTGGAACGCCTGCTGGAGGCCGATCACGGACCCGGGGTGGTGCCGCTGCCGTCTCGGGCGACGTTCTACCGGCTGTTGAAGGCGGTCAGCTCAGGTCGGCACACGCCGGGCTCGCCCGCACGCGCCGGTCGCCGGCCAACTCGACCTGTCCCGATCTCCCATTCGATCTCGGACAGCCGGCGCCCGCCGCTCGTGCCCGCCATCGGCCTGCGCGGGGGCACGGGAGGTCACACCCCCCGGCCCCTTCTAAGTGGCCACTTCCATCCAGGTCGGCTGGGACAGCTGAGCAGCAGCTGTCCCAGCCGACCTCGGTCTCCCTGGCGACACAGCGCCACGTCCGCGCGCAGTACCTCGACCGTGAGCGGCGTGCGCCGAGGCGGAGACACCAGTGGTCAGTCGACGGGAGCGACTCGGATCAGGTTGCCGTCCGGGTCCGCGACGACGAACGTGCGCCCGAACACCTCATCGCGCGGCTCGCTGACCACTCGAACCCCCTTACCCACCCATCGCGCGAACTGACGGTCGATCGCCTCGGGCCCGCCAGACAGGGCAAGACAGACCTCGCTGGTGCGTGGCACCGCGGGGGTCAAGCCGTCCAGCTGCCCGCTCCAGAGCGCGAGGTCCACGCCTTCGCCGAGGTCGAAGGCGATGTAACCAGGGGTCTGGAAGCCTGGCTTGATCTCGAGGAGGTCCGCGTAGAAGCGGGCCGCTTCGGGCGCGTCGTTGACGTAGACGATGAACACGATCGAGGACGACATTGCTCGCTCCTTGGGCCGGTCTCACTGAACGACCGGAGCCTGCACGTCATACATGACGGATCCCGTCAGGTTTTCTGAGATTCTCGATCTCGTGACTCCGGATCGCTTCTTCTCGCTGCTGCTGGCGCTGCAATCGCGGGAGACCACGACGACCGCCGAACTGGCGGCCCAGGTCGGTGTGTCGGTCCGTACCGTCCTCAGAGATGTGCAATGGCTGCAAGAGGCAGGCTTCCCCCTGCTGATGCGGCGCGGCCGTTGGGGCGGGGTGACTCTGCTGCCCGGTGGCTTGCTCGACACGTCACGGCTCACTCCGAACGAACGGGACCATCTCGCGCTCTACGGCCTCGACGACACGCAGCGCGAACAGCTGGGAGCCATGGCCGACACCCAGCGCGCACACCAGAAGGTGCGATCGGCGCTGCGCCCGTCGAGCACCGGTGCGCTGC
Source organism: Streptomyces sp. CA-179760 (assembly GCF_050937045.1). NCBI lineage: Bacteria > Bacillati > Actinomycetota > Actinomycetes > Kitasatosporales > Streptomycetaceae > Streptomyces > Streptomyces sp. CA-179760. Next base: position 4,474,169 of record NZ_JBNJLZ010000001.1, read on the forward strand.
CTCTGAGCGCGGTCGTGACCACCGACAACAGTCCCTGGTTCTTCCGGGACGCCGAGGGCCTGCCTCCGGCGGCGCTGGTGGGCGACCTGAGGCGCGGGGTGCGGTTGCGTATCCGTTACCGCCGGTCCGAGGAGACCGAGCCCAGGTGGCGGATCGTCGACCCGTACGGCCTGCTGGCCAAGGCCGGCAGGTGGTATCTCGTGGCCGACTCCGTGGGTCGTCCGCATCTGCACGCGCTGGAACGGCTCGTCGACTGGGAACCGATGCGGGCAGTCCGCCGGCTGCGGCCGGGCGCGACCCTGGACGGCGTCGCCGCAGAGCTGACGGCGCGCTGGGAGAGCCCGGACACCTTTCAGATCCATGCCGAGCTCGACAGCGACCAGCTGGGCAGGGCGAGGCGCATCCTCGGCCGTCGGCTGACGGTGCGGGACGCTGCGGGAGCGCGACGCGTGAGCATCGCGGTCGCCGGTCAGAACGTGGAAGCCGTGCGCCTGCTCCTGCAGTTCGGCGACAGCGTCACCGTGACGGGCCCCGCGGAAGCCCGCGAACATATCCGACAACTCGCCAGGCAGATCCTTCAGCAGTACTCCTAGAGGAGCACCGCCTGGCAGTCCGATCAGGCCGGTAGTCGTCGACCCGCTGAAACCCGATGTTGAACCCGCCCTCACCGTCCAGCGCGGCGAACCCGGCGTCCGAATCGGGGTGGAGCTCAAGTCCGGTGGCTTGCTGGTAGAACGCCGCCAGGGCGAGCGGGTCCGCGCAGTCCAGGGTGATCGCGCTCAACTTCATCAGCGGGGTCATGGCGCCTCCGGGCCGATCGGTGGGGAACTCCGGCCCTGCACACCCTAGAAGCGGTCGGTCGCTAAATCGTTCGACGAGCCGGGGTGGGCACCGTCATGATCCGCACTCGTGACGACGACTTCGCAGCACTCCCTCATCCGGGCCGCCGCCCGGAACAACGCCGAGTGGTGTGCGGCGATGTGCCGGGCGCACGGGGTGACGGGCGAGTTCGGGGCCGACGCCTGGGCCTCCCCGGTGCGGACGCCGCTCTACTACCCCGACGCGGTGACGCTGGAGCCGGGTGTCGACGAGGATGCGCTCGTGGCACGGATCGACACCGGCTCACCCGGCGCCTCGGTCAAGGACGGTTTCGCCGACCTGGAGCTTGCGGAGACCGGGTTCGGGGTGCTTTTCGAGGCGCAATGGATCCACCGGCCCGCCGGCTCGGCACCCGAGGCACCGGATCTCGTGTGGGACGTGGCGGGCGACCCGGACACGCTGCGTGCCTGGGCGTTGGCTTGGGACGACGGAGCGGGGAACGCGGACCTGTTCCGGCCCGAACTGCTCGCCGACCCGGAGACCTTCGTGATCCTCGGGCGGGCCGCCGACGGCCACATCACCGCCGGAGCGGTCGCGAGCCGCAGCGAGCACGTGGTCGGTGTCTCCAACGTCTTCGGGCGAAACGGCGGGCCCGACGCAGCCTGGCCGGTGGTCCTGCGGGCGCTCGCCCGGCTCTTTCCCACCCTGCCCGTCGTCGGCTACGAGCAGGGTCAGCATCTGGTGGTCGCCCTCCGGCACGGCTTCGAGCCGCTCGGCCCGTTGCGGGTGTGGACACACGCCGGGTAGCCGGTCGGGCTGTCCTCCAGCCGTCGACCACGTCTCGTTCAAGCCCGCGAGCAGCATGCAGGCCAGTGCCTCCGCAGGGCAACGTTCTCGTCCACGCGTGGAATAGGGCGGGCCGCTGACCGGCGGACCGCCGCGTGACTGGCCTCAGTTCACTGCCAGAAGACCTCCTCGACGACGATCTGAGGACACGCGCAGGGCGTCGGTCAGCACTCGGCGAGACGGATTCCGGCGTAGCGGACCTCGGTGTAGGGCGAAGCCGGGTCGTCCAGCACCTTGCGGGCCAGGCCGAGCACGTCGGCGCCGGTGGCGAGCTGCACGGCCTCCAGGTCGTCGGCCAGCCGGGAGAGGTAGCTGCCGTTGTCGTCGGTCACCAGGTAGCAAGGGTTGCCGTCGAGGGACGGCCAGGGCAGGAGCCGGGGCGGGGGTGTGCCGTTGGTGTGTTCCATCAGACGGCCACCTCCAGGGCCGGGCGGCGGCACTGCTGAAGGGCGGCTTCCTGTTTGTGAGCGGCGAGGTAGGGGCGGACCAGGGCGGAGGCGCTGCCGTCGAGAGGGATGGGGAGGCCGTACGGGGAGCGGTGGCGAGGGAGATGCGCGGGCTGGGGTGCGGAGGGGCAGTTTACGAGGGTGAGGTGCACGTGGGGGAAGAAGTGACGGCGGGGGCGGCACCGACGCCGTTTCCCGGTGCCGGGGGCGAAGAGAAGGCGCAGCCATTGAAGGGCTCGGGGGATAAGGTCGTGCATGTCGACGCTCCTTGATCAGCGTTGGCCGTGCCCCGGGAGGTCTAGCCACCTCGCCGGGGTCTTTCGTCTTCGACGCTACACCTGGCTACAGCCCTCTGCATACAAGTACAGAGGGATCCACACGACCGGGCAGGTCACTACCGCTCTACGTTGGACGTATGAGCGATACCGAAGCGTCGAAGCCCTCGCTGGACCCGATGAGCGCGAGGCCGCTCTACATGCAGCTGGCCGACGTCATCGCCGGGAAGATCGCATCCGGAGAGCTGGCGCCGGACAGGCCCATCCCTTCCGAGAACCACCTCGCCGACGAGTACGGCGTCGCACGACTCACCGCCCGGCGGGCCGCACAGGAACTCCGTGAGCGCGGCCTGATCATCACCGTGCGAGGCAAGGGTTCCTTCGTCGTCGAACGGCCGGCTGACGACACGCCCAAGGCCGGCGAGTAGCGGCAGGGCCCGCGCCGCTACTGAGGCTTGTACGCCAGGAACGTGCCGTACTGCCTCCTGACTCCCCCCTCCGATTCCTGCACCACCCGCGTCATGACCACCAGCCCCGCCTGCCGGAGCAGTTCCGCGATCCGGTCCGGCGGCAGCAGATGCGACTCGTAGGACACCGGATGGTCGCCGTACGCACGCGTCGGGCGCAGGTGCTCGCCGCTGCCCACATGGCCCGCCAGCATCAGCCGACCGCCGGGCGCGAGGGTGCGGTGGAACTCGGCGAACACGGTCGGCAGCCACTGCGGCGGGGTGTGATGGGTCGTGTAGTACGCCAGGATGCCGCCGAGTTCGCCGGTGCCGATCTCAAGATCCGTCATCGAGCCGACGGTGAAACGGAGTTCCGGGTACGCCGCCCGAGCCAGCTCGATCATCCTCGGCGACACATCCACGCCGAAAACCGGCACCCCCAGGGCCGCCAGGTGTGCCGTCACCTTGCCGGGACCGCAGCCCAGGTCGGCGACCGGCCCGAGGGGCGCCGCGAGTTCGGCGAAGGCGGCCAGCATCGCTCGGGACACCGGGTCCAACTCGGCCGGTTCCTTGACGAGTCGGGCGTAGTCGGCGGCGACGGTGTCGTAGGACTCCCGGATCGCGGTGAGGTGGGAGGGCTCGGTCATGCCGCGAAGCTAGACGACGCCACTGACACCCACCCCGTACGCCGACGTCAGTACGCCGGTTTACTCCCGCCGTAAGACGACCTCGCCCCGCCGCCCCGGCAGCGTGTTCCCCATGAACCGGAAACTCAGCCGCCCCGCCCGCCGAACCGTGCTGGTCGTCCACGTCATCGCCTCCGCGAGCTGGCTCGGGCTCACGCTCGGGCTGCTCGCGCTCGGGACCACCGCGGCCACCACCGGGTCCGCCGTGACCGTGGAGGCGTCCGCCCGGGCCATGAAGCTCTTCGCCGACTGGCTGCTGCTACCCGTCGCGTTCCTCACGCTGCTCAGCGGTCTGGTGCTGTCGCTGGGCACGCCCTGGGGTCTGGCGCGGCACCGGTGGGTCTACACGAAGTTCTGGCTGACCCTCGCCACGACCACCGCCACGGTGTTCGCCCTGCGTCCCGGGGTGAACTCCGCGGTCACCGCCGTCACCGCGGGCGGCCCGCTGCCCGACGCCGGGGACGTCCTGATGGGGCCGGTCGTCTCGCTGTCCGCCTACGTCTTCATGACGGTGATCTCGGTCCTGAAGCCCTGGGGCCTGACCAGGCGGGGCAAGAGGCTGCGAGCGCCCGCCCGGCGCGCCCTCCAGGACGCCTAGGACCGAAGAAAATTTGCCTAAAGGTATTAGGTAGATGCAGAATCCCTTCAGGTGGAAGGGAGAAGCCGTATGGCACGCGTGGGACTCACACCGGAGCGGCTGACCGAGGCGGGCGCGGAACTCGCCGACGAGGTGGGCTTCGACGAGGTCACCGTCTCGGCGCTCGCCCGGCGCTTCGACGTCAAGGTCGCGAGCCTGTACTCGCACGTCAGGAACTCCCAGGACCTCCGGACCAGGATCGCCCTGCTGGCGCTCGCGGAAATGGCCGACCGGGCCGCCGACGCCTTGGCCGGACGCGCCGGCAAGGACGCCCTGGCCGCCCTGGCCGACGTGTACCGCGACTACGCCCGGGAACACCCCGGCCGCTACGCCGCGGCCCAACTGCGGCTCGCCCCGGAGACTGCGGCGGCGAGCGCCGGCGTCCGGCACGCGCAGATGACCCGGGCCCTGCTGCGCGGCTACGACCTGACGGAACCGGACCAGACCCACGCGGTCCGGCTGCTCGGCAGCGTCTTCCACGGGTACGTCAGCCTGGAGCTGGGCGGCGGGTTCAGCCACAGCGCCCCGGACACCGACGACACCTGGGCGCGGATCATCGACGCGCTCGACACGCTGCTGCGCAACTGGCCCGCGCCCCCTACGGATCCCCGAGGCTGACACCATGCACACCGAGCACGACTGGATCACCACCCCTCTCACGGCGGACCTGCTGCGCGGCGCCCTCGACCTGGAGCGCACCGAGCACGGCCTGCTCCCGCACCGGCTGCCCGCCCGGGCCCGCGCCCAGAACACCAACGCCCAGCTGGCCATGGCCGAGGCCCAGCCCTCCGGCGTACGGCTGGCCTTCCGTACCGCCGCGACGGCCGTCGAACTCGACACGCTGCGCACCAAGCGCGACTACGTCGGCCTCCCGTCCCGCCCGGACGGCCTGTACGACCTGCTCGTCGACGGCCGTCCGGCCGGCCAGGCCTCCGGGACCGGCGGCAACGTCCTCACGGTCGACATGGCCACCTGGGACGGCGAGGTCACTCCGGGCCCGGTGGGCACCATCCGTTTCACCGGCCTGGCCGCGGGCGAGAAGGACGTCGAGATCTGGCTGCCGCACAACGAGACGACCGAGCTCGTCGCCCTGCGCACCGACGCGCCCGTGGCGCCCCTGCCGGACCGGGGCCGCAGGGTGTGGCTGCACCACGGCAGTTCGATCAGCCACGGATCCGACGCCGCGAGCCCCACGGCCGTCTGGCCCGCGATCGCCGCGTCCCTGGGCGGTGTGGAACTGGTCAACCTCGGTTTCGGCGGCAGCGCGATGCTCGACCCGTTCACCGCGCGTGCCATGCGGGACACCCCGGCCGACCTGATCAGCGTCAAGGTGGGCATCAACATCGTCAATGGGGACGTGATGCGGCTGCGCGCCTTCGGCCCGGCCGTGCACGGCTTCCTCGACACGATCCGCGACGGGCACCCCGACACCCCGTTGCTGGTCGTCTCCCCCATCCACTGCGCGATCCACGAGGACACCCCCGGCCCCACCGCCCCCGACCTCGGCGCGATCAGCGAGGGCCGGCTGCTGTTCGCCGCCATGGGCGACCCGGCGGAGAAGGCCGCCGGGAAGCTCACGCTCGGCGTCATCCGGGAGGAACTGGCCCGCATCGTGCGGCAGCGCGCGGCCGACGACCCGAACCTCCACTACCTCGACGGTCTCGCCCTCTACGGCGAGTCCGACGCGGCCGAGCAGCCCCTCCCCGACCACGTCCACCCGGACGCCGCGACCCACCGCCACATCGGCGAGCGTTTCGGCGCCCTGGCCTTCACCGAGAAAGGCCCCTTCGCGGAACGCTGAGCCGGCTCAGCCCTCGAAGCCCCCGAAGCCCGCGAAGCCCCGCTCCGCAAGGAGCTTGTCGATGCGCGCACGGTGGGCCGACTCCCACTCGTCCAGTGTCTCCGCGGCCTCCTTCGCCAGCTTGGCGCGGGCCGCGGTGAGCACCTCCTCCCGGCGGGCTCCGGGCACCACCACGACGCCCTCCTCGTCGGCGACGACCACGTCACCCGGGTCGACGCCCACGCCGCCGCAGGTCACCCGCTCGCCGAGCGGCCGTGCGACCGCCTTGGCGCCCGGGATGGGGATGACACCGCGAGCGAACACGGGGAAGCGGGCCTCCCGCACCTCGGGGAGGTCGCGGATCAGCCCGTCGAGGACGAACGCGGTGACGCCGCGGCGCTGGGCGACGGCGCAGACGTTGCCGCCGGCCAGCGCGTAGTCCAGGTCGCCCGACTCCACGACGACGACCGAACCGGGCTCGGCCCGGTGGATCGCGGCGTGCAGCATCAGGTTGTCGCCGGGAGGACACCGCACGGTGAAGGCCGGCCCGGCCACCCGCGGCACCGGCTCCCACAGGGGCCGGATCCCGATGTCCATGACCTGCCCGCGGCCCAGCAGATCGGCCAGCGTGGTCGTGGGTATGTCCGTGAACGCCTCGTCGTCGGTCATGACATGGACTGTAGCCACGGACGACGGGCACTAGAACGGCAGCGGCCTTCCGCGCACCACCTCCAGCCTCGTCACCGCCCGCGTCAGCACCACGTACAGCCGGTGGAGCCCCCGTGCCTCCGCCTCGGCGATCGCCGCCGGCTCGACGGCCACGACGTGGTCGTACTCGAGTCCCTTGACCACGCTCGCCGGCACCAGGGACAGCCGCGCGCCGAGTTCCCCGGGGCCCGCCGCCTCGATACCGGCCGCGTCCAGGGCCGCCCGCACCCGGGGCACGTCCGCGTCCGCCGCGACGACCCCGACCGAGCCTTCCTGCCCCAGCGCGTCCCGTACGGCGTCCACGACCGCCGCCGGCACCCCGTCCGGGTCCGTCTGCCGCATCCGCAACTCTCCGTCCCCGCGCAGCGAACGGGCCGCCGGCACGTCCACGTCCAGCCGCTCCAGCAGCCTGTTGGCGAGGCCGACGACGGCACGCGGCACGCGGAAGCCGGTGGTCAGTTCGACCACGGCCGCGTCCGGTTTCCCCAGGTGCTCCAGGACCGTCGGCCAACACCGTGCCGCCCACGGCGTCGTCCCCTGCGCCAGATCGCCCAGGACCGTCAGCGAGCCGAAGGGGGCCCGGCGGGCGATGGCCCGGCACTCCATCGGGGACAGGTCCTGCGCCTCGTCGACGACGACATGCCCGTACCCCTCCGGGTGCTCGATCAGCCCGGCCACCTCGTCGAGCAGCACCAGATCGGCGGTCGACCAGCGCGCCGACTTCCACGACCGGGGCGGCTTGCGCCACAGCAGCGCCCGCTGCTCGGCGCCGTCCAGCAGCCCGTCGGCCGCCCCGGCCAACACCTCATGCTCGGTGAGCAGTTCGGCCACGACCTCCTCCGGCCGCACCCGGGGCCAGACGGCATCGAGGTACGCCGACACCGGCCGCGACCGCTCGACCTGGCGCACCCAGGCGTTCGCGGGCGGCCCGGCCCGTCGCTCGACCCGCTCGCGCAGACACCGCACGATCCGCGCCCGCACCCGCTCCCGCCCGACCCCGTACGGCGGCTCCTCCTGCCGTACATCCGCGACGATCCGCGCCAGCTCGGCCTCCGGCACCCGCCAGCGGTACGAGCCGTCCGGCACGGCGAGCGGGCCCGCCCCCGCGGTGCGCACACGCGCGTACAGAGCCCGCCGCAGCACCTCCGCCATCCGGGCGTCGTGCTTGACGACGGCGGTGGGCTCGTCGTCGGCACCGCGGACCGGCCACCGGGCGATCTCCTCGGCGAGCGTCGACTGCCGCACCCCCGTCTCGCCGAGGGCCGGCAGCACCTCCGCGATGTACGACAGGAACGTGCGGTTGGGCCCGAGGATCAGCAAACCGCCGCGCCGGATGCGCTGCGGGTGCGTGTAGAGCAGATACGCGGCCCGGTGCAGGCCGACGGCCGTCTTGCCGGTGCCCGGCGCGCCCTGCACGCACACCGACACCGCCAGGTCCCCGCGTACGAGGTCGTCCTGCTCGGGCTGGATGGTCGCCGCGATGTCCCGCATGGGTCCGACACGAGGCCGTTCGATCTCCCGGGCGACGATCGCGCTCGCGCGGATCTCGCCCTGCCCCAGGTGCTCGTCCTCCAGTCCGGTGAGGTCGCCGGACTCCCCGCGGCTGCCCGGCGCCCACCCGAACCGCCGGCGTACGACGACGCCCTGCGGATCGCGGGCGGAGGACTGGTAGAAGGCACGCGAGACGGGTGCGCGCCAGTCGACGACGAGGGGCGGTTCGGCCGGGTGCTCGGAGATGCGCAGCCGCCCGATGTGCAGCCGCCCACCGGCCCCCTCGAACTCCAGGGCCCCGAAGAACAAGGGCCCCTCGGGCAGTTCGCGCAAGGCCTTGGCATGGCTGCGCAGCCGGTACCCGAGCACCTCCGCGTCGGCACCGGACGCCGAGACGTCCTCCCCGATGACGACCTGTTCACCGGCGCCCTCGACCATCGCGGCGAGCGCGGCCCGGCAACGCTCGTGATGGGCGCGTTCCCAGTCGAGTACGTGCTGAAGGGCAGGTTCGGTCGACGTCATTCCACCGAGCGTAGAGCAAAAACGTAACCGAGTTAAATTTATTACTCAGAATCACCACGGAGCCGTGCCGGCAACCCGGCCGCCAGCCAACGGAACGCCCGCTCCGCCGCCGCCACCGCGTCCGCCCGCACGTCCGCGACCCGCTCCCCCGCCGCGATCCGCCGCCAGTTCTCCAGCGCGAGCACCCGCAGTACGGCCATGATCTGCCCGGCCGCCAGCCGCGCGTCCAGATCACCCCCGAGCACCTCGGCCAGCGCGGCCTCCGACCGCTCCTGGTGCGTGTGCGCACGGGCGACCAGGGAGGGCGTCCCGTAGAGCAGGGCATGGAAGGCGAGCACCTGAGGATGGTCGTTGAGCCCGGTCACGGGGTCACTCCGCTCCAGCCCGTCCAGGAAATGCCGTCGCAACGCCTCCACCGGCGCCCCCTCCGCCCCGGCCACCACCCGCGCGGCCTCGCCCTCGTGGTCGGCGATCCGGTACAGCACCAGATCCTCCTTGGCCGGGAAGTACCGGAACAGCGTCGGCTTGGAGATCTCGGCCGCCGCCGCCACCTCGGCGACCGACACCGCGTCGAACCCCTTCTCCAAGAAGAGCCCCACCGCGATGTCCGACACGGCCTGATACATCCGCCGCTTCTTGCGCTCACGCAGCCCGGTATCGCTCATGGGGGGGAGCCTACGCAGGGGCCGTGGCTAGGCCAGGGCGCGGGCGAGATACGGGTTCGCCGTGGACCTGACCGGGAGGCCGAGCGAGCCCGTGGCGACCGCCAGCGTCACCGCGTAGGAGTCCACCGCCCGCCGCACGTTCGGGGCGTCCAGGCTCGCGCCGGTCACGATGCGGTCCAGATCGACGTACGCGGACCGCACGATCTCCAGCCAGCGGTACACCCGCCAGTCCTCGCGCCAGTCGCGGGTGTACTCGGCGGGCAGCCGCCGCTCCCAGCGGCGGAACATGCGGTCCCGGATCTCCGGCCGGGTCGGCGTGAGGTGCATGTGCCGGACGAGGTCGTAGAGGGGATCGCCGACCACGGCCATCTCCCAGTCGATGATGGTCAGCGCCAAGTCGTCGTCGCGCCGTACGAGGTTCCAGGGATTCAGGTCCCCGTGCAGCAGGGCGGGCTCCCGCCGGCTCACCTCGTGCCGGGAGAGGATCAGCCGCAACCGGTCCGCGTCGGGCAGCCCGAGATGCCGGGCCAGCTGCTGCGACTCCTTCGGCAGATCCCGCACCAGGGAGATGAGCTGGTCCCGCAGCCAGTGGTGGAAGGCGCCCTCACCGGCGGTCGGATCGACCTGCTTGTACCGCACCCGCGTCAGGGCGCACAGCTGGTCCACCAGGCCGTCCGCCTCGTGCGGCAGCAGTCCGTGGACGGGGTGATGGGGTGGCCGGTCGACGTCACGCGGTCCGACATAGGTGTGGATGGCGATGGTGTCGCTCTGGAAGCTCTCGCCCAGCGCGAGCACTCTCGGCGCCGCCACCTCGATGGACGACTCCTCGATGGCGCGCAGCACCGTGTGCTCGCTGAGGAAGCCACGTTCCCGGCGGCACACCTCGGGCAGCTTCCGCCGTACGACCACGGGGGAGTCGACGCCCGGCACCGAGACCACCGTGTTCAGGTGCGCGGTCCCCTTGAAGACCCGGCCCGCAGGGGCGGCGCCCTCTGCCAGCAAGGCCTCCCGGACCGCGGCGGACGGGAAGTCGGGGCGCTCCGGAACACGCCGGTCGGGCCGCCACTCGAACGCCTTCGCGATCCAGGCCCGGCCGCTGATGTCCCCGTTCATGCGCGACACCAGCCAGCGGAACAGGGCCCGCCTGATCTCGCCCTCACCCGGCACGCTCCCGAGCCGGAGCGGCTCCGCCGCCGCGTCGAGGGCCCGGCGCACCTCGGTCGTCGCCTCGTCCAGGCTCGTCTGCGTGAACGACTCCTCGAGGGACCGGGCGGCTCGCATGACGTCGGGGAAGGCCGATTGGGCCCGCTCGAACGCCAGGTAGTGCCGCAGATCCTTGGCCAGTCCGTTGACGGCGGCCGGCCGGACCTCCTGCATGGCCTCGGCCCACGCGTCGACCACCTCGGCCCACTGGTGGGCCGGGTACCGCATGCGGACAAGGTGCGTGGCGAGGTCGTGCAGCGGGTCGCCGTAGGTCGCCAGCTCCCAGTCCACACAGATGAGGGGCGGGTCGCCCGCGTAGGACACGATCACGTTGTCCCGGTGCAGATCGGCGTGGAGCAGGCTGTACGGCCGCCGGGCCATGGCGGGGACCCGCCCGGCCAGCCCGGCGAGAGCGTCCTCCGGGATGCCCAGCGCCGCGAACAGCCCACCGAAGGAGGACCAGTTGGGCCGCCTGATCTGCCGGTCGGCCAGCTGGACCAGCGTCTGGAGGAATCCCTGGCTGTCCATGTCGTTGCGGGGCCAGGCGGACGGCAGGGCGGGCAGTGCCCCACGGCGCACCTGGGCCATCTGGGCGAGCAGACCGGCCAGCGCCTTGATGAGCAGGGTGTCGACGGGTTTGCCGTTGTCGCAGACGCTGGAGAGCGGTACGCCCTCCACAAAGCTGTGGATCGCGAAATCGCTCCGCTTGACCAGGCATTGCGGCGCATGCGGCAGGATCCCCCGGACGGCCTCGAGGATCTCCGCCTCGTTGTGCCAGGTTCGGATGACCACGGGCAGCGCGTCCGGTCGCCGGACACGGACGGTCACGGACGTCCCGGCCTCACGTCCGACCAGCCGGGCCATGTCCTCCGTCAACGGCAGGACGAAATTCTGGTTGTGATGGCCGCTGCTCGCCTGGCCCAGCTCGGCGGCAAGCCTGACGAAGGCCCGGTAGGCGGCGTCGTGCGAGGCGCGCTCCCCGAGGAAGGGACGGGGAAGAGGAGGTGCGCCCACTGGCCGCTCCGGAAGTGCGAGAAGGGGAGAACGGTATGGCAAACGGTAAGTTCGCGGCCGGTGCCGCGCATGGCAGGTGAGCCATTGAGGGTGGATTTGCCACCCGTCTGCATGAGACGGCGTGAACTCGTTCTATGGTGGCCGGTTGCCCTTCGGATACGAACGAGGACTGGCGTTTGACTCAATCGGTGCGCGGTGCGGGAATGCTACACCCGGCGGCCCCCATGGCCCCTCACGCCTCCCCGGCGCTTTTCGTCCCCTCCGGTCGCTCGGCCAGCAGGTCCCAGACGGAGTCGTACCACCTGCGCATGGTGTCCACGAAGATGGTCCCGGCCGAGTCGGGGTCACCGTCCTGCACGTGGTGCGTCAGCGTGGCGCCGAGGCCCAGGACGTCGAGCGCCCGCACCTGGTCCCCGCTCTCCAGGACCAGGGCCCGTTCGACGACCCGGTACAGCCCGTGCAGCACCTCGGCTTCGTTGATCACGTAGAGCTTGAAGGTCGGTGTGAGGGGCGCGTGCCGGATCTCGAGGTCGACGGACGGCACCAGCTTCTCCGCCCGCAGCCCCTCCAGCACCTGGTGCAGGGACTCCGTGCTCCGCCTGGTGATGGTGCGGAAGCGGTCCCGCAGACGGGGGGCGTCCTCGTCGTTCACGGCCCGGGGGTAGGGCAGCTCCAGCGACTCGGACGGCAGGAGCATGCGCAGGGCGATGCGCTCGGGCGCGATGACACCGGCGCGGATCCGTTCGTCCTGACGGCGGATGTGGACGTCCAGCGATTCCGACGTCAACGTGTAGACGTCCAGGGTGACTTCCCGCTGCTCGAACGCCTCGCTGATCAGCGGGTCCAGTGTCATCGGCCGCCGGGACCGGGTGGCCCTGGCCGTCTCGGACTGGATGCGCTGGTTCTTGATGACCCGGGCCCTGGTCCCCTGCCGGTTCTCGATCCAGCTCTCGTTGCCCAGTTCCTGGATGACCCGCTGCACGGTGTCCCTGGAGACCCCGAACTCCTCCGCCAGCTCGCGCTGAGAGGGCAGCAGAGCCCCGCGCGGATACGTCCCGTCCGCCATCCGCGTCCGCAGTTCTTCCGCCACATGCCGGAACGCCTTGCCGTCACCACTCCGCCTGGCAGTCACACGACGTACGTACCGCCGACAGCCGACAAGCAAACAGGTCTGGTTCAGGCAAGCAGTCCGTCCAACTTGCCGGTTAAGGGATCAAGTTGACCGGGCATGCCTGACATGAGCAGGCAACCAGGCAAGTGGCTGACAAGTTGCCTGACCCACAGGCCAGGACGGGAGGCGAGCCGTGACGGTCCAGTCGCGTCCGGGAGCCGGCCTAAGCCCGCAACAGCGCCAGCAGCGGTTCCAGGGACGTCAGGACCGCGTCGGCCCCGGCCGCCTTCAGGAGCTTGGCCTTGCGTTCGTTGCGCGCGAAGCCCAGGAACGGCACCCCGGCTCGTGCCGCCGCCTCGTGGTCGGAGGGCGTGTCGCCGATCATCAGAGCGTCGGACGGAGCGGCGCCGATCGCGCTCAGCGCCCGGTTGAGGCAGTGCGGGTCGGGCTTCAGCAGGTGGAGTTCCTGGGTGCGGCCGTAGATGTGAGGCTGGAAGCAGGGGACGAGACCGCGACCCGTGAGGTACTCGCCGACCACGAGCGGGGAGTTGTTGGTGGTGATCGCCAGCCGCGCCCCCACCGCGGTCCAGGTGCGGATCAGCGGATCCGCGTACGCGGTCGGCATCGCCGAAGACGCGGCCATCCGCTCCTCCTGGGTGAGACGTGCCTCCAGATCGGCGACGAGATCGCTGCCGGGGTGCCGGCGGTCCACGGCGCGCAGCACCACATGCGGGTCGAGGGACTCCCGCTCGCTCTCCGTCAGCAGCCCGTGCAGTCCCCGGCCCTCCAGCCAGGACACCAGGTCACTCGCCACCCGTTCCGCCGAGTGGTTGGCGAACAGACGGCAGATGGGCCCGTCGAAGTCCCACAGCACGACGCGGGCGCGTCTGATCAGATTCCGGAGTTCGTGCGAATCGCTTTCCGTCTGGACTTTCACCGCACCAGTCTGCGTCGTATCAGAAGTCACTAGGAGAGTGTCAGGTCCGTCGTGATGGTTTCCCAGAGGGCGTCGAACCACTTCTGGGATTCCTGGACGAACGCCGCGTCCCGCTGGCCCGCTCGTTTCAGGAAGGAGAAGAGGAGGGACTGGGAGCCGAGGACGTCGTACATGTCCAGGGTCTGGCTCCCCCACTCCTCCTCTCGCCTGGTCAGCATGTAGTAGCCGATCAGCGCCTCCTCCTGGTTGAGGAGGTACAGCTTCACCGGCGGGGTGAAGGGCAGCGCGCGGAACGTGACGTGCACGTCGATGCCGTGCGTGGCGCGCAGGGCCAGGAAGTTGTGCTGGAGGACCTGCCCCTGGGCGTTGCGCATGGACAGCCAGCGCTGGTGGACCGGGTTGTCGTCGCCGTGGGCCTCCACGGGGACGGGGAAGGCCAGCTCGATGTCCCGGGAGGGGACGAGGATGCGGACGTCGATGGACTCGGGGTGGATACGGCCCTCGTGGATCAGGCGGAGTGGTTCGCCGATGGCGACCATCAGTGTCTCCGCCGTGTGGCAGACCACGTCCACACGGACGCGGCGTGCCGAGAACGCCTCCGTGAGGCGGGGCGCCAGACCGACCATCGTCGGCTGGGGCTCGCCCCGGACCGGAGCGGGCGCGGCGATCCGCGGGGGGCTGCCCTTGCTGACGTTGGTGAGGAGACCGTCCTCCTGGAGTGCCCGCAGGGCCTGGCGGACGGCGCCGCGTTCCACGCCGAACTCCTCCGCGAGGTCGGCCTGGGTGGGCAGGCGGTCCCCAGGCTTGAGCTCACCCGTGCGGATGCGTTCCCGCAGGCTGTCGGCGATCTCCTGGGGCGAGAGCCTTCTGCTGCCGTTCACTGCCACGTTCTCCGCCACGTCCTCCGCCATGTCCGCCTGGATCACGACCAAACGCTACAACTCTGATCCATCTGGCGGGAGTTGTTTGAAAGTTGTTTATGAGTAGGGGCCAAGTGGGGACAACTTAATCAGAGTTGGTTGCCAACTTACCTGAGTTGGCGGAAGTTTTGCCTCCGAACTTCCGAAGGGGGAAGACCAATGCCCGCCCTCACTCTCCTCGCCGCCATCGCAGTCGTCGCCTTCGAGCAGTTCATCCAGTGGAAGTACGGCCCGGCCGGCATCGTCGGCCTGCTCCTTCTCACCGTGGGGCTCAAGGCCAACAACTCGGCGGTCAGCTCCACGGGAGCCGTCGTGATCGCGCTGCTGGTCCTGCGGACCACCCTATGAGCCCGTGAGCACCAGCTCCGAACTGATCGTCTCCCACAGTGCGTTGAACCACAGGTGCGACTGCTCGACGAAGGTCGTGTCACGCAGGCCCGGTCCCTGCCGGAAGGAGAACAGCATCGACTGGGTGCCCCGCGCGTCGAACATCTCCCTCTGCTCATCGTCGATCTCGGCCTCCCGGCGCGTCAGCGTGTAGTACGCGAACAACGCCTCCGAGCCGTTGAGCAGGTACAGCTTCATCGGCGGGGTGAAGGGCAGCGCCCGGAACGTGACGTGCACATCGATGCCGTGCGTGGCGCGCAGGGCCAGCAGATTGTGCTGGAGGACCTGCCCCTGGGCGTTGCGCATCGCCAGCCACCGCTCGTGCACCCAGTCGTCGCCGCGCCCCCCGACCGGCACCGGGAAGGCGAGGTCGATGTCCCGGCTGGGCAGCAGGACCCGGACGTCGACCTTGGCCGGATTCAGCCGTCCGGCATGGATCTGCCGCAGCGCTTCGCCGATCGCCAGCGTGAGGGAGATGGAGGTCAGGCACACGGCGTCGATCTCGACGTGCTCCGCCGCGAACGCCGTCGCGATCCGGGGCGCGAGGCCCACGGTCGTGGGCACGGGCGGGGCCTGCGGGCCGGTCAGCGCCCTGGCGACGTCGGAGGCCACGGTCGCCGGGCTCCCCTTGGACACATTGGTGAGCAGCTGCTCGGACTGCAGGGTGCGCAGCGCCTGGCGCACGGCACCGCGCTCGACGCCGAACTCGTCGGCGAGCTGCGCCTGCGTCGGCATGCGCTCACCGGACCGCAGCGCCCCTGACCTGATCCGGGCGCGCAGTTCGTCGGCCACCTCTTCATGTGTTCTCTGTGGCCGTTGCGACCTCTTCCGTCCATTGACGGAGGTGTGTTCCGGGTCCACAACCAAACAGTACAACTTCTCGCCATCTTTCGGCAGTTCAGCGCTGGGTGGTTATGAGACGCTTCCAAGCGGCTATAAGTACAGTGAAGTTGGTCGCCAACTTATGCCATCCACTCTCCACCTACGGGCCTCCCTTCCGGAGGGGAGCCGGGAGCCCGGCAGGTGAGCACCACCGCACAACAACCACAACCGAACAGCTCGCTACGGATGCGGGTCCCTGTACGTCGGCAGAAGGGAGCGGCTCAGAACATGTCCGGGCACCACGGCCGCCTGGACGTACGCAGCAGGGCGTCGGCCTTCCGGGCGGCGCCCGCTCGTTCTTCCCGCACCCGCCCCAGCGCCGCGAGACGCACCGCCGACTCGTCCCCCAGCCACAGTGCCCCCAACTCGCCGGTCTCCAGGACGAGTTCCGCGCTCTCGGTGGTGGGCTTGCAGGACGCCCCCGCGGCGGAGGCCTCCAGTCGGTACCGTCCGCCGGTCAGCCCGTCCACACCGGCGACCTCCAGCACCAGCGACCCCTCCCCCTCGTACGTGCGCGCCTCCAGCGCCCGGACGACGTCCAGGATCCGCACCCACAGGAAGTCCGCCAGCGACGTGATCCTGGCGGCCCGCGGATCCGGCAGGAAGTGCGGGAGCAGGTCGTCGGGCGCCCGCCAGCCGCTCTTCACCCGCACGACCCAGTCGATGGAGCAGAGGTACTGCCACAGGGCGCGCTCCGCGGCCGGTGTCACCCCGGTCAGCCACTTCACGGTCGCCGTGTTCAACGGCTGCTTGGCCTCGCCCCAGTTGTCGTCCACCTCATAGGCGGCCATGCCCTCGACCTCGCCGGACGCCGAGCGGTACACGGCGAAGAAGGGCGTCTTCCACGCCGGATCGAACCGCACGGCGCCGGTGTTCAGCTTCCACCACAGCTCGTCGCGGTCGATGGCACCGGGCTGGGTACGCAGCAGCCGCTCGTGCAGTTCTGGGCCCAGCTTGCGGATGTCTTCGCCGTCCACCAGGTCGATACGGCCGCCGTCCGCCGGACCCGCCCAGCGGGCGTCGAGACCGGCGCGCGGCACATCGACCGTCCACTCGGACATCCAGGTCGCCGGCCCGAAGCCGTACCGGCCGTAGATCGGGTACTCGGCGGCGATCAGCGTCGCGACGACGTCCCCGCGGTCCTTCGCGGCCGCCAGGTCCCGCGCCATCATCCGGCTGAGCAGCCCGCGGCGGCGGTGGGTGGCGGTGACGGTGACACCCGTGACGGCGTCGGCCGGGACGCTCGCGCCGCCCACGACCGTGAGCTTCTGGTCGAAGGACCGGAAGGTCGCCACGCACCGGTCGTCGTCGAAGGCGCCGAGGAAGCGCCCCGGGACGAAGTTCCGGCGACGGCCCTCGATCTCCTCCGCGGAGACGACAGGCCCCCGCAGGAAGCCGGTGTGCACGGCACGCAGCCACTCGGCGTGTTCGGCTTCGGCGATGGGGCGTATGTCGATGTCGGCTTCGCGGGTCATGGGCTCACGCTAGGCGGAGGGCCGGTCGCTGTCGCGCGGATTTCCGGGCGCCGGCCCTCCCCCTGTCCGGGAGCTGCTCAGACGAGCAGGTCGTCGACCTGTGCCTCTCCTTCGCGGTACCGGCGGGCGATCTCCGCGCTGCACTCGTCGGCCGCGCGCTGGAGCCGCTGGCGCCGCCGGGAGACCTGCTGCTCGTAGCGCACGAGCCGCCCCATCGCCGTGTTCAGCTCCAGGTCCGTCCGCGCGCCCAGGTCGGACAGCTCGACCTCGCCGAGCATCTCCGCGGCCAGCCGCCGGGACTCCTCGCCCTGCGGGGTGGAGAGCGTCACATGGCGGGCGGAGGAACGGTGCCGGGCCGGGGCGTCCCGCAGGATCTCCGCCAGCCGCTCGACGACGGACACCTCCGCGGGTGCGGCGACGGCGGCCCCGTCCGCCGGTGCACGCCGTGCCAGCTCCGCGCGCAGGATGTCGATCCGCCCCTGGAGCAGCCGCCGTACATAGCTGAGGTCGGCCTCGTCGCGCTGGGCCTCGCGGCGCACTGTGCGCAGCTCCGGCAGGCTCAGCGCGGTCTGATCGGGCTCGGGAGCGTCCGAGGGCAGCCGCGGGCTGTCCGTGCGCTGTGTGGGCGGCCGGTGGTACTCCGTCGCGCCGATCCCCGTGTACGTCGACCAGACAGCCCCCGACTGCTGCCCGGTGCTTGATGTGCTCATGTGCCTCAACCGTCCCCTCGACCGGTGTGTGCATGCATCGTGCCACCCCAAGTGGCCGCTATGGGAACGAGTGCCCCCGATAGACCCCAGATGGGCGGTTAAGCAGCAAAATACGGTTGAGCGCGGTCCGTTGGCGCCCGGCGCAAACCACCCGTTCGTGCCATGCGCACACCACCTGCGGCGTGACGTTCACCGCCCTGCATGATGGACGTATGCGAGCAGTGGTGCAGAGGGTGGACGGCGCGAGCGTCGTCGTGGACGGCGAGACCGTGGGCGCGATCGAGGGTGAAGGGCTGTGCGTCCTGGTCGGCGTCACGCACGAGGACACCAAGGAGAAGGCGGCCCAGCTGGCCCGCAAACTGTGGTCGATCCGCATGCTGCACGACGAGAAGTCGTGCAGCGACATCGACGCCCCGCTCCTGGTGATCAGCCAGTTCACCCTGTACGGCGACGCCCGCAAAGGCCGTCGCCCCACCTGGAACGCCGCCGCCCCCGGCGATGTCGCCGAGCCGCTCGTCGACGAGGTGGTGGCCCAGCTGCGCTCCCTCGGCGCGACGGTGGCGACGGGCCGCTTCGGGGCGGCGATGCGTGTATCACTGACGAACGACGGCCCGTTCACCGTGCAGATCGAAATCTGACCCGAAAGGTCTACAAGTCGTACGGCACGACGACGACTTACGGCACGAAGACCTACGGCTCGACGACGACTTCCTGGGCCGCGGCCGTGTCACCGGCCACCAGCCGGGCGTCCACGGCCACGTTCCGCTTCACCAGCGCGAGGGCGACCGGCCCGAGCTCGTGGTGGCGTGCGGAGGTCGTGATGAAACCGATCTTCCGGCCGTCGGGCCCGTCGTCCGCGAGCCGGACCTCCGTCCCGGCCACCGGCAGATGGACCTCGCTGCCGTCCAGGTGCAGGAAGACCATCCGGCGCGGCGGCTTGCCCAGGTTCTGCACGCGGGCGACCGTCTCCTGCCCCCGGTAGCAGCCCTTCTGCAGATGCACCGCCGAGCCGATCCAGCCCAGCTCGTGCGGGATGGTGCGGTGGTCCGTCTCGAACCCGAGCCGGGGCCGGTGCTGCTCCACCCGCAGCGCCTCGTAGGCCAGGATCCCGGCCGGCGGCCCGGCCTGCCCGGCGAACGCCTCCAGGCCGGCGCGCGGCAGGAACAGGTCCCGGCCGTGCGGCGTCTCCCGTACGACGGCGCCCTGCGGCACCTCGGCGATGGAGCCGGCCGGCAGGTGCACCACCGCGGTGTCGGCCGTGCGGTCGGCGACCTCGACCCGGTAGAAGAACTTCATCGACTCCAGGTACGCGATCAGCGCCTCCTGGGTGCCCGGCTCCACATGGGCCCAGACCGTCCCGCCGTCGTCGACGAGATACAGGGCGTGCTCGATGTGGCCGTTCGCGGAGAGGACCAGCGCCTCGGTGGCCCGGCCCACGGGGAGGTCGCTCATGTGCTGGGTGAGCAGCAGGTGCAGCCAGGCCAGCCGGTCCTCGCCGGTGACGGCGACGACGCCCCGGTGGGAGAGGTCCACGAAACCGGTGCCGTCGGCGAGGGCACGCTGCTCGCGGAACAGATCGCCGTAGTGGGCGGCGACGCCTTCGTCCGCGCCCTCGGCGGGGACGGCGCCGGGCAGGATCAGCAGGGGGCTCTTCATATACGTAAGCCTACGACTCGGTAGTTGAAGCCCTGAGAGTGCAGTCCCGGCACCGGCCGAAGATCGCGAAGTGCTTCATGTCGGTGTCGAAGCCGAACGTCTGCCGCAGCTTGTCGGTGAACTCGGCAGCCACGGAGACATCCGCCTCGATGACGTTCTGGCAGTCACGGCAGACCAGGTGGAGGTGGTGGTGCCGGTCCGCCAGGTGGTACGTCGGCGCCCCGTGTCCCAGATGGGCGTGGCTGACCAGCCCGAGCTCCTCCAGGAGCTCCAGCGTCCGGTAGACGGTGGAGACGTTGACCCCCGACGCCGTCTTCCGCACTTCGACGAGGATGTCGTCGGGGGTCGCGTGCTCCAGGGTGTCCACGGCTTCGAGCACGAGTTGCCGCTGCGGGGTCAGCCGGTAGCCGCGCTGCCGCAGATCGCTCTTCCAGTCGGTGCTCACCACACCTCGAGTCTAGAACTACTTGAAGAAGGCGATGCCGTCGTCCGGCATGTCGTCGGGGAGGGCCTTGGCCCAGCGCTCGACCTCTTCCGGGGTGACGACCTTCTTCAGATGGGCGGACATGTAGGGGCGCAGCTCGACCTCGGGGGTCTGCTTCTCGCCGACCCACATCAGGTCGCTCTTGACGTAGCCGTAGAGCCGCTTGCCGCCGGTGTACGGCTGGGAGGCGGCCGTGCGGGCCACGGCGTCGGTGACCAGGTCGATCTGGGGCTTCTGGTCGGCCAGCTCGCCGTACCAGATCTCGATGACGCCGTCGTCGCGGGTCATCGTCACCTCGACCTTGCGGGCGGTGTCGACGCGCCAGAAGCCGTGCTCGGACTCCAGGGGACGGACCTTGTTGCCGTCGTTGTCCAGCACCCAGGAGTGCGAGTGGTACTCCAGGAAGTCCCGGCCGTCGTGGGTGAAGGTGACCTCCTGCCCGAAGTTGCACTTCTCGGAGCCGGGGAAGTCGTGCACACCGGCACCCGCCCAGTCGCCGAGCAGGAAGGCGAGCGGGACGAGGTCCTTGTGAAGGTCGGACGGGATCTCGATCATGGGAACTTCCTAGACGGGGGTCAGCGCTGGCCCTGGTACAGCTTCTTCACGGTCAGTCCGGCGAAGGCCAGGACGCCGACGGCGACCAGGACCAACAGAATTTCGAAGAAGATCTCCACGGGGTGCTCCTTGAGCGGGGTGCGAAGGGTGCGCGGGGCCGGGTGCCAGCTTACGCGGGCGCCTTCGGCACTTCGATTCCGGACTACGCTTCCGGCTATGGCGAAGAAGCTGGTGATCAAGGTGACGGCGGGGGCCGACGCCCCCGAGCGGTGCTCGCAGGCGTTCACGGTGGCGGCGGTCGCCGTCGCCAGCGGCGTCGAGGTCTCCCTGTGGCTGACCGGCGAGTCCGCCTGGTTCGCCCTGCCCGGCCGCGCCGCCGGCTTCGACCTCCCGCACGCGGCCCCGCTGCCCGACCTGCTCGACTCGGTCCTCGCGGCCGGCCGCGTCACCCTGTGCACGCAGTGCGCGGCCCGCCGCGAGATCACGGAGAAGGACGTCATCGAGGGTGTCCGCATCGCGGGCGCCCAGGTCTTCGTCCAGGAGGCCATGGCGGACGGGACGCAGGCGCTCGTCTACTGAGCCGCCTCCGCGGCGTCCGTCGCCTCCGTGTGGAGGCAGAACGGGTGGCCCGCCGGGTCCAGCAGCACCCGGACCCCGGCCTGCGGCTGGAACCCGGCGAGCCGCGCACCCTCGGCGACGGCCCGCGCGCTCTCCCGCTCCAGGTCGTCGACCTCGATGTCGAGGTGGATCATCATCTGCTGCCGGTCCGGAGCGGTCGGCCAGACGGGCGGCCGGTAGCCGGGCTCGGTCTGGAAGGACAGTCCCGTACCGCCGTCCGGCGGCCGGATGTGCACCCAGTCCTGCCAGTCCTCCCCGCGCCACACCCGCCAGCCGGGCAGCAGCCGCAGGTAGAAGGCGGCCAGCTCACGGGCGTTCGGCGCGTCGAGTGTCGCCGCCGTCAGGCGCACGGACCCTCCCCCTGGTCGAATCAGCTTCGGCGCTTCTTGCCGTCCAGCTCGTCCCACCACTCGTCGGACTTCGGATCCCCGGACGGGTCGTCCCACCAGCGGTCGTCGGGGCCCCGGCGGTTCGCGACCATCGCGGCGACGGGCGGGATGACCATGGCCACGACGCACATGCCGACCGCCACCGGAATGGACCAGAGGCGTACGACGCCCCAGGCCAGGACGAAGAGGGCGATGCAGCCGCCCATCATCAGGAAGTACGTGCGCCGCCGTCGTGCGTACATACATCCAGCGTAGATCCGGGCAGCCCGAAGGGCCGCACCCCAGGCGTCCAACCCAGAGGGTGCGGCCCTTGAGGACCTGTCGCCGTCAGACGGCGATCGCGACCTCCGCCAGTCCGCCCTGCTGGGCGACGACCGTGCGGTCGGCGGTGGCGCCGGGCACGAGGGCACGAACGGTCCAGGTGCCCTCGGCCGCGTAGAAGCGGAACTGTCCGGTCGCCGAGGTCGGCACCTCGGCCGTGAACTCGCCGGTCGAGTCCAGCAGACGGACGTAGCCCACCACGGGCTCGCCGTCCTTGGTCACCTGACCCTGGATCGTGGTCTCACCGGGCTTGATCGTCGAGGCGTCGGGGCCGCCGGCCTTCGCTCCACACATGTCGTTCTCCTGAAGGGGGTGATGAGAGGTCGGTCGGAGGTCCTACTTGTTGGCGCCGAGCTCGATCGGCACGCCCACCAGGGAGCCGTACTCGGTCCAGGAGCCGTCGTAGTTCTTGACGTTCTCCACACCGAGCAGCTCGTGCAGCACGAACCAGGTCAGCGCGGAGCGCTCACCGATGCGGCAGTAGGCGATGGTGTCCTTGGCCAGGTCGACGCTCTCCTCGGCGTAGAGCTCCTTGAGCTCGTCGTCCGACTTGAAGGTGCCGTCGTCGTTGGCGTTCTTGGACCACGGGATGTTCCGGGCGCTCGGCACGTGGCCGGGGCGCTGGGACTGCTCCTGCGGCAGGTGGGCCGGGGCGAGCAGCTTGCCGGAGAACTCGTCGGGCGAGCGCACGTCGACCAGGTTCTGCGAACCGATGGCCGCCACGACGTCGTCGCGGAAGGCGCGGATGGACGTGTTCTGGGCCTTGGCCTTGTAGTCCGTCTTCGGACGCTCCGGCACCTCGTCGCCGGCGACGAGCTCGCGGGCGTCGAGCTCCCACTTCTTGCGGCCGCCGTCGAGGAGCTTGACGTTGTCGTGGCCGTACAGCTTGAAGTACCAGTACGCGTACGACGCGAACCAGTTGTTGTTGCCGCCGTACAGGACCACCGTGTGGTCGTTGCCGATGCCCTTGTCCGACAGGAGCTTCTCGAAGCCCTCCTGCGTCACGAAGTCACGGCGCACCGGGTCCTGGAGGTCCTTGGTCCAGTCGATCCGGATGGCGTTCCTGATGTGGTTCTTCTCGTAGGCGGACGTGTCCTCGTCCACCTCGACGATGGCGATGGTCGGGTCGTCCAGGTGCTCCTGGAGCCAGTCGGCGTCGACCAGGACGTCGCTGCGGCTCATGCTCTTTCTCCTCCGGGGCAGTTACGGCGGGGCGTGCGAGGTATGCAGGGGCGCGCGCCCATGACGAGGGCGGCGCACGTGTGCCCTTGATGCAGGGCGGCGGGGATGCGCGCGTCGGAGCAGGCCGACGCGATCGCTCAGAAGGTGCGACAGAGCATGGCGGCGACGCGGCACAGGTCTACTGCCCGCCGCTTCGTGAGATCCGCCTGTCGCTTCATGCCGTCGATCGTAGGGACGGCAGGGTGCGCATGTCACCGGTGTGTCGCATATTGAGACGCAAAGATCCGCCATATGGGATCAGCGACCTGTCCGTGCGTCTCCCGCACGGTTTCCGGCCGCCTGTATTCGCCGTCACATCTGCGCTACGGACTCCGCCGTCTCGCCCACCGGACAGCCCTGGTCGGTGCCGCCTCGCGCCTTGCCTACCCGGCCAGCCGGACGTTGGAACCCTTCACCGTGATCTCCACGCCGTTCGGCGCCGCCTGGACCTTGTCCAGCTGGATGCCGCCGGGCAGGCCGTCGATCTTCTGCTGGAAGTCGGTGATGGCCCGGACGCGGGACTCGGCGATGTCGACGCCGCCGAACTTGGGCAGACCGTCGGCCTTCACCCGCACCTCGCCGTCGACCACCGTCACCGAGCTGAGCACGGAGACCGGCTCGGGCAGCTTGGTGCCGAGGACGGTGGCCTCGACGGTGACCTTGATCTTGCCGTTGCCGCCGTCGGAGAGGCCGACGACGTTGGCGGTGACGCCCGGGGCGACCTGGGTCGGCTCGGACTTCGCCGTCTTCAGCAGCTCGTCGTAGGCGATGGTCGCGGTGCCGGTGGCGCTGCTGGCCGTGGCGGAGCTGTAGTCGCCGGAGAACTCGACGCCCTGCATGTCTGCCTGGAGGTTGTCGATCCGGATCTTCTGGCCGCCGTTGCCCGCGGCGGCCTCGTAGTCCTGGATGCCGACCTCGATGTCGTCCAGGGAACCGCCGGCGACCTGGGTGAGGAACGGGAAGCCCTTGATGGAGACATCGGGGGTCGCCGAGAGGTTCTCCGTCGTCTTCAGGCGGTCGGCGGCCTCGTCCTCGGCGAAGTTCACCGCGACACGGTCGGCGATCACGAAGAGCCCGCCCAGGATCACGACGAAGATCAGCAGTATTCGCAATGCGCGCATGCGGTGTTTCCCCCACCTCGGCGGTTGGACGGCGGTCCGGTCCCTGACGACCGGGTGGCCGTCCAAGCGTGAGGGTAACTCCGTGAGATGTGAGCGCCCGGGATTTGTCGATCATCTGTGACAGGCGCTCAGCGGACTGTGCGTCAGGCCAGGGCCCGGCCCAGCACGTAGACAGCGGGGGCGGCGGCGGCCAGGGGCAGGGCCACTCCCGCCGTGAAGTGGACGAAGCGCGACGGGTAGTCGTAGCTGGCGACCCGGTGGCCGATCAGGGCGCAGGCGCCCGCGCCCGCTCCCAGAAGGGCGCCGTGCGTGCCCAGGTCCGTCAGTGTGCCGACCGCGCTGCCCGCCCCGGACGCCGCGAGCAGCGCCACCACCACGGACGCCACCGTGCGCGGCGGCGGTACGAGAGCCCGGGCCAGGACCGCGACGGCCACCGCCACCGCACCCACCGTCACCGCGTCCGCGTCGGCCGCGAGATAGCCGCCCGCGACGATGGCCAGCGCCGATGCCGCGACCGTCGCCATCAGGCCGTACATCCGCTCGTCCGGGTCGGCGTGCGAGCGCAGCTGCAGGACGAGGGAGAGCAGGACCCAGACGCCGAGCGTGCCCAGGATCGCCGACGGCGAGCGGTCCGACACCAGCAGCGCCGTGTCAGCGGCCAGCGCCCCCGCGAAGCCCAGCGCGATGCCCTGCCGGGCCGGCCACATCCCGTTCAGCCGGAACCAGCCCGCCGCGGTGACGGCCTGGAGGGCGACGAGCGGAACCAGGAGGGCGTACGTGCCGACGGCCGCGGCGCCCGCCAGCAGCAGCCCGAGCAGCGCCGTCAGCGCGGCCGGCTGCATCCCCGGCTCCATGATCGGCGACCGCCCCTCCGCCCACGCCCGCTGCGCGTCCGTGACGCGCGTGTTCCCGCCGACGGTGGCGGGGCCGTACCCGGCATCGGGAGCGGGAGGGTCGGGGACCGCCTCGGGGGCCGGAGCCGCGTACGCCTGCGGCGGCAGATACGCCGTCTCCTCCGCCGCGGCGGTCACCGGCTGGTGCGTCTGCGTCTCCCAGGTGTGCCCCTGCCACTGCTGCGTGTACTGCGGGTGCTGGGGGTGCTGGGGATGCTGCGGATGCTGCGGGTGCTGCGGGTGCTGCGGGTGCTGCGGGTGCTGCGGGTGCTGCTGAGCAACGTACGGATCCTCGTACGGCTGCTGCCCGGGCCACGCCTGCGGCTGCTGTTGCGGCTGCTGCTGCTGCTGCCCGTAGGGATCGTAGCCCTCATACGGCTGGTTGCTCATCGTCATCCTCCTGCGAACGGCGGGAGCACCTCGACCGTGCCGCCGTCGGCCAGCCGTACCGTCTCATGTCCGCGGGTGCCCACGGGGTCACCGTCGACGAGGAACGAGCATCGCCGCAGGACACGCTCGAGTTCGCCGGGGTGTCGCTCGCGCACCCCGTCGAGCGCCTCGGCGAGCGTGACCGCCTCGTACGGCTCCTCGGCCACCCCGGCCGCGGCCTTGGCGGCGGCCCAGTAGCGCACCGTGACCTTTGGCATCTCTGCTTCCTCATCGCTCGTCGGTGAACTCCGTCAGGCTAGCCCGCCCGGCCGACGGCCCAGTCCCCGATGCGCGCCAGCAACGCGTCGTCCGCCGCGTTCTCGGCATGCCCCATGCCCGGCTCCAGCCACAGTTCGCCCTGGTCACCTGCTGCCGCGGCCAGCATGCGGGGGTGGTCGAGCGGGAAGTAGCCGTCGGCGTCGCCGTGCACGATCAGCAGGGGCGTGGGCGCGATCCGCGCCGCCGCCTCCACCGGGGAGAGGGGGACCGGGTCCCAGTCCCGGTGGTGGATGCGCGTACCGAAGCCGTACCGGCTCACCGCCCGTCCCTCGGGCCGCGTCACCAGCCAGTGCAGCCGGCGCATCGGTGCCGTCCCCCGGTAGTACCAGCGTGCGGGCGCGCTGACGGACACCACCGCGTCCGTGCCCGCCTCGTACAGCGCCGCGTGCCGCAGCACCACCGACCCGCCCATGGAGAACCCCACCGTCACCACGCGCGCGTGCCCGAGTTCCCGGGCCCACTCGACGGCCACCGCCAGGTCGAGCACCTCCCGGTCCCCGACCGTGGACCGCCCGCCGGATGCCCCGTGGCCCCGGAAGGAGAAGGTGACGACGGCCCCGTGCCGGGCGAACGCCTCGGCCACCCGCCGCACGTGCGGCCGGTCCACGGCACCGGTGAAGCCGTGGGCGACGACGAACACGGGATGAGCGGAAGGCGTCCCGGAGGCGTCGTATACGGCGGTACCCGGGTCGTATACGGCGTCGATGGTCACGCCGTCGGCGGTGCGCAAAAAGGTCCGTTTCGGAGTCCGCACAGGCGTTCTTGCGTCCGTCTCGGAGTTCGGACGAACGGTGGAACGCGCCACATGACCTGCCGGACCAGAGCTCATGTGGGCTATTCTGCTGGGCAGAGGACTCGGGCAGCGTTGCCCCCGGGTCCTTTTGTGCTTTCGGAAGCGTTGTATACGAAGCGGGAAACCGCAGGTGTACGGGGCCTTCGGGATCGCAGAGCGGTGCTGTTGCCAACAAACGTCCTCGCAGGGACCGAGGAGGAACCAGACATATGAGTTCTCTGCTGCTCCTGACCAACGCCCTCCAGCCGTCGACGGAGGTGCTCCCCGCCCTCGGCCTGCTCCTGCACAACGTGCGAGTGGCCCCCGCGGAGGGCCCCGCCCTCGTCGACACCCCGGGTGCCGATGTCATCCTCGTCGACGGCCGGCGCGACCTGCCGCAGGTCCGCAGCCTGTGCCAGCTGCTCCGGTCGACCGGCCCGGGCTGTCCGCTGATCCTCGTCGTCACCGAGGGCGGTCTCGCCGCCGTCACCGCCGACTGGGGCATCGACGACGTCCTGCTCGACACCGCCGGCCCGGCGGAGGTCGAGGCCCGGCTGCGGCTGTCCATGGGACGGCAGCAGATCGTCAGCGACGACTCCCCGATGGAGATCCGCAACGGCGACCTGTCGGTCGACGAGGCGACGTACTCCGCCAAACTCAAGGGCCGCGTCCTCGACCTCACCTTCAAGGAGTTCGAGCTCCTGAAGTACCTCGCCCAGCACCCCGGCCGCGTCTTCACCCGCGCCCAGCTGCTGCAGGAGGTCTGGGGCTACGACTACTTCGGCGGTACGCGCACGGTCGACGTGCACGTACGACGGCTGCGCGCCAAGCTCGGCCCCGAGCACGAGTCGCTGATCGGCACCGTCCGGAACGTCGGTTATCGATTCGTTACGCCGGAGAAGCCGGAGAAGATGGAGCGCGCCACCGAGGAGGCGAAGGCCAAGGCCGCCAAGGCAAAGCAGGACAGCACGGACAAGTCGGCCGCCCTGGAGGGCGTCGAGGCCCGTACCAAGGCATAAAGAGGCGTATCGCGGTGCCCACCTGGGCATCGCTTTCCGCACGGAGTTCACGCGGGCGCCCGGACGGCGATCGGGATATCGTACGTAACCTCCTTTACGCCCTGCCCAGAGCAGGTATATCCGCGTAGACTCCGCGCGTGGCCAAGGTGACTCGGGATGATGTGGCGCGGCTGGCAGGGACTTCCACTGCCGTGGTCAGCTATGTCATCAACAACGGACCCCGGCCGGTCGCCCCGGCCACGCGCGAGCGTGTACTCGCCGCGATCAAGGAACTGGGGTACCGGCCCGACCGCGTGGCCCAGGCCATGGCGTCCCGGCGTACGGATCTCATAGGCCTGATCGTGCCGGACGCGCGCCAGCCCTTCTTCGGGGAGATGGCGCACGCGGTCGAACAGGCCGCGTCCGAGCGCGGAAAGATGGTGCTCGTCGGGAACTCCGACTACATCGGCGAACGCGAGGTCCACTATCTGCGGGCCTTCCTCGGCATGCGCGTCTCGGGGCTCATCCTCGTCAGCCACGCGCTCAACGACCTGGCAGCCGCCGAGATCGAGGCCTGGGACGCCCGGGTCGTGCTGCTGCACGAGCGGCCCGAGTCCATCGACGACGTCGCCGTCGTCACGGACGACCTGGACGGCGCCGAACTCGCCGTACGGCACCTGCTGGACCACGGGCACGAGTACGTCGCCTGTATGGGCGGCATAGCGGAGACCCCGGTGGTCGGCGACCCGGTGTCCGACCACGTCGAGGGCTGGCGCCGCGCGATGGCCGAGGCCGGGATCTCCACGGAGGGCCGTCTCTTCGAGGCGCTCTACAACCGCTACGACGCCTATCAGGCCGCCCTGAAGATCCTCTCCGGCCCCGAGCGGCCGCCCGCGATCTTCTGCTCCACCGACGACCAGGCGATCGGCCTGCTGCGGGCGGCGCGCGAGCTGCGCATCGACGTCCCCGGCGAGCTGGCGGTGGCCGGGTTCGACGACATCAAGGAAGCGGCGCTGACCGACCCGCCCCTGACCACGGTGGCCTCCGACCGCCCGGCGATGGCCCGGGCCGCGGTGGACCTCGTCCTCGACGACGGCCTGCGGGTCGCGGGGGCGCGGCGGGAGCGGCTGAAGGTGTTCCCGTCCCGGTTGGTCACGCGGCGGTCCTGCGGCTGCGCGTAGCCTCCGGCGGCCCAGCGGCGGGCCTCTTTGCCGGGCCTCTTTATATCGGGCATACGAGGTTCTGTCGGGCTTCTCAGGGAGCACTCAGGAAGCTCTCATGGTCGGGCGACAAGCTCATTTGCATGACCGAGAGCTTCCACCGCAGTGGCGAGTACGAGAACCCTTACGAGGGTCAGCAGCAGGCCCCGGTGAACCCCGAGTGGCCGCCCCCGCCGGCGTACGCCCCGGCTCCCGCTCCGCACGCTCCGAAGAAGCGCCGCGGTGGCCCCGTCGCCCTGCTCGCCGCCGTGGCGATCGTCGCCGCGGCGATAGGCGGCGGCACCGCCTACGGCATCCAGGAGCTGACCGGCAACGACACCGTCACCTCCAGCTCCACCAGCACCAACGTGGTGCCGTCCAGCCAGAAGGGCACGGTCTCCGGGGTCGCCAAGGCGGTCAGCCCGAGCATCGTCGAGATCAACGCCGACTCCAACGCAGGATCCTCCACCGGCTCCGGCGTGATCATCACGGGCGACGGCGAGATCATCACCAACAACCACGTCGTCGCCGGTGCCTCGCAGATCAAGGTGAGGACCAACGACGGCAAGTCCTACACCGCCAAGGTCGTCGGCACCGACAGCAAGAAGGACCTCGCGCTGATCAAGCTGGAGAACGCCTCCGGCCTGAAGACCGCGACGCTCGGCGACTCGGCTGGGGTGGGCGTCGGCGACCAGGTCGTGGCCATCGGCTCCCCCGAGGGCCTGACCGGCACCGTCACCAGCGGCATCATCTCCGCCCTCGACCGGGACGTCACGGTCTCCACGGACGAGAGCCAGGGGCAGGGACAGGGGCAGGGACAGCAGGGCGGCGGCGAGTGGCCGTTCGAGTTCGGCGGCCGGGAGTTCAACGGCGACACCGGCTCGGACACGACGACGTACAAGGCGCTCCAGACCGACGCGTCCCTCAACCCGGGCAACTCCGGCGGCGCGCTGATCGACATGAACGGCAACATCATCGGGATCAACTCCGCGATGTACTCGGCGGCGGGCGCGTCCTCCTCCGCGGCGGCGGGCAGCGTGGGCCTGGGCTTCGCGATCCCGATCAACACCGTCAAGGCCGACCTCGCCACGCTGCGGGCCGGTTCCACCGACTGAGCCTGTTCACCGAGCTCGTTGATCCGATGAGGAGTACGGCGATGATCCAGCAGATCGCACATACAGAGTCCGGCGGCGATCCGGCCGGGGTCGGGCTGGCCCTGGCGGTGGCGTACGAACTGCACGCGGCGACGCGGGCGCCGGAGGTGGCGGCCCGCCGGGCGGGCCGGGCCGCGACCGCCCGACGCCGCACCGTACGGGCCTGACGCTCCTCCCGGCATCGCCCGCGGGCGTGCGACGCTGAGAGCGTCAGAGCGCCCCTCCCCTCCTTCACACCCGAGGACCCCGACCCATGAGCCCCGCAGACGGCGACCGTGACCCCCAGCGCATCCTGATCGTCGACGACGAGCCGGCGGTACGCGAAGCACTCCAGCGCAGTCTCGCCTTCGAGGGGTACGGGACCGAGGTCGCCGTCGACGGCGCGGACGCGCTGGTGAAGGCCGCGGCGTACCGGCCCGACCTGGTCGTCCTCGACATCCAGATGCCCCGTATGGACGGCCTGACGGCAGCGCGCCGCATCCGCGCCACCGGCGACACGACGCCCATCCTGATGCTCACGGCCCGCGACACCGTCGGCGACCGGGTCACGGGCCTCGACGCGGGCGCCGACGACTACCTGGTCAAGCCCTTCGAGCTGGACGAACTCTTCGCCCGCATCCGCGCCCTGCTGCGCCGCAGCTCCTACGCGGCGGCCGTGGGCGCGGGCGACGAGGACGCGCTCACCTTCGCCGACCTGCGCATGGACCTCGCGACGCGCGAGGTCACCCGGGCCGGCCGCCAGGTGGAGCTGACCCGCACGGAGTTCACGCTCCTGGAGATGTTCATGGCCCACCCGCGCCAGGTCCTCACCCGGGAGCAGATCCTGAAGGCGGTGTGGGGCTTCGACTTCGAACCGTCGTCGAACTCCCTCGACGTCTACGTCATGTACCTGCGCCGCAAGACCGAGGCGGGCGGCGAACCGCGCCTCGTCCACACAGTGCGCGGTGTCGGGTACGTACTGCGGGCGGGCGGCGCGGAGTGAACAAGGCCGTACGCCGCTACCGCTCCCTGCCGATCCGGTCCCGACTGGCGCTGCTGGTGGCGGCGGCGGTGGCGTTCGCGGTGGCGGCGGTGTCGGTGACGTGCTGGTTCATCGTGCAGGGGAAGTTGTACGACCAGGTCGACGACGACCTGCAGTCGTCGTTCCGGACCATGCAGGCGGACGAGTTCGACGCGCTGACCAAGACGTGCCCCCAGAACCCTTCCAACACGCTCGGCGGGGCGCCACGCCCGCAGACCTACGCGCAGGTGGTCAGGACCGACGGCAAGGTCTGCCGCTTCAGCAGCCTCATGCCCCAGGTGAACGTGACGAGCGGCGACAAGGCCGTTGCCAAGAATCCCGATCCCAGGACGGCCGTACTGCGCAACGGCAAGGACAGCGACGGCAACTCGGTGCGCGTACTGACCACGGCGGTGGTCGTGAAGGACGGCCCGTTCCAGCAGGGCGTGGCCGCCGACTACGCGCTGGTCATCGCCGTCCCGCTCAAGGGAACGGAGTCCACGCTCAACGAACTGGCGCTGATCCTGCTCCTGGTCTCGGGCGTGGGGGTGATGGGCGCCGGGGCGGCCGGCCTGACGGTGGCGAGGGCGGGCCTGCGCCCGGTCGACAAACTCACGGAAGCCGTCGAGCATGTGGCCCGCACGGAGGACCTGGACGTCCGCATCCCGGTGGACGACGACAGCGACGACGAGGTGGCCCGCCTCTCCCGCTCCTTCAACTCGATGACCTCGGCCCTGGCCAGCTCCCGAGAACTCCAGCAACAGCTCATCGCCGACGCGGGCCACGAGCTGCGCACGCCCCTCACCTCACTCCGCACCAACATCGAACTCCTCACCCGCAGCGAGGAGACGGGCCGCCCCATCCCCGAGGCAGACCGCAAGGCCCTGCTCGCCTCGGTGAAGGCGCAGATGACGGAACTGGCCGCACTCATCGGCGACCTCCAGGAACTCTCCCGCCCCGACACCGGCCAGCACTCGGCCCCGACCCAGATCGTCGCGTGGCAGGACACCGTCGAGTCGGCCCTGCGCCGCGCCCGGCTGCGCGGACCGGAGCTGACGATCACAGCGGACATCCAGCCCTGGTTCGTCCGAGCGGAGCCCTCCGCCCTGGAACGGGCGGTGGTCAACATCCTCGACAACGCGGTGAAGTTCAGCCCGGAGGGCGGCACGATCGTGGTCCGGCTGGTGGCCGGTGAGCTGTCGATCCGCGACCACGGCCCGGGCATCCCCGCCGACGAACTCCCCCACGTCTTCGACCGCTTCTGGCGCTCCCCAGCGCACGGGCACTACCGGGCTCGGGCCTGGGCCTGTCGATCGTGGCCCGCACGGTCCAACAGGCGGGCGGCGAGGTGTCCCTGTCCCACGCGGAGGGCGGCGGCACTGTGGCGACGGTACGACTGCCGGGGGCGGCGGTACCCCCACCAGAGGATCTGCCCTCGCCCTGAAGTCAGGAGTGGGTCGGCTACAGCACATCGAACGGAAACTGTCGGGGCCGCCCGCTTCTTTCCAGTGTCGTGCTTCCACGAGCCGAGTAAAGGGCGCTCCGCGTCGCCTTCGGCGATGGCCCTACGGGCCACCCTTGGCTCGCCTCGCTCCAACACGAGCGAGAAGCGAGCGAACGGCCCGAAAGGCGGGTGGCCAGGGCAGACACCCCTTCGGTCGGCTGGCTGGCCGCTCGGCAACGGGGGCAGCGCGCTCGCGCCTCGCCTGCACGCCGGGCGGGCTCAGGGGCGAGCGGTGGATGGGAGGTGCAGCGGGGTCGCACGGGCGTAGGAGGGGCGATGGGAGCACTTGGGCCACGCTGTCCAGCTCTCACCTGCGACCCTGCTCCCGCCCATGGCCCATCCGCTCCAATCACCAGTAGGGGTGCCGCTTTTATCTTGGTTTGCCACCGCGCCACCACCCACCGCTCGCCGCTGAGCGCACCCGGCGTGCAGGCGAGGCACGAGCGCGCACGTCAACGCCGGTCAGCGAAGCAAGGGGCCGAAGACCGCAAACGGGCCTGGCCACCCGCCTTTCCGGGCCGCTCGCTCGCTTCTCTCCCGTGCTGGAGCGGCCTGGGTCAAGGGTCGGTCGCAGGCCGATCGCCGAAGGCGACGCGAAGCGCCCTTGATGCAGGCCGTGGGAGCACGACACTGCCAAAGAAGCGGGCGGCCCCTACAGTTACCTGATGACGTGCGTGAGGAACGACGCCCCACACAGCGGCACTGAGGTCAACAGTGAACTTCATCCTGCTCGGCGATCTGCGCCGCAGTCCGTTTCTGGGCAGCCAACTGCTCGACGAGTTGCCTCAAGGTCACGCCCCGTTCCCGGGCAACCTGGGCGAGATGGTCACGGGCTGTTCGGGACACCTTGATGGTCGCGCGCTCTGTCATAGCCCCACCATGACCGCCCCACAACCTCAGCCGGGTCGACAGTCA
The DNA here is from genome assembly GCF_050937045.1 of Streptomyces sp. CA-179760. Lineage (NCBI taxonomy): Bacteria > Bacillati > Actinomycetota > Actinomycetes > Kitasatosporales > Streptomycetaceae > Streptomyces > Streptomyces sp. CA-179760. The sequence goes on from NZ_JBNJLZ010000001.1 coordinate 4,507,637, forward strand.
CCCGAGTCACCCGGAGAGGTGCGCCGAGCTGTCGTCCTTGACACCGGCGAGGAACGACACCCAGGGACTCGCGCCGAACACGAGTATCGGGCTGTGCGGGAGCTTGCTGTCGCGGACGGGGACTATGCCGGGGTGGTCGTCGGCGACCTCCAGGCAGTTCGTGCCGCCCCCGTCGCTGTAGGACGACTTGCGCCATGCGGCGGTGCTGAGGTCAGGGGCTCGGTTCATTCTCTGCACTCCTCTAGAAGGCGCTTGATGAACGCCGTCGACTCCAAGGGAGTCAGCGCCGCGTCCCTGACGCGATCGTAGGACAAACGGAAGCGCAGAACCTTGTCCGCTTCCGCGATCAACTCACCGAAGCCGTTGCCCTCCGTCCAGGCGACTGGATCACCAACGCGCTGCCAGAAGAGCCAGAGGTGGCTGTCCATGAGGGCGTGCACCCCGGCCGTGAAGGGCAATACCTGGATCGCGACGTTCGGCAACTCGGCCGAGTCCAGGAGGTGTGCCAACTGCTCCGCCCACACCTTCGCGTCAGGAACAGGCCGCCGCAGAGCCACCTCGTCCAGGATCACACGTACGTCCGGCGCCGACTCGCGGTACAGCAACTCCTGTCGCCCCATCCGCGCAGCCACCTGTTCTTCGACTTCCTCACCGTTGCCTGCCGTTGTCTGGGCGCCAGACAACCCTGACAACACCGCGCGGGCATAGTCCTCGGTCTGCAAGAGGCCCGGCACGCGCAGCTGGAACATCCACATGATCTGCGCCGTCGCCTCAAGGTCCATGAACGCCTTGTACTTGTCCTTGATGACCTCGCGGCGCGCCTCCCGCCACTCGCGAACCAGCAGGTCACCGGACCCGTAGTAGCTGTCCAGATCCTCCATGACCGCCCGCTTGGAGAGCCGCTCCCCCTTCTCCAAGCGACTCAGGTAGCTCTTGTCGTACCCGGTGTCCTCGGCCAGCTGTCCGAGCGACTTACCCGCCTGCTCGCGCAGAAAGCTCAAGGTCCGTCCGAGCCCTGCCCGCCCCGACTCCCGCTCCCCGTCAACCACTTCGCCCACGTCACCCCTCGCTGTTGCCTGGAGCGCCAGGCAACACCTGACCCCTTCCGCAGCGTACGGGCAACCAGTGACGATGAGAGCACGAACGGTAATCGCCGCTCGTCACCCCCTGCCTCCCCCTGCCCTGAGAAGGGATGCCCTCGTGCGTCTGCGTATCGCCGAGCTCTGCGAGTCACTGCTCCTCACCCTCGTACGGCTCCTGTTGCCCGCCCGAGGGCGTCATCGAGCCGCCACGCCGACCCTGCGGCCACCACCCCCGCCCGCGCACACCCCACGTCCCCTCCACGTAGAGCCCCTCCTCATGGACACCCCGCTGGTCCGCCCCTACCTCCACGCCCTGGAGATCTACGCATGAGGCTCCTCCCCTGGACCGGCACCGACGGCAAGCCCTGCTACCTCTCCACCGACGACCCGCACAGCCTGCTCTCACAGCTCGCCGACGACGTCGAGGCCGCTCAACTCGCCTCCGCCGAGCAGGTGCTCGCGGGCGCCAGGGCCGTACTCGAAGACGCCGAGGCCGGTGAACGTGCCGTTCGTTTCGCGCTGACGAGGGCCGTGGAGTCTCTGGGAGACGTACTGCGCGTCGCGGTCGGCCGGGACAGCGGCGCCCGATAAAGCAGGACAAGCCCGCCCGCCAGCTGTCAATGTCCTGTCATACCCATCAGTAGCGCAAACACCCGCCCCTGCTCTGACATCTTCACTGCCGTCACAGAACCGCGAGCAGGAGTGAGCCCCCCACATGCGTCTCATCCGCACGTCAACTCTGAAGAAATGCGGCGCAGTTGCCGCTTCCACCGCCCTCGCCATAACCGGTCTGCTGGCCGGCGCGGGGACCGCTGCCGCCGGGCCCGCCGGGGCGACCAACATCCGGGGTGTGGACCCCGGGGACACCGACCGTATGGTCGAGCGGCTCTGCGGTCAGGAGACGAGCCTGACCGGCGTCTACGGCGCCCTCAACGTCGACACCGGTGAGTTCAAGACCCGGGACGAGTACCTGCGGGACGTCTTCGGGCTGTGGAAGCCCGCCGGGCCGTGGGAGCTGTTCCGCGGCTGGTGCGGGTACGCCGAGGCCTCGACCTGGTCCGTCAAGGGCGACACCGTCCGGACGTCCCGGTGGATCGGCAACAAGGGCTCCGCCGACGACAAGGAGACCTTCGTCAGCAGCTACAGCACCAAGACGTTCGCGAAGAAGAGCGTCGGCGGCACCATCAGTCTCTCCCTCGCCAAGAGCATCTTCAGCGGAACGGTGGGCGGCAGCGCCGGCTACGAGTGGGGCTGGGAGAAGGAGTCCAAGTTCGAGACCCGCAGCGAGAAGACCATTCCGCCGTGCCGTCAGGTCGCCGTGACCTGGACGCCGTACCAGCGCGTGGTGCGGGTGAACCCCGTCTTCCAGGTCGAGGACTACCAGTGGGACAAGGGGGACGGGGAGCGGACCGTGCACAGCTGGCGTGACCGGGGGTACCAGACCATCTACTCGCACGGGTACTACATCGACGGCATCTCCGACACGCTCCTGCCCAGCGGCCAGCCCGACGGCCGCGAGGACAAGATCGAGGAGAAGCTCGACCCCGCGTCCTGCACCAAGTAAGGCGCACACACCGGCAACCTTTCCGTGTGGGGCGGCGACTGATCAGCGGTCATTCCCCCACACGGAACGGATCACCGCATGAGTGAGCCGCGCAGCAAGGCCCGTCATCGTCGCCGCAGAACCCGCAAAGCCCTGGCGGTCGGGGTCCCCCTGGCCCTGACCGCCGCCGGCACCCTCGCCTACGGCAGCGACCTCGGCGTCCTCGGCGGCACCGGCCGGCAGGCCTCCGCCGCCACCCCGGCGTGGGCCGCCGACACCGCCGACGGATTCGCCTCCGTCAACTCCCTCGGGCAGAACGGGACGTACGGCGGGCGGGACGGCAAGACCGTCACCGTGAAGACGCAGGCCGAGCTGGAGAAGTACGCCACCGCCACCGAGCCGTATGTGATCGTCGTCGCCGGGACCATCGCCATGAACCCGGTCGGCAAAGAGATCAAGGTGCAGTCCGACAAGACCATCGTCGGGTCCGGGACCTCCGGGCACATCGTCGGCGGTGGGTTCTTCCTCGGGTCCGGCGTGCACAACGTGATCATCCGGAACTTGACCATCCGGGACGCGTACCAGGGCATCTGGAACGACAAGGACCATGACTTCGACGCCATCCAGATGGACGGTGCGCACCATGTGTGGATCGATCACAACGATCTGCGGCACATGGCCGACGGGCTCATCGACGTCCGCAAGGACTCGACGAACGTCACCGTCTCCTGGAACAAGCTGAGCGACAACAACAAGACCTTCGGCATCGGCTGGACCGAGAACGTCAAGACCGACATCACGATCCACCACAACTGGATCCGCGAGACCGAGCAGCGCAACCCCTCTACCGACAACGCCGCCCACGCCCACCTCTACAACAACTTCCTCGAGGACGCCGCGGGCACCGCCATCAAGTCGTCGTACGGCAACTACTCGCGCGGCGCGACGAAGATGGTCCTGGAGAACTCCTACTTCCAGGGCATCAAGAACCCCGTCATCAAGGACAGCGGCGCCGCGATCGTGCAGCGGGGGAGCGTCTTCTCCGGGACCAGTGGGAGGAACGAGAGCGGCGGGAGTGCCTTCGATCCGAAGGCCTACTACCCGTACACCCTTGACCAGGCCGCCGACATCCCCGGCATCCTGCGGTCCGGTGTCGGGCCCCGGTCCGGCATCGGTACGACCGCCGCCGCCACCAAGGCCGCCGCCGCGACCACGCTCACCGTCGCCGCCGACGGCAGCGGTCAGTACCGGACCGTGCAGGCCGCCGTGAACGCCGTACCGGCGAACAATCCGTCGCGCGTCGTGATCGCCGTGAAGCCGGGGACGTACCGGGAACTCGTCAAGGTGCCGTCCAACAAGCCGCACGTCACCATCCAGGGCACCGGCGGCAGCCGCAAGGACACGACCATCGTCTACAACAACGCGGCCGGCACGCCCAAGCCCGGCGGCGGTACGTACGGCACCGGCGGCAGCGCCACCGTCGCCGTCGAGGCCGACGACTTCCAGGCCCGGAACCTGACCATCTCCAACGACTTCGACGAGAAGGCCAACCAGAGCCTCAGCGGGCATCAGGCCGTCGCCCTGCGGACCGCCTCCGACAAGGTGTTCCTGGACGGGATCATCGTCAACGGCGACCAGGACACGCTGCTGCTCGACACCGCCGCCAAGGACAAGCTGGGGCGGGTCTACGTCAGCAACTCCTACGTCGTCGGCAACGTCGACTTCATCTTCGGGCGGGCCACGGCCGTCGTCGACAAGTCCGTCATCACGCTGAAGAAGCGCTGGGACGGCACCTCGGCCGGTTACGTCACGGCTCCCAGCACGGCCGCCAACCGCAAGGGCATCCTGATCGCCAACTCCACGGTGAGCGGCGACGTCTCGAACGGCAGCTTCTTCCTCGGCCGGCCCTGGCACGCGGGCGGGGACGCCTCGCTCGACCCGCAGACCACGGTCCGCAACACCAGCCTCAGTGCGGCGGTGAAGTCCACGCCGTGGACCGACATGAGCGGCTTCTCGTGGAAGGACGACCGGTTCGCCGAGTACAAGAACTCCGGGGCCGGGGCGGGCAGTGCGAACAGCAACCGGCCGCATCTGAGCGACGCGCAGGCCGCCGGCCAGGAGGTCGCGGACTGGCTCGCGGGCTGGACGCCTTCGGCGTCCTGACGGCTCCCTTCCGGGTCCGGCTGACAAGCGGCGCCGGACCCGGAAGGGTCACCATCGTGATCCCCTGGAGGACTACTGCTTCCAGGCGTAGTGCAGCCGGTCCAGGCCGCTCTGGTTGTTCAGCGTCAGGCTGAGGTTCGTGCCCGTGCCCTGGAGCGTGGTGAGGGAGTAGGTGTCACCGTTGCGCAGGCCGGGCCAGTAGACCGAGCCCAGGCCCAGCTCCCGGATGGTGTCGGTCGCGGCCTGTATGTACGCGATCTCGTTGGAGGTGCCCACCGGGCCGTTGTAGTCCAGGCCGGTGGTCATGGAAGCGCCGAACTCGTCGAGGATCGTGCGCGAGGCGCAGTCCCCGATGCGCGACTTGAAGTCCGCCTTCCACTGGTCGACGCTGGTCCAGTCGGTGTGCCAGAAGCCGTAGTTGTGCAGGGCGAGCCGGGTGCCCTTGAGGCGAGGGTCGGCGCAGACGGGCTTGACGTCCTCGCTGTACTTGTACCCGCCGATCACCATCCGGTCGCGGGGCACCTTGCGGTAGGTGCTCACCCACTTCGCGGCGACGTCGGTCCACTCCTGCGCGGTGTAGCCGAACGGCTCGTTCATCGGCTCGAAGTACACCTTGGAGTTGCGGGCGTAGTCGGAGGTGATCCGCGCCCACATCCGGTTCCAGGTGGCCTGGTCGTCGATCTTGCCGTCCTTGGCGTTGTCGGCCTCCCAGTAGCCCAGGATGACCTTGAACCCCTTGGCGGTGGCGGCGTCGATCGCGCCCCGGTACGACTTCCAGAAGGGGCCGTTGACCGAGGTCGGGTTGACCGGGAGACGGACCGTGTTGGCGCCGAGCTTGGAGAAGCCGGTGATGATCGCCTTCGACTTGGCGTACGTGGTGGCGTAGCTGTCGGTGGTGGACAGGCCCGAGGGCACGACCGCGTCGTCGGCGTAGTTGTCGCGCGGGTCGGCCCAGTTGACGCCCTTGAAGTCGCTGACGGGCGGCGGTGTGGCGGGACGGTAGGCCGGCGAGGCGGCAGCGGGGGAAGCGAGCGCTCCGCCGAATGCCGTGACGCAGGCCAGCAGCGCCCCCACGCAAGCTGTCCCGCGATGGTTCTTTTGAGACACGACATCCCCATTCTGAGCATGTGCGAAGTGAGTAGCCCAGAGGCGGACCGCTCAGTGGAGCACGAAACTAGAAGGAGACTCGAACAGAGGTCAACACTTCTGCACACAAAGTTTCACCCAGGAAGCCCCCCGGGCCTCAGGAGGACTCGTACCTGGGCCTCAGGGGGACTTCTCCCCGTCCGAGGACGACGAGGACATGTCCTCCAGGTTCTTGCGCGCCTTGTCCGAAAGCTGCTTCTTCCCGGGCACTGCGCATGGCCTTGCCCGCCCCCGGGAACCTGCGCTCCTCGGACTCCTTCATGACCCCGTAGAGCATGGCGGCGGCCCGCTTCTGCGTGGCGCCCATGCCGGCGAGGAGTTCCTCGTCCAGTTCCTCGCGCGCGCGGCGGCCGCGACCATGGCCTCGTGCTCGGCGTCCAGCGCCTGGACCAGCTCGTTGTACGTGGTTCCGAGGTCCTCGCTCCCCGGGTGCTGGACCTTCTTGTTCGACGTGATGTACGGGCCGGCGCCGCGGCCCTTGTTCACCGTGTACGGGCCGAAGGGGCTCTGGCCGGGGCCGTAGGTGGGCGCCGCCTGGCCGCGTTTCGTCCCCCGCTCGTTGGCCCTGCGCAGCCGGTTCAACCCGTCCATGGGCTTCTCCTCGGCCGGGCCTTCGCCGTTGCCGCCCTGGGGCATGCGCTGCACGGCCACGAAGGCGGCGTTTCCCGCGGTGCGCTGGAGCGAGATCGCCGCGTCCGGTGTCAGCTGTCCGCCGGCTGCCAGCCGGGCCGCCCGGGCGCCGTCCTCGTGCGGCCGGAGCAGGGGCCGGTGGGGTGTCCGGCCCGCGCGTCCGCCTCCGACTCCGGGGACCTACCGTGCCTGTGCATCCGCATCATCCTCGTCTCGGTCCGGTACGCCGCCATTCTCGGAGGTTCACCGAGCAGGGGCAGCGACCGCGCGGACAGACTCTCGGGCACGATCCACTGCTCGAACGGGGGCGGGCGTCGTCAGCCGCCCACCGTCAGCCCCGAGCCCGACAACCGCACCCGGATGCCGTCCTCCTCCACCCGCACGTCCTCCAGCTTCACGTTCCCCTGCTCCGGCTTGGGCAGTTCGAAGGCCAGGGCGAGGCGGTCGGCCAGGACCGGGCGGGTCAGGCTCGACAGCTCGCCGAGGAGGTCGGGGTCGAGGCCCAGACGCTTGAGCACCTGGGGATTGTTCAGGGCGAGGTCGATGAGGTTGAGGCGTTCGGCCTGGCGGGCGAAGCGCGGGGAGCCGGTCAGCTCGGCGAGCTTGCCGTTGTCGGCCAGGGCCTCGTTCACGGTCGCCTCGGGCACACCCATGCGCTGCACGATGGCCGGGACCGACAGCAGTGCCTTGGCCTTCTCGGTCTCCCGGGCCAGGTCGGCGGAGGCCTTGGGCGTCAGATGCAGCCCCTCCGAGGCGCGCTTGCCGGGGCGGTAGGTGGCCAGGTCCCCGATGTCCAGGCGCATGCCACCGATCTCCGTGGCGATGCCCCGCTCCCCCTGCCGCTGGATCCGGGCCTCGGCCCGCAGCTTCAGGTTGTGCCCGGCGACCGGCAGGGTGCCGCGCGCCCGAACCCGGTCCCGGCCCTCGCCGGTGAACGTCACCTGGGAGGCTCCGAGTTCGCGGTTGAGGTCCTCGAAGGAGAGCACGACGTCCCCGTCGAACCGGGGAACATCGGCGCCGCGCACGGAGGTCAGACCGTCGGCGTTCAGCCGTACATCGTGGGCCGTGGCCGACACCTTCGCCAGCGAGACCCGGTCGGCGGCGACGTCCGGGACGGTCACCTTCACCGACTCCAGCCGCTTGTCGGCGAGCTGGGTGAGGAAGGGGAAGCCGCCGATCTCCACCTCGGGCGCGGCAGCCAGGTCCAGGCGGTCCTTGAGGGTGCCGGCGGCCTTGTGCTCGGCGTACAGCACCGCCCAGCGGTCACCGAGGGCGGCGAACGAGGCGAGAACGACCAGGCCCACCACCGCCTTCACCGCGAGCGGCAGCCCGGCGAAACGATTCTTTCGCCGTCGGCCGCCACGGCGGTGGTCGGGCGGCGACCACTCCGGTTCCCGCTCGTCCCGCGGCTCCGCGTCCTCGCCGAGGAAGTCCTGCAGAGGGGTCGCCTCCAGAGGCCCGTCGTCGAGGGCGCCGAGTTCGTCGTAGGGGTTGAGGGGCTGCTCGGAGCGGTCGTCGGAATGGTGCGTGTCCATGCGGTGGGGGGTGCGCATCGTCTCATCCGACCATGCGCACCGCCCCATCACGCAACCTGAACCCCACCTATGCGATTTACTTCACGATGGTGATGCGGTCCGCCTTCGGCGGCGCGATCGGCTGGGACGCCGAGGAGTTGGCCGTCAGGTACTGCTCCAGAGCGGCCAGATCGTCGAGGCCGACGACGTCGTTCGTGCCCTGGCCCAGCGTCGGGAATCCGTCGCCGCCGCCCGCGAGGAAGCTGTTCGTCGCGACACGGTAGGTGGCCGCCGGGTCGATGGCCTTGCCGTCCAGCTTGACCGAGTCGGTGACGACGCGGTCGGCACCCGACTTGGTGAGGTCCAGCGTGTAGGTCAGGCCGGAGGACACCTGGAGCACCTTCGGCGCCGCCGCGTTCGCGCCGGTCACCTGCTCCTTGAGAACCTGGATCAGCTGCGCGCCCGTGAAGTTCTGAAGGTTCACGGTGTTCGCGAACGGCTGGACCGTGAAGCCCTCCGCGTATGTCACGACACCGTCGCCTTCACCGGCTTTGGCCGCATACGTCAGGGGTGCCCGGATACCGCCCGGGTTCATCAGCGCCAGGTCGGTCTCCGGGTCGAGCTTCTTGCCGTGGGCGAGCTGGGCGTCGGCGATCAGGTCGCCGAGCGGGGACTCGCTGCCGGTGTTGCCGATGTCGCCGGAGATGTAGCCGATCGGCTTGTTGCCGATGGGCGCGGCCAGGGTGTTCCACTTGCTGATCAGCCGCGTCATGTCGGGCGCCTTGGGGACGTCCCGGGTGACCACGCGGTTCGCCGACTTCACGGCCGTACGGGCGATGTCGCCGGTCTTCCGGTCGTACGTCAGCGTGGTGTCGGTGTAGAGGCGGCCGAAGGACGCGGCCGAGGTGACCATGCGGGGCTTGCCCGCCGGGTCGTCGATCGAGCACACGTACGCGTTGTGGGTGTGGCCGGTGACCAGCGCGTCCACCTGCGGCGTGACGTTCTTGGCGATGTCGACGATCGGCCCGGAGATGCCGTCGCCCGCGCCCGGGGAGTCACAGTCGTAGTTGTACGACGTCGACGCCGGGAAGCCGCCCTCGTGGATGAGGGCGACGATGGACTTCACGCCCTTCTTCCGCAGCTCCTTGGCGTACTTGTTGATCGTCTCGACCTCGTCCTTGAAGGCCAGGCCCTTGACGCCCTCGGCGGAGACGATGTCCGGGGTGCCCTCCAGGGTCACGCCGATGAAGCCGACCTTGACGTCCTTCTTCTTCCACACCCAGTAGGGCTTGAGGATCGGCTTCTTCGTCTTCTCGTCGAGGACGTTGGCGGCCAGGTAGGGGAAGTCGGCGCCCTTGAACTTCTTGTCCGTGTAGCAGCCGTCCTTCGGGTGGCAGCCGCCCTTCTGCAGGCGGCCCAGCTCCTTGGCGCCCTCGTCGAACTCGTGGTTGCCGACGGAGGTGACGTCGAGGTCGAGCTTGTTCAGCGCCTCGATCGTCGGCTCGTCGTGGAAGAGCCCGGAGATCAGCGGGGAGGCACCGACCATGTCGCCGCCGGCGGCGGTGACGGAGTACTTCTCGCCCTTGCGGGCCTCGCGCAGATGCGTGGCCAGGTACTCCACGCCACCCGCGTCGATGGTCTTCGTCGTACCGTCCGCCTGCTGCTCGGTGACCCGGCCGGAAGAACCGGCGGGCGGCTCCAGGTTGCCGTGCAGGTCGTTGAACGACAGCAGCTGGACATCCTGGTAGCGGCCGGGCCAGTGACCGCCCTTGCGGTGGTCCTCACCGGCGGTCGCCGACCCCGGCAGCCCGGCGGCGGCCAGAGCGCCGACGGTGACGACACCGGCGGCGATTGCGACGAAACGGTTCGTACGACGTCTACGGCGCTCCTGGTGCGCCGGTGCCGGTGAAGTGGCTGGCATACGCCCCCCTGTGGGTCTGCTGCTGCGTTGTCTGCTGCTGCTTGTGCGGACGGTGATGTCGTCCTGTTCGGACGGTGATGTCGTCCGGCGCAGCCTAGAGTCAACGCGCGTAGCGCGACAGGGCTTTCGTGGTTACGACCTGGTTGCTTCTTTGCCGCGGATTTGCCGGTGGGTCCCCGTACCCTCGTACGCATGACCAGCGACGACACCGTAAGGCCCGGACGCCCCCGCTCGATCGAGACCCTTGCCGCGCTCTCCCCCGAGCAGACCGAGGCCGTGCTCGGGCTGCTCGCCGAAGCCGCCCGGACCGACGGGCAGCAGGCGGTGTCCGAACAGGGCCGGTTGCAGTTGCAGCACTTCAGGGCGGAGCGAAGCGACTCCGTTGAGGGTGGTGGTGGGCGACGGGCGGGCAGCGAGCGGGAGGGCGTGGCGCATCTGCTGCTCACCGTCGACGGCGAACTCGTCGGCTATGCCCAGCTGGAGGACACCGACCCGGTGGAGCCGCCGGCCGCCGAGCTGGTCGTCCATCCCGGGCATCGCGGGCACGGGCACGGGCGGGCGCTCGGGTCCGCCCTGCTGGCCGCCTCCGGCAAGCGGCTGCGGGTGTGGGCGCACGGCGGCCACTCCGCGGCACGGCATCTCGCGCAGGTCCTGGGCCTGACCCTGTTCCGTGAACTGCGTCAGATGCGCCGCCCGTTGACCGACTTCGACGCCTCCTATCCGGTGCTCCCCGAGGGCGTCACCGTCCGCGCCTTCGTGCCCGGCCGGGACGACGCGGCCTGGCTCGCCGTGAACGCCGCCGCCTTCGCCCACCACCCCGAGCAGGGCTCCCTCACGCAGCGGGACCTCGACGACCGCAAGTCCGAGCCGTGGTTCGACCCCGCCGGTTTCTTCCTCGCCTTCCGCGGCGACGAACTCGTCGGCTTCCACTGGACCAAGGTCCACGCCGAGGAGGGCCTCGGCGAGGTCTACGTCCTCGGCGTCGGCCCCGGCGCCCAGGGCGGCGGCCTCGGCAAGTCCCTGACCACGATCGGCCTGCGGCACCTGGCGGGGCGGGGCCTGCCGACGGCGATGCTCTACGTCGACGCCGACAACAAGGCGGCGGTGACGGTGTACGAGCGGCTGGGGTTCGAGACGCACGAGGTGGATCTGATGTACCGGACGGAGACCTGACGGAGCCGGGCGAGGCCAAGACCGGTGAGCCGGCGGATCAGTGCGCGGTGAGTCCGCCGTCGACGACGAACTCCGCCCCCGTGACGAACGAGGACTCGTCGCCGGCCAGGAACAGCATCGTGGGTGCGATCTCCTCGGGGCGGCCGGCCCGCCGCATCGGGGTCCGCGCGATATCGGGCTGCTGATCCCCCTCCGCGTCGAGGATCTCCTGGATCATCGGGGTGGCGATGACGCCCGGGTGCACGGAGTTCACGCGGACACCCCGAGTCGCGTACTCCACCGCGGCGGTCTTGGTGAGCAGGCGTACCGCTCCCTTGGACGCCTGGTATGCGGCGGCAGCCCCGCTGCCGATCAGTCCCAGGACGGACGAGGTGTTGATCACCGAGCCGTTGCCGCTCGCGCGCAGCAACGGCATGGCCGTCTTCATGCCCAGCCAGGTGCCTGTCTGGTTGACCGCGATCACCCGGTCCCACGCCTGACGATCGGTATCTTCGACACCGGGCCAGTCCACGACGCCCGCGATGTTCACCAGTACCTCCAGCCCCGTGAAGTGCTGCTCGACCCGGGCGACGGCCTCGCCCCAGTGCTGTGCCGAGGTCACGTCCAGGCCGATGCCCACGGCCTCGGCGCCGTAGCTCCGCAGCCGTGCCGCGAGGTCCGCTGCGGCTTCGGCGGCGGCGTCTGTGACCATGAGACGCGCTCCTTCGCGGGCGAACAGCTCCGCGGTGGCCCGGCCGATGCCACCTGTTGCGCCGGTGATCAGCGCCGTCTTTCCTGCCAGTCGTCCCGTCATGGCGGTGCTCAGCTCCTCTCCTCGGTTCTTCGATCAGCGCGCTCATTCGCGTCTGTCGTCGTTCTCCACCGAGAGTGGGCAGGCCGAGGTCCGTCGCCCAGGCCGCACGCTGCCTGGGTGCGGCACACCCAGGCAGCGCCAGGACCCCATGCCTAGCCTGGACGCATGGCTGACAACCACCTGGGCGACTTCCTCCGCACACGCCGTGCCGATCAGCGGCCGGAGGACGTCGGCATGGCCGGCTACGGGACCCGCAGGGTCGCCGGACTGCGCCGTGAGGAGGTCGCCGTCCTTGCCGGAATGAGCGCCGACTACTACACGCGCCTGGAGCAGGGACGCGAACGCAATCCCTCACCCCAGGTGCTCGACGCCCTCAGCCGCGCGCTGCGGCTCGACGCGGATGCCCGCGCGCACCTGTACCGGCTGGCCGGGGCCGCTCCGGGCGACCATGTCGCCGTACACACCGCCGACTCGGTCAGCCCCGCGCTGTGCCAGCTGCTGGACGGCTACCCGAACACCCCCGCCTTCGTCCTCGACCGGACGCTGGACATCCTCGCCACCAACGCCCTGGCCGACGCCCTCTACGCGCCGTTCGACCCGGCGGACAACCTGGCGCGCATGACGTTCCTCGACCCCGCGGGCCGGCGCTTCTACACGGACTGGGACCGGGCGTCCCAGGCCACCGTCGCCAACCTGCGCAACGCGGCGGGCTTCGACCCGGACGCCCCCCGGCTGCGTGCACTGGTCGGCACCCTCACCGAGCAGAGCGCGGAGTTCACCCACCTGTGGAACGCCCACACCGTGCGCGGCAAGACCCAGGACGCCAAGCACCTCCTCCACCCGGACGTCGGCGCCCTCACTCTCACCTACCAGGCGTTCGACGTGCGGGACGCGCCCGGCCAGCAGCTCGTCATCTACCACGCCGAGCCGGGCAGCCCCAGCGCCCAGGCCCTGGGACTCCTCGGATCCCTCCACGCCACCCGGCGCCCGGCCGCGCCCCGCCCCCAGGGACGGTCCTAGCCTCCGCTCACCGCACAGGCTGCGCCCACGACGGCCGCCAGGTCTCCCCCTCGGTCGGGCGCGGGCGCGTCGCCAGCAGGTGATCGCGGAGGGCCGCCAGCCCGGGGTGTGGGTTGTCCGTGCGCCACAGCAGTGAGTGCGGGTAGACCGGCATCGGGTCGCGCACGGGGACGAGGCGCAGGTCGTGGCCGGTCGGCCAGACGAGCGGGGTGCGTTCGCTGAGGAACGTCGACAGGGTCGGAGAGGCCGCGATGGTGTCCAGGAGTGCCTCGATGCCGAAGTTGGGGCCGATGGTGTCGATGGTCGGGCCGAAGGTCGCGGCGAGTTCGTCGTAGTACGCGGCCCACTCCGTGCCGGGTTCGTTGCCCGGCATCCAGATCCGGTGCCCGGCCAGTCGCGCGGGTGTCACCGAGGCGGCCCGGGCGAACTCGTGGCCGGGGCCGACGCACAGCCGCAGCGGCTCGTCGAGGACCGGGACGGCTTCGACGCCGTCGGGGAGCCGGTGCCCGGGCATGGTGACGGCACGGAACGTGGCGTCGACGGCCCCGTCCCGCACCGCGGCCAGCGCCGTGTCCGCGCCGAACAGCGTGACGACGTCCAGGGTGATCCCCGGATGCGCCAGGTGGAAGTCCCGTACCAGTCCGGCCGTGGCGACCCGGCGCCCCACGATGTCCACCCGTAGCGCACGGTCCCCGGGGCTCACGGCGGCCACGGCCCGCTCCTCGGCCCGGAGCAGGGCCCGGGCGTGCGGCAGGAGCGCCTGCCCGTCGATGGTGAGCTCCGCTCCCCGGGCCGTGCGCACGAGCAGCCGCACCCCGAGGTCCTTCTCCAGCGCGGCGATCCGCTTGGAGACGGCTTGCTGGGTGAGGTCCAGATCCACCGCGGCCTTCTGGAACTGCCCGGAGTCGGCGATGGCGACGAAGGCCCGTACGGCTTTGAGATCCACGCCGACAGCCTAGGTGCACAACCTGCGGTTGTCCTGACGGGCGTGTCCGTTGTTTGATCCTGTGCCGCAGCACCGGCTTTCATGCGGAGATGCCGAACTCCTTCGTCCATCTGCACAACCACACGGAGTACTCGATGCTCTCGGCGCGCAGAAGCTGAGGCCGATGTTCGCCGAGGTGGCACGGCAGGGCATGCCTAGCTGCAGGCAATCGCGCCGCTGAGCTGCGGGCATGCGTGCCGCGAGGGGCGGCACGGGGGGCGCAGCGGGACCCCGCTCCGCCGGGCTGCGAACGCCCCGCCTCCGGCACCAACGCCCAGGACCAGCCCCCCACAGAACCCGTCACCGCCCACAGAACCCGTCACCGCCCACGCACCACCGCCCACGACCACCGCCGCAACGGCTCCCCCACCCCCAGCAGCCCCACAAGCACCGCCCCGACCAGCACCACCACCCACCGATCGTGCGCCGCCACCCACCGCTCGTCCTGCACCGGCACGAACAGCGCCCACCGCCCGGGCCAGAACAGCAGAGCCAGCACCGCCGAGGTCAGCAGACCGCCCGCGACCCGCGGTCCGGGCCGGGCGAGATCGCTGCAGCGCACCGCGGCCACCGCACCGGCCACCGCCAGGGCGAAGGCCGCCCCGGCCTCCAGCGTGATGTCGGCGACCGGCGGCCGCAGCTCCCGCGGCACCAGCAGCAGCGCCACCGCCCACCAGGCCGCCGCGACCGGCACGACGAGTGCCACCCGCAGCGCGACACGGACCGGGCGCGGGGTCGGCACGGTCGCCGTGGTGTGCCGGGCCGGGTCGTCCAGAAGGAACACCAGCCCCACCGCGAAGGCCAGGATCGCCGCCCGCAGGAGAGGCAGCGCGAGCCACTCGCCCGCCTCGCCGGACGCCCGCGACATCGCGGCCATCAGCAGCCCCGTGCCGCCGGCCGCCCCGACCAGACCCCACGGCAGGGTCCGGCAGACGGCGACGACCAACTCCCCGCTCAGCCGGAGCACTTGTCCTCCTCCTCGGGTGCGGCCACACCCAGCAGTTCAGCGGCCCTGGCCGCCGTCACCTTCGGCGCGGTCAGTTCGGCCCAGTGGGACTTCACCCTCGCCGTGACCTCGCCCCGGGGTCGCGCCAGCAGCTCCCGCAGCACCTCCGTCTGGGCCGCGTTCATGGACAGCCCGTCCGTCGGCTGAAGCACGAGGGCCGAGCCGGTGTCGCTGTCGTCGAGGCGGACGCGGCGCAGCGCGGCCATCGGGTCGGACTCCCAGCCCAGGGCCAGCCACATCACGGTGACGATGCGGCCGTCGCACATCGAGGTCGAGGCCTTCTCGTTCCCCGCGACCAGCACCCCGGCGACGGCGGCCGAGAACTCGGGGACGCGGTTGCCGCCCCACGCGGTGCCCACCGTCACCTCGTGCGGACGCTCCAGCGGCGTCAGCGCACTGTCGCTGGTGAGGCCGTAGCGTGCCTCGATCTGCTGCCGTACGACGATCTTCTGGTCCTGCGCGCCGCCTCCGGCCAGGGACCGCACCCGGTCCACGACCCCGGCCCAGTCCCCGACCCGCGGCCCCCACTCGGGGAACACGCAGTACGTGGCCCCGTCCCGCCGAACGCAGGACTGCACCTCGGGGTCGGCCGAGGCCCGCTCCCGGGCCCGGACCAGCTCGGGCGAATCGCCGCCCGCCTGGGCCACCCCGCCCACCAGCGTCATGGCCAGCGCCCCGGCGACACCGGCCAGCACCGCCGGCTTGCGGCCACCGGCGGCCAGCACCGCCACCAGACCCACGCACAGCGCCAGCCCGGCCAGGTACAGGGCGTGCCAGGCGGCGGGCCGGCCCAGCAGGTCGGACGGCAGGGTGTTGGGGGTCGCATCGACGACCACCGGCAGCAGCCACCGGCTCCCGCCGTAGCTCATGCCCGAGAAGAAGAGGAACAGGAACAGGAGGAACACGACCAGCAGCGGCGCCGCGAGCGCGGACCGCACCAGCCCTGCCATGAGCAGCCCGATCATCCCGAACAGCAGCACGGTCAGCGGCCCCACGAGCAGTTCGCTCACCGACCCGTGCCCGATCGCGCCGGGCCGGAGCGCCTCCCGGCCGAACTGAGCGGCCACGCACAGGGCCGTGAGCAGGGCCGCGGCGACGACCGACAGCGCGTGGGCGACCGTACGCCGCCACGGCTGCAGGAGCAGCACCGCGAAGTGATGTTCCGTCCCGTGCCTCCGCGAGCGCAGCACGGCACGATTGACGCACAGCAGCACCGCGAGCCCGACGAGCATCGGCGCGCTCTGGGTGGCGCGGTCGACGTCCTGGAGGGCCGGGAAGCCGTCCCCGTCCCTGCCGGAGCGCCACACGGTCCAGCCGATGAACACGAGGAAGGCGACGATCAACGGAAGCCTCGTCAGCAGCCGACGCGTCTCGAACACGGTCAGGGCGGCCACGGCGGCCCACGGCCCGCCCGGCTCGGCCCGCTCGTCGGACGCGACGGGCTTCTCCAGCACCGCGGTCATGCCGCCACCTCCACGGCGTCACCGTCGAGGGTGAGCAGATAGCCGTCCTCCAGGGTGGGTTCGAGAAGCTCGGCCCCGTCCGGCGGATCCCCCACGTTCCGGAAGGTCCCGGTTCCCGTGCGCCATCCCGCCTTCGCGCCCGGGTCCCGCTCCGTGCTGCTCCACACCCGTCCCGCGGCCCGCGCGGTCAGCTCGGCCGGAGTGCCTTCGAACCGCACCCGGCCACCGGCCATGACCAGCACACGGTGGCAGAGCATCGCCACGTCCTCCGTCTGGTGGGTGGACAGCAGCACCGTGCGCCCCTCCCCGGCCCCCGCGATCAACTCCCGGAACCGCATGCGCTGTTCGGGATCGAGCCCGACGGTGGGCTCGTCGAGCACCAGGAACCCCGGATCGCCGACCAGGGCGGCACCGAGAGCCACCCGCTGCCGCATGCCGCCGGACAGTTTCCGGATCCGTTTCCCGCGTACGTCGGCCAGTCCCACCTCTTCCAGCACCCGCCGCACCTCCCGGTGCCGGGCGGTCCGGCCGGTCATCTCCTTCAGGATCGCCACGTAGTCGACGAACTCGAAGGCCGTGAAATCCGGGTGGAACCCCGGTGTCTGCGGCAGATAGCCCAGCCGGCGCCGCACCTCCTGGCGGCCCCGCGCGGTGCCCGGGTCATGTCCGAGCACGGTGAAGGCGCCCCGGTCGGCGGGCAGGGCCGTGGCGAGCACCCGCAGCAGCGTGGTCTTGCCGGCGCCGTTGGGCCCGAGCAGCCCGGTGACGCCTGCGGACAGCCGCAGCGACACGTCGTCGAGGGCGCGGGTGCCTCCGTAGCGGAGGCTGAGCCCGGAGGCGGACACGGTCGGGGTCATACGGCACGTCCCTGGAAGAGGTCGAATCGGTCACGAAGCACAAAGAGCAGCCCGGCGGCGAGCGCGGCGACCGCCGCCGCCACGCCCTGCCCGGCCGCGGTGAACGGCGCGAGCGGCACCTCGGACCCCGCTCGCAGGCCATCGGCCAGCAACAGCAGCCCGACCCACGCCCCGCCGGCCAGCGACGGCGCCAGCACCGGCCCCAGCCGGGGCGTCAGCGCGAGCCCGGTCGCGGTGAGCGCCAGCGCGGGCAGCAGCCAGGCCAGGGCACGCAGCCCATACGCGGGCAGCGCGAGGGTCGCCAGCCCGTTCAGGCCCAGCACCACGCCCAGCACGGCCACGGTCCGGATCATCAGCAGCCGGAACCCGTGCATCGGCGCGACGACGGCCATCTCGTACGTCGGATCCAGCGCGGGCCCGTACGCCAACGCCACCCCGGCCAGCGGCAGCAGCGGCGTGAGCGCGAGGAACAGCGTGAGGGACTCCCCGCCCCGCACCAGATGCCCCGCCCCCACGCTCAGCAGCAGCACGGCGACGACGGCGCCCAGCCAGGACCGCCGCAGCACCGGCGCCGCGGCCAGCAGCCGCGCGGTGTGCCCGGCCACCCCGACCCGCACGAGCAGCGACTCCAGCACCCCCACCCGGGGCGCGTCGAGCTCGGCGTCGAGCCGCTCCCACCCCGCGTCGAGGGCGACCGGGTCACCGACCTCGCCCAGGACCGCCCGGCACCGGGCGCAGGCCCCCAGGTGCGCATCGGCGGACCACAGGGCGGGCGCCGCCAACTCCCCCCGCGCATAGGCGCGCAAGTCCTCTTCCGGCACATGCCAACTCATGCCAACGCCTCCCGCAACTGCTTGCGGGCCCGCATCGCCCGCGTCTTGACCGTCCCCGGCGGAATCCCGAGCAGTACGGCCGCCTCCCGGGTGGTGAGCCCGTCGATGACCGTCGCCTGCAGCACCGCCCGCAATTCCGGCGACAGCCGGACGAGGGCACCGGCGAGGTCCCCGTGCTCCACCCCCGCGAGCACGCGTTCCTCCGCCGACGCCTCGTCCCGGTGCCGCAGCCGCGCCAGGGCCTGGCGCAACCGCCCCCGTGCCCCGTCACCGCGCAGCGCGTCCACCAGCCGCCGCGACCCGATGCGCCACAGCCACCCGGCCGCGTCCGCGGAGCACTCGTCCTCCCGATAGCGGGCCTTGCCCCGCCACACCGCGAGGAACGTCTCCTGGACGACGTCGTCGACGACCCCCGCATCGGCGCACCGCCCCCGCAACCGGGCCCGGAGCCACGGCGCGTACCGCCGGTACAGCTCCTCGAAGGCACGCCGGTCGGCGTCCACGGCGATGGCCCGCAGCAGCTCCCCGTCGCTTCTCGTTTCGCTCACGTCTCCTCATCGGACGACCCGGTGCGAGCGGTTCACGAAACCACGCACGACTTTCCGACCCCCCTGGGCGGGCGGCGGAAACCGGTCCGTCAGGATGCCCAGGACCGTCCACAGCCTGTGGGCGGACTCCAAAACCCCCGCGAGCCGCCCCCCGCTATCCCGCACGTCATGTCTCCGTAACCATCGATTCAGACGAGCTTGCGACAGTCGGTCAATGAATCCCGCCGTGCCAGAGCCTTCGCCACCCCGTCAGGGGCCTGCGGGGAACGGGAACACTCATGTGACGTCCCCGATCCCGCCCGCGCTGTCCGACGCGCCCGTGATGCTCGCGGCGCGGAAGAATGGGTCCATGAGCCAGCCGAACACCCAGGCACAGGTCCAGCACGCGCAGCCCTCCGTGGGCTCCATCGCGGCCCACCGCCCGCACACCATCGCGGCGGCCGTCTCCGACCTCGAACCCGACATCGATGCCGACCTCGACGCGTACGAGGAGTCGCCGTACGACGGGCCCCAGCTGCCGCAGGGCCGGTTCCTCGACCGGGAACGCAGCTGGCTCGCGTTCAACGAGCGCGTTCTCGAACTCGCCGAGGACCCGAACACCCCCCTGCTGGAGCGGGCCAACTTCCTCGCGATCTTCGCCAGCAACCTGGACGAGTTCTTCATGGTCCGGGTGGCCGGACTGAAGCGCCGCATCGCCACCGGCGTGGCCACCCTCTCCGCCTCCGGCCTCCAGCCCCGCGAGGTGCTGGAGATGATCTGGGCCCGCTCGCGCGAGCTCATGGCCCGGCACGCCGCCTGCTACCACGAGGACGTCGCCCCCGCCCTCGCGGAGGAGGGCGTCCACCTGGTCCGCTGGAACGAGCTGCAGGAGAAGGAGCAGGCCCGCCTGTTCACCCTGTTCCGGCACCAGATCTTCCCCGTGCTGACCCCGCTGGCGGTCGACCCCGCGCACCCCTTCCCGTACATCTCCGGCCTGTCCCTGAACCTGGCCGTCGTCGTACGGAACCCGGTCACGGGCCACAAGCACTTCGCGCGCGTGAAGGTGCCGCCGCTGCTGTCCCGCTTCCTGGAGAGCTCCCCGGGCCGCTACGTCCCCATCGAGGACGTCATCGCCGCCCACCTGGAGGAGCTGTTCCCGGGCATGGAGGTCCTGGAGCACCACGCCTTCCGCCTGACCAGGAACGAGGACCTGGAGGTCGAGGAGGACGACGCGGAGAACCTGCTCCAGGCCCTGGAGAAGGAGCTCATGCGGCGCCGCTTCGGGCCGCCGGTGCGCCTGGAGGTCGAGGAGTCCATCGACCGCGAGGTCCTGGACCTGCTGGTGCGCGAGCTGAAGATCAGCGAGGCCGAGGTGTACCCGCTGCCGGGTCCGCTGGACCTCACGGGCCTGTTCCGGATCGCCTCCCTGGAGCGGCCTGAGCTGAAGTACCGCAAGTTCGTCGCCGGCACCCACCGCGATCTCGCCGAGGTCGAGTCGGCGTCCGCGCCGGACATCTTCGCCGCGCTGCGGGAGCGGGACGTCCTGCTGCACCACCCGTACGACTCGTTCTCCACCTCCGTCCAGGCCTTCCTGGAGCAGGCGGCCGGCGACCCGGACGTCCTCGCGATCAAGCAGACCCTGTACCGGACCTCGGGCGACTCCCCCATAGTCGACGCCCTCATCGAGGCCGCCGAGTCCGGCAAGCAGGTCCTGGTCCTGGTCGAGATCAAGGCCCGCTTCGACGAGCACGCCAACATCAAGTGGGCGCGCAAGCTGGAGGAGTCCGGCTGCCACGTGGTCTACGGCCTGGTCGGCCTGAAGACCCACTGCAAGCTGTCGCTGGTGGTCCGCCAGGAGGGCGACACGCTCCGCCGCTACAGCCACGTCGGCACCGGCAACTACCACCCGAAGACGGCCCGCCTCTACGAGGACCTCGGCCTGCTCACGGCCGACCCGCAGGTCGGCGCGGACCTCTCGGACCTCTTCAACCGTCTCTCCGGCTACTCCCGCCGGGAGACCTACCGCCGTCTCCTGGTCGCCCCCAAGTCGCTGCGCGACGGCCTGGTCGCGCGGATCACCAAGGAGATACAGCACCACCGCGCGGGACGGCCCGCGCACGTCCGCATCAAGGTCAACTCGATGGTCGACGAGGCCGTCATCGACGCCTGCTACCGCGCCGCCCAGGCGGGCGTGCCGGTGGACGTGTGGGTGCGCGGCATCTGCGCGCTGCGCCCGGGCGTCGCGGGCCTGTCGGAGAACATCCGGGTCCGCTCGATCCTCGGCCGCTTCCTGGAGCACTCCCGGGTGTTCGGCTTCGGCAACGGCGGCGAGCCCGAGGTGTGGATCGGCAGCGCCGACATGATGCACCGCAACCTCGACCGCCGGATAGAGGCCCTGGTCAGGGTCACCGACCCGGCCCACCGGGCGGCCCTGAACCGGCTGCTGGAGACCGGTATGTCCGACGGCACCGCCTCCTGGCACCTCGGCCCGGACGGCGACTGGACCCGGCATGCGACCGACGCGGACGGCCAGCCCCTGCGCAACGTCCAGGAGATGCTCATAGACGCGCGGAGGCGCCGGCGTGGCACAGCGACACCTTGACCCGACGACCCCCCTGGCAGGCCCCGCCCCCACCGGGGACGCCCTCGCGGGCTACTTGCGGGCCCAGGCCATGGAGTTTCTCCGGGCGCTGCGCCTGCACCGCGAGACGGGGTCGGGCGCGGGCGCCTCGGAGGGATCCGCCGACGCGGCGCGCGCCCTGCGCCGCTCGGCCCGCCGTATCAGCGCCAGCCTGCACACGTTCCAGTCCCTCCTCGACACGGACTGGTCCGAGGGCATGCGCCCGGAACTGGCCTGGGTCTCGGGGACCCTGGCCATGGAACACGCGTACACCTCCCGTCTGGAGCGCCTGCTGAGCGCGCTGCACCGCCTGTCGGGCTCCACGGCGTTCCCGGCCCAGCAGGCAGGCGCGGCGCCACCCGCCAAGGCCGGTGCCCCTGGTCGCGCGACCTCGGCGCCGGAACACCCGACGGCATCCGCCAAGACCGGTGCACCGGCCCACCCGACCTCGGCACCGGAACGCGGCAATCTCACCGTGGGCGCGGCGAAAGCGGGCGCCCTTCTCGACCGCCAGCTCAACCTCGCCCGCACCCGGGCCCACTCCACGGCGCTGCAGGCCCTGGGAAGCAGCCGCTTCCACGCCGTCGCCGACAAGGTCGCCGTCCTGGCCAGCGAGGTCCCCCTCACCAAGGCCGCCGGCACCACCGACCTGCGCCCCCTCGCCACGACGGCCGAGGGGCGCCTCACGGACGCCGTGGCCGCCCTCCCTCTCGTCACCGCGGGAAACCCGTACAACGCCTCGGCCCTCGTGCACGGCCTGTCCCCGGACACGGTCCCGCACCCGCAGGACGCTCCCTGGCACCAGGTCCGCCTGCTCCTGCGCCTGCACCGCTACGCCCGCGAGGCCCTGCGCGCCGAACCGGGCGGCGCCCCCGCCGACGAGTCCGACGGCACCCCCGTCGTCGACCTGCGCCTGCTCTCCGCCGGGCAGGCCCTGAACCGCCACCGCGACGCCTCGGAGGCGGCGGCAGCGGCGGCCCAGGCGGCCCGTACCCCGCGCATCGCCCCCGCGACGGCGTACGCCCTCGGCGTGCTCCACGCCGACCAGCGCCATGAGGTCGAGGCGGCGCGTTTCGCGTTCCAGCAGTGCTGGCAGAAGGAGACCGTCGGCACGTCATGACCGGCCACGCCACCGAGGAGGCGGTCAGGTGAGCTCCCCCGAAGACACCACTGTTCAGGCGGCCGGCTGCGTCCTGTGGCGCCGCTCCCCCGTCACGGGCGAGCTCGAGGTCTGCCTCGTCCACCGGCCGAAATACGACGACTGGTCCTGGCCCAAGGGCAAACTCAAGCGCGACGAGGAGGCACTCGCCGGTGCCCTGCGCGAAGTGGCGGAGGAGACGGGCTGCCAGGCCGTGCCGGGCTCCGAGCTGCCCACCCAGCACTACCTCGCGAACGGCCGCCCCAAGCAGGTCCGCTACTGGGCGGCCGAGGCGACCACCTGCGATTTCTCCCCGACGGACGAGGTGGACCGGGTCCTGTGGCTGACACCCGCCGCCGCCCGCGCCCGGCTCACACAGCCCCACGACCGCCCCCTGGTCGACGCGCTGCTCGCGTTACCCGCTTAGAAAGCGGAACCCGTACATGCGCTCCCCGTAAGCATTCCGTGACCTAACCACACCTTCGGCAGGGGTTCACCCCGCGTTCATTCGTGGCCATTGGCCGCTTCACCTGATCTGCCTAATTTCAGCCTTACCCGACGCGAACCGCGCCTGCCGCGTGTCAGCGTCGCGCGTCACCCGGACTCTCCGCACGCCGCCGAATTCAGGACGGCGGCTCCTGGAAGGAACTCAAGTGAAGCTTCAGCGCATGAACCGGCGGGCCCTCGCTCTCGGTGCTCTCGCCGTCTCCGGCGCCCTGGCCCTCACGGCGTGCGGCTCCGACGACACCGGCACCAGCAGCGGCGGCTCGTCCGCGGCCGCCAAGCCCGGCAGCATCAAGTGCGACGACGCCAAGGGCCAGCTGCTGGCCGACGGCTCGTCCGCGCAGAAGAACGCGATCGACGCCTGGGTCAAGCAGTTCACCGCTGCCTGCCAGGGCACGCAGATCAACTACAAGGGCGGCGGCTCCGGCGCCGGTGTCACCGCGTTCACCCAGGGCCAGGTCGCCTTCGCCGGTTCCGACTCCGCGCTGAAGCCCGACGAGGTCACGGCCTCCAAGAAGGTCTGCACCGGCGGCCAGGGCATCAACCTGCCGATGGTCGGCGGTCCGATCGCGGTCGGTTACAACGTCAACGGCGTCGACAACCTCGTCCTGGACGCGGCGACGCTTGCGAAGATCTTCAACAACGAGATCACCAACTGGAACGACCCGCAGATCCAGAAGCTGAACCCCGACGCGAAGCTCCCGGACCTCAAGATCCAGGCGTTCCACCGCTCGGACGACTCCGGCACCACGGACAACTTCACCAAGTACCTGATCGACACCGCCAAGAAGGACTGGCCCTACGACGGCGGCAAGACCTGGCAGGCCAAGGGCGGCCAGTCCGCCTCCGGCTCCTCCGGCGTCGCCCAGCAGGTGAAGCAGACCAACGGCGCCATCGGCTACTTCGAGCTGTCGTACGCCAAGGACGGCCTGAAGACCGTCGACCTCGACACGGGCGCCGCCCAGCCGGTCAAGGCCACCGTCGAGAACGCCACCAAGGCCATCTCCGAGGCCAAGGTCGTCGGCACGGGCAAGGACCTCGCGCTGCAGCTGAACTACGGCACCAAGGCCGAGGGCGCCTACCCGATGGTCCTCGTCACCTACGAGATCGTCTGCGACAAGGGCAACAAAGCCGAGACGCTGCCCGCCACCAAGGCGTTCCTGCGCTACATCGCCTCCGAGGAAGGCCAGAAGATCCTCGCCGAGGCCGACTACGCGCCGATCCCCGCCGACATCATCTCCCAGGTCCGCACCACCGTCGATGGCCTGAGCTGATCCGAGTGCGGCCCGGCCCCCTCCCCGGGACCGGGCCGCACCGTCCGGTGCACCGCCGCCAGTGGCCGTACCTCCGGTACGGCTCCGCAGAGCCACCGCACACCGCGTACGGCTCCGCAGACCGGAGAACCTGATGGACACATCCACGCAGATAACCGACGCACCTCCCCCCGCTCCGCAGCCAGCCACCGACAAGCGCGCGGCGCGCGGGGCCACCCGGCCCGGAGACCGCATCTTCCTCGGTCTCTCCCGCGGCTCGGGCATCCTGCTGCTGGTGATCATGGCCGCGATCGCGGTCTTCCTCACCTACCGCGCCTCCCTCGCGATCAGCAAGGATCAGGGCAACTTCCTCACCACGTTCGAGTGGAACACCAACCTCGTCCCGCCGAACTTCGGCATCGCCGTCCTGGCCTTCGGCACGGTGGTCTCCTCGATCGTCGCCATGGTCATCGCGGTCCCGATCGCCGTCGCCATCGCGCTGTTCCTCACGCACTACGCCCCGCGCAAGCTCCGCGGCCCCATCGCCTACGTGATCGACCTGCTCGCCGCCGTGCCGTCCATCGTCTACGGCCTCTGGGGCGCGCTGGTCCTCGTGCCGAACATGACCGGCCTCTTCAGCTGGCTGAACGACTACCTCGGCTGGACCGGCATCTTCTCGTGGGAGGGCGGCGCCCCCCGCTCCATGCTGACGGTCGGCATCCTGCTCGCGATCATGATCCTGCCGATCATCACCAACGTGAGCCGCGAGGTCTTCCGCCAGGTCCCGCAGATGCACGAGGAGGCGGCCCTGGCGCTCGGCGCCACCCGCTGGGAAGTGATCCGCATGGCGGTCCTGCCCTTCGGCCGCTCCGGCGTCATCTCCGCCTCGATGCTCGGCCTCGGCCGCGCCCTCGGCGAGACCATGGCCGTCGCCACCGTGCTCTCCCCGACCTTCCTCATCGAGACCAGCCTGCTCGACCCGGGCGGCGGCACGTTCGCGCAGAACATCGCCAGCAAGTTCGGTGAGGCCACCGAGTTCGGCCGGGACGCGCTGATCGCCTCCGGTCTGGTCCTGTTCGTCATCACCCTGCTGGTCAACGGCGCGGCCCGCGCGATCATCGCCCGCCGCAAGGAGTACTCGGGGGCCAACGCATGAGCACCGCAACCATCGCCCCCAAGGGCCCCAGCACCCTGCGCGGCGCCCGCCTGCCCAAGTGGGCCCCGTACGGCATCGCCGCCGGCTCCGTCGCCGTCGCGATCGGCATCGGCCTCGCCGGCGGCCTGCACAGCCGGGTCCAGTGGGGCCTGATCGCCGCGCTCCTCTACCTCTTCGGCACGTACGGCATCGCCACGGCCGTCGAGGGCAAGCGCCAGGCCAAGGACCGCATCGCGAC
Organism: Streptomyces sp. CA-179760; assembly: GCF_050937045.1. Taxonomy (NCBI): domain Bacteria; kingdom Bacillati; phylum Actinomycetota; class Actinomycetes; order Kitasatosporales; family Streptomycetaceae; genus Streptomyces; species Streptomyces sp. CA-179760. Next base: position 4,533,202 of record NZ_JBNJLZ010000001.1, read on the forward strand.
CTCCTTCGTCTGGGTCGCCTTCCTGCTCGCCGTGATACCGCTGGCCTCGCTGATCTGGTCGACGGTCGTGCGCGGCGTCAAGGTCCTCGACATCTACTTCCTGACGCACTCCATGGGCGTCGTCGCCGACACCGAGCCCGGCGGTGGTATCTACCACGCCATCCTCGGCACCCTGGAGCAGGTCGGCCTCGCCACGGTGATCGCCGCGCCGATCGGCGTGCTCACCGCGGTCTACCTCGTGGAGTACGGCCGCGGGAACCTCTCGAAGGCCATCACGTTCTTCGTCGACGTCATGACCGGCATCCCGTCGATCGTCGCGGGTCTGTTCATCCTCAGCCTCATGCTGATGTTCGACATGCAGCCCTTCGGCTTCGCCGGCTCGCTGGCCCTGGCCATCCTGATGATGCCGGTCGTCGTCCGCTCCACGGAGGAGATGCTCAAGCTCGTCCCGAACGAGCTGCGCGAGGCCTCCCTGGCGCTGGGCATCCCCAAGTGGCGCACCATCCTGAAGGTGGTCCTGCCGACCTCCATCGGCGGCATCACCACGGGCATCATGCTGTCGATCGCCCGCATCACCGGCGAGACCGCCCCGGTCCTGCTGCTGGTGTGGGGCAACGCGTTCATCAACGCCAACCCCTTCGAGGGTGCGCAGGCGTCGCTGCCGCTGTACATCTATCAGCAGTACGCGAACAGCGCGGGCTCCGGCGCGGCCTACGACCGTGCCTGGGCAGCGTCGCTCACCCTCATCGCCTTCGTGATGCTCCTGAACCTGGTGGCCCGCGGGATCGCCCGCTGGAAGGCCCCGAAGACCGGTCGCTAAAGCATCAATTTGCGGCTACCGCCGCTCGGGGCCACACAGCGAACCCAGACTTTTGGAAGTGAAGAAGCAATGGCCAAGCGAATCGACGTAAGCGGACTCACCGCCTACTACGGCTCCCACAAGGCGATCGAGGACATCTCGATGACCGTCGAGCCGCGCTCGGTGACGGCGTTCATCGGCCCGTCCGGCTGCGGCAAGTCGACGTTTCTGCGCACCCTGAACCGTATGCACGAGGTGACGTCCGGCGGCCGCGTCGAGGGCAAGGTGCTGCTGGACGACGAGGACCTCTACGGCTCGGGCATCGACCCGGTGTCCGTGCGCCGTGAGGTCGGCATGGTGTTCCAGCGGCCGAACCCGTTCCCCACGATGTCGATCTTCGACAACGTGGCGGCGGGGCTGCGGCTGAACGGCAGCTATAAGAAGAGCGAGCTCTCCGACATCGTCGAGCGGTCGCTCAAGGGCGCGAACCTCTGGAACGAGGTCAAGGACCGCCTGAACAAGCCCGGCTCGGGCCTCTCCGGCGGCCAGCAGCAGCGTCTGTGCATCGCGCGGGCGATAGCGGTCGAGCCGAACGTACTGCTCATGGACGAGCCCTGCTCGGCGCTCGACCCGATCTCCACCCTCGCCATCGAGGACCTGATCGGCGAGCTGAAGGAGCGCTTCACGATCGTCATCGTGACGCACAACATGCAGCAGGCGGCGCGCGTCTCCGACCGCACGGCGTTCTTCAACCTCGCGGCGGTCGGCCAGCCCGGCAAGCTCATCGAGATCGACGAGACGGAGCGCATCTTCTCCAACCCGTCGGTCCAGGCCACGGAGGACTACATCTCCGGCCGCTTCGGCTGATCCGGCCCCGCCGAGACTCCTCGCGGTGCTGCATGGCGGTGCCACCGCGAGGCCGAAAAAGGGCCCGCCCCTACTCCCAGGGGCGGGCCTTTTCGCGTACGCACTCACGCGTACGCACTCAGCTGTCTACAAGAACGCCAGACTCACGATCCCGTACGACGCCGCGGCGACCAGCGCGGCCGCCGGCATCGTGATGAACCACCCCAGGATGATGTTCTTGGCGACACCCCACCGCACGGCGTTCACGCGCTTCGTCGCACCCACGCCCATGATCGCGGACGTGATCACATGCGTCGTGGAGATCGGCGCCTTGAACAGGAACGCCGTGGTGAACATGATCGACGCGCCCGTGGTCTCCGCCGCGAAGCCCTGCGGCGGGTCGAGCTCGATGATCTTCCGCCCCAGCGTCCGCATGATCCGCCAGCCACCGGCGTACGTGCCCAGCGACAGCATCACCGCACAGGCGATCTTCACCCACACCGGGATCGGATCGCCGTAGTCCTCGACATCGGCGATGACGAGCGCCATCACCACGATGCCCATCGTCTTCTGCGCGTCCTGCAGACCGTGTCCCAGCGCCATACCCGCCGCCGAGACGGTCTGGGCTATGCGGAAACCCCTCTTGGCCTTGTGCGGGTTGGCCTTGCGGAAGATCCACATGATGGCGGTCATCACCAGGTAGCCGGCCAGCAGACCGACCACGGGAGAGATGAACATCGGGATGACGACCTTCTCCAGCACCCCGCTCCAGTAGACCGTCGTCCCGCCGGCCAGCGCCGCTCCCACCATGCCGCCGAACAGCGCGTGCGAGGAGGACGAGGGCAGCCCGAAGTACCAGGTGATGAGGTTCCAGACGATGGCGCCCACCAGCGCGGCGAAGAGGATCCCCATCCCCTTCGACCCCACGGGCGTCTGGATCAGCCCTTCGCTGACGGTCTTGGCGACCCCGGAGCCCATGAAGGCGCCGGCGAGGTTCATCACCGCGGCCATGGCCAGCGCGGCCCGCGGCGTCAGCGCCCGCGTGGACACGGACGTGGCGATCGCGTTCGCCGAGTCGTGGAAGCCGTTGGTGTACGTGAAGAAGAGCGCGACCCCGATGGTCACGACCAGAGCGAAGGTGTCCATGTAGGGCTCAGGACTCCTTGACGGCGATGGTCTCCACCGTGTTCGCCACGTGCTCGAACGCGTCCGCCGCCTCTTCCAGCACGTCCACGATCTGCTTCAGCTTGAGGACCTCCATGGCGTCGTACTTGCCGTTGAAGAGGTGCGCGAGCAGCTTGCGGTGGATCTGGTCGGCCTGGTTCTCCAGCCGGTTGACCTCGATCCAGTACTCGGTGAGGTTCTCCATCGTCCGCAGATGCGGCATGGCTTCGGCCGTCAGTTCGGCAGCGCGCGCCAGTACCTCGATCTGCTGGTCGACGCCCTTGGGCAGTTCCTCGACGTTGTAGAGGACGACCAGGTCGACGGCCTCCTCCATGAAGTCCATGATGTCGTCGAGGGACGAGGCGAGGGAGTAGATGTCCTCGCGGTCGAACGGCGTGATGAACGAGGAGTTCAGCTGGTGGAAGATCGCGTGCGTGGCATCGTCACCTGCGTGTTCCGCTGCCCGCATACGCTCTGCGATCTCGGCCCGGGCGGAGGCGTCCGCCCCGAGCAGTTCCATCAGGAGCTTCGAGCCCGTGACGATGTTGTCCGCGGATGCGGCGAACATGTCGTAGAAGCTCGTCTCCCTGGGGGTCAGACGAAAGCGCACGTGGGGTCCTCGGGGTGCTTCGGTTTCGGTCTGGCTGATGCTAGGCGCAACATCCGGCCACGGCTATCGGGCCGCCCCCAGTGTCGCCCATCGGGCACAGTGGTGAGCACGGGGGCGGTCCGAGGGGCCGTATACCCAGCAAAGTTCGGTACCATATACCCACTAGGGGTATATGTCGGCTCGCTGCTCACCAGGAGGACCCGATGACGGACGTGACCGACGCCACCGATGTCGGAAATGTCACTGACGCCGGTGTTCACGGGTACCACAAGCAGAAGGACGAACACCTCAAGCGCCTGCGCCGCATCGAGGGCCAGATCCGCGGCCTGCAGCGCATGGTCGACGAGGACGTCTACTGCATCGACATACTCACGCAGGTCTCCGCCTCCACCAAGGCCCTGCAGTCCTTCGCCCTGCAGCTGTTGGAGGAGCACCTGCGCCACTGCGTCGCGGACGCCGCCCTCAAGGGCGGTGACGAGATCGACGCGAAGGTCAAGGAGGCGACCCAGGCGATCGCCCGCATGATGCGGACCTGACCCGCTTACCTCCTGGAAGCCGAGGCGTCCCGCTCCTCGGCCACCTTCAGCACCTCGTCGATGCTCTGCAGACTGAGCCGCTCCTCGTGCGCGGTCGAGGCCGCGATGATCAGCTCCCCGCACAACTCGATCTCGGCGAGGGCCACGTGGTCCTGAACTGCCGTACCGCCGACCGGAGCCACGCGCATCACCTCGTCTCTGCCGTTACCGACTTCCTAGAGTAGGGAGCGGCCTACACACCGCGCATGGCACGGACGGGCTAGTTCACGCCGGTCACCTCTCGGCGATCTTGCCCGCGTAGATGTCTTCGCCGTCCGGCAACCGTACGCGCACCGAAGCCCCGAAATCGTAGAGCAGCGTGGTCGAGGCGACGGCGACGGGGCTCTTCTGCCGCCCGTTCACGAAGCTGAACCGGTGCCTGACCTTGCGGATGCGGCCCTCGTCGTCGAGGTAGGCGTCGAACGGCACCTCGGCCGTGGCGAACCCTTTCGCCGCCGCGGCCAGGGCCCCCTTGTTGCCGCCGGAGGCCCGCTTGGCGGCAGCACCGAGATCGGCCGTCCCCCGGTAGTGCCGCACCACGGTGCCCGCGATCTCGGTCCTGCCCACGTATGTCGCCGTCCGGGTCCCGCGCAGCACCTCGGCCGCCGCGAACGGATCGGTGGCCCCGCCGGTGACGAGGTTCCCGTCGGACAGGGTCCGCGTGTCCACCCGCACCCACTTGTCCGGCGGCACACCGGCACCCCGGTTCTTCATGAACAACGCCCCGGGCGCGAGCAGTTCGGTGATGGGCCGGTGCTCCATGGCCCCCGCGGGATCCTGCGGCAGCAGCACCTTCAGCCGCCCCATCCGCTTCCGGTAGTCGTAGACCCCGGCGCCCCGGATGGTCACCCGGGTCCCGCCGGCCGCCATCTCCATCGACGTACGGGCCTTCGAACTCCCCGCGTCCACCAGCCGGTCGGCGGCCCGGTGCAGCACGACGACCGCGTCCCCGCCGCGGGAGTCACCGGCGGCCGCGTCACCGCCCGAACACCCGGCGGCCCCCAGCCCCGCCCCGGCCACGATCCCGGCCGCGACGACCGCCGCACCCGTCCGCCTGTGCCACTGTTCCCGCTGCCGCCCAGTCATCGCCTGCCTACCCCCCAGCCGGTACGTCCGTCACGGGCCCCCTCGTTGTTCCGGCTAACGACGGGTATGTGCCCCCCGTCACGCGAGCCCGCGGCAGCCGCCATGCGAACCCTTTACCTGGGATGGGTACGGTGGTCGACGTGGCGCAGCAGGACGGGCCGGAACACCTCACGACGACAACGGAGAAGGGCCGCTTCTGCATGGCCCACTGCACCTGCGGCTGGCGCGGCCCCGCCCGAAGAGCGAGAAGCCAGGCGCGCACGGACGCGGAGAAGCACGCGGCGGGCTGACAAGGCCGAACACCATGGAACCCCCACCTCCACGGCCCCGTCTCCCACGACGGAACCACCGGGAGGCCCCATGGAACGGCGTACATTCCTCGCAGCCGGCACGGCAGGCATCGCCGCAGCCGCGACACCCTTCACCACCGCGTGCACGAAGTCGGACACCGGCGCCGGGGCCAGAGCCACCGCCAGGACCGCGGCCACCACCAAGTCGAAGGTCACCGCCGCCAACTGGTCCGCCCTCGCCCGCGACCTCGACGGCCCCTCGTCCGCCCGGGCGACTCCGCCTGGACCACGGCCCGGCAGCTCTACAACACCCGCTTCGACACCCTCAAGCCCGCCGCGGTCGCCTACGTGGACCACCCGGACGACATCCGCACGGCCCTGGCCTACGCCCGCGCCCACTCCTTGCGCGTGGCGATCCGCAACGGCGGCCACTCCTACGCCGGCTGGTCCTCCGGCGACGGCCGCCTGATCATCGACGTCTCGAAACTCAACCGCGTCCGGGCCTCCGGCACCACCGCGGTGGTCGGTGCCGGCGCCAAACTCATCGACGTCTACCGCGCCCTCACCGCGAAGGGCGTCACGATCCCCGCCGGCTCCTGCCCCACCGTCGGCGTCTCCGGCCTCACCCTCGGCGGCGGACACGGCGTGGTCTCCCGCGCCTACGGCCTGACCTGCGACAGCCTCACCCAGGCCACGCTGATCACGGCGGACGGCAAGCAGCTCACCGCCAACGCCCGCGAGAACAAGGACCTCTTCTGGGCCCTGCGCGGCGCCGGCAACGGCAACTTCGGCGTCGTCACGGAACTGCACTTCAAGACCCACCCGGCACCGCAGGGCGTCTCGGCGTATCTGTCCTGGCCCTCGTCGAAGGCCGCCGCCGTGGTGAAGGCCTGGCAGGAATGGGGTCCGTCACAGCCGGACGAGATCTGGTCGTCCCTCCATCTGGCGAGCGCCGCCGGCGGCAGGCCGACGGTCTCCGTCGCGGCGTTCTCCCTCGGCACCTACGGCGAGCTCAAGAACGCCGTCGACCGTCTCGCCGACCGCGTCGGCGCCCCGGCGAGCAGCGTCTCCCTGAAGCGGCGCTCCTACGAGGAGTCGATGGAGGTGTACGCCGGCTGCTCCTCGTTCCCGACGGACGCCCAGTGCCATCTGCCCGGCTCGACCCCGGGCCGTTCCCCGAAGGGCGCGCTGGGCCGCGAGACGTACGCCGCGGCGTCGGACTTCTTCGACCGCTCCCTCTCCGCGGCCGGCATCCGCACGCTGCTGTCCCAGATCAGCTCGGTACGCGGCGGCACGGGCAGCATCGCCCTCACCGCCCTCGGCGGAGCGGTCAACCGCGTCTCCCCCACCTCCACGGCCTTCGTCCACCGCCGCTCCCGCATGCTGGCCCAGTACATCGCCGCCTGGCGCCCGGGCACGACGGGCACCACGGCCCGCGACTGGCTGGCCTCGGCCCACAAGTCCATGCGCCCCCACGCCTCGGGCGCGGCCTACCAGAACTACACGGACCCGACCCTGACGGACTGGCGCAAGGCGTATTACGGAGAAGCGGCCACACGCCTGACAAAGCTCAAGAACGAGTACGACCCGAACCGCTTCTTCACGTATCCACAAGCACTCTGACTTGACTGCGGGCATGCGCGCCGCTTGGGGCGGCACGGGTGGGCGCAGCGGCACTCCGCTCCGCTCCGCCGGGCCGCGCACCCACCCGCCCTGAGCAGCGACGCCGGGTACTAGGCGGCAAGGTCCCGCTCAGACGCCTGCTCCCGCCGCGCCCCGGGAATCACCGCACCCTCCCCGTCACCGGCCCCAATCCCACGAGCCCGCACGAGCCACCCCACCCGAGGCGACCGCTCCACCGCCCGCACCACCGGCGTCAGCAACGCCATGGCCACCGGCGACAACAGCAGCGCCACAGCCGTACCCAGCGCGAACCCTCCCACGACATCCGTCGGATAGTGCACACCCATGTAGACACGGATGAACCCGCCGAACACCGCCAGCACCAACGCGACGAGCCCGAACTTCCGGTTCGCGACGAACAGTCCGACCGCCATGGCCATGACGATCGTCGCGTGGTCGCTCACGAACGAGTAGTCGGTCTTGCCCGAGACGAGCACCTCGAGCCCCTGATGGTCGAGGAACGGCCGCGGCCGCTCCACGAACCCCCGTATCGGGACGTTCACCAGCACGGCGATCCCCGCCGCCAGCGGCGCCCAGACCAGCGCCGCGACGGAGGACGCCGCGTCCTCGTCCCCCCGGCGCCGCACGGTCCACCAGCACCAGACCACGAGCAGGACGATGGCGAGCAGCAGCCCGTACTCGCCCACGTACTCCATGACGCGGTCGAACCACCCCGGCGCATCCTTGGCCAGGCCATTGATGTCGTACAGCAGGTCGACGTCAGGGTTCGACCCGGATTCGGCGAGTCCAGCCATGGCGCTGCGGCCCCTTCGTCGTCTCTCCCGGCGCACCTGTGCGTACGCCGCTCCTGCCACCCCCGTGGTTGTAGATCCGCTTCCGCACTGACGTCCGCTCGGCTACGTCAACAGGAACGCATGGTCCCCGTTGATACGTTCCACACTCCACCGAATGATCACGCAGACGTTATCGAAGAGAGATACGTCTTCGCAGCTCAGGGGGTGGGTTCACGCTCGGCTCACACCGTCGTGGGCAGTGCTTTCGCGCCATCTTCGGTGACTCGGGTGGCTCCGAAGTAATCGGGGGTGTCGATCGGGTCGAACCGGATCACAGCACCTGTACGCGGCGCGTCGATCATGTACCCGCCTCCGACATAAATACCGACATGCCGGATGGCCCGTGAATTGGTGGGGTCGTCCGAGAAGAACACGAGGTCACCGGGGAGCAGTTCGTCCCGGCTCGGGTGCGGCCCGGCGTTGTACTGGTCGTTGGCGACGCGCGGGAGCTTGATGCCCACGGTCTCGTAGGCGGCCTGGGTCAGTCCCGAGCAGTCGAAGCGTCCGCCCTGCTCAGCGGTACCGGTGCCGCCCCACAAATAGGGCGTGCCGAGCTTCTTCTGCGCGTACTCGATCGCGCCGGCGGCCTGCTCGGAGGGGTCGACCCGCCCGACGGGCGCCGCGAAGCTCTCCGAGAGCGTCGTGATCCGCTTCACATAGTTCCGGGTCTCGGTGTACGGCGGCACGCCCCCGTACTTGATCACCGCGTACGCCCCCGCGTTGTAAGCGGCCAGCATGTTTTCGGTCTGATTCCCGCCAACCTTCTTCACGTACGACGCGAGTTCGCAGTCGTACGACGCGGCTGAGGGAATCGCGTCCTTGGGGTCCCACACATCCCGGTCCCCGTCCTTGTCCCCGTCGATGCCGTGCGAGGCCCAGGTGCCGGGGATGAACTGCGCTATCCCCTGCGCGGCGGCATGGCTCTGGGCCCTCGGATTGAACCCGCTCTCCTGGTAGAGCTGGGCGGCGAGCAGGGCCGGGCTGATGGCGGGGCAGAGATTGCCCCACTTCTGCACGAGGCCCGAGTACGCGGCGGGCACCGCCCCCTTGGCCAGCGCCTTCGCCCCACCGCCCACGCCGCCCGCCAGGTTCCCGGCGACGATGTAGACCCCGACGACGAGCAGCATCACGAAGGCCAGGGCGGAGCTGATCGCAACACCCGCCACGATCCATGCCTTACGCACCGTCAACCGCCCCTCACCGCACGCGAGTCCGTCGCCTGGTCAGTGTAGAGGTGGCCGCCTTGCTCAGGAATGATCACGAAGAGGAGAGTCGGGGGCGGAAGGAAGAACCGGCCGCGGCACGGGCGGCACGGCGGAAGCACGCCCGGGGGAACCGGCGCACGGGGGCGTCACAGGAGCGGATCGCTCACCCCTCCTACGCCGGTTCGCCCACCGTCAGCGGGAACAGCGTGCCCGTCAGCTCCTCCGACACCCGCCACAGCCGACGGGCCGTCAGCGGATCGCTGGCCGCGCGGGTGCGACCCACCAGGGTCGGGGCGCCACGCATCTCGCCCAGGCCGTCGGGACCCACGTAGCTCGCACCGGGCAGGTCCTGGGTGGCGGCGTAGAGGGTGGGGAGGGCGCCTGCCCGGTCGTCCTGCGCGAGGAACCTGTTGCCGAGGCGCATGAAGGCGCGCGCCGCCGGGTTGGCCGCATGACTCTGGAGGTTGGTGGCCGAGTAGCCGGGGTGGGCGGCCAGGGCGCGGACGGGGGAGCCCGACTCCGCCAGCCGACGCTGGAGTTCCAGGGTGAACAGGAGGTTCGCCAGCTTGGACTGGGCGTAGGCGCGCTGCGGCGTGTAGTTCGCCGTCAGGTCCAGGTCGTCGAAGCCGATCCGCGCGCCGCCCCAGCGGTGGGCGCCCGAGGAGACCGTGACGACGCGGTCGGTGATGTGCGGGAGCAGCAGGTTCGTCAGGGCGAAGTGACCGAGATGGTTCGTGCCGAACTGCATCTCGAAGCCGTCCTTGGTGTGCTGCCTGGGGAGCATCATCACGCCGGCGTTGTTGATCAGTATGTGCAGCGGCTGCCGCCAGGCCTCGGCGAACTCCCGCACGGAGGAGAGATCCGCCAGATCCAGGCGCCGCACCTCGGTGCTGCCGTGCACGGTGGCCGCCGCGGCCCGCCCCCGCTGCGGGTCCCGTACGGCCAGGACGACGTGCGCCCCCGCCCGGGCCAGCGCGTCGGTCGCGGTGAGGCCGATGCCGCTGTTGGCGCCGGTGACGACGACGGTCCGGCCCGTGAGGTCGGGCAGGCGGCGCGCGTTCCCGGTCTCGTTGCTCTTCGTCTTCTGCTCAGCCATACCCTCGAATGTAGACGTCGACAACAATGCTGTCAACGACAACAATGATGGCGGTATCAACATCGGGATACGATGGTGCGCATGCCCGAGAGTCGCCCCTACCACCACGGAGACCTGCGCTCCGCCCTGCTCGCCGGTGCCGAGCGCACCCTGCGGGAGAAGGGGGCCGGCGCGCTCTCGCTGCGCGAACTGGCCCGCGAGGCCGGCGTCAGCCATGCCGCGCCCGGCCGCCACTTCAAGGACAAGCAGGCCCTGCTCAACGCCCTGGCGCTCGCGGGCTACGACCGGCTGGGCCAGGCCCTGGCCGACGCCGACGACGCCGCCCTCCCGCTGGAGCGGCGGCTCACCGCCCTCGCCCGGGCCTATCTCGCCTTCGCGATCGACAACGCCGAGCTGCTGGAGCTCATGTACGCCCGCAAGCACGAGCCGGACGCCTGGGAGCAGATGGCCGCGGCCGTCGACCGGACGGTGGGCTCCCTGGAGCGGGTCATCGCCGACGCCCAGGAGCGCGGCGAGATCATCACGGGCGACCCGCAGCACCTCACCCTGCTGACCGGCGCCACCCTCCAGGGCATCGCCTCCTTCGCGGCGGGCGGCATGCTCGCCCCCGAGGCTGCCCTGGACGGCATCGAGGAGCTCGTCCACCTCCTCCTGCACGGCCTCAAGCCCCGCTGATTTTCCTCCTCCTGCACGGCCTCGAGCCCCGCTGACCCCGGGCCCCTTGGTCAAGTCGCGCCCATCCCCCGGCCATCGAGCCGCCATCGAGCGGTAAGCCCGGCCTCCCCTTCAGCAACGCGGAAGTCAGGATTCCGAAAGCCGTCTTGTTGTCACGTACTCAACAAGCGATCGTCGTCGCGGGCCGCCGCCCCGCCGGGAACCACACCGGCGGATCCCCCACCCGCAGGCCTCTGTCCACCACTGCCAGGAGGCTGTACCTTGCGCACGACATCGCCCAACACCCCCTCCACCCGCCGCAGATGGCGCGGCATCGGCTCCGCTGTCACCGCCACCGCCGCACTCCTGCTCACCGCCCTCGCCACCACCGCGACCACCGCCCACGCGGACACGGCCCCGGCCGGCTCCTCCAAGGTCACCTGGACCCGCTCCTGCGCCCTCCCCCAGCACAAGGGCGAGATGGCCTGCAACGCCCTGCGCGTCACGGGCGGCCGCACCGCCTTCCAGCAGGAGCACGGCATCACCCCCAAGGCCGAGGACACCACCGCCCCCTCCGGCTACGGCCCCTCCGACCTCCAGGACGCCTACGGCCTGACCTCCGCCGCCGCGAGCAACGGCTCCGGCCGGACCATCGCCGTCGTCGACGCCTACGACGACCCGAACGCCGAGTCCGACCTCGCCACCTACCGCTCGCACTACGGCCTGTCCGCCTGCACCGCCGCCAACGGCTGCTTCAAGAAGGTGAGCCAGACCGGCTCCACCACCTCCCTCCCCACCGCCGACAGCGGCTGGGCCGGCGAGATCTCCCTCGACCTCGACATGGCGAGCGCGATCTGCCCGAACTGCCACATCACCCTCGTCGAGGCCAAGTCCGCCTCCATGGCCAACCTGGGCACCGCCGTCAACGAGGCCGTCGGCCTGGGCGCCAAGTACGTCTCCAACAGCTACGGCGGCGGCGAGTCCTCCTCCGACGCGACGTACGACTCCTCGTACTTCAACCACCCGGGCGTCGCCATCACCGTCAGCGCGGGCGACGCGGGCTACGGCGCCGAGTACCCGGCGGCCTCCAAGTACGTGACGGCCGTCGGCGGCACCAAGCTCACCACCTCCTCCACCACCCGCGGCTGGACCGAGAGCGTCTGGAAGACCAGCAGCACCGAGGGCACCGGCTCCGGCTGCTCCGCCTACGACGCCAAGCCCGCCTGGCAGACCGACACCGGCTGCGCCAAGCGCACGATCGCCGACGTCTCGGCCGTCGCCGACCCGGCGACCGGCGTCTCCGTCTACGACACCTACGGCGCCGACGGCCAGGGCTGGGCCACCTACGGCGGCACCAGCGCCTCCGCCCCGATCATCGCGAGCGTCTACGCCCTGGCCGGCACCCCCTCCAGCGGCTCCTACCCGGCGAAGTTCCCCTACGCGAACACCTCCGCCCTGAACGACGTCACCAGCGGCTCCAACGGCAGCTGCACCACCAGCTACTTCTGCACCGCCCGGACGGGCTACGACGGCCCGACCGGCTGGGGCACTCCCGAGGGACTCGGCGCCTTCACCGGCTGACCCCTCCGATCCCGTGACAGAACGTCACCGAGGAACGGGCCGCGGCATCCCAGCCGCGGCCCGTTCGCCGCGTTCGGTAGCCTTCACCCGGAGAACACGGGCGCGACCACTCACCCGACCGACCGTCAAAAACGGTCCGTAAAGGTGACACGGGGCGTAAAAAGGCACAACGACGGAACCTCACGACAGGTTTCACTCAGGCCTCATTGCCCGTCGTGACCTGCCGTGATACACAGAGTGACCATACGATCCTTCGCGCACCGTCCGTCGCCTCCCCTAGGGGTCGGCGCGGGTCGGTGGCAAGGTATTCGTACGAAACCCGCCAATCAATGACGCCAAGTCGACATCCGACAGCGTCATAGTCGGCGAGAATGAGGCCTGACCTCTGCACGACCGCAGAGGGTGCGGAACTACCCAACAGGGGCGGTGACTTACATGCTCTTTGCGGCCGATAAGGGAGACATCAACACGATCATCGGCGGGATCGCTCCGGACTGGGGCCCCTTCGGCAGCCTGGGCAACGAGGCCAAGGTGATGATCGAGGTCGTGATGGCGGTCGCCATCCTGCTCTGCCTCGGCATCGCCATCTGGGGCGCGGCGAAGCAACGCATCGGTGCGACGGCCCTCCGGGACACCTTCAGCGCCGAGCAGGGCAAGGGCCTCATCGTCGCCGGCCTCACCGGAGTCTTCATCATCGGCTCCCTCGGCACGCTGTTCACCATCGTGTACGGCATGGCCGTGTAGCCCGGGCACCGTCCGCCCAGCCGGGCACGCCCGGCTCCCTCTCCATCCCACCCGCCCGTCGTGCCCACCGGCTGAGGTTGCGTTTCCCTGATGTCGAGTCACCACACCGCGCCCGCGCGGGAACCAGCACGGCTACCGTCGTACGAGGAGTATGAGAAGTACGACCGGTACCAAGTGTTTCCGCACGACGTCGAGGGGGCGGACGCGGCATGAGTCTCGGTGACGAGCGCGAGGCCTCCGGCGGCTACGGCGGCACGGGCCAGACCCGCACCCGCCTGCCCGACACCGACCCCGACGCCTACGGCACCCCCCGCCGCACCTCCCGCTCCTCGCCCCGCAGACTGGTCACGGTGGTCGGCGTAGTGGTCCTCCTCCTCGCGGCCATCGCCTTCGCCAACCGCGGGGGTGACGACCCCGACAAGACCGACTCGTCGGGCAACAAGCCGGAGACGGCGGCCACGGCGCCCTCGGGGGAGAAGCCGGTGGAGTCGAAGACGGGCGAGATCCCCACGGGCTACCCCCAGAGCGAGCAGGGCGCCCAGTCCGCAGCCACCAACTACGGCATCGCCCTCGGGTCGGCCGACATGTTCGACGCCGCGAAGCGACGCGCGATCGTCAACACCGTGTACCCACCCGACGTCGCAGCCACCCAGGTGCCGGCGTTCGACCAGGTGTACTCGAAGGAGAGCTTCCTCGAGAAGATCGGCCTGACGAAGGACGGCACAGCGCCGAGCGGTCAGACCTTCATCTCGCGCGTCATCCCGGTAGGCACCAAGGTCACAGCCTTCAATCACAGCACCGCCACGGTCGCTCTCTGGTACACCTCCCTCTTCGGCCTGTCGGGCGAGGCCTCCAAGAATCCCGTGACCGAGAGCTGGTACACGACGACCTACGAGTTGAAGTGGGCCGACGGCGACTGGAAGGTCACCGACTCCACCCAGAGCGACGGCCCCGTTCCGGTCGGGCGCGACCAAAGGGCCTCCACCGCAGAAGACATGACCAAGGCTGTCGAGGAGTACGGAGGGTTCACCTATGCCCGCTAGGCACCACGTACTCAAGCTGGCCGCCGCGGTCACTGCGGTGCAGACGGCCGCAGTCCTGCTGGCCACCCGTGCCTTCGCCGCGCCCACTCCCTCCCCGTCACCGAGCAACAATGCCTGCGACCTTCTCAAGGGCGAGGCCAGAGAGATCTGCGAAGGCGACACCGGCAGCAGCGGCGGAGGCGGCGGCGGCGGAACCTCCCGCCTGGACCCCACCTCCACCCTCGACCCCCTCTCCTCCCTGGCCAAGGGCTGCGCCGAAGCCGCTTCCTGGACCGTCGACAAGCTCAGCGACGCCGTGAAGGAGACGGCCAACGTCGACTTCACCAACCCCAAGTTCCTCCAGCAGTACGCCGTCGTCTTCGCCGCCTCGACGATCCTCACGCTCCTGCTCTGGCTCCTGGCCGTGGCCAAGCGAGCCGTCCGCGGCGTGCCCCTCGCCACCGCCATCGGCGAAGCCATCGGCTTCCTCTGGCTGACCGTGCTGGCCTCCGCCTTCACCCCCCTGATCCTCTACACCGTCGTCTCGGCCACGGACGGCATCACCGAGGTCCTCGCGAAAGCCACCGGCGACCAGACCGACGCCTTCTTCGGCACGTTCTCCGAAGCCCTCAAGAAGGGCGAGGACATCGGCGGCGGCCCGATCATGCTGATCGTCGTCTCCCTGGTCAGCATCCTCGCCGCCGGCGTCCTCTGGCTGGAGCTCGTCATCAGGGCGGCGCTCCTCTACGTCGGGGCCCTCCTCGGCACCGTCGTCTACGCCGGCCTCGTCGACAAGAACCTGTGGGGCCACGTCCGCCGCTGGGCAGGCATCATGATCGCGGTGATCCTGATCAAGCCCGTCATCGTCATCGTGCTCGGCCTCGCCGGCGCGCTCTCCGCCGACGACGGCCCGGACGCCTTCTCCGCCGTCGTCTCCGGCCTCGCCATCATCCTGCTCGCCATCTTCGCCAGCGCGATGATCTACCGCTTCGTCCCCGGCTTCGGAGACGAGATCGCCGGCTCCCGCAACAACCGCCTCATGCAGGGCGCCGAAGGCAAGGCAGCAGCCGTGATCAGCTCCCCGGCGACCCTCGTCGCACAGGGCATCAAGACCCACAGCTCCCGCGCGGACAACAAGGGCGGCTCAGGCGGCCAGTCCTCCGCCCCCCGCCCCTCTAACCCCGCCTCCGGCGGAGTCGCCGCGCACAGCTCACGCCCCTCGAACGGCGGCGGCGGATCTGCCCCCTCCGCCGCACCCGCACCCCGTTCGAGCAGCCCCGTCAACACTCCCCACGCCAGCAACACCCGCAACAGCAGCAGCAACCGCACGGGAGGTGAAGGGCGTTGACGACCGAGTCCCACGTGTCCCATCCGGTCACGCCCCGCCGTACATATCTGATCGGCCGCGCCCGGCCGAACGCGATCATCGGCCGCAACCGCGAGTCCGGCGAGATCGCCCTGATCGTCGTGGGCGCGTTCATCGGCATGATGTGCGGACTCCTCGTCCCCGTGCTGTCCCTGCGCATCGTGCTGCTGGCCGGGTTCCCGATGCTGGCGCTGGCCGCGGTGTACGTGCCGTTCAAGCACCGCACGTTCTACAAGTGGTTCGAGATCAACCGCAGCTACAAGCGGACCCTCAAGCAGGGCACCACCTACCGCTCGACCGCCGTCGAGGCCGGCACCCGGCTGGACGGCCGTGAGGTCGAGGTCGGCCCGCCCCCGGGCATCGGCCGCGTCACCTGGCTGGCCGCCCCCTTCGGGCCCGACGAGATCGCCGTACTGCTGCACGCGGACCGCAAGACGGTCACCGCCGCCATCGAGATCGAGGGCCCCGGCGTAGGCCTGCGCGACTCCGAGGACCAAGAGGCCCTGGTCGACCGCTTCGGCACCCTGCTCAAGCACGTGGCCAACGGCGACGGCTTCGTCACTCGCCTGCAGATGCTCGCCCGCACCCTCCCCGCAGACCCGGACGCCCACGCCAAGGACGTCTCCATCCGCGGCGACGAGAAGGCACCGCCGTGGCTGCAGCAGTCGTACGACCAGCTCCAGTCGATGGTGTCGACCAGCAGTGAGCAGCACCGCGCCTACCTCGTCGCCTGCATGCACTACACGCGCGAGCTCGCCGCCGAGGCCAACGCCATGGCCCGCGCCGCCCGCGCCCACGGCGGCAAGGTCGACCGGGACGCCGGACTCGCCGTCGTCATGGCCCGCGAGCTGACCGACATCTGCTCGCGCCTTCAGGAGGCCGACATCCGCGTACGGCAGCCACTCGGTCAGGGACGGCTGTCCTCGCTGGTCCACTCCATGTACGACCCGGACCACCCGATCGACCACATCCAGGCGATGTCGAAGCGCAACGCCTGGCCGGCCGAGCTGGACGCCATGGAGCCCACCTATCTCCAGGCCAAGACCCGGGAGTCCAGCACCCGCGCCCCCTGGTGCCACGCCACCGCCTGGGTGAAGGAGTGGCCGATGACCCCCGTCGGCGTCAACTTCCTCGCCCCGCTCCTCGTCCACACCCCGGACGTCATCCGCACGGTCGCCGTCACGATGGACCTCGAACCCACCGAGGTCGCCATCGAGCGCATGCTCACCGAGAAGACCAACGACGAGGCCGAGGCGTCCCGCGCCGCCAAGATGAACCGCACCGTCGACCCGCGCGACGTCGCCGCGAACTCCCGGCTCGACCAGCGCGGCGAGGACCTCGCCAGCGGCGCGGCCGGCGTCAACCTCGTCGGCTACATCACCGTCTCGTCCCGCACCCCCGACGCCCTCGCCCGCGACAAGCGGACGATACGGGCCTCGGCAGGCAAGTCGTACCTGAAGCTGGAATGGTGCGACCGCGAGCACCACCGCGCCTTCGTGAACACCCTTCCCTTCGCCACCGGCATTCGGAGGTAGGACCTGATGCGGGACCCGCTGTCCGTCCTCACCGACGCCTTCACGTCCTTCCTCTTCGGGAAGGTCGAGACGACCAGGCTCCCGGTGCGCACGTCCACGGGCCAGGCCCAGGCGGTCTACCTGCCGACCGCCGCCCCGGGCCTCGGCGACTCCGGCGTCATCATCGGCCGCGAGGTGTACTCCGGAAAGGGCTACATCTACGACCCGTTCCAGCTCTACGGCCAGCAGCTCCCCGCCCCCCACTGGCTGGTCCTCGGCGAGTCCGGCAACGGCAAGTCGGCGCTGGAGAAGACGTACGTCCTGCGCCAGCTCCGCTTCCGCGACCGCCAGGTCGTCGTCCTCGACGCCCAGGGCGAGGACGGGGTGGGCGAATGGAACCTCATCGCCCAGGAGCTGGGGATAACCCCCATCCGCCTGGACCCGATGGCCGCCCTGGACATGGGAATCCGCCTCAACCCCCTCGACCCCGCGATCACGACGACGGGCCAGCTCGCGTTGCTCCGCACGATCATCGAGGTCGCGATGGGCCACGGCCTGGACGAACGCTCCGGCTTCGCCCTGAAGGTCGCGCACGCCTACGTCAACGAGACCATCGTCGAACGCCAGCCGGTCCTCACCGACATCGTCGAGCAGCTCCGCCACCCCGAGCCGGAGTCCGCGGAAGCGATGAACGTCGCCATAGACGACGTACGGGCCTGGGGCCTGGACGTCGCCCTGGTCCTGGACCGTCTCGTCGACGGTGACCTCCGAGGCATGTTCGACGGCCCGACGACGGTCGGCATCGACCTCGACGCGCCCCTCATCGTCTTCGACCTGTCCCACATCGACCGCAACTCCATCGCCATGCCCATCCTCATGGCGATCGTCGGCGTCTGGCTGGAGCACACCTGGATCCGCCCCGACCGGAAGAAGCGCATCTTCCTGGTCGAGGAGGCCTGGCACATCATCAACAGCCCCTTCGTGGCGCAGCTGTTCCAGCGCCTGCTGAAGTTCGGCCGACGCCTCGGCCTGTCCTTCGTGGCGGTCGTCCACCACCTCTCGGACGTCGTCGACGGCGCGGCGGCGAGAGAGGCGGCGGCCATCCTGAAGATGGCCTCGACCAGGACGATCTACGCCCAGAAAGCGGACGAGGCGCGGGCGACGGGCAGAGTGCTCGGCCTCCCCCGCTGGGCGGTCGAGATCATCCCGACCCTCACCCCCGGCATCGCCGTCTGGGACGTCAACGGCAACGTCCAGGTCGTCAAACACCTGGTCACGGAGACCGAACGCCCGCTGGTCTTCACCGACCGCGCGATGACCGAGTCCTCCGCAGACCTCGCGGACGACGACGCCCTGCGCGCCGCCGAACTGGAGGCGGAGGAACGGGCCGCGGCCTTCGTGGAACACCACCTGGGCGACTCCGAATCGACGGTGGCGTAGAGGGAGAACGCGTGAGACCGGACGACCACCGCACCCAGCGGGACAGCCAGGGAGGCATCCCCGACGGCCTGCTGATCGGCATACTCGCGTTCCTCCTCGGCATGACCCTGCTGGTGTGGACGGCCACCGGCCTCGCCGCACTGTTCGCCCACGGCTCCTGGCCGTCCGGCGTCACCTTCACACACACCCCCTCGCCATGCGCGGCCTCATCGCCCGGCCCCACGACATCCCCGGCGCCTGGCCGAACACACCCCCCGGCGAGCTCTCCGGCTACGGCCTGTTCTGGGGCCTGCTCATCGGCCAGTTGATGATCCTGGTCGTCCTGACGGTCTTCGTGATGGGCACGCTGGCCCGGTGGAGGGCGGTCCGGGCGAGGCGCCGGGAGGAGCGGATCCTGGCGACGGAGGAAGGGCCGGCGCCGACGCAGCACGAAGTGCCGGCACCGGCACCGGAACACGTGGCCACGGCGGTGCGGCACGAGGTACCGACGCCCCGCTCCCAGCCCCTGGAACCGACACCAGGTCCGACGGCGGCTCCCGCCCCCGCCCCCGCCCCGGCCCCGGCCCCGGCCCCGGCCCCGACGGCAACCGTCCCCACGCCCCCTGCTCCCCCGTTCGCAAAGGAACGGCTGGGCGAGTGGGAAAAGATCCTCGTAGCCTCAAGGGAAGCCCGCCACGCCACGGCCGCCCAAGCGATCCGCGACGCGGCAGGCCCAGCCCTCATCGTCACGTCGAACCCCGCCCTCTGGCAGGACACAAAGGACGCCAGAGCCAAGCTGGGCCCCACCCACCTCTACGACCCCACCCACCTCTGCGACACCCCGGCCCGCCTCCACTGGTCCCCCACAGCCGGCTGCGAGGACAAGGCGACGGCGACCGCGAGAGCCACCGCCCTCCTCGCCCCTGTCCGCCCCACCGCCAAACTCGACCAAGCCCTCAGCGACACAGCCGAGACACTCCTGCGGAGCTACCTGCACGCCGCGGCCATCGACGGCCGCACCATCCGCCACGTCCACCGCTGGTCCCAGGGCACCCAGATCCAGGACGCCGTACGCATCCTCCGTACGAACCCCAAGGCGGCCCCCGGCGCGGCAGGCGAACTCGAAGGCGCTCTCACCGCCCACCCCGAACGCCGGGACATGGCCCAGCAGTTGACGACCCGCGCCCTCGCGGCCCTCTCGACGGTCAATATCCGCGAGGCCTGCTCTCCCAACCGAAGTGATGCCCTCGCCTTGGATTCCTTCGTCCACGAAGGGGGCACGCTTTATGTGGTGGGGGAATCCATCGAGGACCCCAGGACTCAGCCGGGCGCGATGCCCCTCCTGACGGCCCTCGTCTCCAGCGTGGTCGAGCGTGGCCGGCACATGGCCGAACGGTCATCGGCCGGTCGCCTCGACCCACCAATGACGCTCGTCCTGGACGACGTCGCGGCCGTGGCTCCGCTTCCCCAGCTGCCGGAGCTGCTGGCCTCCGGAGCGGACCGGGGCATGCCGACCCTGGCCCTGCTCCGGTCCCGCGAACAGGGCCGCTCCCGCTGGCCGCACGACGAGCTACCTGTCTAGGGCCCCGTCACTCCCGCTCGAGCACGAACTCCAACTCCCGCTCCCCCGCGTCCCCCAACGGCACGGTCACCCCACTCGGCAGGAACCCCGCCCGGCGATAGAACCGCTGCGCCCGCCCGTTCTCCTCGTGCACGATGAGCCGCACCCGCTCAAGGCCCTGCGCCCACGACCACTCCAGGGCCGCGTCGAACAGCACCTCGGTCAGCCCGCTCCCGCGCTCCTCGGGCCGTACGAACACAGCGACGACATGCCCCTGCTTCCGCTCCACCTCGAACCCGGCCCAGTCCGTCGTCCCGGGCTCCTCCACCAGCACGGTCAGCGTCCCCACCCACCGCCCGTCCGGCCCCTCGGCGATGATCTGCTGCACCGCGTCCGCCCCTTCGGCGGCCCGCGCCGTCCGCTCCTGCCAGAAGGAGTCCGGCTTGGCCACGGCCTCCTCGTGCGTCTCCAGGAAGGCGAGGTGCGCCACCGGGTCCCGCAGCGCCGCGAGCCGCAGCTCCTTCGCCGCGGGCCACTCATCAGCACGGACGGACCGGATCACATAGCTCATGCGGGCCACGGTAGTACCCGGGTACGACACCCCTCACCCCGATTACCGCCGCCGGTCCGACGCCCGCAGCCCCCGCACACGCCAGCATCGAAGCATGCTGACCGCACACGAACTGACCAAGCGCTACGGCGCCCGGACGGTCGTTACGGACCTGTCCTTCACCGTCCGCCCCGGCACCGTCACCGGCTTCCTCGGCCCGAACGGCGCCGGCAAGTCCACGACCATGCGGATGCTCCTCGGCCTCGACGCCCCCACCCGCGGCCACGCCACCGTGGGCGGACGCCCCTACGCCGCCCACCCCGCGCCCCTGACCGAGGTCGGCACCCTGCTGGAGGCCCGCTCGGTCCACCCCGGCCGCACCGCCTACCACCACCTGCGCGCCCTCGCCCACACCCACGCCATCCCCCGCGCACGTGTCGACCAGGTCCTCGCCCTCACCGGCCTCACGGACGTCGCCCACCGCCGCGTCAAGGGCTTCTCCCTCGGCATGGGCCAACGCCTCGGCATCGCCGCCGCCCTCCTCGGCGACCCGGCCACCGTCGTCCTCGACGAACCGGTCAACGGCCTCGACCCCGAGGGCGTCCTGTGGATCCGCACCCTCCTCAAGTCCCTCGCCGCCGAGGGCCGCACGGTCTTCGTCTCCTCCCACCTGATGAGCGAGATGGCCCTCACGGCCGAACACCTGGTCATCATCGGCCGCGGCCGCCTCCTCGCCGACACCACGGTCACCGACTTCGTACGCGAGTCCGGCGCGGGCACCACCAAGGTCGTCACCCCGGAGGCCGCCACCCTCGCAGACCTCCTCACCGCCCCCGGCATCGACATCACCACCGACACCCCCGGCAGCCTCCACATCCGCGGCACGGACGCCGAAACCATCGGCCGCACGGCAGCGGCCCACGGCATCCCCCTCTACGAACTGACCCCGAGCACCGCTTCCCTGGAAGAGGCCTTCATGGACCTCACCCGCGACGCGGTCGAGTACACGGCGACCCTGGAAGGAGCGGCAGCATGACCACGACGGCCCTCCCCTACCGCGTGACCCCGGCCCGCGTCCTGCGCTCCGAGTGGCACAAGCTCTGGACCCTGCGCTCCACCTGGATCACCCTCATCGCTACCAGCGCCCTCACGGCCGCCATGGGCGCGGGCCTGGGCGCCGCCTACGACGGCACCGGCGAAGGCGAGATGGACACGGTCCTCTTCGTCCTCCTCGGCACCCAGTTCGCCCAGATCAACCTCGGCGTGCTGGGCATCCTGGCCACCGCCGGCGAGTACTCCACGGGCCAGATCCGCGCCACGATGACCGCAGTACCCCGCCGCCTGCCCGTGCTCTACTCCAAGGCCGCGGTCCTGGCCGCGGTGGCGTTCCCCCTCACCCTGGCGACGAACCTCCTCACCTTCCCCTCGCCCAGTCCTTCCTCTCCGGCACCGACCAGTCCGCCGCCCTCGGCGACCCGGGCGTCCTGCGCGCCCTTACCGGCAACGCGGCCGGCCTCACCCTGCTCGCCGTCCTCGCCCTCGGCATCGGCGCCCTGCTCCGCTCGGTCCCGATGGCCATCGGCGCCTTCATCGGCCTCGTCATGATCCTCCCGGAGATCCTGGCGATGCTTCCGTACGACTTCGTCGACGACGTCGTCCGCCACTTCCCCGGCAAGGCCCTGGAAGCCCTCACCACCGCCCAGCCCATGCCCGGCGCGACCTCCCCGACCTCGGCCCTGCTGGCCATGCTCCTGTGGACGGCGGCGACCCTCGCGACAGCGGCCATAGTCCTGCGCCACCGAGACGTCTGACACGCGGCATCGGAGCCTTCACGATGGACCCCGTGACGGAAGACAGGGCGCCGGAGCCCCTCACCGACTACGCCCACCGCATCACCCGCAAGGTGCGCGCCTTCGACCAACGCCACCCGCTGCTGTGGGACCTGCACTTCACCGGCTTCTGGGTGACAGCGGCCCTGATCGACTACGGCGGCGGAGGCTGGCGCCACAACGCGCACAACCTGGACGTCCCCGGCTGGCTCCTGCTCACTCTGAGCCTCGGCCTCTCGGCCCCCCTGCTCCGGCGCCGCACCCACCCCGGCACCGTCCTGGCAGCGACGGTGCCCTTCGCCCTCGTCAACGCATGGACCGGCGCCGCACTCCAAGCAGCCCTGCTCCAGCTGGCCGTGATCTACCACATCGCCCTGCGCCGTACCCTGCGCGACCTGTGGTGGGCCACGGCCCTGGTGATGGCCCCGGTCCTCGTATCGGTCGTCCGCCACGGCGAGGGCAGCTGGGACCAGCAGATCGGCTCCCAGCTGATGTCCATCACCGTGGCCGCCCTCATCGGCATCACGGTCCGCACCCGCCGCAACTACACCGAGGCCCTGGAAGACCGCGCCCACCGTCTGGAGACCGAACGCGACCAGCAGGCTCAACTCGCCACAGCCGCCGAACGCGCCCGCATCGCCCGCGAGATGCACGACATCATCGGCCACAACCTGTCGGTCATCACGGGCCTTGCCGACGGCGGCAGATACGCGGCCGCCAAGTCCCCCGAACGCGCTTCCCAGGCCCTCGACGCCATCGCCACCACCAGCCGCCAAGCCCTGACCGAACTCCGCCGCCTCCTCGACGTCCTACGAGAGGAGGAGAAGAACCAGGCAGAACTGACACCCCAACCCGGCCTCACCGACCTCGACCAACTCCTCGACGGCGTACGCTCCGCAGGCCTCCCCGTCCGCACCACCACCCACGGCACCCCCACACTCCCCCGGGCCGCCAGCTCACGGTCTACCGCGTCATCCAGGAAGCCCTCACCAACACCCTCAAACACGCCGGCCCCGGCGCCACCGCGGAAATAGAGCTGTCCTACGAGGAGAAGGCAGCCGTCACCGTCGACATATCGGACACAGGCGACGGCCGCAGGACGGACGACCCTCCCCGAGCCGGTCGTGGCCTACCCGGAATGCGTGAGCGAACCGCCCTGTACGACGGCACACTTGAGGCCGGCCCCCGCCCCCACCCTGAACAGGGATGGCGCGTCCGTCTCCATCTCCCGGAGGAAACCCCGCAGTGACCACGGTCCTCATCGCCGACGACCAGCCCCTTCAGCGCTTCGGCTCCCGCATGCTCCTGGAGAGCCAGGACGACATGACGGTCGTCGGCGAGGCCGCGAACGGCAGCGAAGCGGTCCGCATGACAGCGGAGCTCCACCCCGACGTCGTCCTCATGGACATCCGCATGCCCGGCCTGGACGGCATCGAGGCGACCCGCCGCATCGCCGCCGCCGGCGACCGCACCCGCATCCTGATCGTCACCACCTTCGACCTGGACGAATACGCCTACGCCGGCCTCCGTGCCGGCGCCTCCGGCTTCCTGGTCAAGGACGCCCAGCCCGAGGAACTCCTCTCCGGCATCCGCGCGGTGGCCACCGGCGACGCCGTCGTCGCCCCCAGCCTGACCCGCCGCCTCCTGGACGCCTACGTCCACCACCTGCCGACCGATCCCTCGGCCGACGACATGACACAGGAGGACTCGCGTCTCGCCGCCCTCACCGACCGGGAACGGGAAATCCTCACGGTCATCGGCAAGGGCTGGACGAACACGGAGATAGCCACCCGCCTCCACCTGGCCGAGTCCACGGTGAAAACCCACGTGGGCCGCATCCTCGCGAAAACGAGCTCCCGAGACCGCATCCAGGCGGTCATCCTGGCGTACGACACGAAGCTGGTGGAGCCGTCGTAAAACAAGGCCTGAAACGCAGAAAACCCCCGTATCCGAAGATACGGGGGTTTCCTATAAAAATTGTTCGGCGGCGTCCTACTCTCCCACAGGGTCCCCCCTGCAGTACCATCGGCGCTGAAAGGCTTAGCTTCCGGGTTCGGAATGTAACCGGGCGTTTCCCTAACGCTAAAACCACCGAAACACTATGAAACTGTTGAACTGCCGCACCACACCATCACCTGGCATGGGGCTGTTCGTGGTTTCAGAACCAACACAGTGGACGCGAGCAACTGAGGACAAGCCCTCGGCCTATTAGTACCGGTCAACTCCACACGTTACCGTGCTTCCATATCCGGCCTATCAACCCAGTCGTCTACTGGGAGCCTTACCCTCTCAAGGAGGTGGGAATACTCATCTCGAAGCAGGCTTCCCGCTTAGATGCTTTCAGCGGTTATCCCTCCCGAACGTAGCCAACCAGCCATGCCCTTGGCAGAACAACTGGCACACCAGAGGTTCGTCCGTCCCGGTCCTCTCGTACTAGGGACAGCCCTTCTCAATATTCCTACGCGCACAGCGGATAGGGACCGAACTGTCTCACGACGTTCTAAACCCAGCTCGCGTACCGCTTTAATGGGCGAACAGCCCAACCCTTGGGACCGACTCCAGCCCCAGGATGCGACGAGCCGACATCGAGGTGCCAAACCATCCCGTCGATATGGACTCTTGGGGAAGATCAGCCTGTTATCCCCGGGGTACCTTTTATCCGTTGAGCGACGGCGCTTCCACAAGCCACCGCCGGATCACTAGTCCCGACTTTCGTCCCTGCTCGACCCGTCGGTCTCACAGTCAAGCTCCCTTGTGCACTTACACTCAACACCTGATTGCCAACCAGGCTGAGGGAACCTTTGGGCGCCTCCGTTACTCTTTAGGAGGCAACCGCCCCAGTTAAACTACCCATCAGACACTGTCCCTGATCCGGATCACGGACCCAGGTTAGACATCCAGCACGACCAGACTGGTATTTCAACGACGACTCCACCCACACTGGCGTGCGAGTTTCAAAGTCTCCCAGCTATCCTACACAAGCCGAACCGAACACCAATATCAAACTGTAGTAAAGGTCCCGGGGTCTTTCCGTCCTGCTGCGCGAAACGAGCATCTTTACTCGTAGTGCAATTTCACCGGGCCTATGGTTGAGACAGTCGAGAAGTCGTTACGCCATTCGTGCAGGTCGGAACTTACCCGACAAGGAATTTCGCTACCTTAGGATGGTTATAGTTACCACCGCCGTTTACTGGCGCTTAAGTTCTCAGCTTCGCCAAGACGAATCTTGACTAACCGGTCCCCTTAACGTTCCAGCACCGGGCAGGCGTCAGTCCGTATACATCGCCTTACGGCTTCGCACGGACCTGTGTTTTTAGTAAACAGTCGCTTCTCGCTGGTCTCTGCGGCCACCCCCAGCTCACCGAGTAAATCGGATCACCGGATGTGGCCCCCTTCTCCCGAAGTTACGGGGCATTTTGCCGAGTTCCTTAACCATAGTTCACCCGAACGCCTCGGTATTCTCTACCTGACCACCTGAGTCGGTTTAGGGTACGGGCCGCCATGAAACTCGCTAGAGGCTTTTCTCGACAGCATAGGATCATCCACTTCACCACAATCGGCTCGGCATCAGGTCTCAGCCACAAGTGATCCGGATTTACCTAGACCACGGCCTACACCCTTACCCCGGGACAACCACCGCCCGGGATGGACTACCTTCCTGCGTCACCCCATCACTCACCTACTAACCGCTTGGTTCGGCGGCTCCACCACTTTCCTTTCCCCGAAGGGTCCGGAACGGCTTCACGGCCTTAGCATCACGATGCTCGATGTTTGACGCTTCACAGCGGGTACCGGAATATCAACCGGTTATCCATCGACTACGCCTGTCGGCCTCGCCTTAGGTCCCGACTTACCCTGGGCAGATCAGCTTGACCCAGGAACCCTTAGTCAATCGGCGCACACGTTTCTCACGTGTGAATCGCTACTCATGCCTGCATTCTCACTCGTCAACCGTCCACAACTCGCTTACGCGGCTGCTTCACCCGGCAGACGACGCTCCCCTACCCATCACGATCCCCGTTGGGGGTATCTATCGCAATGACACGACTTCGGCGGTACGCTTGAGCCCCGCTACATTGTCGGCGCGGAATCACTAGACCAGTGAGCTATTACGCACTCTTTCAAGGGTGGCTGCTTCTAAGCCAACCTCCTGGTTGTCTCTGCGACTCCACATCCTTTCCCACTTAGCGTACGCTTAGGGGCCTTAGTCGATGCTCTGGGCTGTTTCCCTCTCGACCATGGAGCTTATCCCCCACAGTCTCACTGCCGCGCTCTCACTTACCGGCATTCGGAGTTTGGCTAAGGTCAGTAACCCGGTAGGGCCCATCGCCTATCCAGTGCTCTACCTCCGGCAAGAAACACACGACGCTGCACCTAAATGCATTTCGGGGAGAACCAGCTATCACGGAGTTTGATTGGCCTTTCACCCCTAACCACAGGTCATCCCCCAGGTTTTCAACCCTGGTGGGTTCGGTCCTCCACGAAGTCTTACCTCCGCTTCAACCTGCCCATGGCTAGATCACTCCGCTTCGGGTCTTGAGCGTGCTACTGAAACGCCCTGTTCGGACTCGCTTTCGCTACGGCTTCCCCACCCGGGTTAACCTCGCAACACACCGCAAACTCGCAGGCTCATTCTTCAAAAGGCACGCAGTCACGAGATGGAAGCAAGCTTCCATCCGACGCTCCCACGGCTTGTAGGCACACGGTTTCAGGTACTATTTCACTCCGCTCCCGCGGTACTTTTCACCATTCCCTCACGGTACTATCCGCTATCGGTCACCAGGGAATATTTAGGCTTAGCGGGTGGTCCCGCCAGATTCACACGGGATTTCTCGGGCCCCGTGCTACTTGGGTGTCTCTCAAACGAGCCGTTGACGTTTCGACTACGGGGGTCTTACCCTCTACGCCGGACCTTTCGCATGTCCTTCGCCTACATCAACGGTTTCTGACTCGTCTCACGGCCGGCAGACCGTAAAAGAGAGATCCCACAACCCCGTATACGCAACCCCTGCCGGGTCTCACACGCATACGGTTTGGCCTCATCCGGTTTCGCTCGCCACTACTCCCGGAATCACGGTTGTTTTCTCTTCCTGCGGGTACTGAGATGTTTCACTTCCCCGCGTTCCCTCCACTTGCCCTATGTGTTCAGGCAAGGGTGACAGCCCATGACGACTGCCGGGTTTCCCCATTCGGAAACCCCCGGATCAAAGCCTGGTTGACGACTCCCCGGGGACTATCGTGGCCTCCCACGTCCTTCATCGGTTCCTGGTGCCAAGGCATCCACCGTGCGCCCTTAAAAACTTGGCCACAGATGCTCGCGTCCACTGTGCAGTTCTCAAACAACGACCAGCCACCCATCACCCCACCCTTACCAGGTGAGTGCACTGGGGCCGGCGACTGAGGAAAAATTCGTTCCCTCAGACACCCAACAGCGTGCCCGACACACTCCCCGCTCCCCTCAACGTTCCACACTCAGAAGAGCAGTACTAGAAGGAGAAGACGATCAAGTGTGCCGAATAGTCAACGTTCCACCCATGAGCAACCAGCATCAGACATTCGCTGATGTACTGGCCTCTGGACAACCTTGCGGCTGCCTAGAAGTGCTCCTTAGAAAGGAGGTGATCCAGCCGCACCTTCCGGTACGGCTACCTTGTTACGACTTCGTCCCAATCGCCAGTCCCACCTTCGACAGCTCCCTCCCACAAGGGGTTGGGCCACCGGCTTCGGGTGTTACCGACTTTCGTGACGTGACGGGCGGTGTGTACAAGGCCCGGGAACGTATTCACCGCAGCAATGCTGATCTGCGATTACTAGCGACTCCGACTTCATGGGGTCGAGTTGCAGACCCCAATCCGAACTGAGACCGGCTTTTTGAGATTCGCTCCACCTCGCGGTATCGCAGCTCATTGTACCGGCCATTGTAGCACGTGTGCAGCCCAAGACATAAGGGGCATGATGACTTGACGTCGTCCCCACCTTCCTCCGAGTTGACCCCGGCGGTCTCCCGTGAGTCCCCAACACCCCCGAAGGGGCTTGCTGGCAACACGGGACAAGGGTTGCGCTCGTTGCGGGACTTAACCCAACATCTCACGACACGAGCTGACGACAGCCATGCACCACCTGTACACCGACCACAAGGGGGCGCCTGTCTCCAGACGTTTCCGGTGTATGTCAAGCCTTGGTAAGGTTCTTCGCGTTGCGTCGAATTAAGCCACATGCTCCGCCGCTTGTGCGGGCCCCCGTCAATTCCTTTGAGTTTTAGCCTTGCGGCCGTACTCCCCAGGCGGGGCACTTAATGCGTTAGCTGCGGCACGGACAACGTGGAATGTTGCCCACACCTAGTGCCCACCGTTTACGGCGTGGACTACCAGGGTATCTAATCCTGTTCGCTCCCCACGCTTTCGCTCCTCAGCGTCAGTATCGGCCCAGAGATCCGCCTTCGCCACCGGTGTTCCTCCTGATATCTGCGCATTTCACCGCTACACCAGGAATTCCGATCTCCCCTACCGAACTCTAGCCTGCCCGTATCGACTGCAGACCCGGGGTTAAGCCCCGGGCTTTCACAACCGACGTGACAAGCCGCCTACGAGCTCTTTACGCCCAATAATTCCGGACAACGCTCGCGCCCTACGTATTACCGCGGCTGCTGGCACGTAGTTAGCCGGCGCTTCTTCTGCAGGTACCGTCACTTTCGCTTCTTCCCTGCTGAAAGAGGTTTACAACCCGAAGGCCGTCATCCCTCACGCGGCGTCGCTGCATCAGGCTTTCGCCCATTGTGCAATATTCCCCACTGCTGCCTCCCGTAGGAGTCTGGGCCGTGTCTCAGTCCCAGTGTGGCCGGTCGCCCTCTCAGGCCGGCTACCCGTCGTCGCCTTGGTGAGCCATTACCTCACCAACAAGCTGATAGGCCGCGGGCTCATCCTTCACCGCCGGAGCTTTTAACTTCCACTCAGGAGAGTGGAAGTGTTATCCGGTATTAGACCCCGTTTCCAGGGCTTGTCCCAGAGTGAAGGGCAGATTGCCCACGTGTTACTCACCCGTTCGCCACTAATCCACCCCGAAGGGCTTCATCGTTCGACTTGCATGTGTTAAGCACGCCGCCAGCGTTCGTCCTGAGCCAGGATCAAACTCTCCGTGAATGTGTACCGGTAATCCGGTGCCACAGCACGAGAGCGGAACAGTCAGGCGGAATAGGCCCGACCGTTCACAGCGTCCTCGCTGTGTTTTTTCAAAGGAACCTCGTCCCAGCGAATGCTGGAGACGGGGTATCAACATATCTGGCGTTGACTTTTGGCACGCTGTTGAGTTCTCAAGGAACGGTTGCTTCCTTTGTACTCACCCTCTCGGGCTTTCCTCCGGGCGCTTCCCTTCGGTCTTGCGTTTCCGACTCTATCAGATCTTTCCGATCCGATTTCCTCGGTGCTTTCCAGGTTCCCGCTTCCGCGTTTCCCTTTCCGGCGGTTCCGACTCTATCAGATCCTTTCGGGCCTGATTCCCAGTCAGCGGGAGTTGTCTTTGCGGCTGTTGGGCCGTTCCGACGTGTCCAACCTTAGCGCGGTCTCTCGCCGTTTCCCAAATCGAGCCAGTGTCGAGTCGATCAGGCCGTCGAGTCCCAATTCGAATTGAATTCGGGCACGCCCAAATCAACCCCGCTGGGAGCGATCTTGCTGGTGGTTGGGTGCCGCTTGAGCGGCGAAAGTGCCGTCGCAGAACCGTTACGGCTCCGCGGCAACCCGAAGAACTTTACGGATCAGGCAGGGGGGTGTCAAGCGGCCCTTGTCAAGATCTTTTGTGTGGCCGTCAGGCCATCAGTCCAGATCCGAGAGGCGGCCGCCGGCGTCCGGCTGGGCGTCTTCCACCCTGCGCAACAGGCGGGTGAGGACGCCGCCGAGCGCGGTGCGCTCGACGGGGGTCAGATCCTGGAGCAGGTCCTCCTCGAAGACCGTCGCCAGGCGCATTGCCTCCAGCCACTTCTCACGCCCCTCGGATGTCAGCTCCACGATGACTCGTACGCGGTTGGTCTCGTCTCGCTCCCGGGTAACCAGCCCTTCGCCGACCATGCGGTCGATGCGATGGGTCATGGCGGCCGGGGTGAGGCCGAGGCGCTTGGCGAGGTCGCTGGGGCCCAGACGGTAGGGAGCGCCGGAGAGGACGAGGGCTTTGAGAACCTCCCACTCCGTGTTGCTGATGCCGAGGGTCGAGGTCTGACGGCCGTAGGCGACGTTCATGCGGCGGTTCAGGCGGGAGAGGGCCGAGACGATCTGCTCCACCTGGGGGTCGAGGTCCTGGAACTCGCGCTGGTACGCGGCGATCTGTTCTTCGAGGGTCGGCTCGCTGGGGCCGGGGGTGTCGCCCATGGCGGCAGTATGGCACGGCCGTTCTTTGCCTTGAAGTCCTTGGGTATGTACTCTTTAGCTTCGAACTTTAGCTTCGAAGTCTTCACTCCTAACTCTTGGAAGAGGTGAACGTGACCAGGGCGATGGGCGCAGCGATGCGCCGGATTCACGTGGGTAACGCACTCAGCGCGTTCGGGCTCGGCTTCACGGTCCCGTACCTGTACGTCTATGTGGCGCAGGTGCGGGGGCTGGGAGCCATGACGGCGGGGCTCGTGCTCGCCGTCTTCGCTGTGGCCGCGCTGGTCGTGCTGCCGTTCGCCGGGCGGGCCATCGTCCGGCGTGGCCCGCTGCCGGTGCTGCTCACCGCCCTGATCACCGCAGCCATAGGTGCCCTGAGCCTGGGGATGGCGAGCAGTGCGGCGGCCGTGCTGGTGTCGGCTGCCCTGTTGGGGGCCGGGCAGGCCGTGATGCAGCCGGCGCTGGCCACGATGATCGTGGACTGCTCGACGGCGGAGACCCGGTCGCGCGCGTTCGCCACGCAGTTCTTCCTGCAGAACCTCGGGCTCGGTGTCGGTGGCCTCATCGGTGGTCATCTGGTCGACACGACCAGTGCCGCCTCCTTCACCCTCCTCTTCGCGATCGAGGCGGCGATGTTCCTGCTGCTGGTCGTGGTGATGGTGACCGTGCGGATGCCGCATGCTCCGCGGATCGAAGACGCGCCCGTGGCTTCGGGGCGGGGCAGCTGGAAGCAGCTGCTGGGCAATCGGGCCATGGTGCAGCTGTGTGTGCTGGGCTTCGTGTTGTTCTTCGCCTGCTACGGGCAGTTCGAGTCGGGGCTGAGCGCGTACGGGGTCGAGGCGGCCGGGATATCGACGTCGGCGCTGGGGACCGCGCTCGCGGCGAACACGCTGGTGATCGTCATCGCGCAGTTCGCGGTACTGCGGTTCGTGGAGCGGCGGAGGCGGTCGCGGGTGATCGCGGCCGTGGGGCTGATCTGGGCCGTGGCATGGGCCGTCGCCGGGTACGCGGGGCTCGGGCACGGAAGCCAGGAGATGGCGACGGCCGCGTTCGTCTCGACGTACGCCTTGTTCGGGCTGGGCGAGGCAATGCTGTCTCCGACCGTGGCCCCGCTCGTCGCGGATCTCGCGCCGGAGGGGATGGCCGGGCAGTACAACTCGGCGTTCGCCCTGGTCAAGCAGCTCGCGCTGGCGGTCGGGCCGGCGGTGGGCGGGCCGCTGGGGGCCTCGCTGCACGCGCCGTACATCGTGGCGTTCCTGGTGTTCTCCCTCGGGATCACCGTCCTGGCCGTGCGGTTGGGGCGGCAGCTGACCGACGCGCAGGATCAGCCGTGGCTCGCGAAGAGCAGGGTCGTGGCGCGGGGTGGGGCGCCCGTTTCCGCTGACGTCTGATCCTGCCCGGCTACGACGGCCCGGTGCGCGGCAGGGCGAATTCGCACCACACCGCCTTGCCGCCGCCCGGGGTGCGTCTGCAGCCCCAGTTCGACGCGATCGTGGCGACGATGGCGATGCCGCGGCCCGACTCGTCGCCCGGTTCCGCGCGGCGGCGCCGGGGGAGGTGGTCGTCGCCGTCGGTGACCTCGATGATCAGGCGGCGGTCGGTGCGGCGCAGACGCAGGCGCATCGGCGGGGTGCCGTGCTGGAGGGAGTTGGCGACCAGTTCGCTGGTGGCCAGGACGCCCAGGTCGTGCAGGTCGGTGGGGAAGCGCCAGCTGGTCAGGACGCCGGAGGCGAAGGCACGCGCGCGTGGGGCCGCTTCCACGCCGCCCAGGAGTTCCAGGGCGGCGTTGCGGAAGAGCTCGCCCTCCGCACCTTTGCGGGCGGGGTGCTGGAGGACCAGGACGGCCACGTCGTCGTCATGGTCGGGGGTCACGCCCGCCGAGCGGACCAGGCGGTCGCAGACGACCTGGGGTGTGCCGGTGGCGCCTGCCAGGGCGCGTTCCAGGGCGGCGATGCCCTCGTCCAGGTCGGCGTCCCGGCGCTCGACCAGGCCGTCCGTGTAGAGGACGGCCGTGGAGCCGGGGCTGAGGGGGATCGAGCCGGAGGAGTGCATCCAGCCCCCGGTGCCGAGCGGGGGGCCGGTGGGTTCCTCGGCGCGCAGGACCGTGCCGTTCTCGTCGCGGACCAGGATGGGGAGGTGGCCGGCCGAGGCGTAGACCAGCTTGCCCTCGTTCGGGTCGTGGACCGCGTATGCGCAGGTGGCGATCTGGTTGGCGTCGATCTCGGCTGCCAGGCCGTCGAGGAGCTGCAGGACCTCGTGCGGGGGCAGATCGAGGCGGGCGTAGGCGCGGACCGCCGTGCGGAGCTGGCCCATCACCGCCGCCGCCCGGACGCCGCGGCCCATGACGTCGCCGATGACCAGGGCCGTGCGGCCGCCGCCCAGGGTGATGACGTCGTACCAGTCGCCGCCGACCGCGGCCTCCGTGCCGCCGGGGTGGTAGGTGGCGGCGATGCGCAGGTCGTCGGGTTCTTCGAGTTCCTGGGGGAGCAGGGATCTCTGCAGGGTCACCGCTGTTTCGCGCTGGCGGCGTTCGCTGGCGCGCAGGCGTTCGGCGGCTTCGGCGTGGTCGGTGACGTCAGTGGCGAAGACGAGGACGCCGCGGCCTTCGCTGCCGCCGTCGCCCTGGGCGACCGGGGTGCAGGTGAAGGTGTAGGAGCGGCCGTCGGGGGCCTTGCGGGACTTCACCGTGCGGGGCTTGCCGCTGCGCTGGACCTGGTCCAGGAGGGGGAACAGGCCGAGGGCGTCCAGCTCCGGGAGGACCTCGCTGGCGGGTTCGCCCAGGGGGCGTGCGCCGAAGGCGGTCGTGTAGGCGTCGTTGACGTAGGCGATGCGGTGGTCGGGACCGTGGACCAGGGCGACGAGGGACGGGACGCGGTCGAGGACCTCGCGCACCCGCAGTTCGTCGACGGCGGGTACGGACGGTGTCTCGTCAGTCAGTTGTTCGGCGCGGGCGGCGGGTACGGAGCCGTCCCCCCGCCGGTCCGGGGAGGCCGTCTGCTCGGTCCGCGCTGCGGCGCGGCGCTGCGTTCCGGGGAGCCGGGCGCTCCAGCGCGTGAAGTTCACGAATCCTTGCCTCGTGTAGTCGTCGGCGGCCGGCACCGGAACCGGCCGGGGCCCCGGGGGCCCGCACCGGGGCGAGCGGTGGCACGCCCGCGGTGGTGGACCAGTCTGGCAGTGTGCGGACCGGACCGGCATCCGTCAGACGCCGGGCCGGCCGGTGGAGTTCCTGGGTCCGGTCAGGACGACCCCTTCGGGTTGTGCGGGGGGTCTTGAGAAGGCTTTCCACCGGCCGCGAGTTCGAACTCCGCCCGGGGGTGTTCGAGTGAACCCAGGGAGACGATCTCCCGTTTGAACAGGCCGGCCAGGGACCATTCGGCGAGCACGCGCGCCTTGCGGTTGAAGGTGGGCACGCGGCTGAGGTGGTAGGCGCGGTGCATGAACCAGGCGGGGTAGCCCTTGAGCTTGCGTCCGTAGACGTGGGCGACGCCCTTGTGCAGGCCCAGGGAGGCGACCGAGCCGACGTACTTGTGGGTGTAGGTGGTGAGGGGTTCGCCGCGCAGGGCGTGCACTATGTTGTCGCCGAGGACCCGGGCCTGGCGGACGGCGTGCTGGGCGTTGGGGGCGCATTCGGCGCCCGCCTTCTCCGCGGTGACGTCGGGGACGGCCGCGGCGTCTCCCGCCGCCCACGCGTGCGTGGTGCCCTCGATCGTCAGCTCCGGGGTGCACCTGAGCCGGCCGCGGTCGTTGCGGGGCAGGTCGGAGGCGGCGAGGACCGGGTGGGGTTTCACGCCGGCCGTCCAGACGACCGTACGGGTGGGGAAGCGGGCGCCGTCGCTGAGGGCCGCCACCCGGTCCGCGCAGGAGTCCAGGCGGGTCCGCAGGCGTACGTCGATGTTGCGGCGGCGCAGTTCGGTGACGGTGTAGCGGCCCATCTCCTCGCCGACCTCGGGCAGGATGCGGTCCGAGGCCTCGACGAGGATCCACTTCATGTCCTCGGGCCGGATGTTGTGGTAGTAGCGCGCGGCGTAGCGGGCCATGTCCTCGAGTTCGCCGAGCGCCTCCACACCGGCGAAGCCGCCGCCGACGAAGACGAAGGTGAGGGCCGCGTCGCGGATCGCGGGGTCGCGGGTGGAGGAGGCGATGTCCATCTGCTCGATGACGTGGTTGCGCAGGCCGATGGCCTCCTCGACGGTCTTGAAGCCGATGCCGTGGTCGGCGAGGCCGGGGACCGGCAGGGTGCGCGAGACGGAGCCGGGGGCGAGGACGAGTTCGTCGTAGGGGAGCCGCTCTCCGCCCGTGCCCTCCTCCGCGGTGGCGAGGGTGCTGATGGTGGCGGTGCGTTTCGCGTGGTCGACGGCGGTCGCCTCGCCGATGACGACGCGGCACCGGTCGAGGACGCGGCGCAGCGGTACCACGACGTGGCGGGGCGAGATGGCGCCGGCGGCGGCCTCGGGGAGGAAGGGCTGGTACGTCATGTACGGGTCGGGGGTGACGACCGTGATCTCCACCTCGCCCCGGTCCAGTTCCCGTTTCAGTCTGCGCTGCAGGCGCAGGGCCGTGTACATCCCGACGTAGCCACCACCGACAACGAGAATGCGCGCACGTTCCTTCACCATCCCATGACGCACCCGCCGCTTGCGTTTGTCCACAGCCTCGACCAATTGTGTGACCGGAGCGGAAGAGCGCACGGAGTTGGCCGGATTATCGAGCTGTGATGGAAACGCGCAGGTCAGCTGGGGTGGTGCGGGGGGCGCGCAGGGGCACATTCAGGACGTATGCGGCCCGTACTCCGATCGGTGGGCGCTCCGTGCGGAACGTGCCCCTTCTGAATTGACTCCCTCTCAACTATGTTCGTGTGTCGACGGGGTGTAGGGGGATGTGCTCACCGGGTCCGCGACGGGCGGACCCGCGGACCCGGGCCTGTTCCCTCGTCCCGGATCGAATGGCGGGGAGTCTCCGGGGGGAGACGTCATCACCGGGGGAATACGTATGCATGTTCAGGATTCTCATTGGTCGTCCGCATCCGCTCTTGCGGCGGGTGGCGCGACGCTGAGCGCGGCGGTGGGCGGCGGACGCGGGGACGGCCCGCGCACGACACCGCTGCGCGTGGACGCACAGCGCAATCTGGAGCACGTGCTGCGTGCGGCGCGCGAGGTCTTCGGCGAGCTGGGGTACGGCGCGCCGATGGAGGACGTGGCGCGCCGCGCGCGGGTCGGTGTGGGCACGGTGTACCGGCGCTTCCCGAGCAAGGACGTCCTGGTGCGGCGGATAGCCGAGGAGGAGACCTCCCGGCTGACCGACCAGGCGCGTGCGGCGCTCGGGCAGGAGGACGAGCCGTGGTCGGCTCTTTCGCGCTTCCTGCGTACGTCGGTGGCCTCCGGCGCCGGGCGGCTGCTGCCGCCGCAGGTGCTGCGGGTCTCGGTCGAGGAGGACCGTGCCGTTCAGGCGCGGGTGCCGCAGCAGCGGACGCAGCCGGGCACGACGGAGCTGCGGCTGGTTCCGGAGGAGCCGGTGGCGGTCGCCGCGGTACCGGCGGTCGCCGGGGAGGACGACGCCGGGGCGTCGGCGCTGCTCGAGGTCGTGGGCCAGCTCGTGGAGCGGGCTCGGGCGGCGGGTGAGCTGCGGCCGGACGTGTCGGTGTCGGACGTGCTGCTGGTGATCGCGACCGCCGCACCCTCGCTGCCGGACGCGGCGCAGCAGGCGGCCGCCTCGGCCCGGCTGCTGGACATCCTGCTGGAGGGGCTGCGCTCGCGGCCGTGATCGGCCATGAAGTGGATGGGCCCGGAGGGACCCGGAGTAACAGGGGAGCCTTCCCCGAATGGGTGATGGCTAGTACCGATGTGCGATAAATCCCCACGGATGAGTGATCGTCCGAGCTCCGGGGTCCCGCCCCGGAGCCCTTGTGGCACTCTGACCCGGTGGTCTGGACGGGTTGGGCGGCTGGCGGGGGCTTTCCGCGATGAGCGTTGACGGGCGGGACGAGCAG
This sequence comes from Streptomyces sp. CA-179760, assembly GCF_050937045.1. Lineage (NCBI taxonomy): Bacteria > Bacillati > Actinomycetota > Actinomycetes > Kitasatosporales > Streptomycetaceae > Streptomyces > Streptomyces sp. CA-179760. The sequence continues at coordinate 4,569,930 of NZ_JBNJLZ010000001.1, forward strand.
GTACCGAGCCAGGGCGGCCGCGCGAGCGTCCCGCCGGGCGGGCACCCCGCCGACGGCTCGGTCCCGGCACAGCGCGACCGGCACGAGGACAGCGTCCTGCCACCGCCCCGCGAGGTCCCGCCGGCCGACGCCGAACTCATCGACAGGATGCGTTCGGGCGACGACACGGCGTACGAGGAGCTGTACCGGCGCCATGCGCAGGCCGTGCGCCGGTACGCCCGGACCTGCTGCCGTGACGCGCACACCGCGGACGACCTGACCGCCGAGGTCTTCGCCCGCATGCTCCAGGCGGTGCGCGGCGGCTCCGGCCCTCAGCACGCCGTGCGCGCGTACCTGCTCACCTCCATGCGGCGTGTCGCCGCCTCCTGGACCAGGTCGGCACGGCGGGAACAGCTCGTCGACGACTTCGCGGTCTTCGCCGCCCAGTCCGCGCACGGGCCCGACGTGTCCGACGGCGACACGATCGAACTGGGCGCGGACGTCCGGGCGATGCACCAGGCCGAGCGGTCCATGGCCATGCAGGCCTTCCGGTCGCTGCCCGAGCGGTGGCAGGCCGTGCTGTGGCACACCGAGGTCGAGGACGAGTCGCCCAGCGAGGTCGCCACGCTCTTCGGCCTGGACGCCAACGGCACACGGGTGCTCGCCAGCCGGGCCCGTGAGGGCCTCAAGCAGGCCTACCTCCAGGCCCACGTCAGCGCCACGCTCACCGGCGACGAGGAGTGCGCGCGCTACGCCGACCAGCTCGGTACCTACGCCCGCGGGCGGCTGCGTACCCGTGCCGAGCGAGGGCTTCGCGAGCACCTGGACGAGTGCGCGAAGTGCCGGCTGGCCGCGATCCAGATCGCGGAAGTGGCCGGTGGCATCCCCGCGGTCGTACCGGTCGCCGTCCTCGGCTGGTTCGGTGCCGCCGGGTACGCCAAGGTGGCCGGGCTCCTCGCCGGAAGCGCGGGGGCGGCCGGTGCCGCGGGGGCGGCCGCGACGGCGGGCGGAGGATCGTCCGGCGCGGCAGCGGGCGCCGGGGCAGGAGCGGGAACAGGTGCCGGTTCGTCCGGTGGGGCCGGAAGCGGTGGTGCGGCGGCTTCCGAGGGGGTCGGCGCGCCGGTGAAGGCCGGTATCGCGGCCGGTGTGGTCGCCGTGGGAGTCGTGGCCGCCGTGGTGATGGCCCTGGCCGGCAACGAGAAGCCGAAGGAGGAGGCGAGGACACCTCCCCCTTCCCCGGCTTCCCCGACGTCGCCGGTCGTGCGGCCCGGTGAGCCCACGCCCACGCCCTCACCCTCGGAGAGGGAGCCCGGGCCGCGGCCCCCGGGGATCGTGCCCGCGCGCGCCGAGACGCCCGCGCCGACGCCGGCCGCGCCGGGGACCGGCCCGCTTCCCACCCGGTCCTCGGCCACAACGCCGGCACCGGCGCCCAAGCCCACCCCGCCGCCGCCCGCGTCCCCGAAGCCGACACCGCCCCCGGCACCCACACCCACAGCGCCCCCGACCGAGGCGCCGCCCGCCCCGGTCGTCTACCAGTGGAGCGAACTCTCGTACGACATCAGCGGCGACGGCACCGAGCCCGAGATGCGGATCGGGGCGAGCAGCTGGGTCTGGAAGCGGTACGGCATGTCGGTCGGCGACCAGCGGTACGCGCACGGCGTCACCGTGCACGGCCGCTCCTCCGTCAACATCGACCTCAACCGCTCCTGCTCCTCTTACGACGCGCTCGTCGGGGTGGACGACCTGACGCTGAGGCTCGGCAAGGTGCGCTTCTCCGTCTACGCCGACGGGGTCCGGCTGTGGCGGTCCGGGCTGATCGAGGCCGGGGACCCGGCCGTCCCCGTCCATGTGAACCTGACCGGCCGCAGCACCGTACGGCTGGTCGTGGAACCGCGCGGCGCCCTCGACAACGTGGCCCTGGCCGACTGGGCTGAGTCGAAGTTCACCTGCGCCTAGCGTGGTTCGGCGGTGTACGAACCGCTCGCCTCTGCCAGCTCGCGCAGGACGTCGTCAGCGGTGAGACCCGCGCCCAAGGCGCGCTCCGAGTCGCACCGGGCACTGCCCAGGGCGGCCCGAGCGGCGGATGCGGTCCGTTCCACGTGGGCGTGTTCCGGCATCGGGCGGGGGCGGCCGGCCCGCCAGTGGTCGCCGGCGCCGAGCAGCCGTGCCGCCCGCGGGAAGTCGCCGAGGTCGGCAAGCACTCCAGCCGCGCTGTCCACGACCGTCGCCCGGATCACGTCGGAGCACCGCCGGTCCACCGCATCGCGCAGGGCTCCGGCCAGTTTGGCCAGGGCGGGCTCCGGAGCGGTCTCGCTCGCCGTGATCACGGCGTCGATCAGATCCAGCATCACCATGAACTGGGGCGGCGGTGTGCCACGCGCGGCCTCCCCGCGCGCCGCCTCGCAGCACTCGCGCGCCCGCGCTGTGTGCCCCTCCTCGTGAGCCAGCTGGGCCCGCAGCAGCAGGACGAACGCCTTGGAGTCGGGCACGACGTATCGGTCGGCGGCGGCGCTCGCCTCGTCCAGGGCCGCCAGCGCGGCCGGGCGGTCCCCCGCGCGGTAGGCGATCTCGGCGAGCCGGGCGATGAGGAACGGTGACTCGGCGTACGCGCCCACCTCGTAGGCGAGCCGCAGAGCCTCCCCGTACTCCCCCTTGGCCTCCTCGAAACGGCCGCGTGCCATGGCGGCCTCGCCGGCCGCGCTGCACACCTGAGCCCGCAGCCAGCGGTCTCCGGCACGGCGGCTGAGGGTGCGCAGTTCCGCGAGGTCGTCGTCGACGCCGTCCAGGTCGCCGGGGGCGTCGACCACCATGTGCGTACGGAACATCAGAGCGACGGCGGTCTCCCAGTCGCCGCCATGGGCACGGCAGTTGGCGACGGCGGAGTCCATGGCGGCGCGGACGTCCCCCAGCTCCCCCATGAAGGAGGCGATCATCGGCCAGACGAGCCCCGGGACCCGGGCCGCCTGCGGTCCGCCGGACTCGAAGTAGGCCCACACCCGCGTCACATACTGGCGCCGCCCGCCCGCGAACGCGTCCATGGGCGTGTCCTCGGCCATGAAGAACAGATGCAGCATGCGCAGTTGCATCCGCAGGGCGTGCAGCGGATGTTCCGCTTCCCCCTCCGGGGCGGTGAGGAAGTGGTCGACGGGGTCGGGCACGCCCGGCGCGCCGCCGGACGGCACACGCCCCGTGGCATCCATCGCCGCCCCCAGTCGCAGGATGCGGTCGAGCCACGCCAGGCCCTCGTGCCGGTAGGTGCGCAGCCACCAGAACCAGCCCATGGCCAGGGCGAGGGCCCCGGCCTCGGCCTCGTCCCCGGCGGTGAGGGTCCGGTCGAGGGCCGCGCGGATGTTGTCCAGCTCGGTCTCCAGGAGGGAGATCCAGGGAAGTTGCCCGGTGGAGCGCAGCAGCGGGTCGGCCCGCTCGACGAGCGCGCGCACCCACTCGTGGTGCCTGAGCTCGGCCGCTGTCCGCAGCCGAGGAACCTCGGCGGCTCGCTCGACCGCGTACTCGTGGATGGTCTCCAGCAGGCGGTACCGCATGCCGGCTGAGCCATCGCCGTCCCCGGGGCGGCCACGACGAGGGACTTGTCGACGAGCGCCCCGATCAGCTCGGCGGCGGGCCCGGTGCACACCGCCTCGGCCGCGGCGAGGTCCCAGCCGCCCGCGAACACGGACACCTCGCACAGCATCGTCCGCTCGGCCTCGTCGAGCAGGTCCCACGACCAGTCGACGACGGCACGCAGGGTCTGCTGGCGGGGCAGCACCGTACGGCTCCCGGAGGTGAGGAGGCGGAAGCGGTCGTCGAGCCGGTCGGCGATCTGCCGGGGTGTGAGCAGCCGGAGCCGGGCCGCCGCCAGCTCGATGGCGAGCGGCAGACCGTCCAGCCGCCGGCAGATCTCCGCCACCGCCCGCTCGTCACGGAGCGCGGCGTCCGAGTCGGGACGGACGGCGGCGGCGCGCTCCGCGAACAGCCGGCGGGCCTGGTCCGGGCGCAGCGGCTCGACCGGACGGACCAACTCGCCCGGCACGCCCAGGGGTTCCCGGCTGGTGGTGAGGATCGTGAGTCCGGGGCAGCGGGTCAGCAGGGTTTCGGCGAGGTGGGCGGCGGCGCCGATGACATGCTCGCAGTTGTCGAGGATCAGGACCTGGCTGCGCGGGGCGCAGTACTCCACGAGCAGGGCGACCGGGTCGACCGGCCCAGCCGTCAGCTCGCTGGTCAGCAGCACGGTCTCGCGCAGTCCGAGCGCACTGACCACCGCTCCGGGCACCGCCTCCGGCCGGTCGAGCGGGGCGAGCTCGGCCAGCCAGGCCTGCGGCAGCCCGGCGGCGGCCTCCTCGGCGAGACGGGTCTTGCCGGAGCCGCCCGGCCCGGTGAGGGTGACGAGCCGGGCCCTGTGCACATCCGAACGGATGGCGCTGATCTCGGGTTCCCGGCCGACGAAAGAGGTCAGACGGGGGCGGATGTTGCCGGTGCGCTCGGGCCGGGCGGGGGGCGTTGACGAGGGCTTGCTGTCCTGCGCGGGCCGTGCGCCGAGCAGTTCGGCGTGCAGGGCGCGCAACTGCGGGCCCGGGTCGGTGCCCAGGCCTTCGGCGAGGGCTCGGCGGGCCGACTCGTACGCGGCGAGGGCGTCGGCTTGCCGGCCGGTGTCGCGCAGGGCACGTATGAGGAGCGCGTGCAGGTGCTCGTCGTACGGGTGTACGGCGGTCAGTTCCCGCAGTTCCGGTACGACGTCCGGCGCGCGGCCGAGCCGTAGGCGGGCCTCGGCCCGGGCCCGGGCCGCCTCCAGGCGCGTGGCCTCCGGGCGGGTGGCGGCGGAGCGGTCGGTCAGGTCGGCGAGGGCGGGGCCGCGCCAGAGGGCGAGCGCATCGTCGAGGTGCCGTTCCGCGAGGGCGGGGGCGTCGGCGGCGAGGGCGTCGGTGCCCTGCTGGACGAGCCGTTCGAAGACGAAGAGGTCGATGTCGTCGTGCGTGGCCGTGAGTCGGTAGCCGCCGGACGGGGAGGTCGTCACGGCGTCCTTGCCGAGGGCGCGGCGGAGGCGGGCGATGAGGGCCTGGAGGGCGGCGGGGGCGTCCTGGGGTGGGTCGTCCGCCCATACCTCGTCGATCAGCGTGTGGGGTGGTGTGGGGTGGGAGGGGCGCAGGGCCAGGGCCGTGAGCAGGGCGCGGATGCGGGGGCCGCCGAGGGGGATGGCTGTCCCGTGGGGGTCCTCTGCCGTGGTGGTGCCCAGGATTCTGTACCGCACGGGGTCATTGTCGCTGGGGTGGGGGTGGGGGCTACGGGGTTTTCGAGGCCGGGGTGTTGCTGCGGGGTGGGTTTTCGGGTGCTCGGCGTCGGTGCTGGAGTCGGGTGGGTCCGCAGCCCGGCGGTGCGGGGTGCCTCCCCCACTCTCGGCTTCTCCCCCACTCTCGGCTTCGCTCGAGCCGGGGGGGGACCCCCATGAGCGGGGGACCCCATGAGCGGGGGGACCCCCACCGCCCACCCGTGCCGCCCCTAGCGGCACGCATGCCCGCAGCGGAGCGGCACGCATGCCCGCAGCTATGCGCTAGCCCCGCCCTCCGGCCCCCGCCCCAGCGCCCCCGCTGCGGTGCGATCCCCGCCGGTACTGCCCGCTGGCGAGCGGGCGTGCCCGTCCAGCACGTGCCTCGGCGGGCCAGGAGACGGCGGAGCCAGAGTTCCAGGGAGACCAGGTCGGCGAGGCCGTCCAGGGGGAGGGGTTCGCCGGCCGCCGCAGAGCGCAGGGCCTTGCGGACCACGCGGGCCTCGACCAGGCCCGCTTCCGCGAGGAGGGGCGTGTCGAACAGCGTCACCAGGGTGTCCGCCGCCACTCTCAGGCCCGTTCGGGCCGCGGCCGCCTCGGTCGCCTGGGTCGGTACGCCCCACCCGGGCGGCAGCTCCCGTACGCCGGCGCCCTCCAGCACCGTACGCAGGATCGCCGCCCGCGCCCCGGGGCGAACCCGCAGCGCCTCGGGCAGTGCGCGGGCCGCGCGCACGACCTGGTTGTCGAGGAAGGGCGCGTGCAGCCGCTGGAAGCGGATCTCCGCGGCCTGCTCCAGTACCCGCAGGTCCGCCGCGTGCCGTGCCAGCGCCGCACGCGCCCGGAAGTCACCCGGCCGCTGTCCCGGTCCCACCAGTTCCGACCGGTGTGTGGACGCCTGAAGGCGAACCGATACTTCAGCGAGTGCCTCACCGGTCAGCCAGCGCGCGGCCGGACCGGGTCTGCCCCAGGTCAGCGCGGCGAGCGAGGCCTCCACCGCGCCACCGGGCGCGTCGAGGCCGTCGTCCGGCCGGTGGTCGAGCAGACGCTCGGCCAGGGACTCGATACCCGAGCGGTACGGCGTACGGGACAGCCGTCGCGCCGCCGCGTACACGCGCGCGGGGACCAGCACCGAACCGTCGGCCTTGGCCAGCGCGGCGACCGGCCGCACGAGATGACGCCGCCGGCGGTCCATCAGCAGGTCGGCCAGCCGGGCCGGATGGGCGTCGAGGACCTGACGTGCTCCGTAGCCCGTGAAGTGGTCCGCGCTGCCGGACGCCAGCCGCGCGCGGTGCCGGGCCGCCGACACCAGGCACGACCCGGGTTCGTCGGTCAGCGGGCCGTCCAGGTCGGCGTACGGGAGGGTCTCCTCGCCACCCGCCACGACCACGTGGTGCAGCCGCGGGTTCGCCGCCAGCGCGCCCGCCCGCTCCAGCTCGGCCTCCTGCCCCGCGACGGCGAGGTCGTTGAACGTGACCGCCAGCAGCCGCTCCCCCGCACCCGTGCCGTGGCCCAGCACCGTGCCCGGCATGCCGGGCAGCCCCGAGGCCAGCAGCGCCAGCGTCCCGGAGGCGGGCCCGCCGGACAGGTCCGCTCCGATGCCCGGGACGGGCATCCCGCGCGCGGCACGCCGCTCGGCGGGTCCCATGCCGGGCACGGGGCCGGGGTCTATGTCCGCCCCGGGGACGTGGCGCGGCGCGGACAGCCGGGTCCGTACGGCCTCGACGAGCGCGTCGCGCACGGCGTCGACCGCGCTCTCGGGGTCGGCCGGAGGTGCCGCCACCGCCAGCGAGGCGACGGGCTCGTACCCGGCGATCTCCCGCGCACCGGCGCGCAGGATCAGCGCATGCCCGGGCGGAATGCGCTTCACGCCGTCGTACGGCGTGGAGTCGTGCAGCGCGGCGGGTACGTCGGGGGCGGCCAGCAGCGCGGCGAGGTGCCCGAAGTCGAGGTTGGCCTCGATGAGGTCGGCCAGCGGCAGGGCGGCCGTCGCGTACGCCGTACCGCCGGCCCAGGGCGTGTGGAACACCGGCCGCGCGCCCGCGAGATCGCCGCAGACGGTGAGCCTTCTGCCGACCTGCACGATCGCGGTGTAGCTCCCCGGCCAGGCGGTCAGATGCCGAAGTGCCCCGCCGCGCGCGGCGAACAGCGCGACGCGCAGCTGCTCGTCGGTGGCACCGCAGATGCCGAGGACGGCGATACGGGTCCGGTCGTCGGCCTTCACGACCCGCACCTCGTCGGGGCGCCAGTCGCCGACCGCCCACAGCGGATCGGGGTCGCCCCACAGGAGTTGGGATCCCACCGGGTGCACGGTCTCGCCGTCCTGCCCCGTGGCCCCCGCCGAACCGGCGGCAAGTGCTCCCGCGGCGGTGCTGCTCCATCCCACCAACCACCGCATCGCCGCCTCCACAGGCTGTGGACAACCAGTGCACCGTACGAACCGGTTCACCATGCTGCCATGAAGGAAGCACTCCAGAGGGCCCCGACGCCGCTTGCACTCCGTTGAATGCGCCCCGGCGGCGACACCCGCACCGCCCCGAGCGCCCTGAACGCAGAAAAGACTGGCAGTGCGCAAGGCACACCGACGACACATCTCACACACGATTGCGGCGCGAATGCGCCCCCGATATGCGCCCCAAATACGCCCGATGCGCCCTCAACTGCCATGGTCGGAGCCCTGATACCCCACGACCGGAGGGGTCGACTTTCGGCCAAATCGCCGTTACGCGCGCAGCGTCGAACACGCTCCGTACAGGCTCGGCGTACTACCGCCCGCTCGCGCAGTCCGGGAGACGGAGCACGCCTCCCGGACCGTTCCGCCGCCCGCGGGGATGTAGGCGGCGGTGTCCCCCAGCCCACTGGATCCAGTACAGCGGGCCGACCCACGCGATGACCATGGAACCGCTCCCGCGATGGCTGGAGAAGAGCGCACGGGCGGGCGCACGGCCACACAGCGGGAGCACGCCACAACAGCCCGTATCTGAACCGCACTTCAGTACGGACCACAATCCCGCCAACCGGAACAATGCCCCTTAACGCTTGGGATGCGGCGAACTACGCTGGGTTTACGAATGCCGGGTGGTTATGCCAGTCCCGGCAGCCGTCTGTGTCGAGGGGTGGCTCATGTCCAGGGAGCAACGCGGGCCGAACGAAAAACTCGGCGCCGTTCTCGCCCTCGCGGGAATCAGCAACGCCGGCCTCGCCCGGCGCGTCAACGACCTCGGCGCCCAGCGTGGTCTGACGCTTCGCTACGACAAGACGTCGGTGGCGCGCTGGGTGTCGAAGGGCATGGTGCCGCAGGGTGCGGCGCCGCACCTCATCGCCGCCGCCATCGGCCAGAAGCTCGGCCGCCCGGTGCCGCTCCACGAGATCGGTCTGGCGGACGCGGACCCCGCGCCCGAAGTCGGCCTCGCCTTCCCGCGGGACGTCGGCCAGGCGGTTCGGTCCGCGACGGAGCTGTACCGCCTCGACCTCGCGGGCCGCCGGGCCGGAACCGGCGGCATCTGGCAGTCGCTGGCCGGATCGTTCGCGGTGAGCGCGTACGCGACACCCGCCTCACGATGGCTGATAACCCCGGCCGACAGTTCGGTCGCGCGTGACGTGGGCCCCGGCGAGGGCTCCGGCGCACCGCTCAAAGTCGGCCACAGCGATGTGCAGAAGCTGCGGGAGGCCGCCGAGGACGCCCGGCGCTGGGACTCCAAGTACGGTGGCGGCGACTGGCGTTCGTCGATGGTCCCCGAGTGCTTAAGGGTGGAGGCCGCCCCCCTGCTGCTCGGTTCCTACTCCGACGAGGTCGGCCGGGCCCTCTTCGGCGCCTCCGCGGAACTCACCCGGCTCGCGGGCTGGATGGCCTTCGACACGGGCCAGCAGGAAGCGGCCCAGCGCTACTACATCCAGGCCCTGCGCCTGGCCCGGGCGGCGGCGGACGTCCCCCTCGGGGGGTACGTCCTGGCCTCCATGTCCCTCCAGGCCACCTACCGCGGCTTCGGTGACGAAGGCGTGGACCTCGCCCAGGCCGCCCTGGAGCGCAACCGCGGCCTGGCGACCGCCCGCACCATGAGCTTCTTCCGCCTCGTCGAGGCGCGCGCGCACGCCCGCGCGAGTGACGCCCCGGCGGCCGGCGGCGCCCTGAAGGCGGCCGAGAGCTGGCTGGAGCGCGCCCGCCCCGGCGACAACGACCCGAGCTGGCTCGGCTTCTACTCCTACGACCGGTTCGCCGCCGACGCGGCCGAGTGCTACCGCGACCTCAAGGCGCCCCGCCAGGTCCGCCGCTTCACCGAGCAGGCGCTCTCGAAGCCGACGGAGGAGTTCGTCCGCTCGCACGGTCTGCGCCTCGTCGTCTCGGCGGTGGCCGAACTGGAGTCGGGGAACCTGGACGCGGCGTGCGAGCAGGGGGTGCGGGCGGTGGAGGTCGCCGGGCGCATCTCGTCCGCCCGGACCACGGAGTACGTGAAGGATCTTCTGCACCGGCTGGAGCCGTACGGGGACGAGCCGCAGGTGGTCGAGCTCCGTGAGCGGGCCCGGCCGTTGCTGGTGGCTCCCGCGTGAGAGCCGGACCTGCCGCCGTCCTGCGCGTTTGAAGGCGATGTCAGTGGCGCAGTGCACTATCGAGGTGGGAGGTGGTGCTCGTGCGGTTCGCCTACGACTGTGACGTGCTGGTGATCGGCGGCGGGATCGTCGGTCTGTCGACGGCGTACGCGATCACCCGCGCCGCACCAGGCACACGTGTCACGGTGCTGGAGAAGGAACCGGGCCCCGCCCGGCATCAGACCGGCCGCAACAGCGGCGTCATCCACAGCGGCGTCTACTACCGCCCCGGCTCCCTCAAGGCGCGCTACGCGGTGCGGGGCGCCGCGGAGATGGTCAAGTTCTGCGCCGAGTACGGCATCGCGCACTCCGTCACCGGCAAGCTGATCGTCGCGACCGACCGCTCCGAGCTGCCCCGCCTGCACGCGCTCGTGCAGCGCGGCCGGGAGAACGGGATCCCGGTGCGGGAGCTGTGCGCGTCCCAGATCACGGAGTACGAGCCGGAGGTCCGGGGCCTCGCCGCCATACACGTCGGCACGACCGGCATCTGCGACTTCGTCGCGGTCGCCCGTCAGCTGGCCCACGGCTCGGGCGCGGAGATCCGCTACGGCACCCGGGTCGTCCGTATCGACCGCCGCCCCGAGCTGGGCGTCGCCGCGCTCACCTCGGCCGGGGACGTGGTGCGCGGCCGGGTCCTGGTGAACTGCGCGGGCCTGTACAGCGACGAGATCGCCCGGCTGACCGGGGACGACCCGGACGTCCAGATCGTGCCGTTCCGGGGCGAGTACTACGAGCTCGCCCGGCCGGAGCTCGTACGGGGCCTGGTCTACCCCGTCCCCGACCCGGCGTTCCCGTTCCTCGGGGTGCATCTCACCCGCGGCATCGACGGCGGTGTCCACGTCGGGCCCAACGCGGTGCCGGCCCTGGCCCGCGAAGGGTACGGCTGGGGCACGGTCCGCTGGCGCGAGCTGGGATCGACCCTGGCCTGGCCTGGATCCTGGCGGATCGCCCGCCGGCACTGGCGGTACGGGGCGGGTGAGCTGCGCCGGTCGCTGTCCAAGGCGGCGTTCACGGACGCGGTGGGGAGGCTGCTGCCCGGGGTGTCCGAGGAGGACCTGGTGCCGACGGCCGCGGGGGTGCGGGCCCAGGCCGTCCTGCGGGACGGCACGCTGGTGGACGACTTCCTGATCCGCGAGGGCGCACGCACGGTGCATGTGCTGAACGCCCCGTCTCCCGCGGCCACGGCGTCCCTGCCGATCGGGCGGGAGGTGGCCCGGAGGGCGCTGAGCGGGCTGTGACGCCGCTCCGGGTGGGCCCCGCGCCCCGGCGACGGGGTGCCACGGCCTTGCCCCACCGCACCCTCTTCATCTGCCGCCGTAAAATCGGCCTCACTGTGTCTGACTTGAATACCCCCGAAAGCACCCAGCCGCCCAGCATCCCCGACGGCGAGCACCCCGACCACGCGCCCGGTGTGTCCATCCGGCATACGCGGGCCAAGGGTGAGCCGCGCTTTCCCGACGGGCCGAAGGCCGATCCCGCCGGGTCGCACTTCGAGCGGCGGATCCGGAGTTTTCAGCCGCGGCGGAGCCGGGTGACGGCAGGGCAGGCGGACGCGCTGCAGCGGTTGTGGCCCAAGTGGGGACTGGACATCGACGGGCACCGGGGGCTCGACCTCGCCGACCTGTTCGGCAACGACAACCCCGTCGTCCTGGAGATCGGCTTCGGCATGGGCGAGGCGACCGCCCGGATGGCCGCCGCCGACCCCCGCACCAACATCCTCGCCGTCGACGTCCACACCCCCGGCCAGGGCAATCTGCTCAATCTCGCCGACCGGGACGGCATGTCCAACATCCGGGTGGCGAACGGCGACGCGATCATCCTGCTCCGCGAGATGCTCGCCCCGGACTCCCTCGACGGCCTGCGCGTCTACTTCCCCGACCCCTGGCCCAAGAAGCGGCACCACAAGCGCAGGCTCATCCAGCCCGACTTCCTGACCCTGGCCGCGACCCGCATCAGGCCCGGCGGGACCGTGCACTGCGCCACCGACTGGGAACCGTACGCCGAGCAGATGCTCGAGGTCCTCACCGCACACCCCGACTTCGAGAACACGCAGGCGGACGGCGGTTTCGCGCCCCGTCCCGACTTCCGTCCCCTGACCCGTTTCGAGGGCCAGGGACTGGACAAGGGACATGTCGTGAACGACCTCCTCTTCCGTCGCGTACAGCACGTGGAGCAAGCCCCCGCCGGCTCCTGACCGCCTCCGGATCTCTCCCGCCTGCGGACAGCGCCCATCCGTCGTTAGGGTCAATGCCGTGGCCACCTGCCCCCCATATCCGTCGTACCCCATCGGTCCCCCCGACGGTGTGCCCTTCGCCGGCGCAGCCGCCGGCCCCCTGCGGCACGCCCACTGGTGGCAGCGCGCCTGGGTGCGCTACGGCGCGCTGTCCACGCTCCTCGTGATCTCCGGCCTGGTCATCCTCGCCCTGGTCCGCGAGGAGACCGGCACGGAGGGGTTCCTGGTCGGGCTCGGGCTGGCCGTTCTCCCGGTCCCTCTCCTCATAGCCGCGTTCCGCTGGCTGGACCGGGTCGAACCGGGCCCCTGGCGGAACCTGCTCTTCGCCTTCGCCTGGGGCGCCTGCGCGGCCGCCCTGATAGCGATCGTCGCCAACAGCTTCGCGACCCAGTGGATCGCGACGGCGACCGCGGACCCGACGAGCGCGGACACACTCGGCACGACCGTCATCGCACCAGTGGTCGAGGAGTCGGCCAAGGCCGCGGCCGTTTTACTGGTCTTCCTCTTCCGGCGGCGTGACTTCACCGGCATCGTCGACGGAGTCGTCATAGCCGGCGTCACGGCCACCGGCTTCGCGTTCACGGAGAACATCCTCTATCTGGGCATCGCCTTCGGCACCGACCAGCTCGCCGGGCACAGCGGCATCGCCTCCGTCACGGCGGCGACCTTCTTCGTGCGGATCGTCATGTCGCCGTTCGCGCACCCGCTCTTCACGGTCCTCACGGGCATCGGCTTCGGCATCGCCGCGCTCTCGGCGGACCGCAGGCGTATCCGCCGCGTCGCCTTCCCGCTCTCCGGGCTGCTGCTCGCGATGGGCATGCACGCGATGTGGAACGGCTCGTCGGCGTTCGGCGAGTACGGGTTCCTCGCCGTGTACGCGGCGTTCATGGTGCCCGTCTTCGGGCTGCTGACGTGGCTGGTGATCTGGACCCGGCAGCGGGAGCTGAGGACCGTACGGGCGGAGCTGCCCGCGTACGCCGTCGCCGGCTGGCTGACCCCGGCCGAGCCGTACGCGCTCGGCTCGATGCGGGCCCGGCGGATCGCCCGCCAGTACGCCCGCCGCCACGCGGGGAAGACCGCGGCGCTGACGGTGGCGCAGTACGAGTCCTACGCGACGTCTCTGGCGTTCCTGCGCCACCGGGGCCGCCGCGGCCGCGCCGGTGCGGACTTCGTCGTCCGGGAGCGGGAGCTCCTGGAGGAACTGTGGCGTCGCCGCGAGGCCGCCCGCCCCGCACTGGACCACGCGGCCCGGATCACGGCCCCGCCCGTACCGGTGTCGGCACCGCCGTGGCCGGTGCACGGGGCGTACGGGTACGGCCATCCGACGGAGGCGTACGGGTCCGGCCATCCGACGGGGGCGTACGGGTACGGCCATCCGGCCACGCCGCACCCCGCCCCGACGACGCCGTACCCCGCGTACAACCCGTACCGCTCGTAGGCCGAGGCGCCGACGGCAACCGCCGGCCAACCAGGTCGGCCGTCTGCCGGCCCGGGGCCGGGCGCCCCGGCCGTGGCGCTGTGCCCCGGGCTGTTCAGACGGCGAGCATGCTCACCTGGCAGGACGAGACCCCGCCGCAGCGACCGCTCAGGCCGAAGCCGCTGTGAGACGGTCGACCTCCGGCTCCGTCAGTGTGAGCTCCCCGACCCCGACCAGTGCCGGCAGCTGCTCCACCGTGCGTGCGGACGCGATCGGGGCCGCCACCGTCGGCTGGGCCGCGAGCCAGGCCAGGGCGACCGTGGCGACGGGGACGTCGTGGACCGCGGCGATCTCGTCGAGGACGTGGAGGACCCTCAGGCCCCGCTCGGTCTCCAGGTGCTTGGCGGCGCCGCCGGCCCGCGCGCTGTCGACGGTGGTACCGGGCCGGTACTTGCCGGTGAGGAAGCCGGACGCGAGCGCGTAGTAGGGGACGGCCGCCAGGCCGGAGCGCTCGGCGAGGTCCTGGAGCTCGCCCTCGTAGGTGTCGCGGGAGACCAGGTTGTAGTGGGGCTGGAGCGCCACATAGCGGGCGAGGCCCTCGCGGTCGGAGAACTCCAGGGAGGCCCGCAGCCGCTCCGCCGAGATGTTGGAGGCGGCGATGTGCCGTACCTTCCCGGCCTTCACCAGCTCGTCGAGCGCCCCGATGATCTCCTCCACCGGCACGTCGGGCTGGTCGAAGTGGGTGTAGTAGAGGTCGATGTAGTCGGTGCGCAGGCGGCGCAGCGAGGCGTCGGCGGCGGCCTTGATGTTGGCGGCGGACAGGCCCTGGAACTCGGGGTGCTGACTGACCTTCGTGGCGACGACCACATCGGCGCGGTTGCCGCGCGCCTGCAGCCACTTGCCGAGGACGGTCTCGGACTCGCCGCCCTGGTTGCCGTCGACCCACGCCGAGTAGACGTCGGCGGTGTCGACGAAGTTGCCGCCGACGGCGGTGTAGGCGTCGAGGACGGACGGCGAAGGACTGTGCCTCGTCGGCGGTCCAGCCGAAGACGTTGCCGCCGAGGGCGAGCGGGAAGATCTCGAGGTCGGAGGAGCCGAGCTTGCGAAGAGAAGTCATGCCTCTCGTCAACGGCCGTGCCGGATCGGCTCATTCCAGGTCAGACGCAAAGGTCCTGTAAACGCCCTCGCGCACAGGGGAAGCACACCCGCCGGAAACCGGCGGCCCTGACGTCGGGGGGGCGTCGTCAGGGCCGTCGGTGCTTCGACTGGCTTGTGGCGCCTACGGGTTCAGGCCCTTGCCCCGCAGCCACGCCATCGGGTCGATCCCGCTGCTGGAGCCACCGGAGTGCACCTCGAGGTGCAGATGGGCGCCGGTGACGTTGCCGGTGGCACCGACGCGGCCGATGACATCGCCCGTGCTGACCTTCTGGCCGACACTGACGCCGATGGAGGACTGGTGCGCGTACCAGAGCTCCGTGCCGTCATCGAGGGTGAGGACCGTCTTGTAGCCGTACGAGCCGTTCCAGCCCGCCTCGGTGATGGTGCCGCTGTGCACCGCCTTGATCGGCGTGCCCGTGGGGGCGGCGAAGTCGAGACCCGTGTGGTAGCCGGAGGACCAGTAGGCGCCGGCCTGACCGAAGCTGGAGGTGATGGTGTACGAGGAGGTCGGCAGCGTGAACTGCTTGGCGAGGGCGGCGAGCCGCTCGGCCTCGGCCTTCTTCTTGGCCTCCTCCTCCGCCTTCCGCTTGGCCTCGGCGGCCTTGGCCTTGGCTTCTTCTTCGGCCTTGGCCACGGCTTCCGAGGCCGCCTTCTCGGCGGCGTCGGCGGCGTCCTGCGCGGCCTTGGTGTCGATCTGGTCCTGCTGGTGCTCGACCTGGGCCATGATCCGGGCGCGCAGCGCCTCGCCGGCGCCGGAGGAGCCCTTCTCGGCCTTCGCCGTGGCCGTGCTGCCGAGACCGCTCAGCGGAGTCGAGGAACCCTCGGGAGTGTCGTCGTCCGAGATGAGGGAACCCACCGAGGGAAGGTCCGGCACGGAGATGGACACCGGCGGCTTGCCGGTCTGGGCGCTGGCCATGCCACCCGCGCCCACGGCGGCTATGACGCCGACGCCCAGGACGGTGGAGCTGCGGGCGAGACCCCCGCCGCGCTGCTTGCTGACGCGATGCCGGCCACGGACGGGACGGATGGATTCCTCGGTGGGGTTCCACTCCTGGAACGGGCCCTCGTCGGTGCGCTGACCGCCGTAGCCGAAAGTCTCGGTGTCGCGCTGGTCTCGCGCGAACGGGGCCGCGGGGGCAGGCCGGTTGGACGCCACGTGGGCGTACTCCTTTCCTTCCTTCTCGCCTACCGGGTTAGCTGACGGGTTCGGAGCAGGAAGGTCTCCTACGCGCGTATACCGACCGTGCTTCCACGGCGGTTTACGCCCGATTCACCCCAAGTGGTGGTTCCCCGGTTCCCTTTCGGGATTCGGCGCGTGCGCACGGAGCCGCCTTCTGTGACGGCTGGGACGACCGCGCTGCGTTATCGAACGTTAATAGACCCGGGGAGCGGATTCCAGCGGTTCCACTTGATCATTAACCTTTTTCGTGCGGACTTACCTGCCACGACAGGCTTAAATCGGGCGAGTTGACCGCTCCGTAAGTGACTGCCGGGTATTGACGGCGTGTCAGCTGCTGAGCGGAACGGTGCGCTTCACTCACGGTCGGTAACCGGGGGGTGGAAAACCGGAAAACACCGAGGGCCGGAACCCTTTCGGATTCCGGCCCTCGGCCTTCAGTAGCGGGGACAGGATTTGAACCTGCGACCTCTGGGTTATGAGCCCAGCGAGCTACCGAGCTGCTCCACCCCGCGTCGTTGTGATTCCAGTGTACGCCATCCGCGGGACCACTCGTGACCACCTCATGCTCAGCGGCGGAATCCGCCCGCTAGAGCAGGTGACGGTTCGGGGCCTTCGCCTGCTGCTCGCGTTCCGGAAGGACCACGACCTCCGCGCCGCCGGCCGCCAGGACCCCACTGCCGTCGGCGCCCCGGACGAAGGTGTCCGGCTCGCGCCAGGCCGTGACCACGCGGCGTACGCCCGCGTCGAGGAGCAGCCGGGCGCAGGGCGCGGGGCGGGAGGCGCGGCGGGCGCAGGGCTCCAGGCTGCTGTAGACGGTGGCGGTGGCGAGGCGAGGGTCGGAGGGGCCGAGCTTCGCCAGGGCCGCCTCCTCGGCGTGCGCGAGAGGGTCGCCGCCCTCGCGGGAGTGACCGCGGGCCAGTTCCGTGCCGTCGGCCGCGACCACCACCGCGCCCACGCTGAACGCCGTGTCCGACGGCGGGCAGAGATCCGCCAGTTCGCAGGCGAGGGCCAGCCAGTGGTGGTCGGCCGCGGTGGCGAGGGGGCCGGTGCCCGGGGCGGTGGGTTCGTAGCGCATGAGGACGACGTCCTCGATCCGCCGCGTCTCCAGCAGCCGGAGCCGGCCGCCCTGGTAGCCGCCGGGCCCGAAGAGGCGGGGCGCCTTCGGATCGCCCACGAAGAGCGGGGCGAGGACCAGCTGGAGTTCGTCGGCGAGACCCTGGGTGAGGAGCTGGGTGTGGATCAGGCCGCCGCCCTCGACCATGAGCCGTCGCACGCCCCGGACGTCGTGCAGGTGGGTGAGGAGCCGACGCCAGTCGAGGTCGGTGCCGAGGGCGGCCACGTCGGTGGCGAGGCCGAGGGCCCGGGCACGCTCGGCGCCCTGGTCGGTCGTGTAGAGGACCTTCTCGCCGCCGGTGTGCCAGAACCGCGCCTGGGGGTCGAGGTCGCCGGAGCCGCTGACGGTGACCTTGAGGGGGTATTCCGGTCGGCCGGCCGCCGTGCGGGCGGCCCGCCGCTCCTCCGAGTTGACCAGCAGACGCGGGTTGTCGGCGCGGATGGTGCCGGCGCCGACCAGGATCGCGTCGACGGACGCCCGGACCTCGTCGACCCGGTCGAAGTCGGCCGGGCCGGACAGCAGCAGGCGTTCGGGCCCGGTGTCGTCCAGGTAGCCGTCGAGGGAGACGGCGGCGGACAGCAGGACGTACGGGTGAGGCATCGACGCTCCCCGGTCGGGTGGGACGGCGGACCGGTGGGACGGGTGGATCCCGCCGGGTCTTGGTTCAAGTTTGAAACAAACCTACACTGGCGGTATGACGACTCGCTGGCTCACCCCCGAGGAGCAACGCGCCTGGCGCGCGTACATCGCCTCCTCACTGCTCCTGGAGGACGCGATCGACCGGCAGCTCCAGCAGGACGCCGGCATGCCGCACCTTTACTACTCCATCCTCTCCGTCCTGTCGGAATCCCCCGAACAGCGCCTGCGCATGACCGATCTCGCCCAGCGGCTGAAGATCACGCGCAGCCGCCTGACGTACGCGGTGACGCGGCTGGAGAAGGACGGCATGCTGCGGCGCGAGGCCTGCCGGTACGACAAGCGGGGCAGCATCGCCGCGCTGACCGAGGCGGGGTTCGCGGTGCTGGAGCGCGCGGCGCCCGGGCATGTCGAGACCGTGCGGAGTTTCGTGTTCGACCGGCTCAGCGAGGAGCAGGTGGCGCAGCTGGAGGAGATCTCCGCGGCGATCGCGCAGGGGCTCCAGGAGGACGGCACCCGGGCGACGGCGGACGACGTGCCATGGCGGCGGAGGTCCTCCACGGCCTGTTCGTGAGGCGGCCGAGGCGGCCCGCAGGGACCCCAAAGGGCTCTTCAGTGAGGCACGTCACACGCGACCGGACCTCGTTGCTTCAAATTTAAAGCAAGGGTAGTGTTCCGGAGCGTGGAACTGCTTCAAATCTGAAGCAGACGGCTGTGCAGCCGAACAGGAACGGAACCCGGAGGCCCCGCATGCCCGACACCCCCGCCGCCCTCGCCACCCCGCGCTCCCGCGTCCGGGTACCGCTTCGCTTCCACGACGGCTACCAGGTCGACACCGAACTCGTCACCTTCCACGGACTGGCCGACCACCAGGAACACGTGGCCGTCGTCCTGGGCGAGCCCGGCCCGGTCCCGCTGGTGCGACTGCACTCAGAGTGCCTGACCGGGGACGTGTTCGGCTCGGCCCGCTGCGACTGCGGTCCGCAGCTGCGCGAGGCCGTCGAGCGCATAGCCGACCGCGGCGGCGTGCTCCTCTACCTCCGTCAGGAGGGCCGGGGCATCGGCCTCTACAACAAGCTCGACGCGTACGCCCTCCAGGACCAGGGCCTCGACACGTACGAGGCGAACGCGGCCCTGGGGCTGCCGGAGGACGCCCGCGACTACACGGCGGCGGCCCAGATGCTGACGGCCCTGGGCATCAGGGAGCTGGACCTGCTCTCCAACAACCCCGACAAGGCGGACCAGTTGCGCACCCTGGGCGTCGATGTGCGCGACCGCGTCCCCACGGGCGTCTTCACCACCGCGCACAACGTCCGCTACCTGCGCGCGAAAGTGCTGCAGACCCAGCACACGCTGCCGCTGGCCGCGCTGACGGAGCTCAGCGCGGGCTGAGCGGGGCCCGGCACGGCCGGGTGATGAACGAGGCTGCTTGCTCCTCGGCTCATCGGGTACAGCCTTTGCAAGGGAGCGATCTCCGCAGTACCCGGAGCTTATGGAAAGTGACGTTTCGTGACCGATCTCGGCGCCCCCGGCGACCCCAGGGCGAGGGGACCGGGCGACGGCCCGGAGGCCGTCGCGTCTCGGATCGCCGATGCCGTGGACAGTCTGACGGCCCTGTGGTCGGTCGCCGCGCAGGAGGCGTCCCTGCGTCTGTCCCCGCACCAGTTGCGGGCGCTGCGCGCGGTGGAGGCGGGGCCCGGACTGAACGTCACGGCCCTGGCGGACGAGATGGACATCGGCCTCCCCACGGCCAGCCGGCTCTGCGACCGGCTCGCGGCGGCCGGCCTGCTGGAACGGGCCCCGAATCCGGGGGCCCGCCGCGAGGTGCAGCTGTGGCTCACCTCGCACGGCCGGCATGTCCTCGGCGACGTCGCAGACCGCCGGGCCGAGGCCCTGGCCATGGCGCTGACGGCGATGGAACCGGCGGAACGGGTGGCTCTGAGCCGGGGGTTGCTGGGATTCCTGGCGGCACGGGACGGGGTAGCGCCGCACCCTGACGGAACGGGCGGAACCGACGGGGCGGGTGGAACCGACGGCCAGTGAGGGCGGCAGAAGGCGAGTTCAGGCCCCTGAACCGAGCCCACCACTCAGCACGGCCACACACGTGTCGTCCCGCACCGGCAGAGCCGCACTCCCCGCGTCCCGCAGCACCGCCACGGCCACCACCGCCGGGTCGCAGGAGAGGAGCACACCGTCGTCGGGCGGTGTCCAGCGGCCGGGCAGCCCGTCGCTGTGCAGGACGAGCAGGCTGTCCTCCTGCCAGGGAAAGCGCTGCACGGGCACGGACGCCGGAGCCTGCGCGCCCACGATGCCGGGGTGGGACAGCAACGGCTTCCAGATGCCGTCGGTGCGCAGCCGGCCGCCGACATTGCCGACCCCGGCGAAGCTCAACTGTCCCGATGTGAGGTCGAGTTGGGCCACGGAGACGGCCGCACCCCTGGTGGGCCGCAGGGTCCTGCCCAGGCGCCGCAGGATCTCGGCGGGCGGCAGATCGGCCACCGCGCGCAGTTCGGCCACGGCGGCGCCGGACGCCTCGGCTGCCTTGGGGCCGTGGCCGAGCCCGTCGGCGAGCAGCAGGGTCACGCGGTCGCCGCCGTACACCCGGCTCCACGCGTCGCCGGAGTGCTCGGCCCGGCCGAGGGGGACGTTGACGCCGCCCACGCGCGGGCCCGGCAGGGGCCGCGACCCCTGCGATCCCTTGGCGGCCCGCTCGTGACCGACGCGGGCCACGGCCACGGTGCCCCGCCCGGGGGCGCTGTGCAGGTCGAAGTCGTTCGCTATGCGCCGGCACGTGCCCAGGCCGGCGCCCAGGGAGGACGCGGTGGTGTAGCCGTCGCGCATCGCCGCCGCGATGTCCGGGATGCCCGGGCCGTGGTCGAGCGAGACGATCTGCACGGACGTCTCCGGGGTGCCGTCGCGGCCGGGCTCGACGAGGTTGATGAGGACGCGCCCGCCGTCCGCGTGCCGCAGCAGGTTGGTCGCCAGTTCCGTCGCCACGAGCGCGGCGGTCGCGGTACGGGGGCCGGGAAGCCCGGCACATGCGCTGGCCTCCTCGGCCGCCACCCGGACGTCCCGCACCCTGGTCGAGTCGTCCACCGGCACGTCCCACACCCTGCTCATCAGGCCCCCGGCCGGGACGGCGGGACGGCGGTGGCCCAGGCAGTGACGGTGACGGTGGTCCCCTCACCGGGCCTGCTCTCCACCTCGAACTCGTGGACCAGCCGCTTCGCCCCGCTCATGCCGAGACCGAGCCCGCCCCCGCTGGTGTAGCCGTCGGTCATCGCCTGCTCCAGATCACGGATGCCGGGCCCGGTGTCGACGAAGGCCAGCCGCAGTCCGCTCGACGACGCGACGCCCAGCGGTGTGATCTCCACATGCCCGCCCCCGCCGTGGACGAGGGTGTTGCGGGCCAGTTCGCTGGCCGCCGTGACGAGCTTGGTCTGCTGCACCAGCCCGAAGCCCAGCTCGGCGGCCGCCTGCCGGACCTGCTGCCGAACCCAGGCCAGATCGGCGTCCGAGCCGATCGGCAGGCTCGTCGGCACGGCATGGCGGGAGGCCTGCATCAGGGACTCCCCTCACTGTGAGGCTCACCGGCGGCGAGCAGCTCCATCGCGCGTTCGACGTCCAGGGCCGTACGCAGCCCCGGCAGAGTGAGCCCCAGTTCGACCAGGGTGATCGCCACCGCCGGGCGCATCCCGGCCAGTACCGTACGGGCGGCCAGCAGTCCGGCTCCGGCGGCGATCTCGGCGAGGACCCGCCCCAGGAAGGAGTCGACCATGTCGACGCCCGAGATGTCGATGACCACCCCGGTCACGCGCGTGTGCGCGATCCGGGCCGTGATGTCCTGCTGGAGCTGCTCGGCCATCCCGTCGTGCAGCTCTCCCTGGAGGGTGACCAGCAGGGTGTCGCCCAGCTGGAGGACCGGCACCGTGAAGGCGTGTCCCCCCGCGGGTCCGGGCACCCCCGGCCCGAACCCGGTCACCGCACGCCCGCGTCGGCCGCCGGGCCCACCGACCGGAGCGGCGCGATCTCGACGCCCTGCCGGCTGAGCGCGTAGGCCAGCGCGTCCTCCAGGCTCGAGCGGGTGAGCACCGTGCCGAGGTCGATGCCCAGGTGGACGATGGTCTGCGCGATCGCGGGCCGGATCCCGGAGACGATGCACTCGGCGCCCATCAGCCGGGCCGCCGCCACCGTCTTCATCAGGTGCTGGGCGACCAGCGAGTCGACCGTGGGGACACCGGTGATGTCGAGGATGGCGAACCGGGCCCGCTCGGCGACGATCGCGTCCAGCAGGCTCTCCATGACCACCTGGCTGCGCGCGCTGTCCAGTGTGCCGATCAGCGGCACGGCGACGGTGCTCTCCCAGAGCTTGATCACCGGGGTGGCCGCTTCGAGGAGCTGCTCGCGCTGCCGTGCGATCAGTTCCTCGCCCGCGCTGACCAGGGTCTCCATCACGACCATGCGCAGCGTGCCCATGAGCACGGTCAGGGCCAGCACGCTCTCCTGGGCCTCGGGGGCGTACGGGTCCGGGAACTCGGCGCGCAGCAGTTCGGTCACCGGTTCGCGCAGAGCGGCGACCTCGTCGGCGACGCCGTCCGGGTCCATCCCCGTACGGGCGCGGGAGGCCGCCATCCGGCCCAACTGGTCGCGCACCGGCTCGAATCCGGGCGCCCGGATGTCCTCCGTCCGACCGGTGGCCGCCACCGCCGCCAGCGCCGCGGCCACGGACCTGCCGGCCTCCACGGCCTCGTCCCGTGAGACGGTGAAGACCGTGCGGAACAGCGCGGCGTCCGCCCATCGTTGGGCGACCTGCTCCCGGCGCCGTTCGAGGAAGGCGCTCACCTGGTGATGGGCCGGCTCCTGTTCCGCGTTCCGTTCCGATTCCGACACTTGCATCGCTCCCTTGCACGGGCCGGCCCGAGGGCCGCGCTCCGGCACCTCAGCCGTTACTTGCCGTATGACAAACATTAGTGCCGCCGGTAGGCTTCACCAAACAACTGCCCGTCGTCGCCCCTGGCCTGCGCCTTCCCCGCCCGTCATCGACCACGCCAGTCCAGACACACCACGAGGGCGTCGTCGTCCGCGACCGGCCTGCCGCGATGGCCGCTCAGTTCGCGCAGGACGGCCCGGGGCACATCGGCGGCCGGGAGCAGCCGGGTCGACTGGATCGCCCGGGCCAGGGCGATGTCGCCGTACGCCTCTCCGCCCGGCGAGGCGACGCCGTACACCCCGTCACTGACGAAGACGAGCCGGTCGCCGGGCTCGGCCCCGAACTCCTGGGCCACATAGTCGGTCTCCTCGAACATGCCCAGCGGCAACTGCGCGTCGAAGTCGACCCGTTCCACCACACCCCGGCGCAGCCGCAGCAGTCGCGGGGACCCGGCGTCCACCGCCCTGACCCGCCCGGTGGCCAGATCGAAGTCGAGCATGAGCACGGACAGGTAGCAGCGGCCCCGGTAGTGCGCGTACACCGCCTGGTCGGCCAGGGCGGCCTGGTCGGCGAGAGGGAGACCGGCCCGGCGCGCGTTGCGCAGGGCGTTGATCGCCAGGTTCGTCAGCAGCGAGGCCTCGATGCCCTCGCCCATGCCGTTGGTGACGTAGAGGCTGAGCCGGTCGGCCGTGGCGGACCAGTCGAAGTTGTCGCCGAAGATCGCGTACGCCGGTTCCAGCTGGGCGCCGAGTTCGTACTCGGGGCGGGCGCAGGAGCGGCCCGGCAGCAGCTGCCACTGCATCTCGGCGGCCAGGGTGAGGCGGTCCCTGCGGCGTGCCTGGAGGTACAGGTCGGTGTCCCGCTCGGCGACGACGACCTCGTGCCCCAGCACCTGGGCGATCTCCGCCAGTTCGCCGAGGCAGCCGTCGGCGTGCTCGCCGCCCGGCAGGACGACGGTCAGTACGCCGAGCCGGTCGCCGCGCACGGTGACGGGCAGATGCGCCCGGACCTTGTCCACCCGGTCACCCGCGAGGGCCTCCACGAAGGCCTCCTGAGCCCCGAAGGCCCGGCCCGCCGGGCTGTTGTGCACGGACACCGGCTGGAGGGTGTGCGGCAGCACGGACACCGGCTGAAGCACCGTCAGCCCGTAGTCGGCCAGGAAAAGCTCGACGGAGTCCGCCGCGTACTGATCGGTCAGTACACGACGGACCGCGTCCAGCAGCTGATGGGGCGCCGCCGTGCGCAGGGCGCGCTCGGCGGCCACGAATCTGTTCACGATCGTCGTCACGATGGTCAGTCCTCAGGTCTTCACAGCACGGGCGGGACAGTCATGGCACGGGGCGGGAACAACGGCCCCGACCGGGGTCACCCCTGGCTCCCCGGGCGCCTAGTACGCTGACGGCCACCCCGGTGCCTGCGAGAGTGTGACTGTGACTTCCCTCCGACCCCGCCCTGAGCCAGCAGAGGTCGCACGTGTGACCTCCACGGCCGCGGAGTTGCTGGAAGTCCTCTGGGGCCGGGCCTCGACGGCACCCGCCTCCGCCTCCCAATTGCGCGTGCTGCTCATCCTCGAACACCACGAGGGCATCAACCTGCGCACGCTCGCCGACTCCCTGGCCTCCACACCGCCCTCGACGAGCCGGCTGTGCGACCGGCTGCAGGCGACCGGGTTCGTCGAGCGCGTGGTGAGCCCCGTGGACCGGCGCGAGGTGCGCCTGCGCCTCAGCGGCCGGGGCCGTACGTTCCTCGCCGATCTGCGCGTACGAAGGGAGCAGGCGCTGCGCGCGGTCCTCGACCAGATGCCGGCCGCCAAGCGCGTCGCGCTGCTGCAGGGCCTCGAGGCGTTCTGCGACGCGGCGGCGGCCCGGATACACGATGCCTCCGACGACGCCGACGACGACGGCGACTCCCGCTCGCCCGGCACCCGGACTGCCTGAACTCCTCCCCGCCATGCCGCCCCACCCTCCCGTCCCGTACGGTCACAGACTCTTGTGGGTACCCCGCACCGCCCCGACCTGCACCGACTGTGGCCAACGTCTCGATGGGGCATATGCGGGGCATGAGCCGGGCGACTGCGGGTAGCGGCGCTGGAGGTGGCCTGTCGGGGGACGGGAGCGGGCCGGGACTAGAGGGAGGGCCCGTGACGGCGACCAAGCGCATCGGCACGACGACGGATGCCGGTACCGAGACCAGTGAGGTGCTGCCCCGGATCGCCGAACCCCAGAAGCTCGCCCCGCAGGACGCGCGCGGACTGACCGGACAGTTCCTGGAGCGGCTCGCCGTACTGGAGGAGGGCACTCCCGAATACCAGTACGCGCGCAACACGCTCATCGAGATGAACATGTCCCTGGTGCGGTTCGCGGCCCGCCGGTTCCGCGGCGGCGGCCAGGCGATGGAGGACGTCGTCCAGGTCGGCATCATCGGGCTGATCAAGGCGATCGACCGCTTCGAGGTCTCCCGCGAGGTTCAGTTCACCAGCTTCGCGGTGCCCTACATCGTCGGCGAGATCAAGCGGTTCTTCCGTGACACGTCCTGGGCCGTGCACGTGCCGCGCCGCCTCCAGGAGGCCCGTACGGAACTCGCCAAGGCCACCGAGGAACTGGCCTCCCGCCTCGGCCGCGCTCCCCGGGTCGCCGAACTGGCCGCCCTGATGAACATGACCGAGGAGCAGGTCGTCGAGGCCCAGGTCGCGGCGAACGGCTACCTCTCCTCGTCCCTCGACGCGACGGTCGGCGGCGACGCGGACGAAAGCGACGCGACACTCTCGGAGTTCATCGGCGAGGAGGATCCGGCCCTCGAACTGGTCGAGGACTTCCACGCCCTCGCCCCCTGCTCGCCGAACTCGACGAACGCCAGCGCCTCATCCTCCACCTCCGCTTCGTGGAAGAACTCACCCAGGCCGACATCGGCGCGCGCCTCGGCATCTCCCAGATGCACGTCTCCCGACTGCTGTCCCGGACGGTGGCCCGACTGCGGACGGGGATGCTGACGACGGGCTGAGCCGCCCGGAGAGTCAGCGCACTGTCCCCGGCCCGGGTCCCGAGGCCGTCACCCATGAGTGGCGAACAGCCGGTGCAGCGGCACCACCCTGAGCGCCTCCGGCGGAACCTGGGCGACAAGCCACGTGTTGCCTCCCGCATGCCGGCACTGCAGGCCGGCAGGGTCAGGCACGCACAGCAGCACACAGGGACCGTGCCGCTTCCCGGCACTGAGGGCTGCGGCGCGGTCCGTCGTCAGGTGGACCCACTGCCGGGTCATCGGCCGTAGTCCCTCGCCCCGCTCGAAGACGTTACGGAGAGCGGCGCTGGGCGTGCAGTGGTAGAGCGGGGTCTCCGGCTGTCGGAGCTTGTACTCGATGGCCGCCGGTCGCGAGTGGCCATAGCGAGCCCGGATGGAACCTTCGCGGACCTCGAAGCGGGTCTCGGTGACCGCTCGCGCCACGCTGATCAGTTCGTCGGCGGAGACCCTGAGCTTGGGTTCCAGTGCCACCACCAGGGTGTCGACCGACACCCACCCCTGGTCATCGCGCGCGATCCCGGAATCGTGGCGAAGGTGATAGGCCAAGGTGCGGCTGATGCGGCGCCTTCGGCCGTCCTTGAGCTGGCGCAGCGGAGCGTCCCCCGGGGTGCCGCGCCGCTCCGCCCAGGCGTCACGCAGCCTGATCGCGACGTCGCGCATGGAATCGAGCCCGGGGCTGCTCAGGGGGTCATCGGCTGCGAGGTGCGAGCACAGCTCGTCCAGAAGTGCCTCGCCGTGCTCGCGGACGCCTTGTCCCCCCGTACGGTCACTCAGACAGCGCACCGCGCGGACCAGCAGGGAACCCCGATAAGCAGTCCACAGCTTCTCCACGTCGACGGCCAGGACACCCTGGCAGTGCGACAACGCCTCCAGGTACGCCATGACCACCTCACGGCGCAGGTCCCAACGGCCCACCGGAAGAGCCGGCACGTCGTCGGTCAGCTGGGCGAGTTCGTACCCCATGGGGCGCCAGTGCGACGCTTCCAGGTCGACCGCGATGATCCGGTCGGTGTCGGTCACCAGCCAGTTGAAGGCATGAGCATCCCGTCGGGGCTGTGGCGGCAGACCGGTGCCGTCGAGCAGCGCCCACCACTCTTCGAACAGCGCGTTGACCTCGCTGGGCGGCTCGTCGGGCAGGATCGCCCGCAGCCACATCCGTACCTCGTTGCGCACCTCCTTGCGTACGCCGGGGACCGGGGTCTGAGGTGTGTCGCAGGATCCGTGCACGTAGGCGAGGAACTTCGCCGCGCGTTTGAGCAGTTCGCAGGACGATTCCGGCTGGGTGGGCGACAGCCGCTCGGCGAGTACCGTGCCGTGTTCGAAGCGGCGTACGGAAATGATCTCTGTACCGACCGGGAACTGCTCCTCACCGTGCGGCAGGTCAGCGACCGAGATGGTGGTGATCAGATCGATGATCCCGAACTCGCCCTCGGCTTCCATGCGTTTCAGCGTTCGCTGCACCGCGGCCGACTTCTCGGTGTCCCGGTCGAAGCAGAGCCGCGTCGTCGGTTTGAAGACGAGCGTGGAGTTGGTGAAGCCGAGGTAGTCGTCGACGGTCACCACGTTGCTGCGGCCGCCGAGGTTCCGGCGTACGAGGTCGGGGCTGCTGATGGCCCGGTCGGCGGCCTCCTCGTAGAAATAGGCCGGGTTGCCGTCCGCGACCGCCTGGATCCATTTGTCGGCCTGTGCGATGTCGCCCAACCGGCCCCGCATGGCGCCTCGTTCGGCCTGGCTGACGGTCACTCCGCCCTTCTCGAGCTCCCGGCCGAGCCTGACGAGAGGAACGCAGGAGGTGGTGTTCGTCCCCGTTTCCCGGATCAGCCGGGTGATCCCCTCGATCCAGAACACTCGGTTGTCCCGCAACGCGGCCATGGCCAGCAGGTCGTCCGCGTAGCGGATCCGGCTGAGCTCGTCGGTCAGTGGTCCCGCCTTGACGATCGAGCCGTCCTGCAGGCCGAGCGCCGTGCGGAGCACCTTGTCCCGCTCCATCTCGCCGAGGTCCTCGAGCTGGACGTACGCCCTGAGGCAGTCGGACAGGAGGCGGCGATGCAGCGGTTCCGTGGAGGACGAGAAGCGGCTCTGCAGGTCGTGGACGAGCACAGCCGGCAGCTCCACCGCGGGATGGCCGGCCTCCGCGAACCGGCGCAGATGCTCGCCGAGTCCGAAGGGGTTGTTGAGCCGCCGCAGCCCGAGTCGTATCCGCGGGACCAGTACCGGGGCCCTGCGGGCGGCGCCGGCCACACACACCAGCAGCGCGTGCTGTACGGCCTCACCACCGCTCGGCTCCCTGGCGAGCCTGAGCGCATTCTCAGCCCGCGTCAGGTAGATGTCGAAATTGCCGTCCTTGCGTGTGCCGTCAGCCAGCCGCAGCCAGATCTCGGCCATGAGCAGGTGCCACGTGGTGCTGCGCGACTCGGTGAGGAACTCCTTGTCGGTAAGGACGGCCTGGCCCAGATGTTCCCGGTTCCCCGTGTGGTCGTGCAGCCGCAGGTAGCACTCCAGAAGGTAGGGGACCGCGTCAGCGGCAGGGTTCCCCTCGGCGATCGAGACCCGGAACTGCTCCGCCGACGCCTCCAGCTCAGCGACTCCGACCTGTTCGAACCGCGCCAGCATCACCGCTGCCTGCCCCAGCCGGCCGGAGAACTGGAGCTTGCTCCTGGCGTCGGTCAGCTCGCTGTCCCCGACCACGTGCTCCAGGTAGGTCCGGGCCAGGCGCAATGCCCGGCAGAAGACCACCGGGCGCCGCCAGTTGACGGACAGGGCGTGGTCCCACAGGGAGAGGGCCAGTCGCTGCCGAACCACATGAAGCGTCTTGTCGTACCGCATCCACGCAGGCATACCCGTCGCGGCGCAGGCCGCGAACCGGCACAGGTTGCCCTCGAAGACGAACGACTCAAGGACCAGCATGGACTGGTCACGGGCGTTCAGGACGTCCTTCCAGGCGGTGAAGACAAATCCTGGATCTCTGTCAGCGTCGAGAACCTCGTGCACCCAGGCCGCACCACGGTGCTGGATCCACTCGCTCATCAAATCGTCCAGGGACTCGCAACCGACCCAGCGCAGTAACTGGACGACCTCCGGGTAGTGCTGCTCCAGGAGGTCGGTCAGAACCTGCTTGGACGGCGCGGGCCCGACGGCGGCTGCCGGCTTGCGGCTCGGGAGGGTTCTCCTCTCCGGACCGGACACCCGCCTGGCCATGTCCAATGGAGTGACTCTGTTGTGCACGGCGCCCCCGTCGTTCACGCACCAGCCGCACTCGGCCCCGGCTTGGAAGCCCCCCAGCCAGGGAATGCGAGTGTAGCGTCCGTCACAGCGGACGGAGGGTGAACCGACCCGGCTCACCCATGCTTCCCCGGTAGCCATGGGATCGGCGTCGCAAACCCAAGCAGCGCCCGAGCCGACCGAAGCCGACTCAGGCGCTGCGCTGCGGTAGGCCCTGTGGGACTCGAACCCACAACCAATGGATTAAAAGTCCACTGCTCTGCCAATTGAGCTAAGGGCCCAGGTGATGTTGCCCCCACGAGCATAGCCGGACGACGGCGAGTCTCCGATCGGGTATCGGCTCGTGACGGTCACACACCACCGTACGGGACGGAAAGCGAAGCGCCGTGGTCCGCCCTCAGGGGCGGGGGCCACGGCGCTCCACGCGGTTATGCGTCAGCTGTTGCGCTTCCAGCGCGGCTTGTCCTCGCGGCGGCCGAAGGAGCCGCCGCCGCGGTGGTCGTCACGACGGCCGTTCGGGCGGTCGTGACCGCCGGAGCGGTAACCCGGACGGTCGTCACGGCGGTCCCGGTTGAAGGGACGGTCGCTGCCGCGGTGCCCGCCACGCTCGTCGCGGCGAAAGCCCGGACGGTCGTCCCGGCGGTCACGGTTGAAGCCGCCGCGGTCGTCACGACGCTCGAACGAACGGCCACCACGGTCGCCACCGCGGTCACGGTCGAAGGAACGCCCGCCGCGGTCACCACCACGGTCACGGTCGCGGTCACGGTTGAAGCCGCCGCGGTCGTCACGACGCTCGAACGAACGGCCACCACGGTCGCCACCGCGGTCACGGTCGAAGGAACGGCCACCGCGGTCACCACCACGGTCACGGTCGCGGTCACGGTTGAAGCCACCGCGGTCGTCACGACGCTCGAACGAACGGCCACCACGGTCGCCACCGCGGTCACGGTCGAAGGAACGCCCGCCGCGGTCACCACCACGGTCACGGTCGAAGGACCGGTCCCGGTCGGAGTAGCGGTCACGCCCGCCGCGCTCGTCGCGCCGCTCCCGGCTCTCGTACGACGGGGAGGACTCCGTACGCTCCGTACGCTCGATGTCCTGCGCGGTCGGCTGCTCCGGCACCGACACCTCGGCGACGGCCGGGGCGTCCGCGGTCTCGCCGGCCACCACGGCCGGGGGCTCCTCGCCCCGCTCACGAGCGACCCGCGCGTGCAGCCGGTCGGACTCCTCACGCAGCTCGGTCGCACGCCGCTGCGCCCGCTCCAGCTCCTTGGTGAGCTGGGCGACCTCACGCTCGGCCTGCTGCGCGGAGTTGCCCACGGACTCGGCCTGGACCTCGGTCATCGACCGGGCGCCGGTGATCTCGGCGACCTCCGGGTCGAAGGCCGCGCCGCCCTGGATGATGTGGCGCCCGGCGTCGACGCCGGCGTCCTCCATCAGCCGGAAGATCTGACGCCGCTGGTGCGGCAGCGAGAGGGAGACGACGGTGCCCGTGCGGCCGGCACGCGCCGTACGGCCGGCCCGGTGCAGGTAGTCCTTGTGGTCCCCGGCCGGGTCCACGTTCAGCACCAGGTCGATGCCGTCGACGTGGATGCCGCGGGCGGCGACGTCGGTCGCGACGAGCGCGTTGACGTAGCCCTTCTTGAAGTCCTCGAGCACGCGGGTACGCGCGCCCTGCGTCATACCGCCGTGCAGCGCGTCGGCCTTCACACCGGAATCGCAGAGCTGCTCGGCGATACGGTCGGCGCCCAGCTGGGTGCGGACGAAGATGATCGTGCGGCCCTTGCGGGCGGCGATCGCGGCGGTGACCGGCGCCTTGTCCTTGGGCTTCACGATGAGGATGTGGTGCGACATGGTCGTGACGTTGCCCTGGGCGCTGTCGACCTCGTGCGTCACCGGGTCGGTCAGGTAGCGCTTGACCAGCGTGGAGATCTCGTTCTCCATCGTGGCCGAGAAGAGCATGCGCTGGCCGCCCGCCGGAACCTGGTCGAGCAGCTCGGTGACCTCGGGCAGGAAGCCCAGGTCGGACATCTGGTCGGCCTCGTCGAGAACGGCGATCTGCACGTTCTCCAGCGAGCAGGCGCCGCGGTTGATGATGTCGCGCAGCCGGCCCGGGGTGGCGACCAGGATGTCTACGCCCCGCTCCAGGGCGTAGATCTGGTTGCCCATCGACGTACCGCCGCAGACGACCTTCATCTTCAGCCCCATGACGTCGCCGTAGGGCTGGAGCGCGTCTGCGACCTGCATGGCGAGCTCACGCGTCGGCGTGAGGATGACGGCGCGCGGCTTGTGCTTCTCGGTGCGGCCGCCGGCGAGCGTCGCCAGGGTCGGCAGACCGAAGGAGAGGGTCTTGCCGGAGCCGGTGCGGCCACGGCCGAGGATGTCCTTGCCGGCCAGGGCGTCCGGAATGGTCGCGGCCTGGATGGGGAAGGGGGTGGTCACGCCGTTCTGTGCGAGCTTGCGCACGACGCCCTCGGGCAGGCCGAGGTCGGCGAAGGTCACTTCGGGGGTGGTGTCGGCTGCCTCGTTCTCGGGCACGACGACGTGATCAGTACTGGCGATGGACATGCGAATGCGAAACCTTCCGGAGTCTCGATCGGCACGCGCCCGTCAACTCCGTGATTCGCGATTCGCAATACGACCGCCTCAATGCGGTCCACCACGGCAAGGGAGAGTACGCGCCACACGACGCGCACTCTGCGGTGGCGCCGGGCAAAGAATGGGATCAAACGATCTGCCACCATACGCACTCCGGGCCCCGCAAGGCAAACCGGACTCCGTAGGAGACAGCAGGGACGCTCTCTGAAGGCCAGTGGCCCGGAGAACCTCCCGTCGGCTGTCAACCGACCACCCCCACAGTATGTTCCCGCCGCGACGAGGCTCACAGCGGGGGCTACTACGCCGGCGCCCCCGCCTCCGGAGCCGGCTCCCGCTGCTCCAGTTGCGGCCCCGGCGGCTCGTGCGCCGACGACGACGGCTCCGGGGTCGGCTCCGGCGATGCCGTCGGCTCGGGCGGTGTCGGCGTGGGCTCCGGTTCGGCCGTCCGGGTGGGAGTGGGTGGCGCCGGCGGCTTCGGCGTCGGCCGGTCGGGCTTCCCCGGCCTGCCGCCTCCCGGTGCGGGCGCGCTCACCGCGGCGGACGGCGACGCCTCGGGAGACGCCGACTCCCCGGGCTTGCCGCGCTCGCCCTTCCGGCCCTTCTTCCCCTTGCCGCGCCCGTGCTTGCCGTCGGCCGCCGCCGCACCGGCCCCGGCGCCGCCACCCGACACGGCCGCCCCGCCGCCGCTCCCCTCCCCGCCGCGCTGCCCCGCGGAGTGCGACGGCTTGGCACTCCCGCCCGCGCCGTCGGCGCCGACGCTCATGCAGCCGGCGGCAGCGGCGACGGCCACGACCGTGGCGGCCAGGCGGACGGGTACGTACAAGGGGCGCACGGGGCCACCTCCGGGAAGGGTGATGGAGTCAACACCTCCAACTCCCGCCGCCCACAAGAGGACACGCGCCGCGCGTTCACATCACGCTCAGCCGTAGCCCAGGGCGTGAAGGCGCTCGTCGTCGATGCCGAAGTGGTGTGCGATCTCGTGCACCACGGTGACCTCCGTCTCCGCGACGACGTCCTCCCGCGACTCGCACATCCGCAGCGTCGGGTTCCGGTAGATCGTGATCCGGTCCGGCAGCACACCGGCGTACCACTCCCCCGGTCGGTCAGCGGAGTCCCCTCGTACAGCCCGAGCAGCTCGGGATCGTCCGCCGGCGGTTCGTCCTCGACGAACACCGCGACGTTGTCCATCAGTCGCGTCAACTCCGGCGGGATCCGGTCGAGCGCCTCGGCGACCAGTTCCTCGAACTCCTCGCGCGTCATCTCCAGCACAGGCCCATTGTCAGCCAAGACCCGGCCGTACGAGAGCCATCCGGCGTCGCATATCCGGCCCGGGACTTGGGCATACGGGATCAATGGCCCGCGTCCCCGCCGCAGTCCTGAGTGTCCTGAACCCGATCCGCAAGCCCCCGCGCGCCCTGGCCCGCCGCTATCGCTCCCGCCAGGCGCCCACCACGATCGAGCTCGTACGGCAGCCGCACCCGTGGGCCCGCGCGGCCGGACTCGTGGCCGTCGTCCTTTTCGGCGCATGGCTGGGTCTGCTGGTCGTGGGCAACGTCCGGGTCCCGGTCGGCCCGATGAACACCACCATGACCCTGCGGCCCTCCTTCACCGGTGGCACCAAGATCAACATCTCACCGTTGGGCGCCCTGGCGCTGGACAGCCACCACGCCCCGGTCCGCCTGGACGTGAACGTCGACCAGCTCGACCCGGATCGCTCCCAGGCCCTGGTCGACCACCCCGAACGCCTCTCCGGCCTCCAGGACGAGGTCACCGAGGACGTCGGCCGCGGCACCCTGGACCTGGCCGTCCGCTCGAGCGTCGCCGTCGTCGCCGGCGCCACCGCCCTCGGCCTCGCGGTCTACCGCCGCCCCCGCCGCGCCCTGGCCGCCGGCGGCCTCGCCCTCACCCTCCTCGCCGCCTCGGGCGGCACGGCCTACGCCACCTGGCGCCCCGACTCCGTCCTGGAACCCAAGTTCTCCGGCCTGCTCACCTCGGCCCCGTCCCTGGTCGGCAACGCGCGCAGCATCGTCACCGAATTCGACGTCTACCAGAAGGAATTGGCCCGCCTGGTCACCAACGTGACCAAGCTCTACGACGCCACCTCGACGCTCCCGGCCTACGCGCCCGACCCCTCCACGCTCCGGGTCCTGCACGTCTCGGACATCCACCTCAACCCGGCGAGCTGGAAGATCATCGCCTCGCTCGTGGAGCAGTACAAGGTGGACGTGATCGTCGACTCGGGCGACACGATGGACCACGGCACGGCCGCCGAGAACGGCTTCCTGGACCCCATCGAGGACCTCGGGGCCCCCTATGTCTGGGTCCGCGGCAACCACGACTCGATGCTCACCCAGCGCTATATGGAGGACCTGAAGAACGTCCACGTCCTGGACGACGGCCGGGCGACGACGATCAAGGGCCTGCGTTTCGCGGGCATCGGCGATCCGCAGTACACCCCCGACCGCTCCAAGCAGATCGGCGCCGCCCAGTCACAGGAGCTGGCGGGCGCCCGGCTGGCAACGGCCCTGCGCGATCAGCGGGCGGCCGGCACCCCGGTGGACGTCGCCGTCGCCCACGAACCGGCGGCGGTCCGCGAGGTCGACGGCGAGGTCCCCCTGGCACTGGCCGGCCATCTGCACCACGACGAGACGGAGGTCCTGAAGTACGGCACCCGGCTCCGCATCGAGGGCTCCACCGGCGGCAGCGGCCTGCGCGCCATCGAGGGCAAGCACCCGGACCCCATCGAGGCGTCGATCCTCTACTTCGACCGGGACACCCGCCACCTCCAGGCCTGGGACGAGATCGAGCTGGGCGGCCTCGGCCTCACGACAGCCGAGGTCAGCCGCCACCTGCCGGAGGAGAACCAGCCAGGCGCGGACCCGTCACCGAGCTCCCCGAGCACCCCCACGGAGGGCACTCCGTCCGCCTCCCCCTAAACCGTTTTGGCGATAGGTCCCGGCATCCCATATGCTTCTCACGTCCCCGACGCGCTGAGAAGCGCGCAGGCGGGCCGATAGCCCTCATCGTCTAGCGGCCTAGGACGCCGCCCTTTCAAGGCGGTAGCACGGGTTCGAATCCCGTTGGGGGCACGCACCACCCTGTGCGACACTGTCGTACGACACGCTTGGTCCTGTGGAGCAGTTTGGAGTGCTCGCCACCCTGTCAAGGTGGAGGCCGCGGGTTCAAATCCCGTCAGGACCGCTGAGGTTTCACGTGAAACCTCGTGGCTGGGTAGCTCAGTTGGTACGAGCGTCCGCCTGAAAAGCGGAAGGTCGCCGGTTCGACCCCGGCCCCAGCCACCGCAGCCCGTTCAGGGTATGAGCCCCTCTCCATCGTCAGTGGAGAGGGGCTCTGTCGTGTCGTGGTTCATGTCGATGCCACGCCCTGCCGAGGCCCGAGCCAGCCCGTCACCTCGGGGAACACCGGCTGACGATGCCGGTGCGGGGGTGGGTGCCGGAGGAGGCCGGGTGGAAGATGGCGATACCCGTCGCCTTGGCCGCCAGACGGTCGGCGACCGGAGGGATGGCGGCGGCGCCGCGCGCGAGCAGGTTCATGGCGGTTACTCAGCACGGGCGAATGGATCAGCGCCAGCCGCATCTAAGCAGCACGCCGAGTGTGAGCCGTGCCGTCGGGCCGGCGCACGGTCACGCTCAAGTCGTCGGCGTCCTGCTCGGCCCCGGTGACGTCCGCGCCGGCCACCACCTCGGCAGTTCGAGCGTCCGGGCATGGACCGCGAAGGCACGGGTCAGCCGCGACCTCTCGGTGCGGCACTCGAGCACGGTGACTGAGACGCCCGCCGCGGCGAGGTCTCCCGCGAGCATCAGACCGGTGGGACCCGCACCCACGATCAGGACTTCGGTGGCTTCGGACATGGGACGGGAGGCCCTCCTCGTGAGCGGCTGCCGTACCACCTCACCGCCATGCAATCGCCGCCCGAACGAGAAACGGTCAAACCTCACTCCGTGCCAGGGGACAAAACCGTTCGCCACGGATTTCCCGGGGATGAGATCCTGGATCCCGTATGTCTACGCACCCCGCCCCCGCCCTCGGCGCCCTCGCCCCCCGCCTGACCGAGCTGTCCCTGCGCGACGCGCACCGGCTCGGCCGCAGGCTCGAAGGTGCGCGCAAGATCCGTAAGCCGGAGGCCCAGGCCGCTGTGCTCGCCGAGATCGAGGCGGAGGTCGCCAGGGCCGAGGAGCGCATGGCCGCGCGGCGCGCCCGCGTGCCCGGGGTCACGTACCCCGAGCAGCTGCCGGTCAGCCAGAAGAAGGACGCGATCGCCGACGCCATCCGCGACCACCAGGTCGTGATCATCGCCGGTGAGACCGGTTCCGGGAAGACCACGCAGATCCCGAAGATCTGCATGGAGCTCGGGCGAGGCGTCCGCGGCATGATCGGGCACACACAGCCCCGTCGTATCGCCGCCCGCACCGTCGCCGAGCGCGTGGCGGAGGAGCTCGACACCCCGCTCGGCGAGGCCGTCGGCTGGAAGGTCCGTTTCACCGACCAGGTCGACCCGGAGGCCACCTTCGTCAAGCTGATGACGGACGGCATCCTGCTCGCCGAGATCCAGACGGACCGCGAGCTGCGCGCCTACGACACGATCATCATCGACGAGGCCCACGAGCGGTCTCTCAACATCGACTTCCTGCTGGGCTACCTCGCCCAGCTGCTGCCGAAGCGGCCCGACCTCAAGGTCGTCATCACCTCGGCCACCATCGACCCCGAGCGTTTCTCCCGGCACTTCGGCGACGCCCCGATCGTCGAGGTCAGCGGCCGTACGTACCCGGTGGAGGTGCGCTACCGGCCGCTCCTCGAAGAGGACTCCGACGACGCCGACCGCGACCAGATCACCGCGATCACCGATGCCGTGGAAGAGCTCCAGAAGGAGGGCAAGGGCGACATCCTCGTCTTCCTCTCCGGCGAGCGGGAGATCCGGGACACCGCCGACGCGCTCACAAAGAAGCAGTACAGATTCACCGAGATCCTGCCCCTCTACGCCCGGCTGTCGCACGCCGAGCAGCACCGCGTCTTCCAGCCGCACACCGGACGCAGGATCGTTCTGGCGACCAACGTCGCCGAGACCTCCCTCACCGTCCCGGGCATCAAGTACGTCATCGACCCGGGCTTCGCGCGGATCTCCCGCTACAGCCACCGCACCAAGGTCCAGCGCCTGCCCATCGAGCCGGTCTCCCAGGCCAGCGCCAACCAGCGCAAGGGCCGCTGCGGCCGTACGTCCGACGGCATCTGCATCCGCCTCTACGGCGAGGACGACTTCGAGGCCCGCCCGGAGTTCACGGACGCGGAGATCCTCCGTACGAACCTCGCCTCCGTCATCCTGCAGATGACCGCGGCCGGCCTGGGCGACATCGAGAAGTTCCCCTTCATCGACCCGCCGGACCACCGCAACATCCGTGACGGCGTGCAGCTCCTCCAGGAGCTCGGCGCCTTCGACCCGGCCCAGAAGGACCTCCGCAAGCGGCTCACGCAGACCGGCCGCAAGCTCGCCCAGCTGCCGGTCGACCCGCGGCTGGCCCGCATGGTGCTGGAAGCCGACCGGAACGGCTGTGTCCGCGAGGTCATGGTCATAGCCGCCGCGCTGTCCATCCAGGATCCGCGCGAGCGCCCCGCCGACAAACAGGCGCAGGCCGACCAGCAGCACGCCCGTTTCAAGGACGAGACCAGCGACTTCCTGGCCTACCTCAACCTCTGGCGCTACGTCCGCGAGCAGCAGAAGGAGCGGGGTTCGTCCTCCTTCCGCCGGATGTGCAAGCAGGAGTACCTCAACTTCCTTCGCATCCGCGAATGGCAGGACATCTACAGCCAGTTGCGCACGGTCGCGAAGCAGATGGGCATCCACCTCAACGAGGACGACGCCCCGGACGACCGCATCCACGTCTCCCTCCTCGCGGGCCTGCTCTCCCACGTCGGCATGAAGGACGTGAAGGAGGCCGGCGGCGAGGGCGGGAGAAGCACGGGGAAGAACGAGTACCTGGGCGCCCGCAACGCCAAGTTCGCCGTCTTCCCCGGCTCGGCCCTCTTCAAGAAGCCCCCGCGCTTCGTCATGTCCGCCGAACTCGTCGAGACGTCCCGCCTCTGGGCCCGCGTCAACGCGAAGATCGAGCCCGAGTGGGTCGAGCCCCTCGCCGCCCACCTCCTCAAGCGCACGTACAGCGAGCCGCACTGGGAGAAGGACCAGGCCGCGGTGATGGCGTACGAGAAGGTCACGCTGTACGGCGTGCCGATCGTGGCGCAGCGGAAGGTCAACTACGGCCGGATCGACCCGGAGGTCAGCCGCGAGCTGTTCATCCGGAACGCGCTCGTCGAAGGCGACTGGCGCACGCACCACAAGTTCTTCTCGGACAACCGCCGGCTCCTCACCGAGGTGGAGGAGCTGGAGCACCGGGCCCGGCGCCGGGACATCCTGGTCGACGACGAGACGCTGTTCGACTTCTACGACCAGAAGATCCCCGAACACGTCGTCTCCGGCGCCCACTTCGACTCCTGGTGGAAGCGCAAGCGGCACGAGCAGCCCGACTTCCTCGACTTCGAGCGCGAGATGCTCATCAACGAGAAGGCGGGCGAGGTCAGCAAGGCCGACTACCCGGACTCCTGGCGCCAGGGGAACCTCAAGTTCCGTGTGACGTACCAGTTCGAGCCGGGCGCGGACGCCGACGGCGTGACCGTCCACATCCCGCTCCAGGTCCTCAACCAGGTCACTGACGAGGGCTTCGACTGGCAGATCCCGGGCCTGCGGGAAGAGGTCGTCGTGGAGCTCATCCGGTCCCTGCCCAAGCCGATCCGCCGCCACTACGTCCCCGCGCCGAACTACGCGAAGGCCTTCCTGGACAGCGCTGTCCCGCTCCAAGAGCCCCTCACGACGACGATGACCCGCGAACTGCGGCGCAAGGTCGGCGTCCCGTTCGAGGCGGACGACTTCGACTGGTCCAAGGTCCCCGACCACCTCAAGGTCACGTTCCGGATCGTCGACGAGCGGCGTCGCAAGCTCGCGGAGGACAAGGACCTGGAGGCGCTGAAGCTGCGGCTGCGGCCTAAGGCCCGCGAGGCCATCTCCCAGGCCGCGGCGGCCACCGCCGAGCGCCAGGGCGGCGAGTCCCTGGAGCGCGAGGGCCTCACCGACTGGACGATCGGCTCGCTCACCCGCGTCTTCGAGACGCGGCGGGCGGGCCAGCCGGTGAAGGCGTACCCGGCGCTGGTCGACGACGGCGACACGGTCTCCGTACGCCTCTTCGACACGGAGGCGGAGCAGGCCCAGGCCATGTGGAAGGGCACGCGCCGCCTGATCCTGCGCAACATCCCGGTGAACCCGGCGAAGTTCGCCTCCGAGAAGCTGACGAACGCGCAGAAGCTGGCGCTGTCGGCGAATCCGCACGGCTCCATCCAGGCCCTGTTCGACGACTGCGCGATGGCGGCGGCCGACAAGCTGATCGGGGACTTCGGCGGGCCGGCGTGGGACGAGGAGTCCTACCGGAAGCTGTACGACAAGGTCCGCGCGGAGATCGTCGACACGACGGTCCGTACGGTGGGCCAGGTGCAGCAGGTCCTGGCCGCCTGGCAGGCCTGTGAGCGTCGTCTGAAGGGCGTACGCAGCCCCGCGCTGCTGCCGAACCTCCAGGACGTGCGGGGGCAGCTGGACGCCCTGGTGAAGCCCGGTTTCGTGACGGAGGCGGGGCTGCGGCGCCAGCCGGACCTGATGCGCTATCTGGTGGCGGCGGACCGGCGGCTGCAGCAGATGCCGGCGAACGTCCAGCGGGACACGACGCGGATGCAGAAGGTCCACGAGATGCGGGACGAGTACACCTGGCTGCTGGAGCAGCTGCCGCAAGGCCGGCCGGTCCCCTCGTCGGTCCTGGACATCCGCTGGATGATCGAGGAGCTCCGGGTCAGCTACTTCGCCCACGCGCTGGGGACGGCGTACCCCGTCTCCGACAAGCGGATCGTCAAGGCGATCGACGCGGAAGTCCCGTAATTGCCCGTGCGCGTTGGGTGAGTTCGCGCACGGCCCCACCCCTCCTGTACAGTCTCTTCTCGCAGCGCAACGCACAAATAGCGCCGCGAAAACCTGGTCCTGTGGAGCAGTTTGGAGTGCTCGCCACCCTGTCAAGGTGGAGGCCGCGGGTTCAAATCCCGTCAGGACCGCAGTGAGGAAGGGCCCGCATCCCGCAGGGGACGCGGGCCCTTCGTCGTGCCCGGCAGCCACACCCCCTCGCCAGCCTGTCAAGGTGGAGGCCGCGCCCGCGGCGCAGCCGCAATCAGACGCAGTGAATCCCGTCAGGACCGCACTGAAGTGAGCAGGGCCCGCATCCCGCAGGGGACGCGGGCCCTTCCTCGTGTCCGCAGCGGAGAAGCCCGGATCTTCGGATCCGGGCTTCTTTGTGTGT
Source organism: Streptomyces sp. CA-179760 (assembly GCF_050937045.1). NCBI lineage: Bacteria > Bacillati > Actinomycetota > Actinomycetes > Kitasatosporales > Streptomycetaceae > Streptomyces > Streptomyces sp. CA-179760. The sequence goes on from NZ_JBNJLZ010000001.1 coordinate 4,609,661, forward strand.
CCTGACCTCCGAGGAGCCTCCAGAGCTCCCCCACGCCGTCTTGACGGCCCCTCATTCGCTCGGTTACCCAGAAACCAGGGCCGTTCCCCGTGCGGCCCTCTGGAGGTGGCGTATGGCGGCATCGGCTAGGCACGAGACGCGGGCCCTGCTCCGCGCGCACCTGTCGGCCGCGTCGTCGTACCGGCATCTCACGCGCCACTGTCCGGTCTGCCACCGCCTGCTGCGGCTGGTGATGGAGTCCGCTCCGGGCCGGCCTCAACACCCGTCCGAGCATGGGGTGCTGGAGCCGGAGGCTCCTCTACCGCACCGGCGGCAGAGCTAACAAGCCGCTCGGTATGTGACGGGTGTCACTGCATGAGTTTTGGAAAGTGCGGTATTTACACCCCACCTACAACAGGTCAATTTAATATGTGCAATTGCACCCCACCCCGGGGGTGCCGCACACAGGAGATCCGACACCCCTCCCCAGACTCCGACAAGGCCACTCACCGCAGCTCGGGCGGGCCGGTGGTCGGCGCACAAAAAAGATCGCGCTGGACCCGGCGGAGTCCAACGCGATCTACGACGCACCCTGTTACATGCCTGCGAAGCTCTGACTGGCTTGGGCGTGGGACCTGTTGGGGCAGGACCCGCGTCGCTTGGAGCTAGGGTTCCGGACGCCGCGGCCAGTGGGGGACCAGCCGGTTTGTCCGGTATTCAATTGTTCAGGCCTCGCTGCGCTGCTGCGGAATACCCGCGAGCAGTGCGCGGACCTCAGCCTCGCGGTAGCGCCGATGCCCGCCGAGCGTGCGGATCGACGTGAGCTTGCCGGCCTTCGCCCACCGCGTGACCGTCTTCGGGTCCACGCGGAACATGGTGGCGACCTCAGCCGGGGTCAGCAGCGGCTCGGCATCAGGGGTGCGAGCGGTCATGAGCGGCCTCCTCGGGAGAACCGAACCTTCTCGGTTCTTTCCTCTAAATTCTGCACCTTGACCCGCGTTGCCCGAAATGGCGGACGCGAGTCGAGTCGGTTATAGGACGAACGGCTTGTCCTCGGCACTACAACTACACCATCTGTCCAGCCGCGTCGGCCAAACCGATGGAATTGCCCCTCCAGGTGTTCATCAGCGACGGAAGCCGATGGACCATGCCATAGCGGACAGTCACGCCGCTGTGACGATCAGTCACAGCGGCGATCAGGAGTCACGAGACCCCCCAAAGCGTGCAATGCTGAGATTCCGCCCATAGTGCAGCACTACGGGACGGAAGGAGCCCCCCGGACTCCTTGTCCTATTTTGGCATGAGGAGGGGCAAGGGGCGCAAGAGCCACGTACGTGTAGTCCGTCACGCTTGGCCAACTTGGGAGGTACGCCCGGATCGGGCCCTACGTCCCTTGTTGACGAAGTTTCAGGAAACGCACAGTCCGCTTCAGGAACTCGGTGCGAGGACAAAACCTCAAATCGGGCGGTTCGTCAAACGTCAGTTCGTGACCGACCACGAGCCGTCCGTAGGGTCTCAAGGTCAGAGGTCAGTTGGCCGACCGCAGATCACGTACGGAACGCCACCGCTCCACCAGCCGTGCGTACGCCGCCCCCGCGGCCGTCCCGTCGCCCCGGCGCAGCGCGGCGATCCCCTCGGCCACGTCCGCCGCCGAGTGATCGTCCTCCAGCGTCCCGGCCGGCACCGCGTGCACCAGACCGCCGTAGTCCAGCTCCACGAGCGAGCGCGGGTGGAACTCCTCCAGCCAGCGTCCGACGTCCACCAGGCCGTCGATCAGCGGCCCCTCGTCCATGGCCTCCTTCAGGGCCCGCAGGCCCCTCGCCACGCGCCGCCGGGCCTGGACCATCGGCGTGCGATAGCGCAGCACGGGCGGGCTGTCGACCGAGTCGCCCTTGTCGTACTCGCGCTCCTCGTCGGAGACCAGCACGAACCAGTTGATCGGCACCTGCCAGGTCGCCGTACGGATCCACGGCCGGGCGTCCGGGTTGATCGCCAGCCAGCGCTCGTAGTCCTGGGCGGCCTGGTCCCGCAGGAAGGGCGGCAGGACCGCGTCCAGGACGGGCGGCGGGAGCTCCTCGGAGAGCTCGTCCAGGGCCTGCCAGCCACGCAGTCTGGTGCGCCAGGGGCAGACGCAGACAACACCCTCGACATCGAGCACGAAGGCGTCCTCGCTCTCGTGCACCGGCACCGGGACCGGCGGGGTGGGCGCCAAGTCGGCCAGGGCGCGACGCAGTTCGTCCTGGTACGAGGGACGGTCCGTACGACGCGCGTAGCGGGCCCAGTGGCCGCGCTCCGGTTCGGGGAAGGCGGCCAGCGGTTCGTACACGCGCAGGTAGGTCGCGTAGGGGACGATCACCGAGGACACCTTGGGCACGCCTGCTCCCTCCCCCGCGCTCCGTCGCGAAAACCTGCGGAACCCACACACAAACGCACGGGAAGACTATGGAAATCGTCGCACGGGTGTACTCCGCACGGAGGGGATCCTGTGCGCGGTGCCTCCGACGGGCGCACCAGGCCCTAATCTCATGCTCAGCGGTTCCCGCCACCCATACGGGAGCCCAGCCCCACCCGCCGCAACTTACTCAGGAGTCACCACAGTGACCGACGTAGCCGGCGCGCCTGCTGATGTACTGCACACCCTGTTCCACTCGGACCAGGGAGGTCATGAGCAAGTCGTGCTCTGCCAGGACCGCGCGAGCGGCCTCAAGGCCGTCATCGCCCTCCACTCCACCGCCCTGGGCCCCGCGCTCGGCGGTACGCGCTTCTACCCGTACGCCGGCGAGGCGGAGGCCGTCGCCGACGCGCTGAACCTCGCGCGCGGGATGTCGTACAAGAACGCCATGGCCGGACTCGACCACGGCGGCGGCAAGGCCGTGATCATCGGCGATCCGGAGCGGATCAAGAGCGAGGAGCTGCTCCTCGCCTACGGCCGCTTCGTGGCCTCCCTCGGCGGCCGCTACGTCACCGCCTGCGACGTCGGTACGTATGTCGCCGACATGGACGTCGTGGCCCGCGAGTGCCGCTGGACGACCGGCCGCTCCCCCGAGAACGGCGGCGCCGGGGACTCCTCCGTCCTCACCGCCTACGGCGTCTACCAGGGCATGCGCGCCTCCGCCCAGCACCTGTGGGGCGACCCCACACTGCGCGCCAGGCGGATCGGCATCGCCGGCGTCGGCAAGGTCGGCCACCACCTGGTGGAGCACCTGGTGAAGGAAGGCGCCGAGGTCTTCGTCACGGACGTACGCGAGGACGCCGTACGCCGGATCACCGAGCGGCACCGGGACGTGACCGCCGTCAAGAACACCGACGAGCTGATCCGGCTCGACGGACTGGGCATCTACGCCCCCTGCGCGCTGGGCGGCGCCCTGGACGACGACACGGTGCCCGTACTGACCGCCGAGGTGGTCTGCGGCGCCGCCAACAACCAGCTCGCCCACCCGGGTGTGGAGAAGGACCTCGCCGACCGCGGGATCCTCTACGCGCCGGACTACGTGGTGAACGCCGGCGGTGTCATCCAGGTCGCCGACGAGCTGCACGGCTTCGACTTCGAGCGGTGCAAGGCGAAGGCGTCGAAGATCTACGACACGACGCTGGCCATATTCGCACGTGCGAAGGAGGACGGCATTCCGCCGGCCGCCGCGGCCGACCGGATCGCCGAGCAGCGGATGCACGACGCGGCCATGGCCCGCCGGGCGCGCTGAACCGGGGGCGGGCACGGGACCGACCCGGAGCGGTCTCGTACGTTTGGCCGGTACCCGTCGGTGGGCAGTTAGAGAGAACTCTCACTTCTACCGGCGGGTCGACCGCCGATAAGTGGTTAAAATCGCGGTTGACCAGCGAGGACGGGGCGCCTCGAGGGTCCTGGGCGCGGGCACGTCATGCGGGCGACGTACCGTATGGGCGCGGGCTCAGGTACCGTGGAAGCCCTACGGACACGGTCTCTCTGCGGAGAGTCCGTTCCGGACCATGAACGCGTGTCAAGACTCTGGGGCCGTCGAGCCCCGTCGTTGAGGGGGTCGAGCCATGGGGCGCGGCCGGGCCAAGGCCAAGCAGACGAAGGTCGCCCGCCAGCTGAAGTACAACAGCGGTGGGACTGACCTCTCACGCCTGGCCGAGGAGCTGGGTGCATCGCCTTCGAATCCGCAGCCGCCTAACGGCGAGCCGGTGGTCGAAGACGATGATCAGGATGAGGACCTGTACGCACGGTACGCCGACCTCTATGAGGACGACGACGAAGATGAGGACACCCAGTCCTCACAACACCGTCGCGGCGCTTGACCCTGCACTGAAGCACTCACCCGGTCGGTGACTCCGGTCACCGACCGGGTTCTGTGCTGCCCGCAGGGCCCGCGGGGTGATGACCCCCGTGCCTCAGCTCGCGTAGTCACCGATCAGGGCGGCACCGGTGGTGTGCTCGCCCCGGTCCGTGATCTCTCCTGCCACCCAGGCGTCCACACCGCGGTCGGCCAGGGTCGTCAGGGCCACGTCCGTGGACTCCTGCGGCACGATCGCGATCATGCCCACGCCCATGTTCAGGGTCTTCTCCAGCTCCAGGCGCTCGACCTGACCCGTCCGTCCGACGAGGTCGAAGATCGGCGCCGGGGTCCAGGTGGAGCGGTCGACGATCGCGTGCAGCCCGTCCGGGATCACCCGGGCGAGGTTGGCCGCGAGTCCGCCGCCGGTGATGTGGCTGAAGGCGTGCACCTCCGTGGTGCGCATCAGGGCCAGGCAGTCCAGCGAGTAGATCTTCGTCGGCTCCAGCAGTTCCTCGCCGAGGGTGCGGCCGAGCTCGTCGATGTGGGTTTCCAGCGCGAGGCCCGCCTGGTTCAGCAGGACATGCCGGACGAGGGAGTACCCGTTCGAGTGAAGACCGGAGGCCGCCATGGCGATCACCGCGTCACCCGTACGGATACGATCCGCGCCCAGCAGCCGGTCGGCCTCCACGACACCCGTACCGGCGCCTGCGACGTCGAAGTCGTCCTCGCCCAGCAGGCCCGGGTGCTCGGCGGTCTCGCCGCCGACCAGGGCGCAGCCGGCCAGCACGCAGCCCTCGGCGATGCCCTTGACGATGGCGGCGACACGCTCGGGGTGGACCTTGCCGACGCAGATGTAGTCGGTCATGAAGAGCGGCTCGGCGCCGCAGACCACGATGTCGTCCATGACCATGGCGACCAGGTCGTGGCCGATCGTGTCGTAGATGCCGAGCCGGCGGGCGATCTCGACCTTGGTGCCGACGCCGTCCGTGGCGGAGGCGAGCAAGGGACGCTCGTAGTTCTTCAGGGCGGAGGCGTCGAAGAGGCCGGCGAAGCCGCCGAGGCCGCCGAGGACCTCGGGGCGCTGGGCCTTCTTCACCCACTCCTTCATGAGTTCGACGGCGCGGTCGCCCGCTTCGATGTCGACGCCCGCGGCTGCGTAGCTGGCGCCGCCCTCGGCGATGGGTGTCTCAGACATGGCTGATGAGAACCTTCGTGTCGTACGGCAGGTGTGACGGGCCGGCTACGGGCGGCGGATCGCGTCGGCGGCGGCCGTGGCGGCCGGTCCGGCGGCCAGCTCGGTCTCCAGGAGCTGCTTGCCGAGCAGCTCGGGGTCCGGGAGCTCCATCGGGTATTCGCCGTCGAAGCAGGCGCGGCACAGGTTCGGCTTGGCGATGGTGGTCGCCTCGATCATGCCGTCGATGGAGATGTACGCCAGGGAGTCGGCGCCCATCGAGGTGCCGATCTCGTCGACGGTCATGCCGTTGGCGATGAGCTCGGCGCGGGTGGCGAAGTCGATGCCGAAGAAGCAGGGCCACTTCACGGGCGGCGAGGAGATCCGGATGTGGACCTCGGCGGCGCCCGCCTCGCGGAGCATGCGGACCAGGGCCCGCTGTGTGTTGCCGCGCACGATCGAGTCGTCGACGACGACCAGGCGCTTGCCCTTGATGACTTCCTTGAGGGGATTCAGCTTCAGACGGATGCCGAGTTGGCGGATGGTCTGTGAGGGCTGGATGAAGGTGCGGCCGACGTAGGCGTTCTTCACCAGGCCCGAGCCGAAGGGGATGCCGGACGCCTCCGCGTAGCCGATGGCGGCGGGGGTGCCGGACTCCGGGGTCGCTATGACGAGGTCGGCCTCGGCCGGGGCTTCCTTGGCCAGCTTGCGGCCCATCTCCACGCGGGAGAGGTAGACGTTCCGGCCGGCGATGTCGGTGTCCGGGCGGGCCAGGTACACGTACTCGAAGACGCAGCCCTTGGGCTTCGCTTCCGCGAATCGGGAGGAGCGCAGGCCGTTCTCGTCGATGGCGACGAACTCGCCCGGCTCGATCTCGCGGACGTACGAGGCGCCGCAGATGTCGAGGGCCGCGGACTCGGAGGCCACGACCCAGCCCCGCTCCAGGCGGCCGAGGACCAGGGGGCGGATGCCCTGCGGGTCGCGGGCCGCGTACAGGGTGTGCTCGTCCATGTAGACGAGGGAGAAGGCGCCCTTGACCTGCGGGAGGACGCGGTGGGCGGCCTCCTCGACGTTCAGCGGCTTGCCGTCCTCGTCGACCTGGGCCGCGAGGAGCGCGGTGAGCAGGTCGGTGTCGTTGGTCGCCGCGACGCGCGGGGTGCGGCCGCCCTCCTGCTTGGGCAGGTCGGCGACCATCTCGGCGAGCTGGGCGGTGTTGACCAGGTTGCCGTTGTGGCCGAGCGCGATGGAGCCGTGCCCGGTGGCACGGAACGTCGGCTGGGCGTTCTCCCACACGGAGGCACCGGTGGTCGAGTAGCGGGCGTGTCCGACCGCGATGTGTCCCTGGAGCGAGCCGAGGGAGGTTTCGTCGAAGACCTGGGAGACCAGACCCATGTCCTTGAAGACAAGGATCTGAGAGCCGTTGCTGACCGCGATTCCCGCGGATTCCTGGCCTCGATGCTGGAGGGCGTAGAGCCCGAAGTACGTGAGCTTGGCGACCTCTTCGCCCGGAGCCCAGACACCGAAGACGCCACAAGCGTCCTGGGGGCCCTTCTCACCGGGGAGCAGGTCGTGGTTGAGTCGTCCGTCACCACGTGGCACGCCACCGAGTGTAGGCGAGGTCGACCACTGGTCCGAATTGGGGATTCCGGACTTTTTGGTGGATCACTGTTCGGCGACGGCTCGCACGCTCGTACCGTTCTCGCTGGTCAGCGTAAGAGTCTGGTGATCGACTTCGTACTTCAGCTCCCCGTCGAAAAGTCGCAGCAGGGTCTTCTCGCCGTTCATGAGTGAGTCTTCGCACATCATTCGGGTCGTGGCCGGAGGGCCCAGGGTGATACGGCCGTCGCGCACGGTGGCCTTGGCGTTCACCTTGTTGCAGCCGAGGCTTCCGGAGACGGTGCCCTTCTTCTCGTCGAAGGTGAGGTGGGCGCGGCCGTCGGCCTCCGGGGTGGTGACGGTCCACTTGGTGCCGCTCAGCTCGGCGTCCTTCGCCTTGGTGAGACGGACGGTGTCGCCCTTGTCGGTGGTGAGGATGAGGCGGTCGCCGTCCACCTTCGCCTTGAACTCCTGGTCGGAGAGGGCGCGGGAGAGGGTCTTCTCGAAGGCCATGGGCTTGTTCTCGCAGGCCATCTCCGTGGCCATGGTCTTGCTGAGCCGGACGCGGTCGCCGTCGACGGTGGCGTCGGCGCCGAAGTTGTTGCAGCCGAAGCTGTCCTCGGCCCGGCCCTTGTCGATGGTCATGTGGGCGCCGGTGGGTGCCTTCTGGGTGGTGCCGTCGGCGGTGACGCTGTCCACGCTCCACCGCATGCCGGTCACCGCCGGCTTGTCGGCACCGACCGAACCGCTGCCGCTGTCCGCCTTCTCGCTGCCGCAGGCCGCCATGAGCGGGACGAGCATGGCGGCGGCCGTCAGGGTCATGCGCTGCTTCTGCTTGTCCATGCCACTTCGACGGGGCAACCGGGGGATCGGTTCCCCTGCCTCGTTCCCTTACCTCATCAAGGGCAGGTACGGGTCCAGGTCGGCCCGCTCGCCGCTCGCGCTGACGTGGGCGTCCTGGAGCGCCTGCTTCCAGGTCAGCCGCCCGGTCGCCAGCCGGATCCAGGTGAGCGGGTCCGTCTCGACGACGTTGGGCGGGGTGCCCCGGGTGTGCCTGGGGCCCTCCACGCACTGCACGACCGCGTACGGCGGCACCCGCACCTCCGTCGAGCCGCCGGGCGCCTTCGCCGCGAGCGCGTCGGCGAGCAGCCGGGTACAGGCGGCCAGGGCCTGGCGGTCGTAGGGGATGCCCAGGCCGGGGACGGCGGTGTTGAGGTCGTCGGTGTGGACGACGAGTTCGACGCTGCGCGTGACGACGTAGTCGGCCAGGGGCAGGGCGCCCGCGCTGGTGGGGAGGAGCCGGCCGGCGGGGTGTGCGTCGAGGTTCGCGGTGAAGCGGTGCTCGGCGTCGGCGAGATGGGCGTCGAGGTCCGGGTGCTCCTCGGCCAGGCGGCGGGCGGTGGCGGCGATGGCGGGGGCGTCGTCGGCTATGGCGAACGGCCAGTCGAGCAGCCGGCCGTCCTGCCGCGCGGGTTCGGGCTCCGCGAGCAGCCGTCCCACGGCGTCCAGGGCCATGGCGCAGTGCGCGGCCAGGTCGCGCACGGTCCAGTCGCCGAGGCGCGTGGGCAGGTCCAGCCGGTCCGGGCCGAGGGTGCCCACGGCCCGGCGTATGTTCCCGAACTGGGCGAGCACGCCGGCCCGGGTCTTGGCGGGGTCGTAGGCGCGGGGGCGCTTCTTGGCCGGGGGCATGGGGGTCAGCCTAGGCGGGGGCTGTGACAGCCGGGGGTGCCTCGAAGGTCTGCCCGTTGGCGGGCACCCCGATGCCGGTCCAGGTGAAGGGGACGCCCCGGGCAGCGTCCGGGTCGGTGCCGTCCATGAGCTGGAAGTGGAGGTGCGGCTCGGAGGAGTTGCCGGAGTTGCCGCAGCGGGCGAGCAGCTGTCCGGCCCGGACGCGGTCGCCCTCGCGGACGGTGAGGGAGCCGCGCTGGAGGTGGGCGTAGGCGGCGTAGGTGCCGTTGCCGAGGTCCAGGACGAGGTGGTTGCCGAGGATGCGGCGGACTCCGGACATCTCTCGTACCGAGCCTTCGACGAGCATCAGGTAGAGCAGGCCTGGCAGTGAGTTGCGGCTGAGGTGGTCGCGCTGCCCGTCGGTGGCCCGTACGACCGTGGCGTCGGCGACGGCGAGGATCTCGGCACCGAAGGCCGGGAAGTCCTCGGGGCGGCGGGCGAGCGGCCACAGCGGGCGGAAGGCGGGGCGGGAGCCCGGCTCGGGCTCGGCGAGGATGTCGATGGCGTACGTCTGTCCGTGGGCGTGGACGCCGTGGCTCGGGGTGCGGTCGGCCGGGCTGTTCAGCGCGGACCAGCGGCCGGTCACGGGCGGGGCGACTTCGAGGGGTTCCCTGGCCCGGCGCGGGCTGTCCGGGGCGCCGCCCCACCGGTTGGCGACGGTGACGACGGCGTACGCGAGGAACAGCAGCAGGCAGTTCCACAGGATGGGGTAGTCCCAGCCGAAGCAGATATGGGCGATCACCAGGCCGATGAAGGCCAGCTGAAGGCCTTGGAAGGCCACCGTGCCGAGCTTGTGTGCGGACATCTTGTCCCCCGTTTCCTCTTCCTCGCTTCTACGGCCTGGTTCCTCGCTTCTACGGCCTGGCCGTCGCCACCGCCACCAGCAGCGGTACGACGCGCTGGGCCGGAACCTCGTAGCGGCCCCGGCCGGTCGTGTGCAGCCAGCCGGTGCCGGTGAGCTGGCGCAGGTGGTGGTAGACCTGGCCGGTCGTGCCGACCTCGTCCAGCTCGGCGAGTTCGGCCGCGGTGCGCCGGCCACCGAGGACCTCGCGGAGCAGCCGGAGCCGGACCGGGTGACCGAGCGCCGCGAACGACTCGGCGGCCGCCGTCCAGTCCTCCTCCAGCAGCCCTTCCGTCAGGGCTCCCATCTGCCACGTGTACGGCTCGCCCGTCGGCAGGCGCACGGAACCCGTGTAGAGGATGCCGCCGTCGGGGGCCCCCAGCTCGGCCAGCTGCTCCTTCAGCCCGTTCAGGGCCCAGAAGTCGCTCTCGTCGAGGCGGGGTCCGGCGCGGTGGGCGCCTTCCAGGGCCGCAAGACGGCGCTCCAGGTCGGCTACGCGTGCTTCGAGTTCCACTCCGTCGACATTACGGAATTACGTAATCTCATGCAACCGGCCCGGGGCTGATCGTCGCTCGTGCGCGATGATGTGGTGTCACATCGCCGGAGCCGGGAGACAGCGTGTCGCAGCACAGTGGATTAGAGGTGACTCCCAAGCCGCACATGGGACACAGGGCCGGGATCCTGACCCGCGCGCTGATGGCGGTGATCACTCGGCGCCCCCTCGGCACACCGCCGGGCACGACGGCGATCCGGCACTCCTCCGAAGTCCGCTCCCTGGTCATGGTCCTGACCCTGACGGAGATCCCGCTGGCGTTCCTCGTCTCCGAGATCCTTCCGCCGGCCGGCCGGATCCCGCACGCGCTCCTGGAGCTCGCGCTGATCCTCACCGGCTTCGGCGTCCTGGCCGCCATGGCCCGCGATCCGCACACCGTCTCGGCCGACCGGGTCGCGCTGCGCACCGGGTTCATGGGCGGCCTGGAGCTGCCGCGTCCGATGGTGCGGTCGGCGAACCAGTCCATGCGGACGATCGAGGGACGGGGCCTGCGCCGTGTCCCGAACGAGGCCTCGGCCGTGGCGTGCTCGATCGGCGGCTCGGTCAACATGCGGGTCCTCCTGGAGGAGCCCGTGCCGGTCGAGCTGGGCGACGGGCAGAGCCTCGACGTCGACACGGTCTACATCTCGGCGGACTCGCCCGAGGCGATCATCCGGGCCCTGAGGAACAGCGCGGTGCACCAGTGACGGCGCGAGCGAACCGGCATGCCGGCCTGCTGCCCTGAAAGACACCTGTGCCCCGTCGAGTGGGACCTCGACGGGGCACAGGCACGACTGCCTCGGCTCAGGCCAGCAGCGCCGGGATCGTCGCCTCGTGCGTCTCGCGCAGCTCGGACAGAGGGAGAGCGAACTCGCCCTGGACGTCCACCGAGTCGCCGTCGACGACACCGATACGGGTGACCGGGAGGCCTCGCGCACCGCACATGTCGTTGAAACGGAGCTCCTCGGAGCGCGGCACGGCCACGACCGCGCGGCCCGCCGACTCGGAGAAGAGGAAGGTGAACGCGTCCAGCCCGTCCGGGACGATCAGGCGGGCGCCCTTGCCGCCCAGCAGCGCCGACTCGACGACCGCCTGGATCAGACCGCCGTCGGACAGGTCGTGCGCGGAGTCGATCATGCCGTCGCGGGAAGCGGCGACCAGGATCTCGGCGAGCAGCCGCTCGCGCTCCAGATCGACCTTGGGCGGCAGCCCGCCGAGGTGGTCGTGCACGACCTGGGACCAGGCCGAGCCGCCGAACTCCTCACGCGTGTCGCCGAGGAGGTAGAGCAGCTGCCCCTCCTCCTGGAAGGCGACCGGCGTGCGGCGGGCCACGTCGTCGATCACGCCGAGGACCGCGACCACCGGGGTCGGGTGGATGGCGGCCTCTCCCGTCTGGTTGTAGAGGGAGACGTTGCCGCCGGTCACCGGGGTGCCCAGCTGCTGACAGGCGTCCGCCAGACCGCGCACGGCCTCCGCGAACTGCCACATCACCGCCGGGTCCTCGGGCGAGCCGAAGTTCAGGCAGTCGGAGACGGCGAGCGGCTTCGCACCGGTCGTGGCGACGTTGCGGTACGCCTCAGCCAGCGCCAGCTGGGCGCCGTGGTACGGGTCCAGCTTCGTGTACCGGCCGTTGCCGTCGGTCGCGAGGGCCACGCCGAGGCCGGACTCCTCGTCGATCCGGATCATGCCGGAGTCCTCGGGCTGGGCGAGAACCGTGTTGCCCTGCACGAAGTGGTCGTACTGCGAGGTGATCCAGGACTTGGAGGCCTGGTTCGGGGAGCCGACCAGCTTCAGGACCTGGTCCTTCAGCTCCTCGGAGGTCGCCGGCCGGGGCAGCTTGTTCGCGTCGTCCGCCTGGAGCGTGTCCTGCCAGGAAGGGCGGGCGTACGGGCGCTCGTAGACCGGGCCCTCGTGGGCGACCGTGCGCGGGTCGACGTCGACGATCTTGCCGCCGTGCCAGTAGATCTCCAGGCGGTCGCCGTCGGTCACCTCACCGATGACGGTGGCGATGACGTCCCACTTCTCGCAGATCTCCAGGAAGCGGTCGACCTTCTCCGGCTCGACGACCGCGCACATGCGCTCCTGCGACTCGCTCATGAGGATTTCCTCGGGCGAGAGCGTGGAGTCGCGCAGGGGGACGTCGTCCAGGGTGACGCGCATACCGCCCGAGCCGTTCGACGCCAGCTCGCTTGTCGCGCAGGACAGGCCCGCCGCGCCGAGGTCCTGGATGCCGACGACCAGCTTCTCGGCGAAGGCCTCCAGCGTGCACTCGATGAGGAGCTTCTCCTGGAAGGGGTCGCCGACCTGGACGGCCGGGCGCTTCGACGGCTTGGCGTCGTCGAAGGTCTCGGAGGCCAGGATCGAGGCGCCGCCGATGCCGTCACCGCCGGTCCGGGCCCCGTAGAGGATGACCTTGTTGCCGGCGCCGGAGGCCTTCGCGAGGTGGATGTCCTCGTGCCGCATCACACCGATGGCACCGGCGTTGACCAGCGGGTTGCCCTGGTAGCAGGAGTCGAAGACGACCTCGCCGCCGATGTTGGGCAGCCCCAGGCAGTTGCCGTAGCCACCGATGCCGGCGACGACACCCGGCAGCACACGCTTGGTGTCGGGGTGGTCGGCCGCACCGAAGCGGAGCGGGTCGACGACGGCGACGGGCCGCGCACCCATGGCGATGATGTCGCGGACGATGCCGCCGACACCCGTGGCCGCGCCCTGGTAGGGCTCCACGTACGACGGGTGGTTGTGCGACTCGACCTTGAAGGTGACCGCGTAGCCCTGGCCGACGTCCACGACACCGGCGTTCTCACCGATGCCGACGAGCAGCGCGTCGCTCTGCGGGGCCTTCTCGCCGAACTGGCGCAGGTGCACCTTCGAGGACTTGTACGAGCAGTGCTCGGACCACATGACCGAGTACATGGCGAGCTCGGCACCGGTGGGCCGGCGGCCAAGGATCTCCACGACCCGTTCGTACTCGTCCTTCTTCAGGCCCAGTTCGGCCCAGGGCAGCTCGACGTCGGGGGTCTCGGCCGCGTGCTCGACCGTGTCCAGAGGCGTCCGGCTCATGCGTTGACCAGCTTCTTGAGGATCGAGGTGAAGAACGGCAGGCCGTCGGTACGACCCGTACCGATCAGCGGCTCGACGGCGTGCTCGGGGTGCGGCATGAGGCCGACCACGTTTCCGGCCTCGTTGGTGACGCCGGCGATGTCCCGCTGGGAGCCGTTGGGGTTGAAGTCGAGGTAGCGGAACGCGACGCGGCCCTCGGCCTCCAGCTGGTCGAGCGTGTACGCGTCGGCGACGTACTGCCCGTCGTTGTTCTTCAGCGGGATGTGGATCTCCTGGCCGGCCGTGTAGTCGGTGGTCCAGGAGGTCTCGGCGTTCTCCACGCGCAGCTTCTGGTCACGGCAGATGAAGTGCAGGTGGTCGTTGCGCAGCATCGTGCCCGGCAGCAGATGGGCCTCGGTGAGGATCTGGAAGCCGTTGCAGATGCCGAGCACCGGCAGACCGGCCTTCGCCTGCTCCAGCAGGGGCTCCATCACCGGCGAGAAACGGGCGATGGACCCGGCGCGCAGATAATCGCCGTAGGAGAAACCACCGCACAACACCACGGCGTCGACCTGCTTGAGGTCCTTGTCCTTGTGCCAGAGGGCGACCGGCTCGGCGCCCGCGACCCGGATCGCGCGCTGCGTGTCCCGGTCGTCCAGACTGCCGGGAAAAGTGACCACGCCAATACGAGCGGTCACTTCACGGCCTCCGCGACTTCCTCGACCCGGACAGTGAAGTCCTCGATCACGGTGTTCGCGAGGAAGGACTCCGCAAGATCGTGAATGCGGGCGAGGGCGGCCTCGTCGACCGGCCCGTCAACTTCCAGTTCGAAACGCTTTCCCTGGCGGACGTCCGAGATCCCCTCGAAACCCAGCCGCGGCAGTGCGCGCTGCACCGCCTGGCCCTGGGGGTCGAGGATCTCCGGCTTGAGCATGACGTCGACTACGACGCGTGCCACTGGCACTCCCGGTGTGTGGTGCTGAGCAGGTCCCTTCAGACTACCCGCACAAAATTTCTACGCGCGTCGACTTGTAGGAAACTACGTGACGGTCATCACGATCCCGCATCGTCGGGTCCACACACGAAAATTTCCAGGAAAGATTCCGGGTCGTCACCCAAAACCTATTGCGTTCAGACACGCGGAAGGATTTAGTCGAACTTCACAATGCATTGCACGGCACTGTACAAATGAATTGGCAAGTGCCGCAGGAAGGGACCGATATTCGTGGCGCAGAAGGTCGTGGTCACTCTCTTTGACGACATCGACGGCTCGGAAGCGGCGGAAACGATCGCTTTCGGACTGGACGGCAAGTCGTACGAGATCGACCTGAACGAAGGCAATGCCGACGAACTGCGTAAGGCGCTCGCGCCTTACGTGGAGGCCGGCCGCAAGCGGTCCCGCTCGGGCAAGGCGTACCGACAGACGGAGGTCGCCCCCGACCCCTCAGCCGTGCGGGCCTGGGCCCAGGCCAACAAGATGGACGTCCCGGCGCGCGGGCGCATCCCGAAGAAGGTCTACGAGGCGTTCACGGCCGCGCAGTGACCGCCCGGTGAGCCCGGGCCGACAGCCGGCCATCCGCCCCTCGCGCCAACCGACTTGCGCAGCCCCCCGGCTGATCAGTTAGAGTCTGGAGCACGCCGAGGGGCAAGGCCGAAAGGCCCAGCTCACGGAAACATGCGGGTGTAGTTCAGTAGTAGAACATCCCCCTTCCAGGGGGAAGGCGCAGTGTGCGATTCCTGTCACCCGCTCTGCATCACCGTACCGACCACTCCTGTGGATCAGGTAGGCTGGTGCCCGCACCGATCAGTGAGAGCTGATCGGGGGCAATTGCGGACGTAGCTCAGCTGGTAGAGCGCAACCTTGCCAAGGTTGAGGTCGCGAGTTCGAACCTCGTCGTCCGCTCGGGAATGAGACCCCGGTCCTGATGGACCGGGGTCTTTTCGTGTTCATCGCGGGTTCGTCTGACATTTGTCATGCCGAGTGATGACAGCGCGCACTGCCGAGGGGCCCGCCGGGGCGGAACGCTGAAGGCATGGAAAGCAACGGACGCGAACACGTGATTGAGGTCACTGACCTGCGGCGTGTGTACGGGGGCGGGTTCGAGGCGGTGAGCGGAATCAGCTTTTCCGTACGCCGCGGGGAGATCTTCGCGCTGCTGGGCACCAACGGCGCGGGCAAGACGTCGACCGTCGAACTGCTGGAGGGACTCGCGGCGCCGGCGGACGGCCGGGTGCGGGTCCTCGGGCACGATCCGTACACCGAACGGGCGCTCGTCCGGCCCCGCACCGGCGTCATGCTCCAGGAAGGCGGCTTCCCGTCCGAGCTGACCGTCACGGAGACCACGCGGATGTGGGCGGGGTGCGTGAGCGGGGCCCGGCCGCCGGCGGAGGTCCTCGCGCTGGTCGGACTGGAGTCGAAGGCCGGCGTCCGGGTCAAGCAGTTGTCCGGCGGGCAGCGGCGCCGCCTGGATCTGGCGCTCGCCCTGCTCGGCCACCCCGAGGTGCTCTTCCTGGACGAGCCGACCACCGGACTGGACGTCGAAGGCCGCCGCGAAACGTGGGAGTTGGTGAGCGCGCTGCGCGACGGCGGCACGACCGTGCTGCTGACCACGCACTACCTGGAGGAGGCCGAGAGCCTCGCCGACCGGCTGGCGATCATGCACGAGGGCCGCATCGCCAGCACCGGGACCCCGGCCGAGGTGACCGCCGCCCAGCCGTCGCGGATCTCCTTCGAACTGCCCGACGGCTACTTCGTGGGCGATCTGCCGCCACTCGGGGAACTGGGCGTGACCGGGCACGAGACCGACGGCCGGATCGTCCGGCTCCGCACCCGTGAACTGCAGCGCGCGGCCACCGGTCTGCTGCTGTGGGCCGAGCGGGCCCGGGTGGAACTGCGCCGCCTGGACGTGCGGTCGGCCTCCCTGGAGGAGGCGTTCCTCGGGATCGCCAAGGAGGCGTCGGCGGGGCGGGCCCCGGCAAGGACGACGAAGGAGTACGCGGCATGAGTGCCACCCACGCGACGCCCCGCCCGGCGCCCGGCACGAAAGCCGCGGGCACCACGCCGACGAGCCGCATGACGGCACTCGCCCGCGCCGAGCTGACCCTGCTCGGGCGGAACAGGGGCGCGCTCGTCGCCGCGCTGTTCGTGCCGCTGGTGATGCCGGTCAGCGTGCGGTCGGCGGCCCAGGAGATGGACCTCGCGGAAGCGGGGCTGAACGCCGGCACCCTGGTGCTGCCCGCCGCGGTCGGCTTCTCCCTGCTGTTCGCCGTCTACTCGGTGCTCGTCGGCGTGTTCGTCGTCCGGCGTGAGGAACTCGTCCTCAAGCGGCTGCGCACCGGTGAGCTGCGGGACGCCGAGATCCTGGCCGGTTCCGCCGTGCCCGCCGCCGTCACCGGACTCGTGCAGTGCCTGCTGCTCGCGGCAGGCTGCACCGTGCTGCTGGACATGCCCGCGCCGTCGGCGCCCCAGCTGGCCGTCGTGGGCCTGCTGCTGGGGCTCGTACTGTGCGCCGCCCTCGCCGCGGTCACCGCCGGTTTCACCCGGACCGGCGAGAGCGCGCAGGTCACGCCCATGCCGCTGCTGGTCGTCTCGATGATGGGCTCGGGCATGTTCTTTCCGCTGGAGCTGCTGCCGGACCGGCTGGCCTCCCTGTGCGAACTGCTGCCGCTGACGCCCGTCGTCACCCTGGTGCGCGGCGGCTGGACCGGCGACCTGTCGGCGTACGAGGCGCTGGGCGCCGTGGCGACGGCGGTGGCCTGGACCGTCGTGTCGGTGTTTGCTGTACGACGGTGGTTCCGCTGGGAACCGCGGCGCTGACCGGAGGGGGAGGGACGGGCTGATGCGCGGGCCGGGTGGGTGGTGGCGGCGGCAGACCACGCCGGAGAAGGTCGAGACGTACACGCGGTGGTCCTTCCAGTCCTTCGCGGTGACCGAGTTCGTCATGGTCGGGCTCTTGGCCGTGGTCCCGCTGGGGGCGTGGATCGGGGCCGGGCTGCTGCTCATGTCGGCTGTGCACGCCGCGGTGTGCCTGGTCACCGTGAAGCGGTCGCTGGACTGGACGCGCGGCAGGCGGCCGCAGCCCGTCCGGCTGCTGTGGACGCTGGCCGCCGTGACCGCCGTGGTCGGCGCCGTCGCGATCGGCATCGCCGACCACGGGCCGGGCGGCGAGAGCGTGGACAACGCCGCGAACGGGGCCGTCGGGGTCATCGGCATCATCGGGATCGGCACCATCGCCCTCGGTGTCCGCGAGCGGTGGCATGTGTTCGCGATCGTCGTGGGTTTCGCGTCGGTCTCCTGGCTCGTGGCGCTCACCCGGGGCGCCTCGCTGGGCGAATCCCTCTTCACGGCGTTGATGGCGCTGCTCGCGGCCGGAGTGCTCGCCTTCACGGCCGTCGTCTCCGTGTGGCTGCTCGACATCGTCTACGAACTCGACGAGGCACGAGAGACCCGGACCCGGCTCGCCGTCGCCGAGGAGCGGCTCAGGTTCGGGCGGGATCTGCACGATGTCATGGGGCGGAACCTCGCCGTGATCGCGCTCAAGAGCGAACTGGCCGTGCAGCTGGCCCAGCGGGGGCGGCCGGAGGCCGTGGCACAGATGGTCGAGGTGCAGCGGCTCGCACACGAGTCGCAGCGCGAGGTGCGGGAAGTCGTCCGCGGCTACCGCGAGGCCGACCTCGGGGCGGAACTCGCCGGGGCGCAAGGAGTGCTGGCCGCGGCCGGTATCGACTGCACGGTGAGCGGGGCGACGGCGGCCGGGCTGCCGGTCGCGGTGCAGTCCGCCCTGGGGTGGGTGGTGCGGGAGGCAGCGACGAATGTCCTGCGGCACGGGGACGCGCGGCGGTGTGCGGTGCGGTTGCGGGTGGTGGAGGGGGGCGTGGTGCTGTCGGTGGAGAACGACGGGGTGGAGAGCGACGGGGTGGCCATAGGGGCCGGGGCGGTCGGCTCTTCCGGCGCTTCTGGCTCTTCCGGCTCTTCTGGCTCTTCCGGCTCAGGGATCGCCGGGTTGCGGGAGCGGCTGGCAGAGATCGACGGGACGTTGGAGGCCGGGCCTGCGGGGCGGGGACTGTTCCGGCTGACGGCGGAGATTCCGCTGCCCTCGGCAGCCGGCCCTTTCAGCACTGATGCCTCCTCCGGCCCGGCGGCCGCCGCCACCGTGGACCCTGTGAGTGAGGTCACACCATGACCGCCGTAGGGCCCGTGCGGCTGCTGCTCGCCGACGACGAGCACCTCATCCGTGGGGCGCTCGCCGCGCTGCTGTCGCTGGAGGACGACCTCATGGTCGTCGCCGAGGCGGCCACCGGGCCGGAGGCGCTGGCGATGGCCCGGGCGCACGAGCCCGACGTCGCGGTGCTGGATCTCCAGATGCCCGGCGCCGACGGTGTGAAGGTCGCCACATCCCTGCGCTCCGAACTGCCCGGCTGCAGGGTGCTCATCGTCACCAGCCACGGGCGGCCCGGGCATCTGAAGCGGGCGCTTGAGGCCGGGGTGCGGGGGTTCGTGCCGAAGACCGTGAGCGCGCAGCGACTCGCGGAGCTCATCCGTACCGTGCATGCCGGCAACCGTTATGTCGACCCGGAGTTGGCCGCCGACGCGATCGCCGCCGGGGACTCGCCGCTGACCGCGCGGGAGGCCGAGGTACTGGAACTCGCCGCCGACGGGGCGCCCGTGGCGGAGATCGCCGAGCGGGCCGCGCTGTCCCAGGGGACCGTACGGAACTATCTGTCGTCGGCGGTGTCGAAGCTCGGGGCGGAGAACCGGCATGCGGCGGTGCGGCTCGCACGGGAGCGAGGTTGGGTATAGTGGTTCTCGCGCCACGGCGCATGCGAACGTAGCTCAGTTGGTAGAGCGCAACCTTGCCAAGGTTGAGGTCGCGAGTTCGAACCTCGTCGTTCGCTCCAGCGAGAAGCCCCCGGTTCCGGCCGGGGGCTTCTTCGTGTCCTGAGTCGGACACCGCCTAGGCCCAGGTCAGACCCGTCAGGCGCTCGTACGCCTCCACGTACTTGGCGCGAGTGGCGTCAACGACCTGCTGGGGCAGCGCCGGCGGGGGCTGCTCACTCTTCCTGTCCCAGCCGGACTCCGCCGAGGTCAGCCAGTCGCGGACGAACTGCTTGTCGTACGACGGCTGCGCGCGGCCCGGCTGCCACTGGTCGGCCGGCCAGAAACGGGAGGAGTCCGCGGTGAGGACCTCGTCCGCGAGGACCAGGTCGTCGCCGTCGAAGCCGAACTCGAACTTCGTGTCCGCGAGGAGGATGCCCCGCTCCCGGGCGATGTCCCGGCCCCGGGCGTAGACGGCGAGAGTCGCCTGGCGCAGCCGGGCCGCGGTGTCCGCGCCGACCTGGCGGGCGACCTCCTCGTAGGAGACGTTCTCGTCGTGTTCGCCGACGGCGGCCTTGGTGGCCGGGGTGAAGATCGGCCCGGGCAGTTCACTGCCGTCGACCAGCCCCTCGGGGAGGGCAAGGCCGCAGACCGTGCGGGACTCGTTGTACTCGACGAGGCCCGAGCCGGTGAGATATCCGCGGGCCACGCACTCCACGGGGACCATCCGCAGGGATTTGCAGACCAGCGTGCGGCCCGCCCAGTCGGCGGGGGCGCCGGCGGGCAGTTCGGTGCTCAGGACGTGGTTCGGGACCAGGTCGGCGAGCTGGTCGAACCACCACAGGGAGAGCTGCGTGAGCACCCGGCCCTTGTCGGGGATCTCGGTCGGCAGCACCCAGTCGTACGCGGAGATGCGGTCGCTGGCGACCATCACGAGGTCGCCCGCCTCGTTCTGGTACAGCTCGCGCACCTTGCCGGTGTGCAGATGTACCAGACCCGGGACCTGGATCGGCTCGGGCTTTTCTACGAATCCGGACACGGTTCCTCCCCGTGGTTCTGTCCTATGGCTTGATTCTCCCGTATGCGGAAGGTGATCACGGACAGGGGTCAGTCGCGTTTGCAGATGCGGTCCAGGAGGTTTGCGGTGGCGCGCTGGATACGCGGGTCGACGTGGCCCGGGCGGTCCAGAGCCGGGGTCCAGGCGAAGGTTCCGGATGCGAAGACCCAGGCGCCGGAAGGGGCGCGGTAGAGGGATGTCTCCTGGTGGCGCCGGGCGCCTTCCTTGTCGGTGTACGGGGAGTGCGCGAGCAGCACGCGCTCCTCGTGCTCGGGCAGCGGGGTGCGCGGGAAGTAGCGGTCGGCCTCGCCGGCCACCAGGTCGGCGATCTCGTCGCCCTCGTACGCTCCGGACGCCTCCCACAGCCAGTGATCGGCGTTGCGCACGATCAGGGGCTGCGGCTCGGGGACATGCCCCGCGTACTGGATGCCGATGAGTTGCTGTTCCGCCCGGTCGATCTCCCGCCACAGCACCGGCTTGCCCGGGCCCCTGCGTTTACGGCAGGTCAGCAGGCGGTCGGGGACGCCGGACGGGGAGGGGCCCAGTTCCACCTGCCAGTACATGGAGTTGGCGGAGAGGAAGACGAGCGAGGTGCCGGCGTCGCGGGCGAGCTCCACGCTGCCGCGCATGGCCGCCGACCAGTACTCGTCGTGGCCCGGGAAGACCAGGCCGCGGTAGTGGGTGGGGTCGACGCGGCCCGCGTGCAGGTCGCTCGCCGTGGCGTAGGCGATGTCGTAGCCGTAGCGCTCGGCCCAGCGGATGAAGTCGTAGGCGTGGCCGACGTGGAGGGGGAGGCCCGCGCCCGCGTACGGACGGTCGAAGGAGACCGTCGTGGCCGCGTCCGACTCGCCCAGCAGCCGGCCCTCCTCGTCCCAGGCGTGGTAAAGGCTGGCGCCGGTGCGGCCGTCCTCCGGGTAGAGGTTGTACGCCTGCCAGGTGATGTCGGGCAGGACGAGGAGCAGGTCGGCGGGCTGGTCGTGGCGGACCGTGAACGGGACGTGGGAGCGGTAGCCGCCGGCGGTGGTGAGGACGGCGACGTACGCGCCGATGTTCCAGTACGACGGGACCTGGAGCCGCCAGGACAACCACCAGTGGTGGCAGGAGACCGTACGGTCCGCGGTGAGCGGCGCGGGCTGGACGATGCCGGACAGCCGCGGGCTGGTCGTGATCTTGGCGGCGCCGTCGCCGCCGTAGTGGCCGATGCGGTAGATGTCGACGCCGAACTCCTGGGGCGGATCGACCGTGATGTGGAAGTCGATGGCCTCGCCGGGCGCGACCGCGCCGGTGGAGGTGAAGCCCTTGATCTGGCGGTGGACGTCGTCGGCGGCCCGGGGGCCGTTGGAACGGGTGGATTTCCTCGGGGCGTGGGGCACGTCCAGGTCCACGTACCAGGGGACGACCTGGCCGGTGTCGTCGAAGTACGTGACGGTGCCGCGCAGCCACGGAACGGGGCCCTGTCCGAAGGGATCCGTCACGGCGTGCGCCAGCGCTCCCGACTCCCAGCGGCGGATCTGCTCCGAAGCCATGGCTGCTTCCCCTCCCCTTCGCCCCCGTGCTGGTGCGTACTGGTGTGATGCCTGTGGGTGTGGTGCCTGTGGTCTGTGCGGTGAGTGCGGTCCGTGCGCCCCTGTGTGATGTCGTCGCGCTTATGTGCTTGTCGTATGTCGTCAGCCCTTGCCATGCGCCCGAACGGTCCAAGCACATCACATAACGCGCGCACTTCGTCACTGTTCGTTTCGAATTGGCCAGAAGTGGAAGCGGGTGCTCCGGCGGTCAGACGAGCCGGACCGGCTTCTCCGGGCGTATCCCCAGCTCGGCCAGCCAGGCGCGCAAGGGGGTGGGGTCGCCCTCCTCGATCAGGGTGAGGATCTTGGGCGCGAGATCGGCGGTGCGCTCGCCGTTGTGGAGGAGTGTGGGGCCGTCCAGCCAGTCCAGGCCGGGCATCGCACCGGCGGTGTCCATCGCGGCACAGCAGATCATCGCCGTGAGGTGATCGGCGAGCAGTTCACGGGCCGTGCGCGGGGGCTGGAGAGGGAAGAGGGGGAGGGCTCGGTCGTCCCAGAGGGCGAGGGGGTCGGGGGTGGCCGGGGAACCGGCTGCCGGTGAGGTCGCGGTCGACGGGCGGGGTGCCGCGGAGGCCTCTTCGCGGGCCAGTTCGGCGCTGAGGCGGGCGGCCAGGTTCGCGCTGCGAGGAGTGGTGCCGGAGAGGTCTTCTTCGTCTTCGTATGCGTCTTCGGCGTCGTTGGGCGGAGGCGGTGGTTCCGGGGTTCTGGTGGGGAAGGGCGCTTCACCGGCCGGGGCGGTGCTTCTGTGTGCTTCGCCGGCCCGGTCCGTCAGGTGGTCCAGCACGCGGGACAGGGTCGGGCCGCCGGTGGCGGGGGCCGCGGGGCCGGTGGCGGGGCGGACACCCATCGCGTCCAGGACGCGGTGGAGCCGGGCCGCGTCGATGCGCCACTTGCGGTCCACGACCTCCTCCGGATACTCGCTCCAGTCCACCGGCGACCAGTCGGGCCCGGGCCCGGCGGGGCCGCCGTGGAAGAGGCGGGCGGCGAGGAGTGAGGCGGACTCGTCGACCGTGCCCGGCTCCTCGAGCAGATCGCAGGCCGGCCGTTCCCCCAGCCGGGACGCGAAGCCCTCGGCCAGGCGGTCGCGCCGGGAGAGCTCCGTGAGTGCCGCCACCACACCGGCGTCCAGCCGGGAGGGCCAGCGGCCCATCCGCCAGGCGGGCAGCGCGACGCGGGTCAGCAGCCGGTCCCACCCCGCGTACGCCAGGCCCACCTGCTCCTGGGCGACGATCCGCAGCCCGTAATCCACAGCCTGTGCACGCTCCGCGGCCGCGGCCGCCACGCCCCGCTCCAGCTCGGCGGCAGGAAGGCGGCAACTGCGCAGCAGCAGCCGGGCCACCCAGCCGACGCCGGCCAGCACGGCACGCGAGACCGGGTCGCGGCGGGGCGCCGACGTCACGGCCACCGCGGCGTCCAGGCCCCGGACGAATCGCCGGGCCGCGGCTATGTCCGGGTGGGCGGAGGGGCCCGTACCCGCGACGACCGGGGCGAGGACCGCGCGCAGCTCTCCGACCCGCATCCACCACAGGAAAGGGGAGCCGATGACGAGGACCGGCGCGACCGGGTGCCGACGGTGCGGGTTCTTCCCCGCGCCCGCTATGTCGTCGTGCTCCTCGGCCGGAGGCGGTCCGTGGGCCGGGTGGGTGCGGTCCTCCAGCCAGCTGTCGCAGTCCGGCGTGAGCGCTATCGCGGAGGGGGCGGGGACCTCGAGACGGTCGGCCAGGTCGCGCACCATCCGATACAGATCGGGAGCCGCGTCCTCGGCGATCGGGACGGTCGGGCTCATGGCCGGACGGGCCCGGGCGACGACCAGGGCGATCCCGGCTGCGGCGAGCAGCACGAGGACGGCGACCGGGGTCAGGACCCAGCGGGCGGCGTCCCAGCCGGGTCCGACGAGACGGCCGGAGAACGCGCCCGCGAGCAGGATCACGGCGACGGCTGCGGGCAACAGGGCGACGGCCAGCGCGCGGCTGCGGATGCGCAGCACCGCCAGTGCCCGTGCCCGCGCGATCTGCGCGCCTGCCTCCACACCCATTCCGGTCACGACCGACCTCACCCCCTCCCCGTTGACCTGACGCTTTCCTTGCTCACTCCCCCACTGTGGCACCAGCCACTGACATCGCAATGCCGGTGGGCCAAGTGCCGGAACGCTTGCGCCGCACCCTAGTTGGGGCTCAGCCCCCCGTCAGCCGGATAGGGCATCGGTCACTCGATGGAATGGCTTTGGGGAGAGGTGGATGACGGAAAGCGAGGGTCAGGCCCTCACCTACCGAAAACTTCAGGCCCCGGATCCTGAGACGGATCCGGGGCCTGTGAGGTTCATCGGCGAAGGGGCGGTGTTGCTACGCGCCTGCCGCCTTCGCGGCGATGTCCGTGCGGTGCTGGGAGCCGTCGAGGCGGACCCGGCCGACGGCTGTGTAGGCGCGGTCGCGGGCCTCGGCGAGGTCCTTGCCGGTGGCCGTGACGGACAGGACGCGGCCGCCCGCGCTGACGATCGCGTCACCGTCGCTCTTGGTACCGGCGTGCAGGACGTACGCGTGCGGGGCGTCCTGGGCGGCGACCTCGTCGAGGCCGGTGATCGGGTCGCCGGTGCGCGGGGTGCCGGGGTAGTTGTGCGAGGCGACGACCACGGTCACGGCCGCGTCGTCGCTCCAGCGCAGCGGCTCCAGGTGGGCGAGGTTGCCGGTGGCGGCGGCCATCAGGAGACCGGCCAGCGGCGTCTTCAGACGGGCCAGGACGACCTGGGTCTCCGGGTCGCCGAAGCGGGCGTTGAACTCGATCACGCGGACGCCGCGGGAGGTGATCGCGAGACCGGCGTAGAGCAGGCCGGAGAACGGCGTGCCGCGGCGCTTCATCTCGTCCACGGTCGGCTGCAGGACCGTCTGCAGCACCTCGTCGACCAGCTTCGGGTCGGCCCACGGCAGCGGGGAGTACGCCCCCATGCCGCCCGTGTTCGGGCCCTCGTCGCCGTCCAGCGCGCGCTTGAAGTCCTGGGCGGGCTGGAGCGGGACGACCGTCTCGCCGTCGGTGACGGCGAACAGGGAGACCTCGGGGCCGTCGAGGAACTCCTCGATGACCACGCGCTCGCAGGCCGCGGCGTGCGCCCGGGCCGCTTCGAGGTCGTCGGTGACGACGACACCCTTGCCGGCGGCGAGCCCGTCGTCCTTGACGACGTACGGAGCGCCGAAGGCGTCGAGGGCCGCGTCGGCCTCGTCAGCCGTCGTGCAGACGTACGAGCGTGCCGTGGGCACCTCGGCCGCCGCCATGACGTCCTTCGCGAAGGCCTTGGAGCCCTCGAGCTGCGCGGCCGGACCGGACGGGCCGAAGACCGGGATGCCCGCCTCGCGCACGGCGTCGGCGACACCGGCGACCAGCGGCGCCTCCGGTCCGACGACCACGAGCTCCGCGCCGAGCCGGGTGGCCAGCGCGGTGACGGCGGCGCCGTCCAGGGCGTCGACCTGGTGCAGCTCGGCGACCTCGGCGATGCCGGCGTTGCCGGGGGCGCAGTGCAGCGCGGTGACGTCGGGGTCGAGGGACAGGGAGTGGCACAGGGCGTGTTCGCGGGCGCCGGTGCCGATGACGAGGACCTTCACGGGGGTCAGCCTAACGGGAAGCGCCGGGTTTCCTTTGTGCGGGCTTCCGAAGGGGGTGGGGGTGTGGGGTTGGAGGTTCCTCCGAAGGGGGGAGGCTAGGGCTCGTTCGTGAACTCGTCCACCACCGTTGCCCCCAGCTCCCGCACGATCAGGTCCTGCCCGGAGAGGGCCGACTCGTCGAGGTCGGGGTCGTCGTCCTCGGGGATGTCGTCCTCGACGGACACGGACCGCGGCTTCAGGGCGGAGGGCTGGGGCGCGGGGGCCGGCCTCGCGGGTCCAGAGCCCGAGGTGGGGGCGGGGGTGCTCGACTGCTGGGCCGGGGTGGACGGGGCCGTCGACTGGGACGGGGCGGGGCGCTGGGCCGTTGCCGTACCGCCGCTGCCGCCTCCCGCCTCGTAGCCGCCACCGCCGGAGCTGTAGCTGCCGCCGCCGTAGCCACTGGTGCCGCCGCCGGGCCCGCCGCCGTGGCCGCCGTTGCCTCCTCCGAAACCGGAGGGGCCGCCCGGAGCGGGGGGCGCGGATCCCCCGGAGGGGTCGACGATCGCCTCGATCTTCCACTGGACGTTGAACTGCTCGCCCAGCGCCTGCCGCAGCACGTCCTCGCTGCCGCTGCTCAGGAAATTGTCCCGCGCACCCGCGTTGACGAAGCCGAGCTGGAGGGTCGTGCCGTCGAAGCCGGCCACCTGGGCGTTCTGGCTGAGCAGGATCCAGGTGAAGCGCCGACGGTTCTTGACGGCCTCCAGGATGTTCGGCCAGAGCATGCGGGGGTCGAGACCACCTGCGGGAGCAGGAGCGGGGGCGGCCTGAGCGGGGGCCGAGGGGGACGGTGACGGCGCCGGTGGGGTACTGGCGGTGGGGGTGCTCGGGGCGGGTGTGTTCGCCGCGGGGGCCATCCCTGCTGCGGCGTTCGAGGCGGGTGCGCCCGAGGCGGCCGTGGGCCAGCCGCCGGGGCGACGGCCGCCGCTGCCGGCGGAGGCGGCCGTGGGCCAGGCGCCGGGGGCGGGGGCCGCGGGCGTCACTGGCGCTGGGGGTGCCTGGGACGGCTCCGGAGGCTGGGGCGGCTGGGCATGACCGCCGGCGGCAGGGCCGGAGGCGACCGGAGGCTGTTCGGCGGGACCGCCGGGGGAGCCCGGGGTACCCGGAGCGTCGGGGACGTAGCCGGCGGCAGCCGCCGTATCACCGCCACTGCTGCCGGTCCCGCTGCCGCCGCTGGTCCCGCTCCCCGGTGCCCCGGAAGCCCGTACCGCCGCACGGGCCGCGGCCGGACCGCTGCCGGGCGGAACCGGAGCAGCCGCCGCAGCCGCGGCCGCCGGTCCACCATGCCCCTCGGGCCCCGGCGCATAGCCCATGGCGGGCATGCCGGCGGGGGCCGCGGAGAAGTTCACGCCGCGCTCGATGCGGTCCAGGCGGGCCATGACGGACCGCTCGTCGCCGTAGGCGGCGGGGAGCAGGACTCGGGCGCAGATCAGCTCCAGCTGGAGACGGGGCGAGTTGGCGCCGCGCATCTCCGTCAGTCCCTCGTTGACGAGGTCGGCGGCCCGGCTCAGCTCGGCGGGGCCGAAGGTGCCGGCCTGGGCCTGCATGCGCTCGACGACATCGGCGGGGGCGTCGATGAGCCCCTTCTCCGCCGCGTCCGGAACGGCGGCGAGGATCACCAGGTCACGCAGCCGCTCCAGCAGGTCGGCGACGAACCGACGGGGGTCGTTCCCGCCCTCGATCACGCGGTCGACGACCTCGAAGGCCGCGGCTCCGTCGCCGGTGACGAAGGACTCGACCACGGAATCGAGCAGGGAGCCTTCGGTGTACCCGAGCAGGGCGGTCGCCATGGCATACGTCACACCGTCCGCCGCGGCACCGGCGAGCAGCTGGTCCATGACGGACATGGAGTCACGCACGGAGCCGGCACCGGCCCGCACGACGAGCGGGAGCACACCGTCGTCGACCGGGATGGTCTCCTTCTGGCACACCTCGGCGAGGTAGTCCCGCAGGGTCCCGGGCGGGACGAGCCGGAAGGGGTAGTGATGGGTCCGCGAACGGATCGTCCCGATGACCTTCTCGGGCTCGGTGGTCGCGAAGATGAACTTGAGATGCTCCGGCGGCTCCTCGACGACCTTCAGCAACGCGTTGAAGCCGGCCGACGTGACCATGTGGGCCTCGTCGATGATGTAGATCTTGTAGCGACTGCTCGCGGGTCCGAAGAAGGCCTTTTCGCGCAGGTCACGGGCGTCGTCCACGCCGCCGTGCGACGCGGCGTCGATCTCGATGACGTCGATGGAACCGGGGCCGTTGCGTGCGAGGTCCTGACAGGACTGGCACTCACCGCACGGCGTGGGCGTCGGGCCCTGCTCGCAGTTCAGACACCGCGCCAGGATCCGCGCGCTGGTCGTCTTGCCACAGCCGCGGGGCCCGCTGAACAGGTACGCGTGGTTGACCCGGTTGTTGCGCAGCGCCTGCTGCAACGGGTCGGTGACGTGCTGCTGCCCGATGACCTCGGCGAAGGTCTCCGGGCGATAGCGGCGGTACAGAGCGAGAGACGACACGCATACGAGGTTATAGGCGCCCACTGACAACGAGCCCCGCCCCGGAAGGCCGGGAACGCAAACGCCCCCCACGCACCCGCCAGAGCCAACCTACCCTTGCTGCCTTCCGGCCCTGGGGGAGTTCAGTCAGATAGCGCCGCGTGAGGGGCTGCGCCCAGGTTACCTGATGTCAGGGGCAGGGAACGAGTTCGCAAGCACTCCTCTCGGTCATGTAATGTTCCCAGCGGAGGATTCGCCTAGAGGCCTAGGGCGCACGCTTGGAAAGCGTGTTGGGGGCAACCCCTCACGAGTTCGAATCTCGTATCCTCCGCCAGTGCCTCACCGGGCACGATGTCGAAGGGCCCCACCGCTTGCGGTGGGGCCCTTCGGCGTTGTCCGTCGTGGATGACCTCTCGGGGCGGATCAGCGCGTCGTGCTCGGGATCACGCAGTTCTTCGGCTGTGGTGTGCCCGTCGGCCAGCCGAGGCCTACGAATTTCAGGGTGCCCGCGCCCTTTCGGCCCGGGTCGAGTTCGACGACGGCGGCCGGTTTGTCGTAGGCGTTGCCGCCTGTGGTGAGGCAGATCAGGCCGCTGGTGGCCTGGACGCGGTGGCGGGACTGGAGGAGGGACCACTGGCGGCCCACGTCCTCGCGGGTGGGGGCGGTGGTCTCGGGGGCGCCTCGCTGGGCCTGGTGGAGGGCCTTGCCGATGGTGATGAGGCCGTCGTAGACGAGCATCGTGCGCGAGTCGTCGAGGTTCGGGGTGGAGCCGAGTGCTGTGCCCTCGCGCCGGGTGGTGGTGATCTGGTTTCTGAGGGTGTCCAGGGCCGCCTTCGGTTCGGTGAGGTACTGGGGGAGGTCCTGGGCGGACGGCCTCTTGTTGTGGGTCGCCGTGTAGCGCTTCGTCCACGCCGTCAGTTCCGTGGTCCACGCGTCGGGGTGTGCGGGGGCCGCGTACTGCACCGTCACCTTCGGGCTGCCGTCCTCGCCGCGGAGCCGCGCCCAGTCCTTCTCCGTCATGGCCTGGCGCAGCGATGCCGCGTCGGAGCCGCTGACGATGGTGTAGTGGCGGTTCTCGCAGCCCACCTGGGCGAGTTTGAGGGCGAAGATGCGCAGGTGGAGCGTGCGGCCCGCGAAGTAGACCGTGTCGGCCTCGGAGTCGCAGATGTTGTTGGCCGTCTGGGTGAACTGGTTGCCGGTCGAGCCCGGCTCGTCGATGGACGGTGACTCGAACGACATCGCGGCGGGGCCGGCCGGTCCCTTCTCCTTGATCCTGCTGAACGCCCTGGCCAGCGATTCGTTGTAGCCGTCGGGGCGTTTGTCGTAGACCAGCACCGTTCTGAGGTTTTGGCGGCCGCGTTCGCCGTTGAAGTTGGCCAGGGCCTGGGCCGCGTCGTTGTTGGTGGGGAGGATGCGGGCCAGGCCGGGGAACTTCAGGGCGGCCATGCCGTCCGGCCGGTCCTCGTTCGCGATTCTGTCGCCGCTGATTCTGGCCGCGAGGACCGGGATCCTGTTCTCCGTCAGGCGCTTCACCGCCGCCTCCGTGGCGGCGAGGCTCAGGTTGAAGCCGGTGACCGCGCGCAGCCGGTCCTCGGGGGAGGCTGCCATCCGGAGGAGGGTGCCGACGACCTTCGCCTGATGGCCGTAGGCCTGTCCGGGGTTGGCCAGGACCAGGCGGATCCTGGGTGGTTCGCCCTCGCCCTCGTTGGCCTGCCGCTGTCCCAGGTACGCGCCCTGGAGGTCGCTGCGCATCTGCCGGCGCAGGGCCTCGCGGTCCGACTGGAGCGGCAGCATCATCGCCACCGTGACGTGCGGCTGGTTCGCGATCCTCCGGTTCTCGCGTGCGATGGCCCGGGCCACGTCGGCGATCTCCGGGGTGCCGAAGTCGTAACCCTCGCCGTTGACGCCGACGCACTCGCCCTCGATCCGCTCAACGCCGTCGGCGCAGGTGTCCGGCCTGCCGAGGAAGGAGGTGGTGAGGGCCACCCCTGCCACGATCGCCCCCACGAGCAACACCGAGTAGAGGATCTTCCGCCATCTGGGCATTGCCCGTCATCTCCTTCGCCGGAGCTGTTCGGTGCAGGTGCAGCGCAGCAGGGGCTGCTCGTTCTCCGCCAGGCCGCTCCAGTCCGTCGCCGTCCTGCTGAGCCGGCCCGCGCCCTCGAAGTCCATGATCGAGAGCAGGTCCAGCAGCTTGGCCAGCGTGCGGGCCGTCTCCTTGCCGGTCGGCCTGGTGCGCTCCTCGCACAGCCAGACCGCGTGCAGCAGCTGGTCGACCGTGCGGCGCAGGGGCGGGCCGTCCGCCCCCACCAGACCCTGGGCTCGCTCGCGTCGGGCGTCCGCCCCACCCGGGTAGGGGGCCTGGGCGATCTCCAGGAGGTCCGCGCACCAGGCGCCGGGGCGGCCGGGGAGGGTGGCGGCGAGGTGGGTTACCACGTCGTCCGCGCCGCCGGACACCAGGTGGTGGTTCATCCGGTGGGCGGTGAGCGAGCGGAAGGCCCCGTCGTCCTGGGCATCCTGGGCCTCCCCCGCCGCGCGCCGCGCGTAGTGGTCGCGCAGCAGATGGTGGTCGGCGTACCAGGCGGCGCCGCCGGGGCGAAGGCCGTAGAGCCGGTGCACCAGCAGCTGGCGGAGGCCGAAGTCGCCGATGAAGTGGCGTTCGCAGGTGGGCCATCCGGTGTCCGTGAGGAGCCGCGAGATGTGATGGGCGGTCAGGTGGTGGACGTGGCCCGACTGGTGGTGGCGGAGCAGGACGTCCGCGCACTCCGTGTCGTGGGCCACCGACAGGTGGGAGAGGAGGTCGAGCCACTGGGCCCGGTGCTCGGTGGGGAGCCGTACGGGTAACTGGTCCAGGATCAGTTCGCGGAGCAGGACGTCCGCGACCGGGCGTCCCGGGGTGTCGTCGCCGGGGAGCCGTAGCGGGGCGTCCAGGATGTCGCGGTCGTTGGCGTCCGCCGGCATCCGGAAGGCGGCAGCGGCGGCGGACAGCCGGATCACCGTGTGCGGGCGGCCGCCGCTCAGCCGGGCCACGGCCGCGTCGATCCGGCGGCGGTTCGCGCCGCCCTCCGGCTCGGCGTGCCGCTGTCCTCGTACGGTTTCGCGGCGGAGCTGGTCGCCGGTGAGCAGGGGCATCCGCAGCAGGACCACGCCGTCGGCCAGGGGCGCCCGGTCCGCGGCCCCGTCCGTGCGCCGGGACCAGGCGGGCGGGGCGCCGTCGGCCGGACGGTACTCCGCCGGGGGCGCCACCTCCTCGGACGGCAGGCCGCCGTGCAGGAAGGCGCCGCCGTCCGGACGGCGTGCCGTGCCGACGATCACCACGCGGTCGCGCTGCCCGGCCCGGCGGTCGGTGAGGACGGCCCGCAGCAGCCGCTCGCCCAGGGGCGACTCGGCGTGGTCCAGCAGTACCGCCGGGCGGCCCACCCGGCGGAGCCAGCCGGAGGGCGAGGCGTACGCGGCCTCCAGGTCCTCGCGCAGGGCCCGGAAGAGGAAGCTCTCCGCCACGACCCGTGCCTCGCCGCCGGCGCGGAAGTCGGCGGCGAGGACGCGCAGCCCGATCCTGGGCTGGCCGGCCGCGCCGGGATAGGCGCCGTAGAGCCGCTCCAGTTCCGCCCGGCCCCGGGGCGCCAGTCGCTCGAAGAGGGCGTCCAGCAGGGCGTTGCTGACGGCCGCCGAGTACGGGTCGAGCGCCTGCCCGGACAGGGTCATCAGCAGGTTGCGGATGCCGCCGCGCAGCACGCCCCGCCAGAAGTCGCCGGTTCCGAGGCCGCGCAGGCGCTGCTTCTGGGCCAGGCCCTCGTAGCGTTCGGCCTCCGTCGCCACCGCCTCGGGCGTGCCCTCGGCGACGCCGGTCGCGATCATGGCCAGGCCGGGGAAGAGCCGGGGGAAGGCGAACGAGCCGCCCGTGCCCTGCCAGGTGCACAGCCGGCGGGCGACCTCGACCAGGGCCTCGGTCGTGGCCGAACGGGCGTCGGGCTCCGGGTCCGCGCGGTCCGCGTACACCGGTGAGGCGCAGTCCAGGTGGATCACCGGCACCTTGGCGGCGAAACGGTCCCGTACGGCGCGCAGCAGGCGGCCCTTGCCCATGCCCGGCCCGCCGGTGAGCAGGACCACAGGGAGGTCGGGGCCGTACAGCGGGTCCCGGCCGGCCCCCGAGGGCGTCCGTCCGAGCAGCCGCGCGAAGAAGCCCTCCTCGCCGAGGAGTTTCTCGAACCCCAGTTCTTCACACACGGACCCCCCATGGAGTGCCTGCCCGCCCGGGGGCGGTGACCGGTGACCGATGTGCCAGAAAAGATTCAGTGGAACACGGAACCTCTGGCCGGACAACGGGGACTGCACGGAAGGAAGTTAACGGTGCTCGCGCGGAGCGTGGCGGGGGTCACCCCTGCGGCGGTCGCTCGTCGGTCCGGTCCGACGTGGGCCAGACGTAGGGGAGGTCGTCGGGGACCCCGGGGAACAGCGCCGCATACGTGGCCGGGTCCTTGCGGACCAGGGCCGAGCGGTGGCTGCGGTGGAACGTGTCGTCGCCCAGCCAGGGCGGCAGTTCGCCCTCGGCGGCCAGCAGGGACTGGTCCCGTACCGGTGCGTGGGGGCGCCTCGCCGCGAGGTCGGCGACGAGGGTGGCCGCGCAGGTGTCCTGATGGCCCTGTTCACGCCAGACGCGGCAGATCTCCAGGCCGTAGCGGACCAGCGCCTCCTCGTAGCCGGCCCACATCCGCACGGCCGGATGCCGGCGCCACCCGTAGTCCGGTACGACCAGGCCGCGCAGCACCTGCAGTGCCTCGACCCGCTGCTTGCCGAGCCGGCGGCGGTCCAGGACCAGGGCCGACTCCCGGAAGCCGGGGTAGGGAAGGAAGGTCTGCACGCTGTCGTCCCTGTCTCACTCTCGGGGTGAAGCATCCATATCCCCGGACGAGCGCGTCCATGGCCCGGTTACTCCGATCGCGGGTCTGCGGGAGCCCGGCCCGGGTAACCGCTCCCCATGTGCCGGATCCTCGTGGGCACGTGTTCCTGGACCGACCGGACGCTGGTCGGCAGCGGCTGGTGCGCGGTGGGGCGGCGGGACGCCGAGGGGCGATTACGGCACTACGCCGAGCGGTTCCCGGTCGTCGAGGTCGACGCCTCGTACTACGCGCTGCCGGGCGAGCGGAACAGCCGGTTGTGGGCCGAGCGCACACCGGACGGGTTCGTGTTCGACGTGAAGGCGTTCTCGCTGCTGACCGGGCATCCCACCAGGGAGGCGGCGATGCCGGGCGGGCTGCGGGCCGATCACCGGGACCCTGAGGTGCTCGACGAGGTGTGGGCCCGGGTTCGGCCACCCCCGCGTCCGCTCGGCGCACTCCCGGAGGAACGTCTCCGCCCGCTCCCCGGGCCGGAACCACGGCGGGAACTGGAACAGCACGCTCCCGAGCCGCCCGGCTCGTGGCAACGGCCCGATCCCGGCCGCCATGGCCGCGGTCGCCGTCGACATGACGCGGACGCTCCCCTCCTCGGTCCCGCCCGTGACGGCCGTGACCTCGCCGCGGCTGTCCGTCGTACGGTTCCGTGGCCGCAGCGCCGCCTGGGGGACCGGCAGCAAGGCGGACCGGTACCGGTACCGGTACGGCGAGAAGGAACTCGCCGCCTGGCTGCCCGACGCCGCCGTACGCGCCGCCGAGTGCATGACGTGGCTCCTCGACGGCGCCGCCGGGGCGGGCACCGGAACGGGACCGGGAGGGGCCGGGGCCCGGGTGCCTAGGAGAAGATCCGCACCTGCTTCGACACCGTCACCTGGTCGACGTCCGACACCCGCACGGTCGTCTTCATCGTCCAGGTCCCGGGGAGGGGCAGGTTGACGGAGTTGGTGCTCCAGTAGCCGCCCGCGTTTTTCAGTTCGGCGTCGATCGGGCCGACCTTCCGGGAGGTCAGGGTGAACGTGACGCGGAGCTCGGGGATGACGATCAGGCCCTTGTCGGAGCCGTAGACCACGGCCTGGACGCCGTTCTCGCCGACACGGGCCGGGTCGAGGGTGATCTGCACCCTGCCACGGCCGGTCACGGAGCCCGTGCCCGTGTCGTAGGGCACCGTGATCAGGGTCGTGGGCGGCAGCGCGCCCGCCGGGGCCTGCTGCGCGGCCTCGGCCTGCGCGCGGCCCGGCAGCGTGGTGGTGAGCAGGGTCGTGATCAGCAGCACCACGGCGGCGACAGCGACCTCGATGAGGACGGAGCGGCGCAGACCGCGCCGGATCCCGTCCCGGTCGCCCGGCTCGGGGGCCGGCGGCTCCGGGTGCTCCGGTTCCCCGCTGTCCCGCGTCTCGGGCTTGGCGGTCGCTTCCGGCGGCGGCGGGGCGCCGACCGGCTGCGCGACCCGTTCGCGTACGGCCACCGCCGGGGCCGTCGTCGTCGCGGTCGCCGTCGCAGAGGCCGCGATACGGGCCGTCCAGCGGCGCGAGTACCCGGCCGCCAGCACCAGCACGGTCACCGCGACCAGTTTCGCGAGCAGCAGCCGGCCGTACGACGTGCCGGACAAAGCGGAGACGGAGCCGAGGCCGCGCCAGGACTGGTAGACGCCGGTGACGACCAGAACCGTCACCGAGGCGAAGGCGATACGGGAGAAGCGGGGCACGACCTCCGTCAGCTCCTCGCCGGACGAGCGGCGCAGGGTCAGGAGCAGCGCCACGAGGCCGCCCAGCCAGACCCCGGTCGCCAGCAGGTGCAGCACGGACGACGTCATGGCCAGCGGCACCTGGATCCCGGCGGAGGCGTGCTCGGCCGCCGCCCAGGTCAGGGCGAGTGCGGCGGCCAGGGCGGTGCCGGCCGCCAGGACGGCAGGCGGTTCCTGACGCTCCCGGCGCTTGGCCAGCCACAGCAGGAAGGCAGCGGTCAGCAGGAGAACGGCCAGCCTGGCGAGCAGGGCCAGGCCCGGACGGCTGGTCAGGGTACGGCCGAGGGCGGAGGCGTCGAAGGCCGCCGCCGGGCCGGTGCCCGCCTCGTACGGGGCGCGCAGCAGGAGCAGCACGACCGTCGAGCCCAGCAGCGTCCACCACGCCGTCACCAGCGGCCCCCGCAGCGGGGACCTGTTCGCGGGACGGCACAGCAGCGCGAACGCCGCCGCGCCGACGAGCAGCGCGGCGGCGAGATAGGCGAGGTAGCGGGCGGCGTCGTAGAGGCCGCCGGTCAGCGGGTCCTCGTCCGGGCCGGTGTCGATCTGTGTGGTCGTGGCGGACCGTTTGCCGACGGAGAAGGAGAAGGCGCCGGAGACCGGGTGGCTGTCGGCGGACACCACCCGCCAGGCCACCGTGTAGGTGCCCTGGGCGAGCTTCCGGGGCAGTCGGACCCGGGCCGTGTCGGAGCGGCCGTCCGCGTGCGTGGCCTCGTCGGTGTGGACGCGGCGCTGGTCGGGGCCGAAGACCCGGAAGGAGTCGTCGAGCAGACCCACGGATTCGGTGAAGGTCAGGGTGACACTGCGGGGAGCCTGTTCGGCGACGGATCCATCGTCAGGGGTGGTGCTGCGGAGGGCTGCGTGGGCCGAGGCGGGGGCTCCGCTGAGGAGGAGCAGGACCAGCACGGTGCCGAGCAGCACCAGGGCTTGGATTCGCCGGGGGTGTCCGACATTGCGCTCCTCGTTCCGCCGTGGGTCCACGTGGTTCTCCGTGTTCGGGATTTCCGGCCTCGGGATACTTACGGACGGGAAGGGTGTAGCGCTCATCGAGGTGTGTGATGTGTGTCGTGCGGCGGCTGCGGGCGGGTGGGGGCTTGTCGCGCCCACACGGCGGAGCCGCACATCGATACAGCCCCGCGCCCCTAAGAACGCGACAGTTCCGCGATCCGGTCGGCCTCTGCCGGATAACGCGCCGTCAGCTCCCGCTCATCTCCGTGTTCATAGCCCTCGAACGTGAAGCCGGGCGCCATCGTGCAGCCGAACAAGGTCCACTGCCCGCGGGCCCTCCCGCCCATCCACGTACCTGCCGGAATCGTGAACTGCACGTACTGGCCGCCCAGGACATCCGGGCCCAGCACCACCGTCCGCGTGCCGCCGTCCGGGGCGAGCAGGAGGAGCTCCAGGGGATCGCCGAGGTAGAAGTGCCAGACCTCGTCGGTCGGGAGGCGGTGGAGGGCGGAGAAGGCGTCCGCTGTCAGGAGCGCGACGATCGCCGTGCCCTCGGGGCGGCCGTCGGGGCGTTGGGGGCCGGCCCAGGTCTGGCGGAACAGGCCGCCCTCGCGGGGGATCGGTTCCAGGCCGTAGTGCGCGATGAGGTCCTCGGGCGTCACGCGGGGAAGAGTACTTCCCGGTCGAGGAAGGCGAGCTGTGCCTTCTTCTCCGGGAGGTGCACGCCGGGGAGGTCGATCTCGGGCAGGACGACGACCGGACCCACCGTGAAGCCCAGTTCGAGGAAGCGGGCGACGGCCTTCTCGTTGCGTACGTCCGGGTCGACCACGACCCGGCGCCGGTCCAGGCCCAGCAGGACGTATCCGGCGACGGACGCCACCAGCCGGGCCGTCCAGCCGGAGCGGGGGCCGCCCGGGCCGGCGGGGGCGAGGAGCAGGTGGACGCCGATGTCGCCGGGGCGGACGTCGTAGCACTCGCTGACGCGGTCGGCCTCGGGCTCGTAGGTCTGCAGGAGGGCGACCAGCTCGCCGTCGCGGACGACGAGGTAGGCGTGGTGGGTGGTGAGGGTGTCCAGGTGGGCGTAGGTCTCGGCCACCTGACGCTCGGTCAGGTCGGTCATGCCCCAGAAGGCGGCCCGGTCCTCGTTCACCCAGCGGTGGATCACGGCGGCGTCGGATCCCGGGTCCAGTGGCAGGACGCGGACGGTGCCGAAGCCTTCGGTCGCCTGCTCGTGGACTGCCGTGCGGGAGGCGTACGGGGTGTGCGGGTCAGACATCGGTTTCCTTCTTCAGCAGGGTCCGGTCGGTGACGACCGGGACGAGGTCTCCCGCGAGCCACAGGGAGAGCTGGTCGCGGTGGTGGGGCGAGCCGGGGACGCCCGAGGCGCCGAGCGGGACCACCCAGCGGCTGTCGTCGCGCCGGGCCAGGTCCCAGATGTAACGGGCCGCCGGGCCGCGGGCGGCGCGGTCGGTGAGGCCGGGTACGCCCGAGGTGCACAGCACGCAGTCGTGGTCGCCGGACAGGGCCGGTTCGTCGTACGGCGTCTCGGGGTGCAGCGGTCGCCAGGGGGTGAGCCGGTGGGTGTCGCCCCAGACACCGGCCGGGGGCCGCTCGGCGACCTCCTCGATCGCCGCGCGGACGGCCGCCGGGCGGTCGATTCCGTACAGGTCCTCGGCCCGCAGCAGGTGTTCGAGGGCGAAGCCGACGCGCGGGAGGAGGGCCAGCCAGGGCTGGAACACCTCCGGGTAGGCCGGGGGTGTGGCGAGCGCGGCGAAGGCCGGGTGTGCCGCCAGGTTCCGTACGACCGCTGCGCGCACGGCCGCGTAGAGGGCCGCGTCGGCGCTGCCGGCGTCCATGCGGCGGTCCCAGGCGAGGAGTCGTTCGCGGAGGGCGGCGGCCTCGGGGGTGAGGCCCGGGAGGGCCTGGAGGTGGTCCACCAGGGGGCCCGCCGAGGCGAGGTGGGTGTCCATGTGGATCGCGGGCATGTCGGCGGCGGACCAGCGCTCCTTGCCGGAGAGCAGCTCGGCGATACGGCCGGCGCGGTGCGGCGGGGCGAACTCCACGCCGAGAGGTTCGGCCGGGCCGCGCTGGTTGGCCATGACGGCGACGCCGTCGGTGAGCCCGGCGCGGGGCGTCTCCTGCCGGCCCCGCCACTCGTGGCCGGGCTCCCAGGCGGGCACCACGCGCACGCGGTTGGACTCGGCGCGCAGCGGCACCCACCCGGCCACGCGGTGCAGCACACCGCCCTCGGTGTCGGCGGCCTGGACGACGTTGACCGGCTCGGCCCAACGGTCGAAGGCCGCGTCCACGTCGGCGACCCGGCGGGCCCGCAGCAGCGGCAGCAGGGCGCCGAAGCCGAGGTCGCCGGTGACACGGGGCGGGTAGCGCAGGCTGATCGCCACGGGCACGCCCAAGGGGTCCGCGGGGTCACCGTCGAGGCCTTCCGGGCCGCCGATGACCAGCGGTCCCCGGCCGGTCTCGATCACCTCGACCTCGACCGGCTCCTCGCCCGCCACCTCGACGACCTCGGTGTGCCGGGCCGCCCGGTGCCAGCCCCCGTCCGGGCCGAGGGCCTCCACACCGGCCCCGGTGCGCCTCAGCCGCTCCCGGTAGAGGTCCTGGTAGTCGGACATGGCGTTGGTGATGGCCCAGGCGACGGAGCCGGTGTGCCCGAAGTGGGCGATGCCGGGGACACCGGGGACGGCCAGGCCCACGACGTCGAACTCCGGGCAGGACAGATGGATCTGCTGGTAGACGCCCGGGTCCTCGATCCAGCGGTGGGGGTCGCCGGCGATGACGGCCTGCCCGGTGACGGTCCGCTCCCCGCTCACCAGCCAGCCGTTGGAGCCGGAGGTGCCGGGGCCGTCGGTGGCGAACAGGCCGAGGGCGTCCGCGTCCAGGTGGGCGAGGGCCTGCTCGCGCCAGAGCTTGGCCGGGAACCCGGCGAAGAGGATGTGCGTGGCGAGCCAGACGCCGAGGGGGGTCCAGGGGTGCCAGGGGCCGGGGGTGAGGCCGGTGCGGGAGAACTCGGGGGCCGCCCCCGCCCCTTTCTCCAGCCCCGCGTTGACCCCGTCGACGTACGCCCGGACCCACTCCGCCGTGTCGGGGTCCCGTCTCTCCAGCTCCGCGAAGCAGCGTCTGGCCGTGTCGTCGAGTCTGGCCCGTCTGGCGAACCGGTCCCAGGCCAGGGCGCTCTCGCCGAGGAAGGACGCCGAGGTGCCCTGGGCCCGGTGCCGCTCGGCCTCGAGCTGCCAGGCCCGGTCGCGGGCGGTGACGCGGCCCTGCGCGTGGGCGAGTTCGGCCGGGCTGCCGGCGCGCAGATGCGGAATGCCCCAGGCGTCACGGTAGATCTCGGTGGCCACGCTGTGCTCCTTCTGTTCTTCAGGTGAGGCACTCTTTAGGTTAGGCTTGCCTAAGTTGATCGCCGGAATAGTACGTGAAGGGTGAACAAGCGATGGGGCAGGGGCGGGGTTGGGAAGGCGCGGTCCTCAAGCTGCTGCGCGCCAAGGATTTCGTGTTCACCGTGACCGGCGCGCGGGACGTCACCCCGGACTACCGGCGGCTCTCCTTCACCGACGGCGGTCTGCTGGCGGCGGCCGGTGTCCATCCGACCATGTGGGTCCGGCTGTGGTTCGACAACGCGGGCAAGCCCCACCAGCGGGCCTACACCCTGGTCGACCCGGACCCGGAGGCCGGCACCTTCAGCCTGGAGTTCGCCCTGCACGAGGGGTGCGCCAGCGACTGGGCCAGGACGGCGAAGCCCGGTGACACCGTCGAGGCGACCGTCCAGGGCACCGGCTTCGAGCACCCGAGCCCCGCGCCCTCGCACGTCTTCGCCGTCGGCGACCCGGCCTCGCTGCCCGCCATCAACTCCCTGCTGGCCGCGCTGGGCTCCGCCCCGGCCACCGTCTGGTTCGAGGGCGGCGACGAGGACCTGCCGTTCCGCACCGACCCGGCCCGGCACGAGCTGCGCAAAGTGCCGCGCCAGGACTCCGGCGCCCACCTGGTCGACCGGGTGAGGACGGACCTGCCCGGGCTGCTCCAGGGCACGGCCGACCCCTTCGTCTGGATCGCCTGCGACACGGCGACGACCCGGACCCTGGCGGCGTACGTACGCAAGGAACTGGGGCTGCCCAAGCAGCGGGTGCACGCGCTGGGGTACTGGCGCGCGTCCTAGAGGGCTGGGGACGCGGCCGGGCCCGCCCCGGGGGATGATCGGGGCATGGACGTCACTCTTCACCTCGCCCAGGATCCCGAGGCCGACGCGCTGCTCGGCCGCAGCCCGCTCGCCGCGCTGGTCGGCATGCTGCTGGACCAGCAGGTCCCCATGGAGTGGGCGTTCAAGGGCCCGGCGACGATCGCCCAGCGGCTCGGCACGGACGACCTGGACGCGCACGAGATCGCCGCACACGAACCCGAGGCCTTCGCCGCGCTGCTCTCGCAGAAGCCGGCCGTGCACCGCTACCCGGGCTCCATGGCCAAGCGGATCCAGCAGCTGTGCCAGTACCTCGTCGAGCACTACGACGGTGACGCCGAGGCCGTCTGGAAGGACGCCGGCACCGGCAAGGAGCTGCTGAAGCGGCTGGCCGGGCTGCCGGGCTTCGGCAAGCAGAAGGCCCAGATCTTCCTCGCCCTGCTCGGCAAGCAGCTCGGCGTGCGGCCGGAGGGATGGCGGGAGGCCGCGGGCGCTTACGGCGAGCCGCAGTCCTTCCGTTCCGTCGCCGACATCACCGGGCCCGAGTCACTGGTCAAGGTGCGGGCTCACAAGCAGGAGATGAAGGCGGCGGCCAAGGCGGCGAAGGCCGCCGACACGTAAGACCCACAGACCCACAGGCGTCAGCCACGTGGCCCGCCCCCGGTGGCGGGCCCTTCCGACCCGGTCCAAGCATGGATCATGACGGTCCCGCGCGGCACCCGCCGGAACTCATGGCCGCGGGTGCTCGTCCTGCTGCTCGCCCTGCTCCTGCCGGGCGAGCACGCCGAGGCCTGCACAGCACCGGCAGCCACCGTCTCAGGGGAGAGCACGGCCGTCGAGTGCGATGTCCTCGACACCGTCCTGCGCCCCTCGGGCCGGGCCGCCCGGCGCACCGTCGTCCCGCTGCGGCCCGCCCCGCTCCCGGCCCCCTGGCGCGCGTACACCGCACCGCGCCCCGTGCCCGTACCGCCGGGCCCGCCGCACGACCCTCGCCCTCCGCGCTCCGAGGTCCTGCGCTGCTGACCGGACCGGACACCGGTCCCTCAGCCCGCACGGAACAGGAACGACGAGGAACGACGAGGAACAGCCATGCTTCAAGACCCGTACGCGGTCCTGCGCGCCCTGCTGCGCGCGGAGGCCGTCCGCAGCGCCCCCAAGCCCCATTCCGAGCCGGACCCGCGCAAGCCGCGGCAGCCCTCGGGCAAGGAACGAGAACGCGGCTGACCCACCCGCGGCGGAGGCGGCACAGCGTAGGGCTAGCGCCTCCGCCGCCCCGAACGCCGGGCCGTCCCGAACAGCGACCGCGTGATCTCCCGCCCGATCTGCGTCCCCACGGACCGGGCCAGGGACTTGAACACCCCGCTGCCGACCACCTGCTCCACGGCTGACGGCCGTTCCTCCGCACGTTCCTCCACCGGGGCGGTGGCGTCGTCCCGCATCTCGTCCGGCCCCTTCGCCCCCCGGCCGCGCCGGTCACCTCGGCCTCCCCGGTCGTCCGTCAGCCGCTCGTACGCCGACTCCCGGTCCACGGCCCGGGCGTACCGCTCGTACAGCGGCGATTCCGCCACCGCCCGGTCCAGGGCCTCCTGGCCGACCGGGCCCATCAGGGACTCGGGCGCGCGCAGCCGGGTCGCGGCGAC
Organism: Streptomyces sp. CA-179760; assembly: GCF_050937045.1. Taxonomy (NCBI): domain Bacteria; kingdom Bacillati; phylum Actinomycetota; class Actinomycetes; order Kitasatosporales; family Streptomycetaceae; genus Streptomyces; species Streptomyces sp. CA-179760. Next base: position 4,650,774 of record NZ_JBNJLZ010000001.1, read on the forward strand.
GGGCGTCGGGGCGCCCTTCTCGCTCAGCACCGTCACCACCGCCTCGCCCGTCCCCAGGTTGGTCAGCACCTCTTCGAGGTCGTAGGGGGACTTCGGGAAGGTCTTCACCGTGGCGTTCAGGGCCTTCTGGTCGTCGGGGGTGAAGGCACGCAGCGCGTGCTGGACGCGGTTGCCGAGCTGGGCGAGGACATCCGCGGGTACGTCCTTCGGGGTCTGCGTCACGAAGAAGACTCCGACCCCTTTCGAGCGAATCAGGCGCACGGTCTGCGTGATGGACTCCAGGAACGCCTCGGAGGCGTCGTCGAAGAGCAGATGCGCCTCGTCGAGGAAGAAGACCAGCCGGGGCTTGTCGACGTCGCCGAGCTCGGGCAGATCGTGGAAGAGGTCGGCGAGCAGCCACATCAGGAACGTCGAGAACAGGTGCGGCCGGTCCTGTACGGCGCTCAGCTCCAGGACCGAGACGACGCCGCGTCCGTCCTCACCCGTCCGCAGCAACTCGGCCGTGTCGAAATCCGGCTCCCCGAAGAAGCCGGACGCGCCCTGCGCCTCGAAGGCCGTCAGGGACCGCAGGATCACCCCGGCCGTGGCGGCCGACAGACCGCCGATCGTCTTCAGCTCCTGGCGGCCCTCGTCCGAGGTCAGGAAGGTCACGACCGCCCGGAGGTCCTTGAGGTCGATCAGCTCCAGGCCCTTGCTGTCGGCGTAGTGGAAGATCAGGGCGAGGGACTGCTCCTGGGTCCGGTTCAGCCGCAGCACCTTGGACAGCAGCACCGGTCCGAAGCCGGTGACCGTGGCCCGGACGGGGATGCCGTGGCCGACGCCGCCCAGGGCGTAGTACTCGGCCGGGAAGCCGGTCGCCGTCCAGCGCTGGTGGACGTCCCCGGCCCGGCCCTCGACCCGGGCGTCCGGGCGGCCCGGCGCCGCGATCCCGGAGAGATCGCCCTTGATGTCGGCGAGGAAGACGGGCACACCCTGGGCGGACAGCTGCTCGGCGATCAGCTGGAGCGTCTTGGTCTTGCCGGTGCCGGTGGCGCCCGCGACCAGGCCATGGCGGTTGAGCATCGCCAGCGGCACCCGGATCTGCGCGTCCGGCAGGCACCGCCCGTCCCACAGCAGGGCGCCCAGCTGCAGGGCTGGTCCGGAGAAGGCGTAGCCGGAGGCGATCTTCAGGGCCTCCTGGGGGAGGGCGGCAGCACGCTCCGACACTTCCGGAGCCGGGGCCGACGGCATGGTCTCGCGGTCCGGCATATTCACGCCCCTGTTCCCGGTTCGTACCGTCTTGTGGGGTTTTTTTCAGCGTCGCACTACGGCGCCATGGCTGCGCCCGGAACGTCTTGCCCGGTAGGCTTTCCGTGTGATCTTCAAGCGCATCGGAAACGGCCGGCCGTACCCCGACCACGGCCGGGAAAGCACCCGGCAGTGGGCGGACGTCGCACCGCGCCCGGTCCGCCTCGATCAGCTCGTGACGACCAAGGGGCAGCTGGACCTGGAGACCCTCCTCGCCGAGGACTCGACGTTCTACGGCGACCTCTTCGCGCATGTCGTGAAGTGGCAGGGCGATCTGTACCTGGAGGACGGCCTGCACCGCGCGGTGCGGGCGGCGCTCCAGCAGCGCCAGGTGCTGCACGCGCGCGTGCTCGAGCTGGACTGACCCTCCGCCGGTAAAGGGCCGGCCCTGTCGGTAACGGCTTGCCCCTTTCGGGGGTCGTCTGGTCCGTCTGGCCGAAGTCGAATGATCATCTAGTAGGCATCGTCGCCCGAGCGCACTACGCTGCGCTCATGAGCATGCTGACTCCCCCCGGCATGGGCGGCAAGTACCGCATCACGGGCAACAAGCACCCCCGGATGCGCGGGCCCCGGCGGCGCGGCAGGCTCGTCGTCGTGGTCGTCGCCTCCGTGGCCGTGCTCGGCGTGGGCGGCTGGGGCACGCTGCAGCTCATCGACGTCTTCACCGGCGGCGTCGACAAGGCTTCGGCAGCCGGCAACGGCACGGACTGCGCCCCCAAGACCAAGGCGAGTGCCTCGCCCGCTGCCAAGGCGCTGCCCGAGCCGCGCACGATCACGGTCAACGTCTTCAACGCCACCACCCGCAGCGGCCTGGCGAAGAAGACCGCCGACGAGCTGAAGAAGCGCGGCTTCAAGATCGGCGACGTGGGCAACGCGACCAAGCAGTACGACAAGAAGGTCAAGGGCACCGGCGTGCTGCTCGGCCCCGCCGCCGCCCTCGACGCCTCGCTGCCGGTGCTCGGCACGCAGCTCCCGGGCGCCGAACGGCGTACGGAGGCGGCGCGCAAGGGTGCCGCGGTCGACCTCGTCATCGGCGACGGCTTCAAGGAACTGGCGAAGAAGCCCGCCGCCGACCGGGCCCTGGCCGAACTGACCAGGCCCGGGCCGGCGGCTACGCCGAAGAAGGACTGCTGAGCGGGTTGATGCGAGGGCCCTTCATGGGCCCGGGAATGTCCTACTCCGCCGCGCCGTACATCCGGTCGCCCGCGTCGCCGAGGCCGGGCACGATGTAGCCGTGCTCGTTCAGGCGCTCGTCGACCGAGGCGGTCACGACCGTCACCGGGGTGCCGGCCAGCTCGCGCTCCATGATCTCGACGCCCTCCGGGGCGGCCAGCAGCACCACGGCGGTCACGTCGTCGGCGCCGCGCTTGATCAGCTCCTGGATCGCCGCGACCAGCGTGCCGCCGGTGGCGAGCATCGGGTCCAGCACGTACACCTGACGTCCCGACAGGTCCTCCGGCATCCGCGTCGCGTACGTGGAGGCCTCGAGCGTCTCCTCGTTGCGGATCATGCCGAGGAAGCCCACCTCGGCGGTCGGCAGCAGCCGGACCATGCCGTCCAGCATGCCGAGCCCGGCCCGCAGGATCGGCACCACCAGGGGGCGCGGGTGGGAGAGCTTGACGCCCGTGGTCGTGGCCACCGGCGTCCGGATGTCGACCTGCTCGGTGCGCACGTCGCGCGTGGCCTCGTAGGCGAGCAGGGTGACCAGCTCGTCGGCGAGACGGCGGAAGGTCGCGGAGTCGGTGCGCTGGTCGCGCAGCGTGGTGAGCTTGTGGGCGACCAGCGGGTGGTCGACGACGTGGAGACGCATGTCCACAACAGTAGCCGGGCCGGGTGACACGGGCCGCACGGCGTTCGCCGGCGTCAATCGCCCCTCCGAGGGAAGGCGGGGAAGGACGAACTGGGGGTGATGAGCCAGATGCCCGACCGGAAATACCGAGAAGATCCGTCGCCGCGCGCATGGCCCGGGGCGGGCCCGGCGGCCGGCCGGACGGACGAGCCTGACGTGTCGTCCGCCGAACGCCGCCGACGCCGCGCCCGCTTCCTGCGCGACCTCGCCGAGGCCCGCGAACTACGCGACCGGGTCCAGCCCCGCCGCGCCAAGACGGCTCGCCTACGACACGCCATGCGCATGCGCACATTCCGCTGGTAGCACCGGTCGCGCACGCCGGCCGCCCGAACGAACCCACCGGCGGGCCCGCACACCTGCCACCGGCAGACCCGCCCGCGCCAGGCTCCGGCCCGGCCGACTCCGGCCCTCGGCCCGGCACCCGTCCGACCGCCGGCCCCGCATCCGTCCGGCCTGGGGCCCAGACGGGTTCTGTCGGCGGCGCCCGCCTGCCTTCCGCCGATGGGCCCCGGGCGCCGTCCGTCAAGAGCGCGGCCCTCCACGACGCGCAGGTTTGCCGGCACCCGTACGCGTCCATCGGTGTCGTGCCGCCCCACGGGTTTGCCGTGGCCCCGCGGGCCCGTCCGTGAGAGCCGGATGCGTCCGCCGGCGGAACCGATCGCGTCCCGCCCGCAGAACCCGCCCGCCTTCGCCCCTCCCCCCGAGGGAACCCGTACACGCCCGACCGTGGGACAGACCCCCATGTCTTCCTCCTGGTAGGAAACGGGTGAGGAAACCGTCGGAGAAGATCACGAACCGCGCGGGCGTTGTCGCGGTGACCATGGGTGAAGTGAGGGAAAGCCGCGTACGATCCGCAGGTGGCGGCAACGGGCGGGCGATCAAAACTGCCGGACACAGGGTGCCGAAGACGTCCCCTGAACGCCTGGTTTCTGCCACGATTCCGAGTGGGCGGGGCTCGGACGAGCACTCCCCGCCCTCAACCTCCGCCGGGGGGACCCCCAACCGGCACGCCTCTGACCAGTGGGAGAGTCACGGTGTACTTCGCCGCACTGCTCGCGCGCACCGAAGACGGGTGGAAAGCGAGCGACACAGAGCTCGACGATGTGGAAACCCTGTCGGATCTTGCCGACCTGGCCCGTGAATCCTCCCCCGACGAGGACACGGTGCTCGTGCTCATCGAGCAGGAGGACGCCTGGTTCGGCGTCGTCCGCCTGGACGGCGAGGACGACCCTCGCATCTACGTCTCCGACGCCGCCGCCGCTGCCCGCAGCAGCTACGGCGAGATCCTCCTCACCGACGAACTGCTCGGCCGCGACCCGGACGCCGGGGACGACCTGGACGCCCTCGACCTCGACGGCACCGAGGACGGTGAACCCGACGAGGACGAGGACGAGGACGAGGCCGACGGCGGCGACGGGGCCACCGGGTCGGCGGACGCCGTGCCGCACGGTCCGGTCGGCGACCCCCAGATCCTCGACGACCTCGGCGTCAGCGAGAAGGAGCTGCGCCTGATGTCGACCGAGGCCGTCACCGAGATCGCCGAGTCCCTGGGCGCCTCGGAGACCCTGGAGACCGTCCGCTGACCGGTCCCGCCAGGCCAGGACCGCCGGATCCGGTACGGGACCCCTGGCGACCCGCGATGCGACTCGCCCTGGACCAGGCCGCCGGGGCCGTCCGGGGCGGAGACGTCCCCGTCGGCGCCGTCGTACTGGCCCCGGACGGCACGACCGTGCTCGCGGCCGGGCACAACGAACGCGAGGCCGGCGGCGACCCGACGGCCCACGCGGAACTCCTCGCCATCCGCCGGGCCGCCGCCGAGCTCGGCCGGTGGCGGCTCGCCGGCTGCACCCTCGTGGTGACACTGGAGCCCTGCACGATGTGCGCGGGCGCCATCCAGCAGTCCCGCGTCGACCGTCTCGTCTACGGCGCCCGTGACGAGAAGGCCGGCGCGGCCGGCTCCCTCTGGGATTTGGTCCGCGACCGGCGGCTCAACCACCGTCCCGAGGTGATCGAGGGCGTGCTCGCCGAGGAGTGCTCCCGGCTGCTCACCGAGTTCTTCCGAGGCCGCTGAATACCGATTTCAAGGCATGCCGCACCTTGCTGTAGTGTCTCCCTCGGTAGCGTGTCCGAGCGGCCGAAGGAGCTCGCCTCGAAAGCGAGTGTGGCGCAAGTCACCGAGGGTTCAAATCCCTCCGCTACCGCTTGAGAAGGGCCCCGTCGTCAGATGGGGCCCTTCGTGCGATCTGCCCCTTCGTGCGGTCGGACCTTCGTGCGATCATGTGCGCTGCATGGGACACCAGGGACAGGGAGGCCGCGATGGCGGTGAACGCGAAGAAGGTCGCCGTCTACGTCGCCGTGGTCTTCGTGGCGTACGTGATCATCACGGACCCGAAGAAGGCCTCCGACTACGTCCTTATTGGGTTCCAGGGCATATCGGACGCCGCCAAGGCCCTCGGCGACTTCGCCACATGGGTCGCCGACGGAGGAAAGTGATGATCCGCCACCTGGTCCTCTTCAAGCTCAACGACGGCGTCGAACGCGACGACCCGCGCGTCGTGAAGGGCGTCGAGGCCTTCCGCGCGCTCGACGGCGCGATCCCCGAGCTCCGCTTCTGGGAGCTCGGCTGGAACATCAGCGACCGCCCCATCGCCCACGACTTCGCCATCAACTCGGCCTTCGACGACGCGGACGCGCTGCGCCGGTACGTGGAGCATCCCGACCACCAGGCGGGTGTCGCACTGTGGCGCGAGTTCGCCACGTGGGTGATCGCCGACTACGAGTTCTGAGGCCGCCCGGCCACCGGACTTCGAGCCCCCCGTCGTCTTGACGGGGGCTCTTCCGTGGTGCGCGCCGATGGATGCCGCTTTTCATCCCTCAACACGTAGTTATGGGGTGCTTGCGCACAGTGGACATGTGTTGTGATGCTATGACCGCTTTTGATGGAAGAGTCGACTGATGGGTTGACGGATGACGAGGTGGAGTTGACCGTGCTGGCCAGTACTGCGCCTCAGGCACCCTCCTCTGCCTCGGAAGCCTCCCCGGAAGCGACTTCCCAAGCGGCTCCGCAAACGACTCCTCAGCGGAGCCGTGGCGCCGACACGCGCGCCCTCACGCAGGTCCTCTTCGGCCAGCTCAAGGAGCTCCAGCCGGGCACGCCGGAGCACGACCGGGTGCGCGGGGCGCTCATCGAGGCCAATCTCCCGCTCGTGCGCTACGCGGCCGCCCGCTTCCGCTCCCGCAACGAGCCGATGGAGGACGTCGTCCAGGTCGGCACCATCGGGCTCATCAACGCCATCGACCGCTTCGACCCGGACCGGGGCGTGCAGTTCCCGACCTTCGCCATGCCGACGGTCGTCGGCGAGATCAAGCGGTACTTCCGCGACAACGTCCGTACGGTCCACGTACCGCGCCGGCTGCACGAGCTGTGGGTGCAGGTCAACAGCGCGACCGAGGACCTGACCACCTCGTTCGGGCGCACGCCGACGACCTCGGAGATCGCCGAGCGGCTGCGCATCACCGAGGACGAGGTGCTCTCCTGCATCGAGGCCGGGCGGTCGTACCACGCGACCTCACTGGAGGCCGCGCAGGAGGGCGACGGGCTGCCGGGGCTGCTGGACCGGCTCGGCTACGAGGATCCCGCGCTGGACGGCGTGGAGCACCGGGATCTCGTACGACACCTGCTCGTACAACTGCCAGAGCGGGAGCAGCGGATTCTGCTGCTGCGGTACTACAGCAATCTCACGCAGTCTCAGATCAGTGCGGAACTCGGCGTCTCGCAGATGCACGTCTCGCGGCTACTCGCGCGTAGCTTCCAGCGATTGCGGTCTGCGAACAGAATCGACGCGTAACCGCAAACAGGAGCGAGAGGTCACCTGGGCGAGGGAATCGCTCATCAGGGCCGTTCCCGGCAGTTGCGGGCCGATAGACCGTCAGACCCCTTGTTTGCAGGGCTTATTCGCGTCTCAGATGTCGACATGTCACTACAGCGTGTTGCCGACATGTGACATTCTGCGGGAAGCGCGTTTGCCGGGGCTTCGGCTCCGGTATTCAGGTGAAGGCTGCGTTCCCCAGACGGGAGCGTTCGCCGCGACCGTCCCGCGACCCAAAGGGGGTGGCATGTCCGCAGAACAGGGCAGCTCGAAGGTGCTCACACTCGCGGAGAGCGAGACAGCTCCCCATGCTCTCGACTCACTCGGCCCCATCGATGATGCTCCGGCCGTCCTGGCGGCCGAGCCCGCCCCGGTGATTCCGACCGCGGGCGCCATCGACACCCGCACCCTGTCCCGTTCCCTGTTCCTGCGGCTGGCCGCGCTCGACGAGGACAGCCCCGAGCGTGCGTACGTCCGTGACACTCTGATCGAGCTCAACCTGCCGCTGGTGCGGTACGCCGCCGCGCGGTTCCGGTCCCGGAACGAGCCGATGGAGGACATCGTCCAGGTCGGCACGATCGGGCTGATCAAGGCGATCGACCGGTTCGACTGCGAACGCGGGGTGGAGTTCCCGACCTTCGCGATGCCGACGGTGGTCGGGGAGATCAAGCGGTTCTTCCGTGACACGTCGTGGTCGGTGCGGGTGCCGCGGCGGCTGCAGGAGTTGCGGCTGGCGCTGACGAAGGCCAGTGACGAGCTCTCGCAGAAGCTGGACCGGTCTCCTACGGTCACCGAACTCGCGGCCGTGCTCGGGGTGTCCGAGGAGGACGTCGTCGACGGGCTGGCGGTGGGGAACGCGTACACGGCGTCCTCGCTGGACTCGCCGGCGCCGGAGGACGACGGCGGCGAGGGGTCGCTGGCGGACCGGCTGGGGTACGAGGACACCGCGCTGGAGGGCGTGGAGTACCGCGAGTCCCTGAAGCCGCTGCTGGCCAAGCTGCCGCCTCGTGAGCGGCGGATCATCATGCTGCGGTTCTTCGCGAACATGACCCAGTCGCAGATCGGCGAGGAGGTCGGCATCTCGCAGATGCACGTCTCCCGGCTACTGACGCGGACGCTGGCGCAGCTGCGGGAAGGTCTGATCTCGGATTGACGACGCGGGGCGGCCCACGGCTTTGTCGTAGGGCCGCCTACGGGTTGTTCGTGGCGGGCCCTACGCCTGCGGCGGCCTGTGCGGCTTCGGTGGGGGTGCGCGTAGCGCCTGTGCCGTGGTGGTGGGTCGGGGCCGCGCCGCGGGGTATCCGTCCTCGGAACGTCGCGATGGGCTTGGACGCCGACTGACTGTCCGTTGACGCGACAACCGCTGCGGGCGGACACTCCCCTTCCGTGAGCCGGCGGCTGCGGGCGCGTCGTGGCTCAGCCGCTCCAGCTGCGGGCATGCGTGCCGCTAGGGGCGGTACGGGTGGGCGCAGCGGCACCTCGTCGCGCCGAGTCGCGCACCCACCCGGCCTCAGCAACAACGTCGAGCACTCGGAAACCGGCCGCAGAGGTGCCGGGTCGGAAACCTGCCGTGCGCGTTAAGCCAGCGCCAGCCAAGCCACCGCCGCGACAACCGCTACGGCGACTACGACGCCGAGGATGAGGCCGATGCGCGGGCCGCCGCCGGCGGACGTCGCCGCGGCCTGCCGCCCCTGCGGGGCCTCGTCGACGAACGCGCGGAACATCTGGGTGTTGCCGGCAGGGTCGTGGTTGCCCTGGGGGGCCTGGTTGTTAGCCATGGCCCGAGACCCTAGCGAAAACGCCGGGGCTCCCCAAGTGGGGGTTGGCCTTCCGTTTGCCCCGGGACGACCGGTACAGCCACCCTCGCCACCAGCACATTTACTGACGCAATACTTGCCTTTGCCAAGTTTTGGCGCCACATTCACCTCCTTTATTTGCCTGCAGCAACCAACAGCTCCTATGGTTGCCCTAAGCAACGAAAGCGGGAGGTGTCATGGCCGAGAGGGCGCAGTACGAAGAGCTGGTCCGCCAGTTCAGTGCCTTCGGCGCCGTGAAGCGGGAGCTCGGCCGGATCATGCCGGCCGAATGCCCCGGGGGGTCGGCGGCCGTTCTGACCCTGCTGGGCCGCCATGGCGACATGCGCATGAGCAAGCTCGCCGAGCTGCTCGCGGTGGACATGTCGGTCACCAGCCGCCATGTCACGCACGTCGTGGACCGGGGCTGGATCGAACGCTCCCCCGACCCTGCGGACAAGCGCTCGCGCATCCTGCGCCTCACCCCCGCCGGCGACGCACAGCTCGACGAGCTGTCCCGGCGGACCACCGAGGTGCTGGAAGAGCGCCTGAGCGACTGGTCCGACGAGGACGTCCGCCGGCTCACGCACCTGATGGCGCGACTGCGGGAGAGCTTCGACTGCCGGCCCGCGCCCCGGGCGGCACCACCCGCTGTCGAACAGACCACCCGTACACCCGCAAGCACGTAAGAAAAGGAAGCCCATGGCAACGACCACACCAGCCGGTGTGCGGGCTCATGCCAAGCACGGAGGAGGCTCGCACAGCTCCTCCGGCGACGGCGCTCCGATGACGCACCGGCAGATCATGGAGGCCCTCACCGGCCTCCTGCTCGGCATGTTCGTCGCGATCCTGTCGTCGACGATCGTCTCCAACGCCCTGCCCCGGATCATCGGCGACCTCGGTGGCGGCCAGAGCGCCTACACCTGGGTCGTGACCGCGTCCCTGCTGACGATGACCGCGTCCACCCCGCTGTGGGGCAAGCTCGCCGACCTGTTCTCCAAGAAGCTGCTGATCCAGGTCGCCCTGGTCATCTTCGTACTGGGGTCGGCGGCGGCGGGCATGTCGCAGAACCCCGGCATGCTCATCGGGTTCCGCGCGGTCCAGGGCATCGGCATGGGCGGCCTGTCCGCGCTGGCCCAGATCATCATGGCGGCGATGATCTCGCCGCGTGAGCGCGGCCGTTACAACGGTTATCTCGGCGCCACCTTCGCCACCGCCATGGTCGGCGGTCCGCTGGTCGGCGGTGTCATCACCGACACCGACTGGCTCGGCTGGCGCTGGTGCTTCTACGTCGGCGTGCCCTTCGCGGTGATCGCCCTGATCGTGCTGCAGAAGACCCTGCACCTGCCCGTGGTGAAGCGGAAGGTCAAGGTCGACTGGGCCGGCGCCTTCTTCATCACCGCTGCCGTCTGCCTGCTGCTGGTCTGGGTGACCTTCGCCGGTGACAAGTACGACTGGCTGTCCTGGCAGACGTACGCGATGGTCGGCGGTTCGCTGGTGCTGCTGGCGGTGTTCGTCCTCGTCGAGTCGAAGGCGAGCGAGCCGATCATTCCGCTGCGGCTGTTCCGCAACCGCACCATCACGCTGGCCTCCGTCGCCTCCCTGTTCGTCGGTGTCGCGATGTTCTCGGGGACCGTGTTCTTCAGCCAGTACTTCCAGCTGGCGCGCGACAAGTCGCCGACGATGTCCGGGGTCATGACCATTCCGATGATCGCGGGGCTGTTCGTCTCCTCGACCGTCTCCGGACAGGTCATCACCCGGACCGGGCGCTGGAAGGCGTGGCTGGTCGCAGGTGGTGTGCTGGTGACCGCGGGCCTCGGCCTGCTGAGCACGATCCGCTACGACACCGAGTACTGGCACATCGCGATCTTCATGGCGCTGCTGGGTCTCGGCATCGGCATGATGATGCAGAACCTGGTGCTCTGCACGCAGAACCAGGTGGAGCCGGGCGACCTGGGTGCCGCCAGCTCCACGGTGACCTTCTTCCGGTCCCTCGGCGGTGCGGTCGGCGTCTCGGCGCTGGGCGCCGTGCTGGGCAACAAGATCACCGACTACGTCAAGGACGGCCTCGCCGACCTCGGTCCCAAGGGCGCGGCCCTCGGCCACGCCGGCACGGGCGGGGGCGGCATCCCCGACCTCGACGCGATGCCCGCGCCGCTGCGCACCGTCGTGGAGAGCGCCTACGGCCACGGTGTCGCGGACGTCTTCCTCTACTCGGCTCCGCTGGCGCTGCTCGCCCTGCTGGTGTCGCTGTTCATCAAGGAGGTCCCGTTGAAGACGAAGGGCGGGCTGGCGCAGGCCGCCGAGCCGGAGACACCTGCCGAGGTTCCCGCTGATGCGGCCGTCGAGGCTCCCGCCTCGGAGAAGGCCGTGCCGAGCTGGGCCGTGGCGGAGAACGAGGCCGTCGACGGAACCGGGCCCGAGGGGACGCAGCGGCTCGCCGCCGTCGCCACGGCGGTCCGTCCGGAGGAGACCAGCGGCGGCGTCCCGGTGAAGGGATTCGTCCGCGGCGCCGAGTCCGCGCCCGTGCCGCAGGCCGCCGTCACGCTGATCTCCCTGGCCGGGCGTCAGCTGGGCCGGTCCGTGGCACAGGCCGACGGCTCGTACGCGGTCGACGCCCCGGGCTCCGGGTCGTACGTACTGATCGCTTCCGCCGACGGCTACCAGCCGCAGGCTTCCACGGTCGTGGTGAACGGCGAGCCGGTCGCCTACGACATCCTGCTCAGCGGCACCAGCGGGCTGACCGGTCTGGTGCGGGCCGCCGAGAACGGGCAGCCGGTCAAGGACGCGATGGTCATCGTGACCGATGTGCGCGGCGACCTGCTGGCCACCGGGACCACCGGTGAGCAGGGCGAGTTCACCTTCGCCGAGCTGGTGCCGGGGGCGGTGACCGTCGCGGTGAACGCCGCCGGGTTCCGGCCGCGTGCCCTGCCCGTCGAGGTGGGCGGCACCGGGGTCACCCGGGTCGAGATAGACCTGGACTCGGGCGCCCGCGTCCAGGGTGTCGTGCGGGCTCCGCACGGCCCGCTGGCCGATGCCCGAGTGACGCTGGTCGACCAGGCGGGCAACGTCGTCGGCTCGGCCACGACCGGCACGGACGGGGCGTACGCCTTCACCGACCTGGACGGCGGCGAGTACACCGTCATCGCCACGGGCTACCCGCCGGTGGCCACCGCCCTGACGGTGACCGGCCGCGGCGACGACGCCCACGACATCGAACTCGCCCACCCCGGCGAGTAGTCCGACCCCGGCCCGTGGCGGTGGGGCGCGCCCTGAGCGGAGGCGCGCCCCCTGTCGCGGGCCGGTTTCATTCTGAGGAGCAGCTGAGATGGGACTGACCGCGAGGATCCGTACCCGGGACGGTTGGGCCGTGTCGCACGCGGTCGTCACGGTGGCGGACATGAGGGGCGCGCAGGTGCTGCGTGCCGAGGCCGACGCCGAGGGCGCCGTGCGGGACGTGACACCGCTGGAGGCGGGGGCGTACACCGTCATCGTCACGGCCGTCGGGTACGCGCCCGCGGCCTCCAGTGTGATCGTCACCGCGAGGGGGCGGGCCGAGGTCGGCACGGTGACGCTGGCGCGGCAGGGCGGCACCGAGCTGCCTCCGCCGGGCCCGTGGACCGTGGACCCGGTGCACTCCAGCGTGGCCGCCGTGGCACAGCACCTGGGCATCTCCAGCGTGCACGGCCGGTTCACGGAGTTCTCCGGCTCGATCGAGATCGCCCCGGACGACGTCACCAAGTCCCGTGTGGAGGCGGTGATCCGGGCCGCGTCCGTCGACACCGGCAACGGCATGCGCGACGGGCACCTGAAGTCACCGGACTTTCTCGATGTCGAGCGGTTCCCCGAGATCACCTACCGGTCGACCGGGCTGACGGCGGCCGGGTCCGACCGGTGGACGGTCCACGGCGAACTGGGCATGCACGGTGTCGTACGGCCGGTCGACCTCGATCTGGCCTACCTCGGCACGGGCCCGGACCCGTGGGGCGGCACCCGCGCGGCGTTCCGTGCCACGACCGAACTGCACCGCGAGGACTTCGCGATGAACTACAACCAGGTCCTGCAGGCGGGCATCGCCGCCATCGGCACGACGCTCAAGGTGGAGCTGGACATCCAGGCCGTGCAGGGCACGTCACTTCCGGCGGTCTGAGGCCGGGTCCGCCGGCCGGGACACTCTGGCCACCAACTGGTCGCACAGGTCGCGGAGCTTGACGTTCCGGTCCTGTGAGATCCGGCGCAGCCGCTCCAGCGCGATGCGCGCGTCGATCCGCTCCCGGGCCATGAGGATGCCGATCGCCTGGTCGATGACGCTGCGGGAGAGCAGCGCGGTGCGTACGTCGGCCGCGGACTGGCGCCCGCGTTCGATGCGCAGCGCCACGTCGATCGCGTCCCCGGCCCGGGCCGCGAAGGCACGGGCCGCATCCCGGCCCGCGCCCAGCACCCCGGGCCGCTCGCCGTAGAAGTTGAGCGCCGCGCCCGTCTCGCCCTCGATGCCGATGGGCACGGCCAGCACACACCCGACGCCCACGGACAGCGCGTACCGCGTGTACGACGGCCAGCGGGACTCCGTCGACAGATCGGGAGCGTACTGCTCGGCGCCGGTCTCGGCGGCCTCGACGCAGGGGCCCGAACCGTTCTCGTACTGCCGCAGGTCCAGGCCGCTGGGCAGGCCGTCGCTGCCGGCCAGGGTGAGCAGCCGCCCGGCACGGCGCACCGTGATACTGCACGCTGCGGCGCCGGGCACCTCTCGCACCGCACGGTCGGTCAGATCGTGCAGCAGGGTGTCGAGACCACTGCTGCGCACCATCGCCTGGTCCAGCGTGTCGGACGTCTCGGAACTCATGACCGTACGTGTATCCCGTCGCGGCCCGCGCACGCCCCCGACGTAACCGGGCTCACGTCAGGTGCTGTTGTGCGTGCCGACGATGCGGCGGGCGATGTCGCGCAGTTTCACGTTCTCCCGCTGGGAGGCCCGCACCAGGCTCTCGAAGGCCGCGGCCGCGTCGATGCCCTGGCGCTCCATCAGGATGCCGGTGGCCTGGCCGATCAGGTCCCGGGTGTGCATGGCCTCGGTGAGCTGCTCGCGCACGGTCGCGGAGTCCAGGGCGATGCTGACGTGCGCGGTGAACAGCCGGCCGATGCGCGTCGCGTCCTCGTCGAAGACGCCCGGCTTGCGCGCGTAGGCCGTGAGCACGGTCAGCCGGCGGCGGTCGGCGCGCAGCCGCAGCGACAGCGCCGAGCGCAGGCCCAGGGCCGACAGCACGTCCCAGCCGTCGTCCGCCTCGCTGTCCCCTATCAGCGCCACCGGGTCGTTCCACAACCGCTCCCAGTGCCCGTGCGGTTCGCGGCCGGTGTGCCGGGCCTCCGCGGACCGCACGACCTCGTCGGTCCAGGCGAGTGTACGGAGTTGGCTGCCACGCTCGAGCGTGGAGATGCCGGCGTGCTCGGCCCCGGGCATCAGGTGCACGGCCAGCCGGACGGCCGTCCGCAGGGTGTTGTGGGGGGTGAGCGTCTCGTGCAGCTGCTGAGACGCCACCGTCAGGGCTTCGGCCAGCTCGGAGCCAGCCGGGAAACGGGGCAAATCAGGAAACTCGGACGCAGCCACCACGAACCTCTTCGGCATGCACGGCCATGGCCGTGCGCAGGAGAGCTCCGCAGCACATTCCCGACTGCGAGCACAGGACGGACAGCACTCTAGCTGCTCGGTTGCGTCCAGGTGACGTCCGGCCGACGGCCGCGACAGGCGCTTCCGCGGCCGCGGCCCGGCATGGTGGAATGGGCCCAAGGGTCAGGAAGCGGCCTTACCGGAATCCGGACGAACGTCTGCCAGGTGAGTGCTGTGACTTTCATCCCGAATCCCACCGAACCTCGGGACCTGCCCGGCCGTGTCTGCCTCACGATGCCCGCGGAGATCGACTTCTGCAACGCCGCCGAGCTGCTGCCGCTCATCATGTCCGCGGCCCGCGACCGTGGCGACCGGCTGGAGCTGCTCGTCCTCGACCTCTCCTGCACGTCCTTCATGGACTCCCAGGGCGTCCGCCTCATCAACGACGTCCGCCACCGGCTGCGCCCCGGGGCCCGGGTGCGCCTGGTGGCCCGGCCCGACGGCGTCACGAGCAGCGTTCTGGAGCTGACCGGACTGCGCCGGGACGTCCCCGTGTACGACAACCTCGCGGAGGCCATGGCGTCGTAGGCTGCCGCCCATGGCACCGAACATCGCGACGAACACCCGTGTCTCCCTCGACGAGTTGCTCGACTTCGTACGACCCCGGCACCACGCGATCCTGCTGACCCGGCGGGCCGATGAAGGCCCCCAGGGCTCACCCCTGACCTGCGGCGTCGACGACTCCGGCCGCATCGTGGTCTCCACCTACCCGGAGCGGGCCAAGACCCGCAACGCCAAGCGGGACCCGCGCGTGAGCCTGATCGTCCTGAGCGACGACTGGAACGGCCCCTGGGTCCAGATCGACGGCACCGCCGAGGTCGTCGACACTCCCGACTCCATCGAACCGCTCGTGGAGTACTACCGGAACATCGCCGGTGAGCACCCCGACTGGGACGAGTACCGCGCGGCCATGGCCAAGCAGGGCAAGTCGATCATCCGGATCACCCCGGAGCGCTGGGGTCCGGTGGCCACCGGCGGGTTCCCGGCGCGGCTGGTGGAAGGGGACTAGCTAGGGGTTCGCTTCGCGGGAGACGATCGTCTCGATGCCGGCGATCAGCAGCTCCAGCGCGAACTCGAAGTCCCGCTCCAGCATCTCCGCCACCGTGTCGCCGCCGCGGGCCGCCATCATCTCCTGGGACTCCTGGATGAGGTCGGCGGCCTGCGGGGACTCGGTCGCCGCGCTCATGGCGTCCTGGAAGTACTCGTCCAGGGTCATGCCGGTGGCCGCGGCCCGGGCGGAGAGATGGCCCTCGAGCGTGCCGTACCCGTAGACGAACTGGAAGACCGCCGAGATCGTGCTCGTCAGCCGGTTCGCGGGCAGTCCGGTCCTGCGGATCACGCGCTGCACGGCGCCCGAGAACGCCACGTTGTTGGGACCGATGTTGAGGTAGGTGCCGACCAGCTGCGACACCCAGGGGTGGCGCACCAGCAGGCTGCGGTACTCCCGGGCGAGGGCACGCACCTGGTCGCGCCAGCCCTCGTCGGCTTCCGCCTCGGGCAGCCGCATCTCGCCCATGGCCTCGTCCAGGGCGAGTTCGAGGAGGTCGTCCTTGGTGTCGACGTACCAGTAGACGGACATCGCGGTGACGTTCAGCTCTCCGGCCAGCCGCCGCATCGAGAACTTCGCCAGCCCCTCGGCGTCCAGCAGCCGCACGGTGACCTCGATGATGCGCGCCCGGTCCAGCCCGGAGGGCTGTCCCCCACCGCGTCGCCGGTGCGCCTTGCCGTCCAGCCAGACGCTGCTCCGCCCGGCTTTGTCGGCCGCTTTCGCCATGGCGCACCTTCCCTAACCTTCCAACGCCGATCATGCTAGTCGGCGCCGTCTTTCAGGGGCGCGGGCTGTGTCGATATGCGACTCCGCCGCGTGAGCGCGATCAACCACAGCGGCCCCGCACCCGCCCGACTGCCCTTCGGCCCGAGCTCCTAGGCGGACTCTGCCCGCTCGGCCCGCCGCAACAACGCCGCCGCGACCAAACCACCCAGCAGAACAGCGACCGCCCCCACCAACTGACTGCTCTCCAGGCCGGAGGCGAACGCGTCGGAGATCCGCGCCTTCTCCTCCGCCGAGTCCGCCGATGCCAGCGCCGCGGGCAACGACGCCGCGGACACGGCGACCAGCGACGCGAACCGCGAGTTGAGCACGGCGCCGAGGACAGCGACTCCCAGCCCGTTGCCGAACTCCGCGAGCGTCCCGTTGATCCCCGCTCCCACACCGGCCTTCTCGGGCGGAATCGCACTCATGATCGCGTTGGCCATGGCCGGCATGGACAGCGCCACCCCCGCACCCATGACGATCAGGCCGAGCAGCATCCCGCTGTACCCGTGCCCGCCGAACAGCGCGATCGCCGCCAGCCCCGCGGACACCAGGGTCATACCGAGCGCGATGGCCGCCGGCGTCCCGGCCTTGAGCACGAACTTCGCCCCTATGCCGGTGAAGTTGAGCGCGACGACGGTCAGTGCCAGCGGCGCGGTCCGCAGCCCGGCGTCCAGCGGCTCGTAGCCGAGGACGAACTGGAGGTGCTGGGTG
Source organism: Streptomyces sp. CA-179760 (assembly GCF_050937045.1). Classification (NCBI taxonomy): domain Bacteria; kingdom Bacillati; phylum Actinomycetota; class Actinomycetes; order Kitasatosporales; family Streptomycetaceae; genus Streptomyces; species Streptomyces sp. CA-179760. The sequence goes on from NZ_JBNJLZ010000001.1 coordinate 4,667,764, forward strand.
AGCAGGAACAGCGACCCGGTCATGCCGAACGCCACGAGGATCGTGCCCGCGACCGCGCCCACGAACTTCTGGTTGCGGAAGAAGTGCATGTCGAGCATGGGGTTGTCGATGCGCAGCTCCCACATCACGAACACGCCGAGTACGGCCGCGCCGATCAGCGCGGAGACCAGGACCTGGCCGGACATCCAGCCGTGCTCGGGCCCGGTGATGATCGCGTACACGCACGCCGTCATGCCGATGGTCGACAGCACCGCGCCGACGAGGTCGGGCCGGTCGCCCGCCGTGTGCTTGGACTCCGGGACGAGCGCGGCGACCGCGACCAGGCCGAGCACGGCGACCGGGATGTTGATCAGGAAGATGGCGCCCCACCAGAAGTGGTTCAGCATCACACCGCCGATCAGCGGCCCGGCCGCGAACCCGAGCGAACTGACCGTCGACCACAGCGCGATGGCCTTCACCCGCTCCTTGTCGTCGAAAATCTGCACGACGACGGCGAGGATCGTGGTCATCAGCAGGGCGCCGCCGACGCCCATGCCCGCACGGGCCGCGATCAGCTGGGCCGGGCTCTGGGAGAGGCCGGCCGCCAGCGAGCCCACGCCGAATATCGCCAGGCCCGCCATCAGCAGCAGTTTGCGGCCGTAGCGGTCGGCGGCGTTTCCCGCGGTGAGCAGCAGGCCGGACTGGACCAGCGCATACGCGTTCATCATCCACTGGACGTCGGCGGTCGTCGCGTCCATCTCGCGGGTGAGCGAGGGGATCGCCACGTTCAGGATGGTGTTGTCGAGCAGCACGGTGAGCTGCGCGAGGCAGATGACACCGAGGATCAGCCAGCGCTGGGGGTGGCCGCCGGAAGCCGTCTGGGGCGGGGCCTGTTCCTGGGGGACGTCGTCATGCTGTACACCGTAGAACAGTTCCCATACGGCGTACAACAGGAATACGGCGAGGGGCGGTGACACTCGGCCACCGCCCCTCGCCCTGCTGGGCCGTACTCAGGTGACTGTCAGCTGCTCGCCTTCTGTGTGAGGTCGTAGAAGGTGGCCGAGCCGACCGTGACCTTCTTGAAGGTGGACTCGATCCAGGAGGTGATCTGGGAGGACGTGCCGTCGCTGCTGCCGCCCATGCCGCCGCCGCTGCCCGAGCTGATGAAGTAGTGGATCTTCCCGTCCGCCACGTACTGCTTGAACTGGGCCAGCGTCGGGGACGGGTCGGTGCCGTTGAAGCCGCCGATGGCCATCACCGGGTCGCCGGTGGACAGCTGGTAACTCGCGGCGTTCTGGGCGCCTATGGCCGCCGCGACCCAGGTGTAGTCGTCCGCGTTCTTCTCCAGCAGCGCCTTGGCCTCGGAGCTGACGCTGGCGCCGTTGAGCAGGCCACCCATGCCGCCACCGCCACCCATGCCGCCCATGCGGCCGTCGCCGTTCTGCTGGTTCTGCTGGCCGCCTTGCTGGTTCTGGCCCCCTTGCTGGTTCTGGCCGCCGCCCGGGAAGCCGCCGCCGGGGAAGCCGTTGCCGTTCTGCTGGTTGTTCTGGCCCTGCTGGTTGTTCTGGCCGGGCATGCCGCCCCCGCCGGGTCCGCCGCCCATGCCGCCGCCACCGCCGGGGCCGCCCCGGCCGCCCGAGACCGCCGGACCCGCCGTGACGATCGAGCCGGAGTGCCCCTCGTTCAGTGTGGTGAGGGTGTACGCCGCCGGACCGGCCAGCGCGGCGACGAGGCCGAGCCCCGCGGCTCCCAGCGCCAGTCCACGGCCCAGCCGTCCGGCGAAGATCAGCCCGAGGGCCGAGGTCAGACCGCCGACCAGGACGAGCCACTTCAGCCACGGCAGGTAGTCGGAGGAGCGGTTGAGCAGGACGTATCCCCAGGCCGCGGTGGCCGTCATCGCGGCCGCGAGGGTCAGCGACGCCCATGCCTTGTCGCGCTTCTCCCAGAGCAGCGCCGCACCCATGCCGATCAGCGGGGCGATGTAGGGGGCGAGGGCCACGGTGTAGTACTCGTGGAAGATGCCCTGCATATAGCTGAAGACCACCATGGTGATCAGCAGCGAGCCGCCCCACACCAGGAACGCGCCGCGCGTCGCCGAGGTCCGGCGGGCCTTTCGGGTGGCGACCAGGCCGGCGACGAGCAGGATCAGCGCGGCCGGGATCAGCCAGGAGATCTGGCCGCCGGTGGAGGAGCTGAACATCCGGTCCCAGCCGGTCTCGCCCCAGGCGCCGCCGCCGTTGCCGCCCCCGCCGCCGCCACCGACGCTGCCGGTCTCGTCGCCGTTGAGGCGGCCCAGGCCGTTGTAGCCGAAGGTCAGTTCAAGGAAGCTGTTGTTCTGCGAGCCGCCGATGTAGGGCCGGGACGACGCGGGCCACAGCTCGACGATCGCGACCCACCAGCCGCCGGAGACGACGATCGCGACCAGGCCCGCCGCGAGCTGGCCGATCCGCTTCCTCACCGTCACCGGGGCGCAGACGCCGTAGACCAGCGCCAGCGCCGGGAGGATCAGGAAGGCCTGGAGGGTCTTGGCGAGGAAGGCGAAGCCGATCGCGGCACCGGCCCACAGCAGCCACTTCGTCCGGCCGTCCTCCAGGCCCCGGATGACGCAGTAGCAGGCGGCGGCCATCAGCAGCGCCAGCATCGCGTCGGGGTTGTTGAAGCGGAACATCAGCGCGGCGACGGGGGTGAGCGCGAGCACCGCGCCCGCGATCAGACCGGCCGCGGGGCTGAACCGGCGGCGCACCGCCGCGTAGACGACGGCCACCGTGCCGACGCCCATGAGGACCTCGGGGACGAGGATCGCCCAGGAGCTGAGTCCGAAGAGCCGTACCGACAGGGCCATCGGCCACAACGCGGCCGGGGGCTTGTCGACGGTGATGGCGTTGGCCGCGTCCAGCGAGCCGAAGAAGAGCGCCTTCCAGGACTGGCTGCCGGCCTGGACGGCCGCCGAGTAGAAGGAGTTGGCGTAGCCGGAGGCGCTCAGGTTGTAGAGGTAGAGCGCGGCGGTCACCAGGAGCAGACCGAGGAAGGCCGGGCGGGCCCAGCGGGGATCTTCGGGGCGGCCGTGCCACAGGCGTCGCACGAAGGGCCGCTTCGGTTCACCGGCGTCGGGGGCCGGTGCCGAGGGTGGTGCCGGGGGGCGGGTCCAGGTGTCGGGACTGGTGTCTCTGCCGGCGGTCTGCTCGTCGTAGTGGATCGTCATCGGGAGTCCCTCGGGTCGGTGTCGTTCGAGTGCACCGGCTGAAGCCGCATGGTGGCGTCGCTCCCCCACTGGGCGGTGTGGTGCGGGTACCGGGAGGTGCGCTGGGGGAGCGGGCCGTAGTCGCTGAACCGCACGGTCGGGTACGTCGGCGAGGACGGGGTGTGCGAGGCGTCCACCGCCGGGTCGTCCTCTCGCCGGTCCGGGAACACCCACGCCCGGAAGAGCAGGAAGCGCAGCACGGTCGCCGCGAGGTTGGCGGCGATGAGGACGGCCAGTTCCGTGGAGTGCGCGGGCTCGGAGGTGGCCGCGTTGAGCGCGGCGAGCGAGCCACTGGTCAGGGCGAGTCCGATACCGAAGACCACCAGGCCCTGCGCCTGGTGCCGTACGGCCCCGCCGCGCCCGCGCACCCCGAAGGTGAGCCGCCGGTTGGCCGCCGTGTTGGCGATCGCCGAGACCAGCAGGGCGAGCGCGTTGGCGACCTGAGAACCGGTGAAGAGGCGGAAGCCGCTGTAGAGCAGCAGGTAGAAGAGGGTGGACAGGGCGCCGACCACGCAGAACCCGACGAGCTGGCGGGCCAGGCCCTTCGGTACGTCCTTGATCTCGCGGTCGCGCGGGTCGTCGCCGAACGGCCGGGCGATCCGGTCCAGCGGCAGCGAGCCGGTGGCCAGCGCCCTGCCGACCCGCCACACGCCCTTGAGGTCGTCGGTCGCGGTCTTGACGATGTGCACGGTCGAGTCGGGGTCGTCGACCCAGTCGACCGGCACCTCGTGGATACGCAGCCCCGCGCGCTCGGCGAGCACCAGCATCTCGGTGTCGAAGAACCAGCCGGTGTCCTCGACGAGCGGCAGCAGCACCTGCGCCACGTCCCGGCGGATCGCCTTGAACCCGCACTGGGCGTCCGAGAAGCGGGCCTGGAGCGAGCCGCGCAGGATGAGGTTGTAGGCCCGGCTGATGAACTCCCGCTTGGGGCCGCGCACCACGCGGGAGCTACGGGCGAGCCGGGAGCCGATCGCGAGGTCCGAGTGGCCGGAGATCAGCGGGGCCACCAGCGGGAGCAGGGCGTTGAGGTCGGTGGACAGGTCCACGTCCATATAGGCGAGGACGGGGGCGTCCGAGGCCGACCAGACGGACCGCAGGGCCCGGCCGCGGCCCTTCTGCTCCAGCCGGAAGAGGGTGACCTCGGGAACCTCCGCCGCCAGCCGCGCCGCCACCTGCGGGGTGGTGTCCGTGGAGGCGTTGTCCGCGATCGTGATGCGGAACGCGTACGGGAACGTCCTCACGAGGTGCTCGTGGAGTCTGCGGACGCACGGCTGGAGGTCCTTCTCCTCGTTGTAGACGGGGATCACTACGTCCAGGACAGGCGTACCGGCTGGCGCGGCCGGGAGGTGCTCCCGCGCCGGCAGGGTGCCGGGAGAGGAATCGGTTCGCATGGAACCGACTTTCGTCAGGCGCCCTGTTGCACCGATGTGGTGACGCTGTGGCGTGCCTGTGAGTGCTGCTGCCAGCTCATTTCCGGCTGCGGCTGGGCCGGGAGCGCGGGCAGGTGCACGGTGAACACGGTCTGCCCGGGCACACTGTCGACGGTCACGGCACCGCCGTGCGCCGTCGCCACGGCCTGCACGATGGCGAGGCCGAGACCGGTGGAACCAGTGCTGCGGGAACGCGCGGAGTCACCTCGCGCGAACCGTTCGAAGACACGCGGGAGCAACTCGGCCGGAATGCCCTGCCCGTTGTCCTCCACGTCCACGCACAGCCAGGGCCCGCGCCGCTGCACCCGCGCGGTGACGGTCGTACCGGTCGGCGTGTGATTGCGCGCGTTGCCCAGCAGGTTGACGAGGACCTGTTGCAGCCGGGCCGCGTCCGCCGACACGAGCGCGGGCTCGTCGGGCAGGTCGAGGCGCCAGTTGTGGTCCTGGCCGGCGGCCCGGGCATCGCTGATGGTGTCCACGACGAGCGGGACGAGGTCGGTCTGCTCGAACTGGAGCGGCCGTCCCGCGTCGAGCCGGGCGAGCAGCAGCAGATCCTCCACGAGGAGGGTCATCCGGCCGGCCTCGGACTCGATGCGCCCGAGCGCGTGCCGGGTGTCGGGCCCGACGTCCTCTCTGCCGCGTCTGGTCAGTTCGGCATACCCGCGAATGGAGGCGAGGGGAGTGCGCAGCTCGTGACTGGCGTCGGCCACGAACTGCCGGACCCGCGTCTCGCTCTGCTGCCGTGCGTGCAGCGCCCCGTGGACATGGTCCAGCATCCGGTTGAGCGCGGCTCCGACCTGTCCGACCTCGGTGTGCGGATCGGTCTCGGAGTCGGGGACACGCTCGCTGAGGTTCACCTCGCCGGTGTGCAGGGGCAGTTCGGAGACCCGGGTGGCGGTGGCGGCGACTCGGCGGAGGGGGCGGGTGGCGACGCCGATGAGCACGGAGCCGGCGATGGCCGCGGCGACCAGTCCGGCGCCGGTGACGCTCACCTCGACGAGGATGAGGGTGTTGATGGTGGTGGTGACGGACTCGGTGGGCAGGGCGACGTAGTAGCTGCCGCTGCCGTCGAGTTCGGTGACGTACTGCACGCGGTACTCGCCGAGGCCGGGGATGTCGATGGTGTACTTGCCGTGCGTCTTCGGCACCTCGGCGAGGGCGGCCCGCTGCTCCTCGCTGAGCTCGACGGGCAGGTTCCGCTGGAAGGGGCCGTTGTCGTTGGAGGTCTCCTTGGCGAAGACCGCCTGGGTGACGCTGCCGTCGGCACCGACCTCGGCGGCGACGGTGTCCGGCTGCGCGGGTCCCTCGGCGAAGCCGGTGATCCTGTCCTTCGATCCGGCGTCCTGCTGGTCCGCGCTCTGCCCGCTTCCGGAGTTACCGGTCCCGGTCCCGCTGTTCCCGGTCTCGGAGTTCCCGGTCCCGTCCCCGGAGCTCCCGGTCCCGTCCTGCCCGTCTCCGTCCTTCCCGCCCCCGGGTTTCATGGGGCCCGACAGCCGTTTGCCGGCGTCGTCGACCTTCGCGTCCAACTGCTCGTACAGATGCGACCTGAGCGCAAGCGTCGTCACGGTCCCGATCACCGCACACACCACGGCGATCAGCACCACGGACGCGACGACGAGCCGCGTCCGCAGAGTGCGCGGCTTGCCCGCTCGCGTCTGCTTGCCCGCTCTCTGCTGCGGACGCGTCCGTCGTCGCCCGCTCATGACACCGCGGGCTTGATCAGGTACCCCGCACCGCGCCGGGTGTGGATCATCGGCTCGCGCCCGGCGTCGATCTTCCGCCGCAGATACGAGATGTACAGCTCGACGACATTGGCCTGCCCGCCGAAGTCGTACGACCACACGCGGTCCAGGATCTGCGCCTTGCTGAGCACGCGTCGCGGATTCCGCATCAGGAACCGCAGCAGCTCGAACTCGGTCGCGGTCAGGTGGATGTCGTCGCCGGCCCGGGTCACCTCATGGCTGTCCTCGTCGAGGGTGAGGTCACCGACGACCAGTATGGATTCGGAGCGCCGGTCGGCGGCACCGGACCGCCGTATCAGCCCACGCAGCCGCGCGACGACCTCTTCGAGGCTGAACGGCTTGGTGACGTAGTCGTCGCCGCCGGCCGTCAGCCCGGCGATCCGGTCCTCTACGGCGTCCTTGGCGGTCAGGAAGAGCACGGGCACGTCCGGCAGCTCCCGCCGCAGCCGCCCGAGCACCGCCAGCCCGTCCATGTCGGGCAGCATCATGTCGAGCACGACGGCATCGGGCCGGAAGTCGCGCGCGGTCTGGACGGCGCCCTGGCCGTCCCCCGCGCTCCGGATCTGCCATCCCTCGTAGCGCAGGGCCATGGACAACAGCTCGGTGATCGACAGCTCGTCGTCCACCACAAGCACGCGGACGGGGCTCCCGTCCGGCCTCAGCAGTTCGGTGCGCCCCTGGGGCGAGGTCGTGGTCATGTGAACACGATGTCGGGGACCTCTTAGAGCACCCTTTCGGCAACCTGTGAATTCCCTGAGAAACACACAGGCGGTTCTCAGGGAACACCTGGGAACGCCGGAGAACGCCGGGGTCCGGCGAGGTGAGGGGGTGTGGGGGTGTGGGGGCTGCTGTGAGGGGCGCAGGGGAAGCTGTGGGTCCGCTGGGCGGATCAAGAGGGACGGGGTGAGAGGGACGGGGTGAGAGGGACGGGGTGAGAGGGACGGGGTGAGAGGGACGGGGTGAGAGGGACGGGGCAAGGGCGGGACTAAAAGGCGGGGCAAATGGCGGGTCAGAACAACCCGTCCTGCACACCGGCCGCCTCCTTGAACTCCCTCACAGGAACGGACAGTGCACCACCCGCCGCGGGCACCAGCTCCCACCCGGTCATCAACCGCGTATCGAGCACGACGACCCCGCCCCCAGTGGCCAGATGGAGATCGGGCCCGGCCGCGGCCACGAGCTCCCCGCTCACAACCCCGCCGGCAACCAGCTCACTCACGCCCCCGACGGCGCTGGACAACCCGGCGAGCCCAAAGACCTCCACATGATCGACAACGTGCAGCGGCTCCCGCACGAGCGACTCCGGCCACCCCCCGAGCGCCACCGCCCGTGCGTGCAACTCGGCGACCTCACCGGCCCGATCGGCCGCCGCCCCCGGCAACGCGGCCCGCACGGCCCGCTTCTCGGCGTAGGGAATCCGGTCTGGCACCCCCAGCGCGGCCCGCAACAGCTCCTCGGTACGCCGCGCGGCCATGAGCGGCCCGGCACCCAGCCAGCTGAAGCAGACGGCCCCCTGCTCCAGGAGCCGGGCCGAGCCCCGCTCCACCGCCGTGATCCCGACCTTGGTCATGCCGGGCCCGAACCACGCCAGATATACGTGGTACGGCCGGGGATCGTCCGCGATCGTGTCGGCGGCCACGGAGTGCGCCCGGTCCAGCCGCGCACACTCCTCGCACCGCGCCCCCGTACTCCGCCCCGGCACGGCCACCCGCGCCGGACACGCATGCCCCCGAGCCCCCACACACGTCCGCACGCCCCCCTCCGCGACCCCGAAGGCCACGCGTTTCCCCCAGGTCAGCGCACTGCGCCGCCCGCCGTCCCACAGCAGCACGGGACCGTCCGCCGACCATCGCAGCCCCGAGCACTTCCATGCCTGTGCCATCTCTGCCGAGACTAGAGGGCACCACTGACAACGGCGCCGCGGCGCCCGGCCGGAGCGGTCGACAGGATCGACGACGAACCGGCGAGCGGGGAGTCACCGCCCCGCTTCGGCCCCGACGGCAGCAGCCTCGGGCTCCCCACCCGCACGCACGGACACCGCCGCGCCCACCGGCCGCCGCCGCCCGGCCAGCCGGCACCCCAGGCACGCGTCGTGCCCACCCGGCGCCGAGGAGTCCCGCACCCGCCAGCCCCATTCCTCCCGAGGCCGGAGGCCGGGGCCCTTCCCCACCCGGAGAGGTGCAGCGCCCAGGTGACGAGCAGAGCCACGACCCCGATCGCGATCCCACCGGCGATCAGCAGGCCCGAGACCAGGACAACGCCGGCACCCGCCACAGCGGCCGCGACGCTCCCGATCGCGCATCCGACCCACCCCGCGAACGTGTGCCCGTGGTCATACTGATGTGCGCTCACGCGCTGCCCCCTCATCACACATGGACCCGGGGGGAGCCCCCGAACCCCTTACCATCAAGCCGTTTAGGGCCCAAACCTCTCACGAACTAAGGGAATTGGGAATGCGAGCCAAGCCGCGTCCGGCCGCCACGCCGGAGCAGGCACTGTCGGCGATGGACCACCTCATCGCGACCCACCTGGTCGGACAGCACGAGATCGCCCAGCAGGTCGGCATGAACATGACTGACCTCACTTGCTTCGCCTACGTGATGGAGGCCGGCGAGAACCTCCTCACCCCGGGCGACTTGGCAGCCCGCGTCCACGTCACGACGGGCGCGGTCACCGGCATCCTCAACCGCCTGGAACGCGCCGGCTACATCACCCGCCGCCCCGACCCGACCGACCGCCGCCGCGTCCGCGTAGCCGCCCGGCCCGACGCGGTCGCCCGCGTCCTGGAGGTCTACGAGCCGTACTACGCCCGCCTCACGGAACTCTTCGCGGACTACTCCCCCGCCGAAATCGCGGTGCTGAACGACTGGTTCACCCGCGCGAGCACCCTCGCCGCGAACTACTTGGAGGAACACTGCCGCCCCGGCACACCGGGCCCCGGCCGGTCCACGTAACGCCTGAAGGCATCGACCCCGTCCTCGACGAACGCCCACCGCCTGAACGCCTCCCGCAACTCACCCTCGGTGACCCATCCGCACCAGGCGATCTCCGACGGATCAGGCGCGAGCAGGTCGCTGACCACGGCTTCGTGCAGACCCAGCCAGTAGGGACCGATGATGCCGTCACACAGGAACTTGAAGACGAACCGCACCGGCGCCCGGACGCCCAGTTCCTCGGTGAGCTCACGCGCCGCCGCTTCCTCGTACGACTCCCCGACCTCCACGGCACCGCCGATCAGCCAGTTGTACTGCCCCGGAAACCGGGACACCCCCTCCTGCCTCCGATGCACGAGGAAGCGACCCTCCGGATCACGGCAGACGGTCGTCGCGACGCGATGCGGCCAGCGCCGCTCGATGGCCTCGCCCCGCTCCACCACACCGAGCACGCGATCCTGCTCGTCCACCCGCTCGACCAGTTCACTCATGGGCCCCCAGGATCGCAGCGGGGCTACGGACCGAGAGCTATCCCGTCTTTCGTGAGTGCCGGTTCGACCGGCGGCGCACGGTGAAGAGGGAGGCGATGATGCCGAGAGCCCAAGCGATCAGGAGGGCGCCCCACAGCGGCATGGTCACCATCGGGACGAGAAGGCGGATCTCGACACTCGTGCGGTTCTCGAAGATGAAGACCAGAGCGACCGCGGTGATCAGAACGAACGGCAGGAAGCGACGGACGCCCGGGCGGGAAAGGAACGGCGTGCGCGCCTTGTGATCTGGGCTGGTCTGGGCCATGGGGTGCCTCTCCCTCACGTTGCCCCCGGCTCCAGCGTCCCCTTTCAGCCCGCAACCTGCCACCGAAACGCCAGAGGCCCCGGATCACTCCGGGGCCTCTGATCTATGTGCACTCGGCAGGATTCGAACCTGCAACCTTCTGATCCGTAGGATCGGGCAGGGTGCCGTGCCCAATGTCGGCAGCCACGGATCCTGATCGCCCAGGTTGCCGATCAAGTGCGAGCGAGTGCTGGCGTTGCCGTCAGAACTGCCGTCAGATTGGACGCCGCCGCACACCCCCTCGGCACCTGTTTGGGCATGCGTACTCCAGGTGGGCGCGGCACCTGGCCGTGGCTGTCACGGTGCGGTGGACCTGATCCACTCCTCGACCGTCATGACGTCTGCCTGCCGTGGGAACAGCTTCTCGGTCAGGAGTTGATGCACTTCCGGGTCAGTGTCCAGGCAGGCGTCCGCCAAGACGGTGAGGCCGAAGTCCAGGTCGGCGGCCTGGCACAGGGTGGAGAGCACAACGCCGCTGGTGGCGATTCCGGTGAGTACCAGACTGTCGATGTCTCGGGCCCGGAGAATCAGGTCGAGGTCACTTCCCGCAAAGGCACTTGCTCGCCTCTTGGTGACTACGACGTCCCCGGCTGGGGTGCGACGTCGGGGTGGATCTCGGTGCCCGGGTCTCCTTCGGCGAAAAGGCCGGCCCGAACGGCGGCGCTGAGCACCTTGTTACGGGGGCCGACTTCCGGATTGTCCGGGCGTAAGCCGATCACGACATAGATCACGGGGATGCCGGCCGCCCGGGCGCCGTCGACAGCCCTGCGCAGGCGCGGCAGGTATCCGGAGCCGCCGTTGGCGATGTCCACGATGGTCCGTTGGACGTCCATCACGAGGAGGGCATTCTTCGCCATGTGCGTTGCCTTTCTTCGAGCTGGCCTGTCGACGGGGGTGGTTGGGGCGGAATCCGCGAGTGCCGTCTCGCCGGTGACGGTCTTAACTGTGGGTCGGTGGTGGTGCCTGCATACGGAAAGCCATCAGGCTGATGCCCACGGGGACTGTGCCGGGCGAGCGCGGGGGGCGCGCAGCGTCGTGGAGTTCGGCTCCGATGTGGGCAAGGCGTCGCCGGGTCTCCTCCCAGACCTCCGGTTCCACCCACAGTTCAGCGTCGATCGTCACGCCTTTGCTGCTTTGATCCCGTAGGGCGGCTCGCTCCTGAAGCGTGTGCGCCAGCGCCGCGGCCAAGAGCGGCGCACCGTCGTGCCGGTCGGACAGCGGCGATCCGTGGACGGTACGGTAGCGGCGCTCGCGTCCCCCGCGGCGGGTGCGCTCCTCGGCCAGTTCGACCAGTCCGACGGCGTCCAGACGCCGAAGGTGCTGGCTGGCCAGGGCGTGCGAGATGTCCAGCTCACGCGCGAGTTCGGCGGCGGACATCGGCCCGGGCCACATGAGCGTGAGCATCCGCAGCCGTACGGGATGGGCGAGCGCCTTCAGGGTGGGGTCGGCTTCGGTCACGTCGGCAAGTAAAGCGCACACCGGCATGTCGGCGACACTACCCCCAATCAAATGCTTGGGGGTAGTGTGCCGGAGGCCGGAAGAGGCTTGCCCGAAGGGGGATCTGCGTGGCCTGGGGTGTGTCATCGGTGTTGCGTGATCGCAACGCGCGCTTCTATCTGGCGGGTGTCGTCGTCTCCGGCCTCGGTGACTCGGCCATGACGCTGGCGGCCGGTGTCTGGGTCAAGGAGCTCACCGGCTCCGACGCACTCGCCGCCCTCGTCGGCTTCTGTGTCTGGGCGCCAGCCTTGGCGGGACCCTTCATCGGCACCCTCGCCGACCGCATGCGGCGACGCCCGCTTCTGATTGCCACCAGCCTCGCGCTGGCCGTCATCACGACCGCACCGGTCACCGTGCGCTCCGCCGACGATGTGTGGCTGCTGTTCACCGTGCTGACCCTGGTGGGAGTGGGCGCGGTGCTCACCGATGCCGCCGAGACCGCGCTGGTGGCCTCGGCCATCCCCGGCGAACAACGCGGTGACTTCAACGGCCTGGTCCGTACGGCAACCGAGAGCACGAGCCTGCTCGGCCCCCTTGCGGGCGCGGCCCTGTTCACGGTGCTGGGCGGACCCATCGTGGCCGCGCTGAACGCCGTCACCTTCCTTCTGGCCGCGGCCGCCTTCAGTCTGATCCGCGTGCGTGAGACCGCGCCCGGGAAGCGACCGGCACGAAAGTGGAGGGCCGAAACCGCCCAGGGCATCTCCTACCTGTGGCGGCACCCGGTGCTGCGTCCCCTGGTCCTCGCAGGCGGGTGCGCCATGGTTGCGTCGAGCCTGAGGAGCTCGGCCACCTATGCCCTGGTCGACACCGGGCTGCACCGGCCTGCGGCCTTCGCTGGTGTCTTCGCTCCCATCCAGGGGCTCGGTTCGGTCGTCGGCGGGCTGACGGTGGGAGCCCTGCTACGCCGCGTGCCTGCCCGCACCGTGTCAGCGTTCGGTCTCGCACTCGTCACGGTGGGATCGATCTCCTTGGCGACGCCCTGGCTGCCCGCGGTCCTGGGCGGCACCCTGGTGATCGGCCTGGGCCTGCCCTGGCCGCTCATCAGCGCGATGACCACGGTCCAGAAGGAAACCCCGAGCGAGCTGATCGGACGGGTCGCGGCCTCCGCGAACACCATCGTCTTCGCACCCACCGCGCTCGCTCTCCTCATGGGCACGGCCATGGTCGCCACCTTCGACTACCGCCTCCAACTCCTCGCAGCCGGCGTGGTCGCTCTGGCAGCGGTCGCGCTGCTCGTGACCGCCGACCGCGCCACCGGGTACGAGGCATCTGCCGACTCAGACGCAGATGACCGACCGCACGACGTCACCAGGGCGAGGAAGGGATGAAGCATGCCGCGCGACAGGATGAACGACCAGGAAGCATGGAGGCCGGACAGAGCCCCTTCCCGCGGGTCACGGCCCTTGGGCAGTACACGGCCGACGACCTTCACGACCTCGTCGGCGACGACCCCGATCCGTTCGAGGTCGCGTCCCTCGATCTGACCTGGCGTCCGAAAGAACAGCACTTCGGCGTGCTCATAGGGAACCGCCTGGTGGCCCACGCCGGTTGGGTCACCGTCCCCGTGTCGGCCGGAGGCACCACCTTCCAAGCCGCCGGCCTGGGCGGTGTGGTCGTCACCCCGGAACTACGGGGTCAAGGATTAGCTCGGCTCGCCGTGAACGCCGCCATGACACACGCCACGGAGTCGGGCCTTGAGTTCGGCCTCCTGTTCTGCCGACAAGATCGCGCACCTGTCTATCACCAGCTGGGATGGACACCCTTGACCCGTGAGATCAGCGTCGAGCAGCCGAACGGCACCACCACCATGCCGCTGTCGACCATGTGGAAACCCCTGCGCGACCGCGCCCTTAGCTGGCCCTCCGGGCCAGTACGCCTTCTGTCCTTGCCCATGTAGACACTCTCCGCACGCCTGATGTCGGCTTTTGGGTCTCGGTGAAATCCCTCTGGCGTCGCTGCTGGTTTCTCCGACTCGCGATCAGTCCATAGCCGAGGGCCCTGCAAGCCATCTCGTCAAGGTGACGCGAAAAGAGGGGAACATGTACCCGCCTCCAGATCGGTCTGAGATCCTGGAGACCGATCGAGAGGGGCCGCAGGTATGGAGTGGAAGACCCACGGTGAGCGACAGGTCTACACGAACAAGTGGGTGAATCTGTGTCTGGTCGACGTCCAGCAGCCTGACGGACGCAGGTGGGAGTACCACGTCGTTCGCCTGCGGCACTTGGCCGTGGCTGCCGTGGTCAATGACCGTCAAGAGGTCCTGATGATGTGGCGGCACCGCTTCATCACGACCTCGTGGGCCTGGGAACTGCCCATGGGCCTGGTCGAGGAGGGCGAGACCCCCGAAGAGGCGGCGGCCCGCGAAGTCCTGGAGGAGACCGGCTGGCGCCCGGGCCCGATCAAGCCCCTGATCTACGCCGAGCCGGCGAACGGCATCACCGACTCGCAGCACCACGTCTTCCGTATCGACGGCGCGACATACGCCGGGCCGCCCACGGAGAAGAACGAGTCCGACCGCATCGAGTGGATCCCTCTCTCAGAGGTGCGCGGGATGATAGACCGCCGCGAGATCGTGAGCAGCGGATCGCTCGTGGGCCTTCTCTACCTGCTCATGGACGAAGCGATCCGCTGACCGGTGGAAGGAGTTCCCGTAGCCGCGCCTCGAAGGCCAGGGCTACGGGCTCTTGCCTGTGCGGGGCCAACTGGTCGTAGAACTCCCTGAGGTGGCCCGATACTCGCTCGGATGCCACCGCCGACGCGGGCTCCAGTGCTTGCGTGGCGGTGTGGCACGCCTGGTCAAGCTTGCCCTGGTCCAGCTGCGTACGAGCCAGCCAGAACGAGTGGAACGCGCGGCCTCGCTGGTTGGTGCGGTCCTCCCGTCGCAAGGCATCTGCGATCAAGGGCTCAGCGGTCGCTGCTTCGCCCAGGCGGCCATGGGCGATGCCCGTGTCCACGATGAGCTTCGGCTCGTCGAAGTAGGACACCCATGACGGGTCGGGATCGCCCGCCCCGATCTGCTCGAACTGGCGATGTGCTTCCCGAGTGCCCGGTGGGTGTCGTCTCGGTGGCCAAGTGTGGCGTGGGCGAAGGCTTCCCGCATGGACAGCATCGACAGGACGCGCGGTGTGCTGCCGAGGGTTGAGCGGGCCTGGTCCTGGGCGGCAGCGACGAGTGCCAGAGAGTCCGCGGGCTTGTCTTGATAGGTCGCCTGCAAGCTCATGCAGGCAAGGACGTTGGCCATGAACTGGCGGTCGTCGATCTCCTTCGCGAGTTGCAGGGCCTCGGTGAAATAGGCGCGGGCCTGGTTGTACTGGCGGGCGTCGAAGTAGGTCCAGCCCGTGAGGCGTGCCAGCTCGGCCGCGATTCCGTACAGGCCATTCTGGATAGATGGCGGTCGGCTCTCCTTCAGGAGTCCGACGACGTGACGGAGCTGGCCGACGATGGCCGGCCGCAGTGCTTCGCCGCCATGCTGGTCGTCTCGTCGCCAGTAGTCCTCGATGGAGGAGCGGAAGGCTTCGAGCGTGGCCGTGTTGAGGCTCGTTCGCGTGGCCAGCGCCAAAATGCCGTCCACATCGGGGCCCGGCAGAGACGTGGGGGCCTGCTGCTCGGGGTCCGGTCCGTGGGGCACCTCGCGCTGGTCGACCACGAGGGCCTTGGGTGTCTCCCAGGCACGGCGGGCAAGCCCGAGCATGTCTCCAGGGATGCGCAGGCCGTCCGCGATGCGCTCGACGACATCCATGTGCAGCAACTGTCGTCTTCCTGCGATGACTTCGCCTACGCGGCTGGGGGTCAAGTCGCAGCGACGGGCGATCATCGACGGGTGGATGCCCGCCTTGACCTTCACCAGCCGGAAGACTCTGGCGAAGTCCCGGAGCCGACACGCATCGATCATCTCGGGATCGGTGAGCAGCCTGGCCGGCAGTTCCTGCGGCCGGTCCGGGTCGGGCATCGGCAAGCTCCCAAACTGCGAGGGCTACGCAACGTCGCTAGTTCTCTACTTGCCGCGATGTTACCCAAGTTGGGTAATCAGCCTGACCTTTTAGCAGCAGCCCTTCGATCGCGATGCTCCTGTGCATGGCGAGCAATCAGCAGACCAGACCAGGCATCGGTGAACTGGCGAAGGACACCGCCAGGGGACGTATCGGCATCGTCATGGGTGAGCTCGGCGGCCGTGTGCAGATACGGCCCATCGGCGGTGGCCGGGAGTGGGATGCCATGCCGGACAAGGTGGTGCCGCCGAGCGCTCGGGAGGAACTGAGCGCCCGCCTGGCCATCAAGAACGGCAACAGTCGGGATGGGCTGTGATGCGCGCCATCGGCCGGTACGCGGGAGTCCTGTTCATCATCATGATCAGCGGGTCGTGCGGCCTGGTGATCGGCATGGCTCTCGCTGTCGGCCAGTAGACCGGCCGCCCCGGACGGGTGCTCATTCCCCGGTTCCCCCGGCCCCGTTCGGGGCGGCCTCCAAACCCGTAAGTGCCACGCTCCACTACCCATAAGGAGTACTCGCATGACGGCAACGGCTAACGACCAGCGGACCGGCCGCGGGGAAGCTGGCGAGGAGCTGTTCCAGAGCCTCGCCCACTTCGTGGTCACCCACAACGGACAGTCGCCCGAACGTGCCGAGCGGATTGCGGACCAGGCCGTCGCCTTCGTGGTCACCGCAGCCACCGCGATCGTCCCCATGGTCCCGTCGGACGACGTGGATCTCGGCCTGCACGCGCTCATCCTGCACACGAAGGAGTACGCGGATCTGTGCGAGCGGTACGCGGGCCGCTTCCTGCACCACAACCCGAAGCCTGGTGGGGGTGCCCGTGACCCGCAGCAGGTCTCCGCTTCGGCACGCGCCATGAAGACGGCGGGGTTCATGGTCTTCGACGACCTGTGGACCGTGGACGGCACGAACCTCGCACAGTGCGACTCGGACTGCGGCCGACCGTACGGTCAGGCGTAGCAACACGACAGCAGCGACGCGGCCGGCCTCGACTCATGATCGGCCGCGCTCGCCCGGAAGGAGAACAGACGTTGTCCGGGTCACCCTCTGAACTGCCGATCGTGGTACTTGACGCCCTCATGCCCACGTCTCAGCGTCTGGTCGTGAACCGCCGGGGCTCCATGGTCTGGGAGGTCGAGAGCCATCGGGGCCACTACGCCGTGAAGGTCGGCTACCCGATCGAGGCCACAGCCGACTGGTCCGCCCAGCCCTGGACCGCCCTCGCGCCGGCGCGCGAAGGAACCGTGCTGCATCGCCTCGGGTTCGACGACTTCGCGTACGGCGAATGGGAGCACGGCACGTGGAACTTCCAGCCATGGCATGAAGGGCCGGACCTGCACCAGCTGTGGGAGCCCTGCCGTAGGCGAGACACATCCGTCGCACCGGACGCTCGCGTGGCGCTGGGCTGTGCCGAGGTCCTGGCCGAACTGCACGCCAAGGGCTGGGCCCACGGCGACGTACAGCCCGCGCACTTCATCATCAGTCCCGAGCGGACGCATCTCATCGACCTCGCCCTAGCCCACGGCGGCCACGTTCCCGAGGGGTACGACTTCCCGTTCCGCGGCTGCCTCGTCCACTACGAAGCACCGGAGATCGCGCGCAGCGTCCTCGCCTCGGGGGAAGCCGAGCCCACGCCGGAAGCCGACATCTACGCCCTCGGCGCCTCCCTGCTCATCTCGGCCACCGGCTGGCGCGCTGTCGAGTACCCGGACGACGCTCCGCGTCCCGTGCAGAGAGAGGCCGTAGCCAACGGCAGACGCCGCTCCGTAAAGGCGCCGGGTGAGCTAGGCGAGTTGATCGAAGCGATGCTCAGCCATGCTCCCGAAGACCGACCGACCATCTACGAGGTGGGCAAGACCCTGAGCTGCCTCTAAGACCCGGTACGCCTGGCGTCACTCGCATAGCCAAGACCGACAACAAGAGACCGGACCACCCCTCAGCCTGGACAGCATTCCGGGTGGTCCGGTCATGGAAGCCCTGATCAGGACCCCGGTGCCGATGGTAGCCGGGGCAGTTGGCGTGCTCGGGTGCGGGTGCAGATCCCCCCGGCTCCATGTTGTCGAATCGAGAGAGGCTTTGACCTGAACCACCGAAAGTCAGCCACGACGGCGGGTCAGCCAAACGCACACCCGCCACGTGTGCCTCCAGCAACCACCCGTCGGCCTCAACCACGTTTCTTCCATGCGTCACGGCCCGTCTCTCGATCCTGCCTAGGCGTTGCCCGATGCGGCAGGTCAACTGGGCTCGGTATGTGGCTCTGTGGGCTATGCGGCTCAGAAGCATTGAGCGGCGGGGGGGCGTGGTCGGGCATGGCGTGCGACGGCTTGGTCCTGGTGCTCGGAGCGGTCGGGTTGCTTTCTGGTCGTCTGTCCGCCTTGGCAGTGCTGCGCGCTGAGTGGCGGGGGGCCGCCGTAGCGGTGGCGGAGACAAGGAGCGGCGGCGGCCACGGGCCGCCAGCGCGCGCGGCCCGCCGCAGGCGGGCCGCCTTGATCCAGTAAAGAAACTCTGAACAGCTTCGCTGGGCTGGGCTTCTGGCCGGTCGAACGGCCATGCACGGCCTCGGCTTCTCACCTGCTCACTGGCTCCCGTGACGCTTTAGACCCGATAGATCCAGATCCATATCTGTTTGCTCTGGCGTTCGCCGAAATCTATCCACAGGCCGGGGATTGCAGGATGCCTGAGAGGGCTTGGTCGGGGTCCACCTGACCATTCCGTGATCCATTCGTGACCTTGGTCGGGGACTGATGGTCGGGGTTGCGGTCGGGGGCGAGTGCTCGGCTGATTCCCGCCGGGCGGCTGCCACGCCGACTAGACCGGCACCAGCAGCAAGCGAGTACGAGGATCCGCTGGGGCCCGAAGTCGGAGATGGATGAGTGAGACGAACCACCGAAAGCGGGCACACCCATGCGGGTTTCTCCGCCGCTATGGACGGTCCGCGCCGGATTGGCGGACGGAACATAGCCGACGATCGCCGGTTACCCAAACCGGCGTTTCTCCGGACCATTGATGCCCTGACCGACGACCGAAGGACGAGCGACATGAGCACGCGGAGACATGAGCCCACACGGCGGGACGCAACGAAGGGTTGTTGCCCGCTCGGCGGGACCGCGGCACCGCTCGCCGCCTGCCTGTCCGGTCAGGCCGATAGACCTATCTCGACAGCCGCGATGGCGGCTTGCCGGACGGTACGGGCAGGCCCTCGGCGGTTGAGTGACGCAGTAGGCAGCAACGGCAGGGCAGCGAGCGGGGAGATATGACCGAGCAGATAGACGACCCGGAAAGGGAGTTGGTCGGCATTCACAGCCGGGAGGTTGCGGAGGCGTCCGCGCTGATTCGGGAGATGACAGCCATGGCGGCAAGGCTCGGCCGCGAGGCGAGGCAGATGCGACGAGAGGTCGCCGAACTCAGGAAGGCGAGTCCTGCTGCGCCTTCTTCAGCGCCTCGACTTCCCGGCGCAGCTCCTGGTGCTCCGCGCTGAGTGCTCGGATCTCGTCGCGCAACGCTGTGAGCATTTCGGTCAGGGCGGGGCCGGCGGCATTGGCGCTGCCCGGCTTCCCCTTCCCGATGACAAGCTCGTCCGCCTCTGAGCCGCCAGGTTCAGCTCTGTTGCCCAGGTACCAGGCAGGCGGGGTGTAGTCGACGCCCTTGCCGTCGTAGTCGGCGACGAAGCTCCCTCGGCCCTGGATGGTGTAGATCAGCCCTTCGTCGCGCAGGACGTTGAGGGCGGCGCGGGCGGTCATGTTGGCCACGCCGAACCGCTCTTGCAGTTCCCGGTAGGGCGGGAGCTGGTCGCCCGGCTTGTAGCGGCCCGCCTTGATCTCGCGCCGAAGCTCGTCGGCCGCGTGCTGGTAGGGCGGCCGTCGGTCGGGCTTTGCGGAACTAGCAGGCGTCATACCTATCAGAGTAGCCAGAGCTAGCAGCCCTAGCACACCCCTCTGACGAACCCCCACCCACAGCCCCACATACCTAGCAGTCCTCGTTCGCTTGACATTGCTAGGTGAGCGAGGTTCTATTGATCACGCCCCGCCACTCGGCGGAGCACCTACCGAAAGGACGTAACACCCATGGCTCGTATCCGTGTTGGCCTGCTCCCCACCGCGTCGTTCATGGTCGGCACTCTGCCGGTGCCGAAGTACGCAGACGCCGAGAAGACGCAGTTCGCGACCGACCGTGAGACTGGCGCAAAGCTCTACACGATCACCCTCTTCTTCATGGAGGAGGACCGCGCCGAGGCGCTGAAGATCACGGTTCCGGAGACCGGCATCCCGAACGGCCTGAAGCCGGGTGTGCCGGTGATGCCGGTGGAGCTGTTCGCGACTCCGTGGGCTCGGATCTTCAACGGCCAGCTCTCGGACGGCATCGCCTACCGCGTACTTCGCCTGGACCTGGTCGCCCCGGCTCCGGCCGCTGACGCAGCGTGATCGGCGCCGCTTTCCGGTCCGGCGTCGAGCGCAGTTTCCCGCTGCCTCACGCCGGGCCGGATGCCCGGCTCTGTGCACTACCTACCGCCCCGGATCAGACGGATTTCGAATCGGCCCTCGGGGCCTTCCTCAACAGCCCACAGGAGAAGCGCACATGAAGGACATCAACGACGCCTTGGAAGGAGTCTTCGGCTACGGTGGCATGGCCCTGGCTGTGCTGGTCGGCTGGTCAGTGTGGTGGGTGGTCCGCTACGTGCGTGCCGATGCCATGACCCGGCAGTCGATCCGGCAGGCCATGCGCATACGGCGAACCTGGAAGCGGCTCGCGCCGATGTTGAAGCTGTCGGCCACGGACAAGACGCCGACCATGGCGGCGGCGCTGTCGAGTACGGACAACAAGCCGATCAAACCCCGTGTCCTGGTCCCCGCTCTGAAGGTCACGCATGACGCCTACGGCGTGATCGCGCGGGCGAACTGCCTGCCCGGCGTGGGCCTGGAGCAGTTCCAGAAGGCGGCCCCGCACCTGGCGGACGCCTGGCGGTGCACGCGCGTCGCGGTCACCCAGGACAAGCCTGGACAGGTTGTCATCCGCGGTGTCCGCCTCGATCCGCTGAAGTTCAAGACGGAGCACCAGCCCACGGGAGAGGTACTGGACGAGATCGCTCGGTGGGATCTGGGCTTGGACGAATACGCCCAGCCGGTATCCGTCGACCTCACGCAGGTGCCCGGCGTGACCGTGGCCGGCCTTCCCGGCTTCGGCAAGACCTCGCTCATCAACCGGCTGATCTGCGACTGGGCGCCATCGCCCGCGATTCAGTTCGTGTGCGCCGACGGCAAGGTGTCCACCGCAAAGGAGGGCGACTACGCCCACCTCGTGAAGCGGATGTTCGACTTCGTCGGCGATGACCTCGAAGAGGCCAACGCCCTGTTCCGGCGGCTGGTGGAGCTGCGCCGCGCCCGCGTGTCGGCCGCTGAGCACATCCTCGGGGTGCAGAGCATGTGGGAGGTCGGGCCCTCAGCAGGGTGGCCGCTCGTCGTCGTGATCATCGACGAGGCTCACACCTACTTCCGCGACCACAAGGGCAGCGACCCCAAGACGAAGAAGCTCGCCGCGCTCGCCGCCGAGAACGCCCGGCTCGTCGAGGACCTGGTGAAGAAGGGCCGCAGCATGGGCATCCTCGTCATCCTCGCCACCCAGAAGTCCACCGGCGACGCCATCCCGACGTTCATCCGCGACGTGTGCCCCATCGGCCTGTCCTTCGCACAGAAGACCGCCGAAGCTGCCGTCGCCGCCCTCGGCGAGGACATCCGGGAGTGGCCCGACGCCAACCCGATCAACCTCCAGGACCGCGCCTACGTCGGCGTCGCCTCCATGAACCACCAGTCCCAGCCCGGCTTCACCCGCATCCGCACGCCCTACGTCTCCGGCCAGGACAGCGCGGCCATCGCCCAGCAGACCGCCCACCTCACCAACGACCCGGCCGACCTGCTCACCGGCATCGACCTGACCAAGAACGCCCCGGACTCCACCGCCCCGCCCATGGCGGCCTGACCCAACCACCTATCGCTCGCGCCCTCGCCCAGAAAGGAGGTGAACACTCATGACTGAGGACCGGATCACTCAGCGCACCATCACCGCCGTGATGATCGTCATCGCTGCGCTGGCGTTCGTCTTCTCGTTCGGCAACGTCTGGGCCCTGGCCCTGCGCCTGGGCGTCCCCGCTCCCATCGCACCGCTCATCGCGCCGATGGTCGACCTGTCCGTGGTCGGCCTCATGGTCGCCCTGCGCTTCCTGTCCCTGCGCGGTGTCCCGGCCGAGCAGTTGAAGGCGGCCACGCACCTGATGCATGTCTCCGGCCTGCTGACCCTGGCCCTCAACGTCGCAGAACCGATCGTCGCCGGGCACTACGGCCGCGCAGCCATCGACTCCGTGGCACCTCTCCTGCTCCTCGGCTGGGGAGCGGTCGGCCCGCAGCTCCTGCGCTCCTTCACCGCGGTCTCCACCGGCGTAGCCGCCCAGACGGCCACCGTCGAGACTGCCCCCGCTCAAGAGCCTGCCCCGGCCGACGCCCAGACGGAACCCGTCTCAACGCCCGCCCTGTCTGTCACACCAGAACCGGCCCATGTCGCTCCGGTCGCTGCCCCGGCTCCTGCCGCTCCTGCGCCTGCCGTAAAGGTGCCTGAGCCGCTCCTGACCGAAGCCCGCTCGATCGCCGCATCACACCAGGCTGATCACGGCGAAGCCATCACGCCGGTTCAACTCAAGAGGCGGCTCGGTATCGGCCTGCCCATGGCCACCGCGCTCCACGCCTCGCTGTAGAGCCGCGCTCTCCCCGCCGGCCTTCCAGCACTTTCCACCCTCACTAGCCCATGGGCTCGCCCCGCCATGCCTTCGGGCAGCAGCCCGCGCCTCCGCCCACGAACGGCTGCTGCCCGTCGGCATCCCCCGTCATGCCAGAAAGGAGCCCCGCCCCCATGCGCCGCCCCCTCGACCTACGCCACGTGATCAGCCCCGGCCTGCGGGACTTGATCGAGCTGGCCAACACCCACGACTTCGACAGGGTGAGCGAACAGGTCCGCGACTTGCGTGGTTGCACCCGCCCCGTGAACCTCCATGGCTGGACGGTCACCACCGATGAGACCACCAAGCAAGTGGTCCGCTCGTACCGCTCCGAGGACGAGCCCTCCGGACGCCTGCTGACCACCTGCGGCAACCGCCGCGCCACGCGCTGTCCGGCCTGCTCACGGGTGTACGCCGCCGACACCTACCACCTGATCAAGGCCGGACTCTCCGGCGGCAAAAACGTCGCCGAAGCCGTCCGCGACCACCCCCGAGCCTTCGTCACCCTCACCGCCCCATCCTTCGGCCCTGTCCACAACCGCAAGACCGACCAGGCGGACAAGCCCCGCCCCTGCCGCTGCGGCGCCCGACACCTTGAGGATGACCCGGTATTGGGGACCCCGCTGGACCCAGCCACGTACGACTACACCGGCGCCGTGCTGTGGAACGCCCACGCCGGACAGCTCTGGGCACGGTTCACCACCTACCTGCGCCGCGCCCTGGCCAAGCGCCTCGGCATGACGCAGAAGGCACTGAACGCCGCCCTGCGCGTCTCGTTCGCCAAGGTCGCCGAGTACCAGCAGCGCGGCTTGGTCCACTTCCACGCCGTGATTCGCTTCGACGGACCCGACGGCCACACCACCGCGCCCCCGTCCTGGGCCACCTTCGACGTCCTCAGCTCCGCCGTGAGCCTGGCCGTCCAGCGTGCCCGGCTCACTGTCGAGTCCGACTCCATCGGCGAGCGGGTCATCGCCTGGGGCGGCCGGTACAAGGTGGACCCCATCTCAGCCTTGGGCAACGGCGAACTCACCGATGCCAGGGTTGCCGAGTACACCGACGCCAAGGTCGCCGGATACGTCGCCAAGTACGCAACGAAGAACGCCGAGGGCACCGGCACCGTAGACCGCACCCTGATGTGCAACCCCTGCAAGGGACGCGGCTACGTGCGCGGCCCCGATGGCTTCCATGACCGGTGCACCGACTGCGACGGCACCGGACAGGCCGAACCCATCAAGGACCTGCCCGTACAGCGGCACGTACGCCAGATGATCCGTACTGCCTGGGCCCTCGGTCACCTGCCGGAGTTCGCCGAACTCAAGCTCTGGAAGTGGGCACACATGCTCGGCTTCCGCGGCCATTTCTCCACCAAGTCCCGCGCCTACTCCACCACCCTCGGCGCCCTCCGCGACGTACGCCGCGCCTGGCGCCTCGCTCAGGCCGAAGCCGCCCGTGCCCGCGCCGGCCTACCCGTCGACGACAAGAACACCACCCTCGTCACCGCCTCCGCCTGGACCTACCTCAGCAGCGGCTACCGCCCGGGCGAGGAATTCCTCGCCGCCCAGGTCCGACACGACATAGCCCACACCCAACGCCTCAAGCAGGAAGGACTGGTGCCCTCATGACGACGGCCGTGCTCACGGTGGACCAGGTCGCCGATCGTCTCGGCATCAGCCGTTGGAAGGTCCACGACCTGATCCGCTCGCGCGAACTCGCCTCCTTCAAGATCGGCCGCTGCCGCCGCATCAGCGAAGCCGCCCTGGACACCTACGTCTCCCTCCGCACCGAACAGGAAGCCGCCTGATGGCCAAGCCGAAGAAGAACGCCAACAACGAGGGCACCATCTACCAGCGGAAGGACGGCCGTTGGGAGGGCAGTGCGTACGTGCTCACGACGGATGGCACGTACAAGCGGCGCAGTGTGTACGGCAAGACTTGGGACGACGCCCACGAGAAGCTCACCAAGCTGAAGGCGGACTCCCTCAACGGCCTCCCGGTCGCCACCAACAAGATGACCATCGCCGAGTACCTGACGTACTGGCTGACGAACGTCGCCCAGGGCAAGGTCCGCCGGACGACCTAC
Source organism: Streptomyces sp. CA-179760 (assembly GCF_050937045.1). NCBI lineage: Bacteria > Bacillati > Actinomycetota > Actinomycetes > Kitasatosporales > Streptomycetaceae > Streptomyces > Streptomyces sp. CA-179760. The sequence continues at coordinate 4,692,255 of NZ_JBNJLZ010000001.1, forward strand.
GTCAACTACGAGTCCCTCGTCCGTAACTACGTCACCCCGGACTTCGGCCGGAAGAAGCTGGTCCGACTCACCGCCCGCGACATCCGCGCCTTCCTCGCGAAGACGGCCGTCACCTGCCAGTGCTGCGCCCAGGGCAAGGACAGGAAGCGGCCCGAGCACAAGCGGCGCTGCTGCGCCCTCGGCAAGTGCTGCAAGAAGCTCCCCTCTGACCGGACGGTGCGCTTTCTCCTGGTGATCATGCGTGCTGCTCTCCAGCACGCCGTTCGTGAGGACGAGCTGCCCCGCAACGTGGCCCGGAACGTGGAGCTGAGCATGGGAACGAAGCGAGAGATCGAACCGCTCACGGCGAAGGAGGGGCGTCAGCTCCTGGCGGCTGCCCGTGACAACCGGCTCTGGGCCGCATATGAGCTGGCGGTCCGCATCGGCCTGCGGCGCGGCGAGCTGCTGGGGCTGCGCTGGTCGGACGTGGATCTCCACGAAGGTGTCCTCACCGTCCGGCAAGCCCTACAGCGGGTCGGCGGCGAGCTGCTGATCGTGGCACCGAAGACACAGCGATCAGCCCGACGCGTCGCCCTGCCGTCCGAGTGCGTGACAGCGCTCCGCTCTCAGCGCGCCCAGCAGATCGCCGACCGGAAGGCGGCGGGTGCCAACTGGAAGGGGACGGCCCACGGCCTCGTCTTCACCACGAAGAACGGGACCCCCATAGAGCCGCGCAACCTGAACCGCTCCTTCGAGGTGCTGTGCGTCCGCGCCGGCGTCCGCAGGGTCCGTTTTCACGACCTGCGTCACACGTGCGCCTCGCTGCTCCACGAACAGGGCGCCGACGCCCGCATGATCATGGAAGTCCTCGGCCACAGCTCCATCCGCGTGACCATGGACATCTACACCTTCGTACGGCTCGACTCCCAGCGGTCCGCCTTCGACCGCGTCGGGAACGCACTGAGGGGTGACGGCAACGAGTCAGATGATGACGACGGCGCCGCCGGTGTCCCGGTAGCCATCTGATCGACTCGCAGAAGCGGTTGCCGTCAAACACTGCCGTCAAGGCAAAAGTCAGAGGCCCTGCGGATCTCTCCGCAGGGCCTCTGACGTGCTGTGCACTCGGCAGGATTCGAACCTGCAACCTTCTGATCCGTAGTCAGATGCTCTATCCGTTAAGCTACGAGTGCTTGTTCTGTTTTATCGCCGCTCTCGGGCCTTCCGGCTCGCTCGCGGCGACAGGAAGAACATTACATGACTGCCGCCGCCATGTGAAATCCGTTTGCCGTACCCCTTGTGAGCTGCGGAAACGACTGTTCTGGGTGGTATGACAGCGAAGCCCCGGTCAGGTGACCGGGGCTTCGTGATCAAGTGCGGAGGCGGAGGGATTTGAACCCTCGATGGGATTTAAGTCCCAAACCGCATTAGCAGTGCGGCGCCATAGACCGGACTAGGCGACGCCTCCACGCACATGGCCCGCGCGAGCGCGAGTCGGTGCTTGCCGATGATGACACAGTCGAGCGCCGCGTCACCAATCGCCCCCTACGGTACTAGGCAGGAAGGTCGCAGGGCAAAAGGCTTGTCGGGCTGTCGCGCAACGTCCCGGGGCACGCCGCGTTAGTCAGGGCATGTCGACTGCCATTTCCCGGGCCGCCGCCCGAACCATGCCCCGGACCACCTCCCGCCCCGGCCTGCGGCGCCTCCTCCTCGGTGCCGCCGCCTCCGTCGCCGCCCTCGGATCACTGGCCGCGGTGTCCCCGGCCGCGTACGCCCAGACCGGGCTCGGCGACGGCAAGAGCAAGGAGCGGGATCACCTCACCGTCACCGTGCGGAACGCCGGCGGCGGGGCCGACGGGACCTTCGAGCTGTACTGCGGGCCCGACGGCGGCAGCCACCCCGACCCGAGCGGCGCCTGCGCGGCCCTGGAGCGGGACACGCGGTGGGGGCAGGAGACCTTCGCTCCCGCTCCGAAGGGCGGCTTCTGCACCATGCAGTACGGCGGGCCGGCCACCGCGCACGTCACCGGCACCTGGGCCGGGCGCCCCGTCGACGCCACGTACGACCGCCGTGACGGCTGCCAGATCTCCCGCTGGGACCGGCTCGTGCCGCTTCTGCCGGACATGAAGGGCGGGCGGCGCGCCTGAGTCCCGCGTCGACTCCGGCGGCATTTCTTCTCATGTCGCCTCCGTGACCGACCCTCCGCACCTCGTCGCATCTCGTCCGGATTTCGCCCCTCCCCGCCCTCCATCCCGCCGGTCCGGCCAAAAGGTACAGAAACACCGTCGTCGTAAAGGTCCCGCGAAGGTCCCGCGACGTCGTCGCAGGAGGGCGGGCGTTTGACGGTTACTCGGTCGTCAGTTCGGGGTCACTTGCTCGTGCGACCTCGCTCTCATCCGGCGTCGCGAGCGCAACCGCAGCCCTTAGACTCCCTCGCGTGACACGCTGCGGGACGGTTGGCAAGATGGCCCGAGCGGTCGGCAAGGTGCGGTAACAGGGAGGAAGCGTCTCGTGAGCAGCAGGCCATCCCGAGGCGCTGCTCGCCTCGCAGCCATACTGGATGCGCTCCCCGACGCGTTGGTGCTGGTCAATGCCAACGGGACGGTCGTCAACGCGAACACCATCGCCCTGGAGGCCTTCGAGACTCCGGGCACCGCTCTGGTGGGGCGCGGGCTGCTCGATCTGCTGCCGCAGTTCGACTCCAAGCTCATCCCCGGCTCCATGCGACGGCCGGAGCACCTCGATCCGCAGGGCCGGACCAAGCCGACCCGGATGATCGCGCGCAGGACCGACGGGACCGAGTTCCCCGTCGAGGTCACCAGTGCGAATCTGGAGAACGGGCAGCAGGCCTACGACGGGTACGGGTACAGCGGTGACGAGCTGCTCATGCTCGTCGTGAGGGACCTGACCGGGACCGTCGACACCGAGGCCGAGCTCGCGCGGTCGCAGCGGCAGACCGAGATGATTCTGCGGGCCGCGTCCGAAGGGGTCGTCGGGACCGACACAGACGGGCGGATCGTGCTCGTCAATCCGGCCGCCGCTCAGATACTGGGTTTCCGGGCCAGCGATCTCGGCGGGCGTGAACTGCACGAACTCGTGCTGCACTCGCGTGCCGACGGGACGGACTTCCCGTACGAGGAGTCGCCGCTCGCCGACACCCTGCGCTCCGGGCGCAAGCACCGGGTGCGCGGGCAGGTCCTGTACGCCAAGGACGGCGGCAAGGTTCCGGTCGATCTGACGACCGCGCCCGTGCGGGACGGCGACCAGCTCGTCGGCGCCGTGATGACCTTCACCGACCGGCGGCCGTACGACACGGTCGTCGAGGAGAAGGAAGCGGCGGACAAACGCCACAAGGAAGAGCTGGAGCAGGTCGCCGAGGAGCACGCCTCCGAGCTGACCGCGCTGCGCCAGCGGCACGTCACCGAGCTGGAGGAGCTGGCCGAGCGGCACGCCGAGGAACTCGGCGCGAACGAGGACCGGTACGCCGCGCTCGGGGAGCGGGAGAAGGACCGGTACGAGGCGCTCGCCGCCCGGCACGAGCAGTTGCTGACCCTGCTCGGCCGGTCGCTGCGCGGGCCGCTGGAAGAGCTGCGCCGCGAGCTGGCCGCACTGGCCTCCGACGACGCCGGGCAGCTGTGGCCCGAGGCCAACCAGGTGCTGCACCACCTGTCCGCCGGCTATTCGCGGATCACGACGCTCATCGACAACGTCCTCGGCTACCAGCGCCTCGACACGGGCAGCGAGAACGTGGCCCGTACGAAGGTGATGCTGGACGCCGTCGTCGCCGCCGGGGTCGACGGGGCCGTCGAGCTCATCGGGCCCGGGCGGGTGCAGTTCGCCGTGCACGCCCCGCCCATCGAGGCCGAGGTCGATCCCCGGCTGCTCGCCACCGCCCTCGCGCATCTCGTCGCGGACGTGGCCGGGGTCGACGCGACCGGCAACACGCCCCTGTCGGCGGGCGGGTATCTGGACAACACCGTCGTCGTGGCGGCCGCGCAGCGCGGCGAGGTCGTACGCATCGAGGTGCGCGGGCCGTACGCCGGGGGCGACACCGTGCACGAGCCGATCGTGCGGGGGATCGTCCGGGCGCACGGCGGTGTGCTGCAGACGCACGACGTGCCGGGGATGAGCGGGAGCGCGTACGTCCTCGAGGTGCCGATCGGGGGCGGGGCCGGGGCCGTTGCCGCGGATGCCGCCGCCGAGGCGGTCGACGGGGCCCTCCCCGCGGTCCTGGGTGAGCAGACCTCCGGTGGGGGCGGCGCCGGGCGCGGCGCGCCACCACGGATGCCTTCCTGGACGGGGATGTTTCCGGTGAGGGCGACGAGGCTGACGGTTCCGGTGGGTCCGGGCGGCGCAGGAGGCGGGCCGCCGGGGAACCGGCCGCTCTTCCGGCGCGGGCTTCCGGTGAGGGCCCCGGGTCGGGCGGTACCGGGCGGCGGCGCGGGCGTCCGGCGGAGGACGCCGCCGCGGAGGCCCTCGCTCTCGAGGCCGTCGGGAGTGCCGTCCAGGGTGTTGCCGAGGGGGCCGTCGTCACCGCCGCCGAGCACGCGGCCGGGACCGCCGCCTCGAACACGGGGCTGGGCGGGACCGTTCCGCCGCAGGGCGTGCCCGAGGCCTCCGGGCAGCGGGCCCGGCGTGATCCCGGTGAGCAGCGCGCGCTGCCGCCGGCGCTGCCCGCGCCGTCCGGTGACGCGGGCTCCGCTTCGGACAGTGCGGCACAGGGGCAAGGCCATCAGCCGACCGGGCGTCGGCGGCGTGCGCTGGCCGCCGCCAACGAGCGGGCGGCGCAGCAGGCCGCGGGGCCGCGTCCGGTGTTCGCCCTGCCGCCGGCCGAGGCCGATCAGACGGCCCCGGACGAACCGGCCCAGCAGGGCGTTCAGGCCGGGCAGACCGAGCAGGGGCAGGGGCAGGGGACCGAGGCTGTCGCGGCAGCGGCCGCCGCCGTTGACGGGGTGGCCGAGGAGGGGCGGCACGACGCCGTACCGCACGACCAGTCCGCCGATCACACCCCGCCGCAGCCGCATCCCACGAGTGCGCCGACCGGCCGTCGGCGGCGGGCCGTGGTGCCGCAGCAGGGCGAGGGAGCAGCGGTGCAGGCGCCCGGAGCGGCGGATGCCGCGCCGGCTGGTTCCGTAGCTGCTGCTGCCGTGCCGCCTGGTTCCGTGCCTGCGGGGCCCGGGCAGGGTGTTCCCGCGCAGCAGGACGCCGCGGGGCAGGTCCCGCCGGGGCAGGGCGCGCCCGTCCAGGTCGGGGTGGCCGCCGCCCAGGCCGTGCCGGGTGCGGCCGTGCCGGCGCAGGGGAACGCTCCGCAGGGCGGCGTCCCCCAGCCGCAGGGCGTCGCCGTACCCCCGCAGGGCGGGCTCGGGCACAGCGTGCAGGCGGCTCTTCCGGGACAGGCGCTGCAGCCTCCGGCCCTGGGTACGCAGCCGCTGCCGCAGCAGGGCGTCGCCCCACCGGCGCAGCAGCCCTCCGTCGGGCAGCCGCTCCCCGCCGAGGCCGTTCCTGGGCATGGCACGGCCACATCGGCTCAAGGCACCCCAGCTCAAGGCGCCCCCGCCCAAGGCGCCCCGGCTCAGGGCACCCCGCCCAGGGGGCCCCGGCTCAGGGCGGCACCCCCGCCCCCCAGCCGTGGCCCGCCGCCGAGGACGACGACAGCCTGGGGGCCGGTGTCGCCGTACCCCCGAACGGCACACCTCCTCAGGCGCCGCAGCCGAACATCGCGGCCCAGCACACTCCGGCCCCGGGCACTCCGTTGCCGCCGGAGGGCGCGGCGCAGGCACAGGCACAGGCGCAGGCCCAGGCCCAGGCGCAGCGGGCGGCTCAGCCGTTGCCCGCCGAGGCCTCGGCGCCCGTCGATCCGAACTCGACGCAGGGCCGGGCGATCAGCGTGCGGACGCTGGGGCAGGGCGTGCCGTTCAACCGGCAGGCGGCCCAGGTCCAGCAGCCGCCGTCCCTGTCCGTCCCCCTGCCGACGGCGACGCCTCCCCCGCACCAGCCGGGCGGATCGGGCCGCCGCCGCAAGCTCGGCACGCCGCCCGACCCGGCCACGCGGGCCGATCAGGCCACGCAGACGGAACCGGCGTCACGCCCGGATCAGGGGCAGCGCCCCGAGCAGGCCACGCGTCCCAAGCAGGCAGCACGTCCGGAGCAGGCCGCGCGTCCGCATCCGACGGCCGAGCCGACGTCCGCGCCGGTCTCCGCACAGGTGCCCGCCCAGGCGTCCGCGCCCGCCCCGGCGCAGCCGTCCCTCGCCGGTCAGTCCCGGCTCGCGCAGATGACCGAGGGCAGTGGGCGGTCGTACGCCATAGGTGCCCCCGACGAGAACGCCGCCGAGGGACCCGAGCCGCTGGACGGGCCCGGGGGTGCCGTCGAGGTGGCCGATCCGCCGCGGCCGCAGCCGATGGACGACGAACTGCCGCCGGAGCCGCTGGACAACCCGCGGCGGCTGCTGGTGTGGCCCGCGCCGGACGTCAGCACCCAGCAGGCGCTGAGCGACCGCGGCTACCGGCCGGTGATCGTGAACTCGCGCGAGGAGGTCGACGCGCAGATCGCGGCGTTCCCCGCCGCTCTGTTCGTCGACCCGCTGACCGGGCCGATCACCCGTACGGCGCTGCAGTCGCTGCGCCAGGCCGCCGTGGCCGCCGAGGTGCCCGTGCTCGTCACGGCCGGGCTCGGGCAGGCGTCGCGGGACGCGGCCTACGGTGCCGATCCGGCCGTGCTGCTGAAGGCGCTGGCGCCGCGTGACAGTGAGCAGCACCCGCCGCGGGTGCTGCTGATCGAGGAGCACGCGGAGATCGCGCTGGCACTGACGGCGACGCTGGAGCGGCGCGGGATGCAGGTCGCGCGGGCCGCGAGCGACGCGGACGCGGTGACGCTGGCGAGCGACTTCCGGCCGAACCTGGTCGTGATGGACCTGATGCAGGTGCAGCAGCGGCAGGACGGGTTCGCCGGGATCATCGACTGGCTGCGCGCGAACGGGCAGCTGAACCGCACCCCGCTCGTCGTCTACACCGCCGCCGTCGACCAGGCCGATCTGCCGCGGCTGGCCTCCGGGGAGACGGTGCTGTTCCTCGCGGAGCGGTCCACCAGCGGCGAGGTGCAGACCCGGATCGTCGAGCTGCTGAGCAGGATCGGGACCAACTGAGCCGGAGGGGCCGGCGTGCCGGTCCTGCGGACACGGCTCAGCGGGCCGTCAGCCTGCGCGCCGCCTCCTTGACCGACGCGCGCAAGCGGTCCTGGGCGTCCTCCCCGTCGCCGACCAGGATGCGCCGCATCTGCGGGACGACGGCGGTCCAGTTGGCCAGGGCGGTCAGCAGGAACAGCAGGTCGGCCGCGGGGACGGCGTCCGTGATGACGCCCCGGTCCTGGCCGTCCCGGAGGGCGGCGACCTTGCGGACGTAGTGCTCCTGGCGGGCGGACTCGTGGGGCAGTTCGGCGCTGCCGTACTCCAGGCCCTCCCAGAAGAGCAGGCGCAGCAGCTCCGGGTGGGCGGCGTGGTAGTCCATGACGCGGTCGATCCAGCTCTCGATGTCGTCCGGGACGACGGGGACGTCCTCGGCGAGATGGAGCATCTTCTTCTCGAGGACGATCGCGAACAGCTCCGCCTTGTTGCCGAAGTAGGCGTAGATCAGCTGCTTGTTCGCCTTCGCCTCGGCGGCGATGCGGTCGATGCGGGCGCCGGCGATGCCATGCCGGGCGAACTCGGCGACCGCCGCCTCGAAGATCCGGGCCTTCGTGGCCTCGGGGTCCCTTGGTGCCATGGGGGAGAGGGTAGCGCGCCAGGTAACCAACTGTTTGGTTGACAGGGAATCGCAGGGCGGCTCACACTGTTGCCTCATCATCCAACCAACCAGTTAGTTGTTAGAGCCGACTCCAAGGAGTCCTCCCTCATGCCGTCAGCGACCACGACCACGTCTCGCCGGGCCGTCCAGGCCCAGGCGCCCGCGGGGCAGGCGCGTACGCCCGCCCCCGGCCTCTTCCTCACCCTGATCGCCGTGTGCAGCGCGGTCACCGCGGCCAACATCTACCTCGCCGCACCGCTGCTCTCGCTCATGGCCCGTGACTTCGGCTCGGCCCCCTCGGCCGTCGCCTGGATCGCCTCGGTCGCCCAGCTCGGCTACGCGGTCGGCCTGCTGTTCTTCGCCCCGCTCGGCGACAGCGCGAACCGGCGCCGGCTGGTCGCGGGACTCACGGTCGTCACCACCCTCGCGCTGGGCGCCAGTGCGGCCGCCCCGGACGCCACCGCCCTCGCGGTCGCCATGTTCGTCGCCTCGGCCACGACCGTCATACCTCAACTGCTCGTCCCGCTGGTCGCCGAGCGCGCTCCCGCCGACCGGCGTGCCCGTCATGTCGCGGCCGTCATCGCGGGCCTGTTCACCGGCATCGTCGGGGCCCGGGTCCTGGGCGGGCTGGCCGGGCAGGCCTTCGGCTGGCGCTGGGTGTTCGCGGGCGCCGCCCTGCTCACCCTCGTCCTGGGGCTGGCGACCGCGTTCGTCCTGCCGTCCCGGCGGCGGCGGGAAGGCCCGCTGTTCGCCGGGCTCGCCGCGCTGCCCTCGGTGCTGCGGCTCTCGCCAGACCTGTGGCGGGCGTGCCTGCGGCAGGCCGGCATGTTCGGCGCGTGGAGCGCGCTGTGGACCGCGCTCTCCCTGCTGCTGACCGGGCCGGAGTACGGACTGTCCCCCGCGACCGCCGGACTCTTCGGGCTCTTCGGGCTGACGGCGAGTGCGGTGGCTCCGCTGGCGGGCGGGTTCGTGGACCGGTTCGGCGCGGCGCGTGTCGTACGGTCCGCGTATCTGCTCGCGGCCGTGTCCGTGCCGCTGTTCTGGCTGGGCGGGCACGTGCTGGGCGGGCTGTTCGCCGCCGCGATCGCGATCCACGCGGCGCTGGTCGCCTCCCATGTCGCCAACCAGACCCTCGCCCTGACCGCGACATCCACGCCGGCCACCGCCAACACCGCTTACGTGGTCGCCGGCTTCGCGGGCGGCGCCGCCGCCTCGGCTCTCGGCGGGGCCGCCTTCAGCCACTTCGGCTGGGGCGGGGTGTGCGCGGTGGCGGGGCTGTGGCTGGTGCTGGGGTGGGGGCTGACCTCGGTGCGGCGGTGAGGTGATGCCGCAGGACGGTAGCGCGGGGCGGCGGTGAGGTGATGCCGCAGGACGGTAGCGCGGGGCGGCGGTGAGGTGATGCCGCAGGGCGGTAGCGCGGTGCCGGGTGGATGGACTCCCGCGCTCGCGAGGGGCCGTGGACAGCCGTACACCGGGGTGGGCATGATCGTCCTGTGCGCCGCGAAACCGTGACCCTGAGCAAGATCGTCCCGGACGACTGGGCCGCCGTCCACACCTGGGCGGGTCTGTCCGAGGCCTGTCGTTATCAGCCGTGGGGACCGAACACTCCGGACGAGACCCGGGAATTCGTGGCGGGGGCGGTCGCGGCCTGGTCGGACAGCCCGCAGCGCCGGTTCCCCTACGTGGCCCGCCTCGGTCCGGATGTGGTGGGGATGGGGGAACTGCGGGTGCGCGGCGACAGCCGGCGGCAGCCGGCGGCAGGGCGAGATCTCCTACATCGTGCATCCGCGCGTGTGGGGGCGGGGCGTCGGGACAGAGATCGGGCGGCTGCTTCTCGCGCACGCCTTCGACGGGATGCGGCTGCATCGCGTCCATGCCACCTGTGACCCGCGGAACCTCGGCTCCGCGCGCGTGCTGGCCAAGCTCGGCATGACGCTCGAGGGACATCTGCGGCACACCCAGATCATCCGCGACGGCTGGCGGGACTCGCTGGTCTTCGGCCTGCTCGAGGACGAATGGCGCCCCGGGTCGGGGTGACGGAGCCCCTGGCGGTGGCCAGGGGCTCCGGGGAGTGCGGCGGGGTCAGCCGAGCCGGGTGATGTCCAGGTCGCCCTCCGCGTACTGCCTGCGCAGTACCTTTTTGTCGAACTTGCCGACGCTCGTCTTGGGGACCGACTCGATGACCGTCCAGCGCTCCGGGAGCTGCCACTTGGCGATGTGGCCCTCGTCGGCGAGGAAGGCGCGCAGGGTCTCGAAGGTGGCGGTGGCGCCCTCCTTGAGGACGACCGTGGCCAGGGGACGCTCGCCCCACTTGTCGTCGGGGACGGCGACGACGGCCGCCTCGGCGACGTCCGGGTGGGCCATGAGCGCGTTCTCCAGATCCACCGACGAGATCCACTCGCCGCCGGACTTGATGACGTCCTTGGCCCGGTCGGTGAGGGTCAGGTAGCCGTCCGGGGAGATGGTCCCCACGTCGCCCGTCTTGAGCCAGCCGTCCTCGCTGAACTTGTCGGCGGGGCGCAGCGGGTCGGCGTCCGGGCCGTTGTAGTAGGCGCCCGCGATCCAGGGGCCGCGCACCTCCAGCTCACCGGCCGACTCGCCGTCCCAGGGGAGGCGTTCGCCGCCGGGGCCGGTCAGGCGGCCCTCGACGCCGGCCGGGAAACGGCCCTGGGTGAGACGGTAGGCGAGCTCCTCCGCCGTGCCGACCACACTGGCCGGAGGGCGGGCGATCGTGCCGAGCGGGGACGTCTCCGTCATGCCCCAGGCGTGGCAGACCCGCATGCCCAGCTTGTCGAAGGCCTCCATGAGCGAGGGCGGACAGGCCGCGCCGCCGATGGTGACCTGGCCGAGGAAGGAGACGTCACGCGGGTTCGCGGTCAGCTCGGCGAGCAGGCCCTGCCAGATGGTGGGGACGGCGGCCGCGTGGGTGGGCTTCTCGCTCTCGATCATCGCCGCGAGCGGGGCCGGCTGGAGGAAGCGGTCCGGCATCAGCATGTTCACGCCGGTCATGAAGGTCGCGTGCGGCAGGCCCCATGCGTTCACATGGAACTGGGGCACGACGACCAGCGAGGTGTCCCCGTCGGTCAGGCCCATCGACTGGGCCATGTTGACCTGCATGGAGTGCAGATAGATGGAGCGGTGGCTGTAGACCACGCCCTTGGGGTCGCCGGTGGTGCCGGAGGTGTAGCACATGGCGGCGGCCTGGCGTTCGTCCAGCTCGGGCCAGTCGTACGACGTCGGCTTCCCGGCGATCAGGTCCTCGTACTCGTGGACACGGGCGGTCGCGTCCGCGAGGAGGGAGCGGTCCCCGGGCCCGTGACGACCACGTGCTCGACCGTCTTCAGGTGCGGGAGCAGCGGGGCGAGCAGGGGGAGCAGCGAACCGTTGGCGATGATCACGCGGTCGGCGGCGTGGTTGACGATCCAGGCCAGCTGCTCGGGCGGGAGGCGGAGGTTCAGGGTGTGCAGGACCGCGCCCATGGACGGGATCGCGAAGTAGGCCTCCACATGCTCCGCGTTGTTCCAGGCCAGAGTCGCGACCCGTTCGTCGCCGGCGACGCCGAGGTCCTCCCGCAGCGCGTGGGCCAGCTGGGCCGCGCGGGCGCCGATCTCCGCGAAGGAGCGGCGGTGCGGCTCGTCCTCACCGGTCCACGTGGTCACCTGTGATGTCCCGTGGATCGTGGACCCGTGGGTCAGGATCCTCGAGATCAGCAGCGGTACGTCCTGCATCGTGCTCAGCACGGCGTCCTCCCGGGGCGACATTGCCTACGCGGTGGTAAAGGTTGCGCTGATTCTGCTCACATACCGCGTGGTATGTCACTAGGACCGGGCGATCGATCACATCACGCCAGGCGGAAGGAGGGGTTCAGCCGCGGCCGAGGCGGCGTGGGAGCGGCGCCCCCGCGGCGGGCGAGACGAGGCTCACTGGCGGACAAGTCCCAGCTCGGTGTCCTCGCGGAGCTTTCCCAGCGCGCGCGAGACGGCCGACTTCACCGTGCCCACAGAGACGCCGAGCACTTCGGCCGTCTGGACCTCGCTCAGGTCCTCGTAGTACCTGAGGACTACCATCGCCCGCTGCCGTGCGGGCAGCCGCATGATCGCCCGCCACATCGCGTCGCGCAGCGCCTGCTGCTCGGCCGGGTCGTCGCGGCCGATCGCCGGCTCCGGCTCCGGCATCTCGTCGCAGGCGAACTCGTCTACCTTGCGCTTGCGCCACTGCGACGTCCGCGTGTTCAGCAGCGCCCGGCGCACATAGCCGTCGAGGGCGCGGTGGTCCTCGATACGCTCCCAGGCGACGTACGTCTTGGTGAGCGCGGTCTGCAACAGGTCCTCCGCGTCGCTCGGGTTGCCGGTGAGCGAGCGGGCGGTACGCAGCAGCACCGGCTGGCGGGCCCTGACGTACGACGAGAACGACGGATACGGAAGGGTCTGCGCCGCTGGTGAAGCGGCCTTCGACGCGCTGGTGCAGACGAGTGTGGTCATGGCTCAACGCTAGGAGCGGGCCGGGTCGAGCGGATCGGCCGCAGGTCCCGAAGCGGGGTCCCCCTCAGGTTGTAGGGGTAGGGCCCGCCGCACCTCCTACAGGTGGAGCGGGGGGACCGGGGTACTGCGGGATGTCCCCTGCGGGTCGGCGGTGAGTACGAGTCCCGACGTAGGCACGCCCGTCCCCGCCGTCACCAGGACCCGTTCCGCTCCGGGCACCGGATTCACCGCCGTCCCCCTGATCTGCCGCACGGCCTCCGCCACCCCGTTCATCCCGTGCAGGTAGGCCTCCCCCAGCTGTCCCCCGTGGGTGTTGAGCGGCAGGCACCTCTCGGCCACGAAGTCCGGGGCCTCGCCGGGGCCGCAGAAGCCGAACTCCTCCAGCTGCGTCAGCACGAACGGCGTGAAGTGGTCGTAGAGGATCCCCACGTCGATGTCGGCCGGTGCGAGTCCCGAGGTCCGCCACAGCTGCCGGGCCACCACCGCCGTCTCGGGCAGGCCGGTCAGGTCGTCGCGGTAGAAGCTGGTCATCTGCTCCTGCGCGCGTCCCGCGCCCTGGGCGGCCGCCGCGATCACGGCGGGCGGGTTCGGCAGGTCGCGGGCCCGCTCCACGGAGGTGACGACGAGGGCCTGGCCGCCGTCGGTCTCCTGGCAGCAGTCCAGCAGCCGCAGCGGCTCGGCGATCCAGCGGGACGCGGCGTGGTCGGCCAGGGTGATGGGCCGGTTGTGGAAGTACGCCGCCGGGTTGGTCGCCGCGTACGCGCGGTCGACCACGGCCACGTGCCCGAACACCTCCGGATCCAGCCCGTACGTGTGGAGGTAGCGCTGGGCCGCCATGGCCACCCAGGAGGCCGGGGTGAGCAGGCCGAACGGCAGCGACCAGCCCAGCGCCGCGCCCTCGGCCGACGGCTCGCGGTGCCGGACGCCGGAGCCGAAGCGGCGGCCCGAGCGCTCGTTGAACGCCCGGTAGCAGACGACCACGTCCGCCACGCCCGCCGCGATCGCGAGGGCCGCCTGCTGGACGGTGGCGCAGGCCGCGCCGCCGCCGTAGTGGATCCGGGAGAAGAAGGAGAGCTCGCCGATACCCGCCGCCTGGGCCACGGTGATCTCGGGGCTGGTGTCCATGGTGAAGGTGACCAGTCCGTCGACGTCGGCCGGCGTCAGTCCCGCGTCCGCGAGGGCCGCCCGGACCGCCTCGACGGCCAGGCGCAGTTCGCTGCGGCCCGAGTCCTTGGAGAACTCGGTGGCTCCGATGCCGGCGATGGCCGCCCGGCCGCCGAGGGTGTCGTGCCGGCGGGGACTCATGATGGGCCTCCTGGGGTCATGCGGGGCCTTCCGGGGCACTGCCCGGCCTCCCGGGGCACTGCCCGGCCTCCGGGGGCACTGCCCGGCCTCCGGGGGCTCTGCCCGGCCCCCCGGAATCACTGCCCGGCCTCCCGGGGGCTCTGCCCGGCCCCCCGGGAACACTGCCCGGCCCCCCGGGAACACTGCCGGGCCTCCCGGGGTCATGCCGGGCCTACTCGGCTCATGCCGGCCTCCTCGCCTCACGCAGGGCCAGTCGCCCGGGGTGCCGCGAGCGCCCGCGGCGGCCACGGCGCGGCGGCACGCGTCGGCCGGAGTGCCACGGCACGCGTCGGCCGGAGTGCCGCGGCCCCCGGCCGCCGGAGAGACGCGGCCCCCCGGCCGCCGGGGAGACGGTGTCGCCGGTCATGACCGTGAGGGTCGGCCGGGAGCCGTCGCCGTCCCGGCTCCCGAGGGGACCGTGACCGTCACCGTGCCGGTGACGTGCCTGCCGATGCCGTTCGTACCGACGACCCGGACCGTCACCATCTCGCCGTCGATCTCCTCGACCGTGCCCGTGAGCACCATCGTGTCGCCGGGGTGGTTGGGCGCGCCGAGCCGGATGGCGACCCGGCGCAGCACGGCCAGGGGGCCGAAGTGGTCCGTGATGTAGCGGCCGACCAGGCCGTTGGTCGTCAGGATGTTCATGAAGATGTCGGGGGAGCCCTTCTGCCGGGCCAGGTCCGGATCGTGGTGCACGTCCTGGTAGTCGCGGGACGCGATCGCACCGGCGACGATCAGGGTGCGGGTGACCGGGATCTCCAGGGGCGGGAGGCGGTCGCCGGCGTTCACCGGGTCACCCCCTGGAAGACGGGCAGCACCAACTCGTCGTCGTAGCGCCGGAAGTCGAGCCGGACCGGCATCCCGATGCGCACCTTGTCGTACGGCACTCCGACCACGTTGCTGATGATCCGCACGCCCTCCGCGAGCTCGATCAGCCCGACCGCGTATGGGGGCTCGAATGCCGGGAAGGGCGGGTGGTGCATGACGACGTACGAATACACAGCGCCCTCGCCGCTCGCCTCCACGGTGTCCCACTCCGGGGAGCCGCAGCTGTTGCAGCCCGGCAGCCAGGGGAAACGCAGGTCGCCGCAGCCGGTGCAGCGCTGGATCAGCAGCTCGTGGCGGGCCACGCCCTCCCAGAAGCCGGCGTTGTCGCGGTTGATCACGGGGCGCGGGCGGCGTTCCTTCGGGCGCGGCGGCCGGTGTGCGGGGGCGTACTTGAGGATGCGGAAGCGGTGAGTGCCGGCGAGTTCGCCGCCGGCCCGGACGTCCGTACGGGTCGTCACGAAGTAGCCCGCCCCCAGCTTCGTGGCCTTGCGGCCCGAGACCGACTCGATCACCGAGTCGAAGGTGATCTCGTCTCCGGGGCGCAGGGGGCGGACGTATTCCTGCTCGCAGTCGGTGGCGACGACCGCGTCGTAGCCCGACTCGTCGAGCAGGCGCAGGAGTTCGTCGTAGGCCGCCGTGCGTTCCGGGCGGCGGGTGAGGCCCGCCATGGTCCATGCCTGGAGCATGGTGGGGGGAGCGATGGCGTCCGGCCCGGTGTAGGCGGGGCTGGTGTCGCCCATGGCCTCGCACCAGTGCCTGATCATCGGCTCGTTGACGGGGTCCCGGCCGACCCCGGTGGCGGCGGCCGGGCGGCCCTCGTAGGCCTTCAGGCGCGCCTCGAACTCCTGGGACCCCTCGGACTCGTCGTGGACCTCCGGCTCACCCTTCACGATTTCTGACTGTCCGTCAGATGCGCGGCGGCGTCAAGGCATCGGACCCCATGACACGAAAACGCACGGACGCGAGAACGCCTGCGCGGCGGTACCGGAGTACCGCCGCTCAGACGCTTGTCACCCCACGAAGCACACACCCACCCGGACGGCGGGCCGATGCCGGTGCACCGGCCCGCTCAGCTCACCACCACAGCGGGGTGAAGCTGACGGCGGTGTTGTCGTTGCCCTGATTGACGGCCGTGAAGGCCGAGCCGTTGACATGGGCGGTGTTGCTCTGGTTCGAGGCGCCCTCGCCGACGGCCTGCTGGTTCGTGGTGGACGAGGTGCCGAAGTTGTCACCGCCGACACCACTGCCGAGGACACCCGCCTCGGCCTCCGTGACGGACGCGATCGATCCGTTGTCCGCGAAGGAGCCGTTGTCCGCCGTCGCGACACCGCTGAAGAGGGCGGCCGCGAGCGGAAGGGCGGAGACGGCGGCGATGACGCGGGCGGTACGGATGCTTGCCATGTTGTTGTCCCTCCAAGGACTTCGGAGACTCAGAGACTTCAGAACCAAGGACTGCGTGGAGAAGTACTGCCGCTTCCAGGGAAGTTGGCCGACCGCCCTGGTCCGTTGCTCGACGTCGCGAGTCCAGAGTTGCCCACCGAATCCCCGGCGAACCACACTGGAAGCCCCTATTCGCACTCAAGCGTGATGACATGTCGATAAACCCCTTTGCATCACTTCCGTACCGAAGCTTGGGCGGAAGGGGCGGTTCGAACCCTGGTGCCGCAAGGGGCGAAGCGGTCCCGCACTTTTCGCACACAGGCCTCCACCCCGGCGCGTCACCCCCGCTCCCTCTTTCCTTTTTCGAACGTACGTACGAAACTAGAAGCATGGCCACCACCGACCGGCAGGCCACGACGCTGGCCCTCGCACACGCCCTGTCAGCCGCCGAACGCGGACTGGCCGTCATCCCCCTGTCCCGCACCAAGCTCCCGGCGCTGCGCTCCCCGCACCGCGACGACCCCGCCCCCTCCCCCTGCCACGGCGCGTGCGGCCGCCTCGGCCACGGCGTGTACGACGCCTCCAGCGACCCGGCCCGCATCCGCGAACTGTTCGCCGCGGCGCCCTGGGCGACCGGCTACGGCATCGCCTGCGGCCTGCCCCCGCACCAGCTGATCGGCATCGACCTGGACGTGAAGACCGGCACGGACGCCTCGGCCGCCCTGCGCGAACTGGCCCTGCGGCATCTGTTCACCATCCCCCGACGGTGGTGGTCCTGACCCCGTCCGGCGGGCGTCACCTGTGGCTGAGCGGCCCGCCCGACGTGGTGGTCCCCAACTCGGCGGGCCGTCTCGCCCCCGGCATCGACATCCGGGGCGCCGGGGGCTACCTCGTCGGGCCCGGCTCCCGCACGGGCCAGGGGGTGTACGCCGCCGCCCCCGGGACCGCGCGGCTGGCGCCCGCCCCCTGCCCGCGCTCCCTGCTGCGGCTGCTGCTCCCGCCGCCGCGTGCCCACCACCCCATGTCCCCGTCGGCACTGCCGTCACCCGGCGGGCACGGCCAGGGCCTGGTCCAGTTCGTCCTCGCCGCGCACGAGGGCCAGCGCAACACCCGGCTGTTCTGGGCGGCCTGCCGGGCGTACGAGGGCGGCATCGGCCCGGCGCTCGTGGACCCCCTGGTCGAAGCGGCGCGCGGTACCGGCCTGTCCGAGCGTGAGGCCCGGGCGACGATCGCGTCGGCGGCCCGGATGACGGCGCACCGGCCGTGAGCCGGGCCTCGTCCACCAGCACCGAAAGACTTTCATGCACCAGCACGCCAGACCGCCGGCCATGGCGCTCGCACGCCTCGTTCTCGCCTCCGGCCGCTCGGTGGACCTCGCCGAACTGCGGTTCACGTCGACTTACGGCGACCTGCTCTCGGCCTGCGGCGGCCCGCCGGAGTTCTATCCCTGCGAGCCGGTCAACGATCTGCGGATCCGCGAGCTGGTGCACGCCGCCGAGCGGTCCCACCCCGGCACGCCCGTCCACCTGGTCCCGCCCCCGCGGGAGCGCACCGGCCAGTACGCGGGCGGACTCGGTCCCGTCGAGGTCCTGCCCGCCGTGGCCTGCCTCGGCACGTTCCACTCCGCCGCCCTCGATCCGGCCCGCGACCCGGTCCTGTACCGCTCGCGCCTGGCCGTCGTCCGGTTCCAGCCGACTCCGCGTCCGCCGTCGGGCTGCGGCAGGGAAGGGCCGCTGCGGGAGCTCGACTGGATGGGTCTGGCCCGGGACGAGCGAGTGCTTGCGTAGGGTCGTCCGATGAGCGTTCCCCGTACGGAACTGCCGCGCTGGCAGTTCGAGTTGACCTGGTCGTTGTTCGAGTACCACCTGGAGCGGCTGGAGCCCGAGGACTTCCTCTGGGAGCCCGCGCCCCTCTGCTGGACGATGCGCCGGGCCCCCGACGGCAGCTGGGTACCGGACTGGTCGGACACCGAGCCCGACCCTGTGCCTGTCCCCACGATCGCCTGGGTGAGCTGGCACATCGGCTGGTGGTGGAGCGTCACCCTGGACCACGCGCTGAGCCGGCCGCCCCGCGACCGCACGGACATCGCCTGGCCCGGCGAGGGCGCCCCCACCGTCGAGTGGCTGCGCGACCTGCGCACTCAGTGGCTGGCGGTCCTCGACGGCCTCACCGACACCGACCTCGACGCCACGGCCGCGTTCCCGTCGCAGGGCGACCCCCAGTACACCGTCGCGCACATGGTGGCCTGGGTGAACGCCGAGCTGATGAAGAACGTGACCGAGATCGGCCAGCTGCGGATGCTGCGGGCGGCGTCGGGACCGGGGCAGGCGTCGGCGGCTCAGTCCACCGTGTAGCGGTGGACCGTCGACTCCCGGGCCTGGAAACCGAGTCGCTCGTAGAGCCGGTTCGCCGCGGCGCGGTCCGGCCGGGAAGTGAGGTCGACCGTGCGGGCACCGGCCCGGCGGGCGAGGCGCAGGGCCTCCTCGATGAGCAGGGCCGCGATGCCCCGCCCGCGCGCCGCGTCGTCGACGACCACGTCCTCGACGCGTCCCCGCGGCCCGGACGGCAGGGGCAGCAGCACGAGCGTCAGGGTGCCGACGATCGCGCCGCCGGCCCGGGCCACGAGCACGGTGTTCGCATCACAGCTCACCAGGCGACCGACCGCCGCGCGGTCCAGGGGCCGGGCCGTCGCGGACAGCTGCGGAAGCAACCGCCCCAAGGCGACGACGAGTTCCTCACTCGGCTCCCGGATGATCTCGACACGGATGTCCATGCCGGGAGCGTAGCCGCGCGGGCCGGGCCATCGGCCGGGACGAACCGAGCGGCGAAGCCGGCAGGGGCGTGACATCGTGGTGCCATGACCATCGACGTCCGCCCGG
Source organism: Streptomyces sp. CA-179760 (assembly GCF_050937045.1). Taxonomy (NCBI): domain Bacteria; kingdom Bacillati; phylum Actinomycetota; class Actinomycetes; order Kitasatosporales; family Streptomycetaceae; genus Streptomyces; species Streptomyces sp. CA-179760. The sequence goes on from NZ_JBNJLZ010000001.1 coordinate 4,710,924, forward strand.
CCACGGATTTCGAGGACGTCCGTGCCGTGCTCGGGCCGAAGTCGCCCGGGGCGAATGTCTGCTGGTGCCTCAGCTACCGGATCCCCTCCAAGCTCAACAACGAACTGCGCGGCCCGGCCCGCGGTGACTACGTCGCTGAGCTGTGCGGTGCGGAACCACCCCCGGGCGTGCTCGCCTACGACGGGGACGAACCGGTCGGCTGGGCCGCCGTCGCACCGCGCTCGGACACCTCGTTCGCCCGGAACCGCAAGATCCCGCACGTGGACGACCTGCCCGTCTGGTCCCTGTGGTGCGTCCGGGTCCGCCCCGGCCACCGCAAGCAGGGCGTCTCGCACGCCCTCATCGCCGGCGCGGTCGACTTCGCGCGCGCCCGGGGCGCCCCGGCGATCGAGGCGTACCCCCTCAACAACGGCGACGCCAAGGTCGACCTGACGATGGCCTACGCAGGCCTGAGGAAGAACTTCGAACGGGCCGGCTTCACCTACGCGGCCCCCACCACATCGGTCCTGGCCGGCCATCCCCGCATCCTGATGCGCCTCGACCTGCGCTGAGCGGCCCGGCATGCGAATGCCCGACCGCTGGCGACGGGGGATGCACCAGCGGTCGGGCTATGGCCAAGGGTAACAAGCGCTTGCGCGGAAGGAGCCGACTGCCCGTCAGGAAACCCAGGTTGTGACTCGTATCACTCAACCGCCCTAAGACTTCGCCCTGTTGCCGGATCACGACCTCATCGGCCGGCGCACGGCGCGTCGTAGGAGAGCCGGGGCAGGTACGCGCGCCAGGTGTCCGGCGTCAGAACACCCCGGGTCATCGAGCAGATGCGGCGTACGGCCTCGTCGGTGTCCAGGTTCCAGAGCCGGACACTGTCGGCGCCGCTCGACACCCCGAGCAGGTGGCGGTCCGGGCTGAACGCCAGGAAGTTGCCGGTCTTGGCGTTGGGGCTCATGGAGTGGCCGATCGCCGTGGCCTCGGCGGGGTCGGAGACGTTCCACAGCCGGACGGTGCTGTCGTTTCCGCCGCTGGCCAGGGTCCGGCCGCTCCGGCTGAACGTCAGCGACACGACCGCTTCCGTGTGCCCCGTGAGGCGCGCCTCCTCCGAGGCCTCGGCAGGGTCCTCGATGTCCCAGAGGCGGACCGAGTTGTCGTCTCCGGCGCTGGCCAGTGTCCGGCCGTCGGGGCTGAGGGCGAGGGCGTTGACGGCTCCGAGATGGCCCCTGAGAGGTGCGCGGATCAGGGTCGTACGGCCGGGATCGGCCGTGTTCCACAGCCTGATGGTGCCGTCCGCGCTGCCGCTGGCGAGCGTACGGCCGTCCGGGCTGAAGACGAGGGCGTTGACGTAGCCCTTGTGCCCGGCGAGGGGCGCGCCGAGCGGGCGGGGACGGGAGGGGTCACCGATGTCCCACAGCTGGACGGTGCGGTCGTCCGAGGGGGTCGCCAGGACCCGTCCGTCCGGGCTGAACGCCACCGGGTCGGCCAGACGGATCCGCAGAGGGGTGGAAGACCCGTGCGGGACGGGGCGTTCCGGATCGCCGAGGTTCCACAGTTGCAGGGTCCGGCTGCCCGTCACCACCGCGAGGGTGCGGCCGTCCGGGGAGAACTCCAGGGAGCGGACGCCGCCCTCCGGCCGGAACGGCTTCCCCGTCCGTACGGGCCTGCCGGGCGTCCGCACGTCCCACAGCCGCACCCGCCCGTCGAGCGCCGCCGTCGCGAGCACCCGCCCGTCCGGGCGGAACACTCCGCTCCGGCCGGTCATGTCCGACGTCGGCAGCGCCCACAGGCGGACCTTGTTGTCGCCCGCCCCGGTGGCGAGGGTGCGCCCGTCGGGGCTGAAGCCGAGCGCGTACATCTCGCCGCTGCTGCCCGCCAGGGGCCCGCCGACCTGCGACGGGTACGCCGGATCACCGACCTTCCACAGACTCGCGGTGCTGTCCGCGCTGGCGGCGGCGAGCATGTTGCCGTCAGGGCTGAAGGCCACGGACCACACCGGCCCGGTATGGCCGGTGAGCGGCGTACCGATCGGTGCCGGACCACGGGAACCGGCCAGGTTCCACAGCCGTACGGTGTTGTCCGCGCTGCCGCTGGCGAGCGTACGGCCGTCCGGACTGAAGGCCACCGAGTGCACGGTGGCGGTGTGGCCGGTCAGCCGCTCCCCGGCCCGCTCCGGGCGCCGGGGGTCGGTGACGTCCCACAGCCGGATCGACCCGTCGTCGCCACCGGACGCCAGCGTCCTGCCGTCCGGGCTGAACGCCACCGAGCGCACGGCGGTCGAGTGCCCGGTCAAGGGCTTGCCCAGCGCCCGCGCCCGGCGCGGATCGGCCACGTCCCACAGCCGTACGGTGCGATCGACGCCGACGGAGGCCAGCGTGCGCCCGTCCGGGCCGAAGGCGACCAGGTAGATCGTGCTGTCATGGCCGGTCAACGGCTTGCCGAGCCGCTTCGGGTGGCCGGGGTCCGTCACGTCCCACAGCCGGATCGTGCCGTCGTCGGACGCGCTGGCGAGAGTACGGCCGTCCGGGCTGAACACCGCGCTGCTCACCCAGCTCGTATGGCCGGTGAGAGGCTCGCCCAAGGGCTTCGGGCGCTTCGGGTCGGACACGTCCCACAGCCGTACGGTCCGGTCGTAGCTGGCCGTGGCGAGGGTCCGCCCGTCCGGGCTGAACGTCGTGAGGTAGACGGCGCCCGTGTGGCCGACCAGCGGCGTGGCCAGCGGGGCGTTCACTATGGACATCAGGCGGCTGTTCGCGCCCTTGTCGTCCGGCCGCAGCCGGTGTGCCACCAGGTCGAGCTGCGCGGACAGCGACGGATCCGTGTCCTGGACGCGGTCGGCCTGGGCGAGGACCTGCTCGAACACGGCCTCGTCCCGCTGCTTCGACGCGATGACGGCCGATCCCACGGCCAGCATCGCCAGGACGACCAGCGTCGCCACCGCGCCCCGGCTGATCCACGTCACGCGCCGGCGCAGCCTGACCGAGGCGGCCAGGAACTCCACCGCGTTCCGGGTCAGGAACGTGTCCCCGGCGGACTTCGCCCAGCCGTGGGCCTGTTCCAGCCGGGAGCCCCGGTACAGCAGTGACGTGTCGCGCTTCGACTCCTCCCAGGCCCGGCCGTCCTCCTCCAGGCGCTGGCGCAGCAGATTGCCCTGCCGGTCGTCGTCGATCCAGTCGCGCAGACGCGGCCAGGCGTGCAGCAGCGCCTCGTGGGTGATCTCCACGGTCTCCGCGTCGAGAGTCACCAGCCGGGCGCGGACCAGCGCCTCCAGGGACTCCTCGGTCTTGCCCGGGTCGGTGGACTCCTCCGCCAGCTTCCGCCGGGTCCCCCGCCTGCGGGTGGCCTGGGTGTCCTCGCCGAGGCGGACCAGCCGCAGCAGGAGCAGCCGCGCCGCCGTGCGCGCCGCCGGGTCGAGGCCGGACCAGGCCCGCTCCGCGGTCGCCGCGACGGCGCCCTGGATGCCGCCGGCCGCGCGGTAGCCGGCGAGGGTGAGCCGGCCCGCCTTCCTGCGCTGCCAGGTGGCGAGCAGGGCGTGCGAGAGGAGCGGCAGCACACCCGCGTCGTGGGCCCCGCGCGGGCCGTCGGCGCTGACCTCCCTGACGATCAGCTCCGCCAGGCCCGGTTCCAGTTCCAGGCCGACGGCCTTGGCCGGTCCGGTCACCGCCTCGCGCAGCTCCGCCGTGGTCAGCGGCCCGAGCACCATGTGCCGGTGCTGGAGCGCGTCGGCCAGTTCGGGATATCTGAGGCAGCGCTCGTAGAAGTCGGCGCGGATGCCCAGGACCACGACCGCCGGGGCGGGTTCGTCCCGTCCGGCGGGTGAGCACGCGGCGTGCAGGGCCTCGATGAAGGCACGCCGGTCCGCCTCGTCGGGGCAGAGGGTGAACGTCTCCTCGAACTGGTCCACGATGACGACCGGGCGCGCGCCGGAGGGCGCCACGCGCCGCGCCCAGGCGGCGACGGCGGCACGGACGGCGTCCGGGGAGAACGGAACACCGGATTCCGCCTGCTCCGCCTGTTCCGCCTGCTCCGCCCCCTGTTCCGCGGTTGAGGCGTCGCGCTCCTCCACCCCCTGTTCCGGTTCCGTGGCGGACGGGACGTCGGTGGCTTCCGCCCCGGACAGCAGGATGGGCCCCAGTTCGGGGACGCACCGGGTCAGCTCCGCCAGCGGATCACCGCCCGGGACGAGTTGTACGACCTTCCGCTCCCGGCCGAGCTCCGCACCGTCGTCGCCCAGCGCGCCGTCCCGCAGGGCGGGCACCAGACCGGCGTTCAGCAGCGAGGACTTACCCGCCCCCGACGCGCCCACGAGCATGACCAGGCCGCCCGCCTCAGCGACGGCCCCGAGCTGCGCGACGAACGCGTCCGTACTGCGCTCCCGACCGAAGAACCATCGGGCGTCCTCCCGACGGTAGGAGGCCAGCCCGCGGTACGGGCACAACCCGCCGGGCACGGGCGGGTCCTGCTCCTCGGCGGAAGACGCCACGGGCCGTTCGCCGACCGGGTCGGCCAGCGCCTGCTCCCACAGCCGCTGCCACTGACCGAGGTCGTACAGGCCCGGGGACACCGGAGTGGGCCGCGAGCGTCGCGCCTCGGGTATCAGCACCTGCAACACGGCCGCGAGAGCGGCGAACTGGGCGGGTGCGTTCCGGGCCCGCCGCCAGTCGCTGATGCGCTGGGCGGACACCCGCACGGGCCGCCCGCGTTCGTCGACGCGCTGAAGCCGGACGACCGCTTCGGACACCCGCTTGAGGGGAGGGTTCCCGGCTTCCTTGTACAGCAGTGCGAGGCGTTCCGCGAAGGCGGTGCGTGCCCCCGAGTCGGAACCCAAGGTCTCCACTCCTTACTTGTCGCGCCTGGACGTCCGGACCGGAAAACTCACTCTATATGGCTGACCTGCGGTAATACCGTCCGTCCGGACTCCGGACCTCCTCGTCGGCGGCGGGGAATGGCAGGATCCGGACGCAGCAACGCACCATTCCGGTCAGCTGCGATCCGCTTCCGTCTCCTGCCGTCCCGTGCCATTCAGCGCCATGCGCGCCGGACGACGGTAGCCCCGCCGCTCGGCACCGGTCCCCACGAGGGGAGGGACCGGTGCCGAACGACGTGGTGATCCTCCCCCGCGGACCGCGTCCGCCGGCTCCGACCGGCCCTGGATAACTGACGATCCGTCAGTTATGGTCGCGCCTGCCGTACCGCTTCCGGAACGACGTACCAGCGACGTACCAGCGACGTACAGGGGTGAGCGCGATGAGGACACGTCCCGAGAGCCCGGAGCCGCAGGGCGACCCACGCTGGGTGGCGATGCTCTACCGGCCGGCCACGAAGTCCTGGCGCGCCGCGGCGGAGTCGCCCCACCGCTCGCCCGTGCTGTACGCGCTCGGCGAGATGACCCAGACCATGCGCGCGCGGGGCGACGAGGTGACCGTCGCCCTCTGGGGGCCGAAGGACGGCACATGGCACTTGTTCGACACCTCGCTGAAGCAGACGACTTCACCTGGGCCGCACCCGGAGACGGAGACCTCCGGCGAACCCACCAGCCTCGCCGAACGGATGACCGGCCGCCGCCACCAGGTCCTCATGGCCGGCCTGAGCAAGGCCGGCTTCTACGACCTCACCCCCGAGGACGACAGCACCGTCCAGGCCCTCGTCGAACGGCTCGACGAGCCCGCCGTACGCCGGGTCGCCCACTGGCTCGCATCCGTCGGCACCCGCTAGCCGGGCCGGTTCAGCGGGCGGTGCGCCGGGCAGAGGAAGGGGCATGAAGGTCTCCGTCAACCGCGAACTCTGTTACGGCTCCGCCGAGTGCGCGCACCGGGCCCCGGCCGTCTTCGAGTTCGTCGACGGATACGGCGTCGTCCGCCCGGGCCACGACAGCGCAGGCCTCGCCCCGGAGATCCTGGAAGCGGCGGAGAAATGCCCCAGCCAGGCCATCACGATCACGGACGCGCCCTCGTCACCGGGGGTCGGCGGTAGCTGGGCCGCGCGGATGCCACTGCCATCCCCATCGCCATCGCCATCTCCATCTCCATCTCCATCTCCATCTCCATCTCCATCTCCATCTCCATCGCCGAGCCTGCTCGCGGTGTTCGCCCACCCCGACGACGAGTCCCTGGTCGCGGGCGGCGTCCTCGCCCGGCACGCGTCCGAGGGCGCTCGCACGGCGGTCGTCACGGCGACCTGGGCTGCGGACACCCCACGCGCCACGGAACTGGCCGAGGCCTGCCGCATCGTCGGCGCCCGAGAGCCTCCGTAGGGGCCCTCTGGGCTTTCCAGAGGGCCCCTACGGGGGGTGCGTAGTGGTCAGCACGACTCAGCCCCTCGTCGGTTCGGACGATGTACCAGTAGGACAGTAGACACGCGGAGGCGTGGCAGCCGGGATTTTGCTCGTCGCTCCGTCGCCGGACCATGCGGCTCAGTCACCGACAACGGAGTCGAACTGCCGCCTCACGAACGAGAGGACCCGTTCGTGGACCACGATGCCGAACGGCGGCTGCGACGTAGCCCGACGTCCTTCCAGGGTCTGGCCCGGTCGCCGCGCACTCTGCCGTCCGTAGGAAGTAGACGTGCCATTCCCGTGCCAGCCCGTGCATAGTCCTCATCTGGACGCCAGGAACCACGGTGTGAGCAAGAAGGATGAACGTACGCGGATCTTCTACGCCAAATTCACCACGCGCCTGGGCAACAGCCTTGCCTGCGCTGCCACCACCGACTGAGTGACCTGCACCGCCCCCTCCGGCCGGCAGATCGCCCGCTTCCACGGCCAGGCCAGGCGACGACCGGCAGGATCGGCTTCATCCACACCATGCGCTGCTTGCGCGGAGGGGCCTCCGGAAGGACTCTGGGGCCCCTGCCGGAACGCAGCATCGAGCGGTCAATCAGAGCCGTCCAACGACTTGGCCCCCGGCCCCGGGATCGCCGAGACCTGTCCTGGAGCGGTGATCTCGTGTCCGGAGGCGCAGGTCACCACTGTCCGAACCGGTCTGCCGCAATCACGGTGGAGCAGCGAGACCGTGGACGCGCCGGGAGGTACGATCCAGCGCTCTGCCCAGTCGTTGAGAGCGATCATGATCGGCACCAGGCTGCGGCCCTTGTCGGTCAGGCGATACTCGTCGCGTCCGCGCACACCCGGAGCACGATAACGGGTCTTTTCCAGGATGCCGTCGGCGACGAGGTCCCGAAGACGGGCAGACAGCACGCTCGGGCTGATGCCGCAGTGCCGCTCGAAGTCGTCGAAGCGACGCGTGCCGTAGAAGGCCTCCCGGAGGATCACGCCCGTGGTCCGCGGGCTCAGGGACCGCAGCGCGAGGTTGATCGAGTCGGGCTCGATGTCCCACGCGTCCCGCCGCCACGGCTCAGCGGGGTCTCCGTGCACTGCTTCAGCCGCGTCGCTCATGTGTCCCTCTCCTGCGTTGTTGCCCACAGCCTAGTCATACCCCTAGTCTGACTACTGTTTTTCGAAGCCAGATGAGGGAGGCATGCGTGAGCATCGGTCAGAGCTACCACCGCAGCACGGTCGGCCAGGCGTGGGACGCGATCGTCATCGGTTCGGGGATCGGTGGTCTGACAACCGCCGCCTTCCTGGCCCGGGCCGGACAACGGGTGCTCGTGCTGGAGAAGCACTCGACGGCGGGCGGCGCCACCCAGACGTTCCGGCGCGCCGGTTACGAATGGGACGCCGGCCTCCACTACATGGGCGACGTCCACCGGCCCACCAGCGGTCTGCGCCAGATTTTCGACCACATCAGCGGCGGCAAGCTGGAGTGGGCCCCCATGCCGGACGTCTACAACCGGGTCTTCATCGGGGACCGGGAGTACGAATACCGGTCCGGTGTGCAGCAGTTCAAGGACCGTATGAAGGAGTACTTCCCGCTCGAGTCCGGAGCCATCGACCAGTACGTCGACATGGTCCACGCGGCGAACCGCGCGGCTCGCCCCTACTTCGCCCATCGCAGTTTGCCGCGCCCCGTGGGAGACACTCTCTACGACGACCTGGCGGCGCCCTTCCGCTCGTTTGCGGACCGGACGGTCACTGAAGTGCTTACGGACCTCACCGACGACGCGGAGCTGCGCGCCGTGCTCAGCGGCCACTACGGTGACTACTCCCTCGCCCCCGGTCGCGCTTCGTTCGGCATGCACGCCATGCTCATCCGCCACTACATCAACGGCGCGAACTTCCCCGTCGGAGGCTCCGCGCGACTGGCGGAGACGGCGACAGACGTGATCACCGCATCCGGAGGAGCCGTCCTGATCTCCGCGGAGGTCGCGACCGTCATGCTGGACGACAAGGGCTCGGCCTGCGGAATCGTCATGGCTGACGGGAGGAGTTTCCGGGCCCCGCTGGTCGTCAGCGACGCCGGTGCGCTCAACACCCTGACGCGGATGGTGCCGGGCGAGGCTTCGGCCCCCGGTCCGCTCGTCGACTCCCTGCGCGCCATCGGCCCTTCACAGACTTACGTCATGCTCAACATCGGCATCCGCGAATCGGGCGACCGGTTGGACCTGGATCCGGCCAACATCTGGGCTCACGCCGGACCCGACATCGACGGCGAGATAGCCGCGTTCGAGGCCGACCCCGAGCACCACGCCATGCCGACGTACTTCCTCACTTTCCCGTCCCTGAAGGATCCGTCCTGGGAAAGCCGGTATCCGGGACGCACCACCATCGACATCGCGGGGCTGACCACCTGGTCGCTGTTCGAGCCGTACGCGGGCAGTGCCTGGATGCGCCGCGGCGCCGACTACGAGCGCCTCAAGGGCAGGCTGACCGAGGAACTGCTGGGCCAGGTCATCCGTTTCTGTCCCCAGCTGGAGGGCCGCATCGACCACACCGAACTGGCGACACCGCTGAGTTTCAACCACTTCCTCGGCAGGGAGAGGGGTGACTTCATGTCCCTCGCCCACACCCCGGAGCGGTTCGCCCTGCGCGACCTCGGCGCCCACACCCACGTCCCCGGGCTCCTCCTCACCGGCCAGGACGTGGCGGCGGCCGGCGTCAGCGGCGCCATCATGGGCGGCGTCGTCGCCGCCTCCGCCGCCCTGGAGCGCGACGTGCTGGAAGACCTCACGACCGGTTGAGCGGCAGCTGCGAAGCACCGAACTACAGCAACCGACCGGATCTCGAAGGCCAAGGATCGCGAGTACCGCGAATGACGACAGGCTCCGCCATGTCCCTGAGCGACTCCGACTTCGCCACTCCGATCGGGGAGCGGTATTTCGAGGACTACGTGCCGGGTGCCGTGTACGACGGCAGCGCCATCATGACCAGGGAGGACATCTGGGTACGGCTGATCTTCACGGATCCGCGGATGCGGGAGGTGCACGCCGACTGGGAGGACGTGGCCCGGCAGGCGGTGGCGCAGCTGCGGATGGAAGCCGCGGCCAACTCAGGCAGCGCCCGGCTGGCGGCGCTGGTCGGTGAACTCGCCGAGCGCGCGTCCGTGAGCTCGTGTCGCCGCACCATACCGACGTCCTGCCCGGCCGACTACGAGATCCACCCAGCCCACCAAGAGCCGTCAGAAACGGCCTGGTCGTGCGGGACGACCTCGGCCAGGTCGATGTCGTCGAAGGCGAGACCGAAAACGCGGGGCGTGTTCTCTTCGAAGAAGTGGACGGTGTCGGCTTTCGCGTCCGCGATGGCACCGGGCCGGGGAAGCCGGCCGTGTGCTTGAACCCGTTTCCGAAGGGCCAGCCCAACGCGGTGATGAGGGTCCGCGTCGTACCAGGTACGGGTAGTCCACAGGGCGTTCGGGCGGTACCGCCTCACGCCAGCCCATGTCGACGCGCGTACAGCGTGGCCGCCGCGCGGTCGCGGGAGTGGGTCTTGGCGAAGACGCGGTTGATGTGAGTCTTGACAGTGTTACCGCTGAGGAAGAGCCGGTCGGCGATCTCGGCGTTGTTGAGGCCCTGAGCGATGAGCGTGAGGATCTCGGCCTCGCGGCGGGTCAGGCCGTCCGGGAGTTTCTGCGCGGGCCGGTCGGACACGGCTGTGCCTGAAGCGGCGGCGAGGAGTGTTGCCTGCACCTGAGGGTGCAGTACGGACAGGCCGGCCGCCGCGCTGTGCAGGGTGGCCGCGATGTGCATTCGGTCGGCGTCCTTGGTCAGGTAACTGCGTGCGCCGGCCCGGAGTGTGTCGAGCACGGAACGGTCGTCCGCATACGTGGTGAGGACGACGATGGCCACCTCCGGGTGTTCGGCCGTCAGCCGCCGAGTGGCCTCGATGCCGTCCATCACCGGCATGTGCAGGTCCAGTAGGACGGCATCGGGGCTCAACTCGGCTACCAGGTCCAGTACTTGTTGTCCGTCGGCCGCGGAGCCCACGACGTCGATGTCGGGGAGGAGGTCCAGCATCAGGGACAGGCCTTCGCGGACACTGGCCTGGTCGTCGGCAACGACGACGCGCAGTGGGCGTTCGGTTTCCCGAGGCTGGTTCACCGCGGTACCCGCGCCGTGACCGTCCACAGCTCACCGGCCCCACCGGGGCTCCGGCCGTCGACGGCACCCGCGGTGAGGGTTCCGCCGAGGAACAGCAGACGTTCGCGCATGCCGGTCAGCCCGTAGCCGCCGTCGACGGTGGCGAAGCCGTCGTTCGATGTGCCGCCCAGCGGGTTGGTTATCTGCAGGGTCACGTCATGGTCCTCATAGGTCAGCGTGAGAGTGACGGGTCGGTGGGGTGCGTGTTTGGCCGCGTTGACGAGCGATTCCTGGGCCGTGCGTACCAGGGCGAGGGTCTGCTCCGGCGGCAGGGACCCAGGAGTGCCGTCCACCTGCAGGTCGACGGCGGCCGCGTGCCGCTGCTGGTGGGCTTCAGCCATCGCGGCCAGTTCCTCGTTCAGCGGCCGGGCGCCGGATCGCAGGGCGTGGACGGCACGCCGGGTCTCCTGCAGCCCCTCGGAGGCCAGCCGATGTGCCACCCCGAGTACAGCATCGGCGCGAGCCGGATCAGGTCGGGTCACAGTGTCGAGGGGCTCGGCGAGCAGTGCGCGGGCCGTCTGGATCTGGATGCTCAGGGCCCCCAGAGAGTGCGCCAGCACGTCGTGGATCTCGCGAGCGATACGGGTGCGCTCGTCGAGGACGGCGCCGCGCTCCTGCTGGGCGCGCAGCTCCTCGGCCTGGGCCAGCAGGACCGCGTTCTGCTCGGCCCGGACCCGGTACGAGCGACGGTTGAGGCCCGCCAGGAGTCCGACGGCCAGTAGCAGCATGATCTCCAGTGCTTTGTGTCCGGCGGACCGGGTCAGGAGTGAGGTGGCGGTCACGGCGGTGGCTCCCGCGGCGAACATCGTCCAGCCGACGGCCAGCCGGGGATCCGCGGCGGCGGCGATCACTGTCACAACGGCCAGACCGGCCATCAACATGATGCCGCTCTGCGCACTCACCACGCAGGACAGCACCGTGATGACACCGAGGACGACCGGTATCACCCGGCGGCCGGCCGTTTGCCGCCGCTCCAGGACGGCCCACCCGACCATGAGAATTCCGCACAGGATGTACACGGTGACGGCGACCGGCAGCGCGACGGGGCCGAGCGAGGAGTGGAGGAAGACGCCGACCCCGCGGCGGCGAAGACTCCCGCTCTGGTGAGCCAGGTCATGGCGAACAGCACATGCTCACGATATTCCTCCGCCTGACCGTCCCGAAGAAAGCGGATCACGACTGTCCACGTCGGTTCGAGGCCCCGGAGGATTTCGAGTCCCGGCCGCCCAGGAACACCGAGCCGTCCTTCTCCGGAGCGAAGGGGATGCTGGACCGGTGCGCACGAAGGGTGACGACCGCGGCCTGGCCGAGCCGGTTGAGGCCGAGTGTCAGAAGAATCGGCTCGGTCGAGGCCGCGACGTGGGCTCCCGCCGCCCCTGCCATCAGCATCAGGGCAATCCGTGTCGCGATCAGGGCAGCCCACCACCAGAGCCCGCCCAGCGGCATCCGGCCCCAGAGGCCGCCGTCGCGGTGCTCCAGACGGAGCGTCGCACCCTGGCCGATCCCGATCACGGCGGCACCGACAGCGCCGACGGCGATGAACCCCGACGTCGGCCTGGGTGACGTCCCCGCTCAGCGATTTCGCCCCGATCGCCGTCAGGATGACAGGAAGCAGGATCACCCGCTTGCCCCGCAGCGGTTCACCGAGCAGTTGGCGCCCCACGACGTAGACGACGATCGCGACGACGGCCAGTGCTTCCAGCATGACGTAGATCTCCCTGGTGTTCCCCGGCGTCGACCGGATGCCTCGCCGGGATCCGACGTTAGGAAGCAACGCCGAACGGCACGTCACACCGCGGGGTGACGAACGGGGTGACATCGCGGGTGACACGATCTGCTCAGGGAAGGGGCCACCAGGTGCCGGAGGCCCAGTCGTGGTCGGCCCACAAGGACTGGAACTGGGGGAACGCTCCTTCCGTCACCACAACCAGGCGTCGGAGTGCCGCACCCGGGACAGGGCGCGGGCGTCGCGGCGCGCGGCCGCGTTGCCGATCCGGTTCTGCCGGGAGCGGGGCCGGCGCGACTGCGCGGCGGCGAGGCGGCGCTTCCCGGCGTTCTGGAGCCGCCGTGTCCGACTCCAGGTCGGCGAGCGTTAAGGCCCTGTGTCCCAACTGCCACGCACTCAAGACTCGGGGCAGGGACCGACACGAACTTGGGGCATTCCTCCAAGGAGTCACTCAACAGCTTCACCGAGCTGCTTCCTCGCGCCACCCATAGGCAGGCTGTCTCACACATGGCCCAAAACACCTGGTGAGAGACCTGCGCGGACAAATATCTGGTCCACGCCTGGTCCACACGCAGTGATCCACAACGCGACAGCCCCGGATCAAGGTGAGACAGCTCAACGTGGAAGGGGTGCCTCTCAGTGAGAGGCACCCCTTCTGACCAGCACATCTATGACCTGCGCGGAGGCGGTGGGATTTGAACCCACGGTGACATCGCTGCCACGACGGTTTTCAAGACCGTTCCCTTCGGCCGCTCGGGCACGCCTCCCCGCGCCGGCCGTGATCGGCGGCGCGGGGACAAGGGTAACGGGTCGGTGCGCGCGGGTGGGGGTCAGTTGTCGCCGCTGCGCGAACCGAGGGTGACGTCGACCGTCTGCTGCTTGCCGCCGCGCTCGTAGGTGATCGTGACCTTGTCGCCGGGCTTGTGGGTCCAGATCTCGCCGATCAGGGTGGGGCCGGAGTCGATCACCCGGTCATCGAGCTTGGTGATGACGTCGCCGGGCTTGAGGCCCGCCTTGGCGGCCGGGCCGCCGGGCTCGACCGGTGCGGCGCCGCCCGCGCCCTGGTCGGTGATCTGCGCGCCGTCCGAGCTGTCGTCCAGGGAGACGGACGCGCCGATCTTCGCGTACACCGGCTTGCCGGTCTTGATCAGCTCCTGGGCGACGTACTCGGCCTGGTTGATCGGGATGGCGAAGCCCAGGCCGATCGAACCGGACTGGCCGGTGCCGAAGCCGCCGTTGCCGGTGGACTGGATCGCGGAGTTGATGCCGATGACATTGCCCTGCGCGTCCAGCAGCGGACCGCCGGAGTTGCCCGGGTTGATCGAGGCGTCGGTCTGCAGGGCGCTCATGTACGACGCCTGGCTGCCGCTGCCGTCGCTGGAGGCGACCGGACGGTTCTTGGCGCTGATGATGCCCGTCGTCACCGTGTCGGACAGACCGAAGGGGGCGCCGATCGCGATGGTCGCGTCACCGACGGCCACCTTCTCGGAGTCGCCGAGGGTGAGGGGCTTCAGGTCGGAGGGGGCCTCCTTGAGCTTGATGACCGCCACGTCGTAGCCCTGCGCGTGGCCGACCACCTCGGCGTCGTACTTCTTGCCGCTCGGGAAGGTGGCGGTGAGCTTGCCGCCGTCCACCGCTCCCGCCACCACGTGGTTGTTGGTGACGATGTGGCCCTGCTTGTCGAAGACGAAGCCCGTGCCGGTGCCGCCCTCGCCGCTGTTGCTCTCGGCCTCGATCGTGACCGTGCTCGGCAGCGCCTTGGCGGCCACGCCCGCGACCGTGCCCGGGTCGCGCTTGACGTCGCCGCCGCTGGTGGAGGCGGAGACCGTCGTGGAGCCGGAGCTCTCGTCGTTGTTCTTCGCCAGGGTGTAGCCGAGGCCGCCGCCCAGACCGCCCGCGACCAGCGCGGCCGCCAGGATCGCGACGACCAGGCCACTGCGGCCGCGGCCGGGCTTCGGCGCCGGCTGCTGGTAGGAGGAACCCCAGCCGCCCGCTCCGTAACCGGCACCGCCGTCGCCGTACAACGGGGTGGCCGGGGGCGGGGGCGGCGGCCAGGCAGGGTCGGGGGCGGAGGAGGAGTCACCGGGATGACCGGCGCCACCAGCGGCGCCCTCTCCATGGGCGGCCTGCCCCCGGGCGCCCTGCCCGTACGGCCCCTGGGGCGCCGGAGCAGCGGGAGCATCCACCGGCACGGGGGGTGCTGACGGGGCGGGGGGTACCGCGGTGCCCTCGTTCTCGGTGCTCACAGCTTCTCTCCTCGATCCACGGCTGCTTTTCCTGGGTCGCACTCGGTCACGCTTTTCACGCTGGCGACGGTCCGGCGCGATACAGCTGTGCTTGTCCCTTTGTATGCCGTCAGCTTTTCCCACGGGACGTCAGAGCACCATAAGCGGTGGCTGTGAGTCCGCGGCCATTCTTTATATAGGTCATTACCGTCGAAAAGGATGCAATTCCAATGCCTCCGTCCGGACCTGTGAATCCGTCGGGTCCGTACGACCGGACGCGTACCCGGACTCGGTGGCACCATGACGCGGTGACCCACGCTCGGCAGCATGTGATTCAAGTCGTCGCCCACCGGGGGCCTCCGAGGACGCCCCGGAGCACACCCTGGCCGCGTACACCAAGGCGATCGAGGACGGCGCGGACGCCCTCGAGTGCGATGTGCGCCTCACCGCCGACGGCCACCTCGTGTGCGTGCACGACCGCCGGATCAACCGTACGTCCAACGGCCGGGGCGCGGTCTCCGCCCTGGAGCTCGCCGACCTCGCCGCCCTGGACTTCGGCTCGTGGAAGACGCGCGAGGCCTGGAAGGGGCGCGACGAGGAGCCCGACTGGGAGCACCCCCCGGAGGACCGCGAGGCGACCTCCGTACTCACCCTGGAGCGGTTGCTCGGACTCGTCGCCGACGCCGGGCGCCGGGTGGAACTGGCCATCGAGACCAAGCACCCCACGCGCTGGGCGGGACAGGTCGAGGAGCGGCTGCTGGCCCTGCTGAAGCGCTTCGGCCTCGACGCCCCGGCCGCCGCCGAGGAGTCCCGGGTGCGGGTGATGAGCTTCTCGGCCCGCTCGTTGCACCGGGTGCGGGCCGCCTCCCCGACCCTGCCGACGGTCTATCTGACGCAGTTCGTCTCACCCCGGCTGCGGGACGGGCGACTGCCCCCGGGCGTGGGGATCGCCGGCCCCTCGATCCGGATCGTGCGCAACCACCCTGTCTACGTGGAGCGCCTGAAGCGGGCCGGCCACCAGGTGCACGTGTGGACCGTGAACGAGCCGGAGGACGTGGATCTCTGCATCGACCTCGGAATCGACGCCATCATCACCAATCGTCCGCGCGCCGTGCTGGACCGCCTCGGCCGCTGAGGCCGACCACACAAGTCCCACCAGACCCACGCACACCTCTTGACCCCACACCTTGACGGGCGGGATCCTCCCGTCCCGGCCGCACCGACGAAATCAAGCCACGCGATTACGGGGAGTGCTCCGGCGCGTTCGTTCCGTATTCGATCGTGGTGAATGCGTCACAGGACGTTGATTGGCCGGTTTCCGGTACAGGCCAATGGGGCATCCACACCGTGGCGTGGGGCGAAGGAGGTCTCGGGGGTGGCGTTGGTGGTGGCACAAGAGGTGCCCACGTCGTCGAGCATGGCCGTACCCCATGGCCCTGCGGGCGTGGGGAAAGCAAGGCACCGTATGCGTTCACAGTTGCACAGCGGTGGCGTAGCGGATTCGGTCATCGACGATGCTGTATTGATCCTTTCCGAACTTTTGAGCAACGCGTGCAAGCACGGCAGACCTCTCGGCGACGCCCTCTCCGGTGACGGCGACGTCCGTGCCGCGTGGTGCGTGGACCCGGCGGGCCGGCTCATCGTCGAGGTCACGGACGGCGGCGGCCCGACCCGCCCCGCCCCGGCGACCCCGTCGGTCACGGCCCACGGCGGCCGCGGGCTGAACATCATCACCGCGCTGGCCGACGACTGGGGCGTCCGCGACGACATCCGCGGCGAGGTCACCGTGTGGGTCATCGTCCACGACGACGTGTACGACCCGGACGCCGGCCACCGCCGCGACGACTTCGTGACGCGCGTCGCGGCCCCGGCGGTGTCCCAGATACCCGGGCTCGACTTCGCGGACGCCTTCGACGACATGGACTGAGCGTCGGACCGAGCATCCGTACCCGCGTCGGACCGAGTACCCGTACGCCGCGCTGGATCGAGTGCCCGTCCACCGCTCCGGCCGAGTGCCCGTCCGCCGCGCTGGATCGAGTGTTGTCCACAGGATCCCGTCGCCCGAGGCCCGAACGGCTAGGCTCGCGAACGTCCGAGACGAGCCGTAACCGGGAGACCCATCGATGGCCAAGAAGCGACCCCAGACGAAGGCCAAGCGCCCGCAGATCACGGATGGCGAGGTCCCGGTTGTAGGCGCCCGCGAGTCCTGCCCCTGCGGCAGCGGCCGCCGCTACAAGGCCTGTCACGGCCGGGCCGCGTCGCACGCCGCGACCGAGCTGGTGCACCGCCCCTTCGAGGGCCTGCCCGGCGAGTGCGACTGGGTGGCCCTGCGCGAGCTGGTCCCGGCGGCCACGGTCGAGCTGCCCCTGAAGGACGGCCTGCCCGAGGGCGTCCCCGCGGTCACCCTCGCCACGGTCCTGCCGATGGCCTGGCCCGCCCTGCGCCGCGACGACGGCTCGGTCCTGCTCGGCCTGCAGAACGACACCGCGTCCGGCGACATCAGCCGCGACCTCGCCGACACCCTCCAGCGCGCCCTGGAGGCCCAGCCCGGTACGCCCGTGCAGGGCCGCCGCGCACCGGCCGACGGTCCGCGGCTGCAGGATCTGCTCGACCCTGAGGGCACCTTCGCGCCAGAAGTGCACAGCGGATTCGAGTTCTGGGTCCCGGACACGGAGAACGCCACGCCGGAGGTGACCGCCTCCCTGGAGCGGGCCAACGCCGCGGCCATCCCGACCGTCAAGCTCCAGAGCGTGGACGCCGCCTACTGGTGCGAGACGCCGGAGAAGAACCATCTGCGGTGGGTCATGCCCCACGCCGAGGAGCAGCTTCTGGACGCTCTCGCGCGGCTGCACGCCGCGGGCCGCTCCAGCCTCGGCGAGGGCACCCGCCTGGTGGGCTCCTTCCGCGCTCACGGGCTCACAGTGCCGGTGTGGGACCTGCCGAGCGGGGTCACGGCCGAGGACGTGGAGAAGCCGGCGGCCGAGTTCGCCGAGCGCCTCGCCGCCGCCCTGGCCACGGAAGCGCCGCTCACCCCGGACGAGCGCCGCGCCCGCGGCGGCCTCACCAACCGGCAGGTCACGCTCAGCTGATGTGCGCCGCGCGGGTCCGGCCGGCCGCCACCCCGGCCGGCCGGACCCGCGCGGCCCGGGACGGGTGACCGCCCTCACAACTCCCGCTGGAGACAAGCCAGTCGGTGACTGGAAAGGGCGAGATCGAATTTGCGAACCGCCGATCTCTTGTTACCGTTCCTGTAGCCCGGTTGCTGGTGCATCCCCCGTCGCCAGCAACCGGGTCTTTTCGTGCCCGCGACCGTTCACCGGACGCGCCCGTTCGTCAACTACCTGTCCACGCAGGTGAGTTACTACCCGAGCGCAGCAGCAGCGGCCCCTGGCCCGCCCGCCGGGCGAACTCCGCGACCGCCGTGTACGCCGCCAGATCCCCCCGCACCGGCTCCCGGGGCGTCTCACATGTCCGCGGCTCGTCCTCGGCGCTCACCGCACACGTCATCCGCACGGTCCGGGCACCGGGCTCCATCAGGGTCAGTACGGCGTCCAGCGCCTCGCCGGTCGCGTTGCGGTAGTAGGTCCGCGCCCAGGTCCGCGCACCCTGCGTCACGACACAGGTCTGCGCCTCGATGCCGTCGGGGGAGGAGACTTCGGGACCGCAGCGCACCGCGGTCGCCAGGCCCTGGCCGAGCGTGGGCAGGGCGGGAACGGCGGAGGGCGTGCGTCGAGACGTCCCGAGCGCCTTGCCGTCGGCGCCTGCGAAGGGGCCGCCCGGGGCGGGACGCACCTCGCCCTGTCCGGAACCGGAGGCGGGCCCACCGCGTTCGGCGGCGCCCTCCGAACGAACGGAATGCCGATCGGAATACCGATCAGAATGTCGATCGGAATGTACGGATCCCGCGGACGCCACCGCCAGCGGCAGCGCGACCGCGCACACCGCCACGACGCCCGCGAGGGCGAGCAGTCTGGCCTTTCGGGGTCCCGGGAGCGGCCCCCGGCATGACGCGGCATGACCCCGGAACTTAACGCCCCGAGGCCGACGCCGGGCCCGGCGCGCCCGACGGTCCTAGAACTCGGGCGCGCTCACACCCGTACGAGTGAGGGCTTCGACCACGGCGTCCACCACGGCCTCGACATCGGGCACCCACGGGGAGGCGGAGCCGGGCAGCGGTGCCCGCTCCCAGCGGATCTCGCCCTGGGGCGTCCCGGACGGGGGCAGGGCCAGATAGCCGCCCTCGCTGTGGAAGCGGAGGGAGCCGGGCACGAAGTCCTTGGCGTAGAGCAGTTCGCCGAGCTGCTCCATGGAGTACGGCTTCACGAGGATCGCCCAGCGGGCGGGGGAGGCGACGACCGGGCCGAGCCGCATGCCCATCCGGTCGAGCGCCTCCAGGGCGCGGGCGGCCGGCAGGGCGGGCAGTGAGACCGCGCAGGGCGCCTTTCCGCCGGTGGCCATGACGATCGGCGCCGTGGGCCGGTTGCCCCACCACCAGCGGATCATGCGTCCGTCGGTGGTGGCCGCGAGGAGGCCGGGGTCGAAGGGGTGCGCGCCGGGCACCGTGCACTCGGCGTCGGGGCAGCCGCAACGGCCCGACACCTGCGGGTCCGCCGCCACGCCCGGGAGTACGGGCCACTGCCATTCCGTCGCGTAGGTCAGGGCCGCGCCGATCAGCTCAGGCGTCCCGTCACCGCGCTTGGACAGGAGCCTGCGTCGCCTTCCGAGGATCTCGCGCATGAGCGCTCGTTCCTTTCCGTTGCACGCCTGGCAACACCGTGGTCCACATCACAACATGTGTCGATCACTTCACTGTGCGTACCTGTTGGCGCATCACACCCCTGCCTGAAGCAGGGGGAACCCCTATGGGTCGAGCTTTGGCTGCCTCCGCGGCCGTCCCGCCCATACTGCGTGTATCAAAAGCACGGGCGTGGCGTAGGGGTGGCGAAGTATGGCGTTTGCCGTCGCGCGTATTTCTCTCCGCCTCCGCCACGGGAGGATGGGGCACGGTCGTCGGTGGATAGGACGCCCGGGTCCGTCGCCAGGTTCCGGGTGATTCCCAACCACCCCTGGCCTTCACCGAGTACGTACCCATCACGACCGTCGTGACGCTCCGTCGAGCAAGCCCAGTCGACCGCAATAAGCCGTCCACTGCTGCAGTTTTAAGCCAACTTTACATTTCAGCAAGAGGAAGGGGAGTTACTCCCTCGGGGCTCACGGACACCAGGAATCCCGGCAGGACAATGCTGGACATCTCCTCACGAGTGCGTGTACATGTGGAGACACTGCTGGCGGCGCAGAATGACATGGGGGTTTGCGATGCTTTTGAGCAGTACGCGCCGGTCGGAAGGCCGGAGACCATGAACGCCCCGCACCCTCCGAAAGTGGCCGGAATCGATTCAACGGTTCCGGCACCCGCACACACTGTCGCGCCCGGCGCGTCGGGTACCTCCCCGGCTGTCCCCGCAAACACCCCGGCACCACCCGGCGCGGTACTGCAGGACCGTCTCGCCGGCTGGGTCTCCGACCTCACCACTCTCCACGAACTGACCGAGCGCCTGGCCCGTACGGCCGTGCTCGACGAGGCGCTCCAGGAAGTGCTGCGAGCCGGCGCCGCCCTCGTGGGCGCCCGGCGCGGCCTCGTCGTCCTGGAACCCGGCGACGGCCTCGGCCCGGACACCACCATCGGCCTGGGCCTGGCTCGCGCCGACCTCGGCCACATCGAGACCGTGCCGCGCAGCGCCCTGTCCTACGGCCGGATCCTCGACGGGCTGCCGGGCGGCGAGGACGGGATCGCCGAGCCCGACCTGTTCGCGACGGAGGGGCTCGACCCCCGTCACCGCGAGGTCGCGGCCCGTCTCGGCTATGCCGCCAGCTTCGCCCTCCCTCTGTCCACCGGGGCCGCGGGCCGCCTCGGGGCCGCCGTCTGGCTCTACGACGAACCCGCCGAGCCGAGCGAGCGCCAGCGCCACCTCATCGGGCTGTACGTCCGGTACGCCGCCGAACACCTCGCCCGGCTCCTGGAACTGGAGCGCACGCGTACGGCCATGGCGACGATGTCGGACGAGCTGCTCCCCTCGCGGCTGCCGCGGGTGTCCGGCGTCCAGCTCGCCGCCCGGCACCGCACCGGCCCGCGAGCCGGCGGCGACTGGTACGACGCGCTGCCACTGCCCGACGCCGCCCTCGGCCTCGCCGTCGGCTCCGTCACCGGGTCGGGGCCCAGCGCGGTCGCGGCCATGGGCCGGTTGCGGGCTTCCCTGCGGGCGTACGCCGTGATGGAGGGGGAGGATCCGGTCGCGGTCCTGTCCGATCTGGAGCTGCTGCTGCGGCTGACCGAGCCGGCCCGCTCGGCCACCGCGCTCTTCGGCTACTGCGAACCGGCCGCCCGCAAGATCACGCTGGCCGGTGCCGGGCACAGTCCGCCGCTGCTGATCGGACAGCGCCGCACGGAATTCGTGGAGACCTCGGTCTCCGCCCCGCTGGGCATGCTCGCCTGCTGGGAGGCGCCGAGCGTGGAGATCCTCGCCGAACCTGGAGAGACGGTTCTGCTGTACACCGACGGGCTGCTGCACCGCACCGGCGAGACCACGGACCGCGCCTTCGCCCGGCTGCACGCGGCGGCTGCCGGAGTGCCGCGCGCGCTGCGGCACGACCCGGGCGCGATCGCCGACCACGTCCTGCGGAGCGTGCTGCCGGACGGGCTGGACGCGGCGGAGGGTACGGAGGACGTCGTGCTGCTGACGGTGCGGTTCGAGTAACGCTCCTCGTCATCGCCCTGAGACGTCTTCCGCGCCGCCGTACAGTGGAGGACGGTCCAGTGCCGTATCGAGGAGGATGACCGTGGCGGAGGAGCTCACACCGGCGACCCCGGACGAGAGCGAAGAGCCGATCAAGCAGCGGAAGAACGGACTGTACCCCGGCGTGTCCGACGAGCTTGCCGAGAACATGAAGAGCGGCTGGGCCGACACCGAACTGCGTGACCTTCAGCCCGTCCCCCAGGCCGCCGAGACCGCCGCCCGCCGGGCCGCGCTGTCCGCGCGCTTTCCGGGCGAGCGTCTGGTGATCCCCGCGGGCAACCTGAAGACCCGCTCGAACGACACCGAGTACGCCTTCCGCGCCTCCGTCGAGTACGCCTACCTCACCGGCAACCAGACGGAGGACGGCGTCCTCGTCCTGGAGCCCAGGAACGAGGGCCACGAGGCGACGATCTATCTCCTGCCGCGTTCCGACCGGGAGAACGGCGAGTTCTGGCTGGACGGCCAGGGCGAGCTGTGGGTCGGCCGCCGGCACTCGCTCACCGAGGCGGAGCAGCTGTACGGCATCCCCGCCTCCGACGTGCGCGAGCTGGCCGGTGCGCTGGGCGAGGCCACCGGGCCGGTACGGGTCGTACGCGGGTACGACGCCGGCGTCGAGGCCGCGCTGACCGACAAGGTCACCGCCGAGCGCGACGAGGAGCTGCGGGTCTTCCTCTCCGAGGCCCGACTGGTCAAGGACGACTTCGAGGTCGGCGAGCTGCAGAAGGCGGTCGACTCGACCGTGCGCGGCTTCGAGGACGTGGTGAAGGTCCTCGACAAGGCCGAGGCGACCTCCGAGCGGTACATCGAGGGCACCTTCTTCCTCCGCGCGCGTGTGGAGGGCAACGACGTCGGCTACGGCACGATCGCCGCGGCCGGACCGCACGCCTGCACGCTGCACTGGGTGCGCAACGACGGGCCCGTGCGCTCGGGTGATCTGCTGCTGCTCGACGCGGGTGTGGAGACGCACACCTACTACACGGCGGACGTGACGCGCACGCTGCCGGTGAACGGGCGGTTCAGCGAGCTCCAGAAGAAGATCTACGACGCGGTGTACGAGGCCCAGGAGGCCGGGATCGCGGCCGTGCGGCCGGGCGCGAAGTACCGGGACTTCCACGATGCCGCACAGCGGGTGCTGACGGAGAAGCTGGTCGAGTGGGGGCTCGTCGAGGGGCCGGTGGAGCGGGTGCTGGAGCTGGGGCTTCAGCGGCGGTGGACGCTGCACGGCACGGGTCACATGCTCGGCATGGATGTGCACGACTGCGCTGCCGCGCGGACCGAGACGTACGTCGACGGTGTGCTGGAGCCCGGGATGTGCCTGACCGTCGAGCCCGGGTTGTACTTCCAGGCCGACGATCTGACCGTGCCGGAGGAGTACCGGGGCATCGGTGTGCGCATCGAGGACGACATCCTCGTCACGGAGGACGGCAACCGCAATCTGAGTGCGGCGCTGCCCCGACGGTCGGACGAGGTCGAGGCGTGGATGGCCTCCTTGAAGACCGACTAGAGCAGACAGTCCAGGAACAGTGCGCCCGCCAGTAGGGGCGCACTGCCGCTCGGGCTCCAGGCACGGCTGGTGAGGTCGGTGTCCAGGGCCCGCAGAGCCTCGGTACCCGGCTCCGTCGCCGTACCTCCCGCCTCCAGGACACCGCGCGCCCCCGCCTGCACATGGCGCAGGCCCAGCGGGCCCGCCGTGTGCAGAAGTTCGGTGTCCTGGAGTGTGGACATCACCGTGAGCAACGCGTTCAGACGGGCCTGGGGCTCGGTCGCGCCCTGGACGCGGGCTGTGGAGAGGGTGGTCAGGGCGCGGCGGACGTGCGGGAAGCCGGCCCTGGCTTCGCCCCTCGCACCGGCCGCGCCGTAGCGGGCCGACACCGTGGAGCCGCGTGAGGGGCGGCGGGGGGCGCGGCGGTCCGGGTGGGCGGCGAGCTGTTTGGCCAGGGCTGTCGTGTCGGCCGGTCGCGCCCCAGGGTTCAGCGCCGCCGCCGCGACCAGCAGGCCGAGCGTCCACAGGGCGCCCCGGTGGCCGCCGCCCGTCAGACCCACCGTGTGTTCGGTGGAGCGGCCGATCGCGCCGAGGTCCGCCCGGAGCCGTGCGCTGGGCTCGCCCGTGCGGCGGGCCGCCGCGGCCATCGCCGTGAGGCCGGGCAGCAGCGCCCTGGCCGACCAGCGCAGGGCGCTGTGGTCGCGGTGGGTGGCCCGGGCGGTCAGATCACGCGGGTCGGGCAGGCCCGGCTTGGGGGCCAGGGCCAGTTGGCCGACCAGCGCGTCGACGGCGGCCTCGGCGAGCGACTCGTCCTCACGGCTGTTCATCGCCGTACCTCAGGAAGAGGAAGAGGGGGATGACGAGGGAGCGGGGGCACCGCTCGGGGGTGTGCCGCCGCCCCCGCTCGGGGGTGTGCCGCCGCCGCCCGCGCCCGTGTTCTCGGCGTCCGGGTCGATGCCCAGGGTGAGGAAGCCCTTGTAGCCCTTGGACGGGTCCTTCTTGTGCACCGCTTCGAGCGTGAGCAGGCCGCTGGACGCACCGCCGCCGTCGTAGACCATGTCGTCGGCGAGCTTCGTGTAGCTGCCGCTGTGCTTGCTGTACGGCTCCAGGGCGAAGATCGACTCGGCGATCTCGTCGTCGAAGAACAGCTGGCCGGTGAAGTTGACCTTGCCGCCCTCGTAGGTACCGTCCTCCTTCGCGCCACCGGTGTGGACCTTCAGGTGGATGTGGCAGGTGCGGGGGGTGTACCAGCCCGGGACGATCGTCTCGAACTTGACGACCCCGTTGGCATTGGCGACCTGGTAGCCGCGCAGATAGGTCTTGTCGTTCGCGGTGGAGCCGTCCTCGCTCTCGGCCGGGGCCGAGCCGCCGGGGTTGGCGGTGGTGTAGCCGGAGTAGTAGCCCCAGGCGTCGCAGTGCCAGATCTCCACGGCCGCGCCGGGGACCGGGGTGCAGCCGTCGGTGGCGTCCACGACGGTCAGGCGCAGGGTCAGCGGGACGCCGCTCTTGCCCTCGGTGATGTTTTTCCGGACCAGCGCGCCGTCGAGGTAGTACGGCCCCTCGGTGACACTCGACATCAGCTCCATGCAGGTGCCGGAGCTCGCGGAGGAGGTGGCCGTCGCCGTGGTCGTCGCCGTGCTCGTGGTCGTCGTGTCCGCGAAGGCCGACTGGTAGCCGGCAGCTGCCAGGCCGCCCGCGGCGACCGTGCCGCCCGCGACCGCCAGGGCGCGGCGCCGGGTGATCGTGGTGTTCTTGTGGTTTCCCGTCATGGACGTGGAACCTAGGGACGCCGGCCGTCAGGTTCATGAGGCTGGGCTGAGAGCCCGCTGTGAATCGACCGGAAGCATCCGGCCAACGGGGTCGTGGGTTAAAAAACAGCAGGTCAGCGGTAGTTGGCTTATGAGATCATGGCCGACCTTGCCGGGCCGACTCGGGGAACAGGCGATTCGATCATGAAGAACGTCCAGACGGCGCTGACCATGCAGGACGCCGTCCTCACCCTGCAGAAGTACTGGAGCGACAACGGCTGCATGATCACGCAGCCGTTGAACACCGAGGTCGGAGCCGGTACGGCCAACCCGGCCACGGCGCTGCGCGTGCTCGGTCCCGAGCCCTGGAGCGTGGCCTACGTGGAGCCGAGCGTGCGGCCGGACGACTCGCGCTACGGCGAGAACCCCAACCGGCTCCAGACGCACACCCAGTTCCAGGTCATTCTCAAGCCCGACCCCGGCAACCCGCAGGAGCTGTATCTGGGCAGCCTGAGGGCGCTCGGCGTCGACCTCGGCGCGCACGACGTCCGGTTCGTCGAGGACAACTGGGCCTCGCCCGCGCTCGGCGCCTGGGGGCTGGGCTGGGAGGTCTGGCTGGACGGCATGGAGATCACCCAGTTCACCTACTTCCAGCAGGTCGGCGGTGTCGCCCTGGATCCGGTGTCGGTGGAGATCACGTACGGCCTCGAACGCATCCTGATGAACCTTCAGGGCGTGTCCCATTTCAAGGACATCGTCTACGCGCCGGGCATCACGTACGGCGAGGTGTTCGGCCAGAACGAGTACGAGATGAGCCGCTACTACCTCGACGACGCCGACCTCGACACCAACCACCGGCTCTTCGAGGCGTACGCGGCCGAAGCCCGGCGCCTGCTCGACCTGGAGCTGCCGGTCCCGGCGTACATGTACGTGCTCAAGTGCAGCCACACCTTCAACGTGCTCGACGCGCGCGGCGCCATCAGCACCACCGAGCGGGCCAAGGCGTTCTCGCTGATGCGCGGTCTGACCCACGAGTCGGCGAAGCTGTGGGAGCGGCGGCGGGCAGTGCTGGAGTATCCGCTCGGCGTGGCGGCCACACCGGCACTGGCCGAGCGGCCCACGCTGCCCAAGGTGCCCGGCGTCGAGACGCTGCTCTTCGAGATCGGCGTGGAGGAACTGCCGTACGCCGACGTGCCCGCCACCACCGAGGCGGTGCGCGAGTCGGTCACCGCGAAGCTGGCCGACACACGGCTGGGGCACGGCGCGATCACCGTGATGGCCACACCGCGCCGGATCGTCATCACGGTCGACGGCGTGCAGCCGCGTGAACGGGACACGATGCGCACCGTGCGCGGGCCGAAGGTCGCCGCCGCCTTCAAGGAGGGCGCTCCCACCCCGGCGTTGCTGGGCTTCGCCCGCAGCCAGGGCGCCGAACCGACGGACGTGCGGATCGTCGACGTCAAGGGGGTCGAGTATGTGGCGCTCACCCGGCACGAGGAGGGGCGCTCGGCCGTCGAGGTGCTCAGCGAGCTGCTGGCCGAGGTCGTGTCCGGGCTGCGGGCCGGGCGCAACATGCGGTGGAGCGACCCGGGGCTGTCGTTCTCGCGTCCCGTGCGCTGGCTGCTCGCGCTGCTGGGGCGAACTCCCCTGCCCGTGGTGGTCTCCTCCCTCTCCGCGGGCGACACGACGCGGGTGCAGCGCCAGGCCCCCTATCCGGAGGTCCGGGTGACTGCCGCCGAGGGCTACCCGCACTTCCTGCACATGCACGGCATCCTGCTCGACCGGGAGTCCCGGCGCGGCGCGGTCGTGCGCGGTGCCGTGGAGGCGGCGGCCGAGGTCGGCGGGCGGATCGACGTGGAGGGCCAGGCCGGACTGATCGATGAGATCACCGACATCCTGGAGTTCCCGTACGCCGTGCGGGGGTCGTTCGACGAGCGCTATCTCGAACTGCCCGCGAGTGTCCTGACCACGGTGATGCGCAAGCACCAGCGCTATCTGCCGGTGCTGGACGGCGAGCGCCTCATGCCGCACTTCGTCACCTTCGCCAACGCCCTGTGCGACGACGACGTGGTGCGGGCGGGCAACGAGGCGGTGCTGCGGGCCCGTTACGAGGACGCCGCGTTCTTCTGGCGGGCGGATCTGAAGGTGCCGCCGGCGGAGTTCCGGAGCCGGCTGGACAAGCTGACCTTCGAGGACCGGCTCGGTACGGTCGCCGACCGCGCCGAGCGCCTCGGCGTCCTCTCCCTCGATCTGGCCGGGCGGGCCGGGCTGGCTCAGGAGACGGTGGACGTCGTCCGTCGCGCCGGCGCACTGGCGAAGTTCGACCTGGCCTCCCAGATGGTGATCGAGTTCTCGGGACTGGCCGGGGTGATGGCCGAGGAGTACGCCCGCCGGGCCGGCGAGTCCGCGGAGGTCGCCCGGGCCCTCGCCGAGATGGAGTTGCCGCGCTCCGCCGGCGGCGCCCTTCCCGCCGGGGACGCGGGTGCCGTGCTGTCCCTCGCCGACCGGTTCGACCTGGTGACGGGCATGTTCATCATCGGGGCCGCACCGACCGGGAGTTCCGATCCGTACGGGGTGCGCCGGGCCGCGATCGGCCTGCTCAACGTGCTGCGGAGCCTGCCCGCGGTGGCCGGGGTGCGGGTCAGCGACGGGCTGCGCGCGGCGGCCGTACGGTATGCGGCGCAGGGCGTCGAGGTGCCGGTCGAGCGGGTCGCCGAGGCCGCCGAGCTGATCACCCGGCGCTATGAGCAGCAGCTCACGGACGCCGGGCACGAATACCGGCTCGTCCAGGCCGTCCTGGTGTGGGCCGACCGGCCCGCCCACGGCGACCGGACGCTGGCCACGCTGGAGCGGCACATCGGCACGGAGGCGTTCGAGGCACTCGCCGCCGCGTTCCAGCGGGTCGTGCGCATCCTCCCCGAGGGCGGCGTCGAGGCGGCCGACCTGTCCCTGCTGACCGCACCCGCCGAACTGCGCCTCGCCGAGAGCGCCGAGGCCGTACGCCAGGCGTTGCAGGGCCGTGAGGACGACCTCGGGGCACTGATCGAGGTCTCCGGGCCGCTGGTCGAGGCGATCAGCGCCTTCTTCGACGAGGTGCTGGTGATGGACCCCGAGCAGGCGGTCCGTGCGGCCCGGCTGGCGTTGCTCACGCAGGTGGCGGGGCTGGCACGGACGACGCTGGACTGGAGTGCGCTGTAGGGGCTCAGGGCGGCAGAACTCTCGCGGGATGTTTCACGTGAAACACGGCGGTGGTGTTTCAACGGCGGTGGTGTTTCACGTGAAACACCACCGCGGTGTCAGACCGCCATCAGCGGCGCGGCACCCTCGCGCCATTTGAGGACCTTGTCGAAACTCACCACGGCACCGCCCCGGCCCGGCTTGTTGCCGATGTGGACGTGGTCGGCGAGCTCCTGGATGAGGCACAGTCCTCTGCCGTTCTCCGCGTCGGAGTGCGCGGGCCGGATCGGCGGGCGGGGCCGGGCGGCGGGGGGCGTCGGGAAACCCGGGCCCGCGTCGGCGACCTCGATCCGGCACTTCTCACCGTCGAGGTAGGCCGTAACCCGGTACGCCTCCGAACCGGAGCCGCCGCGTGCCATGTCCCCACCGTGCTCCACGGCGTTCGCGCAGGCCTCACTGAGGGCGACGGAGAGATCGTAGGAGATGTCGGGGTCGACGCCCGCGGTCTCCATCGTGCCGATGAGCAGGCGCCTGGCGAGGGGCACGCTGGCAGCTTCGCGCCGCAGATGGAGTGACCACCAGATGCTCATGCTCCAGCCTCCTGGCCGCGGCTCGACATACCGTTACGTATTGCCCCGAGTCCCCGCATGTAAGCGTGAAGTTGACGTGACGCCGCCCATACGGCGGATGCGCCCTGGTCCTGGTCGGTGTATGCAGGAGCCAACATTGGTGTAAGTGGGGGCGTGCGGGGCCAGAGGGTGACGTTCCGGTCGTACGGCATCTTGCGGACCTGCCGCACGAGGCCCGCGGGGCCAGTGCGATGATGAGCCCGCCATGACTGCCCCCCACGCGCGCGCGACGCGCTCCGGACACCCGCTCCGGATCCTGCGGGCCGCGGTGTTCGCCGCGGTCTGCGTCGTGCTGGCCGGGGCAGGTCACGTGCTGGCGTCATGCGAGGGCATTCCGCTGTGGACGCTGGGCGCCGGGTTCCTCGGGGTGGCCGCGGTGGCGGCCCCACTCGCGGGGCGCGTGCGTTCACTGTCGGGCATCGCGGCACTGCTCGCGGTCGGCCAGATGGTGCTGCACACCCTGTTCGGGCTGGGGCAGCACGGTACGGCCGCCGCCACCACGTCCTCGGTGCCGGCCGGCGCGAGCGACGCCGCGCTGGTCCAGCAGGCCGCGCGGCTCCTGTGCGGCACCACGGTGGCGGCGATCAGCCCGGCGCAGGCCCACAAGATCCTCACCGACGCCCGGCTCCAGCCGACGGGCGACGCTCACACGCACATAGTCGCGGATGCCGCACCGGCCTCGCTGTGGCCGTCCCTGTCGATGCTGCTCGGCCATGTCCTCGCGGCGATCGCCGCCGGCTGGCTGCTGCGCCACGGCGACCTGGCGCTGCTGCGGCTCACCGAACTGTCGGCGCAGGGCGTCACCGAAGGGGCGCCGATGCGCTCCCTGCGGGCGGCGTTCGCGTTGGTGCGCGCCCTGCGTGCCGGACTCCCGGGGGCGCCGGAGGCACGTCCGTGCCCCGCTCACGCCGTGCGGTCCGTGCCCGAGATGCCGTGCACCACCGCACTGCAGCACACGGTGATCCGGCGGGGCCCTCCGGCCTTCACCGCTCCCGCAGCCGCACTCGCCCTCGCCGCCTGACGCGACGCGACCACCACTCCGCTTCTTCGGATTGTCCGGATTCTTCTGATTCCCGGATTTCCGGACGGCTCGGAGGGGAGCCGCCGTCGTGCGGCACGCGCGCGTGCGCGCATCCCTCTTCCTCATCCCGACCGACTCACAGCGGAGTGCTCCCTCCATGAAGGTTTCCCGTATCGCCGCGGCCGGTGCCGCCGCCGGTGTCACCGTTCTCGCCCTGTCCGCCCCCGCCTTCGCGCATGTCACCGTGCAGCCCGAAGGGGAAGCCGCCAAGGGCGGCTACGCGGTCGTGGACTTCAAGGTCCCCAACGAGCGCGACGACGCCTCGACGACGAAGCTCGAGGTCAACTTCCCCACCGACCACCCGCTGGCCTCGGTCATGCCGGAGCCGGTGCCCGGCTGGGACATCAAGGTCACCAAGTCCAAGCTGGACAAGCCGCTGGAGATGCACGGCGAGAAGATCTCCGAGGCCGTCACCAAGGTCACCTGGACCGCCGACGGCGACGGCATCAAGGCCGGCTTCTTCCAGAAGTTCCCGGTCTCCATCGGCACCCTGCCCGAGGACGCCGACGAACTCGTCTTCAAGGCCCTGCAGACGTACTCCAACAAGGAGGTCGTCCGCTGGATCGAGGTGCCGCAGGAGGGCAAGGAGGAGCCCGACAACCCGGCCCCGGTGCTGGAGCTGTCCGCCGCCTCCGAGGACGGGCACCACGGCTCGTCGGGCGACAAGGCCTCCGACTCCGCGTCGGCCGAGAAGGCCGCCGCCAAGACCACCGCCTCCGACACCGGCTCCTCCGACGGCACCGACACCACCGCCCGCGTCCTGGGCATCGTCGGCATCGTGGTCGGCGCGGCGGGCGTCGCCTACGGCGTACTCGCCGGGCGTCGGCGCTCCAACGCCTGACGCCGCTTCCGTTGCACGGCGCGCCCCGGATCCTCGCCCCTCGGGCGGGGACATCCGGTGCGCGCCGGGTCACCGACATCTGGGATTCCTTTCATGCGCACCAAGACCTTCGCCGCGGCCGCTCTGCTCGCCGCCGCCTCTCTGACCCTGACCGCCTGCGGCAGCGGCGGCGACAGCGACAAGCCCGTCGCCGTGGTGTCGGAGGAGGCCGGCACAGAGAAGGCCGCCACCGTCCTCGACAAGCCGTTCGAGAAGCCGGACCTGGTCCTCACCGACACGCAGGGCAAGAAGTACGACCTCCGCAAGGAGACCGAGGGCAAGCCCACCCTGATCTACTTCGGCTACACCCACTGCCCCGACGTGTGCCCGTCGACCATGAGCAACATCGCCGTGGCCAAGAAGCAACTGCCCAAGGCCGAACAGGACGACCTGCGCGTCGTGTTCGTCACCACCGACCCGGACCGCGACAACCCGGACGAGCTCGGCAAGTGGCTCAAGGGCATCGACCCCCAGTTCATCGGCCTCACCGGCGACTTCGCGACCATCCAGGCCGGCGCCCGCACCCTCGGCATCTCCATCGACGCGCCGAGGAAGGACAAGAACGGCAAGGTCATCTCCGAGCACGGCACCCAGGTCATCGCGTTCTCGCCGAAGACCGACGGCGGCTATGTGCTCTACGGCGAGGACGCCACCGTCGACGACTACACCAAGGACCTCCCCGAGATCGTCAAGGGAGCGAACCCGTGAGGCGTCGACTCGGCCCGGCGGCCCTCATCCTGACCGGGGCTCTGGCCCTGGCGGGCTGCGGCGACTCGGACTCCGGCAGTGGCTCCGCGGACGGGAAGGCGGAACTCTCCGTCGGCTCCGCGTACATGCCGCAGCCCGTCTCCGACGAGATGGCGGCCGGCTTCTTCACCGTCACCAACAAGGGTGGTGCCGCCGACGAGCTGACCTCGGTCACGAGCGATGTCGCCGGTCAGGTCACCGTGCACGAGACCGTCGGCGGAGCCATGCGGGAGGTCAAGGACCTGAAGGTCCCCGCCCACGGCGAACTGGTGCTGAAGAGCGGCGGCGACCACCTGATGTTCGAGCAGTTGAAGCGCAAGCCGAAGGAAGGCCAGACGGTCACCGTCGAGCTGCGCTTCGCCCGCTCCGGACCCGTCAAGGTCGAGATGCCGGTGAAGTCGGCGACCTACAGCCCGAAGACCTGACACTGAGGGAGGGACCCCTGTGACACAGACCATCGCCCCCCGCGTCCGGGCCCTGGTGCTGCTGCTCCTCGCCGCGGCCTGCGCACTCCTCGCCGGAGCCGGCCCGGCCTCCGCGCACGCCGCGGTGACCGGCAGCGACCCCGGGCAGGGGACGGTGGTCCAGGAGGCCCCGGCCCGGATCTCGCTCACCTTCTCCGAGCAGGTCGCGCTGTCCGACGACTCGCTGCGCGTCCTCGACCCCGACGGCAAGCGCGTCGACACGGCCGAGCCGTCCAACGTGAGCGGGACGACGTATGCCGTGGGGCTGAAGCCGGGCCTGCCCGACGGCACGTACACGGTCGCCTACCAGGTCGTCTCCGCGGACAGCCATCCCGTCGCCGGCGCTTACACCTTCTCGATCGGCGCCCCCTCCAAGACGTCCGCGACGGTCTCCCAGCAGGCGACCGACGACGGGGTCGTCGGCTGGCTGTACGGCTTCGGACGGTATGTGTCGTACGCCGGGTTCATCGTGATGACAGGCGGTGCCGCCTTCGTCCTCGCCTGCTGGCGACGCGGCTCCGGGGTACGGCCGGTGCAGCGGTTCGTCGTCTCCGGGTGGCTCGCGCTCACCGCCGCGACCCTCGCCCTGCTCCTGCTGCGCGGCTCCTACACCGGCTCCGGGAAGGTCGCCGACGTCTTCGACCTGTCCCTGCTCGGGCAGGTACTCGAGACCAAGACCGGCGCGGCCCTCGTCTCCCGGCTGCTGCTGCTCGCCGCGGCGGCACTGTTCATCTCCGTGCTGTTCGGGGCGTACGACAAGCGTGAGGACCCCCAGGAGAGGCGCGACCTGACCTTCGGTCTCGCCATCGGCGGCGTCGTCGTGGCGGCCGGGCTCGCCGCGAGCTGGGCGATGTCCGAGCACGCCTCGGTCGGGCTCCAGGCGGGCATCTCCATGCCGGTCGACGTCGTCCACCTGCTGGCCGTCGCCGCGTGGCTCGGCGGGCTGGGCGCGCTCCTGGTCGCCCTGTACCGGGCACCCGCCGACGCGCCCGTCGACGCGTCGGCCGTACGCCGCTTCTCCCGGGTCGCCTTCGGCAGCGTCCTCGCGCTGATCGCGACCGGGACGTACCAGTCCTGGCGCCAGCTCGGCTCCTGGTCGGCCTTCACCGACACCCGGTACGGGCAGCTGCTCCTGGCCAAGATCGCCCTCGTGGTCGTCCTGGTCGGGGTCGCGTGGATCTCGCGGCGCTGGACAGGGCGGCTGCTGGAGGCGGTGCCGGCATCGGCGGAGCGGGAGATGGCGCGCGTCGGTGCGGGGGCTGACGCCTCCGGCGACACGGAAGCCGACGCCACTGGCGATGGCCCGACCGGCACGACCAGCTCGGACACCGGCCATGACGCCGACGGGCGGCCTGACACCGAGGCCGACTCCACCGAGTCGGCCGACACCGAGGCCGCCGACACCGAGGCCGCCGCCTCCGAACCCGGCGTCACCGAACCCGCCGACACCGAGCGCGCCACGCAGCTCGCCCGGCAGCGGGCCGCTCGGGACACCGCCCGGCGGAAGCAGCTGCGGGACGCTGATCCGAACCGCTTCGGACTGCGCCGCTCCGTGCTGGCCGAGGCCGGCATCGCGGTCGTCCTGCTCGCCGTCACCACCGTTCTGACCCAGACCGAGCCGGGCCGTACGGAGCAGGAGGCCAAGGCGGCAGCCTCGTCCTCCGCAGCCGCCTCCGCCGACGCCGGAGCGTCCGGGGCACTCACCCTGAACATGCCGTTCGACACCGGCGGCGAGGACGGCAAGGGCATCGTCACGGTCGACCTCGACCCCGCGCGCGTGGGCAACAACGAGATGCACGTCTACGTGGAGCGGCCCAACGGCCGGGCCTTCGACATCCCCGAAGTGAAGGTCGACTTCACCCTGAAAGCCAAGGACCTCGGGCCCCTGCCCGTCGCCCCCGACCACATCGCTACCGGACACTGGTCGGCGAACGGAGTGCAGATCCCCATGGCCGGCGACTGGCAGGTCGACGTGACCGTGCGGACCTCCGACATCGACGAGGTGACCGTCTCCAAGAACGCGCAGATCGGCTGAACCACCATGGTTGACCAGTCCACTCCGGAGGCCCGCACCCCCGGCACCGCCCCGGGGGAGGCCGAAGCGGCCTCCGCCCGGGAGGGCATTTCACGGCGCCGGATGCTCGGCACCGCCGGTGCCACCGGGCTCGTGCTCGGTACGGCGGGCGCGGCCGGGGGATACGCGGCCGCCCCTTCCGAAGCCGCCGCGCCGCTCACCTCGCTCGGCACCGACCGGGCGATGTTTCACGGGAAACATCAGCCCGGCATCACGGACGCCCTCCAGGCCCGCGGCCACGTCGTCGCCTTCGACCTGACCGCGGGCGCCGGCCGCAAGGAGGCCGCCGCCCTGCTCCGCCGCTGGTCGGAGACGGCACGGCGGCTGATGGCGGGCGAGCCGAACGGGCACGACGACACCGGCGTGGCCCGGGACGCCGGACCCTCGTCACTGACGATCACCTTCGGCTTCGGCCACAGCTTCTTCGCCAGGACGGGCCTGGAGAAGCGGCGCCCGGCCTCGCTCGACCCGCTGCCCGAGTTCTCCTCCGACCACCTCGACAAGAACCGCAGCAACGGCGATCTGTGGGTGCAGATCGGCGCCAACGACTCCCTGGTCGCCTTCCACGCCCTGCGCGCCCTCCAGAAGGACACCGGCTCGGCTGCCCGGGTCCGCTGGCAGATGAACGGCTTCAACCGCTCGCCGGGCGCCACCGCCCACCCCATGACGGCCCGCAACCTGATGGGCCAGATCGACGGCACCCGCAACCCGAAGCCGGCCGAGGCCGACTTCGACCAGCGGATCTTCGTCCCGGAGAAGGGCGAACCGTCCTGGATGGCGAACGGCTCCTACGCCGTCGTACGCCGGATCCGGATGCTCCTCGACGACTGGGAGAAGCTCTCCGGCACAGCGCAGGAGGACGTGATCGGACGCCGCAAGTCCGACGGGGCGGCACTGTCCGGGGGCACCGAGACGACCGCGATGGACCTGGAGAAGACGGACGCCAAGGGCAACCTGGTCGTCCCGATCAACGCCCACGCCCGCATCACCCGGCCCGACCAGAACGGCGGCGCGGCGATGCTCCGCCGCCCGTTCTCCTTCCACGACGGCATCGACACCGACGGGGTGCCCGACGCGGGTCTGCTCTTCATCTGCTGGCAGGCCGATCCGCTGCGCGGCTTCGTGCCGGTACAGCGCAAGCTCGACCGGGGCGACGCTCTGTCGCAGTACATCCGGCACGAGTCGAGCGGGCTGTTCGCGGTGCCGGGCGGGGCCGCGAAGGGCGAATACGTGGGGCAGAAGTTGCTGGAGGGGTGAGAGTTCGCCTCTGGGCGGTCTTGTGGGGGATGTCGATTCCGCAGGCCCATTAGGGTGAGGTCATGCCAGCGAGCTATGCGTATCTCGGCCCTGAGGGCACCTTCACCGAAGTCGCCCTGCGCACGCTTCCCGAGGCCGCCACCCGGGAACTCACCCCGTACGTCTCCGTCCAGTCCGCGCTCGACGCCGTACGAACCGGCGAGGCCGAGGCCGCGTTCGTGCCGATCGAGAACTCCGTCGAGGGCGGCATCACCACCACCCTCGACGAGCTGGTCGCCGGCGCACCGCTGATGATCTACCGCGAGGTACTGCTGTCGATCACCTTCGCGCTGCTGGTCCGCCCGGGCACCAAGCTGTCGGACATCAAGACGGTCTCCGCCCACCCGGCCGCCCAGCCGCAGGTGCGCAACTGGCTGAAGAAGAACCTGCCGGACGCGCACTGGGAGTCGGCCGCCTCGAACGCGGACGCCGCACGGCTCGTCCAAGAGGGCCAGTACGACGCCGCCTTCGCCGGCGAGTTCGCCGCCGCCCGGTACGGCCTGGAGGCCCTGGAGACCGGGATCCACGACGCGGAGAACGCCCAGACACGGTTCGTGCTGGTCGGCCGGCCCGCCCGGCCCGCGGCACCGACCGGCGCGGACAAGACGTCCATCGTGCTGTGGCAGCGTGACGACCACCCCGGCGGTCTGCGCGACCTGCTGGGAGAGTTCGCCACGCGGGGCATCAACCTGATGCTGCTCCAGTCCCGGCCCACCGGTGCCGGCATCGGCAACTACTGCTTCTGCATCGACGCCGAGGGCCATATCTCCGACCGCCGGATGGCCGATGCCCTGAAGGGCCTGAAGCGGATCTGCCTCCAGGTGCGCTACCTCGGTTCCTATCCGCGCGCGGACGTGCGGCCCGGGGATGTCCAGCCGCCGCGGCTGGGGACGTCGGACGAGGAGTTCATGGAGGCGGCGGACTGGGTGGCGCGGTGCCAGGACGGCCGGTTCTAGGCCGGTCGTACCTGGTGATTTTCGTTATCCACAGAAGTTATCCACAGGTCCGCTTCTCGACCTGGGGACAAGTCGACAACGCAACGTGATTCAGTCGACAAATCGCCCTACGGGGCCCGGATAGGTCCATCAACGGGCAGGTCGCCCTTCGTCTACCGTTTCCCCTTGCGTAACTCTTCAGGGGGACCCAATTGCACTCGAAAGTGAGGACAGGGCAGGTTTGCACCGGGAATTCCGAGGGGCACTCAGCCTTCCGGAGTGATCAATTCCGAAGTCCACAGATCTTCCACACAGCCTGTGGATAACTCTTCGGAGGGTGTGGACCCCTGTGGACAACTTGGGCCCAAGTCCCGTTCCGCACAAGGAAATCGAGTCAATACGGTGCCTCACAGATGCCCCGTTCCGGGGGCAGAAGTGCCGTTTATTGACACCAACCGCAATTCACCCATAACGGTACGTAATAATCGACCTCCCTAGTGAGTCGTGAGCGGTCACCCCACACCGGTAGCCTTGGGCGCGTGATTGACCTTCGCCTGCTCCGTGAGGACCCCGACCGTGTGCGCGCGTCCCAGCGCGCCCGTGGAGAGGACGTCGCGCTCGTCGACGCCCTCCTGTCTGCCGACGAGCGGCGCAGGTCGTCCGGCGTCCGCTTCGACGAGCTGCGCGCCGAGCAGAAGGCGCTCGGCAAGCTCATCCCCAAGGCGGCCGGGGACGAGAAGGCCGAGCTGCTGAAGAAGGCCGGCCAGCTCTCCGCCGACGTCAAGGCCGCCGACGCGGACCGCGACGCGGCCGACACCGAGACCCAGGAGCTGCTCCAGAGGCTCGGCAACCTCGTCCACCCGGACGTGCCCGTGGGCGGCGAGGAGGACTTCGTCACGCTGGAGACGCACGGCTCGATCCGCGACTTCGCCGCCGAGGGCTTCGAGCCCAAGGACCACCTGGAACTCGGTCAGATCCTCGGGGCGATCGACGTCGAGCGCGGCGCCAAGGTCTCCGGCTCGCGCTTCTACTTCCTGACGGGCGTGGGCGCGCTCCTGGAGCTCGCCCTGGTGAACGCGGCGATGGCCCAGGCCACCGCGGCCGGCTTCACCCCGATGCTCACCCCGGCCCTGGTCCGACCCCAGTCCATGGCGGGCACGGGCTTCCTCGGCCAGGCCTCCCAGGACGTCTACCACCTCGCCGACGACGACCTCTACCTGGTCGGCACGTCCGAGGTGGCTCTGGCGGCGTACCACATGGACGAGATCCTCGACGCCGACCGCCTCCCCCTGCGGTACGCGGGCTTCTCGCCCTGCTTCCGCCGCGAGGCCGGTTCGCACGGCAAGGACACCCGGGGCATCTTCCGTGTGCACCAGTTCGACAAGGTCGAGATGTTCTCCTACGTCGCTCCGGAGGACTCGCAGGCCGAGCACCAGCGGCTGCTGGAGTGGGAGAGGCAGTGGCTGACCTCCCTGGAGCTGCCGTACCGCGTGATCGACGTGGCGAGCGCCGACCTGGGCGCATCGGCCTCCCGCAAGTTCGACTGCGAGGCGTGGATCCCGACCCAGGGCAAGTACCGCGAGCTGACCTCGACCTCGGACTGCACCGAATTCCAGTCCCGACGGCTGTCGATCCGCGTCCGTGACGGCAAGCAGGTCAAGCCGCTGGCCACGCTCAACGGCACCCTGTGCGCCGTACCGCGCACGATCGTGGCGATCCTGGAGAACCACCAGCAGGCCGACGGCTCGGTGCGCGTGCCTGAGGTGCTGCGCCCGTATCTGGGCGGCCGGGAGGTCCTGGAGCCGGTGGCCAAGTGACCACAGATTTTCCCTACCAGCTGATCGCCACCGATCTCGACGGGACGCTGCTGCGCTCCGACGAGTCGGTGTCGTCCCGCACCCGTGACGCGCTCGCGGCGGCCACCGTCGCGGGCGCCGCGCACATCGTCGTCACCGGCCGCGCGGTCCCCTGGACCCGGCACATCCTCGACGACCTCGGCTACCAGGGCCTGGCCGTCTGCGGCCAGGGCGCGCAGGTGTACGACGCCGGCGCCCACCGCCTGCTGACGTCGGTGACGCTGGACCGGCAGCTGGCCGGCGTGGCGCTGGCCAAGATCGAGGCGGAGGTCGGCCCGCTGTACCTGGCCGCGAGCCGCGACGGTCTTGACGGAGAGGTCCTGGTGGGCCCCGGCTACGCAGTCCAGGGCACCCTCCCGGCGACGCCCTTCACGGACGCGTCGGACCTGTGGACCGCGCCCCTGAACAAGATGTACATCCAGCACCCGACGCTGTCGGACGACGAGCTGTGCGAGGTGGCCACGCGCACCGCCGGCGGTTTCGTCAGTGTCGTCATGGCGGGCGAGGGCATCGTCGAACTCCTCCCCCTGGGCCTGTCCAAGGCGACCGGTCTGTCCCTGGCGGCCCGTCGGCTCAAGGTGAAGGCGGCCGACACGATCGCCTTCGGCGACATGCCCAACGACATACCGATGTTCGCCTGGTCCTCCTACGGCGTCGCCATGGCGGACGCCCACGAGGAACTGAAGGCCGTGGCCGACGAGGTGACCTCCTCGAACGAGGAGGACGGCATCGCGGTGGTGCTGGAACGGTTGTTGGGCTGAACGTCGGGCCTGTTGTTCAGTGCTCGGTGATGCTGGGCGGAGGATGCACGGATCGAACGTGCGCGGGCCTTTGAGCCCGACCGCGACTCGCTTCTGATCAAACACAGAGCAAACCGGTGCCTTACCACTCGGCCAATCCTCCGGGTGGGCGGCCCACGCGATATGCGATTCGCGTGCTCGAAGCGGCCGCCCCGGGCAGCTCCCCGTATGGGGCGAGCTCTACGGAGTGGGGTAGCGACTACTCCGGATCCCGCCGCGGGCTGCCCTGAAGGGAGCTGGACGTACTGCCGTGCATGGACATCGTCCCGCTCCTCTCCCAGAACTCGGCGCCGGACTTCCTCGCCCGGCGGGGTGCATACAACCACTCTCCCCGCCGGGCGAATTGGACGCCACCGATTAAATCGCCCAGCGTCAGCGCCTGCGCCATCTGCGCCGCCGGACCTTGCTGAAGAACCAGCCCGCGGGCGGCTCGTCGGAGCGCCAGGGCTGCGGTTCCGGTTTCTCACGGCGCCAGCGCTCGGCGAGCATCCGGGCCCGGGCGGACGGCTCGGAGGTCTCGGCGGAGCGTATGAAGTCGTCGTCCAGAACGAGGTCGCCCCAAGCATCGTCTCCGGACCCGGCCCCGGACCCGGACCCGGGCTCGGATCCGGACCCTGACCTGGCCCCGGGCTCGTCCCGGCCACCGTCCTCGTACTGCGCCCTCTCGCCCGCCATCCCCGTCTCCTCCCAGCCGTCCAACTCCCGTGCGGTTCCCCTACATCCCGTTTGCCCAGTGTGCCCCGACAGGGGTGAAGCCCCCGTCAAGGCCGGGGCACATCACTCCTCGCCGGCGAGCGTCAGCGAACGCAGCTTCTGACCGGCGAACCAGGTGGCCAGGACCGTGACGGCCACCAGCAGCACCGTCCCCGTGGTCAGGCCGACGTCCGAGGTCACCAGGTCCCCGCCGGACACCTTCTGGGCCACAGCCAGCGACCACTGCTGGACGCTCAGCGTGCGGGCGCCCGGCACCAGGGAGCCGAACAGGGCCTCCCAGACGAGCGCGTAGACGAGACCGAACACGACCGCGTGCCGGGAGACCGTGCCGAGCAGCAGGAACAGGGCCGCGTACGCGATGGACGCGACCAGCGCCGCCACCGTGTAGGCCACGGCGATCTGCTGGCCGTTGCCGTTCAGGATGAATCCCGCGATGAGCGTCGGCACCGCGGAGAACACCATCGTCACGGCGATCGCGACGATCAGCTTGGTGAAGATGATGGTCGGCCGTTTGATCGGCTTGGACAGCAGGTACACCACCGAGCCGTCGTCGATCTCCGGGCCGATCGCGCCGGTTCCGGCGATGACGCCGATGAGCGGCACCATCGTGGCGAGGGCGAGGCCGCCCAGCAGGTCCGAGGCCGTCTGGTCGTCCGCCCCGGCGAGGCCGCGCACCGCCACGGCGATGACGATCAGCAGCAGGGGGAGGGCCCCGAGGATGAGGGCCCGGCGCCGGCCGAGCAGGGCCCGGTAGGTGAGTCGGGCGACTGTGGGGTCATACATCAGGGCCTCCTACGCCGCGACCAGGTACGAGAAGACGGACTCGAGGGACTCGTCGGACGGCGAGACCGTGAGCAGGCGGATGCCGTGCTCGCGCGCCACACGCGGCAGCAGAGCCGTGAAGCGGCCGAAGTCGACGGCCTGGATGCGCAGCGCGCCCTCGGCGTGGTCGACCTCGATCCCGGATGTCGACGGGTCGGCGATCAGCGCGGCCGCGAGGGCGCGGTCGTCGCTGGAACGCACCAGGTAGCGGTGCGGCCGGTCGGTCATCAGGCGCCGGATCTTGCGGAAGTCACCACTGGCGGCGTGCCGGCCGGCGACGACGACCTCGATGTGCCAGGCGAGTTGCTCGACCTCTTCGAGGATGTGGGACGAGAACAGCACCGTGCGGCCCTCGTCGCCCATGCGGCGCAGCAGGTCCATCAGCTGCATGCGCTGGCGCGGGTCCATGCCGTTGAAGGGTTCGTCGAGCAGGAGCAGGGACGGGTCGTGGACCAGGGCCGAAGCCATCTTCACGCGCTGGCGCATGCCCTTGGAGTACGTCTGGATCTTGCGGTCCTGCGCGTACTCCATCTCGACCGTGGCCAGCGCCTTCTGGGCCGCCTTGGCGCCCAGGCCGTGCAGTTCGGCGTTGGCCAGGACGAACTCCTTCCCGGTGAGGAAGTCGTACATCGCCTCGCGCTCGGGGACGACGCCGATGTGCCGGTAGATCTGTTCGTTGCGCCACACGGGCTGCCCGTCGAGGGTGACCGTGCCGGTGGAGGGGGCCAGGAAGCCGCCCATCATGTTGATGAGGGTGGACTTTCCGGCGCCGTTGGGGCCGAGGAGGCCCGTGACGCCGGGGCCGATGGTCATGGTGATGTCGTTGACGGCGACCACGTTGCCGAACCAGCGGGAGACATGGTCGATGTTGAGCGTGGTCACAGTCCCACCTTCTTGTAGCGGCGCATCAGGAGGCCGTAGCTCGCCGCGATCAGGCCGAGTACGACGAAGACGTAGACGACGCCCTCGGCGGTGCTCGGGCCCACCCCGCTGGGGGAGGCGGAGGTCGCGCCCAGGAACGCGGACTGCACCCCGTCGACGAGCGTGATCGGGGAGAACAGCCCGATCAACGGCACGGCGTCGCCGCTGCCCTGCGCGTCGGCGATGGCCTGCAGGGTGGAGACCGCGCCGTAGGTGATGGTCAGCACGGCGATCACGGCCGCGATGCCGAAGCCGCGGCGCGGAGTGAAGGACGCGATGACCAGGCCGATACCGGCGAAGAGGAGTGAGAGCAGTGCCACGGAGACGAGTCCCTGTGCGAATCCCTTGGTCTGGTCGGCGAAGTCGAGCTTGGCCAGCAGCGCGCCCGCATAGAGCAGGAGCAGGGGGCCGGCGGTGAGGATGAACAGCGCCGAGGCCAGCGCCGCGAATTTGGCGCGGACGTAGTCGGCGGTCTCGATGGGCCGCGAGAAGTACAGCGGCACGGTCTTGAAGCGCAGGTCCCGCGAGACGGACTGGGGTGCCTGCGAGGCGACGTAGAGGCTGATGACCGCCTGCATGATGATCGCGTAGCGCGTGTAGTCGACGGGCAGGGCGTTGGCCTTGGTGGCGACCGCGACGGCAACCATGATGGCCGCGGGCACGCACATCACCACGAACAGCAGCATCGGCAGCACCTTGGACTTCACCGAGCGGCCGAGGCCGTAGGAGCCGCGCAGGGACTGCGAGTACAGGGAGCGGCGGGCATAGGCGCGGCCCAGGCGGGGGCCGTCGTAGCTGCGGTAGCCGATGTTGTGGATGCGGGTCTGGTCACCCGGTGCCGGGGCGGATGTCCCCGTGGAGTGCTCAACCGCCATGGCCGACCGCCTCCTTCCGCTGCTCGCGCTCGTCGCTGTCCGTGAAGACCTCGGAGATGTGGTGCCGGCGCTGCTCCATGCGCACCAGGCCGAGTCCGAGGTCGGCGATCACGTCCCGGACCAGGTCGTACGTCTCCTCGCCCTGCGCGGTGAGCAGCAGGACGTGGCCGGCGCCCGGCAGGCCGCTGCCGTCCTCGACGCTCACCCCGCGCGCGTGCAGCGCGTCACGCACCGCGCGGGTGCCGTCCGGGTGCTCGTCGGTGTCGGTGACCTCGATCGCGAGGGTCGTCGTGGTCTGGGTGAAGTCCGTGGTGGAGCTGGAGCGCAGGAGCTTGCCGCCGTCGATGACGACGACGTGGTCGCAGGTGCGCTCCAGTTCGCCCAGCAGGTGCGAGGTGACCAGGACCGAGATGCCGAAGTCGGTGTGGATCCGGCGGATCAGGCCGAGCATCTCGTCGCGGCCGACCGGGTCGAGGCCGTTGGTCGGCTCGTCCAGGAAGACCAGCTGCGGGTCGTGCACCAGGGCCTGGGCGAGCTTGACGCGCTGCTTCATGCCGGTCGAGTAGCCGCCGATGGGGCGGTAGCGCTCCTCGTACAGCCCGACGTGGCGCAGCGTGTCGGCCGTGCGTTCG
Source organism: Streptomyces sp. CA-179760 (assembly GCF_050937045.1). Taxonomy (NCBI): domain Bacteria; kingdom Bacillati; phylum Actinomycetota; class Actinomycetes; order Kitasatosporales; family Streptomycetaceae; genus Streptomyces; species Streptomyces sp. CA-179760. The sequence continues at coordinate 4,753,261 of NZ_JBNJLZ010000001.1, forward strand.
CGCGCCGCGGTGGGCGGCAGGCCGGACATGCGCGCCATGTGGACGACGAACTCGGTGGCCGAGACGTCCGGGGGCAGGCAGTCGTGCTCGGGCATGTAGCCGACCCGCTCGCGGATGTCGGCGCCCTTGGTGGCGACATCGAGGCCGAGCACGTCGGCGCGGCCCTCGGTGGCGGGGGACAGACCCAGCAGGATCTTGATCAGTGTGGACTTGCCGGCTCCGTTGGCTCCGACGAGTCCGGTCACACCGGGCCCGACGTCCACGGAGAGCCGGTCAAGCGCGGTCACCCTCGGGAACCGCTTGCTCAGGCTTTCGGTCGCGATCACAGTCACCCCTCGAAGGTAGGGCCCGTGAGCGTGGCGGGCGTCACTCCGTGGAGCTGTATTCGGGTCAGCCCTGAGTATTACGGGCCCTAGGGGAGCTGGTTCTCGAGAGTTACCACGGCCGGGTGGGGCCGGAGCAGCGCCCTATTGACGAATTCTCTAACAACTGCCAGATTCGCCGGATGACGTTGCTCACGGGCGCGCGGGAGCGCTGGGTACGGACCGGCGAAGTCGAGCTGTGCGTGGCCGAGATGGGCGATCCGCGTCGCCCGACGGTCGTCCTCGTGCACGGCTACCCCGACAGCAAGGAAGTGTGGTCCGAGGTCGCCGCGCGGCTCGCCGGGCGGTTCCACGTCGTGGCGTACGATGTCCGCGGCCACGGCCGGTCGACGGCGCCGCAGCCGCTGCGGGGCGGGTTCACGCTGGAGAAACTGACGGACGACTTCCTGGCTGTCGCGGACGCGGTCAGTCCGGACCGGCCCGTGCACCTGGTCGGGCACGACTGGGGCTCGGTGCAGGCCTGGGAGTTCACCACCGTCCGGCGCACCGAGGGCCGCATCGCCTCCTTCACCTCGATGTCCGGGCCGTCCCTTGACCACTTCGGCCACTGGATCAGCCGGCGTGTGAAGCGGCCCACCCCGCGCCGGGTCGGCCAGCTCCTCGGGCAGGGCGCGAAGTCCTGGTACGTGTACCTGCTGCACACGCCCGTGCTGCCCGAGCTGGCCTGGCGCGGCCCGCTCGGCAAGCGCTGGCCCAAGGTCCTGGAGCGGGTCGAGCAGGTGCCGCGCGACGGCTACCCGACCTCGTCACTGCCGTCGGACGCGGCGCACGGCGCCTGGTTGTACCGGGACAACGTGCGGCCCCGGCTGCGCAGGCCGCGCCCTGACGCGCACGCCCACGCGCCCGTGCAGCTCATCACGCCCCTGGAGGACCGGTTCCTGTCGGAGCGGCTCCACGACGAGCTGGAGCAGTGGGTTCCGCGGCTGACCCGCAGGACGCTCCCGGCGGGGCACTGGATCCCGCGTACCCGTCCGGATCACCTCGCGTCGTGGATCGAAGATTTCGTGACGTCCGTCGAGGACGGCCGGCCCCCGGCGGCGGCGAGCGGCCGGCACGCCGAGCGGTTCTCCGGGCAGCTCGTGCTGGTCACCGGGGCGGGCAGCGGCATCGGGCGGGCCACGGCGCTCGCGTTCGCGGAGTCGGGCGCACGCGTGGTGGCCGTCGACCGGGACGCCGAGTCGGCGGCCCGCACCGCCGAGTCGTCCCGTCTCATGGGCGCCTCGGCGGCCTGGGCGGAGACGGCCGACGTCTCCGACGAGCAGGCCATGGAGAAGCTCGCCGAGAAGGTCACCCTCGAGTACGGCGTGGTGGACGTCCTGGTCAACAACGCCGGGATCGGACTGTCCGGATCCTTCTTCGACACCACACCGGAGGACTGGAAGAAGGTCCTCGACGTCAACCTGTGGGGCGTGATCCACGGCTGCCGGCTCTTCGGCCGGCGGATGGCCGAGCGCGGGCAGGGCGGCCACATCGTCAACGTGGCGTCCGCGGCGGCGTACCAGCCGTCCCGGGCGCTGCCCGCTTACAGCACCTCGAAGGCGGCCGTGCTGATGCTCAGCGAGTGCCTGCGTGCCGAGCTCGCCGGGCAGGGGATCGGTGTCACGGCGGTCTGTCCCGGCATCGTCAACACCGCCATTACGTCCACGGCGCACTTCGCCGGGGTCGACGCCCAGGAGGAGACTCGGCTGCGGCAGCGCGCCGCCCGTCTGTACGGGCTGCGGAACTATCCGCCGGAGAAGGTGGCCGCCGCGATTCTGCGTGCGGTGGTGCGCGACGACGCGGTGGTTCCGGTCACGCCGGAGGCGCGAGGTGCGCGGGTGTTGTCGCGGCTGGCGCCGGGGATGCTGCGCAGGGTCGCGCGGGTGAAACCGCCGATGTGACAGCCCGTGGATCGGTAAGGCGGTCCCAAGGACCCTGTTTTGAGGGCTAGTTGTCCACAGAACTGTCAATTCTCCCTGTGGATAACAATACTTGGCTGTGGATCAAACCTCGGAGGTAACACTCGATCGCGTGATTCCCGTCTCTCCCGCACTCTGGAGCGATGAACGAACGGCGCACCGTCAAGGTGTCGGCCCCGGGCTGCCGGTGACCCCACCCGCGCACTGACCTGCTGTGCGGGGCCAGCCGCAGACGGTGACTGTTTCACGTGAAACACGGGCGACCCGCAGGGCTCCTTTAGTCTCGATGCCATGAGTCTGGATCTGAGCACCGTGATCCTCCCGTACCGTCGCTGGAACGAGGGCGGCCGTACGGCCTGGACGCGCGCCGAGCAGCTCGGCTTCCACACCGCGTACACCTACGACCATCTGTCCTGGCGCAGCTTCCGGGACGGCCCGTGGTTCGGCGCCGTACCGACCCTCACCGCCGCCGCGGCCGTCACCGAGCGGCTTCGGCTCGGCACACTGGTGACCTCGCCGAACTTCCGGCACCCGGTGACCCTCGCCAAGGAGCTGATCTCCCTGGACGACATCTCCGGCGGACGGGTCACGCTGGGCATCGGCGCGGGCGGCTCCGGTTTCGACGCCACCGCGCTCGGCCAGGACCCGTGGACCCCGCGCGAGCGCGCCGACCGCTTCGTCGAGTTCGTCCCGCTGCTCGACCGGCTGCTCAGCGAGGACACGGTGTCGTACGAGGGCGACTTCTACTCGGCTCACGAGGCGCGGAACATCCCCGGCTGTGTGCAGCGCCCCAGGCTGCCGTTCGCGGTCGCCGCGACCGGCCCGCGCGGGATGCGGCTCGCCGCCCGACACGGCCAGGCCTGGGTGACCACCGGCGACCCCAAGCTGTACGAGAACGGCACGCCCGAACAGTCGGTCCAGGCCCTGCGCGGGCAGGCCGAGAAGCTGGCCGACACCTGCGCCGAGGTCGGCCGGGACATGACCGGCCTCGACCGGGTCCTGCTCACCGGGTTCACGCCGGACCGCACCGGACCGCTCCAGTCGCTGGACGCCTTCGTCGACTTCGCCGGCCGGCACGCGGAGCTGGGCTTCACGGAGCTCGTGGTCCACTGGCCCATCCCGGACTCGCCGTTCGCGGCAGACGAGAAGGTCTTCGAGCAGATCGCCATGGAGGCGCCGGCGCAGCTGCGCTGAGGCCCCTGAGGGCACCTTCCTCGGAAAACCCCTGGTGAGAGCTGCATTGACTCATCTGTGCGGAGCCCCGCACGCCCGTGCGGGCATCTGCGGGACAATGACCCGGTGACCTCAGCGACCCGACAGCCCGATACCGCGGCCGAGACCCTCCCGCCGCGGCTGATCGCCACCGACCTCGACGGCACCCTGCTGCGCGACGACAAGTCGGTGTCCCCCCGCACGGTGGCCGCGCTGGCCGCCGCCGAAGAGGCGGGCATCGAGGTCTTCTTCGTCACCGGCCGCCCGGCCCGCTGGATGGACGTCGTCAGCGACCATGTGCACGGCCACGGACTGGCGATCTGCGGCAACGGCGCCGCCGTCGTCGACCTGCACGGCGGCCCCGGCGCCCACAAGTTCGTGAAGGTACGGGAGCTGGAGCGGGAGAACGCCCTGGACGCCGTACGGCTGCTGCGCGACGCAGCCCCGGGCACGGTGTACGCGGTGGAGCAGACCTACGGCTTCTACCAGGAGCCGGCGTACCCGAAGCTGCACATGGAGATCCCCGACAGCCTCGCCCCGGCGGAGGAACTGCTGGGCCCCGGCCACCGGGCGGCCGCGGAGCCGGTGCTGAAGATCCTGGCCTACCACCCGGAGATCGACCCCGACGCGTTCCTGACCCTGGCCCGGCTCGCGATCGGTGACCGCGCCAGTGTGACCCGCTCCAGCCCCAGCGCCCTGCTCGAGATCAGCGGTCCCGGGGTGTCCAAGGCCAGCACGCTCGCCCTGTGCTGCGCCGAGCGCGGCATCTCGCACGAGGAGGTCGTCGCCTTCGGCGACATGCCGAACGACGTCGAGATGCTGACCTGGGCCGGCCGGTCGTACGCGATGGGCAACGCCCACCCGGACGTGATCGCCGCGGCCTCGGGACGGACGGTCGCGAACAACGAGGACGGTGTCGCGGTCGTGATCGAGCAGTTGGTGGCCGAGCGGGTATAGGTGTCGCCTGCTCCTTCGGGAGCGGTCGAACCGCTCCTCAGAGCGACACCCCGCGTGCCTCCAGCCACGACACCGGGTTCACCGCCGAGCCCATCTCCGGTGTGACCCGGGTCTCGAAGTGCAGATGCGGTCCGGTGGAGTTGCCCGTCGTGCCCGACTGGCCGATCCACTGACCGGGGCTGACGTGCTCCCCCTGGTCGACCGCGACGGACGCGAGATGGGCGTACTGCGTGAAGTAGCCGCCCGCGTGCTTCAGCACGATCTCGATGCCGAAGGGGCCGCCGCAGGACACCCTCACGACCCGGCCCGTGCCCACGGACCTCACCGGTGTGCCGATCGGCACCGCGAAGTCCTGCCCGGTGTGCCGGCTCGACCACCGCGCCCCACCGCTGCCGTAGGACGCGGACAGCTCGTACGTCTCCACGGGCGCGACCCACGCACTCGTGAACCCCGTCTCCGGCTGGTCGAGCCGGACGGCCCCCCGGCATGCCCCGGCGGCGACCGAGGCGTCCGCCTGCCCCTGGAGCTGCGAGCGGGCCGCTTCGAGCTTCTGCTCGATGCCCGCCTTCAGATCGGCCAGTTGGGCGTTCCGCTTCTCCAGCACCTGCCACTCGGCCGCGGCCTTGGCCTCGTCCGCGGTGAGCCGCGCCTCGGCCCGGCGGCTCTTGGAGATCGCGTTGTTCACGGCGAGATTCGTCTGCGAGAAGGCGTGCTGACCTCGCATCAGGTCGTCGGGGCTGTCGGCGAGGATCATCTGCGCGGCCACCGGCAGACCACCGCTGCTCCGGTACTGGGCACGGGCGATGCGGCCCAGGTCCTCGTTCAGGCCCGCGATGTGCCGCCGCTGAGTGTCCAGGAGAGCCTCCGCCCGCTGCGCCTTGGCCCGTTGCTCATCGGCCTCCTTGCGGCCGGCCTCGTACTGCTGTGTCGCCACCGCGGCGTCCTCGTACAGCCGCGCCACCTCGGCGCTGATGCCCGTGTCCCCGCCGCTCCCGGGCTCCTTCTCCGCCGCCGTCGGCCGGGCCGCGAGGGCCGCCAGCGCGCACAGCAGGGCTGGAACGAGCAGGCGATAGCGGCGATATGAGCGCATGTCAGCGATCCTCGCCCAGCCTTGCGGGCCCGGTCCTGTTCACGTCGTACGGCTGGGGGACCGGCTGCTCCGAATGGATCAGTGCGCGCGGGCCCGTCAGGGTTCACGCCGCTACCGCGCTCCCGCCAGTTCCTCCGACGTCGCCTCCCGCTCCGCCATCTCCCGCAACGGCCCGTCCACCGCCACCAGCTCCGGGTACGACCCGCGCTGCACCACCCGTCCCCGATCCAGCACGAGCACCTCGTCGACCGCCTCCAGGCCCGCCAGCCGGTGCGTGATGAGCAATGTCGTACGGCCCTCGGTGGCGGCCAGCAGATCGGCGGTCAGCGCGTCCGCCGTCGGCAGGTCGAGATGCTCGGCGGGCTCGTCGAGCACCAGGACGGGGAAATCGGCGAGCAGCGCGCGGGCCAGCGCCAGCCGCTGCCGCTGCCCTCCGGACAGCCGTGCCCCGTGCTCGCCGACGAGCGTGTCGAGCCCGTCGGGCAGGCCGTCCGCCCAGTCGAGCAGCCGGGCCCGGCCGAGCGCGGCACGCAGCTCGTCCTCGCCGGCGTCCTTCTTGGCGAGCAGCAGATTCTCGCGCAGTGAGCTGTCGAAGAGGTGCGCGTCCTGCGCGCACAGCCCGACGAGCCTCCGTACGTCGTCGCTGTGCAGCGCGTACGCGTCCACGCCCGCCAGCGTGTACGCACCCGCCCGCGCGTCCAGGAACCGCAGCAGCAGCTGCGCCAGCGTCGTCTTGCCGGAGCCGGACGGCCCGACCACGGCGACCCTGCGGCCCTCCTCGAGGGTCAGGTCGAGCCCGGCCAGCGCGTCCCGGTCCTGCCCCTCGTACCGTGCGGTCATTCCCTTGACGGCGACCGGGAACGGCGACGCGGGCGCCTGCCGGGGCCGCTCCGGCTCCCCCACGGGTTCCGGGGCGTCCAGCACCTCGTACACCCGCTCGGCGCTCCGGCGCACCCGCTGCCGGTACTGCACGGCGAGCGGCAGCCCGAGCACGGCCTCGAAGGCGGCCAGGGGGGTGAGGACGACCACGGCCATGGTCACGCCGTCCAGCCGCCCGGCCTCGACCGCATGAGCGCCGACCAGGGCGGCGGCCGTGACGGTCAGGCCGGAGATCAGCGCGCTGAGCCCGTCGCCGAGGGCCGTGGCGGTGGCGGCGCGCGAGGCGATCCGGGTGAGCGCCCCGTCGGCCTCGCGTGTCCGGGCGGTCCGCGCGGGCAGGGCACCGGCGACGGTCAGCTCCGCGGTGCCGGTGAGCAGATCGGCCACCCTGGTCGCCAGTACGCCACGGGCGGGGGCCAGCCGGTGCTCGGCCCGTCGCGCCACGGCACCGGTGATCAACGGCACACCCACACCCGCCGCCAGCAGCCCGGCCGCGAGCACGGCCCCGGCCTCCGGCAGCAGCCACGCCGTGAAGCCCACGGACGCGGCGGACACGACAACGGCCGCCCCGGCCGGCAGCAGCCACCGCAGCCAGTAGTCCTGCAGCGCGTCCACGTCCGCGACGAGCCGGGAGAGCAGATCGCCCCGGCGGGTCCGGCGCAGCCCGGCAGGAGCCAGCCGCTCCAGTCGGCGGAACACCGCGACCCTGGCGTCCGCCAGCATCCGCAGCACGGCGTCGTGCGAGACCAGCCGCTCGGCGTACCGGAACACGGCCCGCCCGATCCCGAACGCCCGCGTCGCCGTGACGGCCATCATCAGATAGAGCACGGGGGGCTGCTGCGAGGCCCGCGAGATCAGCCACCCGGAGGTGGCCATGAGCCCCACGGCGCTCCCGAGCGCGAGGCTGCCGAGCAACAGCGCGAGTCCCAGCCGCCCGCGCAGGGCGCCTGACATGGCGCGAACGCGTGTGAGAACAGGGCCCGAAGCGGATTCCCCATGGGGCTCGGTGAGGTCGACCCGGGCGGGCAGCTCACCGTCGACGGAAGCCGGCGTGCGGACCGAGGCAGGCGCGACCGGCCCAGCGGTCGTCTCGGGCTCGGCCAGGCGCACCACCCGGTCCGCCACCCCCAGCAACGCCGGCCGGTGCACGACCAGCAGCACCGTGCGCCCGGCCGCCAGCCGCCGTACCGCAGCCACGACCTCGGCCTCGGTGGCCCCGTCCAGCGCGGCCGTCGGCTCGTCGAGCAGCAGCAGGGGCCGGTCCGCGAGGAACGCCCGGGCCAGCGCGAGCCGCTGCCGCTGACCGGCCGACAGCCCGGCCCCGTCCTCGCCGAGCACGGTCTCCGCGCCCTGGGGCAGGGCGTCCACGAACTCGAGGGCCCCGGCGTCCCGCAGCGCCCGCCGTACGGCGTCGTCATCGGCGCCGGGCCGCGCCAGCCGTACGTTCTCGGCGATCGTCCCGGCGTACAGATGCGGCCGCTGGGGCACCCACGCGATCCGGGAGCGCCACTGCTCCAAGTCAGCTTCGGCCAGGTCGACTCCCCCGGCCCGCACCCGCCCCACGGCCGGCCGTACGAAGCCCAGCAGCACACTGAGCAGCGTCGACTTTCCGGACCCGCTCGGCCCGACGAGTGCGACCGTCTCCCCGGGCTCGACGGTGAAGGACACATCCGACACGGCGTCCGCCGAGCGCCCCGGGAACCGGACCGTCACACCCTCGAAAGCAAGCGCACCCTCAGGAACGACCTCGGAGCCGGACGCCGGCACCGGCGTCTCCAGGACCTCGAAGATCTCCTCGGCCGCGGCGAGGCCCTCCGCCGCCGCGTGGTACTGCGCCCCGACCTGCCGCAACGGCAGATAAGCCTCCGGCGCAAGGATCAGGATGACCAGGCCGATATACAGGTCCATCTCGCCGTGCACCAGCCGCATGCCGATCGTCACGGCGACCAGCGCCACCGAGATCGTCGCGAGCAGCTCCAGCGCGAAGGAGGAGATGAAGGCGATCCGCAGAGTCCGCATGGTCGCCCGCCGGTACTCGCCGGTGATCCGCCGGATCGACTCGGCCTGCGCCTTGGCACGACCGAAGACCTTCAGCGTCGGCAGCCCGGCGACGACGTCCAGGAAGTGACCGGACAGCCGGGACAGCAGCCTCCACTGACGGTCCATCCGGGACTGGGTGGCCCAGCCGATCAGGACCATGAAGACCGGGATGAGCGGCAGGGTGCCCACGATGATGGCCGCGGATACCCAGTCCTCGGTGACGATCCGCGCCAGCACCGCCACCGGCACGACCACCGCGAGCCCCAGCTGCGGCAGATACCGCGAGAAGTAGTCGTCGAGGGCGTCGACGCCCCGGGTGGCCAGGGCGACCAGCGAACCGGTCCGCTGCCCGCTCAGCCACCCGGGCCCCAACCGCACGGAACGCTCCAGCAGCCGCCCCCGCAGCTCGGACTTCACCGCCGCGCTCGCCCGGTGCGCGGCCAGCTCGGTGAGCCAGCCGACCAGCGCCCGGCCGGCCGCGACGGCGGCCAGCAGCAGCAAGGGAGTGCGGAGCTCTGCCACGGCCATGCGGTGCTGGAAGGCGCCGACCACCACCTCGGCGATGAGCATCGCCTGCGCGATGACCAACCCCGCTCCGACGGCACCCAGGGCGACGACCGCCACCAGGAAGACCCGGGTGGCACGGGCGTACCGGAGCAGACGCGGATCGATTGGTTTCACGTGAAACACACCTCAGTGCGCGGGGTCGGCGATGTGCTGCGTACCGATTCGCTTGCGGAACACCCAGTACGTCCAGCCCTGGTAGAGCAGGACGATCGGGGTGGCGATCCCGGCACACCAGGTCATGATCTTCAGTGTGTACGGGCTGGACGAGGCGTTGGTGACCGTCAGGCTCCACTCCGGGTTGAGCGTCGACGGCATGACATTCGGGAACAGCGTCAGGAAGAGCATCGCCACCGTGGCCACGATGGTGAGCCCGGACAGGGCGAACGCCCAGCCCTCACGCCCGGCCCGTGCCGCGACCAGCGCCACGAGCAGGGACGCGACGGCCACGACCAACGCGACGAGCGACGTCCCGTCACCGCGGTCGGCCTGCGTCCACAACAGGAAGGCGAGGGCCAGCAGCGCGGTCATCAGCCCGACACGCAGCGCCAGCTTCCGTGCCCGCTCCCGGATCTCCCCGACGGTCTTGAGCCCGACGAACACCGTCCCGTGGAAGGTGAACAGCGCCAGCGTGACCAGACCGCCCAGCAGCGCGTACGGGTTGAGCAGATCCAGGACGCCGCCGGCGTAGTTGAAGTCCTGGTCGATCTTCACGCCGCGCACGATGTTGCCGAAGGCCACACCCCACAGGAACGCGGGGAGCAACGAGGTCCAGAAGATCGCCGTCTCCCAGTTGCGCTGCCAGTTCTCCTCGGGCCGCTTGACGCGGTACTCGAAGGCCACGCCCCGGACGATCAGACAGACCAGGATGAGCAGCAGGGGCAGATAGAAGCCGGAGAAGAGCGTCGCGTACCACTCAGGGAAGGCGGCGAAGGTCGCCCCGCCCGCCGAGAGCAGCCAGACCTCGTTGCCGTCCCAGACGGGCCCGATGGTGTTGATCAGAACCCGCTTCTCGGGCCGGTCGCGGGCGAGCAGCTTCGTGAGCACACCGACCCCGAAGTCGAAGCCCTCCAGGAAGAAGTAGCCGGTCCACAGGACGGCGATCAGGACGAACCAGACGTCGTGCAGTTCCATGACTGTGCAGCTCCCTCGGCCTAGTACGAGAAGGCCATCGGCTTGTCGGCGTCACGGGAGTCGCCGCCGATCTTCGTGGGCGGGTTGAGGTCGGCCTCGGTGAGCTCGGGCGGGCCCGCCTTGACGTACTTGACCAGCAGCTTGACCTCGATGACGGCGAGGATCGCGTAGAGCGTGGTGAAGACGACCATCGAGGTGATGACCTCGGCCTGGGAGACACCGGGGGAGACCGCGTCACGCGTCTGGAACAGGCCGTAGACGACCCACGGCTGACGGCCCATCTCGGTGAAGATCCAGCCCCACGAGCTGGCGATCAGCGGGAAGCCCAGGGTGAGGATCGCCATGCGCCAGTACCACTTGGTGAGGGTCGGGCCGAGCGCCTTCTTCGGCAGCAGCACGAGATGCGGCACCTCGTCGTCGCCCACCCTCAGGTGCTGCGGCAGCATGAACTTCTTGCGGGTCAGCCACAGTCCGGCCAGGCCGATGGCGAACGACGTCATACCGAAGCCGATCATCCACCGGAAGCCCCAGTAGGCGACCGGGATGTTGGGCCGGTAGTCGCCCGGGCCGTACTTCTCCTGCTCGGCCTTGTTGACGTCGTTGATGCCAGGGACGTACGAGCTGAAGTCGTCCTTGGCGAGGAAGGACAGCAGGCCGGGGATCTCGATGGCAACCTTGTTGTGCCCCTTGTCGACGTCACCGACGGCGAAGATCGAGAAGGGAGCGGGCTTCTCACCGTCCCACAGGGCCTCGGCCGCGGCCATCTTCATCGGCTGCTGCTCGTACATGATCTTGCCGAGGACATCGCCGCTGATAGCGGTGAGCATGCCGCCGATGACAACGGTGACCAGGCCCAGCCGCAGCGAGGTCTTCATCACGGGGACGTGCTTCCCCCGGACCAGGTGGAAGGCGGCGATGCCGACCATGAAGGCACCGCCGGTCAGGAAGGCCGCGGTGAGCGTGTGGAAGACCTGGGCGAGTGCGGTGTTCTGGGTCAGAACCAGCCAGAAGTCGGTGAGCTCGGCCCGGCCCTTAGCCTCGTTGATCCGGTAGCCGACCGGGTGCTGCATCCAGGAGTTGGCGGCGAGGATGAAGTACGCCGACAGGATGGTGCCGATCGAGACCATCCAGATGCAGGCCAGGTGGATCTTCTTGGGCAGCTTGTCCCAGCCGAAGATCCACAGGCCGATGAAGGTGGACTCGAAGAAGAAGGCGATCAGCGCCTCGAAGGCGAGTGGCGCGCCGAAGACGTCACCGACGAAGCGCGAGTAGTCGGACCAGTTCATGCCGAACTGGAACTCCTGCACGATGCCGGTGACCACGCCCATGGCGATGTTGATCAGGAAGAGCTTGCCCCAGAACTTCGTCGCCCGGAGGTACTTCTCCTTCTCCGTCCGCACCCAGGCGGTCTGCAGTCCGGCCGTGAGCGCGGCCAGCGAGATCGTCAGGGGGACGAACAGAAAGTGATAGACGGTGGTGATGCCGAACTGCCATCGCGCCAGGGTCTCCGGCGCCAAAGCCAGGTCCACGTCGCCGCTCCTTACATACGCTTGTGAAAGCGTTCACATTCACAAGCCATTATGCAGCACGGACTTTCGAGCCCCAAAGGGGGCCCCTGTCGCAGCCAACCCCTTGGCGCGAACTTCAACATATTGTTGAATCGGCGGCATGCAGACACCGCTACAGATACGGATCTCCTGGCCCGCGGGGCACCTCACCGCGACCCTCGACGACACCCCGACCACCCAGGCCCTCGCCCAGGCTCTGCCCCTCGCCTCCACCGCCCGCACCTGGGGCGAGGAGGTGTACTTCGATACCGGGGTGTCTGTTTCACGTGAAACAGGTGCCCGACAGGTCGTAGAGCCGGGCACGGTCGTCTTCTGGACCGACGGCGACGCCCTCGCTCTCCCCTACGGGCCCACGCCGATCTCACAGGGCGAGGAGTGCCGCCTCGCAAGCGCGTGCAACGTCCTGGGCCGCATCGACGGCGACCCCGGCCTGCTCGCGACGGTGCGGGGCGGCGACCCCATGCGCGTGGAACTCGTGGACGCCTGACCTGGGCCGTGTCCGCGAAGTCCCGCCTGCCCCGCGACGCCTGACACGCGGAGCACTACAGCTCCTTGCGAAACCCTTCCGCCACCTTCAGGAAGATGTCGTTCGCCTCGGTCTCCCCGACCGTGACCCGCACACCCTCACCCGGGAACGGCCGGATCACCACGCCCGCCTGCTCACACGCCTGCGCGAACGCGACCGTGCGCTCCCCCAGCCGCAGCCACACGAAGTTGGCCTGGGTCTCGGGCACCGTCCAGCCCTGGGCCCGCAGCCCGTCAACCACGCGCGTGCGCTCACACACCAGCGAGCCGACCCGGCCGAACAGTTCGTCCTCGGCACGCATCGAGGCGATCGCCGCTTCCTGCGCGAGTTGGCTCACCCCGAACGGCACCGCCGTCTTGCGCAACGCCGCCGCCACCGGCTCATGGGCGATGGCGAACCCGACGCGCAGTCCGGCCAGACCGTACGCCTTGGAGAAGGTCCGCAGCACGCAGACATTGGGCCGGTCCCGGTAGAGCTCGACACCGTCCGGCACCTCGGGGTCGCGGATGAACTCGCGGTAGGCCTCGTCGAGCACCACCAGCACGTCTCCCGGCACCCGGTCGAGGAAGCGCTCCAGCTCCGCCCGCCGCACGACCGTGCCGGTCGGGTTGTTGGGGTTGCAGACGAAGATCAGCCGGGTTCGGTCGGTGATCGCGTCGGCCATCGTGTCGAGATCGTGCACGTCACCGGAGGTCAGCGGCACCTGGACCGACCGGGCGCCGCTGATCTGCGTGATGATCGGGTACGCCTCGAAGGACCGCCAGGCGTAGATCACCTCGTCGCCGGGGCCGGAGGTGGCCTGGATGAGCTGCTGGGCGACACCGACCGACCCGGTGCCGGTGGCCAGGTGGGAGAGGGGGACGCCGAAGCGCTCGGACAGCTCGTTCATCAGCGCCGTACAGGCCATGTCCGGGTAGCGGTTGAAGTTGCCGGCCGCCGCCGTCACGGTCTCCATCACGCCCGGCAGCGGCGGGTACGGGTTCTCGTTGGAGGACAGCTTGTAGGCCACCGGCCCGCCTGCCGCGGCGGGCTTGCCCGGCTTGTAGGTGGGGATTCCCTCCAGCTCACCGCGCAGCTTGGGGCTCGTCTCGCTCACCGCAGTCCTCCTCGCGAAGACCGGCGGCCCATGACCGCCGCCGACATCCAATACTCCTCACCTTATGAGGATTCGGCGCCGCTGCGTACACCCCTGGCGGAGCGGTGAGCGCCGGCCTCCCGCGTCCCACCGGCATCAGGGGCATCGCCGCACGAAGGCGTACGAATCTGGGGGCGCGCTGCACATATATCTACGCGCCGGTGGTGCACTCCGTGGCGCGCATCCCCCGTGCAGGTGAGTTGAGACCTCTTCGCAACCTCGCCCCCTTGGCAGGCTCGCGCGGGTCGACAAGTCACGTACTGGCATGGGAGCGCTTAACTCCCTTGTTTTCCATGGCAATTGGAGTTAAATGATCATGCAGAAACGTGCCTGTCAACGTCTGCATATGCGTCCGCACTACCCCACCGCATGAGCCCTACTATCGGCTCGCCATGACAGCAGCAGGGAAGCACCAGGTGAGCCGCGCGGAAACCTCACGTCGAGGCAGTCGGCCGGGCCGGGCGGGTATCAGAGACGTGGCCGCCGCCGCCGGAGTCTCCATCACGACCGTCTCCGACGCCCTCAACGGCAAGGGCCGGCTCCCGGACGCCACCCGGCGCCATGTCCGCGAGGTGGCCGACCGGCTGGGCTACCGGCCCTCGGCCGCCGCCCGGACACTCCGTACCGGCAAGTCGGGCCTCATCGGCCTCACCGTGACGACGTACGGGGATGAACCTTTCACCTTCACCGAGTTCGCGTACTTCGCCGAGATGGCGCGAGCCGCCACCTCCGCCGCGCTCGCCCGCGGCTACGCCCTCGTCATCCTGCCCGCGACCTCCCGCCACGACGTGTGGTCGAACGTCGCCCTGGACGGCACGGTCGTCATCGACCCCTCCGACCAGGACCCGGTCGTCAGCGAACTGGTCCGGCAGGGTCTGCCGGTCGTCTCCGACGGCCGCCCGGCCGGCTCCCTGCCGGTCACGGCCTGGGTCGACAACGACCACGAGGCCGCCGTCCTCGGCATCCTCGACCACCTGGCCGACGCCGGCGCCCGCCGCATCGGCCTGCTGACCGGCACGACGACGGACACGTACACCCACCTGTCGACCACCGCGTATCTGCGCTGGTGCGAGCGCGTCGGCCAGGACCCGGTGTACGAGGCCTATCCGGCGCACGATCCGTGCGCTGGCGCCGTCGCCGCCGACCGGCTCCTCGCCCGCCCCGACCGGCCCGACGCGGTCTACGGGCTGTTCGACCCGAACGGCACCGACCTGCTCGCCGCCGCCCGCCGCTACGGCATGCGCGTACCGGACGACCTGCTGCTGGTCTGCTGCAGCGAGTCCACCGTGTACGCCAACACCGAGCCCCCCGTCACCACACTCTCCCTGAAGCCGCGCCGCATCGGCACGGCGGTGGTGCAGCTCCTCATCGACGCCATCGAGGGAGTGGAATCCGACCGCCCGGTGGAGCAGGTGATACCGACGGAGCTGATCGTGCGCACGTCGTCCCAGCGACGCCCGCCGCGCACGACGGTCAGCCCGCCGCGGTCCCCCGAGGGGGCGTAGTTCCCCGGTACCGGGGAACCCCGGGCCCGGTACCTCGGGCCCGGTACCTCGGGCCCGGTCGAGGGGACAGTCCCGTGCCTGGGGAGAAACGGGGCCGGTCCCCCGGAGAGAAGGGATCGTTCTCGCGAAGAGAAGGAAAGCGAGGACGGTCACACGGTGGTCAAAGCCCGGCCCAATCGGGGCGAAAGCCGCGGTGAACTGGACTCTTGCTCTGATTCACCACCCCTGGGTCATCACATGGCGCGATCGGCATTCCTATGATGGGCCCACGACACCGGCGGGCCGCTACGACCAGGCAGTCCGATGCGGTGCAGATGCGGCTTGATGGTGGAGGGGTCGATGACTCAGGGGGCCGGTCAGGGACCCGAGGTGGAGCGCACGGCGACGTTGCGCGACTTCCGGGTGCCCGCGTACGTCCACGAGGCCGGTCCGTACGTCCAGAGCACGGGTCCCGGCGAGGTCGCTCCGCCGCCCGAGGAGACCTATCCCGAGGGATACACGCCGACTCAGCGCGACCTTCCCGTGGTCAACCGGGGTGACACTGTCCAGGTGACCGTCGACCCCGAAACCGCCGAGGGCCCGCCCCCGAACACCGGACAGGGCCCGCTGTACGTCGTGGGCGATGTCCACGGCTATCTCGACCAGCTGGTGGCCGCTCTGCAGGAGAAGGGCCTCCTCGACGCCGAAGGCAACTGGTGCGCGGGCACCGCCCGGCTGTGGTTCCTCGGCGACTTCACCGACCGCGGCCCGGACGGCATCGGCGTCATCGACCTGGTGATGCGGCTGTCCGCCGAAGCGGCTGCGGCCGGCGGCTACTGCAAGGCGCTCATGGGCAACCACGAGCTGCTGCTGCTCGGTGCCAAGCGGTTCGGCGACACCCCCGTCAACTCCGGCGCGGGCACCGCCACCTTCCAGGCGGCCTGGCTGCTCAACGGCGGTCAGAAGACCGACATGGACCGCCTCCAGGACCACCACCTGCAGTGGATGTCCCGTCTCGACGCCGTCGAGGAGGTCGACGGCCATCTGCTCGTCCACTCCGACACCACCGCCTACCTCGACTACGGCCGCTCCATCGAAGAGGTCAACGACACCGTCCGCGAGACGATCACGCGCAACGACGCGGACGAGGTCTGGGACCTGTTCCGCAAGTTCACCAAGCGGTTCTCCTTCCGCGACGAGGGCGGCGCGGACGCCGTGCGCTCCCTGCTCGATACGTACGGGGGCACCCGCATCGTTCACGGTCACAGCCCGATTCCGTATCTGCTGGGCGAGGTCGGCTCCGAAGAGGACGAGGACAGCGGCGACCCGGTGATCGAGGGACCGCACGTCTACGCCGACGGACTCGCCATCGCGATGGACGGCGGCGTGACCATGGCCGGAAAGCTGCTGGTCCAGCAACTGCCCCTGGCTACGTGAACGTTCACCGGGCAGGCGTTTCCCGTCTCAGGACCGGACGGGTGAAGGGCCAATTTCGGTAAACCCCCTGTCACCGCCTACCTCCACGGCTCTACCATCGGCTTATCCGTAGCAGGCTCCCCTCCGTTTCTGCCCGACGGCTCGTCAGCATGCCGAGCCCCAAGCCCTACGGAGCATCGGGGGATGCACATGAACAGCGTTCCGCAGCACCTGCTGAGCGAGGACCGCCAGGAATACGAGCGGATCCTCGATGAGGTGCTGCGCTCCGCCCCACACCGTCCGGAACTGACCGCCGTCGGACAGCGGCTGAATTCGGAACAACTGCGCACCATGGCGCTGAACGCCACCGCGCTCATCACGGCAGCCGCGTCGACCGAATACCAGCACTACGTCAAGGTCCGTGAGGAACTGCGCCAGCCGGCGTCGTCCAGCACGCCCACCGCGCGCGAGTCCGGCGCTTCCGAATCGGGCACGGGCCCGGCGGGGCTGGCCGCCGCCGTGGGCGAGGTCGCCGAGACCGCCGGCGCGGGCGCCGTCGCCATCGTCGCCGTCCTCGCACCCGTCCTGGCCGGGACCGCCGCCGCGATCTTCCTGCTCGTCGGCTACATCCTGCAGATGCTCGACCCCGAGCAGGCATTCGCCCGGACCATGCTCACCACGGGCTGGGTGTTCGGCGCCGTGACCGCGGTCGCGATCCTCGTCGCCGCGGCGGGACTGCTGCTCACCGCCCTGCGCAACAAGCCGACGGCCGAAAGCGGTCCGTACGACGAACTGCAAGGGGAGGTGGCCCTGGCCAGGGAGGCCTGGCACGAGGCACTGATGGAGCGGGGCATCCTGCCCTTCCTGCGAGAGGCACACGTCAGCCCGGACGCGGCGGCCGCGCTGCACCACACCTCCTCGTCCACGCCGATCAGCCGCATCCCGCACCTCGGTTACGACCGCCCGGGTTTCACCAGCCCGGACGAAGGCCACCGCGGCTCGCGGCCGCGCTACAGCAGTCCGGACTACACCAGCCCGGACTACGGAGGACCGGAACACCAACCGGAGTAGCTCTGGTTCCGCTCCGCGTTCCGATCCGCAGGCCAAGGGCCGGGGCCAGGGACCATGTGTCCCCAGCCCTCGGCCCCAGTGGCCTGCGTGCGGACGGCCTCGCGGCCCGCGCGCGGCCGGATCAGTCCGCGATCGGCAGGTACACCCGGTTCCCGCTCGCCGCGAACTCCTTCGACTTCTGGGCCATGCCCTCCTCGATCTCGGTCCGGGTGCCGCCGTGTTCGCGGCGAATGTCCTGCGAGATCTTCATGCTGCAGAACTTGGGACCGCACATCGAGCAGAAGTGAGCTGTCTTGGCGGGCTCAGCCGGCAGGGTCTCGTCGTGGAACTCCCGTGCCGTGTCCGGGTCGAGAGCCAGGTTGAACTGGTCCTCCCACCGGAACTCGAAGCGGGCGTCGGACAGCGCGTCGTCCCATTCCTGGGCGCCCGGGTGCCCCTTGGCGACGTCGGCCGCGTGCGCGGCGATCTTGTAGGTGATGACGCCGGTCTTGACGTCGTCACGGTTCGGCAGGCCCAAGTGCTCCTTGGGTGTGACGTAGCACAGCATGGCCGTGCCCCACCAAGCGATCATCGCGGCACCGATGCCGGAGGTGATGTGGTCGTAGGCCGGCGCGACGTCGGTGGTCAGCGGGCCGAGCGTATAGAACGGAGCTTCATCGCAGATCTCCTGCTGAAGGTCGATGTTCTCCTTGATCTTGTGCATCGGGACATGGCCCGGGCCTTCGATCATGGTCTGTACGTTGAAACGCTTGGCGATCCGGTTGAGTTCCCCGAGAGTTCGCAGTTCCGCGAACTGTGCCTCGTCGTTGGCGTCCGCGATCGAGCCGGGCCGCAGGCCGTCGCCGAGCGAGTAGGTGACGTCGTACGCGGCGAGGATTTCGCAGAGCTCCTCGAAATGCTCGTACAGGAACGACTCCCGGTGGTGCGCGAGGCACCAGGCGGCCATGATCGAGCCGCCGCGGGAGACGATGCCCGTCTTGCGGTTGGCTGTCAGCGGCACATAGGCCAGGCGCACGCCCGCGTGGACCGTCATGTAGTCCACGCCCTGCTCGGCCTGTTCGATGACCGTGTCCTTGTAGACCTCCCAAGTCAGATCCTCGGCCCGGCCGTCGACCTTCTCCAGGGCCTGGTAGAGCGGCACGGTGCCGATGGGGACGGGGGAGTTGCGCAGCACCCACTCACGCGTGGTGTGGATGTTGCGGCCCGTCGAGAGATCCATGACCGTGTCGGCGCCCCAGCGGGTCGCCCAGGTCATCTTCTCGACCTCCTCCTCGATGGAGGACGTCACCGCCGAGTTGCCGATGTTGGCGTTGACCTTCACCAGGAACCTTTTGCCGATGATCATCGGCTCGATCTCCGGGTGGTTGACGTTGGCCGGCAGCACGGCCCGGCCTGCGGCGATCTCGTCGCGTACCACCTCGGGCGAGACGTTCTCCCGGATGGCGACGTACTCCATCTCGGGCGTGATCTCGCCGCGGCGGGCGTACGCGAGCTGCGTGACCGCCTCGCCGTCCCGGCTGCGACGCGGCTGGCGCGGGCGGCCGGGGAAGACGGCGTCGAGGTTGCGGAGGCCGCCGCGGGGCGAGGTGTGCTTGATGCCGTCGTCCTCGGGACGGACGGGGCGGCCCGCGTACTCCTCGGTGTCTCCGCGGGAGATGATCCAGTTCTCGCGCAGCGGCGGCAGGCCCCTGCGGACGTCGGTGTCGACGAGTGGATCGGTGTACGGGCCCGAGGTGTCGTACAGCGTGACGGCCTGGCCGTTGGTGAGATGCACCTGACGAACCGGCACGCGCAGGTCGGGGCGAGTGCCCTCGACGTACGCCTTGTGCCAGCCGATGGACTTCCCGGCCTCCTCGGACTGTGTGTCCTGAACGGAGGCAGGCGTGCGTGCGTCCTTGTCGGTCATGAGACCTACTCCCTACGCCGGCATTACCCGGTAACAGGTTCGGCGGTCGACGCAGCGGCTTCCGTCTGCCGACGTTCCGTGTGAAACATCACTCGACTTCGGTGATGTTTCATGTGAAACATCGCTGGGACGGAGGTCAGCGCCCTCTCAGCCCGGTGCTCCGAGCTCCCGCGTGTACAAAAGGTGCCTCCACGCTAGCGGCAATTCTGGCGCGGTGAACAGAGGGCCCCCCTCGTTCTTGCGATGATCGGTCGGTGACCACGACTCAGCGTCCCCCTTACCCACCGCCCGAGCCGCCCCGCGGATCCGGCGCCGGAAACGGCAACGGCCGGGGAGACGGCCGCGACTTCGTCCCAGGGGCCGGGTATGGGCCCGGGGCGGGTTTCGGGCCCGGGGCCGGGCCTGGGGACGGTGGTGAGCGTGTTTCCGGCTCAGCCGGGGGATACGGGCCGGGCAACGGTCAGGTTGGCGGTCCAGCCGGTGGCCATGGATTCGGTCCTGGCGACGGTCACGGCCCGGGTTCCGGAGGCGGGCACGGACACGGGCACGGTTCCGGAACCGGCGGAGGCGACGGCCATGGATCCGGAACTGGCGGAGGCGACGGCCACGGACACGGATCCGGAACCGGCGGAGGCGACGGACACGGACACGGCCCCGGCTCCGCGCCAGGTGGCGGACACGGGCACTCGCACAGTCACAGCCACGGTCCGGCCACACCCGTCTCCATGCATCTGCGCAAGATCATCGCAGCGATCCTGATCCCGTTCGGCGCGGCCGTGCTGGTCGGTCTCGCCGTGCTGTGGCCGGGCGGCGCCCCGGGGCACGAGCGCACCGGCGTGGGCTTCGACCGGCAGACCGAACAGGCCTCGGTCACCAAGGTCGTGGAGATCAGCTGTAAGGAGGCCGGCGCCTCGGGGGTCCCGCCGACCGGTGACACCTCCACCGCCGAGGGCTCCTCCGCGGTGCAGCAGGACAAGGGCACCTGCAAGCGGGCGACGGTGCGGGTCGACAGCGGCCCGGACAAGGGCCGCACCTTCACCGAGATCATCCAACCGGACCAGTCCCGCCAGCTGCACGAGGGCCAGAAGGTCGTGGTCGCCTACGAGCCCTCCGCGCCGAAGGACCTGCAGTACTCGGTCACCGACATCAACCGCCGTCTGCCCTTGAGTGTGCTGGCCGGCATCTTCGCGCTCGCCGTCGTGGTCGTCGGGCGGCTGCGGGGGGTCATGGCCCTCATCGCACTGGCCATCAGCTTCCTGGTGCTGAACTTCTTCATCCTGCCCGCGATCCTGCAGGGATCGAACCCGCTGGTCGTGGCGGTGGTGGGCGCGAGCGCCATCATGCTGATCGCCCTGTACATGTGTCACGGGCTGTCCGCACGGACCTCCGTGGCGGTGCTCGGCACGCTCATCTCCCTGCTGCTGATCGGCTTCCTCGGCTCGGTGTTCATCGACTGGGCGGCGCTCACCGGCAACACCGACGACAACACCGGCCTGATCCACGGCCTCTATCCGACGATCGACATGAGCGGTCTGCTGCTCGCCGGCATCATCATCGGCTCCCTCGGTGTGCTCGACGATGTGACGGTCACCCAGACCTCGGCGGTCTGGGAGCTGCACGAGGCCAATCCGTCGATGGGCTGGCGCGGGCTCTACCGCGCGGGCATCCGGATCGGCCGTGACCACATCGCCTCGGTCGTCAACACGCTCGTGCTCGCCTACGCGGGTGCCGCCCTGCCGCTGCTGCTGCTGTTCTCCATCGCGCAGAGCGGTGTGGGGACGGTCGCCAACAGCGAGCTGGTGGCGGAGGAGATCGTGCGCACGCTCGTCGGTTCGATCGGGCTGGTCGCTTCGGTGCCGGTCACCACCGCGCTGGCCGCGCTCATGGTCTCGGCCGACCGCCCCGGAGAGGAGCGTGTTGTGGAGGCCTCCGCGGTGCCGGCACGCGGGGGGCGGGGCCGGCGCCGTAAGCGCTGACGTCTCTGAGCCAGACGTCCCAGCGCCACGACGCCGAAGCGTTCCCGCACGGTCGGCGGCATCCGGTGAAGCGTTACTCCACGATGTCGCCCGACGGATGTCTCACCCGGCGCCCTGCTCCGCCAGGATGCGGTCCAGCGCCTCGTCGAGGTGGGCGTCGAAGTCGGCGAGCGAGCCTTCCTGGCCCAGCGGCACCAGCTTGTCGGTGCGGTCGAGGAAGGCGACGAGCGGTGCCGTGGAGGACCGGAACAACGCCTGGTCGCTGCCGACCTGAAGCCGGATCAGCACCTCGCCCAGCGTGTCCGGTTCGACGGGAGTGACCCGCACATCGCCCTCGCCGCACGGCCGGCCGACGCCGTCGATCAGCAGCTCCCGGCCGAAAGCCCACGTCACCGGCGCGTCACCGGGCAGGTGAAACGTCAGCCGGACGGCATAGGGATCACTGGTCTCATAGCGCAGCTCCACCGGAATGCGGAAGGAGAGCTCCTCGGACACGAGGAAGCTCATCATGACCTCTGCTTGTACGGACTCGCGCATCGCTAACCCCGTCATTCGCCGTGACTGGCCGGGAACGAACCTCTGACACTTGGTGGAATCTTGCTGAACGTACACAGCAGATCACAAGGAGTGAGTTTTCACATACTGATAGAGAGCGCCAGCGACCCGAGTCGCCGCCCGATCTCGCTCTGCAACTGCCGGGCCGCGGGCAGCAGCCGGTCCTCCTGGTGGGCGGGCAGGGAGATGGCCAACGTCGCGGCCGTGGCGCCGAGGGTGAGCGGGATCGCCGCGCAGACCGCGCCCAAGGCGTACTCCTGACGCTCGGTCACGGGTTCCATCCGCCGCATCCGCTCCAGACGCCGGAGCAGGCTGTGGTTGTCCCGCACCGTGTACGGCGTGAGGGGCTGCACCGGGTAGCGGTCGAGGTGGTCGCGGCGGGGCTCCCCATCCAGTTGGGACAGCAGGCACTGCCCGATGGCGTGCGCGTGCCCGGTCTCCCGGAAGTCGGCCCACTCCTCGACCGCCGGGGCGCCCGGGCTCTCGGAGACGCACATGACCTCGATCTCACCCTCGCGGTACGCCGCGTAGTAGACGGGGACGCCGAGCAGGTCTCGCCACTGCGCGAGCGTCTCGACCACCGTGCTGCGACGTTTCTGCCGCGCCCCGCTGCTGCTCAGCCGCTCGGCGGCCTCACCGAGGAAGAACAGGCCCTTGTCCCGGCGCAGATAGCCCTCGTGCACGAGGGTGCGCAGCAGGTGGTACGTCGTGGGCAGCGCCAGCCCGGTCTCGCGGGCCAGTTGCTTGGCGGGGGCGCCGTAGACGTGTCCGGAGACGGTTTCCAGCAGGCGCATGGCGCGCTGTACGGATCCGATGAGGGTCGCCGGAGGCGCCGGAGGCGGGGGCACGGCGGGAGGCGCCGGTGGGATGGGAGACGGTGGTTCTGAGGATGCCGCAGAGCGCGGTTGCGCGGGGACGCTGCGCAGGTGGGCCGGTGCGGTGTCAGCCGGGGTCAAGGGTCACTCCCGAAACGCGAGGGGCCGACCCGTGCGGAGGAACACGGGTGGGGGTGTATGCCGCTCGCGGGGTTGTCCCCGCGTCGAGCCGGACTCTATTCGCCTGCCACCGCACACAGACGGCCCGGCCGGGAAACTTCCCCCGCCCGAGGGAACGGGTGATTCCCAGCGTTTCCCGCTACCCCCACCCGTTCCCCACCGGTCTCACCAGTCGCTGCGCGACGAGGAGCTCGATGTGAACTTCCGTACGACGTAGATCAGACCGCCGACCAGCGCCACGAAGACCAGCACCTTGAAGAGCAATCCGATGACGAAGCCGACCACACTGGCGATCAGCCCGCCGAACACGACCAGGGCGATGACCGGCACCGCGATCCACTTCACCCACCACGGCAGTCCCGTGAAGATCTCTCGCATCGCGCTCGTCCTTGTCTCTCCACCCGTTCGAGTGCCGGGTCCTGTCGGTCTCCTGATGTCCTGCACTCGATGCTAGGTCCGAGAGGGGGTCGGGCGGGGGCCCCGCGCCCCTTGTCCTCCCCTGACCGAACCCCTAGGGAACCCCGAGACGGCCCGTCAGCTCTCGGGCGGAGAGAACACCACCAGCACCCTGAGGTCCTCGGTGATGTGGTGGAACTTGTGGGCCACACCCGCCGGCACGTAGATCACACTGCCCCGTGCCACCTGGGTCGTCTCCAGACCGACGGTGATCGCGGCGCGGCCGCTCACAACGAAGTAGACCTCGTCCTGATTGTGCGGCTTCTGTGGATCCTGCTCGCCCGCGTCGAGGGCGTACAGACCGACCGACATATTCTGCGCCCGCAGAAACTGCAGGTAGGCGCCCTCGTTGGCGGCGCGCTCCGCCTCCAGTTCGTCCAGCCGGAATGCCTTCATCGCCTAGTCCGCCCCTGCCTCTTGTGCCCGTGCCCGATCAGGTCTGCCACGATCAGACACATGAAGAATTTCGTAGTCAAGACGATCGCCAACGCCGGTGCCCTGGCGGTCGCCGTATGGCTGCTCGACAAGATCACCCTGACCGGTGACAGCACGGGCAAGAAGATCGGCACCCTGATCATCGTCGCGCTGATCTTCGGCCTGGTGAACTTCCTGGTCAAGCCGCTCGTCAAGCTCCTCAGCCTCCCGTTGCTGATATTGACGCTCGGCCTGTTCACCCTGATCGTCAACGCGCTGATGCTCCTGCTCACCTCGTGGCTGGCCGACCAGTTCGACCTGAGCTTCCAGGTGGACGGCTTCTGGACGGCCGTCCTGGGCGGCCTGATCATCTCTGTCGTCTCCTGGGCGCTGAACGTCGTCCTGCCCGACGGGGACTGAACGCCTATGACGTATCGAGTCTGCTTCGTCTGCACGGGCAACATCTGCCGTTCCCCGATCGCCGAGGTCGTCTTCCGGGCCCGCGTGGCGGAGGCCGGACTCGACGGCCTGGTCGAGGTCGACAGCGCCGGCACGGGCGGATGGCACGAGGGCGACGGTGCCGACCCGCGCACGGTGACCGTCCTGGAGGAGAACGGCTATGCCTCCGGCCACATGGCCCGGCAGTTCCAGCCGTCGTGGTTCTCCCGCCTGGACCTGGTCATCGCCCTCGACTCCGGCCACCTCGGCGCCCTGCGCCGCCTCGCGCCCACGGAGGAGGACGCGTGGAAGGTGCGGCTGCTCCGTTCGTACGACCCCGCCGCCGGCGACGACCTCGACGTACCGGACCCCTACTACGGGGGCGCGGACGGTTTCGAGGAGTGCCTTGAGATGGTGGAGGCGGCGAGCACCGGTCTGCTTGCCGCGGTGCGGGCGGACCTGGAGGGACGAGTGGCATGAGTGAATCCGGGACGGGTGACCAGGGCGGATCGACGGGCGAGGGGGCCCGGGCGTCGAGCGACGCGGCCCGGGCCGCCGCCAACGCCGGGGACGGCACGCGGGCGGTACGGGCCGGGCTGCCCGAGCCGGTCAAGCACGAGCCCACGCTGCCCGGACCGGTGTTCGCCGCCCACTTCCATCTGCCGGGCGACCCGACCGGCGCCTACACCTACGGCCGTGACGAGAACCCGACCTGGACACTGCTGGAGCGCGCCGTCGGTGAGCTGGAGGCGCCCGGCCGGGACGACGTGGAGACGCTCGTCTTCGCGTCAGGCATGGCAGCGACCTCGGCGGTGCTCTTCTCCCAGCTGCACGCCGGCGATGTGTGCGTCCTGCCCGACGACGGCTATCAGGCACTGCCCTTGGTCCGCGCCCAGCTGGAGGCGTTTGGCATCGAGGTGCGCACCGCGCCGACCCGCGGCGACGCCCAGCTCGACGTCCTGGACGGCGCGAAGCTGCTGTGGATCGAGACGCCGTCGAACCCCGGGCTCGATGTGTGCGACATCAGGCGGCTCGCCGACGCGGCACACGCGCATGGTGCCCTGGTGGCCGTCGACAACACTCTCGCGACGCCGCTCGGCCAGCGGCCCCTGGAGCTCGGCGCCGACTTCGCGGTGGCCAGCGGCACCAAGCAGCTCACGGGGCACGGCGACATCCTCCTTGGCTACGTCGTCGGCCGTGACGCCGAGGCCATGGCCGCCGTACGCCGCTGGCGCAAGATCGTCGGAGCGATTCCCGGGCCCATGGAGGCCTGGCTCGCGCACCGTTCGATCGCGACGCTGCAGCTGCGGGTCGACCGGCAGAGCACGACCGCCCTGGCGGTCGCCGAAGCGCTGCGCGAGCATCCCGAGGTGACCGGACTGCGCTATCCCGG
Source organism: Streptomyces sp. CA-179760 (assembly GCF_050937045.1). Taxonomy (NCBI): domain Bacteria; kingdom Bacillati; phylum Actinomycetota; class Actinomycetes; order Kitasatosporales; family Streptomycetaceae; genus Streptomyces; species Streptomyces sp. CA-179760. The sequence continues at coordinate 4,778,751 of NZ_JBNJLZ010000001.1, forward strand.
GCTCCCCGACGACCCCGCGCACAAGATCGCGGCTCGGCAGATGCGGCGCTACGGATGCGTGGTGTCCTTCACCCTGCCCACGCGCGAGCGGGCCGACCGTTTCCTCGACGCGCTGCGGCTCGTGGACGACGCGACGAGTTTCGGCGGAGTACGGTCCACGGCCGAACGGCGCGGCCGCTGGGGCGGCGACGCGGTTCCGGAGGGCTTCATCCGCCTGTCGGTCGGCGCCGAGGACCCGGAGGACCTTGTGGCGGACGTACTGCGGGCACTGGACACGTCTGCGGCCTGACCATCCCCCACGGACGGTCCGAGCCTCCCCCTCATGGCTCGGACCGTCCTCCGGTTCCGCGCGCAAGAACCGCGCGACCAAGGCTAGTTGACTCTCTGTCAGTGTCCAATCACAGTAGCGACAGAGACCTATCGACTTATTTATAGTTGAGCGTGGCCGGACGGCCGGGAGCGGGGCCGAAGAGGGGAGACCGTGCGGTGGATCTGGCCTTGCTGCGGACCTTCGTGACCGTGCACCGGGCCGGCTCCTTCACCCGCGCCGCCGCCCTGCTGGGCCTCTCCCAGCCCGCCGTCACCTCGCAGATACGGACGCTGGAGCGGCAGCTGGGCCGCCCCCTCTTCCTGCGGCAGGCCCGTGGCGTGACCCCGACGAGCATCGGCGACGAACTCGCCCACAAGGCCGCACCGCATCTCGACGCCCTGGTGGAGATAACGGAGACCGGCCTCGACGACGACTCCTCCTTACGGACGCTGCATCTCGCCGGACCTCCGGAGTTCACCGCCGAACGAGCCCTGCCCGCGCTCACGGAGCTGATCGGCGAGGATGGTCAGGGCTTCGCGCTGCGCGCCTCCTTCGGAAACGCCGAGGAAACGCTGGAAGGACTGTCCGCCGGGCATCACGATCTGGCCATCACCACGGCCCAGCCACGGGGCGCCCTGCTCACGGCGACCGCGCTCTGCGACGAGGAGCACGTCCTGGTCGCCACCCCGCGCTGGGCCGAACAGATCGGCGCCGGGCAGCCGGACCGCAAGCCGGAACCGTCCCTGGAGCAGGTGCCCGTGGTGGAGGTGCACGAGTCCCTGCCCTTCGTCTCCCGCTACTGGGCCTCCGTCTTCGACTCGCGCCCCGCCGCCCCGGGCACGGTCATCGTTCCCGACCTGCGCGCGGTCCTTGCGTGTGCGGTCGCGGGGGCGGGCCTGGCGGTGCTCCCGCGGTATCTGTGTGCGGCCGCGCTGGAGCGGGGTGACGTCGTCGCCCTGCACGAGCCGGCGGTGCCGCCGCTGCGGACATATTTCCTGGTGGTCCGCACTGGGACGCTCGCTATGCCCCATATAGCGCGTGCCCATGAGTGGTTGCAGCGCGCCTCGACCGACTGGTGTTGAGGCGCCCGGGACAGTGCCTCACTCTGAGGGCTCCGCCGGTGACGTTTCGCGATGTTTCACGTGGAACCAGCCGGGCCACATTTCACTCATGACCGTCCGACCTGTGGTCAAGCGCACCGCCCGTGCCGTTCTGCTGGACGGTGACGACCTGATCCTGATCAAGCGCACCAAGCCGGGCGTGGATCCCTACTGGCTCACCCCCGGCGGTGGGGTCGAGCCCGACGACTCGACCGTCGTCGACGCCCTGCACCGAGAGGTGTACGAGGAGCTCGGCGCCAAGATCACCGATGTGGTGCCCTGCTTCGTGGACACCATGGAGCACATCGGGGAGGACGGCGGCGCGACGGGCGTGAAGGTGCAGCACTTCTTCGTCTGCCACCTGGAGTCCATGGACCCGTCCCTCCGCCACGGCCCCGAGGTGGACGAACCCGTCGGCGAGTACGAGATCGTGCGCGTGCCCTTCACCCGCGTCGGGATCGCCTCCGTCCACCTGGTGCCACTGTCGCTGCGGCATTATCTGGACGGCAACATCGAGGGCGTACGCGCCATGCACGCCCCCGACCTGGGCTGATACCGGCAGCGGTTCAGGAACCGGCCGCGACCAGCTCCTCCACGGAGTCGTGCCGTATGCGGTCCGACGGGATGCCGACGTCCCTCAGTGCGTCCACACCGCTGCGAATCATCCCGGGCGGGCCCGAGAGATAGGCCTCGAACTCGTCCCATGGTCCGTAGGCGCGTATCGCGTCCGGCAGCTGCTGGTGCGCCTGCTGGTCGATGATCGCGCGGACCGAGAGCCAGGGATGGCTCTGCTGGAGACGGAGCATGGTGTCGATGTCATACAGGTCGTGATCGGTGCGAGCCCCGTAGAAGACCTCGACCGACCGGCGGTCCCCGTGCTCGGCGACGTCTTCGACCAGTGCCTTGATGGGCGCGATGCCCGTGCCGCCGCCCACGCAGAGCAGACCGCTCTCGGTGGTGTGGTCCACGGTCATGGCGCCGGCGGGCGGGCCGAGCCGGATGATGTCACCGGGGCGGGCGCGGTGCACCAGGGCGTTGGAGACCCAGCCCGCCGGGACGGCCTTCACGTGGAACGACAGCAGGCCGTCGGAGCGGGGCGCCGCGGCGAAGGAGTAGTGCCGCCAGATCCGGGGCCACCAGGGCGTCTCCACGCTCGTGTACTGCCCGGCGAGGAACGGGTACGGCTGGTCGGGCCGGACGGTGATGACCGCGACGTCCGGAGTTCTGAGGTCGTGCGTGACGACTTCGGCGTACCACCAGGCCGGGGCACGCAGCTCGTCCCTGGCCGCCGCGTCGATCATGACCTGCGAGATGGTGGTGTACGCCCGGACCCAGGCCGCCTCCATCTCCTCGTTCCAGACCCCGGCGGCGTACTTGCTCAGCGCGCCGATGAGGCATTCGCCGACGGCCGGGTAGTGCTCGGCCCGCGTCCCGTACTTGCGGTGGCCCCGGCCGAGGTTCTGCAGGTAGTCGACGAGGACGTCGGTGTTGTCGATGTGCTCGGCGGCCGTGAGCAGAGCCTTGAGCAGCCGGTCCCGCTGGGTGTCCATCGCGGGCGGAAACAGCGGCCGCAGGTCCGGGTAGCGGACGAAGAGCAGGGCGTAGAAGTACGACGTGACCTTCTCGGCGACGGGTGCGACCTCGTCCATGGCGCGTCGGATGAGGATGGCATCCGGGGACGCTTCCCGGGCCGGGGCGGAGGCGGGTTGGCCCGGGGGCGTTGCTGGGGTCGGCCGCTGGGCGGGGACCCGCATCTCGTCGGAGCCGGGTGCGGGGGAGCGGTGGAGGCGAAGGGCGCCGGTGTGAGCGTCGTAGGCGCGGGACCCGCTGACGAGGCCGCGGCGGCCCTCGCGTCCGCGGGCGCCGAGGCCTGCTGTGCGGCCAGAGGGGCGGGCGTGGGTATCGCTTCCGGGGACTCATGCCCCTGCTCCGGCCCACCGGTGCTCGCGCCGCCGGTCGTCGGAGCGGGCGGCACCGCCGTGCCGTCGGCCGGCGTCTCCGGAGCGGCGGTCGGCCGGCCCACGGGGCGTATCGCGGACGGGCGGCGTCCCTCCGGCGTACCGGTCTCGCTGTCCGGTGTCGTCGTCGGCTTATTGCGGGGCGTGAACCAGCCGCCTCCGCCGCCGGAAGTGCCGTTGTCGGCCGACGTGGTGGTCGGAGCGTCCATGGTGTGCCTCGCCTCGAGCATCTTTCGGTCGGTCTGCGCACTTCCCTAATCGGAAGGTGCCTGCTTTCCCCCGTGGACGGTCCGCGTTCCCATCCATGTCGTGGCCAATGCGGCCACATTCAACCCGTATTTCGGCTCCGTACGGACAAGTAGGCAAGAGTGTGACATTGCCCGCAGTGCTCTCACCCGAGCCTCCCACTCGTCTGGACGGCTCAGTCGTTTAACCGAAAAAGCGGGTCTTCGATCTCTCCGTCCCATTAGGCTGCATTGCCCTGCGCTCGGCCCGCACGGAACGGGTCACCCGCCCCGAATGCGAACCGGAGTCGACCCTACCGGCCACCGCCGTGCACACAAGTCCCCCCTTCCCTCGTCACGAATGAGGGCGCCACGCGAATCATCGGTACCGCCAACTGCTGCACATCCCGCCCGTGTTTCACGTGAAACGTCCGGCGTCTGACCGTTCTCTGTGCGGACGGCTACAACTGGCCAAAAGCTCGTATGAGTCCGGGGAAAGAGGTGGACGTCAGGGGCCCCGGTCGGACAGCCTGACCTGCGTGCCGACTCCTTCCCTTGCCTCTTTGCCCATCCGCCGTCTGACGCTCCGCGATCTCGCCGCCTGCGCCGACTTGTCTCAGGACCGGGGGTGGCCACGGGAGGAGCACAAGTGGGGCTTCCTCCTCACAGCCGGGAAGGGCTACGGCATCGATGCCCCCGACGGCGGCCTCGTGAGCGCCTGCGTCGTCACCGAGTACGGACCCCACGAGCACCCCGCCCTCGCGGCGATCGGCATGGTCCTGGTCGCCGACCGGCATGCGCGACAGGGCGTGGGACGCCGGTTGATGCGCCATGTCGTCTCGGCGATGGGCCCCACCCCCCTCACCCTGCACGCGACACCGAACGGCCGCCCCCTCTACGAGGAACTCGGCTTCAAGGTCACTGGGCGAGCGGAGATGGTGTGCGGGCACTTCACTCCGGGCGGACCGGATCCCAAGGTGGCCACCCGTGCCGCGACCGCCGAGGACCTCTCCGCCATCCTCCGGCTCGACGAGCAGGCGTTCGGGACCGACCGCACGCACATCGTCACGCGACTGCCCGCCTTCGCCGACCAGTTGCGCGTGGCCGAGGAGGGCGGGCGGATCATCGGGTACACGGCCGCCTGGCCCAACATGGACACCCATGTCGTCGGCCCGCTCATCGCACGCGACACGGCGGTCGCCCAGGCGCTCATCGCCTCCCTCGCGGCCCACACCGACCGCCCGCTGCGCACCGATATCGACGTGCGGCACGAAGAGCTACTGGCGTGGGTGAAGGAGCGGGGTCTGGCGCCCATCGCCTTCAACTCGGTGATGTCGTACGGGATCGCCGAGCTGCCCGGTGACTGGACCCGCCGGTTCGCGCCGGTCACGGTCGCGGCGGGCTGAGGAGCCCGGATACGCGGCAGAAATACCCCGGATACGACTACGCCGACTCCCCGGGGGTCGGGGAACCGGCGTAGTCGCGTTTGCCGGGCCGGGTCAGGCGAGGGCCTCCACGGCAGCCGTGGCGAAGCCGTGGTCCTGCTCCGGGGCGCCACCTCCGACACCGATCGCGCCGAACAGGCGGCCGTCGCGGTGCACCGGTACGCCGCCGGCGATGAACAGCAGCGGCCGGTCGAGCGCGGTCGGCAGTGTGTGGAAGGGGCCTCCGGGCTGCACGGCGTCAACGAGGCCGGCGGTGGCCGCGTTCAGCTGAAGAGCCGTGTAGGCCTTGCGGGTGCTGGTCTCGCCGGAGATCAGCACGGCACGGTCGTCGCGCCGGAAGGCGAGCAGATGGCCGCCCGCGTCCAGGACGGTGACGCTGGCGGTCACACCTGCGGCCTCGGCGGCACGACGGGCGGCGGTGACAAGGGCGTCGGCGTCCTGGGTGGTCAGCGGGGCGACGGCTGTGGTGGTGCTCATGAGGGATTTCTCCTTGGGACTTGCTGGTTGGTTCTGGTCTGGGTCCGGGCCGAGGCCGGCCCGGTCGCTCAGTGGTGGACGGCGGCCCGCTGCTCGGCCGGCGCGGCTCCCGTGACGACGGTGCCGGGGGCGCCGGCACGGCGCTCCAGAGCGGCCGAGAGGAAGGCCAGGAGCAGGGCGCCTGCCGCCAGAGCGGCACCGACCCAGTTGGGGCGGTGTAGCCGAAGCCCGCACCGATCACGAGGCCGCCGAGCCACGCGGAGAGGGCGTTGCCGAGGTTGAAGGCGCCGATGTTCACGGCGGACGCCAGGGTCGGGGCGCCGTGAGCCTGGTCGAGGACCCGCTTCTGGAGCGGCGGGACGGTGGCGAAGCCCAGAGCGCCGATCAGCGCGATGGTGACGGCCGACAGCAGCTTGTCGTGCGCGGTGAGGGTGAACAGCGCCAGGACGACGGCCAGGGCGCCCAGCGAGATGTACAGGATGGGCATCAGCGCGCGGTCGGCGAACTTGCCGCCGACGAGGTTGCCGCCGACCATGCCGAGGCCGAAAAGGACCAGGAGCCAGGTGACGGAGCCGTCGGCGAAGCCGGCGACGCGGGTCATCATCGGCGCGATGTAGGTGATGGCCGCGAAGACCCCGCCGAAGCCGAGGACGGTCATCGCCATCGCGAGCAGCACCTGCACGTTCTTGAATGCGGCCAGCTCGTGCCGCAGGTGCACGCCATCCGGCTTGGGCATGTCGGGGACGAGCCGGGCGATGCCGGCCAGGCCGATGACGCCGAGGGCGGCCACGATGCCGAAGGTCACACGCCAGCCGACGGACTGTCCGACGAGCGTGCCCAGCGGGACGCCGACGACATTGGCGACGGTCAGCCCGGTGAACATCATCGAAATGGCTCCGGCCTTCTTGTCCGGGGCCACCAGTTCGGCCGCGACGACCGAGCCGATACCGAAGAAGGCGCCATGGGCCAGCGACGCGACGATCCGGCCGATCAGCATGACGGCGAAGGCGGGGGCGAGCGCCGAGAGCAGGTTGCCGACGATGAACAGGCCCATCAGCATCATCAGCATCCGCTTGCGGGAGACCTTGGTGCCGAGAACGGTCATCAGCGGGGCGCCGAACATCACACCGAGCGCGTAGCCGGTCACCAGATATCCCGCGGTGGGGATGGACACCCCGTAGTCGCCCGCGACCTGGGGCAGCAAGCCCATGATCACGAATTCTGTCGTTCCGATCCCGAAGGCCCCGATCGCGAGGGCAAGAAGCGCGAGAGGCATGGAGGAGGCACCTTCCCAGAAGATTGCAGGAGCGCTTAACGTGCGCCCACAATAGTTGCACACGCGGGCTACAGGCAAACGACGTCAATTGCGAGGCTGCTCTATCCTGGGTGTCAGCCGCTCCGGGACGGAGGAAACGCCAATGACAGCGACGGACCCCGCGCTCACCGCGCTCGCCCAGGGCTGGTGCGCCCTTTCCCTGCTGCACGGGAGGATCGAGGGCCACATCGAGCGCGCCCTGCAGGCCAAGCACGACCTGAGCGCGCGGGAGTACTCCCTGCTGGACGTGCTCAGCCGGCAGCACGACGGGGACGGAGGCCATCTGCAGATGAAGCAGGTCGCCGACGCAGTCGTGCTCAGCCAGAGCGCCACCACCCGTCTGGTCACACGCCTTGAGGACCGCGGGCTCCTGGAGCGCTATCTGTGCCCCACCGACCGGCGGGGCATCTACACGAACGTCACCGAGACGGGCCTCGAGTTGCTGGAAGCGGCGCGGCCGACCAATGACGCCGCCCTGCGCGAGGCTCTGGACCAGGCGGCGAAGAACCCCGAGCTGGCACCGCTGGTCCGGGTGGTCGAGACCCTGAAGACCCCGGTGCCCGCATAGGGCGCTTCCGCGCCGGCCATCTGCGTAGGCTGCGTCCATGGGAGATCTTGAGATACGTGCCGCCGTCGCCGACGACGTCCCGGCGATCGTCGGAATGCTCGCGGACGACCCCCTGGGCGCACAGCGCGAGTCACCGGACGACCTCGCCCCATACCTGACCGCACTGGAGCGGCTCAGCGCCGACCCCAACCAGCGTCTGGTCGTGGCGGTCCGGGAGAGCCGGGTCGTCGGCACACTCCAGCTCACGATCATTCCCGGGCTGTCCCGACGCGGTACGACCAGGTCGATCATCGAAGCCGTGCGCATCCACGCCGATGAACGCGGCAGCGGCCTGGGAACACAGCTCATGGAATGGGCGATCAGCGAATCCCGGGACTCGGGCTGCCAGCTGGTCCAGCTGACCTCCGACGCATCGCGCACCGACGCCCACCGCTTCTACGAGCGGCTCGGCTTCACGGCCTCCCACATGGGCTTCAAGCTCCCGCTGTGACCGGCATGCGAGGGCCGCTCTGTTTCACGTGAAACAGAGCGGCCCTCGTCGTCACCGCCTACCCGAACTGCCTACCCGATCCCGCGCCACCCCTCCGGGTCGACCCCACCCGGCACAGGAGCCCCCTCGTCGTACGGCTGACGCGTGAACACGAACGAGCCGAGGTCCAGATGACTCACGGACCCGTCCGGCCGCCGTACGGCCTTCAGGAGCTCGCCGGCGTAGTAGCCCTCCAGGCCCGTCCATGTGCCGTCGCCGTTCGGGCGGAACCGCGAGCGCCGGCCTGCGCCCGACAGCGGTCCCAGCGAAACCAATCCGTCGGCCGTCAGCCGCAGCGCATGGGTGTGCGTCCCCCAGTACCACTGACCCGTCAGCTCCAGCATCGACGGATCGACATCGCTCAGCGGCTTCCACGGGGAGGGGATGCGCGGTTCCGCCTCGGCGACGATGCGGACCAGGTCGGCGGCAACGGAGAACAGCAGCGGGCCCGAGGTGCAGTTGGCCAGGACGACCGCCGCCACATCCTCCTCCACACCGATCATGAGGCATGCGAGGAAGCCGGGCAGCGAACCGGTGTGCCCGACGAGGGACCGCCCGTTCCGCCGCCGGATCTCCATCCCCAGGCAGTAGGCGTAGCCGCTCGCCACGTCCGCCGCGTCGTGGGGCGCTGCCGGTGTCCTCATCTCCCGCAGCGACTCAGCGCTCAGTACCCGCTCGTGGCCGTTGACCAGGAAGGCCGCGAAACGCGCCAAGTCACCCGTGGTCGACCACAGTTGCCCTGCCGGGGCCATGCGTCCCAGATCCTCGGTGGGCTCCGGGAGCATCACGTCGGCCCACGGGTGCACCGCCCAGCCACCCGCATGCGGCGCCTGAGGTCGCACGCTCGTGCGGTGCAGCTCCAGGGGTTCGAGCACTTCGCGCCGAAGGACTTCCTCCCAGGAGGCGCCCCGCAATTTCTCGATGAGCGCGCCGAGCAGCGCGTAGCCCGGGTTCGAGTAGTGGAACCGGCGGCCGGGCGGAGACAGCAGGGGCCGCTCGCCCAGCACATCGGCGAGTTCGGGCCGCAGCGATCCTGGACTCCGCTCCCACCAGGGCCCCGGCGTCTCGGCCGCCAGTCCCCCGGCGTGCGCGAGCAGTTCGGCGACGGTCACCTCCCCACGCCGGTGCCCGGCAGATGCTTCTCCACCGGATCCCCGAGGTCCAGCACGCCCTCGTCACGCAGCCGCAGGACGAGAACCGCCGTGAAGGTCTTGGTGATCGAGCCGATCCGGTACTGCACGCTCTCGTCCGGCGCATGCCCCTCCACCGAGGTCCGCGCACCCGTCCACACCGGCTTCCCGTCCCGCACGACGGCCGCGACGAGCGACGGCGCCCGGCCTTCGGCCTGGGCGACGGCGATCCGGTGCAGCAGTGCGCGACGTGTGCCGGGAAGCAACTCTTCCTGAGATGTCGTCATGGGTCCCAGTCCACCCGTCCCGGCCTCGCCGAGTCGAGCACATTCCGGGCCCGCGCCGCTGGACCACGGTCAGGTCAGGTCTGCGCCATGTCGACGAACCGTGAGTAGTGGCCCTGGAAGGCGACCGTGATCGTCGCCGTCGGGCCGTTTCGGTGCTTGGCCACGATCAGGTCGGCCTCGCCCGCGCGCGGCGACTCCTTCTCGTAGGCGTCCTCACGATGCAGCAGGATGACCATGTCGGCGTCCTGCTCGATGGAGCCGGACTCACGCAGGTCGGAGACCATCGGCTTCTTGTCCGTGCGCTGCTCGGGACCACGGTTCAGCTGGGAGAGCGCGATGACCGGGAGCTCCAGCTCCTTGGCCAGCAGCTTGAGGTTACGGGACATGTCCGAGACCTCCTGCTGACGGCTCTCGGCCCGCTTGGACCCACCGGACTGCATCAGCTGGAGGTAGTCGATGACGACCAGTCGGAGGTCGTTGCGCTGCTTGAGGCGGCGGCACTTGGCTCGGATCTCCATCATCGACAGGTTCGGGGAGTCGTCGATGTAGAGCGGCGCCGCGGAGACGTCCGGCATCCGGCGGGCCAGACGCGTCCAGTCCTCGTCCGTCATCGTGCCCGACCGCATGTGGTGCAGGGCGACCCGGGCTTCGGCGGACAGCAGACGCATCGCGATCTCGTTGCGTCCCATTTCGAGCGAGAAGATCACGCTCGGCAAGTTGTTCTTGATCGAGCAGGCTCGCGCGAAGTCCAGCGCGAGCGTGGACTTACCCATGGCGGGACGCGCGGCGATGACGATCATCTGGCCCGGGTGCAGACCGTTGGTGAGCGAGTCGAAGTCCGTGAACCCCGTGGGCACGCCGGTCATCTCACCGCTGCGTGAGCCGATCGCCTCGATCTCGTCGAGCGCGCCCTCCATGATGTCGCCGAGCGGCAGGTAGTCCTCGCTGGTGCGCTGCTCGGTGACCGCGTAGACCTCTGCCTGGGCGCGGTTGACGATCTCGTCGACGTCGTCGTCGGCCGCGTATCCCATCTGTGTGATGCGCGTACCCGCCTCGACCAGGCGCCGCAGGACGGCACGCTCGTGGACGATCTCCGCGTAGTAGGCGGCGTTCGCCGCCGTGGGCACCGTCTGGACGAGGGTGTGCAGATACGACGCCCCGCCGACCTTGTTGATCTCACCGCGCTTGGTGAGCTCGGCGGCGATGGTGATGGGGTCAGCCGGCTCGCCCTTGGCATAGACGTCGAGGACGGCCTGGTAGATCGTCTCGTGGGCGGGCTTGTAGAAGTCGTGGCCCTTGAGGATCTCGACGACGTCGGCGATGGCGTCCTTGGACAGGAGCATGCCGCCGAGGACGGACTGCTCGGCCTCGATGTCCTGCGGCGGTACCCGTTCGAATGACGTGCCTCCGCCGCCGTCCCACTCGCTGTTGTCCCTGCCGCGCTCGTGCTGCTCGTCGCGGCCCCGGGCGCTGTCACCACGTCGGCGGGAGGAGGGCAGACGATCACTGGGCCCGCTGTCGGCCCACGGGTCGTCCAAGGGCTCGGAAATGCTCACCGAGCCACCTCCTCCCGTCCGCCGCAGCAGACCTAGCCGTGCCTCTCTTTTCTACGGCACGGCACTGACAAATGAGAGGCCCAACTCCGGTTACTGGGCGCCGGTTTTGTGACGTTTTCAAAACCGACGGACGGAGCGGGCGCCGGACTACCGTAGGCCCGTCGGCACCGTCAGCCAATCTGGTTATCCACAGGCCATGTGGACGACGGCCCAGATGCTGTGGAGAACTCGGCGAAACCTGTGCACGACCCGGTGGACAGGCCTGTGAACAAGCACCGACCCGTCCCAGGCAGTTCGCTCTGACCTGCAGCTTTGCCATCCACGGGCTGTGCAGAAGAAAAACTTCCCCAACCGGCCCAAGATCGCTTCGAATGGTGCACGGCAGTGCGCACCTCTGGACGAATGGTAAGGGTCACAAAAGCTTTGCATCTCTTACCTGTGGACGATTAGATTGGTGCACATGACACAGGCCCCCGCGCGCCCTCGATCCGGCCGGAGACAGCACGACCGAGAGATCGTCGCACTCGCTGTGCCGGCCTTCGGCGCGCTCGTCGCCGAGCCCCTCTTCCTCATGACCGACACCGCCATCGTCGGCCATCTGGGCACAGCCCAACTCGCCGGTCTCGGCGTCGCCTCGGCCCTGCTGATGACCTCCGTCAGCGTCTTCGTCTTCCTCGCCTATGCCACGACAGCGGCGGTCGCCCGCCGCGTCGGCGCGGGTGATCTCCCGGCCGCCATCCGCCAAGGCATGGACGGCATCTGGCTGGCTCTGCTCCTCGGCGCCGGTGTCATCGCCGTCGCCCTGCCGACAGCGCCCCACCTCGTGGACCTCTTCGGCACCTCGGACGCGGCAGCCCCCTATGCGATCACGTATCTGCGCATCTCCGTGCTCGGCATACCGGCGATGCTCGTCGTCCTCGCCGCGACCGGTCTCCTGCGTGGCCTGCAGGACACCAAGACCCCGCTCTATGTCGCCGTCATCGGCTTCGTGGCCAACGGCGCCCTCAACGCAGGGCTCGTGTACGGGGCGGGGCTGGGCATCGCCGGCTCTGCCTGGGGCACCGTCATCGCCCAGTGCGGCATGGCCGCGGTCTACCTCGCGGTGGTTCTGCGTGGAGCGCGGAAGCATGGCGCCCCCCTTCGCCCGGACGCCGCCGGGATCAGGGCCTCCGCTCAGGCCGGTGTGCCCCTGCTGGTCCGCACCCTCTCCCTGCGGGCCATCCTGATGATCGCGACGGCGGTCGCCGCCCGACTCGGGGATGCCGACATCGCCGCCCACCAGATCATCCTGTCCCTGTGGAATCTGCTCGCCTTCGCCCTCGACGCCATCGCCATCGCGGGGCAGGCCATCATCGGGCGCTACCTCGGAGCCGGTGACACACAAGGCGCTCGCGCCGTATGTCGTCGCATGGTGGAGTGGGGTATCGCCGTCGGGGTCGTCCTCGGTGTCCTGGTCGTCCTCACCCGACCGGCGTTCCTGCCTCTGTTCACCAGTGACCCGGCGGTCAAGGACGCGGCCCTGCCCGCCCTGGTCATCGTCGCCCTCTCGCAGCCCATCTCCGGCATCGTCTTCGTCCTGGACGGAGTCCTGATGGGCGCAGGCGACGGTCCCTACCTCGCCTGGGCGATGGTGCTCACCCTGGCGGTCTTCACCCCGGTCGCCTTGCTGGTTCCGGTACTGGGCGGTGGACTCACCGCCCTGTGGGCCACCATGACGCTGATGATGACCATGCGAATGCTGACCCTGTGGCTCCGGAGCCATTCAGGCCGCTGGCTGGTGACGGGCGCGACCCGCTGACTGCCGGGCTCGGCCGATGGACTGTTTCACGTGAAACACGGTGTTTCACGTGAAACCAGATACTGCGTATCCAGGGGCCACGCGTCGTCTCCGGATACGGCGAGGCGCGACCGGAGACGATGATGGGGCCGCACCCCGAAGGGTGCGGCCCCATCGCTCACTGCATCAGCGAGCACGGCACTCAGGCCGCGACGACCTCGATGCTGACCTTGGCGTCAACCTCGGGGTGCAGACGCACGGACGACTGGTGAGCGCCCAGCGACTTGATCGGCGAACCGATCTCGATGCGGCGCTTGTCGACCTCGGGGCCACCGGCAGCCTTGATCGCCGAGGCGATGTCGGCCGGGGTGACGGAACCGAAGAGGCGACCGGCGTCGCCGGCACGGACGGCCAGGCGAACCTTGACGCCCTCGAGCTGGGCCTTCACCTGGTTGGCCTGCTCGATGGTCTGGATCTCGTGGATCTTGCGAGCACGACGGATCTGCTCGACGTCCTTCTCGCCGCCCTTGGTCCAGCGGATAGCGAACTTCCGCGGGATCAGGTAGTTGCGAGCGTATCCGTCCTTGACGTCGACGACGTCGCCCGCGGCACCGAGGCCAGAGACCTCGTGGGTGAGGATGATCTTCATGTGTCGGTCACCCTTCCCTTATCGCGCGGTGGAGGTGTAGGGCAGCAGCGCCATCTCACGGCTGTTCTTCACGGCCGTGGCGACGTCACGCTGGTGCTGCGTGCAGTTGCCGGTCACGCGGCGGGCACGGATCTTGCCGCGGTCGGAAATGAACTTCCGCAGCATGTTCGTGTCCTTGTAGTCCACGTACGTGACCTTGTCCTTGCAGAATGCGCAGACCTTCTTCTTCGGCTTGCGCACAGGCGGCTTCGCCATGGTGATTCTCCTGTGTGATCAAGAAGTGTGGGTGCGAACCCGCCCTAGAAGGGGGGCTCGTCCGAGTAGCCGCCGCCACTGCCGCCGCCGGAGTTTCCACCCCAGCCGCCGCCACCGCCCTGGTTGCCACCGGCGGGAGCGCCGGTCGCCCACGGGTCGTCAGCGGGAGCGCCGCCGCCCTGCTGGCCGCCACCGGGGCCGCCGCCCCAGCCGCCGCCACCCTGGCCGCCACCGCCGCCGCTGCCGCCGCCGTAACCGCCCTGGCCACCGCGGCCGGTGGTCTTGGTGACCTTGGCCGTGGCGTTGCGCAGGCTGGCGCCGACTTCCTCGACGTCCAGCTCGTAGACCGTGCGCTTGACGCCCTCGCGGTCCTCGTAGGACCGCTGCTTCAGCCGGCCCTGCACGATGACGCGCATGCCTCGCTGGAGCGACTCGGCGACGTTCTCAGCCGCCTGACGCCAGACCGAGCAGGTCAGGAAGAGGCTCTCGCCGTCCTTCCACTCGTTCGTCTGGCGGTCGAAGGTGCGGGGAGTGGACGCGACACGGAACTTCGCGACGGCCGCACCGGAGGGGGTGAAGCGCAGCTCGGGGTCGTCGACAAGATTGCCGACCACCGTGATGACGGTCTCGCCTGCCATGGGGAACCTCTCGGCGGGTTTGCTGCTGGCTGCTTGTGCTGCTACTCGAATCCCGGGATCAGCTGAGCGGGAGAGCTCAGTGGGTCTCGGGGCGGAGGACCTTGGTCCGGAGGACCGACTCGTTCAGGTTCATCTGGCGGTCGAGCTCCTTGACGACCGCAGGCTCGGCCTGCAGGTCGATGACCGAGTAGATGCCCTCGGGCTTCTTCTTGATCTCGTACGCGAGACGACGACGGCCCCAGGTGTCGACCTTCTCGACCTTTCCGCCGCCGTCACGGACGACAGAGAGGAAGTTCTCGATCAACGGAGAGACAGCGCGCTCCTCGACCTCGGGGTCGAGGATGACCATCACCTCGTAGTGACGCATGTGGAACCCACCTCCTTTGGACTCAGCGGCCACGGTCGATCCGTGGCAGGAGGGTTGTGATGCGTATCCGACGGTATCGGCCACCACTGACAGTCGGGGTTCTGTCGAGAACCCTCTACCGTGACATGGGCAGACACCGGTGCGGACGGTACAGAGTACCCGCACAGTGGCTTGCGGTTGAAATCCGGCCGTGAGGGCAGCCAATCTGTACACATCGGGTGTGTATGGCGCTACGATGCGCCGACTTTCGCAGGAGGTGCCCTATGGCACAGGCATTGCGACCCAACACCGCCGGCGGCCTCTTCGCCACGGACGGCAAGCCCCACCCCCTCCAGGACACCCTGCTCGCGGTGACCCTGGTGCTGGGCATCACGTCGTTCGTCGTGGCACTCGTCGACGATGACCTGCACCTGCTCAGTTCCTGGACCGGCCTGGTGGGCATTCTCACCGGTGCGTACGGCCAGTGGATCTCGGAGACGACCCGTGAGCGCTTCGGCCTGATCCTGGGCCTGGGAGCCTCGGCTGTCGGGTTCTTCCTGGGCATGGCGCACGGCGGGTTGTTCGGCGGGCTCATCGACTGACGCCAGGCACACCCCACCTGAATATCGCGTGACGCCCCGGCCGCCCACGGGCCGGGGCGAAGGTTCCGTACGCCCAACCGGCGCGCTCCCAAGGCGCAGTAGGCTTCGCGCGAGAGCCGGAGCCCCTGAACCCATGGGGACACACCAGCCCGAGGAGCGCCCCGAAATGAGCCTGACCCTGAGGACCATCAGCCGCGAGCAGCATCTGGCCTACATCCAGAGCCTGCCGTCGGCGAGCCACATGCAGGTCCCGGCCTGGGCTGACGTCAAGGCGGAGTGGCGCTCCGAGCACCTCGGGTGGTTCGACGACCGGACCGGCGAGCTCGTCGGTGCCGGCCTGGTCCTCTACCGGCAGCTCCCCAAGATCAAGCGCTATCTCGCGTACCTGCCCGAGGGCCCGGTCATCAACTGGTTCTCGCCGAATCTGCAGGAATGGATCGAGCCGATGCTGGCTCACCTGAAGCAGCAGGGCGCCTTCTCCGTGAAGATGGGCCCGCCGGTGATCATCCGGCGCTGGGAGGCCGCCTCCATCAAGCAGGGCATCCAGAACCCGGACGTGAAGCGGCTGCGCGACATCGAGGCCGACCACATCGAGCCGCGTGCCTTCGAGGTCGCGGACAAGCTGCGCCGCATGGGCTGGCAGCAGGGCGAGGACGGCGGCGCCGGGTTCGGCGACGTCCAGCCCCGGTACGTCTACCAGGTGCCGCTGGCCAACCGCTCCCTGGAAGAGGTCCACAAGAACTTCAACCAGCTGTGGCGCCGCAACATCAAGAAGGCCGAGAAGGCCGGCGTCGAGGTCGTCCAGGGCGGCTACCAGGACCTCGAGGAATGGCAGCGGCTGTACGAGATCACTGCCGTGCGCGACCACTTCCGGCCGCGCCCGCTGTCGTACTTCCAGCGCATGTGGACGGCCCTCAACACTGAGGACCCCAACCGCATGCGGCTGTACTTCGCCCGGCACAACGGCGTGAACCTGTCGGCCGCCACGATGCTGATCGTCGGCGGGCACGTCTGGTACTCCTACGGAGCCTCCGACAACATCGGCCGTGAGGTCCGCCCCTCGAACGCGATGCAGTGGCGGATGCTGCGCGACGCCTACGCGCTCGGCGCCACCGTCTACGACCTGCGCGGCATCTCCGACTCGCTGGACGAGACGGACCACCTCTTCGGTCTGATCCAGTTCAAGGTGGGTACGGGCGGCCAGGCGGCGGAGTATCTCGGCGAGTGGGACTTCCCGCTGAACAAGCTGCTCCACAAGGCGCTCGACATCTACATGTCGCGCCGCTGACCCCGCACCCACCCCTCATCCCGCACCTCTGACAGCCACGAGAAAGGTTCCAGGTCCGGCCATGGCGCTCACGCTCTACGTCGACACCGCGCGCTGGCGTGCGCACCACAAGCACGTGCAGGATCAGTTCCCTGGGCTCGTCCCGGTCTGCAAGGGCAATGGTTACGGCTTCGGGCACGAGCGGCTGGCGGAGGAGGCCACCCGGCTGGGGTCGGACATCCTCGCCGTCGGCACGACGTATGAGGCCGCCCGCATCAAGGACTTCTTCGGCGGCGACCTGCTGGTGCTGACGCCGTACCGGCGCGGCGAGGAGCCGGTGCCGCTGCCGGACCGGGTCATCCGCTCGGTCTCGTCGATAGACGGCGTCTACGGCCTGGTCGGGGCCCGCGTGGTGATCGAGGTGATGTCCTCGATGAAGCGGCACGGCATCAGCGAGCAGGACCTCGCCCAGCTGCACGCCGCCATCGAGAACGTCCGCCTGGAGGGCTTCGCCATCCACCTGCCGCTGGACCGCACCGACGGCTCGGACGCGGTCGAGGAGGTCATCGGCTGGATGGACCGGCTGCGTGCGGCCCGGCTGCCCCTGCACACCATGTTCGTCAGCCACCTCAAGGCCGATGAACTCGCCCGTCTCCAGCAGCAGTTCCCGCAGACCCGGTTCCGTGCTCGCATCGGCACGCGGCTGTGGCTGGGGGACCACGAGGCCACCGAGTACCGCGGCGCGGTCCTGGACGTCACGCGTGTCGCCAAGGGCGAGCGCTTCGGCTATCGGCAGCAGAAGGCGGCCTCCGACGGCTTCCTGGTGGTCGTGGCGGGCGGTACGTCGCACGGGGTGGGTCTGGAGGCCCCCAAGGCGCTGCACGGCGTCATGCCGCGCGCCAAGGGCGTCGCCCGCGCCGGCCTCGCGACGGTGAACCGGAACCTTTCGCCGTTCGTCTGGGGTGGCAAGCAGCGCTGGTTCGCCGAGCCTCCGCACATGCAGGTCTCGATCCTTTTCGTGCCCTCGGACGCGCCGGAGCCGAAGGTCGGCGAGGAGCTGGTGGCCCATCTGCGGCACACCACCACGCAGTTCGACCGAATCATGGACCGCTGACCGGCGTGGTGCACTGAGGTCGCACAGCTCAGCAAGAAGGCCGTACACGGCTTCCCGTGTACGGCCTTTCTGTACGGCCTACCGCTGTACGGCCTTTCGCATTGTTCGCTCAGAGCGAACCGCTGGTCGCGTCCCCTTTGCCCCACTGGACCTGCGCCCCTTCGAACCGAGCGGTCGTGTGCCGCGAGGGACGGGCCGCAGGACCGAGGACGAAGACGTCCTCGGCGCCGTCGAGCACTCCGCCCGAGGGATCGTCGTCGCCGGACCGACGCACCGGATCCCGCTCCGGCATGAGGATGTCGCGCACGATCATGGCGCACAGGTACAGCGTCCCCAGCAGATGCAGGCCGATGGCCCAGTGGTAGCCGTCGGTAGGCAGACCCTTGTGGGCCTCTCCGCTGGTCGTGTACGCGAGGTACAGCCAGATCCCCAGGAAGTACGCCACCTCGCAGGCCTGCCAGATCAGGACGTCCCGCCATTTCGGCCGGGCGAGGGCGGCCAGGGGCACCAGCCACAGGACGTACTGCGGCGAGTAGACCTTGTTGGTGAGGATGAACGCCGCGACGATCAAAAAGGCAAGCTGGGCGAACCGCGGGCGGCGCGGAGCAGTCAGGGCGAGCGCCGCCACAGCCACGCAGCACACCAGCATCAGCAGCGTGGCGAGCGTGTTGACGGTGTCGATGCTGAGCGGGTCGTCCGAGTTCTGGGCCATGATGAGCCAGAAGGAGCCGAAGTCGACGCCCCGCTCCTGGCTGAACGTGTAGAACTTCGACCAGCCCTCGAAAGCGAAGAGCATCACCGGGCCGTTCACGACGGCCCAGGCGACGATCGCACCGCCCAGAGCCTTCCCGAAGGCACGCCACTTGCCCGCGCGCCAGCACAGCACCAGCAGCGGCCCGAGGATCAGGAAGGGATAGAGCTTGGCGGCCGTGGCCAGCCCCAGCAGGACGCCGAAGGCGAGGGAGCGGCCGCGTGACCACATCAGCATCGCCGCGGCCGTCAGAGCGACCGCCAGCAGATCCCAGTTGATGGTCGCCGTCAGCGCGAAGGCGGGCGCCAGGGCCACCAGCAGACCGTCCCAGGGGCGCCGGGCATGCGTACGGGTCACGCAGACGGCGATGACCGACGCGCACACCATGAGCATCCCGGCGTTGACCATCCAGTACCACTGCTCCTGGTACTGGATGGTGCCGCTCCCCGGCGTCAACCAGGAGGCGACCTCCATGAAGACACCGGTCAGTACCGGGTACTCCAGGTACTGCATGTCGCCGGGAAGCCGGTCGAAGTACGGAACGAGCCCGTCGGCGAAGCCGCGCCCCTGATAGAGGTGCGGGATGTCCGAGTAGCACGCGTGCGTGTACTGGGAGCTGGCACCGAAGAACCAGGCGCCGTTGAAGCAGGGTGCCTTCTGGACCAGGCCGAGAGCGAACATGCCGATCGCCACCAGCGCGATCACCCGCGCGGGTGTCCACCGGGACGCCCCGAGCAGGGCACGCCGCCCCAGCGGGCCGCCGATCAGCTCGCTGCCGGCCGCGGCGACCTCGTCCTCCGTGGTCGGCCGCACCGGGTCCGGCTCGTGGACGCTCGCTTGCGTCGATTCTGCACTGGGCATGCCGCACATCCTGCCGTACGTGTCTATCAATACGCCGAGGGCCGCCGTACCCGAGTGGGTACGGCGGCCCATGTTTCACGTGAAACAGCTCGGCGTTTCACGTGAAACACCCAAGCCGGGCGATCGGTCGGCTATCCCTCGGGGCCTCCGAAGATGCCTCCGTTTCCGTTTCCTCTGCTGTTGCCGCCGTCTTCGCTCGTATCCGTTGGCGAGGGCGAGGTGCTCGGCTCTCCGCCCGTGCCGCCGTTCTCCGTTCCACCATCTTCCTCATCGCAGCCGAAAAAGCCGCAGGTGTCGGTGGGCGAGGGCGAGGGCGACGACGACCCGCTGGGCGTGGCGCTCGGGGACTCGGTCGCGGTCTCGCTGGGCTCCGCAGTGGGAGTCGGCGTCGGCGTCGGAGCGCCCACCGCGTCCTGGATGTCGCCGATCTTCACGGGCTCCGGGAAGCCGAGGTCGGTCTCGCCCTTCAGCGCGGCCTTCATGTACTCGGTCCACACCAGCGTGGGGACGTCACCACCGTGGATGGACACCTCGCCCGCCGTGCCGTTCATGGAGAGCAGCTTGGCGCTCTTGGGGTCCTCACGGAACATCGCGACCGAGGTCGACAGCTGCTGGGTGTAGCCGACGAACCAGGCCGACTTGTTCTCGTCCGTCGTACCGGTCTTGCCGGCTGCCGTACGGCCCAGGGAGAGCGCGTTCTTACCCGTACCGTTCTGGATGACGTTCTCCAGAACGTTCGTGACGTTGTTCGCCACGTTCTCGGGCATCGCCTGCGTGATCCTCGGCTTCTCGAAGCCGGGAACCTCCTCCCCATTGGACTTGACGCTCGTCACCGAGTACGGAGCGGCCTGCTTGCCGGAGGCGGCGAACGTCGCGTACGAGTCGGCCATGCGGATCGCACTGGGAGTCGACGTGCCGAGCGCGAACGACGCGTTGAGGCCCGCGAAGCTGCTGTCCAGGATGCCGGCCTTCTCGGCCAGGTCAGCCACGTTCTTCATCCCCACATCCATGCCGAGCTGCACGAACGGGGTGTTGACGGACTGCTCCATCGCCTTGCGCAGGGAGATGTAACCCCACGGGCGATCGCTCTCGTTCTCCTGAAAGAAGGGCGTGTTGTCCTTCTTCATGACGTAGGTGCCGTCGTTGTTCCTGATCTTGAGGTGGTCGTTGCCGTTGTACTTGCTGAGCGGTGAGAGTCCGACGCCCTCGCTCCGGTAGGTGCCGTGCTCCATGGCGGCGGCGAGCACGAACGGCTTCCACGTCGAACCGACGGGGACACCCGAGGTGTCCGCATTGTTGTTGAAGTGGCCGTTCTCGTACCCCGCGCCACCATAGAGCGCGACGATCGCGCCGTCCTTGGGCTTCACCGACGCCGCGCCGAACTGGACGTGCTTGTCAAGCTCACGCTTGTCCGGGTCGAGCTTTTCCTTCTCAACCTTCTTGACGGCCTTGGTCAACGCCTCGACCTTGGCCTTGTCGAAGGTCGTCTTTATCTGGTACCCGCCCTGATCGAACTGCTTCTCCGTGATGTTGGAGTGGTTCAGGACGTACTTCTTGGCCGTGTCCGCCAGGTAGCCGATCTGGCCGCTCATGCCCTTGGCCGCCTTGCGGTCATCGGGCATGGGGTACGTCTTGATCGCCTTCTGGTACTCGGCGTCCGAGAGCTTGTTGTCGTTGTGCATCTGCTGGAGGATCCAGCCCCAGCGCTCCTTGGACCGCTTCTCGTTGGCCTCGGCACTCGCCGAGGTGTCGAGGCTCTCGTTGCCCGCGGGGTCGTAGTACGTCGGGCCCTTGAGCAGGGCGGCGAGGAAGGCGCACTCGCTCGGCTCGAGCTTGACCGCGTCCTTGCCGTAGTACGTCTGGGCGGCGGCCTGGATGCCGTAGGCGCCGCGGCCGTAGTACGAGGTGTTGAGGTACCCCTGGAGGATCTCGTCCTTGGTGAGCTTGGTGCCCACCTTGATCGAGATGAACATCTCCTTGAACTTACGGGTGACCGTTTGGTCCTGGCTCAGGTAGGTGTTCTTGACGAACTGCTGGGTGATCGTCGAACCACCCTGCGTGTCGCCGCCCCGGGCCATGTTCGCCAGAGCCCGGGCGATGCCCATGGGGTCGACGCCCGAGTCCTGGTAGAAGCTCTTGTTCTCGGCCGAGATCACGGCCTGCTGCATAGCCTTGGGGATCTTGTCGATCGTGACGTTCTGCCGGTTCTGGCCACTGCCGGTCGCGATCATCTGCTTGCCGTTGGACCAGTAGTAGACGTTGTTCTGCGACGAGGCGGCCGCGTTCTCCTCGTTGGGGACGCCCACCATCGCGTAACCGATGCCCGCCACGGCCACCAGGCTCCCGATGAAGCCGATGCACAGGCCGGAGACGAGCCTCCAGGACGGCACCCAGCGTTGCCAGCCGTATTTGCCGGCCCGCGGATAGTCGATCGGCCGCTTCTTGTCGTACATGGCCGGGCGCCCCTTGCCCCGCCCGGGCCCGTTCGGCCCGCCGGGAGAGGCGCGCCGACCGCCACTTGTCGGTTCGGCCGCTCTGCGGCGGCCGCCCCCACTTCTCTGCGCCGCACGCCGGGCCTCCGCTCGGCCGCCGTACTGGCGCTCCTCACCCCCCGAGTCGTAGGAGTCCGACCCATAGGAGTCGGACGGAGACCCGGTGGCGCCTCGCGGTGCCGCGCGGCGGCCGGAGGACGAGCCGGACTGGCCGCGTCGGGCCGCGGCACGTCCGCCTCCCTGCGGCTGCGGCGGTTTGCGACGGTGCTCGCTCATCGAACGACTACTCCTCGGGCAGGCGCACCCCTGCGCCTGGAAACGGTTGCTAGTTTCCGGTCCCCCCGAAGTACGGATGCGGTCGGCTCCGCATTCATCGGTCCCGCATGCACCCGTACTACACCGAAGACGAGGACGCCCTCAGGCGTCCCACGGTTCCCGGTGATGTGCATGGCGCACAGACTACGCACCGCCAAAACCTGCCGAGGACCGAAGTTCACCTCAAATCAGGCAACTCACGTCTGACGAATCGGTGATGTGACCCCGTTCACCACACCCCCTCTTGTCGCATCCGCAAGGCCGTTCTATCGTCGTGATGTATCGAGTCGATACATCAGCTCGACACATCGGACCGAGACATCGGACCGCGGGAGAGAGGAGGCGACTATGAGCCGGCGTTCCGGGATCCTCGAGTTCGCCGTACTCGGCCTGCTCCGCGAATCTCCGATGCACGGCTATGAGCTGCGCAAACGACTCAACACATCACTGGGTGTGTTCCGTGCGTTCAGCTACGGGACGCTGTACCCCTGCCTCAAGACGCTGGTCGCCAACGGCTGGTTGATCGAGGAGCCGGGGAACACCACCGAGGACGCCCTCGCAGCCCCCCTCACGGGGCGGCGCGCCAAGATCGTCTACCGGTTGACGGCGGAGGGCAAGGAGCACTTCGAACAGTTGCTCTCGCAGACCGGGCCCGACGCGTACGAGGACGAGCACTTCGCCGCCCGTTTCGCTTTCTTCGGGCAAACCTCACGCGATGTGCGCATGCGCGTGCTGGAAGGCCGCCGCAGCCGGCTGGAGGAGCGCCTCGAGAAGATGCGCGTCTCCCTCGCCCGGACCCGGGAGCGCCTCGACGATTACACGCTTGAGCTCCAGCGCCACGGGATGGAGTCCGTGGAGCGCGAGGTGCGCTGGCTGAACGAGCTCATCGAGAGCGAGCGGGCGGGGCGGGACCTCAACGGTTCCTCCTCCGGGGAGCCCGCTTCGCGTGACACCACATCTGGAGCGTCGGGCGGCCTGCCCCGGCCGGGGGACGACCCCCGTCCGGATACGCCCGACGACACCGCCACGTGAGAGCCCCTTGAAGGGCCTCACTCATACACACAGGGAGCAACCGGAATGGGTTCGGTTCGCGTAGCCATCGTCGGCGTGGGCAACTGCGCCGCCTCGCTGGTACAGGGAGTCGAGTACTACAAGGACGCCGACCCGGCGTCCAAGGTGCCGGGCCTGATGCACGTCCAGTTCGGCGAGTACCACGTCCGCGACGTCGAGTTCGTCGCCGCGTTCGACGTGGACGCCAAGAAGGTCGGTCTCGACCTCGCGGACGCCATCGGCGCCTCCGAGAACAACACAATCAAGATCTGCGACGTACCCAGCACCGGCGTGACGGTCCAGCGCGGCCACACTCTCGACGGCCTCGGCAAGTACTACCGCGAGACCATCGAGGAGTCCGCCGAGGAGCCGGTCGACGTCGTCCAGGTCCTCAAGGACAAGCAGATCGACGTCCTCGTCTGCTACCTGCCCGTCGGCTCCGAGGACGCGGCGAAGTTCTACGCCCAGTGCGCCATCGACGCCAAGGTCGCCTTCGTCAACGCCCTTCCGGTCTTCATCGCCGGCACCAAGGAGTGGGCGGACAAGTTCACCGAGGCGGGCGTCCCGATCGTCGGCGACGACATCAAGTCGCAGGTCGGCGCCACCATCACGCACCGCGTCATGGCAAAGCTGTTCGAGGACCGGGGCGTCGTCCTGGACCGCACGATGCAGCTGAACGTCGGCGGCAACATGGACTTCAAGAACATGCTCGAGCGCGACCGCCTCGAGTCGAAGAAGATCTCCAAGACGCAGGCCGTCACCTCTCAGATCCGCGACCGCGAACTGGGCGAGGGCAACGTCCACATCGGCCCGTCCGACTACGTCGCCTGGCTGGACGACCGCAAGTGGGCCTACGTCCGCCTCGAAGGCCGTGCCTTCGGTGACGTCCCGCTGAACCTGGAGTACAAGCTCGAGGTCTGGGACTCCCCGAACTCCGCCGGCGTCATCATCGACGCCCTGCGCGCCGCGAAGATCGCCAAGGACCGCGGCATCGGCGGCCCGATCCTGTCGGCCTCCAGCTACTTCATGAAGTCCCCGCCGGTCCAGTACTTCGACGACGAGGCCCGCGAGAACGTCGAGAAGTTCATCAAGGGTGAGGTCGAGCGCTGACGCTCCGCAACGAGTCGCTCCTGCCAGGGCTGTGAGGGTCCCCGGGTCGTACGACCCGGGGACCCTCCCCGTATGTGAGGCTGTGCCCATGGCCGTCGTCCGTGACCTGCGCGTCCTGATGCGCTTCCAGGGCTTCCGGCGTCTGCTCGCCGTGCGCCTGCTCTCCCAGGGCGCAGACGGCGTGTACCAGGTCGCGCTCGCCGCGTACGTGGTCTTCTCGCCGGAGAAGGAGACCTCGGCGGCCGGTGTCGCCTCCGCGATGGCCGTGCTGCTGCTCCCGTACTCCCTCGTCGGCCCCTTCGCCGGTGTCCTGCTGGACCGTTGGCGCCGCCGCCAGGTCCTGCTGTACGGCAGCCTGCTGCGCGCCCTGCTGGCCTCGGCGACGGCCCTGCTGATACTCAGCCCGGCTCCCGACTGGCTCTTCTACGTCTCCGCCCTGTGCGTCACCGCGGTCAACCGTTTCGTTCTCTCGGGTCTCTCCGCCGCCCTGCCGCGGGTGGTCGACGCCGAGCGTCTGGTCATCGCCAACTCCCTCTCCCCGACCGCCGGAACGCTGGCGGCGACCGCGGGCGGCGGCCTCGCCTTCGCCGTCCGCCTGGTGGTGGCGGACTCCGACGCCACCGTGGTGCTCGTGGGAGCCGGGCTGTATCTGTGTGCGGCCGTGGCATCGCTGAGCATGGCGCGGGAACTTCTCGGCCCCGACCGGACCTTGGTGAGCGAGCGGCTCGGGCCGGCTCTCACGGGCACCGCCCGCGACCTGGCGGACGGCGTGCGTCACCTGGCCGCGCCACAGCGCAGGGAGGCCGCCTGGGCACTGGCGGCGATGTCCCTGATGCGGTTCTGCTACGGCGCCCTGCTGGTCATGCTGCTGATGCTCTGCCGGTACGCGCTCACCTCGACCACGGACGACGGACTCGCCTTGCTGGGACTGGCGTTGGGCGTCTCCGGCGCGGGATTCTTCGCGGCGGCCGTGGTGACGCCCTGGGCCGCGGGACGGCTGGGGCCGGGCCGCTGGATCGTCGTGTGCGCGGGGGCCGCCGCGTTGCTGGAGCCCGCTCTGGGGCTGCCGTTCGCGACCACCCCGCTGATGGTCGCGGCCTTCGTCCTGGGGCTGACCACCCAGGGCGCGAAGATCGCCACGGACACCATCGTCCAGTCCTCCGTGGAGGACGGCTTCCGTGGCCGG
Source organism: Streptomyces sp. CA-179760 (assembly GCF_050937045.1). Taxonomy (NCBI): domain Bacteria; kingdom Bacillati; phylum Actinomycetota; class Actinomycetes; order Kitasatosporales; family Streptomycetaceae; genus Streptomyces; species Streptomyces sp. CA-179760. The sequence goes on from NZ_JBNJLZ010000001.1 coordinate 4,804,063, forward strand.
ATCTTCTCCGTCTACGACGTCCTCTTCAATGTCTTCTTCGTCGGTGCGGCCGCCGTGGCGGCGCTGATGCTGCCTCCGGACGGCCGATCCGTAACGCTGGTGATCACGATCGCCGTTATCTACGCGGCAGTAGCGGCGACTATGGCCCGGTTTGACCACCGGTAAGTGTCACATCAATGACACAGAGCCACTTCTGACCACTGAGTTGTCAGTGGGTCCCGATAACTTACGTGCGTCTTATCTCGCGACATGTTCGCGTCATTCACCATGTACTAGGGGGACCCCGAATGACCACTCCGCCGCCCCAGGGCAACCCGTTCGCACAGAACCAGCCCGCGGGTCAGCCCCAGGCTCCGTATCCGCCGCAGGGTGGCTACCCCCAGCAGCCCGGACAGCCCGGCTTCCCGCCCCAGGGAGCTCCGTATGCCCCTGTCCCGCCGCAGCCGTCCGGCCGCAAGCTCAGCTTCAAGACCATCAAGAACATCGTGATCGTCATCGCGGTGGCGGGCATTGCCATCGGTGGCTGGATAACCAGCCGGGACGACGCCAAGACGGCGGCCGTCGGCGACTGCATGCACCGCGGCAGCACCAGCGACGACAACCCGGACCTCGAAGTCGTCAAGTGCAGCGACGCGAAGGCTCAGTACGTGGTGCTGGCCAAGATCGAGGGCTCGTTCCTCACGGACACGCTGGCGTCGAGCAAGTGCGAGGCCGAGGCCAAGGACTTCCAGTACTCGTACACCGAGAGTGGTGACGGCAAGGACTTCCTGCTCTGCCTGAAGGACTACAAGAAGTAGGGCAGACACGGAGAGGGGCGGTGTTTCACGTGAAACACCGCCCCTCGGCCGTCTCCTGCGGGGTCATGTTTCACGTGAAACATGACCCTGTTTCACAGCGTCAGCCCTCCTGGCCGGCCCACCACTCCTTGAGCGCGGCCGTCGCGGCATCATGCTCCATCGGCCCGTTCTCCAGGCGCAGCTCCAGCATGTGCTTGTAAGCGCGGCCGATGACCGGGCCGGGACCGACGCCGAGGATCTCCATGATCTGGTTGCCGTCGAGGTCCGGGCGGATGGAGTCCAGCTCCTCCTGCTCCTGAAGGCTGGCGATCCGACCTTCCAGGCCGTCGTACGCACGCGACAGGGCTGTCGCCTTGCGCTTGTTACGGGTGGTGCAGTCCGAGCGGGTCAGCTTGTGGAGTCGGTCGAGGAGCGGGCCGGCGTCACGGACATAGCGGCGGACCGCCGAGTCCGTCCACTCGCCGGTGCCGTAGCCGTGGAAACGCAGGTGGAGTTCGACCAGACGTGAGACATCCTTGACCAGCTCGTTGGAGTACTTGAGGGCCGTCATGCGCTTCTTGGTCATCTTCGCCCCGACCACCTCGTGGTGGTGGAAGGAGACCCGGCCGTCCTTCTCGAAGCGACGGGTGCGCGGCTTGCCGATGTCATGGAGCAGGGCGGCCAGGCGGAGCGTCAGGTCGGGACCGTCGTCCTCCAGCGCCATCGCCTGCTCCAGGACGATCAGCGTGTGGTCGTAGACGTCCTTGTGCCGGTGGTGCTCATCACGCTCCAGGCGCAGGGCGGGCAGCTCGGGCAGCACACGGTCGGCGAGGCCGGTCTCGACGAGCAGCGTCAGGCCCTTGCGCGGGAACGGCGACAGGACCAGCTTGTTCAGCTCGTCCCGCACCCGCTCGGCCGAGACGATCTCGATACGTGCGGCCATCTCCGTCATCGCCGTGACGACCTCAGGGGCGACCTCGAAGTCGAGCTGAGCCGCGAAGCGCGCGGCCCTCATCATCCGCAGCGGGTCGTCCGAGAAGGACTCCTCCGGGGTGCCAGGAGTGCGCAGCACACGCGCCTCGAGGTCCTCGAGCCCGCCGTGCGGGTCGACGAACTCCTTCTCCGGCAGCGCGACGGCCATCGCGTTCACGGTGAAGTCACGGCGGACGAGGTCCTCCTCGATGGAGTCGCCGTACGAGACCTCGGGCTTGCGCGAGGTCCGGTCGTAGGCCTCCGAACGATAGGTGGTCACCTCGATCTGGTAGCCGTCCTTCTGGGCGCCGACGGTACCGAAGGCGATCCCGACCTCCCAGACCGCGTCGGCCCACGGGCGCACGATCTTGAGTACGTCCTGGGGACGGGCGTCGGTCGTGAAGTCGAGGTCGTTGCCGAGCCGGCCCAGCAGCGCGTCCCGGACCGAGCCGCCGACCAGGGCGAGTGAGAACCCGGCCTCCCGGAATCGGCGAGCGAGGTCATCGGCGACAGGAGCGACCCGCAGCAGTTCACTCACCGCACGGTGCTGCACCTGGCTGAGGGCACTGGACGTTTCTTCGTTGGCGTTCGGCACAACAGAAGAGGGTACGTGGCCCGGGCGGCCACGAGCTCCCCATATGACGCGTGCGGACTCGTCACTACGCGTACGGACTCGTCCGTGAATAGACGCACAAGACCCGTCGTTGAGATGTAAAGAGCCGCTCCCTTCTATACGGTCACATACCGGGCAGGACGGTGCCGGTCCGCGATCTTGTGGAACGGACCGCGGCACTTCCCCTCGGCGCGCATCGTTACCATGCGTGGACGCACATTCCGACGACCACTGACGACGACGAGGGACGGGCGAAGCGCGTGGCCGACGCGGCAGACTTCCAGGGGACCAGTGCCTCACCTGCCCGCCGGTGGCTGCGGCGCACCGGGGCACTGCTCGCCGGTGCGCCCCTGCTGGCCGGGATGCTCCAGCTGCCGGCCGCGGCCCCGGCGGACGCGGCCGGACAGGAGGCCCCGCAGGCGGCCGCCGGCGCCGGCTCGGTGGCCGTCGCTGTCGACTCGCTCACCCCCACCGCCCCCACCGAGGAAGACACGGTGAACGTGCAGGGCACGGTCACCAACAACGGCAAGCAGGCGGTCACCGACGCCCACGTCGATCTGCGGGTGGGTCCCTCGCTCGACACCCGCTCCTCCATCGACGCCCTCGCCAAGAAGAGCGACGACGTTCAGGGACCCGCCGGCAAGGCGGTCGGCGGCAAGTACAGCGAGAAGTTCCCCAAGCTCACCCCCGGCGTGGCCGAGCCCTTCAGCATCTCCGTACCGGCCGACGAGCTGGACCTCGGCCCGGACGGCGTCTACCAGCTGGCCGTCGCACTCTCCGGGGAGACCTCCGCGCAGCCCTGGGACCAGGTCCTGGGAGTCCAGCGCACCTTCCTGCCGTGGCAGCCCGAGGATGCCGGCACCAAGACGAAGACCACGTTCATGTGGCCGCTCACCTCCACCGTCCATATGACGGCCGAGACGGGGTCGAACGAGCAGCAGACGCCGGTCTTCCGCAACGACGACCTCGCCGACGAGATCGCCCCGGGCGGCCGTCTCGACCAGATGGTGTCGCTGGGCAAGGGCCTCGACATCACCTGGGTGATCGACCCGGACCTGCTGGCATCCGTCGACGCGATGACGCGGAACTACGAGGTCAGAGGCGAGGACGGCACCACCACCGCGGGCCGGAACCAGGCGGTCGCCAAGCAGTGGCTCGCCGAGCTCCAGCAGGCCGTCACGGGCAAGGAGGTCGTCGCCCTGCCCTTCGGCGACCCGGACCTGGCCTCCCTTGCCCACAACGGCACGAACGTCACGGGCTCACTGAGCCACCTCAAGGAAGCCACCGACGCCGTCGACAACACGGTGCCGACGATCCTCCACATGAAACCGTCCACGGACTTCGCGTGGCCCGTCGACGGTGCCGTCGATCCGTCGATCGTGAAGGTCGCGACCTCCGCGGGCGCCGACAAGGTGATCGCCCGCAGCGACAGCCTCCAGGACAACCTGTCGTACACGCCCTCCGCGGCCCGGCCCGTCGGCGGCGGCACCACGGCGGTCGTCGCGGATTCCAAGATGTCCACGGCGTTCCAGGGCAACCTGACGAAGGCCTCCGCGTCCACCCGCGCCGTGCAGCGCTTCCTGGCCCAGAGCCTGGCGCTCGGCCTGCAGACCGGCAAGCAGCGCAGTGTCGTGGTCGCCCCGCAGCGCATGCCCTCCGTGAGCCAGGCGCAGGCCATGGCCGAGGCGCTGGCGACCCTCCAGAGCGGGAACTGGGCCGAGTCGCAGGACCTCGCGGACGCCGCCAAGGCCAAGCCGGACCCGTCGGCCAACACCAAGGTGCCGCCGGCCTCCGCGTACCCGTCCTCGCTGCGCAACCAGGAACTGCTGCGGTCCGGCTTCGAGCAGATCGCGACGACACAGGGCAAGCTCGACAGCTTCAAGGTGATCCTCACCGACCAGTCCCGGGTGGTGACGCCCTTCGGGCGGGCCATGAACCGCGAGATGTCCACGTCCTGGCGTGGCCGGGGCGTCGCGGCGGTGGGGTATCGCGACGGCGTCGAGTCGTACCTCAACGGGCTCACCGACGGGGTCAAGCTGATCGAGAAGTCGGAGACCAAGCTCTCCGGCCGCAGTGCCACGATCCCCGTGACCGTCCAGAACAACCTGGTCCAGGGCGTCGAGCACCTGAAGCTGCGGCTGACGTCGAAGAACCCGACCCGTTTGAAGATCAGCGACGCCGCCTACGAGGAACAGCGCGTCACGGTGAACGGCGGCCACAGCCAGTCGGTGAAGTTCACCACATCCGCCAACGCCAACGGCCGGGCGGAGGTGGTCGCCCAGCTGTACACCGAGGACGGCCAGAAGTACGGCGCCCCCGTCACCTTCGACGTGAGGGTCACCGAGGTCACAGCTACCGTGATGCTGGTCATCGGCGGCGGTGTCCTGCTCCTGGTCCTCGCCGGCTTCCGTATGTACACCCAGCGCAAGCGCGCCGCCGCCCGCGAGGCGGACGAGGACGGCACCGCCGAGGCGGACGCCGACTCCGACAGCCCGCAGAGCCCGGTCGGCGCTCCGCAGAACCCCGAGGCCCCCGGCGACCGTCTCGAGCAGGAGACCGAGGCCGGACCACGGGCAGAAGGCCCGGAGCAGCCGAGTGACCCGGCCCCGGACACCGCAGCGGAAAGCGCCGACCCGTCCGGCACGGGTGAGAGAGTGGACCGTTAGATGTCGTGGCCGGTGGGCCGGGGACGATGAGGTGGGGTAACCATGAACGCGCCGTACGACGGTGACCGCGGCCGTGCCGCGGGCAGCTCGGGCTACCCCGAGTCGGGTGGGCCCGAGGGCTCGCCGGCCGAGCACGGCCAGGTACCGCCGCAGTCCCCCGCGGACATGTACCTCCAGGACGCCTACGACCAGGACCCCTACCGGGCACAGGACCTCTCCGCCCAGGACCCGGTCGCCGAGGCGCTCTACGACCGCGCCGCGCACCCACCGCCCCCTCCGGGTACGTACCAGCCGCAGCAGATGTACGCCCAGCCGCCGCAGTCGCCGTACGCGCCCGACCCGCAGGTGTGGGCCCAGACGCCCGCTCCGGAGCCGGAGGGCCCGACGCGGCACCTGCCGTACGGCGACGATCCCAGGACGACCCAGTTCGTGGGGGTGGACGATCTGGTCTCCCAGACGGGGGAGCCTCGCCAGGAGCCGGACGCCTTCGCGCACCTCTACAGGGACCAGCAGCAGAACAGCGGTCACCCGTCGTACGAGCAGCCGTCGGTCCCCGGCCCGTCCCAGGCCCCCGGGCAGATGGGACAGGGCCAGTACGCGGCGCAGGGCCAGTACGCGGCGCAGGGCCAGTACGCGGCGCAGGGCCAGTACGGGGCACAGGGTCAGTACGGGGCACAGGGTCAGTACGGCGCGCCCGGCCAGACCGCTCCGACACCGCCCCTCGTCGACGAGCCCCCCGCCCCGGAGCCCGCCGGCTCGCCGGCCCCCAAGAAGGGCGGCCGGGCCGCGGGCCTCATGAAGTCCAGCGCCGTGATGGCGGCGGGCACGATGGTCTCCCGCCTCACCGGCTTCATCCGCTCCGCGCTGATCGTGTCGGCCATCGGCGTCGGCTTCCTCGGCGACACCTTCCAGATCGCCTACCAGCTGCCGACGATGCTCTACATCCTCACCGTCGGCGGCGGTCTCAACTCCGTCTTCGTGCCGCAGCTCGTGCGTGCCATGAAGGAGGACGACGACGGCGGCGAGGCGTACGCCAACCGCCTGCTGACCCTCGTCATGGTGGCCCTCGGCGCACTCACCGCGCTCGCGATCTTCGGCGCGCCCCTCTTGATCCGCCTGATGTCCCCCTCAGTCGCCAGCGACCCCGCGGCGAATCAGGTCGCCATCACCTTCGTCCAGTACTTCCTGCCCTCGATCTTCTTCATGGGCGTCCACGTGGTGATGGGCCAGATCCTCAACGCCCGCGGGAAGTTCGGCGCGATGATGTGGACCCCGGTCCTGAACAACATCGTCATCATCGTGACGCTGGGCATGTTCATCTACGTCTACGGCACCGCGGCCGACTCCGGGATGAAGGTGACGACCATCCCGCCGGAGGGCCAGCGCCTCCTCGGCATCGGCGTCCTGCTCGGTCTCGTGGTCCAGGCGCTGGCGATGATCCCCTACCTGCGCGAGACCGGCTTCCGGCTGCGGCTGCGCTTCGACTGGAGGGGCCAGGGCCTCGGCAAGGCCATCACCCTCGCCAAGTGGACGGTCCTGTTCGTCCTCGCCAACCAGGCGGGCGCCATGGTCGTCGTCTGGCTGTCCACCGCGGCCGGCAAGGCCTCGCCAGTCGACGGCACCGGCTTCTCCGCCTACGCCAACGCACAGCTGATCTGGGGCCTGCCGCAGGCCATCATCACGGTCTCCCTCATGGCCGCTCTGCTGCCGCGTCTGTCGCGCTCGGCAGCCGAGGGCGACGGTGGCGCCGTCCGCGACGACATCTCCCAGGGCCTGCGCACCACGGCGGTCGCCATCGTGCCGATCGCGTTCGGATTCCTCTCGCTCGGCATCCCCATGTGCACGCTGATGTTCGGCTCCTCGGGCACCAGCGAGGCCACCAACATGGGCTTCATGCTGATGGCGTTCGGCCTCGGCCTGATCCCGTACTCCGTGCAGTACGTCGTCCTGCGCGCCTTCTACGCCTACGAGGACACCCGAACCCCCTTCTACAACACGGTCATCGTGGCCGCGGTCAACGCGGGCGCGTCGGCGGTCTGCTACTTCGTCATCCCGTCCCGCTGGGCCGTGGTCGGCATGGCCGCCTCATACGGTCTGGCGTACGCGATCGGTGTCGGCGTCGCCTGGAGCCGGCTGCGCAAGCGGCTGGGCGGGGACCTCGACGGCGCCCGTGTCCTGCGGACTTACGCCCGGCTGTGCATCGCCTCGATCCCGGCCGCACTGCTCAGCGGCGCGGCCTGCTACGGCATCGGCCAGGCCCTCGGCCAGGGCGTCATGGGCTCGATCGCCGGGGTACTTGCCGGCGGTGCCGTGCTCCTCGGGATCTTCTTCGTCGCCGCCCGCCGCATGCGCATCGAGGAACTCAACTCGCTGGTCGGCATGGTCCGCGGACGCCTGGGACGCTGAGTCGGGGGGTAGGCGCACAACCATCGTCAGCCGCCGCGTGTCGTGCATAGCGGCGGACTGTGGGCACAATTGGTTTCGGCGTCGGACGGCGCGCAACGGATGCCGGCCGGCGCGCACATGGATGGGGAGGCAGGAACGACGGTGGCGGAACGTAGTACGGCTGCCGTCGACGTGGCAGACAACAGCGACGACACGTCGCTGACCGCGCAGGCGGACCAGTCCACGGCCGACGGGGTGGCCAAGAACCGGGAGCGGGACACGGACAGCGACGAGGTACAGGAGAGCACCGGGACCGACAGGCCCGGAACGACCTCGCCGCCTGAACTGCACAGCGGGCACAAACTCGCCAGACGGTACCGTCTCGAGGAGTGCGTCACCCGTCTGGACGGTTTCAGCAGTTGGCGTGCCGTGGACGAGAAGCTCCGCCGTGCCGTCGGCGTGCACATCCTGCCCGCCGACCACTCACGGGCCCGCTCGGTCCTGGCCGCCGCACGCTCTTCCGCGCTCCTCGGCGACCCCCGCTTCGTCCAGGTGCTGGACGCGGTGGAGGAGAACGACCTCGTCTACGTCGTCCACGAGTGGCTGCCCGACGCGACGGAGCTGACCCCGCTCCTCGCCTCCGGGCCGCTGGAGCCGTACGACGCCTACCAGATGGTCAGTCAGATCTCCTCCGCCATGGCCGCCGCGCACCGCGAGGGGCTCGCCCATCTGCGGCTGGACCCCAACGCCGTGCTGCGCACCTCGACCGGTCAGTGGCGTATCCGCGGGCTCGCCGTGAACGCCGCCCTGCGCGGTGTCACGACCGAGACCCCGCAGCGCACCGACACCGAGGCCATCGGCGCCCTGCTGTATGCGGCGCTCACCCAGCGCTGGCCGTACGAGAGCGACGCGTACGGCCTGTCGGGCCTGCCGAAGGACATCGGCCTGATCGCACCCGACCAGGTGCGTGCCGGTGTGCACCGCGGGCTCTCCGAGCTGTCCATGCGCGCGCTCGTCAACGACGGTGCCACCGCCTCCCGGCACGAGTCGCCGTGCACGACGCCCGAGGAGCTGGTGAAGGCGATCGGCGAGATGCCCCGCATCCGCCCGCCGGAGCCGGCGTTCACGGCCCCGCCGGAGTACCAGCGCACGACGTACCAGCAGGGCTCCTACGGCCGCCAGGCCCCGCGCCTCGGCGCCACCCAGCCGGTCCCGACCCCGCCACCCCCGCTGCAGAGCCGCACGGGCAAGGCCCTGAAGTGGGCCGTCTCCGCGCTCCTGATCGCCGCACTGGGTCTCGGCAGCTGGCAGCTGGCGGACGCGCTCATGGACCAGGGCGGCAAGAACGAGGACCCGGGCCAGACGCAGACCAACGACGGGAACGACAAGAGCCCGAAGAAGCCGACGGGCGGCAAGCCCATCGCCATCAGCGGGGCACGGGACTTCGACCCCTTCGGCGATCAGACCGAGAAGCCGTCCGACATAGGGAAGGTCTACGACGGCAGCACCGCCTCGTACTGGCAGACGGACTACTACCTGAGCTCGGACTTCGGGCGCCTGAAGTCAGGCGTCGGCATAATCCTCGACCTCGGCAAGGTCCAGCAGGTCGGGAAGGTGAAGGTCACCTTCGTCGGGGACACCTCGGTCGAGCTCCGCAGCGCGAGCGCGGACGCGGGGTCGGAGCCGACATCCTTCGACGCCTACACCAAGGTCGCCGAGGGCACCGGGACGACAGTGGAACTCAAGCCCAGGGCCCTCAAGAGCCGCTACCTCCTGGTGTGGCTGACCGAGCTGCCCACGCAGGCGGACGACGGCAAGTGGCGCGGCAGGGTGGCGGACGTCAAGGTGACCAGCTGACGGCATCTGCCTCGAGGAAGGAGGCCGATGGCAGACGGCACCGGGTACGACGGAGTAAGCGATCAGGATCTGCTCGCCCGCCATGTCGAAGGCGACCCCGACGCCTTCGGTGAGATCGTGCGGCGGCATCGCGATCGTCTCTGGGCCGTCGCCCTGCGGACGCTCGGTGACCGCGAGGAGGCCGCTGACGCGGTGCAGGACGCCCTCGTATCCGCCTACCGGGCCGCCCACACCTTCCGGGGCCAGTCGGCCGTCACAACCTGGCTGCACAGGATCACGGTGAACGCCTGCCTGGACCGCGCCCGCAAGGTCGCTTCCCGGAAGACCTCCCCCGTCGACGACACCGAGCGCCTCGAGCAGCTGCTGGAGCCGCACGAGTCGGCCTCCGCACCCGCCGAGCGCAACGATCTCCACCGGCAGCTCATCGAAGCCCTGGGCACCCTGCCGGCCGACCAGCGCGCGGCGCTAGTCCTGGTGGACATGCAGGGCTACCCGGTCGCGGAGGCGGCCCGCGTCCTCGATGTGCCGACCGGCACGGTGAAGAGCCGATGCGCACGCGGCAGAGCCAGGCTCCTGCCGCTGCTCACCCATCTACGGCCAGACAGCGGCGGCAAGGACAAGAACCCGGGCGAGGAACGGAACCGGACGCAAGAGCCAACCGTCCCACCCGCAGCGGGACCACACCGAACGGGACCGCCGGACACAGGACCGAGCGATTCAGCCGCAGTGAAGGGCGGAGGTGGACGAGCGTGACGTCGACGACAGACATGACCGGGCACCCGGACGTCGCGGAGATCTCCGACCTCTCCGAAGGCATTCTCCCGCCGCCCCGGAGCACCGACGTACGCGGGCATCTGGACGGCTGTGAGCTTTGCGCGGACGTCTATGCGTCCCTGGAGGAGATCCGCGGTCTGCTGGGCACGCTGCCGGGCCCGCCGCGCATGCCCGCCGATGTCGCAGGCCGCATCGACGCCGCACTCGCCGCCGAGGCTCTGCTGCACGCCACGGAGCCCGAGGCCGCAGAGGGGACAGCGCCGGTGAGCGCTCCCCGCTCGGCTTCCAAGCACGACAGCTCCGAGCACGACAGCGATACGCATGTTTCACGTGAAACATCGACGCCCGCCGACCGGCCCGCCGGGCGCCCCCGCTCTTCCAGCACCGGACCGGGCCGCAAGGAGCGCACGCGGAACGGGCGGCGCAGGACCGCCGTTCTGGGGACCGTCTTCACGGTGGCGGCCCTAGGACTGGGCTCCGTCCTGTTGTCGTCACTCGGCGACAACAAGCCGCCCCACGACACAGCGGGCGGGCGGCAGGCCACCGCTGGGGACACCTTCTCCGAGGGGAAGCTGCAGCAGCAGGTCACCGATCTCCTGGCCGAGAACCAGAGCGAGGAAGGCGGCAGTTCCCGCACCCCCCTCGGCGCGGCGACCGCCCCTGGCAGCAATCACCCCAGGGTCCTCAGGGAGCCCACCGTGCCCGGCTGCGTCCGTGATGGAATCGGGCGCAAGGACGCGGCCCTGGCTGTCGAGAACGGCAGGTACCAGGGGAAGAAGGCCATGCTCGTGCTGCTTCCCAACGCCTCCGACGCCACCCGGGTCACCGCCTATGTCGTCGACGCGACCTGTGTGGATCACCAGGCGTCCACTGCCAAGGGCAAGGTTCTCCTGGAGCGCTCCTACCCGTCCTCCTGAGCGAGTGCATCGTCTTTGCCCTGCGTGGTATCCAGCACAGTGCCGCATCTCCGTGTGCCCGGACACAGCGGGAATGCGCGCCCCTTAGGATCCGTTGGGTGGTGTGAGAGTCCTGAGTGAAGCTCCACCGGTCGAACGACGCAGTCCAGAGACGAGGAAACAAGCCGTGAGCGACGTCCGTAACGTGATCATCATCGGCTCCGGGCCCGCCGGCTACACGGCGGCGCTCTACACCGCGCGCGCGTCGCTGAAGCCACTGGTGTTCGAGGGCGCCGTCACCGCCGGCGGTGCGCTCATGAACACCACCGACGTCGAGAACTTCCCAGGCTTCCAGGACGGCATCATGGGCCCCGAGCTCATGGACAACATGCGCGCCCAGGCGGAACGCTTCGGTGCCGAGCTCGTCCCGGACGATGTCGTGACCGTCGACCTGTCCGGCGAGATCAAGACCGTCACGGACACCGCCGGCACCGTCCACCGGGCGAAGGCCGTCATCGTCTCCACTGGCTCGCAGCACCGCAAGCTCGGTCTGCCGAACGAGGACGCCCTCTCCGGCCGTGGGGTGTCCTGGTGCGCCACCTGTGACGGGTTCTTCTTCAAGGACCAAGACATCGCCGTGATCGGTGGTGGCGACACCGCCATGGAGGAGGCCACCTTCCTCTCGCGGTTCGCCAAGTCCGTGACCGTGGTCCACCGCCGCGACACCCTGCGCGCTTCCAAGGCCATGCAGGAACGCGCCTTCGCCGACCCGAAGATCAAGTTCGTGTGGGACAGCGAGGTCGCCGAGATCCAGGGCGACCCGAAGCTCTCGGGTCTGAAACTGCGCAACCTCAAGACCGGCGAGCTCTCCGACCTGCCGGTGACCGGCCTGTTCATCGCCATCGGCCACGACCCCCGCACCGAGCTCTTCAAGGGGCAGCTCGACCTGGACGAGGAGGGCTACCTGAAGGTGGAGGCGCCGTCGACGCGCACGAACCTGACTGGTGTCTTCGGTGCCGGCGACGTGGTCGACCACACCTACCGTCAGGCGATCACCGCGGCCGGGACCGGCTGCTCCGCTGCACTCGACGCCGAGCGCTTCCTCTCCGCCCTCTCGGACGAGGAGCAGCCCGAGCCGGAGAAGACCTCCGTCTGAACCTCTCCCTACCCGCCCCACGCACCAACCAGTTAAGGAGCCCGCCGTGGCCGGCACCCTGAAGAATGTGACCGACGACTCCTTCGAGCAGGACGTCCTCAAGAGCGACAAGCCCGTCCTCGTGGACTTCTGGGCCGCCTGGTGCGGTCCCTGCCGCCAGATCGCGCCGTCCCTCGAGGCGATCGCCTCTGAGTACGGCGAGAAGATCGAGGTCGTCAAGCTGAACATCGACGAGAACCCGGGTACGGCCGCCAAGTACGGCGTCATGTCCATCCCGACCCTGAACGTCTACCAGGGTGGCGAGGTCGCCAAGACCATCGTGGGCGCGAAGCCGAAGGCCGCGATCGTTCGCGACCTCGAGGAGTTCATCGCCGAGTGAATCGGCTGAGCCGTCGCAGCGGCGGTGCATGTTTCACGTGAAACACGAATGGGCCAACCCGGAAGGGTTGGCCCATTCGTTTGACTGCGTGCCTCTACAGCGGTCGCAGCGCCGGCTCCTTCTGGACGGCGCCCAAGAGCCGGTCCAGCGCCAGCTCGACGTCTTCCTTCCAGGAGAGCGTCGACCTCAGCTCCAGCCTCAGCCGGGGGCTGGTGGGGTGCTGCCTCACCGTCTTGAAGCCCACCGCCAGGAGATGGTCGGCTGGCAGCAGACAGGCCGGCTCCTTCCAGCGCACATCGCCGAACGCCTCGATCGCCTTGAAGTCGCGCCGCAGCAGATCCTTGGCGACCGTCTGGACCATGACCCGGCCCAGTCCTTGCCCCTGGTAGCCCGGCAGGATGAACGCGGTCATCAGCTGCACCGCGTCAGGGGAGATGGGACTCGTGGGAAACGCCGTGGAGCGGGGGACGTAGGCGGGAGGGGCATAGAGCACGAAGCCCACCGGCACATCGTCGACGTACACGACGCGGCCGCAGGATCCCCAGTCCAGCAGAACAGCCGAGATCCAGGATTCCTTCTCCAGAGCGGGTGTGCCCGCCTTTACCGCGGCCTCGCCCCTGACTGGGTCGAGCTCCCAGAAGACACACGAGCGGCAGCGCTTGGGGAGGTCCTGAAGGTTGTCCAGCGTGAGCGGTACGAGCCGACGCCCCATGAAGGCTGTTCCTCGCTTTCTTCGCCCGCCGCGTCGCGGGCGGCTGTCAGAGCGCTCCGTTCCTTGAGGAGACTGCCGATGAACCCACCGACCGCCCCCAGCCCCAAACCGGCGCTCACCAGTCCGGTGCGGCTCATCGTTCCCATGGCCCCTGCCTTCCTTTCAGAGGTGCTGCCGGATGGTCGCGCCATACCCCAGCGCATCGTATCCACGATGCGATTCCATCGATACCGCCAGAAAGGAAAGAGCGGGCCATGTTCCGGCACACACCGGACACGGCCCGCTCTGTCTGAAGCACAGCCAAGGCTCCTGCCGGAGGCTCAGGAATCGCTCTCCTCGGAGTCACTCTCCATAAGGCTCTTCTGCAGGACCGGCCCCTCTCCGGGAGCGAAGGAACCAAGGATCCTCTCGAGGTCCTCCATGGAGGCGAACTCGACGGTGATCTTCCCCTTCTTCTGACCCAGGTCGACCTTCACCCGCGTCTCGAAGCGGTCCGACAGCCGCGTGGCGAGGTCGGACAGCGCGGGAGAGACCAGGGCACCGGCGCGCGGGCCCTTGGGCCGCTGCGCCTTCTGAGGCCGTGAGCCCATCAGGGTCACGATCTCCTCGACGGCCCGCACCGAGAGTCCCTCGGCCACGATGCGGTGGGCCAGCCTGTCCTGCTCCTCCGAGTCCTCGACGGACAGCAGTGCCCGTGCGTGGCCGGCGGAGAGCACCCCGGCGGCAACGCGGCGCTGGACAGCCGTTGAGAGCTTCAGCAGGCGCAGAGTGTTGGAGACCTGCGGGCGGGATCGGCCGATGCGGTCCGCCAACTGGTCGTGCGTGCAGTTGAAGTCCCTCAGCAACTGGTCGTAGGCGGCTGCCTCCTCCAGCGGGTTCAGCTGGGCGCGGTGCAGGTTCTCCAGCAGAGCGTCCAGGAGGAGCTTCTCGTCCTCCGTGGCCCGCACAATCGCCGGGATCGCCTCCAGTCCCGCCTCGCGGCAGGCCCGCCAGCGGCGCTCGCCCATGATGAGCTCATAGCGGGCGGGACCCACCTGCCGTACGACGACCGGCTGGAGGAGCCCGACCTCCTTGATGGAGGTGATGAGCTCGGCCAACGCGTCATCGTCGAAGACCTCACGCGGCTGCCGCGGGTTCGGCGTGATGTCGTCGAGGGGGATCTCGGCGAAGTGCGCACCGATGGGCGCCGCAGGCAGTGCGGGAGCGCTGGGCTGCACCGGCTCCTCTGTTTCACGTGAAACAGCCGGCAGAGTCGCTACCTTCGCTGCCGCCACCCCACGGTCGTTCGGCAATGCGGGCACTGCCGTGGGAGATGTGGAAGCGGGTCCCCCTGCCGCCGCTTGGGCCACCGATTTCTCCGTGGGGGCAGCAGGGATCAGCGCGCCGAGTCCACGGCCCAGTCCCCTCCGTCGATCGCTCACTGGATGCCCTCCACCATGCTCGGGTCGTTCTGCTGTACGCCGATGTGGGCGTGCGTGGCTTCATAGCTGATGCCGACGCCCTTCAGCGCGATCTCTCGTGCCGCCTCAAGGTAAGAGAGGGCACCACTCGATCCTGGATCGTATGTCAGTACCGTCTGCCCATAACTCGGCGCCTCGGAGATACGTACGGACCGGGGGATGCTCGTCCGCAGTACCTCGTCGCCGAAGTGGGTGCGCACCTCGTCCGCGACCTGGGAAGCGAGGCGCGTCCGGCCGTCATACATGGTGAGCAGGATGGTCGACACATGCAGGGTGGGGTTGAGGTGCCCGCGCACGAGGTCGACGTTGCGCAACAGCTGACCCAGGCCCTCCAGCGCGTAGTACTCGCACTGGATAGGGATCAGAACCTCCTGGCCCGCCACCAACGCATTGACCGTCAGGAGGCCGAGTGAGGGCGGGCAGTCGATGAGGATGTAGTCCAGCGGCTGCTCGTACGCCTGGATGGCACGCTGCAGCCTGCTTTCCCGGGCCACCAGGGACACCAGCTCGATCTCAGCACCGGCGAGATCGATCGTGGCGGGAGCGCAGAACAGACCCTCGACGTCGGGGACGGGCTGGACGACCTCGGAGAGCGGCTTACTCTCCACCAACACGTCATAGATGGAGGGGACTTCGGCGTGATGGTCGATGCCCAGCGCCGTGGACGCATTGCCCTGTGGGTCGAGGTCGACGACCAGGACGCGGCCGCCATGCAGGGCCAGCGACGCGGCAAGGTTGACGGTCGTCGTCGTCTTGCCCACACCGCCCTTCTGGTTGGCGACCACCATGATTCGGGTCTGCTCGGGCCGTGGCAGGCCCTCGCCGGCGCGGCCCAGTGCCTCCACCGCCAGTTGGGCAGCACGACCGATGGGAGTGTCGTCCATCGGAGGCGGTGTTTCACGTGAAACATCCGCCCCCATCGACTCGGTACGGGGACCGGGGACCGGATCGGTCATCGGTCCCGCGATGTTGGCGTCGGACCGCAAGGATTCACTCTCCTCGACTTCAGGCTCGCTATGAACAGAGCCTCCCATGCCTTCGGGGTCGTGAACCAGTGAGGCCTGGCGTTCTGTGGAGAAATCCACCTCCGTGGACAACTCGGTTCCCTCATCGAGTGAACCGAGAGGCTTGCGGTCGCGGGGTTCGGCCGCAGCGCGGCCACGACTGATGATGCCGTGCAGCAGTGAGCGACGTTTCACGTGAAACACGATGCACAGCAGCCGTGGCCGAATCGCCGCGACACTCCGGCATGCATCGGTTTGGCAGCTTGTGTGGAGTACGTCTCGTCCTCAGGACGGATCAGCGTCGGCGGGACGGGATCAGCTCAGCGTCGGCGACGCGCCCGACCCGTGCGAGCCGCCTTGGCGCGCTTCGCGGCGAAGCGCACACCACCAGGGCTCTCCCCGACCTCGACCCGTACGACAGTGGACAACGGGTCCACCACACCCTCACCTACATGCAGGATGGACGTCTCCACGGCACCCAGCTTGCTCAGTGCCGCCGACGCGCTCTTCAGCTCCTCCTCCGCGGCATCGCCCTTGAGCGCGAGCATCTCGCCGTAGGGCCGCAGCAGCGGGACGCCCCACGTGGCGAGACGGTCGAGCGGCGCGACGGCTCGGGCGGTCACGACGTGGACGGGCTGGATCTTCCCCATGACCTCTTCGGCCCGGCCCCGTTCGACCGTCACGTGATCGAGGCCGAGCAGCTCCACGACCTCGGTGAGGAAGTTGGTGCGCCGCAACAGCGGCTCCAGCAGCGTGATCTTCAGATCCTCCCGGACGAGTGCCAGGGGAATGCCGGGCAGGCCGGCGCCCGAGCCGACATCGCACACGGTCACGCCCTCGGGCACGACCTCCGAGAGCACCGCGCAGTTCAGCAGGTGCCGCTCCCACAAGCGGGGCACTTCTCGCGGGCCGATGAGACCGCGCTGCACGCCCGCATGAGCGAGCAGCTCGGCGTACCGCACCGCATCCGCGAAGCGATCACCGAACACCTCGCGCGCCTGCTCGGGCGCGGGGGGAAGCTCCGCTGCCTCCGTCACGGGGGACCGTCCTTCCGTACCGCGTCAGCGCGCCCAGCGCCGACGCCAGAACCACCAGAACTATCAGGCTGACAAAGTTCGGCCCCGCCTGCGCAACAGACGGGGCCGGGAAACGTAGGGACCGATCAGGCAGGCAGCACGACGACGAAGCGCTGCGGCTCCTCGCCCTCGGACTCGCTGCGCAGACCCGCGGCCTTGACCGCGTCGTGCACGACCTTGCGCTCGAACGGCGTCATCGGCTGCATCTTCACGGCCTCACCGCTGCTCTTGGCCTCGGCAGCGGCCTTGGCACCCAGCTCGGACAGCTCGGAGCGCTTCTGGGCGCGGTATCCCGCGATGTCGAGCATCAGACGGCTGCGGTCGCCGGTCTCCCGGTGCACCGCCAGACGGGTGAGCTCCTGAAGCGCCTCCAGCACCTCACCGTCGCGGCCGACCAGCTTCTGCAGGTCGCGGCCCGAGTCGCTGATGATCGAGACGGAGGCACGGTCGGCCTCGACGTCCATGTCGATGTCGCCGTCGAGATCGGCGATGTCGAGCAGACCCTCCAGGTAGTCCGCAGCGATCTCGCCTTCCTGCTCCAGGCGAGACAGGGTGTCTGCACCCTCGGCAGCGGCGGAGGTGGTGCCTTCCGTCACGGGATGGACTCCTTCTTACTTCTTGGACGGGGACTTGGGCCGCTGCGGGCCCTTGCGCTGTCCGGACTGGGCCTTGCTGCGGGTACCACCGCCGGACTTCGCGCCGCCCTTCTGGGCAGCGGCGGCGGGCTTGGCGTCGTCGGGCTCGTCGGACTTGCTCAGCGACGTCTTCGGCTCGGCCTCGCCGGCCGCCTTCGCGACACCGGACTGGCGCTGAGACTTGCTCTGGCGCTTGGGCTGCTGACGCTTCGCGGTGGCCGTGCTCGACGTGCCGTCCTCGGTCTCGACAGCGGCAGAGGTGTCGCCCTTGATCACGGTGCCGTCGGCCTGGGCGACGAGTCCGGCCTTGCTGAGGCCGTTGATGAACTTGCGCTCGAACTCGTTGCGGTCGCGTCCCTTGGCGACGATCGCCTTGACGATGGCCCGGTCGCGGCGCCGGCCGACCTTGCTGTGCTGCGTGACGTGCTTGTCCAGGCGCTCCAGGTACGAGGCCTGGGCCTTCGAACCGGGGGTCGGGTTGTTGTGGATGACGTACATCTGCTGGCCCATGGTCCACACGTTGGTGGTCAGCCAGTAGACGAGGACACCGACGGGGAAGTTGATGCCGAAGACGGCGAACATGACGGGGAAGACGTACATCAGCATCTTCTGCTGCTGCATGAACGGCGTCTTCACCGTGGTGTCGACGTTCTTCGTCATCAGCTGGCGCTGGGTGAAGAACTGCGACGCCGACATCAGGACGATCATGATGGCGGTGACCACGCGGACGTCGGTGAGGGAGGCACCGAGTGCTTCCACCTTCGACGCGCTGTCGGTGAACTTCGCCGCCAGCGGCGCACCGACGATGTGGGCCTTCTGCGCGCTCTGCAGCAGGCTCTGGTTGATGACACCGATGGTGTCGCCCGTCGCGATGCTGTTGAGCACGTGGTACAGGGCGAAGAAGAACGGGGACTGCGCCAGGATGGGAAGGCACGAGGAGAGCGGGTTGGTGCCCGTCTCCTTGTACAGCTTCATCATCTCTTCGGACTGACGCTGCTTGTCGTTCTTGTAGCGCTCCTGGATCTTCTTCATCTCGGGCTGCAGCGTCTGCATGGCCCGGGTCGACTTGATCTGCTTCACGAAGAGCGGGATGAGGCAGATACGGATCAGGATCACCAGGGACACGATCGACAGGCCCCAGGCCCATCCGGTGTCAGGGCCGAAGAGGGCGCCGTACACCGAATGGAACTGGACGATGACCCAGGAGACGGGTGTGGTGATGAAGCTGAAGAGGCTGGCAATCGTGTCCACTAATCATGCTCCTTGGGCATGGGACGGTGTCTCTGCGGCCGGGCTCGAAGGACTGGACCGACTTGTGGGAGAAGTCTGTCCCTCGATGGCCGGGTCGGCGGCGGAGGGCCCGCCCTTGCGTGCACGCCACGCGGTACGCAGCATTTCGTGCCACCGCGGACGCTTGCGCGGCGGGACATGGTCCACACCACCCAGCGACCACGGATTGCACCGCAGGATGCGCCAGGCCGTGAGTGCCGTTCCCTTGATGGCACCGTGCCGGTCGATGGCCGTGTAGCCGTAGTGGGAGCACGACGGGTAGTACTTGCAGACCGGCCCGAGCAGCGGACTGATCGTCCACTGGTAGAGCTTGATCAGAGCCAGCAGCGGGTACTTCATCGCGCGCCCCCTCCCAGCAACCGCTGGAGAGCGGCATCCAGGTCTCGGGCCAGCTGTGCATGGTCGGCGTCACCCGATCCGGGCAGCGCTCGTACGACTACCAGGCTACCGGGGGGCAGCTGGGCGACTCGCTCGCGCATCAGATGGCGAAGCCTGCGCTTCACCTTGTTGCGCACGACCGCGCCACCCACAGCTTTGCTCACGACGAAACCCGCACGCGTCGGGGGAGCGCTCTCCCCAGGCGCATGCGGGTCCGTGGCACCGCTTCGTAGGTGGACGACGAGGAACGGGCGTCCTGCCCGGCGTCCTCGCCGTACCGCGGTCGCGAAGTCCTCGCGCCGCCTCAGCCGATGCTCGGTAGGCAGCACGACGTCATGACCTGATCGGGATCAGGCGGACAGGTTGGCGCGACCCTTGCTGCGGCGGTTCGCGAGAATCGCGCGGCCGGCACGGGTACGCATCCGCAGGCGGAAGCCGTGGGTCTTCGCGCGACGACGGTTGTTCGGCTGGAAGGTGCGCTTGCTCACTCGGGGGCTCCAGAAGAAATCGGTAGATGCGGGGTGCCGTCCTGGCTGTCACCGTGCGCCCACGAGTAGCTCGCAGTTACGCCCGAGTGCACCGCTGACCGATCACCCAAATGACCTGTGCCCATCGGAGGCAGGCGGCAGCAGCCATCGACAACTCGACCTGGTTACGGTACGCGCGGCTACGCCATCCGGTCAAACCAGGAGTCGCCGGGAGACACTTGTCCACAGGCTGGGGACAACAACTTGAACCCTACCGGCCGCCCTGACTACCGTGACGGAACTCCGATTCGTTCCCTTATCCCTGCCCCACTCGATTTACATCCCGAGCCGTCCCAGAACCACACGTTCGTGGGACCTGTGAGAGAGCGTGCCCTGTGGCTGACGTACCTGCCGATCTTGCCGCAGTGTGGCCACGCGTATTGGAGCAGCTCCTCGGGGAGGGTCGCGGTCAGGGGGTCGAGACGAAGGACGAGCACTGGATCCGGCGCTGCCAGCCGCTCGCGCTGGTCGCGGACACCGCCCTGCTCGCCGTACCGAACGAATTCGCGAAGGGCGTACTCGAGGGCCGGCTGGCACCGATCGTCAGCGAGACGCTGAGCCGCGAGTGCGGCCGCCCGATCCGGATCGCGATCACCGTCGACGACTCCGCGGGCGAGGCCCCCGCCCCGCCGGCGCCCCCGGCCCGCCCCCAGCAGTCGCGCTACGAAGAGCCCGAGCTCCCCGCCGCGCGCCAGGAACGCGACGGATACGAGGGGTACGGCCGCCACCGCGCCGACCAGATGCCGGGATCGGCCGGCGAACAGCTTCCGCCTACGCGCGGAGATCAACTGCCCTCCCCGCGCCCCGCGTACCCGTCCGAGTACCAGCGCCCCGAGCCCGGCGCCTGGCCGCGGCCCACACAGGACGACTACGGCTGGCAGCAGCAGCGCCTCGGCTTCCCCGAGCGTGACCCGTACGCGTCACCGGCGCAGGACTCCTACGGCTCGCAGGACCAGTACGGCAACCAGGACCAGTACGGCGGCGGCCAGGATCAGTACGGCGGCGGCGCTCAGGACTCGTACAGCGCGCAGGACTCCTATAAATCCCACGGGCCCCAGGACTCGTACGGGTCCCACGGATCCCACGGATCCCACGGGTCCCATGGATCCCACGGCTCACAGGACTCCTACGGCTCTCACGGACCCCGTGGCTCCCACGGATCACAGGACTCGTACGGCTCGTCCGCCCAGGACTACCGCCCGCAGTCCATGGAGCGCCCCTCCTACGAGCAGCCGCGCTCCGACTACGACAACCCACGCCCCGAATACGACCAGCGCGACGCGGTCCGCCGGGAGCTGCCCGAGCCGCCGGCCGGCTCGGGGCATGTGCACCGCGGCGGCCCCGTCGGCCCCAACCTGCCGACGACCGGTGCGCCCGGCCCGCTGGCCGCGCAGCCCGCGCCGGCGACAGGCCCCGGTGAGCCCACCGCGCGTCTGAACCCCAAGTACCTCTTCGACACGTTCGTCATCGGCGCCTCCAACCGCTTCGCGCACGCCGCCGCGGTCGCTGTCGCCGAGGCGCCGGCGAAGGCCTACAACCCGTTGTTCATCTACGGGGAGTCCGGGCTCGGCAAGACACACCTGCTGCACGCGATCGGGCACTACGCCCGCAGCCTCTACCCGGGCACGCGGGTGCGGTACGTGAGCTCGGAGGAGTTCACCAACGAGTTCATCAACTCCATCCGCGACGGCAAGGGCGACAGCTTCCGCAAGCGGTACCGCGAGATGGACATCCTGCTCGTCGACGACATCCAGTTCCTGGCGGACAAGGAGTCGACGCAGGAGGAGTTCTTCCACACCTTCAACACGCTCCACAACGCGAACAAGCAGATCGTGCTGTCCAGCGACCGGCCGCCGAAGCAGCTGGTCACGCTGGAGGACCGGCTGCGGAACCGTTTCGAGTGGGGTCTGATCACCGACGTCCAGCCGCCCGAGCTGGAGACGCGTATCGCGATCCTCCGCAAGAAGGCGGTGCAGGAGCAGCTGAACGCGCCGCCGGAGGTGCTGGAGTTCATCGCGTCCCGGATCTCGCGCAACATCCGCGAGCTGGAGGGCGCGCTGATCCGGGTCACGGCGTTCGCCTCGCTCAACCGGCAGCCGGTGGACCTGGGCCTGACGGAGATCGTCCTCAAGGACCTCATCCCCGGCGGCGAGGACTCGGCCCCCGAGATCACGTCGACGGCCATCATGGGCGCGACGGCGGACTACTTCGGGCTGACCGTCGAGGACCTGTGCGGCACGTCCCGGGGCCGCGCCCTCGTCACTGCCCGGCAGATCGCCATGTACCTGTGCCGTGAGCTGACGGAC
The DNA here is from genome assembly GCF_050937045.1 of Streptomyces sp. CA-179760. Taxonomy (NCBI): domain Bacteria; kingdom Bacillati; phylum Actinomycetota; class Actinomycetes; order Kitasatosporales; family Streptomycetaceae; genus Streptomyces; species Streptomyces sp. CA-179760. Next base: position 4,825,925 of record NZ_JBNJLZ010000001.1, read on the forward strand.
CTGTCGCTGCCGAAGATCGGCGCGCTGTTCGGCGGCCGCGACCACACGACGGTCATGCACGCGGACCGCAAGATCCGCAATCTGATGGCCGAGCGCCGCTCCATCTACAACCAGGTCACCGAGCTGACCAACCGCATCAAGAACGGCTGACGTACCGAGCGACAGACCGCCGAGGGCGCTCCCGGAGAAGGTTTCCGGGGGCGCCCTTCGTCATGTCGCGGTCCCTGGCTGTTCGATTACCTGCCGGGTTACGGCCACCCTCCACAGATTTGGTGATTTTTTCCCGTCCACATCCTGGGGACTGGGAAGTTGTCCAGACTGTGTCCACAGGCGCTGCGGCTGAAGGGCCATCAGGCCAGGTCACCTGCATGTGGATTCGTGGACGAACGATCTCCACAGACTGTGGACAGCGGAGAGATCCACAGGCTGTGCATCAAGTTTTCCACCGACAACCCACAGGCTGGGGTCAGTTGTCCCCAGCGATCACCGGCTTCTCCACATCGCTGTCCACTGTTCGGCAACACGACGCGCCTCCTCACCGGGTCGAGTGAAAGGCGTCACACAAAGCTGCCGGGTTGGGCTGTGGGAAACACGGGTAAAGCTGGGGACGGCGCTGGGGAGAACTCGCCTCTCCCTGTGCACGGTGTGTGCAGAACTTTCTGTTCTCCACAGAAACACCAGGTTGTCCACTGCCGTCACCCACAGGACCCGTGGACAAAATTCCCGCTCTGAGCTGGGCAAACGGGGTTATCCACTGTATCCACAGCCCCTACTACTACTCCCAACTAGAGAGAGCTGGGAATTCGTTTCGAAGTGGGTCCTGTGCACAACTCGCTCTTCGGAGCCCGACCGCCCCTCGTCACGACTTGACCCCGAGAGGCACCTACTGTCAGTGCGGTGCGTCAGACTGGTCCCCGGTGTCCTCCCCGTCCTGGGGACCGTCGACACCGCGACAGACGACGAAGGCCAGGCAGAGCGAGAAGCGCCGGCAACAGCAGGAGGCGGCAACAGTGAAGATCCGGGTGGAACGCGACGTACTCGCGGAGGCAGTGGCCTGGGCAGCGCGCAGCCTCCCGGCCCGGCCGCCGGCGCCTGTCCTCGCCGGCCTGCTGCTGAAGGCCGAGGAAGGCCAGCTGAGCCTGTCCAGCTTCGACTACGAGGTCTCGGCGCGGGTGTCGGTGGAGACGGAGGTCGACGAGGAGGGCACGGTCCTGGTCTCGGGCCGCCTGCTCGCGGACATCTGCCGCGCGCTCCCCAACCGGCCGGTGGAGATCTCCACAGACGGTGTACGGGCGACCGTGGTCTGCGGCTCCTCCCGGTTCACACTCCACACCCTGCCTGTGGAGGAGTACCCGGCCCTGCCGCAGATGCCGAACGCGACGGGCACCGTCCCCGGCGAGGTCTTCGCCTCCGCTGCCGCCCAGGTGGCCATCGCGGCGGGCCGTGACGACACGCTGCCCGTCCTCACGGGTGTACGCATCGAGATCGAGGGCGACACCGTCACGCTGGCGTCCACCGACCGCTACCGCTTCGCGGTCCGCGAGTTCCTGTGGAAGCCGGAGAACCCGGAGGCCTCCGCGGTCGCCCTGGTGCCCGCCAAGACGCTCCTGGACACCGCCAAGGCCCTGACCAGCGGCGACCAGGTGATCCTGGCGCTGTCCGGCTCGGGCTCGGGCGAGGGCTTGATCGGCTTCGAGGGCGCGGGTCGTCGTACGACGACCCGTCTGCTGGAGGGCGACCTCCCGAAGTACCGCTCGCTGTTCCCGACGGAGTTCAACAGCGTCGCGGTCATCGAGACCGCCCCCTTCGTGGAGGCCGTCAAGCGCGTGGCCCTGGTCGCCGAGCGCAACACCCCGGTGCGGCTCAGCTTCGAGCAGGGCGTGCTCATCCTGGAGGCCGGTTCCAGCGACGACGCACAGGCTGTGGAGCGGGTCGACGCGCAGCTGGAGGGCGACGACGTGTCGATCGCCTTCAACCCGACGTTCCTGCTGGACGGCCTGAGCGCGATCGACTCCCCGGTCGCCCAGCTGTCCTTCACGACGTCCACGAAGCCCGCGCTGCTCAGCGGCAAGCCGGCACTGGACGCCGAGGCGGACGACGCCTACAAGTACCTGATCATGCCGGTGAGGCTGAGCGGCTGAGCGGCTCGGCCTCCCGGAAGCCGTCGGCGGTTGTCCACAGGCTGGGGGCAAAGCCGCAGGTGGGGGCCTACGACTGAGCGCGTATGCCCACAGATGTGCGCGAGCGTCCGGGTTTAGGCTCGGACGCGGCACGCGAGTGCCGCAACGCCACGTCGGACACCTGTACACCTAAGGAAAACAACTGATGGATCTCGGTCTAGTCGGCCTCGGCAAGATGGGCGGCAACATGCGCGAGCGGATCCGCCGCGCGGGCCACACCGTCCTCGGATACGACCGCAACCCGGATCTCGCCGATGTCCACAGCCTGCAGGAGCTAGTGGGCAAGCTCAGCGGCCCGCGCGTGGTCTGGGTGATGGTCCCGGCAGGCGAGGCCACGCAGTCCACGATCGACCAGCTTGCCGAGCTGCTGGAGCCGGGCGATGTCGTCGTGGACGGCGGCAACTCCCGCTGGACCGACGACGAGAAGCATGCCGGGGAGCTGGCGGCCAAGGGCATCGGCTTCGTCGACTGCGGAGTCTCCGGCGGCGTCTGGGGCCTGGAGAACGGCTACGCGCTGATGTACGGCGGCGACAAGGAGAACGTCGCCAAGGTGCAGCCGGTCTTCGACGCCCTCAAGCCGGAGGGCGACTTCGGCGCGGTGCACGCGGGCAAGGTCGGCGCCGGCCACTTCGCGAAGATGGTCCACAACGGCATCGAGTACGCGATGATGCAGGCCTACGCCGAGGGCTGGGAGCTCCTGGAGAAGGTCGACTCCGTGACCGACGTCCGGGACGTCTTCCGCTCCTGGCAGGAGGGCACGGTCATCCGCTCCTGGCTGCTGGACCTCGCGGTCAACGCGCTCGACGAGGACGAGCACCTGGACGGGCTCCGGGGTTATGCACAGGACTCCGGCGAGGGACGCTGGACTGTGGAGGCCGCGATCGACCACGCGGTGCCGCTGCCGGCGATCACCGCGTCGCTGTTCGCGCGGTTCGCCTCCCGCCAGGAGGACTCGCCCCAGATGAAGATGATCGCGGCGCTGCGGAACCAGTTCGGCGGCCACGCGGTCGAGAAGAAGTAGCACGCGACCGAGAGCACGTAGGAAACACCCGAGCGCCTGGGAGGTCGGCGAAACGACCATGCACGTCACGCATCTGTCGCTGGCTGACTTTCGCTCCTACCCCCGGGTCGAGGTCCCGCTCGATCCGGGGGTGACGGCCTTCGTCGGGCCGAACGGGCAGGGCAAGACCAACCTCGTCGAGGCCGTGGGCTATCTCGCCACTCTCGGCAGCCATCGGGTCTCCTCCGACGCTCCCCTGGTCCGCATGGGCGCCGAGCGTGCCGTCATCCGGGCCCAGGTCCGGCAGGGCGACCGGCAGCAGCTGGTCGAGCTGGAGCTGAATCCGGGGCGCGCCAACCGTGCCCGTATCAACAGGTCCTCGCAGGTCAAGCCGCGTGACGTGCTGGGGATCGTTCGGACCGTCCTCTTCGCACCCGAGGATCTCGCCCTGGTCAAGGGCGATCCCGGTGAGCGGCGCCGCTTCCTCGACGAGCTGATCACCGCCCGTTCCCCGCGCATGGCCGGGGTCCGCTCGGACTACGACCGGGTCCTCAAGCAGCGCAACACCCTGCTGAAGTCGGCCGCGCTGGCCCGTCGGCACGGCGGCCGCAGTGTGGACATGTCCACACTGGACATCTGGGACCAGCACCTCGCGCGCGCGGGCGCCGAGCTGCTCGCCCAGCGGCTGGATCTGATCGCCGCCGTCCAGCCGCTGGCAGACAAGGCGTACGAGCAGCTCGCCCCCGGCGGTGGTCCGATAGCCCTGGAGTACAAGCCGTCCGCGCCGGGCGAGGCGCACACCCGCGAGGACCTCTTCGAACAGCTGATGGCCGCGCTCGCCGAGGCCCGCAAGCAGGAGATCGAGCGGGGCGTCACCCTGGTCGGCCCGCACCGGGACGACCTCCAGCTCAAGCTCGGCCAGCTGCCCGCCAAGGGCTACGCCTCGCACGGCGAGTCCTGGTCCTACGCGCTGGCCCTGCGCCTGGCCTCGTACGACCTGCTGCGTGCCGAGGGCAATGAGCCGGTGCTGGTGCTCGACGACGTCTTCGCCGAGCTGGACACCCGCCGCCGTGAGCGGCTCGCCGAGCTGGTCGCGCCCGGCGAGCAGGTCCTGGTGACGGCCGCGGTCGACGACGACGTACCGCATGTGCTGTCCGGGACGCGGTTCGCCGTGTCCGACGGGGCGGTGGAGCGCGTATGAGCGCACAGGAGCCGAAGAACACCCCCGAGCCCTCCGGTGTCGACCTCGCGCGTGTGGCGCTCCGCGCGGCGAAGGAAGCCGCACGCGCGCGTGGGGACGCGGCTCAGCAGAAGAAGCAGGCGCGCCGCGGCGGGCTGCGCTCCGGCGCGCGTGCCGACGGCCGCGATCCGATGGCGCTCGGCTCGGCGATCAACCGGCTGATCAGCGAGCGCGGCTGGGAGGCCCCGGCCGCGGTGGGCGGTGTGATGGGCCGCTGGCCGCAGATCGTCGGCGAGGACGTGGCCAACCACTGTGTGCCGGAGAGGTACGACGAGGACGAGCGCGTCCTGGTCGTGCGCTGCGACTCGACGGCCTGGGCGACGAACCTGCGGCTGCTCGCCCCGACCCTGGTCGCCCGTCTCAACGAGGACCTGGGCCACGGCACCGTGCGGCAGATCAAGGTCCTGGGCCCCAGCGTCCCCACCCGCCGCTACGGCCCCCTGCGCGCCCCGGGCAGCAGTGGACCTGGCGATACATACAGGTGACTTACGTCACGTCTCGGCGGGGCGGCGCGGCCCTGTCACAGCCGTTCCGAGCACCTATTTCCGTCACCGCACACGGTTGCGAACAGCGACCTGACTCCGAAGTAGCCAAGGGTTGACGGCCGGAAGCGCTGAGTGCCTCCGTGAGCCTCTTGGAGCCCCCATCCGCATATCGGGAGTCGGGGAAGACCCGTCGAGGGCGGCACATGCGGACTCAGGTACCGGCAAACCCCCATCAGTGTCAGTGCTACCGGTAGACTGGAGCCAATCCCGCCCCACTCGCTGGGGACCGTCCGGGAAAAGCTGAGCAACGCTGATCAAGGCTTACCAACGCAACATGCCGCAGCCGCTCCGGCAACCCTCCCCCGGAGGGGGGACCCCCAGAGCCTGGCTCGTGCTGTGCCAGAAAGGGCGCTTCGTGGCCGATTCCGGCAACCCCAACGAGAACATCCCGTCCACCGACGAAGGCGTGAGCAGCGAGGCGATCACCTCCAACGGCGAGGTCACCGCCTCGTACGACGCCAGTGCCATCACCGTCCTCGAGGGTCTGGACGCGGTCCGCAAGCGGCCCGGTATGTACATCGGCTCGACCGGTGAGCGTGGTCTGCACCACCTGGTGCAGGAGGTCGTCGACAACTCCGTCGACGAGGCGCTGGCCGGGCACGCGGACACGATCGACGTGACGATCCTCGCCGACGGCGGCGTACGGGTCGTGGACAACGGCCGTGGCATCCCGGTGGGCATCGTGCCGACCGAGGGCAAGCCGGCCGTCGAGGTCGTGCTGACCGTGCTGCACGCGGGCGGCAAGTTCGGCGGCGGCGGTTACGCGGTCTCCGGTGGTCTGCACGGCGTCGGCGTCTCCGTGGTGAACGCCTTGTCGACCAAGGTCGCCGTCGAGGTCAAGACCGACGGCTACCGCTGGACGCAGGACTACAAGCTGGGCGTCCCGACGGCCCCGCTCGCCCAGCACGAGGCCACGGACGAGCACGGCACCACGGTCACCTTCTGGGCCGACCCGGACATCTTCGAGACCACGAACTACTCCTTCGAGACGCTGTCGCGGCGCTTCCAGGAGATGGCGTTCCTCAACAAGGGTCTGCGGATCAACCTCGCCGACGAGCGCGAGTCGGCGAAGGCCACGGCCGGTGCGGACGAGGCCGGTGAGGACGAGAAGCACGAGGTCAAGGCCGTCTCGTACCACTACGAGGGCGGCATCGTCGACTTCGTGACGTACCTCAACTCCCGCAAGGGAGACGTGGTGCACCCCACCGTGATCGACCTGGAGGCCGAGGACAAGGACAAGCACCTGTCCCTCGAGGTCGCCATGCAGTGGAACGGCGGCTACACCGAGGGTGTGTACTCCTTCGCCAACATCATCCACACGCACGAGGGTGGTACGCACGAAGAGGGCTTCCGGTCCGCGCTGACCTCGTTGATCAACAAGTACGCGCGCGACAAGCGGCTGCTGCGGGAGAAAGACGACAACCTCACCGGTGACGACATCCGCGAGGGCCTGACCGCGATCATCTCGGTCAAGCTGAGCGAGCCCCAGTTCGAGGGTCAGACGAAGACGAAGCTGGGCAACACCGAGGTGAAGACCTTCGTCCAGAAGGTCGTCTACGAGCACCTGGCCGACTGGCTGGACCGCAACCCGAACGAGGCTGCGGACATCATCCGCAAGGGCATCCAGGCGGCCTACGCGCGCGTGGCGGCCCGCAAGGCCCGGGACCTGACGCGCCGCAAGGGCCTGCTGGAGACGGCCTCCCTCCCGGGCAAGCTGAGCGACTGCCAGTCGAACGACCCCACCAAGTGCGAGATCTTCATCGTCGAGGGTGACTCCGCCGGCGGCTCGGCCAAGTCCGGCCGGAACCCCGAGTACCAGGCGATCCTCCCGATCCGAGGCAAGATCCTCAACGTCGAGAAGGCGCGGATCGACAAGATCCTGCAGAACCAGGAGATCCAGGCGCTGATCTCCGCCTTCGGCACCGGGGTCCACGAGGACTTCGACATCGAGAAGCTCCGCTATCACAAGATCATCCTGATGGCGGACGCCGACGTCGACGGCCAGCACATCAACACCCTGCTGCTGACCTTCCTGTTCCGCTTCATGCGGCCGCTGGTCGAGGCCGGGCACGTGTACCTCTCCCGTCCGCCGCTCTACAAGATCAAGTGGGGCAAGGACGACTTCGAGTACGCGTACTCCGACCGCGAGCGCGATGCCCTCATCGAGATGGGCCGCAACGCGGGCAAGCGCATCAAGGACGACTCGGTGCAGCGCTTCAAGGGTCTCGGTGAGATGAACGCCGAGGAGCTGCGCATCACGACCATGGACCAGGAGCACCGCGTCCTCGGCCAGGTCACCCTCGACGACGCCGCCCAGGCCGATGACCTGTTCTCGGTCCTCATGGGCGAGGACGTCGAGGCCCGCCGCGCGTTCATCCAGCGCAACGCCAAGGACGTCCGCTTCCTCGACATCTGAGTCGGTCTCAGCTGACCGCACCAGGAAGGACCTTCACCAGCAATGACCGACGAGAACACTCCCGTGACGACGCCCGAGGGTGACGCCCTGGCCATGCGCGTCGAGCCCGTCGGGCTCGAGACGGAGATGCAGCGCTCGTACCTCGACTACGCGATGTCCGTCATCGTCTCGCGAGCGCTGCCGGACGTCCGCGACGGCCTCAAGCCCGTCCACCGCCGTGTGCTGTACGCCATGTACGACGGCGGCTACCGCCCTGAGCGCGGCTTCTACAAGTGCGCCCGCGTCGTCGGCGACGTCATGGGCAACTACCACCCGCACGGCGACTCCTCGATCTACGACGCGCTCGTGCGCCTCGCCCAGTCCTGGTCGATGCGCATGCCGCTCGTCGACTCCAACGGCAACTTCGGCTCTCCGGGCAACGACCCGGCGGCGGCCATGCGCTACACCGAGTGCAAGATGGCGCCGCTGTCGATGGAGATGGTCCGTGACATCGACGAGGAGACCGTCGACTTCACGGACAACTACGACGGCCGCTCCCAGGAGCCGACCGTCCTGCCGGCCCGCTTCCCGAACCTGCTGATCAACGGCTCGGCCGGTATCGCGGTCGGCATGGCGACCAACATCCCGCCGCACAACCTCCGCGAGGTCGCGGCCGGCGCCCAGTGGTACCTGGAGAACCCCGAGGCCTCGCACGAGGAGCTCCTGGACGCGCTCCTGGAGCGCATCAAGGGCCCCGACTTCCCGACCGGCGCGCTGGTCGTCGGCCGCAAGGGCATCGAGGAGGCGTACCGCACCGGCCGCGGCTCCATCACCATGCGCGCGGTCATCGAGGTCGAGGAGATCCAGAACCGCCAGTGCCTGGTGGTGACGGAGCTTCCGTACCAGGTCAACCCGGACAACCTCGCGCAGAAGATCGCCGACCTGGTGAAGGACGGCAAGATCGGCGGCATCGCCGACGTCCGTGACGAGACGTCGTCGCGCACGGGCCAGCGCCTGGTCATCGTGCTGAAGCGGGACGCGGTCGCCAAGGTCGTCCTGAACAACCTGTACAAGCACACCGACCTGCAGACGAACTTCGGCGCCAACATGCTGGCGCTGGTCGACGGCGTGCCGCGCACGCTCTCGCTCGACGCGTTCATCCGCCACTGGGTGACGCACCAGATCGAGGTCATCGTCCGCCGTACGCGCTTCCGGCTGCGCAAGGCCGAGGAGCGGGCGCACATCCTGCGCGGTCTGCTGAAGGCCCTGGACGCCATCGACGAGGTCATCGCGCTGATCCGGCGCAGTGACACCGTCGAGATCGCGCGCCACGGCCTGATGGACCTCCTGGAGATCGACGAGATCCAGGCCAACGCCATCCTCGAGATGCAGCTGCGCCGGCTCGCCGCCCTGGAGCGCCAGAAGATCGTCCAGGAGCACGACGAGCTCCAGGCGAAGATCAACGAGTACAACCAGATCCTCGCCAGCCCGGTCCGCCAGCGCGGGATCGTCAGCGAGGAGCTGGCCGCGATCGTCGAGAAGTTCGGCGACGACCGCCAGACGAAGCTGATCCCCTACGAAGGCGACATGTCCATCGAGGACCTGATCGCCGAGGAGGACATCGTCGTCACGGTCACCCGGGGCGGCTACATCAAGCGCACCAAGACCGACGACTACCGCGCCCAGAAGCGCGGCGGCAAGGGCGTGCGCGGCACGAAGCTCAAGGAAGACGACATCGTCGACCACTTCTTCGTGTCCACCACGCACCACTGGCTGCTGTTCTTCACCAACAAGGGCCGCGTCTACCGCGTCAAGGGCTACGAGCTGCCCGACGCCGGCCGGGACGCGCGGGGTCAGCATGTCGCGAACCTGCTCGCCTTCCAGCCGGACGAGGCGATCGCCGAGATCCTGGCGATCCGCAACTATGAGGCGGTTCCCTACCTCGTCCTCGCCACCAAGGCCGGACTGGTGAAGAAGACGCCTCTGAAGGATTACGATTCGCCCCGTTCCGGCGGTGTGATCGCCATCAACCTCCGTGAGCAGGAGGACGGTTCGGATGATGAACTGATCGGAGCCGAGCTGGTCTCGTCGGACGACGATCTGCTTCTGATCAGCAAGAAGGCCCAATCGATCAGGTTCACCGCGTCGGACGAAACTCTGCGCCCCATGGGCCGTGCCACCTCGGGTGTCAAGGGCATGAGCTTCCGCGAGAGCGACGAGCTGCTCTCGATGAATGTTGTTCGACCCGGTACGTTCGTGTTCACTGCCACAGACGGCGGGTACGCGAAGCGGACCAACGTCGACGAGTACCGCGTCCAGGGTCGCGGCGGCCTCGGCATCAAGGCCGCCAAGATCGTCGAGGACCGTGGCTCACTCGTCGGCGCGCTGGTGGTCGAGGAGACCGACGAGATCCTCGCCATCACGCTGTCGGGCGGTGTGATTCGTACGCGAGTCAACGAGATCAGGGAAACCGGCCGTGACACCATGGGCGTCCAACTGATCAATCTGGGCAAGCGCGATGCCGTGGTCGGCATCGCTCGCAACGCCGAGGCGGGACGCGAGGCGGAAGAGGTCGACGGCGACATCGTCGTCGACGAGACCGCCGAAGGCGCCGCGACCACCGGCACGGACGAGGGTGAGGCGCCCTCGTCTGAGTAGCACGAGGAGTGAGTCAGCGTGAGCGGAGCCACGGGCGCCGGACCGAGCGGTACCTCGACGGGTACGGACACGGACGACGGCGGCCGTGGCTCCGCCGCGCGTGCGGCGGACCCGCACACGACCAACCTGAAGGCGGTCAAGCCGTCCGACAAGGACGACTCGCCCTCGCCTGACACACATGGATCCCAGGGGGAACGGTGACGGACACCCGAGGTCCGCAGACCCAGCAGCACCATGCTGGAGCGGGCCCGGCCGCATCCGGCGCCCAGCCGCAACCGCAGCCGCAGCCCAAGGGGGCCGAGACGGCTTCTCCTCTGCCGGGGGAACGACAGGCACAGCAGCAGGCCGGGCCGTACCACCCGCCGCAGGCCTATCCGGCGCAGCAGGCGGCGGCCGGTGCCGGTGGCGGCGCGGGTGGTACGGGTGCTTCCGCCGGAGCAGCCCGGCGCCCCCGTACGGGAACGCGCACGGTGCCGCGCGTCCGCAAGGCGCGGCTGCGGGTGTCCAAGGCCGACCCCTGGTCGGTGATGAAGGTCAGCTTCCTGCTCTCCATCGCGCTGGGCATCTGCACGATCGTCGCGGCCGCCGTGCTGTGGATGGTCATGGACGCGATGGGCGTCTTCTCGACGGTCGGCGGCACGATCTCCGAGGCGACCGGCTCGAACGAGTCCAACGGCTTCGACCTGCAGGCCTTCCTGTCGCTGCCCAACGTCCTGATGTTCACGTCGGTCATCGCGGTCATCGACGTCGTCCTGGCGACGGCCCTCGCCACCCTCGGCGCGTTCATCTACAACCTGTCCGCGGGCTTCGTCGGCGGTGTGGAGCTGACGCTCGCCGAGGACGAGTGACACGACCCTTTTGACCGTGATTGACACAGTCCCGACAACCGATTTTGGGACTGCCCATGTCGTGCGCTAATCTTCAGGAGTCAGCGCGCGGGACACACCCCGCACAGCGCGGCGGGGCTATAGCTCAGTTGGTTAGAGCGCATCCCTGATAAGGATGAGGCCACAGGTTCAAATCCTGTTAGCCCCACCAGCATGATGAACCCCCAACCGGTAGCGGTTGGGGGTTTTCTGCATCCCGGGGGGTGTGGGCGGGGCAAGAAGAAGCCCGGCTGCTCTGTCGAGCTGCCGGGCCTGTACGCAGGGTCGCCGTTCGGATGGGGCGGGGGATCAGCGCTGCAGGGGGGCCAGATAGTCCGCCGCGGGTTCCGATTCCGCGTCGGCGTCCGCGAGCGGGCGGTGGCGGCAGCGGGGGGTTTTGCCGTGGGCCTCGGCCCGGATGCGCTGTTTCATCGTGGGGGGCAGGGCTTTCGCTGAGGACGTGGGAGACGTCGCTGATGCCGTTCGCTGGCGCGGGATGCGCTCGCTGTTGCGCTCCGGCTCGGTCTGCGCTACCGCCGGGGTGGCGGTCGTGGTGGCGAATCCGAGCTTCGTGCACAGCGCCAGGAAGGCGGTGACGATGGCGGTCCACAGCTTCATGACCTTGTTCCGGGCCATGGCCCCTCACTTTCGGGTCGGGCGATTTGCGTACTTTCCTCATGATGTGTATGGGGGTCGAGAAGTGGGGGACCGACGCCCGTGGCGCGGCGATGTTCCGATGAACACCACTCGGATGGACGCAAGAGGGGTGAAAATGTAAGGAGAGAGGAGAAAAGGTCCCAAAGTAACCGTCCGTCGGGGTGTGATCACCCTCCGATCGGAGCGGTGAACTCCGCTTCTATCCCGGTTCCCGGGAAGGGAGTTGAGGTCCGACTCAGGTCACCGATCGGTATCGGTCGGTGTGTATAGTCGGGCGCCAGAGGTCCCCTACGTCAACGAAAGACGAGGTCGCGCGGTGAAGAAGCTTCTCCTGGTCGCACTGGCCGCCATCGGCGGGCTCCTTGTGTACCGCCAGATCCAGGCGGATCGCGCAGAGCAGGACCTGTGGACGGAGGCGACCGACTCCGTGCCCACGGGTTCGTGAGTCACGACATCCCAGACCGAGCACACCCCGGCCGCCTCGCGGTCGGGGTTTTGTGTGTCCTGGGGCCGGCCGTACGGGCAGGATGGGCCACGGCTCGCGGGTTCATGGTTCCAAGTCCGTGATGTGAGTTCCGGTGACGTGAGGGGTGGCGCGTGAGGGGACGGTGTCGTACGGCGTGGGGGCGTGCGGGCGCGTGGCGCCGGCGTCCGGCGGTGGCCGTGCGCCTGGGCGTCGCGGGGGTGGTGCTGGGCGCGATGGCTGCTGTGACGCCGGTCCCGGCCGCCCTGGCCGCTGCCGGGACCTCCCGGGCTGGCTCCGGGGCTGCCGTGACGCCGAGCCCGTACGCCTTCGCCGACGGTGCCCGGAGCATCGAGGGAGCGAGGAGTACCGCGGACGCCGGGATTTTGAAGCCCGGCACCGCCTACAAGAGCTCGCTCCCGAGCAGCGGCGAGGTCAGCTACAGCGTCGAACTCGACGCCGCGTCGGACGCGTACGTGTCCGTCACCGCCGCCCCCTCCCCCGACAGCACCGTCTCCGTCATCGACGGGCTGAGGGTGTCCGTGCAGGACGCCGAGGGCAATTCCTGCTCCGTCGACACCGCGAGCTTCGGCGCCGCCCGTAGCCCGCACCCGATCGCGGCCTGGGGCATGCGCGAGATCTCGCCCACCAAGGCCCTGTGCCGGAAGGCCGGCACCTATTACGTGTCCGTCGAGCGGGTCGACCCCAAGGGCGAGGGCTCCTCGCCGGACGCCTGGGACCTGGAACTTCTCGCCATGACGGAGCCGCGGACGGCGAAGGCCGGGCCGACCGGCGCGCCCGGGGCGTGGAACTCCGCCTCGCCACAGCCGCTCCAGGGGAAGGCCGAGCGCCGCCGGGGCGGTGCGGGGTTCGCCGGGGCGACCCCCCTCGGCCAGGGCGTCTGGCGGGACTACCTCCGGCCCGGCCAGACGGTCTTCTACGAGGTGCCGGTCGACTGGGGCCGGCAACTCCACGCCACCGCCGAACTGGGCAGCACGGACTCCGGCGGCACCGGCTACACGTCCGGCGCCCTGGACCTGGCCCTCTACAACCCCGCCCGCGGGCACGTCGCCGATGTGAGTGTCGGCTACGACGGCGGCCAGAAGTCCGGCAGCCTGCCTCCTCTGCCGCCGGTCGACCACGCCAACCGCAATGCCGCCGTCGGCCAGGTCGGCGCCATGCGCTTCGCGGGTTCCTACTACCTCGTCGCGCATCTCGCCAAGAGTGTCGCCGACAGCTTCGGGGACGGGCCGTTCGCGATGACGCTGCGCGTCCGGGTGAGCGGAGCGGCGAAGCGCGGGCCCGGGTACGTGGGGGAGTCCGAGCCCGCCGGTGTCTTCGAGGTCTCGGAACAGGAGCGTGAGGCCGCGGCTGTGGGTGTGGCCGGGGGTGGCGACACCGCGATGCGGGCGGTCGCCGTGGGCGGGATCGGCACAGGGAGCGCGCTGCTGGTGGGGCTCGGGGTGTGGACCGTGATGGCCCGTCGGCGGAGCGCTGCCCAGTAGCGCTCGTGTCGCGCCGGGCTGATGCCCGCGCGGGCTCGGTGAGGGCTCAGATGCGGGTCAGGGCCCAGAATCCGACGGCGTAGCAGGCCAGGGCGAGAAGCAGGAGCGGGACCGCCACCTTGGCCGGTGGGCCGGGGCGGCGGCGCGGCCGTTCCGCGCGATGCCGGGAAGCGGCCCTGGCGGGCGGAGGGGCCTGTGACCCCTGTGGGGCCTGTGGGGCAGGCGGGCCAGGCGGTGCTTGTGGGGTCTGGGCGGTGTACGAGGCCGTGGAGGTGCCGGTGGAGTAGTGCGCCGCGGGGGCAGGGGCCGGCCGGGATGGCCCGCGTGTCCCGAGTACGCCGGTGGCAGCGGCTGGGAGGTGTGTAGCCGGTGGGTGGTGTCGTAGGGGGAGACGGGGGGCTCCGGCTGGTGCGGGGCTTGCGCCGGTGCGTCCTGGGGCCGGCCTTCGGGCGCGGGGGAGGAGGCGCCGGTGGCCTGCGGAGGCGGCAGATGGAAGCTGCCGGTGTCCGACATGGAGGGCGGCTTGGCAGGAGTGGGCGGGGCGGCTGACGGGTCGGTTTCCTGGCGTGGGTCGGGCTGTACGGCCTCGGGGGGCGACCAGGCATTGCTGCTGTCGCCTGACGGTGCCTCGTCCGTTCTCGAACCGGACGGCTCTGCCCTCGGGCCCAGCCCCCGCGCTCTCTCCAGCGGTCCCTCGGGGGCGAACCCCGGGGAAGCGGGCCGAGTTGGTCGAAGATCTCGATCAGCTCGTCGTCCGGGCCGGGCTCCGGGAGGAGCTCCGCGGCGGCGGCCAGCGCCTTGCGCGCCCCCGTGGCCGTACGGAACCGCGCCTGCGGGTCCGGCTGGAGCAGCGTGGCCACCACCTGCCACAGCGGTTCCGGAATGCCCTTCGGCGCACCGGGCGTCCCGTGCTCGGCGAAGTACTGGATGAGCGCCTTGCTGTCCGGCTTGGCCCCCTCCAGCAGATACAGCGCGACCAGTCCTGCGGCGAACAGGTCGGCGGGGAAGTCGGGTTCGGCGCCCATCAGCTGCTCTGGCGCGAGATAGCCGGGCGTTCCCACGACGAGGTTGGTCTCCGTCAGACGGGGCTCGCCCAGCCGCATCGCGATGCCGAAGTCGGACAGCCGCAGCCGAGGCCGGCCCGTGCCGGTGGCCTCCAGCAGCACGTTGGCGGGTTTGACGTCACGGTGCACGACGTCCTCCGCGTGCACCGCGGCCAGCCCCGCGAGCAGCTGGTCGAGCAGGGTGCAGACGAAGGCCGGTGGCAGTGGGCCGTAGTCCCCGACGAGGTGGGCCAGGGAACCGCCGGCCACCAGGTCCATGGTGAACAGGACCTTGTCGTCGTCCGCGGCCCAGCTGGAGGGGGCGAGGACATGGGGGTGGTCGATCCGCAGGGCCTGTTCGCGCACGAAGCGCAGCAGCGAGTGCGCGTCGCTCTGGAGCAGGACCTTGGCGGCCACGTAGCGACGGCGGCGGTGGTCCCAGGCGCGCCAGACGGCACCGACTCCTCCGCGCCCGATCGGGTCGACCAGTTCGTACCGGCCGGCGAAGACCTCACCCATGGCTGTACGTCGCTCCTCCCCCTGCGGCTACCCCCCTTGCTTCCCCCTCGACGAGCGCTACGACTCCTCGATGAGTGATGCGACTCCCCCATTGCGCTACGACTCCCCCGTTGCGCGGGAGAACCCGCTCGCGCCGGCCGGTCCCCCGTGCGTGACACGCCCCCGCGTGTCCGCCCGTGCTGTGCGCTGTCCCCCGTCACGCCGGTCGGCGTCCCCCGTCAGATCACTCCGTCCGGCTGCCGAACCCCCTTCGGCTGCCGGGCGGTGCGATCAGCTCTGGTGGGACTGGTAGTGCGCCACCGCGTCCGAGGTACGGCCGGCGCCGTACACCCGGAGGAACTCTGCCAGTTCCGGGTGGGTCGGGGCGAGGGTCTGAGCGGCATCGATGATGTCGCCCGCCGCCGCGACCGAGCGCAGCAGGGACTGGATCTCGCGGACCACGCGCTTGACGGTGGGCGCTCCCGAACTGGTCGTCGTCTGTGTGGTGTTGCTCAGCACCGAGCCCCCCTGTGACTTCTTGATCTCCTCCATGCGTTCAGTGGCCTCGGCCGCGCTCACGCTGCCGTCCGCGACCTGCCCGGCCAGGTCCTGCAGCAGCTGCACGCGCTGCACGACGGCCGGGTTGCCGATCTTCGCCCGCTGTCCGCTCATCAGCTGCGACAGCATCGGTGCGGACAGTCCCAGAACCCCCGCGAGACGAGCCTGGTTGAGACCAAGATCGTCGATGAGCCTACGGAAGAGCGCCCCCAACGGCTCCCCGTACCAGTTCCGCTGCAGTTCCCGCGCTCTTGCGGTGGCTTCCTGCTGTGCGGCGTCCATTGCGTCTCCCCATCGCTTCCCCATGTACGGCGGTTCGCGGTAGCGAACCACGCCGAGCATCTTACGGAGAGTGGTCGGCGACGGGGAGCCCCAATCCTTTTGCGGAATCACGGGGGTGACCCGGTACTCTGGTCTCCGACGCCCGCCGGGACATGCTTCGTCCGGGCGGATGTCCCCTTCCGGGGCCTTAGCTCAGTTGGTAGAGCGCTGTCTTTGCATGGCAGATGTCAGGGGTTCGACTCCCCTAGGCTCCACTTGATCGGACCCCTCTGATCTGCGGAAACGCAGTCAGGGGGGTCTTTTCGTTCCGGTCGGCGCATCGGGTCAGGCGGTGCTCACGGGGTCGGCCTCGTTCACGTCGTACGCGCCGAGGTGGCGGTTGAGGACGACCCAGGCGATGGAGGTCGCGAGGCCGCAGGACGCGATGACCAGGGCCGTGGTGGGGCTGAGGAACTGGGAGACGGTGCCGCCCACGATCGCGCCGACGGGCTCGAAGCCCAGCGTCGTGAAGCGCATCGCGGAGGTGACCTGGCCGATCATGTGCGTCGGCGTCACCATCTGCTTGATCGTCTCGCTCATGATGAGGTTCACGACGATGGCGAAGCTCCACAGGAACATCCCCGCGGCCACGGCGAGGAACCGCAGGAGGGAGGAGTCCAGCAGTCCGGAGCCGGGGACGAGGAAGGCGCCCACGGTGGGCACGACCAGGGACAGGACGTAGAGCAGCCGGGTCCGCACCTTGCTCATGAACGAGGAGGCTGCTGTCGCGGACAGCACGCCGCCGAGCCCTCCGGCCGCGCTCGCGAGGCCCACGAGGAGGGGGCTGAAGCCCAACTCCTTGACCACGTAGAAGGTGTAGACGGCGAAGAACATCGCCGTGAAGAAGTTGAAGTGGGCCGCGGAGACGATCACCGGTCGCAGCACAGGGTGGGAGAAGGCCCAGGTGAAGCCGGTCAGGGCGCCCTTGACCGTCTCCTGTTCCGTCTCCTGCTCCTCCGCGTTCTCCTGCTCGGCGTCCTCGAGCCCTGTGGTCTCCTCGCCGTTCTTCGTGCCGCCTGCGGACCCGAGCAGCAGTACCGTGCTCGCGACGTAGCTGCAGACGTCGGCGACCAGAGCCATGGGTGCGCCGAGCGCCTGGACCAGGAGGCCTCCCAGGCCGGGGCCCGCGACCTCGCTGACCGCGGTGCTGCCCTCCATATACGAGTTGATCTTGGGGAGTTGACGGCGGTCGAACGTGAGCACCATGTGCGAGGACAGCGCGGAGTCGTACAGGAGGGTGAGGGCGCCGACCAGGAAGACGGTCATGAAGAGCAGGGGGATGCTCAGCAGGTCGAGCGCGTAGGCCACCGGGACCATCCCGATCAGCAGCAGGCGCAGGATGTTCGCCGTCACCATGACCGACCTGCGCGGGTAGCGGTCGGCGGTCATGCCCACCCACAGCCCGAGGAGCAGTACGGCCAGCGATTCGGCGCTGCCGAGCAGGCCCATCTCGAACGCGGAGGCGTCGAGGGTTTCCAGGGCGAGCAGCGGGATGATGACCACGCTGGCCTGGGTACCGAACAGGGACACGGTCTGGGCGGTCCACAGGTTTCTGAAACTGCGGTCTTTGAGCACGTCGGACTCCAGGCGGCACGCCGGTAGGTCTGATGAGAACGGTGGCGGACGTCACCGCACGGCCCTGCCGGTGGCGGCCAGAGCCGTGCGGGGATCAACAACCGGCCGCCGGAGGCTCGTTGGGGCGGGCCGTCGTCCGTGAGCGGCCGCTACCTGGCCGTGCCGAAGTGTACGGCGATGGAGTAGCGCACCCAGGAGTGCGAGCGGATCCCGCACACGCTGTGGTGGTATCCGGGGTTGATCCGCAGGAGGGCGACGCGGCCCCGCCCGCCTGGTCTTCCCGGACTTCTCACCGAACCGGGAGACGGCACACGTACTCGCCGACCAGATCGGCGACAACACCGGACTCACCCTCCGGCCCGAGGCCATCGACTACCGGGCCTACCTCACCGAGCTCCACACCACACACCACGAAGACTTCCGCCTCGTGCTGATGGCCTCGCCCTGGCCCGACCCGGTCGCCCTCCTCCTCCCCTTCACCCGCCGCCCAGCGGACCTGCTCCCCGGCGGACCCACGTCCGCGTTCAAGGACACCGTGCACCGCGCCCTCGCCGCGGACGACCTCCAGGACCGGCTCGACCACTGCGCCCAGGCCGAACAACTCCTGAGCACGACCGGCGAAATCTGCCTGTTCGGACGGCTCAGGTCGGCCGCCCGGCTGCGCGTGAGGAACTACATCAGCCCACCGTCCGGCTGGGCCGACCTGTCGGGGTGCGAACCCCCGCAAGACTGAGGACAGACGATGACAAAGATCAATTACCTCAAGGTCAACGAGCGGTACTGGGACTCCAACAGCGAGCTCTACCACGATGCCCACCCCGAACACCTCGACGCCGGCCGGCACCCGTCCTGGGGCATCTGGCACCTCCCCGAGAGCGACCTCAAGATCTTCAGCGATGACCTCCCGGCCGGCTCCCGGATCATCGACCTCGGCTGCGGCATCGGGCACGACACCGCAGGATTCGCCCGCGCCGGATACAAGGCCTACGGAGTCGAACTCTCCTCCGGACAGCTCTCGCGCACCCTCGACGAAGGGGCCGCGGGCTTCGTCCAAGCCGCGGCAGAGCGCCTGCCGTTCCGTTCAGGGGTCTTCGACGCGGCCTTCTGCGACCACGGCGCTTTCGACTTCTCCCCACCCCAGCGCCTGCTCCAGGAAGCCCACCGAGTACTCCGGCCCGGCGGAGTACTCGGCCTGTGCACCTACTCCCCGCTCCTGCAGATGTGCTTCGACAACCAGAGCGGCACGGTCGGCGAGCGCCTCACGAACCCCTACGGCGATGCCCGCATGAAGTACGGCGGCGATGTCGTCGTCTTCCACTCCACCTACGCCCAGTGGATCGACCTGTTCCGGGACTGCGGATTCTCCATCGAACGACTCGTGGAACCCCTCGCCCCGGCCGGAGGCGCCACCTACTTCAAGGAAGCCCCCGACCGGAACTGGGCGGAGAAGTGGCCGGCGGAAGTGGTGTGGAAGGTGCGCAAGGTCTGAACTCGAGCCTGTTTCACGTGAAACAGCACGGCAGGGCGGGAGACCCTCACGGCCCGCTCTCAAAGCCGGACCCCGAGTCTCCCGCCCGCCGTGCTGTTGCCCAGCGGCCGTCAGGAACGGTCGTCGCGCTGAGCGGCCTCTTCCTCTGCCTGCTTGGCCTCGACCTCCGGGTCCAGGACCGACTGGCCGCTGCCGTCCACTGAGGACAACCGGCCCGACTCGGGAACCTCGGTCGCCGCGGGCGGCTCCACCAGCCAGTCAGGGTTGGCCTGCTTGTCCCACCACTTCCAGGCGGCGAAGGCACCACCGGCGAGAGCGCCCAGGATCGCCAGCGTCTTCACGGCACGGCCGGCCCTCGCCCGCCGTTCCTGCTTGCGGACCAGCTTCTGGATCTCCTTCGACGAGACCTGACCGCGCAGCGCGGCCATCGCGGCCACACTCCGCGCGGCAGCCTCGGTCGTCACGGGCCCGGCCGCGGCCATCGCCTGCTCAAGCCTCGGGCGGGAGTAGTCCGCCGCCTGCCTCGCGGCCTTGCGCGTACGGACGGCGGCTTCGTGGGCGGCCTGGTCGACCTTCGGCGGCACATGCGTACGGGCCTGCTCCAGATACGGCTGCACATGGGCGCCGTACTGAACGCGTGCCTGTCCGGCGGCCTGGGTCACCTTGGGCGCCAGCCGTACGCGTGCCTCGTGTGCGTAGTGCGTTGCCCTGTCCTTGGCCGTGTCGGCGTAGGGCGCCACCGCTTCCGCGGCGTGCAGCACGCTGTCCTTCGCCGAACCGGTCGCGGCGCGCACGCTGTCGATGCGGGTCACGGGTTCCTCCTCCTCGGTGGCGTACGGTATTTCGACTTTCCACCCTTTTACGGATCATGCCTCCGGGAGCGCCGCCAGGCATGCGCGGACGGGCATCCGGGTCACGGGAAACGGCTCCGGACCCTCTCGGGCCGAAAGCCGATCACGTGCAATAGCGGATGAATCGGGGGCAACAGGAGCTTGTCGTCGACAATGCCACGGATCGCCGCCGAGCGCCCCCGCCCCGGGGCTACTCGACTGGTTTTCCGCAACCGATCGGCCCGGTTTCCCCCGGCGAACGGAGGCCAGGCGACGTGGAGCGCCGTCCATGCGAGGATCAGGGAGTCACAGAAAGACAACGGAAGGCAGGATCGTGGCTGAGCAGCTCTACGCCACCCTGAAGACCAATCACGGCGACATCGAAGTCCGGCTTCTGCCGAACCACGCCCCCAAGACGGTCAAGAACTTCGTCGAGCTCGCCCAGGGCGAGCGGGAGTGGACTCACCCCGGGACCGGGAAGAAGTCCACGGACAGGCTCTACGACGGTACGGTCTTCCACCGGGTGATCAGTGGCTTCATGATCCAGGGCGGTGACCCGCTGGGCAACGGCACCGGCGGTCCCGGCTACGAGTTCGAGGACGAGTTCCACCCGGACCTGCGCTTCGACAAGCCCTACCTGCTGGCGATGGCCAACGCCGGCCCGGGCACCAACGGCTCGCAGTTCTTCGTCACCGTCTCCCCGACGGCATGGCTGAACCGCAAGCACACCATCTTCGGCGAGGTCACCGACGCGGCCAGCCAGAAGGTCGTGGACACCATCGCCGCGATCCAGACGAACCCACGCACCGACCGCCCGGTCAACGACGTGGTCATCGAGTCGGTCGTCATCGAGACGCGCTGAGCACGAAGGCCCCCACAGGGGAACCAAACGCCCCGCTCATCCGTAAGGATGAGCGGGGCGGGGCTTTTCCCACCACGGCTTTCACGACCCACGGCCACGGCTTTCACAACCCACGGCCTCCACCACAGACCCACGGCTTCCACGACATAGGGGATCTCATGGACGACCAGGCTGCGGGCAGCCCGCAGAACGCCCACAGCGTCCCCATGTGCTACCGCCACCCGGACCGCGAGACCGGCATCCGCTGCACCCGCTGCGAGCGCCCGATCTGCCCCGAGTGCATGGTCAACGCCTCCGTCGGATTCCATTGCCCCGAGTGCGTCCGCACC
Source organism: Streptomyces sp. CA-179760 (assembly GCF_050937045.1). Taxonomy (NCBI): domain Bacteria; kingdom Bacillati; phylum Actinomycetota; class Actinomycetes; order Kitasatosporales; family Streptomycetaceae; genus Streptomyces; species Streptomyces sp. CA-179760. The sequence continues at coordinate 4,846,939 of NZ_JBNJLZ010000001.1, forward strand.
GGCTCCGGCACAGGTCACTCGCCCACCGCCGCCATGCCCCGGACGCTCGCAGGCGGCACGATCACCTCCGACCCCCGCCTGCTGACCAAGATCCTCATCGGTATCAACCTGGCGGTGTTCATCGCCGTCCAGGTCCGCGAGTCGATCCTCACCGACATCGTCCTGCTCGGCGCCTGGCCGCCGGCGCCCTTCACACCCACCCAGGGCGTGGCGGGAGGCGAGTGGTACCGCATGGTGACCTCGATGTTCACGCACCAGGAGATCTGGCACATCGCGTTCAACATGCTCAGCCTGTGGTGGCTCGGCGGCCCGCTCGAAGCGGCCCTCGGCCGTGTCCGCTACCTCGCGCTCTACCTGGTCTCGGGTCTCGCGGGCAGTACCCTGGCCTATCTGCTGGCCTCCCCGAACACGGCCACGCTGGGTGCCTCCGGCGCGATCTTCGGCCTCTTCGGCGCGACGGCGGTGCTGATGCGCCGGCTCAACTACGACATGCGGCCGATCATCGCGCTGCTGGTGATCAACCTGATCTTCACCTTCAGCCCGGGCTTCAACATCTCCTGGCAGGCCCACATCGGCGGTCTCGTCGCCGGCGTCGTCGTCGGCTACGCCATGGTCCACGCCCCCCGCGCGCACCGCGCTCTGGTCCAGTACGGCACCTGTGCGCTGGTCCTCGGTGTGGTAGTCCTGCTGACCCTCCTGAGGACAGCCCAGCTCAGCTGAGCGGATGTTGTCCACAGCGGGTGGCTAATCTTGTGCACACGGTGCGGGAACACATGTGCCCCCTGTCACCGACCTGCGTTTCCGCAGGTCAGGCAGGGGGCGAACAGGTTTTCGAGCTGCGGTACTTCCGTCGTACCGGCGTCAACACTCAACGAGTTATCCACAGATCGTCTTTCTTTTCCACCTGTGGATAACTGCTGTGGATAACTCAGCGAACAGCCCTGGGCAGAGCTGCGGTCAGCGTCCGGCGACCGTTACTTCCACTGGGTGGAGACACCGAATCCGGCGGCGATGAAGCCGAAGCCGACCACGATGTTCCAGTTGCCCAGGGAGTCGATGGGCAGCGAGCCGTCGGTGACGTAGAAGACGACGATCCAGGCCAGGCCGATAAGGAACATGGCCAGCATGACGGGCGCGACCCAGGAACGGTTGGTCAGCTTGATGGCCGTTGCCTGCTTCGCCGGCGGCGGCGTGTAGTCGGCCTTCTTGCGGATACGTGACTTCGGCACGAGGGTCTCTCCTGTCGATGCGCTGCGTGGCCGCGCAGGGATCTGGGTCTGGCTCGGGGCAGCGTAAGGGGACTCTGAGTGCTCCCCCGGTCGTCCGCTAGCGTAGTGCTTCCGTGGCGCCGAAGGAGATAAGGGTACGTTGAGCAATTCTGCCGACTCCCCCGGGACGGGATCCACCCCTGAGCGCGCGCGCCGCTTCCGGCCCGTGCGAATCCTCACGGCGGCCGTCTTCGCTCTCGCGGGTCTGATCTTCTTCACCAGCTTCAACACCGCCAAGGGCACCAACATCCGCACGGACAGCTCCCTGCTGAAGCTGTCCGACCTCATCCATGAGCGCAGCCGTGAGAACGGCGAGCTGGACGAGACCAATGGGACCCTGCGCCAGGACATAGAGGGGCTCGCCGAGCGGGACGACGGCAGTACCAGGGCGGAGGACCTCAAGCTCTCCGCCTTGGAGCAGCGCGCGGGCACCCAGAAGCTCAAGGGCGACTCGCTGACGGTCACGCTCAATGACGCCCCGCCGGACGCCACCGCCAAGCTGCCCGGCTATCCCGAGCCGCAGCCCGACTTCCTGGTCATCCACCAGCAGGACCTCCAGGCCGTGGTGAACGCGATGTGGCAGGGCGGGGCCAAGGGCATCAAGGTCATGGATCAGCGGCTGATCTCGACCAGCGCGGTGCGCTGCGTGGGCAACACCCTGATTCTTCAGGGGCGCGTCTACTCACCGCCGTACAAGATCACGGCGGTGGGTGACCCGGGCAAGCTGCAGAGGGTGCTCGCGGCGTCCCCGGCGATCCAGAACTACATGGTCTACGTCAATGTCTACGGGCTCGGCTGGAAAGTCGAGGAGAACGGGCCGGTGACTCTTCCCGGCTACTCGGGCACAGTGGATCTGCACTACGCGAAGCCCGTGGAGGAGTAGCCAGGCCGGGGGAGCTGCCGGTGCGCGTGATCGTCAGGACCGTCAGCGAACTGTGCGTCACCGTCGGCAGCGTGATCGTGCTGTTTGTCGTTTATGTGTTGTTCTGGACCGGCGTGAAGGCCGACCATGTCATGGACGACCAGATCGAGTTGCTCGAGAAGGAGTGGTCGAAGCCCGGTCCGCCGGTCGGCGGCTCCCCTGAGGGCACGGGGCGGCCCGCGCCCTACGCCAAGGGCAAGCCCTTCGCGATCATGTACATCCCGCGTCTTGGTTTCACGTGGAACAAGCCGGTGCTCGAGGGCACCGTGACGGGCACCCTGAAGAAGGGCCTCGGGCACTATGCGGACACCGCTCAGCTGGGGCAGAGGGGGAACTTCGCGGTCGCCGGCCATCGCCGCACCTACGGTGATCCCTTCAAGGACTTTCCCAGGCTGCGGCGCGGCGATGCGGTGGTGCTGACGGACGGCACGACATGGTTCACGTATCGGATCGACAAAGGCCCGTACAAAACAGTGCCCTCGGACATCGAGGTGATCGACCCTGTTCCACGTACTTCCGGGTACACGCGTCCGGGCCGGTATCTGACGCTGACCACGTGCGAACCGGAATGGGGGCACAGTCATCGTCTGATCGTCTGGGCGCACCTGGACTCCACCCAGCCTGTGGAGGCCGGGAAACCCGAGGCGTTGCGCCGTTAGTCTGGTGGCTGTACGGCGTGGGTCTGGTGCCGTGGTACGACGGAAGGGACGGCATGTACGGCTGGGTCTGGCGGCATCTGCCGGGGAACACGTGGGTGAAGGCGCTGATCTCACTCGCCCTGGTCGTGGCCGTGGTCTATGTCCTCTTCCAGTACGTCTTCCCGTGGGCGGAACCGCTGCTGCCCTTCAACGATGTGACGGTGGACAACCAGTGAGCGCGCGCATTCTCGTCGTCGACAACTACGACAGCTTCGTCTTCAACCTGGTCCAGTACCTGTACCAGCTGGGCGCCGAGTGCGAGGTTCTGCGCAACGACGAGGTCTCGACGGCGCACGCCCAGGACGGCTTCGACGGTGTCCTGCTCTCCCCGGGCCCCGGCACTCCGGAGCAGGCGGGCGTCTGTGTGGACATGGTCCGGCATTGCGCCGCCACGGGTGTCCCGGTCTTCGGCGTCTGCCTGGGCATGCAGTCGATGCAGGTGGCGTACGGCGGTGTGGTGGATCGCGCGCCCGAGTTGCTGCACGGCAAGACCTCGCCGGTGGAGCATGCGGGCAGGGGTGTCTTCGAGGGTCTGCCGTCGCCCTTCACGGCGACGCGCTACCACTCGCTGGCCGCCGAGCCCGCCACGGTCCCGGCCGAGCTGGAGGTCACGGCCCGGACCCAGGACGGCATAGTCATGGGCCTGAGGCACCGGGAACTGCCGGTCGAGGGTGTGCAGTTCCACCCCGAGTCGGTGCTGACCGAGCACGGGCACCGGATGCTGGCCAACTGGCTGGTGGAGTGCGGCGACCAAGGTGCGGTGGCGAGGTCGGCCGGGCTCGCCCCGGTGGTGGGCAGGGCCACGGCGTGACCGCGCTGCGCCCCGAGCGCGAGTCCGACACCTCGTACGGGCAGCAGTCGTACGGGGCGCGGGGTGCGTTCGAGGACTGGTCGGGTTCAGGGGCGTACGGCGCTTCCCCTCAGCCGCGACCGGAACCGCAGCAGAATCCGCAGTCAGAGCCGTACATGTCAGAGCCGTACATGTCAGAGCCTTATATGTCAGAGCCGGAGCCCGATCCGTACTCGGCGTCGTACGAGCCTCTCCCCGAGGAGCCGTATCTGCCTCCCGTCGACGACGAGACGGTGGCGCTGCGGATACCGGATCCGCCGCCCGCGGCCGGTGACTCCCTGGCGGCCTCTCCGGGCTCCTCCGCCCCGCGGCAGGACGGACCGGCCCACGGTGGCCGTGCGGCCCGCAGAAAGGCCGCCAAAGGCCGTCACGGTCGCCATGGCGGCGCTGCGGACACTCGTCCGGCCCAGGAGGGCCCGGCTCGGGATGGGCGGCGGGCGCCGCTGTCACGGGTCGAGGCGCGGCGGCAGGCGAAGGCGCGCAAGCCGGGCGCGGCGGTCGTCGCCAGCCGGGCGATCGGTGAGGTGTTCATCACGACCGGCGTGCTGATGCTGCTGTTCGTCACGTACCAGCTGTGGTGGACGAATGTGCGGGCGCACGCGCAGGCGGGCAGCGAGGCGAGCAGCCTCCAGGACGACTGGGCGAGCGGCAAACGCAATCCGGGGACGTTCGAGCCGGGGCAGGGCTTCGCCATCCTGCACATCCCGAAGCTGGACGTGGTCGTGCCGATCGCCGAGGGCACCAGCAACAAGGGCGTCCTGGACCGGGGCATGGTCGGGCACTACGCGGACGGCGCGCTGAAGACCGCGATGCCGGGCGACAAGAGCGGCAACTTCGGGCTCGCGGGTCACCGCAACACCCATGGAGAACCGTTCCGGTACATCAACAGGCTCACGCCGGGTGATCCGATTGTCGTGGAGACGCAGGACGAGTACTTCGTCTACAAGATGGCGTCGATCCTGCCGGTGACCCCGCCGAGCAACACGAGTGTCCTGAAGCCCGTCCCCACCGGGTCGGGCTTCACCGGGCCCGGCCGTTACATCACGCTGACCACGTGCACGCCGGAGTTCACCAGCAAGTACCGGATGATCGTCTGGGGCAAGATGGTCGAGGAACGGCCGCGCAGCAAGGGCAAGCCGGATGCGCTCGTCAGTTAAGGGCAGATGACCAGTGGCAGCGACCACCGACACGGACCACGAAGAGCACATCGGCGCGCCCGCGTCACGGCCGGCCCCGGCACGCCGCCGGCCCGGGCCGATCGCCATAGCGGTCGGTGTCTTCGGCGAACTCCTCATCACCGCGGGCCTGGTGCTCGGTCTGTTCGTCGTCTACTCCCTGTGGTGGACGAACGTCGTCGCCGACCGCGCGGCCGGCAAGCAGGCCGACCAGGTCCGTGACGACTGGGCCCACGGCCGGGGCGGCCCCGGCGTGCTGGACACCAAGAACGGCATCGGCTTCCTGCATGTGCCCGCGATGAAGAACGGCGAGGTCCTGGTCGAGAAGGGCACGTCTAACAAGATCCTCAACGATGGTGTCGCCGGCTACTACACCGATCCCGTCAAGTCGGCCCTGCCGATGTCGGGCAAGAACGGCAACTTCTCCCTCGCCGCCCATCGCGACGGCCACGGCGCGCGCTTCCACAACATCGACAAGATCAAGAAGGGCGACCCGGTCGTCTTCGAGACGAAGGACAAGTGGTACGTCTACAAGGTCTACGACATCCTTCCCGAGACCTCGAAGTACAACGTCAAGGTCCTGTCCAAGGTCCCGAAGGAATCGGGGAAGGCCAAGCCGGGCCACTACATCACCCTGACGACCTGCACGCCGGTCTACACGAGCACGTACCGGTACATCGTGTGGGGTGAGCTGGAACGGGTCGAGAAGGTCGACGCGGACCGGACGCCGCCGAAGGAACTGGGCTGACCGCGTTTCTCGTGGGAGATCAGCCGCCGGCACCATGAAGGCCCGAATCCGCAACTTCCTCTTGCGGATTCGGGCCTTCGTGCCGCGGTCCGGTTGCTACACCTCGAGGACGCTGAGGGGCGCCCCGGCGCTCCATTCCTCCAGCAGTCCGCGGTGTACGGCGGTGATGCCGCTCTCGGCCGCGATGTTCAGCGCGTCGCGGGTGAAGGGGCAGGTCGCGACGTACAGGGCGGCTTCGGAGTCGTGCAGGACCTTGGCGGCGCCGGCGAACTTCTGGATGTCGGGGCTGGTGATGGAGAGGTGGGGCGCGAACCTCTTGCACTGGACGACGAGGCACCGCCCGTCGGGCGTGAGTGCGGTGATGTCGATGCCCCGGTCCCTTCCGCCGCCGCGGACGACGACGTCGGTGCAGCCGTCGCGGCGCAGCAGTTCGGCGACGCGTTCTTCGAACTCGCGCCCGTTCATGGCGTCCATGGAGGCCATGACTCCGGCGAGGGGTCGGTCTTCTCGTGGGCCTTCCAGTCGCTGCAGCCTCGTGTGGTGCTGGTGCAGGCGCTTCTCGATGCGCTGGACGCCTGCCCGCAGGGAGATGAGCTCCCGCCGGTGCTCGCCCGATGTTTCGATCAGGGCGTTGAACATGGGGACGACGGTTTTGCCCAGGATGTGGGTGATGCGCTGGTCGATGCGGGCGTCGAGAGATGTGGCGTCGGCCGGGGCAGGGTTTTCCACAGGCTGTGTGCGTGCCAGGTACTCCATGTCGAGTAGGTAGACACGCACTTGACGTGCGACTTCGCTGTCTCGGAGCAGCATGGCGGTGTTGAGGACGGCGCGTCGGGAGAAGAGGGCGAGGGAGCGGGTGCGGGACTGGATTCCACTGAGGTTCTTGAAGGACCTCAGTTCTTCGCCGGTCAGCAGACGGTAGCCGCTGGCCTCGAGCTCGGTACGGTGGTCCTTGACGAGTGACTTGACGGCTTCGAGGCCGACCTCGAAGTACGCCGCCACCATCGCCGTCGTCACATGCATCCCGTCCGGCAGCAGCGACAGTGTCTTGACCCTGTCGAGCACGTCCGTGCGGTCGAGCACACTGCCGCGCAGAGTCCGCGATTCCAGCAGAGCCATTTCGTTGATCACGTCTTGCCCTTCGACTCGTATGGCCGGGGCGCTGTTCCGATTCCTCACCCCACCCGGTGAACGAGGCATGAAATGTGAAGACACGATCGAAGGGTGAGCGGGCGTGCGAGTCAGGTCATGACGGAGGCCGTGTAAGCCGTCGCTCTTGCCGGCCGGCTGACATGCGGCAGGGCCCCGGTGCCCCTCGAGAGAGGGGGCCGGGGCCCTGCCGTGCGTGAGTGCGTTCCGGCGGTCAGTCGTCCTCGTTGCGGCCGTCGAGGCCTCCGAAGATGCCGCCGTTGCCGTTGCCGCCGTTGTTGTTGCCGCCTCCGACGCCGACGGTCTGGAGGGTGACCGTCGTGGCCGCCGGGTCGTCGACCTCCTGGTTGGGCTGCGGGTCCTGGCCGACGACGAGGGCGGTGTCGCTCTGGTCGCTGCCGTTCGCGAACTGGATGTTCGTGAAGCCGGCCGCCGCGAGCGCCTGCTTGGCCTGGCCGACCGTCTGGTTGACGACCTGGGGCACGCGCGCCTTCTGCTGTTCCTTCTTGCCGATCTGGATGTTGACCGACGAGTTCTTGTCGACGGAGGAGCCGGACTGCGGCGTGGTCTGGATGACCTTGCCGACCTGGTTGTCGTCCTGGGTGTCCACCTCGGTGCAGTTGCCCACCAGGTTGTTGGCGGTCATCTGCGCCTTGGCCTGGTCACAGCTCTGGCCGAGGACGTCCGGGACGGTGGACTTCGCCTCCGCCTTGGCGATGGTGAGGGTGATCTTGGATCCCTTCTCCACCTCCTCGCCCAGGCGCGGGTTCTGCTCGAGGACGGTGCCGGGGTCCTCCGGGGACTCCTGCGGCTTCGTCTCGACCTCGAACTTGTACTTGTCGCCCTCCAGCGTCGCCCTGGCGTCGTCGATGATCTTGCCGACGACGCTCGGCACGGCCACCTTCGGCGCCCCGGTCGACACCACGAGGTTGATGGTGTCGCCCTTCTTGACGTCCACCCCGGCCTTCGGGTCCTGGTCGCAGACCTTGCCCTTGCTCTGGTTCTCGCAGGGCTTCTTGGTGGTGGTCAGCTTGAGATCGCTGTTGTTCGCCAGTCTCTTGGCGTCGTTGACCGTTTCGCCGACGAAGTTCGGAGTGGGAACCGCGTCGTTGCCGACCCCGTTGCCGCTGAACGCCCAGCGCCCGATCAGGATCGCGCCCACCAGCACCAGGATGCCCGCCGCCACCAGCAGGATCGTGGAGGTGCTGGACTTGCGCTGCTGCCCGCGGCGCCGGTCGGGGCGGTCGTCGTAGCCGTAGCCGCCGTCGTCCGGGTTCATGGGGGGCAGCATCGACGTGGCGCCCGCGCCGGAGTCCGCGCGCAGGGCCGTCGTCGGCTGGTCGTCGGGGTAGCCGCCGTAGCCCACCGAGCCCATCGCGGCCGTGGCCGCGACCGGCTGGCCGTCGAGGCAGGCCTCGATGTCGGCGCGCATCTCGTCGGCCGACTGGTACCGGTAGTCGGGGTCCTTGACGAGGGCCTTCAGCACGATCGCGTCCATCTCGGGCGTGATCTCGGGATCGAAGACCGACGGGGACTGGGGCTCTTCCCGTACGTGCTGGTACGCGACGGCGACCGGGGAGTCGCCCACGAACGGCGGACGGACCGTCAGCAGCTCGTAGAGCAGACAGCCGGTCGAGTAGAGGTCCGACCTCGCGTCGACCTGCTCGCCCTTCGCCTGCTCCGGGGAGAGGTACTGGGCGGTGCCGATGACGGCCGAGGTCTGGGTCATCGTCATGCCGGAGTCGCCCATGGCGCGGGCGATGCCGAAGTCCATGACCTTGACCTGGCCGTTGCGCGTCAGCATGACGTTGGCCGGCTTGATGTCGCGGTGGACGATGCCGGCTCTGTGCGAGTACTCCAGGGCCTGGAGGATGCCGATGGTCATCTCCAGCGTCCGCTCCGGCAGCAGCTTGCGGCCGGAGTGCAGAAGCTCACGGAGCGTCGAGCCGTCCACGTACTCCATGACGATGTACGGGATCGACACGTTGTCGATGTAGTCCTCGCCCGTGTCGTAGACCGCGACGATCGCGGGATGGTTGAGCGAGGCGGCCGACTGGGCCTCCCGGCGGAACCGGGCCTGGAAGGAAGGGTCGCGCGCGAGATCAGCGCGCAGCGTCTTCACCGCCACGGTGCGGCCGAGGCGGGTGTCATGCGCGAGGTAGACCTCCGCCATGCCACCACGCCCGAGCACCTGGCCCAGTTCGTACCGGCCGCCGAGGCGACGCGGCTCTTCCATAGCTACCTACCAGCCCTCTCCGTCGGTCCCGACCGGAAATCTTGTACGGTCGGAGGCTGCCGTCCGGGCCTACCGTACCCGGCTCGCTTTGTGTGACCTGGCCAAGCTCGTCAGCCGATACAGGACCGGTATCGCAACGTGCACCGATGTGAAGCAGACGTGAGTGGGGTCACTTCTTGCTGTTGATGACCGCCTCCATCACGTTCCTCGCGATCGGCGCCGCGAGGCCGCCGCCGGAGATGTCGTCACGGACGGCGTTGTCGTCCTCGATCACGACCGCCACGGCCACCGGTGCGCCGCCGTCGCTGTCCTTGGCGTAGGAGATGAACCACGCGTAGGGGTTCTCGCTGTTGTCGACACCGTGCTGTGCGGTACCGGTCTTGCCGCCCACCTTGACGCCGTCGATCTTGGCGTTGGCGCCGGTGCCCTTGTCGACGACCGTCTCCATCATCGACTGGAGGATCTGGGCGTTCTCCGAGGACATCGGCTGGCTGAGCTCTTCCGGCTCGGTCTTCTCGATGGTGTCGACGCTGCGGGCCTGCAGCTCGTCGACCATGTACGGCTTCATCAGCTTGCCGTCGTTGGCGACGGCCGAGGCCACCATGGCCATCTGCAGCGGGGTCGAGGCCGTGTTGAACTGGCCGATCGACGACAGCGCGGTCTCCGACGGGTTCATTCCGTCGGAGAAGACCGAGGCGTTGGCGCGGACCGGGGTGAACTGCTCCTCGGTGAAGCCGAACTTCTTGGCCATCGCCAGCATCTTCTCGTTGCCGAGGTCGGAGCCGATCTTGCCGAACACGGTGTTGCAGGAGTACTGGAGCGCCACCCGCAGGGTCGCGTTCTTGCAGGGGATGTTCCCCTCGTTCTTCAGCGGGGTCGTGGTCCCCGGCATGGTCCACGGCAGCGGCGTCTCCGTCTTCTGGTCCGCCTCCGAGTACAGTCCGTCCTCCAGCGCGGCGGCCGCGGTGAGCACCTTGAAGGTGGAACCCGGCGGGTAGGTCTCGCGCAGCGCCCGGTTGAGCGTCGGGTCGTCGGGGTTGTTCTTCTTCTCCAGCTTCTGCCAGGCCTTGGTGTCCGTGGTCGTGGAGTTCCCGGCGAAGGTCGACGGGTCGTACGACGGGTAGGAGGACAGCGCCAGGATCTTGCCGGTGGACGGCTCCAGCGCCACGACCGCTCCCTTGGCGCCCTGCTTCTTCAGACCGTTGTACGCGGCCTTCTGCGCGGCGCCGTTCAGCGTGGTGACGACGTTGCCGCCCTCTTGCTTCTTGCCCGTGAGCATGTCGAGGGTGTTGCGGAAGAAGAGCCGGTCGTCGTTGCCGGTGAGGATGCCGTCCTCGAGGTTCTCCAGCTGCGTGGCACCGAAGGCCTGCGAGGCGTAGCCGGTGACCGGCGCCCACATCGCGCCGTCCTTGTAGGTGCGCTTGAACTTGAAGTCGCTGCCCGATGTTTCCTTGGAGCCGGTGATCGGCTGGCCGTCGACGATGATGTCGCCGCGGGGGGAGGCGTAGCGCTCGATGGTGACGCGGCGGTTGTTCTTGTTGGTCCGCAGCTCGTCGGCCTGGACGTACTGGATCCAGTTGTCACGGATGAGCAGGGCCAGGACGAGCAGGCCGCAGAAGATCGCGATCCGGCGCAGGGGCTTGTTCATGACGGGCGGACCACCTGGGTCATCTCGGCGTCGGGGTTGCTTGCCGGGGCGGGGGCCGGGCGGCGTGCGGTGTCGCTGATGCGCAGCAGAATGCCGATCAGGGCCCAGTTGGCGATCACGGAGGATCCGCCGTAGGCGACGAACGGCAGCGTCATACCGGTGAGCGGGATGAGGCCCATCACACCGCCGGCCACGACGAAGACCTGGAGGCCGAAGGCGCCGGACAGGCCGATGGCCAGCAGCTTTCCGAACGGGTCGCGGGCCGCGAGTGAGGTGCGCACGCCCCGCTCGATGATCAGGCCGTAGATCAGCAGGATCGCCATGACGCCCGCCAGCCCCAGCTCCTCGCCGAAGGTGGCGAGGATGAAGTCGGAGTTGGCGGCGAAGCCGATGAGGTCGGAGTTGCCCTGCCCGAGGCCGGTGCCGAGGGTGCCGCCCGAGCCGAAGGCCCACAGGGCCTGCATGGCCTGCTCGGAGTGGACGATGCCGTCCTGGACGCCGGCCCGGCTGAGCTCGAACTCGCGCATCGGGTCGAGCCAGGCCTGCACTCGCGTCTGGATGTGCGGTTCGAAGCTCGCCACGCCGACGGCGCCGACCGCGGACATCAGCAGACCGAAGACGATCCAGCTGGTCCGCTCGGTGGCGACGTACAGCATGATGACGAACATCCCGAAGAACAGCAGGGATGTACCGAGGTCGGTCTCGAAGACCAGGATGAGGATCGACATCACCCAGACGACCAGGATCGGACCCAGGTCGCGGCCACGCGGCAGGTACAGGCCCATGAAGCGGCGGCTGGCCAGGGCCAGGGCGTCCCGCTTGACCATGAGGTAGCCGGCGAAGAAGACCGCGAGGGCGATCTTCGCGAACTCACCGGGCTGGAGCGTGCCGAGGCCGGGGATCTTGATCCAGATCTTGGCGCCGTAGACGTCCGCGCCGAGGCCGGGCACGAGCGGCAGGACCAGCAGGAACAGCGCTCCGGCCATGGAGATGTAGGTGTAGCGCTGCAGGACGCGGTGGTCCTTGAGGAAGATCAGCACGGCCACCAGCAGGGCGACGCCCATCGCGGAGTACAGCAGCTGGCGCGGTGCCGCCTCGACGTAACTGGGGCTCGCCTGCAGTTTCTTCGACTGGTCCAGCCGCCAGATGACGACCAGCCCGATGCCGTTCAGCAGCGTGGCCAGCGGCAGCATCAGCGGGTCCGCGTACGGCGCGAACTTCCGTACGACGAGATGCCCGACACCGGCCAGCAGGCCGAGCCCCAGCCCGTAGCTCAGCAGGCCGGCGGGTACCTCGTCGTTGATGGCCAGCCCGACGTTGAGGTAGGCGAAGACCGGGATGACGACGGCGAACACCAGCAGCGCGAGTTCGGTGTTGCGCCGGCTGGGCGCACCGATCGCGCCGATCGTGGACGTGTGGTGCGTCGGCGAGTTCGACGTATTCGTACTGCTCATCGTGTGACAGGGCCTCTCACGGCTTGCCTACTGCTTACCGCACAGCGAGACGACCTTCTGCTCTTCCTCCGAGAGGCTGGGGCCGGGGCTGGGAGTAGGTGCGGTCGTGGACGGGGGCGTGGACTTCTCAGGCGCCGACGGCGAGCCCGACGGGTTCGACGGGTTCGGCGTCGGTGTGGCCTTGGACGTGAAGGAGGCGGGAGTGGTTCCCGTGGTGCCCCCGGCCTCGCCCTCGCCGGTCTTGGAGTTGTTCCGGCTCTCGGTGTCGCGCCGCTGCGCTTCCTTCTCGCACGCGGAGGCCTGCACCGACAGTTCCTGGATCTTCGCCTGGGCGTTCTTCAGCCCGCCCTCGGCGATGGTCGCCTTGACCAGCTTCTGCTGGTAGGGCGGCAGGTACTTGAGTTCGATCTCGGGGTGGTCCTTCTCGACCTCCGACAGCGACACCCAGGCCAGATCCTGGCTGATGCCCCGGTACAGCGCGACGTGCTCGTCCTCGGCGCCGACGTAGTACTGCGTCTGCGTCCAGCGCCAGCCGCCGTAGAGGCCGCCGCCGATGACGGCCAGCGCGAGGGCGCCGTAGAAGGATCTCTTCAGCCAGCGGCCCTTGCGGCGCGGCTTGACGAAGTCGTCGTCGCCGTAGTCCAGGCCGGTCGCCGGGATGTAGCCGGTGGTGTCGCCGGAGCCGGGCGGGCCGAACTCGCCTCCGCCGCCGTGCCCGTGCCCCTGGCGGCCGAGGCCGGAGGCGCGGCCGGCGGGGGTCTGCATGATGCCGTTGTCGTGCAGCTGGTGCTGGTTCTCGGCGACGGCGCCGACCACGACCGGGGTGTCGGAGAGCTGGCCCGCGAGGGTGTCGCCGGTGTCCAGGTCGAGGACGTCGGCGACGATCACGGTGATGTTGTCCGGGCCGCCGCCGCGCAGCGCCAGCTCGATCAGGTTCTGGACGGTCTCCTGGGGCCCTGGTAGCTGGCGAGGGTGTCCTCCAGGGTCTGGTGGGACACCACGCCGGACAGGCCGTCGGAGCAGATCAGGTAGCGGTCGCCGGCGCGGACCTCGCGGATGGAGAGGTCCGGCTCGACGTGGTCGCCGGAGCCGAGCGCCCGCATCAGCAGCGAGCGCTGCGGGTGGGTCGTCGCCTCTTCCTCGGTGATGCGGCCCTCGTCGACCAGGCGCTGCACCCAGGTGTGGTCCTGTGTGATCTGCGTCAGGACGCCGTCGCGCAGGAGGTAGGCGCGGGAGTCGCCGACGTGGACGAGGCCGAGGCGCTGGCCCGTCCAGAGCAGGGCGGTCAGGGTGGTCCCCATGCCCTCCAGCTGGGGGTCCTCCTCGACCATGGAGCGCAGTTGGTCGTTGGCGCGCTGTACGGCTGTGCCGAGCGAGGTGAGGACGTCGGAGCCGGGGACGTCGTCGTCGAGCGCGACGATGGTGGAGATCGCCTCGGAGGAGGCGACCTCACCGGCCGCGGCGCCGCCCATGCCGTCGGCGATGGCGAGCAGGCGCGGGCCGGCGTAACCGGAGTCCTCGTTGCCCTCCCGGATCATGCCCTTGTGCGATCCGGCGGCGAAGCGCAGTGACAGACTCATGCGCACCTCGCCCGTCGGCTCCGGGTACAGCCGGTCGTGTCGAGCCACACTGCCCACCCTCCGGTCGGGAGCGCGCGGGGGCCCGGGAGGCCCGCCACCGCGTGCTCGCTCCGCTCGCGCTCATTCATTGGTGTAGCACTACTTCCGCAGCTCGATGACGGTCTTGCCGATGCGGATCGGCGCGCCCAGCGCAATCGGTGTGGGAGTCGTCAGCCGGTTCCGGTCCAGGTACGTGCCGTTGGTGGAGCCGAGGTCCTCGACGATCCACTGGCCGTCGCGGTCCGGGTAGATCCTGGCATGACGGCTGGACGCGTAGTCGTCGTCCAGCACGATCGTCGAGTCGTGCGCCCGGCCCAGGGTGATGGTCTGGCCCTGGAGCGCGACCGTCGTGCCGGTGAGGGTGCCCTCGGTCACGACGAGCTTGGTGGGGGCGTTACGGCCGCGCCGTCCGCCGGCGGACTGCTGGCGCTGCTGCGGCGGCGCCTGGCGTGCGGCGGCCTGCTGCTGTCGGCCGGCCTCGCGGCGCGATCCGCGCTGCGTGACACGCGTACCGAACAGGTCGCTGCGGATGACCTGCACGGCCACGATCACGAACAGCCACAGTACGGCCAGGAAACCCAGCCGCATGACCGTGAGGGTCAGCTCTGACATTGCCCCCGCTTCACCCTTCGGCTTGCCGGTAAATGATGGTGCTGCTGCCCACGACGATCCGCGAGCCGTCGCGGAGCGTAGCGCGGGTGGTGTGCTGCCCGTCCACCACGATGCCGTTGGTGGATCCGAGATCCTGGATCGTCGAGGGCGTGCCGGTCCGGATCTCGCAGTGCCGGCGGGAGACGCCGGGGTCGTCGATCCGCACGTCGGCCTCGGTGCTGCGGCCGAGTACCAGCGTCGCGCGGGAGATCTGATGGCGTGTGCCGTTGATCTCGATCCAGTGGCGGGTGCGTCCGCCGGCGGCCGGGGCGGCCGGGGGCCGCTGACCGCTCGCGGGCTGGCCGTAGCCGCCGGGGCGGCCGCCTGGCGGCGGCGCGGACGGCATGGGCGGGGCGCCCGAGGGCGCGCCGGCGGCCGGCGGGTAGCCGTAGCCACCGCCGCCGCGTCCGCCCTGCGGGGCGGCGGGCGCGCCGCCGCCTCCCGGGGCGTCCTGCTGGCTGCTGGAGGAGGCGAGCGTACGGCTGCGCACCCGGTACAGGCCGGTGTCGAGGTCGTCCGCCTTCTCCAGATGGACCTTGATCGGGCCCATGAAGGTGTAGCGCTGCTGCTTGGCGTAGTCGCGCACCATGCCGGCGAGCTCGTCGCCGAGCTGGCCGGAGTAGGGGCTGAGCCGCTCGAAGTCCGGCGTGCTCAGCTCGACGATGAAGTCGTTGGGCACGACCGTCCGGTCGCGGTTCCAGATGGTGGCGTTGTTGTCGCACTCGCGCTGGAGCGCTCCCGCGATCTCCACGGGCTGGACCTCGGACTTGAACACCTTGGCAAAGGTGCCGTTGACCAGACCTTCGAGACGCTGCTCGAACTTCTTCAGGACTCCCATGGGGCACCTCCTCCGTGGCTGCCGTCCTGTGCACTGCCCTGCGGGCCGTTTGCCGGGTACTGCTGGTACTGCTTACTGATCGTATCCACGCGCCGCTCGATCGGCTGGTTCCCCCTGTCGGCAGGCCGACGGGTGTCGACGCATGACGAAGTTCCCTGTGGAGCTCGTCTTCGAACTCCTCCGGTGGTACTGCTGCGCGTCACCGCCTCGCGTACCTCTGCCGAGGATCGTAGAGGCGGCCGTACACCAGTGTCCCGCACCGGGCTGTGGACCCGGACCGCCTCCTGGGGAGACAAGGGGTACCGGTACGAGGTTGATACGTGAAGCAGTGCGTGTTGATACGTGGCCAGGGCATCGAAGGTTCGGGGGCGGGTCTGCCTGCGGGGACAAGGGATGTGAACCCACCCCCTCCTGCGTGCTAATGTTCTGGGTGTCGGAAGGCGCCGGCCCGCAAGGAGCAGGAGCCCAGGACACACCCAAATGCGCGGGTGGCGGAATAGGCAGACGCGCTGGATTCAGGTTCCAGTGCCCGCAAGGGCGTGGGGGTTCAACTCCCCCCTCGCGCACAGTGAGAACCGATGAAACGGGTCTCTGCCGGTGACGGAAGTCACGGCAGGGGCCCGTTTCTCGTTTCTGTGATCCCTGTGAGGCATCACACAGCCTGGTCAGGCGCCCTACGACCCGCTCTCGCGCGTGAGCTATCTCACGGCTGCTGAGGGGTCGCTGTGAGCCACCGCGTCCGGTGGGCCGATTGGTACCGCGGTACCACCCGGGCGGCGAAGAGTCGCCTCCGGTCCCAGGGGCCGGGCGGGTCGCGCTCCTAGCTTCGAAGTCGGACACCGCGGCGCTTCCGCGGGCCGGTCCGAGGACGAGGCAGGAGAGGCCCACTCCCATGATCGAAGCGCGTGAGCTGACGAAGCGTTACGGCGACAAGACGGTCGTCGACCGGCTGAGTTTCACCGTCAAGCCCGGTGAGGTGACCGGGTTCCTCGGCCCCAACGGTGCGGGCAAGTCGACGACGATGCGCATGATCGTCGGCCTCGACGCCCCGACCGGGGGCTCGGTGACCGTGGGCGGCAGGGCGTACGCCAGGCATGCCGCGCCCCTGCAGGAGGTCGGCACGCTGCTGGAGGCCAGGTCCGTACACCCCGGGCGCAGTGCGCGCAGCCATCTGATGGCGCTCGCTCACACTCACGGCATTCCGCGCCGCCGGGTGGACGAGGTCATCGAGCTGGCCGGGCTGACCAGTGTGGCCGGGAAGCGCGTCGGTGCCTTCTCGCTCGGCATGGGCCAGCGGCTCGGCATCGCCTCCGCCCTGCTGGGCGACCCGGCGATCGTCATGCTCGACGAACCGGTCAACGGCCTCGACCCCGAGGGCGTGCTGTGGGTGCGCAATCTGCTGCGTTCCCTGGCCGACGAGGGTCGGGCGGTGATGCTGTCCTCGCACCTGATGAGCGAGACCGCGCTGATCGCCGACCACCTGGTGATCATCGGACGGGGACGGCTGCTCGCGGACACGACCGTCGACGGCTTCACCCGGGAGGCCGGCGGGGGAGGCGTGAAGGTCTGCACCGCCGAGGCCGTGCGGCTGCGCTCGCTGCTGGCCGGACCGGACGTCACGATCAGTTCCTCCTCCGCCGAGGAGCTGATGGTCGCCGGACGGGACGCCCGGGAGATCGGCGTGATCGCGGCGCGGCACGGGGTGACGCTGTACGAACTCACCCCGCAGGCCGTCTCGCTGGAGGCGGCGTTCATGGAACTCACCCGGGATGTCGTGGAGTACCAGAGCGCTCCGGCCGACTCCGCCGCATCGGATCGGAAGGCCGCCTGATGACTGTCACCAGCCTCGCACCCGCCCCGGCCCGTACGGCGAAGTACCGGGTGACCGGCCTGCGGGTACTGCGCTCGGAATGGGCCAAGTTCTGGTCACTGCGCTCCAGTTGGATCACGCTGGGCGTCGCCGTCGTGCTGCTGATCGCGCTGGGCGCGATCGCCTCCGCCACCTACAGCCCCGGCGTCGCCGCCGGTGGCGGCCCTCCGGGCGGCCAGGGCTCCGGCACTCAGGACGCGGTGAGCCTGGCGCTGCTCGGCGTCACGTTCGCCTCCCTGGCCGTGGGCGTCCTCGGGGTGTTGCTGTCCGCCGGTGAGTACACCACCGGCATGATCCGCTCCACCCTCACCGCCGTGCCGCGCCGGCTGCCGGTCCTGTGGTCCAAGGCCGCCGTGATCGGCCCCATCGCCCTCGTGCTCACCACGATCGGCGCGCTGGCCGCCTTCCAGCTGGGCACCCTCGGTCTCGACGGCGAGAAGATCGCCCTGTCCCTGAGCGACGACGGTGTGCTGCGCAGCCTCGCCGGAGCCGGTCTCTACCTCGGCCTGGTCGCCGTGGCCGGTGTGGCGCTGGGGGTGCTGCTGCGCTCCTCCGCCGGCGCGATCGCGGTCCTGGTCGGCGTCCTGCTCATCCTGCCCGGCCTGGCCTCGCTGCTGCCCGACTCGCTGTACGACACGATCAACCCCTACTTGCCCAGCAACGCGGGATCGGCCATGTACGCCCTGCACGAGTCCTCCGGCGCGCTCTCCCCCGGCGCGGGGGTCGCGGTCTTCGCCGGCTGGGTGGCGCTCAGCCTCGCCGGGGCCGCGTTCCGGCTCCGCGGGACCGACGCCTGACCAGGGCACGGGGACAATGGTGTCCATGAGCGGGGAACGCGCGGCGGCCGCCGCGGACACCGCCCGGGGGCGGCGCTCCCGCCCTCCGGGTTCGACGCGGACTGGGGCCACCCGGTCCTGGGGCGGATGTGGCGCGGCCGGCGGGACCGGCAGCGGCTGGACCGCCGTCATCCGTGGCTGCTCGACACGGCGGTGGTGCTGTTCGTCGCGCTGATCAGCGTGCCCGACCTGCTCTCCGACGACAGCCACGGTCCCCTCGGGGAGGCGGTGCGCCGAGGACAGGTGCCGTCCGGGGTTCTGTCTCTCTTCGCCGCCGCCCTCGTCGTGCCGCTGTGGTGGCGGCGCAGGGCCCCGGCCGTCACTTTCTTCGTGATCGCGGGCGTGTCCCTCGCGCAGTGGTCGTTCGGGGTGTGGCAGCAGGCGGGCGTCAGCACGCTCGTCGCCCTGTACTCCCTGGCTCTGCACGGTTCGCTGCGGGCGCTGGGCTGGGCCGCCGCGGTGACGGTCGTCGAGACGACGGTGGCGGTCTGTGTCCTGGTGGATGTCGGCAATCCGCTGCGCGGCCTGTTCTTCCTGCTGGGTACGGCGACGGCGGCCATGGCCGTGGGCCTGACGCTGCGGATCCGCCGGATGTATCTGGCGGCGCTGGAGGACCGGGCCCGGCGCCTGGAGGTCGAGCGGGACCAGCGGGTGCGGCTCACCGCCGCCGCCGAGCGCTCCCGGGTCGCCCGCGAGATGCATGACATCGTCGGCCACAATCTCTCGGTCATGGTCAGTGTGGCCGATGGCGCGGCCACCCTCGCCTCCCATCGCGGCGAGCAGTCCGCGCAGGCCCTGCGGATCCTCGGTGACACCGGCCGCCAGGCCATGAGCGAGCTGCGCCGCGTGCTGGGCGTGCTGCGCGAGGACCAGGAGGACGAGCGGCCGCTCGGCCCGCAGCCCGGCATCCGGGATCTCGACGCCCTGCTGGCCCGGGTCCGCGCGGCCGGGGTGCCGGTGACGTACCGGACCGTGGGCGATCTCGACGGGCTGGGCGGCGGAGTGCAGCTCACCGTGTACCGCGTCGTCCAGGAATCGCTGACCAACACCCTCAAGCACGCCGGGACCGGCACGTCCGCCGAGGTCACCCTCGCCGTCGAGGCGGGCGAGGTACGGGTCCGGGTCGCCGACGCCGGCGCGCCACCGGGGGCACCCCCGCGGGCGAAGGCGGCGACGGGGGACGACGGTCCCGGCCACGGACTGGTCGGCATCCGCCAGCGGGCCGCCATGTACGGCGGGACCGTCATCATCGGACCGCGCGACAGCGGCCACGGCTGGCTCGTGGACGTCGTGCTCGACGTACCACCGGGAGAACGACTGCCATGACCACCGTCCTCGTCGCCGACGACCAGCCCCTGCAGCGCATGGGGGTCCGCATGCTGCTGCAGGGCACGCCGGGCCTGGAACCCGTGGGTGAGGCCGAGCACGGCGCCGCGGCCGTCCGCATGGCCGCCGAACTGCGTCCCGACGTCGTCCTCATGGACGTCCGGATGCCCGGCATGGACGGCATCGAGGCCACCCGCCGCATCGTCGCGTCCGGCGGGCGCACCCGCGTCCTCATCGTGACCACCTTCGACCTGGACGAGTACGCCTACGAGGGGCTGCGCGCCGGTGCCAGCGGCTTCCTGCTCAAGGACGCCCGGCCCGAGGAACTCGTCGCCGGCATCCACGCGGTCGCGACCGGCGACGCCGTGGTGGCTCCCCAACTGACCCGGCGCCTGCTGGACGCCTACGCCCATCAGGTCCTGGCACCGGCCGGCCCGCCCGTGCCGGACCCGCGGCTCGGGGCCCTCAGCGACCGCGAACGCGAGGTACTGGTCGCCATCGGGCAGGGCTGGACGAACGCGGAGATCGCCGAACGGCTCGTGCTCAGCGGGTCCACCGTGAAGAAGCACGTCGGACGGGTCCTCGCCAAGATCGGGGCACGCGACCGGATCCAGGCCGTGATCACCGCCTACGACGCCGGGCTGGTCAGGGCGAAGTCCTAGACCCGGCCTCCCCCAGGGTCCGTCCCGGGGCGAAACGCTCCCGTACGGCGGGGTCGTCCAGGAGACGGGGCGGGTAGCCGGGGCCGGTGCGGGCGGTCAGGTCCCGGTGGTGCAGGGGCTCGCCGCAGGAGGAGCAGACGACCCGGGCCTGGGTGTCGTGGTCGCAGGACGTGTGGCGCAGGACCACCGGGGCGCCCTCGTCGCCGGAGAGCCAGCGGTCGCCCCAGGCGTTGATCGCGGCGAGGACACCGAAGAAGTCGCGGCCCTTGTCCGTCAGCAGGTACTCGTGGCGCACCGGGTCGCTCTGGTAGACGCGCCGCTCCAGGAGGCCCTCGGACTCCAGGCGGCGCAGCCGGTCGGTGAGGGTGTTGCGGGCGATGCCGAGCGAGCCGATGAAGCCGTCGAAGCGGGACTCGCCGTAGAAGACCTCGCGCAGCACCAGCAGGGTCCAGGCGTCGCCCAGGATGTCGGCGGTGCGGGCGATGGAGCAGGGCCAGGTGTCGAACGAGGTCCGTCGCATGGCTCCACTTTATTGGTCTCATGATGAGATTCAGCCGTCCTCGGGGGGTCATTCCCGTACGCCGGCCAGTTCCACCGGGCGGCGGCGCAGGGCGAGTGCCGTGGGGAGCGTCGCGGAGACCACGGCCAGGAGGCCGAGGAGCGTGCCGGGCGGCGACGACCGTCAGGGCCTCGGCGGCCGTCAGGCGCAGGACCTGCCACCGGGTGGCGCCGGTCAGCCGCAGTACGGCCAGGTCGCGTATCCGGTCGGAGGTGGCCATGACCGTGGTGTTGGCCCGAGCGTCTGGTGCAGGGCGGTGGCGACGGCGCCCGGGTCCGTGCCGTCGGCCAGGGCCACGTCGACGCGGTCGGGCGTGGCGCCCGGGGCGGGTCGAGGAGTTCGTCGTCGAGGCGCTCGGTGAGGTGGCCGACGGCGGCACGGTCGTCGACCCGGAGGTCGTACGGCGGCTGCTGCGCCGCCGCCGCGACCCGCTGGAGCGGCTCACCCCGCGCGAGCGTGAGGTGCTGGCGCTGATCGCCCAGGGCAGGTCCAACGGCGGGATCGCCCGTGAACTGGTCGTCTCCGAAGCGGCCGTGGGCAAACACATCTCCGGCATCCTCATGAAGCTCGACCTGCCGCCCGCGGACGAGACCCACCGCCGGGTGCTGGCGTTTCTGCGGGCGTGGGGATGCCGGGACAGCTCTGCTCTGTCCCTGGCCAACACTCTGTGAAGCAGTGGCCAAAACAAACCGGATGACAAGTTTTTTCGGTGGCCGGATCGCACCATGGTTCCCCAGCCTCTGGACCGAGGAGCGAAGTGTCATGGCACAGCAGGCCTGTCCCTTCCTGACGATCGACCCGTCAGGCCAGGACCTCTATGGCGAGATAGCCCGGATCCGGACCCAGGGCCCGGCCGTGGAAGTGGAACTGCCCGGCGGCGTACGGGCGTGGTGGATCAACGGCCTGGAGCTGAACAAGCGGCTCCTGGCCGGGCCCGAGACGAGCAAGGACGCCTTCCAGCACTGGCCGGCCTGGATCAACGGGGACATCTCCCGCACCTGGCCCCTCGCGATCTGGGTCTCGGTACGCAACATGGTCACCGCCTACGGCACCGACCACAGCCGGCTGCGCAAGCCGATGGCCGCCGCCTTCACCAAGCGGCGCGTCGACGCGCTGCTCCCGCGCGTGCAGGAGATCGTCGACCGGGCGCTGGACGACCTGGAGCGGATCCCGGAGGGCGAAGTCGTCGACCTGCGGGCGTCGTTCGCGGCGTCGGTGCCGCACGAGGTGGTGTGCGAACTCTTCGGCGTACCGCCCGGCGAGGACGGTCCGCGCGATGCCCTGTACCGGATCATCAACCGGTTCTTCGACACGGCGATCTCCCTGGAGGAAGCCCAGGCCAACGGGGTCGAGCTGTACGGCACGCTCACCGCGTTCCTCCAGGACAAACGCGAGCACCCGGCCGACGACCTGACGACGGCCCTCATCGCCGCCCGCGACGAAGGCAGCTTCAGCGAACAGGAGTTGATGGACAACCTGATCCTGCTGCTCACCGCGGGCTTCGAGACGACCGTCAACCTCATCGACAACACCGTGCACAGCCTGCTCGCCCACCCCGACCAGCTCGAACTGGTCCGCTCCGGGCGGGCGACCTGGGAGGACGCCCTGGAGGAGTCGCTGCGCCTCGAAGCGCCGGGCGCCATGTCAGGCCTGCGCTACGCCGTCGAGGACATCGAGATCGAGCCGGGTCTGACGATCCCGAAGGGCGACCCGCTCGTGGTCTCCTTCGCCGGTGCCGGACGCGACCCCGAGCGGCACGGCCCGGACGCCGAACGGTTCGACCTCACCCGCGCCACCAGCCGCGACCATGTCTCCTTCGGCCACGGCGTACACCACTGCCTGGGCCGGCCGCTGGCCATGGCCGAGGCGACGGCGGCCCTGACCTCGCTGTTCGACCGCTTCCCGCGACTGGCCCTGGCCGACCCGTCCCGTCCGCCGAAGCGGCTGCGCTCCATCATCTCGACGGGGCACGAGGAGCTGCCCGTGCTTCTGCACGGCCCCCGACTCGAGGAGGAGGAGACGGTCAGGACACCGTCCGGTCCCTGAGGAACGAGCGGTACCAGGGTGCCGCCCGTGTGAAGGCCGCCGCGAAGCCCTCGCCGGGCGAGCAGTCGAGGTCCTTCCAGAAGGCGTCGTCCACGAACCAGTGGTCGACTGTGAGCATGCCGAGGTGATGGAGGGCGAGCGGTGTCCCGGCGGACCGTTCCAGGGCCGTGGCGACGTCCACCGCCGCACCGCCGCCGGGCACCTCCAACTGCGCGCTCACCGCCCCGAGCAGGTCCGGAACCCCGACCGGCTCGGGGTGGTTGACGTGGTGCACACCGCCGCCGTGCGCCGGGGACAGCGCCGCCGCCACCACCGCACGGCCCAGGGTGGTGACGTCGATCATCGACTGGAGCGCGTGGCAGCCGGTCAGGGTCGCCGACAACTCGCCCAGCAGCCACACCAGTCCGGGGACGACCCAGCGGTCGCCCTCGCCGTGGACCAGGTGCGGCCGCAGCACCAGGCCGCCCGCGTCCAGGACGTGCCGTTCGGCGGCGGCCCGGGTGCGGCTGGTGGCCGACGCGGGCGCGATCGGCACCTCCCCGGGGCGTACGCCGCGGAAGGGGCCCCGGCCGTACACGGCTGCCGTGCTCACGTACACGATCCGGCCCACTCCGGAACGCACGGCCTCCTCGACCAGGGCCCTCGTGCCCACGTCGTTGACCGCTTCGAGGGTCTCGGCGTCGCCGCTGATCCGGGTGGCGCAGTGCACCAGGACGTCGGTGTCCGCGCAGACGCCGCGCAGGGAGGCCGGGTCGTCGAGGTCGCCGTGGACGGACGCGGGGCCGGGCGGTGTCCGCCGGGACAACTGCCGTACACGTACACCGGGGTGTCGGTGCGCGGCGGCGGCCACATGGCTGCCGACGAAGCCGCTCGCGCCCGTGATCAGAAGGTTGGCCGTCACGACAGCGACCGTACCCGGGCGG
Organism: Streptomyces sp. CA-179760; assembly: GCF_050937045.1. Classification (NCBI taxonomy): domain Bacteria; kingdom Bacillati; phylum Actinomycetota; class Actinomycetes; order Kitasatosporales; family Streptomycetaceae; genus Streptomyces; species Streptomyces sp. CA-179760. The sequence goes on from NZ_JBNJLZ010000001.1 coordinate 4,870,417, forward strand.
GCCGTGCGGAGGTCAGGGTGGCGGTGAAGACGGACTCGCCGTCCTGCCGCCCCGAGACCCGTACGGTCACCTCCTCCGGGTCCGTGCCGAGCACCTCGGTCTCCAGCCGGCAGGGGCTGTGCAGCTCGGCGTACCGGGCGAAGGTGGCCGTCATCGAGCGGGGCAGGAAGGGGCGCTGACCCGTCACGGCCGTCGCGGCCTGGCGGGCCGCTTCGAACAGGGCCATGCCCGGCACATGGTCGTTGGGGCGGGGGAAGAGGACCGGGTGCCGGGTGTCCACGCGCAGCAGCCAGACCCCGGGGCGTTCGGCGGGGGCGAGGACGACGTCCTCGGCGCGGGAGCGGCCGGCGAGCGCGGGCGCTATGCCATCCAGCAGCGGCACCGGAGTCTCCAGGGCAGCCAACTGCCGCTCGCGCAGGCGGCGGTAGGCGAGCGGCGAGGTGCAGCCGGTGCTGCCGGTGCCGCGGGCGACGAAGCGTCCGGCGCGGCGGAACTCCATCGTGGTCCGCATGCTGCTCAGGCCGCGGCCGCGGCGGCGCACCTCGGAGCACACGACGTCGATGTCGACCGGTTCGGCCGCCTCCGACAGCGGGAGCGCGGACGGGTCGGCGAAGACCGTCAGGTCCCACATGACGAAGTGGGTGTCGGCCGGGGCGCCGTACTCGGCGTGGGCGAGCACCATCGAGGCCTGCCGCAACGTCTCGCCCACGATCATCGGGTCCTGATGGCGGTCGTCGACGGGGCCGAAGAAGGGGTGGGCGGCCGGCCAGTGCGCGGTGAAGCGGAAGCGGCCGTCGGAGATTCGGCGCCACCGGGTGGGGAAGACGTCGGTGTCGGTGGTGCGGTGGGCGAGGTCGGTGGTGACGGCGGTGTGGGGCCCGCGCTCGGTTTGTGGCGCGTTCTCGACGGCCGCAACGGTTGCGTTTGCCGGGCGGGCCTCGCGTCCGGTCTGATCGTCCGTGGGTGCGCTTAAAGGCCCTGTCTGCGGCATGAGAACCCCCAGGATCGGCTGCCTGGCTGCGATCTGTTCGACTTGGACGTTTGACTAAGATACGGACGAGCCGGTTTTTTTCAAAGGGTGAGCCAAGCCGCCGGGACAGGCCCTCGAGCCCCCGCTGCACAGTGACTTCACAGGGATCGACGGAGATCAGGAGGCACCCGATGGCGCGACAGGAGCGCGCGATCCGCACCCGGCGGACCATCCTGGAGGCGGCGGCGGCCGTCTTCGACGAACGCGGCTACACCTCGGCGACCATCGGAGAGATCCTGGACCGGGCGGGCGTCACCAAAGGCGCGCTGTACTTCCATTTCGGCTCCAAGGAGGAGCTCGCGACCGGGGTGTTCGAGGAACAGCTCGCGATCACCCTGCCCCCGCAGTCCAGCAAGCTCCAGGAACTCGTCGACTCCGGTCTGGTGCTGGCCCGCCGGCTGCGGTCCGAGCCGCTGGTGCGGGCCAGTGTGGGGCTCGCCCTCGACCAGGGCGCCATGGACCTCGACCGCGCACAGGCCTTCGGGATGTGGTTCGACCAGAACGTGCAGCGGCTGGCCGAGGCCAAGGCACAGGGCGAACTGCTGCAGCACGTCGACGTGGCGGAGACGGCCGAACTGCTGGTCGGCAGCTTCTCCGGGGTGCAGCTGCTGTCCCAGCTGCGCTGCCAGCGGCGGGATCTGGAACGCCGGGTCGTCGTGATGTTCGAGCACTTCCTGCCGAGTATCTGCGTGCCCGCGGTCCTGGCCCGGATCGATGTCTCGGTGGGGCGGGTGGAGCAGGTGCTCGCCGAGGTGGCGGAAGGGCAGGTGCTGCCCGCTCCCGCGTGAGTTGTCCACAGCCGGGAGTTGTCCACAGGGTCTGACGCGTTTCAGCCGCCCGGATGTACGGTCGGCACGAGTTGATGTTCGTGCGCGTGCGGGGGAGGCGGTTGGGATGACCAGGGCTGGCGTGGGGGCCGAGGGCATGGCAGCGAACGGGGCGGACCGTCGGCTTCCGCGGGTGCGCGGGTTCGCCGACCGGCCGGCCGAGGGGTCGCCCAAGGACGAGGGCAAGGCCCTGCGCAAGCGGATCCCGCGCAGTGCGCACTCCCTGCTCGACCTGGACGCGTCCCGGCCCGACGCGGTGAGCGCGGTCGAGGAGTCGGGCCGTGGCAGGCTCCTCGAGCTCACCCCGATCCGGGTCGGCCGCATGGCCGCCACGCCGTTCGCGTTCCTGCGCGGCTCGGCCGGCCTGATGGCCTACGACCTGGCGCGCACCCCCATGACCCGGATCCGGGCCCAGATCTGCGGCGACGCCCACGCGGCGAATTTCGGCCTGTACGCCGACGCGCGCGGCGGCCTCGTGATGGATCTGAACGACTTCGACGAAACGGTGCACGGCCCCTGGGAATGGGACCTCAAGCGTCTCGCGGCCTCCCTGGTGCTCGCGGGCCGGGAGGCCGGAGCGGACGAGGACCGGTGCCGCAAGTCGGCGTACGACGCGGTGGGCGCCTACCGCCGCACCATGCGACTGCTGGCCAAACTCCCGGTGCTGGACGCGTGGAACGCCATCGCGGACGAGAAGCTCGTCTCCCACGCGGACGCCCATGACCTGCTCGGCACCCTGGAGCGGGTCTCCGAGAAGGCCCGCCACAACACGAGCGGGCGTTTCGCGGCCAAGTCGACCCAGGCCACGCCGGGCGGGGGGCGCCGGTTCGTCGACGCCCCGCCGGTGCTGCGGCGCGTCCCGGACGCGGAGGCCGCGGCGGTCGCCGCATCCCTGGAGGAGTACGTCGGCACCCTGCCTGAGGACCGCCTGCCGCTCCTCGCCCGGCACTCGGTGCACGACGTGGCGTTCCGCGTCGTCGGCACCGGCAGCGTCGGCACCCGTTCCTACGTCGTGCTGCTCCTGGACCACCGGGGCGAGCCGTTGGTGCTCCAGGTCAAGGAGGCACGGGCCTCGGCGCTGGTGCCGCATCTGGTGACGGCCGGTTTCGAGGCGCCGGAGGCCGTGCACGAGGGCAGGCGGGTCGTGCTGGGACAGAAGCGGATGCAGGTCGTCAGCGACAACCTGCTGGGCTGGACGACGGTCGACGGGTTCCCCTTCCAGGTCCGCCAGTTCCGCAACCGCAAGGGCAGCGTCGATCCGGCCGCCCTGGCCGCCGACCAGATAGACGACTACGGCCGGATGACCGGCGCGCTCCTGGCCCGGGCGCACGCCCACAGCGCCGATCCCCGCCTGATCGCCGGGTACTGCGGCAAGAGTGAGGAGCTGGACGAGGCGATGGCGGGGTTCGCCGTGGCCTACGCGGACCGGACGGAGGCGGATCACGCGGAGCTGGTGGAGGGAGTGCGGGCGGGGAAGGTCGCCGCGGAGATGGGGGTGTGACCCTTGTGACTTCTGTGACTCCTGTGACCCCTGAGGTGCTTCGGCGGGTGGCCGTCCGGGGCACGGCGGAGGGTGCGGCGTGGCCTAGGCTGGTCGGGTGACGACCCCGGAAGCTGAGCAGGGCGGTGGCGGCGCCGATGAGGAACGGGTGACGCCCGAGGGCGACGCGGCCCGCGCCGAAGGTGACGCGGCCCGGCCCGAGGAGCGGCTCGAGCGGGCCGTGCGGGCCGCCGAGCAGGCGTTGATCGAGTACGAGATCGCGGTGGAGACCTTCCGCGTGGAGGTCGAGAACTTCTCCCGGCTGCACGAACAGAAGCTCGGTCCGCTGTACGCCCGGCTCGAGGACCTGGACGCCCGGATCCTGGAGGCCAGGGCCGCCCGCAGCGGCGACCCCGACGACCTGCGGCGCGCGGAGGAGGCCAGGTCCCGGCTGGCGCCGATCCCCGGTGTCGAGGAGCTGCTGAACGGCTGGATGGACGACAGCGGCCTCTTCCCGGAGGCCGTGGCGATGCTCACGGACCAGGCGGTCCGGCCCCCGCAGCGGGTCCGCCCCAGCGAGGAGGCCCGCAAGCTCTACCGTGACCTGGCCCGCAAGGCGCACCCGGACCTGGCCCAGGAGGAGACGGAGCGCGAGCGGCGCGAGGAGTTCATCACCCGCGTCAACGCCGCCTACGCCCGTGGCGACGCGGCGGAGCTGCGCGAACTCGCCGAGGAGTGGGCCAAGGGGCCGGAGCTGAAGCGCGGCCCGAGCCGCGCCGAGGAGCTCTACAACCGCCTCGAATGGCTCGCCCAGCGCAAGGAACTGCTCGCCCTGCTCGCCAAGGAGCTGGAGGAGAGCGCCATCGGCCACATGCTCCAGCTGGCCCCGGACGACCCGGACCGGCTCCTGGACGAGATCGGGCAGCAGCTGCGCAGCCAGGTCACCGAGCGGGAGACGGAGCTGGCCACGCTGCTCGGCGAGGGCTGAGCCGCGTCGCCCACAGGGTGGGTCGGGTAGCGTCGGACGCATGAGTTTTGGAGCTGGTGTGCCCACGGTCGGGGTCGTTGACCTCAAGGACGGCGACTTCCTGCTGGACGTCCGGGAGGACGACGAGTGGAAGGCCGGTCACGCCGAAGGGGCGTTGCACATCCCCATCAGCGAGTTCGTCGCCCGGTACGGCGAGCTGACCGAGGCCGCCCCGCAGGACGGCCGCGTCCATGTGATCTGCCGCTCCGGCGGCCGGTCCGCCCAGGTCACGATGTACCTGGCCCAGCAGGGCGTCGACGCCGTGAACGTCGACGGCGGCATGCAGGTGTGGGAGGCGGCGGGGCGTCCCGTGGTGACGGACGACGGGCAGCAGGGGTTCGTCCTCTAGCGCCTCTCGTCGAGGGCCTTCAGGCCAGTGGGTGTGCCGCCAGCAGGTCGCCCAGGGTTTCCTCGTGTGCCGCGGCCGGGCCGAGCGACAGCTCCAGGTGCTTGGCCCAGGCGTGGTACCGGTGCAGGGGGTAGTCGACGTCGGCGCCGAACCCGCCGTGCAGATGCTGTGCGGTCTGCACGACCCGGCGTACGCCCTCCGCCGCCCAGATCTTGGCGACGGCGACGTCACCGGCGGCGGGCAGCGCGCCGGGTGCCCCCGAGGCGATCCGCCACGCGGCCTGCCACAGCGTGGCCTCCATCGCGCGCAGGTCGATGTAGCGGTCGGCGGCCTGCACGGCGACGGCCTGGAAGGTGGCGATCGGGAATCCGAACTGCTCCCGTTCGCTCGTGTACTCCCCGGTCATCCGCAGCACGCGCTCTCCGAGCCCGAGCGCCAGCGCGCACGTCCCGGTGGACAGCAGGTTCCGCAGCCACTCCCACGCCCCGTCGGCGTCGATGACGTCCCGCGCGGTGAGCCGGGCCGACTCCAGCCGCAGCTCGCCGAGGCGCTCACCGCTGGTGGAGAACTGCTCGGCGAGGACGGCTCCGGGGTGATCACGGGGCACCAGGGCCAGGACGGTCCGGCCGGTCGCGGTGTGGGCGGGTACGACCGTGACGTCCGCGTCGTAGGCCCACGGCACGGCCGTCTGCACCCCGTCCAGCACCCAGGCCCCGCCGTCCTGCCGTGCGGTCACGGCGAGCTCGGCCGGGTCGTGGCCGGTGCGGCCGTGCGCGGCGACGGTCAGCACGATCTCGCCGCGGCCGGCCCGGGCGAGCAGGGCGGACTTCGCCTCGTCGCTGCCGAAGGCCTGGACGGCCGCCGCCGCCGCGCCGCTCTCCAGCAGCGGCACCCTGGCCAGCACCCGCGCCGACTCCCGCAGCACCAGGCAGAGCGCGATGGCGTCCAGGCCGGCCCCGCCGTACCGCTCGTCGAGCAGCAGGCTCAGCAGGTCCGCGTCGGCGAGCCGGGCCCACAGGGCGTGGTCGTGGGTCTCGGCGACGGCGCCGGGGGTGAGCGCGGGGCTGGGCACGGCGTCCGGGGCGACCCCGGCGAACACGCCCTTCGCCGCCTCGGCCGCCGCCTGCTGCTCCTCGGTGAAGGTGAAGTCCACGGTGCCTGTCCTTCCGGGCCGATCCCGTTGAGCTGACGGGGCGTCAAGATAGAACAGGTTCTAGCAGAAGGGAATGGGCGTACGGGCGGGCGCCGTATGGTGTCCCTCCGGGCGGTCGCTGGCGCCGTACGGAGGTGTCCCCCCGGGCGGTCGTGGCGCCGTACGGAGGTGTCCCCCCGGGCGGTCGTGGCGCCGTACGGTCGGTCTCGCGGTGTGGCGACGGCCACGGCCGGGACCGGCGGTCAGGGGCTGTGCCGGGGCGGGTGGCCTGAGTACCGTGCCCGTGCCGACGCCGCGCGGTGGTGTGCGGGCGGTACGACGGACCGGGATCTGGAACGGGGCGGAATTGGACGCGTACGACGAGGGCTCGAACGCCCGGCACGGGCCGGACGGCCCGTCCGGGCTCGCCGAGCCGGGTCCGCCCGACCCGCCCCGCTCCGGCATCGCCGCGCTCTCCCTCCCGTACCAGATCGGTGTCGCGGTGGCGCTCGCGGTCGTCGCGATCGGGGTCTGTGTGCACATCGCGATGACGTTCCTGCATGTCGCGCCGGCGAACACGGTCACCAAGGAGCACGGCAGTGCCGTGGACGACTGGATCTATCCGGAGTTCGAGCAGAACTGGAAGCTCTTCGCCCCGAACCCGCTCCAGCAGGACATCTCGATCCAGGCCCGCGCCGAGGTCCGGGGCAAGGACGGCGAGAAGCTGAGCACCGGCTGGTACGACCTGTCCGCCGAGGACGGCCGGGCCATCGACGGCAATCTGCTGCCCAGCCACACCCAGCAGAACGAGCTGCGCCGCGCCTGGGACTTCTTCACCGCGACGCACGACAGCGAGAGCCGCCCGGTGGGCCTGCGCGGCTCGCTCTCCGAGTCGTATCTGCGCCGGATCGTGGTGCTGCGCCTCGACCGCGACGACGCGGCGGGCGCGACGGCCGGGGACGGCGGTGTGATCGAACGCGTCCAGGTCCGCTCCCGCACCACCAACGTGCCCCCGCCGAAGTGGAGCCGGGAGAAGGTGGCCACGACGCCGTCCTACCGGGAGCTGCCCTGGTGGCCGGTGCCGCGGGAAGAGGCCAGGGGAGGCGTGCGGTGAACCGCTTCTCGCTGGCCGTCTCGCGTGGCATCGCCCGGGTCACCGAGGCCGCCCTCGGCCCGTACCAGACGGCCGTGATCCGTATCGGCTTCAGCGCGACCTGGCTGCTGTTCCTGCTGCGCGAGCTGCCCCACCGCCATGAGCTCTACGGTCCCGACGGGCCCTGGAGCTGGGGTCTCGCAGAGCAGCTGATCGGGACCAACAAGGCCTTCACCCCCCTGATGTGGTCGGACGGCCGGCTCTGGTTCGAGTTCGTCTACGCGCTCGCGATCCTGTCCAGCGCCCTGCTGCTGCTGGGCTGGCGCACCCGCACCATGTCGGTGCTGTTCATGGTCGGCGTGCTGTCGCTGCAGAACCGCAGCGTCTTCATGGGCGACGGCGGCGACAACGTGCTGCACCTGATGTCGATCTACCTGGTCTTCACGCGCTGTGCCCAGGTGTGGTCGCTGGACGCCCGGCGGGCCGCGCGCGCCCGGGAGGCCCGCACGCGGGGCGAGCGGGTCGGGGACCGGACCGGCCCGGCCCTGTGGGGTGTACTCGGGGTCGTGCTCCTCGCGGCGACCCTGGCCGGGCGGATGGACGGCGACGAACTGCTGATACCCGTGCTGCTGTGGACCGTGTGGGCGGCGCAGGCCTTGTGGTGGCTGGCCGGGCGCCGCGCGAAGACCGGCGAACCGAGGATCCTGCTCGACGTCGTCGCCAACATCGTGCACAACGGCGCCCTGCTCGTGATCATGGCGGAGGCGTGCCTGATCTACGCGACGGCCGGCTGGTACAAGATCCAGGGTTCCCGCTGGCAGGACGGCACCGCCGTCTACTACCCGCTCCACCTGGAGTACTTCTCGCCCTGGCCTTCCCTGGCCGACCTGCTGTCCTCCAGCGGCACGATGGTGATGCTCGTGACCTACGGGACGGTCCTCGTGCAGGTCGCCTTCCCGTTCACGCTGTTCAACCGGCGGGTTAAGAACGTCCTGCTGGCGCTCATGATCACCGAGCACGCCGTGATCGCCGTCGTCCTGGGCCTGCCGTTCTTCTCGCTGGCGATGATCGCGGCCGACGCGGTGTTCCTGCCGACGTCCTTCCTGCGCCGCCTGGGAGACTGGTCGGCACGCGCGCGTGACCGGCTGCCGCGCCGGCGCGGCGGGCGCGTGCCGGTGCCCGGGCAGCACGCCCCCGAGAGTTCCCGGGCCACGAACGTAGGCTTCGGGGCATGACCGACCCCCTGACCGTCTGGCACCGGCTCGCCGGGAGCACCGTCCTGCTCGACGGCTTCCACGCCCTCAAGCACGCCGTGCGGTTCGGCGCCGAGGTGCCGGTGGCGGTCACCGCCGACCGGGCGGCCGCACTCGCCCTCGCCGACGAGCTGGCCCCGGACGTACGGGACGCGCTGGGCGCGCTGCTCACGGAGGTGCCGTACGAGACGTACGCGTCGTTCGTGCCGCGCCCGCACCCCACAGCCGTGGCCGCGCTCGCCGTGCGCCCCTCCCGCGAGTCCAACCTCGAGCGGCTGGCGCACACGCCCCGCACCACACCGGTCGTGGTCCTCGACAATCCGCGCAACCTGGGCAACGCGGGGGCGGTGATCCGTCTGGCCGCCGGCTTCGGCGCGACCGGCGTGGTGACGACCGGGACGGTCGACCCCTGGCATCCGACCGTCGTGCGCGGCGGGGCGGGCCTGCACTTCGCGACGGTGGTGGAACGGCTGGAGGTCCCCGACCTGCCACCCGGCCCGCTGTTCGCCCTCGACCCCGAGGGCGACGACATCCGGGGCGTCAAGCTCCCGGACGACGCCGTCCTCGCGTTCGGCTCGGAACGCACGGGCCTGTCGACGGAACTGCGCGCGCGGGCCGACCATTTGCTGTCCCTGCCGATGCGTCCGCAGGTCAGCAGCTACAACTTGGCGACGAGTGTGGCGATGACGCTGTACCACTGGAGCGCGGGTACGGGAGCGTCCCTCTAGGGGCGCGGGGAACTGCGCGAACAACCACGAACAACCCGCACTCGCACAATCACCGCGCCCCCGAGCTCTTAGGCCTCCCGCCGCACCTCGACCACCCTGAACCGGTTGGCCACAAACGCCCCGTCACACAGCGCCGCACTGGCCGCAGGGTTACCCCGGACCCGTGGAAGTCGGAGAACGCGGCCGTCTGGTTCACATACACCCCACCCGTCAGGTTCAGCGACAACTGCGCCGCCTCCTCCAGACAGGCCTCCCGCACGTCCTGCTCGACCTCCGGGTCGGTCGTGTACGCCCCGACGGTCATGGCGCCCTTCTCGCGGACGGTCCGCCGCAGCAACTCCACCGCGTCCGAGGCCGAGTCGACGGCGACGGCGAAGGACACCGGCCCGAAGCACTCGCTCATGTACGCGGCCTCGTCGTCCGGCTTGGCCCCGTCCAGCTTCACGATCACCGGCGTGCGGACGACCGCCCCCGGGAAGTCGGGGTTGGTGATCTCCCGGGAGGCCAGGGCGACCTCGCCGAGACCTGTCGCGGCCTCCAGGCGGGCCTTCACGTCCGGGGTGACGATCGCCCCGAGCAGCGCGTTCGCCCGGGCGTCGTCGCCGAGCAGGCCGTCGACCGACTGGGCGAGGTCGGCGACCACCTCGTCGTAGGACTTGGGGCCCTGGTCCGTGGAGATGCCCTCGCGGGGGACGAGGAGGTTCTGCGGGGTCGTGCACATCTGGCCGCTGTACAGGGACAGCGAGAACGCCAGGTTGGAGAGCATGCCCTTGTAGTCGGCCGTGGAGTGGACGACGACGGTGTTGACGCCGGCCTTCTCCGTGTAGACCTGGGCCTGGCGGGCGTTGGCCTCCAGCCAGTCGCCGAACTCGGTCGAGCCCGTGTAGTCGATGATCCGGATCTCGGGGCGCGTCGCCAGGGTCTTGGCGATGCCCTCGCCGGGGCGCTCGGCGGCCAGCGCGACCAGGTTCGGGTCGAAGCCCGCCTCGGCGAGCACCTGGCGCGCGACCTGAACCGTCAGCGCGAGCGGCAGCACCGCGCGCGGGTGGGGCTTGACCAGGACCGCGTTGCCCGTGGCGAGGGAGGCGAACAGGCCCGGGTAGCCGTTCCACGTCGGGAAGGTGTTGCAGCCGATCATCAGGGCGATGCCGCGCGGGACCGGCGTGAACTGCTTGGTCATGGCCAGCGGGTCGCGCTTGCCCTGCGGCTTGGTCCACTCGGCGTTGTCGGGGGTGCGCACCTGCTCCACATACGCGTACGCCACGGCCTCCATGCCGCGGTCCTGGGCGTGCGGCCCGCCCGCCTGGAACGCCATCATGAAGGCCTGGCCGGAGGTGTGCATGACCGCGTGCGCGAACTCGTGGGTGCGGTCGCTGACGCGCTTGAGGATCTCCAGGCAGACCACGGCGCGCTGCTCGGCGCCCGCGTCCCGCCAGGCCCGCTGACCGGCCTTCATGGCGGGCAGCAGCACGTCGAGGTCCGCGTGCGGGTACGTCACGCCCAGGTCGACGCCGTAGGGGGACGTCTCGCCGCCCACCCAGTCGTCGGTGCCGGGCTGGCCCAGGTCGAGGCGGGAGCCGAGCAGGGCGTCGAAGGCGGCCTTGCCCGCCGCCGCGTCCAGGCTGCCGTGCTCCCCGTAGGCCTTGGGGTGCTCGGGGTGCGGGGACCAGTACGCGCGCGTGCGGATCGCTTCCAGCGCCTGGTCGAGGGTGGACCGGTGCCGGGCGATCAGCTCGTGCGCCGAGAGTGCGGCGGTCATGGGTGACCAACTCCTCGTCTCAAGAACTCTTCGTCGAGTTCATGACCTGGGCAGAAACCTGGGCAGGAACACTCGGACACAGCTAGAGTAACCGAACGATCGGTCGGCTCAAGGGGGTCCGCCGCATCTGTGGAAAACCCCGTGCGGGAGGATCGCGCACATGACAGCACTCGACCTCAGCAGCCCCGTGGCCGTCGTCGGCACCGGCACCATGGGCCAGGGAATCGCCCAGGTCGCGCTGGTCGCGGGCCATCCCGTAAGGCTGTACGACACCGTTCCCGGGCGGGCCCGGGAGGCCGCCGACGAGATCGGCGCGCGCCTGGACCGGCTCGTCGAGAAGGAGCGGCTCACCGGCGCCGACCGGGACGCCGCCCGCGCCCGGCTGCTGCCCGCCGATGCCCTCGCCGAGCTCGCGGACTGCGCCCTGGTCGTCGAGGCGGTCCTGGAGCGGCTGGACGTCAAGCAGGACCTGTTCCGCGAGCTGGAGGGCGTCGTCGCCGACGACTGCCTGCTCGCCACCAACACCTCGTCCCTGTCCGTCACGGCGATCGGCGGCGCCCTGCGCTCCCCCGGCCGCTTCGTCGGTCTGCACTTCTTCAACCCGGCGCCGCTGCTGCCGCTGGTCGAGGTCGTCTCCGGGTTCGCCACCGACGTCTCGTCTGCCACGCGCGCGTACGAGACCGCCCGCGCCTGGGGCAAGACGCCGGTCGCCTGCGCGGACACCCCCGGCTTCATCGTCAACCGCATCGCCCGGCCCTTCTACGCCGAGGCCTTCGCGGTGTACGAGGCGCAGGGCGCCGACCCGGCCACCATCGACGCCGTGCTGCGCGAGTCGGGCGGCTTCCGGATGGGCGCGTTCGAGCTGACCGACCTGATCGGCCAGGACGTCAACGAGTCGGTCACCCGGTCGGTCTGGGAGTCCTTCTTCCAGGACGTGCGCTTCACGCCGTCCCTCGCCCAGCGGCGCCTGGTCGAGTCCGGCCGGCTGGGCCGCAAGACCGGCCAGGGCTGGTACGACCACGAGGACGGCGCCGAGCGCCCGGATCCGGACACGGCGGAGCGGCGGCAGCAGCCCGCGTACGTCGTCGCCGAGGGCGACCTGGGCCCGGCGTCCGACCTGCTCGCGCTGATCCGCGAGGCGGGCATCCCGGTCCGCGAGGAGGACGACGACAACGGCACCCGCATGGTGCTGCCGAGCGGCGGACAGCTCGCCCTCGCCGACGGGCAGACCTCCGTGGAGTTCCGGGACGTCGTCTACTTCGACCTCGCCCTCGACTACCGCAAGGCCACCCGGATCGCCCTGTCCGCCTCCCAGGACACCTCCCCCCAGACCCTCGCCGAGGCCATCGGCCTCTTCCAGGCGCTGGGCAAGCGGGTCAGCCTCATCGGCGACATGCCCGGCATGATCGTCGCCCGCACCGTCGCGCGGATCATCGACCTGGCGCACGACGCGGTCGCCAAGGGCGTGGCCACCGAGGAGGACATCGACACCGCGATGCGCCTCGGTGTCAACTACCCCCTGGGGCCCTTCGAGTGGAGCCGGAAACTCGGCCGCTACTGGGCCTACGCGCTCCTGGACGACCTCCACATGCGCGACCCCTCGGGGCGCTACACGCCGTCCCTCGCGCTGTACCGCCACGCCCACGCCTCCGACAAGCGGGAGGGCACAGCCTCATGACCACCGCCAAACGCGACACGTACACCCCGGACACCCTGCTGTCCGTCGCCGTCCAGGTGTTCAACGAGCGCGGCTACGACGGCACCTCCATGGAGCACCTCTCCAAGGCGGCGGGCATCTCCAAGTCGTCGATATACCACCACGTCGCCGGCAAGGAGGAGCTGCTGCGCCGCGCCGTGAGCCGGGCCCTGGACGGCCTCTTCGGGATCCTCGACGAGGAGCACGCGCGCGTGGGGCGGTCCGCCGAGCGCCTGGAGTACGTCGTGCGGCGCATGGTCGAGGTGCTCATAGCCGAGCTGCCCTACGTGACCCTGCTGCTGCGCGTGCGCGGCAACACGGACACCGAGCGGTGGGCCCTGGAGCGGCGCCGCGACTTCGACCACCGGGTGGCCGACCTGATCAAGGCGGCTGCGGCGGACGGGGACGTGCGCGGCGACATAGAGGTCCGCCTGGTGACCAGGCTGGTCTTCGGAATGATCAACTCGCTCGTGGAGTGGTACCGGCCGGACGGGCGGGGGATGAACGAGCGCGAGGTGGCCGACGCGGTGGTGCGGCTGGCGTTCGGGGGCTCCGGAAGGGCGCCTGAGCCTCAGCTCCGCGGCTCCAGGTCCTCCTCCTCGAACACCAGCAGCGTGCGGGTGCTGAGCACCTGCGGGATCGCCTGGAGGCGGGTCAGTACCAGTTCGCGCAGGGACCGGTTGTCGGAGACGTGCACCAGCAGCAGCACGTCGAAGTCCCCGCCCATCAGGGCGATGTGGGAAGCGCCGGGCAGCTGTCTGAGCTCCTCGCGCACCGTGCGCCAGGAGTTCTGCACGATCTTCAGCGTGATGTACGCGGACGTCCCCTGACCGGCCCGCTGGTGGTTGACGCGGGCGCCGAAGCCGCGGATGACACCGTCCTCGACGAGCCGGTTGATGCGGGCGTAGGCGTTGGCGCGCGAGACATGGACGCGTTCGGCGACCGACCGTATCGAGGCGCGGCCGTCCGCCTGGAGCATGCGCAGGATGTCCTGATCTATGGCGTCCAGTGGGCGCGGGGGCGGCAGCGCACCGCTGTCGTCCTGGCTCCCGTTCATGTTCTCGGCCATTTGTTCAGATGCCACCTGCGCCGACCTCCCTACCATGGACGTACTGCGTCCATCACAGGCTGTGGAGAACCGTTTGTCCACAGCCTGAGGCCACCCATAGCCAAATTGCGCCGTCGACCGAACAATCGGTAGGTGAGGCGGGTCACAGCCGACACGCCTCCCGTAGCCACTCCCACGAGGAGGTGCCGTCATGACGGTCATGGAGCAGCGGGGCGCGTACCGGCCTACCCCGCCGCCCGCCTGGCAGCCCCGCATGGACCCCGTGCCGCTGCTGCCCGACGCCGAGCCGTACCGCGTCCTCGGCACCGAGGCCGCCGCGAAAGCCGACCCCGAACTGCTGCGGACGCTGTACGCGCAGCTGGTCCGAGGCCGCCGCTACAACGCGCAGGCCACCGCTCTCACCAAGCAGGGCCGCCTCGCCGTCTACCCCTCGACCACCGGCCAGGAGGCCTGTGAGGTCGCCGCCGCGCTCGTGCTGGAGGAGCGGGACTGGCTCTTCCCGAGCTACCGCGACACGCTCGCCGTGGTGGCCCGTGGCGTGGACCCCGTCGAGGCCCTCACGCTGCTGCGCGGCGACTGGCACACGGGCTACGACCCGTACGAGCACCGGGTCGCCCCCCTGTGCACCCCGCTCGCCACGCAACTGCCGCACGCCGTGGGCCTCGCGCACGCCGCCCGCCTCAAGGGCGACGACGTGGTCGCGCTGGCCATGGTCGGCGACGGCGGCACGAGCGAGGGCGACTTCCACGAGGCGCTGAACTTCGCCGCCGTCTGGCAGGCCCCGGTCGTCTTCCTGGTGCAGAACAACGGCTTCGCGATCTCCGTCCCGCTCGCCAAGCAGACCGCGGCCCCGTCGCTGGCCCACAAGGCCGTCGGCTACGGCATGCCCGGCCGCCTGGTCGACGGCAACGACGCCGCGGCCGTGCACGAGGTGCTCTCCGACGCCGTACGGCACGCGCGCGCCGGCGGCGGTCCCACCCTGGTCGAGGCGATCACCTACCGCGTCGACGCCCACACCAACGCCGACGACGCGACGCGCTACCGCGGTGACGCCGAGGTCGAGACCTGGCGCGAGCACGACCCGATCCAGCTGCTGGAGCGGGAGCTGACCGGCCGCGGCCTGCTCGACGAGGCCGGCAAGCAGGCCGCACGGGACGCCGCCGAGGCGATGGCCGCCGAGCTGCGCGCCCACATGAACCAGGACCCGGCGCTCGACCCGATGGACCTGTTCACCCACGTATACGCCGAGCCCACCCCCCAGCTGCGCGAGCAGCGGGACCAGCTGCGGGCCGAACTGGCGGCCGAGGCCGAGACCGAGCCGGACGGGGGCACGCACCGATGACCACCGTCGCCGTCAAGCCGGCCACCATGGCGCAGGCCCTCACGCGCGCGCTGCGCGACGCCATGGCCGCCGACCCCGCCGTGCACGTCATGGGCGAGGACGTCGGCACCCTCGGCGGTGTCTTCCGCGTCACCGACGGACTCGCGAAGGAGTTCGGCGAGGACCGCTGCACGGACACCCCGCTCGCCGAGGCGGGCATCCTCGGCACGGCCGTCGGCATGGCGATGTACGGCCTCAGGCCGGTCGTCGAGATGCAGTTCGACGCCTTCGCCTACCCGGCGTTCGAGCAGCTCATCTCGCACGTGGCCCGCATGCGCAACCGCACCCGCGGCAAGATGCCCCTGCCGATCACCATCCGCGTCCCCTACGGCGGCGGCATCGGCGGGGTGGAGCACCACAGCGACTCCTCCGAGGCGTACTACATGGCGACTCCGGGGCTCCATGTGGTCACGCCCGCCACCGTCGCCGACGCCTACGGCCTGCTGCGCGCCGCCATCGCCTCCGACGACCCGGTCGTCGTCCTGGAACCGAAGCGGCTGTACTGGTCGAAGGACTCCTGGAACCCCGAGGAGCCGGCGCCCGTTGAACCGATAGGCCGCGCGGTGGTGCGGCGCCCGGGCCGGAGCGCCACACTCATCACGTACGGGCCGTCCGTACCCGTCTGCATGGAGGCGGCCGAGGCGGCCCGGGCCGAGGGCTGGGACCTCGAAGTCGTCGACCTGCGCTCTCTGGTGCCGTTCGACGACGAGACGGTGTGCGCCTCGGTGCGGCGGACGGGACGTGCGGTCGTCGTCCACGAGTCGGGTTCCTTCGGGGGCCCGGGCGGGGAGATCGCGGCCCGGGTCACGGAGCGCTGCTTCCACCACCTGGAGGCGCCGGTGCTGCGCGTCGCCGGGTTCGACGTCCCGTATCCGCCGCCGATGCTGGAGCGCCACCACCTGCCCGGTGTGGACCGGATCCTGGACGCCGTGGGGCGTCTGCAGTGGGAGGCCGAGAGCTGATGGCACAGGTGTTGGAGTTCAGGCTGCCCGACCTCGGGGAGGGGCTCACCGAGGCGGAGATCGTGCGCTGGCTGGTGGAGATCGGCGACGTGGTCGCCATCGACCAGCCGGTCGTCGAGGTCGAGACGGCCAAGGCGATGGTCGAGGTGCCCTGCCCCTACGGCGGTGTGGTCACGGCCCGCTTCGGCGAGGAGGGCACGGAACTGCCCGTCGGGGCGCCCCTGATCACGGTGGCGGTGGGGGAACGGCCGCTGTCCGGCACCGAGGGCTCAGGCACCGAGGGCTCAGGCACCGAGGGCTCCGCCGCCGAGGGCTCGGGCAACGTCCTCGTCGGGTACGGCACCTCCGAGGCACCCGCGC
The DNA here is from genome assembly GCF_050937045.1 of Streptomyces sp. CA-179760. NCBI lineage: Bacteria > Bacillati > Actinomycetota > Actinomycetes > Kitasatosporales > Streptomycetaceae > Streptomyces > Streptomyces sp. CA-179760. Next base: position 4,886,563 of record NZ_JBNJLZ010000001.1, read on the forward strand.
GGCGGCGCAGGGTGCGGCAGGAGCGGGGAGCCGGTGCCGCCCTCACCACGGCGGTGAACGGGCGGGCAGGTGTCCCCGAGGCCGAGGACGGACCCCTCCCCGTGATCTCGCCCCTGGTGCGCAGGCTGGCCCGGCAGAACGGCCTCGACCTGCGGGAGCTGACCGGCTCCGGGCCCGACGGGCTGATCCTGCGGGCGGACGTGGAGTACGCCCTGCGTGCCGCGCCCCGCCCCGCCGAGACGGCGGCCCCCGCGCCCCGCTCCACCACGGCAGCCGCCCCGGGCGAGATCCGTACGCCCCTCAAGGGCATGCGCGGCGCCGTCGCCGACAAGCTGTCCCGCAGCCGCCGCGAGATCCCGGACGCGACCTGCTGGGTCGACGCCGACGCCACGGAGCTCATGCGGGCCCGGACGGCCATGAACGCGGCAGGCGGGCCGAAGATCTCCCTCCTGGCCCTGCTGGCCCGGATCTGCACCGCGGCCCTCGCCCGCTTCCCCGAGCTCAACTCCACCGTGGACGCGCAGGCCAGGGAGGTCGTCCAGTTCGACCACGTGCACCTGGGCTTCGCGGCGCAGACCGACCGGGGGCTCGTGGTCCCGGTGGTCAGGGACGCGCACGCGCGGGACGCCGAGTCGCTGACCGCGGAGTTCGCCCGGCTGACGGAGGCGGGCCGGGCCGGGAAGCTGACGCCCGGCGAACTCACCGGCGGCACCTTCACGTTGAACAACTACGGAGTCTTCGGCGTCGACGGATCCACTCCGATCATCAACCACCCCGAGGCCGCCATGCTCGGCGTCGGCCGCATCGTCCCCAAGCCATGGGTGCACGAGGGCGAGCTGGCCGTGCGGCAGGTCGTCCAGCTCTCGCTCACCTTCGACCACCGGGTGTGCGACGGCGGCACGGCGGGCGGCTTCCTCCGTTATGTGGCGGACTGCGTGGAACAGCCGGCGGTGCTGCTGCGGACGCTGTGATTCCTGTTCGGCACGTGAACTGCTGCCTGTGATCACTTCCGTTCCCCCGCGTTCCATGTGATCGCGGGGGCACGCATACTCGGAGGGTGACCGCGTACGAGCCTCCCGCCGCCTACGACGCCGTCGTGCTCGCCGGCGGTGCCGCCCGGCGGCTCGGGGGCGCGGACAAACCCGGGGTGCGCGTCGGCGGGCGGGCCCTGCTCGACCGTGTGCTCGCCGCGTGCGGCGACGCCCGTACCACCGTCGTCGTGGCCGCGCCCCGGCCGACGGCACGGCCCGTGACCTGGGCCCGCGAGGACCCGCCCGGCGGCGGACCGCTCGCCGCGCTCGACGCCGGACTCCGGCACACCACGGCGGAGCATGTCGTGGTGCTCTCCGCCGACCTGCCGTTCCTTCAGGAGCGGACCGTCGGCCGGCTGCTGGGCACGCTATGGGAGAGCGCCGCCGACGGCGTGCTGTTGACCGACCCCGACGGCCGCGACCAGCCGCTCGTCGCCGCGTACCGCACGCGGCGGCTGCGCGAGACGCTCGCCCTTCTCGCCGAGCGGCACGGCGGTCCGCACGGACTTCCCCTGCGGCGCCTCACCGCCGAGCTCGACCTCACCCGCGTCTCCGACCCCGTCGCGTCCTTCGACTGCGACACCTGGGACGACATCGCCTCCGCCAGGGCACGCATCAGGGAGCATGGGCACGTGTTGGATGAATGGATTTCCGCGGTCAAGGACGAGCTGGGTATCGACCTCGACGTCGATAGGAAAGAGCTGCTCGACCTCGCCCGCGACGCCGCCCACGGTGTGGCCAGGCCCGCCGCGCCACTGACCACCTTCCTCGTCGGCTATGCGGCCGCGCGGGCCGGCGGAGGCCCCGAGGCGGTCTCCGAAGCCGCCCGCAAGGCTGTGGCCCTCGCCGCCCGCTGGGCGGAGGAGAGCACCTCTGAAGCCCCGGGAGCCCCGGGGGACCGGCCCGACGTCGCCCCCGACGCGACGCCCGACACCCGCCCGGACGCCGGATGACCCCCCGCTCCACCCGCACCGGTGAGGACGCCGAAGACCTCGACGTCGAGGAGGTGCTCGCCCTCGTGAACAACAGCAACGGCACCCACCTGCCCGACCCGGCCGCACGAGGTGAGAACGACGGCACCGGCACACCCCGGAAGCCGGACACCCGACACCGGGCCACCCCCTGGCCACAGGCCCGGGACATCGCCGAGCGCGCCGCCCGGAGCGCCACCCGGGCCGCCCGCCGCGAGCCTGTCTCCGTTCCGCTCGACGCCGCCCTCGGCCTCACCCTGGCCACGCCCCTCGACGCCCTCACCGATCTCCCCTCCTTCGACACCTCAGCGATGGACGGCTGGGCGGTCTGCGGGCCCGCCCCCTGGGACGTACGGGACGAGGGCGTCCTGGCCGGGCACACCGCTCAGGCGCCCCTGACGGACGGCGAGGCCGTCCGGATCGCCACCGGCGCCCGTATCCCCGCGGACACCACGGCCGTTCTGCGCAGCGAGCACGGCCGTGCCGACGACAAGGGCCGTCTGCACGCGACCAGGAGCGTCGCCCCCGGCCAGGACATCCGGCCCCGGGGCCAGGAGTGCCGCACCGGCGACCAGCTCCTGCCCGTCGGCACCCTCGTCACCCCGGCCGTCCTCGGGCTCGCCGCGGCAGCCGGATACGACACGGTCTCCGCCGTACCCCGCGCCCGTGCCGAAGTCCTCGTCCTCGGCGACGAGTTGCTCACCGAAGGGCTGCCGCACGACGGTCTGATCCGGGACGCGCTCGGCCCGATGCTGCCGCCCTGGCTGCGCGCGCTCGGCGCCGAGGTCACTGTCGTACGACGCGTCCGCGACGACGCCTACGCCCTGCGCAAAGCGGTGACCGCGTCCGACGCCGACATCATCGTCACCACCGGCGGCACCGCCGCGGGCCCCGTCGACCATGTCCACCCGACCCTGCGCCGTATCGGGGCCGAACTCCTCGTGGACGGCGTCAAGGTGCGCCCCGGCCACCCCATGCTGCTGGCCCGCATCACGGAGACCCAGCACCTCGTCGGACTGCCGGGCAACCCGCTCGCCGCAGTCTCCGGACTGCTGACGCTCGCCGAGCCGCTGCTGCGGACCCTCGCGGCCCGCCCGGCCCCGGAGCCGTACACGCTGCCGCTCCGGGACGCCGTGCACGGGCACCCGCACGACACCCGGCTCGTGCCCGTCGTTCTGCGCGGTGACCAGGCCGTGCCGCTGCACTACAACGGCCCCGCCATGCTGCGCGGCATCGCTGCGGCCGACGCGCTCGCCATCGTGCCCCCGGGCGGTGCCCGTCCGGGGCAGGAGGCGGAACTGCTGGATCTGCCCTGGGCGTCCGCTGGAATCGGGGTGTGTTTCACGTGAAACTTCCGGGCCAGGACGCGATCGCCCGCCAGGCGGACGAGCATCTGGTGACCCATCGGGTGAAACTCCCGAAGAAAGTGGTGGAACACCCGATCCGCCAGGTCCTCAAGCGCCTCTCCATGGCGCTGGTGGTCCTTGTCGCGACCGCGCTGATCGTCTACGCCGACCGCGACGGCTACAACGACAACGCGGGCGGCGGCATCACCCTCCTCGACGCCTTCTACTACGCGACCGTGACCCTCTCCACCACGGGCTACGGTGACATCACCCCCGCCGGTGACGCCGCCCGGCTCACGAACATCCTCGTCATCACGCCCCTGCGCGTGCTGTTCCTGATCATCCTGGTCGGCACCACCCTCGAAGCCCTCACCGAACGGACCCGGGACGAGTGGCGCCTGACCCGCTGGAGGTCCACGTTGCGCGATCACACCGTCGTCATCGGCTTCGGCACGAAGGGCAGGTCGGCGATCCGGACCGTCTGCGCGACGGGCCTGAAGAAGGAACAGGTCGTCGTGGTCGACCCCAGTTCCAAGGTCGTCGACGCCGCGACTGCGGAGGGCTACGCGGGCATCGTCGGGGACGCCACCCGCAGCGAGGTGCTGAAGCGGGCCGAGGTGCACAAGGCACGCCAGATCATCATCGCGACCCAGCGCGACGACACCGCGGTCCTGGTGGCGCTGACGGCCCGGCAGCTCAACCGCGGGGCGAAGATCGTGGCCACGGTGCGGGAGGAGGAGAACGCGCCGCTGCTCAAGCAGTCCGGCGCCGACGCGGTCATCACCAGCGCCAGCGCCGCCGGACGCCTGCTGGGCCTCTCCGTGCTCAGCCCCTCCGCCGGCATGGTGATGGAGGACCTCATCCAGCAGGGCAGCGGGCTCGACATCGTCGAACGGCCGGTCGTCAAGGCCGAGGTGGGCAAGACCCCGCGCGAGATCGCCGACCTGGTGGTCAGCGTCATACGCGGCCACCGGGTACTCGGCTACGACGATCCGTCCGTGGGGAGACTGGAGTTGACCGACCGGCTCATCACGATCGTGCGGAAGACACCGGCGACCCAGGTCGCCCCCGACATCCGTCCGATGCCGCCGATGCCCCGCAACTGAACGAGCGTTACTTCCGGTTGTACAGCCGCATCGTGATCGGCCCGAAGACGAGGACGAACAGAGCGGCCCAGCCCAGCGACCAGGCGACCTCGTCGGCCGGCCAGTCGCCGCCCATCAGGCCGCGCACCGCCGACGCCAGATGGGTGATGGGGCTGTTGTTCACGAACGCCTGGAGCCAGCCCGGCATGGTCGTCGGGTCGACGAACACGTTGGACAGGAAGGTGAGCGGGAAGATCACCATCATGCTGACGCCCATCACCGACTTCTCGGTGCGCAGCATCAGTCCGAACATCGTCCAGATCCACGAGAAGGCGAACGAGAAGAGCACCAGCAGGGCGATCCCGGCGAGCACACCGCCGATCCCGCCGTCCGGCCGGTAGCCCAGGATCATGCCGACGGTGAGCATCACGACCGAGGCGATCGTGTACCGCAGGGCGTCGCCGAGCAGATAGCCGACCATGGTCGACGGCCGCCAGATCGGCAGGGTGCGGAACCGGTCGAAGACGCCCTTCTCGATGTCCGTGTTGACCGAGACACCCGTGTACATCGTGATCATCACGACCGACATCACGAGGATGCCCGGCAGCAGGAACTGGATGTACTCCTTCGGCGAGCCGGCCAGTGCCCCGCCGAACAGGTACGTGTACATCAGCACCATCATGATCGGGAAGGCCGTGACGTCGAAGAGCTGCTCCGGCACGTGCTTGATCTTGAGGATGGCCCGCCAGCCGAAGGTCATCGATGCCGACCAGGCGCTGGGCCGCGAGGGCCGCTCCTTGGCGATGAGCAGGGCCGCGAGGGACTCGGTGCTGACCGGGGCGAGTTCCTTGGCCTCGGTGGTCGTCGTGGTGCTCATGCCGCCACCTCGTCCTTCGGGTCGTGGGAGGCACCGGAGCCGGCCGGGCGGTCCGGGGCGTGCGTGTCGTGGCCGGTGAGGGCGAGGAACACCTCGTCCAGGCTGGGCTGGCCCAGTGAGAAGTTGTCGACGGTGATCCCGGCCGTGGACAGCTCGCTCAGCGCGCGGGACGCCTGCTGGGCCGCGGTGTCCTCGCTCGCCGCCGTACCGAGGCGCGCGGTCAGGGCCACGGGGTCGGGTTCCAGCTGCACCTTCGCGTCGAGGGTCCGGCGCAGCAGCTCGGCCGCGAGGACCCGCCGATCCGGATCTCTCAGCCGTAGATGGACGGATCCGGCGCCGACGGACGACTTCAGCTCGCCCTTGGTGCCCTCGGCGATCACCCGGCCGCGGTCGATGACGGCGATCCGGGACGCCAGCTGGTCGGCCTCGTCCAGATACTGCGTGGTCAGCAGCACGGTGGTGCCCTGGGCGACCACGGCGCGCACGATGTCCCACACCTGGTTGCGGCTGCGCGGATCGAGGCCCGTCGTCGGCTCGTCGAGGAACAGCAGGTCGGGGGTGCTGAGGATGGACGCGGCGATGTCGATCCGGCGCCGCATGCCGCCCGAATAGTGCTTGACCTGCTTCGCGGCGGCCTCCGTGAGCCCGAAGGCCTCCAGGAGCTGGGCGGCGCGGTCCCGGGCGGCCTTCTTGTGGTGTCCGAGCAGCCGGCCCAGCAGGACCAGGTTCTCGGTGCCGGTGAGGTCCTCGTCCACTGAGGCGTACTGGCCGGTGAGGCTCACCCGGGCGCGCACCTCGTCCGCCTCGCGGACGATGTCGTGGCCGAAGACATGCGCTTCGCCGCCGTCCGGTCGCAGGAGTGTGGCGAGCATCTTCACGGTGGTGGTCTTGCCGGCGCCGTTGGGGCCGAGGACGCCGTAGACCGTGCCCGCGGGCACGGACAGGTCGACTCCGTCGACGGCCCTGGTCTCGCCGAACGTCTTCACCAGGCCCGCGGTCTCGATCGCCAGGCCGGACGTCTGCGTGCTCATGCTTCGGGTCCTTCCGAGTACGTGGGCTACGCATGGGGAGACCTTTACGGTCGCGCAAACTCATCGGTCCCGCATATGGATTTTCGCCAGAACCGGATCAATGACGTAGAAGGAGCCGACCAGAGGAGGAGAGGACTCCGTCCGGCGACCGAGGAGTACCGTCCCAGTCATGTATGCGATCACGATTCCCGAACCCGGTGGGCCCGAGGCGCTGGTCTGGGACGAGGTCCCGGATCCCGTGCCCGGCGAGGGCGAGGTCCTGGTCGAGGTGACGGCCGGTGCCGTCAACCGGGCCGACATCCTGCAGCGGCAGGGCTTCTACGACCCGCCGCCCGGCACGCCCCCCTACCCCGGCCTGGAGTGCTCCGGGCGGATCGCCGGGATCGGCACCGGTGTCTCCGGCTGGAACGTGGGCGACGAGGTGTGCGCGCTGCTCTCCGGCGGCGGTTACGCCGAGAAGGTGGTGGTCCCGGCCGGACAACTGCTGCCCGTGCCCGAAGGCGTCGGGCTGCGGCAGGCCGCGGCACTGCCCGAGGTGACCTGCACGGTCTGGTCGAACGTCTTCATGATCGCCCACCTGCGCCCCGGCGAGACGCTCCTCGTGCACGGCGGCTCCAGCGGCATCGGCACGATGGCGATCCAGCTGGCCAAGGCCGTCGGTGCCAGGGTCGCCGTCACGGCGGGCACCAAGGAGAAGCTGGACCGGTGCGCCGAACTGGGTGCCGACATCCTGGTCAACTACCGGGAGCAGGACTTCGTCGATGAGGTCAGGAAGGCCACGGACGGCGCCGGTGCGGACGTCATCCTCGACAACATGGGCGCCAAGTACCTGGAGCGCAACGTCAAGGCCCTCGCCGTCAACGGCCGGCTCGCGATCATCGGCATGCAGGGCGGCGTCAAGGGCGAGCTGAACATCGGCGCGCTGCTCGCCAAGCGCGCCGCGATCAGTGCGACGTCCCTGCGGGCCCGTCCGCTGGAGGAGAAGGCGGCCATCGTCGCGGCCGTACGCGAACACGTCTGGCCCCTCTTCTCCGGCGGCCACCTGCGCCCCGTCATCGACCGCGAACTCCCCATGCGCGACGCCGCCGCCGCCCACCAGGTCCTGGAGGACAGCGGCCACATCGGCAAGGTGCTGCTGATCGCCCCGCAGGGGGCCTGAGAACGGTCCGGTCCAGGCCCCCTAGACGCGCCGCAGCCTGAGGCCGACGAACGCCAGGCCCAGCCCGAGTCCGATGAGCACCAGCCCGCTGCCCAGGGGCAGGATCCGCAGGACAGGCCCGACAGGTCGTTCGGCCTGGGCTGGGGCCTCACGTACGGGCGGGGCCGTCGGTGCGGGGGGCTCGGGGACAGCCTGCTCCCGGGACGCCTCGGGCACGGCGGTGGCCTCACGAGCCTCACCGGCTTCACGAGCCTCCCGCTCCTCCTCGGCCTCCTCCGGCCGCCCCGGCCGCTCCCGCCCCTCACCGGCCCGGGTCCCGGCCCGCGAGGTCTCGCCGGACGGGGACGGGGCCGAGGGAGCGGAGGGGGCCGGAACGGCCCGGGCCTCACCGTCGTACGCCAGGACAGACGCGAGGACAGAACCGTGGGCCTGAACAGATCCGCAGGGTGAGACGACCGCACCCGCCCCCAGGGCGACCACCAGTACGGTCGCCCGCAGTGCGCGTAGCCATGGAGTCACGTTGGTGACCCCCTCCCGCCGTGCCCGGTAGGGCAATCCCGGCAAGTTCGGTCATTTACAGGCAATCAGCCTCACATTCCCCTACACATCCGGCATGCCGGGTTCGGCCGACGGACGGAATCGCTGCACCATCCGGATATGCCGATACGTCACGGCCTCTTGGCGCCCGGAGGCCGGACCACTGCGAAACCCGTCTGCCGCGTCTCACCCGTGAGGCGGAACCGCCCTTGGGTGAGCAACCCGGGCACTGCCCGATACGTCTGTCGAAACAGGGTGGATCAGCTTCTTGTGGGGGCACCACGGAGGTGAGGTGCAGGCGTGCGAGAGAATGGCGACATGGAGATGCCGAGAAACGAACGGTCGCCGGAGAGCCCGCAGATCCTGGTCGTGGGCCAGGACGGTATGGCACTCGGTGGCGGCAGCGGAGACGAGGACTCCCGCGAGATCCCGGTCACGGAACAGGTGGAGCAGCCCGCCAAGGTCATGCGGATCGGCAGCATGATCAAGCAGCTGCTGGAGGAAGTGCGCGTGGCGCCCCTGGACGAGGCCAGCCGGGCCCGGCTCAAGGACATCCACGCCAGCTCGGTGAAGGAGCTGGAGGACGGTCTGGCGCCCGAGCTGGTCGAGGAGCTGGAGCGGCTCTCGCTGCCCTTCACCGACGAGGCGACCCCCAGCGACGCGGAACTGCGCATCGCGCAGGCCCAGCTGGTCGGCTGGCTCGAAGGGCTCTTCCACGGGATCCAGACGACGCTGTTCGCCCAGCAGATGGCCGCCCGCGCCCAGCTGGAGCAGATGCGCCGCGCCCTCCCGCCGGGTGTCGGTGACGGCCTCGACGAGCAGCAGCCGGGCGCCCGTTCGGGCGGGCCGTACCTCTAGGACCGGTACCTACCCGCCCGAACGAAAAGGGCCCAGCGGCCGAAGCCGCCGGGCCCTTCCCCATGTCCGGGGCGTCAGGACGGCGGGTTGCCCGTCGAGACGTTGAGCTCGATGACCGGCATGTCGTCGGGGTCGACGTCGGTGCCCTTGGACGGGAACTGGTTCATGACCGTGCCCTCGCCGTAGGTGTTCTCGTCCACGTTCTTGGTGCTGACCTGCCAGCCGGCCGCCTGGGCACAGGACTTGACCGACGCGATGTTCATGAACTTGAAGTCCGGGATCTGGATCTTCTCGGGGTCGTTGTACGACTCCTCCGGCTCCGTGCACTCCTCGGTGTCGATCGTCCTCGACGTGTCCGGCCCGCGGTAACCGGCCTTCTTGGAGGCCGAGGCCGAGGCGCTCGCGCCGCTGCCCCCGCCGCCCTTGTCGTCCTTGCCGCCGCCGTTCATCAGCAGGGCCGTGACCAGTCCGCCGACCGCGAGCACGGACACGATGACGGAGCCGATGATCACCGGCTTGTTGGTCTTGCCGCCGCCCTGCGGGGCGGGCGCGGTCTGGGGCGTGAGGTTGTACGGCGGCGGGGTCGACGGGCCCGGCTGCGGGGAGTACGCGGCCGGGTTCGGCGTCTGGTAGCCGCCCTGCTGCGGATAGCCGTACGCCGGGGACGGCGCCGACGGGGCGGGGGTGCCGTACGGGTTCGGCGGCGGGGTCGGCTGGTACGGCGTCTGGACCTGGCCCGAGGCGGCCGGGGGCGCCTGGTCGACCGGCGGGAACACGGCCGAGCCGACGCCCGCGCCGCTCGGTGCCTGGGTGCCCGGGACGATGCTCGGCGGGGCGGCCTGGAACGACGCCGCCACCCGCAGGCACTCGTCGCGCATCGCCTCGGAGCTGGGGAAACGCTCGTTGGGATTCTTCTTCAGCGCCCGGGCGATCAGCGCGTCCACGGCCGGCGGCAGCGCGCGGTTGATCGTGGACGGAACCGGCGGCTCCTCCTGGACGTGTGCATACGCGATGGCCAGCGGCGAGTCCGCCTCGAACGGCAGCCGCCCGGTGACCAGCTGGAACAGCATGATGCCGACCGAGTACAGGTCGGAGCGGGCGTCCACACCGCGGCCGAGGGCCTGTTCCGGCGAGAGGTACTGCGGGGTGCCGACGACCATCCCGGTCTGCGTCATGGACGTCACGCCGGACTGCATGGCGCGGGCGATGCCGAAGTCCATGACCTTGACCACACCGCGCTTGGTCATCATCACGTTGCCCGGCTTGATGTCGCGGTGGACCAGGCCCATCTCGTGGCTGATCTCCAGCGCGGCCAGCACATCCGCCGTGATCTTCAGCGCCTTGTCGGCGGGCATCGCGCCCTGCCGCGCCACGTCCTCGTCGAGGACCGAGCCGAGCGGGCGGCCCTCGACGTACTCCATGACGATGTACGGCGTCGTCATGGAGTCGAGGGTGTCCTCGCCGGTGTCGAAGACCGAGACGATGTTGGTGTGCGTGAGCTTGGCCACGGACTGGGCCTCGCGGCGGAACCGCTCGCGGAAGGCCTGCTCCCTGCCGAGCTCGGTGTGAAGTGTCTTGATCGCGACCTGCCGGTCGAGCACGCTGTCGTACGCGAGGTGCACCGAGGCCATGCCGCCCTGGCCGAGGAGGTCACGCAGCTGATAGCGGCCACTGGCGAGCGCCCGCCCCGTGTACTGCCCCTGTGCGCCGTCCTGGCTCATGTTCCGTGTCCCCCGTAGCTCCTTGAGGAGCTGCTGCCGATCCGTCTGATCCGTCAGATCCGTCGTTGATCCAAACCGCCATTCCCGGCCAAGTCTGCCCCAGGGCACGGACACGTCAAGCTCGGTGCCCGTTCCGTGACCGTACGCGAAAGAAGCGTCGCGGAAGCGTTACCGGGGACGTGCGGCCGGTACACAGAATTTGCACGAGAGTGCTGAGTAAAGGTTTCATGGCGCGTCCGTCCCGTGCCGGTCCCGGCACCCGTCTCGGACCGGCGGCTTGCGCGGAGGCTGTAGCGTGGCCGACGGAGACCGTAACAACACCGCGCGCACCGCGGGCAGAAACGACGGCGAGGACTGATGGCACAGCAGCAGCGCGCTCAGGGCCCGTCCGAACCCGAGGCGACTGGCGGCGGCATGTCGGACGCGCCGGAGGTCTGGGGTAACGGCGGGTTGGTCGGGGACGGCCGGTACCGGCTGACCCACAGACTCGGCCGGGGCGGCATGGCCGAGGTGTTCGCCGCCGAGGACGTCCGCCTCGGGCGCACCGTCGCTGTCAAGCTGCTCCGTTCCGACCTCGCCGAGGACCCGGTGTCCAAGGCGCGCTTCACACGTGAGGCCCAGTCGGTGGCGGGCCTCAACCACCACGCGATCGTCGCCGTGTACGACTCCGGCGAGGACATCGTGGGCGGTCAGCCGCTCCCCTATATCGTCATGGAGCTGGTCGAGGGCCGCACCATCCGCGACCTGCTGCTGAACGCGGAGGCGCCGGGCCCCGAGCAGGCCCTGATCATCGTCTCGGGCGTCCTGGAGGCGCTGGCCTACTCGCACCAGCACGGCATCGTGCACCGCGACATCAAGCCTGCCAACGTCATCATCACGCACAACGGCGCCGTGAAGGTGATGGACTTCGGCATCGCCCGCGCCCTGCACGGCGCGCAGTCCACGATGACGCAGACCGGCATGGTCATGGGCACCCCGCAGTACCTGTCCCCGGAGCAGGCGCTCGGCAAGGCCGTCGACCACCGCTCCGACCTGTACGCCACGGGCTGCCTGCTCTACGAACTCCTCTCGCTGCGCCCGCCGTTCACCGGCGAGACCCCGCTGTCGGTGGTCTACCAGCACGTCCAGGACATCCCGACGCCGCCGTCCGAGGCCTCCGACGTCTGCCCGCCGGAGCTGGACGGCATGGTCATGCGCTCCCTCGCCAAGGAGCCCGACGACCGTTTCCAGACGGCCGAGGAGATGCGCGGGCTGGTCCAGTACGCGCTCCAGATGCTCTACGACCAGGGCGGCCACACCGGCACCTGGAACACCGGCCCGGTCGACATGCACGACGGCCGGCACACCCCGTCGGGCGGCTTCGCCCACACGGCCGTGATGGGCCACCCCGGTGATGTCTCCGGCACCGCTCAGATCCCCTCGCCGATACTCCCCGCCGGCTACGGCGGCGGGGACGACGGCGGCTTCGAGGGCCGCGGCAACAAGGGCAGCGGCCGCGGCAAGATGTGGATCCTCGCCGTGCTCGCGGTGATCGCCGTGGCGGCGGGTGTCGCCCTGGCGCTGCAGAACATGGGCGGCGACACGAAGGATCCCACCGACAACAAGAAGTCGCCCACCACCTCGCAGACGGAGGAGAAGAAGACTCCGAGCGAGACGCCGAGCGACGAGACGACGGATGAGCCGACCGACACGTCGACGGACGACGGCACCGGCACGAGCTCCGGCGGCGGCGGATGGACCCCGTCGTACACCCCGTCCTACACGCCGTCCCCGACCACTCCCGAGACGCCGACGGACCAGCCGACGGACCAGCCGACCACCGCGGAGCCGACCGGCGAGCCGACGGACGAGGAGCCCTCGGACCCGGAGACGCCGCCGGACGACACGGGCGGCACGGACGCGGGCGCCACGGGCGGCGGCGTCGTCGCCGGCGCGGAGGGCTGACCCGGACAACGAACGACGCACGATCCACGCGCGCGTGGGACCCGGAAACGGGGCCCACGCGCGCGTGCCGTTTCGGCGCGCCCACAAGTCAACTCTTCCCGTGACCTGGGTCACCGGGTTAACGTGCGGTAGCTCCGGCCTCCTGCAAGGCTGTGACCAGGGCCCCTTCACCACCTTTCCGATTTACTTGGAAATCCAAGCAAAATCGCAGGTCAGATGGGGTTTCACAGAAATGTGGAGCACTGGGTAACGTGCTTGTTGCAGGGCGCTCGCCGGGGCACCTGTCACGCCTGTTCCCGGCCGAGTGGCACCCACCCCGTGCCCCGGTGGTCGAGAACAGGTGAGCCGCACTGGCCTACCGGCAACCCCGGGGGCCGGACCGACGGAGGAGCACACGTGACCGTGGAGAGCACTGCCGCGCGCACATCGCGACGCAGCGCCGGAAGCAAGGCCGGCACCACCGGCACCAAGGGCACCACCCGCGCGCCTGCCAAGAAGGCCGCGGCCGCGAAGAAGCCCGCAGCCGCGAAGAAGGCCGCCGAGCCCCAGCTCGTGCAGCTGCTGACGCCCGAGGGTAAGCGCGTCAAGAACGCCGAGTACGACAAGTACGTCGCCGGGGTCACCCCGGAAGAGCTCCGCGGCCTGTACCGCGACATGGTGCTCACCCGCCGCTTCGACGCCGAGGCCACCGCCCTGCAGCGCCAGGGCGAGCTGGGCCTGTGGGCCTCGCTGCTCGGCCAGGAGGCCGCCCAGATCGGCTCCGGCCGCGCCACCCGCGAGGACGACTACGTCTTCCCGACCTACCGCGAGCACGGCGTCGCCTGGTGCCGCGGGGTGGACCCGACCAACCTGCTCGGCATGTTCCGGGGTGTGAACAACGGCGGCTGGGACCCGAACAGCAACAACTTCCAGCTCTACACGATCGTCATCGGCTCCCAGACGCTGCACGCCACCGGCTACGCGATGGGCGTGGCCAAGGACGGTGCCGACAGCGCGGTGATCGCCTACTTCGGCGACGGCGCCTCCAGCCAGGGCGACGTGGCCGAGTCGTTCACCTTCTCCGCGGTCTACAACGCCCCGGTCGTGTTCTTCTGCCAGAACAACCAGTGGGCCATCTCCGAGCCCACCGAGAAGCAGTCCCGCGTCCCGATCTACCAGCGCGCGCAGGGCTTCGGCTTCCCGGGCGTACGGGTCGACGGCAACGACGTGCTCGCCTGCCTCGCGGTCACCCGCTGGGCCCTGGAGCGGGCCCGTGCCGGCGAGGGCCCGACCCTCGTCGAGGCGTTCACCTACCGCATGGGCGCCCACACCACCTCCGACGACCCGAGCCGCTACCGGGGCGACGAGGAGCGCCAGGCCTGGGAGGCCAAGGACCCGATCCTGCGCCTTCGCCGGTTCCTGGAGACCTCAAACCACGCGGACGAGGGATTCTTCGAGGAACTGGAGACCGAGTCCGAGGCGTTGGGAAAACGAGTGCGCGAGGCGGTCCGTGCCATGCCGGACCCGGACCACTTCGCGATCTTCGAGAACGTCTACGCGGACGGACACGCGCTCGTCGACGAGGAGCGCGCCCAGTTCGCCGCGTACCAGGCGTCGTTCGCGGATGAGGGGGGCAACTGACATGGCCGACAAGATGGCACTCGCCAAAGCGATCAACGAGTCGCTGCGCCACGCCCTGGAGGCCGACCCCAAGGTCCTGATCATGGGCGAGGACGTCGGAAAGCTCGGCGGCGTCTTCCGGGTGACGGACGGCCTGCAGAAGGACTTCGGCGAGAGCCGCGTCATCGACACCCCGCTGGCCGAGTCGGGCATCGTCGGCACGGCGATCGGCCTGGCCCTGCGCGGCTACCGCCCGGTGGTGGAGATCCAGTTCGACGGCTTCGTCTTCCCGGCGTACGACCAGATCGTCACACAGCTCGCGAAGATGCACGCCCGCTCCCTGGGCAAGGTCAAGCTCCCGGTCGTCGTGCGCATCCCCTACGGCGGCGGCATCGGCGCGGTGGAGCACCACTCGGAGTCCCCCGAGGCGCTCTTCGCGCACGTCTCGGGACTGAAGATCGTCAGCCCGTCCAACTCCTCGGACGCGTACTGGATGATGCAGCAGGCCATCCAGAGCGACGACCCGGTGATCTTCTTCGAGCCCAAGCGCCGCTACTGGGACAAGGCCGAGGTCAACACCGAGGCGATCCCGGGCCCGCTGCACAAGGCCCAGGTGGTCCGCGAGGGCACCGACCTCACCCTCGCCGCCTACGGCCCGATGGTGAAGCTCTGCATGGAGGTCGCGAACGCGGCCGCCGAGGAGGGCAGGAACCTGGAGGTCCTGGACCTGCGCTCGGTCTCCCCGCTCGACTTCGACTCGATCCAGACGTCGGTGGAGAAGACCCGCCGCCTGGTCGTCGTCCATGAGGCCCCGGTGTTCTTCGGTTCGGGCGCGGAGATCGCCGCGCGGATCACGGAGCGCTGCTTCTACCACCTGGAGGCCCCGGTGCTCCGCGTCGGCGGCTACCACGCGCCGTACCCGCCTGCCCGCCTGGAGGAGGAGTACCTGCCGAACCTGGACCGGGTGCTGGATGCCGTCGACCGCTCGCTGGCGTACTGAGGAGAGGGTCGTGACGACGATGACGGAAGCGTCCGTACGCGAGTTCAAGATGCCGGACGTGGGTGAGGGGCTCACCGAGGCCGAGATCCTCAAGTGGTTCGTCCAGCCCGGCGACACGGTCACCGACGGCCAGGTGGTGTGCGAGGTCGAGACGGCGAAGGCCGCCGTCGAGCTGCCCATCCCGTACGACGGCGTGGTCAGGGATCTGCACTTCCCCGAGGGCACCACGGTCGACGTGGGCACGTCGATCATCGCGGTCGACGTGAGCGGAGGGGCCGCGCCCGAGGCCGGGACCGCGCCCGCCGCCGAGCAGCCCGCGGCGCCCCGGCCCGCGGAGGAGCCCAAGGCGGAGGGCTCGGGCCGCCAGCCGGTCCTCGTCGGCTACGGCGTGGCGGCCTCGTCCACCCGCCGTCGCCCCCGCAAGGGCCCGGAGGTCCCCGTCCAGCAGGTCTCGACGGCGATCCAGACGGAGCTGAACGGCCATGGAGGGGCGCCCTCGGCCGCCGCCACCGCAGCCCCCGCCGTCAAGGAACGCCCGCTGGCCAAGCCCCCGGTCCGCAAGCTGGCCAAGGACCTGGGCGTCGACCTGACGACGGTCGCCCCGACCGGCCCGGACGGCATCATCACCCGCGATGACGTGCACGCGGCGGTGGCCCAGCCGCAGGCACCGCGGCCGGAGGTCCCCGCCGTCCCCGCGACCGCCGCCCCGGCACCCGCGCCGGCCGTCGTGTCGTACGACACGACCCGCGAGACCCGCATCCCGGTCAAGGGCGTCCGCAAGGCGACGGCGGCGGCGATGGTCGGCTCGGCGTTCACGGCGCCGCATGTCACGGAGTTCGTGACGGTCGACGTGACGCGCACGATGAAGCTGGTCGAGGAGCTGAAGGAGGACAAGGAGTTCGCGGGCCTGCGCGTGAACCCCCTCCTGCTGATCTCCAAGGCACTGCTCGTCGCGATCAGGCGCAACCCGGACGTCAACGCGTCCTGGGACGAGGCCGCCCAGGAGATCGTGGTCAAGCACTACGTGAACCTGGGCATCGCGGCCGCGACCCCGCGCGGCCTGATCGTCCCGAACATCAAGGACGCCCACGCCAAGACGCTGCCGCGGCTCGCCGAGTCGCTGGGCGAACTGGTGTCGACGGCCCGGGACGGCAAGACGTCCCCGGCGGCCATGCAGGGCGGCACGGTGACGATCACCAACGTCGGCGTCTTCGGCGTCGACACGGGCACGCCGATCCTCAACCCCGGCGAGTCCGCGATCCTCGCGGTCGGCGCGATCAAGCTCCAGCCGTGGGTCCACAAGGGCAAGGTGAAGCCCCGCCAGGTCACCACCCTGGCCCTGTCCTTCGACCACCGTCTGGTCGACGGCGAGCTGGGTTCGAAGGTCCTGGCGGACGTGGCGGCGATCCTGGAGCAGCCGAAGCGTCTGATCACCTGGGCGTGAGCCGAAACGCCGGCGGCCCCCTGCCCTCGGGCGGGGGGCCGCCGGCGTCTGTCCGGAGAGTTCGCCGACCGTATGCCGAACCGCTTATGAAGCTCCCCAGATCTCTCCCAAATACCGCACAGTAAGCGGTTTAGCCGGACATACGATCACTCTCCATGCGCAACGCCATGGTGCTCAAGGCCCAGAGATTCGTGAACTCCGTCTACGGCAGCCGTATCGGCACGACCGTGGAGGAGACCGGCGAGGCCGACTGGGCGACCCTGTACGCCCTGACCCGTGCGTTGCAGTACGAGCTGGGCATCACGGCGCTGTCCGACAGCTTCGGTCCCACGACGCTGTCCACGCTGACCGCCAAGTACCCCGAGCTCGACGCGGACACGGTCCCCTCTCCCGATTTCTGCCGCGTCATCCAGTCCGGTCTGTACTGCAAGGGGTACGACGGCGGCGACCTGGACGGCACGTACGGGGAGCGGACCCGGGCGGCCGTCACGAAGCTGAAGACGGACATGGGCGTCGAACAGGCCCTGCCCGGCGCCGGTCTGACGCCCAAGGTGTTCAAGGCACTGCTGACGATGGACTCGTACGTCCTCGGTGACTCCGGAACCCGGCAGGTCCGTGATGTGCAGCGCTGGCTCAACGGCCGCTACCTCGCCCGGCAGGACTTCTTCGCCGTGGCCTGTGACGGGCGGGTGTCCCGGGACACGGCCAGGGCGCTGGTCCTGGGCGTGCAGTACGAGCTCGGCATGGCGGACGGCACCGCCAACGGGAACTTCGGCCCCGGCACCCAGTCGGCCCTGAAGGCGCACGCCGTGCTCCAGGGCGACCAGGGCGTCTGGGTCCGGATGTTCTCCGCCGGGATGGTCGTCAACCGGCGGCCCGTCGCCCTCACGGACAGCTTCGACTCCTACCTCGCCGCCGCCGTCCGGGCCTTCCAGAGCTTCGTCGCGCTCCCGGTCACGGGCGAGGGCGACTTCGCCACCTCAGCCTCCCTGCTGGCGTCCTACGGTGACCAGTCACGCCAGGGGAAGGCCTGCGACACGGTCGCGAAGGTCACCCCGGAGCGGGCGGCGACGCTCAAGGCGGCCGGCATCACGTACGTCGGCCGCTACCTCACCAACCCGAGCGCCACGTCCCTGCCGGAGAAGGCGATACAGCCGGGCGAGCTCACGACCATCGCCGAGCACGGCCTGCGCTGCTTCCCGATCTACCAGACGGTGAACAACGACGCCTCGGACTTCGACTACGTCGCCGGGCGGACGGCCGGGTACGCGGCGGTCAACGCCGCCCTGGACCACGGTTTCAGGAAGGGCACGCGGATCTTCTTCGCGGTCGACTTCGACGCCATCGACGCCGAGATCACCGCGCACGTCCTGCCTCACTTCAAGGGCGTCAAGGAGGCGATGGCGGACTCCGGCCACCCGTACGAGATCGGCGTCTACGGCTCCCGCAACGTCTGCGCGCGGGTCGGCGCGGCCGGCAGCTCCACGGCGAGCTTCGTGGCCGACATGTCCCCGGGCTTCGACGGCAACGCCGGGCGCCCGCTGCCCGGCGACTGGGCCTACGACCAGTTCGTCGTCCGCACCCTCGGCTCGGGCGACGGGCAGCTCGAGGTGGACGTCGACATCGCCTCCGGACGGGACACCGGGCAGGGCGTGTTCGACCGGCCGCGGCCCGCCGTCCCGGACGTCGCCTTCGACACCCGCCAGGTGCCCGCGCTGCGGTCCGACCTCTCGCGGTACATGCGGTCGATCGGGCGGCCGGACCTGGGCGGCATCGGGAGTGACGCGCGGCTCTGGACCAACGCCCAGGCCGTCGGCGCGATCCAGGACCAGGACGAGCTGATCACCGGGCTGTCGCACACGTACTCGATGCGCAAGGCCCTGATCCAGACGGTCGTCTACTGGGCCATGCGCGACTACGGCCTGTCCGACCAGGCCACCGACCAGCAGGTCGCCGACCACCACCTCACCGGCTCCGGCTCCGTCAGGGACTCGCCCACCGGCATCGGCGAGATCAGCGCGACCGACGCCATCCAGGCCTGGAACCACTGCGTCGGCTGGGGCTACACCACCGGCGACCACCGCGACCCGGGCAAGGACGCCGACCTCTGGGCCGTGTGGCAGCGGCTGAACAAGGACAACGCGTTCAGCGTGCGCACCGCGGCCCTGATCCATCTGTGGGGCACCCGGGGCAGGCCCGGCGGCCGACTGCCGCCCGGTGACCGTGTCACCACCCCGCGGTCCATGCGCCTGGACCTCGCCGAGTTCGAGATCACCGAACTCCTGCGCCGTTACCGGGCCTGGGACCCCGACGTCGAGGCCCAGACGCACCGGAGCCTGGCCGTCTACCAGATCTTCGAGAAGTACAACAGCATCGCTCGTCACGCGTGAACCGCCGGAATGAGAGACCGTTGAACCTCAACCTCCCCAGTTCCCCCGCATCACCCGCAGAGGGCCCCGCCCGGCCGCCGCGCACCGCCGCGGACTGTCCCGCCGTGCCCTGCTCGGCCGTGTCGCCGCCCTCGGCGGTGCCGTGGGCGTCGCCGCCCTGCCCGTCTCGCAGTTCCTGTCCCAGGCGTACGCCGACGCGCACAACCCCATTCCGGCCCGCGTACGGGACGCCCTGCGCAGCGCGCAGGATCGGACCCGGCGCGTGCGGGCCGGTTCGCGCTCCCACAACGGCTGGGAGATGGAGAACGTCGCCGACGACGGCGGCACCGTCTACACCCGGCCCGTCCCCGGCACCCCGCTCAAGGGGGTCGCCGTACGGATGGGCGACGTGGAGACCGTCCTCGTCCACCTGGTGCGCCGGTTCCACTACGAGGTCGACGCCCTGCGCCGGGGCGACGTCGTCGGCTGGCAGGACCCGTCCGGGGTCGGCAGGGGCCGGCCGGAGTCCAATCTGGCGTCGGGCACGGCGGTACGGATCCGGCCGGGCTTCCACCCGCGCGGCGTCCGGGGCGGCTTCTTCCCGCAGCAGGAGGTCGTGATCCGCGACATCCTCGCCGAACTCGACGGTGTCGTCCGCTGGGGCGGCGACGACCGTACGCCCGACGAGTCGCTGTTCTCCGTCGACGTACGGCCCGGCGACCAGCGGCTGGCCCGCGTCGCGGCACGGGTCCGCGGCTGGCAGCTGGAGCCGGGAGCCGGGGCGGGCTCGCCCGTGAACGTGCTGGCCGGGGGGCGGCGGAAGGCGGCCCGGGCGCTGGAGCGCCGTCAGCGGAGCGCCGTTTGACATCGGAAGGGGGCTCACCGCCGATGGCGGTGAGCCCCCTTCGTTCGATCCCGTCCTACTTGGCGAAGCCGTAGTTGAGCAGCTTCGTCGCGTCCGTCTTGCGCGTGGTCAAGTCGGTCGAGGTGAGGACCGTGCCGATGACCGTCTTGCCGTTCCGCGTGGCCGCGAAGACCAGGCAGTACTTGGCCTCCGGGCCGGAACCGGTCTTCACGCCGATCGCGCCGGTGTAGCTCGCGAGCAGCGGGTTGGTGTTCTCCCACGCGGCCATCGTCCGCGTGCCGCCGGACTTCGTGGTCGTCTTCGCCGTGTACTTCTTCGTCTTGACGACCGTGCGGAACGTGGAGTTCTTCATGGCGCTGCTGGCGATCTTCGTCAGGTCGCGCGGCGTGGAGTAGTTGCTGCCCTTGCCGATGCCGTCGAACGAGTCGAAGTGGGTGTTCTTCAGACCCAGGTTCTTGGCCGTGGTGTTCATCTTGCCGATGAACGACTTCACGCGCGCCGCCCGCGTCGAGCCCGAGCCGAACTTGTCGGCGAGCGCGTACGCCGCGTCGCAGCCGGACGGCAGCATCAGCCCGTACAGCAGCTGGCGGACGGTGACCTTGTCGCCGACGATCAACTTGGCGTTGGACGCCCAGTTGTTGTCGACGATGTAGTCGCTGTACGCCTTCTGGATCGTGACCTTGCTGTCCAGGTTGAGGTTCGACTGCTTCAGCACCACCAGGGCCGTCATGATCTTGGTGGTCGAGCCGGTGGAGCGACGCGTGTCGGCAGCCTTGGTGTAGAGCGACTTGCCGGTCGCGTTGTTCATCACGTAGCCGCCCTTGGCGGCGATCGTGGGCGCCGTGGCGGCCTGCGCCGGCGCAACGGTGAGGGCTCCGGTCGCGAGCATGGCGCCGGTGGTGACGGCGACGGCCGCGGCTCTACGGAGACGGGTGCCCTTAATGCCGGTTATCAAGTGAATTACCCCGATTGCGTTGAATGCCCCAGGCGTGCGGCCGAATTGAGGACGAGGGGAAAGGAGCCGCACGTGTCTGACTTGTAACTAGCACAGTTGGTTGTGCTGTTGCCGAGGGGGACCCGCCCTTTGCCACAGACGTGTGACATTCGAGGCCGTGTGAGTCCGCGTGAGTCCGCATCATGGACGGATGCATCCATGCGTACCTGTTGTATCTATGCTGTCCGCATGACCCTGGCCGTGAAGCACCCTCCCGCCGCCGACCGCGTGTACACCCACGTCAAGCAGGGCGTCCTGGAGCGCCGCTACGAGGGCGGGACCCTGCTCACGGAGGGCGAACTCGCCGAGGCCGTCGGCGTCTCCCGCACACCGGTGCGCGAGGCGCTGCTCCGGCTGGAGGTCGAGGGGCTGATCAGGCTCTACCCGAAGAAGGGCGCCCTCGTGCTGCCCGTCTCCGCGCAGGAGATCGCCGACGTGGTGGAGACCCGGCTGCTCGTCGAGGAGCACGCGGCGCGCAAGGCCGTGCCCGCGCCCCCCGGGCTCATCGAGCGCCTCGAAGCGCTCCTCACCCGGCAGAAGGAGCAGGCCGCCGCCGGAGACCTGGCCGCGGCCGCCGTCACCGACCGCTGCTTCCACGCCGAGATCGTCCGCAGCGGCGGCAACGAGATCCTCTCCCGCCTCTACGACCAGCTGCGCGACCGCCAGCTCCGCATGGGCGTAGCCGTCCTGCACTCCCACCCCGACCGGATCGCCAAGACCCTCACCGAACACGAGGAGATCCTCGAAGCGCTGCGCTCCGGGGACGCCGAGGCGGCCGTCGGACTCGTCCACCGCCACGTCAGCTGGTTCTCGCACCTGGCCCGGGGGAGGTCCGATGAGCGCCGGCACACTGCCGGGCGATCCACCCGGTGGCCGCCGGGCCCTGGCCGTCTGGGGCACGGGCGTCTCGGTCTACTTCGTCGCGGTCATCTTCCGCACATCCCTGGGCGTGGCCGGCCTCGACGCCGCCGACCGCTTCCACGTCAACGCCTCGGCCCTGTCCACCTTCTCCATCCTCCAGCTGCTGGTCTACGCGGGCATGCAGATACCCGTCGGCCTGCTCGTCGACCGGCTCGGCACCAAGAAGGTGCTGGCCCTCGGGGCGGTGCTGTTCACGGCCGGGCAGCTGGGCTTCGCGTTCTCCCCGTCGTACGGCACGGCGCTCGCCTCCCGGGCGCTGCTGGGCTGCGGTGACGCGCTGACCTTCATCAGCGTGCTGCGGCTGGGCACCCGGTGGTTCCCGGCCCGGCGCGGGCCGCTCGTCGCCCAGTTCGCGGGCCTGGTGGGCATGGCCGGCAACCTCGTCTCCACGCTCGTCCTGGCCCGGCTGCTGCACGGCATCGGCTGGACGGCGGCGTTCGCGGGCAGCGCGGTCGCCGGGGCCGTGGTGCTCGTGCTGGTGCTGCTGTTCCTGAAGGACCACCCGGAGGGCCACGAGCCGGAGCCGCTCCCGCACCAGGGCGCGGCCTACGTACGGCGCCAGATCGCCGCCTCCTGGCGGGAGCCGGGGACCCGGCTCGGGATGTGGGTGCACTTCACGACCCAGTTCCCGGCGATGGTCTTCCTGCTGCTGTGGGGTCTGCCCTTCCTGGTCGAGGCGCAAGGGCTGTCCCGCGCCACCGCCGGTGAACTCCTCACGCTCGTCGTGCTGTCGAACATGGGCGTCGGCATGGTCTACGGCCAGGTCGTCGCCCGGCATCACGAGGCGCGGCTGCCCATCGCGCTCGGCACGGTCGGCACGACGGCGGCCCTGTGGGCGGTGACGCTGGCCTGGCCCGGCGAGCACGCCCCGATGTGGCTGCTGATCGCGCTGTGCACGGTCCTCGGGGCGTGCGGGCCCGCGTCGATGATCGGCTTCGACTTCGCCCGCCCGGCGAACCCGCCCGAGCGCCAGGGCACGGCGTCCGGCATCACCAACATGGGCGGCTTCGTGGCCTCCATGACCACGCTGTTCGCCGTCGGTGTCCTGCTGGACGCCACCGGCGGCGACTACACCGTGGCCTTCTCGGTGGTGTTCCTGCTCCAGGCCCTCGGGGTCACCCAGATCCTGCGCCTGCGCAAGCGTGCCATCCGGCGCGAGCGGGAACGGCTCGTGGCGAGCCGGGTCGAGACGGTGCACGTCCCGGCGTGACGCACGTCAGGCGACCGGTACGAGGGTGAGGTAGGCCAGACCCAGGACGCCGCGGTACGTCAGCCACCGGGCACGGTGCCGGTCCGCGCGCTCCCTGGTCTCGGCTGCCAGCGGGTGCGCGGGGTGCTCGGCGAGCCACACCTCGACGTCCGCGAGATACGCCGACTCGAACTCCTCCCACTCGTCCAGGCTCGCGGTCTCCGTCCACTCCGGCCTGAACCCGGCCTCGATCGCCAGGTCCACGAGGGCCGCGAGGTCGTGGTGGTCGGTGACGGCGGCGTCCGGCCACATGCCGGACAGCTCGGCCGGGGTCGGGGTGCGCTGCCAGAACCCCTCACCGAGCAGGACCCGGCCGCCGTCGGCGACGCGTAGGCGGAGTTCCTTCAGGGCCTCGGGGAGCCGGTCGCCGAGAGCCTGGCTCGCGCCCAGGCACAGGACCAGGTCGGCGGGCTCGTAGGTGGTCTCGGTGGCGGACCCCTCGACGAGACGGACCCGGTCGGCCAGGCCGCGTTCCGTGGCGGCCCGGCGGCCCCGGGCCAGTGCCTCCGCGTCGATGTCCATGCCGGTGCCGGTGGCTTCGGGAACGGTGGTCAGGACGCGGAGCATGAGTTCGGCCCAGCCGCAGCCGATGTCCAGGACGGTGGTGGGGTGTTGCGGGTGAGCCGGCTAATGAGGCGGTCTGCCCGGGCCTCCGACAGCGGGCCGTGGAAGGTGAGTCGGGTGTGGCGGGGCGGGGTGGTGGTCATGGGCGGGACGCTACGGGGGTGGTGGAACGGTGGCACGGGGTTTTCCGGCCCGGGGGTTGGTGCCGGGGCCGGGTGGGTGCGCAGCGGGCTACTGCGTCACCGTGAAGTTCCTCAGGATCGCCGCCGTCAGATCCGGGTCGCCCTCCGTCTTCAGCCTGTCGGAGACCGCCTCCGGCGTCACGCGGCCGCAGGCCAGGCGGACGTAGGTCTCCCAGTCGAGGGTGAGGGTCGCGGCGGGGCCGAGGGCGGGGGCCGTTTCGAGGGTGCCGCGGCCCTGGATGTCGACGCGGATCGTGCGCAGGAACTCGATGGGGCCGTGCACGTCGAAGACGACGGCCGAGCTGCGCGGTGCCTCGGCGTTCTCGGCGACCACGCGCGGGAGTTCGGAGAGCAGCACGTCACGGGCGACGTGCGCGCCGGGGGAGTCGAGGTTGCCGGGCCGGCCGAGGGCCGTGCGCAGGTCCTGCTCGTGCGTCCACACGTCGAAGGCGTGCCGGCGCATGGACTCCTCGAGGGTCAGCTCCGTACCCAGCGGGCCGCGCACCTTCGTGCCCGGGTCGCGCGACTCGTTCCGCAGCTGGCGGTTGCGGCGGATGATCACGTACTCCAGCTCGGAGGTCATCTCCGGCGAGGTGTGGTGACGGCGGACGTCGACCTGCATCTCCATGTAGCGCTGGTGGTCGTTGGTGACGTGGAAGAGGTCGCGCGGGAGGGAGTGGATGGGGCGCGGGTCGCCGAGCATCTCGCAGTCCAGGCCGATGACGTGGGAGACCACGTCCCGCACCGACCACCCGGGGCACGGCGTCCGCCGGTTCCACTCGGCCTCCGCGAGCGGCTGGAGCAGCTCGGATATCGCATCGATGGAGTGGGTCCAGGCGTCGGCGTAGGGCTGGAGGGCGGGATGCAGACTCACGGAACGGGACCCCTCGGCGGTCGGTGCACGGGCAGGTGGTGGCGGCGTTGCCAGTGGGAGGTGGCGGCTGTCGGCGGGTGTCTTGGCAGCTAAGTTACGCTGCTGTGAGGCACCCCGGCAGTGCTTTCGTGTGACGATCGTAGGCCCGGGGGAAGCCCATGTGGACGGGTCGAATGCCAGGACGGTGGTAGTGTGCGCGCCTCTGTGATCCAGATCGCCGTAGACGAGGGCGAATCGGTCGAATCCCGTCGACGGCGGGTGGCGTCGCTCGTCCGGGAGCAGGCCGGTGCCGATCTCGTCGTCCTGCCGGAGCTGTGGACCACGGGTGCGTTCGCCTACGAGGAGTTCGGGCGCGAGGCCGAGCCGCTCGAAGGTCCGACGTACGAGGCGATGGCGAAGGCCGCGAGCGACGCGGGCGTGTGGCTGCACGCGGGATCCATCCCGGAGCGGGACCCCGATGGACCGCTCTACAACACCTCCCTCGTCTTCTCCCCCTCGGGCGACCTGGCCGCCGCCTACCGCAAGATCCACCGCTTCGGCTTCGACAAGGGCGAGGCCGTGCTGATGGGCGCGGGTGCCGAGCTGGTGACGGTGCGTCTGCCGGAGACCGTCCTGGGGCTGAGCACCTGTTACGACCTCCGTTTCCCCGAACTCTTCCGCGGTCTCGTCGGCGCCGGTGCCGAGACGCTCGTGGTGTCGGCGGGCTGGCCGGAGCGCCGCCGGTCCCACTGGACGCTGCTGGCCCAGGCACGGGCCGTCGAGAACCAGTCGTTCGTCGTCGCATGTGGAACGGCAGGGACGCACGCCGGAGTTCCCCAGGCCGCTCACTCGATCGTGGTCGATCCATGGGGCGAGGTGCTGGCCGAGGCCGGCACCGACGAGGAGGTCCTCACGGTGGAGTTCGACCCGGGGAAGGTCGCGACGACACGGGAGCAGTTCCCGGCGCTGAAGGACCGGCTGCTGGGCCTGGAGCCCCCGCGCCGGCCGTAGGACCGCCTCAGGGCCGCCCTAGGACCTCAGTCCTCCCGCTCCTTCTCCGCCAGGTGGATGACACACACGGCCACCGCGATCAGCAGCGCCGGATCGGCGTCCTCGCGGACAACGTCCACGCCGTAGGTGTCCCGCAGGGTCAGCCAGCGCCGGGAGATCACCGCCAGCAGCTCACCGTCGTACTCGACGGCGAACTCCCGATCGAGGATCTTGCCGCTGACATCCAGTTCGTTGCCGTCGGCCAGGGACACCCGGTAGTGGTTGCGCAGCAGGGACAGCCGTTTCCTGCGGATCGTGGCCAGCGGCTCCCCGGCCCGCTGGAGCACCATCGTGTCGCGCAGGGCGAGCATCTTCTGGTGGATGTCGACGAGGACACGCCCCTGGGCGTCCTTCAGCTCCCAGGTGTCCCGCAGCCGCAGCGCCTTGCCGTCGACGAGGAACACCTTGCTGCCACGCTCGTCCTCGATCCAGTAGTCGTCACCGAAGCCGAGGAGCCGGTCGTACACGAGGAATCTCATGAGACCAGGGCTTCCCCATGACCCGTTCCGAAACGCCGCCGATAGGCCGACGGGCTGAGTCCCGTCGCCCGACGCACGCGCGTGCGCAGGTTGGCGGCGCTACCGAGCCCGCACCGGGCCGCCACCACGTCCAGCCGCTCCTCGCCCCGCTCGATCATTCGGCAGGCGAGGGCCACGCGCTCGCCGGTGAGCCACGCGAGCGGGGTCGTGCCGAGCTGGGCGCGGAAGCGGCGGTGGAGCGTGGCCGGGCTGACACGCGCGCGTGCGGCCAGGTCCGAGACCGTCAGCGGCTCGCCCAGCCGCTCCTGTGCCCACGCCAGCAGTGGCGCCAGGGACTCGTCCCGCATCTCGGGCACCGGCCGCTCCACGAACTGCCGCTGTCCGCCGTCCCGGTGCGCGGCGAACACCAGCCGCCGGGAGACGTGGTTGGCGATCTCGGCGCCGTGGTCACGCCGCCAGATGTGCAGCCCGAGGTCGAGCGCGGCCGCGCTTCCGGCCGCGGTGAGAAGGTCTCCGTCGTCCACGAACAGCACGTCCGGCTCCAGCAGCACCGTCGGGTGCAGTCCGCGGAAGGAGTCCGCCCACCGCCAGTGGGTCGTCGCCCTCCGCCCGTCCAGCAGACCGGCCTCGGCGAGTGCGAAGGTCCCGGTGCAGAAGCTCATGACCCGGGTGCCACGCGTGTGTGCGCGCCGGATGGCGTCGAGGACGGCGGGGACGCGCGGTACGACATTGTCCGGCCGCCCGGGTACGACCAGCGTGTCCGCCCGGTCCACGGCGTCCAGGCCCGGGACACCGGTGAGCGCGAAGAAGCCGTGGTTCATCCGGATCGCCGGCGTGGGCGCGCACAGGGTCACCTCGTACAGCGGCTCCGGCAGCCCCAGCTCGGGCCGTGGCAGCCCGAACAGCTCGGTGGCCACCCCGACCTCGAATGGGTTGGTGCCCTCGTCGACGATCACGGCGACCCGGTGCGGACGGTGCGAGGATCCTTGCGACATGTGCGATTCCTAGCACTCGTGCGAGACGTAGGGCACCCCGGAAGATCCCCTCATGACTCAGGAACCCGTCTCCCTCGCCCACGCCCTGGCCTCCTTCTCCGAGCAGTGGAGTCCCCGCATCGTCTCCGCCGTCAACGACTACGACGTCCGCGTCGCGAAGGTCGAGGGCGAGCACGTCTGGCACGCCCACGAGCACACCGACGAGTTCTTCCTCGTGCTCGACGGCGAACTGCACATCGGCCTGCGCGAGGCGGCCGGAGAGCGCACGGTCGTGCTCCGCAAGGGCAGCGTCTTCACCGTCCCGCGCGGCACCGAGCACAAGCCGTACGCGCCCGCCCCGACCGCGATCCTCATGTTCGAACCCACCGGCACCCTCACGGTCGGCGACCGTCACGACGACGTCCCGGCCCACGTGGACGCCACGACGGGGCACGCGCTGAGCTGACTGTCAGTGACGGATGGCACCCTGGGGGCATGGACCACTCCGCACCCCGACGCGCCCGCGTCCGCGCCCCCGAGCTGACCGGCAAGGGCGGCTGGCTGAACACGGGCGGGCAGCAGTACACCCTCGCCGACCTGCGGGGACGCATCGTCGTCCTGGATTTCTGGACCTTCTGCTGCGTGAACTGCCTGCACGTCCTGGACGAGCTCCGGGAGCTCGAGGAGAAGCACCGGGACACGGTCGTCGTCATCGGGGTGCACTCGCCGAAGTTCGTGCATGAGGCCGAGCATCAGGCGGTCGTCGATGCCGTGGAGCGGTACGGGGTGGAGCATCCGGTGCTCGACGACCCGGAGCTCGCGACCTGGAAGCAGTACGCCGTGCGGGCCTGGCCGACGCTCGTCGTGATCGACCCCGAGGGGTACGTGGTCGCCCAGCACGCCGGTGAGGGGCATGTGCACGCGATCGAGCGGCTCGTGACGGAGCTGGAGACCGAGCACGCCGCCAAGGGCACGCTGCGGCGCGGGGACGGGCCGTATGTGGCGCCTGAGCCGGAGCCGACGGCGTTGCGGTTCCCGGGGAAGGCCGTTCTGCTGCCGTCAGGGAACTTCCTGGTGAGCGACACCACTCGGCATCAGCTGGTGGAGCTGGCCCAGGACGGCGAGAGGGTAGTGCGGAGGTTCGGGTCGGGTACGCGCGGGCTCGCCGACGGATTCGCCGAGGAGGCCGCCTTCAACGAGCCGCAGGGGCTCGCTCTCCTCGACGACGGCTCCGTGGTCGTCGCCGACACCGTCAATCACGCGCTGCGGCGGCTGGACCTCACCACCGGCGAGGTGACCACCCTCGCCGGCACGGGCCGGCAGTGGTGGCAGGGCTCACCCACCTCGGGCCCGGCCCGTGAGGTCGACCTCTCCTCCCCGTGGGACGTCGCCTGGTGGCAGGACAAGGTCTGGATCGCCATGGCCGGTGTGCATCAGCTGTGGGCGTACGACCCGGAGGACGGGTCGGTCGCGGTGGCGGCCGGGACCACCAACGAGGGGCTCGTCGACGGGCCGGGCGGCGAGGCCTGGTTCGCGCAGCCGTCCGGGCTGGCCGCGACACCGGAGCGGCTCTGGCTCGCCGACTCCGAGACGTCGGCTCTGCGCTGGGTGGAGCCGGACGGTTCCGTCCACACGGCTGTCGGAACCGGCCTGTTCGACTTCGGCCACCGGGACGGCGCGGCAGAACAGGCCCTGCTGCAGCACCCGTTGGGCGTCACCGCCCTGCCGGACGGCTCGGTCGCGGTCAGCGACACCTACAACCACGCCCTGCGCCGCTATGACCCGGCGACCGGTGAGGTGACGACCCTGGCCACGGACCTGCGCGAGCCCAGCGACGCCGTGCTCGCCGGCGACGACATCGTGGTCGTGGAGTCGGCCCGGCACCGGCTGACCCGGCTGCGGCTGCCCGAGGAGGCGGTGCGGGTGCCGGACGTGGCCCACCGTACGCGGCGGGAGGCCACCGAAGTCGCCCCGGGCAGCTCCGGTTGGACGTGATCTTCCAGGCCCCGGCAGGTCAGAAGCTGGACGAGCGCTACGGCCCTTCCACCCGCCTGCTCGTCTCCTCCACCCCGCCGGAGCTGCTGCGCAGCGGCGAGGGCGCGGGAACAGACCTCTCCCGCGCCCTCGAACTCGACCCTGCCGTGTCGGAGGGCGTGCTGCATGTCTCCGCGATGGCCGCGTCCTGCGACGACGACCCGGACAACGAGTACCCCGCCTGTCACGTCCACCAGCAGGACTGGGGTGTGCCCGTCCGCCTCACCGGGGCGGGGACGGACCGGCTTCCGCTGGTGCTGGCCGGGATGGACGCCTGAACTGGCAGGGCATCACACCCCGTAGCCGTCGCTGTAGCCGTCGCGTGTGTGGGGCCGTCCGTCGTTCACGACCGGCGTCGTGGGGGGCACCACCACGCGCCGGCGCCTGGCGATGCTGCTGAACGTCGTGACGCCGATCAGTCCGACGATCATCAGGATGATGCCGACCAGGTCGAGGTTGACCCCCTGCATGTCCCAGTCGGTCGCGAACGTGAGGATGGCTCCCACGGCGATGAGGATGATGCATCCGCCGAGGCCCATGTTGTGTCGCCTCCCTGTACGGTCCGGTCCTTCCGGTCCGCACCCCGGGTACCCCGGTGGGGAACACCCATGCGGTGGCGGCTCGTTCTATCGCTCCAGAAACGCCGTCAGCGCGTT
This sequence comes from Streptomyces sp. CA-179760, assembly GCF_050937045.1. Classification (NCBI taxonomy): domain Bacteria; kingdom Bacillati; phylum Actinomycetota; class Actinomycetes; order Kitasatosporales; family Streptomycetaceae; genus Streptomyces; species Streptomyces sp. CA-179760. Next base: position 4,916,356 of record NZ_JBNJLZ010000001.1, read on the forward strand.
CGCCAGGAGGAACGGGTCGTCGGCGCCGCACAGTTCGCGGGCGCTGTGCATCGACAGAATGGCCACGCCGATGTCGACGGTCCTGATGCCGTGCCGGGCGGCGGTGATCGGGCCGATCGTGGTGCCGCAGGGCATGGAGTTGTTGGAGACGAAGGACTGGAAGGGCACGCCCGCCTGCTCGCAGGCCCCCGCGAACTCGGCGCGGCCCGAACCGTCCGTGGCGTAGCGGTTGTTGACGTTGACCTTGAGGATCGGGCCGCCGTTGACGCGCGGATGGTGCGTCGGGTCGTGCCGCTCCGCGTAGTTGGGGTGGACGGCGTGGCCCGTGTCGGAGGACAGGCAGACCGTGCCGGCGAAGGCGCGGGACCGGTCCTCGAAGGAACCGCCGCGCGCGTACACCGAACGCTCCAGCACGTTGCCGAGCAGCGGCCCGTCCGCGCCCGTGTCCGACTGGGAGCCGTTCTCCTCGTGGTCGAAGGCGGCGAGGACCGGGATGGAGGCCGGCTTCGACGACGACGAGGCGACGGCCGCGAGCGCCGCCGTGCCGGCGTGCACCGAGAGCAGGTTGTCCATGCGCGGGCCCGCCAGCAGTTCGCGGTCGCGGCCCAGGTAGGCGGGCGGTTCCACGGAGTGGGTCATCAGGTCCCAGCCGGTGACCACGCCCGCGGGGAGGCCGGCCGCCTCCTCCAGGAAGGCGATCAGGTCGCCGTCGCGGACGTCGTGGCCGAGGCCCCAGATGGGCTGCAGGTGCCGCTGCTTGTCGAGCTTGAGGCCGTCCGCCGTCACCGAGCGGTCCAGGTGGATGGCGAGCTGCGGGACGCGCAGCAGCGGCCGGTCCACGTTGACCAGGCGCGTCGAGCCGTCGCGCAGGGTCAGCCGGCCGGCGAGGCCCAGGTCGCGGTCCAGCCAGGAGTTGAGCAGCGGTCCGCCGTAGATCTCCACGGCCACCTGCCGCCAGCCGTGCGCCCCGCTGTCGGGCAGCGGCTTGACGCGCAGGTTGGGGGAGTCGGTGTGGGCGCCGACGATCCGGAACGGCGTGTGGGGCGCGGCGCCCTCCGGCACGTACCAGGCGACGATCGCGCCGCCGCGCAGCACGTACTTGCCGCCGCTCGTCCCCTCCCAGGCGTCCGTCTCCGCGACCTGCCGGAAGCCCGCCTTCTCCAGTCGCTCGGCGGCCGTGGCCACGGCGTGGTACGGCGAGGGGCTCGCCGCCAGGAAGGTCATGAGGTCGTCGGTGTGGCCGCGGTCGAAGCGGGCTGGTTCGCTCATGGGTTCACTTTAACTACGGACGAGGGCCCGTTCCCGGGTAAGGGAACAGGCCCTCGAACAGAGAGACGGACAGAGGTGGCGGGGGGCTAGAACGCGGCCTCGTCCAGCTCCATCAGGTCCAGCTCGACGCCCTCGGCGACCTTGCGGGCCAGGGTGACGCCCGGCAGGACGTTGGCCGCGAAGAACTTCGCCGCCGCGATCTTGCCGGTGTAGAAGGCCACGTCCTTGGAGGAGGCCGTCTCCAGCTTCTCGGCGGCGACCGCAGCGCCCTTGAGCAGCAGGTAGCCGACGACGACGTCACCGGAGGCCATCAGCAGGCGGGTCGTGTTGAGCCCGACCTTGTAGATGTTCTTGACGTCCTGCTCGGTGGCCGCGAGGTCGGTCAGCATCAGGCCGACGATGGCCTCCAGCTCGACGGCGGCCTTCGCGAGGTGTTCGCGGGCACCGGCCAGCTCCTCGCCGCCCTCACCGAGCGCCAGGAACTTCTTGATGTCCTCGGCGAGGGAGTTCAGCGCGGCGCCCTGGTTGCGGACGATCTTCCGGAAGAAGAAGTCCTGGCCCTGAATCGCGGTCGTGCCCTCGTACAGGGTGTCGATCTTGGCGTCGCGGATGTACTGCTCGATCGGGTACTCCTGCAGGAAGCCGGAGCCGCCGAAGGTCTGCAGCGACTGGGCGAGCTGCTCGTAGCCCTTCTCGGAGCCGTAGCCCTTGACGATCGGCAGCAGCAGGTCGTTCAGGGCCTCCAGGGCGGAGATGTCCTCGCCCGCGGTCTCCTTGACCTGGATCTCGTCCTGGATGGAGGCCGTGTAGAGGACCAGGGCCCGCATGCCCTCCGCGTACGCCTTCTGCGTCATGAGCGAGCGGCGCACGTCGGGGTGGTGGGTGACGGTGACCTTGGGCGCGGTCTTGTCCATGAAGTTCGCCAGGTCGGGGCCCTGGACGCGCTCCTTGGCGTACTCCAGCGCGTTCAGGTAGCCCGTGGAGAGCGTGGAGATCGCCTTCGTGCCGACCATCATGCGGGCGAACTCGATGATGCGGAACATCTGGCGGATGCCGTCGTGCTTGTCGCCGATCAGCCAGCCCTTGGCGGGGTGCTGGTCGCCGAAGGTCATCTCGCAGGTGTTGGAGGCCTTCAGGCCCATCTTGTGCTCGACGTTCGTCGCGTAGGCGCCGTTGCGCTCGCCCAGCTCGCCGGTCTCGAAGTCGAAGAGGTACTTCGGGACGAGGAAGAGGGAGAGGCCCTTGGTGCCGGGGCCGGCGCCCTCGGGGCGGGCCAGCACGTAGTGGAGGATGTTCTCCGACATGTCGTGCTCACCGGACGTGATGAAGCGCTTCACGCCCTCGATGTGCCAGGAGCCGTCCTCCTGCTGCACGGCCTTGGTGCGGCCGGCGCCCACGTCGGAGCCCGCGTCGGGCTCGGTGAGCACCATCGTGGAGCCCCACTGCTTCTCCGTGGCGAACGTGGCTATGTGCTTCTGGACCTCGTTGCCCTCCTCGAAGAGGATGCCCGCGAAGGCGGGGCCCGAGGAGTACATCCACACGGCCGGGTTGGCGCCCAGGATCAGCTCGGCGTAGGCCCAGATCAGGGAGCGGGGCGAGGTGGTGCCGCCGATCTCCTCGGGGAGGCCCAGGCGCCAGTACTCGGAGTCCATGAAGGCCTGGTAGCTCTTCTTGAAGGACGCGGGGACCGGCGCGGTGTTGGTCTCCGGGTCGAAGACCGGCGGGTTGCGGTCGGCGTCGATGAAGGACTCCGCCAGCTCGTTCTCCGAGAGGCGGGTCAGCTCCTCCAGGATGCTCTTCGCGGTCTCGACGTCCATCTCCTCGAACGGACCGGTGCCGTACACCTTGTCGCGCCCGAGTACCTCGAAGAGGTTGAACTCGATGTCGCGGAGATTCGACTTGTAGTGCCCCATGGCGACGGCTCCCGGCTCCGTAGAGAGATCGGCGAGGCACTGGATCCTCGCGCTAGTTCACGTACCAACAAGTAGCTACGATGATGCTACCCGTCGGTAATAAGAAGCAACCCCAACCTGTCATCTGTGACAGGTCACACCGGAACGGTCAGTGTCGCGGTGTAGCCGTCCCCGGTACTGCCCGTCACCGTGGCCAGCTGACGGTCGTGACCGTCGCTGAAGATTCCGTCGCTCTCCAGGGAGAGAGTGCTCAGGTTCCGCACGCTCTCGCCGTAGCCGTCCGTGGCGTACACCGCGTCGCAGACGTCCTTCGGGAAGGCGAGCTGCGAGGTGTTCGTGATCGACGTGGCCGCCGTGGCATCGGCCAGGCTGTCGTAGACCTCGAAGTGGAGGTGCGGCCAGCGGCCCGGGTAGCAGCCGGGGAAGACACTCTTGAAGGTGACCCGGCCCTCGTCGTCGGTCTCCTGGACTCCGCGCAGGTAGTTCTCCTCGGTGACGCCGTCGGAGTACAGGGAGTAGGCGCCGTCCCGGTCGCAGTGCCACAGGTAGACGGCAGCGCCCCGCTTCGGGGCGTCGCAGCCGGAGGCCGCGTCCACCACGGTCAGCGTGATCGTCAGGGGTATGCCCTCGGCCGTGCCGCCCGCGGAGTCGCCGAAGCTGCGCGTGATGTCGCTGCGGACGACCCCGCTCTCCTTCAGGACGTTCACACCGTTCGAGCCGTCGCCGGGGAACGGGCCGGCCGTCTCCTCCGGGATCGTCGCGCACCCGGCCGACGGCGCGGCGGAGGGTGACGAGGAGGGCGGCGCGGAGGTCTCCCGCTCCGACGTGCAGCCCGCCAGCGGGATCAGGCCCGCGCCCGCCACCAGCCGGATCATCCGGCGGCGGGCGAGGACGGGGAGGTCGTGGGAGAGGCCTCGGTCGTGTTCGTGCGGGCCCTCGGCATGGCGTCCGTTCATGGCAGAGACGCTATGAGCGACGGCCGCGGCGATCCATAGCCGCGGCTGTCAAGTCGCTGTCGAGTCACTGTCGGTTCGCTACGACTGCCGTCCCGGTCCGTGTGCCCGGCCGCTCTCGGTACTCTTGCGCCCATGTACGGCTACGACCAGACAGCGGGCCCGCAAGCGCAGTACGCCCCTCCGCAGCAGCCGATGTCCGGCGGATACGGGCAGCAGCCGCCGCTGTACCCCGAGCCGTCCCCGCCCTCCCTCACGGACGCGGTGCGCGCGTTCACGACCGGGCAGATGGCCGCCGAGGACTTCCAGCAGGCCTTCGCGACGTCGAAGGTCTACTGCCCGCGCGGCGACAATCCCGGTTTCCTCGCGCTGCACAACACCCAGCAGCCGGTGATCCCCATGTTCAGCACCCTCAAGGAGCTGCGCCGGTACGCGGGCAAGGAGTCCAAGTACTTCGTGATCACCGGTTCCGAGGTGCTGGACCTGCTGCCGACCGGTTACGGGTTCGTCCTCGACATGGAGGGCGAGCACCGGATGGTGTTCGACGCGAAGGCCGTCGAGCAGATGGTCGAGTTCGCGATGCGCCGGATGTATGGCGGCTGACCTGCCTATTTCGGCAGCCGCAGCGCCAGGCCGTCCAGGACGACCTCCAGGCCGTAGGTGAACTTGTCGTCCCGGATCCGGGCGGGGTCCACGGTCTGGTCCGCGGTCCCGGCATCGGCGGCCGCCAGGTGGTCGTAGGCGGCGGAGGCCTCCCGGGCCGCCGGCAGCAGCCGGGCGACGAACTCCGACTCGGTCTCGCCGGAGCGGGCGACCGTGGTGAGCCAGGCGGCCTCCGTGGTGGACATGCCGATGACGTACGAGAACACCGCGTCGATCGCGCGGCTCGGCTCGGGGAACCCCGCCGCCGTGAACAGTGCCGCGAGCCGCTCGGAGAAGGTCATGTAGTTGGGTCCGAGGTAGGCGAGTCCGGCCTGGCCCAGGACCAGGGTCAGCCAGGGGTGCCGTAGCGCCGTCGTGCGGAAGGACCCCGCGGCCTCGGCCACCGCCGCGCGCCAGTCCGTCCCGCCGGCCGGCGGGACGTGGATCTCGGCGGCGACCTCGTCCACCGCGAGCTCCATCAGCTCGTCCTTCGTGGCGACGTGCCGGTACAGGGACGTCGCGCCGGCGTTCAGGCGGGCGCCGAGCTTGCGCATGCTGAGCGCCTCGATGCCGTCGGCGTCGAGCATCGCGATCGCCTCCCGCACGATCGCGTCCCTGCTGAGCGCGGGCTGGTCGGGGCGGCGCTGCTCACGGGTCCATACGGACGGGATCGGGTTCTTCTCCGTCGTCTTCGTGCTCTTGGGCATCGACACTCCTCCTGGCGCTCGGCGCTGACCTGTGCGAACAGCGTGCGCATTCAGCGTACAGAACTCAAGGGTTGCGCACACTGTTCCGCTGTGCGTACAGTGTGCGCATCGAAGGAACGGTGTTCGCGGGAGGGGAAACTGACATGGACGCTCGTAATCCACGCCGCTGGTGGATCCTGGTGGTGCTCTGCCTGAGCACGCTCGTGCTGGTCGTCGACAACATGGCGCTGACGGTGGCGGTGCCCACGCTGACCGAGGACATCGGGGCGAGCGCACAGGGCATGCAGTGGATCCTCGACTCCTACATCCTGGTCTTCGCCGGGCTGCTGCTGACCTCGGGAAGCCTGGGGGACCGCTTCGGGCGCCGGAAGGTGATGCTGATCGGCCTGATGCTCTTCGGGGCGGCCTCGCTGGGGGCGGTGTTCTGCTCCACTCCGGGTGAGCTGATCGCGGTGCGGATCGCGATGGGGGTCGGCGGGGCGCTGATCATGCCGTCGACGCTGTCGATCCTGATCACCGTCTTCGACGAGGACGAGCGGCCCAAGGCGATGGCGGCATGGGGCTCGGTGTCGATGCTGGGGCTGGTCGGCAGCCCGGTCCTCGGCGGTGTGCTGATCGACCACTTCGCCTGGCAGGCGATCTTCCTGATCAACGTGCCGATCGTCGCAGCGGCGCTGCTGGCCGGTGTGCTGCTGATGCCGGAGTCCAAGGCGCCGTGGCAGAAGCCGGACCCGCTGGGCGCGGTGCTGTCGGCGGTGGGCATGACGGCCCTGGTGTGGTGGATCATCGAGATTCCGCAGCACGGTGCCTTCGAAGGCCGTTCCCTGCTCGTCCTGGCCCTCGCGGTGGCCGCCCTCGCGGGCTTCGTGATCTGGGAGAACGTCACCGCCTCGCCGATGGTCCCGCTGGTCCTCTTCAAGAACCGCAACTTCAGCGGGGGCTCGCTCTCCCTGTCGCTCGTCCAGATCGGCAACGCCGGGCTGCTGCTGGTCCTGACCCAGTACCTCCAGTTCGTGCTCGGCTACTCCGCCGTCAAGGCCGGCCTGGCCTTCCTCCCGCTGGCCGTGGCCGCGCTGGCCGGTAACGCCGCCGGGGCCCAGTTCGCCGTGAAGGCCGGGAACCGGATCGTCATCCTCGCCGGGATGCTGCTGCTGGCCGCCTCCTTCGGGCTGCTGGCCACGCTCGACGCCGACAGCGGGTTCACGGTCCCGGCCGTGGCGCTCGGGGTCCTCGGCCTCGGTGCGGGCCTCGCGATGCCGGCCGCGGTGGCCGCGCTGATGGGCACCATCCCGGAGGACAAGGCGGGCGTCGGCTCGGCCCTCAACGACACCATCCAGCAGTCGGGCACCGCCCTCGGTATCGCGATCCTCGGCTCCCTGCTCTCCAGCGGCTACGCCGACGCGATGCCGGCCGGCGCTTCCGAGCAGGCGAGGGAGTCGATCGGCGGGGCCCTGGCGGTCGCCGGTGGCGACACGGGCCTGGTCCGGGCGGCTCGCGAGGCCTTCACCGACTCGATGTCGACGACCTTCACGATCAGCGCGATCGGTGTCCTGGCGGCGGCCGTGGTGGCCACACTCGTGATGCGGGACCGCAAGGCGGAGCCCGCCGGGGCCGAGTCCGCCGGCGCCGAGAATGAGGGGCACCGGCTGGCTGCCTGACCTCGGCGGACGAAGGCCGGCACCCCGGTGTGAGGGGTGCCGGCCTTCGTCGATGTCGCACTCCTGTGGTTCGGGCCGCCCTCCGCTGGGAATGCCCTCCCGGTTTTCTGTGTTCGGGGTGGCAGAAAGTTCAACGCTCAACTAAACTGGGCGAACACGAGGAGGAACCGACATGCCTGCAGTGACCGTCGAGAACCCGTTGACGCTGCCCCGCGTGACCGCGCCGACCGACGCCGTGGCACGTCCCGTGCTCGCCGTCACGACCGCTCCGAGCGGTTTCGAGGGCGAGGGCTTCCCGGTGCGCCGGGCTTTCGCGGGGATCAACTACCGTCATCTCGACCCGTTCATCATGATGGACCAGATGGGCGAGGTGGAGTACGCGCCGGGTGAGCCGAAGGGCACGCCCTGGCACCCGCACCGCGGCTTCGAGACCGTCACGTACATCATCGACGGGATCTTCGACCACCAGGACAGCCAGGGCGGTGGCGGCACCATCACCAACGGCGACACCCAGTGGATGACCGCGGGCTCGGGTCTCCTCCACATCGAGGCGCCGCCGGAGCACCTGGTCATGTCGGGCGGTCTCTTCCACGGCCTCCAGCTGTGGGTGAACCTCCCGGCCAAGGACAAGATGATGGCGCCGAGGTACCAGGACATCAGGGGTGGAAACGTCCAGCTGCTCACCACCCCCGACGGCGGCGCGCTGCTGCGGGTCATCGCCGGTGAGCTGGACGGGCACGCGGGCCCGGGCATCACGCACACCCCGATCACGATGGTCCACGCGACGCTGGCGCCGGGCGCGGAGCTGACCCTGCCGTGGCGCGAGGACTTCAACGGCCTGGCGTACGTCCTGGCCGGGCGCGGCAGCGTCGGCGTCGACCGCCGCCCGGTCCACACGGGCCAGACGGCCGTCTTCGGCGCGGGCTCCTCGCTGACCGTCCGCGCGGACGAGGAGCAGGACTCCAACACGCCGGACATGGAGATCGTCCTGCTCGGCGGCCGGCCGATCCGTGAGCCCATGGCGCACTACGGCCCGTTCGTCATGAACACCCGTGAGGAACTCCAGCAGGCGTTCGACGACTTCCAGAAGGGACGGCTGGGAACCATCCCGGCCGTGCATGGAATGTCGGAGGGCGGCCTCTAGGACCTCGCCGAGCCGGGTACGGTACGACAAGGCCCGAAGTCGCAAGTTCGAGTTGCGATTTCGGGCCTTTCTCGTAGGTGTTGTTACGGGATCACATAGAACGGGGCGCCGTTCGGGGCGCGACCCACCTGCCGTACGCATTCCTGCTCGGACAGCAGCTCAAGGCTGTCGTGGACACGGTCGGTCGACAGCCCGGTGCAGACAGAGATCTCCTACACGCTGTAACCGGCGCCGCCGTGCAGCAGCGCCGGCGCCAGGTGGGCGGCCACCGCGTGGACGTCCTCGGTGACGACGAGGTTCCTGGCCTTCCAGTTGGCCAGAAGCTGCTGGGGTGTCAGCTCCGGGGCCTGGACGGGGCGGGTGCGGTCGTCGGTGCGGCGCAGCGTCTTGGTGATGTCGCGGAGCATCTCGACGATCGCGTTCTGCTTGTCGTCGATCTGCCGTAGCGCCGCGTCCGTCCGGGTGCCGCGCTCTTCGAGCCGGACGAGGACGTCGGCGAGCTGCGAGGGTACGGCGTACGCGGTGGCGCCGGTGGGGGCGGCGGGCTGTACGGGGGCCGGTTCCAGGGAGTAGGAGCCGTCGCGCTGGATGGTGGCGATGACTTCGGAGACCCAGGTCTTGAAGGGCTGGGCCGAGGGTTTGGTGCAGGCGTTCACCAAGCGGATCAGGCCCTGGAGATTCACGAGATTCATGTCTCGCCGCCACTCCCGACCTGCGGGAACGTCGAGAGCGTGCCTCTGAAGCACACTCTCAACACTGGAAAAGTTGGCTGTGTCGGCGACGTTCCGCAGTGTCGATCCGACGTGTGTGTAGCCCAGGTGTCGACACACGTCGACGGCCGGGAACCAATACGTCCCGTCCGGCAGGGTCAGCCTTCGGACTCGTGCGCCTGTCGCGGCGAACACGAAGTCACTGATCTCGATCGCGTCATTGCGCGTGTTGTTCTGCTCGTTCATCGAGCATCACCTCCGCGTCGGAACGTAGGTCCGCAGAGGTGCAACTCGCCTCGATAGCAAGGATGTTCACCCGAACGTGGACAGAAGCATCGATTCTGTCGACCGCGTCAGCCCGTCACGCCCTCGACGAACCACCGCCGCCACTTCGAACATCAGAGACCGGTGGCTACGGCGACCAGGAGCCGTCGCCCGAGCCGTCCACGGACTCGTAGAGCTCGAACCAGATGCTCTTGCCCTGGCCCCGGGGGTCCACCCCCAGGCGTGTGCGAGCAGTTCGATCAGGATCAGGCCGCGGCCGGAGGAGGCCAGCTCGCCGGGTCTGCGCTTGTGGGGCAGGTCGTCGCCGCCGTCCGTGACTTCGATGCGCAGCCGCCGCTCCCCCACGTCGCCGGTGATCTCGGCGACGAGCAGCGCGTCGGAGTCGGTGTGCACGAGGACGTTCGTCAGCAGCTCGGACAACAGCAGCACCGCCGAGTCGACCTGGTCCGGCGAGGCCCAGTCGTGCAGCAGTTCGCGCAGTTGCTGCCGGGCCGCCGCGACCCGCTCGGGCTCGGCCTGCGCGACCGTCAGCACCGTACGCCGCACCGGGCGCACCGCGGTCATGGCGTCGCCGCAACCGCATCCGTCGCCCTCCCGGCTGAGCAGCAGCACGGCGATGTCGTCCTCGCGGCGGTCGGCCAGTGGGCCGATGGTGTGGTGCGAGGACGGCCCGTGCACGGCCTGCACCAGGGTGTCGGCGAGTTCCTCCAGATCGCCCTTGTGCTCCTCCAGGATCACGCGCAGCCGCCGCCAGCCGGTGTCCAGGTCGTGGCCGCCGGTCTCGATCAGGCCGTCCGTGCAGATCAGCATGGTCTCGCCGGGCTCCAGCGCGAGCCGGGTGGTGGGGTAGTCGGCGTCCGGGTCGATGCCCAGGGGCAGGCCGCCCGACGTCGGCCGGGTCAGGACCGTGCCGTCGGCCATCCGGAACGCCGGGTCCGGATGCCCGGCCCGGGCGATGTCCAGCACCCCCGTCGTCGGGTCGACCTCCACGTACACGCAGGTCGCGAAGCGCGGGTCGGACGGGTCCTCGTCGCTGATGCCGTGCAGGAAGCGGGAGGCGCGGGAGAGCACCGCGTCCGGGCGGTGGCCCTCCGAGGCGTAGGCCCGCAGGGCGATCCGCAGCTGGCCCATCAAGCCGGCCGCGTGTACGTCATGCCCCTGGACGTCGCCGATGACCAGCGCGAACCGGCCGCTCGGCAGCGGGATCACGTCGTACCAGTCGCCGCCGACCTGGAGTCCGCCACCGGTGGGGACATAGCGGGCGGCGAGGCTCATGCCCGGGATGCGCTGCGAACCGAGCCTCGGCAGCATCGTCCGCTGGAGCCCGTCGGTCAGGGCCCGCTCGCTCTCGGCCAGCCCCGCCCGCGTCAGGGCCTGCGCCAGCATCCGCGCAACCGTCGCCAGCACGGACCGCTCGTCCGGTGTGAAGGCGACCGGGTAGGTGAAGGCGGCCATCCACGCGCCCATCGTGCGGCCGGCCACGGTCAGCGGCAGGAACGCCCAGGAACGGCGGCCGAAACGCTCGGCGAGCGGCCAGGTCAGCGGATAGCGGGCCTTGTACTGCTCGGGGAGGACAGATACACGGCCCGGCCGGTGCGCGCCGCCTCGGCGGCCGGGTAGTCCGTGTCCAGTGGCATGTCCGAGAACGGGCTCTCGTCGCCCATCTGTTGCCCGTGGTGGCCGATGATCGTCAGGCGGTCGCCCGCCACGCCGAACACCGCGAGTCCGTCCGGCGAGAACCCCGGCATCGACAGATTGGCCGTGACCCGCAGCACTTCCTGCGTGGAGCGGGCCTCGGCCAGCGCCCGGCCCGCGTCCAGCAGGAACGCCTCCCGGGAGCGCCGCCAGTCGCCGGTGACCGCACTGCGCCCGGCCGGGGTGCCCGGCGTCGGCTCCGTGACCTCCTGGAGGGTGCCGATCAGCCGGTACGCCTTGTGGACCCGGTCGAAGGACGGCTTGGAGCGGCTGCGGACGACGCGGACGATCCGGCCCTGCTCGTCCATGACGCGGATCCGCACCTCGGCGAGGGTGCCCTCGGCGACGGCGAGCTGGACCACGCCGGTGATCTCGTTCCAGTCGACCGGGTGCAGCCGCGCCCGGGCCTGAGCCTCGGTGAGGCTGACCTGCTCGGCGGGCAGCCCGAGCAGCCGTGCCGCCTCGGCGTCGACCGTGACCAGCCCGGTAGCGGTGTCCCAGTGCCAGAGGCCGGTCGCGAGGGCGGCGAGGGCCTCCCCCACGGCGGGCAGGGGCTCGCCAGTGCGCATTGCCCTACTTTAAGAAGAGGGGATCGAAGACTGCCACCGAAGGCTGAAGTGTGCTCGATCGTTACCGGTGGAGAACTCTGGAGAGTCGATCTTGCCCTGCCCGGTACGCTGGGGACCAGTTTCACGTGAAACACAGACCCCGATCAGCGAAGACTGGATGAACGACGATGCATCGGTACAGGTCCCACACCTGCGGCGAGCTCCGCTCCTCTGACGTCGGCAGCGACGTCCGGCTGAGTGGCTGGCTGCACAATCGGCGCGACCTGGGCGGCATCCTCTTCATCGATCTGCGCGACCACTACGGCATCACGCAGCTCGTCGCCCGTCCCGGCACCCCCTCCTACGAGGCCCTCGACAAGCTCTCCAAGGAGTCGACCGTCCGCATCGACGGCAAGGTCGTCTCCCGCGGCGCCGAGAACATCAACCCCGAGCTGCCGACCGGTGAGATCGAGGTCGAGGTCGGCGACGTCGAGCTGCTCGGCGCGGCCGCCCCGCTGCCCTTCACCATCAACGCCGAGGACGGGGTCAACGAGGAGCGGCGCCTGGAGTACCGCTTCCTGGACCTGCGCCGCGAACGCATGCACCGCAACATCATGCTGCGCACGGCCGTCATCTCGGCGATCCGGCACAAGATGACGGCGCTGGGCTTCAACGAGATGGCGACGCCGATCCTGTCCGCGACCTCCCCCGAGGGCGCCCGCGACTTCGTCGTCCCGTCCCGTCTGCACCCGGGCAAGTTCTACGCCCTGCCGCAGGCGCCCCAGCAGTTCAAGCAGCTGCTGATGATCTCCGGCTTCGACCGTTACTTCCAGATCGCGCCCTGCTTCCGCGACGAGGACGCCCGCGCCGACCGCTCGCCCGGCGAGTTCTACCAGCTCGACGTGGAGATGAGCTTCGTCGAGCAGGAGGACGTCTTCCAGCCCGTCGAGAAGCTGATGACCGAGCTGTTCGAGGAGTTCGGCGGCGGACGCCACGTCACCTCGCCGTTCCCGCGGATCCCGTTCCGCGAGGCGATGCTCAAGTACGGCTCCGACAAGCCGGACCTGCGCGCCCAGCTCGAACTCGTCGACATCACCGACATCTTCGAGGGCTCGGAGTTCAAGGCGTTCGCCGGCAAGCACGTGCGTGCCCTGGCGGTGCCGGACGTCTCGGCGCAGCCCCGCAAGTTCTTCGACCAGCTCGGGGACTACGCCGTCACGCAGGGCGCCAAGGGCCTGGCCTGGGTCCGCGTCGCCGAGGACGGCTCGCTGTCCGGCCCGATCGCGAAGTTCCTCACCGAGGAGAACGTCGCCGAGCTGACCAAGCGCCTGTCCCTCGCCGCCGGTCACGCCGTGTTCTTCGGCGCGGGCGAGTTCGACGAGGTCTCGAAGATCATGGGCGCGGTGCGGGTCGAGGCCGCCAAGCGCGCCGGGCACTTCGAGGAGGGCGTCTTCCGCTTCTGCTGGATCGTCGACTTCCCGATGTACGAGAAGGACGAGGAGTCCGGCGCGATCGACTTCTCGCACAACCCCTTCTCCATGCCGCAGGGCGGTCTGGAGGCCCTGGAGACCCAGGACCCGCTGGACATCCTGGGCTGGCAGTACGACATCGTCTGCAACGGCGTCGAGCTGTCCTCCGGCGCGATCCGGAACCACGAGCCGGAGATCATGCTCAAGGCCTTCGAGATCGCCGGGTACGACCGGGACACGGTCGAGGAGAAGTTCGCCGGCATGCTGCGCGCCTTCCGCTTCGGCGCCCCGCCGCACGGCGGCATCGCCCCGGGCGTCGACCGCATCGTCATGCTGCTCGCCGACGAGCCCAACATCCGCGAGACCATCTCCTTCCCGCTCAACGGCAACGCCCAGGACCTGATGATGGGCGCGCCGACGGAGCTGGAGGAGGCACGGCTGAAGGAGCTGCACCTGTCGGTGCGCAAGCCGCAGCCGAAGTAGGCGTACGGATGTGAGTGGCTCGGAACCGAGGTCGGTTCCGAGTCGCTTTCGTACGCAGGGCTCTCACCCAGCTCTTACCCAGGCTCCTGACAGCCGCGCTCCCTAACTTCCCTTCCCATGACGGGACAGGAAACGGCTCAAGGGCCGAAACACAAAAGGGATCTGACACGCCGCAAGGTCGTGGTGGCGGGCGCCGGTGCGGCGGTGGCTGCGGGCGTCGGCGGTACGTTCGCGGCGGGCGCGTTCGCCGGGGAGGAGCCGAAGGCCGCCACTCCGGGGAAGGCCGCCGCGAGCTCCGGTGAGGCCTGCTACGAGCTGACCTCCGAGACCACCGAGGGCCCCTACTACATCGACGCGGACAAGCTCCGCCAGGACGTCACCGAGGACCAGGAGGGCATCCCGCTCACCCTGCGCCTCAAGGTGATCGACTCCGAGACCTGCAAGCCCCTCGCGAACGCCGCCGTCGACATCTGGCACTGCAACGCGCTGGGCGTCTACTCGGGTTACGAGGACATGGGCAGCGGCGGCGGGGGCGGCGGTGGCGGTACGCCGCCTTCCGGTACACCCTCCGGTACGCCGACCGGTACGCCCACGGGTCCGCCTCCGGACGGGGGCGGCGGAGGCGGGGGCCACCAGGAGCCCACCGACGACGAGCGCTATCTGCGTGGCACCTGGCGCACGGACAAGCGGGGCTTCGTCGAGTTCCGTACGGTCTTCCCCGGCTGGTACCAGGGCCGCTGTGTGCACATCCACACCAAGGTGCACGTCAACGGCGCCTGGACCAAGGCCGGTTACGAGGGCGGCACCACCTGCCACACGGGCCAGCTCTTCTTCGACGAGGAGTCCGTGCTGGCGTCCGCGAAGGTCGAGCCGTACTCCACCAACGCCGCGACCCGCACCACCCTCGACGAGGACACCATCTACCCGGGCAACGGGACCGAGGGCGGGCTGCTGAAGCTCAAGTACCGGAAGAACGCCATCGCCAAGGGTGTCGTCGCCACCCTCACGATGGGCGTCGACCCCGAGGTGACACACGACGGTACGGATGACGCGGTGCAGCCGGGCGCATCGGCATCGGCGAGCTGACGGACGTAGTCGATGTGGGGCGGACGTCTACGGATTGTCCGCCCCACATTCACATACATGTACTTCTGCTCAACCCGTTGACCCGGAAGGCGTGCCTCCATAAGGTCCCTTCGAGAACGCGTACGTGATTGCTGTTCACGTATGTGCACATCGAGGGAGACAACGATGTCAGAAGCCGCGACCGCCATACCGGAGGTCGAGCAGCGAGCGGTGAGCAAGTTCCTGCGCCGCATGCTGCCGATCCTGGTGCTGATGCTGCTGGTCAACCAGATGGACCGGACGAACGTGGGCTTCGTCCAGGACGAGTTGCGGGCCGACGTCGGGGTCAGCGCCACGGCGTACGGGCTCGGGGCGGGCCTGTTCTTCATCGGCTACGCGCTGTTCGAGGTGCCCAGCAACATGTGGCTGGAGCGGTTCGGCGCGCGGGTCTGGCTGACCCGGATCATGATCACCTGGGGTCTGGTGATCGTGGCGATGTGCTTCATCCACAACGTGTGGATGTTCTACGGTCTGCGCTTCCTGCTCGGTGTCGCGGAGGCCGGCTTCTTCCCCGGTGTGCTCCTCTACTTCACCCAGTGGCTGCCGGACTCCAGCCGGGGCCGGGCCAGTGCGATCTTCCTGGGCGGCTCGGCCACGGCGTACATCGTGACGGGCCCGATCACCGGTGCGCTGCTGGAGCTGCACGGCGCGGGCGGCATCGCGGGCTGGCGCTGGATGTTCGCCCTCGAAGGAGCCTTCTCCATCCTGGTCGGCTTCATCGCCGGGTTCTTCCTCGTCTCCCGGATCCAGGACGCCAAGTGGCTCACGCAGGAGGAGAAGGACGCGCTGAGCGATGCGGTGGCCCGGGACAAGGAGGCGCGGGACCGTGCGCCGTCGGTGTCGCGCTGGAAGCTGATCTTCCACCCGCAGGTCGCTGTCCTGACCTCGGTCTTCTTCGCGATGGCCCTCACCGGTTACGCGATCACCTTCTGGCTGCCGAGCCTGGTGGAGGAGATCGGCGGACTGTCGCCCTTCCAGATCGGCCTGCTGTCGGCGATCCCGTGGATCTGTGCGGTGATCGCGATGTACACGATGAGCCACTTCACCGACCGGGCCCCGGACCGCCGCCCTTACCTGGCGATCGCCCTGGTCCTCTCCGCCTTGGGCACCTTCCTCGCCACCCTCGGCTCGCCCTGGTTCGGCCTCGTCGCCCTCACCCTGGCCGCGGTCGGCGGCAAGTGCGCGGCCACGCTGTTCTGGCCGATGGCCCAGTCGGGCCTCGACCTGAAGATCGCCGCGCCGGGTCTGGCGCTGGTCAACTCGCTCGGAAACCTGGGCGGTTTCGTCTCGCCGACGTTGTTCGGCTACCTGAAGGACACGACCGGCAGCACGAACGGCGGCCTCTACACGCTCTCGGCGGCATCGATCCTGGCGGTGCTGGGGGTGGCGTTCGTACGGCACACCCATCGGGGCCGCAGGTGGGCTCGGGTGGTCGTACGGGGGTGAAGGGCGAGGCGGCTGTGAGCTGAGCGCGGGACGTGGAGGCGCCCGGGGTACGGGTACCCCGGGCGCCTCCTTGTGTCCGTCCGTTGGTCAGGCCGGGTCGGCCGGGCCGTCCGCGAACAACTCCTCCGCCGAGGTGGCCGTCAGAGACCGGTCGAACCACAGGGTGAGGGTGTCGAGGTCGGTGCAGGAGGTGACGCGTTCCCTGGCCGTCTCGGGGACGTCGATGCCGCGCTTCTCCAGGACACGGAGGATGAGCGCCGTGCGATCTTCTGCCCTGCCCTGAGCCATGCCCTCCAGGTACGTCTCCTCGAAGAGGGTTCCCCTGCCCGGGAAGTAAGTGCCGACCATTTTCTCCAGCTCTCTCCAGGTCTCCTGGGCCGGAGTGTTCTCCAGCCCTACTTCAAGCCATTCGCACCAGTATTTAGCTGTTGCCTTGTCGAACGACCGCATGCCGCGGGCCACCATGCCCCAGTGCTTCGAAGGCGGGAGTGAGAACCTCCGGATGGTCCTGGAAGATCCGGTGGGAGGTCTCATGGGTTGATGTGACCATGGGCGCAAGCTAGGTCCATCGAGGATCGCCGGACTCGGCGATCAGGTGGCGTTCACTCTTTCGAGAGCAGAAGAAGCGTTCTGTTTCGCCGTGCTCCAGAGGGGTCTCGAGCGGGCCGGTTCCTGAGGAGGCGGAGGCGCCTACCCGGTGCCAGACGCGCATCCCTGGCAGTTGCGAGGGTCGGGACCGCGGTAGCCGCGGTCGCAGGTTTCGCAGTTCCGAAGAGGAAGCCTGACGACGGGAGGGGGGTTGGGGACGCGGAACGGCGGCAGGGGTGGCAGCTGGGCGGTCAGACGGTGGGCGAGGAGGGCTGCCGGGCGGTGCAGAGGCTCGTTCGGCAGGCCGCTGGTCAGGGCGTGGCGTACGGCGGTGGGGGTGAGGTCGCGTTCCAGCCAGGCGGCGACGCCGGGGGCGAGGTGTTCGGTGTCGGTGGCGGAGAGCAGCAGGCGGGGGTCCGTGCGGCGGAGGCCGGCGAGGACCTCGGTGGCTGTCTGGAGGAGGGTGGGGGAGCTGTACGCGGGTTTCGGTACAGCGGGGAGGGCCTTGGGGCGGGCGGGTTTGCGCTGTGGGGCGGCGGCCGTTCGGGGCGTCGGGCGCTTGGGCGGTGCCGTTTCGGACGTGTCGTCGTCGCGTCGGCGGCCCGGCTGGTTGCAGGAGACGGTGCGGGTGACGATGCGGCCGGTCGGCGTGCGTTCGCGGGTGCGGCTCAGGTAGCCGTGGGTCTCCAGCTCGCGCAGGGCGGCGGCGATCCGGGTGGGGCCCTCGGGGAAGCGGGCGGCGAGGGACTTGATGTCGATGCCCGCGCCGGTGGGCAGCGACTGGATGTGGCAGGCCAGTCCGATCGCGAGGAGCGACAGGTCGGGGTGCTGCGTGAGGTGGTTGCCGATCACCGTGAAGCGGGTGGTGTGGCGGGTGTTGTCGTGGATGACGCCACCGCCGGGGCGGGCCCGCCCGCTGGTGCGCCGGTGCGGGTGGTTTTTGCCGCTGTTACGGGACTGGGCGTGCGGGCGCACGCTAGGGTTTTGAGTGTCCATCGGGAAGGGTCGACTTCCTTGGTGGTCAGGCCCTCGCATTGGGATGCCAGTCCCGGCGAGGGCCGTTGTATGTCTGGGGGTTGTGCCGTGGTGCTTGGTGTTGCGCTGAGCGTAGGGCAGGCAACCGGTGCGAGATCCAGCTCAGTTGGTGATGTTCACTCGGGGAGTGAGCGTGCGCCGTGGGCGGGAGGGGTGGGGCTTGGTGGGGTTTCTTTCCCTCTCGTGTTTCTTGGGGAAGAGCGCCGACGGCACCGGAGCGCACGCGGTCGGGTCACGGTGCGTGTGTCGTTTTCGCTGGTCAGGGGTTCGGTAGATCGAGTTCTGCCCATACCGTCTTGCGGGGGACCGGACCGAGCCGCACGCCCCAGCGGTCGGCGAGGGCCTCGACGAGGAGGAGGCCGCGTCCGGACTCGGCGGTGAGGGCGGGTGGGCGGTGGCGCGGGAGGTCTTCGCCGCGGGTGTCCGTGACCTCGATGCGCAGGGTTTCGCATCGGGCCTCGAGTACGAGGCGGAAGTCGCGTCCGGGGAGTCGCCCGTGGGTGGCGGCGTTCGCGGCGAGTTCGGCGACGAGGTGTTCGGTGGCCTCGGTGACGCGGTACGGCAGGTCCCGGGCGCGCATCCAGTTCATGGCGAGGAGCCGGGCGAGGCGGGCGCCGCGCGGTGTGGACGACAGCAGGACGCTGAAGTGCTCGGTGGACGAGAGAAGTTGGGTGGACTTTTCCTGATTCACGTCACTGAGCGTGGCGGTGCGCGCCTACCGTGAACAGTGACAGCGCTGATACGTAGGGTGACTGTCCGGGGCTTGTCGGCTGGTGTCCGGGCTGTCGGCGGTACGAAGGAGGGTGCGGCATGACGGTGGACGGCGAGGTGCGTCGGCTCAGTGGGGAAGCGGCCGAGCCGGGGTGGGAGGTCGACCCGGACGACGAGTGGGGAGTGGCCGTCATCACCACGGTGGGGCGGCAGTTGAGGCTGCGGCGTGAGGCGGTGGGGATGCGGGCCGCCGAGTTCGCGGTAGCGGTGGGCTATGGAGAGGACCTTGTCTACAAGGTCGAGGGCGGGAAGCGGATTCCTCGGCAGGAGTACCTGGACAAGGCCGACGAGGTGCTGGGAGCGGGTGGGCTCGTTGCGGCGGCTTGGGAGGACGTGAAGAGGGTCCGGTATCCGAAGAAGGTTCGGGAACTGGGAAAGCTGGAGGGCAAGGCGGTTGAGATCGCGCTGTACGAGTGCCACATCATCCCTGGGCTGCTGCAGACGCCGGAGCACGCACGATCAGTGATCGGGGCGGCACAGCCGCCGTACTCGCCGGATGACGTGGAGCGCATGGTGGCTGCTCGTCTGGCCCGTCAGTCGGTCTTCGAGCGCTCGCCCGCGCCAGCACTCAGCTTCGTCCTGGAAGAGGGGGTCCTGCGGCGCCCCATCGGGGGCACAATGGCGTGGCGTCAGCAGCTTGAACGTCTGCTGGTGGTCGGGCGGTTGCGCAATGTCGTGCTTCAGGTGATGCCGATGAACTGTGACACCCATTCCGGGCTGGACGGCCGGATCGAGCTGCTGAAGTTCCCGGACGGCACGGCGGTGGGCCGCTCCGACGGCGCATTCAATGGTCGGCCGACCCACGAACCCAAACACTTGCGCATCCTTGAGCTGCGGTATGGCACCGGGCTCAGGCGCTCTCTCCGCGGGAGTCGCTGGCCTTCATCGAGCAACTGCTGGGAGAGACATGATCCGCAAGAGCACTGTCGGGGATACCTCCGGGCTGGCGTGGTTCAAGAGCAGCTACAGCGGCGGCAATGACGGCAACTCCTGCGTTGAACTTGCCGTCACCCCCGGCACCGTGCATGTTCGCGACTCCAAGAACGTCGAAGGCCCCCGTCTGGCGATCACGCCCGGCGCCTGGGCGGACTTCGTGCCGTACGCCGTGGAAGGCCGTTAGCGCGCCACGAACTGGGTCAGGATCGCCTGGACCTCGTAGATGTCGACGCCCTTGGTGAAGGTCTTCTGGATCGGGAGCTGGGAGCCGGAGAGCCAGATCTTCAGTTCCGCGTCGAGGTCGAAGGTGCCGGCCGTTTCCACCGCGAAGTGGGTGATGCTGCGGTAGGGCACGGAGTGGTACTCGACCTTCTTGCCGGTGATGCCCTGCTTGTCGATCAGGATCAGGCGGCGGTCGGTGAAGAGGATGGTGTCGCGGATGAGGAGGAACGCGGCGTGGACCTGCTCGCCGTGGCCCAGGAGACGGGCGTAGTCCTGCTGGGCCGATGCCGGGTCTACGGTGTGCGCGTTGCCGAAGAGTGCCATGGAAACCCCCGTGGTGAGTGGCGGCGGCCGGGCGGCCGTCCTGGTGCGATCTTCGCAAAGCGCGGGGCCCGGGAGAAGATGCTCGTCCTCCCGGGCCCCGCGCTGTAGCGAGCGCGTTACGACCGTTACGCCGTCGGCTTCTCCTCCAGGCGGGGGAAGAGCACCGCGCCCTTCGTGACCGTCGCGCCGGGCGCAAGCTTGCCCCACTCGCCGGACTCCTGGACCTTCTGGTCCGCGAGCGCCCCGAGGGAGGCTTCGGCGCCGAGCGAGTCCCAGAGCTTCTGCGACGTCTCCGGCATGACCGGGTTGAGCAGGACCGCGAGCGCGCGGAGCGATTCGGCGGCCGTGTAGAGGATCGTGGCCAGACGGGCCCTGCCCTCGTCAGAGGTGTCCTTGGCCACCTTCCACGGCTCCTGCTCCGTGATGTAGCCGTTGACCTGCTTGACGAAGTCGAAGATCGCCAGGATGCCGCCCTGGAAGTCCAGCTCCTCGCCGATCTTCCGGTCGGCCTCCGTGACGGCCTTCGTCAGGCCCTCGTGGACCGCCTTCTCCGCCTCGCCGTCGGCCGTCGCTTCCGGCAGCTCACCGCCGAAGTACTTGCCGACCATCGCCGCGACACGGGACGCCAGGTTGCCGTAGTCGTTCGCCAGCTCGCTGGTGTAGCGGGCCGAGAAGTCCTCCCACGAGAAGGAGCCGTCCTGGCCGAACGCGATCGCGCGCAGGAAGTACCAGCGGTACGCGTCCACGCCGAAGTGCGAGGTCAGGTCCTGCGGCTTGATGCCGGTCAGGTTCGACTTCGACATCTTCTCGCCGCCGACCATCAGCCAGCCGTTGGCCGCGATCTTGCCGGGCAGGGGGAGCCCCTGTGCCATCAGCATCGCCGGCCAGATCACCGCGTGGAAGCGGAGGATGTCCTTGCCGACCAGGTGGACGTCGGCCGGGAAGGTCTCCTCGAACTTCGCCTGGTTCTCGTTGTAGCCGACCGCCGTGGCGTAGTTCAGCAGGGCGTCGACCCACACGTAGATCACGTGCTTGTCGTCCCACGGGATCGGGATGCCCCAGTCGAACGTGGAACGGGAGATGGAGAGGTCCTGCAGGCCCTGCCGTACGAAGTTCACGACCTCGTTGCGCGCGGACTCGGGCTGGATGAAGCCGGGGTTCGCCTCGTAGTGGGCGAGGAGCTTGTCGCCGTACTCGCTCAGCTTGAAGAAGTAGTTCTCCTCGCTGAGGCTCTCCACGGGCTTCTTGTGGATCGGGCAGAGCTTCTGGCCCGCGTACTCGCCCTCGCCGTCGAGGAGCTCGCCGGGGAGCTTGTACTCCTCGCAGCCGACGCAGTACGGGCCCTCGTAGCCGCCCTTGTAGATCTCGTCCTTGTCGTACAGGTCCTGGACGAACTCCTGGACACGGGCCGTGTGCCGCTGCTGCGTGGTGCGGATGAAGTCGTCGTTCGCGATCTCCAGGTGCTCCCAGAGAGGTTTCCACGCCTCCTCGACCAGCTTGTCGGCCCACTGCTGCGGGCTGACGCCGTTCGCGTCCGCGGTGCGCATGATCTTCTGACCGTGCTCGTCCGTGCCGGTGAGGTACCACACCTTCTCGCCGCGCTGACGGTGCCAGCGGGTGAGCACGTCGCCTGCGACGGTCGTATAGGCGTGGCCCAGGTGAGGAGCGTCGTTGACGTAGTAAATGGGGGTCGAGACGTAGTACGCCTTCGCCCCCTGCTTCTCGGATCCAGTGGCCGCCATGGTCGAAATCCTACTGGCCCGTCGGAGATCGACTCACACGCGTTTCGGGGGGTGGACAGGAGGTTCTCTCCTGTCCACCCCCCGAGGGGCGTGCCGTGGCTACGGGCGCCAGTTCGCCAGTACGCCCTCGAAGAGCTCGTTGTCCGTGAGCTCGCGGGGGGTTTCGCCGGCGAGGAAGTGGGACGTGTTGGGAGTCTTGAGCTTGCGGAGGTAGTCGAAGGCCTTGTTCTCCGGGTCGCCGAAGGCGACGAAGGAGAAGAAGACGGTGGGGTGGGACTCGGCGGCGGCGGTGAGGGCCTGGGTGGCGGGGGTCTTGGCGTCGGGGGCGCCGTCCGTCTGGAAGATCACCAGGGCCGGGGTGCCGGTTGCCGCTTCCTTGCCGTGGTGGGCGAGGACCGCTTCGACTGCCGCGTGGTAGCTGGTGCGGCCCATGCGGCCGAGGCCCGCGTGCAGGGTGTCGATCTTGTTCTCGTGGTCGGTGAGGGTGATCTCGCCGGTGCCGTCGAGTTCGGTGGAGAAGAAGACGACCTGGACCGTGGCCTCGGGGTCGAGGTGTGCGGCGAGGGCGAGGGTCTGTTCGGCGAGGGCCTGGGCGGAGCCGTCCTTGTAGTACGCGCGCATGGAGGCGGAGCGGTCGAGGACGAGGTAGACCTTGGCCCGGGTGCCGGTGAGGTTGTGGGTCTTGAGGGTGGTGGCAGCGGCCTTGTAGGCGGTGGTGAGGCCGGGGGCGTGGGACTTTACGCGGGTGAGGGGGAGGGCGGGCCCTTCGGAACCGGGCTCGGCCTCGGCCTCGGCTTCGCCTTCGGCCGAGTCGTTCCCACCCGCACCACCCGTGCCGCCATCGTTGCCGGGTGCGGGTGCGGGTGCGGGTGCGGGTGCGGGTGCGGGTGCGGGTGCGGGTGCGGGTGCCTCAGCCTCCGGCTGCGGGGTCGCTTCCGCCTTCGGCTCCGCTTCCGGCTCGGGCTCCGGCTGTGCCGTGGCGGGCTCGGGCTCGACGGCGACCTGGGTGTCAGCGTCGGCCTCGGGCTTCGCCTCGGCCTCCTGGCGCGCCTCCGGCTTCGCTTCTTCCGGAGCTGCCTCGGGCTCGGCAGCCGTCGCCTTCTCGGCAGCGGTCGGCGCTACGGCTTCCGGCTCATCGGCAGCAGGCGGCTGCTCCTCGACGGCAGCCGGCTCCTCGACGGCAGCCGGCTCCTCCGCGGGCTCCGTGGCCGTCTGCTTCTCGGTGCCCTCGGGCTTCTCGGCGACTGCGGGCTCCTCGGCGGCAGCCGCCTTTTCCGCGGCCTCCGCAGCCACCGGCTCCTCGGCGCCCTTGGGATCCTCGGCGACCGCCGGTTCCTCGACGACCGCCGGTTCCTCCACGACCCCAGCCTTCTCCGCGACCGTCGGCTCCTCGACAGCCGCCGTCGGCTCCTCGGCAACCGTCGCCTCCGCCGCAGCCGCCTCCGCCTCGTCGGTCTCCGAAGAGCGGGTCGGCCTGGGGACCGACGTCACCTTGTCGAAGGCCGCTGAGACCAGGTCGTGTTCGTCGGAGGAGGAGGAGGAGGACGTGCGGGGTTCGGGGACGCTTGCCGTGGGGGAGGGGGTCTGGCGTTCGCCGGAGGCGGTCGGGGGCTCCTGGGCGGGTACCTGGGCCCGGGGCGTCGATGTGTCGGCCGGCGGCGTCGCCGTCGGTTCCTCCGTGGTCGTGGTCGACCGCGCCGCACCCTCCGCCTCGGCGGTCCGTGACTTGCGTGACCGTCCGAACGCGTTCCGCAAGAGAGTGAGAATGCCCATGTGCGCGCAACCCTTCGCGTGAGGTGGAGCCGTCAATCCCTGGCCAGGACGGACACGTAAGGTTAGCGGCCCTCCTGTGTGATCTTGGGCAGGGTCGGGTGTGCGAGGTCCTTTCTGTCAAGGGGACATCCGGTCTGCGAAGGTGACGCCCCGCTGAATCGGCACAACTGCCGCACAGATGCCGCAGGTTCACCCGCAGTTCATTCAGACGCCCGGCTCCCGCACATATGCGCTCCTACGGTCACGCTGACACCAAGGGCATCCAAGGAGAGAGCAAAGTGCGCAAGCTGCTGCCGTTGATCGGAACGCCGTCCGGATCGCACCCTGGCGGGCGGTCCGCCATGACCTGCCGGTTCCGGTGTGGTGACGCCTGCTTCCACGAGGTGCCCAACACCAGCTCCAACGAGTACGTCGGTGACGTGATCGCCGGTGCGATCGGCCGCCGGTCGATGATGCGGGCCGCGGCCGTGGTGACCGTGGCCGTCGCGGGGGCGGGGGCCGTGGCCATCGGGCAGGCTCCGTCAGCGGGTGCGGCACCGGCCACGGCAGCCGACACCGCCGCCGCGGCCGCCCGGCGTAAACACAAGGGCGCGCGGGGGCTGCGCTTCGCGCCCGTCGCGCCCAACACCACCGATGCCGTGACCGTGCCGGAGGGGTACCGGCAGAACGTCGTCATCCGCTGGGGCGAGCCCATTCTGCGCGGGGCGCCCGCCTTCGACCCGGAGAAGCAGACCGCCAAGGCGCAGGCCGGGCAGTTCGGGTACAACTGCGACTTTCTCGCCCTCCTCCCGCTGCCGGGTGAGCGGGGCAGGCAGTTGCTCGTCGCCAATCACGAGTACACCGACGAGATCCTGATGTTCCGGGGGTACGACGCCGCCAACCCCACCCGTGAGCAGGCCGAGATCGCCTGGGCCGCGCACGGGCTGTCCGCCGTGGTGGTGGAGGAGGACCGCGAGACGGGGAAGCTGACCGCCGTCTCGCGGCATCGGCTCAACCGCCGCGTCACCGTCACCAGCGAGTTCCGGCTGACCGGGCCCGTCGCCGGGTCGAAGCTCGTGCGGACCTCCGCGGACCCGACCGGCACCAAGGTGTTCGGCACCCTCAACAACTGCTCGGGTGGTGTCACCCCGTGGGGCACGACCCTGCACGGCGAGGAGAACATCAACCAGTACTTCGGCAACGCGAGCCGGGACACCGACAAGCGGTACGGCATCGAGACCGGGGCCACCGAGCGTAAGTGGGAGAGGTTCGACAAGCGGTTCGATGTCGCCCAGGAGCCGAACGAGGTGCACCGGTTCGGGTATGTCGTCGAGTTCGATCCGTACGATCCGGAGTCGACGCCCCGCAAGCACACCGCGCTGGGCCGGTTCAAGCACGAGGCCGCGACCGTGCGGCTCACGGGCGACGGGCGGCCCGTCGTGTACACCGGTGACGACGAGCGGTTCGACTACTTCTACAAGTTCGTCGGCAGCAAGCGGATGAGGCACGGGACCTCCCGGGCCGTCCGAGAGCACAACCTCTCGCTGCTCGACGAGGGGACGCTGTACGTCGCCAAGCTCACCGGTGACTCCCCCGACCTCGAGACCGACGGCACGGGCAAGCTGCCGAAGGACGGGGAGTTCGACGGAAGCGGGCAGTGGATTCCGCTGGCCACCGCCACCGCGAAGGGTGCCGTCTCGCACGTGGACGGGATGACCGCGGAGGAGGTGTTCGTCTTCACCCGGATCGCCGGTGACAAGGTGGGCGCCACCAAGATGGACCGGCCCGAGGACATCGAGCCCAGCCCGGTGACCGGCAAGGTGTACGTCGCCCTGACCAACAACGTCAACCGCGGTGTCGGGTCCAACGCCAAGGCGGACGAGGCCAACCCGCGTCGCGCCAACAAGCACGGGCACGTGCTGGAGCTCACCGAGCGCTGGAACCGGCCGGAGAGCACGAAGTTCGCCTGGTCGCTGTTCCTGGTCGCGGGTGACCCGGACGACCCGGCGACGTACTTCGCCGGGTTCCCGAAGGATGGCGTCAGCCCGATCTCCTGCCCGGACAACGTCGCGTTCGACCCCTACGGCAACCTGTGGATGTCCACCGACGGCGCCCAGCTCGGCTCGCACGACGGTCTGTTCGGCGTGGCGACCCGGGGTGAGCGGCGCGGTGAGCTCAAGCAGTTCCTGACCGTGCCGAAGGGTGCCGAGACCTGCGGTCCGATCATCCAGGACCGGCGCGTCCTCGTCTCGGTGCAGCACCCGGGCGAGATCGACGGCGCGTCCGTGGAGAAGCCGGCCAGCACCTGGCCCGACGGGCCCGGGAAGCACGTCCGTCCGGCGGTCGTGGCCGTGTGGCGCGCGGACGGCAGCGACATCGGCGTCTGACCCGCCGCACCTTCGAGATCCTTCGAGGGGATCAGGGGAGGGCCGGGCTCGGCGGTCTGTGGGGGCCGTCGGGCGCCGGCCGTGCCCCGAGCAGCGGCGCGGTGCCCTGCGGTGCTCGTTCCAGCCATTCCCGGTACGCCGGTGCCTGCCGGGCCACCTCCCCGTACGCCTCCTCCAGTGCGGGGTAGACGCCGTGCAGGGCCGGCTCCGTACGCGCCGCGACGAGCAGCCGTACGCCGAGCGGGTCGCCCTTGAGGCGGCGTACCGCCATGTCGGGGCGGGGGGTGCGGGTCGGCTGGCACACGGTGACCACCTCGCCGGTCGCGACCAGGGCGTCGGCCGTGTGGTAGTCGCCGTGCAGCACGTGCGGGCTGACGTCGGCGGCGCGGAACATCCGCTGGACGGCGTCCCATTCGCCGTCGACCGTGGGGTCGATCATCCAGCGGTCGCCGGCCAGGTCGCTCAGGTCGACCTCGGGGTTTCCGGCCGCCGGGTGGTCGACGGGCAGGGACACGAACTGCGGCTCGCGCTCGACCAGGACACGCAGCCGGAGTTCCGCGGGGATACGGAGCGGGCAGCCCTCGACCTCGTGCACGAAGGCGACGTCGAGCTGGCCGTCCACGACCATGCGGAGCAGGGCGTTCGCGGAGACGTTCATATGGAGGGTGGGATTCTGGCCGTGGGCGCGCAGGCGGCGCAGCCAGCCCGCCAGGGCCTTGCTCGCGGTCGAGCCGATACGGAGCTCGGTGCCGCCGCCCGCCGCCGCCCTCGCCTCGACCACCAGCAGCTGCATCTCGGCCAGCAGCGGACGCGCGCGGCTGAGGACCAGGCGGCCCAGCGGGGTGGGGCGGCAGCCGGTGTGGGCGCGCAGGAACAGCGGGCCGCCCAGCTCCTGCTCGATGCGGCGCAGTTGTGTGCTCAACGACGGCTGGGCAACGCCCAGGTGCCGGGCGGCGCGGTGCAGACTGCCGGTGTCGGCTATGGCGCACAGCGCGCGGAGGTGCCTCACCTCGAGCTCCATGCTCCGTGAGGCTAAAGCGGAATCGCGTCTCTAACCAGCCACATAATTCATCGCTAAAGCATGTGAATTGGGCAGCCAATAGTCCCGTCCTATCCCCGGTTGCCATCATCACAGGCGCCGCACAGGCATCGAGACTCACCGGTGACGACTCACCCCCACCAAGGAGTCTCCATGCGAAAGTCCACGTCCGCCCTGGCGGTTCTCGGCCTCGGCCTCGCGACGGTCGGCTTCGGTACCACGGTTCCCGCCGCGGCTGCTCCGGCGGCCGCCCCGCACGCCGGGTACGTCGCCCAGTCCGCCGGCTCCGCCGAGTCCGACGCCAGTAAGGCCTTCTTCCAGGCCGTCCTGAAGTCGGTCGCCGAGAAGCGTGCCGCCAACCCGAGTGCCACCGCGGCCGTCACCGTCGTCTACGACGCGTCCCGCGCGCCCACGTTCAGCTCCCAGATAGCGCGCAGCACGCAGATATGGAACAGCTCGGTGTCGAACGTGAGACTCCAGTCGGGGTCCGCGTCCTCCGCCGACTTCAGCTATCGGGAGGGCAACGACTCCCGCGGCTCGTACGCCTCCACCGACGGGCACGGCAGCGGCTACATCTTCCTCGACTACCGGCAGAACCAGCAGTACGACTCCACGCGGGTCACCGCCCACGAGACCGGTCACGTCCTCGGCCTGCCCGACCACTACCAGGGCCGTGCAGCGAGCTGATGTCCGGTGGCGGGCCCGGCACGTCCTGCACCAACGCCATTCCGAACACCAACGAGCGGTCCCGGGTGAACCAGCTCTGGGCCAACGGTTTCGCGGCGGCGATGGACAAGGCCCTGGAGAAGTCCGGCCGTCAGGACTCACCCTCAGGACGCTGATGGAGCGTCAGGTCGGTGATCACCGACCGGTGGTCCGTGTCCGACAGGTCCAGCACGCGGGTGTCGCGGGCCGCGAAGTCCCGCGACACCAGCACATGGTCGATCTGGGCGCCGAGCGTCGGGGCGGTCCGGGCCGGCCAGGTGGCCGTGCGGTCGGAGCCGTCCAGGCGGGCGGCGTCGCGCAGGCCGGTGTCGAGGATGCGGCGGAAGGCGGCGTGGTCCTGGGAGGCGTTGAAGTCGCCGGCCAGGACGAGCGGGGTGCCGCGGTCGGTGACGGCCGCGGCGCGCAGGGCGCCGAGCTCCCGCTTCCAGAGGCCGACCTGCCCGGGCAGCGGGGGCATGGGGTGGGCGAGCTGGAGCCGTACGGTGTGCCCGTCCACGTCGGCGACAGCCCCGGGCATGCCCATGGTGGCGGGGACCCCGCCGGTGGGCCGGAGCGTGAAGCGGCTGAGGATCACGGAGCCCTCGGAGCCGCCGCCCTCGACGGCACTGCGGTGCGGGTAGTCCTGGGAGAGGTCCTTCCGCAGCCGCTCGTCACACTCGTAGTCGCACTCCTGTACGAAGATGATGTCCGGTTTCTCGCGGCGCGCGGCGGCGACCAGGGAGCCGGTGCCCTGCCCGAACTCGACGTTCGACGTCAGCACGCGCAGGTCGGCGACCGGGCGGCCGGCGGGGTCGTCGACCTTGCCGTACGGCTCGATGAACCACGCCAGCAGGCCGAGCACGGCGACTCCCCAGGCTGTTCCCAGCCACCAGTGGGAGCGCAGGGTGAGCAGCAGCGCCAGGCCGGTGGGCGCGAGCAGCCAGGGGAGGAAGGCGAGGAGCTGCGGGACGGGTGTGACGCCGTCGCTGTCGGCGGTCCGGAAGCCGACGACCACGCTCACGCCCGCGAGCAGCAGGAAGGCGAACCCCGCGCCGAATCTCCGCCCGGGCGGGCCGTGCTCCGGCCCGTCGTCCGTGGCGGTCCATTCGGCAGCGGCGGTGTTCACAGGCCGGCCTTCCGTTCGCGCGGTGGTACGCCCGCATCCTCCCTCAAGGACGGGGTGGGGCGGAGGAAGGTTGCCGAGCGTCGACCCGGGCCAGGAGCTCCGCCAGCGCCTGGTCGAAGACGTCCGGGCGTTCCAGGTTCGGCATGTGGGCCGCGCCGTCGATGATGTGCAGCGCCGAGTCCGGGAGGGCCGTGTGCATGGCCAGGGCGTCGGAGACCGGTGTGAAGGTGTCGTCCGCTCCCACGACGACCAGGGACGGGACGGAGACGCGGGGCAGCAGGTCGTCGTAGCCGGGGCGGCGGGCGCGGGCGCGCAGGGCCGCGGCGGCGCCCTCGGGTGCGGTCGCGGTCATCATGCCGTGGACGTGGGCCTTGACCCCGTCGGGGGCGTAGGGGGCGACCATGCGCTCCAGGACCTCGTCGGCGTAGCCACGCATGCCCTGCGCCAGGAGGCGGTCCGCCATGGCGTCGCGGGTGCGGACGCCCTCAGGGGTCTCCGCCGACGGGAAGGTGTCCGCGAGGACCAGGCCGCTCACCCGCTCGGGGAACAGGCGGTAGCAGTCCATCGCGATCTGGCCGCCCATCGACAGGCCCGCGAGGACGAACGACTCCACCTTCAGCTCGTCCAGCAGGGCCTCGATGTCCCGGGCGAACCCGGAGAAGTCCATGACGGCCGGGGTGACCGGAGAGGCGCCGTAACCGCGCAGGTCGGGGGCGATGACCCGGCGGTCCGCCGAGAACGTCCCGAGCTGCGGGGCCCACATCGTGCGGTCGAAGGGGTGGCCGTGGACGAGAACCAGGGGGACCTTGGGGACAAGGGGCTGCCGGGAAGAGACGGGGCCTTTGTCCTCGTATGCGAGGAAGGGTGCCATGAGGACGACCCTAGGCCGCCCAACTACTCGGTGCAATAAGATCTTTGCTCTCGGTGCAATCCAAGGGGGAGGCCGACCGATGGGTGACTACCGGCGCATCGCCGATCTGATCGCCGACGACATCGCCACCGGACGGCTCCGGCCCGGTCAACGGCTGCCGCCGCAGCGGGCGTTCGCGCGGCGCCGCGGGATCGCCCCGTCGACGGCCGGCCGGGTCTACAGCGAACTCGTACGGCGCGGGCTGGTCGTCGGCGAGGTGGGGCGCGGCACCTTCGTACGGGCGGGCCCGGCGGGCCCCGCGGGGCAGGCGCTCGCCGAGCCCGGGCCGGCCGGCGTCCCCGTCAACCTGGAGCTCAACTACCCCACCGCGCCCGGCCAGCCGGAGCTGCTCGCCCCCGTGCTCGCGCCCCTCCTGCGCCCCGACGTGCTGGCCGAGGCCCTGCTGCCGGCCGCCGCCACCGGCACCCCGGAAGCCCGGGAGGCCGCGGCAGCCCTCCTCACCACGCCCGGCTGGCGCCCTGCCCCGGACCGGCTGCTGTTCACCGGCAACGCCCGCCAGGCCATCGCCGCCGTCCTGGCCTCCCTGGTCCGGCCGGGCGGCCGGGTCGGCGTGGAGCAGCTGACGTATCCGCTGGTCAAGGAGATCGCGGCCCGGCTGGGCATCACCCTGGTGCCGCTGGCCGGTGACCGGGCCGGGCTGCTCCCGGAGGCCGTCGCGGCCGCGCACCGCACGGCACCCCTGTCCGCCCTCTACGTGCAGCCGAC
This sequence comes from Streptomyces sp. CA-179760, assembly GCF_050937045.1. Classification (NCBI taxonomy): domain Bacteria; kingdom Bacillati; phylum Actinomycetota; class Actinomycetes; order Kitasatosporales; family Streptomycetaceae; genus Streptomyces; species Streptomyces sp. CA-179760. The sequence goes on from NZ_JBNJLZ010000001.1 coordinate 4,946,666, forward strand.
GCTGCACAATCCGACGTCCCTGACGACGAGCCGGACACGGCGGCTGCAACTCGCCCAGCTGATCCACCACTTGGACCTCCCGATCGTCGAGGACCGCATCTGGTCCTTCCTGCACGGCTCGAGTGAGCGGCACGGGGCCGGTGATCCCCTCGCCGCCCACGCCCCGGCCCTCGCCCATGTCGTCGACGGGCTCTCCAAGCGGGTCGCCCCCGGGCTCACCGTCGGGTTCCTCGTCGTGCCGCCGCAGCGGGTCGCCGCCGTGGCCGACGCCGTGCGGTCGGGCGGATGGAGCGCGGCGCGGTTCGCGCTGGAGGCGGCCGTGCGCTGGGCGTCGGAGGGGACGGTGGCGCGGCTGGTGGAGGCCAAGCGGGCGGACGCGGCGCGGCGGCAGCGGATCCTCGCCGAGGAACTCGCCGGCTTCGCCGTGCGGTCCGATCCGCGCGCCTATTTCGCCTGGTGGGAGCTGCCGGCCCCGTGGCGGGCCGACACCTTCACGGCCGCCGCGGCCGCGCACGGCATCGCCGTCACGCCCGGGCGGGCCTTCGCCGTCTCCCCCGGCCACACGCCCGACGCCGTCAGGCTCGGGCTCGCGTCGGCTCCGGAGGGGGATCTGCGGCGGGCGCTGCGGACGCTCGCCCGCGTCGCCGCGCGGCGAGGCACCGGCCAGTGAGCCATGAGCCGAGCGCCACGGCCAGGCCGAGGACGAGCAGCAGCCAGGACACGGTGCGCAGGGTGGTCGTCAGGGCGTCGTAGACCGCGCCCGCCGCCGGGCGGTGGGGTGCGTCGGGAAGGTCGGCGAGGGTGAGGCGGCGGCCGATCGCCACGGCGAGGACCAGCAGCCCGCCGCCCAGCGCCGTGCCGAGGCCGAGGGCGGTGACCGCGCGGCGGCGGCAGGCGGCGACGGCGATCGAGGCGACGGCCAGCACGGCGGCGGTGAGCGGCAGCCAGAAGGCGGCGGTGTCCAGCACGTGGTATCCCCTGCGCAGTCGGTCCACGTCCCCCGCCGGGAGCACCGGGACCCGGGCGTGCGTGACCGGGATGCGGTGGGCGAACGACACGTGGTCGTCTTCGAGTTGGCGTTTGACCCGGGCGACGACCGGGGCGAGGTCGACGGTGACCGGGGCCGTCCGCTCCCCGTCGTCGCGCAGGGCGTGCAGCACGGCGGTGTGGACGGCCTGGTTCGCCGCGTCCCAGGCGGCGCGGAACGCCTCGGTGCGGGTGAAGGAGCGCGTCGCGTCGTGCACGAAGGGCCCGACCGCGCCGCGCAGGGAGCCGGTGTCGAGCTCGTGCCCGGCCTCCCGCATGATGCCGTCCCCGACGGCGTCCGCGACCGCGAGCCGCACGTCCGGATCGGCGGCGAGCGGCGCCATGGTACGGACGTAGCGGCCGGTGTCGGTCAGCCCGTGCGCCGCCCAGGACGCGAGCGCCCCGAACGGCACGAGCAGGCACGCGAGGGCCAGCAGAACGGCCGACAGGGCGTTCCGCGGTCGTAGGGGCGCCTTCTCGGGTACGGGCGCCCGGTCGCGCTCGGGCACCCTTCCAGGCAAGCCGCCCCGGGCCCGCTCCGCGCGCGGAGTGACTGCAATCGGCCGCACATGTCGAGCCGAACGAGTCGAGCCGTACATGTCGAGCCGTACGAGTCGATCCCTACGGGCGCACGCACGCACGCGCGGGCCGGGCCGGTCCCGGTCAGCCGATGCGGTGGCCCGTGGCGTCCTCGTGCGTGTAGTAGCGGTAGAACATGGTCAGCAGGACGCCCGCCCCGGCCGCCAGGCCCAGCCACATGGACCACAGCACGGACAGGCCGGACTGGCTGATGAGGAAGCCGGTCGCACAGCCCGTGAAGGCGAACCAGAGCGCCGCGTGCAGTTCGCGTCGCAGCCTCGGGCCGAATTGCCACACGGCGGCGAACAGCACGGCGAACACGAGCGCGGTGACGAAGCCGAACAGCAGGTTCCAGCCCGTGATGGGCCCGCCGTAGCGCCGGTTGGCCGCGGCCCAGTAGCCGTAGACGAGCCCGAGGGCGATGGGCGTCACGACCTTCGCCATCATGTGGACGCGTGGGCTGAAGACATCGGGCGTGCGGTGCCGCAGGGCCACCTCGCGTGAGGCGGGTGCCGCATGAGCCATGAGAGTGCTCCTCTCTCCCTGCCCCTGCCTACCAGGGCACACCTGCGGGGGGCCGCTGGCAAGTCGGTGGACGTCCGGAGCCGGGGGCGAACCACCCGAAGGCGGACGTTTGCGGTCCTGAGGGCCCTCTTTGCAGCCGCAGAGGTTACGGTGCTGCCGTACGTGATCGACCGGGGGAGGGGAAGAGATGCCCGGAACCGTGCTGCTGCTGGCGGCCTCGCCGCTGGGCAAGGGGCGCCTGGTGGACGCCGCCTCCGTGCTCCCCGTCCTGGCCGCCGTGCCACCCCACGTGCTGTCCGGCACGGACACCGCGAACGTCGTCGAACTCGCCGACCCGCTGGAGCCGCAGGCCGTCCTCACCCGGCTGCGCGCCGCCGCCACGGCCCCCGGCCCGCTGACCGTGTACGTCACCGGACAGCTCCAGCTCGACCGCAAGCAGCGCCTGCCGCATCTCGCGCTGGCCCGCACCACCGCCCCGACCGTGCGCTACACGGCCTTCCCCTGGCACTGGTTCCGGGAGGAGCTGCGCCTCAGACCCGCCGGGGCGACCACACTCGTGCTCGACCTGCACGCGGACGCCGAGGCCTGGGAGCTGCTGCGGAGCACCCCGCTGGACTCGGGCCGCGGCACCGCCGTCCACGGGCGCATCGCACCACCGCCGTCCCGGCGCTCGGTGGCGGCACCGGCGTACATGAAGGCCGTGGCGACGATCCTGCGCAGCGGTTTCCGCCCGCCGCCGGAGCAGTTGCACCAGCAGGCGCTGGCCCGGATCGCGCAGGAGAGCGCCGGCCGGGACATCGTGGTCAGCGCGGCCGGCCCGGTGAGCGGCGATCCGCACACCGCCATCACCGCCGCCGTCCAGTCCGGCCGGCACCAGGACGCGGACGCGCTCGCCGCCCGGCACGAGCAGGCCGCCGTGGCCGCGCACGGACGCGCCTCCGAAGAGGCCCTGCACTGGGCCGAGGTCCGGGCCGACCTGGCGATGTTCGCCGGGGACGCGGCCCGCAGCTGCCGCACCTGGCTGTCAGTGGCCACCGCCCGGCTGAACGCCGGGCAGGCGGTGGACGCGCCCGCCGTCGAGTCGGCCGTCGACCGGGCCCACCACCAGTGGGGCCAGATATCCGACTCCGCGCAGGCACGTGAACTGGGGTTCGGACTCGCCGAGTTGCGCGGCCGGGTGCCCGGGCGGCGCGAGGGGGCGCTCGACCATGTACAGCGGCAGCTGCGCCAGCTCCAGACTCAGGGCTGAGCACCCGCGCGCCGGGGGCGGGTGGCGTGAAAGGGTGTGCAATCGCTTGCGGGATTCGCGTCAAAGGTCTGCCCTCGGGGCCTGACCCGGTGTCATGATGTCGGGTATGACAGAGGGGGACGAAGTGGCTGTCTTAGGCGTACGCGTCCGGCTGGGTGACGGCGCGACCGTGGACGATGTCAGAGCCCTGCGGGCGTGGCTGGAGCGGGACGAACCGCTGGAGCAGCTGCTCTCCGCCGAGCAGCTGCGCATAGAGGAGCGGACCAGCACGGAAGGGCCCAAGGGGCGTCTGGGGCCCGACATCGAGCTCGTCCTCCAGCTGCTCGGTGACGTCGCGACGATCGCCGCGCTGACCGAATACACCGCCCGCGCGGTGAAGACCTGGAAGAACAACCGCCGCAGGCTCCAGGGCGGCGAACCCGATTCGGAGATCCGTCCGCTGGGCTCCGACAGGTCGTAGACCGGTGAGCCGCTTCGACCCGCGCGGCCGAGTGAACCGCGCGCTGCTCGTCGGGGTGTCCGAATACGACCACACGGCGCCGGCCGCGTATGGCGTGACCGGCCAGCTTCCCGCCGTGCGGCACAACCGGACGACACTCGAGGACGCCCTTTACCGGGGCGGGGTGTTCGGCGCGGGTGAGGTCACGGTGCTGCCCTCGCCGTCCCAGCACGACTTCACCGGCGCGCTGCGCCGCGCCGTGAGCGAGGCCGAGGGCCTGCTGCTGCTCTACTTCGCCGGGCACGCCGTCGTGAACACGTCCGGCGGCGAGTTGTACCTCCAGATGCGCACCGCGCGGGTGCTCGCGGGCGAGTTGCCCGGCGCGGTGAGTTTCGCCGAGGTGCTGAGCGAGGTCTGCGTCGCCGAGGGCCGTGCCGAGAAGGTGCTGGTGATCCTGGACTGCTGCTACGCGGGCCACGCCGCGGGGATCTGGCACCGCTTCCCCGATCCGGAGGGGAACAAGGAGAAGGTCCTGCTCCTGATGAGCGTCCAGCCCAACCGCTGCATCCTGGGCGGGGACGCCGACCTCGCGACGCCGTTCACCCGTGAGCTGGCGGAGGTTCTCGACGAGGGCGGGGAGGTGTGGCTCTCCGAGCTGTATCCCACGCTGAAGCAGCGGATGCACGAGGCGGGTTACAGGGCGGAGGAGAACGACCCGCAGATACCGCAGGCACTGGCTCCTCCGTGGGACCCGGACGCGGACGTCCTGCTGGCGGCACGGCCGGTGCCCTCGCTGGCGCCCGAGCCTCCGCCGGAGCCGGTGTCTGTGCCGGTGTCTCCGGCACCGGATCCGCCGCCACCGCCACCGCCACCTCCCGCTCCGGCCGGGCCCGCGCCCCAGGTCCTCCTACGCCGTTTACGGCAGGTCAGGCGGGCGGCGGTCCACAGCATCCGGGCCGTCGCCGACCGGCTCGGCCGTACCCTGCTCACCTTCCTGCTGGCCCTGCTTGCCACCGGCGCCGGCGGCTACGGGATCTTCGCCGTCATCGGCGATTCCGCGATCTGCGCGCCGTCCCCGGAGCTGCGCGTGCTGACCGACCCCGACATGGAGGCGGCGATACAGGCGGCCGCGGACGCCTACTTCGCCTCGGACGCGAACACCACGGACGACGGCTGCCGGCGCAGCGGCGTCACCGTCTACAGCGCCGGTGCCGCCGCCGTGGTGAAGGCGCTCGGCGAGCGGACCGACGCCTGGCAGCAGCCGCGCGAGGACGACAACCCGCAGCGGGACATCGGCCCGCAGCCGGACGTGTGGATCCCCGCGACCGGCGCCGATGTCGGCCGGGTCACCGCCGCGCAGAAGGACCGGGTCTTCACCCGACTGGAACCGGACGCCGAGCCGTTCGCGTTCTCGCCGGTCGTGCTGGCCGTCCCGAAGGACCTCGCCCGCACCCTCGGGAAGCCCACCGGGCGGTCGCTGTCAGAGCTGGTCGAAGCCCTGGAGGGAGCACCCGGGGCCGCCGAAGTGCACCGCCCCGACCCCGGCTTCACGGGCTCGGCACTGCTGGCGACCGTGGGCCTGTACGGCGACGGGGACGACGCGCGCGGTGCCGAGCGGCTCATCACCCGGCCCGAGCGGCCCGAGCCCTCGGCCGTCAAACTGCTGTGCACGCTGCCCGACGACGACGACGCGGACGACCGTGGCGCGGCCCTGGTCCCGGAGTTCCTGCTCAGGAGCGGAGTCGACTGCCACCCGGCCACCCGTGCCCGGCGCACCGCCGCCTACCCCGACGACGTCCCTGGTCTGGAACCGACGTTCGTGCGGGTGCGCTGGGATCACGGCGACCTGGACGCGAACGCGCGCGACGACGAGGCGAACCGCTTCCGCACCTGGCTGACCGGTGCGGAAGGCCGGGCGGCGCTCGGCGAGCAGGGCTTCAGGTCCGCGAGCGGTGAACACGCTCTCCTCGACGCCGAGTCGGCCCCCGCCGGGCTGACCGACACCGTCCGCCCGGCGGACTCCGCCGACCCGTCGCGACTGGACGAGGCTCTGGAGCAGTACGGCAACGCGCACGGACCCGGCCGGGTCCTCTTCCTGCTCGACAGCTCCGGCTCGATGGCCGGTCTGTGGGACGGCCCCAGCGGTGGCCCCGGCATCCTGAAGCGGACCCTGCCCGGGCTCGGCGGGGAGGACCAGTACGGGATGTGGGCGGTGCACGGCCCCGAGGGCCGCACGCACACCGAGCTGCTGCCCTTCGGCACACACCCCCGCAAGGACGCCGAGCGGGCCCTCGACACCGCAAAGGTGCGGGACGCGGAGGCCGATCCGCCCGCCGCCCTGCTGGACGCCCTGGCGTTCATGCGGGAGCGCGGCGCCAAAGACGAGAGGCCGCAGCTGATCGTGTACCTCACCGACGGCGAGGACGACACCCGACTGACCGGCGACCGGCTCGACCAGGTGCTCGACCGGGCGGGGGCCGCGGGTGTGCCCGTGGCGATGGTGACCCTGAACAGTGGGGCCTGCGACAGCGGCCGCCCCGGCACGCGCGTCGCCGAGGCGAGCCGGGGCCGCTGCCTGGACGCCGGAGACGACCTGGTCCCCGCCCTGCACGACGAGGTCGCCCGCGTCGGAACGGGGAGGAATGAGAGCCCGCCGCCTGCCCGCCGCCGTGCTGTCCCTGCTGTCGCTGCTCGCCCTCGCCTCCTGCACGGCCGGTGGGGGGCAGGAACAGCCGTCGGCCGCCGATGCCTCCACCCGGATCGTGGTGGCCAGCGGCCAGGACGTCACCGGCAAGAACGGCGTCCGCCAGCAGCTCATCGACGCCTGGAACACCAAGGAGGGCAGACACGGTTACCAGGCCCGCCTGGTGGAACTGCCCGGCTCCGCCGACCAGCAGCGCAGCCAGCTGCTCGGCGCCCTCCAGTCCGGCAGTGCCGACTACGACGTGGTGAACCTCGACGTGACCTGGGTCCCGGAGTTCGCGGAATCCGGCATGATCCGTCCGCTGACGGACGCGGCCGTCGAATCCCCCGAGGACCTGATCCCGTCCGTGAACAGCACGTCGTACTGGGACGGCGAGCGGTACGCGGTCCCCTTCAACAGCGACGTCGGCCTGCTGTACTACCGCAAGGACCACCTGCGGAAAGCCAGTGCCTCCCGGACCGAGCTCAGTGACGGGGTCACCTGGGACGAACTGCGGGAACTGATCGACGCCGTCGACCCCGAGGACAAGAACGCGGGCTGGACCACCCAGCTCGCCGCGTACGAGGGCCGTACCGTCAACGCGATCGAGGCGTTCGCCTCAGCCGTACCGGACTTCGAACTGACCGACCGCGACGGCAAGTACGTCGCGACCGAGCAGCAGTTGACGGCGGGCGTGACCGAACTGCGTGGGCGCACGGCGAAGCCCTACACGCTGGAGGAGGCCTACGAGTCCCGCGAGGCCGAGTCGCTGAGCGCCTTCGCGGAGGGCCGCACCACCTTCCTGCGGCACTGGCCGTACGTCTATCCCACCCTCTACGAGACCTTCAAGGGCAAGCTCGGTGTGACCCGGCTGCCCGGCAAGGCGGTGCTCGGCGGCCAGAACCTCGCCGTCACCTCGTCCATGACCGGGCAACGGGCCGCGAAGGCCGAGGAACTCATCGCGTTCCTGACCGACCCGGACAGCGAACGCTGCCTGCTGCGCGCCGGGTTCGCCGCGACCCGTGCCTCCGCCTACCAGGAGTCCGGCACCGCCCCCGACTGCCGCCACGTCCCCGCGTACGCCGAGACGCCCTCGGCGTCCCCCACCGGCGAGAGCACGGTCCGTACGCCCCCCGACCGTTTCACCGACGGCACCAGCTACTCCCACCACATCCTGTACCCGGCCCTCGAAGAGGCCGTGCACCGCCCGGTCACGCCCCTGTACGGCGCGGTGAACCGCACCCTCATCACCGAACTCGACGCGCTGTACGGCCCTTCGCGGGGCCCGGGGGGAAGCCGGCCCGGTGACGCGGAGATAGCGAAAAGCCTTGACGAGGCGTTGAGGGAATTTTTGCCCGGGTGAATCTCCTCCCGGCGATGTTCACAACTCCTCCATTGCGTACGTGTGTCCCCGTGGGTAACCTCAATTTCGCACTGACCATGCAATTGAAGTAAACGGGGATGGACTTCGTGAGCGTACGAAGCAAGGGAATTTCTTCCGTAATCGCCTTCGCCATGACCGGCGCGCTGTGTGCCGCCGGGGCGCAGACGGCACAAGCGGCTCCGGCACAGCCGGAACTTCGTGCCGGGGCGGACGAGATCTGCGCGGTCCTGGGGATCGGCAGCGGCGCGGCGGGCCTCACCAAGGCCCTGGCCAAGGGCGCCTCGTGGGTCGGGATCGGGGCCAGTGTCGGGTGCTACCTGTACACGAAGGCGAAGGAGGCCACGCCTGCGGAAAAGCGTGCGGCCATGATCGCGTCCTACAAGAAGTACCAGGCCATGAGTGACATCAAGAAGCTCGATGCGCTCGGCTACTACTGCCGCAAGAAGAGCGGTGGCGGTGGTGGCGGTACGGACGTCGCTCCCACCAATCCGACCGTGAAGGTGGGGTACCGCGACATCAGGATGAAGGGTGTGACGTACAAGTGCACGGCGACCGGGGACTGACCGGCCGTCGCGGCCCGGGCTATGGAGAACGGCTCCTGTTCTCCATGGCACTGGTCGTGGTGAGCCTGCTGTGGGGCACACGGGAGATGGCCGTGTGGGCGACTGTGACGTGCGGCGTCGGGGCGGCGGCAGGGGCTCTCGGAGTTATCTACTTCGGGTGGCGCTATATTCGCTATTCCCGAGCACACGGGAATTCCCGCTAGTCGCGTTATTCGCCTTTCGGCTTCACGTCACATTCGAACCAGACGGTTTTTCCGGGACGGTCGGGCAATGGATCCCACCCCCACCGGTCCGTGACCGCGTCGACGATCAGCACGCCACGTCCGCCCTCGGCGAGTTCGTCCACGGCTGGGGACACCGGCGGTCGCGGGCAGGTGTCCGTCACCTCCACCCGCACCCCACGCCCGTCCGGCCACCGCGTCATCAGCACCGCGGCGCACCGGTCGGGCGTGTGGCGCACGACGTTGGCGACGAGTTCGGTGAGGGCCAGGCAGGCCGGGTCGCAGAGTTCGGCCATCTCCCAGGCCGTGAGGTACACCCTCAGGATCCGGCGCAGATGCCGGGCGGAGTGCTCACGCAGCGTGAAGCCGGTGCCGAATCGGGAACCTGGGGCGTCAAGTCCTGGCCAGGGCTGGTGGGTTGCGTGATCCATGCCACCAGGGTGGAGTCGGGTGACTACGCTCGGCAACGGATCGAAATGAACGCCGTGCCGCGTTCTGACCTGGGGGTGACCGCCCATGCCCAACATCCGCCGCCTCGACCCCACCGCCTCACCGCTGGACTACTTCGGCTCCGAGCTCCGCCGCTACCGCGAGAGCGCGGGGCTGTCCCAGAAGGAGCTCGGGGACTGCATCTTCTGCACGGGCTCGCTGGTCGGCCAGATCGAGACGGCCCACAAGGTCCCGACCAGGGAGTTCGCGGAGCGGGCGGATGCGGCGCTGATGACGGACGGGAGCTTTTCGAGGCTCGTGGGGTTGGTGTTGCGGAGCCAACTCCCGGCGTGGTTTCAGGCGTATGCGGAGATGGAGGCGAGGGCGACCTACATCTCCACGTATCAGGGTCAGTTGGTGTACGGGCTGCTGCAGACGCCGGAGTACGCGAGGGCGGTGCTGGCAACCGGCATGCCGGACAACCTCGACGACCTGGTGGCGGCTCGCATGGAGCGCCAGCGCATCCTGAAGGGCAAGCAGCCGCCGCTGACGCTCGTGGTGCTGGACGAGGCGGCGTTGCACCGCCCCATCGGCAGCGACGAAATCATGCGTAACCAACTCGCGCACCTGTTGAGTTTCCGGGACCAGCGCTGGGTGAACATCCAGGTGCTGCCTTTCAAGGCCGGCGAACACGCCAGTCTCGTCGGGTCGTTCAACGCCCTCCGCTTCGACGACGACCCCGAGATCGTCTACACCGAGGACATGATCTCCGGCCACATGACGGCCAACCCCGACACTGTCAGGGAGGCCGCCCGCCGTTACGCTTCCTTGCAGGCCGCTGCCCTCTCCGTGAGGGACTCGGCGGCACTGATCGCGCGTGTGATGGAGGAGCGCTATGGGGAGCAGCCAGAAGCTGAGCAACGCGCGGTGGCGTAGGTCGTCGTACAGCGGCAACACCGGAGGCGATTGCGTCGAGGTCGCCGACCTCGGTCTGCCCGGTGTCGCCATGCGCGACTCCAAGAATCCCGAGGCCGGTGTACTCACCGTCTCTCCGGAGACCTACTCCGCCTTCGTCGCGGCGTCGAAGACGCGCAGCGAGTAGACGTCGCTGCCGTTCTCCGAGATGGCGAACAGCCTGCTCTCGTCCGGTGCCCAGGCGAGGCCCGCCGGTGCCAGGAGGTCGGAGTCGCCGCTGGTGCCCGTGTTGGGGAGCTCGTACTGCTTCACCGGTGTCGGAACGCCCCGCTCGAAGACGTGCACGTCCGGGTCGTACGAGGAGTCCGTGCCCGCCGCGACGTCGCCGCTCGGGGCTATGTCCACCGCGTTCGGGTAGGTGTTGGTCTCGTACTTGCCGTTCGCGGACAGGTCCGTGACCTTGTAGACCGCCTGGTAGTACGGGGCGCCGCTGGCCGTGACGACGTCCTGGCCGTCCGGGGTGACCGCGAGATCCTGGAGGTTTGCGCTGCCGGTGTCGCCCGGGTCGAAGGCGTACGCCGTACGGCTCGCCGTGCCGGAGGAGACGTCGTACACGGCGAGCTCGACCGGGCTCTGACCTGGGGAACCCGCGACGAGCGTGTCCGGGGCGCCCGCGGAGGCGTCCAGGATCGGGGCGCTGTAGAAGGTGCGGTCGGGGTCCTGGCCCAGGGTCACGGCCGGGTCGGTGGCGCTCGGGTCGAGCGAGCCTATGTTGCCGTCGCCGGAGGAGCCGTAGCTGAACCACAGCTTGCCCCCGGCCAGGGCGACGTAGGCCGGTCCGGCGCCCGCGCCCGTGGCGTAGCGGCGGGACTCGGTCGCGGTCGCCGTGTCGATCGCCACGACGGAGTCCGCGTCGTGCACGGCCGCGTACAGGGTGTCGGAGTCGGGCGACAGCTCCAGGCCGTGGACGCCGGGCAGCGAGCCCATGGTGTCGAGGACCGTGCCCGCGTAGTCCGTGACGACGACCTGGCCGGCCGTCGGATCGCTGATGAAGACGCGATGGTGGACCCCGTCGACGACCATGTCGCCGGTCGACTTCAGGGGCAGGATCGCGCTGGAGTCGGCTGCCGCCGCCGACCCGGTGCCTAAGAGGACCGCGAGCGCCGTCGCGGCCGTGAGAATACGTCTGTGCACGGTTTTCGAACCTCCCGGAACGAAAGAAGTGATCAGCCTGCGCAGGCTAGAGCACCCCACCGACAGACGTGGGCCGGGAAGCGGGACGGTGGCGCGAAAGTGCTGTGACAGCGGTGGGTCCGTCAGCGGGCGTCGGCGACGGCCCGCTGGTCCTGCCGGGGTTCGTCCGCTCTCGCCGGCCCCGCGTTCGCCGCCAGCAGCAGTGTCGCGACGGCGACGACGGCCGCGGTGAGGCCTCTGGTGTAGCGCTCGGCGGTGCGTGTGCGGCTCAGCACGGCGACCTCGCAACGGGGGCGGTGGCTACGGCGGCAGTGTGTTAAGCGTGTACGACAATTCGGCTTAACACTCCGTTTAACCTAGGGGCTGTTCCGGGGGAACGGCAAGAGGACCAGGGGGAGTTGGCGTGGGGGAGCGTGATGATCCGGGGACGATCGGACGCCGGGTGCAGCGGTTGCGTGTCGAACGCGGACTCACGCAGCGGCAATTGGCGGAACCCGTGTACACACCGGCCTATGTCTCCACCCTGGAGTCGGGCCGGGTGCGCCCCTCCGACGACGCCCTGCGGCATCTCTCCGAGCGGCTCGGCGTCACCTTCGACGAGCTCGCCACCGGGCGTTCGGCCAGGCTCGAGACCGAGCTGCGGCTGCGGCTGACCGAGGCGCAGCGCACCTTCGCCGTCGGCGAGGCCGAGGCGGCGGCTGAGCAGTACGCCGAGCTGCTCGGCGAGGCCGAGGCTCACGGACTGCTGGGGGAACAGGCCGCCGCGCTGCTCGGGCTCGGTGAGTGCGCGGTGGAGACGGGTGAGCTGGTGGCCGGGCGGCAGTACTTCGAGCGGGCCGAGGCCTGCCTCGCCGCGGCGCCGCTGCCCGCCCGGGTCCCGGCCCTGCGCGGCCGTGCCGTCGCGCACTATCTCGCCGGTGAGCTCCGGTACGCCGTCTACCTGCTGGAGTCCGCCCTCGACGAGCTGAACCGCGGCGGCCTGCACGACCCGGACGCCCTGCTGCTGCTCTACGCGAGCGTCATCGGGCCGTACATGGACATGGGCGCGCATGCCCGCGCCGCCCAGGCGGCCGAGTTCGCCCTTGCGCTCGCCCCGCAGTCCGGCGATCCGGCCCTGGTCGCCCGGATGCACCGGTCCGTCGCCCGCACCCTGGTCGCCGAGGGTCGTCTCGCCGAGGCCGACGCCTCACTGGCCAAGGCCGCCGAGCTGTACCGGGGCCTGCAGATACGCACCGAACTAGCCAACTGTCACTGGATGCGCGGCTACGTGTACGCCCAGGACGGGCAACTTGAGCGTGCGGAAGCCGAGTTGAGGGAGGCACTCGGCATGCTGACGGCCAGGCGCGCTGCCCTCTACAGCAGCCAGGTCGCCGTGGAACTGGCCGACGTACTGCACCGGCGCGGCGAGTCCGAGGAGGCCGCCGCCCTGCTGCACGGGGTCCTCGACGACCTCTCCCCCGAGCGCGGCGCCGTCCACTCCGCCGCCGCGCACCGCCTCCTCGGCATCATCGCCGAGGACGCCCGCCGCACCGAGGACGCGGAGGAGCACTACGTCCGCGCCCTGAGCCTGCTGGAGCGGGCGGGCGCGGCCGGCGATCTGGCCGACCTGTGCCGGCTGCTGGGCGATCTGCTGCGGCGCACCGGGCGGGTGGAGGCGGCCCTCGACGCCTACCGCACCGGGCTCGGACACCGTACGGCCCCCGGCACGACGACCCTCGGGCCCGCGCCCGCACAGCCTCCTCTGTGAGGAGGGTGGCCCGCTGTGAAGGCGGCTCGACTCCGCGGCATCGAGCAAGCGCTCCACTGCCTGTTCGCGTACCGCACCCCTACTCCGGCGGGTGCCCCACCCACAGATAGCTTTGCCTTGCTCGTGCTTTCCCCCCACCTCGTCAGGAGCTCAGAGTGATCCGCCCTGCCCGGCGCGCAACGGCCGTGCTCGTTGTGGCCGCCGCCTTGTTGCTGACCTCCTGTGGTTCGGGAGGAGGCGACGAGTCGCCCTCGGACAAGATCAAGGGTGCGGGTTCCGGCAATGGCTCGGCTCCGGCCAGCCCCACGGGTTCGGCATCGCCGAGTGGCACCGGCCGGCCCGAGATCAAGCTCTCCAAGGAGTTCGAGGCGAACTTCGAGAACTGGACCAACAGCGATCCCAAGCTCCAGGCGATCCTCAACGACGGTCGCGAGCAGTTGAGGGCGAAGTACGCTGCCGTCATCGAGGCGAATCCGGACTCCGAAGCGGTCGCCTTCTACAGCTCGGAAGCCACATTGGCGACCGCGCGCAAGTGGATCAAGCAGTTCGTCGACGACGGCGACAGCATCATCGGTGAGGTCAGGGTCTTCGACGCCCAGGTCAAGATCAACGACACGGGGTCGGGGGCGCTCTTCTACTGTGTCGATGAGCGCAGGGCGTCCACCAAGAACCGTGAGACCGCCAAGGTCGTCAAGACACCGGACAAGCCTGAGTCAGTACTGCAGTACCGCACCAGACTGGACAAGACGTCCGAGGGGGTATGGCAGACCACGTCGGTGACCGTGGTTCCCGGGGGATGCAGCTGATGCCCCTCGCAAGGAAGGCGGGCCTCCTCCTCGCCGCCTCGGCCTGCAGTCTTGTCCTTTCGTCCACGACGGCATACGCGATCGGCGAGGACGACTTCGAGCCGCCTTCTTCGAGTACATCCGCCGGAGCTTCCGGTGGCACGCTCACCGCCGCGGCCGGAACCACGAGCATCAAGGTCACCCAGGCCGGCGGCGGTGGCTCGGGCAAGTCGCCACGGGCGCTGGCTCCTAACGTCGTCGGCCGGCCCCTGTGTTTGCGCCCGGTGCACAGCCTCCTCTTCGGAGAACCACGGACCTCGCACAGCCGTGCGGGTTAGCCTCCCTCCCGGGATGTGAACGACGGGCGGGCGCGTGGAGAACCAACGGATGGTGGCCGACGGCATACGGCTGGGCCTGCGCGGGCTCGTGTACACCGTCCTCGGCGGTGCCGCGCTGGTCGCCATCGTGACGGTGGGGTCGGTGCTCGGGCCGCTGCTCGCGCTCGATCTCTACACGCCGCCGGTCGCGGCCTGGTGGACGGTGTTCACCGCGATCGCCGTCCAGGGCGTGCCCTTTCTGCTGCTCGGCACGGTGGTGTCGGCGGCGATCGGCGCGTTCGTGCCCGAGCGGGTCTTCACTCGTCTTCTGCCCCGCCGTACGGCTCTCGCCGTGCCGGTCGCGGGCGCGGCGGGGGTCGTCCTGCCCGGCTGCGAGTGCGCGTCCGTGCCGGTGGCGAGCAGTCTGATGCGGCGGGGTGTCGTCCCGGCGGCTGCCCTCGCGTTCCTGTTGTCGGCGCCCGCGATCAATCCCGTCGTGCTGGTGGCGACCTCGATCGCCTTCCCGGGACAGCCCGAGATGGTCCTCGGGCGGCTGATCGCCTCGCTCGCCACGGCCGTGGTGATGGGCTGGCTGTGGGCGCGGTTCGGGCGGGAGGAGTGGCTGCGGCCGCCGAAGCGGAGTGGCGGCGGTCCCGCACCGGGTGGCGGACCGCGCGCCTTCGTCTCCGGGCTGCAGCACGACTTCCTGCACGCGGGCGGATTCCTGGTGCTCGGGGCTGCTGCTGCGGCGACCTTCAACATCGTCGTGCCGAGGTCGCTGCTGGAGGTGTTCACGGGGTCGGTCTGGCTGTCCGTGCTGCTGCTCGCCGTACTGGCGGTCGTGCTGTGTGTGTGCAGTGAGGCCGACGCGTTCGTGGCGGCGTCGCTGAGCGGCTTCTCGCCCACCGCGCGGCTGGCGTTCATGGTGGTCGGGCCGATGGTCGACCTGAAGCTGATCGCCCTCCAGACGGGCACCTTCGGCCGGGCCTTCGCGCTGCGGTTCTCCTCCGCGACGTGGCTGGTGGCCGTGGTGAGCAGCGTGCTGGTGGGGTGGTGGCTGCTGTGAGGCGCTACGGACCGGCCGTCCTGCTCGCCCTCGTCGGCTCGGCGATCCTGCGGGTGTCCCTTTTCAGCGAGCTGTACCTGCGGTACGTCCAGGCGGGGTTGCGGCCCTGTCTGGTGGTGTCGGGGGTGGGGCTGGTGTTGCTGGGTGTGGTGGTGGGGGTGGTGGTGCGGACCTCGGGGGAGCATGACGAGCACGAGGAGGGGAACGACGGGCACACCCACGGCCCCGCCGGCCCCCGTGTCGCCTGGCTGCTCGCTCTCCCCGCCCTGGCCCTGCTGCTGTTCCCGCCGCCCGCCCTCGGCTCCTACAGCGCGGAGCGCGAGGCGGCCCAGCGGGCGGCCCAGGGCGTCGGCGCCTTCCCCGCGCCGCCGTCCGGGAACCCCCTCGACCTCACCCTCGGAGAGTTCGGCTCCCGGGCGGTCTACGACAGCAGCCGCTCACTGAAGGGACGTACGCTCCGGCTCACCGGCTTCGTCACCCGCGACGACGACGGCACCTGGTACGTCACCCGCCTCCTCGTCTCCTGCTGCGCCGCCGACGCCACGACCGCCAAGGCCGAGGTGCGCGGCGCCGGCGCCCCGCCCGTGGACACCTGGGTCACGGTCACCGGCACCTGGCACCCCAGGGGTGAGCTGGGCTCGGACTCCGCATGGCCGCCGGTCCTCGACGTCATCTCCGAACGCTCCGTACGGCGGGTGCCGCAGCCGGACAATCCGTACGAGAAGCGCTGAGCGGTGGGTTTCACCCCATCTGTGACGGGTAGTCGAGGCACGATTCCGGGAGGTCTCCGGAGCACGCGGGTGTCGGCCGTCAGACGTCCGGGGTGATCGAAGGAGGAGGCGGTTGCCGTGCCGTCCAGGGACGACCCCGGTGGCGCACCCGGTGGTGACCTGGACCCGGACGGGATCCGGGCCGCGGATGTGATCGCCAAGGGCGTGCGGGGTGCCGAGCCCGGTGAGGTTCCGGGGCGGTTGTGCGAGGTCGCGGTCGAGCTGCTGCCGGTGGCCGGCGCGAGCGTGTCGCTGCGCAGCGACGGCATGCCCGTACAACTCAGCGCGAGCAACGCGCGGGCCGCGCACCTGGCGCAGCTCCAGGCGACGCTGGGCGACGGACCCTGCCAGAGCGCGGTGGAGGCGGGCGCGCCCGTGCTCGCCTGCGACCTGGCGACGGGCCGTGACGCCGGACGCTGGCCGGTCTTCGCCCAGGAGGCGACGGCGGCCGGGGTGCGCGCGGTGTACGCGGTGCCGCTGGGCAGCGACGCGGCGTACGTGGGCACCCTCGATCTGTACCGCGACAGCCCGGGCGGACTCTCCGCCCGCGAACTGCACGTGGCCCGGCTCGTGGCCGGTGTCATGACGGTGGCCCTGACGGCCCTGGCGCGCGGGGACGAGCCCGAGCGGCGGGACGGGCAGGCCTGGCTGAACGGGCTGGCCGCGGACCACGACGAGGTCCACCAGGCCGTCGGCATGATCATGGCGCAGCTCGGCGTCGGCGCCGACGACGCGCTCGCGCGACTGCGGGCGGACGCCTTCGCGCGCGGGTGCACGGCCCTCGACGTGGCACGTGACGTGCTCGCCCACCGCACGCGCTTCGAACGGGACTGACAGGACCAGCGCAGGACCAGTGGCGGTGGTCAGATCTGCACCCGGCCCTGCTTCCTGAGATCCGTCAGCCGCTGTACCCCGAGCTGCACGGTCTGCTGCGTGACCTCCGCGTGCACCTCGTCGAGACCGGCGTTGGTGACGGTGACGGCCTCCTCGCCGACTCGCGCGGCGGCGAGGTCCATGGTGAGGTACGTCAGCTCCCCCTCCTCCGTCTCGCCGGCCAGCGTCACCCGCAGGGCCTGGCGCGCGTTCCCCACCGGGGGCAGCGGCATCCTGGTGACCTCCACGGTCTGGACGCCGCCGCGCGTGGTCGCGGCCATGAACTGCCCGCACGTGCCCGGCAGCGACTTCATCCAGTCGAGGGCGCGGTCGACGTCCGCCGGGCGGTGGGCGGCGACCTGGTAGCGCAACTGGGCGTCGGTGTCGGCGTCGTCGAGCGCGGACACCGCGTGCGGGCCCGTCGGGGGGCCGAAGAGGTCCTCGGCGTAGAGGGCGTCGAGCAGCCGCTGGCAGTCCCGCTTCTCCGTGGTCGCCTTGAGCAGCCCGTCCCGCCAGGTCCTGGCACCTCGCGTCGGGCCCCACGGCTCGCCGAGATCGGCCTCGGTGATCAGCGCGGCCCGGGCCTGGGCCTCGGTGAGCGCGGCCCCGGACCCGGCGGGCTGCTCACCGGCGGGCGATACGGCCGTGGCGGGGGCGGAGGCGTTGAACCACCTCGGCCGCGGCTCGTTGTCGAGGGAACACCCGGCCGTTGTCAGCAGTCCGGTCACGGACAGCGCGGAGACGAGGAGGACACGGGCGGTGCCCGGAGAGTGCGTCATCGGGGGGTGCCTCCTGCGCGGGGCTCATGGAGGCGCCTTCTGGCGGGCGGGCTCTCCGGGATCGTGTCTGTGCTCTACGGCTACGGCACCACCGCGACGAGCGGCACACCAGCGCGACGGGCTGTTCGGGTGAGGACGGCCCGGGGCGGACGTGGGCGCGGACGTGGGCGCCGACGCGGAAAATCCGTCGCCCGGGCGCCGGCGCCCCTGTTACCGTCACGCCCATGCAGCGCGCCAAGCCGTTCCCGTCTCTCACGACGACGCCGGAGAGTGTCCCGGCGCGCTGACAGCTGACCCAGATGTCCGAAGCCCCGGGGCGAGTGCCCCGGGCTTCGTCGCGCGGTGCTCGTCTCGGATCGCCTCAGATCCAGAAGGAGACCGCCATGCACGACCACCGCCGCCTCGGCCGCGAACTGAACCTCTTCGACACCGACCCGCTGATGGGCGCCGGGCTGCCGTACTGGCTGCCCGACGGGGCGATCGTGCGGCACACCCTGGAGGAGTACATCCGGGACGCGGAGCGGCGGGCCGGCTACCGGCACGTGTACTCGCCCGCCCTCGGCAAACGCGAGCTGTACGAGATCTCCGGGCACTGGGACCACTACGGCGACGACATGTTCCCGCCGATGGACCTGGGCGCGGAACAGGTCCTGCTGCGCCCCAGCCTCTGCCCCCACCACGCCCTCATCTACCGCTCCCGCCCCCACAGCTACCGTGAACTCCCCCTTCGCATGGCCGAGTTGGGCGGCATGTACCGCTCGGAGCTGTCCGGCGTCCTCGGCGGACTGACCCGGGTCCGGGCCATCACCCTCAACGACGCGCACATCTTCTGCACCCTGGAGCAGGCCGTCGAGGAGGCGCGGGCCGCGCTGGAGCTGATCGGCCGCGCCTACGAGGACTTGGGCATCCGTGCGTCCCGCCACCGTCTCTCGCTGCCCGGCGAGGGCGGCAAGTACGTGGCCGACCCGGACCTGTGGCGGCGGGCCACCGCCCTGCTCCGGGAGGTCCTGGACGGCTCCGGCATCCCCTACGAGGCCGCCGAGGGCGAAGCGGCGTTCTACGGCCCCAAGATCGACGTGCAGATCACCGACCCGGCCGGCCGTGAGACCACCCTGTCCACCGTCCAGATCGACTTCCACCAGCCCGAACGCTTCGACCTGCACTACATCGGCGCGGACGGGGCGAAGCATCGCCCGGTGATGGTGCACCGCAGCATCATCGGCAGCGTGGAGCGTGCGGTGGCGCACCTCCTGGAGACCCACGGTGGCGCGTTCCCGGCGTGGCTGGCGCCGGTGCAGCTGGTCGTGCTGCCGGTCGCGGAGGACCAGGCGGACCACGCCCACGCCCTCGCCTGCCGGGCCCGCGAACTGGGCCTGCGCGCCGAGGTGGCGGGCCCGGAGCAGGGCACCCTCGGCGCCCGGATCCGGGCGGCCCGGCTGGTCCCGTACCAGGCGGTGATCGGCGTGCGGGAGGCCGCGGCGGACCTCGCGTCCCCGCGTCTGCGGGACGGCCACCAGCCTCCCGCCCTCCCCACCGCCGACCTGCTGCGGCGGATCGCCGACCGGGTGGCGTCCCGGGGCACCGGCCTGTGGGAGGACCGCCCGGCGGACGGCGTCAGCGAGGGCCGTCCAGCAGGCCGCTGATCCGCTGGGCGGCCATGAGCGTCCAGTTGGCCAGCTCGTCGGTGAGCTGCCGGGCGGTGGCCGTGGGCTCGGGCGGACGGAAGTTGGCCAGCTGCCGGGCCGCCCGTGTCAGCCGCCCGGTGCGGTCGAGCAGGACGGCGTCGTCGGGGCGCGGAAGGTGCACCATCCCCTGCCAGGTGGGGACTTCGTCGATGCCGGATCCGGCCGCCGAGAGGTGGAACTCACCACGCATCAGGTCGTCGAACACGACGGCGAGGATGCCGTGCATGTTGGTGTACGCGAGCTCGAGCGGGGCGAGTTGTTCCAGGAAGGCGGTGCCGTCGAAGTGGGCGAGGTGCTCGTCCTTGATGTAGAGATACGCCTCGATGTCGGAGTGCGCGTCCGCCTCGCCCGTCGTCCAGGAGCCGTAGAGCAGTACGCCCTCCAGGCGGGTGTCGGCGTGCGCGAGCTGCCGCAGGCGGGCGATGCGATCGTCCAGGGCGGGAGATGCGGAGACCATGGCGGCGATCGTAGGCGGGGCGCTTCAGGACTTCAGCTCGTTTTCCCGGGGTCGCCGAACGACCAGCGGGTGTGGGAGTAGACCCCGTTGTCCCGCCCGAAGCCGTACGCGGTGTCCGGGGACACCGCGTACACGACGTCCTCGCCGCTGCGGAACGCGTCGTCGATGCCGTGGAAGGTGCCCTCGGGGGAGGTGATGTGCGGCCCGTACTGCTCCTCGAACGCCGCGATGACCTCCTCCAGCAGCGCCGGGTCGGTGACCGGCCGGGCCCTGCCCTCGACCACGAGGTCGAAGCCCTCGGTGAGGGAGTTCGCCCCCGTGGTCAGCGCGCAGTGCGCGTCCCGCGCGAGGTTCTTCGCCTTCTGCTCCTGCCGGCCGGTGGAGAAGTACAGCGTCCCGTCGTGCCAGGCGGCGATGACGGGCGTGACGTGCAGCCTGCCGTCGGGCCGGACCGTGGACACCCAGAAGATCTCGGCGGCCCCCAGCCGCCGCTGCGCCTCGTCCCACCCGGTGGCGGTGACGCCCGAGGCGCCCGGGCGGGGGGTGAGCGCGGAGCTGTAACGGTGGTCGAGCTCGGTGGTGGGCTGCTGCGCGGGACCTGGTGCCGGCATGGCGTCTCTCCTGTCGTCGTTTGCTGTCTCTGCTGTCTCTGCTGCTTCGGTTGTCGTATTCCCTGCGGTCTCCCTATGTCCTTCCCGTGTGCGCCCCGGCGTCGGTTCGCCCGTTCGAGGGGCGCGTAGGGTCGCTGCTACGGAGCCCAGCCCGGGACCAGTGGAAGGAGCCCTCGCCGTGACGGACGGTCAGCCCATCCCGGTGATCATCGACTGTGACACCGGTGTCGACGACGCCCTCGCCCTGCTGTTCGCCGTACGGCACCCGGCGCTCGACGTGCGCGCGATCACCTGCGTGGCCGGGAACACGGACGTGGACGGCGTCGTCCGCAACACGCTGACCGTGCTGGAGGTGGCCGGTGCCGGGGACATCCCCGTGGCCCGGGGCGCCGAGCGGCCGCTGATCGAGCCCGTGCGGACCGCGCGGCATGTGCACGGGCAGGACGGCATGGGGGACCTGGGGCTGCCCGCGCCGACCCGGGTGCCGGTCGACGTGGACGCGGTGACGCTGCTGCGCCGCGAGATCCTCGCCTCGCCGAGGCCGGTCACGCTCATCCCCACCGCGCCCCTGACGAACATCGCGCTGCTGCTGCGGACACACCCCGAGGTGACCCGCAACATCGAGCGCATCGTGTTCATGGGTGGCGCGGTGGCGACCGGGAACGCCACGCCGGTCGCGGAGTTCAACGTGTGGCACGACCCGGAGGCCGCGGCGGTGCTGCTCACGGCGGGGGTGCCGATCACGATGTACGGCCTGGACGTCTTCAAGCGGGTCCTGGTGCCGGCGGGGGAGGTGCAGCGGCTGCGGTCGAGCGCGGAACCGACTCTGCGGCTGGCCGGCGAGCTGCTCGCCCACCGCGACCCGGCGACCTCCGGCGACCCCACGCCGATGGGCGGTCTCGGCGACGCGGGCGCGATCTGCGCGGTCGTCGACCCCAAGGGCATCACCACCGAGGCCCTGCCCGTCGAGGTCGTCCTCGCCCCCGGCCCCGCCCGCGGCCAGACGATCGTCGACCGCCGTCCGCGCCCCGGCGAGTCCGAGATCCACGAGGGCACGCGCGAACAGCCCCTGGTGGACGTGGCGTTGGATGTGGACGTGGAGCGGTACGTCAACCTGTACCTGGAGACGCTTTGACTTGCTCCTCGGGCTGAAGCAGGGCGCACCGAGCTACGAAATCGATTGACTTTCGATCGATACCGATCGAGGATCGATATATGAATGGCTTCCTCATCGCCGCGCTCCGGGCCGGCATCGCCTTCGCCGTCCTGGTCGGGTTCTTCGGGCAGTTCGTGGTCATACCGACGACGGCGGCCGACGAGGTCGACCGTTTCCCGCCCTACGCGCCGTTCGCCACGCCCTATTCGGCCGTGGCGATCGTGGGGGTCGTCTGCGTGCAGGTCGCGCTCGTCGCCGTGTGGATGCTGCTGACGATGGTGCAACGGGACGCGATCTTCACGCCCCGGGCCTTCCGGTGGGTCGACGTCATCATCGCCGCCTCGGCCGTGGCGACCGCCCTGGCCCTCGGGGTCGCCGGGCATCTGGCCGTCGCCGAGATCCCCTCCCCGGACGACGGCATGGACGTCGAGAGCGCCCTGGTCGCCGCGACGGCGGGCGTCGCCGTGGGGGCGGCGTTCGCGATGCTGATGGCCGTCATGCGGAGTCTGCTGCGCAAGGCGACCAGTCTGCAGAGCGAGATGGCAGAGGT
Source organism: Streptomyces sp. CA-179760 (assembly GCF_050937045.1). Taxonomy (NCBI): domain Bacteria; kingdom Bacillati; phylum Actinomycetota; class Actinomycetes; order Kitasatosporales; family Streptomycetaceae; genus Streptomyces; species Streptomyces sp. CA-179760. The sequence continues at coordinate 4,968,669 of NZ_JBNJLZ010000001.1, forward strand.
CGTCTGACGCGGGCCCCCTGCCGCGGGCTTGGAGGGGTGAGTGCGAGGACTCCTAACTGATCGTTTCAGAATGAGTTTGGCTGCGGTCTTGCGTCCGACGATCTTGGTCGGCAGGGTGTCCGGGTGCGTGCTGATCTTGTTCCTGACGACCTGTGGGAGCGGGTGGCTCCGGTGCTGCCGCCCGCCCCCGAACGGCGCCGCCGGTATCCCGGACGACTGCGTGTTCCCGACCGTGTGGCGCTCGCCGGAATTCTGTTCGTGCTCCGCACCGGTGTCGCGTGGCGCGATGTCCCGGCCGAGACGGTGGGCTGCTCAGGGGTGACGGCCTGGCGTCGACTGCGAGACTGGACCGAGGCTGGCGTCTGGGCACGCCTGCACGCCGTTCTGCTGACCGAACTCCGCCGCGCGGACTCGCTAGACCTGGACGACTGCGCCGTGGACGGCTCTCATGTCCGGGGGCTCAAAGGGGGGATCACGTCGGCCCCTCGCCCGTCGATCGCGCCCGCCCGGGCTCGAAGCACCACCTGATCGTCGACCGGCACGGAACCCCGCTCGCCGTCACGCTCACCGGCGGCAACCGGCACGACGTTACCCAGCTCCTGCCGCTGCTGGACGCCATTCCGTCGATCCGGGGATTGCGCGGACGTCCCCGCCGTAAGCCACGGCGTCTGTACGCTGACCGGGGCTACGACTTCAACAAGTACCGCCGTCTGCTGTGGAAACGCGGCATCAAACCGCTGATCGCCCGACGCGGCGTCGCCCACGGTTCCGGACTGGGCAAGGTGCGCTGGGTCGTCGAGCGCACCTTCGCCTGGCTGCACCAGTTCAAACGACTCCGCACCCGCTACGAACGACGCGCCGATCTCCACCAGGGTCTGCTCGACCTGGGCTGCAGCCTTATATGTCTGCGTCGGCTCCAGCAGGCGGCCAAGCGCGCCAGTAGCGGAGACGGGCCCCGGCCCCGTTGATAGCACGATGCAGTCCTTGAAGTGGCGCTCCTGGATCTGCTCGACGGGCTCGCCGCCCGTGCGGCGGCGGAGTCAAAGTAGTGATCAAGTGCCCGGCTGCCGGTTGGCGACCGGAAGAAGCCTGCTGAAGGCGTTTCGCGTGGCCATTGGGCGGTCCACAGGAGGGCCCTGGGGGTGGCGCGTCAGTCCGAGGTGCCGCTGCGCCGGGCGTAGGCGCGGGCGGCACGGACACGGTCGCCGCAGCGGGTGGAGCACCAGTGGCGCCGGCCGTGAGTGCGCAGGAGGAACCGGTCGCAGGGGGCTGATCCGCAGGCGGCGAGGATGCCGGCGTCGGGGCCGGTGAGCAGGTCGGCGGCGTCGGCGGCGAGGGTCGCCAGTGCGTGGTTGACGGCCTGGTCGGTGGGGTGCGCCTGGACGCGGCGCAGCCCTTGGGCCCCGTCCCAGGCGAGGAGGGGGGCGGTGGGTACGGCTGTGAGCGCCTCGTTGACCGCGCGTAGGGATTCCTCGGGTGGGGTGGTGGTGTCGATGCGTGCAGTGAACAGGGCGCGGATGTGTCCGCGCAGGGTGCGCATCCGCTCTGCGCACACCTCGTACAGCTGCACGTCCGGAGTGGTCAGGTCGTGTGCGGCGAGCCAGCGCATGGCCGACTCGGGCGCCGCGAGCAGGTCGTAGCTCTGGCCGGCGGGCAGGGTGGCGGCGGTGTCGGCGAAGTCCAGGGAACGGTACCGGTCGGCACCCGGGGCCGGGGGCAGAGCGGTCGATGCCACGTCGGTGGCCAGGGTGTCGTCCATGCCTCTCATGGTAGCGCTTGCGTTTTTCCGTGACACCTGCCTAGCCTGGTGTCACGTTAACCGCATGTTTTTTTCGTGAGAAACGGAGATGTGATGTCCCAGCTCGACGCCAACCAGTTCCCGGTCCGCACGTTCGGCGGTCCGACCGCCCTGTTCGAGTACGGCGGCCTGCGCTTCCTGACCGACCCGACCTTCGACGGCCCCGGCGACTACCCCGCGCCCGGTGGCCCGACCCTGGTCAAGACGGCGCCCTCCGCCGCTACGCCCGCCGACGTCGGCCCCGTCGATGTGGTCCTGCTCTCCCACGACGAGCACGCCGACAACCTCGACACCTCCGGCCGCGCCCTGCTCGCCGACGTCCCCCTCACCCTCACCACCCCCGGCGGCGGCGAGCGCCTCGGGGAGAAGGCCAAGGGCCTGGCCGACTGGGAGACGGTCGAACTGGAGCGTCCGGGAGGCGGCACCATCACGGTGACCGGGGTCCCTGCCATCCACGGCCCCGGCGCGCGTGAGGAGGTCGAGCCCTTCGCCGGCCAGGTCGTCGGCTTCGTCCTGACGGGCGAGGGCCTGCCGACGGTCTACGTCAGCGGCGACAACGCCTCGCTCGACGCGGTCAGGGAGATCGCCGAACGCTTCGCCCCGATCGACACCGCCCTGCTGTTCGCTGGCGCCCCCCGCTTCCCCATGGTCTTCGACGGCAACCTGATCGTCCTGAACAGTGCGCAGGCGGCCGAGGCCACCCGGATTCTTGACGCCCGCCGTGTCGTCCCGGTCCACCACGACAGCTGGTCCCACTTCACCGAGGGCCGCGACGAGCTGGAGGCAGCCTTCGCCGCCGCGGGCCTGACCGACCGCCTGGACCAGGACTGGGCGCAGCGCGCCTGAGCCTGGACCGGCCACTCAAGGAACCGAGAGCTCGTGCCGGGGGCGGGGCCGACAGCAAACCGAGTCCCGACCCCGGCACGCCCCTTCGCGGCGTCCCCTGCGCCGTGCCAGAACCACGGAGAAGGACCCGATCACATGTCCACCGGAATCAACGCCGACCTCGTGCGCCGCTTCTACCAGGCACTTCAGCAGGGCGACTACGACACGCTCACCGGCATGTTCCACCCGGACTTCGTCTTCTACCCCCAGATCGACAGCCCTCGGCCCGGCGCCGCAGGGTTCATCGACGCGGAGAAGAAGCACGTCGACGCCTTTTCCGGCATCCGCCTGACGGTCCTCGACACCGTCGCCGAAGGCGACAAGGTCGGCGCCTACGTCGTGGTCGAAGGAGACCAGGGCGGCGACTACTACGGCATCCCCCCACGCGGAGCGCACGTACGCTTTTCCATGTTCAACCTGTTCACGTTCAAGGACGGGAAGATCACCGAGAAGCGGGCCCACTACAACCTGGCCGACATCAAGGACCAGCTCACTGCTGGCTCCGCCGCCTGACGACACCCGCTTCACAGGGGCCACGCCCTGCACCCCTCCACCGACTGCGCGTGCCTGGAGCGAAACGCTCCGACTGCCGACACCTGGAACGTCACCTTCTGGCTGATGCCGCATCACCCTGCGGGCTGCGCGGGCCGGGTACCGCCCTGGCCGTAACGAGCACCAGGACAGCGCTACATGTCCGTTCGCCGCAGATATACGAGACGGGGCCGAGATCGCGTCGCGCAACTCTCTGACCAGGCGTCTCATTCTGAAACAATCAGTAAGCGTCCTTACGGGGCCTGCCCCGTCTCGGGGCGGGTGGACGCCAGGAGTCCACGTCTTCGGCCGACAGGCCGAGGCGGGTGACGTGTTCGTCGTAAACGCGCTTGAGGTTCTCTCCGTTCCGCGTCGGGCTCGCGCCGGATGCGTCGCCGAGGGCCGGTGTCCAGGGCAGAAGCTCCGCGAGCGCCTTGAGCAAGGGCAGGGCTGACTCCGGTCGCTGTGCATGGGCGTGGGAATCGGCTTCGAGGAGGTCGCGTATTACCGAAGCCCGCTCACCGGTGGACCAGCCCGCCCAGCCGATCGGAGTGGTGGGTGACAGGGGTGAGGTGGAAGACGCGAACGAGACGAACCGTTCGTTCGGGACGTCGTACTTGCCGCGGTGCCGCCAGTAGGACGGCTTGAGGAAGTCCCCGGATGTATAGCGCGGCAGGACCGAGTCCGTACGGCGTACGTCGATGACCGACTCCTGGTCGTCTTCTTTGCGTTGGGCTTCCCATACCTCTTCCCAGGCCCTCCGCTTGGCCATGCCCGACGCCTTGTACCGGAGAGGCCCAGCCTGTGGCACGTGTTCGTCGGCGAGCAGGTCGAGGAGCACGTCAGATGCCCCGGCAGCGGGAGCGTACAGCCCTGCCAGCGTGACGAAGTCCTCGTTTTCACACAGCAGTTCGGCCAGATGGCGGACCGTCCGGGCGACAGGCCGGCTTCCTTCCGGGGAAGACTCGTACCACAAGTGAGACGCTTCGCAGTGATCGAGCAGGCGCTGCCGGAGCATGGGGCCGATCCTGGATTCCCAGGGCTCGACCGCCCAGCGGCGCTTGTATTCGGGCTGCTCCAGCAACCTCAGTGAAGCGTTCTGCTCGATGGCGTGCACCCGGCGTCGCACCAGTTCTCTGTACGCCTGAGGCCAGTGCCGAGGAAGATCAGTCACAGGCGTCGCCGAGTGGTTGGTGAACCACTGCGTCTCCACGTCTCCCGCTGCAGCCCGCCGGGCGAGCACGATCTCGAAGGCCCGCTCCCCCATTGCGAGGTCGGGTACGTCCTTGATCGGGCTGCTCAGCTCCCCGTCGTCGGGGATCAGGCCGTAGAGGGCGTACACCTGCCAGTCGAGTTCCTCCTGGAGGGCGATCATTCGTGATCTGAGGGATGTCCATCGGTGCCGGGCGGACTCGAGGAGCCGACCGGTGATCTGGGTCTCCGGGGCCGAGATCTCCCGCAGGACGTCCTGCGACATGGTCGCCAGAGAGTCCAGTTCTTCGGCCCTCGCGACGGGGAGCGCGGCGGGAAGGGGCAGGTCGAGCAGCCTGGTCGAGGTGAACTCGTAGATTTTCGCCCACGCTTCACCACCTGCTTCCGCGCCTCGCAGCTGGTCGACACGCGACTGGCCCTTGCTCTGGCTCATCTGCTTGAGCCAGAAACTCACGGCAGAGCTGTTGAGGATGCCGAGGAGCCCGAAATGGGACTCCGCGGAGTCGCTCGTCGACAGCTTGATCACCGGTGCCGAATTGAGGGGGACGGCGGAACCCCGGAGCAGGCTGAAATGAGGGTGGGTCGCCACCCAGGGAAAGACCAGGGACCACGGATGCGCGCCCCCGGTGGACGCGATGTGGTGCCAGTCGTACCAGGGTGAGGTCTTCTTCGCGCCCTTCCGCTCCCGCAGAAGGGTCCGAAACGGCCACAGCCGTCGGTGGTGGCCGGGAACGCTTCCGAGGCCGATGCCGGATTCGAAGGGGTGGGGCGTGCGAGGCAAGAACGCCATGAGTGCCGGGGACGTGGACCAGTCCCGCACCTCGGAACCGGTGAGCACCGGCACGGTGGCGGACTCCTCGGCGCGCTGGCGCTCAAAGGAACGGGCAGTGGCACAGAAGAGGTCGTCCGAGCCGGTGTTGGCGGCGTATCCGATGCGCACGACACGGTCGCCGAGCCGCTCTCCGCTCTCCATACGACTCAGCACGTCGCGGGCTGCCAACGGCGTGAGGCTCCAGGGGAACACACTCAGCTGCTCGTGGTCCTGCAGATAGGACTCCGCCCGAGTATGGGTGACTTCGACGACTGGGTGTGTCGCACCGTGCTGGCGCCGTTCAGTCCGCTCTTTCGGGAGGCTCGGTATCTGCTTGCCGAGGAGGCGGACATCCGTGACACCGCGCTGTACCACTCGGTACTCGCGGCCGTGGCGCAGGGCAACGCGACGCGAGGAGGCATCGCCGGTTACATCGGCCGCAAGTCTGTCGACATCTCGCATCCGCTCAACGTCTTGGAGGACAGCCACCTGCTGGTGCGGGAGGCGGACGTCTTCCGGGCGGGCAAGTCGCAGTACCGCATCACCGAGCCGCTGATCACCTTCTACGAGGCCATCATGCGTCCGGCCTGGGCCCGCCTCGAGGGCGGTCAGGCCGCAGAGGTCTGGGCGCGGTCGACGGAGCGCTTCGCCGCGCAGGTGGCCGGTCCGCATTTTGAGGCGCTGTGCCGGGAGTACGTGCTTGGGCCGGGCCGCTCGCTGCTCGACACGTCAATGGGCGAGGTCGGATGCGGCGTGGTGACCGACTCGACGCAGCGTCGGCAGATCCAGATCGATGTAGCCGTGGTGGAGTCGGGCTCCGGTGGAGGCAGGTCGGCGGTCGCGCTGCTCGGCGAGGCGAAGTGGGGGACCGTCATGGGAACGAACCATCTGGAACGTCTGGAGCGGGCAAGGGAACTTCTTGCCGGCCGGGGGATGGACACGACGCGCTGCGGGCTGGCGTGTTTCAGCGCTGCCGGCTTCAGCGATGCCCTGCGCCGTGAGGCCGAGCGGGGCGGTGTCCTGTTGATCGGCCTCGACGAGCTCTACGGCCGCACGATGCCGACGGCTGTTCTGCCCTAGAAGGTGGCCCTGGGCGTGCTGTCCGGGCACGGCCGCGCTGCACGAGGAGTGTCATGCGCCGAGGTGGCGCCGGTCGTCCGACGGCTCAGGTTGAACCCGCCCTGCCGCAGGCTTGGAGGGGTGACGGCAGGGCGGGGGTACGGGGCGGTCCGGCTCAGGGGCGGGGCCCTGCCCTGCCGTGGTCCCGGGTGGGGTGACGGCAGGGCGGGGCCTCACGGGAGCCGTCCGGATCAGGCGCCGGAGGCGTTGCGCTTGGCCGTGCGGCGGCGGGTGACGATCATCATGGCCGCGCCGCCCGCCAGCAGGGCTGCCGCGCCGAAGGCGATCGGGCCGGTACTGCTGTTGGCGCCGGTCTCGGCGAGGTCGCCGCCGCCGCCGTTGGGCTTGGGGGCGGTGGGCGTCGACTCGGAGGCGGACGGGGTGGGCGTGTCCGTGTCGGAGGACGGCGGGGTCGAGGGCTCCGCGGGCTCGGACGGGGAGGCCGGGGGCGTCGACTGCTCGGTCGGCGGCTCCGAGGGGCCGGCGGGCGGGCTGGACGGGGGCGGAGTCTGAGACGGCGGAGGCGTCTTCGTGCAGTCCTCCGAGCCGCCGTTCCAGGCCGCGATCAGCTTGTCCTTGATGACCGGGCGGTCCGGGCCCTTGGGCAGCTCGCCGTGCTCGAAGCCGTCCTTCGCGTCCAGCTCGCCGTCGAACTTCACCGCGCCCCGGTAGAGGTCGATCTGCCCGAAGCAGCCCTTGTCCGGGATGGCGATGTCGAGCGAGTCGGTGGCCCCCGCCTTGACCGTCACGGTGTCGAAGTCGACGAACACCTGCTCGCCCGACGTCCCGAAGGTCGCGCCGTGGGCGAGGTAGGAGGCGAGGGAGGCCGTGCAGGTGGCCGCGTCACCGGCGGCGCGGACCTTGATGTGGACCTTGCCGTCCTCGGTCGGCTTCAGGTTCTGGTCGTCGACCTTCACCGAGTCGTGGAAGTTCGTGCCGTCGAGCGAGAACTGGCAGCGGTCGGTGCCGGTCTCCGTCCCCGCGCCCGTCCCGGGCTTGTAGCTGCCGCCGGACGACCAGCCGTCGCCGCCGGGCGTACCGTGCGCGAACGCGGTGGTGGCGGAGGCGGCGCAGAGGGCGAGGGCCGCGGCGCCCGCCCCCAGCAGGCGTCGCGCGGTGACACGTCTCGCTATGGACATGCGATCCCATTTCTTGGCGGGTGCCGGAACCGGGGGACGGCAGCAGGGCAGCACGCGGCGGCCGGCCGTACCGGGGTGAGTGGTCTGAGAAAACACTGGGCTCATTGGTCACATGCGCCACAGTGCGACCTCATCGTGGCGGCGCCGCAGCACGCTGTCAACCTGCGGCTATGCAAAGGAAGTTACCCCTCCATCACACTTTCATCACAGCGGGAACGGGTCCCTCCGGCCGCCTGGGCCATACCTTCCCGATGGTTCCTCTTTCCGGCATTCTGGACAGATTCAATGCTGTCGCCCGTCTGCGCACGCCCGGATGCCCCGCGAAGGAGACCGCGTGACCGATCGCTCCGCTCTCGACCTGTCGTCCCGGGATCCCGACTGGTGGCGGCAGGCCGTCGTCTACCAGGTCTATCCCCGCAGCTTCGCCGACGCCGACGGTGACGGACTCGGTGATCTGCGTGGCGTCACCCGCCGCCTCGGTCACCTCGCCGCCCTGGGCGTGGGGACGGGGTGGAGGGGTCCACCCGGGAGCTGTACCGCACGGCCCTCAGGCTGCGCCGCAAGCTCCTCGCCGGAGAGGAGCTGACCTGGGCGCCGGACGCGGTCGACGGTGTGCTCGGGTTCGACCGCGGCGAGGGCTGGCGGTGTGTGACGAACCTGTCCGGTGCGGCGGTGGCGCTGCCGGCCGGTGAGGTGTTGTTGAGCAGTGCGCCGCTGGAGGACGGGCGGGTCGGGCCGGACACGACGGTGTGGCTTGGACGCTGAGCGCTCCGCTGGGTGGAGCGGGTGTGGGTCGTGGTTCGTCTGCGGCCGCGTCGTGGCTGGTTGCGCAGTTCCCCGCGCCCCTTTGGGGTGTGGGGCCACCCGTGTGGGGGAGCAGTGTGTGCCGCCTGGGGGAAAGCTCGCGAGGATCGGTGGCGGAGGGCCGTCTACGTCCGTACAGGGAGTGCCGCCCGCGATGAACAGGTACAGCAGGACAGCAGCCGTGGCGGGGGTTGTGGTCGTGGGGGTGCTCGTGGGGCCGGGGGCGTCCGCGGTCGCCGAGGGGGGCGGGCTGTGGGGTGCGGCGGTCATCGCGCCCGGGCGGGAGGGCATCGTCGAGGTCGCCGGGTACCTGGGGTCGGCGCCGGGTGCGGGGGCCACGCTGACGCTGACCGCGCCTCGGGGGGCCCGGGTGACGGGCACGCCGCTCGACGCGTCCGGCTTCCGGGGCTCGGTCGCCGCCGACGGCCGCAGCGGGAGGTACACCGTCACGGGCGCCGCGGCGGGGCAGGCCTGGCGGGGCCGTACGTTCCCCTTCGTGCTGGCGGTGCCCGCGGGCGCCGTGCCCGGCACGCGGCTGCGGGACTGCGCCCTGCGGATCACCGACGCGCGCGGCGCACGGCGGGCCGCCGGCCGGTGTGCCGTCACCGTGGGCCTGGCCGGGCCGACGCTGACCCGCCCGCTGTCCGGCGTGCCGCTGCACGCCACGCCGGAGATCGCCGGCCAGGCACACCCGGGCGCCCAGGTCACCGTCCGTGACAAGGACGACCGCGAGGCCTGCGCGACCACCGCCGCCCGTGACGGCACCTGGGCCTGCACCCCGGCCCCGGCCCTTCCGGCGGGCGCCAACCGTCTCCAGGCGGTCGCCACCCTGAACGGGGTCAGCGCCATGAGCGAGCAGATCGACATCGCGGTGACGGAGGGGTGACAGAGGGGTGGCGGAGTCCGGCGCGGGTCAGTAGCGCACCGCCCGGGCCACCTCGGCCCGGACGTCGCCGGACACGTCGTGCGTGCCGCGGGCGGTGGCCGTGGCGGAGTGGCCCGCCTGCACATTGCTCACCGTGACGATGACCGTGTCGATCAGCTGTTTCTCGGCGTCGGTGAAGTTGACCTGGACGGCGAAGGACCGGGCCGCGTCGTCGGTGTTGTCGACGGTGACCTCGGTCCGGGCCCGGCCGTCGGAGCCGACGGTGGGCGGACCGACCTTCACGTCGCCCTTGACGTCGATGCCGTCCTGGATGTCGTCGAGCCGGCGTCCGGCCTCCGCCGTGGCCGACTCCACCGCCTCGGAGGCCCCCGAGGCGATCGACCCGACCGCCGACTCCGCCTTGCTCGCGGTGTCCGAGGGGTTGTCGTAGCCGCCGTTGCAGCCGGTGAGCACGGCGGCCAGGGCGAGCGTCAGCGCCGCCCCGCCCGTCGCCCAGCGTGTCCCGTGGCGGGCAGCCATGGAGCCTCCCGAAGGGCCTCGTCTACGGCGTCACGTGCGTCCGAGGCCGCCGCCGCCGAATGATCCGCTGGATCCGGGCGACCAACGGCGCGGTTTCTGGTCCTTGCCCGTCCTGGTGCTCGCGTGGTGGAGCTCATGGGGCAGGATCCGCTTGCCGTCGGGCGTCATGATCGGCACGTCGTCGGGCTCCCGCCGCTCGCGCATCTCGTGGACCGGCCCGCCGTCCGGGACGTGTGGCTGTTCCTCCGGGCCGGGGTGATGGGTGTCCTTGTCCATGACCCGCATCCCGACCCGTACGCCCCAGATCAGCGCGCAGGCCACGATCAGCCCGCAGACGAAGGCGATGGCCACGGCGATCGCGTGATCCGGCGACGCCGCCAGCAGTTCATTCGTGGCCGTGTTCATACTCCGAGTATCGCCGACGGATTGCCATAAAGCGCCCGGAATGTCCGTCGGCGGAATCTGGGCAACCTCTGGCGCGCCGGTGACGACCTCACGGTGATACCCCGTCCCCCACACGAGGGAGATCACCATGCGCAGACATCTCGCGCGACTGATCACCGTGCTCGCCGTACTGGCGGCGGTCTTCGCGACGCCCGGCATGGCGAACGGCAAGGCGCAGGCCGCCGACGAGTGGAACCCGCCCGCGAACCTCGTCCAGCCCCTGAACGAGGTCTGGCGCCACGTCGAGACGACCTACCCGAACCTGTACGGCTTCCGGAACTACGGCTGGGACCAGGTCATGGCCAACCGGGGAAGCGTCAACTACTGCGTCCGCTGGGAGTCCGACGCCCCGGTCAGCGCCGCCCTGCGCGACCGGATCCACGCGGCGCTGAAGAAGCAGTTCGGCAAGTGGATGACGGCCATGACCGAGAACGGCAAGGGGCACAACGCCTGGCCGTACACCAATGTCCCGGTCAACATCGTCGGCTGGGCCGTGAAGAACCGCTCCACGCTCCAGTGGACCGACAACTCCGTCGACATCTACACCGGCAATCTCGACGGCGGCGGTGCCCCGCAGTGCGCCCCCGACTGCGGCCGCTTCTTCCACCAGGACGGCAACTACTCGAAGTGTCCGGGCGGCGCCGCCCGCCACTACGACCAGTCCCTGTGGCTGACCAAGGGCTTCGGCGGCGGCGCGGGCGGCGACTGGGGCCAGCGCATGGGCCAGGAGTACTTCACCGGTGCCCTCAACCAGGAGAACATCCACATCTACCTGCACGAGGTCGGCCACACCTTCGGCCTCGACGACTTCTACGACTGGTCGCCGACCGGCCAGTGCTGCTTCCTGATGAAGGCGGGCAGCGCCACGCAGATCACCGAGTTCGACAAGTGGATGGCGCGTGACTTCTGGCGCCATCTGAAGAACCGCTACGGCCTCTGACCGGAACCCGGCGGGCGGTGCGGGCGGCCCGGGCCCCCGCACCGCCCTGCGGCGTACGGTGGAGAGACCGGGGGTATGCCGCAACCGGTGGCCGAACCGGTCTCCCGGCCATGTCCCCCGTTCGCAGCAGGAGCCCCGATGACGTCCGCCTCCTCGTCCCCGCCGCTCCCCGCACCGCGGGAAGTCCGGCTACGGCTCGCCGAGCAGACGCGCTACGGCCGTACGGCCCGCCGTATCGACGGGGCGTGGTGGCCCCGCTCGTACGACCTCGCGGAGGAGCTGTCCGGGCTGCTGGGCGTGCTGCCGCGCGCCTGGGGGCGCATCAGCAGTGTCCTGGTCAACGGGGACACCTGGCCCAACTGCCCGGAGCAGATGGTCATCGCCGGGCAGACGGTGCACGTCGGTCACACCGACTCGCCCACCGCCCCCCACACGGTCTGCCTGATCGCGCCCGGCCGAGGCCGCTACGACCTGTTGGTGGTGCCGCCCGCGACGGCCCGGGCGGAGGCGGACCTGCTCATGGAGCGGGCCGCCACGCAGGGCGCGTGAGGCCGGGGCGCGTGACGCCCGGCCCCGCCGCTCAGTGCGCCAGCAGTACCAGGGCGAGGGCGATCAGCGCCGGGACGGTCTGCACGAAGAGGATCTTCCGGCTGGCGGTGGCCGCGCCGTAGACCCCCGCGACCGCCACGCACACCAGGAAGAACACCGAGACCTGGAAGCCCACCGTGCCGGACGCCAGCGCGCCCCACAGCAGTCCGGCCGCGAGGAAGCCGTTGTAGAGGCCCTGGTTGGCGGCCAGGGCCTTCGTCTCCGCCGCGAACTCGGCGGTGGTGCCGAAGGCGGCGCGGGCCCGTGGAGTGGTCCACAGGAACATCTCCAGCACCAGGATGTAGGCGTGGAGGGCGGCGAGAGCCAGCACCGCGAGGGTGGCGAGGGTCGACATGCACGCATCATCCCAGGCGCGATCCGGAGTCCTCACCCCGCCGTCCTCCCCCTGCCCCTCGCCCCGCCGTCCTCGTTCGGGCCTCCCCGGGAGGCGGTGGGCGGTGCCGGGTGGCAGATTTCGGGCAGTGGAAGGCCGGTCCGGGCCGTCGCGTCCCCGCGTGTGCCGCTCGGGAGCCCGGGCCGGCCTTCCCGCCCTCCCGCGCGGCTGGACGTCAGTAGCCGACGCGGAACGTCGCGTCCGCCCGGTCCGTCGCGGTGGAGACGGGGTCGACGCGCAGGGCGTAGCCGGAGTGGCGGAGGTAGCGCGTCGGGTTGTTGTGCGAGCGGAACGACGTCCAGCCGGCGTCCGCGAGCCCGGCGACCTTGTGGAACGTGGCGTCCCCGGCGAACACCGAGGTGCCGTCGTTGACGTCGAGCCGCAGCGCGTAGTCGTAGTGCCGCAGATACCGGTCCGGGTGGTTGACCGACTGGAAGGACACCCCCGACGCATCGGCGAGGCCGGGGACGAGCTTCCACTGGGAGTCGGTGTACGGGTCGAAGGGATAGGGGTCGATCCGGCCCGCGAAACCGGCATGGCGAACGTAGCGGTCCGGGTGGTTGTAGGACTTCAGCCGGTTCCAGGCCGGAGCCCCCCAGTGCGCGAGGAGGTTGTCGTACTGCGTGCCCGTGAGCGGCGCGATGCTGCCGTGTTTGGAGTTCAGCGGCTGGGTGTAGCGGCGCTGGTCGACCGGCGTCCAGGTGCCCGAGGCCAGGTCGGTGGTCTGCCAGACGTAGAAGACGCCGTTGGGCGTGTAGGTGTCGCCCCAGAGGTACCAGGTGCCCGTCGACTGCGACCGCGTCAGGATCGGCGCCTCGGTGCCGCCGTGGGCCACCGGCGTGCTGAAGACCTGCCAGCTGCCCGGGGCGAGGGTCGCGGACCGGGCGCCGACCAGGGTCTGCTTCGAACTGTCCTTGAAGTACATGTAGTTGGTGCCGCCGACGCCGAGGGCGAAGCTGCCGTCGATCACGTCGTAGCCCGGGTCGAAGAAGACCTGGGGCGCGGACACCGTACGGAAGTCGGTCGTGTGGTTGACCATCAGCACGTTGTGGCCGCTCGCGTTGACCGACGAGTAGACGATCCCGTACTGCCCGCGCGAGGCGTCCCAGAAGGCCTCCGGGGCCCAGCTGTGCGTGGTCATGTCGTGCAGCTTCAGCAGGCGGTAGCCGGACAGGGAGCGCAGGTCGGCGGAGTCCCAGACGTGGATGTACTGGCTGTTGCGGCTCCAGTCGGTGCCCTTGAGGTCGGTGGCCAGTACGACGAACGTGCCGTCCTGCTTGCGCAGCACGAACGGGTCGCGCAGGCCGCCGGCGCCCTGGGTGGGCGTTACCACCGGCCTGTTCTGGTTCAGCGGCGTCCACTCCAGGCCGTCGACACTGACGGCCAGATGCAGGCCGTAGTCGGTGCCGAGTCCGTTCGGGGACTCGGTGAAGGAGGCCATCACGTACGCGGGTCCGGTCGCCGCGCGGGCCCCACCGGCGCCCAGGGCCAGATCGGTGGTCAGGGCGAGCGGCAGGGTGGCGGCCATGCCGAGGACATGGCGGCGGGAGGGACTGCGGGGGGTGGTGGTCATGGGGCTCGGCCTTCCGTCGGGGGGTACGGAGTGCAGCGGGTGCGGCGCGTTCGGGTGCGTCAGCGCGGCAGCGCGTCAGCGCATCAGGTGTTCGAAATTACGAACGCAGTTCGGCAATTCGGCCAGACGGTAGAGCTGGGGGCCGTGTGCCGTCAATGACTCGGACGCGACGGAGGCATCCCCGACAGGGCCGGAGTTACGGGGCGATGGCCTTGCGCAGGGTGTGCAGGCACAGCGTCATGGCGGAGTGCTTCGAGGCGCCGGCGGTGCGGGTGTGCGCCCAGGCCGAGTACAGCAGGGACCAGACCAGGTTGCGGACCCACTCCTCGTCCAGCTCGGAGTCGATGCTGCCGTCCGTGTGCCCGCGCCGGACCGTCTGCAGGAAGTGCCGGTCGGCGGCGGTCTCCTCGTCCCAGCCGGACCAGGTCACCAGCTGCGGCGTCTCGAACATCAGCGTGAGGCCGTCGCCGAGTTCGAAGTACTCCTGGCAGAGCCGCTCCAGGGCCTTGGCGGCCGGGCCGTCGTCGAGCCGGGCCCGCCCGGTCGCCACCGCGACCTTCTCCAGGACGTCCGCACCGATGGCCGCGAGCAGGTCGGAGCGCTCGGGGAAGTAGCGGTGGACGGTCGTACGCCCCACCCCCGCCGCCGCGGCGACGTCGCCGAGCGACGCGGTCGAGTCGCCGGCCAGCAGGCCGACGGCGGCGTCGATGATGGCGCGCCGCGTGCGTGCCCGGGTTCCGCTCTCGGCCGCTCCGCTCCGCTCCTCAACCATGCGCATACGGTAGCGCGTCTTCCAGGATGAAAATCCCTTGACCGTAATGGAACACTGATGTTCCACTCGGCGGCATGACTGTTCCGGAAGGCACGTCTCGCAAGGTGTCCGTTCCCCGGCTGCGGATCCTCTGGTCGTTCGCCCGGCCGCACCGGCGCTCCCTGGCCCTGGCCCTCGTCCTCGCGCTGGTGGGGTCCGGGATGGGGCTGGCCACCCCGATGGTCACGAAGGGCGTGCTCGACGCGCTCGGCGGCTCGGACTCGCTGCGGGGGCCGCTGGTGGCCCTGCTCGTCCTGCTGGTGGTCGGCAGTGCCGTCATGTACTGGCAGTGGACGCTGCTCGGCGCGCTCGGGGAGCGGGTGGTGCTCCGGGCCCGTGAGTCGATGGTGCGGCGTTTCCTGCGGGCCACCGTCCCCGCCGTCACCCGGCGCGCGCCCGGCGAACTCGTCACCCGCGTCACCTCCGACACGGTCCTGCTGCACCAGGCCGCCACCGGCGCCCCGGTCGGCCTGATCAACGCCGTCGTCATGCTCCTCGGGACCCTGGTCCTCATGGGCGTCCTCGACCTGGTGCTGCTGGGCACGGTCGCGGCGGCGGTGGCGGTGGTCGCCGTCCTGTTCGGCGTCCTCATGCCCGGGATCGCGACCGCGCAGCAGCGCGCCCAGGACCACCTCGGACGGCTCGGCGGCAATCTCGAGGGCGCGCTGCGCGCGATCCGCACGGTGAAGGCCGGCCGGGCCGAGGAGCGCACGGCCGAGCGCATCGTGGCCGACGCGCGCGTCTCCGCCGAGCACGGCGTCCGCGCGAACCGCCGCGAGGCCCTGGCCTGGACGATCGCGCTGGCCGGCATCCAGCTGGCGATCATCCTGGTCCTGGGCGTGGGCGCCTGGCGGGTCGCCGAGGGGGACCTGGAGGTCTCCAGTCTCATCGCGTTCCTGCTCTACGCGTTCGGGCTGATGGACCCGATCAGCGAACTCAGCCAGAACATCACCACGCTCCAGTCGGGGATCGCTGCGGCGGAGCGGATCCGGGAGACGGACGACCTGGATTCGGAGGAGGGGGCGGTGCACGCCGTGCACAAGGGCCCGATACGGGAGGCGGTCGTACAGGACACCCCCGTACTCGAACTGAGGGACGTCACCGCGGCCTACGGCCCCGACGCGAAACCGGCGGTGCGCGGCGTCGATCTGGTCATCCCGCGACACGGGCACACCGCGATCGTCGGGCCCTCGGGCGCGGGCAAGACGACCCTGTTCTCCCTGGTGCTGCGCTTCCTGGAGCCGACCGGCGGCGAACTGCTGCTGGACGGCCGCCCCTACCGCGACCACAGCCACGACGCGATCCGGTCGCGGCTGGCGTACGTCGAACAGGACACCCCGGTCGTGCCTGGGACGATCCGCGACAACCTGTTGCTGTCCCGCCCCGACGCGACGGACGCGGAGCTGCGCCGGGTCCTGCGCGAGGTACGGCTGGCCGAGAAGGTCGACGCCCTGGACGAAGGACT
This sequence comes from Streptomyces sp. CA-179760, assembly GCF_050937045.1. Lineage (NCBI taxonomy): Bacteria > Bacillati > Actinomycetota > Actinomycetes > Kitasatosporales > Streptomycetaceae > Streptomyces > Streptomyces sp. CA-179760. The sequence continues at coordinate 4,984,588 of NZ_JBNJLZ010000001.1, forward strand.
CGACACGCCGCTGTCCGGCGCGGCCGTGTCGGGCGGCGAGCGGCAGCGCATCGCCCTGGCCCGGGCCCTGCTGCGCACACCGGACGTGCTGCTCCTGGACGAGGCGACGGCCCAGCTCGACGGGCTGACCGAGGCCGCCGTCCAGGAGTGCGTGCGCGCCCGCGCGGCCACGGGTGCCGTGGTCACGATCGCCCACCGGCTGTCGACCGTGATCGACGCGGACACCATCGTGGTGATGGAGGCGGGCCGGGTCCGTGCCCGGGGCAGCCACGGGGAGCTGCTCGCCACGGACACGCTGTACCGGGAGCTGGTGGAAGCCCTGCGTATCGCGGCCCCCGCCGACCGTCCGGAATCGACCATTCTCGGTTGACCGACAGTCCCAGGTTTGATCAGCTGTCCCACTGGTCTTGTTCGATTCTGATCGAGCATTTCATGGCTCCCAGGGGGGAGCTTGTGACGAGTTAGGGAGTGTTCTTGATGCATCGCGATCCCGCTGTGCCGCGCCACGCCGGATTACGGCGCGGCGCGGCCGCGTTGACCCTGCTGGCGTTGACCGGCGGAACGGCTCTGACGGGGGTTTCGGCCGCCGGTGCCGCCGTGCCCGCCGGGAAGACGTGCGCGCCGACGGAGGGTTTCTCCGGCTGCCGCCTGTTCGTCCCGACGCAGGGCGCGCGGGAGTTCAGGGTGCCGTCGGGTGTGACACAGCTGAACGTGCGGGTCTGGGGTGAGGGCGGTACCGGCAATCACACGGCGAGCGGCGGTGCGGGCGGCTTCGTCGGCGGCACCCTGAAGGTCACGCCCGGGGAGGCACTGAGCCTCGCCGTCGCCGGGCCGGGCTCCGGTGACGCCCTCGGCGGCAAGGCGGGCTCCCGCGGCGCCGAGCGGGGCGGCAACAGCAGCGCCATCCGTACGAGCGGCGGCTCGCCGCTGGTCGTCGCCGGCGGCGGGGGCGGCGGGGGCGGCGACGCGGCCCCCGCTCAGGCGGGTGTCGCCGGCGGCGAGTCGGGCCAGGACGCCTCCGAGCAGGGCCGCGGCGGCAAGGGCGCCACCGGTGCGAAGGGCGGCGCGGGCACCGGCAACGGCGTCGCGGGCGCGGACCAGGCCAAGGGCGGCGCCGGTGGTGCCGGCGGCGCGGGCAAGTACGGCGGTGGCGGCGGCGGTGCCGGCTACGCGGGCGGCGGTGGCGGCACGGGCGCCGAGACGAGCGGTCCCCCCGGCAAGGACGGCACCACCGGCAGCGGTGGCGGCGGCTCCAGCTACGCCGAGCCGGCCCGGGTGGACGACGCCCGTCTCGTCGTCGGCAAGGGCACCACGGCGCCGGAGAAGACCGACCCGTTCTGGGCCTCCTCCGACAACCCGGTCGAGCCGGGCGTGGCCATGGGCGGCGCCGACGCCCCCGGCGGCCCCGGCCGCATCGTCCTCCAGTGGCAGGCGTCCCCCACGGTCGACCGGCTGACGCAGGTGTCCGGCACCGGCCAGACGACCCAGCCGGGCCACGACGTCGACCCGCTGGCCGTGGCGGCCCGGGACAAGGACGGCAAGCCGGTCGCCGACGCCCCGGTGACCTTCACGATCGAGGACCCGGACGGCCTGAAGCCGCTCTTCTACCTCACCAGCGGCCCGGACGCCGACCAGACCGTCGTCTCGACCGACGCCCAGGGGCGTGCGCAGTCCCCCTATATCGGGCTCGGCACCAAGAAGGAGGGTGAGTTCACCGTCCGGGCGAAGACCCAGGGCGCGTCGACGGACTTCACCGTGCGGGTCAAGGAGTCGCCCTACGCCGTGAGCGTCGCCGGCGGCGACGAGCAGCAGGCCGAGCAGGGGCAGGACTTCGCCGAGGCCCTGCGCGCCATGGTGGTCAGGTCGGGCAAGGCGGCACCGGCCGGCACGGAGGTGGAGTTCCGGGTCGAGGACGGCAGCGCGGACGCTCCCCGCTTCGGCGGCGAGGACCAGGTCGTCCGCGTCAAGACCGACGCGGCGGGCAGGGCCGCCGCCCCGGACCTGACCGCAGGCCAGGGCACGGGCACGTACACCGTCGCCGCGTCGGTCGGTGACGCCATGACCCAGTTCGCGGTCGAGGTCGTCCCCGGCGACGGCCCGGACGAGCCCGGCCCCGGCGACGGATCCGGCTCGCCCTCCCCGAGCCCCACGACCGACCCGAGCCCCTCGCCCAGCGCGAGCGAGACCGGGACGACCGGCGGCAGCGGCACCACCACGGGTGGCGGCACCTCGACGAACCTCGACGGCGGCAGCCTCGCCTCCACCGGCGCGGGCGGCGTCGGCCTCCTCCTCGCGGCGGCCGCGGCCCTGGCCACGGTCGGCTTCGCGGCCTTCCGCCTCGCCCCGCGTCTGAGGCTCCGCTCCCGCGACTGAGCCTGACACCAGGCCGTCACGACTGCCCGCACCCGATCACGGGGTGCGGGCAGTCGCCGTTTCCACCGCGGAGTTGAGGGTTGCTGGACGCGGGCCGCGCACTGTGCCTCGGGAGGACGGCCAGGGCAGCGGGAAAAGTCTCCGGGGTTCCTTCAACGAAACGATGGAAGTCATGGATACCCGAGTCATCGAATCCGCCCCCGGGACCCGACGACGGTGGACGCTGGCGGCCGTGAGCGCGGCCCAGCTCCTCGTGGTCCTGGACGGGACCATCGTCAACATCGCACTGCCCTCCGCACAGAGCGCGCTCGGCATGTCCGACGGCAGCAGGCAGTGGGTGATCACCGCGTACGCGCTCGCCTTCGGCGGGCTGCTGCTGATCGGCGGCAGAGTCAGCGGCGCGCTCGGCCACCGGCGCGCGTTCGCCATCGGCCTGACCGGCTTCGCCGTCGCCTCCGCCCTCGGCGGGGCCGCCGGGAACCCGGAGACCCTCTTCGCGGCCCGGGCCTTACAGGGCGTCTTCGCCGCCGTGCTCGCGCCCGCGGGGCTGTCGCTGCTGTCCACGACCTTCACGGAGCCGGGCGAACGCGGCCGGGCGTTCGGCGTGTTCGCCGCCGTCGGTGCCGCCGGATCGGCGCTCGGGCTGATCGCGGGCGGGCTGCTGACCGAGTACGCCGGCTGGCGGTGGTGCCTGTACATCAACGTCCCGGTCGCGCTGTTGGCCGTGCTCGGTACGGCTCTCGTGCCGGCGGACCGCCCGGTCCGGGACGAGGGGCGGCTCGATGTAGCGGGCGCGCTGCTCAGCGCCGGGGGCTTCGCCGCCGTGGTGTACGCCTTCAACGAGGCCGAACCGTACGGCTGGGGTTCGGCGAAGGTGCTCACGCTGCTGGCCGCCGGAGTCCTGCTGCTGGCCGCGTTCGCCGTGGTCGAGTTCCGCGTCCCGCACCCGCTGCTGCCGATGCCCGTGCTGCTGCACCGCGCCCGCGCGGGAGCGCTCCTGTCGATCACCCTGATGTTCGTCGCGATGTTCGGCTTCTACCTGTTCATGAGCTACTACACCCAGACCGTCCTCGGCTATTCACCGGTCCAGGCGGGCCTGGTCCTGATCATCAACGCCCTGGCCGCCCTGCTCGGCTCCACCCTCATCGCCGGGCGGCTGCACGGACGCGTCCCGCCCGCGGCGCTCATCGTGCCCGGCCTGGTCGCCGCGGCCGCCGGAGTGCTGGTCCTGACCGGCCTGACAGCGCGGAGTACGGACGTCCTGCCGCTGTACCTGACCCCCGCCCTGATCCTCACCGGGCTCGGCCTCGGCTGCGTCCTGCCCCCGACGGCCGGGCTGGCCACCGCGGACGTACCACCGCGCGACATCGGAGCCGCGTCGGCCGCCTACAACGCCTCCCAGCAACTGGGAGCCGCACTCGGCACCGCGCTGCTCAACACCGTCGCGGCCAGTGCCACGGCGTCCTACGTGGCGGGAGCCGGGCGCACCAGTCCGGCCGAGGCATCCGTCCACGGCTACACCACGGCCCTCACCGTCGCCTTCGGCATCCTGGTGGCCGCCGCATGCGTCGCCGGACCGCTGATCGCGACCCGCGCCGCTCGGGAGAACAAGGAGAACAGAGAGAACAGGAGGTGAGAGAGGGAAGCGTTTTGCGGAACCTTTGCCCGGGGGCCGGGCGTTGACCCGGTGAGCGCGCGGGAGCGGGTTCGCGAGATGACTCCGACTAATACCGAGGTGACTCAATGGCAGTGTGGGACAAGCTCAAGGACCAGGCCAAGGCCTTCCAGCAGGGCCAGAGCGGGCACGGCACGTCCGGCGGGCACGGCACGTCCGGCGGCCACGGCGCGGCCGGCGGGCACGGCTCGGGTTCGCGGTCCGGCGGAGGCAGCAAGGCCCAGCTGGTCGGGCTGTTCAAGACACAGCTCGGGTCGCTGAAGAACGAGCTGAAGAGCGGTGCGTACCGGGACGCGAGCATGGCGATGTGTGCCCTGGTCGCGGCGGCCGACGGGCAGGTGGATCCCTCGGAGCGGCAGCAGGTCGAGTCGATGATCCTCAGCAATGACGTGCTGCAGAACTTCCCGCCGGAGCAGCTGCGCCAGCGCTTCAACAAGCATGTCGACCAGCTGACGATGAACTTCCAGCACGGCAAGACCGAGGCGATGCAGGAGATCGCCAAGGCCGCCAAGAAGCCCACCGAGGCCAGGGCCGTGATCCAGACCGGCATGGTCATCGCCGGGGCCGACGGCCACTTCTCCCAGGCCGAGGCGACGGTCCTGCGCGAGGCCTGCGCGGCGCTGGGGGTGTCTCCCGCAGAGTTCCAGCTCTGACCCCTGCGGCATGGGCGAACCGGCTCATCGGTACGGCGGCCTCCGGGCCGCCGTACCGATCAGGAACCGTCACCACATCCGGTACGGATCGACGTGGGACCGACCGAGGTCTTGGACAGGCCGCCCATACCGCTGCTGTTCTCGGCGCATGGACTCCTTTCCCGAAAACACCGAACATTCCGAAAAGACCAGACGCATCGGACACACCGGACGTACCGGCCGCGCCGGATACGCCGGATACTCCGGATTCAATCGGGATCGTGGACCGCGCCGGAACGCCGTACGGGCCGTCGCCGCGGGAGTGGTGGTGCTGGCCGTCGCCGGGGGCGGGGCGTACGCGGCCGGTCTCGGGCCCTTCGCACGGGACACCGGGCCGGACCCCGCCGCCCGGAAACAGGCCCGCGCGTTCCTCGCCGACTGGGCCGCAGGCCGGCTGCCGAGCGCCGCCGCCCGTACGACCAGCCCCGGTGCGGCACAACGCGTGCTGGACAGCTTCACCGCCGGACTGGAGATCACGAAGCCGGCGCTCGAGGCCAGGGCGGCGACCGAGGCGGAGGACGGCACGGTCACCGTCCCGTTCACCGCCCGGATGCCCGTCACCGGCCTGGGCACCTGGACCTACGAGTCGAAGCTGCCCCTGCGGCAGCGGAGCGACGGCACCTGGAAGGTGGACTGGGCGCTGTCCGTCGTCCACCCGCGCCTGAGCGGCACCGACAAATTCCGCCTCGAACGGGAGGAGACCGAGCCCCCCGAGGTCATCGACCGTCAGGGCACGGCCCTGTCCGGCGACGAACTCCCCTCCCTCGCGCCCCTCATGACCCGGCTCGGCACCCACGGCACGGAGACCGGCGCGCGCGGGGCGATCCACCTGGTCGACCGGGTCACCGGGGACGTCGAGCGCACGGAGGTCACCTTCGGCGCGCGGACGGTCCGGGACAAGGGCCCCGTCCGCACGACCCTGCACGCCGGCTGGCAGTCCGCCGCCGAGCAGGCCCTCGCCACCCACGCCGAGGGCAGGAGCGCCGCGCTCGTCGCCCTGCGCGTCGACGACGGCGAGATCCTGGCCGTGGCGAACTCCCCGGCCTCCGGCTTCAACCGCGCCCTCTCCGGCACCTACGCGCCCGGCTCCACCTGGAAGATCGTCACCAGCAGCGCCCTGCTGCTCAAGGACGCCGTCGAGCCGGACGACGTGGTCGACTGCCCCCAGTACGTCATGGTGGGGAAGCGGTTCCAGAACGTGGAACTCTCCCGGCACCCGGGCGCCACCTTCCGCAAGGACTTCACCGAGTCGTGCAACACCGCGTTCATCAGCCTGCGCGACCGGCTCTACGACGGGGAACTCGGGGATGTCGCCCGTAAGTACTTCGGCGTGGGCCAGGAATGGCACGTCGGGGCTCCCACGTACGACGGCTCGGTGCCGGCGCCGAAGGACGAGACCGAGAAGGCCGCCTCGATGATCGGGCAGGGCCGGGTGCAGGCCAATCCGCTGCTCATGGCGTCCGTGATCGCGACGGCCGTGTCCGGCACCTTCCACCAGCCCTCGCTCACCGACGGCAACGAGGACAGGACGACCACGACCCCGCTCCCCCGGGACGTCGTCACCGAGCTGCGCGCGCTGCTGCGGGCCACCGTCACCGGCGGCACCGCGAAGGTCCTCGCCGATCTGCCCGGCGAGATCGGCGCCAAGACCGGCACCGCCGAGGTCTCCGACGCACAGGACAACAACGGCTGGCTCGTCGCCCACCGCGGCAACGTCGCCGTGGCCTGCGTCGTGGAGGAGGGCGGCACCGGCGGCGGCTCCGCCGGGCCCGTCGTCCACAGCCTGCTGGCCGCCGCCTCCGAGGACCCCGAGTGAAGGAGACCCCCGTGAAAGTCGCACCCCGTATGTCCCCCGACGGGCCCCCTCCGGCGTCCCGCCGCGCCTTCCTGGCCGCCGCGGCCCTCCTCCCCCTGGCCGGCTGCGCCTCGGACGACGACCGGGACACCGGCCGGGCAGGCGGAACGCCCACGGCCGGACGGGCCGGCCCTCGCCCCTCCGCCCCGCCGGTCCACCGCCCCCGCTGGGCGGACCTGGAGCGCGAGTACGGCGCCCGCCTCGGCGTCTACGCCCTCGCCACCGGCACCGGCGCCACCGTGATCCACCGCGCCGACGAGCGCTTCGCCTTCTGCTCGACCTTCAAGGCACTGGCCGCGGCGGCGGTCCTGCACCACCGCTCCCTGAAGGGCCTGGACCGGCGCGTCACCTACACCCGGGCCGACCTCAAGTCCACGTCGCCGATCACCGGGAAGCACGTCGCGACCGGCATGACCCTCCGCCAACTCTGCGACGCCGCCGTGCGGTACAGCGACGGCACGGCCGGGAACCTGCTGCTGCGCGACCTCGGCGGCCCGGCGAGGCTCACCGCCTATCTGCGCGGACTCGGCGACGAGGTCAGCCGCATGGACCACTACGAGCCCGAACTGCACGACGTACGACCCGACGACCCCAGCGACACCACCACCCCCCGGGCGATCGCCACCGACTTCCGCGCGCTGCTCCTGGGCACCGCCCTGCCCGCCGGCGAACGCGCCCTGCTCACGGACTGGCTCTCGCGCAACGCCACCCCCGTCGGCGCCCGGCGCATCCGGGCCGGGCTTCCCAAGGGCTGGGAGGTGGCCGACAAGACCGGCACGGGCAACTACGGCAGGGCCAACGACATCGCCGTCGTCCGTCCGCCCCGCACCGAGCCGCTCGTCCTGGCCGTCATGACCGACCGGCCCGGTCACGCGGCCGAGCCCTCGGACGCCCTGATCGCCGAAGCCACCGCACGGACCGTGGGCGCCCTGGGGCTATAACGGGGCCATGATCTATCACGTCGTACCGCTCACCGTCTGGAACACCGCCCCCGGGCGGACGTACGCGCCCGACTCCCTCGCCGAGGAGGGCTTCGTGCACTGCTCCCCGGACGAGCCGACCACGCTGGCCGTCGTCAACGCCTTCTACCGGGACGCGCACAGGCCTCTGCTGGTGCTCGCCCTGGACGAGGCGCGCCTCACCGCGCGGGTGGAGTTGGAGGCGGCGGACCCGGCCCCGCCGCCCGGCGTCGCCGAAGACGTCCTGTTCCCCCACGTGTTCGGCCCCCTCGACCGGGACGCCGTCGACCACTTTCTCGAGGTGCGGTGGGACGAGGACGGCCGGGCGGCGGGACTGAGCCGGCGGGACCGAGTGGGGCCATGAAGCCCGGGTGATCCAGTGCGACAGGATGACCGGATGAACGAAATGGAATCTCCCGTCCCGGTCTCCGCCCCGCGCCCGATCCGGGGCGCGGCCCGCCTCGCCGTCGTCGCTCTCGCCCTCGCCGGAGTCGCCTGGGCGGCCCGGGCGGTCTGGCACGTCCGGCTCGCCATGGCGGGCGAGCCGGCGTCCGGCCCACCCGACCAGGGCAACGGCTTCCACCGTCCCCTGAACGCCCTGGAGAACTCCTACCACTTGGTCGACTCCGCGGGCGGCGCCGTCACAGCGGTCTGCGCGATCGTGTTCCTGCTCTGGCTGGACCGCGTACGGGACAACGCCCGCGCTCTCTCGGGCCAGGACGCCCGGTACCAGTACCTGTGGCTCTTCCTGGGCTGGATCGTGCCCGTGGTGAACCTGTGGATACCCCGGGGCATGGTCGCGGACGTCCACGGGTCGGTCTTCCCCGAACGGCGGCTGCCCGCCGTCGTGAACTGGTGGTGGGGCCTGTGGCTGGCGGCCCTGGCCTCCGGAGTCGGCCTGATCTACGCCGACTCCACCGACGAGGTCATCGTCCGCGCCTACCACGGCGTCTGGCCCCTGCTCGCCGCCGACCTGGTGATCGTCGCAGCGGCCGCGGCCGCCGCCCTCATGGTCCGCACCCTCACCGCGGCACAGCAGGAACGCATCGACGAGGTCGCGCGCTACTGACCCGTCTGTCCGTCCGACGGCAGGTCCCGCGCCGGGATCGGTGTGGCCGACGGGGTGCGGGACGCGGACGTCGGTTGGACGGTGCGGGAGTTGTCCGTGCCCGCGCCGGTCGTGCCGGGGGCCGGGGCGTCGGATGCGGAGGTCGGCACGGAAGACGGTGCGGAAGACCGCGCGGAGGGCGGGGCGCCGGTCGGTGCTGGAGACGGTGCCGAGGACGACGCGGAGGGGGAGGGGGACGACGGCGGGGTGGGACCGGGCGTCGTCGCGGGCGGCGGGGCCATCGGGACCGTCGGGGACGCGGGGCGGTCCGGGGCCGTGAAGCGCAGGGGGAGGGCGATGAGGGCCGCCACGGCGCAGCACACGCCGGCGCCGGCCGCGGTGCGCAGGAGGCGGCGGCGGGTCGCCCTGCGGCGGATCGTCTCGTACTGGCCGGGCGGTGCGCCCAGGTAGTCGGGGGAGGAGGGGCGCAGGATCACGGCGAGGGGGTCGTCGGGGCCCGGCTCCGGGTCGCCCGGGACGTCGTCAAGGCGTGTGGTCAAGGCTTCTCCTCAGGTGGACGCGGAGCAGTTCCCGGGCCGCGTGCAGGTCGGCCTTGACGGTTCCTTCCTTGCGTCCGGTCAGTGCGGACACCTCCCGGATCGGCATGTCAGCGTAGTAGTGGAGGAGGATCGGCACGCGGAGTCGCTCCGGGAGCGACTGGACGAGCAGCCGCACCGAGGGGTCGGCCTGCTCGGGGTGGGGCCGTACGGCGGCTTCCGAGGTGACGCGGTGCATGGCCCGGCGCTCGCGCTCCAGTTTGCGCCAGTGGTCCCGGACGAGGTTGGCCGCGGTGACGTAGAGGAAGCCGCGGGGCTCCTCCACGGACGTCCAGCGGGCCCAGAGCCGGGTGAACGCCTCCGAGGCGATCTCGTGGGCCGTACCGTCGTCGTCGACGAGCCGGCGGCACCAGCCGGCGAGGCGCGGGTAGAGGGCGGCGAACAGTTCGGACGCGGCCTTCTCACGGGATCGTTTCAACGCTCTCCAGAGCTGCCGGAGGTGGGGGACTCGGTTCCGCTCAGCGCGGCGAAGACGATCACGTTGTCCGCGTATCCGTCGCCGGTACGCGCTCCGCCACACGTGATCAGCCGCAGCTCCGGGCGGTCCACGTTCCCGTAGACGTCGTCCGCCGGGAATTCGGTTTTCGGGGTGGTCCGTACGGCCGTGACGGCGAACTCCGCCGTCGTGCCGTTCTCCAGGCGCGCCACGATCCTCTCGCCCCGGCGCAGCCGGCCGAGCCGGCGGAAGACGCCGTCGCCGTACGGCCCGACCGTGACATGACCGAGGATCACCGACGGCCCGGTCTGCCCCGGCGTCGGCGAGTGCCGGTACCAGCCCGCCCGGTCGTCCGCCGTGACCGGCGGTACCTCCACCGTGCCGTCCGGTGCCAGGCCCAGCCGGATGACCGGCGTGTCGACGCCGATGGCCGGGACGAGCAGCCGGACGGGAACCGAACGGTCAAGGGGACGGGCCCCCTTGACCGGCACCGCCCGGGGCCTCGGCCGTCGTCCGGTGGTGGTGCCGTGGCTTCCGCACGCCGTCAGCAGGGCCGTCGGCAGCGACGCCAGTGCCGCGGTCGTGAACGCGCGCCTGGAGAACGCGGTCATGCCCCGGTCGCCCGGCGGCGGCGTACGACGAAGACCGCTGTGCCGCCCAGCGCGAACGCCGCGGCGGCGCCCGCGCCGATCGCCGTGCCGTCGCTCCCGGAGGACGAGGACCCGGGCGTCACACCGGTGTCGGGGGCGCCGCCCGGCCGGACGGAGACCTGGTCCTCGGCCGGTGCCCGGGTCGGTTCGGGCTTCGGGGCGGTGGGGGTGCTGTCCGTATCGGCCGGGGCCCGGGTCGGTTCGGCACTGGCTTCCGGCTGGGGGGTCGTGGCCGGGGTGGCCGAGGGGACCGGGCTCGGGGAATTGCCCCCGTCGGCGAACGCGGGCCCGGTGCCCAGCAGTACGGCGGTGCCCGCGAGGGCCAGGGCGCTCAGGACGGTTCGGCGCATGGAATCGCTCTCCTTCGTCGGTCCCGCCCGATGGTCGGTCGGCGGGGTGGGTGACGGGTCGTGCGGAGAGACGAGGCAGGCCCGGGACAGGTTGTAAAGAGATGGCAAAGTCCGGTGGGAGTGTGCGAGCGCTGGTGGTTGACCTCGCAGGTGCCTCGTAGTGGACTGGCAGAACCGTGAAGGGATGGCCCGTTGACCTCCTCTCCCGTCCTCCCCACCGTCCCCCGCACCGCCGACGTCGTGATCATCGGCGGCGGTGTGATGGGCACGAGCATCGCCTTCCACCTGGCCGAGGCCGGGGTGCGGAACATCGTCGTCGTGGAACGCGGCGAACTGGGAAGCGGCAGCTCCGGCAAGCCGATCGGCGGTGTACGGGCGCACTTCTCCGACCCGCTCAACATCGAACTGGGCGACCGGAGTCTGCGCGCCTTCCGGGACTTCCCGGACCGCCCCGGCGCCGACATCCGCCTCGACACCGTCGGCTACCTCTTCCTGCTCACCACCGAGCGCCAGGCCGCCGGCTTCGAGGCCGCCGTCCGGCTGCAGAACTCCCTCGGCGTCCCCAGCCGCATGACCGGCCCGGCCGAAGCCCGCCGCCTCTGCCCCTACGTCAGCACCGAAGGCCTGCTGGCCGCCGCCCATTCACCCGCCGACGGCCACGCCCGGCCCGCCCTGGTCGTCCAGGGCTACGCGCGTGCGGCGGCCCGGGCCGGGGCCGTCCTCGCGACCCGCACCACCGTCACCGGCCTCGACACCCGAGGCGACCGGGTCACGGCCGTCCACACCGACCGCGGCCGGATCGACTGCGCCACGGTCGTCTGCGCGGCCGGAGCCTGGTCGGCCCGGATCGGCGACCTGGCCGGCGTCCCCCTCCCCGTCCGGCCGGTCCGCCGCCAACTGGCCTTCACCGTCCCGCTCACACCCCCGCCCCGCGCATCCCCTTCACGATCGACTTCTCGTCCTCGGCCTACTTCCACAACAGCGACGACGGCCTCCTCCTCGGCCTGGCCGACCCCGCCGAGCCGGACGGCTTCGACACCACCTGGACCCCCGGGTGGCTGGAGCTCTTCCGCGACGTCGTACGCCATCGCGCCCCCGACCTCGCCGCCATGCAGACGGCGGGCGGCTGGGCCGGGCTCTACGAGGTCACCCCCGACCACAACGCCCTCATCGGCCGCTCCCGCGAGATCGTCAACTTCCTCTACGCCACCGGCTTCTCCGGCCACGGCTTCCTCCAGGCCCCGGCGGTGGGGGAGATCGTGCGCGACCTCTACCTGGACCGGCCCCCCTGCGTCGACGTAGGTCCCCTCACCGCCGACCGCTTCCGGGCGGGGTCGGGGATCCGGCCCGAGTCGCATGTCGTCTGAGCCACCGGATATTCGGCTGCGCGAGGGCGCGGGGGCCGTTAGCATCGCCGCGATGACGACCTCCTCCCTTGACAGAATGGGGGTCCCGTCCGCGCCAGGTGAGTGCTGATGCTCACCCACACCGCGAACGGGGACACCCCGACTTCCTTCTGGCCGCGCGTGCGCGAGTTCGCCGTGCCGCCCTCCATGATCGAGACCGCGACCGCGCGCCGCCGGGCCGGCGACTGGGCCGGTGCGTGTGCGGCCGCCGGCGTCGACGTCGACCTCCAGCCACGTGCCGTGGCCCGGGCCCACGGCCGCGAACTCGCCGCCCTGCTCCGGGCCGACCTGCGTCACCTGGCTCCCGACCTGCTGCGCTGGCACCTGCCGAGGATCGCCCCCGACGGGCTGCTGCGGCCGGGGCTGACGATCGGCCTGGCCCGGTACGACACCACGGGCACCGCACCGCTGCACCTCGTGGCGCGGACACCACCGGCCTGGGCCGACGCCGGTCAGCGGCTCAGCCTCGCCCTGTGGGACGCCTCCGACGCGACCGGCCGGCGCCATCCGCATCCCCGCCATCCGCATCCCCGCCCCAGCAGACGGTTCCGTCTCGACCTGCACCGGCATCTGTGGGATGCGCGCCGGGTGGGGGAGCTGCGGGTGCGGGCCGGGGCGGATCTTCCCGCCACGGACGGCCGTTCGGCGTCCGGGCCGCCGCCGTACGGCCATCGCTGTGCCGTCGACCGGTGGGCGGCCGAGGCGCAGATCCTGCTGCGTGCCGAGGGCCGGTCGACCGGCAGGATCGGTGTCCGCCTCGGGGCGCGCGACCGTCTGGTCCTGGACGTGTCCGACGGCACCCCGGTGGTGACGTCGCACGCCCCCGACCCCGCGCTGCCCGTCCTGCCCGACGCGGCGACCTGGGTGCTGCCCGACCTGGAGCTGCTCCGGACCGGGGCGATCGATCCCGGGAGGCTGCATCCGCTGGTCGCCCAGGCACTGGGGGTGGAGCGGACGGGCACCTGGCGGGCACCGGAACGGGCGGGTGACCCACGGCTGGTGGACTGCCGGGGAGCCCGCCACACCATCGGCCTGGTCGACGGCGCCCTGGCCGCGCTGGACCACGAGCCGGACGAGATCCGGCGCGAGGGACTGCTGGCCGCCCTGGGCGGGCCACCCCTGCCCTGTCTCCAGGCGATCGACCGGGCACACCGCCGCCCCGACTGCCTCACCGGCGTGCGGGAACGCCTCCGGCACGGCGATGTCACCGGGGCGCTGGCCGCCGTGGAGAGTCTGCTGGGCCCCGAGGCGGTGCTGCGCGACGGCCCGCTGCGGGACGCGCTGGAGACGGCCGCGCGGCGGCGGATCGCCCACGGTCTGTTCCGGGCGGGCCTGGAGGGGCCCTCGCCCGGCAGCCTGCGCCCCTGGGACCTTCGCCGCTCCCGGGGCCGGGGCCCGCACCCCCGCCACATGTGACCCAGAGCCCTTCTGTCCCGCGCTTCCACTCCTCCCAGACCCACAGGTGATCACACATGCCCACACGCAGCACGCCCCTGGACGGCACCACCGCCCGGCTCGACATCGCCGCCGACCTGCTGACCCTCCTGCGCGACACCACCACCGAGCCCCGCCCCGACACCCAACTGGAAGCCCTCACCCTGGCCGTGGCCGCGGACCTGCCCGTGCTGCTGTGGGGAGAGCCGGGCATCGGCAAGACGGCCGCCCTGAACCAGCTCGCCGATGCCCTGGACCTGCCGCTGACCACGGTGATCGCCAGCGTGCACGAGCCGTCCGACTTCTCGGGGCTGCCGATCGTCGGCGACGACCCCGCCGAACAGGGTGTGCCCCTGGCCCCGCCGGACTGGGCGGTGCGCCTGGTGCGGGCCGGCCGGGGACTGCTGTTCCTCGACGAACTCTCCACCGCGCCGCCCGCCGTCCAGGCCGCCCTGCTCCGGCTCGTGCTGGAGCGGCGGATCGGCGCGCTGCGGCTGCCGCCCGGCGTGCGGATCGTGGCCGCCGCCAACCCGCGTTCCTCGGCCGCCGACGGCTGGGAGCTGAGCCCGCCGCTCGCCAACCGCTTCGTCCACCTCCAGTGGGCGCACGACACCGACGTCGTCGTCCGGGGCCTCGGCGGCACCTGGCCCCGGGCGACCCTGCCCCGGCTCGACCCCGGGAAGCTGCCGGACGCCGTGGCCTTCGCCCGCCGTGCCGTGTGCGAGCTGCTCACCGCACGCCCCGCCCTCGTGCACCGGCTGCCCAGCGGAGAGACCCGGCGGGGCGGGGCCTGGCCGTCGCCCCGCAGCTGGGAGATGACGCTGCACCTGATCGCCTTCGCCACCGCGGCCGGCTCCTCCCGCGATGTGCTCTCCCTGCTGGTCCGGGGCACCGTCGGGGACGGTCCGGGCCTCGAACTGCTGGCGAGCCTGGACCGGATGGACCTCCCGGACCGGAGACCCTGCTGGCCGATCCTGCCGGGGCGGTCCTGCCCGAGCGGGGCGATCTGCGCCAGGCCGCGCTGGACGCCGTCGTCGCCGCGGTCCGCGGTCGCCCGGAGCGGTCCCGCTGGGACGCGGCGTGGGCCCTGCTGGTCAAAGCGGTGGAGAGCGGGCCCCCGGACGTCGTGGTCGTCCCCGCGACCACGCTCGCCGCGCTGCGCCGGGAGGACTGGGACGTACCGGCGGCGATCGAGCGCCTCGCCGGGGTCGTGTCCCTGTCGGGGCGGGCGGACCGCGCGGCGGCCCGGACGGCGGCCGCGGCAGGGGCCGTGGCGAAGGCGGGCCGATGACGGCCACGGAGACGGGATCTCTCGACCGGGGCAAGCTCTTCGCCGCCCGCCTGCACGCCGCCCGGGTCCGCCCCTACCTCGCGACGGCCCTGTTCGCCCTGCATGTCGTGGAGTCGCGCCGGGTGCCGACGATGGGCGTCGACCGGCACTGGCGGTGCTACGTCTCACCGGTGTTCGTGGACCGTACGCCCGTCGAGGAACTGGCCGGAGTATGGGTGCACGAGGTGTCGCACCTGCTGCGCGACCACCACGGCCGCAGCGACCGGGTCGCCCGGGAACGGGGGCTGAGCGGCCCCGGGGAGCGGCTGCGGATGAACATCGCCGCGGACTTCGAGATCAACGACGACGTCTACGGCGACGGCCTGGCCCGCCCCGAGGGAGTCGTCGAGCCGGGTGATCTGGGACTGGCGGAGGGCGAGTTGATGGAGGAGTACCTCCGGCAGTTCAGCATCGGCCCACGCATGCAGGACCTGGCCTGGCTGGACTGCGGCAGCGGCGCCGACGGACTGGGCCGGGAGTGGGAGTTCGGCCCGGACGGCGCGCACGGCCTGAGCGAACAGGAACGGGACGCCGTCCGCTTCCGGGTGGCGCAGGGCATCACCGGCCGCCCCGGCAACGCCCCGCAGGGCTGGCGGCGGTGGGCCGAGGACGCTTTCCACCCGCCCCAGCCCTGGCGGGAGCTGCTGGGCGCGGCGGTCCGCTCGGCCGCGTCCGGCCCCGGCGCTGGCGAGGACTACACCTACGGCCGGCCCGCCCGGCGCTCGACCGCGATTCCCGGCATCGTCCTGCCGAGCCTCCGCCGCCGCCCGCCCCGGGTATCGGTCGTCATCGACACGTCCGGCTCGGTCAGCGACGCCGAACTCGGCAGCGCGCTCCTGGAGGTCGCCGAGATCGCCCGGGCCGTGGGCGGACGCCGTGACCTCGTCACCGTCGTCCCCTGCGACGCCTCGGCCGGTCTCGCCCACCGCCTCTGCCACGCCGAGGGCATCCCCCTGACGGGCGGCGGCGGCACGGACCTCCGTGCCGGCTTCACCCGAGCCCTGCACTCCCGCCCGGCCCCGGACGTCATCGTGGCCCTCACCGACGGCCAGACGCCCTGGCCCGTCACCCGGCCTCCGTGCCGCACGGTGGTGGGCCTCTTCCCCCGCCGCCAGGCGGACCAGCCCTACGACGACCACCACGACGACGAGTCCGACCCCGAGTACGTCCCGGACTCGCCGCCGGACTGGGCCCGGGTCGTGGACATCGGGTCGTGACGGTCAGGGCCGCCGCAGCAGCCCCCGTTCCATCGCCACCACCACCGCCCGCGTGCGGTCGTTGACGTCGAGTTTGGCGAACAGCCGCAACAGGTGCGTCTTCACCGTGGCCTCGGCGATGACGAGACGGCGGCCGATCTCGGCGTTGGTGAGGCCGTCCGCGACCGCGTTCAGGACGTCCGCCTCACGGGCCGTGAGCGGGATCTGGGCGGGCTGGCGCATACGGGCGACGAGGCGTTCGGCGACGCGGGGCGCCAGCACGGTCTCGCCGCGCGCCGCCGCGCGGATGGCGTCGGCCAGCTGCTCACGGGTGGTGTCCTTGAGGAGGTAGCCGATGGCCCCGGCCTCCACCGCGCGCTCGATCTCCGCGTCCGTGTCGTACGTCGTGAGGATCAGCACGCGGGTGCGGGGGAAGCGCGAGACGATCTCGGTGGTCGTGGCCACTCCGTCCAGTACGGGCATGCGCAGGTCGACCAGGGCGACGTCCGGGGCGTGGCGCTCGACAAGTCCGAGGGCCGTACGGCCCTCGCCCGCCTCGCCGACGATCTCGATTCCGGACTCGGAGGCGAGCAGGGCCACCACCCCCGCCCGCATGACGGTGTGGTCGTCGACCACGATGATCCGCAGCGGTTCGTCGGTCATGCGGAGGCCTCTTTCACTCCGGCCGTCAGGGGGAGCAGTGCCAGCACCCGCGTGCCGTCCCCCAGCGAACTCGTCACCGTCAGCCTCCCGCCCAGCTCCGCGAGCCGTTTGCGCATGCCGTCCAGGCCGAAGCCCGACGACTCCGCCACCACGAACCCGGTCCCGTCATCGGTGATCTCGAGCTCCACGCCGTCCGGCTGCCGGACCAGGACCACGCCGACCGTGGAGGCCCGGGCGTGCTTGCGTACGTTGGCCAACGACTCCTGGGTGCAGCGCAGCAGGGCGATCCGGGTCTGCTGGTCGCACTCCAGGTCCTCCAGTTCGGCGTCCACGGTGAGGCCGGTGTCCTCGGCGAAGCGGTCCAGGGTGCGGCGCAGGGTCTGGGCCACCGATCCCGCCGCCGCCTGGCCGGGACGCTGGGGCGAGCCGACCAGCTCCCGCGCCTCGGCGAGGTTCTCCCGGGCGGTGGACTCGATCGACCGCAACTGCTGGGCGCTGCGGGCCGGTTCGGAGTCGATCCCGGCCCGGGCCGCCTCGGCGAGCACGATGATCGAGGCGAAGCCCTGGGCGAGGGTGTCGTGGATCTCCCGTGCCAGCCGCTCCCGCTCGTCCGCCGCGCCCTGCCGCTGGTGCGCCTCGGCCAACCGGGCCTGGGTCTCCTCCAGTTCGGTGATGAGCCGGGCCCGCTCGGCGCTCTGCCCGACCACCGAGTGCGCCCACAGCCCGATCAGCACTCCCACGCCGACGACGAGCACCGTGGAGACGAGCGTCTCGGTGAAGAACTCCACCGTCCAGCCGTCCTGCCGCAGCACGCTCGCGGCCAGGGTCGCGGCCGTGGCGAGCCCCAGGAACACCACCGACGCCCTCGGCGTCCGCCCGAACAGCCAGTAGTGCGGCAGCGTCACCATGAACAGCCCCGCGTAGTTGCCCCGCAGATACGCCAGCCCGCCCAGCGCGACCACCAGCACCGACAGATACCCGTGCGGACGAATGACGGGGTTGGCCGGGAAGCGGTAGAGGACCGCGTAGGACACCACCACCGCGCCCAGCAGGGCCAGGGCGACGTACTTGCTCCCGCCGGGCCGGTCGATGGCGGCGAGACCGACGGCCATCACGGCGAACAGCAGCCAGCACACCGCGTTCCAGCGGCGCAGCGACGTGGTCCAGAAGGCGTCGGCGGTGCCGGCCGTGGAGCCGGCGGATGCGGTCATGCCGATCAACGTACGTCGGCCTCCGGACGGGAGGAGGACCTTTTCTCCCGGACGTTCTCCCGGACGTTCTCCCGGACGTTCTCCCGGACGTTCTCCGGTACGGCGAGCGCCCGCCGTACCGCCCGCGAGGGCCACCAGCTCGCCTCGCCCAGCAGCAGCATCGCCGCGGGCAGGACCATCACCCGGACCACGAACGCGTCGATCAGCACGGCCGCCGCCAGGACGAAGCCGATCTGCTTCATCTCGATGATGTGGAGGAAGACGAAGCTGGCGAACACCGTCGTCATCACGACCGCCGCGCTGGTCACCACGCTCGCCGAGGAGCGGATCCCGTCCAGCACCGCCTGCCGCGTGGGCACGCCGGCGAGCGCGGCCTCCCTGATCCGGCTGACCACGAACACCTGGTAGTCCATCGACAGTCCGAAGAGGATCACGAACAGGAACAGCGGCACCCGCGACCCGATCGACCCGGTGGAGTCGAAGTCCAGCAGGCCCTCGGCCCACCTCCCCTGGAAGACCAGCACCAGCAGCCCGAGCGCCGCCGCCGCGGACAGCAGGTTCAGGAGGACGCCGAGCACTCCGAGCACGACCGAGCGGAAGGCGTACACGGTCATCGCGAACGTCACGAGCAGCAACGCGCCGAGGACGAGGGGCAGTTTGCCGTTCTGGTGGGCGGGATAGTCGGCGTAGCGGGCGACGTCGCCGCTCACGCCGTACTCGGCGCCGCCGATCCGCCCCACGGTCGCGGGCAGGAAGTCGTCCCGGAGCCGGTCGAGGGAGTCGTAGGCCTCGTCGGAGTTGCCGAGGTACGGCACCTTCAGTTCGAGGGTGCTGGTGCGGTCGTCGGCCGAGGTCCGGATCCGCGACACTCCGGTGAACAGCCGGTCGTCCTCCGCCCGCCCGGCCACCTCCCGCAGCGCGGCGACGACCTCCGCCGACCGCGCGGCATCGGCCCGCACGACGACCTGATGGGTCACCCGCTGCTCCGGGAACGCCTCGTTGAGCCGGTCGTAGACCCGCATCGCCGGGATGTCGCGGGAGTGGGTGTCCCGGCTCATCTCGGTGATCTTCAGCCCGGCCAGCGGGACGACGAGGGCGAGCAGGGCGAGAACAGAGACACACAGGGTGGCCAGGGGATGCCGGGCGGCGGGCCGCAGCAGGGCACTCCACACCCGGCCGCCGCCCCGCTCACTGCGCGCCCGGCGTACGGGCTTGCCGCGCTCGGCCCGCCGCCGCGCCCGCCGCTCCGCCCGCTGTCCGAGCTTGACCAGCAGCGCGGGCAGGGCCGTCAGCGAACTCGCCACCGCCACCAGGACGACCACGATCGTGCCCGTCGCGAGGGAGGAGAAGATCACGTCGGAGGCGAGATACAGCGTGGCCGTGGAGGCGACCACCGCCATCCCGGAGACCACGACCGCCCGGCCCGAGGTCGCGGCGGCCAGTTCCACCAGCGCCTCGGAGGACAGCCGTCCGCCGGAGCGGGCCCGTTCCTCCCGCTCGCGCTTGAGATAGAAGAGGGTGTAGTCGACGCCGACCGCGAGGCCGATCATCAGGATGACGTTCGTACCGACCCCCGCGTCGGGCGACACATGCGAGACGACCATCGAGAGCCCGACCGCGGCCGCGATCGACGACAGAGCCAGCAGCAACGGCACCCCGGCCATGGTCACCGACCCGAACACCACCAGCAGCGTCAGCAGGGTGACGGGCAGGGTGATCGCCTCGGACAGCGCCAGATCGTCACTGCGCTGCTGGTCGACGCCCTTGCTGACGGACGGACTTCCGGTCTCCTCCAGCAGCAGCCCGGGGTGGCTCTTCTGCACCACCCCGGTCTGCGCCACGAGCGCGTCGACCTTGTCCTTGGCGTCCCGCTCCTCGCCCTTCAGCGTCACCTCGACCATCAGGGTCCGGCGGTCCTTGGACAGCGACGGGTCGGCCACGCCCGCCACTTCGGGCAGCCTCCGCATCCGCTCGGTGAGATCCTCCGCGGCGGCCCGGGCGGCGCCCTGATCCAGGGCACCGCCCGAACGGGAGGAGATCAGTACCTGCTCGGCGGCCCTGCGCTCCAGCCCGGCCTCGGCGGCGAGGGCCTCGGCCCGCCCTGCCTCACCGACCCGGTAGTCCGCCGTCCTGGCACTGTTCGTGCCGACGGCACCGCCGACACCCAGGCACAGCACCACGAACACCAGCCACCCGACGATCGCCCGCCAGGGGTGTCTCGCGCTCCAGCGCGCCACGTGCACAGTTAATGAGTTCATACCCAAAAGGGTTGCTGAGCAGGGCAGTTGACGGACAGAGGCACTCGGTTGAACCTGCCGTCCACCGGTCGGTGGACCCGAATCCTGGGGAAAACCCCCGCCCCTCAGCCTCGACTGGGCTTCAGCACGATCGCCTGTCCGCCCGCCGGTGCCATCGCCACGTCGAGGGTGTCGGCCCGGGTCACGGTCCGGGTGCCGACCACGACCGGGGTCTGGTACGGGCTCGCGCCCGGGGTGCCGTCGGCGTAGACCGTCGCCGTGTACGAACCGCGCCCGAGGAACGACAGCGGGAGGGTGAGCGTCCTGGACGACTCGTCGGTCATGGCGCCGAGGTACCAGTCGGAGCCGCTGCGCCGGGCCACGGCGACGTACTCGCCGATGGAGCCGGCCAGGGTGCGGCTCTCGTCCCAGGTGGTGGGGACGGCGTTGAACCAGGGCAGGCCGGGCCAGTTCGCCGGGTTGCCGTACTTGGACGGCTTGTCGTACCAGAAGAGGAAGTTGAGGGGCTGGTAGTACACGGCGGCCATGGCCATCTGATGGGCGTTGGTCGTCTTGTCGCGGGACTGGCCGTAGCAGATCGTGTAGTCCATCGGGCCGCCGATGTTGCGGGCGAACGGCAGCGTCACATTGTGCGTGGCGGTCGGGAACTGCTCGTTGCCGCGCACGCCCTCCAGGCTGATCCAGTTCGGGAGGGTCCGCTCGTAGCCGAACGGCCGGACGTCGTCGTGCATGTCGATCAGCAGCTCGTACTTCGCGGCTGTCTTCGCCCAGTCGATGATCTGGCCGGTCATCGACTGGGTGCCGTCGTTGATGAACCCGAGCTTGATGCCTTGCACACCCCAGCTCTTGTAGAGGCCGAAGAGGGAGTCCGCGTCGGTCAGCGCCAGCCGGTTGACGTAGAGGAAGACCCCGATGCCCTTGCCCGTGGCGTACGAGATGACCGACGGCAGGTCGATCGCGGCGATCGGCGCCGTCGCGTCGGGCGTCGTGAACTCCGGGCCGTACCAGCCGGCGTCGTACTCGATGTACTCCAGCCCCCGGGCCACGGCGAAGTCGACGCCCGTGAGTCCGGCGGCGGTGCTGAGCTCGCAGCGGAAGACCTTGCCGGGCTTGATCCAGGAGGGGTCGGGGAGGGCGTTCGGCGGGGCCAGGTTCAGCACCAGCTCGGCGTTGTCGACGAGTTCGGCGTGGGTGGCGCCGATGACGACGGCCCGCCACGGTGTGGCGAACGGGGTGGTGACGGTGGAGGCCGTCTCCACGGGGCCGGTGCCCCGGGCGGTGTGCTCCATGAGGAAGGCGGAGAGGGTGTTCGGCTCGTCGTCGACCGAACCGAGCATCAGGCGGGGGTAGTCGACACGCGCGGACTCGCAGACGCAGGCGATGAGGCCGTTGGAGAGCGTGGCGGTCAGGGGGAGGTCGGTGAGCGGGCCGTTGTCGGTGGTGGCGGTGCCGGTGACGGGTATGGAGCCCGGGGCCACCGGCTCGTAGGCGTTCTCGTCGCGGGCGCTGTAGACGGTGGTGCCGTCCGGGAAGGCGAAGGCCGTCAGTTCGTCGGTGACGGTGGCGGTGCCCTGGTCGAGGAGGAGGTACCGCAGGGCGACCCCGGTCCTGTACGCGCGGACCTGCACGCCGAAGCGGATGCCCGTGCTTGTGTCCTTCAGGTCCCAGCGGTGCTCCTGGTAGTGGTCGGTGACGGTCGCGTCGCGCCCGTAGACCGGGGTCCAGGTGGAGCGGTGGGTGCGGTGCCGCTGTCCGGTCACCCGGACGTCGCTGCCCAGCACGGTGCCGTCGGCGAGCCGGATACCGAGGGCGGAGGTGCCGATCACGGTCCGGCCGTCGCGCCGGGTGGACCAGTGGAGGGTCCCGTGGGTGCTGACCGACAGGGTGATGGAGGTGCCTCCCAGGCGGGCGGTCACGCTCTCCGGGTGGCGGGGGCGGCCCGAACCCTCCTTACGGCTCTCGGCGGCGTACGCGGGGCGCGTGGTGACGATGCCCGACACGGCCAGCCCGGCGCCGACGGCCGCGCCCTTGAGCACGTCCCGTCGGGCCCGTTCTCCCGAAGCTCTCATCGTGGGTGACCTTCCCTCGCGGTAATGCGGTAGTAACCGTTTTCTGCCGGTGGCGAGTGCAGTTCTACGCGCCGCCGCGAAGGCGGGTCAAGGGGTCGGCGCCACCGGGATGCACGGGATGCGTGAACACCCCGGTGGCCGTCGTGCGGGGTCGGTCAGCGCAGGGCGCCGAGGCGGTCGAGCCGCTCGTTGACGCCGTTGCGGAGTTCACCGAGGGTCGTGCCGGGCGGGGCCACCTTCGGTGTGGAGGACGGCGGCTGGGTCTCGTCCGCGCAGGTCGTGCCGCGCGCCGGGACCTTCAGGTCCAACAGGTAGCTGGTCACGGCACCTACTCGGGCACCGGCCTCACAGGCCGAACAGCCGCGCCCCGTTGTCGTGGCACACCGCCCGCAGCCAGTCGTCCCCGAGGCCCAGCCGCTCCAGTGCGTGGAGCTGGTGCACGTACGGATAGGGAATGTTGGGGAAGTCGGAGCCGAGCAGAATGCGGTCGCCGAGAGCGGCCAGCCGGGGCAGGGCCCGGCGGGGGAACGGCATGAAGCCCTCGCTGAAGTCGGTGAACGCCATCGTCGTGTCCAGCCGCACCTCCCCGTACCGCTCGGCGAGGTCGAGGAACTCCTCGTACTCGGGCATCCCCAGGTGCGCGACGATCAGCCGAAGCCGGGGGTGGTTCGCCAGCACCCGGGCGATCGGCTCGGGCCCGGTGTGCTTGCCGGGCGCCGGTCCGGAGCCGCAGTGGATCACCACGGGGATCCCGGCCTCGGCCAGCACGCCCCACGCCGGCTGCAGCAGTTCGTCGGCCGGGTCGTACGCCCCCACCTGCACATGTGCCTTGAACACCCGCGCCCCCGCCGCCACGGCCTCCCGGACATACGCCTCCACCCCCGGCTCGGGGAAGAGGGTCGCGGTGTGCAGACAGTCGGGCGTGCGACGCGCGAAGTCCACGGCCCAGCCGTTCAGCCAGGGGGCCATGCCGGGCTTGTGCGGGTACAGCATCGAGGTGAAGGCCCGCACGCCGAACTCCCGCAGTATCCGCGCCCGTTCGGCCTCCTCTTCGCGGTAGGTGATCGGCCACTCCAGCCCACCGGTGAGCAGCCCGAGCCCGTCGAAGTACTCCCAGACCTTGCGCAGGACCCGCTCGGGCATGAAGTGCGTGTGCACGTCGACGAGGCCGGGGAGGCCGAGCCGGCCCCAGAAACGGCGGATCTGGTCGGACTCGTCGGGCTGGTTGCCGTGATCGTTCATGCTGCCCACGATCGGGGCGGGCGGGGTGGCGGGGCCAGGGCCTTGTGCGAAGGATCCGTGAGGGATCCGTCACCTGGGGCCTCCATCAGCAGACGGCACGAGCCGGCTTCCGCCTCGGCGGGATCCACACCGGCCGCGAACAGCTCCTGCTCCAGGACCTTCCAGTCCCGCGGGGCCTTCTATCGTGTCGCACTCGTCGCACAGCCAGAAGGTCTCGGACTCCCCGGGGCCACCTGTCAGCCGACCCGGTGTTCCCAACGGGCCGTCTTGTCGCGGATCCAGTAGGAATGCGCGTAAGGAGTGACTTCCAGGCGAACCGCGCTGATGTCGGGCTCTCCGGCCTCCTGCCATGCCGTCACGGCACCTTCGATGGCGTCCCAGATTCCGAAGGGGCCGCCCTGGCGTACCGTCCACTCCTCGCCGTCCTGCGTGAGGGCTGCGAAGGATTCGCGGCCGGTGTCGAACAAGTACACCGTCTCTCGGCCGTCGCTGCTGACCGCGCGCACGAGCTGGGCGCCGGGAGCGGCGAGCTGGGCGAGGAACGCGGGCATCCACTGGTCGAGGACCACAGGCGACAGGGTCGTCTTCCGCTCGGTGTCGGCGTAGGCGGCGCGGGCCGCCAGATCTCCGGAGAGGGGTACCGCGGCTTCGGCGCGGGCGGGCATGAACGATGAGCGGCCGATGATGCGGCCCTCGGCGGTGCCGTCCTTCCGTACGGTGAGCTTCGCCAGGCCGGTTCCGTACGACCAGGCGCCGGGGCCGACGGTGGCGAGGATGATCCCGCCGGGCTTGGTCTGCCTCACCCACGTGTACGGGATACGGCGCACCGCACAGGTGGCGATGAGCCGGTCATAGGGAGCCCGGCGCGGGTTGCCGAGGAGACCGTCTCCGGTCACGGTCCAGGTGGAGTATCCGGCTTCCTCCAGTGCGGCATCCGCCGCTGCCGCGACTTCGGGGTCTACCTCGACGGTGGTGACGTTGTCCTCGCCGAGCCGGTGACACATGAGGGCCGTTGAGTAACCGGTGCCGGTGCCGATCTCTGCCACGTTGTGGCCGTCCTCGACGTCGAGGGCTTCGAGCATGCAGACGACGGTCGCGGGCATGGTGGATGAGGAGGTGGGGAAGCCGTGTACGGGCGCGGTGGCCTTGTCGGGGGCCAGGTGGCCGTCGAGCTGGGTGACCAACGAACCATCGCTGTAGACGACCTCCACCCACTCACGCGGACCGACATCATCGGGTGTGACCGGCTGCCACAGGCCGGTGTCGTCGGCGAGGAATACCCCGGAGGAGAGGAAGAGTTCCCGGGGAACGGCTTCGACGGCTGCTTTCCATGCCGGACTGCTCAGATGTCCTTGCTCGGTGAGGCGGTCGGCGAGGACCTTCCGCTGAGGTGCGGTGTCGGGGAGGGTCACGGTGTGGGTCCTTGCTCCAGGAGGTCGGCGAACGCGGCGGTGATCGGCAGGCCGGTCTTGTCCTCGAGCCACCCCCATTGGCCGTTGGGGTTCAGCTCAAGCCAGTGGAGGCGCCCGTCACGGTCTACGGCCAGGTCGAAGCTGCCAGAGGCGAGTCCGAAGCGTTCCAGATAGGCGATCAGCGCCTTGTCCATGCCGTTGGGCAGCGTGGTGACCTGGTAGGTGAGCGTTTCGTAGTCGGCGCGCCAGTCCAGCAGGCCCGAGTCGATACGGACCGGGAACACCTGCTCGCCGGCCACCACGACGCGCAGATCGGCGACCTTGCTCACACGGGCCTGGAACAGGTGCGGGACCACGCTCACGCTCTCGTCGACCTCGTCGGCGGTGACCGGCTCGGTCCATGTGGTCAGCCCCACGCCGTCCGCCCTCCGGGTACGGGGTCCACCGCAGTGCCTTGTAGATCACCTGACCGTGGTCGGCGATGAACGCGCGGACGTCGCCCAGGTCGTTGGAGATCAGCGTGGGCGGCACCGTGAATCCGAACCGTTCGGCGGCGGCGAGTTGCAGCGGCTTGTGTTCGGCCGTGTGGTTGCGAAGCGGATGGTTGACATAGCGGCAGTCCGGTAGCGCGTACAAGGTGCCGCCGAGGCCGTGGCGGACTTGGGCTGTGGCAAACCGGGCGTCGGCGCCGTCCAGATGCTCGAAGTGGGGCCAGGTCGGACGGCGCCAGTACACAGCCCGAATTCCTTCCAGGACGGCGGCCCTGGAAGGGGTACGGAGGTGTCCCGCCAGGGTGGCGGTGCCGGCGCCGAACCGGGCCGAGAACGACAGGTGATCGCCGATGTCGGAGGGGTCGAACCGTATGACGGGCACGCCCCGCTCGTTGAGTGCGGTGATCACCATGTCGGAGGTGACGTCGTCGACTTCGGTGACGACTGCGACCGGTCCGGGCCCGGGCATCAGTCCTGCTCGCTGTCCTGGTCGTGGTCGGTGTCGTTGCGGCTGTCCTGGTTGGTGGACTGGGGGTTGGTCTCGGTTCCCTTGCTGGTGCCGTGCTTGCCCATTTCGACGACGCCGCCGTGTTCGTCGCGGAAGACCGTGGTCTGTGTGGCGGGGTCCAGCTCGGTGGTGGTGTAGCCGGGCTGGTAGGCGCTCGGATACGGGCGCATCCGGCTGATGCCCCACGGGCGGACGCTGCGGGTGGGCGCTGTGGCCTGCATGAGTCTCCTCGTCTCTCGGTCGCTCTTACGGTGGCACTCGCCGCTTGTGGCTGTCAGGACGGCGAGGGGCTCGCCTCCGGCCGCGTGGTCGTCTTGCCAGGACATGTATCCGCGCGTCTGGATGCCGGGGGCGAGAGTCTCAGCGGGCGTCAGGGAGCGCCGTGAGGAACGGGCTCACTGTTCGCAGTCCGCGCGTAACTCGGCCCAGACGCGTTTCCCCCACGGTTTCGAACCCATCCGGTCGTACCCCCACCGGTCGCTCAGCGCGTCGACCAGGGCCAGCCCTCGCCCCGTTTGATCCGCCTCGGGGTCCGGGGTGCGGATCCTCGGCAGCCGGTGGACGTCTCTGTCCACTACGGCGATGAGGACACGGTCACGGGCGGGGAGTTCGTAGATCAGCCGCATGCCGCCGGTACGCGCGTGGAGGATCACGTTCGTCGCCAGCTCCGAGACGATCGCCACGGCCGCATCGGTCGTCTCCTCGGGCAGGCCCCAGCACTGCATCGTTGTGCGCGTCGCGCGCCTGGCGACGGACGCGGACTCCTCCGTGCGTTCCAGGGTCATGCTGTACCCCGGATGGCCGGTGGGTCGAGGCGTCAGCCGGGGGAACGCCGGTCGTGCGGGGGGCCTTTCTGTGATCGTCGCCATGCAGCCTCTTCGTCCGTGTCGGTGCCTGCATCTCCCTCCGGGGCGGGAGAAGACGCCAGGCCGTCAACTGCCGGCCGCTGGGGGTGCGAACGGCTCGTAATCACCCAACCCCGCTGCGCCGCTGCGGGTAAGGGAGGACAGTGGAGGAGCGGTTGAACTGGTTGAACACGACTCGGGGGTTCACATGCCACGGCAACCACGCACACCGAACACCGCCCTTGCGGGCCTCATGCAAGCGGGAGGGATCGGGAACGCGCAGCTGGCGCGGCGGGTGAACGCGGCCGGTCGCGAACTCGGCGTCACGCTGCACTACGACAAGACGACCGTGTCTCACTGGCTCGCCGGATCGGTACCCAAGCCACCCGCCCGGCCTGCTGTCCTCGAAGCCCTCTCACGGCTGCTCGGCCGCCCCGTGACGTGCGCTGAGATCGGCTGGCCCGCTGCCGGACCGGTCGACGTACGTGATCCGGTAGCAGGGGTGATGGACCTGAGCCGAGCAGACATGGACCCGTCCCGCCGCGGCGTGTTGCGGGTCGGGATGTACGCGGCGACACTTGCTGTGCCGTCGTACGAGGACGTCTCCGAGACCTCTGAGCGGATCGAACACGCCACGGCCGGGCGGACGGTGCACATCGGCCGGTCCGATGTCGAGACCGTGCGCACTATGACGGACAAGGTCGCGGACATCCTGGACCAGGTCGGGGCAGGCCACGCCCGCCCGATGGCTGCCGCCTTCCTGGTCAACACCATCGGGACCTATCTGCGGGCATCGGGCACCGAGCGTGTGAAGCGCGACATGCGGGCCGCCGCCGCGGACTTCGTGTACCTCACCGGGTGGATGGCGATGTACGAGAACGCGCAGGGACTTGGACAGCGCTACTACCTGCGCGCGCTCGATCTCGCGGGCGCCGCTGAGGACCACGTCACCTACTGCCGCACGCTGCGCGGAATGAGTCTGCAAGCGAGTCACCTGGGCTACGGGCCGCTCTCGCTTGAACTCGCCGACTCGGCGGCAGGGGCCGCCCCGGACTCGGGGCCGCGCCTGGTGGCGTTCCTGCGGGGCCAGCAAGCTGCGGCCGCGGCCATGACCGGCGACCGGCACACCGCCCTGACACGGCTCACCGAGACCGAGACGGCGCTGGCGCAGGCCGACAACCGGCGTGACGCCGTGGGCGGCTACGACGAGGCTGCCTACTACTTCCACGAAGCCCACGTCAGGTGGCACCTGAAGGACCGTGAGGGGTCCGTCAAGGCCCTGCGCCGGTCCAACGCGGCGCGCTCCCCTCTGGAGCGGCAGGGCCGCTTGCACTGCCTTGGGGTGATCGCCGAGCGGCAGTTCCGCATGCGGCACGTGGAAGCCGCCTGCGACACGTGGGGCCAGTTCCTCGACGAGTACGTGACGATCAGCTCAGCGCGTGGCGACGAGCACCTGAAGACGCTTCGCAAGAGCCTGCCCGCGCACAAGACGCTCCCGGCGGTACAGGCGCTGTCCGAGCGAGCGCGCGAGGTCGCTCGCCTCAAAGCGGCCTGATTCCAGCACCATGACCACCGGAGGCACCTCGACGAGCCGGAGACCTCGACATGACATGGCCAGGGCCCGCGCGGTCCAGGACGGAGCAGCACGGGCGCGGGCCCGGCAGGCAAGCAGATCGGAGAGGACGTCTCATATGACCGGGCTCCATCCGGCGGGTATCGAACCGTACGAGCACGGCATGCTCGACGTCGGCGACGGCAACCGCGTCTACTGGGAGACCTGCGGAAATCCCGCGGGCAAGCCCGCCCTCGTGCTGCACGGCGGGCCGGGGGCCGGGGCGGGGCCGTTCTGGCGTCGGCTGTTCGACCCGGCGGCGTACCGCATCGTGCTTCTCGACCAGCGCGGGTGCGGGCGGAGCACGCCCGACGCCGCCGATCCGCGGACCTCGCTCGCGGCCAACACCACCCACCATCTGATCGCCGACATCGAGCGGTTGCGACGGCACCTCGGCATCGAGAAGTGGCTGGTTCTCGGCGGCTCCTGGGGCGTGACCCTCGCGCTGGCCTACGCCGAGCAGCACCCGGGTCACGTGTCCGAGCTGGTCCTCTTCAGCGTCACCAACACCACCCGCCGCGAGGTGGAGTGGGTCACCCGGGACATGGGGCGGATCTTCCCCGAGGAATGGGCCCGGTTCCGGGACACCGTCCCCGAGCGGGAGCGCGACGGCAGGCTGGTGGAGGCGTACGCCCGGATGCTCGCCGACCCCGATCCGGCCGTGCGGGAGCGGGCCGCGCGGGAGTGGTGCCGTTGGGAGGACGTGCATGTGTCCACGCACCCCGGGCACAAGCCCGATCCCCGGTACGACGACCCGCACTTCAGGATGCGCTTCGCCCGCCTCGTCACGCACTACTGGCGGCACGCGGGCTTCCTGGAGGACGGGGCCCTGCTGCGCGACGCCGGGAAGCTGGCCGGCATCCCGGGTGTGATGGTCCACGGGCGGATGGACATCAGCGGGCCCCCGGACATCGCGTGGCGGCTGGCGCAGGTGTGGCCGGAAGCGGAGCTCGTGCTGCACGGCGGGGAGGGGCACGGGCTGTCCGGGGATGCCACGACGGATGCCGTGCTGGCGGCCACGGACCGGTTCCGCCCGGCCGGGGACGCGCGCATGCGCTGACGCCGACGACGGTCAACGGACGTCCGAGGTCCGCTTGGCACCGCACGTCGCCAGGCTGCACCACCTCCGCCGTCCGCTCCCGTCGAGGAACAGCCAGCCGCAGTCCGGGCTGGGGCAGGCGCGGACGGTGAAGCGGCGGGCGTCGGCGAGCAGTTCGGCCGCGTCGCGAGCCACCGCGCACAGGGGCAGGCGCAGACCGGCGGAGGAGGACGGCCGCCAGCGAGCCAGGCCGTCCTCGCCCCGGGAGAACACCGAGAGCCGCGCGGCGTCCTCCACCACCCCGGCCACCGCCTTGAAGGCCCGGCCGTCCTGCGGATCGGTCAGGCAGGCGTACAGGTCCGTACGGAACCGCCGGGCCTCGCCGAGCGCGGCGGCGGCCTCGGCGGGCTCCCGTAGGGCCTGTTCCCGCAGCCGGGTGACCGTCCGCTCCTCGATCAGGTCCAGGTGCCCGGCCCATACGGCGAGCGCGGCATAGCCCCGCAGCCAGTCCGACCCGGGCAGCGGGTCTCCGCCCCACCCGGCGTAGGTGTTGCAGAACTCCAGCGCGGGGTGTCCGCTCGTACTCCACGGCAGCCACTGGTCGTCGACCCGTACCGCGTAGACGGGCCCGGGGGGCCGGTCCAGCCGGGGGTCGCCGCGCAGCATGCGTGCGTGCAGGGTGCGCAGTTCGCGGTTCGGTTCGATGGCGAGTTCGGCCGACAGCAGGGTGCGCGTGCTGTCGTACAGCCGGAGCGCCTCGGCCCGGCGGCCGGACCGGTACAGGGCGGTCATCCGGGCGGCGACCAGCCGTTCGCGCGTCGGGTGCTCGTCGAGGAGGGGTGTCAGGTCCGCCGCGACCCGGTCGTACAGCCCCATGGCGAGCTGTGCCTCGGACCGCTGTTCCACGGCGGACAGCCGCAGTTCGGCGAGCCCCCCGCCCAGCCGCGTCCGCAGCCGCTCGTCGGCCACGTCCGCGAGCGGCTCGCCGCGCCAGAGTGCGAGGGCGTCGTCGTAGCGGCGGATCCGCTCGTCGGGGTCCCCGGCGGCGGCCGCGGCCGCCTGCCCGACAAGAGACGTGAACTCCACTGTGTCGATCCGATGTCGGCCCTGCTCAACGACGTAGCCGTCGTGGCGGGTCTCGACGGGCACCTCGTACGGCTTGAGCGCGGCCCGCAACCGGCCGACGTAGGTGTGGACGGTGGCGCGGGCGGAAGCGGGCGGGCCGCCGTCCCACAGCAGGTCGATGAGGCGTTCGGTCGCGACGACACGGCCCGCGTGCATCAGCAGAACCGCCAGCAGACACCGCTCCTGACGACGGCTGCCCACCAGGACTCGCCGTCCCTCGTGGCGGGCGGCGAACGGACCGAGCAGTTGGAACTCCATGGCTACCGGGCAGCCTAAGGGCTGATCCGCACGGGGGCGCGGGCAAGGCCGCCGAGGGTGCCGCCTACGATTCGACGATGTGCCGCAGATAGGCGTGCGGGTCGGCGAGATAGCGGCGCCAGTGGTCCACGACGCCGAGCTCCTGCCAGGCGACTCTGCGCAGACCGTGTTCGCCGACCTCGACGATGTCCGCGCCCGGCAGGGCGGTCAGCAGCGGGGAGTGCGTGGCGCAGATGACCTGGCCGCCCTCCTTGGCCAACCGGTCGAGGTGCCCGATCAGTTCGAGGCAGGAGGAGAAGGAGAGCGCCGCCTCCGGCTCGTCGAGGACGTAGAGCCCGGCGTGCAGGAACTTCCCTCTGAACGCCGCGAGGAAGCCCTCGCCATGGCTGACCGAGTCCGGCGCGAGCCCCTCCCTGTTCAGCGCGTCCAGCGCGGTCTCGGCCCTCAGGAAGAAGCCCTTGCGGGCCGACCAGCTTGTGACCATGCGGCGTCCGCGCGAGGCCGCGTCGAACTTGATCCGCTCGCCCAGCTCCGACTTGCCGCGCGGAGAGGCGTAGCGCCAGTCGTGGGAGCCGCCGTAGGAGTCCAGTCCGAAACCCTCCGCCAGCGCCTCGACCAGCGTCGACTTCCCCGAGCCGTTCTCACCGACCAGAAAGGTCACCGGTGCGGTGAAGCGCAGGCCCTCGTCGAGCAGCTGCCGGACGCAGGGCACCGACCAGGGCCAGGCGTCCTCGTCGTACGAGGAAAGATGGGCGTACGCGCGTTCGACAATCACTCGACCAGTGTCGCCCGGGAGGCGGTAGGCGTCGCCGTGTCCACGCCGAGGATGGTGAGGCTTTGGTCAGAAGCCCGGGCCAGACTGGCGGGCGCCCTTCCGGCAAGCCCTTCTTCCACCCCTCTGACCAGGGAGAACCATGCGACGAACCGCCCTCGCGACCCTCACACTCGCCACCGCGCTCCTCGGCACGCAGCCCGCGACGGCAGCGACAGGCGAGGGCTGGGAACCGGCGCCCTCCACACCCTGGGACGTCGCCGCCGGCGTGCGCTGCGACTTCCCCGTGCACGGCGAGCCGGTCGTCGACGAGGTGGTGCGGCGCGTGCTGAGCACCCACCCCGACGGTTCCGCGCGCCGGGTCGCCTACAAGGGCGACCTGGTCGTCCGCGTCACGAACACCGAGACCGGCGCCGCCCACGACGCCGACGCGAGCGGCTCGGCCCTCGTCGAGTACCGACCCGACGGCTCACAACTCTGGGCCGTGCACGGCCCGGTGTTCGTCGGCGTCGGGAAGGACCAGGGCACCCTGCCGCGCGGCCTGTACATCGTCGACGGCGTCTACACGATGGAGATCAGCGCCACCGGCTACAAGGCGGTGCATCTCGTCCGGGGCTCTGCGGACGACCTGTGCGCCCGCATCGACTGACACGGAGATCTGAGGACCAGGTCCTGCCCGACGGGTCTTGCCGGAAAGGCCCTGGTCCCTGCGAGGGCTCAGCGCTTGAGCGTGAAGGTGAAGTCGTCGGAGAGCCTGCCGCTCAGCCGAACTGCCGAAACGACCTTCCCCTCCGCGACCAGCCTCTCGACCTCGGCCCGGGAAAGACCGCACCCTTCAGCGATCAGCCGCACCGGCCGGACCGGGATCCGCGCCGCGAAGCGGACCGCTACGTCGATCACCTCGCGCTCCAGGTGATCTGATCCGCCGGTGTCGAGACGCCAGGCGTCGTCCCAGTCGAGGGCGATGCGATTGCGGCGCCGTACGAGCGGATCCTGGAGCAGTTCGGCTGCCAGGCCAGGATCGTTGTCGTGCAGCCGGTCCAGCAGCTCAGGCCGTACGGAGCGCACATTCATCCGCTCCAGGACCGTGAGCTTTGCCGTCTCCCCGCAGGCGGTGCAGAGCACGAGGAGCCAGGCGTCGAGCAGTTTGTGGTGGGCGTTGACACGGAACTTGCCGTTCGCCCGGAAGCGTTCGGACGCGCACGTGTGGCAACGGCGGAGGACGAGCGGCAGGCAGGTGGGCATGACGACCCAGTTCTCGAGCAAAGGAGTTCACCGGTCTCAGTGAGAAGTCCACAGCAAAAAGCAGCGCGGCGCACATGCGCGACGCGCGACAGATCAGCTCTCGGGAGGTCTCACACGGTGTACAACGGCACGTCCTTGCTCAGCCGACTCGGGTCAGCAGCACGGTAAGGGCGCACAGTGGCGCAGCTCCACTGGATTTCGGGGCCTCGTCGCTTGACCCTCACGTGACGTGAGGCTGAAGGGTGGTGTGCATGAGCGACTACTACGACGCGTTCGAGATGAGTCCTGTGCCCACCCCCGGCCCGGATGCCGTTCCCCCGGAGCCGTTCCGTGGCATCTACGGGATGCCCGCGTTCGTGACGATCCCCACGGGCGACCTGGCGGCGTCGGTGGACTTCTGGACTCGCGGGCTCGGGTTCTTCGAACTGTTCGGCATCCCCGGCAAGGTGGTGCATCTGCGCCGGTGGGCGTTCCAGGACGTACTCCTCGTCCCGGCGGCGGGCGTTCCGGAGCGGGCACCGGCGGTCGGCTTCAGTTTCGCCTGCGTGCTCGACCAGGTCGATCCCCTGGTCGCGGCCTGCCGTGCGCTGCGCCCGGATTCGGTCGACGGTCCACGGGACACTCCCTGGAACACCCGCGATGTGGAGGTGATCACCCCCGAGAACGCACGGATCGTCTTCACCGCGGCGAAGCCCTTTGATCCGGACAGTGAGGAGGCGCGGAACCTCGCAGCCGTCGGGATCACCGCGCCGGACGCCGTGCGCGGCGACAATGGGCGGCATGTCTGATACCGCTGACGCCGATGGCCTGACCGTCGGTCAGGCCTCGGCGCGGCTCGGCGTGACGGTCCGAGCGCTGCACCACTGGGACGAGATCGGTCTGGCGCGACCGTCGCTGCGCACGGGCGGCGGATACCGGCTCTACACCGCTGCTGACCTGGAACGTCTGCACCGCATCGTCGTCTACCGTGAGCTCGGTCTCGGCCTGGACAGGATCCGGGCCGTCCTCGACGACTCGACCACGGACGTGCCCGGCGCCCTGCGCGCACAGCGCACCCAGGTCGCGGAACGGATCGACCGCCTCCAGCAGCTCAGCGCCGGACTGGACCGGATGATCGACGCCCACGAGCGCGGCCTGCTGCTGACCGTCGAGCAGCAGACCGCGATCTTCGGCCCGCAGTGGGACCCGGACGGGCCCGCCCAGGCCCGAAAGCGCTACGGGGACACGACGCAATGGCAGCAGTACGCCGAACGCTCGGCCTCTCGCGGCCCGGAGGAATGGCAGGGCATCGCCGACACCGTCGCCGGCTTCGAGCGGGCGCTCGGGGACGCGATGGACGCGGGCCTCGCACCGGGCAGCCCGGAGGCGAATCAACTCGTCGAGCGGCACCGCGAGGTGTTCGCCTCGTACTTTCCCCTCACCAGGCAGATGCAGGTCTGCCTCGGCCGCATGTATGAGGCCGATCCAGGATTCGCCGCCCACTACGACGGCATCCGCCCCGGCCTCGCCACGTGGTTCCGCCGCATCGTCGACGCGAGCGCACGCGCCCATGGCATCGATCCCGACACCGCGGCTTGGCAGTAGAGCGCGGGTCCTTCATGAACCCGGAGCCGACTCACATAAACGCCCGCCCGGAATGCCCCAGCAGCTCCCGCACCGCAGGCCCGTGCGTCCCCTTCCAGACCAGAGCCAGCAGGGCCGGTGCTGTCACGTCGTCGATGACGCGGGCGACGACCCGGTCGCCATAGCTCGCGGCCATCGACTCGCTGAGGACGGCGACGCCGAGGCCGCGGGCCGCGAGGTCCGCGATGGCGTCGGCGGCGCTGGCCTGCAGGGCGATCGTGGGGTGGAGGTCCTGGGCGGCGCAGGCGCGGTCGAAGAGGGTGCGCAGGCCGGTGCCCGGGGGCATGCAGATGATCGGGTGGGCGACCAGGTCGCGCAGCACGACCCGCCGTTGCGCCGCCAAGGGGTGTCCGGCCGCCACCGCTACGACGAGCCGCTCGCTGATGAGTGTCAGAGCCTGGAGCCCCTCGGGGGCGGCCGTCGCGGTTCCGATGAGGGCCAGGTCGACGGTGCCGGCGCGCACCGCCTCGACGAGGCGGTCGGAGTTGTCCTCCAGCAGGGAGATCTCCACCCCTGGATGTGCCCGGTGGAACGCGGAGAGCGCGTCGAACAGCGGTGTGAGGGTGCAGCCGATGACCATCCCGACCACGAGCCGCCCCCGGATCACGTCGGTGATCTCGTCGACCGCCTGAGCCACCGCCCCGGCCGCCGCGAGGGTCGCGCGGGCGTGGTCGAGCGCCGCCCTGCCCGCCGCGGTGAGGGTGGCGGTGCGCGCCGAGCGGTCGAACAGCTCGGCACCGAGTTCCCGTTCCAGCCGGCGGATCTGAGCGCTGACACCGGACTGGCTGATGTGCACCCGCTCGGCCGCCCGCGTGAAGTTCTGTTCCTCGGCGACCGCGACGAAGTATTCGAGCTGCCTCAGTTCCATGAGCGGTAATTCTAGTTTCCAGTAGATCCATCTGTTGGACTTCTGATTTCCGGGCGATGAGGCTGGAAGCACCCATCGAAGCCCGATGTTCAGGAGACCCGCCATGCCGGAGCACGAGAAGGCCCTGCGCCCCGAGGACCTCACCCGCTTGTTCGTCGAGCGGTCCAACGCCGGTGACGCGGCCGGGGTCGCCGCGCTCTACGAAGAGGACGCGGTGCTGGCCTATCCGCCCGGTGAGCGGACGGTGGGGTGGGAAGCGATCCGCGCGCTGTGGGAGAAGGTGCTGGCCGACCGCCCCCGCTTCGAGCCGGAAGCGCCCCTGCCGACGCTGGTCAGCGGTGACATCGCCCTGACGTCGACCCCGCCGAAGGACGGGGCGGGTGCCCGCGCGCAGGTGGTCCGGCGCCAGCCCGACGGCAGCTGGCTGCGCGTCCTCGACCAGCCCGAGTTCACACCGCCCACCGGCTGACGCCCGGGTCGGCGCCGCCTCACCGCCGCCGGACTCCGGTACTCTCCCGCCGCACCAACCGCGTAGGCACCAACGTCGTGCCGTGCTCCGCCCCGTCCTGGCGCATCTTGTCCAGGACCCCCTCCACACACAGCCGCCCCACCTCCGCGAAGTCCTGGTGGATGGTGGTGAGGGGCGGGAGGAAGGACGCCGACTCGGGGATGTCGTCGAAGCCGATGACGCTGATGTCGTCGGGGACCCGGCGGCCGCGTTCGTGGAGGGCGCGCAGCAGGCCGAGGGCCATCTGGTCGTTGGCGGCGAACACCGCCGTGCAGTCCGGCTCGTCGGCCAGTCGCAGACCGGCCCGGTGGCCGGACTCGGCGGACCAGTCGCCGCGGACCAGGGGTGGCGTCGTCCGGCCCGCGGCCGTCAGCGTGTCGCGCCAGGCGTTGGCGCGGCGCTGGGCGGCGAAGGAGCCCTCGGGGCCGGCGAGGTGCCAGACCGTGTCGTGGCCGAGGTCCAGGAGGTGCCGTACGGCGTCCCGCGCGCCGCCCGCCTGGTCGGTGTCGACCACGGTGTAGCGGTCGCCGGCGTCGGAGTCGGCCACCACTACCTGCACGCCGGGCGGGAGCGAGACCGTCGCCGCGT
Source organism: Streptomyces sp. CA-179760 (assembly GCF_050937045.1). Lineage (NCBI taxonomy): Bacteria > Bacillati > Actinomycetota > Actinomycetes > Kitasatosporales > Streptomycetaceae > Streptomyces > Streptomyces sp. CA-179760. Next base: position 5,020,946 of record NZ_JBNJLZ010000001.1, read on the forward strand.
CCAGGAGGTGGATCTCCATGATGACGATGACGGCGTCCACGGCGAGTTCACCCAGGCGGGAGAAGGCGCCGTTCACCTCGTCCTGGGTGGGGACGGCGACGGGCAGCAGCGTGACGGCGTAGCCGTGCCGGGCCGCGGAGGTGGCGATGGCCTCCAGGGTGCGGATGTTGCCCATGGTGGAGAGGGAGAACGTGATCACGCCGAGGGTGCGGAACTCGCCCCGGCGCAGCGCCCGGGCCGCGCTGTTGGGGCGGTAGCCCAGCTCCCGCATGGCGGCCAGGACCTGCCGGCGGGTGTCCTCGGTGACGCCCGGGAAGCCGTTGGAGACGCGGGAGACGGTCTGGGAGGAGACACCGGCGAGCTGGGCGACGTCCGCCATGGACGCGCCCTGGCGGGGGCGGCCCGCACGCCTTCTCGTACGGCTCGTGCCCGTCGATTCTCTCTCCCCGTCCACGGTGCCCACCTGCCCTCACTCTCCTTGCCGCACAGCCGGCGCAAATTTCGGTCCGGAACGACTCCTTGACCCCTGAGATTCGGACAGTGTAGACATCCCGCCAGTGGATGTTTACGTAAACATTGCCTAGTCGAAATCGTATGAGAAGGCGTCGAACCAGTCCAGAAGTCCGCACCAGAGCTGGAGTACTCGAGATGGCACACCGCACCCGTAAGAGAAGGCTCCTCGGGGCCATCGGCGTCACCGCCCTGGCGACCGGAACCGTCCTGGCCACGACCACCCTGCCCGCCGCGCACGCCGAGACGACGTCGCAGACGGCCGCGGCCGGGGTCACCGTCCGGCCCGACCCCTCCTACTCGGGGGACAAGTTCGAGGGCTGGGGCACCAGCCTGGTCTGGTTCGCCAACGCCACCGGCGACTACCCGCCCGCGGTACGCGAGAAGCTCTACAAGCTCCTCTTCGGCGACGACGGTCTCAACCTGAACATCGCCCGGTACAACATCGGCGGCGGCAACGCCCCGGACGTCAAGGACTACCTGCGGGCCGGCGGGGCCGTCGAGGGCTGGTGGAAGGCGCCGGCGGGCACGACCCGCGAGGACGTCGACTGGTGGGACGCCGAGGACCCCGGCGACTGGAACAAGAACGCCGACAAGACGCAGCGCTGGTGGGTCGACCGCATCAAGAAGGACATCACCCACTGGGAGACCTTCAGCAACTCCCCGCCCTGGTTCATGACCGAGAGCGGCTACGTCTCCGGCAACTTCGACGCGGGCAAGGACCAGCTCAAGCCCGGCTCGGTCGACGACTTCGCCAAGTACCTGGTGGGCGCGACCGAGCGCCTCGAGAAGGCGCACGGCATCAAGGTCGACACGCTGGACCCGTTCAACGAGCCGAACACCGACTACTGGGGCACCAAGCTCGGCCCGGACGGCGAGCCGACGGGCGGGCGCCAGGAGGGCGCCCACATCGGCCCCGAGATGCAGCAGAAGGTGATCCGCGCGCTGGCCCCGGTCCTGAGGAAGTCCAGGTCGGACGCGGACATATCCGCGATGGACGAGACCAACCCCGGCACCTTCGCCACCAACTGGAACTCCTACCCCCAGGAGGTGCGCGACCTCGTCGACCAGATGAACGTCCACACCTACGGCACGGGCCAGCGCACCACCGTCCGCGACCTGGCCAAGGCCGCCGACAAGCCGCTGTGGATGAGCGAGGTCGAGGGCGACTGGGGCGACGGCCAGAGCTTCACGGACATGCGGCCCGGCCTGGGACTCGCCCAGCGCATGGTCGACGACCTGCGCGAACTGGAGCCCAAGGCCTGGGTGTTCTGGCAGCCGGTCGAGGACTACGACAACATGAAGCCGGGCGGCGAGTCCGCGAAGGGCGGCAACTGGGGCGAGATCCAGCTGCCGTTCAGCTGCACCAAGACGGACACGCTGAAGTCCTGCCCGGTCTACACGAACACCAAGTTCGACACGGCCCGCAACTTCACGCACTACATCAAGCCCGGCGACCGGCTGGTCAAGACGGACGACACCTCCAGCACGGCGGCGGTCTCCCGCAAGGGCGACGCGGCGACGGTCGTCCACGTCAACAGCACGGCGGAGGCCCGTGAGGTCACCCTCGACCTGTCGAAGTTCGGCCGTGTCTCCTCCCGCGCCACCGTCACCCCCGTGGTGACCAGCGCCGACGGCAAGCTCGACAAGCAGAAGGCCGTCCGTGTCACCGGCAAGCAGGCCACGCTCACCGTGCCCGCCCAGTCCGTGACGTCCTTCCTCGTCAAGGGAGTCTCCGGCACCGCCAAGGACGCGGCGGAGCTTCGCAAGGGCCACACCTACCGCCTGACCGGTGCCCAGAGCGGCAAGGACCTCAGCATCGCCGGCAACGGCACGGGTCTGGTCATCCGGAGCGCGAACGCGTCCGACCCGAGCGGCCAGGAGTGGAAGGTGGAGCAGATCCGCGGGAGCGACAACCGCAAGCGGTACGTCTTCACCGAGACCGGGTCCGACAAGCGCCTGGCCATCCGGAACGGCGCCCTGGTCGCCGAGCCGGACGAGGGCCGTCGTGACAAGGCCACCGAGTGGATCATGTCGACCACCGGCGACGGCACCTGGACCCTCGTCAACGCCGCCACGGGACAGCTCCCGGACGTCTCCGGCCAGTCCACGAACGACGGCGCGTCCGTCGGCGTGTGGCAGCCGAACTCCGGGTCCAACCAGCGGTGGAAGCTGACGGATGTGACGGCCGACTAGCCCCGCCCCGCACATCCGCCGCCGACGCCCCCGCCCGCCGCCACCGTTTCGGTGGCCGGGTCGGGGGCGTCGTGCCGGACGGGGGCACAGACCTGCCCCCGCCCCGCCCCGGCCGCCACGAGGCCGTGTCACATGGCCGGTTGATCGCTTGCCCACCCCGCCGCCCCGCAGCAGGATGCGGGGATGCGTTGCTCAATCAACATCCCGAACTTCGGTGACTTCGCCGATCCCCGGACCGTGGCGAAGGTCGCCGCGGCCGTGGAACAGGCGGGGTGGGACGGACTGTTCGTCTGGGATCACGTGCTGCATCGCACGCACGCGGGCAGGCCCTTCGGGGATCCCTGGATGCTCCTGACCGCCGCCGCGCTGGCGACCTCCCGGATCAGGCTGGGCACCCTGGTCACCCCGGTCGCCCGGCGGCGCCCACAGCAGCTTGCCCGGCAGGTGGCGACGCTGGACGCGGTGAGTGGGGGGCGGGTCACGTTCGCCGCCGGGCTGGGCGGGCCCATCGAGGACGAGTACGCGAGTTTCGGTGACGTCACGGACCCGAAGGCGCTGGCCGAGCGGCTGGACGAGGGCCTGGACCTGCTGCAGCGCTACTGGTCGGGTGAGCCGGTGAACCACGAAGGGCGGCACTACCGGGTACGGGACGTGACGCTGCTGCCCGCCACGGTGCAACGTCCCCGGCCACCCGTCTGGGTCGCCGGTTTCTGGCCGAGCCGTCCGCCCATGCGCCGGGCGGCCCGCTGGGACGGAGCGGTTCCGCTGTTCCACGATGCCCGGCACGGTCATGTGCCCCCTGTCGAGCAGGTCCGGGACCTGGTCTCCTACCTCCGCGAGCAGCGCGAGGACCGGCCGGACACTCCGTTCGAGATCGTCCTCGGCGGCGCCACCCCGGGCGGCGACCCGGCCAGGACACGTGACGTCATCGGCCCTCTGGCCGAGGCGGGGGCCACCTGGTGGGACGAGCGGCAGATCCAGACCAGCGAGGCGATCGACCGGCTCGAACCCGTGCTGCGCCGTATCGAGCAGGGTCCGCCGCAAGTGTGACGCGCCGGCCGGGAGTGATCACGGCGTGTTCCCCGGCGTCACCAGCCCCGCCTCGTACGCCACGATCACCGCCTGCGCCCGGTCTCGGACCCCCAGCTTGGTGAAGAGGCGGTTGATGTGGGTCTTGACCGTGTGGTCGGTGATGGTGAGGCGGCCGGCGATGTCCGCGTTGGAGTGGCCCTGGGCGATGAGGAGGAGGACCTCGATCTCTCGGGCGGTGAGGCGGTCCAGGAGGGGCCCCGGGGTGGTGGCCGGGCGGCGCGGGGCGAACTCGGAGATGAGGCGGCGGGTGATGCCGGGGGCGAGCATGGCGTCGCCCGCGGCCACCACCCGTACGGCGTACAGGAGTTCGGGGAAGGTGGCGTCCTCGACCAGGAAGCCGCCCCCGGGACCGGCCGGCCCGCAGGCCAGATACTCGCCGTGCTGCCGGTGGCATCAGCCGACCCGGGGGCGTTCACCGAGCATGTGCTGCTCTTTCCCCTGGGCTCAGGCGGCACCGGGTCGCCGGCGGCCAGTCCCCTGCCCGGGTATCTCCTGGTGACCCACGTACCCGGCGGGTTCGTCCTCGCGGTGGCGGCGCTGGTGTCGGGCGCGGTCGCGGTGGCCACGTCGCTCGTCACGCGCCCGCCCCGCACCACCCTCGCCGCCGCCGACCGGCTCGCCCTGGGGCTCGGCATCGCCATGTGCCTGATCCCGGCCACGCGGTTCGGGTACGTCGTCTACCCGCTGGTGTTGGTGGGGTGGTTCCGGCTCACGGCTCACGGCTCCTGGCGAAGGGCGCAGGGCGAGGGGTGAGGAGTCAAGGGCGAGGGGCGAGGGGCGCCGGTCCGAGGGGCCTGAAGCCGGATCAGGCGCCCTCCTGTGGTCGGTGGCCGGGGCAACTACCGTGGTGGGCAAGGGACAGGCCGTCACACCATGGGTGGGGCGACGCCGCCTGACGGGGAGCAACGGGGAGCAACGGGGAGCAGGCAATGAGCAAGCGCAGCACTCTCGGCGGCAGTGCGCACGCCGACCGGGTCTTCCGGGTCCAGCGGGCCTTCACCGAGGTCGAAGGGCAGATGCACGGGCCCGGCGAGCTGGCAGAGGCGACAGGGCTGGACGACTCGACGGTGCACCGGATCCTCCAGTCCGGTGTGTACGACGGCATCTTCGCCCGGGAGGGGCACGGTCTGTACCGGCTGGGGGCGGGGGCCGCGCGGCTGGGGCTGAAATCCCTCGCCCACGCGCCCAACGCCCGTGTCGCGCACGCCGTTCTGGAGGATCTGCACACGGCGACCGACGGCGGACTGGCGTTCCTCTTCGCCCTGGCACCCTTCGGGGGTGCCGGGAAACAGTGCCTGGACATGGCTGTCGGCGCGTCGGACCTGTCCGAGATCGGCGTCTCCCCCCGGGCGTTGGTGGAGCTGTGCCGGTCGCTGCGGACGGGGGCGGCGGGGCGGGCCATCCTCGCGTTCCTGCCGAAGGTGATCCAGGACGGTGTACTGGCCGAGCCCGTGCCCGACGGCGCCGGGCCGGGGGCGTTCCGCGACAACGCCCGGCTGCTCGCCTCCCTGGAATCCGTGCGCAAGGAAGGGCTCGCGCTCGATGTCGAGGAGTGGGCGGAGGGCTGGGTCGGCTGCGCGGCGCCCGTGCGCTGGGACGGGCTGATCATGGGGTCCGTGGCGGTGTTGAAGCCCGGTCACGACATGTCGGCCTGCTCGGTGTCCGCGGTGCGGGCGGTACGGCGAGCCGCGTCCTGCTTCACGCCCGGCGACGACGATCACGGCCCGTGGTCCGAGGAGGCCCCGGGGTCGTACTGAGCGACGCCGAGAGATTCCTGAGCCCCCGGCGGTTCCCAGCCGGGGGTTTTTCATGCGCGCACCGGGAGTCGATTTCCACGGTCATTGCGGGTTACCGGTGAGTTCCCCGTTAAATGAAAGTGTCCGTGCAGAGCAGTTGTGTTCACCGAATCTCCCGGTTCTCGCGAGACGGGATTCCTGGATTCCTTGATATCCCGCCCTGCGGGAGAGTCCCGATTTCGCTTGACATGCGGTGCGGCGATCCTCGAATAATCGAAGGGAAAGGGAGAGCCTCAAAGGAGAGGATTCCCGCCTCCAACAGACGGAGAGAGACCCGAGGATGACGGTCCGATCCGCGGCTCCGGTCGAGAGCCCCGCCCCGGCGTCAGGCTTAGCGACCCATGCCGACATCCCCACCGACACTCCCACCGGCACCCCCTCCGCCCTGCGCGACAGTGTCGCCCTCCTGCACGCCACCCGGCGCGAAGCGGAGCAAGGGCCGAGCGAGCGCGCCACCGAACAACAGCACGCCCGCGGCAAACTGACCGCGCGGGAACGGCTCGACCTGCTCTTCGACGAGGGCTCCTTCCAGGAGGTGGAGCGGCTGCGACGGCACCGGGCCACCGGCTTCGGACTGGAGCACCGCAGGCCCCACACCGATGGCGTCGTCACCGGCTGGGGCACCGTGCACGGCCGGACCGTCTTCGCCTACGCCCATGACTTCCGTGTCTTCGGCGGGTCCCTGGGCGAGGCGCACGCCGCCAAGATCCACAAGATCATGGACATGGCCCTTTCGGCGGGAGCGCCCCTGGTCTCCCTCAACGACGGCGCGGGCGCCCGTATCCAGGAGGGAGTATCGGCGCTCGCCGGATACGGGGGCATATTCCAGCGCAATACCAAAGCGTCCGGGGTGATACCGCAGATCGCGGTGATGCTCGGCCCGTGCGCGGGCGGGGCCGCCTATTCTCCGGCTCTCAACGACTTCGTCTTCATGGTGCGCGGCACCTCCCAGATGTTCATCACCGGTCCCGATGTGGTGCAGTCGGTGACGGGCGAGGAGATCTCCCACGAGGGACTGGGCGGCGCCGATGTCCACGGCGCGGTGTCCGGCGTCGCCGGCTTCGTCCACGACGACGAGACCGAGTGTCTGGAGGACGTCCGCCACCTGCTCTCCCTGCTGCCGCCCAACAACCGCGAGACGCCGCCGTCCTACGACTGCGCCGACCCCGCCGGGCGCGCCAACGACGCGCTCGCCGACCTGGTGCCGGCCGACGGAAACCGCCCCTACGACATGCGCGCGGTCATCGAGGAGGTGGTCGACGAGGGCGACTGGCTGGAGACGCACGCGGGCTGGGCGACCAGCGTGCTGTGCGGACTGGCCCGGCTGGACGGGCGGACCGTCGGTGTCGTCGCCAGTCAGCCGACCAGCCTCGCGGGCGTGCTGGACATCCACGCCTCCGAGAAGGCCGCCCGTTTCGTCTCCGTCTGCGACGCCTTCAGCATCCCCCTGGTCACCCTGGTCGACGTGCCGGGTTTCCTGCCGGGGGTCGACCAGGAGCACGGCGGCATCATCCGGCACGGCGCCAAGCTGCTGTACGCGTACTGCAACGCCACCGTCCCGAGGGTCTCGGTGGTGCTGCGCAAGGCGTACGGGGGCGCGTACATCGTCATGGACTCCCAGTCGATCGGCGCCGACGCCACGTACGCCTGGCCCACGAACGAGATCGCGGTGATGGGCGCGGAGGGCGCCGCGGGTGTGGTGTTCCGGCGGGAGATCGCCGCGTCCGACGATCCCGAGGCGACCCGCGAGCGGCTCGTCAAGGAGTACAAGGCCGAGCTGATGCATCCCTACCACGCCGCCGAGCGGGGCCTCGTCGACGATGTCATCGACCCGGCGGAGACCCGGGCCACGCTGATCGAGACGCTGCGCGCGCTGCGGGCCAAACACGCCGACCTGCCGTCCCGCAAGCACGGCAACCCACCCACCTGACCGACCGCCCGGGGACGATGTACGCCGCGACCGGCAGGGGAGCCGAGCGCATGAACCACCGACTCAACCCGATCGACGAGGTCTTCCTCGCCATGGGATCCAGGGGATCCAGGGGATCCCGCGCATCCGTGGCGGAGGAAGCCGGCCTGACCCACGGACAGTTCCTCCGGTTCCAGGGCAGCCCGCCGCCCCTGAGCGACCTGTACGACCTTCTCAAGCTTCGGTTGCCGGTGCTCCCGGGGCTGACCCACCGCATGACACCGGGCCCCGGAGGCCCCCGGCGCGAGCCGGATCCGGGCTTCGATCCGGCGGCGCATCTGCGCGAGGAGGAGTTCCTGCCGGGAACGCCCCTCGACACGGTCCTGACCGCCCTGGCCCGGGAGCCGCTGCCGGACAGCGCCCCGCTGTGGTCGATGCACCTCGTGCACGGATGGGCCGACGGCGAGTTCGCGGTCTGCTTCCGGGTCCACCACAGCGCCGAGGACGGCATGGGCGCCTCCCACATCGTCTCCTCGCTGTTCGGCGACCCCGGCCTGGAGGACGGCAAGCGGCGTTCGTCGGGTGTGCGGCCGCTCCTCAGCGGTTCCGCCGGCGAACTGGCCCGGGGCACGGTGAGCGTGGGCAGCGGACTGGCCCGCGCCCTGCTGCCCGCCCAGCCCTGGCCGAGGGTGCCCAGGCCCTGCGCGGAACGCCTCGGCGTGGCCTCGGCCGATGCGACCTGGAACGAACTGCGGGAGCTGAGCCACCGGTTCGGCGCCACCCTCAACGACGCGTTCCTGATGACCCTGTGGAAGGCGGTCGACGACTGGGCGGCCGGCGGCGACGAGGAGATCCGGGCGCGCTTTCGCACGGCACCGGTCCCGGTCCGGATGCCGCTCAGCACCCGCGTGCCCGGCGAGGACGCCCTCGTCGGCAACCACCTCACCACCGCGGTCGTCAACCTGCCCGAGCCGGGCACGCCGTTCGACGTCGCCTTCGGGCAACTCGCCGAGCGGACCCGGCGGATGCGCGCCCACGGCCTGCGACCGGCCAGCAGGGTCCTGGTCGGGATCCTGCCCGCGCCGGTGACCCGGTGGACGGTACGGCGCCTGCTCAGCCCGCACGCCTCCCCGCTGTACGCCTCCAACTTCAGCCTGCCCACGGCGCTGTCCTTCGGCGGCGCCCCCGCCGTCGACGCGACCCCGATCGGCGTCCTGCTGCCGGGCAACGCCCTGTCCGTGACGCTGCTCTCCTACGGGCAAAGGGTCCGGGTCGGCTTCCTGTACGACCGCGCCCTGCCCGACGCGTGGCGGCTGGCCGGCCTGTGGCGCGAGGCGCTGGACACCCTGTCCGTCTCCGCCTGACTGATCTGCCCCCATCACCCGAAAACACGTCCCGTACGTCCGACGAAGGATCTCCTGTGCCCGGTTGGCCCCCTTCCCGTGGAAACGCAGTGTCGACGCTGATCGTGAGCGCCCTCGCGGTGTTCATGGCCGCGTTGGACAACCTCGTGGTGATCACCGCGCTGCCCGCCATCCAGAAGTCCCTGGGAACCGATCTCCAGGAACTGGAATGGACGGTGAACGCCTACACCCTGTCCTTCGCCGTCTTTCTGATGGGCGGCTCCGCCGCGGGCGACCGCTTCGGACGCCGGCGGATGTTCCTGATCGGTCTCACGGTGTTCACGGCCGCGTCGGCGGGCTGTGCGCTGGCCGGCTCGCCCGGGGAGCTGATCGCCGCCCGGGCCGTGCAGGGCTTCGGCGCGGCCATCGTCATGCCGCTGACCCTGACGCTGCTGACCGAGGCGGTCTCCGAGCGGCGGCGCGGCATCGCCCTCGGAGTGTGGGGCGCGCTCAGCGGACTGGCCGTGGCGCTCGGCCCGCTGATCGGCGGGGCCGTCGTGGAGAAGATCTCCTGGGAGTGGATCTTCTGGGTCAATGTGCCGATCGGCGCCGCCGTGCTGCTGCTCGGCGTGTGGCAGCTGGCCGAGAGCAAGCAGGCCGGAGCCCGGCTCGACATCGTCGGCACCGTCCTGGTCAGCCTCGGCATGCTCGGCGTGGTCTTCGGGCTGGTGAGCACCACCAACGACGGCTGGACCAGCGCCAAGGTGCTCGGCTCCCTGATCGCCGGGCTCGTGCTGCTCGTGGCGTTCGTGCTGTGGGAACTGCGCGCCCGCACGCCGATGTTGCCGATGCGGCTGTTCGCCAACCGGGCCTTCAGCGCCGTCAACGTCACCAGCATGCTGATGTTCGCGGCCATGTTCGGACTGGTCTTCCTGCTCACCCAGTTCATGCAGAACATCCAGGGCTTCTCGCCGCTGGAGGCGGGTGTGCGGATGCTCGCGTGGACGGCGATGCCCGTGGTGATCGCCCCGCTCGCGTCCTTCCTGACCGCCTGGATCGGCAACCGGCTCGTGGTGGCGCTGGGGCTGCTGGCCGAGGCCGTCGCGCTCGGCTGGCTCGCTTCGGTGACCGAGGTGCACACCGAGTACACCGACCAGGTGCCCGGCCTGGTGCTGGGCGGCATCGGGCTCGGACTGTTCTTCGCGCCGACCGCCGAGATGGCGATGAACGTCGTCAAGCCGCGCGAGCAGGGCATCGCCTCCGGCGCCAACAACACCTTCCGCGAACTCGGCGGTGTCCTCGGCGTCGCGGTCCTCACCTCGATCTTCACCTCCTACGGCGGCTACGGCACCCCGCAGCAGTTCGTCGACGGGCTGGTGCCCGCGACCTGGGCCGGGGCCGGATTCGCCGCGCTGGGCGTGCTGGCGATGCTCGCCGCGCCGCGCCGCTCCCAGCAGAGCCGGCCGGTCGAGGCGGCCCCGGGCTCCTCCGCCCGCGGAACCGACGCGAACGCGTCCGGCGAGGCCGGCGGGTCTTCCGAGGCCGGCGGGTCGCACGAGCGGGAGAAGAGCGGGGCCGGCAGCGCCACGCGGCGGCGATGACGTACGAGTGATTCGGCCGATCCGAGTGATTGGGCCGATCCGAGCGATCCGAGCGATCCGAGCGATTCGGACGACACGGCGACTGGGGACCTGAGATGTACGACGTCATCGTGGTCGGGGCACGCATCAGCGGAGCCGCCACGGCCATGCTCCTGTCGAGGGCCGGACACAAGGTCCTCCTCCTCGACCGCGCCGTCTTCCCCGGCGGGAAGGCCGCCGCGACCAACCTGGTGCACCCGCCCGGCATCCTCCGGCTCAAGCGCTGGGGGCTGCTGGAGCAGCTGAAGGCCACGGGCTGCCCGCCGATCCGCGAGTACGGTCTGCAGAGCGGCCGGGCCCGGCTGATGGCCCCGCTGCCCGCCGCCGACGAGGTCGACGAGGCGTACTCCCCGGACCGGGCCGCCCTGGACCGGATCCTGCTGGACGCCGCGATCGCGTCCGGCGCGGAGTTCCGCGAGGGCTTCTCCGTGCGGGACCTGTGCACCGACGAGGCCGGCACCGTCACCGGCGTCCGGGGACAGACCGAGGACGGCACCGCGGTGACCGAGCACGCCCGGCTCGTGGTGGGCGGCGACGGCTCCAACTCCACCGTCGCCCGCCTGACCGGCGCCGAGAAGTACGGCGCCCGGCCCGTCCTCAACAAGAGCCACTGGGCGTACTGGGAGGGCCTGCCGCACGACGGCCGGGTCCGCACCCACCGGCACGCCCGCAAGCACACCTTCACCTGGCCCACCCACGACGGCCTGACGATCGTCGGAGTCGCCCAGCCCACCGGGGACTTCAAGGCCGGTGCCCAGGAAGAACGCGACCGGACGGTCATCGATGCCTTCGAGGCCGTCGACCCCGAGTGGGCCGCCGCCCTGCGCGACACCCGGCGCACCGGCCGCTGGATGACCGGATCCGTGCCCAACTTCCTGCGCCGCTCCCACGGCCCCGGCTGGGCCCTGGTCGGCGACGCCGGCTACACCCGCGACCCCATCACCGCCGCCGGCATCAGCGACAGCCTGCGCGGCGCCGAACTCCTGGCGGACGCCGTCGACACCGCGTGGTCGCGGCAGGGCGGCGCCGGACTGCCCGAGGCGCTCGCCCGCTACGGCAGGCGGCGGGACGACCTGGTCAGGGGCCACTACCGGTACACCTGCGACCACGCCGCGATCGCCGATCACAGCCCCGAGGAGGTCGAGTTCATCGAGGCGATGAGCCGCAGCGCCACACACGGCCGCGACATGGTCGGTGTCTTCGCCACCATCGTGGACCCCGCGCGGTTCTACTCCGCAGCCAACATGCACGCCCTGCTGGACCATGTGGCCCCCGGCCCGGACACCAGCTGGAAGGTGCGCATGGTGCGCTGGCTGGTGCGCGGGGCACCACGGCACATCCCCCCGGCCCGCCGGGCCGGCGACCGGCTGATCGCCGGGAACCTCGGCTCCATGGGCCAGTACCTGCTGGACAGCACCCGGCAGCGGCCGGCCGAGCCCGCGCCCGTCTAGCGGGCCCGTAGCGGTCGACCGGCCACCTCCTTCAACACACGTGCGAGAAAGGGAAGTCAGTCATGCCCGAAAACACCTCCACCGCCTTCCTCCTGCCCGGCCAGGGCGGCTTCGACGGCGCCGCGCTGCGGCGGGCCGACGCCACCCACCCCCAGGTCCGGCGAGTCTTCGAACGCCTCGACGCCGAGACCGAGAAGCTGTTCTCCCGCCGTATCAGCGACCTCGTCCTCGGCCCCGGTGAGTCCGACCTGCGCGACCTGCTCGCCCGGGACTCCTGGATGTCCCAGGTCGCCATCTACGGCGCCGGCCTCGCCGCCCACGAGATCCTCACCGACCACGGCGTCCGCCCGGACGTGCTCGCGGGACACAGCCTCGGCGAGATCACCGCTCTCGTCGCGGCCGGTGCCTTCTCGGTGGAGGACGGGGTGCGGATCGTCGCGCAGCGCGTCGCGGTCATCGAACGCCACGACGGGATCGACGGCCGCATGGTAGCCCTGTCCGCCGGGGCGGACCGGGTGCGGATGCTGCTGGGGCTGCTGGACGAGCCGCTGCTGGCGGTCGCCACCGAGAACCACGACGAGCAGACCGTGGTCAGCGGACCCGACGCCGTCCTGGACCAGGTGACGGCCATCGCGGCGCAACTCGGCATCGGCGCGATCGAGATCGACGCGCCCTTCCCCTTCCACACCCCGGCCCTCGCCCCCGCCGCACCCGAGTTCGAGGCGTACGTCCGCACGCTGGAGCAGCACCCGCTGCGCGGGCGCGTGTACTCGCCGATCCTTCAGCGCCACTACGAGCCCGGCGAGCCGCTCGCGGGCCGCCTCGCGGACCACTTCGTCCAGCCGGTGCGGTTCGGGGCGGCGGTGCGCCGGCTGCACGGCGACGGTGTCACCACGTTCGTCGAGGCGGGCGGACGCCCCGCGCTGTCCAAGCTGGTGGCACGGCTGACACGCGGCTCGGACGTCCGCTCCCTGGCGACCCTCGCCCTCGACGACGGCGATCGGCTCGCCCTGGACAGCACGCTCCGCGACCTGCGCGCGGCGGGCCTGGCCGACCCGGGGCCGGAGGGCTCGGGCCTCGCCGAACTGCTCGCCCCGTCCGTCCCGTCCGACGTCTTCGACGCGTACTGGAAGGCGCACGGGCACGAGGTCAGGGAGCGGATCCGGACGGATCTGCGGGCCTTCGGGGGCGGGGAGGAGCAGCCGCAGCCGGAGCAGCGGCGGGAGCCGGAGCAGGCCGAGAAGCCCGAGTCCGAGCCCGAGCGGGCCCCGGCCCCCGCCGCCTCCGCGCCCGCGAACGCCGCCCTCGACCGGGACGAGGTGTTCGCCGAACTGCGGACCCTGTACGCACAGGCGCTGGAGTACCCGGAGGAGGTTTTCGAGGCCGGGGTGCAGCTGGAGGCGGAACTCGGCGTCGACTCCGTCAAGCAGGTGGAGCTGCTGTCGCGGGTGTCGCAGCGCTACGGACTGCCGCCGCGCGAGGCCGACTTCCGGCTGGACCCCTACAACACGCTCGACACCATCGCCGACTTCGTGATCGCGGAGCTGGACCGGCTCGCCGAGCGCCAGCCGGTCGGCTGAACCGGACCCGGCCACGGTCCCGATCACCGCCCGACGCACCTCTGGAAGAAGGACACGTACTTCATGAGCGACCTCACCGGCAAGGTGGCGCTGGTAACCGGCGGGTCGAGGGGGATAGGAAAGGCCATCGCGCGGGATCTCGCCACGCGCGGCGCCGACATCGTCCTCAACTACTTCCACTCGCACGACCAGGCCAAGCAGACCCGCGACGAGCTCGTAGCGGAAGGCGCCCGGGTCGACCTCGTACGGGCCTCGGTGGCCCGGCAGGAACAGGTCGACCGGATGTTCCAGGAGATCGACGAGCTGCACGGACGGCTCGACATCCTCGTCAACAACGCGGCGAACGGCGCCCTGCTGCCGCCGGACGAGGTCACCGAGACGCACCTGGACAAGGCGATCGAGACCAACTACAAGGGCGGGCTGCGCTGTGCCCGGGCCGCCGCGCCGCTCATGGCGCGGGGCGGCGGCGGCTCCATCGTCACCGTCTCCGCGCTCGGCGGCTCCCAGATGGTGATGGCCAACTACTCGGCGTGCGCCCCGGCGAAGGCCGCCGCGGAGGCCGCCTCCCGGTATCTCGCCGTGGAGCTGGCGCCGTCGGGCATCCGCGTCAACATCGCCTCCGCCGCCATGCTGAGCAGCGAGGTGGCGGACAAGTTCCCCGACGCCGGACCGATGCGGGACGTCATCGAACGGGCCACACCGTGGGGACGGCTCGGCAGCCCCGAGGAGTTCGCCGCGCTCGTCTCCTTCCTGGCCTCCGACGACGCCCGCTGGATCACGGGGCAGGTCGTCCTCGCGGACGGCGGCCTCACGCTGGGGCGGCCCTGCTCTCGCCGCCGCGGCAACCCGCGGAGCAGCCGGTGGAGCAGCCCGCGGAGCACTCGGTGGCGGAGCCCGGGGAATCCGCCGAGTCCGGGGAATCCGCCGAGTCCGGGGAACTCGCCGAGTCCGGGGAATCCGCCGAGTCCGGGGAATCCGCCGAGTCCGGGGAACTCGCCGAGTCCGGGGAATCCGCCGAGTCCGGGGAATCCGCCGAGCCCGGGGAATCCGCCGAGCCCGGGGAACTCGCCGAGTCCGGGGAATTCGCCGAGTCCGGTGACGACGCCATCGCCGTCGTCGGCATGGGCATGGCCGTCGCCGGTGCCAACAGCCCCGAGGAGTTCTGGAAGCTGCGGACGACCGGGGACGAGCTGTTCGTCAAGGTCCCCCGGGACCGCTGGCGGCACGACAGCTTCCATTCGGCGGACCTGGCCGCCGAGGACAAGGCGTACGCCGAACAGTGCGTGTTCATCACCGACTTCGAGGCCGCCGACGGCGCCCTCGCGGGCATGCCCGGCGGACCCGGTGAGCAGGAACACACCACCCAGTGGCTGCGCCACAGCCTGGTGCAGGCGCTCGACGGCGTCAGCCGCCGGGACGACGACCGGTGCTCCTTCGTGATCGGCTACACCCCGGACGGCAGCCAGCACCTGGAAGAGGCCGGCGTCCTGCAGAGCGCGACCCGCCTGACGCACGGCATCGTCGACGACCTCGGCCTGCCCGACGAGGAGCGGGACAAGCTGCGCGACGGCATCGACCGCACCCTCACCGAGCGGTACTGGCGCGGCGCGGACTCCCCGTCCCGCTTCCTGCCCCACCGGGTCGGCGAGGTGGCCATGGACGGCGTCCTGCCGGCGTCCACCGAACTCCACATGGTCGACACCGCGTGCTCCTCGTCCCTGTACGCCGTCGACATCGCGGCCAAGGGCCTGCTCATGGGCAAGCAGGACATCGCCGTGTGCGGCGGGGCGTTCGCGCTGGCGCCGCGCGGCACCGTGCTGTTCTCCAAGCTCCAGGGCCTGTCGAAGCGGGGCACCGTCAACGCCCTCGACGAGAGCGCCGACGGCGTGATCTTCGCGGACGGCGCGGCCCTGGTCGTCCTCAAGCGGCTGAGCAGGGCCCGCCAGGACGGCGACGAGGTGCTCGGGGTGCTGAGGGCCTTCGGCTCGTCCTCCGATGGCAAGGGCAAGGCGATCTACGCCCCGAACGCCGCCGGGCAGGGCCTCGCCGTGCAGCGGGCCCTGGAGGGCGGCGAGGTCGACAGCGCCGACGTGCGGTGGATCAACGCGCACGCGACCGGTACGCCCGCCGGTGACCTGGAGGAGTTCACCACGCTGCGGGAGCACTTCGGCACCTCCGTGCCGACGGCCGTCACCTCCAACAAGTCGCTGCTCGGCCACACCGGCTGGGCCGCGGGCGTCGTCTCGCTCATCGAGAACCTGAAGGGCCTGGAGCAGGACACCATCCCGGGGCAGTACCGTCTCGACACGCCCCGGGCCGACTTCCGGCTGGACGACACCGGCCTGGAGGTCACCTCGCGGCCGAGGCCCTGGACGGCCGACGGGGAGCGGCCCCGGCTGGCGGCGGTGTCCGGGTTCGGCTTCGGCGGTACGAACGCCCATCTCATCGTCTCCGAGGACCGTGCCGCCGCCGAACCCGAGCAGGCGCGGACCCCCACGACCAAGGCACCGGCGGCCGACAGCCGGGTGGCCCTCGTGGGATGGTCGGCGCATCTGCCCGGACTGGAGGGACGGGGGGACGTGACGCGCTGGCTGGAGGGCGGCGACGGGCCGCTCGACAGCTTCGGGGCGGACTATCCGGTACCGCCGTTCAACCGGGTCCGGCTGCCCCCGAAGACGATCCGCGCGCTGGACCGGTGCCAGCTGATGATCCTGGAGTGCGCGCACGAACTGCGCGACCTGATGCCGGACTTCTGGTCGGAACGGGCCGCGAAGACCGGGGTGTTCGTCGGGCACATGGGGCCGACGAGGGCGGCGATGCACTACGCCGACCGCTGCTACCTGGACGACGTCGGGGAAGCCCTCGCCGCGTCGCCCCCGGCCGGGTCCGCCGAGGTGCCGCGCGTGCTGGAGCGGCTGCGCGAACAGGTGCGGTCGATGATCCCGGAGTCCAACGAGGACTCCTTCCCCGGCCAGATGCCCAACATCATCTCCGCCCGGGTCGCGAACTACTTCGACCTCAACGGCGCCAACATGACCGTGGACTCGGGATTCGCCTCCGCTCTGTCGTCCCTCACCCTGGCGAGCCGCTATCTGCGCACCGGGGAGCTGGACTTCGCCCTGGCCGGCGGCATCAACGGCAACAGCCTGCCCGAGTACCGCTCCCTCATCGGCGACCTGCTCCCCGACGAGGGGACGGAACTCGCCGAGGGTGCCTTCCTGTTCGCCCTGACGACGGAGGAGCGGGCCCGCAGCGCCGGACTGACCGTGCTCGCCTACGTCGACGAGACCGTGGAGGAGACGCCCGCGCGCGATCCCGTCCGGTGCGGCCCCGACGCCCCGGAGAACGCCCGCTACCTGGGCGCGTCCGGCGGTCTGGCCGTCCTGCGTGCCCTGCACGGACCGGCGGGCCGGGCGACCGTGTCCGGCACCGGTGACGCCGACAGGCCGGGAGCGAGCCTCCGCCTGACGATCCCGGGCACCACGGACGTCACCCCCGGCACTCCGCCCGCCCTCCTGCGCGCGCCCTTCCGCTCCACCACCCACACCGAGGCCGGCGACCCGCTGAGCGTGAGCCGCTTCGTGCCGGTGCTGGAGGAGACGCCCGCGAAGGCGGTGCGGGAGAAGGTGCCGTTCCTGCCGGACGGGGCCGTGGTCGTCACGGACGCCCCCGATCTGGTGGCCCGGGCCGCCGGTCCGGAGACCCGGCTCACGGTGCTGTCCACCACGCCGTTCGACGCCCAGGGCCGCCCCGGCTGGCACCACCTGCCCCGGGTCACTCAGGAAACGGTCCGCGAGGCACTGTCGGGCACCGGGCCGGTCACGCGTCTGCGGGTGCTGAGCGACCTCGCCCGCGCGGTATCGCCGTACGCCGACGCCGCCCTCGCCTCGGACGCCACATCGCCCCTGACGGCCCTGCACGACGCCGTGTACCTGGCCGTCCAGCAGGCCTACGACGATCTGGCCCGGTCCGGTGCCGATCTGACGATGCTGCTGCTCGGCGCCGTACGGGACGGTGTCCCGCACCCCTGCTCGGGCCTCTTCACCGGCCTGCTGAAGAGTGCGGGCCTGGAGCTGACCGAGGCCGGCAGCCTCGCGTACCTCACCTCCGGGACGGACGTGACGGCGGCGGTCCGCGGCGTCGAGGAGGAGAGCCGGGCCGAGCGGGACTTCCCCGTGGTCGTGGAGAGCGGCGGAGCACGCCATGTCCACCGGCTGCGCGAGGAACCGGTCGAGGTCGCGCAGGAGACGCCCGCCGCGCTGGACAGGGACTCGGTGATCGTGGTGGCCGGGGGACCCGGGGCATCACCGCGGAGGTGGCCAAGGCCCTCGCCAGGGAGTTCGGCCCGCGCATCCACGTCCTCGGCAGCAACGACCTCGACGCCTACCCGGCGTCCGTCTTCGAGGGCACCGACGAGGAGTTCGCCGCGGGCCGGGCGAAGTACATCACCGCCGAACTCCGCGAGGGCGGCGGCCGTAGCGTCGCGAGCATCACCAAGGACTTCGACCGGATGCTCAACGCCCGCGAGGCCCGCGGGAACCTGCGCGAGATGGCGGAGCACAGCGGCACCGAGCGCGTCACCTACCGCGCCTGTGACATGCGCGACGGCGCCGACGTCGAGAAGGCCCTCGGCGAGATCCTTCGGGCGGACGGACGGGTCGATCTGCTCGTCAACGCCGCCGGGCTCCAGCGTTCGGCGCTCATCAAGGACAAGGACTTCGCGGAGTTCACCGCCATCCGGGATCTGAAGGTGGCGTCGTACCGGAACCTGAAGTACGCGCTGCGCGACGCCCCGCCGCGGCTGTGGTGCAACTTCGGTTCGCTGCTGGGCTGGTTCGGGCAGCTCGGCGAGGCGGACTACGCCGCCGCCAACGACTTCCTGGGCACGGCGGCCGGTCACGCGGCGGCCACCTCGGACCACCCGGAGGTCACCATCGGCTGGACGCTGTGGGCGGGCGTCGGCATGGGCGCCGGGGAGTTGACGAAGGCGTACTACGAACGGGCCGGCTCCTACAGCAGCATGCCGGTGCCCGAGGGCGTCCACCACTTCGTGCAGGAACTGCACGCGCCCGTCCGGCGCCCCTCGGTCGTGCACCTCGGCGAAGCGGAGAAGGCCACGGTGGAGAAGTTCTACCCCGGTTATCTCGCCCAGGCGCCGGCGGAGCGGCCCGGGGAGCCTGGGGAGCCCAGGGAGCACGGCGGGTTCTTCCTGCGACGCGAGGTGTCCTCGGACGGTCGCTCGGCGGAGTTCGAGTGCCCCTTCGACCTGCGCACGGACGGCTATCTGGAACACCACACCGTGCGCGGCGAACCCACGCTGCCCGGCACGTTCGTGACCGAGCTGGCGGCCGAGGCGGCCCGTCGCCTCGTGCCGGGCCGGCACGTGGTCGCCTTCGAGGACGTGACGTTCGAGCACTTCCTGCGGGTGTACCGCGACCTCCCCACGGCACCGAAGCGCATCACGGCCGAGGTCGTCGAGGAGGAGGGGGAGACCACCGTCGTCCAGGTCCGGGTCCTGGAGGACGTGGTGGCGCCCAGCGGCGTCGTACTCGTCAAGGACAGGCCGCACTTCACGGCCCGCGTGCTCCTGGCGGACGCGTATCCGCACGCCCCGCGCTGGGACGCCTGGGACCACGCGGACGACTCCCCCGTCCCCGACCCGTACCACCAGCCGGGCTCCCCGGTCCGGCTGAGCGGACCGTTCGTCTCGACGAGCGGCACCGCCGTCCACCCCCGGGGCAAGCGGGCCCGCTACGACCTCTCCCTCCCCCGGACGAACCGCACTGGCAGGGGTTCTCCGTGCCGTGCGTGCTGCTGGACGGACTGGCCCGGGTCGGGGTGCTGGACCTGGTGGACGACCGGCTGATCCCGGTCGCCGCGCCCCTGTCGATCCGCCGTATCGACCTCTACGAGGAGGCGAACGACCACACCCTGTCCAGCGGCCCCGACCGCATCGGCCTGTACGCCACACCCCCGGGTTCGGCCTGGCCGCCGAGCGGGCCGAGAACCGGTTCGTCGCGGCCCGGCCCGACGGCCGGATGGTCCTGCAGATGAAGGACCTGCGCGCGGCCCTGATCGGCTACGTCGATGCCCGCACGGGCGAGTCCGTCCCCGCCGACGCGGCCTGACCGGCCCGACCAGGAAGGAACACCCACCCATGCAGACGTCCCCGCCCGGGGCGGAGCCCGAGGACCCGTCGGTGCAGCCGACCACCCGGATGGTGTGGCGCCCGGCCGCCCTGCCACCCCTCACCGGCGTGGCACCCGGCCTGTCCGGCATGCGGGTCCTGCTGCTCGCCTGCGACGATCCGACCGCCGACCGGGTCGCACACGAACTGACCACACACGGCGCCCACGTACACCGCCACACCCCCACCACCCGGCCGGCCCTCGGTGGTGACGGTCCCCTCGACGCGATCGTCGATCTCACGGTGACCGGCGTCTCGCCCGAGGACGGCGTGGCCGATCTGGCCCACGCCTGGCGTGAGCCCCTGTTGCGGACCGTCGGCGCGCTGCGCGGGCAGTACGACGACTGGTCGGGGGAGACCTCCGCCCGGCGGTTGTTCTACCTGGCCGTCACCTGTCTCGGCGGGGGCATGGGCCATCACCCCGACGACGACCTGGCGCAGCCGCTGGGCGGCATCTGGGCGGGCCTGGCCAAGACGCTGCACCGGGAGTTCCCCAACTGCAACGCCCGGGTCGTCGACGTCGGGCCGTCCTCCCTCGACGACCTGCCCGGCGTCGTCGCGAGCGAGCTGGGCCGGCCGGGGGAGATCGAGGTCGGCCACCGCGAGGGCCGGCGGCTGACCCTGTCGCCCGCCGCCCGGCCCGTCGGCCCGCCCGCGCTGGACCTGGGCGAGGGCGACTGCGTCCTGATCTCGGGCGGCGGCCGGGGCATCGGCTGGGAACTGGCCCGTACGCTCGCCGAACGGCACGGCACGCGGGTCCTGGTGACCGGCCGGGAGCCCTTCCCCTCCGAGGGCGAACCCTGGTTCGGCGTGGACGAGGCGGAGCTGAAGGAGTACGAGAAGCGGCTGTGGTCGGGCAGTGGCCGGGGACGCCCGCTGCCCGAGATCCGCCGGGACATCGCCCGCGTCCGCCGCCTGTGGGAACTCGCCCGCAACGTCACCGCCGCACAGAAGCGCGGACTGCGCATCGAGTACGTGCGCTGCGACTTCACCGACCCGGAGCAGGTGCGGGACCTGGTGCGGCGGGAGGGCGACGCGCTCACCGGCGTCGTGCACAACGCGGGCGTGGACCACGCGGCCCGGCTGCCCAAGAAGTCCGACGACGACATCCTGCGGACGGTGGGGACGAAGATCGGCAGTTTCCTCCACCTCTTCGGCGAACTCGAGGGCAGCGGGCTCAAGTTCTTCTGCAACGTGGGCTCGCTCACCGGGCGGCTGGGCGGCATGGTCGGACAGCTGGAGTACGCGGCGGCGAACGAGGGCCTGGCCCGGCTCGGCCGGTGGGCCGAGCGCCGGGCGGACTTCCCGGTGATGACGCTCGCCTGGCCGACCTGGGACCGTATCGGCCTCATCGCCAACTTCGCGGCGACCCGCCGCTACATGGCCCCGCTCGGCGTCGCCGACGGACTCGCCAAGTGGCAGGACGAGCTGCTGGCCGGCTCCACCGGCGAGATCACCTTCGTGGGGCCGCTCGGCGACGCGATCGACCCCGGCCAGGCCACCGGTTACCCGGTCGTGCCCGACCTGCCGGGACACCCCGAGGTCTACCCGAAGATCCACCACCTCGGAGAGGTGACCTCCTACGAGCCGCACACCCGCCTGGTGTCGAGGGTCCGGTTCGACCGGGACACCACGCCGGTCCTGACGGACTTCCTGGTGGACGGCGCCGAGGCGGTCCCGGTGAGCCTGCTCCTGGAGAGCGCGCTGCGGGGCGCGGAGTGGATCGTGCCCCCGGACTTCCCGGAGCTGGAGGCCGACTGCCTGGAGGACATCGTCGTCCCCTGGGACCTGATGAAGCTCCACGGCCCGGCGACGGTCCTGGAGCGCGAGGTCCGGGGCGCCTATGAGGGGCGTTCCTGGACCGTGGAGGTCCGCTTCCGGCGGCCGGGCGGACCGGAGACCCCGGGCGGACCGGAAGCCCCGGGCGGACCGGAGGCCCCGGCCACCGAGGCGAGGGTCCGCCTCCGCTACGCGTCCGGGGAGACCCGCTCGCCCGCCCCGCCGCGCAGCGGCATCACCCCGATGACGACCTGGCGTTCGGGGCCCGAGCGGTTGCGCTGGCGGTCCTCGGTGGTGCCCCGCGCGCGCTGGACCCGGGGCGAGCGGGGCCGCTGGGAGGGCCGGGTACGCCCCTGCGCGCCCGGCGACCTGTGGGCGACACCCGCCGCCCCGCGCACCGCCCTCGCGGTGTCCGCGCTGGAGAACGTGGTGCGGCTGTGCGCGCGGCAGGGACCGGGGCTCTCGGTCGCGGTGGACCCGCTGACCGTCGGCCGCGTCACCCCGCACGACCCCGAGGACGGCGACTCCCTCATCGAGGGGGACCCCGTCCTCGGCACCTGGAAAGTGAAGAACGCCTCGACCGGCGCCCGAGTCATGACGCTGACCGGATTCGAGGGCCCGGTCCCGGCCGGCTGAATTCCCGCAGAAAAGGAGCGCGAGAAAATGTCCGACACCCTGAAGAACAAGGCCGTTCTGGAGCGCTACTACGAGGAGTGCCTCAACAAGGGAAACCTCGACGTCATCTACGAGGGCGCGGCCCCCGACCACATCAGTCACGGCACCGCCCCGAACAGCGAGGAGGGCGTGGAGCACCTGAAGGAATGGGTGCGGATCCAGCGCGCATCCTTCCCCGATCTGCATGTCACGGTGGACGACTGGATCCTGGAGGGCGACAAGGTCGTCAGCCGGTTCACCGCGCGGGGAACCCATACCGGTGAACCGTACGAGGGGATTCCGGCGCAGGGGCGTGAATTCGCCGTTCCGGGAATCGTCATCGACGCGTTCCGGGACGGGGTGATCGTGGAAAGCTGGTTCTCGCTCGACGCGTTCGACCTCGCGAAGCAGCTGGGCGCCTTCGGCTGACCACGCGGCGGCCCCCGGCGCCCCGGGCGAGGGGCGCCGGGGGCCGGCCGGGGCCGTCGTCACACGGCTCGGGCCGCCCGCGCGGACGCGTCCGTGATGGGCTCGGCATGGGCCTCGGCGTTGCCGGAGGCGGCGATGCGGTCCAGGGCCCGCTGCAGGACGACGGTGTCCTCCAAGGTGTGGATCTCTGTGATGCGCCCCCACTTGAGATACATGAACTGCGTCATCACGTTGTCGTAGCGGGAGCCGTCCGGCAGCGGGCCGCCGATCCGGACGCGGGTGGCGACCTTCGTCAGCCAGGGGCCGCCGGAAATGATGATCTCCAGAGGCTCGAACTCCGCGTCGGGAATGAGGCGGAAGACCCGCTGCCACCACAGGCTCATGGATTCGACGGTATGCCGCTCACCGGAGAGCGCGTGCTCCCCGTAGAAAACATAAGTGAATTCCGGTGCGAGCGTGTCCACCATGGACTGCCAATTGCCGGAGTTGATGTCGGAAAACGCCTTGCGCAGCTTCGCTGCCACGATCCGGTGATACATATCCGCCTCCTTTCCGAAATGCCCCGCCCGAAACGAAAGATGAGGGAGACCTTGCCCACCGAGACCTTGCCCACCGATACCTCGCCCACCGAACCGAGCCCGGTACTGATCACGGGCTGCTCATCCGGGATCGGCCGTGCCTGCGCCCTCAGGATGCACCGCGCGGGAATGACCGTGTACGCCACCGCACGCAGGCCCGAGATGCTCGTCCCGCTGGCCGCCGAGGGCATCCGCACCCTGCGGCTCGACGTCACCGACGAGGACGGCATGCGCGCGGCCGTCGACGCCGTCGAGGCCGAGCACGGGTCGGTGGGCACGCTCGTGAACAGCGCGGGGTTCGCCGCCTCCGGTGTCGTGGAGGAGGTCGGACTGCCCGAGATGCGGCGGCAGTTCGAGACGAACGTGTTCGGACTGGCCCGCCTCAGCCAGCTGGTCCTGCCCGGGATGCGGGCCGCCGGGCGGGGCACCGTCGTCAACATCTCCTCGATCTTCGGCCGTTACGCGGTCCCCGGCGGCGGCTTCTACCAGGCGTCCAAGCACGCCGTCGAGGCGCTGAGCGACGCGCTGCGGCTGGAGACGGCCGGCTTCGGCGTCAAGGTCGTCGTCATCGAGCCGGGGCCGGTGCGCACCACCGGCTTCGGGGCGACGTACGTGGACAACCTGCCCTCCGTCAGCCCGGTCTACGACGATTTCCGGCAGCGCACCGCCGAGTACTTCGAGGCCATCTACACCGGCAGCCGCCGCACCCTGGCGGGCACCTTCGCCGTCCAGGCCGACGACGTCGCCCGCGTCGTGACCCGCGCGGCCCGCACCCGGCGCCCCCGCGCCCGCTACACCGTCGGCTTCCTCGCCCGGAGCACCATCGCGCTGCGCCGCCTGGCCCCGGACATGGTCTTCGACCACCTCTTCGTACGGCGCGCGTTCCCGGTGCCGCGCGGCGGCCCCCGGCGCACGGCGCCCCTGACCCGAACCGCTCCCGCAGCCAAGGACGTCCGATGAACACCCTCACCGCCACCCGTACCCCTGCCACCACCCGCACCGCCCCCGGCCCGAAGGGCGCGCCCGTCCTCGGCAGTCTCGGCCCCTGGCGCCGCAACACCGCCGAGTTCCTGCTGGGCCTGCAGCGCGACCACGGCGAGCTGGTCCGCATGCGGCTCGGGCCGATGACGGTCCACCAGGCCACCAGCCCCGACTCGGTCCGCAGGGTGCTGGTGGAGAACAACGCCAACTATGTGCGCGGGCCGCTGTACGAGCAGTTCGGCGTGGTCATGGGCAAGGGTCTGCTGACCACGGACGGCGAGTTCTGGCGCGGGCACCGCCGGGCGGTGCAGCCGGTGTTCCTGAAGAACGCGGTCACCGACATCGTCCCCAACATCGTCGAGGCGACGAACGAGATGCTCGACGAGTGGGAGGCGAGGGCCGCGCGCGACGAACCGGTGGACCTGATGGCCGAGATGCTGCGGCTCACCCTGGTAACCCTCAGCCGCTCGCTGTTCGCCTACGACATCAAGCCCGACTCGCCCGCGCTGAAGCGGATCGTCGACGACGTGGTGGAGGTGATGTTCCGGCGGGGCACCCCGTCCGAGATGCTGCCGTCCTGGCTGCCGACCGCACGCAACCGCAAGATCGCGAACATCCACCAGGTCTTCGACAAGGTCGTCGCGGACGTCCGGGAGAACTACGCGCGCACCGGAGAGGGTCCGCTGATCGCCCTGATGGAGCAGGCCGAGGACCCGGCGACCGGGGAGCCGTGGACCGACCGGCAGCTGCGGGACGAACTGCTCACCATCTATCTGGCGGGCCACGAGACCACGGCCGTCTCCCTCTGCTGGACGCTGCTGTCGATCGCCAACCACCCGCAGGTGCAGGAGGAGCTGGACGAGGAGATCGGCCGCGAACTGGGCGGCGCCACCCCCGACGCGGACAGCGCGGCCGGGCTGACGTACACGCGCATGGTGGTGGACGAGAGCCTGCGGATGTACCCGCCGATCTGGATCTTCCCGCGGGCGGCCGTCGGCGCCGACACCCTCGACGGCTACGAGATCGAGGCCGGCTCGTCGATCCTGCTCTCGCCGCTCGCCTCGCACCACAACCCGCGCCACTGGGACAACCCGGTGGCCTTCGACCCCTACCGCTTCACCCCGCAGGCCGTGCGGGAGCGCCCGCGCATGGCGTACTTCCCCTTCGGGGCGGGCCCGCGGCAGTGCGTCGGCAACGCCATGGCGCTGCTCGAACTGCGGATCATCGTGGCGATGATCAACCAGCGCTTCAAGCTCAACCTCGTGCCCGGCGCCGCCCTGGGCTACGGCTCTCCCGTCATCTCCCTGCGGCCCCTGCGGGACGTGATGGTCCGTCTGCGCTCACGCGAGCACAAGCCGCACACCGTGACCCCGGTGACATCCGACGCCACCACCGCGTCACCCACCGGGGGCCCGACGTGCCCCCACGGCGCGGGGGGTGCCTAGCCGCCCGGGGCGGCGGGCGCCTCAGCGGCCGGCGCGGCGCGCCGTTCCGGCCGGCAGCGGGGGCTGCGCCTCGATGACATGGGCGGCCATGCGCAGGACGCCGGTGATGGTCCTCCCGAGGGAGCGGGCATCGGCGGGGTCGGCGCGCAGGGCCCAGTCCTCCACGCCGACGCGCAGCGCGGTGTTCAGAAGGCCCGCCTCCATTCGGACGGCGAGGTCGTCGGCGGGCCGGTCGGTGCGGTCGGCGATCAGCGCGGCGAACGCGGCCTCCGCGTCGTAGTGCGCCTCCAGCCAGACGGCCCGCAGCCCCGGCTCGTCCCGGCACAGCCGTACGAGATCGCGCAGCTCCGGCGCGCGCGGGCCGGAGCCGTCGGCGGGCTTGAGGGCCAGGATCGCCTCGGCGAGTGAGCCCTCGCCGCGCCAGTCCCGCAGATGCTCCGCCAGCACCTCCAGGCCGGTGGTGAGCAGGGGGCGTACACACTCCTCCTTGGAGCGGAAGTACCGCCACAAGGTGCGCGTCGACACCCCCGACGCGGAGGCGATGTCCTCCGCCGTCACCGCCGCCACGCCCTGGGCGGCGAAGAGCCGGACCGCCTCCTCGGCGATCTCCATACGTGTCTCGGCGCGCCGCCGCTCCGTCAGCGGTGGCCGCCCGGTGGCGGCAGCTGCTCGTCCGGCCATGCGCCCTCCTCGACTTGCCGTGCTCACCCTATTTTACGTCGCGCCATGTCTTACTGGCGTGAAACGACCTAGTGGCACACCGAGCCTTTATGTCGCACTGAGACAAAAACAAGTACCGTGCCTCACGCCGCACCGGGCAACGCGACGAGCAGAGGAGCCACATGGGAGTCACGGGTCTGTCGGGCAAGAGCGTCATCGTCACCGGAGCCGCCTCCGGCATCGGCCGCGCCACCGCCCTGCGGTTCGCCGAGGAGGGAGCGAAGGTCGTGGCCGCCGACCTGAACGCGGAGGGCGTCAAGAGCGTCGTCGAAGCCATCGAGTCCGCGGGCGGAACGGCCGTCGCCGTCACGGGCGACCTCAGCGACGCCGCGGTGGCCGACGCGGTCGTGGCCGCCGCGACCGGCACCTTCGGCGGCATCGACGTCCTGGTCAACAACGCCGGCGTCATGGACAGCATGTCCGCCGCGGCGGACGTCACCGACGCCGAGTGGGAGCGGACGCTGCGGATCAATCTCACCGCCCCGTTCCTGCTGACCAGGGCCGCCCTGCCGCACATGATCGCCGCGGGCGGCGGCGCCATCGTCAACACCGCGTCAGAGGCGTCGCTGCGGGGCAGCGCGGCCGGGACGGCCTACACCGTCTCCAAGCACGGGGTCCTCGGCCTCACCCGCTCCCTCGCCGTGATGTACCGGGACCAGGGCATCCGCGCCAACGCCATAGCCCCGGGCGGCACGGCCACCGACATCACGGCCGATGTCCACATCGACCCGGAGGCCCACGGCCCGTCCGTCGTCGGCAGGCACTTCGTCAACATGGGCCGCATCTGCGCACCGGAGGAGCAGGCCGCCGCCATCGTCTACCTCGCCTCCGACGCGGCGAGCGGTGTCAACGGCGTCATCCTGCCGGTGGACAACGCCTGGGCAGCCGTCTGACCCCACCCGATCCCTCACCCACGGCATACCTCGAGAGGAAGAGGACCCCATGTCCACCCCCCACACCCCCGTGTCAGACCTGGACTTCGACCCGGACGCCCTGCGCGAGCGCTACCGCGCCGAGCGCGACCGGCGGATCCGCCCGGACGGCAACCGCCAGTACCGCCGTACCGCGGGCGAGTTCGGCCACTTCGACGAGGACCCGCACGCCGAGCCCGGCTTCACCCGGGAGCCCCTGCACGACCACGTCGAGGTGGTGGTCGTCGGCGGCGGATTCGGCGGTCTGCTCGCCGCCGCCCGGCTGCGCCAGGCGGGCCTGCGGGACATCCGGATCATCGAGAAGGGCGCCGACTTCGGCGGCACCTGGTACTGGAACCGGTACCCGGGGATCCACTGCGACATCGAGTCGTACGTCTACCTGCCCCTGCTGGAGGAGCTCGGCTACGTCCCCAAGTGGAAGTACGCGCCGGGCGAGGAGATCAGGGAGCACGCCGAGGCGATCGCACGGCACTTCGACCTCTACCGCGACGCCTGCCTGCGGACGCAGGTGAGCGAACTGCGCTGGGACGACGCCGAGTCCGTGTGGGTGATCGGCACCGACCGCGGCGACCGGATGACCGCCCGGCACGTCGTCGTGGCGACCGGCCTGCTCAGCCAGCCCAAACTGCCCGGGATCGAAGGCATCGAGACCTTCAAGGGGCACATGTTCCACACCAGCCGCTGGGACTACGACTACACCGGCGGCGACGCGAACGGCGGCCTGACGGGGCTCGCCGACAAGCGCGTGGCCCTCATCGGCACGGGCGCCACGGCCATCCAGGTCGTCCCGCACCTAGGCCGGGACGCGCGGCACCTCTACGTGTTCCAGCGCACACCGTCCTCCGTGGACGTACGGGGACAGCGCCCCACGGACCCCGACTGGGCCCGCTCGCTGAAGCCCGGCTGGACCCGGGAGCGCCGGGACAACTTCCTCGCGGTCGTCACGGGCGGCCGGGCCGAGGAGGACCTGGTCGCCGACGGCTGGACCAGCAGCGCCCGCCTCCAGCAGAAGCTCATCCCGACCAACAACTACGACGCCCTCACGCCCGAGGAGCGCGAACGCCTGGAGGAGATCGCCGACTTCCAGAAGATGAACGAGCTCCGGGCCCGGGTGGACAGCGTCGTCGAGGACCCGGCGACGGCCGGGAAGCTCAAGCCCTGGTACCGCTACATGTGCAAGCGGCCCACCTTCAGCGACCTGTACCTGGAGACCTTCAACCGGCCGAACGTCACCCTCGTGGACACGGCCGACCACGGGGGCGTCGAGCGCGTCACCGAGCACGCCGTCGTGGTCGGCGGGGTGGAGTACGAGGTGGACTGCGTCGTCTTCGGCACCGGCTTCGAGGTCGGCGTCTCCGGGCTGCTGTCCGGGCAGCTCCCCGCGTACGGCAGGGACGGCACCGCCCTGCTGGACTCCTGGCGGAAGACCGGCCCGAGGACCCTGCACGGCTTCTACAGCCGGGGTTTCCCCAACCTGTTCATGCTCGGCTCCGTGCAGAGCGCCAGCTCCGTGAACTACGTGCACGTCCTCGACGAACAGGCCACCCATGTCGCCGAGGTGATCGCCGAGGCGCACCGGCGCCAGGCCCCCTGTGTGGAGCCGACGGCAAAGGCGGAGGCCGCCTGGGGGACACGATCCGTCAGAAGTCGGCGGACCTGTACGCGTTCCAGTCCGAGTGCACCCCCGGCTACTACAACGCCGAGGGCATGCCCAGGCCCCGCAGCGAGTCCTACGGCGACGGCCCGGTCGCGTTCTACGAGCTGATCAGACGCTGGCGCGCGGAGGGCGGGATGGACGAGGTGCTGGGGTCGTGACAGGCGGTTCGAGCAGGTACGACGCGAGTGAGATGCGCAGCCCCGGCCGGCGGGCCACGCGCCTCAACCCGCCGAACCCGCTGTGGGGTTCCAACGGCGTGGCGTTCGGTCCGGACGGGCGGCTGTACGTCGCCCAGTTCCTCGCCGGGAAGATCAGCGCCGTGGACCCGGCCACCGGGGACGTCGAGGTCGTCGTCCCGATGGACAGCCCCGTCGAGTCGCCCGACGACCTGGCCTTCGGGGCGGACGGCTCGATGTACATCGCCGACCTGGTCCCGGGCCGGGTGTGGCGCCGCGGCCCCGAGGGCGAGTACACCCTCGTCTCCGAGGAGGTGAAGGTCCCCAACGGCATCACCTGCGTCGGCGACCGGCTCTTCGTCAACGAGATGAAGATGAACGGCCGGCTGCTGGAACTCTTCCCCGAAGGCGGCGACCCGGCCGTCCTCACCGACGGGCTGGCCTTCGGCAACGCGATGCAGCTGGGCCCGGACGGCTGCCTCTACTACCCGCACATGATCAGCGGGCAGGTCTGGCGCATCCCGCCCGACGGCGGGGTGCCCGAGATGGTCGCCGAGGACGTGCACGACCCGGTCGCGGTCCGCTTCGACCTGGGCGGCGTCCTCCACGTCCTCTCCCGCGGCCCCGAGGGCATCGTCACCCGCGTCGACCTGCACGGCACGGGCTCGCGCACGCTGGTCACCAGCGGGGTCACGGGCCTGGACAACGCCGCGTTCGACGCGGAGAACCGCATGTTCGTCTCCAGCTTCGCCAGCGGCGGCATCACGGAACTGCACGCCGACGGCCGCACCCGCCCGGTCGTGCCCCGCGGCCTGGACGGCCCTTACGGCGTGACGATCGACCTGGGCGGCACGGTGTACGCGGCCGACCACTACCGGCTGGCCCGCCCGGACCAACCCGACGAGGGCGGCTCGGGCGACGTCGCGACGGAGATCCTCCAGCCCTTCTTCCACGGCATCACGGCCGACGGCGGGCTCCTGCACACCACCTCGCAGTTCGGCACCGTCCAGACCTACGACCCCGCCGCCGGGACGACCCGGCTCAGGGCGACCGGCCTGAACCAGCCCCTGGGCATCGCGACCCGGGCCGACGGCGCCCTGGTCGTCGCCGAGACGGGCGCCGGCCGGGTCGTCGCCATCGACGGGACCGACACGGTCACCGTCCTCGCCGAGGGCCTGGACCACCCCGTGGACGTGGCCTTCGACGCCGAGCAGCGGTGCTACGTCAGCGACGACCGGCGCGGAGCGGTCCTGCGCGTCGAAGACGACGGCGGGGCGGTGCCGGTCGCGGAGGACCTCGGCGCACCCCAGGGACTCGCCTTCCACGACGGCGAACTCTTCACCGTGGACACCGAACACCGCCGACTGTGGTCGGTCTCCCCGGCGACGGGTGCCACCCGTGTCGAGGCCGAATCACTGGCGGTCGGCATCCCCCCGGGCACCGGCCCCCGCCCGGCTCCCGCGCTCTTCACTCACCAGGTCCCCGGCCTGGCCCACCGGTTCGCGGGCCTCACCGCGGCCCCGGACGGTTCCCTGCTGCTGTCCGCGAACGGGGAGGGCACGGTGGTGCGGCTGTCTCCGGCGCGGAGCGACACGTAGGGCACGTGGCGACACGCAGCGGCACGTGGCGACGTGAACGGGGCGGCACGTGGCGCGGATCGCGCTACGTGCCGCCCCGTGCGGCGGTTCAGCGGCGGCGGCCCCGGGAGGGCCTGTTGCGCCGGGGGCGCGGGGCGGCACCCGTGCGCGCCGGGCGGTTCTCGGCGGGCGGCGGGGTGAGGACGACGGGCACACCCGACGGCGCCTGGGCGCCGGTGATACGGCCCAGCTCCGCCTCGCCCGAGCGGACCCGGGTGATCCGCGGCGTGATGCCGGCGTCGGCCATCAGCCGGGCCGTCTCGCGCCGCTGGTGCGGCAGGACCAGCGTGACGACGGTGCCCGACTCGCCGGCCCGGGCGGTACGGCCGCCCCGGTGCAGATAGTCCTTGTGGTCGCCGGGCGGGTCCACGTTGACGACGAGGTCGAGGTTGTCGACGTGGATGCCGCGGGCGGCGACGTTGGTGGCCACCAGGACCGTGACCTCGCCGTCCTTGAACCGGGCCAGGGTCCGGGTGCGCTGGGACTGGGACTTCCCGCCGTGCAGGGCCGAGGCGCGCACCCCGACGGCGAGCAGCTTCTTGGCCAGCCGGTCGGCGGCGTGCTTGGTGTCCAGGAACATGATCACGCGTCCGTCGCGGGCGGCGATCTCCGTCGTGGTGGCGTGCTTGTCGTCGTCCTCCACGTGCAGCAGGTGATGCTCCATCGTGGTGACCGCGCCCGCGGACGGGTCGACCGAGTGGACCACCGGGTCGTGGAGGTAGGTGCGGACCAGACGGTCGACGTTGCGGTCCAGCGTGGCCGAGAACAGCAGCCGCTGCCCATCGGGGCGCACCTGGTCGAGAAGGGCCGTCACCTGCGGCATGAAGCCCATGTCGGTCATCTGGTCGGCCTCGTCCAGGACGGTGACCGAGACCCGGTCCAGCCGGCAGTCGCCGCGGTCTATGAGGTCCTTGAGCCGGCCGGGCGTCGCGACGACGACCTCGGCACCGCCGCGCAGCGCGCTCGCCTGGCGGCCGATCGACATCCCGCCGACCACCGTCGCGAGCCGCAGACGCAGCGCGCGGGCGTAGGGCGTGAGCGCGTCGGTGACCTGCTGGGCCAGTTCCCTGGTGGGCGTGAGGACGAGCGCCACCGGCTGCTTGGGCTCGGCCCGCTGCCCGTCGATACGGGCCAGCACGGCGAGACCGAAGGCGAGGGTCTTGCCCGACCCCGTGCGCCCGCGGCCCAGGACGTCACGCCCGGCCAGCGAGTTCGGCAGCGTCGCCGCCTGGATGGGGAACGGCTCCACCACGCCCTCGCCCCGCAGCGCGGTCAGCAGCCGCTCGGGCAGGTCGAGGTCGGCGAACGCCTCGACGGCGGGCAGTGCCGGGGTGATGGTGGCGGGCGGCGCGAACTCGCCGCCGGGCGCGGGACGGCGCCGCGGGTTGCCCCGTCCAGATCCGGCCGAACGAGAGGAGCTGTTCCGGCCACCCCCCGCCCTGCGGGAGTGGGACGAGCCGTTGTTCTTGCGAGCGGTGCGATCCAAGGGGATCCTTCCTCGATGCGGCACGTATCGGGGAATTCCGGGAGGTCAGACAGCCTCTGGGGGCCGCACCAGGATTCGCAAGAATGAGCCGGGTAGGGAATGAAACGTGCTAGGGCCTGTCTGATGGATCCCCGTCGTCCGCCCGAAGGGCGGGCTCCGCGGCGTCTGGCGCGTGCGATCGCAAGGCGCCGGAGCGCCCTCGCGGCGGAGCCACGTGGGCGGTTCGGCAACGCGGCGAGCGTGCGTGCCAGGCGTCGCGGAGCAGACGGGGATTCGTCAGACAGGCCCAAGGGCCCGCACCACATGGGTGCGGGCCCCGGTCACGTCGAACGCGTCAGCGTCAGGCGTCAGCGTCAGGCGGGAACGATGTTCTCGGCCTGCGGGCCCTTCTGGCCCTGCGTGACATCGAAGGTGACCTTCTGGCCTTCCTGAAGCTCACGGAAGCCGGAGGTGGCGATGTTCGAGTAGTGGGCGAAGACGTCCGGGCCGCCACCCTCCTGCTCGATGAAGCCGAAGCCCTTTTCCGAGTTGAACCACTTCACGGTGCCGGTAGCCATAATGAATCTCCCTTGAGGGCAGTAACCGAGATCCGCACTTTACGGACTCGGAGTCGCCGAAATGATCACCCTCGGAGAGATCCGAAAACCCTCGGAGAACTAAAAAGAGTGCTCGTCGACAAAGGTCGATAGAGCACTCGAAGTCTCTGGGAACCAAAACTGCAACGCCAGCCAAGCTACCACAGGTCGCCTGGCAAGGCCCGGGATTGTCGTACCCGAGGCGGACCCGGTGGCCCGGTCGTACTGCGTTCTCAGTAGTCCGGATTGTCGGCAGCCGCACGACGACGCGGGGGCCCCCTCACGGACACGCTGGGCGGACGATCGACACCGGATGTGGAGACCTGCTGCCGTGGCAACTTTCCTGTATCGAGTGGGCCGACTGGCCTTCCGGCGACGCTGGTACGTCGCCCTGGTCTGGGCGGCCGTCCTGGCCGCCGTGGGGCTCGGCGCCCTCAAGGCGCCGGGGGCCGTCGACGAGGAGTTCTCGATGCCCGGCATCGAGTCCCAGAAGGCGTTCGACCTCATGGAACAGCGCTTCCCGGGCGCCACGGCCGACGGGGCGACGGCCCGGGTCGTCTTCATCGCGCCGGGCGGCGAGAAGGTGACCGCCGCCGAGAACAAGGAGGCCATCGAGAAGGCCGTGTCCGGCCTGGGCGACGGTGCGCAGGTCGCGAGCGCGGTCGACCCGTTCCAGGCGAAGACGATCAGCAAGGACGGCTCGACCGCCTTCGCGACCGTCACCTACAAGGTCAAGGCCACCGACCTCACCGACGCCGGCCGGACCCACCTGGAGCACACCCTCGAGGGAGCCCGGGACGCCGGGCTGACCGTCGAGGCGGGCGGCACCGCGCTGGCCGACGAAGGCGGGCCGGGCGGCATGGCCGAAGTGATCGGTGTCGCGATCGCCGCCGTCGTGCTGCTCGTCACCTTCGGCTCGCTGGCCGCCGCCGGGCTGCCCCTGCTGACCGCCGTCGTCGGCGTCGGCGTCAGCATGGCCACGATCCTCGCCCTGTCCTCCGCCCTCGGCCTGTCCACCACCACCGGCACCCTGGCGATGATGCTGGGCCTGGCCGTCGGCATCGACTACGCCCTGTTCGTGGTGTCCCGCTACCGGGAGGAACGCGCCAAGGGCAGTACGCCGCAGGAGGCGGTCGGCATGGCCGTGGGCACGGCCGGGTCCGCGGTGGTCTTCGCCGGGCTCACCGTCGTCATCGCGCTGGCCGGGCTCGCCGTGGTCGGTATCCCGATGCTCACCAAGATGGGCCTGGCCGCGGCGGGCGCGGTCGTCGTCGCCGTACTGATCGCACTGACCCTCGTCCCGGCGTTCCTCGGCTTCTGGCCGAACGCGGTGCTCCCGCGGGGGGCCCGCAAGAGCGGCCGGATCGAGCAGAGCACCGAGACCAACGGCGGAGCCCGCTGGGCCGGGCTCGTGCTGCGCCGCCCCATACCCGTCCTGCTGCTCGGCGTCGTCGGTCTCGGCGCCCTCGCGCTGCCCGCGGCCGACCTCCAGCTGGGCATGCCCGGCGACGAGGCCAAGCCCACCTCCACCACCGAGCGCCGGGCCTACGACGCCCTCGCCGAGGGCTTCGGGCCGGGCTTCAACGGGCCGCTGACCGTCGTCGTGGACGGCAAGGGCGCCGCCGACCCCCAGAAGGCCGCGGACTCGATCGCCCAGGAGATCGGCGCCACGAAGGGCGTCGTGTCCGTCTCCCCGGCGCGTTTCAACGACGCCGGTGACACCGCCGTCTTCTCCGTGGTGCCGTCCACCGCGCCCACCGACGAGAAGACCAAGAACCTGGTGACGACCATCCGGGACGAGCGGCCCGGCATCGAGTCCGGCACCGGCGCGAGCTACGAGGTCACCGGCAGCACCGCGATGAACATCGACATCGCCGAGAAGGTGCAGGCCGCGCTGATCCCGTATCTGATCGTCGTGGTCGGTCTGGCGATCGTGCTGCTGCTGGTGGTCTTCCGGTCGCTGCTCGTCCCGCTCAAGGCGGCCCTCGGCTTCCTGCTGTCGGTGCTGGCCTCGCTCGGCGCGGTCGTCGTGGTCTTCCAGCAGGGCCACGGCGCGGAACTCCTCGGTGTGGAGCAGACCGGTCCGATCATGAGCCTGATGCCGATCTTCCTGGTGGGCATCGTCTTCGGCCTCGCGATGGACTACGAGGTGTTCCTCGTCTCCCGGATGCGGGAGGCCTACGTCCACGGAGAGTCGCCCGCGCAGGCGGTCACGTCCGGCTTCCGGCACAGCGCCCGTGTGGTCGCTGCGGCGGCCCTCATCATGATCGCGGTCTTCGCCGGGTTCATCGGCGAGAGCGACTCCATGATCAAGATGATCGGCTTCGGTCTCGCCACCGCCGTCCTCTTCGACGCCTTCGTCGTACGGATGGCGATCGTGCCCGCCGTGCTCGCCCTGCTCGGCGACAAGGCGTGGTGGCTGCCGAAGTGGCTGGACCGGGCGCTGCCCCGGGTGGACGTGGAGGGAGAGGCGCTCAGCCGACGGGCCGAGACGGAACCGGCCCCGGACACCGCGCCCGACCTGGAGCCGGCGCGCACCTGACCCCGCCCCCACCAGGGCCGCCCGTGGCGAAGGACACGGGCGGCCCCTCGGGCGTTTGGGCCCGAAGTCGACCACGATGGTCCCAGCCCCACCGACCGGAGAGCCCGATGAGTATCAGCCTGGAGCGGCGCTACGCGGACCGCCTCGAGGAGTTCTCTGCCCGCCACGCGTTCCTCGTCGACCTGGTGCTGGTCCTGGCGCTGATGGGCTGCGCGACCCTCGGCGGTTCGCTCACCCTGCCCGGCGCCGATCCACCGGACCAGGACAAGGCCGCCACCGCCCTCATGGGGGTGGCCTGCCTCGCCCTGCTCAAGCACCGCACGCACCCGCGCACCGCCGTCGTCGTCGCCGGGACCTGCACGGTGGTGGCGGTCGCGCTCGGCTACCTGGTCACGCCCCTGCTGCTGGCACCGGTCATGGCGGCGCTCTACTGGCTGGCCGCGCTGACCGACCGCAGGTCCACCCGCGCCTACGGCCTCACCACCCTGGTCGCGGTGACGCTCGCGGCCGTGTTCGCCGACTCCATGAACCACCTCTCGCTGCTGCTCAGGACGATCGGCCCGATCTTCTGGCTGATGCTGCCGCTCGCCGCCGGGAAGACGACCCAGCTGCGGCGCGCCTACCTCCGGTCGGTGCAGGCCCGTGCCGAACACGCCGAGCGCACCCGGGAGGAGGAGGCCCGGCTGCGCGTCACCGAGGAGCGGATGCGCATCGCCCGGGAGCTCCACGACGTGGTCGCCCACCACATGGCCCTGGCCAACGCCCAGGCCGGCACGGCGGCGCACCTCGCCCTCACCAACCCCGAGCAGACCCAGAAGATCCTCACCGACCTGACCGGCACCACGTCCTCCGCGCTGCGGGAACTGAAGGCCACGCTGGGCCTGCTGCGTCACAACGACGACACCCCCGGCTCTCCCGGGCTGGAACCGTCCCCGGGCCTGGCCCGGCTGCCCGAGCTGGTCGCGGCGTGCGAGTCGGCGGGCCTTCAGGTCACCGTCGCGACGGAAGGGGAGCCGAAGCCGCTCTCACCGGGCGTGGATCTGACGGCGTTCCGGATCGTGCAGGAGGCCCTCACCAACGTCACCAAGCACGCCGCCGCCGAGGCCGCCCACGTCCGCCTCGAATACACCCACTCCCGTCTGCTGATCACGGTCCTCAACGAGGGCCCCAGCAAACCGGAGCCCGACCGGGGACGCGGCTTCGGCGTCATGGGCATGCGCGAACGCGCCCACTCCATCGGCGGCGAGCTGTGCGCGGGTCCCCGCCCCCAGGGCGGTTTCGAGGTCACCACCGCGCTGCCGCTGCAACCCTCCCCCGGCCTCCCGGAAGGAACCACGCCATGAGCATCAGGGTGCTGCTCGCCGACGACCAGGCCCTGCTGCGGGCCACGTTCCGGATCCTCATCGACTCCTGCGCGGACATGGAGGTGGTCGCCGAGGCCTCCGACGGCGCGGAGGCGGTGGAGCTGACCCGCGTCCACCGCCCCGACATCGTCCTCATGGACATCCGCATGCCCGGCACCGACGGCCTCGCCGCCACCGCGACGCTCTGCGCCGACCCGGAGCTGTCCGCCACCCGCGTCCTCATCCTGACCACCTTCGAGACCGAGGACTACGTCGCCGAGGCCCTGCGCGCCGGTGCCAGCGGCTTCCTCGGCAAGGACGTCACCGCCGACACCCTGCTCACCGGTCTGCGCACGGTGGCCTGCGGTGACTCCCTCCTCTCGCCCTCCGCGACCCGCTCCCTCATCACCCGCTTCCTGCTGGCCCCCGCCCCCGGCACCCCTCTGGCACCGCCGGAGCGCCTCGCCGACCTCACGGTCCGCGAACGCGAGGTGATGGCCCTGGCCGCGGAGGGCCTGTCCAACACGGAGATCGCCGAGGACCTGACACTCAGCCCGCTGACCGTACGCACCCACATCCACCGGGCCATGACGAAGCTGGACGCCCGCGACCGGGCGCAACTGGTCGTCATCGCCTACCAGACGGGCCTGGTACGGGCGACGCCGTCGGCCGGGTGAGGCCGGTGACGGCCAGGGCCTGTGTGACGGCAAGCTGTCAGGACGGCACGGCGGGGCAACTGGTGCCCCGTGGTGGGACTGCCAGGTCGGTGAGGTAGCCGTCCACGGCGTCCCGCATGCACGGGCCGCTGGTGACGCTGCCGTGGCCGTGGCCTTCGTAGGTGAGGAGCACGCCGCTGCGGCCGAGCTGCCGGGCCACCGAGACCGCCCACGGGTAGCCGGTGGCGGGGTCGTGCAGCGCGTTGGACACCAGGATCGGCGGGGCGCCGTGTGCGTCCAGGCGGTGCTGCGGGTTGGCGGTCGGCGCGCCCAGACACGCCGCTGCCACGTGGAGCGGCAGCAGGTGAGGCAGGTCGGGCGCGGTCCTGTTCATCAGGGCGACGAGCGAGGCGTACTCCCGGTAGTCGCGCACGGGCAGGTGCCAGTCCGAGCAGAAGACCGGGGTGGCCGGAGGCAGCGGCGCTGTCGAGGTGGGCGACGCGGGCAGCGGCTTGCTCGCGTCCATCCCCGCGATCGCGGTGGCCAGGCCGGCGTAGTCGGCCTGGTAGAACTTCCGGAACGCGACCGTGTTGACCAGGTCCGAGGACGACAGTGCGGTGCCCGGCTTCGCCGGGTCCTCCAGTTCGCCGCGCCCGGCACGGGCCAACAGGCCCTGCCAGACGGCGCGGACGCCGCGGCCGTGCAGCGCGCAGCCCGGGGCGCCGTCGCACCACTTCACGAACTCGCG
Source organism: Streptomyces sp. CA-179760 (assembly GCF_050937045.1). Classification (NCBI taxonomy): domain Bacteria; kingdom Bacillati; phylum Actinomycetota; class Actinomycetes; order Kitasatosporales; family Streptomycetaceae; genus Streptomyces; species Streptomyces sp. CA-179760. The sequence continues at coordinate 5,058,988 of NZ_JBNJLZ010000001.1, forward strand.
GAACGAATCCTGTGCCGTGGCCGCTTCGGACCTCAGGAAGTCACGGGTGGTCGGGACACTGTGGTCCATGACGCTCTCCAGCACCATCGCGCGCACGCGGCGCGGGTAGGTCTCGGCGTACTGAGCGCCGAGCAGCGTGCCGTAGGAGCTGCCGTGGAACGTCAGTTTCCGCTCGCCGAGGGCGGCCCGGAGGGCGTCCACGTCCCGGACCGTCTGGGCGGTGTCGAGGTGGTCGAACACGGGGCCGGTACGGTCCCCGCAGTCGGCACGGAGCCGCCTGTTGTAGGCCAGCGTGGCGTCGAAATCCGCCTGGCTCCTCAGCTCCGGTGACGGCCGCTTCGCGAGCAGGTCGCCGGAGCAGGTCACCGGGTTGCTGCCGCCCACGCCGCGCGGGTCGAAGCTGACGATGTCGAACCTGCGGCGGACCTCGGGACTGAACCGGCTGATGCCGCGCACCACCCTCTCCACACCCGAGTCGCCCGGCCCTCCGGGGCCGAACACCATCGAGCCGACGCGCGCGCCGGGGTCGGTGGCCTGGCGGCGGGCCACGGCCAGGTCGAGTCTCGGCCCGTCCGGGTGGGCCCAGTCGACCGGCACCGAAAGAGTGGCGCACTCGGCTCCGGGCTTCTCCGGGTCGTCACACGGTGACCACCGCAGGGTCCCGGTGGCAGACGACAACGCGTGGACCGCGGGAGCGGCGGCGAGGCCGGTGGTGGTGACGGCCATGACGGCTCCCACGGCCATGGTCGTGCCCCGCGCGGCGACGCGCCGCAGTGCGGATCTGCCCCGTAACGGCATGAGTCCTCCTCGGGAGAGAGCGGTTGTGTCGGGCGGGCGGACCGGCCGGGGCCCCGTCGTCACGTTAGGTGCGCTGCCGACCGTGCGGTGTCCGTCTCAGGGGCTTTTCCGGGTCGGGTCGGGGGCTGCTCAGGGGCGGTCGGAGCACGACTCGACACGCGGCCTACGGCCTGCCGTAGGTCGCCACCATGATGTTCTGGGCCACCTTGTTCATGTCCTGGCCCTTGGCGTCGGTGGAGTTGACGCTGTAGACGAGGGTGCGGGAGCGGGAGCCCTCGCGGGTGCCCGCGATGGCCGCGTTGTAGCCCCAGCGGCCTCCCGTCTTGCCCCACACCTCGCGGCCGCCCAGCACCTTCATCGACAGGCCCGAGGCGTACGCGGCCGGCTCCCCGGTCTTGAAGTCGGTCACCTTCGGCAGGGTGAACATCTCCTCCAGGAGCGGCCCGCGCACGATTCGGCCCTGGAACAGGGCCTCGGTGAACCGTTCGAGGTCCGCGGTGGTCGAGATGATGTCCCCGGCCGCCCAGCCGTCCGTCGACCCCCACACGGACACGTCGCGGAGTCCGACGGTGCCGTCGTCGAGCCGCATCGTCTGGTAGCCGTGGTTGTGCGGACCGGCGATGCGCGGGTTCGGCCCCGGCGAGTAGGTGTCGCACAGCCCCAGTGGCTCGAGCACCCGTAGGGCGACCTGATCCTCGTACGAGTCGTGGGTGACGCGCTCGATGAGCAGACCGGTGATCGTGTACCCGATGTTGAGGTAGTGCTGCCGCTCGCCCGGCGCGAACTCCGGCGGCTTCGACGTCGCCGAGCGGACCATGGCGCGCGGGTCGTACACCTTGAAGCGGTTCTCGTACGCCTCCTCGACGGTGGTGCCGGGGAAGTCGGGGGCCGGGATGCCGTGCGTGTGGTTGAGGAGCTGCCGGACGGTGACGTTCTTGTACGACGCCGGGATCAGCTCCGGGAGGTAGGAGCGGGCGGTGCGGTCCAGGTCCAGCCGGTCTTCCGCGGCCAGTTGCAGGGCGACGGCCGCAGTGAAGACCTTGGTCACGGAACCGGCGCGGAAGCGGGCGGCCGGGTCGGCGGGCCGGTCGCTCCGCAGGTCGTGCACACCTGAACTGCCCCGCCACACACCCCCCTTGCCGCCGACCCGTACCAGGGCGGCTGTCGCGTCGGCGCTGGGGAGGTTCGCGATGGCGGCTTCGAGCGCCGGGTTCGGGACCTGCGCGGACACGGCGGACACCGCGGGGGACGGGGCGGCCGGGGCGGAGGCGGCGGCCGGGAGGGCCGAGGGCCCCGCCACGACTCCCACGACGAGCACGGCGGCGGTCAGCAAACGGGTACGTGGCATGGTCAACTCCGTGGGTGCGGGGCGATGTTGTCAACAGCCCCATCCTCCGGACCGGCCCCTTCTCACGGATCGCCCCCGCGGGCGGTTCCGGCGGGTCAGTTCCTCGCCGACGCGGGGGAGGAACCGTCCCGGCCGGATCCCCCGGGCGGGGGATCACCCGCCGCGATCAGCCCCGTCTCGTACGCGCAGATCACGGCCTGGATCCGGTCCCGCAGCCCCAGCTTCGCCAGCACGTTGCCGACATGCGTCTTCACCGTGTGGTCGCTGACCACCAGCTCGGCGGCGATCTCGGCGTTCGACAGGCCCCGCGCGAGCAGCAGCAGCGTCTCCCGCTCCCGCCCGGTCAGCACATCGAGGTGAGGATCGGGACGGCGGGGCCGGGCGGCGGCGGGCCGTGTGTACTGCTCGACCAGACGCCGGGCCACGGACGGCGCGAGCAGCGAGTCGCCCCGGGCGACGACCCGTACGGCGTGCACGAGATCGTCCCGGCGTACGTCCTTGAGCAGGAAGCCGCTCGCGCCCGCGTGCAGTGCCTCGTAGACGTACTCGTCGGAGTCGAAGGTCGTGAGCATCACGGTCCGGCAGTCGCCGAGGGCGCTGATCGCGCGGCAGGCCTCGATCCCGTCCACGCGTGGCATCCGGATGTCGAGCAGCACCACATCGGGCGCGTGCCGCCGCACCGCCTCGACCGCCTCGGCCCCGTCGCCCGCCTCCGCGACGACCTCGATGTCCGGCTGGACGTCCAGGATCATCGCGAAGCCGCTGCGCACCAGCTCCTGGTCGTCGGCCACCACGACCCGGATCGTCACGGCCCCACCTCCGCCGCGGCCGGTACGGGGATCGTCACGCGCACCTCGAACCCCCGGCCGTCCGCTCCCCGCCCCGTCACCGCGCTCCCTCCGTGTGCCGTGGCCCGCTCCCGTATCCCGGCGAGCCCGTGCCCGTGCCCGCCGCGGCCGGGTCGCGGACCGCGCCCGTCATCGGTCACCCTGACATCCAAGTCGCCGCTCCCGTAGGTGAGTTGTACGGCGACGGTACGTGCTCCGGCGTGCCGGACGGTATTGGTCAGGGACTCCTGGACGATCCGGAAGACGGTGGCGGCCACCGCCTCCGGTACGGGCCGGACGTCTCCCGCCGTCCCGAACGTGACGTCGAGGCCCCCGGCCCGCACCCCGTCGAGGAGTGCGGGCAGCTCCGCGAGCCCCGGCTGCGGTTCACGCGGGGCGGCGCCGTCGTCGGCCCCCTCCCGCAGCACACCCAGCATCCGGCGCAGCTGTGTCATGGCGTCCCGCCCGGTCGCGGAGATCGCGTCGAAGGCGGCCTCCGCCCGCTCGGGCGCGGCACGCACCGCCACCGGTCCGGCCTCCGCCTGCACGATCATCAGGCTCACGGCGTGGGAGAGGATGTCGTGCATCTCCCGTGCGATCCGGGCCCGTTCGCGTGCGGCGGCCTGCTCGGCCTCGACGCGGTTCGCCCGCTGACGGGCATCGGTGAGCCGCCCGAAGACATAGGCGGCCGTGAACACGATGAGGGAGAAGGTCAGTTCACGCGCGGACCGCGTGTTGAGCCACACCCCCACCGGAACGGCGACCAGCAGCACACCCGCGGTGACGAGCCGATTCCACGCGGGCGACAGCGCGGCGACCGTGTACGTGATCACGAGCCCGGTGTACGGCAGCGGCTGCCCGGGCCCGTCCACGGCCAGTCCGTACAGCGCGGTGGTGGCCAGCACCGCGAACAGCACCGCGACGGGAGCGTGCCGCCGCCAGACCAGAGGCAGCACCGTGAGCGTGCTCAGCCCGTACGCGCCCCAGGTCGCGGGCGGCGCCCCGGCCGCACGCGGCACGACGAACGGCATGGTCATCGCGCACTGCACGAGCAGCGCGACGCCGATGTCGACGAGGAGCGGGTTGGCGGCCGTCAGCGCCCGCCCGTGCTCCCACCACCCTCGCGGATCCCTGCGTATGCCCCCCATGCCTCCACAAAGTAATGCGCCCTGAGGGCCGCCTACGCTCCAGGAGCGCGAAACGCGACCTGCCGGCGGGTGGCCTCGTCGATCTCGTCGACGGTGAGCAGCGGGGTCGCCCGCGACCGGATGGCGCCGCTGGCCTTGACGGTGAGGCTGACGGCGGCCATGGAGACGGTGTCGGGAATGTCCACGATCATCACGAGGTCGTCCGCCCCGAAGGCGTAGTACATGGCCTCGACCCGCCCCCCGAGGCCGGTGACGACTTGATCGACGACAGCCCGCCGCCCGCTGGCACCTTCCTTGAGCAGCCCCTTGGTGCCTTCGGGCGTGTACGTGGCCTGGATCAGGAACTTCGGCATGGTGGATGCCTTCCCGGGACCGCGCCGGCCGCTACGCGCGACGCCCGCATTCACCCGTTGGCGCCATACGGTTCAGGCCCGGAGATAGGCCAGTACCGCCAGCACCCGGCGGTGGTCGTCGGGGGCTGACGGGGGGAGGTCGAGCTTCTGGAGGATGCTCGCGATGTGCTTCGCGACGGCGGCGTCCGTGACGACGAGTCGGCGGGCGATCGCCGCGTTGGAGCGGCCCTCGGCCATCAGGGCGAGGACCTCGCGTTCCCTGGGCGTGAGCCGGTCCAGCGGGTCGCGGCGGCGGGCGAGGAGCTGCCGTACGACCTCGGGGTCGACGACGGTCGCCCCGGCGGCCACGCGGGTGACGGCATCGGCGAACTCCTCGACGTCGCCGACGCGTTCCTTGAGGAGGTAGCCCGTGCCGACGCTGCCGCGGCGGTCGTCGAGGAGCTCGTCGGCGAAGGTCTGCTCCACGTACTGGCTGAGGACGAGGACCGCGAGCCCGGGCTGCTCGGCCTGGAGCAGGCGGGCCGTGCGCAGCCCTTCGTCGGTCTGGCCGGGTGGCATCCGGACGTCGGTGATCACCAGGTCGGGCCGGTGCTGCCGGGCGGCGCCGAGCAGCGCGGGGCCGTCGCCCACGGCGGCGAGGACCCGGTGGCCGAAGCGCTCCAGCAGATGGACGAGACCTTCGCGCAGGAGGACGGCGTCCTCCGCGATGACTAGGCGGAGGGACTGCCGCACGGGATCTCCGCCCTGAGGAGTGTGGGCCCGCCCGGCGGGCTGGACAGGAGCATTCTGCCGTCGGCCGCGGCGATGCGGTCGGCGAGGCCGGTCAGGCCCGTACCGCGAGCGGGGTCGGCGTCACCGGAGCCGTTGTCCTCGATGTCGAGGCGGAGCACACCACCCTCGCACCGGGCGGTGACACGGCAGCGGTCGGCGCCGCTGTGCCGGGCGATGTTGGTGAGGGCCTCGACGGTCACGTAGTACGCCGTCTGCTCGACGGTGGCCGGCAGGCGGCCGGGGAGGTCGAGGTCGAGGTCGGCGGGGACCGGGCAGCGTCCGGCGATGTCCCGTGCGGCGGCGGGCAGTCCGCGTTCCGTGAGGATCTGCGGATGGATGCCCCGGATCAGTTCACGCAGCTCGGTGAGCGCCTCCTTGGCGAGCGTGTGGGCCTCGCCGACCTGCCGCGCCGCCGCGCTGCCGGGCGGCAGATCGAGCCCGGCGAGGCCCAGTTTCATGGTGAGGGCGACGAGGCGTTGCTGGGCGCCGTCGTGCAGGTCGCGTTCGATGCGGCGGCGTTCGGTCTCGAAGGCGTCGACGAGGCGGGCCCGGGACCGTACGACCTCACGCAGTTCGCGGTCCTTCGGGCAGAGCACGGCACGGGTCACGGCGGCGCGCACCCCGGCCCACGCGGTGACGGGGTACGCGGCCACGGGCAGCAGCAGCGCGCCCGCGACGGGACCGGCCACCGCCTGCCAGGTCGATGCGGTGGGCTGGAAGGGCGCGAGGAGGAGGAAACCCGGGATGCCGAGCGAGACCAGGACGACGCCGAGGTCCATCCAGCCGACCGCCAGGACCGACACGACGCCGTAGCCGACGGCCCGTGGACCGCCCGGCGACCCCGGGCGTTCGCCGGTGTCCACGAGAGCGAGTCGGCGCCGCTCCAGGGGACCGGAGAGGGCGGCGGCGAAGACCAGGACGGCACCCGCGCAGAGCACCCTGGCGACCGTGCCGACGGGCGCGCCGAACAGTCCGCCGACACCGATGTACACGCCGGTCGCGAACGATCCGCCGGACAGCAGGTATGCCAGCGCGCGCCACGGCCAGGCGGTGCGGAGAAACCCCAACGGGCTGCGGTTGAGGGCCTCCAGGACGGTTCGGGGGTGGTCACGCGGTCGACCGTAGCGGCGCGGGGCGGCCAGGGCAGTAGTGCCAGGTGGAGTATCGGCTCTCGCCCGGGCGGCAATGTGCCGGACGGTGCCGCTGTCGTTGCCTTGAAGACATGACCACGACCAACACAAGTACGCGGCACGGCACTTCGACCGTGCCGCCCGTCCGGCTCCGGTCGCTGACCAAGCGCTACGGCTCCGGCGAGCGTGCCGTCACCGCGCTCGACGACGTGACCCTCGACTTCGCGGCCGGGACGATGACGGCCGTCATGGGCCCCTCCGGTTCCGGCAAGTCCACCTTGCTGCACTGCGCGGCGGGCATCGACCGGCCGAGCGCGGGGGAGGTGCTGATCGGCGGCACGGAACTGGGCGGGCTGGACGAGAACGCGCTGACGGTGCTGCGCCGGGAGCGGGTCGGGTTCGTCTTCCAGGCGTTCAACCTGGTGTCGGCACTGACCGCCGCGCAGAACGTCGAACTGCCCCTGAGACTGGCGGGGTCACGCCCGGCGGCGGACGAGGTGCGGGCGGCACTCGACGCGGTCGGGCTCGCGGAGCGTCAGGGGCACCGGCCGAGCGAACTGTCCGGGGGCCAGCAGCAGCGCGTCGCGATCGCGCGGGCGATGATCGCGCGGCCCGCCGTCCTCTTCGCCGACGAGCCGACCGGCGCGCTGGACAGCGGTGCCTCGAGGGTCGTGCTGCGGCTGCTGCGCGACCTGGTGGACAGCCGTGGCCAGACGGTCGTGATGGTGACGCACGACCCGGCCGCGGCGGCGTACGCGGACCGGGTGCTGCTGCTGGCCGACGGCCGGCTCGCGGACGAACTGCCGGGCGCGGAGGGCGCCGAGGCGATCGCGGCGCGGACGGCCGCCCTGGAGGTGCGGCCGTGATCGGTCTGGCGACGGCGAGGGAGAGGTGGACCTCCTTCCTGGGGTCCTTCGTGGCCGTGGCGCTGGGCGTCGCGGTCGTCACCATGAGCGCGCTGGTCCTGCTGTCGGACGGTACGGGTGTGCCGGGGCGGCTCGCGGGGGCGCCGGTGCTGGTGCAGAGCCCGGCGGGGGAGCGGAGCGGCGGGGTGTTCACGGAGAACCCGCCGTGGGCGCCGGAGCGCGCCGAGGAGCTGCGACGGAGGCTCGCCGGACTGCCGGGAGTGGCTGCCGCCGTGGCCGACAGGTCCTTCTACGCGCAGGTACCGGGCAGCGAGCAGCGCACGGGGGAGCGGCAGGGCCACCCCTGGTCGACCGCGGCGCTCGCCTCGTACGGCCTGAGCGCGGGCAGGCCGCCGGCCACGGCGGCTGAGATCGTCGTGGACGCGTCCCTCGGGCACCGCCCGGGCGAGCCGCTCACGGTGCTGACGGCGCGCGGGCCCCGGCGCTTCTCGGTGTCCGGGACGCTGAACGGCCCCGGCTACTACGTCACCGACGGGAAAGCCGCCGAACTGGCGGGCGGAGTAAGGACCATCGGCCTGGTCCTCGAACCCGGCACCGACCCCACCCGGGTCGCGGACGCCGCGCGGCGCGTCACCGGCGGCGACGGCACGGTCCTGACCGGTGCCGCCCGGGACGCGCTCGCGCCGCGGCAGGACGAGATGACGCGCTGGATCGGCGGCCAGGTGCTCACCGCCATGGCACTGCTGTCCGCGTTCGTCACCGTGTTCAACGTGTCCTCGACGTTCGCGTTCGCCGTCGCCCAGCGGCGCCGCGAGTTCGGCCTGCTGCGCACGATCGGCGCCACACCGCGGCAGGTGCGGCGGCTGGTGTACGGGGAGGCTTTGGTGGTGGGCGTCGTCGGCGCCGGGGCGGGCGCGGTCGTGGGAGCGGGGCTCGCGCCCGCGATGACCGGGCTGCTGATCGACGCGGGTTTCCAGCCGGCGGGGTTCGAGGTGATCATCCGCTGGTGGGTGCCGGCGGCCGCCTGGGCCCTGGGCGTGGCGGTGGCACTCGCCGGGGCCGGGGCGGCCTCGCGGCGGGCGTCCCGGGTGAAGCCGCTGGAGGCGATGCGGGAGGCGGCGGTGGACAGCCGGCCGATGACCCGGCGCCGGTGGATCACCGGACTGGTGGCCACGGGCCTGGGCGCGGTCTGCTCGGCGGGTACGGCCTTCGCGGGGGCCGATGCCATGGTGCTGCTGGCCCTGGGCGCGGCCATGGGCCTGACGGCCGGACCGACCCTCCTCCTGCCGGCGTTGGCCGGGCCCCTGACCGGGGCGCTGACCCGGCCGCTCGCCCGGCGCCCCGGTGCGACCGCCGTGCTCGTACGCGAGAACATGGTCACAGCCGTGCGCCGCACGTCCGCCACGATCGCCCCGGTGCTGGCGACCGTCGCCTTCGCCGTGCTGATCACCAGTGCCGTGCAGACCACCCAGAGTGCCGACACCACGCGGCAGGCCGCGGCCGTACGGGCCGAGGCGGCGGTCGTGTCCCGGGGGACACCGGGCCTGTCGGAGGCGGCGGTCGCCCAGGTCGAGGGCACGGCACCGCTGTCGACGACGGTCTACGGCGGCGAGGGCAGGGCGCCCCTGTCGGCGGCCGGGGTGTCGCCTGGTTTCGAGCAGGCGTACACCGTGCGGGCACCTCGCGGGAACACCGTCGTCGTCACCGCCGCCGTGGCCGCCGCGCACGGCTGGCGGGAGGGCCGTACCGCTGTACTCACCTTCGAGGACGGCCGTGTCGGACGCCTGCGGGTGACCGCCGTGGTGGACGACGCGATGCCGTACCAGGTCTTCCTGCCGCGCGAACTGGTACGCGCCCACGACCCGTCGGCGCTGGCGGACGTCGCCTACCGCACCGGTCCCACCCCGGCCCGGCTGCCCGCCGGACTCGGCGCCGAGGAGGTGTCGGTGGCGGCGTACGCGGCCTCGGACGACGCCGAGGAGGACCGGCTGGTGTGGCGCTTCACCCTGATCCTCGTCACCATCACGGCGGGCTACACCATGATCTCCGTGGCCTCCACCCTGCTGGCGGCCACCGCCGGCCGGACACGGGACGTGCGTGTCCTGCGCCTGTCCGGTGCGACACCGCGCCAGGTGCTGCTGACGCTCGCGGCCGAGACCTGCTGCGTCGTCACCCTGGGTGCCGCCCTGGGACTGGCGGCGGCCGCCCCCGCCCTGTTCGGCACGGCCCACGGGCTCCGCGAGGAACTGGGCCTGCCGGTCGAGTTGGCGGTGGCCTGGCCCTGGCTCGTGGGCGTGGTGACCGGCTGTCTGCTGGTCGCCACGACGGCCACCGTGCTCCCGGCCGGGGCCGCGCTGCGGCGGATGCGGCGGGCCTGACCGGCCGGGAGTCCGGAGGGCGGGGTCAGCGGCCGACGGCCGGGCGGAAGGCAGCGCGTACGCCCGGCTCGGACGTCGAGACGAACTGGTCACCCGGCCCCAGGTCGTAGGTGCCGTAGGACGTGTAGCGCAGGACGCTCGGGCAGCTTCCGCCGCTGATCTGGACCGAGCGGGGTCGAGGCGCTTGCCGCTGCGGAGTTCGTAGATCTTCAGGGGGATCTTGACCTTGTAGAAGGTCACTTGGTGGGGGAGGTACGCGGACTTCTTGTTCTCGTAGGGGCAGGTCTGCACGGCATCCCCGTTCTCCGCCTCGCCCGCGCAGACCACGAGCGAGGCCTTGGCCGGATCGCCGGTGCGCCAGGAGCCGGGGAGCTTGCCGGTGTACTCGGTGTCGCCGAGGAACAGCGCGCGGCCGGAGCCCTTGCGGAACGGCGGGGCTCCGCCGTACTTCGCGGGCTCCGCGCAGTAGCCGGACCGAGCGTCGGACGCGTCCTCGACCAGGCCGCGCACCTGGTCCAGTTGGATGGCGAGGGTGGCCTCGCGCACGCCGTCGCGGGCCTCGCCTTTGCGGGCGTCGTCCGGGTAGGTGTCGAGGAGCCGCTGGTAGTGCGTGCGTGCCTGCTGCCAGGCGTCCTCGGTCATCAGGTGGTCGGCGCAGCCCACCAGGGCGGTGGGCTCCGTGCGGGCCGCCGCGCCCGCGGAGCGGTCCAGGACGTCGTGGCTGGGGCCGCGGTCGCGGAGCCAGGCGGTGAGGGCGGCGGTGTCGCAGGAGTCGTCGGTGGGCAGGGCGCCGAGGAAGGCGTCCAGGGCCGACTCGACCGTCTGTTCGTTGCCGGGTTCGTTCAGGACACCGGCGAGCGTGCCGAAGCCCCGCCCCAGGTCCTCGGTGCTGCCCCTGCGTGCGGCGCGGGCCAGGGCGGCCGCCGCCCCGTCGAGCCGGCGGCACGCCTCCACGACCGCGTCCCCGGGTTCCACCACCGGCCCGCCCGCGAGGCGGTGGCCCCACTCGACCTCGCCCTGCGCGGCCACGGCCGACTCGCAGTCGCCGCCCTCGCGGGCCTCGGTCACGCGGTTCTCGATGCCGTACGCGTCGATACGGAGCAGGGAGGCGGTCAGGACGACCGCGAGCGCGAGGGTGAGTGTGCCCGCGCGCTGCCCGCGCCGTACTCCACGCTCCGGGAGGCGCCGGGCCAGGAACCAGCCGTGGGCGATGCCGGCCGCCCACCACAGGAGCAGCAGGACCTCGCACCAGGTCTCGGCGGTCTTCGCGGTGAGGTCGAGGAGGACGGCCGTGCCGATCACGGCGATCGCCGTCAACCGCCGTCGGCGCAGCAGCAGATAGCCGACGCCGAGCAGCGTGGCGTTGCCGAGGGCCACCGCGAGCGGGTCGGCGGGGGTGGCCTTCGGGCGCGGCGGTTCGTACGCCGGGCCGGTCATGAGGTGGTCACCTCCGGGGCCGGGCCGCGTGCGGAGAACCAGTCGCGGCCCTTCTCGCCGCTCACCATCCACAGGGCCGCCACGTCCAGGCACGCGATCCCGAACGCGGGGAGACTCGGCGCCCCGCCGGCCAGCGAACCGAGGAAGGCGATGACCATCGACAGGGCCACGAACGACAGGCACACGATGAGCACCACCCGGACCCAGTGGCGCCGTTTGCGCGCCAGTACGACGCAGGAGACCTGGAGCGCCGCCACCCCCAGAGGAACAGCGCCACGAACCAGGCCAGGGCCCACGGCAGCAGCAGGTCCTGGCCGTGGTTCTGCTTGCTCCGGTTCTCCTCGAGCATCGCCCAGCCGCCGAGGACGTAGCCCACCGCGTGCCCGGCGACCATCACCAGGGCCAGGACCACCGACCCGGGCATCCGCGCCCTCGAAGCGTCCCGCACCGTGATCACCTCATGCCTTCGTCCGTACATGACTCTCCTTCCCGTGGATGTGCGCGGCGGGCCCGAGCCCTCCCCTCGCAGGGCTCGGACCGCGCCGTGGCCCACGAGAAGCCGACCGCCGTACGGGGTTGTTCGGCAGGCCCTCGCCCCGCACCGAACAAGCCCGGGGGCGCACGCCGCGCCGAGTGGCCTGGAGGAAACGTGTGGAAGTGGTGAACGGCGGTGTCCCGCCCGCCGATCCGGCCGAAGGTCGAGGAAGGGCGTACGAGGGGGAGGGGGAGGGCACGTGCCGGGACAAACGGGACCGGGCCGCGCCGAGGGCGAGCTGGATCCGGCGGCCGGGCCGGTGCCGCGGTTCGCCGCCGGGCTGCGCGCGCTGCGGGAGTCCGCGGGCAGACCCACGTACCGGGAGATGGCCAGGCGGGCGCGGTACGGAGTGACCACCCTGTCGCAGGCGGCGGCGGGCAGACAGCTGCCCACCCGGGCGGTGACGCTCGCCTATGTGAAGGCCTGCGGCGGCGACCTCGCCGAGTGGGAGCGGCGCTGGCGCGAGGCGTCGGACGAGCTGGCGGCCGAGGCCGCCGCCGACGAGACCGCCCGGCCGCCCTACCGGGGCCTGACCCGGTTCGAACCGGGCGACGCCGAGCTGTTCTTCGGCCGCGACCAGCTCGTCGAGCGGCTCACCGAGCTGAACCGCAAGCACCGCTTCACCGCCGTCTTCGGACCCTCCGGCAGCGGCAAGTCCTCCCTCCTGCGCGCCGGTCTCATCCCCCGGCTGCGGGCGGCCTCCGACGACGGCGTTCCGCCCGCGGCCGTACGGATCCTCACCCCCGGCGCGGATCCGGGGCACACGCACGCCGGCCGGCTGGAGCCCGTCCCCGGCACGGACGCCGACACCTGGCTGATCGTCGACCAGTTCGAGGAGCTGTACACCCTCGGCGCCGACCCGGCCGGCCGGGACGCCTTCATCGACCGCCTCGTCGCCGCCACCGACACCGACAGCAGGCTGCGCGTCGTCATCGCGGTGCGGGCCGACTTCCTCGGCCGCTGCGCCGAACATCCCGGGCTGACCGCCGCGTTGCAGGACGCCACGCTGCTCGCCGGGCCGATGAGCCGGGCGGAACTGCGGGAGGCCATCGTCCGCCCGGCCGCCGCGGCCGGCCTGATCGTCGAACGCGCCCTGACGGACCGCCTCCTGGACGAGGTCGAGGACGCCCCGGGCGGGCTGCCCCTGATGTCGCACGCCCTGCTGGAGACCTGGCGCCACCGCAGTGGCCGTGCCCTGACCGAGACCGCGTACGAGGCGGCCGGCGGACTGCGCGGCGCCGTCGTACGGACGGCGGAGCAGGTGTACGGCGAACTCACCTCGAAGCAGGCAGAGTTGGCCCGCCGCGTCCTGCTCCGGCTGGTCGCCCCCGGCGACGGGACACCCGACACGCGCCGCCCCACCGACCGCGCGGAGCTCGACTTCGGCAGTCCGGCCGACACCCGGGTGGTCCTGGAGCGCCTGGCCCGGGCCCGTCTCGTCACCTTCGACGACGGCACCGTCGACCTCGCCCACGAGGCCCTGATCACCGCCTGGCCCCGGCTGCGCGGCTGGATCGACGCCGAGCGCGACCGGCTGCGCGTCCACCGCGCGCTCTCCGAGGCCGCCCGCACCTGGCAGGGACTCGGGCAGGAGAACGCCGCGCTCTACGCCGGCTCCCGGCTGAGCGCCGCCCGCGACGCCTTCCCGCACGACACCGCGACGGACGAACTCACCCCGCTGGAGCGGCGGTTCCTCACCACCTCACTGGGCCGCCGGCACCGCGCCGCGCTGCTGCGCCGCACCGTCGTGGCCGTCCTCGCCGCGCTCGCCCTGCTCGCCACCGGCACCGCCGTCGTCGCCCTCCAGGCCCGCGAGACCGCACAGGCCGAACGGGACGAAGCGGTCTTCGGCCGGCTCACCGCCGAGGCCGACCGGGTCCGCGAGACCCAGGCCGGGCCGGCGGCCCGGCTCGATGTCGCCGCGTACCGCATGCGCTCCACCCCGGACCTCAGGACCCGGCTGGCCTCCGACGCGGGCCGGGTGCTGCCCACCCGGCTGCCCGGCGGGCACGACGGGGTCGGCAGCTCCGTGGCGTACGCGCCCGACGGCCGCACCCTGGCGAGCGGCGGCCACGACGGCACGGTCCGGCTGTGGGACGCCACCACCGGAAAGGCGCTGGGCGAACCCCTGCGCCTCGGCACGGCCCGGGTCAGCTCGGTCGCCTTCGCCCCGGCCGGCGGGAACCTGCTGGCGGCCACCGGGGAAGGCGGCGCCGTCCGCCTGTGGGACGTGAGCGACCGGAAGCGGCCCCGCGCCCTCGGCCGCCAACTGGTGAGCCACGACGAGGAGAACGTCGTCTCCACCGCCTTGGCCCCCGACGGCCGGACACTGGCCACCGCCGGCGACGACGGGGCCGTACGGCTGTGGAACCTGACCGACCCGGCCCGCCCCACACCGCTCGGCAAGCCCGCCGAGGCCGACGCGTCGGACGACGGCAGCGTCCGCGCGGTCGCCTTCGCGCCGGAGGGCCGGACGCTGGCCACGGCCGGCTACGACGGCACCGTACGGATGTGGCGCTACGGCGAGGACGACGGCCTCGCACCGCTGGGCAAGCCCCTGCGCGCCCACACCGCCCCCGTCTGGACGCTGGCCTTCTCACCCGACGGCCGGACATTGGCCACCGCCGGCTTCGACGAGACCGTACGTCTGTGGGACGCGTCAGGACCGGGCCGCCCCGAGCCCCTGGGCGAACCGCTCACCGCGCACACCGCGCCCGTCATGTCGGTCGCGTTCAGCCCCGACGGCGAGACCCTGGCGAGCGCGGGCGAGGACGACGCGCCCGTCCTGTGGAACGTGACCAACCCCGCCTACCCGCAGCAGCTCGGGGAGCCGCTGACCGGCCACACCGAGGCCGTGTGGGAGGTGGCCTTCAGCCGCGACGGCCGCACCCTCGCCAGTACCGGCGCAGACGGGAGCGTCCTGCTCTGGCACCGGCCGCCGAGCGTCCTCACCGACTTCACCAACCCGGTGACCGCCCTCGCCTTCAGCCCCGACCGCCGGCTGCTCGCCGCCGCGAGCACCGACGACGGGCTGATCCGGCTGTGGGACGTACGCCGCCCGGACCGCCCGCTCCGGCTGCCCCGGCCGCTCGGCCACGAGGACCGGGTGCTGGCCCTGGCGTTCGCCCCGGACGGCCGAACGGTGGTCAGCGGCTGCGCGGACGGCACCGTACGCCTGTGGGACGTCTCCACGCCCGACCGGCCCACGCCCCTCGGATCACCTCTCCCCGCACACGACGGCGGTACCGACGCCGTGGCCTTCGCGCCGGACGGCCGCACACTGGCCACCGGCGGCGAGGACGACACGGTGCGGCTGTGGGACGTCCGCCGAGCGGACCGCGTCCGGCCGCTCGGCGCATCGCTGCGCGGCCACCAGGACACCGTCACCTCCGTGGCCTTCGCACGCGGCGGCCGTCTCCTGGCCACGGCCTCCGAGGACTCGACGACCCGGCTGTGGCACGTGGGCGACGGAAGACCGGCCCGCCCCGCGGGCGCCGCCCTCGGCGGGCACGACGAGGAGGTCAACGCGGTGGCCTTCGCCCCGGACGGGAAGACCCTGGCGACGGGCGGCGACGACCGTACGGTGCGGCTGTGGGGCGTCGGACAGGGCGGCCGGGCGCGCCCGCTGGGCGAAGCGCTGACCGGACACCGCGGGGAGGTCCGGGCCCTGGCGTTCGCCCCGGACGGGAAGACCCTGGCGACCGGCGGCGGCGACCACGCGGTCCGGCTGTGGGACGTGGCCGACCCGGCCCGCGCCGAGCCCCTCGGCCAGGAGCTCACCGGCCACCTCGACACCGTCACCACCGTCGCCTTCAGCCCCCGGGGTGACGCCCTCGCCTCCGCGGGCTACGACCTGACGGCCCGGATCTGGACCCTGGACCCGGCCCGCGCGGCGGCCTACGCCTGCGCCCGCACGGCCGGCGTCCTCACCCGGGCCGACTGGGCGGAACGCCTGCCGCGACTCGGGTACCGGGAGGTGTGCGAGGAGAATCAGGGGTAATTCAGGGTTCCTTCAGCATGCTGGGTTCCAGCGGGCGAGGACCACGCAGTGGGCGATCTGGAGGAAGGCGTCAACGATGGTGACTGGCGGGCACGTTCGCGCCTGCCGGGGGCCCAGGAGGGCATGCCCACCCGGTCGCCGGGGGCAGGGACGAACTGGCTTACGGACGGTTGAGGTGGCAGCATCAGGGGCGCCGGGCACCCCCGAGTCCGAGTCTCGGTCCGTGCCCTCGGGCGCTTCTGTCCTCAAGCCGGTACAAGGGGCGACGCGAGGCCACGGGCGGGACGAAGAGGCGGAGCCCACGGCCCAGGCGGTGACTCTTCGAAGGATGTGCTTATGCGGCTGGCCAGGATGACGTCGGACCCTGTGCGAACCCGGTCCCTGCGGAAGGTCCTCATCACCACTCTGGTTGCCGCTGTCGCCGCCGCCCTGGTGATCGGCTTCATCGCGGTGTCCAACGCGGTGAACCATCCGAAGCTGGGTGTACGAGGCATCCCCAGCAGCGGCGTGCTGAACGCCGCCGCGCTCTCCGAGGCCCGGCTCACCGTGCACGTGATCGACCGCGCCGACGAGGAGGCGCTGGCCATCGAGGCGCTGCGCACTGTCGAGGTCAGGCTGAACGACGAGATCGTCCCCACGTCATGGGTCGGAGACCACAGGGTGCTCGAAGTGGGGGCGTTGCGGGACGGGGAGCACGAGCTGACGGTGACGGCCGACCCGGGTCTGCTCTCGGGCGAGATCAGTCTCAGTCGCCGCTTCGTCGTGGACACCACCGCGTCCTGACCTCACGGCCCCAGCCGCGTTCGCAGCCCTCGGTTTCAGCGGGGGCCGAGGCGCCGGCGGTGGCCTGCGGTCTGTCCTCGCACGATGCCCGACCGGATCGGGCGCTCATCGGGCAAGGGCCCCTCAGGGCTCAGGGAGTGCTGAACTTCAGCACGGCTCCGTCCTCGTTGTGCGCGACGACGTTCGCCTTCAGCGCGTCGCCGAACCCGGCCTCGCCGCCCGCGCCGCCGAGTTGCATCACGGTGCCGTCCGTCTGGAAGGTGACGTTGTCGTCCGACACGGTGACATGCACCGTCGTGCCGTTCGCCGTGATCTCCGCCGTGGAGGTCACCAGGACCTCGCACCCGCCGTCCGAGCAGGCGGCGTAGTTCTTGCCGTTCGCCGCCTTGGGCAACGGGCCCGTGGGGTCGGGCGCGGCCGGATCGCCGGTCCCCTCGGCGGGCTTCCAGCCCGGGGCGCACGGGGCGGCCTTCCGGTACGCGGCCGCGAGCCGCGGGATCTTCTCGGTGAGCTCGGGCAGGTCCGGCTTCGGCGGGGTGAGGGACTGGACGAGCTTGTCGACGTCCGCGGCCTCGTCCTCGGCGTACTCGAGACCCACCGGTGACACCCCCTCGAGCTTCGCCGCGACCCCGTTCACCTTCTTCCGCAGGGCGTCGAGCATCCGGTCGGCCGCGGGTACGCCCGACCGGCCGATGTCCTCCAGGCTGCTCTGCACACTGTCCACCGCGGACGGTGTGCTGGAGAGATAGCCCAAGGCGGTGGCCCGGGCGACGAGATCCTCCTCGCCCGCACCCCGGATCTCCTTCAGATCCTCGGCGCTCCCCGCCCGCAGATCCTTGAGGGCGACCGTCGACTCGCACATCGCGCCGACCCACCGCACCAACTCCTTGGACGGCGGCTGCGACGGCGTCGCCGGGGCCGTGTCCCGACCGGACGTGCCGTCCTGGTCCGCGCCGCCCTTGCCGTCCGTACCGACCGCGCAGCCACCGACGGCCAGCACCAGCCCGGCGACCACGATCCCGACACCCGCGCTCCCGCGCATCCGACACCCCTCTCCCGCTACGTCCGGTCCCACCGGCCCAGTTCAACCGGGCAGCGAATTGTTCGGCGACCCGTTTCCACGGTCTGAACAACGACCCATCCGCTGGGTTCGCCCCGATCTGCGTTCACTTTCACCGGGTTCGCACAAGGTCTTTCCGATCTCGATGCGCATCCTGATCACGTGCCATTTCCGGAGTGATAAGTTGTCAATTGACTGATCCACTTCGGGGAAACGGGGTTTTCGTGCGCAGGAAAATGATGAGCGTGTTGGGTGCCGTGGCGCTGGCCGGTGTCGCCTTCACCGCGAACCCGGCGGTAGCCGCTCCGACGGCCACCGCGTCGTCCGGTGAGGCTTCCGTGCTCGCCGCGTGCGAGGCGGGCACGGGCAACGGAAAGGTCAAGGCGCGTGAAAGCGTCAAGATCCGCAAGAGCAAGAGCGTCTCGTCGACCGCTCTGGGTCTCTTCCCGAAGGGGAAGACCGCCTGCAGCCTCAAGAACGAGAAGGCGTCGAAGTGGTACGACGACTGGTGCGGTCAGGGCAGTGACCAGTGGGACTACATCTCCTACAAGGGGACCAAGGGCTGGGTTCCCACCACCTGCATCGTGACCGCCTAGTGACGTGACCGACCGGCAGGGGGCACGCCTCACCCGTGGGGCGGGCCCCCTGCCGCGTTCTTGGCCCGGGCCGCGACGGCGGGAACCGGCCGAAACGATTTCTGGGCCGCGCTCCGTGTCGATCGCGCCGGCGTGAGGGTGACCGCCGGGGTTTTCAGGACGTCCACATTCCGCGAACGGGTTTTCGAACCGGCTTCGCTTTTCCTGCCCCTCCGCCTCCTCTGAATCATCTGTTCTCGCAGAGGGCGGCTGGACGTGTCGAATTTCTGTCATTGTGTGCGATCGGTGATTTCCGGACGTTGTGCACCGGGTGAACCGGGAAATCGTTCCGGCATATCTACGATCGCTGGCTATGACCGACACTTCTCGGGACAGCTCCGCCACCCGTGCGCGCTGGCAGACCTGTCTCCAGCTCGCCCGTGAACTTCTGCTCGTCGGGCCGGACGGCAAGGACCTCAAACTCGACTATCTGCACACCCTGATAGACACGGGCCGCCTCGGCCCCACCCACCACCCGCAAAAGAAGATCCTCGTCATCGGCGCCGGAATCACCGGCCTCGTCGCCGGGCGATTACTCAAGGACGCCGGCCACGACGTCACCATTCTGGAGGCCAATGCCAGCCGGGTCGGCGGGCGCGTCAAGACGTTCCGGGCCACCAAGCACCACCAGCCCTTCGACGACCCGGCCCAGTACGCCGAGGCCGGTGCCATGCGGCTGCCCGACTTCCATCCGCTCGTCCTCGCCCTGGTCGACAAACTCGGCCTCGGCCGCCGCCAGTTCTACAACGTGGACGTGGACCCCGGCACGGGCAGCGGCCCCGACGTCCCCGCGCCCCCGGTGTCGTACTCCTCCTTCACCGGCCGGACCTGGTCCTACGGCGACGACAGCCCCGACTTCCGTGAGCCCGACAAGCGCGGCAACTCCTGGATCCGCGTCAACCGCGTCCAGGTGCGGCGCTCCGACTACGCCGCCGGGCCGGAACGCGTCAACGAGGGCTTCCACCTCACGGGTGACGAAGTCCGCTCCCCCGTAGTGAAGATGGTCGACGACGCGCTGGAATGTGTGCGCGACTACTACTCCGACGTCGTCGACGGACGGCGCGTGAACAAGCCGTTCGAGGAGTGGGTCGAGGGCTGGGCCCGGGTGATCCGCGACTTCGACGGCTACTCGATGGGCGGCTTCCTGCGCGACCACGCCGGGCTCAGCGACGAGGCCATCGAGGCCGTCGGCACCCTGGAGAACATGTCCTCGCGGCTGCATCTCTCCTTCTTCCACAGCTTCCTGAGCCGCAGCGACATCAACCCGGGCGTGCGCTACTGGGAGATACCCGGCGGCAGCTGGCGCCTGCCGCACGCCCTCCACCAGGGCCTGCGCGACGAGGTGCGGCTCGGCCACCGCATGATCCGCCTCGAATATCACGACCCCAGCCGCGACACCGACCCCGAGGGCACCGGCGCCGTGGGACCCGACGGCTGGGGTGTGGCCGTGCAGACCGTCGCCGAGGACGATCCACAGGCCCCGCCGCGCCTGTGGACCGCGGACCTGGCGATCGTCACCGTCCCGTTCTCCGCCCTGCGCTTCGTGGAGATCGTCCCCTCGATGTCGTACAAGAAGCGCCGCGCGATCATCGAGACCCACTACGACCAGGCCACCAAGGTGCTGCTGGAGTTCAGCCACCGCTGGTGGGAGTTCACCGAGGACGACTGGCGCGAGGAGCTGGACCGCATATCGCCGGGGCTGTACGAGCAGTACCGGCAGGGCGGCCAGGACGGCACCGGTCTGACGGTCGTCTCCACGGACTCCGGGGCCGGCCTGACCTTCGCCGGACTGCTCGGGGCCGCCGTCAAGGACAGCGGCGTCACCGAGGAGATGCGGCAGCTCGACAGCACCCTGCCGCTGCGCGGCCCCGCCGTCCGCCCCGCCACCCACTGCTTCGGCGGGGGCTCCGCCGCCGACAACCCCAACCGGTTCATGTACTACCCCTCGCACCGGGTCGAGGGCAGCACCGGTGGCGTCGTCCTCGCCTCCTACTGCTGGTCCGACGACGCCGCGCGCTGGGACTCCATGCGGAGCGCCGAGCGCTACGTCTACGCCCTGCGCAACCTCCAGGCCCTGCACGGCCGCCGCATCGAGGTGTTCTTCACCGGGCGGGGCGCCACCAAGAGCTGGGCCCGCGACCCGTACGCCTTCGGCGAGGCGGCCATCTACACCGCGCACCAGATGACCAGCTTCCACCTGGACGTCTCCCGGCCCGAGGGCCCGGTGCACTTCGCCGGGGAGCACACCTCCCTCAAGCACGCCTGGATCGAGGGCGCCCTGGAGAGCGCCGTGCGGGCCGCGCTCGCCGTCCACCAGGCCCCGCCGGTCACCGTCCCGGGGGAGGGGACATGACCGCGATCGACCGCGGGTGCACGGTCGCCCGCTATCTCGCCCTGAGGCTGGCCGAGTTGGGCATCACCCACCTGTTCGGCGTCCCCGGCAACCACCTCGGCCCGTTCCTGACCACCCTGCGGGCGGAGGACGACATCGAGTGGGTCGGCACCCCCACCGAGGGCGGCGCGGGCCAGGCCGCAGACGCCTACGCCCGTATCCACGGCGTGGGAGCGGTCGCCGTCACCTACAGCGTGGGCGCGTTCAATCTGCTCAACGCCTGCGGGGGCGCCTACGTCGAACAGGTCCCGCTGGTCGCCGTCAACGCCTCGCCGCCCTACGAGCAGTGGCAGAACTACCGTGCCGTCGGCCTGCTCACCTCACACATGAGCCCCCGCGCGGAGAGCAACCTGGACGTCTACCGGCAGGTCACCGTGGACGCCCAGGTCGTCTCCCACCCGGGCCTCGCCCCCGGCCAGATCGACGCCGCGCTCACCGCGTGCCTCTCCGAGCGCCGGCCGGTCTACCTGGAGATCATGGAGGACCTCTGGGACGAGCCCTGCCCCGCACCCGAGATACCGATCGTCCCCCGTGAGCGGCCGTTCAGCGAACGCAACCAGCAGATGCTGGACCACGCCGTGCAGGCGATCCTGACCCTGGTCGAGGAGCACCCCGGCCCGGACGGCAGGCCCCGCCCGATCGTGTGGGCCGGTGAGGAGATCGACCGGTTCCGCCTGGGCGAGCAACTCACCGGCCTGGTGGAGGCCACGGGCGTGCCGTTCTGCACCACCGTCGGCGCCAAGGCCGTCGTCGACGAGGACCTGCCGCGGTTCCACGGCGTCTACAACGGACCGGCCAGCCACCCCGACGTGCACCGTGTCTTCAAGGACTGGGCCACCTGCCGGATCGGGCTCGGCGCCTGGTCCACGTCGAAGAATCTCGGCGGCGAGCAGTCCGTCGGCCAGGACTGGGTGATGGCCGCGCTCGGCGGCGTCAGCGTCGGCACCTCCTACTTCCCCGACGTCCAGCTCCGCCACCTGCTGCCCGCCCTCCAGGACGCCCTGGTGAAGGCCTATGGCACCGAGGGCCTGGCCGCCGACTACTACGCCGAGTCCTACGCCCACCACGGCGCGCCGGGCGACCGCCCGTCGGCCCTCGAACACCACCGCGCCTCACTCCGCGCCGGCGCCTCACGAGCCCGCCACGCGGAGGGGCAACGCCTCACCTACGACGGCGTCTTCGACCGGATCAACCACTTCCTGAACCACGACACCGGGGAGGACTGGACGGTCGTCTCGGACGCCGCGTTCTCCCTCATCGGCTCGATGAACCTGTCCCTGCCCGCCGGCGGGTTCCTGTCCCAGGTCAGCTGGCTGTCCATCGGCTGGTCGGTCGGGGCGGCCACCGGCGCCGCGCTCGCCCCCGAGCGCGAGTACGCCCGCCCGATGGTGTTCGTGGGCGACGGCGCCTTCCAGGAGACCTGCCAGGAGCTCTCCACCCACACCAGGCTCGGCCTGCGCTCGGTGGTGTTCGTGATGGACAACGGCCACTTCTACGGCATCGAGCAGATGCTGGTGCACCCGTCGTACTACGCGGACCGGGACGCCGCCGACCCCGACTTCTACAACGTCCTCCACCCCTGGCACTACGACCGCCTCCCGGCCGTCTTCGCCGGCGGGAAGACCCCGGCCGACGGCGTCAGCGTCACGCACACCGCGGAGCTGGACGACCTCCTGGACCGACTCACCGACCCGGCCGACCCGCTCAACGCGGGTCCCCTCCTGGTCCGTGTCCGCCTGCACCGCCACGACTACCCGCGAGCGATGGCCTACAAGGTTCCGAAGGAGAAGGAAAATGGCTGATCTCAACGTCCTGATCGCGTTCGACGCGGCCACGATCGTCGAACGCAACCCCAACGCGTCCCGCAACCCCGACGCACCGACCCAGGTCGACCAGAGCCTGATCTACATGACGACCCGCCACGACCACATCGTCGGCACGTCGGGCGCCGAGCTGAACCTCCGCGCCGAACTCGGCGACACCGTCAAGTGGCGCGAGACGACCGTCTCCCTGGGCAGCGACTACAAGGCCCTGCTGTACCGCTACGTCAGCAGCGACAGCCAGCACCGGCTCATCTCCACACCGGAGATCGAGGTGATCGACGGCATCTACCCCCTGCCGAAGGAGGGCAGCGAGGGCCGGCCGGAGTTCGAGACGCAGCGTTACCAGGACCACTACTGGAGGGCGACCGTCAAGAAGTCCGGCAAGGTCACCTATCACTTCTACTTCCAGATCCTGGACCGCCACCGCCAGGTGAAGGGGTACTTCCAGTGGGACCCCTTCATCACCATCGAGGACGACTGACGCGTCCCCGGCCGGTCAGCGGCGCCGCAGTGACGGGTCGAGCAGCGCGGGCGGAGTGTCGTGCTTCTCGTGCGGGGCCAGGTCGGTGCCGGGCGCGATGATCGCGTCGAGCCTGCCCCGGTCGGCGGGGAGGGAGGTGTCGAACCGCTCGGGCATGAACGCCGAGCGGTTCGTGGTGATGTCCCGGCCCTCGCGTATGGCGCCCGTCAGCCGGCCCGAGGCGAGCGGGCTCCACACCGGTCTGCGCCGAGTTGCTGGCCGCCGGGCCGACGCGGACGAGATCGACTCCGGCATCGAGGCGTACGAGCTCATGCGTGGCGTGGGCAACCTGCCCCCGGGTCGGGCGACTAGCGCTTCCGCGCCCTGTAGTGCCTCATCAGCGCGGTGATCCGCGCCTGGTCCGCCTGCCCGTTGAGCTCGGTCAGCAGATCGTCGGGGCACAGTTCGTAGAGGTCACCCCACCAGCGCTGTCCCCGGTTGTCCCAGATGCGATAGCCCCCGGGCACACCCCTGGCAACGTAACGTCTCCTGGCCACGGCCCCCAGCCCTCGCGTCGTCTGCGACGAGACAGTACGCACCCCGGGGCCGCGGGGCGAGGCGATATCGGGTGCCGCGCTCGCGACTCCCCCCTGCCCGACTGTCCGGATTCGGTGTTTCTCCACAGCGGTGTTGATGGCACCCTGGCGAGCACTTCGGAACCGGCCGGCAGAGCGGAAGCGGCAGCATGATCAAGTGGATGCCTCTGGGCACCGGAGCCAGGCCCGTTCCCCGGCCGGTGGCGACCCCGTTGGTCTGGGCCGGGGCCTTCGCGGGTGCGCCCGCGCTGGTGGCGGGTCTCAACACCGTGGTGGGGCCCGGCCGTCCGGAACTGGCCCTGCCCGCGCTCTCCCTGCTGGCCGCCCTGCTCGGACTGGGCGCGCGCTTCACGGCCGCCCCCGGCACGGCCCTGCTGTGCTGGCTGTTCCTCAACGGCTTCGTCATCCCGCCCGCAGGCACCCTCACCTGGGCCGGACACCGCGACACCACCTGGCTCACCTGTCTGCTCGCCGCCACCCTGCTGGGCACGGCCCTGGCCCGCCTGGTCCACGCCCGCGCCGCCTACCGCCGCCTCGGCCCGAGGGTCGGCCCCGGCGACGGACCGAACGAATCCTGACGGCGGCTACCAGCCCCGGGCCGCCGCCCGGAGCCGGTCGCGGACGCGGAGCACGTCGGGGTTGGCCTCGGCGCCGGGCCGCTGGACGAGGAACAGGGTGTTCAACGGCGGTTCCTCCGGGTCGTGGAGGAGGGCGAGACGGCCGGAGTCGAGGTACTCCTGGCACAGCGAACGCGGCAGCACGCTGACGCCCGCTCCCGCGTTGACCGCGGACAGGACGGCGTACAGGTTGGGCACGGTCACCGCGGCGCGGGCGGTGAGCTGTCGGCCGAAGACGGTCCGCCAGTAGCGCCGCACGATGGGCAGGTCCTCGGCGTATGTGACCATCGGGACCTCGCGCAGGGCGGCACACAGGCCGCCGTCGGCCCGAGGGCCCGCGGCGATGCGCCGGGCCCAGTCGGGGGAGGCCACGAGCAGGTACTCCTCGTCGGCGAGCGGGACGGACTCCAGGGCCCGCCCGCGGGGGCGCCGGGTCGTGATGACGAGGTCGTGGCGGCCCGAGCGCGTCTCCTCCAGCAGGGGTTCGGGCAGGCCCTGCGTGACGCGCAACCGGACGCCGTCGGCGACGAGGGGGACGAGGGCGGGCAGGACGCGCACGCAGAGCAGTTCCGATGGTCCGGCGAGATGCACGGGCAGGGTGGGGCCGCCCTCCCGGCCACCGCCCTCCAGGGCCGCGAGGGTGTCGAGCGGGCCCTCGATCCGCGCGGCCAGCTCGTGGGCGACGGGCGTGGGTTCCACGCCGCGCGGCAGCCGCGTGAACAGCTCGCGGCCCGTCTGCTGCTCCAGGGTGCGGATCTGAGCGGTCACGGTGGGCTGGGACAGCCCGAGCGCGGGGGCGGCGGCGGTGAACGTACCGGCACGGTAGACGGCCAGGAAGGTGCGCAGCAGGTTCAGGTCGGCATGGGCGGGTAGCTGCCTGCCGGTACCGGCGGCCTCGGGCGTCCGGTTCTTCATGACGTCAGCGTAGCCGCCGGGACACATCGGAGTGTCGATAGCCGATATCGGCTCTCCTATTGGTACTCCGATGGACATCGGTTCTAGCGTCGTAGCGACGACGCGGCCGGACCATGCGGACCCACCACCCCCTCACAACCCGTAGGAGCACCCCATGGCGAAGATCCTTTTCCTGATGACCGGCGCCGACCACTGGACGCTGGCCGACGGCAGCAAGCACCGCACCGGCTTCTGGGCCGAAGAGGCGGTCGCCCCCTACGAGGCGTTCAAGGCCGCCGGCCACGAGATCACCGTGGCCACCCCGGGCGGCGTCGTCCCGCCGGTCGACCCGGGCAGCCTGGCTCCCCAGGCCGCCGGCGGCGAGGAGAACGCCGCGAAGATCAAGGCGGTGGTGGAGGGCGCCCCGGAGTTCCGCGCCCCGCTGGCGCTGACCGACGTACGCCTCGACGACTTCGACGCGGTGTACGTCCCCGGGGGCCACGGTCCGATGGAGGACCTGGCCGTCGACACCGACTCCGGCCGCCTCCTCGCCCGGGCGGTGGAGTCCGGGCTGCCGGTGGGCGTCGTCTGCCACGGCCCGGCCGCGCTGCTGGCCGCGGTGAAGGAGGACGGCGCCAACGCCTACGCCGGCTACCGGATCACCGCCTTCACCAACGCCGAGGAGCGGCTGGCCGGCAGCGCGGACAAGGCGAAGTGGCTGCTGGAGGACCGGCTGACCGAGGCCGGTCTGACGGTCGAGACCGGGGAGCCGTGGGCGCCGCACGTCCGCGTCGACCGCAATGTCGTCACCGGCCAGAACCCGGCCTCCTCCGCCCCGCTCGCCGCCGAGCTGCTCAAGAAGCTCCCCTGACCACGCGCTGACGAGCAGCGCGCTCACCAGAAGGACGCCCCGCACCATGACCACGCAGAACGCGATCGACTGGCCGCGGGAGTACCTGCCCGGCACCGGCGACAACTTCGTCTCCAACGAGGTGATCGTCGAGGGCCTGACGGCCGCTCAGGTCTGGCACTTCCTCACCGACACCTCGACCTGGGAGGGCTACTACGACAACGTCGCGGACATCTCCTTCCCGAACGGTGACGGCCCCGGGCTGAAGGACGGCCTCGACTTCGGCTTCGGCACGTTCGGCTTCCCGCCCCTGGACGCGCGTGTGGTCCGGTTCCAGGCCCCGGCCGAGGGTGTCCCCGGCCGGCTGTCCTGGACGGCGAAGCAGGACGGCACGCCCGAGGAGCGGCTCGACGTGCTGCACGCCTGGCTGGTGGAGGACCTGCCCGGCGGGCGGGTGCGGATCCTGACCCAGGAGACCCAGATCGGCCGGCCCGCCGCGGCCCTGGCGGCCGAGCGTCCGAACCCGATGCTCAACGGCCACCAGGCCTGGCTGGACGGCCTCGTCGGCGCAGCCTCCAGGTAGCCGCACACCCCGGGGTTCCCGGCCGTGGTCCCGGCGGACGGGTGCGCGGCCGGGAGTACCGTAAAGGTACCGAGAGCCCTTCGCGCACCGGCCCCGACACCGGTGCCGCCCTCGGCGACCGACGACCCCGGGACGGGTCTCCCGTGCCCGGAGCAGGGCTTGCCTCATGACGGTGCACGTTCCGGTCGCGCCGACGACCACAGCGCTTCCCGGGCGGCAGGCCGTCCCGGACCGGCGCGGCACGCGGAGGCAGCCCCGGCCGAGGCCGGAGCGGGGCTCCTCCCCACGTGAAGGCGCCCGCGTCCGCGAACTGACCCGACGCCAGGTCGAGGACCGGCTGGGGGAGCTGGGCGATCTGTACGCGGACACCTCCGGCGGCGGCCCGTGGGCGTGGAACGAGGCCCGCGGCGCCTTCCTGCGAAGGCTGGCGGCCGATGCGAGGCGACCGGGGTTCTCGCTGCTGATCGCGGAGACTACCGCGCTGACCGGATGCGCCTACGGCTTCCCGGTACGCGGTGACGGGCCCTGGTGGGAGGGCTTCGACGGATACCTCCCGGGGAGTCTGCTCCGTCTCGCGGGCTCCGGGCGCCTCTTCGTGGTCTGCGTGATCCTCGTCCAGCCCTGGGTGTGCCGACAGAACCAGGACCGTGCCTGGAACCTCGCCCGGCGCTTCCAGAGGCGGCTGCTCACCGACCACGGCGCCACGGTCGGCGTGACGCTGGTGAACCGCTCCGACGACAGGAACGTCGAGGCGCTGCGGTCCTGGGGGTGGCGGTCTCTCGAGGGCGACACTCCGAGGACCACGCCGCCGGGCCTGTTCCGCGTCCTGGTCCTCGGGCCCTGAACGGTCCCGGTTGTTACACGGGCGGGAGTACGGTGGAGAACACGAGCACTTTCGTATGCCGGAATCCACCGGCCCCGGACCGTCGCCTCGTCTCCGGCGAGTCCACCCGAGCACCTTCCCTGCAGAGCACGTCACCGTTCTCACTGGGGCAGCAGCCCGTGACCCCGGCCGCGCCATCCGCATCCAGGCCGAGGAGTCACGCATGCTGTCCATTCCGGACACGCCCACGACGGTCACACCGTCGGGCCCGGCCCCGCCGCCCCAGATCTACGCCGGGACGTCCCCCTTCCCGGCGGACGGCCCGGCACCCGCCCGCGACGGCGGTGAACGGCTGTACGTCGCGGTGACGGGGGTGATCGTCGTCCTGCCGTTCGTGGCGATCGGTCTCGCCGGCCGGCTGCTGTGGGGGAGCCGCATCCACCCCGTCGACATCGTGCTCGCCCTCGTCCTCTGCACGGTCACCGGTCTCGGCGTCACCGTCGGCTTCCACCGCGGCCTCACCCACGGCGGCTACCGGGCCGTCCGTCCCGTGCGGATCGCGCTCGCGGTCGCCGGCTCGATGAGTTTCCAGGGCGACGTCATCGGCTGGGTCGCCACCCACCGCCGCCACCACGCCTTCACCGACCGGCCGGGGGACCCGCATTCCCCGTACCGCTACGGCACGCATCTGCGAGGCCAGTCGGCGCGGCCTGCCGCACGCACACGTCGGCCGGATGTTCCGCAACGACCGGACGCCGCCGGAGCGTTACGCCCCCGACCTCCTCGCCGACCGCGACATCCGCGCCGTCGTCCGCGCCTTCCCCGCGCTGTGCCTCCTCACGCTCGCCCTGCCCTTCGCGCCGGGCTGGGCCAGCTGGGTGCACGACGTGCGCCGGCCGACCACCGAGCGGGTCGCCGCCCGGCGCGCCTGACATCAACCATCCGATTTCGTACGGCAGTTGGCAGGAGCCTTCTCATGACCACCGCACTGCAGCCCCAGCTTCCCTCCCAGCCCGTCCTCCGGATGCGCCTGGCACCTCGCAGCGGCATGCCCCGGCCCATCGACGGAGCATGGTGGCCCCGTTCGTACGACCTGCTCGCGGAACTCCCCTCGCTGCTCGCGGGGTTGCCGCGCGCGTGGGGCCAGATCACCAGCGTCACCGTCAACGGGGCGGTGTGGTCCGAGGCGCCCGGCCGGATGCTCGTCTTCAACCAGGTCGTACGACTGCACAGGGCCCTCGCCGCGTCCGCCCCGCACACCATCGTCCTGCTCACCCCCGGCCGGGGACGCTGGGACCTGCTGGTCGTGCCTCCGGATACGGCCGAGAAGGCGGCGGAACCGCTCATGGCGGCCGCTGCGGCCGCTGCGGGCGATCAAGGGTGACGAGAGGGCACCCGCCGCTCCCCGCCGCTGACAGCCTCCGTCAGCGCGCGTCCTGCGTGGACCGGCTGGTCTCCAGCCACGACCGTGCGGGTTCTGCCGTGCGGCTGGTGTCCACGGTGAGGTCGAGGCGGGTTCCCCCGTCGGCGCCCGCGGGATAGCTGCGCTGCTCGGAGGCGGCGAAGCAATGGCGAAGAACCTCCGCGACCTGACGGGCGGCGTCGGGCGAGGCGGCGACGATGCGGACCTCGGCGTGCCCGTCCCAGGGTGTTTCCATGGACTGCATGGCGACCTCGAAGTTCGATGTCCCGGCGGGAGACGGCCCGGATCTCTCACTCTACTCCGGAGCGCCCCGCGGCCCCCGCGGGTGACCGGCGGGCTCCCCGGGCGCCGTCGGCCCGGGAGTACCGTGAAACGAGGAAGCCACTCGGTTTCCTCGTCCTCGGCAGGGAAGCAGGCGAGTGCGATGGCCGACCCCTCCTCCCCGCGCGTGACCAGGCTCCTGCCGGACGCAGTCCACCCGGCCGTGCGGCCCGGGACGGCTGTCGTACGGCTGGAGACGACACATGACCGGCAGGGCGTGCTCGACGGGGCGTGGTGGCCTCGTTCCCGCGACATCGCCGCCGAGCTCCCCGGCCTGATCAGCGCACTGACCGAGCACCTCGGGCCCATCACGCGCGTCGGCCTGGACGCCGGCGCCTGGGAAGGACTGCCGACGCGGATGACCATCGACGACCGTGTCGTCCACATCGATTCCTTCGCGGCCGCCGACGACACCGTCCTCATCACCCGGGGCGAGCAGGATCTCTTCTCCCTCCTCGTGGTCCCGTCGCACGCGACGCCCGACGCCGCGCGCGCCGCCATGGCCGAGGCCGTCCGCGCCGGCAGCGAGACGCGGGCCGAACGGATCCTCCTCGATACCGGCAGCGCATAGGCCGGGCCCTCCGTACGGTCCGCCGGGCCTGTTCGAGGAGTACGTTGGAGTCACCGAGGATATTTCGAACACCGGCTGCCAGGCTCGTGTCGTTTTCGGCGATTGAATATACGGGCCGGTCCCGACCGGCCCGGGGCAGGGTTCGCGTCATGACTGCGACCATTTCCCACCCGCCGACGACCGAAGCCGAAGACCGGTTCTCCCCGGCCTCCCCGCGTCTGTCGCTGGCTCCCGCCGGCTCCGCCCCGGCTCTGCTGGACGGCGCCTGGTGGCCCCGGTCCCGCGATCTCGGGGCGGAACTCCCGTCCCTGACCGCCGTACTGGATCCGCTGTGGGGGCGGATCACCCGGATCACGGTGAATCCCACCCAGTGGCCGGTCGTTCCACGCAAGGTGCCCGTCGCCGGGCATGTGGTGAACGTGGGCTGGTTCCTGGCCGAGCAGGACCCGCATGAACTGCTGTTGCTCTCCTGCCACGTGGGCCGCTGGAACCTCCTGGTCGTACCGCCGCAGACCACGCCCGACTCGGCCGCCTGGCTGATGGCCGCCGCGAGTGACCCACGCGGCGTGCTGACCGCGAGCCGGTTGCTGGAGGAGGCGGCGCGTCTGCGGACACTGCGCGACGCCGACCGGGCCGTGGAGGCGGTCTGGGACTCCGAAGGCGGGCATCAGGCCCGCGACGTGGCCGCACGTCCGCGGGCAGCGACGGGAAGGTGAGGACCGTGGAGACGTTCGTGACCGTGGCCGTGATCCTGGGATTGATCGTGGTCGGGGTCCTGCTCATCCGCCTGCTGAACTCACAGCACGGCGACCGCATGACCGCCATCCACTACGGCCGCTCCGGGATGCCGGTCGCGGGACCGGATCCGTCGGCCCGGCGCAAGGCACGCGGGCGACTCCGTCTCAGGCGCCGCGACCGTGAGCAGGCACGGTACGGCTGACAGCCGATCAGGTCGCGAAGGCCGTCAGGACCGCGAGCGCCGTCCCCGCCCGGCCTGCGTCTCCGGGGCCCCGGCCGGTCCGGGGGCGGTGAGGTCGAGGAGGAGCATGGCGTCGTGGTCGGGGGTGCCGGGATCGGCGGTGTAGACGCCGAGGCGCTGGCCGGGGGTGCCCTCCAGCCGCATGCTCTGACGGGTCAGGGTGAGGACGCCGACCTCGGGGTTGTGGAAGGTCTTCTGGAGCTTCTTGCGCCCGATGACGTCGTAGCGCTCCCACAGCCTGGCGAAGTCCGGGCTCTTGAGGGCGAGTTCACCCCTTCAGCCGGGTGAGGTCGGGCGCGTCCGGGCGGTGCCGGCCAGGCCGCGGAGCCGGGCCACACAGCCGCGGACCTGTTCGTCCCAGTCGGGGAAGAGACCGCGGGCGGTGGGGTGCAGGAACAGATAGCGGGCGAGGTTGCGCTGCCCGGCGGGCCAGTCGGCGATCCCCGCGTACAGGGCGAGGCCGCCGGGGTTCCAGGCGAGCAGGTCCATGCTCCGGCTGATCACGTACGCCGGGCCCGGGCGGAGCGTCTCCAGGATCAGCCTCAGGTGCGGGCGCACGGTCCGGCTGGGCGGCGGCGGGGGCTCGGGGGCGTACCGGGCGGCCCGGGGGCGTCGAGCACGGCGGGGCTGGGGCGGGTCTCCTTGCCGCGTTCCAGGCGGACGTAGTAGTCGATGCTCATCCCGGCGAGCGTCGCCGGCTCCTCGCGGCGCAGTCCGGGGGTACGGCGCAGTCCGGGCCCCACGGTGAGGCCGACCTGGCCGGGGAGGGTCTGGGTGCGACGGGCACGCAGGAACTGCCCCAGCTCCGTCCCGCCACCGGCGCCGCCGCTCTGCTCGGATGCCATACGGCCAGTGTCACACCACGCTGACCGACCCGGCGGAGAAGTGGGGGCCCTGTCACTCCCCCCGAAACGGCCCGGACTGCCACCGCGACCGGAATCGCGCGAGGCTCGATCTCCGTAGCCGACCGGAAGCGCCCGGCGGGAACTCGCAGGAGCCGGCACGCACTCGGCCACCCCCGGCGCACCGGTCGCCCCCCGCCCTGACCTCCGTCGCCGAGGCCCACGGCAGGTCCGTCGCCCAGGTCGTGCTGCGCCGGCTCATCCAGCGTGAGGCCGTCGTCATTCCCAAGTCGGTCCGCCCGAACCGCATGGCGGAGAACCTCGACGTCTTCGGCTTCACCCTCTCCGAGGAGGAGATGGCCGGCATCGCCGCCCTCGACGCGGGCACGTCCCAGTTCTTCGGCCACCGCGATCCCGCGATGGTCAGCAGGCTCGGACGGGTCCGCGTCGAGGACTGACCCGCTACCGCGCCGGCTGCCGCCACCACGCGGCGGACGCGTCGCGCAGGGTGTTGGTGCCGCAGTGCACCTCGCCCATGCCGAGGTGGTACGTGTACCAGTCGTCGATGTACGACACCTTCATGCCGACCTTCGTGTAGGCGGCGTCGACGGCCTCCGTGAAGATGTCCTTGCCGGCGATGACGGGCCCCCACTGGCGCGGGGCGAGGTAGCGGTCGCGGCCCAGGAGCACGCCGTTGACCGCGCCGGGCACGTACGCGCTGGTCCGCACCGCCGGAGCCGGCGCCGGGGCCGCCGGGTTCTCGGCGAGCCACTTCTGCTGGCCGCGGTCCCGGAGGCTGTCCACGAGGTCGGACGCGGCGCCCATGCGCGTCAGCCGCGGCACGGGCACGTCCTGCCCCTCGGCGGAGAATGCCTCCGAATCACGGGTGTACAGCGCGGGCACCCGCACGATCTCCTCGTCGGTGACACCCGTCTCGCGCTTGAGGATCTCCAGGTTGGCGGCGATGCGCCGGGCCGCCATCTCGTTGTCGGACACCAGGTGCCGGGAGGCGAGCGCCTGGTCGATTGTCTCCTTGGGCGCGGGGCTGTCGCTGCGGCCCGGGACGGAGAACATCTTCGTCCCGCCGTGGCCGTCGCGCTTGGCATCGCGCAGCAGCCGCAGCCCCGCCTCCGGGTCGGCGACGCCGATGCGCCAGCCGCGCGGGGTGTCGGCGGGCAGGAACTGCACGAACTCGTCGACGTGCCCGACGCCCAGCCAGGAGGTGTCCAGCAGCAGCGGGTCCTGCATGCCCTGCGACTTGAGCATCGTCCGCATCACCTTCGACGGGCGTGCCCCGCTGTCCTTGCGCTCGCCCATGATGATGCGCCCTGCCGGGAAGGAGCGCCCGTTGTGCGCGTAGGGCGGGATGGTCTCCAGGTTCCCGAAGGAGTTGAGCGACCAGTCGTCGGGCTCCGCCGGGTCGGTCACCTGCACGACGCCGATGTCCCGGCCGCGGATCTTCTCGAACAACTCGCGGCCCGCGTCCCGGTCCGGCTGGGCGGAGCGCAGCATCACGCGCATCACCTGCGGTTTGCCGCCCGGCCCGGTCATGTTGACGTAGGCCGGTTCGACGAAGTCCTGGGCCCAGGGGTCGGCGTACTTCGTGAACTTGACCAGCGGTGTGGTGATCCCGGCCTTCTTGACCTCCTTGCCGAGTTCGGCGACGAACTTCTGCTGGAGGCGGCTGTACTCGCCCTCGCCCTGGACCTCGGTCACCATCACCTGCTGGGTGTTCTGCAGTTGATGGTGAGTCAGCAGCGGCGCCACGCGCAGGGTCACGGCGTCGGAGGTGGTCTTCTGCCCGGAGGTCACCGTCAGCCGGACCACCGCACGGCCGTCCCGCTTCGCGGTGTCCCGGACGATGTCGGTGGCCTCGACGCCGAACTCCACGCCGGAACGCAGTTCGGCGGCGGTCAGCCGGGTCGCCGGTGTCACCAGGACCCACGCCCCGGCGCGCTTGAGGAAGAGGTGCGTGTGCTTGCCGCCCGTGGTGATTCTCAGGCTGCCCTCGGCGTTCGCGGACAGGCCGGGCATGGGCACGGAGCGGACCCGGGCGAGGTCGGCTGCGTCCGCGCTGCCGTTGACCTTCGTGTCGGAGCCGTCGTTGCACGCGGCCAGCTTGGCGTCGGACAGGGGTCTGCCGCCCGGCCCGGTGACGGGACACCGCTTGGTGTCGTCGTCGATGTTGGGCAGGTAGACCGCTCCGCGCCCGCCGATGGACCAGCCGTCCTCGCCGCTCTTGTCGCTGCCGCCGGTGACATCGACCCGGCCGTCGCGGTTCACGTCCGCGCGCAGGTCGGCGCGGCCGGCCGTCTCGGCGGCGGAGGCGGAGCCGGCCGGCCCGGCCAGTACGGATCCGGCCGCTGCGAGAGCCAGGACCAGCGACCCGGCCGGAAACAGACGTGGACGTATGTGAGTACGTGAACGCACAGTGCGGTCCTCTCAGTTGGGGGGCGACGCTGTGCAAGAGGCGGAAGAGGGCCTGTGCGTTGCTTGTGAGGGGGTGGTTACCGCTCGAGTGTGGCGTGCCGTGCGCGGAACGTCCGGCGGTAGGAGTCCGGGGGAACACCCACCGTCCGGTTGAAGTGCCGGCGCAGCGTCGTGGCGGTGCCCATGCCGGTGGCCGTCGCGATGGCGTCGACCGTGTCGTCGGTGGTCTCCAGCAACTCCTGGGCGCGACGGATCCGTTGGGTCAGCAGCCAGCGCAGAGGTGTGGTGCCGGTCGCCGCCCTGAAGTGGCGGGCCAGATTGCGCGAGCTCATCCGGGACCGGCGCGCCAGATCCTCCACCGTGAGCGGCCGGTCGAGGCGCTCGATCGCCCAGGGGAGCAGCGCGGCGAGCGGATGGTCGTCCCGCGTGGGTACCGGGGCGGCGACGAACTGGGCCTGGCCACCGGCCCGGTGCGGCGGCACGACCAGGCGGCGGGCGACCGCGTTGGCGACGGACGAGCCGTGGTCGAGGCGGACGAGGTGCAGGCACAGATCCATGGCGGCGGCCTTGCCGGCGGAGGTGAGCACGCTGCCGTTGTCCACGTAGAGCACGTCCGGATCGACCTCGACGAGCGGATGGAGACCGGCCAGAGCCTCCGTGTGGGCCCAGTGCGTGGTCGCGCGCCTTCCGTCCAGCAGCCCGGCCGCCGCCAGGACGAACGCGCCCGTGCACAGGGAAGCGACCCGCGCACCCGCCTCATGGGCCGCGCGGACCGCGTCCACGAGTTCGGCGGGCGGGTCCACGTCGACGTCCGCCCAGCCGGGCACGATCACGGTGCCGGCGTGCCGGAGCCCGTCGAGCCCGTGGTCGGGCTCCAGCCGGAACCGGCCGACGCGCACGGCGTCCGGACCGCAGACCTCGACGTCGTACCAGGGGACGGTCACCGCCGCCGGGGGCGGGCCGAACACCTCGTACGCCAGGGACAGTTCGAAGTGCAGCATGCCCTCGGTGACGGCGAGCGCGACAGTGGTCATGTCCGAAACTGTACGGGGCGTGTCGTTCCGGACACTCACGGCGGTGCGCCCGCCCTCGCCAGGATGGTCACGCCGGGTCAAGCGGATCCGGCGGATCGTTCGAGCAGGGGGAGATGTCATGGGGTCGGCAAGGAGACCGGGGCAGACGGTGGCGGTGTTCGGCGCGTACGGGCACACCGGGCGCTTCGTGGTGGCCGAACTGCGGGAACGCGGGTTCGTCCCGGTCCTCTCGGGCCGTGACGCCGGCAAGCTCCGGGCGCTGGCAGCATCCCTTCCCGGCGGCCCCGGCGCCCTTGAGATCCGTCCGGCCTCGGTCGACGACCCCGCCTCGCTCGACCGTGCCCTGGAAGGCGCCGACGCCGTGATCAACTGCGCCGGGCCCTTCGCCGTGACCGCCGCTCCCGTGATCGAGGCGGCCCTGCGCGCCGGGATCCCGTACGTCGACGTGGCGGCCGAGATCGAGGCCAACCTGGACACCTTCACGCACTTCGCGGACCGCGCCCGCGAGGCGGGAGCCGTGGTCGTCCCCGCGATGGCGTTCTACGGCGGTCTCGGCGACCTGCTGGCCACCGCCGCGATGGGGGACTGGACGGCCGCCGACGAGGTGACCATCGCTTACGGGCTGAGCGGGTGGCACCCCACTCCCGGGACCCGTATCGCGGGCACGGTCTCCCGGGAGCGCCGGGCCGGCCGGCGCGTCCGCTACACGGACGGACGGCTGGAGTACCACGACGACGAGACGACCCTCCTCAAGTGGCCCTTCCCCGGACCGATGGGCACCCGGGAAGTCGTCGGGGAGTTCACGATGGCCGACGTGGTCACCGTCCCCAGCCACCTCGCCGTCCCGGAGGTGCGCACCCATATGGCGACCGAGGCGGCGGGCGACCTCTCGGCCCCCGGCACCCCGGCGCCGACCGCCGCCGACGAGAACGGCCGGTCCGACCAGACCTTCCTGGTCGACGTGGTCGTACGCCGCGGCGACAGCGAACGGCGCGCCGTGGCTCGCGGCCGGGACATCTACGCCGTCACCGCACCTCTCGCGGTGGAGGCCGTCCACCGCATCCTCACCGGCCGCACCCGCACCCGTGGCGTCGCCTCCGCCGGCCGGATCTTCGACGCCCCCGACTTCCTGCGCGCCCTGTCCCCGCACATCACCCTCGACCCGCTCCCGGGGCAGACGGGGTCCTGACGGCCGGAGCGGGGGCTGCGTCCGTCCGACGGGTATGTGCTCCCGGCACCGGCGAGGTTCTGCGGGTGCGCGGGGACCCTCGACGAGAGTGTCCGTATGCGGTATATGCGGCGTATGGCCGGTGCGGGACCGTCCATGCTGACGCGCGTGGTGCTGGCGACGACCATCGGCACCGCGCTGGAGTGGTACGGCTTCATCCTGTTCAGCACCATGAGCGCGCTCGTCCTGAACCGGCTGTTCTTCCCGCCCGGTGACCCGGTCGCGGCGACCCTGGCGTCCTTCGCCACCTTCGCGGTGGGGTTCGCCGTCCGGCCGCTCGGCGCGCTGGTCATCGGGCACTACGGGGACCGGCTGGGCCGCAGGCGGATGCTGGTGATCACGTTGGTCACCGTCGGCCTGGCCAGCGCCCTGATGGGTGCGCTGCCGACGTACGCGACCGCCGGGGCGTGGGCTCCCGCGCTGCTCGTCGTGCTGCGGATGATCCAGGGGTTCGGCGCGGGCGCCGAGTACGCGGGCGCCTCCCTCACCCTGGCCGAGTTCGCGACGCCGGAACGTCGCGGACGGTACGCCGCCATCCCCCCGGCGGGTGCGGCGGTCGGCGCGCTGCTCTCGGCCGGGGCCGTCGCCGCCGTGGCGGCCCTGCCCCCGGACGACTTCCTCGACTGGGGCTGGCGCATCCCCTTCCTGGTCACCCTCCTCGTCACGGCGACCGGCTTCTACATCCGCGTGAGCGTGGCCGAGAGCCCGATGTTCGAGGAGGCCAGGCGGGAGCGGGGAGTCGCCCGGGCACCTGCCGTGGAGCTGGCCCGCGGGGCTCCGCGCACCCTCGTCCTCGGGGTGGTCAGCAGCATCGGGCCGAACGTCGCCGCCTACATCCCCGTGGTGTTCGCGCTCGCCTACCTCACCGAGCAGCTCGGCGTCTCCCGCACCGTCACCCTCGTCGGCGCACTGGTCTACTTCGCGTGCAGCGCGGCGGCGACGCCGGTGGCGGGGGCGCTGGGCGACGCGATCGGCCGCCGGACGGTGCTCGGCTGGGCCATGGTCGCCGCAGCGGCGTTCGCGTTCCCCTTCTTCTGGCTGCTGGACACCGGGGAGGCCGGCTACGTGTGGTTCGCGTTCGGCCTGAGCGGGCTGCTGCTGGGGGCCCAGCTCGGCGCCCAGGCGGGGTTCCTGGCGGATCTGTTCACGACCAGGACCCGGTTCAGCGGAGTCGCCCTCAGCCGCGAGGTCGCTGCGGCGCTGGCGGGCGGCACCGCACCCCTCATCGCGGCCGCGCTGCTGGAGGCGGCCGGGGGAGAGCCCTGGCCGGTGGTCCTGTACATGAGCGTGCTGCTGCTGATGAGCGCGCTGGCGGTGGCCCTGATCCACGGCTTCGGACGGCACGAGCAGCGGGGCGAGGCGGGGCGACGGCCCTGAGGGGGCCCGCAGTGTCGCCGCCGCTGCGCCCGTTCACCCTTCGGGGGGAAGCGATCGGTCAGGGCGGGAGCATGCCCACGGCGGTCGAGGCCGCGAGGCGGTGCCAGTTCGTGTCGCCCCGGAGCATCGCGTGGTCACCGCCCGGTACGAGGCGTACGTCCGCCCGGGCCCCGGCCGCGCGGGCCCGGTCCACGAAGGCCACCGACGCGCTCGGGTCGGTGACGCGGTCCCGGTCCCCGTGGATCACGACGACGTCCTTGTCCCGCAACTGGCTCACCGGGTCGCCGTCCGGGCACCAGGGCGCCAGCGCCAGCACCGCCCGGACCTGCGGCGCGCCCGCGGCGCGCAGGGCCGCGCGACCCCCCATCGAGTGACCCACGAGGACCACCGGGACGTCACCGGCGCGGCGGGCGAGCTCGTCGAGCGCCCGCCGGACGTCCCGCAGGGCGTCGCCGTCCTCCCCGTTCCAGCCGCGCACGCGGTAGCGCACCTCGCCCAGGAAGATCCCGTCGTCCGGGAGCGCGGCGGCGACGGCCCGCACGAAGGGCCTCATCCGCAGGGCCGCCAGATGCCAGGGCCGGGACGGGGCCAGGCCCTCGGACCGGCCGCCGTGCAGGAACAGCACGGCGGCACGCGGCGCCCCGGGGACGCGACGCGGCACCAGCGCGGCCGGCGCGCCGGGCGCCCCGGGGGTGCCCTCCCGATCGTGAACCGTCATCCGCGCTCCTCACACGCCCTCTTCCGGGGGCCCTCCACCTCGGCCCCGGTGGCCGCGATGGCCTTCCCCGCTTGACACTCGGTCGGCTCTCCGTCCCTCCAGCTCACTTGGGTGGCAGTGGGAGGAAGCCGCTGGTCCGGGCCGCGTATTCGGCATACCCCGGACGCTCGGCCATGTGCCGCTCCAGCAGCCGCTTCCCGCTGCCCTTGGTCAGCAGCAGGCTCATCACCACCGGCGCCACCAGGACGGCCGCCGCCGCGGCGGGCGCGTCGCAGGCGATCAGGAACAGGCCCCACCACACGCAGAAATCCCCGAAGTAGTTGGGATGGCGGGTGTAGCGCCACAGCCCCCGGTCCATGATCCGGCCCTTGTTCTGCGGATCCGCCTTGAACCGGGCGAGCTGGGCGTCCCCGACCGCCTCGAAGAACATTCCGACCGCCCACAGACAGGCGCCCGCCGCGGCGAACGCCGTCATCGGTCCGGTGATGTACTGCGCGGCCTGCGCCGGCAGCGACACCAGCCACACCAGGGCGCCCTGGAGCAGATACACCATCCGCAGCGCGTACAGGTTCCGGTTGCCGGGCGCCTTCGCGAGCATCTCCTCGTAGCGCGGGTCCTCGCCGTGCCCGCGCCCGCGCCGGGCGATGTGCAGGGCCAGGCGCAGCCCCCACACCGCCGTCAGCGAGGTGACCAGGATCCGCCGCCCCGGGTCACCGGTGCCCGCCGACGCGAGGAAGGCCGCCACGGCCACCGCGGTGAAACCGAGCCCCCAGGCCGCGTCGACGATCCGGTGCACGCCCTTGCGCACGGCGACCGCGAAGGTCACCAGCATCACGGCGAGAGCGGCCCCGGCGGACCACGCGAGGCCGGTCGCGAACGCGGCCCAGGCGAAGCCGTTCACGGCCCCTCCAGCCCGGTGTACCAGTCCTCGGGCGTCGAGGGCATCCCACCGCACCCCTCAGCCGTCGGCCGTACGCAGA
Source organism: Streptomyces sp. CA-179760 (assembly GCF_050937045.1). Lineage (NCBI taxonomy): Bacteria > Bacillati > Actinomycetota > Actinomycetes > Kitasatosporales > Streptomycetaceae > Streptomyces > Streptomyces sp. CA-179760. Next base: position 5,097,998 of record NZ_JBNJLZ010000001.1, read on the forward strand.
GCAGCTGGTCCACTCCCATGCGCCGCTCCTCGAAGGCCTGCGCCCCGCCCGCCAGGTACAGCCGCCACACCCGGGCGGACTCCTCGCCGACGAGTCCCACGACGTCGTCCCAGCGTTCCTCCAGGGTCCGGTGCCAGGCTCTGATCGTCCGTACGTAGTGCTCGCGCAGCGACTCCACGGACCGCACCTCGAGCCCGGCCCGCTCCAGCAGCCCGACCGTCTCGCCCACCGGCCGCATGTGCATGTCGGGCGCGATGTACGCCTCGATGAAGGCACCGCCCCCGGGCGCCGTCCGCCCGCGCGACATCTGCTGCACCAGCACCCGGCCCAGCGGCCGCACCAGCCGGTGCAGGGCGGCGGCGAAGGCCGGGTACTCGGCGTCCCCGACGTGCTCGCCCATCTCGACGGTGGCGACCGCGTCGTAGCCGCCGCCCGTGATGTCCCGGTAGTCCTGGCACACCACCTCCACCCGGTCCTGAAGACCCCGCTCGTACACCTGCGCACGGACGTACGCCGCCTGCTCCCGGGCCAGGGTCACCGCGGTGACGCGCGCCTCGTGCCGCTCGGCGGCGTACAGGGTGAGCGAGCCCCAGCCGCAGCCGACGTCGAGCAGCCGGGCGCCGGGCACCAGGCCGAGCTTGCGGCAGATCAGCTCCAGCTTGGCGCGCTGGGCGTCGGCCGGGGTGAAGCCGGGGGCCTCGCTCGCCCAGTAGCCGCACGAGTAGGCCATGGTCTCGTCGACGAGCAGCCGGTAGAAGGCGTTGGACAGGTCGTAGAGGTGGCTGATCGCGGCCCGGTCGCGAGCCCTGCTGTGCAGGCCGCCGCGCAGCCGCGCCTGGGAGGCCGGCGGGGCCGGGGGCGGGCCGACGGCACCGAGGCTCAGGGCTGCGCCGACCGCCCGCGCGCGGTCGCCGGCGCTCAGCCGGGATGTTTGCCGTCCGCGCTCCCGCGCGGCGGCCCACAGGCCGCGCAGCCCGTCGCCGAGGTCGCCCTCGATGTCGAGCTCTCCCGTGACGTACGCCTGGGCCAGGCCCAGTTCGCCGGGCTGCCAGAGCAGGCGGCGCAGTGCGTGCCGGGACCGTACGACGACCACCGGGCCGCCGTCCGGTCCTGCCTCGCTGCCGTCCCAGGCGCGGACCCGCACCGGGAGGGGGCCGCCGAGCGCGGTCTCGGCGGCGGAGACGAGCCGGTGGGCGGCGCCGGGGCGGGTGAGGGTGTCGGGGGGAGTCATCGGGGCGTGGCCTCCTTGGTGAGCAGGTACTGCTGCACGTCCAGGTAGCCGGAGCGGAATCCGGCCTCGGAGTAGGCGAGGTAGAACGTCCACAGCCGGCGGAACGTGTCGTCGAAGCCGAGCGCGGCGACCTCGTCCGCGCGCCCGGCGAAGCGCTCGCGCCACAGACGCAGGGTCTCGGCGTAGTGGGCGCCGTAGGCGTCCCGGCGGGTGACGCTCAGCCGGGTGTGCTCGCGCACGGTCTCGGCGACGGCCTCGACGGAGGGGATCAGACCGCCGGGGAAGACGTACTTGGAGATCCAGGTGAAGGTGTCCCGGGCGGCGAGCATCCGCTCGTGGGGCATGGTGATGGCCTGGAGGGCGGCGCGTCCGCCCGGGGCCAGCCGCTCGTCGAGGACGCGGAAGTAGACGGGCCAGAACTCCGCGCCGACGGCCTCGACCATCTCCACGCTCAGGACGGCGTCGTAGGTGCCGCGTGCCTCCCGGTAGTCGCACAGCTCCACCGAGACCCGGTCGGCGACACCGGCCGCCGCGGCGCGCTCGCGGGCCAGGGCGGCCTGTTCGCGGGAGAGGGTGAGCGAGGTGACGTGCGCGCCGCGCGCGGCGGCGCGGATCGCCAGCTCGCCCCACCCGGTGCCGATCTCCAGCACCCGGCTGCCCGCCCGCACGCCGGCCAGGTCCAGCAGCCGGTCGATCTTGCGGTGCTGGGCGGCGGCGAGCAGGTCCCAGTCGGCGGGGAAGCCGCGGAAGAGGGCCGAGGAGTAGCTGAGGGTGTCGTCGAGGAACAGGGCGAAGAGGTCGTTGGACAGGTCGTAGTGGCGGCTGATGTTGGCGCGGGAGCCGCCGGGGGTGTTGCGCTGGACGTCCGGCCGGCGCTGCGCCCACAGCCCGCGCAGTCGCTGCAGCGGGGCGGGAACCAGCTCGCCCATGCGTGCCGCGAGCACGGTGAGGGCGGCGACCAGGTCGGGCGCGTCCCACTCGCCGGCCATGTACGACTCGCCGAAACCGACCAGGCCCTGGCTGCCCACGCGGGCGTGGAAGGCCCCCGGGTCGTGGAGGTCCAGCACGGGACCGCCCTTCCCGAGCGAGGTGCCGTCGGGGAACCGGACGTGCAGCGGCAGGTCCCGCAGGGCACGCCGTACGACGGCTGCCGTGATCGCGGTCCGGGCCCGGGAGGCCTTCGGCGGCCGGGCCACGTCGGGCCGGCGGGACGCGTCCACGGCCATGGTCTCGGCACCGGTCTCGGCCATGGTCTCGGCATCGGCCTCGGCACCGGTCTCGGCCATGGTCTCGGCATCGGCGTCGGCACCGGGGGGCACGGCCTCGGTCCGCCCCGTGTCGCCGGGTCGGAGCTCGGCTGTCGTCATGCGGGGTTCTCCCTGTTCTGGTCGTCGGGGCTGTCCTGGTGGTCGGCGCTCGGGCGATCGGGTCGGGGCCGGACGGGCAGTCCGCGCAGATACAGACGGATGCCGTGCAGACGGATGGCCGCGGACACGGCGAGCGTGGACCAGGGCCTGCGCAGCGCCAGCCGCAGCAGTGTTCCCGTACGGGCTTCGTGACGGGCCCCGCGCACGGTCGCGGTGAACGGCCTGCCGCCCTCCCGCTCCAGGTGCACGGTGAGGTCGAGTCGGGCCCCGGGGGCGGGCAGCCGCATGCGGTAGCGGCCGTCGACCGGGAAGAACGGCGAGACGTAGAACTCCTTGCCCACCTCCGCCGTCCCCGAGGCGTCGGGGCGCAGCAGATAGCAGTGACGCTCGCCGTAGGTGTTGTGGACCTCGGCGACCACGCAGCGCACGGTGCCGTCGGGGCCGTGGCACCAGTAGACGGTGAGCGGGTTGAAGACGTACCCGAACACCCGTGCGTGGGTGAGCATCACGACCCGGCCGCCGTCCAGCCGCACCCCGTGGCCGGCCAGGAAGGCGTCCAGCCCCGCGCGGATGGAGGGGTGCTCCCCCGAGAAGTGGTCGCGCGGATCGAAGCGCGCCAACGGGCTCAGTACGCGGGGGAGTTCGGGGAGCCGGTCGGGGTCGACGAGCCACATGTAGGTGCGGTGGCGCAGCGCGTACCGCAGGGGCGTGGTGCGTACGTGGGCGATCGCGCAGCGGTAGAGGGCGGGGGCCGGCACCGGTACGGGTATGAGTGCGGGAGTCGTCACCAGCGCACCCCCAGTGCCGCGGCGGCCGCCACCCCGGACCGGCAGCCGTCCTCGTGGAAACCCCAGCCGTGGTAGGCGCCCGCGAACGCCGTGACGGGCCCCGCCAGTTCGGGCAGCCGCTGCTGGGCGGCCACCGACTCCGGGGTGTGGACGGGGTGTTCATAGACCATGCGGGCGCGCACCAGGTCGGGATCGACACGGTCCTCGCCGCCCAGGGTGACGACGAACGTCTCGGGGGCGTCGAGCCGCTGCAGCCGGTTCATGTCGTAGCTGACCCGCACCCGGTCGGCGCCTGCCCCGCACGACGGCATCAGGTAGTTCCACGACGCCCGCGCCCCGCGCGCACGCGGCAGCAGCCGGGTGTCGGTGTGCAGGAGCGTGCTGTTGCGGGAGTACCGGAAGGTGCCGAGCACCTCCTTCTCCTGCGGCGTGGCATCGGCCAGCAGCCGCAGGGCCTGGTCGGGGTGCGTCGCGACGACCACCGAGTCGTACGACCGTGTGGTGCCGTCGGCCGTGGTGAGGCCGACGCCGTCGGGATGCCGCCGCAGGGCCCGGACCGGAGCCGCGAGGCACACCTCGTCCAGCCGGGCCGCCACCCGCTCGACGTACGAGCGGGAGCCGCCGGTGACGGTGCGCCACGTGGGAGATCCGCTCACCGAGAGCAGCCCGTGGTGCTCCAGGAAGCGGAACAGATGGGCGGCCGGGTAGCGCTGCGCGCTGCCGGCGTCGCAGGACCACACCGCCGACACGAGCGGCGTCATGAAGTGGGTGCGGAAGTAGGGCGAGAAGCCCTCGGCGTCCAGGAACTCCCCGAGGGTGAGGTCCTGCCCCGCCCCTCGCCCGAGGTGCCGCCGTGCGGCCCGGTGGAAGGCGGGCACCTCGGTGAGCAGCCGCAGATAGGCCCCGCGCAGGGCGTTGCGGGGCCGGGCGAACAGTCCGGCGGGGCCACGGGCACCGGCGTACTCCAGACCGCAGCCCTCGCACCGCACCGACATGCTCATCTCCGACTCCTGCGTGGTGACGCCGAGCTCGCCGAAGAGGCGCAGGAGGTTCGGGTAGGTGCGGCGGTTGTGCACGATGAAGCCGGAGTCGACGCGGTACGTCGCGCCGCCGGGCGAGGCCAGTTCGTGGGTGTGGGCGTGCCCGCCGAGCCGGTCGTCGGCCTCGAAGAGCGTGACGTGATGCGCGTGGGCGAGCACGTACGCGGCGGTCAGGCCCGCCACCCCGCTGCCGATCACGGCCGTGCGGCGCCGCTCGCGCGCGGCGTTTCCCGGCACCTGTGACATCGCCTCTCCTCCTGGTCGGACCTGGGCACGGACACGGACTCCGACGTGGGTCTCGCACGTAATCCGGAGCCGCCGCGCGAGCGGATTGGACCGGGCCGCCACCAGGTACTTCCGGGCGCGGACGCCGTACGGATGCCGGAGCGGCCTGGGAATCCGGAGCGGATCCGCCCCGCTCCCAGGGCCCCGGATTCCCCACGTGACGCAGGACGAGAGGAAACCCCGCCACTCCCGCATCCCCGCTGCGGCCGGCGCCTGGCGCGCTCGGTACGTTCAGCGGCGTTCCGGCGGACTGCCCGGCGCTCGCCGTCGCCGGACTCGTGTCGGTGGGTGTGCGTCCGCAGGCCGGCCCTGTCATCGCGGTCGGAGGCGCGGCGATCGATCGCGCATCCGCCGGCATCAGGGACTGGGCGATCCTGCCGCCCCCGTCGCCCCCGCCCCCGCCGCCGCCCCGCCCCCCGCTGCCCCGTCGCCCCCGAGGTTCCCCGCGGAGCCCGGCCGCGTATCCACGACATCTCCCGGTCGCACCGGCCGCCTACAGTGTCCGTACGTACCCCCGTCCGCCTCAGCACGTCCGCACGTCAGGCCCCCCATGTCCGCTGAACCGCACTCCCCGGCAGCCCACCCCCGGCCACCGGCACCACCCCCGGGCTCGGCGACCGGCCCGCCCGGCCCTGGGCGGCCGCCCTGCGCCGCACCCCGGTGTCGATGTGGCACGACGACGTGTCGGACTTCGCCGCCGCCCTCACCTACTACGCCATCCTGGCCGTGCTGCCCGCCCTGCTCGTCACGGCCATCGCGTTCGGCTTGATCAGCCCGGGCACGGCCGAGGCCTTCATCGCGCACGTCACCGCCTACGCGCCCGGCCAGTCGGGGGCCCCGCTGCACGACGTGCTGTCCCGCACCCTGCACGACGGTTCGGCCGTCTGGACCCTGCTGTTCGGCGGCATCGTGAGCGCGCTGTGGTCCGCCTCCAGCTACCTCGCGGTCTTCCGCAGGGCCCTGCACCGTATGCACCGGGTGGCCGACAGCCGCTCGCCCTGGCGCAAGGCGCACCGCATCCTGCTCACCGCGCTCGCCCTGCTCGGTCTGCTCGTCCTCGGTTCCCTCGTCCTGCTGCTGAGCGGCCCCGCCGCCGAGAGCGTCGGCCGCTATCTCGGCCTCGGCGCGATGGCCGCGTGGACCTGGAGCCTGCTGCGCTGGCCCCTCCTGCTGTGCGTGGTGGCCCTGCTGGTCGTCATCGTCTTCCACACCGGTCCCCGGGCGGCCCGCACCCGCGGCCACAGCCTCCCCGGCGGAGCCCTGGCAGCCGCCCTGTGGCTCACCGTCTCCGCGGGCTTCGCCCTCTACGCCTCCGCACTGAGCACCTACAGCAGGCTCTACGGTTCCCTCGCCGGAGTCGTGGTCTTCCTCGTCTGGCTGTGGCTGTCCAACCTGGCGCTGCTGGCCGGCGCCCAGTTCACCGCCGAACTGAGCGAGCCGGAGTCCCCACGCCGCCACATCTGAGGCTGTGTCACAGGCGCGTGACAGCGATGTCCGGGACATGAGACGGCGTGAACCGGAGCCCGGGAGCGACCGTCTTGATGATCGTAAACGCGCGGTACCAATCACTTGGTGTCCCGCATTTGTCGTTCCTTGGAGGATTTCCGCGATGAACCGTCGTCTGCGCACCGCTCTCGCCGTCACCGCCGTGATCGGCTCGGGCCTGCTGATGACTGCGTGCGGGGGCGGTGACGAGTCGTCGGCGTCGGATTCCCCGGCCGCATCCTCCGGCCAGGCGAGCCCGACGGCGTCCAGCGGCGGCGACAGCAGCGGTTCGGACACGTCGAAGTCCTCCGGCGGCGCGGCCGCCGGCAGCGGCTCGTCGGACAAGTCCGGTACGGGCGGTGGCGACTCGGCCGACGGCGACTCGGCCGGCGACAAGAGCGGCTACGGGCAGAGCTGCGGTACCAACGACATCTCCTGGAGCGTGAGTTCCGAGTCCCAGGCCGGCGGCTACTTCCTGATCAAGGCCACGGCCAAGTCCGGCATCACCTGCGTCCTGCCCGCCGAGCTGCCGGTCGTGGCCTTCGGATCGGACGGCACGCAGGCCGGGCCGGCGGAGCAGTCGGCGGGTCAGCCGATCACACTGCGCGCAGGCGTCACCGCCTACGCCGGAGTCAACCCGAAGACCACCAAGGAGGACGGCGGCAAGGAGCTGGACAGCCTCATCGTCTCCGTCGCCGACGACGACCCGAACCCGGAGTCCCTGAAGGTCGATTCGTACGTCGTCGACAAGCCGGTCGTCACCAGCTGGCACACGTCCGCCGCCGACGCGGTCCCCTTCTCGGGCTGAGCACCGGGGACAACTTCCAGGAGCGCGCAGCCACATCACGCTCCCCCTTCTCACCACTCGATCTCGCCCTCACTTCACACCCTCTTCCAAGCTCCTCTGCGCCCTCCGTCACCCTTTGGAGGAGGGCCGCCGAGAGGACATCGATCGTGAACTACCTCAGTGACGCCGGCGCGGCCGGCCACTGAGCCGGTAGCCGCCCGCCGTTCGTCACGCTCCAAGGGCCGGACCACCGTGTGGTCCGGCCCTTCGGTCTGGCCGAGAATCGAGCCCGGCCCGTCCTCAGACGGTCAGCTCCCGCTGCCGTTCTGCCATGGCCCGCACCGCCGAGCCCGAGACGAGCACCGCTGACAGAGCGGTCAGGCCGGTCAGGATGTCCTGGACCTGCGCCGCCGGCGCATAGACGATCACGATGACGATGAGCAGGGCCGCCCAGTTCCTCGGGCGGGCGATGGAGACTACAGAGCGAGTTGGAGCCACAGTCATTGCGGTACCTCCTGGTCCTCGTTACTGCTTGGACTCATAGTGGCGTCTCCGCCGCCAGGACGTCCGTTGAGCACCCCGGTCAAGGTCAACGGTCCCTCGAACGGGCGATCGTGGAGGCGAGTTGTATGCGACTCGGCCCGTCGAAGCCCCCAACCTCGGTGTCAGCGGCGGCTGGGGTCCGAGGCCGGCCGGGCCTTCCTGACGTGCAGCACGTTGCCGTCCAGGGGCAGCGGAGTCCGGTTCACCAGGGCCAGGCCGGCGTCGGCGAAAAGGCGGCCGTAGTGACCGGCCTGCCGTTCCCGCCCGCCGACGTTGCACATCATGTGGAGATCCCAGGCGGTCGCCAGCGAGACCGATCCGTCGGAGGGCAGGACGCGCTCGACGACGAGCAGATCGGCGTGATCGGGCATCGCACGGGCACAGTGGCGCAGGATCTCGCGGCAGCGCTCGTCGTCCCAGTCGTGCAGGACGCGGGACAGGACGTAGACGTCACCGCCCCCGGGCACGTCCGCGAAGTCCCCGGCCAGGAAGTCGCACCTCCCACCGTGACCCGCCTCCTCCAGCCGCATGCGAGCGGCTTCGACGGCGTGCGGACGCTCCAGCAGCACTCCGTGCAGACGCGGGTGCGCGGCGAGGACGCGCCCGAGCAGCTCCCCGTTGCCACCCGCGACATCGACCACCGTGCCGCCGGCCGGCGCCTCGGCCGCGGCGGCGAGCGCCGGATGCGCGGGGACCGGATCGAACATGGCGGATCCCGCGGCCATGGACTGGTCGAAGAGTTCCGCGAGGCGCGGATCGCGGGCGAAATGGTCGAAGTGGTTCTCGCCGAAGACGTGCTCGAAGGCGACCTGTCCCGTACGTACGGTGTGCTCAAGCCCGGCGAAGGACCGATAGAACGGCCCGCCGTACATCAGCGCCAGCGCCCGCATCGACCCCGGGCCCCGGCCCGCAACAGCGCGCCCAGCCCGGTGAGCCGGAAGCCCGCGTGCCCTTCCTCCACCACGCCCAGCATCGCGAGATAGCGCAGCAGCGTGGCCAGATTCCCCGGCCGCGCGCCGACAGCCCGCGCCAGCTCCGTGACAGCGATCCCTCGCTCGCCGTCCATGGCGTCGGGCACCCGTAGCTGAGCGAACGTGGCCAGTGCCTGGGTCGTCCACGCCCCGGTGAGCAGGCGCAGGAGCGTTCCGGCGGGCTGTCGTGTGCGATGCCCGTCGAGGTGGTCGGCGAGCACGTCGCGGTGGTCGCCGGGGACGTACAGCTCCACCCGCCGGTACCCGGCCTTGGCCTCGGCGGACACGCCGAAGTAGAAGACCGTGCCGTTCTCGTGCGGGTTGTGGCCGCCGCCGTCCGGGACGGCTCCGTGGCGCGCGAAGGCCGAGGCGAGGCCGCGCAGCACCAGCGGATCGGGTGCCACGACCTCGAAGGCGACGTGCGCCTCGTACTGCCGCTCACGCTCGCACGCTGCGATCTCCTCCAGCCCCGACCCCGGCGGCACGGTCAGCGCGAACACCTCGACCGTACGGTGCTCCCCGTCCGTGCCGGCCACCGCGGGGCGCAGGATCCCGACGTCCAGCTCGGCCGCCGGCCGCCGATGCCGTACGGCCAGTCGCTCGCGTACGACGACACTCGGCCGTGCCGGCGGGCCCGCGACGAGTCCGCATGCGCTCAGCATGGCGCGCAACTCCGCCTCGTCCGACGGAAAGACGAGCAGCGCGGCATGGGAGAAACGGCAGTGCTCCACGAGAGACCGCAGCTCCGGACCGTCGAGCCCGGGGAACAGGAGCGGGAGCAGGGCGGCGGTGTCCTGCTCCCTGACGAAGTCGACCGTCGCGAGCAGGCGGGACGTGTCGCCCGACAACGTCGTGATCATTGCGGGGATCCTCATTCAGATCTGGGATGACGAGGGGGAGGGAGGGGAACGCGGAAAGCCGGACCTCAGACGCCGACGTAGTGCTCGGCGAACCAGTCCTGGAGGCTGCGCGACGTACGCAGCGAAGCGAGGCGGGAGCGCCGCAGGGAGTCGTGGAACAGGGAACGGCCGTCGGACGTGCCGTACGAGCCGTGCAGCAGCCGGATCATCCAGTGCGAGAACTCCTGCGCACGCCAGATGTACGCCAGGCACCGCGCGGAGTAGGCGTCGAGCCCCGCGGAGTCGCCGTGCAGAAGGTCGTCGACCAGGGCGCCGGCGAGGATCTCGGCCTGGAGGACGGCGAGGTTGGCGCCCTTGGCCGCGGAGGGGCTGACGAGCCCGGCGGCGTCGCCGGCGAGGAACAGCGAGCCGTGCCGCAGTGGTTCGAGCACATCGGACTCCAGGTCGACGACGCCCCGCCGCACGACACGACCACGGTTGAGCGGACCGTACTCCGCTCCCCGCATCCGCAGCTCCAGCTCGTCCCAGATCCGTTCCTCGGACCAGGCGTCGGCCGGGATACCGCGCTCGCACTGCAGGTAGTAGCGGGTGATCTCACTGGTCCGCGCCATGTGCCCGGCGAACCCCCGCTCGTGCACGGCGTACCCGACCGCGTCCAGACTGGGCGGCGCCTCGGCGAGCAGCCCGAGCCAGGTCACGCCGTGGTCGCAGTGGTACCGGCGCACCGAGCCGGCCGGCAGCGACCGCCGGGCCGCGCCGTGCCGCCCGTCGCACCCGGCCACATACCGCGCCCGCCACCGGCCGGGCCGCCCGTCCGCCCCGCGCACGGTCACCGCGGGCCGGTCGGTGTCGGCGTCCAGGACGGCGACGGCCTCCGTGCCGAATTCGACGCGTCCGCCGGAGGCGAGGAACCGCGTCAGCAGATCGGTGACGAGCTGCTGTTGGGGATAGACGGTATGCCGCTCCCCCTGCCCGAGCGCCCCGTAATCCAGCCGGAACCGGCCGTCAGCGCTGCGGAACTCACACACACTGTGCGCCCGCCCCCGCCGCAGCAGCCCCTCGGCCAGCCCGTGCCGCTCCAGGATCCGCACGGTATGGGCCGCCAGGAACCCGGCTCGCGCCCGCGTCTGGACGTACGCCCGCTCGGCCCGCTCCAGGACGACGCAGTCGACCCCCCGCTCCTGAAGAAGATTCCCGAGCACGAGCCCGGCCGGTCCGGCCCCGAGGACGACCACGTCGGTCGTGCTCAGGGTCTGCCTGTCTGTCACGAGACGGGATAGTAAGTCCAGCCAAGGGGCTTACTTGACGAAAATCACCTGAACGAGGGTTGTCACGCTCGTCTTACCCACTTCGGGTGCGCATATTGAGCGTGTTTCACGCCTTCTGTTCAGAATCGGTATCGCGATGCGTTTCCTCACGAAGGTGAAAAGATCATGCCGACATATGTCACGTTGCTGAACTGGACCGATCAAGGGATCCGGAACTACAAGGACACCGCGAAGCGTGCCGATGCCTTCGCCGCGGGGGTCCAGAAGCTCGGGGCAAAGCTTCTGACCCTCTACTGGACCGTCGGCCCGTACGACCTCATGGCCGTGGTCGAAGCGCCCGACGACGAAACCGCCACCGCGGCTCTCCTGCAGCTCGGCGGAGTGGGCAACGTCCGCACGACGACCCTGCGGGCCTTCGGCCAGGAGGAGATGACTCGCATCATCGCCAAGGCCGCCGGCTGAGGCGTGTCAGGCCGGCCACGCGAGGGCGCCGGGGAGGACGGCCGCGACGCCCCATGGCGACAGAAGGTGCTCTCGCCGTCCGCTCGGGCGCGTAGGCCCTCTGTGTCCATCGAGAGCGGGCCGTGTTCCTCAGCGCACCGGGAAGCCGCAGGAGTAGCCCTGCTCCTTGAGCCAGGGAAGGATCCGGCGCAGGGCCTCGACGGTCTGGGAGCGTTCGCCGCCCGCGTCGTGGAAGAGGATCGTCGGCCCGTTCGGCAGCTCCCGCTCGACGGTGGCGACCATGGCCTCCGTGCCCGGCCGCTCGAAGTCCTTGGAATCGACGTTCCAGCCCAGCGGGCGCATCCCCCGGGAGGCGGCCAGCTTGCGGCTGTAGGGGGTGAAGGCCCCACCGGGCGCCCGGTAGTACATCGGCCGGACGCCCCCGGACGCCCTGGTGATCATGCGCTCGGCATCGAGGATCTGCCGCGCCTGGTAGGCCTCGGACTTCTTGTCCATGGTGGTGTCGTGCGACACCGAGTGGTCGCACAGCCGGTGCCCGGCCGCGACCACCTTCTTCACGAGGTCCGGGTGGGCCTGTGCCTGCGTCCCCACCATGCAGAACGTGGCCTTCACTCCGTACTCCCGCAGCACGTCGAGCACTTCAGGGGTCCACACGGGGTCGGGGCCGTCGTCGATGGTGATGTTGACGCCGCGCGCTCCCTTGTCCGAGGCGTGCGCGATGCCCACCGCGACCGGCTTGACGTCACCGCCGGGCGTGGCCGACGCGCTCGCCTTCGGCGACGAGCCGTCCGTGGCACCGGCCTGCGCGGTCCACACCGACGCACCGGTGGCGAGCAGCGTCACCCCGAGCGCCGCCCCGACCACCTTGCCGTACCAGCCCCGCCCGCCGCCGTGCCGCGCCATGTCCGCCCCGCTTCCCGCAGTTCCTCGCCGATGCCCGGTCACCGTGCGACCAACTGGCATGACGAGAAGCGGCGGCCACGGGATCCGTCCGTTACCGAGCACGGACAATCTCGGGGGAGAGCGCGGACAACTCGACGGCTGCGGGCCGTCGGTCCCGCCGCTGGCTGCGGTGCGCACACAGGCGAGGCCGCCGGCGGTTCCGCGGCCTGTCCTGATCCTCCGGCCTCCGGGTGCCAGTAACGCAAGGTCCGCCGCCCCGGGCGTGCGTGGCGAAGAACGGGGTACACGCCGCTTCGTCGGCCCGGGCCGACAACCGCTGGGTCGGCCGACTGGGAGAACTGATCATGACGACAACCGTGCACGCTGTCGCTGAGACCACCACGGGCCTGCCGGACATAGCGGACCCCTCGAAGGTGGCGCCCAAGGACGCACGGGAGTTGTCGAAGGTGTTCTTCGACCAGCTCGCCGTACTGGAGGAGGGGACACCCGAGTACCAGTACGCGCGCAACACGCTGATCGAGATGAACATGTCCCTCGTCCGCTACGCGGCCGGCCGGTTCCGCAGCCGCGGTCCGGGCGAGATGGAGGACATCGTCCAGGTCGGCATGATCGGCCTGATCAAGGCCATCGACCGGTTCGAGCTGACCCGCGAGGTCGAGTTCACCTCCTTCGCGGTGCCGTACATCGTCGGAGAGATCAAGCGGTTCTTCCGCGACACCTCCTGGGCCGTGCACGTGCCCCGGCGCCTGCAGGAGGCGCGTGCCCAGCTGACCCGCGCCACCGAGGAACTCCGCAGCAGGCTGGGCCGCACGCCGACCACCAAGGAACTGGCCGAACTGATGTGCCTGCCGGAAGAGGAGGTCCGCGAGGCCCGTCTGGCGTCCAACGGCTACAACTCCGCCTCCCTGGACGCGGCCATCAACACCGGCCAGGACGGCGAAACGGTCCTGGCCGACTTCATCGGCACCGAGGACACCGCCCTCGAACTGGTCGAGGACTTCCACGCCCTGGCACCGATGATCGCCGAACTCGGCGAACGCGACCGGCGGATCCTGCACTGGCGCTTCGTCGAGGAGCTCACCCAGAAGGAGATCGGCGAACGCCTCGGCTGCTCCCAGATGCACGTCTCGCGCCTGGTCTCCCGCCTTCTGGCCCGCCTGCGCGAAGGCATGCTCACCAACGCCTGAGTTTCGGCGAGGAGGGGACGCGGCGGACCAGCGGCGCCGTTCACCACGACCCAGCCGCGCATCGGACGGCCGGTCATGCCGAAGATCCGCGCCCCGGGCCGACGGCCGTGTTGCACGCGGTGCGGGAAGGGCCGTCCCCGGTCACCACCCGGTGAGCAGCAGATGGTTGAGGAGGAGCGCGAGCACCGCCTGGGTCGCGAGCCAGGCGCGGGGACGGGTGAGGAACGCGCAGGCCGGCAGCAGCCATACCGCGAAGGGGAGCCAGATGCGTTCCGTCTCGGCCTTGCTCATGCCGGACAGATCGGCGACCAGGAGGGCGAGGAGGGCCGCGGACACGAGAAGGGCGAGGCGGACGTGCCCGGGAGGTTCGGTGCGCCGCCGGAGCAGTACGGCACCCGTCCGCCGCAGCCCCGGTGCCGTCGCCAGGCCCGTGATCAGGACCGCGCAGGCGAGGTTCGCCCACACCCAGTAGCCGTAGGGGCGGATACCGCCCACACCCTGGTGGTAGCGCGTGACGAGGAGCCGGTACGCCTCCCACCAGTCGAACCCGGCGAGGGTGAAGGCCGCCGGGACCACGGCCAGGCCGGCGAGCAGCGCCACGAGCAGCACCGGCCGTTCCCGGACCCGCCGCCGGCCGAGCAGCAGTACCGCCGCGCCGATGAGCGCGACGAGGGTGAGGCCGTAGGAGAGGTAGCAGGTGAGCCCGAAGAGGAGTCCGGCCGCCGCCGCCCTTCCCCACTCTCGGCTCCGCTCGAGCGGGGGGACCCCCGTCGCCGGCCTTCCGCTGACCGCGAGGGCCAGCAGCGCCACGGCCCATGACGCGACCGCCGCGAAGTACGCGTCGGCCGAGGTGCCCATCCACACCGCGGCCGGGGCCAGGACCAGGAAGGGCGCCGCTCGTCGCGCGAGGCTCTCACCCGCCAGTGCCCGTACCGCGACCAGCACGGCCACGCATGCCGTGGCACCGACGGCGACGCACCACACCCCGGCCCAGCCGCCGCCCCGCAGCCCGATCCGGTCGAGGAGGACGAAGGTGAGCGTGGCCGCGGGCGGGTGGCCGGCGACATGGGCGGGCCAGTTGTCGGGAGACTCCAGAAGGATGTGGTGGGTGAAGTCCCGCAGGCCGGCCGGGATGTCGTCGAAGCGGTCGATGACCTGGAGGTACTCGTGGCGGGTGGCGAGCCGGCCCGCGATGCCCCGCTGCCAGCCGTCGACCAGGGCGAGGGAGGCGATCCAGGCCGTTGCCGTCGCCCATGCCGTCGCGAGCAGGGCGCGCCAGGGCAGCCTGAGGGCGAGGGCGGGGCCGTACGCCACCACGGCCGCCGCCACGAGCAGGGCGGCCGGGGTGCCGGGGCCGACATGGGGGTACCAAGTGGCCAGCACCGGAGGCCACTTGACGAACAAGGTGTGGTGGGAGTCCTGGATGTGCCGGCCGGCCAGTACGGCCACCGTCACGAGGAGGGCGGCTGCCAGAGCGGCGTACAGATCGCGGAGGAGGGGGCGGGTCACATCCGCACGCTAGGCCGGGTGATGGGGGAAGTACCTCCGTCCGGGCCGGATGTCAGCGTTTCGTCATCGGTCGCGCGGCCTTTTCGGGGGTGGGCCGGGCCTACGGTCGGGCCATGACACGGTCTCCTTCGTCTCCGGGTTTCTGGCGCAGCCCCCTGCGCGGCCCCTGGTTCACCTCGGTGCTGGGCGTCGTCCTGCTCGGCGGGATCACGGTGCTGTTCGTGACGGGGCTGGTGTCCTACGCCGCCTACAACCCGAACCTGTCACCGGTGAACGACAAGACCCCCGACAAGGGGATCCTCGGCTTCTACCTGTTCTCCTGGCCGACGGACCCGCACTGGCTGTACCGGCTCAACCAGGGCGTCCACGTCACGCTCGGCATCACGCTGATCCCCGTGCTGCTGGCCAAGCTGTGGTCGGTGATCCCGAGGCTGTTCGCGCTGCCGCCGGTCCGCTCGCTCGCGCACGCGCTGGAGCGGATCTCGCTGCTGCTCCTGGTCGGGGGCGCGCTGTTCGAGTTCGTGACGGGTGTCCTCAACATCCAGCTGGACTACGTCTTCCCGGGCTCCTTCTACACCCTGCATTTCTACGGGGCCTGGGTGTTCTTCGCCGCGTTCGTCGCCCACGCCCTGCTGAAGATGCCGACGGCCCTGCGCAATCTGCGGCAGCTGCGGGAGGAGAGGAACGACCTCGTGACGCCGCGTCCCGCCGAGCCGACCGTCTCCCGGCGGGGTGCCCTGTGGTTCGTCGGGGGCGGCTCGCTGCTGCTGTTCGCGACGACGGCCGGGCAGGGCTTCGACGGTCCGCTGCGGCGCACCGCCCTCCTCGCGCCCCACGGCGGCGACGATCCCGGCAGCGGCCCGAACGGGTTCCAGATCAACAAGACCGCCGCGTACGCCGGGATCGACGCGGCCGGGACGGGCGAGGACGTGTGGCGGCTCGTCGTGACAGGACGGACGGGCACCGTCCGCCTCAGCCGAGCCCAGCTCGCCGGACTCGCCCTGCACAGCTCGGCGTTGCCCATCGCCTGTGTGGAGGGCTGGTCGACGTCGGACCAGTGGTGGCGCGGGGTGCGGCTGCGCGACCTCGCGGCGCTCGTCGGGTACGACGACGATCCGCCGGACGTGTTCGTCGAGTCCCTTCAGGCACGCGGCGCCTTCCGCAAGGCCGCGCTGCGCGCCAACCAGGTGGCCGACCCGCGCTCCCTGCTCGCCCTGTACGTCAACGGCGAGGACCTGTCCCCCGACCACGGATACCCGGCGCGGATCATCGTGCCCGCGGCGCCCGGTGTGCTCAACACCAAGTGGGTGGCCCGGATGACGTTCGGAGAGCTGTGATGCGACGGCCGCGGATCCCCCTCGGAAGCCCCTTCCAGCTTCTGCTGCTCGCCTGCTCGTTCGCGCTCGCCGCCTACGCGGGGGTGCGGCTCCTCGCGGACGACTGGTTCGGCGTGGCCCTGTGGTTCGTGGGCGCGGCACTGGTGCACGACCTCGTGCTGCTGCCGTTGTACGCGGCCCTGGACCGGGCGGTCGTACGAGGGCTCGGTGCGGTCCGCCGCCGGGAGTGGACGATGTACGTCCGCGTCCCGGCGGCCCTGTCCGGCCTGCTCCTGCTCGTGTGGTTCCCGCTGATCAGCGGGAGGGTGGACCGGCGCTACCGCCTGGGCACCGGACTCTCGCCGGACGGCTTCCTCGCCCGCTGGCTGCTGATCACCGCCGTACTCTTCGGCGCCTCGGCGCTGCTGCTGGCGCTGGAGCTGCGCAGGGCGGCGAAGCAGCGCCCGCCGGCCGCCCACTGACCGGCGGCACGCCACCCCGCCCGGCGGGCGTGCCGCAGCAGGGCCGGGGTGCCGAGCCGCGCCCAGGGGAACGCACCGCCCGGTCCACAGCTGTGGACGACGTCGACGACCTGCACCTCGGCGCACTCGTCGATGTCCACCGGCGCGGTCTCGGCGATCAGCAGGCCGCCGGGAGAGAGGAGCTCGGCGGCCCGGTCCAGCAGGGCGCGCGGATCGCCGCCGATGCCGATGTTGCCGTCCATGAGCAGGACGGTGCCCCACCGGCCCTCGCCGGGCAGGGTGTCGAAGACGGAGCGCCGCAGTGCCTGGCCCCCGATCCGTACGGCGTGGTGGACTGCGGTCTCGCTGACGTCGATGCCGAGGACGGTCCGGCCACGGGCGGCGAGTTCCGCGACCAGACGGCCGGGCCCGCAGCCGACGTCCAGGACGCTGCCCTCGCACCGGTCCAGTACGTCCCGGTCGACCGGGTCGGCGTGCGCGCACCAGCGTTCGACGTCGAGCGGCAGCAGCCAGCCGTCGGCGCGGCGCAGGAACAGCGGGCCTCGGCCCGCGCGCAGGGCGGTGGCGTAGGGGTCGGCGGCGGCCCAGGCCGCGGGCGCCGTGGTCATGGGCGCTTCGCCGTCCGGTAGCGGGCCAGCCTGGCCGCGAACGTCCCGTGCGGGGCCAGCGCGGCGACGGCGTGGGCGTCGGCGGCCGTGTCGACGTCCCGCAAGCGGGGCAGGTCATGCACCCGCAGCCCGGCCGTGACGAGCCGGCTCCGTTGAACCGCGCCCGTCATGGACGTGGACATGGGGACGCCCCGCAGCAGGGCGGGGTCGGGGTGCGCCAGGCCGAGGGCCCAGAAGCCGCCGTCCTCGGCCGGGCCGAAGTGGGCGTCGCAGTCGGAGAAGTCCACGGTGAGCAGCTCCGGTGTCACCTGCGGGGTGTCCATGCCGATGAGCAGCGCCGGGCCGTCACAGCGCGCGAAGGCGTCCGCCAGCCGCTCGTCCAGCCCGCCCGCGCACTGCCGTACGACGTCGAAGCCGGGCGGCAGCCAGGGGCCGGGAGCACCGTCGAGAACGAGGACGCGCCGGGAGGCGGGCGTGGCCGCCACGGCGTGCAGGGTGTCCGCGAGGGACGCCTCGGCCAGCTCGGCCGCCTCCCCGGGCGTGAACGGCGGCGTGAGCCGGGTCTTGACCCGTCCGGGGCGCGGTTCCTTGGCGATGACGAGGAGCGTGGTCACCGTGCGCACCCTTCGACGGTCGTGGCCTCACCGGGCGCTTCGGCCAGGACGCGGCTCATGTCCCGTACGGCCTGCCAGGTGCCGCGCCACGTGCCCGTCACCTTCGAGGCCCCGGTGCGCGGCAGGTAGGGCACGTCGTGCTCGGCGATCCGCCAGCCGGCGTCGGCCGCGCGCACCACCATCTGGAGCGGATAGCCGCTGCGCCGGTCGGTGAGGCCGAGGGCGAGCAGCGGTTCGCGGCGGGCGGCGCGCAGCGGACCGAGGTCGTGCAGCCGCAGCCCGGTGCGGCGGCGCAGCATCCGTGCGAGCGCGAGGTTGCCGGCCCGGGCGTGCGCCGGCCACGCGCCCCGGCCCTGCGGACGCCGTCGCCCGAGCACCAGGTCGGCCTCGCCGTCCCGCACTTCGCGGACGAAGGGGACGAGGAGCGACGGGTCGAGGGAGGCGTCGCAGTCGCAGAAGCACACCACGTCGGCGGTGGCGGCGGCCAGCCCGGCGTGGCAGGCCGCGCCGAAGCCCCGGCGCGGCTCGCTCACGACCGTCGCTCCGAACGCGCGGGCGACCCGGTCCGAGCCGTCAGTGGAACCGTTGTCGACGACGAGTGCGCGCCAGCCCGGCGGGATCCGTTCGAGGACCCAGGGCAGGGCCTCGGCCTCGTTCAGGCAGGGCAGCACCACGTCGACGTCCGAAGGAATCGTCGTCACGGTCTCACCCTACGAACGCGAAACCGGCATAGCGGACTTCTGCTCCTTACGAAACGCGGACGTCAGCGGCCCGGAGCCTCCGACGCACGGCACCGGCGGGCGCCCGGTGCCAGGCTGGAGGCATGCAGCAGCCCCATCAGCACGAGGAGACCCCCGACGGGCCCCCGCGGATCCTGGTCGTCGACGACGACCCGACCGTCGCCGAGGTCGTCGCCGGGTACCTGGACCGCGCCGGTTACGTCGTCGACCGCGCGGACGACGGCCCGGCGGCCCTCACCCGTGCCGCCGCGAACTGGCCGGACCTGGTCGTCCTCGACCTGATGCTGCCCGGGATGGACGGCCTGGAGGTGTGCCGGCGGATGCGGGGGCAGGGGCCGGTCCCGGTCATCATGCTCACCGCCCGCGGCGACGAGGACGACCGCATCCTCGGCCTGGAGGTCGGTGCCGACGACTACGTCACCAAACCCTTCAGCCCGCGCGAGCTGGTCCTGCGCGTGGAGTCGGTGCTGCGCCGCAGCAGGCCCGCCGCCCCCGGGCACCGGCTGGGGGCGGCCGGCCTGAGCGTCGACCCGGGGGCCCGCCGGGCCACCAAGGACGGCACCGAACTCGCCCTCACCCTCCGCGAGTTCGACCTGCTCTCCTTCTTCCTGCGCCACCCGGGCCGGGCCTTCGGCCGCGAGGACCTGATGCGCGAGGTGTGGGGGTGGGACTTCGGCGACCTGTCGACCGTCACGGTCCACGTGCGCCGCCTGCGGGGCAAGGTCGAGGACGACCCGGCCCGGCCCCGTCTGATCCAGACCGTGTGGGGCGTGGGCTACCGCTTCGAACCGGGTGGTGAGTGAGCATGCGGGACACCCTTCTCATCGCCGTCTACGCCTTCGCCGGTGCCGCCGCCACCGGGCTGGCCGGGGCGGCCGTACTGCGCCTGATCCGGCGCCGCTCGCTCACCGCCTCGCTCGCGGTGGTCTCGGCGGTCGGGATCGTCGCGATGCTCGCGGGCACGCTGGCCGTGGCATGGGCGATGTTCCTGAACTCGCACGACCTGACCGTCGTCACGACCGTCGTCGCCATGGCGGCCGTGGTCTCCATGGCCACCGCTCTCCTCCTGGGCCGCTGGGTCGTGGCCCGCAGCCGCGAACTCGTGGTCGCGGCACGGTCGTTCGGCGACGGCGGGAGCTTCGCCGCCCCCGACGGCCCGACGACCGCCGAACTTCAGTCGCTGAGCCGCGAGTTGGCGGCCACCAGCGCCCGCCTCGCGGAATCCCGGGAGCGGGAACGCGCGCTGGAGACCTCCCGGCGCGAGCTCGTCGCCTGGATCTCGCACGACCTGCGCACCCCGCTGGCCGGCCTGCGTGCCATGTCGGAGGCCCTGGAGGACGGCGTCGCCGCCGACCCCGACCGCTATCTGAAGCAGATGCGCACCGAGGTCGAACGCCTCAACGACATGGTCGGCGACCTCTTCGAACTCTCCCGCATCCATGCCGGCACCCTCCCTCTCACCCCCACCCGGCTCTCCCTCTACGACCTGGTCGGCGACGCGCTGGCGGGAGCCGATCCGCTCGCCCGGGAACACGGGGTGCGGCTGGTGGGCGGCCGGGTCGAGCAGGTGCCGGTGGAGGTGGACGGCAAGGAGATGAGCCGGGTCCTGGGCAATCTGCTGGTCAACGCAATCCGCCGGACCCCGGCCGACGGCACGGTCGCGATCGCCGCCGAACGCACGGCCGAGGGTGTGGTGCTGTCGGTGACGGACGCCTGCGGCGGCATCCCCGAGGAGGACCTGCCGCGCGTCTTCGACACCGGCTGGCGCGGCACGCACGCCCGGACACCCCCGGCCGGCGCGGGCCTGGGTCTCGCCATCGTCCGGGGGATCGTGGAGGCGCACCAGGGCAGGGCCACCGTTCGCAACATCCCCGGCGGCTGCCGTTTCGAGGTGGTGCTGCCCGCCGCCGCTTCCTGATGCGGGCAGCACCACCGGTCTTTCGCGAGCCGGGTCCCGGGGGCGGCTCCTACGAGTCCCGCATCCCGGCCCGGGCGAACTCCGCCATGCCCTCCTCGAAGCCGACCGCCGGCTTCCACCCCAGCCCGTCCCGCAGTCTCGACGAGTCCGCGGTGATGTGCCGTACGTCCCCGAGCCGGTACTCGCCGGTGACGACCGGCTCGGGCCCGCCGTACGCGGCGGCCAGGGCCCGGGCCATCTCGCCGACGGTGTGCGGGTCGCCGCTGCCGGTGTTGTAGGTCGTGAGCGCACCCCGCTCGGACTCCGTCTCCAGAGCCACCGCGACCGCCGCCGCCACGTCCCGCACGTGCACGAAGTCCCGCCGCTGCCGGCCGTCCTCGAACACGCGCGGTGCCTCGCCCCTGGCCAGCGCCGAGCGGAAGAAGGAGGCGACACCGGCGTACGGGGTGTCGCGGGGCATGCCGGGCCCGTACACGTTGTGGTAGCGGAGGGACACCGCCGACCCGCCCGTGCAGCGGCCCCACGCGGCGGCGAGATGCTCCTGGGCGAGCTTGGTCGTGGCGTACACGTTCCGGGGATCGGCCGGGGCGTCCTCGCCGACCAGCCCGGGGGAGAGGTCCGCCCCGCACTCCGGGCACGGCGGCTCGAACCGGCCCGCGTCGAGGTCGGCGGCGGCACGCGGCCCGGGCCGCACGACCCCGTGCCGCGGACACGCGTAGCGCCCCTCCCCGTAGACCACCATCGACCCGGCCAGCACGAGACGCCTGACGCCTGTCTCCGCCATGGCGGCGAGCAGCACGGCGGTGCCCAGGTCGTTGTGCGAGACGTACTCCGCCGCGTCGGCGACCCCGTCCCCGAGCCCGACCATCGCGGCCTGGTGACACACGGCGTCCACACCGGCCAGGGCCCGTCGTACGGCCACCGGATCCCGCACGTCGGCCCCGCGCTCCTCCCGCACGTCGAACACGACCGCCTCGTGCCCACGCTCCCGCAGGGCAGCGACCACATGGGACCCGATGAACCCGGCACCGCCGGTGACCAGTACGCGCATACGGCCACGCTAGGCCCGCGCCGCCGCCGCACCAGGGGAGCGCGCCCGTACGTCATGACTCCGTAAGGCGTGCGGACGTGCGTCGGACCAGGACAAAACGGAATCCACGCGAGACGCTGCCCCCATGACAGCCTCACCGTCCCCCGATGCCGCCACCGAAGCCGGCACCGAGGCCCCGTACCGCTTCGACGACCTGACCGCCCTCTACATCAACTGCACCCTCAAGCCCTCCTCGCAGCTCAGCCACACCCAGGGCCTGATCGACAAGAGCGCGGCGATCATGATGTCGCGCGGGGTCACCACATCCGAGATCCGCGCCGTCGACCACGACATCGCACCCGGCGTCCAACCGGACATGACCGAACACGGCTTCGTCACCGACGAGTGGCCCGCACTGTACGAGCGGGTGATGGCCGCGGACATCCTGGTCATCGCGGGGCCGATCTGGCTCGGCGACAACAGCTCCGTGACGAAGAAGGTGATCGAGCGCCTCTACGCCTGTTCCAGCCTCCTCAACGCACAGGGGCAGTACGCCTACTACGGCCGCGTCGGCGGCTGTCTGATCACCGGCAACGAGGACGGCGTGAAGCACTGCGCGATGAACGTCCTGTACAGCCTCCAGCACCTCGGCTACACGATCCCGCCGCAGGCCGACGCCGGCTGGATCGGCACGGCCGGCCCCGGCCCGTCGTACCTCGACCCGGGATCGGGCGGCCCGGAGAACGACTTCACCAACCGCAACACCAGCTTCATGACCTGGAACCTGATGCACCTCGCCGCCCTGCTGAAGCGCGCCGGAGGCGTCCCCGCTCACGGCAACCAGCGCTCGCAGTGGGACGCCGGCTGCCACCCGGGTGCGGACAACCCCGAGCACCGTTGACGGCGGGCCGGCCCTGGCGGACGTAAGGAGTGCAGCGCTTGAGGGCGACACCGCCGGCCACCTGCTGCTGGGCAGATCGTGGCCTTCACCGGAATTCGGGCGGCGAGGAACCGCGGCTGCCGTGTCTGTTCTGCCCGGCGTGTCCGGGCGGTAGCTTGGTGGAGAGGGCCCGTGAAGGAGGGCGATCCGATGCCGTGGTTCGTATGGCTGCTCGCCGCCGCGGCACTGGGTGCCGCGGAGTTCTTCACCCTGACCCTGGTCTTCGGGTTGCTCGCGGGTGCCGCGTTGGTCGCCGCCGTGGTCGCCGGTGTGGGCATCGGCCTGCTCGGCCAGCTCCTGGCCCTGGTGGCAGCAGCGGCAGCGGGCCTGGTCCTCGTCCGTCCCGTCGTGCTGCGGCAGATGGCACAGCAGCCCCTCATCCGCGACGGCAGCGATGCGCTGATCGGCAAGCGGGCCGAGGTCATGCAGGAGGTCACCGCGACCCGCGGTCTGATCAAACTCTCCGGCGAGGAGTGGTCCGCCCGCGCCTTCGACGAAAGCCTGGTGATCCCGGTGGGAGCGCTGGTGGACGTCATGGAGATCGAAGGCGCCACGGCCGTCGTCTACCCCCGCGAACTCCTTCCGTGAACGGCTGAACACCCAGCAACGGAGGCACTGTGGATCCAGTTGTCATCCCCCTTCTTGTGACGGTCCTCGTCGTCGTCTTCCTCGTGGCCTCCAGCGTGCGGATCGTCCCCCAGGCGCGCCGCTACAACGTCGAGCGGTTCGGCCGGTACCGCCGGACGCTGCAGCCCGGGCTGAACCTGGTCGTGCCGGTGGCGGACCGCATCAACACCAAACTCGACGTGCGCGAGCAGGTCTACTCGTCCGACCCCAGGCCGGTGATCACCGAGGACAACCTCGTGGTGAACATCGACACCGTGCTCTACTACCAGATCACCGACCCGAGGGCGGCGGCCTACGAGGTCGCCGACTACCTGCAGGCGATCGATCAGCTCACCGTGACCACGCTGCGGAACGTCATCGGCAGCATGGACCTGGAGGAGACGCTCACGTCGCGCGAGGAGATCAACTCCCGGCTGCGCGCCGTCCTCGACGACGCCACCGGCAAGTGGGGCATCCGGGTCAACCGGGTCGAGATCAAGGCCATCGATCCACCGCACACCATCAAGGAGGCGATGGAGAAGCAGATGCGGGCCGAGCGTGACAAGCGCGCGGCCATCCTGCACGCCGAGGGGGAGCGGCAAGCCAAGATCCTCACCGCGGAAGGCACCAAGCAGAAGGACATCCTGGAGGCGCAGGGCACGCAACAGGCCATGATCCTTCGGGCGGACGGTGAGGCGAAGGCGGTGGAGCTCGTCTTCCAGGCCGTCCACCGCAACAACGCCGACGCGAAGATCCTGGCCTACAAGTACCTGGAGACGCTCCCGCACCTGGCGAACAGCGACAACAACACCTTCTGGGTGATCCCCGGGGAGCTGACCGAGGCGATCCGGACGGTCACCACCGCGTTCGGCGACCAGTCGACAGCGGGCCCGCCTCGATCCGAGCACCCCGAGCACCTTGGGGAGGCAGCCACGGCCGAACCTGGCGACACGTCGTACGAGAGCCGGACTCCGGAGCTGGGCACGGGCCCGGGGGTTTCGGTTTCGCTCGATGCCGCCGCGGCCGCTGACGAGGCGGGGAGGCAGGCCGCCGCCGCGGTGAACGACGCCAAGGCCGAGGCCGAGGCCGCGAAGTCACCTCAGACACCGCGCCGGGGGCAGACGCCGGGCGGTTGAACGCCGAACCCGGCGGGGTGCGTGGCCGGTCCGTGTGCCCGCCGGGGAAGTGCCGAGTCCTGGCCGCCGACGAGCACGAGCCGGTCCGGCGGCGCCTCGTTTCAGAGCGGCCGGGGACTCATGGGGCGGGGTTCCGGTATCGCGGGGCGAGTGTGCTGGTGGACGAGGAGCGGAGCCCGAATTCCGCCGCGGCGACGCGATCCACCGCCTCGCCGTCGACCAGTCCGGGTACGCACACGACCTCGCCGGTCTCCAAAGCTCGCAGCGAAGCGGTCACCACGTCCTCGACGGGCATGCCTCCGTCGTCGTGCACTCGTGCCACATCACCGGCCACCGGATCCTGGCCCTGAGCGAGATGGAACTCGGTTGCCGTCAGCCCCGGGCACAGCACCTGGACACGAACCGGCGCACCGTCCAGCTCCGCGGCGAGGGTTCGGCTGAAGGTGACCACGTACCCCTTGGTCCCTCCGTAGACCGCTCGCACCGGCAGCGGGCCCGGCGGAAGCGAACCGGCGAAGGCGAGGGTGGAAGCCACATTCACCACGGCGCCGCGGCCGCGTGCCAGCATGCCCGGCACGGCTGCGCGAGCGAGCCGGGTGAGCGCCACCACGTTCACGGCCATCACCTTCTCCAGCAGTGCTGTATCGGTCTCGGCGAAGGGGCCGTAGCCGTTGATGCCCGCGTTGTTCACCAGCAGCCCGACGTCGTCCTCGGCGGTTCGCCGGGCGACCAGGTCCAGGTCGTCGGCATCGCCCAGATCGGCGACGACGCTTTCCGCTCGTACGTCGTGCCGCCCGGTCAGCTCCGCGGCGAGTGCGCGCAGACGCTCCGCGCGACGCGCCACCAGCACCAGGTCGTGACCGTCCGCGGCGAGCCGGCGTGCGTAGGCCGCACCGATACCCGAGGAGGCACCGGTCACGAGGGCTGTTCCCCCGGCGGGAAGGGATTCGGAATGGTTGGTCATGAAGTCCTCCTGGTGTGAGTGATTCGACGGAGGCGTCCCTCAGGTGGACACCACCCGGGTCCAGGGCCGTCCCCGGCTACCCGGCGAGGACGTTCCCGGCTTCGGCAGTGATGATCTTCAGCGCCTCGGCGACACGGTCGTGGTGGGTGCGGTGGGAGACCACGCAGACGCGCAGGGTGTAGCGGCCGTCGACGACCGTGCTGGAGAGCACGATCCGCCGGTGGCCGTTGATCCGCTCCAGCAGCCGGCGACTCGCCTCATCGGCCCGCTCGGCCGCGGCCCGGCTGCCCTCGGCGGGGCGGACGCGGAAGACCACGGTGGACAGGTCCGGGCGCTGCGGGACCTCCAGCTCCGCGACGCCGGACAGCGTGCCGTGGACGTGTTCGGCCAGGTCGAGCTTCTCGTCCAGAGCCTCGCGGAAGGCGTCCACCCCGTGCAGGTGCAGGGGAAGCCAGGCCCGCACACCGCGGATCTCGTGGGTCAGCTCGGGCCCGAGGTGACCGGAGTCCGGGACGCTCCCCGCCGCCCCCATGTCCTGGAGGTAGCTGCCGGTGCCGTCGTGCGCGGCGTGCAGGGCGGCGAGGTCGCGGACGACCAGGGCACCGGTGCCGAACGGCATGAACAGGGTCTTGTGCGGGTCGAGGGTGATCGAGTCGGCCTCCTCCATACCGGCGAGGCGTTCCCCGCCGCGTGCGGTGAGCCGGAAGAAGCCTCCGTAGGCCGCGTCGACGTGGAACCACACGTCCTCGCGGCGGGCCAGGTCGGCCAGCTGGGGCAGCGGGTCGACGGTGCCGGTGTCGGTGGTGCCTGCGGTGGCCACCAGCAGGAACGGCCGCAGCCCGGCGTCCCGGTCGGCGCGGATCATCGCGGCTGCGGCGCCGGGGTCCATCCGCAGGTCAGGGGTATGCGGCACGGTACGTATGTGAGCCGCGCGGATGCCGGCCAGGCGGGCGGCCTTGGCGACGGAGTGGTGGGCGAAGGCGGTGGTGTAGACGGTGCCGCCGGCGAGATCCTCGCCGAGCCGGTCGTGGCGGGCGGCGACCGTCGCGGAGAAGGTGGCCATCGAGCCGCCGCTGGTCAACAGGCCGCCGCTGCCCCCGGGAGGCCGCACACATCGCGGGCCATCCAGCGGATCACACTCTCCTCCAGAGCGGCGAAGGCCGGGGCGACCGAGGCCAGGCCGCCGTAGCGGTTGACGGCGCGGTTGTAGAACTCGGCGAGCGCGGCCGAGTACAGACCGCTGCCCGGGATGTATGCGAGGTGGCCGGGCCCGGCGGTCTCCAGAGCGCAGTCGGCGGCCTCGTCCAGACGCGCGAGCAGAGCCTTCAGATCACCGCCCCGGGCGGGCGGCGGCGCCAGGAAGGACTCCACGAGCTCGGATTCGGCCCGCGGGGACAGGGGGCTGCTCGCGGGGCGTGCCGCGAGGTTCTCGGTGCGATCGACGACACGGTCCAGGACGAGACGGCCCATTTCGGTCATCGAGGCGCGGTCGGGTTCCAGAGGGAAGAGGTGCATGAGGCAGTCCGATGACGGTGAGAGGGGGGTACAGAGGCGCCGGGGCCGGGGTACCGGCCGGGGCGCGTGACCAGAATGCGCCGAGAAGAGCGGCATACGATGGCGTAGCGAGCGCAGCTGCGGCGCCGCAGCGCAGGATTGTTCGCCAATCCGGCCACTACGCTGCATTTCATGCCACGCCCCCTGTACGACCGCATCGACCGGGCGATCCTGGACCACCTCCAGCGCCACGGACGCACCCCCAACGTCGACCTCGCCGAGGCCGTACGCCTGTCACCCTCGTCCTGCCTGCGCCGCACCAAGGCGCTGGAGGAGGACGGGGTCCTGGCCGGCTACCGGGCCGATCTGGACCGCGAGCGCCTCGGCCTCGGGCTGACGGTGTTCCTCTCCCTCAAGGTCGAGCACTCCCGCACCACCTCCCAGGTGGTCGAAGAAGCGCTGAAGGCGATCGACCACGTGGTCGCCTGCCATGTGGTCTCCGGCGACGCCGACTTCTTCGTCGAGCTCGCCGTGCCGGACCTGCGCACCTTCGAAAAGGTGCTCACCGACCAGATCCTCACCATCGGCCCCGTTCGCGACGCCCGCAGCACCTTCTGCATCCGCACCGTCATCGACCGCGGCCCGCTCCCCCTCAACTCCTGGCCTGCCCCGCGTACATGACCGGACGACACACCACTGGAGCACCTGGCCGGTGACGGCGGCGATGTGCTCGAAGTCCCGGTCGCGGTGCGGCCCGCTGCCGGCGCCGCTTCAAGCCTGCGGATCGTGACGCGCCTTCCATGAACCAGCTGCACAGTCACCACCAATATTCGATGAGTGCAAGGTGCGGATGCGTGAGCAGGACCGTGTCTGACTCGCTGCTGTGGCGTCACCCCTCGGCCTGGATGCGCGGGGTGGGGCGATCGGTGGGAGATCCGCTCCGCCCGGTCCTGGGGGTCTGTTGCTGTGAGGGGTACTGACAGGGACCGCCACTGATCGCCTCACCTTCCTACGCTGGGATCCATGGACAATCGGGCCGAAGTGAGCGCATTCCTCAAGTCCCGCCGCGCCAAGATCACGCCGGAGCGGGCGGGACTGCCGGTGTACGGGCAGCGGCGGGTGCCCGGGCTGCGCCGCGGTGAGGTGGCGATGCTGGCCGGGGTGAGCGTCGAGTACTACACGCGTCTGGAGCGCGGCAGTCTCGGCGGGGTCTCCGACAGCGTTCTGGACGCCCTTGCCCAGGCCCTGCGCCTGGACGACACCGAGCGGGACCACCTCTACGCCCTGTCCCGGGCGGCCGGCACCAGCCCGGCGCGGGTTCGGCGCCGCCCGAAGAAGACGACCGTGCGGCCGAGTGTGCTGCGCATCATCGAGGGCCTGCAGGACCAGCCGGCGTACGTGCGCAACAACCGCATGGACATCCTGGCGGCCAATCCGCTCGCCCGCGCCCTGCACAGCGAGGTGTTCGAGCTGGAGCCGGTCAACACCTGCCGGTTCGTCTTCCTCGACCCGCGGGCCACGCGCCTGTATCCCGACTGGGAGCGTGTGGCCCGCGAAGGCGTGGGCGTGCTGCGCGTGGAGGTCGCCAAGAACCCCTACGACCGTGAGCTGCACCACCTGATCGGTGAGCTGTCCACCCGTAGTGACGCCTTTCGCACCATGTGGGGCACACACGACGTGCACGTCTTCACCGAGGGGACCAAGCGGTTCCACCATCCGGCGGTGGGCGAGATGAAGCTGGTCCACGAGACGCTGTCTCTGCCCGGCGACGAGGGGCTGTCCCTCATCGTCTACAGCGCCGATCCCGACACCCCGGCCGCGGACGCCCTGAAGCTGCTCGCCGGCTGGGCGGCGAGCCAAGATCAGGGCGCGGCCGCCTCACAGGCCGACCCCGAACGCTGACGCCGAGCCCGGCGGGCGCCGGTACCGGACACATCCGCTCAGGCCCGTCCGGCCTCGGTGCCCCTTCTCGCGCAGGGCTCACACACGTCTTCGCCATCAGGGGGTCCCTGCCGTTACCCCTCACAAGCGTGCCTGTCTGCGGGGCGCGGCTGCTGGTTTCGTGGAGTGCGGCGGGCCCTGAAGGGCTTTCGCTCGCACACCCCCTCGGCGCACAGGCGTAGCCGCTTGCCGGAACGCCTTCGATGACCGGGCCCGCGCCGTCCCCCTTTGAAAGGTCTGTCAGTGAGTTCCCCTTCATCCACAGAGCCGGATACCTCGGCCGCCGCACCCCTCGCATGCGACGGCGGTGCGGAGGTGCCTGCCGGGAAGGCCAAGCTGCCGCCGGTGGTGTGGCTGCTGGGTGCCGTCGCCTTCATCATGGGCACCAGCGAGCTGATCGTCGCCGGGCTGCTGCCGGAGATCTCCGGCGCCCTCGATGTGAGCGTGTCCAGTGCCGGCCTGCTGATCACCGTCTTCGCGGTCGGCATGATGGTCGGCGCGCCCGCGATGTCCATGGCGACCCTGCGGCTGCCGCGCCGCTCCGCGATGATCGCCGCGCTGCTCGTCTTCGCGGCCGGTCACGTGGTCGGCGCACTCAGCTCCAGTCTGCCGCTCGCGCTGGTGGGCCGGTTCGCCGCGGCGCTGGGCAACGGCACGTTCTGGGCCGTGGGCGCGGTGGTCGCCACCGCCGCCGCCGGACCTGCGGCCAGTACCCGCGCCATGGG
The DNA here is from genome assembly GCF_050937045.1 of Streptomyces sp. CA-179760. Classification (NCBI taxonomy): domain Bacteria; kingdom Bacillati; phylum Actinomycetota; class Actinomycetes; order Kitasatosporales; family Streptomycetaceae; genus Streptomyces; species Streptomyces sp. CA-179760. Next base: position 5,127,198 of record NZ_JBNJLZ010000001.1, read on the forward strand.
TGTGATGGTCGGGGGCGTGACGCTCGCCAACATCGTCGGCGTCCCGCTCGGCACGGCGGCCGGCCAACTGGGCGGCTGGCAGGGCCCCTTCTGGGTTCTCGCTGTGCTCGCCCTGGCCGCCGCCGCGGTGATCGCCCGTCGGCTGCCCGCCGACAGCGGCGGTGGCGACAGCTCCGTGCGCGGCGAACTGAGTTCGCTCAGGCACCCGCGCCTGTGGCTGGTCTACCTGGCCATCGCGTTCGTCCAGGGCGGCATGATGGCCGCCTACAGCTACGTCGCCCCGCTGCTGACCGAGCGGGCCCACCTCGCGGCGGCGGTGGTGCCGCTGGCGATGCTCGGCTACGGCGTCGGCGCTCTGGCCGGCACCTCCCTCGGCGGACGCCTCGGCGACCGCCGGCCCTACGGCACGCTGATCCCGGCCGCCGCGGTCACCGCCGCGCTCCTGGCCGCCATCACCCTGTGGGCGACCAACAGCGTCGCGGCGGTGGCCCTGGTGGTGCTGCTCGGCGCCGCCGGCATCGCGACCAACCCGATCCTGGTCGGCGAAGTCGTCCGCATCGCCGGTTCCGGCCGCGCCCTGCCCATGGCCCTGGCCACTTCGGCGTTCCAGGTCGGCATCGCCGTCGGCTCCTGGCTCGGCGGCCTCGCCCTCACCTCCGCCCTGGGCCTCAAGGGCCCGTCCCTGGCCGGCTGCGCCCTCGCCCTCGCGGCCCTGCTTCCCCTCGGCCTGTTGGCCGCCCCCCGTCACAAGACGGAGTCAGCGCAGCACTGACACCGGGCGGGGAGACCGGGCGCTCCCCGCCCGACACCCCTGCCCGACATCCCCGTCCGACACCCCTGGACACCTCTCCGTACACGACCCTTGGAGACCTCGTGGAACACCGTCTGCTCGGCCGCACCGGCCTGTCCGTCAGCGAGATGTGCCTCGGCGCGATGATGTTCGGCCCCTGGGGCAACCCCGACCACGACGAAGCCACCCGGATCATCCACCGCGCGCTGGACGCCGGCGTCAACTTCATCGACACCGCCGATGTCTACTCGGGCGGCGAGTCCGAAGAGATAGTCGGCCGCGCGATCAAGGACCGCCGGGACCACGTGGTGCTGGCCACCAAGTTCCACAACCCGATGGGCGAGGACCTCAACCAGCGCGGCAACTCCCGGCGCTGGATCATGCGCGCCGTGGAGGACTCGCTGCGCCGGCTGGGAACCGACTACATCGACCTCTACCAGGTGCACCGTCCCTCGCCCGACACCGGCATCGAGGAAACCCTCAGCGCCCTGACGGACCTGGTGCGCCAGGGCAAGGTCCGCTACCTGGGCTCGTCCACCTTCCCCGGCAGCCAGATCGTCGAAGCCCAGTGGGCCGCTCACGACCGGCGCCTGGAGCGGTTCGTCTGCGAGCAGGCGCCGTACTCCATGCTCGTGCGTGGCATCGAGGCCGACGTGCTGCCCACCGCGGCCCGCCACGGCATGGGTGTGATCACCTACAGCCCCCTCGCCGGCGGCTGGCTCTCGGGACGCTGGCGCCAGGACACCGAGCTGCCCACCCCCTCCCCGGCCCGGCAGCGCCTCGCCGACCGCTTCGACATGTCCCTGCCGGTCAACCAGCGCAAGCTCGAGGCGGCCGAAGCCCTCGCCCACCTGGCCGAGGACAACGGAATGACGCTGATAGAGATGGCCATCGCGTTCGCGCTCAACCATCCCTCGGTCGCCTCGGTCCTCATCGGCCCGCGCACCCTGGACCACCTCCAGACACAACTGCCCGCAGCCGACGTCATCCTGGACCCGGCGGTCCTGGACCGCATCGACGAGATCGTCACCCCCGGCACGGTCATCAACCCGGCCGACACCAGCTTCGTCAACCCCGCTCTCGCCCCGGCGGCCAGGCGGCGCTGAGCACACACCCGTTCCCAGAGGAGCAACCATGCGGTACCGCACACTCGGCAGTTCGGACCTTCAGGTCTCGGAGATCTCCCTCGGATCCTGGCTCACCTACTCCGGCGGCATCGAGGCCGACCAGACCCGTGCCTGCACCGAGGCGGCGTTCGACGCGGGCATCAACTTCTTCGACACCGCCAACGTCTACGGCCAGGGCGCCGCCGAGACGGCCTGGGGCGAGATCCTCTCCTCCCGCCCCCGCGACTCCTACATCCTGGCCACCAAGGTCTACTTCCCCATGTCGGACGACCCGGCCGACCAGGGCCTGTCCCCGGCGCAGATCGCCCGGCAGATAGACGCCTCCCTCACCCGCCTCAAGACCGACTACGTCGACCTGTACCAGGCGCACCGCTTCGACCCCACCGTCCCGATCGAGGACACCATCGAGGCGCTGCAGAAGGTCGTCGAGCAGGGCAAGGCCCGCCACCTCGGCTTCAGCGAGTGGACCCCCGAACAGATCCAGGCCGCGATCGACATCGCCGGCCCCGACCTGTTCGCCTCCTCCCAGCCGCAGTACTCCATGCTGTGGCAGGCCCCCGAGGCCGAGGTGTTCGGCCAGTGCACCGCGAACGGCATCTCCCAGATCGTCTGGTCACCGCTCGCCCAGGGCGTCCTCACCGGCAAATACACGCCCGGACAACCCGTCCCGGCAGGGAGCCGGTTCGCCAGCGCGGAGATGGCGGTGTCGCAGGACCTCGTCTACAGCGACGCCACGTTGGAGGCCGTGCAGCGCGTGGTTCCCATCGCCGAGGAGGCGGGGATGAGCATGGCCACCCTGGCGCTGGCCTGGGTGCTGCGCCGGGGCGAGGTCGCATCCGCGATCACCGGCGCCTCCCGCCCCGAGCAGGTCCACGCCAACACCGCCGCCTCCGGGGTGGAGTTGTCCGACGATCTGCTGGCCGCCGTCGACCAGGCCCTCGGCGATGTCCCCGTCACCGAGCCCACCCTCGCCCCCGCCGCCCAGGCCGGTGTCAGGCACCGCTGAGCAGTGGCTGTCGCACGGCCGACGACCGACCCCACCAGCCGGAAAGAGCTCGGTCCATGACCGGCCGGATCCCCCACGTGTCCCTCCACAACGGCGTACAGATGCCGATCCTCGGATTCGGCGTCTTCCAGATTCCCGACGACCAGACCCAGCAGGCGGTGGAGGCCGCACTCGAAGCCGGTTACCGGGGCGCACTAATACATCAATCTGGTACATGGACTACCCTTGGTACATGTCCATGAAGCGCACCAACGTCTACGCCGACCCCGAGGACCTGGCCATCATCAAGGAGGCCGCCAAGCGCCGAGGTATAAGCGAGGCCGAGATCATCCGCCAGGGCATCCACCTTGCGGCCATGGCGAACCGGGTCTGGGACGAGCCGCTGTTCTCACGCACCTTCGAGGGGCCTGGGCACACACTGTCCAAGTCGGAGGTCCGCGACACGGTCACCGAGGCCGTCCGGCGTGAGACCGGCTCGGGTTCCGGTTCCGCCGCGTGATCATCGTCATCGCCGATACGTCCGGCCTTCTGGCAGCCCTGGACTCGGCTCATCCGGAACACCGGGCGGCGAACGAGGCGATCATGGCGGCCGGCCTGCTGGTCATGTCCCCGCTCTTGCTGGCCGAACTGGATCACGTGGCGACGCATGAGCTCGGCAGGGATGCTGCCCTCAGCGCGGTCGACGACCTGCGGCGCTGGATGACCCGGGGGCGTGTCGTCATGCCGGAGATCACGGAGGACCACCTGGGCGCCGCCCAGTCCGTCCGCGTCCGCTACAGCGCGCTGGACCTCGACCTCGCCGACGCGGTGAACGTGGCGCTTGCCGCCGACTACGACACGGACGCGATCCTGACCCTCGACCGACGAGACTTCCGGGCCGTACGCCCGTTGGGCCGCCACAAGGCGTTCCGGGTGCTCCCCGACGACCTCCCCCTCTGACGCGGGCTCCTCCGCGGTCAAGTGCCCGTTTCCCGCAAGGCGAGCCTCGCCGGGTACACACAGACCGTATTCGCCGACTTCTACCGCGGGGACACCCAGGACCGCGCCTCCGAGATCGTCAAGGGACACTGGCCCACCGAGGCCGGCGAGGCAGCCGCCGGTCCGGCGTTCCTCAACCGGCACGGGTTGTCGGTGGGCGACCGGGTCACCATCCAGCTGAACGGCAGGCAACTGCCCGTCACCATCGTGGGTGAGCTCATGGAAGGCAACGCCCAGGCAGTGGACTCCAACTGGCAGACACTGACCCACCTCGCCCCGACAACACAGGCTGCCGAGTACACGATCCGGCTCGCTCGCGACGCCGACGCTCAGCGATACATCAAAGCGGTCAAGGCGGCCGATCCGTCCCTCCGCCCCGCCCTGAGGCACTCGGACAACACCGCCACCACAGCCGTCGTCGGCTTCGCCTCGGTGTTCACCGTGCTGCTGTCCGTCGTAGCCGCGCTGGGCGTCTTCAACACCGTCCTGCTCAACATCCGGGAGCGGCGCCGCGACCTGGGCATGCTCAAGTCAATCGGGATGACGCCGCGGCAGGTCATGGTGATGACCGTGTCGTCGGTTGCGGCTCTGGGAGTGGCCGGCGGGTTGCTGGGGATCCCCATGGGGATCGTCGCGCACCGGCTGGTCGTGGACCACGTGGGGGTGATCTCGTTCCCGGAATCCATGAAGCAGGTCTGGCACCTGCCGCAGCTGGCCGCCCTCGTTCTGGCGGGCGCAACGATCGCCGTCCTCGGCGCGCTGATCCCGGCAAGGTCGGCAGCGCGGCTCACTATCGCCAAGGTGCTGCACAACGAGTAGGGCTTCTTCCTTCAGCGAGTACCTCCGCCGGACCGCCCACGTCCTCATGACGCTGATGGGGGAGTACGGTCCGGAGCCGGCTGCCCGGCCTTCGCAGGAAGCGTCCGTACCTGTCGGCACGGCCGGTGCCGACCGTGGCCGTTCCGACCGGGACGATGCCCGGGGAGTTGGCCTCAGCCTCTGTCTCCTCCACCGTGGTCACCACCCGGTGTGCGGCGGGACGGAGAACCATGCGACTGGGGGCGTTCTCGCTCACCGGGGTGGGGGGAAGAGACTCTCACGGCGGACCGGCGAGGACCGGAACGCAGATCAGCGGTACCGCCCGAGCGGTGAGCAGGTGACCGCGCGGCGGCGGCCGGGTCATGTGCTGCCGGATCCCGTGCGCTGGTAGATGTCGGGGATGCCGTCGGCGTCCTCGTCGAGGTTCTCCTCCTCGTACAGGCGCCGGTAGATGGCGTTCCTGCGGCGCAGGAGCAGGGCGGCCAGCAGGGCGGCGGTGAGCGAGGCGATCAGGACGGCCGCCTTGACGTGTTCGCCGACGGCCGTGCCGGGGAAGGCCAGTTCGCCGATGAGCAGGGCGACCGTGAAGCCGATCCCGGCCAGGGTCGCCAGGGCGAAGACGTCGGCCCAGGCCAGGTCCGGATTGAGCCGCGCCCGGGTGAAGCGGGCGGCGAGGTAGGTCCCGGCGAAGATCCCGAGGATCTTGCCCGCGACCAGCCCGGCGATCACGCCGAGGGGTTCGGGGGTGGTGAACACCTTGCCCAGCGCGTCGCCGGAGACGCTGACCCCGGCGGCGAACAGCGCGAACAGCGGCACGCACACGCCGGCGGAAAGGGGGTGCAGCAGATGACCCGTGCGTTCTGCGGGCGACTCCGCTTCCTCCGGGTCACGGACCGTGCGCAGGATCAGGCCCATGGCGACTCCCGCGACGGTGGCGTGGATGCCGCCGTTGTAGAGCAGCGCCCAGATCGCCACCCCGAGCGGCACGTACCACCACCAGCCCCGCACCCTTTGCCGCTGCAGGACGTAGAAGACGACCAGCCCGGCGAACGCCCCAGCCAGCGCCCAGTAGTTGAGGTTCGAGGTGAAGAACAGGGCGATGATCAGGATCGCGCCGAGGTCGTCGACGACGGCGAGGGTCAGCAGGAAGGCCCGCAGGGCGGTCGGCAGGTGGGTGGAGATGACGGCCAGGACCGCCAGGGCGAAGGCGATGTCGGTGGCCATCGGCACCGCCCAGCCGTCCATGCTGCCGCCGCCGGCCGTGACCGTGACGGCGTAGAAGGCGGCGGGTACGGCCATGCCGCACACGGCGGCGATGACGGGCAGCGCCGCCGTTGCCGGGGTGCGCAGTGAGCCGACGACCAGTTCCCGCTTCAGCTCGATCCCGGCGACCAGGAAGAAGACGGTCAACAGGCCGTCGGATGTCCAGTGGCCGACCGAGAGGTCCAGTCCCAGTGCGGGTATCCCGAAGTGGAAGTCGCGAAGGGTGGTGTACGCGTCGCTGAGCGGGGTGTTCGCCCACACCAGCGCGACCACCGCGGCGGCCAGCAGGACGAGTCCGCCCACCGTCTCGGTCCGCAGGGCCCGGGCCACTGCCTGTCGTTCGGGCCAGGAGGGAAGACCGAGGAACGGGGTGCGGGGCGGGGTGGCGGCCAAGGCGGCGAACCTCCGGGGTGTCGGCGAAACGGGCACACGGCCCTACGGACGCCGACCAGACTTCCCGGCACACCCCGCGCCCTGCTTGACGCGTTCTTTACACCCTAACCGCAGCAGGTCCGTCGGCCCACCCCCACCTCGTCCGCCATGAACGGGCCGGCAGCGAGCTCGGTGACGTCCTCGGGCGAGGCACCGGTGCGGACGGGGTACACACCTGGCCTGGAGTGATCATGCCGGGCAGGAGGTCGCAGTGACGCTTTCGGACGTGGTCTACGTCTGTCTCGGCCTGGGGGCGCTGGGTGCGGCTGTGCTGCCCAGGGTGGTGTCCAGGCGGCCGTTGTCCCTGCCCATGGTCTTCCTCGCCGCGGGGGTTCTGATCGAGTTGCTGCCGGTGGGTGTGCCGGCCGTGGATCCCGTTCATGAGCGCCTGTGGGTCGAGCACACCACCGAGGTGTGTGTGATCGTGTCGCTGATGGGCGCGGGGCTCGCCATCGACCGGCCCTTCGGATGGCGTCGGTGGTCAAGCACGTGGCGGTTGCTGGGCATCACGATGCCGCTGACCGTGGCGGTCGTCGCCCTGCTGGCCTGGGGGCTGCTCGACTGGCCGCCCGCCGCCGCTCTGCTGCTGGGGGCCGTGCTCGCGCCCACGGATCCCGTGCTGGCCGGTGAGGTGCGCGTGGGCGAGCCGCTCGGTACCGAGCGCGACGAGGACGAGGTGCGGTTCTCCCTGACCAGTGAGGCCGGGCTGAACGACGGACTCGCCTTTCCGTTCGTCTACGCGGCGATCGCCCTCGCAGCGGCGGCGGGGACGGGCTGGTCGGCGGACTGGATCGGTTCGTGGGCGCTGACCGACCTGCTGGGAAAGTGCGCTGTGGGGCTGGCCGTCGGAGGTGGTGTCGGCTGGTTGCTGGGGTGGATGTTCTTCCGGGTGCGCGCGTCGGCGCTGCGGCTGTCCGAGCACATGGAGGGCTTCGTGGCGCTGGGAGCGACCTTCGTGTCGTACGGCATCGCGGAGGTGCTGCACGGCTATGGCTTCTTGTCCGTGTTCGTGACGGCCTGCGTCATCCGGGCCGCCGAGCGAAGCCACGGCTATCACAAAGTGCTGCACGAGTTCACCGAGCAGATCGAGCGGTTGCTCACGGCCGTGCTGCTGTTCCTGCTCGGCGGCTATCTGGTGGCCGGCGCCCTGTCCGCCCTGACGCTGATGGGCGCGGTGGTCGCCGTCCTCTTGCTGCTGGTCGTACGGCCGCTGACCGGGTGGCTCGCACAGGCGGGGACCGCCGTGGGGAAGAAGGAGCGTGCCGTGGTCGCCGTGTTCGGGATCCGGGGCATCGGTTCGCTGTTCTACCTGTCCTACGCGCTGGGGCAGGACTCCTTCGGCGGGCTGGGACGGGAGCTGTGGGCGGTCGTGGCCCTCACCGTGGTGATCTCGGTGGTGCTGCACGGGGTCATGGCGACCCCGGCCATCGGCTACCTGGACCGGCGGCGCGAGGGGGCGGAGCCCGCCGGCCGGTCGTAGGCGGCACAGGCGTACGGGCCCGTACTCACCAAGGCGCGGAGGTGAGCACGGGCCCGTACCGGAGCCGGGCCGCCGGGGGGCGGTCAGACGGTGGTCTTCACCGACTCCTGGTCTTCGTCGCCGCCGTCGTCGCTGATCTCACCGGCCTTGCGGGCGCGGACGAACTCCAGGAAGGAGCCGAGTTCGCGCTTGACGACCGGGGCGAGCAGGTACAGGCCGATGATGTTGAAGACCGACAGCAGGAAGAGCGCGGAGTCGGCGAGGCTGATCAGCGAGTCGAGGGACATCAGGGCGCCCAGGACCACGAACACGCTCCAGACGACCTTGAAGACGGTCTCGCTGGCCTTGCTCTTGCCGAACAGGTACGACCAGGCCTTGAGGCCGTAGTAGCCCCAGGTCAGGATCGTGGAGAAGGCGAACAGCAGCACCGCGACGGTGAGCACGACCGGGAACCAGGGCAGCACGGTCTCGAAGGCGTCGGAGGTGATGGTGATGCCGCCGATGCTCTCGCCGGCGCGGGCTTCGGCCCAGCTGTCCGGGTCGGCGATGACGATGGTCAGCGCGGTCATGGTGCAGATGACGACCGTGTCGATGAACGGCTCCAGCAGGGCGACCAGGCCCTCGCTCGCGGGGTGGTTGGTCTTCACCGCGGAGTGGGCGATCGGGGCGGAGCCGAGACCGGCTTCGTTGGAGAACCCGGCGCGCTGGAAGCCGATGATCAGGGCACCGATCACACCGCCCGCTACGCCGTCGGCCTCGAAGGCGCCCTGCAGGATGGTCTGGAAGGCGTCCGGCACATGGGTGACGTTGCCCAGGATGACGACCAGGCAGGCCACGATGTAGATACCGGCCATCGCGGGCACCAGCCGGCTGGTGACCGAGGCGATGGAGCGGATGCCGCCGAGCAGCACGAGACCGACCAGCGCGGCGACGACCAGGCCGAAGAGCACGGCACCGGCGGAGGAGGCCAGGAAGCCGTCCTCGCCGCCGAAGGTCGAGGCGACCTGGGCGTAGCTCTGGTTGGTCTGGAACAGGTTGCCGCCGAACAGGCCGAAGAAGAGGACCATGATCGAGGCGAGGACGGCGAGCACCTTGCCGAGCTTGGCGCCGCCGCTGCCGAAGCGCTCCGCGAGCCCCTTGGGCAGGTAGTGCATCGGGCCGCCGGAGACCGTCCCGTCGGCGTGCACCTCGCGGTACTTCACGCCGAGGGTGACCTCGACGAACTTGGTGGCCATGCCGAGCAGGCCGCACAGGATCATCCAGAACGTGGCGCCGGGGCCGCCGATGGAGACGGCGACGGCCACGCCCGCGATGTTGCCGAGGCCGACCGTGCCGGAGACGGCGGCGGTCAGGGCCTGGAAGTGGTTGACCTCGCCGGCGGATCCCTTCTCGTCGTACTTCCCGCGCACCACGTCGAGCGCGAGTCTGAACTTACGGACCTGCAAAAACCCGAACCAGCCGGTGAAGACCAGACCGGCGACGACGAGCCAGGCGACGATGAGGGGGAGTTCCGTGCCGCCGACGGGAACCGCGTAGAAGACGACGTCTCCGAGCCACTTGGCTATCGGTTCGAAGAAATCGCTGACGGCTTCGTCGACGTTTTGGGTGACGGAGTCGAGTGACAAAGTGGCTACCTCGATGGTGCGAGCCCGGGGCACGGGGAAGTGCCGCCGGTCGATGTGCGGTCTCTGAACGAACGCCGTTGTCCGATCGGCGACGCTGGGTGGGCTGTCCGTGGATGCGGATAGTGATCACCCGGGTCGTGCCTGCCTGCGCATGCCGACCGCTCCGCGCTGTGGTGTTGAGCGGTTCCACCTGCGGAGTTGCGCAGTTCTACCACGACCTTTGCCATGTCTTTAGTGACCCAAGTCACATGACGCGCAGTTACAGTCGAAAGTGCCAGCGAGCGAAATCGGACCGTTATATGGAGTCCGAGATCTGTTCATCGGACACCTACCGAGAGGACGGCCGACCTCACGGCTGCCACCGCGGCGTAAGACTTCCGTCATCCGCGCCGGGGTACACGCCGCCCGCGCGGCCCGTTGAATAGAGCGGAGGAAGCACTCAGGAATCGAGGCGGGCATGGGGCGTGGACGGAAGACGCGGGGCAGGCGGTTGACCATCGGAGTGCTGGTGGTGGCGGTCACCGGCGTCGGCTTGGGCTTGTACTGGTTCCAGCCGTGGAAGCTGTGGCAGGACGAGACCGTGCAGGAGGCCCTGCCCGGTGCCGTGGCCCCTGCGGCTCCGGCAGCCCCTCCGGCCGGAGCGCCTTCCTCGTCGCCGTCCCCCGCCCCTCAGCCCCGGACGCTGGCGGGCGGCGAACTGATCAGCCACGAGCACGCCACCTCGGGCAGTGTGAAGCTGGTACGGCTCGCCGACGGCTCCCATGTCGTACGGCTGGAGGGCCTCGACACCAGCAACGGCCCGGATCTGCGCGTATGGCTGACCGACGCGCCGGTGAAGGAGGGACGGGCCGGCTGGCATGTCTTCGACGACGGCGCGTACGTCAGCCTCGGCAAGCTCAAGGGCAACAAGGGGAGTCAGAACTACACCGTGCCCGCCGACGTCGACCCCTCCCGGTACACCAGCGTGAGCATCTGGTGCGACCGCTTCGACGTGTCCTTCGGAGCGGCCGCACTCGCGCGCTCCTGACGTTCTCCGCCGGGGCGCGTCAGAGCTCCTCGGCGGGCCAGTCCAGCAGCCGCGCGCCGATCACCGCCGTCTGCAGCATGTAACGGTGAGCCGGATCGGCCGGGTTGGCGCCGGTGAGCTTGTGGATGCGTTCCAGCCGGTAGGTCAGGGCCCGCACGCTGAGGCTGAGGCGGCGGGCCGCCTCGGCGGCCACACAGCCGGAGTCGAAGTAGGCGGCGAGGGTGTCCAGGAGCGGCTGGGCGCCGCCGCGGGCCGTGGTGAGCGGGCCGAGGGCGGCGAGGACGAGTTCGGCCATGGCCTGCCGGTCGCGGGTGAGGACCGGGTAGACGAGCAGGTCGGCGGCGCGCAGGACCGGGTCGTCCAGCTCCAGACGCTCGGCGAGTTCCAGGGCGTTGAGCGCCTCCTCGTAGGAGTGGACGACCCCGCCGGGGCCGGACTGGGGGCGGCCGATGGCGACCCGGCCGCCGTCGGTGGCCGCGTGGGCCTGCTTCGCGAAGTGGGCGAGGACCTCGTCCTGGGGGCCGGGGGCGATGCACAGCAGCCGGCCGTCCTTGGTGGTGAGCAGGATGCTGCGGTCGCCGAAGCGGGAGATGAGGGCGCGTTCCACCTGGCGGGGCACGGGATCGCCCTCCTCGTAGGCGGTCGGGCCCTCGGCGACGGCGACGGCATGGGCGTGCGAGAGGCGCAGACCGAAGCGTTCGGCACGTTCGGCGAGGCGCCCGAGGTCGCTGCGGCCGTAGAGGAGGTCGTCGATGAACTCGCGGCGTGCGGCCTCCTCCTGCCGTACGGCCTGGCGTTGGGCCCGCTCGAAGCCCTCGGCGAAGGCGTCCGTCACCTGATGCACGGCGGCCAGGACGCTGTCGGCCGACGCGGGGCCGGCCGGCCAGGCCGCGCGGGTGGCGGTCAGATGGGCGCTGACCAGGGCCCGCAGTCCGTGGCCGGCGTCGGCCGCCTGTTCCCCGAGCGCCCGACGGGAGGCGAGTTCCTCCCGGGTGAGACGCCGGCCGGTGGCCGCGACCTCGGCCAGTATCCGGGCATAACCCGCCAGATACTCCCCTGGAATCTCCAACTCCGCCATGTAGCCCCCGAGTTCTTGATGCTCCACTGACGGTTTCTTAGCGGCCGCCCGGCATGGAGACCCTAGACAACATTGCCGGGAACCGGCAATGCGCGGTCGCGCGTCGGCGATGCACGATGGGTCGCGGGGGCACCACGGGGGATTTCGGTGCCGGACACCGGCAGGTGTCCGGCACCGGAACCCGCAGCGAACAGTGCGCCGCCGAGCACGGTTGACGGGCAGTGCGGACGGGACGGGGGGATGGGCATGCGGACGTTGCTCTCGGCAGCCACCGGCCCGCCCACGATCCTCCTGACCACCGCCCTCGTCGTGGTGCTGTGCTTCTGGCTCCTCGTCGCCGCGGGCCTCACCTCGGCCGGCAGTTTCGACGCGGACGCGAACCTCCGTGCCTGGGGCATGGACGGCGTACCCGTCGCGGTAGCCGTCTCCACGCTGACGGCCGTGGCCTGGTTCCTGAGCGTCGGGGGCGTTCTCCTGCTGGCCGCGTGCGCGCCGCCGTGTCCCGCCACCGGGCTGCTGCGCCTGGTCCTGCCCCTCGCGGCCCTGCCGGTCGCATGGCGGCTGACCTGCCTGTTCGTACGCCCCCTGCACCGCCTCTTCCCCGACGAACCCGGCCCGCCCGAACGTGGCGAGGCACGGGACCACGTGGACCACGCCGCCTGAGCAGTGCCCCGCCGGACTCGCCGCGGGCCCTTTCACGCTTCGACTCCTTCACGCCTCAAGGACGTTTGCCATGAATGTCATCCTCCTGGGCGCCGGCGTGCTCGTCGCCGTCTCCCTGCTCGCCGTACTGGTCGTCTCCCGGCTGTTCCGCAAGGTGGAGCAGGGCAAGGCGCTGATCGTCTCCAAGCTGCGGAAGGTCGACGTGACCTTCACCGGGCAGGTCGTGCTGCCCGTGCTGCACAAGGCCGAGGTGATGGACATCTCGGTGAAGGCCATCGAGATCACACGGACCGGCAAGGACGGTCTGATCTGCCAGGACAACATCCGGGCCGACATCCGGATCACGTTCTTCGTGAAGGTCAACAAGACCGTCGAGGACGTCATCAAGGTCGCGCAGGCCGTCGGCACCGCGCGGGCGAGTGACCGGGACACGCTGCAGGAGCTGTTCCACGCGAAGTTCTCCGAGGCGCTGAAGACCGTCGGCAAGCAACTGGACTTCACCGACCTCTACACCAAGCGCGAGGAGCTGCGGTACCGGATCATCGAGGTCATCGGCGTCGACCTCAGCGGATACCACCTGGAGGACGCGGCGATCGACTACCTGGAGCAGACACCGCTCGTCCAGCTCGACCCGGCCAACGTCCTCGACGCCCAGGGCATCCGCAAGATCACCGAGCTGACGGCCGTGGAGCACGTGCGCACCAACGAGGCGCAGCGCACCGAGGAGAAGGAGATCACCCGGCAGAACGTCGACGCCCGCGAGGCCATCCTGGAGCTGGAGCGCCGGCAGGCCGACGCGGAGACCAAGCAGAAGCGCGAGATCGCGACCGTACGGGCCCGGGAGGAGGCCGAGACGGCGCGGGTGGTGGAGGAGGAGCGGCTGCGCGCCCAGGGCGCCTTCCTGGCCACCGAGGAGAAGCTCGGCGTGCAGCGCGAGAACCAGGCCCGCGAGATCGCCGTCGCCGCGAAGAACCGTGAGCGGGTCATCGCCGTCGAGAGCGAGCGCATCGAGAAGGACCGGCTCCTCGAGGTCATCGGCCGGGAAAGGGAGACGCAGCTGACCCGGATCGCCGCCGAGAAGGAGGTCGAGGCGGAGAAGCGGGACATCGCCGAGGTCATCCGCGAGCGCGTCGCCGTGGACCGCACGGTCGCCGAGCAGGAGGAGTCCATCAAGAAGCTGCGGGCCGTGGAGGAGGCGGAGCGGCAGCGGCAGGCCGTGATCATCGCGGCCGAAGCCGAGGCGCAGGAGAAGCTGGTCAAGGACATCAAGGCCGCCGAGGCCGCCGAACAGGCCGCCACGCACCGCGCCTCCGAGGAACTGACGCTGGCCGAGGCCCGGTTGAAGACGGCCGATCTCGACGCGCGGGCCAAGCTCCGCCTCGCCGAGGGCATCCAGGCCGAGGCGGCCGCCGAAGGGCTCGCCGCCCTCCAGGTCCGGGACAAGGAAGCCGACGTCATCGAGAAGTCCGGCCGCGCGGAGGCCGCCGCCACCGAGGCCCGACTCCGGGCCGAGGCGGAAGGCGCGCAGGCCCAGGCCCTGGCGGAGGCCGCGGCCATCGGCGAGAAGCTCAAGGCCGAAGCCGAGGGGCTGACCCAGAAGGCCGCCGCCATGGCCGCCCTCGACGACGCCTCACGGGGCCACGAGGAGTACCGGCTGCGCGTGCAAGCGGACAAGGAGATCCGCCTCGCCGGGCTCGACGTGCAGCGGCAGGTCGCCGAGGCCCAGGCGACGGTGCTCGCCACCGGCCTGGAGAGCGCCGACATCAACATCGTCGGCGGCGACTCGGTCTTCTTCGACCGGCTGATGTCCTCGATCGCGCTCGGCAAGGGCATCGACGGCTTCGTCCAGCACTCCGAGACCGCACAGGCACTGGCCCGGCCCTGGCTGGACGGCACCTCCAGCTTCACCGACGACCTGGGCCGCATCCTCGGCTCGGCCTCCACGGCCGACGTGCAGAACCTGACCGTCTCGGCGCTGCTGCTGAAGCTGATGAAGACCGGCGGGTCCGACTCGGGGCAGCTCAAGCAGCTGCTCGACCGGGCCGGCGAACTGGGCCTGGCGGACAAGCCGCTCACCTCCCTGAACGGCGCCGTCGCCCACGCCTGACCCGCCCCTTCGCTCCGGAGCCGCCGCACAGGGGACGGCGGCTCCGGACCGAGTTCCTCGACCTCCCGAGAGGCACGCCATGACGACCGGCCCGGACACCCACACGCACGACCCTGTGGACAGCCCGGACACCGGCACGTACGACCCGGTGGACACGGGCACGTACGAGGTGCTGCGCGACCGCCTCACCGCGCAGGCCGCCGAACTCGCCCGCCGCGCCGAGGCGCTCAACGCCCGCCGTGGCGAGGAGTTCGGCTCGACGCGGCTCGAACTCGGGGGCACCGGACGACTGCGCACCGAGCACGCCGCGGTGCCCCGGGACATCGTGGCCGTGGGCGATGTGCTGCTCTCCGGCAGCAACGCCGTCCCGGGCCGCGCGGCCGACACGAGCGTCGGCGACGTCCTGGCCCTGTACGACCGCGACCTGAACCGGCTGCCCGACGACGCCGTGCCCGGCCTGCTCGACGACCCCGCCTTCGTCCGCGAGTTCGGCGCCCTGCACCGCTACTACCGTCAGGCCCGCCTGCTCCGGCTCCGGCGTACCGAAGGCAGGCTGCTCGCCGTCTTCCAGACCGGCGAGAAGGCGGACGACACACGGGTGCTGCGCTGGGCTCTGTCCGACGACGGACAGGCCGCGTTCCTCGACGCGCGGGGCGAGCGCGACCACGTCCTGCCGCCGTCCCACGACGTCGAATGGACCGACAGCACGCGCGAGGACCACGTCCTCGGCCGTCACCCGCACATCTCCATCGGCGGCGAGGTCTTCGTCTCCACGGCCGGCGGGGTCCTCACCGTCAAGACCGACGACGACACCGAGACGGCAGCGGGCGTCCACACCGAGCCCGTCGACGAGCCGCTGCAGTCCCTGGCGGACGCGGACATCGCCCACGCGCGCGTCGGCGCGCTGATCCTGCTGCGCGTCCGTCCCTACAAGGAGGACACCGACCGCCACCTGGTGTTCAACACCCTCACCAAGGCCGTCGTCCGCCTCGAAGGCATCGGCCGGGCGTGCCGCCGCCTGCCCGAGGACCAGGGGATCGTCTTCCCCGGCGGCTACTGCCTGGCCACCGGCACCCACAAGACGTACGAACTCGACACGACGGAGCTGGAGTTCGAGCGGGAGATCCGCTCCCCGAACGGCGAGGACGTGCTCTACGCCTTCCACGCGCGCGCGGAGGGGCGCAGCCTCCTGCTGCCGTACAACACGATCCGCAAAGAGATGGCGGGCCCCCTGCCCTGCCACGGCTGGGCGCTCTTCGACGACGGCGCGCTCGTGATCCTCCGGGCCGACACCGGCGAACCGCGGCGCGTCCACCCCGTGCAGCTCTGGTCCTCCCCGTACGTCTCGGACACCTACGCCGCCGCCCAGCCGGTCGGTACCGGCCCCCTGGCACGCATCGGCAACGCCGACCTCGTGCGCGGCATCTCCGACTGCCTCTTCATCACCGGAGCCGTCGCCGGTACGACCCCCACGAGCGAGGTGTACGAGGCGCTGCTGGCCGCCTGCGCCCGGGCCGCGGACACCCACCACTGGCTGGGCGACCCCGAACTCGGCGACCTCCGCACCCCGCTGGCGCAACTGCGCGACACGGCACAGCAGGTCCTGGCCGAGTTCGAGACCGTCCAGGCCCTCACCCGGCAGGCCGAGGACGCGCTCACCGAAGCCGCCGCGCGGGTCGCCGAGGTCGTACGACGGCTGCGGGGCGAGTCCGCGCGCAGCGCGGCCGACTGGGTCACCGGTCTGACCGAACTGCGCCACGCGCAGGGGCATCTGCTCACCCTCAAGGACATGCGGTACGCGGACACCGCCCGCCTCGACGAACTCGCCGCCGACGCCGAGTCCGACCTCGCCGCCTTCGGCCGGCGCGCCGTGGCCCACCTCGCCCGCGAGGACGCCTTCTCCCACCACCACGCGGACGTCGAGCGGCTCGTCGCCGATGCCGAGGCGATCCCCACCGTGGCCGAGGCGGCGCCCGTCGCCGCCCGCATGGACGAACTCGCCGACGGACTGCGCACGGTGACGGAGGTCGTCACCGGCCTCGACATCGCCGACGCCACGGTCCGCACCGCGATCCTGGAGCGCATCGCCGAGGTCCTGGGCGGCGTCAACCGCGCCCGCGCCGCCCTCGACGGCCGGCGCCGTGAACTCCTCGACCGGGAGGGACGAGCCGAGTTCGCCGCGGAGTTAGCCCTGCTCGGCCAGTCCGTCACCGGCGCGCTCGCCGCCGCGGACAGCCCCGAGGCGTGCGATGAGCAGCTCGCCCGCCTGCTCGTGCAGGTGGAGAACCTGGAGTCCCGGTTCGCCGAGTTCGACGACTTCCTCGCCACCCTCGCCGACAAGCGCGACGAGATCCACGAGGCGCTTTCCGCCCGCAAGCAGACCCTGGCCGACGCCCGTGCCCGGCGGGCCGAACGCCTGGCCGACTCGGCTTCCCGCATCCTGCGGACCGTCGCCCGCCGGGCCGCCGACCGGCCGGACGCGGACGCCGTCGCCACGTTCTTCACCTCCGACCCGCTGCCCGCCAAGGTCCGCCGCATCGCCGGTGAACTGCGCGACCTCGGCGACCAGGTGCGGGCCGAGGAACTGGACGGCGGCCTCAAGGCCGCCCGCCAGGAAGCGTTCCGCGCCCTGCGCGACCGCACCGACCTGTACACCGACGACGGCCGCACGATCCGGCTCGGCACCCACCGCTTCGCCGTCAACACCCAGCCCCTCGACCTGACCCTCGTCCCGCACGGCGACACTCTCGCCTTCGCCCTGACCGGCACCGACTACCGCTCCCCGGTCTCCGACCCCGACTTCACCGCCACCCGCCCGTACTGGGACCGCCCCCTGCCCTCGGAGTCGCCCGAGGTCTACCGCGCCGAGCACCTCGCCGCCCGCCTGCTGGACGAGCACGGCCCCGAGGCCCTGGCGGAGGCCGACCTGTCCGCCCTCGTGCGGCAGGCCGCCGGGAGGGCGTACGACGAGGGCTACGAGCGCGGCGTGCACGACCACGACGCGACCGCGATCCTCACCGCGCTCCTGCGCCTGCACGAAGGCGCCGGTCCGCTGCGCCACGAACCGGCCGCACGAGCAGCCGCCCAGCGGTTCTGGGCGCACGGCACGACGACCGATGAGCGGCAGAGCTGGACCCGGCGCGCGGTGTCCCTCGCCCGGGCCCGGGACACCTTCGGCCTGGCACCCGCCATCGCCGACCTGCGACGGGAGCTGGCGGACGTCGCGGGCGGAGAAGCGGCGGCCGCCTACCTCTTCGAGGAACTGACCAGCGGCCCGCCCGGCTTCGTCATCAGCGCCGGCACCCGCACCCTGCTCGACAAGTTCCGCCGCACCGTGGGCACATCGGCCTACGACGACGATCTCACCGCCCTCACCGACCCGGCCGCCCGCGAGCAACTGGTCGAGGCATGGCTGACGGCGTACACCACCGCCACGGGCACCGACCTCACCCCCGGCGACCTGGCCGAGGCGGTGGCCGCCGAACTCTGCCCCGCCCTGACCCGCTACGAGTCCGACGCGCCGCTCACGGAGACCGTCACCGGCCTGCTCGGCACCCACCCCCGCGTCACCGGCCGCGCTCTCACGGTCCGCATCGACGAACTCCTCGCCCGCACCCGGTGGTTCCGGACCCGCGACGCGTCCGGCCACCGCGACTACCTGCACCGCCGCACCGCCCTGGTGGACGCCGAACGTACCCGCCTCCACCTGGACGACCACCGGCCCCGCGTGCTGTCCGCGTTCGTACGCAGCAGGCTCATCGACGAGGTGTACCTGCCGCTCATCGGCGACAGCCTCGCCAAGCAGCTCGGCACGACGGGCGAGTCCAAGCGCACCGACACCGGCGGTCTGCTCCTGCTCATCTCCCCGCCGGGCTACGGCAAGACGACCCTCATGGAGTACGTCGCGGACCGGCTCGGGATGTTCCTGGTGAGGGTCGACGGCCCGGCACTCGGCCACGCCGTCACCTCGCTCGACCCGGCCGAGGCCCCGAACGCCACCGCCCGCCAGGAGGTCGAGAAGATCAACTTCGCCTTGGCGGCGGGCAACAACACCCTCCTCTATCTCGACGACATCCAGCACACCTCCCCCGAACTGCTCCAGAAGTTCATCCCCCTCTGCGACGCCACCCGCCGCGTCGAGGGCGTGCGGGACGGCGAACCGCGCACCTACGACCTGCGCGGCAAACGCTTCGCCGTCTGCATGGCCGGCAACCCCTACACCGAGTCCGGCAGCCGCTTCCAGGTGCCCGACATGCTCGCCAACCGCGCCGACGCGTGGAACCTCGGCGACGTCCTGACCGGCAAGGACGACGCCTTCGCGCTCAGCTTCATCGAGAACGCCCTCACCGCCAACCAGGACCTCGCCCCGCTCGCCGGCCGCGACCGCGCCGACCTCGACCAGCTGATCCGCCTCGCCCAGGACGACCCGGCGGCTCGCGCGGACCGCCTGACGCATCCCTACGCCCCGCGGAGCTGGAGCGGATCCTGGCCGTGCTCCGTCACCTGCTCACCGCCCGGGAGACGGTTCTGACCGTGAACGCGGCGTACATCGCCTCGGCGGCCCAGTCGGACACGACCCGCACGGAACCGCCCTTCCGGCTCCAGGGCTCCTACCGCACCATGAACAAGATCGCCCAGCGCGTCCAGCCCGTCATGAACGACGTCGAACTGGCCGCGCTGATCGAGGACCACTACCGGGCCGAGGCCCAGACCCTCACCACCGGAGCCGAGGCCAACCTCCTCAAGCTGGCCGAGCTGCGCGGCACCCTCACCGCCGAGCAGGCGGCGCGCTGGACCGAGCTGAAGGCGGCCCACGTCCGAGCCCAGTCCCTCGGAGGACCCGAGGGCGATCAACTCGCCCGAGCCGTCTCCGCCCTCGGGCTCCTGGCCGACCGGATCGCAGCCGTCGAGTCGGCGATCAACCGGGCGAGCGACCCACGACATCTGGTCATGAATCCCACGGCCCGGCACGCCGCACGGCCGGGGCCGGGCGGTGGCGGGGACTGAGATGCGGCGTGTCCACCCGCTCCCGGGTGCGCCGGCCACCGGGGTCGCCCGAAGACGGGCCCGCACGGCGGCGACTGCGATGGCCGTTGTGACAGCCCTTCCTCTCGCACTCGGTGCCCTCTCCGGGGAAGCTTCCTGGTCACGGCACCGGCCCTGGTGGCCGCCTTGACCGCGCTGGTATTCCTGCCGGACCTGTGCCAGGAGCGTCCTCCGGCACGACATTCGCGGACCTTCACGCCGCAAAGCCGATGGCCGCGGCTTGCTCGGAACGGCCGACCTCACCCTTGGTTCATTTGCCGGGTTCGGGGCCGTACCACTGGAGCGCCTGGCCGGTGACTGCGGCGATGCACTCGAAGTCCCGGTCGCGGTGGAGCAGCGTCAGTCCCTGCAACTCGGCCGTGGCTGCCACCACGAGGTCGACGGCCCCGGCGCTGCGGTGCTGTCCGCGCTGGGTGAGGACCTCCTGGACCCGCCAGGCACGGTCGTAGGCACGGTCGTCGACTGGTACCCAGCCGAAGAGCAGGCGCATGTCTTCGATACCTTGTGCGCGGTCTGCGGCGGAACGGGCGCTGTAGAAGAACTCCAGCTCGGTGACGGGGCAGGTGGCGATGAGCCCGGCGGCCGCCGCCTGGTCCCATCCGTACTGCTCGGCGTCGCCGCGCAGCATGCGGGCGAGCGCGCTCGTGTCGATCAGGTACTGCGCGGCGTTCACCGGCGGTAGTTCCCCTTGTCCTCGAAGAGGTCGAGGTCGAAGGCGCCCTCTTCCGCCGACGCCCGCAGACGGGTGAGTGCCAAGGCCCGCCGCCGGTTCTCCAGCACCTCGCGCAGCGCGGTGTTGACCGTCTCCTTCTTGGTGCTGGTACCGAGGGCCTTGGCCACGTCCGCGACCAGCTGATCGTCGAGGTCGATCACGGTTCGGCTCATCGACTGCACCTCCATGGATATCAACAGTGCCATCGATTATATCTGAATCCATGCATGGTGAGTCCAGAGGACGATGCCGACCCGCGACCTCCCGTACGGCCGGTCCGTGATGATCCATTCGGGCGGGCCCCGCAGGCTCTGCAGCTCCTTTCGCTCCTGGCCCTGCGCGAAGGTCTGGCCGAACCTGAAGACTGCGCCCAGGTGCCTGCCCTGCGCGCTCCACTCCGCTCGGTGCGATCCACCGGTGCCTGAACCGGGCGTTGTCTGGTGGTGAGGTCGAGGAGGGCGACGATCCTTTCACCTGCAAGCAACCCGCTCAGGCGCCTTCCGGCGAGCCCTCCGCGTCGCCCCCGACCGGACCCGTGACGCCGGCGAGCGGTGAGCTCATCAGTCATGAGCATGCGCCGTCGGGCACGGTCAGGCTCGTGCGGCTGGCCAACGGCTCCCATGTCGTGCGGTTGGAGGATCTCGACACCGGCAACGGGCCGGCTCTGCGGGTGTGGCTGACGGGCGCGCCGGTGAGGGACGGCCGGGCCGGCTGGGGGGCTTCGACGACGGCGAGTACGTCAACCTCGGCAAGCCGAAGGGCGACAAGAGCAGCCGCGACTACGTCGTGCCCGAAGACGTCGATCCGGCCCGGTTCAGCAGCGTCAGCATCTGGTGTGACCGGTTCGACGTCTCCTTCGGTGCTGCCGAACTCGCCCGTGCCTGACAGCCACTGACAGCACTGGCACGGGTCGGGCTTCCTGCTTCAGGCCAGCGCGTCGAGCGCGGCGAGGATGTCGGCCGGTTCGGCACGGGTGGTGTAGTCGGTGTCGACGAAGGCCCAGCGGATCACGCCGTCGCGGTCGATGACGTAGGTGGCGGGCAGCGGCAGGGTGCGCGGGTGGCCGGCGTTGACGCGCTGAAGGTCGAAGCCGAGCTTGTCGTAGACGGCGGCGAGGTCGTCGGGGAGGTCGAAGGCGAGGCCGTACTGCTTGGCGGTGTCGGAGCCGATGTCGCTGAGGACGTCGAAGGCGAGGCCGTGCTTCTCGGTGAGAGGGAGGGACTCGTCGGGGATCTGCGGGGAGACGGCCACCAGGCGGGCGCCGCGTGCTGTGATGACGTCGTGGTGCTGCTGGAGGGAGCGCAGGGCGATGTTGCAGTACGGACACCAGGCACCGCGGTAGAAGGTCAGAACCACCGGGCCCTCGGCGAGCAGGGCGTCCAGGGACAGCGTCTGGCCGGTCGCGGAGGGGAGGCTGAAGCGCGGGGCCTTGTCGCCCGTTGCCAGGGCGCGGTCGGCCTGGCCGGAATCGGCGAGGTCCTGCCCGGCCCGCTGCATGATCTCCCGGATCTCGGCGGGGATCTGCTGCTGACGCGCTTCGTAGAAGGTGCGCAGTTCGGCGTTGAGGGTGGTCATGGTGCTTGTCCTCCTGGTTGGCGACTGGAGCGGGACCGGCCGCGACGAAGCGTCCGTGCGGCACCGGCGAGGAGATCTTGAAACGTTCGTTCCAAGATAAGGGGATGTGTGGTCCCGCGCCAGCCGTGCGGAGGTGTCGATGCGTCAGAGGCTGGCGAAGGGGCGGTGATCGGTCAGGGCGAGAACCCGGATGAAGGCGCCGAGATGGGTTACGCGGCGGGCGACGAAGCGGCGGAGGCGGAGTGACCGCGACCCGTATGCGGCGGCCCGGAGAGCTGGTATGCGACGCATGGGGCATGGTCGTGGCGCCGGATGCCCAGCGGGCGGATCGTGGACGAAGCCGGACGCCTTCGCGCTGGTGGGTGACCTGCCCCGCTCTGCATCTTCCAGCGCCTTTGCGGCGTGCTGAACCGGAAGTATCTTGGAATCCCTATTTCAAGATGGCGGGGTGAAGCATGCCGGACATCAAGCACTTCGATCCGGATGCCACCTTGGAGACCGTGGTGCGGCTGTTCTGGCGGCAGGGCGTGGCCTCGACCGGGATCCAGGACGTGGTGACCGCGACCGGGCTCAACCGTTCCAGCCTGTACGCCACGTTCGGCGGCAAGCAGGAGCTCTACCTCGCTGCGCTGCGCCGTTACATGGAGCAGCGGTCCCAGCCGATGTTCCGGCGCCTGGCCGAGGACGAGCGGGGCCTGCCCGCAATCTCCGAGTTCTTCGACGGCCTGATCGAGGCACGTTGCTCGGGCGAGTACGCCCGCTGGGGATGCATGGTCTCCAACGCGCACGCCGGGGCCGAGAACAACGATCCTGAAGTACGCGCTGTCCTGGACCAGCACCACCGCGAGCTGCGCGAGGCGATGTACGCCGCGCTCGTCACCGCCGACCGCGAGGGGCAGCTCGCCCCCGGCGCCGATCCCGGAGCTTCCGCGGATCTGCTGGCGCTGCTCGCCTATGGCGTCAACCTGCGCTCCCGTGCCGGTGCGGATGCCGCGGCGCTGGGCAAGACGGTGACCGCCGCCCTGGACTCGATCGGCGCCCGGGCGGCGGAATAGAGGTGCGTGGATCCGGCTCAGCTTGCCGTGTGCGGCTACCTGCGGGTTCCTCGAAGTCAGCCGACCGGGCCGACGATTCAGCGGGTGTCACGGGCGGTGGCAGGAGCCGGTTCGTCGCCAGGAATGCCGGCGATGTCCTCGACCTTGAAGAGACGGGCGATCGGCACATCGGTGGAGCTGTGGGCGACGATCGAGAAGGCGATGCACACGGCGATGAGGGTGAACGCCTCCTGGCTCTGCGGGATCCCGGCCTGGAGCACCAGCAGGCCATACACGACAGAGGCGAAGCCCTTCGGCCCGAACCAGGCGGCGACCAGCTTCTCCTGCCGGGTGAACCGGGTGCCGAGCAGGGACAGCAGCAGCGAGGCCGGCCTGATCAGCACGATCGCGAGCACGACGGCGACGTAGCCGCCGAAGGACAGGTCGCCGAACAGCTGCGGCGTCAGCAGCGCCCCGAACACCAGCAGCGCGGCGAACTTGGCCAGCTCCGCCAGCATCTCGCCGAGCGGTTCGAACGACTCCTTCGCCTCCAGCGACCGCGCGGTGAGGACCGCGCCCGCGGAGAACGCGGCGAGGTAGGGGTTGGCGTGCGTGAGGTGGCACAGGGCGTACAGGATCACGCCGATGGCCAGGGGTAGCAGCGGCTGCAGCTTGGGCTCGGCGCCCAGCAGCCTGAACCGTACGAGCTCGATCACCACGTAGGGCAGGACCACACCGAAGACGAGGCCGAGCACCAGCTCCAGCGCGATCTTCCCGAGCGACGACTCCGCGTGCCCGGAGGTCGGCCCCGCTGCTGCGATGAGGACGAGGACCACCGGCAGGGCGAGGCCGTCGTTGATGCCGCTCTCCACGTTGAGCAACTGCCGCAGCTTCGAAGGGACTTCCTTGCGGCCGACGATGGCCGACGCGAACACCGGGTCGGTGGGCGCGAGCACGGCACCGACCAGGAAGGACGTCGTCCAGTCCAGGCCCACCAGGAAGTGTGTGATCAGCGCCATTCCGACGAACGCCAGCGGCATGCCGAGACCGAGCGCGCGGGCCGGGTTGCGCCAGTTCTCACGCAGCTTGGGGAAGGAGACGTGCATGCCGTCGGTGAACAGCACCGCGAACAGCGCCAGGTCGGCCGTGACGGACACGATTCCGCTGTCCGGCGTGATGTGGATGAGCCCGAGGAACCCGTCACTGACGAGGGCCCCACCGACGAGGAAGAGGAAGGACGTGGACAGCACGGTCCGGGCGGCGAGCCCCGACAACAGCACCGCTATGAGCAGCGCCACCCCGAAGACCACGATGAGCACCATGACCAGAACCCCCGATCGGCGAAGAGAGTTGTCCTCAGACCGCCGACCAGACTTCCCGGCACACCGCTGGGAACCTTACACGTCCTTGACGCGTCATTGACATGTTCTTGGCGTGCATCCTGACACGCCGTTGGCTGCCGGGTTCCGGAAGGGACGAGGCACCTTCACCCGATGGGGACGGTCGGTGTCGGTTCGACGGCCGTGGACCCGGGGCTGGTCGTGGGGATGGCGTCCGGCGCCTCCTCCACTTCCTGGACCGTACTGCCGCCCGGCCCGTCGTGAGGTGTGCCCGCCGTGGTGGACAGTGCGGACCAGGCTCCAAGGGCCAGGCCGATGGCCACGACCGCCGCGATCACGCGGCCGGCGCGGCGGAGCCTGGCGGGGCCGTCGAGTTCTCGCCAGGGCGGTCGCGGACCGTCGGGCTGCCACAGGTCACCCACGGCCTGCGTCCTGTCGTCCGGTGTGTGACCGGGACGCGGACGGCGCCGGTTCTGCCGGTCGGCATCGGGACGACGAGATGGTCGAGCGGTTGCCCGTTCCTGTGCGGAGGGCTCCTTGGGGGCGGACTCGCGGATGGCGCGCTCGTTGTCCGCCAGGAACTTCAGCCAGACGTCACCGGCGCCGGACGGTGTGGCGTCCGGGTCATCCGGTGTTCCTTGTCTGTCTGGATCTGGGGTGATCACACCCTTTTCCTCCTGGGAAGGGTCGCGTGGCCGGCGGCCGCCGCATCCTGTCAGGGGCCGGCCGACGGCCGGAGGGTTGTCCTGTGCCGAACGGCCTTCGGCCAGCCCCCAGCCCCGATCATTGCACAGTGCAAAATATGATCGCCAGTGTTCTTGCGTGATTTTCCCGAGTCACGGGTGCCCGTGCCCGGCCCGGCCGTACCCGCTGGAGGCTTCGAGTCGCACGAAGGGAACGGCCTGTCCTGCCTCGCGGAACGACGCCTCGCCGCCGTCAACGGGGAGTCCCATGAACGCGCACAGTCGGCGGGCGGTGCGAGGGCGCCGGCGCGCGTAGCCGGCCATGATCTCGGCGCCGTCCTCGGAGGGCAGGAAGTGCGCGGTGACCGCGTGCGGGCGGTTTCCGAACCAGATCAGGGTCTTGGGCTGGGCGCGCAGGTTCAGGTACCAGTCGGCCCGCGGGCCGAAGCCGGAGGCGACCGTCCAACTCGGCTCCGCCGGGTCGTAGGACACGACCTCGAGGACCGTCATGCGATCGCGGTCGGAGACCCGGCCGGTGTGGTGCAGCAGAAGGAGCCGCTTCCCGAAGAGAGGGCCGAGCCCCGCGCGGTAGAGCAGGATCGGCAGTCGCAGGGCCAGGCGTCGCCACCCGCTGGGAAGCCGCGGGCGGGGCGCGGCGCCTCTGTCGGCCATGGTCGGGCCTTCCGCGTGTCGGGAATGTCGTCTCTCGGACTCGATTGGGTAAAGGACCCGGAGCAGGAGTCGTGTCGCGGAAGCCACCTTTGCATAGTCTAAAGGTGGGGGAGGGGCGCCTGCGGGGAAGAGCGGCGGCTCTCGACAGCCGCGACATCGCAGGAGTGCCGCATGACCGACCGGAAGCCGCCGTCGAGCTGGACGCTGCTGTCCCGCATGCCGGTCCTGGTGATGGCGGTGGTCGCGGTGACGGACATCGTGGCAGGGCCCGGTGTCGGGTTCCTGCCGCTGGTCTCTCTCGGGCCGGCCTTCGCCGGGCTGGTCGGAGGGTGGCGCCGCACGGCCTGGTTCGGGCTCGCGGCCCTCGTGTTGTGCGTCGCGCTCGGGCTGTACGACGGGCTGTTCGACGGGCGCCGGGGCTTCACCGCGCTGGCCTCCGTGGCCGGTGTCACCGGTGTGGGCGTCGCGGCCGCGGTGATGCGCTCGCGCCGGGAGGCGGAGCTGGCCAGCGTGCGTTCGATCGCGGAGGTCGCCCAGCGGGTGCTGCTGCGGCCCGTGCCGTTGACCGCGGGTCCGCTGCAGGCGGCTGTGTCGTACACGTCGGCGGTCGCCGAGGCGCGGATCGGCGGGGACCTGTACGAGGTGGTGTCCTCCCCGCACGGGGTGCGGGTCATCGTCGGAGACGTCCAGGGCAAGGGTCTGGCCGCGGTGGAGACGGCGGCCGTGGTGCTGGGTGCCTTCCGGGAGGCGGCGTACGACGAGGCCGATCTGCCGGGGCTCGGCGAGCGCTTGGAGCGCAGCGTCGCCCGGGAACTGGAGGGGGAGAAGTTCGTCACCGCGATCCTCGCCGAGATCGGCACGGCTCACGAGGCGGTCTTCCTCAACTACGGGCATCCGGCCCCGATGATCGTGCGCGGGGACGGCACGGTCCACTTCCCGCAACCTGATTCCTTCGCGCTGCCGTTGGGCCTCGGGGCGCACGGAAGCGAGGGCCCGAAGCCCTATCGGGTGGGCTTCGCCCCGGGTGAGCAGCTGCTGCTGTACACCGACGGCGTCACCGAGGCCCGCGACGAGGACGGCCGCTTCTATCCCGTCGGTGAGCGGGCGCACGTGCTGAAGGACCCGGACGCGCACCGGGCCCTGGAGGCCCTGCGGGAGGATCTCGCCCAGCACTCCGTCGGCCCGCCGCACGACGACGCCGCGATGCTCCTGCTGCGCTACCACGGTCATGGGGACGGTCATGGGGAAGGAAAATCTGCTCCCACCGCGTGAGTGAGCAGCCACTTCCGCACGGTAGAAAGGACGCATGCCGGAGCGTGAGACCCCCGCGGGGACGATGGACGACGTGGACCTGGTGACCCGGTCGGTGCTGACCGCGTCCCGCCTGCTGGTGGGAGTCTCCGCGCGATCCCTCGCCGCTGTCGAGGAACGGGTGACGCTGCCGCAGTTCAGAATGCTCGTGGTGCTGTCCACCCGCGGCGCCACCAAGCTCGTGACGCTCGCCGACCTGCTCCGGGTCGCCCCGTCCACCGCCATGCGGATGGTCGACCGGCTGATCGCCGCCGGGCTCGCCGACCGCCAGTCCAACCCCGGCAACCGCCGAGAGACGCTGCTCCAGCTCACGGAGGAAGGCCGCCGCACGGTCGCGGACGTCACCGGCCGTCGTCGGGCCGCGATCGCCGAGATCGTGGAGCGGCTCACCCCGACGCAGCGACTGGCCCTCATCGAGGCGCTGGCAGCCTTCAACGAAGCGGGGGGCGAGCCTCCCGCCCCGGCCCAGGACGACACGGAATCCCACCCGCTGGGGTGGGCGATGGACGTTCCCGACGCCTGACGCGCGCTCGGCCCGGCCTTCTCCACCCGCGGTCCGTTTTGCATAATGCAAGGGAATCGTGAAGGGAGCCAGCCCCGCTGCCGGATCCCGGCAACGCGGACCCTGCGTGCCTGTCCGGGGCCGGGCGATGCGCGGCGTTCCCGCGCCCATCACGATGGCGGAGGCGGAAGCGAGGCGGAAAGGGGCGACACACATGCGGCGTGTACGACACTCCGCCTTCGCGGCGGAACCGCATCTGACGGTGCTTCTGCGCAGCATGGTGTGGGGGCCGGCCGAGTTCGTCGGGCCGCCGCCGCTCCGGCTGACCGCGAAGGGCTTCCTCGCGGGAGGTCTGGCGGCGGGTGCGATCGTCGGGACCGCGGTCGCCGGTGCCTGGTACGGGATCCCCGGACTGGCCGCCGGCGAGGGCGGCCTGGTGTGCGCCGCCCTGCTCGTCCTGTACCTGTGCGGGGTGCGGGCAGGACGTGCCCTGGTCGGTGTCGTCGCGGTGCTCGCGGTCTGCCTCGCTCTCCAGGCGCCCCAGTCCGCGGCGGGTTTCGTGCTGGCGGAGCGGGGGCGTGTGGAGTCCGTGGTGGTGACCTCGGTCGATGGCGCCTCAGCGGAGGTCTCCGGCCGTGGCCGCTACCTCTGCTCGGTGATCGACCGGAACGGCGTTCCCATGAAGGTCCGTATCTGGCGCGGCTGCGAGCAGACCACCCGGCCTGGTGACGCGATCGCCGTCGTGTACGACGTGAGGGGATCGGTGCTGCCGCGTGGTGCGGAGGGAGGAGGGTCCGCCCTCGACGCCCTGAGCGGACTCGGCGGCTGGCTGGCCGGGCTCCTGTCCGCGTCTGTGGTCGCCGTCGTGCGGTCCCACCGGCTCTCCCTTCCCGATCGAGCGGCTCCTGCGACGCCCTGAGGCCGGCCGCGGGGCCGAACTCCGGTTCCGCCGGGCGTGTCACACATTCACGTGGACCCACACGGCGGGGGAAGGAACGCCCTCTTCATCGACGACCACGGCCATGTACCAGCCGGGCGGGACGAGAGCGGCGTCTTCCGGCACACGGGCGGCCACCTTCCCGTCTCCGCGCCGGGTGATGTCCAGGGCCACGGAGCGCTGGTCGAAGTCCGTGGCGTGAGTGGCGGAACCCGGGCGCAGCAGTCGCACCCGGCTGACGTGGGCCGGGTCGGCGGTGCGCAGGACGATCTCGTCGCTGTGCTCCACCTTCGTCTTACCGCCGTGGGCCAACTTCGGGCGGTGGCCTTGGTGGAGGTAGGGCGGAGAGAAGACCTCGACGCGCTGTTCGAAGTGGCCGGGGCGGGAGTCGGCCTTGTCGGAGAAGAGTGGGTCGGACCCGAAGACCGCGACACGGCCGTCGGGGAGCAGTAGGGCCTCGGAGTGGTAGTTGCGCCCGACGGTGGGAGCCGCCGCGCGGGTGAAGGCGTTCCTGGCCGGGTCGTAGATGCGGGACTCGAGGATGTCGCTGGCGCCCTTGCCGCGGTAGCCCTGGCTGCCGCCGGTGGTGAAGACGGTGTCGTCCGGCAGGATCACGCTGTTGAGATACCGGGTGTTCCCCGGAAGGCTCGGGCCGGTCGTGAAGGAGGGACGCTCGGCGTCGAGGTCAACGATCGCCGTGCGGGAGGTTGCCGCGCGCGACTCGCCGACGCCTCCGCCCCCGAGCACCATCACCTTCCTCTCCTGCGCCGGAGGCAGGAGGACAGAGGAGGAAGTCTCCAGGATCTTCGGGTCCTTGAGGCCGTCGACCGGGGTGAAGGTGTTGGTCCCCAGGTCCCACAGTCCCGGTGTGCGGCCCTTGTCGGCGGGACCGTATCCGGCGTTGGAGCCGGAGTAGAAGATCTTCCCCTCGCCGGTCAGGAAGAAGGAAGGGTAGGTGGGGAAGTAGCGGGTCGGGGCCTTCGACCAGGTCTTCGTCCGCGGGTCGTAGATCTCGTTCTTGCCGGGGACGACCTGGCCGATGTCGTCGAGGCCGGAGACGGCCAGCACACGGCCGTCGGGCAGAGCTGTCAGGGTCGGGTACCAGCGGGCCTCGTTCATCGAGGCGACCTTGGTGTACTTCTCGGCCACGGGGTCGAACTCGTAGGCGTCCTTGAGACCTTGGAAGTCCTTCTTGTCGAGGCCGAGTTTGTTGGCGATGCCGTAGAGGTTGCCCGTGTCCTTGCCCCTGAGACCGCCGATCGCGTACTGCTCGGTGGTGTTGGTGATGCCGAGCGCTCCCTCCTCGACGGCCTCGACGAAGACGCGGGCCTCGCTCGCGGTGACCTTCACGCTGCCGCCCCGCCCGGTGGGCGTCTTCCTCGCTGCGGGCACGCGCACGGCGAACTGCGAGCGGTATTCGACGCCGGACGGGGACCGGAAGAGTGTGCCCTTGGGGAAGGAGCGGGCGCGGTCGGGGTCCTCGTTCTTGACGAGCATCGCGCCGCCGGCCCGTTTCACGTCTCCTTCGAGGACCTCGTAGCGGGCGGTGCCGCCGGCGACGAGGACCTTGCCGTCCGGGAGTTGGGCGTGACCGCCGCAGAAGAGGTCGGCCGGGGTGTCGATCTTCTTGAAGATGTCGGTGGCCGGGTCCCACAGGGTGCTCTTGAAGACGCCCCCGTCGAACTGCTTGACGTTGTTGCCGGAGCCGGCGATCAGCAGCACTTTGCCGGTGTGCAGAAGGATCGCATGGATGGAGTTGAGCTGGTACTTCTCCGGCAGGGCGGCGAGGGACCAGTGACCGTACCTGGCCTTGTACTCGGGCCGGTTGATTTCCCAGCGGTGATGCACGTGCCGGGTGAAGTCCGCCACGGCGGGGGCGTTGACGGTGACGAGGACGGCGACAGCCGCCGTGCCGAGCAGGGTCTTGCGGGTGGTGAGCCGTTCGAAGCGTCTATCCATCGGGGTCCTCCGCGGTGGGCGGGTCGGGCGCGGACATATCGACGACTACTCCGCGCGTCCCACGGCCCCCGGGAGACACGCTCGTTTGCATGATGCAAAATGACCCGATCCGAGCAATGCCCTCGGCGGCCGGAGCGGAGCGGTGTGCGGCTGGAGCCGCTCACCCCGGGGCGTGCACCGCCCGGAGAGCGCACTGGTGGCTGAGCCAGCCGATCGGTCTGCCCTGCGCGGCGTCGAGGACCGGAACTCCGGTGCCCGCCGCCGAGAGCAGGGTGTGCACGGCCTGTGCCAGGGGCTGGTCCGCGGTGACGGGGGCCGGCAGCGTGGCGAGCCGGCCCACCGCCGTCGGCGCCGCGTCCGGCTGCTCCGTCAGGGCCTCGGCGATCGCCCGGGCAGTGACGACGCCGACGTAGCGGCCATCGGCGTCGACCACGGGCAGCGCTCCGTACCCGGACAGGCTCAACAGGTCGGCGGCGTCAGTGAGTTCGGTGGACGCGGGCAACGGTGAGGGCAGCGGATCCATGACCGAGCCCACCCGCTGGGAGCCGATCCGGGCCCCCGGTGCGGGGCCTTCGAGGGCGATGCCGCGACGGCGCAGTTTGAGTGTGTAGACGGTGTCGCGGGCCAGCAGCCGGCTCGTGGCGGTGGCCAGCACGATGGCCAGCATCAGCGGCAGGATGATCGAGTACTGGCCCGTCAGCTCGAACAGGATCACCACGGCGGTGATCGGCGCCCGCGCGGCGCCGGCGAACACGGCCCCCATGCCGACCAGTGCGTACGCTCCCACCGAGCCGGCCGTCCCGGGCAGCAGATGGTGGACGCCCGCCCCGTAGGCGGACCCGAGCATGGCCCCGATGAACAGGCTGGGCGCGAACACGCCGCCCGAACCGCCGATCCCGATGGTCAGGCTGGTCGCCAGCATCTTGCCCACGAGCAGCAGCAGCAGGAACCCGACCGCGTACCCGCCCACCGTGGCCTTCTCCAGTACGGGATAGCCGACCCCGTACATCTGAGGCAGGGCGAGCAGCACCAGCCCGAGAGCCAGTCCACCGGCCGCTGGACGCAGCCATTCAGGGCCGCGCCAGGCCCAGTCGCAGGCGTCCTCGATCAGATACAGCACCCGGGCGAAGCCGACACCGACCACCGCGGCGAGGACGCCGAGCAGGGCGAAGAGGCCGTACTGCGCGAGATGGGCGACATGGAAGGCCGGCAAGGTCAGGAAGGCGACGTCACCGAAGGCCGCCCGGCCGATCACGCTCGCGGTGACACTGGCCAGGACGGTCGCGCCGAACGCCTCCGTGGAGAAGGTGCCCAGGATCAGCTCCATGGCGAAGAAGACCCCGGCCAGGGGAGCGTTGAAGGTCGCGGCGATGCCGCCCGCCGCGCCGCAGGCGACCAGCAGCTTCATCCGGTGCTCGGTCACCTTGGTGATCCGCCCCAAGGTGGAGCCGAGGGCGGAACCGATCTGCACGATCGGCCCTTCTCGGCCCACCGACCCGCCCGAGCCGATGGTGAGGGCGGAGGCCAGCGTCTTGACCACCGCGACCTTCGGGCTGATCCGGCCGCCCCGCTGAGCGACCGCCAGCATCACCTCGGGCACACCGTGACCACGCGCATCCTTGGCGAAACGGTGGACCAGCGGCCCGTACAGCAGGCCGCCGAGGACGGGGGCGAGCAGCACGAAGTACGGCCCGAGCCACGGCGCGTGCGGGTTGTCCGCGCCGGGCGAGGCCGCGTAGTCGGCGTGTCCGGAGAAGAGGTGGGTGAAGGCCGTGATGCACCAGCGGAAGACGACGGACCCCACGCCGGCTCCGGCTCCGACCATCACGGCGAGCACCATCAGGCCCCAGGGCGCGGTACGCAGACGCGGCCCTGCCGCTCCGCGGGCGGGCGTGAGTGTGTCCTCCGCGGTGCTGACTTGCTCGCTCCGTCCGACCGCCCGGGTAGCGCTCATCTCTTCCCCTTCCTCACTTTTGCATTATGCAAAACGTGTCAAGGGGACCTCGGCGCGGGGCCGGACTCAGCTCCTGACGACCCGCGCCTGGAGGCGGACCAGCCCCGCCACGCCGAACTGAAGCACGACGGGCAGCGTGTGCCGGGCGGAGACGCCCCGCACGCCATGGAGCAGTACGCGTGGCCCGTCCCCGCCGAAGGTGACGGTCGTCCCGGAGGTGAGCAGGATGCCCGAGGTGTCCATCGATCCGTCGCCCTCGGCCGTCTTCCCGCCCCTGAGCGTGCCGCGCCCGCCGTCCGGCGTGGCGACCATCCCGAGATGCTCCGGAACACCGTCGTCGTTGCGCACCGTCATGGTGAGCGTGCCGTTGCCCGCGTGGTCGAGGTGGGCAACGGCACGCGTGACGGTCAGGTCGACTCCCTCGGCCCGGACCTGGGCCCCGCCGGACGCGCCCGCCGGCCGGGCGGCGGCCGTGCCGGGGGAGCGCCGGTCGGAGGGGGTGGCGGCTGGGCCGTCGGGCGCGCATCCCGCGACCAGGGTGACGAGGAGGGCGCAGGTCACGGCCGAAAAGGCGGTTCGAGTGCGTCGATTGATTTCTGCCATATTTGCATGGTGCCAATGTTGGGTAAGGACGGCTGTGCGGCCGGTGGGGCCCGAGTCCGGCTACCGCGATGCCGTCCGGGCCCTGCGGCGGCGCAGGACGAACGCGGTGGTCACCGTGCCGGCGGCGACGAGGCCGGCGGCCAGGGCGACCGGCAGGGCCGGGGAGGTGGTGCCGGCGTCGGCGACGTTCTGGGCCTTGAGGTCCGCCACGTACGGGGCGTACGGCCCCTTGGCCGACGCGGACAGGGCCGACGGGGTGTGGTGCGGTATCCGCTTCACGGACTTGACCGAGCCGTCCGAGTTCAGCAGCACCTGCTTGTCGTTGGGGTGCCGGAAGTCGAACATGTGGGTCAGGGTGCCGGCGCGCTGGTCGAAGGAGGCGTCGCCGACGCGGCCCGTGTGCCAGTTGTCCTCGATGAACTTCGTGACCGACGCCTGCACGGTGGCCGTGTGGTCGATCGAGTTCACCTTGCTGTAGGGGGAGATGACCAGCAGCGGCTGGCGGGTGCCGGGACCGCAGCGGTCCTGGTAGCCGCGCGCGGCGGCCGGGCCGGACTGGCAGGCGGGGCCGTCGACGGCCTTGCCGTTGGAGCCGAGGGTGGAGTCCTTCGAGCCGTTCAGGACCCTGGACGTGACGTGGTCGTACCAGCCGTCGGAGTCGTCGTAGGCGACCACGACCGCCGTGTCCTTCCAGTCCGGGGACTGCTGGAGGGCGTTGATCTCCTTGACCAGGAAGTGCTGCTCGTCGACCGGGTCGGAGTAGCCTGCGTGGCCGTCCTGGTACTCGCCGGCCTTCAGGAAGCTCACCGCGGGGAGGTTGCCGGCCTTGAGTGCGGCGTCGAAGTCGGTGAGGTCGTAGTTGTGGTTGGCGCGCCCGTCGTGGCCGATCCGGGCCTCGGGGAGCGGATCGGCCGCGGACGCATCAAGCGCCCCCGTCCAGAACATACTTGATCAAGCGGGAGGGTCTCGCAGGCGCCGACTTGGCCGGGAGCTGGGACATGAGTGGTGGGAAGCAAGGGCTGGGCAAGGTCGAGGTGCGGCTTCGGTGGGATCCGAGTCCGTACGGGGAGCCGGACCGGCACCTCGACATCGTCGCGGCGACGTACACGGCGGACGCCCCCTACGGGAAACCCGCGTATGTGGTGCACTACGACAGCAGGTCGCCGGACGGCACCATCAACATGAGCCGGCACAGCCGGACGGGCATGGGCCTCGGGTTCGTCGAGGTGATGGTGCTGGAGTTCGAGCGGCTGGCATCGGCCTACGGACGGGTGGTGGTCGGTGTGGTCATCCACCAGGACGGCGGCCCCCGTACGTTCGGTGACATGTCCAACGCGGGAGTGCTCGTCGTGGAGGGGTATCGGGAAATGCTGGCGGACGACTTCACCGGCATCGCCGACGCCACGGCGGCCACGTTCGCCGAGTTCACCAGGAACGCGTCCGGAGCCTGGGAGATGCGCGAGATGATCCGGGGCTTCGACACAGACCCGGTGTCCTTCACCGAGGAAATGGGCCGCACACGGCCGTGACGGCGGCGACGGCCCTCGCGGACGCGCTCCTCCTGTCGTGCTCTGCGGCGCGGGGCCCCGTGCTCCGCGGCGCGGGGCCGGTGCAGAAGCCCCGCGGGGCCGATGGACGGCGAAGGGGGGGACTCCGGCCGTGGCAGATCTCCCACCACCTCAAGCTCCTGCGCCGGGCCGGTCTCATCGACTGCGAGCGACAGGGCACCTGGGTGCACTACTGGGTGCTGCCCGGCGCCCTGGACCGGCTCGCCGTGTTCCTGAGGCCCGTCGGCCGCGGCCGAGGCGCTCGCGTGAGTGCCTCGCTCGCTCGCCCCGCCGTGCCCTGGCCGAGGCCGTCGGCTCGGCGGCGCTGGTCGCGGTCGTGGTCGGGTTCCGGCATCCAGGCCACCGAGCTGTCGCGAGACGTCGGTGTGCGACTGCCGGCCGACTCGCTGGCGACCGTCTTCGGCCCGGGCTTCACGGGCCCTGACGTCCCACGCCGTGCTCATCGTGCTGTTCGGCCCGGCCTCCGGAGCCCACTTCGATCCCGCCGTGACACTCGACGCCTGCTCCGGACGAACTCACCGAGCCCTACCGGGACATGTGCAGCAAGCCGTGGGTGAAGCAGCGCCATCCCGGGCCCGAGCCGCGCAGCGTTGTCACGTTCCGGCAGCGTCGTCCTCGCAAAGCAATGCGTGAACGCGTTGCAGGACGTCGAGCTGGGCCTCGTTGTAGAACTCGACCATTGCCTGCACGACTACCGACTGGGTGATCGCCCTTCCCCTGCGGGAGGAGGCTTCCAGGTCCCGCAGGACCGGGTGGTCCTTCTGCTGGTTGCGGACTTCAGGCGCAAGGCGTCGCGCGAGCTGCCGGCGAACATCCTCGGGTGCGTTCTCGGGGAGGGCCTCGAACTCCGTGCCGACGTCACTGCGAGGCGCTGAGAGCTGCTCCTCAAGAGCGGACATCGCCGAAGGGGTGAGAATGCTGGAGTACGCCACCATGAGGGATCTCTGAGCCTCGGGCAGGTCGTCGGCGAGCTCCTCGAAATGTGCCGGCACGTCGACCGAGGCCCTGTCGTCCAGGACCGCCGCCAGTTCCCGTCGCATCCGCTGCAGGCGCTCGATGCTCGCCTCGAGTTCTGCGTCCAGGGCACGCAGGATCTGCTTTCCCCCTCGTCGGCGGTTTCGGCTGAGGGGATGTCCGACAGCGGCACGCCGAGGTCGACCAGCCTTCGGATGCGCAGCAGGCGGACCAGGTGATGGATGCCGTACCGCTTGTAGCCGTTGGCTGCTCGTTCCGGCTCGTCCAGCAAGCCGACCCGGTGATAGGGCCGGACGGTCTTCAGCGTCGTGCCGGCGAGTTCGGCCAGCTGACTTGTGCTCCACGCCACCGCAAGACCC
The DNA here is from genome assembly GCF_050937045.1 of Streptomyces sp. CA-179760. Taxonomy (NCBI): domain Bacteria; kingdom Bacillati; phylum Actinomycetota; class Actinomycetes; order Kitasatosporales; family Streptomycetaceae; genus Streptomyces; species Streptomyces sp. CA-179760. The sequence goes on from NZ_JBNJLZ010000001.1 coordinate 5,162,823, forward strand.
TTTCCTGAGGTGCCCCGTTCCCCGTCGCCGTCGGTGCCCTGCCGGTCGGCGAGACCGTCCCCGGGACACGATCCATTCAAGACCGTGCCCTTGGGGCATGGTCAACCCCCGGACCGCGCCGCTCCCTTCACGTCGGCGAGACGGTGTTGACCATGCCCCAAGGGCACGGAGTGCGATGGGTGGCGACCGCAACCGCGCAACCGGCTTTTGGGGACTGGACATGAAACGACATCGCAGTATCGGCCGGAGTTCCGCCCTGGCGGTCGTCCTCGGCCTCGGAGGCTCGCTGGTCTCGGTGCCCGCCGTCGCGGAAGCGCCCCGGGCGCCGCAGGTGCGGTGGGGCACCTGTCCCGACGACGTCGTGGCCGAAGCGGCTCCGACCGAGCTGCAGTGCGCGACCGTGCCCGTGCCGGTGGACTACGCAGATCCCGGCGGCGCTCGGATCGACCTCATGATCTCCCGGCTGGCCAGCACGAACCCAGACAAGCGGCGCGGCACGCTCATGCTCAATCCGGGTGGCCCAGGAGGGTCCGGACTGGCACTGCCCGCGCTGCTGGTGGCCCGGGGTCTTCCCGCCGGCGTCCTGGCCGGCTACGACCTGATCGGCATGGACACCCGCGGCATCGGGCACTCGGCACCGGTCACGTGCGGGTTCACGCTCGACGGCCCCTACACCTCCAACATTCCTCCCTACGCGGCCGACGACGCGGCGGTCACCGAACAGGCGAAGACCGCCGAGCAGGTGGCCGGGCAGTGCGCGCGCCAGGACCGCGACGGGCGGCTGCGCCACCTGACCACGGCGAACACCGCCCGCGACCTGGACCGCATCCGGGCCGCGCTCGGCGAGGAGAAGACCAGCTACCTGGGCTACTCCTACGGCACGGCACTGGGCGCCGCCTACGCGTCGATGTTCCCCGAGCGCTCGGACCGGATCGTGCTCGACAGCAACATCGGTGACACCCACCTCGACCGCGACGGCCTGCGCCGCTACGCCCTCGGGATGGAACAGGCCTTCCCCGACTTCGCGAAGTGGGCGGCCGCACGGCACGACAGCTACGGGCTGGGCCGCACTCCCGCGCAGGTCCAGAAGACCTACCTCACCCTCGCCGAACGCCTCGACAAGGCTCCGGTGGCAGGCTTCGACGGCAACCTGCTGCGGCAGTACACCTTCGGTCTCCTGTTCAAGAAGCTGCAGTACCCCAAGCTGGCTCAGCAGTGGCAGGCGCTGGCAGACGGCGACGACACGGCGGCCCACCGCATGCCGTCGCAGAACGCCACCGCGGGCAAGGCTTCGTCGTCGATCGACAACCCCTTGGCGGTGTTCGCCGCCGTGACCTGCAACGACATCAAGTGGCCCGAGAATGTCGACACCTACCGGAAGGGCGTCGCCGAGGACCGCACGCGTTACCCGCTGTTCGGCGCCGCCACCGCCAACATCACGCCCTGCGCCTTCTGGCCGTACGCCCCTGCCGAGCCGCCGGTCGCGGTCAACGACGACGGACCCCGGAACGTGCTGCTCGTACAGAACCTGCGCGACCCGGCGACGCCCCACCTCGGCGGGAAGATTCTGCGTCAGAAATTCGCGGACCGATCCCGGCTGCTCAGTGTCGACGACAGCGGGCACGGCGCCTACGTCCTCGGCGACAACCCCTGCGCGCTGAACACGACCACGCGCTACCTCGTCGAAGGCAGGACGCCCGGAAAAGACATGCTCTGCCACGCCGGCTGATCTCCAGAGCCGGCTGCGGAGCGGACGCTCCACCGCTGGTCCGCTCCGCCACATCCATCACCAGTAGGTCTGTGGAGATCAGGTCTGTGGAGACTCACCTCGTGACCGTGGAAGGCGGGGGAGTGTCAGCGCGCTGCCGCGGTCGACGGCAGCGGTACTCAAGGGCAGACGGCTTCTGGGCGAGCCTCGGACCGTGCGTGTTCCAGCGGCCAGTCAGTTCTGCACGACACCGCCGGACGGTGCCCACCGCGGGAGTTCACCCGCGCGGCCGAGCCGGTCAAGTGGCGGGAGCGAAAGTATGATCAAAGAGTGGCGTCGGCGTCGGGCCGTGCGGCGGGTCAAGCCCGGAGACGGGCGAGCACTGGAGCGTTTCCGCTGGTGGCATGTGCCCTTCCGCGCGCTGTTCCATCTTCGGCTGACGAGCGACGACGGCCGGCACACGGTCTACGCCGTCGACATCAGGCATTGGCAGAACCACGCGTCCGACAGTCTCAAGGCTCACCTGTACGCCGACGGCAGGCAGCACATCATGTCCGATCCCCGCCGTCTTCCCCGTCCCGGGCGGCACCGTCGAGGTGAGGATGAGTGCCTTCGGGATCAAGCGCTGCCACTACGTCACCGACCAGGGGGCCGAGTACCCGCTCGTCCCGGATCCCCGGTCCGCCGAGGGGCGCCGCGCGCGTGTCGAACGCGAACACCCCGCGCTGAGCCGCGCGATCGGTCTCCTCTCGCTGTGCGTGCTGGTCGCCGCCATGGCCCTCCTCCTCCCGCAAGCCGCCGAACAGCTCACCCGGCCCGAGGGCATCGCCCAGCACACCGGAACGTTCACCTCGCCCGTCGATCTGCCGAAGTGGGGCAACATCGCACTCGGCCTTGTCACGGCGTCAGCCAGCACCGAGCGGGCGTTACGGCTGCGCTGCAGCAGGCTGCTCGACGGCGGAGCGGGATGAGCGCGCGCCCTTCCCCGGCCATCGGGAGACTCAAGGGTCTTCGAGGGCGTGGCCTTCACCGTTCGAGCAGCCCGGTGTGCTGACGGCCGCCCGGCGGATCCGTACGGGCCTCAGGACATGGTGCCCCGGCACACCGTTCCCGTGGCCGGGGTGCGGCCCGTGCGGAGGTACTGGTTGACGGCCTCCGTGACGCAGCGGTTCTGCGGGTATGTGCCGTGGCCCTCCTCCTCGGCCGTCAGGAGCACGCCGACACCGTCGCCCAGGGCGCGGGCCATGTTGCGGGCGCCGGGATACGGGGTGGTCGGGTCGCCGGTGCCGCCGACCACCAGGACGGGGGCCGCGCCGTCGGCGTTCACCTGGGGCGTGACGCGTTCGCCGTCGAACGGCCAGTCGTAACAGAGGTAGACGCCGGTGGACCAGGCGGCGCCGAAGACGGGCGAGGCGGCCTTGACGCGGGCCTCGTCCCGGTCGAGGCGTTCGAAGTCGGGGCGCAGGCTGGAGTCCGCGCAGGTGATCGCGGTCCGGGCGACGCGGCTGCTGTCGGGCGGGGTCGCCGCGCGGTCGGCGGAACCCATGTCGTCCGCGCCGTTGCTCAGCGGACCGCCGTCGTTGTGGTCGATCAGCGTGGTGAGCGCCTTGGCGAGCGGCGACCAGCCGTCCTTGCCGAGGTCGAGATGGTCGCTGACGCTGTGCGCGAGGTCGTCGGCGTCCAGGTTCCTTCCGCCGCCGGCCGGGGCGGGCTTTTTCTCCAGGCGGTCGGCCAGGCGCGCCATGCGTCGTGCGGCCTCCTCGGGCCCGTCACCGGTCGGGCAGTGGCGGATACGGGCCGCGCAGTGCGCAGCGAACCGGTCGAACGCCGCCTGGACCGCCTTGACCTGCGACACCTGCTCCTCGCTGAGGTCCTCGGTCGGATCGACGGGCGCTTCGAGGACGAGCCGCCCGACGTGCGACGGGTACAGGTGGGCGTAGACCGCGCCGAGCGCCGTTCCGTACGAGACCCCGAAGTAGTGCAGCCGCTCGTCGCCGAGGAGGTAGCGCATCAGGTCGAGGTCGCGCGCGGTGTGCGAGGTGCCGACGTACGGGAGGAGCGCCCCGGAGTGCTCGGCGCAGGCGTCGGCCCCGTCGTAGCCGGTGTCGTCCGCGGTCTTTCCGCAGCGCACGGGGATGGTCGCGCCAACGCCGCGCGGGTCGAAGGAGACCAGGTCGTAGCGGTCGAGGAGCGGCTTGTACTGGTTGAGTCGTTCGGGTAATCCGCTCACGCCGGACACGCCGGGGCCACCGAAGTTGAGGACGAGCGAGCCGATGCGCCGGGCGTTCGGGCCGGTGGCCTTGCGGCGGATCAGGGCGACGTCGATCGTCCTGCCGTCTGGTTTCCGGTAGTCGAGGGGGGTCTTCATGACGGCGCAGTCGTAGCCAGTGCGCGCGGTGGGCGGCGAGGTGCAGCGGGACCAGTGGAGGCGCTGGCCGGTGGTGAGCGCGGTGGGCAGACCGGCTGGCGGGTTGGACGCGGTGAACTCCGTACGTGGCTCCGCACTCCGGCCGGGAGCGTCGTGCTGGAGCCAGGCGCCGACGGCCCCGATCGCGACGAGGACGACCCCGGCGATGATCAGTGCACCGACCGAGAGGCCCGGTCTGCGGCTTCGTATCGGATGTGCGTCACTCATTGAAATCCCCGCGCTCCCGCCCCTGGACGCCCGCCCCGTGCTCGCAGGCCCGTGTTCGTGATCGTCCGATCGTCGAATGAGCGCAGAGTACAAGCCGTCCACGACAGCAGCTCAGCTCCTGGCGTCAAGGATCCTCAACCCGGTGAACGCATACGGGCACAGCACTAGGTTGCGGACCTCGATGCGCGCGCCCTCCTCCCACGTGAAGCTTTCGGTGGTGCGGTCGGTCACCGCACGTACGTGAGTGGTCATCGACAGAGCCTTTCCAACTGTGTTGGCGGCCCGGAGTGCCTCGTGCCAGTGCGTTCACCTGCGTTCATGGCGGTCCGCGCGTTCTGCGTGACTCGATGGATGGACGCGCATGAACGGTGGTGGCCGTCGCTGACTGAGACGGACCGGCACTCGGCGGATCAGGCCGTTCGAATCACTGACCGCATGCACATCCAGCGGCCACCGGGGCCTCCTCGGTCGCCTGGCTGGTGCAGCAGGCGTCCCCGGTGGCGTCGGGGTCGGCGCTCTTGCCGAGGTTGTCGGCGTCGGCCTTCACGACGTAGACCTCCCAGGGTTCCTTGCCGGGGCCGTGGACCCACACCTTGTCCTGGAGGGCGTAGCAGCAGGAGGTGTCGTTCTCCTCGAAGGTGGCCAGACCGGCGTCCTTGAGCCGGGTGGTGGCGGCGTTGACCTGGTCGGTGGACTCGACCTCGACGCCGAGGTGGTCCAGGCGCGTTTCCTCGCCGGGCTGCCCCTCGATCAGGACGAGCTTGAGCGGGGGCTCGGTGATGGCGAAGTTGGCGTAGCCCTCGCGACGCTTGGCCGGTTCGGTGCCGAACAGCTTCGAGTAGAAGGTGATCGACGCTTCGAGGTCGCTGACGCGAAGGGCGAGCTGAGCGCGAGACATGGCACGACTCCCAACGGGTTGCATTGATGTCTGTCGATACAACATTGCGCTCTGAATCGAAGGATGTCAACATAGAGAAATGTCGAATCAAGAGTTCGTTGTGCTGGGTCAGGACGATGCGGCCGGCAGCTGCTGCCCGGCGCTGCTCACGACCCCCTTGGACGAGGGCCAGGCGGTAGAGCTGGCCAAGGTGTTCAAGGCCTTGGGTGATCCAGTGCGGCTGCGTCTGCTGTCGATGATCGCCTCACGTGCGGGTGGCGAGGTCTGTGTATGTGACCTGACCCCGGCCTTCGACCTGTCCCAGCCGACGATCTCCCATCACCTCAAGCTGCTCCGGCAGGCCGGGCTGATCGACTGCGAGCGGCGCGGGACCTGGGTCTACTACTGGCTGGTCCCGGAGATGACCGACCGGCTTGCCGCGATCCTGACCCGTCCGGCAGGAGAATCACTGCCCGACCGCACGGCGCCTGCCGGGGCCGCTTCGTGAGCACTGCGGCTGCTGAAGGGAACGTGGCGGGACGCTTGTCCTTCGTCGATCGCTACCTGGCTGTCTGGATCCTCGTGGCCATGGCCGTGGGGCTCGGTCTGGGGCGACTGGTCCCGGGCCTGGGCGACGCTCTGGCCAAGGTGACGGTGACGGGCGTGTCCCTGCCGATCGCCCTGGGCCTGCTCGTGATGATGTACCCGGTGCTGGCCAAGGTCCGCTACGACCGCCTCGACACAGTCACCAGCGATCGCCGCCTGTTGCTCCCGTCCCTTTTGCTGAACTGGGTCGTCGGCCCGGCACTCATGTTCGCCCTGGCCTGGCTGTTCCTGCCGGACCTGCCCGCCTACCGCACGGGCCTGATCATCGTCGGCCTGGCCCGCTGCATCGCCATGGTCATCATCTGGAACGACCTGGCCTGCGGACACCGCGAAGCCGCCGCCGTCCTGGTCGCCCTGAACTCCGTCTTCCAGGTGATCGCCTTCTCGGCGCTGGGCTGGTTCTATCTCTCCGCCCTGCCCGGCTGGCTCGGCCTGGAACAGACCGGCCTGAACGTGTCGGTGTGGGAGATCGCCCGCAGCGTGCTCATCTTCCTCGGTATTCCGCTCGCGGCCGGTTACCTCACCCGCCGCATCGGTGAGAAGGCCAAGGGCCGCACCTGGTACGAAGCCAAGCTCATCCCGCGCATCGGCCCCTTCGCCCTCTACGGGCTCCTCTTCACCATCGTCGTCCTCTTCGCCCTGCAAGGCGACGCGATCACCTCACAGCCGCTGGACGTCGCCCGCATCGCCCTGCCGCTGCTGGTCTACTTCGCCGTCATGTGGGCCGGGTCCATGGCCCTGGGCCGCGTCGTGGGTCTGGACTACCCGCGCGCCACAACGCTGGCCTTCACCGCTGCGGGCAACAACTTCGAGCTGGCCATCGCCGTCGCCATCGCCACCTTCGGAGCCACCTCCGGCCAGGCACTCGCCGGCGTCGTGGGCCCCCTCATCGAAGTGCCCGCACTCATCGGCCTGGTGTACGTCGCCCTGTACGCGCGCCGCTACTTCACCGCCCCGGCCGCCGCCCCCGCACCTCAGGAAGACGCAGCCCATGCCTGACACCACCACCCCGTCCGTCCTGTTCGTCTGCGTCCACAACGCCGGACGCTCACAGATGGCCGCCGCCTTCCTCACTCACCTCGCAGGCGACCGCGTCCAGGTCCGCTCCGCAGGCTCCGCCCCCGCCGACACCGTCAACCCGGCCGTAGTCGAGGCCATGGCTGAGGCGGGCATCGACATCGCGGCCGAGGTGCCCAAGGTGCTCACGGTGGAAGCGGTCCAGGCGTCCGACGTCGTCATCACCATGGGCTGCGGGGACACCTGCCCCGTCTTCCCCGGCAAGCGCTACCTCGACTGGGAACTCCCCGACCCTGCCGGTCAGGGCGTAGAAGCGGTTCGCCCGATCCGCGACGAGATCGAGAAGCGCATCCACGGCCTGGTCGACGAGATCGCCCCGGCGAGCCAAGCATGAGTCCCACAGGCACAGTTCGCATCGGTGCGCGTATGCCGGCGTGGTCGAACACTCGGTGTAGGTCCACCACTCGGTGTAGGTCCACCCTGGAGCCCGCGGCCGGGGGATGGGCTCAGTCCTCCTGCAAACCTTGATCAGATCGACCGACGAGAACCGAACTCGCGCTCTCAGCTTGGGAAGCGACGGCGCTTGGGTGGGCTCCACGCCTCTGACCCGCACCGTTCCGTTGGCTGATCGTCGGGGCCGGATCGCACCGCTGTCCACCGTGGTTGTCCGGTCTTATGGGCACGCTATGGGCATGGCGCCCCGAGGAGGGAGCTCAGGGCGCCTGTTGGTCCCTGGTGACCGAGAGCGACTCCGACCCGCAGGGCAGCAGAGTGTGGTCGTCGCGACCGCGCGGCGTGTCACACCGCGGCGATCCCTTCCATGCCCGACTCGTCGAAGGCAGGCAGCCCCTCAGCCGTGGTGACCTTCGTGAGAGCGCCGTCGGACTCGACGCGGAAGCCGTCCACGGTGCCGGAGACGGCGTTCTGGACGTAGACGAACTTCTCGTCCTCCGTCACCGCGAGGTCGATCACGCCCTGCGAGTTCGCGGAGGGCGGCGTGGCCACGCCGACGTCGTTGGTCAGGGAGAGCTTGCCCTGCTCGTCCATGCGGTAGCCGCTGACGGTGGAGTTGCCGGTGTTGCCGCCGTAGAAGTAGTTGCCCGCGCGCTCCAGCCAGCACAGGACCTCCTGCCCGTTGGCGAGCGGCTCCTGAAGGACCTTCAGCTTGCCGTCGTGCTTCACCTTGTAGGTGGTGACCGTGGACTTCTCGGCCTCGGCGACCAGCATCCGCTTCCCGGTGCTGTCGAAGCTGATCGCGAACGGGACACCGCCCGCGGACTGGTTGACGACCGGTTCGTCGACGGCCGGGAGGCCGTTCTTCTTCAGCGGAAAGACCTCGACCGTGTTGGCCGCCTTGGTGGTGACCACCAGATTGCGGCCGTCCGGGGTGATCTCGACCTCGCCGGGTGAGGTGTCGAAGCGCGGTACGTCCTCGTTGTTCAGGCCCAGCGAGCGGTGGGAGCCCTGTAGCGGCTCGAGCCCCTTGCTGGTGATCCCGAAGCCTTGGACGGAGCCCTCACCGCCCGCGTTCATGACGTACGCGACCTTGCCGTGTACCGCGATGCCGGCCGGGAACTCCCCGCCGGAGTCAACGACTTGGCGGTCCTTCAGTTCCCGTCCCTCGACGCGGAACGAGGTCACCGTGCCGCTGCCCGCGTTGACCGCCAGCAGCATCCCCGAGGCGTCGTCGTAGACCAGCGAACCCTGGGAGGCGAGCGAGTCGGTGGGGGCGTCGACCTGGTCACCGCCCTTGCCGCCGGTCTCGTGGGTCCCCGCGGGTTCGAGCTTGCCGTCGTCGTCCCGCGCGAACACATGGATGGTGTTGCCGTCCAGCTCGTTGCCCTGGACGAAGACGGCGTGGTCGGCACCGGCGCTCCCGGAGTACTGACTGGCAGAGGCCAGGGACACGGCGACTGTCGCCGCCCCGGCGATGGCGAGGGCTCCGCCGCCGATCACGATGCGCCGCGTCCTGGACTTCCCCCGGTGGCGGCGGCCCGCTCCGTCCTGGCGGCTCTGTCGATACTGATCACCGTGACCGCTGTGCACGCTCATGTTCCGTCTCCTTCAGCTTCGTTGTCCATGGGCACCGGATCCGTCATCCGTATCTGCGGACGGGACAAGAGTGACCAGTGGGTGGGGTGGGAGGAGAGGGAACGAGCTCCGCGTCAGACTCTCGTAAGCACTTGCTCTGCCCCGGGCGAACGTTCGGCGCATGCGCTGACCGGCAGTGTCAGCGGCCGGCACGTACATCCAGCACTTGTCGCAGCGTCGGCACATGAACCGGCGGGCCGTGGAGGCCGGTGCGAACTTCCCCCATTGCGCCGGGGCAGCGACGAGAGGCAGAGGCACGGCTACCTGCCGGGCCCGCCCGGTCGGGCCTGCGACGGCACATCGCACGGCACAAGCGTTTGCCGTTTGCCTTCAGCCCTCTGCCCGCGGCCGGCCCCGGCTGTGGGACCTGGTGGTCCAGGCGAGCAGGGCGAAGCCAAGGGCGAAGCCACACATCGTCCAGACCCCGCGTGGCCAGAAGATGTGGCTGTCGACGAAGGACCAGCCGGCCACGAGCAGAATGGCTGTGCCCGGCAGGACGCGGGCGCCGTGCCGTGGCCACAGCGCTACCGCGGCGGCCATGACCGCGCAGATCAGGGCGTAGGCGCCGACCTGTCCGAGGGACTCACCCACGTCGTAGAGCGGGCGTTTCAACGGCCCCGGGCTCGTGCCCGCGGCAGCGTGCTCGACCGTCGTTCCGGCCGCGATGCCGGCGACGGCGTCGAGCCCGGTGTAGAAGGCCGAGTAGACGAAGGCACCTGTCCAGGCCGCCACCGTGGCAGCGGCTTCGATGCCAGGCCGGGGACGGTGCCACAGCGGGACCAGGAGGCCGATGGTGAGCAGCGGAAAGAGGGGCAGCAGCAGGACGTGCAGGTCTGTCCAGTCCGCCGCCGTCGACTTCGACAGCCCGTGGGGTGTGCGAGGCCCGCTGCGGCCAACGCCAGGGGCGCGGCGGTGACAAGGGCGATCCGTATGGAGGTCGTCATGAGAGAGGTCGTCACGCGGTGAGCGTAGGCGCGGGCCCTCATACCGGGCGGGTGCGTAAGGGTTTCGTAAGACAGCAGGGCAAGCGCATCGCGCCCTTCCTGCTCGCGCTTGGCGACAGTGGGGTCTCGACGTCTTCTTCGCTCAGCCGAGGGTGGGGCTGACCCGACCCGACGGCCGGTGGCTGACCGGCTCCTCACGAGATCGCCAAGTTCATACGCTCGTCTACATGTTGAAGCGGACAGTACAAGCAGTCATTGCCGGTGCTCTCGGCTTGGGCGCTGCGGTCACCACAGGAGCCACAGGAGCCACAGGAGCGGTGGCCGCCCCCGATCCGACCCGTGCGGCGAACCGGACTGACGCCTCGTTGGTACGCACGGACAAGGGCGCCGTACGCGGCACGGTGACCGACTCCGCGCGTGTCGGTGTGGCGCGAAGGCTCGATCGCACCATTGTTGACCGTGGTTGTCCGCTACTACGGGCACGGACAGGGCACGGACCTCGCCTGAGTCGCTTGATGCACTGTCACTTCCTCGGGGAGCCGTAACGCATGCGGGTTCGGCGGCGCGTAGACAGGTGACGTTGCATGAACGATCTTGTCGCAGTCGCTGTCCGGAGCGAGGCTCTCGCAGGGATGCCGAGCGCGAGTCGGCCGCACTGCGCGCGTCGGCCAGTGCGGCGAGAACATGCTGAGCGGCCGCGCGGACGCCGGTCCTGGTCGGCCGGTCGGCGGGTTCGAGGGCTGCCCTGACCGTGTGGCCGAGCAGGAGCAGGCCCGCTCGGTGGTCCGCGGAAGGTCCTCGTCGGGCGGTACGGCGATGCTCTGGTGATGAATCCGGTCAGCACCGCGTCGATCGTGTGGGTCTGCTTCCGCCGACGCCGTGACCGCCGGCAGTCCGTGCTCGCGCCTGGGGAGACCGGCCGGTGCGTTACGCCCGCAGGAAGGCGAGGACCGCCAGCACCCGCCGGTGGCCCTCGGTGTCCACCGGCAGATCCAGCTTGTTGAAGATATTGCCGATGTGTTTGTTCACGGCCGCCTCGCTGATGAACAGGTGCTTGGCGAGGCCGGCGTTGGTGCGGCCCTCCGCGATCAGTCCGAGCACCTCGCGCTCGCGGGGGCTCAGCCGCTCCAGCGGATCCTGGCGCAGCCGGACCAGCTGGTGGATCACCTCCGGGTCCACCACCGTCCCGCCTGCGGCGACCCGTTCGATCGCGGCCGTGAAGTCGGCCACCGCGCCGACCCGTTCCTTGAGCAGGTAGCCCACCCCGGCGCCGCCGCCCGAGTCCAGCAGGCGCAGCGCGTAGGAGCGTTCCACGTACTGGCTGAGGACGAGCACGGGCAGGCCGGGGAACTCCTCGCGCAGCGCCACCGCGGATCGCAGCCCGTCGTCGCTGAGCGAGGGCGGCATCCGTACGTCGGTGACGATCAGATCCGGCCGGTCGCCGCGTACCACCTCGACGAGGGCGTCGGCGTCCCCGACCGCGGCCACCACCTCGTGGCCGACCCGCTCGAGGAGCCCGACCAGGCCCTCGCGTAACAGAACGGCGTCCTCGGCGACGATCAGGCGAAGCGACACGGAACCTCCACATGCAGCAGGGTGGGACCACCGACCGGACTCGACACCCGCATCCGGCCGTCGAGCGCCGTGACCCGGTCCGCGAGCCCTGTCACGCCGCTGCCGGCCTCGGGATCGAGCCCGCCCCTGCCGTCGTCCGTGATGTCGAGGATCAACAGATCGGAATGGTAGCGACCCCGTACCTGGGCGGTCGTGGCCCCACTGTGCTTGGCGATGTTCGTCATGGCCTCGTTGATCAGGTAGTACATCGTCGTCTCGAGTTTCCTGGGCAGTCGCTCGGGCAGTCGCAGATCCACGGTCACGGGGATCGGGAACCGGCCGGCGTAGTCCTCGATCGCCGCGACCAGGCCGTGATCGGCGAGCACCGGTGGGTTCAGCCCTCGTATCAGGGCCCGCAACTCCTGGTGGGCGGCGGAGAGCTGGTTCTCCACCTGGGTCAGCAGCTCGGCCTGCGGGGTGCCCTCCGGGATCTCCAGACGCATCAGCCCCAGGGTCATCCCCAGTGAGACGAGGCGCTGCTGCGCCCCGTCGTGCAGATCGCGCTCGATGCGCACGCGTTCGGCGTCGAAGGAGTCGAGCAGCCGCGACTGGGAGGCGCGCACCTCACGCAGCTCCTCCCCGAGCTCCCGGTCGCGCGGAGCAAGGAAGGTGCGAGCCATGGAGGCGCGTGCCCCCGCCCACGAGGTCACCGTGTACGGCGAGGCGAGCAGCACGATCGCTCCGAACACCGCCCAGGGCCAGGTGTCGCCATCGGCCGAGGCGATGGTCACGGCGGGCACCCCGAAGGAGAAGCCGAGGACCAGCAGGTCCAGCCACCACAGGGACGCCGTCGACAGCAGCGTGAACATCAACTCCCGCCACGTCGCCCGCTCCTTGAGCCGGGTGGCCATCCAGGTGCGCAGGCCGGGGCCGTCGGGGGCCCGGTGCGGGTCGGGTAGCTGGTCGAGGTCCACAAGGCGCAGCCGACTGCGTTCCACCGTGGCCACCACGGTGGAGGCCAGCACCAGGCCGACCAGGGGAGCGACACCGATCAGCACGACCAGCAGGGCGAGCCCGGCGGCCAGCCCGAGGCCGAAGACCAGCAAGGCCGCGGCGCCGACCACAACGCCGCCGCTCAGATAGGCCAGTGACCGCCAGGGCCAGCTCGAGGTCAGAAAGCTCAGGGGACGCTGAGCCATGGCCTGCCAGGCCGTTGTGGGAGGCATGCGATCAACGTAACCGGGACGTACGGGATTTGGTGAAGGGTTCCCTGCGGCGGTCCCCTCGGACCACCTGAGGTAGAGCTGCCTCTACCTCAGAGGTAGAGAGCGGATCAGTGCCCCGGCCCACCCCGTGCAGTGGAATCGACGCATGACGACGACGAGGCAAACCCCCGTACAGGACGCGGTCGAACTCCACGGTGTGCGCAAGGTCCACGGCACCGGCGGACGCCAGGTGACCGCGCTGGACGGCGTCTCCCTCGGCTTCCCCCGCGGTACCTTCACCGCCATCATGGGCCCCTCCGGTTCCGGGAAGTCGACCTTGCTGCAGTGCGCGGCAGGGCTGGAGCAGCCGACCGACGGTCGGATCATCCTCGCCGGAGCGGACATCGGCCGGCAGAACGAGAAGGAGCGCACCCGGCTCCGCCGTGACCACGTCGGATTCGTCTTCCAGGCATTCAATCTGGTCGAGTCCCTGACGGCCGCGCAGAACGTCGAGCTGCCGTCCCGGTTCGCCGGCCGCAAGGTCAGCCGCGAGCAGGTCGCGAACGCGCTTGGCGCGGTCGGTCTGGCCGAGCGCGCCGAACACCGCCCCAGTGAGCTCTCCGGCGGTCAACAGCAGCGCGTCGCCCTCGCGCGGGCCTTGGTCACACGTCCCGACGTCCTCTTCGCGGACGAGCCCACCGGCGCCCTGGACACCGGCACCTCCCGCGAGGTGCTGCGGACGATGCGGATGCTGGTGGACCAGGAGGGCCAGACCACCCTCATGGTCACGCACGACCCGGTGGCGGCGGCCATGGCCGACGTCGTGGTCTTCCTCAAGGACGGCCGGATCGCCGACCGCATCCCGCTCGACCGTCACTCCGGCGGCAACAACGCCGCCGCGATCGCCACCCACATGACCCGGCTGGAGGCGTGATGCTGATCCTCGCGAACGTACGCGAACGCTGGTCCGGATTCCTCGGGGCCTTCGTCGCCGTCCTGATCGGCGTGGCCCTCATCACCACCACTCTGGTCATCTACGACTCCGCCCGGGCCAAGGTCCAGCCCCGGTACACCGGCACCGCCGCTCTGGCACTGCCCGAGCAGGCCGTCGACGCCGACGGCAGCCCCGAGGACCGTATGCCGTGGAGCAAGGACGAGGCCGCGCCGCTGCTCGCCGGACTCGACAAGGTTCCGGGCGTGACCGACGTGGTGGTGGACCGCTCCTTCTACGCCCAGGCGATCCGCGGCGGCAAGCCCGTCACCGACGAGGGTGCCCTGGAGTCCGGCCACGGCTGGGGCAGCGCGCGGTTGGCGCCCTACCGGCTGGTCTCCGGCCGGGCCCCGAGCGGCGAGAACGAGGTCGTGGTGGACCGCGCCCTGGGGGCGGCCGTGGGCAGCGACCTGACCGTCAACGTCACCGAGGGCCGCAAGCAGTTCACCGTCGTCGGCACGGTGGACGGCTCCGGCTACTACTTCAGCGACGAGTTCGCCGCGCATCAGCAGCCCGGTGTTCACGTCATCGCCCTGGTCGCCGACAAAAGGGCGGCCACCGGCTCGATCGTCACCGCCGCCCAGAAGGTGCTGGGAGACAAGGGCAGCGTGGTCTCCGGTGACGGCCGCGCGGAACTCCAGCCCCAGTACATCGAGCACAGGCGTTTCCTGGGAGTCCAGCTCATCAGCGCCATGGCCCTCCTCGGACTGTTCACCACGGCGTTCGTGGTTGCGTCCATGCTGGTCCTGGCGACCGGGATGCGCCGCCGGGAGATCGGCCTGCTGCGCACCATCGGAGCCGCCCCCCAGCAGATCCGCCGCATGATCCTCGGCGAGGCCGCCGTGGTCGGCCTGCTCGGCTCGATCGTCGGCTGCGTGGCCGGCGTGGCCGCCACACCGCTGCTGCGGAACATCCTCGATGGCCTGGACGTGGCCCCGCCGGACATGGAGATCACCGTCGCTGCCTGGCCGCTGCTCACGGCCTCCGTGGTCGGTGTCGGCGTCAGTGTGATCGGCGCCTGGACCGCAGGTCGCAAAGCCGCCCGGGTGGCCCCCATCGAGGCCCTCCTCGACAGCCGTTCCGTCGACAAGGGCATGGGCCGCGGCCATGGGATCGTCGGCCTGGCCGTCCTCGGCATGGGTGCGCTGCTCGCCATCGGCACTGCCACCTCCAGCGCCGACAACCGCATCACCATGGCGATCCTCGCCACCATGACCCTGATCGTCGCGGCGGCTCTGCTGGCTCCCGTGTTCATCGGCCCCGTCGGCCGCTTGCTGACCGCTCCGTTCCAGCGCGGCGGCTCGGCCGGTCCGGTCCTGATCCGGGCCGAACTGGTCGCCGAACCCCGCCGCGCCGCCTCCCTGGTCGCCCCGGTGATCGCCGCCGTCGGTTTCGCGGTTCTGCTCAGCGGCGTGGTGGAGACCATGCGGGTGGCCTATCCGGCGGGCGAGGCCCTCAAGGTCTCGGGCCAGACGATCGTCACCCCGGCCGGCACGCCCGGCAACACCGACGAGGTGGTCGCCGCCAACCCGGTGGGCAAGGCCGCCCTGCCGACCCGCGCGTTCGTGACGAAGAACGCGAAGAACCCGCGGAACTCAGCCGTCGCCACGGTCCTGGACGTCCTGGGCACCCGGGACGATCGATGGAACAAGCCGGGGGAGGCCGTGCTCGGCGAGCGCACCGCCAAGGCCCTGGGGCTCGGCGAGGGACAGAACGTCCCGGTCCGGTTCGCCGACGGCACCACAGTCCCCCTGCGCGTCGGCGCGGTCCTGCCCGACGACCCGGCCCGCGGTGACTTCGTGGTCGCCCGTGATCTGGTCCGAGCCCACGACCCGGCCGCGCTCACCGACGACATCTTCGTCCCCGCTGACGCCGAGGCCACCGACTCCGTCCCCGGCACCGCTCTGCACGACGCCGCGGAGTACGCGCTGGCCGACTACAACACCGACGCCAAGCTCACCGACAGCCTCGCCGGCATGCTCATCGTGATCGCCGTCGGCTACAGCGTCATCGCCGTCGTCAACAGCATGGCCATGGCCGCCCACGGCCGACGCCGCGACTTCGGGGTGATGAAGTCCGCCGGCGGCACCGTCCGCCAGCTCCTGTTCACCTCAGCGGGCGAAACCGCCCTGGTCATCGCCGTCGGCGCCGCCCTCGGCGTCCTGGTGACGCTGCCCCCGCTGGCGGGCATGGCAGCCGGCCTCTCCGAGGCCACCTCGTCCGACGTGGGCCTGCACCTGAGCACCGGCACCCTCGCGACCGCCATCATCGGCACCCTGCTGGCGGCCGTCCTGGCCGGGATCGCGGTCACAGCGATGACGCTGCGGAGGCGGGCGTAAGAGATACGGACACGAAGCAGGAATTACGGACACGACATCCCGAGCCAGGCCCTGATGGACGTCTCTTCGTCGGGAGAAGGGAGCTCCCTTCTCCCGACGAACCCTCGGACGGAAGCGGCGGAGGGCGCGTGAGATCGTCGGCGTGCCCAAGGGCTTCCGGTTCTACGACCTTCGGCACACCGGACACACCCTGTCCACGCGCTCGGGCGCCACCCTCAAGGACACGATGGTCCGCGCGGCGGCAGTCTTCCGAGAAGGCTGAGGCTGACTGATCACCACGCACAAAAAAGAAGGCCCAGGTCTCAGACCGTGGACCTCGTCATCGCCGCCACCGCCGCCCAACACGGTCTGACTCTCCTCCGGACGCGTGCCGACCACCGTGCCGTTGCCCGGCCCGCGTGCGACCTGCTCGAGCGCAACGTCCACGACATCGCCTGATGGGCCGCCGCCGTCCTGTGGCTCGCCCGCTGCCGTGGGCCGCGCGGATCAACTCCTTCTCCGGGCAGGCCTGCCCGACTGCTGCCCTGACCGAACCCCGCCGATCGGCGGGGTGGTGGGGGCCGACCGGCGGGGCAACTCCCGCAGGCTGTCGGATGGTTGGCGGCGTCCGTGCTTCGGCAGGGTTGTCCCGGTGACCGAGATCGAAAGCGCCGAGAAGACGCCTGCGAGCCACTCACCCGCACCCGAGTCCGCCACGGCGACGAAGAGCGCCGCGCCGATGGCGCGGTTGGTCGGGGTGGACCTCGCCCGTGCCCTGGCCGTGTTCGGAATGTTCGCCGTGCACGTCGGCCCCCTCGCCACGCCCGGGGGCGGCGTCGGCGACTGGTTCCTGGAGCTGGCGAGCGGCCGGGCGTCGGCGCTGTTCGCCACCCTTGCCGGGTTCTCGTTGATGCTGATCGCCGGCCGCCTCGAGCCGAAGACCGGACTGGCCGGCCGGCAGGCGAGGGCCCGGATCGTGATCCGGGCCGTGATCCTGCTGGTGCTGGGCAGCGCGCTGGCGATGACCAACTTCGGCGGCGCCGGGATCCTCAACTTCTACGCGGTGTACTTCCTGCTGGCCCTGCCCCTGCTGCGGCTGCGGGCCAGGACGCTCGCGATCATCGCGGTCACGCTCGCGGTCGTCATGCCGCAGCTGGCGTACGTGATCCGGGCGCTGCTCAACGAGTCGATCGTGAACAGCATCGACGCGTACGACCCGATCGCGCGACTCTCCGGGGTGGGCGTGCTCGATCTCCTGCTCCTCGGCCTCTACCCGGCGATCACCTGGATGACGTTCGTGGTCACCGGCATGGCGTTGGGTCGGCTGGATCTGGCCTCCGGTGCGGTGCGGCGGCGGCTGGCCGTGGTCGGTCCCGCGCTGATCGCGTTCGGCTACGGCGTCTCGTGGCTGGTGCTCCGGTTGTCCGGCGGCGCTCAGAAGATCACGGCCGGGATGCCTGCCATGAAGGACCTCGGTGCCATGAAGGACCCCGGCATGGCATCGGGGTCCTTCGACACGCCGGTCGGTGGTGGGCTGTGGGGCCCCGACGCATGGAGGTTGCTGGCAGCCGAGCCGCACAGCGGTTCCACGTTCGACCTCATCGGCAGCATCGGGATCGCCATCACCGCGCTCCTGTGCCTGACCGTCGCGATGGACCGGCTGCCGTGGCTACGCCGGCTGGCAACTCCGGTCATCGCCGTCGGCACCATGTCGCTGACCCTCTACGTCGGCCACATCCTGGTGATCCTCGCCCTGCCCGGCGAAGCGGCCACCCCGCCGCAGTCCGCCTCCGCCGCGCTGCTGCTCTGCTTCATCCTCGGCGCCACCCTGTTCGCGGCGATCTGGTCCCGCTTCTTCCGCCGCGGACCGCTGGAGTACCTGCTCAACAACGCCACCAAACTGGCGCGTCACGTCCGCTGAGCCTCGGACGGGCACTCCGAGCGGCAGCGTGAGTCGGCCTCCGGCGTGCGGGCGCCGGAAGCCGTAGCCCTTCGACGCGCGTCGCCGGTCTGACGGTCTGACGGTCGGCGTACCGCCGGACGGCACGCACGTGCGGTGCCCGCGGCTCCCGCGCGGCCCTCCGCCTCTCACCTGCCGTTTCGCCCGAACACTGATCCAGGGACCTTCGCCATGGCCACCATCCCCACCGCCCGGAGCACCGGCTTTCATGGCCTCCGCAGAGAATCGCACCGCCGCACCGACCGGCCGGGGGCTCCAGCACGCTGGGAACGCCCGGCGCTGGCCGCGGTGCTGGGCGTCGCCGCACTGCTGTACGCCTGGGGCATGGGGCACGCCGCGATCCACCCCTACTACAGCGCGGCGATACGGTCGATGGCCACCAGTTGGCGGGCCTTCTTCTTCGGCGGTCTCGACACGAGCGGTTCGATCACCCTCGACAAGTTGCCGGGCGCCTTCTGGCCCGATGCCGTCTCCGTATGGATCTTCGGGCCGCACACGTGGGCGGCCGCGCTGCCCCATGTGATCGAGGGTGTGCTCACCGTATGGCTGCTGCACCGGATCGTACGGGCGTGGGCCGGGCCGTTCGCCGCACTGATCGCCGCGCTGACGCTCACCTTCACTCCGGTCACCGTGGTACTGAACAGGGCCACCATCCCGGACACCGCCCTCACCCTGCTGCTGGTGGCAGCCGCCGGAGCCCTGCAGAAGGCGGCACGAACCGGGCGGCTGCTCCCGCTGATCATGTGTGGCGTCTGGGTCGGGCTCGCCTTCCAGACGAAGATGCTGCAGGCCTGGCTCGTACTGCCGGTCTTCGCCGTGGTCTATCAACTCACCGCGATCACCTCGCCGTTGCGGAGGGCGCTGCGCCTCCTGCTGAGCGGTGCGGTCACGCTGGCCGTCTCCTGCTCGTGGGCGCTGATCGCGTGGGTGACTCCCGCAGGCAACCGCCCGTATGTCGACGCCACGTCGAACAACAACCCCTTCAGCCTGGTCTTCGGCTACAACGGCATCAGTCGCTTCAGCGACGACGGCACCGCGTTCGGCGCCGTCCCGGCCACCGCCGCCAGCCGTATCTCCGGAAACACCGGCTGGGGGATGCTCGTCAACCACACCGTCGGCCCGCAGATCGCCTGGTTCCTGCCGCTCGCCGTGCTCGCCGCCGTGACGGCCCTCATCTGGCGCGCCCGCGAGCCACGGACCGACCCGCTGCGTGCGGGTTTCCTCCTCTGGGGCGGTTGGCTCGCCATCCATGCCGTGGTGTTCAGCGTCTCCAACGGCAATCACGTGTACTACACGGCCGTGCTCGCACCGGCGATCGCCGCGCTCGCCGGAGGCGGGCTCGCGCTCTTCCGGCCGGCGTACGAGTCCGGCGGCCGGCGACGGCTGTGGCTGCCGTCGGCGATCGTGCTGACGGTGGCCTGGGCGCTCGTACTCGACGGGCCGACCTGGTTCGTCTCCCGGCTGCTGGTGTTCGCCGTGATCTTCGCGGTGTGCGGGACGTTCGGCCTGTGGTCCAGCGGGTCACGCGCCTCCCAGAGGCTGGTGCAAGGCTCTCTGGCCGCCGGAATCGCGGCCACTCTGCTCGTACCCGCCGGCTGGGCCGTCTCGTCCCTCGACCCGCGCTACGCGGGCGCCTCCACGTCCCCGACGGCCGGTCCGGTCGGCGAGTTCCACCACCGGGCTCTCCACGACCCGTCCGCTCTCCGCCGGGCCGAACTCGACCGGCCCAGCGCCCGCGACACCGCCCTGCTGGACTACCTCACCGCGCACCGCAAGGGCGAGAAGTACCTGCTCGCGACCCAGGCCGCCTACCCCGCGGTACGTCTGCTGCGCGCTCAGGCCCAACCCGTGCTCGTCATGGGCGGATTCACCGGGAAGGCCCCCTTCCCCAGTGCCCCGCGGCTCGGCAACCTGATCGCCACTCACCAACTCCGCTACGTGCTGCTCACTCACCTGCGGCCCACGACCTCCGCCACGACTTGGGTGAAATCCCACTGCGAGCGCGTCCGCTCCGGGGCCTACGGCTGGCGCACCAGAGGCAACTTCGGCCTCTACGACTGCCGCACCCCCGCCGATCGGCGGGGGTGAAACAGCCGACTGCGGGATGGGCAAGGCAGAAGAAATGCAAAATAATCCTTGCGGGCAATTTTCGTCTCGCCCGCAGGCGACCCATCGCAATTTGTTCGCATTCCGTGAAGACTAAATTCACCATTCTCAATATGCGGCAAACTAGCAGGTCAGGCGAGTTTAGTGAGTACCGTCACACCTCCCCGATAAACCGGCGAAGTATTCCCGTCGTCAGACAGGTCAAGAAATTCTGCTCGTTGCTTCACGCGGCATCCGGAGAGCTCGGAAAGGATTCTTCTTGACCACCACTCGATCCCCGATATCCACGCCCGGCCGGGCTCGGCGTCGGGCGGACATGGCTCTGTTGGGAGGTGTGCGGCCGCCACTGGCGGTCCTGCCGGTTCTGTTGGCGCTCGTCGCGGGCCTGACGGTGTTCGCCGTCGGGAGCGATGCCGAACGGGGCGTTCCCGAGGCCGTCCTCAGCTCCCAGCAGCACATCGCCGAGGACGGGGCGGTCGCGCTGCAGGGCGCCGTCGACCAGAGCGTCACCGATCTGCGGACAGCGGCCGCGGACTTCGGTGGCTCCAAGTCCGTACCGGCGGACGCGATGCTGACCCGCCTCGACCGGACCTACCGCAAGTGGCGCGGTGCCGCCGTCGTCGACGTGTCCACCGGCCGGCTGCTCGCCGCGCAGGGCGAGGCCGTACCGCTCGGGAAGGTGAACCTTCGTGGACTGCCGGCGAACCCGCCTCCGAAACTGGTGCGGGACGACTCGGGTGTCACCCGGCTGCTGGCTTTCGCGACGCTGTCGCAAGGCGGCAGGCAGGAGTTGCTCGTCGCCTCCCAGAGCCTGAAGCTGCCGGGCATCTCCGTCGGCAGGAAGCACACGCTCAACGTCGTGGACCGTGACGGGGCCACCCTCACCTCGGCCGGGCCGGGATCCGGCACCGACCGGGCCAAGGCGCTGGCCCGCACCGCCGCCCGCCAGGCGCAGAGCAAGGGACCGTCGGACACCGCCGCTGCCGGCGGCTTCACCGGTCCGAGCGGCAGTCTCGTCGGGGCCGCGGACGGCAACACCCGTACCGCCGTCGGGTATGCCTCAGTGGCCCGGGCGCTTGCCTCGAAAGAGAGTCCGAGCAACGAACTCGGACTGACGGTCGTCACGACGGTGCGAACCAACAGTCATGGGGCCGGGACCGGTGACCTTCGTCTCGCCCTCCTCGCCGCGGCCGTGCTCCTGGCCCTCGCGGCCGGGGTCACCGCCGCCCTCCACCTGGTGGTGCAGCGGCCTCTGCTGCGGTTGCACCGCGACGCGCGGAGGCTCGGCTCGGGTGACCTCACGGCTCCCGTCCGCGTGCCCCGCTTCGGGGAACCTGCCCGGGTCGGCGCCGCGCTGGAGGCACTGCGCCGTCAACTCCGTGGCAGGGGCGGGCCGTCGCAGGAGACGGTCGCGCGGCCACCGGCCAAGGGGCGTGTTCCGCGCGGGACGGGCAAGGGCCGGCGTCGGCTCGGACTGCGCACCGTCCTGGCGGTGTGCGCGTTCGCTCTGCTGGCCTGGCCCGCGTCGATGCTGCTGACGCTCGGCAGCACCTTGCCGCACCCGGCCGCGGTCGTACCGCGGCTGATCTCCGACGACCAGCGGCAACGCACCGAGACGACGGCGGATCGCGTCCGCAGGGGGATCAACGACGGATACGCGGATCTCTCCCATCTCGCCACCGTGATCGACGCTTCCCGGTCGGAGGAGGCGCGCACGGTCCTCGACAGATCCCTGGAGCAGCACGGCCGATACCGGTCCCTGTACGTCGTCGACGGCGCCGGCAGGATCCTCGTCCGCGCCGGCGATGGACCCCGTACCCCGAAGAAGGCCCGCATCAGCCCCGGGGTCATGCAGACGAACACCTCCGGCGCGGAACCGGTGCTCGCCGCCGTGGCCGCTCAGCCGGTCAAGGGTGGGCCGGCGAGGTCCGGACGCCGGTATGTCGTGGGTGAGTTCAAGGTCCAGTACCTGACCGGCATCCTCAACCGACCCGGTCTCGGCTCGGTGTGGCTGGTGGACTCCGCGCATCGGGTCATCGCGTCCAACAAGGGGTTCGTGGCCTTCGGCCGGGTCTCCGACGGCCGGCTGCGGGACCAGCTGAAGGCCGTTCACACGACCAAGGGCGCCGCCGAACTGCTGCTCGGCTGGAGGGATCCGGCGGTCGCCGCGGTGGCGCCGTTCAACGCCAAGCTGGGCGTCGCGGGCGCACTCGGCTGGAAGGTCGCCTCGATCAGGCCGGTGTTCTGGATCGGCCTGCCCGAGTACGAGGCACAGCGGCGGATCATGCTCGTCGGTCTGCTGGGGGTGACCACGGGTGCCCTCTGCATCGGCTGGATGTACCTCGTCGTCGTACGTCCGCTGCGTGAAATCGCCCAGGGCGCCGAGTCGTTGGCGGCCGGGGACCGCGGAACGGTGCTCTACCCGCGCTACCACGACGAGGTGGGATCCCTCGCCCGCAGCCTCGAACTGATCAGACAGCGACTCCGCCGCACCGACACACCGCCCGCGCCCGGTTCCGCGGACAGCGTGCCCACCCCCTCCACTTCCCCGTCCGGTCCCGGTCCCAGGAGCTGACCCGCCGTGCTCTTCCTGTACTGCGTCCTCGCGACGTGCTGCGCCGGCCTGCTCGTCGCAGGCATCGTCGAACAGCGCCGCCATGACGCGAATCTCGCCGCCATACCCACCCGAGTGCTGGTCAACGGCATTCGCGGCAAGTCCTCCATCACCCGGCTGTGCGCGGGCGCGCTGCGCGGCAGCGGCCTGGTGACCGTCGCCAAGACCACGGGCACCGCGGCCCGGTTCATCCACCCCGATGCCACCGAGGAGCCGGTCTACCGCAAGTTCGGCATCGCCAACGTCGTGGAGCAGATCGGCATCGTCCGGCGGGCCGCCGCCTACCGACCCGATGTCCTGGTCATGGAGTGCATGGCCGTCATGCCCGCACTCCAGGAGATCAACCAGTCCAAGCTGATCCGCTCCACCATCGGCGTGCTCTGCAACGTCCGCGAGGACCATCTCGCCGAGATGGGCCCGACGTTGGACGACGTGGCCCGCTCCCTGTGCCGGTCCCTGCCGGAGGGCGGCGTCTGTGTCACCGCGGAGAAGGAGCGCTTCCACATCCTCCAGGAGGAGGCCGACGCCCGGAACTGCGAGCTGGTCTACGCCGACCCGGAAACCGTCACCGACGAGGAACTGCGCGGCTTCAGCTGGTTCACCTTCAAGGAGAACGTCGCCATCGCCCTCGCGGTCGCCGAACTGCTCGGCGTCGACCGCGCGGCCGCGCTGAAGGGAATGTACGAGGCGCCACCGGACCCGGGTGTGCTGTCCGTAGAGCGGTACCGCACCCCTGACGGAAAGCGGCTGCGCTTCGCGAACGTCTTCGCCGCCAACGACCCCGAGTCGACGCTGATGAACATCCAGCAACTGCTCGAACTGGGCGCGATCCACCGTCCGTTGCACGTCGTCATCAACTGCCGTCCCGACCGTGTGGAGCGCAACGGGCAGATGGGCGCGCTCATCCCCCAGCTCGACCCGGAGACGGTGTTCCTCATCGGCCACCCCACCAAGTCGGCTGCCGACGCCATACCCGCCCACTGGACCGGGAACGTCGTCGATCTCGGCGGCGACCGCCGCGACCCCGACCGGCTCACCACGGATCTGCTGGCTCACCTGGGGCCGGACTCCTCCCTCGTCGCCATCGGCAACATCCACGGCCAGGGCGAACTCTTCCTGGAGCGGCTCGCGGCACTCGCGCCCGAACACCCCGACGCCGCCGCAGACCTCGCCGACCCGAGCGACGCCCCCACCTCACTCGTCGCCCACCACAACTCCTCGCATGGAGAATCCCGTTGATCCCCGCAGTAGTCACCCCCCAGATCGCCGCCATCGGCATCGCACTCGGTCTGGTGTTCTCCCTCCTGTGCTACCTGACCACGAACCTCTCACCGGGCGGCATGATCACCCCCGGTTGGCTCGCCCTCACCCTCGTCGGCGATCTGCGGCGCGCCGCCATGGTCGCGGGCGTGGCGGCCCTGACCTACCTGCTGACCAAGCTGCTGCAGCGCTTCGTCATCCTCTACGGCAAGCGGCTGTTCGCCGCCGTCGTACTCATCGGCGTCCTGCTCCAGGCCGGGCTCTCCCTGTTGCTCCAGCAACAGTTCCCCCTGCTGTTCGCCCATCAGGCCCTCGGGTTCATCGTCCCCGGGCTCATCGCCTACCAGCTCGAGAGGCAGCCCAAGACCGCGACGGTCCTCTCCACCGCCGCGGTCACTTTCGCCACCTACGTGATCTTGGTGTCCGGGCTGCTGCTGGGCGCCCTGCCCACGACGTGAGCCGCCCCCTCCCCGACAAGCGGCGCCATCTCTCCTTCCCCCCATCGGAGTTGACCAGTGAAACGCCTCCTGCCCGGAATCCGTAGGTTCCCTCTGACGAAGAACGCGGCCCTGTTCCTGGTGACAGCCGTCCTGCTCGCGGCGAGCTACGGGCTGACCCTGCAGCTCAGGCACCGCACCGACAGTCCGGCGGCATCGCCGATATCACAGGCATCACAGGCATCACAGGCATCACTGGCATCAACGGGTGCCGGAATCCGGGGCAGGACCGGCCCGCTGCGCTTCGAGCGGATCGGCAACCCCGCCCGCACGGTCGCCCGCGACCGGCGCGGCACCGTCATCGCCACGTTCACCGACGGCGCCCGTACGGCCGTACTGACAGGGCCCAGCAGGACCTTCGCGGAGCCGCGTACGACGGATGTCGAAGTCGTCTCCAAGAGCTGGGTGCGGCTGCTGCCCAAGACATGGACCCGTGGCGCGGAGCGGAGCGGCTGGTTCAGGACCTGGCTCAGGTCCCGGCTCGGCAGCCGCGATCCCGACATCCTCGCCACGGCCTTCGACTACATCGCAGGTGCCCCGGCCCGGACGACGGCAGCGGGAGTCAAGTACAGCGGTGCCGCCCGCTACACGCCCAGCACCCCCGGCGACTCCGGGCGTGCCGGGCCAGGGAAGTCGAAGCCGCGCACGGGTTCGGACTTCTACGATTACCTGGGCATCCCCTGGACCTTCCCCGACACGGTCACCCGCCGTCCCGAGAAGGACCGCGCGCGCTCCGTCGACAGCTCCGGCTATGTCCGGCTGGTGTACGGCTACCGCTCGGGGTTCCCGCTGAACAGCAGGGACAGCGCGGCGGGCAGCGGGCTGCAGCGGACCCCCGACGCGATCGCCCACGGGCGGCTGGGCGTACCAGTGATCCCCCTCACCGACCGCCGCCCCGCTGTCATCCAGCAGCTCCAGCCCGGCGACCTGGTCTTCTTCAGGACACAGGAGCTGCCCGGCGGACGGATCGGCCACATCGGTATCTACCTCGGCCTGGACACCGCCGACCACCCGCGCTTCATCTCCAGCCGGAAGAACGCGGGCGGCCCCACCATGGGTGACAAGGGCGGCACCTCACGGGTCGACGGGGACGGCTACTACGCACAGGGGCTGCGCGCGGCCCGCCGCCTCTGACCGGGGTCCCTGAGGGGTTCGCAGGTGGCGGCACTGTCCTTGATGCCGATGAAGCCGCGGGGTGTGTGCACGCGGCTCCAGCCACTCGGCGGGGGTGCACCCGACGACCGCCGGATGGCCTACGGAAGGCCCGGGCTTCCAAGCTGGCGGCATGACACACCGCGCGCACGAGAGGGAGCTCGACACCACCCGCCGGCCACCGGCCGATGCGGCGGGTCGTGGTGACGCCGGGCGACGCAGGAGCGAGCTCTGGGAGTTCCTCGGCATGGCGTTGGTGGCGAGCGGCCTCTGCTTGGCCGTCGTACGCCCTGAACTCCGCGATGACGTTGTGCACACGCTCGCCACGAGCGCCGTCGAACTGGCCCGTTGAGCCGACCCCCAAGGCCCCCGCGCGGGCCGGTGCCCGCAGCCGCTGACGCGATGCGAGGCCGACCACGTAGGAAAGGAACCCTGTGAACACCGCATCCGCCCCAAAGGCGACGGGTGCCGAGTCGCTTCGCGCCCGCGAGACGCTCAGGGCGCTGTACGGGTACGTCCGTCCGCACCGGTGGGCCGTCGCGCTCGGTCTGCTGTGTGCGCTGGCCGGGGCCGCCGGGGGGCTGGTGCAGCCGCTGGCCACGAAGACGCTGGTCGACCGGCTCTCGTCCGGTGTCACGATCGGCACCGTCCTGCTGGCCATGACCGTTCTGGTCCTGCTGAGCATGGTGGCCGAGGCGTTCGGTGCCTATGTGCTGGAGCGGACGGCGGAGTCGGTGGTGCTCGCCGCCCGCCGCAGCCTCATCGGACGGCTGCTGCGGCTGCGGCTGGCGGAGGTGGACCGGATGCAGCCGGGCGATCTGATGTCCCGGGTGACCTCCGACACCACGCTGCTGCGGGCGGTCAGCACCCAGGCGGTGGTCTCCGCGGCGACAGGGGCGGTGACGCTGGTCGCGGCGGTCGTGGTGATGGCGTTCCTCGATGCCGTCCTGCTGAGCGTCACGCTCGGCGTGGTCGCGGTCGTCGGAGCGGGTGCCGCCCTGGTGATGCCGAAGATCGGGCAGGCCGCCGAGCGCTCCCAGGCGGCTGTCGGGGAGATGTCCACCGGTCTGGAGCGGGTCTTCGGCGCGTTCCGTACGGTGAAGGCGTCCGGCGCCGAGGAGCGGGAGACCGCTCGCGTCGAGGCGGCGGCGCGCAGGGCGTGGCGCCATGGCGTGCGCAGCGCGAAGTGGGAGGCCGTGCTGGGTTCGGCGGACAACCTCGCCGTGGAGCTGGCGTTCCTCGCGGTGCTCGCCGTCGGCGGGGCTCGCGTGGCGTCCGGGGACGTGCCCGTGTCCACGCTCATCGCGTTCCTGCTGTACCTCTTCTACCTGATGGAGCCGGTGTACAAGCTGGTCGAGGCAGCGTCCCACTACCAGGAGGGCGCGGCCGCGATAGCCCGGATCGCGCAGGTGGACGGCCTGGCGACGGAGCCGCAGGACCGGTGCCGGCCGGTGCGTCCGGCGGCGCCGGACGCGGTGCCGCCGCGTCCGGCGTCGGTCCGCTTCGAGGAGGTGTCCTTCCGGTACGGGCCCGGGCTGCCGGACATCCATCAGCGGGTGGACTTCGAGGTGCCGGGCGGCGGGATGACGGCCTTCGTCGGCCCCTCGGGCGCGGGCAAGTCGACGGTCTTCGCGCTCGTCGAGCGGTTCTACGAGGCAACCGGCGGCCGCGTCCTGGTCGACGGCAAGGACATAACGCAGTGGCCGCTGTCCGAGCTGCGGTCCGTCATCGGGTACGTCGAGCAGGACGCGCCGGTGCTGGCCGGCACGCTGCGGGAGAACCTGGTCTTCGCCGCGCCCGGCGCGACCGACGACGAGATTCGCGAGGTCCTCTCCCGGACCAGTCTCGACGCACTCGCCGAGGGTCTCCCGCACGGCCTGGACACCCTGGTCGGGCACCGCGGCTCGAAACTGTCCGGCGGCGAACGCCAGCGCATCGCGATCGCCCGCGCGCTGCTGCGCAGGCCCCGGCTGCTGCTCCTGGACGAGGCGACCTCGCAGCTCGACGCCGTCAACGAGCTGGCACTGCGTGACGCCATCGCCGAGACGGCACGTGGAACCACGGTGCTGGTCGTGGCCCATCGCCTGTCGACGGTCACGGACGCCGACCGCATCGTCGTCATGGACGCGGGCAGGGTCCGCGCGGTCGGCACCCATGAGGAGTTGGTGGAGCGGGACGAGTTGTACGCGCAGCTCGCGGCGACGCAGCTCCTGACCTCGGCGGGACGCCCCCGCGGGTGAGACGGGCCTGGCCCATGGGCTCGCCGGTGCCGTCGGCCGTCGGCTGCCCCCTCCCGTGCGGCGGGGGCAGCCGGGCCAGGTGGCGAGGTGGTCGCCGTACATCCTCGGGATACCGGCGCACCACACGACTCGTGAGGCTGAGGGCAGTGCCTGCGTCACCAGACGGTTCGCTCCCCCCGCGCCCAGTCCGTCCCTCACCCTGGAGTCCCCATACCCGTACTCATGGCCAAGGGCCGGCAGGGCTCGCTGAGCAGGCCGGACGGCCGCCGGTTCAACCTGACGCGCATGGGCATCGGCCGGCAGTCCGCTCCGCGCCCCGGACTGCGCGGCGTGCTCGGGCTTCACCACCGTGGCCGCCTCGGTACCTTCGCCGTGCTGTACGGCCACGGCCGGTTCCTCGACGCGCTGTTCGCCGAGAACCCACCCACCCGGACGAGTCCATCGAGCACATCACCGGCCTGATGGCGGAGGACATCGGTGAACCGGCGACCTGCACCACCTTCGCCGGCCTCCTCCAGGCCATCGAGCGCCATGGGCTGAGCACGCGCGCACGATCCCCGCACCGCTCGGCGCCGCAGGCACCCGGCATACCGGCCAACGGTGGTGGCCCTGCCAGGCGGAGCTGAAATCAGTCGGCCAGGACCACAGCCGAAGCCCGCAAGGGCGATCCCCTTGCGGGCCGGGCAGGCCGTCCAGGCCGGGATGGGGCATGAAGCCGAGCCACCCCGGCCGGGTGTCATCGGATGTACTTGGCGGGCTTGGTGGCGGCGTTGAGCAGGTATTCCAGGGGGCCGCGGCGGAAGAAACGGGACCAGATGGTGGCGAACACGATCGCCCCGAGGACGTACATGATCAGGGGCAGCCAGGACTGCTGGGTGCCGGTTCCGGCGGGCGTGGACAGCGCGGACTGTGCGACGAAGTGGCCGACGTAGGCGGTCAGGGACATGGTGCCCACGGCGATGACCGGCTTGGCCAGGCGGCGCAGTCGCGGCAGGCGGTCCATCGCCATCGTCGCGCCCACGATCACGAGGATCGCGACTCCGACGCTGCCGATGATGTCGAACGTGGTGCCGCTGTGCGGACCGGCCGCCAGGAGCGACGACGCCGGCATATCGGGGAACGACCCCGCATCGGGGGGCATCGATCCGCTGTCGATCGGCATCGACCCGGAGCCGCCGGACGACGACCCGCCTTCCGCGAGGCTCCGCAACGCGTCCTTGCCGGCGAGCAGCAGGGACATGCCGTACGCGGTCACGGTGAGGGTGGCGCCGAGCGCGGCGAGGCGCTTCTGGACAGTGCGGGAGGACAGGTCGAGGCGGCCCAGTGCCATGCCGGCGATCACGAAGGACATCCAGGTGAGCGCCGGGTAGAAGCCGGTGAGCAGCAGATCGAGCACTCCCACCTCGCTGAGGTGGCGGAGCGGGTCGTAGGTGTTGATGCTCTGCTGGACCGAGGGAGTCAGCAGCGAGGTGAGGGCGAACGCCAGCTGCGGTGTGACGAGGGCGAACGCGGCCGCGATGATCGCGAGGGTCCTGGCGCGCAGGCGCGCCAGGGGCAGGGCGAGCAGGAAGTAGACCCCGTAGAAGCCGAGGATGATCACTCCCCCGTACTCGATCGCCATCACGGTGCCCAGGGCCAGCAGGACCACGGCGCGGATCGCGATGCGGGCTTTCGCCTGCCGGCCGGCCAAGCCGGTCTTGGGCTCGCGTCGGCCGGCGAGCAGCATCAGTGAGAACCCTGCGAGGGTGGCGAACAGGACCGACGAGTGGCCGTCCGATATGTACCGGATCCAGCTGGCGACGCCGGTCGTGGCGGACAGCGGGGGGCCGATGTGCACGACGTACATGCCGAACACCGCCAGCGCACGGGCCAGGTCCACCCCGACCAGGCGTCCCATCGAGGGGTGGCCGGGGGCCTGCCCGGCGGACTCGGGCGAGGTCCGGGGCGGCGGAGCCGGTGTCTCCTGCGGCGGCTGTATCTGTGTCATGCGGAGAATCTCGCGTGGATGTCAGGGGGCAGACCACCCGGCAGGCGTCGGTGACACCCCCGCCGACCGGCCGGGACCGCCCCGCCGACCGGCGGAACAGCGCCGCGCCGGCCGGTCGGGGGCCCGGACGGCCAACTGCCCTATTTGATAACGGCGTTGGCCGCCACGACCGCAAGCCCGAGCAACGCGTCCACTGTGCCGATCTTCAAGGCGGAGCCCCACGTGCGACCTGCGGCACGGGCCGCGAGCAGGCCCCAGGCGAACAGCAGCACCACGTTCAGGGCGAAGGCCGCGTACTCGATGCCCGCCGAGGGCCACCACCCCCAGGCCGCGCCGAGCAACAGGAGCAGTGTCGGCCCCGTCGCCACCACCAACGGCCACTCGGACAGCAACAGCCGCACCGCGGCGCGCACACCGTGATGGGTCCGGTCGCCGCGCAGGGCGATCAGATGTGCGTAACCGTGCGCCAAGGCCGATGCGACGGCCGTGACCAGGAGCCACTGGGCGCTGCTGAGCCGGTCGGCGGGCGCAGTCTCACCCTGTTCCGTCAGGGCGGCGACCATGGAGCTGGCCAGTACCGCCCCGTACACGCCCCCGAACAGCACATGGGGCCGCGCCGCACAGCGGCGCAGAGCACGGACAGGCCGACGCAGGGACAGGCGGGGCATGGCTGGGTGATCCTCTGACGGTACGGGAAAATCGACTGCGGTCCGCAGACTCGGGCGGGCCCACGGATCGATCCCACCGGACGAGAACCACGGACACCATCCGCCGAGCCTCGCCCACCCGCCCGCCGACGGGCCGGAGCGCTCCCCCCGACCGGCTGGAACCGGTCTGCCGGGTGGCGGGTGTTCACAACGGCCGCATCGTCGCGCGCCGTGCCGGACGTACTGTCGAAAGCAGGCGATCACCGTACGGGAACGTGGACGGTCCGATGCGGAGTGCACGGGGCGCCGAGAAGCTGGACAGAGCAGACGAGTGTGAGGCGGAACGCCGGTGATCCGGGTAGTGGTGGTGGACGACGAGGCGCTGGTGCGGTCCGGGTTCGAGCTGATCCTGAACCTCTCTGACGGCATCCAGGTCGTGGCGACCGCGGAAGGAGCGCAGGCAGCCGACGTGATCCGGCGCGAGGACCCGGACGTCGTGCTCCTCGACATCCGCATGCCGGACGTGGACGGCCTGACCGTCCTGAGGGAGATCCAGACGCTGCCCGAGCCGCCGGCGGTGGCCATGCTGACCACCTTCGACACCGACGAGTACATCCTGACCGCGCTGCGCTCGGGAGCCGCGGGCTTCCTGCTCAAGGACACCGAGCCCGAACAACTCGCCCAGCTCGTACGCACTCTGGCCGCGGGAGGGGTGGTGATGTCCCCGAAAGCCTCGCGGGTCCTGCTGCGCGGCCATCCGGGGGCCGGCGCGCCCCAGGACGCGGACGTGGCGCGCGTGAAACGGCTCAGCGACCGCGAACGTGACGTCCTCGTCCTGATCGCGGAAGGACTCTCCAACGCCGACATCGGCATCCGCATCCATCTGAGCGCGGGCACCGTCAAGGACCACGTCAGCTCGATCCTGACCAAGCTGAGGGTCTCCAGCCGCGTCCAGGCGGCGCTCCTCGCGGAGCGGGCCGGACTGCTCAGCGACGACGGCGCCGACACGGCACGGAGCAACGGATGATGAGCACGGGGCAGGCACTGCGGCGGCGGGTGCCGCCCTGGGCGGTCGACGCGGGCCTCGTCGTGCTCGCCGCGCTCGACGCCTGGATCAACCTTTACGGCGAGGCGACGACGTTCATGTGGGCCTGCGCCGCCCTCGGCTGCGCCGGACTGCTCCTGCGCAGGCGCTTTCCACTGGCCGTCTTCCTGCTGACACTGCCCATGACCCTGATCATGGACGTGGCAGTCGCACCGATCACCGCCCTGTACACACTGGCCGCGCGCACCCGCAACCGCCCCCTGCTGGCCGGCTGCGCCCTGCTGAACGCGGCGGCCACCACCCTCGCCTGGCCCCTGTCCGACACGTTTTCCGGCGACACGTTTCCCGGCGACCGGACCTGGACGCTCATCGAGTTCGTCTACACGCTGGCCATGGCCTTCGCCCCGATCCTGTGCGGCCAGCTCGTGCAGGCCAGACGCGACGTGGCCCGCCAACTCGTCGAGGTCCAAGTGGCCCGCGAACACGAACGCGCCCTGTACGCCCAGACCGTCCTCGCCCGCGAACGCGCCCAACTGGCCCGCGAGATGCACGACGTCGTCTCCCACCAGGTCAGCCTCATCGCCGTACAGGCCGGAGCCCTGCAGGTCGCCGCCAAGGACCCCGACGCCCGCGACGCCGCCCGCACCATCCGCACTCTGAGCGTGAACACCCTCGACGAACTCCGCCACATGGTCACCCTGCTGCGCGCCTCCGGTGGCAAGGACACCGAACTCACGCCGCAGCCCACCCTCGCCGACCTCCAGCAGTTGATCGCCAACAGCGGCATCGAGACCACCCTGACCGGCGGGCTCCCGCCCGGCATCAGCACAACCGCCCAGCGCACCGTCTACCGCACGGTCCAGGAAGCCCTCACGAACGTACGCAAGCACGCCCCCGGCGCCCGCGCCGAGGTGCGCCTGTGGCACGACGCGCAGCACTTCGGCGTCACCGTCGCCAACACCGCCCCCACCCGCCCCTCCGTCGCCCTGCCCAGCGCCCGGCACGGCCTGATCGGCCTGAGAGAACGCGCCGAACTGCTCGACGGCACCCTCACCGCCGAACCCACCCCACAGGGCGGATACAACATCGGACTACGGGCCCCCACCCGGCCCACCTGAGCACAGCCCGCCCGTCGCAGACCGACGCTCCTTCGCGGAACGCGACCTGGGCCCCGTACCTCCCGGCCGAGGCGCTGACGAAGGTCCCCTTGCACAGGGCCTCTACCCGATCTTGCGGAGACACCGGACAGATGACGTCAGGGGTTCGCGTGACCAGGGTGGCGTCGGCTCAGCACTTGATGCCGTCGGCGGGCAAGGGCAGTGCCGGGGTGCATGAAGACACCCAGCGGCAAAACCGTATTCTGCAGCAGGCGAGACGGGCGCTGCTGATGCGTCGTAGCCGTCCGTCGCAATTGGGCGACCCATTCCGTATCAGGTGCCCGACGAACCACCAGGAGGTTGACCGGTGATCACTCTGACCGCAGTCGGAGGAGTGGCCCTGGTCGAACTGGGCATGGCCCTGACTCCGGGACCGAACATGATTCACCTCGCCTCCCGCGCGATCACTCAAGGCCGCAGAGCGGGCCTGGTCAGTCTCAGTGGAACCGCCGTGGGTTTCGTGTGCTACCTGTTGGCCGCGGCTGCGGGCCTGTCCGCGCTGTTCGCCGCCGTGCCGGTGGCGTTCATGGTGGTCAAGCTTGCCGGGGCCGCCTACTTGGCCTACCTCGCCTGGGGCATGCTCAAGCCCGGCGGCAGCTCGCCGTTCGCCCCGGCCCAGGATCTGCCTCCGGTCTCAGACGCCCGCCTGTTCTCGATGGGGTTGCTGACCAACCTGCTCAACCCCAAGATCGCTCTGATGTACGCCGCCCTACTGCCCCAGTTCATGGACCCGCATGCAGGTCCGGCCTGGGGGCAACTGCTCCAGCTTGGTGGTGTGCAGATCATCGTGGGGCTCTCCGTGAACGCTCTGATCATGCTGGGCGCAGCGCGGGTGTCGGGGTTTCTGGCCACCCGGCCCCGCGCCATGACCGCCCAGCGGTTCACGGCAGGCGGCCTGCTCGGCGCCTTCGCGCTACGCACCGCCCTGTCCCGCGCTCCTGCCAGCACCTGAGCCCGGCGTTCAGTGGCACCTGTGGGTGCCAGAGCACTCACCCCAGCTCCCATCCCGTCTGCCTGGGTCGATGGCAGACGGGATGGGAGCTCCCCGCGCACGCCACAACTCCGCCGGCACCCGCGAACGGCGCCCCCTCCATCTCGGAGCCTGAGTGCCCCCGCCGGAGGCGTGTTCTTGGCCCGCGTATGACTTCCTTGCTTCTGCCCGCATGCACGTAGCGCGCCGCACTTGAACCCGTGAAGAAGGTTGTTATCCAGTCGTGGATGTGATGCGCCACAGGGGTGCGTCGTACTGCTCAGGCGGCTGTTGATGAGCAGTTGGCGCAGATCTTCGCGCAGGGAGCCGGTGAGGTTCAGGGCCTCGGTGATGCGGCGGAATGTCGTGTGGGTGACTCCGCGGTTCTGCACTGGTGGCTGGTCCTTGAGCCATGCGGCCTTGTTGCGCTCGTAGTCGATTTCCGAGTAGCCGCAGATCTCGCGGCTGTGTGCTTCTGCCTCGTCCAGGGTGGCGGTCGTCAGGATGGCGCGGGCCAGCTGGTTGCGGCTCAGCGCCTCGTCAGGTCGACCTCGTGGACGGTCGGGCCTTCGTCGGCCGCCCAGCGTGGGCTTCAGGCCGATCCTGTGCTGACGTTTCAGTTGTCGCCAGTCTGGTTGACAGCAAAACGGCCCAGGTCTCTGACCTGGGCCTTCTTCGTGGAGCGGGTGACGAGAATCGAACTCGCGCTCTCAGCTTGGGAAGCTGATGTTCTACCATTAAACTACACCCGCGTAAGACGCCGACGGAGTCGGTGTGCGAACGCTCGTCACTTTACCTCATGCCAGGCCCTCGGTGTTGATGCCGCGGGGCCTGAGGGCGCTTCAGGGGTGGGATGCGGCTGCGGGTCACCGGAGTTGGGGCGTACGGTGGGGGTGTGGGCGAGGGTCCGGGCGGGACCGGAGTGCCGCCTCGAAGGCTGTCTCTTTCATCCCGTACTGTGGCTTTTGTCGTCAGGCAAGCACCAGCCAGACGCGGCTCTTGGGGAAGGGACTCTTGGACTTGATGGAGCGCACCGTCGTCCGTTGTGCCGATGGGCACGTGTTCACCACCGCTTCGTTCCCGATGCAGCAGGCCGAGCGACTCGGTCCCGGCCGGCTGCTCCGGTGCCCGCGGTGTACGCGGCTCCGGAGCGTCGTGCCCGTCAGCTATCAGAAGCGGTAGCTAGCGGCTGCGAGCGGTAACGAGCAGAGCGAACAGCGGACAAAGACATAGCCAAAGGGCATAAGGCGCGCGGAGTCGTCCGGTTGTGGTCGCTCCGCGCGCCTTGCGTATCCTCGGGGCGTGCTTCTCTCAGACAAGGACATCCGGGCCGAGATCGACGCCGGACGAGTACGTATCGATCCGTTTGACGACGCGATGGTGCAGCCGTCGAGCATCGATGTGCGGCTGGACCGCTACTTCCGGGTGTTCGAGAACCACCGGTACCCCCACATCGACCCCTCCGTCGAGCAGAGCGATCTGACGCGGCTCGTGGAGCCGGAGGGTGACGAGCCGTTCATCCTGCACCCGGGGGAGTTCGTCCTCGCCAGTACGTACGAGGTCATCACGCTGCCCGACGATCTCGCCTCCCGGCTGGAGGGCAAGAGCTCGCTGGGGCGGCTGGGGCTGGTGACGCATTCCACCGCGGGGTTCATCGACCCCGGCTTCAGCGGTCATGTGACCCTGGAGCTGTCCAACCTCGCCACCCTGCCGATCAAGCTCTGGCCGGGGATGAAGATCGGGCAGCTGTGCATGTTCAAGCTCAGCTCGCCCGCCGAGTTCCCCTACGGGAGCGAGCGGTACGGGTCGCGGTACCAGGGGCAGCGAGGGCCGACGGCCTCCCGGTCCTTCCTCAATTTCCATCGGACCGAGGTGTGAGCGACCGCAGCATGAGCGACCCCGGCATGAGTGACACGAGCATGAGCGGTGAGCGGGAGAATCTCACCTACGAGCGGTTCGGGGTCGCCGTACGCGAGCTCGCGCAGGTCATCGCCGACGACGGGTACGAGCCCGACGTCGTGCTCAGCATCGCCCGCGGCGGTGTCTTCGTGGCCGGCGGGCTCGCCTACGCCCTGGACTGCAAGAACATCCATCTGGTGAATGTGGAGTTCTATACCGGCGTGGGGACGACCCTCGAGATGCCTGTCATGCTCGCCCCCGTCCCCAACGTGATCGACTTCTCCGAGAAGAAGGTGCTGATCACCGACGACGTCGCCGACACCGGCAAGACGCTCAAGCTGGTGCGCGACTTCTGCCTCGACACCGTCGCCGAGGTACGCAGCGCCGTGGTCTACGAGAAGTCCCAGTCGCTGGTGAAGTGCGAGTACGTGTGGAAGCGGACCGATGAGTGGATCAACTTCCCGTGGAGTGTCTTGCCTCCAGTACGTAAGTTGGGGCAACCGATCACTCCTTCTAAAGAAGCGCTCTGACCTGCACACATTCTCCATGCGTCGCCTGTAATCATGTGACTGGGCCTCGGTTCGAGCCGGGGCCCATGCGCATGTCCGGCGCGTCAATCTGGTGGAAGAGAGGCCTTGTTACTTGACGGTAGCCTCGTGTCGAACTAAGGTTCGACTAAGCCCGGTTCCAAAATTCCGCCCTCAAGTGAGGTAGAATTTTTGGAACGATGATCGGGGAGG
Source organism: Streptomyces sp. CA-179760 (assembly GCF_050937045.1). Lineage (NCBI taxonomy): Bacteria > Bacillati > Actinomycetota > Actinomycetes > Kitasatosporales > Streptomycetaceae > Streptomyces > Streptomyces sp. CA-179760. Next base: position 5,199,043 of record NZ_JBNJLZ010000001.1, read on the forward strand.
ACTCTATGGAAGCCGTGTGCCACGTCGGTGATGATGCAGTCCAGCGGCTGCACACCCTCGGGCTCGCACCCAACGACATTTACACGCCGTTGGGTAAGGCGTCGGCCGAGGCCCGGCTCGCTACGGAGCTGGACTCACCCGGCATGGCCGGCTACACGTTCTGGTCGCGCTGCAACCGGTTCTTCCGGGAGCAGATGCAGGAGAAGGCTGGTTGGGGGTACAGCAACTCTCAGCAGATCCTTCGGTGCCTTCATCCGACTGAGCGATTCGCTATCACGGCCGTCAGTGCTTCCGGTCCCGTGGGTGACGAGAACGCCTCTTGGTCGGGTGCCATTCGAACTAAAAACCCCAAGGGCCCTGCCATGGCTCGGCTCGTTCAGCGGAATGAGGAGCAGCTTGCGCTGTTCCCGATTCCTGGTCAGCGGGTCGAGGTTCCTGACGTGAACGAGTTGCCTACATGGTTCCTCCTCTACAAGTCGACGAAAGAAGGCCTCTCCTTCGAGCTTTCCATGCCCGTCCAGATGCATGGGAAGTACGTCGACACCTGGCGTGAGCGCATCATCCTCCCGGAAAACCCCTTCCGTGGGCCGGAGTTCGACATCAAGCGACTGGATGAGGTCGTTGAAGATGTGGCCGTCGAGGTCCCGGTGGAGTTCAAGGGAGCCATTTAACCCGCACTACCTATGGAGATGGTTGTCATGTTGACTTCCTCGCGGCTAGTTCTTGCGCGAAAGCGAAGGCGGATGACGCTATCTCGGCTGGCGCAGGAATCCGGGGTTTCAGTGCGCAGTCTTACGGCCTTCGAGAATGGCCACAAGCAGCCGTCGCCTGAAACTCTGGATTCCTTGGCGGCTGCTCTCGAAGTACCGCTTTCATTCTTCGCGGCGTCAGAAGTTGAAGAGATCGAAGTGGACGCTCTATCTTTTCGCGCACTCTCAAAGATGAGTGCGTTGGACAGGGATGCCGCGCGCAGTGCCGGGCGACTGGCGGTCGAGATCAATCAGTGGATGGAAGATCGGTTCACCCTGCCAGGGCCCGACGTCCCAACACTCCCTCACCTCACCCCAGAAGATGCGGCAGAACGAGTGCGCGCACTCTGGGGGCTTGGCGAGGCGCCTATCCCAAATATGGTTCACCTGCTGGAGTCGCATGGAGTGCGGGTGTTCTCGCTGGCTGCTGATTGTGCCGCTGTGGATGCGTTCTCGATGAGGTGGAAGGAGAAAACCCCATTCGTCTTCCTCAATCTCGAAAAAAGCGGCGAGCGGGGGCGCTTCGACGCGGCTCATGAGCTAGGTCACCTCGTCTTGCATGCCGCGCACCGAGTTCCTCATGGTGCAGAGGCGGAACAGGAAGCGCAGCAATTCGCTTCTGCCTTCTTGATGCCGCGATCGGGTATCTATGCTCAGATGCTCCATGGCGCAGACACTAAAAGAGTTCTGAGCGCGAAGAAGAAGTGGAAAGTGGCGGCAGTGGCTCTCGCCTATAGGTTGAAGGATCTGGGGCTTGTCACTGATTGGGGGTATCGCACTACCGTTAAGCAGCTCTCGCAAATGGGATATCGCCGTAGCGAGCCGAACGGAATTATGCGTGAGACTTCGCAGCTTCTAAGTAAGGTATTCTCTGCGCTGCGGGCCGGCGGATTTTCGTCGTTGAAGATTGCCGATGACCTGGACATTACCGTTGATGAATTGAATAGGCATGTCTTTGGGTTGGTTCCGTTGGCCCTTGAGGGTGAGAGGGAAGGGGCACCCGCTTCATCCCGTCCCAATCTTCGATTGGTGTAGATAGATCCCTCTCACCGCAACCCACCACATCCCCAGCTCCCATCCCGTACGCCGTCGACCCACACACCGTGGAGCGGGCGTGGTTCATGGCGTCCAGGTGGAGCGCGCCACTGTACGAACGACCTGGACGCCATGGGCCGCGTCTGCTCGGCTCTGCCTGGGTCGATGGCGTACGGGATGGGAGCTCCCCGCGCACGCCACTACGGGCCCGCAGTCGGGAACGGCGCCCCCCTCCATCCCGGTGCCGGCCGATCCCCCGCCGGAGGCATTGTCTTGACCGCGGGGCGTCCTCTGCGGTGATCGACTCATGGGCCGTAGTTCGCTGCGGCCCAGGGGGCGGCCCCCTGCGCCGCAGGCGTGTGGGGGCCGCCCCCAGGGCCAGCCCGCGCCTTGCGCGGGCACTTGATGAGGTAGAGAAACCTGTAACAGCTCAGGCCCAGAGCGGTTCAGGACTCGGTGTCTCGTCGGCAAAGCCATGATCGGCCAGCCGGGCGGGGCGCTGGGCAAGCCAGCCCGATACACGCGGGCCTCCGTTAACGGCAGAGCCTTCGAGGACGGTCCTCATGTGCTGGAAGCCTTGGTCCAGGTAGTACCGCTGGAGCCGCTGGTTGGTCGTCCAAGCGTCGAGTCGTATCCACTTGGCTGCTGATCGGTACGCTCGGTCGCCGGCCCAGTCCAATAGCCTGCTGCCAAGGTCTCGCCCTGCGTAATCGCGGGCGACAGTCAACTTGTTGATGAACATCGAGGGCTCGGCGAGCTCCTCATCCGACCACAACCCCTCTTCGACCTCCGGGGTGAGGGTGACCGTGCCGGCCGTACGCCCCCCGTCCCTCAGCATGAAGACAGTCCCAGCCTCGATCGTGACCAACAGGCGGTCTGCCGGGTAGGGCCGACTCCATTGATCGCTGCCCAGCGCGCTGATCCACGAGGCTGCCTCCTCACGGAAGGCAAGCAACTGATCCAGATCGGCAGGGGTTGCGGTGGTGATTTTCACTTGACGTCGTTCTCATTCCGGGCGGACAAGTCGCCGATCTCGTAGTTCATGCGGTTCAGGTCGCCTCGGAAAGTGGTGATCGTGCAGCGCACCGGGCGCTCTGCGGTGTATCCCGTGCGGGTCCAGAGCAGAACGGGTACTCCAGGGCCGATCTCCAGAAGGTGCGCCTCCTCTGGTGTGGGCATCCGGGTGGCGATCTCGTCTGCATACCCAATCTGCTCGATGCCTAGGCTGGCGAGGTACCGCGTGGTCCCCTCCGCGACATCGCCCGGCTCGGACAGACGGGGCGCCTCCTGGATCAGCCAATGGGGGTAGTGCGTCGCCTGCGTCGACCACGGCACATCATCGACAAAGCGGTGGCAGAACCGAAGCACGGAGTGTGAGTCCGTCTCCACCTTCAACCGCTGGGCGATGTACTCGGGGGCCGTGGTCAGCTCGACTCGAAACGTCTGGTGCGGCCTGCGCCCAGAGTTCGTGACGTCAGTCGAGTAAGCGTCGCCGTTCTGCGGGAAGGTCAGGTTCTCGAAACGCGAAGCATTCAGCTCGAAGACTTCGTGCTTCCGCACCTCGTAGCCCAGGCCCTGGCTCGACGTGATGAGTCCTTGGCTCACGAGCAGGCTCAGACCAGACCGGACGGTGTTCCGCGAAGCTTCGAAGCGAACCGCAAGCTCAGCCTCCGATGGCAGCCGTGCGCCTGGCCCGTAGATGCCCTTGTCGATCTCGCGCCGCAGCGCATCGGCCACTTGCTGGTACTTCGGCTGCTTGCTCATGAACCCATCATGACTCACTCGCTCAACTTGTTGGTACATGCTCGCGCAAAGTGCTTGACGGCTCACATCCAGTGGGGCAATCTCTAGGTATCGGCTTGTACCAACAAGTTGAGCAAGAGGTCCAATGGGCCTAACGCTGACCTGTTCAAGGGGATGACTATGCCGTCCTTCAAGATCGACACTTCGACCGCTGTGGTGTTCGTCGCGACTGCGCCGGAGCCGAAGCTGATCAACAAGAAGACCGGTGAGCGGGCCATGGACCGGGAGAACCCGGCCGTGGGTCTGTCCACGGTGGGTCTGCTGGTCTCGGATGAGGGGGAGGGGAACCTGTACCAGGTGACCGTCCCGGAGACGGGTTACCCGGAGGGTCTGGCGCCGGGCATGCCGGTCAAGGTCACCGGCCTGAAGGCGCGTGACTGGGAGAACGAGTTCAACGGCCAGAAGAAGCACGGGATCTCGTTCCGCGCGGTCGCGATCACCCCGGTGGCCTGACCATGACCGACCTGACGATGGCCCTGGAGGCCACGGGAGCCTTAGCCGGTGCCGGTGGTCTCGGCTACGCGAAGTACCGCGCCCCGCGCGTGTACTGGTCGCTGGTCGGGATGCCGGTCACCTGGGGTCGGTTCATCCTCTCGTACCGCTCGACGATGGACGTGTGTGGGCTGACGGTGCACCCGTCGGGTCTTCGGGCGTTCATGACTCGCAACGTCGCTCGCCGTGAGGTGCAGCCGGTCCCGCCGAAGATCCGCCGGGTACGCGGCACGTCGACGGGGCTGCGGGTCACCCTGCGGCTTCCGGCCGGCCTGGAGCCTGCCGACGTGATGGCTTCCTCGGAGCGGCTCCGGCACGCATGGGGCGCCCACTCGGTGACCGTTATCGAGACGAAGCCCGGTTTCGTGGAACTGCGGATGACCGGCTATGACGTGCTGCGCCGGGTGCGCATGCCCCGCAAGGCCCGCCCGCACGGCATGGCCGTTCCGGTCGCGGTTCGCGAGGACGGGACCGCATTCGAGCGGGACTACCGCAAGGCCCCGATGGCTCTCACTCTGGGGGCGAACCACTCCGGTAAGTCGATGTATCAGCGCAACCTGATCAAGGGGCTTGCGCAACTGCCGGTGGCCCTGGTCGGGGTCGACTGCAAGCGCGGGGTGGAACAGTCCGCCTTCGCGCCCCGCCTGTCGGCGCTGGTCACTACCCCGGACGATGCCGCCTCCCTGCTCGGCATCCTGGTCGCGGAGATGGAAGATCGCTTCGACCTGCTGAGTCGTCACGGCGTCTCGGACCTGTGGGAACTGCCCGATGAGGTGCGGCCGGTGCCGGTGGTCGTCCTGGTCGACGAGGTGGCGGAACTGTTCTTGATCTCCTCCAGGAAGGATGAGGAGCGCAGGGAGCGGATCGTCACCGCGCTGATCAGGCTGGCGCAGATGGCCCGTGCGATCGGTATCTACCTGGAGATCTGCGGGCAGCGCTTCGGCTCCGACCTGGGCAAGGGCGCCACCATGCTCCGTGCTCAGCTCACCGGCCGTGTGGTGCACCGCGTCAACGACAAGCAGACCGCCGAAATGGGCCTCGCAGACGTTGCCCCGGATGCAGTTCCGGCCGCGAGTCTGATCCCGATGAACCGTCCCGGGACCGCTGTCGCGGCGGACTCTTCCGGCGGTTGGTCGAAGATCCGCACTCCAGAGACCTCGCGGGACGAAGTGGTCGCCACCTGCTGGGAGTTCGCCCACCTGGTCCCGGCCCTGTCGTTCCTCGACCCGTTCCGCCCCTACGTGCCCGCTCCCGCTCCGGCGGCTGGTCAGTCGCTGGTCAAGCCCCGTCCGGTCACCGAGTAACACCCCCGTCTCCGCCACGGTCGGCGCGACCACATCGCGCCATGTCCCTACCCCCGCCATGCCGAAAACGGAGTGATCCCCATGCGTGACTCCACCCGCCGGGCCTTGGAGCGCTCGGCCGAACTGACTCGACAGACCCGGTTCGTTGAGGCTGTCGAGACCGCTGAAGCGGTGTTCCGGACCGCCGACTTCGACGAGCACCGCGAGATCGAAACGTGGCTGGTCGACCACGCCGACGACTACGTCCGCGACCCCGCCACCGGGGGCGAGTGACCGCCATGGTGACGCCAAAGGCCGCCCCGCAGGAACCCGCGAAGTGCCCGACGTGCAAGGGCTCGGGGGAGGTCTCCCGCACCGTCCGCGTCGGCCGCAAGCGCCGCGTCGTCGGCGAACAGTCCGGCCTCTGCCTTAACTGCCTGGGCTCCGGCCAGGCCCCCGACTAGAACCCGCCGGGTCGGGCGGCCGGACACCGCTCTCGCCGCCCGCCCCTGGCCCGACTCCTGAAGGGAGGTGCCCCCGTGTCCCGCTCGATCCGCCCGGATGCCGTACTCGTACAGGCCGTCATCGCCGGCGCGCTGTCCTTCGCCCATCTGCACGACCTGGCCGAAGCCGCCGGACAGTCCGGCTGGAAGGCATGGGCCTACCCGGTCAGTGTCGACCTGCTGCTTGTCGCCGCCTGGCGTCGGCTGCGCACGGCTCGCCGCGACCGCTCCGCCTGGACCTGGTTCGTCATCGCCCTGACCGCCTCACTCGGCGCGAACATCGCCACTGCCGGACTCCTCGACCTGACCCACGTGCCCGCCTGGCTGCGCATCCTCGTCGCCGGCTGGCCCGCGCTGGCCTTCCTCGGCGGAACCCTCCTGGTCCACTCGCCGACCGAACCGGCCACTCCTGCACAGGCTGTGGACGAGGTGGCGGCTCCGGAAGTCGAGATGCACCGCACCGACGACCCCGCCCCCGAACCGGACCACGCCGCGACCGTGCCGGAGCTGGCTCCCAGCCCGCCACCGCCCGCAGTCAGCACCCCCGCGGTTCCGGCCGCGCTGCTCGACCACGCCCGAAAGATCGCTGACGCCCACCGGGCCGCCACCGGGACTCCGATGCCCGCCGAAGCCATGTCCGCCCGGCTCCAACTGCCCGCCTCGATGACTGACGCCATCGCCGCCGAACTCCAACTCACCTGACCAGAAGGGAGAAACCGCCCGTGACCGCCAACCGCCGCTTCCGCAACGTGATCCGCATCGGCCCCGTGCAGGTCGCCACCGCCTACGACGGCCGTGGCCGCGACAAGCACACCGCCGCCTGCACCGCCCCCGGCTGCGGCTTCGCCGCCGACTACGACACCCGCGCCGGCGCCGAACTCGCCGCCCGCACCCACCGCTGCAAGGCCTGAGGGAGATCGCCATGGACGTACCGCTCTGGCTCGCCCTGCTCATCGTCGGATGGCTCGGCGTCAAGCTCGCCCGCCCGCCGTGGTGGCTGGTCGCCGTGCTCCTGATCGGCGGCTACCTCGTCGCCGACAGCTTCCTCGCCCCCGCCCTCGGAACCGTCCTCAAGTAGAAGGAAACCGCCCCGTGTTCACGCCGAAGTACCCGCCCCAGGACACCGCACCCCCGAGCACGGCCACCGCCCCGACCACCCACACCCCGGCGCCCGTTCAGCGCACAGCCCCGGTCCCGGTCCAGGTCGCTCCCGCCGCCTCGAACCGCCCGACGGTCCAGCTCACCCCCGGCAGCGCGCTCGCCCTCGCCGCCGGCGGTGGCGCCGTGGTCCTCGTCGTCGGCGCGGTCCTGGTCTCCATGCTCCTCGCGGTCGCCATCACCGCCACCTCCGTGGCCGTGTGCGCGGTCGTCCTCCGCTCGATCCTCAACGCCGAAAGGAACCGCTGACATGCGCATCTTCAGCCGGAAGAACAACGACACCCCGTCCAGCCCTGAGATGGCCGAACTGGGCCGCGAGTACGCCATCGCCAAGCGCCACGGCGACCGCAGGACCGTCAACCGCATCAACCGCCAGATCGGTACGTCCGGCATGAGCGACAGCGACCGTGCCTCGTTCGAGCAGGGCCGCGAGGGCTACGACTCCATCCCGCCCATCCCGCGCGGACGCAACCGCCGCAAGTAACGCCCGCCCGGGGCGGCCTCTACCGCCAAGTATCCGCCGCCCCGGACGGCTCCACCCATCCAGATCCAATGGACCCGAAAGGGAAGCCCCATCATGCCCCAACACGCCCAGAACACGCCGCTCTGCCGAGACTGCGACGGCTTCGCCACCGCTGCCATCACCACCGGCGGACGCCACCCCGACGGCACCCGCGTCACCCTCCGCGTCACCTGCCCGATCTGCAAGGGCACCGGCTACCGCCTCTCCTCCGCCCTCGCGCGGGCCGGGAGGTGACCGTCATGGCTCTCCTCGACTGGCGCTCGCCCGAGCACTTCGACCACAGCGGCGACAAGCCGTGCGTGATCTGCACCAAGCCCACCCCGCTGCGCTCCGACCGGGGCAAGCCCGTGCACAAGGTCTGCGCGGAGGACTGGATCGACCGCCACACCGTCCAGGAGGAGGACGCGTGACCGACACCGCCACCATGGCGGGCCTGGACCCGGCCACCCTCGCCGACGTGCTGAGGGTGGCCGGGTCTCCCGGCTTCGACCGCATCCAAGACCAGATCCGCCGCACCGGCGGCTGCTCCGACCCCATCCACCTGCAAGGCGCCACCGTCACCCGCGACGCTGCTACCGGGCAGGTCCTGCACTCCTACTCCACCGACACCGAACCCGGCGGCCGACTCCGCCTCGCCTGCGGCAACCGCCGTGCCTCCCGCTGCCCGGCCTGCGCCTGGACCTACGCCGGAGACACCTACCACCTCATCCGCGCCGGACTCGTCGGCGACCCCGCCAAGGGCACCCCGCACACCATCCGCGATCACCCCCGCGTCTTCGCCACCCTGACCGCACCCTCGTTCGGCCCGGTCCACAACCGCCCCGGCAACCGGCCCTGCCGCTGCGGCCAACACCACGGCGAGGACGCCCCCGAACTCGGCACCCCCCTCGACCCCACGACGTACGACTACGCCGGCGCCGTGCTGTGGAACAACCACGCCTCCGAGCTGTGGCGCTACTTCACGATCTACCTGCGCCGCGAGATCGCCAAGCGGGCCGGACTCACCCAGAAGGCAGCAAAGGAACAGTCCCGCGTCTCCTTCGGCAAGGTCGCCGAGTACCAGAAGCGCGGAGCCGTCCACTTCCATGCCGTGATCCGATTCGACGGACCCGACGGGCCAGATGACCCGCCGCCGGCCTGGGCCACCCTCGACCTACTCACCGACTCCATCCATGCCGCCGCTGCTCGAGTAGCGGTCGACGTCCCCGCGGCTTCATACCAGCCGATCCCCGAAGAACCGGCCCACACTCGACCCGCCCGCGTCCTGCGATGGGGCACACAACTCGACGTCCAGCCGATCGGCGCCTTCGGCGATGGCGAGGAGATCACCGAACAGGCCGTCGCCTCCTACGTCGCCAAGTACGCCACAAAGGCAGCCGAGACCACCGGCACCGTCGACCGCCGCATCGGCAACAAGGAAGCCCTCGTCCTGCTCGGCGTGCCCGACCACCCCCGCCGGCTCATCGAAGCCTGCCTGGATCTGCACCCGCTCTACCCGGACCGCAAGCTCCGGGACTGGGCTCACATGCTCGGCTTTCGCGGTCACTTCTCCACGAAGTCCCGCCAGTACTCCACCACCCTCGGCGCCCTGCGCCAGACCCGCGCCGACTACCGCGCCACCCAGCAACGCGAAGCCCTCGGCCTGCCCGACCCCGACGACGAAGAGGCAACCACCCTCACCCTCGCCCACTGGACCTACGCCGGCCACGGCCACACCCCCGGCGAATCCTGGCTCGCCGCCAACATCCGCCGTGACATCCAACACAACCGCGAAATCGCCCGCGAAGAACTGGCAGGAGGTGCCTTTGATGAGTCAGACCGCTAGCCCGCAGTCCCGTAAGGCGACGGCCAAGCGTGAGGTGATGACCACGGACGAATGGCTTCGGCTGCACCTTCGCCGTGCCCCAGAGCGGGATACAGAGTGGGTACGTCGTGCGCTCGTGTTGCAGGGGCGGGCCTGATCGTCAAGGCCAGACAGGTTCGATGAGGCTGGGATCGAACTTCCGTCGACCGCGCCCGGCCGGATGGATGATGACAGCGGAGAGGCTGTGCAACACGATCTCCTGCTGACGCTCAATCGGCAGCGCGAAGAACTCTTCGACGGAGAGGTTCGCTGCCTCACCCTTGGCCTCGGCCTGCTTCTGCTCCTTGTAGAAGCGGGCCCGCTCTAGTTTCAGCTCGTCGCGCGACCGCTCCTTGGCCGGCAGGAGCTGCAAGAGGGTCGCTACCGTGATCTGCTTGGCGCGCTCGGCCTCCACGAGTTGAGCAATGTCCTGGGTGACCTGCTCCAACTCGTCTTCCTTCGGCCACCGTTGCTCAAGCGGGACCGCTGTGACCGCCGCACGTGCACGCTGCTCTTCCAGTACGAGCTGAGCTATCAGCCTGTCGACCGGTTCGCCGACGCGGGCGACCTTGCCGCAGCCGCCGTTCACCACTGAGCACTGGTACTTGTACCGGGAGGCCTTCGACCCTGGCTCCCACTGTGGGTTGTTCTGTCCTCGGATCTTGGTCTTGCATAGCCCGCAGCGAGCGATGCCAGAGAGCAGGTACTTGCGCGCGAGTGACCTACCGGGGCGTTGCTGCTTCCGCTCGGCGACCGCCGCGCAGACTGCTTCCCACTCCTCCAGGGTGTTGATCGGCTCCCAGTCCCCCTTGATCGGCTGGCCGTCGTCCCCCTGCAGGATCTCGCCGTGATAGGTCCGGTAGCCGACCAGTCTCGGGCTCGTCAGGATGTGCTCCACGTGGTGGTGGGCCATGCGCTTCGTACCTGCCCGCGGGTTGCCCAGGCCCTGCTCCTGCCACCGGCTCCGGATGGTTCCGATGCGGACTCCGGCAAGGATCTCGCGCTGTGCGTCGCGGATGGCCTCGGCTGCCTTGGGGTCGACCTTGGTCCGGTCATCCTTCTGCCATCCGTACGGCGCTGGCCCGCCGCTGTCCCTGCCCTGCTGTGCCAGCTCCAGGTGCTTGCGCTTGATCCGGCGTGAGGAGTCATGCGACGACTTGTTGGCGAACGCCACCATGATCCGGGCCATGGTGCGGCCGTCCGGTGATCCAATGTTGATGTCGTTCGTGACGGTGGCGAACTCCAGGCGGGGGCGGTCGTCGAAGATCTCGATGAGGCGTTCCAGGTCCCGGGGCTGCCGGGCAAGCCGGTCCAGGTCGTAGGCCACGATGCCGTCAATCAGGCCGGCGCGGAGGTCCGTCAACATCAGCTCGAACTCGTCACGCACCACGTTGCGCTTGAACGCGGACACGTCGTTGTCCTCGTAGGACTTCACGACCTGCCACGACCGGAGATCCGCGAGGCGCTCGCAGTCCTTCTGCTGCCGGGCGACGCCCAGGGCCTCGCCCTCGTCGTCCCGTGAGATCCGGGTGTAGACCCCTACCTTGCGTGCCACAAGCGGCCTCCCCCTGCCTTCTGAGCAGGGTCAGACTACTATCATCATTCGGTCAAGTCAGCCTGGTCCGTTGAGCCACCGGTGGTGCGGCGGGCCGGGCAGATCCTCGACGCCTGACGGGCAGCAGATCCTCGACGCCTGACGGGCGGCAAAAAGGGGCTCCTCCGGGAGCCCCTTTCTCATGCGCGCGGAACCTCAGACCGTGCCCAGCTTCACGATCGACAGCAGTGCGATCAGCTGGATCGCCGACGCGCCGAGCGCCTTCGGCCAGGGCAGGTCGTGGGAGCGGCTGACCATGAGGGTCAGGAGGGCGCCGCCCGCGATCCAGGTGGCCCAGCCCAGGAGCTGTACGAACGTCGCGTCGCCGCCGGCGAACATCGCGAAGACCAGGCGGGGCGCGTCCGTGAGGGACATGATCAGCATGGACAGGCCGACCGTGGGCTGCCAGGCGCCGTCGCCGCCGAGCTGGCGGGCCAGGGTGTGGGTGACCACGCCCAGGACGAACGCGCTGAGCGCCATCGCGACGGCCGTGGTCAGGACGATCGGGACCGCGTTCGACAGTGTGGCGTTTATGGCGTCCGCGCGGGCGCCGTCGAAGCCGAAGACCGCGAGCAGGCCGTAGAGGAGCGTGACGATGAGGGCCGGGCCCCACATCGAGTAGTCGCGCATCTGGAGGAACGTCTGGTTGGGGGAGAGGACGATCCCCCGCAGCAGGGCCTTCCAGTGCAGGCGCGGGCCGACCGGGCCGGACGGCGCGGGCGCCGCGCCGGCGCGGTAGATGTCGCCCTGGTTGTAGGGGTCCTCGCCGACCGAGAAGGCCTGGGTGTGGCCCGGGTTGTTCGCCGCGTACGGGTCCGGCGGGCCCTGGGGGCCGGGCGGGTACGCGCCGTCGCCGAAGTACTCCGGCTCGCCCTGGCCGCCGTAGCCGCCACCGGGGCCGCCGGGGCCGCCGCCGGGCCCGGCGTTCGCCTGCGGCCAGGTGGGGCCGCCGCCGTTGCCGTACGGCTGCTGCTGCGGGTACGGCTGAGGCGCCGGCGGGTAACCGTACGACGGTCCCTGTGGCGTCTGCTGCTGCCCGTGCGGGGGGTTATGCGGTCGCGTCTGAGGAGCGCCGTTGTTCCGGCCGCGTCCGATCCTGAATCCAGCCACGTCTTCGAACGTACCTGGTCCCGGGCGGTGGCGGGCCGGGCCCGGGGTTCCGGGCCCGGCTTTGCGGCCGAGCTGTGACATCCCTTAAGGGGTAAGCCCCTTCAGGAACTCATGGGTTGTCAGGGTTCTGCCCCAGGGCCCCCGGGGCCCCGCACCGCGGGGTCAGCGCAGCATGTCCTGGCCCAGCCTCAGATAGTCCGTCGTCGACATGCCCAGGGAGCCCGGGCCGAAGCTGATCGCGTTCTTCGTGATCACGCCCGCGGCCGAGCCGCGCAGGCTGTAGAGGGAGCCGGAGGGGTGGTTCTCGCCGTCGGAGCCCACGGAGAGGTCCGCCTTGCCGTCGCCGGTGAGGTCGGACAGGCGTACGGACGCGCCGAAGCGGTCGGCGGACTCGGCGGTGCCGGGGACGCCCTCCGTGTTCTGGGTGTACGACGTCGCGCCCTTGGTGGTCAGGCCGGATGCCGTGCCGCGCAGCACGGTGACGCTGCCGGCGATGTTCGCGGTGCCGACGTCCTCGTGGATCGTGCCGACGGCCAGGTCGCCGTAGCCGTCGCCGTTGACGTCGGCGATGGAGAGGTCGTTGCCGAACCAGTCGTCCTCCTCGTCCGCGCCGGGGACGCCGGGGGTGTCCTGGTCGATCGTCGTCTGGGGGCTGGTGCGGACGCCGGTGGCGCTGCCGAGCCAGGCGCTGACCGAGCCGCCGAGGCTCTTGGCGTCGCCGCCGTAGTCCGCCGTGACGACATCGTCGTAGCCGTCGCCGTTCAGGTCGCCGACGGCGGCCAGCTCCCAGCCGCCGCTCTTCAGGAACGTCTGGCGGGTCAGGGCGGAGGCGGAGCCGAGGTAGACCATGGCGCCGTCCTCGTATGTGGACTCCTCGCTGCCGGTGGCCACCAGGTCGTCGGTGCCGTCGCCGTCGATGTCGCCGGCGGTGAGGCTCTGGGCACCGGCGAGGCCGGCACCGCCTCTCAGGCCGCTGGCGAGCTCGTGGTGGGAGCCCGAGCCGGAGGTCTTGGCGATGCCCTCGTGGATCCAGATGTCGCTGCCGGTGCTGCCGACGGCGAGGTCGGCCCGGCCGTCCCCGGTGAAGTCGCCGACGGCGAGGGACATGCCGTACTCGTCGTGGGCCGCCACGGCAGGGTCGGGGATGCCCCGGCCGCCGGACAGGCCGCTCTTGCCGCCCCAGACGACGGTGACGGAGCCGCCGTCGGCATCGGAGCCGACGTCCTCGCCGGTGCTGCCGATCACCAGGTCGGCGTATCCGTCGCTGTTCAGGTCGCCGGAGGTGAGGGCCCTGCCGAAGCGGTCGCCCTCCTCGGCGGTGCCGGGGATGCCGGCCGTGTCCTGGGTGAGGACGGTACGGCGGGCGGCGCTGATGCCGTTCGCGGAGCCGTAGGTGATGACGACGGCGCCCGCGTCCCTCTTGCCGCCGACCGGGGTGTAGGGCGCGGCGGCGGCGAGGTCGCGGTAGCCGTCGCCGTTGAAGTCGTCGGCGAACTTCGCGGGCGCCGCGGAGGCGGGGCCGGCCAGGGTGAGCGGGGTGAGGCCGGCGGCCAGCAGGGCGGCGGCGCTGAGGGTGGCCGCGGTGTGCCTGCGCATGCGGTTGTTCCTCCTGGTGAGGGGGTGGGGGATACGTCTGGGGGTCAGGTCAGCCCGCGAGCACGTCACCGAAGTTCGCATCGCCCGCCGGACCGCCCACGGTCGCGGCGCCGAAGGACTTGGACCCGGTGGCCGTGATGCCGGAAGCGGTGGACTTCAGCAGCCAGACCGCGCCGTCACCGGTGTTCTCGCCGGAGGCGCTCGCCACCAGCTCCGCGCGGCCGTCGCCGCTCGCGTCGGTGAGCTGCACGGCGTAGCCGAAGGAGTCGTACGCCTCGACGGCTCCGGGGACGCCCGCGGTGTCCTGGGAGAAGGACTTGGCACCGCTGCCGGTCAGGCCGGACGCCGAGCCGCGCAGGACCGTGACCGTGCCGGCCTGCTTCTTCGAGCCGATGGCCTCGTACGGGGCGCCGACCGCGATGTCGGCGTAGCCGTCGCCGTTGGTGTCGCCGGCCGACAGGCTCCAGCCCAAGCGGTCGTTCTTCTCGGCGGAGCCGGGCACGCCCGCGGTGTCCTGGGTGATGCGGACGGGAGTGCGGGTGCTCAGGCCTCCGGAGGCGCCGTAGGTCACGGTGACCGCGCCGCCTGGGCCGCCGTTCGGCTCGTCCGTCGACTTCTCCATGAAGTTGCCGGTGACGATGTCGCCGTAGCCGTCCTTGTTCACGTCCGCGATGACGGCCGCGTAGCCACCCGCGACCTTGCCCCCGGGTGTCAGGCCGGTGGCGGAGCCCTTGTACAGCACGCTGCGGGTGCGGTAGCCGCCGCTTCTCTCCTCCTGGCCCATGACCAGCAGGTCCGCCTTGCCGTCACCGGTCACGTCGCCCGAGACGAGCTTGTCGGTGTTGATGCCGGTCCGGGTGGAGGTGTCGATGCCGACGAGCTCGGTGGCCTTGCCGGTGCGCGAGACGGGGCCCTCGAAGACGTTCAGCTCGGGGTAGGCGATGTTGGCGGCGGCCAGGTCGGTGTCGCCGTCGCCGTCGAAGTCGCCGGTGGCGACGGACCAGCCCAGCTCGTTGCGGTTCTCCGGGAGCGGGGCGGACAGATCGGTCGCGGTCTTCAGACCGCTCGCGCCGCCCCAGACGACGGTGAGCACGCCCGAGTCGTCGGTGGAGCCGATGTGCTCGGCGTGCACGCCCACGATCAGGTCCGTGTAGCCGTCGTCGTCCAGGTCGCCGGTGGTCATGCGGTCGCCGAAGTAGTCCTGCGTCTCCGGGACGCCCGGGACGCCGTCGGTGGCCTGGCTGATGATCTGGCGCTTGGAGCTGTCGAGGCCGTTCGCCGTGCCGTAGACGACGGCGACGTAGCCGGCCCCCGTCTTGCCGCCGATCTTGCCGAGCGGGGCGGCGATCGCGAGGTCGCGGTGGCCGTCGCCGTTGAAGTCGCCGGAGAGGCCGGAGGGCGCGGCGGTGGCCGTCGTCGTGGGCAGGGTCAGGGCGGTGAGCAGGCCGGTGGTGAGGGCGGTGGCCAGGAGGAGGGTGCGCTTGCGCATCGAAGTCCCCGTTATCGGTGTGGTGTGGAGTGCTGCGGTGTGGAGCGGTGGTCAGGAGTTGAGGGCCGTGCCGTACGCCGGTGCGCCGGCCGTCGAGATGCCCGTCGTGCCCGGGCCGAAGCTCGTCGAGCCGGTGGCGGTGACGCCGTTCGTCGTGCCGCGCAGGGACCAGACCGCGCCGTCGCCGGAGTTCTCGCCGGGTGCGGATACGGACAGGTCGGCGCGGCGGTCGCCGGTGTGGTCGGTGAGCGTGACGCGCTCGCCGAAACGGTCGCCCTTCTCGGAACCGCCGGGCACGCCCGCGGTGTTCTGGGTGTACGACGTCGCGCCCTTGGTGGTCAGGCCGGTCGCCGAGCCGTACAGCACGGTGACGGCACCGGCGGCGGAGTTCTCGCCCGCGGTGCCCACGGCCAGGTCGGCGTACCCGTCGCCGTTGACGTCGCCGAGCGATACGCCGCTGCCGAAGCGGTCGCCCTTCTCGGCGGCGCCGGGCACTCCGGCGGTGTCCTGGGTGAGGACGAGCGGGGCGCGGCCGGTGTCCCGGCCGTCCGGTCCGCCGTAGACGACGGTGACCTTGCCGCCGAGGGCGCCCGCCGGGTCGGCGGAGGTCTCGCGGTCGTTGCCGACGGCGATGTCCGCGTAGCCGTCCTTGTCGATGTCCGCGACGGCGGAGACGTAGCCGGCGGGCAGGTCCTGCAGCCAGTCGTTGTAGTTGCCGATCTTCATGTCGGCCAGGGCGGTGGTGGCGTCGTCGGTGCCCTTGGTGCGGCCGTGCAGGACCACCCAGGGGTGGCCGCCACTGCCGGTGACGCGGCCGGAGGAGAGGTGGGTGATGCCGTACGAGGTGGACCACCAGTCGTTGCGCGAGCCCGAACCGCCGTTGGACGCACCGCTCTTGGTGATCGGGCCGCTGACGAGGGACAGGGTGATCGGTCCGGTGGAGCCGACCGCGACGTCGATGTCGCCGTCGGCGTCGAAGTCGCCCGCGGCGAGGGTCTGGCCGTAGCGGTCGTAGTCGGTGCTGAAGAAGCTGAACAGCGAACGGGCTCCGGACAGACCGGACTTGGCGCCCCAGACGATGGTGACGGTGCCGTCGTTGGTGTCGCTGCCGTCCTCGCCGGGTGTGCCGATCAGCAGGTCGGCGTAGCCGTCGGTGTTCAGGTCCGCGGAGGCGAGGGCCGAGCCGAAGGCGTCGTCGGCCTCGGCGGCACCCGGCATCCCGGCGGTGTCCTGGGTGAGGAGCGTGCGGGTGGAGCTCTTCGGCCCGCTGCTGCTCCCGTAGACGACGGACACGGCGCCCGCCTTCGCCTTCCCGGCGACCGTGGCGCCCGGGGCGCCGATCGCCAGGTCTCTGCGGCCGTCGCCGTTGAAGTCGTACGGGGCGGCGGCAGCGGGTGCGGCGTGGGCGGCGGGTGCGGTGAGGGCCGCCGCGAGCGGGGTGAGGGCCGCCATCAGGAGAGCGGCGCTGCGCAGACGCATGGGTTTCCTTGCCGGACGAGGAAGCTGGCGGGCTGTCACTGGGCGATGGCCCAGGCGAAGTTGGCCTCGCCCTTGAGGGTCGCGTCGCGGGCCGAGAGGAACTTCGCCCCGGTGGTGGTCAGACCGGAGGCGGCGCCGCGCAGGACGGTGACGGCGCCGTAGCCGTTCTCGTAGCCGGCGCCGCTGACCAGGTCGGCCTTGCCGTTCTTGTCGAGGTCGACCAGGCGCACCGACATGCCGAAGGCGTCCATCGTCTCGTTGCTGCCGGGGACTCCGGCGGTGTCCTGGGTGTAGGACTTGGCGCCCTTGCCGCTCAGGCCGGACGCCGAGCCGAACAGGAGGGTCACCGAGCCGGCGTCCTCGACCGTGCCGATGTCCTCGGCCCAGGCGCCGACCGCGATGTCGGCGTAGCCGTCGCCGTTGACGTCGCCCGCGCCGACCGCCGAGCCGAACAGGTCGCCGTACTCGCCGGAGCCGGGGACGCCCGCGGTGTCCTGGTGGATCACGGTGGGCGTCTGCGCCGGGTCGGGCCCGGTGGGGCCGCCGTACCAGACGGTGATCTGGCCGCCCTTGTGGACGCCGGGCCGCTCGGGGCGCGGGTCCTGGTAGTCGCCGAGGACCAGGTCGCCGTAGCCGTCGCCGTTGACGTCGGCGATGGTGCCCTTCTCGCCGTCGGCGTGTGGCAGGTAGGTGCGGGCGTACTTGGTGCCGGTCCATCGGTGGTAGCTGATCTCGCCGCCCTCGTCGCCGGTGACGAGGAAGGGGTAGACGCGCTCGGCGGCCCCGTCCCCGCTCATGTCACCCGCGAACACCTCGTACGTCGACCCGAACTCGCTGATGCCGATGTGGCTCGCGGGGCCGTTCGTACGGCTGAAGGGGCCCTTGTAGAGGCGGGTGTGGCTCTGGCCGGTGAGCGTCACGTCCGTCGCGCCGTCACCGTCGAAGTCGCCGGTCGCGATGCCGGAGGAGAAGCCGCCGTTCTCGGAGAGGGTGGACGGCTGGGGCAGGCCCTTGCCGCCGGACAGACCCGACTTGCCGCCCCAGATGACGGTGGCCGAGCCGACGCCGTCCCGGTCGCCGATGGCCTCGTACTGGGCGCCGACGACCAGGTCGGAGTAGCCGTCGCGGTCCAGGTCACCGGCGGCGAGGCTGTTGCCGAAGCGGTCGCCGTACTCGGCGGTGCCGGGGACGCCCGCGGAGTTCTGCGTGATCACGGTCTTCTTCGCCGCCGAGACGCCGGACGCCGAGCCGTACAGCACGACGACGGCACCGGCGTTCTGCACCGAGCCGACGTCGGCGCTCATCGCGCCGACGGCCACGTCCCGGTATCCGTCGCCGTTGAAGTCGCCGGCGAGCCCGGAGGGCGCGGCGGCGGCCGTGCCGGCGGGCAGGGCGGTGGTGAGGAGGCCGGTGGTGAGGCCGGCGGCCAGGAGGAGGGTGCGGGTGCGCAAGGCGGGGCTCCGGGGGCTGGGAAGGGAGCCGGACCTTCCGTGTTCGCCGGGAGCTGTCCGGCGGTTCACGGCGGGTCGGCGATCAGGAGACCCGTGGCGGGATGTAAGGGTTGTACGTGAGTTCGGTTACTTTCTGAGGCCGGGGGTGCCGGGGATGCCGGGGATGCGACAGGGGCGGGCCGGCACCGCACGCTCACCGAGACCCGACGGTCGTCCCCGGCGAGCAACCCCACCCATTGGTCGCTGGCCCTGAGAAGGGAAAGCCGGTTCAGGAACGTGCGACGAGCTTCAAGCGCCGGCCGCCTCGGTCGGCAGGGTGAACTTCTTCTTCACGGGGTTCTGGTCCGCGTCGGGAATGCCCTCGGCCGTGACGATGGCGCTCGCGGACCCGTCCGGCTCCACGATTCTCGTGATCTCCACCTCCCCGTTGCGGGCCTGATAGGCCATCCAGTTCACGGTTCCCGCAGGGCTGCCGCCTGATTTCGGAGTCACGCCCGACGGCACCAGGGTGAGGAGGCAGAGCGACTGAACCATGGCGAGGTCGGCGCCTGCCTTGTCCTGAGTGAGTTCGTGCAAGAACATCGACAGCGCCTGCCAGGCCCAGGCTTCGAAAACGACGCCCTGCTTTCCGCCGTTGACGCAGGCCACGAGGCGGTCCCGCATGGGATCACCCTGCTTCGTCGCACTCACGGAGATCATGACCACCGGGGGGACGGGGTGGGCCCAGGTGCTGTACCAGTACTTCTCCCCGCCGGCAGCCTTGTCGATGGTCTCCTCGGTGTTTCCCGACCAGGCCTGCCATATTCCATTGAGTCCCTTGTCAAGGGCCTTTTCTATCTGGATCGCCGCTATGGAGCGAGCCAGATCGGTGAGCCAGTCCTTGGTTGCCGGGTTGAAGACGGTGGCCCTGGCCGCAGCCGTGCACGAGCTGAGGCCGATGGTGCTCGCCGTGACCGCGGCCGCCGCTCCCCACCGGAGCGTCGTACGACGGCTCACTCCCGCCCGGTCGAGCGCTGCCCCGCGTCCTTCGCCGCCGGCCCGGAATCTCCCGTCCCACGACTCGGCATCGAATAAGCTCCCATGGCGCATATATCCCCCTGGCCCCGACCATCACCACATCACTCGCAGGTTCAGCGCATCGTAGGTCGTTGCACCGCTTACTGGACATACTTCGCGCACCTTCGACGGAACTCCCTATCGACGACGTGCCGTTCGAAAGGGTCGGCCGAGACGACGCACTGACCCATCCGATTGCCTTCACGATCGGCGTCCGTTGGCCCGGTGGCACGGGAGCATCCACCCTGAGACCGAATGGCCACTCCTGCTGCGGGCGGACGCCCGGGGCGGTGTGTCCTTGGGAAGCTGTCGATCATGACCGCACCCCTGCCGCCGCCGCCCGGCCCCACCGGTTTCCCCTTCCACCGCATGGACCGCCGCACAGGCCGTCACCGCTGGTGGCGGCCCTTGGTCGGGACTCTGCTGTTCTCCGTCGCCTATCTCGTGGTCGTCCTCTTACTCATAGCCGTCACCTACGTCTTCGGTGCGCTGGCCGACACCCCCGAACTCCCCGAAGGAGGACCCGACTTCGGTCCGCTCGCCAACACGGCGATGGAGCTGACGTCCATCGCGATCGCCCTGCCGCTGGTGCTACTGGCCGTGTTGTGGCCGGGGCGGCGGCGGGCCGGCACGGTGTCGTCGGTCGCCGGACGGGTGCGGTGGCGCTGGCTGGGGTGGTGTCTGCTGGCGGCGGTGCTGCCGGTGGCCGTGCTGACAGGGACCGCCTTCCTCCTGCCCGAGGGCGAGACCGGCTCGGGGGAGTCCGCGGTGTGGGTGGGCTGGGGGTCGTTCCTCACGTCCCTGGCGGTGCTGGCGGTCTTCGTCCCGGTGCAGGCCGCGGCCGAGGAGTACGTCTTCCGGGGCTGGCTGACACAGGCGGTCGGTTCCTTCGTCCGCTCTCCGTGGATCGTCGTACTCCCGCAGGCCGCGCTGTTCGCCGCCGCCCACGGCTGGGGCACCACGTGGGGCTTCATCGGACTGCTGGTCTTCGGTGTGGTGGCGGGCTGGCTGACCATCCGTACCGGTGGCCTGGAGGCAGCCATCGCGCTGCACGTCCTGAACAACCTGGTCGCCTTCGGAGCCGCCGCCGCGATCGTCGACGGGCTGACGTCCGACGAGACCGCGGCCGACTCGCCCTGGCCGCTCGCCCTCGCGGACGTGGCGACGACCCTGTTGTACGCGGCGCTCGTCCTGTGGCTGGCCCGCCGCCACCAGCCGCAGCGCCTCGCCCCGCCGATGCCGGTGCCCCCTCCGCCGCCCGCCCCGTACCCGCCGTATCCCATGCCGTACGGGGCCGTGCCCGGTCACCCCTACGGCGTCCCGGGCGGCGTCACCCCGACCCCGCCGGGCGGAGACGTACCGCCCGCTCCAGGGCCGTAGCAGCCCGGGGGCCGAGTCGGGACCACGGTTCTGTTCTACCTCTGATCTTGGCCAGTGCTCCGCCCTTCAGGGCGGGGGTGAAGGCCATCCTTGGGCCGGAGGCGCGAAGCGCCGGAGGGCTCTGCGCCTCCGTGGTGACGATCAGACGGGGCGCTGCTGGTTCTCGATGTACTGCTTGACAACGCTCAGGGGTGCCCCGCCGCAGGATCCGGCGAAGTAGGAACCGGACCAGAAGTGTCCACCCCACAGGTACCGGCGGACATGGCTGTCGTACTCCTGGCGGAGCCGCCGGGAGCTGACGCCCTTGAGGGAGTTGACCAGCTTGGACAACTGGACTTTCGGCGGGTAGTGCACGAGCAGGTGGACGTGGTCCTGTTCTCCGTTGAACTGCTTCAGCTCAGCCTCGAAGTCGTCGCAGACCTCCCGCATGATCTCTTCGGTGCGGGTCAGCATGGCGTCAGTGAACGCCTTCCGCCTGTATTTAGTGACGAAAACCAAGTGAACATGCAGGTTGTAGACAACATGGCGACCGGTTCTGACATCGGGATTAGGGTTCCAGCGCGGTGACATAAACCAACGCTAGGGTCTCGATTGTGAGTCAAGGCACCCTGGTCAAGCGGCAGTTCGGGCACCGTGCCCGGCTTGCACTGTCGCCTGCCGGGGTTCGCGCAGCGGATGATCAGGCGCACGCGGCCCGCACCATGTGGAACCTGCTGCACGCCTGGTGGCAGATGATGCCGAAGCAAGAGCGGACTCTTGCGAACGCGGACGCCGCGATCCGCCAGGCCCGCGAGGACATCGGCTTTCTCGCCGTCCTGCCCGCGCAGGCAGCGCAAGCGGTACTCAAGACGTACTTCCAGGCGTGGAAGAACTGCTGGGACGGCCGCTCCGACGCCCCGAACTTCAAGGGCCGGTTCCGCACGGTGATGTCCGTGGACATCCCGCAGGGCCGGGACCTGAACATCGTCCGCGTGCACCGCCGGTGGGGCATGGTCAACATTCCCAAGGTGGGCCGTGTCCGGTTCCGGTGGACCAAAGACCTTCCGGTAGGCAAGCGTGCAGACACCCAGAACCGGATCACCGGGGCCCGGCTGATCAAGGGCGCACTCGGCTGGCACATCACCTTCCGTGTCCAGACCCTTCATGGCGAACCCGATCCCCACCAGGGGCCGGACATCGGCATCGACGTGGGCGTCACCGTACCTATCGCCCTCTCAGACGGCGAAACGTACGAGCACGGCGAATGGCTGACCGGCAAGGAGAAGGAGAGGCTCCTCCACCTGGAGCAGCGCGCCGCGCAGCGTAAGCGGCACCGCAAGCCCGGCGAGCGCACCAGCCGCCGGCTGCAGCACACCTACGACCAGATCGCAGGGCTCCGCGCGAAAGCCAAGCGCCGGGCCCTTAACTGGCAGCACCAGACGACCACCACCATCGCCCGCACCTACGGCACCGTCGTGGTCGAAGCACTCACCATCACGAACATGGTCAAGTCCGCCAGGGGAACGATCGAGGAGCCGGGGAAGAACGTCGCCCAGAAGTCCGGGCTGAACCGCTCCATCAGCCAGGAGGCATGGGGCCGCACGGTCACCATGCTGGCGTACAAGACCGCTCAGCTCGGCGGCACCCTGGTCAAGGTCCCCGCCCCCGGCACCTCCCGGCGCTGCTCGGCGTGCGGTTGCACCACGCCCGGCAGCCGGGAGTCCCAGGCCGTGTTCGTGTGCAAGAGCCCCGACTGCGGCTGGTCGGGCAACGCCGACCACAACGCAGCCCGCAACGTCTTGCACCTGTACCGGATGGGCCACGCGCTCATCCCGGCTGCCGGGAGGGCAGTCGTCAGGCGCGCCAAGCGCGTCAAGCCCGCTACCGCAAGGTAAGCAGGAATCTCCCGGCTTCAGCCGGGAGAGCACTTCAAGGCGCGGGATCGTACGTCACGCTGGTGTCGGGGCAGGACTGCGCGAGCCGGGTGAGTGCCTCGAACTCGACGGCGTCGGCGCTGAGGCTCCAGCGGAGCTTGGTCCCGACCCACTCCGAGATGTACCGGCAGGTGACGCCTTCGGCCGGCGGCAGCCACTCGGCCGGATCCTTGTCGGCCTTGCTGCGGTTGGAGGCCGCGGTGACGGCGATGAGGGAGGTCAGGGCGCCGAGGTCGTTGGCGTACGCCTCACGCCGCTGGGCGGTCCACCGCGACGCCCCGGAGTCCCACGCCTCGGCGAGCGGCACCATGTGGTCGACGTCCAGGCCGGAGGCCGCGGTCACCCACCGGGCGTCGTAGTACGACCACCACCGCCCTCCGGAGAGCCTGCAGCCCGCGAGGACCTCGGGCGGGTCGACCGCCTCGGAGATGAGCACCTCCGCGCGCGTGTTGCAGCCGTCGGTGGGGTTCTGGCCCGCGTTCCAGTGCCGGAAGCTCGTGCGCTGGTAGCCCTCCCGCACCTCGTCCGCGAGGGGGAGGACGCCGACCGCGTTCGCGATGGGGAGCGTGCTCGGCTCGGCGGCGCGGCCGTGCGCCTGGGCCGGAGCGGATGCCAGAAGGGGAAGGACAACGAGTACGGCAGCGAGCACGGCTCGCCTGAGGTTTTTGATCACGCATCGCAGAATCGATTGCGCGTACCTCGATCGAGGGGATCGGCTCGAACGGATGAGCCATATGGCTGCGCGGGTTCACCGGGCAGATGTTCTATGAGTCACCCGATGGGGGGTCTGGGCTGTACGCCCCATGCCAACTCCCGTCGAGCGCCTCCCGAAATCCCGAGATCCCGGTTGACGAGGTCTGTTGCCACCGCGGGTTGGCTGACCCGATGTCTCGCCTACGCATAGGCAAGGTGGACGGCGGCGACGCCACGGTCCACGACTGGCAGTACGTCCACAACCTCGTCGCGGAGAGCGGCGACCGTCCCACGAATATCCGCGGGAGACCAGCCGTCACAGGCGTTCTTCCTATACTTGCGGCATGGACCACGAGCTGGAGCGAGCCGCCCTCGTCGCATTGCTGCGGCGCGGCGACCGGCCATGGTCCGAGCTGACCGACCAGTTGGAATCGCTCGGTAGCGCGCGGGACATCCTCGAGAACGCTCTTGACGCCTCGGGGCAGAGCGCACTCTTCGAGACCGAGCCGGCCGTGGACCTGGACGCCGTCGCCGCCGAGATCTCCGCCTGGGAACACGAGGGCATGCGCCTGGTGACGATCCTGGACGACGAGTACCCGCTCTACCTGCGGCTCGTCCACCAGCGTCCGCCGTTCCTGTTCCTGCGGGGAACGTCGGTAGAGGACGAGCTCCGGGTCGCCGTCGTCGGTACGCGTGCCCCCACCCCCGAAGGCATCGCCCATGCCCGTGCCCTCGCAGGCGGGCTCGCCGAGCGCGGAGTCACAGTGGTCAGTGGCCTCGCCGCCGGCATCGACACCGCCGCACATGGCGCAGCCCTCGCTGTCGGCGGGCGCACGGTCGCGGTCGTCGGCACCGGCCTCCGGCGGACCTACCCGGCGCAGAACGCCGACCTGCAGAGGAACATCGTCGAGCGAGGGCTGGTGGTCTCCCAGTTCTGGCCGGACGCACCGCCCTCGAAGGCGTCGTTCCCCATGCGCAACGCAGTGATGAGCGGATACAGCCTTGCCACCGTCGTGGTGGAGGCGGCTTACCGCAGCGGCGCCCGTATGCAGGCCCGACTGGCACTCGAACACGGACGCCGCGTATTCCTCATGCGTTCCCTCATGGTTCACGAATGGGCGAGGGAATACGCGAGCCGACCCAACACCACCGTCATTGACGGTCCTGACGACGTCTTCAGCCGACTCGACTCGCTCGTCCCCACTTCGGGCGAGCTCTCCTGGGCATAGACGGCGGACCGCGTGGCATCCGTTTCCGAGCTGTCCGCCCGCTACGCCAACTTCCTCGTCCACCCGTTATTACCGGGAGCAGGCGTCTGCCAGGTCTGCCGGGGCACGGCGAACCCTGGCTATCCCACCTGCTGGCAGTGCCAGGAGGCCAGGAGGATCTTAGGCCCGGGGGTCGGCGATGCCGTGGTTCCGGTGAGCCTGGCCCTGAAGAGCGAGCAGTACGCGAACGAACTGTGGCGCTACAAGAACACCACGGGGGCACAGCAGCATTACTTCCGCACGGGCCTGGCCGCGGTCCTGTGGCGGTTTCTCGCGCTCCACGAGGCCTGCATCGCAGCCCATTGCGCCGTACCCGGCTTCAGTGCCGTCACCACCGTACCCAGCACCAGTGGCCGGGAGATTCATCCCCTGCGCACCATGGTCGCGGACATGGTCGGCGCCACACGCGGCCGCTACCGTGACCTGCTCACCCCGACATCGGAGGCGTGCGCCCTCGGCCGTACGGGCTCCTCGTCACGCTACATCTCCTTGGCGCTCTGGGGTGAGAACGTGCTGCTCGTCGACGACACCTGGACGACGGGCCACCACGCCCAATCCGCGGCTGCGGCCCTGAAGGCGGGCGCGGGCAGCGTGGCCATCGTCGTCCTCGGCCGGCACCTCAACCTCACATACGGCGAAACGGCCACGCTCGTCGAGCAGGCTCGACTGCGCAGCTTCTCCTGGGACGTCTGCGCGCTTCGGCCCTGGGCGCACGGCTGACGCCCTGAGACGCCGATGCCCCCTACCCGATGACTCGGACAGGGGGCATCAGAAGCAACTGCGACAGGCGCCTACTTCACCGGCTCCGGCTCCGGTGCGCTCGGAGAGTCCGACGTGCCCGCCGGCGGCTCGCCGCCGTTCTCGCCATCGCCATCGCCATCGCCATCGCCATCGCCGTCGGCGCTCTCCGCGGAGGCCGGCGTCTTGACGGAGTCCAGCAGCAGCTGGGCCACGTCCACGACGGTGATGGACTCCTTGGCCTTGCCGTCGTTCTTCTTGCCGTTGACCGAGTCGGTCAGCATGACGAGGCAGAACGGGCAGGCCGTCGACACGATGTCGGGGTTCAGCGAGAGGGCCTCATCCACCCGCTCGTTGTTGATGCGCTTGCCGATGCGCTCTTCCATCCACATCCGGGCACCACCCGCACCGCAGCAGAAGCCGCGCTCCTTGTGGCGGTGCATCTCCTCGTTGCGGATGCCCGGGACGCTGGCGATGATCTCGCGCGGGGGCGTGTAGATCTTGTTGTGGCGGCCCAGGTAGCACGGGTCGTGGTAGGTGATGATGCCCTCGACCGGGGTGACCGGGACCAGCTTGCCCTCGTCGACGAGGTGCTGGAGCAGCTGGGTGTGGTGGATGACCTCGTAGTCGCCGCCGAGCTGCGGGTACTCGTTGCCGAGCGTGTTGAGGCAGTGCGGGCAGGTCGCGACGATCTTCTTGGCCGACTTCGGCTTGCGGGACTCGTCGGTGACCTTGCCCTCGTCGTCCATCTCCTCGCCGAAGGCGGCGTTGAGGGACATGACGTTCTCCATGCCGAGTTCCTGGAACAGCGGCTCGTTGCCCAGGCGGCGGGCGGAGTCACCCGTGCACTTCTCGTCGCCGCCCATGATGGCGAACTTGACGCCCGCGATGTTCAGGAGTTCGGCGAAGGCTTTGGTGGTCTTCTTGGCGCGGTCCTCCAGGGCGCCGGCGCAGCCGACCCAGTACAGGTACTCGACCTCGGACAGGTCCTCGATGTCCTTGCCGACGACCGGGACCTCGAAGTCCAGCTCCTTGAGCCACTCCAGGCGCTGCTTCTTCGCCAGGCCCCAGGGGTTGCCCTTCTTCTCCAGGTTCTTGAGCATCGTGCCCGCCTCGGACGGGAAGGAGCTCTCGATCATCACCTGGTAGCGGCGCATGTCGACGATGTGGTCGACATGCTCGATGTCGACGGGGCACTGCTCGACACAGGCGCCGCAGGTGGTGCAGGACCACAGGACGTCCGGGTCGATGACGCCGCCCGCGGCGAAGCCGCCATCAGATACAGCCTCGGCGGTGCCGATCAGCGGGCGCTCGGCCTCCGCGAGGGCGGCCGCGGGGACGTCCTTCAGCTGCTCGGGCGTCGCCTTCTCGTTGCCCTCCATGTCCTTGCCGCCGCCGGCCAGCAGGTACGGCGCCTTGGCGTGCGCGTGGTCCCGCAGGGACATGATCAGCAGCTTGGGGGAGAGGGGCTTGCCCGTGTTCCAGGCGGGGCACTGCGACTGGCAGCGGCCGCACTCGGTGCAGGTGGAGAAGTCCAGCAGGCCCTTCCACGAGTACTGCTCGACCTGGGAGACGCCGAAGACGTCGTCGTCGCCCGGGTCGGTGAAGTCGATCGGCTTGCCGCCGGACGTCATCGGCTGCAGGGCGCCGAGGGCCGTGCCGCCCGTGGCCTCGCGCTTGAACCAGATGTTCGGGAAGGCGAGGAAGCGGTGCCAGGCCACACCCATGTTGGTGTTCAGGCTGACCACGATCATCCAGACGAACGAGGTGCCGATCTTGATCGTCGCGACCAGGTACACCAGGTTCTGCAGCGCCGCGACGCTCAGTCCCTTGAAGGCCAGGACCAGCGGGTACGACGCGAAGTACGCCGCCTCGTAGCCCTCCACGTGGTGCAGCGCGCCCTCCAGGCCGCGCAGCACGTAGATGGCAAGGCCGATGGTGAGGATGACGTACTCGACGAAGTACGCCTGACCGGCCTTGGAGCCCGCGAAGCGGGACTTGCGGCCGGCCCGCGACGGCAGGCTCAGCAGCCGGATGACCATCAGGACGGCGATACCCAGGACCGTCATCACACCGATGAACTCGATGTACAGCTCGAACGGCAGGAAGCCGCCGATGACCGGCAGCACCCAGTCGGCCTTGAACAGCTGGCCGAAGGCCTGGGCGAGGGTCGGCGGCAGGGTCAGGAAGCCGACGGCGACGAACCAGTGGGCGACACCGACGATGCCCCACCGGTTCATGCGCGTGTGGCCGAGGAACTCCTTCACCAGGGTCACGCTGCGCTGGTAGGGGTTGTCGGTCCGGGTACCGGCGGGGACCGGCTGGCCCAGCTTGAAGTACCGGACGAACTGGCCGATCGCGCGTGCGAGCAGCGCGACGCCGACCACGGTCAGAACCAGCGACACGATGATCGCGGCGAGTTGCATGGGGGCTCCTCGGGCCTGCGAGGGGTTTCTGTCGGGACCCTCTCCGTTTCAGAGGGTTCCCGAGATTACTAAGCGGTAACTTATGCAGTCGTCTGAGACTACCCCTATCCTCCGCCGCACTGTAGCCGGGTGGGGGGTGATCTGAATCGCTGAGGGTTGCCTCAGAACTCGTACGGATCCAGCCAGGACCCGGTCGGAATCCGGTCGGGTAATCCGTCGTGTTAGTCGTACCGAATTGTCATAGTCCCGCCTAATTTAGATCCGTGCTCTATGGGATCGCTGCCGCCGCCATCGCCCTTCTGCTCACCGCCCTGCTCGCCGCCCTCCTCCGGGTGCCCGCGCGCTGGTCGCGTCTGGTCGACCGGCGGCGGCAGCGGGAGGTGCCGCTGTCCGGGGGTGTGGCCGTCGTGGTGGTCACCGGGGTGGTGGTGTGGGGCTACGGGTGGGTGGAGGGGGTGCCGACCGGGGGAGAGGTGCGGGAACTGCTCGTCGCCGGGGGTGTGGTCGCCCTGCTCGGGCTGGTCGACGACGTGTGGCGGCTCCGGCGGCGGGTGCTCTTCGCCGGTACGGCCGCGGCGGCCGCGTGCGTCGTGCCGTACGGGGAGACGGGGGTGGGGACCGGGCTGCTGGCCGTCGTGTGGGTCGCGGGGATGTCCCTCGGGTTCCGGGGGGTCGATCACGCCGACGGGCTCGCCGGGACCGTGGGGGTCGTGACCGCCTTCGGGGTGGGGGTCTGCGCGGCGGTCGAGGTGATGGACGGGATCGCCGTGCTGATGAGCGTGCTGGCCGCCGCGCTGACCGGGTTCCTCATGCACAACTGGCATCCGGCCCGGGTCGGGCTCGGGGCGTGCGGGGCCATGCCCGCGGGGTTCGTGATCGCCCTGGGGGCCGTGTACGCGCGGGCCGGGTCCGGGATCGGGGAGAGCGCGGGGGTGCTGTTCGCGCTGACCGCCCTGGTGTGCGCCGACGCCGGGCTGGTGCTGCTGTCGCGGCGGATGGCCGGGCGGGCCGTTCTGCGCGGCGGCCCCGACCATCTCGCGCACCGGCTGCGGCGGCTCGGGCTGACCGCGCCGGGGGCGAGTCTGCTGCTGGGGGCCGGGGCGTTGTCCGGGGTGGCCGTCGGGGTACTCGCGCACGCCGGCTGGGTCGGCGACGACGCGATGTGGTGGGTGGCGGGGGCGGCGCTCGTCGTCGTCCTCGCTGTGTCACGCGTCTCGGTGTACCCCTCCCGAGGTCCCAAGGCTCCTCGGCGTGAGATGTCGCCGCAGGTCAGAGCGCCGTTGCGTGTAAGGAACGGATAAGACTTGAGTCCGGTCGACTCAGCTCTGTTGACCGGTCGGGGGCCGTCGTGCACACTTGAGTCCGTTCCACTCAAGTCAGCTGGAGGAATCAACCATGGCACGTGCGGTCGGCATCGACCTGGGCACGACTAACTCCGTCGTCAGCGTTCTGGAGGGCGGCGAGCCCACCGTCATCACCAACGCCGAGGGCGCCAGGACCACGCCGTCCGTCGTCGCCTTCGCCAAGAACGGTGAAGTGCTCGTCGGAGAGGTGGCCAAGCGCCAGGCGGTCACGAACGTGGACCGGACCATCCGCTCCGTCAAGCGGCACATGGGCACGGACTGGAAGATCGAGCTCGACGGGAAGCCCTTCAACCCGCAGCAGATCAGCGCCTTCGTGCTCCAGAAGCTGAAGCGGGACGCCGAGTCCTACCTGGGCGAGAAGGTGACCGACGCGGTCATCACCGTCCCGGCGTACTTCAACGACTCCGAGCGCCAGGCCACGAAGGAGGCCGGCGAGATCGCGGGCCTCAACGTCCTGCGCATCGTCAACGAGCCCACCGCGGCCGCTCTGGCGTACGGCCTCGACAAGGACGACCAGACCATCCTGGTCTTCGACCTCGGTGGCGGTACGTTCGACGTCTCGCTGCTGGAGATCGGCGACGGCGTCGTCGAGGTGAAGGCCACCAACGGTGACAACCACCTCGGTGGTGACGACTGGGACCAGCGCGTCGTCGACTACCTGGTCCAGCAGTTCCAGTCCGGCCACGGCGTGGACCTGGGCAAGGACAAGATGGCCCTGCAGCGTCTGCGCGAGGCCGCCGAGAAGGCGAAGATCGAGCTGTCCTCGTCCACCGAGACCTCGATCAACCTGCCCTACATCACCGCCTCCGCCGAGGGCCCCCTGCACCTCGACGAGAAGCTCACCCGCGCCCAGTTCCAGCAGCTGACCGCGGACCTGCTGGAGCGCTGCAAGACGCCGTTCCACAACGTCATCAAGGACGCCGGGATCAACCTCTCCGAGATCGACCACGTCGTTCTCGTCGGTGGCTCCACGCGTATGCCCGCCGTCGCCGAGCTGGTCAAGGACCTGACCGGCGGCAAGGACGCCAACAAGGGCGTCAACCCGGACGAGGTCGTCGCCATCGGCGCCGCCCTGCAGGCCGGTGTCCTCAAGGGCGAGGTCAAGGACGTCCTGCTCCTCGACGTCACCCCGCTGTCCCTCGGTATCGAGACCAAGGGCGGCATCATGACCAAGCTCATCGAGCGGAACACGACGATCCCGACCAAGCGGTCCGAGATCTTCACCACCGCCGAGGACAACCAGCCCTCCGTGCAGATCCAGGTCTACCAGGGCGAGCGCGAGATCGCGGCGTACAACAAGAAGCTCGGGATGTTCGAGCTGACCGGTCTGCCCCCGGCGCCCCGCGGCGTCCCGCAGATCGAGGTGTCCTTCGACATCGACGCCAACGGCATCATGCACGTCACGGCGAAGGACCTCGGCACCGGCAAGGAGCAGAAGATGACCGTCACCGGCGGCTCCTCGCTGCCGAAGGACGAGGTCGACCGCATGCGCCAGGAGGCCGAGCAGTACGCGGAGGAGGACCACAAGCGCCGCGAGGCCGCCGAGTCCCGCAACCAGGGCGAGCAGCTCGTCTACCAGACCGAGAAGTTCCTCAAGGACAACGAGGACAAGGTCCCGGGCGAGATCAAGACCGAGGTCGAGGAAGCCGTCAATGAGCTGAAGGAGAAGCTCAAGGGCGAGGACTCGGCCGAGATCCGCACCGCCACGGAGAAGGTCGCGGCCGTCTCGCAGAAGCTCGGCCAGGCCATGTACGCCGACGCGAACGCCGCGCAGGCCGACGGCGCCGCCGGAGCCGGCGCGGGTGCCGGTGCCGGTGACGCCAAGGCCGACGACGACGTCGTCGACGCCGAGATCGTCGACGAGGACCGGAAGGATGGTGCCGCGTGACGGAGGAGACCCCGGGCTTCGACGAGCAGCAGCCCGACGTCCCTTCCGGCGCCACCTCCGATGACGCCGAGCCGAAGGCCGCCTCCTCCGAGGAGGGAGCGGCCCCGGCCGGGGACACGGGCCAGGACGTGGCCCTGGTGGCCCAGCTGGACCAGGCCCGCACGGCGCTGGGCGAGCGCACGGGCGACCTCCAGCGCCTCCAGGCCGAGTTCCAGAACTACCGCCGCCGGGTCGAGCGCGACCGGATCGCGGTCAAGGAGATCGCCATCGCGAACCTCCTGACCGAGCTCCTGCCCGTGCTCGACGACATCGGCCGCGCGCGGGAGCACGGCGAACTGGTCGGCGGCTTCAAGTCCGTCGCCGAGTCGCTGGAGGGCACCGCGGCGAAGATGGGCCTGCAGCAGTTCGGCAAGGAGGGCGAGCCCTTCGACCCGACGATCCACGAAGCCCTGATGCACAGTTACGCACCGGACGTCACCGAGACGACGTGCGTGGCGATTCTGCAGCCCGGGTACCGGATCGGCGAGCGCACCATCCGCCCCGCGCGGGTGGCTGTGGCCGAACCCCAGCCGGGGGCACAGACGGTCAAGGCGGACGAGTCCGCCGACGCCGACGACAAGGAGAGCGGTGGCCCGGACGAGGGCTGACGTCATATCGGACGACAGGAAGGAGGGGCGTCGAGGATGAGCACCAAGGACTTCATCGAGAAGGACTACTACAAGGTCCTCGGCGTCCCCAAGGACGCCACCGAGGCCGAGATCAAGAAGGCGTACCGGAAGCTCGCCCGCGAGAACCACCCGGACGCCAACACGGGAAACGTCAAGGCGGAGGAGCGCTTCAAGGAGATCTCCGAGGCCAACGACATTCTCGGCGACCCCAAGAAGCGCAAGGAGTACGACGAGGCACGCGCCCTCTTCGCGGGCGGTGGCTTCCGCCCGGGGCCGGGCGGCGCGGGCGGCGGCAACTTCAACTTCGACCTGGGCGACCTCTTCGGAGGCGGCGCCCAGGGCGGGGGCCAGGGAGCCGGCGGCTTCGGCGGCGGGATCGGTGACGTCTTCGGGGGCCTGTTCAACCGCGGCGGTACGGGCGCGGGGACGCGCACGCACCCGCGGCGCGGCCAGGACATCGAGTCCGAGGTCACGCTCAGCTTCACCGAGGCGATCGAGGGCGCGACGGTCCCGCTGCGGATGTCCTCGCAGTCACCCTGCAAGGCCTGTTCGGGCACCGGCGACAAGAACGGCACACCGCGCGTGTGCCCGACCTGCGTCGGCACCGGGCAGGTCGCCCGGGGCAGCGGCGGGGGCTTCTCCCTCACCGACCCCTGCCCGGACTGCAAGGGCCGCGGCCTGATCGCGGAGCACGCCTGCGAGGTCTGCAAGGGCAGCGGCCGGGCCAAGTCCTCACGGACCATGCAGGTGCGCATCCCCGCCGGCGTCAGCGACAGCCAGCGGATCCGGCTGCGCGGCAAGGGCGCGCCCGGTGAGCGGGGCGGCCCGGCGGGCGACCTGTACGTGGTCGTGCATGTCGACGCCCATCCGGTGTTCGGCCGCAAGGACGACAACCTCACCGTCACCGTCCCGGTGACCTTCACCGAGGCGGCCCTCGGCGGCGAGGTGCGGGTGCCCACGCTGGGCGGCCCGCCCGTCACGCTGAAGCTCCCGCCGGGCACGCCCAACGGCCGCACCATGCGCGCCCGGGGCAAGGGCGCGGTCCGCAAGGACGGCACCCGCGGGGACCTGCTGGTCACCGTCGAAGTGAGTGTTCCGACGGACCTGACGGGGAAGGCTCGTGACGCACTCGAGGCGTATCGCGAGGCGACTTCGGGTGAGGATCCGCGGGCGGATCTGTTCCAGGCCGCGAAGGGAGCATGAGGCAGATGGACGGTCGTCGGCGCAATCCGTATGAACTGACCGAGGAAACCCCGGTCTACGTCATCTCGGTGGCGGCCCAGCTGTCCGGCCTGCACCCGCAGACCCTGCGCCAGTACGACCGCCTGGGTCTGGTGTCTCCGGACCGCACCGCGGGCCGGGGCCGGCGCTACTCGGCCCGTGACATCCAACTGCTGCGCACTGTCCAGCAGTTGTCGCAGGACGAGGGCATCAACCTGGCCGGTATCAAGCGCATCATCGAACTGGAGAACCAGGTCGCCGCGCTCCAGGCCCGGGCGGCCGAGCTGCAGAACGCGCTCGACGGCGCGGCGGCGGCGATGCGCCAGCGCGAGGCGGCGGTGCACGCGTCGTACCGCCGGGACCTGGTGCCGTACCAGGAGGTCCAGCAGAGCAGCGCGCTGGTGGTGTGGCGGCCGAAGCGGCAGCAGTCGGACTGACTGCCGGACTGAATGCCTGTCCACAGTCTGTGGAAGGGGCCGGGAGGCGACTCCCGGCCCCTTTCGTGTGTCTTGGCCCGGTTTCGCTGGGTCTCCCATCGATGGGTGGCCCGTGCGGGGAACCTGGAGATGATTCCGCAGAGTCTTCACAACGATCGCGGAGCGTGGTGTTGTCATCTCGTTAAGTGCTTCCGCTTGACGCTGGGGGCCGCGTCCGCGTTGGCTTTTCAGTCACATGGGCCACAAAGCTGTGCCCACGTCCGAATCACACGTGAAGTGGGCTCCCGACATGCGTCGTCGTATCTCCATATCCGTGGCCGCGGCCGCGATGTCCGTCACGCTCGCCGGGTGCGGCGCGCTCAACGCGACGGGGAGCAGTGACGACGCGAGCCCGGCCAAGGGCAACGACATCACGGTGGGCCTGCTGCTCCCGGAGAAGGCGAACACCCGGTACGAGAACTTCGACTACCCGATCATCAAGACGAAGGTCGAGTCCCTCACCGACAACAAGGGCCGCGTCGAGTACGCCAACGCCGAGGCGGACGCCGACACGCAGGCGGGCCAGCTGCAGAAGATGATCGACGACCGGGTCGACGTGGTCCTGCTGGACGCGGTCGACTCGCAGGCCATCGCGAGCGGCGTCAAGAAGGCCAAGGAGGCCGGCATCCCGGTCATCGCCTACGACCGGCTGGCCGAGGGCCCGATCGAGGCGTACATCTCCTTCGACAACGAGCTGGTCGGCGAGGTCCAGGGGCGCACCCTGCTGGAGGCCATCGGCGAGGACGCGAACCTCTCCGACAAGATCGTCATGATGAACGGCTCGTCGACCGACCCGAACGCCAAGCAGTTCAAGGCGGGTGCGATGTCCGAGCTGAACGGCAAGGTGACGATCGCCGAGTCCTTCGACACCAAGGACTGGAAGCCGGAGAACGCCGAGGCCAACATGGCCGAGGCGATCGAGAAGATCGGCAAGGACAACATCGACGCGGTCTACTCCGCCAACGACGGCATGGCCGGCGGCATCATCAAGGCGCTGGAGGCCGCGGGCGTGAGCGACCTGCCGCCGATCACCGGGCAGGACGCGGAGCTCCAGGCGGTGCAGCGGATCATCGCGGGCGAGCAGTACATGAGCGTGTACAAGTCGTATCCGCAGGAGGCCGAGAACGCGGCGGAGATGGCCGTGGCGAAGGTCCAGGGCCGGGACATCCAGTTCGCCGCCCTCACCCGCGACAAGGTCGACAGCCCCACCCACAAGGGCATCCCGGCCCAGCTGGTGCCCGTGGTCGCGCTGACGAAGAAGAACATCGAGGACACGGTGGTCGCGGACGACATCTACAAGCTGTCGGACATCTGCACGGCCAAGTACGAGACGGCTTGCCGGGCGATCGGCCTCCGCAAGTAGGGCCCCCGCCCTGCTCCCTGGCCTCTAGGATCCTTCCGGCTCTCCCCCCCCGACCGGGCGGCCCCCGACCGGGCGGCCCCCGTGCGGGCGGGGCTCGGGTGGCATACCCCCCGATGGGTGGATTCTCCCGGTGATCACCGACCGGCAGTCTGGAGGAACAGGGGCCGCACCGCTTTCAGCAGTGCGCTCCCGTCCCTTCCGAACCGCGCGGCGGACGGGACAACCATCAGGGAGAGGGGAAGCACCATCGTGAACGTGAGAATCGCACGACGTGTGGGGGTCGGGTTCATCGCGGCCCTGGCGCTCGGGACGGCGACGCCCGCCATCGCGTACGAGATCGGACCGCACTCCTACGACGGGGAGCTCCGGTTCTGGACCGAGGGCAGCCCGGACCGCTCGATCATGAACATCAAGGACACGGGCAGCGACCACTGGGTCAAGGCGGAGTACTACCGCGTCGCCCACCCGGACGACAAGCTGACCCTGTGGAACAAGGACGGCCCGAACGGTCCCAGGGACAACGACGGCAACATCGGCACCGTCGAGAGCAGCAAGGCCTCCGAGATCTTCAAGGCCCGCGGCACTGTGTCCCGCAACAACCTGCCGGACTGGCACACCAGCTGGTACACGGACTGACGGTGACGCACGCGTAGGTCCGGCCTGAACCGATGTGTACCGGTGCGCATCGGAGACGGGCCCGCAGCCTGACCGGGAGGGGCCGAGCGCCCCTCCCGGTCAGGCGTGTCCTCTTTCCGCCCCGCCTCGCCCACCGCGCCTCGACGAACCGCCGCTCCTTTCCGTGCGGTTGTCATTCCGTCTCGACCGAGGGAGCCCCGCGTGACCCCACCCCCCGCACCGCCCGTGCTGTGCCTCAGCGACGTGGTCTACGGCGTCTCCGGCCGACGCCTGCTCGACGGCGTCGACCTCACCGTGCGGGCCGGACAGTCCGTCTCCGTCATGGGGCCCTCGGGCAGCGGCAAGTCCACGCTGCTGATGTGCCTCATGGGGCTGATCCGGCCCCGGTCGGGCCGCGTCGAAGTGGCGGGCGAGGACATCACACGGCTGTCGGCGCGAGGCCTCGCCGCCCACCGGCGCAGGCACATCGGCATGGTCTTCCAGTTCGGCGAACTCCTTCCCGAACTGACCCCGGTGGAGAACGTGATGATCGCGAGCCTGCTGGCCGGTGACGCCGTCGACGACTCCCGCTCCCGGGCGGAGAGCCTGCTCACCGCTCTCGGGGTGCCCGAGGCCGCGGCGACGCAGGACCTGTCCGGAGGCGAACGGCAGCGGGTCGCCGTGGCCCGCGCGCTGGTGAACACGCCCGGACTGCTGCTCGCCGACGAGCCGACCGGAGCCCTGGACGGGGAGCAGCGCGAGGCCGTGGCGGACCTGTTGTTCGGCACGCCGCGCGAACACGGGTGCGCCCTGGTCGTGGTGACCCACGACCCCACGGTGGCCGGTCGGGCAGACGTTCGACTGCACCTTCACGAGGGGCAGTTGGTCCAGGTGCAGGAGGCGCGATGAACGGCGGTGGACTGCGCCGGCGACTGCTGCGCATGGGCCGGGCGGCGTCCGGGGCGGCGGAGGCCGGGCGTATCCGGTTCTACGCGCTGCTCGCCGCGACCGCCGTGGCGGTTCTCGCGGTCGCCGGCTTCCTGCTCGCCCTTTCCTCCTTCGACGGACGCACGGAGCGCAGCGCGACCCGCTGGCCGCAGGTGAGTGACACCGCGGATGCCAGGGTGTTGTGGCGGCCGACGGTCGCGACCATCGGGGAACGGCAGTACGACGTCGTCTACATCGAGCCGCTCACGGCGGACGCCCCTCTGCCGCCCGGACTGAGCCGCTGGCCCGAGCGCGGCGAGGCCGTGCTGTCGCCCGCCCTCAGGGACGCCGGGTCCGAGGTGCGCGCGGAGTACGGCAGGGCCGTCGGCACGATCGCCGAGGACGGCCTGGAGTCGCCGAGCGAGTACTTCGCCTATGTGCGGCCCACCGCGGAGCGGCTGGACACGAAGGGCATGACCAAGGCGTCCGGTTTCGGCGTCCCGTGGTCCCCTCCGCTCGGTGAGCATCTGTACAACTTCGGCGCCACAGAGTTCCGTTGGGCCTACCTCGCGATGGTCGGGCTGCCCGCCGGACTGTTCGTCGTGATCGCGGCCCGGGTCGGTGCCGCCGGACGGGACCGGCGTACCGCCGTGCTCGCGGCGCTGGGCGCCTCGAGCGGTGCGCGGGCCTGGTTCACGGTGGGCGAGGCGATCGTCCCGGTGGCGCTGGGCGCCCTGGCGGGGACGGTGCTCCTGGCTCCGGTGCTCGTAGTCGACATTCCGCTGCCCGTGGTCGAGTTCGTGTCGTACACCCCTGATGCCCGGGCCGCGCTCCCCGCGCTCCTGGGCGCGGTGCTCGGCGTGCCGCTGGCCGTGCTGGCGGCGGTGCTGCTGCTGCAGCCGCCGTACCGGCCCGGCCGCTCGACCCGGCCGACCGCCCGGAAGCGGAACCGGGAATGGATGATGTGGCTGTTCCCCGTCGCCCTGTTCGGCACGGTCAAGGGCGTCGACCTGGCCCCGTACGATCTGCGGCTTCCCGTGCTCGCGGGCGGCAGTGTGCTGACCATCGCCCTGCTGCCGGTCGTGGTCGGGGCCGTGGTGGCCGCCACCGGCCCCGCTCTGGCCAAGGCCGGGGTGGCGCGGGGCCGGGTCGGGATGCTGATCGCCGGGCGGCGCCTGGCGGCCGGTGCGCGGCCGGTGGCCCGGCTGGTCGCCGCTGTGGTGATCGCGATCGGGCTGGCCGCCCAGGGCCAGATCGCCATCAGCCTGTTCACCGAGATGAGCGACCGAGTGCACGCCGTGGAGCGCCAGTTGGGCACCAGCGTGCTGCGGGTCTCGACGACGCTGTCGACGACCCACGCGGACGTGGCGGCTTTCGAACGGCAGCTGGGGCCGGGGACATACGCCCTGGCCGTGACGGTGAGTTCCGAGGGCGGCCGGCTGGACCTCGTCGGCGACTGCGCGGCCTGGCGCGAACTCGGCGCACCCTGCCCGGGCGACCGGGCCACCGAACTGCAGCGCACCGGGCACGCCGGTCTGGCCCAGGCCGTCGGGCTCCAGCGGTCGGTCGGGGTGCGCATGTACGCCCGGACCGGCGACGCCGCCGAGACGCTGCGCAGTTCGGACGAGGCCTCGCTGATGGTCCTGGCGGGGGACGGGCGGCAGCTTTCGCTGTCGAAGGTGCACGGCGCCGCCAACACCCACCTCGCCATGGCCACGAAGGTCGGGGTGTTCGCCATGACCGGCACGCTGGGCGGGAGCGGTGAGGGCATCGCCGCCCAGCGGTGGCTGGAGCTGCTCTCCGTGACCGGAGTGCTGGTGATCGTGGTGGTGGCCGGAATCGGGTCGGTGGCCCAGTTCATCCGCACGGGGCGGGAGTTGGGTCCGGTGTCGGTGCTGACCGGCAATGGGCGGGTCTACTACGCCGTCTCCGGGTGGTCCCTGCTGGCGCCGACCGTTTTCGCGGTCTGCGCGGCGGTCCTGGTGACCTGGTACGTGACCACTCCGCTGGAGGCCGACTCCGGTAGCAGGCTGTCGGCCCTGTCCGCGGTGGGCGCCGCCGGCCTGCTCTGCGCGTCCGTGATCGCGTGGTGGGGAGCGCGGACCGCCTCGTCCGCGGGGTCGGTCTGGCGGCCGCGCAACGACTGAACGCCCGGTCCCGCGACGCCGGCCGGCCCACGCGGCCGGCCGGCGTCGCGGCATGTCGCCCGTCGGCGTCAGCACTGTTGGGGGATGTGCACCGCCCGCGGTACCGGCGGGGCCGGTACGGGGTCCGGAAGCCGGCGGCGCGCCTCGGGCACCGATCCCGCGTACTCGGCGTAGTCCGAGGTGCCGTGGGTGTGCTCCGGGTCCGGGGCCGAGAGCTTCCGGCCGGGCCGGCTCCGGGCCTGCCACAGGATGCGGGCCGCCTGGATGCGGTTGTTGACGAGAAGCTTGGCGTAGATCGCGCGGATGTGGTCCTTGACCGTGTGGCCGCTGATGCTCAGCTTCGTGGCCACGACCGAATTGGATGCGCCATCGCTCACCAGTTCGAGTATCTCGCGCTCGCGAGGGCTGAGCGAGGCCAGCAGCTTCCGCGCGGCGACGACCTCTTCGGCCAACTGTCCCGGCCATACGTACTGGTCGACCACGAACCCGGCCGCGGTCGGCGCCAGCGCGACACTGCCTGCAGCCGCGGCCTGGGCCGCCCACGGCAGATGCTCCACACATTCGCCGCGCAGCAGCACGCCGCGGGCTCCGAGCCGGAGCAGCATGCGCGTGGAGTGCTCCGTCAGCCGGCTGACCAGCACGACACGCGCGGGTTCCGAAAGGGGGCGTGACCTCAGCGCGCTCAGCGCCTCGTCCGGCTCCTGATGGCTGGAGACGAGGACGTCCGGCCGCGCCGACCGCACCATGTGCGGCGCCTGGTCGCCCGTCGCCTCGCCGACGATCCGGACCCGGCCGTCTTCCTCCAGGATGCGTCTGACGCCTGCCCGTTCGAGCGATGGTCCGCCGAGTATGCCTACACGTATCAAGTCTCTGTGCTCCCCCTGTGTATACGGCAGGCCGAAGGCACACGTGGGGCGGCACCCCCGGTCAGCCATGTCGAAGTGGTCGGTACGGACGCCCACTGACATGCGGAAGCGGTCGACTCCCGCATCGCTCAGCATGCACAGCATGTTCACTTCACCGCTACCTTCAGCTTGTTGCATAGCGCGCAAGCGGGGGGTCCGCATATCGGGGTGTTGTGGAACGTTTCAGGCCATGGGACGGGCGGAGCCGTGTTGCGGAGCAGGTCCCGTCCGCGCATAGTTGCGCTGCGGAAGACGGCGAACCGGGGGTGGGACGGGCGATGGCCGGGCACGGGGCGGAAGAGCATCCTCACGGTGCCGACCGACTGTGCGAGACCGGGGATCGCGTGTATTCCCGGGCCGTACGGCGGGGCCGCGTGCCGCGCGGGGACGCCGAACCGGTGCCCTGTTTGCTGGAACTCGCCCTGCTGCACCCGGACCCCGACGACATGGACTGGCTCGTGCCGACCGCCCCGCAGGAGGTCATGACCCGGTTGCTGCGCGGGATGTACGACGAGGTCAGCGCCAGTCAGCGGCGGGTGGGTTCGGCTGTGGCCGCCGTCGAGTGGTACGCCGGTCTCGGCCGCCGGGTGCGGACGGCCTCACCGGCGGGTGAGGGCCCGGCGATCCGGGTGCTGGACGGACTCGCCCGGATCCAGGCCGCGATGGACGAGGCGACCCAGGCCTGCACGAGCGAGGTGCTCACGGTCCAGCCCGGCGGCATCCGGCGCGAGGCGGAACTCTCCGAGGGGCTGCACCGGGCGATGGCGCTGCGCGGCCGCGGGGTGCGGATGCGGGACCTGTACACGCATGTCGCCCGGCACGGGCAGGGGCTGCTCACGTATCTGGAGCTGATGGGCGACGCGGTGGAGGCCCGCACGCTGGACGAGGTCATCGACCGGCTGATCCTCTTCGACCGGACGGTGGCGTTCATCCCCGCCAACACCGACCGCACGATGGCCTTGGAGCTACGGCACCCGGCGCTCATCGAGTACCTGGTCACGGTGTTCGAGCGACTGTGGCGCCTCGCCATCCCCCTCACGGCCCCGCTCCCCGACACGGGCATCGAGGGCATCTCCCACCGGGAGCAGTCCATCGCCGCCCTGCTGGCGGAGGGGCACCAGGACGCGGTGATCGCGGAGCGGCTGGGGATAAGCGTCCGGACGTGCCGGGCCCATATCGCGCGGCTGTCGGAGACGCTGGGCGCGGCGAGCCGTACGCAGCTCGGCGTGCGCATCGCCCAGGCGGGCCTGGACGGCCCACCGCGCTCCCCGGCGTCCCTCAGGGTTCCCGGTCAAGAATCCCCGAGCGTCCGATGAGGAACCCGAGCTGCGCTCGGCTCTGACTGCCCAGCGTCGCCGCGAGCTTGGCGATGTGGACGCGGGCGGTACGGACGTTCATCCCGAGCCGGTCGGCTATGACGGCGTCGGTGTGGCCCTCGACGAGGAGGGTGGCGATGGCGCGCTGGCGGGGGGTGACGCCGTTGAGGGAGGGCTGGGGGGCCGCGTCCGGGAACACCGGGGTGGCGAGGCGCCAGAGGCGGTCGAAGGCGGTGGCCAGGTAGCCGACGATGGCCGGATGGCGGATCTCCAGCGCGAGGCCGCCGTCGCCGTCGGCGGGGACGAAGGCGACCGCCCGGTCGACGACGATGAGCCGGTCGGTGACCTCGTCCAGCGCACGCGCCTCGATGTCGCCCGTCAGCCGTTCCTGGTGCGCGACGGTCAGGGGGGAGTGCCGGAGGGTCTGCTGGTAGAGGGTGCGGATGCGTCCGCCGCGGTCCAGCAGCGCCTGGTCGCGGCGGGTGGCGACGGCATAGGCCGCCTCGATTCGCTCCCTGGTGATCCTGGGGCGGGGCTGGATGGTCAGCAGCTCCCGGGACGCGTCCGCCATGGCCTCCGTGATGGCCTGGTTGATCCGCTCCTTTCCGCTCAGGAGCGTCAGCGTCGGGGTGCCGGCCGCGGCCGGGTCGTGCCCTTCGGCGGCCAGGAGCGGCCCGAACGCCTCGGCCAGCCGTTCCTCACGTCGCCGCTCGCTCGCGATGCGTTCCCCGGAGATCCGCAGCAGACGCTGCAGGGCGACGGCCGGCACCACGGGCTCCAGCCGGTGGAGGTTGTCCACGGCGGGGTGCAGCAGGCCGAAGTCCAGCAGACAGGGCGTGGCGCGGGCCGCTTCGGCGGGTACGTGCCCCTCGCGCAGAGCTCGTTCGTACAACTCCCTCCCGGCAGGGCACAGTTCTTCCGCGTCGTGCGTGGGGTGGGGCGCCGAGGTCACTCGGGGCTTCCTCCTTCTCAGTGGTCCTGCTGCAGGATCCCCGACTGCGCTATGAGATAGCCGAGTTGGGCCCGGCTGCCGCTGCCCAGGGCCGAGGCCAGCTTGGCTATGTGGGCACGGCAGGTGCGTACGTTCATGCCC
This sequence comes from Streptomyces sp. CA-179760, assembly GCF_050937045.1. NCBI lineage: Bacteria > Bacillati > Actinomycetota > Actinomycetes > Kitasatosporales > Streptomycetaceae > Streptomyces > Streptomyces sp. CA-179760. The sequence goes on from NZ_JBNJLZ010000001.1 coordinate 5,240,608, forward strand.
AGACGGCGTGCGATGGCCTCGTCCACGTGGCCCTCGACCAGGAGCTTGGCTATGGAGTACTGGATGTCCGTGATGCCGCCGCGGGCGGTCTCGTACGGGGTGCCCGTGTTCAGCGGCACCGAGCGGTCCCACAGGTACTCGAAGAGCTTGAGGAGGTAGCGGACCAGGCCGGGGTGGCGCAGCTCCAGCGCGACCTGCTGGTCGTCGCGGGCGGGGATGAAGGCAACCGACTCGTCGCAGATGATCAGGCGCTCGACGAGTTCGTCGATGGTGCGGTACTCCGCCTTGCCGTTGGAGAGCTGGGCGGCGTAGGCCAGCTGCTCGGGGTTGTAGTGGGCGGTGTGCTGGTACAGGGTGCGGATGCGCACGCCGCGCTCGATCAGCGGCCTGTCACGCTCCAGCCCGCGCAGCAGGCTGCGTTCGGACATCCGGTCGCTCGGCTGGACGGTGAGCATCTCCGCCTGGCACTGGAAGGTGGCCATGTTGAGCGCGGCGTTGATACGTTCGCCGCCTTCGAGCACTGTGATGGCGTCACTGGTGGCGGCCAGCTGGGTACCCAGGGCCATGAACGGCTGAAAGGTCTCCGCGAGGCCGGTTGCCAGGCGCCGGCGGTCGGCTATCTCCTGCTCCAGCGGGTTGAGCTGCCGGGACAGGGCGACCGCCGGGGGCACCGGGCGCAGCCAGTTCGGGTCGTCCGGATCGGGATGAAGCAGGGCGAACTCCACCAGGCAGGGGGCCGGCTCCGCATCCGCGCGAGCGATGCGTCCGGCGCGCAGTGCGGCGGCATACAGACGGCCGCCCTCCTCACACCACTCGGTCATCGCATGGGGATGTGTCGCCTTAGTCCGATTCGCTGCCAAATCTCCACCCCCCAGGGTCCTGAACATGCAGGAACATGATGCATCGATTGTGTGGCCATGACGTGCCCGAATGAGCCATCGTCGTACCTGACGGGGGAAAAGGGGACCTTCAAGTGAGGACGAAGCCGACTATGCGTAACAGAATGCTTCGCTCGGTGCTTGTCGCCGCCTTCTCCGCCGTTGTGGCCCTCGGCACCCTGAGTGGCTTCTCCGATGCGAAGGACGATGTTCGGGCGAACAGCAGCTGGCCGTCTGTTGCCGTGAACACCAACGGCGCGAGTAACAGCAGTTGGCCGAGTTCCGGGGCAGCGGAATCCGGGAGCTGACCGTGACCACTCCACCCGACGACCGCTCCTTCCGCCGTGAGATGGCCACCGCCTACCGCTCCGGCTGGCACTTCATCGACCTGGTCACCGCCATCCCCCACAGCGGTGACTCGTTGATGGTGACCGTGTTCGGCGAGCCGGTGGTCGTCACGCGGGACGAGGACGAGGACGTGCGGGCTTACCGGTGTCTGCGGCGGCCTCGGGGGGCGCCGCAGCCCGTGCGATGTGCCGTACGGTACGGAATGATCTTTGTGAACCTGGACCAAAGGGACCACGAGCAGGTGGATGCCGAATCCCCTGCCCCGAGGACCATCTCTGCCACCCCCGCAGTGCCTGACGCGATTCCCCCGTCGTAAAAAGATCGCTCAGGTGCTTCCCCCCGCAGCGGCGTCACCGTGACCTGAACACGGTGACGCCGCTGCAGTTTTTGGGGGACATTTCCTGGAATCGGCCTGGAATCGACCAGGTCACGCGGTGGCCGGAAGCAATCGATCACCGGTGTGGATTTTCACTCCGCTCAACTTCCGGTCACCCTCGCCCCATCGCTCGCGTCAGCTCGATCTCGATCACCACGCGCGCCGGGTTGGGCGACGGGGTCCGGCCGTAGCGCTCGGCGTAGCGGCGTTCCGCCTCCGCGACCCGGTCGGGCTCGCCATGGACGAAGGCCCGGCCCTCCAGCGTGGCCCACCGCTTGCCCTCCAGCTGGCACACCGCGACGGCCGCCCCCCGCTCGCCGGCGGCCAGCACGTGGCGCACCTTGGCGCTCGCCTTGTTCGCGATCACCCGAGCCAGACGGGCCTCGGGATCGTATGTGACACCGACGGGTACCACGTGCGGAGTGCCGTCCGGGCGGGGAGTCGTCAGGGTGCAGACGTGCCGCTCCCGCCAGAAGGCGAGGTACGGCTGGTCGGGGGCACCCGGATCGACGGAGTACTTGGTGGCCATGCCCCGGAACATAGCCGCTCACGTACTCCCGGATCCGGCCTTGAGTGGAATAGACTCAACTTTATGTACGCTGATTGAGTCAGTGCATGGAGTCAGTGCGCTGATCGGGTCAGTGCGAGGAGGAGGAGAACGCGAACGTGGACGCCGAGCTGACCAACCGGAGCCGGGACGCGATCAACGCGGCCAGCAACCGGGCCGTGACCGAGGGGCACCCCGACCTCACCCCCGCCCATCTGCTGCTCTCGCTGCTTCAAGGCCAGGACAACGAGAACATCACCGATCTGCTCGCGACGGTCGACACCGACCAGGCGGCCGTACGGGCCGGAGCCGAGCGCGTGCTCGCCGGGCTGCCCAGTGTGACCGGCTCCACCGTGGCGCCGCCCCAGCCCAACCGCGAGATGCTCGCCGTCGTCGCCGACGCGCAGGCCCGCGCCAAGGAGCTGGGGGACGAGTACCTCTCCACCGAGCACCTGCTCATCGGCATTGCCGCCAAGGGCGGCGCGGCCGGCGAGGTGCTGGCCCAGCAGGGCGCCGACGCCAAGAAGCTGCAGGCCGCCTTCCAGAAGACGCGGGGACAGCGGCGGGTCACCACGGCCGACCCCGAGGGCCAGTACAAGGCCCTGGAGAAGTTCGGCACCGACTTCACCGCCGCCGCGCGGGAGGGGAAGCTCGATCCCGTCATCGGGCGGGACCAGGAAATCCGGCGCGTGGTGCAGGTGCTGTCGCGGCGGACCAAGAACAACCCGGTCCTCATCGGCGAGCCCGGGGTCGGCAAGACCGCCGTCGTCGAGGGGCTCGCCCAGCGGATCGTGAAGGGCGATGTGCCCGAGTCGCTGAAGGACAAGCGGCTCGTCGCGCTCGACCTGGGCGCGATGGTCGCCGGGGCGAAGTACCGGGGCGAGTTCGAGGAGCGGCTGAAGACCGTCCTGGCCGAGATCAAGGACTCGGACGGGCAGATCATCACCTTCATCGACGAGCTGCACACGGTCGTCGGGGCCGGTGCGGGCGGTGACTCCGCCATGGACGCCGGGAACATGCTGAAGCCGATGCTGGCGCGCGGCGAGCTGCGCATGGTCGGTGCCACGACCCTCGACGAGTACCGGGAGCGCATCGAGAAGGACCCCGCCCTGGAGCGGCGCTTCCAGCAGGTGCTGGTCGCCGAGCCGACCGTCGAGGACTCCATCGCGATCCTGCGCGGGCTCAAGGGGCGCTACGAGGCCCACCACAAGGTGCAGATCGCGGACAGCGCGCTGGTCGCCGCCGCGTCGCTCTCCGACCGGTACATCACCTCCCGCTTCCTGCCCGACAAGGCCATCGACCTGGTCGACGAGGCGGCCTCCCGGCTCCGTATGGAGATCGACTCGTCCCCGGTCGAGATCGACGAACTCCAGCGCGCCGTCGACCGGTTGAAGATGGAGGAGCTGGCGATCGGCAAGGAGACCGACGCCGCCTCCCGTGAGCGGCTGGACAAGCTGCGCCGCGACCTCGCCGACAAGGAGGAGGAGCTGCGCGGCCTCACCGCCCGCTGGGAGAAGGAGAAGCAGTCCCTCAACCGCGTCGGTGAGCTGAAGGAACGCCTCGACGAGGTGCGCGGCCAGGCCGAACGCGCCCAGCGCGACGGCGACTTCGACACCGCCTCCAAGCTGCTCTACGGCGAGATCCCGGCCCTGGAGAAGGAGCTGGAGGCCGCCTCCGAGGCCGAAGAAGAGGTCGCCAAGGACACCATGGTCAAGGAGGAGGTCGGCTCCGACGACATCGCCGACGTCGTCGCCTCCTGGACCGGCATCCCGGCCGGGCGCCTGCTGGAGGGCGAGACGCAGAAGCTGCTGCGCATGGAGGACGAGCTCGGCAAGCGCCTCATCGGGCAGACCGAGGCGGTGCGGGCGGTGTCCGACGCCGTACGGCGCTCCCGCGCCGGCATCTCCGACCCCGACCGGCCCACCGGCTCCTTCCTCTTCCTCGGCCCGACGGGCGTGGGCAAGACCGAACTGGCCAAGGCCCTCGCCGACTTCCTCTTCGACGACGAGCGGGCGATGGTCCGCATCGACATGTCGGAGTACAGCGAGAAGCACAGCGTGGCCCGCCTGGTAGGAGCCCCGCCCGGATACGTCGGCTACGAGGAGGGCGGCCAGCTCACCGAGGCGGTCCGCCGACGGCCGTACTCCGTGGTCCTGCTGGACGAGGTGGAGAAGGCCCACCCCGAGGTCTTCGACATCCTGCTCCAGGTCCTGGACGACGGCCGGCTCACCGACGGCCAGGGCCGCACGGTCGACTTCCGCAACACGATCCTCGTGCTGACGTCGAACCTGGGCAGCCAGTACCTGGTCGACCCGGTGACCAGCGAGGAGGAGAAGAAGGAGCAGGTCCTTGAGGTGGTGCGGACCTCCTTCAAGCCGGAGTTCCTCAACCGCCTGGACGACCTGGTCGTCTTCGCCGCGCTGACCAAGCCGGAGCTGGAGCGCATCGCCGAGCTCCAGCTGGACCGACTGGCCAAGCGTCTCGCCGAGCGGCGCCTCACCCTGGACATCACGCCCGGGGCCCTGGCCTGGCTCGCCGAGGAGGGCATGGATCCGGCGTACGGCGCCCGCCCGCTGCGCCGCCTCGTCCAGTCCGCCATCGGCGACCGCCTCGCCAAGGAGATCCTCTCCGGCGAGATCAAGGACGGCGACACGGTCCGGGTGGACCGCTTCGAGGGGGGCCTGATCGTGGGCCCGGCGACGGGCAAGACGCTCTAGAGGGTCACATCGTGAACGCCGAGAACCGCACCAGCGCGGTCTCGGCGTTCTCGTGGTCCACCCGCACCTGCACCACATGTGCCTCGGCCGAGGCGGGCAGCCCGTCCTCGTGGCTCACCTCGAGACAGAGGGCGCCGCAGGGGTCGCCCGTGCGGATCCCCGGCGCGTTCGGATACGTCTCGCGCAGCCAGGCGCGTACGTCCTCGCGCGGCATCCGCAGCACCGCCGTGTACGCGGTGTCGATGCCGTGCTGCACGGTGCAGCGGCCGGGCCGGGCGTTCGCGGGGCGCTCGGCGCCGCCGAAGGCCAGCGCCTCGGCGCACGGCACCTTCGACGGGTCGCCCGCGCGCGGGTCGTCCTCGTCCGACAGAGCCCACGCGAACAGGCCGATGATCAGGAAACCGAGGACGAGCACGGGCAGGGCCAGGATCGGCAGGACCACTCCCCACCGGGTGTGCCCGCTGCCCGTTTCCGGCTGGTTGTCCGCTGCCGCCAAGGTGATCGCCTCCTCCGTGTCCGCCGGTGAGGAGGACGGGTCCGGGTACTTGGAGGTTGCGCTTGTCCGGATCGTGTCAGCCGAGGGCTGACAGGGTCTGTCCGGGCTTGCCACCCCCCTCCCCGCATGGGGGAGGATGGCGGAATCCGTACGAAGGGAAATTCACGGTGACCATCGACCCGTCCTCGATTCCGAACTTCGGGGGCCAGCCCGAGCCGCAGTCCGGCGGCCCGGCCGGCCCCGTCGTCCCGGATCAGGACCTCGTGAAGCAGCTCCTCGACCAGATGGAGCTCAAGTACGTCGTCGACGACGAGGGAGACCTCGCGGCGCCGTGGGAGCAGTTCCGCACCTACTTCATGTTCCGGGGTGAGGAAGACCAGCAGGTCTTCTCCGTGCGGACGTTCTACGACCGGCCCCATGAGATCGAGGCGAAGCCGCAGATCCTGGAGTCCATCGACGACTGGAACCGCCGCACCCTGTGGCCCAAGGTCTACAGCCACACCCACGACGACGGCACGGTCCGCCTGATCGGCGAGGCCCAGATGCTGATCGGCATGGGTGTCAGCCTGGAGCACTTCGTCTCCTCGACGGTCAGCTGGGTGCGCGCCGCGATCGAGTTCGACAAGTGGCTCATCGAGCAGCTCGGTCTCGAAGAGGAGATCAACGAGGCGGAGAAGCCCGAAGACGAAGAGTAGGCCCAGCGAGGCCCTGCCCCAGCGGCGCGTCGGCGCGTACGAGCACGACAGGTACGTGCTGTACGCGCCGTACGCCTTTTTCTCAGCTCAGCCAGCCCTTCTCGTGAGCGAGCAGCGCGGCCTCCACCCGGTTCGCGGCGCCGAGACGGCGCATGATCGTGGCCAGGTGCTTGCGGTAGGTGCGTACGGACACCCCGAGGCGGCGCGCCGCGGTCTCGTCCTTGTCGGCTTCCCTGAGCATGGCGAGGATCTCGCGTTCGATGTCGGACGGCATGTCCGCGTCCTCGCCGGGGAGTTCCTCCGCGGCCTCCCACATGCGCTCGAAGAGCGTGACCAGCGTGGCCACCAGTCCGGCTTCACGTACCAGCAGCGCCCCCACCGAGGTGTGCGCGGGGTTGATGGGGGTCAGCGCGGCCGACCGGTCGACGATGATCACGCGCTCGATGGGGTGGTGGGAGATCCGCACCTCGGCGCCGTGTGAGACCAGCTCACGCATATAGGTGAGGGTGGTGTCGTCCTGCATGATCGCGGACCCCATGATCATGCGCATCCGCACGCCACGGCGCAGCAACCGCATGTTGATCGGATGCGAGACGGCGATCGACTCCTCGGTCAGGATGCCGGTCGGCTCCGTGGTCAGGTCCTCGGTCCGGGCGAAGAAGGTCAGCTCGTCGATGGCTTCCCTGACCGCCTCGATCCCGTGCAACTGCGTGATCATCTGGCCGCCGTCGGCGGCGTCCGCGCGGGGCGAGGAGGGGGTGGTCAGACGCTCCAGGAACAGGGACTCGATGACCGAGTGCCGCGTGGCCTCGCTCTCCAGCTCCTCCCGCAGGCGGCGCAGCCGGCCGTCGATCAACGTGTCCACGGCCCGGGGCGGAGGGACCGGGCGGACCGCGCCCTGGGTGTTCCGGGTGGCGATCCCCAACGCCACCAGCCGGTCCAGAGCTGACTCCTCGAACGGCGTGTGCGAGTCCGGACCGGGCTCCTGGGCGCCGGACGCGGGCGAAGACGAGCCGCGTCTCAAAAGTGCGCGGTACAGCCGTTCCTCTTCCTCGTTCACGCCCAGGAATGCAAGCGGATTGCCCATGTGTCTCCCCCTGTTGATGATCGATCACACATGCGGTCCCTGGAATCCTTGAGCGCCCGCACTCGACTGTCAATGACGGATTATCAACATATGTCCCTTAGTTCTGGTATCGGACAGCCAATTCGGTGACGGCGAGCGGGCAGGGCGTGAGGGCCCGCCGCTGCAGCTTGAGGAATCCGCAGGTGCAGCAAGCTGCGCGCAAATGGCCTCGTGACGGCCCTCGCCAGACGGCAGAGTCGTTCTCGCAAGGAAGCACGAACAGCGCAGAACGAAAACGCCGCATCCAGCATCGAGGAGACATCCGTGAACCGCGCCACGTCCCGCAGCACGCAGTCGTTCCGCCGCCGTGGACACGTCGTCGTCGGTCTGCTGACCGCAGGGATGATCGCCCTGGGCGGCCAGGGAACGGCCTTCGCCGCCGAGCAGCCGGCGGGCAGCCGGACGGTGGCGGAGTCGGTGGCGGCGACGGAGACGGTCACGGCGTCGGTGTCCGTGGCGGCGGCGGAGCGCGGGAACGGGAACGGGAACGGGAACGGGAACGGTACGGCGTTCTTCCCGGGGGCCGACCCCCGCGCGTGGCTCCAGCTCATCGGCGACCTGCTGCCCGGCCCGGTCCAGCTGCCGAAGAACAACAACGACTGGAAGTAGTCAGCGGCAGCGGCCGGCCCGACATCACGACCCAGGAGAACCCGACGCCATGACCGACTACTCCGTGCTCCTCCCTTGCGTACCCCGCCGTCTGGAGCAGGCACTCCCCTTCGCCGGACTGGTCCGGTGGACCGGGGCGAGGCGCCTCTGGCAGGGACAGGCCATGGTGATGGAGCCCCACCAGACCTTCACCGGTCTGGCCGGGGCCGGGTTCCGGGTCCCGACCGGCTTCGGCGTCACGCTGATGCCCCTGCGTCACCCGTACGAGGCGGCTCTGCAAGCGCGGTCCGTGGCCCTGGCCACCGGGGAACCGGTGATCGCGGGCTTCGGCCCGGGAGCCAGGGCCTTCCAGGAGAACATCCTCGGAGCGCCGTACGAGAAGCCGCTCCAGGTGGCTCGCCAGTACGTGACGGCGGTGCGCCGGCTGCTCGACGGCGAGACGGTCGCCATGGACGGCCCGCACTTCACCTTCCGGGGCCAGCTGGCCCCGGCCGCGGCACCCAGGGTCGACGTGGGCCTGGGCGTGCTGCGGCCGGGCATGGCCCGGCTGGCGGGGGAGGTGGCGGACGTCGTGATCACCTGGCTGACGCCGCCCGGATATCTGCGGGACGTGATCCTGCCCGCGGTGGCCGAGGGCGCGGCGCGGGCGGGACGGACGTCACCGCCCCGTGTCGTCGCCATGGTTCCCGCGGGGCTGGAGAAGGAGGGGCGTGAGGGCGCCGGGCCCGAACGGCTGGCTCTGGCGGGCAACGCGCCGCACATGCAGGCCCCGCACTATCTGGACATGCTCGGCCGGGCCGGTGTGGACGTCGGCTCGGGGCGGATCGAGGACGTGGCGCGCGGTGTCGTGGAGACCGGCGCGTTCGCGGGTGGCGATCTGCCGCAGGTGGTCAAGGCGCTCCGGGCCTACGAAGAGGTGGGGGTGGACGAGATCGTCCTGAACACCACCGCCGTGCACAAGCTCTTCGGCGCCCAGGAGTCGCTCGCGGACCTGTCGGCGATCCTGCGGTCGGTGACGGCACCGCACTGACCGATCGCTCGGTGCCCGCTCGTGGCCGACCGCTCGAACCCGATTCCCTGCTGCCCGGACGCAGAGGGGGAAGCAGACCAGTAAAGGACCAATCTGGCATGAACATGACAGCTCGTGCACGTCTGAAGCAGCACCTCATCTCCTGGGCCACCGCCGCCCCGCTCGCCGGGCCCGCCGGCGCCGGCGTCGGCACGCTCGTCCTGGCCGACGCGGCGCACATCCCCGCTGTCACGGCCGCCGGACTCGTCGGCCCCCGCACCCTGCTGCTGGCGCCCGACGACGGCACCGGCGACCTCGCCCCCGCCGTCGGCTACCAGGGCAGCCTCACGGAGCCCGGCGACGAGTTCTCCAACGGCCAGGACTTCTTCCTGCAGACCCACGCCTACGCCGCCAGCCCCTTCATGACCGTCTTCGGCCCGACCGTCATACGCGTCTTCGACCGGCACGACTTCGAGGCCTTCCTCGCCGACGCCGACCGGGCGCTCGCCGAAGGCGTCTTCCCCGAGTTCCTCATCACCTCCTCGGTGCTGCTGGCCGACCCGGCCGCCCTGAGCGGTGCTTCCGACCCGGCGGACGGACCGGCCCTGCGCCTCTACGCCGACCGGAACGGGCAGCTGTCCATCAGCCCCACGGGAGCGGTGCTCGGCACGGTCGACGAGAGCCTCGACATCCTCACCGAACGCTTCGCCCGGACCGGATCCGGCGCCGCCGCACTGGACGCGGCCCTGCCGGCCGGGGCGCGGGCCGAGGCCCTGCGCGCACGCCCCTTCCTGGCCCGCTACCTCGAAGCCGTCGGCGCGCTGCGCAGCCTCATGGCACGCGGAGCCACCGGTCTGCGGGTCTCCGGGTTCGGCTCCCGGCTGACGCCCGGCCTCGCCGAGTCCGGCGCCGGCGCCGACCTGGCGGACCCGGCCCTGCCGATCGTGCTGTACGCGGACTCGGACCCGGGCGGCGAGGGGGAGGCGTACATCGTGGCCGGCAACCGCCTGTTCGCCGTCGACCGACGGGCCGCACAAGCCCTGGAGTGCCTCCTCGCGACCTCCGGAGAAACCGGCGACCTCGTCCCCGCCGCCGAGCTGGACCAGCTGGTCGACCTGTTCTCCCGGCACGACCTGCCGCTGCCCGTGGCGATGCGCGTCCCGGCGGCCGCACGATGAGCGCCCCGACGATGCCCGTCACGACGACCGATGCGACGACGGTCCGCGACGCGGCGACGGTCCGCGACGCGGCGACGGGCCATGAGACGACGCGGGCCCGCGAGACCGCGGTGGCCGACCGGACGACGGCGGGCCGCGCGAGCGCGGCGGCCGAAGGGCCTACGGCGCTTTGTGAGACCGCGGAGGCCGGCGGGTTCTCGGCGAGCAGCGTGACCGCGGAGGCCGGCGGGTTCTCGCAGAGCAGCGTGACCGCGGAGGTCGACGGGTCTGAGGCGGCCCGCGAGACTCTGGCGGCCGACGAGACCGCGTCGGGCCACGAGTCCGCGTCGGGCCACGAGTCCGCGTCCGGCCACGAGACCGCGTCGGGCGACGGGCCCGCGCACCACGAGGCCGCGTCGGCCCACGCACTCACCCTCGCCGCCCGCCGGATCGCCGAGCTCGGCGACAGGGCCCGGGTCTGCGGTCTGTACGACGCCCTCGGTGCCCCGATGTACCACGACCTCGCCACCTACGACGACCCGGAGACCCGGGCCCTGCTGACCGCGGTGCGGGCGACGCCCGGTGCCGTGCTCGATCTCGCGGCCGGGTCGGGGCGGTTCACGCTGCCGCTGCTCGCCATCGGCCGGCAGGTCACCGCCCTCGACCTGTCCACCGACATGCTGGCGCTGCTGCGGACCGCACTGGACCGGGCTCCGGCGTCGATGCGAGAGCGCTGCACCGTGGTGCGGGGCGACATGTCCCGCTTCGCACTCGGACAGCGGTTCCCGCACATCCTGCTCGGCACCACCTCGCTCTCGCTCCTGGACGAGGACGGCCGCGCGGGCCTGTACCGCGGGGTCCTCGCACACCTGGCCGAAGGCGGCCGGTTCCTGCTGACCGTCCTGGAGCGGGGCGACTGCGACGCACCCGACGAGACGGCCGTCCGGGTCACCGGAGCCGGCGGCACCGTCTACGAGCTGTACGAGCACTGGCCCGCCGGCGCCGACAGCCGCACGGTCACCCTGCTCCCCGCCGACCCGCCGCGAGGCGACAGCCCCGTCCCGGTCTGCACGGACCGCGTGGCCGTCCTCGACCTGCCGCGCCTGGAGGAAGAGCTCACCACGTCCGGCCTGACCATCACCTCCCGCCAGCTCCTCTCCCCGCCCGGCGAGCGTCACCGCGTGACGCTCCTGACCACGGAAGCCTCCCGATGACCGCGCTCTGGCCCTACCTCATACCGCCCTCCAGCCACGGTGACGACAGCCTCTGCGCCGTCGGCGCCGCCGGACACCGCGTCACCTTCGCGGACGGCAGCACCGCACTCGACGCCGACAGCGGGCTGTGGAACGTGAACCTCGGCTACGGCAACCCGCGCATCGCCGAGGCCATCGCCGAAGTCGCCCAGCACGCCTCCTACCTCGGGGCCTTCCGCTTCGAGAACAGCTACGCCCGCCGCGCCGCCGAGGACCTGCTGCGGGTCTGCGGGCCCGAGCACTACGACCGGGTGCTCTTCTCCACCGGTGGCGGAGTCGCCAACGACGCGGTCATGAAACTGGCGCGGATCCACCACGCCGTACAGGGGCAGCCCGGCCGCAACCTGGTGGTCGCCCTGCGGGGCAGCTTCCACGGACTGACCTTCGGCGGGTTCGCCCTGACCGGGGAGGACCTGGGCCAGCGGGTCTACGGAGTGGACCAGCGGCTGATCCGCCACGTCACCCCGAACGACACCGCCGAACTCGGCCGGCTGATGGCCGCCCTCGGCAGCCAGGTCGCCGCGGTCGTCGTGGAACCCGTCCTCGGCACCGGCACCCTCCCGCTCGACGCGTCGTTCGTGGCCGAACTGGGCCGCCTGCGCGACGAGCACGGCTTCCTCCTGGTCGCCGACGAGGTCGCCACCGGCTTCGGCCGCACCGGAAGCTGGTTCGCCTCCGAGAGCTGGCCGGGCCTGCCCGACGTACTCGTCACCTCCAAGGGCCTGACCAACGGGGCCTGCCCCGCCGCCGCCCTGGTGATGTCCCACCGGGTGACCCGGGCCCTGGTCGAGCACGACACGATGTTCGCCCACGCCGAGACCCAGGGCGCGACCGCCCTCGCGTGCGCCGCCATCAGCGCCACGATCTCCGAGATGGAGCGCCTCGACGCGGTCACGGCGGGCCGCGACGTCGCCGCCTGGCTCCAGCAGGGACTCGCGGAACTGGTCGAGCGGCACCCCTCGCCACCCACCTCACCGGCGTCGGCTGCTTCCGCACCCTGCACATGACCCACCCGGACGGCCGCGCCCTGGCCGGGACGGACGTCGCCGACCTAGTCACCCGCATCCGGCACGCGGGCGCCATCGTCCACCCCGGACCCTCCGGCATCCAGCTCGTGCCCTCCCTGACCTACAGCCGCGCCGAGGTCGCCGAGCTCATGACCTGCGTGGAGGAAGGGCTCGACAGCCTGCTGCCGGCGCCCTCCCTGGCCGCGAGGAGCTGACACCGTGCCCGTCTCCCTCGACACCTACGACCGGATTCCCGTACTGCTGCGGGAACTGCGCCCCACCGGCGTGACCGTCCTGGCCGACCCGGCCGTGGCCGACCACGCCGTCACCCGGAGGATCCTCGCCGAGACCGTCCGCGCCGGGTTCACGCCCACCCGGGCTCTCACCCCGGCGGACGCGGGAATGCCGGCCGTCGAGGCCGCCGCCTCCCGGCTCTCTCCCGGTGAGCTGGTCGTCGGTGTCGGCGGGGGCAGCACCCTCGACTTCGCGAAGCTCACCGCCGCCGTCGGACGCCGCCCCGAACTCCTGCCCTACCTGACCTCCGGGCAGCGCAGCGGACTGGTGGCGCTCCCGCTGCCGTGGGGAGAACACGCCGAGGTCCTCGCGGTTCCCACCACTCTCGGCACCGGCAGCGAGGCGGGACCCGTGGCCTGCTTCCCCCACCAGGACGGCAAACGCATCGCCATGGGGGAGTGCCTGCGCCCCCGCGCCGCCCTCCGGGTGCCCGAGGCCACCGAGACCCTCCCGGGGCACCTCGTCATGGACGGCGTACTCGAAGCGGTCTTCAGGACCGTCATCCCGTACAGCAGCGACACCCTCGACCTTCCCGAACAGGACGCCGCCGTGGAGGACTTGGCGGGCCGCCTGCTCACGGTCGGCGACGAACTGGCCCGGTGCGTCGCCGCCGGCCTGCCGGCCCCCGCGGCCGAGAGGCTGCGGGCCGCCCGGCTCAGCGCCGAGAGCCAGCGCGGAACCATCAACATCGGCCGCAACCCGTACGCGGTGAAGTGCTGGGCCCTCGCCAACGAGCTCTCCACCACGCTGGGCATGGCCAAGATGCGCGCGGTGTCCGCACTGTGGCCGGTCGTGTGGCGGCAGGCCCTGCGGGGAGACACCCGCTTCGGCAGCGCCGACCGCGTCCACAGGCTGTGGGAGCGCCTGCGGCAGGGAGCTCCCTGGCTCGCGCCGCGGCCCGACGACGGTCTCCAACAGCTCATGGCGCGCTGGCGGATCGACCGCACCGTGCACCTCGCCCCGCACCTGCGCCACCCCATCGCCCTGCGCAGCGTGCGCGCCTGGGGCGCCGGACTTCCCACCCTCGCCGGGTTGAGCGCCGACGACATCGTCGCGCTCCTCGCCGAGGCCACCGAGCCGACCGCCTCCACGGCCGGCTCCCCCGAACCCCTCCCGGCGGCCTGAGCGCCTGACCGGGAGGAGAACCAGCACCACCCGCACCACCGCACGAATCCGCACCACCGAACCGACAACACAAGGAGAACACCATGGCGCACAACAACTCGGTCGAGCAGGAGCTGCAGGAGCTCGGCACCGAGCTGGAGATGCAGGAGCTGGAGACCCTGGAGGCCCCGGGCTGGGCCACCAGCGCCGGCGTCAGCGTCGGCATCTCGATCGTCTCCGTCGCCTGGAGCCTCACCTGACCGAGCCGGTCCCGCCGGCCCGATCCACCACATCCACAGAACTCCGCAGAGAGGCAACTGACATGAGCGAGAACCTGGGCACCGTCGAGAACTTCGAGAACGCCGAGCCCGTCGAGCTGGAGATGCAGGAGCTGGAGGCTCTGGAGGCTCCGGGCTGGGGCACCTTCAGCGTCGCCTTCTCCACCGGTGTCTCGGTCGGCGTCTCGGTCACCCTGACCTGACCGGCGCCCACGCACACCATCCGCAGCACCCCTCACAGAACTCCGCAGAGAGGCAACTGACATGAGCGAGAACCTGGGCACCGTCGAGAACTTCGAGAACGCCGAGCCCGTCGAGCTGGAGATGCAGGAGCTGGAGGCTCTGGAGGCTCCGGGCTGGGGCACCTTCAGCGTCGCCTTCTCCACCGGCGTCTCGGTGGGCGTCTCGGTCACCCTGACCTGACCGGCGCCCACGCACACCATCCGCAGCACCCCTCACAGAACTCCGCAGAGAGGCAACTGACATGAGCGAGAACCTGGGCACCGTCGAGAACATCGAGCACGCCGAGCTCGGCGAGCTGGAGATGCAGGAGCTGGAGGCCCTGGAGGCCCCCGGATTCTGGACCGGCGTCTCCGTCGGCACGGCCATCAGCGCCTCCGTCGCCACCTCCATCACCCTCACCTGAGAGCGACACCGGCGAGCGCACTGACGCGACGGGAGACGGAGTAGCCGGTTCCCTTCCGCGAGCTGGAGCCCCCTCGGGCGACACCGAGGATCTGCGGTGGTCCGGCCGGCCCGTCCGGCCGGACCCCCGCAAGGGTGCACCGCGCTCTCCCACTCCCCGCAGCCGTCCCGATAGGAAACTCCATGAGCGCTGTCACGAGTCCACCGCCCCCCACCGTCCCGGCCCATGCGCGGCGCCCCCGCCTCGCCCCGAGCGCCGAGGTCCACTCGCCGGCCGACGGCCAGGGCGACTGGGTCCTCCAGCACGGCGCACGCTACGTAAGGATCAACGAGAAGGTCGCGGATCTCGTCCAGGAACTGGACGGGGAGCGCGACCACGAGACCCTCGCCGCCCGGCTGGGCGGTGCCTGGAACACCGAGCGGGTGGGCAGCGCGATCTCGCGGCTCGACTCGCTCAAGCTGCTCGACGACGGCGAGACCCCGGCACCCGCGCTCGCCCCCCGCTTCCAGATCGTCCCGCCCATGACGCTCCAGCTCACGCTGCTGCGGCCGGGACGCACCATGCAGGCCCTGGGCCCGCTGTTCGCCCGCCTCTTCTCCCGGGGCGCGGTGGCGGCCGCCCTGCTCTGTGTCCTGCTCGGTGTCGGCGCCCTCGCCGCCCAGTGGGACGCGGTCGCGGTGACGCTGAACAGCCCTCTGTCCGCGGGCACGTTCGCCGGAGTGCTCTTCGCCCTGCTGCTCGGCGTGTCCATCCACGAGCTGGGCCACGCCGCCGTGCTCATCCGCTACGGGGGCCGCCCCTCACGCATCGGCGTCATGCTCTTCTACCTGATGCCGGCGTTCTTCTGCGACGTCTCCGACGCCTGGCGCCTTCCGGCCCGCCGGCAGCGGGTCCACACGGCCCTCGCCGGCCCGGCGGTCCAGACGTCCCTGGCGGCCGCCTCGGCCCTCGCGGCCTGGCCCCTCGACGACGGCACCGCCAAGACCTGCCTGCTCTTCTTCGCGGTCACCAGCTACGGAACGGCCCTGCTCAACCTGACGCCGTTCATCAAACTCGACGGCTACATCGCCCTCATGAGCCACGTGGACGTCCCCTACCTGCGTGACCGCGCCATGGCCGACGCCCGCCGCACGCTCGCCCGGTTCCTCTTCGGCGGCACCTACCAGCGCGAACTGCCCACCCGCTGGACCATCGCGTACGGCTTCGCCTGCCTCGCCTTCCCCGTGTACTTCCTGAGCGCCGCCCTCCACACCTGGCTCGGCACCCTCCAGCGGGTCGGCTGGGTGGGGCTCCTGATGGCCGCCTCCGGACTGTCGTACCTCGCGTGGATCGTGATCCGCGGCGCCCTGAGGCTCTCCACCGAGGTGAAGGCCGCCGGCGTCCGCCCGGTCCGGGTCGGAGCCGTCTGCACCCTGCTGGCCGCTCTCGCGTGCGCCGCGCTGTTCCTGCCGGTCCGTCAGACGGCGGCCGCCGCCTACGTCACCGACGCCGGCGGCACCCGACTGGTCCTGCCGGAGGGCTCCGCGACCGAGGGGATACGTCCCGGGCAGCAGGTGACACTGCGGACGAACGGCCTGGTGCTGAACGACCCCGTCGCCACCGCCCGGGTGGGATCAGCCCCGTCCGGCGAGACCGAGGTCCCGGTCTCCGCCTACTTCCCCGTGGACGTGGGAGACACCGTGCTCATGAACTCGACCGCCTACCCACTGGACCTCGCCCGTACCCCCGCGCCGGCCACCGGCACCGCCGAGGTCGAGCTCGGCAGCGTGCCCCTGTGGAAGTCCCTGCACCGCACCTACGTGCTTCCGTTCCTGCCCTTCTGACCCTGGAGACACCGTGCTCGACACCCGGTTCATCAACTTCTGCCGCGCGGACTCGCTCTTCTACGACGCCCCCGCCACCGAGTCCGTCGGCGCGGACTTCCACGAGGGCCGGAACCTGCCCGAGGGCTG
The DNA here is from genome assembly GCF_050937045.1 of Streptomyces sp. CA-179760. Lineage (NCBI taxonomy): Bacteria > Bacillati > Actinomycetota > Actinomycetes > Kitasatosporales > Streptomycetaceae > Streptomyces > Streptomyces sp. CA-179760. Next base: position 5,257,100 of record NZ_JBNJLZ010000001.1, read on the forward strand.
GACGGCCACCCGGGGACGGGAGTGGACGGTCTGCGTCCCACCCGACTCCCGCGTCCCCGACCAGGGATGGAAGATCCACGTCGCGGCGTCCCCCGACAACGCGGCCGGACTCCTCGACACCGTCGCACCGTACTGCGTCGAGCACGGGCTCATGTACAAGTACATATCCGACCCGGAGACCCTCGCCCGCCGCGGCAGCAAGTACGGGGACCGCAGCGCCAGCGGCAAGTTCATCACCATCTACCCCGCCGACGAGACGGAGCTGAAGCAGGCCCTGGACGGCCTGGAGCAGCTCGTCGGCGGCACCCGTGCCCCCTCGATCCTGAGCGATCTGCGCTGGCGGGAGGGCCCGCTCCACGTGCGCTACGGGGGCTTCGTACTGAAGACCACCCGGCTCAAGGACGGCACCCTCACTCCCGCGATCACCACCCCGGACGGCGAACTCGTCCCCGACGAGCGGCGCCCCGGGTTCCACACCCCCTCCTGGGTCGCGATCCCCTCGTTCCTCCAGGAGGCACTCGCCGAACGGCGCGCCCGCACCCTCGGCGACTTCCCCTTCCGCGTCTACAAGGCCCTGCACTTCTCCAACGGCGGCGGCGTCTACCGTGCCGTCGACAAGCGGGACGGCAGCGAGGTCCTGCTCAAGGAGGCCCGCCCGTTCGCCGGCCTCGACGCGGCCGGGGACGACGCCGTGGCCCGCCTCGACCGCGAGCAGTGGGCGCTGTCCCGGCTCGCCGGGCTCCCGTCCGTGCCCGCGCTGAGGGACGTACGCAAGGGGAACGAACACCACTTCCTGGCCCGTGACTTCGTCGACGGCACCCCGCTCACGGAGCTCGTACGCCTGCGCCACCCCTACGGCAGCACCGACAACACGCCTCGGGCCAGGGCGGAGTACGCGGACTGGGCGCTGCGCATCATCGACCAGGTCGCCGAGGCCGTGGCCGCCATGCACGAACGCGGTGTGGTCTTCGGCGACCTGCACCCGGGCAACATCCTCGTGGACTCCGACGACACCGTCGCCTTCATCGACATGGAGACCGCCACCCCCGCCGAGGAGATGCGCGCGCAGGCCATGGGCTCCCTCGGCTTCCGGGCGCCCGACCACCTCCGGGGCCCCGCCGTCGACCTGTTCGCGCTGGACGTGCTCCGGCTGACGATGTTCGTCCCCATGCCGCATGTCGTGCCGTGGGGCACGGAGAAGATCCGCACCCTGATCGACACGGCGGTCCGTGACTTTCCCCTCCCCGAGTCCTTCGCCCAGCAGATCGAGCGCGGTCTCGGCGACGATGTCCTGGGCGCGCGGACGGAGTTCGGCGTGCGCTGGCCCGCCGCCGGGGAGGAGACCGGGAACCTGATCGCGAACATCGCCGCTTCCATCGTCGAGGCGGCCACCCCCGAGCGCACCGACCGCCTCTACCCGGGTGACGTCTCGCAGTTCATCGTCGCCGACGGGGGCGTGACCTTCTCGTACGGGGCGGCCGGCGTGCTCTGGGCGCTCCACCGCGCCGGTGCCGAGGTGCCCGCCGAGCACGTCGAGTGGCTGCTCGGCCAGGCCGGGCAGGTCACCGGCGACGGCCCCGGCTTCTTCACCGGCCTCGCCGGCATCGCGTACACCCTGGACGAACTCGGTCACCCCGGCGCCGCCGACGCCGTCATGGAGCGTGCCTTCGCCGGATGCGACGCCAATGTGGCGACGACCCTGGCGACCGGCCTCTCGGGCCTCGGACTGACGGCACTGCACCTGGCCGCCCGGCGGGGGGACGACCAGGGCCTGCGCCAGGCGCTCCAGCTCGCCGACCGGCTGCCCGACGCCCCGGCGCCCCAGCGCATCGGGCTGCTGCACGGCCGCTGCGGCAGCGCCCTCCTGCTGCTGCGCCTCTACGAACACACGGGCTGCGGCGACCTGTTGAAGCGGGCCGTGGCCGAACTCCACGCGGAACTGGAGCTCATCGAGCGGGCCGACTTCGACGACCGTTTCCTCAGCCCCGGGCTGGAGGGTTCCGCAGGCATCGTGCTCGCGCTGCGGGCCGCGCTCCGGCACACCCCCGACGACGAGCGGCTGCGCACCGCGGTGAAGCGGCTCGTCAACCTGCGGCGGGGCGGCTTCGCCACGTCGTGCGGCCTGCTGCACGGACGCGCGGGCGAGATCCTCGCCCTCGAGGACGGCGGCAGCGCGGCCGAGCGGGACGTCCTGGGCTTCCACCTCGAAGCCCTCGGCTGGGAGGCGATCGCCGCCGAACCCGGTCGCGTCGATTTCCTCGGCAACTACGGCTACCGCCTCTCCACGGACCTGGGCACCGGCTCGGCGGGTGTCCTCCTGGCCCTCACCGCCCTGCGGGACGGCACCCCGGCCCTGCCCTTCCTCACCCCCGCGGGCATCGAGGCCCGACGATGATCGACATCCCGGCCACCCTCGCCCCCGCGTCGGGCGTCGCCCTGCGCTACGCGGTGACGCCTCCGCACGACGGCGACCCGCTGTGGAGCAGCGCGGTCGAACTCCAGCCGGTGGAGGGCTTCACGGGCACGGTGGGTTCTGCGGGGTCTGGGGTCTCGGCCGGGGCCCCGGGCCCGGCGGGTTCGGCAGGCTCCGCTGCCACCGCCCCCGCCCGCCCGGGTACCGCCCTCCTGGACCTGGACCCCCCGCTGTCCTCCCGGTTCGCCGGGGCCAGCGGTACCTCCCGGGTCGATGCGCTGCTGCGCGGAGCGGGCGAGGCCGTGGAGCGGCGCGCTCTGCACCCCTCGGCCGCGTACCCCGCCCGCACGGGCACCGCGGCCGGCCTGGACGGCACGACGCTGTACGCGTACCACCCGGGCCACGCCCTGTCCCACCCGGACGCCGAGGCGGCCGACCTGTCCTGGTACGAGGCCCGCGCCCTGGACTCGGACACCCCCGTCCTCGTCCCGGCGGACCTCGTCGACTGGCCCGCCCGCCGGGCCGACCTGTTCGACCCGAGCCCGTCGGGCGCGGCGGCCGGCGCGAGCCACGAGACCGCTCTCGCCGCAGCGATGACCGAGGTGACGGAGCGGGACGCCCTCACCGTCGCCTGGGACCGCCGGCTGCGGCTGCCGACGTACACCCCGTCACCCGCCGACACCGCGCTCCTGGCGGTGTGGGAGCGGGCACGCGCGGCCGGGCTCACCCCCGTCCTGGCCCGCATCCCCACCGCCGTACCCGGCCTCTGGTGCATGACCGCCTGCCTGCTCGACCCGGAGGGCCCTCGCGCCCTGGCCACCGTCGGCATGAAGGCGTCGACCCGGCCGGGCGAGGCCGCCGCCAAGGCGTTCCAGGAGGCGTGGCAGGTACGGGCCGCGCTGCGGGCGCTGAGCGCGCAGGGCGAGACCGGACACCTCGGCCCGATCGTGACGGAGCACGACCGGCTCTCCCACATGCTGACCCGGCCCGCCTACGAGGCCGTACGCGACTGGGTCGAGGGTTTCCAGGAGCCGGGCACGCTGCCGGCTCCGCCGCCCGCGCGGGACCTGGGCGCGGAGGAGATCCGGCGGGCCCTGACCGCCGACGGCGCGGGCCTCCTCGCCGTCGACCTCACCCCGCGCCTTCCGCAGGCCGTCGCCGCCATGGGCTGGCACGTCGTCAAGGTGCTGGCCCCCGGCTACCAGAACCTGCGGATGGACGAGACGCATCGCTGGAGCCGGCACCTGCCCCGGCTGGCCTCGGCGGCCGAACGGACCGGCTGCCCCGCCCGCCTGGACGACCCGCGGGAAGCGGCCCCGCACCCCTTGCCCTGACCCGGCGGTGGTCCGCCGCCGCTCGTTCCCCCCACCGTGAACCACCGATCAACCGAGCTGAGAGAAGACACAGATGCTGGAACTGGAAGAACTCGTACGAGACTTCGGCGATCACCGTGCCGTCGACCAGGTGTCCTTCACGGTGTCCAGAGGCCGGTTGACCGGGTTCGTCGGCGGGAACGGCGCGGGCAAGACCACCACCATGCGCATGATCATGGGCGTACTGGCCACGAACGGCGGCGAGATCCGCTGGGACGGCGCCCCCGTCACCGCCGCCGACCGCAGGGACTTCGGCTACATGCCGGAGGAGCGGGGCCTCTACCCCAAGCAGACCGTCCTCGGCCAGCTCGTCTATCTGGCCCGGCTCCGTGGCGAGGGCACCGCCGAGGCCCGCCGCCACACCCTCGAACTGCTCGAACGCCTCGGGCTCGCCGAGAAGAGCCAGGCCCGGCTGGAGTCCCTGTCCCTGGGCAACCAGCAGCGCGTGCAGATCGCGGCCGCCCTGCTCGGTTCCCCCAAGCTGCTCGTCCTCGACGAGCCCTTCTCCGGACTCGACCCGCACGCCGTCGACACGATGGCCGACCTGCTGCGCGAGTACGCCACCGCCGGCATCCCGGTGCTGTTCTCCTCCCACCAGCTCGACCTGGTCGAGCGGCTCTGCGACGACCTGGTGATCATGGCCTCCGGCCACGTCGTCGGCAAGGGCACCGCGGACGAGCTCCGGCACCGCGACCGGCCCCGCTACCACCTGGTCACCGGCGCGCCCGCCGGCTGGGCCCGCGACATCCCCGGCGTCACCGACGTCGAGGAACTCCCCGACGGAGCCCGCGTCGAGCTGGCCGCCGACGCCGATCCCGGCGAGCTCCTGACCCGGGCCCTCAGCCGGGGGCCGTGCACGCCTTCACCCCCTCGTTCCCAGCATCGCCGACGTCTACCGGGAGATGACCTCCGCATGAGCACCGTGACCTCGAACCCCGAACACCGGGCCGAGCCGTCGCCCGGCCCGAAGGGCACGCCCGCGGCTCCCGGAACCCCGTCCCGCACGGCCACGCAGGCCTCCTGGCGGATCGTCGCCGCCCGCGAGATCTCGGTGAAGCTCACCAACCGCGGCTTCCTGGCGTCGACGCTGGTCACGCTCGCCCTGATCGTGGGCGCGCTCGGGCTCCAGCTCTACCTGGCCGACTCGATGGGGAAGATCACCGTCGCGGTGGCCGACCAGCAGGCCGGGCGGATCGCCGGCCAGGCCGAGGCGCTGGCCGTCCGGGCCGACCAGGACGTCGAGATCACCGTCCGGCAGCAGCCGTCCGCCGGCCAGGTGCGTGAGACCGTACGGTCCGGTGAGGCCGACGCCGGGCTGCTGTTCGAGGGGGCCGCTGGGTCCTGCTCGGCGACACCGGGCAGAACGACATCGCCGCCACCTGGATCGGCGCCGCGGTGCAGACGAACGCCCTCGACCGGAACGCGCAGGAAGCGGGCACCAGCCTGGGCGCCCTCAGCGAGGGGGCGGAGGTCAAGCACGTCCTGCTCTCGGCCGACAAGACGCCCGAGGGCGCGGTCCGGATGACGACGTACTTCTTCGGCTTCCTCTTCTACCTGGCCGCGGTCCTGCTCGGTGCCGCGCTGGCGACCAGCGTCGTGGAGGAGAAGCAGAACCGCATCGTCGAGCTCATCGCCAGCTCCGTGCCGCTGCGGTCCCTGCTCGTCGGCAAGATCGTCGGCTCCACCCTGCTGGCGCTCGCCCAGATGGCGCTGTTCTGCCTGGTCGGCGTCGGCGGCCTGATGGCCACGGGCGAGCAGGAGTTCCTCGCCGACATCAGCTCCGGCCTCGGCTGGTTCCTCGTCTTCTACGTCGTGGGCATCGCGGTCCTGGCCTGCCTGTTCGCGGCCGCGGGCGCGCTCGCCACCCGGAGCGAGGACATCCAGTCCACCACGACGCCGGTGAACGCGATCACCGCGCTCGTGTTCATCCTCGGCGTCACCGTGTCCGGAGGGGTGCGGGAGATCCTCTCGTTCCTCCCGCTGACCTCGACCGTCACCATGCCTGCGCGTGTCCTGGCGGGAGAGACCGCCTGGTGGGAGCCGGCCGCCGCGCTCGTCCTGTCCCTCGCCGCAGCGGTCTTCATCGTCGGGGTGAGCAGCCGCGTGTACCGCAGGGCGCTCCTCCAGACCGACCGCAAGCTCTCGTTCCGCCAGGCCATGAAGCTGACGGACTGACCTTCCCGCACCAGCGGAACCGCCGGTCACACCCGCCGGCACAGCCAGAAACGCAACCCCCCACCGGAAGGAAATCCCATGACCGCCTCCCGCTCCACCACCACCCTCGCCGCCCTGCTGGCCGTCCTCGCCGGCGCCGAGGTGGCGCTGTTCGCCAGCGACACCGCCGACGGCGTCCGCTACGGCGTCGGTGCCGCTCTCGCCGTCGCGATCCTCGTGGTGGTGGCCCGGCTCGCCAAGAGCGGCTCCTCCGACTGACGGACCCTCGACCGTGTCCGGGGCCGGCCGGCCCTGCCGAACAGGCCGGCCCCGGCTCACACCGCCAGCCCTCTCCTTCTTCCGCGGAGCTGTCCATGAACTCCCTCCATCAGGTGTCGATCACCGGTCCGTCCGGGGCGCCGCCAGAGACGGCAGCGATCCGTTTCGTATCTCTGCTCCCGGCCGGATGGCATGCCGAGGTCGACGGGTTCCAGGAGAATCTCGCCCGCCTCCACCTCACGGCCCCGCCCGGAACCACCACGTCCGAGGCCACCCGGACCGCCGCCGACATCCTGTTGCAGCCCGGCCTCCAGGGCTGGCACCTGGCCGACGAGTGACACCCGGGCCGGTCTGCCCCCAAGACCCGATCTTCACGGAAGGTTCACAAGTTTGCTAAGTTGACCGCTGCGTGCGCGACTTCCACCGAAAAGCAGGTGCTCTCGTACGCTTTCGGACGGAAGGAGCGCCCTTCACATGGCGTCGGAACGTGAGGGCGAGGGCCCGAGCCCTGACGAGGTCCAGCGGTGGGTCAACAGGCTCTACGACCGGGCCGAGAGCGACACGGGCAGATACAACGCGACCCGCGCCGCTTCGCTCCCACGCCAGCGGGACGCGGTCACGCGTGGCCGGTCCCAGGAGGACACGGAGCCCGCGGCCGGAACCTTCGCCCGCAAGTGGTTCGACTCCGCCCGTGCCGCGTTGGGCCCGATCGTGCCGGCGACGCTGCCGGACAGGAGGCCGCCGGCCCGTCCCGAGCGCGCACCCGAGTCCGTACGCCCCGCGCGCCAGGCGGAACGTCCCGCGGAGCCCCTGGCCCTCGAAGCGCCCATGCCGCCCAGGCCGCCCAAGCAACCCAAGCCGCTCACCGGTGTCGCACGGGAGCTGACGGGCGGCCTCCCGGAAATCCCGGCCCAGCGCGTCGCACCGGCTCTGCCGGGCGAGTCCCGCAGGGACGAGACCGCCTGGCCGGGTGACGCACTACCGGTCCTCGGCGGCGACGCGGCGGCATGGCCGCTGTACGAGCCCGTACCGGCTCCCGTGCCGGTGCCCACCCCGGAGCCCAGCCCTTTGTCCGGCCCGCAGCTCACCATGACGCTGCCCACCGTCCCGGACCCCACCGCGGGTACGGCCTACGACACCGGCCTCCCGGAGTTCTGGACGCCTGCCCTGGCAACTCCTGCCCCCGCTCTCGCTCCGGCAGCCCCCACCGAGCCGGTCACCGAGCCGGTTACCGCACCCACCCCCTCCAACGGCTTCACCCCCGCCCCCTACGGCGGATCATGGCCGTCGCCGGACAGCGGCGGCCACCGCACCCGCGCCGAGCGAGTGATCGCCTTCGCCCGGGAGCAGATCGGCAGGCCCTGCGTATGGGGCGCGGTCGGGCCGGGATCGTACGACGCCCCCGGTCTCACCCAGGCCGCGTGGAAGGCCGCCGGTGTCACGCTTCCCCGGACCGTCCAGGCCCAGTGGGGAGCGGGAACGCAGGTCCCGCTCGCTGACGCCCAGGCCGGAGACCTGGTCTTCTTCCATGACGACCCCACTCACGTCGGCATCTGGATCGGCGACGGGATGATGATCCACGCCCCGGGCCCCGGAGCACTCATCCGTGAGGAGTCGGTGTTCCTCGCCGGGCAGTCGGCGATCAAGGGCGCGGTCCGCCAGGCCTGACGCCGCTCTCCGCTGCTCAGGCTTCAAGGCGCAGCTCCGCCCACACCGTCTTGCCCACCGGGCGGCGCGGCGCCGACCCCCAGCGCACGGCCAGGGCGTCCACCAGGAGCAGCCCCCGGCCGGACTCGCCCTCGGGATACGACGAGGGCGCAGCCGCGGGCAGCCGCTTCGCGGAGGCGGCGTCCGCGACCTCGATACGCAGCAGGTCCGCCCCCCGGTCGAGGGCGAGCCGGAGACCGAAGTCCCGGCCGGGGACACGGCCGTGCCGCACGGCGTTCGCCGCGAGTTCCCCGACGACGAGGGCGACCGCGCAGGAGGCGTCCGACGCCGACGGGTAGCCCCGTTCCTCCATCCATCGGACGGCGTGACGCCGGGCGAGCTGCGCACCATGCGGGGAGGAGGGGAACTGCAGGGCGAGCGGCTGGAGTTCATGCTCGCCCCCGGGGTCGCGGTTTCTGTCAGCACGGCCTGTTCGTCCCTTTCCGTCGAGCGAGGATGTATCACGACGCATATGAGTCGTCACGTTCCGTGCTCAAGGATCGACGGATCGTCCTACGCTCGACAGGTGGTGCAGCCTTACTTTTGAGGCGGTAAGGAACGGAAGTGATGCCTTGGCCAACGGAATTGACCCCAGTGCGTCGATGGCCGCCCTGTTCGGTGTGCGGGTGCGCAGGCTCCGGACGGCGGCGGGACTGACCCAGGCCGAACTGGGCGACCGAACGCATGTGGTGAGCACGCGGATCACCCAGGTCGAGCGGGCGTCCGGAGCGAAGCCGACGCTGGGGCTGGCGCGTGCGCTGGACGCGGCCCTCGGCGCGGACGAGTTGCTGGTGGAGCTCTGGCCGCACGTGTACCGGGAGGCGTTTCCGGACTGGTCGCGGAGGTTCATGGAGTACTCGGAGCGGGCGGTGGCCATCCGCGAGTACGCGGCTCATGTGGTGCCCGGCTTGCTGCAGACCGGGGACTACGCGCGTGCGGTGCTGAGCGTCGGCCGGACCCTCGGCAGCGAAGCGCAGTTGGAGGAACGGGTCGCCCTTCGCCTGGGGCGGCAGGAGCGTCTCGGCATGCCCGGTCGGCCCGAACTGTGGGTGGTCCTCGACGAGGCGGTGCTCCGGCGACCGGTCGGCGGCCGGGCGGTGATGCGTGAGCAGTTGGAGCGACTGCTCAGGACCAGGGCGGAACCCCACGTCACCGTGCAGGTACTGCCGTTCGACCAGGGCGAGCACGAGGTCATGGGCGGTTCGCTCACGGTGCTCACCATGCCCGACGGCTCTGAGGTCGCCTACACGGAGGGCGCGCACTACGGCCAACTCATCGAGGATCCGGACGAGGTCAGGGACTTCGCGCTGACTTACGATCGGCTGCGGGCGGCAGCTCTGCCCCCGCTCATGTCGCTCGACATGATCCGATCCGTGATGGAGGACAACCACCGTGGAGCGAACCTCCCGTCCCGATCTGAACGGCGCCGTCTGGCGCAAGAGCAGCTACAGCAATCAGGAGGGCGGCAACTGCGTGGAGGTGGCCGACGGGTTCCGGGCCGTCGTCCCGGTCCGTGACAGCAAGGCCCCGCAGGGTCCGGCGCTGTGCTTCGAAGCCGCTGCCTGGGCCACCTTCATAGGCGAGTTGAAGGCCGGGCGCGACCGTTCCTGAGGCAGCCGGTTTCCGGTCGCCGTCCGTCTTGCGGGCTCACCGGGCCCTTGTCCACGAGGGTCCGGCGGGCCGCTGACCTCCTGAAAGAACCGGGGGAAAGAACTACCCGCCCACCCACCCTCCCCACGCCGGGAGGCGGGCGTCACCCGTCCGAGTGACCGGCTTGCAGCGACGGGTAACGGACCGTTACGTTCGCCGCGACAACCGCAAACAGATACGGCCCCCGGCCGGGACGGCAATCCCGATCGAGGGCCTGACCGATCAGGAAGTGAACGCCTTCCCGATGGATGACTCGCAGTCTAACGCGCGCCTGCGCGCCGAGGCCGGACTTCCGACCTCCGGCGTGATCCACGTACACACCCGGCTGACGGCCGACTTCACGGTGATCTCCAACGCCCTCGCCCAGCGACGCGGCAGCGCGGTCACGATCGGCGTCGCGGCGTACATCTCCTCCCTGCCCGACGGCTCCCCCGTGAGCATCGCCGCCCTGTGCGAGCACTTCAGCGAGGGCGAGATCCTCATCTCGCGAGCGCTCAGGGAACTCGAAGCTGCCGGACACCTGGAACGCCGCCGCGAACGGACGCCCACCGGCCAGGTCCGCACCCGCACATACTTCTACGACGTACCCGGCGACACCTCCGACGACGAACCGCCGAAGCCGCCCCGCCCCCGGCCCGCGCCCCGACAGGAAAGTGCAGCGCCCGCTCCCACTCCCGCTCCCACACCTGGGGAGTCCGGCAGCCCGGCGCCCGCACTCGCCGATGCGAACCCCGAGGCGGTCGCCGTACTGACCGCCCTGCGCCGCATCGACCCCCGCCTCGTCCTGTCAGCGCAGGAGGCCGCCCGCCTGGCTCCGGCCGTCGCCGAGTGGCTGGCGGCCGGTGTCGGACCCCGCGAGATCACCGAGCTGCTGACCACAGGACTCCCCGACCGCTTCCGCGCCCGACCGGCAAGCGTCCTCGCCTTCCGGCTGCGGGAAACGCCGCTGTCCGTGCCGCCCCGGGCACCGCTTCCCGCGCCGGACGAGCGCCCGGCCGTCCTGCCCTTCCAGACCTGCGACGGTTGCGAGCGAGCCTTCCGCGCACCCGAGCCCGGCCACTGCGGAGACTGCCGACGACGCGCCAGTGGCCTCCCGGCCGCCGCCTGACCGACGCCCACGACTGGGCCGCCGAGGTCGCAGAGCCTCGTCGCTCACGGGTCATGTCCCTGCCGGAAGGCGGAGAAACACGTGTCGGGCAACGCCAGGTCACCAAGGTCACTTGTCGCTGGTCAGGGCGTTCGTGACGGCCACAGAACCTGTCTGGACTGCTTCCACAGCCGTACCGCCGTGCTGTCCGCCGTATCCTGACCGCACACGGGAAGGAGCCGTCCATGAGCGTCGACGCGATCGTGCACACCGAGTTCCCCAGGGGATACACGGTCCTGTTCGGGGCCGACGGAAAGGTGATCATGACTCCGCAGAGCGAAGAGCACTCGAGCACCATCAGGTCGATGCAGATCGACTCCGCTCTCGCCCTCGGCCGTCATGCGAAGGTCACCTCCGATGTCTACATCGACTTCCCCGCCGACGAGAACTCCGCGCCCGACCTCGCGATCCTGAGGGAGGACGCACGCAAGGAGGGCAAGCGCTACAGCTTCGAGGACGTCCTGCTGATCTCCGAGGTCGTCTCGACCTCCTCCACGCGCAAGGACTATGACGACTGCACCGCGAAGTACGGCCGTTACGGCATCCCGATCTACCTGGTCGTGGACCCGTACGCGCAGGAAGTCGTCCTGCACACCCAGCCGACCGCCACCGGTTACATCGCGGCGCACACGCACAAGTACGGCACGGGCAAGCTCCCCATCCCTCTGGCCGACGGCCGCACCTTCACCCTCGACCTCGACGAACTCCCGCGCCCGGAGCCCGAGGCAGACGCCCGCTCATGAGGGTTTTCCGGAGGTGGGATTTTCCGGAGGTGGGAATTCCGGAGGCGCGTTGATATCAACGGTGCTGGAATCGTGCAGGGCCCAGCCGAGGAGAATCGTTGAGCGCGCGCATCCTGGTCGCCGAAGATGACGAAAAACAGTCTCGTCTCATCCGGATTTATCTGGAACGGGAAGGCAACGCCGTGCAGGTCGTGGCCGACGGCCGGGCAGCGCTGGAGCGGGCGCGTTCGACGGGGCTGGATCTCATCGTTCTCGATGTGATGCTGCCGCTCGTCGACGGACTCGACGTATGCCGCATTCTGCGTGCCGAGGCCTGCGAGGTGCCGATTCTGCTGCTGACCGCGCGCAGCACCGAGGAGGACATGCTCCTCGGCCTCGACCTGGGGGCGGACGACTACCTCACCAAGCCGTACAGTCCCCGCGAACTCACCGCGCGGGTACGGGCGCTGCTGCGGCGCTCCAGGAAAGGCGGCGCGGCCGGCACCGAGGTGCTGCGGGTCGGCGCGGTCGAACTGGACACCGCCCGCTTCGAGGTCCGGGTGGCAGGCCGCCCGGTGGCGCTGACCTCCAAGGAGTTCTCGATACTGGAGGCTCTGGCCCGCGAGCCGGGTCGGGTGTTCACCCGGGCCCAGATCATCGAGCGCGCCTTCGGCTTCGACAGCGACGTACTCGAGCGCACGGTGGACGCCCATGTGCGCAACCTGCGCCGGAAACTGGGGGACGACCCCGCTCGGCCGCGCCATCTGGAGACCGTGTACGGCCGGGGATACCGCCTGGTGGACGGCGCGGCGCCCACCCGAGCGCCCGCGGGGTCCTGACCGGGGTCGATCATCCGGCGTCATCCGGCGTCGGCCCGGTCGTGGCGAGCGTGACGGTGAAAACCGTGCCGACGCCGACGGTGCTCTCCACGGCGATCGTCCCCTGGTGGTCGGTCACGATCTGGCGGGCGATGGACAGCCCCAGGCCACTGCCCCCGGTGGCGCGGCCCCGCGCCGCATCCGCCCGCCAGAAGCGGTCGAAGAGATGCGGCAGATCCTCGGCGGGTATTCCCTTTCCGGTGTCCCGCACCTGAAGGAACACGAGTTCGCCGTCCTCGGCCTGGGCCAGGGCCAGGGTCACCGTGCCACCGGGTGCCGTGGCCCGCAGCGCGTTGCCGACCAGATTGCCGACGACCTGGCGCAGTCGGTCGGCGTCGGCGATGACGTCCACGGGTCGCGGCGCATCCAGCCGCAGAGCGACTCCCGCCGCGTCGGCCTGGGCACGGTGAGCCGTACCGGCGGCTTCGAGGAGCTCGCGCAGATCGACGCGCACCGGGTGGTAGGTGAGCGCACCGGCCTCGGCCAGCGCGAGATCCTGTAGGTCGTCGACGATCCGCTGCTGCAGCAGCGCCTCCTCGTGGAGGGAGTCGAGCAGTTCGGGGGTCGGCTCGACGACCCCGTCCCGCAGGGCCTCCAGATAGCCGCGCAGATTGGCCAGCGGGGTGCGCAGCTCGTGGGCGATGTCACCGGTGAGGCGGCGCTGGCGTTCCTCGACGGCCTGTATGGACTCCGCCATCCGGTTGAAGGCACGGCCGAGTTGGGCGATCTCGTCCCGGCCGGAGACGGGGACCCGCCGCCCCAGGTCTCCCTCGCCCAGCCCCCCGGCGGCCAGGGTCATGGCACGGACCGGGCGCAGCACCGCCCGGCTCAGGAGCAGCGCGCCGACCACGGCGGCGAGGGCGACGCCCCCTGCGACGGCCATCGTGGGCGCCGCGGCCAGGGTGGGCGGGGACTCGTCCCGGACGCCGAGACGGATCACCAGGCGCGGCGGGGCGGCGGAGCCCACGCGCTCGTTGAACACCCGCTGCAGGCAGGTGGTGAACTGCTGCTCCGACTCGCAGGTCCGGATCACCTCGAGGTCCTGCGCGGTCCGTGGGTCCGGTTCGCCTTCCGGCTCCTCGCACTGTCCCGGCCGGCGCTCCGTGCTGATCCGCGGCACGCCGGTGTCGTCCGGCGGCGCCGTCACCTCGGCCCCCGCCCGGGTCAGACAGGCCGCGTACGCCGCTTCGGCGCGGTACTGGGCGATCGCGGTCGCCGTCAGCTTCATCGAGGTCCGCGGCAGCTGTCCCGCGGGGATGCGCAGGAGGGGACGCGGGTCGACCAGCACGGGCGGCTGGTTGCTCACCGGGCGGGGGCACGGCCCTCGAGCGCGTCGGAATCGGCGAGCAGGACGTCGTTCTCGGTGGCGACCCGGATGCGCTGGCCGGTGTCCTCGGCCAGGCGGCTCACCGTCGGCGAGAGGCCCTCCCAGGTGCCGTGCGCGAACCCGTACGCGCGCAGATCGCCGGTGATCCGGGAGACCTCCTGCCGTCCCGCGGTGACACTCTCCCGGACCTGGAGATTCGCCTGACGCAGGGTCAACCAGGCGGTGGCGGCGGTGGCGGCCATCGCGACCAGCATCAGCAGGCCGAGTACCCGGAGCCGGAAGCTCATCGCGTGCCACCCCGTCTGTTTCCGGCCGAAAGGAATGTGGAGTGGCGCATTTCCTCTTCCAGTGTTTTCGGTCGCTCATGGGTAGTAATTGGACGGTTGGGGGCGGAATGCTTTCTTCAATATCTTTTCGACTGTGATCGTACTGACGCACTTGCACACCGATTGATGCAGTGGTCGCTGATTCGCTCAGGTGTCATCCAACTACCTGGGGAAGCAGCTCCAACGGAGAACGCATTTATGGGGGTTCAAAAGTGAAGCGTCGAATCGCGGCTGTCGTACCCGCCCTGGCGGCGGTGGCCATGGCCGTCCCGCTCGCCCTCTCCACCCCGGCCACCGCGGCCGCGTCTTGCGGCAGGACCGCCTCCGACATGGACAGCAGCGCCTGGAACAGGACGGCCAACGGCGCCAACGAGAGAAGCGGATCCAGCACCGGCTGTGCCAGCAACGGCATCGCCTACAACACCCACCGCCTCGACTACCACTGTTACACGCGCATAGGCGACACCAGCGAGACCTGGACGTACCTCCGCAACGACAACACCGGTAGGTCCGGCTGGGTCCGCGACGACCTGCTGAGCGACGGCGGCAGCCTCATCTACTGCGGCTTCTAGTACACCCGCCGGCGCTCCGGCAGGAGCGCCGGGCAAGCGGGACTGATGGTGCGTCAGGGGCGGTCTCGCCGAGGCCGCCCCTGACCCGTACGACGGACCGGCCGCTCAGGAGCCGGACAGGGCCTCCGTAGGTGACAGCCGGCTCGCCCGTACCGCCGGATACAGCCCGGCGAGCATGCCGATGAGCAGAGTGCAGCCGATCCCCGCCGCACTCGCCCACACCGGGACGACCGTCGGCCAGTCGCGGCTGAGGGCGTAGGCCGCCGTGATCGCCGTCCCCAGCACCGTCCCGCCGAGGCCGCCGATGAGCGACAGCAGCAGCGACTCCGTCACGAACTGGGTCCGGATCTGGCCGCGGGTCGCCCCCAGCGCCCGGCGCAGGCCGATCTCGGGGCGCCGCTCCAGGACCGAGATGACCATCGTGTTGCCGACCCCGACGCCCCCGACGAGCAGCGCCACGCCACCGAGGCCGAGCAGCAGCCCGGTGAGCGCCGACTCGGTGGCCTCGCGGGCGGCGAGCGCGTCGGAGGGCCGGGAGATCCGGACCTGTCCCGGTTTCTCGGGGTACGCCGTGGCCGGCAGCACGCCCCGCACCTCCGCGATCTGGCTGTCCTCGGAGCGGACGTAGACCGTCGACGGATGGCCGTCGAAGCGCAGGTACGTCCGGGCCGCCGGCCAGCCGACCAGCGCCGCGCTGTCGAGCTCCGGCGCGAGCGGTACGGGATCGAGGACGCCGACGAGGGAGAACCAGCGGTCGCCGAGCCAGACCCGGGTGCCCGGTGTGTACACGTCGAGCCGGCCCGCGGCCGTGGAGCCGAGCACGACCGCCGGGTACTGCTCGGTCGCGGAATCCAGCCAGCGGCCCCGGCGGATGTGACCGCCGACGGCCGGGAGCAGGTGCCGGTCGGCCGCGAGGACCTCGAGGGAGCCGGTGCGTCCGATGGCGATGTGCTCATTGCGGTAGATGTGTGCGCTGGTCGCGCCGGTGGCGGCGACCTGCCGCACGGGCGGGATACGGCCGATCATCGCGACGGCCTCGTGGGGCAGCTTGGCCTCGGTGCCGTCGAGCGAGTCGCTGGGGGCGACCCGCAGCAGGTTGGTGCCGAGCGCGTCGAGTCGGCGGTCCACCTCCGCCCGGCCGGAGCCGGAGATTCCGACCACCGCGATCATGGCGGCGACGCCGATCGCGATCCCGAGCGCGGAGAGGAAGATCCGCAGGGGACGGGTCCGCAGCCCGGTCCCGCCGAGCCGCACGATGTCCTGAGGACCGAGGCGGGCGGCCCGAAGCCGGCCGCCCGTGACACCGACGTCACCGACGTCACCGACGTCACCGACGTCACCGACGTCACCGACGTCACCGCGCACTCGTCCGCGGCCACGTCCGTCGCCCCCGCGGGGGCCGGACGGCAGGGCCGGTGGGGCGTCGTCCCCGGGCGGGCCGTTCGTCGTGTCGTCGGTCATCGGACCGCCTCGCCCGGCGCGGCACCGGTCGCGGTGTCCGCCACCACGCGGCCGTCGCGCATCTCGATACGGCGGGGCAGCCCGGCCGCGATCTCCCGGTCGTGGGTGATGATCACGACCGTGGTCCCGGCGGCGTTCAGCCCGCGCAGCAGACCGAGTACGGCCTCCCCGGAAGCGGAGTCCAGGTTGCCGGTCGGCTCGTCCGCCAGCAGGACCGCCGGTTCGCCGGTCACCGCCCGGGCCACCGCCACCCGCTGGCGCTCACCGCCGGACAACTGGTGCGGGAGGTGGTGGACGCGGTGGCTGAGGCCGACCCGTTCCAGCGCCACCGCCGCGCCGGCCCGGCGGCGGCGCAGCGGTACTCCGGCGTACAGCAGCCCGTCGGCCACGGAGTCCAGGACCGGAACGCCTACCGCCAGATGGAACTGCTGGAAGACGAAGCCGATCCGGGTGGCCCGAAGCGCCGATACCTCACGGTCCGTCAGCTTCGCCACGTCGTGGCCGTCGACCAGCACCCGCCCGGCGGAGGGCCGATCGAGGCTGCCCATGAGGTTCAGCATGCTGGACTTGCCCGAGCCCGACGGGCCGACGACCGCGACGAGTTCGCCGCGCCCGATGCTCAGGTTCACGTCCCGTACCGCCGCCACACCGCCGGGGTACGTCTTGGAGACCGCGTCGAACTCCACGACGGCCGATGCTCCGCTCACTCCGGGATCCTCACGTTCATGCCCTCGCGAACGGCGCTTCCGCTCACTTCCACCCGGCCGTCCGCGAAGAGCCCGGTCTTCACCGCGACGAACCGGCCGTCCGCGGTCTCCAGGCCGTGGCCGCCCTCGGCCAGGGCGACCAGGGCGGCGACCGGGACGGTGAGGACGTCCGCCCGTTCCCGCCCCACGTACTCGACGGTGACCGGCGCGCTCTCCAGCCGTCCCACGGATTTCTGGTCCTTGATGGTGAGGGTCACCGGAACCGTCGGTGTCGCGGAGTCACCCTCCCCGCCGCCCTCCTCGGGCGCGGTCGCGCTCTTCCCTACCGAGGCCACCTCGCCCTTCACCGATTTCCCGTCGGGCAGCCCGATCGTGACGGCGGCGCCGCGCACGGCCCAGGAGTCCTCCGCCGCCGAGGCGTTGACGACGACCTTCCGAGACGTACCGGTGTACGTGAGAACGTCATCGGTGGCCGGCGAGCCGAGCCGGACACTCGCGTGGCCGATGCGTACCTTGCCGGCGGAGTAGACGACGTCCCCGATGCCGACCGTGCCGGTCTGGGGGAGCCCGAGGGACTTCTGCCAGCGCTTGACCGCGCGGGCGGTGAGGTCGGTGAACTCCTCGTCGACCGTGAAGCCGGTGTAGCCGAGAGCGGCGAGATCGCTCTCGAACTGCAGGACGTCCATCCCGCGCAGCGTGCCCCCGGTCCCTCCGGCCGCCGCCCCGGCCCCGGCGCCCCCCGGCGTCGGCGATCCGGAGGGGTCCGGAGCCCCGGGGGCCTCGGCCGTGCGGCCCTGGTCACCCGAGCCCTGGATGTCCCCCTTGGCCCCGGCGTCCTGCTGTGTGCCCTGCTGAGTGTCCTGCCGGGTGCCCTGCTGGGGGCCCGCGGTCAGGCCCAGCTCCCGGTACATCGGCAGCGTCCCGTACAGCAGTACCACCGGCCGGTCGTCGACGCGCAGCAGCGTGCCGCCGCGCTCCACGGTCGTGCCCTCCTTGGGCAGCCAGGTCACCGTGCCGGTCGCCTTGACCGGCAGCGGTATCTCGGTGCCGTAGCCCAACTGGCCGTCCACCGTGGTGCGTTCGGTCAGTGTGGTCCGGGTGACCGGGACGGTGGAGCCTGAGCGGGGAGGGGCGGAGGAGCCCTCCTCCGCCCCTCCTCCGCCGAGGCCCAGCGCACCGACCACGGCGACGGCCGCCACGACGACCAGAGCCGAGGCCGCCAGGACCGTACGCCGCCCGCGCCGACCGTGCGGCGGCGGCGCGGGAGCCGCCCCGCGCTCGTGATCGGTCTGCACAACCGTCTCCGCCATCGTCAGCCCTTGCCCGCGGGCTGGTCCGCCGGGTCGCCGATGATCGGAGCGCAGACACGGGTGGCACGCTTGGCTCCCGCCGACGTCTGGTTCCAATCGGAGCCCTGCGCGGTCCCGTCGGGGCCGGGATCGGGGAAGTCGGGGGCGCCGTTCTTCTGCATGCAGTCGGCGTAGTCGCGCTTGACCTTGATCTGCTCGGGGGTGAGCTTGGGCTGGTTGGCGTTCTCGAGGCTCTCGGGGACGGCCGCCTTGAGCGAGGCGCACTTCTCGGAGGCGTCCAGGAACTTCGTGTCCTTCTTCAGCGCCGCGTTGTCGCCGAAGTCGACCTGCCCCTTGGTGTCCGGGTCGGGGGCGTCGACCCCGTTCTTCCGCAGGCATTTCACCCACTCGCGCTGGGCGTTCACATACGCGGCCACGTCGTCGCCGACACTCGGCGCGGTCGTCTTGCCGGACGCCTTGCCGCCGCCCGCCGTCGGGACCTTCGGGGTGTCGCCCTCGCCTCCGCAGCCGGCCAGGGTGATCGCCATGACCGACACCGTCACCACGGCCATCAGCACCCGGTTAGTCCTCATCGGTTCTCCCGCCTCCCGTCCCGCCCGACCGCGAGCGCGGCGAGCGTCCCGACCGTAGGCCGGAGGTGATGAAGAACTCTTGAAGAACCTGTCATCCGGCCATGCGGCCCGCTTCGGACGGGACGCCACAGCAGCCGACGACTGGCCCCATGGGGCGGTGGGGTCAGCGTACGAATGCCTTGCGGAGCCGGTCTGCCGCGTCCGCCAGGACCTCTGTGCGCTTGCAGAAAGCGAACCGCACGAAGGGCGCGCCCGCCTCCCGGTGGTCGTAGAAGACCGCGTTCGGGATGGCGACGACGCCCGCGCGCTCGGGCAGCGCGCGGCAGAAGGCGAAGCCGTCGCTCTCGCCGAGGGGGCGGATGTCGGTGGTGATGAAGTAGGTGCCCGCCGGCCGGTAGACCGCGAAGCCGGCGGCGGTCAGACCGGCCGACAGCAGGTCCCGCTTGGCGAGCATGTCGTCGCGGAAGGCGGTGAAGTAGCTGTCCGGGAGGGCGAGCGCCTCGGCGACCGCGTACTGGAACGGCCCCGCCGAGACATACGTCAGGTACTGCTTCGCCGAACGCACCGCCGTGACCAGCTCCGGGGCCGCCGTCACCCAGCCGACCTTCCAGCCGGTGAACGAGAACGTCTTGCCGCTGCTCGAAATGGTCACCGTGCGCTCGCGCATCCCCGGGAACGTCGCCAGCGGCACGTGCTCGGCCTCGTCGAAGACCAGGTGCTCGTACACCTCGTCCGTCACCACCAGCAGATCGCGCTCCACCGCCAGCTCGGCGATCGCGGCCAGCTCCTCGCGGGTGAGGACCGTGCCGGTGGGGTTGTGCGGGGTGTTGATCAGCAGCAGGCGGGTGCGGTCGGTGACGGCGTCGCGCAGCTCGTCCAGGTCGAGGCGGAAGCGCCCCTCGTCCTCGTGCGCCCGCAGGGTGACCGGCACCCGGCGCCCGCCCGCCATCGCGATGCACGCCGCGTACGAGTCGTAGTACGGCTCCAGGGCGATCACCTCGTCGCCGGGCTCCACCAGCGCCAGCAGCGAGGCCGCGATGGCCTCCGTGGCCCCGGCGGTGACCAGGACCTCCGTGTCGGGGTCGTAGGAGAGGCCGTAGTGCCGCAGCTGGTGGGCGGTGATCGCGGTGCGCAGCTCGGGGACGCCGGGCCCCGGCGGGTACTGGTTGCCGCGCCCGTCCCGCAGGGCCCGTACGGCGGCCTCCCTGATCTCCTCGGGGCCGTCGGTGTCGGGGAAGCCCTGGCCGAGGTTGATGGCACCGGTGCTCAGGGCCAGGGCGGACATCTCGGCGAAGATCGTCGTGCCGAACTCGGCGAGCCGGCGATTGAGGAGGGGGCGCGCGCTGGAGGTCATGCCGGTCATCCTCCGCCGAAGCTCTGGACTTCCTCAACTCTGCTTTGGGGCGTCCGAGGGCCGGGCATCCCCTGTTCACGCAAGAGCGAGGCGCCCACGGGGGGCCGCTTCGGGGGAAACGAAAGGAGGGTGACGCCATGGTTATCGGCATCATCCTGGTGGTGTTCGCAGTCATCCTGATCGCGGCGCTGGTGTCCGGGGTGCGCAGGGGCGGTTCCGGGCGGACGTCGCGGCGCGGGATGGGGACGTCCTCCGGTTCGGCGAGCAGCGGTGGTAGCTGGTGGGCCGGCGGGGGAGACTCCGGCTCGTCCGGTGGTTCGTCCTGCAGCAGCGGCTCGTCCTGCGGGGGCGGGTCGTCCTGCGGCGGGGGCGGTGGTGGTGGCGGTGGCTGCGGCGGCGGCGGAGGCAGCTGACGGCAGCGCCTGCCTTCCCCACGGGGAAGCCGCACTCACCGAACGCGGGGTCCGCATCTGGGGCGGGCCCCGCGTTTCCGTGCCGGGGGATCCCGGAGTTCCCGTGCGGCGGAGCCGTCGAACATCTGTTGGGCAACTGAGTGAGGTCTCAGACAACGTCGCATGCCTGTAGGACAGACGCGTCCATGGGACGGCGTACTCGGACGTGACTCCGGCAACTGCGCCTGTCAAAGGGGCATTTCGCGGGCGCCTTCCGGATCCGGGCGCCCGTTCGTCCGGGCTCCGGGCGGGAGCCCCGGCGCAACGGCGTACGCCTCCCCGGCACCGGCGCACGCCGTAGTTGAACAATTGAGCTGTAGAGCCCTCTGAGGGATGGAAACCCTACGAACTTGGGTAAAAACGCTGTGGCGGCGCCGCAGTTCATGATTCCCTCTAGAACACCAACGCAGCCCCTCGGACGCCCTGCGGACACCCTTCTGAAACCGGCCGACCGGGTTGATCCGGGCCGTGACCCCCGAGGCGACCGGGGCGCAGCGGGCCCATCTCCCTCTCCTTGTGTGCTTGCGGAGCCGATCCATGCTCACGACCCTGAACACCTCCTACACCGACACGCGCGCGACCGATCTCGCATGGGCGCTGGGGCGCGAGCCGCTTCCCGCACTGGCCGCACTGGACCTCGAACTGACGGGCGCGAAAATGCAGTTGCGGCTCCTCGGTGCGTCCCACCAGGTCCTGCTGGAGGAGGAAAGGGGCATCTGCTCGGAGACGGTGGCGTGCATTCCGGGCAGCAGCACTCCGCTTCCGCTCGGCGTCGCCAAGCGGGTGGGCGACTGGGAGTACGAGTTCGCCGCCCGGGTCGAGGTCCTCTCACCCGGCTCCTTCGAGGGCCGCGCCCAGGAGTTGCTGGCCCTCGTCTCCGACCACCCGCACGGCCTCGCGGGCATCTTCCCCGGCAGCCCGCACGCCTTCACGGCACTGCTGGCCCAGCACCACGAGGGGCAGGTGCACTGGCGGACCTGGCACGCGTACCCGCAGGACGGCCAGTTGGTGGCGACCCGTACGAGAGTCGGCGTACGGATGCCGGTGGCGGCCACCGCCAACTGAAGGCCGGGCCGGCGCCGCATGAGGCGAACCCCTTCCCCGTACCGATACCGGACCTCTGTAAACCAGCATCACACGTGTGGGTGACGGACCGCAGTCGAGACGTGACGTAACGTCGCAGCGTGATCGAGCCGCACGTGCCCGCCCCGCCCGGTTCCCCGCCGCCCTGGAGCGCCCCGAGCGGCCCCGACGGCCCGGCGCCGCTGCCCGTCCGGCCGGGCACCGGACGGTTCCTGGTCCTCGCGGGCGTGTTCGTCTGCGCGGCCTGCGGACTCGTGTACGAACTCGAACTTCTCGCCCTCGCCTCCTACTTGATGGGCGACTCCGTCACGCAGGCGTCCGTCGTGCTGTCCGTCATGGTCTTCGCGATGGGCATCGGCTCCCTCGCCGCGAAGCGGCTGCGCGGGCTCGCCGCGGCCGGATTCGGCGCCGTCGAGGCCACGCTCGCGCTCGTCGGCGGATGCAGCGCGATGGCCCTGTACGCCGTGTTCGCCTGGGGCGGTGACTGGGGTGGCGACTGGGGCGGCATGGAGGCGAGCGGCCCCCGCTGCCTCCTGGTCGCCTTCTCCCTCGCCACCGGACTGCTCATCGGCGCCGAGGTCCCGCTGCTGATGGAGCTGATCCAGCGCATCCGCCGCCAGGACGCGGGCGGCGCCGTGGCCGACCTGTCCGCCGCGGACTACGTCGGCGCCCTCGTCGGCGGGCTCGCCTTCCCCTTCCTCCTGCTGCCGTTCCTCGGCCAGCTCACCGGCGCGCTGCTCACCGGCGCCGTCAACGCCGTCGTCGGCGGCGCGCTGGTGCTCGGGCTGTTCCGCCGGGACCTGACCCGGCGCGCCCGCTGGCTGCTGCTGCTCGCCAACGGCCTCGTGCTCGCGGTCCTCGCCTCGGCCGCCGTCCTCGTCGACGACTTCGAGCGGGCCGCCCGGCAGGCGATGTACGGCAGGGACGTCCGCGTCGCGCTCCGGACCGGCGTCCAGGAAGTCGTCCTCTCCGGCGGCACGCACGGCCGGCCCCTCGCCCTCTTCCTCGACGGCCGGCTCCGGGTCAGCGGACGCGACGAACTCCGCTACCACGAGGCCCTCGTCCACCCCGCCATGACCGGGCCGCACGCGCGCGTGCTGATCCTCGGCGGCGGCGACGGCCTGGCCGCCCGCGAGGTGCTGCGCCACCCCGGAGTGGACCGGGTCGACGTCGTCGAACTCGACGCAGAGGTGGTACGGCTGGCCCGCACCGACCCGGGCCTGTCCGCGCTGAACCGGCACGCCTACGGCGACCCGCGCGTGCACGTGACGATCCAGGACGCCTTCGGCCGGCTGCGCGAAGCGCCCCCGGCGGCGTACGACGTGGTCGTCTCGGACCTGCCGGACCCGGGGATCACGGCGAGTACGAAGCTGTACTCCCAGGAGTTCTACGGCCTCGCGCGACGCGTGCTGGCCCCCGGCGGCCGGCTCGTGGTGCACGCCGGGCCGGTCGCGGCCGGCCCCCGCGTGTACTGGACGGTGGACGCCACCCTGCGCGCCGCCGGCTTCCGCACCGCCCCGTACGCCACGGGCGGCCGCCGCGCCGGCTTCGCCACGGGCCCCGACCGCACCCTCACCGACCGCTCCCGCGCCCCCCGCGACTGGGGCTTCGTCCTGGCCGCCCGCACGGAACCACGACTACGCCTCGCCCCGGACGGCCCGCGCCCGCGGATCCTCACGGACGCGTCCCTCACGGCGGGGGCGCGGGCCGCGCGGGGAACGCGGATCGCGGGGCTGCCGGCGTCGACGCTGCCGCATCCGCGGTACTGAGGGGCCGGGGCAGCGGAGGATACGCCGGGCGGACCCGGATCCGGGGCGAATCCCGGAGGTGGGGGTGCGTTTGTGCGTGTGCTGGGTAGAGTCCGTCCACATGGAGCACGAGGTGTTCGTTCCGGTTCCGGCCGAGCGGCTCAGGGAGGTGCTGGACGACCCCGCGCGGGTCGCCCGGGTGGTTCCCGGGCTCCAGCAGGACGCCGGCGCCGAGCCCGTCACCGGGCGGCTGAAGATCCGGGTCGGCAGTCACTCCGTCACCTACCGGGGTGCCGTACGGGTCTCCCGGCGGAACGACGGGGCGTACGCCGTGGAGGGCGAGGCGGAGGAGTCGCGCGGCAGCGGCTCGGTCGAGCTCGCGCTGCGGATCGGCCTGCGGGAGGCGGAGGACGGCTGCACCGTCGTGTTCGACGGCACGGCCTCGGCGGACGGACGGATCAAGGACCTGCCGGCCGACGCGGTGCGGCATGCCATCGTCCGGCTGCTGGACCGCTTCGCGGAACACCTGGCCGGGGCGGCACCGGAAACGACCACGTCCGTCGCCACCCAGGACTTCGAACCCCGGGCGACGACCGACCACGAAACGACCCCGGACGCGGACGACGAGGCTCCACCGCCGGTGAGGGCCGACGAGGACACGGCGGCTGCCGACGGGAGCGCGGCGGCTGCCGACGGGAGCGCGGCGGCTGCCGACGGGAGTGCGGCGGCTGGGCCGGGTACGGCAGCGGCCGGGGACGACGAGGGCGCCGGGCCTTCGGGGACCACCGGGAAGCCTTCGGCCTCCGGCCTTGGCGGTGAGGGTCCGGCCTCCGGTCCTGGTGGTGAGAGCCCCGCCTCCGGCCCTGGCGGCGAGGACCCGGCCGCCGGCCCCGGCGGCGAGAGCCCCACCCCCGGTGCCGCCGACGACCAGCCCCCCGCCCCCGACGACCAGCCCCCGCCCCCGAACCCCCCGTCATTCCGCCGGCCCCCGTCGGGCGGTCCGCCGAAGGGGACGAGGACGCCGAGTCCCTCGCCGAGGCGGCGCATGCGCGGCGGACGATGATCGGGCGGAGTGCCGAGGAGGTCGATCACGCCCCGCCGCGCGGGCGGTACGCGCCGGTGCCCGCGCCGCAGACCGTGACGCCCACGGCCCCGCTGCGCTGGGCGGCACCTGCCGCGGCGCTGGCCGTGGCGTCTGCCATCGTCGCGGTGCGGGCCCTGCGCCGGCGGCGTTGAAACGGCCCGCACAGCACAGTGCCCTCTTGATCACCGCAGTAGGGTCGTCCCGTGAGCGACGAAGACATCACGCTGACCGCGGGCGACGCGGAGGTGACCGTGCAGCCGGGCAACGGCGGCCGGGTCGGAGGGCTGCGGATCGGCGGCGTGGAGGTACTGCGGCAGGGGGACCGCTTCGGCTGCTTCCCGATGGTGCCGTGGTGCGGCCGGGTCCGCGACGGTCGGTTCCTGGACGGCGCCGCCGTGCGGCAGATGCCCCTCAACGCCCCGCCCCACGCCATCCACGGCACCGTCCGTGACCACGCCTGGCGCACGGCCCGCACGAGCACGGACGAGGCCGTCATCACGTACGAACTCGTCGACCCCTGGCCCCACCCGGGCCGTGTCACCCAGGTCGTCGCCCTCGCCGAGGACGCCCTGACGCTCACCATGTCCGTCGAGACGTACGACTCCTCCTTCCCGGCACAGATCGGCTGGCACCCGTGGTTCAACCGGAACCTGGGCGGCGAGGGCGCCCAGGACGTCCGTCTCGACTTCGAACCCGCCTGGCAGGAGGAGCGCGGCGACGACCACCTGCCCACCGGCAACCGTCTCGACCCGAAGCCCGGCCCCTGGGACGACTGCTTCGGGATGCCCGGCGGCGTCGACGTCACCCTGACCTGGCCCGGGCAGCTGGAGCTGAAGGTGGCGAGCCGCGAGGAGTGGGTCGTGGTCTACGACGAGCAGGAGGCCGCCGTGTGCGTGGAGCCGCAGACCGGTCCGCCCAACGGGCTCAACACGATGCCGCACCTGGTCACGCCCCTGGAGCCGCTGGAGGCCACCACGACCTGGAGCTGGCGCCGCCTCTAAGCTGGGCGCCATGACGGACACACGCGGCGCGCTGCTGCAGCAGATCAAGGACAAGGCCGTGGTGCACGGCAAGGTGACCCTGTCGTCGGGTCTGGAGGCCGACTACTACGTCGACCTGCGCCGCGTCACCCTGGACGGCGAGGCCGCCCCGCTGGTCGGGCAGGTGCTGCTGGACCTGACCGCGGAGCTGGACTTCGACGCCGTCGGCGGGCTCACCATGGGCGCCGACCCCGTCGCCGCCGCCATGCTGCACGCCGCCGCCGCGCGCGGGAGGCGCCTGGACGCCTTCGTCGTCCGCAAGGCCGCGAAGGCCCACGGGCTGCAGCGTCGCGTCGAGGGCCCGGACATCGCGGGCCGCCGTGTGCTGGTCGTCGAGGACACCTCCACCACCGGCGGCTCCCCGCTCACCGCCGTCGAGGCCGTGCGCGAGGCCGGGGCCGAGGTCGTCGCCGTCGCGACGATCGTCGACCGGGCGACCGGCGCGGCGGAGAAGATCCAGGAGGGCGCGGGGGTGCCGTACCTCTTCGCCTTCTCGAAGGACGAGCTCGGGCTGGACTGACCGGGACCCGACCAGGGCGTGGACGGTGGCCTGGACCTTCCGGCCAAGTCTGGAAAGATGGGGCCGACGATGACGTCGCATCCCAAGGTCTAGGTCAGGGCCGTAAAGAGCGCAGTACCCCAACCCGCAGATACAAGGAGCGGACGCATGCCCATCGCAACTCCCGAGGTCTACAACGAGATGCTGGACCGGGCGAAGGCAGGAAAGTTCGCCTACCCGGCCATCAACGTGACCTCCACCCAGACCCTGCACGCGGCCCTGCGCGGTTTCGCTGAGGCGGAGAGCGACGGCATCGTCCAGATCTCCACGGGTGGTGCCGAGTTCCTGGGCGGTCAGTTCAACAAGGACATGGTGACCGGTTCGGTCGCCCTGGCCGAGTTCGCGCACATCGTCGCCGAGAAGTACCCGGTGAACATCGCGCTGCACACGGACCACTGCCCGAAGGACAAGCTCGACGGGTACGTACGTCCGCTGCTGGCGCTCTCCCAGAAGCGCGTCGAGGCCGGTCTGAACCCGCTGTTCCAGTCCCACATGTGGGACGGCTCCGCCGAGACCCTGGCCGACAACCTGTCCATCGCGCAGGAGCTGCTGGAGCTCGCCCGCGCCGCCAAGATCATCCTCGAGGTGGAGATCACCCCGACCGGTGGCGAGGAGGACGGCGTCTCGCACGAGATCAACGACTCCCTGTACACCACGGTCGACGACGCGATCCGCACGGTCGAGGCCCTGGGCCTGGGCGAGAAGGGCCGCTACCTGCTGGCCGCGTCCTTCGGCAACGTGCACGGCGTGTACAAGCCGGGCAACGTCGTCCTCCGTCCCGAGCTGCTGAAGGAGCTGAACGAGGGCGTCGCCGCCAAGTTCGGCAAGCAGTCCCCGTTCGACTTCGTCTTCCACGGCGGCTCCGGCTCCACCGCCGAGGAGATCGCCACCGCGCTGGACAACGGCGTCGTGAAGATGAACCTCGACACGGACACCCAGTACGCCTTCACCCGCCCGGTCGCGGACCACATGTTCCGCAACTACGACGGTGTCCTGAAGGTCGACGGCGAGGTCGGCAACAAGAAGACCTACGACCCGCGCACCTGGGGCAAGCTGGCCGAGGCGTCCATGGCCAAGCGCGTCCTCGAGGCCTGCGGCAACCTCCGCTCCACCGGCACCAAGATCAAGTAAGGCCCCGTTCTTCCGCGGCTTTCCTGCGGTTCGAGCCCGGCACCTCCTGTGGTGCCGGGCTCTTCCGTATGCTCCCTGCATGCCCGATGTCCGGCTGGCCTCCCCGCAGGGCCGATGGATCCTGCTCACCACCGTCCTCGGTTCCAGCATGGCCCTGCTGGACTCGACCGTCGTCAATGTCGCGCTGCCGCGCATCGGCCGTGACCTCGACGCGAACCTGTCGGCCCTGCAGTGGACCGTCAACGCCTACATGGTCACGCTGGCCGGGCTGATCCTGCTGGGCGGGGCGCTGGGGGACCGGTTCGGGCGGCGGAAGGTGTTCGTCGTCGGTGTGGTGTGGTTCGCGGTGGCGTCCCTGCTGTGCGGGATCGCGCCGGACGCGGGGACGCTGATCGCCGCGCGGGCGTTGCAGGGGGTGGGCGGTGCGCTGCTCACGCCCGGGTCGCTGGCGCTGATCCAGGCGTCCTTCCATCCCGACGACCGGGGGCGGGCCGTGGGCCTGTGGTCCGGCTTCGGCGGGGTCGGGGCGGCGGTCGGGCCGTTCGTCGGCGGCTGGCTGGTGGACGGGCCGGGCTGGCGGTGGGTGTTCCTGCTGAACGTGCCGCTGGCGCTGGTGTGCGTGCCGGTGGCCCTGCGGCACGTGCCCGAATCGCGGGACCCGAGGGCCCACGGGCGGTTCGACGTGCTCGGGGCCGCGCTGGGGGCGCTGGCGCTCGCGCTGGTGACGTATGCGCTGATCGAGGCCGGTGAGGGCGGCTGGGTGGTGGCGGTCTCGGCGGGTGCCGGGCTGATCGCGGCCGTCGCGTTCGTCGTCGTCGAACGGCGCCGGCCCGACCCGATGATGCCGCCTGACATCTTCGCGTCCCGGCAGTTCACGGCCGTCAACCTGGTCACGCTGTGCGTGTACGCCGCCCTCGGGGGCTTCTTCTTCCTCGCCGCGCTCCAGCTCCAGGTCGTCGTCGGCTACTCGGCCCTCGCGGCCGGTACGGCGCTGCTGCCCACGACCGTGCTGATGCTGCTGCTGTCGGCGCGGTCGGGCGAGCTGGCCGACCGGATCGGGCCGCGGATCCCGCTGACGGTGGGGCCGCTGCTGTGCGCGGCCGGGATGCTGCTGATGCTGCGGGTCGGGCCGGGGGCGTCGTACCTGACCGATGTGCTGCCCGCTCTGGTGGTGCTCGGGCTGGGCCTGGTCACGCTGGTGGCACCCCTGACGGCGACGGTGCTGGGCTCGGTGAGCGTGGTCCGGGCCGGGCTGGCCAGCGGGATCAACAACGCGGCGGCCCGGGCGGCGGGCCTGATGGCGGTGGCGGCGCTGCCGCTGCTGGCCGGAATGGGGGAGGAGGCGTACCGGGAGCCGAGCGCCTTCGACGCGGCGTTCGGGCGGGCGATGGGGTGGTGCGCGGGGGCGCTGGTCGTCGGGGCGGTGCTCGCGGCGGCGGTGGTCCGCAGACCGCCACCGGACTGCAGGCGGCCGGAGTGCCGGACGTACGGCGGCGTGACGTCCCCACCGCTGGAGGGGGAGCCGGTGCGCAAGCGGCTGGGGTAGCGGCGAGCACCGGGGGAGACACGGATGCCCGCGGCGCAGCGGGATGCCTCAGACTTGAGGCATGTCCATTCACGAGAACCTTCTCGGGGGCCCGCCCCCGACCCACCTCCCCGACGACCCCGGGCCACGGGAGATGCTCGCTTCGGGTACGGCACCCGTCGACGTCGCCGCCGCGCACCCCACCTCCTCGCTCGCCTGGGCCCAGCTCGCCGACGAGGCGTTCGAGCGGGGCGCGGCCGTCGAGTCGTACGCGTACGCCCGCACGGGCTACCACCGCGGCCTGGACGCCCTGCGCCGCAGCGGCTGGAAGGGCCACGGCCCGGTGCCGTGGGAGCACGAGCCGAACCGCGGCTTCCTGCGCGCCCTGCACGCCCTCGCCCGCGCAGCGCAGACGATCGGCGAGCAGGAGGAGTACGAGCGCTGCTCCCAGTTCCTCAAGGACTCCTCGCCGACGGCGGCGCAGGTCCTGGGCTGACGACAGCGGTGCGGGTACGCGAGGCCCGTCCGGTCGGCGGGCGGGCCTTGCGGTTTCGGGGGACTATTGCGGAGTATGCCCGTGGGGACCGGGGCCCCCGTGTCGGATTCGGCAGGGGCGGACCGCTACCCGGAGTAATACGCAGGAGACAGCGATGTCCCTTGAGGCTCACGAGCCCGAGACCCCGCATCTCGATTTCCAAGGCACGACGCCGTACGAGGACTACGTCAAGGCGGACGTGCTCACCCACCTCCAGCACACCCTCTCGGACGATCCGGGAGAGATGGTCTTCCTGGTGACGACCCAGGTGATGGAGCTGTGGTTCACCGTCATCGTCCACGAGTGGGAGACGGCGGCCCGGGCGCTGCGCGGCGACGACATTCCGACCGCGACCGCCGCGCTGAAGCGGTCCGTGCGCGAGCTGGAGGCCCTCAACGCCTCCTGGAAGCCGCTCGCCCAGCTCACGCCCGCCCAGTTCAACTCGTACCGCAGCGCCCTCGGCGAGGGTTCCGGCTTCCAGTCGGCGATGTACCGGCGGATGGAGTTCCTGCTCGGCGAGAAGTCCGCGTCGATGCTCGTCCCGCACCGGGGCGCGGCGCGTGTGCACGCCGAGCTGGAGAAGGCGCTGCACGAGCCGAGCCTCTACGACGAGGTCGTACGGCTGCTCGCGCGGCGCGGTTACGACATCCCGGAGGCCGTGCTGGGGCGGGACGTGGCGAAGCGCTACGAGCCGGCGCCGGAGGTGGAGGCGGCCTGGACGGCCGTCTACTCGGGTGACGAGAGCGACGGCCTCGCCCGGCTGGGTGAGGCGCTGAGCGATGTCGCCGAGCTGGTGTGGCGCTGGCGCAACGACCACCTGGTCGCCACCCGCCGCGCGATGGGCTCCAAGACCGGCACGGGCGGCTCCGCCGGGGTGGCCTGGCTGGAGAAGCGGGCGCAGAAGAACGTCTTCCCCGAGCTGTGGACGGCGCGGTCCTATGTCTGAACTGGCGATGAGGGCCGAGAAGCTGGACGCCGCCGACGAACTGCGCGGCAAGCGCGACGGATTCGTCCTCGACGAGGTCGTCTACCTCGACGGCAACTCGCTCGGCGCGCTGCCGGCCGTAGTGCCCGGACGGGTCGAGGACGTCGTACGCCGTCAGTGGGGCGAGCTGCGCATCCGGTCCTGGGAGGAGAGCGGCTGGTGGACGGCGCCCGAGCGGATCGGTGACCGGATCGCCCCGCTGGTCGGGGCGGCGCCCGGGCAGGTCGTGGTGGGCGACTCGACAAGTGTCAATGTGTTCAAGGCACTTGTGGGGGCGGTGCGCCTCGCCGGGGAGGACCGCGACGAGATCCTCGTCGACGCGACGACCTTCCCGACCGACGGGTACATCGCGGAGTCGGCTGCGCGGATGACCGGCCGCATCCTGCGGCCGGTGACACCGGCTCAGGTGCCGGGCGCGCTGTCCGGCCGTACCGCCGCCGTCCTTCTCAACCACGTCGACTACCGCACCGGCCGGCTGCACGACCTGCCGGCGCTGACGGCCGCCGTGCACGAGGCGGGCGCGCTCGCCGTCTGGGACCTGTGCCACAGCGCGGGCGCCCTGCCGGTCGGGCTCGACGAGCACGGGGTGGACCTGGCCGTCGGCTGTACCTACAAGTACCTGAACGGCGGCCCGGGGTCACCGGCGTACCTGTACGTACGCCGGGAGCTGCAGGACCGCTTCGACTCCCCGCTGCCCGGCTGGAACTCCCACGCCGAGCCGTTCGGCATGCGTCCTGCCTATGAACCGGCCTCCGGTGCGCCGCGTGGCCGGGTCGGTACGCCGGACATCCTCTCCATGCTCGCTCTTGAGGCGGCCCTGGAGGTGTGGGACGGGGTGCCGGTCGAGGCGGTGCGGGCCAAGTCCCTCGCGCTGACGGACTTCTTCCTCCAGTGCGTGGCGGAGTATGTGCCCGAGGGCAGGGCCGAGTGCCTGACGCCGGTGGCGCACGCGGAGCGGGGCAGCCAGATCGCCCTGCGCTGCTCCCCCAAGCTCTCAACTTCGTTCGAGCAGGGAGGTGCCCCCATCGCCGGAGAGGTGATGAAACGGCTGATCGAGCGGGGAGTGGTCGGCGACTTCCGGGCGCCGGACGTGCTGCGCTTCGGGTTCACGCCGCTGTACGTGGGCTTCGCCGACGTGGAGCGGGCGGCGCGGGTGCTGGCGGAGACGCTGTCCCTCACGTGAGTCGCCCGTGACGGACGGACCCTGCCGATGCGGGGGCCGTCCGTTCCCGACCCGCCGTTCGTCATCAACTCGCCTCAGACGCAAGGAAACGGCTGAACCGTCCGATCTTCACCCAGCGTGACATCCACGTGTCCGCGCATGTCACCTGCCTGGTACCGTCCCGGCCAACGGCCGACTTCTGACCTGGTCCGCCCGTAGGTTCTCGCTCGTTTCGCTGGAAGGTTGGAGCATGACGGACGACGTCGCAGCAGCACGGGCCGCTGCCGAGGAGAAGTCGGTGTTCTCCCACGAGCCCGTCGGTCCCGACGCCACCGCCGCCTACGGCGACCACCCCGACCAGGTGATCGACTTCTACGCCCCGCGCGCGGAGGCCGGGCCGGGCGGGCCCGCCCCGGTCGTCCTCGTGCTGCACGGCGGTGCCTGGCGGGCGCCGTACGACCGGCGTCACATCAGCCCGTTCGCGGACTTCCTCGCCCGTCGCGGAATGGCCGTGGCCAGTGCCGAGTACCGGTGCGGTGGCGACGACGACTCCCTCGCGGGCCGCTGGCCCGACACCTTCGACGACGTGGCCGCCGCGCTGGACGCCCTTCCGGCGCTGGTACGGGATCTGCTGCCGCAGGCCGACCCGCGCCGGACGGTCCTCACCGGCCACTCGGCGGGCGGGCACCTCGCGCTGTGGGGCGCTGCCCGGCACGTCCTGCCGCCCGGCTCGCCCTGGCGCAGTGGCGGTTCGGCGGCGCTGCGGGGTGTGGTCGCCCTCGCGCCGATCGCGGACTTCGCGGTCGCCGACAAACTTGACGTGTGCGGGGGTGCCGTACGCCAACTCCTGGGCGGGGACGAGCACTTCGCCGAGCGGCAGCCGTACGCGGACCCGGCGCTGCTGCTGCCGACCGGCATCGCCACCACCCTCGTCCAGGGGCGCGCGGACCTCGATGTGCCGCAGATGGTCGCCGAGTCGTACGCGGAGGCGGCGGCGAAGGCCGGGGAGATGGTGGGGGTGACGCTGCTGGAGGACGTCGGGCACTTCCCGCTCATCGACCCCGCGGCGGACGCGTGTGCCGTGGTGGCTCAGGAGATCGAGCAACTGGCCTGGTGAGAGGCCTTCCCCGGGGGACCCTTGGGTGGGTCCCCGGGCATACCCGTAGTACCTGAGAGCTACTCCGCAGGTGAGTTCCCCGGTGGGACGCGGACGACGAGTCCCGCTCCGTAACTTCCCTTCCGTGCAGACCCGATGGCCGGGTGCGCTGGAGGGGGACGACCATGGGGTCCGCATCGAGGTACCGCCGTAGCGGGGGCCGGGGCGACGGCGACGGACCTGGTGCGCGGCGCCGCAGCGGCAGATGGCGTCGTGGCGCGCTCGCCGCTCTCGTCACGGGGGCGGTGGTTCTCCCTCTTTCCGGGGCGGTGCGGCCGGAGATCCCCGCGCCCGCACCCGCCACTCTCGCTCCGCTCAGCGCGTCGACGCTGGACGAGGCGTACGCGGCCAACCGTGCCAACGCAGCCGAAGCGTCCCGCATGGCCGCGGGCCGTCACGACCGGGCCCGTGCCGCGACCGACCGTTCCCTGGCCGCCCCGGCCCGGCACCTCCTCGCCTTCGACGGCCGCGGCTCCGGGCAGGTCACGGAAGTCCTGGGCGACCTCGCCCGGGCCGACCGGATAGCCGTCCTGGTCCCCGGCTCCGACACGAGCCTCGACACCTACGGCCGTTTCCACGCGGCCGCCGCCGCGCTGCACGGGCAGCTCGTCCGGCAGGCCCCGGCGGGCACGCGCACCGCGGTGGTGGCCTGGCTGGGCTACGAGACGCCGGGCACGGTCAGCACGACGGTCACCACGACCGGCAGGGCGGAGCAGGCGGCCCCGCGGCTGCGCGCCCTGGTCTCCGGCCTGCGCGCCATCGCGGGCGACGGGGCGCGTATCTCGCTGCTGTGCCACTCGTACGGCTCGGTCGTCTGCGGGCGGGCCGCCGCCGGGCTCGCCGTCGAGGACGTCGCGCTCGTCGGCAGCCCCGGCACCGGCGCGGACTCCGCCGCCGGCCTGCGTACCCGCGCCCGCGTCTGGGCGGCCCGCGGCGGCGACGACTGGGTGGCGAACGTCCCGCATGTCAGCACGGACCTGTTCGGCACCACCGTCGGCTTCGGCACCGACCCCGTCTCCCCGGCCTTCGGCGCCCGGGTCTTCGAGGCCGGCGACGGCGGCCACAGCGACTACTTCAGGCCCGGCACGGACTCCCTGACCAACCTGACCCGGATCGTCCTGGGCGAGACCAAGGCGGTGACCCATGACTGACGTCGGCGTACGGACGACCGGCATCGGCGTACGAGGTGTCCGGCATGCGGTGCTCCGTGGCGCCGACCGCGTCGGCAGGGCCACCCCGGCCGGCCGGGACCGGGCCGTGGACGCCCTGCGCGCCGCCGCGGTGCTCGGTGTCGTCCTCGGCCACTGGCTGGTCACCGCCCTGGTCTCCGACGGCCGCGCCCTGCGCACGGCGAGTCCGCTCAGGGACATGCCCTGGCTGACGCCCGTCTCCTGGCTGTTCCAGACACTCGCCGTGTTCTTCCTGGTCGGCGGCCATGTCGCCACGCGCGGGTACGCCTCGGCCCGGGCCCGGGGCGTCCCGTACCACCGCTGGCTGACGGGCCGTCTGACGCGGTTGTTCAAGCCGGTCGCGGCCGTCCTCGGCCTGTGGACGGTCGCCGCGCTCGCGCTGTTGCTGTCCGGCGCCGAGTTCGGGACGGTCCGCACGCTCGTGAAGCTGGCCCTGTCCCCGCTGTGGTTCCTCGTGGTGTTCGCCGTGCTGACGGCGGCGACTCCGTTGCTGACCCGGCTGAACCCGCTGTGGCCGCTGGCCGTCGTACTGCATGTGGACCTTGTGCGGTTCGGCCTGGGCGGCCCCGCCTGGCTGGGCTGGGTGAATGTGGCGGCGGGCTGGATGGTGCCCTACACCCTGGGCGCGGCCTGGACCCGGGGCGAGCTGGAGGGCCGGCGCGCGGGCTGGGTACTGCTCGGCTGTGGTGCGGTGGCGACCGCCGTGCTCGTCGCCTTCGCCGGCTACCCGGCGTCGATGGTCGGCGTCCCGGGCGAGGGCATGTCCAACCTGGACCCGCCGACGCTGGCCGTCGTCACCTTCGGGCTGGCCCAGTGCGGTCTCGCCCTGCTGCTGCGCGAGCGGCTGCGCCGCGCGATGCGCCGGCCCGTGGCCTGGGCGGCGGTGGCGTTCGTCAACCTGTCGGCGATGACCGTCTTCCTGTGGCAC
Source organism: Streptomyces sp. CA-179760 (assembly GCF_050937045.1). Taxonomy (NCBI): domain Bacteria; kingdom Bacillati; phylum Actinomycetota; class Actinomycetes; order Kitasatosporales; family Streptomycetaceae; genus Streptomyces; species Streptomyces sp. CA-179760. Next base: position 5,291,630 of record NZ_JBNJLZ010000001.1, read on the forward strand.
CAGACGGCCCTGATGGCCACGACGGCCACCGGCCTCCTCGCGGGCCGGCTCCCCGGCCTGCACACGCGGCCCGACGGGCTCGACTGGGTGGGGGCCCGGCTCCTGTGGCTTCCCGTGTTCGTCCTGGCCCTGGCGATCTGCTGCGCCGCGTTCCGTTCCTTCGAACGGGGTGGCGACCCGGGCCGTCGGCCGCGGGTGGTGCGGGCGCACCGGCCGGCCGGCCGGCGGACAGCGGCGAAGGCCCGCCATGTCTAGGCTGGGCCGCGTGACGGACACGGGGGTGGGCCGCGCGCTGCGAGCGCGCGTCAGGGGCTGGCTGCGGGCGCTGCGCGAGGACCTGTGGACGGCCCGGGTCGACCCGCTGCCGCCCTCCACCTGGCTGCGCTGGCTGCCGCACGGGCTGGTGTGCCTGGCCGGGTTCGGCGTCCTGGTCGGAGCCATGGGCGACATGGTGGACAACGGCCACCTGAACCCCGGAGCGGCATTCCTGGTCGCGTGCGGGCAGGCCGGCGCCATGATCCTCGGGATGTGGCGGCCGGTCCCGGGGTGGTGGCTGTCCACGGTGAGCTGGGTGCTGGGCGCCGCCGCGCTGCACGGCCGGCTGGGCTCCGACGACGACACCTACACCTGGCCCTGGACGGCGGCCGGGATCATCTCCCACCTGTTCGTGCTGCTGCTGCTCGCGCTGCGCGTGCGCACCCGCGCGGCGGTGGGAGCGCTGGCCGTGACGGTGGTGCTCACCTACGTCCTCCAGGGCTGGTGGTCGGCCGGTGTGCGCTACGACGCCACCAGCCTGATCGCGGTCCCGCTGTCCGCCATCGTCGTGCTCGTCGGCACCGCCCTGCGCGGCCGCCGCGAGGCCCGCGCGGAACTCGTCGAGCAGACCACGCTCACCGCCGAGGAGCGCACCCGGCGCACCCTGCTGGAGGAGCGCAGCCGTATCGCGCGGGAGCTGCACGACGTGGTGGCCCACCACATGTCGGTCATCTCCATCCAGGCGCAGGTCGCCCCGCACCTCGTCGAGGACCCGTCCGACGAGCTCAAGGAGAACCTCGCGGGCATCCGGCAGAACGCGGTGGAGGCGCTGACCGAGCTGCGCCGGGTGCTGGGCGTGCTGCGCTCGGAGCACCCCGGGCCGGGGAAGAGCCTCGTCGGCCCGGGCGGCGACACCGCCGACCACGCCCCGCAGCCCACCCTCGACCGGCTCGACGCGCTGGTGGAGAACACCCGGGCCGCCGGCCGCGAGGTCACCGTCGAGATCATCGGCGAGCGGCGCCCACTGCCGCCCGGCGTGGAGCTGTCGGCGTACCGGATCGTGCAGGAGGCCCTGAGCAACGTCCTGCGGCACGCGCCCGGCGCGAGCGCCAAGGTCCGTCTCACGTACCAGCCGGACGGTCTGGAGGTGGAGATAGTCAACTCCCGGCCGACCGGGCCCGCGTCGCCCTCGACGGGAGCGGGGCACGGACTGCTCGGCATGCGGGAGCGGGTCGCCATGCTCGGCGGCACCATGACGGCGCACCCGTGGCACTGGGACGGCTTCAAGGTCACCGCGTTCCTCCCGGAGACCCCGCCCGCCGACCCGACGCCGGGCACCGACCAGATCACCTACCACTTTCCCGACCCCGACCCCGAGGCAGGAACCCCATGACGAGCGGCACAGGCCATCCCATCCGGGTCCTCATCGTCGACGACCAGGCGATGGTCCGGCAGGGCTTCACCGTGCTGCTCGGCGTCCAGCCCGACATAGAGGTCGTCGGCGAGGCGAAGGAGGGGGCGGAAGCCGTCGCGAAGGCCGCCGAGACCGCCCCGGACGTCGTCCTGATGGACATCCGCATGCCCGGGGTCGGCGGTATCGAGGCCACCGAGCTGATCACGGCCGCGCACCCGGACATCAAGGTGCTGGTGCTCACCACCTTCGATCTCGACGAGTACGTGTACGACGCGCTGCGCGCCGGGGCTTCCGGGTTCCTGCTGAAGGACGCCTCGTCGGAGCAGCTCGCCGAGGCGGTCCGGGTGGTGGCGGCCGGGGAGGCCCTGCTCGCCCCGGTCATCACGCGCAAGCTGATCGCCGAGTTCTCCCGGCTGGACGACCGGCCCCGCTCCCCGCTCAAGGAACGGGTCGGCGATCTGACCGAGCGGGAGACGGAGGTGCTCGCCCTGATCGCGCAGGGCCTGTCGAACGGGGAGATCGCCCGGCACCTGTTCGTCGCCGAGCAGACGGTGAAGACCCATGTGGGCCGGATCCTGGTGAAGCTGGGGCTCAGGGACCGGACGCAGGCGGCGGTGTTCGCGTACGAGTCGGGGCTGGTGCGGCCGTCGGGGTACTGAGAGCCACCGCCCCTGGGGTCCGCCGCCCCCGTAGTACCTGAGAGGGAGGCTGAGGAACCCCTCTCACTGGGGACGACCGGGACCCGGGGGGAGGCCTACCTTTCTGTACGTGACCGAGACGACTCACATCCAGAGCACGCCACCGGGGGCCGGGGCCGAGCCGCGCAGCCCGGAGTACCGGGTGGCGGTGGACTCCCTGCGCGGGCTGCGGCAGGACCTCATCCATGACGCCTTCGCCTACCGGCCGCTGCCCGGCCGGCGCACGGACGGGCGGTTCGCCCGGCGGCTGCCAGGCCGCCTGCGGGAGTACGCGGCCTGGGCCCCGCACGCCCTGATCGTCGCGGCGGCCCTGATCTCCGTGGCCTTCGCCACCGTCGACTCCGGCGGACCCGCCGCGCTGATGGGGCTGTTCTGCGCGGTTCCGGTGCTGCTGACCATGGTGCGGCCGGTGGGGGCCTTCTGGGCCTCCATGGTCTCCACCCCGGTCGTGGCCGTGGTCGGCAGCCGCTGGTTCGAATGGCCGTGGGCGGCCGGCAGCTTCGTCAGCCATCTGACCGTGCTGACGGTGGTGGCGATGCGCACCAGGCCGCGCACGGCCGGGTGGATGTGGGCGCTGACGGCGCTGTACGCCCTCGTCGCGGACAGCGGCATCGGCCCGACCTACATGTACGGCAGCAACTCCGGCGCCATGATGATCATCTCGGCGCTGGTCCTGCTCTGCGTCACCGTCCGGCACATCCGCCGGGACGCCGTGCAGGAGGTCACCGCCCAGCAGACGGTCACCGCGCACGAGCGGTCCCGCCGCACCCTGCTGGAGGAGCGCACGACGATCGCCCGCGAGCTGCACGACGTCGTCGCCCACCACATGTCGGTGGTCGCCATCCAGGCGGAGGCCGCGCCCTACCGGGTGGAGAACCCGCCGCCGGAGCTGGAGAAGGCCTTCGCCACGATCCGGGAGAACGCGGTGGCGGCCCTGACCGAACTGCGCCGCGTCCTGGGCGTCGTCCGCGCCGAGGACTACGAGGCCCCGGACGCCCCGCAGCCCACGCTCGCCGACCTGGACGGGCTGCTGGCCAATGTGCGGGACGCCGGGCTGGCCGTGGACAAGGCGGTGACGGGGGCGGTGCGCGAACTCCCCCAGGGCGTGGAGCTGTCGGCGTACCGCATCGTGCAGGAGGCGCTGAGCAACACCCTGCGGCACGCACCGGGCGCGACCGCCCGCGTCGAGATCGGCTATGTGCTCGGCGGGCTGGGGCTGCGCATAGTCAACGGCCCGCCGCCGAACCCCAGCCTGATCAAGCCCTCGCCCGGCGCCGGACACGGCATCACCGGCATGCGGGAGCGGGTGTCGATGCTGGGCGGCGAGATGACGGCGGGCCGCACGGACGACGAAGGCTACGAGGTGGCGGTGTTCCTGCCGGTCGCACTGCCGGACGCACTGCCGGACGAGGGTGACGCATGACCATTCGCGTACTGATCGCGGACGACCAGATGATGGTGCGCGAGGGCTTCTCGGTCCTGCTGAACGCGATGCCGGAGATCGAGGTCGTCGGCGAGGCGGTGAACGGCCGGGAGGCCGTCGCGAAGGTCCGCGAGCTCGCCCCGGACGTCGTGCTGATGGACATCCGCATGCCCGAGCTGAACGGCATCGAGGCGACCCGCGAGATCGTCGCCGCCGACAGCGAGGCGAAGGTGCTGGTGCTCACCACCTTCGACCTCGACGAGTACGTGTACCAGGCGCTGCGTGCGGGAGCCTCGGGCTTCCTCCTCAAGGACGCCTCGGCCCGGCAGCTCGCCGACGGGGTGCGCATCGTGGCCGCCGGGGAGGCCCTCCTGGCCCCCTCGGTGACCAGGCGCCTGATCACCGAGTTCTCCAAGCTCTCCGAGACCCCGCGCCTCATGCCCTCCGCGCAGGCGGCGTACGGGGACCTCACCGATCGGGAGACGGAGGTGCTGGTCCTGATCGCGCAGGGGCTGTCGAACGCGGAGATCGCCGAGCGGCTGGTGGTAGCCGAGTCGACGATCAAGACGCATGTCAGCCGGATCCTGGTGAAGCTGGGCCTCAGGGACCGCACCCAGGCGGCGGTGTTCGCGTACGAGGCGCGGCTGGTGACGCCCGGCTAGCCGGGGGCAGGGGCCGTTCGGGTCGGAACACCCCTGGTCGGAGACGGGGATCCGGGCTAGCGTCCGTCCATGGCAGCTGCTTTCGACTTCGCGTTCGACCCGTGGGACCCGGCCTTCCTCGCCGACCCGTACCCCGCCTATGCCGAGCTGCGGGCCAGGGGCCGCGTGCACTACTACGAGCCCACGAACCAGTGGCTCGTCCCGCACCACGCGGATGTCTCGGCCCTGCTGCGCGACCGGCGCCTCGGCCGGACGTACCAGCACCGTTTCACGCACGAGGAGTTCGGCCGCACCCCGCCGCCGGGGGAGCACGAGCCGTTCCACACGCTCAACGACCACGGGATGCTCGACCTGGAGCCGCCGGACCACACCCGGATCCGGCGCCTGGTGTCGAAGGCGTTCACACCGCGCACGGTGGAGCGGCTGAAGCCGTATGTGCGGGCCCTGGCCGACGACCTGACGTCGGCGCTGGTGGCGGCCGGCGGCGGGGATCTGCTCAAGGACGTGGCGGAACCCCTCCCCGTCGCGGTGATCGCCGAGATGCTCGGCATCCCGGAGTCCGACCGGGCCCCACTGCGCCCCTGGTCGGCGGACATCTGCGGGATGTACGAACTGAACCCGTCCGAGGAGACGGCGGCGAAGGCGGTCCGGGCCTCCATCGAGTTCTCCGGCTACCTGCGCGAACTGATCGCGGCCCGCCGCAAGGAACCGGGCGACGACCTCATCTCGGGCCTCATCGAGGCACACGACGAGGGCGACCGCCTCACCGAGCAGGAGATGATCTCGACGGCGGTCCTCCTGCTGAACGCCGGCCACGAGGCCACGGTGAACTCCACGGTCAACGGCTGGTACGCCCTGTTCCGCAACGAGCCCCAGCTGGCGGCCCTGCGCGCCGACCACAGCCTCGTCCCCACCGCCGTCGAGGAACTGATGCGCTACGACACCCCGCTGCAGCTCTTCGAACGCTGGGTCCTGGACGACATCGAACTCGCCGGCACGACGATCCCACGCGGCGCGGAGATCGCCCTCCTCTTCGGCTCCGCCAACCACGACCCCGGGGTCTTCTCCGACCCGGCCCGCCTCGACCTGACCCGCAAGGACAACCCCCACATCTCCTTCAGCGCGGGCATCCACTACTGCATCGGCGCACCCCTGGCCCGCCTCGAACTGGCGGCATCGATGGGGGCGTTGCTGGAGAAGGCCCCGACCCTGCGACTGGCCGCCGAGCCCGATCGCAAGCCGAACTTCGTGATCCGGGGTCTGGAAGGGCTCAGCGTCGCGGTCTGAGACGCCGGAGCAGGGCCCAGGCCGCCAGGGCGGCGGCGATGCCGCCGAGGACCGCCAGCGGCAGTTCGGCGTAGAGCACGCTCCAGTCCGGGGCCGCCTCGAACCGCCAGAGGCGCTCCCGGACGCCGACGGCCCACACCGCGAGTCCCGCGCCCGCGCCGACCGCCGCGGTCAGACATCCTGCCGCGGCCTGCGTACGTTGTCCCATGCCCGGCATGGACGTACGCGGGCCGCTTCGCAGTTCCCGCCGCCACTGCTCAGGTCGTCATGTCCCGGCGCCGCAGGCCGGCCAGGCCGGTGCCCACCAGCACCACCGCCAGCCCCAGCAGGACCAGCACCGGCCCCCACTCCATCTCCCCGCCGGGCAACTTGGGCAGATGGCCGAAGGGAGACAGGTCCAGCACCGCCTGCGGTACGTCCAGCGCCGGTCCGACCCAGCCGATCAGCAGCACCGCTCCCGCGATGCCCCAGGCCGCCGCGGCCGCCCGGGGCAGTACGCCGATCAGCAGGACCGTGAGGCCGCCGATCACCCAGATCGCCGGGAGTTGCACGAGGCAGGCGCCGATGACCGGGCCGGTCTCCCTGCCGTAGCCGAGGGCGAAGCCCAGGCCGGCCAGCAGCATCAGGAGTGCCGCACCGCCGAAGGCGATCACCAGATGCCCGGCGGCCCACCGCAGCCGCCCGACCGCGTTCGCCAGGACCGGTTCCGCGCGGCCCGACGTCTCCTCGCCGTGCAGACGCAGCACCGACGCCACGATGTACAGGGCCGCGACCAGGCCGAGCATGCCGACCATCGATGCCAGGAACGCGTCCGTCAGTCCGGAGTGCCCGCCCATCCGCTCGAAGATCCGCCGGGCCCCGGCGTTGTCGCCGACCAGGTCGGCCGCGCCCTCGGTCATGCCGCCGTAGACGACCCCGGCGAGGAGGAAACCGATGCTCCAGCCGAGCACACCGCCCCGCTGCAACCGCCAGGCCAGTGCGCCCGCGCTGCCCAGGCGGCCGGTCGCGGGACCTGGCCGGGTGGGCAGGAAGCTCATGCCGATGTCCCGGCGGCCGGCCAGGGCGTAGGCCACCGCGCCCTGGAGCAGGACCGCCCCGGCGAGCAGCGCCAGCACCCACCAGCGTTCGTCCGCGTACGGCCGCAGGTTCTCCAGCCACCCGAGCGGCGACACCCACGTCAGGATCGATGAGCCGTCATCCGTGGCCGAGTCGCCCGCCGCGCGCAGCAGGAACGCGGCGCCCAGCACCGCCGCCGTCAGCCCTCGGGCCAGCCGCGCGCTCTCCGTCAGCTGGGCGACGATCGCCGCCATGGTGGCGAAGACCATCCCGGCTCCGGCGATCCCGAGGCCCAGGGCCAGCGCACCCGCCACACCCTGCCCGGCCAGTCCGGCCGTCACCAGCAGCGCCAGTGCGGCGTTCGCGACCGCCGCCGCCAGCAGGGCCGACGTCAGGGAGGCCCGGCGGCCCACCATCCCGGACGCCACCAGCTCCTGACGGCCGCTCTCCTCCTCGTCCCGGGTGTGCCGTACGACGACCAGCAGGCTCGTCACGGCGGCCAGGGCGCCCGCGTAGACGCCGACCCGCCAGGCCGTCAGGGCGCCGAGCGAGTCGTCGAAGACCGGGCCGATCATCGCGCGCAGCGAGGAGTTGGTGGCCATCTGCCGGATCAGGTCGGCGCGTTCGGCCGCCGTGCCGTACAGGCCCTCCAGCGTGTTCGGCATGGAGAGGACCATCAGGGCGTTCACCCCGATCCACACCGGGATCATCAGCCGGTCGCGGCGCAACGCGAACCGCAGCAGCGTGCCCGTCCCGGCCAGTTGGCGTGAGGTGCCGGGCCGCACCGCGAAGGCCGTCATCGGGCCGCCGCCTCGTCCGCCTCGTTCTGGTAGTGCCGCAGGAAGAGCTCCTCCAGCGTCGGCGGCGTCGACGTCAGCGACCGCACCCCCGACTCGCTCAGCGACCGCAGTACGCCGTCCAGCCGGTCGGTGTCGACCTGGAGCCGGACGTGGTGCCCCCGCACGTCGAGGTCGTGGACGCCGGGCAGCTCCGCGAGCCCGTTGGGCGGGCCCGCGAGTTCGGCGAGGACGCTGGTGCGGGTCAGATGCCGCAGCTCGGCGAGCGACCCGCTCTCGACCGTACGGCCCTTGCGGATGATGCTCACCCGGTCGCACAGCTCCTCCACCTCGCTGAGGATGTGGGAGGAGAGCAGGATCGTGCGGCCCCGGTCGCGCTCCTCGGCGACGCACCGCTGGAAGACCTCCTCCATCAGCGGGTCCAGGCCCGAGGTCGGCTCGTCCAGGATCAGCAGGTCGACGTCCGAGGCGAACGCGGCGACCAGGGCGACCTTCTGCCGGTTGCCCTTGGAGTACGTACGGCCCTTCTTGGTGGGGTCGAGCTCGAAGCGCTCGATCAGTTCCGCCCGGCGCCGGGCGTCGAGCCCTCCGCGCAGCCGGCCGTAGAGGTCGATGACCTCGCCGCCGGAGAGGTTGCGCCACAGGGTCACGTCGCCGGGGACGTAGGCGATCCGGCGGTGCGCCTCGACCGCGTCCGTCCACGGGTCGCGGCCGAGCACCTGCGCGGCGCCCGAGTCTGCGCGCAGCAGGCCGAGCAGGACGCGGATGGTGGTGGACTTTCCGGCGCCGTTGGGGCCGAGGAAGCCGTGGACCTCGCCGGAGGCGACCTCCAGATCGAGCCCGTCGAGAGCGTGCGTCCGCCCGAAGGACTTGTGCAGTCCGGAGACGGTGATGGCCTTCGTCATGTTTCAGAACGTACGCTTCCTTCAGAAATTTGTGAAGTTAAGGAACCGTATGAATCACGGATAGGGTGAACCCATGACGGAATCAGCCGGGGACACGCGGGACGCGGAGGCCGTGTCGAGGTTCGTGGAGTCCTTCGCGGCGCAGCTCGTCGAGGCCGGCATGCCGCGGATGCCCGCCCGGGTCTTCGCCGCGCTGCTCGCCTCCGACGAGGGTTCGCTGACCTCCGCCGAACTGGGCGACCAGCTGCGCATCAGCCCCGCGGCGGTGTCCGGGGCGGTGCGCTACCTCGCCCAGACGCACATGGTCTCCCGCGAACGGGAGCCCGGTTCGCGCCGGGAGCGCTACCGGGTGCGCGGCGACCAGTGGTACGAGGCCCTGACCAACCGCGAGGCCGTCCTCAAGCGCTGGGAAGAGGCTCTGCGTGAGGGCGTCACCAGCCTCGGCGCCACCACCCCGGCCGGCCGCCGCCTCTCCGAGACGCTCGCGTTCTTCGAGTTCCTGCAAGGCGAGGTCGAGTCGATGATGGAGCGCTGGCGGGTGCACCGGGAGAAGACGTTCGGGCCGGAGTGACCATCCGACTACACTGAGTGGCGTCTGGTCCGTGTCGAAGGGGAGGGCGCATCATGACACTCATGGCAGAGCGACCGGTGATGAGCGGCACCAGGCCCCGCAGCGACTTCGAGGAACTTCTTGACCTTCTCGACGAGCTGAACGTGCCCGACGGCTTCAAGGCCGAGATCGTCAGGGGGAGCATCGTCGTGTCGCCGTGGTCGAAGGGGTACTACTGGCGCGTCATGCGTCAGGTGTGCAGCCAACTGGAGCCGCATCTGCCCGAGCGGCATGTGATCGAGCGTTCGCCGTTCCTGTATGTCTTTCCAGGGCGCGAGCGGGCCTTCGGGCCGGACATCCATGCGGCCCATGAGCGCGTCTTCGAGACGGAGAGCAACCAGTTGGACGGCGAGAGCCTGTCCTTCGTCGCCGAGCTGACCTCCCCCTCCACCCGGACCGACGACCTCACCGACAAGGCCGAGGTCTACGGCAGGGCCGGTGTCCCCGTCTACCTGGTCCTCGACATGCAGGAGCAGCAGGCCATCGTCTACGGGTCCCCGTCGGCGAAGGGATACGAGCTCCGGCTCTCCAAGCCCTTCGGTGAGAAGCTCGACATCCCGGACCCGTTCGGCTGCACCCTCGACACCGCCGGCTTCCAGACTCCCGAGAGCTGACTCACGACACCGCCGGCACCGTCAGCCCCCAAGCCCCCTCCTGCACCCTCCACGTCCGGGTCCGCACCGGCCCCGACACCACCGTGTCCGCCCGGTAGCGGAAGTGCGCTCCCGAGACGGTCACCGTGCGGCCCTGGGCGAGCAGGGGAGAGGCCTCGGCGCCCACGGACACGGGGCGGACCTCCACCGAGGCCGTCCCGGAGGCCGTGGGGGACACCGACACCGCCTCCACCGGCTGGTTCAGGTCGACGAGGGTCTCCCCGTCCACCTCGACCCGCAGCCGGGACGGCCCGGGCTCCGGCCCGGTGGTGAGCCGGGACGGGCGGCCGGCCGGCACCAGGGTCCGTACCAGGGACTGGCAGGTCCGCAGCCACGGGCGGCCCGTGGCGTCCTCAGGATCCTCGGTCTCCGGGCCCTCGGCCGCCGGGAAGGGCGAGAGCGGCGGTATGCGCAACGCGCCGAGCACCACCCCGTCGCTGTCGTCGACCATCAGGTCCATCCGCCGCTCGACCCCGTCGAGCACCGCCCGCGCCGCGGCCACCGTCCCCGTCGGCACCCCCAGCGAGCGTGCGAGGGACTGCACACCACCGACCGGTACCACCGACAGCGTGCACCCCGTCAGCTCCCGATGCCGGTGCAGCAGCGACACCGCGCGGATCAGGGCCCGGTCGTCGCCCACCACCACGGGGCGCCGCGAGCCTCGCCGGGCGAGCGCCCGGGCGAACTCCTCCGGCCCCTCCGGCAGGCACACCTTCGTGCCGGCACCCCCGCTGAGCACGTCTTTCGCGATCAGTACGGACTCGTTGTCCGTCCGGCGGGCGACCGGGTCTATGACCACCAGCAGCTGCTCGGACGTCGGAGAAGTCGCCACCTCGGCCATGCCTCGCTTCCTCGGGTAGCATCTTTGTGCAAGAGCCCCTTGCGCTATTGCGCCAGGGGCTTCGTCTATTCCGGGGCATCCGGTCCGACGGTTGGCGGCCAACGGCGGTCGCGGTGCACGCGGTGGTACACCGCCGCGTTCGCCCTCGACCATGGACATGCCCCGCCCGGAAGGGGTGTACGCGCGTGCCCGCACTTGTGCTGCTCGGTGCTCAGTGGGGTGACGAAGGCAAGGGAAAGGCCACCGACCTGCTCGGTGGATCCGTGGACTATGTAGTGCGCTACCAGGGCGGCAACAACGCCGGCCACACGGTGGTCGTGGGTGACCAGAAGTACGCACTGCACCTCCTCCCTTCCGGAATCCTGTCTCCCGGCTGCACGCCGGTCATCGGTAACGGTGTCGTCGTCGACCCGTCGGTCCTGCTCTCCGAGCTGAGCGGTCTGAACGAGCGTGGTGTCGACACCTCCAAGCTCCTCCTCAGCGGCAACGCGCACATCATCACGCCGTACAACGTCACCGTCGACAAGGTGACGGAGCGCTTCCTCGGAAAGCGCAAGATCGGCACGACCGGGCGCGGCATCGGCCCGACCTACGCGGACAAGATCAACCGTGTCGGTATCCGTGTGCAGGACCTCTACGACGAGTCGATCCTGACGCAGAAGGTCGAGGCGGCCCTCGACATCAAGAACCAGGTCCTCACCAAGCTCTACAACCGGCGCGCGATCGCCGTCGACCAGGTGGTCGAGGAGCTGCTGACCTACGCCGACAAGCTCCGGCCGTACGTCTCCGACACCGTCCTGGTCCTCAACCAGGCCCTGGAGGAGGACAAGGTGGTCCTCTTCGAGGGCGGCCAGGGCACGCTCCTCGACATCGATCACGGCACGTACCCCTTCGTCACCTCCTCGAACCCGACCGCGGGCGGCGCCTGCACCGGCGCCGGCGTGGGCCCGACGAAGATCAGCCGGGTCATCGGCATCCTCAAGGCCTACACGACCCGCGTCGGCGCGGGTCCGTTCCCGACGGAGCTCTTCGACGAGGACGGCGAGGCACTGCGCCGCATCGGCGGCGAGCGGGGTGTGACGACGGGTCGTGACCGGCGCTGCGGCTGGTTCGACGCCGTCATCGCCCGGTACGCCACCCGCGTCAACGGCCTGACCGACTTCTTCCTTACCAAGCTCGACGTCCTCACCGGCTGGGAGCAGATCCCGGTCTGCGTGGCGTACGAGATCGACGGCAGGCGCGTCGAGGAGCTCCCGTACTCCCAGACCGACTTCCACCACGCGAAGCCGGTCTACGAGATGCTGCCGGGCTGGAGCGAGGACATCAGCAAGGCCAAGTCCTTCTCCGACCTGCCGAAGAACGCCCAGGCGTACGTCAAGGCGCTGGAGGAGATGTCGGGCGCCCCGATCTCCGCGATCGGCGTGGGCCCGGGCCGGGACGAGACGATCGAGATCAACTCGTTCCTGTAGCCCGACCTCGACCCGCATCCACCGGCGGCCGGCTCTCCTGCGAGACCCGGCCGCCGACGGTTCCGCGCACCCCCGGGACGGTGGGGCCGGGGGCCTACGCACCGCCGAGCATGTCGTCCTCGTCGAAACCGAGTTCGTCCTCGATGCCCAGTTCCTCCGCCGCGTGCCAGCGCAGAGTGTCGGGCCATGAGCCCGGCTCACTCATGGCGATGCTCCTCAGAAACCGCTCGGCGTCGGCACCGCCGATCTCCCCGAGCGCCTGGATGCCCTTGACGCAAAAGGAGAAGAAGGGCCCGTCCACGTCCCTCTTCTCCTGAACGAGTGAGGAGATCGGCTCCACCCCCTCCGGAGCCCGCAGCTCACCGAGCATGTCGACCAGGTCCTCGCTGTTCATCCCAGCGGCCGGCGAGGTGAGTGCGGAAGCCAGCAGAGGGGCGAGGCCCTCGGGGTGCAGGTGGACCGCCACGCCCGCCAGCCGTTCGAACCGCCGCCAGTCCCCTGCTTCCGATACGGTCCGCAGCCAGCCGAGGATGTCAGTACGCGCCTCGGGGACCGCGACAGCGACCTCCTCGGCGCGCTCCCGCCCGACATACCCACGGCCGACGATGACCGAGTCCGCCCGCTCCATCGGCGTGTTCGCTTCCACCGCGTCACCTGACATCTGTGTCGTTCTCCTGATTCCGGTTCGGGCAACCCCGTTGAGCGCTGGTGCGCGGTCACAGCAGTTCGTGCGTCATTCTCAGAATGTTCGAGTTGAACACATGGGCGGATCCCTCACGGAGGCCGAAGTTCAGCCCGCCCCGCTCCAGCTTCACATGGACGAACTGGGTGCTCTCGCCGATCTCGTCGAGATGGATACCGAAGCTTTCGCGGATCGCGGCGATGTTGTCCCCCGAACCGCGTCCCGCGGCTATGAGCGCGTCCCGTGTTCCGGGCTCCATCTCGTACCGCACGAGATGGGTGTACTTCTGCGCGTTCCGGCCCCCACGTCGGGCGAACCGTTCCGCGATCCCGGTGACGTAGTCGGACTCCTGCGTCACGAAGTTCTCTCCCCGGGGAGTGATCTCTCCCTTCGGGCCGAGCCGCGAGAACTCCTTCTCCGACATCACCCGGTAGAAGGCCTCGTAGGGCGCCAGCCCCAGCGGGTCCGTACCTGCCCAGGGGTTCGGCACATAGGCCGTGGGATGCGGCGCAGCGCTCAGCCCCAGGGGGTCGGGCGAGATGTAGCGGCCGACGCTGGGGTCGTAGTACCGCTGCTGGTTGTAGTGCAGCCCGGTTTCGGTGTCGTGGTACTGGCCGGGGAAACGCAGGGGTGTATAGGCGGTGCTCTGCCGTGGCCAGGAGGCGCCGCCCCACAGCGTGGACCGGGCGCGCCACGCGACGTTCCCCTGCTCGTCCACCAGTTCCGTCGGCGTACCCACGAGATCCGTGACGATGGCGAAGAACCGGGAGTCGATCTCCTCCTGGGTCGCCGCGTTCGTCAGACGTTCCGTCTGCGCGACCGGCTGCAGCCCTTCGTAGTGCCAGGCCAGGGTGACGGTGTGCGGCAACCCTCCGCCAGTGGCGGTTTGCTCGACGAGAGTGTCGCCGTCCCAGGTGAACCGGGTCTCCTCGGCGATGGACGTGCCGTCTTCCGCCATTCGCTGCTTGGCGAGGCGGCGCCCGAAGACGTCGTACCGATAGCGCCAGACCACACCGTCGGGTGTCACGACGGAGGTCAGCCGGTCCTCCGCGTCCCAGGCGTAACGCCACGTCTCGGGCCGTCGAGACAAGCGCTTGCGGTGTCGGGCCACCATCCGGCCGGCGGCGTCGTACTCATAGCGCATCCCGCCCGCCCGGGTGACGCGGGTGCCCGTGTGGGTGCGGAAGCCGCGCGCCTCCGGGGCCGGATGGCTATCCGGCCAGGCGGCGTCGGTCTGGTTCCCGGCAGCGTCGTAGGCGTACGTTTCGCTCCAGTTCGCCGCGCTCACCTCTACGACGCGGCCCACCGGGTCCAGGTCGATCCGGCGCGCCCCGTTCTGCGGATCCTCCACCCCTACGACGTGGCCGTCGGCGCGTCGGACGTAGCGATGGCTCTGGAGTGTTCCGTGGGGTGTCACGGCGGTCTGTTCGGCGGGCAGACCGGCCGAGTTCCACCGGGTGTGGACGGCGAGCGCCCCGTCCACCTCACGGGCGATCTCCCGTCCGGTGATGTCGTGGCCGAACCGCAGTGTGTGTCCGCCGGTGTTCAGCGCGGCCCTACGCCCATACGGATCGTAGGCGTACTCGGACACCTCACCCGCCGGTGTCACACGCCGGGTCCGTCGGCCGAGGGCATCGTAGGCAAAGGTCAGAGCACGGCCGTCGACACGCTCCGCGACGATCCTGCTCCAAGCATCGCGTTCCAGGGACACGGATGAGTCAGGTCCTGCGGCACTCAGCAAGCGCCCCATGGTGTCGTGTTCGTACCGGGTGATGGCTCCGTCGGCGTTCTTCGCCACCACTTGTCCGAGCACGTCCCGCTCGTAGGTGACGCGCTGCCCGAGTGCGTTCTCCCTGGCGGCGATCCGGCCGGCGGCGTCGTATTCGTAGTCGACCGTGCGACCGTCGAAGTCGGACTCCGACACGATCTGCCCGGCCGCGTCGTACGTGTACCTCCAGGTCAGCCCTTGGGGGTTGACGACCTCGGTCAGGCGCAGGGAGGTGTCGTGTTCGTAGGTGTACCGCCCTCCGTCAGGTCCGGTCCTGGCCGCGAGGAGGTCGAAGTGCGTGTACTCGTACGAAGTGGATCCGCCGCAGGCGTCGGTGTGTCGTACGCAGTTGCCCTCGCCGTCGTACTCCCAGGACTCCTGGGCTCCGCCAGGCCCTTGCCACCGCGCGACGCCCCCCTCCACCGTCCACCACAGACGGGCCTCGCTGCCCGTGGAGTCTCCGACCGCGGCGACCCGGCCGAAAGCGTCATAGCGGCGCCACTCGACCCCGCCCCGCGCATCGGCCAGCCGGGTGGTCAGGCCGGCAGCGTTGGTCTCGATCCCGGTCGTGTTTCCCAGGGGGTCGGTCACCGACCTCAGGTGCCCGGCGTGGTCGTAGCTGTACTGGATCGTGGAACCGGTGGGTTCCGTGACCGATACGCAGTTGCCCCTCTCGTCGTACTCCCGTCGCCAGGTGCTTCCGTCCGCGTGAACAGATGAGGTGGCTCTGCCGTTGTGGTCGTAGCGGAAACCGGCCGTGGCCCCGTCCGGATACGTGATGGTGAGGGGCTGTCCCAGCTCGTTGCGGAGATAGTGCGTGGTCCGGTGGAGCGCGTCGGTGACCGACTCCTCCTGATGGCGTTCGCCATAGGTCGTCCGGGTGGTGTTCCCCAGGGGGTCCACCCGGGCGACCACCTGGCAGATGGAGTTGACGACGAAGCGCGTGACAGCACCCTCTGCCGTGGTGAGGGTGGTGATGCGGCAGCCGGGCCAGGCGGGGTCGGCTCCGTCGTAGTCGAGGGTGATCGCGATGTGGCCGGCCTCGCCGCCCTCTGCGACGCAGCGGTCCTTGTCGTCGTAGCTGTACGAGTAGCGGCTGTTGTTGGTGTCGGTCCAGGATGTGACCCGCAACCGTTCGTCGTACGTGAACCGCAACGGCAGACCGGACGAGTTGACCGTACCGGTGAGGCTGCCGTCCGAGTACTCGTACCGCTTGATGACGACGTCGGAGCCGTCCTCGGCGGCGTCGGCCAGGCTGAGGGCTGTGACGCGATCGTCGTCGGTGGCGAGGTTGAGGCGGTAGCCGCCCGAGTGCCGGACGGCTAGAGGGGCGCCGTACTCGTCGTAGTCGAAGGTGACGGTGTTGCTGTTGCGGTCCGACAGCCGGCCGAGCAGAGCGATGCCATGATGCGGAGGCAGGAAGTGGCGAGTGTGTCCGGCGAGCCGGTCCTCGACGCGGTAGCCGCCGTCGTCCTGCCGGGTGAGCGGCCAATGCGGGCCCGCCGTAGGAGACACGGACTCACCCGCCCCCTCCGGGTGCGGGTACTCAAGGAGCATGCCGTCCTCGGTGACGAAGACGATGCCCTCCTCGTCGATCTCCAGTCGCTGGTCGATGGTGGAGACCCAGGTGGGACCGAACCACCACCCGCACCGGTAGTCCGAGGCCACTCGACGAGTGAAGGCCAGCGGCAGCACTCCTGGGAGGGTGACGTCGGTGACCGGCAGGAACATGGTTCCGGTGGCCATGTCCACTGGGTCGCTGCCGTCGGAACGGACGACGCTCTTGAGCCGGTTGTACGCGCCCTTCGCGCCGTCGGTGATCATGCCCCGGGCGTTCTTGCCCAGCCCGCGCACGGCGAGCCCCATCCCCTTCAGACCGCCCCTGAGGCCCTTCATCGCGGCCATTCCGCCCTTGAGGCCCTTGGCGAGTCCGCCGAGGGTGGTCAGGCCTTTCATGCCGGGTATGCAGTCCAGGGCCGCGAACCCCACGTCCCATAGAGACGCCTGTCCCTTGGAATATTTGTAGAGCGTGTCGGCGAGCACGACGAGCGCGGCGACCAACACGATCGCGCCCAGGATCGGCCCTCCGATGATCATCGCCACGATGCCGACCACGGCGACCACGACCTTGCACACCGCGACGATGGTGTCCCAGTTGTCGACGAACCAGTCGCCGGCCTCCTCCCACCACGACCGGTTCTGAATACCCGCGTCGGACGCTTCGTCGATCTTCGACTTCGCCTCGCGCGCCGCCTCATCACGCATCGTGCGGGCATCCGCGGCCATCTTCTTCGCCGCGGCCAGAGCGTCCTGGGCATCGGATACATCCGACTGCGCCTTCGACTGAGCCGATTCGGCGTGCTGGACGTCACGGGTGGCGGCACGGACCTTGGCCTCGTCCGGCTTGTCCGCGTCGGACTTGCTGCCGGTGGGGTCGTCCTTGTACTTGTCCGCCTCCTTGCCGGCCCGCGTCACCCACGAGTCGGCCGAGGTCAGTTTCGACTGAGCCGAGGAGAGGCTGTCACGGGCCTCACGGCCCTTGCGTAGCGCCTTGTCCGCCAGCGACTGAGCCCGCTCCAGCTTCGGCCAGAAATCAGAGAGCGCGTCACCGCACATCTCGTACGACTTCTTCAGCTTCTTCAGGTTCTTCGGGACATCCGCGAAGTCCTCCTTGAACACATCCGCGGACTTGCCCGCCCACTCCAGAAGTGTGCCCTCCCCCGCCATGCCCTTGACCAGACGCAACGCGTCGGAGACATCGTCGGCGAAGTCATGCAACTGCTTCGCAAGCGAACGCACCCGCTGCGGATCACCAGGGGTCGGATCCTTGTCCAAGTCCAGGACATGCCAATCCGCCGGCCTGTGCCCCGCCATACCGCAACCCCCGTCACCTGTGCACCTTCAACATCCGTATGCACATGTGAACTTACATGCCATGGAAATTCGGCGAACGGCCCTCTTGCGACCGATGGGCTGCCGGTGGCGTCCCGGCGTCCCCTGACGGGAGCGGCAAACGGATGTTTACCGCAAACCCGGTCTGTCAGATCAAGAACAGCGACGACCTCGAGAAGGAGCCGTCCCGGCTGCGCCGACCTCAGCCGAAGACGCTCATCAGCCGAAGACGCTCATCAGCCGAAGGCGGTCATCAGCTGAAGACGATCATCGACCCCTGCGCCAGACTCCGGGTGACCGCCGCGTGCAGCCCGAGCCAGACGTGCCGTTCGCGGGCGAACGGGCTGGGGTCGTACGGCGCGGGGACGGCGGGTTCCTCCAGTTCCGTGGGAGCCAGCGGTGCCTGGGGGGCCGCCGGTGGGTTGGCCGGGTCGATGCCGAGCGCGGGGGCGACCGTCTCCAGCTCGCGCAGCAGGGCGTGCGAGGAGCCCAGCGGGCCGCCGCCCGCGAGGAGATCGTCGTCGGCGAGCGGGCTGGGGAAGTCGACGGGGACGTACGCTCCCGCGTGGTCGTAGTGCCACACGAGGTGCGACTGCTGGGCCGTCGACTCGAACATCTCCAGCAACTGCTCGTAGTCTCCGCCCAGTTCGCCCACGGGCGTCACCGGCAGGCCGCACACCTGGAGCAGATAGGCGCGGCGCAGGAAGTGCAGCGCGTCGTAGTCGAAGCCCGCGACCGGGGCGACCTCGCCGGACAGGCCCGGCATGTACTGGTACACCGGCACCGGCGGCAACCCGGCCTCGGCGAGCACCTTGTTGTATTGCGCGAGTTCCTCGGCGAACGGGTTGTCCGGCGTGTGGCACAAGACGTCGACAAGCGGTACCAGCCACAGGTCACAGGCCAAAGAAGGCTCCTCGATCAGCTCAGCGGTCGGGTGGCGTCGGGTAGCACGGTGGTCAGGGAAGGGTATCGGTGCGGCACGGCAGAGGCTCCTGCCGTGCATGTCCCATACCCATACGAACAGATGCGACGCAGGCCGGGAGGGCCTGTCTGGAGTCCCTAGGAGGCGAGCCGCTCGATCAGCGCGAGTGAGTGCGCGTTGTAGCCGGCGATGATCGCCCGGGCGGTGCCGGTGTCCTGGGCGGCCAGGGCGTCGGCCAGAGCGGTGTGACCGGCCCACAGCTCGCCGCGCAGATCGGGGAGCCGGCGCAGATGCTGCACCGCGCCCACCCAGGTCTGGACGCGCAGCCGGTGCAGGAAGTCGCCCAGGTACGAGTTGCCGAAGAGGGCCGCGAGCTCGCGCCAGTAGCGCAGGTCGTAACCGATGAGGACGGTGAGGTCACCGGCCGCGGCGGCCCGCTGGGCCTCCTCGCCGCGCCGCCGGACCCCGGCGAGCACGGCGGCGACCCGGGGATGGTCGGGCTGGAGGGAGTCCCGCTGCCCGGAGGTCAGGGCGTGGAACATCCCCTCGATGACCAGGTCGCGGGCCTCGATCATGCCGCGGAAGTCCTCGGCCGAGTACTCGTGGACCCGGAAGCCGCGGTGCTGGTCGGCGTCGAGGAGCCCCTGCGCGGAGAGGTCGACCAGGGCCTCGCGCACCGGCGTCGCGGACACCCCGTACTGCTGGGCGATCTCCTTGACCGTGAACTCCTGCCCCGGCTGGAGCCGTCCGGCCAGCACCTCGTCACGAAGCGCGTCCGCGATCTGCTGGCGCAGGGTGCTGCGCGTCACGGCGCCGTTGCCGGTACTGCCGGGCATGGTCAGGGCGTCTCCCTCGTCGCGTTCGGGTGGCGTGCACGTATATGTCTACGAGCACGCCACCTTACGCGTTCGAATGACGCCCGAGGTTGTCG
The DNA here is from genome assembly GCF_050937045.1 of Streptomyces sp. CA-179760. NCBI lineage: Bacteria > Bacillati > Actinomycetota > Actinomycetes > Kitasatosporales > Streptomycetaceae > Streptomyces > Streptomyces sp. CA-179760. Next base: position 5,310,895 of record NZ_JBNJLZ010000001.1, read on the forward strand.
GTTACTGACGGGTTTACAGTTGTTTACACGGTGTACTCGTCGGCCACCGACAGCGCTGTGTCCAGCACCGCGAGGCCCTCCTTCAGCTCCGCCTCGCTGATGTTGCAGGGCGGCACCACATGCGTCCGGTTCATGTTCACGAACGGCCACAGCCCGCCGCCCTTCGCGGCGGCCGCGAAGGCGGCCATCGGCGCGTTCGCCTCCCCCGCCGCGTTGTACGGCACCAGCGGCTCGCGCGTCTCCTTGTTCCGCACCAGCTCCAGCGCCCAGAACATGCCGGCGCCGCGCACCTCGCCGACGCTCGGGTGCCGCTCGGCGAGCGCGCGCAGCTCCGGCCCGACGACGGAGGCGCCCAGCCGGGCCGCGTTCTCGACGATGCCCTCCTCCGCCATGACATTGATCGTCGCGACGGCGGCGGCGCACGCCAGCGGGTGCCCGGAGTAGGTCAGACCGCCGGGGTACGGCCGCTTCCCGAACGTCTCCGCGATCGCACCGGAGATCGCGACACCGCCCAGCGGCACGTATCCGCTGTTCACGCCCTTCGCGAAGGTCAGCAGGTCGGGCGTCACGTCGAACAGGTCGGCCGCGAACCACTCACCGGTCCGTCCGAACCCGGCCATGACCTCGTCCAGGACGAAGACGATCCCGTACTTGTCGCAGATCTCGCGCACCCCGGCGAGGTAGCCGGGCGGCGGGAGCATGATCCCGGCCGTGCCCGGGATCGTCTCCAGGATGATCGCCGCGACGGTCGAGGGCCCCTCGAAGGCGATCGTCGTCTCCAGGTGCTCCAGCGCCCGCGCGCACTCCTGCTCCTCGGTCTCGGCGTAGAAGCGCGTGCGGTAGAGGTAGGGCGCCCAGAAGCGCGCGACCCCGGCCGTGCCGCTGTCGGAGGCCCAGCGGCGCGGGTCGCCGGTGAGGTTCACGGCCTGCTGCGTGCCGCCGTGGTACGAGCGGTACGCCGAGAGCACCTTGGGGCGGCCCGTGTGCAGACGGGCCATGCGGATGGCGTGCTCGACGGCGTCGGCGCCGCCGTTGGTGAAGAAGATCTTGTCCAGGTCGCCGGGGGTCCGCTCGGCGATCAGCCGTGCCGCCTCCGAGCGGGCCTCGATCGCGAACGCGGGCGCGAAGGTCGTCATCTTCGCCGCCTGCTCCTGGATCGCGGCGACGACCTTGGGGTGCTGGTAGCCGATGTTCGTATAGACGAGCCCACTGGAGAAGTCCAGGTAGCGGTTGCCGTCGTAGTCCCAGAAGTGCGACCCCTCCGCGCCGGCGACGGCGAGCGGGTCGATGAGCTCCTGGGCGGACCAGGAGTGGAACACATGGTCACGGTCGGCGGCCTTGACGGCGGCACCGGCTTCGGGGTTCGGCTGAGGGGTCATGCGGGCGAGCGTAGGCACGCGGGGCGCGGGCGGGAAATCGGCGTCGTGTGTGAGGTCTGGGGGTTTCCGCGACAGGTTGTCGACGGGGAGGTGTCGTGCAGGGACTATTGACAACATGCTGTCGATTAGACAGTATGTTGTCATACTTGGAACTCCAGGAGGAGTCATGACCGCCAAGCCCGTCCATCTCGCCGTCTACGACACCCTCGCCGACTGGGAGACCGGCCATGCCACGGTCCAGCTCGCCCGCGCCGGCCACCCGGTCCGCACGGTCGGCCCGACCACCGCCCCGGTCACCAGCACCGGCGGACTGCGCATCCAGCCCGACGCGGCCCTGGACGACGTACGGCCCGAGGACAGCGCCCTGCTGATCCTTCCGGGCGCCGACCTCTGGGACACGTCGGACGACCTCGCGCCCTTCGCCCGCAAGGCCCGGGCCTTCCTGGAAGCGGGCGTGCCGGTCGCCGCGATCTGCGGGGCCACCGCCGGACTGGCCCGGGAGGGCCTGCTCGACGACCGTGACCACACCAGCGCCGTCTCCTTCTACCTGGCCGCGACCGGCTACGCGGGCGGCGAGCGCTACGTCGAGACCGACGCCGTCACCGACGGGCCCCTGGTCACGGCCGGCCCGACCGAGCCCGTCGCCTTCGCCCGGGAGATCCTCCGGCTGCTCGGGGTCTACGAGGGTGAGGTGCTCGACGCCTGGTACCGGCTGTTCCACGACTCCGACCCGGCGGCGTACACGGTGCTGGAGAAGGCCGGCGCCCTGTGAGCCGGGAGCGTCAGGACCTGTTCAGCCGCAGCGCCCTCGGTGTCTTCAGGCTCAACGGCCAGTTCCTCGCCGTCGCGGAGGAACTGGCCCGGCCCGCCGGGCTCACCGCCGCCTGGTGGCAGGTGCTCGGCGCGGTCCTCGGCGAGCCGCTGCCCGTCTCCGGCATCGCCCGCGCCATGGGCATCACCCGCCAGAGCGTGCAGCGCATCGCCGACCTGCTCGTGGAGCGCGGCCTCGCCGAGTACCGGCCCAACCCCGCGCACCGCCGCGCCAAGCTCCTCGCGCCGACCGAGGAGGGGCGCGCGGCGATCGCCCGGATCGACCCCGGACACGGGGCCTTCGCCGACCGGCTGGCCGAGGCGTTCGGGGAGGCGGAACTGGCGGAGGCGGTGCGGCTGCTGGAACGCCTGTCCACCGTGCTCGACCAGCTGGGTCCGCCTGTTACGGAACCGTAGACGTAGCCCAGGTCACCCCGCCCCGGCCCCGCACTATTCTCGATCTGTTGCTCACGTGTGGGGGGAAGGCGGCTGAGCGATGGAGAAACTGGGGCCCGGGGATCCGCCTCGGATCGGTGCGTACCGGCTGCTGGCGCGGCTCGGCGCGGGCGGCATGGGGCAGGTGTATCTGGCGCGCTCGGAGCGGGGCCGTACGGTCGCCGTGAAACTCGTGCGCGAGGAACTGGCCGCGCGGGAGGAGTTCCGGGAGCGGTTCCGGCAGGAGGTGCGGGCCGCGCGGCGGGTCGGCGGGCACTGGACGGCGCCGGTGCTGGACGCGGACACCGAGGCGACCGTGCCGTGGGTCGCCACCGGGTACGTCGCCGGGCCGAGTCTCCAGCAGGTCGTCGGGCACGACCACGGTGCCCTGCCCGAGCGGACGGTCCGCATCCTCGCGGCCGGGCTCGCGCACGCGCTGAAGGACATCCACGCCGCCGGCATCGTCCACCGCGACCTCAAGCCGTCCAACGTGCTGGTCACCATCGACGGCCCGCGCGTCATCGACTTCGGCATCGCACGCGCCCTGGAGACCGTGACGGACGGCGGGCTCACACGCACCGGCGCGCTCGTCGGATCGCCCGGCTTCATGGCGCCCGAGCAGGTGCGGGGCGACCGCATCACCCCGGCCTGCGACGTCTTCTGCCTCGGCTCCGTCCTCGCCTACGCCGCGACCGGCGCGCTGCCCTTCGGCACGGCCAACAGCGGTGTGCACGCGCTGATGTTCCGCATCGCCCAGGAGGAACCGGACCTGACGGGCGTCCCCGAGGGCATCGCCGACCTGGTCCGCGACTGTCTGCGCAAGGACCCCGCCGCCCGCCCGAGTCTCGACCGCGTCCTGGAACGCACGGGCGCGGACGAAACCGTCTCCGACGGCCGCGCCCTCGACCCGTGGCTGCCGAGCGCGCTGGTGGCCCAACTCGGGCGGCACGCGGTGCGATTGCTGGAAACAGAGGATCCGGAGACTCAAGGGGCGCGGGGCAGTGACATGGGCGGCTCCGCCGCGTCGGCGCGACCAGCTCCCACCGGCCCGCAGCCGGAAATCGGAGCCGACGCCACCCCCGAACATGCCCCGGCCGCCGACGAATCGTCACCGAACCCCGTGCCACAGGCACCCCCGCACCCACCGCGCCCCCCGCTCCGCCCCCGCCGGGCCAACCGGGCGAGGGCCCACCGCTGAACCACCTGCCCACCATGGTCGCGAGCCAGGGCGTACCGCCCGGCCCACATGCACCCTCGCCCCCGTACCCGGCACCGGGTTATGGCTACCCCCAGCAACACCCCCAGCCCGGCCACGGCCCGGCACCCGCGTACTCCGCCCACGGCGGCGGCCTCGGCTCCACCCCGCCCTACGGCCCACCGCCCTACGGCCCACCGCCCTACGGCACACCCCCGCCCTACGGTCCCCCGCAGGAGCCGTCCCGGAACGGCCGTTCCACCGCGCTGCTCGTCGTGATCGCCCTGGTCGTCGCGCTGGCCGCGGGCGGCTCGGTGTACGCGCTGATGCAGGGCGGCGGTGAGGGCGACCGGGCCGATGACCGCTCCACCCCCACACAGGACACCGGCGCCCCCACGGACTCCGGTTCCTCCTCGGAGGCCTCGCGGCCGGACACCACCGCCTCCCCGGCGGACGGCGCGATCCCCACGGCGTACCTCGGCACCTGGACCACCACCATCGACAACGCCGACGGGCAGCACACCCGCTCCCTGACCATCCGGCAGGGCGAGCAGGGTGACACGGTCCTGTCCCTCGTGGCGGACGGCCCCACCAAGGGAGGCGGCACCTACCACTGCGTGTTCGAGGGCGAGCTGACCGACGACCCCGGCTCCGACGGCCCGTTGAAGATCGGCCCGTCCGCCGTGACCGTCGGGCAGCCGCGCACCGCCTGCACACCGGGCGAGGCCACCGAGGTCACCCTCCTGACGGACTACACGCTCGAGCGCGTGAACACGAGCAGCGGGGAGCGGCTGACGTACTCGAAGCAGTGACCAACTCCCGGTGCCGACGAGGTCGTTGAGCGACGTCGTTGAACGTACGGCGAATTCAAGCCGAAGAAATCCGGATACCAGCTCGTACAGCCGTACGGTGACCAGACGATCGATTTCGTCCGGGCGGCGGCGGGGGCACGCACGATGGAGTGGCTGAGCGCGGAGAACCTCGTGGCCGTGGCGACGGCCCTCCTCGGCATCATCGCCTCGGGCGTCATGGTCTGGTACGAGCGCCGGGTGCCGCGCCGCAAACGCGTCGGCTACCGCGTGCAGATGGACAACCCCATCGGCGACGACGTGCGCTCGGGCCGCGCCAACCGCCGACTCGGCCTGTTCGACGAGGCCCCGGACATGTCCGACGCGACCCTGGTCCTGCTGCGCATCGAGAACGACGGCTCGCAGGGCATCGACCGCGACGACTACACCGGCCCCGAACTGCACGGTCTGACCGCGGTGTTCGCCGGCCGCACCGTCCGGGGCGTCTCGGTGACCCAGCCGTCGGACACCGACCACCTCATGGACCACTTCACCGCGGCCCGCGGCTTCGCCTACGACGGCAACACCCTGCGCATCCCCCGCGTCCCGCTCAACCGCGGCGACCACTTCAAGCTGCTCGTGCTGCTCGCCGGCGGCGATGTCGGCGACGAGATCCGGCTGGTCGGCGGCCTGCGCGACGGCGAGGTGCACCCCAACCGCAGTGCCACGCCGGACGACAAGCCGCCGCTGTTCAGCCGGGCGGCGCGGCTGATCACCATCGCGCTCACGGTGAGCGTGGTCACCCTGGCGGCGATCGTCGTCGTACAGGACGACACCCCGCCCCCGATCGGCTGCGCGAGCGGCACCCTCACCCTCACCGGCTCGACCGCCTTCGCGCCCGTCCTGCGCGAGGTGGCCCGCAAGTACGAGCGGGACTGCGGCGGCGACCCGGCCATCGAGGTGGACACCCACGGCTCGACTGCCGGGATCCGGGAGCTCGCGGCGGCCGGCGCCGAGGCGTCACGGGACGGGCGGGGCTCCCCGCCCTTGGTGGCCCTTTCGGACGGCCCCAAGCCGGCCGGCCTGCCCGAACTGCGCGAGAACCGGGTGGCGGTGTCCGTCTTCGCGCTGGTCGTCAACGACGACGTGGGCCTGAAGGACCTGTCCACGGCGGACGTACGGCGCCTCTACCGGGGCGAGATCCGCAACTGGAAGCAGCTCGGCGGCCCGGACCTGCCTGTGCACCTGGTCAGCCGGGACGCGGGCTCCGGGACGCGGCAGGTCTTCCAACGCCGGGTGCTGGGCCGGGGCGAGATCGCCAACTCCTCCGTCGACTGCGTCCACAAGGACGACCCGACGGCGGCCGTCATCCGCTGCGAACTCGACTCCACGGAACAGGTGCTGACCACGGTCGCCGGCCTCCCGGGCGCCGTCGGCTACAGCGAACTCAACCTGGCCGCCCGCGCCAAGGGCCTGCACTCACTGCGCCTGGACGGCGACCCCGCCTCCGTCGACGCCATCGAACACGGCAGGAGCGCCTACCCGTACCGCGAGATCGAGTACGCCTACACCTACGGCCGGCCCCCGGCGGACTCCCTGGCGTCGAGCTTCCTGACGTACCTCTCCCGCGGCAACGGCCAGGACGTCACCCGCACACACGGCCACGTGCCGTGCTGGACACCGGAGGGTCTCGTCCTGTGCGCGCAGGGCGACGAGAACTGACCCCGCCCTCTCACCTGGGTTCCGGCGGCCGCTGCCGGGGCATGTTCGGCCTCGCGCCCCCCGGCGGCGGCACGGAGAAGCGCCCGTTCACACCGCTCACCTCAGCCCCCCGCCCCCCACCGGACAACACCACCGCCTGCATCCCCACCGGGGCGCCCCCGGCCCGGAACTCGCCCATCCAGTCCCCGGTCTCCACCCGGACCAGCTCACTCATGTCCTCGGTGAACCTCCGCAGCACCCCGAGACACCGCTCGGCGGCCTCGGCGGCCGTCCCCTCGGCGGGCCCGAGCACCTCCCGTACGCTCTCCGCCGCCCAGTCGAACTGCAGCGCCTGCAGCCGCCGCTGCACGGCCTGCGCGGTGGCCACGTCCCGCATCCAGCCCGACGTCACCCCGAAGTACCGGTCGGCGGCCACACACGCCACTGCCAGCAGCAGCGCCAGGCACCCCCAGGGCGCGATTCCGCCCGCGGCCCCGGTCAGATCCAGCAGGGGCAGCGCGACGCCGGTGACCGCCCCCGCCGCGGCCCCGCAGCGCAGCACCCGCGCGCACCGCCGCTTCCACACCCGGTCCTCGAGGTACCAGGCCGCCGTCCGCAGCGCCCCGCGCTCCACCCACCGGTACAGCTCGTCCAGCCGGACCGCCGGCTCGCCCCAGTCCCCGAGCGGAAAGGCCCGCCCGGTCAGATCACCCGGCCGCGGCCGGGACGCCCCCTCGCCCCGTCCGTCCTGAGGCGGCACCTCGGGCTGCATCTCCGGCTGACCCACCCGGCACTCCCTACTGACCACGAGCGACCACGCGCGGTCCACGCCGACTCACACTGCGCGACGAACGATCCACCTGACGCGCCGGACCCTTCCTACCCCCCAATGGGTGGCGAAGACGCAGCTTTCGCCACTTTTCCGCCCGGAAGTATTCCTTGATCCGGTATAGGGCGCGAGGGGGACTCACTCGAAAGAGTGCTGGGGCGACGGCAGGCCTGACCACGTAGGCTCGTGCCGAACGGGAAAACCCGTACCGAGCAAGGAGCTGATCGTGATCCCCGGTGGTGGCCAGCCCAATATGCAGCAGTTGCTCCAGCAGGCCCAGAAGATGCAACAGGACCTGGCGCAGGCACAGGAGGAACTGGCGCAGACGGAGGTCGACGGGCAGGCGGGCGGCGGCCTGGTGACCGCGACCGTCACCGGCGCCGGCGAACTGCGCGCCCTGAAGATCGACCCGAAGGCGGTCGACCCCGACGACACCGAGACGCTGGCCGATCTGGTCGTGGCGGCGGTCCAGGCGGCCAACGAGAACGCGCAGGCGCTCCAGCAGCAGAAGCTGGGCCCGCTCGCGCAGGGCCTGGGCGGCGGCGGCATCCCCGGTCTGCCGTTCTGAGACGCCCGCCGCCTTCCTCGGACGGGCGGCGGACAACTACCGTACGTACGGAAAGGCCGTACGCGACGAACGACCCCGATGAACTCGAAGTCCCAGGAAGGGCAGTCCGTTGTACGAAGGCGTGGTCCAGGACCTGATCGACGAGCTGGGGCGGCTGCCCGGCGTCGGTCCCAAGAGCGCCCAGCGGATCGCCTTCCACATCCTCCAGGCCGAACCGACGGACGTACGGCGCCTCGCCCAGGCCCTCATGGAGGTCAAGGCGAAGGTCCGCTTCTGCGCGACCTGCGGCAACGTCGCGCAGGAGGAGCTGTGCAACATCTGCCGCGACACCCGGCGCGACCCCGCCGTCATCTGCGTGGTCGAGGAGCCGAAGGACGTCGTGGCGATCGAGCGCACGCGTGAGTTCCGGGGCCGGTACCACGTCCTCGGCGGCGCGATCAGCCCGATCGACGGGGTGGGGCCGGACGACCTGCGGATCCGTGAGCTGCTGGCCCGCCTGGCGGACGGCACGGTCACGGAGCTGATCCTGGCGACGGACCCCAATCTCGAAGGCGAGGCGACCGCCACGTACCTCGCCCGCATGATCAAGCCCATGGGCCTGAAGGTCACCCGCCTGGCCAGCGGCCTCCCGGTGGGTGGCGACCTGGAATACGCGGACGAGGTCACTCTCGGCCGCGCCTTCGAGGGGAGACGACTCCTAGATGTCTGACGCCACGCTGCACGCGACCGACCAGAGCCCGGACGACTTCGCGGTCCAGATCGCGGACCAGGTCGAGAGTTTCCTGGTCGCCGTCACCGAGGTCGCGAAGGGCGACGAGCCGGAATCGGCCGTGCCCTTCCTCCTCCTGGAGGTCTCCCAGCTCCTCCTGGCCGGCGGCCGGCTCGGCGCGCACGAGGACATCGTGCCGGACGAGCGCTACGAGCCCGACCCGGGCCCCGAGCCGGACGTCGACGAACTCCGGGAGAACCTGGCCCGCCTCCTCGACCCGATCGACATCTACTCCGAGGTCTTCGACCCCTACGAGCCCCGCAAGGCCCCGGTCCCGGCCCGGATCTCCGACGACCTCACGGACGTCATCACCGACCTGCGCCACGGCATGGTCCACTACCGTGCGGGCCGCACCACGGAGGCCCTGTGGTGGTGGCAGTTCTCCTACTTCTCCAACTGGGGCTCCACCGCCTCCGCGACCCTCCGCGCCCTCCAGTCGGTCCTCGCCCACGTCCGCCTCAACCAGCCCCTCGCCGAACTCGACGGCCTGGACACCGACCAGGGCATGGGCGACGACACGCTGGAATTCGAGGCGGGCAGGGTCATGGCGGAGGAGATCGGCGGTCCCCTGGGCATGCGCCCGGCCACGTAGAGGTCCGCGTCAGAGCCGTACGGCCGGGCCGGTCACGGCGATTCCGGTGTCCGTCTCCGCCGGTACCGTCACCGTGATCGTGCTCGGCCGCCCCATGTCCGCTCCCTGGTGGACCGTCAGGATGGCCGGGGCCGGTACGAGGCCGAGTTCCCGCAGGTAGCCGCCGAACGCGGCCGCCGCCGCCCCCGTGGCCGGGTCCTCCGGCACACCGCCCGGCGGGAACGGGTTGCGGGCGTGGAAGACGGTGGGGGACTCACGCCGGACCAGGTCGACCGTGGTCCAGCCCCTGCGGGCCATGAGCGTGCCGAGTTCCTCCATGTCGTAGTCCAGGCGGGCCAGCCGCTCCCGGCTCGCGGCGGCGAGGACCGGGTGCCAGGCTCCGGCGAAGGCCGCCCGGGGAGGCAGCGCCGGGTCCAGGTCCGCCTCGGACCAGCCCAGGATCGCCAGCAGCTCGGCCAGGTCGCCCTCCTCGATCGGTGCCGTACGAGGGACGACGCTCACCAGGGTCGCCACCAGGGTGCCGTCCGCCGACCGGTCGGTGGTGACGGTGACCGGGCCCGCCGCGGTGCGCAGCAGCAGACGCCCGGTGCCGTGCCGCTCCGCGTGGGCCACGGCCGTGGCGATCGTCGCGTGGCCGCAGAACGGCACCTCGGCGAGCGGGCTGAAGTACCGCACGTCCAGGGTGCCGTCGTCGGACGCCACCACGAACGCCGTCTCGGAGTAACCGACTTCGGCCGCCGTCGCCAGCATCGCCGCGTCGTCGGCCCCGGCGGCGTCGAGCACCACACCTGCCGGATTTCCGCCCTGGGGATCCGTGCTGAACGCCACGTAGCGCAATATCTCCATGCGCAGACGGTAGCGCCTGGCCCCAGGGTCACACTGCGTGATTTGGGCCCTCCTTGCACCTCCCCTGTACGTCCGCTGCACGGCCCCTTACCGGTGAGACGCGAGTCTGGAGTCACTTCAGCAACTCCACTCGACCTCACCGGAGATGACGATGACCCGCCGCCCCGCAGCCACCTCCATACGCAAGCGCGTCGCCGTCGTCACCGGTGTGGCCGTTCTCGCCGCCGGAACCTTCGCCGCCGGCGCGGGGGTCGCCGGAGCCGACTCGCGTGACGGGCACGCGAAGAAGTCCGCCAAGACGGTGACCAGGACGCAGGTGCTCGGGCTGTTCGACACCTGGAACGCCGCGCTGCTGACGGGTGACCCGGAGAATGTCGCCGACCTGTACGCCAAGGACGCGGTCCTGCTGCCGACCGTCTCCGACAACGTCCGTACCGACAGAGCCGAGATCGTCGACTACTTCGAGCACTTCCTGCGGAACAAGCCGCACGGGAAGAAGATCGAGTCCGTCGTCAACGTCCTCGACCGGGACACCGTGATCGACACCGGCGTGTACGAGTTCGCGCTCACCGACCCGAAGTCGGGCGAGAAGAGCGACGTCAAGGCGCGCTACACGTACGCCTACGAGAAGCAGCCGAACGGCACCTGGCTGATCGTGAACCACCACTCCTCGAAGATGCCCGAGGGGTGAGCACCTGAAGGGGCCTCAGCCGCCGCCCCGGTGGGGCGCCGCCCGTAGCGTGATCGTCACGCACAGGCCGCCGCCCGGGGCGTCCGTCAGCGCCACGGTCCCGCCGTCGTCCGTCGCCAGTTGCCGGACGACGGCGAGACCCAGGCCCGAGCCCGACTTCCCGGTCAGGCCCTGGCCCCGCCAGAAGCGGTCGAAGGCACGGGACTTCTCGGCGTCCGACATGCCGGGCCCTTCGTCCAGGACCGACACCCCCACCACATCGCCCCGGGGGTCCACGCGCACGGTGATCGTCCCGCCGTCCGGTGACACCTCCAGGGCGTTGGAGAGCACGTTGTCCAGCATCTGGTCCAGATGACCGGGGCTGGCCAGCACAGACGGCCGGCCGTCGATACTCCCCCTGAGCGCGATGGTGACTCCGCGCTCGTCGGCGGCCGGTCTCCACACGGCGAGCCGCTCCCGCACGAGGTCCATCAGCGGGAGCGGCTCCGCCGCCGCCACCTTGGCCTCGGCACGGGCCAGCACCAGCAGGCCGTTGACCAGGCGGCTCATGCGCACCACCTCGGCCGTCGCCTGCTCCACGTCCTCGCGTACGAACTCGTCGTCCACGCCGTCCGCGATGTTGTCCAGGGACAGCCGCAGCGCGGTGAGGGGGGTGCGCAGCTGATGGGACGCGTCCGCCACGAAGATGCGCTGGGCCGCGATCAGGGTGTCCAGGCGTTCCGCGCCCTGGTTGAGGGTGCGGGCGAGGGTCTGGGTCTCCGCCGGCCCGGTCACCGGGGAGCGAGCCGTCAGGTCGCCGTCACTGAACTTGCTGGCCATGTCGTTGAGCTGGCGCAGCGGCCGGGTGATACGGCGGGCGGCGAACGCGCCGATCGCGGCGGCCGCCGCGAGCACGGCCGCCGCGAGCCCGGCCCGGAAGCCCCAGATCTGCCAGAGCCGGTTGGTCATGTCCGAGGTCGAGTAGACGATCCGCACGGCCGCGTCGTCCCGCGCGGGGACGGTGACCTCCAGGTGCTCGCCCCAGACGAAGTCGGAACCCCAGTCCGTGGTCACCTCGTTCTGCTCCGTGGCCCGGGTCAGCGCCTCGTCCGCGGCGGGCTCCGGCAGCTTCGGGTCACAGGAGGCGGTGGGCGTCGCCTGTACGTCGCCGTACGCCCTGGCCACCTCGGTCAGGGCCTCGCACGAGGCGCCGGTGCCGTTGCTCAGCAGCAGCGCCATCGTGTTCGCCTCGCGCAGGACGGACTGCTTCGTGTCGTCCCGCAGCTGCTTGGTGAGGGTGAACGCGACCGGCACCGTGAACAGGAAGATGGCCACCGCGACCAGGAGGATGTAACTCCGGATGAGCTGCCGGTTCATGAAGCCCCGTCGTCCTTGACGATCTCCAGCCGGAAGCCGACCCCGCGCACCGCCTCGATCGCGATCGCCCCGGCGAGCTTGCGCCGCAGCGCCGCCACGTGCACGTCCAGCGTCTTGGTCGGCCCGAACCAGTTCGCGTCCCAGACCGCCTCCATGATCTGCTCGCGCGACATCAGCGCCCCGGGCTCCTCGGTGAGGAAGGCCAGCAGGTCGTACTCCTTGGGCGCGAGGGCCACCTCCTCGCCGTCGAGGCGCACCCGGGCCGCCTTGCGGTCGATCGTCAGGCGCGTGCCGTAGCGGTCGGGGCCGGTCGCGGGGGCGCCCGTCCCGGGCGTACGGGCCTGCGTGCGGCGCATGACCGCTCGTATCCGGGCGATGACCTCCCGGACGCCGAACGGCTTGGAGACGTAGTCGTCCGCGCCGAGCTCCAGGCCCACCACCCGGTCCGTCTCGTCGCTGCGGGCGCTGATCACGATGATCGGGATGTCGCCGCGCCCGCGCAGCGCCTTGCAGACGTCGAGGCCGTCGGTGTCGGGCAGACCGAGATCCAGCAGGACGACGTCGTAGGGGCCCTCGTGCCGCAGCGCCGCCGCGCCCGTGGTCACCCACTCGACCTCGAAGCCGTAGCGCTTCAGGCCACGGCGCAGGGATTCGGCGACCGGTTCATCGTCTTCCACCAGGAGTACGCGCACAGCCGAACCCTAGTGCTTGAAAGTTGGCTTACCGGAGTCGGCCGAGCGGCGATTGTGACGCCGGGCACTTTCTCGCGTGGCCTGTGCCCAGGTGGGCATGAGCAGCTCTGAACGAGTACCCCGGAAATCTCACCATGCGATATCGCGGAGGGGATTTTCGGACGCTCGTTAGACTGAGCCGACCGCGGTACGAATGCGTATGAGCGGATAGAGACGGATTGAGCGAGGAGCGCACGTGGGCCTTGTCGTGCAGAAGTACGGAGGCTCCTCCGTAGCCGATGCCGAGGGCATCAAGCGCGTCGCCAAGCGAATCGTGGAAGCGAAGCAGAACGGCCACCAGGTGGTGGCCGTGGTTTCCGCGATGGGCGACACGACGGACGAGCTGATCGATCTCGCCGAGCAGGTATCCCCGATGCCTGCCGGGCGCGAGCTCGACATGCTGCTGACCGCCGGAGAGCGGATCTCCATGGCGTTGCTGGCCATGGCGATCAAAAAGCTGGGCCACGAGGCCCAGTCGTTCACCGGCAGCCAGGCAGGTGTCATCACCGACTCGGTCCACAACAAAGCGCGCATCATCGATGTCACGCCGGGCCGGCTCAAGACCTCGGTGGACGAGGGCAACATCGCGATCGTGGCCGGTTTCCAGGGCGTCAGCCAGGACACCAAGGACATCACCACCCTCGGCCGCGGCGGCTCCGACACCACGGCGGTGGCTCTCGCCGCCGCCCTCGACGCCGACGTGTGCGAGATCTACACGGACGTCGACGGCGTGTTCACCGCCGACCCGCGTGTGGTGAAGAAGGCCCGGAAGATCGACTGGATCTCCTTCGAGGACATGCTCGAACTGGCGGCGTCCGGGTCGAAGGTGCTGCTCCACCGCTGCGTGGAGTACGCCCGCCGGTACAACATCCCGATCCACGTCCGGTCCAGCTTCAGCGGACTCCAGGGCACCTGGGTCAGCAGCGAGCCGATTGTCCAGAAGACGCAAGCGCAAGGGGAAAAGCAGGTGGAGCAGGCTCTCATCTCCGGTGTCGCGCACGACACCTCCGAGGCCAAGGTCACGGTCGTCGGTGTGCCCGACAAGCCGGGCGAGGCGGCTTCGATCTTCCGCACGATCGCCGACGCCGAGCTCAACATCGACATGGTCGTGCAGAACGTGTCCGCGGCCTCCACGGGCCTGACGGACATCTCCTTCACGCTGCCGAAGACCGACGGCCGCAAGGCCATCGACGCGCTGGAGAAGAACAAGGCCGGCATCGGCTTCGACTCGCTGCGCTACGACGACCAGATCGGCAAGATCTCCCTGGTCGGCGCCGGCATGAAGACGAACCCGGGTGTCACGGCCGACTTCTTCGGCGCGCTGTCCGACGCCGGTGTGAACATCGAGCTGATCTCGACCTCCGAGATCCGCATCTCGGTCGTCACGCGCGCCGACGACGTGCCCGAGGCCGTCCGCGCCGTGCACTCCGCCTTCGGGCTCGACTCCGACAGCGACGAGGCCGTCGTCTACGGAGGCACCGGCCGCTGATGGCCCACCTCCGACAGGACGCCCGGACCGGCAGGTCCGGGCGTCCGACGCTTGCCGTGGTGGGCGCGACCGGAGCCGTCGGCACGGTCATGCGCCAGATCCTGTCCCAGCGGGCCGACGTCTGGGGCGAGATCCGGCTGATCGCCTCCCCCCGCTCGGCCGGCCGCAAGCTGGCCGTGCGCGGCGAGGAGACCGAGGTCATGGCGCTCACCGAGGAGGCCTTCGACGGGGTCGACGTCGCCATGTTCGACGTCCCCGACGAGGTCGCCGAGCGGTGGGCGCCCCTGGCGGTCGCCAAGGGCGCGGTCGTGGTCGACAACTCCGGCACCTTCCGGATGGACCCGGACGTGCCGCTCGTCGTGCCCGAGGTCAATCCGCACGCCGTGCGGATGCGGCCGCGCGGGATCATCGCCAACCCCAGCTGCACGACGCTCTCCATGATCGTGGCCCTGGGCGCGCTGCACGCCGAGTTCGGGCTGCGCGAGCTCGTCGCCTCCTCGTACCAGGCGGTCAGCGGCGCCGGGCGTGAGGGCGTGGCCACCCTGCGGCGGCAGGTGTCTCTCGTCGCCGGCACGGAACTGGGCACCAGCCCCGGTGACGTACGGCGGGCCGTCGGTGACGACACCGGACCGTTCCCGGAGCCGGTCGCGCTGAACGTCGTGCCCTGGGCCGGTTCGGCGCGCGAGGACGGCTGGTCCTCCGAGGAGCTGAAGGTCCGGGACGAGTCCCGCAAGATCCTCGGCCTGCCCGATCTGCCCGTGGCCGTCACCTGTGTCCGGGTGCCGGTGATCACCACGCACTCGCTGACCGTGCACGCCCGCTTCGAGGGCGAGGTCACCGTCGACAAGGCCCGCGAGATCCTCGCCACGGCGCCCGGTGTCGTGCTGTTCGACAACCCGGCCGCCGGGGAGTTCCCGACCCCCGCCGATGTCGTCGGCACCGACCCGACCTGGGTCGGGCGGGTGCGGCGGGCGCTGGACGACCCCACGGCGCTCGAACTCTTCGTGTGCGGGGACAACCTGCGCAAGGGCTCCGCGCTCAACACCGCGCAGATCGCCGAGGTGGTGGCGGCCGAGCTGTCGTTGTCGTAGACGGTTTGTAGGATCTGTGTACGACATGTGAGCTGATCGATGGTCCGGACCACTTGTCCGGGGCGCTTCGGCATCAGAGGATTTATCTCCCCGTCCCCCGCAACCGTGCGGAGGGCGGGGAGCGTCTTTGCGGTCGCCCTTCGACCGTGCAAGCGCTTCATCAGGCGTGGGGACGCCTGGAACCGGGCGTGGGGACGTCCGTTCACAATTGGACATAGGGGAAGAGCGGGACGCATGAGGGCATTTGACGCACCATCTGTTGTGCTGCCTGACGCGGGTAGACCGTCGACGGCGACGGTCGGCGTGAAAGTGACGCCCGGCACGTACAACCCTCACCGGGGTGAGCGTGTCCAACAGGCGTGGCAGAGGTACTCGACTTCAGCGCGGCACGCGGCACGGTCCTACGACCGCCCCGTCCGGCGGCTCTACGACCCCGCATGGCCGGTACGCCCGGTGGCATGCCGGTGATCGCGCCCGTGCCCGCGGCGCGGCCGGCCCGCATACCGAATCAGCGTGACGGCGCCGAGGACGAAGCGGCGGCCGGCACCACCGTCGACCACCTCACCGAGACCTACCGAGCGCACTACCGCTCGCTGCTGGGTCTCGCCGCCCTCCTCCTCGACGACACCGCCTCCTGCGAGGACGTCGTCCAGGAGGCCTTCATCCGGGTCCACTCCGCCCGCAAGCGGGTCCGCGACCCCGAGAAGACCCTTGCCTACCTGCGGCAGACGGTCGTCAACCTCTCGCGTTCCGCGCTGCGCCGCCGCATACTCGGCCTGAAGCTGCTGTCGAAGCCCATGCCCGACATGGCCAGTGCCGAGGAAGGCGCCTACGACCAGCTGGAGCGTGACTCCCTCATCAAGGCGATGAAGGGGCTGCAGCGCCGACAGCGCGAGGTGCTGGTGCTGCGCTACTTCGCGGACATGACCGAGGCGCAGGTCGCCGAGGCCCTCGGCATATCGCTGGGCTCGGTCAAGGCGTACGGCTCGCGCGGCATCGCGGCGCTCCGGCTGGCCATGGAGGCCCCGGCATGAGCGCCGCGGACGGCGCGGGCCGTGACGGGCCCGGCCGGCACGAGCCGGCCAGGCCGCACAGGCAAGATCCGAAGCAATCGCACGCTGGGAACGCAACTGTGAACCACGGCCCCGACGACCAGAGCCCCGAGGGGTTCGACTCGGACGAGCTGGACCTGCGCTCGATGCTGCACCAGGTGGTGCAGGAGGTGGAACCGCGCGACGGCACGCTGGAGTATCTCCGCAAGGCGGTGCCCCAGCGGCGGACCCGCAAGCGGCAGGCCGTCGTCGGCATGGCCGCCGCCTGCCTCTTCATCGGCACGGCCGTCCCCGCGCTCGTGCACGTCTCCAACTCCACCGGCTCCGACGCCAACCCGTCCGCCATCGGCCATGCCTCCGAGACCCAGGGCGGCGCGAGCGAGGGCAAGGGCCCGGACGGCGGGGAGAGCAGTACGGGCAGCTCCTCCGGCAAGACCGAGGGCAAGGACAAGGGGGACAAGAAGAAGGAGGACAAGGGCAAGGGCGCCGGCGGCGCCGCCACCGGCGCGACGCAGGGCGCCGACCCCTCCTCCAGCACCGCCGCCGGCATCGCGGCGTGCACCGCGGCCCAGCTCGGCCCCGCCTCAGGAAGCAGCACCGCCCCCGACTCCACGGGCGCGGTCTACGGTTCCTTCCGCGTCACCAACGTCTCCGCGGCGAGCTGTACGGTCACCGGCCCCGGCTCGGTGAGCGCGCTGCCGCAGGGCACGGCCGACATCAGCAAGGTCAGCACGGCCCGGCACGCGGCCGGGGACGCGGCGGCGGGCCTGCCCGACCCGTCCCTGGAGGCCGCCCAGCTGGTGCTGGCGCCCGGAGCGGCCTACGACGTGAAGTTCGCCTGGGTCCCCACGGAGACCTGCCCCACCCCCGGCGGCAGCGTCGGCGGCCCCGGCGACCCCAGCCCCGACCCCACCCCGACGGGCGACACGACGGAGACGGGCGGCACCTCCACCGGCGGCGACACGGGCGCGGCCCCGCAGCTGGCCACGGAGGACGGCACGACCGACGGCAGCGTGGCAGTGACGTACACGCCGGGTACCGGCTCTGGCGCGAGCTCGGTCACGGTGTCCAACGCGTGCGCGGGGACCGTGTACTGGACGGGCGTGCTGCCGGGCGTGTAAGCCGGACAGGGCCCAGGCCCGGCGGGCCCGGTAGCGGGTGGTCGCCCTCAGGCGACCACGCGCTCTTCTTCCTCCTGGACCAGGCCCAGCCGAGCGTCCCGGGCGAACTCCACCTCGCGCCGCAGCAACCGGAACCACATGAAGATCACGAACCCGACGAAGGCGAACCACTCGGCGGTGTAGCCGAGATTCTGGAACGCCTTCAGGTCCAGCCCCGAGTCCGGCGGGGCACTCGCGGGCACCGCCTTCATCCCCGAGTCGCCCTTGGCGAGCGTGACCCACGCGTCGTACACGTCGTACGGCACCAGGTTGATCAGTGACGCCGCGCTGATGGCCCCGGTCTGCCCGGACGGCAGACCGCCCTGCGCGCTGACCCCGTTGTCACCCGGGCTCTCGGACGCCTGGAGCGCACCGGTGACAGTGACCTCACCGGGCGGCGGGGCGGGGGCCTCGGCCGCGTCCGGGGGGCCGGGCAGCCAGCCGCGTACGACCGGCAGCGCCTCGCCCGAGGCGGTGCGCAGCAGCGTCAGGACGTAGAAGCCCTGCTTGTCGTCGAGCTCCCGGCCCGGCACGAGCAGCTGCTTGCCGTAGCGGCCGGTCGCGGTGACCTGCTTGCCGGACGTCGCCTTGGTCACCGGCAGCATCTTCGCGAGCGGCCGGGGCGCCTCGTGCCGCGCCTCGGCGACCTGCTCGGTCGCGGTGCGGTGGTCCTGCACACGGTCCTCGAACCGGCCCAGCTGCCAGGACCCCATGAAGATGCAGAAGGGGATGGACAACAGCACGAAGACGTTGATCCCCCACCATCGGGGCGTCAGCAGAAACCGGTACACACCCTTACGGTACGGGGCGGCCGGGCGGGCCCGGTCTGCGGGGTGGGCGCCGCTCAGTACCGCTCGGCCAGGTGCTCCCGGCCCGCCGGGGGTTCGTACGGCTCGGGCCAGAAATCGGTGATGGCGGATATGCGGCCTTCTCCGTCACCCGTGAAGAAGGAGAGCGCGTACATCTCCTCGACCCCCACCCTGACGTGGATCCAGCTGGCGACCTGTCCCGGCTCGGCGACGACGCGCTCGACGCGCAGGTGCCAGTCGCCCGGGTACTCGCGGTTGAACTGGACGAACCGCTCCCGGCCGCTGATACGTTCGCGCGTCTGGGGCAGCGTGTAGACGACGTCCTCCGACAGGGTGCCGGCGAACGCGGCCCACTCCCGGGCCTCGGCCGCGGCCCAGAACCTCTCGACGGTCTTGCGCAGATCGGTCATGCCGAGCAGTGTGCACGGCGCCACTGACAATCCACCCTGACCTGCCGGGAAGGGGGAATCGGTGGAGGTTATCCACAGGCTGGGGGCCTCGGCAGCGCGATGTCGGTCCAGGCGGGCAGTATGGGGCCATGACTGAGAGCAACGCGTCCGATGCGCGGGACCAGCGGGACCCGCGGGACCAGCACGAACAAGTGGTACAGGCGGGACAGCAGGAGCGGATGCCGGACTGGGAGAAGCGCTTTCGGGCGCCCCGGGTGTCCCTGCCCGACTGGGCGGAGGACGCTCCGGACCGCTCCCTGTTCGTGTCGAACGCGACAGGGACGTACGAGCTGTACGCGTGGGACAGGTCGACGGGCGACCAGCGCCAGGTGACGAACCGGCCGAACGGCACGACGGACGGCGTGCTGTCGCCGGACGGCGCGTGGATCTGGTGGTTCGACGACAAGGACGGCGACGAGTTCGGCGTATGGCGCCGCCAGCCCTTCACCGGCGGCGAGGACGAACCGGCCGCCGCGGGTCTTGAGGCCTCCTACCCGGCCGGTCTCGCACTCGGCCGCGACGGGCGCACGGCGGTCGTGGGCCGCTCGACGGACGAGGACGGTACGACGATCCACCTCGTCCGCACCGGCGAGGAGCCGGTGGAGATCTACCGGCACCGCGAGTCCGCCGGCGTCGGCGACCTCGCCCACGACGGTTCGCTCGTCGCCGTCGAGCACACCGAGCACGGCGACGCGATGCACTCGGCCCTGCGCGTCCTGCGCCCCGACGGCACCCCCGTCGCCGACCTCGACGACACCGAGGGCGGTACACGCGAGCTCGGCCTGGAGGTCCTCGGCTTCGCCCCCGTCGACGGCGACACCCGGCTCCTCATCGGCCACCAGCGACGCGGCCGCTGGGAGCCCTTGGTGTGGGACGTGGCCACGGGCCAGGAGACCGACCTGGCGCTGGAGTTGCCCGGCGACGTCAGCGCCGAGTGGTACCCGGACGGCACCGGCCTGCTCATCGTGCACGGCTTCGAGGCCCGCAGCGAGCTGTTCCGCTACGACCTCGCGAGCCGCGCCCTGACGGAGATCCCGACCCCGCCCGGCACGGTCTCCGGTGCCACGGCCCGGCCCGACGGCAGCGTGGAATACCTGTGGTCCTCGGCCGCCGAACCGTCGGCGCTCCGCTCCACGACGGGCGGTGTCGTGCTCGACCCGCCCGGCATGAAGTCACCCGGCTCGGTGCCGGTGGAGGACGTGTGGGTGGAGGGCCCCGGCGGCCGCATCCACGCCCTGGTCCAGAAGCCGGAGGGCACCACCGGCCCGCTCCCCACGGTCTTCGACATCCACGGCGGCCCGACCTGGCACGACAACGACTCCTTCGCGGCGGGCCCGGCGGCCTGGGTCGACCACGGCTACGCGGTGGTCCGCGTCAACTACCGCGGCTCGACGGGCTACGGCCGTGCCTGGACCGACGCCCTGAAGCACCGCGTGGGCCTCATCGAACTGGAGGACATCGCCGCGGTCCGCGAATGGGCCGTCACCTCCGGCCTCGCCGACCCCGACCGCATCGTCCTCACCGGCGGCTCCTGGGGCGGCTACCTCACCCTCCTCGGCCTCGGCGTCCAGCCCGACGCGTGGACGGTGGGCATCGCGGCGGTCCCCGTCGCCGACTACGTCACGGCGTACCACGACGAGATGGAGGCGCTGAAGGCGATGGACCGCACCCTCCTCGGCGGCACGCCCGAGGAGGTCCCCGACCGCTTCGAGGCGTCCTCTCCTCTGACCTACGTCGACCAGGTCAAGGCCCCGGTCTACATCTCGGCCGGCGTCAACGACCCCCGCTGCCCGATCCGCCAGATCGAGAACTACGTCAAGCGCCTGGAGAAGCGAAACGCGATCCACGAGGTGTACCGCTACGACGCCGGGCATGGGTCCTTGGTGGTGGACGAACGGATCAAGCAGGTGCGGCTGGAACTGGAGTTCGCGGAGAGGCACCTGAAGGGGCGGGGAAGCGCCCGGTAGCTCGGCGGCGCGGGCGGTGTGGCGGCTGCGGGTGTGCCGTGGCCGGTCGCGCGGTTCCCCGCGCCCCTGAGGTTGCCGCGCGCACCGCGGGCAGTCGTGCCTCCCCCAGTGCCTCAAGGGCCTGGGAGATACCCCCAGGGCGGCACGGGTGGGCGCGGACGGCACCCCGCTGCGCCGGGTCGCGCGACCCACCCGGCCCCAGCACCGATGCCGGGCACCTTGTAACGCCGAGCCGTGCAGCGAACCGCCGTCTACGCCCCCGCTCGTTCCCCCGTCTACGCCCCCGCCCGCTCCCGCCGTCTACGCCCCAGCAACTCCGCCAACCCCCGCCGAGTCGCCGCCAGCACCACCCGGTCCCCGGCTCCCAGCACATACGTAGGAGGCAGATCCCACACCAGCCCCGAGGCCGGCGCACCCTCCTCCTCGGCACCCTCCCCTTCACTCCGCCGCCCCCCAGGAGGTGACGTGTTGAGCGCCAGCACCCGCCAGGCCCCGCCCCGGAACGCCTCCGCCACCGTCCTGCCCTCCAGCTGCGGATGCCCGGCCACCTCCACCTCCGCGAACAGCAGCACCCGCCGCTCCACCGGAATCGCCCCCAGGATCTGCCGCCCCATCATCGCCCCGGCGAACGCGGGCGCGGCCAGATGGGACACACTCCGGCTCCGGGTGAGGGCGAGGGGATGCGCGGCCCGCAGGGTCCGGTACACGGCGGTCGCGAAGTCGTCGTCGTACAGCCGCAGCACGACCCGCAGATCGGGCCGCACGGACCGCGCGTACAGCGAGGCCTCCAGATTCGTCGTGTCCGCACTGGTCAGCGCCAGCAGCGCGTGCGCCCGGTGGATCTTGGCGGCCTCCAGTACCCCTTCCTGCGTGACATCCCCGAGTACCACCGGCACCCGCAGCCGTCGCGCCGTGGCCATCCCCCTGGCCTCCGGATCGGACTCGACGCACACCACGGGAATGTGCAGCTCACGCAACCGCGTCAGCACCCGCGTCCCGATCTTGCCGAGTCCGAGCAGCACCACGTGCCCGCTGAGCCCCCGCGGCGGCTTGCGCAGGGTGGAGGCGCTGCGGAAGGTGCCCAGGGCCTCCAGCACCGCGGCCAGCAGCACCGGAAGCAGCAGCAATCCGACCAGCCCGGACAGCAGTTGCAGGACCTGCCGCCCGATCGACTCGTGGTACGCGGGATCGTTGATGCCGAAGAGATCGAGGAGCGTGACGTACGTGGCGTACAGCGGATGCTCGCCGGTCACGAGCATGAACGCGACGGCGAGCGCGAGCACACACCCGGTCAACCCCGCCAACGACCACCGCAGCCGACGCGAGAACAGCGAGGCGAACGGCGGCACGCCGCCCCGCCCGGAGGGCAGGGAGGGCCCGGAGTACGACACCTGCTCCAGGACGACGGTCCCGCGGCCGGTCGCCGACGCCACCGCCATCTCGTCCGGCAGCAGTTGAGGCCCGTGCTCCCCGCTGCTCTCGGAACCGTCGGCGCCGGCCGGGTCGTTGCTCGTCGCGGACAGCAGCGCCAGGGTGCACAGCCCGGGGTCGGCCACCTCGCCCGGCCGCGGCGGCTGCCGCTCCACGGCGCGCAGGACGAGCCCTTCCGTCTGGACGACCTTGCTGGTGCCGACGAGGGCGGTGGCGGCCAGCGCGGGCGCGGCCGTGTCGGCGTCGGACAGCACGGTCGTCGACGCGTCGAGGCCCGAGCCGCTGCCCGGCCCCGTCCCGGAGGCCACGGCCGCCGTCTGGTCGAGCAGTTCCTCGATGTGCTGCCCCAACCGCCGGTTGTAGAGCCGCAGTACGAGTCTCAGGCTGGGGTTGACCCGGCGGGCGGTGAGCGCGGCGCGGATGTTGGTCTCGTCGTCGTCGTACACGAGCGCCAGAGCCGCCGCCCGGTCGGCGCCCACCTCGGTGAGCACGGCCTCGGTGATCTCGGCGGCCTCCACGACCTGTTCGGCCGCGGCCGGTTCGGCACCGCCCGTGCCCGCCCGGTTGACGGCAGCGCTGACCCGGTCGAGCAGGGCGGCCGACGCGGCCCGGGCCCGCCCGACCACCGGCTGTCGCACCCGGCGCCCCGACGGCGGCACGACGAGCGTGACCTGTTCGCCGTAGACGCCCCGGAGTTCGGCGGCCAGCCGATGGGCGAGCCCGTCGTCACCGCATACGACCATGTGCGTGGCCGGTTCACCCGGCTGACCTTGATTCGGAACGCTCCCCACAGGGAGAAGACTGCCTCACCGGGACGGCTGGTTCCAGAAGGGAACCGAGGTGCGTGAACGCCCGGGCCCGTCCGTCCGTACCGAAGGGGAGGCAATGCATGCCCATGCGCACCACCGGAGGTACCGGGCCCGTGGCCACCACGAAGACCGTCCCGAGGGAGAGCGGCGAGCACGGGGACATCAAGACGGCCCGAGCCCGGAAGGGCGGGGAAGACCGGGCAGCCCGGGAAGATCGGAAAGCCCGAGAAGCCCGGGAAGACCGGAAAGCCCGGGACGAGGGCAGACACTTCAATTCCGCCCTCCTGCTGACCCTTCTGCTGGTCACGGCCGTGATGTTCCAGGACTCGATCCGCGGGGCCCTGGCCGCGCCGGTGATGCAGAGCTGGATGACCGTGTTCGTGGCGGTCATGGTCCAGGCGCTGCCGTTCCTGGTGCTCGGCGTGCTGCTGTCGGCGGCGATCGCGGTGTTCGTGCCGCCGTCGTTCTTCGCCCGGGCCCTGCCGAAGCGCCCGGCCCTCGCGGTTCCGGTCGCGGGCGCGGCGGGCGCGGTACTGCCGGGCTGCGAGTGCGCCTCGGTGCCGGTCGCCGGAGCGCTGGTACGCAGGGGCGTCACCCCCGCGGCGGCGCTGGCGTTCCTCCTCTCCGCGCCCGCCATCAACCCGATCGTGCTGACGGCGACGGCCGTGGCCTTCCCCGGCAACCCGGAGATGGTCCTGGCCCGTTTCGTCGCGAGCCTGCTGGTGGCCTGCGCGATGGGCTGGCTCTGGCACCGTCTCGGCCGCACGGACTGGCTGCGCCCCCCGGCCAGGGCGTCGTACGAGGGCAAGAGCAAGGGGGCGGCCTTCTGGGGCTCGGTGCGCCACGACGTGACGCACGCGGGCGGCTACCTGGTGGTCGGCGCGATGGCCGCGGCGACGCTGAAGGCGGTGGTACCGGCGGAGTGGCTGCGCGCGGCGGCCGGTCATCCGGTCCTGTCGGTCCTGGCCCTCGCGTTCCTGGCCGTCCTGCTCTCCATCTGCTCGGAGGCGGACGCCTTCGTGGCGGCGTCCCTGACCCAGTTCTCCCTGACGGCCCGTCTGACGTTCCTCGTCGTCGGTCCCATGATCGACCTGAAGCTCTTCGCGATGCAGGCGGGCACCTTCGGCCGCGCCTTCGCCCTGCGCTTCGCGCCCGCGACCTTCGCCCTGGCCGTCGTGGTGTCGGCCCTGACCGGAACGGTCCTGCTGTGAACCGCCTGGCCCAGAGCGCCCTCCTCTTCCTCCTCGGCGCCACGCTTCTGCACTCCGGCATGACCGACCTCTACCTGCGCTACGTCAAGGCGGGCCTACGCCCACTGGTCCTCCTCGCGGGCGCGGTACTGATCGCGACGGCGGCGGCGACACTCTGGTACGACCGCCGAGGCGCCGGGCACAAGCACCAGGACGATGACGATGACGATGACGACGGCGGCGGCGACGGCGAACACGGCCACGATCACGATCACGATCACCACCACGAACCCCGCATCACCTGGCTCCTCACGCTCCCCGTACTGGCCCTGATCCTGGTCGCCCCGCCGGCCCTGGGCTCCTACAGCGCGTCCCACACCGGCACGGCCCTCCAGAAGCCGTTCGGCTTCGCGGACCTTCCGTCCGAGGGCCCCCTCCGCCTGGGCGTGGCCGACTACGCGGGCCGAGCGGTCTACGGCAACGGCCGCTCCCTCCGCGACCGCGAACTGAAGATCACCGGCTTCGTCACCCTGGACCGGGCCGGCTCCCCGTACCTGGTGCGCATGGGCCTCAACTGCTGCGCGGCGGACGCCCAGCCGGTCAAGATCGCCCTGACCGGCGACGTCCCCCCGGTCCTGAGCCCGGACACCTGGCTGGAGATCACCGGCCGCTACACCCCGCGCCGGACCAAGGACCCGGTCAACAACGGCCCGATCCCGTACCTCGAGGTCACCATGGCCAAGCCGGTCCCGACGCCGCACGATCCGTACGACGAGACGTGGAACACGTGACGTACGGCGTGACCCAGCTCTTTCCGGGTACTCGGGAAAGCCGCTGATCAGCGAGGGGGAGGGGGACGCATGACCACACTCGAAAGTGAGCGCGCGGCGGCGGGACCGAGTCGGACGCTGCTGACCGAGGCCCGTGAGGAACTCGCGAAGGCCGACAGCCGGGGCGGACTGACCCTGGCCGTACTCGGTGCGGCCCTGACCGCCCTCCTCGGCGCGATCACCGTCGGCGTCATCACGCCCGCTCAGTACGCCGTGATCCCCCAGCTCCTCGTATGGACCGGCTGCGCTGCCTGTGCCCCGTCCCTCGTTCTCCTGAGCCTGGCCGCGAGGCCCCGACCGGGCACGGGCGACGAAACCCGGCCGGAGACCCTGTCCCGCACCGCCTGGCTCAAACACCGCCGCATACGCCATGCGATGGCCTGGGGCGCGGCCTTCCTCACGCTGACCCTGGCGGGGACGCTGGCCGGGATGCTGTCCTAGGCCGTGTCCGCGAAGTCCCGGCGTGCTCGGCGACCCCGTCGGCTCCTGGCGCGTCAGACCGTGTACGAGCGAGCTCCGGTCCCGGCAAGCCTGCCGCCCTCGACGATGAGGTACTCCTCGCGGATCGGGCGGCTGTCGAACCAGCACTCCAGGATTTCCCGGACGCCCGCCGCGTACCTGGCCTGCGCGGAAAGCGTCGCGCCGGCCACGTGCGGTGTCATGCCCTCGTGCGGCATCACGCGCCACGGGTGGTCCTCCTCCGGCGGCTCCGGATACCAGACGTCACCGGCGTAGCCCGCCAGCTGGCCCCGTTCCAGAGCGTGTACCACCGCGTCCCGGTCGACGATCAGCGCGCGGGCTGTGTTGACGATGTACGACCCGCGCTTCATCGTCGCGAGCATCTCCTCGTCGAAGAGGTTCACCGTCCTGGCGTGCAGCGGCGCGTGGATGGAGAGCACGTCGACGGCAGCCGCCAAGGAGCGGACCTCGGCGTGCCAGGTCAGCCCCAGCTCACGCTCGAGATCGGGTGGCAACCTGTGCACGTCGTTGTAGTGCAGCTTCACATCGAACGGCTTCAGCCGGCGAAGCACCGCCAGGCCGATCCGTCCGGCGCCGAGAACGCCCACGTCCATGCCCTCCACGTCGTAGTTCCGCGAGACGCTGTCGGCCACGTTCCAGCCTCGGCGGGCGGTGACCCACTGGTGGGCGGGCAGATAGTCGTGGACAAGGGCGAGGATGTACATCACCGCGTGTTCCGACACGCTGATGCTGTTGCTGTAGGTGACCTCCGCGACGGTGATGTCGTGCTCGATGGCGCCCGGAAGGTCGACGTGGTCCGAACCGATCCCGGCCGTGATCGACAGCTTCAGGCGGGCCGCGCGCCGCATCCGGTCAGGGGTGAGATAGGCGGGCCAGAACGGCTGCGAGATCACCACGTCGGCGTCAGAGAGTTCACGGTCCAGCGCGGAATCGGGCCCCTCCTTGTCGGAGGTGACGACCAGCGTGTGCCCCCGGTCTTCCAGGAAAGGACGCAGACCGAGTCCGCCGGAGACGCAGCCGACCAGCTCACCCGGGTCGAAGCCGAGGCTCTGGGGGGTGGGCGTCGTCTGCCCTCCGGGATAGTTGCTGATGACGGGTATCTCACCCCGGGCATACCTGGGCGGGTAGCCGTCAACGGGATCCGGATAGAGCACCGCGAGGATCTTTGCCATGGCCGTTCTCCCACGAAGGCCGACGCACGGGCATGGTCCGATGGTCGCGCATGCGCTCCGATCAGCCTTCCTGTCGATGCCGAGTGCCCGGCCCAGAGTGGACAAAACGGCTTTTGAACCCTGCGGAGGTTCTGCTGCCGACGGCTCAGCAGGCCACACCGAGACGGTCCCCGGATTCCCTGGACCGGCACTCCCGGCAGTGTCCGGGTTCCGGCGCGCGGAACGCCCGCTCGCATCCGTCGCAGGTCTTGAAGGGTGGCACGACCGGGCGGGTGGGTAGTTCTTTCCCCCGGTTCTTTCAGGAGGTCAGCGACCCGCCGGACCCTCGCGAACAAGGGCCCGGTGAGCCCGCGACGCGGACGGCGGCCGAGGCCCGGCTACCTCAGTGACGGCGGTGCACGCGCTTTCAACTCACACGACGGCGTCAGGTTGTGCTGGGGCGGGGTGCGCCTCGAAAGACCTCGGCGAGGTGCCAGGAGCGATGGGCCGTGGCGATGGACCGGATGCCGGGTTGCGGGCCGATGAGAGGACGGCCGGCGAGTGAGGTGACGTGTTCGCGGGCGGCGGGGCTGCGGCCGACGAAGCGCTGCGAGACCAGGATGCGGTGGCCGTCGCCTATGCCGGGGACGCCCCTGTCGAAGAGTTTGTGATGCAGGGAGCACAGGCACAGCCCGTTGTCGACGTCATCCGGGCCGTCGAACGCCCACCAGCGCACGTGCGCGGCCTCCAGCCCGACGGGCATGGTGCCGAGCATGCCGTCGTAGCCACAGAAGGCGCACCGGTACTCATAGGCGGTCAGCACCACGTCCCGCATCCGAGGGTCGCGCCGCCGTCTTTCGGGCGCTGCCAGGGAGTCCGTCTCCGCAAGCTCCAGTTCGAGGCCCACCGCCTCGCACAGGTCCTGGTGCAGCGACGGCGGGAAGTGCAGGTCCAGAAGCACCCTTGCCATGCGCCCCAACAGCGACGGCTCCCGCCCGAGAGCCACCCGCAGGTCCGGGTTCAGCCGCCCGGTGGCCCCGCTGGCCCGCAGTTCCCGAACTCCGGTGCCGGGGCTGCCGGTTCCGCGATCGGTCCGTACCTCCCACATGTCGTCGCTGACCAGATGGTGGAAGGGATAGGCGGGAGTGGTCCCACGCGCCGGACCGTACTCGGCCAGCAGCTGCTTCAGATCGGCCTCCACCGCGCTGTACCGTAACCCGCCCTCGGAATCCGCCTGGAAACGGGCCAGTGCGTACAGCAGCAGCAACGGCTTGTGCGGCGCACGCACTCCGTCCCGACTCCACTGCCGCAGCTTCGCGGTCCGGTCCAACCAATCCATGGCCCGTGATCGTAGCGACGGCACCTCTGATGATCACACGGTGGCTGCCGGCCTTCCGGCCCAGGCCACCAGCGGGTCAATCGGCTCGGGCCTACTCGGCATCGGAGGCCATGGCCTTGGACGCAGTCGGATCGGTAGACCTCGTGCCGGTACTCGCGCTCTTCTTGCCCGCCTCGATGGGGGCGTGGCGCCGCCGTTGAAGCTCATCGCGTTCAGCGTCCGGGATCGTCATCGACTCGGCGAGCACGGCGGCGAGCGCCTCCATGCTCAAGAACCCCAATTTCATGGGTGCCAAGCACGTCGCCGACCTCACCCGCGCCGTCATCGCCGGTGCCGGCGGCCGGATCAGCAAAAAGGCCGAACAGACTCTCACTGACGGAGAGGTGATCGAGCAGGTCAAGGACTTCCTCGACGTTATCTCCAACGCATTCACCGACTTCGCCTCCCTCGCCGAGGACGACCCGGAGGCGGAGCGTCAGCCAGGGGAACTCACCATGGCCCAGGAGGTACGCCGGTCCTCGCTCCTCGGCTCGGTGGGCATGCTCCGCGTTCTCGGTGGCGTGTTCCGAGAGCTGCGGGCGGGTGAGAATCCGGTCGAACTCGACGACGTCACCGACTTCTTCAAGCGTCTCGACCCCCACATGGCCGCGCCGGTCTCCGAGACCAGCATATGGCGTACCACCGCGGCCAACGCCGACTTCGAACCGAACGCTTCGGCGCCGATCATGCGGACGCAGAACATCGTCCACCTCGTGGGCGTTATCGCCGGCTGGCACAAGAAGGCCCCCCGCCGCCCTGTAGAGGGAGGAATCCGAGTCGAAGAGCGCCGCTCCTGAAGGGCGGTGCTCTCGAGCGTCTGGATCAGCGACGACTCAACCGGACACTGCCGACGGCGTCCTCGAATGAGGCGGGCTCTCATCAAAACCACTCAGGGGCCTGACCCGCTAAGCGGATCAGGCCCCTGACCTGGTGTTTCACTGTCGGGGTGGCGGGATTTGAACCCACGACCTCTTCGTCCCGAACGAAGCGCGCTGCCAAGCTGCGCTACACCCCGATGTCGCTGCTGTCGCGGCGACGTCGTTTACTTTAGCCCACCGGTGGCTAGAGACGAAATCCGTTTTTCCAGGGATGCCGGAGGGGGTTCGGGCGGGCGTGGTCCAGGGCCACGAGGAGGACCGCCAAGGCGTAGCAGGAGAGGCCGAGGAGGAGGGCGTTGCCGAGGACCTTCTTGTAGCCGTCCTGGTCGACGTCGAGGAAGGGGTAGAGGTAGCGGCCGGACGAGCCCGGGAGGAGCAGTTCGCCTCGGATGAGGGAGAAGGCCAGGTAGGCCAGGGGGTAGAGCAGCCAGGTGCTGGCCTGGCGCAGGTGCAGGCGGCCCGGGGGCGTGAGCAGGAGCCAGTCCAGTACGGCCGCGATGGGGGTCACCGTGTGGAGGGTGTAGTGGGTCAGGGCCTGCCACCCCGTCGGGTGGGCCGCGTCGCCCGTGAGGGAGAAGGGGCTGGCCTCGTTCGCCAGGAGCAGGTGGTGTGCCAGGGCCGCGATGACGACGTAGAGGGTCGTCGCGCCCAGTACCGACCCCGGCAGGGGTCGGCCGGCCGTCCAGGCGCGGCGGGCCGAGAGGGCCATGACCAGCGCCAGCAGGATGTTGCTCTGGATCGCGAAGTGGCCCAGGGTTCGGGTCGGGTCGCCGAGGAGCAGTTCGAGTGTCACGCCGACGGCCGCCGCGACGGCGACCAGCAGGCGGAAGGCCGCGGCCGCGGGGCGGCGGACCGGGCTGACGACGGCCGTGGCCGGGACGGGGGAGGGCTTCAGCGCGGGCCTGCCCGGTATCGCGGGCAGGTCCGGGATGTCCCTGGGTATGGGGGCGGTCATGCCCTCACGCTGACAGAAACGGACATAGGGGGCGATGCGGGCGGGGCTGTGTGGGTTAGTCGCCCGTTACCTCGTCGATCCGCCCGTTACCTCGTCGATCCGGCCGCGTACCTCGTCGATCCGGCCGCGTAGCTCGTCGATCCGACCGCCGGCCCCGCCTGTCTCGCAGCTCCCGCTGCTCCGGCCGCTTCCCGCTATGCCGCGCTACTCCCGGCCCACCAGCGTCAGCAGTGTCGCCTCCGGCGGGCACGCGAACCGTACCGGCGTGTAGCGGCTCGTACCGCAGCCCGCCGACACGTGCAGATACGACGTACGGTCCTCCACCGTGTGCGTCGACAGACCCTTCACCCGGTCCGTGTCCAGGTCGCAGTTGGTGACCAGGGCGCCGTAGAAGGGGATGCACAGCTGGCCGCCGTGGGTGTGTCCGGCCAGGACGAGGGGGTAGCCGTCGGCCGTGAAGGCGTCCAGGGTGCGCAGGTAGGGGGCGTGGACGACGCCCATCGAGAAGTCGGCGGAGTCGGACGGGCCGCCGGACACCTGCGCGTAGCGGTCCCGCTTGATGTGCGGGTCGTCCAGGCCCGTCAGCTCCAGCGAGACGCCCTCGATCTTGAGCGTGCCGCGGGTGTTGGTCAGGTTGAGCCAGCCCGCCGCGTCGAAACCGTCCCGCAGGTCCTCCCACGGGTTGTGCACCACGCCCACGGCCGGGGCGTTGCCGTTGAGGCCGTGGCGGCCCTGGGCCCTCTCCAGCAGGTAGCGGGCGGGGTTGCGCAGGGTGGGGCCGTAGTAGTCGTTGGAGCCGAAGACGTACGCGCCCGGGAACTCCATCAGGGGGCCGAGCGAATCCAGGACCTCTGGGACGCCCTCCGGGTCGGAGAGGTTGTCGCCCGTGTTGATCACGAAGTCGGGGCGCAGGCCCGCCAGGGACCGCAGCCAGCGCTGCTTCTTGTACTGGCCGCCGACCATGTGGATGTCGGAGACCTGCAGCACGCGCAGTGGGCGCATTCCGGGGGGCAGGACCGGGACGGTGACCCGTCGGAGGCGGAAGGAGCGGGCTTCGAAACCCGCGGAGTACAACAGACCGGCGGCACCAGCCGCCGCGATTCCCAGGGGGACTCCGTATCGCGCGCGCATACGACCATCGTCTCAGACCCCGGACGTCGACCCTGCCCGGGCGCTGCCCGAAATCCCCTCGCGGCACCGGCGCTTCGATCCGCCGCCCCGCCACCATGGCGCCCTCGCCCCGCAAAACAGGGGGCGTCCCTTCTCCCGCACCTGCGACAATCAGCCCCATGACCACGCTCAAGTCGAAGCTGCAGGATGACCTCAACGTTGCGATCAAGGAGCGCGACGAGCTCCGCTCCTCGACGCTCCGGCTGACGCTCGCCGCGATCACCAAGGAGGAGGTCGCGGGCAAGACGAAGCGCGAGCTCTCCGACGACGAAGTGCAGAAGGTGATCACCCGCGAGGCGAAGAAGCGTCGCGAGGCCGCCGACGCCTTCGCCCAGGGCGGTCGTGCCGAGAGCGCCGAGCGGGAGAAGGCGGAGGGCGAGGTGCTCGCCGCCTACCTGCCCAAGCAGCTCTCCGACGAGGAGCTGGACGCGATCGTCGCCCAGGCCGTCGAGGAGGCGAAGGCCGCGGGTGCCGAGGGGCCCCGGGCCATGGGTGCCGTCATGAAGATCGTGAACCCGAAGGTGGCCGGGCAGGCGGAGGGCGGCCGGGTCGCCGCCACGGTGAAGAAGCTGCTGGCCGGCTGATCACCAGCCGAACGACAGGCGGCCCCCTCCTCCCGTACTGGAAAGAGGGGGCCGCCTGTCGTTGTCACCGGCCCGGGAACGGGTCTGTCACCGGCCCGGGCCGTGCCGGCTCAGCCGAACCGCCCGCCGTTGCCGTTGCCCCCGCCGTTGTCCTGGCCGCGGAAGAAACCCTCCGGGATCGAGAACGAAGGCGTCGGGAAGGGCTCGCCGCCCCCGCCGCCGTTGTTGTTGCCGCCGACCAGGCCGCCGATGAAGCCGCCGTTGCCGTTGCCGTTGCCGTTGCCGTTGTCACCGTCGTCGCGGTCGTCCTCGTCCTCGTCGCCGCGGCCCTTGTGGTTGCCGTCCGGGATGTGGACGTCGTTGAACTGCTCGACGGGCTTGCCCTCCAGCGCGCCCGACATCATGTCGCGCCAGATCGGACCGGGGACCTCACCACCGAAGACCTTGCCGTACGACCGGCCGCCGATGGTGATGCCGGACATCTTCCGCTTGTGCGCGGGGTCGCCGACCCACACCGCGCCGGCCATGTTCGGGGTGTAGCCCACGAACCAGGCCGCGTAACGCTCGTCGGTCGTACCGGTCTTGCCCGCGCTGGGACGGCCGCTGAGGCCGGCCTTCGAACCCGTACCGTCCTCGACGACGCCCTTGAGCAGCGCGTTGATCGTGTCGGCGGTCTTCTCCGACATCGCGCGCGAGCAGGTCGACTTCGGGACCTGAAGCGACTTGGTCTTGTCACCGACCCGCTGGCTGACCGACTCGATGGCGACCGGCGTGCAGTGCATGCCGCGCGCGGCGAAGGTCGCGTACCCGTTCGCCATGGTCAGCGGGGACACCTCCTGGGTGCCCAGGGCGATGGACGGCACCTGCGGCATCTTGTCGCCGTCGGCCCGCTCGACGCCCATCTTCTTCGCCATCGTCGTCACCGGGCAGATGCCGATGTCGCTGATCATCTGGACGTAGTAGGTGTTGACCGACTTGGCGGTCGCTTCCTTCATGTCGTACGGGCCGACCTCCGAGCTGTTCTCGTTCTCGAGCTTGGCGGGGTTGGCGCGGTCGTTCGCCCACCGCTTGCCGTCACAAGCCGAGACGGGGCTCGGGTAGGCCATCTGGTACGGCGAGGAGTACACCTTGTTCGCCGGCATGCCGTCCTCGAGGGCCGCCGCCGCCACGATCGGCTTGAACGTCGAACCGGGCTGGTAGCCCATGCCGCCGCCCATGCCGTCGTCGACGGACAGATTGAGGGTCGTCTCGGCCTTCTTGATGTCGACGCCGTACGGACGCGACTGGCCCATGGCGAGGATCTTGCCGGTGCCGGGCTGGACGATGCTGGCGGCGGTGGCCACCTCGTCGCTCCTGTAGACGTGGTCCTTGATGGACCGCTGGGCCGAGTCCTGGGCCCCCGGGTCCATGGTGGTGCGGATGGTGAGGCCGCCCTGGTTCCAGACCTTCGCCCTGGCCTCCTTCGTCTTGCCGAAGACCTTGTCGTTCAGGAAGACCTCGCGCACGTAGTCACAGAAGAAGCCCGCGCCCTTGACCGCCGTGATGCAGCCGTTCTTGGGCTTGCTGACCTTGAGGCCGAGCGGGGCCTTCATCGCCTCGGCGGCCTGCGGCCGGGAGATGTCGCCGACGGCGGCCATGCGCTGGAGCACGATGTTGCGGCGCTTGGTGGCCTCAGCCTCGTCGTTGACCGGGTCGTACCGGCTGGGCGACTGGACGATGCCGGCGAGGAGGGCCGACTCCTGGATGCTGAGGTCCTTGGCGGACTTCGAGAAGTAGCGCTGGGCCGCGGCCTCGACCCCGTAGGCCTGCTGGCCGAAGAACGTGATGTTCAGGTAGTTCTCGAGGATCTTCTTCTTCCCGAGCTCTTCCTCGACCTGGATCGCGTACTTCAGCTCGCGGATCTTGCGGCCGATGGTCTGCTGGGTGGCCTGCGCGACCTTCGTCGGGTCGTCGCCCGCCTCCTCGACGAAAACGTTCTTCACGTACTGCTGCGTCAGGGTCGAAGCGCCCTGAGAGACCTCACCGCTGCGCGCGTTCTTGTTGAGGGCGCGCAGGACGCCCTTCAGGTCGACCGCGCCGTGCTGGTAGAAGCGCGAGTCCTCGATCGCGACGATCGCCTTCTGCATGTACGGCGAGACGTCCTTGAGCGGGACCACCGTGCGGTCGCGCGAGTAGACCGTGGCGATCTGGCCGCCGTCGGCGTCGAGGATCGTGGTGCGCTGACTCAGCGGCGGTGTCTTCATGTTGGCGGGGAGCTCGTCGAAGCTCTCGACCGAGCCCTTCGCCGCGAGCCCCAGCGCGCCCACCGCGGGCAGCGCGATACCGGCCAGTACGGCTCCCGCGAGGACACTGACACCGAGGAACTTGGCGGCCTGCTGCGCAGGAGACAGACCACCGCCCGAGCTCTTCTTTGGCATGAGGGCAGCCTACGTTCTCATTCGCCGGACAGGCGTATAGGCCTTGGCCTAAGCTGCTCTCAACTGTCACAGCAGTGAGGCCACGTATCAATACGTCCGGCGACCCCGAATCGTTCTGGGTGTTCCCCAACTTTTTTGTTGGGGTCGTGTCCGAATCCGCCTTGTGTGTCATACGGCGTCCGTTGTGACGCAACTGAACTGTCCTGGTTTGCCTGGAAAGTTACGTATGTCGCCAGCTCACTCCCCCGGGTGATCTGCCGCTTACCCATAGTCCGTTCGGGCCATTCAAGATTGGGCCCGAAG
The DNA here is from genome assembly GCF_050937045.1 of Streptomyces sp. CA-179760. NCBI lineage: Bacteria > Bacillati > Actinomycetota > Actinomycetes > Kitasatosporales > Streptomycetaceae > Streptomyces > Streptomyces sp. CA-179760. The sequence continues at coordinate 5,345,178 of NZ_JBNJLZ010000001.1, forward strand.
GGGGTGTTGCGCTGTGCCCACCTTCCGTAACGTCCTCAACTGGCGGCGGTGAATATGCCGCTGCCGCCGTGGGGGAGCCTCGATTCGGGAGAGGACGGCGCCGGTATGGGCTGGGTAGTCGACTGGAGTGCGCAGGCGGCCTGCCGCACTACCGATCCGGACGAACTGTTCGTTCAAGGAGCAGCGCAGAACAGGGCCAAGGCGGTGTGCACCGGATGTCCGGTGCGTACGGAGTGCCTGGCCGACGCGCTCGACAATCGCGTCGAGTTCGGCGTGTGGGGAGGCATGACGGAGCGGGAGCGCCGCGCACTGCTGCGCAGGCGTCCCACGGTGACGTCCTGGCGCCGGCTGCTGGAGACGGCGCGCAGCGAGTACGAGCGTGGCACGGGTGTCGTGTCCCTCGACGACGACGAGATCTACGAGAACTACGCCGCGGTGAGCTGAGGAGTTCCCTCCGGGGACTCTACGGGGGCTCTTCGGCGTTCATGTCCGGTCGAGGGCCCGTGTGCGGGCCCTCAGGCATCACGGCCGGGCGAGTCCGGCTCGGCAGGGTCGGGAAGCTCGCGCTCGTTCGCCGCGAGCCGGTCGCCGATGTCGCGCAGTCCCGCGAGGTCGTGCACATCGCCGGGCAGTGCGGCCACTTCCGTCACGGCCACCTCGGGGTGGAGCGCGGTGAAGCGGTCACGCGTGCGCTGCTCGCGGGAGAGCAGCTGCATGCGCTCGGCGTGCAACCTCAGCAGGCCTGCCGTGAGCTGGTCGACTGACCGCCCGGTGTCCTCGGCGTTCCCGGCGTCTTCTGCGTCCTCGGTGGGGGAGCCACCTTCGGGAGCCGATGCCGATGCCGGGGCCGATGTCTGAGCCGGGGACTGATCTGGGTTCTGAGCTGGGGTTTCGGACGTGGGAGAGGCTGAACTTCCGTATGCGTCGGGGGAGTTACGAAGTCCAGCTTTCCCGCCCTCCTGATCCACAATGCGGGGCTCTTCAAGATTTTCCGCCGCGGCGAGCGCCCGCTCGGCCGACAGCCGGTCGGCGCCGCTGCCGTGCACCCGGTTGAGCACAAGACCGGCGAGCGGCATGTCCTCCGCGGCCAGGCGCTCCACGAAGTACGCGGCCTCGCGCAGCGCGTCCCGCTCCGGGGCCGCGACCACGAGGAACGCCGTCCCGGGAGCCTGGAGCAGCTTGTACGTCGCGTCCGCGCGCGTACGGAACCCTCCGAACGTCGTGTCCATCGCGGACACGAACGTCTGGACGTCCTTGAGGAGCTGACCGCCGAGCAGCTTGCCGAGGGTGCCGGTCATCATCGACATCCCGACGTTCAGGAACTTCATCCCGGCGCGCCCGCCCAGCTTCGCCGGCGCCGTCAGCAGCCGGATCAGCCGCCCGTCCAGGAACGACCCGAGCCGCTTGGGCGCGTCCAGGAAGTCCAGGGCCGAGCGGGACGGCGGGGTGTCGACGATGATCAGGTCCCACTCGTCCCGGGCCCGCAGCTGCCCGAGCTTCTCCATCGCCATGTACTCCTGCGTGCCCGCGAAGCCCGCCGAGAGCGACTGGTAGAAGGGGTTGCCCAGGATCGCGGCCGCCCGCTCGGCGTCCGCGTGCACCTCGACGATCTCGTCGAAGGTGCGCTTCATGTCGAGCATCATCGCGTGCAGCTCACCGCCCGCGGAGTCGTCGATGCCCTTGACCCGGCGCGGGGTGTTGTCGAGCGAGTCGATGCCCATGGACTGGGCGAGCCGGCGGGCCGGGTCGATCGTGAGGACGACCACCTTGCGGCCCCGCTCGGCCGCGCGCAGGCCCAGGGCCGCAGCGGTCGTGGTCTTGCCGACCCCGCCCGAGCCGCAGCACACCACGATCCGGGTCTTCGGGTCCGCCAGCAGCGGATCGACGTCGAGCAGGCGAGCGGGGGACATGCGGGGGCGGGCCGGGTCGTGTGTGTGGGCCGGGTCCGGACGACTCATGACATCCCCTGCTTCCGACTCATGACGGGCCTTGCCTGTGTGTCCTGGCTCATGACACGCCCTGCCCGCGCAACTCGCGGGCCAGCGCGTACAGCCCCGCCAGGTCCATGCCCTCGGCGAACAACGGCAGTTCGTGCAGCGGCAGGCCCAGCTCGGAGAGCACCGCACGCTGCTCGTGCTCCAGCGCGTACCGCTCGCCGTACTCCTCGGCCTGGGTGAGCAGCGGGTCCACCAGCCGCTCGGCGTGCCCGCCGCGCCGTGCCCCGCCGAGCCCGGCGGACGACAGCGACCGCGCGACAGTGGAACGCGTGGCCGTCCGGACGAGTTCCAGATCGGTCTCGTCCAACACCTCCGGGCGCACCATGTTCACGATGATCCGCCCGACCGGCAGCCGCGCCGACCGCAACTCGGCGATGCCGTCCACGGTCTCCTGGACGGGCATCTCCTCCAGCAGCGTCACCAGGTGCACGGCCGTCTCCGGCGACTTCAGCACCCGCATCACGGCCTGCGCCTGATTGTGTATCGGTCCGATCTTGGCGAGGCCCGCGACCTCGTCGTTGACATTGAGGAAACGGGTGATGCGCCCGGTGGGCGGCGCGTCCATCACGACGTAGTCGTAGGTGAACCGCCCGCTGCGCTCCTTGCGCCGCACCGCCTCGCACGCCTTGCCGGTGAGGAGTACGTCCCTCAAGCCCGGCGCGATGGTGGTGGCGAAGTCGATCGCGCCGAGCTTTTTCAGGGCCCGTCCGGCGCTGCCCAGCTTGTAGAACATCTGGAGGTAGTCCAGAAGGGCCAGTTCGGGGTCGATGGCCAGCGCGTACACCTCCCCGCCCCCGGGAGCGACGGCGATCTTCCGCTCCTCATAAGGCAGCGCTTCGGTCTCGAAGAGCTGCGCGATGCCCTGGCGGCCTTCGACCTCGACGAGAAGTGTCCGCTTCCCCTGCGTGGCCAAGGCCAGCGCTAGGGCCGCGGCCACCGTGGTCTTGCCGGTACCGCCCTTGCCGCTGACGACCTGGAGCCTGCTCACGTATTCGAGCCTAACCAGTCCGCGCCCGGGCTACTCCGGAGGCTGTGGATAACCCGCGCCGTGGTCGGCCGCCTGCCCCTGTCCGCCAGGGGCTAGAGTCGGCCGCATGACCAAGTGGGAATACTCAACCGTGCCGCTGCTCGTCCACGCCACGAAGCAGATTCTGGACACCTGGGGCGAGGACGGCTGGGAGCTCGTCCAGGTCGTTCCCGGGCCGAACAACCCCGAGCAGCTCGTTGCCTACCTGAAGCGGGAGAAGCAGTAATGGGCGCCGTCGAGGCGAAGCTGGCCGAGCTCGGTCTGACCCTGCCCGACGTCGTCCCGCCGCTGGCCGCGTACCAGCCGGCCGTGCAGACCGGCCCGTACGTCTACACCGCCGGTCAGCTGCCGATGGTGGACGGCAAGCTTCCGGTCACCGGCAAGGTCGGCGCGGAGGTCACCCCGGAGGAGGCCAAGGAGCTGGCGCGTACGTGCGCGCTGAACGCCCTGGCCGCCGTCAAGTCCGTCGCCGGTGACCTGGACCGCATCGCGCGCGTGGTGAAGGTCGTCGGCTTCGTCGCCTCGGCCTCGGACTTCACGGGCCAGCCCGCGGTGCTGAACGGCGCGAGCGAGCTGCTCGGCGCGGTCCTCGGCGACAAGGGCGTGCACGCGCGCAGCGCGGTGGGCGTGGCGGTGCTGCCGCTGGACGCCCCGGTGGAGGTCGAGATCCAGGTGGAGCTGGCGTAGCGTCCCCGCGAGAGGACACCGGCCCCCTCTGGGGCCACTCGAACATCAGCCCGTCACGGGATAGCCTCGCGCCCATGGCGAACGGTCAGTGGTATCCCCCGGAGTGGCCGGACCGCATCCGCGCACTGGCGGCCGGCACGCTCACGCCGGTCACCCCGAAGCGCGCGGCCACCGTCATGCTCCTGAAGGACACGGGCACCGGCCCGGTCGTCCACATGCTGCGCAGACGCGCCTCCATGGCCTTCGCCGGGGGCGCGTACGCGTATCCGGGCGGCGGCGTCGACCCTCGGGACGACGACCACCAGGTCCGCTGGGCGGGCCCCACGCGCGCGTGGTGGGCGGACCGGCTCGGCGTCGACGAGACGGAAGCCCAGGCGATCGTCTGCGCGGCCGTCCGGGAGACGTACGAGGAGGCGGGCGTCCTGCTCGCCGGACCGGCGCCCGACTCGGTCGTCGGCGACACCACCGGGGCCGACTGGGAGGCGGACCGTGCCGCCCTGGTCGCCCGGGACCTGTCCTTCGCGGAGTTCCTGGACCGCCGCGGCCTGGTCCTGCGCTCCGACCTGCTCGGCGCCTGGACCCGCTGGATCACCCCGGAGTTCGAGGCCCGCCGCTACGACACCTGGTTCTTCGTGGCCGCCCTTCCCGAGGGGCAGCGCACCCGCAACGCCTCCACCGAAGCGGACCGCACGGTGTGGATCGCCCCGGGCGAGGCGGCGGCCGGCTACGACAAGGGCGAGCTGCTGATGATGCCGCCGACCCTCGCGACCCTGCGCCAGCTGACGCCGTACGACACGGCCGCCCGGGCGCTCGCGGACGCCCCGGGGCGTGACCTCACGCCCGTGCTGGCCACCGCCCGCCTCGTGGGCGGCGAGATCGTGCTCTCCTGGCCGGGCCACGACGAGTTCACCAAGCACATCCCCACCCTCCCGACCTCTCCGACCGGTGGAGCCAGCGCATGACGGACGCAGCAGCCCTTCCCGGCCAGCCCCGGGGCGGTGTCCTGACGGGCCCGGCCACCGCGCGGGCCGTCAACGTCCTGGCGCCCAACCCGTCGGCGATGACCCTGGACGGCACCAACACCTGGATCCTCTCCGAGCCCGGCTCGGACCTGGCCGTGGTGGTCGACCCGGGCCCGCTCGACGACGGGCACCTGCGCCATGTCGTCGCCACGACCGAGCAGGCCGGCAAGCGCGTCGCCCTGACGCTGCTGACCCATGGCCACCCCGACCACGCCGAGGGCGCCGGACGGTTCGCCGAACTGACCGGCACGCGCGTGCGTGCGCTCGATCCGGCCCTCCGGCTGGGTGACGAGGGCCTGGCCGCCGGGGACGTGATCACCGTCGGCGGCCTGGAACTGAAGGTCGTACCGACCCCCGGCCACACCGCCGACTCCCTCTCCTTCCACCTCCCGGCGGACCAGGCGGTCGTGACCGGCGACACGATCCTCGGCCGCGGTACGACGGTCGTGGCCCACCCCGACGGCCGCCTCGGCGACTACCTGGACTCCCTGCGGCGCCTGAGGTCCCTCACGGTCGACGACGGCGTCCACACGGTGCTGCCGGGCCACGGGCCGGTGCTGGAGGACGCCCAGGGCGCCGTCGAGTACTACCTCGCCCACCGGGCCAAGCGCCTCGCGCAGGTGGAGACGGCCGTGGAGGACGGCTACCGCACTCCCACCGAGGTCGTCGCCCACGTCTACGCGGACGTGGACCGCTCCCTGTGGCCGGCGGCGGAACTGTCGGTGCGGGCGCAGTTGGACTACCTGGAGGAGCACGGGCTCATCTGACCGCCGACGTGTCCTGCTACGACGTCGGGCCCTGTCTCGCGAGGAGACAGGGCCCGATGACGTACGGCACGCGCGTGTGCGCGTCAGCGTGAGCGCTTGGCGAGGCGCTCCACGTCGAGCAGGATCACCGCGCGGGCCTCCAGACGCAGCCAGCCGCGCTGGGCGAAGTCCGCCAGCGCCTTGTTGACCGTCTCGCGGGACGCGCCGACCAGCTGGGCCAGCTCCTCCTGCGTGAGGTCGTGCACGACGTGGATGCCCTCCTCGGACTGCACGCCGAACCTGCGGGACAGGTCCAGCAGAGCGCGGGCGACCCGGCCCGGGACGTCCGAGAAGACGAGGTCGGACATCGCGTCGTTGGTCTTGCGCAGCCGGCGGGCGACAGCGCGCAGCAGCGCCGTGGCCACCTCGGGGCGGGCGTTCAGCCAGGGCTGGAGGTCGCCGTGGCCGAGACCGAGCAGCTTGACCTCGGTCAGTGCGGAGGCCGTCGCGGTGCGCGGGCCCGGGTCGAAGAGCGACAGCTCGCCGATGAGCTCGCTCGGGCCGACCACGGCCAGCATGTTCTCGCGGCCGTCCGGGGACGTGCGGTGGAGCTTGACCTTGCCCTCCGTGACCACATACAGGCGGTCGCCGGGGTCCCCCTCGTGGAACAGCGAGTCGCCGCGCGCGAGGGTCACCTCACTCATGGAGGCGCGGAGCTCCGAGGCCTGCTCGTCATCGAGCGCCGCGAAGAGCGGGTTGCGCCGCAGAACGTCGTCCACGAGTTCTCTCCTTGTCGACCTGCTCAGGGGACCTGGATCCCCCTTGTATCAAGGCACCGAGGTGCCCGTTTTGCCGGACGGTCCAAACAGTGTGATCTGTCACAAGGATGCCGCACAGGTGTCCCGGGGTACGCGGCAGGGGTCCAATTGGACGCCGATCTTCAGGGCCCGGGGCGGATGTCGGTGCCACGCCTTAGGCTGGCCGGGTGTCCAAATCGCCGGTGAGAGCACAGGCCGAGGGGGCTGCGCGGGTGGTTGTACGTCGCGATTCCGCTGTGGGCGAACAGAGCCCCGATGGCGGTAGGAAAACGGCGAAAGCGACAGAGAGGGCGGTGCCTTCAGGTCGGTCGACGCCGGCCAAGAAGGCTGCCGCCACGAAGGGCGCTGCCAAGAAGGCCGGGGTTGCGAGCAAGAAGGCATCTGCGAAGAAGGCGGCATCCGTGAAGAAGACGGCCCCTGTGAAGAAGGCTCCCGCCGCCAAGAAGGTCACCGTCGCGCCCAAGAAGGCCACCGCCCGCGTCAAGGGCACCGCGCCCGCAAAGGCCGTCGTCCATCCGCCGGGTGACGAGTCGCGCACCGCGCTGGTCCGCAGAGCCCGCCGCATCAACCGCGAGCTCGCCGAGGTCTTCCCGTACGCCCACCCCGAGCTGGACTTCGACAACTCCTTCCAACTGGTCGTCGCCACGGTCCTGTCCGCCCAGACCACCGACCTGCGCGTCAACCAGACGACACCCGCCCTCTTCGCCAAGTACCCCACCCCCGAGGACCTGGCCGCCGCCAACCCGGAGGAGGTGGAGGAGATCCTCCGCCCGTGCGGCTTCTTCCGGGCCAAGACGAAGTCGGTCATAGGGCTGTCCAAGGCCCTGGTGGAGGACTTCGGCGGCGAGGTCCCGGGCCGGCTGGAGGACCTGGTCAAGCTGCCCGGCGTAGGCCGCAAGACCGCGTTCGTCGTGCTCGGCAACGCCTTTGGGCGGCCCGGCATCACGGTGGACACCCATTTCCAGCGCCTGGTGCGCCGCTGGCAGTGGACCGGCGAGACCGACCCGGACAAGATCGAGGCCGCCATCGGCGCGCTCTTCCCGAAGAGTGACTGGACGGACCTCTCGCACCATGTGATCTGGCACGGCCGCCGTATCTGCCACGCCCGCAAGCCCGCCTGCGGTGCCTGCCCGATCGCCCCGCTCTGCCCGGCGTTCGGCGAGGGCGAGACCGACCCGGAGAAGGCGAAGAAGCTGCTCAAGTACGAGAAGGGCGGCTTCCCCGGTCAGCGTCTGCGGCCCCCGCAGGCCTATCTGGACGCGGGCGGCAAGCCGGCGCCGCCGCTGGGGGCCGGATGAGCTGCCCGACTGTGGGATCGAGCTGCCCGAACGGGGAATCGAGCTGCCCGAACGGGGGACCGTGGTCGTTCGCGGAACGATCTCGGACCCGCCGCGCGTTGGAAGCGGCAGGACGACGGGGGTGGCGATGACGCGTGCGAGCAACACACAGGGTGGGCCTTTGACGCCGAGCAAGGAGGGCCTGCCCGCCTGGCTGGACCCGGTGGTGAGTGCCGTGGAGACGGTCAGGCCGCGGCAGCTCAGCCGTTTCCTGCCGCCCAAGGACGGCGCCGGGCGCCAGTCCGCCGTGCTGATCCTGTTCGGGGAGGGTGAGCGCGGGCCCGAGCTGCTGCTCATGGAGCGCGCGAGTTCCCTGCGCTCGCATGCCGGCCAGCCCTCGTTCCCCGGCGGCGCCCTCGACCCGGAGGACGGCGACCCGCACGGCGACGGCCCGCTGCGGGCCGCCCTGCGCGAGGCGGAGGAGGAGACCGGCCTCGACCCCTCGGGCGTCCAGCTCTTCGGCGTCCTGCCCAGGCTGTACATCCCGGTCAGCGGATTCGTCGTCACCCCGGTGCTGGGCTGGTGGCGCGAACCCAGCCCGGTCGGGGTCGTCGATCCGAACGAGACCGCAAGGGTCTTCACGGTCCCCGTGGTGGATCTCACGGATCCCGCCCACCGCGCCACCACCGTCCACCCCAGCGGCCACCGAGGTCCGGCATTTCTGGTCGAATCAGCCCTTGTGTGGGGTTTCACGGCCGGAATCATCGACCGGCTGCTGCACTTCGCGGGCTGGGAGCGGCCCTGGGACCGCGAGAAGCAGGTCCCGCTCGACTGGCGCGCATGACAGGGTGGCCTCCGTGAACGTGCTGGACATCTTGTTGCTGGTCGCCGCCGTGTGGTTCGCGGTCGTCGGATACCGCCAGGGATTCGTCGTCGGCATCCTGTCGGTGATCGGCTTCCTGGGCGGCGGTCTCGTCGCGGTCTACGTACTGCCCGTCATCTGGGACGCGCTCACGGACAACGCGGAGGTGAACACGACCGCAGCCGTCGTCGCGGTCGTCGTCGTCATCGTCTGCGCCTCCGTCGGCCAGGCCCTCACCACCCACCTCGGCAACAAACTGCGACGGCACATCACCTGGTCCCCGGCCCGGGCTCTCGACGCCACCGGCGGCGCCCTGGTCAACGTCCTGGCGATGCTCCTGGTCGCCTGGCTGATCGGCTCGGCCCTCGCGGGCACCACACTGCCGACGCTCGGCAAGGAGGTCCGCAACTCCAAGGTGCTGCTGGGTGTCTCGCAGGCTCTGCCGGACCAGGCCGCCACCTGGTTCGCGGACTTCTCCTCCGTCCTCGCGCAGAACGGCTTCCCGCAGGTCTTCAGCCCGTTCTCGAACGAGCCCATCACCGACGTCCAGCCGCCGGACCCCGCGCTGGCGAGCAGCCCCGTGGCGACCCGCGCCCAGCGCTCCATCGTCAAGGTCATGGGCACGGCCCCGAGCTGCGGCAAGGTCCTGGAGGGCACCGGCTTCGTCTTCTCCGACCGCCGTGTGATGACCAACGCGCATGTGGTGGGCGGCGTCGACGAGCCGACTGTGCAGATAGGCGGCGAGGGCAGGAAGTACGACGCCACGGTCGTCCTCTACGACTGGCGGCGCGACATCGCCGTACTCGACGTGCCGGACCTCAAGGCGCCGGCGCTGCGCTTCACCACCAAGGACGCGGCCAGCGGGGACGGCGCGATCGTCGCGGGCTTCCCGGAGAACGGGGCGTACGACGTGCGTGCCGCGCGCGTGCGGGGCCGTATCACGGCCAACGGACCGGACATCTACCACCGCGACACGGTCCGCCGCGACGTCTACTCCCTCTACGCGACCGTCCGTCAGGGCAACTCCGGCGGCCCGCTGCTCACCCCCGACGGCAAGGTCTACGGGGTCGTCTTCGCCAAGTCCCTCGACGACGCCGAGACGGGGTACGCGCTGACCGTGGACGAGATCCAGGAGGACATCACCAAGGGGCGCTCCGCCAACCAGCAGGTGGGCAGCGACAGCTGCGCGCTCTAGGAGCGGCTCCGCGGCCCGCGGTGGGGTGGTCGGGGTGTCACTCGCGCGGGTGGCGCCTCAGTCGCGGGTGTGGCGCAGACGTACGGAGACCCAGCGGGCCCGGCGGCGGAGGATGCGCGGGATCCCGACCCGGGGATCCGCGGTCACCATCTGCGGTGCGCCGCTTCTCTGGTGGGGGTTCGCACCGCCCGCCGAGCGGCGATTGCGGCTTGCGTCACTGTAGTCGTGCGTCCAGCCCATACCCCGACGTGTGCCCCCGCCGCATGGTCGATAACCGCTCCTGGGGCGCCCAATTGGCCTATGCGCCAGGCAATTGGCCGTTCGTCGGACAAGCGTTCACGTGCGGATACCGGGCGGGGTCGTCCGGTCACCGATCGGGTTCGGGATCCTTGAGCCAGTTGATGAGCTCCGAGGAGAAGGCGACCGGGTCCTCCTCGTGCGGGAAGTGGCCGAGACCGTCGAACAGGCGCCAGCGGTAGGGGGCTTCGACGTACTCGCCGGAGCCGGCCGCGCTGCGCGTGCGCATCACGGGGTCGAGCGAGCCGTGCAGATGGAGGGTCGGCACGCGCACGGGCCGCTTCATGCGGCGGTTGAACTGGATGCCGTCCGGGCGGGCCAGGGAGCGCACCATCCAGCGGTACGGCTCGACGGCGCAGTGCGCGGCGGAGGGGATGCACATGGCGCGGCGGTACGTCTCCAGGACCTCGTCCTCCGGCGGGCGGGGCCCGGACCAGTCCTGGATCAGCTCGGCCACGAGCGCCCCGTCGTCGGCGGTGAGCTGCCGCTCCGGGATCCAGGGCCGCTGGAACCCCCAGATGTGTGAACCGGCGCGCGTCTGCTTGACGTCTCGCAGCATGGCAGAGCGCCAGCGCCGCGGATGCGGCATCGACGCGACCGCCAGCCGCCGCACCAGCTTGGGGCGCATCGCGGCCGCCGTCCACGCGAGGTATCCGCCCAGGTCGTGGCCGACCAGCGCGGCGTCCGGCTCGCCGAGTGAGCGGATGACGCCGGTGACGTCGAGCGCGAGGTTGGCGGGGTCGTAGCCGCGCGGCGTGCGGTCGCTGCCCCCGACGCCCCGCAGGTCCATGGCGACGGCGCGGAAGCCCGCGTCGGCGAGCGCCACCAGCTGGTGCCGCCAGGTCCACCAGAACTGCGGGAAGCCGTGCAGCAGCAGCACCAGCGGCCCGTCGCCGAGCTCGGCGATGTGGAAGCGGGCGCCGTTGGCGGCGACGTCGCGATGGCTCACCTTTCTCCCGCCGGGGACGTCGAGGAGAACGGCCGAGGCCGGCTGTGCCGAAGGTGGTGTGGCGGGGTCCGTCATGACGACGAGCGTGCCACAGGCTCGAGGGCCTCGTGGACCCGGTCCTGCGGGAGCTCCGGACGGGGGTGCGGCTTGGCCTTCTGCAGGACGACCGCGGTCTCCTTCATGGACGCGGCGACCTTCTGCGGGCCCTTGCTCTTCTTGGCCTTCTTCGCGAAGGTCACGCCGATCAGCGCGAGCACGACCGCGACCAGCACGTTCGCCGCGAAGGACAGCAGGAAGCAGATCGCGAGGTTCCAGTCGCTCCAGGTGCGGATGCCGTACGCCAGCGCGAAGTTCAGCATCGGCAGGGAGAAGATCAGCACCGCGCCGGCTGCCGAGAAGGCGCCGCCGCTCGTCGCGCCGCGCTTGACGTCCTGCTTGAGCTGCGCCTTCGCCAGCGCGATCTCGTCGTGCACCAGCGCCGACATTTCCGCCGTCGCCGAGGCGAACAGCTGGCCGATGCTGCGTTCGGCGCCGACCGGGCTGCCGTCGGGTGCGCTCATCGCGGTGTCTCCCTCTCCGTCTTTTGTACCGTCTCGTCAGATCATGCCGGACCGTCGTGGTCCTCGCCTGCCCCGCCCGGTACTTCGGCAAGCTCGTGGCGCGCTGCTGCCTTCTCCTGGGCGATCCGGCGGTGTTCCGCGGCCTTGGCCTCGTAGCGGGCGGCCAGGCGCAGGTGGTACGCCGGGTCGTCCTCCTCGTAGATGTCCGGGATGCCGTCGAGGTCGTCGTCGCGCTCCTCGTCCTCCCACAGGCGGCGGTACTTGACGTTCCGTATTTTCAGCAGGACGGTCGCCAGCATGGCGGCGATGAGCGAGCCCAGCAGCACGGCGGCCTTGACCTCGTTCGTCATCGTCTCGTCGCCGGCGAAGGCGAGTTCGCCGATGAGCAGTGAGACCGTGAAGCCGATGCCGGCGAGGCTCGCCACCGCGAACACGTCCGCCCAGGCGAGATCGTCGCTGAGTGAGGCCCTGGTGAAACGGGCCGTCAGCCAGGTCCCGCCGAAGATGCCGAGCGTCTTGCCGACCACGAGCCCGAGGACGACGCCGAGGGTCTCCGGCTGGTCGAACACGTCGGCGAGCGCGCCGCCGGAGAGGGCGACACCGGCGCTGAAGAGCGCGAACAGCGGTACGGCCAGCCCTGCCGACAGCGGCCGTACGAGGTGCTCGATGTGCTCGCCGGGGGAGTGGGCCTCGCCCTCCTTGCGGTGGCAGCGCAGCATCAGGCCCATGGCGACGCCGGCGACGGTGGCGTGGACGCCGCTGTTGTACATCAGCGCCCAGATCACGAGCGCGAGCGGCACATACACGTACCAGCCGCGTACGCCCTTGCGCAGCAGCAGCCAGAAGACGGCCAGGCCCACCACGGCGCCGCCGAGCGCGGCGAAGTTCAGGTCGGCGGTGAAGAAGACGGCGATGATCAGGATCGCGAAGAGGTCGTCGACGACGGCGAGCGTGAGCAGGAAGGCCCGCAGCGCGCTCGGCAGGGAGGTGCCGATGACCGCGAGCACGGCGAGGGCGAAAGCGATGTCGGTGGCGGTGGGCACGGCCCAGCCGGCCAGGGAGCCGCCGCCGGTGACATTGGTGACGGTGTAGACGAGCGCCGGTACGGCCATGCCGCACAGGGCGGCGACGACCGGGAGCGCGGCGGCTCTCGGGTCGCGCAGGTCGCCCGCGACAAGTTCGCGCTTGAGCTCGATCCCGGCGACGAAGAAGAAGATCGCCAGCAGCCCGTCGGCGGCCCAGTGCGCGACCGACAGATCGAGGCCGAGCGAGGCGGGGCCCAGGTGGAAGTGGGAGACGCTCTCGTAGCTGTCGTGCAGGGCGGGGATGTTCGCCCAGAGCAGCGCGGCGACCGCGGCGGCGAGCAGCAGCACACCGCCGACGGTCTCGGTGCGCAGCGCGTCCGCTACGTAGGTCCGTTCGGGCAGCGAGAGCCGTCCGAGGACCTTGCGAGGTGTGGTGGAGCGGGGCGCGGTCACGGGGAAGACCTCCGGTCGGTGGGCAGGGCTGAACGCATGCCGACCAGACTTCCCGGCGCACCATCAAGCAGTTGTTTTTCTTAGTTTAGGTAAATACAGGGCTGAACGCACGCGACCGTTCTCACCACGGACGCCACCAGGCACCCGGCGTGCTGCCTGCCGGGTGCCCTGTGCCTGTTCCGCTACGCCTGATCAGTCCTCGCTGGGCGCGGCGGGCAGCTTGGACTGGATGAGGTCCATGACCGTGGAGTCGGTCAGCGTGGTGACGTCTCCGAGCTGGCGGTTCTCGGCGATGTCCCGGAGCAGACGGCGCATGATCTTGCCGGAGCGGGTCTTGGGCAGCTCGGCCACCGGCAGGACCCGCTTGGGCTTGGCGATCGGGCCGAGGGTGTTGCCGACGTGGTTGCGCAGCTCGGCGACGAGACCCTCGTCATCGGCGTCGGCTGTGCCGCGCAGGATGACGAAGGCGACGATCGCCTGCCCGGTCGTCTCGTCCGCCGCGCCGACCACGGCGGCCTCGGCGACCGAGGGGTGGGAGACGAGCGCGGACTCGACCTCGGTGGTGGAGATGTTGTGCCCCGAGACGAGCATGACGTCGTCGACCCGGCCGAGCAGCCAGATGTCGCCGTCGTCGTCCTTCTTGGCGCCGTCACCTGCGAAGTACTTGCCTTCGAAGCGCGACCAGTAGGTGTCGATGAAGCGCTGGTCGTCGCCCCAGATGGTGCGCAGCATCGACGGCCACGGCTCGGTGAGGACCAGGTAGCCGCCGCCGCCGTCGGGCACCTCGCGCGCCTCGTCGTCGACGACCGTCGCGGAGATGCCGGGCAGCGGCGTCTGCGCGGAGCCGGGCTTGGTCGCGGTCACACCCGGCAGCGGGGTGATCATCATCGAGCCGGTCTCGGTCTGCCACCAGGTGTCCACGACCGGGGTGCGGTCGCCGCCGATGTTCTTGCGGTACCAGATCCACGCCTCGGGGTTGATCGGCTCGCCCACCGAGCCCAGCACCCTGAGGCTGGACAGGTCGAACTTGGCGGGGATGTCGTCGCCCCACTTCATGAACGTACGGATCGCCGTCGGCGCGGTGTAGAGGATCGTCACGCCGTACTTCTGCACGATCTCCCAGAAGCGCCCCTGGTGCGGGGTGTCCGGGGTGCCCTCGTACATGACCTGGGTCGCACCGTTGGCGAGCGGGCCGTAGACGATGTACGAGTGGCCGGTGACCCAGCCGACGTCGGCGGTGCACCAGTACACGTCCGTCTCCGGCTTGAGGTCGAAGACGGCGTGGTGGGTGTAGGCGGTCTGCGTGAGGTAGCCGCCGGAGGTGTGCAGGATGCCCTTCGGCTTACCCGTGGTGCCCGAGGTGTAGAGGATGAACAGCGGGTGCTCGGCGTTGAACGCCTGCGGCGTGTGCTCCGCGGACTGGCGGTCGGTGATCTCGTGCCACCACACGTCACGGCCCTCGGTGAAGGCGACCTCCTGGCCCGTGCGGCGCACGACCAGCACGTGCTCGACGATGCCCGCCTTCTCGACCGCCTCGTCCACGGCCGGCTTGAGCGCGGACGGCTTGCCGCGCCGGTAGCCGCCGTCGGAGGTGATGACCACGCGCGCGTCGGCGTCCTGGATGCGGGTGGCGAGCGCGTCCGAGGAGAATCCGCCGAAGACGACCGAGTGGGCGGCGCCGATCCGGGCGCACGCCAGCATCGCGACGGCCGTCTCGGGGATCATCGGCATATAGACGGCGACCCGGTCCCCGGCCTGAACGCCCAGCTCCAGCAGGGCGTTGGCAGCCTTGGAGACCTCGTCCTTGAGCTCGGCGTAGGTGATCGCGCGACTGTCGCCCGGCTCGCCCTCGAAGTGGATGGCGACCCGGTCGCCGAGCCCGGCTTCCACATGCCGGTCGACGCAGTTGTAGGCGACGTTGAGCTCGCCGTCCTTGAACCACTTGGCGAACGGCGGGTTCGACCAGTCGAGGGTCTCGGTGGGCTCCTTGGCCCAGGTCAGCCGACGGGCCTGCTCGGCCCAGAAGCCGAGCCTGTCAGCCTTGGCCTGCTCATACGCCTCCGCGGTGACGTTGGCGTTCGCGGCCAGGTCGGCGGGGGGTGCGAACCTGCGCTCTTCCTTCAGCAGGTTGGCCAGGCTTTCGTTGCTCACGGCATCTGCCTTTCCCAGGGTGTCCGTTGTGTCCCAGGCCACAGCTCATCAGACCCGAGGGTGCGATGACAAGGGCCGACTGCCGATTGGTTTAGACCTCTTGGTGGGTTGCGATCGGCGGCGGGGGTCATCCGTACCCACGGACGCCGACCGGGCAGGGTTCATCCTCTGTAACGCCTCTCACAGTCCGGCCCAACTACAGGTGACGCACCGAGAGAACCGAGAGAGAGGACAGCCGAGTGGACGGCATACGGGGCGGGCCCGTGGCGGCGGCCCACGACCCCCAGCTCTTCGAAGAGTTCTACCGGCGCCATGTCGACGCCGTGATGTCTTTCGTGGCCCGGCGTGTCGCCGACGTCCACACGGTGGCGGACCTGACCGCCGAGGTCTTCCTCGCGGCGCTCGACTCCGCCCACACCTACCGCCCCGGCCGGGGCGACGAGCGGGCCTGGCTGTACGGCATCGCGCGCAACATCGTCTCCTCCGAGCGCCGCCGGGTCGCCCGTGAGACGGCGCGTGACCGCCGTATCTCGGGGCGGCGGTTGCTGGAGCCCGACGACATCGCGCGCCTCGAGGACAAGCTCGACGCCGAGAGCCCCGGGCGCCGGGCGCTGGCCGCACTGGAGCGGCTGCCGGACGGTGAACGGGCCGTCGTCGAACTCGTCGCCGTGGACCAGCTCACGGTGACCGAGGCCGCCGCCGCGCTCGGCATCCGCCAGGTCACGGCCCGGGTGCGGCTGCACCGGGCCCGTAAGACCCTGCGGGCGGACGCGGATCCGGTGCCGGGGGCACCGCCCAGCGCATTCCTGTCGTACGTCACCGGCGGAGCCGGAGAAACCGGAGGAGAGGCATGACCACGAAGACGACGTTCGAGGACCGGTTGCTGGCCGAGCTGCGGCGCGAGATCGAGGTGCGCGAGGCCGCCGCTCCCGCCCGGGCGGTCGCTCCGCGGCGCTCCCCGCTCACGGGGGTGTTCACGGGGCGGCGGTTCGCCCTGGCCGCGGGGGCCTGTGCCGTGACCGGACTGGTACTGGTGCTCGTGCCGGGGTCACCGGCCGAATCCCCGGCGTACGCGGTGGAGCGGCACGGCGACGGCAGTGTCACGCTCACCCTCACGAAGATCACGATCGGCCAGGAGGCCCAGCGCCGACTGGCTGAACGCCTGCGTGCCGAGGGCATTCACGTGACCATCGACAACCTTCCCTTCGGTCACCAATGCGCGCAGCCACGCGGCGAGATGCTGGTGGGCAGCGTGACACGGGGGTTCATCGGCAAGCCGCCCGAGGAAGGCACCGTCCCCGTCGGCGGGCCGACCGACCCGGCCTTCCACCGCAACTGGCGGGTCACCCTGCACCCGGGCGACTCCCTGGGCATGGAGAACACCAGCCGCAAGGACGGCGAACCCGGGCTCAGCACCGAGTCGTTCTATGCGATCAAGGGCAAGATCGCGCCGTGCGAGCGGGAGTCTGAGAGCTGAGAGCTGAGAGCTGAGGGCGGGGCTGAGCGCTGAAGGCGCCGCAGGCGGCGGCGTCGGTGGCAGGCGGGCGGGTGGCAGGCGGGCGGGTGGCAGGCGGTGTACGGGGGTCGCCGCCCACTGCCCGCCGCCTGCTGCCGTACGGCGAGGCCCCGCGCTCACGCCGGCAGGCCGGCCGCCCTTACGTGGTCGAACACCCGGTCCCCGTCCACCTCGGTGAGCAGATAGGCCTGGGCTTCGCCCACATGGAAGTACATGCCGTGCAGCTCCAGCTCGCCCTCCTTCAGGGCGCGGGCGACCGAGTCGTAGGCGCGCAGGTGCTCCAACTGCTGGACCACGTTGGTCAGGCAGAGCTGCTCGACCGTGCCCTCGGGTGCCCGTCCGGCCAGCCGGCCCCATGGCGGACTGCCGTCGGCCACGCGCTCCAGACTGGGCAGACCGTGTCGCAGCCATCGCTCGAGCGGGGTCCGGGTGCCGCCGGGTTCGGAGCTGAGCAGCGCCTGCATGGCTCCGCACCCGGAGTGCCCGCACACCGTGATGGACCGCACCTTCAGCACGTCCACCGCGTACTCGATCGCGGCGGCCACCGAGTCGTCTCCGCTCTCCTCGCCGGGCAGCGGCACGAGATTGCCCACGTTGCGCACCACGAAGAGGTCACCGGGACCACTGGAGGTGATCATCGATGTGACCAGTCGTGAGTCGGCGCAGGTCAGGAAGAGCTGCGAAGGGCGCTGCCCCTCGCGCGCCAGCCGGGCCAGTTCACTGCGCACCAGGGGTGCGGTGTTGCGCTGGAACGCGCTGATGCCACGCGCCAGTTCGTGCCCGCTGGCTCCGCCGGGCCCCGACGGGTCCTGCTCGGGGCGGTCCGTCCCGTCCGGGACGTGATCGGAGTGGGGCGAGGACTCGGGGCGGTCGCACTGGTGGTTGCGCCAGGGTGTCCAGGGCCGGCAACGGCAGCCGGTGAGGGCCTGGGGCTCGGAGACGCGGGTGCCGGGATGACGGCCGGCGACCTCCACGCTGCCGCCCTGCGCGGTGTGCGTCTTCTGCCAGTCCTGCAGCGTCTCGTACGCCGCGTGGTCCATGAACGACCCGTCCAGCTCGACGACGGCGTGGGCGCCGTGGGGTACGAGATGCAGGGTCCGGCTGAGCCGTGGCACCGCGAGGAACGTCAACTGTCCTCTGACGTGTACGTAATGGACTCCTGCCGTCTCGTCGTGCGTGATGCGGGTGCGGGTGAGGCGGTGCAGGGCGACGCCGACGGCCATGGCGATGCCCAGCGCCACGCCCTCCAGGACGCCGAGGGACACGACGCCCAGGGTGGTGACGGCGTAGACCCACACTTCCCGGTGGCGCGTCACCGTGCGGATGTGGTTCAGGGACACCATCTGGATGCCGACGGCCATCACCAGGGCGGCGAGCGAGGCGAGCGGGATGAGCTCCAGGAGCGGGACCATCAGCAGTGCGGCGATCACTACGAGAACGCCGTGCAGCATCGTGGAGTTCCGGCTCACCGCACCCGCGTGCACATTCGCCGAACTGCGCACGGCCACACCGGCGATCGGCAGCCCGCCGAGCGATCCGGAGACGATGTTGGCGGCGCCCTGCCCGAGCAGTTCGCGATCGAGGCGGGAACGCCCGACGTGCGCGGACAGGCCCGGGCGGCCCGCCACCAGCTTGTCCACGGCGACCGCACCGAGCAGGGACTGCACGCTGCACACCAGCGTGGTGGTAAGCACCGCGGCGACGAGGCCGAGCACGGGGCCCTCGGGCAGCCCGGCCAGGGCGTGGTTGCTCCAGGACGGCAGGTCGACCTTGGGCAGGCGCAGACCGGCGAGGGCGGCGACCGCGGTGGCTCCGGCCACGGCGATGAGCGCGGCCGGGATCTTGCGCAGCAGGCGTCCGGCCCGGCCGGGCAGTCTCGGCCAGAGCAGCAGCAGGACCAGGGTCAGTGCGCTCACCGACATGGCCGCGGGGCGCATGTGCGCCAACTGGGCGGGCAGCGCGCGGAGGTTGTCGGGGACGGAGCTCTGCGGTGTGCCGCCGAGCACGATGTGGAGCTGCGCGACGGCGATGGTGACGCCGATGCCGGCGAGCATGCCGTGCACGATGGCGGGGCTGACGGCGAGGGCGCCGCGGGCCACGCGCAGGCAGCCCAGACCGAGTTGGGCGAAGCCGGCGAGGACGGTGATGGCGCAGGTCGTCCGCCAGCCGTAGCGCAGGATGAGGTCGGCGGTGACGACCGTGAGTCCGGCGGCCGGTCCGCTCACCTGGAGCGGGGAGCCGCCGAGCCGTCCGGCGACCAGTCCGCCCACGGCGGCGGCGACGAGGCCGGCCTGGAGGGGGCGCCGGTGGCGAGGGCGATGCCAAGGGACAGGGGCAGGGCGATCAGGAAGACCGCGATCGAGGCCGACACGTCGGCACCCGCGATCCGGAAGCGGCGGGGGCCGGTCGGCGGCGGGCTGTGGGGCGGGTGGGCGCGCTCGGTCCTGTTCGGGTCGGCGGCGCGTGTGGGGACGCAGGCAGACATTGTTTCCCGTCTCCTCCGGGGCTGCGCGGTCGCGTAACTGGGCTCCCGCTCGGGGCGGGGTTCGGTCGCGGCCGTAGGTCACGGCGTAAATCGGCGGGATGAATCAACGCTCGGTAAACGGATCGTAATGCAGAGTAAAGGACGAGCATAGACTTTACGGGCAAATGGGCGAATAAATCACACCGACGAGTGAAGTGGCCATTTGATCGGCTTGTCGTACTAATTCCTTCTCGGTCCCGTGCGAATTTGGCGGCGCTGTCGGCACCCGAGAGAAGGAAGAAGGTGGGCGACACATGGCCGCCACCCACAGGATCGCCGCGTCCTCCGTGATCGCCGCGGTCTGCGCCGCATCGCTCGCCGGTTGCTCGACCGGCACCTCCCGGCACGAAGATCACGACCCGCAGACGGCGAAGCCGGCCCAGGCGCCGAAGAGCGCGGTCCGGCTGATCGGAGACGGCTCCACCGCCTACACCGGCGCCCAGCCCCACCTGCCCAGGCCCGAACGGCTGCGGCCCGGCCAGAAGCCCCCGCAGTTCGTCGTCTTCTCCTGGGACGGTGCGGGGGAGGACAGCCAGAAGCTGTTCTCCCACTTCCGCGAGGTCGCCAAGGCCAACGACGCGACGATGACGTACTTCCTGAGCGGTGTGTACATGCTGCCGGACGAGAAACGCGACCTCTACCGGCCGCCGCAGCACTCCCCCGGCCGGTCCGACATCGGCTTCAACGACCGCCGCGGCATCGCCGCCACCGCGGAACAGCTGCGCCTGGCGTGGCTGGAGGGCAACGAGATCGGCACGCACTTCAACGGCCACTTCTGCGGCAGCGGCGGCGGGGTCGGCGAGTGGTCGGTGGAGGACTGGAAGGACGAGATCGCCCAGGCGAAGCAGTTCGTGCGGACCTGGAAGACCAACACCGGCCTGCGGAACGCGTCTCCGCTGCCCTTCGACTACGACAAGGAGCTCATCGGCGCCCGCACACCCTGCCTCGAAGGCCAGCGGAACTTCATGAAGGCCGCCCGCGAGCTGGGCTTCCGCTACGACACCAGCGGCGTCAACGACCAGGTCTGGCCCAAGCGGAAGCAGGGCCTGTGGGACGTGTCCATGCAACTCGTGCCGTTCCCCGGGCACTCCTACGAGCAGCTCACCATGGACTACAACTTCATGGTCAACCAGTCGGGCACCACCACCCAGGGCGACTCCGACAAGTTCGACTTCTGGGGCGACCAGATGCGTGACGGCCTGCTCAAGGGCTTCCACCGCGCGTACGACGGCAATCGCGCGCCCCTGATCATCGGCAACCACTTCGAGTCCTGGAACGGCGGCACCTACATGCGGGCCGTCGAGGAGGTCATCGAGGCGGTGTGCACCAAGGAGGAGGTGCGCTGTGTCTCGTTCCGCCGGCTTGTGGACTGGCTGGACGCCCAGGACCCGGCGACGCTGGAGAAGCTGCGCTCCCTGAAGGTCGGCGAGAAGCCGAAGCAGGGCTGGGCGTCCTTCCTCGCGGGTGACCCGGCCCCGGCCCCGAAGGGCGTGCCCGGGGCTCCGGCGGCGAAGCGGTAGCGCAGTGAGGAAGACCACTTGGCCGTGGGGCCGGCTCCCGGGGTGCGTAGGGTCGTACTCATGAGTACAGCAGGTGCGACCGCCGATCCCCTGGCGACCCTGGGGGCGCTGCCCGGTGTGGCCGAGTCCGTGGAGTCCGTACGCAAGGCCGTGGACCGGGTCTACGGGCACCGGATCATGCGGCGGCGCAGCAACGCGGTCACCTCCGAGGCGGCCCTGCGCGGCGCCCGCGGCTCGGCGGCGCTGTCCGGCGCGGACTGGGCCCTGGAGGAGGTGCGCCGCCGTACGGACTTCGGCGGTGACGACGAGGCGCACACCGTGGGTGCCGCGCTGCGGCTCACCGCGGAGGCGGGCCAGTTGCTGTCGATCTGGCGGCAGTCACCCCTGAGGGTGCTGGCCCGACTGCACCTGGTCGCGGCCGCCGACCAGGCCGACCAGGTCGGACGGCCCCGGCAGGAGGGCGAGCCGGTCGACGAGCCGCTGGTCGCGCTGCCGCTGCCGAGCGCGGCCGAGGCACACGGCCGGCTGGACGGGCTGGCCGGGCTGATCATCGCGGGCGGTACCGCACCGGCGCTGGTGACGGCCGCCGTCGTGCACGGCGAACTCCTCGCGCTGCGCCCGTTCACGTCCCACAACGGCCTGGTAGCGCGCACGGCCGAGCGCATCGTCCTGGTCGGCAGCGGCCTGGACCCGAAGTCGGTCTGCCCGGCCGAGGTCGGCCACGCCGAGCTGGGCCGCGGCGCCTACCTGGAAGCTCTGGACGGGTACGTCTCCGGTACGCCGGAGGGTGTGGCCGCCTGGATCGCCCACTGCGGCAGGGCGGTCGAACTGGGGGCACGCGAGTCGACGGCGGTGTGCGAGGCGCTGCAGCGCGGAGCGGCGTGACACCCGTCCGGAAGGGGCGGAACAGGAAGGGCCGGAACAAGAAGGGCCGGAAAGAGATGCGGCGGTACGAGAAACTCGTACCGCCGCTGGCATGAGCATCGGGTTACCAAGCGTCCTCGGTATATGCCCATCAGGTCGGGAACTTTGCCCGTCACCTGGTGCGGCTGGCCCGTATTCGACGGGTCGACGTCGCGTGGGTGCCCGGTGTTCATGCGCGGTCCGTGGGGCCAAATGCGTATTTAAGGTGATCCTCTCGGATGTCCTTGGTCTCGCGGGCCGTTGAGTCCTTTGTACTCCTGCCCCGGAGTAAGCGGAAGTCCAGGCTGCACTTCTTTACTTTTGGGTTCAAATAGGACTTCGGGTCGACTCCGGTCAGGCGACCGTCGCCCGGCGCCGGTTGGCGTACCAGACGAGTCCCGCGGTGGCCGCCGCGGCGCCTATCGCGGCGACCGCGACGAGCGCCGGCCGCGGTGGTACGGAGAACGCGGGGATGCGCTGCTTGAGCCGGACCGGGCGGTGGAAATCGAGGATCGGCCACCCGCGCGCGAGGGCCTCGCGGCGCAGCGCGCGGTCCGGGTTCACGGCATGAGGGTGGCCCACGGACTCCAGCATCGGGACATCGGTCGCCGAGTCGCTGTAGGCGTAGCAGCGGCCGAGGTCGTATCCCTCGGACGCGGCCAGCTCCCTGATGGCCTCGGCCTTGGTCGGGCCGTACGCGTAGTACTCCACCTCGCCGGTGAAGCAGCCGTCGTCGCCCACGACCATGCGGGTCGCCACCACGCGGTCCGCGCCGAGGAGTTCACCGATCGGCTCGACCACCTCCGCGCCCGACGTGGACACGATGACGACGTCGCGGCCGGCGGTGTGGTGTTCCTCGATGAGGGAGGCGGCCTCGTCGTAGATGATCGGGTCGATCAGATCGTGCAGCGTCTCGGCGACGATCTCCTTCACCTGCTGCACGTTCCAGCCGCGGCACAGCGCGGACAAGTAGGCGCGCATACGCTCCATCTGGTCGTGGTCGGCGCCGCCGGCCAGGAAGACGAACTGGGCATATGCGGTACGCAAGACAGCCCTGCGGTTGATCAGGCCGCCTTGGTAGAACGACTTGCTGAACGTGAGCGTGCTCGACTTCGCAATGACCGTCTTGTCCAGGTCAAAGAAGGCCGCTGTGCGGGGCAAGGAGTGGTTTTCCACGCCCCTGAGCATAGGGGCAGCCCATTCGGCGTAAGGTGGGGCGCGTGGGTTTGCCTGAGAGGGCTCTCGGGTACACCATGGAAGTCACGGATCGTTCGCGACCGTGCTAACCCGGCCCGACTCCTCCCCCCCGAGTCGGCCGTGGGGACGACCCCCGCTCTCCCCCCGGCGGGGGTCGTCGCATGTCCGGGTGGGTTTTCTCCTTCTTCGCACGGCCTGATCGCCGCTCTGTTGAGGTTCCGGCGGCAATGTTGTCATGCGCATGACTCATCACGTTACGTAGCCGTCGGACTGCTCTGTGGAAGTCGTACAGAGGGCCTGCGTGGGTCACCGGTATGGGTGACGGCGATATTCACAACTGTCGAAGCGTCCACAGTTATCCACCAAGATCCACACGATTTCCGGGATCGCTGCACCGTGATTCCCACGCACCCCGCTCGCGGCGAGTTCATGGCCGGTTCCGATTGCCGGGGGCGTTTGGCCGGTTTCTGTCGGCCGTTCAAAGGGAGGCCGCCTTGTCGGTTCTTCCCACGTTCGGGAATCGCGGGGCCACAGGGCCGCGCGAGCCAAGCAGTGAAGGGGATGACCGTGGCCGGAGCCGTCACACACGACCCGCCACCGGCCGCCGGAGGGCGGCAGGGCGGACCACTGATCGTCACCGAGGACACCGACCTCCTCGACGACCTGCTGCGCCTGTGCGCGGCGGCGGGCGCCACGCCCGCGGTGCACCACGGGGTGCCGGAGCGCAGAGGCAGCTGGGAGGCCGCGCCGCTCGTCCTTGTGGGTGACGACGCCGCGCGGCGCGTAAGCGGGGTCGCGCACAGAAGGGGTGTCGTCCTCGTCGGCCGGGACCAGGACGACCCGGGAGTGTGGCGGCGAGCCGTCGAGATCGGCGCCGAGCACGTCCTGATGCTGCCCGACGGCGAGCAGTGGCTCGTGGACCGCATCGCCGACGTGGCCGAGGGCGTCGGCAGGCCCGCCCTCACCGTGGGAGTCATCGGCGGCCGGGGCGGGGCCGGAGCGTCCACGCTCGCGTGCGCGCTGGCCGTCACCTCCGCGCGGGAGGGGCTGCGCACGCTCCTCGTGGACGCCGATCCGCTGGGCGGCGGCCTCGACGTACTCCTCGGCGGTGAGACGGCCGAAGGACTGAGGTGGCCCGCGTTCGCCTCCTCCCGCGGGCGGGTCGGCGGGGGCGCCCTGGAGGAGTCGCTGCCCGAGCTGCACTCGCTGCGGGTGCTCAGCTGGGACCGCGGCGACCGGATCGCCGTCCCGCCCCAGGCGGTGCGCGCGGTGCTCGCGGCGGCCCGGCGCCGGGGCGGCACGGTCGTGGTCGACCTGCCACGCCGCATCGACGACGGGGTCGCCGAGGTGCTCAGCCAGCTGGACGTCGGTGTACTGGTGGTGCCCGCCGAGCTGCGGGCCGTGGCGGCCGCCGGGCGCGTGGCGTCCGCTGTCGGCATGGTCCTGCGCGACCTGCGGGTGGCGGTCCGCGGGCCGTACCCGCCGGGCCTCGACGACCGGGAGGTGGCCCGGCTGCTCGGACTGCCCCTGGCCGGCGAGGTGCCGGTCGAGCCCGGGCTGCTGCGCCCGGACGAGGGCACGGCACCACCGGGTGGCGCCCCGCGCGGACCGCTCGCCCGGTTCTGCAAGGGGTTCTGGGAGCGGGCGCTCGTCGAGGCGGGTGCCCCGTGAGTGTGGTGACCGAAGCAGTGTCCGGATCCGACGGCACCGGGCTGCTCGACGGGGTGCGGCGGTGGCTGGCCGAAAGCGGGGCCGAGCCGACCCCCGCGCGCGTGGCCCAGGCCCTGCGGGAACAGGGGCGGGTGCTCGGAGACGCCGAAGTCCTGGGTGCCGCCGCACAGTTGCGGTCCGAGCTTGTCGGCAGCGGGCCGCTGGAGCCGCTGCTCGCAGACCCGTCGGTGACGGATGTGCTGGTGTCGGCCCCGGACCGGGTCTGGGTGGACCGGGGCGGCGGACTGGAGCTGACGTCGGTGCGTTTCGCGGACGCGGCGGCCGTACGACGCCTCGCCCAGCGCCTCGCCGCCGTGGCCGGACGCCGCCTCGACGACGCCCGGCCCTGGGCCGACGCCCGGCTGCCCGACGGAACCCGGCTGCACGCGGTGCTGCCACCGGTGGCCGTGGGCTGTGCCTGTCTGTCGCTGCGTGTCGTACGGCCGCGTGCCTTCACCCTGGGCGAGCTGGTCGCGGCGGGCACGGTGCCGCCGGGCGGGGACGGTGTGCTGCGCGCGCTGCTCGACGCACGGCTGTCCTTCCTGGTCAGCGGGGGCACGGGCTCGGGCAAGACGACGCTGTTGAGCGCCCTGCTGGGGCTGGTGGGACCGGAAGAGCGGATCGTCCTCGCCGAGGACTCGGCGGAACTGCGGCCGGATCATCCGCATGTGGTGCGGCTGGAGACCAGACCCGCCAATCAGGAGGGCGCGGGCCTCGTCACCCTCGAGGACCTGGTGCGCCAGGCACTGCGGATGCGGCCCGACCGGCTGGTCGTAGGCGAAGTGCGCGGGCCCGAAGTGGTGCATCTGCTGGCCGCGTTGAACACCGGCCATGAGGGCGGGTGCGGAACCGTGCACGCCAATGCCGCCGCCGATGTACCTGCCCGGCTGGAGGCGCTCGGCACGGCCGCCGGGCTCGACCGGGCCGCACTGCACAGCCAGGTGGCGGCCGCCCTCTCCGTGGTGCTGCACCTCGTACGCGACCGGGCCGGGCGGCGGCGGATCGCCGAGGTGCACGTGCTGGAGCGGGATCCGTCGGGGCTGGTGCGGACGGTGCCGGCGCTGCGGTGGGGAGCGGAGGCCTTCGTGCGCGAACGGGGGTGGGGGCGGCTGCGGGGGCTGCTGAGTGGTGAGGGCGGAGAGGGCTGTGACAGCGGGCCGGGTGAGGCCGACGGTGCGCTGGTGGCAGCGGTGGGCGAGTGACGGCGAGGGCTCAGGGGGGCGAGTGATGACGGGCACCGGGAGGGCTGAGCGATGGCCGGTACGGAAGGGCCGAGTGATGACGGGGTTCGAAGGGACCGAGTGATGACGGGGACTGAAGCGCCGAGTGATGACAGGGACTGAAGGGCTGAGCGATGACAGGGACTGAAGAGGCCGAGTGATGACGGGTACGGCTGAGATGTCGATGGGGGTGGCCGTGGCGTCTATGGGGGCGGCGGTCTGGCTGTTGGGGGAGCGGGACTCGGTGGCGCGTCGGGCGCGATTGCTGCTCGCGGGTGGCGGAGCGGTCGGGAGTGTGCCGCCCGGGTGGCGACGGGCGACCGGTGGGCTGCGGCGGGTCCGAGGGCGGTTGCGGGCCGAGTGGTGGTCACCGGTGGCCGGGCTGGTGCTGGCGGTGCTCGGGGCGTCGGTGCTGCCGGTTCTGCTGGGAGCGGCCGGGGTGCCGTTGCTGCGGCGGGTCCGGCTGGCCGGCCGGGCGGGCGGGACCGGGAGCGCCGGGCGGATGCGGTGATCGCGTTGTGCGGGGCACTCGCCGGCGAGGTGCGGGCCGGACGCCAGCCGGGTGAGGCGCTGTTGCGGGCCGCGCGGGACTGCGGCGGACTGGTGGACGCGCAGGCGACGGTTCTGGCGGCGGCGCGCTTCGGTGGAGACGTGCCGGGCGCGCTCGAAGCGGCGGCCCGGCAACCGGGAGGTGAGGGCCTGCGGGGGCTCGCGGCGTGCTGGCGGGTAGCCGTGGACCAGGGCGCGGGGCTCGCGGCCGGACTCGACCGGCTCGCCGCCGCCCTGCGGGCCGAGCGGGACCAACGTTCCGATCTTCGCGCCCAGTTGGCGGGCGCCCGGGCCACGGCGGTGATGCTCGCCTGCCTGCCCGCCCTGGGGCTCCTCATCGGCACCGCGCTCGGCGCCGACCCCCTCCGTGTCCTGCTGCACACAGGGGCCGGCCTGGGCTGTCTGGTGGTAGGCGGTGCGCTGGAGGGCGTGGGGCTGTGGTGGGTGCTGCGCATCGTGCGGGGCGCGGAGGCGGCGGCATGAGCGGGGAAGTTGTCCACAGGCTGGGGGTGGCGGTGGGGATCGTGCTGGCCCTCGGGTGGTCGGTGAGGTGTCTGACGGAGGCGCGGCGTCGGCGGAGGATACGGCGGCGGCTGGCCGAGCTGTCGCCCCGGGAGGCGACCGCTCCCGTCGCGCGCCTCGCCTTATGCCGGGCCGCTGCTCGGACTTGGCTGCCTCCCGTGGGTGTGGCGTGCGCCGGATGGGTACTGGTCGGCGGCCTCGCCGGTGCCGCCGCGGGACTGGCCGGAGCGGTGGGGATGTGGCGCTGGCGGCTTCGGCAGGAGGCGGCGGGTACGGACGCGCGGGCACCCGGTCCCGCCGAGGCGGCGCGGCAACTGCCCCTCGCGGCCGACCTGCTGGCGGCCTGCATCGCTGCAGGTGCCGGCCCGGTGATCGCGGCGCAGGCGGTGGGCGAGGCCCTGGGCGGTCCTGTGGGCGACGCCCTGGCGCGTGGCGCGGCGGAGGTCCGGCTGGGCGGTGAACCGGGTGCGGCCTGGCGGAGGCTGGCCGCCGTCCCGGGCGCCGGAGGCCTGGCCCGGCTGCTCGAGCGGGCCGGAGTGTCCGGACTGCCCGCCGCCGCACCGGTCGCACGGCTCGCCGCGGAGGCCCGAGCCGACTGGGGTCGCGCCGCGACGGCCAGGGCCCGCCGGGCGGGCGTGATGGTCAGCGCACCGGTCGGGCTGTGCTTCCTGCCCGCGTTCATCGCGGTCGGCGTGCTGCCCGTGGTGATCGGGCTTGCGGGCGGGGTGCTCGGCGGGGGTGGTGGATGACGCGGATACGGGCCGGGGAAGTCAGCGCGACCCGAGAGAGGTCGGCGCGACCCGGCAGAGGCCAACGACACCGACAGAAGTCAGCGACACCGACAGAAGTTCGGACTTTTTCACGGAGGTTGAGATGTGTCAGGCGGTACGGGCGCGGCTGCGTGCCCTGGTGTGCGGAATGCGTGCGGCGCGGAGGGACGAGGGGATAGTCACGTCCGAGTACGCGATGGGAATCGTCGCGGCGGTGGCGTTCGCGGTCGTGCTCTACAAGGTCGTCACCAGCGGCGCGGTCAGTGGGGAACTGCAGAGCATCGTGACGGAAGCCCTCAATGCGCGGATGTGAGCGGGGTTCGGACCGGGGGTTCGTCACGGCGGAGTCGGCCGTGGTGCTGCCCGTGCTGGTGATGTTCGCAATGGCGCTGGTGTGCGGTCTGCTGGCCGTGGCCGCGCAGATCCAGTGCGTGGACGCGGCACGGACGGGCGCTCGTGCCGCGGCCCGACAGGACCCGCCCGACGCGGTCGTGCGGCTGACCCGTGAGGCGGCGCCGCCCGGCGCGAAGGTGACCGTCAGCCGGGAGGCGGAACAGGTCCGGGTGACCGTCGTGGCCGAACCACCGGTGCTGCGCGGGCTGTCCTTCGCCGTGCGCGAGGAGGCCGTGGCATCGGTGGAGGAAGCGGTGGGCACATGAGACGCCCGAGTATGACGCGCGACTCCCCGGACCGGGGCTCCGCCACCGTCTGGAGTGTCGGGGCGATCGCCGTCCTGTGTGTGGTCTTCGGCGTCGTCCTCGCGCTGGGACAGGCCGTCGCGATCCGGCACCGGGCGGCGGGAGGCGCGGATCTCGCGGCGCTCGCGGCGGCGGACCACTGGGCCGAGGGCGGTACGGCGGCCTGCGCCCGCGCCGGCCGGGTGGCCCGGGCACAGGGCGTGCGGCTCGTGCGGTGCGAGGTCGTCGGCGAGATCTCGGACGTGACGGCGGCGTCGGGACGCGGGCCGTTCACGTCGGAGGTCAGAGCGAGGGCGGGGCCTCCGACGACTCCCCGGGAGCTCCCGTCGGCGGTGGGGAAGACGTGGGCCGGCCCTTCAGCGGCTTCTCCGGGCCTCCCGTCGGCGGTGGGGAGTGCGCCGGCCGGTTCTCCAGCGGCTCCCCCGGGCCTCCGGTCGGCTGCCCGGCCGCCACGCTCTCCGCCGCTTCCTGCTCCTCGGGTGCGCCCTCCAGCAGCACCGTGAGCAGCCGCACCGCCCCTCTCTTGTGCAGCGGGTCGTTGCCGTTGCCGCACTTGGGGGACTGGATGCAGGACGGGCAGCCGGCGTCGCACTCGCAGGAGGCGATGGCCTGGCGGGTGGCGGTCAGCCAGGTGCGGGCGGTGTGGAAGGCGCGCTCCGCGAAGCCCGCGCCCCCGGGGTGGCCGTCGTAGACGAAGACCGTGGGCAGCAGCGTGTCGGGGTGGAGCGGGGTCGACACGCCGCCGATGTCCCAGCGGTCGCAGGTCGCGAAGAGGGGCAGCAGGCCGATCGAGGCGTGCTCGGCGGCGTGCAGGGAGCCCCCGAGGATCTCCGGGTTGATCCGGGCCCGGTCCAGCTGGTCCTCGGTGACGGTCCACCACACGGCCCGGGTGCGCAGGGTACGAGGAGGGAGGTCGAGTTTCGTCTCGCCCAGCACTTCACCGGTGATGAGGCGTCTGCGGAGGAAGGAGACGACCTGGTTGGTGACTTCGACGGAGCCGTAGCAGAGGCGGCCGTCGCCCCAGGGGATCTCGGTGTCCGTCTCCAGGACGGAGATCGACGTCGTGTCGCGGGCGACCGTGGAGTACGGCGGTGCGGCCTCCTCGACGAGGGCGACGGAGTCGTTCATGTCCAGGGAGCGCACCAGGTAGGTGCGGCCCTGGTGGAGGTGGACCGCGCCCTCGTGCACCGTCGAGTGCGCGGCGCCGGCGTCGACCGTGCCGAGCAGCCGGCCCGTGCCGGTCTCGACGACCTGGACCGGGCGTCCGCCCTCACCGCGGATGTCGGTCAGGTCGGCGGCGCGCTCGCGGCGCGTCCAGTGCCAGGCCTTGGTGCGGCGGCGCAGCAGCTTAGCGGCCTCCAGCTGCGGCAGCAGGCCCTCACACGCCGGGCCGAACAGGTCGAGGTCCTCGTCCGTCAGGGGCAGTTCCGCCGCGGCCGCGCACAGGTGCGGGGCCAGCACATAGGGGTTGTCCGGGTCGAGGACCGTGGACTCGACGGGCTGGTCGAACAGGGCCTCCGGGTGGTGGACCAGGAACGTGTCCAGCGGGTCGTCGCGGGCCACCAGGACGGCCAGCGCCCCCTGCCCGGACCGTCCGGCCCGGCCCGCCTGCTGCCAGAGGGAGGCGCGGGTGCCGGGGTAGCCGGCGATGACGACCGCGTCCAGGCCGGAGATGTCGATGCCGAGTTCGAGGGCGTTCGTCGCGGCGAGGCCCAGGAGTTCACCCGAATGGAGGGCATGTTCGAGTGCGCGGCGTTCTTCCGGGAGATAGCCGCCCCGGTACGCCGCGACACGCCGGGCCAGTGACCGGTCGACCTCGGCCAGACGTTCCTGGGAGATGACCGAGATCAGCTCGGCGCCGCGCCGGGAGCGCACGAAGGCGACCGAGCGCACGCCCTGCACGGTGAGGTCGGTCAGCAGGTCGGCGGCCTCCGCGGTGGCCGTGCGGCGGACGGGGGCGCCCTTCTCGCCGTGCAGCTCGGTCAGCGGCGGCTCCCACAGGGCGAACACCAGTTCGCCGCGTGGAGAGGCGTCGTCGGCGACCTCCAGCACTGGTAGACCGGTGAGACGGCCGGCCGCCACCGAGGGCTCGGCGGCGGTGGCGGAGGCCAGCAGGAACACGGGCGAGGCCCCGTAGCGGGCGCACAGCCGGCGCAGTCGGCGCAGCACCTGGGCGACGTGCGAGCCGAACACGCCGCGGTAGGTGTGGCACTCGTCGATCACGACGTACTTCAGCGATTTCAGGAAGGAGGACCAGCGAGGGTGGGACGGGAGTATGCCGCGATGCAGCATGTCCGGGTTGGTCAGGACGTAGTTGCCGTACTGGCGGATCCATTCGCGTTCCTCGAACGGAGTGTCGCCGTCGTAGACGGCCGCGCGCACCGAATGGCCCAGCGGATGTGAAAGTTCCTTCACCGAACGGCACTGGTCCGCCGCAAGAGCCTTGGTGGGAGCCAGGTAGAGGGTGGTCGCGCCACGGCCGTTCGGGGCCTCGGCGCCGTCCAGAAGGGCGGACAGGACCGGCACGAGGTACGCCAGGGACTTGCCGGAGGCCGTGCCCGTCGCGACGACGACCGACTCGCCGTCCAGCGCGTGCTCGGCCGCACGGGCCTGATGTGCCCAGGGGTGTTCGATGCCCGCGGCGCGCACGGCGGCGACGACCTCCGCGCGGATCCGGTCCGGCCAGACGGCATGCCGACCCGCGCGCGGGGGCAAGTGCTCCGTATGAGTAATGCGCGAAGCCCTGCTCGGACCGGATGCGAGCCGGTCCAGGACCACGCCCGGCGCGGGTCGGGAGGCGGGGTCCGTCGGGGTTCGATCGGATCGGTGATTCTTGGCCATCGGCACCGAGTGTGTCACTGGCGTGACGGACAATGGAGCCAAGGCGTCGTGCACGCCTGCCGGTAAGTGATTGAATGCCATCGCGGCTGGCGAAGCGTCCAAGGGCTGAAGCCGAGTGCCCCAAGGGCGACCGCTCGATAGCAAGGTGCTGGAGGATCCGTGGACCTGTCCCTGTCGACCGAGACCATGGGCGATCGCACGATCGTCAGGGTCGGTGGCGAAATCGACGTATATACCGCGCCCAAGCTGCGCGAGCAGTTGGTCGAGCTGGTGAACGACGGCAGTTTCCACCTTGTCGTCGACATGGAGGGCGTGGACTTCCTCGACTCCACCGGACTCGGCGTACTGGTCGGCGGCCTGAAGCGCGTGCGAGCCCATGAGGGCTCCCTGCGCCTGGTCTGCAACCAGGAGCGCATTCTGAAGATCTTCCGTATCACCGGCCTCACCAAGGTGTTCCCGATTCACACCTCGGTCGAGGAAGCGGTTGCGGCCACCGACTGACACCGGACCCGGGCCTTGTGCCCGGGCCGGCCGAAGCACGGCAGAAGTTCGGAAGAAGTGAAGACCGAGGGGGCCCGGGCTTTCGGCGGCCCGGAGCCTCCCCACAGCACGCCCGTAGTTGCGAGGGGGATGCATGGCCACCGTTGAGCTCCGCTTCAGCGCGCTGCCCGAGCACGTCAGGACCGCCCGACTGGTGGCGGCAGCGGTGGCGCGCAGGGCCGGAGTGGATGAGGCCGTCCTCGACGAGGTCAGGCTCGCCGTCGGCGAGGCGTGCACCCGCGCCGTCGGGCTGCACCAGACCGTAGGGATCTCGGCACCGGTGAAGGTGCTGCTGATCGAGGAGGAGAAGCAGTTCTCCATCGAGGTCGGCGACGAGGCCCCGCACGCGGTCCCGGGTGAGCACGCGCCCGGCCCCGGCGACCCCGACGGGGAAGCCGACGAGGACGAGATGGGCCTCGCGGTCATCAGCGGACTCGTCGACGACGTCGAGGTCAGCGCGGGGGAGCACGGCGGATTGATCAAGATGACGTGGCCGACCACGCCGCCGCCGACGATTCTGGTCTGAACCGGCCACGCCACACGCTGTTCCTGACGAAGGGTCCCACCCGTGGGGCCCTTCGTCATGTGCGGCTGTCAGTGATCGCCTTTACAGTAGTTCCTGTGCCGTTCATCGCGTGAATTCGTTCACGATCATTCGCGTGCTCCATGGACGCCTCAGAATGCTTTCAAGGCATTACCTCGGAAGTCCAATTCCGTTTATCGCGCTCTGTTTTGATCAGGTTCCGGTACCTACAATCCCGTCCACATCTTGAGCTCAGCCCAAGCGTCAAGGAGGACGAATGGCGGGGCTTTTCAACTCACCACAGTCGGGCCATCCCACAGACCTCGCAGCCGCCGTACTGACCGATGGCAACCGCGTCCTCATCGTGGTCATCGCGGTCGTCGCACTGGCGGCACTCGCGGTCGCGGGGGTCCTGGTGCGCCAGGTACTCGCGGCCGGCGAGGGCACCGACAGCATGAAGAAGATCGCAGCAGCGGTCCAGGAAGGCGCGAACGCCTACCTGGCACGGCAGCTGCGCACGCTCGGCGTATTCGCCGTGGTCGTGTTCTTCCTGCTCATGCTGCTGCCCGCTGACGACTGGAATCAGCGTGCCGGACGTTCGGTGTTCTTCCTGATCGGAGCGGCGTTCTCGGCAGCCACCGGCTATATCGGCATGTGGCTCGCCGTACGCAGTAATGTGCGTGTCGCCGCGGCGGCGCGTGAAGCCACCCCGGCGGCAGGCGAGCCGGAAAAAGATCTGACCGCCGTCTCGCACAAAGCGATGAAGATCGCTTTCCGCACGGGCGGCGTGGTCGGCATGTTCACGGTGGGCCTCGGCCTGCTGGGCGCCTCGTGCGTCGTGCTGGTGTACGCGGCCGACGCGCCGAAGGTGCTCGAGGGCTTCGGCCTCGGGGCCGCGCTGATCGCGATGTTCATGCGTGTCGGCGGCGGCATCTTCACCAAGGCCGCCGACGTCGGCGCCGACCTGGTCGGCAAGGTCGAACAGGGCATTCCGGAGGACGATCCGCGCAATGCCGCGACCATCGCCGACAACGTGGGCGACAACGTCGGCGACTGCGCGGGCATGGCGGCCGACCTCTTCGAGTCGTACGCCGTCACCCTGGTCGCCGCGCTGATCCTGGGCTCGGCGGCCTTCGGCGACGCCGGGCTCGGCTTCCCGCTGCTGGTGCCGGCGATCGGTGTGATCACCGCGATGATCGGCATCTTCGCGGTGGCGCCCCGGCGTGCCGACCGCAGCGGTATGAGTGCCATCAACCGCGGGTTCTTCATCTCCGCGGTGATCTCGCTCGTACTGGTCGCGGTGGCCGTGTTCGTCTACCTGCCGGGGAAGTACTCGGAGCTCGACGGCGTCACCGATGCCGCCGTACTGGGCAAGGACGGCGATCCGCGGATCCTCGCGCTCGTCGCGGTGGCCATCGGCATCGTGCTCGCCGCCCTGATCCAGCAACTGACGGGCTACTTCACCGAGACCACCCGCCGCCCCGTCAGGGACATCGGCAAGACCTCGCTCACGGGGCCGGCCACCGTCGTCCTCGCCGGTATCTCGGTCGGTCTCGAATCCGCCGTCTACACCGCCCTGTTGATCGGCCTCGGCGTGTACGGGGCGTTCCTGCTCGGCGGTACGTCGATCATGCTGGCACTGTTCGCGGTGGCGCTGGCCGGCACCGGCCTGCTCACCACGGTCGGCGTGATCGTCGCGATGGACACCTTCGGGCCGGTCTCCGACAACGCGCAGGGCATCGCGGAGATGTCCGGTGACGTCGAGGGCGCGGGCGCGCAGGTGCTGACCAACCTGGACGCGGTCGGCAACACGACCAAGGCGATCACCAAGGGCATCGCGATCGCCACGGCCGTGCTCGCGGCGGCGGCACTGTTCGGGTCGTACCGCGACGCGATCATCACCGGAGCTCGGGACGTGGGCGAGAAGCTCGGGGGCGAAGGTGCCCCGATGAGCCTGATGATGGACATCTCGCAGCCCAACAACCTCGTGGGTCTCATCGCGGGCGCGGCGGTCGTCTTCCTCTTCTCGGGGCTGGCGGTCAATGCCGTGTCGCGGTCGGCGGGTTCCGTGGTCTTCGAGGTGCGGAGGCAGTTCCGCGAGAAGCCCGGGATCATGGACTACAGCGAGGAGCCGGAGTACGGCAAGGTCGTCGACATCTGCACCAAGGACGCGTTGCGCGAGCTCGCCACGCCCGGCCTGCTGGCCGTGCTGGCGCCGATCTTCATCGGGTTCACGCTCGGCGTCGGCCCGCTCGGCGCGTTCCTGGCGGGCGCGATCGGCGCGGGCACGCTGATGGCGGTGTTCCTGGCCAACTCCGGCGGCGCCTGGGACAACGCCAAGAAGCTCGTCGAGGACGGTCATCACGGAGGCAAGGGCAGCGAGGCCCACGCGGCGACCGTGATCGGCGACACCGTCGGCGACCCGTTCAAGGACACCGCCGGCCCCGCGATCAACCCGCTGCTCAAGGTCATGAACCTGGTGTCGCTGCTGATCGCGCCCGCGGTGATCAAGTTCTCCTACGGTCCGGACAAGAGCATCGGCATGCGGATTCTGATCGCGGCGCTCGCGTTCGCCGTGATCGCCGGGGCGGTCTATGTGTCAAAGCGGCGCGGCATCGCCGTAGGTGACGAAGACAACGCCGAACCGGAACCCAAGTCTCCGGATCCGGCGGTGGTTTCGTAGCGAGGTCCGTCAAGCCCCAGCTCAAGGTGCGGGCGGGCGGCGCGCGTTGGCGCGTCGCCCGCCCGCCCTATGTGTCCGCACGCCTCATCGTGAGCCTTGTCTCGCTCGGATCAAAAGGTAACAAAAAGGTCTTAATAGGCTCTCGGCGTGCGGTTGCCGTGCCCCTGGCGTGTATGTTCCGGGGCCGAGAGCCATGGAAGGGACCAAACCGGTGAACAAGAAGCTCGCGGCCGCACTGTCCGGCGGTGCGGTACTGGTACTGGCGCTGTCGGGCTGCGGCGGCGACGAGAACGAGAAGCTGGACTCCTGGGCCAAGGACGTCTGCGACGCCGTACAGCCGCAGGCCAAGAAGATCGAGTCGGCCAATGCCTCGATCCAGAAGGAGACCTCGGACAACAGCACACCGGAGGACGTCCAGAAGACCGACGCACAGGCCTTCCAGGACATGTCCGACGCCTACAAGGCGATCGGGACCGCGGTGAACAAGGCCGGCGCTCCGGACGTCGAGAACGGCGAGACGAAGCAGAAGGACGCGGTCAAGGAGCTCAACACGATCTCCGCGTCGTACGCCTCGCTGAAGAAGCAGGTCGACGGGCTCGACACGAAGGACCAGGGCAAGTTCGCCGACGGTCTCAAGGACATCGCCACCGAGCTGGACAAGCTGAGCAAGAGCGGCAACGACGCGCTCAGCAACCTGGAGGAGGGCGAGGTCGGCCAGGCGATGGCCCGGCAGTCGAGCTGCAAGGCGGCGACGGGACCGGCGTCGGCGACCTGAGCCGGCCGTTGGCGAGGGGGCTGCGACGGCTGAACCGGGAGTGACGGCTCAGCTGGGAGTGATGGCTGAACCGGGAGTGACGGCTCAGCTGGGAGTGATGGCTGAACCGGGAGTGACGGCTCAGCCGGGAGTGATGGCTGAGACGAGCCGCACCGGCCTGCGCGATACCCGGCACGGGCACGTGCGTCACCCGAGCCTGCGGCCACAATGGGGGGCGTGAGTAACGCCAGCCAGTCACCCCTGTCCCCGCTGCCCGCCCCCGACCGCCCCGAGGCCGCCGCCCGGCTCCGGGACGCCCTGCTCGGGGCCTCCTTCACCGCCGACGGACTGCTCGAACTGCTCGGCGCCCCCGCGTACGCGGCGCTGGCCCGGAGCGAGACCGTTCCCGCGCTCCGGGCGACCCGCGGGGACACGCCGCTGGAGATGCTCGTCCGGCTGTTCCTGCTGCAGCAGCCCGTGCCGCACGCGCGCGTGGCGGACGCCCTGCCCGTCGACGCCTGCCTGGAGAGCGGCTGGCTCAAGCGCGCCGGTGCGGACGAGCTCGCCGCCACGGTGGACGTGCGGCCGTACGGCGGGCCCGGCGGCGAGGACTGGTTCATCGTGTCGGACCTGGGCTGCGCGGTCGGCGGCGCCGGCGGGATCGGCCGGCGCGACGAGGGAGTCGTCCTGGGCGTCGGCGGCGCCTCCACGACCCTCGCCGGCATCACCGTCCGTACGCCCGTGGGCGCCGCCCTCGACCTCGGCACCGGTTCCGGCATCCAGGCGCTGCACGCGGCCCGGCACGCCACCCGCGTGACGGCCACCGACCTCAACCCGCGCGCGCTGCACATCACCGGTCTCACGCTGGCTCTGTCCGGTGCCCCGGCCGCCGAGCTGCGCGAGGGCTCCCTCTTCACTCCGGTCCGGGACGACGAGACGTACGACCTGATCGTCTCGAACCCGCCGTTCGTGATCTCTCCCGGTGCCCGGCTCACCTATCGCGACGGCGGCATGGGCGGGGACGATCTGTGCCGCACGCTCGTTTCTGAGGCGGGGGAGCGGCTGAACGAGGGCGGGTTCGCGCAGTTCCTCGCCAACTGGCAGCACGTGGAAGGGGAGGACTGGCAGGACCGGCTCCGGTCATGGGTGCCCCGGGGCTGCGACGCGTGGATCGTGCAGCGCGAGCTACAGGACATCAACCAGTACGCCGAGCTGTGGCTGCGGGACGCGGGCGACCACGAGGGCGACGCGGCGGAGTACCAGGCGCGGTACGACGCATGGCTCGACGAGTTCGAGGCGCGCAAGGTGAAGGCCGTCGGCTTCGGCTGGATCACCCTGCGCAGGACGGGCGCCGCCGTGCCCTCCCTCACGGTGGAGGAATGGCCGCATCCGGTCGAGCAGCCGCTCGGGGACACCATCAGGGCCCACTTCGACCGGCTCGACCACCTCCGCGGCCACGACGACGCCGCCCTGCTCGAAGGGCACTTCCGGCTCGCCGCCGAGGTCGTGCAGGAACAGGTCGGGCTGCCCGGCGCCGAGGACCCCGAGCATGTCGTGCTGCGCCAGAACCGCGGTATGCGCCGGGCGACCCGGGTGGACACGGTCGGCGCGGGCTTCGCGGGCGTCTGCGACGGCACGATGAGCGCGGGCCGCATCCTCGACGCCATCGCCCAGCTGATCGGCGAGGACCCGGTGCTGCTGCGCGACCGCACACCGGCGCAGATCCGGCTGCTCGTGGAGCAGGGGTTCCTGGAGCCGGTCCGCTGAGGGAACCCGGCGGGGCGGCGCGCCGAGGGGCCCGGAGAAGCTGAGAGGCCTGGGGAAAGGGCCCGGGAAGGGGCCTGGAGAAGGGGCCCGCCAATAAATTTCGAGTCGATTTGGACACCTCGTCCCGAACGGGTCCCGAGGGCCCGGTCCTCCCCGGTCCACAGCCGCGTCGCCCCGGCGTTCACCTACGGTTCGCCTGCCCGCCGCCCACGCGTGTCAGCCTCCCCGGGCTGGAGAGTCGCAGACTGGGGAGAAGGGGCGCGGGGGCCATGGAGAGCGAACCGGCGATCTTCGCGGGAGCGGTGTTCTCCCTGTTCGGAGGCGGACTGCTGGCGTGGACCGTGGCGCGCGTACGTCAGCAGCGGCCCGTCGCCGAGGGTGTGAGGCCCGTCGCATCTGCGACCCTCGCGAGCGTTGTCGCGGTGCTCGCCCTGGCGGTCGGATCCTGGTGCTTCACCCGCCTGTGAAGCCCGAGTCGGCGTCGCGCCCGCCGGTAATCGAGAGGTCGCGCTCCGCATAGGGCCGGGCCGGGTACGGGCACTCCGGGCGGCAGGAATGGTGGTAGTCGGGTTACCGTTCGAGTGGCCGTTGCGGGCTTTTCCCGTTTGACACGGGGGCGGGCTGTACCGTCACACTCCGCAGCGTCACCACGACCCAGCCCCGGGCCATCGGCTCCGGGGAGGCCCCAGCGTCGACCGGAGAGAAGAGCGAAGTTGTCCCCGACCAGCGAGACCGCAGAGGGCGGCCGCCGACTCGTCATCGTCGAGTCGCCCGCCAAGGCGAAGACGATCAAGG
The DNA here is from genome assembly GCF_050937045.1 of Streptomyces sp. CA-179760. NCBI lineage: Bacteria > Bacillati > Actinomycetota > Actinomycetes > Kitasatosporales > Streptomycetaceae > Streptomyces > Streptomyces sp. CA-179760. Next base: position 5,383,276 of record NZ_JBNJLZ010000001.1, read on the forward strand.
GCTATCTCGGCCCCGGATACATCGTCGAGGCGAGCGTCGGGCACATCCGCGACCTTCCCAACGGCGCCGCCGAGGTGCCCGAGAAGTACACCGGCGAGGTCCGCCGCCTCGGTGTGGACGTCGAACACGACTTCCAGCCGATCTATGTGGTCAACGCCGACAAGAAGGCACAGGTCAAGAAGCTCAAGGACCTGCTGAAGGAGTCCGACGAACTCTTCCTCGCCACCGATGAGGACCGCGAGGGCGAGGCCATCGCCTGGCACCTCCAGGAAGTCCTGAAGCCCAAGGTCCCGGTCAAGCGGATGGTCTTCCACGAGATCACCAAGGCCGCGATCCAGGCCGCCGTGGCCAACCCGCGCCAGCTCAACCAGAAGCTCGTCGACGCCCAGGAGACCCGCCGCATCCTCGACCGCCTCTACGGCTACGAGGTCTCGCCGGTCCTGTGGAAGAAGGTCATGCCGCGGCTGTCCGCGGGCCGTGTCCAGTCGGTCGCCACCCGGCTCGTGGTGGAGCGGGAACGCGAGCGCATCGCCTTCCGTTCGGCTGAGTACTGGGACCTGACGGGCACCTTCGCTACCGGCCGCGCCGGAGACTCGTCGGACCCGTCGTCGCTGGTCGCGCGCCTGCAGACCGTCGACGGCAGGCGGGTCGCGCAGGGCCGCGACTTCGACTCCCTGGGACAGCTGAAGAGCGCGAACACCCTCCACCTCGACGAGGTGAACGCCCGCGCACTCGCCGCCGCGCTGGAGCAGACCCGGTTCGCCGTCCGGTCCGTCGAGTCCAAGCCCTACCGCCGCTCGCCGTACGCCCCGTTCCGTACGACGACGATGCAGCAGGAGGCCAGCCGCAAGCTCGGCTTCGGCGCGAAGGCCACCATGCAGGTCGCGCAGAAGCTGTACGAGAACGGCTACATCACCTACATGCGTACGGACTCCACGACGCTGAGCGACACCGCGGTCGCCGCGGCCCGTGCCCAGGTCACGCAGCTGTACGGCGCCGACTACCTGCCGCCGCAGCCGAGGACGTACGCCGGGAAGGTCAAGAACGCGCAGGAGGCGCACGAGGCGATCCGCCCGTCGGGTGATCGCTTCCGCACTCCCGCCGAGACCGGACTGACCGGCGACCAGTTCAAGCTCTACGAGCTGATCTGGAAGCGCACCGTCGCCTCCCAGATGAAGGACGCGACCGGTAACAGCGTCACGGTGAAGATCGGCGGCGCGGCGTCCGACGGCCGGGACGTCGAGTTCAGCGCGTCCGGCAAGACGATCACCTTCCACGGCTTCCTGAAGGCCTACGTCGAGGGTGCCGACGACCCGAACGCCGAGCTGGACGACCGCGAGCGCCGGCTGCCCCAGGTCTCCGAGGGCGACGCCCTGAGCGCCGAGGAGATCACGGTCGACGGGCACGCCACCAAGCCCCCGGCCCGCTACACCGAGGCCTCCCTGGTCAAGGAGCTGGAGGAGCGCGAGATCGGCCGCCCGTCGACGTACGCGTCGATCATCGGCACGATCCTCGACCGCGGCTATGTGTTCAAGAAGGGCACGGCACTCGTCCCGTCCTTCCTGTCCTTCGCCGTGGTCAACCTCCTGGAGAAGCACTTCGGGCGGCTCGTCGACTACAGCTTCACCGCCAGCATGGAGGACGACCTCGACCGCATCGCCCGCGGTGAGGCGCGGGCCGTGCCGTGGCTGAAGCGGTTCTACTTCGGTGAGACAGCGTCCGACAGCGGCTCCGCCGCGGGCGTCGAGGGCGGTGCCGCCGACGCCGGCAACGGCGACGGGGACCACCTCGGCGGTCTCAAGGAGCTGGTGACCGACCTGGGCGCGATCGACGCGCGTGAGGTGTCGTCGTTCCCCGTGGGCAACGACATCGTGCTGCGGGTCGGCCGCTACGGGCCGTACATCGAGCGCGGCGAGAAGGACACCGAACAGCACCAGCGCGCCGACATCCCGGACGACATGGCGCCGGACGAGCTCTCCGTCGACCTCGCCGAGGAACTGCTCGCCAAGCCGAGCGGCGACTGGGAACTGGGCCCCGACCCGGCCACCGGCCACACGATCGTCGCCAAGGACGGCCGCTACGGCCCGTACGTGACGGAGATCCTCCCCGAGGGCACCCCGAAGACCGGCAAGAACGCGGTCAAGCCGCGTACGGCCTCCCTCTTCAAGACGATGTCCCTGGACACGGTGACGCTCGACGAAGCCCTGAAGCTGATGTCGCTGCCGCGTGTCGTCGGCGCCGACGCCGAGGGCCAGGAGATCACCGCGCAGAACGGCCGCTACGGCCCGTACCTGAAGAAGGGCACGGACTCGCGCTCGCTCCAGGCCGAGGAGCAGCTCTTCACGATCACGCTGGAAGAGGCGCTGGCGATCTACGCCCAGCCGAAGCAGCGGGGCCGGGCGGCCGCCAAGCCGCCGCTGAAGGAACTGGGCACCGACCCGGTGAGCGAGAAGCCGGTCGTCGTCAAGGACGGCCGCTTCGGGCCGTACGTCACCGACGGGGAGACCAACGCGACCCTGCGCTCGGGTGACAGCGTCGAGACGATCACCCAGGAGCGCGGTTTCGAGCTGCTCGCCGAGAAGCGTGCCAAGGGGCCGGCGAAGAAGACCGCCAAGAAGGCGGCCAAGAAGGCCCCGGCGAAGAAGACGACGGCCAAGAAGACCGTGGCGAAGAAGACCACGACCGCGAAGAAGACGACGGCCAAGAAGACCACTACGGCGAAGAAGACGACGGCCAAGACGGCGGCCAAGACGGTGACCGCCTCGAAGCCGGCGGAGGACTGAGGTCCTTTCAGGACCTGTCCGGGATCCGGACCAGCAAGGTCCGGATCTTCGCCCAGGGTTCGAAAAGCGAACGCCCCGGCACACTTCGGTGTCGGGGCGTGCGCATGCCAGACCGGGCCCTCCAGGGTGTCGGTGGCTCCCGATAGGCTGAACGCATGACGCGAGCCGAGCACCCCACGGCCTCTCCGCCGGCCCCCGACGATGCCCTGGTCGCGGATTCCCGCGAGCGCGCCGTCCGAGCCCTGCTGCGCCGTCCGCAGTTGAAGCGGCTCTGGAGCGCACAGCTCGTGAGCGGTGTGGGCGACACCCTGGCGCTTCTCGTGCTGGTCCTGCTCACCCTCCAGGCGGCTGTCGCCGAGGGTGCGTTCGGAGGCGGCTATCGAGGCGTGGCGTTCGCAGTGGCGACCGTTTTCGGGGTGCGCGTCCTCGCGACGCTCCTCTTCGGCGCCGTGCTCCTCGGTCCGCTCACGGCGCTCACCTCCCAGGACGGCCCGCTCGACCGCCGCTGGACCATGGTCGGCGCGGACGGGCTGCGCGCCGCGCTGCTCATCGTCGCGCCGTTGTGGATCGACTGGATGCCCGAGGACGCGCTGGCCATGCTCCTCGTCACGGCCTTCGTGACCGGAGTCGCCGAGCGCTTCTGGACGGTGTGCCGCGAGAGTGCGGCCCCCGCGCTGCTGCCCGCACCGCCGCCGGAAGGCGCCACGGTCCGGCCGCTGCCCGACCACCTGGACGCCCTGCGCCGGCTCTCGCTGCGCACCGGTTTCGTCGCGATCCCGCTCGCGGCCGTCGTGCTCGTCGTCGCGGCCCTGTTCAACAATCTGCTGGGCGTCGGCATCGACTGGTTCGGCCAGCACCAGGCGGCCCTCGCCTCGTACGTGGCGGCCGGGCTGTTCGCCGCGTCCCTCTCCGTGCTCACCTTCCTCGAACTGCCCGCCACGCGCACCCCGCGCGCGCGGTCGCCACTCGAGGGGCTGCGCCGTCCGAAGACCGGAACCGGCACCGACAAGGGGCGCACGGGCGCGATGCCGCTGCTGGTGCTGGCCTGCGCCGCCGTCGCCGCCGCGGTGTCCGCCGCCGTAGCCGTGGCCGTGCTGCACGCCAAGGACCTGGGCGGCGGCCCGGTGCTGTACGGCCTGTTCGTGGGCGTGCTCACCGGCGGTGTCGTCGCCGGCATCCGTACGGCGCCCGCCCTGCTGCCCGCCCTGTCGCGCCGCCGGATGCTCGCGCTGGTGATCGCCTTCACCGGGATCGCGCTGCTGGCCGCCGGGCTGGTCCCGGACGTCACCACCGTGCTGCTGATCCTCGCCCTGGCCGGTGTCGGCGCGGGCATCTCCGCCAACATCGGGCACACGCTGCTCGACCAGGAGACCGAGGAGTACCGGCGGCCCCGTACGACCGAGCACCTGCACGCGGTCGTCCGGGTCTGCGTGGCGCTCGCCGCGGTGATCGCCCCACTGGTGGCGGCGGCGATCGGGCCGCACCGGCTGGAGAGCGGCAAGTTCGTCTTCGCGCACGGCGGCGCGGCCTTCACACTGATGCTCGCCGGCGCCCTGCTGCTGCCGGTCGCCGCGCTGGTGCTGGCCAAGGTCGACGACCGCTCCGGCGTGCCGCTGCGGCAGGACCTGCGGGACGCGCTGCTAGGCGGCGACGACCCGGACCAGGCGCCCGCGACCTCCGGATTCTTCATCGCGCTGGAGGGCGGCGACGGGGCCGGCAAGTCCACGCAGGCCGAGGCGCTCGCCGAGTGGATCCGCGGCAAGGGCCACGAGGTCGTGCTGACGCGCGAGCCGGGGGCGACGCCGGTGGGCAAGCGGCTGCGGTCGATCCTGCTGGACGTGTCCAGCGAGGGCCTCTCGCACCGCGCGGAGGCGCTGCTGTACGCGGCGGACCGGGCCGAGCACATCGACACCGTCGTACGGCCCGCCCTGGAGCGCGGCGCTGTCGTCATCTCAGACCGGTACATCGACTCGTCCGTGGCCTACCAGGGCGCGGGCCGCGACCTGTCGCCGACCGAGATCGCCCGGATCAACCGCTGGGCGACGAACGGGCTCGTGCCGCATCTGACCGTCCTGCTGGACGTCGCGCCGGAGACCGCGCGCGAGCGGTTCACCGAGGCGCCCGACCGGCTGGAGTCGGAGCCCGCCGAGTTCCACGCACGCGTGCGCTCCGGTTTCCTGACCCTGGCCGCGGCCGACGCCGGGCGGTACCTGGTGGTGGACGCCGGCCAGGAGCCCGAGTCCGTCACCACCGTCATCCGGCACCGGCTCGACCAGGTGCTGCCGCTGTCCGAGGCCGAGATCAAGGCCCAGGAGGAGGCGCGGAAGAAGGCCGAGGAGGAGGCGCGCCGCAAGGCCGAGGAAGAGGCCGCCCGCAAGGCCGAGGAGGAGCGCCTGGAGCGCGAGCGCCAGGAGCAGCTCGCCAAGCTGCGCGCCGAGGAGGAGGAGCGCAAGCGGCGCGAGCTGGAGGAGGCGCAGCGGCGCGAGGCCGAACGGCAGGCGGAGGAGGCCCGGCGACGGGCCGAGGAAGCGCAGAAGAAGGCCGAGGAGGAGCGGGCGAGGCTCCTCGCGGAGGAGAAGGCCCGGGCCGAGGAAGAGGCCCGCCGCAAGGCCGAGGAGGACCGGCGCCGCAAGCAGGCCGAGGAAGAGGCCCGGCTGCGTGCCGAGGCGGAGGCGCTCCGCCTGGAGAAGCAGCGCAAGGCCGAGGCGGCTCTGCTGCGGGCCGAGGAGGCGCGACGGCTTGCGGAGGCGGCGGCCGCGGCGGCGGAGGCGGGGCCGAAGAGTTCCCCTCAGGGCTCTGCCCAGGGTTCCGCTCCGCAGGGCGCTTCTCGTACGTCGGCCGGTCGGGACGCGGCGACCGTGCCGACGCCCGTGGTGACACCGGAGAACGCCCCGGGCGGGGCTGGGTCCGGGTCAGGGGCGGGTGCCGGCACCGGTTCCGGCTCCGTCGACGAGACGACGGTGCTGCGCCGCGTGCGGGACGACGCCGAGGTGACGGCCGAGCTGCCCAAGCCGCCGGTGCCGCCGACGGCGGGTGAGGAGACGGAGGTGCTGCCGCCGGTTTCTCCCCGGGCGGGCGACGAGACCGAGGTGCTGCCCGCGGTTCGCCCCGGGGCCGAGGAGACGCCCACCTGGGCAGGGGACGAGACGGCCGTACTGCCGCCCGTACGCGGGGACGAATCGCCCGTACGCGGGGAAGAACCGGCGGACCGGGTTCCGCCCGGGTACTTCCGGGACGACTCCCCGGTCTCCCGTCCCGACGGGACCGAGGACCGTACGCGTGAGCTGCCCCAGGTCGACGCCGAGGGCGAGCCACGCCGCCGCCGGTCCGACTGGGCCGAGGAGACGCCGCTGGACGACCTGCCCTCCCTCGCGGACGAGCTGCTCGGACCGCACGACGACGACCCGGACGAGGGCCGTGGGCGCCGGGGGAGGGGCCGGGGCCGCTGAGGCCCTGCCCGGCAGGCAGTTGGCAAGATCACCGGCCGCGGCCCTCAGAGGGCCGCGGCCGGTTGTCAGTGGTCGCCCCCACAATGGATCTCGCAGCGGCAGAACGATCCGCGGACGCTGAAGAACGGTTCGTGGCGCGGCAGAACGATCCGCGGCGCGGCAGTACGGTCCGTGGACGTGGACGTGACGGAAAGGTGGCGTGACCCATGACCGTGTGGGACGACCTCGTCGGGCAGGAGAGGGTGAGCGAGCAGCTGGGCGCCGCCGCCAGGGACGCCGACGCCCTGGTCACCGCGGCCACGGCCGACACCCCTCCGCCCGAGGCGTCGAAGATGACCCACGCGTGGCTCTTCACGGGCCCGCCCGGAGCCGGGCGGAACCAGGCGGCTCGGGCCTTCGCGGCGGCGCTGCAGTGCGTCAGCCCCGACCGTGCCCTCGGCGGCTCCCCGGGCTGCGGCTTCTGCGACGGATGTCACACGGCACTGGTGGGCACGCACGCCGACGTCACCACCGTGGCCGCGGTCGGCGCACAGATCCTCGCCGACGACATGCGCGACACCGTCCGCAAGTCGTTCACCTCGCCGGCGAACGGCCGCTGGCAGATCATCCTCGTCGAGGACGCCGAGCGGCTGAACGAGAAGTCGGCCAACGCCGTCCTCAAGGCGGTGGAGGAGCCCGCCCCCCGCACGGTCTGGCTGCTGTGCGCCCCCTCCATCGAGGACGTCCTGCCGACCATCCGCTCCCGCTGCCGCCACCTGAACCTGAGCACGCCGTCGGTCGACGCCGTCGCCGACATGCTCGTACGACGCGAGGGCATCGAGCCGGCCGCCGCCGCCGCGGCGGCCCGCGCGACCCAGGGCCACGTCGACCGGGCCCGCCGCCTGGCCACCGACCCGGCCGCCCGCGAACGCCGTGCCGCCGTGCTGCGGATGCCGCTGCGCGTGGAGGAGGTCGGCGGCGCGCTGAAGGCCGCCCAGGAGCTGGTCGACGCGGCCGCCGAGGACGCCAAGCAGCTCGCCGAGGAGATGGACGCCAAGGAGACCGAGGAGCTGAAGGCCGCTCTCGGCGCGGCCCAGGGCGGCCGGATGCCGCGTGGCACGGCCGGCGTGATGAAGGACCTGGAGGACAAGCAGAAGCGCCGCAGAACGCGCACGCAGCGCGACAGCCTGGACCTCGCCCTGACCGACCTCACGGCCTTCTACCGCGATGTCCTCGCCCTCCAGCTCGGCTCCCGCGTGGCCATCGCCAACGCGGACGCCGAGGACGCCTTGGAGCGCCTGGCCCGTGGCAGCTCCCCGGAGTCCACGCTCCGCCGCATCGAGGCGATCGCCGGCTGCCGTGACGCGCTCGACCGCAACGTGGCGCCGCTGCTCGCCGTGGAGGCGATGACGATGGCGCTCAGAGCGGGCTGACACCCGGCGAGGCCGGGGGACGCGGGGGACGTGGAGGGACGCGGAGGGACGCGGAGGGACGCGGAGGGACATCGGAGATTGAGGTTGTAACTCGTACGAGGCACGACACGCACGCACGGCACTCAATTCGTCGCGCAGAGTTACGCTCGCTGAATGCACACAAGGCGCACTCCCCGCACCGCCTCCCGCTCGGCCCTCCGCTCCGCCTCCACCCCCGCTTCCCGCCGCGCGGGCTCCGGCGGCGCCCACCGCAGGGCTCGTGGCGGAGGCAGGACCGCTGTCGGCCTCCTCGCCACGGCCGCGCTGCTGGTCTCCGCGTGTTCCTCGGGGAGCCCGACGACGTCCGCGGCCTCGGCGGCGGCGGAGCCGGCGGCGCTGGCCGCGCTGCCGAAGTCCGTCCCCGCGGCGCTCACGCCGTACTACGCGCAGAAGCCGGACTGGCGCGGCTGCGGCGTCCCCGGCTTCGAGTGCGCCACCGTCAAGGCGCCGCTCGACTACGCCAGGCCGTCCGCCGGTGACGTCCGGCTCGCCGTCGCCCGCAAGAAGGCCACGGGCGACCGGCTGGGCTCACTGCTCGTGAACCCCGGAGGGCCGGGCGGTTCGGCGATCGGCTACATGGAGTCGTACGCCGGAATCGGCTACCCGGCCGAGGTCCGGGCCCGCTACGACATGGTGGCGGTCGACCCGCGCGGCGTGGCCCGCAGCGAGCCCGTCGAGTGTCTGGACGGGCCGGAAATGGACACGTACACGCAGACGGACATCACGCCCGATGACGGGAAGGAGGGCGACGGGCTGGTCGCGGCGTACCGGACGTTCGCCGAGGGCTGCGGCGCGGACTCGCCCAGGCTGCTGCGTCATGTGTCCACCGTGGAGGCGGCCCGGGACATGGACATCGTGCGGGCGGCGCTGGGCGACAAGAAGCTGAACTACGTCGGCGCCTCCTACGGGACGTTCCTCGGGGCGACGTACGCCGGGCTCTTCCCGGACCGGGCGGGCCGGCTGGTGCTGGACGGCGCGATGGACCCGTCGCTGCCCGCGCGACGGCTGAACCTGGAGCAGACGGCGGGCTTCGAGACGGCGTTCCGGTCGTTCGCGCGGGACTGCGTACGGCAGGCCGACTGCCCGCTGGGCGGCTCGGGCACCTCGCCAGAGCGGGTGGGCAAGAACCTGAAGGCGTTCTTCGAGGAACTGGACGACCAGCCCGTCCCCACCGGCGACCCCGACGGCCGCCGCCTCACCGAGTCGCTCGCCACGACCGGTGTGATCGCGGCCATGTACGACGAGGGTGCCTGGCCGCAGCTGCGCGAGGCGCTGACCTCCGCGATGAAGGAGAACGACGGCGCCGGGCTCCTCGTCCTGTCCGACGGCTACTACGAGCGGGACACCGACGGCGCCTACAGCAACCTGATGTTCGCCAACGCGGCGGTGAACTGCCTGGACCTGCCGCCCGCCTTCGACACCCCCGAGCAGGTGCGCGGGGCGCTGCCGGACTTCGAGAAGGCGTCCCCCGTCTTCGGCGAAGGCCTCGCCTGGGCCTCGTTGAACTGCGCGTACTGGCCGGTGCACGCCACGGGCGAGCCGCGCCGCATCGAGGCGAAGGGCGCGGCCCCCATCGTGGTGGTCGGCACCACCCGCGACCCGGCGACGCCGTACCGCTGGGCGCGGGCCCTGGCCGGCCAGCTCTCCTCGGCCCGCCTCCTCACCTACGAGGGCGACGGCCACACCGCCTACGGCCGCGGCAGCGCCTGCATCGACCGCACGATCAACGCCTACCTCCTCCGCGGCACCCCGCCCGAGGACGGAAAGCGCTGCTCATAACCGCAGCCCCGGGCCCCGGAGGGCGCACCTCCGGGGCCGGTACGGAGCACCCTTCGAAACTGTGTAGACTTACCGTCGTTGCTGATCGCACCATAGTGTGTACAGCGCGCCGCCTTAGCTCAGATGGCCAGAGCAACGCACTCGTAATGCGTAGGTCTCGGGTTCGAATCCCGAAGGCGGCTCCACTGGAACCCCAGGTCACATTAGGCGTGACCTGGGGTTTCCTGTTCTCTTCGGGTCCGTGCTCTCGGGCTACGCAGCCGGCGGGCCGTCCAGGTGACGGCTCTCCATGAGGCCGTCCAGGTACTGCGCGCGCATCGCGGCGCGTTGGATCTTGCCGCTGGTGGTGCCCAGCACCGCCCCGCGCCTGACCAGGGCCACCGCCGCCGGCCGGACGCTGAAGTCACGGGCGATGCCGCCCCTGACCCGGGCGGCGAGGCGGGGGAGTTCGTCGGCGCCGACCGAGCCGCGCACCTCGTGCACGACGACGAGCTGCTCCTCGGTGGCGCCGTCGGCGCCGTCGGCGCCGGCCACCGGGACGGCGAACGCGGCACCGAACAGTCCCACCAGCTCAGGGTGCAGGTGCCGCAGGCCGTGCTCCACGTCCTGCGGGTAGATGTTGCGGCCGCGCAGGATCAGCATCTCCTTGAGACGGCCGGTGACGTAGATCTCGCCGTCGTGGAGCGTGCCCAGGTCGCCGGTGCGGACGTATCCGGTGTCGCCGTCGAGGGTGCTGACGCCGAACGCCTCGGCGGTGGCCTCCTCGCGGTCCCAGTAGCCCTGCGCGACGCTGGGCCCGCGCAGCCAGATCTCGCCGACCCGGCCCGCGGGCAGCACCTCGCGGGTGGCCGGATCGACGATCCGTACCGTGTACTCCTCGGCCCTGCCGCAGCTGACCACGTCACGGCCGGGCCGGTCCTCGGCAACCGGACGGAACTCGTGCTGTTCCAGGAGGGCTTCGTCGACGCGGGTGGGAGCCCGCCCCGACACGGATCCGCCGCCGTACCTGTATCAGGCCCGGACAAGCTGCTCGAGGACGAGGTCAACACCCCCTCGCAAGGTGGCTCGGCTGGCCAGGCGGGGGTACGGCGGCGGACTCATGCGCCTCCCGGGGGGATTCAGAAGCGCATGCCTGAGCTCGCCGCGGCACGCGCACCGACCTGCGCGACGAGGAGATCGAGGGTCGCGGGCGCCAGGCGGCGGCGTGGACGCCGTGCGTGATAGACGAACGCCGGCGGCAGATTGCCCCACACCGTGCGGCCCGGCACCACCTCTTCGAAGGACGAGCCGAGCATGCGCCGGAAGCGCCGGGCGGACGACAGGTACGTCGCGTGCACATAGCCGAAGGTCGTGAACGCCCCCTGCGGTGCGAGGACCCGGCGTACGGAGTCGAGCGTCGTGCGCTGCGTCGTTGGGTCCAGGCTGGCCCAGGGCAGCCCGCTGACGACGGCGTCCGCCGCGCCCAGCCCGCGCTCGGCGAGCAGCCGCGGCAGCGCGGCCGCCTCGTCGTTCAGGATCCGCACGCGCGGGAAGCGCTCGGCGAGCGACGACGCGAGCCGGGGGTTGATCTCCACGGCCAGGTGATGGCCGCGACCGCCGAGGAGCTCCTGGATCAGTCCGGTGAACGCCCCGGTGCCGGGCCCGAGTTCGACGACCACCGGGTCGCCGGACTCGGGCACGGGCAGGGTCACCTCGGTGGCCAGCCGGCGCGAGCTGGGAGCCATGGCACCGACCTGCCGGGGATCGCGCAGGAACTCTCTGAACAACGACCCGGGTGCGGCGGTCTCACTCGTCAACTTCTGTGCCTCTCGGGCTCGTAGGGATCGGTGGATCGGCCGGTGCGTCGACGGCGGGGCTACTCGCGCATGCCCGCCAGCTCCACCGGCCGGGTGCGTAGGGCGAACGACGCGGGCAGGGTGGCCGCGAGGACCGCGAGGACGGCGCTCGCGGCGATCACCACACCCACCGTAGGCCAGGGAACGACGATCGCGGAGCTCACGTCGAGCAGGCCGAGGGCGGTGCGGACGCCGAGCAGGTTCACCGCCGAGACGGCCGCGCCCAGCACCGCGCCGACCACCACGACCATCACCGACTCGACGGCGACCAGGCGCAGCACCTGGGTCTTCGTCGCGCCCGTCAGGCGCAGCGCGGCGAGGTCGCGGACCCGGTCCGTGGTGGCCATGACCAGCGTGTTGGCCAGTGCGATGCCCGTGTAGACCAGGGCGATGGCCAGGATCATCAGCAGGCCGAGCCGGGTGGACTCGCTGGAGCGCGGGTAGTGCTCGTCGATCCACTGCCCGGCGCCGAGCACCTCGACGCCGCTCGCCTCGCCCGCCGCGCGCAGCCGCCGGTCGACGGCGGCCCGGTCCGCGTCGGCGGCGACCTTGACGTCGACGCGGTCGACGCCCGCGCCGGCGGCGTTGCGCGCCGTGAGGTACACGCCGTTGTTGCCGGTGCCGATCCCGAGGACCGCGGCGATCCTGAGGTTCACCTTGCGGCCGTCGCCCAGCCAGACGGGGACCCGGTCGCCGAGGCGGGTGGTCAGCCATTCCTCGTTGACGACGATGCTGTCGTCGTCGAGGTCGGCCAGCTTGCCCGCTACGACGGGGAGTTGGGACAAAACAGACAGGTCCGTGCCGCTGTCGACGGCGCGGGCCTCGGAGCGGACGAGGGCGGTGCCCTCCTCCAGGACGGTCACCCCGGTCGAGCGGGACGTGCTGACCGTGACGCCGGGGACGTCACGGGCCGCCCGGACGAACGCGTCGGGCAGCGCCCGGCCGGCGCCGCCGGACGAGACCACGTAGTCGGCCTGCGTCTGGGTGCGGGCCTCGGCGGCCTTGGCCTCGTTGATGGTCGCGGTCGTGCCCATCAGGGAGCAGGCGAGCGCCACGGTGATGAGGACCGGCGCGGCCACGGCCGCCGTCCGGCGCACCCCCGCCGCCGCGTTCTCCCGCGCCAGCATGCCCACGGCGCCCGGCAGCCGGGCGGGCAGCCAGGTCAGCAGCCGGGTCAGCGGCCGCACCAACAGCGGCGCGAGCAGGGCCATCGCCACGATGAGCAGCATCGGCTGGGTGATGTACGTCTTGCGCTTCAGCACGTCGCCGGGGTTGTCCACCAGCGCCATGACGAGCAGGCCGAGGCCGGTGAGCAGCACGGCGGCGGCCACCAGGAGGCGGCTCCACGGCATGGTGCTGCTGTCGACGGCGGACTCCCGCAGCGCCGCCGTCGGGCCGGTCCGGCCCGCGCGGAAGGACGCCACGACGACGCCGCACAGGGCCACCGTCAGGCCGGTCCAGAAGGCGACATGGAGCGGCCAGGCCTGCTCACCGATCCGGAACCAGGTCGGGGCGAGGCCCTCTCCCGACATCCACGAGGCGAGCCGCGGCGCGGCCCACCGGCCCAGCCAGCACCCCGCGCCCGATGCGAACACTCCGATGACCAGGGCCTCCGCGTAGACCATGCGCCGCACCTGACCGGGGGTCGCGCCCGCCATCCGCAGGAGTCCGAACTCCCGCCTGCGCTGCGCCACCGCGAAGGTGAACGTCGAGGCGACCACGAACACCGACACGAACGCCGTGATGCCGGCCGCGGTGCCGAGCAGGGCGTTCACGGAGACCAGGGCCTCCTTGTCGCGGTCCGGGTCGGGGTCGGCGCGCCGCCGGTCGTCGCCGGCCAGGACGGTCATGCCCGAGCCGGTGCCGAGCGCCGCGCGGACGGCGGCCGGGTCGGCGTCCACCGTCACCCGCTCGATGCGCGGGGACAGGCGCGCGGCCTCGGCGGCGGTGAAGAACACCGCCGACTCGAAGCCGGCCGCCGGCACCGTGCCGACCACGGTGCGGGTGCCGGCGCCCTCGGGCGTGACGACCTGGATCCGGTTCCCGGCGCGCACCTGCGCGCCGGGCCCGGTCGTGACGACGACTTCGCCGGGCGACGTGGGGGCGCGTCCGGAGGTGAGGCGGTACGGCGTGGCCGCGGCGACGGCCCACGAGTGGCCCACGAGCGAGGTGTCCGCACCGATCCGCCGGTCCGCGTCGGGCACCGAGACCGGGAACGTACGGTCCTCGGCGACGGGGCCCACCGTGGCCAGCTCGGCGGCCAGCCTCTCCGGCACCGCACGGGGGTTGGTCAGCGTCGACGTCCGCACCCCGATCGGGGTGTCGGCCTTCACCTCGTCCGTGCCCTGCACCACGACCCGCGCCTCGGCGAACCGTTCGGTGCCCCGCTCCGGCGCGTCGAACGTCGCCGCGAGCGCGAGGCCCGTGGTGGCGATGAGGCCGACCCCGAGCGCGAGCGCGACGAACGAACCGACGAACGTGACCCAGCGGGTGCGCATCCCGCGCAGCGCGAGACTCAGCACGACGCCACCGCCGAGGCCTTGGCCGGGACGGCGCTCATGGCGGTCATCCGCTCGGCGACCTGCTCCGCAGTCGGCGTGTACAGCTCGCCCTGGACCGTGCCGTCGGCGAGAAAGAGCACCCGGTCCGCGTAGGAGGCGGCGACCGGGTCGTGCGTCACCATGATCACCGTCTGGCCGCGGTCGACCATCGTCCGCAGCAGCGTCAGCACCTCGCGGCTCGTGGTGGAGTCCAGGGCGCCCGTCGGCTCGTCGCCGAACAGCACCTCCGGCTTGGTGACCAGGGCGCGGGCGAGCGCCACGCGCTGCTGCTGGCCGCCCGACATCTCGCTGGGCCGGTGCCCGGCGCGCTCGCGCAGGCCGACCTGCTCCAGGACGTTCAGGACCTCGGACCGCCTGGGGCGGCGGCCCGCGAGCCGCAGCGGCAGCCCGACGTTCTGCTCGGCGGTCAGCGCGGGCAGCAGGTTGAAGGCCTGGAAGACGAACCCGATGCGCCGCCGGCGCAGCAGCGTCAGCTTCTTCTCGCTCAGCCGGGTCAGGTCGGTCTCCCCGAGGAAGACCTGGCCCCCGGTCGGCCGGTCGAGCCCCGCCGTGCACTGCAACAGGGTCGACTTGCCGGAGCCCGAGGGGCCCATGACGGCGGTGAAGGTCCCCCGCGGGATGTCGAGGCTGACCTGGTCGAGGGCGGTGACCGCGTTGTCGCCTGTCCCGTAGGACCGGGTCACGGAGCGGAGCCGGACGGCTGCTTGAGTCATGGTGTCCACTCAATCGGGCCCGCTCGACGGTGACATCGCAGCGGGACGGAGTCTTGGGGGTGGAGGTAGCTCCACCCTCCTGTGCACGATGGCTGCACCTGGCACGGAAAGGCAGAGCACAGGGCTGCAAGAAGCTGCACCGGCAGCGTCCTGCCCGAGCCCGCCCCGCCCGCGGGCCCGCGCGCGACGGATCATGGCGGGACCGGGGCCCGTCAGGGGCCGTGCCACGAGAGGGCGAGGGTGGATTCGTATGGGCGTCGCAGGAGCAGGGGGCGTTGTGGGGGCGGGGATCAGGAGCCGTTGGTTCCGGCGCTACCCGGCCACGGACGGGAGCGTCCGGCTGCGCCTCGTCGGCTTCCCGCACGCGGGCGGCACGGCGACCCTCTTCCACGGCTGGGCGGGCCGCCTGCCGCGCGGTGTGGAACTGCTCGCCACCCAGTACCCCGGCCGTCAGGAGCGGCTCGCCGAGCCCTGCGCCGAGTCCATGGCGGAACTCGCCGACCGCATCACCGACGCCCTCGAAGACGTCCTCGGGCCCGGACTCGGCGCCCCCCTCGCCCTGTTCGGGCACAGCCTCGGCTCGGCCGTCGCCTACGAGGTGGCGCGCCGCCTCGACGAGCGGCACGGCATCGTGCCCGAGCGCGTCGTCGTCTCCGGGCGCGGCGCCCCGCACACCGAACGCGGCGGCGCCCTCCACCTCCTCGACGACGACAGTCTGATCGCCTCGGCCCGGGGCCTGGGGGACCTCGGCTCCGCCGTCTACGACGACCCCGACCTGCGCCCGCTGCTGCTGCCCTCGCTGCGCGGCGACTTCCGCCTCATCGAGTCCTACCGGCCCGCCGAGCCGGCGCCCCTGCGCGCCCCGGTCACCGCGGTCGGCGGTGTGGACGACCCGGGCTGCACCCTGGCCGACCTGCTGTCCTGGCGTCCCCTGACCACGTCCACGTACGAGCACCAGGTCTTCCCGGCGACCACTTCTACCTCGTACCGAACGAGGCGCGACTCTTGACGTATCTCAACCAGCGGTGGTGAGCGCGGCGTTCGCCTCAGCCTTCCTGCTGCTGAGGTACGAGAGCAGCATCGGCAGGGAACTGGTCAGCAGCAGCACGGCGCCGCCGGCGGCGAGCACCCCCGAGCCGCCCCACTTCTGCCAGGAGCCGCCCGCGAGCAGCCCGACCGCGACACAACCCGGCGCCCACAGCAGGCTGCCGAGCAGGGACAGGCCCAGGAAGCGGGTCCAGGGCACGCCGACGGCGCCGCACATCACCGGCACCAGCGTGCGCAGCACCGCGTTGAACCGGCCGAGCAGCACCGCCCGCGCGCTGTAGGCGCCGACGGTGTGCAGTGCCGCGCGGTAGCCGGGCGAGCCGGTCACACGGGCCGGCAGGTTCGCGGCGAGCCTGAGACCCCACCGGCGCCCCACCAGATGACCGATCACATTGCCCGCCAGCGCGCCGAGCACCGCCATCGCGATCGCGGCGGGCAGCGGCAGCGCGCCGTGGTGCGCGAGGACGCCGCTCGCCATCAAGGCGGTCTGCGAAGGGAACAGCATGCCGAGCAGAGGGAGCGCGGGCTCCGCCATGGGAAGCAGGAAGACGATCAGCAGCGTCAGCCACACGGGCACAGCCGCCAACTGTTCCTGGGTCCAGCCCATTTCGGTCCTCTCGCAGTGCCGTCGCCCCGCCGTCCGGAGCCCTTACAGCAGACCGCGCGGGGGCATTCCGGCACATCGCAGCTGGGCCCAGTCCTGTCCGGTAGCCGATGCCCACCCCGATGGTGGAGCTAGCTGGGTGGTCCGGGCCGGAAAGGTCTCATAACGTGCGGCGCATGCACCCCCCGACGATCTGGACCCGGCTCCATCTGCGCCACTACGTACGCAGCGGCTGGCCCTGGCGCGCGGCGCTGTACCTGCTCAGCAGCGCGGTCCTCGGCATCATCACCCTGCTCACGCTCGTGCTGTTCGCCGTCGCGGGCAGCGTGCTGACCGTGGTCGTCGTCGGCCTTCCGCTGCTGCTCGTGCTCGTCCTCACCGGGGTGCCGCTGGCCTCGGTCGAGCGACGCCGGCTGCGTCTGATCGACAGCGAGCCGCTCGCCGATCCGCACCGCGAACCCGACCGCACCGGACTGACCGCCTGGCTGCGTACCCGGCTCCAGGAACGCGCCACCTGGCGCGAGCTGGGCTACGCGGTGCTCTTCGGCTTCCTGCTGTGGCCCCTCGAAGCGCTGGTCGTGGGCTCGGTCCTCCTCGTGTGCGGCGGGCTGCTCGCGGTGCCGGTGATGCTGGCGGTCGACGGCGAGGAGGCGCGGGTCCTCAAGATGTGGATCGTGGACAGCTGGCCCGGGGCGCTCGGGGCGGCGCTGGCCGGGCTGATGCTGCTGCCCGTCTTCGCCTACCCGCTCGGCGCGATCGCCGCGGGCCGGGCCGCCCTGACCCGCTTCCTGCTGGCCTCGCCGACCGGCGAACTGAACTCGAAGATCAAGGAGCTGGGCCGCTCCCGCGTCCGCCTCGTGGACGCCTTCGAGGCGGAGCGGCGCCGCATCGAGCGCGATCTGCACGACGGGGCGCAGCAGCGGCTCGTCGCCCTGTCCATGACCCTCGGCCTGGCCCGCCTCGACGCGTCGGACGGGCCGCTCGGCCCGCTGCTCGCCAAGGCGCAGGACGAGGCGGCCACCGCACTCGTCGAGATCAGGGAGCTGATCCGCGGCATCCACCCCCAAGTCCTCACCGACAGAGGCCTGGTGGCGGCCGTGGAGGATCTCGCGGATCGCTCGACGATCCCCGTCGACGTGGACCTCGACCTGCCGGTCCGGCCCCCGGAGGCGATCGAGACGGCCGTGTACTTCGCGGTCAGCGAGGCGCTCGCCAACGTCGCCAAGCACAGCGGCGCGAGCAGGGCCGTGGTACGGGGTGGTCTGGACGGGGGGCAGCTGACCGTGGAGGTCGAGGACGACGGTCACGGGGGCGCGGACACCGGGCGGGGGATGGGCCTGCAGGGCGTCGCCGATCGCGTCTCGGTCCTCGACGGCCGCCTGCTGGTGTCCTCCCCGCGCGGCGGCCCCACCGTGTTCCGCCTGCTGGTACCCTGCTCAACTGCCTGATCCGACCGCATGATTGAGGAACTGATGCTGCGCATCGTGCTGGCCGAGGACAGCGTCCTGCTCCGCGAAGGACTCGTCGGCCTCATGGAGCGCTTCGGGCACCAGGTGGTCGCAGCGGTGGGTGCCGCGGACGAACTCACCGAGGCGGTCGCCGCGCACGAGCCCGACATCGTGGTGACCGACGTACGGATGCCGCCCGGCTTCTCCGACGAGGGCCTGCGTGCCGCCATCGCCCTGCGCCGCCGCCGGCCCGGACTGCCGATCCTGGTTGTCAGCCAGTACATCCAGCGGTCCTACGCCGAGGACCTGCTCGACTCCTCCGACGGCACCGGGGTGGGCTATCTCCTCAAGGAACGGATCGGCAACGTCGAGGAGTTCGTCGACGCGGTGCACCGGGTCGCGGAGGGCGGCACCGTCGTCGACCCCGAGGTGGTGCGCCAGCTGATCAGGCACCGGCGCGACCCGCTGGCCCGGCTCACCGCGCGGGAGCAGGAGGTGCTGGCACTGATGGCGGAAGGCAAGTCCAACGCGTCGATCGCCGCGGCCATGGTGGTGAGCGAGGGCACCGTCAGCAAGCACTTCGGCTCCATCCTCACCAAGCTCGACCTCTCCCTCGACGACACGACCAACCGCCGGGTCCTCGCTGTCCTCGCGTATCTGCGCGGCCGGCCGGGAGTGGACACCGCTTAGGCCCGCTCGGACGGCGCCCCGTGGCCCTCTGGGCCGCCCAGGCCCGCTGGCCCGCTTCGGCGGCCTGGGCCCGCTGGGTCGCCTGGTCCGGCTGGGTCGCCTGGGCTCCCTGGGCGGCCTGGGTTCCTTGGGCGGCCTGGGTTCCTTGGGCCGCTTGTGCTGCTGGGCTCCCTGGCCCGCTTGGGTCGCCCAGGCCCGCTGGACCCTTGGAGTGCCTGGGCCCGGGCCTCGCATGTGCCCCGGGCCGTGTGGGGCCGGCCCGGGTCCAGGGCCCGGGCGTCCCATGTGCCCCGGGCCGTGTGGGGCCGGCCCGGGTCGCTGGGACCGTCTAGACCGTCAGCAGGCCGCGCTGCGCCGCGACGGCCCCGAGCTGGAAGCGGCTGCGAGCGCCCAACTTGGTCATCAGCTCGGCGGTGATCCGCCGGCTCGTGCGTACGGAGACCCCGAGCTTGCGGGCGATCACCTCGTCGGTGAGCCCGCCCACCATGAGACCGAGCACCGCGCTCTCCTCGTCGCTCAGCTCCCGCGTCCGGCCCTGCGGCCGTTCCTGCCCGAACTGGGACGCCTGCCGCCACACCTGCTCGAACAGGGCGCGCAGCGCGGCCACCGGCCCAGGGCTCGACAGCAGCAACACACCCCGGTCGGGCTGGTCCGGGTCGAGCGACACCAGGGCCTTGCTCCGGTCCCAGATCACCACCCTGAGCGGGAGCTGCGGCGCGGTCCTGACTTGCCCGCCCTGCTCGCTCAGCCATTGCGCGTACTCGGTGGTCGGCCGGTCGTTGCGGATGCTGTGCGCGTAGACGCACCGCACCCGCACGGACCGCTCCAGAAGCATCCGGTCGAGCGGCCTCGCCGCGTGCAACCGGTCGGCCGGCTGCGCACCGCCGGGCAGCAGCGCTTCGGCCTCCTCGCGGCACTCCTGGCTCACCTTTTCGATGCACGCCTGGATCGTCATCGGGATCCTGGGCCATCTGTACCGAGTCGATTTCTTCGATACGGGCTCCGCGCCGGTATTCGGAGATGAGTTTTTCGGCCGCCATTCTACTCTCGGAGAGAGACAGCTGGAGTTTGAGTAATTCCCGCTCCTGGGACTGCACGAGCGACCTCAGACCCAGTTCCGGATCGACCGCCCGCGCGCCTCCGCGGTGTTCCTGCGACGACTGCACCAGAGCCAGTTCGGCGAGCTCGCCGAGAGCGCCAGTGGTCCGGTCGAGCGGCCATCCGAGCTGCTCCGCCATGTCCTGCGGGCTCTCGCCCGGCTGCCTCAGCAGAGCGCGGTAGGCGCGTTCCGCACCCATCCCGACGCCGATCTCCTTGAGCACGCTGGTCCCCCTCCGCTGCCGACTTCCTCATTGCCCCCAAGCCTCACGCAGGGGGGAATTGGAAGGGCCGCACGTGCAATGGTCGCGAAAAGGAAGGCGAAGTAAACTGCGTTCCGGACATGTCAGTGCGGCCCTTGTGTCGCTCAATTCACGGCATTGGTCCGCTTTACGGTAGCCCCGCAACTGAAGGACGGAGCACTGCGGTCGCCGGCCGTCTCGTGTGTCTCAGCGCGTGGTCTCACGCTCCACCGGGAGCCACAGTTCGGCGTCCGCCTCCTGGCCGTCGGGGACAGTTGGGTGCGGAGGATCTCCGGGCCGGGGCGGGTGCGGTAGGGGTTGGACGGGAACCACTCGGTGAACACGTCCCGCCAGAGCTCCTGGATGGCCCGCGGGGCGGGCCCCGAGGTGGTGAAGACTGCCCAGGTGCCGGGTGCGACAGGCAGGGTGGTGGTGCCTTCGGGGGGCGCGGACGAGGCCGGGGCCGAAGTGATCACGCCGTGGTAGTAGTCGAGTTCCGTGCCCTCCGCGCGGCTCGGGTCCAGGTCGTCGCAGACCGCGATGATGCCCTGGGGGTCCTGGTCGGAGAGTTGCCGCAGGTGTTCCAGGGCCTGCTTGTCGAGGCCGCGGACGAAGTTGATGATCGACTCGTTGGGGCCTGAGTGGACCAGAGGGATCCGGGTCTTGAAGCCGGTGACGGTGAAGGCCGGGCGGTTCACCACTCGGTAGTGCATGCTGCTGCTCCCTTCGACGGTGAGGCGGAAGGCCAGCCGGGGCTGGGAGACGAGTGCGGCGCCGGTGCGCCGGGCCTCGCCCGGGCCCACGCCGTGCATCGTGCGGAACGCCCGTGCGAACGCCTCGCCGGAGCCGTAGCCGTAGCGCACCGCGATCTCCAGCAGCGTCTCGCTGCCCGCGAGCACCTGAGCGCCCGCGACGGTGAGCCTCCGGCGCCGGATGTACTCCGACAGGGGCATGCCTGCCAGTGCGGAGAACATGCGGCGCAGGTGGTACTCCGAGGTGGCCGCGATCCGCGCGAGTTCCACGGCGTCCACCGAGTCGTCGAGGTGGCGCTCGATGTGGTCCATGGCCTGGTTGAGTCGCTCCAGCACGCCCGGTTCCTTCCTTTCCGTGCCTCTTTGGTGTTCACCACGCTAGGGAGGGCGTCCCCTGCCGGACCCGACATCCTGTGCCCGATCGGGTCGGGTGCCGGTTCCGCCGAACGAGTCAGGCGGACCGTCGTCCGGCAGGCGTATTTAAGGGGGCCTTACCGTGAACGGCTAGCATCGCCCGTCGACCCGTCAGTTGCCGACCGTGAAGAGGTGAGGACATGGGGGCGCCCAGGATCGCCGTCGCCGTGGTGACGATGGGCAATCGGCCCGAGGAGGTCGACGCGCTGCTCCGGTCCGTGGCCAAGCAGGACGTGCCGCCCGAGCGGATCGTGATCGTCGGCAACGGCTGCCCGCTGCCCGAGTTCGCCCGGCGGCTGTCGCTGCCCGGTGAGGTCACCCCCATCGAGCTGGACGAGAACCGGGGGTGCCCCGGCGGGCGGAACGCGGCACTGGCGCGGCTGCGGGAGTTCGGTGATGTCGACGTCGTCATCGATCTGGACGACGACGGGCTGCTCGTGGACGCCGATGTGCTGCGCCGCGTGCGGGAGCTGTACACCGCCGACGAACGGCTCGGCATCGTAGGGTTCCGCATCGCCGACGAACTCGGCGAGACGCAGCAGCGGCACGTGCCCCGGATCGGCGGCTCGGACCCCATGCGGGGCGGCTACGTCACCGGGTTCCTCGGCGGCGGGCACGCGCTGCGGATGGCCATGCTCGACGAGGTCGGCGACTGGCCCGCCGAGTTCTTCTTCGCCCATGAGGAGACCGACCTGGCCTGGCGCGCGGCCGACGCGGGCTGGCACATCCTCTACGCGCCCGAACTGCTGCTCCAGCACCCGAAGACCTCGCCCGCCCGGCATGCCATCTACTACCGCGTGAACGCCCGCAACCGGGTCTGGCTGGCCCGGCGCCGGCTGCCCGTCGCGCTCGTCCCCGTCCATCTGGGCGTGTGGGTGCTGCTCACCCTCGCGCGGAACAGGTCCGGTGCCGGGTTGCGCGCGTGGTTCGGCGGTTTCGTGGAAGGCGTACGCGAGTCGGCGGGGGAGCGGCGGCCCATGCGCTGGCGCACGGTGTGGCGGCTCACGCGGCTGGGGCGACCGCCCGTCATCTGACGGCTGAAGCCGCGGTGGTGGGAAGGGAATTGAGTGGGCCCCGGCCGATCACCTCCGCCGACCGGGACCCGGAACCGGCCACGGCGTCGACACTCCCCCGAGTGGCGCGTCGAGACGCGCACGCCGCCGGACCAGATCCGACGTAGTGATCACATCAGGTTGAGCCAACGGATCGCTAACATATAGCCAATAGTGGGCCAGGGGGCGGAAATTCGTCGAGGGCGGTGACATGGGAAGGCGGGGGAGCGATGGCGGCGTCTCTCTGCTCGGGCCGTGACGAGAGCGCGACAGGTTCCGGGGGACGGTGCGCGCTGCGGTTCGGGTTGCTCGGGCCGCCGGGGCTCTACGACGCCGGTGGAGGCGGGCGGAGCGAGGCGCGCGGCATCGCGAGCCCCAAGGTGCGGGTGCTGCTCGCCGCGTTGCTCCTCGACGCGGGGCGCGTCGTCTCCGCCGCGTCGCTCAAGGACGCGCTGTGGGGCGGGGCTCCGCCCGCTTCCGCCCAGGCCTCGCTGCACAATCACGTAGCCCGGCTACGGCGGTTGCTCGACGACCCCGAGCGGCTGCGGACCGTGCCGTCCGGGTATGTGCTGCGTGTCGACGAGGGCGAGCTGGACATCCACGTGTTCGACGCCCGGGTCGCCGCGGCGCGTGCCGCGCACACCGGACGGGACTGGGAGCGGGTCGTCCACGAGTGCGCTGCCGCGCTCGCGCTGTGGCGGGGCGCACCGCTCGCCGGGCTGCCGTCCGAGGTGGGCGGCTACGCCTTCGTGCGGCGGCTGCGCGAGGCACGGCTGCTGCTCCTGGAGTGGCGCCACGACGCCGAGTTGGCCCTGGGCGGCTCCCGGGTCGACGGGCTCGTGCCGGAGCTGTCGGCGTTGGCCGCCGAGTATCCGCTGCGGGAGGTGTTCCACCGGCAGCTCATGCTCGCCCTGCACCGCACCGGCCGTCAGGCCGAGGCTCTGGCCGTCCATCACGAGCTGCGCACCCGCCTCGTCGACCGGCTCGGCATCGAGCCGGGGCCGGGGGTGCGTGAGGCGCATGTGGAGGTGTTGCGGGGGGCCGTGGGGAGCACTGGTCCGGGGACCAGCGCTCCCGAGGATGGTGGTGGCGAGGGCCTCCCTTCCTCCGCGCGCGCCCCAGGGAGTTCCGTCGCCGCGGCGCCTTCGCCGGCTCAACTGCCGCCGCCACCACCGCATTTCACGGGACGCACCGGCGTACGCGACTCCCTGCGCCGTGCTCTCACGACGCCAGGGCCCCATCCCACCGCCGTCCTCAGCGGCATGGCCGGTGTCGGCAAGAGCGCCCTCGCGCTGCACGTCGCGCACGAGGTGGCGGAGCGTTTCTCCGATGGGCAGCTCTACCTCAATCTGCACGGTGCCACCCCGGGCATGACCCCCCTCACTCCCGGTCAGGCGCTCACCGCCCTGCTGCGTGACCTGGGCGTCGAGCCCTGCCGTGTCCCCGAACACCCTGACGCGGCCTCGGCGTTGCTGCGGTCCCTGCTGGCGCCGACCCGCACGCTCCTGGTGCTGGACGATGCCGCGAGCGCCGCGCAGGTACGGCCGTTGCTGCCGGGCGGTGCGCGGTGCGCGGTGATCGTGACCGGACGTTCGCCGCTGACCGCCCTGGACGGCGTGACCCGTTTCCCGCTCGCCCCGCTCACGGACGAGGAGAGTGCCGAACTCCTGCGCAGGGCCTCGGGCCGGGCCGAGCGGTGTCATCCGCGGGGCTCTGAGCCGGCCACTCTCGACGCCCGTCACCCTCTCGTCGCCCTCACCGGCAGGCTCCCGCTGGCCCTGCGTGTCGTCGCCGCTAGGCTCGCGGCCCGGCAGGCCCTCACCCCGGACGTCCTCGCCGGTCAACTGGCCGCCGCGGACGAGCGGTTGCATCACCTGGAGTACGACGACCTGAGCGTCCGCCGGTCCCTGGCCGTGGCGCACGACGCGCTCGCCGCCTCCGAACGCGAGGCCGACCGGGACGCGGCCCTCGCCCTGTGCCGCGTCGGCGCGCTCGACCTGCCCACGTACGGCGTCCCACTGCTCGCCCGCCTCATCGGTACGGGCGAACGGCGTGCCGAGGCCGCCCTCGACCGGCTCGTGGACGTCGCCCTGCTGGAGGAGACGGCCTACGGCCGGTACGAGCCGCACGACCTGGTGCGCGACTTCGCGCGGGAACGGGCCGGTGAGGTGGCCGGCGGCGAGGTCGGCAGTGACGCCGTCGAGACGGCCCTGCGGTGGTACGCCGCCGTCGCCGAGCGCGTTCTCAGCGCGATCGTCGAGCCCGGGCCCGACCAGGACGACCGTCGCCGGCCCACCACGGGGCAGCCGAACGGGCACGGGGGTGGGGGTGGGCCTGCCGGCACCGTCGCCCCCTTCCGCAGCGCCGAGGAGGCCTTCGCCTGGGGAGACCGGGAGCTGGCGAACCTCGTCACCCTGGTCGGGCGGCATGCGGACGATCCTTGCCGGCGGCGGGCGGGCCTGGTCTCCGCTGTCGTACGGCTGATCCTTCCCTACGCGCACCGCAGGGGGCGCGTCGCCGAGATGGAGGTGCTCGGGCGGGCCGGTCTCCGTGTGGCGCGGCGGCTCGGTGACCGGGCGGCGGAGGCGTGCGCGCTGGTCGACCTCGCCGGACTGCACTTCCTGACCGGCCGGCACAACGAGGCGCTCGCCCTCAACGACCGCGCGCTCGCCCTCTGGCGGCGGTTGGACCACCCGTCCTGGATCCGCCGCTGCCTCAGCAATCGCGGCCTGCTGCTCGACGGGCTCGGCCGGCACGCCGAGGCGGGTGAGGCGCTGCTGTTGAGCCTGGAGTACGCCCGGCAGCTGGACGATCCGTACGGCGAGGCCGTCACCCACAGCCACCTCGGCAACCTCTACGAGCACACCGACGCGCGGGCGGCCATCGAGCAGCACCGGCGTTCGCTGGCCATCGGGGAGGAGATCGGCGCCGTCATCCTCCGGCACTCCGCGCACTGCAACATCGGCTACGCCCATCTGCGGCTCGGCGAACCGGCCGCGGCCCTTCCGCACTTCGAGGAGAGCCTGCGCATCCTCGGCGGCCAGGGCGACTGGCACGGCGAGGCCCAGACCCGGCTCGGGCTGGTCCGGGCCCTGCGTCTGCTGGGCCGCACCGGGCGGGCCGCCCGCGAGTGCGCCGAGCTGCTGGACCGGGCCGATGCCCGCGCCGACCGCTACACCGGCGGCCTCGCCCGCCACCAGCGCGGGCTGCTGCTGCGGGAGCGGGGGCGGCCCGAGGCGGCGCACGAGGAGTGGCGCTCGGCGCTCGCGGCGCTGGACGGGACGGACGAGCGGACGGTGGTCACGGAACTTCGCGAACTGCTGGCCCCGGCCGACTGATCGACCGGCCGGTCCCGGCACGCCGTTCTCCGGCCGCCCCGAGGGGGTGCGCGCCTGCCGGTCCGCGGCCGGTTCCCGGCAGCCGGAAACCGGCCGGTCCTGGCACGCTGGAGAAGGGCGGGCCGGGACCGGCCTTCTCTGACGGTTGCGCGGCCGATGCGCGGTCCTCCCCGGGCCGACCCTGGCCCCTCATTTGGCATCCGCGTAGCACTCCACCACCGCCGTGGTGAACGGAAAGCGCACCGGTGTCCGGCCGAAGGTCAGCTGTCCGGCCAGGGCCGCCGCCTCGCGGATCGCCGTCACGACCGCCTCCGTCTCCGCCTCGGGGCAGTGCACGATCACCTCGTCATGCTGGAAGAAGACCAGCTCGGCGGCGAGGTCCGCGCAGGACCGGCGCAGTGCGGCGAGCAGGAGCAGGGCCCAGTCGGCGGCGCTGCCCTGGACGACGAAGTTGCGGGCGAAGCGGCCGCGGGCGCGGGCGTTGGTGGAGGCGTAGCCGGGCACCCAGGGCGCGGCGGCGTCGGGGTGGGCGTCGTCGGCGACCGGGATGCCGGCTTCCTCCGTCCCGTCGTCCGTCCCCCGCATCGCGGGTGGGCAGGTCCGGCCGAGCCAGGTCCGCACGAGCCGGCCCTCCTCGCCGGCGCGGGCCGCGTCGTCGACGTACGCCACCGCCCTGGGGAAGCGGCGTCTGAGCGCGGCGAGGTTCTTCAGGCCGTCGCCGGAGGTCTGGCCGTAGACCGCGCCGAGCACGGCGAGTTTGGCCTGGGTGCGGTCGCCGGAGAAGGCGCGGTCGGAGACGGACTGGTACAGGTCGGTCTCCCGGCCCGCCACCTCCATCAGGCCGGGGTCGCGGGAGATCGCGGCGAGGACGCGCGGCTCCATCTGGTCGGCGTCGGCGACGACGAGCCGCCAGCCGGGGTCGGCCACCACGGCCCGCCGGATCACCTTGGGGATCTGGAGCCCGCCCCCGCCGTTGGTCACCCAGCGCCCGGTCACCGTCCCGCCCGCCAGGAACTCGGGTCTGAACCGCCCCTCGCGCACCCAGTCCTGGAGCCAGGACCAGCCGTGGGCGACCCAGACGCGGTACAGCTTCTTGTACTCGATCAGGGGTTTCACGGCTGGGTGGTCGACGGTCTCGATCTCCCAGCGGCGGGTCGAGGAGACCTTGATGCCGGCCTGCGCGAAGGCCTTGATGACGTCGGCCGGCAGGTCGGGGCGGACCCGGCGGCCGAACGCCGTGGACACCTCGTCCGCCAGTTCGGCCAGCCGGCGGGGCTCGCCGCCGCCCGCGTACCGGTCGCCCAGCAGGTCGTGCAGGACGGCCCGGTGCACCTCGGCGCTCCAGGGCAGCCCGGCGCGGTTCATCTCGGCGGCCACCAGCATGCCCGCCGACTCGGCGGCCGTGAGCAGCCGCATGCGGCCGGGGTGCTCGGCGCTCTCGTGCCGCCGCTGCTGCTCGGCGTAGACCGCGAGGAGGTCCGGCAGGGGCAGCGGGACGCCCTGCGGCTCGAACAGCGAGGACTGCGAGCCCGGCTCGGCGGAGCGCTGGGGCGGATCGGGCGGTACGGGGCCGCCGCGCAGCCGCGCCAGGGCGGCCGCGGCCGAGCGGGGTTCCCCGTACCGCCCCTCGTGACCGAGGAGGAGTGTCTCGGCCGCCTCGAGGTCGTAGCACCGCTCGACTCGCACCCCCGTGGCGAGCAGGCGCGGGTAGACCTCGGCGGTGGACCGCCACACCCACCGCGTGACGCCGGGACGGCTTCTCACGGCCTCGGCGGGATCCGCCTCCCGCCGCACCGGCCCGGCGGGCAGTCCGTCCGGACCGAGGGGGGCGACGTCCACGCCACCGTCCTCGGCCGGAGCGAGCGCCCACCGGTCGGTCATGCCGTGAGTCTGACAGGGGGGTCTGACAGTGAGGATGTGGGCGGCATCGCTCGGGGGTCTGACTCTGGGTCTGACTGGCGCTTCGGCTGCCTGTGTGTTGAATCGTCGGCCCGCGGGTGGTGTCACTGCGTGTGCTCGCGGGTGTCCGTGACCTCATAGGAGCTTGGCCGTCGGGCCTCTTCACTGTCTCGTCCGTCTGCCCGGGCAGCGCACGCTGTTCCACCACGCCTCGTACGAAGGACGGCAGAGCAGGCATGAGCGCGCCCGGGATAGCAGTGATCGGCGGAGTCGATACCCACACGGACATCCACCAAGCCGCAGTGATCGACTCGGTCGGCCGCCACTTGGACACGCGGTCGTTCGAGACGACGGCGGCCGGCTACGAACAGCTGCTGGCCTGGCTCCGGACCCAGGGCGACGTCATCGCCGTCGGAATGGAGGGCACCGGAGCCTACGGCGCCGAACTCGCCCGGTTCCTGACCGCCAACGACATCACAGTCGTGGAGGTCGACCGCCCAGACCGCAGGGCCAGACGAGCCCACGGCAAGTCCGACCTGATCGACGCCTACGCGGCGGCCACCGCCGTCCTCTCCGGCCGCGCGAGCGGAACGCCGAAGAGCCGCGACGGGATCGTGGAGGCCATCCGCGCGCTGCGCGTGGTCCGCAAGAGCGCGGTCAAGGCCCGCACCCAGACCATCAACCAGATCCGCTCTTTGACGGTCACCGCGCCCTCCGCCCTGCGGGAGAAGCTGCGGGGACTGCCCACCGCCGTGCTCATCGACACCCTCGCCCGGACCCGGCCCACCGGGGACCTGACCGACCCCGCAGTGGCGGCCAGGACGGCCTTGCGCCGCCTCGCCCGCCGCTACCAGGCCCTTCAGCAGGAGATCAAAGAGGCCGACGCCGACCTCGCCCCCCTCGTGACACGTGCGGCCCCCAGCCTCGTCGCCCTGCCCGGAGTCGGCATCGAGACGGCCGGACAGCTTCTGATCACCGCCGGAGACAACCCAGACCGGCTCCGGTCCGAAGCCTCTTTCGCGCACCTGTGCGCGGCCGCCCCGATTCCCGCTTCCTCAGGCCGCACCGACCGCCACCGCATCAACCGCGGCGGCGACCGGCACGCCAACAGCGCCCGCTACACCATCGTCCTGGTTCGCATGCAACACGACGCACGGACCAGGGATTACGTCGCCAGACGCACCGCCGAAGGCATGACCACCAAGGACGTCATGCGGTGCCTGAAACGGTTCGTCGCCCGCGAGGTCTACAGGCACATCAAAGCCACCGACGTCCCGGTCCTGGCACGACCAGCTTGACGATCTATAGGAGCTTCAACGCCCCCTCGATCGCCGTCGCCGTCGCCGTCGCCGCCGCTACGACGGTGTCACGACTCGTCCGGTGTCTCCTGCTGCGCCCGCACGATCTTCTCCAGCACCGTCACCACGTACCGCTCGGTCCGCTCCTTGCCGATGCCGAGGCCGTTGAGGACGCCCTCGCCGTTCTCGTGCTCCAGCAGGGCCAGCAGGATGTGCTCGGTGCCGATGTAGTTGTGGCCGAGGCGCAGGGCCTCGCGGAAGGTGAGTTCCAGGACCTTCTTGGCGGCCTGGCCGTACGGCACGAGCTCCGGGGCCTCCTCGACGGCGGGCGGAAGCGCCGCCGTGGCCGCCTCGCGCACCGCGTCGAGGGTCACGCCCTGGAAGGTGATCGCCTTCGCGGCGAGTGCCTCCGGCTCGGCCAGCAGGCCGAGGACGAGGTGCTCGGGCAGGCCCTCGGCGTTGCGCGCGGACCTGGCCTCGTTGTGGGCGGCCATCACCGTGTTGCGGGCGCGGGGCGTGTAGCGGTCGAAGCCCTGGTTCGGGTCGAGGTCCGCCGACTCCTTCGGCACGAAGCGCTTCTGCGCGGCCTGCCGGGTGACGCCCATGCTCCTGCCGATGTCCGTCCAGGAGGCGCCCGAACGCCGGGCCTGGTCCACGAAGTGGCCGATCAGATGGTCGGCCACCTCGCCGAGGTGATCGGCGGCGATCACCGCGTCCTGGAGCTGTTCGAGGGGTTCCTGATGAACCTTCTTGATCGCCGCGATCAGGTCGTCGAGGCGCACGGATGACGTGATGTCGGGGTTCTTCGTCATGCTGTCAACCGTAGGTTGCGCTCCTGTGGGTGTCAACCGCGAGTTGACACCTGGGCGCGTGGCACCATCGGCCCGTGAGTACGTCCCCCACCGTCGACCGCGCGTTCGAAGCGGCCCTGTACGCGACCGGCGAGACGACCCTCGACACCGGCGCCTCCCTGCTCGCCTCCGACCCGGCGGCGGATACCGAACTCGCCCGGCGTGGCGAGGAGTTCGTGGCGGCGTCCTGGCGGCGCGGCTGGCAGCCCGCCGACGTCGTACGGATCGTCCGGAGCGAACTGGAGGACGTCCACGTGCTGCTCGTGGCCGGGCTGATCCGGGCACAGGCGCCCGGCGACCGGCCCCGCGGCCGCCGCTGGAGCGCGCAGCTCGCGGAACTCCCCGCCGACGCCCCGCCCCGTACCGACCGCTTCTCGCACGCCACGGCCGTGCTGGAGCTGTACCGCCTGCTGCTGCGGCTGCCCGCCCTCGAACCCCTCGACGAGACGTCCGGGGAGGCGGCCGGTGGGGCGACCGCCGGCGCCAGGGACGAGTCCCGCATGCTCACCCGTATCCGCGCCCTGCTCGCCAAGGCGGAGGCCACCGGGTTCCCGGAGGAGGCCGAGGCGCTCAGCGCCAAGGCGCAGGAGCTGATGGCCCGGCACAGTGTCGACGAGGCGCTGCTCGCGGCGCGGGCACCCTCGCCCGACACTCCAGGCGCTTGCCGGATCGGTGTGGAACCGCCGTACGAGCAGGCCAAGGCGGTGTTGCTGGACGCCGTCGCCTCCGCCAATCACTGCCGGGCGGTGTGGAACGAGCCCCTCGCCTTCTCCACCGTCGTCGGCTTCGAAACGGACCTGGAGGCGGTCGAACTCCTCTACACCTCGCTCCTCGTGCAGGCCACGACCGCGATGACGAAGGCGGAAGCCGCCCAGCGCGCGGGGGGCCGCAAGCGCACCAAGACGTTCCGGCAGTCCTTCCTCGCGGCCTACGCCCACCGCATCGGCACCCGGTTGGGAGAAGTGGCCCAGGCCCAGGTGAGCGACGACCTGCTTCCGGTTCTCGCCTCCCGCGACGTCGCGGTCACCGGACGGCTGGACCGTATGTTCCCGGAGACGACCACCACCCGCCTGCGCGGCGTGCGCGACGCGGCGGGCTGGACGGAGGGCGCGCAGGCGGCCGACCGGGCCCAGGTCGGGCACCGGCCGCCGCTGTGCTGAACCGCCGTCAGTCGCCGGAGGACTCGAAGCCGCTCACCGAGGCCTCGGCCGCGCCGCTTGCCCCGTCCCTCCGGGCGACCTCTCCGTACGACCACGTCAGGGTGTGCGCGTCCTCGGTGGCGCCGGGCAGGGTGAAGGACGCCCTCCGCACGGGGAGACTCTTGGCGGAGCCCGCCTCGCCCCGGACGTAGGTGATGGTGAAGGACGTGGTGCCGCCCTTGCCGAGCGTGAGCGGCCGGGCCTTCACGCCCTGGTCCGGGGGCACGGACGTCGTGCTGTCCTCGGCCACCAGGTCCACTGCGGGGAAGCCCTTCAGGGTGCACTGCGCGCCCTTGTTCGTGAGCGTCACGGTGACGGTGCCGGTGTCCCCGGCGGCCGGGGCGGCGCCGGCCCCGACCTTCACGCCCATGTCGCCGAGCGCGCAGGCCGAAGCGGTCGGCCGGTCCGCGTTCTTGACGTCGTCGGCGCCGGCGCCGTCGTCGTCGCAGGCGGTCAGCAGGAGCGTCCCGGCGAGGGCGGTGGCCAGGGCGAGGGGAGGAAGGGTGCGCATGGGGACCTCTGGTGCGTGATGGCGGTGAGCGGTTCCAGTGGATGGATCATCTCGGACGGAGGGACCGTCACGCACCCGGGCAGGCCGTTCTCCGGAGTCGCACTCCTACCCGAGGCCCGCCGTGGGCAGCCCGGTCGGCAGCTTGCCGCCCTCGGCCCTGGTGTAGGTCTCCGCGCCGAGGCCGCCCTCCCAGGTGACCTTCAGGCTGCTCTTGTTCACGGAGTCGACCATGGCGGTCGTTCGTTCCTTGTCGCCGCCCGTGCACTTGAGGCGGATCATCCGCATGCCGGACTCCTCGCCAGCGGTGCCGCTGCACACGCTCCCGCCGGTGGCGAAGAGCGCGGCCTGCTTGCCGGTGATCACCAGGGCCACGGCCTTGCCGTCGGTCGTCGCGAGCCAGCTGCCCGACAGCGTGCCGGAGCCGGAGCCGGAGCCGGAGCCGGAGCCGGAGCCGGAGCCGCCCGAGCCGCCGTCCGTGTCGGCGGACGCTGAGGCGGACGGGGCCGGGCTGGACGCGGAATCGTCCCCGGAGCCGCTGTCACTGCTGCACGCGGACAGTGCGAGCACACCGGCCAGCCCCGCGGCCGCCGCCGCGACCCGCAGCCGTCGACGCGCTCCCGTGCGACGCGAGAAGATCACCGAAGTCACTGCAGCCCCCAAGCTGTAGCCGGCCGGCCCGGACGCAACCCGGCCGACCTCTGTGCCGGAACGACCGAAGCAAGCTACCAGGGCCCGTCAAGCGGCTCGGAGGACGACCCCGCTCGGCCTCCACCGGCCGGCCTACGGGTGCGCCTCCCGCAGCCTGGCCTACCGGGCCGTCCGCCCACGAGGGGCGCCCTGGGTGCCGGCGACCAGGCGGCCCGGGCGGCACGGGCCGGCCCGGGACGGCAGGGCGGCCAGGGGTGGCAGGGGCGGCCGGGTGACCTCTCCGGGGCGGGCGGCCGGCCGGGGGCGTTCCTGGTGTCCGGCTCTCCCTGGGGCGGCCACCTCGCGGAAGTCCTCCGGCCGTCCGGCCCTCACCAGGACGGTCGACCCGCAGGGCCCCGGCCCCGCCTCACCACGACGACTTCCGCACCCCCGGCAGATACCCGGCATGCGCCTGCCCCCGCAGACTCACCCGGGACAGCCCGAACGCCCGGAAGTAGCCGCGCGGGCGCCCGTCCACCTGGTCGCGGTTGCGGACCCGTGTGGCGCTCGCGTCGCGCGGCTGCCTGCGCAACTCCGCCTGGGCGGCGAGGCGCTCGGCCTCCGTCGACGACGGACGGCGGATGATCTCCTTCAGCTCGGCCCGCCGCGCGGCGTAGCGCGCGACGACCTCCTGGCGCTTGTCGTTCTTCGCGATCTTGCTCTTCTTCGCCATCAGACCTTCACTCCCCGGGCGCGGATCCGGGCGACGGCCGCCTCGACTCCGATCGTGTCGATGGTCTTGACCGCCCTGGCGCTCAGCCGGAGGCGGACGTGCCGGCCCTCGCTCGGCAGCCAGTAGCGCTTGGACTGGATGTTGGGGTCGAACCGGCGGGACGTGCGCCGGTGGGAGTGCGAGATCCGGTTGCCGAAGCCGGGCTGGGCGCCGGTCAGCATGCAGTGCGCGGACATGGTGGGTGATGTACCTCTCTGACTCAGGTGATGCAAATGGAATTCATTTTCAGTAGTGTAGCGGCATGGCACGCAACGAACTCCGGCCGGTCATCAAGCTCCGGTCCACCGCCGGAACCGGCTACACCTACGTGACCCGCAAGAACCGCCGCAACGACCCGGACCGCATGACCCTGCGCAAGTTCGATCCGGTCGCCGGCCGCCACGTCGACTTCCGAGAGGAGCGCTGACCATGCGCGAGGGAATCCACCCGGAGTACGGCCCCGTCGTCTTCCGCGACCGTGCCGCGAACTACGCCTTCCTCACCCGCTCGACCCTCTCGGCCAGGGCGGGCGAGAAGACGATCGAGTGGGAGGACGGCTCCACCTACCCGGTCGTCGACGTCGAGATCTCCGACGTCAGCCACCCCTTCTACACCGGCACCGCCCGCGTCCTGGACACGGCGGGGCGTGTGGAGCGCTT
Organism: Streptomyces sp. CA-179760; assembly: GCF_050937045.1. NCBI lineage: Bacteria > Bacillati > Actinomycetota > Actinomycetes > Kitasatosporales > Streptomycetaceae > Streptomyces > Streptomyces sp. CA-179760. The sequence goes on from NZ_JBNJLZ010000001.1 coordinate 5,416,348, forward strand.
CGAGCGCCGGTACGGAAAGAAGGGCTGACCCGGTGACTGCCCCTTCCGGACCCACCGGCCCCACCGGACCCACCGGCATGTCTGTCGTCATCGTCGGCGGGCTGCACGCCGACGCCCGCAGGGCCGCCGTGGCACGCCTGCTCGCCGACGTGCCCGGCAGTGTCGCCCTCCATCACGACCTCGCCACGGCCGCAGCCGGCACGGTCGTACGGACCGTCCGGGACGCCACCGGCCTCCTCGACGCGGGGGAGGCGCCGCTCGTCAACGACTGTGCCTGCTGCGCCCTGCGCGAGGACCTGGTCCCGGAGCTGGAGCGACTCGCCGATGCCGGGCGGACGCCGCTGGCCGTCGTCGAGCTGTGGGACTCCGTCGAGCCCAAGGCGATGGCCGAGGTCGTCACGGCCGGCGGGCTCACCGTCACCGGCGTGCTCACCGCCGTCGACCCGGCCCTGGTCCTGCCGTACCTCGCCAACGGCGACGACCTGGCCGACGGCGGTCTCGCAGCCGCCGCGACCGACCAGCGCACGGTCGCCGACACCTTCGCGCGCCAGCTGGAGTACGCCCCCGTCCTCGCGCTCGCCGACTCCCCGGAGGCCGACGACGAGGACCGCGAGCTGCTCGCGCAGCTGCACCCGACGGCCCGCCAGGTCCCGATCGGCCAGGGCGACCTGGCGGACAGGCCGGCCGACGACGGACTGACGGTGCCGGCCCCGCGCCGGCGAGCGCTGACGCCGCTGGCCGAGGCGGCCCTGGCCGGCTTCGACGTGGAGGCCGCCGCGGCCGCCCAGCATCCGGCCTGCGCCCTGCTGCCCGCCGAGGCCGACGCGCACGGCGTCTCCACCCTGGTCTGGCACCGGTACCGCCCCTTCCACCCCGAGCGGCTCTACGCCGCCCTGGAGGACCTGACCTGCGCGGCGGCCCGCAGCCGGGGCCGCTTCTGGCTCGCCGACAAGACCGACACGCTGTTCCACTGGGACGCCGCGGGCGGGGCCCTGTGCGTGGAGAGCGCGGGGCCCTGGCTCGCCTCCCTGCCGGACGCGGCCTGGGAGATGGTCCCGCCGGTGCGCCGCGCCGCCGCCGCGCTGGACTGGCACCCCGAGCACGGTGACCGCGGCCAGCACCTCGTCTTCACCTCGCCCGGCCTCGACCGGGACGGCCTGGAGCGGCTGCTGGAGTCCTGCCTGCTGACCGACGCCGAGTACGCCGCCGGGCGAGACGCCTGGCAGCGGCTGCCGCACGCCTTCGACACCCTCCTGGAGGTCTGATCCCCGATGCCCCGCAAGCCCGACCGCAAGCTCCCCGCCAAGAACCGTCCCAATCCGCTGGACCAGGCCGGGATCACCTACATCGACTACAAGGACACCGACCTGCTGCGGAGGTTCATCTCCGACCGGGGCAAGATCCGCAGCCGCAGGGTCACCCGGGTGTCGGCGCAGCAGCAGCGGCAGCTGGCCAAGGCGATCAAGAACGCGCGCGAGATGGCGCTGCTGCCCTACGCCTCCCGCTGAGAGGACCCGGGTGAGGTTCCCCACGCTTGACGTGCGGGGGACCTCATGCCTGCGTTCCGGGCCTTCATCGGGCGCACGCAGGGTGGACCGCCAGGGCCGGGTGGCCGACCGCGTGTCCGCCGATCGTGCGAGCGGGACACCGGCCCGCAGGACGACGTCCCGGTCCTGCGAGCGGCCCATTTCTCCCTGCTCCCGCAGGTCACGGTCGTCTTCCGCATCGAGCCCGGCCCGCTGCCGCCCGGTCTCCGGGCCGCCCGCCGCCAGCTCCCTCTTCTCGGCCGCCGCCCCCGCCGGGGACCCCGTCCCCGCCGCCGAGTGGATGCTCCGCCTCCACCGGACCTCCGCCGAACCCGCCGACTTCCCCGTCCGCCTCCGGGAACGAGAGAGCAGGCAGGGCCGTCAAACAGGCAAGAGCTTCGGCACAGCGGTCGGCAAAGCTGTAACCGCAGGACCACCCCGCGTGCACGTGCATCTGCTCATGCATCCGCACATGAACAGGGCTATGATCCGGGTCAGTTGACCACTGCATCAATGGCCACATAAGCCAGTGCACCACCGGGGAGCGACCTGTGGACCACGACGTGTACAACGGGATGGCGGCCGCCGGGCTGAACGGCGTGGCCTGGCAGAAGAGCCGGCACAGCAACTCGCAGGGTTCGTGCGTGGAGTTCGCCCGGCTCCCGGGCGGGGAGGTGGCCGTACGCAACTCGCGCTTCCCCGACGGACCCGCGCTGGTCTACACCCGTGCGGAGATCGAGGCGATGCTGCTGGGTGTGAAGGACGGCGAGTTCGACCACCTGGTGGGCGGCTGACGCGTCGGCAAACCCCCTGCAAACCGGGGGTAATCGGAAATCTACGCGCTGTAACGCGCGTAGAACCGCGACGCCAGGAAGCGCCGCGGTTTCTTATTCGCTGCCGGCTCGCGGCAGCCGGAACAAAGCCCAGACCACCTTGCCGCTGAGCGCGCCCGCAAGCGGCTGCCAGCCCCAGCTGTCGGCGAAGGAGTCGACGAGGAACAGTCCGCGGCCCGACTCGGCCGAGAAGTCGTCGGTCTCCCGGGCGACGGGGCTGTCGTGGCTGGGGTCGCGCACGGCGCACACCAGGCGCTCGGTCCAGCGCATCAGGTGCAGCCGCACCGGAGGCTCCCGGCCCGCGGCGCACGGGGTGTTGGCCGGCAGGCCGTGCCGCAGGGCGTTGGTGACGAGTTCCGAGACCACCAGGCAGACGTCGTCGAAGCGGTCGCCCATGTCCCACTGGTCGAGGGTGCCGCGGGTGAACCGCCGTGCGTCGCGCACCGCTTCGTAGCGGGCGGGCAGAGCGCAGGAGGCGGCGTCGGACACGGCCGCTGGATCAAGCGGCGGAAGGCCCTGCCGTAACGGCTCGAGCATGGTTGATCCATTCGTCCCCATGCGAGGCACTCCCGGGAATTCGCGGTCGGTGCGATGCGGCGGTGGTGCGGGACCATGGTTTCGGATGCGTTCAGCAGATGCAAGGGCAGATGCACGTGCACGTGACCGGAATGAGCCGTCCCGTACCGCTTGTTGGTCAATTTTTCCGTCATCTTCGCGTCCTGCTCCGGCCGTTCGCATGCCTCCTTCTTGCATTCGCGCGCGTGCGTTCTCCGATGCGATTCCGTTTCCGTAACCGGACGAGTACTGCTCGGAGTGTTTTAGTGGCAGACTTCGGCCCCTGAAGACGTTGGGGAGGCTGGCGAACGTGAGCGCGGGAGAGCCGGGATCGGTGGTGCGGCGCATGCTGCTCGGATCACAACTCAGGCGTCTGCGTGAGGCGCGGGGCATCACGCGCGAGGCGGCGGGCTACTCGATCCGAGCCTCCGAGTCGAAGATCAGCCGGATGGAGCTGGGCCGGGTGAGCTTCAAGACGAGGGACGTCGAGGACCTGCTCACGCTGTACGGCATCACGGACGAGCAGGAGCGCGCCTCCCTGCTGTCCCTGGCCAAGGAGGCCAATGTCGCGGGCTGGTGGCACAGTTACTCGGACGTGCTGCCCAGCTGGTTCCCGACCTACGTCGGTCTGGAGGGCGCCGCCTCGCTGATCCGGGCGTACGAGGTGCAGTTCGTGCACGGCCTGCTGCAGACCGAGGCGTACGCGCACGCGGTGGTCCGGCGGGGCATGCAGAGCGCGAGCGCAGCCGACGTCGAACGGCGGGTGGCGCTGCGTCTTGAGCGGCAGAAGTACCTCTTCGACGAGCGGGCGCCCGACTTCCACATCATCCTGGACGAGGCCGCCCTGCGCCGCCCTTACGGCGACCGCGAGGTGATGCGCGGTCAGCTCCAGCACCTCATCGAGATCTCCGAGCGGCCCAATGTGCGGCTCCAGGTCGTGCCGTTCAGCCTCGGCGGCCACTCCGGCGAAAGTGGCGCGTTCACGATCCTCAGCTTCCCGGAGTCCGACCTCTCGGACGTCGTCTATCTGGAGCAGCTCACCAGCGCGCTGTACCTCGACAAGGCGGAGGACGTCGCCCAGTACGAGAAGGCGCTCAAGGAACTGCAGAGCGACAGTCCGGGTCCCTCCGAGAGCCGGGATCTTCTCCGGGGGCTTCTCCAGCTTTCCTGAAGAGGCCCCCCAGCTCTCCTGAAGGACCCCTCCAACTCGCCTCAAACGCAAGTACGATGACGTGTGATCAGATCGTGAAGAAGCGATCAGAGGTCTGCTTAGGGATCGAGGGATCACATGTCGTCGTCCTACTTCACCGACCTTGCACAGCAGTACATCGACGGTGAATGGCGCCCGGGTACCGGCTCCTGGGACATCATCGACTTCAATCCGTACGACGACGAGAAGCTGGCGTCGATCACCATAGCCACGGTCGACGAGGTCGATCAGGCGTACCAGGCCGCGGCCCGTGCCCAGAAGCAGTGGGCGGCGACCAATCCGTACGCCCGCCGCGCCGTCTTCGAGAAGGCCCTGCGCCTGATCGAGGAGCGCGAGGCGGAGATCTCCGAGGCCATCATCGCCGAGCTCGGCGGCACCCGGCTGAAGGCCGCCTTCGAGCTGCACCTCGCCAAGGAGTTCCTGCGCGAGGCGGTCCATCTGGCGCTGCGCCCCGAGGGCCGGATCATTCCCTCGCCGGTGGACGGCAAGGAGAACCGCGTCTACCGCGTGCCGGTCGGCGTGGTGGGCGTGATCAGCCCCTTCAACTTCCCCTTCCTGCTGTCGCTGAAGTCCGTCGCCCCGGCGCTCGCGCTCGGCAACGCCGTGGTGCTGAAGCCGCACCAGAACACGCCCATCGTCGGCGGCTCCCTGGTCGCGAAGATCTTCGAGGACGCGGGGCTGCCCGGCGGTCTGCTGAACGTCGTCATCACCGACATCGCGGAGATCGGCGACGCCTTCATCGAGCACCCGGTCCCCAAGGTCATCTCCTTCACCGGCTCCGACGCGGTCGGCCGGCACGTGGCGACCGTCTGCGCCGGGCTGTTCAAGCGCTCGGTCCTCGAACTGGGCGGCAACAGCGCGCTGGTGGTCCTCGACGACGCCGACATCGACTACGCGGTGGACGCGGCCGTCTTCAGCCGGTACGTCCATCAGGGCCAGGTCTGCATGGCCGCCAACCGAGTCCTGGTGGACCGGTCGGTCGCGGACGAGTTCACCGAGAAGTTCGTCGCCAAGGTGAAGACCCTCAAGGCGGGCGACCCGCGTGACCCGGAGACCGTCATCGGCCCGGTCATCAACTCCTCCCAGGCGGACGCCGTCTCCGGCGTGGTCGAGCAGGCCCTCGCCGAGGGGGCCACCGCCCTGGTGCGCGGCGCGCGGACCGACAACCTCGTCGAGCCGTCCGTGCTGACCGGCGTCCCCGCCGACTCGGCCCTGCTGAAGCAGGAGGTCTTCGGCCCGGTCGCGTTCCTCGTCCCGTTCGACGGCGAGGAGGAGGCCGTACGCCTCGTCAACGACACGCCGTACGGTCTGAGCGGCGCCGTCCACACCGGGAACATCGAGCGGGGCGTCGCGTTCGCCAAGCAGATCGACACGGGCATGTTCCACGTGAACGACGGCACCGTCCACGACGAGCCGATCGTCCCCTTCGGCGGCGAGAAGCACTCGGGCATCGGCCGGCTCAACGGCGAGACGATGCTCGACTCGTTCACCACGACCAAGTGGATCTCGGTGCAGCACGGGCGCAGCGGGTTCCCCTTCTAGAGCACACCCGCCTGGAGCACACCCACAGCAAGGCCCCAGCATGCTCTTACCGGGTCCGTCAGGGCAGCCGGAAGCAGTGGATCAGCTCAACTCCCCCTTGAACCAAGTGGTTTGAGGGGAAGTGCTGGTCAATACTCAAATTGGAGTACCCGGTGGTACGTTGTGCCCACCGACGGACGGAGTGAGTGCATGGACGAACAGGACGAGGTGCTCGACAGCCCGACCGGCTGGGTCGCCACACATGTGCGTCGATACGTGGCCAGCGAGGGTTCGAAGGGGCACATCTGGTACGGAAAGCCGACGTTGCTGCTGACCACACGGGGCCGCAGCTCCGGGGTGCTGCGGCGGACCGGACTGATCTACGGGGAGGATCAGGGCAACTACGTCGTCGTCGGGTCCAACGGCGGATCCGACCGCCATCCTCACTGGTATCTCAACCTGCTGGCGGAGCCGCGGGTGCGGGTGCAGGTGGGCGCGGACACGTTCGAGGCGGTCGCCAGGGAGGCGGAAGAGGGGGAACAGGATCGCCTGTGGGAGGCGATGACCGCGATTTTTCCGCAATTCAAGAGCTACCGGAAGAAGACCGACCGGAAGATCCCCGTCATCGTGCTGGAGCCACAGCAGCCCGCACAGGACTGAGGGGAGTCCGACGCCTCCGGTGAGGAGGCGGCCACGGCGATGCTCGGGGGAGTGCGCGTCGGCGGGGGCCCGGCCGCGCACCCGGTACGCGTACTTCGCGGTGCCGGGCGGCGGCAATCGGCTGCTCGGCCTGCTGGAACGATGAGCTCCCTCTTCCGCACCGCTTGGTCTGGCGTCCGGGTAGTACTCGGGTACGGCAGGGCCGGCGAAGCCCGTGTCCCGCGTGCCGTTCGGCAGGTCCGGGGCGAGACGTGCTGTCCGTCCCTCTCGCGCTGTCCGTCCCTTCCGCGATCGCGGAGAACAGCAGGTCATGTACTACCGTGGGACCAGTCGGCGGGGTCCGGCGAGGGGCGGAGCACTGGTCGCTGGTCCGTGCCGTGAGGGAGATTCAGCAGGGAGACGATGTCTGCCACGAGATTGCTCGTCCTGGGAGTCGTGCGCATGCACGGCCGGGCGCACGGCTATCTGGTCCGTTCCGAGCTGGTGTCCTGGGGTGCTGACGAATGGGCGAACATCAAGTTCGGTTCGATCTATCACGCCCTCCGGCAGCTGGCCAAGGACGGGCTGCTGAAGTCGACCGAAATCCCGGACTGGCCGGGCCGGGTCGACTACGAAATGGCGCCGCCGGGCGACGAGGAGTTCTTCCGGCTGCTGCGTGACGCGCTGCGCCAGGGGAACAACCGGGCGGACACGCTGGGCGCGGCGCTCGTTCTGCTGCCCGCGCTCAGCCGCGAGGAGGCCATCGGTCTGCTGCGCGAGCGCATCGCGTCACTCTCGGCCGAACAGTCGGAGCTGATCGCCAAGGTTGACGAGGCGGCCGGCGAGCGGCCGCAGCGGGCCCATATCCGTGAGCTCCTCGGCCTCTGGGAGCACGGTGCCGCCAGTCAGTCCGCCTGGGCCGAGGCGCTGATCGAGCGTCTGAAGGCGGGCGCCTACCTCATGGCGGGGGAGCGGAACGGCGCCTGACGGGGAGTCCTTCCGGCCCTTGATCGGGATCGGTGGAGTGCTGGCCGACCCAGGGCAAGGAGATGACCGCCCGTCTCCTCGCGCTCTGCGGGCGTGACTGGGACCTGGTCCGGCGGGTCGTGGACCGCAAGGGACACGACTTCCGCTACGCGGTGGACGACTCCAAGATCCGCCGCGAACTGGGCTACGCGCCGCGCTGGTCGCTGAAGGACGGACTGCGCGAGACAGTCGAGTGGTACGCCGCCCACCGCGACCACTGGGACGTCCGGGAGGAGGGCGCCGACAAGGGGCACCCGAGGGGTGCCGACAGGGGGCACACCAGGGGTACTAAAACTTGAATAACCGGGCCGCCCTCCTCTAAGCTCGCCGGGTACCCAAATTTGAGCACCCGAAAGAAGGGGCGGGCATGGGCGGCGCCGATTTAGCGATCCAGACCGAAGCTCTGAAGAAGAAGTACGGCGACAAGGAGGCCCTCGCGGGACTCGACCTGGAGGTACCCCGAGGCGTCGTCTACGGCCTTCTCGGCCCGAACGGCGCCGGAAAGACCACCGCGGTCCGCATCCTCTCCACCCTGCTGAAGTACGACGAGGGCACCGCCCGGGTCGCCGGCTACGACGTCGCCACCCAGTCGGCCGAGGTCCGCTACAGCATCGGACTCCTCGGCCAGCACGCCGCGGTGGACGAGGACCTGAGCGGCCGTCAGAACCTCGTGATGTTCGGGCGCTTGTACCACATCGGCAAGCGCACAGCGCAGAGCCGAGCAGACGAACTGCTGGAGCGCTTCGGCCTGACCGAGGCCGCCGGAAAGCCGGCCAAGCAGTACTCCGGCGGTATGCGACGGCGGCTCGACCTCGCCGCCAGCCTCATCCTGGCCCCGTCCGTGCTGTTCCTCGACGAGCCCACCACCGGGCTCGACCCGCGGGGCCGCAACGACGTCTGGGAGTCCGTCCGCGGCCTGGTCTCCGAGGGCCGCACGGTCATGCTGACCACCCAGTACCTCGAAGAGGCCGACCAGCTGGCCGATGAGATCGCCCTGATCGACAACGGGCGGGTCGTCGAGTCCGGCACTCCGGACCAGCTCAAGAACAAGATCGGTGGAGACCGGATCGACGTTGTGCTCCGCCGGGCCCACGACCTCGAACGGGCCGGGCGCATGATCGGCGCGCTGCTGCGGGCCGAGCCCGAGACGGACGCCGACGACCGGCGCGTCAGCGTCGTCGTCGCCAACCGGGTCGCCGCCCTCACCGCGGTCACCCGGGAGCTCGACGACGCCGGCATCGAGGCCGAGGACATCGCCCTGCGCAGGCCCACACTCGACGAGGTGTTCCTGAACCTGACCGGCAACGGGTCGGCCACGTCCGCCGAGCAGAGCCTCAAGGAGGTCGCCCAGTCATGACCACCGCGATCATCGCGCCCGAACTGCCCAGGAACCCGCTGGCCAGACTGGGCTGGGTCCTCGCGGACTCCTGGACGCTCACGCTCCGCGGACTGTCCCACTGGGCCCGCAACCCCACCCAGATCCTCGCAGGCCTCGCCTTCCCGATCCTCATGGTGCTGCTCTTCGGCGGCATCTTCGGCAGCGGGATGCAGGTCGAGGGCGGCGGGGACTACATGGACTTCCTGATGCCCGGCATGTTCGTCATGTCGATGGCCTTCGGCATCGGCGAGACCATGGCCGGCGTCACCGCCGACGCCTCCAAGGGCGTCACCGACCGGTTCCGCTCCATGCCCATGTCGGCCGCCTCGGTCGTCATCGGGCAGAGCATCGTCAACATGCTCTACAGCACCGTCGTCCTGATGATCCTCGTGGGCTGCGGGGCCATCGCCGGGTGGAGCTGGAGCGACGGGTTCATGCAGGCGCTCGGCGCCTTCGCGCTCCTGCTCCTGCTGCGCTTCGCCCTGCTCTGGGTCGGCATCTACCTCGGCCTGATCATCAAGACCCCGGAGGCGGCCTCCGCCGTCTACACCCTGCTCTTCCCGCTGGGCATCGTCGCCAACACCTTCGCCTCCCCGGAGATGATGCCGGGCTGGCTGGCGACCATCGCCGAGTGGAACCCCCTGTCGTCCACCGCCCACGCCACCCGGGAACTGTTCGGCAACCCCGGGGTCGGCGGCACCTCCTGGATCGCCGAGCACGCCATGCTCATGTCCTTCGTCTGGCCGCTCGCGATCTTCGCGGTCTTCTTCCCGCTGGCCGTCCGCAAGTACCGCTCCCTGAGCCGGTGACCCCACCCTGAACCGGGGATGTGAGCCGGCCAGTCCACCGGGCCGGCTCACATCCCTCCCCGGCTTGTCCACCGCCCTCCCCCGACGGGACGTCGCCCTGGCCGGCTCAGATCTCGTTCCCGCTCACCGAGAAGACCGCCGTCAACGGAGCGGACCGCAACCCCCTCTACGCCGCCCTGCCCCCCTTGGCCGACACGGAGGGCCACACCGGCGACGTGCGCTGGAACTTCGAGAAGTTCCTCGTCTCGCCCACCGGCGAACCCGTGGCCCGGTTCGGCCCCACGGTCGACCCGCAGGACCCCGAACTGCTGCGCGCCGTCCGCGCGCAGACGCAAGTGCAGTGAGTCCCATGCGGAAAGGATGAGTTGTGAACCAGACGCCGGTTACCGCAACCGACGAGGGCATCCAGGTCGTAGGTGCCCGAGAGAACAACCTGAAGGACGTCTCCCTCGTCATCCCCAAGAACCGGATCTCGGTCTTCGTCGGCGTCTCCGGCTCCGGAAAGTCCTCCCTGGTCTTCGACACCGTCGCCGTGGAGGCCCAGCGGCAGCTCAACGCCACCTTCCCCTGGAACATCCGGCACGACCTGCCCAAGTTCGAACGGCCGCACGTGGACGCGGTCACCCGGCTGACCACCCCGGTCGTGGTCGACCAGCGCCCCCTCGGCGGCAACGCCCGCTCCACCGTCGGCACCGTCACCGACGTCTACACCGTGATGCGCGTGCTCTTCGCCAACCACGGCAACGACGGACTCGGCCAGACCTGGCTCTACTCCTTCAACGACCCCAAGGGCATGTGCCCCGAGTGCGAGGGCCTCGGCCGCGCCCGGCGCCCCAGCCCCGAGCTGATGACCGACCCCGGCAAGTCGATCGCCGAGGGCGCCATCCTCCTGCCCGGCTGCACCGTCGGCAGCGCCAACTGGCAGTTCTACGCCAACTACGAGCACCTGGACGCCGACAAGAAGCTCGCGGACTACACCGACGAGGAGACGCACACCCTGCTGCACGGCAGCAGCGGCACGGTCGAGGTGACCTACCCCAACGGCAACGTGCTGGCACTGCGCTACGAGGGCCTGGTGGACGGCTTCGTCCGACGCCACCTCAAGCGGGACACCGGCGGCATGAGCAAGGCGGCCCGTGACAAGGCGGCCGAGTTCTTCACCGACGGCGTCTGCCCCACCTGCGAGGGTGCCCGGCTCAACCAGAAGGCGCTCGCCACCCGCATCGACGGCCACAACATCTCCGACTGGTCCCAGATGCAGGTCAGCGACCTCATCGGCGTGGTCGCCACGCTCCGGGAGCGGCTCGACACCCCGCTCGTCACCACCATCATCGAGAAGCTGGAGCAGATCCAGGCCATCGGCCTCGGCTACCTCACCCTCGACCGGTCCACCACCTCGCTCTCCGGCGGCGAGGGCCAGCGGCTCAAGCTCGTCAACCACCTCGGCAGCGAACTGACCGGCCTGACCTACATCTTCGACGAGCCCAGCGTCGGCCTGCACCCGCGCGACGTCAGCCGGCTCAACGACCTGTTGCGGGCACTGCGCGACAAGGGCAACACGGTCCTCGTCGTGGAGCACGACCCCGACGTCATGGCGGTCGCCGACCACGTCGTCGAGATCGGGCCGCGGGCCGGCGTGCACGGCGGCACGATCGTCTTCGAAGGCGCCTACGACGCACTCCGCACCAGCGACACGCTGACCGGACAGGGACTGCGGCGCGCCGAGGAAGCGGGGGAGTTCTTCCTCTCGGGCCCGCTGCGCGCGAAGACCAAGGCCCTGATCGAGACCGGCATCGGCTACCTCGGTCTCGGCCAGTCGCTGGCCACACTGTCCGGCGGTGAACGCCAGCGACTCAAGCTCGCCGACCGGCTCTCCGGCTCGGGCACGGTCTACATCCTCGACGAGCCGACCACCGGCCTGCACCTGTCCGACATCGACAACCTCGTCGGACTGCTGAACGGGATCGTCGACCGGGGCAACACCGTCATCGTCATCGAGCACGACCTGGCCGTGATCTCCCAGGCCGACTGGGTCATCGACCTCGGGCCGGAGGGCGGCAACACCGGCGGCGAGATCGTCTTCACGGGCACGCCCGCCGAACTGGCGAAGGCGGCCCACTCGCACACCGGCCGGCACCTGAGCCTGTACCTGGAGAACTAGTAGTGCTTCGTTACGTTGAGTGATCTCGGTTGATTGTGGGCAGCTTCCCGGGGTGAGGTTGGGGGAGGTGGAACGGCTCCGGGGTGAGTTGGCGGAGTTCGTTGCCGATGTGTTCGGGTCGTTGCCGCGGCGGGATCAGCGGCGGTGGGGCGAGTGTTATCTGCGGGGCCTGATGCTCGATGGCCGGCGCAAGTCGGTCCAGCCGATGGCCGAGCGTCTGCCGGACGGGAACATGCAGGCCCTGCAGCAGTTCGTGAACCAGTCGCCGTGGGATCCGCTGCCGGTCAGGCAGCGGATCGCCGAGCGGCTGTCCGAGGTGATCACACCTGAGGTGTGGGTGATCGACGACGTGTCGTTCCCCAAGTGCGGCAAGGCGTCGGCCGGAGTGGCCCGCCAGTACTGCGGAGCACTCGGCAAACGGGCGAACTGCCAGGTCGCGGTCAGTGTCCATGCCGCCACCGACACCGCCTCGTGCCCGTTGCAGTGGCAGTTGTATCTGCCGCGTGAGTGGACGGATGAGCCGGACCGATGCCGCAGAGCAGGAGTCCCCGACGACGTGGTGCACCAGGAGAAGTGGCGTCTCGCGCTCGGCCTGCTGGACACGCTCGCCGACTGGCGGTTGAAGGCGCCGGTCGTGGTCGCCGACGCCGGATACGGCGTCAGCACCCCCTTCCGGCTCGGCCTTGAGGAGCGAGGGCTGTCCTATGTCCTGGCCCTGAACGGGAAGGAAGTCGCTCACCCGGAGAATACCGAGCCGCACCAGCCTGCTTACGGTGGGCTCGGGCCGCCCACCCTTGCCCGCTATCGCACCCCACCACGAGCCGTCTGCGTCCTCGCAGCGGAGGCGGGTGCGGAGCGGTTCACCGAGGTGACCTGGCGGCAGGGCAGCAAAGGCGCGATGACCTCACGGTTCGCGGTGCTGAGCGTGCGGCCCGCGGGCAAGCAGTCCCTCGCCGCAGCCCAGGCGGCGGGCGGCGGCCGCAACCAGTGGGACGGTGTCCTGCCCGTCCAGACACTCCTCGTTGAATGGCCGGAGGGCCAGGACACTCCGACGGACTACTGGATATCGAATCTGCCCGCCACCACACCGGCCGCTGACCTGGTGCGGTGGGCGAAGATGCGCTGGCGGATCGAGCACGATTACCGCGAGCTCAAGCATGGCCTGGGACTGGACCACTTCGAGGGCCGCACCTGGCGCGGCTGGCACCACCACGTCACCCTCGTCACCGCCGCCCAGGCCTTCCTCACCCTCAGGCGGCTCGACCCAAAAGTCCGCACACCGGCCTGACCCTCTACCAGGTCCTCGACATTCTTCAGGACCTGCTCAGGTGCTGGACCGGTACCTGCACCACCTGCGGACGCCCCCTGCCCAACCCCCGAAGAAGCCACAGACAGCCCAGAACCTAACGAAGCACTACTAGGGCCTGTCGTTCGGATCACGCCGCAGACGCGGGGTCCGGCACGCGCATCTGCCGCGTTGTCGTCGGTTGCCGATGCTCCGCATCGCCGCCCTCCTCCGCCTTGCAGCTGCACGCACCAGACCCCGCTCACCGGCGATTTCCAGGAACCGTCAGTTTCCTGCGACCTGATCCAAACGACAGGCCCTAGGCGGCCCTCACGGGCTCCCGCGGCCGTCCAGGGCCCGGCCCTTTGCGGACAGAACCTGACCGCAAGGGTCCGTAGTTTCGTCCTTGTCAGGCAATCGGCGTCAGGCAGCAGGCGTCAGACAGCAGGCCAACCGACGAGAGGCGGCCGTCCATGGTGAAGCACGTGGGACCCGAGGCACCCGGCGACGAGCGCGGAGCGCTCCTGTCCTTCATCGCCGAGCAGCGCGGCGGCATCCGGCGGGCCCTGCTCGGCCTGACGGAGGAGCAGGCCTCGTCCCGCCCCAGCGCCAGTGAGCTGTCCCTGGCCGGTCTGCTCAAGCACGTCGCCGAGGCCGAGCAGGGCTGGATCGCCCGGGCCAAGGGCGAGCCGCCGGCCGTGCACCGCGACGAGTCGAACTGGCACGAGTGTTTCGTGCTGGTCGGCGACGAGGACGTGGAGTCGCAGCTCGCGTACTACGAGAACGTGGCGGCCGAGACGGAGGCGTTCATCCGCGCGGTGCCCAGCCTCGACGACACCTTCGAGCTGCCGAGGACGTCCTGGAACCCGAAGGACGAGTGGCTGTCGATGCGCTGGCTGTGCCTCCACCTGATCCGCGAGACGGCCCGGCACGCAGGCCATGCCGACATCATCCGCGAGTCGCTGGACGGCAGGACGGCCTTCGAGCTGGTGGCCGAGGCAGAGCGGGAGACGGCCGGGTCCTAACCTGGAGCCCATGTCAGCGATCCGCCTGCTCGTGCTCGGCGCGGTCCGCCAGCACGGGCGGGCCCACGGCTACCAGGTACGGGGCGACCTGGAGTACTGGGGCGCTCACGAGTGGTCCAACGCCAAGCCCGGCTCGATCTACCACGCCCTGAAGCAGTTGGCGAAGCAGGGGCTGCTGGTGGCGCACGAGATCGCCCCGTCCACGGCCGGGGGCCCGCCGCGCACGGAGTACGAGATCACCGAGCAGGGCACCGAGGAGTACTTCAAGCTGCTCCGGCAGTCGCTCACCGCCTACGACCAGAAGCCGGACGTGCTCACCACCGCGCTCGGCTTCATGGTCGACCTCGGCCGCGAGGAGGCCCTGGGCCTCCTGGAGCAGCGGGTGCGGTCCATCGAGGAGTGGCGCGCGACCGTCGTCGAGGACTACCTGCCCGAGGACGGCCCGCAGCAGCTCGGCCACATCGGCGAGATCATGAACTTCTGGGTCCACTCGGCCGACACGGGCGCGCAGTGGACCCGCGACCTCATCGAACGCATCCGCGCCGGCGCCTACACCTTCGCGGGCGAGGGCGCCCCCTTCGTCGGCGTACTCCCGGACGACGACACCCGCTAGTGGTGGAACCCGGTGGCCGCCTGCTTGTCGCGGGTCAGGGGCCCCGGCTGCCGGCGCAGTTCCGGGAGCAGCCGTTCCAGGTCCTGGGTGAGCAGCTCGGCGAGGTCCGCGGAGAAGCCGTTGCGGCACACCACGCGCAGCACGGACAGGTCCTCCCGGTGCGGCGGGAAGGTGTACGCGGGCACCAGCCAGCCACTCTCGCGCAGCCGCCGGGAGACGTCGAAGACGTCGTACGCCGTCACGTCCGGCGTGGTCGTGAAGGCGAACACCGGCAGCTCGTCGCCCCGGGTCAGCAGCCGGAAGTCGCCGAGGGCCTCGATCCGTGCGGCCATGCCCGTGGCCACGTCCCGCGCGGCCTGCTGCACGGCCCGGTAGCCGTCCCGGCCCAGCCGCAGGAACGTGTAGTACTGCGCCACGACCTGTGCGCCGGGCCGGGAGAAGTTCAGCGCGAAGGTCGGCATGTCGCCGCCCAGGTAGTTCACCCGGAACACCAACTCCTCCGGTAGTGCCTCGGCGTCCCGCCACAGCGCCCAGCCGACACCCGGGTAGACCAGCCCGTACTTGTGCCCCGAGGTGTTGATCGACGCCACCCTCGGCAGCCGGAAGTCCCACACCAGGTCCTCGTCGAGGAACGGCGCGACCATGGCACCGGACGCCCCGTCGACGTGCACGGGGATGTCGAGCCCGGTCCGCTCCTGCACCGCGTCCAGCGCCGCGCACAGCTCGGCGACCGGCTCGTAGGACCCGTCGAAGGTCGAGCCCAGGATCCCCACGACCCCGATGGTGTTCTCGTCGCACAGTTCGGCGGCGGCCTGCGGGTCCAGATGGAACCGCTCGCCCTCCATGGGCACGAGACGGGCCTCCACCTCCCAGAAGTTACAGAACTTCTCCCAGCAGACCTGCACGTTCACGCCCATCACCAGGTTGGGCCGCGCCGCCGGGTACCGGTCGGCGTTGCGCTTGGCCCAGCGCCGCTTCAGCGCCATCCCGGCGAGCATGCACGCCTCGCTCGACCCGGTCGTCGAACACCCCACGGCCGCCGCCGGATCGGGCGCGTGCCACAGGTCGGCGAGCATCGCCACACACCGCCGCTCCAGCTCGGCCGTGCGCGGGTACTCGTCCTTGTCGATCATGTTCTTGTCCCGGCACTCCGCCATCAGCAGCCCGGCCTCCGGCTCCATCCAGGTGGTGACGAAGGTGGCGAGGTTCAGCCGCGCGTTGCCGTCGAGCATCAGCTCGTCGCGCACCAGTTGATGGGCGGTCGCCGGTGCCACGGGCTGGTCCGGGAGCCGGTGCGTGGGCGGGGCCTCGGCCATGTCGCCGAGCGGGTTGGCGGGGCCGTAGAAGGGGTTGACGGACAGGCGGTGTTCGCCGGACTGACGGGGGCCTTCGTTGAGCGGCAAGGGAGCCTCCAGGGTGGGTGGGGGAGCGGGGTCAGCGGATCGACGTCCCGTCCTGGCGCAGCTGCATCTGGGGCCGTCCCGTCACGAGCAGCCAGGCCGGCAGCGAGGCGACGCAGAGCAGGGAGATGATCCCCGGCGAGGCGACCAGCACCGCGGCGACGAACAGGCTGATCCAGCCCTGCCGCGTGATGGCCAGCAGCACCCCGAGCACACCGGCGGACACACCCACCGAGGGATGCACCCCGGACACCAGGGCGTGTGCGCACAGCCCGAGGGCGGTGCCGACGAACACGGCGGGGAAGATCCGTCCGCCGCGGAACCCGCAGGACGCGGCGACGACCAGCGCGGCGAGCTTCACCATGGTCATGACGGCGAACTCCCCGGCCGACCGGCCGTCCGGGTCGTGCGCCAGCGTGGCGATCTCGTCGAGTCCCTTGAACAGCGTCAGATGGCCGCCCAGCGCGGCGAGGCCGCCCAGCACGACCCCGCCCGCCGGGAGCATCAGCATCGGGTGCCGCATCCGGCGGAAGGCCGCGTGGACGTACGGGAAGGCGCGCACGGCGCACATGCCGAGCAGCGCGCCCACCGAGGCGACCACGACCGACGCCAGCAGGTCGGACCAGCCCGGCCGGCCGAAGGACGGCAGGTTCAGGTCGAAGCTGGGATGGTCGACGAGGGAGACGGTCAGGGAGCCGGCGGCCGCGGCGGTCAGCGGCGCGAAGAGGTTGTCCCACAGCATGCCGCGCGTCTCCTGCCGGGCCAGCACCTCGGAGATGACGAGGGCCGCCGCCACAGGTGTGCCGAACAGCGCGCCGAGCGTCGCCGCCTCCGCCAGCGCGGGCCAGATCCGGCCCGGCACCCGGGGCAGGGCCCGGCCGCCCAGCCAGACCGCCAGGCCGACGTTCGCGGCGATGATCGGGTTCTCCGGGCCGAGGCTCGGCCCGCCGGCCAGCATCAGCGCGGTCGCCAGCAGCAGCCCCGGCAGCACGACGGGCGGCAGGACCGGGGCGTCCAGGCCGAGGGTGGCGGGATCGGGGCCCGCGTGCCCCGGCACCTTCCACACCACAAGACCGACCGCGACACCGGTCGCGAACAGCATCACGAACATCCACGCAACGGAGTACCGGCCGATCCCCAGCGCGTCCGGCACGGTCTGCCACAGCACGTCCTCGAGCTGCTCGGCGGCGACCTCCACCCCCACCAGGAGCAGGCTGGAGATCACCCCCACGGCCAGTGCGGGCAGGATCGACGGCAGCAGCGTACGGGCGGGGGTCGCGGGGGTGACGGAAGGCGCCTGCCGCTCGGAGTCCTGGACCACGGGCACACGATAAACGGATCAAACGGAACAAACCGGAAACACGCTTGCACCTCACGTGGCGTGAGGCCCGACCGTGAAGCACGAAGCACGAAGCACGAAGCACGAAGCACGGAAGGAAGAAGGGAGCGGAAGTGAGCTACTCGGTGGGACGGGTCGCGGGCCTCGCCGGCGTCACGGTGCGCACGCTGCACCACTACGACGACATCGGCCTGCTCGTCCCGAGCGAACGCAGCCACGCGGGCCACCGGCGGTACAGCGACGCCGACCTCGACCGGCTGCAGCAGATCCTGTTCTACCGCGAGCTCGGCTTCCCCCTGGACGAGGTCGCCGCCCTGCTCGACGACCCGGCAGCGGACCCGCGCGCCCACCTGCGCCGGCAGCACGAACTGCTGACCGCCCGGATCGAGAAGCTGAGCAAGATGGCCGCGGCCGTGGAGCACGCCATGGAGGCACGCACGATGGGCATCAACCTGACCCCCGAGGAACGCTTCGAGGTCTTCGGCGACAAGGACCCCGAACAGTACGCCGAGGAGGCCGAGCGGCGCTGGGGCGGCACCGACTCCTACGCCGAGTCGCAGCGCCGGGCCGCGAGCTACACCAAGGAGGACTGGAAACGCATGCAGGCCGAGGTGGCCGACTGGGGCGAGCGCTACAACGCCCTGATGGACGCCGGTGAGCCCGCGACCGGAGAGACGGCCATGGACATGGCCGAGGAACACCGGCAGCACATCTGCGGCTGGTTCTACGAGTGCTCGTACGACGTGCACCGCTGCCTCGGCGAGATGTACGTCGCCGACGAGCGCTTCAAGGCGTTCTACGACTCCATGCGCCCGGGCCTCGCCGAGCACCTGAGGGACGCGATCGCGGCGAACGCGGACCGCCACCACGCCGGGTAAGAAGCACGCAAAAAAGGAGAGCGCTTAATTTGCGCGAGTCCTCTTGCCGCTTCAGGTAATGCGACGACCGCCCGCCCATCGCTCAATCTACTCATAACTTTAGGCCGGAAGGGGCGTGTTAGCTTCGAACAAAGCGGGGGAGCGCTTGTGGCGAGTCATGTGAAAAACGCGAGCCCTGAAGCGAGGGGCCCGAACGGCGCGGAGTCGGTGGCGGGCGTCGCCAGAGCGCACACCGGGCTGCTGCTCACAGGTGTGCTGCTCGGTCTGCTGGGGGTGGGCGCCTCGCTCGCCCAGCCCTGGGCCATCGGCAACCTGATCGAGGCCGCGGCCGGGCGAGACTCGATGACCGGCCCCGTCGCCCAGCTCGTCGGCCTCTTCTGCGCGGGCGCGCTGTTCTCCTCGCTCCAGGCCTATGTCATCGGGCGGGCCGGGGAGAATATCGTCCTCGACGTTCGGCGGATCCTGGTCGGACGGCTTCTGCGCGCCGATCTCACCGCGTTCGCGAAAGAGTCGCAGGGCGATATCTTCACCCGCACGGTCACCGATACCTCGCTGGCGAGAATTGCCCTCGCGCAGAGCCTCGCCCAGCTGATCGTCAGCGGCGCCACGGTCATCGGCGGCATCGTGCTGATGTTCCTCATCGATCTGTGGCTGATGGTCATCACCATGAGCTGCCTGGGAACCGCCAGCATCATCTCCGTCACGCTCGCCCGGAAGCTGCGCAAGGCCGCTCTGCGGAACCGGGACGACACCGGTGCCTTCGCCGGCGGCATCCAGCGCGTGCTCTCCGCGCTGCCCACGGTGAAGGCGTCCCGCGCCGAGGCCCGTGAGGCAGCCCGCATCGGCGAACTGGCCGAGAAGACGCGGCGCTCGGGCATCCGGGTCAACGCCTACAACGCGTTGCTGACGCCCTCCATGAACGTCGGCACGCAAGGCGCCCTGGCCGTCGTCGTGGGTTTCGGGATGGCCTGGGTGGCTCGCGGCGAGATGGACATGGCCAGTCTGACCACGTTCATCATGTACCTGTTCCAACTGGTGTCGCCGCTGGTCATGCTCTTCATGGGGGTGGGCCAGTTCGTCCAGGGCCGCGCCGCCATCCAGCGGGTGGACGAACTCGCCCGCCTGCCCCAGGAGGGCGACGGTACGGCCGGCGCGGCGGGCTCCGCGACCTTGGGGCACCTGGCCCCGCACTGGCCGGCGGTCGAGTTCCACGATGTGCGCTTCGCCTACCGGCGAGGGAAGCAGGCGGAGAGGACGCAGGTCCTCGACGGCGTCTCGTTCAGCGTGCCGACCCGGGGCTGACGGCGGTGGTCGGGCCTTCGGGCGCGGGCAAGACCACCATGTTCCAGCTGCTCGAACGCTTCTACCGGGTGGACGGCGGCCTCGTCCGGCTCGGCGGGCAGAACGTCGAGGCGCTGCCCCTCGACACGGTCCGCGGGCTGGTGGGCTACGTCCAGCAGGACAGTGCGGCCATGCGCGGCACCATCCGGGAGAACCTGACCTACGCCCATCCCCACGCCGGTGACGACGCCATCCGGGAGGCGGTGGCGATGGCGGGCCTCACTTCGGTGATCGCCCATCTCCCGCACGGCCTGGACACCGAACTCGGCGACCAGGGCACCGGGTTGTCCGGCGGACAGCGGCAGCGCCTGTGCATCGCCCGCACCCTGCTGCAGCAGCCCGCGGTCATGCTGCTGGACGAGGCCACCTCCAACCTGGACTCCGACTCGGAGCGGGACTTCCGCGAGGTGCTGCGCCGCGTCTCCCGGCGGTGCGCGGTCATCGCCATCGCCCACCGGATCTCCACGGTGATAGACGCCGACCAGATCGTGGTGATGGAAGCGGGCCGAGTCCGGGCCACCGGAGTGCACCAGGACCTGATGGAGCGTGACGAGCTCTACCGGCGCCTCGCCGGCTCGCAACTGCACGCCGAGCCCGGCCTCGCCGCCCCGGCGGCCCGCCCGGTACCGGTGGAACCGTGGACGCCCCCGCCCTCCATCGCGGTCGGCTGGCCGTCGTACGCCGGACTCGCCGAGCAGACGATGCAGCTTCGGCCCATCAAGAGTGAGGAGCACTGGTGAGTACCGCCGACGTCGCCATCGTGGGCACCGGACCCAACGGCCTCGCGGCCGGCGTGGTCCTGGCCCGTGCCGGTCTGCGCGTGGAGCTCCACGAGGCGGCCGAGAGCATCGGGGGAGGACTGCGCACCGCTTCGCTCTTCGACTCCGGGGTGGTGCACGACCTCTGCTCCGCCGTCCACCCCATGGCCGCCGCCTCTCCGTTCTTCCGCGCGTTCGACCTGCCGGCCCGTGGGGTCGAACTCCTGCAGCCCGAGATCGGTTACGCCCATCCGCTGGACGGGGGCCGTGCCGCCCTGGCCTACCGCTCACTGGCGAAGACGTGCGAACACCTGGGCGCCGACGGCCCCGGCTGGCGCCGGCTCATGGGCCCGCTGCTCCAGCGCAGCGAAGAGGTCGTCGACCTCGTCCTGTCCGGACCGCGCACCCTGCCGCGGACCTCGGCGGCGGCCCTGCTGCTGGCGAGCCGGGCGGCGGTCCACGGCAGCGGGCTCGGCGCGGCGCTGTTCCGCGGCGAGGAGGCGCCCGCCCTGCTCACCGGTGTCGCCGCGCACGCGGTCGGCAAGCTGCCGAGCCTGGCGTCCGCCGGGGTGGCCATGCTGCTGGGCCATCTGGCGCACGGGACGGGGTGGCCGCTGCCGCGCGGTGGCAGCGGACGCATCGCACAGGCGCTGGCCGAGGACATCACGGCACACGGCGGCGTCTTCCACACCGGACACCACGTGACGGACCTGGCCGAACTGCGCGGCGCCCGCGCGGTGCTGCTCGACACCAGCCCCAAGGGTCTGCTGGCCCTCGCGGGCGGCCGGCTGCCCCGTGCCTACGCGCGCGGTCTGGAGCGGTTCCGCTACGGCCCGGGCGCCGCCAAGGTCGACTTCCTGGTCTCCGGGCCGATCCCCTGGGCCGACCCGGCGGTGGGCCGCGCCGGAACCGTGCATCTGGGCGGCACACACGCCGAGATGGTGCGCCAGGAGACGGCGAACGCCCGCGGAGTGCGTACCGGGGAGCCGTTCGTCCTCGTGGTCGACCCTGCGGTGGCCGACCCCGGGCGGGCCCTGCCCGGCAAGCGCCCGGTGTGGGCGTACGCGCATGTGCCGAACGGTGACCCCACCGACCCCTACGACCTGGTCCGGGCGCGGATCGAGCGCTACGCCCCCGGGTTCGGGGACACCGTCGTCGCCCACCGCTCCGTCGCCGCCGCCGCGTACGAGGCCTACAACCCCAACTACGTGGGCGGGGACATCGGTTCCGGGGCGATGACGCTCTATCAGAGCATCGCGCGGCCCCTCCCGCGCCTCGACCCCTACCGGACCCCGCTGCCCGGAGTCTTCCTGTGCTCCTCGTCCACTCCTCCGGGTCCCAGTGTGCACGGAATGTCTGGATACCTGGCTGCCCTTTCCGCACTCCGGCATTGTTTCGGGATATGCGAGGTACCCGACTTGGCGCCCGATTCGGCACCACTTGCATTCCGGCATCCCAGATAAATGCGCGGCGCGCCCCTCCGGGATTGGCGCGCAAAATCCATGGAACTGGCCATATCGCTTTGGTACGGTGGTGCCAACGAAGCTCCCCACAAGCTCCGTTGAGGCGTTACCGTGCTGTCTGACTATTCACGCGGGCGGTCGCGGAGCTTTCCGCAACCGCTGTAGCCGGCATCTCACGTCTTGCCCGGCTCCAACTCCTCGGCTTCATGACGCTCCCATCGGTATGGCAGTGGGGACATCATGAACGGGGAAGTTCTGTGGTAACCGGAGTTGAAGACATAGGCTACGGCAGACAGTTCGAAGGGTGGTACGACCGGCTGATCCCGGATGACAGGATTACCGCCGAGGCTGTAAAGGGGTTGCAGGCGCGCCACCCCGCTCCAGAGGCGGGGACCCTTGAATTCGGTGTCGGTACCGGGCGGATCGCCATTCCACTGTCCCGGAGCGTCGGCCAGGTGACCGGCGTGGACTCCTCTCCGGAGATGCTGGACGCGCTGCGCGTCAAGCTCGAGGACGGCGGGGACGTCACCCCGGTGCACGGGGACATACGCACCTACACCTCGGACTCCCGCTACGGGATGGTGTACTGCGTCTGCGCGACCTTGTCGTGCCTGACCACTCCCGAGGATCAGCAACGGGCCGTGCGACGCGCGGCCGACCTGCTGGTTCCCGGTGGACGGCTGGTCATCGAGACGCACAACAAGCCGCCGATCCTGGAACTTCACGAGGGCCGGAACCGCACCACCTACTTCGTCCCCTACCCGGAGCCCGGGACGGGTGTGCAGACCCACTCCACCCTGCTCGACGGCGGTCTGTGGCGCTGCTCGCACATCCTGTACCAGGCCGACGGCACCACCCGGGTGGGCAGTGAACTCACCCGGCTGACGACCCCGGAGGACGTCGACGGCTACGCCCGCGCGGCTGGTCTGGAGCCCGAGGCCCACATGTCCCGATGGGACGGCACCCCTTACAGCCAAGAGGCGCCCATGTTCATGTGCTCCTACGTCAAACCCTGAGCGCACTGCACACAACACACGTTTGGCTACAAGGGGGTTGTACGTGGGGCGTCCGCCAGTACTTCCGGTAGACAAGAAACTCGGCCTGGTGGTCCGAGTGATGAGCGGTGAACTGACAGCGGCCGAAGCCGCACGGGAAGCAGGGGTGTCCGAGCAGTCGGTATCGAACTGGCGCCGGCAGTTTATTGAGGGCGGCCGCAGTGGCCTGGCCG
Source organism: Streptomyces sp. CA-179760 (assembly GCF_050937045.1). Lineage (NCBI taxonomy): Bacteria > Bacillati > Actinomycetota > Actinomycetes > Kitasatosporales > Streptomycetaceae > Streptomyces > Streptomyces sp. CA-179760. The sequence goes on from NZ_JBNJLZ010000001.1 coordinate 5,439,336, forward strand.
GCGAGGGTGGAAAACCCACCGAGGAAGCGTCCCGAATGGCCGAGATGGCAAAAGAAAACGCCATGCTCAAGGTGACGATCGGCGAACTCTACATGGAACTGCGGAAGTACGGCCGGAGCACGGCCCTACGCCCGCCGCAGCGACGTGAAGGAACCCGCCCGGGTCGGCTCGTCAATTAACTCATAAATTGAGACCGGGATTGCGTGTTAGCCTTCCGGGCAGACAGTCACTTCACATCACGGGGGAGGGAATGTGGCGTCTTTGGAGCGCCAGTTTGCCGTCGGCATTTCTGGATTGGCCGGCGCTAGCCTGCTGGCCGGTGCGGTAACGCGATTCACTGGCAAACGCGAGCGTGCGCGTCGCTACCAGCTGCACGAGAGACCGGACGGCAGTCTCGTCGAGGTTGACGTCCATATTCCTCCGCAGGCACAGCGCGCCGTTCTGCTCGACAACGGTATGGGTGCGCCTCAGGAATACTGGGACTGGGTCTGTGGCGCACTTCCCGCGGACATGGCGTACGTGCGGTTCAACCGCCCCGGCTACGGGCTCAGCACGCCGGACTCCCGGTACGGCCTGGACCCGCACTTCGAGCTGTTGCAGGAACTGCGGGACACCTACCTGGCCGGCCTTCCGGTCGTCCTGGCAGGCCATTCCCTGGGCGGATACCTCGTCGCGGCCTATGCCGCGCTGCATCCGGACGCGGCCGAGGGCGTGACTCACGTGGTCATGATCGACGCCACCGAAGTGGTCAGCCTGCGCCACGCCCGCCGAACCGACGTCGACCGCTGGTCCAACCAGCGGATGGTGATGGAGCAGGTGTTCGCCGGTACGGGTCTGTCGGTCTTCCGCCCCGCCATGAACCGGAACCAGCAGTACCGCCCGGACGTCAACCGGAGCTACCGGGCCTTCCAGACGACTCCCCGCACCTGGGCCACGGCCCATCGGGAGTACCGGGACGCGATGACCTATCCGCAACTGACGGATCTCGACTGCCCGCTGACGGTCATCACGGCGGAGAACAACATCGGCGACAACACCCTGCACGCCGGTATCCAGGCCAGACTGGCCGTCATCTCCCAGCGGGCCCGGCACCACTTCGTCACCGGCTCCGATCACGAGTCGCTGCTCTCCGTGCGGCCGCACGCCGAAGAGGTGGCGGAGCTGATCGCCGGCGAACCGCCCTCCGAGCCGCTCGGGACGTCGTGGCGGCCGTCCACCAAGGGACTCCGGGCCGTTGACGGCGCTGCGGAGCGGGAGGAGGAATTGGCATGACCATGATTCCGAACGCCGAACGCGTGAAGGTCGCCGCCGTCACGACGTCGCTCGCCGTATGGCTGGTCGCGACGGCCGTGGCCCAGATCCCCGAGCAGCGCTTCGACGGCCTCCTGAGCCGCGGGAGGCTGCGCATACCGACCCCGAACTGGCGCTTCTTCGGGCCGAACCCCGGCGTCAAGGACAACCATCTCCTCTACCGTGACCTTGACGACGGCAAGCCCGGTGAGTGGACAGAGGTCCCGATCGTCCAGGACCGGCCGTGGTACGCGCTGGCCTGGAACGCCCGCAACCGGAGCCCGAAGGCCCTGTTCGACGCCACTCAGCACGCCCTGACCCATGCGGTCGCCTTCGGATCCGAGGTGCTTCCGGTGACGACGGCGACCGGGTACCGGCTGCTGGCGCGCTACATCCAGCTCCATCTGCCGCATGCCGAGGGCGCCTCGCACAGCCAGTTCATGCTGCTGCACTCGTATCCCACCAGCCCGGAAGACCGGAACATCGAACCCGTCTTCGTCTCCATGGAATTCCCTCTGGAGGGAGACGTCACCCCGGCTGACGCGCCTTCGCGGATAGCCGCATAGCGAGTCGATCAACCCCCTCGACTGGAAGCCGCGAGCTCACTCGGCACCCTCGTGCCGCGTGAGTCCGCGCCCTCCCGCCGAACGGCTGGAGAACTCGCTCCGAGCTTTTCTGAGAGAAAGAGGACAACAATGTCTGTTGTGGCCGACTTCGCCAACACCGAGCTGGCGGACGTGACCCCGGGCCGTATCGGCAACGAGGCGACCCCGACCATGCTCACCCCGACGGCCACCATCGCGACCCCCGAGGGTGTCGCCGTGACCGCCGCGACCGCTTACGCCCTCAACGAGGTCACGAACGACCTCGCGGGCTGAACAGCCGGCCGGCGGGCGACGCTGACCGGCATCGCTAGCTCCGTCCGATGAAAGACGCGGCGGCACGGTACGCCCGATACGCATACCGTGCCGCCGCTTTTCGTATCCACCGTACTCGCATCACACCAACGGGAGCACCTATCCATGTTCCTCAGCGCTCCGCCCGAGGTCACGGCACGCAGAGTGGCTTCGCTGGGTACGCTGGTCTCCGCACTCGAAATGCTGAGCCAGACGCGTAAGTTCGAAGAAGGCGAAATGCTGAGCGGGCAGTTGGCGAACATGCGCCCCAGGTTCGCCAAGCGCTTTCCCCGGCTGACCCGCGCCCTTGAGTCCAAGCAGGCGGCGGTCGCCCTGTACGGGATACAGGCGGGTGCTTCCGCCGCCACGCTGATCTGGGGCCACAAGCGCGGAGTGCGCACGGCGGGCAGTGCCGTCCTGGCGGCGACGGGCGCGGCCGGACGACTGCGCTCCCCCTTCGGCGGGGACGGCGCCGACCAGCTCCAGCAAGTGATCAACATCGCCCTCGCCTCGACCGGCACCTTCAAGGACGGCGACAAGGCCCGCGACGTCGCGATGCGCGCGCTGGCGCTGGAGACGAGCATCTCCTATGTCGCGTCCGGTGTGGTCAAGCTCGTGTCCCCGGTGTGGCTCAGCGGAGAGGCGTTCAGCGGCGTCATCCGTACGCGCAACTACGGCGACCAGCGCGTCTACCGGCTCGTGCACAAGTACCCGACGGTGGGAAAGCTCGTGACCTGGGGGACGATCGCCGCGGAGGTCTCCTTCCCGCTGGTCTTCGTCCTGCCCAGGCCCGCGGCGAAGGCCTACCTCGGCTCCATGACGCTGTTCCATCTGGGAATCGGGCAGTTCATGGGCCTCAACCGCTTCGTACTGGCGTTCGGTGCCACGCACCCGGCGCTCCTCTACGTCTTCGCCCAGCGGGACGAACGCGCGGAGCTGGCCGGAAAGGCGCGGAACGAGGGGTGACACCGACGGCGTGCGGCTACCACTGGAGAGGCTTCGATCACCCTGTGTGATCGGCCTCGACCACCACGGCCGTGCCGTACGCGCACACCTCCGTACCCACGTCCGCCGCCTCCGTCACATCGAAGCGGAACGCGAGCACAGCGTTGGCACCACGCGCGCGTGCCTGCTCGACGAGCCGCTCCATGGCCTGGTTGCGGGTCTGCACGAGCGTCTTGGTGAGCCCGCGCAGCTCGCCGCCGACCATCGACTTCAGCCCGGCGCCGATCTGGCTCCCCAGGTGCCGGGAGCGCACCGTCAGGCCGAAGACCTCGCCGAGCACCTCCTGCACGCGGTAGCCGGGTACGTCGTTCGTGGTGACGACGAGGACGTCGGGCTGAGGGCCCTGTCCGCCGCCGTATTCGTCGATGCCCATGGTTCACAGCTTTGACCGGGAGCGCTCACAGTGCATCCTGAGTACGCCCATGGAACCTGGGCCATGACGGCCGCGTTGATACTTTGAGGCAGTCAGCCCCAGCCCGTATCCCCCAGCAGCAGGAGCCACATCCCCGTGACCACGCTTGCGCTCGGCCCCGAGTGGCTCAGCCCGGACTATCTGATCTCCACGTTCAGCCTGCCCGGCATCCTGCTCATCGTCTTCGCGGAGTCCGGACTCTTCGCGTTCCTGCCTGGCGACTCCCTGCTGTTCACGGCCGGCCTCTTCGTGGCCGAGGGCACCTACATCACCCAGCCGCTGTGGCTGGTCTGCACGCTGATCGTGATCGCCGCCGTCGTCGGTGACCAAGTGGGCTACATGATCGGCAAGTTCCTGGGCCCGAAGCTCTTCAACCGGCCCAACTCCAAGCTCTTCAAGCAGGAGAACCTGGAAAAGGCACACGAGTTCATGGAGAAGTACGGCCCCAAGGCGATCGTCCTGGCCCGCTTCGTCCCGATCGTGCGCACCTTCGCCCCCATCGTGGCCGGCGCCGGCCGCATGAAGTACCGCACCTTCCTCACGTACAACGTGATCGGTGGCATCGCCTGGGGCACCGGCGTCACCCTCGCGGGCTACTGGCTCGGCCAGATCGGCTTCATCAAGAAGAACATCGAGCCGATCCTCGTCCTGATCGTCCTGCTCTCCCTCGTCCCGATCATCATCGAGTACCTGCGCGAGCGCTCCAAGAAGAAGCGCGCGGCGGCCACACCGCAGGCCCCCCAGTCCCAGCTGCCCGCCATGGACGACGCCACGACCCAGCTCCGCCGCATCACCCCGGACGACCAGCCCCCGCACCAGCAGCAGCCCTACGGCAACCAGAACGGCTACAACGACCAGCAGTACTACAACCAGTACCCCCAGGCCCCGGGCTACGGCCAGCAACAGCAGCAGGGGAACCAGCAGCCTTACAACGGGGGCTACTGAGCCGACCAGTTCGGGGGCGCGGGGCTGCATCCATGTGCGGCTCCGCCGTGGGGGCGCGAACAACCCCACCGGCCCGCGGCCGCCAACGGCACTAGAAACCCCTGGTCCGCTTGGCGGCCCGCCGCTTCTCCGCAGACCCGATCCGCAGGAACATCCGCGAGATCTCGGACCCCAGATTCACCCCGATGGCGATCGCCATGGCCAGCGCCACCGCCTTGGACAGCGACACCAGCCCCTCGTCGATCTCGTTCTGCGCGATCGCCAGCAGTCCGAAGTACGTCGCGGAACCCGGCAGCAGCGGCCCGATCGCGGCAGTCGTGTACGGCAGAGCCGAAGCGAACTGATACCGCGACAACAACTGCCCGAACAGCCCCACCAGCCCCGCGGCCGCGGCCGTGGACGCCACCGGCGAGATCTCCCCGGCAAGGTGCATCGCGCCGTACACGACCCACGCGACACCGCCGTTCAGCGTCACCCACACCACGGTGGATCGTTCCTGCTGGAGCAGCACGGCGAACGCCAGCGACAACAGCATCGACGCCCCGATCAGCAGCACCGGCTGGTCGGAGATCCCGAGCGCCCCGTCGGGGTTCAGCCGCGCCCCGAGCTGCACCCCGAAGTACAGCACCAGCAGCACACCCGCGACGATGCCCACGAAGAAGTACAGGACCTCCAGCAGACGCGCGGACGCGGTGATGTAGAAGCCGGTCAGCCCGTCCTGCACCCCCGCCACCAGTGCCCGTCCGGGCAGCAGCGCGAACAGCCCACCGGTGATGACCGCGGAGGCGTTCACATCCGCATGGACGAGCGTGAGCGCGACCCCGATCGCGGCCGGCGGCATCGCGGCCACCGTGAACTGGTAGAACTCCGGCAGCCCGCGCCCCGCGCACAGCCACGCCAGCCGGTCACCGAGCATCGCGCCGAGCGCGGCCGCGACGAAGACGAGCAGATCACCGCCGACGAGCACGGATGCCGCACCGGCCAGCAGCCCGCTCGCGCCGGTCAGGGCCCAGCCGGGGTAGGGGTGCCGGTTACGGCGGATCTCCGCCAGCCGCCGGTAGGCCTCCTCCAGGGAGACCGCCGTCTCGTCGTCGCTGAGGTCGTCCACCAGCTGGTACACGGCCGCCAGCCGCGTGTAGTCGGTGCCTCTGCGGCGCACGGTCCGCGACGCCGTGACCGGGTCGTCGACGAGCGACGGCTGGTAGGAGATCGCCAGCAGCGTGAAGGTGACGTTCGGCTCGCAGCGGTCGAGACCGTACGACCGGCAGACGGCGAACATGGCCGCCTCCACGTCCTCGGCGCCCTCACCGCCCGCCAGCAGCAACTCGCCGATACGCAGCGTCAGGTCGAGCACGCGCGGCACGGCGGGCCCCGACTCGTCGGTACTGCGCTGGCTCGGTTCCGGCGCGGGCCGCTCCGCCACCGGCATGCGCAGCATGGTGCGCATCCGGTCCTGCCAGGGCACGTCCTTGGTCAGACTGACCACGGGGATCCCGCTCGGCGGGGTGAACGCCGTGGGGGCCTGTTTCGCGCTGTAGGTGCTCGGCGTGGTGAACGCCGACCCCTCGGGCTCCGCCGAGGGCGCCTGCGGGACGCCCATCCCCTCCGGCAGGGAGAACTCGGACGTCGTCTCGGCCTCCGCACCGGGCGTCCGGTGGACGGCCAGCCCTTCCGGGATCGCGAACTCCGACGTCGTCGACATCTCCCCGTCGACGGCGGCCCCACCGGGAGGCGAGAAACCACTCCTCGCCTCGTCCGACTTCGGCTTGCGGTCCTTCGCGTCCGTCACTGCCTGGCGCTCCCTGTACGACACGTCAGCCTCGTACCCCCCACAGCTTCAGTATGCGCACAGACGGACGAACGGGCCGCACGCGCAGGGCGTGCGGCCCGAGGAAACCAGGGAGGGGTCAGTGCCCGCCCTGCTCCTTGAAACGCTTGTAGGACCGCTCGATCTCGACCTCGGCGTCCGTACGGCCCACCCAGTCGGCGCCCTCGACCGACTTGCCGGGCTCCAGGTCCTTGTAGACCTCGAAGAAGTGCTGGATCTCCAGGCGGTCGAACTCCGACACGTGGTGGATGTCCCGCAGGTGCTCCACACGCGGGTCCGTCGCCGGCACGCACAGCAGCTTGTCGTCGCCACCCGCCTCGTCCGTCATACGGAACATGCCGATCGCACGGCACTTGATGAGACAGCCCGGGAAGGTCGGCTCGTCCAGGATGACCAGCGCGTCCAGCGGGTCGCCGTCCTCGCCGAGGGTGTTCTCGACGAAGCCGTAGTCGGTCGGGTAGGCGGTCGAGGTGAAGAGTCGCCGGTCCAGGCGGATACGACCGGTCTCGTGGTCCACCTCGTACTTGTTGCGCGAACCCTTCGGAATCTCGATCGTGACGTCGAACTCCACCGGTGGCTCCTCCATGATCAACACATAGTTCTGGTGGTTAAGTGTCCCTCACGCAGGTGTGTGATCGCGAAAGGGGCTGGTGTTCGTGCCAGAGCTGAGGCCATGGCGGTCCGCGAGACCGCACATGGTGCGGATCGCGGGCGCCGTACGACCGCGCCTGGCCCGGGCCGCGGCGGCCGCGAAACCACGGGTCGCGCGGCTTGCACGGGCCGGGAAACCGCAGGTCGCGCGGCTCACGCGGCCGAAGACCTGGCAGTACACCGCGGGTGCCGCCACCGCCGGTCTCGCACTGGCCGCCGGTGTGGTGACCGCCGCCGGTCCCTGGGACTCCTCGGGTCAGCGTACGGCCGAGCGGGACCGGGCCGCCGCCCTGAACCGCCCGGGTGGCACAGATCACGGCGGCACCTCCGGTGCCCCCGGCCGGCCCCGGCCCGCCCCCAGCGCCGCCCCGGTGCTGACCGGGCTCGGCGGCATCAGCAAGGTGAAGTCCGCCCCTGACGGCCAGGCCCTCGCGGACGCCCTCACGCCCCTGCTGAAGGACCCCGCACTCGGTCCCCGGCCGGCCGCCACGGTCGTGGACGTCACGAGCGGCAGGCGCCTGTACGGCACGGGCTCCGACGCCGCGCTCACCCCGGCCTCGACGACCAAGATCGCCACGGCCGTGGCAGCGCTGTCCGCCATGGGCGCCGACCACCGCGTCACCACCCGCGCCGCGCTGGAACCCGACACGAAGGAAGTCGTCCTGGTCGGCGGTGGCGACCCCACGCTCACCGCCCACGAGGACTCCGCCGGCTCGGCGAGCCTGCGGGACCTGGCCGCCGACACGGCCGGCGCCCTCGCCGAGCGGGGCGTCCGCGAGGTGACGCTGTCCTACGACACGACGCTCTACGCGGGCGACGAAAAGCACCCGATCGGGGTCAACCCCAACCTCGCCCTCGTCAGCCCCCTGATGGCCGACGAGGGCCGCACCGACGACTCGACGCGCGGCCCGGTCGCCCGGGTCCCCGACCCGTCGGACGACGCGGCCCGCCGCTTCGGCGACCTCCTGAAGTCCCACGGCATCAAGACCACGGCCCCCGGCCCGTCCAAGGCCACCACCCGGGCCGAGACCCTTGCCACGGTCTCCTCGCCCCCGCTCTCCGCCCTCGTCGAACGCATGCTGACCAACAGCGACAACGACATCGCCGAGGCCCTCGCCCGCCAGACGGCCCTCGCCACCGGCGAGCGCGCCGACTTCGCCGGCGCCGACCGGGCGGTCGGCGCCCAGCTGCGCAAGCTCGGCCTCCCCGTGAAGGGCGCCGCCTTCAAGGACGGCAGCGGCCTCGACCGCGCCGACCGGCTCACGGCGGACCTCCTCACCGCCCTCCTCGCCAAGGCGGCCGACCCCGACCGCCCCGAACTCCGCCCCGCCCTCACCGGCCTCCCCGTCGCCGGCTTCACCGGCACCCTGACCAGCCGCTACACGGACGGAGCAGCCGGCGTCGTACGCGCCAAGACCGGCACCCTGACCGGCGTCAACACCCTCGCGGGCACCCTGGTCGACCAGGACGGCCGCCTCCTCGCCTTCGCGTTCATGGCCAACGACACGACCAACCCGGAAGCAGCCCAGAAGGCCCTGGACAGAGCGGCGACGACACTGGCCCGGTGCGGCTGCGGATAACCGCCCCCCGACCCGCGGCCGGCCGGCCCGCCGCCTGGCCGTGGGCAGCCGGCCGCCGTTTCGCCTCGCCGTGGGCAGCCGACCGCTGTTCCGCGCTGCGGGCAGTCGACCGCTGCTCCGCCTCGCTGTGGGCAGTCGTTCCTCCCCCAGAGCCTTGAGGGCCTGGGAGGTACCCCCATGGGCGGGACGGGTGGGCACAGCCTGCAACGCCGAGCACCGGCCAAGGAACCCCGGACCTTGCCGACCCCGCGAACGCCGAGCTCCCGCAAACCACCCTCGGCGTCACCCACCCTCGCCGCCCTGCCCCAGCGGCCAGCGCTCACGTACGGTTGACGCATGACGAGCATCGGTGGTGCTTCAACCGGCATGGTCGACTGGAATCTCGCGGTCGCGACCGCGACCCGGCTCGTACGGCCGGGCCCCGACGTCAGCCGGGACGAGGCCCGCGCCGTCGTCGCGGAACTGCGTCGGCACGCCAAGGCCTCGGAGGAACACGTCCGCGGCTTCACCCGCCTGGGCACCGAGGAGGGCCACGACACCCCCGTCCTCGTCGTCGACCGCCCCGGCTGGATCCGCGCGAACGTCGCCGGCTTCCGGGAACTCCTCAAGCCCCTGCTCGACAAGATGCAGGACCGGCGCGGCAACACCCCCGGCGGCGCGGTGATGAGCGCGGTCGGCGGCAAGGTCACCGGCGTCGAGCTGGGCATGCTGCTGTCCTTCCTGGCCTCCCGCGTCCTCGGCCAGTACGAGACCTTCGCCCCCGCCACCGCCGGGCTCCCGGCCGCGGATAACGGCGGCGGCCGGCTCCTGCTCGTCGCCCCGAACATCGTGCACGTGGAGCGCGAACTCGACGTCGAACCCCACGACTTCCGCCTCTGGGTCTGCCTCCACGAGGAGACCCACCGCACTCAGTTCACCGCCGTGCCCTGGCTGCGGGACCACCTCGAGGGCGAGATCCAGTCGTTCCTGGGCGAGACGGACGTCGACCCCATGACCGTCCTGGAACGCGTACGCGAAGCCGCCCAGACCCTGGCGGGAGGACGTCCCGAGGCGGAGGAGGACGACGGGGGCCGCTCCCTCGTCGAGATCGTGCAGACCCCCGCCCAGCGGGAGATCCTCGGCCGCCTCACAGCCGTGATGTCCCTGCTGGAGGGCCACGCCGACTTCGTGATGGACGGCGTCGGCCCGGACGTCGTACCGACCGTCGGAGAGATCCGCGAGAAGTTCCAGCAGCGCCGCGCCAAGGGCGCCTCCCGCCTGGACCTGGCCCTGCGCAAGCTCCTCGGCCTGGACGCCAAGCTCCGCCAGTACCGCGACGGCGAACGCTTCGTACGGGCCGTCGTCGACGAGGTCGGCATGGACGGCTTCAACCGCGTGTGGACCTCGCCCAACACCCTCCCCACCAAGACGGAGATCGCCAAACCGGCGGACTGGATCGCGCGGGTGCATCGCAGGGCCGAGTAGTGAACATCGCGGCAAGGTCGTGAAAGGAAACCGGCGGACGGCAGGCGAACGCCCCTCCAATCACCCGTCCGAGGGACCGTGAGGCAGGGGTAGGCGTGCAATGCTCGGGGAACGGCCCGGTTCTGTCACCATCTACACACTCTGCGTGACCGAGCCTCGGGCTCACCCCCCGACAACTTCATGAAGGGAACCGGACATGGGTCCCCATCCTGCGGTCGCGGCGATACGCCTGGCGGTCCGCCGCGTCCTCCACGACCTCCTCACCGAACACCACAGCGCCACCGCCGCGCTCCCGCACGCCCCCTCGCACGAACCTCCCCCGAGCCCTCGGCCGCGCGCGAGCCGGGAGGTACCCACATCCCCGCCGCTCGTGCTCGTGGCATGCTCCGGCGGCGCCGACTCCATGGCCCTGGCCTCCGCCCTCGCCTTCGAGTCCCCCAAACTCGGCATCAGAGCCGGCGGGGTGACCGTCGACCACGGCCTCCAGCCCGGCTCCGACGCACGCGCCGCGGACGTCGTCCAGCGCCTGCGCGAACTCGGCCTCGACCCGGTCGACTCCGTCGCCGTGACCGTCGGCCGCACCGGCGGACCCGAGGCCGCCGCCCGAGACGCCCGCTACGCCGCCCTCGACACCGCGGCCGAACGCCACGGCGCCTCCGCGGTCCTGCTCGGCCACACCCGCGACGACCAGGCCGAAACCGTCCTCCTGGGCCTGGCCCGGGGCTCCGGCACCCGCTCCCTGTCCGGCATGGCCGCGGTCTCGGGGGCCGGCGGCCGCTACCGGCGCCCCTTCCTGGAACTCGACCGGCAGACCGCCCGCAAGGCCTGCATGGTCCAGTCCCTGCCCGTCTGGGACGACCCCCACAACGCCGACCCGGCCTACACCCGCTCCCGGCTGCGCCACGAAGGCCTGCCCGCCCTGGAGAAGGCCCTCGGCAAGGGCGTCGTCGAGGCCCTCGCCCGTACGGCACAGCTCTCCCGCGACGACGCCGACGCCCTCGACGCCTGGGCCGGCCGGGCCGAGGCCACCGTCCGCGACGCCACCGGGCTGCTGGAGTGCGCGAAGCTCTACGCCCTGCCCCCCGCCGTACGCCGCCGCGTCCTGCGCCGGGCCGCCATCGCGGCCGGTGCGCCGGCCGGCTCGCTGTTCGCCCGCCACATCGAAGAAGTCGACCGGCTCATCACCGGCTGGCGCGGCCAGGGAGCCATCAACCTCCCCGGCAAGGTCGTGGCCCAGCGGCAGGGTGGCAGACTGGTGATTCGGCAAGGCTGAACCACGACCCCTCCGGGCAATCCGTGGAGGGGCCGGCCGCTCAGCCGGTGGGACGACCGAAAGTGATGCGGGTGGACGCGAAAGACATGGGTGCCGACCTCCAGCAGGTGCTCATCACCAAAGAAGAGATCGACGCCAAGCTCGCCGAGCTGGCCGCGAAGATCGACGCGGAGTACGCGGGCAAGGACCTGCTGATCGTCGGAGTCCTCAAGGGCGCGGTGATGGTCATGGCCGACCTCGCCCGGGCGCTGTCCACCCCCCTCACCATGGACTGGATGGCCGTATCCTCGTACGGGGCGGGCACCCAGTCCTCCGGTGTGGTGCGGATCCTCAAGGACCTCGACACCGACATCAAGGGCAAGCACGTCCTCATCGTCGAAGACATCATCGACTCCGGCCTGACCCTGTCCTGGCTGCTCTCCAACCTCGGCTCGCGCGAGCCCGCCTCCCTCAAGGTGTGCACCCTGCTGCGCAAGCCCGAGGCCGCGAAGGTCGCCATCGACGTGGAATGGGTCGGATTCGACATCCCCAACGAATTCGTCGTCGGCTACGGCTTGGACTACGCCGAGAAGTACCGCAACCTCCCGTTCGTCGGTACGCTCGCGCCCCACGTGTACGGCGGCTGAATCCCGGCCGGGGTGCCGTGACGGTGATCGGGAACCCCAGCGGACTTCCCGCCGTTGGAGCATGCGTAGACGGATCGCCAGTCGTCCCGCGCAGCTTCAGGTGACAATGCTGGGGTACCGTCCGAAGAACAGCCTTTATCAAACTCACTATGGCAGGAGGGACGGGGCGGCACCGCTCCGTATGGATGGACGTGAAGCGATACTTCCGTGGGCCGGTCATGTGGATCGTGCTGGCCGTCCTTGCCGTGGTCGTGTTGATGCAGGTCGTCGGCTCGTCCGGCGGCTACAAGACGGTGGACACCGGCCAGGTCGTCCAGGCGATCAACCAGAACAAGGTGGAGTCGGCCAAGCTGACCACCGGTGACGAGCAGACCATCAAGGTCACGCTCAAAGACGGCGTAAAGGTCGAGGGCAGCTCGAAGATCCAGGCGAGCTACATCGGCGACCAGGGCGTGGACATCGCCAACACGCTGCAGAACAAGTACCAGGACAAGCAGATCTCGGACGGCTACACCATCTCGCCGTCCAAGCAGAACCCGTTCATCGGGATGCTGATCTCCTTCCTGCTGCCCCTGGTCCTCATCGTGGTCATCTTCCTGTTCCTGATGAACCAGATGCAGGGCGGCGGCTCCCGGGTCATGAACTTCGGGAAGTCCAAGGCCAAGCTCATCACCAAGGACACCCCCAAGACGACGTTCTCGGACGTCGCCGGCTCGGACGAGGCCGTCGAGGAACTCCACGAGATCAAGGAGTTCCTCCAGGAGCCCGCCAAGTTCCAGGCCGTCGGCGCCAAGATCCCCAAGGGCGTGCTGCTGTACGGCCCGCCCGGCACCGGCAAGACCCTGCTCGCGCGGGCCGTCGCCGGTGAGGCGGGCGTGCCGTTCTACTCGATCTCCGGTTCCGACTTCGTCGAGATGTTCGTCGGTGTCGGTGCCTCCCGAGTCCGTGACCTGTTCGAGCAGGCCAAGGCGAACGCCCCGGCGATCGTCTTCGTCGACGAGATCGACGCGGTCGGCCGCCACCGCGGCGCCGGCCTCGGCGGTGGCCACGACGAGCGTGAGCAGACCCTGAACCAGCTGCTCGTCGAGATGGATGGCTTCGACGTCAAGGGCGGCGTCATCCTGATCGCCGCCACGAACCGCCCGGACATCCTCGACCCGGCCCTCCTGCGCCCCGGCCGCTTCGACCGCCAGATCGCGGTCGACCGCCCGGACATGCAGGGCCGTCTGGAGATCCTCAAGGTCCACCAGAAGGGCAAGCCGGTCGCGCCCGACGTCGACCTGTCGGCGGTCTCCCGCCGTACGCCCGGCATGACGGGTGCCGATCTCGCCAACGTGCTGAACGAGGCCGCCCTGCTGACGGCCCGCAGCGACCAGAAGCTGATCGACAACCACATGCTGGACGAGGCGATCGACCGTGTGGTCGCGGGCCCGCAGAAGCGGACCCGGATCATGTCGGACAAGGAGAAGAAGATCACCGCGTACCACGAGGGCGGTCATGCCCTGGTCGCGGCGGCTTCGCCGAACGCCGATCCCGTCCACAAGATCACGATCCTCTCCAGAGGCCGCGCCCTCGGCTACACGATGGTGCTGCCGGACGAGGACAAGTACTCGACCACACGCAACGAGATGCTCGACCAGCTCGCCTACATGCTGGGCGGCCGCGCGGCCGAGGAGCTCGTCTTCCACGACCCGACGACGGGTGCCGCCAACGACATCGAGAAGGCCACCGGCCTGGCCCGCGCGATGGTCACGCAGTACGGCATGACCGAGCGTCTCGGTGCGATCAAGTTCGGTGGAGACAACACCGAGCCGTTCCTCGGACGTGAGATGGGTCACCAGCGCGACTACTCGGAAGAGATCGCCGCGCTGGTCGACGAAGAGGTCAAGAAGCTCATCGAGACCGCGCACAACGAGGCGTGGGAGATGCTGGTCGAGAACCGCGACGTGCTGGACAACCTGGTCCTGGCCCTCCTCGAGAAGGAGACGCTGGGCAAGGAGGAGATCGCCGAGATCTTCGCGCCGATCGTCAAGCGCCCGCCGCGGCCCGCCTGGACCGGCTCCTCCCGCCGTACGCCGTCCACCCGCCCGCCGGTCCTCTCCCCCAAGGAGCTGGCCCTGACGAACGGGACGAACGGCGCGACGCCGGCCATCTCCACCGCGAAGAGCACTGCGGCGGAACCCGCCCCGGCGCCCGAGCGGACCCCGGAGGACCGCCCCGAGAGCTGATCACCGCTCTCCCCGCGGCCCCGGGCCCGGAATGGATGCCGCGCCCCCCAGGTTTTAGCCTGGGGGGCGCGGCTTTTCGCCATTTCCGCAGGCCGCCCCGAAGGACACAGGAACGAGGCACCCAGATGACCGACCCCGTGACGCTGGCCGGCGAGGGCCAGCTCGGCGAATTCGACGAGAAGAGAGCCGAGAACGCCGTTCGGGAACTGCTGATCGCGGTCGGCGAGGACCCCGACCGCGAGGGGCTTCGGGAGACACCGGCGCGGGTCGCGCGGGCGTACAAGGAGATATTCGGCGGGCTGTGGCAGAAGCCTGAGGATGTTCTGACGACGACGTTCGATCTCGGGCATGACGAGATGGTGCTGGTGAAGGACATCGAAGTCCTGAGCTCGTGTGAACATCACCTCGTACCATTTGTCGGCGTTGCCCATGTTGGCTATATCCCGTCCGTTGAAGGGAAGATCACAGGCCTTTCCAAGCTGGCGCGGCTCGTCGACGTGTACGCACGGCGTCCGCAGGTGCAGGAGCGCCTGACCACGCAGATCGCTGACTCCCTGATGCAGATCCTGGAGCCGCGCGGTGTGATCGTCGTTGTCGAGTGCGAGCACATGTGCATGTCGATGCGTGGGGTCCGAAAGCCAGGCGCCAAGACCATCACCTCGGCGGTCCGCGGCCAGCTTCGCGATTCCGCGACCCGCAATGAGGCCATGAGCCTGATCATGGCGCGCTGACCTGATGGTCGGCGATGCCCGACACCGTCGTTGATCAGCGAGAGAGTGGATGACCGCTGCCGAGGTGGCGGGCGGCGTGCTTGCCCGGACCCATGCGCGGAAGCTGTGCCGGGAGCGGCCGCAGATCCGATCCGGCCGTGAGTTCGGTCACGTCGTCGGTGTCACGTGCCCTGACGGGACGGTCGGCGAGAACTGCGTGTCGCTCGTCGTCAACGAGGAGCACTTCGCGGCCGAATACGGCGATGCCTGGGTGTCGTCACGTCGTCGGGGCCGCGCCCGTGCCGTCGTTCTCGTCGTCTTCCGGGAGTTTGCAGACGCGTTCCAGGAAGATGGCGGTCGCTATGACGGCGATGCCCGCGACGACGGAGAGGCCGGCGTAGATGGCTTGGTCGCGGCGGGCGGGGATGTCGAGGGACTCCAGCAGGAAGACGCCGGTGCCGCCGTACATGCCGGAGACGAGGGCGGCGACCAGGGCGCTGGCATGACCGAAAACGACCGCGCGGGCCGCCATCATGGGGTCGACGCCCTTGGCGTCGGGCTGCCGCTCGCGCTGGGCCTTCAGCCGGGCGCGGAGCGAGAGCGCCGTGGCCAGGAGGACCACGGCGATCAGGGCGAGGACGATGGGGCGGCCAGGGGGACGCTCGGAAGGGTGCCGACCGAGTTCCACAGGCGGGCCCCGGCCCAGGACAGCACTCCGGCCACGACGAAGACGCCGACCAGCACCCTGATGCGCAGCTCTCTCACGGTGTCCCTTCATTCCCCCGGCGGTGGCCCCGTTCCGCGGCCGTCTTGACCTTAACGGCTACTCGGGCAGCCGGAGTTCCAGGTCCTTGCGGGGTGTCACGCCGTCCCGGGTGACGGCGTCCAGCAGACCGGCCACCTGGCCGCGGCCGGGCAGCTGCGCCTCGGGGTCCAGGTCGTGCCAGGGGGCCAAGACGAAGGCCCGCTCGTGGGCGCGGGGGTGGGGAAGGGTGAGCTGCGGGTCGTCGGTGACGACGTCGGCGTAGGACACGATGTCGACGTCGAGGGTGCGGGGGCCCCAGTGCTCGTCCCGGACGCGGTGGAAGGCCTCCTCGACCGCGTGCGCGCGCTCCAGGAGCGAGGAGGGCGGAAGGGTGGTCTTCAGGACGACGACCGCGTTGAAGTAGGCGGGCTGGCTGCCGGGCTCCACGCCCCAGGGCTCGGTCTCGTAGACCGGGGAGACGCCCTTGATGCGCAGTCCGGGGGTGTCCTCGAGGGCGTCGACGGCTCCCTGGAGGGTCTCCAGGCGGTTGCCGAGGTTGGAGCCGAGGGCGACCACGGCCCATTTGGGATTGCTGAGCGTGGTGTCGGCGGCGTCGACCTTGTCGACGACGGAGGCGGGTACCGGCTGTACGGTCGGGTCGCTGGGGCCCTTGATGAAGGGTGCAGTCATACTCGGCTCCGGGTGATGGTGACGGTCACGTCGTCGAAGGGGACGGTGATCGGGGCGTCCGGCTTGTGGACGCGTACCTCGACCTCCTCGACCCCCTCGTGCTTCAGACATACCTGGGCTATCCGCTCGGCGAGCGTCTCGATGAGGTTGACGGGCTCGCCCTCGACGACGGCCACGACCTCCTCGGCCACGATGCCGTAGTGAACGGTCTTCGCCAGGTCGTCGTCGGCCGCGGCCGGGCGGGTGTCCAGGCCGAGGACGAGGTCCACGACGAAGGTCTGGCCCTCCTCACGTTCCTCGGGGAACACACCGTGGTGCCCACGGGCCTTCAGGCCGCGCAGCGCGACACGATCCACGCGAATCACTCCTGCAATCGTCGGTCACGGCCGGTCCGTGCCGTGTGCGGGCGGCACACCGGCCTCAGTCGAATCTACCTGCGAGCCCGGACGGGGCCGGGCCACGGGGGTGGTCGCCCGGGCCGGGCCGTGGAGGGTTCATCCAGCGTTTCCCCTGGCGAACCCGGCGGCTCATGGGTTGGTAGCCGCCCATACCCGGGGGTCCGTGATTCCAACCACGTCGTCGTCCCGCGTCCGGCCCTTGTGAGCCGCCTACCCACTCAGGAGGGGGTCTCCTCGCCCTCGTCCTCGTCGGTTTCGGCCAGAACGGGGGAAGCGTGGTGCGACCAGAGTTTCCACCCCTGGGGCGTGCGCCGGAACACGTTGGTGGCGACCACGAGCTGGCCGACGAGCGGGCCGAGCTCCTCGTCGCCCTCGGGGGCGGGGCCGCCGCTGAGGATGTTCTCCGTGCAGTTCACCAGGGCGGTGTCGCCCGTGACCGAGACGTGCACATCGGTCAGGAAGAACTGGATGTAGTCGGTGTTGGCCATGATCAGCGCGTACGACCGGAGGACCTCGCCGCGGCCGGTGAGCACGGGCCAGCCGGGGTGCACGCAGGAGACCACGCCGGTGTCGGCCGGGTCGTGGTAGGACTCGTCGACGCCCAGGTCGGAGGGGGTCAGCCAGAGCGACGCCAGTTCCTCGAAGTCGCCCCGTTCCAGTGCCTCGTAGAAGGCGGTGTTGGCGGCCTCGACCTGTTCGACGTCGGTGTGCGGGGCGCTCACCGGGCTCCTTCTGCGCCGGTGTCCGTCGTACGCGCCCCTTCGATGGCGTGGGCGACCCGTACCGCGTCGGCGGTGGCGCGTACCTCGTGCACGCGGACGGCCCAGGCGCCTGCGTGGGCGGCGAGGGCGGAGACGGCGGCGGTGGCGGCGTCGCGTTCGCGTGCGGGCGGGGGCGGGCCGTCGGGGCCGGCGAGGACGCGGCCGAGGAAGCGCTTGCGGGAGGCGGCGACGAGCAGCGGGTGGCCGAGGCGCAGGACCCGGTCGAGGCCGGCGAGGAGCGCGAGGTCGTGCTCGGCGTCCTTGGAGAAGCCGAGCCCGGGGTCGACGACGACGCGGTCGGGGGCGATGCCGCCGGCCAGGACGGCGTCCACGCGCGCGTGCAGCTCGTCCACGACCTCGCCGACGACGTCGGCGTACTCGCCCTTGACGTTGCCGCCCTGGAGGAAGCCGCGCCAGTGCATGACGACGAAGGGGGCGCCGGCGGCGGCGACGGCCGGGATCATCCGGGGGTCGGCGAGGCCGCCGCTGACGTCGTTGACGAGGGCGGCGCCCGCGGCGAGGGCCCGTTCGGCGACGGAGGCGCGCATGGTGTCGACGGAGACGGTGACGCCTTCGGAGGCCAGGCCGCGGACGACGGGGATGACGCGGCGGAGTTCCTCGGCCTCGTCCACGCGGGCGGCGCCGGGGCGAGTGGACTCGCCGCCGACGTCGACCAGGTCCGCGCCCTCGGTGACGAGGTCGATGCCGTGCTTGACGGCGGTCGTGGTGTCGAAGAAGCGGCCGCCGTCGGAGAAGGAGTCGGGGGTGACGTTCACGACTCCCATCACCGCGCAGCGGTCCCAATCCGGTAGGCCCGCCACGCGCCCGCGTCCGCTCTGGTTGCTCATATGTTCAGCGTAGGCCCAGGCGGGGGCCGTCAGGGGCTGCGGCCCAAGTGACGGCCCCGTGTGGGGGCTCGGTCATGCCGCCCGCACGTTGCGTTCGGTCGTGGTGCCGTGGGCGCAGGGGCGGCGGCCCGCCGGGCCGCGGCGGCGCAGGACGCGCGGCAGGGGCAGGGCGAGGCTGACGAAGCCCTCGGCCTGCATGGCGGCGAATCCGATGCGGGGCAGGTCGGCGGAGGCGCGGTAGACGACGAAGCGGGGCTCCCAGCGCGGCTGGAACTTGGCGTTGAACTTGTACAGGGACTCGATCTGGAACCAGCGGGAGAGGAAGACCAGCAGCCCGCGCCAGGCGCGCAGCACCGGGCCGGCACCGATCTTCTCGCCGCGGGCCAGTGCCGCGCGGAACATGGCGAAGTTGAGGGAGACGCGGTCGATGCCGAGCTTGGGGGCGGCCTGGAGGGCGGCGACGATGAGCAGTTCGTTCATGCCGGGGTCGGCGGAGCGGTCGCGGCGCATCAGGTCCAGGGAGGCGCCGTCGGTGCCCCAGGGCACGAAGTGCAGGATCGCCTTGAGGTCGCCGTAGGGGCCGGGGTGGTCGTCCTGTTTGTGTGCGGTGGCGATGAGGCAGTCGCCGTCGGCGGGGTCGCCGATCCGGCCGAGCGCCATGGAGAAGCCGCGTTCGGTGTCGGTGCCGCGCCAGTCGTCGGCGGCGCGGCGGATGCGCTCCAGCTCGGCCTCGCCGAGGTCACGGACACGTCGTACCCGGGTTTCGTAACCGGCGCGCTCGATGCGCTTGACCATCTGGCGCACGTTGCGCATCGCGCGGCCGGCGAGGGAGAAATCCTTGACGTCCACCACCGCCTCGTCACCCAGTTCGAGGGCGTCGAGCCCGGTCTCGCGGGTCCACACCTCGCCGCCGGTCTCGGAGCAGCCCATGACGGCGGGGGTCCAGGAGTGGGCCTTGGCCTCGTCCATGAACTGTTCGATGGCGCCGGGCCAGGCCTCGACGTCGCCGATCGGGTCGCCGCTGGCGAGCATCACGCCGGAGACCACGCGGTAGGTCACGGCGGCCTTGCCGCTGGGGGAGAAGACGACGGCCTTGTCGCGGCGGAGCGCGAAGTGGCCGAGGGAGTCGCGGTGGCCGTGCTTCTCCAGCAGCGCGCGCAGCCGGGTCTCGTCCTCCTCGGTGAGCCGGGCGGCCGGGTGTTCGGGGCGGAAGGCCAGGTAGACGGTGGTGACGGCGGTGAGCAGGCCGAGGGCGCCGAGTGAGAAGGCCACTGTCCAGGATGTGTCGCCCTGGTACTCGACGGGACCCTCGAAGCCGAACAGGCCGTAGATGACGTGGGCGATGCGGTCGGCCAGGCTCGGGTCGCCGATGATGCGCTCGGAGTGGACGCTGACGATGAGCAGGCCGAGCATCAGGGAACCGGCGCTCATGAGCACGAAGTTGGCGAGGGCACGCCAGCGGCTGCGCGGGTCGGGCAGGGCGTCGAACTGGTCGCGGTGGAGCAGCAGCGGTGCCAGCAGGGCCAGGGAGATCAGTACGCCGACCAGTGAGTGGCGGTACGTGAACTGCGCGACGGCACCGGCGGGCAGCAGGGCGACGGCGGCCCGCCAGGCCCGGCGCTTGCCGCGCTTGAGGCCGTGGGCGAGCAGCAGCAACAGCACGCCGGTGCTGAGCGACAGGGCGGCCGCGAAGGGGCCGAGCGCGCCGGGCAGTACCTCGGCGATGGCGTGCATGCGGCTGTGGCGGAAGCGGGGGAAGACGCCCGCGGCGATGTCCAGGACACCCACGAGCGCGCATGCTCTGCCGACCAGGACGGGGACGGCCTCGGGGCGCGGTCCGCGCAGCAGTTGGCGCACCCGGTTCACCCGGCCCGTGGGAGCCGCGTCGCTTCTGGGAGCCGTGTCGCTTCTGCGACTCGGAACCCCGACCGACATTTCCTCATCTGTCCTGACAGACATCGCATCCCGTAGTTCTGCGAGAGACCTTGGATCCGGTGCCGATTCGGGCATCCGGCGACATTGCGCCCTCTAGGACGGTGTCTCGAGGGGAGAGGTTCACTCCCCACCGCAAAGCTGTTTCAAAGGCCAAGGAAAGTCCGGGACAAGCCCTCGCGAAGGTGTGGTCGCGGGGGCGGCCGGACGGAGAGCGCGGACAGGTAACCAACCCATGGGTCTCACGAGCAACAAGGTGCTGCTGCTGGCGGTGCTGTCGGCCGTGCTGCTGTTCGCCGGCACGGTCTGGCTGTGGCCACGGCTGGCCCGGCGCGGCTGGCGGATGGTGGGCGGGCGCGTCGGCCTGCTGCTGGCCACCCAGTTGGCGCTGTTCGCGGCGGTGGGTCTCGCCGCCAACCAGGCCTTCGGGTTCTACGCGAGCTGGGCGGACCTGTTCGGGCAGGAGAGGGATCAGGGCGTGGTGGTCGACCACGCGCGGGGCGAGGGTCCGCTGGAGGTGGTCGCCACACGGCGGGTGCCGGGGGCGGGTGGCGCGCAGCCCCAGGCCGGCGGCCGGATCCAGGAGGTCGAGATCGTCGGCCGGACGACCCACATCGCCACTCCCGCGTATGTCTATCTGCCGCCGGAGTACTTCCAGCCGCGGTACCGCGCCCGTTCGTTCCCCGCGGCCGTGGTGCTGACCGGCTACCCGGGTACGGCGTCGGCACTGGTGGAGAAGCTCCACTACCCGCGTACGGCCCTGGAACTGGCCCGGGCGGGCCGGATGCGGCCGACGATCCTCGTGATGCTGCGGCCGACGGTGGCGCCGCCCCGGGACACGGAGTGCGTGGACATCCCGGGCGGACCGCAGACCGAGTCGTTCTTCGCCAGGGATCTGCCCGACGCGTTGCGTTCGCAGTTCAGGGTCACCGGAAAGCCGGGCCGGCTGGGCATCATCGGCAACTCCACGGGCGGCTACTGCGCCTTGAAGATCGCCATGCACCATCCCGATGTGTATGCCGCGGGGGCGGGTCTCTCCGCGTACTACAAGGCGCCGATCGACGCCACGACCGGTGATCTCTTCCAGGGCGACAAGGGACTGCGGAATCGCGCCGACCTGTGGTGGTACCTGAGGCACCGGCCCGCTCCCGATACGTCGCTGCTGGTCACCAGCAGCAAGGAGGGGGAGTCCAACTTCAAGGACACACTGCGGTTCATCGAGCGGGTGAAGAACACCGGGCGGACGCGGATCTCGTCGATCGTCCTCGAAAGCGGCGGTCACAACTTCAACACCTGGCGGCGCGAGATTCCGGCCACGCTGGAGTGGATCAGCGGGCGACTCGACGGCCGTTCGGGGACCATTGGGAATGATCTTGAGAATTGATTGAAGGGTAGATTCCGCTTCGTGCCGAGTTCTGATGCGGTGTGAACACTTCGGTATGGCTTTGTTTTGCGGGGTGGCTCACCATGATTCGCCTACGCGCGGTAAGTTTCTGGCCATGCCACGTGGACGTCACCGCCATTCCCCGCCCCTGCACAGGCTGCTCCCCCCGTCGGCGATCGCAGGCGTCTCCCTCGTCTGCGCCCTGGGGCCCTGGGTGTTCACGGAGCCGATGGCGCTCCGCGGTCTGGCCGCGGCCGCCGCGGTCACGGCGGTCGTCGGCGCGGTCGTGCTGCGCCGCTGGGACGCCCAGGCGGGCAAGCGCGTCGCCGACCTCACGCGCGGGCGCGCGAGCGACGAGTGGCGTTTCGAGGAGCGCGTCGCCGAACTGGAGGGCGACCTCGAGGAGTCCCGCGAGCTGCGCGTGAAGCTCGAGCAGCGGCTGCGCGCCAAGCGCACTGAACTGGCCGGGCTGCGCAACGAACACGCCGCGCTGCTGCGCCGGTACGCCACGTCCGAGACCGAGCGCGCGAGCGTCCTGGAAGACCGGCGGATGCTGGAGATCGAGGCGACGGTTCCGGTGCGCGCCGCGCTGACCGCCGGGGCGGCGAAGACGGCGGACGGTTCGGCGGAGCCGGCGGAGGCAGCTGCCGCGGAGGCCGAGGATCTGGCCGTCGAGGAGAAGCCGGCCGTTCCCGCCGTCTTCTCGCCGGAGGGATCCCGGCTGTTCCTGCGTGCGGCGGCCGCGCTCGCCCGGTTCGACGGCGACAGGGCCCCGGACCCGGACGGCGGCCCGGACGGCGACGGTGACGGCGCCCCGGACGACGAGGACGAGCCCGCGCAGGAGGCGAAGGACGAACAGCCGGACCGGCGGGAGCCGTCGCGCGAGGGCGAGCCGCAGGAGCGGTCCGAGGCGGCCGACGCCCACGAGCGCGCGGCCGTCGGAACGTCCGCCCAGGACGACACCTCCGCCAGGGCCGAGTCCGAGCGACCTTCGCAGCCCGCCTCACCCGGTCACTACGCCGTGCCGACCGCCGTGGCCGTCGCCCCGCAGACGCCGGCGCGGCGCCCGCGGACCGGGGGCGGATTCGACTTCTTCGGTACGAAGCAGGAGACGTCCCGCGCCGCCCTGGAGGCCGTGCAGAACGAGGACCTGGCGGATGTCGTCGGCCAGGAGGCCCTCGCCCTGCACAAGGCCGAGGCGGAGGCCCGGTACAAGCCCGCGGACGAGGAGTCGCGCGGGATCGGCCAGGTCATCGACCTGACTGCGCACGACGAGACGGAACAGATCGACGTGCAGGGGCTGCGCAGCGCGGTGTCCTGACGGGGCGGCTTCGGGTTCCGGCTGCCTTTCCGGTCCGGCTGCCTTCTGGTTTCAGTCCGGTCGCGTCCTCCAGTGGTCCGGCTGCCTTCCGGTTTCAGTCCGGTCGCGCCATCCAGCGGTCCGGTCGCCTTTTCGTTCCGGCAGCCTTCCGGTTTCAGTCCGGTCCGGCCATCCAGCGGTCCGGCCGCGCGTCCCTGCGCCCGGTGCGTGACCGCTCCGCCTGCCGGGCCAGCAACTCCCGCGCCTCGTCCGCGTCCCGCAGCCGCGCCCGCACCACCTTGTTCGCGCCGGTGTCCACACACACGTCGGCCACGCCCCGGGCCCGCTCCCAGGGCCCCTGGGTCATCCGTACGCTCTGCACCTTGGCGTGCGGCACCAGCGCCAGACTCCGCGCCAGCAGGCCGGAGCGCGCCGCGAACACCGCGTCGGTGACGGCGAGTCCGTACCCCCGCCACCACACCGGCACGCACCACCGGGCGCGGCGCGGCGACGGCGACAGGGCCGCGGGCTCCGGCACGGTCACTCCGGGCAGCACCAGCGCGACGACGGTCTCCGCGAGTTCGCGCGGGGCGACCGGCACCAGCACGGAGTTGGACGAGCCCGCCACATCGAGCTCCACGCGCACCCAGCCGCGCCGCCGCCACAACAGCGGCTCCACGATCCGCACGGTCTGCACCCGCCCCGGCGGCACCGTCTCGTGGGCCCGGTCCAGCAGGCCGTGGTCGATGCGCAGCCCGTCGGGCGACTCGCCCACCGTCCAGTCGTACTCGGCGACGAACCGCCCCACACTGCTCGCGCCCGCCGCGCCCAGCAGTGGCAGGGCGACCGCGAGGACCGTCCACAGGCTGTGGGTGACCAGCCACAGCACCGGCGGAACGACGAGCGCCGCCGCCAGCGACCCCCAGGTCGCGCCCGTCAGCACCAGCGACACGGCGAGGACACCGGGCGGCACCCGCAGCAGCTGCCGGGACGGCGCCTCACCGACCTCGTGCGCGGTCTCGGGCGCGAAACCGGCCGCCCGGGCGAGCAGTTCGGCCCGCAGGGTCCGTGCTTCGTCCGCGCCCAGGAAGGCCAGTTCGTCCTTCTTGTCGGTCCCTATGACGTCGAGTTTCAGCTTGGCGACGCCCGCGACCCGGGCGAGCAGCGGCTGTGTGATGTCGATGGCCTGGATGCGCTCCAGCCGGATGTGCGCGGTGCGCCGGAACACCAGGCCGGTGCGGATGCGCAGTTCGGTGTCCGTCACCGCGAAGTGCGTGAACCACCAGGAGCAGAATCCGTAGAGGGCGGCGGCCGGGACGATCACGGCGAGGCCGATCAGCAGCGTGGTCGTGGTCAGCCGGGTCAGATGGCGCTGCGCCCCGTCGGGGTCGTGCACGGCCCAGCCGATGACCACGGCGACCGGTGCCCAGGCGCGCCGCAGCGGTGTGACGGGGTGCAGCCGCCGCTCGGCCACGCGGTCTCCCTCGGGCCTCGCGTCTCCCTCGGGCCTCGCGTCTCCCTCGGGCCTCGCGTCTCCCTCGGGCCTCGCGTCTCCCTCGGGCCTCGCGTCTCCCTCGGGCCTCGCGTCTCCCTCGGGCCTCGCGTCTCCCTCGGGCCTCGCGTCTCCCTCGGGCCTCGCGTCTCCCTCGGGCCTCGCGTCTCCCTCGGACCCCGCGTCTCCCTCGGACCCCGCGCCTCCGCCGGCCTGCCCGCCGCCCTCGGCCGGTCCGCCGGTGTCGGTCAGCCCCTGGCCGACGCTCACTCCGCCCCGGCCGGTCGGCTCGCCGCCGTCCGTCCCGCTGCCCCCGTCAGTCACCTCGCCGCCGGCCCCCGCGGCCTCGGGCGTCGTCACAGCCCCGCCGATCGGGCCTCGCCCAGCTCGGTGAGCCGGTCGCGCAGCCGTTCCGCCTCGGCGGGGTCCAGGCCGGGGATGGTCGCGTCGGTGGCCGCGGCGGCCGTGTGCAACTGCACGCTGGCCAGCCCGAAGTACCGCTCGACGGGGCCGGAGGTGACCTCGACCAGCTGCATCCGCCCGTACGGCACGACCGTCTCCTCGCGCCAGAGCACGCCCCGGCTGATCAGCAGGTCGTCGGCGCGCTCGGCGTACCGCCAGGAGCGCCAGTTGCGGTCGATCATCACCCAGCCCCAGGCCATCAGCGCCAGCGGCAGCACGGCGAAGGCGGCCCAGGCGGGCCCGGCCAGCAGGCCCGGCAGCAGCCCGGCGGCCAGCGCGATCAGCCCCAGCCACACCACCAGCAGCAACCGCCGCATCCTCAGCAGCCCGGGCGGCAGCGCGATCCACACCGGCCCGTCCCCGTCCGCCGCCCCCACCGTGCCCTCGACGGCCGCCGTCGGCTCCGTCTCCCGCGCACTCCCCGTATCCATGAGGCCAGCGTACGTAGGAGAGACTGTGTCCATGACTCCTACGACGGAGACCATGGTCGGAATCGGCGGCGCCGCGGAGAGCACCGACATGGTGCTCAACATCGGACCCCAGCATCCCTCCACGCACGGCGTGCTGCGGCTGAAGCTGGTTCTGGACGGCGAGCGCATCACGCACGCGGAGCCGGTGATCGGCTATATGCACCGCGGCGCGGAGAAGCTGTTCGAGGCGCGCGACTACCGCCAGATCATCATGCTGGCCAACCGCCACGACTGGCTGTCGGCGTTCTCCAACGAGCTGGGCGTGGTCCTCGCCGTGGAGCGGATGCTCGGGATGGAGGTCCCCGAGCGCGCGGTGTGGCTGCGCACGCTGCTCGCCGAGCTGAACCGGGTGCTCAACCACCTGATGTTCCTCGGCTCCTACCCGCTGGAGCTCGGCGGGATCACCCCGATCTTCTACGCCTTCCGGGAGCGCGAGGAGCTCCAGCACGTCATGGAGGAGGTCTCCGGCGGGCGGATGCACTACATGTTCAACCGTGTGGGCGGCCTCAAGGAGGACCTGCCGGCCGGGTGGACCACACGCGCGCGTGGCGCCGTCGCCGACGTGCGCTCCCGGATGGACCGGTTCGACGACCTGGTCCTCGGCAACGAGATCTTCCGGGGCCGCACCCGGGGCGTCGGCAGGCTCTCGCCGGAGGCCGTGCACGCCTACGGGGTCAGCGGGCCGCTCGGGCGTGCCTCGGGCGTCGACTTCGACCTGCGCCGCGACGAGCCGTACCTGGCCTACGGCGAGCTGGGCGACGTCCTGAAGGTGGTGACCCGGCAGGAGGGCGACTGCCTGGCCCGCTTCGAGTGCCTCCTGGAGCAGACGCACAACGCGCTCGACCTGGCCGACGCCTGCCTCGACCGGCTCGCCGGGCTGCCGCCCGGGCCGGTCAACCAGCGGCTCCCGAAGGTCCTGAAGGCACCCGAGGGCCACACCTACGCCTGGACCGAGAACCCCCTCGGCATCAACGGCTACTACCTGGTCAGCAAGGGCGAGAAGACCCCGTACCGGCTGAAGCTGCGCTCGGCCTCGTACAACAACATCCAGGCGCTGACGGAGCTGCTGCCGGGGACGCTGGTCGCGGACATGGTGGCGATCCTGGGGTCGATGTTCTTCGTGGTCGGGGACATCGACAAGTAGGGGCTCATTCCCGGAGCGGGTCCGGGATCCCGACCGGCTGGACCAGCCACCCGAAGTCGCCCAGCCCGCCCGCGGCCGTGAGCTCGGCGGCCTCTCCGGCGTCGGCGAGGGCGCGTACATAGGCGGTGGGGTCCGTGGACGCGAGCGTGAGCGGGGGCCGTGCGCCGGTCACGCCCAGGGTGCGCAGCGCCTCGCGCTGCGGGAGCAGGCGCCCGCCGGGCAGCGCGCACGCGTCCAGGGCCACATGCGCGGTGATGTCGCAGGAGCCGTCCGGTACGGCGGCGGTCTCCCGGCCCTCCCGGAACCCGGTGAGCGTCCCGAACGGCGGCCGCGCATCCGCCGTGTGCGCGTAGTCCACGGCGACGGCGAGCCCCCGGTCCAGCGTGGCGACCGCCGAGGCCCAGGCCTCGTCCCTGGTCAGGCCGATCTCGGCCCGCAGCCCCGCCTCTCCGGCCAGCGGCCACCACCGCCGCAGCCACCGCGCCTGATCCCCGTCGAGCGGCTCCCCGAGCCGTTCGCTCCCGTCCTCCCGGACCAGCACCAGCCGGGCCGTGCCCGTGGAGTCCACCTCCGCTACCTCCACGGGTACGTTGTCCAGCCACTCGTTGGCCAACAGCAGCCCGGTGATCCCCTCCGGGGGCGTGGCCCGCCACTCGATCCGGTGATCGAGCCCGGCGGGCCGCCCGGCGACCTCGACGGCGTACGCGCGCGTGCGGGCCGCCACCTCCGCCGGGAGCGTTGCGAGCACCCCGTCGGCCAGCTCCCCCCGCCCGGCCCCCATGTCCACGAAGTCCAGTACCGCGGGCCGCCCCAGCGCCTCGTCGACCCGGCACAGCAGCCGCGCCACGGCCCCTGCGAACAGCGACGAAGCGTGCACGGACGTACGGAAGTGTCCGGCGGGCCCCTCGTCCCGCCGGTAGAACCCACCCGGCCCGTACAGCGCCTCCGCCGTCGCGGCCCGCCACCCACGCCACTCGTGCAACTCGTGCAACTCGGCTCCCGTACCTGGTGTCACCGGGCCAGGCTAAGCGCACACAACGAACGCAACTCCACCTTGCGGAGTACGTGCGCCCGGTGCGGATCGGTCCTCCGGTTGACCCCTGCACCTATCGCGCTTCCCTACGCTGGGTTACGTGCAGCGCCTCTATGACTTCCTCCGCAGGCACCCGATGTGGGTCGACGGCTCCTGGGCCGTGGTCCTCCTCGGGATTTCCCTCGTCGGCGGAGTGGCGGGCGGATACGGCTCACCGGCCGCCGCCGTTCCACTCACGATTCTGCTGTGCCTGGTGGTCGCGCTGCGCCGCCGCCTGCTGGAGAAGATGCTGCTGCTCGCGACCGCGGTCGGGGTGGCCCAGCTGATCACCGACGTGGAGCGGGGTCCGGCCGACTTCGCCCTGCTGGTGATCGTCTACACGGTCGCTGCGGAGGGCGCGCGCTGGGCCTCCCGCTTCGCGCTCGGCGCCGGTCTGTGCGCGGCCCCCGTGTCCCAGCTGCGCTGGCCGAGCGACCACACGAACGTCGCGGGCAACATCGCCCTGACGGTCTTCATGGCCGTGCCCTTCGCCCTCGCCTGGGTGCTCGGCGACTCCATCCGCACCCGCCGCGCCTACTTCGCGCAGCTGGAGGAGCGGGCCGCCCGCCTGGAGAAGGAGCGCGAGGCCCAGTCGAAGGTCGCCGTCGCCGCCGAACGCGCCCGGATCGCACGCGAGTTGCACGACGTCGTCGCGCACAACGTCTCGGTGATGGTGGTCCAGGCCGACGGCGCCGCCTACGTCCTCGACGCCGCTCCCGACCAGGCGAAGAAGGCCCTGGAGACCATCTCCTCCACCGGCCGCCAGGCCCTCGCCGAGATGCGCCGCCTGCTCGGGGTGCTGCGCACCGGGGAGCACCAGGAGGCCGGCGAGTACGTGCCGCAGCCCGACGTCCAGCAGATCGAGGACCTCGTCGAGCAGTGCCGCGCTTCCGGACTGCCCGTCGACTTCAAGGTCGAGGGCACCCCCCGGCCGCTGCCCAGCGGCGTCGAGCTCACCGCGTACCGCATCGTGCAGGAAGCGCTCACCAACACCCGTAAGCACGGCGGGCCCAAGGCGGGCGCGAGCGTGCGCCTGGTGTACTTCGACGACGGTCTCGGACTGCTCGTCGAGGACGACGGCAAGGGAGCCCCGCACGAGCTGTACGAGGAGGGCGGTTTCGACGGCCAGGGCCACGGCCTCATCGGCATGCGCGAGCGGATCGGCATGGTCGGCGGCACCCTGGACGCCGGACCGCGCCCCGGCGGAGGATTCCGCATCAGTGCCCTGCTGCCGCTCAAACCCGCCGGCTGACGCCGGCACACCTACAGCGCTGACACCTGTAACGCTTTCACCGGCAATGCTCCCACCGTAAAAGAGACTTGGAAGAGGCCCCGATGACGATCCGCGTGATGCTCGTCGACGACCAGGTGCTGCTGCGCACCGGGTTCCGGATGGTGCTCGCCGCCCAGCCGGACATGGAGGTCGTGGCGGAGGCGGGTGACGGGGTCGAGGCCCTCCAGGTGCTGCGGTCGACCGAGGTCGACGTGGTGCTGATGGACGTCCGCATGCCGAAGCTGGACGGTGTGGAGACGACCCGCCGGATCTGCGCCGACACCGACCCGCCGAAGGTGCTCATCCTGACCACCTTCGACCTCGACGAGTACGCCTTCTCCGGGCTGAAGGCGGGCGCCTCCGGCTTCATGCTCAAGGACGTGCCGCCCGGTGAGCTGCTCGCAGCGATCCGCGCCGTGCACAGCGGCGACGCGGTCGTCGCGCCCTCCACCACCCGTCGGCTCCTGGACCGCTTCGCTCCGATGCTGCCGGGCACCGCGAAGCAGCCCCAGCACGAGCAGCTGGAGCGGCTCACGGGCCGCGAGCGCGAGGTCATGGTGCTGGTCGCACAGGGCCTGTCCAACGGCGAGATCGCGGCCCGCCTCGTGCTGTCCGAGGCGACCGTGAAGACGCACGTGGGCCGCATCCTGACCAAGCTGGGCCTCAGGGACCGGGTGCAGGTCGTGGTGCTGGCCTACGAGACCGGGCTGGTACGGGCCGGCGGGCACGGCTGAGCCGGGCGGCGACCGGTCCGGCTCCGGTCGGCTATCTGAGGATCCCCTCCAGGAACTCGCTGCCGAGCCGGGCCACCACCGACACATCCAGCTGGTGCAGGACGTAGCGCCCGCGGCGGCGCGTGGTGAGCAGGCCCGCCTTCTTCAGCACGGCCAGGTGCCGGGATATCTCCGGAGCCGTCATGCCGTGCACCTGCGCCAGCTCGCCCGTGGTGTACGCGCTGCGGGCCAGATTGCGGCACATCCGCATCCGCACGGGGTGGGACAGCGCGGTCATGCGCAGGGCCAGCTGTTCGAGATTGGGCGGGGCGGCGAGCTCGGGGGAGCCGACCGGGTAGTGCAGCACCGGCTGCCAGCCGTACCGGTGCAGGACCATCAGATGCGGCCAGCCCAGGCTCGTCGGGACGAGCAGCAGGCCGCCGTCGCCCGTGGACGTACCGTCGTCGCCGCCCAGTTTGTCGACCGTGATCCGGGCGGCCGTCTCGTCGAGTGTGATCGCCGGGGACACCGCGGCCAGCGCCTCGGCCATGCCCTTGTGCCGGAAGAGGTCCGTCTTCAGCCGCGCGTCGGCCGCGAGCTGATGGCGCAACCGGGACCAGGCCTCCGCGAAGAACGCCTCGTCGCAGTCCTGGAGGAACTGCCGCAGCCAGGCCCGGATCGAGGGCGGGTCGCCCAGCAGCCGCCGGCTGAACCGCAGCTGCTGGGGCCCACGCGCGGCGGCCAGGTCCAGCGCCCTGCGGCGCACCTCGGGGTCGGACAGCGCGGTGGGCCCGCACGAGCCGTACCCGAGGGCACAGGTGAACTCCAGTGCCGCGTCCACGAACTGTTCGTCCGACAGCTTGTCGAGCAGGTCCAGCTCCTCGGCGAGCGTGCCGCCCGGGAGGGTGCTCCGGCCCGGGACGCCGGCGAAGGGCATGAACAGGTCCGAGAACGTCGACCGCCACAGGAAGTCGGCCTCGCACATCCGGTCGGCCAGATGCGGGTCGAGCCGGGCGGTCACGCCGGTCACCCAGCCCTGGAGGCCCGGGTGGTGACCCGGCTCGGACAGCGCGTGCAGCGCCATGCCGAGTTCGGCCAAGGGGGAGGGCACGACGGCGATCTCCTCCGGCCGCAGCCCCGCGATGTCGATGTGCACGCTCATGTCTTCATCGTGCACCCCGCCACTGACAACGCCCCCGCCGATTGACGGTCGTCGTCAATCGGCGCGACTTCGCCCCGGGAGCGGGCGCAGGGTTGGAGCACCGGGGCAGCCGCGGAGCCTTCGGACCTCCATCACCCCGACCTGCCGAGGCGATTCCTCATGAGCATCACGCAGCAGCACCTCCTCGACCTCTACCGTGCCCAGCAGCACGGCGAGCCCGCCCCGCCCGCGCCCGGCACACACGACCGCCGGGTCGTCCGCGAGTGGCGCGACGAACGCCGGTTCCGCGCGGTCCTGGCCGGCCGCCCGGCCGGCGGCCGGACGCGGATCCGGAACGCCCTGGGCCGGTGGCTGCACCCTCGAAGCCGCTCTACCGGCTGACCGCCCGGGCCGGCGGCCGACCGCACCTGTGCACGGCCGGCGGCCGACCGCTTCCGTGCACGGCCGGCGGCCGACCGCTTCCGTGCACGGCCGGCGGCCTGCTGTCCGTTCCCGACTACCTGCCGCCCTGCCCGGGCAACCGGGCGACGAACTCCGCCACCGCCGTCTTCACGTCCTCGGCGGTCCACTCCAGCCCGGGGGCCCGTACGCTCACCTCCGTGCGGGCCAGGCCCGGGCCGCCCCGGACCCAGGCGGCGGCGAACAGGAAGACACCCGTCTCCTCGGCCGTCCTGACCGCCGCCTCCCCGGCCACGTCCGCCTCGCAGGGCAGCCAGACCTGGAAGTCGTGGGTGTGCGGCACCTCCGGGTACACGCGGGCCCACGGCAGCCCGGCCGCCGCGAACCCCTCACGCAGGGCGGCGGCCACCACGCGCGCGTGGGCGACGTACTCCGGCAGCCGGGGCAGCTCCCGCTCCAGTCCGGCCAGCGCCGACAGGGCCGTGGGGAACTGCTGGAAGACCAGGCCGCCGTACCGGTGCCGCCAGGCCTTCGCCTCCTCCACCAGCTCCCTCGGGCCGGCGAGCGCCGCACCACCGAACCCCTCCAGGGACTTGTAGAACGACACGTAGACGCTGTCCGCCAGGCCCGCGATCTCCTCCAGGGACCGGCCGAGGTGGACGGTGGACTCCCACAGCCGCGCCCCGTCGAAGTGCACCACCGCGTCCCGCTCCCGCGCGGCCTCCACCACCTCCGTGAGCTCCTCCCACGAGGGCAGCACGAAACCGGCGTCCCTGAGGGGCAGTTCCAGCATCAGCGCCCCGAAGGGCTCCTCGAAGTCGCGCACCTCAACGGCCGAGGGCAGCCGCGGCTCGTCCGTCACACGCACCGGGCGCAGACCGCCGACCTCGCTGAACGCGTTCCGCTCGTGCACCTCGGGATGGCCGAGCGCGTGCAGGGCGACGGTCGGATTGCCGGTGCGGCCCGCCCAGCAGCGCAGGGCCACCTGCTGGGCCATCGTGCCCGTCGGGAAGAACGCGGCCGCCTCGGTGCCGAGCAGCCCGGCGACCTTCGCCTCCAGCACCTCGACTACCCCGTTACCGTACGCGTCGGACAGCTCGTCCAGGTCGTACAGGTCCTCCACCCCGGCCAGCTCCGCCAGGCGCTCCCGGAGCGTCTTGTGGAAGGCGAAGCGCGCGAGCACCCGCCGCGCGCCGCGATGGGCGGCCAGCCGCCGCTCACGGAGCCCTGCGTGCCGCTCCCGGTCCGACAACTGCCCGGTCGCCCGATCGTCCTGTTCCGCCGTGTCAGTCATGCCCCGGATCCTGCCCCGCGCGCGTGCGTCCGGGCACCCGCATTTCCCGCCCGCCCTGTGGTCGGCTTTCCCGCTCGCCCTGTGGACGGCGTTTCCGCACACCCTGTGGACGGCCGAACACCCCTCGAACCGATCGCGTTAACATGACGAGAAATCGTCCGGTACCCGGAGCGGACTGGAACGGGAAGGCCGCCGTCGAGTGAACACAACCCCACAGCCAGACCCCAAGGACCGCCCCGCGCGGCTCACCGTCGGCGTCGTCGGCGCCGGCCGCGTGGGACCCGCACTGGCCGCCGCCCTGCAGCTCGCCGGGCACCGCCCGGTCGCCGTCTCCGCGGTCTCCGACACCTCCCGGCGCCGCGCCGCGCAACTGCTGCCCGACGTGCCCGTGCTGCCGCCCGCCGAGGTCCTCCAGCGCTCCGACCTGGTCCTGCTGACCGTCCCGGACGACGCCCTGCCCGACCTGGTCGCCGGACTCGCCGACACCGGGTCCGTACGGCCGGGCCAGCTCCTCGTCCACACCTCCGGCCGCTACGGCGCGCAGGTGCTCGACCCCGCCCTGCGCGCGGGCGCCCTGCCGCTCGCCCTGCACCCCGCGATGACCTTCACCGGCACGCCCGTGGACGTCCAGCGGCTGGCCGGCTGCTCCTTCGGCGTCACCGCGCCCGAGGAACTGCGGCTGGCCGCCGAGGCCCTCGTCATCGAGATGGGCGGCGAGCCGGAGTGGATCGCCGAGGAGAACCGGCCGCTCTACCACGCGGCGCTCGCCCTGGGCGCCAACCACCTGGTCACCCTGGTCGCCCAGTCCCTGGAGCTGCTGCGCGCGGCCGGGGTCGCCGCCCCCGACCGGATGCTCGGCCCGCTGCTCGGCGCGGCCCTGGACAACGCCCTGCGCTCCGGCGACGCGGCCCTCACCGGCCCCGTCGCGCGCGGCGACGCGGGCACCGTCGCGGCCCATGTCACCGAGCTGCGCCGGCACGCCCCGCAGACCGTCGCCGGCTATCTGGCGATGGCCCGCGCGACCGCCGACCGGGCCCTGGCCCACGGCCTGCTGAAACCGGAGCTCGCCGAGGACCTCCTCGGGGTACTCGCCGACGGGACGGACGGCACGGATGGCACCGACGGCACCGAAGGGGACGCCCGATGACCACCAGCCTGCTGAGCACAGCCGGCGAACTGCACGCACGCGCGCGGGCGGGCCGCCGCGCCGTGGTGATGACCATGGGAGCTCTGCACGAGGGCCACGCCACGCTGATCCGCACCGCGCGCGGCATCGCGGGCCGGGACGGCGAGGTCGTCGTCACCGTCTTCGTCAACCCGCTGCAGTTCGGCCAGGGCGAGGACCTCGACCGCTATCCGCGCACCCTGGACGCCGACATCGAGCTCGCCGGCGAGTCCGGCGCGGACGTCGTGTTCGCCCCCGCCGTGGACGAGGTGTACCCCGGTGGCGAGCCCCAGGTCCGCATCACCGCGGGCCCCATGGGCGAGCGCCTGGAGGGCTCCGCCCGCCCGGGCCACTTCGACGGCATGCTCACGGTCGTCGCCAAGCTGCTGCACCTGACCCGCCCCGACGTCGCCCTGTACGGCCAGAAGGACGCCCAGCAGCTCGCCCTGATCCGCCGCATGGTTCGGGACCTGAACTTCGGCGTGGAGATCGTCGGCGTCCCCACCGTCCGCGAGGACGACGGCCTGGCCCTGTCAAGCCGCAACCGCTACCTCTCGCCCGCCGAGCGGCGCACCGCCCTCGCCCTGTCCAGCGCCCTGTTCGCGGGCCAGGACCGGCATGCCGCGCAGGAGGCGCTGCGGGCCCGGGCCCGTGAGGTGCCCGCCACGCGCGCGCGTGCCGAGGCGCTCAGCGCCATCGGCGAGTCCCGCGCGGCGGCCGACGCGCACGCCGTGGCGACGGCCGTCCCGGGCGGCCCGGCGGCCGTCCGCGCGGCCGCCCGCCAGGTCCTCGACGAGGCGGCCCGCCTCGATCCGCCGCTGACCCTGGACTACCTCGCGCTGGTCGACCCGTCCGACTTCACCGAGATCGGGCACGACTTCACCGGCGAGGCGGTCCTCGCCGTGGCCGCCCGGGTCGGGGCGACCCGGCTGATCGACAATCTCCCCCTCACCTTCGGAACCTTCGGAGCCGCCTCGTGACCAGCACAGGCATACGACTGCACGCGCCTGAGGCCGGGTGGTCCATCGACGCGGACGTGGTCGTCGTCGGCTCCGGCGTCGCCGGCCTGACGGCGGCCCTGCGCTGCGAGGCCGCGGGCCTCCAGACCGTCGTCGTCACCAAGGCCCGCCTCGACGACGGCTCCACCCGCTGGGCCCAGGGCGGCATCGCCGCGGCCCTCGGCGAGGGCGACACCCCCGAACAGCACCTCGACGACACCCTGGTCGCGGGCGCGGGCGTGTGCGACGAGGAAGCGGTCCGCATCCTCGTCACGGAGGGCCCCGACGCCGTACGCCGCCTCATCGAGACCGGCGCCCGCTTCGACGAGTCCTCCGAGGGCCGGCTGGAACTCACCCGTGAGGGCGGCCACCACCGCCGCCGCATCGCCCACGCGGGCGGCGACGCCACCGGCGCGGAGATCTCCCGCGCCCTGGTCGACGCGGTACGCGCGCGTGGCGTGCGCACGGTCGAGAACGCGCTCGTCCTTGACCTCCTCACGGACGCCGAGGGCCACACCGCGGGCGTCACCCTGCACGTCATGGGAGAGGGCCAGCACGACGGCGTGGGCGCCGTCCACGCACCCGCCGTGGTCCTGGCGACCGGCGGCATGGGCCAGGTCTTCTCCGCGACCACCAACCCGTCCGTGTCCACAGGCGACGGCGTGGCCCTGGCGCTCCGCGCGGGCGCCGAGGTCAGCGACCTGGAGTTCGTCCAGTTCCACCCGACCGTCCTCTTCCTGGGCCCGGACGCGGAGGGCCAGCAGCCCCTGGTCTCCGAGGCGGTGCGCGGCGAGGGCGCCCACCTGGTCGACGCCGAGGGCGTGCGCTTCATGGTGGGACAGCACGAGCTCGCCGAACTGGCCCCGCGGGACATCGTCGCCAAGGGCATCACGCGCCGCATGCAGGAGCAGGACGCCGAGCACATGTTCCTCGACGCCCGGCACTTCGGCGCCGAGATGTGGGAACACCGCTTCCCGACGATCCTCGCCGCCTGCCGCGCCCACGGCATCGACCCGGTCACCAGCCCCATCCCGGTCGCCCCGGCCGCCCACTACGCCTCCGGCGGCGTCCGCACCGACTCACAGGGCCGTACGACCGTCCCCGGCCTGTACGCGTGCGGCGAGGTCGCCTGCACCGGCGTGCACGGCGCCAACCGCCTGGCCTCCAACTCCCTCCTCGAAGGCCTGGTCTACGCGGAGCGCATCGCGGCCGACATCGCCGCGAGCCACGCGGAGAACGGCCTCCTCACGCGCGTGCCCCGGCCGCTCCCGTACCCGGAGACCCCCGAGCACCCCCTGCTCACCGCCGAGGCCCGCTTCACCATCCAGCGGATCATGACCGACGGCGCTGGCGTGCTCCGCTCGGCCGGTTCCCTGGCCAAGGCCGCCGACCAGCTCCAGCGGCTGCACACCGACGCCCGCGACGCCCTCGCCGAGAACGGCAAGACCGCCGAGCCCGGCGTCGACACCTGGGAGGCCACCAACCTCCTGTGCGTGGCCCGTGTCCTGGTCGCCGCCGCCCGGCTCCGCGAGGAGACCCGGGGCTGCCACTGGCGCGAGGACCGTCCCGAGCGCGACGACCCGGCCTGGCGGCGCCACATCGTCGTACGCCTGAACCCGGACCGCTCGCTGGCCGTGCACACCACGGACACCACACACTTCCCTCCGACCCTCCCCACCCAGGCCCCCCAGGAGCAGTGACCGACGTGACCACCCCCGACCTTCCCCTCGCCTCGTCCGGAGGCTGCGGCGACGGCTGTGCCTGCGGCGCGGACGAGCAGGCGTACCTGGAGTGCGGCCTGGACCCCGCACTCGCACAGCTCCTGGCCGAAGCGGGCCTCGACCCGGTCGAGGTCGAGGACATCGCCAACGTGGCCCTCCAGGAGGACCTGGCCAACGGCGTGGACGTGACGACGGTCGCGACGATCCCCGAGGACGCCGTGGCCACCGCCGACTTCACCGCACGCGAGGCAGGCGTCGTGGCCGGCCTCCGGGTCGCGGAAGCCGTCATCTCGGTCGTCTGCGAAGAGGAACTGGAGATCGAACGCCACGCGGAGGACGGCGACCGCGTGGAGGCGGGCCAGAAGCTCCTCTCGGTCACCACCCGCACCCGCGACCTCCTCACTGCGGAACGCAGCGCGCTGAACATCCTGTGCCGCCTGTCGGGCATCGCCACGGCCACGCGCGCGTGGGCGGACACGCTCGACGGCACCAAGGCCAAGGTCCGCGACACCCGCAAGACGACCCCCGGCCTGCGCGCCCTCGAAAAGTACGCGGTCCGCTGCGGCGGCGGCGTCAACCACCGCATGTCCCTCTCGGACGCGGCTCTGGTCAAGGACAACCACGTCGTCGCCGCGGGCGGCGTCGCCCAAGCCTTCCAGGCGGTCCGCGACCGCTTCCCCGACGTCCCCATCGAGGTCGAGGTCGACACCCTGCACCAGCTCCGCGAGGTCCTGGACGCCGGAGCGGACCTGATCCTCCTGGACAACTTCACGCCGGGCGAGTGCGAGGAGGCGGTCGCCCTCGTCCAGGGCCGCGCCGCCCTGGAGGCCTCGGGCCGTCTGACCCTCGGCAACGCCAAGGCCTACGCGGACACCGGGGTCGACTACCTGGCCGTAGGAGCCCTCACCCACTCCTCGCCGATCCTGGACATCGGCCTCGACCTGCGGCCGGCGGAGTAGGGGAGCGGGTAAGGACCATGCTGCTCACGATCGACGTAGGAAACACCCACACCGTCCTCGGCCTGTTCGACGGCGAGGACATCGTCGAACACTGGCGCATCTCCACGGACGCGCGCCGCACCGCCGACGAACTCGCGGTCCTCCTCCAGGGCCTGATGGGCATGCACCCGCTCCTCGGCGACGACCTGGGCGACGGCATCGACGGCATCGCCATCTGCGCGACCGTCCCCTCGGTCCTGCACGAACTCCGCGAGGTGACCCGCCGCTACTACGGCGACGTGCCGGCCATCCTCGTCGAACCGGGCGTCAAGACGGGCGTCCCGATCCTCATGGACAACCCCAAGGAGGTCGGCGCCGACCGCATCATCAACGCGGTGGCGGCGGTCGAGCTCTACGGCGGTCCCGCCATCGTCGTCGACTTCGGCACGGCGACGACGTTCGACGCGATCAGCGCGCGCGGCGAGTACGTCGGCGGCGTCATCTCGCCCGGCATCGAGATCTCCGTCGAGGCCCTCGGCGTCCGCGGCGCCCAGCTCCGCAAGATCGAGGTGGCCCGCCCCCGCAGCGTCATCGGCAAGAACACGGTCGAGGCGATGCAGTCGGGCGTCATCTACGGCTTCGCCGGCCAGGTCGACGGCGTCGTCAACCGGATGGCCCGCGAGCTGTCGGAGGACCCGGAGGACGTCACCGTCATCGCGACGGGCGGCCTCGCACCGATGGTCCTGGGCGAGTCGTCGGTCATAGACGAGCACGAGCCATGGCTGACCCTGATCGGCCTGCGCCTGGTGTACGAGCGGAACGTGTCGCGCATGTGACCCGGCGCTCGGCGTCGGTGCCGGGGCCTGGGGACACCTCCCAGGCCCTTGAGGCACCGGGGGAGGCACGCATGCCCGCAGCCAGGGGCGGCTACGGCGGCAGCTCAGCCGGTACGCGCCCGCGCCCGCCTGCTCACGGAAGGGGACGTTTAGGGAGGTGGCCGCCCGCAGCGGCTGTCGCGTCAAGGGACGGTCAGCCGGTTCGCAACCCCCGGCGGCGAGCATGAGGTCGGGGCCGGTCCGGCGGGCGACCTCGCGCATCGCCACGTCGCGACGTTCGAGGACGGACGCCCCCCGGCGCGGCCCCGACCCACCACCCACCACCCGGCACCAGGCGCTATGCGCACCCCCACCCCACTGGCGCGGGCCGCCGCAGGCATCCCACCCACCCGAGTGGTCCCCCACGCCACACCCACGCCCCCTATGTGGAATTTGTCTGATTAGCGCGTATCGTCGCCGCATGCCCACGCCATACGGATCCCGCGGCGGCATGGCGTTCGGCGTGGAGGAGCTGCGTGTGCTCCGCCGCGCTCTCGCCCTCGCCCTCCACCCCACCTCCGCCTCGTCCGACGACGTCCAGGACTGCCTCCGCCTAGCGGAGTCGCTCGACGAGGCCACACGGGAGGGAGCCAGGCTGCGTGCCTTCCTCGTGGCCGATCTCGGCCGGTACCGCGCCGCCCTGCCCGGCACCGCCGCCGGGTACCTCACCCTCCTGGACGAGGCCCTGGGCGCCGGATACCGCCCTCACCCCCACGACCTCACCGCCCTCCGCGCCCTGTGCGGCAACCCCGCCGCCGCCGCCCTCCTGGAGCGCTGCCGCCCGCAGCACTCCCCGGTCACCCGGATGCCCCCCACCACACCCGCACCCGCTCCCACCGTCCCCGCCGCCCGCACCCGCCTCCACGCCCTTCCCGGAGGCCGCTCCGCAGGCCTCTCCGCAGGTCTCTCCGCCCCCGGCGAGTCCGCCAAGGACACCCCCGGCCGGCAGCCCGAAAAGAAGCCCGCACGCAAAGCCCCGGCCCCCAAACCGGCCCCCAAGCCCGCCCCGGCGTCACCCCCCGCCCCGGGCGCCCCGAAGCCCAGCCGCCCGATCCCCACCCCGGGCGAGGTCTTCCCGCGCCGCAAGCCCACCCCACCGCCCCCGCGAACCCCCAGCAGCTCGCCGCGGGCTGACGTGGCTACCCTGGCTCCATGGACTATGTCTCCGCGCTTCTGCCCCCGGTCGTCATGGCCGTCTTCTTCATCGGCGTGATCCGGGTGATCGTGAAGACGCAGGGCGGCGCCAACAAGGCCAAGGAGGACGCGGCCGTGGACGCCGCCCTCGCGCGCGTGGAGGGCGCCCAGCAGTCCTCCACGAGCACCCCGAAGGCCTGACCAGCCCGCCCCACCCGGCGTACGACTCCGCGAGGCCCGCCCTGCGAGTCGTACGCCCTTTTTGTTCCTTTTCGCCACCGAAGCGCACGTCCGCCACGCCATTACCGAGATCTCCCACTATTGTTCTGAGCTGTGCCTCGCCCATTGGGAGAACTCGAAGACGCGGTCATGTCGCGGGTGTGGAAGTGGAACCGCCCGGTGACCGTTCGAGAAGTCCTGGAAGATCTTCAGAAGGAGCGGTCCATCGCCTACACCACGGTGATGACCGTTTTGGACAATCTCCATCAGAAGGGCTGGGTGCGCCGCGAGGCGGAAGGCCGTGCCTATCGATATGAGGCGGTCTCCACGCGCGCCGCCTACGCCGCCGCCCTGATGAACGACGCCTGGTCGCAGAGCGACAACCCCGCCGCGGCTCTCGTCGCCTTCTTCGGCATGATGAGCGAGGAACAGCGACAGGCTCTCCGTGACGCCGTACGCATCGTCCAGGTCCCGGAAACCCAGGAACCGACCGAAGCGTCTGATTCAACCGAAGCCGCCCCCGAGAACCCCGCCCCCGAGAACCTCGAGAACCCCGCCTCCGCCCAGGACCACGGCGGGCGATAGCGTCCGCCCATGTCCGCGAAGAGCCCCGAAGCCACCGCAAAAGCCATCACCGTCCGACGGGCCCGCACCAGCGATGTCCCGGCGGTGCGCCGTCTCCTTGACGCCTACGTCCGCGGCGGCAACCTGCTCGACAAAGCGACGGTGACGCTTTACGAGGACATCCAGGAGTTCTGGGTCGCGGAACGGGACGACAACGCGGAGGTCGTCGGCTGTGGCGCCCTGCACGTGATGTGGGAAGACCTCGCGGAAGTCCGGACTCTCGCGGTGAAGCCCGGACTGAAGGGCGCGGGTGTCGGACACCAGTTGCTGGAGAAGTTGCTGCACACCGCCCGCTGGCTCGGTGTTCGACGCGTTTTCTGTCTGACCTTCGAAGTCGACTTCTTCGTCAAGCACGGCTTCGTCGAGATCGGCGAGACGCCGGTCGACACGGATGTCTACGCGGAGCTGCTGCGTTCCTATGACGAGGGTGTCGCGGAGTTCCTCGGTCTCGAACGAGTGAAACCGAACACCTTGGGCAACAGCCGGATGCTTCTGCATCTGTGATCGTCGGCGATTGGGGATCGACACCTGCCCCGGTGCCCTATGTCCGAAACGCGCACGTTTCCGGACGGAGCCAGGGCTCCCGGTCTCTGCCGAGGGTTTGTGTTTTTCCGGCAAAAGCGGTTTGCTTTCCGACGTACTGCAGTACTGCATATAACAGGGGACGGCGATACGGCGGACGCCGGCACACTCCCCGGCCCTGAAGATATCGATGAAAGGAAATCCGGTGGCACAGAAGGTTCAGGTCCTTCTTGTCGACGACCTCGACGGTGGCGAGGCGGACGAGACCGTGACGTTTGCGCTGGACGGCAAGACGTACGAGATCGATCTCACCACCGCCAATGCGGACAAGCTCCGTGGCCTTCTCGAGGCTTACGTGAAGGGCGGTCGGCGTACCGGAGGCCGTGCTTCGGGCGGGCGCGGAAAGGCGCGCGCGGCTTCGAGCGGCAGCCAGGACACCGCGGCCATCCGCGCCTGGGCGAAGGAGAACGGCTACGAGGTCAACGACCGCGGCCGTGTCCCCGCGACCATCCGCGAAGCCTACGAGAAGGCCAACGGCTGAACAGCGGCACTACCGACCTTGCGTACGCGGGGCCGGCGGGCGGGCACACGCGCGCCGCAGCCGGACCCGGTGGCAGTGCGTGGCCACCGTGTCCACCAGCCGTACGAGATCGGGGGCACTCCCACCGCCCCCAAGGCCGACAGCGTCGGCAGCGAGGCCTCGACCTCGCATCCCGGCTCGGGGGGCCGCAGCCACACGGCGGCCCCCTGGGAACCGACCGGGCCCAGGGGCAGCGAACCGGTCACGGCTCCGGGGGACCACGGCGCGTCCCTGTCCGAGGACGCCGCCTCCGCCACAGCCGCTCCGGGCGGCACCGGCGCCTCGATGAAGCCCCCCGACCCGATCGCGATCAGGTCGGGCACCAGTGCCCCCCACTCCAGCCACTCCAGCAGCCCGGGCAACTCCTCCGCGCTGCCCGAGGCCACCAGCAGCCGCACACGGTCGCCCCGCAGGGCCACGGGAGACCCCGGCCCCAGCCGCCGCAACGCCACGAGCCCGGCCTCGGCCGGCACGTCCAGGACGTCGAAGCGGGCGCCCACCGTCAGCCGCACCGGATCCCCGGGCACCGTCGGCCAGCCCAGTTCCCTCTCGTACCACCGCCGGACCTGACAGCCCTCGTCGAGCGGGCGGCGGGGGAGCGGGACGAGCGGGGACGCGGACGCGGTCACGGGGTGCGGGGCGCCGAACATGCCAAGTGCAACCGCCGGAAGGACGTGCGAGTTACGCTGGGTGTCGTCACGGGCGCACAGAGTGGCGAATCAGGGGCGGGTGGGGGGGACCGGGAGGCGCAAGGTTGTTCGCCCGTAGCGGAGGGAACCGGGGCACCCGGCATGGACATCCGGGCTCTACGGGTAAGACATCCCTTGTGGGAGGGGGCGACACGCAGGAAAGGCCGTCTCACGTTCGCCATCGGCGTACTGGCGATGGGGGTAACTGCCTGGCCTGCGGGAACATCGTCTCGCACCATCGGGTTGGAGCAGATGTCGGCGTTCGGGGTCAGGAGGCCATCGACGGTGTCGGCAGTTGGAATGAGCGGTCCCCGCTTGCGGGACTAAGCTGCGGAAGGACAGGGAGGGGAAGTTCCCCCCACTGCCTGACCGCTCTGAGGAGCGATTAACGATGTTCGAGAGGTTCACCGACCGCGCGCGGCGGGTTGTCGTCCTGGCTCAGGAAGAAGCCCGGATGCTCAACCACAACTACATCGGCACTGAGCACATCCTCCTGGGCCTGATCCACGAGGGTGAAGGTGTCGCCGCCAAGGCCCTTGAGAGCCTCGGGATTTCGCTCGAGGCGGTCCGCCAGCAGGTGGAGGAGATCATCGGGCAGGGGCAGCAGGCCCCGTCCGGGCACATCCCCTTCACCCCCCGTGCCAAGAAGGTCCTGGAGCTGTCGCTCCGCGAGGCCCTTCAGCTGGGCCACAACTACATCGGCACGGAGCACATCCTGCTCGGCCTGATCCGCGAGGGCGAGGGCGTCGCCGCCCAGGTCCTCGTCAAGCTGGGCGCAGATCTCAACCGCGTGCGGCAGCAGGTCATCCAGCTGCTC
The DNA here is from genome assembly GCF_050937045.1 of Streptomyces sp. CA-179760. NCBI lineage: Bacteria > Bacillati > Actinomycetota > Actinomycetes > Kitasatosporales > Streptomycetaceae > Streptomyces > Streptomyces sp. CA-179760. The sequence continues at coordinate 5,482,065 of NZ_JBNJLZ010000001.1, forward strand.
TCCGGTTACCAGGGCAAGGAGACCGCCGGCGCCAGTGGCGGTCCTGCCGAGGGCACCCCCTCGACGTCCCTGGTCCTCGACCAGTTCGGCCGGAACCTCACCCAGGCCGCTCGTGAGTCCAAGCTCGACCCGGTCATCGGGCGCGAGAAGGAGATCGAGCGGGTCATGCAGGTGCTGTCCCGCCGTACGAAGAACAACCCGGTCCTGATCGGTGAGCCCGGCGTCGGCAAGACCGCCGTCGTCGAGGGCCTCGCCCAGGCCATCGTCAAGGGCGAGGTGCCCGAGACCCTCAAGGACAAGCACCTCTACACCCTGGACCTCGGCGCGCTGGTCGCCGGCTCCCGCTACCGCGGTGACTTCGAGGAGCGCCTGAAGAAGGTGCTCAAGGAGATCCGCACCCGCGGCGACATCATCCTGTTCATCGACGAGCTGCACACGCTGGTCGGTGCGGGTGCCGCCGAGGGCGCCATCGACGCGGCTTCCATCCTGAAGCCGATGCTGGCCCGCGGTGAGCTGCAGACCATCGGTGCCACCACGCTGGACGAGTACCGCAAGCACCTGGAGAAGGACGCGGCCCTCGAGCGCCGTTTCCAGCCCATCCAGGTCGCGGAGCCGTCCCTGCCGCACACGATCGAGATCCTCAAGGGTCTCCGTGACCGGTACGAGGCCCACCACCGCGTCTCGATCACCGACGAGGCGCTGGTCCAGGCCGCCACGCTGGCCGACCGCTACATCTCGGACCGCTTCCTGCCGGACAAGGCGATCGACCTGATCGACGAGGCCGGTTCCCGGATGCGCATCCGCCGGATGACCGCGCCGCCGGACCTGCGCGAGTTCGACGAGAAGATCGCCGATGTCCGCCGGGACAAGGAGTCCGCGATCGACTCGCAGGACTTCGAGAAGGCCGCCTCCCTCCGCGACAAGGAGAAGCAGCTCCTGGCCGGCAAGGCCAAGCGGGAGAAGGAGTGGAAGGCCGGCGACATGGACGTCGTCGCCGAGGTCGACGGCGAGCTGATCGCCGAGGTCCTCGCGACCGCCACCGGCATCCCGGTCTTCAAGCTGACCGAGGAGGAGTCCTCGCGTCTGCTGCGCATGGAGGACGAGCTCCACAAGCGGGTCATCGGCCAGGTCGACGCCGTCAAGGCGCTGTCGAAGGCGATCCGCCGTACGCGTGCCGGTCTGAAGGACCCGAAGCGTCCCGGTGGCTCGTTCATCTTCGCCGGCCCGTCCGGTGTCGGTAAGACCGAGCTGTCCAAGGCGCTCGCCGAGTTCCTCTTCGGCGACGAGGACGCGCTGATCTCCCTCGACATGTCGGAGTTCAGCGAGAAGCACACGGTCTCGCGGCTCTTCGGTTCGCCCCCCGGCTACGTGGGCTACGAAGAGGGCGGCCAACTGACCGAGAAGGTCCGCCGCAAGCCGTTCTCGGTGGTCCTCTTCGACGAGGTCGAGAAGGCCCACCCGGACATCTTCAACTCGCTGCTGCAGATCCTGGAGGACGGTCGCCTGACCGACTCCCAGGGCCGGGTCGTGGACTTCAAGAACACGGTCATCATCATGACGACCAACCTCGGCACCCGGGACATCTCCAAGGGCTTCAACCTGGGCTTCGCGGCCTCGGGTGACAAGAAGTCCAACTATGAGCGCATGAAGAACAAGGTGTCGGACGAGCTCAAGCAGCACTTCCGTCCCGAGTTCCTCAACCGCGTCGACGACGTGGTCGTCTTCCCGCAGCTGACCCAGGACGACATCCTCAAGATCGTCGACCTGATGATCGGCAAGGTGGACGAGCGCCTGAAGGACCGGGACATGGGCATCGAGCTCTCCCAGTCCGCCAAGGAGCTGCTGTCCCAGCGGGGCTACGACCCGGTGCTGGGTGCGCGTCCCCTGCGTCGCACCATCCAGCGTGAGATCGAGGACTCGCTGTCGGAGAAGATCCTCTTCGGCGAGCTGCGTCCCGGTCACATCGTGGTCGTGGACACGGAGGGCGAGGGCGATGCCAAGACCTTCACCTTCCGGGGTGAGGAGAAGGCGGCCCTGCCGGACGCTCCGCCGATCGAGCAGGCGGCCGGTGGATCCGGGCCGAATCTGAGCAAGGACGCGTAAGCGTCACGACTGAGCGAGAAGGGCCGGTGCTGAATGGCACCGGCCCTTCTCGCATGCCCGGCGGCCGGGCAGGCGCCGCGCTCTACGACAGCTGCCCGTCGTAATCCGGCAGCTTGTACGTCTTCTCGGCATGGCCGCCCGAGAGATCGGTGGCGCTGTTGCCTATGTTCGCGATGATCGTGTAGCCCTTCTTCTCGACGTTCACGCGCTGGGCCGTCTTGTACTCGGCGACGTTCTTGAAGAGGTCGATGAAGTTCCGGACGTAGAGGCCGGAGACCTGGTAGCCGGCCTGCTTCAGGTTGTACTCGGTGGCCGAGTAGATGATGTCCGGGCGGGCGGTCACGAAGAACAGGGCGACGCCGTGCTCCTGGGCGTATCTGGCGGCCTCCAGGACCGGCTTGTTGGCCGGCTGCGGGTAGCTGAAGCCGAAGTCGGTCTCCAGCGTGGTGTTGTCGATGTCGAAGACGATGGCCTGCTTCTCACCCGGCTTGGCGGCCGCGATCCGCTGCTTCAGATAGGGCAGCGCCTGGGCCATCACCGCCTGGCAGTCCTTCTGCCAGGTGGTGTAGTCGACGTCCGCCGCGGCTGCCGTGGCGGCGGCGGTGGCGGACGTGGAGGCACGGGTGGCGGTGGTGGCGTCGGCCGGTGCGGCCATCGCCACCAGGGCGGCCGCCGATACGGCGGTCACCGATGCGCGGCGCAACCAGGGGCGTCGGGTCTGCATGTCGTGGGGGTCCTCTCACGTCAATGACGCTGCAACATGTCGTGTGCATGTTCGTGCGCGAGGGTGGCGCGAGGGGAACCGTAAGGTTACCGAACGGTAGGTGCCTAGAGGCGTGCGCCACATTTCCGGAATGGCTGAAGAGGGCCCCCGGTGACATGGCGCACAGGAGATATGTCCGTTACTAGATGGAATAGTTGCCGATGGGTCGTGAGGAAAGGGACTTTTGCCCCGCAGGGTGGGGGAAAGTGCGGTGCAGTGGGCCGATTCGTCCCGTATGACTGCTGTGTCAAGAGACGTAGAACACTGAACCAAATTACTAACTTCAGTCGTAGATCACGCTTTTTGGGGTTTGTCGGACTTCGGGTTACCAAGGGATGGCCATTCGGCGAGCGTCTGTGCGCCGGGTGGTTTCTCCGTCCCCTTCCATACGAGGTTTCGATGTCCCAGCGCGTCACGTCCCGTTCTTCCCGTACGTCCCAGCTCCGCACCCGTGCGACCGTGCTGGCCGCCGGCCTTGGCGTCTCGGTCGCACTGGGAGCCGGGGTCGCGTCCGCCGCCGACACCACGTCCGCGTCCGGCGCCGCCAGTGCCGTCCAGGCGCAGGCCGCCGCCCAGGCCAAGCACGCCAAGGCCGAGGCGGTGAAGGCCGAGAAGGCCGCCAAGGCCGCCGCCGCGAAGAAGGCGGCCGAGAAGAAGGCCGCTGCCAAGAAGGCGGCCGCCAAGAAGGCCAAGCCGTCCTGGGTCGACCCGGTGAAGAAGTACAAGCTCTCCGCGAGCTTCGCCCAGAACGGCGGCATGTGGCAGTCCACCCACAGCGGCCAGGACTTCGCCGTGCCGAGCGGTACCCAGGTCGTCGCCGCCCACGGCGGCACCGTGGTCAAGGCCGGCGGCAACGGCGCCGGTGACGGCCCCGCCTACGGCAACGCCGTTGTGATCAAGCACGGCAACGGCACGTACTCCCAGTACGCCCACCTGTCGAAGGTCACCGTGAACATCGGCCAGATCGTCAAGACCGGTCAGGAGATCGCCAAGTCCGGCAGCACGGGTAACTCGAGCGGTCCGCACCTGCACTTCGAGATCCGTACGACCGCGAACTACGGTTCGGCCGTCGACCCGGTGAAGTTCCTGCGCGCCAAGGGCGTGACGGTCTGACGCCCCCCCTCTGACCCGGCAGGGGCTTTAGGAGCCCCCGGCTCCCAGGTGGGCCCGGGTCACCAGCTCAGTGGCGACCTCGAGGACGGCTTTGTCCTTCTCCTCGGGGTCGCCTTCGAGGTCCTGGAGCAGGAACATCCCGGCGTGCAGCGTGAAGAGCGCGCTGGCGCAGCGGACCTGGTCGATCAGGTCCGCGTCCGGGTCGACGATGATGTCGCGCAGCCTGTGGATGCGCGCCTTGAAGGAGTCGCCGACCTGCAGTTCCCGGACCGTCGCCTGGTTCTCGTGCATGAAGCGGAACAGCGGTGCCGCCTGGGCGAGCGTGCCGGCGTAGCGGCGGACGATCTCCTGCTTGGTGGCGAGGGTGTGCGGCTGCTGCCGGCCCCACTCGATCAGGTCCTCGATCGGCTGGGTGAGGTCCTCGAAGATGCTGACGAGGATCTCTTCCTTCGTCTTGAAGTGGTAGTAGAGCGCCGCCTTGGTGACGTCCAGGCGCTCGGCGATCTCGCGGAGGGATGTCTTCTCGTAGCCCTGCTCCGCGAAGAGTCCGAGGGCCACGTCCTGGATGCGCTGGCGGGTGTTCCCGCGGCGCCGCTGCCTGGTGCCGTCCATGGTGCCGCCCATCCTCCTACGCCGCCCGCTTTCCATAAAACTTACTTGACGCCCGGCTAGTTCCGGGGCTAACTTCCGAGTGTAGTCACTAGCCGGTCGGCAAGTAAGTAGCGGTAGCTGCACATCAGTAGCGGTAGCTGGGGGAGTGGGAAGCGATGGCGGACACGACGGACACACCGGCGGTCGGCGCCGGCAGCGGGGAGAAACAGCCGAAGAGCGTGCGGGTCGTGCTGCTCGCGCTGATGATCGCGATGATGCTCGCGATGCTCGACAACATGATCATCGGTACGGCGATGCCGACGATCGTCGGTGAGCTGGGCGGGCTCGAACACCTCTCCTGGGTCGTCACCGCCTACACGCTCGCGACCGCGGCCTCCACCCCGCTGTGGGGCAAGCTCGGCGACATGTACGGCCGCAAGGGCACGTTCATGACGCCCATCGTCATCTTCCTGATCGGCTCGGCGCTCAGCGGCATGGCCCAGAACATGGGCGAGCTGATCGGCTTCCGTGCCGTCCAGGGCCTCGGCGCCGGCGGTCTGATGGTCGGCGTCATGGCGATCATCGGTGATCTGATCCCGCCCCGGGAGCGCGGCAAGTACCAGGGCATGATGGCCGGCGTCATGGCGCTGGCGATGATCGGCGGCCCGCTGGTCGGCGGCACCATCACCGACAACTGGGGCTGGCGCTGGGCGTTCTACATCAACCTGCCGCTCGGCGTCGTAGCGCTGGCCGCCGTCAGTGTCGTCCTGCACCTGCCGAAGAAGCGCTCCGAGGCGCGGATCGACTACCTGGGCGCCGCGCTGCTGACCGTCGGCATCACCGCGATCGTGCTCGTCACCACCTGGGGCGGCACCGAGTACGCCTGGAGCTCCGCGCGGATCATGGAGCTGATCGGCATCGGGGTCGCCGCGCTCGTCGGGTTCGTGTTCTGGCAGACGAAGGCCGCGGAGCCGATCGTGCCGCTGCACATCTTCCGCAGCCGCAACTTCACGCTGATGTCGGTCATCGGCTTCATCACCGGCTTCGTGATGTTCGGGGCCACACTCTTCCTGCCGCTGTACCAGCAGTCCGTGCAGGGTGCTTCCGCCACGAACTCCGGACTGCTGCTCCTGCCGATGCTCGGTGCGATGCTCGTCACCTCGATGGTCGCCGGGCGGGTCACCACGAACACCGGAAAGTACAAGATCTTCCCGGTCCTCGGCAGCGTCCTGATGATCGTCGGCCTCTACCTGCTCTCCACGATGGACACAGGCACCTCCCGCGTCACCTCCGGTGTCTTCATGGCCGTGGTCGGGCTCGGCATGGGCTGTCTGATGCAGATCACCATGCTGGTCGCGCAGAACAGCGTCGAGATGAAGGACATGGGCGTCGCGTCCTCGTCCACCACGCTCTTCCGCACCCTCGGCTCCTCCTTCGGCGTCGCGATCATGGGCGCGCTGTTCAACAACCGCGTCCAGGACGTCATGGCCGAGCGGGGCGGCGCGCTGGGCTCCAAGGTGACCGAGCAGTCGGCGCAGCTGGACTGGGCAAGCCTCGCGAAGCTGCCGGCGCCGGTCCGCGAGGCCTACCAGCACGCGGTCTCCGCCGGCATCCACTCGGCGTTCCTGCTCGGAGCCGTGGTGGCGGTGGTCGCGCTCGCGGCGGCCGTGTTCGTGAAGGAGGTACCGCTGAAGGGAGCGGGACCGAAGGCGTCGGACGACGACAAGGCGGACGGCCCGGCCGCGCAGACGCCGGTCGTCGAGGCGGTCTGACTCGCGCCGAGTTCCTTCTGACTGCTCCAACTCCTGACCAAGGCCCCGGACGGACACCCGACCGGGGCCTTCGCCTTGCCGCGGAGCGAGGCCGGTGCCGCTGTCGGACCCCCGTGCCACCATCGACGTCATGGACAAGACGCGGCAGCTGAGGCTCGCCAAGGACGCCATGGACCGGGACTGGGCCGATCCCGGCCTGGACCTGGACACCGTCGCCGCGCACGCCGGGTACTCGCGGTACCACTTCATCCGCGCCTTCAAGGAGGCCTACGGCGAGACCCCCGGCCAGTACCTCACCCACCGCCGCATCGAACGCGCCGAGGACCTGCTGCGCACGGCGAACCTGTCGGTCACGGAGATCTGCCACCTGGTCGGCTTCAGCAGCGTCGGCACGTTCTCAGCCCGCTTCAAGACCTGGACGGGCCTCACTCCCAGCGAGTACCGCACCAAGCACGTCGGCAGGGGAGCCGCCCTCATCCCCGGCTGCTACGCCATGCTCTGGGCAGGCGGCTTCCGCGCCGCGCCCGGCGCGGGCAAGGAGCGCAATTCCGGAGAAGCGGGCTGACATCCCCGCTGCCTACCGTGGCAGGGCACACACGAACCGGTCGCCGAGCAGCAGGAGCACGCCATGATCAAGGGTCTCGCCATCTCGACCGTCTGGGTCCTCGACCAGGACCGGGCCAGGGAGTTCTACACCCAGAAACTGGGCCTGGAGGTCCGTACGGACATGACCATGGGCGAGGGCGGCATGCGCTGGCTCACGGTCGGCTCGCCGGACCAGCCCGACGTCGAGCTCACCCTGATGGTGCCCGGCGGTCCCGCGATGGACCCCGAGTCCGCCGAGATGGTCAGGAAGCTCGTCGCGAAGGGAGCGCTCGGCGCCGGCGTGCTGACCACGGACGACATCCACGGCGACTACAAGAAGCTCAAGGACCGCGGCGTGGAGTTCCTCCAGGAGCCGCAGGAGCGCCCGTACGGCACGGAGGCGCTGTTCCGCGACGACTCCGGCAACTGGTTCTCCTTCACCCAGCCCCGCGAAGGCGGACTCGACATGGACCAGGACTGGTCCTGCTGATCCACGAAGACCGGTCCGCGAGAACCGGCCCTACGACCCCGCCCCGGGCAGCATCGGATAACTCCCCGTGTTCGTCGGCGCGTGCTCCGGCAGCCACAGGACAGCCACCGCGCCCTCGGCGGGCAGATGCTCCGGTGTCCCGGGCGTGCGGACGTTGCGGAAGGTCAGGCGGGCGCCCAGGACCCGGGACTGGCCGGCCGCGATGGTCAGGCCGAGGCCGTGGCCGTGACCGGCCCGGTCCGTGCTGCCGGTGCGGAAGCGGCTCGGCCCCTCGGCGAGCAGGTCCTCGGGGAAGCCCGGGCCGTGGTCGCGGACCCGGATGACCCGGCCCTCGACGGAGACCTCGATGGGCGGCTTGCCGTGCCGGGCCGCGTTGGCCAGGAGATTGAACAGGACCCGCTCCAGGCGCCGCGGGTCGGTCGTGACCTCCGACTCGTGCACGACCCGCACCTCGATCGCCGGGTCCTTGGCCGTCACCCGGCGGGCGACGAACTCGCCCAGCATGAGGTCCTGCAGCTCCGCCCGCTCCGAGGCCCCGTCCAGCCGGGCCACCTCCAGTACGTCCTCCACGAGCGTGCGCATGGCCTTCGCCCGGTCCAGCACCAGCTCGGTGGGGCGCCCCGGCGGCAGCAGCTCGGCCGCGGTCAGCAGCCCGGTCACCGGAGTGCGCAGCTCGTGCGCGATGTCGGCGGTGACCCGGCGCTCCGCCTCTATGCGCTGCCGCAGCGTGTCCGCCATGGCGTCCACCGCGCTCGCCAGGTCGTCGGTCTCGTCCCGGACGACCCCGCCCATGGCGTCCCGCACCCGCACGTCCGTCTCGCCGCCCGCGAGCTGGTGCGCCGCGACGGCCGCCTTGCGCAGCCGCCGCGACAGATGCCCGCCGATGAGCACACCGAGCGCGCTGCCACCGAGGACGACCGCGATGGACCCGATGAGCAGGGCCTGGTCGAGGTCGTCCAGGATGTCCGAGCTGCGGTCGGTGAAGCCCGAGTGCTGGGACATCACATGCCCGTTCTTCAGCGGCACGGCGGCCCATATGTCCGGCGAGCCGCCCGGCCGGTCCGCCACGTAGGTCGCCCGCTGGCCCACCTCGACCCGGTCCCGCAGCGCCTCCGGCAGATCCGGGTCGTCGAGCTTGGTGTTGGGGAAGTTCATCCGCCCGGACAGCTCGAAGTTGCGCTGGGCGATCATGATGCGCTCGTCGGCGAGGTCGCGCGCGTTGTCCAGCATCGACACCCGCGCGGCGTTGTGCACGACCAGGCTCAGCGCGATCGCCACCAGCGCGCCGACCAGCGCGATGGCCGCGCTCAGCTTCCATCTCAGGCCCGTACGGATCCCCGCACGCTCCAAGCCCGTGGCGACCAGGCGCCGGAAATGCCCCCTCATAACCCCTGCTCAGGCCTTCAACTTGTAGCCGAAACCACGGACCGTCTCGATACGGTCCTGGCCGATCTTCTGTCGCAGCCGCTGCACATGCACGTCGACGACTCGGGTGTCCCCGCCCCAGCCGTAGTCCCACACCCGCTCCAGCAGCTTGTCGCGGGAGAGCACCGTGCCCGGCGCCGATGAGAACTCCAGCAGCAGCCGCATCTCGGTCGGCGTCAGCGCCACCGGCTGTCCGGCCCGGCGGACCTCCATGCCCTCGGTGTCGACCTCCAGCTCCCCGAAGGCCAGCATCCCGCCGCTCGCGGGGGAGTCCGGCTCCTCGGCCCGGCCGCCGCCCGCGTGCCCGAAGCGGCGCAGCACGGCGCGGATCCGGGCGACCAGCACGGCCCCGTCGAACGGCTTGGTCACATAGTCGTCGGCACCCGCCTCCAGGCCCAGCACCACGTCGATGGAGTCGGCCCGCGCCGACAGCATGATGACCGGCACGGTCGACTCGTCCCGGATCCGGCGGCACAGGCTGACCCCGTCGAGGCCGGGGACCATGACGTCCAGCAGCGCGATGTCGGGGCGGTCCGTGCGGAACGCCTCCAGGCCCGACAAGCCGTCGGGCATCGCGGTGACCACGAAGCCGTCCCGTTCCAGGGCGAGCTGTGTGGCCTCGCGGATGACGTCGTCGTCCTCGACGAACAGGACGTGGGTCTGGTCTGCCATCCCGGTGCTCTCAGTCCTCGTGTGGGTCGTGGGGGTGCGTACTTCTCACGTGACGCATGGTCCGTCCTCTCAGTGGACGCACGGTCCATGCATCGCGTTCACCCAGAGATCGGTCCGAGTGGCCCGATCGGTTCACGCACGCCGCGCCCGCGTCAGCTCGCGGGCACCGGCGACGGGCTGTCGCCGACGACCTTGCCGTAGTCGTTGTGCGTGCGGTACTTCTCGCTGAACCGGCCGGAAGCCCATCTGTACGTGATCACGTTCTCCCCGGAGGGGCTCGACACCGGGTCGCCCTTGTCGTACACCTGCTTGGTCACCACCAGGTCGCCGCGGTCGATCTCCGCGTAGACCGGTGGTTCCTCGGCCTTGAACACATTCTCGTACGAGCCGTCCCGCTCGCGATACACATAACTGCCCACACCCACCGCGTCACCGCAGGTCAGCACGTTCACGACGACGTCGTCGGCCGACCCGCCGGTCAGCTTGCCGTAGGACACGTCGACGGGATACTCGTCGGCCACGCACGGCTTCAGCTCGCGCTTCACCTCGGGCGAGACCTCGGGGTCGTCCTTGACGAGCCGGACCGCGTTCACGGTGTCGGGCGTCTTGGACGGGGAGGCGGAGGGCGTGGCGGCGGAGGCGCCCGCCACCGCGTCGGCGTGCGCCGGGCCCTCGTCACGGGCGCCGGTGCCGCCGGCGCCGCACCCGGACACGAAAAGGGCGAGGGCGGTGACCACGGCCGATGCCGTGCTCACCGCCTGGATGTTGCCCCGGGTCCGTGCAGACCCCTCGCCGGTCAGGCCGCGCACCGCTCCCGCTCCTCACGCTCCAGCGCGCGTGCGTCCAGATCGCGGGACTCCAGCTCCTCACGGAGCCGGGCGAGCGCCCGGTGCAGCGTGCTCTTGACCGTTCCGGCCGACATGCCGAGGGCGGCGGCCGTCTCCTCCGTGGACATCTGCTCCCAGTGTCGCAGCACCACGACACTGCGCTGCTTCGGGGCGAGGACCTTCAGTATGTCCATCAGCAGGGCGCGGTCCGCGTGCTGCTCGGTGGCGTCGTCGACCGAGGCGTCCGGGAGCTGCTCGGTCGGGACCTCCTCCAGCTTCCGCGCCCGCCACCACTCGGTACGCGTGTTGATCATCACCCGGCGCAGGTAGGCGTCCGCCAGACGCTTGTCCTCGATGGTCTCCCAGCGGCCGTAGGTCCGGACCAGCGCCGTCTGCAGCAGATCCTGTGCGTCCGTCGGGTCCGGGACCAGGCGGCGAGCACTGCGCAGCAGCGCGTCCTGCCGGGTGCGGACGTACTCCTCGAACTCGAGCACCTCGCCCTGCGCCATGGTGAACCGCCTCCCGTTTCCCCGTTCGGGCCGGCTCCCCGCCGCCCGTGCACTGCCTGTGTTCCTTGGTCGTCCCGTGTCTTCCGGGAACGCATTTGAAGGTACGGAGGCGTTGTCACGGCGCTGTCCGAAGCAGCCTTCGGCTAGCACTCGGCTGTCCGTCGGTTGTGTAACGGCCGTCGGAACGGGGAACAGTGGTGGGGGTGTTGGGGTGACTATGGGGCGATTTGTCCACTCTGCGTCTCCGTTGCGGGAGACCCATGGCTGTGATCTGCCTGTACGTCAGCTCAGCGGCAGCCGGTACATACCGCCCGCCAGCGGCTCCACCAAGCCGTCGGCGACCAGGCCGTCCAGGGCGCGGGCCCGCTGCACCGGCTCGTGCCAGACGCGGTCGAGCGCCGCCTGCGGAACCGGGGCATGGGCCTCCCGCAGCACGGCCAGCAGCCGCCCGCGGACCTGCCGGTCGGTGCCCGCGTAGGTCTGGCCCCGGCGCGGCGGCCCGTCGTGCTCCGGCTTGCCCGCCAGCCGCCACGCACACTGCGCCGCGATCGGGCAGCGGTGGCACGACTCGCTCTTCGCCGTGCACACGAGCGCGCCCAGCTCCATGGAGGCGGCGGCCCAGCGCGCAGCGGTCGGATCGTCCTCGGGGAGGAGCGCGCGGGCCAGTTTGCGCTCGGCGGCGGTGGTGGCGTTCGGCGGGTACTGCACGCCGGTGACCGCGCGGGCGAAGACCCGGCGCACGTTGGTGTCCAGCACCGGGTGCCGCTGCCCGTACGCGAAGGAGGCGACGGCGGCGGCCGTGTACTCGCCGATGCCGGGCAGTGCCAGCAGCTGGGCGTGGTCGGCCGGTACGTCGCCGCCGTGCCGTTCCGTTATGGCGACGGCGGCGCCGTGCAGCCGCAGCGCGCGGCGCGGGTAGCCGAGCCGGCCCCAGGCGCGGACGGCCTCGCCGGGCGCCTCCTTGGCCAGGTCGGCGGGGCGCGGCCAGCGGGCCAGCCACTGCTCGTAGACGGGCAGGACGCGGTTCACCGGCGTCTGCTGGAGCATGAACTCACTGACCATCACGCCCCACGCCCCGGCCTCGGGGCGCCGCCACGGCAGGTCGCGGGCGTTGTCGTCGAACCAGTCGATGACGGGGGAGTGCAGGTCATCGCCCGGGGGCGGGCCGGACGCGGTGTCGGTGGGGCCGGGGCTGGTGCGCGGGGTGTTCGTGGGAGCAGTCATGGCCATTCGATCCTGCCACGCGGGAGCCGCGAATCGGGCACACCGCCACCCGAGAGGGCGAGGTACCTGACGATCGGCAGCAGTGCCGCCCCGCCGTCCGCCGATAGCGTCGGCCGAATGGAACGACCTCGTTCGGCGCGGCTCGCCCGGGGCGCCCTCCTCTGGGCCGCCCTCGCCCTTCCCGCGCTCACGGCGGACCGGATCGGGCTGAACGAGCCGCGCACGGCCTGGCAGCAGGCCGCCGGGGTGGTGGTGCTGGCCGCGGCCGTCGGCCTGTCGCGGCGGCTGCCGCCCGCCGCCTTCGGGCTGACCGCCGCCCTGAGCCTGGTGGCCGCCCCGGCCCTGTTCACCGTCTCCTACGGCGCGGCCCTCGGCGTGTTCGCGCTGCTCCTCGGGCTGAGGGCGGCCCGGGCCCGCCCCGCGGCGCTGTGCTTCGCCGCCATCGGCTGTGCGGGCACCGCGCGGATCGTGCTCGCCGGGGTCGATCCGGCCCCCGAGTGGCTGGTCATGACGGGCACGCTGCTCTTCGGCTGTGTCTTCCCCTGGCTCGGCGGGCGCTACTGGCGGCAGAGCCGCGAGCTGGCCGCGGAGGGCTGGCTGCGGGCGGCCCGGCTGGAGGACGAGCAGCGCCTCGCCGAGGAGCGCGCCCGGCTGCGCGAGCGGTCGCGGATCGCCCAGGACATGCACGACTCCCTCGGCCACGAGCTCAGCCTCATCGCCCTGCGCGCGGGCGCCCTCCAGGTCGCCCCCGGCCTCGCCGGCGAGCACCGGACGGCGGCGGCCGAACTGCGCGCGGCCGCCGCCGACGCCACGGACCGGCTGCACCGCGTCATCGGCGTCCTGCGGGAGGACGACGACGAGCCGGTGCCGCTGACCCCCGCGGGCGAGACCCTGGAGCAACTCGTCGCCCGCGCCGCGGAGTCCGGACTCCAGGTGCGCTGGGAGCAGCCCGCGGGGCAGGGCACGGCCGCGGCGGCCGGCGGGCTCGCCGAACGGCTGCTGTACCGCGTGGCCCGGGAGGCGCTGACCAACGCCGCACGGCACGCACCGGGCGCCCCCGTGGTCGTGGCGGTGACCGGCCTGGCCGGGGGGACGTCCGTCACTCTCACCAACGGCCCGTCCACCGAGCGCAGTTCCCGGCCCTCTGGAGGCGGCACGGGCCTGCTCGGGCTGCGGACCGCCGTGACCGCCGTCGGCGGGGAGTTCGAGGCGGGCCCGCAGGGGGAGGGCTTCCGCGTCAGGGCGTACGTCCCCGCCCAGCACGCGACCAGTCCGGTACGCCCCGACCCAGCTCCGTTCACCCACGCCCGCCGCCGGGTCGCCACCGCCCTCTGGACCGCGGCCGGTCTGGGCGCCGTCCTCGTCAGCGCCGCCTTCGGCTGGTACGCGTACGTGGAGAAGCACTCGGTGCTCGCCCCCGCCGCGTACGCGAAACTGCGCCTGGGCGCCCCGGCCGCCGAAGTCAGGCGCGTGCTGCCCGAACGGGACGTGCGCGACCCGCCCGCCGAGCGGGCCGCGACACCGGCACCGGAGGGCGCCGACTGCCGTTACTACCGGGCGAGCGGTGAGCTGTTCGTCTCCGTCGACCACTTCAGACTGTGTTTCGACGCCGGGCGGCTCGTCGTCAAGGACGTGGTCCCGCGTGCCGGCCAGTCCGGCGAAGGACGGGAAGAACACAAGGAGTTCCCACAGTGATCCGTGTGCTGCTGGCCGACGACGAGGCGATGGTGCGGGCCGGGGTGCGCGCCATCCTGGGCAGCGGCGGCGAGACGGAGGTCGTCGCCGAGGCGGGCGACGGCCGCGAGGCAGTCGAGCTGGCCCGCGCCCACCGCCCGGACGTGGCCCTGCTCGACATCCGCATGCCGCGCCTGGACGGCCTCACGGCGGCGGACGAGATCGTGCGGACCGTGCCCGGCACGGCCGTCGCGATGCTCACCACCTTCTCCGAGGGTGCCTATGTCACCCGCGCCCTCGGCGGCGGAGCCACCGGGTTCCTGCTGAAGTCCGGGGACCCGTACGAACTGATCGCCGGTGTACGGGCGGTGGCCGCGGGCGCCGCGTTCCTGTCGCCGAAGGTGGCCCGGTACGTCATCGACGAGGGCCTCGGCGGCGGCCGGCTCACCCGCGAGGCGCGGGCGCGCGCCCGCGTATCCGCCCTGAGCCCCCGCGAACGCCAGGTGCTCGGCCTGGTCGGCGCCGGCCTGTCCAACCCGGAGATCGCCATCCGGCTGCATCTCGTCGAGGGCACGGTGAAGGCGTATGTCAGCGCGGTCCTGGACCGGCTGGAGGTGCGCAACCGCGTGCAGGCGGCGATCGTGGCGTACGAGGCGGGACTGGTGGAACCGTGACGCCCCGTCGGTTCAGGGCCGCGCGTGCTTCCCGTACGACGGTACGGGCGCCGGGCCCGGTCCGGTGACCCACCGCGCGGCCGGTGCCGGCGAGCCGCGCATCGCCCCGGCCAGCCGGGTCATCGGACCCGTGCCCAGCCGTACGGCGACGAGGGCGACGAGTATGCCGAGGCCCAGCCCCGCGACCACGTCGTGCGGATAGTGCACGCCGACGAAGACCCGGGAGAAGGCCATCAGCAGGGCAAGCGGGGCCGTCAGCCACAGGAGTGCCCGCCGGACCAGGGCCAGGGCGACGGCCGCGGCGCCCGCGATCGTGGCGTGGTTGGACGGGAAGGACCAGTCGCCGTGCGGCGGACACTCGGCCAGGGACACCGCCGCCCCGGCGACCGCCCGGCACGGACGCTCCTGCGTGACAGCGGACTTGAGCACCTCACTGCACACATACGCCACAGCCGTGGCCAGAGGTGCAAGGGCCGCGATCGCGAACGCGCGGGAGGTGTCGCGGCGGGCACGCCACCAGGCGGCGGCGAACAGCAGGGCGAAGACCAGCAGTCCGGCCTCCGTCCATAACCCGGCCCCGTGCTGTATCCACATCGGTGAGCCGTCGGCGAAGTCGGTGATGTCGCGGTAGAGCGCGCTGTCCTCGAAGTCCATGCTCACGGACGGTAAGTGACGACACGATCTCGTCACACCCAGCGATCGTCGGGTGCCGTACCTGACGAAAGACAGGGGTGAGGCGGCTGCCTCCGGCATGATGATCCGGAAAAGTTGTGAGCCTGAGCGGCGGGTGGGACCGGCGAACGTGCCGATCTCTCGTAAGGTTTGCGCCGTGGGATCTCTGCGCAATCCGGTCGGGCCGCTTCCCTCCTCCATCTACTGGCGTCGGAGGGTCGTACTGGTGTCCGTGGCTGCCCTGTTGGCGCTGCTGACCACCTGGCTCGTGACCATGGGCGGCGATGGCGGCAACGACCGCGACAACGGCGCCAACGGCAAGAATCCCGCGCCCTCCATCACTCCCGGCCCGTCGAACTCGGGCCCGGCGATCAGCCAAGCGCCCGGCGGACGCGACGAGTCGGGCGACGAGGGCTCCGGCGGCTCGTCGTCCGGGTCCGGGGCAGGGGCAGGCGGCGGTTCCGGTGACGGTACGGGCGGGGGAGCCGCAGACGGTTCCGGCACGGGTTCCGGCGGTGGTTCCGGCGGTGGTTCCGGCTCAGGCGGGTCCGAGGGATCGATCGGGTCGGGCCTCTCCGGCGGTGCCGGTGGCTATGACGGCGGTACCACGGTGGGCGGCGTCGGCGCGGGCGACACGCTGCCGGCCGGTTCCATGCTCCCCAACTGCACCGCGAGCATGGTCAAGTTCAGCCTGCGCAGCCAGCACAACAGCTACGACCCCGAGCAGACACCCACGTTCCTGCTGACCGCGCGGAACGTCTCCGGCCACGACTGCAAGATCGATCTCGGGCCGAAGAACGCCGTGTTCACCATCACCGAGGCGAGCGCCGACGACGATTACTGGTCCTCCAAGGACTGCCCCAGGGTCGCAGGCAGCCGGCTCTACCGCGTTCCCGCGGGCAGCGGCATTACCTACGCGCTGAAGTGGGACCGGGGCCCAGCGCCCCCGAGTGCGCCACGCCTCCCTCCGGGTCGGCCGGGGCGGGGACGTACCTGGTGGAAGCCAAGGCTCCGGGCTACGCGAAGGTGCAGACCTCGTTCGTGCTGAAGAACGATTAGCCGCTTGTCGTTCAGCCGGCCGCGTGACCTTCATGCGTGAGGGGGGTGTTCCCGACCGGGAACACCCCCCTCACGCGTCAGCGGCGCCGAAGGCTAGACGTACCGCTCCAGGATCGACGACTCCGCCAGCCGCGACAGGCCTTCCCGCACGCTGCGCGCCCGGGCCTCGCCCACGCCGTCCACCGTCTGGAGGTCGTCGACGCTCGCGGCGAGCAGCTTCTGCAGGCCGCCGAAGTGCTCCACGAGGCGGTCGATGATCGCGCCGGGGAGCCGGGGCACCTTGGCGAGGAGGCGGAAGCCGCGCGGGGACACCGCCGAGTCCAGCGTCTCGGGCGAGCCCGTGTAACCCAAGGCCCGCGCCACGATGGGCAGTTCCAGCAGCTCGGCGTGGGTCAGGGCGTCGAGCTCGGCCAGGGCCTCGTCGACCGTGCGGGACCGCTTGGCGGTCGGCTCGGGGACGTAGTCCCGGACGACCAGCTCGCGCTCGGGCTCCACGCCGGCGATCAGCTCGTCGAGCTGGAGGGCCAGCAGGCGCCCGTCCGTGCCCAGCTCCACCACGTACTCGGCGATCTCCGTCGCGATGCGGCGCACCATCTCCAGGCGCTGGGCCACCGCCGAGACGTCCCGGACGGTCACCAGGTCCTCGATCTCCAGGGCCGACAGCGTGCCCGCGACCTCGTCGAGGCGGAGCTTGTAGCGCTCCAGGGTGGCGAGGGCCTGGTTGGCGCGGGACAGGATCGCCGCCGAGTCCTCCAGGACGCGGCGCTGGCCGTCGACGTACAGGGCGATCAGCCGCATCGACTGGGAGACCGAGACGACCGGGAAGCCGACCTGCCTGCTGACGCGGTCCGCGGTGCGGTGCCGGGTGCCGGTCTCCTCCGTGGGGATCGTCGGGTCCGGGACCAGCTGCACGCCCGCGCGCAGGATCTTCGACAGGTCCGAGGACAGCACGATGCCGCCGTCCAGCTTGCACAGCTCGCGCAGGCGGGTCGCGGTGAACTCGACGTCCAGCACGAAACCGCCGCTGCACAGGGCCTCGACCGTCTTGTCGGAGCCCAGCACGATGAGACCGCCGGTGTTGCCCCGGAGCACGCGCTCCAGGCCGTCACGCAGGGCGGTTCCCGGTGCCACGGCGCTCAGTGAAGCGCGCATCAGGCCATCGGTACCGGCACTCCCACCGGATTTTCCGGGAGCTGCTGCCCGGTCGTTGGCTGCCACTGCACTCCTCCGGTCGCAGGTTCTGGGGCGCCCCGTGTCGCACACTTGGTTCGCACGGACGGGCGAGACCTGGGCAAAGTCTACCGGCGACCCTCCTCGTCCTGTGGGGCCTCTCGGCGACGGGACCGGGGAAGGACCCGCAGCGCGTCCCCTATGTCCGAGACTTCCAGAACCTTCATACCCGCGGGGATCTTGCCCGGGTCGCCCGGTACCAGGGCGTGTGTGAAGCCCAGACGGTGGGCTTCCGCCAGCCTGCGCTGCACGCCCGTGACCCGTCTCACCTCGCCCGCGAGGCCGACTTCCCCGATCGCGACCAGGTTCTTGGGGAGAGGTGTGTCACTCGCGGCGCTCGCCAGGGCGAGGGCGACGGCCAGGTCCGCCGCGGGCTCCGAGAGCTTCACGCCGCCGACCGTCGCGGAGTAGATGTCCCGCTTGCCCAGGGCGCTGATCCGGCCGCGCTGTTCCAGCACCGCCAGCATCATCGAGACCCGGGAGGTCTCCAGGCCCGAGGTGGTGCGGCGCGGGGAGGGGATCTGCGAGTCGACCGTGAGCGCCTGGACCTCGGCGACCAGCGGGCGGCGGCCCTCCAGGGTGACGGTCAGGCAGGTGCCCGGGACTGGTTCGGCGCGACGCGTCAGGAAGAGTCCGCTCGGGTCCGCGAGGCCCGTGATGCCCTCGTCGTGCAGTTCGAAGCAGCCGACCTCGTCGGTGGTGCCGTAGCGGTTCTTGACGCCTCGTACCAGGCGGAGGCGGGCGTGCCGGTCGCCCTCGAAGTGCAGGACCACGTCCACGAGGTGTTCCAGCAGGCGCGGTCCGGCGATGGCGCCGTCCTTGGTGACATGGCCCACGAGCAGGGTGGACATGCCGCGTTCCTTCGACGCCCGGATCAGGGCCCCTGCGACCTCCCGCACCTGGGCCATGCCGCCGGGCGCGCCGTCGATCTCCGGGGAGGCCACCGTCTGCACCGAGTCCAGGATCAGCAGCGACGGCTTCACCGCGTCCAAGTGGCCCAGCACCGCCGCCAGATCCGTCTCGGCGGCCAGGTACAGATGGTCGTCGATGGCTTTGATGCGGTCGGCGCGCAGCCGGACCTGGCTGGCCGACTCCTCGCCCGTGACGTACAGCGTGCGGTGCTCGTCGCTCGCCGACTTGGCCGCCACGTCGAGCAGGAGCGTCGACTTGCCGACGCCCGGCTCGCCCGCGACCAGCACCACCGCGCCGGGGACCAGTCCGCCGCCGAGCACCCGGTCCAGCTCGGGCACGCCGGTGGAGCGGGCCGTCGCCCGGCGGACGTCCACCTGGCCGATGGGCAGGGCGGAGGTGGTGACCCTGCCCGGAGCCGTCGTACGGACCGCGGGCGCGCCGTACTCCTCGACCGTCCCCCAGGCCTGGCACTCGGGGCAGCGGCCGAGCCACTTCGCCGTCTGCCACCCGCACTCCGTGCAGCGGTAGGACGGACGGTCCTTGGTGGTCTTCGTACGGGCAGCCATGGACGAAACCGTAGCCGCAGGCACTGACAGCGCGGGGACCGGAGGGCGCGGCCGGCTGCGCGCCAGGGCCCCGCCACCCCGCGCCAGCGGCGGAACAACTGGTTCCTGTCCCCTATTGAGGGATCGTTTCACCCGTACGGATTAAATGTGCTCAAGCCGCCGGAACGTAACACTCCCGGCCCCCTACGGTCGCCGAATGACGAGCAGTACGCCGGAGATCTCGACCCGCTCGGCCGGCGCCCACCGGGCGCACCGGGAAGCGCGTGACCGCGGTGCGGCGCGCACGCTGGTGCAGCGGCCGCCCGCGCGCTACGAGCCCTACCTGGACGGCCTGTTCACCTACTGCCTCTCCGTGCTGTGCGACCACGACGCCGCGACCGCCGCCCTGGGCGACGTCCTCGCCCTCGCCGAACGCCGAGGCCGGCATGTCCCCGAGGCGCCCGCGGACCGCAGGGCCTGGCTGTACGCGCTGGCCCGCTGGGCATGCCTGCGAGGGCTGGCCGAGGCCAAGCAGAAACGTACGAGCAGCCACGCCGCGGGCCGTGCACAGCGCCCCGATCCCCCGGCCGTCCCGGCCGTCTCCGAGGAGGTCCAGGAGCGGCGCCGCGGCGAACTCGCCCTGCTGGCCTGGCCGGAGGCAGCCGGCACCACCCCGGAGCAGCGCGAGGCGCTCGAACTGGCCGTGCGCCACCACCTCGCCGCCCACGAGGTCGCCGCCGTCCTCGGCATGGACCTCGCCGCCACCCGCGACCTGCTCGCCTCCGCCGCCTGCGAGGTCGAACGCACGCGTGCCGCCCTCGCCGTGGTCGAGACCGGGGCGTGCCCGAGCGTCGCCCACCTCGTCGGCGACGACCGGCTCGTGCTCGGCACCGCCCTGCGCCGCGAGCTCGTCCGGCACGTCGACGACTGCCCGCGCTGCCGCCGCACCGCCGAGCGCGCCATCCCCGGCCGCTGGCCCGGCACCAGCGTCACGCCCGCCGCGCTGCCCGTCCTGCCCGCACCCCTCGCGGCCCTGCACGTGGCCATGGCCCACCCTCCACGCGCGCGTGGAGCGGCCCCCCGCTTCGACCGGCGCGGCTACCCGATGGACCCCAAGGACCGCGCCGCCCGACGGGACCGTCTCCGCGCGCGTGCCGTCACCACGACCGTCGTCGCCACCGTCGTGGCCGCCCCCGTCCTCGCCCTGTGGGCCGCCTACCGGGGCACTCCCGTGGGCGAGGCCCAGGACGGCCGCTCCGCCTCCGCGCTCGAGGTGGACGATCCGCTGGGCCTCGACGGCGAGATGGCGGGCGGCGGCTACGAGAACACCGGCAACGCCAGCACCAGACCCGGCCCCCGCTTCGGCAAGAACGGCAAGGCCGACGTGTCCGTGGAGGTCATCGGCGTCGCCGTCGCCGGCCGCGCGAGCACTCTGGACGTCACGGCGGACAACACGGGCGACACAACCCTGATCACTCTTACCGCCACGGGCCCGTCCCCGGTCCGCTGGTCCGCCTCCACGGGAGCCCACTGGCTCTACCTCAGCCAGTCCTCGGGAACGCTCCGGCCCGGCGAGTCGTTGACGATCAAGGTGTACGTCGACCATCTGCGGGAGCCCGCCGGCCCCTGGCACGCGCAGGTGGCGGTGGCACCCGTCGGCGCCGTCGTCCACATCGAGGGCTTCGGCACCGCGCCCACCCCCGCCGATCCCGGCCCCGGCCCGGACCCCCACCCCAGCGACCCGCCCCCGCACCAGCCGGACCCGACGCCCACGACCTCGGCGCCCGACCCCGACCCGACGCCGACCACCCCGCCCCCGTCACCCGACCCGGACCCGACGCAAACGGCCCCGGACCCGGACCCGACCGACCCGACGGACTCGACACCCCCGCCCTCGGAGGGCGACGACCCGAGTCCGTCCACGTCCTAGGGACGGTCGTCAGTCCGCCGGATCCGCCGGATGCGGCGCCAGCAACGGCAGCTGCGAGGCCAGCCGCTCCTCGCACAGCTCGACCAGCCGGTCGTAACCCGCCTTGCCCATCAGCTCGATCAGCTCCGGCCGGTAGGACACGTACACCGGGTCGCCCGCGCCGTGCGCCGAGGTCGCCGACGTGCACCACCAGTGCAGGTCATGCCCACCCGGACCCCAGCCGCGTCGGTCGTACTCACCGATCGACACCTGCAGCACCCGCGTGTCGTCGGGCCGGTCGATCCACTCGTACGTCCGCCGCACCGGCAGCTGCCAGCACACGTCCGGCTTGGTCTCCAGCGGCTCGCGGCCCTCCTTCAGGGCGAGGATGTGCAGCGAGCAGCCCGCGCCGCCCGGGAAACCGGGCCGGTTCTGGAAGATGCACGACCCCTGGAAGGGGCGCGTCTGCCGGTCGCCGTCCTCGTCCTCGGAGATCCAGCCGCTGCTCGTGCCCTCGGCGTGGTTCTGCCAGATGTCCGGCGTGAGCCTCGCCACATGCCCGGCGACCCGCTTCTCGTCGTCCTCGTCGGAGAAGTGGGCACCCAACGTGCAGCACCCGTCGTCCGCGCGGCCGGCCTGGATGCCCTGGCAGCCGCTGCCGAAGATGCAGTTCCAGCGAGAGGTCAGCCATGTCAGATCGCAGCGGAAGACCTGCTCGTCGTCCGCCGGATCAGGAAACTCCACCCACGCGCGGGCGAAGTCCAGGCCCTTCTCGTCGGACACCGCGGCACCCGATGACTCTTCGCGCTTCGATTTGTCGCGCTTCGCCTTTTTCGTCTTTGGCACATGACCAGGGTACGGGCCTTGTGCCCACACCGAGGACGGCGGACGGTTCGGCTGGCAGTAGCGTTCCGTACATGAGACTCGGTGTCCTCGACGTGGGATCGAACACGGTGCATCTGCTCGTGGTGGACGCGCATCCCGGCGCGTGCCCGTTGCCCGCGCACTCGCACAAGGCGGAACTGCGCCTCGCCCAGCTCCTCGACGACGACGGCGCGATCGGCCCGCACGGCGTCGACCAGCTGGTCTCGGTCGTCCAGGAGGCGCTCCAGGCCGCCGAGGACAAGGGCGTAGTGGACCTGCTGCCGTTCGCCACCTCCGCCGTGCGCGAGGCCCGCAACGCCGATGACGTCCTCGCGCGCGTGCGCGCCGAGACCGGCGTCGAGCTCCAGGTCCTCACCGGCGAGGAGGAAGCCCGCCTCACCTTCCTCGCCGCCCGCCGCTGGTTCGGCTGGTCGGCCGGAAAACTGCTGGTCCTGGACATCGGCGGCGGCTCCCTGGAGGTCGCCTACGGCATCGACGAGGAGCCCGACGCGGCCGTCTCGCTGCCGCTCGGCGCCGGCCGCCTCACCTCCGGCTGGCTGCCCGGCGACCCGCCCTCCCCGGACGACGTCCGCGCCCTGCGCCGCCATGTGCGCACCGAGATCGCCCGCACCGTCGGCGAGTTCAGCCGCATCGGCTCCCCCGACCATGTCGTGGCCACGTCGAAGACCTTCAAGCAGCTGGCCCGCATCGCCGGCGCCGCCCGCTCCGCCGAGGGCCCCTACGTCCAGCGCGAGCTCAAGCGGGAGTCCCTGGAGGCCTGGGTCCCGAGGCTGGCCGGTATGACGGAGAAGGAGCGGTCCGAGCTGCCGGGCGTCTCGGAGGGCCGGGCGAACCAGCTGCTGGCCGGTGCCCTGGTCGCCGAGGGCGCGATGGACCTGTTCGGCGTCGAGCGCGTGGAGATCTGCCCGTGGGCGCTGCGGGAGGGTGTGATCCTGCGGCGCCTGGACCACATGGAGTCCGCGTAAGAGAGCATGGAGTCCGCGTAAGAGAGCTGCGAAGGACATGCACCCCCGCCGTCACCCCCGCCGTGGCAAACACCACAACGGCGAAGAGGCCCCCCGCCCCGCCCCGACCACACCCCGTAATCTGTCCTGCATGGCAGAGCCAGCCGTAAAGATCCCGGACGCGAAGGTCGCCCTGTCGACGGCCTCGGTCTACCCGGAGTCGACGGCCACGGCCTTCGAGATCGCCGCGCGCCTCGGCTACGACGGGGTCGAGGTCATGGTCTGGACGGACCCCGTGAGCCAGGACATCGAGGCCCTGCGCAGACTCAGCGACTACCACCAGATCCCCGTCCTGGCCGTCCACGCCCCCTGCCTGCTCATCACGCAGCGCGTCTGGTCCACCGACCCCTGGACCAAGCTCCAGCGGGCCCGCGCGGCGGCCGAGAAGCTCGACGCGAGCGCCGTCGTCGTGCACCCGCCCTTCCGCTGGCAGCGTCAGTACGCCAGGGACTTCGTCGCCGGGATCTGGCGCATGGCGAACGAGACGGATGTGCGATTCGCCGTCGAGAACATGTACCCCTGGCGCTACCGCGACCGCGAGATGCTGGCGTACGCCCCCGACTGGGACGTGACGAAGGACGACTACCGCCACTTCACGATCGACCTCAGCCACACCGCGACGGCCCGCTCCGACGCGCTCGACATGGTCGACCGCATGGGGACCGCCTCGGCCACGTCCACCTCGCCGACGGCAGGGGATCGGCCAAGGACGAGCACCTGGTGCCCGGCCGAGGCAACCAGCCCTGCGCCGAGGTGCTGGAGCGGCTCGCCCTCACCGGCTTCGACGGCCATGTCGTCATCGAGGTCAACACCCGCCGCGCCATGTCGAGCGCGGAGCGGGAAGCCGACCTGGCGGAGGCCCTGGCCTTCACACGCCTGCACCTGGCCTCGGCGGCGAAGGTGCCACGACGATGAACAACCGGCCCTCGGCCAGGCCCGGCACGGGCACCGGCACCGGCACCGGCACCGGCACCGGCACCGGCACCGGCACCGGCCCAACCGGACCCGGCAGCGGCACGGGCACCGGACCCGGCACCACCGGACCCGCCACCGGCACCGGACCGGGCACCACCACCCCCCGCCGCCGTGGCCGCCCCCCGCGCGCGGAGTCGGCCGACACCCAGGACCGCATCCTGACCGCCGCCCGCGAGGAGTTCTCCGAGCGCGGCTACGAGAAGACGTCCGTGCGCGGCATCGCCAAGGAGGCCGGGGTCGACCCGGCGCTCGTGCACCACTACTTCGGGACAAAGGAACAGGTCTTCGAGGCGGCGGTCACCCAGTCCTTCGCCCCCGCCTTGGAGGCACCGAAAGCCATCGAGGAGGGCCCGCTCGACGCCGTGGGGGAGCGCCTGGTCCGCTTCTTCTTCGGCGTCTGGGAGAACCCGGCGACCCGCGCGCCCCTGCTCGCCATCGTCCGCTCCGCCGTCACCAACGAAACGGCCGCCGCCGTCTTCCGCCGCATCGTCGCCACCCAGGTACTGCGCCGTATCGCGGGCCGCCTGGATCTGCCGGACGCCGAACTGCGCGCCGAGCTGGCCGCCGCCCAGCTCGTGGGCACGGCCATGCTGCGCTACGTCATCAAGGTCGAGCCCCTGGCCTCGGCGGACCCGGAGCAGATCATCGCGCGCCTGGCCCCGGTCGTACAGGGACATCTCACCGGCCCCTGAGCGGCCCACGACCGCTGCCGACGAGACAGTGCATCCCGCATTACGGACACTCCGTCCCGCCCTCTGGATGACCGGCGTACGCTCGATAGCAGTCAGAAGTCTCCGAATCCTCTGACGCAGTCTCTGAAGGAGCGAGCGACGATGCCCGAGCTGAGGTCCCGCACAGTCACCCACGGCCGCAACATGGCGGGCGCCCGCGCCCTTATGCGGGCCTCCGGTGTACCGGGTGCGGACATCGGCCGCAAGCCGATCATCGCGGTCGCCAACAGCTTCACCGAGTTCGTGCCGGGCCACACCCACCTGCAGCCGGTCGGCCGGATCGTCAGCGAGGCGATCGTCGAGGCCGGCGGCATCCCGCGCGAGTTCAACACCATCGCGGTGGACGACGGCATCGCCATGGGCCACGGCGGCATGCTGTACAGCCTCCCCTCCCGAGACCTCATCGCGGACTCGGTCGAGTACATGGTCGAGGCCCACTGCGCAGACGCCCTGATCTGCATCTCCAACTGCGACAAGATCACCCCGGGCATGCTGAACGCGGCCCTGCGCCTCAACATCCCCACGGTCTTCGTCTCCGGCGGCCCGATGGAGTCCGGCCGAGCCACCCTGGTCGACGGCACGGTCCGCACCCTGGACCTGGTCGACGCGATCTCCGACGCCGTGAACGACAAGATCTCGGACGAGGACATCCTCCGCATCGAGGAGAACGCCTGTCCGACCTGCGGCTCGTGTTCCGGCATGTTCACCGCCAACTCGATGAACTGCCTCACCGAGGCCATCGGCCTCTCCCTCCCCGGCAACGGCTCGGTCCTGGCCACGCACACCGCGCGCAAGCAGCTCTACGTCGACGCGGCGAACACGGTCATGGACATCACCCGCCGCTACTACGAGCAGGACGACGACACGGTCCTGCCGCGCAACGTCGCCACCGTCGCGGCGTTCGAGAACGCGATGGCCCTCGACATCGCCATGGGCGGCTCGACCAACACGATCCTGCACCTGCTGGCCGCGGCCCAGGAGGCCGGCGTCCCCTTCGGCCTGGAGGAGATCAACGAGGTCTCCCGCCGCGTCCCCTGCCTCGCCAAGGTCGCCCCGAACGTCGCGAAGAACCGCACGTATTACATGGAGGACGTGCACCGCGCCGGCGGCATCCCCGCCCTCCTCGGCGAGCTGCACCGCGGCGGCCTGCTCAACGAGGACGTGCACTCGGTCCACAGCCCGACCCTGGCCGGCTGGCTGAAGACCTGGGACGTGCGCGGCGGCTCCCCGTCCCCGAGGCCCTCGAGCTGTGGCACGCGGCCCCCGGCTGCGTCCGCTCCGCCGAGGCCTTCTCCCAGTCCGAGCGCTGGGAGGCCCTCGACGAGGACGCTGAGGGCGGCTGCATCCGCTCCGTCGAGCACGCGTACTCCAAGGACGGCGGCCTCGCGGTCCTCAAGGGCAACCTCGCGGTCGACGGCTGCGTCGTGAAGACGGCCGGCGTCGACGAGTCGATCTGGACCTTCGAGGGACCGGCGGTCGTCTGCGAGTCGCAGGAGGAGGCCGTCGAGAAGATCCTGCTGAAGCAGATCAAGGAGGGCGACGTAGTCGTCATCCGCTACGAGGGCCCCAAGGGCGGCCCCGGCATGCAGGAGATGCTCTACCCGACCTCGTACCTGAAGGGCCGCGGCCTCGGTAAGGCCTGCGCCCTGGTCACCGACGGCCGCTTCTCCGGCGGCACCTCCGGCCTGTCCATCGGGCACGCCTCGCCAGAGGCGGCCGGCGGCGGCACCATCGCCCTCGTCGAGGACGGCGACCGCATCCGCATCGACATCCCGAACCGCACCATCGAGCTCCTCGTCGACGACGCCGAACTGGCCCGCCGCGAGCAGGCGCTGAACGGCGTCTACGCCCCGAAGAACCGCGACCGCAAGGTCTCCGCCGCCCTGCGCGCCTACGCCGCGATGGCGACCAGCGCGGACAAGGGCGCCGTCCGGGACGTGTCGAAGCTCGGCTGAACACCCCGGGGCCGCCCCGCGAGGCGGCGGCCCCTACCAGCCGGCCGGATCACGCCCGTCCACGCCGAAGACGGTGCCGTCCGGAGCACCGGCGAAGACATGGTCGTCCACGACCACGGGCGTGGGCAGCGTGGCCGGAACCCGGTCCGACTGATCCCCAAGCCGGGGAGACGTCTGCCCGACGAGCCTCCCGCGCCGCCCGTCGACGGCGAGCAACCGCCCGTCCGGCGTGGTGACGTACACGTACTGATCACCGGCGGCCGGCACGGACCCCCGGGCCACACCGGTCTGCAGACTCCACAGCTGCTTGCGCGCCTCCAGGTCGACGGCGACCAGCCCCCCGCTCTCCGCCATCAGGTGGACGACGTCCCCACGCACACTGCCCTGCACGCCCTGCAACGGGATACGCAACGGCACGCGCTCGCTCGTCCGCCCCTTTGGGCTGTACCGGACCACGGCCCGCGCCTCGCCGCGCACAGCATCCTCGGAGAGGAACACGACCGACCCGCCCACTGCCCCGATCGGCTCCAACGCCCCCTCAAGCCGCGCGTCCCACCGCACCTCGCCGGTGCGGGGATCCACCGCCGTCACCTTCGTCGTGGCCCCATCGCTGGACACGGTCGCCGCATACGCCAGCGGATCCCCGGGGAACGCCGTGAAGTACGGCACCTCCTGCCCCGGAATCGGCTGGCTCCACTTCACGTCGCCGGAGGCACTGTCCACACCCGTCACCGTGCCGTCGGCCGCGGTGAGCAGCACCATCCCTCCCACCGCCTGCACCCCACCCGACATGGACATGGCCTGCCGCCGCACCACATCACCCGACTCCGGATCGAGCGCGGTCAGCCGCTCCCCGTGACCGAGCCCGGCCAGCACCAGACCACCCGACACGACCGGAGTCCCACTCGGCGGCCCTTCGGCGGCGATCCCCTTCAGCGGGTACTTCCACAGCAGCCGCCCGTCGGCCGGATCGAGAGCGAAGACCAGCCCGCTCTGCGCGCAGACCAACTTCCCGGCCGCGTAAGAGCACAGAGGGGTGCCACCCGTCCGGGACAACGGCGTCGCCGTCCACGCCGTGAAGGCGGCAGCCGTGGTCCGCGGTGCGCTGACCGCGGGCGCCGGAGCGGGACCGCCCCCGAGCAGGGGCACCACAGCGAACCCCCCGACGACGGCCAGCCCAAGGGCACCGGCCCCCAGAGCGGCCCGCTTGCCGAGGCGCAGCCCGAACCGTCGCGGGGACGCGACGGACGGCGCCACGGCCGACGGCTCACCCGCACTCGGCGCCTCGTTCACCCGCTGCGCCGGCAGGAACACCTGCGTGTCGTACGACGCCGCCACCGACCGCAGTTCTCGCATCAACTCGTCGGGCGAGGGCCGGTCCTCGGGCTCCTTGGCGAGACACCGCAGCACGAGCGGCGCCAGCTGTTCCGGTACGCCGGTCAGATCGGGCTCGTCATGCACCACCTGGTACGCGACGATGTAGGGACTGTCGGAATCGAACGGCCCCCGCCCGGTAGCCGCATGCACCATCACGGACCCGAGGGCGAACACATCGGCGGCGGGCCCCACTTCCCTGGGCCGCCGGAACTGCTCGGGTGCCATGAAGGGCGGCGTACCGATCAGCTTCCCGGTCTCGGTCCGCAACTCGCTGTCCTTCGGCCGGGAAATGCCGAAGTCGATGACCTTCGGCCCGTCCTCGGCGAGCAGGACGTTGCTCGGCTTCAGGTCCCGGTGCACGACCCCGACCCGATGGATGTCGCGCAGCGCCTCCGCGAGCCCCGCCATCACCCGACGCAACTGCGCAGGGGGCATGGGCCCGTTCCGCTTCACCTCTTCGGCCAGCGTCGGGCCCGGGATGAACAGCGTGGCCATCCAAGGCCGTACGGCTTCGGGGTCGGCATCCACAACGGGCGCGGTGAAGGCCCCACTGACCCGCCGGGCCGCCCCCACCTCCTGCCGGAAACGCCCCCTGAACTCGGGGTCCTCGGCGAACCGCCCGTGCACCACCTTCACGGCCAGCTTCATCCCGGAGGTGCTCCGGGCCAGATGCACGACACCCATGCCGCCCGAACCCAGACACTCCTCGAGCCGGTAGTGACCGGCATGTCCAGGAAGTTCCGCTTCCGGGCCCGCTCCGGCGTTTCCCTGCGCCGCCATGGAACCACCCCCGTGCTGTTCGTTCGCGCGCGCGACGCACGGAGCCTAGTCGATGACTCGTACGAGTCAGAGGCGGCTTGCTAGCCTCCGCTGGCGAATCACGCACAAGTGTTTGATGGCGTGATACAGGGGAATCAACGGGACCCCATGGCTGCCATGGGGTCAACGGGGGAGGTTTTTCATGTCTGTCGAACAGGTCAATCCCAGTACCGGCATGCCGGTGGTCACCACACTGGCCGCCGCGGCCACGTACTACTCGGTCGCACCCGGCGTCCGCCTCAACGTCCGCGGCGGCCCCGGCACCGGCTACCCGATCGTCAGGACCCTGACGGAAGGCGCCCGGGTGGCCATCCACTGCCAGACGCCCGGCACCCGCGTCACGGGCCCGTACGGCACGACCAGCATCTGGGACAACATCGCGAGCGGCCAGTACATCTCGGACGCCTACGTGAACACAGGCAGCGACGGCTACATCCGCCCCCGCTGCTCCTGACCCGCACCCGGCCACGGGCGGCCCACCCCCACTGCGGGCCGCCCACGGCTGGTGCGAAGGGCCTGAGCCACGACGCGCCCGCACCCGCCGATGCACGGAAGGGGACGTGTCGGGGGGTGTCCGCCCGCAGCGGTTGTCGCGTCAACGAACAGTCAGTCGGCACGCAACCCCCTCGCGACGTCCCGAGGACGGACACCCTCCGACGCGGCCCCGACCCACCACCGCGAAGGCGCTACGCCCACCCCCACCACACCCGCACAGGCGCCGCAGGCACCCCGCACCCCCCGCGCGATAATCACCCCGTGAGCGTAGAAAACGGCACCCCACCCCCCGGCCCGGCCCCCGAACCCATCCGCTTCTTCGGCACGACCTGGCTGAACCACGACAACGGCTACACCCCCCGCCGCATCGCCGCAGCCGTCGGCTCCCTGGCCACCGCGGCCGCGGCCTGCCTGGTCCTTCGCCTCGCCTACCAGGGCCTCCAGATCGCCGCGATCGGCGGCTTCGTCTCGCTCCTCATGATCGTGATGTTCGCGATCTGCAGCGCGATGGCATTCCGCCACACCTGGGACGGCTTCATCCGCCGCCCCGACCCCGACCGCCAGGCATCCCTCCGCGGCCTCCTGGCCATCGGCTTCGTCGGCTCCCTCCTCGCGTACTTCTTCCGCTCCCTCACCGAGGCCCCCGGCGAGAAGCTCCACCGCGAGGAGTACGAGGCAGCCCGCAAGCGACACGAGAAGAGCACCACCCGCCGCTCGGGGAAGAAGCGCCGCCGCGCATAGGCCGCCGCCTCTCACCGAAATCTCACCGCCCCCCACCTCACCCCCGGCCACCATGGCCGTATGACCACACCTCCCTCCCCCACCACCCCACCGGAGCCGACACCACCACGGAACGACCCACCACCGAACCCGCGCCCACCCGAACCGCCCGAGCCCACTCCTTCAACACCGTCGCAGCCCATTACGCGGCCAACCGCCCCTCCTACCCCCCAGCCCTCTTCGACGCGATAGAAGACCTGGCCGGCCACCCCCTCCCCGGCTCCCGCGTCGCAGACATCGGCGCAGGCACCGGCATAGCGACCGCTCTCCTGAGCGCCCGAGGCGCGGACGTCATCGCGGTGGAACCCGGCGACGCCATGGCAGCGCAATTCCGCCGCACCCTCCCCGCCGTCCCGATCATCCGCGGCACCGGCGACGACCTCCCCCTCGCCACCGCCTCCCTCGACTTCGTCACCTACGCCCAGGCCTGGCACTGGACCGATCCCGCACGCGCCGTCCCGGAGGCCCTCCGCGTCCTGCGCCCCGGTGGCGCCCTCGCCCTCTGGTGGAACACAGACGCCCTCGACGTGCCCTGGATCGCCGAGGCCGCCGCCCGGACAGGGCGCCACTTCGGCATCAACGTCCCCGCCGAGAAGCGGAACGTCAACGCCCGCGCCGCCGACCCCACGGGCCGCCTCGACTTCACCCGCCGCATCGTCCGCTGGAGTCGCCGCGTCCCGGTCGACACCCACCTGGCCAACCTCGCCAGCCACTCGGTCTTCCTGGTCAACGACGAGGAACACACCGCGGCCTTCCTCGCCGCGGAGCGCGAGCACCTGCTCAGCGCCTTCCCCGACGGTTTCGTCGAGGAGGTCTACGAGGTAGTCCTCCTGCTCGCGAAGGCCACAGCCTGACCCCACCCCGACTCCGTGCTTGACGCACCCCACCACCGGGAGCATTATTCATCACATGATGAATAACGCTCCCGGCCGACCACGCCCCGGCGCGAACCCGACAACAGACCCCACGGCCGTACACGCCGACCACCTCACCGTCACCCGAGGCCCCCGCACGGTCCTCCACAACCTCGGCTTCACCGTCCCCCGAGGCCAGATCACCGGCCTCCTCGGCCCCTCCGGCTGCGGCAAGTCGACCCTCATGCGCTCCATCGTCGGCACCCAGGCCAAGATCACCGGCACCCTCGACGTCCTCGGCCACCCCGCAGGCCACCCCGCCCTGCGCACCCGCATCGGCTACGTCACCCAGGCCCCGTCGGTCTACGACGACCTGACCGTCCGCCAGAACCTCGACTACTTCGCCGCGATCCTCGACCCCGGCCGATCCGCGGCCGACCGCCGCCAGGAGAACGTCACCCGCGCGATCGCCGACGTCGACCTCACCACCCACACCGACGCCCTGGCCGGCAACCTCTCCGGCGGCCAGCGCAACCGCGTCTCCCTGGCCGTCGCCCTCCTCGGCACCCCCGAACTCCTGGTCCTCGACGAACCGACCGTCGGCCTCGACCCGGTCCTGCGCCGCGACCTCTGGAACCTCTTCCACGACATCGCGGCAAGCCGCGGCGCGACCCTCCTCGTCTCCTCCCACGTCATGGACGAGGCCGAGCGCTGCCACCGCCTCCTCCTCATGCGCGAGGGCGAACTCCTCGCCGACGACACCCCCGACGCCCTGCGCACCGCCACCGGCGCCGAGACGGTCGAGGAGGCCTTCCTGCACCTGGTGGACGAAGCGAAGGCGGCATCCCGCCCGAAGGAGACGACACGATGACAACCCCCCGCACCACAACCGCCACCCACACCACAACCACCACGACCACAGCCACCACCCCACCGAAAGCCCTGAGCATCGCCCGCACCACGGCCACCACCACCCGTGTCCTGCGCCAGCTCACCCACGACCCCCGCACGATCGCGCTCCTGCTCCTCATCCCCTGCGTGATGCTGCTCCTGCTCCGCTACGTCTTCGACGGCAACCCCCGCACCTTCGACAGCATCGGCGCGTCCCTCCTCGGGATCTTCCCGCTGATCACGATGTTCCTGGTGACCTCCATCGCCACCCTGCGCGAACGCACCTCGGGCACCCTCGAACGCCTCCTCGCCATGCCCCTCGGCAAGGGCGACCTGATCGCCGGCTACGCCCTCGCCTTCGGCACCCTCGCGATCATCCAGTCCGCCCTGGCCACAGGCCTCGCGGTCTGGTTCCTGGGCCTCGACGTCACCGGCAGCCCCTGGCTCCTCCTCCTGGTGGCCCTCCTGGACGCCCTCCTCGGCACCGCGCTCGGCCTCTTCGTCTCGGCCTTCGCGGCATCGGAATTCCAGGCGGTCCAGTTCATGCCGGCGGTGATCTTCCCCCAGCTCCTCCTCTGCGGCCTGTTCACCCCGCGCGACGCCATGCACCCGGCCCTGGAGACCATCTCCGACGTCCTCCCCATGTCGTACGCGGTGGACGGCATGAACGAGGTCCTCCACCACACCGACATGACCACCACCTTCATCCGGGACGCCCTGATCGTGGCGGGCTGCGCCCTCCTGGTCCTGACCCTGGGCGCGGCGACGCTACGACGCCGGACGGCATGAGCCGACGACGCCCCCGACATCCCGTCCACCGGACACGACCCCCGCCCCACCGCCCCCGAGTGCGAGGATGAACCGGACGACGCGCACCCTCCGGAGGACACCCCAGCCATGACCCAGAAAGTCGCAGTCCTCGGCACCGGCAAGATCGGCGAAGCCCTGCTCAGCGGAATGATCCGCGCCGGCTGGAACCCGGCCGACCTCCTGGTCACCGCCCGCCGCCAGGAACGAGCCGAAGAACTCCGCAACCGCTACGGCGTCACCCCGGTCACCAACCCGGAAGCCGCGAAGACCGCCGACACCCTGATCCTCACGGTCAAACCGCAGGACATGGGCACGCTCCTCGACGAACTCGCCCCCCACGTCCCCGCCGACCGCCTGGTCATCAGCGGCGCCGCCGGCATCCCCACGGCGTACTTCGAGGAACGCCTCGCCGCCGGCACCCCGGTCGTCCGCGTCATGACGAACACTCCCGCCCTGGTCGACGAGGCGATGTCCGTCATCTCCGCCGGCACCCACGCCACCGCCGATCACCTCGCCCACACCGAGGAGATCTTCGGCGGCGTCGGCAAGACGCTCCGCGTCCCCGAGTCCCAGCAGGACGCCTGCACCGCGCTCTCCGGCTCCGGCCCGGCCTACTTCTTCTACCTGGTCGAAGCCATGACCGACGCCGGCATCCTCCTCGGTCTGCCCCGCGACAAGGCCCACGACCTGATCGTCCAGTCCGCCATCGGCGCCGCGACGATGCTGCGCGACAGCGGCGAGCACCCGGTCAAGCTCCGCGAGAACGTCACGTCCCCCGCGGGCACGACGATCAACGCCATCCGCGAACTCGAGAGCCACGGCGTACGAGCCGCCCTCATCGCCGCCCTCGAAGCCGCCCGCGACCGCAGCCGCGCCCTGGCCTCCGGCAAGAACAGCTGAGCACCGGGGGCGGGCCGGACACCCGCCCCCACCGCCTCACACGGTCAGCACAGCACCGGCCTCAGCCACCTCCGACACGGCCGGCAGCAACCCGATCGCGCGATAGGCGGCATCCACGGTCGGCCGGGCCATCCCCCGCGCCCGCTCCGCCCCGTCCCGCAGCACGCGCTCCACATACCCGGGATCCGCACACAACTCCTTGTGCCGCTCCTGCACGGGCCGCAACACCTCGACCACGGCCTCGGCGGCATCCTTCTTCAGATCCCCGTACGACCGATACGCCCCGGCCAGCTCCTGCGGACTCCCACCCGAGCACGCGGCGAGAATCTCCAGCAGATTCGCGAGCCCCGGCCGCTCCTCCCGGTCGTACACGACCTCCCGCCCGCTGTCGGTCACCGCACGCATGACCTTCTTCCGCACCACGTCCGGCTCGTCCAGCAGATAGACAATCCCTGGCCCGACGTCGTCGCTCTTGCCCATCTTCGACATCGGATCCTGCAGATTCATCACCCGGGCAGCGACCTCGGGACGCGTGGCCCGAGGCACCACGAACGTATGCCCGTACCGCTGGTTGAACCGCACGGCTACATCCCGCGCGAGCTCCACATGCTGCCGCTGATCGTCCCCCACCGGCACCTCACCGGCCCCGTACGCCAGGATGTCCGCCGCCATCAGCACGGGGTAGGTCAGCAGCGACAGCCGCACACTCCCACCCCGCCGCTGCTCCCGCGCGGCCTTCTCCTTGTACTGGATCATCCGCCGCATCTCACCGTCGGTGGCGACGCACTCCAGCACGTACGAGAGCCGAGCGTGTTCGTCCACATGACTCTGCACGAACACCGTGCACACTTCCGGATCCAGCCCGGACGCCAGCAGCAACGTCGCCGCCTGCCGACTCAGCCGGCGCACCCGCGCCGGATCGTGCTCCACGGTCAGCGCATGCAGATCGACGACGCAGAACAAGGCATCGGCCTCGTGCTGGTCGACGGCGGCCCACCGCCGCATGGCTCCCAAGTAGTTCCCCAGAGTCAGATGCCCCGTCGGCTTGACCCCGCTGAAGACCCGTGTCATCTCTCCTCCACCTCCTGGCCGGGACCGCCGCCCCGGGCGGCCGTCCCTCAGTGGTTCCGGAGGGAGAAACAAGAACGGCCGCCGAAGCGGCGGCCGTTGAATGCATACGCGAGAGCGGCCGCCGTCAGGCGGCCCACCACAGTTGGGTGCACGTACGCGTCGTCATGCATCGCAGACTACGCCCCTGGGGTGCCGCCCGCCCCCGAGTTGACACGCCCAACCCCCATCCGTAGTGTTCTCCGAGTTGCCCGACGTGAGCGCCGACTCCGGTCGGTCCCCGGGCAGCCACTCTGGAAGTACCAACCACTCTTCGACGCGCAGTACACCTGTCGTCGTTTCATTGGTATGCGTATTTACGGAATGAGGAATCTGCGTTCGAAAGGGCGCGGCCCCCGATTCGCTCGGGAGCCAGGGAATCCGCTAAAGTCTCACTCGTCGGAACGGCCCAACAGCCGCAAAGACAACTCCCGCTGACTGGGAATCAGGCCCGAAAGGATCTGATAGAGTCGGAACCGCCGGAAAGGGAAACGCGGAAGCGGGA
This sequence comes from Streptomyces sp. CA-179760, assembly GCF_050937045.1. Classification (NCBI taxonomy): domain Bacteria; kingdom Bacillati; phylum Actinomycetota; class Actinomycetes; order Kitasatosporales; family Streptomycetaceae; genus Streptomyces; species Streptomyces sp. CA-179760. The sequence continues at coordinate 5,516,902 of NZ_JBNJLZ010000001.1, forward strand.
ACCTGGAAAGCACCGAGGAAATCGGATCGGAAAGATCTGATAGAGTCGGAAACGCAAGACCGAAGGGAAGCGCCCGGAGGAAAGCCCGAGAGGGTGAGTACAAAGGAAGCAACCGTTCCTTGAGAACTCAACAGCGTGCCAAAAGTCAACGCCAGATATGTTGATACCCCGTCTCCGGCCGTCAGGCTGGGACGAGGTTCCTTTGAAAAAACACAGCGAGGACGCTGTGAACGGTCGGGCCTATTCCGCCTGACTGTTCCGCTCTCGTGCTGTGGCACCGGATTACCGGTACACATTCACGGAGAGTTTGATCCTGGCTCAGGACGAACGCTGGCGGCGTGCTTAACACATGCAAGTCGAACGATGAAGCCCTTCGGGGTGGATTAGTGGCGAACGGGTGAGTAACACGTGGGCAATCTGCCCTTCACTCTGGGACAAGCCCTGGAAACGGGGTCTAATACCGGATAACACTTCCACTCTCCTGAGTGGAGGTTAAAAGCTCCGGCGGTGAAGGATGAGCCCGCGGCCTATCAGCTTGTTGGTGAGGTAATGGCTCACCAAGGCGACGACGGGTAGCCGGCCTGAGAGGGCGACCGGCCACACTGGGACTGAGACACGGCCCAGACTCCTACGGGAGGCAGCAGTGGGGAATATTGCACAATGGGCGAAAGCCTGATGCAGCGACGCCGCGTGAGGGATGACGGCCTTCGGGTTGTAAACCTCTTTCAGCAGGGAAGAAGCGAAAGTGACGGTACCTGCAGAAGAAGCGCCGGCTAACTACGTGCCAGCAGCCGCGGTAATACGTAGGGCGCGAGCGTTGTCCGGAATTATTGGGCGTAAAGAGCTCGTAGGCGGCTTGTCACGTCGGTTGTGAAAGCCCGGGGCTTAACCCCGGGTCTGCAGTCGATACGGGCAGGCTAGAGTTCGGTAGGGGAGATCGGAATTCCTGGTGTAGCGGTGAAATGCGCAGATATCAGGAGGAACACCGGTGGCGAAGGCGGATCTCTGGGCCGATACTGACGCTGAGGAGCGAAAGCGTGGGGAGCGAACAGGATTAGATACCCTGGTAGTCCACGCCGTAAACGGTGGGCACTAGGTGTGGGCAACATTCCACGTTGTCCGTGCCGCAGCTAACGCATTAAGTGCCCCGCCTGGGGAGTACGGCCGCAAGGCTAAAACTCAAAGGAATTGACGGGGGCCCGCACAAGCGGCGGAGCATGTGGCTTAATTCGACGCAACGCGAAGAACCTTACCAAGGCTTGACATACACCGGAAACGTCTGGAGACAGGCGCCCCCTTGTGGTCGGTGTACAGGTGGTGCATGGCTGTCGTCAGCTCGTGTCGTGAGATGTTGGGTTAAGTCCCGCAACGAGCGCAACCCTTGTCCCGTGTTGCCAGCAAGCCCCTTCGGGGGTGTTGGGGACTCACGGGAGACCGCCGGGGTCAACTCGGAGGAAGGTGGGGACGACGTCAAGTCATCATGCCCCTTATGTCTTGGGCTGCACACGTGCTACAATGGCCGGTACAATGAGCTGCGATACCGCGAGGTGGAGCGAATCTCAAAAAGCCGGTCTCAGTTCGGATTGGGGTCTGCAACTCGACCCCATGAAGTCGGAGTCGCTAGTAATCGCAGATCAGCATTGCTGCGGTGAATACGTTCCCGGGCCTTGTACACACCGCCCGTCACGTCACGAAAGTCGGTAACACCCGAAGCCGGTGGCCCAACCCCTTGTGGGAGGGAGCTGTCGAAGGTGGGACTGGCGATTGGGACGAAGTCGTAACAAGGTAGCCGTACCGGAAGGTGCGGCTGGATCACCTCCTTTCTAAGGAGCACTTCTTACCGATCCCCTCCGGGGTGAGGTCAGAGGCCAGTACATCAGCGAATGTCTGATGCTGGTTGCTCATGGGTGGAACGTTGACTATTCGGCCAGGGTCTCGGGTCGGAGGCTGCTAGTACTGCTCTTCGGGGCGTGGAACGCTGATCTTCGGACGGGAGCTGGCCGGGCACGCTGTTGGGTGTCTGAGGGAACGAATTTTTCCTCAGTCGCCGGCCCCAGTGCACTCACCTGGTAAGGGTGGGGTGATGGGTGGCTGGTCGTTGTTTGAGAACTGCACAGTGGACGCGAGCATCTGTGGCCAAGTTTTTAAGGGCGCACGGTGGATGCCTTGGCACCAGGAACCGATGAAGGACGTGGGAGGCCACGATAGTCCCCGGGGAGTCGTCAACCAGGCTTTGATCCGGGGGTTTCCGAATGGGGAAACCCGGCAGTCGTCATGGGCTGTCACCCTTGCCTGAACACATAGGGCAAGTGGAGGGAACGCGGGGAAGTGAAACATCTCAGTACCCGCAGGAAGAGAAAACAACCGTGATTCCGGGAGTAGTGGCGAGCGAAACCGGATGAGGCCAAACCGTATGCGTGTGAGACCCGGCAGGGGTTGCGTATACGGGGTTGTGGGATCTCTCTTTTACGGTCTGCCGGCCGTGAGACGAGTCAGAAACCGTTGATGTAGGCGAAGGACATGCGAAAGGTCCGGCGTAGAGGGTAAGACCCCCGTAGTCGAAACGTCAACGGCTCGTTTGAGAGACACCCAAGTAGCACGGGGCCCGAGAAATCCCGTGTGAATCTGGCGGGACCACCCGCTAAGCCTAAATATTCCCTGGTGACCGATAGCGGATAGTACCGTGAGGGAATGGTGAAAAGTACCGCGGGAGCGGAGTGAAATAGTACCTGAAACCGTGTGCCTACAAGCCGTGGGAGCGTCGGATGGAAGCTTGCTTCCATCTCGTGACTGCGTGCCTTTTGAAGAATGAGCCTGCGAGTTTGCGGTGTGTTGCGAGGTTAACCCGGGTGGGGAAGCCGTAGCGAAAGCGAGTCCGAACAGGGCGTTTCAGTAGCACGCTCAAGACCCGAAGCGGAGTGATCTAGCCATGGGCAGGTTGAAGCGGAGGTAAGACTTCGTGGAGGACCGAACCCACCAGGGTTGAAAACCTGGGGGATGACCTGTGGTTAGGGGTGAAAGGCCAATCAAACTCCGTGATAGCTGGTTCTCCCCGAAATGCATTTAGGTGCAGCGTCGTGTGTTTCTTGCCGGAGGTAGAGCACTGGATAGGCGATGGGCCCTACCGGGTTACTGACCTTAGCCAAACTCCGAATGCCGGTAAGTGAGAGCGCGGCAGTGAGACTGTGGGGGATAAGCTCCATGGTCGAGAGGGAAACAGCCCAGAGCATCGACTAAGGCCCCTAAGCGTACGCTAAGTGGGAAAGGATGTGGAGTCGCAGAGACAACCAGGAGGTTGGCTTAGAAGCAGCCACCCTTGAAAGAGTGCGTAATAGCTCACTGGTCTAGTGATTCCGCGCCGACAATGTAGCGGGGCTCAAGCGTACCGCCGAAGTCGTGTCATTGCGATATATACCCCCAACGGGGATCGTGATGGGTAGGGGAGCGTCGTCTGCCGGGTGAAGCAGCCGCGTAAGCGAGTTGTGGACGGTTGACGAGTGAGAATGCAGGCATGAGTAGCGATTCACACGTGAGAAACGTGTGCGCCGATTGACTAAGGGTTCCTGGGTCAAGCTGATCTGCCCAGGGTAAGTCGGGACCTAAGGCGAGGCCGACAGGCGTAATCGATGGATAACCGGTTGATATTCCGGTACCCGCTGTGAAGCGTCAAACATCGAGCATCGTGATGCTAAGGCCGTGAAGCCGTTCCGGACCCTTCGGGGAAAGGAAAGTGGTGGAGCCGCCGAACCAAGCGGTTAGTAGGTGAGTGATGGGGTGACGCAGGAAGGTAGTCCATCCCGGGCGGTGGTTGTCCCGGGGTAAGGGTGTAGGCCGTGGTCTAGGTAAATCCGGATCACTTGTGGCTGAGACCTGATGCCGAGCCGATTGTGGTGAAGTGGATGATCCTATGCTGTCGAGAAAAGCCTCTAGCGAGTTTCATGGCGGCCCGTACCCTAAACCGACTCAGGTGGTCAGGTAGAGAATACCGAGGCGTTCGGGTGAACTATGGTTAAGGAACTCGGCAAAATGCCCCCGTAACTTCGGGAGAAGGGGGGCCACGTCCGGTGATCCGATTTACTCGGTGAGCTGGGGGTGGCCGCAGAGACCAGCGAGAAGCGACTGTTTACTAAAAACACAGGTCCGTGCGAAGCCGTAAGGCGATGTATACGGACTGACGCCTGCCCGGTGCTGGAACGTTAAGGGGACCGGTTAGTCAAGATTCGTCTTGGCGAAGCTGAGAACTTAAGCGCCAGTAAACGGCGGTGGTAACTATAACCATCCTAAGGTAGCGAAATTCCTTGTCGGGTAAGTTCCGACCTGCACGAATGGCGTAACGACTTCTCGACTGTCTCAACCATAGGCCCGGTGAAATTGCACTACGAGTAAAGATGCTCGTTTCGCGCAGCAGGACGGAAAGACCCCGGGACCTTTACTACAGTTTGATATTGGTGTTCGGTTCGGCTTGTGTAGGATAGCTGGGAGACTTTGAAACTCGCACGCCAGTGTGGGTGGAGTCGTCGTTGAAATACCAGTCTGGTCGTGCTGGATGTCTAACCTGGGTCCGTGATCCGGATCAGGGACAGTGTCTGATGGGTAGTTTAACTGGGGCGGTTGCCTCCTAAAGAGTAACGGAGGCGCCCAAAGGTTCCCTCAGCCTGGTTGGCAATCAGGTGTTGAGTGTAAGTGCACAAGGGAGCTTGACTGTGAGACCGACGGGTCGAGCAGGGACGAAAGTCGGGACTAGTGATCCGGCGGTGGCTTGTGGAAGCGCCGTCGCTCAACGGATAAAAGGTACCCCGGGGATAACAGGCTGATCTTCCCCAAGAGTCCATATCGACGGGATGGTTTGGCACCTCGATGTCGGCTCGTCGCATCCTGGGGCTGGAGTCGGTCCCAAGGGTTGGGCTGTTCGCCCATTAAAGCGGTACGCGAGCTGGGTTTAGAACGTCGTGAGACAGTTCGGTCCCTATCCGCTGTGCGCGTAGGAATATTGAGAAGGGCTGTCCCTAGTACGAGAGGACCGGGACGGACGAACCTCTGGTGTGCCAGTTGTTCTGCCAAGGGCATGGCTGGTTGGCTACGTTCGGGAGGGATAACCGCTGAAAGCATCTAAGCGGGAAGCCTGCTTCGAGATGAGTATTCCCACCTCCTTGAGAGGGTAAGGCTCCCAGTAGACGACTGGGTTGATAGGCCGGATATGGAAGCACGGTAACGTGTGGAGTTGACCGGTACTAATAGGCCGAGGGCTTGTCCTCAGTTGCTCGCGTCCACTGTGTTGGTTCTGAAACCACGAACAGCCCCATGCCAGGTGATGGTGTGGTGCGGCAGTTCAACAGTTTCATAGTGTTTCGGTGGTTTTAGCGTTAGGGAAACGCCCGGTTACATTCCGAACCCGGAAGCTAAGCCTTTCAGCGCCGATGGTACTGCAGGGGGGACCCTGTGGGAGAGTAGGACGCCGCCGAACAATCATTCAAAGAAAACCCCGTGCCATTCGGCACGGGGTTTTCTGCGTTTAAGGTCGTTACATGAACTACGATCTCGTCATCTTCGACAACGACGGTGTCCTCGTCGACAGTGAGCCCATTTCCAACCGGTTGCTGGCTGCGTATCTCACCGAACTCGGGCACCCGACCTCGTACGAGGAGTCCATCCGGGACTACATGGGCTCGGCGATGCACCGGATTCATGAGCTGGTTCTCGAGCGGACGGGACAACGACTGCCGGAGAGCTTTGACGACGTCTTTCACGCGCGGGTGTTCGCGGCCTTCGAGCAGGAACTGGTCGCTGTGGGCGGGGTCTCCGGCGTCCTGGAGAAGCTCGCCGCGGACGGGGTGCCGTACTGCGTGGCATCGTCCGGGAGTCATGAGCGGATTCGGGTGGGGCATCGGACGACCGGGCTCAGCCAGTGGTTCGACGAGGAGCGGATCTTCAGCTCGCAGGATGTCGGGCGGGGGAAGCCGGCTCCCGATCTGTTCCTGTATGCCGCGGAGCGGATGGGGGTCGCTCCGGAGCGGTGTGTCGTCGTCGAGGACAGTCCGCTGGGGGTGCGGGCGGCGGTCGCGGCCGGGATGGACGTGTACGGGTTCACCGCCATGACTCCGGCTGAGAAGCTCGCCGGCGCCACCCGGCTCTTCTCCGACATGGGGGAGCTGGCCGATCTGCTGGTGTGAGCCCCTGGAATGTCAGCCCGTGGAAGATGAGGCAAACTCATCTTTGGCTGGATCTACCCACGGGTAGGCCGGGGCCCTACGCTCGCCGCCATGACTGATGTGCTGCGGCGCGGCAGGGGCTCTTTGACGTTCAGCTTCTTGGTGCAGGGGGTCGCCTTCGCTCTGCTCGTGACGCGGATCCCGGCCATCCAGGACCGGTACGGGGTTTCCGACGCGCTGCTGCCCGCCTTTCTGGCCGCCGTGCCGATCCTTGCCGGGGTGGGGAGCGTCAGCACCGAGCGGCTGGTGAAGAGGGTGCCGCCGAGCCGGCTGCTGCGGTGGTCCCAGCCTGTGGTGCTGCTGGCGCTGCTCGGGGTCGGGGCCGGGGAGCGGATGGTGGAGCTGGGGGTGGCGCTCGCGGCGTTCGGGCTCGCCGTCGGGGTGCTGGACGCGTCGATGAACATGCTCGGGGTGAGCCTGCAGCGGTCGTACGGGCGCAGCATCATGCTCAGTTTTCACGCGGCCTACAGCCTGGGCGGGATCGTCGGGGCCTCGCTGGCGTGGGTGGGAGCGCACTGGGATCTGGCGCTGTGGGTCTCGTATCTGCCGGTCGTGGTGGTGCTGTTGCCGGCTGTGCTGGTGGGGAGCCGGTGGTATGTCGACGGCGGTGATACCGGGCCGGTGGCGGAATCCGGGGCGGGGGAGAAGGCGGGCGAGGGGCAGGCCCTCGCGTTCAAGTTGCTGTTGCCGCTGTGTCTGGTGATGACCGTCGCGTACATCGGGGACTCGACGGTCTCCAACTGGAGCGCGAAGTATCTGCAGGACGTGCTCGGCAGCTCGGAGCAGATGGCGACGGTGCCGTACAACGTGTACATGGTCACCACGCTGGTGGGGCGGACGTTGGGGGACTTCGGCGTGCGGCGGTTCGGGGCTGTGGCTGTGGTGCGGGCCGGGGCGCTGGTCGCGGCGGCTGGGTTCGCCGTGGTGGCGGGGGCGCCCGGGGCGTGGGTCGGGATGCTGGGGTTCACGCTGCTGGGGCTGGGGTTGTGTGTGCTGGTGCCGCAGACGTTCGCTGCGGCCGGCAGGTTGTTCCCGGGGGCTTCGGATGCGGCCGTGGCGCGGCTGAACATCTTCAACTATGTGGGGTTCTTGATCGGTTCGCCGTTGGTGGGTGCGCTCGGGGATCTGTGGAGCTACCGCGGGGCCATGCTGGTGCCGATGGTGTTGGTGCTGGTGACGCTGGTGTACGCCCGGTCGTTCGCCGCTCAACCGGACCGATACGGTGGCGGTCATGAGCGGCCGCGCACAGCTGATGTGGGACGAGGCAGTAACGGGCTATGACTTCGGTCCCGGGCATCCGATGGACCCGGTCCGGCTCGCGCTGACCCGGAGACTGGTCGACGCCTTCGGGCTGGACCGTGAGGTGGAGGTGGTCGCCGCGAAGGCGGCCGGGGAGTCGACGCTGCGGCTCGTCCACCGGGAGGACTACATCGAGGCGGTGAAGGCCGCGTCGGCGGAGCCCGGGGCGGCGGATCAGTCGTACGGGCTGGGGACTATGGATGATCCGGCCTTCGCGGGGATGCACGAGGTGTCGTCGCTGATCGCCGGGCAGTCGGTGGGGGCGGCGGAGGCCGTGTGGCGCGGGGAGACGTCGCACGCGGTGAACTTCGCGGGCGGGCTGCATCACGCGATGCCGGGCGGTGCGTCCGGGTTCTGTATCTACAACGACGCGTCGCTGGCGATCGCCCGGCTGCTGGAGCTCGGGGCCGAGCGGGTCGCCTACATCGACGTCGACGTGCATCACGGCGACGGGGTGCAGGCGGCGTTCTGGGACGACCCGAGGGTGCTGACGATTTCGCTGCACGAGCATCCCCGGACGCTGTTCCCGCAGACCGGGTGGCCGGAGGAGACCGGGGCGGACTCCGCGGAGGGCTCGGCGGTGAACGTGGCGCTGCCGGCCGGGACCGGGGATGCCGGGTGGCTGCGGGCGTTCCATTCCGTGGTGCCGGAGCTGATCGCCGACTTCCGGCCGCAGGTGCTGGTGACGCAGCACGGGGCCGACACGCATTTCGAGGATCCGCTCGCGCATCTGGCGGTGTCGCTGGACGCGCAGCGGGCGGTGCAGGTGGCGTGTCACGACCTGGCGCACGAGTACGCCGACGGTCGGTGGGTGGCCCTGGGCGGGGGCGGCTACGCGGTGGTGGACGTCGTACCGAGGTCGTGGACGCATCTGGTCGCGATCGCGGCGCACCGGGAGGTGGAGCCGGAGGCGGTGATCCCCGAGGGGTGGCGGCAGGAAGTGTTCGCGCGGACGCGGCAGTTGGCCCCGGCGCGGATGACGGACGGGCGCTGGCCGGTGGAGTGGACCGGCTGGGAGGCGGGGTACGACCCGGCGGACCGGCTGGACCAGGCGGTGCTGGCGGCCCGGCGGGCGGTGTTCCCGCTTCGGGGGCTGCTGCCGGGGTGATGAGGCGCCCCTGGTGGGCCTGGTTGGCCGGGTAGGCCTGGTAGGCCGACCGAGCGGTGTTCGCCGGTTCCCGGGACAGGTGAGGACCTGGTCGCGGACGATCTTCTGGTGTTGACCCCCGAAGTCCTGCGTACGCACCTGGTGGGTGCGCGTCTCGCCGGTACCGTGGCCACATCGCGTGAGGAGAGCCTGCGCAGCTACCGGCTCTTCGCCGCCCGGGACCCCCGTGTGCTGCTCGGCATCGATCCCGAAAGGGCTTGGAACCAGCGGGAATTGCTCGAGCTGATGGCGGACCGATGCGGGGTTTCGGCCGATTCCCGGTGTACTTCCGGCCAGGATGTGATCGATCCGCAGCGGACCGTGGCGGCGCTGGACGCCTTCGCGGACCGTCTCGCCGATGTCGCCCAGCGTGGTGCTCCGGTGCTTCTCGGTACAGGGCACCCGCACCGGTTGCTCGGCTTCTACGCCGCTCTGGCAGACGCGCTGTCGGCGGCGGGGTGTGCGGTTCTCACCCCCGCGCAGGGTCGCTGTGTCGACATAACGACCCGGTTCGGCCTACGTACGTACAACCTCGACTACGTACGAGGAGTCGCGCTGGTGCGGGCGGCCGGGGTGGAACGCCCCGGTTGTGAGCCCGGCGCACATACACACTCGCCGCTCCCGGTTCGTACCGCGCTGGCCGCCGCGGCGGAGGCCGGCGGGCCGCTTCCCGGGCTGGTGATCGGGGACCACGGGTGGGTCTGCGGGGCAGGTCAGCTGGGGTTCGAGGTCATCGGGCCGGCCGATACGGACGACCCCGCCCCGTTCGTCGGGCAGGCGGAGGGGCATGTGTCCGTCGTCGTTCCACTTGATGACGGCGTGCGATCTGATTACTACCTGCCGCTTACCCGCTACGTACTCAATCGGGCGTGTCTGTCACAGTAGGCCGTTGATGGGTGCACCTCTTCCCCACTCGCATCACTGGCACCTACATTGGGGAGTGAGCACGCAGCGACGAAGAGTCACCGGAAGGGGAAGCCGGTGGCCGTCGAGTGCGGAAGGTTCAGGTGTGTCATGGCTGCAGCTGGCGAGAGGCCTCTGAACGAGGTTCAGTTCCTTACCGTGGCGGAAGTCGCCTCGGTGATGCGAGTGTCGAAGATGACCGTGTACCGGCTGGTGCACAGCGGTCATCTGCCCGCGATCCGTGTGGGGCGGTCTTTCCGCGTCCCGGAGCAAGCGGTTCACGAGTACCTCCGCGAGAGTTACGTGGGGGTGGAAACCGCCTGACGGCTGGGGCGGGGTGATCCCTCACAGGGCACTCGGGATCACCCTGGCCCCCTCGATTACGACCTCAGCGCTCGGGCGGGTAGGCTAGCCCCTCGTAGGTCGTATGGGCCCATGGCGCCCAGCACCGAGTGATGAGAAGTGAGCGAGGGTAGTCGTGGGCTCTGTTATCAAGAAGCGGCGCAAGCGGATGGCCAAGAAGAAGCACCGCAAGCTGCTCAAGCGCACGCGCGTTCAGCGTCGCAACAAGAAGTAAGTTCGCGACGCGGACGCCGCGAGAGCGTCGTTGTGGCCCCCCACTCAACGGTGGGGGGCCACACGTGTATCGCCATGTGCGTCCGGCTGTTTCCCGTCGGTGTTCCGTCACTTCGCGCATCGGGCGGTCATCACAGCGCAACACCGACCCGCTAAGTTGGCCCCACGGGGGAACGCGGCGGAGACAAGAGGCTGTGGAAGGAAGGCGCTGATCTTGGGCAAGGTCGTGCTCGTGACCGGAGTGGCCCGCCAGCTGGGGGGCCGGTTCGTGAGGCGGATCCAGCGGGACCCCGAGGTGGACCGGGTGATCGCCGTGGACGCGGTGCCGCCCGAGCACCATCTGGGCGGCGCGGACTTCATCCAGGCCGACATCCGGCAGCCCACGATCGCCCGGGTGCTCGCCGAGACGGCCGCCGACACGATCGTCCACCTGGACGTGACGGGCACACCGCTGGGCAGCGGCAACCGGGCCTCCCTGAAGGAGACCAACGTCATCGGCACCATGCAGCTGCTCGGTGCCTGCCAGAAGTCCCCGACCGTGCAGCGGCTGGTCGTGAAGTCCAGCACCAACGTCTACGGCTCCGCGCCCCGCGACCCGGCCGTCTTCACCGAGACGACCCCGCCCAAGTCCCTGCCGAGCGGCGGCTTCGCCAAGGACACGGTGGAGGTCGAGGGCTACGTCCGCGGCTTCGCGCGCCGCCGGCCCGACGTGGCCGTGTGCGTGCCGCGGTTCGCCAACATCCTGGGCCCGACCGCGGACACCCCGCTCGCCTCCTACTTCGCACTGCCGGTCCTGCCGACCGTGTTCGGCTACGACCCCAGGCTGCAGTTCGTGCACGAGGACGATGTGATCGAGGTGCTGCGGATCGCCTGCCACGAGCCCAGGCGGGGCACGCTCAACAGCGGCACCTTCAACATCGCCGGCGACGGCGTCCTGCTGCTCTCCCAGTGCTCCCGGCGCCTCGGCCGCCCCACCGTGCCCCTGCCGCTCCCGGCCGTCACCTGGGCGGGCTCGCTGGTGCGTACGCTGGGGATGACGGACTTCTCGCCCGAGCAGATCCGGCTGCTCACCCACGGCCGGGTCGTCGCCACGGGTCAGATGCGCGAAACGCTGGGATTCCAGCCCAAATACACGACCGCGGAAACGTTCGCGGACTTCGCCCGCAGCCAGGGACCCGGACTTCTTCCGCCGGAGGCCCTCGCGGGGGCCGTCGACCGGATCGCCGCAATGCCCCTCGCGGGCGACGGCCACCCCCCGACGCAGAGCGCCAACTGAGGAGCGCATCAACGATGGCGGATGCCAAGGTCATTCCGTTCGACGACGACCGGTCCCGCGGAAGCGCCGTGCAGCGCCCCCAGCGGCGCCGGAGCGGGGGGAACCGCCGCTCGGGCACGGAGTCGGCGCCGGTCCGTGAGGTGCAGCCCCTGCCCACCAGGGCTGTTCCGCAGGATGATGTTCCTGTGACTTCTGAGGAACAGCCGCCGGAGCGGTCCCGGGACGGCGACGGCGGTCTGGAACGGCGGATCGCGGGCGGGCTCGCTTTCCTGCGCCGCCGCCTCACCGGGGACTACGAGGTCGACGACTTCGGCTACGACGAGGAGCTCACCGACCAGGTCCTGATGTCCCTGCTGCGCCCGTTGTACGACACGTACTTCCGGGTCGAGGTGAAGGGCATCGAGAACATCCCGTCCGAGGGCGGGGCGTTGATCGTCGCGAACCACTCCGGCACGCTGCCGATGGACGGCCTGATGATGCAGGTCGCCGTGCATGACAACCATCCGGCGGGACGGCATCTGCGCCTGCTCGCAGCCGACCTGGTGTTCATGCTGCCGGTGGTCAACGAACTGGCCCGCAAGCTCGGGCACACCCTGGCCTGTGCCGAGGACGCGGCCCGGCTGCTGGAGCAGGGCGAACTGGTCGGGGTGATGCCGGAGGGCTTCAAGGGCCTCGGCAAGCCCTTCGCGGACAGGTACAAGCTGCAGCGCTTCGGCCGCGGGGGGTTCGTCTCGACGGCCTTGCGCGCCGGGACGCCGATCGTGCCCTGCTCGATCGTCGGGGCCGAGGAGATCTACCCGATGATCGGCAACGCCAAGACGGTCGCGCGTCTGCTGGGCTTTCCGTACTTCCCGGTGACGCCCACGTTCCCCTGGCTCGGGCCGCTCGGCGCGATTCCGCTGCCCACCAAGTGGACGATCCAGTTCGGCGAGCCGATCCCCACGGACGGCTATCCGCCGGAGGCGGCCGAGGACCCGATGCTGATGTTCAACCTGACCGATCAGGTCAGGGAGCAGATCCAGCACACGCTGTACAAGCTGCTGGTGCAGCGGCGGTCGGTGTTCTTCTGACGCCGACCGGCCCTGACAGGTGGGCCACACATCGGCGGATGTCGCTGGGGGCGGCTGCCCGACATCTCCAGATGCCTCTCGCACGGAGTCGCCGGACGGAGTCCGGTGTAGCTGTCCGAAGCTTGCGAAGCAATGCGAGGGCAGCGGACAGGAGGGACCAAGCTGCTGGTGCAGCGGCGGTCGGTCTTCTTCTGATGCTTCGCATATGACGCTGGGCGCCCCGCACAGGGGCGCCCAGCGTCGTCTAGCGCGCGTCCTCGCCGTCGATGCCCAGGCCGGGCAGCAGGCCGGGCAGGAGCGGCGGGAGCGTGACGTCCGGCTTGGGGACGGCTGGGCTGCCTTCCGTGGACGGGGAGGTGCTCGCCTCGCTGTCCTTCGGCGGGTCGAGCAGGCCGCCGGTGCTGCCACCGAGCAGGCCGTCGCTGTCGCTGCCGGAGCCGGCCGAGCGGCTGGGGCTTCCGCTGCTCCCGCCGGTGCCGCCCTTGTCGGTGCGCCCGCCGCCGCTCTTGTCGGGCTGGGCCGACCGGTCGGTGGCGGAGGAGCCGGTGGAGGCCGACTCGGAGGCGCCCTGACGCTTGCCTTCGCCGCCGTTCCCGGCCGGGGGCTCGGGGAGCAGGGAGCGCAGCGGGGCGACGTCCTCCTCTATGGCGTCGAACACCGACGACACCTGCTCACTGACGTCCCCTAGCTGCACGGGGAGCCGCTCGCGCAGTTCACCCCAGGCCTCGCGGTGGGAGCGGGAGAACGCCGACAGGGCCTGGATGGGGCCCAGGGAGTCCGGGTCGTGCGCGTAGGCCTCGCTCAGCAGCCGGTGGCCTTCCGACGCGTCGTGCCGCATGCCGGACAGGGCGCGGCGGATCTCGCCGAGGGACTCGTGGTCCAGGGGGCCGCTGCGGCCGCGCTCCATCAGGCGACGGGCTTCGCTGAGCCGGGTGGAGGCGTGGTCGAGGTAGACCCGGCCGCGCTCGTCGGCACTGTCGGCGAGGCCGAGCTTCACGTCCTCGATGCCGCGCTTGAGGCCGTAGAGCGAATCGCCCGGCAGGGCGTCGGAGCTGGCGGCGGAGACTCCGCCGAAGGCGCTCGCGGCCACGCCGACGCTGAGTCCGCCCGCGGTGAGGCCCTTGGCGAGCCGGGAACGCGGCCGGAGTTTCTTCAGTGAGCCGGCGCGGTGGGCACCACGGGAGCGCTGCCCGGGGACCGCTCGGTCCGTCGCCCCGCCTCCCGCGGTGCCCTCCTGGAGCATGGCCTCGAAGGCGGCCACCAGCTGGGCCCGCTGGACGACCTTGACCTCCGGGTCGAGCTCCGGCTTGGGCAGCGCGTCGAGACCGGAGGCGATCGCCGTCAGGCGGGCCGGTTCGGTCTGTTCCGCGGGTGCCGGGGCTGGTGCCGAACCTTCGGACTGCTCGGCCGCCGTGCCCTGCTCGGACTGCTCCTCCAGGGCCTGGGCGAAGGCGTTCGCCCGCCGGTGTGCCGATACGTTCGCGATCACAGGCGGCACCTCCTCTCGTCATGACGGTCGACTCCCCAGGGGGTCCTGAGGGTTGCACACCCTGACCACAACCACACGATCGAGTGATCGGGGTCGGCCAGGGGGTGACCACAGGGAGCCTGCATCCCTCACAACGAGCGGCGCGGCACTTGGGTTACGGACACCGGCCGATCGGATGCCGAAGCCAACGGACTGTCACGAAACGTGAGTTGAGAGTCGCCGAGCGTGCGGCCCGGTCAGCGGGCGTCTTCCGGGAGGAGCCGGGCGAGGGTGCGGACGGCCCGGTACTGGAGGGTCTTGATGGCGCCCTCGTTCTTGCCCATCACGCGGGCGGTCTCGGCGACGGAGAGGCCCTGGAGGAAGCGGAGTGTCACGCACTCCTGCTGCTGGGGGTTGAGCCGCCGTACGGCGTCGAGCAGGGCGGCGTTGGAGAGGGACTCCAGGACGGAGTCCTCGGGGGAGCGCTCGACCTCGTTGGCGTCGAGCATCTCGCCGGTCGTGACCTCGAGGCGGAAGCGGCTGGACTTGAAGTGGTCCGCGACGAGGTTGCGGGCGATCGTGACCAGCCAGGCGCCGAAGTCGCGGCCCTGCCAGGTGAAGGTGCCGATGCGGCGCAGGGCCCGCAGAAAGGTCTCGCTGGTGAGGTCCTCGGCGGTCGCCTTTCCTCCGACCCGGTAGTAGATGTATCTGTACACGGTGTCGCTGTACTGGTCGTAGAGACGGCCGAAGGCGTCGGCCTCGCCGGCCTGGGCGCGCTCCACGAGGTCCATCATGCGGGCGCTGTCGCTGTCCGCCGCGGGTCGTCGGGCGGTGGCCCCCCCGGACGGGCGCCCTCGTCTGCCGACCGCGGCGCTGCCGTCGGCCAGTGCGTAGCAAGGGCCTACGGGTGCGGCGGTGGTGAATGCGGGGACGGTGTACGCGGTGGGGACGAGGCCACGCAGCAGGTCGAGGACCGTTGCGCGCAGCGTAGCCAGGCCCGAGGCGTCAACCCCGACGTGTGGGTACACGGGACTCCCAGAGGCAGAGCTTCCATCACGTGCAGTGCGGGACCTTTCACCCGTCGTAGCGACGGAGGGGTACCGGTTTGCGTCTGAGGAGAATAACGCTTCGTGCAGGCTCTGCTACACCGAGTTGCTCAAATCATCGATTACGTCGCTTCCGTAACCGATTGACGCCGGATCAAGTGCCGAATTGTGAACGGTTGTTGACCGGGAAGGTTCGGTTTGCTGCTGAGTGCAGGGCGTGTTGTGGCCGTGTGCAGCCAAGAGGACTGGATACGGGGTTTTGGGGGTACGCCAGTTGGATTTACGGGGGTTGTCATCCCGCAAACGCCGGTGTCCCGGATTGATCGAGTCGTCAGCGGCGACGGCGGTGCAGGGCGATCGCCGCCGCCGTGCCGCCGGCCACGGCACCCACACCGGCCGCCGCGGGGATGCCGACCTTGGCCGCCTTGCGGCCCGTGCGGTAGTCGCGCAGGCGCCAGTCCAGCTGGCGGGCGTGCCTGCGCAGCTTGGAGTCCGGGTTGATGGCGTAGGGGTGGCCGACCAGGGACAGCATCGGGATGTCGTTGTGCGAGTCGCTGTAGGCGGCGCAGCGGGTCAGGTCCAGGCCCTCCGCCGTGGCCAGCGCGCGGAGGGCCTCGGCCTTCGCGGGGCCGTGCAGCGGTTCGCCGACGAGCTTGCCCGTGTAGACGCCGTCGACCGACTCGGCGACCGTGCCCAGGGCACCGGTCAGGCCCAGGCGGCGGGCGATGACCTGGGCGATCTCGACGGGGGCCGCCGTCACCAGCCAGACCTTCTGGCCCGCGTCCAGATGGGCCTCGGCGAGGGCGCGGGTGCCGGGCCAGATGCGCTCGGCCATGTACTCGTCGTAGATCTCCTCGCCGATCGACTGGAGCTCGGCGACGCGGTGGCCCTTGACGATCGACAGGGCGGAGTCGCGGGCCTCCTGCATGTGCTCGGGGTCCTCGACGCCGGCCAGCCGGAACCACGCCTGCTGCCAGGCGAACTTCGCGAGGTCGCGGGTCTCGAAGAACTTCCGCTTGTACAGGCCCCGCCCGAAATGGAAGAGCGCGGCGCCCTGCATGACGGTGTTGTCCAGGTCGAAGAAGGCGGCGGCCCGGTCGTCGCCGTGGACCGGGAACTGCGGTTCCTCGGTCGTGCCGGAAGCTTCCTGCGTGGATTTGCGGGCTGCCTCCGCCGAGGCCTCGCCTGCCAAAACGCTCCGCGCCGTGGCGGAGCGCCTACGGGGAGTGAGCCATCCGAGAGCGGCCATGGCGTGAGCATAGCCAGTTTGTTCGGGGGTTCCGGAGCCGAGAGGTTCGGAGCCTGTGAACTCTCGGCGAGCGTGTCGTTAAAGATGCCGCCGGAGGAGTAGGGACCGGCGTGTCCCGGGCGCGCGACAATGGCCGACATGAGTCCCCTCTTTCGCCGTACGCCCCCTCGGGACCGGCTCGTCACCCTGATCCGGAAGCCCGGGTGTCATCTGTGTGATGACGCACAGGTCGTTGTGGAGAAGGTGTGCGGTGATCTCGGAGTCCCCTGGGAGCAGAAGGACATCACCGAGGACCGGGAACTGCACGATCTGTACTGGGAGCAGATCCCGGTCGTGCTGGTGGACGGCAGGCAGCACACGTTCTGGCGCGTGAACGAGGGGCGGCTGCGCAAGGCCCTGACCGACTGAGTCCGGCCCTCGGGCGACTGACCGAGCAGTCCAAAGTGGCCGTAAGGGTCGCTTAGGATCGAGGGTGACTGGTCTCGGGGGCGGGATACACAGAGGAGAGTGTGCGGTTTTGCCCCCAGAAGCGAAGGAACGGCGGTGCTTGTGCGCCGGTTCCCCGGGAGTGCGCCGGGGGCGCGTGAGCCCGGTCACGTTGGGCGGGCAAAACGGACACCATCTTTGTGCACGCGTTCACAAAGACATAGCCTGCTTTCGACGGGGCGGTCATGTAGGGACGTATGGCCGCCTACAGCCCCGCTCTACCCGCAGGAGCACCGTGGCAACTGGCCGAACTCACCGACCGGCGACCCGCAGCCGAGGGATTCCCGAGGCCACCGTCGCCCGGCTTCCGCTGTATCTCCGTGCTCTGACCGCGCTGTCGGAGCGCTCGGTACCCACGGTCTCCTCCGAGGAGCTCGCGGCCGCCGCGGGGGTCAACTCGGCGAAGCTGCGCAAGGACTTCTCCTACCTCGGCTCCTACGGGACCCGGGGTGTCGGCTACGACGTCGAGTATCTCGTCTACCAGATCTCCCGCGAACTGGGCCTCACCCAGGACTGGCCGGTTGTGATCGTCGGTATCGGCAACCTCGGCGCCGCCCTCGCCAACTACGGCGGGTTCGCCTCCCGCGGTTTCCGGGTCGCCGCGCTCATCGACGCCGACCCCGCCATGGCCGGAAAGCCCGTCGCCGGGATCCCCGTGCAGCACTCCGACGACCTGGAGAAGATCATCCAGGACAACGGCGTGTCGATCGGTGTCATCGCCACCCCCGCCGGAGCCGCCCAGGCGGTCTGCGAGCGGCTCGTGGCCGCCGGTGTCACCTCCATCCTGAACTTCGCGCCGACCGTCCTGACCGTCCCGGACGGCGTCGACGTACGCAAGGTCGACCTCTCCATCGAGCTGCAGATCCTCGCCTTCCACGAGCAGCGCAAGGCCGGCGAGGGGGCCGCCGCCTCCGACGGGGGCGTCCCGGCCGCCGCCCGCAACGAGTCCGCCGACCAGGGGCCTGACGGGGACATGCCCGCCGTGATGCCCGCATGAGCCTCCTCGTCGTCGGACTCAGCCACCGCAGCGCCCCGGTCAGCGTCCTGGAACGGGCCTCGCTGAACGCGGACGCCCAGGTCAAGCTGCTCCAGGACACGGTCGCCGCCGAGCCGGCCGCCGAGGCCGCGGTGCTCGCCACCTGCAACCGCATCGAGCTCTACGCCGACGTGGACAAGTTCCACGCGGGTGTCGCCGAGCTGTCCACGCTGCTCGCCCAGCACAGCGGGGTCGGTCTCGAGGAGCTCACCCCCTATCTCTACGTGCACTACGAGGACCGGGCCGTCCACCACCTGTTCTCGGTGGCCTGCGGGCTGGACTCGATGGTCGTCGGCGAGGGACAGATCCTCGGCCAGATCAAGGACTCCCTGGCCCGGGCGCAGGACCTGCACTCCGCGGGCCGGCTGCTGAACGACCTGTTCCAGCAGGCCCTGCGGGTCGGCAAGCGCGCCCACTCCGAGACCGGCATCGACCGCGCGGGCCAGTCCCTGGTCACCTTCGGCCTGGAGCAGATGGCTGCCGGCGGAGATGTGGAGACCTGGGCCCGGGGCAAGAAGGCCCTGGTCATCGGGGCCGGGTCGATGTCCTCCCTGGCAGCGGCGACGCTCGCGCGTGCCGGTGTCGCCGAAATCGTCGTCGCCAACCGGACCTTCGACCGGGCCGAGCGCCTCGCCCAGATACTCATGGAGGGCGACGACACGGACGTGGCGGCCCGCGCGGTACCGATGGAATCGGTGCCGGCCGAGCTGACACGTGCCGACGTCGCCGTCTCCTGTACCGGCGCGACCGGCCTGGTCCTGACGGCCGAGGCGGTCGCCGCCGCAGCCGCGGTGGGCCGTACGGCCGCGCCCTGGTCCGTGGCCGAGGGCGAGCCGGATCGTTCGTCCGGGCCGGGCGCAGAGCGGGACGACCTGCCGGCCACCAGCCTCGGCAACGAGGACGGCTGTCCGCTGGACCTGACCTCGGTGCAGGGCACCGCGGGATTCTCCGTGCTGGGCGAGGCGGCCGTGGCCGGGATGGCCGCCGCCGATCTGGAGCAGCACGCGGCGTGGGTGGACAACGGCGCGGTGGGCGGCGGCGCCCAGCGTGCGGCCAGGCCCGGGACGATCGACCCGCTCGACCCCGCCCCGGACGCCGACGCCATCGCCGCGCTCGCCGCGACCGCGGCCACCGTCGGGCGGATCCCCGAGCGGCGCCGGCCCGAGCCCGTCGAGGAGCCGCAGCGGCCGCAGCCCGTGCTCTTCCTGCTGGACCTGGCGATGCCGCGCGACATAGACGCGGCCGTGCACCGACTGGCCGGGGTGCGGCTGGTGGACATCGAATCGCTGGCCGAAGCCTCCGCGGGTGCTCCGATGGCTGCCGATGTGGACCAGGTTCGGCGTATCGTCTCCGACGAGGTCGCGGCCTTCGGGGCAGCACTGCGGGCCGCGCACATCACGCCGACCGTGGTCGCCCTGCGCACCATGGCCGCCGATGTCGTGGCAGGCGAGATCGCCCGGCTCGACGGACGGCTCCCCGGCCTCGACGACAAGCACCGCGCGGAGATCACCCAGACCGTGCGGCGCGTGGTCGACAAACTGCTGCACGCGCCGACCGTACGGGTCAAGCAGCTCGCTGCCGAGCCCGGCGGCGCCGGGTACGCGGACGCGCTGCGGACCCTGTTCGACCTCGACCCCGAGACGGTGGCCGCCGTCTCCCGCGCCGAGGACAGCACTACCGAGAAGAACCGAGGGTCGGCATGAACGACACGCGGCGAGCGAACGAGACAGGGGCCCTGCGGCTC
Organism: Streptomyces sp. CA-179760; assembly: GCF_050937045.1. NCBI lineage: Bacteria > Bacillati > Actinomycetota > Actinomycetes > Kitasatosporales > Streptomycetaceae > Streptomyces > Streptomyces sp. CA-179760. Next base: position 5,536,411 of record NZ_JBNJLZ010000001.1, read on the forward strand.
GGAACCCGCCGGAGCAGGCTCGCCATGGCCCAGTCCGGGCAGGTGGCCGAGGCCGTGACCCGGGTGACCGGGCGGCCCGTGGAGCTCGTCGAGATCACCACGTACGGCGACACCTCGCGCGAGCAGCTCGCCCAGATCGGCGGCACCGGCGTGTTCGTCACCGCCCTGCGCGACGCGCTGCTCAAGGGCGAGGTCGACTTCGCGGTGCACTCGCTGAAGGACCTGCCGACCGCGCAGCCCGACGACCTGGTCGTGGCGGCCGTACCCGTGCGGGAGGACCCGCGGGACGTGATCGTCGCCCGGGACGCGCTGAAGTTCACCGACCTGCCGAGCGGGGCCCGCATCGGTACGGGTTCGCCGCGCCGCATGGCCCAGCTCAACTCGTACGCCCGCAGCCACGGACTGGACATAACGGCGGTCCCGATCCGCGGCAACGTCGACACCCGGATCGGATACGTGCGCAGCGGCGAACTCGACGCCGTCGTGCTGGCCGCCGCCGGACTGAACCGCATCGGTCGCGGTGACGAGGTGACCGACTTCCTGTCGGTCGACACGGTTTTGCCCGCCCCCGGCCAGGGGGCCCTGGCGATCGAGTGTGCCGCAGGCAATGCGGACCTCGTCGCCGCGCTCGCCGAACTCGACGACCCGTTCACGCGGGTCGCCGTGACGGCCGAGCGATCACTGCTCGCCGCCCTGGAAGCCGGTTGCAGTGCCCCTGTGGGCGCGCTGGCCGACTTGCTGGCCGACGGGCAGATTGTCAAGGAAATGCGCCTGCGCGCCGTCGTCGGTACGACCGACGGCACGCGCATGGTGCAGCTGTCCACCACCGGTCCCGTGCCCGAGACGCACGACGGGGCAATGGCGCTCGGTCGCGAACTCGCGGCCGAGATGCTCGCCCAGGGCGCGGCCGGTCTGATGGGGGAGCGAGCACATTGAGCCCCACCACCCTTTCCGCCGGTCCTGAACACGGGCACGTCACCTTCCTGGGTGCCGGACCCGGAGATCCGGGACTACTGACTCTGCGCGCCGTAGAGGCGCTGGCGAGCGCGGACGTTCTCGTCGCCGAGCACGAGGTGCTCGACGTCGTACGTCAGCACGCCAGGCAGGGCGTCTCCGAAGTGCACACGGACTCGGATCCTTCCCAGGAGCCGGCTCCGGTCACAGGAACGCCCCAGCTGACGGTAGTTGACGGCACGTCAACCACCGCCGCAGTCCCCGCGGTGCGGGATGCCGCACATCTTGTCATGGAGGCCGCGCGGGGCGGCAGGCGGGTCGTGCGTGCGGTGTCCGGTGACCCGGGCCTCGACACGTACGCCGCCGAGGAGATGCTGGCGTGCGCCGCCGCCGGGGTGCCCTTCGAGGTCGTCCCCGGTATCGCGAGCGCCGTCGGTGTGCCCGCGTACGCCGGTGTGCCGCTGCGGGACGCGCAGGGCGCGGACGTGCGGTTCGTGGACGCGCGGACGGCGTCGGACCGGTGCTGGACGGAGGTCGGGGCGTCGGACGGCACGGTGGTCGTGTCCACCACGCTGGACTCCGTCGCCGCGGCGGCCGGCGAGCTGGTCTCCGCGGGCCGCAAGCCGGACACACCGATGACGGTCACCGTCGCCGGTACCACCACCCGGCAGCGCACCTGGACCGCCACGCTCGGCACGATCGCGCAGACGCTGAAGCAGGCGAAGGTGCTGCCCTCGCCGGACGGCGGCCGGCCGGTGATAGCCGTGGTCGGTGATCGTTCCGCCGCCGCCCAGCGCGACCAGCTCGCGTGGTTCGAGTCCAAGCCGATGTTCGGCTGGAAGGTGCTCGTGCCGCGCACCAAGGAGCAGGCGGCGTCGCTCTCCGACCAGTTGCGCTCGTACGGGGCCGTACCGCACGAGGTGCCGACCATCGCCGTAGAGCCGCCGCGCACGCCCCAGCAGATGGAGCGGGCGGTCAAGGGGCTCGTGACGGGCCGCTACGAGTGGATCGCCTTCACCTCGGTGAACGCGGTCAAGGCCGTGCGGGAGAAGTTCGAGGAGTACGGGCTCGACGCCCGGGCCTTCGCCGGGATCAAGGTCGCGGCGGTGGGCGAGCAGACGGCCAACGCGCTGATCGCCTTCGGTGTGAAGCCGGACCTGGTGCCGAGCGGGGAGCAGAGCGCCGCCGGTCTGCTGGAGGACTGGCCGCCGTACGACCCGGTCTTCGACCCGATCGACCGGGTGTTCCTGCCGCGTGCCGACATCGCCACGGAGACGCTGGTCGCCGGGTTGATCGAGCTGGGCTGGGAGGTCGACGACGTCACGGCCTACCGGACCGTGCGGGCCTCGCCGCCGCCGGCGGAGACACGTGAGGCGATCAAGGGCGGCGGGTTCGACGCCGTGCTGTTCACGTCGTCGTCGACCGTGCGGAACCTGGTCGGTATCGCCGGCAAGCCGCACAACGTGACCGTGATCGCGTGTATCGGCCCGGCCACGGCGAAGACCGCCGAGGAGCACGGGCTCCGGGTGGACGTCATGGCGCCCGAGCCGTCCGTGCACAAGCTGGCAGAGGCGCTGGCCGACTTCGGCGCGAAGCGGAGAGCTGCCGCTGTCGAGGCCGGGGACGCGGTCACCCGGCCGAGCGAGCGGCGGCCGGGGGCTCGGCGGCGGCGTTCGACGACCTGAGCCGGTAGGGCGTCGGCGGATCGAGGATGTGGGCTGCGGCTACGCGGGAGTCACCGCGTGGCCGTAGCGCAGCAGGTTCGCCGGGTCGTAGGTGGCCTTGTCGTGGCGTAGGCGGTCGTAGACCTCCGGGGTCCAGGCGCGGGCGATGTCCTGTTCGTCGCCCGGGGTGCCGTGGATGTTGACCATGGTGTGGCCCGTGCCGTAGGGGGCCATCGCGGTGTAGAGCCGGGCCGTCGCCTGTTCGAGGGCCTCGGCGGCGGGTGGAGCGGCCAGGATGCCGACCGAGTCGATGAAGTACTGGGCGTCGCGGGAGCAGACCGCGTCCTCGACGGCGGACGGGCGGGCCATCGCGCCGCCCATGTGGCGCACCTCGACCATCAGCAGGGGGTAGTCGGCGCCGGCCGTGGGGCCGGCCTGCTCCAGGAACGTGCCGATGGCGTCGGGGGTCAGGTCGCGCAGCAGCAGACAGGCCTCCCTCGCGGGCAGCGGGTCCTGCGGTTCCATGTGGATACGGTCCAGGGCCGCGTGGTCCATGACCTCGACCGTGTCGACGGCCACGGGGACGGCTGCGCGCAGTGGGGCGATCAGAGACTCGCCCTCGGCCGGGAGGCCGGGCCAGGCGATTGCCACGCGGGCCCAGAAGCCGCCCCGCAGGGGTTCCGGGATCTGGGGGATCGGTGGCAGGCGCAGGATCGTGAACGCGCTGCACATCTCGTCCGGGACGGTGCGGGTCCAGTCGGTCCAGGCCCGTAGGAGGGTTTCGGTGTTTTCGCCCGGGGTGTAGATGCCGCCGCCGTAGAGGCGCGGGAGGGGGAGCAGGTCGGTCACGAGTGAGGTGACGACGCCTACGTTGCCCTTGCCGCCGCGCAGGGCCCAGAACAGTTCCGGTTCGTGCTGGGCGTCTGTCTCGCGCAGTATGCCGTCCGTGGTGACGACCTGGAAGGAGCGGACCAGGTCGGCGGCGTAGCCGTAGGCGCGGCCGAGGACCGGGAGTCCGCCGCCGAGGGTGTAGCCGATGACGCCCGCGTCCGTGGAGGTGCCGCTGAGGCCGGCCAGGCCGTGCGGGGCGGCCGAGGCCATGACGTGGCTCCACTTCGCGCCCGCGGCGATGGTGGCGGTGCGGGCGGTGGGGTCTGTGTGGACGTCCGTCATGCGGGACGTGTTGATCAACAGGCCCTGTTCGATGGGGAAGTTGGCGCCGTGGCCGGTCGCCTGGACGGCTACGGGGGTGTCGGTGGCCCTCGCCCAGCGCATGGCGGTGACGATGTCGTCCGGGCCGGTGGCCCCGATGACGACGTCCGGGGTGTGGAGGGCCGCCAGGTTGAAGCCGGTGACTTCGTCGGCGTAGGCGGGGTCGCCGGGGCGTAGCACCGGGCCGTTGATTTCTGAGAGGGCGAAGAGGTCGGGGGTGTGGTGGGGGGCGGTCATCGCGTCCTCCGTGGATGGGCGTACGGAGGGACGGCGGCGGCGGGGGTGTGGGACCGGCCGTCGGGGTCCTTGTCCTTGCTGTTTCAGGATGGACCTGGGCGGGTGGGGGCGCATTGTGGGGCTGTGGGCTTCGGGGGGACCCCCACCGCCCACCTGTGCCGCCCCGCATGCCCGCGGCTGAGCGGCTTCGCCCGACATCCCGTCGGCATCGGTAGGTTTCGGGCGGGCGTAGCGTTGGGGTATGACGACGTACGGATCTTTTCCCGGTACTCGGCCGCGGCGTTTGCGGAGTAACCCCGTCATGCGTCGGATGGTTGCCGAGACTCGGCTGCACCCCGCCGATTTCATTCTTCCGGCCTTCGTGCGCGAGGGCGTCAGTGAGCCGGTGCCGATCGGGGCCATGCCCGGGGTCGTGCAGCACACGCGGGACAGTCTGAAGAAGGCCGCCGCGGAGGCGGTCGCGGCGGGGGTTTCCGGGATCATGCTGTTCGGCGTGCCCGAAGAGTCGAAGAAGGACGCCCTCGGGACGCCGGGAACCGATCCGGACGGGATTCTGCAGGTCGCCCTCCGGGACGTGCGGGCCGAGGTGGGGGACGACCTGCTGGTCATGTCCGATCTGTGCCTCGACGAGACGACCGACCACGGGCATTGCGGGGTGCTGGACTCCGAGGGGCGGGTCGACAACGACGCGACCCTGGAGCGGTACGCCGAGATGGCCCAGGTGCAGGCCGATGCCGGGGCCCATGTGGTCGGGCCCAGCGGGATGATGGACGGGCAGATCGGGGTCGTCCGTGACGCCCTCGACCAGATCGGGCGGGAGGATGTCGCCATCCTCGCCTACACCGCCAAGTACGCCTCGGCCTTCTACGGGCCGTTCCGGGAGGCCGTCGGCTCGTCCCTGCGGGGGGACCGGAAGACGTATCAGCAGGACCCCGCGAACGTGCGTGATTCCATGCGGGAGCTGGCCCTCGATCTCGAGGAGGGCGCCGACATGGTGATGGTCAAGCCGGCCGGGCCCTACCTGGACATCCTCGCCCGGGTCGCGGACGCCGTGGACGTGCCCGTCGCCGCGTATCAGATCTCCGGCGAGTACTCGATGATCGAGGCCGCCGCCGAGCGGGGCTGGATCGACCGGGACCGGGCGATCATGGAGGCCCTGACCGGCATCCGGCGGGCCGGTGCGCGGAACATCCTCACCTACTGGGCCACCGAAGCGGCCCAGAAGCTCAAGGATCAGTAGGGCTCAGCAGGACTCAGTAGGTCAGGGCCTACTCAGTAGGTCAGGGCCTCGTCCATGTCTCGCAGCCAGTACGTGGCCGTCAGCGAGCTGTCGTAGTACACGCCCTTGGCCGGGAGGGGCGGGAGCGCCGAGGGGCCGCCGCTGCTGTTCGGCGTGCGGCCCTGGAAGCCGACCGTGAGCTTGCGGGCGGTGGTGCCGCCGTCGCCGCTGCCGTCGGCCGCCGAGAGCGCTACGCCCGCGTAGCCGGACTCGCCGGGGGCCAGGGTCGTGACCGCCTGCGGCTTGGAGTCCTCGATCGGCCGCGGGGCCCACTGCATCTCGTCGAAGCGCAGCACCGGGTAGTAGGTGAGGTCGCAGTACTTCGAGCCGGTGTTCTTGACCGTGATCAGCATGTGGTTGAGCGGGCGGCGGACCGGCTGAGCGGTGACGGTGGTGTTGGTGCCGTTGCAGGAGACGCGGTTGGCCGGGTCGGCGGGGTCGGTGGGCTTGGCCGCCCCGGAGTTCCCGCCGTTCGCCTTGCCGGTCGTCCCGGAACGCGCGCCCTTCGCGTCGGTGGCCGTCTGCTGGGGTGCGGTGGCCGCCGTCGTCGATGACGTCACCTGGGGCTTGGCCGCGCCCTCGTCCTTCGCGCCCGTGCCGTCCTCGCACGCCGTGAGGGCGAGCGCGGCCAGGAGGGCTACGGGGAGGGCGTGGTACTTGCGCATGAGTGGGTTCCCTTTCGGACAAAGGCGGTTGGCGAGAACGACCGAGCGAGCCGCCGACCGGTCGGCCGGGAGCGGCGTGCTTGGATGACCAGAGCTTGTGCGGTCATCCGTCCCGGCCGCCACACCCGGCGGAGCATCAGGGATGCTGGAACGCCCGTACATGCCTTGACCTGGGGAAACGTCCCTGCCCTGGAACGGGTGAACGGGACACGGGGGATGGAGGAAGGGTGTCGGAAGGCACGGCTGCAGCGGAGTTCGCCGCGCTGCTGGGGGAGTTGAAGGAGCGCTCCGGGCTGAGCTACGGGGTGCTCGCCAAGCGGCTCCACATGAGTACGTCGACGCTGCACCGGTACTGCAACGGGGATGCCGTGCCCGCCGACTACGCGCCGGTGGAGAGGCTCGCCCGGCTGTGCAAGGCGTCGCCCGGGGAACTCGTCGAGCTGCATCGGCGGTGGGTGCTGGCGGATGCAGGGCGGGGGCGCAAGGGGGGCGGGGGCTCGGCCGAGCCGGCAGAGGCAGAGGCAGAGGCAGAGGCTGCGATTGCTGACGGGCCGGCCCCGGTTGCCGACGCTCCGGCTTCGGAGGCGGTGCCCGCGCAGAAGTCCCGGTCACGACGTCCTCGGCCCGCCCTCCTCGCCGGTATCGCCGCTGCTGTCGTCCTGGGCGGGGTCGGGCTCGCCGTGGCCGTTCCCTCCGGCGGGGCTGACGACGGGCGTCGCGGTGCTGCCGCGGTGTCCGACGGCGGCCGGACGCCTGCCGACGGGTCCGTCGCCTCGGCGTCGCCCTCGGGCAGTGCCTCCCTCGGCAGCGGCAAGGAGAAGGACAGGGACAAGGGCAAGGACAAGGACAAGGGCCCGGGGAAGGCGTCCGGCTCCGCGACAGCCTCGCGCGCCCCCGCCGCCGGCGGCACCAGCGGCCGGCCCGGTCGTACCGGCGCCCCCGCCGCCGGCGCTGTCCCCCTCACCGTGAACACCACTCCGCACGCTTGGGAAGACCCTTGTTCCCAGCGCTACTTGGTGAACCGTCCGCCGGGACAGGTCGGGCCGCCGCCGCTGGAGCAGGACGCGCCCGCCTGGGTGGCGGCGAACGGGGCCGTTCCGTCGGGGCAGCAGTTCCTGAAGCTCACCGTGCAGGGCACCGGGAAGAAGACGGTGGTCGTCGACGGGCTGACGGTCCGTATGGCGGGCAAGCGGACGCCGCTCGCCTGGAACGACTACGCCATGGGCTATCCGGGCGTGGGCTGCGGCGGCGGCGTCCCGACGCGCTTCTTCACGGTCGCCCTGGACGCCGCGCGTCCCTCCGTCGTCCCCGAGGCGGGCCATGACGACTTCCCGTTCTCGGTGAGCCAGTCCGATCCGGAGGTCTACTACATCCGGGCCGACGCCTCCGCCTACGACGTCAGCTGGTACCTGGAGCTGAGCTGGTCCAGCGGCAGCCGAAGCGGCACGCTGACGGTGGACGACAAGGGCCGGCCCTTCCGCACGAGCGGGAACAACGGGCGTCCGGCGTACGAGTTCCCGCTGGGCGGTGACAAGTGGGTCGAGGCCGGAACCACTGAGTGACCGGCCGGCTCTCAGCGGAACTCGTGGACCAGTTCGATCTTTCCGACGATGTGGGCGTTGAACTCGTCGAGTTCCTCGGCCGGGACCCAAAGTTCGAGGATCGTCCGCCCGCCCGCCTGCCGGACCGGGTAGCGGCTCAGGAAGTCGGAGCCGACCTCGAACCGGGTGACGTAGCCGGCGCCGTCGTGCTTGACATTCCAATCGCGCGCGATCTTGACGGCGTAGTCCTCGTCGAGAACCGGGTAGAAGATCGGCTGCTCGGGGAGCCGGGGCGGCCAGGCCCGCCAGTCGAGCTCCCGCACCAGGTCGAGTTCCTTGGGGCCGGTGGGACGCCACAGGGTCGTCGTCGCTCGCTCGCTGGTCTCCACGGGCACCATCAAATCACTTGAGGCGTTAGGTTGTTGACCGTCGGAGTGGTTGCTGATTGAACCACCTACTCTTCAGGGAGACGTCCATGTCCGGTGACGCGCTCAGCCAGGATCCCGCCGAGCTGCAGAGGAGGATCGACAGCAGCAAGGCGCACCCGGCGCGGGTCTACGACGTCTTCCTCGGGGGCAAGGACCACTACCCCGCCGACCGGGACGCGGCCGCCGCCGGGCTCGCAGCCAATCCGCGCGGGTACCTCGACGTCCGGCACAATCGCGACTTCCTGCGCCGCGCGGTGACCACGCTGGTGGAGCAGGACGGCATCCGGCAGTTCCTCGACATCGGTACGGGGCTGCCGACCGCCGAGAACGTGCACCAGATCGCGCAGCGCGTCGCACCCGAGTCGCGGGTCGTGTACGTCGACAACGACCCGGTCGTGCTCGCGCACGCGCGGGCCCTGCTGACCAGTGGGCCCGAGGGGCGTACGGACTACATCGACGCCGATCTGCGGGACCCGGCCCGGATCCTCGAACAGGCCGCGAAGACACTGGACTTCGACCAGCCCGTCGCGCTGTGCCTGGTCGCGATCCTGCACTTCGTCGAGGACGGCGAGGCGTATCCGCTGGTGCGCGAGCTGCTCGACGCGCTGCCCGTCGGCAGCCGGCTGGTGCTCAGCCATCTCACCGAGGACCTCAACCCCGAGAACATCCGCGCGGTCCAGCGGACGTACACCGAGCGGGGGTTCACCTTCGTGCTGCGGTCCCGGGCGGATGTCGAGCGCTTCTTCACGGAGAGCTTCCTGGAGATCGCCGACCCGGGCGTCGTCCCGGCGCACCGCTGGCGGCCCGACCACGCGGCCCCCGTCCCCGAACAGCCGGAGGAGTCCTTCCTCGCCGGCCTCGACGACATCGAGAAGGTCCGCTACCGCGACATCAACGACGTCACGGACGCGGACATCAACGTCTACGCGGGGATCGGGGCCAAGGGCTGAGCCTGGACCGCCGGAGGGCTCAGTCCCACCAGAAGTGCCAGGTCGGCTGATTCATGACCTGGCGCTCGGCGTAGGCCCGCAGAGTGGGGTCGGTGCTCTGAAGGATGTTGTCCGGGCAGAACGCGAAGTGCTCGGCGGCGATGGCCTCCGCCTCCGCCAGGGTGGTGGGCGGGGCGGCGACCGACACCAGCAGGTGGTCGAAGCCGAGGGCCACGACCCGTATGCCGAAGCGGTCCTCCCAGGAGCGCAGCACGGCGCTGACGCGGGCCGTGTCGCCCTCGTGGTTCGCCGGGCCCGTCCAGCCGATCGCCGTCGGGATGTCGGCGCTGCGGCGCGCCGGGACCAGTGCGAGGCGGGGGTCCTTGAGCGGACCGCCGGCTTCGAGCAGCGAGTCCGCGCCGGCCGTGGCGACCGCCTCAGGGTCCTGGTCGCGGGCGACCGGGGCGGCCGTCCCGGGCCATGCGTCGCCCTCCGCCGCGCACTCCTCCCAGTACTCCGCCAGCACCTCCTCGGCGTCGTGGTCCCCGGGGTAGGACACCTCGCCGGGTATCAACTCCCAGCTGTCCGGCCCGCCGTGCCCGCCGCCCACATCGAGCACGACCGGCAGCAGCCCGACCCGCCGCGTCGGCTCCAGCGCCGTCCAGCCGCCCGGCAGGGCCCGCTCCTGCGCGCACCACAGCAACGGCTCGTGCCAGGGGCCCTCGTCGGTGGTGTCGAGCAGGGTCCCGGCGGGGAGCTCAAGCCCCAGCGCGCGGCCGCTCGGGTCTGCCGCCAGGGTCGGGAGCGGATTCGGAAGTGTCGCCATGGTGCGACTGTAAATCCGACCACTGACAAGGGGACACCAGCGGACACCGGCTGACCTCTTTGCCCCGTACGGTCCTGCCATGACTGGTTCCCCGGAGAAGACCGACCTGGCGTACGCGCTCGCCGAGCAGCGGGAGTTGCTGCTGATCACCGTGCGCGGCCTCGACGACGCGCGGGCCGCCCGGCGTACGACCGTGAGTGAGCTGACCCTGGGCGGGATCGTGAAGCATCTCGCCCGGGGCGAGGCGGCGTGGACGCGGATCATGGTCGAGGGTGACGGCGAACTACCGGACGGCATGCTCGACATGGGGCAGTACCGCATGGCCGAGGACGACACGCTCGACGGGCTGCTGGCGGCGTACACCGCGGCCGCGCGGGCGACCGACGAGGCCCTGGCAGGGCTGCCGGACCTGGACCACTGCGTGCCCCTGCCGATGACGCCCTGGTCGCCGCCGGAGCGCGAGTACTGGTCGGCGCGCCGGATCCTGCTGCATCTGATCCGGGAGACGGCCCAGCACGCCGGGCACGCGGACATGATCCGGGAGGCACTGGACGGCGCGAACAGCACGGCTCAGCGCTGAGACGGGGAGGGGGCCGATCGCAGACGGCGATCGTCAGACGCGGGCTTCGAAGCACTCGCGGCTGCCTCCCGTCACCGGGCGGAAGCAGGCCCGCACGGTCGCGCCCGGTCTCGCCTCGGTCATGGGGGTGTAGACGTACGACTGCGCGGCGATGCCGTCCGTGATCTTCGCGGTGTGCGGGCGGCCCGTGGCTTCGCCGGCCGGGTCCATCTCCAGGCGGTCGCCGATGCGGGTGCTCCACATCCTCACCCAACTCGCCCCGCACTCCGTGCTGTAGCGCAGTTCGAGGTGGGCTCCGGTGGACGTGCGGTGCGAGGCGAGGGTGAGCGGGTGGGTGCCGCACTTCATGGGCATCGGGTCCTGGCCCTCGCAGGTGGCTCCCAGGCAGCGGGGCGTCGCTGCGGAGGAAGGCGGTGCGGAGGGGCGGCTGTCGCCGGTGTGGCCCGCGACGAGGACCAGGGCGACCGAGAGACCACCGGCCGCCAGCGCGCAGACCGAGGCGAGGATCGCCATGAACGTGCCCCTGCCGCCGGCGGGACGCAGGGCGTCCCCGCCCGGGGAGTCCTCAGGCCCCGGCGCGTCCGTGGGCTGAGCCGCTGCCCGGCCGCTCCATTCCGACTCCGCCAGCTCCCACAGCGCCAGGCAGCGGCCTTCCGGTTCGCCGGCCAGACGGCACAGCTCCCGTACCGCCTGGCCGGGCGGAAGCGTCTTGCCGTTGAGGTAGCGCTCCCAGGACGACTTGCTGAAGGTGGTCTTCGTCGCGAGGGCCGCCAGGCTCAGGCCCGTACCGGTCCTCAGCTCCCTCAGCGAGGCGGCCAGTCGGGCGCGTTCTGGCGGCAGTTCGGGCTGCGGGACCCGCGTCATTGCCGCAAGGCCTTCCAGGTGTGCGGGCCGATGATGCCGTCCACGACCAGGCCGGAACGCTTCTGCAGGTCCTTGACCGCGCGTTGGGTGTGCGGGCCGAAGATGCCGTCCACGGCTCCCGGCGTCAGGCCCGCCTCGCGCAGCAGGCACTGCGCCTCGGCGACCTCCGGTCCTGCGTGGCCCTTCGCAAGGATGGCCTTCCGGGTGCGGCTGTTGCCCGCGTACCAGAGTCCGTCGATCCGCTCCGCCCGGCAGGTGTACGTGGGACGTTCGCGCTCCGACTGCTGCGGCGACCCCGGTGGCTGCGCGGCCGCGGACGTGGTGGGGGGAGCCGCGGCCGCCCTGCCCTCGCCGTCCGTGAGCCGTACGGCCAGCAGGACCGCGGCGGCGACCGCCAGCACCAGGGCCACCGACCCGGCGATGAGGGTGATGCGCAGCGCCCGGCCGTGCGGGCGGGGTGTGCCGGTGCCGGGCCCGGCGGGTGGTCCGCGGTGCTCGGCCGCCGTGCCCCAGGCCTCGGCGGCGACCTCGTGCAGCGCGAGCAGCCGGGTCGGATCGTCACCGCCGAGCCGGGCCATCGCCTCGACGGCCTCCCTCGGCGGGAGCGACCGGCCGGCGAGGTAGCGCTCCCACGACGACGCGCTGTAGCCCGTCTTCGCCGCGAGCCCGCGCAGACTCAGTCCGCTGTGGTCCTTGCCCCGGCGTAATCGCACCACCAACTGCCGCACACGCGGGTCAAGTTCTTCGGGCAGCCCTTTCCAACGCGACATGTTCCCCCCATTCGCGTTCGCGGACCGTGGTCAGCGGTCCCCTTACCGCCGCATTCTGCATCAGCATCCACGCGGTCCCCCATACATCGGTTCCGATCCCCCTGCCGCCCCCTACCGATTCGGCCACCGCAGGCCGCGAGCGTCCCGCCGTACCGTCCCGGCGGGTGGTGTCCGGGCAGGTCAGGGGGTGGGACGTCCCGTGAGTGCGTCACTTCTGCGGCGACTGTGGTGGATCCCTGTCCCCGGCCCGCAGTCTCGTTGTCGAGCCGGCCGGTGCGGTCGGCCCACACGAAGGGGGCAAACACAATGCGTGTGACCAGGAAGCTCGCCGTCATGGCCGGGGGGATCGCGCTGACCGGTGGTCTGCTGGCCGGCAACGCGGGTACGGCCGGTGCGGCGGAGGCCTCGCCGCAGGCGGCGTCGGACTGTCCGTCGGGCTGGTTCTGCGTATGGGCCGGGCAGAACTACACCGGACGCATGCAGAAGGTCGCCGGGACCAACAGCGACCTGACCCAGTACCCCGTGTTCCAGAGCTTCAAGTCCTGGTACAACCACGGCGCGTCCTGCGACTTCAAGTGGTACTCGGAGAAGAACCACGGCGGGTCCAGCGGGGTTGTCCCGAGGGGGTACAAGGAGACCGGCGGCACGAGCCGCTACATGAAGTCCAACACGTGGGTCAACTGCCGCTGACCGGCGGCCCGCCACAACGCCCGAGGGCGGCACTCCACGGGGGAGTGCCGCCCTCGGCCTGTCGTCAGGGCCGGTTCGGCCGTTCGGCCCGGTTCAGAGCCGCTCGGGCGTCCGGATGCCCAGCAGGCCCATGCCCTGGTGCAGTGTCCGGGCCGTCACGTCGCACAGGAACAGACGGTTCTCCACCTGCTGGGGCGTCTCGGCCTTCAGCACCGGGCACTTGTCGTAGAACGACGTGTACAGCGACGCCAACTGGTACAGATACGCCGCCAGCTTGTGCGGGGCGTACTCGGCGGCGGCTTCGAAGACCGTGTCGCCGAACGCGTCCAGGTGCAGGCCGAGCGCCCGCTCCGCCGCGTGCAGTTCCAGCTTCGGGTGCGCGGTCGGCCGGGTCTCGCCCGCCTTGCGCAGGATCGACTGGATCCGGGCGTACGCGTACTGGAGGTAGACGGACGTGTCGCCGTTCAGCGACACCATCTGGTCCAGGTCGAACTTGTAGTCCCGGCTCGGCGACGTCGACAGGTCCGCGTACTTCACCGCGCCGATGCCGACCTGTGCGGCCCGCTCCTGGATCTCGTCCTCGGTGAGGTCCTGCGCCTTCTCCCGCACGACCTCGGCGGCCCGCTGCACCGCCTCGTCCAGCAGGTCCTCCAGCCGTACGGTCTCGCCCTCACGCGTCTTGAACGGCTTGCCGTCCGCGCCGAGCACCGTGCCGTAGCCCATGTTGTGCGCGGTGACGCCGTCGCTCAGCCAGCCCGCCCGGCGAGCCGTCTCGAAGACCATCTTGAAGTGCAGCGACTGACGGACGTCCACGACGTAGAGCAGGGACGAGGCGTGCAGGTCCTGGACACGGTTGCGGATCGCCGTCAGGTCGGAGGCCGCGTAGCCGAAGCCGCCGTCGGCCTTCTGCACGATCAGCGGGACCGGCTGGTCGTCCTTGCCGCGGATCTCGTCGAAGAAGACGACCAGGGCGCCTTCGGAGCGGACCGCGACGCCCATCTCCTCCAGGAGGCGGGCGGTCTCGGGCATGCCCTCGTTGTAGGCGGACTCGCCGACGATCTCCTCGTCGCGGATCTCCATGTCGAGCTTCTCGAAGACGGAGTAGAAGTAGACCTTCGACTCGTCCACGAACTGCTGCCACAGCTCGAGCGTCTCCTTGTCACCGGACTGCAGGGCGACGACCCGCCCCCGGGCCCGCTCCTTGAACGCCTCGTCCGCGTCGAAGAGCGCACGCGACGCCTTGTACACCCGGTTCAGGTTGCTCATCGCCTGCTCGCCGTCGACGTCGGCCGCGGGGGCCAGCTCGCCGGGGTGCTCGAACAGGTACTGGATGAGCATGCCGAACTGGGTGCCCCAGTCGCCGATGTGGTGCCGGCCGATCGTCTGCTCGCCGGTGAAGTCGAGCATGCCGCGCAGGGCGTCGCCGATGACCGCCGACCGCAGGTGACCGACGTGCATCTCCTTCGCCACGTTCGGCTGGGCGTAGTCGACGACCGTGATGCCCGCGTTCTCCTTCAGCGGCACGCCGAGACGCTCCCCGTCCGCGTGCCGCGCGGCGAGGTTCTCGGTGATCGCCCGGTCGGCGATCGTGATGTTGAGGAAGCCGGGGCCGGAGACCTCCACGTCCTTGATCACGTCACCGGTGACGATGTTGCCGACGACCTCCGTCGCCAGGTCCCGGGGGTTCGACTTGGCCTTCTTGGCGAGGGCCAGGATCCCGTTGGCCTGGAAGTCGGCCCGGTCGCTACGTCGCAGCAGCGGGTCGGCGTCGGCCTCCGGCCGGGTGGCCGACAGGGCGTTCGCGAGACGCTGCTGGACTTGATCGGTGAGCGACGTGACCGAGGTCATGGGATGGATGCCGTTCTCCTCGTGGATCGATAGACACGCTCAGTATCCCACGGGGGGAAAAGCGGTTTTCCCGGGCGGGATGCCGTCTGGGAGAATGGGCACCGGCCGTTGACCGTACGGCTGCCCTGGAGAAAGAAGGACGTGCCGATCGTGGCTCTGAGCACCGAGACCACCGACTGGGTCTCCCGTTTCGCGGATGAGGTCATCGAGGAGTCGGAGCGTCGGGCCCCGGGCAAACCCGTCGTCGTCGCGTCCGGACTCTCACCGTCCGGCCCCATCCACCTCGGGAACCTGCGCGAGGTCATGACCCCGCACCTCGTCGCCGACGAGATCCGCCGCCGGGGTCATCAGGTGCGGCACCTGATCTCCTGGGACGACTACGACCGGTACCGCAAGGTCCCGGCCGGGATCGCCGGCGTCGACGAGTCGTGGGCCGAGCACATCGGCAAGCCGCTGACCTCCGTCCCGGCGCCCAAGGGGTCGTCCCACCCGAACTGGGCCGAGCACTTCAAGGCCGCGATGGTCGAGTCGCTGGCCGAGCTGGGTGTGGAGTTCGACGGGATCAGCCAGACCGCGCAGTACACCTCCGGGGTGTACCGCGAGCAGATCCTGCACGCCATCAAGCACCGTGGCGACATCGACGCGATCCTCGGCCAGTACCGGACGAAGAAGGCCCCGGCCAAGAAGCAGCAGCAGAAGGCGGTCGACGAGGCCGAGCTGGAGGCCGCCGAGGGCTCCGGCGCGGCCGGTGAGGACGACGGCAGCTCCACCGCCGCCGGCTACTTCCCGTACAAGCCGTACTGCGGCAACTGCGAGAAGGACCTCACCACCGTCACGTCCTACGACGACGACTCCACCGAGCTGACTTACGCCTGCACCGCGTGCGGCTTCTCGGAGACGGTCCGGCTGAACGAGTTCAACCGCGGCAAGCTGGTCTGGAAGGTCGACTGGCCCATGCGATGGGCGTACGAGGGCGTCGTCTTCGAGCCGAGTGGTGTCGATCATTCGTCTCCCGGGTCGTCGTTCCAGGTCGGCGGGCAGATCGTCGGGATCTTCGGCGGGCAGCAGCCCATCGGGCCGATGTACGCGTTCGTCGGCATCAGCGGCATGGCGAAGATGTCGTCCTCGCGGGGTGGCGTGCCGACCCCGGCGGACGCCCTGAAGATCATGGAACCGCAGCTGCTGCGCTGGCTGTACGCCCGGCGCAGGCCCAACCAGTCCTTCAAGGTCGCCTTCGACCAGGAGATCCAGCGGCTGTACGACGAGTGGGACCGGCTGGACGCCAAGGTCACCGACGGCAGCGTCCTGCCGGCCGACGCCGCCGCGCACGCGCGTGCGGTGGGTACGGCCGCCGGTGAGCTGCCGCGGACGGCCCGGCCGCTGCCGTACCGGACGCTGGCGTCCGTCGCGGACATCACCGCCGGGCACGAGGACCAGGCGCTGCGCATCCTCAGCGAGCTGGACCCGGAGCAGCCGCTGACCTCGCTGGACGAGGCGCGGCCGCGGTACGACAAGGCCGAGGCCTGGATCAACACGCACGTGCCCGCCGACCAGCGGACGATCGTGCGGGACGAGGCCGACGCCGAGCTGCTCAAGTCCCTCGACGAGGCCTCCCGGCAGTCGCTGCGGCTGCTGCTCGACGGGCTCGCCGAGCACTGGTCGCTCGACGGGCTGACGCATCTCGTCTACGGCGTGCCGAAGGTGCGGGCCGGGTTCTCGGCCGACGCGACGCCGAAGGAACTGCCGCCGGAGATCAAGACGGCCCAGCGGTCGTTCTTCGCCCTGCTCTACCACCTGCTGGTCGGGCGGGACACCGGGCCGCGGCTGCCCACGCTGCTGCTGGCGGTGGGGCAGGAACGGGTTCGGGCGCTGCTCGGGGAGTAGCCGCCGGTGTGAGAGGGGGCCCTGTTTTCAGGGCCCCTTTTCTCATGCGATGTGCTCGTCCGTCATCTCCGCGTTGAGGCGGTTGGAGAAGCGGTTCACCATGCGCTTGGATTCGGCCTCTTCCAGGGTGATGCCGTAGGTCGCCTCGACGTCGGCGATGAATCCACGGGGGGTGGGGCTCCGTTGCCGCCCTTCGTCGACTCGCGGAAGGCCCGGTAGTAGTCCTCCTCGGTCGGTTCCGGTGGGCCGCCGCCGTCGCCGAGTTCGCGGGTGCGGTTGGGGCCTACCGGGATGGGGAAGCTGCCGGTGTCTTCCGGGGTGGGTGCCTGTTCGGCAGGGGGCTCGTACGGGGGCTCGTATGGAGGTTCGTACGGGGGCTCGTACTGCTCGGCGTCGTACGCCGGGTCGTAGCCGCCCTGGTAGTCGACCTCGCGCTGGGAGTTGAACCACGGGCTCTGGTCCGCTTCGGGTGCGTCGTCCACGTACTCGGCGCGGGGGCGGCCGTCGAGCTCCAGGCGCTGCTCGCTGTGACGTGCCGCTCTCTGTGGGTCGGCCTCCAGCGCCGACTGGTGCTGCTGCTGTGGTGGCGGTGGGATCAAGGCCGGTTCGATGCCTGCCGCCGCCAGGCCCGCCGGGGCCGTCTCCGCGAGCGGGACGCCGTAGCGCGCCAGCCTCAGCGGCATCAGGGACTCCACCGGAGCCTTGCGGCGCCAGCCGCGGCCGTAGCGGGAGCGCAGGCGGGCCTGATAGACGAGACGTTCCTGCTCCAGCTTGATGACCTGGTCGTAGGAGCGGAGCTCCCAGAGCTTCATGCGGCGCCAGAGGAGGAACGTGGGGACGGGGGAGAGCAGCCAGCGGGTGAGGCGGACGCCCTCCATGTGCTTGTCGGCCGTGATGTCGGCGATCCGGCCGATCGCGTGGCGGGCCGCCTCGACCGAGACCACGAACAGGACCGGGATCACCGCGTGCATGCCGACGCCGAGCGGATCCGGCCAGGCGGCCGCGCCGTTGAAGGCGATCGTCGCCATGGTCAGGAGCCAGGCCGTCTGGCGGAGCAGGGGGAAGGGGATCCTGATCCAGGTGAGGAGCAGGTCCAGGGCCAGCAGGACGCAGATGCCCGCGTCGATGCCGATCGGGAAGACGTAGGAGAAGTTCCCGAAGCCCTTCTTCAGGGCCAACTCGCGGACCGCCGCGTACGAACCGGCGAAGCCGATACCGGCGATGATCACGGCACCGGCCACGACCACGCCGATGAGAACGCGGTGCGTCCGAGTCAGTTGTGGCACGGCCACCCGTCTTCCCCTCCCCTTGCGTGTTGTTGCGCGCAACAGGGTGGCACATGTGTGCGGAGGACGGGTGGCCGGTTCCGGTCGGTGGCGTTCAGCTCTTCTTGGCGGGCGACTTCGACGGCGACGCGGAGGAGTCCTTCGAGGCTTCCTTCGAAGCGCCCTTCGAGGGCTTCTCGGACGGGGACTTCGACGCCGGCTTCGACGGGTCGCCACCGGCCTTGCCGCCGCCCGCGCCGTTCGCCTCGGACACCGCGGCCACCGCTTCCTTCGCGGCCTTCTTCGCGTCCTTCGCCAGGTCGTCGGCGCTCGGGGACTTGTCGCCGGCCAGGCCCGCGCCGTTGTAGTCCAGCGTGACGACGACGTTCTCGACGCGTGCCACGACCGTCTGCTGCTTGAAGGTGCCTTCCTTCTTCTTCAGGTCGTAGCGCACGGCCGTCGCCTGGTCGCCCGTGCCGGGCACCGGCTCCGACTTGACGCCCTTGGCGCCCTCGGCGGCCTGGACGTCCTGGACCTGCTTCTCGTAGTACTGCTGGGCCAGCTTCTCGCCCGAGCCGCGCGTGGTGTCCGACTCGAAGCGCAGCATCGACACGTTCAGCCAGCGGAACTGCGAGCCCTTCACGCCGTTGTTGTCGAGGCTGTTCCAGGAGCAGCTGCCGCGCGTGGAGACATCGTCCGACTTGCCCTCCTTGCCGGACTTGCTCTTCGGAACGAGGTCCTTCAGCGTCTTCCTCGACAGTGCCTTGCAGGACTCCGGAAGCTTGCCGTACGCCGCCGCCTCGACGGTCGGGGACGGGCTCGCGGACGCCGAAGCCGCCGCGTTCGCGGCCTTGTCCGTGGTGTCGCCGGAGCCGGAGTCCGAGGAGCAGCCGGCGGCGACCAGCATCACGGGGACGGCGGCCGCGCAGACAAGGACGCGGTTGAGTCGCTTCGCTCGCTGATCCTGCTGGTCTCGCTGTGCTCGTCGCTGCATGGTTCCTTCACTCATGACGCTCGTGGTTCCCTGCGGTCGGAACGGGGCCGAGTGGTCACCGTACGCGGTGCGGCGGAGGTGTGGCCTTCCTTCGCGTGCTTTGCGGGTGTGCGTGAAGGGGGCGTGAAGGGGCCTCAGTCGCTCAGCGAATCGGCCAGCTGGGAGGCCAGTTTCTGGGCCCTGTCCTGCAATTCCTTGCTGTCCGGGACGACGCCGACGGTGGCCGGCTGTTCGGCGTACTCGATGGTCACGATGACGTTGGACGTGCGGAACGCCACAGTCACCGTCCGCTGCTTGGCCGTCGAGCCGGAGCTGCTCAGTTCGTCGTCGATGAAGGCCTCGTCGCCGAAATCCTCCAGCACGCGGGGCTGGAGCTCGGTCGGGGTGGCGGAGGTGGACGCCGAAGGCGACGAGGTGCCGGAGGGAGAGGAGGCCGAGCCGGGGGAGTCGCTCGGGGCGGGGGCGGAACCGCCGGCCGGGGTGCTGCCGGCGGCGGGGGACTCCGTGGCGGCCGACTCGGTGGCCGTCGGCTCGGGGAGGTGGGCCGCGGCCTCCCGCTCCGCGAAGAGCTGCTCGGCCTGGTTGTCGTCGCTGACGGCGTTGTCGTAGGAGACGACCCGCTCGAAGTCGATGAGCAGATGGTCGGTGGCCTGCGTGCCGTCGACCTTCCACTGGCAGCCGACCTTGCGGTCGGTGTCGAACGTGACCGTCGGCTCGCCCTCGTAGGCCTTCTCGCGCTGCTCGCGGTCGGTGATCTGCCGGATGCCGGGCAGGAGTTCGTCGAGCGTGCTCTGCCCGACCGCGGTGCAGGGCTCGGGGAGCGTGCGGTAGCGGCCCGGCTCGGCGGCGGGCGAAGCGGTGCCGGTGTCCCCGGGGTTGGAGTCGTCCGTCGGGCCGCTGTCGCCCGAGCTGCCGGTGCAGCCGGCCAGCAGGGCCGCGAGGAGCGCGGCGATACCGGGTGCGTACGCCTTCCGTTGCACGTGGTGGCTCCTCTCGGGCGGATATTGGCTTGCCGTCGCCGGGCAGCCGATGAACACAATGTGTATCGCACGCACTGCCGTGAACGCCGGTCCGGATTCCCTTTCGTAGACCTTGGCTCCGGTATTTGCTCTTGAAGACTTCTGTTCGCTTACGGGGGATTGAGGACGTTATGTCGTATGTAGAGGTACCTGGTGCGAAAGTGCCGATCCGGATGTGGGCCGACCCCGCCTCGGTCGAGGAGGGCGCGCTCCAGCAACTCCGGAATGTCGCGACGCTGCCGTGGATCAAGGGCCTCGCCGTCATGCCCGACGTGCACTACGGCAAGGGCGCGACGGTCGGCTCGGTCATCGCCATGCAGGGTGCGGTGTGCCCGGCGGCGGTGGGAGTCGACATCGGCTGCGGGATGTCGGCCGTGCGGACGTCCCTGACGTCGAGCGACCTGCCCGGGGATCTGTCGCGGCTGCGGTCGCGGATCGAGCAGGTGATTCCGGTGGGGCGGGGGATGCATGCCGACGCCGTCGACCCGGGGCGGTTTCACGGGATGGCTACCGCCGGGTGGGACGACTTCTGGGGGCGGTTCGACGGGGTCGCCGAGGCGGTCAAGTTCCGCGCGGAACGCGCCACCAAGCAGATGGGAACGCTCGGCGGGGGAACCACTTTGTCGAAATCTGCACGGATACGACCGGATCTGTCTGGCTGATGCTGCATTCCGGTTCCCGGAACATCGGCAAGGAGCTGGCCGAGCACCACATCGGCATCGCTCAGAAGCTCCCGCACAACCAGGGCCTGGTCGACCGCGACCTCGCCGTCTTCGTGGCGGACACCCCGCAGATGGCGGCGTACCGCAACGACCTGTTCTGGGCGCAGGAGTACGCGAAGTACAACCGCTCGATCATGATGGCGCTCCTCAAGGACGTGGTCCGCAAGGAGTTCAAGAAGGCCAAGCCGACATTCGAGCCGGAGATCAGCGCGCACCACAACTACGTGGCCGAGGAGCGCTACGACGGGATGGACCTGCTCGTGACCCGCAAGGGCGCGATCCGGGCCGGCTCCGGCGAGTACGGGATCATCCCCGGCTCCATGGGCACGGGTTCGTACATCGTGAAGGGCCTCGGCAACGACAAGTCCTTCAACTCGGCCTCGCACGGCGCGGGCCGGCGCATGAGCCGCAACGCGGCCAAGCGCCGGTTCTCGACGAAGGACCTGGAGGAGCAGACCCGGGGCGTGGAGTGCCGCAAGGACTCCGGCGTCGTGGACGAGATCCCGAGTGCCTACAAGCCGATCGAGCAGGTCATCGACCAGCAGCGGGACTTGGTGGAGGTCGTGGCGAAGCTGAAGCAGGTCGTCTGCGTGAAGGGCTGACGCGCCGGCTCACTCCAGGAGGCCCTCCCGGAGGGCCGCCGAGAGGGCTGACGCGTCGAGCTCCAAGGCGTTGGTCACATAGCCGGCTGTCGAGCCGTAGCGGTTCGTCAGGTCTGTCAGGAACAGGTGCATGACCTCGGCGGGGGCGCGGCCGAACGACGGCCAGGTGGGGGAGCGGCCGTCGTTGCGGGACGTCCAGTCGGCGAGGAGGGCGGGGGCCGCCAGGTCCGTGAGGGCGAAGTCCTCGACGATGGTGGGTCGCGGGACGTCGAGGAGCTCCAGGACCAGGGCCGCGATCAGGCCTGTGCGGTCCTTGCCCGAGGCGCAGTGGAATGCGAGCGGCTCGTCGGCCCGCGCCGCCTGTGTCACCAGTTCCAGGGCCCGGCGGATTTCCTTGGTGCCGTCCTGCGCCACTTCCATGTAGCGCTCGGCCAGGTAGGGGCCGGGGGCGATGTCGGGGGTGAGGGCCGCCTGGTTGTAGGGGCGGTGCTCGATGCTGAGGTTGTGGTACGTGAAGGTCGGGTCGTCCGGGACGCGGCCCCGGGAGTCGATCTCCCAGGGGTAGCGGAGGTCGATGACCGTGCGGATGCCGAGGGAGAGGAAGCGCGTCCAGTCATCCGTGCCCTGGGTGAGCTTGCCCAGGGAGTCGGCGCGGTAGACGCGGGCCCGGCGGACGCGGTTGCCGTCCGCGGTGGTGCAGCCGCCCAGGTCACGGAAGTTGTGCAGGGCGTCGAACGCTATGTGTCTGTCGATGTCCACGAAGGGCGACCCTATGGGCCACCCCGGCTCCATGCCTCCGCTTTCACGGCTGTGGGTGTGTCCCCGCCGCCGTCACGACTCCCGGTGGACCTTCGTGTTCGAGGCCTGGGCGCGGGGGCGGAGGACCAGGAGGTCGACGTTGACGTGGCTGGGGCGGGTGATGGCCCAGGTGATGGTGTCGGCGACGTCGTCGGCCGTGAGGGGCTCGGCCACGCCCTCGTAGACCTTCTCGGCCTTCGCGGTGTCGCCGGAGAAGCGGGTCAGGGCGAACTCGTCCGTCTTGACCATGCCGGGGGCGATCTCGATGACGCGGACCGGGCGGCCGACGATCTCCAGGCGCAGGGTCTCGGCGAGGACGTGCGCGCCGTGCTTGGCGGCGACGTAGCCCGCGCCGCCCTCGTAGGTGCCGTGGCCGGCGGTGGAGGAGACGACCACGACCGTGCCGTCGCCGCTCGCGTCCAGCTTGGGCAGCAGGGCCTGGGTGAGGTGGAGCGTGCCGATGACGTTCGTCTCGTACATCTGGCGCCAGTCGGCCGGGTCGCCGGTCGCGACCGGGTCGGCGCCGAGCGCGCCGCCCGCGTTGTTGACCAGGACGCCGATGGTCTTGAAGGCCGTGGCGAACTCGTCGACCGCCGCGCGGTCCGTGACGTCGAGGGCGTAGGCCGTGGCCTGGTGGCCCGCCTTGTTGATCTCCTCCGCCAGCGCCTCGACGCGGTCCTTGCGGCGCGCGGTGAGGACGACGCGGTAGCCCGCCGCGGCGAGCTGCCGGGCCGTGGCGGCGCCGATTCCGCTGCTCGCACCGGTGACGACGGCGATGCGGGAGGCTGCGGACGGGGCGGCGGTGGCCATGGGAGCTCCTCGGGCGTGGTGTGGACCGACTTCTGCGTACCGGCTTCCGGTCAGGATAGGTCGGCCCCGCGGTGGGAGAATGAGGGCGGGTGGTGCCCTGGATTCCGGTCTTCCCTGGAGGTGGATCATGGGCGAGGCACGTGCGGTCATGGACCGGCTCACGGACGCGATCACCACGCACGCCGATCTGAAGGTCATCGGCGAGCTGTACGCCGAGGACGCGGTCGCCCTCACCCCTGACGAGGGTGAGCTGCACGGGCGCGACAACATCGTCGAGTACTGGCGGACGATGACCGACGCGGTTCCCGACGGGTCGTTCCAGGCGTTGCACTCCTACGAGGTGGGCGACACGGCCATCGACGAGGGGGTCTTCAGCGGGCGCAACACCGGGCCGCTGGAGCTGCCCAACGGTGAGACGCTCCCGCCGACGCAGAAGGAGATCAGGATCCGCGGGGTGGACATCGCCACCGTGCGGGAGGGGCGGATCGTCGACTACCGGCTGTACTTCGACGAGATGGATTTCCTGGGGCAGTTGGGGCTGCTGCCGCCCGACGAGCCGTTCTGAGGCGCTCTGAGCTTCTCCGAGCCGGGCCGAAGGGTCGGTCAGTCTCCTCGCGGGGCGTACATGATGACCGCCATGCCCGCGAGGCAGATCAGTGCGCCCGTGATGTCCCAGCGGTCCGGGCGGTAGCCGTCCGCGACCACGCCCCACAGGATCGAACCGGCGACGAAGATCCCGCCGTACGCGGCGAGCACGCGTCCGAAGTGGGCGTCGGGCTGGAACGTCGCGACGAAGCCGTACGCGCCGAGCGCGAGGACGCCGCCGGCCGCCCACAGCCAGCCCCGGTTCTCGCGCACGCCCTGCCAGACCAGCCAGGCGCCGCCGATCTCGAAGAGGGCCGCGACGACGAAGAGGGCGGCGGAGCGGACCACGAACATGGTGGTCAGCTTCGCATGCCCTCGCCCGGGCCTTCGCACCCGTGTGACGGCGCCGGGCGCCGGGCCTCCGCCGCGTACGCCGTCGGAGGTACTCCCACCGTCGTCGTGAAGTCCCGTACGAGGTGGGCCTGGTCGGCGTAGCCGAGGTCGGCGGCGAGGGCGGCCCAGTCGACGTCGTCGCGGTGGCCGGCCTGTTCGAGGGCCTCGTGGATGCGGTAGCGGAGGAGGACCCACTTGGGGCTGACGCCGACCTGGGCTGAGAAGAGCCGTTGCAACGCCCGTACCGACAGGCCCCGCGCGTGGGCGAAGTCGCCGACGCGGCGTACGGCGCGATCCGCGCGGATGCGTTCGACGAGGTCGACCGCGAGGTCCGCCTGCGGGTCCGGGGCGCGGGGCAGGGAGAGCAGGAAGGCGTCGAGGGCGGCGACCCGGGCGTGGTCGCCGGCGGGGGTGACGACCGTGCGGGCGGTGTCGGCGGTGACCTGCGGGAACACCTCCTGGGCGGGCAGGGTGCGGCCCGTCCAGCGGGAGACCGGCTCCTCGGGGGCGTACGGCCGGAAGCCGCCGGGGCGGAACTTCGCCCCGCAGACCCGGCCCCGCCCGGTCAGCTTCCTGGTGTAGAGGCCGAGCGCGACGCCGGTGACTTCGCCGTAGGGCGGAGCGTCCTCCTCGTCGGCCCCGTCCCACTGGAAGGTGAGGTTGACCGAGGGGTGCGGGACGACGTGGGAGGCGTACGGCTCGGGCAGGTCCCAGTCGATGAGCCAGTACCACTCGACGTACCGGCGCAGCGGCTCGGCGGGCTCGTGGCGGCGGAAGCGCACGCGGTTCAGCAGCCCGGACGGGTCGACGATCCCGCGGGTGTCGTGGCGGGGGGCCTCCATGGCCGGATCGTACGTCGCGTTTCTTCAAGATGGGCGGTCGTGGCCGTCCCTACGGTCGGAGCATGGACACGAGCATGGACACGAACCCTGTGAAGACGTACGGCATCGGTGAGCTGCTGGGCCTGGCGCGGGAGCGGGCGGTACCGGTGGTGCGGGGCATCGACGACGCGGTGCTCGCCGCGCCCACGCCCTGTGCCGAGTACGACGTGCGGGCGCTGGTCGATCACCTCTTCCAGGTGATCACGCAGTTCCAGCGGCTGGCCGCGAAGGAGGCGTCGGAGTTCGGCGGGACGCCCGAGCCGGTCGCCGGGAGTCCCGAGTGGCGTGAGCGGCTCGCCCAGGAGGCGGACCGGCTGGTGGCGGCCTGGTCGGCGCCGGGTGCCGAGGAGGGCACGACGGGCGGGATGAACATGCCGGCGCGGCTGGTCGGCTCGATGGCGCTGCTCGATCTGACGGTGCACGTGTGGGACCTGGCGCGGGCGACGGGCCAGGAGTACCCGGGTGCCGACGAGGCGGTCGTGGCGGAGCTGTCCGGCGCGGTGGACGAGCTGGCGCCGACGGCCAGGAATATGGGGGTGTTCGGGGAGCCGGTGCCGGTGGCGGAGGGTGCGTCGGCCTTCGAGCGACTGCTCGGGCGGACCGGCAGGGATCCCTCCTGGAATGCCACCGCGCCCGCTGTCGTTCCCCCAGGTGCGGTTGAAGGATAAACAACCTGGAGGGTGAGCGACCATGCAGTTCGGGATCTTCAGTGTCGGCGACGTCACGCCCGACCCGACCACGGGCCGGACACCGACCGAGCGCGAGCGGATCAAGGCCATGGTCGCCATCGCGCTCAAGGCGGAGGAGGCCGGGCTCGACGTCTTCGCGACCGGCGAGCACCACAATCCGCCGTTCGTGCCCTCCTCCCCGACCACGATGCTCGGCTACATCGCCGCCCGCACCGAGCGGCTGGTCCTCTCCACGGCCACCACCCTCATCACCACCAGCGACCCGGTGAAGATCGCCGAGGACTTCGCGATGCTCCAGCACCTGGCCGACGGCCGGGTGGATCTGATGCTGGGCCGCGGGAACACCGCGCCGGTGTACCCCTGGTTCGGGCAGGACATCCGGCAGGGCATCCCGCTCGCCGTCGAGAACTACGCCCTGCTGCACCGGCTGTGGCGCGAGGAGGGCGTCGACTGGGAGGGGAAGTTCCGTACGCCGCTGGAGGGCTTCACGGCGACGCCCCGCCCGCTGGACGGCGTACCGCCCTTCGTCTGGCACGGGTCGATCCGCTCGCCGGAGATCGCCGAGCAGGCCGCGTTCTACGGCGACGGCTTCTTCCACAACAACATCTTCTGGCCGGCCGACCACACCAAGCGCATGGTCGAGCTGTACCGGGCCCGGTACGCCCACTACGGGCACGGCACGCCCGAGCAGGCGATCGTCGGGCTCGGCGGGCATGTGTTCATGCGGCGGAACTCGCAGGACGCGGTGCGCGAGTTCCGGCCCTACTTCGACGTCGCGCCGGTGTACGGGAACGGGCCGTCGCTGGAGGACTTCACGGCGCAGACGCCGCTGACCGTCGGCAGCCCGCAGCAGGTCATCGAGAAGACGCTGGCCTTCCGGGAGTACGCGGGCGACTACCAGCGGCAGCTGTTCCTGGTGGACCACGCCGGGCTGCCGCTGAAGACCGTGCTGGAGCAGATCGACCTGCTGGGCGAGGAGGTCGTACCGGTGCTGCGCAAGGAGTTCGCCGTGGACCGCCCGGCGGACGTGCCGGAGGCGCCGACGCACGCGGCCCGGCTCGCGCGGGCCCGGGGGTGAGAGGGGAGTAAGAAGGACGCTCCGGCGCGGCGCATCCGGTCCCGGGGTGCCGGTCGCCAGGCACACTGGACGCGTGCCCCACACCGTGCTGCTCGCCGAAGACGACCGCGCCATCCGCAACGCCCTGGAGCGCGCCCTGACCCTGGAGGGTTACCAGGTCATGGCGGTCGCCGACGGTGTCGAGGCACTGGCGCAGGCCCACCGCAACCGTCCGGACGTGCTCGTCCTGGACGTGATGATGCCCGGCATCGACGGGCTCCAGGTGTGCCGGGTGCTGCGGGCCGAGGGCGACCGGACGCCGGTCCTGATGCTGACGGCCCTCGTGGAGACCGCCGACCGGATCGCCGGCCTGGACGCGGGCGCCGACGACTACGTGGTGAAGCCCTTCGACGTGGAGGAGGTGTTCGCCCGGCTGCGCGCCCTGCTGCGGCGCACCAGCAGCCCGGTGGGGGTGGGCGAGCCCCTCGGCGGCGCACCGGCCGGTGCCGCACCCCTCGGCAGCCCGCCCGTGCCCGAGCCGCCCAGGTACCAGTTCCCCGAGCGGTTCATCGAGGCCGCCGGCATCCGCATGGACCCGCAGGCGCGCCGGGCGTGGCGGGGCGCGCGCGAGCTGGAACTGACCCGCACCGAGTTCGAGCTGCTGGAACTGCTGGTCCGCAACGCGGGGATCGTCCTCGACCACTCGACGATCTACGACCGTATCTGGGGCTACGACTTCGGCCCCGGCTCGAAGAACCTCGCCGTCTACGTCGGCTATCTGCGCCGCAAGCTCGACGACCCGGACGGGCCGCAGCTGATCCACACGGTGCGGGGCGTGGGTTACGTGCTGCGGGAGGACTGAGTGGGCCGCCTCCGCCGGCTGCTGAGCGGGCGGCGGCCGAAGCTGGTCTCGTTGCGCACGACGCTCGCCGTGTCCTTCGCGGCGGTGACCGCGGCCGTGACGGTCCTGGTCGGCATCCTGTCCTACAGCGCCGCGGCCCGGCTGGTGCGGGTGGACCAGCAGACGGTGTTCGACGAGGTCGTGCAGGACCTGCGGGACGAGGTCCGGGAGAACCGGATGACGCCCGGCGACTTCTCCTCCGCCGCACCCGGCCACGACCTGGTGCGGCCCGCCCGTACCGATGTGCAGGTGCTCGGCCCGGACGGCCGGGTCGTCGACGCGGGCCGGCCGGGGCTGCCGGTGACGGGGGCCGATGTGCGGATCGCCGCCGCGTCCCTGTCCGGGCGGGTGGTCGAGCACAGGGACGTCGACGTGGGCAACGACGTGTACCGCGTCGCGACCGTGTCCCTCGGCGGCGGGCGGGGAGCGGTGCAGGTCGCGCAGGAGTTCAGCGACGTCGAGGACCTGCTGCGTGCGCTCCAGCGGCGGACGCTGCTGCTGATGGCCGCCGTGGTGATCGCCGCCGGCCTGTTCGGCTGGTGGCTCGCCCGGCGCATCACCCGGCGGCTGGTCGTCCTGACCGACGCCGCCGAGGACGTGGCCCGGACCCGCCGTCTGGGCATCCAGGTGCCGGTCGCCGGCCATGACGAGGTGGGCCGGCTCGGCCGGGCCTTCGACCGCATGCTGGGGCGGCTCGCCCAGTCCGAGGAGGACCAGCGCCGGCTGGTCCAGGACGCGGGCCATGAGCTGCGGACACCGCTGACCTCGCTGCGGACGAACATCTCGATGCTCCGCCGGATCGACGAGCTGCCGCCGGAGACCCGTGAGGAACTGGTCGCCGACCTCGGCCAGGAGGCCCGTGAGCTGACCGACCTGGTCAACGAGCTCGTCGACCTCGCGGCCGGGCAGTCCGACTCCGAGCCGCCCCGGCGGGTCGACGTCGCCGGCCTCGCGGAGGAGGTGGCCGGTCTGGCCCGGCGCCGCAGCGGCCGGGAGATCACGCTCCGCGCGAGCGGCGACACCACGACCGACGGGCGGCCCGGGATGCTGACCCGGGCGCTGTCCAACCTCGTCGAGAACGCCGTGAAGTTCGACCAGCGCGGCACGGCCCCCGTCGAGATCGTCGTCGCCGGGCCCGCCCGGCCCGGCACGATCCGGGTCGAGGTCCTCGACCGCGGCCCCGGCATCACCGACCGCGACCTCGCCCGCGTCTTCGACCGCTTCTACCGCGCCGCCGACGCCCGCTCCCTGCCGGGCTCGGGCCTTGGCCTGTCCATCGTCCGCGAGGTGGCTCTCGCGCACGGGGGAGCGCCGTTCGCGGTCCGGCGGGAGGGGGGCGGGACGGTGATCGGGTTCACGGTGGGCGGGTTCCCGGCGGGCGACGGGCCCGACTGACCCGCACATGGGGTGACCCGCACCTGGGGTGACCCGCAACCTGGGCGCGTGCCCCGCACCTGGGCGCGCTGAGGTCAGCGCAGGTTGCGATACAGCCGAAACCGCCCACCATGCGTGAGCCGCACCCCGGGCGTCCCCGAGAACAGCTCGTGCCCCTGGTCGTGATCACCGTCCTCGGCGGCCTCCTGATGGGCCTCGGCGCTGGTCCACTCCGTGTACAGCAGCACCCGGCTGCCGTCGACGCTGTGCAGGAAGTGGGCCGAGACCGCCCCGGGGTGGCCGCCCTCCCGGGGCTGGGCCGCGATCACCGCGTCGGTGAACGATCGCTGCCGCTCGGGCCCGTCGACGTCGAACGCGGCGGTGATGAGACAGCCCGGGACGCGGGTCTCCCGCTCCTCGGCCAGGCTGCGGTAGAGGCGATAGCGGGGCGGGCCGACGGGCGGAACCCCGGCGTCGTCGTCCCACCGCGCGAGCGTCAGCACGGTCTCCCCGTCCGTGCTCAGGAACCAGCTCACGGCGGCGAGGCCGACCGGCGGTGGCTCCAGTAAGGCCGACTCCTCCTCTGCGAGCGCCTGTTGCCGGTCGGGGCCGTCGGCATACCGGGTGCCGATCACCCATGTGCCGGGGGCGGACAGGTCGGGGAAGAGTGCTGAGGGCACGGACGGAACTCCTTCACGCGTACGGAGGACGGAACCGGAACCGTGATCGTGCCCGTGGACAGCGGGGAGCGGTCAACTCCTTTTCGCCGGTGCCCTACACCGCCAGCCACACCGCCTGGTCCGGCCCCAGCCGGCCGTTCTCCAGCGGGCCACTGGACAGGAGGAGCCCGGAGTGGCCGGGCAGCTCGTACGGCTCGGCGGAGAGGTTGACCACGCACACGAAGCCCGGATCGCGGGTGAAGGCCAGCACCCCGTCCGGTGTGTCCAGCCAGGTCAGCGTGCCGTCGCCCAGGGCGGGACGGTCGCGGCGGATGCGCAGCGCCGCACGGTAGAGCTCAAGCATGGACGCCGGGTCGCCGGTCTGGCTCTCGACGGTGTGCTCGGCCCAGCGGGCGGGCTGGGGCAGCCAGGGATCGGCCGTGGCGCCGTCGGGGCTGAAGCCGTAGGGGGCGGTGTGGCCGGACCAGGGGATGGGGACGCGGCAGCCGTCGCGGCCCCGGTCGGTGTGGCCGGAGCGTTCCCAGGTCGGGTCCTGGAGGAGGTCCTCGGGCAGGTCCTCGACCTCGGGCAGGCCGAGTTCCTCGCCCTGGTAGACGTAGGCGCCGCCGGGCAGGGCGAGCATCAGCAGGGCGGCGGCGCGGGCGCGCCGGGTGCCGAGTTCGAGGTCCAGGGGGCCTTCGGGGCGGTAGCTCTCGTTGGCCACCCAGCGCTTGGCGGTGCGGCGTCCGTAGCGGCTCGGGTGGCGCATCACATCGTGGTTGGAGAGGACCCAGGTGGCCGGTGCGTCCACCGCGCCGAGCATGGCGAGGGAGTCGTCGATGACGGTGCGCAGGTCCTTCGGGTCCCAGCTCGACATGAGGAAGTCGAAGTTGAAGGCGGTGTGCAGGCCGTCCCGGCGGACGTACGCCGCCAGCCGTTCGGGTGTGTCGGCCCAGGCCTCGGCGACGAAGGAACGGTCGCCGGGGAACTCGTCGGCGACCTTGCGCCAGGAGCGGTATACCTCGTGCACCTCGTCGCGGTCCCAGTGCGGGTGGTCCACGTGTCGCGAGGGCAGCCCGGCGTCCGGGTCCCTGCGCGGTGGCAGATCCGGCAGCTCCGGGTGCTTGATCAGACCGTGGGCGACGTCGATACGGAAGCCGTCGACGCCCCGGCCGAACCAGAAGCGCAGGATCGACTCGAACTCGGCCCGCACCTCGGGGTGCTGCCAGTTGAGGTCGGGCTGCTCGGGTGCGAACAGGTGCAGGTACCACTCCCCGTCGGGCAGCCGGGTCCAGGCCGGGCCGCCGAAGCAGGACACCCAGTCGTTCGGCGGCTGCGCGCCGTCGGGTCCGCGCCCGGGCCGGAAGACGTAGCGCTCGCGTTCCGCGCTGCCCGGCCCGGCGGCCAGGGCCGCCCGGAACCAGGCGTGCTGGTCGGAGGTGTGGTTGGGCACGATGTCGGGGATCACCCGGATCCCGTGCGCGTGCGCCTCCTCGATGAACCGCTCGGCGTCGGCCAGGGTGCCGAACAGCGGGTCGATGGTGCGGAAGTCGGCGACGTCGTAGCCGTGGTCGGCCATGGGCGACTCGTACCAGGGGTTGATCCAGACGGCGTCCACGCCGAGGGACTTCAGATAGGGCAGGCGCGAGCGGAGGCCGGCGATGTCACCGACGCCGTCGCCGTTCCCGTCGGCGAAGCTGCGGATGTAGACCTGGTAGATGACGGCGCTGCGCCACCAGGGGCGGTGGGGGACACGAGGCTCCTTCTGATGCGGGGCGGGTCTACTTGGCGGCGCCGGCGGTGAGCCCGGCGACGATACGGCGCTGGAAGAGCAGCACCATGACCACCAGCGGGACCGTGACGAGGACACCGGCGGCCATCTGGCTGCCGAACGGTGTCTCGTAGGTCGTGGCGCCGGTGAACTTGGAGATGGCGACGGTCGCGGTCTGCATGCCGGGCTTGTTGGTCATCGACAGGGCGATGAGGAACTCGTTCCAGGCGCAGATGAAGGTGATGATCGCCGTGGTGAAGATGCCCGGGGCGGCGAGCGGCACGATGACCCTGCGGAAGGCCTGGCCGCGGGTGCAGCCGTCGACCATCGCGGCGTGTTCCAGCTCGTCCGGCATCTGCCGGAAGAACGTGGTCAGGTTCCACACGGCCAGCGGCAGCGCGAAGGACATGCTGGGCACGATCATCGACTGGTAGGTGTTGATCCACCCGATGTCCGTGAACAGCTTCAGCAACGGCACCACGATCGAGACGACCGGGAACATCGAGGTGGCGATGATCAGCGTGAGGATCAGCCGCTTGAAGCGGAACTCCAGCCGGGCCATCGCGTAGGCGGTGAACGTGGCGAGCAGCAGCGCCGCGGCGGTCGTGATCCCGGCGACGACGAGACTGTTGAGCAGCGCGTGCCCGAACCCCTGCGTGGGGTCGAACACGGCCCGGTAGTTCTCGAAGGACAGCGGGGCCGGGACGAGCGAGGTGTCGAAGATGTCCTCGGTGCGGCGGAGGCTGGAGACCAGCATCCAGTAGAACGGCGCCAGACAGTAGGCCACCACCGCGGCGATCCCCAGATACGGCAGCCACTGCCGCCACTTGGCCGTGTGGGTCATGCCGCCACCTCCGTACGACGGCGCCTTCTCCTGCTGTCGCCCCCGATGAGGTCGGCGCCGAGCAGCCGCACGAAGGCGAGCGCGATCAGGAACACGTACAGGAAGAGGATCACCGCGTAGGCGGAGGCGGGCCCGAAGCGGACGTTGGCCGCCTCGTTCTGCGCGAGCATCGACAGGGTCTCCACCGAGTGCTTCTGCGCGCCGACGAGGATGTAGGGCAGGTCGAACATCCGCAGCGCGTCCATGCAGCGGAACAGCACCGCCACCAGCAGCGCGGGCTTCACCAGCGGCAGGGTGATGTGCCAGAACCGGCGCACCGGGCGGGCCCCGTCCATGCGGGCGGCCTCGTAGACCTCTTTGGGGATGACCTGGAGTCCGGCGAGCACCAGCAGCCCGATGAAAGGTGCCGTCTTCCACACCTCGGCGACGATGACGGCGACCTTGGCGTGGAAGCCCTCGGTGGTCCACAGGATCTGCTGCCCGAGCAGCGCGTTGGCCACGCCGTCGCTGTTGAAGATCCACCGCCACAGCAGTCCGGAGATGGCCGTCGGCACCGCCCAGGGCACCAGGATCCCGGCCCGCACCAGGGCCCGGCCCCGGAACGCCTTGTGCATGATCAGCGCCATGGCCACGCCGACGACCGTCTCCAGGCCGACCGTGACGACGGTGAAGAACGTGGTGTTCCAGAAGGCGTTCCAGAAGCGCGCCCCGGCCTCACCGAAGATCTCCACGTAGTTCTGGAGCCCGACGAACGGCTCGGTGTCGCTGATGAACCCGGTCCTCGGGTCCAGCTCCTTCGGCCCGTACAGCGACTCCTTCAGCGCCATGAGCGTCGGGTAGAGCACGACGATCGTCAGCACCAGCAGCGTCGGCGAGACCAGCAGCGCGGCCAGCCGCCCGGAACCGGCGGTCGCCCGGCCCGGCTTCGGCGCCCGCCGGGGTTCCGTACGGACATCGGCCTCTGCCGGAGTCCTGGTCATGACCCCGGCCCTCACCGCGCCACGGCCTTCCGCAGCGCCTTCTGCAGATCCTTCAACGCCCGCGCGCTGCTCTTCTCCCCGGTCAGGGCGGCGTACGTCTCCTGCTGGACCGCCGAGGTCACATCGCCGTACTGCACCACCCGGGGCGGGGCACGGCCCGCAGGATGGACTCCTTGAGCACCGGCAGATACGGGTACCGCGCGATGAGCGCCTTGTCGTCGTACAGCGAGGCGTACGGCGGGGCGACGGAGGCGTCCTCGAGGAAGGTCCTGGTGTTCTCCTCGCTGCTCATGAACCTGATGAAGTCCAGGGCCGTCGCCTTGTTCTGGGCGGAGGAGGAGACGGCCATGTTGTGGCCGCCGAGGCTGGAGGAGCCGGGCCCGTTCAGACCGGGCAGGGGAGCGGTGGCGAACTTGCCCTTGACGCCGCTCTTCTGGGCCAGCGAGTACGCGTACGGCCAGTTGCGCAGGAAGACGAGCTTGCCGGACTGGAAGGCCTGGCGGCCGTCCTCCTCCAGGAAGGTGATGGCCTTCTCGGGGATCGTCCCGTCCTTGAAGGAGCCGGCGAGGAAGTCCAGGGCCTTCCGGGCCTCGGGGGTGTCGACGTCCGGCCTGCCGCTGGGGTCGGTGACGGTGCCGCCCGCGGAGTTCACGGCCTCGGCGAAGTTCACCGTGAGGCCCTCGTACTTCTGGAACTGCCCGGCGTAGCAGGACATGCTCTTCGCCTCGGGCAGCTTCCGCACCTCGGCGCAGGCGGCGGTCATCTGGGCCCAGGTGGTGGGCGGTTGGGCGACACCCGCCTTCTTCAGCAGGTCGGTGCGGTAGTAGAGCAGGCCGCCGTCCGAGCTGCCCGGTACCGCGTACAGACCGCCGCGGTACCGGGAGGTCTCCACCACCGGCTTCAGCATCCTGCCCAGCGGGAACCGCTTCTCGGGCAACGGGTCGATCCACCGGTGGGCGGCGAACTCCGAGGTCCACACGGCGTCGAGGGACAGCACCGTGTAGGCGTCGGACTTCGTCTCCGCGTTCTGGATCATCTGCCGGCGCTGCGCGTCCGGGTCCGTCGGCAGCTGGATGAAGGTGACCTTCTCCTTCGGGTGCGCCCTGTTCCAGCGGTCGAGCATCGGCTGGACGGTGCCCGTGGTGTCCTTGCCGGCCACGTATGTGATGGGCCCGCGCCCTTCGAACGACGGTGGCCCGGCCTGCCCGGAGCCGCTGCCGCAGGCGGTGAGGAGAAGCCCGGTGGCGGCG
Source organism: Streptomyces sp. CA-179760 (assembly GCF_050937045.1). Lineage (NCBI taxonomy): Bacteria > Bacillati > Actinomycetota > Actinomycetes > Kitasatosporales > Streptomycetaceae > Streptomyces > Streptomyces sp. CA-179760. The sequence goes on from NZ_JBNJLZ010000001.1 coordinate 5,570,376, forward strand.
AGCGCGGTGGCTCTGGTGGTGGTTCTGGTCGTCATGCCACTCCTGCTGAGACTGCGTTGTCATGGAATGAATGAAGAAGATATGCAGGTCAGAACGCTGCTGGTGGGCCTTGAGGAGCCCTTTTCAGGGTCGCTTGGGCAACGCTTGCAAGCTAGGGGTGCCATTTGCCGAAGTCAATGCGTTACGCGACGGTAATCGGCTGACTGCTTGGGCTTCACTCCCATGAAAGCGCTGTCACGGTCAGAGCCAGAAGAGCGAATCCCTGTGCTAACGTCCGGCCCATGCCTCCAGCTCAGCGGCACCCCACGATGGCCGACGTCGCCGAACGGGCCGGGGTCTCCGCCTCCACCGTCTCGCGCACGCTGCGCGGCCTGTCCACGGTGTCGCCGGAGGTGCGCGCCCGGGTGGAGAAGGCCGCGCGCGAACTGAACTTCGCCGTTTCACGGCAGGCCGCGAGCTTGGTCACGGGCCGGACCGGGACGGTCGCGGTGATGGTCCCGACGCTCGACTCGTGGTTCATGGGGGCCGCCCTGTCCAGCCTGGCCCCGCTGCTGCGCGCGTCGGGCCTGCAGTTGAACGTCTACGAGATCCCGGACCTGGCCGAGCGCACCGACTTCTTCGAACACCTCCCGGCGCGCCGCAACGCCGACGCGCTCCTGGTGTTCTCCTTCGACCTCACCGACGAGGAGACGGCCCGGCTGGACGACCTCGGCATGCCCGTCATCTACGTCAGTCAGCACGTCGACGGACGTCCGAGCGTCTACGTCGATGATGTCGCCGGTGCCCTGCACGGCACCCGGCACCTGCTCAACCTCGGCCACCGCCGGATCGCCTTCGTCCAGACCCAGGGCGCGAGCGGCTTCGCCTTCAGCTCCAACGAGCGCCTGCTGGGCTACCAGCAGGCGCTCACCGAGGCCGGTGTCCCGCTCGACGACGACCTGGTGGTCTCCACCCGGGTCGGCGACAAGCGCGCAGCAGCCGAGGTGATCGGCACGCTGCTGAGCCTGCGCGAACCGCCTACCGCCGTCTTCGCCGAGCAGGACGAGGTCGCCGTCGCCCTCATCTGGAACCTGCGCAAGTCGCAGATCCCCGTGCCCGAGCGCATCTCCGTCCTCGGCTTCGACGACCAGCCGCTGGCGGACTGGTTCGACCTGTCCACGGTCGCGCAGTCACCGTCGGACATGGGGCGGGAGGCCGGCGAACTGGCTCTGAAGCTCATCGGCGACGCCGAGGGCGGACACGGTCGGCACCTGATCCTGCCGACGCATGTGATCCCCCGGTCCACGACGGCGCCGGTGGCGGTAGCGGATGACTCTCCCTCAGAATGACGGTGACGCAAGGGAGTTGTCCGCACGGCGCACACTGCCCTCCACAGACCTTCCCCATCCACACCCGGGAACATTCCCGATCATGAACTGACGGGCGCTCACCCCTACACTGAGCCGCGTTTTCAGATGATCGGAGCACGACATGCGTCGCCTCGCCACCGTTTTCGTGGCAGTCAGTGTCCTCGGCCTCGCCGGATGCGCGCAGGACTTCGACAAGGGCCCGGAGGGCAAGGTCACCGAGAAGGTCAAGGACGGGAAGAAGTTCTACCTGGTCGTTGATCCGGCCAAGGCCGGTGACGAGACGAGGTTCAGGGTCAGCAAGTACGACTACCACGACTGCAACCGGGGCTCGAAGTACCCCAAGTGCGTCGAAGACTGAGCTCACGTCAGGCAGAGGGGCGGGCGACCACGCTGATGTTGAACGTGTGAGAGCCCAGCCCGCCCGCGATGCCCATGAAGAGCAGGGCGAAGTGCTCCTGCCCGCGAGCGGTGCGGATACCGCCGATGTCGAGCTGCGACGACGTGGGCCAGCCGAGGTCGTTGAGCAGCCTGCCCGCGGTCCGTTTCGCCTCGGCGTCGTCGCCGGAGAGGAAGACGGTGCTCGGGCCGTCCAGATCGCCCGGGGCGGTCATCACCGTGGAGTCCATGGTGCACAGCGTCTTCACGACGGGGGTCAGGGGGAACGCGTCCTGGATCTGTTCCCCCAGACTGCTGTTGGGGTGCGAGAGCTCGACGAAGTCGTCGGAGAGACCGACCCCGACATCGATCAGCGGGATGCCGGCCAGCGCCGGAGCCCCGATCGAACGCAGCAGCTCCACGGAGACGGTCCCCGGAGTGGCGTTGACCAGTACCTCCGCGTGAGCGGCCGCTTCGCTCGGACTCCCCACGGGGAGCCCGAGGTCCGTCCGTTCCTCAGGCCGGCGTGAGCCGAGGAGGACGTCATGCCCCGTGGCGCTCCAGCCGTGGGCGAGTGCGCGGGCGACGTTGCCGGTGCCAAGCAGTCCTATACGCATGCCCGGACGCTAACCGCCGTGCCGGGCACGGCGAATCGGACCTCCGGCCCTTGTGAACCGGTACGAAAGACCTAGTCCAGAGACGTGATGGTTTCGTCAGCCCTTCTTACGCTGTCTCCCTACCGTGTCGAGGGGCGTGCCGGTCTCTCCGTCCCCGGGCAGGTCCTCCCGCAGACGCGGTCGCCGGGCGGCGGCCTTCCCGTACCAGGTGCCGTACCGCTTCGCGAGGACCACCGCCGACATGCCGTGCAGGAGGATGCTGAGCGCGACGGTGGCCGCGATCACCCGGCCGAGGAGCTGAACGCCCGGGACGTGTTCCTCCACCAGGAGAAGCCCGAACACGACGGAGGCGAGGCCGCGCGGCCCGAACCAGCCGATGTAGGCGACGGTGGGAAGGGCCAGGCCGGTCCTGGCCAGGGAGAGGGCGACCGGCAGCATCCGCACCACGGTGAGGCTCAGCACGGCGTAGACGATGATCCGCCAGTCGAGATCGTCCAGCGTCGGCCCGAGCAGGACGGCGCCGAAGACCAGGAAGCTCAACGAGGCGAGCAGGTCGGCGAGATGTTCGGCGAGACCGGCGGAGTCGTCGACGGCGTCCGGTTCCTGAGCCGGTGCCTTCCCGGGCGCCCCAGCCGGTTCCTGAGCCGGTGCCTTCCCGGGCGCCTCAGCCGGTTCCTGAGCCGGTGCCTTCCCGGGCGCCTCAGCCGGTTCCTGAGCCGGTGCCTTCCCGGGCGCCTCAGCCGGTTCCTGAGCCGGTGCCTTCCCGGGCGCCTCAGCCGGTTCCCGGGACGGTGCCGCCGCGGCTGCCTCCCCCCGCCCCTCCGCCGCTCCGCTCCGCCGCAGGGCCACACCGAAGGCGAACCCCGCCACCCAGGCCGCGATGAAGCCGCTCCCGTCGAAGGCGACGGCCACGGTGTACGCGCCCGCGGCCACGGCCAGGACGAAGGTCTGCCGCCAGTCACCACTGATCCAGCCCCTCGCATGCGACCGGCACGACAGCCACCCACCGAGCCCTCCCACAGCCAGGCCCCATGCGGTACTGAGCACGAGAGCGCGCCAGAAGACCCCGGAGGCGCCCTCCTCCGAGGCCATGGTTCCGGGCAGAGCCGCGAGGAAGACCACGAAGAAGGGCAGCACCATCCCGTCGTTGAGCCCGGATTCGACGTTCAGGCCGCCGCGCACCAGCGCGGGGACACGCCGATCGGCGACCGCCGTCTTGCCGAGAGCGGCGTCGGTCGGCGCGAGAACCGCACCGAGCAGCGCCAGTTCCCACAGGGTCAGCCCCGGCAGCAGCGGCCACGCCAGCAGCCAGCCCGCCCCGATGGTCAACGGCAGCCCGATTCCCAGCAGGCGGCCCGGGAGGAATCCGCCGAGGCGCAGAGCCCGTGCCCGTACGGCCATCGCGTCGGTGAACAGGACCAGCGTCAGGGCGGCTTCGACGAGGGTGAGCACGGGCCCCGCGTCCTGCTCCAGGTCGAGCAGCCCGAGCCCGATCGGGCCGATGGCGATCCCGCAGCCGGTGAACACCATCGGCGCCGACACGGCGGTCGTGGCCAGCCGCCGGGAGAAGAGGGCGTACCCCGCCGTCACGGCGACGACGGCCGCCCCCGCCCACACGCTGCCGCTCACCGTTGCTCACCCGCCAGGGCGGCGTGCGGTCACGGGTGGAGGACCTTCTCCTTGGCCTGGCGGAACTCCTCGTCGGTGATGTCGCCGCGAGCCCGGACCTGCGAGAGCTTCTCGAGTTGCTCCGCCTCGCTGGCAGGGCCGGTGGCGCCGACGGCCTCCCGGATGTAGCGGTCCGTCTCGTCCATCCGGGCCTTGACGTGGTCCTGTTCACGCTTGCCCATGCCCTTGCCCCTGGCGACGACATAGACGAAGACGCCCAGGAAGGGGAGGACGACGGTGAAGACCAGCCATCCCGTCTTGGCCCAGCCGCTCAGGGCATCGTCGCGGAAGATGTCGACGATGACGCGGAAGAGCAGGAAGATCCACATGACCCAGAGGAAGATCCACATGATCGTCCAGAAGGCCCGAGGACCGGGTAGTCGTAGGCCAGGTTCACATAGCCGTCCATCACCGCTCCTCCTCTCCGGGAAGGTCAAGACCGAACGCTTCGCCGATGGCGCGCGCGGCGGACACCACGCGGGCGCTGCCCACCACGGGGGCGATCGCCACGAGCGTCCCCTGGATCTTCTCCAGCGGCACGCCGACGTCCGCGGCGGTGCCGATGTTGAGGAGGTAGGAGGGAGCGGAGGCGTCCATGGCCACCAGAGCCGCGATACGAGCCAGCAGGTATGTCTCCTCGTCCAGCCCGGACCGCTCGAACGTGTCGAGCGTCATCTGGACGAGTGTCTCGAACACGGGCGCGTTCGCCTCGGCGAGAGCGGCGACGCCGCTCGCCCCTGTCCCTTGTTCAGCCATCTCAGGCTCCTTTCCCTGACGGTTGGTGCGACGTACGGCTCGACTGCGCCGCGCCGGAGGCCGCGGCGAGGATTCCGAGGAGGATCAGTACGAGGACGACGATGCCGAGGACGAGCGCCACGGACCCGGGCGTGGGGTAGTTCCACAGCACCAGGGCGAGCGCCCCGCCGGCGATGGCGATGCCGGTGGTCCACTTGCGGTGCGCGTCCAGCCAGTGGCCGGGGCTCCCGGTGCGCATTCCGTTGCGCGCCATGGCCCGGCCCGTCGCCCCGGTCCCGCCCGCCGCCGCGCCTCTGACCCACCGGGCACCGCGTCCCGGCCCGTACAGGTAGGCGGCCAGCGCGGTGATCACCGCGATGACCAGGACCGTGACCGTGCTGTTCTTGAGGAAGCGCAGGAAGGTGTCGTAGATGCCGGCCGCGGTGTCCTGCGGCAGGGCGGTCGTGGCGACCGAGTCCAGATAGATCTGCCGCATCACGGCGAGGCCGACGAGCAGCACGATCATCATGACCCCGACGCCGATGGCCGTGGTCATCAGGGCGACGCGGTGCGCGGGCCCGCTCCAGACGGCGAGTGCCGCCAGGACCAGGACCAGGACGGGGAGCCAGACGCCGAGGATGTTCAGCAGCCGCATGGCGCCCTGGGCCTCGTTGAGCTTGTCGGTCTGGAACAGGGTGATGCTCTTGTCGACGTCGGGGATCTTCGAGGCCTGGTCGAAGCCGGCGTCCACCAGCCTCTGTTTGACGTTGTCGACGACGGTGCCGATGTTCAGGTCGATGCTGTCGTCACCGGCCTGGACGGCGCTGCCGCCCTCGCCGGTCAGGACCTTGACCACGGCGGCGTGCGCCCGCCGGTTGGCGTCGTCCCACACCTCGGCGAACTGGTCGCTGGTCACCACCCTGAGCACGATGCTGTGGACGGCCGAGGTGAGCGCGCTCTTCAGCGGTCCGGTCAGCGCGTCGGCGCCCTGGACGACCCGGGGCGGGGCGCCCTCCCGCTGCAACGTCCGCCCTATGGCGGCGGTGAAGGCGGCGACATCGACGTTGTCGACCACGCGCTTGGTCAGCCGGTCGGTCACGGTGTTCTGGACGGAGGGCTCCGTGGCGATCGGAGCGACGGTCTGGACATACCGGTCGGTGTCGGCGACCTGCGAGTCCACCCAGGCGGCGATGACGGCCAGCGGCGCCAGGACGAAAGTCAGGATCAGCAGTACGGAGGTCGCCGAGCAGCGCAGGCGGCGGTGGTGACCGGAGGCCGCCTTGCGCAGCCGCTCGTACTCTTCCCGCTCAGCGGCGCTCAGCGGAGGTCCGGCGGACGAGGAACCATCGGAGGAATCCATCAGTCTCCCCCGCGAGGCTTTTTGGACGGGTTTTACCTATTGTTCAGATTTTATCGAGGGTGCGCGGACGGCGCATGGTCAGCACTCGCGGCCATCCGCCAGGCCGCACGGAAAGCGGCAGGTCGCATGGCGTTCCGAAAGTGTGCGGGGCGGTCGACGCGTCGACCTGGTGATCGAGTGCCCGGGCAGAAGCCCCACCGGCGAGGTCCTTCCGTACCTCGTCGACATGGTCGACCGGGGGCCCTGCCGGTCCTGTGCGGCATGGGTGCGATCGGCGACGGCGCCCACGCCAAGGGCGAGTTCATCCACCCCGACACGGTGCCCGCCCGGACGGCCCTGGTCGCCGGCCTGCTGGCCCGGCTGACGGAGCCACTGCGCGGCTGAACACGGCGGGCGAGGGTAGTCGGGTCCGGCAAGGTTCCCTCGTACGGAAGTGGTGCCCGCCCCATGGCCGAGACACGAGACGTCGTCGAACTCATCCTCCAGGACCACAGAAGGATGGAGGAGCTCTTCCACCTGATGCGCAGCGTCGAAGCGGACCGGGCAGCCGCCCTGCGGGAGTTCGCCGACCTGCTGATCGCGCACGCGCTGGCGGAGGAGGCGGAGGTCTACCCCGCCCTCAAGCGCTACAACAAGATCGACGACGACGAGCTCGAGCACGGCGAGGAGGAGCACGAGGAGGGCAACGAGGCGCTCCTCGACCTCCTCGAGGTCGGCGAGGTCGGCTCCGCCGAGTGGGACGAGAAGCTGGAAGACCTCGTGAAGGTCATCACCCACCACACCGACGAGGAAGAACGCACCATCCTCAACGGAGCACGCGAGAACGTCGCCATGGACCGCCGGGAGGAGCTGGGCGGGGCGTTCCTGACGGAACGGGAGCGCCGGCTGAAGGAAGGCTGCGGGGCCGTGGAGAACGTACGCCGTATCGTCCACTCCTGACGGCGTGCCGACCCGGGGTGACTCGGGGGTGCCGGCGCACGGCACCCCCGGTCGGCCGGGTCTTGAGGGACGGCTTCAGTTCCCGGTGGCGCGCGCATAGGTGACGAAGGCCGCACCGCTGTCGAGCACCGTGTGGCCGGTGAGCTCCCAGCCGCGCGGATCGAAGGCGGCCTTGTGGGAGAAGACGGGGATTCCGGCACCGATGGTCAGCGGTGTCATCTTGAAGACGAGCTGGTCGATCTCGCCGTACAGGGCGCCGGCCAGCTCCGCGCCGCCCAGCAGCCAGATGTCCTTGCCGTCCTCCTGCTTCAACTGTCGCACCTTGTCCACGGGGTCGCCGGCGACGAGTTCGACGGCCGGGTCCGGGCTCTCGGCGAGGGTCCGGGAGAAGACCAGGTGACGCAGGTGGGGGTAGGCATCGGTGATGCCGGCCTTGAGGCCGATCTCGTAGCTGCGCCGTCCTTCCAGGACGGTGTCGAAGTGAGTGCCTCGCGCGGTGACGGACAGCGCCGCCCGGGCGTGGACGGGCAGGGTCTCCGGGTACTCCGTCACAAGGTGCTGGATGTAGTCCTCGGGGATCGGCCAGAAGCCGTCAGGGCCCGTGGGGTCGGCGCCGTCCGGGCCCGCGATGAAACCGTCCAGCGTGGTGGCGATGTAGTACACGAGCTTTCGCATGCGGTGCTCCCTCTTCCGGGTCTGCGTGATCAGTTCGTACGGCGCCAGGGGATCAGGAGTGGTCCGGGGTGATCCATTCGACGAACTGGACGATGATCCCGTTGGGGTCGGTGACCTGGAACAGGCGTTCCCCCCATGGCTCTTCGCGCAGAGGCATCGTGATGTCGACGCCTTCGGAGCGCAGTCGTCTCTCCTCGGCTTCGAGGCCGGTGACGGTGAAGGCGAGGATCAGTCCGCCGGCGTGCCGGTCGCGCTGGTCGGGCGGCAGGACGTCGATGCCCCGCCGGAGCAGGACGATGTCGACGGCGGCATCGTCATGGGTGAGGGAGGCGAATCCCTCGGCCGCGGCCTGTTCCCGGTAGCCGAGGTGCTCGGTGAAGAAGCGGTGGGAGGCCGCGATGTCTTCGACCGTGAGGGAGAGGGTGGAGGCGGTGATCCTCAAGAGCGGTTCCTTTTCCGGGCTGCGGGGTGGGGGCGGTGCCCTTCAAGACTGATCTTGCGTCGGTAGTAACATTACTTCCATGCGATCCACGCTGTAAACATATTTTTACTACGGAGCTAAGATTCGCCTCATGGAGACGACGACGAACGCCGCAGCGAGTGCCACCACAGCCGGCGTCACCGCCCCGCTGGGCCTGCGGGAGACGAAGAAGCAGGAGACGCGACAGCTGATCTCCGACCATGCGACACGGCTCTTCATCGAGCAGGGCTTCGAGAACACCACCATCGCCGAGATCGCGGCGGCCTCCCGCGTCGCGAAGAAGACGGTGACCAACTACTTCGCGCGCAAGGAGGACTTGGCCCTCGACCATCAGGACGAGTTCAGCGCCACGCTGGCGCGCGTCGTGACGTCACGCCGCTCCGGGGAGTCCGCCCTCGCGGCGCTTCGCCGTGCTTTCGAGGCCGCTGTCGCGGCGCAGGACCCGGTCGCCGGATTCGCCGGCCCGGACTTCTCCCGCATGATCACCGACAGCCCCACCTTGTCGGCGTGCCTGCGCAACCTGCACGACCGGCGCGAGCAGGCGCTGGCCGAGGCCCTCGCCGAGACCGTCGGTGCGCGGCCGGACGACATCACCGTCCGCACGGTCGCCGGGCTGCTCGGCGCCGCGCACCGCGTCCTGTTCCAGCGCATCCAGGACCTGACCCTGGCCGGGCACACCAACGACGAGATCGCCGAGACGGTCGCGAGGGAAGCGGCCCTCGCGTTCGACCTTCTCGAACCGGCCCTCCGTGACTACGCGATCGCTTGAGGGGCCCCTTCACCGAGGGGTCCTTTCGCCACGGGCCCCTTTCGCCACGGGCCCCTTTCGCCACGGGCCCCTTTCACCAGGGGGCCCTTTCACCACAGGACGAGGGCGGAGCCCAAGAGGTTCAGTGACCGCCGGAGAGTTCGCCGCTGAGCGTCCCGTGGAGGTGGGCGCTGGGCTCATTCAGTCCGATGATCTCGACGGTCTTGCCGCGCTGGGCGTACTTCGTCTCGACGGCGTCCAGGGCGGCCACGGAGGAGGCGTCCCAGACGTGCGCGGCGGACAGGTCGACGACGACCTTGTCAGGGTCGGTGGCGTAGTCGAACTGACCGACAAGGTCGTTGGAGGAGGCGAAGAACAGCTCGCCGGTGACCCGGTAGACGACCGTGGTGCCCTCGCGGTCGGTGACAGCGGTGACTTCGGCGAGGTGGGCTACCCGCTTGGCGAAGATGACCATCGCGGTGATCGAGCCGACGACGACGCCGATGGCGAGGTTGTGGGTGGCGACCACGCAGACGACGGTGACCACCATGACGGTGATCTCCCCGGCGGGCATGCGCTTCAGCGTCTTCGGCGCGACGGAGTGCCAGTCGAAGGTCGCGAAGGACACCATGACCATCACCGCCACCAGGGCGGCCATCGGGATGTCGGAGACGATCGGCCCGAAGACGATGCACAGCACCATCAGGAACGCGCCCGCCAGGAACGTCGACAGGCGGGTACGGGCGCCGGACACCCGCACATTGATCATTGTCTGGCCGATCATGGCGCAGCCGCCCATGCCGCCGAAGAACCCGGTGACGATGTTGGCGATGCCCTGCCCGACGGACTCGCGGGTCTTCGAGGAACGGGTGTCGGTGATGTCGTCGACCAGCTTGGCCGTCATCAGCGACTCCATCAGGCCGACGAGGGCCATGGCGAGCGCGTACGGCGCGACGGTCGTCAGGGTGTCCAGGGTGAACGGCACGTCCGGCAGCCCCGGCACGGGGAGGGAGGACGGCAGCTCGCCCTTGTCGCCGACGGTCGGCACGGCGATCCCGGCCGCGATCGTGATGACGGTCAGGATCACGATCGACACCAGCGGTGCCGGGACCACGGTGGTGACCTTCGGGAAGAACACCATCAGTGCCAGCCCGGCCGCGATCAGCGGGTAGACCGGCCAGGGCACGTCCGTCATCTCCGGCACCTGCGCCATGAAGATGAGGATGGCGAGGGAGTTGACGAAGCCGACCATCACGCTGCGCGGCACGAACCGCATCAGCTTGGCCACGCCGAGCGCGCCGAGGACGATCTGGAAGACGCCGGCCAGGATCACGGCGGCGACGAGGTAGCCGAAACCGTGTTCGCGGTTCAGCGGAGCGATCACGAGGGCGACGGCACCGGTGGCCGCGGAGATCATCGCCCGTCGTCCGCCGACGATCGCGATGGTCACGGCCATGGTGAAGGAGGCGAACAGGCCGATCGCCGGGTCGACTCCGGCGATGACGGAGAAGGAGATCGCCTCCGGGATCAGGGCGAGGGCGACCACGAGCCCGCCCAGTACCTCGGTGCGCCAGACCTTCGGATCACGCAGCCAGTCGGGCTTGAGGCCGCGCAGCCGCGCGGCGGGAGACAGTACGGAGGAAGACAAGGGAACGGTTACCTGTCGTGCTCGGGCACACCCCTGGGCTGGCCGGGGCGTGCGGAAGACGGTGCGGAAGGCCGGGTGGGCATCCCGCGATCGGCCCGCTGAGGGGGCCGGAAGTCTTGAGGACAGAGCCGAGGTACGCGAACTGACGCGCGTCGGAGCTCTGGTCAGGGGCGAAGGGTCACGGCGGACAGACGGCGGCGCCGGGCGCCACGGACTCGCGCACGCGTCTCTCCCGCCAGCTCGAAATTCTTCGCCGGGGGCGGCATCGGCCCCGACACGGCAACGGCCGGGCCCCGCAGCCCGTACCGCCAAGAGACGGAGGGCGACACAGACGACCCGTACCGCGGGCAACTCTACCCTAACGTTAGAGTAGAGACCGGCGGGGATGCTTCAGACGAGGTCAGGGCAGGGACGTGGACGGCAAGCACATGCAGATCGGCGAGGTCGCCGCGCGGACCGAGCTGTCCCTGCGCACCATCCGGCACTACGAGGAGACCGGACTCGTCGTCCCCTCGGCCCGCTCCCAGGGCGGCTTCCGTCTCTACACCGAGCGGGATGTCGAGCGGCTGATGGTCATCCGCCGGATGAAGCCGCTCGGTTTCACGCTGGACGAGATGCGCGAGCTGCTCACGGCGACCGACCGCCTCGACTCCGGCGACGAACTGCTCACCACCGAGCGGGAGGAACTCCTGGATCGCCTGCACGGTTTCGAACAGGCCGCGCAGCGGCGTGTGGAGGACCTGCGCACCCAGCTGGAGCGAGCCGAGGACTTCGCCGCGACCCTCCGCGGCCGGCTCGACAGCGCGAGCGGGCCAGGTTCTGTCACGGCGAGCTGACACGAGGGTCGATCAACTTCGAAGTCCCTCGACCATGACCACGTACACCGGAGAGTCCGCGAACGGCTGCTGCTCGCCTGCGGAATCACCGCGCCGGCCACCGAGGAAAACGACGCGCCGCTGCTCCCGAGCCTGCACCGGATGAACCGCGTCACCGCGATCAACGCTCACTGCCTGCTGCACGTCTACGACGGTGATCCCCCTGTCTGGGCCACCAAGCGGAACCCCCTCGCCCCGAGCAGCACGCCGCCTTGGCACCTCCAGCGCCGCGCACCGGGGAACCGGACGCCGAACTCGCGGATCTCGACGAGGCCGACCACGCGCTCATCGCCGGGCTGGGCGAGGACGCCAGGGCGACCTACCCGCAGCTCGCCGCGACCACGGGACTCACGAACTCCACCGCGAAACGACGGGTTGACCGCCTGGTGGCCGAGGGCGTCGTGCTGATCTGTACCGAGTTCCCGCCGCGTCGGCTCGGCTACCGCCTCATGTCCTATCTCTGGCTTCGTGTGGACCCCGCCCGGTTGGAGGAGGTGGGCACCGCCCTCGCCACCCACACGCCGATCAGCTTCGCCGCGGCGGTCACGGGGCCGCACAACATGGTCGCCACCGCCATCACCCGCAACACCGGAGACCTCTACCGCTACCTGGCTGAGCACCTCGGCTCGCTGCCGGGCGTGCAGTACGTCGAAACCGCCCCCGCTCTGCGGCAGATCAAACGACTCACTCGCTGATCCCGGTCCCGGCGTAGCCGGATCAGGTGGCGGCCTCGCTGTGCGCGGTCTTCGTCGGTCGTCGCGGACAGCCCCCTCACGGCCGTGGCACGCGCCGCCGCCTGGGGCAGCCACCTGGTCGGACGTTTGCGCTGTAGCGCCCACTTCGTCGTCTTCGGCCTGCTCAGGCTGTCCGGCACGGACACGAGGACCTGGCCGTATCGGCGGCGCCGGGCAGCGCTGGAGTCGGTGTCGCGCGGCGGCTGTCGGCGCCGTGGGCGCTGTGCCCGTCGACCACGGACCCGGACATGGTGCGTGAGTGGCTGACCTGGGGAGCGGTCGGCATGGAGGGCGTCATGGACAGGGCTTGGCGCTGGCCGTTGATCCGGCTGGCCCGATCGTCACGGCGTGGAGAACAGGCCGGGCCCCGGCGGCGCGGGGCCGTAGGCGCGGACGTCGTTGGTGACTCGTAGGAACTCCAGCTTCTCCGCGTCGGTGGAACCCGCGGCCACCGTGTAGACGACGAGGCGGATGTCGCAGCCTGGGACGGTGAGCACGTCGCAGTCGCAGATCACCTCACCCACCTGGGGATGTACCACGGTCTTGCGGGCCGAGACGTGCGGGCCGACCGTGCCCTCGTCCCACAGCCGGGCGAACTCCGCGCTGGTGCAACGCAGTTCCTCTACGAGGTTGGTCAGGCCGCGGTCGCGGGGGTAGTCGACGAGAGCTGTGCGCAGGTCGGCGACGAGGGCGGGTCTCAGGGCGTCGTCGTCCTGGAGCACGGGCCAGGACGCGAGCCGGCTGGGCCCTGTGGCGAAGACCGCCCGTGCCAGGTTGCGATCGTCGAGTGTCCGTGCGCTCGGGTCGCCCATCAGGGCTGACCACGCGGGGGTCCAGGACAGCAAGGTCCAGTCGGCGCTGAACACGCCCACAGGGAAATCCCCGAGGCGGGCCAGCATCCGTTGGACCCCGGCCGGAACATGCGTGGAGATCGTCCCCTCCTGGGGAGGCAGGAGGCCGGCCAGCCGGTAGGCGTGATCGCGCTCCATGGGCTGCAGTTGCAGTGCCCTGGTCAGGCTCGCCACGACCTGTGCCGAAGGGCTTTTGGCGCGTCCCTGTTCCAGGCGGACCACGTAGTCGACCGACAGCCCGGCGAGTTCGGCCAGTTCCTCGCGGCGCAGCCCCACCGCACGTCGTCCGGGCCGTGCGGTCAGTCCGACGTCGGCGGGAGAGAGGCGGTCGCGCCAGCGGTGCAGTGCCGTGCCCAGGGTCTCGTCCACTCGGCCATTGTGTCCGCCGGGCCGTCGTCGTGCCTGGTACTGGCTGTCCTACCGTCACGGAGAGTACTGGCTGGCCTCTCGCCACGGGCCGAGAGTGGACGCATGACGACCACATTCATCACAGGAGCCAACAAGTCCCTCGGGTACGAGACCGCCCGCCGCTTGATCGAGGCCGGCCACACCGTCCTCATCGGCGCTCGTGATCCGGAGCGCGGCCAGGCGGCCGCCGACGCACTCGGGGCCCGTTTCGTACAGATCGACGTGACCGACGACGCATCGGTGGCCGCTGCCGCCGCCCATGTCGAGGCTCGAGAGGGCGGCATCGACGTCCTGATCAACAACGCAGGTATGTTCGGGACGCACAACCCCGCCGACCAGATCACAGCCGCTGATGCCGGCGAGGTGTTCGAGGTCAATGTCGTGGGGATCGTCCGGGTCACGCACGCGTTCCTGCCGCTGCTGCGCAAGTCCGCGCACCCGGTCATCGTCAATGTGTCGAGCGGCATGGGATCGTTCGCGGCCACCCACGACGCCGAGCGCGTCGAGTCGAGGAACCTCGCCCCGCTCTACACGGCGTCGAAGGCCGCGGTGACCATGCTGTCCACGCAGTACGCGAAGTCCTGGCCGGATGTGAAAGTGAACGCGGCCGACCCGGGCTACACAGCGACCGACTTCAACGGGCACAGCGGCCCGCAGACCGTGACCGAGGGCACCGACGCGATCGTCGAACTCGCCACCATCGGGCCGGACGGGCCGACCGGAACCTTCCGCGACCGTCACGGTGAGATGGCCTGGTGATCCACCCCTGAATTCGGGGCGTGCCCGGCACGGACGAGGGCGCCGGAGCGGCGAACTCATGCCGGAACCCTTCGCGCGGCCGGGATGACGGTACTCCTGCACCGCCGCCCCCGGGCTGATTCATGCCTTCCTCCCTTTCGACACACCGACACCCGAGTCCCCGGCCGTTGATCGCCGGGGCTTCGGTATGAGTCCGCTCAGGCGCCGAGGCGGGCGCGGATGGCTTTGGCCTTCTCCTCGGTGAACCCGCCGGTGTCGAGGGGGGGAGACGGACAGCACTCCGCCGCGTGAGCCCCAGCTTCCCTCGTCGATGACACGGAAGTTGACCCACCAAGCGGGCGACGGCTCGGCAAGCCCGCAGGCAGCGGCCATCGCCGCCAGGAGGCGTTCCATGACCTGGGTCCGGACCTCCTGGCGCCAGTCCCCGTCCATCACCGCCACGTCGATCACCATGACGTCGGCGTCCGGTCCGGCGTCCGCCAGGAGCCGCCCGCCGATCGCCGTCATGTGTGGCTCGTGTTCCACGAAGTGCACCTGGAACCCGACCCGCGCGGGCGGGGCGAACTGCCCCACCTCGGGCACGAGCAGAGGCGATATCGCCGCCCGAGACCTTCACGGAAGCCGAGGGAAGGACGACCGCGAGCCGCCCGTCGCCCAGGACACATCAGTGCCTCCAGAGAGACCAATGCGCCCTGGCGGCCTGAAGGCCATCCTCCCGCCATGACAAAGGCGGGGTCCGAAAACCCCGCCCGAAACCCACGAAACCCCTGCTCAGGGCCACACCAAGCAATACGGCTGATGCCCCGCCTCATGCAGCCGATGCGAGAAGTCCTGCCACTCGTGCAGCAGTTGGTACACATTGAACGCGTCCCGCGGCCCACCCCGGTCCGGGACCGTCGACCAGATGAAGGCCGCCGCGCCCACCGCCTCCTCGCCGATGCCCCGGAGGGGGTCGACGACGGTCATGGGGAGTTTGACCACGGCGTAGTCGGGGTGCAGGACGACCAGTTCCAGGGGCGGGACCTTGTGCAGGGGGATGCCCTCGATGCCCGTGAGGACCATCGCCGCCATGGTCTCCGGCTTGATCTTGGTGAACATGCCGTTCATGCCGAGCTCGTCGCCGCCGAGTTCCTCGGGGCGCATCGAGATCGGGACGCGGGCAGCGGTCGCACCGTCGGGTGCGCCGAAGTACTTGTACGTCACCCCCACCCGGCCACCATTCCTGCTCCCCGCACGAAGATCGTCCACCCGGTGTTCAGCCTGAAATTCATCCACGCGACGCTCACCCCGACGTTCTGCCCGAAGATCGTCCAGCCGATGTTCAGTACGTCCGTCGGGCCGCTCCGGTTCACTCTGCGGACCCTGCGTCTGACGAGTTTCCTGGGTGTCCTCCGCCTCGCGCCGGTGCTTGCCCCGCCTGGCACGTCGAGGACCCAGGTCATCGGTCCCCTCGCCCAGTCCGCCACCGCGATGCATATCTCCACCCGACTGCTTTTTCTAGGACGCGCCGCCCCCGCCACGCAACCCGATCATCGTGTCAGTGACCTCCCCCGCGACCGCCCGCCGAAACGTGCGCCGAAACATCTGTCCGCAGGATCTTCGCAGCCTCTGACCACCCTGGGCCGTTTGATCTGTGTGTATCAGGTCCAGTCTCGCAGACGGCCGGGAATCGCGGGCTGGATGCGGGTTCGGTCACACTCGTCGTCCGCCCCGTAACCTCCCCTGGCCTACCCTGAACAGGTCACTGAACAGGTCACTGGTACCCGGAGCCCGACAGCGTCGGAGAAGGTCGGAGAAGTCGCAGGTCATGAGCGAACTGGCATATCCGTATGAAGCACCGGCCTCGCAGGCTCTGTTCGACCGTGCGGCGGCCGTCACGCCCGGCGGTGTGAACTCACCGGTACGGGCCTTCCGCGCCGTCGGCGGCACGCCGCGGTTCATGGTGTCCGGCACCGGCCCGTATCTGACGGACGCCGACGGACGCGAGTACGTCGACCTCGTGTGCTCCTGGGGGCCCATGATCCTCGGGCACTCGCACCCCGAGGTCATCGCCGCCGTCCAGGACGCCGTCGCCCGCGGTACGTCCTTCGGCACGCCCGGTGAGGGCGAGGTCGCGCTCGCCGAGGAGATGGTCGCCCGGGTCGCACCGCTGGAGCAGGTCCGGCTCGTGTCCAGCGGGACCGAGGCGACCATGTCGGCGATCCGGCTCGCGCGCGGGTTCACGCAGCGCACCAAGGTGATCAAGTTCGCCGGGTGCTACCACGGCCACGTCGACTCGCTGCTCGCCGCGGCCGGCAGCGGCGTCGCCACCTTCGCGCTGCCCGACACGCCGGGCGTCACCGGCGCCCAGGCCGGCGACACCGTCGTCCTGCCCTACAACGACCTCGACGCCGTACGCGAGGCCTTCGCCGCCCACCCCGGCGAGATCGCCTGCGTGATCACCGAGGCATCCCCGGGCAACATGGGCGTCGTACCGCCCGCGGACGGCTTCAACCAGGGGCTCAAGGACCTCTGCTCCGAGAACGGCGCCCTCTACGTCTCCGACGAGGTCATGACCGGCTTCCGGACCAGCCGCGCCGGGTGGTTCGGCGTCGACGGCGTCGTCCCCGACCTGATGACCTTCGGCAAGGTCATGGGCGGCGGCTTCCCCGCCGCGGCCTTCGGTGGACGCGCGGACGTCATGGCGCATCTCGCTCCGGCCGGGCCCGTCTACCAGGCCGGCACGCTGTCCGGGAACCCGATCGCCACCGCCGCCGGCCTCGCCCAGCTGCGGCTGCTCGACGACGCCGCCTACGCCAAGGTCGACGCCGTCTCGAAGCAGATCCAGGGCCTCGTCACCGACGCCCTGACCAAGGAGGGCGTCGCGCACACGCTGCAGAACGCCTCCAACATGTTCTCCGTGTTCTTCACCGACCGTCCGGTCAGGAACTACGAGGACGCCAAGGCGCAGGAGTCCTTCCGCTTCACCGCCTTCTTCCACTCGCTGCTCGCCGACGGCGTCTATCTGCCGCCGTCGTCCTTCGAGTCCTGGTTCGTGTCCACCGCGCACGACGAGCGTGCCGTGCAGCGCATCGCCGACGCCCTCCCGGCGGCGGCCCGCGCGGCGGCGGAGGCCACGGCATGAGCGACCGGAACGAGATGAGCGACCAGAGCAACGGCGAGGACCAGGGCAACGGCGCGAACGCCGACATCACCGTCGTCCACGTCATGCGCCACGGCGAGGTCGCCAACCCGGACGGCATCCTCTACGGCCGTCTCCCCGGCTACCACCTCTCCGAGCTGGGCCGGCGGATGGCCGACCGGGTCGCCGAGCACCTCTCGGACCGCGATGTCACCCACGTCGTCGCCTCCCCGCTGGAGCGGGCGCAGGAGACGGCCGAGCCGATCGCCAAGGCGCACGGCCTCGACCTCGCCACCGACGAGCGGCTGATCGAGGCCGACAACATCTTCCAGGGGAAGACGTTCGGCGTCGGCGACGGCGCGCTGCGCAAGCCCGGCAACTGGAAGCACCTGGTCAACCCGCTGCGGCCGTCCTGGGGCGAGCCGTACGTCGACCAGGTCGTCCGCATGATGAGCGCGCTGAGCACGGCGAAGGACCGGGCCCGGGGGCACGAGGCGGTCGTGGTCAGCCATCAGCTGCCGATCTGGATCGTGCGGTCGTACGTGGAGCGGCGGCGGCTGTGGCACGACCCGCGCAAGCGGCAGTGCACGCTCGCCTCGCTGACGACCTTCACGTTCCGGGGCGACCGGATCGTCTCCGTCGGCTACACCGAGCCGGCCCGCGATCTCGTTCCGGCGCATCTCCTCGCGGGTGCCAAGCCGGTGAAGGGGCAGGGCAAGGCGTTCGGCGCCTGATCCGCCCGAGGGTCCGACCCAGGGAGCACACAAGCCCTTTCTGTTCGCTTCTGATCGGCTTCCGATCGCCCTGTTACGGAATCTGCAAGTTTCAGCGGAACCTCCCCGTTCGTCACGTCCTCTGACTGGGTGACCAGCACGACGTGACGAATCGGGGATGCCATGCGCGCTCTCACCCGTAGGGGAATGCTCGGAATCGGCGCGGGAGCCGCCGCCGCCTCGCTCGCCGGATGCGGTGGTCTCACCGGGTCAGAGGGGTCGAGCCATGCCGGAGGTTCCCCGGACAAGGCAACCGGCAGTCCGAAGCCCACCGCCCGCCCCATCGGCGACGGCTCCACCGCCTACACCGGCAAGCAGCCCCACCAGCCGGGCAAGCCCGAGCCGCTGGAGCCCGGCCAGACGCCGCCGCAGTTCGTCGTGTTCTCCTGGGACGGCGCCGGCGAGGTCGGCAACGGCCTCTTCCCGCGCTTCCTGGATCTCGCCAAGGAGCACGGCGCGAGCATGACCTTCTTCCTGTCCGGGCTGTATCTGCTGCCCGAGTCGAAGAAGCGCCTCTACGACCCGCCGAACAACCCGCGCGGCGCCTCCGACATCGGCTACCTCACCGACGCGCACGTCAAGGACACGCTGAAGAACGTCCGCCGGGCCTGGCTGGAGGGCCACGAGATCGGCACCCACTTCAACGGGCACTTCTGCGGCGAGACCCACGGCTCGGTCAAGAACTGGACGCCCCAGCAGTGGCGCAGCGAGATCGACCAGGCGAAGTCCTTCGTGAAGGAGTGGCGCACCAACTCCGGGTGGACCGACCTGCCGTCGCTGCCGTTCGACTACGACAAGGAGCTCGTCGGCGGACGTACGCCCTGTCTGCTCGGCCAGGACAACCTGCTGCCCACCGCCCGTGAGCTCGGCTGGCGCTACGACGCCTCCTCGCCCGGCGGCCGCCAGGTCTGGCCCGTGAAGCGGCAGGGGATCTGGGACCTGCCCCTGCAGCAGATACCTTTCCCCGGCCGGGGCTTCGAGGTCCTCTCCATGGACTACAACATGCTGGCAAACCAGTCCATAAGCACCACAAAGGCGCCCGCGCACAACTACCCGGGCTGGCGGGAACAGTCGGCCCAGGCGTACATCCAAGGCTTCCAGCGGGCCTACGAGTCCAATCGCGCGCCCCTCTTCATCGGCAACCACTTCGAGCAGTGGAACGGCGGCATCTACATGGACGCCGTGGAGGAGGCCTTCAAGCACATCGCGCGCGAGAAGGACAAGGGCGCCGATGTGCGTCTCGTCTCCTTCCGGCAATTCACCGACTGGCTGGACGTCCAGAAGCCCGAGGTGCTCGACCGGCTCCGTACGCTCGAGGTGGGGCAGCAACCGGCCGGTGGCTGGAAGGGGTTCATCGAGAAGACCCCGCAGGGGGCCGGGACGCCCTCGAAAAACGCTGCCTGAAATGCGGTTTTCCGCCCGCAAGGGGGGTGCGCGAGAGCCCCGGAACGGGCATGCGAAACTTTTCACATGAGTGCCGCCAGCCGCGCCCCCCTGGGCTCGAACAGCACGCCCCGCACGACCCGGAACACCCGCTCACCCCGGGTCCGCCGCCGCGCCGCCCTGACCGCCGGTGCCGCCGCGGCCGCCCTGCTCGTCTCCGCGTGCGGCTCGGGCGGCACCTCCGGCGGCGGCGGCAACACCAACTTCGTCACCGGCTCCGACGGCACCGCCACCGCCGCCAAGGGCGAGCGCGCCCCGGCCCCCGAGCTGTCCGGCAAGACCATCGCCGGCAAGACGCTCGACGTCGCCGACTTCAAGGGCAAGGTCGTCGTCCTCAACGTGTGGGGCTCCTGGTGCAACCCCTGCCGCGCCGAGGCCAAGTACTTCGCGAAGGTGTCCAAGGCCTACGCCGGCAAGGACGTGCAGTTCGTCGGCATCAACACCCGCGACACCTCCACCGGCGCCGCCCTCGCCTTCGAGAAGGACTGGGACATCACCTACCCCAGCCTCTACGACCCGACCGGCAAGCTGCTGCTGCGCTTCAAGAAGGGCACGCTCAACCCGCAGGCGATCCCCTCCACCCTCGTCCTCGACCGGGACGGGAAGATCGCGGCCCGCTCGCTGTCCGCGCTCAGCGAGGAACGCCTGCTGAAGATGCTCAAGCCCGTCGTCGCGGAGAAGTGACGTGACGGACGTCACCACCCTCGCCGCGATCACCGACCCCAACGGCACAGTGCTCAACGGCGCGCTGCTGGTGGCCCTGCCGATCGCCCTGCTCGGCGGACTCGTCTCCTTCTTCTCGCCGTGCGTCCTGCCGCTCGTCCCCGGCTACCTCTCCTACGTCACCGGGGTCGCCGGCACCGACCTCGCCGAGGCCCGCCGCGGCCGGATGGTCGCGGGCGCCTCCCTCTTCGTGCTCGGCTTCACCGCGGTGTTCGTCTCCTCCGGGGCGCTGTTCGGCTACTTCGGCGACACGCTCCAGGAGCACAAGGACGTCCTGTCCAAGGTGCTCGGCGTCCTCATGATCCTCATGGGTGTCTTCTTCATGGGCCTCATGCCCTGGTTCACCCAGCGCGAGTTCCGCCTCCACCGCAAGCCGGTGGCCGGGCTGGTCGGCGCCCCCCTGCTCGGAGCGCTCTTCGGGATCGGCTGGACACCCTGCATCGGCCCCACCCTCGCCTCCGTGCTGGCCCTCTCCTCCGACCAGGGCAGCGCCGGACGCGGCGCCCTCCTGACCGTCGCGTACTGTCTGGGGCTGGGCGTGCCGTTCGTGCTCGCCGCGGTCGCCTTCCGCAAGGCCCTCGGAGCCTTCGGCTGGATCAAGCGCCACTACGTCTGGGTGATGCGGGTCGGCGGCACCATGATGATCGTGACCGGTCTGCTGCTGCTGACCGGCGCGTGGGACCGCATCGTGCAGGAGATGCAGGTCTGGTCCGACGGCTTCACTGTGGGGATCTGATCGATGAGCAAGACCACCGCCCCCGACCCGGCCCCGCCCGCCGGTGAGGACCAGGACCTGGGCGCCGCCGGCTCCCAGCTGTCCACCGCCCCCAAGGAAGACCTCCCCAACCTGCCCGCCATGGGCGTCATCGGCTGGGCCCGCTGGTTCTGGCGCCAGCTGACCTCCATGCGGGTCGCGCTGCTGCTGCTCCTGCTGCTCTCCCTCGGCGCGATCCCCGGCTCGCTCATCCCGCAGTCGGGCCAGGACGAGACCAAGGTCGCCGACTTCCGTGAGCGCCACGAGACCCTCGGCGACATCTACGACAAGCTCGGCCTGTTCCACGTCTACGGCTCGGTGTGGTTCTCCGCGATCTACATCCTGCTGTTCATCTCCCTCATCGGCTGCATCGTGCCCCGCACCTGGCAGTTCGTGGGCCAGCTGCGCGGCCGCCCCCCGGGCGCGCCCAAGCGCCTGAACCGGCTGCCCGCCCACACCACGTGGCGCACCACGGCCGAACCCGGGCAGGTCCACGACGCCGCCCTGGCCCTGCTCAAGAAGCGCCGCTTCCGCGCCCACCTCGCCGGTGACGCCGTAGCCGCCGAGAAGGGCTACGTCCGCGAGCTGGGCAACCTCGTCTTCCACATCGCCCTCATCGTGATGCTGGTCGCCTTCGCCTGGGGCCAGCTGTACAAGTCCGAGGGCAACAAGCTGGTCGTCGAGGGCGCCGGCTTCTCCAACACGCTCACGCAGTACGACGACTTCAAGTCCGGCAACCTCTTCTCGTCGGACGACCTGGTGCCGTTCAGCTTCAACCTCAAGGACTTCGTCGGCACCTACGAGCGCACCGGCCCCAACAAGGGCACCCCGCGCGTCTACAAGGCCGACCTCACCTACAGCGACGGCCCCTACGGCAAGGACGAGAACACCACCGTCCAGGTCAACCACCCCCTGGAGCTCGGCGACTCCAAGGTCTACCTCGTCAGCCACGGCTACGCCCCCGTCATCACCGTCCGGGACGCCACGGGCAAGGTCGTCTACGACGACGCCGTACCGCTGCTGCCGCTGGACGCCAACGTCACCTCCTCCGGCGTCGTCAAGGTCCTCGACGGCTACCGCAACGCCCAGGGCAAGAAGGAACAGCTCGGCTTCAACGCGTTCTTCGTGCCGACCTACGGCGGTCACGCCAGCGGCACGATGCTGTCGCAGTTCCCCGCGCTGGACTCCCCGCTGCTCGCGCTGTCCGCCTACCACGGCGACCTGGGGGCCGACTCGGGCATCCCGCAGAGCGTGTACCAGATGGACAAGACCAACATGAAGGAGTTCAAGGACTCCAAGGGCAAGCTGTTCAAGAGGCTGCTGCGGCCCGGCGACTCCATGACCCTCCCGAACGGCGCCGGTTCGGTCACCTTCGGCAAGACCGTCAAGGAGTGGGCCGGCTTCCAGGTCGTCCAGGAGCCCGGCGGCGGCTGGGCCCTCACCGGGGCGATCGCCGCGATCGGCGGCCTCGCCGCTTCCCTGTTCATCCAGCGCCGCCGCGTCTGGGTGCGCGCGGTCCGCGGCGCCGACGGCGTCACCGTCGTCGAGATGGCCGGCCTCGGCCGCAGCGAGTCCGCCAAGGTCCCCGAGGAACTCGGCGACCTCGCCGGGATCCTCTACGACCAGGCCCCGGGCGCGCCCGCCCCCGACGACCCCGCAGATTCCCCCGACGCCGATCAGGAGCCGGGCACCGACACCCCCGTACCTGCCGAAGGGGCTGAGAAGTGACTCTCGCCGCCGCCACCAACGAAAATCTCGCGAGTATCAGCAATGTGCTGATCTACTCGTCGATGGCCGTCTACACCCTGGCCTTCCTCGCCCACATCGCCGAGTGGATCTTCGGCAGCCGCAGCAAGGTGGCCCGCACCGCCGCCGCGCTCACGGGCCAGGCCGGGACGAAGGCGGCCCCGGCCGTCACCGTGAACCAGGCCGGCGGCACCGCCGTCCTGGAGCGGCCGAAGGTCACCGTGCGGGCCGCCTCCGGTCAGCGGGACGTGCCGGACGGGCCCGGCGCGGCCGGCGGGGACGAACAGGGCGACCTGTACGGCCGGATCGCCATCTCCCTCACCGTGCTCGCCTTCCTGGTCGAGTTCGGCGGCGTCCTCACCCGCGCCCTCTCGGTGGAGCGGGCGCCGTGGGGCAACATGTACGAGTTCAACATCACCTTCTCCACGGTCGCGGTCGGCGTGTACCTCGGCCTGCTGGCACTGAAGAAGAACGTCCGCTGGCTCGGCCTGTTCCTGATCACCACGGTCCTGCTCGACCTGGGCCTGGCCGTCACGGTCCTCTACACGGCCAGCGACCAGCTCGTCCCGGCGCTGCACTCGTACTGGCTCTACATCCACGTCTCGACCGCGATCTTCTGCGGCGCGACCTTCTACGTGGCCGCGGTCGCCACGCTCCTGTACCTCTTCAAGGACTCCTACGAGAGCAAGCTCGCGAGCGGCGGCACGCCCGGCACCTTCGCGACGTCCGTCCTGGAGCGGCTGCCCTCCTCGGCCTCGCTCGACAAGTTCTCCTACCGCGTCAACGCCGCCGTCTTCCCGCTGTGGACGTTCACGATCATCGCGGGCGCCATCTGGGCCGGCGACGCCTGGGGCCGTTACTGGGGCTGGGACCCCAAGGAGACCTGGTCCTTCATCACCTGGGTCGCCTATGCCTGCTACCTGCACGCCCGCGCCACCGCCGGCTGGAAGGGCCGCAAGGCCGCCTACCTGGCCCTCCTCGCCTTCGGCTGCTGGCTGTTCAACTACTACGGCGTGAACATCTTCGTCTCGGGCAAGCACTCCTACGCGGGCGTGTAAGCCCCGCCCCCGACGACACCGAAGGCCGGTTCCCGCGACTCCACGTCACGGGAACCGGCCTTCGCCGTCTCCAGCCGCGTCTCCTAACGCGGGCCGGCGGTACTCGTGATGACGTCCCGCAACCGCTCCGCGTACAGCCGCAGGTTCTTGTGGGCGATGTCCGTGTCCGGGTAGCGGCCGGCGAACCACAACCCCTCGTGGAGCCGGGTGATCCAGGCGCACACCTGGTCGCCGTAGGACACCCGGAGCAGCCCGTACGCGTTCTGGTCCCTCCAGTGGTCGGAGCCGGGGATGGCGCGGGTGTCGACGAAGGAGACGATCGAGTACAGGTCGGGGGAGGTGGGGCGGAAGTCGGCGCCGAGGAGGTGCAGGACCCGGGCGAGGGGGATGCGCGCGAGCCGTCGGTTGGCCTGGAGGGCGGCGCGTACGGTGCGCAGGGCGCTCGGGAAGTCGGGGGCCTCGGACATGGGGATCTCGATCGGGGCGCCGCCCACGTACCAGCCGACGGACTGCGACCACTGGGACTTCACCCGGGTGTGGAACGGCACGACCGTGCGGTAGACGGGCTCGCCGCCGATCTCGTGGACGATCAGAGCGCTGGCCGCGAGAACCCCGACGAGGCTCCCGCCGTACGGCCGGCAGTACGCTTCGAACGCGGCGGCGGCGTCCGCGTCCACCAGCATCTCGCGCATGAACTTCTGCGTGGGCAGCCCGCCCTCGGGATCCAGCCCGAGGTCGATCGGGAAGCTCGGCAGCCGTCCGTCGCAGCGGCGGATGAACTCCCGCCAGCGGGCGACGATGTCGTGGTCCGCGTCGATGCGGTCGGCGTCCGCACGCTCGGCCTCGCAGAAGTCGACGTAGCTGCCCACCGGTTCCGGCTCGGGGGCCGCCGCCACCTCGCCGCCGCCGCGGGCCGCCTCGTACAACTCGTGGATCTCGGCGGGGATGCGGTGGATGGAGTAGGCGTCGACATTGCTGTGGTCGAACGCCATGTAGACGCTGGTGGAGTCGTCCCGGACCACCGCCGTATAGATGAGGTTGGGCCAGCGCAGGGCGTCCGCCGTGGTGTCGAAGCGGTCCTGGAGGTGCTGGGCCAGGGCCGCCGGGTCGGTGAAGTCGCCGGCCTCCTCGCGGTGCAGGGACACCGAGGAGGCGTCGAGCGTGAAGCGGCGGATCGAGTCACCGGGACCGCCCGCCCAGCGGAAGCCGCTGCGCAGGGTCTCGTGCCGCAGGGTCCAGCCGCGCAGCGCCTCGCCCAGCGCGTCCAGATCGGCCCGCCCCGGGATGTCGAACGCCGCGCCCAGCCAGGTCGGCACGAACAGCCCGTCCTCGCGCACGGACCGCGCCGTCCGGAGGTGCGACTCCTGGATGTACGCCGGCGGCCTGGAGTCCTCCGGCAGCGCCTTCGCCGTCGCGACGGTCGCCGGACTGAGTGTCCATTCGACGAGTCGCCCAGGTCGCACCTCGCAACGCTGGATGTCAGTCATTCGCACAGGGCGTCTCCGTTCGCAGGTGGGATAGACCCGACCAAAGGAATGCCGAACTTGCCCTCGGCGACACCGGGTTTCGCCACATTTCAATGGAACGGATGGCATCTCGAACGGCGTTACGAGCCCTTACCGGTGCGCTCGGTTGACGCGAGGTAATCGTGGAGGGCCCCCGAGCCCTCGATCATCACCCTGGTCCGAGCCGTCAGGGCCTGCCCGCGAGCCGCGACGGCCGCGCGCAGGGCATCGCTGCTGCCCTCTCTCCGCAACCCCTCCAGCACCGGCCGGATCTGGTCGAACAGATAGTGACTGCGGCGCAGGGTCTGCACGAGCCGGGCGTCCCGCACGTCGGCCGGTTCGTAGAGCCGGTATCCCGTGGCGCGCTCACGCCGGGGCATGAGCAGCCCGGCCCCCTCCCACACCCGCAGCGCGGAGGTCCGAACGCCCAGTAGCGCGGCCACCTCCCCGATGCGCAGCCCGCCGGACCGGGGGAGCGGGGCGGGCGGCTCGGCCGCCAGCAGCTCCAGGGCCTCGCTCGCGGCCCTCAGCGCGACGCGCTCCTCGTGCAGGGCGGCATGCGCGGCATCGACCAGCGCGAGCGCGCCCGGGACGTCGCCCTCGTGCAGGGTCCGCATGATCCGCGTCGCCGCGACCGGCCCGTACCCCCGCATCAGCGTCCGGTACGCCAGCAGCGCGGCGCGGTGCACCTCGGTGAAGGCGCGGTAGCCGGACGCGGTCCGGGCGGCCGGCGGGAGCACACCGGCGTCCTCGTAGTTGCGGATCTGCTGCGTCGAGACACCGGCCGACCGGGCGAGGTCGACGGGCCGGAGACGGCGTTCGTTCGTCATCGATTTGAAGGTTACGGCAGAGCGTACGGCGGTGGGCCGCTCAAAAGTCTCAACACCGCACTTCAATGGAAGACTTGAAGGAATGGACTCCTTCATTCGTGTGACCGGCGCCCGGCTCCACAACCTCAGGAATGTCTCCCTCTCCCTCCCGAAGAACAAGCTGGTCGTCCTGACCGGCCTGTCCGGTTCCGGCAAGTCCACCCTCGCCTTCGACACCCTCCACCGCGAGGGCCAGCGGCAGTACCTGGAGTCGCTGGGCATGGTCACCGGCTTCGTCAGCAGGCCCGCCGTCGACTCGATCACCGGCCTGTCCCCGTCCATCAGCGTCGACCAGCACCACACCAACCGCAGCCCCCGCTCCACGGTCGGTACGGTCACGGAGGTGTTCACGTATCTGCGGCTGCTGTGGTCGCGCATCGGGGTACGGCCGTGCCCGGACTGCGGGAAGGACATCCCGCCGTCGTACGCCGAGGACGCCGAGGGCGACGAGGAGGCCGAGGCGGAGCAGCGGCCCTGCCCGCACTGCGGCACGCCCGTGCCCGAACTCGTGATGGGCTCCTTCTCCTTCAACAAGCCCGCGGGCGCCTGCCCGGCCTGCACAGGCCTCGGCGAGGTGATCCGGCCCGACATACGGCGCCTGGTCGAAGGCGGGAAGCCGGTCGCCCAGGGCGCGGTGAAGGGCTGGAACACGAAGTACACCGAGTGGAGCCTCCCTGTGCTGCGGGCCGCCGCCGGCCACTACGGCTTCACCTTCGACGCGGACACACCGGTCGACGAACTGGGCGACATCCCGAGGGACCTGCTGCTCCACGGCGTCGAAAGCCCCGAGTTCCGACGGCACTTCCCGGACACCGAACCGCCGGCGACCGTGTCGGGGGGCCGCTTCGAAGGGGTCGCGACGGCGCTGCTGCGGCGCTACAACGACCGTGCCGACGACCCCGAGTACCGCGAACGGGCCGAACAGCAGGGCCTGCTGAAACAGCCCTGCGGGGAGTGCGGCGGGACCCGGCTGCGGCCGGAGAGCCGGGCGGTGACCGTGCACGGACACACCATCGTCGAGGCCGCCCGGCTTCCCCTGACCGACCTCGGCACCTGGCTGGCCGGTCTGCGGGAGCGGTCGGGCGGGGACGAGTGGCTGCTCGTGGAACCGGTCGTCGCCGACCTGGAGGAGCGGGTGCGTCGCCTGGTGGACGTCGGAGTCGGCTACCTCACCCTCGGCCAGGCCACACCCAGCCTCTCCGCCGGGGAGACCCAGCGACTGCGCCTCGCCGCCCTGCTCGGCTCGGGCCTCACCGGTGTCCTCTACGTCCTCGACGAGCCGACGATCGGACTGCACCCGTCCGACACCGAGCGGCTGGTCCGTGTCCTGCGCGGGCTGCGCGACCTGGGCAACACGGTGCTGGTCATCGAGCACGACCTGGAGGTGCTCCGGGCGGCGGACTGGGTGGTGGACGTCGGCCCGGGGGCGGGACGCGACGGAGGGCGGATCGTCGCCCAGGGCACACCGGCGGAGGTGGCGCGCACCGAGGGTTCGACGACCGGGGCGTACCTGTCGGGCCGGCTGCCCGCCCCGGCGTCGCGGGGCCGCGCGGACGCCGACGAGGCACTGGTGATCCACGGCGCCAGGGCGCACAACCTCAAGAACGTCACCGCCCGGATTCCGCTCGGCCGTCTGGTCACGGTCACCGGCCCGTCCGGCTCGGGCAAGTCGACGCTGATCCTGGGCGTCCTGGGCCGGGCCGCCCGCCGCCACTTCCACGGGGCCGGGGAGCAGCCTGGCGAGCATGACGGCATCGACGGCTGGGAGAACCTGTCCAAGGCGGTCCTCATCGACCAGGAGCCGATCGGCAGGGTCCCGCGCTCCAACGCGGCGACGTACTCCGACGTCTTCACTCCTGTCCGGGAGACCTACGCGGCCCACTCCAAGGGTGCCCTCACTCCCGGCCACTTCTCCTTCAACGTCCCCGGGGGCCGCTGCGAACGCTGCGAGGGCGCCGGCCTGCTCACCGTCCGCATGCACTTCCTCCCGGCCGTGGAGGTGCGCTGCCCCACCTGCAAGGGGCGCCGCTTCCGGCCCGAGGTGCTGGCCGTGCGCTACGAGGGCCACGACATCGCCGAGCTCCTCGCGGCGACGGTGGACGAGGCGCTGACGGTCTTCGCGGGCGTCCCGGTGATCGCCTCCAGGCTCCAGCGCATGGTGGACGTGGGCCTCGGCTACCTCCCCCTGGGCCAGCCCGCCACCACCCTCTCCGGCGGCGAGGCGCAACGCCTCAACCTGGCCAAGGAGCTGGGCCGTCGCGCCACCGGCCGCACCCTCTACCTCCTGGACGAGCCCACCACCGGCCTGCACGCCGCCGACACCGCCCGCCTCCTCTCCGTCCTCCAACGCCTTGTCGACGCCGGACACTCCGTCGTCACCATCGAGCACAACCTCGACGTCATCCACGCCTCCGACTGGCTGGTCGAACTGGGGCCGCAGGGCGGTTCGAGCGGCGGACAGCTGATGTCGCAGGGCGCACCCGGGGTCCGCATGGCGGAGTGACGTCGTGCCGCATGGTTTTCGGTCAGCATGACCGCCAGAAATGATGACGGAATGGATAATTCCCCCATCGGCGGGGCGGATGACGTCGTAGTGTCCGCATTCGACCCGCCGAAGGGGTGCGTCTGATTCCGGCCCGTATGAGACGGGTGTTGCGGGGCACGACCCGTCGGTTTGTGTGCTTCTTATGACAGCTTGTGTGGCCGAGGTGACCGTTTGGGGCACCGGTTCTGACTGTCTGTCTGACTTCCTGTGGGGGAAGCTGATGCGCTCACGTGCTGGAAGCACGCCCTTTCGGCGTGCCCGGAGATTCTCGCGTCACGGACTCGTAGGGGCCCTTGCGACGCTGTCCCTGATCGCCCCGGCCGTACCGGCGTTGGCCGCGCCGGCGCCGGCCGATCCGGGGCCGACGTCGGTGTGGGGCAAGAAGACCGACTTCGAGACGCCGCCGGTCAAGGTCGGCACGACCAAGCCCGTGCCCGGCGAGGCGGAGGCCGCACCGACGAACGAGCAGGCCGCTTGGCGGGCCGAGCAGAGGGAACGTGCCCGCACCGGTGATGTCCCCAAGTCGTCGGTGGCACCGCCGCGTTCGGCGGAGGGCGACGCCGCCGCGGCGGTGTACGTGCCCGAAGATCAGGGCGCGGTGCCCTGGCATCAGATCTCCGACTTCCGGATCACCGACGCACTGGTGGCCCGGATCAACCTCTCGACCGGCAACCTGATGCTGGCCGCGACCGACTTCGAGATCGCCGGCGTTGGGCAGAAGTTGCGCCTGGCACGGACGTACAACTCCTTCGACGCGCCCTGGGGGAAGGTGTCCCAGCGGTGGTGGCAGGAGTACGAGCGCTACCTGCAGCTCTTCACTGACGAGGTCGTCCTCTACGACGCTACCGGCGCCACCGTCCGCTTCACCGGGAACGCCGACGGCACGTTCACCACGCCCAAGGGCTACTCGAAGGACCTGAAGAAGAACACGGACGGCACCTACACGCTGACCGACCGCAAGTCCGGCTCGAAGGACATCTACGACGAGCACGGCACGCTGACCAAGGTCACGGACAAGAACAAGGGCTCCGTCACCGTCGACCAACACGACGAGGGAGCAGAGCACAAGGGCTTCAAGCTGACCGAGACCCGCTCCGGCCGGTGGATCGACCTGGTCAAGACGTTCGCGAACCAGTGGCAGGCCAAGGACCACACCGGCCGAACCGCCGTCTTCGACCTGGACGCCGCGGGAGACCTGGCCAAGACCACGGACACCGAGGGCAAGTCCACCCTCTTCGACTACGACTCCTCCCGCCGCCTGACGAAGATCACTACGCCGGAGGGGCGGGTCACGGTCTTCACCTACGACGACCAGAACCGCGTGCGCTCCATGCTGCGGGCCACCGACTTCAACGGTTCCGGCCACACCGGCCCCACGTACACCTACGCGTACTCGAACAGCGACCCGTCCGGGGCGGGGACGACGACGCTCACCGACCCCGAGCAGCACGCCACGAAGTACGAGCACAACGCCGACGGCGGTGTCACCAAGGTCATCGACGCCCTCAACCACTCCCGGAAGCGGACGTTCGACGCCAACCACAACATCGACACCGCCGAGGACGCCATGGGCGTCGGCGGCGCGGCCGGGAACGTCGCCGAGTACGGCTGGGACTCCCGCAACAATCCCACCTCCGCGAAGCTGCCCACCGGCGCCAACGCGTCGCTGACCGGGTACCGGACCATCGCCGGCGCGGACCTGCCGGGCCTGTTCACCAGCGCCGACGGCGAGAAGACCAACTACACCTACGACACCGTCGGCAACACCAAGTCCGTCGCCGTCACAGGCACCGGCGGCGGCAGGCAGACCTTCGACCACAACCCCGCCACACCGACCTGCAACGGCTTCGAGGGCCAGATCTGCAAGGTCACGACCACCATGTCGGCGACCAAGTCGGTGTCCACGTCGTTCCTCTACGACACCAAGGGCAACCTGTCGAAGGTCACCCCGCCCGCCCCGCTGGGCACCACCACCTACACCTACGACGCGCTGGGCCGGCCGGAGACGGTCACCGACGGGCGCGGCATCAAAACGGTGTATCAGTACGACGGTCGTGACCGCGTCGTCCTGGTGTCCTCTACGAACGCCACCGTGCGCTATCACTACGACGGCGACGGCAACCTCAGACAGCGTGACGACGGCACCGGCGTGACCAAGTACGAGTTCGACCCGCTGTCCAGGGAGACGATCCGCACGCTGCAGAACGGCTCGCAGACCAGGCTCACCTACACCCCGGCCGGCAACGTCGACACCTACGAGGACCCGGCCGGCGTCACGGACTACACCTGGAACGAGGTCAACAAACTCTCCTCGCTGAAGGACCCGACCGGAAAGACCACCACGTACACATACAACGCCAACGACTTCCGGACCACGACGACCTACCCCGGCGGCACGGTCCACGAGGTCACTCCGGACAAATCCAGCCGTCCGGAGAAGATCAAGGCGACCTCGCCCAAGGGCACCCTGGTCGACCTCGCCTACTCCTACAGCAACGCCGGTACGGACGGGGCCAAGATCCGCACCCGCACCGACGCCGTCACCGGCCTGAAGACCACCTACACCTACGACGGCGCCGGCCGCTTCTCCTACGCCAAGGAGGAAAAGGGCACCACGCTGAACTCTTCCTGGCAGTACTGCTACGACCAGGCCGGCAACCTCACCTCCCAGGGCGTCGACCCCGGCTGCCCTCGTGGCACCACCTACACCATCAACGACGCCCAGCAGATCACCGCCAAGAACGGCTCCAGCACCAACTGGTCCTACGACAAGATCGGCAACGAGACCGCCGGCGCCTCCACCCTCGAAGGCACTCGCACCAACGAACAGTGGTCCGACTACAGCCAGATGACGGCGATCACCGTCGGCGGCAAGACCTACGCCGGACAGTACGGCTCCACCGACCAGAGCGAACGCATCAAGCTCGGCGACACCCTCTTCCACAACGGCCCGCTCGGCCTGTCCGCCAAGACCAGTGCGGGCGTGGACATGGGATTCAACCGGGAACCCGGGGGCACCTTGAACTCCATGACGACCGGGGGCAAGTCGTACTACTACCTCACCGACGCGGCCGGGTCCGTCGTCGCGCTCGCCGACGAGGCCGGCACCAGGGTGAACACCTACAGCTACAGCCCCCGCGGCGTCGAGCGCGGCACCACCACCGAGAAGGTCCCCCAGCCCTACCGGTTCGCCGGCGGCTACCAGGACACGACCGGCCTGTACCACTTCTCGGCCCGCTACTACGACCCCAACATCGGCCGCTTCACCAGCCCCGACCCCTCCGGTCAGGAGAAGAACCCCTACCTCTACGCCGAAGGCGACCCCGTCAACCGCATCGATCCCTCGGGGCTGGCCGCATGGCAGATCGGCGGCGAAATCTGTGCCGGGGTATGCCTCGGCGGCGGCTATGCCGAGGATGACCAGGGCGAAGGAGGGGGCTTCTTCAACATCGGCGTGGGATCCCCCGGCGTCTCCGGCGGATACGAGGGAAGCACGGGCGACGCGAGTGCCGGTCCTTCGGCCTATGGCAAGTGCCAAGCAGGCTTCGGCAGCATCGGCGGCCAACTGGCCCAGGGCGGCGACTTCGCGCTGACCGGTGGCCTGGGCGGCCCGAGGGCCTCGACCCCCAAGTGCTCCGGCGGTCTGCAGGTCCAGTTCTGACAAACCTCAGCCGTGGGCGGCCAGCGGCCGCCCACGGCCTCCGGTGAAAGGACAAAGGAATGGACATCACGACCCTCGCAGCGGAGGGCAAGCAGCCGGTCACCGGGCCTCTGCTCTACTTCCTCATCGGTGTCGCGGTCCTCTTCGCTGTGATCATCGCTGTACGGCTGCTGCGGAAGAGGTGAGTCGCCGGCCTGGCGGCCGGGAAGCAAGCGCGATGGGAGGAACTGATGGATGAGCGCACCCTGGTGGGTATTGGCGCGATAGTCATCGGAATCATTTTGGTGTTCGGAAGTCAGGCTCTCGCCAGGCGATCGATGCGGAATCAGAACGTGTTCGGCAGAGCCAACCGTGAACAGCCCGCCATGGCCAGGGCCATGCCCGTGGTGATCGGATCCGGCTTGGCGTTGTGTGGAGTGCTCGTACTCACGGGGGTTCTGGGAGTTCAGTAGGCGCGCCTCTCCAGCACCGCGTAGTCCGCGAAGCTGCGGCGGTAGCGCGGGTGCCGGGTCTCCTGGGTGTGCCTGCGCTGCCACTCCTCGACCTCGGCGGGTGCCGTGCAGGGCCCTGAGCTCGCCCCGCAGTCCGAGTCGTCGCCGGAGACGCAGTACGCCTGGTACTCGGGCAGGGCGGAGGCGTCCTGGACGATCGTGTACGGGACGTACCGGAAGAGCCTGCGCCCCGTCGATTCCCCGCCGTGCTCCCTGCCTTGGTGCTGGCGCAGCAGTACGTTCGCGTCCGTCACCGCACTGCCGTCGAACGCCGCCCGTGCCCTGGCCCGCCGGGCGGCGAGTTCCTCGCACGTCGCGCACCCGGCCACCGCAACGGGGGGCCGGCTCGGGTCGAACGTGATCCCCTCCCTGGAACGGTCGTTGGCCGCGCGTACGCCCGCGCTGATCCGTTCCTCCGGGGTGGCCACACGGAGCCGTGCGGGATCGGCCTGCCACTCGCGGCCGCCGCCGACCGGGCGCAGCATCACGTACGGGCCGGTCTTGTCCTGGTACTCGCCGACCTTGTGCGTGTGGGGGTCGTAGACGAGCGTTCCCGGTTCCATTTCGTGCTCCTCCGTAACTCTGGGTGTATCGAGCGTCGCGCAGGGGAATGGGCCGGATCAATGTTTCGGGCGTGCGGGTGGCGCACTGTCACGGAGGGGGAGCCGTGAGCCGACGTAACGGCAGCGCGGGGTCGGGGGTGAGTACGGCGGCGGTGTTCGGGGAGGTGCTCAAGCATTTCCGCGAGGCGGCGTTGCTCACGCAGGAGGGCTTGGCGGGGCGTATTCCGTGCGACCGCTCGCACGTGGCGCGTGTGGAGGCGGGGACGAGGGTTCCGACGGACGGTTTCGCGAAGACCTGCGACGAGCTTCTGGGCACGGGTGGGGTGTTGCTGCGGTTGTGGGGCCGGATCGACTGGTATCCGCAGGTGGAGCATCCTGACTGGTTCCGGCGGCGGGCTGAGATGGACGAGGTGGCTGTTGCGTTACGGGAGTACCAGGAGCGGGTGATCCCGGGCTTGTTGCAGACAGCGGATTACGCACGGTCGCTGTTCTCCCGCCTGGTGAGCGGCGCAGAGCTGGAGGAACGGGTTCGAGCCCGACTGAGTCGGCAGCAACGCTTCCTGGCGACGGACGGCCCGCTCTACCTCGTCGTCCTTGACGAAAGCTGCCTGCGCAACGTGGTCGGCGGTTCCGCCCTCATGAGGGAGCAGTGCGCGCACATGCTCCGCGTCGGGCGACTCCCCAACGTCCGCATCCAAGTCGCCCCCGCCGGTCGTCTCGGTCTCGCCCGGCCAAGCGGTTCTATGTCGCTGATCAAGTTGCCCGACGGGCACGAGTGGGTCTACTCGGAATCGCTGGATCGCGGACATTTCAACGACGATCCGGCCCTCTTCGCACTCCATAGCCAGACCTATGATGTGCTCAGGGCGGACGCCCCCTCAGCTCCTGAGTCCGCCGCTCTGATTGGCGACGCGATGGAGAGGTACGAGCATGAACAGGACCGAACTCAACGCGGCGATGTGGATCAAGAGCACCTACAGCGACGCCAACGGCGGCAACTGCATAGAAATAGCCCCCGGTTTCCCCAACACCGTCCCGGTCCGCGACAGCAAAGCCCCTGACAGAGCCGTGCTGTTGGTCTCCCATGAAGCCTGGGCGGCGTTCACTTCGTGTCTTCGCTGAGGCCGGAGGACCCGCGCTCCATAGGCGACTACCAGCTGCTGCGGCGACTGGGCGCCGGTGGAATGGGCCGGGTCTACCTGGGGCGTTCACCGGGTGGGCGGGACGTCGCCGTCAAGGTCGTGCACGCCGAGCTGGTGCGCAGGCCGGAGTTCAGGTCCCGGTTCCGCCGGGAGGTGGAGGCGGCGCGGCTGGTCAGCGGAGCGTTCACCGCTCCTGTCATCGATGCCGACCCGGACGCGCCGCTGCCCTGGTTGGTCACCAGTTACATCGCGGGGCCGTCGCTGGAGCAGGCGGTCGTGGAGCAGGGCCCCTTCGGGACCGACGCCGTACGGCGTCTCGCGGCGGGGCTCGCCGAGGCGCTCGTGTCGATCCACTCGGTGAACCTGGTCCACCGTGACCTCAAGCCGTCCAACGTGCTGCTCGCTCAGGACGGGCCGCGTGTCATCGACTTCGGGATCGTGCGCAGTGTCGAGGGCGACTCGCTCACGGGGACGGGGCACATGGCGGGCTCGCCCGGGTTCATGGCGCCGGAGCAGGTCAGCGGCGACGAGATCACGCCTGCCACCGACATCTTCTGCCTGGGCGCGGTCCTGGCCTTCACGGCGACCGGCGGCAACCCGTTCGGCGCCGGGCCCACGCCCGCCCTGCTCTACCGGGTCGTGCACAACGAGCCAGACGTCTCGGCTGTCGGGGACCCGGCGCTGCGGGCCCTGATCGCCGCGTGTCTGGCGAAGGACCCCGCCGACCGTCCCACGCCGCGCGACATCCTCGCCCGGATCGGCCCGGCCGGCGCCGAGAGCACGATGGCGCTGCCGCGCATCACGCCGGGGGCGAGCAGCACCGACCGCACCCGGGTGTCCGGCCCGCCCGGGCATACGCGTCAGGCTGCCCCGCCCCAGCCGGTGCGTCAGGCCACACAGGTCGCTCCCGTTCCCGCTCCGGCACCTGCCGGCCGTAGCCGCCGCGCGTTCCTGCTGTCCGGCGCGGGGGCGGTCGCGGCGCTCGGTGTCGGGGCCGGTGTCTGGTTCAACCGGTCCGGGGGCGACAGCCCGGCCGCGCAGCCGCCCGCCAAGGCCTCGCCCGCTCCGCCCATCGGCGTCTGGCCGCTCGACGAGGCGTCAGGGGCGCTCGCCCGGGACACCGCCGGTGACAATGACGGCACCGCGAGCGGGGTCAAGTGGCGGGCGGGTGGCGTCGGGGCCGCCGAGTTCGACGGGAGCGGCAGCCAGATCGTCACCGAGGTGCCGGTGCTGAGGACCGGTGCGGGGCGCAGCTTCACGGTCGCGGCCTGGGTGCGGCTGGCCACCGAGCCGGGCACTTTCGCCACCGCCGTCAGCCAGGAGGCCGGTGACGCCAGCGGCTTCTACCTTCAGTACTCCAGCGAGGAGAAGCGCTGGGCCTTCGCCCGGCCCGGACAGCGAGCCGTGGGGTACTCCGTGCCCCCGGTGAACACCTGGACGCACCTGGTGGGCGTCTGTGACGGGCCCGGACGCAAGCTGCGGCTCTACGTCGACGGCGTGCAGCAGGCGGTGACCCGTGACACCCGGCCGCTGCCCGCGCCCGGCGGCCTGATGATCGGCCGCGCGACCTTCGACGGGCGCCCCAGCGACTTCTTCCCCGGCGCGATCAGAGACGTACGCGTCTTCGACAAGGCCCTCACCGCCGCGCGCATCAAGGCGCTGCGGTGAGAGCGGCTCGGATCAGGGCTCGTCGCGCTTGGGGTCGTCCGGGGCGATGCTTGCTGAGCCGACCGAAAGACATGGTCGTGTCAGGGTCCGGCATCGGGAGGCCCATGGGTCGGCTGGATAGGGTTGCGGACCATGGAGCACTATGAGCAGGAGCGCGGACCAGTGTTCCTGACACGCGTGCGAGTGGAGAACTACCGCTCCATCGCGTCCTGCGATGTGCCGGTCGGTCCGTTGACGGTTCTGGCGGGGCCGAACGCCGCGGGAAAGTCGAACTTCCTTGACGCTGTTCGTTTCGTCCGGGACGCCCTGCTGACCTCGCCGGGACGGGCTCTGGAGCCACGAGGTGGCCTTGAAGAGGTACTGCACCGGGACGCCTCAGGTCGACAGCCCGACTCCTTCCGTATCCGACTGGATCTGAGCATCCCAGCTTCCAAGAAGAGTCCCGCGTTCAACGCCGTGTATGACGTGGAAGTCGGTGTCCGCCCGGGCAGCGATGATTTCGCGCCGGTGCTGCGCAGGGAAGAGCTTCGCGTCGACGGGAGCCACCACGGGGACTCCTTCCTCCCGGAGGTGGCAGGTGAGCACCCGGTCGCCTGGAGGGACGACATCCTCCTGCCACATGCGGCCCGGACCAGCCGCGAGGGACGAGCGGTCTACGAGAGCCTTGTCCGTACACGCTTCTACGAACTTCTGACGCCCGCCCTCCGTGCGGTGGACGACACCCCCCGCGGTCGGAGCAGCGGCCCGCTCGGTGAGAACGGCGAGCACCTGCCCCGGGTGCTGGACGCGCTGTCCAGAGAACATCCCTGGGTCAAGGAGACCCTCGACGGCTATGTCGCCACCATGATTGACAACGCGGTGGGGCTGGACGGTGTGGAGGTGCGCGAGGCGGATCTGGCGTTCGTCGTGGGCCGTTTTCTGGGCGGCCAAGGAGAAGTGGCCAAGGTGGACCGACGGGCGCTGTCGGAGGGAACCCTGCGCCTCGCCGGGGTTCTTGCCGCCCTGTTCCAGCCGCTCGCACTCACTGGCGACATCCCTCTCGTCGCCATCGAGGAACCTGAGATCTCCCTGCACCCGCCGATGCTGGGCGCCCTGTACGACGCCCTGGCCGCAGCCGCACGCAACACCCAGGTCATGGTCACGACCCAGAGCGCTGACCTGCTGGACAACGCTGCGGCCGATCCGGCGCATCTGCTGGTGGCCCGCGACGAGGGTGCCGGAACCGTGATCGGCCCTGTCGACGAGTCCGGGCGCCGGCTCCTGGCCGACGGTGTGCTGACGCTGTCCGAACTTCTGCGCAGCGGGGAACTGCGCCCGGAACCGGCCTCCGCACCGCGCGATCAGAGGGAGAAGCGGTGAGCAGCCCGTACCCGGTGATCGCTTCCATCGTCGAAGGCCACGGCGAGGAAAGATCCCTCCAAGCACTGCTGCACCGACTCGTTCCCTACCTTGTGCCTGGTGCGTATGCGGAGATCCAGCGTCCTTTCCGCGTCCCTCGGGACCGGATGCTCCGACGCGACGTGCTGGAGCACGCCTTGACCATCGTCACGACGCGTATGCCGTCCCCGACGGGCGTGATGGTCCTGTTGGACGCCGACGACGACTGCGCCGTGGAACTGGCCGAACGTCTGCGCAGCCACGCGCAGGCCACTCACGCGCATATGCCGGTCGTGGCGGTCGCGGCGGTCCGGGAATTCGAAGCATGGTTCCTCGCCGGTGCCGCTGGGCTTGCGGGGAAGGCCGGTCTGCCGGGAACCCTGGCCTCGCCGCCCCAGCCGGAGGCAGTCCGTGGCGCCAAGGAATGGCTCTCACGGCGCATGCCGCGCGGCTCCACTTACCAGGAGACCGCTCACCAGCCGTCGTTCGCCACTCTCTTCGACCTTGACGAAGCTCGCCGTGCGGCCTCCTCTTTCGACAAGTTCTGCCGCGACGTGCAGTTCCTTCTCACGGGCAAGCGCGAGTCCTGAGGATCAGGGCTCGTCGCGCTTGGGGTCGTCGTCCCTTTTCGGGTCCTCGTCGAGGGACTTGAGGAAGTCGGGGTTGTCGTCGGGTGCCACCCACTGCCGGGGACGCGCCGCCGGAGGCGTGCGCTTCTTGCCGGCGATGAGCCAGGAGATCGAACCGACGAGCGGGAACACCAGCACGAGCAGGGCCCAAAGCGGCTTGGGCATGTGACGGATGTCGCCGTCCTTGGTGCTGATGCAGTCGATGAACGCGTACACGCTCAGCGCCAGCGGCACGAGGAACATCAGTACCCGGAGCATGCGGCCTCTCAGCGAAAGCGGGTGGGCGGTTCAGGGCCAGGTTAGCGGCTCGGGGATACTGGACCGCATGGCTTACGACGATCTTCGCTCCCTGCTCAGGACGCTGGAGCGCGAGGGCGACCTCAAGCGCATCAAGGCCGAGGTGGACCCGTATCTGGAGATCGGGGAGATCGTCGACCGGGTGCAGAAGGCCGGCGGGCCCGCGCTGCTCTTCGAGGACGTGCGCGGGTCGAGCATGCCGCTCGCGATGAACGTGTTCGGCACGGACCGGCGGCTGCTGAAGGCGCTGGGGCTGAAGTCGTACGACGAGATCTCCGAGCGGATCGGCGGGCTGCTGAAGCCCGAGCTGCCGCACGGGTTCGTCGGCGTGCGCGAGGCCTTCGGAAAGCTCGGCTCGATGACCCACGTCCCGCCGAAGAAGGTCAAGGACGGGCCGGTGCAGGAGGTCGTCCTCACCGGCGACGACGTCGACCTGGACCAGCTCCCCGCCCTGTTCACCTGGCCGAAGGACGGCGGCTCCTTCTTCAACCTGGGGCTCACCCACACCAAGGACCCGGAGAGCGGCGTCCGCAACCTCGGGCTGTATCGCCTCCAGCGCCACGACAAGCGCACCATCGGCATGCACTGGCAGATCCACAAGGACAGCCGCAACCACTACCAGGTGGCGGCGAGGAGGGGTGAGCGGCTGCCCGTCGCGATCGCCTTCGGCTGTCCGCCCGCCGTGACGTACGCGTCCACGGCGCCGCTGCCCGGGGACATCGACGAGTACCTGTTCGCCGGGTTCCTCGCGGGCAAGCGGATCGAGATGGTCGACTGCAAGACCGTGCCGCTCCAGGTGCCGGCGCAGGCGGAGGTCGTCATCGAGGGCTGGCTGGAGCCGGGCGAGATGCTGCCCGAGGGCCCCTTCGGCGACCACACCGGCTTCTACACCCCGCAGGAGCCCTTCCCCGCGCTGAAGATCGACTGTGTGACGATGCGGAAGCGGCCGCTGCTCCAGTCGATCGTCGTAGGCCGTCCCCCGACGGAGGACGGACCCCTGGGCCGCGCGACGGAACGCTTCTTCCTCCCGCTGCTGAAGATCATCATCCCGGACATCGTGGACTACCACCTGCCGGAGTCGGGCGGCTTCCACAACTGCGCGATCGTCTCGATCGACAAGAAGTACCCGAAGCACGCGCAGAAGGTCATGCACGCCGTCTGGGGCGCGCACATGATGTCGCTGACCAAGCTGATCGTGGTCGTCGACTCCGACTGCGACGTCCACGATCTGCACGAGGTTGCCTGGCGGGCCCTCGGCAACACGGACTACGCCCGTGACCTGTCGATCGTCGAGGGTCCCGTCGACCATCTCGACCACGCCTCCTACCAGCAGTTCTGGGGCGGCAAGGCGGGCATCGACGCGACGAAGAAGTGGCCCGAGGAGGGCTACACCCGCGACGGCGGCTGGCCCGACATGGTGGAGTCCGACCCGGAGACGGCGGCGAAGGTGGACCGCAGGTGGAAGGAGTACGGGCTGTGAGCTCCGCATCCGCCGCGATCCCCCAGCCGGGCCGTGCGAAGGCGTTCCTGCGGCTGGTGATGATCGAGCACTCGGTCTTCGCGCTGCCCTTCGCCTACATCGCCGCGCTCACCGCGATGTTCCAGATGGACCGGAACATCCACTGGGGGCGGCTGCTGCTGGTCACCGTCTGCATGGTGGGGCTGCGTACGTTCGCCATGGCGGTCAACCGGATCATCGACCGGGAGATCGACGCCCGTAACCCGCGTACGGCGAAGCGGGAGTTGGTGACCGGCGCGATGTCGGTACGCCACGCCTGGACCGGGGCCCTGATCGCCCTGGTCGTCTTCCTGGGCGCGGCGGCCCTGCTCAACCCCCTCTGCCTGGCCCTGGCCCCCATCGCGGTGATCCCGATGGTGGTCTACCCCTACGGCAAGCGGTTCACGAACTTCCCGCAGGCCATCCTCGGCCTCGCCCAGGCGATGGGCCCGGTCGGCGGCTGGCTCGCCGTCACCGGCACCTGGTCCTGGGACGCGGTCGTGCTCGGCTTCGCCGTCGGCATCTGGATCGGCGGCTTCGACCTGATCTACGCCTGCCAGGACGTGGAGACCGACCGCGAGATCGGCGTCATGTCCGTCCCGGCCCGCTTCGGCATCCCGGCGGCCGTGTGGGGAGCGCGGGTCTGCCACGCCCTGACGACGGCCCTGTTCGTCTGGTACGCCCTGGCCACCGGTGCCGGTGCCTTCTTCTGGCTGGGCCTGCTGATCGTCGCGGCCGCGTTCCTGTACGAGCACTCGATCGTCCGACCGCACGACCTGTCCCGTGTGAACCGCGCCTTCTTCAGCGTCAACGGCTTTATCGGGATCGCCCTGTTCGTGTGTGCGTTGCTGGATCTGCTGGTGCGCGGCCTCACCGTATGAGCTCGGGCGGAGCGTGACGGCGGCGGAAGAGGAACGCCGCCGTCACGCCCGCCAGCAGGCCCAGCAGATGACCCTGCCAGCTGACGCCCGTCTGAGTCGGGGCCAGGCCCGCCAGGATCGAGCCGCCCCAGATCGCGGCGATCACCACGCCGGCCAGGACACCCCAAGGGCGGCGCTCGACGAAGCCGCTCACCAGCAGGAAGCCGAAGAGGCCGAAGATCAGGCCGGAGGCTCCCGCGGTGTTGGTGTGGGGCGGGGATATCAGCCAGACGCCCAGGCCGTCGACCAGGATGATCAGCGCCGCCACCAGGAGGAAACGGCGCAGACCCGAGAGCGCGGCCAGGAAGCCCAGGACCAGCAGCGGCAGGGTGTTCGCCACCAGATGGGCGAAGCCGAAGTGGATGAACGCCGAGGGGACGACGTCGATCAGCTCGGACGGCTCGCGTGGCGTGACGCCGAAGCCGTCCAGCGCGTGGCCCGTCGCCACGTCCACCACTTCCAGCAGCCACAGCAGCGCCACCCAGGCCAGCATCAGCTTGCCCGCGGCCAGCGCGCGGTCGCCGCTCGACCACCTCGCTCCGACACCCGACATGGCGACCCCCAGCGCTCGCTCATCCCCTCCGGGTAACGGCCCGCACCCCTGCACCGGTTCCCACCCTGTGACGCCCGATAGGCTCGGTGTTGTGAACCCAGTCAAGCCAGGCGAGACGCCGCGTACGCCTTGGATCGTAGGGGTGTCCGGGGCCTCCGGCACCCCGTATGCCGCTGCCGTGCTGCGGGCTCTCCTCGCGGCCGGCGAGAGCGTCGATCTCGTGGTCTCCCGGGCCTCCCGGCTCACCCTGCTGGATGAGACCGGGATCTCCTTCCGGGACGCCCACTGGCGGGACGACCTGCGGGAATGGCTGTCCCGGGGCGCCGACGGCAAGCCCGAGACCTTCGCCGTCGAGCTCGACGCCGTACGGCACTGGAGCGCCGGCGACCTGGCCGCCGGGCCCTCCTCGGGGTCGTACCCCACCAAGGGCATGCTCATCGTGCCCGCCTCGACGGCGAGCGTGGCAGGTGTCGCGCTCGGGCTGTCGAAGGACCTGCTGCAGCGGGCGGCGAGCGTGACCCTGAAGGAGGGCCGCCCCCTCGTCGTGGCCGTACGCGAGACCCCGCTGAACGGCCAGACCCTGCGGCACCTGGTCACCCTCGACGACGCGGGCGCGCACGTCGTACCGGCCTCACCCGCCTTCTACGCGGGCGCGACGCACATCCAGGACCTGGTGGACTTCGTCGCCGGACGCGTCCTCGACGCGGCGGGCGTGCCGCACCGGCTCTACCGCCGTTGGCAAGGTGAGCTCGGCGGCGGATCACATCGCGCCGGCTGAGCACGACCCCGAACCTCATCGGACCCACAGACAACTTCAGCGGAAGGCTTCGATCGCAATGGACGCGGTGGACAGGCAGCTCATCCAGGCCCTGAGGGAGAACGGCCGGGCCTCTTACGCGGAGCTGGGACGCCTCGTCGGTCTGTCGGGACCCAGTGTCACCGACCGCATCAACCGGCTGGAGGCGGCCGGTGTCATCACCGGCTACCGGGCCACGGTCGACGCCGCCTCGCTCGGCCTCGGCGTCACCGCCCTCGTCGGCATCTCGCTCTCCGACGCCACCGACCACGAGGACGTGGCGCAGCGGCTGAAGGACCTCTCGGAGATCGAGGACTGCTGGTTCATCGCGGGCGACGACTCGTACATGCTCAAGGTGCGGGCGGCGAACGTGGACGGCCTGGAGAAGATGATCCGGCGGCTCAGCGGAATCGAGGGCGTCTCGCGCACGCGTACGACCATCGTGCTCTCCACCAAGTGGGAGAACCGGGTCGGGGAGCTGCCCGAAGAGGAGTAGAGCGGTAGCCGTACGGTTGGGTCGTCTTCGTAGAAAGGTGTGGGCATGGATCTCGGGCTCAAGCGCGAGCTGGAGGAGAAGGTCAGGGCGGGAGTCCGTCTGACCCGTGAGGACGGCATCGCGCTGTACGAGTCGGACGACCTGGCCTGGCTCGGCGGCCTCGCGCACGAGGTGCGCACCCGCAAGAACGGCGACGTCGTGCACTTTAACGTCAACCGTCACCTGAACATGACCAACGTGTGCACGGCCTCCTGCGCGTACTGCTCCTTCCAGCGCAAGCCGGGGGAGAAGGACGCGTACACGATGCGCATCGAGGAGGCCGTCAAGCTCGCCAAGGCGATGGAGGGCGAGAACCTCACCGAACTGCACATCGTCAACGGGCTGCACCCGAACCTGCCGTGGCGGTACTACCCGCGCTCGCTGCGGGAGCTGAAGGCGGCCCTGCCGCACGTCTCGCTGAAGGCCTTCACGGCGACCGAGATCCACCACTTCGAGACCATCTCGGGGATGAGTGCCTCCGAGATCCTGGACGAGCTGATCGACGCGGGGCTGGAGTCGCTGACCGGCGGCGGTGCCGAGATCTTCGACTGGGAGGTCCGGCAGCACATCGTCGACCACCGCACCCACTGGGAGGACTGGTCGCGCATCCACCGGCTCGCCCACGAGAAGGGTCTGAAGACCCCGGCGACCATGCTCTACGGCCACATCGAGGAGCCGCGGCACCGCGTGGACCACGTGCTGCGGCTGCGTGAGCTGCAGGACGAGACCGGCGGCTTCCAGGTCTTCATCCCGCTGCGCTACCAGCACGACTTCGTCGACGTGAAGGACGGCAAGGTCCGCAATCGCCTACAGGCGCGGAC
Source organism: Streptomyces sp. CA-179760 (assembly GCF_050937045.1). Taxonomy (NCBI): domain Bacteria; kingdom Bacillati; phylum Actinomycetota; class Actinomycetes; order Kitasatosporales; family Streptomycetaceae; genus Streptomyces; species Streptomyces sp. CA-179760. The sequence goes on from NZ_JBNJLZ010000001.1 coordinate 5,614,086, forward strand.
GCAGATGGCGACGGGGGCCGAGGCGCTGAAGACCTTCGCCGTGTCGCGACTGCTGTTCGACAACGTGCCGCACGTCAAGGTCTTCTGGGTGATGCACGGGGTGCAGACCGCGCAGCTCGCCCTTCAGCACGGCGCCGATGACATGGACGGGTCTGTGGTCGAGTACAAGATCACGCATGACGCGGACAACTTCGGGACGCCGAACAAGCTGACGCGTGAGGATCTGCTGGATCTGATTCGCGATGCCGGGTTCCGGCCGGTGGAGCGGAATACGCGGTACGAGATCATTCGTGAGTACGAGGGGGCTGACCCGGAGCGCCGGGAGTCGCCTCAGCCGATGAGGGTTTGATCGTTTGGGTGCGGGTGCGTGGGGGCTGGTCGCGCAGTTCCCCGCGCCCCTGAGGGGGGTACCCGGGGGGCATGGTGAGGACCCGGGCGCCTGAGGACGCCTATACCGCTGAGCCGTTCCTTCCCGGTCGCGGTGGGCTGCCCGCTCTGCGTCGGGCCGCTGCCGAGTGCCGGGGCTGTCCCTTGCACAGGGATGCCACCCAGACCGTCTTCGGTGCCGGGGACAAGAACGCCCGCGTGATGCTCGTCGGTGAGCAGCCCGGCGACCAGGAGGACCGGCAGGGGAAGCCGTTCGTCGGGCCTGCCGGTCATCTCCTGGACCGTGCGCTCGAGGAGGCCGGGATCGACCCTGCCGAGGCGTATGTCACCAACGCGGTCAAGCACTTCAAGTTCACGCGGGCCGAGCCCCGGAAGCGGCGTATTCACAAGGCGCCGACACTGCGGGAGACGACCGCGTGCGGGCCCTGGCCAGCGGCGGAGCTCGCGGTCGTGGAGCCGGAGCTGATCGTCGTCCTGGGCGCCACCGCCGGGAAGGCGCTGCTCGGGTCCTCGTTCCGGGTCACGCGGGTACGGGGCGCCGTGCTGGAGGAGGAGATCCACGGGAGGGCGGAGCGGCTGGTGCCCACGGTGCATCCGTCGGCGGTGCTGCGGGCGGACGACCGGGAGGCCGCGTACCGGGGGCTGGTGTCGGACCTGGAAGTGGCGGCGCGAGCACTATCGTAATAGCTACAATCCGGGCATGCCCCTTACCTTCACGCTCGACCCCGCCGTCACCCCCGAGCTGCGAGACGGCATTCTCGACCTGTGGGCCGACGTCTCCAACGCCGGGGGAGCCGTCGGGTTCGTGCCGCCCGTGACGCGGGAGGACGTCCGGCCCTGGCTGCTCACGCACTTGGCGTCGATGGCCGAGGGCAAGGTCAGGCTGCTCGTCGGGTCCGACGAGGAGGGGCGGGTCGCGGCTACGGCGTTCCTGACGCTCAACACGCACCACCTGATGACGCACTGGCTGTGGCTGTACACGGTGATGGTGCATCCGCGGCACCAGGGGAAGGGCTACGGCCGTGACCTGCTGGGCGCGGCCGCGGAGGCGGCCCGGGGGCTCGACGGCATCGGGGCGATCCGGCTGACCTGCAGGGGCGGGCTCGGTCTTGAGCGGTTCTACGAGTCCTGTGGCTACAAGGAGGTCGGCCGCATCCCGGGTGCCATCCGGGTCGCGCCGGGCGACGACCGGGACGACGTGATCATGCTCCTGCCGCTGCACTGACCCCCCTGAAAGATCGGCCGCCGGGCGTGCTTCACTGAACCTGGCCCTTTTTGGAATCGGAAGAGTGGATTGAGATGCTCCGCTACACACTGATGCGCCTCGGGATCTTCGTGGGCTGCCTCGTGGTCGTCTGGGGCCTCGTCTACTCCGGCCTCGCCCCGCGCGGCCTCGGCGACAGCAACGGCCTGTGGATCGTGACGCTCGCCCTGCTGCTCTCCGCGCCCATCAGTTTCGTCGTGCTGCGCAAGGAGCGGGACCGCGCCTCCGTGCAGGTCGTGCAGCGGGTCGACCGGATGAAGGCCAACATGGAGGCCAGTCGCAGCCAGGAGGACTCGGCCGACGACACGAGCCGGGCGCAGGGTCAGGCCTCGTAAGGTTCCTCACACGCGCGCAGCGCCCCGTTTCCGTACATGCTCGGAAACGGGGCGCTTTGCCTTGTATGGGTGCCCGCGCGTTTCTGCCTGTCAAAGCGAGGCTTTGGGGTCCTCAAAGTTCAGGTGTTAAGGTGTTGCGGTGATGAACTCAGCAGTCGTGCCACTTCAGCCCCGGAGCGTTCCGCTCCGGAGGCTTGCGCTGGTCGCGCGGCTGCACGTGGATCTCTGTCGGTGCGCGTCCGCCAACTGTCTTCTCTGACGTAACGCCAACCCCCGTCGTCTCCCACGTCAGCTCCCCCTACGCGTCCCCCAACGGAGTCAGTCCGTGTCCTCAAACACGAAGTCCTTCAAGGTGCCCTTCTGGGCCCAGATACTCGCCGGTCTCGTCCTGGGCGTGCTGCTCGGCTGGCTCGCCCGCGACCAGGACCTGTCCTGGCTGACCACGACCCTGGAGAAGGTCGGCGACACCTTCATCGGCCTGCTGAAGCTCGCCGTCGCGCCGCTCGTCTTCTTCGCGATCCTGGTCTCGATCACCAACCTGCGGAAGGTCAACAACGCGGCCCGCCTGGCCTCGCGCACCCTTCTGTGGTTCATGGTCACCTCGCTGATCGCGGTGAGCATCGGCCTGATCATCGGCCTGGTCACCAACCCCGGCGCCGGTACCGGCCTCACGCCCAAGGACGGCGCGAAGCCCGACCAGACCGGCTCCTGGATCGACTTCCTGACCGGCATCGTGCCGACGGACGTGATCACGCCGTTCACCGAACTGAACGTCCTGCAGATCGTCTTCATGGCCGCCGTCGCCGGTATCGCCGCCCTCCAGCTCGGCGAGAAGGCCCAGCCGATCCTCAACCTGAGCGAGTCCGTCCTGGAGCTGCTCCAGAAGGCGCTGTGGTGGGTCATCCGGCTCGCCCCGCTCGGTACGGTCGGCCTCATCGGCAACGCCATCGCCACGTACGGCTGGGACCTGATCGGCAAGTACGCGACGTTCACGGTCGACATCTACGTCGGCTGCCTCATCGTGCTGTTCGGCGTCTACCCGGCGCTGCTCGCGACCGTCGCCAAGGCCAACCCGATCCAGTTCTTCAAGGGCGCCTGGCCCGCGATCCAGCTGGCCTTCGTCTCCCGCTCGTCCGTGGGCACGATGCCGCTGACGCAGAAGGTCACCGAGCGGCTCGGCGTGCCGAAGGAGTACGCGTCCTTCGCGGTGCCGTTCGGCGCGACGACCAAGATGGACGGCTGCGCCGCGATCTACCCCGCGATCGCCGCGATCTTCGTCGCCCAGATCTTCGACATCCAGCTGGGTGTCGGCGACTACCTGCTGATCGCGTTCGTCTCGGTGGTCGGCTCCGCCGCCACGGCCGGCCTCACCGGCGCGACGGTCATGCTGACCCTGACCCTGTCCACCCTCGGCCTGCCGATGGAGGGCGTCGGTCTGCTTCTCGCGATCGACCCGATCCTCGACATGATCCGCACCGCGACCAACGTCGCCGGCCAGGCCCTCATCCCGGTCCTGGTCTCCGCCCGGGAGAACCTGCTCGACCGCGAGGCCTACGCCACGGCGGACGGCTCCTCCCTGGACGACCCGTGGGACAAGTCGCGGGACGCGGAGCGCGACACGGTGCCTGCCGCGGCGTGACGAAGTGACGTCCCCTGGCCGGTCCGCTTCGGTCGACGACCGAGGGCAGGCCAGGGGGACCGTACGCTAAGCCGTATGGGTGCCGTGAAGACCAAGCGGATGCCGCGTGCGGTCCGCGAACAGCAGATGCTGGACGCCGCCGTGCGGATCTTCGGCCAGCGGGGCTACATGGCCGCGTCGATGGACGAGATAGCCGAACTCGCGGGCGTGTCCAAGCCGTTGGTCTATCTGTACCTGAACTCCAAGGAAGACCTCTTCACCGCCTGCATCCGCCGCGAGGCCAAGGCCCTCGTGGCGGCGGTGCGGGCCGGGGTCCGGCCCGATCTGCCCTCCGACCGGCAACTGTGGGAAGGGCTCGGGGCGTTCTTCGCGCACACCGCGCGCAACCCCGACGCCTGGTCGGTCCTGCACCTCCAGGCCCGGACGCACGGCGAGCCGTTCGCCGCCGAGGTCACCGCGATGCGCGAGGAGATCGTCGCGTTCGTGACGCAGCTGATCCTCACCGGTGCCCGTGAGGCCCACCACGACCCCGACCTGCCGGAGCGCGAGGTCGCCGGCCTCGCCGAGGCGCTGGTCGGCGCCGCCGAATCCCTCGCCGCCTGGGCCAACGCCACCCCCGGCATCACCGCCCGCCAGGCCGCGGCCACGATGATGAACTTCGCGTGGGCGGGCCTGGGCGACCTCATGGCGGGGAGACCGTGGTCACCGCCGGGGGAGAAGGGGGAGGGAGAGCAGACGGACGCTCAGGCCGGGTAGACATCCCCCGCCACATGCACCCGCTCGTCCCCGCCCCGCAGTTCGAAGCGGCCGTCCTCCGCCGCGTACGTCACCGTCCCCGGCAGCAGGACCGGTGCTCTGAAGGCCGCCCGTACGTGGCAGGAGTCCGGCGTACCGTGTGCGGCGAGGCAGCGGGCGAGGGTCCACATGCCGTGGGCGATGGCCCGGGGGAAGCCGAAGAGGCGGGCGGTGAGGGGGTGGAGGTGGATCGGGTTGCGGTCTCCGGAGGCGGCGCCGTAGCGACGCCCGACGTCCTCGGCCAGCCGCCACTCGGCGACGACGGGGAGCGGCTTGCGCGCCTCCTCCTCGAGAGCCCCGGGAGCCCCGGGAGCCCCGAGAGCCTCGGCGGGCCGTCGCGTGCGATGCCGGGCGAGGTACGTGCTGCTCGACTCCCAGACGACGTCCCCGCCTTCCCGCACCTCTGTGACGACCGTGGCCTGCGTGCCGCGCCGGTGCGGTGCCAGCCCGCCGACCCGCACGGCGAGTTCGTACCCGCCGGTCGCCGGCATCCCCCGGTGCCGGGTGACCGTGATCGACGTGTGGACCAGGCCCAGCAGCGGCAGCGGGAAGTCCCGGCCGCTCATCAGCCGCATGGCCAGGGGGAATCCGAGCACGTGCGGATACGTCAGCGGCAGCGCGTCCTCCCCGGTCGGGAACCCGCAGACCCGTTCGTACGCAGCCAGCCGCGCGAGGTCGACCCGCAGGCCGGGCAGCACCAGCCGGGTGCGGGGGAACTCCGCGTCGGGGGCGGGCCGTTTGAAGGGGGACAGCAGGGCGCCGCGGGCCAGGAGCGGTGCGAGGGAGGGGGAGCCGGTGAGGACGAGCGCGGCGTCGGCCATCACGCCCCCAGCAGGCTCTGGCCGCAGACGCGCACGATCTGGCCGTTGACCGCGCCCGAGCCCGGGTGCGCGAGCCAGGCCGTGGTCTCGGCGACATCGGCCGGAAGACCGCCCTGGGCCAGGGAGTTCATCCGGCGGCCCGCCTCGCGTATGAACAGCGGGACGGCGGCCGTCATCTTCGTCTCGATGAAGCCCGGCGCGACCGCGTTGACCGTCACCCCGTGCTCAGCGAGCGCGCGTGGCGCGAGGGAGCGGACCAGGCCGACGACGCCCGCCTTGCTCGCCCCGTAGTTGGTCTGCCCCGCGTTGCCGGCGAGGCCCGCGATCGAGGCCGTCGCCACGATCCGGCCGCCCCGCTTCAGCGTCCCGGCCTTCAGCAGCGCGTCCGTCGTGCGCAGCACGCTCGCCAGGTTCACCTCCAGGACCGAGATCCAGCGCTCGGCCGGCATGTTCACCAGCCGCCGGTCGCGGGTGATGCCCGCGTTGTGGATGAGCAGATCCAGGCCGTCGGGCAGGGCCTCGGCGATCCGCGTGCCCGCGTCGGCGGCCGTGATGTCGAGGAGCAGGGCGGTGCCGCCGAGCCGGTCGGCGACGCGCCGGGCGTCCTGCTCGGCCCCCGGCACATCGAGGACGACGACCCGGGCGCCGTCCCTGGCGAGCGTCTCGGCGACGGCCGCACCGATACCGCGCGCGGCACCGGTGACCAGGGCGGTCCGGCCGGTCAGGGGACGGTCCCCGTCCGGCGCCGCCTGTGGTTCCCCGGACTCCTGGGGCGTGCCCACCTCGATCACCTGCCCGCTGACGTACGCGGACTTGGGCGACAGCAGGAAACGCAGGGTGGACTCCGCGGCGGACGCGTCCGTCAGCCGGACCAGGTTCACGGTCCTGCCCCGGCCGATCTCCTTGCCGAGGGAGCGCGTGAAACCCTCCAGGGCCTGCTGGGCGGCTGCCTGGTGATGGTCGGCCGGGTCGAGCGGCGCGCCGAGCACGACCACGCGCCCGCTCGCCGCGACCGACCGTACGGCCGGATGCAGAGCCGCGTGCACCTCTGCCAGTCCCTCGACGTCCCGCACCCCGCTCGCGTCCAGGACGACGGCGGCGGCCCGGTCGGGGCCGGCCGGGGCGATTCCCGTACGGGCGAGGACCGGTGCGAGGCCGAGGCCGGACCGGCCGGCGGTGAGGTGACGCAGGCCGCCGTCCAGGGCCGGGCGTTCGGGAGACCAGCGGGTCAGCGCCGCGGGCTGGGGCAGGCCGAGGCGGAGGGTGAGGAAACGGCCGGGCGCGGTACCGGTGAAGCGCAGATAGCGGTCGGCCATTCCAACTCCCAGCTGCCGGAGAATGCTCCCTGTTCCTTACTCTGGAGTAAGGTTACCGGAGGTAATGCTACGTCACAGGCGAGGAGCAGGTCGAGATGAGCCCTCAGCGGATCGCGCCGTCGGTACGGCGCGTGGCGATCATCGGCGGAGCACGCATCCCCTTCGCCCGCTCCGACGGCCCCTTCGCCACCGCCTCGAACCAGCAGATGCTCACCGCCGCCCTCGACGGCCTCGTCGAGCGGTACGGACTCCAGGGGCCCGGCGCGGTGGGCGAGTTCGTCGCCGGCGCCGTCCTCAAGCACAGCCGCGACTTCAACCTCGCCCGCGAGACGGTCCTCGGCTCGGCCCTGCACCCGCGCACCCCGGCCTACGACGTCCAGCAGGCCTGCGGCACCGGACTCCAGGCCGTCATCGCCGCCGCCAACAAGATCGCCCTCGGCCAGACGGAGTCGGCGGTCGCGGGCGGCTCCGACACGGCCAGCGACGCGCCCCTCGGTGTCAACGACACCCTGCGCCGCATCCTGCTGGAGGCCAGGCGCGCGAAGTCGGCGGGCGCCCGCCTGAAGGCCCTGGCGAAGGTGCGCCCCGCCCACCTCGTCCCCGACATCCCGCGCAACGCCGAGCCCCGCACCGGCCTGTCCATGGGTGAACACGCCGCCGTCACCGCCCGGGCCTGGGGCATCGACCGTGAGGCCCAGGACGAACTGGCCGCGGCGAGCCACCAGCGGCTGGCGGCGGCGTACGAACGCGGCTTCTTCCAGGACCTGGTGATCCCCTTCCGGGGCCTCGCCCGCGACCAGAACCTGCGCCCCGGCTCGACCGCGGAGAAACTCGCCGCCCTGAGGCCGGTGTTCGGCCTCGGCCACCCCGACCCGACCATGACGCCCGGGAACTCGACCCCGCTGACGGACGGGGCCGCCACCGTCCTGCTGGCGAGCGAGGAGTGGGCCCGGGAGCGCGGCCTGACACCGCTGGCGTACCTGAGCGCGTACGAGACGGCTGCCGTGGACTTCGCGGGCGGCGATGTCGCGGGCGGCGAGGACGGCCTGCTCATGGCACCGGCGTACGCGGTCCCGCGCATGCTGGAGCGGGCCGGACTGAATCTGGCCGATTTCCAACTGATCGAGATCCATGAGGCGTTCGCCTCCCAGGTGCTGGCGACACTCGCCGCCTGGGAGAAACGGGGTCTGGGCACGGTGGACCGCGACCGGCTGAACGTCGCCGGCTCGTCCCTCGCGACCGGTCACCCCTTCGCCGCCACCGGCGCCCGGATCGTGGCCACGCTGGCCAGGCTCCTCGCCGAACGGGACGCGCCCGCACGCGGACTGATCTCGGTGTGCGCGGCGGGCGGGCAGGGGGTGACGGCGATCCTGGAGAGGGCGTGAGAGCGCGGGACGTGCCGAAACTGAAAGTCCCTCACGTAACCCCCGAGATTGCACAGGCCCGGCTCCGGACCATCCCCGAACCCGCACAAACCCGCCACGTGAGGGCCGTACGATCCCGTTCCTACCGGCAGTAACCCCTTTCTGCGGGTTCAGCCGGTTGAGCGCCTCGGCGTGCGAGGCACGTACGTCATGCAGCAAGCAGTTTCCAGCTGCACGCCCCAGGAGCCGCCCGTGTCCACTGCGTATCCCTCCTCCGCCTACGGCGACGACGTGTACGGAGGGCCGGTCCTGGTCGAACCCGAGACACGGCGGCTGGACGGGGTGGTGCGGGAGGCCGCCGTACCGCCGCTGGCGCCGCCGTGGACGCACGGGTCGCTCGCCGACCTGCCGTTCGACAACGCGAGCGCGGAGCCGGGTGCCGTGGCGCTCAGCCGCAAGGACGCCGAGGGGAACTGGAGCGACGTCACGGCGGCCGAGTTCGCCGCCCAGGTGCTCGCCGTGGCGAAGGGGCTGATCGCCGAGGGCCTGATGCCGGGCGACCGGGTCGCCGTGATGGCCCGCACGATCTACGAGTGGACGGTCCTGGACTTCGCCGCCTGGTCGGCCGGACTGGTCACCGTGCCCATCTATCCCACGTCCTCCGTCTTCCAGGCCCGCTGGATCCTCCAGGACTCGGGCGCGGTCGCCCTGGTCACCGAGACCGCCGGGCAGGCCGCCGCCCTCGGCCCCGAGCGCGAACGCCTGCCGGACCTGCACCACATGTGGGTCGTCGAGAAGGGCCACGTGGACCGGCTCGCGGAGGCCGGGGCGCACCTGTCCGACCAGGAGGTGGAGGTGCGGCGCGGCATGCTCGGCCCCGACACGCTCGCCACCCTCGTCTACACCTCGGGCACCACCGGCCGCCCCAAGGGCTGCGCGCTCACCCACGGCAACTTCTTCGCCGAGGTGGACAACGCGATCGAGCTCCTCTACCCCGTCTTCAAGACGAAGACCAGCGAAGAGGCCTCGGTCCTGCTGTTCCTGCCCATGTCCCACGTCTTCGGCCGCATGGTCGCGATCGCCTGCATCCGCGCCCGCGTACGGCTGGGCCACGCTCCGAGCATCAAGGCGGACCGCCTGCTGCCGGACCTGGCGAGCTTTAGGCCGACCTGTCTGCTGGCCATCCCGTACATGCTGGAGAAGGTCTTCAACTCGGCCCGCGCCAAGGCCGAGGCCGGCGGCCGGGTGACGTCGTTCGACCGCGCGGTCTCGGTGGCGCGACGCTACGGCGAGGCGATGGAGGCCCAGCAGACGGGCACCGGCCCGGGCCCCTCCCGCGCCCTGAGGACCGCCCGGGTCTTCTACGACCCCCTGGTCTTCCGCCGCATCCGCAACGCCATGGGCGGCCGGGTCCGCTACGCGATCTGCGGCGGCTCACCGCTCGGCCGCCGCCTCGCCGCGTTCTACGCCGGAGCCGGCATCGAGATCTTCGAGGGCTACGGCCTGACCGAGACCACCGGCGCCTCGACCGTCACCCCACCCCTCAAACCGCGCCTGGGCACGGTCGGCTGGCCGCTGCCCGGCACCCGCGTCCGTATCGCCGCCGACGGCGAGATCCTCCTCGCAGGCGACCATGTGCTGCGCGGCTACTGGGACCCCCAGGCCGGCGGCGTCGTCCCCGCCGCCCCCGACGGCTGGCTCGCCACCGGCGACATCGGCGAACTGGACGACGAGGGCTACCTCACGATCACCGGCCGCAAGAAGGAACTGCTGATCACCGCGGGCGGCAAGAGCGTCGCCCCGGCCCCCCTGGAGAACTGGCTGCGCTCCCACCCGCTGATCTCCCAGTGCCTCGTCCTGGGCGACGGCCGGCCCTTCGTCTCGGCCCTGATCACGCTCGACCCGGACGGCATCACCCACTGGCGCCAGATGAACGGCAAACACCCCGTACCGGCCACACTCCTCGTCGACGACGAGGATCTGCGCGCCGTCCTCCAACGCGCCGTCGACGAGGCCAACAAGATGGTCTCCCGCCCGGAATCCATCCGCGCCTTCGCCATCCTCCCCGAGGACTTCACCGAGGAGGCGGGCCATCTGACCCCCTCGATGAAGCTCCGCCGCCATGCGGTACTGCGCGCGTTCACGGCGGAAGTCGAGGGGCTGTACGCACGCTGAGGCGGCCGGGCGTGAGGCGGGCCTTTGCGATGTCTTCACACGATTTTCTTGACGCCGCACGCCGTCTCCCCTTTGGCTTTCGAGCAATCCCGTCGCGATGCTCCCCCTCATCGGAAGGCACCACCAGTGAAAGCGCGTAACACCCGTCGGACCGCTGGGCGCCCTGTCGCCATAGCCCTGGCGGTCTCCGTATCGGCTCTGTCCCTCACCGCGTGCGGCGACGACGGGAGTGACGACACCGCCGTGCAGAAGGGCAACGACATCACCGTGGGCCTGCTGCTGCCCGACCGGGACACGGCTCGCTTCGAGAAGTTCGACTACCCCCTGATCAGGGACGAGGTCGCGTCCCTCACGGAGAAAAAGGGCAAGGTCCGCTACGCCAACGCCGAGGCGAGCGTGTCCAGACAGAGCGCGCAGTTCCAGAAGATGATCGACGACAAGGTCGACGTCATCCTGGTGGACGCTCTGAACTCCAAGAAGATCGCCTCGGACGTGCGGAAGGCCAAGGACGCCGGCATCCCGGTCATCGCCTACGACCGGCTCGCCGAGGGCCCGATCGACGCCTACGTCTCCCACGACAACGAACTCGTCGGGCAGGTGCAGGGCCGCGCCATCATGAGCGAGCTCGGCGAGAAGTCCCAGAACGACAAGGTCGTCATGATGAACGGCGACCCCGGCGACCCCAACACGGCCCGGTTCAAGGACGGCGCGCTGAGCGAGCTCCAGGGCCAGGTGGACATCGTCAAGCAGTACGACACCAAGGAGTGGAAGCCCTCCATCGCCAAGGCGAACATGGAGAAGGCCATCCAGGCCTACGGACTGAACAACATCGCCGCCGTCTACTCCGCCAACGACGGCATGGCGGGTGCTGTCATCGAGGCGATGAAGGAGGCCGGCGCCACCAAGATGCCGCCGGTGACCGGGCAGGACGCCAACCTGGACGCGGTGCAGCGGGTCGTGTCGGGGGAGCAGTACATGACCGTCTACAAGTCCTTCCTGCTGGAGGCGACCAACGCCGCGAAGATCGCGGTGGCCAAGGTCCAGGGCCGTCAGATCGAGTTCGCCGCGCTGACCCGGGAGACGGTCGACAGCCCCACGGCGAAGAACGTCCCGGCGATGCTGGTGCCGGTGGTCGCCCTCACCAAGGACAACATCAAGGAGACGGTGATCACGGACGGCGTCTACACGGTGAAGGACATCTGCACCTCGAAGTACAAGGCGGACTGCGCGGCCATCGGCCTCGAGTAGGTCGGTCTCCTGACTTCCAGGTCTGGCTCTTGACTTCGCGGGGTGCCCGCGCGACATTCCCCACCCCCGTCTGTCGCGCTGGAGCCGTCATGACCACTGACACGAACGCCGCACCACCCGCTGGTTCCCCTTCCCGGTCTCCTTCGCGGGCTCCTTCCCGAAGACGAGTGCTGGCCGGAGCCGCCGGTGCCGGGCTCGCGGTCGCCGCCGGAGTGCAACAGGGCGCCCGGGCCGCCGACTTACCCCCGCTCGGCACGTACGACGTCGTCGTCATCGGCTCCGGCGCGGCCGGGATGACCGCCGCTCTGACCGCCGCGGGGCAGGGGCTGAGCTGCGTCGTCCTGGAGAAGGCCCCGACCTTCGGCGGCTCGGCCGCCCGCTCCGGCGCCGGGATCTGGATCCCCAACAACCCGGTGCTCCTGGCGGCCGGCGTCCCCGACACCCCCGCGAAGGCCGCCGCCTACCTTTCGGCAGTCGTCGGCCCGGACGTCCCCGCCGACCGGCAGCGCGCCTTCCTCGCCCACGGCCCGGCCACGCTCTCCTACGTCATGGCCCACAGCCCCCTGCGCTTCCGCTGGATGGAGGGCTACAGCGACTACTACCCGGAGCTGCCCGGCGGCCTGCCGAACGGCCGCTCCATCGAGCCCGACCAGCTCGACGGCCGCATCCTGGGCCCCGAGCTGGCCCGGCTGAACCCGCCGTACATGGACGTGCCCGCCGGGATGGTCGTCTTCAGCGCCGACTACAAGTGGGTCACCCTGGCCGCCGTGAACGCCAAGGGCGCGGCCGTGGCGGCACAGTGCCTGGCCCGGGGCACGGCGGCGGCGCTGCGCGGTGAGAAGCCGCTGACCATGGGTCAGTCGCTGGCGGCCGGGCTGCGCGCCGGACTGCGGTCGGCCGGGGTGCCGGTGTGGCTGAACACGCCCCTCACCGACCTGCACGTCGAGAACGGCACGGTCACCGGAGCGGTCGTCACCCGCGACGGCGCCCCCGGCCTGGTCCGTGCCCGCCGGGGCGTGATCGTCGGCTCCGGCGGCTTCGAGCACAACGCGGCGATGCGCGAACGCTTCCAGCGCCGGCCCATCGGCACGGACTGGACGGTCGGCGCCAAGGAGAACACCGGCGACGGCATCCTGGCTGGGGAGCGGCTCGGTGCTGCCCTCGGCCTGATGGACGACGCCTGGTGGGGCCCGGCGATCCCGGTCCCGGGCCAGCCGTACTTCTGCCTCGCCGAACGCACCCTCCCCGGCGGCCTCCTGGTCGACGGCACGGGCCGGCGCTTCGTCAACGAGGCCGCGCCCTACAGCGACGTCGTCCACACCATGTACGACGCGCCCGAGGCCATCCCGTCCTGGCTGATCACCGACCAGAACTACCGCAACCGGTACCTCTTCAAAGACGTCCTGCCGACTCTGTCCCTCCCCGCCGCCTGGTACGACTCGGGCGCAGCCCACAAGGCCTGGTCCCTGGACGCCCTCGCGGCCTCGATCGGCGTCCCGGCGGCGTCCCTGCGCACCACGGTCGACCGTTTCAACTCCCAGGCCCGGCGCGGTGAGGACCCCGACTTCCACCGCGGCGACAGCGCCTACGACCACTACTACACGGACCCGTCCGTCCTCCCGAACCCCTGCCTGGCGCCCCTGTGGCTGCCCCCGTACCACGCCTTCCGCATCGTCCCCGGCGACCTCGGGACGAAGGGCGGCCTGGTGACGGACGCCCGGGCCCGCGTCCTGCGGGAGGACGGCTCGGTCATCCCGGGCCTCCACGCCGCCGGCAACGCGAGCGCGGCGGTCATGGGCCACAGCTACGCGGGCGCGGGCTCGACCATCGGCCCGGCGATGACGTTCGGGTACATCGCGGCGAGGGACATCGCGGGGGTGCTCTGAGGACCCTAGGAGGTGGCCCGCAGGGGCTTGCGGGCCACGAGGCACGCCTGGGCAGCCGGCTCGCCGAGCTCCTCGTCGGCCTCCCGTACGGTCCGGGAGCGCAGGACGAAGCCGGCGGCTTCCAGCAGGGTGATCATCTGCTCAGGCCGGCGCCGCTGGAAGTCCAGGGCCACCCGGTGCCCGAAGGCCTCCTCGTAGCGGCGGGGCTCGTCCCCGGCCTGGAAGCCGAGCAGCAGGTGCCCGCCGGGCCGCAGCACGCGGTGGAACCCGGCGAAGACGGCGGGCAGGTGGTCGAGGGGGGTGTGGATGGTCGAGTACCAGGACACGACCCCGTCGAGCGAGCCGTCGGGCAGGTCCAGCTCCAGGATCGAGCCCTGCTCGAACCGCAGGGCGGGGTTCTCGCGGCGGGCGATCGCGAGCATCGACTCCGACAGGTCGAGGCCGAAAATCGACAGCCCCCGGGCCGCCAGGTACGACGTCACCCGCCCGGGCCCGCACCCCAGGTCGGCGACCTCGCCCCCCTCACCCACCAGCTCGGCGAAACCGGCCAGCAGCCCCCGGTCCAGGGGCGTGGTCCCGAGCAACCCATGGAAATGGGCGGCGTAGTCCTCGGCCACGGTGTCGTAGAAGGTACGGGTCCGGCTCACGAAGTCGGCATCGGTCATGGCGCGAGACCCTAATGCGTCTCCCCCGAGTTCTGGTGCCTAACCGGTCAGCTCGTCTCCCCGGCCTTCGCCCGGCCGGCCGTCGCCCTGCCCCTTGGCCGCCCTCGAGACTCCGGCGCCCACCGCCACTCCGATCGACGTGCCCAGGCCCAGGCCCAGGGCGAGTCCCAGCCCGATGTTGTCGAAGACGGTCATACCCAGCGACAGCCCGAGTGCCGTACCGAGTGACAGCCCGAGTGCCGTACCGAGTGACAGCCCGAGTGCCGTACCGAGTGACAGGCCGCTCGCCAGATGGCTGGGCGCGGGAGTTCCGCTTTCCTGCTCGCCGTTCTCGCCGCTCTCCTCATGCCCTTGCATCCGGACATCTTCTCTCAGAATTAGCCGGAAATTCACTGGTATCCGGGAGCGGGAAAAGGCAGGAGCCCCGACGCCTGACGGCGCGGGGCTCCTTGGGTACTACTGATCAGACCGGGGTGACGTTCTCAGCCTGCGGACCCTTCGGGCCCTGCGTGACGTCGAAGGACACCTGCTGGTTCTCCTCGAGGGAGCGGAAGCCGCTCGCGTTGATCGCGGAGTAGTGGACGAAGACGTCGGGGCCGCCGCCCTCCTGGGCGATGAAACCAAAGCCCTTTTCGGCGTTGAACCACTTCACGGTTCCGGTAGCCATAAGCCCTCCTTGGGCCCAAAAGGGTTGCCCTGCTCCAGAACCAGCAAGTGTGAAGATGAATTCTGCACAACTGCATACGTCTGAGAATGACGAGAGCCCGCGGTCACATGCTCCGCAGGCTCTGTACTGCAAGGGAAACCAAACTGCAACTTGCGATGAGCCTAGCACGCAGGCCCCGGAATGCAATAGGGGTCAAGATCACGTCACCCGAATGTTTGACATCCCGCCGCCGACTGGCGGAGAGCGACTCTGGCGGCGAACACGAACCCACGGCGGGGCCGGACGCCGACCGTTGGGCCGAGAGGGCTAGCCTCACGATGTGGACAATCCTCGCACCCGGCCGCGCGTCGGCCACATCCAGTTCCTGAACTGCCTGCCCCTCTACTGGGGGCTCGCCAGAACGGGCACGCTCCTCGACTTCGAGCTGACGAAGGACACCCCGGAGAAGCTCAGCGAGAAGCTGGTGCAGGGCGAACTCGACATCGCACCGATCACCCTGGTCGAGTTCCTCAAGCACGCGGACCAACTGGTCGCCTTCCCCGACATCGCCGTCGGCTGCGACGGCCCGGTGATGTCGTGCGTGATCGTCTCGCAGGTCCCCCTGGACCGGCTGGACGGCGCCCGCGTCGCCCTCGGCTCGACCTCCCGCACCTCCGTCCGGCTCGCCCAGCTGCTCCTCGCCGAGCGCTACGGCGTACGCCCGGACTACTACACGTGCCCGCCCGACCTCAGCCTGATGATGCAGGAGGCCGACGCGGCCGTCCTCATCGGTGACGCGGCACTGCGCGCGAACATGCTCGACGGGCCGCGCTTCGGCCTGGCCGTGCACGACCTGGGCGCCCTGTGGAAGGAGTGGACGGGCCTGCCGTTCGTCTTCGCGGTCTGGGCCGCGCGCCGCGACTACCTGGAGCGCGAGCCGGTCCTCACCCGCAAGGTGCACGAGGCCTTCCTCGAGTCCCGCAACCTCTCCCTGGAGGAGGTCGCCAAGGTCGCCGAGCAGGCCGCCCGCTGGGAGGACTTCGACGAGGAGACCCTCGCCCAGTACTTCACGACGCTCGACTTCCGCTTCGGCGGCCCGCAGCTCGCGGCGGTCGCCGAGTTCGCCCGGCGCGTCGGCCCGACGACCGGGTTCCCGGCGGACGTGAAGGTGGACCTGCTTCAGCCGTGAGCGGGCGCTCCTCCCGCACTACTCTGCTGGGAGTGCAGGCGGACGGAGTCCCATCCGGGCTTCCGGACGCCTACGGGGGAGGGGTGACGCCATGCGGCCGCTCGAAGTCGACGAACCCACCGTCGTGGGGCCCTACCGGCTGCTCGGCCGGCTGGGCTCCGGCGGGATGGGCCGGGTCTATCTGGGCCGCAGCGCCGGAGGCCGTACGGTCGCCGTGAAGATCGTGCACCCGCACTTCGCGCTGGACGAGGAGTTCCGGGCGCGGTTCCGGCGCGAGGTCGACGCCGCGCGCCGGGTGGGCGGCGCCTGGACGGCGCCGGTCCTGGACGCGGACCCGGAGGCACGGGTGCCGTGGGTGGCGACGGCGTACGAGGCCGGCCCGTCGCTGTCCGCCGCGGTGGCGGACTTCGGCCCCCTGCCCGCCCACACCGTACGCGCCCTGGGAGCGGGCCTCGCCGAGGCGCTGGCGGCGGTGCACGAGCTGGGCCTGGTGCACCGGGACGTGAAACCGTCGAACGTCCTCCTCACGCTCGACGGCCCCCTGCTGATCGACTTCGGCATCGCCCGGGCCACGGACGGTACGGCGTCCCTGACGTCCACCGGCGTGTCCATCGGCTCGCCCGGCTACATGTCACCCGAGCAGATCCTGGGCAAGAGCGTCACGGGCGCGGCGGACGTCTTCTCGCTGGGCGCGGTCCTGGCGTACGCGGCGACCGGCGAACCGCCCTTCCCCGGTGACTCCTCGGCGGCCCTGCTCTACAAGGTCGTCCACGAGGAGCCGGAACTCGGCCTGCTCGACGGGGAGCTGCGGTCCCTCACGGCCGCCTGCCTGACGAAGGACCCGGGCGCCCGGCCCGCCCCGGCGGAGCTGGCCCGACGGCTGGCTCCCGAGGGCGCGGCCCGGCTGGTGACGGGTGGGTGGCTGCCCGGGGCGCTGGTGGAGCAGGTGAGCCGGAGTGCCGTGCGGCTGCTGAACCTGGAGGCGGCGGGGGCAGTGGCGGGGGCGGATGGGCCTTCGGGGCCGGTGGGGTTCAGCAGTCCCTCTGTGGCGGCGGGGCCCTCTGCGGAGGCGGGCCCTTCCCTGGGAGTCAGAGAGGCAGGGGAGGCCGCTGAGGCTGCTGGTCCGATCGGGGCTCACGGGGATGCCCGGCCCGGCGTGTTCGGGCCGCCCCCTGTCATGCCCGCACCAGCCACGGCACCGCCCTTCCCCGCCGTACCCGCACCCCGTGACGCCGTACCGCAGGACACGGCCCCACCGTCCACCGGGCGCCGCCCCGGCAAGGTCACCGTCTCCGTGGCGGCGACGTCCACGCCGGAGGGCGGCGGCCGGGTACGGAGGCTGAGCTGCTCGGTCGCCCTCGCGGTCGCCGGGGCGATGGCGGCCGTGACGATCGGCTCGGTGTTCGTGTTCGACCTGCTGCCGGGCGGCCGCGACGCCCAGGACGACAGGGACGGGGCCGCTCCGGGCGCCGACACCGCGCCGTCGGCGAGCGCGAGCGCCCCCGGTGCGGTGCCCGCCGCCTACCTCGGCACCTGGGAGGGCCAGGGCACCGCCCTGGACGGCAATCTGCCCCTCGGCACGTTCCGGATCACGGTCGCACGGGCCTCCGTAGGCCAGGAGCTGGGCCGGCTCCGCCAGACCGACCAGATCGGCGGCGTCTGCGTCGACGTACTCACCCTGAAGCAGGTGACGAAGAAGGAGCTCGTCGCGACCTCCGTGGGCGCGAAGACCAACCACAGCGGCTGCAACCCGGCCGCCACGACGGTCCGCCTCAGGCCGGTGGGCGACGACCTCCAATATCAGTCGGAGAGCGAGGAGTCGGGGCGGCCTCGGGCTCGGATGTCGAAGGTGCGGTAGGGGGCGTGGGGCGGCTGAGTGGGCCCGGCGGCGTAACCACCGCCGGGCCACGCGGGAGCCGACCCCGCTCAACACCTCACCCCGGGATGACGACGGTCCGCAGCTCCCCGTCCCCGAGGTGCAGCATGCCCTTGCCCGGGGCGACCTGGCCGCCGACCATGCCGCGGTTCAGGCGTACGCCGATGAGGTCGCCACTGGAGGACTCCTGCGGGGAGAGGAGGATGCCGCGGCGGGCCTTCTTCGCGTCGACCTGCCAGCCGGAGAAGCCGCTGCACACGTCCTCCTCGTCACCGGCGATGACCAGGGCGAGGCCGCGTTCGGCGCCGCGGGAGACCAGCTTCTTCATCTGGCTCTCGGCGTCGCAGTCCTCCAGGAGCTCCCCGTCGTCGATGAGGACGGCGATCGGCTCCTCCAGGGACGCCTGGTCGATGAGTTCCTCGAACTCGTCCTCGTCGATGTCGTCGCCGGTGAAGACCTTCAGCACACCGTCCGAGCCGTCGAGCTGACGGAGCGGCGACTGGCGTGGCGCCGCGATGACCAGACGCGTGCCCTGAGCCAGGAACGAGTGCGCGAAGTTCACCATCACCGTCGAACGGCCCGACTTGGCCGGACCCGCGACGACGAACGACGGCACGCCCTGAGCGAGGTCCGGGCCGAAGCCGACGATCTCGTCGCCGCCGATGCCGACCAGGCCCCACAGACGCGAGCGGGACGCGTCCGGGTCGCGCATCTCCCAGGCCTCCGGGAAGGAGATACGGCTGGGCAGGCTGTCCACGCGGAACGGCCGGCGCGCACGGGGCACCTCGGCGTCGCGGGCCGCGGCCGCCTCGCCGATCGCCGCCAGCGCGGCCGCCTGCCCCTGACCGGTCGTGTCCTCCGCGAGCAGCGCGAACTGCGTCTCCGTACCGAACTCGTTGCGGAAGGCACGGCCCGGCGGGATCTCCTCGGGCACCTTGCGGGCCGGGATGCCGAGCGCGGAGAAGTCGCTGCGGTCGGCGAGCCGCAGGCCGTACTTGTCCTCGGTGAGCGTCGCGATACGGCCGACCAGCAGGGTCCGGTCACCGGTGAGCACCAGGTGGATGCCGACGCTCGCGCCCTCGCGCATCATCGTCTGCAACTCGTCCGTGAGCGAACCGTGGTCGATCTCGCCGAGCGTGGGCACCCAGCCCTCCCAGCGGTCCAGCAGGACGACGATGTGCGGCAGCCGCTCGTCCTCGGCGACCGAGGACCGCTGCTCACCGATGTCCGCGAAGCCCTTGTCCGCCAGCAGGTCCTGGCGGCGGCCCATCTCGCCCTTGAGCCGGTTGACGAGCCGTACGACCCGCTCGGTCTGGTTACGGCCGACGACCGCGCCGCAGTGCGGCAGCCGCGTCAGGGCGTTGAGCGCGCCGTTGCCGCAGTCGATGCCGTAGAGGTGCACGTCGGCGATCGAGTGTGTACGGGCGATCGAGCCCGCGAGGGTGCGCAGCACCTGGGAACGGCCGCTGCGCGGGGCACCGCCGATCATCAGATGGCCGAAGGAGGCGAAGTCGACGGCGACCGGGCGCCGGGCCTGGCTGGCGGGCAGGTCCTCGATGCCGTACGGGGCCGGCGGCAGCTTGCCGGGGCCGCCCGCGAACGCGGGGAGTTCGACGTCGTCCAGCAGCAGCGTCTCGTCCAGCGCGGGCAGCCACGGGCTGTGCTGCGGCGGGATGCCGAGCGAGCTGTTGGCATCCCGGATCGTGTCGACGAGGACCTTGAGGTCGGTGATCTCCTCTTCCTCACGGGCCTCCGCCTTGGGTTTGACCAGCGCCGCCCGGCCCAGGTCCTCCCAGGTCAGCGGGCCCACCCAGGGCATGAGCACGGCAGGGTCGGCCGCACCGGGCCGACGGCCACCCACACGTCCCGACTGGAAGGGCACCAGCGAGGCGTGGCCGAGCCGGGCGTAGGCGCGGCCCGGGGTGTTCTTGGAGATGTGCCCGGCCTCGGGCGAGTCGATGACGTCGGACGACTCACCGCCGTCCGTCACGCGCAGCGCGATACGCAGGTTGGTGTTGGCGCGGATCTCGGGCGACACGACACCGGACGGCCGCTGGGTCGCCAGCAGCAGATGGATACCGAGCGAACGGCCTCGCTGGGCGATGTTCACCAGCCCCGTCACGAAGTCGGGCAGGTCACGCACCATGGACGCGAACTCGTCGATGACGATGAGCAGGCGAGGCACCGGCGGGTTCGAGGGATCCCGGCGCACCAGATCCTGATAGTCCTCGATGTCCTTGGTGTCGGCGGAGGCCAGGATGTGCTCGCGCCGGTGCAGCTCGGCACCCAGCGACTCCAGGGCCCGCTCCACCAGGTGCGCGTCGAGGTCGGTCACCATGCCGACGGTGTGCGGCAGATGCACACAGTCCTTGAAGGCCGCGCCACCCTTGTAGTCGACCAGCACGAAGGTCATGTTCTCGGGCGTGTTCGCCACGGCCAGCGCCGCCACGATGGTCTGCAGCAGCTCCGACTTACCGGAACCCGTCGTACCGGCGATGAGACCGTGCGGACCGTCCTTGCGGATGTCGATCCCGAACGCCCCGTCGTACGACTCACCGATGACGGCCAGCGTCGACTGCCCGCCCATCCGCCACCGCGCCGTGATCGCGTCACTCGTCGGCGGCTCCAGCTGCAGCACGTCCAGCAGCCGGCTCGAACCCGGAAGCGCCGAGTCCTCGGTCTCCCCGCTGATGTCCCGCAGCGCCGACAGCGAACGGGCGAGCCGCAGACACCAGGCGGCGGAGACGAAGTCGGGCCGTACGTCCTTCAGCCGCTCGGCACCGGCCTCCTCGACGCGCAGCCTCAACTGCTCGGCGCGACCGGCCTGCTGGGGCTGCTGATCGTTGGTGTGCCAGGCCTGGAAGGAGGGGAAACCACCGGCCACCTGCTGCTGGGACTGCTGCTGGACCTGCTGGGCGGGCTCGTACTCCTCGGCCTTCGGCTCGGCGACGACGTACGCCTGGCACTCACCGGGCAGGAACCGCTCCTCGGCGTCCAGGCAGATGGCGAACATGGACACCGCGGGCCCCTCGCGCAGCAACCGCACGACGCCGGGGAGCGACCGCAGCCGCCGGGACCCGTCCCACACGACGACGATGTCGGGATCGCTGAAGCTCGAACCGGCCTGCGACTTGTTCTCCTCGGCGGCCTTCTTGCGCGCGTCGAGGATCTGCGTCAGCTCGCCGATACGGGCACCAACGGTCTCGGCGTCGGTCCCGATCAGCGCGTTGACATCCTGACCGCCGGACGGCCGGGCGTGCGGCAGCCAGCGCACCCAGTCCCAGGACTCCTGCGCGGCGTTCTCGCTCAGCACGTAGAACTGCACGTCCATCGGGCTGTGCAGCGCCGCGGTCTGCGCGACGGCCCACCGCCCGAGAGCCCGGGCGGAGTCCCCGGGCCCGGCCATGCCGATCACACCGAGGGTGCGCAGGCGCAGCGCGACCGGGGCATCCTCGATCTTCCAGGTCACCTGGCGGCGGTGGTCGTCCTGCTCGGGGTCGTCGAGCACGACGGCCGAGGGCAGCTGCCCGGTCCCGAAACGGACGAGAAGATGATCGCGATCGGTCCGCCGCCGCTCCCAGAGGCGGGTCCGGGGCCCGGTGCCGAGAGCAAGGACGGTCGCCGGGTCGGGAATGGCATGCCGCCGGTCGTTCCGCTCGGCGACGAGGGCGTCCTGCGCGTCCTTCTCGATCCGCTCCTTCTGCTCCTCGTACTCCTCGACCTGCTTGGCGTGGGACTTACGCCCGTGCTTCTTGTCGTTGTGGTAGTTCGCGAAGAGCAGGATCGGGCTCAGCAGCGCCATGATCAGGTAGTACCAGCGCTGGAAGATCATCACGGAGACGAGGGCACCGACCAGCGGCGTGAAGGCCATCAGCCAGGGCAGCGGCCGGGCCTCGTACTCGCGGGGCGGCGACGGCAGCCGGAAGTTGGTCTGCCGCTCGGGCGGGCGCAGCCGCGGAGGGCGGTTGTAGTCGAGGCCCACTCCGTCGTCCGACCACTTGAGGGCGGCGTTCGGGGGCGTGTACCGGGTGAGTTCGAGCAGGGTGTTCCCGAGGGCGATCTGCCCCCGAGGGGCCACTCGCCGGGCCCGTCCTTCCTCTTCTCGCCGCTGTCGTCCTTCTGCTTCTCCTTCTGCTTCTTCTGCTTCTTCTTTTCGCTCTTCTTGTCGCCGGGCTCTTCCTTCTCGCTCTCGGCGAGGGAGGTGCCGTCGAGGGCGACGTGCTCCTTGTCCATGTGCACGGCGACCTGGCAGGTGCCGTCGGTGGCGACGGAGAGGGTGAGGGCCCGGGCGTCGACCTCGGGATCGTCGATACGGACGTACGAGGCGGCCCCGCTGCCGATGTCGTAGCGCCCGACCCCGAGCCGGTGCACGAACCCGGCGGCAGGCCCGCCGACGATCCGCAGCTCGACGAGCCCGGTGGGCTCACCGGGCAGACACCCGGACGGATCCTGAAGACTGACGACGGCGCCCTCGCGCAGGGGCGAACCGACGACGGTGGCGTGCGGATCGACGGGGTATCCGTCCACGTACACGAGGGGCGCGTTGTTGGCCGGCGCGTGCCGGTGCTGCCCGAGCGGGATGACCTGCGCCCCGCTGTGCCCCACCTGCTTTGCCAGCTCCTGCGCGATGTCCCCCACGGTGGACTCAGGATCGGCATCGAGCACGACGTCGGCGGTGCCACCGCCGTACGGGTCGACGACGGTCAGAGTCAGGCGCACGACTAGTCCTCCCCGTGCCACTGGGCCGGTGTGGCCGCGGTGGTCTCTGTCGCTGCGTCCGCTGCCTGCTCGCTGTCTGTTCGCTTCAGTCACGCGGGTCACAGTCGTAAGGGACGATATCCGTTCGGTACGACAGTGAGGCAATGGGGAGGCGCCGAGACGTTCCCGATGGCAACGTCGTGCACGACTTCATGACGTCTCGTTCACAGGTGGGGGATGTGGCACCACTGGCCACACCCGTAAGCTGCAGACGCAAGAGCGGACGATCACACCGGTTGCCACGTGCGATCAGTAACTCGGCCTACGGGCCGATGAGTCCGCGAACAGGGAGCCACGGGGGTTGGCCCTGCGGCGTTGTGAGAGGGAGCGGCTTCATGGCCAAGGACCTTGATGTCACTTATCAGGACATGCGGGATGCTGCCAAGCATGTCGTGAAGGAGAAGGAAAGGCTCCACGAGAAGCTCGAGGGCCTCAAGAAGTACATCAACAACCTCGTGCAGGGCGGCTACGTCACGAAGAGCTCGTCCAAGGCGTTCGACGAGAACTTCGAGGAGTTCGTGAACGGCGCGAAGACCACGCTGGACGGTCTGGACGGCATGGGGGACTACCTGACCATGGCGGCGGACAAGTTCGAGCAGATCGACGAGGAGCTCGCCAAGCAGGCTCGCAAGTAGCCGTGAGGCGTCGGCCCGGTGCGGCAGCGGATGCTGGGAGCACCGGGCCGATGCCTGTGCGGTCGGGGTTCGTCAGCCGTCGGTGAGGGGCTGGCGCGTCGCGGCGTTGCCGCCAGGACAACGCAGCAAGAACCGCCCAGCGGGGGCAGCGTGGCAGAGCGGAGACGTGGGTTGCCCCCTGCAGTACGTCTGCGGATGGCTGCGGGATCTTGCCGATCCGGCGCCAGGCGCCGGCTTCGTTGTGGATGCCGAGGCGGTTCGATGCTACGCGTCGCATGCCCGTAGGCATCAGGTCACAACTCTTTTCCCTGTCGTCGAAACTGAGTGACGAGGGAGCAGGGAAGGTGCTCTTCAGTACTCACGTGAGCGGGCAACTCACTGCGGTGGGTGCTGTGACACGAGTAGATGATCGTGCGGGGCGTCGTGGGGGCAGTAGAGCGTGAAGGGACGACAGGTGCGGAGGCCAGCCGAAGACGCAGGAGCCAACCGTAGGTTCGCGGCCCGAGACGGCCTGGAGATCGCTGGGGTGGTTGTCTGCCTGGTGGTCGGCATGGCAGTGCTCCTGCTGGTCATGGGGCTGTGGAAGCGATTCGCGCGTGAGACGGTACCGACGCTGTGGGAGCTGCCCGGTGGTTCCTGGGCGGTCGGTGGCATGTTGGGCCTGATCACCGTGCTCGGAGCGATCGGAGCCCTGCGGTGTGCGGCCGGAGCCTCAGGCCGGACAATCCTGGCGCGTGGCTTGCACGCTGCGGGTACGGCGGCCTGCTGCGCAGCCGCCTTCGGGCCGCTCTTTTATCTGCTGAGCGGACTGCCCGGCAAGAACTGCCGTTCGGAGGCCTGTGCCTATATCCCCGGTACCGGCAGCGCCTTTCTGGCCTACGTCATCAGTGCCGGCCTGGTGGGCTGGCTCGTCCTCCGCTGGATCAGTGCAGGGGCCGAGGAAGAAGCGGCTTGGGAGCGGGAACGGATGCGGAGGCTGCGGAAGAAGGGGAAGGGGAAGAGCCGGGCAGGGCGTCTGCGGTAGCACGCCCTGGCGGCGTCTATGACGCCGCCGAGCCGTTCCATACAGCGTGGACGATGGATCGGTGCTGGCGGCTGTGGTCTTCGTTCAGTGCCGTGAAGCCCGACCGGACGGAGGTGCGGCCAAGTGGTACTGGCACAGGTCGACTGTATTGCCGTCCGCGTCCATCAGAGGGTCTGCTGTGCGAATCGTCGGACGGTGCGTCGAGGAACTCCGATTCCAGCACGGAAGCCGTCATGCCGCAGATTTCCCCTTTCAGTAAGCCAAGGCGAGTTCGGCGCCCACGCACGATGTAGCCGCCAGTGTCATGAGGAATTCCAGGTACCCGGTTCCTCATCCGGGCTGATACGGATCGTGCGGGCGAATTCGTCGACATCGTCGAGAGACCGGAGGATCCGGCCTGCGTCGGGATCGGCCAGAATGATCAGTACGTCCGCGACTTCCGTACTTTTTTCGTAGCGCCAGGCGTAACGGAGGCCGACGTGCACCTCGTTGCTGTCCTCGTCCTGGTAGTAGCGCAGCACCCGCAAGCCCGATCCCAGATGCGGGGAGTCGAAGTCCTCGACGATGGGGGGCTCGACGGTGTAGCTCGCATCGGCGTGGGTCAGTTCACGCAGTGCCGTTTTCCGGTCTTCACCCTCCTCGATCTCCACCAGGTCGACATATACAGGAAGCGGAATCTCCCGGGGTGCGGGAGATGGAGGAAGACCTCGAAGTCCGGAAAGGCTGCAGGAGCCCGGATGGCGTACATCAACAGGATGTTGGTCAGCAGGTCGACTTCGCCCGGTTTCGGCTTCTCCGGCGCGAAATCCTCCCAGAGCCCCTCGGCGAAGTAGCGTGCCCACGCCTCAGGTGTCTGCGCCTCCTCGACGTCCTCAAGACCTGGTTCCGGCCACATGAGCGGGATGCGGATCCAAGGGGACAGCTCCATGGCGTGCTTGACGTTGAGCCAGCTCACTCATAACTCCATTTGAACGTGCCGACCACCGCGTCAAACAACTCGACCAGCACGCCGGTGAATTCACTCTCGATATCGCCGTCGCCTGGTGTGGAGAAGTTGATGCTGATCCAGCGACCGGGATCCCCTGCGACGGGGAGCACATACTCGACTCGCCGCGTCGGCAGGGCGGTTTGCTGGACGGCCTCAGGGGCGGAATTCAGCTTTTCCTCGTCAGGGGCGGAGCGGTAGGCGCGGCGGAGTGCTGGTGCCCCTGCCACGTCAACTTTTGTCGCCGTTCCGCCGGGGACCTCCTCGTCGGCCAGTTGAGCGATCACTGCCTGTGGAGGAACCGCATGGTGTTGACCGAGCGGCATCTCGGCAACGATGAAGGAGGCCATGAGGAAAATTCCTCCGCGCGGGAGCGCTGGAAGGTAGAGGTCAAGGCCGCCGTTTCTCCTGGCTGCACGGGCCTGCTTCTCCAACTGGCGGCGCATGTCCAGCCGGAAGCGCATCGCATCATCCCGCGGAATGCCCTCCGGGACTCGCCCCATGTGTGAGAAGAGGAGGTTCTCGAGCGCTTCCTTCGTGCCCTCGCGCAGGGGGATGCGGACCCAACCGGGTGGCAGGACGAGCTCGTAGCCGCGGGGCGCAGTTACCTCGACAGCGGGTGGCTGTTGTTCTGTATCGGGCGTGCTCACGCGCGGGCCTGCTTCTTGAGCTGTCGGTCGGCGATCAGGATAGTCAGGGAGGAGAGCACCGAAATCACGGCGATCCAGCTGTAGCCGATGGCCCCGATGATGTTCCAGATCAGGTACATAGTGGCAACGATTTTGATCGTCTGGGAGAAGTTGGCGCCCATCCGCGGGTTACGGATGAGGTCTCGGTTCCTGGCAAGCAGGAACAGCATCAGTACAGGCGCGATCATCAACGGCCATGCCGCGTACCCGTAGGTGAGCCAGTCCATTCCGCCGTACTTGCTGCCGAGGTCCTGGAAGGCGAAACAGAGGATCGGTACCAGTGTGCACGCAGCAAGGAGCCTCATGGCTCGCGATTCCTGTGGGCTCTTTGCCGGGATTGTCGCCACTATCTCCACTCCCTCGAATTTTGCTTTGATTTTTGTTCTGCCCGGTTGCTGCCGGTCAATCCGCACTCCGAAATGGTTACCAGCGGCTTCCGACTTCACGCGTAAGGACATCCTTGGCATCGCCGTACTGGTCCCCGTAGGGGCCCTTTTCTCCGAGCTTGTCGCCCACGTCCACTGTGGTGGCAGCTCCGTAGTTCAGCTTGAACTTCAGTGCGGCCTTGTCCATTGCGTCGACTGCCTTCACCACATCTGGATTCCCGCCGAACTCGGCGCGCATACTCTTAGCGAACTTGCTCGCGCTAGCGACCTCTGCTTCGCCGTTAAGCAGGCGGTCCAGTCGGGTCGTTCCGGGGCGTGTTTCCTTAGATCCGATCTGGCGCAGCGCATCCTTCGCGCGCACTGCTTTCGCGCCGCGGGCAGAGTCGGTGCCGTATCGCATGATGTTCTTGTCGAGCAACTTGCGCAGATTCGAGTATCGCTGGAACCGTCCCGCCCGGCTGGCGGTTTTGAGCGTTGTCGATGCGGCCTTCACGCCCTTCATCGCGATGCTGCCGAATCCCAGTGTCGCCAGTGCGAAGACGTCCATGGCGACGTCCGCCCAGCTTCCGTCACCGGAGAGGGCCAGCAGCGTGTGCCCGACGCCGACGAGCGCCGTGAGACTGAGAGTGGTCACCGTGATGAGGGTCGCCAGCCATCCGACCGGCGTGAAGAGGAGGGCAATAACCCCGATGATGGTCGCTGCCCAGCTCAGGATTTCAACGACGGTTTTGATCGTATCCGCGTGCTCGTGCACCCAGTCCTTGAAGTCCTCCCACTTGCTGTCCTTAATGATGTCCGAGATGTCTTTGTCGATTTTCTCGGCGTAATGTTGAGCGCGGGAGTTGCGGTCGGAGATAACCTGGTTGAGTTGCTTGTGGTACGTCGCCAAGTGGCTGTTGGGGTTGGACTCCTCCGACGCTTTCTTGTCGCCGTCCTTGCCGTCCTTGGCCTCAGCTTCCTTCTTCTTCACCTCGGCAGCATGTTCCTCATCCGCCTTCTTCGCGGCTCGGAGGACGCCGTCGGCCCGTTCCTGGAAGCCCTCCAGTTCGTTGGCCCAACTGCCGAGGTCGCCGACCACGCGTTCGTAGCGGCCCGCCGTCTCGCGGAAGCGCTTTTCGAGGTCGCCGGACTTCTCGCGGATCTTGTCGGCGTACTTGCCCTGCAGCGCTTCGCCGTCCGCTGCCTTGCGTAGGATGCCGGCCTGGTCACGGAGGGTCGAGGCGAGGTCCTTCATCCTGCGGACCTCGTCGCGAATGTCCTCCGGATCGCCGGGAATCGGATCCTTCTCCGCCAGCGGATGCCAGTCGACCGGCCGGCGCCTGCCCTTACCTGCACCCATCGGTTAATTTCCCCCTTTTTTTCCGCGCTTTTTCTCGCTCGCGTTCTTGAGATCGAGGTCCAGCTTCTCGAAGCTCTTGAGCGAGGTCTCTACTTGCTTACTCAAGTCCTCGACGTTTTCGAGGAGTTCACGCCGATAGTTGTCCCAGTTGCTGACGAACTCGTCCATCTTGCCGGCGATGCTGTCATGGCCCCAGATGTCATGGACGTCGGCGCGGTGCTTGTCGATGCCATCGAGGGCTTTCTTGATGTTCCTCAGATTTGTCTTCGAAGACTCCAGAAGTTTGTAGTCGACTACCAGGCGTTCGTGCTCCCCCATGGGCCCCTCCGTTAACAATTGCGTGGTCAGGATGCTCCGGTTGGGCTCACCTCACTGCCACAGCCGCACAAAGGCTGGTTGTCACGATTGACGGCGCCGCGCCGGTCGTGCCATAAGAGCCCGAACCTCTGGTGCCGCATGCTCATGTCCAACTCGTGGGAATGTGCACCCCGGGGCCAGTCGGTTGAAGCTTGCCGAATCGATGTCCCATCGTACGGACGTGGCTGCTGGTGGCCGCGGCCTGGCCACGGGGTCTTCACATCTGTGAGCGGCGGTTGAGTGGCGCCGGTGCGGAGGTAGTGCCGTCTTGCGCAGCGCCGGGCGAGCACGAGTGATCACGCGGGTGAAGCAGTTGTTTTACGGTGTCGAGGAATCGCCGGGCCAGCCGGTACTTCTGCCTCACGCTCAGTGTCTTCACCTGTTGACGGCTTGGATCTCCTGGACGGTGATGTCCTGGTCGTTGCCGAAGGTGCCGTTCGGGAGGTCGTCGCCGGCGCCGCCGGTGCCGGTCCAGGTGATTTCCCAGGTGATGGTGGCCTGGAGCTTGTACGTGCCGTCGCCGGAGGAGCGGAGGTACTTGATGCCGCACGGCGGTGTCTGGTTGGCCTTGCCCTTGGCGTAGGGCTCGCCGATGGAGTCGTCGGCGTTGATGGTGCACTCGCCGGAGGCGGGGTAGGTCTCGGCGTCCTCGGTGCCCGGCTCCAGTTTGAGGGATACCGGCTTGGCGGTGGTGGTGGCCTGGATGTTGAAGCCGGGGACGTTGAGGGCGGCTGTGGCCTGGACCTCGTCGAAGACGGCCTTGTCGAGCCAGGCCCAGGTCGGCAGGTTCACCTTGGTGTTGGTCTCGGGGGCGAGGGTGACCTTGGTGTCGGGGAGTTCCATGTGCTGGTAGGCGAGAGCGGCGAGGATCTTTGGGGTGATGGCCTCTTCGTACTGGGGCGGTGGGGCATCGCCGTTCTCGACCCAGAAGGGGAGGTCCGTGCAGGAGGTTCGCTTGAGGTAGTCCGGCTCGTTGGGGTTCTCGACGCCGGCCCAGAACATTCCTTTGCCGTCGTTCTCGACGTTGTAGTCCTTGTAGCCGGGTTTCCCGGGGATGTCGAACTCGTCCTCGTAGTGGCGCTTGGTCTCGCCGAGCGCCGAGCCCGCGGTCCCGCTCATTCCGGGCGTGTTCAGCTGGCTGTCGATGTGCTTGGACATCTCCTTCTTGAAGTCCTTGGCGCCGAGGTAGGGGGCGTACCAGCAGGGAGGGGGTGTCCAGTTGACGTCCGTGGACGTCACGTTTCCGGTGCCGCCGCCCTTGGCGACGGAGCCGGAGTACTGGATGCGGGCGGCGGCGTAGACGCCAGTTTCGTCCGTACCGCCCTCCTGCGCCTCGCGTCCCTTGTCGTAGTCCACCGGTTCCGCCACGGCGTTCGGTGCGGTGATGACGAGCGTGCTGACCGCAAGGGCCAGTGCGGCAGTGGTGGTGCCGAAGCCTGTGGGCCGTGACCTGTTCACTGGCACTTCTCCGCAGCTGTCTCGACGAACACCTTGGATGCCTGCCACAGGCCGTTGCCCGTAGGGAACTTGACCATGACGATCCTGTAGTAGCCGAAGTCCTTGGGGCTCGGGTCAGTCTTCAAGACTTTCCCCGTCTTGACCTCTTTGCCGTAGAACTTGCTGGTGTCGGCGCAGAACGCGACCTCTACGGATTTGCCGTTCGGGGCAGACCGTGTGGTGGCATCGAAGTGACGGCGGGTTCCGTAAGCCGTCCAGCCACCCTTGATCCATTCGTTGATCTGCACCTGCGCGTAGTGCAAGCCACCACCGGTGCTGTAGGCCGTCACCGCCGCGTCCTTCGTGGTGCGCTTGTCGACGCCGCGATAGATGGCGCGGAGGAAGTTCGCGGCGTCATCCATCGCAGCCGCCTCGTTTTTGTCCTTCGGCTTGGCCCAGTCGAAGACCAGGTTCATGTCCTTGGGCAGTGACACGTCCACGCCGTCCGGATTTTCCCCTGCCGGTGCTCCCGAGGGGGATGCCGACTCCTTCGGCGTCCCCGCTCCCTGGTCGGCGCCGGCGATCTTGTCGTTGTCGCTGGACTTGTCGTCCCCGCTACCGCAGGCCGTCAACAGCAGTGCTGCCGTTGCCGTCAACGCGACAGCAACGGGCAATGGGCGGCGCTTCACAGTGGCTCCCCGTGAGAGACAGAAGTTCAGTATGGGCACTGACGCTACCGGTGAGGTTTCCGGTTTCACCAGAGCGAACTTCCGTGAGAACAGGGGCAAACGGTGCGTATCGAGCCCCCTGGAGTGGCCGTGTTCTGATCGTGCCCAAACAGGTGATGCTCGGACGCTGCGGTGCCAGGCGTCGGCGCCGTGGTGCTGAGGGATTCCGTTTCGCTAAGGGCTTGTCCTGACCTTCGCCGCTAGAAACACCAGCGCGAGAGAGTCAAGGACGCCGCTTGCGCGAGTACGGCTACCGCCAAGACGCCACACGGCTGGGCAGAGGAAGCGTCCTGCGGACATCCATGGGCCGTGGCCCACGGAAGGCGGTGGGCTGCTGGGGCCAGAGCGCAGGCGACGGCGTCGCGCCGGGCGGCAGTCCGCAGGACCGTTTCCTTGTCAGGAGCCAGCCACCAGGCCCCGTCACGAACCGGCGGACGTCGCTTCGGGCACCGCATCGACCGGGTCGACGAAGGACACCGTCTGAAGTACTGCCCCCATCAATTCGCAGAATTTCTGCCAGTGGTCGACGTATGCCGTCAAGAGCGTGAAGACTGCTGTGAACGGCCCGGTGGGGAATGGGACATGCACCTGAAGCTGAGCGGTGACGAGATCCTTCGCGTCACCGTTCGCCGTCATTTCGGGCTTGATCTGGAACTGGCGCCAAGTGGCGCAGGCCACCGCCGGCCCGCAGGGCAGGTCGAGCCAGTGGACGTCGTTGTAATGGTCCTTGGAGAGGGTCGCGAGGATGCCCTGAGCCACGACATCCGTGTCCGCTTCGACATGGTCCGTCGGGACAGCGGCCAGGGTGAAGGCGCACTGGGCAGCACCCTCGGAGAGATCGTGCCTGATCACGTCGCCCTCCGGAGTGTGCTCCTCCTCGGAGGTGGAGAACAAGCCCAGTGCCGCGTAGGACACCCCGGTGTCCAACAGGAGCTCCGCGACTCCCGCGTAGTAGGGGGAGGCTGGACTCCAGATGGTTTCGTCCCCCCGCGAGTACAGATCACGTACGAAGGAGTCGGCGCGCTGTGCCCGTTCTTCAGGGGTGGCAGCGAGCGGGAGGGTGAAGAAGCCCTCGGGGGTGAGGAACCAGACGGGGGGTGGGTCGCTCGGCGGGGCCGGTGGCAGGAGCGGTGCCGTGGAATCAGAAGCGGGTGTCATTGGGTCGCAGGCCGTTCCGGATGAGATGAGGAGATGAGGTCAGAAGTCATCGGGGAGGTAGTCGCCGATGTCGACCCTTGTTCCGTCGGGTTCCATGGTGATGTTCACCTCCGAGGCTCCGAATACGGATGTGTACCTGCTCGGGAGCAGAATCTCGACCCGAATGCGACCGGTTGGGTTTCGCGTGATGATGGGAGACACGGACGCCGGCGTCTCCTTCTCGTCGGCGAAGTCCAATACGGTGGCTCGCTGTTGCGGCGTCAGGGAGTCAGGAGCAATCAGCTCGCGTGGGGGAGTCAGATAGCGAGTGAGCTTTCGGCGCGCCCTGCAGCGCAGTCTGCACCACGAGCCGTCCACGAAAGTGACCTTGAAGTCTTCGCCGTCCTTGAAATCCTTGAGTTCCACGCTGCCGATGTCGGAGCGAGGGCACTCCCAGATCACGTTGTCGTCGATGAACTCCATGTCCTTCTTGACGAAGGGCAGGTGGACGATGACGATCCTGCGGTCGGTGACGATCAGATGTGTGAAATGGTGCTTCTCATCCGCTCGGCCAGGATCCAACTGCCATGGCAGAGTGCGGGCGATCGTCCCTGGCCCGGCCCACAAGACCGGGAAGTCCTCGACCTCGTCCGCCGGGTCGTCCGGAGTGTCGGAGCCCTCGTCACCGGATGTGCCGCCGCCACTGAGGTTGCCGCCGGCTGCGCTGAGAAAAGCCATGACCGCGACGCCCGCCGCCGTGGCGGCGCCTCTCAGCGACTTGTGGGCGACCGCCCCGCTCGTGGAGCGGGGTGTGTAGGAGGGCCCTTCTGGCCAGCCCGGCAGCTCGTGCTGGATGTCCTTGCGCTCAAGGTCACGGAACCAGCGCATGCCCCGGACCGGTGCGGCCGCGCCGGTGGCGAACGTGACCGGAGCGCGGGCGAGCAGGGTCTCCCCGGGGCCGGGCTGCCAGATGTTCATTGTGGTGCGGCCTTTCTCACGTGGAGCACTCGGTTCTGCGACTAATCACCGGACAGCGCCTGGCCTATGTGTGTACCGACCTTCGGTGCGATCTTGAAACCACCGTCGATCGCCCTGCCAAGGCCACTGATGGGATCCATGTTTCCCTTGAGCAGCGTATTGATCCCCTTTGTGCCCAACCACTGTCCTTGTTGGTATCCGGCACTCACGAGTCCGCCCGCACGTGACATCAAATTACTGCTTGCGTGTGAGACCTGATAGGCATGCTCGGACACGCCTCCGATCTTTATCAGGCCGGCTTTCCCGAATCCCTCGGTGAGGCCTTCTGAGGCCTTCCCAAAGGAAAGCAGGACCTTGGAGCGGCCGATGTCCTTGTACTTGAACCCCTCCCCGAGCAGCTTCGACGTGGCCTTGGCCGCGCCCAGGGCCTCATCCGCGGTCTTACCGACCACCTTGACACCCTTGCCGAACATGCCGATGCCCGGCATCAGGCCCAGCGCGTCCAGTCCGAGCGTTGCCCAGCTCACATCCGCGCCGGCGGCCTTGGCCACGCCGTGAGTCGCCAGCGTCAGGCCCGCTCCGATGAGTGCGGCGGTGCCGAAGATGGCCGCGAGCGGCGGGAACGGGAGGGTGACGATGGCCAGAAAACCGAGGACCGCGGTGATGTCGCCCAGTACGTCACCGATCGCCTTGATCAGGTCGGCGTGCTCCTTGAGCCAGTCGCCGGTGGCGCCCCAGGCGTCCGCGATGCCGTTGCCCAGCTTCTCCCAGAAGCCGGGCTCGTCGGGAGCGATGTCCGCGGCCTTGTCCAGCTCCTTGCTGATCTTCGCGGCGGCCTGCTTGTAGCGGTCCTCGAGCTCATGGACCTTCTGGATGAGGCCGGTGACATCGCCGGAGGCCTTGCCGTACTCGTCAGTGCCTTCCTTGGCCTCAGCCTTGGCGTCGAGTTTCTCCCCGGCCTTCTTCTCCAGCCGGTCCGTCTCGTCCTGGAAGTCCTGGAGGTCGTTGGCCCAGCGGTGCAGCGCGCGGGATACCTTGTCGAAGGACTCGTGGCTCTTGCGGATGAGCGGAGTGACGTCCTCGCCTATGTACTCGGTGAAGGCGACAGCGGTCTTGCCCTTCCAGGCGCCGCACTCTATTCGCTCCAGCTCTCGTACTGCCGTGCCCAGTTCGCCCGCCAGCTTGCCCAGCCGTTTGGCGAGTTCCCGGGTGTCCTCCACGCTTCCGGGAGTGGGGTCCCAGCCGATGTTGGGAGGGACGGTGCGCTGACCAGCCACGCTACTTGCCCTTCTTCTTGGCCTTGAGCGATTGGGCCAGCTCAAGGTCAAGGCCGTCGAACGTCTCGCCGATCTTGTTGATCATCTTCACCGCGCCGTGGGTGTGCTTGCCGAGCTGCTTGATGCCATAGCCCCAGTCATCGGCGAAGTCCTGAACATCCTCGATGAGTTGGCTCTCGCCGACCGCCGAGGAGTCTGTGCCTCGAAGGTCGCGACGGGCGTCCTCCATGCGGTCGCTGATCGAGGAGAAAGTCTTCTTCAAGTGCTCGAAAATGGTGTCTTCGAGGCGCAGATCGCTCATCTGGGAATTTCAGTCTCTGTCGGTTTGGTGGCGGCCTCGCGGAGTGGCGGACCCCGTCTGTGCCGGATCAGCGGGTGGCGGCTGTGAGCGCCTGGGCAGCGATGTCCGGGGAGCGGCCGAAGGGCCCGTCGCGTGGGCCCCGACGGGAGGCGCGAGGCGGGCGCGGCAGTGAGCAGGGCGGTAGGCGGCGCTTCAAGTGAATCCCCCGAGAAGCAGTATCGGTCTGCCAAGTACTACGACGGTATCTGCTCGGTTCTGCGGTTCACCAGTGCGAACTTCCCGCTGGAGCTGGGTGATTCGGGCGGAAGAGGGTGGGGATGGAGATGTTCGTGCATCGGCGCGTCTTTCCCTAGGAGCGCGCCTGGTGAAAGTGTGTCCACGTAGGCAATCGCCATCGTGAAGAGATCTGCACAAAGGTCACACGATCGCGTCGGCCTTCATGGGCCTCGGGGGCGGCGACTTCTCCGCATGGGAGCATCCGTTGTCACGCCGACCGACAGCGACAGGGATGCCGGCTGCAACGTCACGTACCTCCGCGTGTCCAGCAGCGGCACCTACCCCTTCAAAGCGTCCATCACCTGGAAGGTGACCTGGACCGACTTGACCGACCCGGACGGTCCGCCGCACAACCTGGGCTGCCGGACGGGTTGTCCACGTTCGAGTGGGACGTGACGGTGAAGGAGCCCCAGGCCATGACCCGTTAGTGGTCTGATCGCATAGGTGCGCCGGTTGGCCGTCGTTACGGATGGATGTGCTGGTGATGTCCGATCCGACCGCCGGAGGCGCGTTGGCTGGGCCTGTCCGTGTGCGCAGACTGACCGATCAGGAGAGGCAGAGCTGCAGCAGCTCGTGCGCCGTGGCAGTACCGACTAGGTGCGCTGACGGCGCGTGATGATGCCGCTGGCTCGGCCGGTGGGAACCGGGCGCCGGTGATCTTCCAGGTGGTGCAGGTCGACGAGGACGCCGTCCGGGATGTGATCCACGGTTCAACGAGACCGGACTGGACTGTCTGGACCCTCAGTGGGCGGGAGGCCGTCCCTGCCTGCTCAGTCGTGACGACGAAGAAGGAAGAAACACCCCGACCGGGTGCCGGCCACGTTCCACCGCACTTACGAGGCGCGCTGTTTTCACGGCTGGTACTCGGTCGAGCGAGGACCGGCTGCGGATGTCAATCGCCGCAGGAAGGGCGCCGCCCACTCGTTGGCCGCGCTGAAGTCGAGCCGAGCCGCCCGGCCCGGCGGCGCGTCCATCTACGTGATCATGGACAACCTGTCCGCTCACAAGGGCCTGGCCATCCGCCGCTGGGCGAAGAAGAACAAGGTCGAGTTGTGCATCATCTCGGCCTACGCCTCGCTCCTGCTCTCCGTCGTATCCGCTCCTGGTGGTGCTCGCTGTCAGGAGCCCGACGGATCCTGGTAGAGCCGTACGGTGGCGGCGATCTTCCGTACCGTCGCTTCAGGTACTTCGTCGGACACGCCCTTGGCGCCGTAGAACGACCAAGAGGCCAGGTCGCCTTGGGTGTTCTTGAAGGCGAATGTCCATGCCTTGCCGTCCGTCGAACACTTCTGGGTCTTCTTCACGCCTACGGACCAGGCGGCTCCCAGGCTCCCCCTGATGCCGGAGTTCGTGGTGAACGGCTCCACCGTGGCCGGTCTCACCTTGGCCTTGTCGGGTTGGGTGAACTGCCCGTACACCCAGGTCTCGGGGTCGGAGCCGGCGATCTCCTCGGTACTCCGCGCGCCGTTGTTGCCCCTGGATCCCGTGACGGCGAGCGGCGTGTGCTCCACGCTGCCGTTCTTGTCCTCGTCCGAGGCGCACCACTGTTCCTTCAAGTACGCGGGGGCGCGCATCCCGATCAGTGGGGTGTCGTCCGGGTCGTCGTTCTCGGAGACATACGTGACCCAGTCAGGGGACTGGAGCGCCCACTGCGGCGGAACGTCGAACGCGATTCCCTGGTCGGGGTTCGTCACCACCTTCCAGCCCTTGACGGTGGGGGTCTCGGCGTCGGTGCCTGTACCCGTGTCCCGGGGGTTGCTCGGATTCGCCTGGGGCGAGGATGCCTGGGAGGGGTCGTTGCCCGCCTGGTCGTTCTCGCGGCTGCCGAGCAGGAGGAAGCCGGTTGCGGTCGCGGCTGCTACGACGGCTGTCGCCACGGTGACGGCGATGATCGTGCTGCGGCTCCGGCCGCCGCTCGACGACGGAGGCACCGGCACACCGGGCTGTTGCGAGGGCGCGTTCGTCGCGTGCGGCTGCTGGAATGGGTTCGTCTGGTGGTATCCGGGCTGCAGGTACGGATTCGATGGCTGCCCGGCGGGCGGCTGCTGAGGTTCGTGCCCGCCCTCGGGCGGCTGCTTTCCTGGCCACATGCGGCGTAACCATACGATGATCAGCGCCGAAGCGTGATCGGCCGCGACGAGTTGGTCCGGGCAGGGGTCCACTCTCCGCGGCCGAGCAGGACGAAGGATCCAGGGTTGTCACCTGTTGACGGACTGGATTTCCTGGACGGTGATGTCCTGGTCGTTGCCGAAGGTGCCGTTCGGGAGGTCGTCGCCGGCGCCGCCGGTGCCGGTCCAGGTGATTTCCCAGGTGATGGTGGCCTGGAGCTTGTACGTGCCGTCGCCGGAGGAGCGGAGGTACTTGATGCCGCACGGCGGTGTCTGGTTGGCCTTGCCCTTGGCGTAGGGCTCGCCGATGGAGTCGTCGGCGTTGATGGTGCACTCGCCGGAGGCGGGGTAGGTCTCGGCGTCCTCGG
Source organism: Streptomyces sp. CA-179760 (assembly GCF_050937045.1). Classification (NCBI taxonomy): domain Bacteria; kingdom Bacillati; phylum Actinomycetota; class Actinomycetes; order Kitasatosporales; family Streptomycetaceae; genus Streptomyces; species Streptomyces sp. CA-179760. The sequence continues at coordinate 5,650,475 of NZ_JBNJLZ010000001.1, forward strand.
TGCCCGGCTCCAGTTTGAGGGATACCGGCTTGGCGGTGGTGGTGGCCTGGATGTTGAAGCCGGGGACGTTGAGGGCGGCTGTGGCCTGGACCTCGTCGAAGACGGCCTTGTCGAGCCAGGCCCAGGTCGGCAGGTTCACCTTGGTGTTGGTCTCGGGGGCGAGGGTGACCTTGGTGTCGGGGAGTTCCATGTGCTGGTAGGCGAGAGCGGCGAGAATCTCCGGGGTGATGGCCTCTTCGTACTGGGGCGGCGGGGCATCGCCGTTCTCGACCCAGAACGGGAGGTCCGTGCACGAGGTTCGCTTGAGGTAGTCCGGCTCGTTGGGGTTCTCGACGCCGGCCCAGAACATTCCCTTGCCGTCGTTCTCGACGTTGTAGTCCTTGTAGCCGGGTTTCCCGGGGATGTCGAACTCGTCCTCGTAGTGGCGCTTGGTCTCGCCGAGCGCCGAGCCCGCGGTCCCGCTCATTCCGGGCGTGTTCAGCTGGCTGTCGATGTGCTTGGACATCTCCTTCTTGAAGTCCTTGGCGCCGAGGTAGGGGGCATACCAGCAGGGAGGGGGTGTCCAGTTGACGTCCGTGGACGTCACGTTTCCGGTGCCGCCGCCCTTGGCGACGGAGCCGGAGTACTGGATGCGGGCGGCGGCGTAGACGCCTTTGCCGTCGCCGCCACCTGACTGTTCTGTGTTGGCGCCCTGAGCGTTGGCCGGCTCTTCGTCCGCGTAGGCCGGTTCCGTGATAGCGAGCATCCCCAGGGTCAGCCCCAGGGCAGCTGCGCCTGTGCGGAGGGCTAGATGCCGTGACCTATTCACTGGCACTTCGCCGCCTTGGCCTCGACGTAAACCTTGGAGGCCTGCCACAGGCCATCTCCGGTGGGGAGCTTGATCATGACGATCTTGAAGTAGTCGAAGGACGTGATACTGGGGGCGCTCTTAAGGATCTTTCCAGTCTTGACTTCTTTAGAGTAGAACTTGCTCGAATCCACACAGAATGCAACCTCCACCGAGTTGCCGTTCGGCGCGGACCGGGTAGTGGCCTGATAGTGGCGCCGTGTGCCGTGTGCCGTCCAACCACCCTCTAGCCGGGCGTTGATTTGCGTCTTCGCGTACCTCGTCCCATCGCCGGTCGAGTAGGCGACCAAGGCAGCGTCCTTGGTCGTGCGCTTGTCGACGCCTCGGTAGATGGCCCGGACGAAGTTCGCCGCGTCCTGCATCGCAGCCGCCTCGTTCTTGTCCTTCGGCTTGTCCCAGTCGAAGACCAGGTTTATGTCCTTGGGCAGGGACACGTCCACGCCGTCCGGCTTGTCTTCCGCCGGTGCTCCTGAGGGGATGCCGACCCCTTCGGCGTCTCCGCTTCCTGGTTTGCTCCGGCGATCTTGTCGTTGTCGCTGGGCTTGTCGTCCCCGCTACCGCAGGCCGACAACAGCAGTGCTGCCGTCGCGGCCAGCGCGGCGGCAACGGGCAAAGGGCGGCGCTTCACAGTGGATTCTCCCCGTGAGACAGATGTGAGTTCAGGGGACAGACGCTATCGGTGGGGTTCTCGCTTTCGCCAGAGCGAACTTGGCCGATTGCCGGGGCATTTAGGGCGTATGGGGGTGCAGCGGAGCGGGGCGTGTCCTGATCGTGCCTCACCGGTGAACGCCCCGGACGCTTGGTCGTGCTGCGTCCGGGGCGTTCGGTATGGCTGGGTGTTTTGCTATCGCGTCGCCCCGCATCGAGGGCAGGCGCATGGCGGGTATGTGGAGGTTTGCGGCACAGGCTCGTGGGGGCCGCCGGCCAGGATCTCGACCTTGCCGTGGTCCTCGGTCACGGTGCCCTTCGCGTCGACCTTGTAGACGTGGAGGGTCATGCGTGAGTGGGGGTGGGGGGATTCCAGGAGTTCGGCTGCCTCTTGCAGGGGCGGGTAGTGGGTGACGCACTCCTGGCAGGCGTAGATGGTGAGGCCGGGGCCTGTTGGGGCGGGGGAGCTGCCGAGCGGGATCCGGACCGGGATCGGTTCATACGTGGAGCGCTCGCAGTGGGTGCACATGCGCACCGCCGGGCGCGTCATCGGGTGGCCGCCGGGACTCGTGCGCCGTGGATGTGTTTCGTGCCCACGTCGATGCCGTAGGTGGCCAGGCGGGCGGCTCGGCGGCGTTCGCGTTGGCGGCGGTCTTCCGTGGGGTCCAGGGCCCAGGCGCGTACGGCGTGGCATGCGTTGTCGTCGAGCTGTTCGGTGAAGCGAGGAGGCGGCGGTGGGGTGCCGGTGACGCGTAGAGGTGGCACCGCGCCGAGGCGGTGGCGACCTCGGGGGCGTGGGGTGCACCGGCTCAGCATCCACGCGAGGGTGCGGACGATAGGGTCCAGCATTGTCAGCGCTCCATTTCAGCGTTGGCCGTGCCCCGGGACGGCTTGCCTCCGTCGCCGGGGTTTCTTGCTGTCTGGTTCCCAACTTAGCTCGACTTGTATCGCTACGTATGCAGACGTATCTCAATGACAGAGCTGTTGGCTGTACGAGTAGCTTCCCGATCATGAACTTTCAGCCTGATGCCGAAATTGATCACGAGGGCCCCGTGACCCCGTACCGTCAGCTCGCCGAGATCCTGCGGGCGCGGATCAAGCGGGGGGACTGGCAGCCCAATCGGCCGATCGCCAGCGAGTCGCAGCTGGTTCAGCAATACGGACTGGCACGTACGACTGTGCGCCGTGCGATCGCAGTGCTCGTGGAGGAAGGACTGGTCTTCACCGTTCCGCAGCGAGGGACCTACGTGTCACCGCCGACCGTTGAGCACGAGTCGCAGGCCTAGGTTCCGCCCGAGTTTGCTGTTACGGCCATTCAACCGCCATCCCGTAACTACACTCCCGCCCCATGCGCACCCCCCACCACACCAAGCATCCGAAGCCGAGAAGAGGCGGCGTCTCCCGAGGAGGCCGTGAGGGAGGGCCCGGGGGCGGTGACGCCCCCTGACCCCCGCCGAGTCGAAACCCGGGGCCCGCGCCCGCGCCCGCCACAAACAATCCCGCGACCCCCGAGCCCACTGGCTCCTCCTCGCCCTCACCCTCCCCCTCGTCTTCGCCTTCCTGATCTTCGAGGGCTGGACCCAGCACGAGGTCGACGCCGCCAAGACGCGGACCCCCTGTGCCTCGCCGGTGCCCGATGCCGTGGCCAAGGGCGGGCCCGTGATCGGGATCAACCGGGACGGGATACGGACCGGGGGATGCCCGCCCGGACCGTCGCGCTCACCTTCGACGGGGGGCCGGACCCCGTGTGGACCCCGCGGCTGCTGGATCTGCTCCGCAGGAACAACGCGCGGGCCACCTTCTTCGTGCATGGCGCCCAAGCCGCCCGGCATCCGGATCTCGTGCGGCGGATCCGCGCCGAGGGACATGAGATCGGGTCCAACACGTACACCGGGGCCGTGCTGGGGGAGTCGTCCGGGCCCCGTTTCGAGGCCGAGCTGGAGCTGACCCAGAGTGCTCTGGCCGGGACCACCGGACAGCGGACCAACCTGCTGCGGATGCCGCGGACGACGACCCCCGACACACTCTGCGGTCGCGAGTGGGACGCGGCGCGGCGGGCCACCGGGTACGGGTACGTGCTCGTCTCCGCCGACAAGGGCGCGCGGAAGCCGGCGCAGGGGATCGTCCGGCAGCTGAGCCAGACGGAGAGCGCCTATGCCGAGGTGCGCAGGCTGCTGAGGAACCGGGGAGTCGACCGGTTCACCACCGTGTCCGACGGGCTCGGGCTCGTCCCGTACAAGTCCGCCTCCTTCGTGGAGCGGTGGTCGGGGGAGGGGCTGATCTGGGTCACGCGGATCGGGCAGGTCTTCTCCACCGCCATGATCTGGATCCTCGGCGTCGCCGGTGGGCTCGGTGTGCTGCGGCTGTTGCTGCTGGCCCTGTTCGCGCGGGCGCATGTGCGCCGGCTGGAGCGGTTCCGGACCGGGGCGCCCTGGATGCGCGACACGTCCGGGCCGGTGACCGTGCTCGTCCCGGCGTACAACGAGGAGGCCGGGATCGGGTCGACCCTGCGGTCGCTGCTCGACTCCAGTCAGCGGGAGCTGCAGATCATCGTCATCGACGACGGGTCCAGCGACCGTACCGCCGACATCGCCGAGAACATGGGGGACCCGAGGGTGGAGGTGGTGCGGCAGCCCAACTCCGGGAAGGCCGCCGCCCTCAACACCGGCCTCGCGTACGCCCGGTACGACATCGTCGTGATGGTCGACGCCGACACCGTCTTCGAGCCCGACGCCATCGAGCGGATCGTCCAGCCGCTCGCGCATCCCGCCGTCGGCGCCGTCAGCGGCAACACCAAGGTCGGCAACCGGCGCACCCTGCTGGGCAGATGGCAGCACCTCGAGTACGTCTTCGGCTTCAACCTCGACCGGCGCATGTTCGAGGTGCTGGAGTGCATGCCGACCGTCCCGGGCGCCATCGGGGCGTTCCGCCGGGACGCGGTGATCGGCGTCGGCGGGGTCAGCGAGGACACCCTCGCCGAGGACACCGACCTGACGATGGCCCTGTGGCGGGCCGGCTGGCGGGTGCTGTACGAGGAGTCCGCCGTCGCCTGGACCGAAGTTCCCACCAGCGTCAGGCAGTTGTGGCGGCAGCGGTACCGGTGGTGCTACGGGACTCTGCAGGCCATGTGGAAGCACCGCGGGGCGCTCTTCGGCCGGGGGCCCGCCGGGCGGTTCGGGCGGCGCGGGCTGACCTACCTGGCACTCTTCCAGGTCGCGCTGCCACTGCTCGCGCCCGTCATCGACGTCTACGCCCTGTACGGCGTGCTGTTCCGCGATCCGGTGGAGTCGGCCGGGGTGTGGTTCGCCTTCTTCGGCGTGCAGATCGTCTGCTCCGGCTACGCGCTCAGACTCGACGGCGAGCCGGTACGGGCCCTGTGGTCGATGCCGTTCCAGATCGTCGTCTACCGGCAGTTGATGTACCTCGTCGTCATCCAGTCGCTGGTCGCGCTGCTGGTCGGCAGCCGGCTCAGGTGGCAGCGGATGCAGCGCTCCGGCACGGCCGCTGAACAGATCGGTGGGCCGGTTCCGTAATAAGGGTGTGCCGATGCGTTGACCTCACAGCAGGACGGGCCGATGAGCGACTGGACCGACCATCCGGGAGACCACCGGGCGGGGCAGGACCCGAGAAGGGTCCCGTCCTCGTCCCCGATGGTGCCCCCGCCGTCGACCCGGACCGCACCCCTGCCCGGCATGTCCTCGTCGGCCGCGCCCGGACGCTACGACAGTGGCGTCCAGGAGCGTGGACGAAGAGGCGGCAGCGGGGCCCCTGGAGGCACGAACCCTGGCAGCAGGAACCCGCGCCGCCGGGCCGGACGCAGCCGCCGCCTCGTGCGCACGGCCGCCGTCCTGTCCACCGTCCTGGCCCTCGCCGGCGCCGGTACGTACGTCTGGGCCGACACCCGGCTCAACCAGGACGTCGACCTCGGCACACTCAGCGGCCGGGTGGCGCCCGGCGAGGGCACCAACTACCTGGTCGTGGGCTCCGACAGCCGCGACGGCCTCTCGGAGCAGGACAAGAAGGACCTCAATACCGGCTCGACCGACGGCCGCCGCACCGACTCGGTGATCCTGCTGCACACCGGGGCGAACGGCACCACGATGCTCAGCCTGCCGCGCGACTCCTGGGTGACCCTCCCGCCCTACGTCGATCCCGACACCGGCAGGAGCTACCGGGCCACGCCCGACAAGCTGAACGCGGCGTTCTCGCTGGGCGGCCCCGACCTGCTCGTGCAGACCGTGGAACGCAACACCGGCGTGCACATCGACCACTACGCGGAGATCGGCTTCGCCGGCTTCGTGGGGGTGGTGGACGCGGTCGGCGGCGTCGACATGTGCCTGGACAAGGCCGTACGGGACAAGGACTCCGGCGCCGATCTGCAGGCCGGCTGCCAGACCCTCGACGGCTCCGAGGCACTGGCCTTCGTGCGGCAGCGCAAGCAGGAGGCCCAGGGGGATCTGGGCCGTACCCGCAACCAGCAGAAGTTCCTCGCGGCCCTGGCCGACAAGGCGGCCACCCCGTCCACTCTCGCCGACCCGTCCAAGTCCTTCCCGACCCTGAACGCCGGCCTCGACACGCTCATCGTCGACGAGGGCACGGAACTGCCCGACCTCATGAAGCTGTTCGAGGCCATGAAGAAGGCCACGGCCGGCAAAGGCAGCCAGCTCAACGTGCCCGTGGCCGACCCGGACCTGCGGACCTCCAAGGGCAGCGCGGTGAAGTGGGACGACCGGCGGGCCCGCGCCCTGTTCGCGGCGATACGGGAGGACCGGCCGCCCGGCACATCGGGCAGCGGCGGCTAGAGGAACGGCGTCCCCGGCTCCAGCCCCGCCAGCACCCTGCCGTACAGCTCCAGGTTGGTCGCCGGATGGACGAACGCGTGCAGGTTCAGCGCCCGCAGATCGCGCACGGCCCGCTGGATCGGCACCTCCTCGTGGAGGGAGGAGGCGCCCGAGGCCGAGCCGAGCAGATCGGCGGCCTCCAGGCAGAGCCGCGCCACATAGCCGCTGCGCGCCCGGACCCCGGCCCGTTCCTCGGTCGTGTACGGCTCCCCGCTCGCCGCCCGCGTCTGGAGCAGCGTGACGATCTCGTCGGTCAGATGCTCGGCGCAGGAGATCTTCAACGCCGCCTCGGCCGTCTGCAGATGCGTGACGGGCGCCTCGTTCTGCCGCTCGTAGAAGGTGTACGTGATGCCCCGACGGTGGATCCGCTCGCGGAACTCCGCCAGCGCCGAGCGGGCGAGGCCGAGGGCGTTCGGCGTCGCCCAGACGCAGAACATCAGCAGCACCGGCACCCGGTAGAACGGGTCGTCCGCGTTGGCCTTCGACGCGAACTCGCCGCCGAGCAGCGGGGCCACCGGCAGCACGCGGTGGGCCGGTACGACGACATCGCGTGCCACGACACTGTTGCTGCCGCTGCCCGCGAGACCCGACACCCGCCAGTCGTCGAGGATCTCCAGGTCGGCCACGGGCACGGCCGTCCACACCGTCTCCGGCCGCCCCTCGATCCGGGCCGTCAGCAGATGCCAGTCGGCGTCCCGGCAGCCGGTGGCGAAGGGCGAGGTCCCGTTGACCACATAGCCGCCGTCGCCCGTCGGGACCGCCGTCGCGCTCGGGATCAGGCTGCCGCCGACGCGCACGTCGGGGCTGGTGAAGATCTCGTCCTGCGCCTCGTCCGGGAAGAGCGCGGCGACGTACGCGCAGCCGGCCTGGATCAGCGTCATGAAACCGGCCGAACCGCACGCCGCCGACAGCTCCGCCAGCGCGTCGACCTGGGTCCGCAGGCTGCTCTGGTAACCGCCGTACCGCCGGGGCACGTTCATCCGCTGGATCCCGGTCCCGGTCAGTGCCTCCACGACCTCCCGCGTCACCCGCCGCTCCCGTTCGGTGCGCAGGGCGTGCCCGCGGACGAGGGGCGCGAGCCCGCGGACCCGCTCGACCAGGCCGGTGTCGGTGGGAGGTACAGGCAGTACGGCGTCTCGCGTGCCCGAAGTCATGGCTGCACCGTGACCTGCCCCGGGCCCGGTGTCAACGGGCCCTGATCCTCCGGGAGTTGATCCCGGCCAGCGGCGCCTTCAGCGAGCCGTACCCCGTCGCGGCCCATACGCTCCGCTCGGCCGGCAGCTCGAAGTAGGGGACGGTACGGCCGTCCTCGTCCGTGTCGGTGAGCACCTCCGGGGCGCGGCGGTCCCGCAGGGCGTCCGCGCACCCCTGGCACACCGCCACGTCCAGCCGGTCCCGGCGGCCGAGCGGACGCCAGCCGGTGCGCAGGGCGGCGCGGCCGTGCAGGGGGTGGAAGAAGCAGCGGGGGAGGGCCGTGTCGGCGGTGCCGGTCAGGGCGTCCTCGCCCTCCTGGACCAGGGCGAGGACGCCCGCCAGGTCGGGCAGGCCACGGGCCTCGTCCAGTACCTTGCCGGCGGCGGCGTACGCGTCGAGGGCGTGCTGGAGCCCTGGTGTCGTGGAGAGGTCGGCGGCCTGGGTGGCCTCGCCGAGCGCCAGGACCTCCGCCTCCGCCCGGCGCCGCAGCTCCGCCTCGTCGGCCGCGCGGGCCGTCGCGAACACCAGCTGCGGCACGGCCGGAGCCGCCTTGCGGGCACGGATGCCGCCCCGGGCCGCGAGGGCGGCCAGGGCCAGGGCCGGTACGCCGATGAGCAGCCACCAGGCGGATCCGCCCGAGTCCGACGCGGCCGAGGAAGCCGCCGAGTCGCCCGGGCCGTCCGGCGAAGCGGAGGGCGTCGCCGAGCCGTCCAGGTCCTTGATCGCCTCCTCGTACCGCTGCGAGCCCTTGCCCTCGGCCACCAGCTCGACGGCCTTGCCGGTCAGGTCGGCGAGTCCCGCGTCCCGCGTCTCGTCCAGGAACCCGGCGGCGGCCACGGCGTCCCGGGCCTGGTGGGTGTCGGCGGGCCACTCGTAGCCGTCCAGGGAGTCCGCGAAGTCGCCGTCCGTCGTGATGAGGACGAGCTCGCGCTGATCCGGGAAACGGTCACGGACCGTGCCCGCCAGAACATCGGAGTCGCCGTCGAAGGCGTCGCCCTTGGTGAGGGGCGTGAGCACGACCTTGATCGGCAGGCCCGTCCGGCGGATCTGCCGCTCCAGCTGCCTCTGCCGGGAGGGCGGTACGGCATCGGCGTACGCCTCGTCGACGTAGACGGGGGAGCCGCGCAGGGCGCTCGCGATGCGCTGCCCGGCGCTCGGTTTGTCGCCGTCCGCCGCCCGGGCGGCGGTGGTGGTGAGCGCGGCCAGCAGCAGGGCCGCGAGGACGGTGATCAGGCGCTTGACGTCAGTGGACACCTGCGGTCTCCCTCACCTTCTCGATGAGCCGGGTGATTCCCTTGGGTACGGCGGTCAGCGGGCCGTCGGTCGCGTCGTAGTACGGCACGCGGCCGCTGCCTGCGGGGGCGGGCAGTCTCATCAACCGGTCCGGCATCCCGACCGGATCGGCGATGGCCGCGTCGCGGCACAGCGCGCAGACGGGAAGCAGGCGCCGGCCTGTGCCTTCGGCGGAGACCCGCACGTGGGAGAGGCGCACACCGGGGCCGTGCAGGGGGTTGACGCCACAGCACAGGTCGGTCTCGTCGCCGGTGAGTGCGGCACGGCCCGCCCGCGCCAACACGATGACGGCGACCAGGGTCGCGGGGTCCGCCCCGGACCTCCTGGCGCGGTCGGGGTCGCCGTCGACCAGGAGCATCGCCGCGTCGAGGTGGTCCCAGGCGCGGGTGCGGTCGTCCGGATCGCTGAACTCGCCGGTGAGTGCGATGAGTTCGGTGTACGCGGTACGCCGGAGGTAGGAGGCCGAGGGTTCGGTCGGGGCCGTGAAGGGCAGGCGGTCGGTGGCCTCGGGCGCGGGATCGCGGCGCCGCAGCAGACGGCCGGCGGTCCACATCACGCCCGCCGCGACACCGGACAGCAACAGGGCCGCAAAGGCGCCCACGAAGAGGCCGGGCGTGAAGTCGGTGGCGAACAGGGGCGGGAGGGCGTCCTCGTCCTCGGCCCTCGGAGCGGGGGCCGGCGCGGACTCGAAGTCCGGACGGTCCGTGCGCGGGGCCTTGTCGACGAAGGTCATGAGCGTGTCGAGGCGCTCGCCGAGGAGATGGTCGCCGGCCTCGTCCGCCCTGCTGTCGCCGAACGTGACCGCGTCCGGCAGGTCGAAGGACAGGCTGTCGGAGTCGATGCGCAGGCCGTAGTTGTAGACGTCGATCGTGCCGTCGTCCGGGTCGGCCACGACGTACAGCCCGTCCTGGCGTGCCTTCGCGTGCACGGCGGCGGCGAACAGCCACGAGTCGCCGGCCGACTCGCTCGCGGGCGTCTGCGGCACGAGGGCGACGTACACCGGGCCCCCGCCGTCGGAACGCCGGAAGTCGCGGATCCGGTCGTGCAGCCGGGCCAGTCGGCGGGAGTCGAGGACCCTCCGGCTCTCCGGGTCCGCGTAGACCGGGTCCTTCCTCAGGCCCGCCGCTACGCGGTCGACCCGGGCGGACAGGTCGGCCGGGGAGGGTGGCTCCGACGCGCTCGACCTGCTCTGGTCGAAGACGACGGGGGCGGTGAGGGCGATCGCCGCGGCGCTGAGGACGGCGGCGCCGGGGACGACCCACCGGGGGACGCGCCGGGCCGCCCCGGAGCGACGGCGGCGGCGCCTCGCGTAACCGGCCACCAGGAGGATCGTCAAGGGCACGCCGGTGAGCAGGATGCCCGTGACGAACGACTGGTTCCGGCGGTCGGACGGGCCGATGTACATCTCGGCGGGCTCGTCGTCCCGGTACGTCTCACGCGCCGCCTCGGCCCGTGCCGTGGCCTTCTCGCCGCCCTGGGCGATGACCTCGACGAACTTCTCGAGGCTGAGCAACGGGCCCGCGTCATAGGGCAGTTCGTACATCGTGACGGTCGAGGCGGCGTCGGCCGGTACGCGCACGCCGTAGGCCGTCGCCTCCACGACCCCGTTCTCGTCCACCAGGACGAACAGCCCGTCCCGCCCGAGCCGGTCGTGCACCACGCCGAGCAACTGCCTGGCGTCCGTGCTGCTCTGTGACGGCAGGACCAGGACGTAGGTCGGGACACCGGTCTTCTTCGCGAGTCTCGCGAAGTCGGGGGCGGTGGAACGGGGGATCTCGCGGGGCAGCTGGTCGGTGACGTGGACCGGGTTCTCGCGGAGGCGGTCGGCGAGGTAGGCGGCCTGGGTGACGGGCGCCGGGGTGTCAGCCTCCGCCGCTCGGGCCGGGGTGGCGGGCGCGGCCTCCACCGCTCGGGCCGGGGTGGCGGTTGCGAAGACAGCCGCCATGGCGCAGAGCGCGAGCAACAGCCGGGGGAAACGGAGCCGGTCGCTGCTCGATGACCGTATGTGTACTGCGTATGCCCCGCTTGCCGTGACTGCTCTCACCGGTGTGGCCCCCCGTGGTCCGATCGCTGTCCGGGCGGCACTCTACCCGCGGGCTTCGCGAGTGCTACACGTTGCGGGCTGCCGGGGCGGGAGTGATCAGGATCGGTGAACACCGGCTGGTGGAAGGATGGATGGTGTCTGCCGGGCTCGGCACGGGAGGGAGTGAGGGTCGGCATGTGGCGCGAGTCGCTGGAGGACCTCGTGACGGGCCCCTGGCGTCCTCCCGCGCCCTACGCCGCCCTCCACGCCATCGAGACGTCCCTGGGCAGCCCCCTGCCACCAACCCTCCGCTTCCTCCTCCTGGAGACCGACGGGCTGGAGGGCCCCTACGGAGAGGACATCGTCTGGGCGGCCGACCGCATCCTGAACGACGACCTCGCCTTCCGGACCCGGCCCGAATTCCGTCTCCTCCACCGCCCCTTCGACCCGCTGCTGTTCTTCGGCGACAACGGCGGGGGAGACCAGTTCGCCTTCGTCCAGGACCTCGGCGACGGCAGCGTCCACGTCTGGGACCACGAGACGGATGAACGCAGCCTCGTGGCGCCCGACCTGGGCAGCTATCTGCGCAAGGCGTTGGGGAGCGACGGAGCAAACTGGTACCGGTAGCGGAACCCGGCCCTTCAGCCCAGCTTCGCGTTCTGGGCCTTCACCACCGTCGCCGGGAGCTTCGCGTCGCCCGGCCTGTCCTGGACCATGGCCATGCCGTCGACGGAGAAGTAGACGGCGAGGACGTCGCCCTCGCGGACGGCCTGGGCGTGGATGGTGTGGGTGATGCCCTTGACGGTCATCGTGGAGCGGAAGGCCAGTGACTCGTCACCACCCTCGGCCACCGGCTTCTCGCTGGTGGCGGAGTCGTATGTGGCCGTGTTCTTCGCCTTCGCCGTGAAACCACCGCCGCACGAGCCGACGCCCTTGGCCAGCCCCGCGAAGGCGGACTCGGCCTTGCCCGGCGCGTACGTCGTGAGTGTGATGTACGTGAACTGGCTCTCCTCCAGGATGGTGTGGGTCAGGTCGCCCTGAGACTCGCCGAGGGGCAGCTGGTTCATCGCGTAGACCAGGGGTGCGCAGGCGGGCTTGTCGACCGTGACGTCGTCCGGGGACTGGGCGAAGGCGTACTCGTCGTCCTTCTTGGAGGCGGGCCTCACGGAGAGCCCCGGCACGTCCTTCTTCGTGACCATGAGCTTCGCCAGCCGCTCGGCCGGAGTCACCTGCTTCGCCCGGGACGCGGTGGGCCTCGGCTCACCGGTCGCCGAATCCGACTCGGCGCCTCCGCCGCACGCCGTGAGCGTGGCGAGGGAGAGCAGGGACAGGGTGGAGGCGGCGAGCGCGGCCCGCTTCATAAAGGCTCCTTGTGGGGGTAGGCAGACCGAAGATCATGGCACGGTGAAATCCCGGCCCACGTGAGTGAATCGTGTGGGCCTCATGGTCGACGCGTGACGAAAGGGCCTGTTGCCGTGCGTCCGTCGCTCCGGGGCGGATTCGCTGCCGCACAGGGAGCCGCCCCGTGAACGACCTGACGGCGCGCCGCCATCAACGGGTTTGTCCAGGCCCGAAGTTGCAGATGGATAACGGTGCGCGTCGTGAGGTTCAGGACGCAGGACGTGCCTTGAGGGGCTTATGCGCGGCTGATACGGTGCGATGGCTTGACACTCACCCCCAGTGCTGGCTATTCGCCCAGGTAGGGCGGGTACGTCCGGCCCGTCCCGCAGTTTCCGGGCGAGACAGGCGCGGGTGAAGTGTCCACTTTTGAAGGCAAATTGACATACATCATCTTGGGTGTACGGGGAGCGGTTGCGTGAAGATCCAAGAGCGTACGGGGGCGGGCGCAGGTCGTTCCGCCGCTCCTGCTCAGCCGTCGGTCGGCGACCGCCTTCCCGCACCGCCTCGCGAGCGCAAACCGGCACTGGCCGCGCTCGCGGTGCTGCTCATCCTGGTGGGTGCGCTGGGCGCGACGATGCTCGTGCTGCAGGCCGGTGACCGGATCGAGGTCGTGAAGGTTACCAAGCCGATCCCCGCGGGCGGCTCGGCCGACTCGTCGAACACGACCTCCGTGATGGTCGCCGAGGACGCCGACATCAACTACGTCCTGTGGAGCCAGCGCAAGGGTCTCGAGAAGCTGAAGGCTGTCAGCACCATCCCCGGCGGAGTCGTCGCGGTCGGCGAGATGTTCGGTGACAAGGCCGGTGTCGAGGCGGGCAAGGCCACGGTCGGCCTGTCCCTCAAGGCGGGCCAGTACCCGACCGGCATCAAGCAGGGCGACACCGTCGCCGCCTACCGCGTCTCCGCCGACGCCGGAGCCGGTTCCCGCAACAGCGGCAGCAGTGACTCGTCCTCGTCGACGGCCGGCAACTCCGTCATCGTCGACCAGGCCCGAGTCACGTCCGTCCCGGACGCGAAGGGCTCCGGCGACGAGATCGTCAGCAGCACCAACCTGGCGGTCACCCTGACCGTCGACAGCGACAAGGCCGCCGATCTGGCCCAGGCTGCCTCCAACAGTGAGGTCGCTCTCGTTCTCGTCTCCGGTAACTCCGGCAACTAGAAGGCGGCACCCACCCCATGGCGCTCATCGCTCTCGCCGCCGACAAGGGTTCCCCCGGCGTCACCACCGCGGCCGTCGCTCTCTCGGCGGTCTGGCCGCGCCGTGTCCTGCTCGCCGAGGCGGACCCGGCGGGCGGTGACCTCGTCTACCGCAGTGCCGCAGCACACGGCGGACCGCTGAACCCCAACACCGGCATGCTGTCCATCGCCGCCACCGCGCGCCGCGGACTCGCGCCGGACCAGCTCTGGGACCACGTACAGCCCTTGAGCGGCGGCCTCGAAGTGCTCGTCGGTCTCGGAATCGCCGAGCAGGCGGCCGGCCTCGCGGGACTGTGGCCGACCCTCGGGCACGCCTTCGCCTCCCTCGCCGACTCCCCGAACGCCGCCGCCGACGTCATCGCCGACTGCGGACGCGTCAGCGGGGACACCCCCGCCGTCGAACTGTTCCCGCACGCCGCGCTCGTGCTGCTCATCTCGCGCACCGAGCCGGAGGCCATCGCCCGGGTCCGTGACCGCGCCGCCGCCCTCGCCGGCAAGCTGCACGGCGGAACGCGCGGCGCCGCGAGCCTCGGCACCCCGATGATCGGCGTCGTCCTGATCGCCGACACGGGCACGGCGCCCAAGCTCGCCTCGCAGGTCAACGACATGCTCGTGCACGCCCAGACCGGCGCCCGCGTGGTCGGCACCATCGCCGACGACCCGGCCGGCGCCGACCAGCTGGCAGGCCGCAGGCGCGGCCGGCTCGACAAGTCGCTGCTGATCCGCACCGCCCGCAAGGTCGCGGCCGACATCTACCAGCAGTACGGCGCCGCCTGGGCCGCCTCCGCCCAGGCGAACCAGGCCCCCCAGCCTCACCAGCCCCAGCACCCGGGCCAGATGCAGGGCCACGCGGGGGCCGGCGCATGACCGCTGTCGACCACCAGTTGGTCAAGCGGTTCCGCCAGGACGCCGGCGACAGGATCGCCGAACAACGCCGACAGGACCAGGTCGCGGGCGTCACTCCGATGTCCACGGAGGACGAGCGGCACTACGCGCGTGCCGTCATAGCCCAGATACTGGAGGAGTACGCCCGCGCCGAGATCAACGCGGGCCGTACACCGCTGGACGCCGAGACCGAGGAGCAGTACGCGGCCGCCGTGCACGCCGCGCTGTTCGGCGTCGGCCGGCTCCAGCCGCTGCTGGACAACCCCGACGTCGAGAACATCGACATCAACGGCTACGACCAGGTCTTCGTCGGGTACGCCGACGGCCGCGAGGTGACGGCCGACCCCGTCGCCGAGACCGACGAGGAGCTCATCGAGCTCATCCAGGTGCTCGGCGCGTACTCGGGTCTGTCCTCCCGCCCCTTCGACTCGGCCAACCCGCAGCTCGACCTGAGGCTCCCCGACGGTTCACGTCTGTCGGCCGTCATGGACGTCACCCGGCGCCCCGCCCTGTCCATCCGCCGCGCGCGCATGGGCAAGGTGTTCATCTCCGACCTCGTCGGCAACGGCACGGTGACGCCCGAGGTCGCCCACTTCATGGCCTGCGCGGTCCGTGCCCGCAAGAACATCATGATCGCGGGCGCCACCAACGCCGGCAAGACGACGCTCCTCCGGGCCCTCGCCAACGAGATCCCCCGAACGAGCGCCTCATCACCGTCGAGCGGGCCCTGGAGCTCGGCCTCGACACCTTCGCCGACCTGCACCCCAACGTCGTCGCCTTCGAGGAACGCCTGCCCAACTCCGAGGGCCAGGGCATGATCTCGATGGCGGAGCTGGTGCGACGCTCGCTGCGCATGAACCCCTCCCGCGTCATCGTCGGTGAGGTCCTCGGCGACGAGATCGTCACCATGCTCAACGCGATGTCACAGGGCAACGACGGCTCGCTGTCCACGATCCACGCCAACAGCTCCCACGAGGTCTTCAACCGTATTTCCACCTACGCGTTGCAGGCCTCCGAGCGGCTGCCCATCGAGGCCAGCCAGATGCTGATCGCGGGCGCGGTGAACTTCGTCGTCTTCATCCAGCGGCGCAACAACTTCGGCAACGGCGGCCGCCTCCAGCGCATGGTCACCTCCGTCCGCGAGGTCAACGGCGTCGACGGACGCGTCCTGTCCAGTGAGGTGTTCGCGGAGGCTCCCGACGGCCGCGTCGTGCCGCACGCCCCCATAGCCTGCGTGGAGGAACTGATGGCACACGGCTACCGGCCGACCGGGACCTGGGGGTGACAGGAATGAACACGACTCTCGCGGCACTCGGCTCGCTCGGCTCCATGGGCGGCCTGTTCTCCACCACCGTCCTGTACTCGATAGGCAGCGGCGTCGCCGTCGGCGGCGGCATCGCGCTGCTGCTCGTCGCCGTACGCGGCCTGCCCGCCAAGCCCGACCACGAGAAGCAGAAGGCCGCCGAGCGGGCGAGCGAACTCATCCGCTTCGCCGGACAGCGCGGCTCGCTCGCCGCCATCGTCGGTCTCGTCGTCCTCCTCCTCACCCGCTGGGCGGTCGCGGGCATCGCGGCCGGTGTCCTCGTCTTCTTCTGGGACCGCCTGTTCGGCGGCGCCGGCGAGGAGCGGGCCGCCATGCGCCGTGTGGAGGCCCTCGCCTCCTGGACGGAGTCGCTGCGCGACACCATCGCGGGCGCGGTGGGCCTCGAACAGGCCATCCCGGCCTCCGCCCGCGCCGCGGCCCCTGTCCTGCGCCCCCACCTCGACGCCCTCGTCGACCGCCTGCGTTCCCGCACCCCGCTGCCCGAGGCGCTCCAGCACCTCGCCGACGAGATCGACGACGCCTCCGCCGACATCATCGTCGCGGCCCTGATCCTCAACGCCCGCCTGCGCGGCCCCGGCCTGCGCCAGGTGCTCGGCGCGCTGGCGAAGTCGGCGCGCGAGGAGGTCGACATGCGGCAGCGCGTGATGGCGCAGCGGTCGTCCACGCGGCGGTCGGTGCAGATCGTGGTCGCCGTCTCGGTGGCCTTCGTCCTCGGCCTGTCGATCTTCAACCGTGAGTTCGTCGAGCCGTACGGCTCCCCGCTCGGCCAGGTCGTCCTCGCCGGCGTCTGCGCCCTGTTCGCACTGGGCTTCTGGTGGCTGCGCAAGCTGTCCACCATCGAGACGCCCGAGCGCTTCCTCGTCCGGGACGAGGCGTCGGTCCAGTTCGTCCGGCCCCGCCCGCCCGGGCAGCAGTCGCTCCAGCCGGAAGAGGGGGTACGGCGATGAACGACCTGACGATGCCGATCGCGGTCGGCGCGGTCATCGGCCTCGGGATCTACGTCCTGGTACGCGCCCTGATGCCGTCGAAGCGCAGCGCGATCTCACAGGTCGCGCGGATCGACGCGATGCGGGCGCGCGGCTCGGCATACGAGTCCGCGCGGACGCAGGCGGACGAGAGCCGCCTGGGCTCGCTGCGGGGCGAAGTCGGCGAGCGCGTCGCCGAGTTCTACCTGCAGCAGGGCTGGGAGCAGCGCTCGCTGCGCGCGGACCTGGCGGTCCTGGACCGCAGCTGGGAGAAGTTCCTGGCGACGAAGGTGCTGCTGGGTGTGGCGGGTCTGTTCTTCGGCCCGTTCCTCTTCGCGATCGTCTGGACGCTGGCCATCGCGGACAGCCCGATCATCCCGGTGTGGCTGGCACTGCTGTTCGCGGCGGTCTTCTTCTTCCTGCCCGACCTGGAGGTCCGGCGGGACGCGGCCGAGAAGCGGCGCGACCTGCGGCGGGTGATCGGCGCCTACCTGGACCTGGTGTCGATGAGCCTGGCCGGCGGCCGAGGCCTCCCCGAGGCCTTGATGGCGGCGGCCGAGATCTCCGACGGCTGGGCCAACCAGCGCATCCGCAACGCCCTCTCCGACGCCCGTATCACCGGCATCAGCCAGTGGCAGGCGCTCGGCCAGCTCGGCGAGCACCTGGGCGTCGAGGAGCTCAAGGACCTCTCCGCCTCCCTGGCCCTCGTCGCGGACGACGGTGCCAAGGTGCGAGAGTCCCTCGCTTCCCGTGCCGAGACCATGCGGCACCGCGAGCTCGCCGACATCGAGGGCAGCGCCGGTGAGAAGTCCCAGTCGATGCTTGTGGCCCAGCTGCTGCTGTGCGCCGGCTTCCTGGTGTTCCTGATCTACCCGGCGGCGATGCGGGTGTTCCAGGTGTGACAGCTGCTTGCCCAACCGACTGCCTACAGAATCAGCTGAATTGAGAGGACCACCTCCCATGAACGGACGCAACTTCCACACGGGCATCCCGGCCGTGGACTTCCTGGTCGTCTTCCTCCAGGGCCGCGTGGACCGTGCCCGGTCCGGCGAACTCGACCGCGGGGCCTCCGCTGTCGAATGGGTCATCATCTCCGCCGTCGTGGTGGCGATCGTCGGCGTCGTCGCCGCGATCATCAACCGCGCGCTGGAGGGTGGTGCCGAGAAGGTCGAGAACTGCATCAACGGCGCCAACCAGAGCGGCACCTGCTGAGCGTCGTACGGACAACGGGGTTGACGGGGTTGACGGGATTGCGCGTGAGCGTGGGCAGATGGGTACGCCGCAGAGTGGAGGCCGTACGGAAGTCGGCGGCCGCCCGCGGCGACTCCGGCATGACCGCGATCGAGTTCGTGCTGCTCACCCCGGTCCTCTTCTTCATGATCTTCGCCACGGTGCAGTTCGCGCTGTACTTCTTCGCCGACCACGTGGCCCAGGCCGCGGCCCAGGCCGGAGCCCGCAAGGCCCGCGCCACGGCCGACGAACAACCGGGCGCCTGGCGGGGCGAGGCCCGGGACGTGGTGGACAGCTACATCAGGCAGTTGGGCCCCAAACTGGTGCTGTCACCCGACGTGGCGATGCTCCAGCCGGAGCAGACCACGGTGGGTGTGGAGATCACGGCACGGGTCCCGACAGTGTTCCCCGGGCTGGATCTGACCGTGCACGCCCAGTCGGTGGGACCAGTGGAGCGGTTCGTGCGGGATGAGGGGAACTAGGTGAACGTCTCTTCCCCGCAGGACCGTTGGTCCGCGGTCGAGGCACAGCGGGACGACCGGGGCCTCTCCACGGTCGAGGTCGTGATCCTCGCTCCGGTGATGATCCTCTTCATCCTGGTCCTGGTGGCCTTCGGCCAGATGGTCGAGGGGCGGGGAGCGATCGACGGTGCCGCGCGTGACGCGGCCCGGGCCGGATCGCTCCAGGGGGACGTCGGCAGCGCCATGGCGGAAGCGCACAAGGCGGCCGAGGCCAACCTCACGGACGTCTGCACGGGCCCGGTGAACGTGACCAAGACCAGCGCGGGCTTCGCCGACGCCGATCTGTTCTCCGTCGAGGTGAGCTGCCAGGTCCGCGGCCTGGCGCTGGTCGGCCTGGACATCAAGACGAGTATGTCCGGCTCCTTCACGGCACCGCTGGACCCGTTCAAGAGGAAGGCGGGCTGAGGGAGTTGAGCATGTCCTTCAGAAGCGGCGCCCTCCGCCGTTGGCTGTCGTCCCGCCGCGAACGGCTGGACGACCAGGGCTCCGGCGCCGGCGCGGTCATCATCTTCGCGCTCGTCTTCATCTCGCTCTCGGCCTTCGTCATCGACGGTGGCCTGTCCATCTCCAAGCGGGAGCGCGCCGCCGACATCGCCGAACAGGCCGCCCGCTACGCCGCCCAGGACATCGACCGCGACGCCCTCTACGAGAACGAGGGCCCCGCCCCGATCAACTTCGGGAACTGCGATGCCCGCGTGAAGGCATTCGCCCGCGAGATGGACATGACGGGCCCGGACATCGCAGCGACCCATTGCGTGGCGGCGGACGCCGAGCAGGTGCAGGTCGAGGTTCAGCTCACCTATGCCCCGGTCTTCACTGGGATGTTCTACTCCGGCGATGTGGTCGTCCACGGGCAGGCGGTGGCGGAGAACGAGGTCGGGTGAGGCCCTCACGTTCTCACTGAGCACCGATCCCCCCACCCCTCCCCGACGGCACATTCGGTGCGACACAGGACGTGACGGTGCAGGGGATCCAGTCGGTGAACCGCTGATCTGGAACATTCGACGAATCTGCACACCGTTCACTGTGAGGTCGTGGCGATCTCGGGCAGGGACCGAACTCGACTCATATCCCCCGCAGCGCAATACATCTGTGTACCGCGAAGTGGCGGAAGATGTGAAGGGGGAGGGGTGCTCGGTGACCGCATGGTCACACCGGTGAATTCGGCTTCCGAAAACCACCGCGCACGCCTGAGCACTGACTGGCCGCCCCTTCTCCCGACGTGCTTTGATCGGTTGCGCTCGAGCACTTCGAATTATTGAACGAAGGGAACCGCCCCCCATGGCCTTCACCCCGCAGATCGAGACCGCCCAGATGTCCGACGCAGAGCTGGACACCATCGCCGGCGGCCAGGCGGGTGCCGCCGCGGGTGCGGGCGCCGCGGCCGGTCTCTACCTCGAGACCTCGGCCGTCGGCGTCAACGCCGGCCTCGGCGGCGGCGCGGGCCTCTCCGTCTCGCCCCAGGGCATCGCGGCGGACCTGCACCTCAACGCCGCGGTCGCTTCCTGACGCAGGCGCGCGAAAGGCCCCGGATCTCCGGATCCGGGGCCTTTCCATGTCTCTCGGACAGCGGTCTACTTCTCCCCGCTGTCCCCCTTACCGCCTTTACCGCCGCGCTTGTCCTCGGTCTTCATGGCGTCGTTCGCCTTCTTGGCGAGCTCGTCATCAAGCTTCTTGAACTCGCGAACCACGGCATCGGACATACTCGCCAGCGCATCGAGCTGCTGCGTGATGTCCTCGCGTCCGTCTTCCCAGTTGGACTCGAAATCATCGAGCGCGTCATTGACACTGCCGTCGCCGATGTCGTCCTTGTAGGACTCGAAGAGCTTCTTGGTGTGATTCAGACGGGTCTTGATGGAACGGAGCCGGCGCCCGTAGCCCTCCAGCTCGGTCAGCGGGAGCGCGAGGTCGCTCTTGCCTTTGCCCATACGGCAGTCCCCAACGTCCGACACTCTGATCCCACCTGAACCGTACCGCGAGCCGATCTTTCCGTCGAACGGTTGTGCCTTGTAAGTTCACGTGTGCATACGGTTGTTGACGTTGATGTGCGCGTGACGGGGGTTGCGGTATGGCGGGGCACAGGCCGACGGACTGGCATGTTCTGGACTTGGACAAGGACCCGACCCCTGGTGATCCGCAGCGGGTGCGTTCGCTTGCGAAGCATCTGCACGACTTCGCCGACGATGTCTCCGATGCGCTGCGTCTGGTCAAGGGCATGGCGGGGGAGGGCACGCTCCTGGAGTGGGCGGGCAAGTCGGCGGACGTCTTCAAGGAGGACTTCGCGGATGTCCCGAAGAACCTGAAGAAGCTGAAGAAGTCGTACGAGATGTGCGGTGACGCGCTGGCGGACTTCTGGCCGAAGCTGGAGCGTGCGCAGTCGCTGGCGGACAAGGCGCTGGTCAAGGGCCGTGAGGCGCGCGACAGCCTCTCCTCGGCTCAGTCGAAGCTGACCTCGGCCGACTCGTGGGTGACGCGGGCCGGTAAGGAGGCGGACAAGTACAAGGACGACCCGACGGGCAGTAAGTCGGATGCGGACAAGCCGGACGAGGCGAAGGTCCGCGCCGCCACCCGTGATGTGCAGCACGCCAAGTCGGCCCAGTCCAAGGCGCAGTCGGACGTCTCCGACGCGCAGGACGCTCTCGCCGCGGCGAAGAAGATGGCGGTGGACGCGCGCACGATGCGTGATGAGGCGGCCCGTGAGGCGAAGTCGAAGATCGACGAGGCCTCGGACGCCGGTATCCAGAACCGGTCGTGGTGGGAGGAGGTCGGCGACTGGTTCACCGACAACTGGGACACCATCGTCGCGGTCTGCAAAGTCGTCGTCGCGGTCGTCGGCATCGTCGCGATGATCATCGGAGGGCCGATCCTGGGCGCGATCGTGCTGATCGCGGCCGCGGTCGTCCTCGCAGACACGCTCTACAAATACTCCAAGGGACAAGCGTCCCTATGGGACGTGGGACTCGCGGCCCTGGACTGCATACCCGGCATGAAAGGCCTCACCACTCTCGGTGGGCTGGCCAAGGGCATGAAGGCGCTCGGTAAAGGCGGCCTGAAAGCCATGGCCAAGGGGTTGGGGAGGGGCCTCCGCAAGGGGGCCGATGACACGGTTGGCAAGAGCAAGCCGGCCGAGGGGCGCTGCAAGAACGGCGATCCCATCGACATGGTCTCGGGCGAGATGCTCATCGAGCAGACCGATGTGGGACTGCCCGGCACCCTCCCCGTCATCCTCAGCCGCACCCACCTGTCCACGTACCACTGGGGAAGTGGTTCGGCGAGTCCTGGGCTTCGACATTCGACGAGCGGCTGGAGCTCGACGAGGACGGAGTGTTGTTCGCCAGCGAGGACGGGATGATCCTCTGCTATCCGGCTCCGGCGCCCGAGGGCCCCGTGATGCCCGTCTCAGGGCCACAGCTGCCCTTGACCTGGGACGAGGACCAACCGGGTGCGCTGCGGGTGTCCGATCCGAGGACAGGCATCACCAGGCACTTCGCCCCGCTCCACCCACGCGGCACGAGCGGTCCGGCGTTCACTCTTCCGCTGACCGCTATATCGGACCGCAACGGCAACCGTGTTCACTTCGACCGGACCCGCGACGGCGCTCCGGTCGCCGTGCGCCATTCCGGCGGCTATCACGTCCACGTCGACACCCAGGACGGCCGCATCGTCCGGCTGCGGCTGCGGAATCCGGATGAGGGGCCCGAGGGCACCACCATTCTCCGCTACGGCTACGACGAGGCCGGCGACCTGACGGAGATCTTCGACTCCTCAGGGCTCCCCTACAAGTTCGGCTACGACATAGCCGGACGTATCGAGTCCTGGACCGACAGAATCGGCTCCTGGTACCGGTACGCCTACGACGACCAGGACCGTGTGATACGGGGCGAGGGCGCCGACGGTGTCCTCGCCTGCACCATCGCGTACGACGTCGAGGACCGGGCCACCCACTACACCGACTCGCTCGGCCGGACCACCGCCTACCGTCACAACGAACGCCTCCAACTGGTGTCGGTCACCAACGCGAGGGGCGAGACCGTCCGCAATGAATGGGACCTGGCGGAACGACTCACAGCCCGTACCGACGCGCTCGGCCACACCTTCCGCTACGCATACGATGGAGCCGGCAACCTGACCGGCATCACACGGCCGGACGGTTCCGCGACGCAAGCGGTCTACAACGACCTTCGGCTGCCGGTCAAGGTCACCGAGGCGGAAGGCGTCGTGTGGCACCACACCTACGACGAACGTGGCAACCGGACCGCCACCCGCAACCCGCTCGGTGCCGAGACCCACTACGAGTACGACGCCTCCGGCTTCCTCGTCGGAGTCGAGGACGCCTTGGGACACCGGCGCCGCGCCGTGGGCAGCGGCGTGGGGCTTCCTGTGAGTCTCACCAATCCCGTCGGCAGCACCACCCTTGTCGAGCACGATGCGTTCGGCCGGGTCACCTCCATCACCGACGCCCTGGGCCGGGAGACGAGGCTCGGCTGGACGGTCGAGGGCAGGCTGGCCCGGCGCGGCACCGGGGACGGCCCTGACGAGCGGTTCGAGTGGGATGCCGCCGGGAACCTCGTGACGTACACCGACCAGGCGGGCAACACGAGCAGCTACACGCCCACGCACTTCCACCTGGCCTCGGTCCGTACCCGTCCCGACGGCTCGCGCTACACCTTCACCTACGACACCGAGCTGAACCTCGTGCAGGTGAGCAACTCCCAAGGCAACACCTGGGATTACGCGTACGACGAGGCCAACCGCGTCGTCGCCGAGACGGACTTCAACGGCCGCACCCTCACGTACGACGTGAACGCCATGGGCGAGCTGGTGGGTCTCACCAACGGCGCCGGCCAGACGATCTCGTTCGGAAGGGACGCACTCGGCCGCACCACCTCGGTCCGGCACGACGGTCAGACGACCCTCTTGCGCTATGACGCTGTCGGCCGTCTGGTCGAGCAGGCCGGACCCGAGGTGGGGGTCGAACGCAGGCACGACGCCGCGGGACGGCTGCTCGCCGAGAGCATCAACGGGCGGACGACAACGTACCGTTACGACGCCCTCGGCCGTCGCATCGAACGGCAGACTCCGTCCGGCATCGTCTCGACCTGGTCGTACGACGCAGCCGGGCACCCGGACGTGCTGGAGTCGGCCGGCCACCGGATGAGCTTCCACTTCGACGCCGTCGGACGGGAGATGGCCCGCGATCTGCCGCACCAGGTGACACTCGGACAGTCGTGGGACGACGCCAACCGGCTCACAGGCCAGAGTCTCTCCCGGCACTCGGAGGGCGCGGACACCCTCCTCCAGCACCGCGCCTACACCTACCGGGCCGACGGGCATCTCACCGAACTCGAGGAACTCACGACCGGCAC
Source organism: Streptomyces sp. CA-179760 (assembly GCF_050937045.1). NCBI lineage: Bacteria > Bacillati > Actinomycetota > Actinomycetes > Kitasatosporales > Streptomycetaceae > Streptomyces > Streptomyces sp. CA-179760. The sequence continues at coordinate 5,674,210 of NZ_JBNJLZ010000001.1, forward strand.
CCGTCGATTCGACCTCGACCCGGGAGGGCGAGTCACCACCGTCCACGCGCGAGACTGGACGGAGACCTATGCCTACGACGGCGCCGGCAACCTCAGTGCCGCCTCGACCCCGGCCACCGGGAACGACGACGTGCCCAGGGAGTTCACCGGAACCCTCATCCGGCGCTGCGGCAGGACCCGGTACGAACGCGATGGGGAAGGACGCATCGTCAGGTCCGTCCGGCGGCTGCTCAACGGCCAGAAGCGGGTACGGACCTACACCTGGAACAGCCAGAGTCAGCTCGTCGGCACGGTCACGCCGGACGGAGCTCGGTGGCGCTATCTCTACGACCCGGCGGGCCGTCGCGTCGCGAAGCAACGCCTCGCCGCGGACGACGCGATCGCCGAGGAGACCCGCTTCACATGGGACGGGCCGCGGCTGGCAGAGCAGGTCACCTCCACGGGGCACAGCACCACATGGGACTACGCACCCGGAACCCACCTGGCGCTGACACAGATCGAACGCGCGTTGGCGAGTCGGGCGGGTGTCCCTGAGGGCGAGGCCCGCTTTCACGCGGTGATCAACGATCTCTCCGGTGCCCCGGCCGAGCTCGTCTCCGCGGACGGCGAGCTGTCCCGGCAGCGGCGCAGGACTCTCTGGGGTCTTCCACTGCCCATGGGGGCCGTGGCTGGGGAGGAAGAGGACGAAAGGGCCGGTCGGGTCGACTGTCCCTTGCGTTTCCCGGGCCAGTACGCAGACTCCGAGACGGGTTGGTACTACAACCACCACCGGTACTACGACCCCGAGACCGGGCACTACGCGACGCCGGATCCGCTGGGCCTGGGTCCGGCCCCCAACGACACCGCCTACGTACCCAACCCCTATCGCTGGATCGACCCGCTCGGCCTGTATCGCAACCCCGAGAACGGCGAGTACGCGAGGGATCCCGACGCCCCTGACACGGCGCACAACCGCAAGTCGGAGTACCCGTCCGGCTATCGCGAGTCCACACACGACGAAATGGCCAAGAACTGGACCATGGAAGGAGTCCAGCAGGGTGAGCGACCGCTGGACGCGAACGGCAAGAAGATCCCTCGCGACCAGCTGACCTGGTTCGACTCTAACGGTGACGTCATCTGGGACCCGACGAACCCTGGGTCGAAACCCTTCCATGAGACCGTCACGTACGAGCACCGGGAAGCCGTCGTCGACCACTGGAACCGGGAGGGAAGGCTGACCGACCGTGCGACCCGGAACGACTTCTACAACGACCCGGACAACATGGAGGCCATGGAGAAGAGCAAGAACTCGCGTGGAGGGGCAATGATGGAGGCCCGATACAGCCAGGAAACCGGCCCGAACTACTCCTGCAGTTGACGTCCGCGCCCGGCGCGCGTCACCTAGACCAACCTGGAAGGAACCATGGATCTGCTGTCCACCATCGAGGCTTTCCCCAACGTCGCTCCGCTCGAAGGCCTGGACCGGGCGTGGAAGTGGAGCCTGAACCCGGTGCTGCACTTCGCGGGAGCCCTGACCAGTGACGGAACGCGCCTTCTTCAGACCAATCAGCGCGGCAAGCATGACGAGTCCCTTGCCCAGGCGGTGCTGACCTTCGCCCGTGACCACGAAAAGCAGCTCATCGGCGAGGGCCGCTTCATCGGTCACGCGGACGCCTTCGGCTTTCCCGGCTACGCGTTCGACGCGGTCGCGGCCGCCGTACCGGCCGTTCACGGTCATCACAAGGCGCAGAACCCCGAGCTCACGGCCGTGACGCACATCGTCTTCCCCGCCTACGCGTGCGAGTTCTCAGGAAAGGAGACGCTCGCCGAGGCCGAAGCCCGGTACACGAAGATGCTCCGGCCCGCGGAGATCGGCCGCGATGCCGTGCCGTTCGTGAAGATGCGCTTCGACAACCCCCGTACGGGAGGCGGCAGCACCAACCCCGGGCGCGCCCTGACCTACCCGAAGATCCTCCTCCAGGAGATCCCCCAGCTAGAGGACTCTCCGGGCGGCTTCGTGGAGTACGAGAACAGGGAGGGCGCGGTCCATCACATCGAGTGGTCCGGCACCTGGGTGCTCTCAGGGGAGTCGGGACGGCGCGAGATGAGCCTCGAAGAGCTGCTCTCCTTCACCGAGGCCAGCCTGCGCTGAAGCGGTTCCTTCGCTGTTCGCCTCAGCGGTTGATCGACTGGATTTCCTGGACGTCCATGTCCTGAGTGGTCTCGAAGGTGCCGTCGGGGAGGTCGCCGCGGGAGCCGTCGGAGCCCTCCCAGGTGATCTGCCAGGTGACGCTGGCGGAGAGTTCGTACGGTGTGTCGTTCGAGGCGCGGAGGTAGCGGATGCCGCACGGCGGGGTCTTCTCGGCGTCGCCCTTGGTGTAAAGGGGTGCCGATGGAGTCGTCGTCGTTGATCTGGCAGTCGCCGGAGGCGGGGTAGACCTCGGCGTCCTTGGTGCCTGGATCCAGGTGGATGTTCGACGGGCTTGGCGATGGTCTCCGCCCAGAGGCCCGTGTTGGGGAGTTCGGCGCGGACCCTGACGTCCTCGAAGGTGCCCTTGTCCAGCCACACCCAGGTGGGCAGGTTGACCGTGGACTTGCCCTCCCGCTTCAGGTCGACCATCGTTTCCGGGGCCTTGACCTTGTCGTAGGAGTACTCGGCGAGCGTCTGCGGGGAGGGCGCGTTCGGGTCGTCCGGCATCTCGCCGGCGTCGCCCCAGAACATGATGCGGCCGCAGTCTCAGGAGACGGGTGGTTCCCAGTTGGGGTCGACGGTGCCGAGGTTCCCCTTCTCGCCGCCGCCGTCTCCCCCTTCCGGGTAGGAGACCTGGATGTCGGAGACGGACGCCGAGAGGGTTCCGTCGCTACCGGTGTTCCCCGCGGTGTCGCCGTTGGCAGGCTTCTTGTCGCTTCCCACGCCGACGGCATGAGGGAAACAGAGCAGCTGGGGCTGGCACAGGGACTCAGCAACGCCGATATCGGTAACTTCCGTCAAGATTCTGGAAGTGTCAGTGAGGATCTAGGCATCATTGCAACGTGTCTTTCCGATCCGTGAACCTATCTCCCTATGCCGATTCCGAGGTCCTGTGTCGCAATTTCGATCAACCTGCTCTCGGATACTGGCGGGGCCTCGTAGCTCAGGGCCCTGATGTGTTCTACGAAATCGTCAGGTAGTGAAAGGTGGTACTTGGTCACATAGTAGGGGAGATCCTCGCGCCAGATCCATGTGCCATCAGTGAAGAGTGATCCGATTCCCGGCAGGAGCGGTGCGCCGTGGTCAAGGACGTCCGGTCCCGCACTCATCTCACTCCAGATTCCAGTTCCCCTTCTTAGGTACTCGAGAATTCTGTTCTCGTCCGGCTCGCCCGAGGCCCTGACGGCATCCTTGATCGAGCCGGTCTCGGTCATCCCCCAACCGGGGGAGAGTTCAGAAAAGAATCCAACGGGGCGAATCATCGAGGCTCCTTGTAGCGATGCGGTCCTCAGGCCAGGGGGAGGAAAGTGAGCCACACTCTGGAGTCCAGGATGCGCGGTGTGAAGGGGCCCTCGCCGTACCAACTGGCGGGACGCGGCGTCCAGTCGTTCGGCGCCCCCTCGCCCAGTTGACGCGGCAGGAGGAATCCGCAGATGCCATACCTCACCGTGCGCATCCACCCCGCTCCGAGCGGGCGGACACCGCCTGCCACACACCCTGGGCGCTCTTGCCCATGGAGATCACATAGAGGACCTCGGGGTCCGTGCCCGCCGGGTTCCCCTTTACCTCGCCGGTCTTGCGGTTCTTCGTGGAGGCTTTGCTCTCGTCGGTGCAGTAGGAGAGGGACGCCGCTGCTTTGTCCTTGGCGAGGGTGACCTTGGAGTCGAACACGGGCAACTTGCCGATGACGGTGAGGTTCTTGTCCGTGTAGATCCTTATCCACTGCCGGCTCTGCAGGAAGCCGTTCTTCGTGTCGTAGAAGGCGCGGTTCTTGCTCTCGGGGTCGTTCTCGATGATCGCCTCGTACCCGGCCCGGAGCTGTTCCTTCCCGTCGTTGAGTACGGCCTGCTTCACAGGGTCGCTGCTCGTCCAGTCCTCGAAAGAGAGCTGGAAGCTGCTGGGGAGCTTGATCACCGGGCGCTCGACGCCGGGTGCCGTGGACGACTCCGAAACGGCGGGCGGCGGGCTGATCGAACCGCTGCTGGCCCTGTCGGTGTCGCCCGACGCCGGATCGTCGCCCCCGCCGCACGCGGTCAGAAGCAGCGCCGCCGCCGTGGCGAACGCTGTGGCAGTCGTGGTCAGAGGGCGGCAGGTCACGGTTGACCTTTCTGTTGGGGAGGGAGGAGTGAGGCGTGGCGGTTGTGAACGGCGTTGCTCACTCTCCCTCGGGCTTCCCTCAGCTGAGCAGAGCGACGATTCTCTGAGCCCCGGACGGCGAACTCGTCAGCCGAGCCCACGAACCATCCCGGAAGGAGACCTTGAAGTCGGACTCGGCCACGCTGAATCGCTTGATCTCCGCACCGGCGATGTCTGTCCGAGGCGAAGTCCACAGGACGGTCTCGGACCCCGGAACCCTCTCGCCATCGCCCCATGAAACAAACCGATTGCCTCGCACCGTGGCCTCGTACGACAGAATGCGCACCACTCCGTCCGCCCCTGCCGGTTCGATCTCGGTCACGGTGCGCCAGGATCGCCGGGAGGGGTCGAGCTGCCAGGGCAGCCTACGAGCTGTCTCGCCCACGCCCGCCCACATGACGGGGAAGTCGTCGACTTCGTTCGCACGCTCCTCCAGCTTTCCCCGCCTATCGGGCGATGCGGGACTGCCAAGGGCATCGGCGATGATGTAAAGCGGCAGCATCAAGAGCCCGCTCACGGCGGTCAGCGCGTGGCGGCCGAGCTTGCCGAAGAACCCTCGCACTGCGAAAGCCCGTTGAGGCGGCCAGCCGGGCAAAGCGGGTTCAATATCGTTGCGTTCGAGGTCACGAAAGGAACGGCGCTTCGCCACTGAGGCGGCGGTGCCACTCGCGAACTCGACCCGGTAGCGCTCTGGTAGTGCCATATCGTGGTACCCCTCTTCACTAGGGACGGCTTGTCGGCGTGGCGGGGCTGACGGTACAGAAGAGGGGTCCGTCTCCAAGGTCGCAGAGGAACTCGAGCGCCTGGAAGCGGTCAGCTTCGGCATTCCTCCGCCTCTTCCTCGACGGTGACCTGCTGGGCGCGCCACCCGGGCTTGCCCTTTACGAATGCCAGGAGGACTGTGAACCTCTGGTAGCTGGCGAGGCTTTCCCGCGTGCGGTGAATCTTCTCGGACTTGACTTCTTTGCCGTAAACCTTGGACTGGTCTTCACAGAAGGTGACGCTGATTGTCTTGACCTTCTGCGATTCGTCGAATGGTTTCGCTTCGGCCTGGTAGTACCGGTCCTGGCCTGTGAGGGTCCAGCCGCCGTCCGCGTACTCCTTGATCTGCGAGTGCGCGTACTGGGCAGCCTGGCCGGACGAATAGAACTGGAAGGCGGGATCCTCTGGATCCTGCTTGGTGATGCCGTGGTTCAGCGCCCGGATGTAGTTCGCGGCGTCGTCAAGGGCTGTCGCGCTGTCCTGATCCGACGGCCTGTCGAAGTCAAAGACGAGGTCAAGGTCCTTCGGGAGGCTGACGTCGGGGCGTTCGGCATGGGTCCGTTTCGTTCCTGTGGGCGAAGCGGAACGAGTGCCCGTTTCCCGCGCTCCCTTGGGTTCTTCCGGCGGTTCGGCTCCGCTGCCACAGGCGGTGAGCAGCAGGGCAGCTGCCGCGGTGAGCGTGGCGGCTGTCGCTTCAAGCGTGCGGCGGGCCACTGGCGTTCTCCCTCGATGTTCGATCGTCGTCCTGGGTATGGCGTGGCGGTTGCGAACCCCGGGAGCCGAGCTGTCGGCGATACAACGGCCTACCGCCCTGTGAGATGGGAAGTGGAGCCGGAAGTCCGGTGCCGCACTCACGGGTGTCGCCCGGCATGGGGCGCCCTCACTTGGAGCATCCGCCCCGTTCGGAGTGCACCGACGAGTTCTGCCACACGCCCTGCTCGTTCTTCACCAGGGAGACCGAGTAGACGACGTAAGGACTGGTGCCTGCCGGGTTCCCTTCGACCTTGCCGGTCTCGCGATCCCGGGTCTTCGCTTCGCTCTCGTCCGTGCAATAGGTGAGCGAGGCCCCCTCGCCGGTTTCGGCCAGGGTGATCTTGGGGTCGAAGGCGGGAAGCCGGCCGATGACGGTGAGGTTCTTGTCCGTGTAGGACTTGATCCACTGCTTGGTCAGCCCGCGAACACCTTCGGTGTCGTAGAAGGCGACGGCCTCGCTGTCAGGGTCGTTCGCGATGATCGCCGCGTATCCGGCCCGTACCTCCTCCTTGGCGTCGTCGAGTACCGCCTGCCGGACGGGGTCGCTGCTCGTCCAGCTCTCGAAGGTCAGCTGGAAGCTGCTCGGGATGGTGATCTCGGGGCGCTCGGGGCCGGACGGCGCCGATGTCGATGCCGTTGCCGACGGGCTCGACTTCGTGTCCGCGCCCTTGGAGTCGTCCGGCGACTCTTCGCCACCCCCACCGCAGGCGGTGAGGAGCAATGCGGCGGTCACGGCCAGCGCGGCGGCGGTGGTGGTCAGGGCGCGGCGTGCCACGGGTCGTCTCCCCGGGTGTTCGGTGTGTGCGGCAAGGAACGAAGCAGTTGTGAACGGTGTCAGATCCGTGGTCAGCGGTTGATCGACTGAATCTCCTGGACGTTCATGTCCTGCGTGGTCTCGAACGTGCCGTCGGGCAGGTCGCCGCCAGAACCGTCGGAGCCCTCCCAGGTGATCTGCCACGTGACACTGGCCGAGAGCTGGTACGGGGTGCCGTCGGTCGCCCGCTGGTAGCGGATGCCGCACGGCGGCGTCTTGTCAGCATCGCCCTTGGTATAGGGGGCGCCGATGCTGCCGTCGTCGTTGATCTCGCAGTCGCCGGAAGCCGGGAAGACCTCGGCGTCCTCGGTGCCCGGCTCCAGGTGCAGGGCGACCGGCTTGGCTGTCGTCTCGGCCCACAGGCCCGTGTTCGGGAGTTCGGCGCGGACCTTGACGTCCTTGAAGGTGCCCTTGTCCAGCCACACCCACGTGGGCAGGTTGACCGTGGACTTGCCTTCCGGCTTCAGTTCGACCTTGGTGTCCGGGACCTTGACCTTGTTGTAGGCGTACTCGGCGAGCGTCTTGGGAGTGGGCGCGTTCGGGTCGTCCGGCATCCCACCGGCCTCGACCCAGAACATGATGCGGCCGCAGTCCCAGGAATCCGGGTCGCTCGGGTCGGGGGCAACGCCGCGCCAGAAGTACCCGTCCTTGCCGAGGTTGTAATCCTTGTAGCCCTCGGCCGAGCTGTTCGTCGGCGCGTGCATGTCGAAGTTGTCCGCGGGCTTGCCGTCCCGGTAGTGATCGGTCCACAGTCCCTTGCCGATCCAGGACTCGTGAATGCCGACGTCTCCACTGCCATCCGAGTCCACGAACCTCTTCAGCTGCGCCGGGCTGAAGGTCGGCTCGTACCAGCAGGCCGGGGGCTTCCAGTCGGGGTCGACCGTACCGAGGTTGCCCTCCTCGCCGCCGCCACCTCCACCACTCGGGTACGAGAGCTTGATGTTGGAGACGGAGGCCGACAGGCCGCCCTTGCCGTCCGTGCCGCCGCCCTGCTCGTCGGCCGGTGGCACGTTCGTGTTGTCTCCTGGCCCTGCGGCGTTCGCGGTGCTGCCCGATCCCAGTACGGCTGCCACGGTCAATGCGGCGGACCAGGCCAAAGCGCGTCGTGTGCAGTTCATCGCCGGCAGTCCGCGACCCGCCCCTGCACCTCGATCTGGAGAACCTTCCAGACTTTCTGGGACCCCTGGGGCGGCTTCATCAGAAGGCGGAACTCCTGGAAGTCGGTGAGGCTTTCCTTCGTGTACCGGATCTTCTTCGTCTCTACGTTCTTGCCGTAGAACTTGCCCTGGTCTCGGCACATCGTGACGAGGACGCCGTCGGACGTGCCGACGTCATCGGTCCTGCCCTGGTAGTAGCTGTCCGTTCCCGTGGCCGTCCAGCCGTCGTCGACCCATGCCTGAATCTGCGACTTGGCGTACTTGGCGGCGTTTCCCAGCGAGTAGAAACGGTATGCCGGATCCTCGGGGTCCTGGGCCGTGATGCCGTGATTCAGGGCCAGGATGTACTTCTCCGCGCTGTCGAGGGCCGTCGCGTGGCGCGCGTCCGACGGCTTCGGGATGTCGAACTCGACCTTGAGGTCACTCGGCAGACCGACATCCGGTTGACCGGAGACGGCAGACGGGGAAGCCGAGGGGCTGTTCGCTCCGCTGCCCGCACCCTTGATGTCCTCTGACGATGTGTCGTCACCCCCACCACAGGCGGTGAGCAGCAGTGCCGCTGCCGCGGTCAGCGTGGCGGCGGTGGTGGTCAGAGCGCGGCGTGCCACGGTTCGTCTCCCCCGGTGTTCGGCGTGTGCGGCAGGGAACGAAGCTATCAGGGGTGCGTAGCGGCTTCTTGAGAGGTAGTGGTGGATCGTGTGGGGAAGGTGAGGAGTGTGGCGTGGCCACTGCGAACGACGTCGCGTTCGGTGGTCAGCGGTTGATCGACTGGATCTCCTGGACGTTCATGTCCTGAGTGGTCTCGAAGGTGCCGTCGGGGAGGTCGCCGCCGGTGCCGCCCGAGCCTTCCCAGCTGATCTGCCAGGTGATGCTGGCGGAGAGTCGGTAGGGCGTGCCGTTCGTGGCGTGGAGGTAGCGGACGCCGCACGGTGGGGTCGTCTCCGCTCTGCCCTTGGTGTACGGGGTGCCGATCGAGCCGTCGTCGTTGATCTGGCAGTCGCCGGAGGCGGGGAAGGTTTCGGCGTTGTCCGTGCCCGGCTCCAGGTGGAGGGCGACGGGCTTGGCGGTCGTCTCGGCCCACAGGTCTGTGTTGGGGAGTTCGGCGCGGACCTTGACGTCCTGGAAGGTGCCCTTGTCCAGCCATGCCCAAGTGGGCAGGTTGACCGTGGACTTGGCCTGCGGCTTGAGCTCGACCTTCGTGTCCGGGACCTTGACCTTGTCGTAGGCGTAGTCGGCGAGGGTCTCGGGCGTGGGGGCGTTCGGTATGTCGGGGATCTTGCCGGCGTCCTGCCAGAACATGACGCGCTCGCAGTCGAACGAGTCCGGGTCGCGGGCCACGCCGCGCCAGAAGTAGCCGTCCTTGCCGAGGTTGTAGTCGTCGTAGCCCTTGCGGGTGATGAGGGAGTCGTCCTCGTAGTTGTAGGCGTCCTTGCCGTCCCGGTAGTGGTCCGTCCACAGCTTCTGGCCGCCCCAGGAGGTGTGGGGGCTGACATGCCCCAGGGCGACGCCCGTCTCCGAGAACTTCTTGAGCTGCTCCGGCGTCATCACGGGTTCGTACCAGCAGGGCGGGGGTTCCCAGCTCACGTCCGTCGAGGAGAGGGATCCCTGCTTGCCGCCGGTGGGGCCGCTCTTCTGAGTGACCCTGATCCTGGAGACGGCAGCGGAGACTTCCTGGTCGTTCGCGTTGCCCGAAGCAGGGGGAGTCGAGGGGGTGGTGGTGTCTTCCGTAGGCGCGTCGGCATGGGCGACTCCGCCGGGCCACAGCATCGCGGCCGCGCCCAGGGCGGCACCCCACCTCACTGTCCGCCGTGAATGTGTCGTCATCGGCACTGCTTCGCCTTGCCGATGACCTCGACGTTTCCGGTCTTCCAGACCTGCGAGGAGCCGGACGGCGGGATCATGAGCAGCTTCCACGACTGGTAACTGTCCAGGCTCTCCTTGGTGTAGAGGACCTTCTTGGACTTGATCTCCCTGCCGTAGAACTTGGCCTGGTTCCGGCAGAACGAGACGAGGACGGTCTTGCGGTCCTTCATGGGGGTGACGTCTGCGTCGTAGTACTTGTCCGTCCCCGTGACGGTCCACCCGCCCTTGACCCAGGTCTCGATCTGCGACTTGGCGTACTGCGAGGCCTGTGCGCCGGAATAGAACCGATACGCCGGATCATCCACATCCTGCTCGGCGATGCCGTGCTTCAGCGCGCGCATGTAGTTCTCGGCGTCGGAAAGCGCCGCCGCCTGCTCCGGGTCGGACGGCTTGTCGAAGTCGAAGACCAGCTTCAGGTCCTTCGGCACGCTGACGTCCGGACGGCCGGCCCCGGCGGCAGAGTCGGACGCGGAGGCCGACGGGCTCTTCGAACTCCCTTCCGCCGCCCCCTCGATGTCGTCCGACGACGTGTCATCGCTGCCCCCGCCGCATGCGGTGAGCAGAAGTGCCGCCGTGGTGGCGAACACTGCGGCTGTGGTGGTCAGAGCGCGGCGGGCCACGATTTCTCCCCCGAGGTTGGCGTGTGCGACAGGGAACGAAGCTATCAGGGGCTGTGTGTTCCCCCTTGAATGACCATGGTGGATTGTGTGGGGTGCGTGAGGGGAATGCGTGGCAGTTGCGAAGGAGGTCGTTCCGGTGGTCCGGCCACCCGCGTGAGCGCAACCCGCTACAGGGGCAAATCGGACGCCAACTTGGTTCCTTCCCTGCGCCCTTCGACGACCTCCATACGAGTCCATAAGATCTCTGTAGGCTCAGCACACCCCTTACTTCACAGCTCTGCCTCACGGCACTCCACACACGACCCCAGGACACCCGCCATGCCGCGACGCCGCACCTCAAGCTCGTCAAGCTCGACGGGAAGTACTACGGGAGCGACGGCCCCGACCACGGCCCCGAGGAACCGGACACCGCAGCCGGTGAGGATCCGGCGGCGGTCGTTCGGGGACTTCGTCAAGGCGTTCTTCGCCTTCGTCGCCCTGGCCGTGCTGCTCGTGGGCGTGCCGGGCGCGCTGGCCACACAGATCGGGTGGCCGCTGCCGAACGGGGTGCCGAGCCTCGACTGGCTGCAGCAAGAGATCACCGTTCAGACGTTCCTGCACATCCTCACCGTCGTGGTGTGGCTGGCGTGGGCGCAGTTCACCGCCTGCGTGCTCGTCGAGATGAAGGCCGCGCTGTCCGGTGTCGGTGTGCCGGGACGCGTACCGGGCGCCGGGCCCAGTCAGTTGCTCGCGCGGCAGCTCGTCGCCGCGCTGCTGCTCGTCGGCGCCACGGCCGCCAGCTTCGCGCCCGGGCTGTCGCAGCTCGGGCAGACCTACGACGCCAACCAGAAGCCCACCGTCGCCTCGGCCCAGCAGACCCCGGGCGGTCTCTTCGCCCAGCAGCAGGAGCAGGCCGCCGACACCGCGTCCGCCCTCGCCGAGCAGGCCTCGCACGCCGCCTCGCACGCGGAGGCCGGCGGCAGCACCGCCAAGCAGGGCGACACGAAGTACTACCGGATCCAGCCGCCCGAGGGTCGTCACCACGACTCCCTGTGGGAGATAGCGGACCGGCACCTCGGTGACGGGCGTCGCTACAAGGAGATCTTCGAGCTCAACAAGGACCGCGTCCAGCCGGACGGTTCCAAGCTCTCCGAAGCCAGTCTCATCCGGCCCGGCTGGATCATGGAGATGCCGGGCGACGCGCGCGGCGGCGACCTCGTCGAGATGCCCGACGAGGCTCCCAACGTGTCGCCCGATGTGCAGCAGCAGATCAGCGACTACGCCCAGAGCGGCGATCACGCCCAGGGCGGAGGGGGCTCCGGGGCCCAGGGCGGCGGTCACGAGCACGCCGGTGGTGCCGGCGGCGGTGGTGCCGCCCAGGTGTCCCTTCCCGAGCAGCGGCCCGCCCCGGACACCGGGCACCAGCAGGCCACCGGCGTCGGCGCCGAGTCCGACAGCTCCTTCGGTCTTCCCGAGGCCCTGCTCACCGCGCCCCTTCTCGCCGCCGGTCTCCTCGGCGCCCTGGGGCGGCGGCGCCGGCAGGCGCTGTGGCAGTCGGCGTTCGGGGCCGTCGGCGGGCGGCGCGGCATGGAACCGCCGACGCCGGACGGGGACGCCCAGGACGTCCAGGACGCGCTGCTCGTCGGCGCCGACCCCGAGGGCGTACGGCTGCTCGACCGGAGCCTGCGGGGGCTCGCCGCCTCCCTCGCCGAGGAGTCGCGCGCGCTGCCGGTCGTCTACGCGGCCTGGCTGAGCAACGGCGACCTGCACCTCCAGCTCGCCCAGCCCGCCGGGAAACCGCCCGCTCCCTGGCAGCAGGGGCAGGACCAGACCTTCTGGATGCTGGCCAGGACCGACGCCGAGCGCTACGAGGACACCGACACGGCCGCTCCGTACCCGGGGCTCGTCAGCCTCGGCACCATGGACGACTCGCGGCTGCTGCTCAACCTGGAGGCGGTGCCCGGCATCGTCTCGCTGAGCGGCCGGGAGGCCGACCGGGCCGCCGTCTTCGCTTCCGTCGCCGCCGAGTTGGCGACCAACGGGTGGTCCGACCGCATGACCATCACGCTCGTCGGCTTCGGGGAGGACCTGACGCCGCTCGCCCCGAACCGGATCCGGCACCTCGAGGACATCGAGGCGCTCGTCGAGACCATGGAGGCCGAGACGCGGCAGCGGCGCGGTGCCCTGGGCGCGGCCGGGCACGACTCCGTGCTCACCGGCCGCACCGGGCCCGCCCAGCACACCCGCTGGGCCCCGCACCTCGTCCTCCTCGCCGCCCACCCGTCCGCCGAGGACGCCGTCAAGCTCGCCGAACTCGCCGCCGACGCCGGGCGCCTCGGCATCGGTTACCTCGTCGGCACCGAGACCGGCGATCTGCCGGGCGCCGCCTGGGAGATGGAGATCACCGGTCAGGGCAAGCTGCTCGCGCCCCTGCTCGGGCTCGAACTCGACGCCCAGCTGCTGCCCGCCGCCCAACAGCGCGCCGTGGTCGAGCTGTTCACCGACGCCGACCCCGAGCGCGAGACGAACGGGCCCGTCACCGCCCCGCCGTTCCTCGTCGACATCAGCGAGCACGGGCGGCCGGCCGTCTACGCCCGTCTCGTCGGGCCGTACGAGATCATCGGCCTGGACACCCCGGACGGGGAGCGCAGCCCGCTGCTGCACGAGGCGCTCGCCCTGCTGCTCCTGCACCGCGAGGGCGTGCACCCGCGCGTGCTGGCCTCCGCGCTGTGGCCGCGCGGCGTCACCGACGACGTACGGGACGCGCTCCTGGACCGGCTGCGGGTGTGGCTCGGCGCCGACCCGGACGGCACACCCCGCCTCGGCCGGGACCGGACGGGGCGGCTCATGCTCGCCAAGTCCGTCGTCTCCGACCTGGACGTGCTGCGCTCGCTCTACCACGAGGCCACGCAGGGCAAGGGCGTCGACAGCCGGGCCGTGCGCGGGCGGCTGCTCACCGACGCGCTCGTGTTGGTGCGCGGGCCGCTGCTCGCCGACCGGCCCGAGGGCCGCTACCGGTGGCTCACCCACGAGATCGTCGACGCCCAGCTGCCGCTGCTGGTCGCGGACACCGGGCTCGCGCTGTGCGAGTTCCACATGGAGAAGAACCGCGCGGAGAAGGCCATCGAGGCCCTGAACGCGGCGTTGCGCACCGCCCCGGCCGACGAGCGCCTGTGGCACGAGCTGCTGCGCGCCACCCACGCCACCGGGGACACGTCCCAGCTCACCGCGCTCGCCACCGATCTCATCGGTCGCAGCGGGGCCCGCGGCCTGCCGCCGCGCACCGAGGCACTGCTCGACGAGCTGCTGCCGGCCTGGCGCGACGCGATCGCCGCGGTGGGATGAACACCGGGCTGCTGATCATCGCCGCCGCGCTCTGGGGCGCGGCGGCGGGGTCGTTCCTGCCGCGCGCGGCCTATCGTTTCTCGGCCCCCGCGGGCGAGCCGTGGCGGGACAGCTGCCCCGGGGAGCATCCACTCAAGGGCTGGCTGGGGCGTGCTTCGTGCCCCCGGTGCGAGGCAGGCGGCTACGGGCCGCGCACGGCACCCCTGATGATCGCCACCGCCCTCGTCTGCGCCGCCCTCGCCGCAGCCACCGGCACCCGTCCCGAGCTCGGCGTCTGGCTGCTGCTCGCCCCCGTCGGGGTCCTGCTGACGGCCGTCGACTTCCGGGTGCGGCGGCTGCCCGACCCCCTCACGCTCCCGTTCGCCGGGGCCGCGCTGGCCCTGCTCGGCCTCACCGCGCTCGTGCCCGAGCACGCGGGGGAGTGGACGACCGCCCTGCTCGGCTCGCTCGCGCTCGGCGGCGGCTACTTCGTACTGTTCCTCATCAACCCCGCCGGGATGGGCTTCGGGGACGTCAAACTCGCCCTGGGCGCGGGGGCGGTCCTCGGCTGGTACGGCTGGCCGACCGTGATGCTCGGCACCTTCGCCGGGTTCCTGCTGGGCGCACTGTACGGCGGCGCCCTCGTGGTCGCGCGGCGAGCCTCGCGCAAGACGGCGATCGCGTTCGGGCCGTTCCTGGTCACGGGCGCCCTGCTGGGGCTGCTCGTGGGGGCGTACACGGCCTGACGTCCTGCTCTTCCGGCCTCTGGCGTACGCTGGGCTGGTCCGTCCACAACCCTTACGAAAGGGACGCCCGGTGACCGAGAAGGCCGACCTTCAGCCCATCCTCGACCGCGCAGCCGCCGGTGGGCGGATCACCCCGGACGAGGCGCTCGTGTTGTACCGGGACGCCCCGTTGCACGCGCTGGGCGCCGCCGCCGACGCTGTACGCCGCCGCCGGTACGCCGGCACCGAGCACATCGCGACGTACATCATCGAGCGCAACATCAACTACACGAACGTCTGCGTGACGGCGTGCCGCTTCTGCGCCTTCTACGCCGCTCCCAAGGACACCGCCAAGGGCTGGACGCGCGACCTCGACGACATCCTGCGCCGGTGCGCCGAGACCGTCGAGCTGGGCGGCACGCAGATCATGTTCCAGGGCGGACACCACCCGGACTACGGCGTCGAGTACTACGAGAAGCACTTCTCCGCCATCAAGCAGGCCTTCCCGCAGCTGGTCATCCACAGCCTGGGGGCGTCCGAGGTCGAGCACATGGCCAGGATTTCGAAGGTGTCGGTCGAGGAAGCCATCCAGCGCATCCACGCCGCCGGGCTCGACTCGTTCGCCGGTGCGGGTGCCGAGCTGCTGCCCGAGCGGCCCCGCAAGGCCATCGCCCCGCTGAAGGAGTCCGGCGAGCGCTGGCTGGAGATCATGGAGATCGCGCACGGGCTGGGCGTGGAGTCGACGTCCACCATGCTGATGGGCACCGGCGAGACCAACGCCGAGCGCATCGAGCACCTGCGGATGATCCGTGACGTACAGGACCGCACGGGCGGCTTCCGCGCCTTCATCCCGTACACCTACCAGCCCGAGAACAACCACCTGAAGGGCCGCACGCAGGCCACGCTCTTCGAGTACCTGCGGATGATCGCGATCGCCCGGCTGTTCATGGACAACATCGCCCACATCCAGGGCTCCTGGCTGACCACGGGCAAGGAGGTCGGCCAGCTCTCCCTGCACTACGGCGCCGACGACCTCGGCTCGATCATGCTGGAGGAGAACGTGGTGTCGTCGGCCGGCGCCAAGCACCGCTCCAACCGGCTGGAGATCATCGACCTGATCCGCAAGGCCGGGCGGGTGCCCGCCCAGCGGGCTACCACGTACGAGCACCTCGTCGTGCACGACGACCCGGCGAACGACCCCGCCGACGACCGCGTGGCCTCGCACATCTCGTCCACGGCCATCGAAGGCGGCACGGCTCACCCCGAGCTCAAGCTGCTCGCCCCCAACTAGCCTGCGGCGGGGAAGAGTTGGAGACGATTCACACGGCGGAAGCGGTCCGTGTCACCTGGGACTCCGATGCCGTCAAGAACGGCGCCGTGGTCGTCGG
This sequence comes from Streptomyces sp. CA-179760, assembly GCF_050937045.1. Taxonomy (NCBI): domain Bacteria; kingdom Bacillati; phylum Actinomycetota; class Actinomycetes; order Kitasatosporales; family Streptomycetaceae; genus Streptomyces; species Streptomyces sp. CA-179760. Next base: position 5,689,901 of record NZ_JBNJLZ010000001.1, read on the forward strand.
ACGGGACCGGATCGGTGCCGTCGGGAAACTCGACGACGTGCGCGAGGCGTTCCCGAAGGCCCGGGTGCGCAGCTGGCCCGGGACCCTCGGCCCCGCCCACGTCCACGAGGGCCCGCTCCCGGACGCCCCGAGCCCGCGCGAGCGTGTCCACGCGGTGCTGAAGCTCGGCGCGGTGGCGGTCCTGGAGGAGTACGTCGACTCGGCGGAACTCCGGGCCGCCGCCGAGCGCAACGACGTCGTCGTCCTGCCGCGGACACGCAACACCGTCCTCGTCCCGACCGGCCGCGCCGACCTCGCCGTCTTCGACGAGGCGGGGGAGTGCGTCGCGACGGTGTGCGCGGGGCGGCTGGTGCACCGGCGGCGCTGAGCTGCCGTGGGCCGACGGCCGCTGAGCTGCCGTGGGCCGACGGCCGCTGAGCCGACGGCCCTTGATACCGCTGATACGGCGTCAGCCCGAGAACTTCTCCGCGAACGCCCCCGAACTCTGCTTCACCCCACTGCAGTCGGTCGCCGGCTTGTCGGTCTTCGCCCCGTCCGCGCACTGCCGGTCCCGGGCCGCCGACCACATCGACACCCACCCGATGCCCTTGTCCTCGGCGAAGGAACGGACTTCGGCGGCGTCGGCGAGCGTGAAGGTCTCGCCGGCGACGTCGTTGACACCGATCATCGAGGTGAGCGCCATGCCCCGCCAGGCGGCCGCGTCCGACGTGCCGAAGACCTTCTTCAACTGGGTGTGCGAGGCCTTGGCGGCCGCGAGGGCGTAGCCGCCCATGTCGCCGTCGAACGATGAGCCGTAGTTCATCGTCATCAGATTGACCGTGGCGACCTGTACGCCGTTGTCGTTGGCGGAGGCGAGGAGCGTCAGGCTGTCCTTGCCCAGGCCGGAGGGCATGACGGGCAGCGTGAAGGAGACCTCCAGATCCGTACGCTCCTTCTGCAGCAGCGCGATCGCCTTCGAACGCACCTCTATGGAAGCGGAGTCGGCCAGTTCGTCGCCCTCGATGTCGAAGTCGGCCCGGGTGGCACCGGCCGCGTCGAGGGCCTCGCCGTACGCCGCCGCCAGCTCCGGCGCGCTGTCGCAGGCCGCCGCGAGTTCCTTGCCGGAGGCGCCGCCGAAGGAGACCCGGACCTGACCGCCGTCCTCCTTGAGCTTCGCGATACGGGACTTCACCGCCGAGTCGCCGAGGGCGTCCTTGCCGTCCCAGCGCGGGGTGCAGCCGCTGCCGCCGGCCAGCACGAAGGCCAGGTTGTACGTCGTCGGGGAGCCCGCGGAGTCGGTGGCGGCCGCGTCGGTGGCGCTGACGTAGGGGGCGTACGAGGTCGTACGCGAGGTGCCGGAACCGGCGGAGGGCGACGACGTACTGGGCGCGGCTGATCCCGAGGGTGCCGGGCGGGCCGCCTCGCCCTGCTCGGAGCAGGCCGCGGTGGCCAGGGCGAGCAGACAGCCCAGTCCGACCGCCGCCCGCTGCCGGTGACTCCTCATAGCGCACGCTCCCGTTCTCGTGAGGTCGTAACGGTCCAAACGCCCAGTACGTTTCCCGGCCGCAAACGTCTCACGAGGGTGAGTGCCCGGAGAGGTTTTCGCAGGCGCTCCCGAGAACTCTCAGGGAAAGGACAGCTTCAGCCGTTTCTCACGGGCTCCTCACATAAGAATCGAGTTTAGGGCACATAAGTGCTGCCTAACGTCCGGGGAATGCATTCCGAGCCTGCCATTGAAAGCCGCGTCACCCGCGGTCGCCGCCGCAAACGCGGCAGCGAGTCCGCCGAAGGGCCCGTGTTCGTTGACAACTCCGGACGCCGGGCCCGGCTGCTGCGCCGGATCGGTCTCCTCCTGGGGGTCGTCTGCCTCGGGTACGCGGGCGTGCTCGGCGCGGCCTTCATGGGCTGGGGCACCTCGCTGACACCGTCGCAGCTGCTGCCGTTCGCGGGCGGCGGGCCCGGCGGAGGCGGGGCGCAGGGCGGCGGGCCCGGCGGCCCGGGCGCCGCCCCGCCGAGCGGTGCCCCGTCGGCGCCGCCCCGGGTCACCGAAGACGGCGCCGCCGCCGGTCCCCGTACATCCCCGTCCGCCACGTCCCCGTCCGCCTCGGCCTCCGCTGCCGCCGGCGCGGGCTCCGACTGACCGGGGCCGCCGTATGACCACGACCACCCCTCCCGCGGCCGCCGCCGCGCCCCCACCCGGATGGAGCGGGCCGCCGGCAAGGCCGCCGCGCTGCAGAAGCCGCGCGTCATCCTCGCCCTGCTGCTCCTGCTCGCGCTGATCTGCGTGATGCTCCTCGACGGCTATCTGCGCGCCGAGGTCGGCGGCGACCAGCGCGTGCGCACCGGGGCCAGTTCGAGCGACGTCCCGGACGACGTCCTGGACGGCGGGCCCATCGTCACCTTGCGCGGCGGGCAGGCCAAGACCGTCTCCGTCCCGGACAAGACGATCGCGCTCACCTTCGACGACGGCCCCAACCCGACCTGGACGCCCCAGGTGCTGGCGATCCTCGAGAAGTACGACGTGCCCGCCACGTTCTTCCTGGTCGGCTCGATGGTGTCGCGCTACCCGGGCATCGTGTCGGACATGGTCGGGCAGGGCCACGAGGTGGGGATCCACACCTTCACGCACGTCGACCTGTCGTACCAGAGCGACGCCCGGGTCCGGCGCGAGATGGAGCAGACCCAGCTCGCGCTGGCGGGCGCCGCCGGCATCACGACCACCCTGTTCCGGGCGCCGTACTCCTCGGAGACGGATGCCATCGACAACTACAGCTGGCCCGTCTACAAGAAGCTCGGCCAGGACGGCTACACCAGCGTCTTCGTCGACACCGACAGCGACGACTGGAAGCGGCCGGGCGTCTCGAAGATCGTCCAGTGGGCCACGCCGAAGAAGAACATGGGCGCGTCGGTCCTCTTCCACGACGCGGGCGGCGAGCGCTCGCAGACGATCAAGGCGCTGCCGCGGTACATCGAGAAGATGCGGGCGAAGGGGTACACCTTCACCACCATCAGCGGGGTCAAGGAGCAGGGGCGCGGCGGCGGACAAGGGCAGCAGCCCGGAGCCGGAGGACCCCAGAGCGCGGCGGACGGTTCTCAGGGAACCGCGAACGGTCCTCAGGGAACCGCGAGCACCCTCCAGGCCGCCCACCGCGAGGCCACCGGCGCGATCCTCTACGAGGGCAAGGCCCTGGTCGCGGCCGTGGCCGTCGCCGAGTGGGCCGTGCCGACGCTGTCCGTCGGCCTGATGGTGGTCGGCGTGGCGGTCATGGGCCGCTTCGGGATGATGCTCGTCCTCGCCCGCCGCCACTACCGCCTGCGCAACAGACGCCGCTTCAGCTGGGGGCCGACGGTCACCCGGCCGGTGAGCGTGATCGTCCCGGCGTACAACGAGAAGGAGTGCATCGCCAACACCCTCGCCTCGCTTGCGCGGAGCACGCACCCGATCGAGGTCATCGTCGTGGACGACGGCTCCACGGACGGCACGGCCGAGATCGCCGAGTCCCTCGGCATGCCCAACGTGCGCGTCGTCCGCCAGGCCAACGCGGGCAAGCCGGCCGCCCTCAACAACGGCGTACGGAACGCGGCTCACGACATCGTCGTGATGATGGACGGCGACACCGTCTTCGAGCCGGACACCGTACGGCAGCTCGTCCAGCCCTTCGCCGACCCGGAGGTCGGCGCGGTCGCGGGCAACGCCAAGGTCGGCAACCGCACCACCGTCATCGGCGCCTGGCAGCACATCGAGTACGTGATGGGCTTCAACCTCGACCGGCGCATGTACGACCTGCTGCGCTGCATGCCGACCATCCCCGGCGCGATCGGCGCGTTCCGCCGCGAGGCGGTGCTCCAGGCCGGGGGCATGAGCGAGGACACCCTCGCCGAGGACACCGACATCACCATCGCGATGCACCGCGCCGGCCGGCGGGTCGTCTACCAGGAGCACGCACGCGCCTGGACCGAGGCGCCGGGCTCGCTCAAGCAGCTGTGGTCCCAGCGCTACCGCTGGTCGTACGGCACGATGCAGGCGCTGTGGAAGCACCGCAAGTCGCTCACGGACAAGGGGCCTTCGGGGCGTTTCGGGCGGGTCGGCATGCCGCTGGTGGTGCTGTTCCAGATCGTCACGCCGGTCTTCGCGCCGCTGATCGACGTGTTCACGGCCTACTCGATGATCTTCATCGACTTCAAGGCGGCGCTGCTGGCCTGGCTCGCGGTGCTCGGGGTCCAGCTGGTGTGCGCGGCGTACGCCTTCCGCCTGGACCGCGAGAAGTACCGCTACCTGCTGATGATGCCGCTCCAGCAACTGGCCTACCGGCAGATGATGTACCTCGTCCTCATCCACTCCTGCGTCACCGCTCTCACCGGCGGCCGGCTGCGCTGGCAGAAGCTGAAGCGGACCGGCGAGGTCGGCACCCCGGCGGGGGCGGGCTGATGGGGGCGCACAGCAGGACGGCCGAGCGGGCGCTCCCGGAAGCCGTCGCCCGCCCGGTGCGGGACCGCTACTTCGACACGCTGCGGGCCGTCGCCCTGGTCCGCGTCGTCACGTACCACACCTTCGGCTGGGCCTGGGCCGGGCTGGTCTTCCCCTCCATGGGGGTCATGTTCGCCCTCGCCGGCACCCTCATGGCGAGGTCGCTCCAGTGCCCCGCGCTCACGGTGATCAGGAGCCGCGTCCGCAGACTGCTGCCGCCCTTCTGGTTCTGGGGCGTGTTCGTGGTGGGCGCGATGCTGGTGCACGGCTGGATGCCGGGCTGGCAGATCGTCTACTGGGTGGTGCCGCTCGGCGACCCGCCGGGCAGCGCCTGGGGCGAGCAGGCCTGGGAGATCCTCTGGTACCTGCGGACGTATCTGTGGTTCGTGTTCCTCTCCCCGCTCCTGCTGAGGCTCTTCCGGCTCGCCCCCGTCCCGGTCCTGCTCGCGTCCCTCCTGCCGATCCTGGCCTTCCAGTTCGTGTGGCAGCCGCCGGACGACCGGCTCGGCGCCGCGCTGTGGGACCTGGCGACGTTCCTGTTCTGCTGGCTCCTCGGCTTCGCGCACCACGACGGCGTACTGGCCCGGCTGAAGCCCGCCGCGCTGCTCCCGCTCGCGTCGGCGGCTCTCGCGTTCGGCGGCTGGTACGCCCTCGCGCACCAGGCCGGGTACGGCACGTACGACCTCGACGAGAACCCGCTCGCGCAGGCCTTCTGGTCGGCCGGGTTCGTGACGTTCCTGATGTACGCCAAGGCCCGCTTCCGGACCGACTTCGCGGGGCTCGCCCGGTTCCGGCTGCTGGACCGGCTCGTCACGGTGTTCAACGCGCGGGCCGTGACGCTCTACCTCTGGCACGAGATCGCCCTGATCCTCGCCGTACCGCTGATCGACCGGTTCTGGGACGTGCCCGCCTTCGAGGCGTACCTGCCGCTGGACAACCAGTGGTTCATGTTCGGTGTCGGCTGGGTGCTGATCGCGGTGTTCGTGGTGCTGTGCGGGTGGGTGGAGGACGTGGCGGCGCGGAAGAAGCCCAGGCTCCTGCCATGAGGACGCGGGGGCCCTTCGCGGACCCTGCAAGGCCTCTTGAGGGGGTGCTGCAAGAATGGGCCCGTGACCCGCGCATCCCTGGACAAGCAGCCGCACGAAGTCGCCTCGATGTTCGACGACGTGGCGGAACGGTACGACCTGACCAACGACGTGCTGTCCCTCGGCCAGGACCGGCGCTGGCGCAAGGAGGTCGCCAAGGCGGTCGACGCGCGCCCCGCGCAGAAGGTCCTCGACCTGGCGGCGGGCACGGGCACCTCCTCGCTGCCCTTCGCGCAGACCGGTGCCTACGTCGTCCCGTGCGACTTCTCCCAGGGCATGCTCCAGGTCGGCAAGCAGCGCCGCCCCTGGCTGCCCTACACCGCCGGCGACGCGACGCGGCTCCCCTTCAAGGACGACACCTTCGACGCCGTCACCATCTCCTTCGGGCTGCGCAACGTGCAGGACACGGACGCGGCCCTGCGGGAGATGCAGCGCGTGACCCGGCCCGGCGGGCGGATCGTGATCTGCGAGTTCTCGCACCCGACGTGGGCGCCGTTCCGCACGGTCTACACCGAGTACCTGATGCGCGCCCTGCCGCCGGTCGCCCGGGCCGTGTCCTCCAACCCCGACGCCTACGTCTACCTCGCCGAGTCCATCCGGGCCTGGCCCGACCAGCCCGCGCTGGCGGAGCGGCTGGGCAAGGCCGGCTGGTCGCGGGTGGCCTGGCGCAACCTGAGCGGCGGGATCGTGGCCCTGCACCGGGGCTTCAAGGAGAGCTGAGCCCCCGGCCCCGTACGGGCAGCCGGCCGCTACGGGGAGCTGAGGACCATGTACGGGTCGCCCGGCTCGTCCAGTTCCCGTTGGAGTCCGCCCCTGGGCGGTCTCGGGATCCGCGGCTCGTGCACGCCTCCGCCGCCCTCGCCGGGGCCGAAGTCGAACCAGACGTAGACCATCGAGTCCCGCGGCACCTCGGCCTCGGGCTGCGGGTACTGGCGTACGACGTAGTCGACCACGGCGAGATGGAAGTCGGGCCGGTCCGGCGCGTTGAGGAACAGGCCCCGCGCCCGGGCCGTCTCGCGCGCGTCCACGGCCATCAGACCGACCAGACGCGGTACGCGCACTTCGGGTGCTTTGCGGGATATCTGCACAGATGTCACCCCCAGCGGTACAGGAAGGGTAACTCCGGTCCCGCATCGGCCGGAAGCGACGGATGTCTTTCTGTGACAGTCGACTACGCGGGGTGACGGAGTCGTCTCACGGGGCCGAGCCGCCAGCAGTGCCCCGCCCGCGTCGACTTCTCGATCTCGCCCTTCGGCCCCCAGTCCCGCTCCCAGGGCCGGCCGCCGGTGAAGCCGACGACCCGACCGGCCTCGTCGAGCCTGGTCCACAGGCAGTAGCCGCGCTCGGCGTCCTGCCGGCGCCGGCGGGTGGTGAGCTCCTCGTGGACCGACGGTTCGGCGGCCTTTCCGCCGTGGAGCTCCATGACATCCGGGTCGTCGAAGATCCGGTGCCAGGCGAACGCGCCCTCGTCAGTGGGCAAGCGAAGCCGCACAGCGGGGAGGGCTCGGTTTACGGGGCATCCCTTCAGCCGGTGATGAATGCCGCTGCATAGACTGCCCATGTCCTGTGCCGGCCGGCACACAGATTCCGAAGCTTGGGGAGATCCCGCCGTGACCGTCGTGACCGAGCCTCTCTCCGAGAACACCGCCGATGTGGTCGTCGTGGGCGCGGGGCCGGCCGGCTCCACGACCGCCTACCACCTCGCCAAGGCGGGACTCGACGTCCTCCTGCTGGAGAAGACCGCGTTCCCGCGCGAGAAGGTCTGCGGCGACGGCCTCACCCCGCGCGCCGTCAAACAGCTCGTGGCGATGGGCATCGACATCTCGGAGGAGGCGGGCTGGCTGCGCAACAAGGGCCTGCGGATCATCGGCGGCGGAGTGCGGCTCCAGCTCGACTGGCCGGATCTCGCCTCCTTCCCCGACTACGGCCTCGTCCGCAAGCGCGACGACTTCGACGACCAGCTCGCCCGGCAGGCCCAGAAGGCGGGCGCCCGGCTGTTCGAGCGCTGCAACGTCGGCGCCCCGATCATCGACGACCGCACGGGCCGGATCACCGGCGTGCACGCCAAGCTCGGTGAGGACAAGCGCGAGGTCACCTTCCACGCGCCGCTCGTCGTGGCGGCCGACGGCAACTCCACCCGCCTGTCCCTCGCGATGGGATTGCACCGCCGCGAGGACCGCCCGATGGGCGTGGCCGTAAGGACGTACTTCGAGAGCCCCCGGCACGAGGACGACTACCTGGAGTCCTGGCTGGAGCTCTGGGACCGCCGAGGTCCGGGGAGGACCGGCTCCTGCCCGGCTACGGCTGGATCTTCGGCATGGGCGACGGCACCTCGAACGTCGGCCTGGGCGTGCTCAACACCTCCGACTCCTTCAAGGAGCTGGACTGGCGCGAGGTCCTGAAGGCCTGGTGCGCGTCCATGCCGGAGGACTGGGGCTACACCCCCGACAACATGACAGGACCGATCCGCGGCGCCGCCCTGCCCATGGCCTTCAACCGCCAGCCGCACTACACCAAGGGCCTGCTGCTCGTCGGCGACGCCGGCGGCCTGGTGAACCCCTTCAACGGCGAGGGCATCGCCTACGCCATGGAGTCCGGCCAGATCGCCGCCGACGTCATCGTCCAGGCCCACGCCCGCTCCACCCCGGCCCGGCGCGAACTGGCGCTCCAGCGCTACCCGCGCGTGCTCAAGGACACCTACGGCGGCTACTACACGCTCGGCCGCGCCTTCGTGAAGCTCATCGGCAATCCGAAGGTCATGCAGATCGCCACGCAGCGCGGTCTCACGCACCCGATGCTGATGAAGTTCACGCTGAAGCTCCTCGCGAACCTCACGGACCCGACCGGGGGCGACGCGATGGACCGCATCATCAACGGGCTGAGCAAGGTGGCCCCGAAGGCCTGATCACGCGCGGTGCTCCGCCAGGATCAGGCACTCAGCGCCTCGACGTTGGCGGCCCGGCGCGCGAGCACCTCGTCCCGCCGGTCCGCCACCTGCCGCAGCGCGTCCTTCCGCTCCCGCTCGGAGAGCCGGTCCAGATAGAGCCGCCCGGCGCAGTGGTCGGCCTCGTGGGCGAGGCAGCGCGCGAAGTACCCCGTGCCCTCGACCACGACCGGCTCGCCGTCCCTGTCGAACCCGCGCACGACGGCCCGGTCCGGCCGCGGTACGACCATGGTCGCGCCCGGCACCGACAGGCACCCCTCGCCCTCGTCGAGCAGCCTCCGTTGAGCGGCGTCGAGCGGATCGAGGACCGGGTTGACGATGTGCCCGACGTGCCGCACCCCGTCGTCGTCCGGGCAGTCGTACACGAACAGTCGCAGGTCGACACCGACCTGGTTCGCCGCGAGTCCGGCCCCGTCCGCGATGTACATCGTCAGGAACATGTCGTCGATGAGTGCGGCGAGGTCCGGCCCGAACTCGGTGACGTCCCGGCACGGTTTGCGCAGGACCTCCTCGCCGGCCTCGGTGATGCGCCGGACCTTCCCGCGCCGGGCCTCGGGCGCGAGCCGCGGGTACGAGTCGACGGGCCGTCCTTGCACGAAGACGCTGGGCATCTGTCTCTCCTCGAATGCCGTTCCTGCTGAGGGCACTCATGACAGCAGACGGCCCGCGACCGTTCCAGGCGCAGTCCGGCCACGCGGAAGAAGGCCTCAGAAGCCACTCGGGGCACCCCTGCGGCCGGCTCGGCCGGTTTCAGGGGGCGGGAGACCTCCGAGCCCGCACAAGCCGGGAGAACGCCGTCAGGGCGGCAGGAGAGGGCGCGCACAGTACGGGGGAGGGCCGCCGCCTCCGAGAGGCAGCGGCCCTCAAGCCCGTGCGCGTGAGATCAGAGGACTCAGAGGACGCGGACCGCGCCCGACGCCGGGTAGCCCGAAAGGTCCTGGATGACGACGCCCTTGGACGGGTTGGCCGCGTCCAGGTACTGGCCGTCTCCGATGTAGACACCCACGTGGTACGCGGAACCCTTGCCGCCCCAGTAGAGGATGTCGCCGACCTGGACGCTGGACAGCGGCACGTCGGTGCCGGACATCGACTGGTCCTGCGAGACGCGCGGCAGATCCACACCAACCTGCTTGTACGCGGCCTGCACGAGGGAAGAGCAGTCCCAGGCGCTGGGACCGGTGGCACCCATGACGTAGGCGTCGCCCACCTGCGCCTTGAGGAAGGCGATGACGGTCGCGACGCTGCCGCTGGACGGCGCCGACACCGACGTGGAGGCGGACGCGGAGGCGGAGGCGGTGAGGGTGGCTCGCTCTGCGCTGCGCGTGGCTCGCTCGGCGGCGGCCTTGCGGGCTTCCTCGGCGGCCTTCTTCTTGGCCTCCGCCTTCTTCTTGGCCTCGGCGAGGTCCTTCTTGGCCTCGGTGGCGGCCTTGGCGGCGGCGGCGTCACGCTCGGCGCGCAGCTCGTAGTTCGCGGCCGCCTGCTGGGTGGCGGCCGCGGACTGGGCGACCTGAGTGGACATGTCGGCCGTCAGAGTGGGCAGTTCGATGGTCTGCGTCACCGGCTCGGCGGCGTTCGCCGAGGCCGACGCACCCGCCGCTGCCATGCTGAGAATGCCACCGGTGACTCCGGCACGCACGGCGATCGTCGAGGTCGCACTGCGGCGGGGTTTCCGGTGGCTGCGTATGTGAGCGGTGTGGGACATGGGAACAACCGGTACCAGGGGCTCCTTCATATCTTCAAGAAACGTGTGCTGCGCCACAGTTGTTCAATCAGCCCCTCAAAACCCCCGTTCGAGGCCCTTTATTGACGCCGTAACGGACATTGCGGGCGCACCGTGACCGGCCTGTGATCACGGTCTTTGATCAATACGCCCGAATTGCCCCGCGCCTACCACCGGTTGGTTTGATTGGCCAAGCCCCGTTCTCATGGATCTCTCATCGATGTGACGGAGGTCACGGAACGATAGTCCCGGTGGTCGCGTCGCGCGCGGAAGATCACGACCCGGTCACAGCCTCGCGAAGATCGTGAACGCGTGCACGCGTCCACACCCCGTTCCTCATGCCCCCTGATGTGTGAACGCGCCACTACCAAGAGATCAAGTCCATCGCCAATTTGCATGCACGAGAACTCTCTTGATATTGAGACGACCCCTCCGGCCTGCACTGACGAGCCAATATGTCACCTCTCGTGATCACTCGGACGCTTCGCGTGTGAAGATCACCGCTCATCCGACTTCATGATCGATCGTCAGGTGGTGGAGATCACAAAGGTTGAGTAATACCCCGTGTCGCAGATCACAGAGCGACAGGCATAAGATGCACGCGGTTGGGCTTGTGACCTGCTTCACATGTTCCCGATCTTCGCCGGGGCGGGCGGGGTTCGCGGGACGGACGGGGCGGAAGTGAGCCCGATGCAAACCGCCAGCAGTCAGTGCCGACTGAGAGGAGCGAGGAGCGGTGAACGCGTATGCGCCCATCCTCGTACTGGGAGCCCTCGGGGCAGGCTTTGCGATCTTCTCCGTGGTCATGGCCACGTTGATCGGGCCGAAGCGGTACAACCGGGCCAAGCTCGAGGCCTACGAGTGCGGCATCGAGCCGACCCCCACGCCGGCCGGCGGCGGGCGCTTCCCCATCAAGTACTACCTGACGGCGATGCTCTTCATCATTTTCGATATCGAGATCGTCTTCCTCTACCCCTGGGCCGTCACCTTCGACGCCCTGGGGATCTTCGGGCTCGTGGAGATGCTGCTCTTCGTGCTCACCGTCTTCGTCGCGTACGCGTACGTATGGCGGCGCGGCGGCCTGGAATGGGACTGAGGGGCCTTTAGTCATGGGACTCGAAGAAAAGCTGCCGAGCGGATTCCTGCTGACCACCGTCGAGCAGGCCGCGGGCTGGGTGCGCAAGTCGTCCGTCTTCCCTGCCACGTTCGGCCTCGCCTGCTGTGCCATCGAGATGATGACCACCGGCGCCGGCCGCTACGACCTGGCGCGCTTCGGCATGGAGGTCTTCCGGGGCTCGCCGCGGCAGGCGGACCTGATGATCGTCGCCGGCCGGGTCAGCCAGAAGATGGCGCCGGTGCTCAGGCAGGTCTACGACCAGATGCCGGACCCCAAGTGGGTGATCTCCATGGGGGTCTGCGCCTCCTCGGGCGGCATGTTCAACAACTACGCCATCGTCCAGGGCGTCGACCACATCGTGCCGGTCGACATCTACCTCCCCGGCTGCCCGCCACGGCCGGAGATGCTGCTGGACGCCATCCTCAAGCTCCACCAGAAGATCCAGACCTCCAAGCTCGGCGTGAACGCCGAGGAGGCGGCCCGCGAGGCGGAGGAGGCGGCGCTCAAGGCCCTGCCCACGATCGAGATGAAGGGGCTGCTGCGATGAGCGACGCGAACAGCACGGGCGGCGCCAACCCCGAGAAGGACCTGTCGGCCTCCAACCTCCCCGGCCAGCGCGGCCAGGGCGGCGAGGAGATCCGCGTCCAGCGCGGCATGTTCGGCGCGAACAACGGCGGCGACACCTCCGGCTACGGCGGCCTGGTCCGCTCGGTCCGGCTCCCCGGGCCGGCGACCCGCCCTTACGGAGGCTGGTTCGACGAGGTGGCGGACGAGCTGGAGGGAGCCCTGGAGGAACAGGACCTGCTCCCCGAGAACGTCATCGAGAAGACGGTCGTCGACCGCGACGAGCTGACCTTCCACATCGAGCGCGAGCACCTGGTCCGCGTCGCCCGCACCCTGCGCGACGACCCGGCCCTGCGCTTCGAGCTGTGCACCGGCGTCAGCGGCGTCCACTACCCGAACGACAAGGGCCGCGAGCTGCACGCCGTCTACCACCTGCGCTCGATCACCCACAACAGGCTGATCCGCCTGGAGGTCAGCGCCCCCGACAGCGACCCGCACATCCCGTCGCTGTTCTCCGTCTATCCGACGAACGACTGGCACGAGCGCGAGACGTACGACTTCTTCGGCATCGTCTTCGACGGTCACCCGGCCCTGACGCGGATCATGATGCCGGACGACTGGCAGGGCTTCCCGCAGCGCAAGGACTACTCCCTCGGCGGCATCCCCGTCGAGTACAAGGGCGCCCAGATCCCGGCTCCGGACCAGCGGAGGTCGTACTCATGAGCACTTCGCACGCCTCCCCTCGCGAGACCACCGAGGGCACCGTCTACACCGTCACCGGCGGCGACTGGGACGAGGTCGTCGAGTCGGCGGCCCGCGCCGACGACGAGCGCATCGTCGTCAACATGGGCCCGCAGCACCCGTCCACGCACGGTGTGCTCCGCCTGATCCTGGAGATCGACGGCGAGACCGTCACCGAGGCCCGCTGCGGCATCGGCTACCTGCACACCGGCATCGAGAAGAACCTCGAGTACCGGACGTGGACGCAGGGCACGACGTTCGTGACGCGCATGGACTACCTGACGCCGTTCTTCAACGAGACGGCGTACTGCCTCGGCGTCGAGAAGCTCCTCGGCATCGAGGACCAGATCCCGGACCGGGCCTCGATCATCCGCGTGCTCCTGATGGAGCTGAACCGGCTCTCCTCGCACCTGGTGTGCATCGCCACCGGTGGCATGGAGCTGGGCGCCACCACGGTCATGATCTACGGATTCCGTGATCGTGAACTCATTCTCGATATCTACGAGCTGATCACCGGCCTGCGGATGAACCACGCGTACATCCGCCCCGGGGGACTCGCCCAGGACCTGCCGCCCGGCGCGGTGGACCAGATCCGCGAGTTCGTGAAGAAGATGAAGAAGAACCTCCCGGAGTACGACAAGCTCGCCACCGGGAACCCCATCTTCAAGGCCCGCATGCAGGACGTCGGCTATCTGGACCTGGCCGGCTGCATGGCCCTCGGCGCGACGGGCCCGATCCTGCGCTCCACCGGCCTGCCGCACGACCTGCGCAAGACGCAGCCCTACTGCGGCTACGAGACGTACGACTTCGACGTCCCGACCGCCGACACCTGCGACTCCTACGGCCGCTTCCTGATCCGCCTCGAAGAGATGCGCCAGTCCCTGCGGATCGTCGAACAGTGCCTGGACCGGCTGCAGCCCGGCCCGGTCATGGTCGCCGACAAGAAGATCGCCTGGCCCGCTCAGCTCGCCCTCGGGCCCGACGGCCTCGGCAACTCCCTCGACCACATCAAGAAGATCATGGGCACGTCCATGGAAGCCCTGATCCACCACTTCAAGCTGGTCACCGAGGGCTTCCGCGTGCCGCCGGGACAGGCGTACGCGGCGGTCGAGTCACCCAAGGGCGAACTCGGGGTGCACGTCGTGTCCGACGGCGGCACCCGCCCCTACCGGGTCCACTTCCGCGACCCGTCCTTCACCAACCTGCAGGCCATGGCGGCGATGTGCGAGGGCGGCCAGGTCGCCGACGTCATCGTCGCCGTCGCGTCCATCGACCCCGTGATGGGAGGCGTCGACCGGTGACCACCTCATCTTCCGAGCGGGGCGTCAGCCTGGGCATGCCCGAACTGCCCGCGCCCGCCTACCCGGACGACGTCCGGGCCCGTCTGGAGACGGACGCGCGCGAGGTCATCGCCCGCTACCCGGACTCCCGGTCCGCCCTCCTGCCGTTGCTGCACCTCGTGCAGTCGGAGGAGGGACACGTCACGCGCACGGGCATGCGGTTCTGCGCGGACATCCTCGGCCTGACCACGGCCGAGGTCACCGCGGTCGCCACCTTCTACTCCATGTACCGGCGCCGGCCGAGCGGTGACTACCAGGTCGGGGTGTGCACCAACACCCTGTGCGCGGTCATGGGCGGAGACGCGATCTTCGAGGAGCTCCAGGAGCATCTCGGCGTCGGCAACGGCGAGACCACCGGCGACGGCAAGGTCACCCTGGAGCACATCGAGTGCAACGCGGCCTGCGACTTCGCGCCGGTCGTGATGGTCAACTGGGAGTTCTTCGACAACCAGACCCCGGCCAGCGCCAAGGGCCTCGTCGACGACCTGCGCGCGGGACGGCCGGTCACGCCCACCCGCGGCGCCCGTATGTGCACCTTCAAGGAGACCGCCCGGATCCTGGCCGGCTTCCCCGACGAGCGGGACGGTGCCGTGGAGTCCGGCGGAAGCGCGGGACCCGCCTCCCTGATCGGTCTGAAGCTCGCCAAGGGGGAGACCTCTCCCGCCCGCGTGGTGCACCCGCGCGGTGAGGCGGCCCGGACCGAGGCACCGCACGAGCCGTCACCGACCGAGCACCTGAGCTCGCACGACGCGCCGCAGGACACATCGGCCTCCGACCCGGCCCACCCGGCCGGGCCCGCCGCCGAGGAGGGGGAGTGATGACCTTGGCACCCGAGCTGAAAGACATGAGCCCCGAGAAGCTGCTCGCACCGGTGCTGTCGGCCTTCTGGGACGAGGACAAGTCCTGGACGCTGGACGTGTACCGAAGGCACGACGGCTACGAAGGGCTTCGCAAGGCGCTCGCCATGTCGCCGGACGACGTGATCGCGTACGTCAAGGAGTCCGGTCTGCGCGGGCGCGGCGGCGCGGGCTTCCCCACCGGGATGAAGTGGCAGTTCATTCCGCAGGGGGACGGAAAGCCGCACTATCTGGTTGTCAACGCCGACGAGTCGGAGCCCGGGACGTGCAAGGACATCCCGCTCCTCTTCGCGAACCCGCACAGCCTCATCGAGGGCATGATCATCGCGTGCTACGCCATCAGGTCTTCGCATGCCTTCATCTATCTGCGTGGTGAAGTCGTCCCGGTGCTGCGGCGGTTGCACTCCGCTGTGCGCGAGGCGTACGAGGCGGGCTTCCTGGGCGAGAACATCCAGGGCAGCGGACTCGACCTCGACATCACCGTGCACGCGGGCGCGGGCGCGTACATCTGCGGTGAGGAGACCGCGCTGCTCGACTCGCTCGAAGGCCGCCGGGGCCAACCGCGGCTTCGTCCCCCCTTCCCCGCTGTCGCGGGCCTCTACGCGTGCCCGACTGTGGTGAACAACGTCGAGTCGATCGCGTCGGTTCCCGCGATCATGAGTCGGGGCAAGGACTGGTTCCGGTCGATGGGAAGTGAGAAGTCGCCAGGCTTCACGCTCTACTCCCTGTCCGGCCATGTCGCGGGCCCCGGCCAGTACGAGGCGCCGCTCGGGATCACGCTCCGCCAGCTCCTCGACATGAGCGGCGGCATGCGCCCCGGGCACCGCCTCAAGTTCTGGACGCCGGGGGCTCCTCGACCCCGATGTTCACCGACGAGCATCTCGACGTCCCTCTTGATTACGAAGGAGTGGGCGCCGCGGGTTCCATGCTCGGCACAAAAGCTCTCCAGTGCTTCGACGAGACGACCTGTGTGGTGCGGGCCGTCACGCGCTGGACCGAGTTCTACGCCCACGAGTCCTGCGGCAAGTGCACGCCCTGCCGCGAAGGCACCTACTGGCTCGTGCAGTTGCTGCGCGACATCGAGGCCGGCAAGGGACAGATGTCCGACCTCGACAAGCTGAACGACATCGCCGACAACATCAACGGCAAGTCCTTCTGCGCCCTCGGCGACGGCGCCGCCTCGCCGATCTTCTCCTCGCTCAAGTACTTCCGCGAGGAGTACGAGCAGCACATCACGGGCCGGGGCTGCCCCTTCGACCCGGCGAAGTCGACGGCCTGGGCCGACCGCACGGAGGTGAACGCATGACCGTGACCACCAGCTCTCCCTCCGGCGGGGGAGAAGCGGCGGTCCCGCCGGAGGACCTCGTGTCGCTGACGATCGACGGCGCCGAGATCAGCGTGCCCAAGGGCACCCTGGTCATCCGGGCCGCCGAACAGCTCGGCATCGAGATCCCCCGGTTCTGCGACCACCCGCTCCTCGATCCGGCCGGCGCCTGCCGCCAGTGCATCGTCGAGGTCGAGGGCCAGCGCAAGCCCATGGCGTCCTGCACCATCACCTGCACCGACGGGATGGTGGTGAAGACCCACCTCACCTCGCCGGTCGCGGAGAAGGCGCAGAAGGGTGTGATGGAGCTCCTGCTCATCAACCACCCGCTGGACTGCCCGGTCTGCGACAAGGGCGGCGAGTGCCCGCTGCAGAACCAGGCCATGTCGCACGGCGAGGCCGACTCCCGCTTCGAGGGCCGCAAGCGCACCTACGAGAAGCCCGTGCCGATCTCCACGCAGGTGCTGCTCGACCGTGAGCGCTGCGTGCTGTGTGCCCGCTGCACCCGCTTCTCCAACCAGATCGCGGGCGACCCGATGATCGAGCTGGTCGAGCGGGGCGCGCTGCAGCAGGTCGGCACCGGCGAGGGCGACCCGTTCGAGTCGTACTTCTCCGGCAACACCATCCAGATCTGCCCGGTCGGCGCGCTGACCTCGGCGGCGTACCGATTCCGCTCCCGCCCCTTCGACCTGGTCTCCTCCCCGTCGGTCTGCGAGCACTGCTCGGGCGGCTGCGCGACGCGCACCGACCACCGGCGCGGCAAGGTCATGCGGCGGCTCGCCGCCGACGACCCCGAGGTCAACGAGGAGTGGATCTGCGACAAGGGGCGGTTCGGGTTCAGGTACGCGCAGCAGCGGGACCGGATCGAGACACCGCTCGTGCGCAACGCCGAGGGCGAGCTGGAAGCGGCCTCCTGGCCCGAGGCGCTGCAGATCGCGGCCCAGGGGCTGCTGGCCTCCCGGGGCCGCACCGGTGTCCTGACCGGAGGCCGGCTCACCATCGAGGACGCCTACGCGTACAGCAAGTTCGCGCGCGTGGCGCTCGACACCAACGACATCGACTTCCGCGCGCGCGTGCACAGCGGCGAGGAGGCCGACTTCCTCGCCGCCCAGGTAGCGGGCCGCGGCCGGGACCTCGACGGTACGGGCGTCACGTACACCGCGCTGGAGAAGGCGCCCGCCGTCCTGCTGGTCGGGTTCGAGGCGGAGGAGGAGGCGCCCGGCGTCTTCCTGCGGCTGCGCAAGGCCTGGCGGGGGCACGGGCAGCGGGTCTTCTCGCTGGCCACGCACGCCACCCGCGGCCTGGAGAAGGCCGGCGGCACGCTGCTGCCCGCGGCTCCCGGCACCGAGACCGAGTGGCTGGACGCGCTCGGCAGCGGCGTCGGCCTGGAGGACGAGGGCGCGACGGCTTCCGAGGCGCTGCGCGCCGAGGGCGCCGTGATCGTCGTCGGAGAGCGGCTGGCCGCGGTGGCGGGCGGACTCACCGCCGCCATGCGCACCGCTTCTGCGACCGGCGCCCGGCTGGTGTGGATCCCGCGCCGGGCCGGGGAACGCGGCGCGATCGAGGCGGGCGCGCTGCCGTCGCTGCTGCCGGGCGGACGCCCGGCCACCGACCCACGCGCGCGCGACGAGGTCGCCGGCGTCTGGGGCGTGGCCGGCCTCCCGCACCGCTACGGCCGCGACACCGGCGAGATCGTCGAGGCCGCCGCGACCGGCGAGCTGCAGGCGCTGCTGGTGGCGGGCGTGGAGATCGCCGATCTGCCCGACCCGGCACGCGCGCGTGAGGCGCTCGACGAGGTCGGCTTCCTGGTCTCCCTCGAACTGCGGCCCAGCGAGATCAGCCGCGAGGCGGATGTCGTCCTGCCCGTCGGCGCGGTCGCCGAGAAGGCCGGCGCCTTCCTCAACTGGGAAGGCCGGGTCCGCTTCTTCGAGGCCGCGCTCAAGCCCGACCAGATGACTCGCCGCCTCGCGCCCACCGACGCCCGCGTGCTGCAGATGCTCGCCGACGCCATGGACGTCCACCTCGGACTGCCGGATCTGCGCACCGTGCGCGCGGAGATCGACCGGCTCGGCGCCTGGGACGGCCCGCGGGCCGGCGAACCCTTGGAGACCGCGGCCGCGCTGCCCCGCCCGGCCGTCGGCGAGGCCGTCCTCGCCGGGCACCGGCTGCTGCTGGACCAGGGACTCCTCCAGCAGGGCGACGAGGCGCTCGCCGGAACCCGGCACGCCGCACGCGCGCGCCTGTCGGCCGCGACAGCCGCCGAGGCGGGCGTCAAGGACGGCGACCTCCTCGCGGTGACCGGCCCCCGGGGCGTCGCGGAACTCCCGCTCCAGATCAGTGAGATGCCCGACCGGGTGGTGTGGCTCCCGCTGAACTCCAGCGGCGGCGGCGTCGCCTCCGACACCGGGGCGCGGCCCGGCTCCCTCGTCCGCATCGGCCCGGCGACGCTCGCCGGCGAGGCCCCCAAGGAGGTGGAGGCATGAGCCCGTACCTCCTCGCCGCTGAAGACCTCTCGATGTTCGGCCGCGACCCGTGGTGGCTGGTCGTCATCAAGGCGGTGTTCTGCTTCGCCTTCCTGATGGTGACCGTGCTGATCTCCATCGTGATGGAGCGCAAGGTCGTCGCCTGGATGCAGCTGCGCGTCGGCCCCAACCGGCACGGCCCCTGGGGCATGCTCCAGTCGCTCGCCGACGGCATCAAGCTGATGCTCAAGGAAGACGTCATCGTCAAACGCGCGGACAAGGCGGTGTACGTCCTCGCGCCGGTCATCGCGGCCATCCCGGCCTTCATGGCGATCGCGGTGATCCCCTTCGGGCCGGCCGGCAACGAGATCTCGATCTTCGGCCAGCGCACCACGATGCAGCTCACCGATCTGCCGATCGCGATGCTCTACATCCTCGCGGTCGCCTCGGTCGGCATCTACGGCATCGTCCTCGCGGGCTGGAGCTCCGGCTCGACGTACCCGCTGCTGGGAGGCTTGCGCTCCTGCGCGCAGATGATCTCCTACGAGATCGCGATGGGCGCCGCCTTCGCCTCCGTGTTCCTCTACTCGGGGTCGATGTCGACGTCGACGATCGTCGAGCAGCAGGCCGACCGCTGGTACATCCTGCTGCTGCCGCTCTCCTTCATCCTCTACATCGTCACGATGGTCGGCGAGACCAACCGCGCCCCCTTCGACATGCCGGAGTCCGAGGGCGACCTGGTCGGCGGCTTCAACACCGAGTACTCGTCGATCAAGTTCGCGATGTTCATGCTCGCCGAGTACGTCAACATGGTGACGGTCTCGGCCGTCGCCGCCACGCTGTTCCTCGGCGGCTGGCGGGCCCCGTGGCCGATCAGCACCTTCTGGGAGGGCGCGAACCACGGCTGGTGGCCGATGCTCTGGTTCACGGTCAAGGTCCAGTTGCTGCTGTTCATGTTCATCTGGATCCGCGGCACGCTCCCGCGCGTCCGCTACGACCAGCTGATGAAGCTCGGCTGGAAGGTCCTCATCCCGGTCTCGCTGGTGTGGCTGATGCTCGTCGCCACCGTGCGCGCCCTGCGCAACGAGAACTACGACTTCGCCGACATCGTGCTCTACGTCGGCGGCGGCGTGCTGGCCCTGCTGGTGCTCTCCTTCGTCGTCGACATGTTCCGCGAGAAGTCCAAGCAGGCCGAGCGGCCGGCCGAGGCAGCCCCGGCGGCCTTCGACCCGATGGCGGGCGGATTCCCCGTGCCGCCGCTGCCCGGACAGGAGCTTCCACCGGCTCCCAGGCGCCGCTCGCGCCGTGAGCGGGAGCTGATTGTCAGTGGTGGACCCGATACTCAGAGTGACGAATCTGTGGGCGGATCTACGGATGGAAAGGAGGCGTCCGATGGCTGAGGAACCGAAGGACACCAAGCCCGGTTTTCAGAACCCGGTGGCCGGCTTCGGCGTGACCTTCAAGGCCATGTTCAAGAAGCGGCTGACCGAGCAGTACCCGGAGCAGCAGAAGACCACGGCTCCGCGCTTCCACGGACGGCACCAGCTCAACCGCCATCCGGACGGCCTGGAGAAGTGCGTCGGCTGCGAACTGTGCGCATGGGCCTGCCCCGCCGACGCCATCTATGTGGAGGGCGCGGACAACACCGACGAGGAGCGCTACTCGCCGGGCGAGCGGTACGGCCGCGTCTACCAGATCAACTACGCCCGCTGCATCCTGTGCGGCCTGTGCATCGAGGCGTGCCCCACGCGCGCGTTGACGATGACGAACGAGTTCGAGCTGGCCGACTCCAGCCGGGCCAACCTCATCTACACCAAGGAGCAGTTGCTCGCGGGTCTCGAGGACGGCATGGTCGACTCGCCCCACGCCATCTACCCGGGGACGGACGAGCAGGACTACTACCGGGGCCTGGTCACCGAGGCCGCGCCCGGCACGGAGCAGCAGGTCGCCCACTCCAAGGGCGAGGTCGTGCAGGAGGCCGACTCGACCTTCGGCGGGACCGAGCCGGCGTCGGAGAAGGTGATCGACCGATGACCGCCCAGCTCGCCGCCTACTCCACCTCCACCGGAGAGGCAGTCCAATTCTGGATCCTCGGCACGATCGCGGTGATCGGCGCCCTGTGCACCATCCTCATGAAGAGGGCCGTGCACAGCGCCCTCTGCCTCGCCGGGACCATGATCATCCTGGCGGTGTTCTACCTCGCCAACGGTGCCTACTTCCTGGGCGTCGTGCAGATCGTCGTCTACACCGGCGCGATCATGATGCTGTTCCTGTTCGTGGTGATGCTCGTCGGCGTGACCGCGGCGGACTCCCTGAAGGAGACCATCAAGGGCCAGCGCTGGCTGGCCCTGCTGTGCGGTCTCGGCTTCGGTGTCCTGCTGATCGGCGGCATCGGCAACGCCTCCCTCACGGAGTTCAACGGCATCGGCCAGGCGAACGCCGGGGGCAATGTGGAGGGCATCGCCGCCCTCATCTTCACCAAGTACGTCTTCGCGTTCGAGATCACCGGCGCCCTGCTCATCACGGCCGCCGTCGGCGCCATGGTGCTCACCCACCGCGAGCGCACCGAGCGTGCCAAGACGCAGCGGGAGCTCTCCGAGGAGCGGGTCCGCGCAGGCAATCAGCTTCCGCCCCTGCCGGCCCCCGGTGTCTACGCCCGGCACAACGCGGTCGACATCGCGGGCCTGCTCCCCGACGGCACACCCTCCGACCTCACCGTCAGCAAGACACTGCGCGAGCGCGGCCAGATCCGCGACGTGTCGCAGGAGGCGCTCAATGACCTGAAGGCCCTGGAACAGCGGGCCGAGGACCGTCTGGAGCGCGGGGCGATCGGGCCGGCGAAGTCCAAGCGGTCCGAGGAGGCGTCGAAGTGAACCCCGTCAACTACCTCTATCTCGCGGCCCTGTTGTTCACGATCGGCGCCACCGGCGTGCTGATCAGGCGCAACGCGATCGTCGTGTTCATGTGCATCGAGCTCATGCTCAACGCCTGCAACCTCGCGTTCGTCGCCTTCTCCCGGATGCACGGCAACCTCGACGGCCAGATCATCGCCTTCTTCACGATGGTCGTCGCCGCCGCCGAGGTCGTGGTCGGGCTCGCGATCATCGTGTCCCTGTTCCGTGCCCGCCACTCGGCCTCGGTCGACGACGCCAGCCTGATGAAGCTGTAAGGGGTCGGAAGAATCGTGGAGAACCTGATTGCGCTGCTGGTGGCGGCGCCCCTGCTCGGAGCGGCGGTCCTGCTGTGCGGCGGGCGGCGGCTGGACGCCGTCGGCCACTGGATCGGCACAGCCCTCGCCGCTTCCTCGTTCGTGCTCGGCCTGGTGCTGTTCGCCGACATGCTGGGCAAGGACCCGGACCACCGGGAGATGGGCCAGCACCTGTTCAGCTGGATCCCGGTCGAGGGCTTCCAGGCGGACGTCGCCTTCCAGCTCGACCAGCTGTCGATGACGTTCGTCCTGCTGATCTCGGGCGTCGGCTCGCTGATCCACCTCTACTCCGTCGGGTACATGGAGCACGACGAGCGGCGCCGCCGCTTCTTCGGCTATCTGAACCTGTTCCTCGCGGCGATGCTGCTGCTCGTCCTCGCCGACAACTACCTGCTGCTGTACGTCGGCTGGGAGGGCGTCGGTCTCGCCTCCTACCTGCTGATCGGCTTCTGGCAGCACAAGCCCAGCGCCGCCACGGCCGCGAAGAAGGCCTTCCTGGTCAACCGCGTCGGCGACATGGGCCTGTCCATCGCGATCATGCTGATGTTCCTGTGGTTCGGCACCTTCGCCTTCGGGCCGGTGCTCGGCAGCCACGAGGAGGCCGGGCTCGCCGGTGCCGCCGGTGAGGACAAGCTGACCGTCATCGCCCTGATGCTGCTGCTCGCGGCCTGCGGCAAGTCCGCCCAGGTGCCGCTGCAGTCCTGGCTCGGGGACGCGATGGAGGGCCCGACCCCGGTCTCGGCCCTCATCCACGCCGCGACGATGGTGACGGCAGGCGTGTACCTGATCGTCCGCTCCGCGGCCGTCTTCAACGGCGCCCCGGACGCCCAGTTGGTCGTCACCGTCGTCGGTGC
Source organism: Streptomyces sp. CA-179760 (assembly GCF_050937045.1). Lineage (NCBI taxonomy): Bacteria > Bacillati > Actinomycetota > Actinomycetes > Kitasatosporales > Streptomycetaceae > Streptomyces > Streptomyces sp. CA-179760. The sequence goes on from NZ_JBNJLZ010000001.1 coordinate 5,712,564, forward strand.
CGTCACGCTCCTCTTCGGTGCGATCGTCGGTTGCGCGAAGGACGACATCAAGAAGGCACTGGCCGGCTCGACCATGTCGCAGATCGGCTACATGGTGCTCGCCGCGGGCCTCGGCCCCATCGGCTACGTCTTCGCGATCATGCACCTGGTGACGCACGGCTTCTTCAAGGCGGGGCTGTTCCTCGGCGCCGGTTCGGTCATGCACGGCATGAACGACGAGGTGGACATGAGGAAGTACGGCGGTCTCAGGAAGTACATGCCGGTCACCTTCGTCACCTTCGGCCTCGGCTATCTGGCGATCATCGGCTTCCCGGGCCTGTCCGGCTTCTTCTCCAAGGACATGATCATCGAGTCGGCGTTCGCCAAGGGCGGCACCGAGGGCTGGATCCTCGGCGGGGTGGCCCTGCTGGGCGCGGCCATCACGGCGTTCTACATGACGCGCGTGATGCTGATGACCTTCTTCGGCGAGAAGCGCTGGCAGCCCGACGAGAAGGGCAACGAACCGCATCCGCACGAGTCGCCCAAGGTCATGACGATCCCGATGATCGTGCTGGCCGTCGGGTCGGTGGCCGCCGGTGGGTTCTTCAGCATCGGCGACCGCTTCGTGCACTGGCTGGAGCCGATCACCGGGCACAGCCACGGCGACTCGCCGCTCAGCGCCGCCGCGGTCACCGGCGCGACCGTCACCTGCATGGTCATCGGCGTCGCCCTCGCCTGGGCGCAGTACGGACGGCGCCCGGTCCCGGCCGTCGCCCCGCGCGGGTCGCTGCTCACCCGGGCCGCCCGGCGTGACCTCCTCCAGGACGACTTCAACCACGTCGTCCTGGTCCGCGGCGGCGAACACCTCACGCGGTCCCTGGTCTACGTCGACCACACCCTGGTCGACGGCGTCGTCAACGGCACGGCGGCCTCGGTCGGCGGCCTCTCCGGGCGGATGCGCAAGCTGCAGAACGGCTTCGCCCGCTCCTACGCGGTCTCGATGTTCGGGGGTGCGGCGGTCCTGGTCGCCGTGACCCTGCTGATGAGGGCGGTCTGATACCGATGTCCTTTCCTCTGCTGACAGTGACAGCGGCGCTCCCGGCCGTCGGGGCGATCGCCACGGCCGCCGTACCGGCCGCGCGGCGCACCGTCGCCAAATGGCTGGCGCTGCTCTTCTCGCTCGCCACACTCGTCCTGGCGATCGCCGTCCTGGTGCGCTTCGACCCGGACGGCGACCGCTACCAGCTCACCGAGTCACACTCCTGGATCGCCGACTTCGGCGTCCGCTACGAACTGGGCGTGGACGGCATCGCGGTGGCGCTGATCGCGCTCACGGCACTGCTGATCCCGTTCATCATCCTCGCGGGCTGGCACGACGCCGACCCGCTGGAGACCGGCAGCAGCCGGTGGCGGCCGACGCAGGGCTTCTTCGCCCTGATCCTGGCCGTCGAGGCGATGGTGATCATCTCCTTCGAGGCCACCGACGTCTTCCTCTTCTACATCTTCTTCGAAGCCATGCTGATCCCGATGTACTTCCTCATCGGCGGCTTCGGGGACCGTGCCCACGAGCACGGTGAGAAGGTGGCGGCGACGCAACGTTCGTACGCGGCGGTGAAGTTCCTGCTCTACAACCTGGTCGGCGGCCTGATCATGCTGGCCGCGGTGATCGGCCTGTACGTGGTCGCCGGGAACTTCTCGCTCACGGAGATCGCCGAGGCCCGGGCCAACGGCTCGCTCGACATGGCGACCCACACCGAACGGTGGCTGTTCCTGGGCTTCTTCTTCGCCTTCGCGGTGAAGGCGCCGCTGTGGCCGCTGCACACCTGGCTGCCCAACGCGATGCAGGAGTCCACCGCCCCGGTCGCCGTGCTCATCACGGCCGTCGTCGACAAGGTCGGCACCTTCGCGATGCTCCGCTTCTGCCTCCAGCTCTTCCCGGAGGCGAGCAAGTGGGCGACGCCCGCGATCCTCGTGCTGGCGCTCATCAGCATCATCTACGGCGCCCTGCTCGCGGTCGGCCAGCGCGACATCAAGCGGCTGGTGGCGTACGCGTCGATCTCCCACTTCGGCTTCATCATCATGGGCATCTTCGCGATGACCAGCCAGGGTCAGTCCGGGGCGACGCTCTACATGGTCAACCACGGCATCTCGACCGCCGCGCTGATGCTGGTGGCGGGCTTCCTGATCTCCCGGCGCGGCTCGCGGCTCATCGCCGACTACGGCGGAGTGCAGAAGGTCGCGCCGGTGCTCGCCGGCACGTTCCTGATCGGCGGCCTCGCGACCCTGTCGCTGCCGGGCCTCGCACCGTTCGTCAGCGAGTTCCTGGTCCTGGTGGGCACGTTCACGCGGTACCCGGTGGTCGGCATCATCGCCACCTTCGGCATCGTCCTGGCCGCGCTCTACACCCTCGTCCTCTACCAGCGGACGATGACGGGCCCGGTGAAACCCGAGCTCGCGAAGATGCCGGACCTCAGGGTGCGTGAACTCGTGGTCGTCGCCCCGCTGGTCGTCCTGCTGATCTTCCTCGGCGTCTACCCGAAGCCCATCACGCAGATCATCGACCCGGCGGTCAAACAGACCATGTCCGACGTTCATCAGAAGGACCCCAAGCCCGAGGTGGAGGCGGCCAAGTGAGCGCAACAGCCGTCCACAGCCTGTGGACAACTGCGGCCGACCCGATCTCGAAGATCGACGCGCCGAAGATCGAATACGGGCAGCTCGCCCCCACCCTGATCATCGTCGGCGCGGCGATCGTCGGGATCCTGGTCGAGGCGTTCGTACCGCGCAAGTCCCGTTACTACGTCCAGATGTTCGTGTCCGTCGTAGCGATCGCCGCCGCCTTCGCGGCGGTCGTGGCGCTCGCGGCCGACGGGTACGGCACGACCAAGGCGCGTATCGCGGCGATGGGCGCCATCGCCGTCGACGGGCCGGCCCTCTTCCTTCAGGGCACGATCCTGCTGGCGGCCCTGGTCGGCCTGTTCACCTTCGCCGAGCGGCGGCTCGACCCGGAGGCGCACGGCAACCGCGTCGACTCCTTCGCCGCGCAGGCCGCGTCCGTGCCGGGCAGCGAGAGCGAGAAGGCCGCGGTCAAGGCCGGGTTCACCACCACCGAGGTGTTCCCGCTGCTGCTGTTCGCCGTCGCCGGCATGCTGGTTTTCCCGGCGGCCAACGACCTGCTGACGCTGTTCGTGGCCCTTGAGGTCCTCTCCCTCCCGCTGTACCTGCTGTGCGCGCTGGCCCGCCGCAAGCGGCTGATGTCGCAGGAGGCGGCGGTCAAGTACTTCCTGCTCGGCGCCTTCGCCTCGGCGTTCACCCTGTTCGGCATCGCGCTGCTCTACGGCTACGCGGGCTCGATGTCGTACGCGACGATCGCGCAGGTCGTCGACGGCACCGTGCAGGACGTCAACCCGGCGCTCGCCGGCACCATGGGCAACGACGCGCTGCTGCTGATCGGTGCCGCGCTGGTCGTGATGGGCCTGCTGTTCAAGGTGGGCGCGGTGCCGTTCCACATGTGGACGCCGGACGTGTACCAGGGCGCGCCGACGCCGGTGACCGGCTTCATGGCGGCGGCGACGAAGGTGGCGGCGTTCGGCGCGCTGCTGCGCCTGCTGTACGTCGTCCTGCCCGGCCTGCGCTGGGACTGGCGGCCGGTGATGTGGGCCGTGGCGATCATCACCATGCTGGGCGGTGCGATCGTCGCGATCACGCAGACCGACATCAAGCGACTGCTGGCGTACTCGTCGATCGCGCACGCCGGGTTCATCCTCGCGGGTGTCATCGCGACCACGCCGGACGGTGTGTCGTCGGTGCTGTTCTACCTGGCGGCTTACTCGTTCGTGACGATCGGCGCCTTCGCCGTGGTCACCCTCGTGAGGGACGCGGGCGGCGAGGCGACGCACCTGTCCAAGTGGGCGGGGCTCGGGCGCAGGTCTCCGCTGGTGGCGGCCGTGTTCGCGGTGTTCCTGCTGGCCTTCGCGGGCATCCCGCTGACCTCCGGGTTCGCCGGGAAGTTCGCCGTGTTCAAGGCGGCGGCGGAGGGCGGGGCCGCCCCGCTGGTCGTGGTCGGTGTGATCTCCTCGGCGATCGCGGCGTTCTTCTACATCCGCGTCATCGTGCTGATGTTCTTCAGCGAGCCGCGGCCGGAGGGCCCGACGGTGGCCGTGCCGTCGCCGCTGACGATGACGGCGATCGGGGTGGGCGTGGCGGTCACGCTGGTGCTCGGTGTGGCGCCGCAGTACTTCCTGGATCTGGCGGGTCAGGCAGGGGTGTTCGTGCGCTGACGCGGCGCTTGCCGTGACGAGGCTGCGGCCCGGCGTCCCTACTCGGGGTGCCGGGCCGTCGGCCTTGAGGGCCGGCGGTGAAGGAGGTGCTCGTCCAGCCTGTGGATAACTTCGGGGCTGTCGGTGCGGACCCCTATCGTGGAAGCAGTGGTCGAGGGACGACGTACGGGGGACAGGACGATGGGTGGGACGGGCGGTATCGCTGAGATGTCAGTGACGCAGAGCGAGGCGCTGGCCACGCTGCACCGGGTCTTCGGGTACGAGGCCTTCCGGGGCGAGCAGGAAGCGGTCATCGAGCACGTGGTCGCGGGCGGTGACTCCGTCGTGCTCATGCCGACCGGCGCCGGCAAGTCCCTGTGCTACCAGGTCCCGGCCCTGGTCAGGCCGGGCACGGGTGTCGTCGTCTCCCCTCTGATCGCCCTGATGCAGGACCAGGTCGACGCACTGCGGGCGCTGGGCGTGCGCGCCGGGTTCGTCAACTCCACGCAGGACTTCGACGAGCGTCGGGTGGTGGAGGCCGAGTTCCTCGCGGGCGAGCTGGACCTGCTGTACCTGGCGCCGGAGCGGCTGCGGCTGGAGAACACGCTCGATCTCCTCTCGCGCGGCAAGATCTCCGTGTTCGCGATCGACGAGGCGCACTGCGTCTCCCAGTGGGGCCACGACTTCCGGCCCGACTACCTGACGCTGTCGCTGCTCGGCGAGCGCTGGCCGGACGTGCCGCGGATCGCGCTCACCGCGACGGCCACGCGCGCCACGCACCAGGAGATCACCGAGCGGCTGAACATGCCGGCGGCCCGCCACTTCGTGGCGAGCTTCGACCGGCCCAACATCCAGTACCGGGTCGTGCCCAAGGCGGACCCGAAGAAGCAGCTGCTGAGCTTCCTGCGCGAGGAGCACGCGGGCGACGCGGGCATCGTCTACTGCCTGTCGCGCAACTCGGTCGACAAGACCGCCGAGTTCCTGAGCCGTAACGGCGTCGAGGCGGTGCCGTACCACGCGGGCCTGGACGCGGGCACGCGCGCGGCCCACCAGTCCCGCTTCCTGCGGGAGGACGGCCTGGTCGTGGTGGCGACCATCGCCTTCGGCATGGGCATCGACAAGCCGGACGTCCGCTTCGTCGCCCACCTCGATCTGCCCAAGTCGGTCGAGGGCTACTACCAGGAGACGGGCCGGGCCGGCCGTGACGGGCTGCCCTCCACGGCCTGGATGGCCTACGGGCTCAACGACGTCATACAGCAGCGCAAGCTGATCCAGTCCGGCGAGGGCGACGAGGCCTTCCGAAGGCGGGCCCAGTCCCACCTGGACTCGATGCTGGCGCTGTGCGAGACCGTCCAGTGCCGCCGGGGCCAGCTCCTCGCCTACTTCGGCCAGGACCCGGACCCGGCCGGCTGCGGCAACTGCGACACCTGCCTGACCCCGCCGGAGACCTGGGACGGCACGGTCGCGGCACAGAAGGTGCTGTCGACAGTGGTGCGGCTGCAGCGCGAGCGCGGCCAGAAGTTCGGCGCGGTGCAGATCGTCGACATCCTGCTGGGGAAGCGGACCGGCAAGGTCATCCAGTTCGATCACGACCAGCTGTCGGTGTTCGGCATCGGCGAGGAGCTGACCGAGGCCGAGTGGCGGGGCGTCATCCGTCAGCTGCTGGCCCAGGGGCTGCTCGCCGTGGAGGGCGAGTACGGCACGCTGGTGCTGACCGAGGGCAGCGGGACGGTGCTGCGGCGGGAGCAGGAGGTGCCGCTGCGCAAGGAGCCGAAGAAGCCGGTGACCTCCCGGTCGGGCTCCTCGTCGGCCTCGGGCTCCGGACGGGGCAAGAGCAAGGCGGCCGCCGCCGAGCTGCCCGAGGCACTGATGCCGGCCTTCGAGGCACTGCGCGCCTGGCGGGCCGAGCAGGCGCGCGAACAGGGCGTACCGGCCTACGTCATCTTCCACGACGCCACGCTGCGGGAGATCGCCACGCTCTGGCCAACGTCGGTGGCCGAGCTCGGCGGGATCGGCGGCGTGGGCGAGAAGAAGCTCGCGACGTACGGGGAGGGCGTGCTGGAGGTGCTTGCTTCACTGGGCGGGCAGCCCGGCCCGGCTCCGGCCCAGGCGCCCGACCGGGCTCCGGCCCAGTCGTCCGGCCCGCAGCTGGGCGGGCCGGACGACTGGCCCGAGATGACGGAGCCGGAACCCGACTGGATATGAGGCCGGGCTCCGGCCAGGTCACGCGACTCCGGGATACGGCCCGGTCACAGCGCCCGTGCCGCGTACGCCCTGACATCAGCGTCGGAGTCCGTCGTCGCCGTGGCGAGAGCCGCGTGGGCCTCCTCGGAGGCGCGGTGCCGGGTCAGGGCCAGGACGGCGGCCTTGCGGACATCGGCGTTGGCGTCCGCGAGGGCCTTGGCCAGGGCGGGGACTGCCACCTCCGGGTCGGCGACGGACAGGGCCGTGGCGGCCCCGCCCCGTACCTGCCAGGCCGACTCGGACAGGGCGGCCACGGCACGCGCGGTGAGGGGCGCCGGGCAGCCGGTGGTGCCCAGTGCCCCGTAGGCCGCAGCGCGCACCAGGGCGTCGGGGTCGTCGAGTAGGCCGGTGAGGGCCGCTTCGATCGAGCCGGCGGCGGAATCGGAGCCGGCCGGAAGGCCACCGGACAGCCGCTCGGCACCCACTGTGGCCAGTCCCTTGGCGATCGCCACCCGGACTTCGCGGGACGGATCGGCGACCGCCGCGCGGGCCAGTTCCTCGGCGGCGTCGACCGACACCAGAGCGCGTACGGCCTCGATACGGACGGCGATGTCGGTGTCGGTCACGGAGTCCGCGAACAGGACGGCGTCCCCGAGGCGCAGGGCACGCAGGACGTCCAGCGCGGCGGCGCGGACCACCGGGTCGGGCTCGGTCAGGGCGGCGGCCAGGCCGTCGCGCAGGTCGGGCTCGGGCGGGAGCGTCTCGACGAGTTCCCGCAGTGACGCGGCGGCGGCGGCCCGCACCTCGGCGGCGGTGTCGCGCAGGGCGGAGGCGAGGGCGCGGCCCGTTCCGGGCGGCAGCGTCTCGGTGAGTACGGCGACCGCCTCGCGCCGGACGGCGGGCGCGGGATCGGTCAGGTAGGGCTGAAGGGCGTCGAGTTCGGGCTCCTCATCGGCCAGGGCGACCAGTTCGAGGAGGCGGGCCGAGGACTGCTCGGGGGTGGGAGCGGGGGACGAGGACGGCGCGGTCCGCTGGGGCTGCTCAGCGTCAGCCTCAGCCCCGGCTCCTCCCGCCTGGCCAGCCACCGGTGCCACATCCCGCGGCCCCGCCATCGCCACGTCCTCGGCGTGGACCTCGCCGATGAGCCGGGACTGGCCTCCGACGGGGCTGAAGCCGTCGACCGGAACGAGATAGGGAGCCACGGGACGGGCCGTGAACCCCATCGCACCAGAGGGGGACTTGTGCAGATCGAGGTGGTGGAACCAGGACGCGTCGTCGCGCTGCGGGTGGTCGAGTCGGTCGTGGTAGAGGCCCCAGCGGGACTCCGTGCGGGCCAGGGAGGACCGGGCGGCCATCTCCGCGCAGTCGCGGATGAAGGTGACTTCCGCGCAGCGCATCAGTTCGTGCGCGGTGTGCGCGCCCATCTCGGCGATGTCGGCATGCATCCGCTCGAACGCCTCCAGGGCGAGCGACAGCCGGGCGCCGGACTTCGGCGGAGCCACGTAGTCGTTGACGAAGCGGCGCAGCTTGTACTCGACCTGGGGCTGCGGCGGGCCGCCGGGGTTGCGCAGCGGGCGGTAGATCAGCTCGTGCGCCTCCCGGAGCTGCTCGGCAGGCAACTCCCCCTCGTAGGGCGTGTACTGGGACGCGTCCGCGCCCGCGAGGTCGCCGTAGACGAACGCGCCGATCATGTAGTTGTGCGGCACACAGGCCAGGTCGCCGGCCGCGTACAGCCGGGGCACGGTCGTACGGGCGTGGTCGTCCACCCGGACGCCGGAGGCGGAGTGGCCGCCGCACAGGCCGATCTCGGAGATGTGCATCTCGATGTCGTGGGTGCGGTAGTCGTGGCCGCGGCCGGAGTGGAAGGTGCCGCGGGTCGGGCGTTCGGTCGAGTGGAGGATCGTCTCCAGGGCCGAGACCGACTCCTCGGGGAGGTGGCTCAGCTTCAGGTAGACCGGACCCCGGTCGGAGGCGACCTCCGCGGCGAACTCGGCCATCATCTGGCCCGACCAGTAGTCGGAGTCGACGAAGCGTTCGCCGTGCCGGTTGACCTGGTAGCCGCCGAAGGGGTTGGCGACATAGGCGCAGGCCGGGCCGTTGTAGTCCTTGATCAGCGGATTGATCTGGAAGCATTCGATGCCGGTGAGCTCGGCGCCCGCGTGGTAGGCCATGGCGTAGCCGTCGCCCGCGTTGGTGGGGTTCTCGTAGGTGCCGTACAGGTAGCCAGAGGCGGGCAGGCCGAGGCGGCCGCACGCGCCGGTCGCGAGGATCACCGCGCCCGCGCGGACCTGGACGAACTGCCCGGTACGGGTGTTGAAGCAAGCTGCCCCGACGGCGCGACCCTCGGCCGTGAGAACACGCACCGGCATCACCCGGTTCTCGATGCGGATCTTCTCCCGCATCTCGCGCCGCCGCAGCTGCCGGTACAGGACCTTCTTGACGTCCTTGCCCTCCGGCATCGGCAGCACGTAGGAGCCGGAGCGGTGGACCTGGCGGACCGCGTAGTCGCCGTGCTCGTCCTTCTCGAACTTCACACCGTACGACTCCAGCCGCTGCACCATGCCGAAGCCGCGGGTGGCGGTCTGGCGGACGGTGGACTGGTCGACGATGCCGTCATTGGCGCGGGTGATCTCGGCGACGTAGTCGTCGGGTTCGGCGCGGCCCGGGATGACCGCGTTGTTGACGCCGTCCATGCCCATGGCGAGCGCGCCGGAGTGGCGGACGTGGGCCTTCTCCAGCAGCAGCACGTTCGCGCCGTGCTCGGCGGCGGTCAGTGCCGCCATGGTGCCGGCGGTGCCACCGCCGATGACGAGGACGTCGCAGGTCAGTTCCTCGGCGTCGGCGAGGGACGGGACGGCCAGGGAGGTGTCCGCAGGGGGGTTCACGGAGGTGGTCACCGGGGTGCCTTTCACGTACCGAGCGAGGTGAGGACGTCGCGCCGCAGGGCCACGCGCGCCGGGTCGTCGTGCGCGTCCCGCTCGCGCGGGCGGGGCACGTCCCGTACGGCGACGAGGCCGCCCGCGCCGAGCAGGGCGACACGGTCGCCGAGGAACAGGGCCTCGTCCACGTCGTGGGTGACGAAGACGACGGTCGCGCCCGTGCCGTGCAGCACCTCCACCAGGAGGTCCTGCATGCCCGCGCGGGTCTGGGCGTCGAGCGCGCCGAACGGCTCGTCCATCAGGACGGCGCGCGGGCGTGCGGCCAGGGCGCGGGCCAGCTGGACGCGCTGGCGCTGCCCGCCGGAGACCCGGTGTGGCAACTGCCGTGCCTGCGCGCCGAGTCCGACCCGCTCCAGCCACGCCTGGGCCTGTTCCCGGCGCTCGGCGCGGGACACGCCGCTGATGGCGAGGGGCAGTTCGACGTTGGCGCGCAGGGTGCGCCAGGGGAGCAGTGCGTCCTCCTGGAAGACCAGGGCGCGGTCGGCACCGGGACCGGTCAGCGGCCGCCCGTCCTGGGCGATCTCCCCGGAGAGCGGCGACAGCAGGCCGGCCAGGGTGCGCAGGAGGGTCGACTTGCCGCAGCCGGACGGGCCGACGACGGTGAGGATCTCGCCGGGGGCGATGTCCAGGTCGACGTCGTCCAGGGCGGGTGCGCCGGGGCGGCCGAGGGAGGCGCCCGACAGAGTGAGCCGGGTGCCGCGCACCGGTGGCGCGGTGCCATCGGTCTCGGGCGAGGTGTCATCGGTCTCGGGCGAGGTACCCCGGACGGCCTCGGACGAGGTGTTCGGGACGGTGTCAGACGAGGTGCTCATCGCGTGCCTCCTCGGATGCGGGGCCGCCGGACACGGAGCCGCCGGATGCGGGGGCGGGTGCGGCCGGCGCGGGCTTCACGGACCGGGCGGGCCTGGGTGCCCGGGCGCCCGGGACGTAGGCGGTGCGCGGCAGCCAGCGGGTGAGGCGCCGGCCCAGCAGTTCCACGGCGGTGGAGGTGAGCCAGCCGAGCACGCCGATGGTGACCATGCCGACGAACACGCCCGGGTAGTCGACGACGGTGTAGTCCTGCCAGGTGCGGTAGCCCACTCCGTACTGGCCGGAGATCATCTCGGCGGAGATCACGCAGATCCAGGACACGCCGATGCCGACGGACAGGCCGCCGAACACGCCGGGCAGCGCGCCCGGCAGGACGACGGAGCCGAGGATCCGCCACCGGCCGCCGCCCATGGTGCGCACCGCCTCCTCCCACATGGGGGTCAGGGCGCGCACCGCGTGCCGGGTGGAGACCAGGACCGGGAAGAACGCGGCGGTGCAGGTGATGAAGACGATGCCCTGTTCGTTGGAGGGGAAGAGCAGGATCGCCACGGGCACGAGCGCGATGGCCGGGATCGGGCGGATCACCTCCAGCACCGGGCCGAGCAGGTCCTCGGCGAGCCGCGAGCGCGCCACGAGCACGCCCGTGGCCACGCCCAGGACGGCGGCCAGCAGGAAGCCCGTGAGGATCCGGGTGAGGCTGTCGGTCAGGTCGGTCCAGTAGTCCGGCCCGGACAGCCGGGCGGCGAAGGCCCGGGCCACGTCGGTGACCGTCGGGAACTGCGAGAAACGCAGCCACAGGTCGACGTTCAGGCTGGTCAGCGTCTGCCACAGGCCGAGGGCGACGGCCAGGGAGGCCACACGGAGCGCATAGCGCCTCACGATGCCCGCTCCAGAGCGTCGGCGTAGGAGACGACCCGCGCTCCGCCGTGCCCGGCGACGTAAGCCCGCGCGGTCTCGGGTGCGACGAAGGGCAGCAGCTTGGAGCCGTCGGCCACCCACACGGCCTTGTCGGCGAACCACGCGGTGCCGGTGGTGGTGTCGGGGACGTAGGCGGCGCGGAGATCGTCGCGGTGTCCGGCCACGTATTTCAGCAGCTGAGTGGGGGAGGTGAAGGTGACGGTCTTCGAGGCGCCCTTGGGCCAGGCCTCGCTCGCGGCCGGTGCGGGCTTCGTGGCGAGCTGCCTGGCGTACGCCGTCGAACCGAGGGCCTTCTTCACGTACTGGTCGTCGACGAAGGAATCGACGTCCACGTCGCCCGTGAGCTTCGCCGACTTGAGGATCGAGACGTCCTTCTTCAGGGCGGAGACGAGCTGGGGCTTGATCGCCGGGTCGAAGGTGGCGATGCCGTGAGCGCCGTTGTAGAGGTAGACGACCTCGGCGGGCAGGCCGGTCGCCTTCGCTACCTTCTCGGCCGCGTCCACCGGATGGTCGTTCAGATAGTCCGTCGCCTCCGCCTGCGCCTTCAGGAAGGCGTCCAGCACGGCGGGCCGCTCCTTGGCGAAGTCCTCGCGGGCGGTGACGCCGTGGAAGGTGGGCAGGTTGAGCCGGGCCCCGTCGTACAGGGGCTTGGCCTTGCCCTGGTAGGCGAGCAGGCCCGGCCAGGCGACGAACTGGGACAGGGCGTCCGCGCTGCCCGCGGTGAGGGCGGAGGCGCCGACGGAGGGCTGCTGGTTGAGCTTCTCGATGCCACTGTTCGGGTCGATGCCGGCGCGCTGCAGAGCCCGCACGAGGGTGCCGTCGGCGGCCGAGCCGACGCTCGTGGAGACCTTCTTGCCCTTCAGGTCCTTCAGGGTGGCGAGCTTGGAGCCGGGCGCGGTGACGATGGTGTTGAGGCCGCCGCGGAGGTTGTAGCCGGTGACCGAGACCAGGCGGGTGGGGCTGTTCAGCTGCTTGCCGCGGGCGGCATTGATGAGCAGGGGGAAGTCGCCCATCGAGCCGATGTCGATCTTCCCGGCGGTCATCTGGGCGGTGATGGGGGCGCCGGTGGCGTAGTCCTGCCAGTCGACCTTGTAGGTGATGCCGTCGTGGCGGGCGTTGAGCTGTTTCTCGAAGTAGCCGAGGGAGCGGAGCAGGGTGCCCGCCGTGACGGTGTTGATCGTCCTGGACTGGTAGCCGACGGTGACGGTGACCGTGGAGCCGCTGCCGGCCTCGGCGTCACCGCCGCAGGCGCTGAGCGGGAGCAGGAGGACGACGGCGGACACCGCGACCGCCGTGCGTTTGAGGGTGGTTCGGGACGTGCTGGTTCGGGACATGACGGTTCGGGCCTCTCACCGGAGCAGATAGGGCATGTTGACCGTGACGGCTCCGGTGGGGCATCGGGCCGCGCACGGGCCGCAGTACCAGCACTCGTCGACGTGCATGTACGCCTTGCCGTTGCTCTCGTTGATGGCGAGGGAGTCCAGCGGGCACATGTCCACGCAGAGCGTGCAGCCGTCGATGCACTTCGACTCGTCGATGGTCACGGGCACGTCGGCCCGCTGGGGCACCAAGGGCATGGCTGTCTCCAGGGATCTGCGCGAGCGGGGTGGCTACTGGGACCGGTGCAGCAGGCCGCTCATGGTGATGCGGTCGCCGCGGAAGCGGATGAACTCCAGGTCGACCGGGCGGCCGTCCGCGAGGTGGGTGAGGCGTTCCAGCATGAGGACGGCGGTGCCGCGCGGGGCCTCGAGCACGGCGGCCGAGTGGGTGTCCGCGCTGACCGCTTCCAGGGTGATCTCGGCGTGGCCGAGGGGCTGGCCGGTGACGGCTTCCAGGAGGCGGAAGACGTCGGTGTTCTCCAGGTCGGCGCCGAGCAGTTCGGTGCCGATGTCGAGCGGGATGTAGGTGAGGTCGAGGGACAGGGGGAGGCCGTTCAGACGGCGCAGGCGTTCGATGTAGAGGACGTCGGTGCCGGGCGCGAGGTGGAGGCGTTCGGCGACCGGCGCGGGTGCCGGGGCGGGGCCCATGGTGCGGACCTCGTTGGTGACCCGGCCGTGTTCGCGGAGGGTTTCCGCGAGGCCCATCAGGCGGTCGAGGCCATGGGGGTACTTGTGGGCCACGACCACGGTGCCGACGCCGGGCCGGCGTTCCACCAGGCCCTCGGCCCGCAGCAGGTCGAGGGCCTCGCGGACCGTGTTGCGGCCGGCGCCGTAGTCGGCGGCGAGGGTCGACTCGTGGGGGAGGGTGCCGTCGGGGAAGGCGCCGGTGAGCGTCTGCTGGCGGAGCAGGTCCGCCAGTTGCCTGGCCCGGTCGGCGCGCAGCCGTCGCCGCGCGCGGTGGGCGGCGACGGTGGTCGCGGCTCCCTGTCCGGCGTGGTCTCGGCTGCGGTCGATGGGCATGGCTCGGACCATACCTATCCGATAGGAAAAGTAGTGTTGCGGGAGTGTTGCGCCACCGGGGATGTGACCGGTTCGACTGTTGAGCTGCGGTTTCGGCGGGCCCGTGGGGAGATCTGCCACCACGGCCGCGGCCGTTCCGCGGCCGGACCCGCCCCCGTGGCTCCGGTTCCCGGCCGGTACGACTACGAGAGCGCCGTCAGGCCCGGGGCGAAGGCGATCAGCAGGGGCAGCAGCGGTACGAGCGCGGCCGTGGTGGTCGTCATGGCCCGGTGCCTGCGGCCCAGCCGGGGCGGCGGTTCCAGGAGCCTGTCGACCCGTTCGCCCAGCAGCCGGTGGCTGGAGGCGCAGGACAGGACGCCGCGGTGCTGGTTGAGCTCGATCAGGGCCAGGGCGGTGGTCAGATGGCCGCAGCGGCGGGAGGCGGTGTCGTCGGCGGCCAGTTCGACCAGGCGGTGGGTCTGGTCGCAGAAGTGGGCGAACAGCGGGATGCGGGGGAAGCCGGTGGCGAGGGCCGTGGACAGGTGCAGCAGCCAGTCGTGGCGGGCGCGGGCGTGGCCGCGCTCATGGGTGAGGACGGCGTCGAGCTGGTGGCCGGTGAGACGGTGCAGGGCGCCCGTGGTGACGATCAGCTGGGAGGGACTGCCGGGCATCCACCAGGCGTCGGGGTACTCGTCCTCCAGGACCAGCAGGGGACCGCGGGCGGCGGGCAGGCCGGCCGGCAGGTCGGGAGCGCGTTCGCGCAGATGGGCGCGGGCCCGGGCGCGGCGCCGGCGCGCCTCGACGAGTTCGCGCGCGAGCATCGCGGTCGTCCAGGCGGCGCCGCAGGCCAGCAGCAGGGTGAGGGCGGCGGCCCACGGCGGGGCGGTGGAGAGGTCGTACGCCGCGGTCACCGCGGGCGGCGCCGGAGCGAAGAGCTGGGCGCGGACCGTGCCGAAGACGGCGGCGGCGCCCAGGGCGAGAGCCGACACGCAGCACAGCAGGACGGTGGCGACCAGGCACTGCCACACCCACAGCGCGACCACCGGTTCCCGCTCCGGCCAGGCGGACCGGGTCAGCGCCCGGGGCGCGGGCACGGCGGCCGTCACGGCGACAACACTCAGCAGGAGCAGGCAGACGGTCATTGCCACGGGCTCCGGTTCCTGGTCGGAAGAGGGGCGGCTACGGGTGGTGCGAGGAGAGCGACTGCTGTGCGCACCGGTGCCACGGCCGAGGTGCTCGCCGAACGGGCCGTGTACGGCGCGCGGGCGGACACACCGCCCGACGCCCAGTATGACGGGCCGGGCGGTGTGAGTCAGGAGCCGAACGCCATCGGAAGAGCCGGGAGGGGCGACTGTCGGCCAGACTCGGCCCTCCCGGGAGGGCTCATTCCGATCCCGGTGTCACCCGGCCGGTCACCTCGCCGAGCCCCACCCGCACGCCGTCCGGCCCCGGAGCCCAGGCCGAGAGGGTCACCACGTCGCCGTCCTCCAGGAACGCCCGCTTGCCGTCCGGGAGTTCGAGGGGCTCGCGGCCGTTCCAGGTCAGCTCCAGCAGGGAGCCGCGCTCCCGGTCCGCCGGGCCGCTCACCGTGCCCGAGCCGTACAGGTCGCCGGTGCGCAGGGAGGCGCCGTTCACGGTCATGTGGGCCAGCTGCTGGGCGGCCGTCCAGTACATGGTGGAGAAGGGCGGCTCGGAGACGACGTGGCCGTTGACGGCGACGGTGATCCGCAGGTCGTAGCCGCTCGGTTCCTCGTCGCTGTCGTCCAGGTACGGCAGCAGCTGGTGCGTACGGGCCGGCGGGGCCACCCGGGCGTCCTCCAGGGCGTCCAGCGGGGTGATCCACGCCGACACCGACGTGGCGAAGGACTTGCCGAGGAACGGGCCGAGGGGGACGTACTCCCAGGCCTGGATGTCGCGTGCGGACCAGTCGTTGAGGAGACAGAGGCCGAAGACGTGCTCGCGGAAGCCGTCGAGGGACACCGGCTCGCCCATCCGGGACGGTGCGCCGACCACGAAGCCGACCTCGGCCTCGATGTCCAGGCGGACGGACGGGCCGAACAAGGGAGCGGCGTCGGTGGGCGCCTTGCGCTGGCCGGCGGGGCGCACGACGTCCGTGCCGGAGACGACGACCGTGCCGGAGCGGCCGTGGTAGCCGATCGGCAGATGCTTCCAGTTGGGGGTCAGGGAGTCCTCGGCGTCGGGGCGGAAGATCTGGCCGACGTTCCGGGCGTGATTCTCGGAGGCGTAGAAGTCGACGTAGTCCGCGACCTCGAAGGGGAGGTGCAGGGTCACCGAGGACAGGGGGTGGAACAGTGGTTCGACGGTCTCGCGGTGGGACGGCACGGTCACCCAGGCGGTCAGCGCCCGGCGCACGTCCGACCAGGCCGTGCGCCCCGCCGCCAGCAGCGGGTTGAGGGTCGGCCGGGCCAGCAGGGCGGCGTACGGGGAGCCGAGCGCGTGGGCCGCGGCACCGGCGTCCAGTACATGGTCGCCGAGCCGGACGCCAACGGACCGGTGGGACGAGCCGGGGAGGGAGAACACGCCGTACGGCAGATTGTGCGGGCCGAAGGGGTCGCCCTCGGGGACATCGAAGGGGGCATCGGGTGCTGCCTCGCTTTCGGGTGTGCCATGTCGTCGCCACGTGTTCGTGGTCATGCCACACGTTACGGGTGGCACGCCGGTCGTGGGCCGAGTCCGAGGAGGCGGACCCGGGCGAACGGGGCAGGTGGGTGTCGGGGTGACCGGACGGCGCGACTCCGGCGCGACGGACGAGACGCCACTTTCGTACGTGGCGGAAGTTATCCACAGGACGCGACGCAATCTTGACGGAGCGGTGCGAACGGGGCGACTCTGGGCGGGTGCCGGAAGGCCTCGGGGAGGGGGCGTTCCCACGGCACACCAGGGGGCGGATGGCCGTAGGGGAGGCCGGTCCGGGCTCGGTACGGCGTGGTCCACAGCCGAAGCGGCTGGAAGAGACCATGCGCGTCCGGCTCGGCCGGGAATGTGTGTATGTACCGTCGTGCCGTTTCGGGCTGTACGTGGCGCTGCGCCACTGGTGCCCGCCCGGCGGACGGGTGCTGATGTCGCCGGTCAACGACGACGTCATCTTCTTCGTCGTGCTCGCGGCCGGACTGCGTCCGGTGCAGGCGCCGTTGAACCCGCTCGACGCGTCCATCGACCTCGATGCCGTGCCCGAGGAGACCTGGCGCTCGGTGTCGGCCGTGCTCACGACGAACCTGTACGGGAACCCGGACCCGGCGCCGCGCCTGAGGCGGAAGTGCGACGCGCTCGGGATCCCGCTGTTCGAGGACGCGGCGCACGCCATCGGCAGCAGGGTGGGGGACAGGCCGGTCGGGGCGTGGGGGAGGCATCCGCGTTCAGCCTGTCCAAGCATGTGGGCGCCAAGGCCGGAGGCATGCTCTCGCTCGCCGATCCGGGGCTGCGGGAGGCGGTGGAGGAGACCTGCGCGGGACTGCTCGTCCCGCGCCGGATGAGCTCCGAACTGTCTTACGCGATCAGGCCGTTCGCGGAGGCGACGGTGCGCGGGCTGCGGCTGCGGCGCGCCGCCTGGGCCGCGATCCGGCTGCTGGGTCTCGCGGACCGCGAGGAGATCCGGATGCCGCTGCGCCCGGACGAACTCGCCCGGGCCGAGCGCCGGGCGCCCGGGCTCGAGGCGCACCACCCCTGGGTACGGGTCGACATGCATGACTACCGCCAGGAGTCCGGCCTGCTGCGGCTGCGGCGCATCGGGCGCAAGCTCGACCGGCTCGACGACGTGCTGGACGCGTGCCGGGCGGGCACGGAGCTGCTGCTGTCCACGCCCTGGGCCAAGCCGCGCGATGCGTACGGCACACAGCCGCTGTTCCGCGTCCCGCTGTTCGTGGCGGACCGGGACGCGGCGATCGCGGCACTGGCACGGCAGCGCATCGTCGTCGGCTACCTCTACGACCCACCCCTGGACGACTACGCCGGTGCGGAGTTCACCGACCCCTCACCGGCCCCCGAGGCGGCCCGCTGGTTCGCGCGGCACACGCTGCCCGTGGACCCGCTGCGGGCGCGGACGGTCGTCGAGGTGCTGGAGCGGTCCGGGGCACGGCCGGTCGAAGCACCGGGGGAGCTGCCCGGTAGCAGGCCGACACCGGGAGGGCTGGGTCAGTCCCGTGGCTGAGATCCAGGTGCACGAGCCCGCCCCCACGCGCGCCGGAGGGGGCGAGCTCGAGCCTGCCGACAACGACCACACGCACGACTCGCTGTTCAAGAACGCCTACTTCCTCATGCTCAGCACCGGCGTGTCCGCAGTGCTGGGCCTGGGATTCTGGCTGGTGGCCGCCCGCTACTACTCCGAGGAGGCCGTCGGCCAGGGCTCCGCCGCGATCGCCGCGATGCGGCTGCTCGCCAGCATCACGGCGACGACCATGATCGGGGCCGTGGTGCGCTTCGTCCCGCGCGCGGGACGGGAGACCGGGCGCCTGGTGTGGGGCACCTACGTGGCCAGCTCGCTGATCGTGGCGCTCGCCGCCGCCGTCTTCCTGCTCACGCTCGACGCCTGGGGAGCCTCGTACGCCCCCCTCGGCACACCCATGGCGGGGGCGGTGTTCGTCGCGGCGTGCGTGGCCTGGGCGTTGCTCACCCTCCAGGACGGCGTGCTCACCGGACTGCGCAAGGCGGAGTGGGTACCGGCCGGGAACGCGGTGTTCTCGGTCGGGAAACTGGCCCTGCTGGCCGTCTTCGCCGGCACGCTGCCCGTCCTCGGCATCTTCGTCTCCTGGGCCGTGGCGATCGCCTTCTCCACCCTGCCGCTGGGCTGGCTGATCTTCCGCAGGCTCATCCCGCGCCAGGCGGACCACGACCGCGGGAAGGAGCCTCCGAAACTCCGCGACATGGGCCGCTTCCTGGCCGGGGACTCACTGGGCGCGCTGTTCAGCCTCGCCATGATCAACCTGTTGCCCGTGATGGTCGCGGTCCGCTTCAGCGCCGCGGAGAACGGCTACTTCTACGTGGCGTACACCGTCGGCGGCACGATGGAGTTCATGGCCATCAACATGGCCTCGTCCCTCACCGCGCACGCCTCGCACGACCCGCGCCAGCTCGCCGACGGCGTCCGGGGAGCACTGCGGCGCATGACACTGCTGCTGGTCCCGGTCGTGGCGGTGCTGGTCCTCTTCGCCCCGTACATCCTCACGCCGTTCAGCCCGGACTACGCCGAGCACGGCTCGACCGTGCTGCGGCTGCTCGCCCTCGGGGCGCTGCCGCGGGTCGTGGTGGAGCTGTACATCGGCGTGCTGCGCGTCCAGGGGCGCACGGGTGTGCTGGCCGCGCTCCAAGGCGCCATGTGCGCCCTGGTGCTGGGCAGCGCGGCGGTGCTGTTCACCCCGGCCGGGATCGCGGGCGCCGGCTGGGCGGTGCTGCTGAGCATGACGCTGATCGCCGTCGTCTCGACGGTCGGGCTCCGGGCGGCACTGCGCCACGACGACGGTCCGCCCGCTGTACGTATGTCCGCGGAGCCCTCCTACGGCACCCACTGGGCGAAACTCAACGCCACCGCCGGATACGGCACGACCTGGGCGCGCCGGGCCGCGTACCAGCCCAAGGACGGTGACCAGGACACGGTCACGCTGTTCATCGGCCGGCCGGGGTACGAGCGCGAGGCGTTGCAGGCGGACACACTGGCACTGATCGTGCGGCCGGAGGTGCCGGCCCGGGAACCACCACAAGAGCCCGCAGAACCGCTCCCGGACGAGGAGCCACAGGAGCGGCGGCTCAGAGGCGCCCTCTGGAGCCTGCTCGGTGTCGCCGCCGTCTTCTTCCTGGCACCGCTGCGCGACCTGCCCTGGCTCGACGACGCCTCCGAAGCGGCACTGACCGGGCGACAGCTGCTGGAGGGGCTGCCGTTGCCCTCGCTCACGGCGGGGGGCCTGCTGCTCGTGGTGTTCGTCGCCGCCCTCACGCTGTGCACCCGGCGCGACCCGTGGCTGCCCGGCACGGCGCTCTACGTGGCCCTGCTCGCCCTGTACACCGCACCGGTCGCCCTCGGGCGGGAACCGCGGCCGGTGGACGGGGCGTTGTACGAGAAGACGGCCGGCTTCCTCGTGGACACGCTGGGGCTCGACGGGCCCGAGCCGCTGCTGCGCTGGGCTCCGCCGGTCTGCCAGCTGCTGTGCCTCGTGCCGCTGTGGCTGCTGCTCGCGAGCGCGGGCGGGCGGCTGACGTGGCCGGGGCGCTGGGGGGTTCTGTATCTCGTCGCGGTCGGCGGCTGGGTGTGGCGCGACGCGCTCGCACCCGTCGCGCCGCCCCTGCTCGCCGTCCTCGTCCTGCTTCTGCTGCTCCGCCGCGCCGCGTCGGCGTGGACGCGCTCCCGCTCCATAGCCAACCGACCGGCCGACGGACCACCGAGCCGCCGCCGGCCCAGCGACTGATCACGATCCAGTGCCGAACCGACACGATCCGGCGCCGAACAGAGTCGAACAGAGCCGATTCGCCAGGGGGGAACCACCGTGCGTCCGCCAGCAACTCCACGGGAGAGATCCACGCCAGAACCCACACCCGCCCGGGACGAAGCGGACTCGTCGGCTCCTCACCCCGAGACCTCCAGCCAGTCCTCCAGCCCCTCTTCCTCGGAGTCGTCGAGCCCCGCCCATGAGCCTGTGACGGACCTGTCCGATCTGCCTCCCGTCTGGCCTGGGCGCCGCGCCCTCGCCTGGCCCGGCGTTCCGCTGTTCGCCGCGCTCGCCCTCTGGGTGTACGCCGTGCGGCACACCGATGTCTCGCGGCTCGACGACTACGGCCTGGTCACCGCGCTGCACCCCACCTTCTGGGCCGGTCTCGCGGTGCTCACCACCGGCTTCTGGTTCACCGTCCGCGATCCGCGCCGGCGGGGCGGCTGGGCAGCGGCGTACGTCCTCGGGCTGCTGGTGATGGAGCGGGCGACCCAGGCCGTGGTCTATCCGACCCCGCTGTACGCCTGGGCGTGGAAGCACGAGGCGGTCATCGACCATCTGCTGACGGCCGGCGGTCTGCAAACGGCCGACCAGGTCGGCGACATGGCGGTGTACGACCAGTGGCCGGGCTTCTTCGCGGCGCAGGCCGCCCTGGTGCGGCTGCTGGGCGTGGACTCGGCCGCGATGTTCATGGCCTGGTGGCCCCTGGCCTCCAGTCTGATGCTGCTGCTCCCGCTGCTGCTGATCTACCGCACCTTCACCGAGGACCGGCGGCTGATCTGGACCGCCGTCTGGCTCTTCTACGTCGCCAACTGGGTCGGGCAGGACTACTTCTCGCCCCAGTCCGTGGCCTACGCGCTGCACGTCGGCGTCCTGGCCGTGGTCCTGCGCCGCTTCGGCCGGTCCGCCGTGCGGCGCGGGCAGCCCCGGCAGGCCGTGTGGACGGTGGTGATCACCGTCCTGCTCGTGGCGATCGTCATCTCCCACCAGCTCACCCCGGGCATGCTCGTCGTCTGCCTGCTCGCTCTGTGCCTCAGCCGCCGCTACCGCGACTGGGTCCCGGTGGTCACGACCGTCGTGATCTTCCTGGCCTGGTGCCTCACGGCGGCGCTGCCCTTCCTGTCCGCCGCGATGCCGGACATGATCCGCTCCATCGGCGATGTGGGTGCCAACGTCGAGACGGGGTACGGCGCCACCCCGACCGGCACCGGAGCGATCGCGACCTCCTGGGCGGCCCGGCTGCTGTCCGGCTCCGTCCTGCTGCTCGCGGCCCTCGGAGTGCTGCGCCAACGGGTGCTGCGGCACCGGGCCCGGCCGCTGCTGCTGATCGCGGCTGCCCCGCTGCCGATGTTCGCGGCCAGCAGCTACGGCAGCGAGATGATTTTCCGGGTGCTGCTCTTCATGCTGCCCGGCGCCGCGTTCTTCGCCGCCGCCGCGCTGCTGCCCAAGGTCCGCACGCTGGCCGCCGACGCCGCGGCGCGGGAAGTCGTCAGCAAGCAGGCCGCCCCCGCCGAGCGCGGGCGACGGTGGCTCGGCGTCTGGCTGCCGCTGGCCGCGCTGCTCGGCGGAACCCTGGCGTTCGTCCCGGCCTACTCCGGCAAGGACCGGATCAACTACTTCCCGCCGCAGGAAGTGGCCCTCGTACGGCAGCTGTTCGACCAGGCGCCCGACGGCTCGCTCGTCGTCGCCGCCAACCGCAACTACCCGCTCGCGTACGACTCCTACTGGAGCGTCGACCACTACTGGTTCCTGGACGACGCCCGCAGTCACGTCGACCGGATCGTCCAGAAGCCGGCGGCCACCCTCGCCAGTGACATGGCCGGGGTGGAGCGGCCGGCCCGGGCCTACTTCCTGCTCACCCAGGGGCAGTTGGCCAACTCCGAGATGAACGGCCAGCTCACCGAGGCGCAGCTGGACCGCATCCGGAAGTCCGTCGCCGCCTCACCGCGGTTCCGGCTCGTGGCGCAGAACAGCGCCGGATGGCTCTACGTACTGAAGCAGTCCGAGGGAGCGGAGCGATGACACCGCAGGAACTCGTGGTCCGGATGCTGCCGCCGTTCGGCGGCTGGCTCGCGCTCGCCGCGCTCGCCCTGCCCGGCGGATCGCCGCTGCGGGGCGCCGCTGTCGTCCTCTTCCTGGCCGCGGGCCCGGGCGCGGCGATGGTCAGAATCTGCGCCCCCGCACTGGGGGCGCGGCCCGCCGAAGGGCCCGTCGAGCGCCGGGACCCGGACTTCGCACGCCACTCCGACCTGCTGGAGCGGCTGATGCTGGTGCTGTTCATGAGCATCGGTGCCGTGATGCTCGTCGCGACCGTCCTGATCGCCACGCACACCTTCAGCGCGCAGCGGGTGCTGCTGACGCTGACCCTGCTGACCACGCTCGCCGCGTTCTGTCCGCCGCTGCGCGCCTCCCCGCGGCCGAGGACGACGCCGAGTACACCGAAGGGTTCCGCTCAGTGAGGTTCAACCGTCCCCACCGATCCGACCGTTCCCACCGATCCGACCGTTCCCACCGATCCGACGGTCCCCACCGATCCGACGGTTCTCGTCGCTCCCACTGGCCCCACCGTCCCTTTCGCCGCGACTCGAACGCGACCGAGGAGCGGCCGGTCGCCGGCCCGTTCGTATCGGGCCGGCGCCGACTGCTGATCACGTCCGCCACGATCGTCAGCGCGGTCCTGGTCGGCGCACTCGCCCTCCGGGACGCCTCCGGACCGGATTCCCAAGGCACCGGTTCCGGGGCGGATTGCCGGCCCACCGCACTCCTGGAACCGCCCTGCGGCGCCTGGTTCGGCGCGTTCGTGCCGCACGAGCGCGGCGACCTGCCGGAGAAGGTGCGCGCCTACGAGAAACGCGTGGGCCGCGAGCTGGACATCGTGTACACGTACCACGACATGTCCCTGCCCGAGGGCACCCGCCGCGAGGGCCAGCTGCTCACCCCGGAGGAACGGCGCGTCGGCGAGGACCACCTGCTGCTGCTGTCCTGGGAGAGCAAGTGGTGGGGCGGCACGAAGAAGCAGCAGCCGACCTGGAAGCAGATCGCGGCCGGCGAGCTGGACGACAAGGTCATCGACGTCCAGGCCCGGCGCATCAAGGACTACGGCAAGAAGGTCTTCCTCTCCTTCGACCTGGAGATGGACACCCGTACCCCGGACAACGGCACGCCCGCCGAGTACGTGAAGGCGTACCGGCACATCCACGACCGGTTCCGCGAGCTGGGCGTCGACAACGTGGTGTGGACGTGGATCACCACCGGCTATCTCGACCACGCCGACGAGATGAAGCGGATGTATCCCGGCGACGAGTACGTCGACTGGATCGGCTACAACCAGTACAACTACTTCCGCTGCCACAAGGCGGGCTGGATGACCTTCGCGCAGACCCAGGACGCCGCACACGACTGGATCCGCGAGAACATCTCCGACGACAAGCCGCTGATGCTCTCCGAGTTCGGCACCGCCGAGGACTCGGCCCGCCCGCAGCGGCAGGCCGAGTGGTACGCCCAGGTGCCCGGGGTGCTGAAGGGCCTCAAGGGCGTCAAGGCCGCCCTCCAGTGGAACTACCGAGACCCCGGACCGCACTGCGACCTGGCACTGGCGAACGACGCGGCCTGGGACAGCCTGCGCGAGGCGGCCGCCGATCCGTACCTCAACCAGCCGCTCAAGTAACGGACGAACGCGGCGGTCAGCCCGCGAACTCGGGCCCGCGCACGATGGCACGGGCCCGCCGGTACCACCGCCACCCGATCGTCTTCGGCCCGTCGCGGTACGGCGCGACCCGCGCGCCCGTCCCCGCCAGCCAGCCCTCGACGTCGGCGACGGTGTGGGTACGCCGCACGATGAGCCGGGCGACGCGGTACCGCTCGTCGTGGTCGGAGCTGAGCGCGTGCCGTACGGCGGTCGCCGTCTCGTAACCGGCCCGGGCCGACATGGTCCGCACCCGCGGGCTGTTGTAGCCGTGCGGATAGGCGAGATGGCGGACCTCGTGCCCGAGGGCGTCCTCCAGCACGGCCTTCGACGTGCGCAGTTCGTACGCCAGGTCCTTGCCGGACAGGGTGTCGAGCTGCGCGTGGGTGACGGTGTGACTGCCGATCTCCATGCCGGAACGTTCCAGCTCCGCCGCCCGGTCCAGGGTCATCATCGGGGCGGGCGGCAGCAGACTGCGGCCGCCCGGAGCGATGGCGCCGGTGGTGAGATAGGCGGTGGCGGGCAGCCCGCGTCCGGCCAGTGTCTCGGCGGTCGGGCCGGGCAGATCGGCGAAGCCGTCGTCGAAGGTGAGCAGCACGGGCCGGGGCGGCAAGGGCGCCCGTCCGGCCAGATGGTCGGCGATCGTACTGATCGTGACGGGTGTACGGCCGCTGTCGGCGAGGGCGTCGAGGTGGGCCGCGAACTGCCGTGGCGTGACCGTGAACTCGGCGATCCAGTCGGGCGGGTCGTCCATCACGGCGTGATACAGGAAGACGGGGATGGCCGGGGCCCCCGAGGGCGATACCGGCCCCTCTCCACGCGTACGTGCCGACGTCCTCATCTCGCCCCCCGCTCCGTCGCGCGAACCGTGGCGCGCAGCGCCCGCCGCGCCCGCACATAGCCGACGGGCCCGTACAGCATGCCCCTGCGCTGCAACCGCGACAGCCGTCGCGGCCAGGGATGCGTCCGCACGTCGTGGTCACCCGGAGCCCCGCCCCCGTCCGTCTCGCGTACGGCCGTCAGCGTGCGGGCGTGGGCGAGGCCGCGGGGCAGCCGCGCGAGGAACGCCGGCAGCAGCGCGGGACGGTTCACCAGCACCGCGGTCAGATAGGCGGTGAGCCCGGCGCCGTAGCCGTACGCCTGGGTCTCCAGGTCCTGCCAGGTCTCCCGGTGGTGGTGCCACACCAGTGCGGACGGCGTGTAGCGCAGCCGGTGGCCCTGGGCCAGGACACGGACGAAGCCATAGAGGTCGTCACCGCCCCGGGCGGCCGTACCGGCACCGGTGGCCGGGTCGAAACCGCCGACGGAACGCAGCACCGCCGTACGGAACGCCATGTTGGCGCCGGAGCCGAACCGCCCCGCCGTGAACGGGAACAGCGGTTCGTCGCCCGGGGGACGCGCCGGGTCGTACGTCCTTGGAGTGAAGCCCTTCGCGAAGCCGCCGTGGCTCTCCAGCAGCACCTGGGCCGGGGTCGTCAGGCGCGCGGGCAGGATCAGCCCGGTGGCGCAGCCGAGCCCGGGGTCGGCGGCGAAGGGCGCGGTCAGTTCGGTCAGCCAGCGGGGGTCGGCGACGACGTCGTCGTCGGTGAAGGCGACCACCTCGCCCCGCACGGCCGCGAGGCCCGTGTTGTGCGCGACCGCGAGGCCGGGCACCCGCTCGCACACGTACCGCACCCGCTCGGCGTACTTCCGCTCCACCAGCTCCCGCGTCTCGTCCGTCACGGGCGCGTTGTCGACGACGACGATCTCGAACCGTGGATGGTCCTGCGCCAGCAGCGAGTCCAGCGCCCGGGCCAGCTGCCCGGCCCGCTCCCGGGTCGCGACGACGACACTGGCGTACGGACGCTCCCCGGCGGCCCCGGCGGCCCCGGCGGCCCCGGGCTCCCCGGCGGCCCCGGGCTCCCCGGCATCCTGGACGTCCCCGGCCGCACACTCCGCCCGCGCCCGCTCCTCCAGCACGACCCGCGCGTCCGCCCCCTCCGGCACCCGCCCGAGCAGCGTGCCCACGGGCCGCCCACCCCTGCGGACCAGCACGAACACCTCGCCGTGCGTCACCGGCGGGCTCCCCGGACCGGGTCTGAGCACCGCCTCCTCACCGTCGAGTCCGTCGAGTCCGTCGAGTCCGTCGAGGTCCAACTCGGCGACCTGCACCGCCCCGATGTCCAGGAACCGACGTATCTCCTCCCGCGCACGCGCCGAACGAGCCATGCGCCCCTCACCCCCCACTCGTGTCAGGTACGAACTCGTGCTCAGGTACGGCGCAGCCGAGCCGCGCCCTTCAGGGTCCGTGCGGCCAGCGCCGCCAGCCGCGGCCTGCCCCGGACGAAACTGTGCGCGCGGCGCGCCGGCTCGCGGCTCAGCCAGTGCAGTGCCGCGCCCGCCCCCGGCCGCGTCACCGCGCCCTCGTACACGGGCAGTTCGCCCGTTCTCAGCGCGTCCTTGTACTCCGCCGCGCCCCGCCCGAGGTCGAGCATGCCGATGCCCTCGGCGGCCGCCGCCTCGGCCATGCGCAGATGCAGCGCCAGACCGGGCGAGTACTTCGCGAACTCCGGGTCGTAGGCCGGGAACCAGCAGGCCAGGACGGATGCCGAGCGCAGTCCGAAATGCGCGGCGACGGGCCGCTCTCCGGCGTACAGCACGGACAGCGTCCCGGCGCACTCCGGTGCCCGGGTCCGGGCCAGCCGTCCCACGAGCCGGGTGATCCACTCCCGTGCGAAGCGGTCCTGCCGGCCCGTCCTGCGGTACTGCGCCGACTTCCACTCCATGAGGGTGCGCAGCGCGGCCGGGTCGCGTTCGTCGAACACGAACCGCGTCTCGCCGGCCTGCCGGCCCAGCTTGCGTTCCTTGGCCAGGGTGGTCTTCAGGAACTTCGGCGACTGGGCGCGCAGCACCGACTCGTAGGTGTCGTAGCCCTTCTCCACGTCGATGACGTAGGTGGCGTGCTCCTCGGCCGCGTACCGGACGAACAGCCGCTGCTCGGCCTCCAGGTTGTCGAAGGCGAAGCTCGACATCGAGCAGGCCCTCAGGAGCCGGCCCGTGTCCAGGTCCAGCCCCGGCAGGAGGATCGCCCCCTGCGCGTCCGAGACACCGAGCCCGATCGCCCGGCCCTGCCCCAACGGCCCTCGCTCGTACGGCAGGAAACCGGCCGGCTCCCGCCCTTCGTACACCACCGCGACCCGTGCCCGCGGCCTCACCAGACCGACGGCTTCGGTGAACTCCGGTTCCATGAAGGGGTTGCGTGGTGCCTCGGAGGCAGCGCGCAGTGCGCGCCAGCGCTCCCTTTCCCCTTCGCCGAGCTCCCCGGGCCCAGCCACGCGAATGCGCCCACTGCTCAACCTGACCCCCCGATCAAGTCCCCCCTGGACACTTGGAAGGTACCGCCCGAGACGGCCTCGACGGTAGGTAGCGGACCATGTTGTTGCCAACCGGTGCAGAGGCCTTCAACCGGGCAATCGGTGTCCACTGTGCGATGAAACGAAGGGGCGCGCTGTCCGTATTCTCAGATCATGGCCGCACCCATCGCATATTCACTCATCGCCACCGACCTGGACGGAACGCTGCTGCGCGGCGACGACACCCTCTCCGACCGGTCGCTCGCCGCACTCGCGCGGGTGGCGGACACCGGTGCTCAGCACCTCGTGGTGACGGGCCGGCCGGCGCCGCGTGTGCGACCGCTCCTCGACGACCTCCGCTGCACGGGGCTCGCGGTGTGCGGGCAGGGCGCGCAGGTGTACGACGCCGGCGCGGACCGGCTGCTGTGGTCCATCACCCTGGACCGGGAACTGGCGGAGACCGCGCTCGGCAAGATCGAGGCCGAGGTGGGGCAGGTGTACGCGGCGGTCGACCAGGACGGGGTCGACGGGCTCACGCTCATCGAGCCGGGCTATCTCATGCCGCACCCGACCCTGCCGGCCGTACGGGTCGAGCGGCGCGACGACCTGTGGGGCGAGCCGATCAGCAAGGTGCTGCTGCGCCATCCCTGCCTGACGGACGACGAGCTGGCGGCGACGGCCCGTTCGGTGGTCGGCTCACTGGCGACGGTGACGATGTCGGGGCCCGGCACGGTCGAGCTCCAGCCGTGCGGCGTCACCAAGGCGACAGGCCTGGCGCTGGCCGCCGAGCACCTGGGGCTGAGGCCGGCGGACACCATCGCCTTCGGTGACATGCCCAACGACATCCCGATGTTCGACTGGGCCGCCCACGGCGTCGCGATGGCGAACGCCCATCCCGAACTCAAGGCCGTGGCCGACGAGATCACCCTGTCGAACGAGGACGACGGCATCGCCGTCGTCCTCGAGCGACTCCTGGGCGGGACGGCTCAGTACGGGCCGTTGACGTTGTCGATCGAGCCGTAGCGGTCGGCCGCGTAGTTGCAGGCCGCGGTGATGTTGGCGACCGGGTCGTACGGGTCCCACGACGTGCCGTCCACGTGGTAGGCCTGGAAGGTCGGGTCGATGGTCTGGAGCAGGCCCTTGGACGGGGTGCCCGCGACGGCGTTCGAGTCCCAGTTGTTGATCGCCTGCGGGTTGCCGGACGACTCGCGCATGACGTTGCGGTAGATGCCGTCGTACGACCCCGGAATGCCCTTCTGGGCCATGACGTCCAGCGCCTCGCGGATCCACCCGTCGAGGTTGTTCGCGTAGGTCTTCGCGGAGGCCTGGGTGGCCTTGGCGACGCCGCCGGCCGGCTTGGCCGGGGCGGACGACTTGGTCGCCTTCTTCGGGGCGGCGGCCGCCTTGGTCGTCGACACCTTCAGCTTCAGGCCCGGGTGGATCAGCTTCGGGTTGTCGCCGATGGCGGAGCGGTTGTCCTTGTAGAGCTTCTTCCAGCCGCCCGAGACGTCGTACTTGTCCGCGATGCGGTAGAGCGAGTCGCCCTTGGTCACGGTGTACGTGAGGGACTTGGCGGGCTTGACCGCCTGGGGCTCTACGGCGCTCGCGTGGGTCGCGCCGAGGAGCGGGAGGGTGAGTGCCGCTCCGCCGGTGCCGGCGATGGCGATACCTCGGGTGAGCGGGTTGGTTCTGGGGCGACGGTGCTTGCCTCGTCCGGCCATGGCGAAATTCCTCTCCGGCGCCTGCGAGGTGAGCTGTCGGGTTCGGGCCGGGAGGTGCCCGGCCGCGTACGGCGGTGTACTGCCGTGCGCGGCTTCACCCCGAGCCGTGCCGCTGTGCGGACCGGCGACTTACCTGGGTCCCCCGCTCCTGCCCTGCGTGAGTGAGTCGGTTCGTGTGGGGGTCCGGGCGGCGGCAGGATTCGGCGTCCGCCGGACTGGCCGGGAACGTATGCGAGAGCACATGTCGGGAACAAGCGCCGGAGTCACATATCGCGCGGTTGACCTTGGTCGGGGGTGTTTGGTCCGCTTGATCCTTTGCGAGAGCCAAGACTCAACTGGCGTTCGGCTGAAGGCGGTACGGGTCAATGTCGGGGTGGGGCGGTAAAGGGGTTAACGTGACTCAACTCACTGATCACAAGCCCGTGGGGCAATTGCCGTCAAAGGTAATTTGCTCAATCGTCATGGCAAATCGTGAATATCTCACTATCAGCTGGTAAGTCGACAAATGTCTGGTCTTATGGCCCGATCGAAAACATAACGGTCGTGATCAGATACCACCCGGCCTGTAACCATGGGCGCTGGCGGTGATCGAAACGTGACCGGATACGCTGACTCGAGTGATGGCAGCGACCTATCGACAATCCGCGTAATCACCGGCAGACACAGCAGACAGGAGACCCCTCGTGACCGACGTCGGGCCATTCGGGCTGAGCGTGCGGGACCAGGCTCTGGAAGCCGATGTCCAGGCCGGGTTGGCGGCTGTCGAGGAAGGCTTGTTCGAGGCCACCAAGAGCGAGGTGCCCTTCATCACGGAGGCCGCCCAGCACCTGGTACGGGCCGGTGGCAAGCGGTTCCGTCCGCTGCTCGTGATGCTCTCCGCCCAGTTCGGTGACCGGTACGCGCCCGGGATCGTGCCGTCGGCCGTCGTCGTGGAGCTGACCCACCTCGCCACGCTGTACCACGACGACGTGATGGACGAGGCGACCGTGCGCCGCGGGGTGGCGAGCGCGAACGCCCGCTGGGACAACTCCGTCGCGGTCCTCACCGGCGACTTCCTCTTCGCCCGCGCCTCGCACACCCTGGCCGACCTCGGCCCGGAGGCCGTGCGGGTGCAGGCCGAGGCGTTCGAACGGCTGGTGACCGGGCAGATCCTGGAGACGGCCGGACCGCAGGACGGCCGCGACCCCGTCGAGCACTACCTGGACGTGCTGGGCGGCAAGACCGGTTCGCTGGTGGCGGTGTCGTGCCGGTTCGGCGCCATGATGTCCGGCGCCGACGAGACGACCGTGGACGTCCTCACCCAGTACGGCGAGCGGCTCGGCGTCGCCTTCCAGCTCGCGGACGACGTCCTGGACATCGCCTCCGACTCCCACGAGTCCGGCAAGACGCCCGGCACCGATCTGCGCGAGGGCATCCCCACCATGCCGGTGCTGCGGCTGCGTGAGCGGGCGGCACGGCTCGGCCTCGCGGACGACATCGCCCTGTGCGAGCTGCTGGACTCCGACCTCACCGACGACGAACGGCACGCCGAGGCCCTGCGCCTGCTGCGCGCCCACCCGGCGCTGGAACAGGCCCGGAAGGACACCGTCCGCTACGCCCAGGACGCCCGATCGGCGCTGGCCCCCCTGCCCGAGTGCGCCGCGAAGACGGCCCTCGTGGAGCTGTGCGACGCGGTGGTGCACCGGGCGGGCTAGCCCCGAAGCGGCGCCCGAAGTGGCCCCCGTCCCCTACGGGTCGGGGGAGGAGCCACTCCTCCGTGTCATACCCCAGCAGTACGTGGAGTTGAGTCCGGGGTCTGACGTATTTCCCTGGCCGATTTGGTCAGATGGACACCACGGAAAAACACCACTCCTCACCTGTTCGGGTGAGAATGGCGGCTCAGGGACGAGTGCGTGGACGACACGGACAGCCGCCGCCGACCACGGAGGTAGGGCACACATGGCACCGTATGGATCCGACGACAGCACGACCGCCGGGGAGGTCGACGAGCAGCGTTCCGGACGGCGCAAGGCCGCGCGGTACGTCGTACCGGTCACGGTGATGGGGGTGGCGGCCGCGACGATCGGGCTGGTCCCCGCGCTCGCCGACTCCGGTGACCCCGACCTCCCGAAGATCACCGCACAGCAGCTCATCGAGAAGATCGCGAAGTCGGACGTCCAGCAGCTGTCCGGCACCGTGAAGATCAGCACGGACCTCGGGCTGCCGGACCTCGGCGGTCTCGAGAGCAGCCTGATGTCCGGGGCCGCGAGCCAGGGCGAGGGCGGCTCCTCGGCTGACCCGACGGCCAAGCTCACCGAACTGGCCTCCGGTACGCACACCCTGCGCGTCGCGGCCGACGGCCCGGACAAGCAGAAGCTGTCGCTGCTGGAGAACGCCGCCGAGTACAGCATCATCCACAACGGCAAGGACGTCTGGGCCTACGACAGCAAGTCGAACGAGGTCCACCACGGCACGGCCTCCGAGAGCGGCAAGGCGAACGGCAAGGACCAGCAGCCGCCGGCCACGCCGAAGGACTTCGCCGAGGAGGCCCTCAAGGCCGCCGACGACACGACCTCCGTGACCGTGGACGGCACCGCCCAGGTCGCCGGCCGGGACGCCTACAAGCTGCTCATCAAGCCGAAGCAGTCCGGTTCGACGGTCGGTGCGATCACCGTGGCCGTGGACGCGAAGACGGGCACACCGCTGAAGTTCACGCTGACCCCGGCGAGCGGTGGCTCCGCCGTCGTCGACGCCGGCTTCACCCAGGTCAGCTTCGCCAAGCCGGCCGCGTCGACCTTCGACTTCACCCCGCCGAAGGGAGCCAAGGTCACGGAGGAGAAGGCGCACGAGAAGGGCTCCGAGAAGGGCATCGAGAAGGGCTTCGGCAAGGGCTTCGACAAGGGGGAGGCCCCTCGGCACGCCCCGAAGTCCCTCCCGAAGTCCGAGGAGGACCTCGGCAAGGGCCTCGACGGCATGAAGACCATCGGCGAGGGCTGGAACTCCATAGCCACCTTCGACACCGGCGGCGAGGGCGTGCCCTCCGGCGAGGCCGGCGGCGACCTCGGCGGCTTCATGAGCTCGCTCGGCGACAAGGTCACCGGCAAGTTCGGCTCGGGCACGGTCTTCTCGACCCGTCTGGTCAACGCCCTGATCACGGACGACGGCAAGGTCTACGTCGGCCTGGTCACCAAGGACGCACTGGTGAAGGCGGCCGACGCCGGCAAGTAGGTCCCCTGCCACCACGGGACGCAGAGAGAACGAGGAAGCCGATGGGCGAACCGTCCGCCACGGAGCCCGAGCGGGCGCCGGAGCCGAGCGGCACGGATGCGGATGCGGAGACCGGGGAACCGGTCATCGCCACCCGCGCGCTCACCAAGCGCTACCGCGGCGGACAGCTCGCCGTCGACGGTCTCGACCTGACCGTCCCGGCGGGCAGCGTCTTCGGCTTCCTCGGCCCCAACGGCTCCGGCAAGACCACCACCATCCGCATGCTGATGGGCCTCATCGAGGCAACCTCCGGCACGGCGCGGGTCCTCGGCCGGCCCATGCCCCGGGCCACCCGCGCCGTACTGCCGCACGTCGGCGCCCTCATCGAGGGCCCGGCCCTCTACGGCTTCCTCTCCGGCCGCGACAACCTCATCCGGTACGACTCGGCCGACCCGGCCGCCGATCCGCGCACCCGGCGGGCCCGGGTCGGCGCCGCCCTGGACCGGGTGGGTCTGACGGCCGCCGGGAGCAAGAAGGCCAAGGCGTACTCACTGGGCATGAAACAGCGCCTGGGCCTGGCGGCCGCCCTGCTCCAGCCGCGCCGGCTGCTCGTGCTCGACGAGCCGACCAACGGCCTCGACCCGCAGGGCATGCGCGAGATCCGCACCCTGATACGGGAGCTGGCCTCGGACGGCACGACCGTCTTCCTCTCCTCCCACCTGCTCGACGAGATCGAGCAGGTCTGCACGCACGCGGCCGTGATGGCCCAGGGCCGTCTGATCACGCAGGGTCCGGTGGCGGAGCTGTCCGCCGGGGCACGTGGCCGGCTCGTGGTGACCACGCCGGACCCGGCGGAGGCGGCCCGCGTGCTGAAGGAGCAGGGCGTCGGCGACGTCGTCGTCATCGACGACAGGGTGACCGGCGAACCGCCGGACCGCGACCTCGCCGACGTGAACGCCGCGCTGGTGACGGCCGGGGTGCGAGTACGGGGCTTCACGGTGGAACGGGCCTCGCTGGAGGACGCGTTCGTGGCGCTGACAGGGGAGGGGTTCGATGTCGCAGGCTGACACCGCGGGGGCCGTACGCCCGGTGAGCCCGCTGTGGACCTTCGGGCTGCTGCGCAGCGAACTCACCACGACCTTCCGGCGCTGGCGCACCCTCGCGCTGCTGGCCGTACTGGCGGGCGTGCCCGTGCTGGTGGGCATCGCCGTCAAGATGGAGACGGGCGACGGTTCGTCGCCCGGAGGCGGCGGGGGCGGAGGGCCGGCCTTCATCTCGCAGATCACCAACAACGGCCTGTTCCTCGTCTTCACCGCCCTGGCCGCCACCCTTCCGTTCTTCCTGCCGATGGCGATCGGGGTCGTCGCGGGGGACGCGATCGCCGGCGAGTCCAACGCGGGCACCCTCCGCTATCTGCTGGTCGCCCCGGCGGGCCGAAGCCGCCTGCTGCTCACCAAGTACGCGACCGTCGTCATCTTCTGCCTGGTGGCCACCCTCGTGGTCGCCGTCTCGGCGCTGACGGTCGGCGCGCTGCTGTTCCCGCTGGGCGACCTGACGACCATCTCCGGTACGCGGATCAGCTTCGCCGAGGGCCTGGGCCGAGCCATGCTGATCGCCCTCGCCGTCGCCGCGTCACTGATCGGCGTGGCGGCGCTGGGCCTGTTCGTCTCGACGCTCACGGGCAGTGGCATCGCGGCGATGGCGACCACCGTCGGCCTGCTGATCACGGTCCAGATCCTCGACCAGATCCCGCAACTGCACGCCCTCCAGCCGTACTTCTTCTCGCACTACTGGCTGTCCTTCGCCGACCTCATGCGCGAGCCGGTCTACTGGGACGAGCTGGCCAAGAACCTCGGCCTCCAGGCCCTGTACGCGGCGGTGTTCGGATCGGCGGCCTGGGCCCGCTTCACGACGAAGGACATCACGGCCTAGCACTCACTTCTCGTAGAGGAACCGGGCGGGCGGGGCCTCCTGGGTGAAGAACGTCTTCGCGCGGGTCAGCGCCTCGGTGTCGTTCAGCACGTCCCCAGGCTTGCTGCCGTTGCCGAGCAGCACCCCGCCGAAGCGCATCCCCAGGTACGCGGCCGAGTTGTGGAGCGTCCCGATCAACGGGTCGGCGACGACCTCCTCCCGGTGCGCGAGCGCGGTGACGCCCCACAGGGTGCGTCCGGCCAGGGTCGCCTTGAAGTCGAGGCCGGGTGTGCGCAGCCAGCCCGACCAGTAGTCCAGGTAACGCTTGGTCTGCGCGGAGACCGAGTACCAGTACAGGGGCGAGACGATCACGATGTCCGTCGCCGCGAGCGTGGCGTCGAGCAGCAGGGCGAGGTCGCCCTCGGTCGGACGGACATGGTCGCTGTCGTGCCGCAGGTCCTCGAAGTCGGGCAGTGGATGCTCGGTGAGGTCGATCCACTGCTGTTCGACGTCCGGGGCCAGTTGCTCGGCGGCCCGGCGGGCCAGCAGCTCGGAGTTGCCCTCGGCGCGGGCGCTGCCGAGAACGAAAAGGAAGCGGCGGGTCATGGAGGTCCCCCAGAAGGAAGGCGTACGGCAATTACACGCGCATGCATCATATGCGCGCGCATTCAAATCCGCCAGGGGTGGCCGTCAGGCAGGGGCGCCCGTCAGACGAGGGTGCTCGTCAGCTCCCGATGCGCGCCTCCGCCTCCCGCGCCACGGCCAGCAGTAGCGCCTCCCGCCCGTGCGGCGCCACCAGGTGCAGCCCGGCCGGGCAGCCGTCCTCGCCGAAGCCCGCCGGGAGGCTCAGTGCCGGATGCCCGCTGAGGTTGAACGCCCAGGTGAGCGAGGTGGAGTAGCGGTCTCCTGGCCCTTCGTGGCCGTGCGGCGCGGTGGGTGCCGCGGGCGTCAGCAGCAGCTCGGTGTCGTCGAACAGCCCGGCCAGCCGCCGGTCGTTCTCCGCCCGGTCGCGATGAGCCCCCGCGAGGTCGGCGCCGGGTGCGCGCAGGGCGAGCCACGCCGGCCCCGGGTCCGTGAGCCGCAGCGGCACCCGTGGTCGTACGAGCCGTACGACACCCGCCGCCACGAGCCGTTCCACCGCGGCCCGGGCGAGCGCGACGGGCTCGGGGTCGGGCCCGGCGAAACCGAGGTCGGGGGACCAGACGGCGGTGACGGGCAGGGGCGGGAGGACGGGCTCCGGCTCGCCCGACACCACCTGCCACCAGATCGCCGCGTCCGACGCCGAGCGGGCGAGTACG
Organism: Streptomyces sp. CA-179760; assembly: GCF_050937045.1. Taxonomy (NCBI): domain Bacteria; kingdom Bacillati; phylum Actinomycetota; class Actinomycetes; order Kitasatosporales; family Streptomycetaceae; genus Streptomyces; species Streptomyces sp. CA-179760. Next base: position 5,747,601 of record NZ_JBNJLZ010000001.1, read on the forward strand.
CCGGGCACGGCAAGCCCCGTGCGGTCGGCGGAGGGGAGCCGCCCGACCGTGGTCTTCAGCCCGACGACCCCGCACCACGCCGCCGGGATCCGCACCGACCCGGCCCCGTCGCTCCCCGTCGCCAGCGGCACCAGCCCGGCCGCCACCGCCACCGCCGACCCGGCCGAGGAACCGCCCGGCGTCCGGTCGGCCCGCCACGGATTGACGGTACGGCCGTGCGCACCGAGCCCCCACGTCTGCCAGGGCGTCCCCGGCCCGGGCACGGAGGTGGCCCCGACGGCCACCCCGCCGGCCGCGAGCAGCGGCCCAGCCGCCCGCAGCCCGTGCCGCCCCTTCACGGCGATGGGCACACCGGCGAGCGGCAGTGCCCCCCTCGCCGCCATGAAGCTGTCGGCCTCACCGGTGTGGGGGATGCCACCGGGTCTGTCGGCATTACCCGTACGGGCGCGCCCGGAGCTGTCGGCTGCACTCGTGCGAGGGGCATCCCCGGGCGGGTCGACTGCGCTCGTGCGAGGGACACCCCCGGGCCTGTCGGCTGCACTCGTGCGAGGGGCATCCCCGTGCGGGTCGACTGCGCTCGTGCGAGGGACCCCCGACCTTTCGGCACCACTCGCCCGAGGGGTGTCCCCGGGGCTGTCGGCATCACTCGTGCGAGGGACACCGCCGGGCCCGGCCACCGTGCTCCTGCGGAGGACATCCCCCGAGCCGTCGGAGTTGTCAGCTCCGCTCCTGCGGGGGCACCCCCGGCCCTCCGTTCGAGCAGCGCGTCCACCTCGCCCGCCCGTCGCACCGCTTCCTCGTGCCACACCTCGACGAACGCGCACAGCTCCGGATCGGCCCGGTCGATCCGCTCCAGCGCCGCCGTGACCACGTCCACCGCACGCAGTTCCCGGGCCCGGACGCCCGCCGCGATCTCCCCGGCGGACAGGGGCAGGGCCGTCAGCGTGCCGCTCCCGTCAGTCTGGCCAGGGGCGCCGTCTCGCGCGGCGGGTGGCCCAGTTCACCGAGCCGCCAGGACGGCACCCACGGCACGCGGTACACGTCGATGACCGCCTCCAGGGACTTGATCCGCTGGGCGAGCGGGCGCGGCAGCCGGCCCGGGGCGTCCGCCACGAGGACGACGCCGTCGAGGTCGAGCCCGGGCGGAGCCTGGCCGCGCCGGAAGATCTCCACCGCACCGGCGACCGTGTCCAGCCCGGCCGCGTGCGTCCGGGCGACCAGCAGCACGGACGGCGGGTCGCCCGGCCCGGGCCAGGCGCGGCCGCTGTCATGACCGCCGTAGACCGCGGCGAGCGTGGAGACGCCCGCGCCGCCGTGTGTGCCGACCCAGGAGAACCGCCGTGCCCCGGCATGGGCGTGGGCCGGCTCCGGTGGTTCCGGCTTCGGGGGCGTCACCGGGCCGCGGATCCAGATCTCCGGGCCTTGTCGCATGCCTGTCTGCATGCACCTCTCCTCCCTCGTACCGCCGATCTTCATGCCGGCCGGAACAACACGCGCCGGGGCCTACAGTCCTTGGGACGAGCCTGTGACACCGCGGTGACGTGAGAAACGGGAGCGAGCGGACACACTCGACAGTAGGTGTACGACGCCGAGTGAGGGGACGATGTCTCGACTCAGCCGCGAGGAGAAGCGGGAACAGAAGCAGGCCGCACACGCGGCGACCCCGGCGGCGCCGATCGAGGTCCATGTCCCTCGGACAGGACACGGCGCCGGACCGGGTGCCGCTGCCGGTGCCGGACCGGCGGGCGTGTCCGACGGTGCGTCCGTCGGCGGCGTCCCGGTCTACGCGGCCCCCGGTGAGGAGATTCACAAGGCCGTCCTGAACCGCCTCCACCACATCGCCCTGGCCACCGGCCATGCCGTGCTCGCCACGATCCACGACGAGCGCATCGGCTACGTCGTCCCCCTCCAGGTGGACCCGGACGGCTCCAGCCACTTCACGGCCGAGCCGGTCCCTACGGCCCCGCCGGAGGAGGCCGTCGCCGGACGCCCGCCGCAGCCCTCGACGGGGGGTCCTGCCACGGAACCGCCGACGGCCGGCACAGCGGTGACCTGGCCCGAGGCCGGCGCGGCCACGGAGCCACCCTTGTCCGGCCCGGCGACGGAATGGCCCCCGGCCGCCGCCGCTGAGCCGCCCCCGGCTACCGAACCGTCCCCACTCGGCGCGGCCATGGATCCGCCCTGGGCGGGCGCGGTGACGGAGCCACCCTTGTCCGGCCCGGCTTCCGGCCCGGCGACGGAGTGGCCCCCGGCCGCCGCCGCTGAACCGCCCCCGGTCGGTGCGGCTACCGAACCGCCCCCGGCCGACGCCGCACCGAGCACTCCCGCACGGGGCACGCCCGCACCGGCCACTCCCGCCGAGGGCACGCCCGGACCGATGCCCCCCACGGCGGAGCAGGAACCCCCGCGGAAGCCCCCGCACAGGGACAGCTCCACGCACGTCCTGCGCCCCGTACCGGAGTCGGACGATCTCGGCGCGGCCCCGACGTTCCGGCTGCGCGCCGTACAGGAGCCGCCCACACCCGAAGACACGCCCCCGGGCCCGGCCACACCTGGCCGACCGCCCGGCACCGTCGTGGCCCCGACCGGTGAGTTCGGGCCGCCTCCGCCCATGGACGCGAGGCCGCTCCCACTCCCCGAAACCGGTCCCGCCGAGCCACGGAGGAGCAGGAAGCCCGACCCGGTGCTCGAAGCGGAGCTGCTCGCCGACCTCGACGCCAAGCCCACCCCCGCCCGCGGTTTCGACGCCGTCGCGGAGGCCATGTTCGGTGACGAACCTGTCGGCGCCCGGGACGGCTCCGGGGCCCCCGACCTCGTCGCGGAGCCGATCACGCGGATCAACGAGGCCGTGAAGGAGGGCAGGATCGAGGAGGCGGCCGGGCTCGCGGAGCAGACCGTCGCGCAAGCGTCGGCGACGCTGGGGCCGGAGCACCCCGAGGTGCTCCGGCTGGGTGAACTCAGCGCGTACATCGCCTACTTGGCGGGCGACCCGCTCCGCGCCTTCCGGCTGTCGCTCGACCTGGCCGGTGCCCGCCGCCGTTCGGGCGACGCGGAGGCCGCCTACGGCAATGTGCAGAGCGCGGCCACCGCCTGGCGGGCCGTGCGCGACCCGGCGGTGGGCCTGGATCTGGGGCGCGACCTGATCGGCCTGTGGACCGAGCTCGCCGCCGAGGACGGTCCGGCCGCCGACGAGATCGAGCAACTGGAGTCGGCCCGGGCCCGCATGGGCCGCCTCACGGAACGCGCCCGCAACCAGTAGGGAGCTGACCGGGGACTACTCCGACAGCTCCCACACCGCGTACGCGACCGCGTCGCTGTTGCGGTCGAGGGCCGTGTCGTTGATGTTGGCGGTGGTGTCGCAGGAGGAGTGGTAGCAGCGGTCGAAGGCCCGCCCCGCCGTACCGCCCCACTTGGCCGCCTGCGCCGCCGTCATCGTCCGGCTCGCCCCGGTGAACAGGCCGCCCACCGGCACGCCCGCGCTCTTGAAGGGCGCGTGGTCGGAGCGGCCGTCGCCCTCGGTCTCTATCTCGGTCGGGACGCCGAGGCCGCTGAAGTAGTCCTTGAAGGTCTTCTCGATCGCCGGGTCGTCGTCGTAGACGAAGTAGCCGGGGTTCGGGGAGCCGATCATGTCGAAGTTCAGGTAGGCGCTGATTCTCGAACGGTCGCCGGTGGCCAGCCGGTTGACGTAGTAGCGGGAGCCGACCAGGCCCAGCTCCTCCGCGCCCCACCAGGCGAACCGCAGGTGCTTGGTGGGCTTGTACTGCGCCCGGGACACGGCCAGGGCGGTCTCCAGGACGGCGGCCGAGCCGGAGCCGTTGTCGTTGATGCCGGCTCCGGAGGAGACGCTGTCGAGGTGCGAGCCGGCCATCACGACCTGGTTCGCGTCGCCGCCCGGCCAGTCGGCGATCAGGTTGTAGCCGGTGCGGCCGGACGCGGTGAACTGCTGGATCGCGGTGGTGTATCCGGCGGCGTCCAGCTTGGCCTTCACGTAGTCGAGCGAGGCCTTGTAACCGGCCCTGCCGTGCGCGCGGTTGCCGCCGTTGGCGGTGGCTATGGACTGCAGCTGGGTCAGATGGGCCTTGACGCCCGCCAGGGGCAGGTCGGGCGCCGCGGCCGGTCTCGGGGGAGCGGACGCGGCATCGGCCACGGCGCCGCTGGTCAGGAGCATGACACTCGCTAGGCCGCCGGCTGCCACGGCACGCGCGGAAACGGAGAGCTTCATGTGGGGACTCCGAGTTCCTACGGGCAGCCCGTGGGGTGTCCGCAGGCCGCCCACGGTGAATGGGGTGCCTGGATGGTGAAGCTGATACTGACTCTCCGTCAAGACCCGGATCAGGTCAGGGTGTCACGGATCCGCGTCCGGGCTACTGGACGCAGAACTCGTTCCCCTCCGGATCCGCCATCAGGGCCCACTCGCCGCCCTGCTCCGCCACCCGCCGCAGCACCCTCGCCCCGAGTCCTTCCAGCCGCGCGACCTCTTCCTCACGCCGCCCCTCGCCCGGGTGCAGATCGAGATGCAGCCGGTTCTTGACCGTCTTGGTCTCCGGCACCCGCTGGAACAGCAGCCGCCGCCCCAGCCCGGTCCCGCTCTCCTCCTCGAACGGGTCCTCGGGGTGCCGTACGGCGATCAGGTCCCGGAAGGCGTGACGGCCGTGCGACTCGACGACGAGCTCCTCCGGAACGACACCGGCGCCGAGCAGCTTCCCGATGAGGACGCTGTTGTCCTCGACCTCGTAGTGGAGCGCGGCGGCCCAGAAGTCGGCCTGCGCGTGCGGGTCGTTCGCGTCGATGACGACCTTCCAGTGCACGGGGGCGGGACGTGCCGGTGTCTGTGTCATGTACCAGTTATACGGGCCGGGTGTCGTACGCGGTCCGGGCCGCGGCGATCTCGTCCTGGTGTTCCTCCGTCCAGGTCACCAGGGACTGGATCGTGGTGTGCAGCGTCCTGCCGAGCGAGGTCAGCTCGTACTCCACCCGCGGCGGCACCACCGGGTGCACCGTCCGCTTCACCAGTCCGTCCCGCTCCAGCGACCGCAGGGTCACCGTCAGCATCCGCTGGCTGACCCCGTCGATCTCCCGGCGCAGCTCGGTGAAGCGCAGCCGTCGGTTCTCCAGCAGCGCGATGACCAGCAGCGACCACTTGTCGGCGATCCGGTCGAGGATCTGCCGGACCTGGCAGTCCTCCCGGGTGTCCCACTGGAAGGGATCAGCGTCGCCGTAGTCCACGGTGCTCTCGCAGTTACTCGGTGACTTCGAAGTGCCTTCTTCCATGTCTCTCGATGCTGCCGCAGGGTGGTCATGGTTACAAGAGGGAACCGACCCTCAGTTGCGTAACCGACTACTGGCGGAGGAGTGTGGACTGATGGGCACCCGTGCCTGGGCGCTGCTGCTCGTTCTGTGCGGAACGATCTTCCTCGAAGGCATCGACGTCGCGATGATGGCGGTGGCGATCCCGGCCATCCGCTCCGACCTGGGGCTGGGCACCGACACCGCGGCGTGGGTGATGAGCGCCTACGTGCTCGGATACGCCGGCTTCACCCTCCTGGGCGGCCGGGCCGCCGACCTGCTCGGCAGGCGCCGGATGTTCCTGCTCTGGCTGACCGTCTTCCTCGCCTTCTCGGGGCTCGGCGGCTTCGCGACCGAGGGCTGGATGCTGGTCGTCGCGCGCTTCGTGACGGGCGTCGCCGCCGCCTTCATGACTCCGGCCGCGCTCTCCCTGATCACCACGTCGTACGCGGAGGGCCCGGAGCGCAACAAGGCCCTGCTGATCTTCGCCGGGACGGGCGCGGCCGGCTTCTCCCTCGGCCTGGTGATCGGGGGCCTGCTCACCGAGTTCGGCTGGCGCTGGGTGTTCTTCGCGCCCGTGCTGCTGGCCGCGGCCCTGCTCGCCACAGCCGTACGGCTGATCCCCGGGCGCGACGCCCCTCGGACCCGCCGGGGCACCTTCGACCTGCCCGGCGCGATCACCGCCGCCGGCGCGATGCTGCTGGCCGCCTACACCGTCGTGCGCCTGGAACACGGCCTGCGCGACTGGCCGCTCACCCTGGCCTCGGGGCTGGCGGCGCTGCTCCTGGCCGGTGCCTTCGTCGCGGCCGAACGCCGCTGCCCGGACCCGCTCGTGCGCCTCGGCATCCTGCGTCAGGGCCCGGTCGTGCGCGCCGACCTGGGGGCGCTGCTCTTCCTGGGTGCCTTCTTCGGCTTCCAGTTCATTGTGACGCTCTACCTGCAGGAACTGCGCGGCTGGTCGTCCCTCCAGACGGCGCTGGCCCTGATCGTCATGGGCATCGACGCCGTCCTCGCCCCGACGCTCACGCCGCGACTGGTCGCCCGCTGGGGCAACGCCCGCGTGATCGTCGGCGGTTTCGTGCTGGCCGTGGCCGCGTACGCGCTGTTCCTGCCGGTCGGCATGGACTGGTCCTACGCCGCGATGTTCCCGACGCTGTTCCTGGCGGGCCTCGCCTTCGCCCTGGCCTACGGGCCGCTGACGATCGCGGCCACGGACGGGGTCGCCGAATCCGAGCAGGGGCTGGCCGGCGGGCTGCTGACCACCGCCACGCAGTTCGGCTCCGCGATCGGCATCTCGGCGGTGACCGCGGTCTACGGCCTGGCGTCCACCGGGTCCGGCCCCGAGGCCACGCTCTCGGCGTTCCGGGCGGCGCTGGTCGTGCCGGTCGCCTTGGTGGTGCTGGGCATGCTGATCTCGTTGGTGAGCGTGCGAGCGGCCCGGCGAGCGGTGCGCAGCGCGTCCCAGGTGAGCAGCGTCAACGCCAGCCACACCAGCGCGAACCCGGCCCAGCGCTCCGGCGGCATCTCCTCGTGGAAGTAGAGGATGCCGAGCAGGAACTGGAGGACCGGCGTCGAGTACTGCAGCAGGCCGATGGTGGACAGCGGCACGCGGATGGCGGCCGCGCCGAAGCAGACCAGGGGCAGCGCGGTGACGATGCCGGCCGAGGCGAGCAGGGCCGCGTGTCCCGCACCCTCGGTGGCGAAGGTGGAACCGCCCTGCGCGGTCAGCCACACCAGGAAGCCGAGCGCGGGCAGGAACTGGATCGCGGTCTCGGCGGCCAGCGACTCGATGCCGCCGAGGCCCACCTTCTTCTTCACCAGTCCGTACGTGGCGAAGGAGAAGGCGAGGGCGAGCGAGATCCACGGGGGCCGGCCGTAGCCGATGGTCAGCACGACGACCGCCGCGCAGCCGGTCCCGACCGCCGCCCACTGCACCGGCCGCAGCCGCTCCTTCAGCAGCAGCACTCCGATCGCGATGGTGACCAGCGGGTTGATGAAGTACCCGAGCGAGGCCTCGACGACGTGCCCGGAGTTCACGGACCAGATGTACAGGCCCCAGTTGACGGTGATGACCGCCGCGGCGACCGTGATCAGCGCCAGCTTGCGCGGCTGCCGCAGCAGCTCTGAGGCCCAGGCCCAGCGGCGCAGTACGAGCAGGGCGGCACCCACGAAGACCAGCGACCACACCATCCGGTGGGCCAGGATCTCCACCGCTCCCGCGGGCTTCAGGAGGGGCCAGAACAGGGGGACGAGCCCCCACATCCCGTAGGCCGCGAACCCGTTCAGCAGTCCTGTCCGCGCCTCGCCCCTCGGCTTGCCGGTCACGGCCCCCTCCTTCGCACTTCGCACGTGGTGTACCGCGACCACGAAGGTAACGCCGGGCACCCCCGGCTGTCATGCCCGTATCGGCATACGGTCATGACAGCCGGGGGTGGAGGGGATCAGGGGCTTGCCGGTGGGGCTTCAGCCCTTGAGCGCGGCGGCGATGGCTTCGGAGAACGGGGTGGTCGGACGGCCGGCCAGGCGGGACAGGTCGCCGGTGGAGACGACCAGCTCGCCCTTCTCGATGGAGGCGTCGACACCGGCCAGGATCTGGGCGAACTGCTCGGGCAGGCCGGCGCCGGCCAGGATGCCGGTGAGCGTCTCGGGCGTGACCGCGTTGTAGCCGATCTCCTTGCCGGTCTGCCGGCTCAGCTCGGCCGCGTACTCGGTGAAGCTCCACGCGGAGTCGCCGCCCAGCTCGTACGTCTGGTTCTCGTGCCCCTCACCGGTCAGCACGGCGACGGCGGCAGCGGCGTAGTCGGCGCGGGAGGCGGAGGAGACCCTGCCCTCGCCGGCGGCGGCGACGACCGCGCTGTGCTCCAGCACGGGGGCGAGGTTCTCGGTGTAGTTCTCGTGGTACCAGCCGTTGCGCAGCAGCGCGTAGGGGACGCCGGAGCCCAGCAGGCTCTCCTCGGTGCCGCGGTGGTCGTCGGCGAGCGCGGCGGTCAGGCTGCCCGGGGCGCTGGTGTAGGCGAGCAGGGCGACCCCGGCCGCCTTGGCGGCGTCGATGACGACCTTGTGCTGGGCGACGCGGCCCTTGTCGAACTCGTTGCCCGAGATCAGCAGGACCTTGTCACCGGCGGCGAAGAGGCCGTCGAAGGACGCCGGGGCGTTGTAGTCGGCCAGCGCGATCTTCACCCCGCGAGCGGCGAAGTCGGCGCCCTTCTCGGCGTTGCGGACGACCGCGGTGATCTGCTCGGCGGGAACCTTCTCCAGCAGCTGCTCCACGACGTGACGGCCGAGCTGTCCGGTGGCTCCGGTGACGACGATGCTCATGGTGATGACTCTCCTTGTGGGGTGCGATGGCACTAACCCTAGGGGAGGCGCTAACTCTTCGAAAGTACCCACTTTGAAGTAAGGTACTGGCATGGCAGTAAGTAATGGCGAGGCCCTGTGCCCGTACCGGCTCGTCCTGGAACACGTCACCAGCCGCTGGGGCGTGCTCATCCTGATCGAGCTGCTGGAGCGCCCGTACCGCTTCAGCGAGCTGCGCCGAGCGATCAGCCGGTACAACGGCCGGGGCGTCAGCGAGAAGATGCTCACGCAGACGCTCCAGACCCTGGAGCGCGACGGTCTGGTCGACCGCGACGCCAAGCCGGTGATCCCGCCCCGCGTCGACTACTCCCTCACCGGCCTGGGCCGCGAGGCCGCCGAGCAGGTGCGGGCCCTCGCGCAGTGGACGCACCGGCGCATGGACGAGGTGGAGAAGGCACGCCTGACATACGACGAGACCCGGGCCGCCGCTTCCTAGGGACGGCGGTCCCGGGCCCCGGTGTTCACCCAGTGGCTCAGCCGACGACCGTCCAGGTGTCCCCGCCCGCCAGCAGCGCGCCCAGGTCGCCCTTGCCGTGCTGCTCGATCGCCTGGTCGAGCTGGTCGGTCATCTGCGTGTCGTAGACGGGCCGGTCGACCGAGCGGAGGACACCGATCGGCGTGTGGTGCAGGGTGTCCGGGTCGGCCAGGCGGGACAGTGCGAACGCCGTGGTCGGGGACGGGGAGTGCGCGTCGTGGACGAGCACCTGGTCCTCGTTCTCCGGCGTCACCGCGGCCACCTTCAGATCGCCGGTCAGCGGGTCCCGGAAGACACCCTTGGCCAGGTCGGCGCCGAAGCGGATCGGCTTGCCGTGCTCCAGCCGGATCACGGCCTCCTCGGCCTGCTGCTTGTCCTTGAGGGCCTCGAACGCGTTGTCGTTGAAGATGTTGCAGTTCTGGTAGATCTCGATCAGGGCCGTGCCCTGGTGCGCGGCGGCCTGGCGCAGCACCTCCGTCAGATGCTTGCGGTCGGAGTCGACCGTCCGCGCCACGAACGACGCCTCCGCGCCGATCGCCAGCGACACCGGGTTGAACGGCGCGTCCAGCGAGCCCATCGGCGTCGACTTGGTGATCTTCCCGACCTCGGAGGTCGGCGAGTACTGGCCCTTGGTCAGACCGTAGATCCGGTTGTTGAACAGCAGGATCTTCAGGTTGACGTTGCGGCGCAGCGCGTGGATCAGATGGTTGCCGCCGATGGACAGCGCGTCGCCGTCCCCGGTGACGACCCACACCGACAGATCGCGGCGCGAACTCGCCAGACCGGTGGCGATGGCCGGGGCGCGGCCGTGGATGGAGTGCATCCCGTACGTGTTCATGTAGTACGGGAACCGGGAGGAGCAGCCGATACCCGAGACGAAGACGATGTTCTCCTTCGCCAGACCCAGCTCGGGCATGAAGCCCTGCACCGCCGCGAGGATGGCGTAGTCGCCGCAGCCGGGGCACCAGCGCACTTCCTGATCGGACTTGAAGTCCTTCATCGACTGCTTCGCCTCGGCCTTGGGGACGAGGGAAAGCGCTTCGACGGTGCCCGTGCCGTGCGTGGACGTCTCAGCCATCGATGGCCTCCTTCAGAGCCGAGGCGAGCTGCTCCGCCTTGAACGGCATGCCGTTGACCTGGTTGTACGACTGGGCGTCGACCAGGTACTTCGCCCGGATGAGCGTGGCGAGCTGCCCGAGATTCATCTCGGGCACCACCACCTTGTCGTAGCGCCCGAGGACCGCGCCGAGGTTCTTCGGGAAGGGGTTGAGATGGCGCAGATGAGCCTGCGCGACGGACTCCCCGGCTCTGCGCAGCCGCCGCACCGCCGCCGTGATCGGCCCGTACGTCGAACCCCAGCCCAGGACAAGGGTCCGCGCCTCGTGCGGGTCGTCCACGTCGAGGTCCGGGACGTCGATGCCGTCGATCTTGGCCTGCCGGGTGCGGACCATGAAGTCGTGGTTGGCCGGCGAGTAGGAGATGTTGCCCGTGCCGTCCTCCTTCTCGATGCCGCCGATCCGGTGCTCCAGACCCGGCGTGCCCGGGATCGCCCACGGCCGGGCCAGCGTCTGCGGGTCGCGCTTGTAGGGCCAGAACACCTCGGAGCCGTCCTCCAGGGTGTGGTTCGGGCCCTGCGCGAACTGCACCCGCAGATCGGGCAGATCGTCCAGGTCCGGGATCCGCCAGGGCTCGGAGCCGTTGGCCAGATAACCGTCGGAGAGGAGGAAGACCGGTGTGCGGTACGTCAGCGCGATCCGCGCCGCCTCCAGCGCGGCGTCGAAGCAGTCCGCCGGCGTACGGGGCGCGACCACCGGGACCGGGGCCTCGCCGTTGCGCCCGTACATCGCCTGGAGCAGGTCCGCCTGCTCGGTCTTGGTCGGCAGCCCGGTCGACGGCCCGCCGCGCTGGATGTCCACGACCAGCAGCGGCAGCTCCAGCGAGACCGCCAGGCCGATGGTCTCCGACTTCAGCGCCACACCGGGACCGCTCGTCGTGGTCACGGCCAGCGAACCACCGAAGGCCGCGCCCAGCGCGGCCCCGATACCGGCGATCTCGTCCTCGGCCTGGAACGTCCGCACGCCGAAGTTCTTGTGTTTGGACAGCTCGTGCAGGATGTCCGACGCCGGGGTGATCGGGTACGACCCCAGGTACAGCGGCAGATCCGCCTGCCGGCTCGCGGCGACCAGGCCGTACGACAGGGCGAGGTTGCCGGAGATGTTGCGGTAGACACCGGGCGGGAACGCCGAGGCCGCCGGGGCCACCTCGTAGGAGACGGCGAAGTCCTCGGTGGTCTCGCCGAAGTTCCAGCCCGCCCGGAACGCCGCGATGTTGGCCGCCGCGATGTCTGGCCTCTTCGCGAACTTCGACTTCAGGAACTTCTCCGTGCCCTCGGTGGGCCGGTGATACATCCAGCTCAGCAGGCCCAGCGCGAACATGTTCTTGCTGCGCTCGGCCTCCTTGCGGCTGAGGTCGAACTCCTTCAGCGCCTCCACGGTGAGCGTGGTCAGCGGCACCGGGTGCAGGTGGTAGCCGTCCAGCGAGCCGTCCTCCAGGGGACTGGTCCCGTAGCCGACCTTCTGCATCGCCCGTTTGGTGAACTCGTCCGTGTTGACGATCACCTCGGCACCGCGCGGCAGGTCCCCGATGTTCGCCTTCAGCGCGGCCGGGTTCATCGCCACCAGCACGTTCGGCGCGTCACCTGGCGTGAGGATGTCGTGGTCGGCGAAGTGCAACTGGAAGGACGAGACCCCCGGCAGGGTCCCTGCGGGCGCCCGGATCTCGGCCGGGAAGTTCGGCAGCGTCGACAGGTCGTTGCCGAACGACGCGGTCTCCGAGGTGAAGCGGTCACCGGTGAGCTGCATACCGTCACCCGAGTCCCCCGCGAACCGGATGATCACCCGGTCGAGACGGCGGACGCCCTTGGCGCCCCCCGCTTTGCGCTGCTCTCCTACGACTGGTCCGTCGGCCTGCTCCGCTGGGCTACTGACCTGGCTGGTCACTGAACTGGACCTCCCTCGAGGCGGCTGTCCCGGACAGGCCTTCCCGCAGGCCTCCCAGGATCAACCCTACGACCGTAAGGGTCGCCTTCTTTGTGTCATTCGCATCTTGGACGCGCCTTTGGGGTGATCACGCACCCCTGCCGCGCATATCAGGAATTGAGGTACGTGAGCACGGCCAGGACCCTGCGGTGGTCCCCGTCGCTCTGGGACAGCCCCAGCTTCAGGAAGATGTTGCTGACGTGCTTCTCGACCGCTCCGTCGCTGACCACCAGCTGCCGGGCGATCGCCCCGTTGGTCCGCCCCTCGGCCATCAGTCCCAGCACCTCACGCTCCCGCGGCGTGAGCCCGGCGAGCACGTCCTGCTTACGGCTGCGCCCCAGCAGCTGCGCGACCACCTCGGGGTCGAGGGCCGTACCGCCCTCGGCCACCCGCACCACCGCGTCCACGAACTCACGCACCTCGGCCACCCGGTCCTTCAGCAGATAGCCGACGCCCCGGCTGGACCCCGCGAGCAGCTCCGTGGCGTAGCGCTCCTCCACGTACTGCGACAGCACCAGCACACCGAGCCCCGGGTGGGCCTTGCGCAACCGCACCGCCGCCCGTACCCCCTCGTCGGTGTGCGTCGGCGGCATCCGCACATCGGCCACCACGACGTCCGGCAGCTCGCCCTGCGCGTCCAGCTCGGTGATGGTCTTGATCAGTGCCTCGCCGTCACCCACCCCGGCGACGACCTCGTGCCCGCGGTCGGTCAGCAGCCGGGTCAGGCCCTCCCTGAGCAGCACTGAATCCTCGGCGATGACCACCCGCACCCTGTCCTCCACGATGTTCCGGCCCCCACAGCCCGATGCCGCCCGTCCGCAGCCCACAACGGCTCCGCGCCCACCCGTGCGACGGGTCCAGCATTTCAGGATCGGGGGGTGGATGGGGGGTAGGACCGGCTTCTTGTCCGAGAGATTCGGGTGGTGGGTGGGCATAGGCCGGGGGTCCAGGGGGCTCCGCCCCGGCTGGACCCCCGGCCTATGCCCACCGGAACGCCCTTCACCAACCGCCCCGACCGGAGGTCACCGCACGTACGCGCCCCGCCACGGCAACTCCGCCGTCACCCGGGTCGGCCCGCCCGCCGGCGAGTCCACGACCAGGATCCCGTCCACCGCGTCGAGCCGGTCCGCCAGCCCCGCCAGACCGGAGCCCTGGGACACGTCGGCCCCGCCCGCACCGTTGTCCACGACCTGCAGCATCAGCCGGTTCTCGGTCCGCCAGACCTCCACGCCCGCCCAGGTCGCCCGCGCGTGCTTGCTGACGTTCTGCAGCAGCTCCGACACCGTGAAGTACGCGATCCCCTCGATCGCCGGCGCCGGCCGCTCCGTCAGATCGACCTCGACCCGCACCGGCACCGTGCACCGTGAGGCCACCGCCGACAGCGCCGCGTCAAGACCCCGGTCGGTCAGTACCGCGGGATGGATCCCCCGGGCCAGGTCCCGCAGCTCCTGCAGGGCCGTCTTCACCTCGCCGTGCGCCTCGTCCACCATCCGCGCGGCCGCCTCCGGGTCCTCCTGGAGCTTCTCCTTCGCCAGCCCCAGATCCATGGCCAGCGCCACCAGCCGGGCCTGCGCCCCGTCGTGCAGATCCCGCTCGATGCGCCGCAGGTCGGCCGCGGCCGTGTCGACCACCACCCCCCGGTCCGACTCCAGCTCCACCACCCGCGAGACCAGCCGCGACGGCCCGAGCAGCCCGTGCACCAGCAGCCGGTCCACCATGGTCAGCGCCCGCAGGATCCACGGCATGGCGATCGTGAACAGCAGCCCCACCAGCGCGGTCATCGTGATCTCGAAGGGGTTGTCGAGGTAGACCCGGTGCGTCTCGTCGCCGTACAGCTGGATCCCGTCCTGCCCGGCGTACATCGGGAACACCCAGAACCACAGCGGATACGTCAGCAGCCCCCAGCCCAGCACCCACACGTTCACGGCGACGGCGAACGAGAACACCGCCCAGGGCAGCTGCAGCAGCGCGTACAGCAGGGCCCGCCACGAGGCGCCGCTCTTGAGGACGGCGCCCATCCACGCCATGGCCCCCGGCTTCCGCATCCGCAGCGGCTCCGGCTCGGCCACCTCCAGGTCCAGCAGCGCCCGCGCCCGGAACCGCTCCATCGCCCCGAAGCCGCGGCACCCGGCGAGCGCCGCCGCCAGCACCGGCACGCCGAGGAACGTCACCAGCAGTCCCGCCCCCAGCGACACCATCGTCACCGCGTAGACGAACAGCACGATGCTGATCGGCAGGCTGAGCAGCACATGGCCGAGCTCGCGCCAGGTGCGGCCCTCGACCGGCGCCCGCAGCGCCACGGGCAGCCGGTGCCGCCGTCGTTCGGTGCTCCCGGGGTACCCGGGCCCGCCGTCGAGCCCGTATCCCTGTCCGTACTCCGTGGCCATCGGCGTCGTCCTTCTCCTCGTCCTGCGGCTGTGCTCTCGATACCTCCACCCTGCTCCGCCGCAGGTCGGCGGACCATGGAGTCCGTCGGCGTCTTGGACGGGGGTTTTCCCCACCTCCGGACCAGTGCTTTCCCGGCCTAGCGGCTGCTGGTGCCCGCGGCGGAGGCGTCCGTGCGGTCGCGCCACGGCAGCTCCGCCGTGACCGTCGTCGGGCCGCCCTCGGGCGACTCCAGGACGAACAGGCCGTCCACGGCGCCCAGCCGGTCGGCCAGCCCCTTCATCCCCGTACCGCCGTCGAGACTCGCGCCCCCGCGTCCGTCGTCCCACACCTGTATGAGGAGCCGGTCGGCCGTCCGCCACACGTCCACCGACGCCGACTTCGCCCGGCTGTGCTTGCTGACGTTCTGCAGCAGCTCCGAGACGGTGAAGTAGGCGATGCCCTCGATGGCCGCGGCCGGCCGCGCGGACAGGTCGGCCGTCACCTTCACCGGGACCGTGCAGCGCGAGGCGACCGAGGACAGGGCCGCGTCCAGGCCCCGGTCGGTCAGCACCGCCGGATGGATACCGCGGGCCAGATCCCGCAGTTCCTGGAGCGCCAGCTTCACCTCGCCGTGGGCCTCCTCGACCATCGCCGCCGCCGCGTCGGGGTCCTCCAGCACCTTCTCCTTGGCCAGGCCGAGGCCCATGGCCAGTGCCACCAGCCGGGCCTGCGCCCCGTCGTGCAGATCCCGCTCGATGCGCCGCAGGTCGGCCGCGGCCACGTCGACCACGACCCCCCGGTCCGACTCCAGCTCGGTGATGCGCCGCTCCAGCTCGTCCGAGGGCGACAGCAGCCCGCGCACCATGGCCCGGTCGACGCCCGCCAGCCCCCGCGCGATGAACGGCAGCACCGGCCACAGCACGAACAGCGAGGCCAGCGTGATGGTGAAGGTGAGGACGCCCCACGGCAGCCGGATGAACTCGTACAGCACCGCACGCCAGCCCACCGGGTCCTTCACCGACATCCACAACCACGGGAGGAAGCCGCCCGAGCCGCGCAGCGGAAGCCGGCTCGGCTCGTCCACCCGCACCCCGAGCAGCGCCCTGGCCCGCGCCCGCTCCAGCCTGCCCAACTGCCGGGCGCCCATGAGTCCGGCGGCGAGCAGCGGGAACCCGATCACCGTGACGGTCAGCAAGGAGCTGGTGAACAGCACCGTCATGACGTAGGTGAATCCGAGCAGGGAGAGAGGAAGGTTCGCCAAGAGGTGCGCGATCTCCTTCCAGGAGTGCCGGTCGTAGGCGAAACGGGGCGGCGGCGGGCGGTCGTCCTGCCCGGCCGTCGTCGCGGCCGCCTTCGAGCCGGGGGACGGGAAGCGTTCGGTCATACGCGTCAGCCTGCCCGGCCGCGGGCAGCCGCGCCATGAGGTGGACCGCCAGGATCGACTGAGGAAAACCCCACCCCCGCATGCCAGGGCGTGACGGGCTGCTTACCCTGCCTTTATCAGGGCCTAGACTCCCGTGCGTACAGATCGTCGAACAGCGGCGTCCGGGTGAACCGGGGGACCGTCGCGGGACCAGGTCCGAGTTTCAAGGGAGCGAGGGACGGACGTGCCGGAACCGACCGTCGTCACCACGACCGTCGTCGCGGCGGACTACTTCCAGTCCTATTCGGTCGTCGGACTGCTCGCCGTCGTCGGCGTGCTGTTCGTCGCCGTCGCCTTCGGGGCCGGCCGCCTGCTGCGGCCCGTGGTCCCCACGCCCGAGAAGCTCCTGACGTACGAATGCGGCGTCGACCCCGTCGGCGAGGGCTGGGCCCACACCCAGGTCCGCTACTACGTCTACGCCTTCCTCTACGTGATCTTCGCCGTCGACTCGATCTTCCTGTTCCCCTGGGCGACCGTCTTCGCCGCCCCCGGCTACGGCGCGACGACCCTGGTAGAGATGTTCATCTTCCTCGGCTTCCTGGCCGTGGGCCTGCTCTACGCATACAAGAAGGGCGTCCTGGCATGGACGTGACCCCCGACGTGACCCCCGCCGGCCCCGAGCCCGTTCTGTTGCCCGAGCCGAAGCGGCTCGGCGCCCTCGCGCGCCTGGCACCCGAGCCGATGAAGGTGATCCTCAACTGGGGCCGCCGCTACTCGCTCTGGGTCTTCAACTTCGGCCTCGCCTGCTGCGCGATCGAGTTCATCGCCGCGTCGATGGCCCGCCACGACTTCATCCGGCTCGGCGTCATCCCGTTCGCCCCGGGCCCGCGCCAGGCCGACCTCATGGTCGTCTCCGGCACGGTCACGGACAAGATGGCGCCGGCGGTGAAGCGCCTCTACGAGCAGATGCCGGAGCCCAAGTACGTCATCTCCTTCGGCGCGTGCAGCAACTGCGGCGGCCCGTACTGGGACTCGTACTCCGTCACCAAGGGCGTGGACCAGATCATCCCCGTCGACGTCTACGTCCCCGGCTGCCCGCCCCGCCCCGAGGCGCTGCTCCAGGGCATCCTCAAGCTCCAGGAGAAGATCGCCCGCGAGTCGCTGGAGGAGCGGTACGGCACGGCACGCCCGTCGGCGGCGGCGCTGCAGAGCGGCCTGGTGCGACCGCCGGCCCCGGCCTCGGACTCCGCGTCGGGGGAGGGACGATGACCGCGGTCGGCTGGCTGCCCACCGGCGCCGAGGAACTCTTCGGTACGGACGCCACGGCCGAGGAGTCGTACGAGGTCCTGACGGTCGACGTCCCCCCGGCGACCTGGATCTCCGCCCTGGAGACCGCCCGCGACCGGCTCGGCTGCACCTACTTCGACTGGCTGAGCGCGGTCGACGAACCGGGCACGGGTTTCCGTGTCACGGCCCACATCGCGGCCCTGTCCCCCCTCCGCCGCCTCCTCCTGCGAACGACGATCCCGCACGAGACCCCCGCCCTGCCCTCCGCGGTCGGGGTCTACGCGGGCGCCGCCTGGCACGAACGCGAGACGCACGAGATGTTCGGCATCGCCTTCGAAGGCCACCCGGCACTCGACCACCTGCTCCTGCCCGACAGCTTCGAAGGCCACCCCCTGCGCAAGGACTTCGTCCTGGCCGCCCGCGTCGCCAAGGCCTGGCCCGGCGCGAAGGAACCCGGCGAGTCGGAACACGGCGGCCCCAAACGCCGCCAGATGCTCCCTCCCGGCGTCCCCGACCCCAACGAATGGGGCCCCTCAAGGGCCAACTCCCCCGGCCCCGTCCCGCCCGACCCGAGGCACGACGCCCCGCGCCGCAGGCGAACGCCCCGTACGGCGGGCACGCTCGGCGGGGGAGGGCTCAGCGAGCCAGGCCGCTGCCGGCGCCCCGGAGACTCCGGCCTCGACTGCTCCGCGCCGTGCGCGCACGGCGGCGGAAGGTTCGGCGAGCCAGGCCGCTGTCGGTGCTCCGGAAGGTTCGGCTTCGGCTGGGCCGCGCCGGGCGCGTACGGCGGCGGAGGGTTCGGCGAGCCAGGCCGCTGCCGGGGAGTCGCCTGCTTCGGCTCCGACGGGGCCCCGGCGCAACCGCACGGCGGGGGAAGGTTCGGCGAGCCAGGCCGCTGCCGGTGCTCCGGAAGGTTCGGCTTCGGCCGGGCCGCGCCGGGCGCGTACGGCGGCGGAAGGGTCGGCGAGCCAGGCCGCTGCGGGCGACTCGGACACTCAGGCCCCGGCCGCCCCGCGCGAGGGGGCGGCGAGCACGACCACGCACGGGAATACGGCCCCCTCGTCCCCGGCCGCGCCTCGTCGCACCCGCACCGCCGCGGACGGCTCGGCGAGCCAGACGCCCGGCGGATCGGAATCCCCGGCGACCGGCCCGGAGTCTCCGACGCCCGAGTCCGGGTCCCCGACGCCCGATTCCGAAGCAGCGGCGCCTGGCACTGAGACGCCGCCCCCGGGGCAGCCGGAGTCTCCCGCCGCCGAGCCCGCACCCCCGACCCCGTCGGCGGGACCGCGCCGCGCGCGCAGCGCGTCGGAGGGCAGCTCGAGCCAACGCGCCGCGTCCGACCGAGGCGACAGCCAGCCGGGCAGTTCTGCCCGCACTGCTCCGCGCAGCTCGGACGCCCCCTGGCATCACGCCCGCCCGGCCTTCGACGAACCGGCACCCGAACCCGACCCCGGACCGTCGCCGACTCCGGAGCCCTCGGACGACTCGGAGACCCCCGAGCCGCCACAGACCCCCGAGCCGCCACAGCCCACGGAGCCCACAGGGCACACGGGCACCCCCCAAGACACCACGGAGCCCACGGAGCCCACGGAGCCCACGGAGCCCACGGGCAACCCCGAAGACCCCACAGGAGGCACGCGGTGAACGACGCGCTCGACGTCACCCTGCGACTCCTGATCGTGTTCGTCGTCTTCCTCACCTTCCCCCTGATCATCGGTCAGACGGAACACAAGGTCATGGCCCACATGCAGGGCCGCCTCGGCCCCATGTACGCCGGCGGCTTCCACGGCTGGGCCCAGCTGGTCGCCGACGGCGTGAAGTTCGCGCAGAAGGAGGACGTCGTCCCCGCGGGCGCGGACCGCCGTATCTTCCAACTGGCTCCCGCCGTCGCCCTGCTGCCGTACCTCCTCGTCCTGCTCGCCATCCCCATCGGCCCCGGCGAAGGAGCCGTCGGCCAGGTCATCGACGCGGGCGTCTTCTTCGTCCTGGCCGTCATGGGCGTCGGCGTCCTGGGCTCGCTCATGGCCGGCTGGGCGTCCGCGAACAAGTTCTCCCTCCTCGGCGGCCTCCGCACCGCCGCCCAGCTCCTCGCCTACGAACTCCCGATGCTGCTCACCGCCGCATCCGTGGCGATGGCGGCCGGAACCGTCTCCCTCCCCGGCATCCTCGACGCCTTCGAGTGGTGGTGGCTGCCCTGGCAGATCGTCGGCGCGATCGTCTTCTTCGTGGCCGGCCTCGCCGAACTCCAGCGCCCGCCCTTCGACATGCCCGTCGCCGACTCGGAGATCATCTTCGGCGCGTACACCGAGTACACCGGCCTCCGCTTCGCCCTCTTCCTCCTCGCCGAGTACGCCGGAATCGTCGTCCTGTGCGGTCTGACCACCGTCCTCTTCCTGGGCGGCTGGCACGGCCCCTGGGGCGCCGACGGCCTCGGCTGGGTCTGGACCCTGCTGAAGACCGCAGTCCTCGCCTTCCTCGTGATCTGGCTGCGCGTCACCTACCCGCGCCTGCGCGAGGACCAGCTCCAGAAGCTCGCCTGGACCCTCCTCGTCCCCCTGTCCCTCGCCCAGATCGCCCTCACCGGCGTCGTCAAGGTGGTGATCCAGTAACCATGGCCCCCATTCCTGGTAGTGGCCTCGCCAAGGGCCTGGCCGTCACCCTCCGCACGATGACGAAGAAGTCCGTCACCGCGCAGTACCCGGACGCCCAGCCCGACCTCCCGCCCCGCACCCGCGGTGTGATCGGCCTGTTCGAGGAGAACTGCACGGTCTGCATGCTGTGCGCCCGCGAGTGCCCGGACTGGTGCATCTACATCGACTCCCACAAGGAGACGGTCCCGGCGGCGACTCCCGGCGGCCGCGAACGCAGCCGCAATGTCCTCGACCGCTTCGCCATCGACTTCTCCCTGTGCATGTACTGCGGTATCTGCATCGAGGTCTGTCCTTTCGACGCCCTGTTCTGGTCTCCGGAGTTCGAGTACGCCGAGACCGACATCCACGACCTCACCCACGAGCGCGACAAGCTCCGCGAGTGGATGTGGACCGTCCCGGCCCCGCCGGCCCTCGACCCCGCCGCGGAGGAGCCGAAGGAAGTCGCCACCGCCCGCAAGGCCGCCGAGAAACTGGCGGCCGCCCAGGCAGAACAGCAGGAGGGAGAGTCGTGAGCCTTGCCGCCGAGAGCCACGGCTTCCTCTCCCCGACCGGCGTCGAGATCGCCTTCCTGCTCGTCGGCCTGGTCACCTTCGGCGCCGCGATCGTCACCGTCACCACCCGGCAACTGGTGCACGCCGCCCTGTGGCTGGTGGTGACCCTCGGCGGCCTGGCCGTCGAGTACCTCCTGCTCACCGCCGAGTTCATCGCCTGGGTGCAGGTCCTCATCTACGTCGGTTCCGTCGTCGTCCTCCTCCTGTTCGGACTGATGCTCACCAGGGCCCCGATCGGCCGCTCCCCGGACGCCGACTCCGGCAACCGCTGGGCGGCCCTCACCGTGGCCCTCGCCGCGGCCGCCGCCCTGGTCTGGGTCGTCGTCGACGCCTTCCGCACGACCTGGATCGACCTGAACGGCCCCGCCGCCGGTTCTACCGAGGCCACCGGCGCGAGCCTCTTCCAGAACTGGGTCCTCCCCTTCGAAGCCCTCTCCGTCCTCCTCCTCGCCGCCCTGGTCGGCGCGATCGTCCTGTCCCGCAAGGCGAAGACCGACGCGGCGACCGCGCCCGACAGCGCCCCAGCCGATGGCAACCCGGCCGGCCGCAGCGAAAAGGACCGCAGCGAAAGAGACCGGAGCGAAAAGGACCGGAGCGAAAAGGGCCGCAGCCAGAAGGAGGGCACCCGCTGATGCACCTCGCCTATCCCGCCGTCCTCTCCGCCCTCCTCTTCTGCACGGGCCTCTACGGTGTCCTCGCCCGCCGCAACGCGATCCTGGTGCTGATGTCCGTCGAGCTGATGCTCAACGCCGTCAACCTCAACCTGGTCGCCTTCGACGTCTGGCTCAGCAAGACCGCCGAGGAGACCCTGCACTCCGGCCAGGCCCTGACCCTGTTCACCATCGCCATCGCCGCCGCCGAGATCGGCATCGGCCTGGCGATCGTCCTCGCCGTCCACCGCAACCGCGGCACCGCGGACATCGACAAGCTCCGCGACACCGCCGAACGGCACGGCCCTGACGACCACGACCCCGACGGCCACGACAGCGACGCCCAGGACAGCGACGCCCACACGGCCGAGCTGCCCGGCGAGGCCCAGAAGGCTGAGGCCACCGCGTGACCACGACCACCCTCGCCGTCCTCGTCCCTCTCCTTCCGTTCCTCGGCGCCGCCGCCGGCCTACTCCTGGGCCGCACGGCACCCGGCTTCGTTCGCCCGCTCGCCGTCCTGCCGACCCTCGCCTCCCTGGCGATCGCCGCTCTGGTCGCCGCACGGCAGGGTGGTGACACGGCCGTCAACGCGGCCACGGAACTCACCCCGACCGGCTCGGTCCCGATCGAACTCGCCCTGCACATCGACGGCTTCGCCGCCCTCGTCGCCATCGTGGTCGGCCTCGTCGCCTCCTGCGTGCAGATCTACTCGACGGGCTATCTGCGCGAAGACCCGCGCTACCCCTCGTACGCCGCCCTCGTCTCCCTGTTCACCTCCGCGATGTTCCTGGTCGTCTACTCCGGCGACCTGATCGTGCTGCTGGTCGGCTGGGAAGTCATGGGCATCTGCTCCTACTTCCTGGTCGGCCACTACTGGGAGACCCCGGAGGCCCGCGCCGCCTCCCTCAAGGCCTTCCTGGTCACCAAACTCGGCGACGTCCCCTTCCTCATCGGCCTGTTCGCCCTCGCCACCGACGCCGGCTCCTTCCGCATCACGAAGGTCCTCGGCGCCGTCGCCAGCGGCTCACTCGACCACCCGACGCTGATCGCCCTGCTGCTCCTCGCGGGAGTGGCGGGCAAGTCGGCCCAGTTCCCGCTGCACACCTGGCTCCCCGACGCGATGGCGGGCCCGACCCCCGTCTCCGCGCTGATCCACGCCGCGACGATGGTCGCCGCCGGTGTCTACTTCATCGCCCGGCTCCTCCCGGTCTTCGAGGCCTCCCAGGCCGCGATGGTCGTCCTCGCCGTCATGGCCGCCGTCACGATGGCCGGCTCGGGGCTCGCAGCGCTCGCCCAGGACGACATCAAGCGCGTCCTCGCCTATTCGACGATCGGCCAGCTCGGCTACATGACCGGCGCCCTCGCCGTCGGCGACCGCGGAGCCGCCGTCTTCCACCTCCTGTCCCACGGCGCCTTCAAGGCGCTGCTGTTCCTCGCCGCCGGCGTGATCATCCACGCCGCCGGCACCAACTCGCTCGCCGCCATGTCCCGCATGCGGAACCTGCGCGACCGCGTCCCCGATGCCTTCTGGACGATGACCGTGGCGCTGCTCGCGCTCGCCGCGATCCCGCCCTTCAGCGGCTTCTTCTCCAAGGAGGCCGTCCTCGGTGTCGCCGAGCACGTCGTCACCGGACACACCGAGCACGCCCCCGCCGCCGCTGGCTGGATCATCCTCGTCGCCGGCCTGCTCACGGCCGTGCTCACCGCCGCCTACGCGATGCGCCTGTGGCTGCTCGCCTTCCGGGGCCGGGGCACCGAAGCCCCCGACCACGGCAAGGAGCCGCTGACGATGACCGTCGTGCTGTGGGTGCTGGCCGTCCCCTCCCTGGCCCTCGGCGGATTCGCGTTCCGCCTGCTGCCCGACTGGTTCGACGGCCGGGACCTCGGCCCGACCCTCACCACCTCCGTGCTCGGCACGGGCGTGGCCCTGGTCGGCGGCATCGTCACCTACGGCGCCTGGCGGCACACCACCGCGCTCGCGGCCCGTGTCCCGCTCGGCGCGGTCGCCGCCCACCCCGAGGGCGACGCCGCCCAGGTCGAAGCCGAGGCCATCGCCACCCACGAGCCGGCCTACGGCGACATCGCCTACGCGCCCGACCCCGCCGACCCGGGACGGCTCCTGCTCGGCCCCCTGCACCGGCACGCGGCCGCCGGCTTCCACCTGGACGCCGTGTACACGGCGCTCTTCGTCCGCCCGGTCCAGGCCGGAGCGAGCCTCGTCCGGTTCCTCGACCGCGAGGTCGTGGAGACCTATGTACGCGGTGCGGGTGCGCTGCCCCGCTGGCTCGGCGCCGCCGTACGACGCGCCCAGACCGGCAACGTCCAGACCTATGTGAGCGCGCTGCTCGCCGGCACCGTCGTCCTCGCGGTCGCCGCCGTCCTCGTCGCCACGGGAGCGTGAGCAGGCGTGATCGATATCAACGAGTCCGTGATGCAGGTCCTTCTGGCGTTCATCGTCGTCGGCCCGCTCCTCGGCGCCGCCGCGGCTCTCCTGCCGGCTCCCCCTGGGCTGAAGGGGAAGTCCCCCGAGCAGGCGGTGCTCCGGCACGGCGTCACCGTCACCGGCGCGGTCCTCATCGCGGCGATCGTCCTCGCGCTCGGCTTCGACCACGACCAGCCGTCGAAGATGCAGGCCAGCACGGACATCAGCTGGATCCCCGCACTCGACGTACGCATCCACCTCGGCATCGACGGCATCTCCCTCCCCCTTCTGGTCCTGACCGCGCTGCTGACCTTCCTCTGCGCGCTCTACTCGTACTTCAAGATGCCTGCGGGTCCGGCCCCGAAGGCCTTCGTCGCCCTGCTGCTCGTCCTCGAGTCCGGCACCCTCGCGACCTTCGCCGTCCTCGACCTGCTGCTGTTCTTCCTCGCCTTCGAGATGGTCCTCATCCCGATGTACTTCCTCATCGCCCGCTGGGGCGGTGAGGGCCGGAGCCAGGCCGCCTGGCGGTTCATCCTCTACACGCTGCTCGGCTCCGTGGTCATGCTGCTCGGCCTGCTCCTGATCGGGCTCGAGGCGGGCACGTTCGACATGATGGCACTCGCCACTGACAACGGCCGGTCGCTGACCACATCCGTGCAGGTCATCGCCGTTTTGTCGATCGGTATCGGGCTCGCGGTCAAGACGCCGATGTGGCCGCTGCACAGCTGGCTGCCCGACGCCCACACCGCCGCGCCGACCGTCGGCTCGGTCCTGCTGGCCGGCGTCCTGCTCAAGATGGGTACATACGGATTCGTCCGGATCCTGCTGCCCATCGCGCCCGACGGCTTCCGCACCTTCGCGCCCTACCTCGCGGCGCTCGCCGTCGTCGGCATCATCTACGGATCCCTGGCCTGCCTGGCCCTCGCCAAGCAGGGCGCGAAGGGCGATCTCAAGCGCCTCATCGCCTACTCGTCCGTCGGTCACATGGGCTTCGTCCTGCTCGGCATCGCCACCATGACTCCGACCGGTGTGAACGGTGCCCTCTTCGCCAACATCGCCCACGGCCTCATCACCGGCCTCCTCTTCTTCCTGGTCGGCGCGCTGAAGGACCGCACCGGCACCACCGACCTCGACACCCTCGCCGAGGAGACCGGAGCCGCGCTCTACGGCAAGGCCCCGCGCCTCGGCGGCCTGCTCGCCTTCGCCGCGGTCGCCTCGCTCGGCCTGCCCGGCCTGGCCGGCTTCTGGGGCGAGATGCTGGCCCTGTTCGGCGCGTTCCAGCCCGCCGCGGGCCTCAGCCGACCCGCCTTCCTCACCTTCATGGCGATCGGCGCGTTCGGCACCCTGCTGACGGCCGCGTACCTGCTGATCGTGGTCCGCCGCGTCTGCATGGGCGTCCTGCCCCAGGACGCTCCGAAGCTGACCGACGTGCGTTCGTACGAGTTCGCGGCCTGGACCCCGCTCGTCGCCCTCACCGTCGTCGCGGGCCTGTGGCCCAAGGCTCTCCTCGGCCTGAGCGACCCGGCCGTCCAGCAGCTCCTCGCAGGAGGCAACCGATGAGCTCCCCGGCCCAGCCCCTGGCCGCGTCGCTGGTCCAGTCCGTCGACTGGCTCGCGATCGCGCCGCCCACCCTCGCGGCGGTCGTCGGACTCGTCGTCCTGGTCGCCGACCTGTTCGTCGCCGAGCACCGGAAGGCGCTGCTCGGCTGGACGTCGGTGGCGGGCCTGGCCGCCGCCACACTCATGCTGCTGCCCCTCCTGGACGGCGACCGCAGCACCTTCTGCCTGACCGGCGACGCCACTGTCTGCAGCTACACGGCCGACCGCTTCACCCTGGTCATCCAGTTCCTGGTCCTCGGCGGGGCCCTCCTCACCGCCCTCCTGTCGGTCACCGCCCTGAAGGACGGACGCAAGGAGCTCCCCGAAGGGGAGTACTGGTTCTTGCTGCTGTCCTCCGCGGCCGGCGCCGCTCTCCTGCCGGCCTCCCGCGACCTCGCGACCCTGATCGTCGCCCTGGAGGTCGCCTCCCTGCCGGCCTTCGCGCTGGTCGGCCTGAAGTACGGCGACCGGAAGTCCTCCGAAGCCGCCCTGAAGTTCTTTCTGTCCTCGGTCACCGCGACAGCGGTCAGCCTCATGGGCATCAGCTTCCTGTACGCCTCCACGGGCACCCTGTACCTCACTCAGGTCGCCGACCGCATCCAGAACGTCGACGGACAGCTCCACACGCTCGCCCAGACCGGCGTCGTCCTCACCCTCGTCGGCTTCGCCTTCAAGACAGCCGCCGTGCCCTTCCACTTCTGGGTGCCCGACACCTACGTGGGGGCGCCCCTGCCCATCGCCGCCTACCTGTCGGTCATCGGCAAGGCGGTCGGCTTCAGCGGCCTGATCCTCGTCACGATCGTGGCCCTCCCGTCGTACGCCCATCTCTGGGGCCCGGCCCTGGCGGTCCTGGCCGCGCTCACCATGACCGTGGGCAACGTGGGAGCCCTGCGCCAGCAGGCCACGCGCGCGTACAGCGCGGTCCGCCTGCTGGCCTGGTCGTCCGTCGGCCAGGCCGGCTACCTGCTCGTACCGATCGCCGCCGCCGCGTACTCCGGGGACGCCGAGAAGTCGGTCGGCTCCACCGTCGCCTACGCCCTGATGTACGGCGCGGTGAACCTCGGCGCCTTCGCCGTGGCCGCGCTCGTCGGCCGGACGAGGCCCCGCAACCGCGTCGCCGACTACCGCGGCCTGTACGCGTCGAACCCCCTGTCCGCCCTGCTCCTCGCGTTCTTCCTGCTCTGCCTCGCCGGACTGCCGCCGGGCGTCATCGGCCTCTTCGCGAAGGTCACGGTCTTCGCGGCGGCCGTCGACGCCGGCCTCGGCTGGCTGGCCGTGATCATGGCCGTCAACGTCGTCATCGCGCTGTTCTACTACCTCCAGTGGACGACCCTGCTCTTCCGCGCCCCCGAGGGCGAGCCCCAGAAGCACCGCGTCCCCGCCCCTCTCACCGCCGCTATCGCTCTGACCGGTGTCCTCGGCATCCTCCTGTCCGGGGCACCGCAGCTCGTCCTGCGCTTCACCGACACAGCGCTCTTCTGAACGACAGCCGCTTTCGCCACGCGCGCGTGGGGCACCCGCCTCCCCACGCGCGCGTGCCGCTTCCCGGCTCCGTTCACCCGGACGGCCCATACCCGCCGCCGCACGCACAAGGGAACTAGTGCCCCCCGCCTGGCGTTGACCAGTACGGGAGGGTCCACTGGACGTGACCTCACGGCACCAGTGGCACCGCAGATCACCGAGCAAGGGTCCCCCTGCCGCACCACTTGGAGGGCGTACCGTGCACCGCCGGCACAACGGGCTCAGGACCGCAGTCCTCCTGGGAGGACTGTCCGCCCTCATCATCGTCATCGGCAGCTTTTTCGGCCGCATGGGGCTCGTCATCGCCGTACTGGTAGCGCTGGCCACCAACGCGTACGCCTACTGGAACAGCGACAAACTGGCGCTGCGCGCGATGCGGGCCCGCCCGGTGAGCGAGTTCGAGGCCCCGGGGCTCTACCGCATGGTCCGCGAGCTCTCCACCCAGGCCCGCCAGCCCATGCCGCGTCTGTACATCTCCCCGACGGAGGCGCCGAACGCCTTCGCCACGGGCCGCAACCCGCGCAACGCCGCCGTGTGCTGCACCGAAGGAATCCTGCGCCTCCTGGACGAGCGGGAGCTGCGCGGCGTCATCGGCCACGAGCTCAGCCACGTCTACAACCGCGACATCCTCATCTCGTCGGTCGCCGGTGCCCTCGCCTCCGTGATCATGTTCCTGGTCAACTTCGCCTGGCTGATTCCGATCGGGCGGTCGGACGACGATGACGGCCCCGGCCTGCTCGGCATGCTGCTGATCATGATCCTGGGCCCGCTCGCCGCCTCGCTCATCCAACTGGCCATCAGCCGCTCCCGGGAGTACCAGGCGGACGCCTCCGGCTCCCAGCTCACCGGCGACCCACTCGCCCTGGCCAGCGCCCTGCGCAAGCTCGAAATCGGCACGAAGCAGCTCCCGCTGCCCCCCGAGCCGCGCATCGAGACCGCCAGTCACATGATGATCGCGAACCCGTTCCGCCCCGGCCAGGGCCTCTCGAAGATGTTCTCCACGCACCCGCCTATGGCGGAACGCATCGCCCGGCTAGAGAAGATGGCAGGTGGGAACCAATGAGGACCATTCTCAATGTCATATGGCTCGTCCTGAGCGGCTTCTGGCTGTTCCTCGCCTACATGCTGGCGGGCCTGCTCCTCTGTATCACCATCATCGGGATCCCGTTCGGCGTCGCGGCCTTCCGTATCGGCGTCTACGCCCTGTGGCCCTTCGGGTACACGACGGTCGAGCGCCATGACGCGGGCGCGCCGTCCTGCGTGGGCAACGCGCTCTGGCTGGTGCTCGCGGGCTGGTGGCTGACCCTCGGCCACATCGCCACCGGCATCGCCCTGTGCGTCACGATCATCGGCATCCCGCTCGGCATCGCCAACTTCAAGCTCATCCCGGTCTCGCTGCTCCCGCTCGGCCGCGACATCGTCCGGACCGACGAGCCGTTCACGGCACGCTGATCGCGGGGCCACGCGGGCCGGTTTCCACAGGCCGGGGGTTGTCCACAGGCCCGCCCGGCTGTCAGCGGCGGTATGCATGATGAACCCATGACCGGGATCGAGCAGTTGCCAGGCAGCGAGCCTGACCAGCACCAGTGGCGGAGTGTCTGCGCCGACCGCCCCGCGGTCCTACGCCCTCCCCGCCCCGGCCCCCGCCCACCGCCGCACTCCGTACACAACCGCGCCCACCACCAGCACACCCGCTCCCACGACCACCGATACCGCCGGCAGCGAGAACGCCAGCATCACGCACCCGGCCAGCCCGACTCCCGCCACCACCCGAGCCGTGAACGTCGCTGAATCCGAAGTCGATTCCGACATCGATTCCGAAGCCGATGCCGAATCCAGCGTCCAGGCCGACGCGTTGGCCACGGCGTAATACGCCAGCACACCGAAGGAGGAGAACCCGATCGCGCCCCGGACGTCCACCGTGGCGGCCAGGACCGCGACCACCCCACCCACCGCCAGCTCCGCCCGGTGCGGCACCTGGAACCGCGGATGCACGGCCGCCAGCGCCCCCGGCAGATGCCGGTCCCGGGCCATGGCCAGCGTCGTCCGCGAGACCCCGAGGATCAAAGCCAGCAGTGAGCCCAGCGCGGCCACGGCCGCACCGACCCGCACCACCGGCACGAGCCAGGGCGCCCCAGCCGCCCGCACCGCGTCGGCCAATGGCGCCGCCGCGTCCACGAGACCGTCCGACCCGAGCACCGAAAGGACAGCCACCGCCACGCACGCGTAGACCACGAGTGTGATGCCCAACGCCAGCGGAATCGCGCGCGGAATGGTGCGCGCCGGGTCGAGTACCTCCTCACCGAGGGTCGCGATACGGGCGTAGCCGGCGAACGCGAAGAACAGCAGGCCTGCCGCCTGAAGCACTCCGCCCGCGCCGCCCGAGGCCCCGACGTCCAGCCGCCCGGCGTCCGCCGCACCGGACACCATGCACCCGACCACGACGGAAGCGAGGACGGCCAGGACCACCGCCACGATCACCCGAGTCAGCCACGCGGACTTCTGGATCCCGCCGTAGTTCACCGCGGTCAGCGCCACCACGGCCGCGACCGCCACCGCATGCGCCTGCCCCGGCCAGACGTACGTGCCAACGGTGAGCGCCATCGCCGCACAGGAGGCCGTCTTCCCGACCACGAACGCCCAGCCCGCGAGATACCCCCAGAACTCCCCGAGCCGCTCACGCCCGTAGACGTACGTGCCGCCCGAGGCGGGATACCGGGCGGCGAGGCGAGCCGACGACGTGGCGTTGCAATAGGCGACCACGGCGGCGACGGCGAGCCCGAGGAGCAGCCCGGACCCGGCCGCGTGCGCCGCCGGCGCGAGGGCGGCGAAGATCCCGGCTCCGATCATCGAGCCGAGTCCGATGACGACGGCGTCTCTCACGCCGAGGGTACGGCGCAGTCCGGAATCGGAGGCTGGCATGCTCCGCACCCTACGGATCAGTGCAACCGGCAGGTGCCGTCAGGGCGTCCACCCCACCAAGACGGCGTGAAAGCGCGCGGCAAGGACGACGCGCGCGATACACCCGACGTACGACGCACGGGCACGGCCTGCCGGGAGCAAGATCACATGGCCGGGACAGTGCGGGCACAGCGTGAAAGGGCAGGTTCACGGCATGACCATTATCAGCTGGATCATCCTGGGACTGTTGGCCGGAGCCATCGCGAAGTTCCTGCTGCCGGGGCGCGACCCGGGCGGCCTCATCGGCACGACCTTGATCGGCATCGTGGGCGCGTTCATCGGCGGCTGGATATCGGCCCGCTGGATGGACCACCCGATCACCAAGGACTTCTACGACGGCACGACCTGGGCCGCGGCGATCGGCGGATCGCTCGTCCTCCTGGTCGCCTACCGCCTCCTGTTCGGCAACTCGCGCAACTGAACGCGCCCACCGACCGCAGCCGGCAAGCGAGAAGGGTGGACACCGGCAGGTGCCCACCCTTCCTCGTACCTGTGCAAACCGTGAGCCCCGAGGACCCGACCGGATCTACCGGTAGTTCACGAACTGCAGGGCGAAGTCGTAGTCCTTGTCCTTGAGCAGGGCGATGACGGCCTGCAGATCGTCACGGTTCTTGGAGCTGACCCGCAGCTCCTCGCCCTGCACCTGCGCCTTCACACCCTTCGGGCCCTCGTCGCGGATGGTCTTCGCCACCTTCTTCGCGTTGTCCTGGGAGATGCCCTCCTTGATCGAAGCGAAGATCTTGTACTCCTTGCCGGAGAGCTGGGGCTCGCCCGCGTCCAGAGCCTTCAGCGAGATACCGCGCTTGATCAGCTTGGACTGGAAGACGTCGAGGATCGCCTTCACCCGGTCCTCGGAGTTCGCCTCCATGAGGATCTGCTCACCGGACCACGAGATCGAGGCGCCCACGCCCTTGAAGTCGTAGCGCTGCGAGATCTCCTTGGCGGCCTGGTTGAGTGCGTTGTCGACCTCCTGCCGCTCGACCTTCGAGACGATGTCGAAACTGGAGTCGGCCATGTCCTGTGGCTCCTTGTATCGGGGTGCGTATCGTGCGTACCGGCGTACGTGGGCGGCCGCCGGTCCCGTTCAGGTCCCGGGCCGCATCCGGACAAGCCTAGCCACCCCCCGCCCTCCGGGCGCCGATCAATCGGGTGGCGAAGCACCCCTCCACATCAGGTATTGTTTACGTCGTTGCCACGGAGCGCCGCCGAAAAGCGGTTCGAAGGGCAGCAACCCCCGGCGGTGTGCCCGAGCGGCCAAAGGGAGCAGACTGTAAATCTGCCGGCTCAGCCTTCCCAGGTTCGAATCCTGGCGCCGCCACACTGGGGAAGACCCCCTCTGATCAGGTTATTCACCTGGTCGGAGGGGGTTTTTCGTTGGCCCTCCCTGTTCGATTCGTCGTGGACGGGGGCGTGGACGTGTCTCACCTCGTGCCGCCCGTATCCCACTGTTGATCAGTGCGTGTCCCCCAGGTGTCCCCCGGGGGAGAGCATGATCACTCCGGCTCGTTCCACTCTCGCAGGGCTGCATCGATCCGGGAGTTCGCACGCTCCCGCGTCTGGTCAAGCACCTTGGCGTACACCTTGTGCAGCACCGCGATGCTGTGGCCAGCGCGGCGGGCGCACTCCATCGCGTCTACCCCGGAGCTGAGCCAGAACGAGACGCCGGCGTGTCGCAGGTCGTAGGGGCGGCGGGCCAGCAGCGAGGCCGTTTCCGTCTCGCTCAGCACGTCCTTCCGGGCCTTGGCCCACACCTCCCCATAGCCGGTCTCCTGCAGCAGGCCATCGCGGTTCGTCCGAAAGAGCCGACCATCGGGCGCCGTGCCGTGGGTGGCGATGTGCTGCCGCAGCAGGCGAACGAAGTGCGGCGGGATCGGCACCGGGCGGGAGTCCTTCTTGGCGCGGGCCTTGAGGTGACGCATCTCATGCGCCGACCCGTCGTCGGTCCAGCTCCGTCCCGCCCGGACAACCCCTTGCCGCAGGGTGAGCATCCCCCATCCTGTTTCCGGGAGGTGACACTGGCTCACTTGCAGTCCGGCGGCCTCGGCGGGGCGCATGGCCGCGTAGTACAGGCACCCGAAGAACGCTTCCAGGTGCAGCCCACGCGGGCCCTGCTCACGCACCCCGGCCAGCAACGCTCGGACCTGGCGGGGGTTGGCGACGCTCTCAGGGTCCACCGCTTCGACCGACTTCGGGGCGGTCCACTTCACGGCCGTGATCGGGTTCACCGGCATGGTGAAGTACTGCTCTTCCACGGCGAGTCCGAGGACGTCACTCAAGCAGGCACGCTTGCGCTTCGCGGTGCGTGGCGATGCCTCCTTCCCGTCCAGCCGTAGGGACAGCGCGTCCAGGGCCAAACGCACGGTCGCCGGGTCCTCCAGCGCGGAGACCGGCATGGAGTGCTTGGAGATCCAGGCGAGGGCGCGCGCCACATCGTCCGGCGGAGTCTCGTTCCAGCGGTTCCGGTTGTATGCCCACCCGTACAGCGCGCGTCGCATAAGCGCGGTGTCGGGCATCCCAGTCTTCGTCTTCACGAGCGCGGGCGTGATTGTCGCCAGCGCATCGGCGTAGTTCTTCCGCGATTTCGCCGGGGCGAGCGCCCACTTGCGGTCGACGTACGCGCGGCTGTGCTCGTACCAGGTGATGGAGCCCTGCTTGGCGCGCAACTCGGATACGGGCAGGCCCGTTTCCTCGTCGAACTGGTCGCCACGCCGCACAGCGGACATGAGTTCCGAGCGGCGCCCCTCGGCCTGGACTTTGAGTGTGTAGCTCTTGGAGTGCTTTCGTTCCCCGACCAGCCAGCGCAGGCGGTAGGGCTTCGGGCGATCCTTGCGGACCTCGATGGAGTAGAGGCGAACGTCGTAGGTCAGTGCCATATGAACTCCAGAGGGGCCCGCCGGGAGCGGGCCCCTCGTGTCTCGCGTGCGGGAGGCGGTCAGGCGGCAGCGTCTTCGATGGACGACCACCACGCATCGAGGTCATCCCGGCGACAACGGAGCTGTCCGTTGGGGAGCTTGATGAGCTTCGGAGCCTGTCCGCGGGCGCGCATGCGGTAGAAGGCGGCGCGGCTCATCTCGATCTCTTCGAGGACTTCCGGGAGCTTGAGCATCTTGGGGCGGGCCAAGGCGGTGACTCCTTCTCGGGGTGAGGCGTCCAGGGGCCTTCTCAAAAGTCCGCTACCTGCGCTACCTCCGCTTCCTTACAGGTCAGAGCCCTGTCGGGGGTAGCGGGAAGGGGTAGCGGTAGCGGATGGCGTAGCGAGGGGTAGCGGGTCGCGGTGGCGCGACCCGCTACCGGGTTTTTGCTGGTCAGTCCGTGTTTTCGGTGCCGGGTAGCGGGAGTAGCGGACTTTCCGGGGGAGGGGGGCAGTAGCGCTGCCACGCGTCGTGGAGATCGGTGGCGTAGTAGCCCTTGAGGACGCTTCCGCCGGTCTTGATGTTGCGGGAGGCGACGGGGTCGCCGGCGGCTGTGACGTACTCGGAGAGCATCCGGGAGAGGCGGCGGGAGTCGAGCGGCTTGCCGTTGAAGTCGGCCCAGGGGGCGTCGTCGAGGGCGTTGAGCCGGTCGAGGATGGCGACGGTGGGAAGGCGATCGATGCCGATCATGACGTGGTCGCGCAGGTCGGTGAGCAGGCGGATGCCGATGCTGCCTTTGTCGTTGGCCTGGGATGCCTTGACCAGGGTCAGGCAGGCTTCCCGTGCGCGGCGGGGCCAGTCGCCGCCGGCCGCGTCCGCGATGGCGATCAGGGGTTCCCACACGTCCGCCGGCCGGTCGGCGACCCCGTCGGGCATCTCCGGGAACACGTCCGTGACCTGCTTCTGCACCGTCTCGGCCCACTTGGCGAGCCGGTCACGGAGCTGGTTGCCCTCCCGGACGTGGATGCGGGTGCGGAACTGCTCCACCTTCTCGTTGCGGGCCCGACGACGCATGCGGATGACGACTGAGCGGGTCATGATCGTGTCAGGAAGGTTGCCGAGGCCCGCGACAGCGACGACGCAGTACGCAGGGAAGCCCTGTACCTGTTGGTTGGCGCCGTCTCCGACGCACCGGTACATCTCCCTTCCACGGGTGTGGCCTGCGTTGATGAACCCTCGGAGCTGTTCGTTCTCCCCGGCCTTGGGCCCGAAGATGGTGTCGATTTCGTCGAAGAGGATCGTTGGCCGGCCGCCGTCCACGCCGGACACCGACCGGAACAGGGCGGCGGCAGAGGCGTCCACGGCCGCCATGGCCCGCGGTACGAGGGTCTCGACGACTTCCAGTGCCCGCGACTTCCCCGACCCCGGTTCGGGGGAGAGGAAGGCGAGGCGGGGGGTGGAGTCGAATGCGTCGAGCAGGTGGGCGTGGGCGTCCCACAGCGTGACCGCGACGTACGCGGCCTCGGTGGGGAAGACGTTGAAGCGGCGGTGGAAGGCTTCCACCTCATCGAGCAGGGCCGCGCCGTCGATGGACGGTGCGGTCGCGGGCGCGGTCATGCGGCGGCCCTTTCTTCCTGGTGAGTGCGGAGCGGGCAGGTGTCGCGGTGCCCTTCGTGGGCCTTGATCAGGGCGTGCACCTTGCGGTGGCCGATGGCGCTGCGGTCCCAGCCGCACGCGCACTGCGAGGTAGCGGTCGGGGTGGCTCCGCGCGGCGCACGGATGTGCAGCCACGCCACGGGGCACCGGCCGTCCGCACGGCGCGGGTCAGGACCACAAGCAGTTGGGACGCCCTTGCGGGCGGCGCCTTTGGGCTCGCCCATGGCCGTCCGGGCCACAGGCTGTGGGGCGGCGTGCGGGCCGGTGGTGGGGTCGGTGGGGCAGTCCAGGTGGGGGGAGTTGGGGGCGGTCATGAGGCTGCCTGCCGTGGTGTGGCGTGGGCGATGACCCAGTCCATGGCGCTGCGGATGGTGGTGCGGCACTCGGTCGGCGGCAGGCCGGTAGCCTCCCCCGCCGCCTGGATTGCCTGCTCTGCCACGTGGCGGGGGAGGTGGCCCCATGCGACGAACCGTGCAACCTTGCAGGCGCTCTTGTGCAGGGTGTTGTTGCGGCCGTTGGGCCCGCCCTCGACCGCACCGGCGATGACCGCGCATTCGCGTTCCAGCGCCACCTGGGCGGCGCGGGTGCCGTCCCGCACGGGCGCCAGTTCCACGGTCGCGGGCTTGCCCTGCTCGGTGAGCAACGCGGCCAGCCACCCGGGGAGGGGAGCCACGGGCGCATCGTCGGTCACCTCGTAGGCGCCGTCGGGGGTGGTGCTGCCGGGGGCGACGACGTAGCCGCCCCAGGCTCGGGTGTCGATGTGCGGCCCGAGGCGGTTGGCGCTGTTCTTCAGCCGCACCCCGGCGGGGGCGGTGAAGTACAGATGCTCCCCGCCGCGCGCGGTCCGCACCCGGTGGGTGGTGGGGAGGGCCTGTCCGGTGCGCTCGCAGAGCGCCTTGAGGGAAGTTGCGCCGTCAGGCGCTCCTTTCGGCTCTTCGGGCTTGCACACGTCCAGGTCGACCACGAGGAGCCCGGCCGGGCCGGTCGCGATCCCCACGTTGTACGGGCGCGTCGCCCACGTGGCGTGGATCAACTCGGGGTTGGTGGTGGCGCGCTGCTCGGGCTTGCGGTGCCCCCTCGCGCAGCGCCCGGTGCCGGGGCAGGCCCGCTCGGGGTGCCCGGCCGGCCGCTTGGCGTAGGGGTGCAGCGGGATGACAGGCCAGCCGCGATGTGCCGCCGTGAGGGCGGAGGCGAGCAGGGGCAGGCAGGCCAGATCGGCGGTCAGGGTGCTCACGCGGTCACCCCCAACGGTAAGGGCCGGTGGACGGGCACTCGTCGGATGTCGGTGGGTTCGGTCATGCTGGTTGTCTCCAGTTCCTTGAAGGGTTCTGGCTGACAAGGGCGGCCCCGGTTCTTTGGCGAGATGCGGGGGCCGCCCTTGGCGTAGCTAGCTGTGGAACTTGTTCCGTTTGATGACGGCCTTGCGGATGTTGACCGTGGTCCCGCCCTGGTGGCCGCTCGCGCTGAACACCTGCACGGCGATCCAGCCGCCGAAGATGACGGCGGCCAGCGTGATGAGCTGGGTCACGAACGCGGTCAGAGCCGTGATGAACGAGGTGAGCAGCAGCAGGCCGCCGCAGACGGCGAGGAACCCGATGCCGCCGAGGGCGACGTTCACGGCCGTGTGGGAGACCGGCGGCTTGGTCGCGGCCGGTTCGGGCTGGACGGGGTTGATGGCGTAGCCGGTGACGACGCGGCCGTCGGGCAGGACGATGCTCGCGACGGCCGGGACGGTGTGCGGCTGCACGGGGACGATCGGTGCGGCCGGCAGGTGCATCGGGATCGGTTGGGGGTGGTGGACTTCGACGGCCGTGGGCTGTTCGGGGTGGGCCACGGTGGTTCCCTCCGGGATGGGGGCGGGCCCGCGTCACAGCGGTGGCGCGGGCCCGTTCGGGTGGGTGTGACGGGTGGGTGTGACGCGGGTGTGACGGGCCGCTGTGACGGCGCGTCACACCCGCGTTTGCCTAGGGGTTTGGGTGTGACGGGCCCGTCACATGTGACGGGTGTCAGGCGGCCATGAGGGTGGGGACGATGCGCCACCGGCCGGTGGTGTTCGTCGCCTCCAGGCGCCCCTCCTCGGCGGCTTCCTTCAGTCGCTTGGACACCCATGAGCGGCCCAGATTGTGCTTGTCGCACCAGTCGGTGAAGTCCTTGGGGCCGACGACCATGCGCCCGTCCCGCTCGAACTCCTCCAGCGCCTCGTCGAGCAGGCGGCGGGCCTCCTCCGGCTCCGGCTTGCGGCCGGTCTCCTGGTCGAAGATCGGGGCGTCGTCGCCCTGCTCGGGCTCGGGGAGCTCGGCTTCAGGGTCGATGTCCGCGTCCTCGGGGTCGACCAGCGGCCCGTACCCGGTTTCGTCCATGTCGTCCTCACCCATGGCGGCGTGCGCGGTGGGATTGCCGCCGGGGACGCTGCGGCCGGTGTAGGCGTTGCCGGCGACGCTGGAGGCGGCGCCGGCGGTGACAGGGTCGGCCTCGGCGCCGTTGCGCTGCGCCCAGTCGGCGAGGACCTCCATACGGGAGACCGCATCGCGACCGAACCCCCAGGTGCGCCCCGGTGAGGCGTACCGGGTCTCGTCGATGCCGGGTGTGACGAGGTAGCAGTACCCGGGGCGGCGGTTGCCCCAGGCGCCGGGGTGGGCGCCCGCGTCCAGCACCGTGTCGGGCAGGGAGAACGACTCGTCACGCGGGTCGCAGCCGAGCGCGATCACAGACGGCAGAGATGCCCGGGTGCTGGTGGACATCTGGTCATACGACGGCCGCTGAAGCGACACGATCAGGGACACGCCGGCGGACCGTGCCTCCTGCGCGATACCGGTGAACGCGTCGTCCCCCAGGTTGCGCAGCGTGCTCGCGGCCTCTTCCATCCACGCCACCAGGTACGGCGTGCCCGCGCAGCCGCAAGCGCGGCCGTCCGTACGGCACGAGTGCGCGGCGTCGTTCTGCACCTCGGCAGCCGCGGGGACCCACTGCCGGTAGTTGTGCTGTCCCAACCAGCGCGTGCGCGCCGGGATGACGGCCTGGATCGCTTCCACCATGACCTCGGTGGGGGTGCCGCCCTCGGCGGCCCAGTCGATGCCGGGCAGCAGCGGCCGGAAGTCCTGGAACATCTTCGGATCCGACAGCCACAGCAGTACATCCCGCCTAGACAGGATCTCCGTCTGCAGGTTCAGGGCGGTCTCGCCCTTGCCCGATCCGGTGCCGCCGGCGACGAGCACGTGGGTGCCGTTGCGGCCCTGGTCGGGGTCGCCGGGCAGCCACAGGTACATCGGGGAGCCGTCGTCGTAGCGGCCGATCACCAGCGGCTCGGCGATCGAACCGCCCAGGTTCGACGGGCCCTCCCAGTACGCGGCCTCGGCCAGCATGTCCTCAGGCACGATGACCAGCTCGCCGCGCCGGTTCGAGTCGCCATCGGGCTGGTAGCGCACGGCGGAGGTGGGCAGGTCCAGGGCGGATGCGATCCGGGCCAGGGCCTTGGACACGTCGTCGTTGGTCTGCTCACCGGCCTCCACCGCGAGCGGGGCGGTGACCCGGTTGGGCTCCACCTTGGCGTTGCCGATCTGCGCCCGGGCCAGCCCGACCTTCTCCAGCAGGCCCTTGTCACCGCTCTCGCCGCCGGGGGCGTCGTTGCGGCGCAGGACCATGCGGATGTTCCACGACAGCGCCAGCGCCGGTGCGCCCATCAGATACAGGTCGGGCAACGGGCCCGAAGTAGGCCCGGCCAGGCACGCGGCCGTGGTCCACGCGGACGCGGACGCCACGGTGATAGCCGAGTGGAGGCGCCGCTGCTGGGTGGTGGACTTGCCCATCCACCATGTGGCTCCGGTGAGCGCGACGGAGGCGAGGGTCAGGCCGACCCCGGCCGCCGCGCTTTCCTCCCACTTCAGGCTGCCCAGGCCGCCGGCGATGCCGATGCTGGCGGCGGCCAGCCACGGCGGCAGGTGCGGCATCGCCCGAGACAGGAGGTAGCCACCCACCCCGCCGCCGGCGGACTGGCCGGGGAGGAGACCGGGCCCGGTGTAGTCGGCGGCCAGGCCGTTGTCGAGGAAGTCGGAGTGCCGCACGCGGCGGCCGTTGCTGTTCCTTGCCATGGATCGGCCTCCTTACTGCTGGTCCCAGTTCATGACCGGCTGCTGCGGACGCCGGGCACGGTGACGGACGCGGTTGATCTCTTCCTCGAACTCCTGCTGGAACGTCGCATAGCAGGCGGCGGCGTTCTTCGCCGCGCTGCGCAGGTCATCGGCGGCCCGGTTCATCTTCCGGGCGACCTTCGCCGCCCGGATCCGGGAGCCGAACGCCCGCCCCTCCGGGTCCGGCACCGCTGCCAGGCAGCCCTTGAGGATCTCGGCGCCCATGGCGACCTCGATCGACAGCGTCACGGCCGCCGCCCGCAGGGTGTTGCAGTAGTTCCGCACCAGCGCCGGGGCGCTGAAGTCCGGGGCGGGGAGCAGGGCTTCGGCGTGCGGCCGGCGTCCGTTCGCGCTGGCGGCCTGCTTGTTGTTGTTCACGGTGACGTTGATCGGCGGGACGATCGAGCCGCCCAGTGCGCCGACGAACCCGCCGGCGGCGGCGCCGGCGTTGGTGAACTTGCCGGTCTTGGGGTCGTTCACGGGCCCGCGCGCACGCTGGCCGTTGGTGTTCTGCGCCATCAGACGATCTCTCCTTCGGGTCAGCGGGACGGGCGAACGATGAGCCACGACGTCTGTGCAGCGATGAGGACGAGCAGCCACAGCAGCGCGAGGGTGCCGTTCAGCGGCCCGAAGCCAGCGGCCAGCGCCAGCCACACGGCGGCGGCTGTGGCGAGCACGGCCAGGCCGATGCGCCAGCCCAGTGCCGCGCTGCGGGCCGGGCGGCGGCGCTGCATGACCAGCAGCCACACCACCGGCACGGCCGCCACCGGGGCGATGACGAGAGCGGACCACCAGGCGATCGCGTGCAGCAGCCCGGCCACCAGGAACGCGAGCACGGACAGGCCGGTGGGGGCGAGGGCGCGGCGGAAGTGCCACAGGCCACGGCCCACAAAGCCGAGGGCTTCGCGGGTCAGGGAGGGGCGTTCGGGGACGACGATCACGAACGGGTCGGAGCGGCGGCCACGCTGACGGGGGATACGGACGGTGTGGACACCCGCCGCCGTCTTCACGGAGCGGGTACGGGTACGGCTGGACACAGCGAAACTCCCGTTGAAGTCGGAGGGGTTCAGGCGGCGGTGCGCTGTTCTTCGGCGGCCAGGCACAGGCCGCAGATGCCGTGCGAGGTGGGGATGCAGTAGCCGACGTCGAGGCGACAGCGCGGGCAGGTGCGGCGGGCGAGCATCGCCAGCGCCAGCGCGCCCCACTTGCGGGACGTCATCGGCCTCACCGGCTTGGCCAGGTCCTCGCGGTAGAGGTAGGCGACACGGACCGTGCCGCACCGTCGGTTGACCCGCATGAGCTGAGCGGCGATCGGCTGCCCGCCGGGCCGTAAGCCCCGGGCACGGAGCTGCCGGCGGGTGGCGTAGCCGTCCGGGGCGTAGCGCCAGGGGTAGGTGGGCACGCCGTAGCGGGCCCCGGTGGGGTCGAAGCACTTGCCGTACGCGTACGACATGTTCGTCTCCCCCTGCTCAACCGGCGATCGCGGTGGGGAAGTCGGCCAGGTACGGCTCACGCGCCTTGACCCGGCCGCGCGCCGTGCGGGCCGTTGACTCCGAGGCCCCGAGACCGAGCCCGGCCATGGCCACGGTCATGCGGGCGGTGTTCGGCTGGGTGAAGTCGGTCCCGTACAGCGCGCGTACCACCTGATCGACCCGGTTGGGGTAGATCACCGGCATGCACAGATCGACGGCCGTCGACCGCGCTTCGACGGCAACCGGCTCGGCATCGACGGGTGTCGACACCCCCTCGACGCCCACCGGCGGAACGGGCGGCTCCACCGCCGCTTCCGGCCCCGGCAGGGGCGGCGCGGTGGGGGCGACAGGCGGCCGGTCGGCGGTGGCGTTGACGGGCGTCGAGGGTGCGTTGACGCCCGGCGGCGGGCTGGTGACGCCCGTCAACGCCTTGCGGGCGAGGTAGGCGTGCACCTGCCGCATCAGCGCGCCGAACGCCAGCAGCGCCGCCACCGGCGGAACGGCGGCGACGACGTAGTCCAGGGCATTGGCGTCCTTGCCGACCCCGGCCACGTTCAGCGCGATCGAGGCCCCGTCACCTGCGGTGACCAGGCCGATTGCCCACCAGTCGACCCTGTGGGCAAGCGAGGCACGCAGGATCAGCAGCTCACCGATCACAATGAACAGATCCACGGTGGCCGGCCACGCCCACGAGCGGGCGACGGCGTCGGCCATGCCGTGTTCGGCGGCGACTTCCTGCAAGTGCTCGTAGGACAGCCAGAACGCCACCGCCGTGAGCACCACCGTGAGCACGGCCGCGATGACCGTGATCCCGTGCTCGGCATTGACGGGCGTCGACCGGGTCTCGACGCCCGTCGAGCCGGTGTCGACGTAGGCGGACGTGCTCATGCCGCCTCCGCCACAATCTTGTTGGTCAGGTCGCGGCGGGCGGCGAGCACCTTGCGCCGGGCCCGCCGCAGCCGACGCGCGTCGAAGGCCGTGACCGGCCGGTCCAGCAGGCTGATCTGCACGTCGAGCAACTCAACGTCGGCCTCGATCAGCGGCATCTCCTGCTCGATCACGTCCAGCTCCGCGAACGTCGGCTCACGGTCGAACTCGCCGGCGGTAACAACCGCCTGATCAGCACCGATGTGCTTCATGGGTCGTGGTTCCCTTCACAGAGGAACGGCCCGAACAGCGGCCCCGGTGTTCCAGCACCGGGGCCGCGCGCCGTTGAAGTCGGAACATCCGGCTCCCCTCAGCGCTGCTCGTGCGAGACGAGCAGCGGAGGCAACCGGCCGCAGCGAAACGCTGCGGAGGCTGGTCGTGCAGTCGCGTTACGGAGCGAACCCGCACGCATCCGTCCTCTTGCTGGCAGGGGAGGGACGGCCTCCCAGGCACGCTGTTCAGTTCTCAAGCTGCTGTCGCTTCCTTCGTACTGACCCTTGCGGGCTTTCCTCCGGGCGTTCTTGCAGGTCAAAGCAGCCGCAATAAGCGCCCCCGTGCTGCTTAGGGGGGTTACCGCCTCACCTGATAGGTACCGTAGGCAAACCGGCGCGTGCATGCAACCCCCTCTGGCGATAGAGTCTGATAGCCCCCCTAGGCGACGATGGGAGAACAGTGGAAGACGACATGAAGCGGATCTCTGGAATCGCGGTCCCGGTCGACCGCGCCAAGGCCGCAATCGACCTGATGGCGACCTATCAGGGGCGAGTGACGGAGCTGTCCCGCATCCGGCGCGAAGCGATCGAGGAAGCGCAGGCGTCGGGCATGACCCAAGCCGAGATCGCCGCGAAGTTGGGCGTGAGCCGTGGGCGGGTCGGGCAACTGGCGTCAGCGGGTCCGCCCCCGGAGCGGGCGTTCTTCGGGACCGACCTGGTCACCGTGTCCCTCGGTGGTAAGCCAGAGGCGGGCAAGGAGCCAGGCCAGAACTCCAGCGCTGTCGTTGTCCGGGAAGACCTCGACAACTTCGAGCACCTGCGCAAGCTGCTCGGCGGCATGAAGCTCGAAGCGCAGTACGAGGTCATTCCGCCGAACGGCATCGTCAACCTGAACCGCGAGAACCACGTGGTGATCTGCGGTCCCCGGCTGTCGCCCATCGTGGCCCAGGTGCTGGAAGGGGACTACAACCTTGAGTTTGCGAAGGACCACGCCTGGCACCTGGTAGACCGCAATGCGGGCCAGACCTACCGGTCCCCTATGGATGAAGACGGCACGGCCGGCGACTTCGGCTACCTGGGGCGACTGCCGCGCTTGGATGGCCGGGGCACGTTCCTCTACATCGCCGGCATCCACGCCATAGGAGCGAACGGAGTGGTGCACTACCTGGAGAACAACTTGGCTGAGCTCTACCGGGAGGTGCGGACGAAGCGCTTCTCAACGCTGATCGCCTGCCGCTACAACCCCGAGACCCTCGAAGTTCTGGAGAGTCGCAGGGTCACCCCGCTGTACCGACACGAAAGCTGATCATGCGCGTCTGCCTGAACACACAGCCCGGGGGAGCCAGCCTCAACGAAGACTGGGTTGCCGGCACCCCCAGTCTCGCCGTGGTGCTCGATGGACTCAGCACGGCGGGGCTGTCCACGGGCTGTAGCCACGGTGTCCCGTGGTACGTCGCTCACCTCGGCGGCTACCTCACGGCCGCGCTGGCGGACCCTGACCGGTCACTCTCGGACGGCTTGTCCGAAGCGATCGAACGAGTGGCCGCGCACCATCCCGAGTGCGACCTGAGTAACCCAGGAACGCCGTCGGCGACAGTGGCGATCCTTCGGCAGGGAACCACCCACCTTGATCACCTCGTGTTGGCTGACTCGCCGATCGTTCTGGATCACGCCGGAGACTATGAGGTGATCACTGACCTTCGTGTGGACGACGTACTTCCTGAGCTGCAAGCGGAGGTCGCCAGCCATGAAACGCACACCCCGGGGCACCGGGAGGCCCTGCAACGTCTCGTGCGTGCTCAGAGGGAGGTGCGGAACACACCAGAGGGGTACTGGGTGGCCGCCAGCACCCCCGAGGCGGCACATCACGCACTGACGGGAGCGACACCGATCGGCGAGGGGCAGGCCGCTGCAGTCATGTCGGATGGCGTCTCCCGGCTCGTGACCGAGTACCGCATGGCTGACTGGGCCGGAGTCTTTAGGGTCCTACGTGAGGAAGGTCCGCATGGGCTGATCGAGGCGGTTCGCAAGATCGAAGCGACTGACCCGACCGGGCGGCGGTGGCCGCGCTACAAGTCCGGGGATGACGCAACCGTGGCCTTTTGCCAATGGTGATCGGCAAGCCAGCGCGATCAGCGAGTGTGAAGGCCCTGCGAAGTATTGACTCGACGCTGCCGCACAATCGGCAGCCGGAGCGGGTCTGGTACACGTCCTACGACTCCAACATGCACCTGGAGCGGCTGGCTGCCTACGTCTTAGGCGGTTGCCCACCCGGCGCGGCGAGGGAATACCCAGGGTGCCGAAACCCAACAATGCCCGCCCGGTCCATCCCTGTTGAACTGACCGGCGCTCTGTACTTCGCGACCGAGTCACCCGTGTGTGGGGGGCCTTCTACGATCCTCAGGTGAGTGGGCGAGTGCTGGCCAGGGCCCACCTGGTGACCACAGATCAGTTCTCTGACATCGCCGCCCAAGAGATGTACAGGGAACCCGGCGCGGACCTTGATCTGGTGGACGTGCTCACACAGCGCCGTGCGGTGCTAGGTGAGGGTCGCTACGAAACACTCGTGTGTGCTGGTCAGGTCGATGGGTTGCCGGTCCTAACCTTCACTGCCCCATGGGGCGTGCAGGATGTCGAACGGGTCCCGCCCTCCGCCGCCTACGTACGCTTCTTGGCTTCGGGACTACTGACCGCCGGCACGTGGGACGTAGAGGCGGTGGGCTCATACGTAGCAGCATGCCCCGGCGCCGCCGGTCACTGGTCGGAGCAGGCCCTCTGCGATCTCTTGAGCGAGGACGTTTGGACCGCTGTGCTGCCAGCGCGGCACAACTTTCTCTAGTTTCATCAAGGCCCGCGCACGGCGCGGGCGCGCGCCGCCTCTGCGGCGCGGCCTGCCTCCTGTCTGCGCCCCGGCTGGCCGCGCCCGGCGGCGCGCTCGGCGGCTGCGGGCAAGAAGCGGGAGACACCCTCTGTGGCTGGGGCGGTCGGCTCCACGGCTTTAGGCAGCCACTTTGGGGCGAGCCTCTAAGATCATGGCCCCAACGTCGTGCTTTAACGGGCAGGTCCACAGACTGCCCGACTCGCCGGAAGCTTACGGGGCCATGATCACTCGCCCCAAAGCGGCTCCAGCCCAAAGCCGCTCCGCCGACCTATGTTCTCATCAAACGCTAGAACGCGAGGTTCAGCAGCAGCGACGAAGGGCAAAGCAACATAGCACTTGCTAGCGCCCATAGGGCGGTCCGAATGAGCCGGTACTTACTCGCGACAAGGTTGGAGAGTCTATACAGCTGGTCGAGTGGCGCTTCTTTGGGTGCACTCAACGTCTCTCGAATGCGTT
Organism: Streptomyces sp. CA-179760; assembly: GCF_050937045.1. NCBI lineage: Bacteria > Bacillati > Actinomycetota > Actinomycetes > Kitasatosporales > Streptomycetaceae > Streptomyces > Streptomyces sp. CA-179760. Next base: position 5,791,711 of record NZ_JBNJLZ010000001.1, read on the forward strand.
GCTCCAGTGTATTCCTGGACTTACCGGCGATGTCTCCAAAATAAGCGACCAGGTAGTCTGGCGCGTCGTGACCCCGGCCGACTCGGGGGTGAACGGCGCAACCAAGCAGTACGACACCCGAAACAGCCAGCGCTACACTCACCCACCAAATCCACTCGACACAATTGGCCAGCTCGAACGGCGTCCAGTCTCCAGACAGAATGGCTGAGACAATTGCACCAAGTGCGATTCCAGCCGTAGCTAGCAGCAGGGAAGCTTTCCCGTCAGCTCGAACAATTTCTTCGCGTGCAGTAGCAAGCAGTGAAGCCGCATATCGACTGACATCTTCATCGTTGATCTGTGACGTCAACGGTTGCTGCCCTCGCGCACTGCCACCGTTTCTCCTCAGTCTCACTTCAATCCTCTTCTTCGCGCGTCGCGCATCGCGCGCTCAGTCTGAGCCTTGGAGAAAATGGCATCGCGCATCAGACTCCTTTGCAGTTCCGAGCGCACGCCGTCGACATCCTGCCGCCTCTTGCGGCCTGCTAGCACAGCTTCGCAATAAGCCTGGCCGTGCGCCTTGCACCAGCCAACCTTGAGCTTGCGTCCCGATGCTTCCGGGTCACCATCAGGAAGCCTATCGACGTCAACAGTCTCCCAAATCCCGGAACTCGGACCGTCATTACATGGGCAACTAATAGAAAGGTAATCGTTCTTCTCGACGCGATCCCAGACGGATCCGGTCACAATCATTTCGTGCCGGTCTGCGGACTGTGCACACTTGGCTGCGTAGTTAACCGCCTTCCCAGCCCAAACAGGTTCCTGCTGAGCGGGGTTCCTAGGCGTCCCAATTCGCTTTACGAGGATGGGGCTGCAAGCGACACCCACCTTAAATCCAGTGGTGGGCATGTTTGGCCACCGAGCTTCGAGTTGATCGCCCAAGTCGACGCTAAAAGTCTTTACCGTGATACCAGCGCACAAGGCTCTTTCGAACCGTCGGTCCCCCCAGAACAACCCGAAGGCGCCATCACCTTGAATCTGAATAAAGTCCGCATCGAAGTTGTTTAGGGTCTTCACTACTCCACCGGTCGAGGCCTCATAGATACTGGCCGTAGACGCAGCCCACTTTCCGGTGCCAAGCTTCGTCGAACTCTTAAGGTCGACCATCACCGCAACGATGCTCGGCAGCTTGATCCATTTTCTAGCTTTAATCGGCAGTGAAGCTACATCTACCGAATCCTGAGTGACTACCTCAGGGGTGCTGGAGATCTCTTCCTTCGTCTTGGCGCTCAGATCGGCGAGCAGCTCATCGAGATTCAGGTCGCTGGCCATTCCCTATCCCCTTACGCGCATGCTGCTGGCGCTTTCTCGCCACTCTGAACGAGTAAGCCAGCTACTCCTCCTTAGCGTACGGGCAGCCACTGACATCCCAGGCGCAACCGACGCAAGAGCACCCCACGAGCCGTCCTCCAGGCCGTGGAAGCACGCTCGACGATGACCACCGCCGACAGCTCAGCAGCAGGTCAGGGGCTCCAAGCTCTGTGCGCTCGGCTTGGCACATTTTGGAGCGGCACCAGAGATCACGTCAGGCGATCACGTGTGACTGCCCACGCCTCGCCGTCCAGTGATGGCTTCTCGTGAGCCAAACTGTCTGGGCCGTCCCTGGGCCGTCCGACGGCCCCCGAGGCCACTCGACGACAACCGACAGTGACAGTCGATCTTCAGTAGCCGACGACGAACCCCCAGGTCACAGCCCCCCGACCAAACGGGTTACCACCCAAGGGTGGACCTCAGGCAAGATGGGGTGTTTCTTTCCGTCAGGCAGTCGCTCTGCCAGGCGTTTTGAGGACCAAGCCGTGTCTTCCGAGTCATCAGCGGACAGGTAATGATGGGCACCAAATCGGAGGGGGCCGCCAACAGTTGAACGCCGAGCGATTCACAGACCTGGCTGCGCAGATGATGCGATCCGCCCTCGACTCCTGGCGCGGCGGCAACCGTCTCTTCGCAGTCCTGCATGCTGGCATGGGCTCCGAATTCTGCCTGAAGGCGGTTCTGTGCCACCACGACCCCCTGTTGATCTCAGCTCATGGGGACCGGGCGCTGCGCTTCCACACACTTGGCTTCGCGGGAGAGAAGGGAGTTAAGCCGCTGGAACAAGCCCGAACGATCGGCATGGCCGAGGCATTCAAGGATGCGGAGGTCGTGATGCAGGGCCGCATGCCCGTCGCGCTCGATGCGTTCACGCCGGTGATGGAAGCCCGCAACGGCATCGCTCACCTGGCCCACCACAACCCGGCCACCGCTGAGCATGTAGTGTCAACGGCCCTCCAGGTAGCTGAGGCCGTTCGCAAGGAACTCGATACGCCCGCTCCTGACTTCTGGAGGGGTTACGCCCGCGCCTTCCATGATCTCAGCAAGGTCGCAGCCATGCCGGCCATCCCGAAGATCGGCATAGAGCAAGCTGCCGAAGACTTGGCACAAGCCGAGGCCAAGGAGGCTGCACGCGCCGCCATGGACGCCGCCAAGAGCACTGCGGTCACAGCGGCCCGCGCGATCGCCAGGATTCCCCTGTGGGGTGACGCCCTCGACAGCGACAAGGCTGCACGACACGCCTTGAGCGTCGCGCACCGTGCCGTCGTCTCGGCGGCCTTGCACACCACCAGCATGCGGGCTCAGCGCGCCGCCACGGACCTGCTCAAGTCGTACGGTTACCTGCTCAAGGACCGGGACAGCGAGGTCTCACCGACCGATGCCGTGGCGGTGAAGACTCTGGTGGCCCGTAGTGTGGAGGGGTCCTTCCGGGGTGCTCTCTCGCCAGAGCTGGAGTTCACGCTGTCGGAGCCGTCGAGTGACGTGGTGTGGCGTCCGCGACCGTACGAGGCTGCTGGATTCGGCACCTACCTGTGGCGGTGGGAACCCTGCCCGGCCTGCCCGGCGTGGGGAGACATGTACGGGTACCTGGAGCACGACGTCTGCGCTGTCGAGGAATGCAACGCCGGCGTCTACTGCGGGGAACACGACGAGTGGGAGCCCATCACCGCACACGCACAGGCGTTCGCATGCCCCGTCTGTTGCCTTGTGCTTGATACCGAGGGGGAGTTGGAGGCGGCGTATATGGGGCTCGCAACCAACTTCGAGGGATGAGGCATAGACCAGAGCTGGTCAGCATGGTCTCCCGCACTGTCCCTTGGATCTCACCTCAGCCCGGGTGAATCCCCGGCAAGCTCCAGGGCTAGAAGGCGTTCCTTGCTCGTCCGATGTGAGGTCGCCGACTTCGGTGCACACGGTACGGGTCAGGTGCTAGATCCTTTACCGCATGGACCAAGGGGTAGCAGCTCTGATCGCCGGTCTTGCAGGCATGGCCGGCGCGCTTGGCGGAGCAGTGGCAGGGGCAGTCGGTGCTGTTCGCGGTGCCAAGGTGGGAGCGGAGAAGACAGCTGAGGCCACACGTCAACAAGTCAAGGATCAGGCGTTGGCAGAGCATGGCCATTGGCTCAGGGAGCAGCGTCAAGCAGCGTACAGCGCGTTCATCGCTGCCAACCAAGCCGTTGAGCGAGCCGCTGACACAGCGATACGGAAAACACCTGGTCCGCATTGGAGAAGCGAGCTGGCGTCTCTTGGTCAAGCAATCGACGAACTGAACAACGTGTCCAGCCAGGTTGCCGTACTTGGACCAGCGAGCATGATCGAACTGTCGGGGCGGGTTTTCCACAAACTGTTGCGTCTTCGCGCAACACTCAGTGAGGGGGGCGATGCTGCCGACTTCACGCAGGACCACCAAGACCGAATCGATGAATCTTGGGACGAATTCGTCGAAACTGGCTTCTTGTTCCAGGAGGGCGCCCGGAGGGTGCTTGTCAGTCAACTCGAGTAGGCGCGTACAGCAGTGAAGTACAGCAGCCTCACCGCCCCCGGCGGCCGGTATGGCCCTTAGCAGCCGATCTCTGCGCAGCTATGGTCTGAAGGCTCCTGACATCTACGGCTGACATCAACGACTCCGGACGGGGACGTACACCAGCACCTCTGTCCGGCCGTCGCACCAGTCGACAGCCGCAGCCGGAGCGGACTCGGATCGAACTCCTAATGCGGTGGTCACACGGCAGCGCCGCCGACGGCAGTGACGGCAGCGCTGACGGCAACGACGCTGGACGGCAGCGGCACTCAGCGAACCGTCGCGAGGCCAACGGAAGACGATTGGACCGCCCCACCAAGGCTTGCCCGCATCTTCTAAGCGCTTGTCAGACGCTACTTCTGAAGCGGTTCTCGCTAGCTCGCCGTGCTCGACATCCCCCAGGTGTCCCCCGACAGTGGGCGAACTACGGAAAGTTGCAGACCAACGTTGGTGAACTGAGCCCGCTGTAAATCTGCCGGCTCAGCCTTCCCAGGTTCGAATCCTGGCGCCGCCACACGAAAACAAAGTGCCCCTGGCCTGCGGTTTCCGCAGGCCAGGGGCACTTTGTCATGCGCTCTCGCGACGGCCGTACTGTCTCGCTCTGTCTCGCATTCGAACGCCCCGTCTCGAAGTGTGTGGACGGGGCGTGGACGGGGTTCCTGCCTGTCAGCCGTGCCGTCCCAAGCGGGCAGAGATCTTGGCGTTCGCGGCCTCGTCTCCGTCGCTGAGGAACTTGGCGTACACCCGGAAGAGGACACCGACACTGTGGCCGGCGCGCTTGGCAACGAGCTGAGGTTCCACGCCTGAGCTGAGCCATGTGGACACGGCCGCGTGGCGAAGATCATAAGGACGCTTCGCCAGCGACGATTCGCACTGTGAGGGTGTCAGGGCCCGCGATCGCGCTACAGCCCAGACTTCGCCATAACCGGTGTCCTGGATCAGCCCACCGCGTTGTGTGCGGAACAGACGGCCGTCCGGGGCCACGCCGTACGCCATGACGTGCCACCGCAGCAGCGCGACCAGTTCGGGCGGGACTGGGACCGGTCGGACCGCCTTTCGCGGACGGTGCTTCAACCCACGCGTGTCGTGGGCTTCCCCGCTGTCCGTCCACGCTGAGCCCGACCGGGGCCGCGTCTCTCTGAGCCGCAGTGTGCCCCACCCACGACGCGGTAGATCGCAGTCCTGGAGCCGTAGACCGATGACTTCCGCCGGCCGCGCCGCGGCGTAATACATGCAGCCGAAGAACCCCACCAGACGGCGACCGCGGGGGCTCTGGTCTCGCACGGCGGCCAAGAGCTTGGCGGCCTGCTCGGGGTCCGGCACACAGGCCGGGTCCACCTCCTCTTCCACCTGCTCGACGCTACGCCCGCGCGCCGACCTGGCAGCAGGCCGCGCCGACCTGGCCCAAGCGCACCGGCATCATCGCCCCGTACCAGAGCTTCCTGCACCGCCGCTGGGCCGAGGGGCAGCACAACATCGCCGCCCTGCACCGCGAGATCGCCGGGCAGGGCTTCTCGGGCAGCGAGGGAACGGTCCGCCTCTACGTGACCGATCATCAAGAGGTCCTGGACCTGGGTCTTCCCCCGCCCGCCCCGGAGCGCAGCCCCTTCGAGGTCTCCCGACTGCTGATGACCCGCCCGGAACGTCTCCACGAGGATCAGCGCGTCTTCCTCAAGAGCCTGCACGGGCGCTGCCCGGAGCTGAAGACTGTGCACGAACGCATCGGCACCTTCGCCGACGTCTTCGCCTCGCAGAACACCAAACGCCTCGACAACTGGATCTCCCAGGTCCGCCGCGACGGCATTCCCCAACTGGTCAGCTACACGAACGGGCTGCTCAATGACCTCGACGCCGTCCGTGCCGCCGTGACCCTCCCCCACAGCTCCGGCGTCGCCGAGGGCCGCGTCACGGACCTGAAACTGATCAAGCGCCAGATGGCAGGACGAGCGAAGATCCCCCTCCTCCGCAAGCGCGTCCTCTTGGTCGCACACTCCCGCCGCCCCCGCCGCGATCCCGTCGACGATCTATGGACGATCAACGGCTACGAAAATCTTGTATGAGCCAGGCTCTTTTGGAGGGACCCGGTGAGCTGGGCGGATACGTGTCGTCCTTGAGAAGGAGTCGCACTCTCCCCGCTTGTCGTTCGAGAGCGGAAGCGACACGACTGGTCAGCGCCCAGCGGGCTCCCACCACACGAGATTGGCGGCCGCCTGGGCCACCGGCTCGATGATCTCCCAACCCTCGGCGCTCCGCCCCTCGTCGATCCGCCAGATATCGACGACCGCGATCTCCGGCCCGGCATCGGGGAGTTGTCGCCGCGAGTGCATCACGACGTGATCACTGTCGGCCAGCAGGTGGTGGACCTCGACCCGCATATTGGCGAGCGGGGTGAGTGCCGCCTGTACGGCGGCGAGCCACTCTGCTTTGGTCGAGGAGGTCGAGTCCGGCCTGTGATGGACGAAGTCATCGCTCAGCAACGGTTCGAGCGCGTCGACGCTGCCCGTCTCGATCAGTTCCGCCAGTGCGTGTCACCGTGCTTCCTGTAGGTGACTCGACGGTTCGCTTTTCTCTTGTTCCCCGCGAGGCGGCCGAGTTTTAAGAGCGTGTCCTACGTGGCATGGGGTCACGGCGCTCCGTGTCCCACACGCCCTGTGGGGCTCCGGCGACCTTCGCCGGAGCCCCACAGGGCTTACCCGTCCGCCTTCAGGAGGCGGCGCCGAGGCGCTGGGTCAGGAACTGCTCGAACGTCAGCAGGCCTGGGTGGAGCTTGCGCAGGGCAGGGATGTCCGCCTGGTAGCCGTCCTCGGCGAACCACTCGAACATGCGCTCCTCGATGGGTGTGGCCTCCAGGCGGGTCGGGGTGCCGGTGATCCGCTCGTAGATCTCGGCCACCCGCGGGAAGGTGATCTCGTCACCCGCGAGCTCGATCTCCTTGCCGATGAACTCGGCCGGGTTGTCGAACGCGTTGGCCGCGAAGACGCCGATGTCGTCGGAGGCGATGAACTGCATCGGCTTGTCCGGCTTGACCGGCAGCGACATCACGCGCTCGCCCTCGGCGTCGGCGAAGTGGAGCAGGTTGTTCATGAAGAACACCGGCCGCAGAACGGTGGTCGGCAGACCGAGCTTCTTGATGTGCTCCTCGATCTCGGCCTTGCTCTCGAAGTGGTCGATGCCCGTGTTGCGCTCGGCACCGCCCACGGAGCTGTAGACGAAGTGCGCGACCCCGGCCGCCTTCGCGGCATCAGCGACGGTCTTGCCGTGGCGCACCTCGGCGGCGAGCGTCTCCGGCTCGTAGGCCAGCGCCTGCACGCTGAACACGCCGTACACCCCGGCCACGGCCTCGCGCAGCGAGCCGACGTCCTCGAGGTCGCCCTTGACGAGCACCGCGCCCTGCTCCTTGAGCGTCTGGGCCTCGGGCTTGTCGGGGTTCCGGACGAGCGCGTGCACCGTCCAGCCGCGGGACAGCAGTTCACGAGCGGTGGCACCGCCCTGGTTGCCGGTGCCACCGAGGACGAGGACGATCTTGTTGTCGGTCAACGCGTGCTCCTTATCGGGTCGTTCGCAGGCATGCGCGGGTGGGTTCGCGATGGATCGCCATGGATGAGTCTTGAACCTCAAGCGCAATTGAGGTCAAGCACGATGGGTTGCGTCACTTGGTGAGGGCTTCGAGCCGGGGGACGATCACGTCCGGTCCGGGCTCGGCCGCGAGGGCGGCACGGGCATCGTGGGTGCTCGTCCGCATCCGCCTCACCACGTAGGACACGGTCTTAAGGGCCATGCTGGAGTGGGTGGCCCGTCCAGCGGAGCGTGACCGCGTGCGGATGATTGACGGAGCCGACCACAGGAAGATGCGGCGATGAACGCCTACCCGGTCTCGGCGACCGGGTTTCCAAGATCAGGACGAGACGTGGACGGGATGCGGCTACCCCTCTCCGATGCATGGGAAAACCCCAGGTCAGACGCAGTGCAACGAGCTGATCTTGGGGGGACTGTAAATCTGCCGGCTCAGCCTTCCCAGGTTCGAATCCTGGCGCCGCCACACTGGGAGAACCCCCTTCCTCTGCGGAGACGCAGAAGAAGGGGGTTTTCGTATGCGGTGGCCACAGAGGCCGCGCGCCCTCTGAGCAGCGTGATGCGTCTCTCACCCGGCAGCTACGGTACGGAGGTAGCGAACGCCTGCGGTGGTTATGGAAGTTCGGTGCGTCAGCCGGACGAGCCGGAACGTCCTGAGCGACCTGACACGAGCCGCGGCGGCCCAGCCGGTAGTACGGCAACCGGCCGAGCGCGCCCCCGAGGAGCGCCCCGCGTGCCCCACCACTCAGCCGCCTACTCGCCCCCGTGCGCGAGTTCGATGTCATGGTCGTCCACGCCGGCGCCCGAGACCGACACCGACGCCGCCCGGGGCGGGTACCCGGTTGCGATCACCGTGTACGCGCCGGTGTCCAGGTCGGAGAAGGCGTACGCCCCGTCGAGGCCGGTCCGGGTCGTGGCGATCACGTTGCCCGCAGCGTCCACCAGCGTCACTCGCGTGTCGCTCAACGGCGCGCCCCCCCCGCGCACCGTGCCCCGCACTTGCGCGCCGGGCCGCAGTTCGAGCTCGACCCTCGTGATCCCGGCCCCGCCGATCTCGACGACCTGGGCCAGCGGCCGATGCTTGGGGGAGTTGACCGCGAGGGTCACCGGGCCCGGCACCAGGTCCGTGACGGTGAACTCGCCCAGCACATCCGTCCGTCCGGAGGCCAGTACGTCCCCGCGCACGTCCGTCACGATGACCACGGCCTCGGCGACAGGCGTCCCGCTGTCCGCCGACCGCACCACACCGGCGAGCCCGCTGGTGCCGCTCAGCAGCACGTCGTACGCCACCGGCTCACCGGCCACGATGATCGTGGAGGCCTGCGGCTGGTAGCCCTCCGACGAGGCAATCAGGACGTAGGAACCGGCGTCGGGAGCGTCCACGCCGTACGACCCGTCGCCACGGGAGACCGACCGCCCGAGCTGCCTGCCGCCGAGCGAGACCAACGTCACCGCGGCCCCGCCGACCGGCGCCCGCTCGGCTCCCAGGACACGCCCCTGCACGGGAATCCCAGCCCTGGCATCGGCGGACCCGACCGCCTCGGCCTCCGCGTCGGCCGGCTCGCCCGAAGCAGTCCCTTCGGCGCCCGGCTCGCCCGAAGCAGTCCCTTCGGCGCCCGGTTCACTCGAAGCGGTCCCTTCGGTGCCCGACGCACCCGAAGCCACCCCCTCGCCCCCCGGCTCCTCCGTACCCCCCACCCGCTGCCGCGGAATGAACGACGCGACCACGAAGGCGAGCAGCGCGGCCCCGGCCCCGATGGCCAGGACGACCTTGAACCCGTTCTGGGACGGCAGTGCGGTCTGCCCGAAGGGCGTCGTCATCTGAGCCAGGATCACCCCGGCCACCGCGCTGGCCGTCGACGTACCGATGGACCGCATCAGCGTGTTGAGGCTGTTCGCCGCGCCCGTCTCCGAGGCCGGTACCGCGCTCATGATGAGGGCGGGCATCGAACCGTAGGTGAAGCCGATGCCCGCACCGATGACGCAGGTGACGAGCACGAAGTGCCAGAGCTGGGACATCAGTGCGATGTTCAGCCCGTACCCGGCGGCCACGATGAGGGCCCCGACCATCAGGGTGATCTTCGGGCCCTTGGCCTTGGACAGGGCGGCGGAGACCGGGGCCGTGGCCATCATGACCAGGCCGGACGGGGCCATCGTGAGGCCGGCGACGAGCAGGGACTCGCCCAGTCCGTAGCCGGTCGCCTCAGGCAACTGCAGGAGCTGCGGAATGACGAGGGACATCGCGAACATCGCGAACCCGACGGCGATCGAGGCGAGGTTGGTGACCAGCACCTGGCGGCGTGCGGTGGTGCGCAGGTCGACCAGCGGCTCCCTGACCCGCAGCTCCCACCAGGCCCACACCAGCAGTACGACGACGGCCGCCGCGAACAGGCCGAGGGTCGTGCCGCTGCTCCAGCCCCAGTCGGCGCCCTTGGAGATCGCCAGCAGCAGGGACACCAGCCCCGCCGCCATGCCGATGCCGCCGACCAGGTCGAAGCGCCCGCCGGTGCGCACCTGTGACTCCGGCACGATGGCCGGCACCAGCACGAGGGCGACGACGCCCAGTCCGGCCGAGGCCCAGAACAGGACGTGCCAGTCGAAGTTGTCCGCGATCAGCGCGGCGGCCGGCAGTCCGAGGGCGCCGCCGACGCCGAGGGAGGCGCTCATCAACGCCGTGGCGGAACCGAGCCGTTCGGTGGGCAGTTCGTCCCGCATGATGCTGATGCCGAGCGGGATCACGCCGGACGCGAGGCCCTGCAGGGCCCGTCCGACGATCATCGGCGCGAGAGTGTCGCTGAGTCCGGCGGTCACCGAGCCGGCCACCAGCATGACGAGGCTGATCAGGAGCATCCGGCGCTTGCCGTACATGTCGCCGAGCCGGCCCGTCATCGGGGTGGCGACGGCCGCGGCGAGCAGTGTCGCGGTGACGGCCCAGGCCGCGTCCGACGCCGGGGCGTTCAGCAGTCGGGGGAGTTCCGGGACGATCGGGATGACCAGGGTCTGCATCAGCGAGACCACGATCCCGCCGAAGGCCAGGACCGCGACGACTGCGTTGGCCCGTGGTGCTGCGGGCTTCCCGACGTCGGCGGGTCGGGTGAGGGCATGGGGCATGGCCGGGCCTCCGTAGGGGCGTCAGTCAGGGACAACGCGACCCGTCAAAACTAGGTCCATTGATTGACTTAAGCAACCAGAAGCTCGGTGGGGTGCGGTGATCGAAGGTGCGGTGATCGAAGGTGCGGTGATCGAAGGGAGAAGGCGCGGAGCAGGGGAGGGCAGGCATACTCGCGCCGCGCACGCGGCACACTGGCCCCATGTCCTCCCGCCGCAGAAACTGCCCCGAGTGCCGCCGCGAGATCGCCGTCGTCGCCGGGCGGTACGCGCGCCACGACCCGCCCGGCGCCCGGGAACACGGCGAACTCACCTCGTGCCCGGGCTCCCGTCGACAGGCCAGGCCCGGCGCGGAGCAGCCGGCCCTGGACGGCTACGCGGTGCCGGACTTCCCCGGCCAACTGCCCCTGTTCTAGGGAAACTCCGCCAGGGAGTCGTCAGTTCCCGGCCACCGACTTCACCGCCACGGACACCGGAGCAGGTCCGCTGATCAGCTCCAGGGTGAGCCCGGCCGTCGCGGCGGTGTCCACCAACTCCGCCAGTACGGCGGCCACGTCGTCACGCGGGATCGGCCCGCGGCCCGTACGCGCCTCCAGGCGGACGAGGCCGGTGCCGGCGTCGTCGGTGAGCTGACCCGGCCGCAGGATCGTCCAGTCCAGGGCGTTCAGACCGCGCACGTACGCGTCCGCCTCGCCCTTGGCGCGCAGGTACACGTCGAAGATCTCGTCGCCCTCGTGCCGTGGGTCGGCGCCCATGGACGACACGACCACCAGGCGCCGTACGCCCGCCTTCACCGCCGCGTCCGCGAAGAGGACCGCCGCGGCCTTGTCCACCGTGTCCTTGCGGGCCGACCCGCTGCCCGGGCCCGCGCCCGCCGCGAAGACCGCCGCGTCGGCACCTCGCAGCCGCTCCGCGACCTCGTCCACGGACGCCGACTCCAGGTCGAGCACGACCGGTTCGGCACCGGCTTCCCGCAGATCGTCGGCCTGTTCGGCCTTACGGATGATCCCCGCTACTTCGTCCCCGCGCGCGGCGAGCAGCCGCTCCAGCCGCAACGCGATCTGACCATGACCACCAGCGATGACAATGCGCATGCCTCCGACCGTACGCCCGGACGCCCCCATCCGCCGCACGACTTCGACCACGCCGCCACCGCCCCAGGCTCCACGACAGGTTTACGCCCCCACCGCCCCACCCGTCCGAGGGTGTTACGACACCTCTCCCCGCCCCTGCCGCGGCAGCCCCAGTTCCGCCGAAGCCACCGAATCGCAGTACTCCCGGACCGCGCTGGTCCGCGCCACCACACGCCCCCGGTGCACGACCACCCGGCTGTACGCCAGCGAGAGCACCCCCGCCAGCCGGTCCCCGCGCACCGCGAGCAGTTCGGCCGGGAAGCCCGCCTCCACGCGTACCTCGGGCAGCCCCAGCACCGCCCGCGCCGACCCGCTCACCGTGTCGTACGCCTCCTCGGGTGCCAGCCCGTAGCGCGAGGCCAGCAGGAACGCCGCCTCCAGCGGGTCGCCGCGCCCTACCGGGTTCGACACGTCCCGCAGCGCCCCGCTCCCGGCGGCCACCCGCACGCCGGCCGCGCGCAGCAGCCGTACCGGAGCCGCCCCCCGCCGGTCCACGCCGCCGCAGCCGCCCTGCGGCAGGCACACCACAGCCACCCCCGCCGCCGCGAGCTGGTCGGCGGTCCGCGAGGCCACATCGGTGGGCAGCCGTCCGAGGTCGCCGCACGGGCTCAGGGTCACTCCGGGACGCAGTCCGCCCGCCATCGCTGCGAGCCGGGCCAGTCGCGCCGGATCCCCGGCGTCCGTGTGCAGGTCGACGGGACAGCCGTGCTCGGAGGCCACCTCCAGGACCGCCTCCACGTACCCCGTCGGATCCGGGTCCAGATCGGGCCGGCCGCCCACCACCGAGGCGCCCATCTTCACCGCGTCCCGCAGCACCGCCAACCCGTCCGCCCCGGCCACTCCGGTCAGTACCCGGGGCATGGCCACCGTGGTCAGTTCGGCCAGCCCCCGCAGGGCCCGCCGTGCCTGCAACACCGCCTCCAACGCACCCAGTCCCTGGACGTCCCCCACTCGCACGTGGGCACGCAGCGCCGTCGCCCCGTGCCCGAGCTGGAGCAGCGCGGCCTCGGTGGCCCGGCGCTGCACGTCCTGCGGCTCGTACGAGACGGGTCCCTCGATGTCGGCCGACAGGGCCGTGTCGGCGTGGGCGTGCGGTTCGGCCGGGGCCGGCAGGAGCAGATAGCCGCCGAGGTCCACTCGCGCCCCGCACGCGCGCGTGCCGCCCGCCAGGCTGCCGGCCGTCCCGACCGCCTCGATGTGCCCGCGGCCCAGCCGTACGTCCACGGTCCGGCCGTCGGTGAGCCGTGCCCCGGACAGCAGCAGCGACGACGGATCGGCCGGACCCGGCGAGGAAGAAGGGGGCGGCGGCTGCGGCTGGCTGTCGGGCATCGTGCTCCAGGGGCTCGGGCTTGCGCACGGGAGGACGCATGATCACGCAGAGTGAGTCGAGCCTAGGACGGCCTCCCGCTCATGGCGGGGAGGAGCGCAATAGTCGTACCGGTGTGGCCCGCTGCGCGGAGGCGAAGCCGAGAGAAGCGGAAGGGAAGCGGAAGGGAAGCGGAAAGGAAGGCGCTTGCGAGGCCGTCGGCAGGACGGTCCGAGCGCCCGCGGCGGGTACCCCGAAACGGATTTGGGTGAACGGCTGCAGACCGTGTAATGTCTTCATCGCTCGCCCCAATAGCTCAGTCGGCAGAGCGTCTCCATGGTAAGGAGAAGGTCAACGGTTCGATTCCGTTTTGGGGCTCTGGTGTGTGAGGTTCCCGTCGCGAGGCGGGGCCCGATCGCATCGCAGCGGTGTAGCTCAGTCGGTAGAGCAAGCGGCTCATAATCGCTGTGTCACCGGTTCAAGTCCGGTCACCGCTACTGACAGTAGCCGATTGCGGGGTCGGTCCTTCGATCGGCTACTCTTCTATGCGTTAAACCGTCCTATCCGTTCGTCAAGGAGCACTCACGTGGCTGCCACCGACGTCCGCCCGAAGATCACGCTGGCCTGCGTGGAGTGCAAGGAGCGGAACTACATCACCAAGAAGAACCGGCGTAACAACCCGGACCGTCTTGAGATGAAGAAGCACTGCCCGCGTTGCAATGCGCACACCGCGCACCGCGAAACGCGATAAAACAGGCTCGTACACGAGGCCGCTCCCGAGTGATCGGGGGCGGCCTCGCGTCGTTGAACGACCCGTACCGGTCAGTAGAGCAACCAGGAGGTGCCGAGCCATGGCGCTCGACCAGTCCTTCGTGGGGCGGACGTACCCGCCCACCGCGCCCTACGAGGTGGGCCGGGAGAAGATCCGTGAGTTCGCCGAGGCGGTCGGGGACGCCAACCCGGCGTACACGGACGCGGAGGCGGCCAAGGAACTCGGCCACCCCGACGTGATCGCGCCGCCGACCTTCGTCTTCTCGATCACCTTCAAGGCCGCCGGCCAGGTCGTTCAGGACCCCCAGCTCGGCCTGGACTACAGCCGGGTGGTGCACGGCGACCAGAAGTTCGCCTACCGCCGCCCGGTCCGCGCCGGCGACCGGCTCACGGTCACCTCGACCATCGAGGCCGTCAAGTCCCTCGCGGGCAACGACATCCTGGACATCCGCGGCGAGGTCCACGACGAGGCCGGCGAGCACGTCGTGACCGCCTGGACCAAGCTCGTGGCCCGCGCGGCCGAGGAGGCGTGAGCGATCCCATGACGGCGAAGATCTCCTACTCCGACGTCGAGGTCGGCACCGAACTGCCCGCGCAGACCTTCCCCGTGACCCGGGCGAATCTCGTCCAGTACGCGGGCGCCTCCGGCGACTTCAACCCGATCCACTGGAACGAGAAGTTCGCCAAGGAGGTCGGCCTGCCGGACGTCATCGCGCACGGCATGTTCACGATGGCCGAGGCGATCCGCGTGGTCACCGACTGGGCCGGCGACCCGGGCGCGGTCGTCGAGTACGGCGTCCGCTTCACCAAGCCGGTCGTCGTCCCGAACGACGACGAGGGCGCCGTGATCGAGGTCGCCGGCAAGGTCGCGGCCAAGCTCGACGACAACACCGTGCGCGTGGACCTGACGGCGACCAGCGCGGGGCAGAAGGTGCTGGGCATGTCACGGGCGGTCGTACGGCTGGCCTGACCTGGTGAGGCGAGTGAAGCGTAAGGGGTGCTCTCATTGCGGGGCGCCCCTTACGCGCGACCAGTCCCGGGCCCCGCGTGAGTAGCCCTCGGCTCCCCTTGACTTAGTTAGTGATTGCGTACTAACTTAATTTCATGGCAAGGATGAGTGCGGAAGAGAGGCGCGAGAGCGTCATCCGTGCGGCGATGACCGAGTTCGCCCGCGGCGGCTACCACGGCACGTCGACCGAGGCGATCGCCCGGCGGGTCGGTGTCTCGCAGCCGTATCTCTTCCGGCTCTTTCCCGGCAAGAAGGCGATCTTCCTGGCGGCGGCCGAGCGGTGTGTCGAGGAGACCATCCGGATGTTCGCGGAGGCGGCCGAGGGGCTGGAGGGCGAAGAGGCCCGCCATGCCATGGGCGGTGTGTACATCGAGACCATCTCCGAACAGCCCGAACGGCTGATGATGCAGATGCAGATGTACCTCGCCGTGGCGGCCGCCGAGGAAGAGGGGGATCACGAGTTCGGTGAGGCCGTGCGCAAGGGCTGGATGCGGCTGTGGGACACCGTTCACCTGCCCCTGGGTGCCGACGCTCACGAGACGACGACCTTCCTGGCCCAGGGCATGCTCATCAACTGCCTGGTGGCCATGGGTTTCCCGGCCGATCACCGGGCTTGGGCGGGACTGGCCCCGCCGGAGCCCGGCAACTGACACGAAAAGGCGAGGATGTCCGGCCTTTTTCATGAGCGCGAAAGTTAGTAATCAATAACTAATCGATCAAGCGAATCACCTTGGGGAAGCGATGTCACAGCAGACCGCACGCCGCGGGGGAGCCGCCTGGGCCCTCGTCATCACCAGCGTCGCCGGATTCATGGCGGCTCTCGACAACCTCGTCGTCACCACCGCTCTGCCCTCCATTCGCGAGGACCTCGGCGGTGCCCTGCACGACCTGGAATGGACCGTGAGCGCCTACACGCTCACCTTCGCCGTCCTGCTGATGTTCGGCGCGGCCCTCGGCGACCGCTTCGGCCGCCGCCGGCTCTTCATCGTGGGACTCACCGTCTTCACCGGGGCCTCCGCCGCGGCGGCCATGGCACCCGGCATCGACTCCCTCATCGCCGCCCGCGCGGTCCAGGGCGCCGGCGCGGCCGTCATGATGCCGCTGACGCTCACCCTGCTGACCGCCGCCGTACCCGCGGCCAAGCGGGGTATGGCGTACGGCATCTGGGGCGCCGTCAACGGACTGGCCGTCGCGTCGGGGCCGCTGGTCGGCGGCACCCTCACCGAACACCTCTCCTGGCAGTGGATCTTCTGGCTGAACGTCCCGCTGGGCCTGGCCCTGCTGCCGCTGGCCCGGCTGCGCCTCGCCGAGTCGCACGGCACCGGCTCCCCGCTCGACGTCCCCGGCACCCTGCTCGCCAGCGGCGGTCTCTTCGGGATCGTCTACGGCCTGGTCCGCGGCCCCGTCGACGGCTGGACCGGCTCGCTGGTCCTGACGGGCCTGTTCGCGGGCACCGCACTGCTCGCGGGCTTCGTCCTCTACAGCACCCGCGCCAAGAACCCCATGCTCCCGATGCGGCTGTTCCGCTCCCGTGCCTTCGCCGGCATCAACGCGGCGAGCCTGCTGATGTTCCTCGGCATGTTCGGCTCGATCTTCCTGCTCAGCCAGTACATGCAGGGCGTCCTCGGCTACTCGCCCACCGAGGCGGGCCTCAGGATGCTGCCCTGGACCGGCATGCCGATGCTGATCGCCCCGATCGCTGGCATCCTCGCCGACCGCATCGGCGGCCGCCCGGTCGTCGCCGCCGGCCTGTTCCTGCAGGCCCTGGGCCTCGGCTACATGTCCGTCGTGGCCACGGCGGACGCCTCCTACACCGCCCAGCTGCCCGCCCTGATCGTCAGCGGTATCGGCATGGCCCTGTACTTCGCCCCCGCCGCGCACCTGGTGATGTCCAGCGTCCGGCCCCAGGAGCAGGGCATCGCCTCCGGCGCGAACAACGCCCTGCGCGAGGTGGGCGGAGCGCTCGGCATCGCCGTCATGGCGTCGATCTTCGCGGCCCAGGGCGGCTACGAATCCGGCCAGGCCTTCGTCGACGGTATGCGGCCGGCCCTGGTGACGGGCTCGGCTGTGGTCGGCCTCGCCGGCATCGCGGCCCTGCTGATCCCGACCCGGCGGCACACCGAGCGACAGGCGGACGCTGCCGAACCGGCGCCCGTCCTGGAGACCGCTTCCCACTGAGACCAGAAGGCCTGACCACAAGGTCCGACGACCCGAAGGAGGAACAGTCATGCCCACCCTTCCCTGGACCGTCCCGAACACCCCGCCCCCGGGCACCGAGGTGCACGTCTTCGCCTCCCGATTCCAGACCCGCACCCTGTGGGGAGCGCTCAAGTTCTTCGCCGGAACCCCCGCCGTCTGGCGGCAGGTGCGCAGCAGCCCGGGCGCCTACGGGGCCACCCTGAAGGCGCAGCCCCTCAAGCGGACCTTCTGGACGCTGTCCGCCTGGGAATCGAAGGACGCGCTCAACGACTTCGTCCGCTCGGGCGCCCACGGGCCGGCCGCACGGAGCCTCGCCCCGCAGATGGCGGACGCGGCGTTCACCACCTGGCAGGCGAAGAGTGACGAACTCCCGCTCTCCTGGTCCGAGGCACTGAGACGACTGTCCTGACAGCCACGCGCTCGTGCGGCCCACTTCCTCGCGAAGGCGGCCGCACGTACGCGTGCCCGAGCCTGTCAGTGCCGTCTCGTACTCTTGAGCCCGTGCAGGAACTCCACGACGCCCCCCTCGCCCCGCTGACCACCTTCCGGCTGGGCGGTCCCGCGACCCGGCTGATCACCGCGACGACGGACGACGAGGTGATCGCCGCCGTCCGCGAAGCCGACGAGGCGGGCACCCCCCTGCTGCTCATCGGCGGCGGCTCGAACCTGGTCATCGGCGACAAGGGCTTCGAGGGCACCGCCCTCGTCATCGCCACCCAGGGCTTCTCCCTCGACGGCACGCGGCTGGAGCTGGCCGCCGGCGAGGTGTGGACCGACGCCGTCGCCCGCACGGTAGAGGCGGGCCTGGCCGGCATCGAGTGCCTGGCCGGCATCCCCGGCTCGGCGGGCGCGACCCCCATCCAGAACGTGGGGGCGTACGGCCAGGAGGTCTCCTCGACGATCACCGAGGTCGTCGCGTACGACCGCCGCACCGGCGAGACGGTCACCCTGGCCAACGAGGACTGCGCCTTCTCCTACCGCCACAGCCGCTTCAAGTCCGACCCGGAGCGATTCGTGGTGCTGCGCGTGCGCTTCGCCCTGGCGGACGCGGGCGGCCTCTCCGCTCCCCTCCGGTACGCCGAGACGGCCCGCGCCCTCGGCGTAGAGGCGGGCGACCGCGTCCCGCTCGCATCTGCCCGGGACACGGTGCTCAAGCTGCGCGCCGGCAAGGGCATGGTCCTGGACGCCGAGGACCACGACACCTGGTCGGCCGGCTCCTTCTTCACCAACCCGATCCTCACGGACATCCACTTCGCGACGTTCCGCGCGCGCGTGAAGCAGCGCCTGGGCGACGAAGCCGAGCCCCCCGCCTACCCGGCGGGGGACGGGCACACCAAGACCTCCGCCGCCTGGCTGATCGACAAGGCGGGCTTCACCAAGGGCTACGGCGACGGCCCCGCCCGCATCTCCACGAAGCACACCCTGGCCCTCACCAACCGGGGAAGTGCGACCACGGAGGACCTCCTCACTCTGGCCCGCGAGGTCGTGGCCGGTGTCCACGAGGCCTTCGGCATCACACTGGTCAACGAGCCGGTGACGGTCGGGGTCAGCCTCCTGTGAAAGGTCCGCCTCCGGTAGGAGAGGCCGGGCGCTAGGACAGCAGCCAGCCGTCCACGCCCGCCAGCAGCTTCTCCTTCACGTCCTCCGGTGCCGCCGACCCCCGCACCGACTGCCGGGCCACCTCCGCCAGCTCCGCGTCCGTGAACCCGTGATGCTGCCGGGCGATCTCGTACTGCGCCGCCAGCCGGGACCCGAACAGCAGCGGGTCGTCCGCGCCCAGAGCCATCGGGACACCCGCCTCGAACAGAGTCCGCAGGGGGACGTCCTCCGGCTTCTCGTAGACACCGAGCGCCACGTTCGACGCCGGGCACACCTCACACGTCACACCCCGGTCGGCCAGACGCTTCAGCAGCCGCGGGTCCTCCGCCGCCCGGACCCCGTGCCCCACCCGGTTCGCATCCAAATCGTCCAGACAGTCCCGTACCGACGACGGCCCCGTCAGCTCGCCCCCGTGCGGCGCCGACAGCAGCCCGGCCTCCCGCGCGATGGCGAACGCCCGGTCGAAGTCCCGTGCCATCCCCCGGCGTTCGTCGTTGGAGAGCCCGAAGCCGACCACGCCCCGGTCCGCGTACCGCACGGCGAGCCGGGCCAGTGTGCGCGCGTCCAGCGGGTGCTTCATCCGGTTCGCCGCGACCAGGACCCGCATACCGAGCCCCGTCTCACGCGACGTCGTCTCCACCGCGTCGAGGATGACCTCCAGCGCCGGGATCAGACCTCCCAGCCGCGGTGCGTACGACGTCGGGTCGACCTGGATCTCCAGCCACCCCGAGCCGTCCCGCAGATCCTCCTCCGCGGCCTCCCGCACCAGCCGCTGGATGTCCTCCGGCTCCCGAAGGCACGAGCGCGCCGCGTCGTACAGCCGCTGAAAGCGGAACCAGCCCCGCTCGTCCGTCGCCCGCAGTCTCGGCGGCTCCCCGCTGACCAGCGCCTCGCTCAGCGCGTCGGGCAGGCGCACCCCGTACTTGTCGGCCAGTTCCAGCACGGTCGAGGGCCGCATCGATCCGGTGAAGTGCAGGTGCAGATGGGCCTTCGGCAGTTCAGAGACATCACGTACACGCTCCATCCCAGGATCCTGCCGTATGCCTCAGCCGTCCCGACAGCGTTTTCCCCGAACGTGGTCTTGCTCGCACGCGCACACGAGAAAGCGGGCCGCTCCCCAGCACAAGGGGAACGACCCGCTACCAGCTGCTCACGTGAGGAGCTGACCTCAGTCCCTGGCCTCCGCCAGCAGCTTCTGGATGCGGCTGACGCCCTCGACGAGATCCTCGTCACCCAGCGCGTAGGACAGCCGCAGGTACCCGGGCGTGCCGAACGCCTCGCCCGGCACCACCGCGACCTCGGACTCCTCCAGGATCAGCGCGGCCAGCTCGACCGTGTCCTTGGGCCGGCGCCCCCGGATCTCCTTGCCGACCAGACCCTTCACCGACGGGTACGCGTAGAACGCGCCCTCCGGCTCCGGGCACACCACGCCGTCGATCTCGTTCAGCATCCGCACGATGGTCTTGCGGCGCCGGTCGAACGCCTCACGCATCGTCGCGACGGCGTCCAGGTCACCCGAGACGGCGGCCAGCGCCGCGACCTGCGCCACGTTCGACACGTTCGACGTGGCGTGGGACTGAAGGTTCGTCGCGGCCTTGACCACATCCTTCGGGCCGATGATCCACCCGACCCGCCAGCCGGTCATCGCGTACGTCTTCGCGACACCGTTGACCACGACGCACTTGTCGCGCAGCTCGGGCACCACGGCCGGCAGCGACACGGCGGAAGCGTCGCCATAGACCAGGTGCTCGTAGATCTCGTCGGTCAGCACCCACAGACCGTGCTCGGCGGCCCAGCGGCCGATCGCCTCGGTCTCGGTCTCGCTGTAGACCGCGCCCGTCGGGTTGGAGGGCGACACGAAGAGGACCACCTTGGTCTTCTCCGTACGGGCCGCCTCCAGCTGCTCCACGGACACCCGGTAGCCGGTCGTCTCGTCGGCGACGACCTCCACCGGGACACCCCCGGCCAGCCGGATCGACTCCGGGTACGTCGTCCAGTACGGCGCGGGCACGATGACCTCGTCGCCCGGGTCGAGGATCGCGGCGAAGGCCTCGTAGATGGCCTGCTTGCCACCGTTGGTGACGAGGATCTGCGACGCGTCGACCTCGTAGCCCGAGTCGCGCAGCGTCTTCGCGGCGATCGCGGCCTTCAGCTCGGGCAGACCGCCGGCCGGCGTGTAGCGGTGGAACTTCGGGTTCTTGCAGGCCTCGATCGCGGCCTCGACGATGTAGTCCGGGGTCGGGAAGTCGGGCTCACCGGCGCCGAAGCCGATCACCGGCCGCCCGGCTGCCTTGAGTGCCTTGGCCTTGGCGTCCACGGCGAGGGTGGCGGACTCGGAGATCGCGCCGACTCGGGCGGAGACCCGGCGCTCGGTGGGAGGGGTTGCAGGGCTCATGGGCCCCATCGTTTCAGACCGGAAACGCTCGCGGCACGGGGGTTTCACAGACTGAACAACGTCGGGCAAACCCTTGAACAACAGTACGGATCGACCGCCCGGCCTGGGCGATCTTCAGCCCGAGGTCCTTCGCCCGCTTCCTGTCCCGGGGGCGATCTTGCGCCAACAAGCCCTCCCGCGGGCCCTTTCTGTTCGACGACCGGCCGCGGAGCACGTACACTCTCACCTCGTTGGCCTTCAGCAGGCCGCGCCCGTTCGGTGCACACCAAGCATCCGGATGGATGCGGTACGTTGGGGGACACACAAAGGGTCGTAGCTCAATTGGTAGAGCACTGGTCTCCAAAACCAGCGGTTGGGGGTTCAAGTCCCTCCGGCCCTGCTACACACTCCTTCGCCAGGATGTGTGCGCATGTACGTACAGCAATGCACCGCCGTGCGGCTCAGACCGGGCGCGGCACGGCCACGACCCGGAATCAGGTGAGGACGAGTGACGGACGCCGTGGGCTCCATCGACATGCCTGATGCCCAGGATGAGGCGCCGGAGTCCAAGAAGGCCCGCAAGGGCGGTAAGCGCGGCAAGAAGGGCCCGCTGAAGCGCCTGGCCCTCTTCTACCGCCAGATCGTCGCGGAGCTGCGCAAGGTCGTCTGGCCGACGCGCAACCAGCTGACGACGTACACGACCGTGGTGATCATCTTTGTCGTCATCATGATCGGCCTGGTCACCGTGATTGACTATGGACTCAGCAACGCCGCCAAGTACGTGTTCGGCTGAGCAGCCCGCGAAGAGCGCCGAGGTACCCGGCGCTCCTTTCGCATGTTCCACCCCTATGTATCCAGGAAGAAGCAGCCACCGTGTCTGACCCGAACGTGAACGACGCCATCGAGCCTGTCGAGTCCGTCGAGGACGAGCTCGACACCGTCGAGGGCGCGGACAGCGAGGACACCGAGACCTCCGCCGAGGTCGAGGCTGCCGACGCCGTCGCGGACGACGCCGCCGAGGCGGAGACCGAGGACGCCGAAGAGGTCGCGGAAGACTCCGAGGAAGAGCCCGAGGACGACCGCGACCCGATCGAGAAGCTCCGCGAGGAACTGCGCGTCCTGCCCGGCGAGTGGTACGTCATCCACACCTACGCCGGCTACGAGAACCGCGTGAAGACCAACCTCGAGCAGCGTGCCGTCTCGCTGAACGTCGAGGACTTCATCTTCCAGGCCGAGGTGCCGCAGGAAGAGGTCGCGCAGATCAAGAACGGCGAGCGCAAGACGATCAAGCAGAACAAGCTCCCGGGCTACGTCCTCGTCCGCATGGACCTGACGAACGAGTCCTGGGGCGTCGTCCGCAACACACCCGGCGTCACCGGCTTCGTGGGCAACGCCTACGACCCGTACCCGCTGACGCTGGACGAGATCGTCAAGATGCTCGCCCCGGAGGCCGAGGAGAAGGCCGCCCGCGAGGCCGCCGAGGCCGAGGGCAAGCCGGCTCCGGCCCGCAAGGTCGAGGTCCAGGTGCTGGACTTCGAGGTCGGCGACTCGGTCACCGTCACCGACGGCCCGTTCGCCACGCTGCAGGCGACCATCAACGAGATCAACCCGGACTCGAAGAAGGTCAAGGGCCTCGTCGAGATCTTCGGCCGCGAGACGCCGGTCGAGCTCTCCTTCGACCAGATCCAGAAGAACTAGCGGACACCAGCTTCCGAGCAGGTCAGATGGGCTCCTGGAGCCTGCCTGACCTGCTCGGTTTTTGGCCGCACATGGATACCCGTTATCGTTGTGCGGTATGCCTCCAGCCGGATGATCCGGTTCGGAGGCTGGAAAACTCTCACTAGGACCCGGAGAGAGCAATGCCTCCCAAGAAGAAGAAGGTCACGGGGCTCATCAAGCTCCAGATCCAGGCCGGTGCGGCCAACCCGGCTCCGCCGGTCGGCCCCGCGCTGGGCCAGCACGGCGTCAACATCATGGAGTTCTGCAAGGCGTACAACGCCGCGACCGAGTCGCAGCGTGGCTGGGTCATCCCGGTGGAGATCACGGTCTACGAGGACCGTTCCTTCACCTTCATCACCAAGACCCCGCCGGCCGCCAAGATGATCCTGAAGGCCGCGGGCATCGAGAAGGGCTCGGGCGAGCCGCACAAGACCAAGGTCGCGAAGATCACGCGTGACCAGGTCCGTGAGATCGCCACGACCAAGATGCCCGACCTCAACGCCAACGACCTGGACGCCGCCGCGAAGATCATCGCCGGCACCGCCCGTTCCATGGGCGTCACGGTCGAGGACTGAGCCCCAACTCCATCAGCAGAAGTGGCAGGGCCGGCTCGGCCCGGACCACGACTCCTAAGAATCCACAGGAGCAGTAGTGAGCAAGCGCAGCAAGTCCCTTCGCGCTGCGGACGCCAAGATCGACCGGGAGAAGCTCTACGCCCCGCTCGAGGCCGTCCGTCTCGCCAAGGAGACCTCCACGTCCAAGTTCGACGGCACCGTCGAGGTCGCCTTCCGTCTGGGTGTCGACCCGCGCAAGGCCGACCAGATGGTCCGTGGCACCGTGAACCTCCCGCACGGCACCGGTAAGACCGCCCGGGTCCTGGTCTTCGCGACCGGTGACCGTGCCGAGGCCGCTCGTGCCGCGGGCGCCGACATCGTCGGCGCCGACGAGCTCATCGACGAGGTGTCGAAGGGCCGTCTGGACTTCGACGCCGTCGTCGCCACCCCGGACCTCATGGGCAAGGTCGGCCGCCTCGGCCGCGTGCTCGGCCCGCGTGGTCTGATGCCGAACCCGAAGACCGGCACCGTCACCCCGGATGTCACCAAGGCTGTCAACGACATCAAGGGCGGCAAGATCGAGTTCCGCGTCGACAAGCACTCGAACCTGCACTTCATCATCGGCAAGACGTCGTTCGACGACACCAAGCTGGTGGAGAACTACGGCGCGGCGCTGGAGGAGATCCTCCGTCTGAAGCCGTCCGCCGCCAAGGGTCGTTACATCAAGAAGGCCGCCATCAGCACCACGATGGGCCCCGGCATTCCGCTGGACTCGAACCGCACCCGCAACCTCCTCGTCGAGGAGGACCCGGCCGCGGTCTGAGCCTGACGGCTCGCCCAACCGGTCACGGGCCCCGCACCTTCTACAGGTGCGGGGCCCGTTCCCTTTTCCGGTACGTACGCCGGTGGCCTGGGTTAACGTGCGGGAACCGGATACGAACGGGGGGACGTATGCAGGGCACGACCGTGCGCCGCGTGGGCCTGGTGTTCGCCATGGTGACCGCGCTGACGGGGGTGGCCGCCTGTACCTTCTCGGACTCCTCCGACCGGCCCGGCAAGGACGACCGGGCCGAGCGCGGCACCCCTCTGGCGGCCCTGCGCTCCGCCGAACGGGCCACCGCACGGGCCGAGTCCGCCCGGGTCGAGTCCACGACCACCATGGGCTCGCTGATGTCCATGACCGCCGACGGCACCCTCGGCTGGAGGGGCGGCATCACCGGCACCCTCACCATCACCTACACCGGCGGCACGATCGCCGACACCATGCGCAGGCTCGGTACCACCTCGATGGAGGCCCGCTACCTGCCCGACGCCTACTACGCGCGCATGGGTGACAAGTTCGCCGAGCAGGCCGACGGCAGACACTGGATCCGGTACGCGTACGACGATCTCGAGGCCCTCACCGGCGGCTCCGGGGCCCACCTCGGCGACCAGATGCGCACCACCACGCCCAACCAGTCCGTGAAACTCCTGCTGGCCTCCGGGGAAGTCAGAAAGGTCGGCGAGGAGACCGTGCGCGGCCGGGCCGCCACGCACTACTCCGGCACCGTGGCCGCGGCGGACGTCACCGACAAGGGCCTGAGGAAGCAGCTCACCGAGGCCGGCGTCACCACCGAGACCGTCGACATCTGGATCGACGAGCGGAATCTCCTGGTCAAGAAGGTGGAGAAGGCGCGGATGACCACGGGCCGGATGACCCAGACCGCGCA
Organism: Streptomyces sp. CA-179760; assembly: GCF_050937045.1. Lineage (NCBI taxonomy): Bacteria > Bacillati > Actinomycetota > Actinomycetes > Kitasatosporales > Streptomycetaceae > Streptomyces > Streptomyces sp. CA-179760. Next base: position 5,816,636 of record NZ_JBNJLZ010000001.1, read on the forward strand.
CTACCGCGACTACGGCGCGCAGGTCCGGCCCCAGCGGCCCCCGCTGTCCGACACCGGTGACTTCGAGGACCTGATGCGGAAGAAGGCCGGTACAGCCGGTAAGCCCTGAGGTTGCCGTGAATTTCGGTTAGATCACTTGTGCCCCCTGGGGTAGGCTCACGGCCTTGCTGTGAAGCAAGTCTGCATTCCTTGGGGGGAATCAATGAAGACATCCATACCCGTCGCGGGCCTGGGCGCGCTGCTTCTCGCCGCCGGCGCGGTCGGCTGCGGATCCGAGCAGTCGCCGGAGATGACGCCCGCGGCCGCCGTCGCCAAGGCCGCGAAGAACACGGAGGACATCACGTCCCTCCGGTACCGCCTGAGCGGCACGAGCCCGGGCGAGGGCCGGGTCAAGGGCGAGGCGTCGATGCGCCTGAAGCCCACGATCGCCATGAGCATGAAGATGACGGCACCCGACAAGGGAGCCACCGAGGCCGTGGAGATCCGCCTCGTCGACAAGGCCATGTACCTCGGTGGGGGAGCCGACATGGCCAAGGAGATGGACGGAAAGCGCTGGATCAAGTTCGACCTGTCCGGGTCCGAGGCCGGCAAGGAACTCGACCAGATGGGCAGCAGCACGAGCCAGGCCGAGCAGAACCCGGCGGCCGAGTCCGCCTTCCTCACGGGCGCCAAGGACGTGAAGGAGGTCGGCTCCGAGAAGGTCGACGGCGTCGAGACGACCCACTACTCGGGCACGGTCACGCTGGCCGGCCTGCACGCCTCCCTCAAGGATGCCAAGGCGGACACCCGCAAGCAGCGCGAGAAGAGCATCAAGCAGTACGAGAAGCTCGGCGTCGACAAGCTCACGATGGACATGTGGATCGACGGCGACGACCACACCAAGCAGTTCCGCATGAAGGGCGAGGCCGACAAGGGCCCGCTCGACATGACCATCACCTTCCTCGACTACAACAAGCCGGTGGACGTCAAGGCGCCGCCCGCCAAGGACGTCGCGGACCTGGGCGAGATGTTCAAGGAACTCGAGGCGAGCTGATCCTGCGTACGGGCGGATTTGCCTGACGGCGATCCGTTCCCGTATTCTCCTGTAGAAGCCAAAGACCGCTGGTCGTTACCGCGCGCTCGGAAGAGGGTGCGGTGGCCGAAGGATCCGCTGAACGGCGGACGACCCGCGCAGGTGACACTGGAAGAGCTCCTGGATCTCGCCGCCCCGTGCGGATGGAGAACCGGTCGAGCTACGCCCCGTGCGCTTGCGCCGGGGCGTTTCGTTTTCCCCAGTCCTCCTTCGGGTCCGCGCGGTCCGAATCACCCGGAAGGAGGCCGAGGCTCATGGCGAGGCCTGACAAGGTCGATGCCGTCGTGGAGATGCGGGACAAGTTCCGCAGCTCCAACGGTGTCGTCGTCACCGCGTACACCGGTCTCACCGTGGCGCAGCTGCAGCAGCTGCGTCGTTCACTCGGTGAGAACGCCAACTACCGTGTGGCGAAGAACACGCTGACCAAGATTGCGGCCAATGAGGCCGGGATCAACACGATCGACGACCTCTTCACGGGTTCGTCGGCCGTCGCCTTCGTGACCGGTGACCCGGTCGAGGCGGCGAAGGGTCTCCGTGACTTCGCCAAGGACAACCCCAACCTCGTCATCAAGGGCGGTGTCCTTGACGGCAAGGCGCTGTCCGCCGACGACATCAAGAAGCTTGCGGACCTCGAGTCCCGCGAGGTTCTGCTCTCCAAGCTGGCCGGTGCCATGAAGGGCAAGCAGTCCCAGGCTGCCTCTGTCTTCCAGGCGCTGCCGTCGAAGCTCGTCCGCACTGTGGACGCGCTCCGTGCCAAGCAGGACGAGCAGGGCGGTGCCGAGTAACTCGGCTCGCATCCCGGCCCCCGCTGCCTGACCGCGGAGGCCGTCGCGGGCCAAACGTACGCCCGCCTCACATGTACATCCGGCACCTGCCGATTTAGTGGAAGGACCGCCATCATGGCGAAGCTCAGCCAGGACGACCTGCTCGCCCAGTTCGAAGAGATGACCCTCATCGAGCTCTCCGAGTTCGTGAAGGCCTTCGAGGACAAGTTCGACGTCACCGCCGCCGCTGCCGCGCCGGTCGTCGTCGCCGGTGGTGCCGCTGGTGGCGCCGCCGCCGAGGCCGCCGAGGAGCAGGACGAGTTCGACGTCATCCTCACGGGCGCCGGCGACAAGAAGATCCAGGTCATCAAGGTCGTGCGTGAGCTGACCTCCCTGGGTCTGAAGGAGGCCAAGGACCTCGTGGACGGCGCCCCGAAGCCCGTTCTCGAGAAGGTCGCCAAGGACGCCGCCGAGAAGGCCGCCGAGTCCCTCAAGGGCGCCGGCGCCTCCGTCGAGGTCAAGTAAGACCTCTCGGATCCGCCAGGATCCACGACACGTCCCCCTGGGCGTGTAACGCGTAAGCGCGGAAGAGCGATCATCCATCCGGGTGGTCGCTCTTCGGCGTTCCGGGGGTCCGGCCACGGTTGCCTTGAACCCTCTGTGACGGGAGGTATGGTGATCTTCGTCGTGTCTCCGGGCGGCCCCGGTTCGGGCAGGGGGGCCTTGACGAACCGCACGCAGCGCGCAATTCTCAGGACGCGTCGTCACAAGGATCCGTATCCGAGGCATGGATCGACGACGAAGAGGGCAGTATCAACGTGCGTTGAGGGCAGCGCCTTGTCGCAGGAGTGGAACAACGAGGGTGAACACGGGTTCCAGAACCCGCACTGGACATCAGTGTGCCAAGTGGCTACACTGACCCTTTGCGCTGCCTGTTAGCTGTCCCCTGCCCGTCACCAGGGGTCTGCCCTCACCCGAGCATCGACGACAAGAACTGTCCGACCTGGCCTTTCGGCCTCATGGACACTGCTTGTCTCTGTGTACGGGAGAGGGGCCGGTACGCGCGTAGTGAGTCCGAGCCCTCGGAAGGACCCCCTCTTGGCCGCCTCGCGCAACGCCTCGACCGCGAATACGAACAACGCCGCCAGCACTGCCCCGCTGCGCATCTCTTTTGCAAAGATCAAGGAGCCTCTTGAGGTTCCGAACCTGCTCGCGCTGCAGACCGAGAGCTTCGACTGGCTGCTCGGCAACACCGCTTGGCAGAGTCGGGTCGAGGAGGCTCTGGACAACGGTCAGGACGTCCCCACCAAGTCCGGTCTGGAGGAGATCTTCGAGGAGATCTCCCCGATCGAGGACTTCAGCGGGTCGATGTCGCTGACCTTCCGCGACCACCGCTTCGAGCCGCCGAAGAACTCGATCGACGAGTGCAAGGAGCGCGACTTCACGTACGCGGCCCCGCTCTTCGTCACCGCCGAGTTCACGAACAACGAGACCGGTGAGATCAAGTCTCAGACGGTCTTCATGGGCGATTTCCCGCTCATGACGAACAAGGGCACCTTCGTCATCAACGGCACCGAGCGTGTCGTGGTGTCGCAGCTTGTCCGTTCGCCCGGTGTCTACTTCGACTCCTCCATCGACAAGACGTCCGACAAGGACATCTTCTCCGCCAAGATCATCCCGTCCCGGGGTGCCTGGCTGGAGATGGAGATCGACAAGCGCGACATGGTCGGTGTCCGCATCGACCGCAAGCGCAAGCAGTCCGTCACCGTCCTGCTCAAGGCTCTCGGTTGGACGACCGAGCAGATCCTGGAGGAGTTCGGCGAGTACGAGTCCATGCGCGCCACCCTGGAGAAGGACCACACCCAGGGCCAGGACGACGCGCTGCTCGACATCTACCGCAAGCTGCGTCCGGGCGAGCCCCCACGCGTGAGGCCGCGCAGACGCTTCTTGAGAACCTTTACTTCAACCCCAAGCGCTACGACCTCGCCAAGGTCGGCCGCTACAAGGTCAACAAGAAGCTGGGCGCGGACGCTCCGCTCGACGCCGGGATCCTGACCGTCGAGGACGTCATCTCGACGATCAAGTACCTGGTGAAGCTGCACGCGGGCGAGACCGAGACGGTCGGCGACAGTGGCACCTCGATCGTCGTCGAGACCGACGACATCGACCACTTCGGCAACCGCCGTCTGCGCAGCGTCGGCGAGCTCATCCAGAACCAGGTCCGTACGGGTCTGGCGCGTATGGAGCGTGTCGTCCGCGAGCGGATGACGACCCAGGACGTCGAGGCGATCACGCCGCAGACCCTGATCAACATCCGGCCGGTCGTCGCCTCCATCAAGGAGTTCTTCGGCACCAGCCAGCTGTCGCAGTTCATGGACCAGAACAACCCGCTGTCGGGTCTGACGCACAAGCGGCGTCTTTCCGCGCTCGGCCCGGGTGGTCTGTCCCGTGAGCGGGCCGGCTTCGAGGTCCGTGACGTGCACCCCTCGCACTACGGCCGCATGTGCCCGATCGAGACGCCCGAAGGCCCGAACATCGGTCTGATCGGCTCGCTCGCCTCCTACGGCCGGGTCAACGCGTTCGGTTTCGTCGAGACCCCCTACCGCAAGGTGTTCGAGGGCCAGGTCACCGACGAGGTCGACTACCTGACCGCCGACGAGGAAGACCGCTTCGTCATCGCGCAGGCCAACGCGCCGCTCACCGACGAGCTCCGCTTCGCCGAGGCCCGCGTGCTGGTCCGCCGTAAGGGCGGCGAGGTCGACTACGTCACCGGCGAAGACGTGGACTACATGGACGTCTCGCCGCGCCAGATGGTGTCGGTCGCGACCGCCATGATCCCCTTCCTCGAGCACGACGACGCCAACCGTGCCCTCATGGGCGCGAACATGATGCGTCAGGCCGTGCCGCTGATTAAGTCCGAGGCTCCGCTCGTCGGCACCGGCATGGAGTACCGCTCCGCGGCCGACGCCGGCGACGTGGTCAAGGCCGAGAAGCCGGGTGTGGTCCAGGAGGTCTCCGCGGACTACATCACCACCGCCAACGACGACGGCACGTACATCACGTACCGCCTGGCCAAGTTCGCCCGTTCCAACCAGGGCACCTCGGTCAACCAGAAGGTCATCGTCGGCGAGGGCGACCGGATCATCGAGGGCCAGATCCTCGCGGACGGTCCGGCCACCCAGCAGGGCGAGATGGCGCTGGGCAAGAACCTGCTCGTGGCGTTCATGCCGTGGGAGGGTCACAACTACGAGGACGCGATCATCCTGTCGCAGCGCCTCGTGCAGGACGACGTCCTCTCCTCGATCCACATCGAGGAGCACGAGGTCGACGCCCGTGACACCAAGCTCGGCCCCGAGGAGATCACCCGGGACATCCCGAACGTCTCCGAGGAGGTCCTCGCCGACCTCGACGAGCGCGGCATCATCCGCATCGGTGCCGAGGTCGTCGCCGGCGACATCCTCGTCGGCAAGGTCACGCCCAAGGGTGAGACCGAGCTGACGCCCGAGGAGCGCCTGCTGCGCGCGATCTTCGGTGAGAAGGCCCGTGAGGTCCGTGACACCTCGCTGAAGGTGCCGCACGGCGAGATCGGCAAGGTCATCGGCGTCCGCGTCTTCGACCGCGAGGAGGGCGACGAGCTTCCCCCGGTGTGAACCAGCTGGTGCGCGTCTACGTCGCGCAGAAGCGCAAGATCACCGACGGTGACAAGCTCGCCGGCCGTCACGGCAACAAGGGCGTCATCTCGAAGATCCTGCCGATCGAGGACATGCCGTTCCTGGAGGACGGCACCCCGGTCGACATCATCCTCAACCCGCTCGGTGTGCCGTCCCGAATGAACCCGGGACAGGTCCTGGAGATCCACCTCGGCTGGCTCGCCAGCCGTGGCTGGGACGTCTCCGGTCTCGCGGACGACTGGGCGCAGCGCCTCCAGGCCATCGAGGCCGACAAGGTCGAGCCCGGCACCAACGTCGCCACCCCCGTCTTCGACGGTGCGCGTGAGGACGAGCTGGCGGGTCTGCTGAACCACACGATCCCGAACCGCGACGGCGAGCGCATGGTGCTCCCGACCGGTAAGGCGCCGCTGTTCGACGGCCGCTCCGGCGAGCCGTTCCCGGAGCCGATCTCGGTCGGCTACATGTACATCCTGAAGCTGCACCACCTGGTCGACGACAAGCTGCACGCCCGTTCGACCGGTCCGTACTCGATGATCACCCAGCAGCCGCTGGGTGGTAAGGCCCAGTTCGGTGGCCAGCGCTTCGGTGAGATGGAGGTGTGGGCGCTGGAGGCTTATGGCGCCGCGTACGCCCTCCAGGAGCTGCTGACCATCAAGTCCGACGACGTCACCGGCCGCGTGAAGGTCTACGAGGCCATCGTCAAGGGCGAGAACATTCCCGAGCCCGGCATCCCCGAGTCCTTCAAGGTGCTCATCAAGGAGATGCAGTCCCTGTGCCTCAACGTGGAGGTGCTGTCCTCGGACGGCATGTCCATCGAGATGCGCGACACCGACGAGGACGTCTTCCGCGCTGCGGAGGAGCTTGGCATCGACCTGTCCCGGCGCGAGCCGAGCAGCGTCGAAGAGGTCTGACGGGAGTTCGGCGGCCTTCGTCATGAAGGCCGCCGGCCCCAGGACCCCCGTATCAGACCCCATGACTTACAACCCTGAGAGGGATTGACGCATAGTGCTCGACGTCAACTTCTTCGACGAGCTCCGGATCGGTCTGGCTACCGCTGACGACATCCGTCAGTGGAGCCACGGCGAGGTCAAGAAGCCCGAGACGATCAACTACCGCACGCTCAAGCCCGAAAAGGACGGACTCTTCTGCGAGAAGATCTTCGGTCCGACCCGGGACTGGGAGTGCTACTGCGGCAAGTACAAGCGTGTCCGCTTCAAGGGCATCATCTGTGAGCGCTGTGGCGTCGAGGTCACCCGCGCCAAGGTGCGCCGTGAGCGGATGGGCCACATCGAGCTGGCCGCGCCCGTCACGCACATCTGGTACTTCAAGGGCGTCCCGTCGCGTCTGGGCTACCTGCTCGACCTGGCCCCGAAGGACCTCGAGAAGGTCATCTACTTCGCGGCGTACATGATCACGTACGTCGACGAGGAGCGCCGTACGCGCGACCTGCCCTCGCTGGAGGCCCACGTCTCCGTCGAGCGCCAGCAGATCGAGCAGCGCCGCGACGCCGACCTGGAGGCCCGCGCCAAGAAGCTCGAGACCGACCTGGCCGAGCTGGAGGCCGAGGGCGCCAAGGCCGACGTGCGCCGCAAGGTGCGCGAGGGTGCCGAGCGCGAGATGAAGCAGCTGCGCGACCGTGCGCAGCGCGAGATCGACCGTCTCGACGAGGTGTGGAACCGCTTCAAGAACCTCAAGGTCCAGGACCTCGAGGGCGACGAGCTGCTCTACCGCGAGCTGCGTGACCGCTTCGGCACGTACTTCGACGGTTCGATGGGTGCCGCGGCGCTGCAGAAGCGCCTGGAGTCCTTCGACCTCGACGAGGAGGCCGAGCGTCTCCGCGAGATCATCCGTACCGGCAAGGGCCAGAAGAAGACCCGTGCGCTCAAGCGCCTCAAGGTCGTCTCCGCGTTCCTGCAGACCAGCAACAGCCCCAAGGGCATGGTGCTCGACTGCGTGCCGGTCATCCCGCCGGACCTTCGCCCGATGGTGCAGCTGGACGGTGGCCGCTTCGCGACCTCCGACCTGAACGACCTGTACCGCCGTGTGATCAACCGGAACAACCGACTGAAGCGCCTTCTCGACCTCGGTGCGCCCGAGATCATCGTGAACAACGAGAAGCGCATGCTCCAGGAGGCCGTCGACGCGCTGTTCGACAACGGTCGTCGTGGTCGTCCGGTCACCGGTCCCGGTAACCGCCCGCTGAAGTCCCTCAGCGACATGCTGAAGGGCAAGCAGGGTCGTTTCCGTCAGAACCTGCTCGGTAAGCGTGTGGACTACTCCGCGCGTTCCGTGATCGTCGTCGGTCCGCAGCTGAAGCTGCACCAGTGCGGTCTGCCGAAGGCGATGGCGCTGGAGCTCTTCAAGCCGTTCGTGATGAAGCGCCTGGTCGACCTGAACCACGCGCAGAACATCAAGAGCGCCAAGCGCATGGTGGAGCGCGGCCGCACGGTCGTGTACGACGTGCTGGAAGAGGTCATCGCGGAGCACCCGGTTCTGCTGAACCGTGCGCCCACGCTGCACCGCCTCGGCATCCAGGCCTTCGAGCCGCAGCTGGTCGAGGGCAAGGCCATCCAGATCCACCCGCTCGTCTGCACCGCGTTCAACGCGGACTTCGACGGTGACCAGATGGCCGTGCACCTGCCGCTCTCCGCGGAGGCGCAGGCCGAGGCCCGCATCCTGATGCTGTCCTCGAACAACATCCTCAAGCCCGCCGACGGCCGTCCGGTGACGATGCCCACCCAGGACATGGTCCTCGGTCTGTTCTTCCTCACCACCGACGGCGAGATGCGCGACCTCAAGGGCGAGGGCCGTTCCTTCGCCTCGGTCGCCGAGGCGATCATGGCCTTCGACGCGGGCGAGCTGTCGCTCCAGTCGAGGATCGACGTCCGCTTCCCGGTCGGCACCATCCCGCCGCGTGGCTGGATGCCGCCGGCGCGTGAGGAGGGCGAGCCCGAGTGGCAGCAGGGTGACAGCTTCCGGCTGAACACCACCCTGGGCCGTGCGCTCTTCAACGAGCTGCTGCCCGAGGACTACCCGTTCGTCGACTACGAGGTCGGCAAGAAGCAGCTCTCCGAGATCGTCAACGACCTCGCCGAGCGCTACCCCAAGGTCATCGTGGCGGCGACGCTCGACAACCTGAAGGCGTCGGGCTTCTTCTGGGCGACCCGTTCCGGTGTCACCGTGGCCATCTCCGACGTCGTCGTTCCCGAGGCGAAGAAGGAGATCGTCAAGGGCTACGAGGCGCAGGACGAGAAGGTCCAGAAGCAGTACGAGCGCGGTCTGATCACCAAGGACGAGCGCACGCAGGAGCTCATCGCGATCTGGACCAAGGCGACCAACGAGGTTGCCGAGGCGATGAACGAGAACTTCCCGAAGACCAACCCGATCTTCATGATGGTGAACTCGGGTGCACGAGGCAACATGATGCAGATGCGTCAGATCGCCGGTATGCGTGGTCTGGTGTCGAACGCGAAGAACGAGACGATCCCGCGTCCGATCAAGGCCTCGTTCCGTGAGGGTCTGTCCGTGCTGGAGTACTTCATCTCCACGCACGGTGCCCGTAAGGGTCTGGCGGACACCGCTCTGCGTACCGCCGACTCGGGTTACCTCACCCGTCGTCTGGTCGACGTCTCCCAGGACGTCATCATCCGCGAGGAGGACTGCGGCACCGAGCGCGGTCTGAAGCTGCGGATCGCCTCGAAGGACGAGGCCGGTGTCCTGCGCAAGGCCGAGGACGTCGAGACCAGCGTCTACGCCCGCATGCTCGCCCAGGACGTCGTCATCGACGGCAAGGTGATCGCGCCGGCCAACGTGGACCTGGGCGACGTGCTCATCGACCAGCTCGTGCACCACGGTGTCGAGGAGGTCAAGACCCGCTCGATCCTGACCTGCGAGTCGCACGTCGGCACCTGTGCCATGTGCTACGGCCGTTCGCTGGCCACCGGCAAGCTGGTCGACATCGGTGAGGCGGTCGGCATCATCGCCGCCCAGTCCATCGGTGAGCCCGGCACCCAGCTGACGATGCGTACCTTCCACACCGGTGGTGTGGCCGGTGACGACATCACCCAGGGTCTGCCGCGTGTCGTCGAGCTCTTCGAGGCCCGTACCCCGAAGGGTGTCGCCCCGATCTCCGAGGCCTCCGGCCGCGTGCGGATCGAGGAGACCGAGAAGACCAAGAAGCTCGTCGTCACCCCGGACGACGGCAGCGACGAGACGGCGTTCCCGATCTCGAAGCGTGCCCGTCTCCTGGTCAGCGAGGGCGAGCACGTCGAGGTGGGCCAGAAGCTCACCGTGGGTGCCACCAACCCGCACGACGTGCTGCGCATCCTGGGTCAGCGTGCCGTCCAGGTCCACCTGGTCGGCGAGGTCCAGAAGGTCTACAACTCGCAGGGTGTGTCGATCCACGACAAGCACATCGAGATCATCATCCGGCAGATGCTCCGCCGTGTGACGATCATCGAGTCGGGCGACGCCGAGCTGCTGCCCGGCGAGCTGGTCGAGCGCTCGAAGTTCGAGACCGAGAACCGTCGTGTGGTCCAGGAGGGCGGTCACCCGGCCTCCGGTCGTCCGCAGCTGATGGGTATCACCAAGGCCTCGCTGGCGACGGAATCCTGGCTGTCGGCCGCCTCCTTCCAGGAGACGACCCGAGTCCTGACGGACGCGGCGATCAACGCCAAGTCCGACAGCCTCATCGGCCTCAAGGAGAACGTCATCATCGGTAAGCTCATCCCGGCCGGTACGGGTCTGTCCCGCTACCGGAACATCCGGGTCGAGCCGACCGAGGAGGCCAAGGCCGCGATGTACTCGGCCGTCGGCTACGACGACATCGACTACTCGCCGTTCGGTACGGGCTCTGGGCAGGCCGTGCCGCTGGAGGACTACGACTACGGGCCGTACAACCAGTAAGCGAGTCGCTTGAACCGGAGGGCGGTCACCTTGGGGTGGCCGCCCTCCGGCGTGTCAGCGCCGGCTGTCCAGATGGGCCTGCAAGCGGTGCAGCCGGGTGTGTACATCGGGGTGCGAGTCGAGCAGTCGCGCGAACATTCCGCCCTTGTCGAAGGCGAGGCCCGGGGCGGTGGCCGTGACCTCCCGTTCGCGCTCCTGGTGCAGTACGGCCATGAGCTGGGGCGCGAAGCCGAGCCCCGCCGCGTGCTCGTCGGCCCGCAGCTCGGACCGCCGGGCGACTGCGGCCACCAGGTAGGGCGTCGCCAACGGCAGGAAGATCAGCCCGTACGTGGCGGTCGCCAGCGCGATCAGACCGGCCCCGGCCACGCCGATCACCACGGCGGCCGCACCCGTCGGGAGCCGTCCCAGCCGGGTGCACAGCAGGAGCAGCAGCCGCCAGGTGAGCCGGGCCGGCAGCGCGTACCAGAGGGACAGCAGCGAGGCCCACGCGTGTCCGCGTGTGTGATGTCCCAGTTCGTGGGCGAGGACCCCGGCGAGCTGGGCGGACGTCAGGGTCCGCAGCGAGTGACTGGTCACGCCGACGATATGACCGGCTGCCGCCAGGGCGTTGATCTCGTCGCTCTCCTCCATCCAGAGCTGGTAGGCGCCTGCGTCCACTCCGGCCCGGGCGGTCACCTCGCGCCAGACGGGCCGCAGTCGCCGGTCCTCGTCCGGTGTGGGGTAGCGCAAGCCGAACAGCCACCGGGCCAGGAGCCGCTCGCACGGCTGGTGGAAGACCAGGGCTCCGCTCAGGACCCAGCAGCCGAAGAGAAGCCACCAGGGCAGATCGCTCAGGTGGCTCAGGGCGTAGGACACGACGAAGACCACGGCCAGGCTGGCGGTGACGTGGGGGAGGTGCAGCGCCAGCGAGCCGAGGGCGGTGAGATCCGCCCCGCGCCGGCGGGCGGCTATGTGGACACGGCCGGGGCGGCGGGGGAGGTCGTCGTCGGGGACCGGTGCGGACATGGGCATGGCGTTCCTTCCCGTGCGGGGGACAGAGTGGCGAGGTTCAGGCGAGGAGCATCGATCCGGGCAGCAGGACCGCTGAGCAGCCGAACGAGAGCAGTCCGGTCCGGATCCAGAAGTGCTTGCGGGCGGCGATGCCGCTGGTCTCGGCGAGGGCGAGCAGAAGGCCACGAGCGGGGTCGCGGGCGGTGTCCGTCAGGGCCGTGGTGAGCAGGCCCTCCCGTGCGGCTCGTCGTACGTCGCCGAAGTAGGTGAGCGGGCTGCCGGGCGTCCATCGGCTGCTCCGGTAGCGGGGCACGACCGCGAGCAGGAGAGCGAACAGCGCGACGACCAGGGACGTCGCCCCGGCCCACCACAGCACGGCGGCGGGCGCCGGAAGCCGGTCGGGAGTCCAGTCGCGGTCGGCCAGGAGCGCGGCGAGCATGCCCCCCGAGATGCCCAGGGCGCCGACCAGCACGGTGGCCTTGGCGTCGGCGCGGGCGATCTCGCCGCGGAGGTCGGCGAGCAGCTGGGTGCCCGCCCGCACGCCGGAATCGTCCGAGGAGGTCATGTGCCGGGCTCCGGATCGTCCTCGGGCGGGGCGGACGGGTCCGTGGTCCGCAGGATGACCTTCATTCGCTCGGCGATGAGCTTGTGGGGCTCGTCGAGCTGGTAGCCCTCCAACTGCTTGTTGTCCAAGGCCTGGTTGATCAGGTTCACCTGGGTGTCCAGCAGCCTGTTCTGGCCTGACTGGAGGTGTTCCAGGACGAGCCGGGTCTCGTCGGGGTGTGCCGCCAGGTGCAGGGCGAGTGCGGCGGTGCCGCCCTTGTCCAGGGTGAGTTCGTAGAACCTGATCTGTTCGGCCCTGCGCTCGGCCTCGTAGGTGTCGCGGAGCCGGGTCGCCTCGTGCTCCGGCTGCGCGGCCTCCACCTCGTGCCGGGCGGTCCGCAGGCGGGCCTGGTGGGATCGCTCGGTGGCGTCGCGGCGCAGGCGTATCGTGCAGGTGACGTGCAGGCCCTGGGCGCGGCCGAGTGAGGTCGCGGCCTGCACCGCCCGCTGCACGGACCGCTCCGCCTCGGCGCTCGCGTCGATGGGGTGACGGCGGCCGGCGTCCCGCATCAGGGGCAGCAGCTCCCGGGTGAGCAGGCCGGGCACGTCCCGCTCCTGGCTGCGGACGAAGAGCGCCGGGTGGCTGACCCGCCAGCCGACGTCGGCCGTGACCTCGAACTCGAAGCTGTCGACCAGGCTGGGCAGGGGCACGTCCAGTTGGAAGGCGTGCGGGTCCGTGTCCACCTCGTACACGGCGACGTACCGCCGCATGGACGCGGGACGGTCGGGCGGCGGGAAGGTCTCGTACGCGCCCTTTCGGGTCACACACACCAGGGCGTGGTCGATGCGGCCCGTGAAGCGCCGACCGCCGAGGTGGAAGCGCGGTAGCTGCCAGACGGTGCGGACGGGGTCGGTCTCGTGTTCCATGGTCGGCCTCCGTAGGCGGGTCAGTCGAGGGCGAGGCGCTTGCGCAGCCGGTCCGCGGCCGGTGTGACGGCTCCCCCGGAGTCGCGGACCGTGCCCAGCAGATGGCTGACGCGCCGGCGGTTGGTGGGCGTGCTGACGAGGGCGCCGAGCAGCGAGGCGAGGGCCGACTCGGTCTCCGTGTCCTCGTCGGCCCCGCGCACCCAGCCGCGCAGGACGCCGAGGGCCTTCGGGTTGTGCGTCCGGTCGGTGAGCAGCGCGTCCCAGAAATCGGCCAGCTGCCGGGCGGCCGTCGGGTCCTCGGCTGCCGCGGCCCGCGCGTACCAGGCGAGGACGGGCGGGCGGTCGCTGTCGTCGTCCTTCGTCTGCTTGCAGGCTTGGAAGAAGGCGAGCAGGGCGTGCGGGCGGACCGCGCGGTCGGTGCGGCGGAGTTCGGTCAGGGCGGCCAGTACGGGGTTTCGTACGGCGAGGAGGAGGAGTTCGAGGGCGTCGGCGAGCTGCCGGGCCTCCTCCGACAGCTCCCCGTCCTCCTGGACACCGGAGGCCTCGGCGGGCGGTGGCCGGTGCATGGCGTCCACGAGTGCTGCCAGGGTCTCCACGTGGTGCACCGGCCCCAGGAGGCCGTAGGCGCGGATGGCCGTCCAGCGGCGGCTCTCGACGTCCCCGACGCACCAGTCGTGCAGGATCCGGGAGACCGCCGGCACATCCAGCAGCTGGGTCATGGTGAGGGCGTTGGCCGCGGTCAGCCAGGCATGCGGCTTACGGCCGTCCGCCCACGGCTCGACGAGGTGGGCCATGGCCGACGACAGATCGGCCTTGGCCAGCAGCGCGGCGGCCGACGCCGCCCGGGTCCGCACCAGAGGGCGGCGGTCGTCGGCCAGCTTGCGGATCCACTCCGCGAAGGCCGGGCGCGCGGACGGGTGGAGGTTCCACACCTCCTTCAGCAGCATCGGAGCCGTCCGCTCGTCCCGGAAGGCGGCGCAGAAGCTGCCCTCCAGGGGACCCCACTCGGTGGCCTCCGCAGTCACATAGCCGTCGGCGTGCGCGAGCCGGAGCCGCTCCTCGCGGGAGCTGCCGAAGACGGGGATGGACGGCCGGGCGTTCGGATCCTGGATGTCGTGCAGGCGTACGAAGAGACCGTCGGCGAGTTCGGCCGTCACCGCGTACGGCGCCTTGTCGAAGACGGCGAGGGAGACGAGGAACGCCTTGTCGCGCAGCTCGGGCTTCTCCTCGGTGAGCCAGCGGGTCACCTGGGTCGCCGCGGCCGTCTCGCCGAAGGCGGCGAGCCGGGCCTCGTCGATCACGCCGTGGTGGTGTTCGACGAGTTGCAGTGCGAACTGCCTGATCTCCTCCGGCCGGTGTTGCCGGGCGAGGAACTCCTTCACCGCTGTCAGGCCCAGCAGGCCGGGCCAGACGGACTCACCGGTCGCCGGGGTGACATGGGCGTGCAGCAGGTCCTCGGCCGAAGGCGGCTCCCACCGTACGGAGGGCAGGGCGCCCAGCGCCGCCGAAGGCTCGACGGTGATCACCAGCCGGGCCTGGGCGCGCTCCAACCGCTCGCGAAGAGAGAACAGTTGGGCCTCGCTCAGGGGACGCTGCCGGCTGACAGGCAGATCACACAGGACGTAGCCGGCCGAGGCGTCCACCTGGTCGGCCAGCTCCGGGAACGACGCGGGCGGATCGAGGGAGCGCAACCGCTCCGCGCCCGACCGGTGCAGCAGCATCAGCGCGGCGGTACGGCGGCCCGTCTCGCGTCCGCCGGACAGGATGACGAGCCTGTCCTCCCGCAGGCTCTCCAAGGCCTCGTCGAAGCTCTGGCAGCCCCGGAAGACGACCTTCAGTTCTTCGATCTCCGTGTGCGGTATCGGCCCGGACAGGGGGAGGGATGCCTCGGCCCGGCCTCCGATGTGGAAGTGCTGGTGCTGGTCGCCGTAGTGCGTGCCGCCCGCCTGGCCGTACTGGTCGCGGTTGACGAGGGTGGAGACGAAGTCCGGGGCGTGCGCGATCAGGTCCCGGCGCGCGGCCCACGCCTCCTGCCTCGGCTGTTCCTCGGCCGCCTCGTCCCGCTGCTGCTTCTCGCCGTCCTGCGCTTCGGCCGGATGCGCCGTGTCGGCCGCCTTCTCCTCCTGGCTCATCGGCGCTCGTCCCGAGCAGGACGGGTGAAGTCGAAGCGCTGGTCGCCGTAGTGGGTGCCGCCCGCCTGGCCGTACTGATCGCCGTAGATCCGGATGTCGGAGCGCGGGGAGGCGGGCGCCTCCGGGCCCGAGGCGTCGGCGGGAGCATCCGGGGGTTCGGCATGCTGCTGCCCGGCTCCCCGTGCACCCAAGCCACCGTAGGCCCCTCCTTCGTCCCCACCGTCACCCGGTGGAACTCCTCCGGGCGCACGCCCAGCGGACCGTGCCGTACGACCCCCTGGTAGATCCCTTCCGACACGCACAGCACGCAGTCGGAGTCGCGCTGCTTCAGGGCGTCGCGCAGGGGGTCGGAGTTCAGCAGGCGGACCGCGTGGTTGAGGTCGGAGCCGACCCAGCCGTCGAGTTCGTCGACGGCGACGTAGCCGGAGGACAGGACGATGCGCAGCCGCATGCGGGCGCTGGCGGCCAGGAGGCGGTTTTTGTTGTGGAGGAGGGCGGGGGTCTCGGTCAGGAGGGTCTTGATCAGCGCGGGTACGGGGACCGCGGTGTCGATCAGCTCCATGACGGAGTCGCCGCGGTCGGCGCGCAGCCGGGCCGTCTCGTCGACGGCGGCGTCGAGCAGGGTCGCGTCGACGACGTCGTAGAGGACGCGGCGCAGGAACGCCTGTTCCACGTCGTCGCGTGAGCCGTACTGCTCGATGTCGAAGAGGAGAATCGTGCGGTACATGGGGTCGGTCATGGCTGCCTCTCGCACGTCGGTGTCCGTCGTCCAGCACGATGGCGGGTCGCGGGCGAGCGCCGGAGGGCCGATGACACGGACGGAATGTGACCGTGTGCATGGAACGGCGCGCGGGGATGTGCGTCAGGCGGAGGCGTCGCCGGCGATGCGGCGCAGCACGTCGGGGCGGAGTACGACGATGCGACGGCGCCGGGTGGCGACGACCTGCCGGTCCCGCAGCTCCTTGAGGAGCCGGGCCACCGCCTCGCGCGAGGAACCCACGGAACCGGCGAACTCCTGCTGGCTGAGCCCGATGGTGAGTTCGATCCCCTCGTCCGTCCGGCTGCCGTGTGTGCGCACCAGTTCGAGCAGCAGGACGGCCAGCCGCTCGCGCACGGTCAGCGCGGCCCATTCCAGCCGGCGACGGTCGGTCGACCGCTGCCGGTCCGTGGACAGGCTCAGCAGGTGCAGCGCCACCCGGGGATTGTCCGAGACGAACAGGGTGAAACGGTTCTGGTCGACGACGACCGCCTAGACCGGCTCCAGGGCCGTCACGGTCGCCGAGCGGCCGCGGCCGCTGAGGGCCGCGCCCTCGCCGATGATGTCGCCCGGGCCGCGCAGGGCGAGCAGAGCCTCGTAGCCGTTGGCGGCGATCGCCGTGACCTTGGTCCAGCCGTGCAGGAGGAGCAGGACGTGGGCCGAGGGCTCGTCCTGGTGCAGGAGGACGCCGCGCGCCCGGTAGCCGAGGGGGCGGCCGATGGCGAGCAGGGCGGCGCGGTCCTCCCGCTCCAGCCGGGCGAGGAACGGGACGCCGTCGTCGTCCCACGCGCGTGCCTGCCCCCCGGTCATCCCGCCGCCCCCGCGTTCACCTGTGCCGATGCCTGCCCTGTACAAGCGTCGTCCTGGCGTCAACGTACTGGAAACGACCATGGAGGAAACGGGCGTGATTCGGCCGCGTGGCTGACGAACGGCGCCTCGCCCCGGGCGCACCGATGCCGGAAGCGTCCCTTCGGCGCATCATGGAAGAACTCAGCCTCCCGCGGAGGTGCTCCGTGTCCCAGCCCCCCTACCCGTCCTGGCACCCCTGGCAAGGCCCCGGCGCCCCCTCGATGCTCGCCTCGCACGCCGATCGGGAGCGGGCCGTGGACGTGCTCAGAGCCGGGTACGGCGAGGGGCGGATGGAGCGGGACGAGTTCGAGAAGCGGGTGGCGCGGGCGTACGGGGCCCGGACCGTGGGGGAGCTGGCGCTGCTCGTGGCCGACTTGCCGCAGGGGCCTGTGCCGCAGTCGGCCGGTGCCGTGCCCGTGGCGCGGACGTTCCTGCCGGTGCCGCGGCCGGCGACGAACGGGAAGGCGGTCGCGGCGGGCGTGTGCGGTCTGCTGTGTGTGCCGACGATGGGGCTGACCGGCATTCCGGCCGTCGTGCTGGGGCACGTGGCACGGGCCGAGATCCGCAGCCGGGGCGAGCTGGGGGACGGGCTCGCACTGACCGGACTGGTGCTCGGATGGTTGTCCACGGCAGGCTGGGCACTCGTCCTGGTGTTGCTCACGGTGGTGTCCATCGCGGCAGGCTGAGGGGTCGGCCGAGCGCGGGCTGAACGGCCTGGGGTCTTGACATGCTCCGCATAACCATGCGGGCGGCACCCATTTGTTTTGACCGCAGCGAATGCGATAGGTACGCTCAGACCTTGTGCCTGGGGTGTGCCCTGGCTCTCGTGCGTGCCATCAACCGCATCGCGAGCTGTTACCGGCCACCGCAATCTGCGCTTCTTCCTGCCTCGCGGCGGAAGTCCGCCGGATTCGACACACCCGACCGCGTGGGTCGGTGACGTTCCAGGTTAGCTTCACCATTCGGCACACAGAAACCGGAGAAGTAGTGCCTACGATCCAGCAGCTGGTCCGGAAGGGCCGGCAGGACAAGGTCGAGAAGAACAAGACGCCCGCACTCGAGGGTTCCCCTCAGCGTCGTGGCGTCTGCACGCGTGTGTTCACGACCACCCCGAAGAAGCCGAACTCGGCCCTGCGTAAGGTCGCGCGTGTGCGTCTGACCAGCGGGATCGAGGTCACCGCTTACATTCCGGGTGAGGGACACAACCTGCAGGAGCACTCCATCGTGCTCGTGCGCGGCGGCCGTGTGAAGGACCTGCCGGGTGTTCGCTACAAGATCATCCGAGGTTCGCTCGACACCCAGGGTGTCAAGAACCGCAAGCAGGCCCGCAGCCGCTACGGCGCCAAGAAGGAGAAGTAAGAATGCCTCGTAAGGGCCCCGCCCCGAAGCGCCCGGTCATCATCGACCCGGTCTACGGTTCTCCTCTGGTGACCTCCCTCATCAACAAGGTGCTGCTGAACGGCAAGCGCTCCACCGCCGAGCGCATCGTCTACGGCGCCATGGAGGGTCTGCGTGAGAAGACGGGCAACGACCCGATCATCACGCTGAAGCGCGCACTGGAAAACATCAAGCCGACCCTCGAGGTCAAGTCCCGCCGTGTCGGTGGTGCGACGTACCAGGTTCCGATCGAGGTCAAGCCCGGTCGTGCCAACACGCTCGCGCTGCGCTGGCTGGTCGGTTACTCCCGCGCCCGTCGCGAGAAGACCATGACCGAGCGTCTGCTCAACGAGCTTCTCGACGCCTCCAACGGCCTTGGTGCCGCTGTGAAGAAGCGCGAGGACACCCACAAGATGGCCGAGTCCAACAAGGCCTTCGCGCACTACCGCTGGTAGTCGCTACCCACATCGAGACCGAGAGAAGACTGAAGCCTTATGGCTACCACTTCACTTGACCTGGCCAAGGTCCGCAACATCGGGATCATGGCCCACATCGACGCGGGCAAGACGACCACCACCGAGCGGATCCTGTTCTACACCGGCGTTTCGTACAAGATCGGTGAGGTCCACGACGGCGCCGCCACGATGGACTGGATGGAGCAGGAGCAGGAGCGTGGCATCACGATCACGTCTGCTGCGACCACCTGTCACTGGCCGCTCGAGGACAACGACTACACCATCAACATTATCGACACCCCGGGGCACGTCGACTTCACCGTCGAGGTGGAGCGCTCCCTGCGTGTGCTCGACGGTGCCGTGACGGTGTTCGACGGTGTCGCCGGTGTCGAGCCGCAGTCCGAGACGGTGTGGCGTCAGGCCGACCGTTACGGCGTTCCGCGTATCTGCTTCGTCAACAAGCTCGACCGGACCGGCGCGGAGTTCCACCGCTGCGTCGACATGATCTCGGACCGCCTTGGTGCGCAGCCGCTGGTCATGCAGCTGCCGATCGGTGCCGAGGCGGACTTCAAGGGCGTCATCGACCTCGTGACGATGAAGGCCCTGGTCTGGTCGGCCGAGGCGACCAAGGGCGAGATGTACGACACTGTCGACATCCCGGACACCCACGCCGAGGCTGCCGAGGAGTACCGCGGCAAGCTGCTCGAGGCCGTCGCCGAGAACGACGAAGAGCTGATGGAGCTGTACCTGGAGGGCACCGAGCCCACCGTGGAGCAGCTCTACGCCGCGATCCGTCGTATCACCATCGCGTCCGGCAAGAGCGACGGCACCACCGTCACCCCCGTGTTCTGCGGCACCGCGTTCAAGAACAAGGGCGTTCAGCCCCTGCTCGACGCGGTCGTGCGCTACCTGCCCACCCCGCTCGACGTCGAGGCCATCGAGGGCCACGACGTCAAGGACCCGGAGCAGGTCATCGCGCGCAAGCCGTCGGAGGACGAGCCCCTCGCCGCGCTGGCGTTCAAGATCATGAGCGACCCGCACCTCGGCAAGCTCACCTTCGTCCGCGTGTACTCCGGCCGTCTGGTGTCCGGCACCGCCGTGCTGAACTCCGTGAAGGGCAAGAAGGAGCGCATCGGCAAGATCTACCGCATGCACGCGAACAAGCGTGAGGAGATCGAGTCGGTGGGCGCCGGCGACATCGTCGCCGTCATGGGCCTCAAGCAGACCACCACCGGTGAGACGCTGAGCGACGACAAGAACCCGGTCATCCTGGAGTCCATGGACTTCCCGGCGCCGGTCATCCAGGTCGCCATCGAGCCCAAGTCGAAGGGTGACCAGGAGAAGCTGGGCGTCGCGATCCAGCGCCTGGCCGAGGAGGACCCGTCCTTCCAGGTCCACACCAACGAGGAGACCGGCCAGACCATCATCGGTGGTATGGGCGAGCTTCACCTCGAGGTGCTGGTCGACCGGATGAAGCGCGAGTTCAAGGTCGAGGCCAACGTCGGCAAGCCGCAGGTCGCCTACCGCGAGACGATCCGCAAGGCCGTCGAGCGCGTCGACTACACGCACAAGAAGCAGACTGGTGGTACCGGCCAGTTCGCCAAGGTGCAGATCGCGATCGAGCCGATCGAGGGCGGCGACGCCGCGTACGAGTTCGTGAACAAGGTCACCGGTGGCCGCATCCCGAAGGAGTACATCCCTTCGGTGGACGCCGGTGCGCAGGAGGCCATGCAGTTCGGCATCCTCGCCGGCTACGAGATGACGGGCGTCCGCGTCACGCTCATCGACGGTGGCTACCACGAGGTCGACTCCTCCGAGCTCGCCTTCAAGATCGCCGGTTCGCAGGCCTTCAAGGAGGCCGCGCGCAAGGCCAGCCCCGTGCTGCTCGAGCCGATGATGGCCGTCGAGGTCACCACGCCCGAGGACTACATGGGTGAGGTCATCGGCGACATCAACTCCCGCCGTGGCCAGATCCAGGCCATGGAGGAGCGGGCCGGTGCCCGCCTCGTGAAGGGCCTGGTGCCCCTCTCGGAGATGTTCGGCTACGTCGGAGACCTCCGCAGCAAGACGTCGGGTCGCGCAAGCTACTCGATGCAGTTCGACTCCTACGCCGAGGTTCCCCGGAACGTCGCCGAGGAGATCATCGCGAAGGCCAAGGGCGAGTAACGCACCGCGTCTACACGCCGTAGGCTTGACTCCGGAGCCTTGAGGGGCATTCCGTCACGATTGTGGCGAGAATGCCCCGGGCCCGGGCATTCCAGCAAAGATCATCCTGGCGCCGATGAGTAAGGCGTACCAGAACCACTCCACAGGAGGACCCCAGTGGCGAAGGCGAAGTTCGAGCGGACTAAGCCGCACGTCAACATCGGCACCATCGGTCACATCGACCACGGTAAGACGACCCTCACGGCCGCCATTACCAAGGTGCTGCACGACGCGTACCCCGAGCTGAACGAGGCCTCGGCCTTCGACCAGATCGACAAGGCTCCCGAGGAGCGCCAGCGCGGTATCACGATCTCGATCGCGCACGTCGAGTACCAGACCGAGACGCGTCACTACGCGCACGTCGACTGCCCCGGTCACGCGGACTACATCAAGAACATGATCACGGGTGCGGCGCAGATGGACGGCGCCATCCTCGTGGTCGCCGCGACCGACGGCCCGATGCCGCAGACCAAGGAGCACGTGCTCCTGGCCCGCCAGGTCGGCGTTCCGTACATCGTCGTCGCCCTGAACAAGGCCGACATGGTGGACGACGAGGAGATCCTGGAGCTCGTCGAGCTCGAGGTCCGTGAGCTCCTCTCCGAGTACGAGTTCCCGGGCGACGACGTTCCCGTCGTCAAGGTCTCCGCTCTGAAGGCCCTCGAGGGCGACAAGGAGTGGGGCAACTCGGTCCTGGAGCTCATGAGCGCCGTCGACACCGCGATTCCGGAGCCGGAGCGCGACGTCGACAAGCCGTTCCTGATGCCGATCGAGGACGTCTTCACGATCACCGGTCGCGGTACGGTCGTCACCGGCCGTATCGAGCGTGGTGTCCTCAAGGTCAACGAGACCGTCGACATCATCGGCATCAAGACCGAGAAGACCACCACCACGGTCACCGGCATCGAGATGTTCCGCAAGCTGCTCGACGAGGGCCAGGCCGGTGAGAACGTCGGTCTGCTGCTCCGCGGCATCAAGCGCGAGGACGTCGAGCGCGGCCAGGTCATCATCAAGCCGGGCTCGGTCACCCCGCACACCGAGTTCGAGGCGCAGGCCTACATCCTGTCCAAGGACGAGGGTGGCCGCCACACGCCGTTCTTCAACAACTACCGCCCGCAGTTCTACTTCCGTACGACGGACGTGACCGGCGTGGTGACCCTCCCCGAGGGCACCGAGATGGTCATGCCGGGTGACAACACCGAGATGAAGGTGGAGCTCATCCAGCCCGTCGCCATGGAGGAGGGCCTGAAGTTCGCCATCCGTGAGGGTGGCCGGACCGTGGGCGCCGGCCAGGTCACCAAGATCAACAAGTGAGTCTTCGGACTGGCTTGATGGTCAACTGACCTGAGTGGCTCGAAGGGGCCCGTACGACTTCGGTCGTGCGGGTCCTTTTGCTGTGTCGGTCGCCTCCTGCCGCTCAGTTCCGCGGGGCGTCGCTGTCCCGGTACAGGGGCAGGCCGTCTGTCGTGATGGTCCAGTCGGCGATGGTCACGTCCTCGCCGTAGACGAAGTCCTTGCGCGTGGCATACCGGGGGCCGTCCGGTGTGGGGTGGATGTCGGTGAGGACGGTGCCCGTGCCGGTGCGGGGGTCGAAGACGGCGTAGACGGGGATGCCGATGAGGGGGTAGTCGCGCATCTTCGCTACCCAGTCGTTGTCGGGGTTGGAGCGGGAGACGACCTCGATGGCGGCGACCAGCGTCCGGGGGTCGAATGAACCCGGGACGTCCATGTCCTCCATGGCGATCACCATCACGTCGGGGCGGCGCATGATGCCCTCCGACTCGTCCTCCACATCGGGTTCGCCCGTGTGGGCCACGATTGCCTCCGGCATCAGCTTTTCGAGCCGTCTCCGGAGATGCAGGGTGGTCAGCTCGTGCGGACCCACGGGCGCCATCATGTCGTGGACGATTCCTTCCTTGGTGACCTCGAACTTGCCGGGCAATGAGTCGTCCGTGGTCTGCACGAAGTCCCGCATGGCCCGATACCGGTGGGAGGCGCCGCCCTGCTGCTCGTCCTCCGACGCGATGGTCATGGCGCTCGCTCCTCGTCGTCTGTGCCCAGGGGCAAGGATCGTCGCTCTCATGCTAAGCGGCCTCCAGGAGACTTGATCGGCAAGCGCGGCAGTGGCCAGGGGCTGGTGCGCGGAACGCCCGGTCGCAGCCGTCGCAGGTCTGGAGTGGGTGCCGGGTGGGCGGTGGTGTCGCTGGCCGGGCGAGGGGCGGCGGGGGCGGTAGCTGAGCTGTGAGGCGGTGGGCCAGGAGGGCGGCTGGGCGACGGAGGGGCTCCGGTGGGAGCTCGGCCGTCAGGGCGCGGCGTACGGCGGCCGGGGTGACGTCTCGTTCGAGCCAGGCGGCGACGCCGGGGGCGAGGTGGGCGGTGTCGCACGCGGAGAACAGGAGGCGGGGGTCCTCGCGGCGGAGGCCGGTGAGGAGGTCCGTGGCCTGCTGGATGAGGGCCGGGGCGGGGTAGGCCGGTTGCGGTACGGCAGGGAGGGGCTTGCCGCCAGGTGGCCTTGTCCGCTTCCTCGGGGCGGCTGGGCGAGGGGCCTCCGTATCGCTGTGACCTGGCTGGTTGCAGGAGGTCGTGCGGGTGATGATGCGGCCGTCGGGGACGCGTACGCGCTCGCGGCGCAGGTAGCCGTGAGCTTCCAGCTCGCGCAGGGCTGCGGCGATACGGGCCGTGCCCTCGGGGAAGCGGGCGGCGAGCGACTTGATGTCGATGCGGGCGCCGACGGGGAGGGACTGGATGTGCGTGCCGAGCCCGATCGCGAGCAGCGACAGCTCCGGGTGCTGGGCGAGGTGGTTGCCGATCACCGTGAAGCGGGTGGTGTGGCGGGTGTTGTCGTGCACCAGGCCGGAGTGGGGGTGCCGCCGGTTCGGGTGCTTCTTTGCGGCAACCCGGGTGTGGGCGTGCGGGGGCACGTTAGGGTTCTGCGTATCCATCGGGAAGGCCTTTTCTTCCTCGGTGGTCAGGCCCTCGCACTGGGATTGCCGTCCCGGCGGGGGCCGTCGCATGTCTGCGGTTCGCTGCGCTGAGCGTAGGGCAGGCAACGGCTCCCGAAGCTAGTCGAGTTGGTGATGTTCACCCGCGCGGGTGAGGCCGACAGGCCGGGCGGGAGGAGGGGTGGGGCTTGGTCGGGTCCTTTCATCTATGTGGTCCTTCTGGGAGGCCGCCCGCGCCACCGAAGTCCATGTTCTTGGGCTCCGGTGCGAGGTCGATTTCGGCCCAGACGGTCTTGCGGGGCGGGAGCCCTGGGAGCAGGCCACTGCCGGAATCGGACAGCACCGGCAGACGGTCGTCGCGGGTGTCCGTCACCTCGACGCGGAGGGTGTCGGCGACGACGTAGAGGAGCAGGCGGAAGTCGCGGCCGGGGTCGCGGCCGTGTGTCACCGCGTTGGCCGACAGTTCCGCGATGACCTGCCGGGCCGGGTCCAACGGCAGTCCCCAGGAGCGCAGTTGTTCGGCGGCAAGGAGGCGGGCCAGGCGGGCGCCGCGTGGGGTGGGGGACAGCTGGATGCTGAAGTGGAGGATGCGGGTGGTGAGTTCGGGGGAGTTCTGCTTCACGTCACGCAGCGTGGCGGCCCGTGGCTATCGTGAACAGTGACTCAGCGGGTGCGTACGGTGACTGTCCGGAGCTTGTCCGGTGGTGTCCGGGCTGTCGGGGCCGGGCGTACGGGTAGGGCGCTGGGCACGGTCGTACGACGGCGAAGGGTGCGGGATGACGGCGGTCGAGGCGGACTCGGGGCGGCTCATGGGCGAGGCGGACGAGCCGGGTTGGGAGGTGGATCCCGACGATGAGTGGGGTGTCGCCGTCATCGCGACCGTCGGGCGGCAGCTGAAGCTGCGGCGGGAGGCGGTGGGGATGCGGGCCGCGGAGTTCGGGACGGCGGTGGGTTATGGCGAGGACATGGTCTACAAGATCGAGGGTGGGAAGCGGATTCCTCGGCAGGACTATCTGAACAGGGCTGATGAGGTGTTGGGGGCGGGTGGGCTGATTGCGGCGGCTTGGGAGGACGTGAAGAGGGTTCGGTATCCCAAGAAGGTGCGGGAGCTGGCCAAGTTGGAGGGGCAGGCGGTTGAGATCGGGGTGTACGAAAGCATCAGCGTCAACGGCCTGTTGCAGACCCCGGAGCACGCGCGAGCACTGTTCGAGTCCTGGCAGCCCGCGTACTCACCAGATGAAGTGGAGCGCTTGGTGGCCGCGCGCGTGGCCAGGCAGTGCGTGTTCGAGCGGTCGCCCGCCCCTTCGCTGAGCTTCGTCCAGGAGGAGGCGACGCTGCGCCGCCCGGTTGGGGGCACAATGGTTTGGCGTCAGCAGCTTGAGCGTCTGCTGGAGGTGGGGCGGTTGCGTAATGTCAGGCTTCAGGTGATGCCGACGAGCAGCGAGGCCCATCCCGGTCTGAACGGGAGGATCGAGGTGCTGAAATTCGGGGACGGCACTGCGGTGGGCAGGTCCGACGGCGCCTTCATCGGTAGGCCGACCACTGATCCGAGGCACATCCGGGTCCTCGAACTGCGCTATGGCACCATCCGAGCTCAGGCCCTTCCTCCACGGGAGTCGCTGGCTCTTATCGAGCAACTGCTGGGAGAGACATGATCCGCAACGCTGAACTGGCGTGGTTCAAGAGCAGCTACAGCAGTGGCCCTGACGGCGACTCCTGCGTCGAGATCGCCATAGCCCCCCACACCATCCACGTCCGGGACTCCAAGCAGAACCAGGGCCCCCGACTCGCACTCTCCCTCACCGCGTGGGCGGGATTCGTGTCCGGCGTCCCCGAACCGGGACGTTAGTCGACGGCTTCTCCCGCAGGCCCGCTCTCTTCAGGGGCACCGGCCTCGGGGCCGATGGAACGGCCGGCCCACTCCCGCACTCGCCAGCCCTCGGTGGGGTGCCGGTGAGGATGACGACTCCGGTGTTCTGCAGTGCGTGCGCGGCCGCGAAGTCGACGTCGATGTTCCCGGCCCGTGCCGCCACCCACATACGGATGACGGCACCATGGCTGACCAGGGCCACTGTCTCGGCACCCGTACCCGAGGCCTCCTCGACCACGGCGTCGAAACGTCGTAGGGCCTCCACTCCGTTCTCCCCGCCCGGCATGCGCGGCTCGGTGTTCCCCGCGGACCAGGCGAAGGCGGTGCTCAGGTACGTCTCGATGGCGAGGTCGTCGCCCCGCATCTCCAGGTCGCCGGCGGACAGTTCCCGGATGCCGTCCCGTACGCGGACCTCAAGCCCGGTCCGGGTCGCCAGTGGCGCGGCGGTGAGCTGCGTGCGGAGCAGGGTGGAGGCGTAGAGGGCGCCGATCTCCTCGTCGGCGAGCGCTGCCGGAAGGGCCGCTGCCTGCTGCTGCCCCAGCGGGGTCAGCGCCGGTCCCGGCGCCGCGGTGTCCAGGAGGTGCTTGAGGTTGGAAGGGGTCTGGCCATGGCGAATGAGGAGCAGACGCATGCTTCCCACTCTGGCACTCCTGGACTTCGTCAGAATCAGTGGGCTGTGGGTGTAGGTGCGGGTGCTGCGGCGCCACGGTCCCGCAGAACATCGACCGCGCGGTCGAACGCCGAGTCGCGCTTCTTCGCGAACTCCTCCTTGGTGAACACCGGTTCGGTCAGGTGGGGCGGGATGCCGGAGCCGTCGTAGGTCCGGCCCGACCTGTTCAGGAACTCCTCGTTCGGGAGGATCGCCGTCATGCCGTTGGGCAGGTTGCGTTCCATGACGTCGGAGAAGACGCCCTGGGTGGGCTGACCGACGCGGATGGTGCCGCCGGGGCGGTCGATGAGGGCCTGGGTGAAGGTCTCGCCCGCGCTGACGGTGGAGCCTCCGGTGAGTACGGCGATGGGGCCGGTGTAGCGGGGCCGCCCGTCGGCAGGTGTGACAGGGATGGGCTCGGGGCGGGTGTGACGGGTGGGGTCGATGGGGTGGTTCCGGGCGCGTTTGGCGTAGGCGACGTAGGGCTTGTCGGTGAGGCGCTCGGCGATGCGGATGCCGAGGGCGTCGGAGCCGCCGCCGTTGATGCGCAGGTCGATGATCAGGCCTTTGAGCCGCCGGGTGCGGTCCTTGGTCAGGATGGTGTCCAGAGCCTTGTCGAGTTCGGCGACGTGGGCGGTGTAGGGGGCGTCCTCGGAGGTGTAGCCGCCGAAGCCGGAGATGCGGAGGTAGCCCAGGTCGGCGCGGCCGGTGCCGCGGGGCAGGTCCGCGTAGGTGATGCGGCCGTTCGCGAAGTCCTGGCGGTACGGGGAGCCCTTGAGGTCTCGTTCGACGACGAACTTCTTGACCTTGGTGTCCAGCGCCTCCGTGGGCATCTCGGTGCCCGGGCGGACCTGGGCGAAGACACTGTCCTCGTCCTCGTCCTCGACGGCGACATGGGCGTCGTAGAGAGGTCGCACCATGTCGCTGAAGATCCCGAAGAGCTCCTTGCGGGTCGTGTCCTTCTGCACCTTGGGTCGGTAGCGGTCCCGCATGTCCTGCCAGTCGACGTCCTTCGCGGCGAAGAAGGGGTAGTTCTCGGCGAAGGAGTGCCAGAAGACGTCGAAGGAGGTGCGGGGGTCCTTGGGGGTGGGGCGGGTGCAGTCTGCGGGCAGTTCCTTGATCCGCCGGAGCGCGCGGTGCCCGACCGAACTGTCCGCACCGAGGGTGGCACGGTCCCGGCCCGGGTCGGGGCGGACGGTCAGGGCGGTGCCGTCGTCGGTCGTGTACGCGCCCGGGCCGGTGCGCCGGGCGGTGTCGCCCTCGACGCAGCTGACGGATGTCGTCTGGAACTCCTGGAGGGTGTCGCCGTCGAGGGAGAGGACGGTGCCGTAGCCGTCCATGCGCCAGAGGCCGTCGGTGCTGGACCCGCCGGGGGTGGAGGTGGCAGTGGCGGGTGCTGCCGCTGCCGCGGCGAGGGCCAGGGTGAGGGCGGTGGCTGTGGCGGTTCGCATGATCGGTTCCCCCGTTGCGTGGTCGTATGTTTCTACGGTGCCCGGGGCAGCGGGGGTGGGCCATCCGGCGGGCTGGTGGACGGGGGTGGGGCAGCCCCCGGCCGGTTGCCCACTGCCAGGCCGTGACACTTGAGCATGACTTCAGAACCGACTCATGATGATCACCTCGACTGGACGCGATCGAGGAATGGTGCTCGGCCTCGACCCCGGACCCGGTACTGGCCACCAGGGCCAGGGAGGTGGTGCCGCGACTCGTGGCGGAGGTCAGGCGCCTACGGTGGCTCGCCGAGTACGGGGCGTGTCCCACGGCCGGCATGACCGGCACGGAGTTCGTTCTGCCGCTCGACGAGGAGATGCTCCGCTACTTCCGCGAGATGGTGGAGGTGCTGGTGGAGCGCGTCGGTGTCCCCCGGACGGAGCGGTCGCCAGGGTCAACGCGGCATACGGGACGCGGGAGTGGGTCGCCCTCGACCTCCGGCTCATGGGCCACGAGCTCCCTGAGTACTGGGCATACGGCCTGTACTACGGCCCGGACCCGGACGCCCCGTTCCGGAGCCCGGTCGGGGACCCGGTCGCGGACGCGGGCATCGATCTCGGCAGGCTTCCCGTGCGCCCGGCCCCGCCGAAGGACTCGCCCTTCTGGACGGTGGAGTAGCTCAGTGAGTCGGCCGAGGGCCCAGGAGCGGCAGTGGCTCTGCCCGCCATGGGGCCCGACAGCACCGGACCACGACCCGGGAACGCCCGGTCGGGGAGCCGTCCCGAGCCCTCGGAGGCCAAGGTGACGACGTCTCGTCACCGCTTTCGTTTCATGAGGTAAGCGGCGGTGAGGCAGACGACGGCGATGACGGCGAGCACCAGGGCCGTCGTCATCCCGCCCGGAAGGCTTCCGCCACGAGCCAGGTACCAGGAGCCGCCGTTCGGGCCCGCGATGCTCAGCTGATGCATGGTTCTCCTCGACTCACGTGGTCAGGTCAGTCACGGCGTCGTCCCGCGACACGGGGGAGCAGGGTTACCAGCAGCACCGCGGCCGTACCGATCGCGGCGACGACCCACCCGCCGTCGTTTCCTCCGGCCACGACGACCAACCCCACGACGATCGCGCATCCCCCCGCCGCGATGGCCCCGGCGGCATTTCGGCGCATGGCGGAGCGGGAACCGTACACCTCACGATTGAAGCGCGACACTGCCTCTCCCCGCCCCTTCCGGTTGAGGCCGGGGCACAAGACCACAAGTAGTGGCATTCGTGGCCTTCAAGGCGCGAGAGGGATACCGAAGGCCTGTTGGGCTGGCGCCTGATTGACCGAAAGCGCATCCCGCCTTCGCGCAATGGGACGATAAGCGCAGGAGTGGTCGACTGATCGAGTGATCGCACGAACGGGGAGGCCTGCTACATGGCCCGCTACATGGAGACACTGACCGTCGAGCGGGGCGGTTTCCGGATCAAGGTGCCGGAGTCGTGGTGGGAGTTCGACGTACGGCCGGAGTCGCGGGACGACTCGATCCGGCGGATGGTGAGCGAACGGGTGCAGCAGCGCCCCGAGCTGGAGCAGTACCGCGGCAGCTACGTCGACTTCCTCCAGAAGGCCGCCGCCGATGCCTGGAAGTCGGGCGCGCTGTACTGCGGTTGCATGGCGGAGAACTTCGGCGGTGATACGCCGATAACCGGCTCGGTGACCGTCTCCCTGGTCGGCGGACGCAACGAGCAGGGCGAGCCGCTCTCGAACGACCCCTCTGTCATCGCGAGCCAGCTCGCGGTGAAGGAGGCCAAGCGCGAGGGCGACTCCTGGCGCAAGGTGACGACGGTCGACATCCCAGGGGTCGGCCCCGCCGCCCGCACGCACGGCATCGAGGACATCGCCGTACCCGGCGACGCCCTGAACCGCACGATCCGGGCTGTGCTGATGCAGACGTACATCCCCGTACCGGGCCAGGAGGGCAAGGTGGCCCTGGTCGCCGGCAGCAGCCAGGTCCTCGACCTCGCGGACTCGTTCTTCGACATCTTCGACGCGATCACGTCGACGTTCCGGTTCATGGGCTGATGTCCCTGGGCGGGACTGGGAGAGCGGCCAGGGTCTGCTGGGGCTCGACGACCCGGAGGAGTGGGACGCTGCGTTCTCGCGTGGCGAGGCCCTTCTCGGGACGGCGGTGATCGGCTTGACATTCCACTGTTCGCTGCCAGAGGTGTCTCCACGGATCGTCCGGGCGATGCGGCTGCGGGACGCGGAGCAGCGGGGGTTCGCTTTCACGGCGGCGGGGCACGCCGCCCGCCTCAACGGGGAGTTGACCCCGGAGCTGTATGCGGCCCTGCGCGCGGAAGGCCCCGGCGGAGTCGCGGAGCACCCCATCAGGGACACACTCACCTTCGTACCGTTCCGGAAGCTTCCGCCCTGGTTCCAGTGGCGGTGGGTGTTTGTGGGAGTACGGGACAGGCTGGACGCCTGGTCGCTGCGGTGTCTGTCCGTCGTCGAAAACGCCTGGCAGGCCGTCCGCCGTCGCGGTTCCTGATCTCCGCCTTGCTGCTGCCGCTTCGACGCCCGCCTTTCCGTCGAACGCTTGTGCCTTGTAAGTTCACGTGTGCATACGGCTGTTGACGTTGATGTGCGCGTGACGGGGGTTGCGGTATGGCGGGACACAGGCCGACGGACTGGCATGTCCTGGACTTGGACAAGGACCCGACCCCTGGTGATCCGCAGCGGGTGCGTTCGCTTGCGAAGCATCTGCACGACTTCGCCGACGATGTCTCCGATGCTCTGCGTCTGGTCAAGGGCATGGCGGGTGAGGGCACGCTCCTGGAGTGGGCAGGCAAGTCGGCGGATGTCTTCAAGGAGGACTTCGCGGATGTCCCGAAGAACCTCAGGAAGCTGAAGAAGTCGTACGAGATGTGCGGTGACGCGCTGGCGGACTTCTGGCCGAAGCTGGAGCGTGCGCAGTCGCTGGCGGACAAGGCGCTGGTCAAGGGCCGCGAGGCCCGTGACACCCTCTCCTCGGCTCAGTCGAAGCTGACCTCGGCCGACTCGTGGGTGACGCGGGCCGGCAAGGAGGCGGACAAGTACAAGGACGACCCGACGGGCAGCAAGTCGGATGCAGACAAGCCGGACGAGGCGAAGGTCCGCGCCGCCACCCGTGATGTGCAGCACGCCAAGTCGGCCCAGTCCAAGGCGCAGTCGGACGTCTCCGACGCCCAGGATGCCCTGGCGGCGGCGAAGAAGATGGCCGCGGACGCCCGCACGATGCGTGATGAGGCGGCCCGTGAGGCGAAGTCGAAGATCGACGAGGCCTCGGACGCCGGCATCCAGAACCGGTCGTGGTGGGAGGAGGTCGGCGACTGGTTCACCGACAACTGGGACACCATCGTCGCGGTCTGCAAAGTCGTCGTCGCGGTCGTCGGCATCGTCGCGATGATCATCGGCGGGCCGATCCTGGGCGCGATCGTGCTGGTCGCCGCCCTCGTCGTGCTCGCCGACACCCTCTATAAGTACTCCAAGGGGCAGGCGTCTCTATGGGACGTGGGTCTGGCCGCGCTGGACTGCATACCGGGGATGAAGGGGCTGACCACCCTCGGCGGTCTCGCCAAGGGGCTGAAGGCTTTCGGCAAGACCGGGCTCAAAGGCATGGCCATGGGAGTCAAGGGCCTCGGCAAGGGGGCAAGCGCCTTCGGCCGGCAGATGAAGAAGCTCATCACTCGTGGCGACCCCATCGACCTGGCGACAGGGGAGATGGTCATGTCCGCCACGGACGTGACACTGGACGGTGTACTCCCGCTCGTCCTTGAGCGCCATCACCGTAGCTGTGTCCGCAGCGGCCGACTATTGGGGGTGAGCTGGACCTGCACGCTCGACCAGCGCCTCCTGCTCGACGCGAGTGGTGTGCGGTTCACCGCGGTCGATGGCATGGTGCTGCATTACCCGGTTCCCGAAGCGGATGCCCCGGTCCTGCCGGTGACAGGCCCAGCCTGGCCGCTGAGCTGGGACGGGAGCGCCGAGGGTGAGCTGGTCGTGCACCAGCCCGAAACCGGTCACACCCTGCGTTTTCGGCCGTTGCTCGGCCGAGCGCCCGACGTACTTCCGCTGGCGGAGATCCGCGACCGCAATGGCAACGCGATCGACGTGACCTACCGGCCGGACGGGACGCCCGAGGAGGTTGTCCACCACGGCGGCTACCGCATCGGCGTCACCTGCGAGAACGGCAGGATCACGGAGCTGGCCCTGGGCAGCCATCCTGACCGGCCGACGCTGGTCCGCTACGACTACGACGCGCGCGGCAACCTTGCAGCCGTCCGCAACTCCTCCGGCCTGCCCCTGCGCTTCGCCTACGACGACAACCGGCGCATCACGGGATGGGAGGACCGCAACGAAGTCCGGTACCGCTTCGAGTACGACGGGCAGGGCCGCTGTGTGGCCGGTCACGGCCAGGACGGGTTCCTCTCCTACACCTTCGCTTACGACGACGAGGCCCGGCGCACTGTCGCCGTCGACTCGCTGGGGCATGCCACGCTCTACCAGTTCAACGGCGCCTACCAGCTGATCGCGGAGACCGACGCGCTCGGCCACACGGTCACCCAGGAGTGGGACGACCGGAACCGACTGCTCAGTCGCACCGACCAACTGGGTCGTGAGCTCCGTGTGGAGTGGGACGACGCGGGACGCCCCACCGCTGTGAGGCTGCCCGACGGCTCAGTCTCGGCCACCCGCTACAACGAGCTCGGGCTGCCGGTGGAGATCACCGAGTACGACGGCGGCGTTCTCCGTCAGGAGTGGGACGAACGCGGCAACTGCACGTCGCTGACGACCGCCGACGGAGCCACCACTGTATTCACCCGCGAGTCGACCGGCGCGCTGATCTCCCTGACGGATGCGACGGGCGCGGTCTACCGTTTCATCAACAACCCCGCCGGGCTGGCGACTTCGGCCACCGATCCGCGCGGTGCCGTCTCGATGTACACGTACGACCCGTTCGGCCGGTGCGTCACCGTCGTCGACCCCTTGGGCGGCCGGACCAGACGGACCTGGTCGGTGGAAGGTCTCCTCACCTCCCGGCACGACTCCGATGGCAGCGTCCAGCGATGGACGTACGACGGCGAGGGCAACCAGCTCACCCACACCGACGCGCTCGGCCGTACCACCTCCTGCACCTATGGTGCCTTCGACCTGCTCACCTCGCGCACGACACCGGACGGCGTCCGTCACACCTTCACCCACGACAAGGAGCTGCGGCTCCTCCACGTGACCGACGCACGTGGCCTGACCTGGGATTACCGTTATGACGCGGTCGGCAACCTGGTGGCGGAGACGGACTTCGACGGGCGCACGCTCACCTATGCCTACGACCCCGCCCGCCAACTGCTCAGCCGCGTCAACGCAGTCGGGCAGACAGCCGCGTTCTCCTACGACGAGGTCGGCAACCGGATCCGGGCGGTACTGGACGGCCGGGCGACGACGTACCTCCATGACCGCTCAGGCCGACTCGTGCGGGCCGGAGGGCCGGACGCCACGCTCGCGTACGACTACGACCTCGGGGGGCGCATCACCACCGAGACCATCGACGGGCGGGTCCTCGCCACAACTTACGACGTCCTCGGCCGGCCGACCCGCCGGACCACGCCGAGCGGTGCCGTCACGACGTACTCGTACGACGCCGCCGGGCACCGTACCCGGCTCACCTCCGTCGGCCACACCCTCGCCTTCGACCACGACGGCCTCGGCCGTGAGACGACCCGGGAGATCGACGAGGCGCTTACGCTCACCCAGACCTGGGACGCGGGAGACCGGCTCCGCACGCACCAGCTGACCTCGATGGGCAGCGCGTCACCGCTCACGCAGCGCAGCTACACGTACCGCCCCGACGGCCACGTCACCGCGTACGAGGACCGCACGACCGGGCGCCGTACCTTCGGCCTCGACCCGGCGGGACGCGTTCTCAGCGTTCACACGGGGGAGTGGACGGAGTCCTACGCCTACGACGCACGGGGCAACCAGACCCGGGCAGCTTGGCCGGACCGCTATGGTGCCCCGGAGGCCCGCGGCGAGCGCCTGTACCAGGGCAACCGAGTGCTGCGCGCGGGCGATGTCCACTACGAGTACGACGCCGCCGGACGCGTCGTCCTGCGCCGCAGGACACGGCTGTCACGCAAGCCCGACATCTGGCGCTACACCTGGGACGCCGACGATCGTCTCACCTCGGTCATCACCCCCGACGGAACGGTCTGGCGGTATCTGTACGACCCGCTGGGGCGCCGGATTGCCAAGCAGCGACTGACCCCAGACGGGCGAGGCGTCGCTGAGGAGACCCGTTTCACCTGGGACGGCCCACATCTTGTGGAGCAGACCACCGTGGGCGCAGGGGCACCCGAGGTGACCACAGTGACCTGGGAACGAGACGGCACCCGCCCGCTGACCCAGACGGAGCGCACCACTGTCGCCGACGCACCTCAGGAGATCGTCGACGAACGGTTCTTCGCCATCGTGACCGATCTGGTCGGCACCCCGACCGAGCTGGTCTCGGAGGCCGGCGAGATCGCCTGGCGCTCCGACGCCACACTCTGGGGACTCACGGCCCCGGACGGGGCGTACGACACCTCCACCCCGTTGCGCTTCCCCGGTCAGTACTTCGACCCCGAGACGCAGCTCCACTACAACTTCTTCCGGTACTACGACCCGATCAACGCGGCCTACATCAGTTCGGACCCACTTGGGCTGGACGCGGGCCCGAACCCCAGGGCGTACGTTCCGAACCCGCTGTCGTGGCTCGACTACCTCGGGCTGCTGACCTGTGCGGAGAACGCCGATCTGCTGGCGAAGAACCTGGCGAGAGAGGGGCGCGCAAAGGGAGCTGGCGAGGCTGCCGCCCACATTGTGCCGTCCGGTATGAAGCGCAACAGGGCGGCGGAGAGCCGGGCCCTGCTGGAGAAATACGGGGTCGACATCAATGACGCGGTGAACGGGATCCCGCTGGGACATCCACGGCCGCACAACTTCACCCACCGCAAGCCGTTCCTGCTGCGCCTCAACACGCATCTCGAGACCACGGTCGACCGGATGACGACGGCCGGATACGGAGCCCGTGCCATCCGAGGCGCACTGCGTTCGGAACTTCGGTCCATCGGACAGCAGGTCGAGCGGGAGCTGGCGAGCGGGCAACCGGCGGCGAACGCGGTGTGGACGGCACCGTGATGGACTGTTTCGACGTGACGACGGACAAGGATGGTGACGCGATGACCGACGTGCCCGGCGAGCCGCTGTCGGTGTACCGACTCCTGCCGAGCCTCAGTGAGTACCAGCAGTTGCATCTCGACAACGTCGGTGTGCGTCAGCTCATGCGCTGGCAGAGTGCCGGCGCCGGTGCGGAACCGCCCGCCCGGCTGAGTGCCGAGTGGATGGGCGAGCGGCGCTGGCCCAAGAGCGAGTTCCCCTCCGGCAGGCCGGGCGCTCCCGTGCTCAGCCGGCGTCTCGCCGACGGCCTGGGGGATGCGCTGTTGTCGGCCGGTCGTCTGGTGCCGGTCGACATCAAGGGTGCCAAGGGCGATGAGCACTTCGTCTACCTGGTGGAACAGGTGGTCGACTGCCTTGATCTGCGCAGGTCGTCGAAGCCGAAGAGGCTGGACGGGGAAGTCAAGAAGCCCGTGTACCGTGCCGAGGCGCTGCCGACGCGTCTGCCCGCCTTCCGGCTGCCGCAGTTTCCTGGTGCGATCCAGTGGAACGGCTGGGCGGTCGACCGGCTCGTCAGCCTCACCGGGGATCAGATCGAGAAGCGTCTGACCTGGTCCCAGGACCCGGACCGCAAGCCGCACCCTGACCCCTGGGGCATGTGACAGAGCACCTTCCAGACCTGGGCGGCGCACTGCGACACTGCGATTCGCCGAGGGCGGCGTGTTTGCGGAGGAACGAACCGGCTTCTGTCGGGACGGCACGATCCTCTGTGAGCAGACGACCACACAGACCGGTACGCCAGTGGCGACACCGGCAGTCGTCCGTCTCCGTCCGGGAGGCGGGATCCCCGACACGCCGCGATTCGTCATCTCGGGCTCACTGGCCGGGTCCACGCCGGGAACCGACGGCAGGTATGTCGAGGACGGCGACAGCGCGGTCGCCGACGCCATGCGCGTGCTCAAGGCCCGCATCCCGACCGAACATGGCGACGGCAAGACCGCTGGTCGTCCCCGGAGGGCATGCGGCTTACACACCGGACCACTATGGAACGTTCTACTACGTCGGCGAATTCACAGGACGATCGAGCGATGACGGTTTTCGACATCACCGAGACCTCGGCGCCCTGGGCCATCTTCGTTCCGCGAGGAGAGGCGGAGGTCCAGCGGCAGTTGTCAGAGCTCGAGACGAAAGGGGGCTTGTCCATCACTTCGATTCCCGGGACTTGCTGACCGAGGAGGCGATTTTTCGTTCATTCGCGGACAGGCTGCGCTTTCCAGGCTATTTCGGCAGGAACTGGGACGCCTTGGTGGACTGCCTGGACGACCTGTGCGTTGAGGTGACGGGCGGGGTCGGGTTCGCGGGGGTCATTCACGATGCCGATCGTCTCCTCAGGGCGGACCACTTCCCACTCTTCGTGTCAGTCCTTTGTCAGGGCGCCGACCGTGCGAATTCGGAGATTGACCTCGATGGATTCTCCCTGGACCGGCCCGCTTTCGCCGAGCACTTCCTCTTCGAGTTCAGCGCTTTCGATCGCGAAAGGGTCGCACAGCAGGTCGAGCAGCCTGACCTGACAGTCACGACGGGGGAGGGGTTCGTCGCCGCCGCCCTGTGCTCCGAGGTGTGGCATTGACGTCAGATGCCGTGCCGGTGAGTGAAGTACTGCGCCGCGCAGGCTGGCGCCCCGGTCGTTCGGTGCCGACAGGTACTTGGGAGTCCATCCTGAGCGAGCGTGGGTCCTTCGTGGCCCACGAGGCCGCGCGCCGGTTCCTCTCCGAGTTCGGCGGGCTGGTGACCTACGGCTGGCCCGCCGACACGATCACCACGTCGTCCGCCATCCGGTTCGATCCCCTTCGCGCCCAGTGGCAGGACGAGCGGTTCGCGAGGGCCGGCCGGGAAGCGGGGCCCCTCTACCCCGTCGGTACCGCGGACGAGGGCGCCAGTTTCCTGGGCATCACCGAGGGCGGAGCCCTTCACCTGGTGAGGGACCGTGCGGAACTGCTCGCCTCGACCACTGACCAGGCGCTGGTCCGTCTGGTCGAGGCGCAGGGTGCCCGGTCTGCCCTCTGGGCACCCGCCGCACCAGTGGCCGAGCCCCCCTTCTGGCGGCGACTGAACATCGTGGAGACCGGCTCGGACGCCGGGCTGCGCTGGTCCAAGGAGACGGACCGGGTGCTGCGGGCGGGCGGCTGGTTCCCGGGCCGGTCCGTCCCCACGGAGACCTGGGAAAGCATCCTTCTCCAGACCGGCGAGTTCGAGATGCACGACGCGGCACGGCGCTTCCTCGCAGAGTTCGGCGCCGTGGGCGCTCCCTACCGCGAGCCGTGGGACTCGATGCCGTGGATGGAGTTCTCGCTGGATCCGCTGCTCGCGTTCTGGGACGCGGAGATCATCGACGACCTGGCCGAGCAGGCGGGTGTCGGCCTGTACCCCATCGGCATGCGCGACCGCGGGAACCAGCACCTGGCCATGGCGGAGGACGGCTCGGTCTACGCCGGAATGGACAGCGTCCGGCTGCTGGCCCCCACACCTGACGCGGCATTGCGGAAGCTCACCGGCGAAGTCCAGCCGACGGCTTCCTGTTGATCAGTGACTGTCGACGAGGACGGGAGAACGCGGTGCGCGACAGCTCTGACCGGCCGGTGATCACCTCGGCACAAGCCGAGCGCATGGCACGAGCGATCTTCGCCGCCCTCGGCGGCATCGTCGAGATCGGCGCTGTCCGGGCCACCGGGACGTGGGCGCTCGCCGACACATCCGTGGGGGAGTTCCTCGCCCCTCGGCAGGACGACATGCGGTGCCTCATGGAGGGCGTCCGTGCGATCGGATGCTTCTCCGACGACATCATGATCATCGCGGACGAGCTCGGGTACTTCAGGGACCACGACGTGTCCGCCGCGTCGCTGCTGCTCTGGTCCGACGGCATCGCGGGTGTCCCCGACCTCGTGGGACGGCTCGAGGGCCCGAGCTGGTGCGGCGCATGTGCCGTATCGGCGCCGATCTCCAGCTGACCCGGTTCCTCCACGCACTCGTCACCGCGGCCATCGCCGCGGGAACGCAGGCCGGGGAGGGGCCGTCGAATCGCGGAGACCCTTCATGTCGCATGCGGCCTCGCCGCACCGGTCGGCGCCCGGACCACTCCCGCCGACATCCACCGCATGTGGCGCGTCGCCCACCTGCCGGGAAGCCTGCGGGCGGCCTCGCACGCACCCGACTGGGGAAGGCCGGCTACCGGGCCTACGACGCGGAACTGGAGCGGCTCGGCGGGGTCGCGCGGCCTGCGGTTTGACCTACGTCACCCCCGGGTATTCTCCTCGGCTCGATTGGCGCAGCCCCCGCCCCATATGGCAGACTGTCCGAGTTGCTCGGTCGAGTGTTGATGCTGTGCGCCTCCCGCCGGGGGGACCGGAAGCGAGTCCCACAGTACTCGTCGCCCCAACTGCCACACGGCAGCGCTGAGGCGGACGTACGGGAATCTTCCGGGAAGTGTCAGCGCGGCACCGGCCAGGCACCCGGTGGGCCTTCCGCCCCCGGCTCGCGGTTCCGGCAGGGCCGTGTGCAATCCCGCAGGGATGTTCGAACAAGGGGCATCCATGTCAGCGAGAGTGCGACACGCCCGACCGCGTGGGTCGGAGGAACGAAGGCAGCAGAAGGAATCCGCCGGGTTCCAGAGCGTTACGAGAGACAGGACTACTGAGTAGCCATGGCGGGACAGAAGATCCGCATCCGGCTCAAGGCCTACGACCACGAGGTCATCGACTCCTCGGCGAAGAAGATCGTCGAGACGGTGACTCGCACTGGTGCGTCGGTCGCGGGCCCGGTGCCGCTGCCCACTGAGAAGAACGTGTACTGCGTCATCAAGTCGCCGCACAAGTACAAGGACTCGCGCGAGCACTTCGAGATGCGCACGCACAAGCGCCTGATCGACATTCTCGACCCGACCCCCAAGACCGTTGACTCTCTGATGCGACTCGACCTCCCGGCCGGTGTCGACATCGAGATCAAGCTCTGAAGGCCGGTGATCTGAGAATGGCTAAGCAGATCAAGGGCATCCTGGGCGAGAAGCTCGGCATGACGCAGGTGTGGGACGCGAACAACCGTGTTGTTCCGGTCACCGTCGTCAAGGCCGGCCCCAATGTCGTCACCCAGGTCCGCACGAACGACGTCGACGGCTACGAGTCCGTCCAGATCGCGTTCGGCGAGATCGACCCGCGCAAGGTGAACAAGCCCCTCAAGGGCCACTTCGCCAAGGCCGACGTCACTCCCCGCCGCCACCTCGTCGAGATCCGTACCGCTGACGCCAGCGAGTACACCCTCGGCCAGGAGATCACCGCTGAGGTGTTCGAGGCCGGCCTCAAGGTCGACGTGACCGGCAAGAGCAAGGGCAAGGGCTTCGCCGGTGTCATGAAGCGTCACAACTTCAAGGGCCTCGGCGCCGGACACGGCACCCAGCGCAAGCACCGCTCCCCCGGTTCCATCGGTGGCTGCGCCACCCCGGGCCGCGTGTTCAAGGGCCTCCGTATGGCGGGTCGCATGGGCAACGAGCGTGTCACCACCCAGAACCTGACCGTCCACGCCGTTGACGCGGAGAAGGGTCTGCTGCTCATCAAGGGCGCGGTTCCCGGTCCGAACGGCGGCCTCGTCCTGGTCCGCACCGCGGCCAAGGGGCCTGAGGTACCGATGAGCACTGTTGACATCCTTTCGCCTGCAGGCGAGAAGACCGGTAGCGTCGAGCTCCCCGCGGAGATCTTCGGCGTGGAGAAGATCAGCATCCCGCTGATCCACCAGGTCGTCGTCGCGCAGAACGCCGCTGCCCGTCAGGGCACGCACAAGACCAAGCGTCGCGGTGAAGTCCGTGGTGGCGGCAAGAAGCCGTACCGCCAGAAGGGCACCGGTCGCGCCCGTCAGGGTTCGACCCGCGCGCCGCAGTTCGCCGGTGGTGGCGTCGTGCACGGTCCCGTGCCGCGTGACTACTCGCAGCGGACCCCGAAGAAGATGAAGGCTGCCGCGCTGCGTCACGCCCTCACCGACCGGGCCCGCCACAACCGCATCCACGTCGTCTCCGGCGTCATCGAGGGTGAGAACCCGTCGACGAAGGCCGCCAAGTCGCTGTTCGGCAAGATCTCGGAGCGCAAGAACCTGCTCCTGGTCGTCGACCGCGCCGATGAGGCCGCGTGGCTGTCCGCCCGTAACCTGCCCCAGGTCCACATCCTGGAGCCGGGCCAGCTGAACACGTACGACGTTCTCGTCTCGGACGACGTGGTCTTCACCCAGGCCGCCTTCGAGTCCTTCGTGTCCGGCCCGAAGGCCAATGACACCGAAGGGAGCGCGGCCTGATGGCTATCCGTCACCCCGCTATCGCCTCCAAGGCGGCGAAGAAGGCCAAGGCCGCGCGCGTCGCCAAGGCGCGCCGCCACGCCGCCGAGGGCAAGAACACCGTCGAGACCCCGCTGAGCAAGTCCTTCACGGACCCCCGTGACGTGCTGCTCAAGCCGGTTGTCTCGGAGAAGAGCTACGCGCTCCTCGACGAGGGCAAGTACACGTTCGTCGTGGACCCGAGCGCCAACAAGACCCAGATCAAGCAGGCCGTCCAGGCGGTCTTCTCGGTCAAGGTCACCGGGGTCAACACGATCAACCGCCAGGGCAAGCGCAAGCGGACCCGCACCGGCTTCGGCCAGCGCGCGTCCACCAAGCGCGCGATCGTGACCCTCGCTGAGGGCGACCGTATCGACATCTTCGGCGGTCCGACCGCCTGAGGGCGGTCCGGATCGTCCGATATCGGACGAGGACTGAGAAATGGGAATCCGCAAGTACAAGCCGACTACGCCGGGCCGTCGTGGCTCCAGCGTCGCCGACTTCGTCGAGGTCACGCGGTCCACGCCGGAGAAGTCGTTGGTCCGCCCCCTGCACAGCAAGGGTGGCCGTAACAACTCCGGTCGTGTGACCGTCCGCCACCAGGGCGGTGGCCACAAGCGCGCCTACCGCGTGATCGACTTCCGTCGTCACGACAAGGACGGCGTGCCGGCGAAGGTCGCGCACATCGAGTACGACCCCAACCGCACCGCGCGCATCGCGCTGCTGCACTACGCCGACGGCGAGAAGCGCTACATCCTCGCCCCGCGCAACCTGCAGCAGGGTGACCGCGTCGAGAACGGTCCCGGGGCCGACATCAAGCCGGGCAACAACCTTGCCCTGCGCAACATCCCGGTCGGTACCACGCTGCACGCCATCGAGCTGCGTCCCGGCGGCGGTGCGAAGTTCGCCCGCTCCGCCGGCGCCTCGGTGCAGCTGCTCGCGAAGGAGGGCTCGATGGCCCACCTCCGCATGCCGTCCGGTGAGATCCGCCTGGTCGACCAGCGCTGCCGCGCCACGGTCGGCGAGGTGGGCAACGCCGAGCAGAGCAACATCAACTGGGGTAAGGCGGGCCGTAAGCGCTGGCTGGGCGTTCGCCCGACCGTGCGTGGTGTGGTCATGAACCCGGTGGACCACCCGCACGGTGGTGGCGAAGGCCGTACCTCGGGTGGTCGTCACCCGGTGTCCCCTTGGGGCAAGAAGGAAGGCCGTACTCGTTCGCCCAAGAAGGCGTCGAACAAGTACATCGTCCGCCGCCGCAAGACGAACAAGAAGCGCTAAGGACGGGTTGAGATGCCTCGTAGCTTGAAGAAGGGGCCCTTCGTCGACGACCACCTGATCAAGAAGGTGGACGCTCAGAACGAAGCCGGCAGCAAGAACGTCATCAAGACCTGGTCCCGTCGCTCCATGATCGTGCCGGCCATGCTCGGCCACACGCTCGCGGTGCACAACGGCAAGACCCACATTCCGGTGTTTGTCACCGAGTCGATGGTCGGCCACAAGCTCGGCGAGTTCTCGCCGACGCGCACCTTCCGGGGTCACGTCAAGGACGACCGGAAGTCGAAGCGCCGCTAAGCGCGGGGTGGAATGACCATGACAGACACTGGAAGGACAACCATGGAAGCCAGGGCCCAGGCGCGGTACATCCGCGTCACGCCCATGAAGGCCCGCCGCGTGGTGGACCTCATCCGTGGCCTGAACGCCACGGAGGCTCAGGCGGTCCTGCGTTTCGCCCCGCAGGCCGCTAGCCAGCCGGTCGGCAAGGTGCTCGACAGCGCCATCGCCAATGCCGCGCACAACTACGACCACACCGATGTCGACAGCCTCTTCGTCTCCGAGGCCTACGTCGACGAGGGCCCGACCCTGAAGCGGTTCCGTCCGCGCGCCCAGGGCCGTGCCTACCGGATCCGCAAGCGGACCAGCCACATCACCGTGGTCGTCAGCAGCAAGGAAGGAACCCGGTAATGGGCCAGAAGGTAAACCCGCACGGGTTCCGGCTCGGTGTCACGACCGACTTCAAGTCGCGTTGGTACGCCGACAAGCTGTACAAGGACTACGTCAAGGAAGACGTCGCCATCCGTCGGATGATGACGTCCGGCATGGAGCGCGCCGGCATCTCGAAGGTGGAGATCGAGCGCACCCGTGACCGTGTGCGTGTGGACATCCACACCGCGCGTCCCGGCATCGTCATCGGCCGCCGTGGCGCCGAGGCCGACCGCATCCGCGGTGACCTCGAGAAGCTCACGGGCAAGCAGGTCCAGCTGAACATCCTCGAGGTCAAGAGCCCCGAGACCGACGCTCAGCTGGTTGCTCAGGCCGTCGCCGAGCAGCTCTCCTCCCGCGTCTCCTTCCGTCGCGCCATGCGCAAGAGCATGCAGGGCACGATGAAGGCCGGCGCCAAGGGCATCAAGATCCAGTGCGGTGGCCGCCTCGGTGGCGCCGAGATGTCCCGCTCGGAGTTCTACCGCGAGGGCCGTGTGCCCCTGCACACGCTCCGCGCGAACGTGGACTACGGCTTCTTCGAGGCCAAGACGACCTTCGGCCGCATCGGTGTGAAGGTCTGGATCTACAAGGGCGATGTCAAGAACATCGCCGAGGTCCGCGCCGAGAACGCTGCTGCCCGTGCGGGTAACCGCCCGGCCCGTGGCGGCGCTGACCGCCCGGCCCGTGGTGGCCGTGGTGGCGAGCGTGGCGGTCGCGGTCGCAAGCCGCAGCAGGCCGCTGGATCCGAGGCCCCCAAGGCCGAGGCTCCCGCGTCCGCCGCTCCGGCTGAGAGCACCGGAACGGAGGCCTGACCGAAATGCTGATCCCCCGTAGGGTCAAGCACCGCAAGCAGCACCACCCCAAGCGCAACGGCATGTCCAAGGGTGGCACGCAGGTTGCGTTCGGCGAGTACGGCATTCAGGCCATGACCCCGGCGTACGTGACGAACCGGCAGATCGAGGCAGCTCGTATCGCCATGACTCGTCACATCAAGCGTGGCGGCAAGGTCTGGATCAACATCTACCCGGACCGCCCGCTCACGAAGAAGCCCGCCGAGACCCGCATGGGTTCCGGTAAGGGTTCTCCGGAGTGGTGGATCGCCAACGTCAAGCCCGGACGCGTGATGTTCGAGCTGTCGTACCCCAACGAGAAGATCGCGCGCGAGGCCCTGACCCGTGCGGCCCACAAGCTGCCGATGAAGTGCAAGATCGTCAAGCGCGAGGCAGGTGAAGCGTGATGTCGGCCGGTACCAAGGCGTCCGAGCTGCGCGAGCTGGGCAACGAGGAGCTGCTCAACAAGCTCCGCGAGGCCAAGGAAGAGCTGTTCAACCTCCGCTTCCAGGCGGCGACGGGTCAGCTCGAGAACCACGGCCGGCTGAAGGCCGTCCGTAAGGACATCGCGCGGATCTACACCCTGATGCGTGAGCGCGAGCTGGGCATCGAGACGGTGGAGAGCGCCTGATGAGTGAGAGCAACGTGACTGAGCAGACTGCAGAGGCCCGCGGCTTCCGCAAGACCCGTGAGGGTCTCGTCGTCAGCGACAAGATGGACAAGACCGTCGTCGTCGCCGTCGAGGACCGCGTCAAGCACGCGCTGTACGGCAAGGTCATCCGCCGTACCAACAAGCTCAAGGCGCACGACGAGCAGAACGCCGCGGGTGTCGGCGACCGTGTCCTCCTCATGGAGACCCGGCCGCTGTCCGCGACGAAGCGCTGGCGCGTCGTCGAGATCCTCGAGAAGGCCAAGTAATCCCTCCTAGGGGGACCCCCTAGGAATCGTTCCGCCAGGCTCGGCAGGGGCCGACCTCGCAAGAGGAGAGCCCCTGTCGGGAACCGGCAGACAACCAGGAGATAGACGTGATCCAGCAGGAGTCGCGACTGCGTGTCGCCGACAACACGGGTGCGAAGGAAATCCTCTGCATCCGTGTGCTCGGTGGCTCCGGTCGCCGCTACGCGGGTGTCGGTGACGTCATCGTCGCCACCGTCAAGGACGCGATCCCCGGCGGCAACGTGAAGAAGGGTGACGTCATCAAGGCGGTCATCGTTCGCACCGTCAAGGAGCGCCGCCGTCCGGACGGCTCGTACATCCGCTTCGACGAGAACGCCGCTGTCATTCTGAAGAACGACGGCGACCCTCGTGGCACCCGTATCTTCGG
The DNA here is from genome assembly GCF_050937045.1 of Streptomyces sp. CA-179760. NCBI lineage: Bacteria > Bacillati > Actinomycetota > Actinomycetes > Kitasatosporales > Streptomycetaceae > Streptomyces > Streptomyces sp. CA-179760. The sequence goes on from NZ_JBNJLZ010000001.1 coordinate 5,860,823, forward strand.
CCCGGTCGGCCGTGAGCTGCGCGAGAAGAAGTTCATGAAGATCATCTCCCTCGCGCCGGAGGTGCTGTGAGCATGAAGATCAAGAAGGGCGACCTGGTCCAGGTCATCACCGGTAAGGACAAGGGCAAGCAGGGCAAGGTCATTGCCGCTTACCCGCGCGACGAGCGTGTCCTGGTCGAGGGTGTCAACCGGGTCAAGAAGCACACCAAGGCCGGTCCGACGGCTCGCGGTTCGCAGGCCGGCGGCATCGTCACCACCGAGGCGCCGATCCACGTCTCCAACGTCCAGCTGGTCGTGGAGAAGGACGGCAACAAGGTCGTGACCCGCGTCGGTTACCGCTTCGACGACGAAGGCAACAAGATCCGCGTTGCCAAGCGGACGGGTGAGGACATCTGATGACGACCACCACCAGCCCGCGTCTGAAGCAGAAGTACCGTGAGGAGATCACGGGCAAGCTGCGTGACGAGTTCAAGTACGAGAACGTCATGCAGATCCCCGGTCTCGTCAAGATCGTGGTCAACATGGGTGTGGGCGACGCCGCCCGCGACTCCAAGCTGATCGAGGGTGCCATCAAGGACCTCACCACGATCACCGGTCAGAAGCCGGCCGTCACCAAGGCCCGCAAGTCCATCGCGCAGTTCAAGCTGCGTGAGGGCCAGCCGATCGGTGCCCACGTCACGCTCCGTGGCGACCGCATGTGGGAGTTCCTGGACCGCACCCTGTCGCTCGCGCTGCCGCGCATCCGCGACTTCCGCGGCCTGTCTCCCAAGCAGTTCGACGGCCGTGGCAACTACACCTTCGGTCTCACGGAGCAGGTCATGTTCCACGAGATCGACCAGGACAAGATCGACCGCACCCGGGGTATGGACATCACCGTGGTGACCACGGCGACCAACGACGCTGAGGGCCGCGCGCTCCTTCGTCACCTCGGCTTCCCCTTCAAGGAGGCGTGAGCGAGATGGCGAAGAAGGCTCTGATCGCTAAGGCTGCTCGCAAGCCGAAGTTCGGTGTGCGTGGCTACACCCGCTGCCAGCGCTGTGGCCGCCCGCACTCCGTGTACCGCAAGTTCGGCCTGTGCCGCGTGTGCCTTCGTGAGATGGCTCACCGTGGCGAGCTGCCGGGCGTGACCAAGAGCTCCTGGTAATCCCCCTTTTAGGGATTAGCAGGGCTCTCGGTAAGCAATGGGCGTGTCAGGCGCCCTCCCCTTCATGGCTTAGGCTTGGAGGGTTGGGCGCCTGACAGTCGCCCGTACGACTTACTACGCCGTAGGTCCACCGCGCCGCACCCGTCCCGTCTCGGATCGGGGAGAGGGATGGCGCACCAGGAAACCCCGGCGAGAGAGGCCGAAGGCCAATTCATGACCATGACTGATCCGATCGCAGACATGCTGACGCGTCTGCGGAACGCGAACTCGGCATACCACGACTCCGTGACGATGCCGGCGTCGAAGATCAAGTCGCACATCGCGGAGATCCTCCAGCAGGAGGGCTTCATCACGGGCTGGAAGATCGAGGACGCCGAGGTCGGCAAGAACCTCGTTCTCGAGCTGAAGTTCGGCCCGAACCGTGAGCGCTCCATCGCGGGCATCAAGCGGATCTCCAAGCCCGGTCTCCGGGTGTACGCGAAGTCCACCAACCTGCCGAAGGTTCTGGGCGGCCTGGGCGTGGCCATCATCTCCACGTCCCACGGTCTCCTGACCGGCCAGCAGGCGCAGAAGAAGGGCGTGGGTGGGGAAGTCCTCGCCTACGTCTGGTAATTCGGGAACGGAGGAGAGACAGCAATGTCGCGTATCGGCAAGCTCCCCATCCCGGTTCCCGCCGGCGTGGACGTCACCATCGACGGCCGTACGGTCGCGGTCAAGGGCCCCAAGGGCGAACTGACCCACACCGTTATCGCGCCGATCGACATCGCCAAGGCCGAGGACGGCACCCTTCAGGTGCTCCGGCCCAACGACGAGCGGCAGAGCAAGGCCCTGCACGGCCTGTCCCGCACGCTGGTGGCGAACATGATCACCGGTGTGACCCAGGGATACGTCAAGAAGCTCGAAATCAGCGGTGTCGGCTACCGTGTCCTGGCCAAGGGCTCCAACCTGGAGTTCTCTCTGGGCTACAGCCACCCGATCCTGGTCGAGGCCCCCGAGGGCATCACCTTCAAGGTGGAGTCCCCGACCCGTTTCTCGGTCGAGGGCATCGACAAGCAGAAGGTCGGCGAGGTTGCGGCCAACATCCGCAAGCTGCGCAGGCCCGACCCGTACAAGGCCAAGGGCGTCAAGTACGAGGGCGAAGTCATCCGCCGCAAGGTCGGAAAGGCGGGTAAGTAAGCCATGGCATACGGACAGAAGATCCTTAAGGGCGACGCCTACAAGCGCGCCGCGATCAAGCGCCGCCACATCCGGATCCGTAAGAACATCAACGGAACGGCGGAGCGTCCGCGTCTGGTCGTTACCCGCTCGAACCGCCACATCGTGGCCCAGGTGATCGACGACATCAAGGGTCACACCCTGGCGTCGGCGTCCACCCTGGACACCTCGATCCGCGGTGCCGAGGGCGACAAGTCCGCGCAGGCCAAGCAGGTCGGCGCCCTGGTCGCCGAGCGCGCCAAGGCCGCCGGTGTCGAGGCCGTCGTGTTCGACCGTGGTGGTAACCAGTACGCGGGGCGCATCGCCGCCCTGGCGGACGCCGCCCGCGAGGCCGGGCTCAAGTTCTGAGCCGGTTCCGTAGCTAGCGGAAACAGAGAGAGGTAATTCCAATGGCTGGACCCCAGCGCCGCGGTGGCGGTGCCGGTGGCGGCGAGCGGCGGGACCGGAAGGGCCGTGACGGCGGCGCTGCTGCCGCCGAGAAGACCGCGTACGTTGAGCGCGTTGTCGCGATCAACCGCGTCGCCAAGGTTGTGAAGGGTGGTCGTCGCTTCAGCTTCACCGCGCTGGTCGTGGTGGGCGACGGTGACGGCACCGTGGGTGTCGGATACGGCAAGGCCAAGGAGGTGCCGGCCGCCATCGCCAAGGGCGTTGAGGAGGCCAAGAAGCACTTCTTCAAGGTCCCCCGCATCCAGGGCACCATCCCGCACCCCATCCAGGGTGAGAAGGCTGCCGGCGTCGTGCTGCTCAAGCCCGCGTCGCCCGGTACCGGTGTGATCGCCGGTGGTCCGGTGCGTGCCGTGCTCGAGTGCGCCGGTATCCACGACGTGCTGTCGAAGTCGCTCGGCTCCGACAACGCGATCAACATCGTGCACGCGACCGTGGAGGCCCTCCGGGGTCTGCAGCGTCCCGAGGAGATCGCGGCCCGCCGTGGTCTGCCCCTCGAGGACGTCGCTCCCGCGGCTCTTCTCCGTGCGCGTGCCGGGGCGGGTGCGTAATCATGGCGCAGCTCAAGATTACGCAGGTCAAGTCCTACATCGGCAGCAAGCAGAACCACCGTGACACCCTGCGTTCCCTTGGTCTCAAGGGCATCAACACGCAGGTCGTCAAGGAGGACCGCCCCGAGTTCCGCGGCATGGTGCACACCGTCCGCCACCTCGTGACGGTCGAGGAGGTCGACTGATCATGGCGGAGAACAACCCGCTCAAGATCCACAACCTCCGTCCCGCCCCGGGCGCCAAGACCGCCAAGACCCGTGTCGGTCGTGGTGAGGCGTCGAAGGGTAAGACGGCCGGTCGTGGTACCAAGGGCACGAAGGCCCGCTACCAGGTTCCGGAGCGCTTCGAGGGTGGCCAGATGCCCCTCCACATGCGTCTCCCGAAGCTGAAGGGCTTCAAGAACCCGTTCAAGACGGAGTTCCAGGTCGTGAACCTGGACAAGCTCGCCGCCCTCTACCCCGAGGGTGGGGAGGTCACCGTTGCCGACCTGGTCGCCAAGGGTGCCGTCCGCAAGAACAGCCTCGTCAAGGTCCTCGGCCAGGGCGAGCTCTCCGTGGCGCTGCAGGTGACGGTCGACGCCGTCTCCGGCTCCGCCAAGGAGAAGATCACCGCCGCCGGCGGTACCGTCACCGAGCTCGTCTGAACACCACAGGCGTCTTGATGACCTGAGCGATCCCGACCGGGGATACCCCACATATGGGGTATCCCCGGTTGGTCGTTCCTAGGGTGGCAGTCACGCCGGTAAGGTGGCTTGCACTGCCCTCTTTTCACAGGGTGCTTCACTTCGGGCACTCTGAGCGGCAGTTGACCGTTACCTATGTCGTTGTTCCCATTGGACTCTCAAGACCGTCACCCTTGACGCAGTTGCGCGGGGGTCGCAGGAGGCACCGTGCTCACCGCGTTCGCCCGGGCGTTCAAGACGCCCGACCTGCGCAAGAAGCTGCTCTTCACGCTGGCCATCATCGTGGTGTACCGGGTCGGTACACACATCCCGATCCCAGGTGTCGATTACCGGAACGTCCAGACGTGTATCGATAACGCCCAGGCCAACCAGGGTCTCTTCGGTCTGGTCAACATGTTCAGTGGCGGTGCGCTGCTGCAGATCACCATCTTCGCGCTGGGCATCATGCCGTACATCACGGCGAGCATCATCCTCCAGCTGCTGACCGTGGTGATCCCCCGCCTGGAAGCCCTGAAGAAGGAGGGCCAGGCCGGTACGGCGAAGATCACGCAGTACACCCGCTACCTGACGATCGCCCTCGCCATCCTCCAGGGCACCGGCCTCGTCGCCACCGCCCGCAGCGGCGCCCTGTTCTCGGGCTGCCCGGTGGCCAGCCAGATCGTCCCCGACCAGTCGATCTTCGTCACCATCACCATGGTCATCACGATGACCGCCGGTACGGCGGCCGTGATGTGGCTCGGTGAGCTCATCACCGACCGCGGCATCGGCAACGGCATGTCGATCCTGATGTTCATCTCGATCGCCGCCACCTTCCCGTCCGCCCTGTGGGCCATCAAGAAGCAGGGCACCCTGGCCGGAGGCTGGATCGAGTTCGGCACCGTCATCCTCGTCGGCCTGGTCATGGTCGGCCTGGTCGTCTTCGTCGAGCAGGCCCAGCGCCGCATCCCGGTGCAGTACGCCAAGCGCATGATCGGCCGCCGCTCCTACGGCGGCACGTCCACGTACATCCCGCTGAAGGTGAACCAGGCGGGTGTGATCCCTGTCATCTTCGCCTCGTCGCTGCTCTACATCCCGGCGCTGATCGCTCAGTTCGCCGGAGGCAACTCGGGCTGGAAGACCTGGATCGAGCAACACTTCGTCAAGGGCGACCACCCGTACTACATCATTACGTACTTCCTGCTGATCGTTTTCTTCGCGTTCTTCTATGTGGCGATCTCCTTCAACCCCGAGGAAGTCGCCGACAACATGAAGAAGTATGGTGGCTTCATCCCGGGCATCCGGGCTGGCCGACCGACCGCTGAGTACCTGAGCTACGTACTCAACCGGATCACCTGGCCGGGTTCGCTGTACCTGGGTCTGATCGCTCTCGTACCGACGATGGCGTTGGTTGGTTTCGGGGCAAACCAGAACTTCCCGTTCGGCGGGACCAGCATCCTGATCATCGTGGGTGTGGGCCTCGAGACCGTGAAGCAGATCGAGAGCCAGCTCCAGCAGCGCAATTACGAAGGGTTCCTCCGCTGATGCGTATCGTCCTCGTCGGGCCGCCGGGCGCCGGTAAGGGAACGCAGGCCGCGTTCCTGGCCAGAAACCTGTCGATCCCGCACATCTCCACGGGCGACCTGTTCCGGGCCAACATCAGTCAGCAGACGGAACTCGGCAAACTGGCGAAGTCCTACATCGACGCGGGAAACCTGGTGCCCGACGAGGTCACCATCGCCATGGCGAAGGACCGCATGGAGCAGCCGGACGCCGAGAACGGTTTCCTGCTGGACGGCTTCCCCCGCAATGTCTCGCAGGCCGAAGCGCTCGACGAGCTGCTGGAGACCGAGACCATGCAGCTGGACGCGGTGCTGGACCTGGAGGTCCCCGAGGACGAGGTCGTCAAGCGGATCGCCGGCCGCCGTGTCTGCCGCAACGAGTCGGCGCACGTCTTCCACGTGACGTACAAGCCGCCGGCCAAGGAGGGCGTCTGCGACGTCTGCGGCGGCGAGCTGTACCAGCGGGGCGACGACTCCGAGGAGACCGTCCGCAAGCGGCTGGAGGTCTACCACACCCAGACCGAGCCGATCATCGACTACTACAAGGCCCAGGGCCTGGTGGTCACGATCTCCGCGCTCGGCAAGGTGGAGGACGTCACGACGCGCGCCATGGAGGCGCTGAAGCGTGACGAGGGCGACAAGTAGTCGTTCGTACGCAGCGACGGCCGCGGTTCCCCTCGGGGAGCCGCGGCTGCTGCGTGAGGGGTCATCGAGCGGCCCCGTATCGTTGAAGGCGTTCATTCCCTCCGAAGGTCCAGAAAGGCCGTAGTCCCCATGGTGCAGATCAAGACCTCCGAGCAGATCGCCAAGATGCGCGAGGCGGGCCTGGTCGTCGCCGCCATCCACGCGGCGACCCGTGACGCCGCCGTGCCGGGGGCCACCACGAAGGATCTGGACCAGGTCGCCCGCAAGGTCCTCGCCGAGCACAACGCCAAGCCGAACTTCCTCGGCTACGGCGGCTTCCCCGCGACGATCTGCACGTCCGTGAACGAGGTGGTCGTCCACGGCATCCCGTCCGACGACGTCGTCCTCAAGGACGGGGACGTCATCTCCATCGACTGCGGCGCGATCATCGACGGCTGGCACGGCGACGCCGCCTACACGGCCTTCGTCGGCTCCGGCCACTCCCCGGAGCTGGTCGAGCTCTCCCGGGTGACCGAGGAGTCGATGTGGGCCGGCATCGCGGCCATGAAGCAGGGCAACCGGCTGGTCGACATCTCCCGGGCCGTCGAGACGTACATCCGCCGCCAGCCCAAGCCCGGCGGTGGCAAGTACGGGATCATCGAGGACTACGGCGGCCACGGCATCGGCACCGAGATGCACATGGACCCGCACCTGCTGAACTATGTCGACCGGCGGCGCGGCAAGGGCCCGAAGCTGGTGCCGGGCTTCTGCCTCGCCATCGAGCCGATGGTCTCCCTGGGCACGCCGAAGACGGAGGTCCTCCAGGACGACTGGACGGTCATCACCACCGACGGCACCTGGTCGTCCCATTGGGAGCACTCGGTCGCGCTGACCGAGGAAGGGCCGCTGGTGCTGACGGCTCCCGACGGGGGGAAGGCGAAGCTCGCCGAGCTGGGCATTGTCGCGGCGCCCGATCCGCTGGGCTGAGCGCCTACCGGGGGTGGGCGGTTCTGACCATCGGCGGCCGCGGCGGCGTGGGGGCTGTTCGCGCGGTTCCCCGCGCCCCTATGGGGGCGCTTAAAGCGCTGTCCGCTGGGGCAGACTCTCTCGATTCGTGTTTCCGAGGGCCCTGACGTAGACTGACTCGTCGGCTCTGGTGCACCCGCATGCCTGCATGCGGCTCGCACGGAGTCGATCAAGGTAGTCGATTCGAAGGGCGAAGCGTGGCCAAGAAGCAAGGTGCCATCGAGATCGAGGGCACTGTCGTCGAGTCTCTTCCGAACGCCATGTTCAAGGTCGAGCTCCAGAACGGCCACCAGGTCCTGGCACACATCAGCGGCAAGATGCGCATGCACTACATCCGCATCCTCCCTGACGACCGGGTCGTGGTGGAGCTGTCTCCGTACGACCTCACGCGTGGCCGGATCGTCTACCGCTACAAGTAGATCTTGCCCCGCATCTCGCTTCGGCGAGGTGGTGGCACTGACCCGGAGAACCTCACCTAATGAAGGTCAAGCCGAGCGTCAAGAAGATCTGCGACAAGTGCAGGGTGATCCGCCGTCACGGCCGGGTCATGATCATCTGCGACAACCCGCGCCACAAGCAGCGCCAGGGCTGATCGACAGCGGATCGCACCCTCTGCATCATCGCAGGGACTTCGCGCGACGCGAGCTGAATATGTTCATACGCAGGACCCGGGCGGACGACGTTCGCCTGACACCCCTGGTTCGGAGGCCGGGGACCCAGTTCGTACCTCATACGGCGGCTGGGAGTCGGTTCTGTGGAAGACCTCCGACAAGTAACTGGAGCCATTGAATGGCACGCGTTTCCGGTGTCGACATCCCGCGCGAAAAGCGCGTGGAGGTCGCCCTCACCTACGTGTTCGGCATCGGCCGGACCCTCGCGCAGCAGACGCTGTCCGCCACCGGCGTCGACCCGAACACCCGTGTTCGCGACCTCTCCGAGGAGCAGCTCGTCGCGATCCGTGAGTTCGTGGACAGCAACATCAGGACCGAGGGTGACCTCCGTCGTGAGATCCAGGCCGACATCCGCCGCAAGGTCGAGATCGGCTGCTACCAGGGTCTGCGTCACCGCCGCGGCCTGCCCGTCCGCGGTCAGCGCACCAGCACCAACGCCCGCACCCGCAAGGGCCCGCGTCGCGCCATCGCCGGCAAGAAGAAGCCGGGCAAGAAGTAGTCCGCAGCGGACGCCTGTCCACGGTCTTCGCTGTAGGACCGACCACCTCCCGTAGGAGATAAGAGATGCCCCCAAGGGACGTCAGGGCGCTGCCAAGAAGGTGCGCCGCAAGGAAAAGAAGAACGTCGCTCACGGCCACGCGCACATCAAGAGCACGTTCAACAACACGATCGTCTCGATCACGGACCCCTCGGGCAACGTGATCTCCTGGGCCTCCGCCGGCCACGTCGGCTTCAAGGGCTCGCGCAAGTCCACGCCGTTCGCCGCGCAGATGGCCGCCGAGTCGGCTGCCCGCCGCGCCCAGGAGCACGGCATGCGCAAGGTCGACGTCTTCGTCAAGGGCCCGGGCTCCGGTCGTGAGACCGCGATCCGCTCCCTGCAGGCGACCGGCCTCGAGGTCGGCTCCATCCAGGACGTCACGCCGACCCCGCACAACGGCTGCCGTCCGCCCAAGCGCCGCCGCGTCTGATCTTTCACAGATCGCTGACGCAGGCCGCTTGGTCTGAGGTTTTCGGGCGGTATGGCTCTTCGGGGCCATATCGCCCGTACCCTTGTTTCACATCAGGGCGTCAAATAGCGGGCGCCCCTGACAGAAGGATCACAACATGCTGATCGCTCAGCGTCCCTCGTTGACCGAAGAGGTCGTCGACGAATTCCGCTCCCGGTTCGTGATCGAGCCGCTGGAGCCGGGCTTCGGTTACACCCTCGGCAACTCCCTCCGCCGGACCCTCCTGTCCTCGATCCCGGGTGCGGCGGTCACGTCCATCCGCATCGACGGTGTCCTGCACGAGTTCACCACCGTGCCGGGCGTCAAGGAGGACGTCACCGACCTGATCCTCAACATCAAGCAGCTGGTCGTCTCCTCGGAGCACGACGAGCCGGTCGTGATGTACCTGCGCAAGCAGGGCCCGGGTCTGGTCACCGCCGCCGACATCGCGCCCCCGGCCGGTGTCGAGGTGCACAACCCCGACCTCGTCCTCGCCACGCTCAACGGCAAGGGCAAGCTGGAGATGGAGCTGACGGTCGAGCGTGGCCGCGGCTATGTCTCCGCCGTGCAGAACAAGCAGGTCGGCCAGGAGATCGGCCGGATCCCGGTCGACTCGATCTACTCGCCGGTGCTCAAGGTCACGTACAAGGTCGAGGCCACGCGTGTCGAGCAGCGGACCGACTTCGACAAGCTGATCGTCGACGTCGAGACCAAGCAGGCCATGCGTCCGCGTGACGCCATGGCGTCGGCCGGCAAGACCCTGGTCGAGCTGTTCGGTCTGGCCCGTGAGCTCAACATCGACGCCGAGGGCATCGACATGGGCCCGTCCCCGACGGACGCCGCCCTGGCCGCTGATCTGGCGCTGCCGATCGAGGAGCTCGAGCTCACCGTTCGGTCGTACAACTGCCTCAAGCGTGAGGGCATCCACTCCGTGGGTGAGCTCGTCGCGCGTTCCGAGGCGGACCTGCTCGACATCCGCAACTTCGGTGCGAAGTCGATCGACGAGGTCAAGGCGAAGCTGGCCGGCATGGGCCTGGCCCTCAAGGACAGCCCGCCCGGATTCGACCCGACCGCTGCCGCGGACGCGTTCGGCGCCGACGACGATGCCGACGCCGGTTTCGTGGAGACCGAGCAGTACTGATTCGGCTGCCGGTCCGCTGTGGCTGGTCGCGCAGTTCCCCGCGCCCCCTTGGGGCGCGGACCCTTCCGGGCGTCTGAAAAGGCGCCCGGATCTCCGACGGGCAACCGCCCGCTCGGATACTGACCCCGGTACCTGATACGGCCGGGGCAGACACCTAGGAGAAACACCATGCCGAAGCCCACCAAGGGTGCCCGTATGGGCGGCAGCGCCGCGCACGAGAAGCTGCTCCTCGCGAACCTCGCGAAGGCGCTGTTCGAGCACGGTCGCATCACCACCACCGAGGCGAAGGCCCGCAAGCTGCGGCCGTACGCCGAGCGTCTGGTCACCAAGGCGAAGAAGGGCGACCTTCACAACCGCCGTCAGGTGCTCCAGGTCATCACGGACAAGAGCATCGTCCACACGCTCTTCACCGAGATCGGCCCGCGCTACGAGAACCGTCCGGGTGGTTACACCCGTATCACCAAGATCGGTAACCGCCGTGGCGACAACGCGCCCATGGCTGTCATCGAGCTGGTCGAGGCGCTGACGGTGGCGCAGGAGGCGACCGGCGAGGCCGAGGCCGCGACCAAGCGTGCGGTCAAGGAAGACGCCCTCACGAAGGACGAGGCCGCCCCGGCCAAGTCCGACGAGGCCGCCGAGGAGTCGAAGGACGCGTAAGCGTTCTGCCGGGGGCTGTGCGTCGGCGGCTGCGGCTTCGTCGTGGTTGTTCGCGCAGTTCCCCGCGCCCCTGAAGAGGGCGTTGGCGGGCCCGTTCCTTTTCAGGAGCGGGCCCGCCTTTGTGTTGCTGAGAGGATCTGTGCGTGAGTGATGAAGCAGCGGCCGGGTTCGTTCGTGTTCGGCTTGACCTGTCGTACGACGGGAGCGAGTTCTCCGGGTGGGCCAAGCAGGCCGGGGGGCGGCGGACCGTGCAGGGGGAGATCGAGGACGCCCTGCGGACGGTGACGCGGTCGCGGGAGACGTATGAGCTGACCGTGGCGGGGCGTACGGACGCCGGGGTGCATGCCCGGGGGCAGGTCGCGCATGTCGATCTGCCGCGGGAGGTCTGGGCCGAGCACCATCAGAAGCTGCTGAAGCGGCTTGCCGGGCGGCTGTCCAGGGACGTGCGGGTCTGGGCCCTCAGGGAGGCGCCCAGTGGCTTCAACGCGCGGTTCTCGGCCGTGTGGCGGCGGTACGCGTACCGGGTCACCGACAACCCCGGCGGGGTCGACCCGCTGCTGCGCGGCCATGTGCTGTGGCACGACTGGCCCCTGGACGTCGACGCGATGAACGAGGCCGCGCGGGGGCTGCTCGGGGAGCACGACTTCGCCGCCTACTGCAAGAAGCGGGAGGGCGCGACGACGATCCGTACGCTCCAGGAGCTGAGTCTCGTACGGAGCGACGACGGGATCATCACCGCGACCGTGCGGGCCGACGCCTTCTGCCACAACATGGTGCGCTCGCTCATCGGGGCGCTGCTGTTCGTGGGAGACGGGCACCGGCCGCCGGACTGGCCGGGGAAGGTGCTGGCGGCCGGCGTCCGGGACTCGGCCGTGCACGTCGTGCGGCCGCACGGGCTGACCCTGGAAGAGGTCGGCTACCCGGCCGACGAACTGCTCGCCGCGCGCAACAAGGAGGCGCGGAACAAGCGGTCGCTGCCGTCGGCGGGGTGTTGCTGAGGCCCCTGCCCGTGCTCACCGGCGGGCGGAGTTCCAGGTCGTGACCAGCCCTGAGAGAGCCCTGGTGGCGGCGTCGGCGTCGGCGCCGTCGCCGCGTGCCTTGGGGGAGAGCTCCACGTGGAGGAACTTGGCGTGGTGGCGCTCGGCGGCCTTGCCCTGGACGTTCGTGGTGCCTTCCAGGGGGCAGCGGGCCGACCAGCCCCGGCAGACCCGCAGACCGTCGGCCTCCATGCCGTCGGCCAGGGCGGCGGCCTCGGTGAGGGTGCTCCGCGCGGCTCCGGTGGAGAGGACGGCCTCGTAGGGGCGGTCCGAGTCCCTGGCGAAGCCGTGCAGTTGCACGCCCGGGACGTCGCGTTTCTGTAGCTCCACGACGATGGCGTGGAAGACGCTGTCCGCCCGGTGGGCGACGTCGGCGGCGTCGCCCCGGCCCGCCTCCCGGTGCGCGCCGGCCAGGACCAGCGAGCCGCCGGGGTTGTCCTCCAGGAGCCGTATGCCCAGGCGTTCGGTGTCCCGGTCGGAGACCGGGTGCGGCACCTGAGCGTGCCAGCGGACGTCGGAGTCGGCGGTCAGGTAGAGGCGCCCCCAGCGTTCGGCCCGGCCCGGGCCGGCGGCGGCGATCTCGTCGTATCTGCGGCCGGACTCGGTGTCGGTGAGGCGGGTGAGCTTGAGGCCGAGCGGGGCGAGCAGCTGCTCGGCCTGTGTGGCGTCGCCGTCCAGGAGGTGGCCGACGCTTTCGGCGACGCGCTCGCGCTGGGTGTCGTCCGGTGGGGCGTACGCGGTGCCGGGTTCCAGTTCGGCCGTGTACGTGAGGATCCTGTTGCGGAGGTCCACCAACTGCCGGGCATGCGGAGTGGAATCGTCCGTTGACCGGTCTGTTGGCGACTGACAGCCGAACAAGGCGAGGATGAGTCCGATTTGGACCATAATACGAGTCAAATGTGACTGTCTTGTGACGGCAACTTCCGTGGTGCTTGTGTGCTTCATGTGAATATGATGCGGTGACACTTCGTAATCCTCTCCGGATCGCTCGTGCGGCAAGCGCTTTCGTGGCCACCGTTGCCGTGACGACCGCGTGCACCTCCGCGGCCTCCGCACCGCAGGTGAAGCCGGGCGGCCGCTCGTTCACCGTCGCCGCCGCGGGTGACGTGCTGATCCACCCCGAGCTGGTCGACCAGGCCGCCAAGGATGCCAAGAAGACCGGTGGGGGAGAGGCCGGGTTGGACTTCGGACCGCTGCTCGCCGGCGTGAAGCCGGTCATCAGCAAGGCCGATCTGGCCATCTGTCACATGGAGACGCCGGTCGGCAAGCCGCGGGGGCCCTTCGAGGGGTACCCGGAGTTCCTCGTACCGCCGCAGATCCTGACCTCCCTCAAGGGCGTGGGTTACGACACCTGCTCGACGGCCTCCAACCACACGTACGACCATGGCCTCGGGGCGGTGCGGCGCACCTTGAACGCGATGGACAAGGCCGGCCTCGGGCACACCGGCTCCGCCGGCACACCCGCGGAAGCAGAAAAGATCAACATTCGTGACGTCAACGGCGTCAAGGTCGCCCACCTCTCGTTCTCCTGGATGTCGTTCCGCCACCCGACGCCGGAGAAGAAGAAATGGGCGTTCAACGAGCTCGACGCGGACGCGATCCAGGACGCCGAGGCCCGGGCCCGCGAGAAGGGCGCCGAGGTGGTCATCCTCTCGCTCCACTGGGGGGCCGAGCACTACAACGAACCGAGCGTCCCCCAGCTGCGGTTGGCTGAGCGGCTCACCGCGGAGACCGGGATCGACCTGGTGATCGGGCACCACTCCCATGCGGTGCAGCCGATCCAGAAAGTGAACGGCACCTGGGTCGCCTACAGCCTGGGCAACCAGGTCGCCCGTCACTCCTCGCCCAACGGGCTCACCGAGGAGGGTGCGATCGGCTGGTTCGAGTTCCGCGAGACGACCGACGGCTGGGACGTCTCGGCCCGTTACGCCACGACGATGGTGGACATCCCGCCCGAGGTGGAGACCGGTGAGAAGCCGCCCGCCGGCGCGGTGGAGGACCACCGGGTGGTGGACGTGCGCCGGGCGCTCGACGCGCCGGGCGAACTCGCAGAGGAGCGGCTGGCCCGTTACCGGCTGGCGGCCGACCGCACGCGTGGCTTCCTGTACAACCGCGGGGCGCCGGGCGGCGACGGCCTGAAGGAGCTCACGCTGGGGCGTGACTAGCGCCACAGCGCACAGGGGGCGAGCGACACAACCTCGGCCCTCCCCAACAGTCTTGTAAACGGCGGTCCGTTGCCTCTCCCCCGGGAGCGGAGTTCTGTGCGGCCGTCCTTCACCCAGAGAGGCCGGAGGAGACCACCGGTGACACCCACTCGCGCCGCGCGCCCCGTGAAGGGAGGACGGCGGCGCAGCCGGAGACGCGCGGACATGCCGCTGCTGGGCGGCGTTCGTCCCCCGATCGCGCTGCTGTGCGTGCTGGTGCTCGCTCTCGCGGGCCTCACCGCCCAGGTGCTCGGCCCCGCCGGCGAGCAGGCCGTACCGGAGGCGGTGCTCTCCTCGCAGCAGCACTTCGCGGAGGACGGCGCCATCGCTCTGCGTGCCTCGATCGACGAGCGGGTCACCGACCTGAACCGCACCGCCGCCGCGCTGAACGCGGGGTCACCGGTGAAGCCCGAGCGCGTCCTGTCCGACCTGGGGAAGACCTACCAGAAGTGGACCGGTACCACGGTCCTGGACGTGGAGAGCGGCAAGGTGCTGGCCGCCAGGGGTGAAACGATTCCCCTCGGGTGGCTGGACAAGGACGCCCTCACCGGGGACACGGCTCTCAAGCCCCGCATGGTGCGACTGGAGACCGGTGACGTACGCCTGATGACCATGGCGGTGCTCGGCTCCAAGGACCGGCCGCAGCAGCTGCTGATCGCCTCCAACAGCCTGTCCGTGCCCGCCATCAACCTGGGCCAGTTCCGCTCCATGGCGGTGGTCGCCACCAGCGGGGAGATCCTCGCCACGGCCGGCTTCGAGCAGTCCGAGGCGCTCAACTCCGACCAGGAGCGCAAGGAGCTGGCCTTCCTCCAGAAGCAGATGAGCGGGCTGTCCGGCCAGGCGGCACGGGAGACCGAGCAGGACCCGGTCAGCGCCAGGGAACCGGGCTCCCGCGGCTACCCCGGTGTCAGCGGGACCCTGGTCGGCGGGAGCTACAACGGCCGTGTCGCCACGGGCGGTTACGCCTCCCTCTCCTCCTCGGACCCGGAGGAGAAGAAGAGCGTCGGCGCGGGACTCGGGCTCACCGTCGTGGCCCTTCTGCCCGTGGTTCAGCAGCAGGCCGCCGGTGCGGACCGGGAGCTGTACGGGCTGCTGGCGGCCGGGGCGCTGGTGGTGCTCGGACTGCTCGCGGCGGCCGTGCTGTGGGCGACCGTGCAGCGGCCGTTGCTGCGGCTGTTCCTGGAGTCCCGCCGGCTGGCCCGGGGCGACCTGACCCGCCCGGTGGACGTGCCCCGCTGGGGTGAGGCCGCGCGCATCGGCTCCGCCCTGGAGAGGCTGCGCGCGCAGCTGGGCGGCCCGGCCGGTGACCCCGGTGGGCGCCAGCGCGTCAAGGGGCGGTTCGGGGTGCGCGGGCCGCTCGCCCTGACCGCCGTACTGCTGCTGTTGTGGTGTGTGCCCGTCGGCCTCCTGCTGAACCGCACCGACGACTCCGTCAGCATCCCGGCCAGCATGGTCGCGGACCAGCGTGACCGTACCGACCTGGTCGCCGACCGGGTGCGCCGGGCGCTCAACGAGGCGCAGGCGGACCTGGTCTCCACGTCCCGGCTGATCGACCCGGACGACGCCGACGCCGGCCGCGCACTGCTCGAGGAGACCCTGCGCGAGCACACCCGCTACCAGGCGCTGTACCTCCTCGACGAGGACGGCGAGGTCGTCGCCCGCGCGGGCGAGGAGCCGCACGCCGGTTTCGCCGACGCGGACGAGCCGCCGCTGGTCCGGGTGGCCGGCAAGGGCGGGAAGAAGCCGGTCGTCCAGGCCGGGGCGCCCCTGCCGGGCGACAAGGGGATGACCCTGGTCGGCGAGGTCCGGGTCGAGTTCCTCAACTCGCTGCTGAAGCGGCCCGGGCTCGGCGAGGTCCGCGTGGTGGACTCCAAGGCGCAGACCATCGCCGCCAGCGACGGCTTCCTGGCCTTCGAGGAACTGCCGCGCGACGCGCTCGCCGACCTCGTCCGGGCCGGCCGTGTCCACGCCGGCGCCGCTCCCGTCGAGAACGGCCTGCTGCTCCGCGAAGGACGCGGGACCACGGTCGCCGCGGCCGCCCCGTTCTCAGGCGGCGGCGTGGCGGCCGACATCGGCTGGACCGTGGTCAGCTGGCAGAACGCCAAGGAGTTCCAGATCACCCCGTACCAGCGCGAGGACCGCAGCGTCCTGGCAGGACTGCTCGGCCTGGCCCTGATCGTCGTCTGCCTCGGCTGGGTGCACCTGGTCGTGGCCCGGCCGATGCGGTCCCTGGCGGCCGGCGCGGAGAAGCTGGCCGACGGCGACCTCAAGTCCGTGCTCTACCCCCGCTACCAGGACGAGGTCGGCGCCGTCGTACGCAGCCTCGAACTGCTGCGCCAGCAGCTCCAGGCCCGTAAACAGACCCAGGCACGCCGGCTCGCGGAGCCGCAGGCCGGCGTTCGGGGAAGGTGACCCAGCCGTGCTCTATCTGTACTTCGTCCTGCTCACCGGCAGTGTGCTGCTGCTGGTGGCGGGCATCGTGGAACAGCGCCGGCACTACGCCGGCCTGCACAGCATCCCCTCACGCGTGCTGGTGAACGGCATCCGCGGCAAGTCCTCCATCACCCGGCTGTGTGCCGGGGCGCTGCGCGGCGGCGACCTGGTCACCGTGGCGAAGACCACGGGCACGGCGGCCCGCTTCATCCACCCGGACGCCACCGAGGAGCCGGTCTACCGCAAGTTCGGCATCGCCAACGTGGTGGAGCAGATCGGCATCGTGCGCCGGGCCGCCACCTACCGGCCCGACGCCCTCGTCATCGAGTGCATGGCCGTCATGCCGGCCCTGCAGGAGGTGAACCAGAGCAAGCTGATCCGCTCCACGATCGGCGTGCTGTGCAACGTCCGCGAGGACCACCTGGCCGAGATGGGACCCACCCTCGACGACGTGGCGCGGTCGCTGTGCCGTTCCATGCCGGAGGACGGCATCTGCGTCACCGCCGAGAAGGAACGCTTCCACATCCTCCAGGAGGAGGCCGACGCCCGTAACTGCCAGCTGGTCTACGCCGACCCGGAGACCGTCACCGACGAGGAGCTGCGCGGCTTCAGCTGGTTCACCTTCAAGGAGAACGTCGCGATCGCCCTCGTCGTGGCCGAACTGCTCGGCGTGGAACGGCAGGTCGCCCTGCAGGGCATGTACGACGCCCCGCCGGACCCGGGCGTGCTGTCCGTCGAGCGCTACGCGGCGCCCGAGGGCAAGCGGCTCGCCTTCGCCAACGTCTTCGCGGCCAACGACCCCGAGTCGACGCTGATGAACATCAACCAGCTGCTCGACCTCGGAGCCATCCACCGGCCGCTGAACGTCGTGATCAACTGCCGGCCCGACCGCGTGGAGCGCAACGGGCAGATGGGCGAGATCATCCCCGACCTCCAGCCGGACCACGTCTTCGTCATCGGGCACCCCGCCAAGAGCGCGATCGACGCCATCCCCGCCGAGTGGCGCGACCGCGCGGTCGACCTCGGGGGTGAACGGCGGTCTGCCGAGGAGTTCATGCCCGCCCTGCTGGAGCGCCTGTCCGCCGACTCCTCCCTGGTCGCCATCGGCAACATCCACGGCCAGGGCGAGGAACTGCTGGAGTACCTGGCCGAACTCCCGGCGGACGAGTCCGCCACCGCCGATGCCACGCCGCCCTCGGCCACGGCTGTGCCGGCCCAGCCGGCGCGCCTGGACCCCTACGCCTCATACCCCATGGCCTACGAGGAGCGTTACCAGGCCTCCCAGACCCAGGAGATCCCGGTGGTCCGCATCCCCGCTCAGCCGTCGGGGCCGCACGCCGACGCCGGGTACCCCGGCCAAGCCCACTACCAGCAGGGGCCGTACGCCGCTGAGGACCAGCAGGCATGGCAGTACGCCGACGAGCCCTACGGGTACGTCCCGACCGACGACGGGGGCCGGCCTCCCCGTTCCTGACGTCCACGGGCGGGGTGAGCGCCTCGCGCAGGACCGCCGATCGCCCCGTACCGAACCCGTACCCGTACCCGTGCCCGGAGACCCCGTTGACCACCGCCGCCCTGACCCCCGAGATGGCCGCCCTGGGCATCGCCATCGGCCTGTTCTTCTCGTTGCTGTGCTACCTGACCACCAACCTGTCGCCCGGCGGCATGATCACGCCGGGCTGGCTCGCCCTGACCCTCATCGAGGACCTCCAGCGGGCGGCCATGGTGGTCGGCGTCACCGCCCTCACCTATGCCGGCACCAAGGTCATGCAGCGGCTGGTGATCCTCTACGGCAAGCGGCTGTTCGCCGCGGTGGTCCTGCTGGGCGTGCTGCTCCAGGCCACCGTGATGATCGTGCTCTCGATCGAGTTCCCGCTGCTGTACGGCAACCAGACCCTCGGCTTCATCGTGCCCGGCCTGATCGCGTACCAGATGGTCCGCCAGCCCAAGGGGGCGACGCTGCTGGCGACCGGCACCGTCTCGCTCATGGCCTACATCGTCGTCGCCGCCGGGCTGCTGCTCGGCATCATGCCCACCGTCTGAGAACCGGCGTCCCGGCGACCGAGAACCCAGGAGAGAACACATGGCAGGGAAGAAGAAATCGCGGCCGGTCCTCTCCGGCCTCGTGGTGCTGGCGCTCGTCGCGACGTCCGGCTACCTCACCGTGGAGCTGCGCAAGCAGGAGGACAAGGGCGTCCCGGAGATCACGAACATCGGCGTGCTGGACGGTTCGGACCGGGCGGGCGGCGCGGCGAAGACCCGCGACAAGGGCGGGGAGAGCTGGTCCCGGCTGGAGAACCCCGCCCGCTCCGTGCTGCGCGGATCCGACGGCCAGGTCAAGGCGGTGTTCACCGACGGGGCGCGCACCGCGACCCTGACCGGACCGGCCCGCACCTTCGCCGAGCCCTCGTCGACGAGCTCCAAGGTCTCCTCGACGGACTGGGTCCGCCTCATGCCCGAGTCCTGGAAGAAGGGCGCGGACAAGCAGAAGTGGTTCAAGGAATGGTACGCGGAGTACAAGTCCAGCAAGCAGGACGACCTCCTGGCCATCGCCTTCCAGTACGTCGCGGGCGCCAAGCAGAAGAAGGACGAGCGGGGCACCGTATACGCCGGTGACGCCAACTTCGGGCCCCTCAACACGAGCGGGGCGGAGGGCGGGGACCTGCGCCTGGAGCAGTCCGACTTCTACGACTACCTCGGCATCCAGTACCCCTTCCGGGACGGCGTGATCGGGCAGCCGGAAGCCGCGCGCGCCCGGTCGACGGACTGCTCGGGATACATGCGGATGGTGTTCGGCTACCGGGCCCGCTACCCGCTCATGTCCTCGGACGCCTCGGGCGACGGCCTGCCGCGTACCGCCAACGGCATGGCCCGCTCCGACCAGGGTGCCGATGTCCTGCCGCTCACCGGCGTCTCGCCCAAGGACCGGCCCACCGGCATCGACCAGCTCCAGCCCGGGGACCTCGTCTTCTTCAAGCTCGATACCCGGACGAAGCAGCGCCTGGATCATGTCGGCATGGTGCTCGGCTACGACACCGAGGGCCACCTGCTCTTCGTCTCCAGCCGCGAGGAGGTCAACGGGCCGACCATCGGCGATGTCGGCGGAGTGTCCCGGCTGGACGGCAACGGCTACTACGCCAAGACGCTGCGCAGCGCCAAGAGGCTGTGACCGGGCGCGCGGCAGCGGCCCGTCATTCGTTGGCCGCTGCCGATGCCTGGGCCTCGCCGCGGCGTCGGATCTGGTTGAACGTGAACTGGGCCAGGTCGTTGCCGGTCCTGAAGACCGCGGTGTCCTTGGGTGTCACGTCCTTGCCGTTCGTGAAGCCGGCGTTGGTGAAGTAGGCGTAGCGGCCGTAGGCGTTGCTGGTCGTGCGGCAGAACCCGGACTCGCAGAAGCCCTTCACGCCGCCGCCGGAGAGCGACTTGACGAAGCTCTTCTTGGTGGCCTGGCTCTTGGCCTTGACCGCCTGGGCCTCGGTGTCGAAGACCGCCACGCCGACCGTCACGGCGATGCCGTCCTTGGAGTAGGTGACTCGTATCAGGCGCGTGCAGTCGTTCGCGGTGAGGGCCTTGGGGAGGGTGCCGCCGGCCGCCGAGCCGCAGCTCTTCGTGTCGGCCGTGGGGCCCTTCTTGTAGACCGTCTCGCCCATGGTCAGCTGAGTGCCGGGGAAGAGGGTGTCCGGGCCGAGCGGCGCCTTGTCCTTCTTCGCGCTGGCGACGAAGTCCTTCGGGTCCAGTGGGGGCGGGGCGCTGGTCGGGGCGAACGACGGGGCTGAGGGCGAGCCGCTCGGGATGTCCGCCGAGGGCAGGGAGGCCGGGTTGTTCGCCTGGTTGTCGCCGCCCGCCGAGACCACCGCCACGGCGACGGCGGCACCGATCGCGACGGTGGCGACCGCGCCGCCGCCGACCAGCAGCAGCCGGCGTCGTTTGTTACGTGACTCGGACGCCTCGGCGAGCGCGGCCCAGTCCGGAGACTGGCCTCCGCCCTCGCTGTTCCAGGGCTGCTGCGACTGCGGTTTCCAGGGATCCCACTGGGACTGGGGTCCCCCCTGCCCATAGCTCATGTGGCGCATCTTAGACGGGACATGGGGTGTGCTGGTCCGTCCGTATCGGCCTTGCAACCCCTAGCGTTCCTCTCATGCGGACGGGCAAAGGCGACATCTCCGGGTGGTTGGGGCGACTCGTGAGCCGGAGTCTGTGGGTGGGGTCCGTGGGGGTGGGGGTGCGCGTGCTGGTGGCCGTGGCGGTGCTGGTGTGCCTGCTGTCGTGGCCCTCGGCCTGGATGCCCGCCGGGTTCGCGGTGCTGCGGGCCTGCCGCCGTCCGCGCGGTGGGGGATCCGTGCTGCGGTGGGGTGCCGCGGTGACCGTCGATGTGCTGCTGTCGTCGGTGTTTCCGTATGTGCGGCCGGTCCGGCGCCGGACTCTGCGGAGGGCGGTCACGCTCTGTGCGGGCCTGTGCGTCTGTGTGTTCGATCGTCGACGGTGATCCCGCGTTTTGACCCTTGTGGTGTACCCCGGTATTCTGCTTGTTCGTTGTGTATTGGCTTGCTCATTCTCACGGGACGGGCCCTTACACCGGTCCGCCGGGCCGATGACCAGCGACCAGCACGCGGTTTGCGTCACCGCAGTGCGGTCAAGGCTGTCGTGATCGTTTCGGTGACCTGTTCAGGACCATTCACTCGAAGCGAAGGCTACGAACCGTGCGTACGTACAGCCCCAAGCCCGGCGATGTGACGCGCCAGTGGCACGTCATCGACGCCCAGGACGTTGTCCTGGGTCGTCTCGCCACCACCGCAGCGACCCTCCTCCGGGGCAAGCACAAGCCGATCTACGCCCCCCACGTCGACGCTGGTGACTTCGTCATCATCATCAACGCGGACAAGGTGCACCTGTCCGGCAACAAGCGGACCCAGAAGATGGCGTACCGCCACTCCGGTTACCCGGGTGGTCTGCGTTCCGTCCGTTACGACGAGCTGCTGGACAAGAACCCCGAGAAGGCCGTCGAGAAGGCCGTCAAGGGCATGCTCCCCAAGAACTCCCTGGGCCGTCAGATGCTCTCGAAGCTGAAGGTCTACAAGGGTGACCAGCACCCGCACGGCGCGCAGCAGCCGCAGCCGTACGAGATCACCCAGGTCGCGCAGTAAGTCCGGCCACACCCCCTAAGACTGAACAGAATCTGAGGAGCATCGTGGCCGAGACCACTGCCGAGCAGCCGCTCGAAGAAGTTGACATCGACAGCTACACCACCGAGTCCGAGGTCCCCGTCGAGGGTGAGTACACCTCGGAGTCCATGGCCTCCCGCTTCGGCGAGCCCCAGCCGGCCGCCGGCCTGGGCCGTCGCAAGAACGCCATCGCCCGTGTCCGGATCGTCCCGGGCACCGGCAAGTGGAAGATCAACGGTCGCACCCTCGAGGACTACTTCCCGAACAAGGTGCACCAGCAGGAAGTCAACGAGCCCTTCAAGGTGCTCGAGCTCGACGACCGCTACGACGTCGTCGCCCGCATCTCCGGCGGCGGTGTCTCCGGTCAGGCCGGTGCGCTCCGTCTCGGTGTCGCCCGTGCGCTGAACGAGGCGGACGTCGACAACAACCGCGGCCCGCTGAAGAAGGCCGGCTTCCTCAAGCGCGACGACCGTGCGGTCGAGCGCAAGAAGGCCGGTCTGAAGAAGGCCCGCAAGGCCCCGCAGTACAGCAAGCGCTAATCGCGTCCGCTGTCCTTGCAACGATCGCCCCGGCGGCACGATGGTGCCCGCCGGGGCGGTTCGTTTACACAACCCCTACCGCCCCCGGACAGTCTCAGGGATGTACTTCAGGGATGTACTAGGGAAGCACTCGGGGATGTGAGCCGCACTCTCACAGCAATTCGGAGGACACCACAGTGGGACGACTCTTCGGCACTGACGGCGTGCGCGGTGTCGCCAACGCGGATCTGACGGCGGAGATGGCCCTGGGCCTCTCCGTGGCCGCGGCACACGTACTGGCCGAGGCGGGCACCTTCGAGGGGCACCGCCCGACCGCGGTCGTCGGGCGTGACCCGCGCGCGTCCGGGGAGTTCCTGGAAGCCGCCGTGGTCGCTGGCCTCGCCAGCGCCGGTGTGGACGTCCTGCGGGTCGGCGTACTGCCGACCCCGGCGGTGGCGTACCTGACCGGGGAGCTCGGCGCCGACCTCGGTGTGATGCTCTCCGCGAGCCACAACGCCATGCCCGACAACGGCGTCAAGTTCTTCGCCCGCGGCGGGCACAAGCTCGCCGACGAGCTGGAGGACCGGATCGAGTCCGTCTACGAGGAGCACCGCACCGGCGCCCCGTGGGAGCGGCCGACCGGGGCCGGGGTGGGCCGCGTCCGGGAGTACGGCGAGGGCTCTGACCGGTACGTCGAGCATCTGCTGGGCGCTCTGCCGAACCGGATCGACGGGCTGAAGGTCGTCCTCGACGAGGCGCACGGCGCCGCCGCCCGGGTCTCGCCGGAGGCGTTCCAGCGGGCCGGTGCCGAGGTCGTCACCATCGGGGCGGAGCCGGACGGGCTCAACATCAACGACGGATGCGGCTCCACGCACCTGGACAAGATCAAGGCCGCCGTCGTCGAGCACGGGGCGGACCTCGGCATCGCGCACGACGGTGACGCCGACCGGTGCCTCGCCGTGGACCACACCGGCGCGGAGGTGGACGGCGACCAGATCCTGGCCGTGCTCGCGCTGGCGATGCGGGAACGCTCTGTTCTGCGGTCCGAGACGGTGGTCGCGACGGTGATGTCCAACCTCGGGTTCAAGCTGGCCATGGAGCGTGAGGGCATCCGGCTGGTGCAGACCGCTGTCGGTGACCGGTATGTGCTGGAGGAGATGAAGGAGCACGGGTTCGCCCTCGGGGGCGAGCAGTCCGGGCATGTGATCATCCTCGACCACGCGACGACGGGGGACGGGACGCTGACGGGGCTGCTGCTGGCGGCTCGGGTCGCCGGGAGCGGGCGTTCGTTGCGGGAGCTGGCGGCTGTCATGGAGCGGCTGCCGCAGGTGCTGATCAACGTGCCGGATGTCGACCGGACGCGGGTGGGATCGTCCGCGGAGTTGTCGGCGGCTGTTGCCGATGCGGAGGCGGAGCTCGGGGCTACCGGGCGGGTGCTGCTGCGGCCCTCCGGGACGGAGCCGTTGGTTCGCGTGATGGTGGAGGCGGCTGATATCGAGCAGGCCCGGTCTGTCGCGGGGCGGCTTGCTGATGCCGTGAAGTCCGCGCTGGGGTAGTCGGCCTTTGCGGTTCGGGGTGGGGGGTTCTGTTGTGGGCGGGCTGCGGCCGCGTTGTGGCTTGTCGCGCAGTTCCCCGCGCCCCTGGGGACGCTGCCCCTAGAGGACGTCTACCTGCTTACGTTGTTTGGACCAGAACCACTTCTGGGCCAGCAGGGTCAGGGTCCCGGCCAGCAGGATCCCCGCGAGGTTCAGCAGGAGTTGTTCTGTTGAGCGCAGGGTCTGGTTGGTGTCGCCGTAGATGAGGGCCACTGCGGCGTTCGCGGCTGCCGGGACCGTGGTGACCGAGATGGCCACGCCTACCAGGGCTCCGGACTTCGCCGAGGTCAGGGAGAGGGTGCCGGCGATGCCGGCCAGGACCGCCACGACGAAGGAGAACCAGTCGGGGGCGTAGATGAAGCCGGTGTTGGGGCGGTCGGCTTCGAGCTGTGCCTCGCTGAACAGGTCGACCGCGTCCATGAAGAGGCTGAAGGCCACCGTCACGGCCATCGCCACCGCGAAGCCCACCAGCAGCGCGATCAGGGAGCGCAGTGCCAGGCGTGATCTGCGGCGGACGATCGCGGTGCAGATGCCGGCGAGGGGGCCGAACTCCGGGCCCACCGCCATGGCTCCCACGATCAGGACGGCGTTGTCCAGGACCACACCGCAGGCCGCGATCATCGTGGCCAGTGTGATGAAGGCCAGGTAGGTGACGGAGAGCGTCGACTCCTCGTGCGTCGCATCGCTCAGTTGCTCCCACAGGACCGCGTCCGCGCCCTCGCCCGGCGCGTCGGCCTCCGCCTTCTCGGCCCGCTCGGACAGAGACAGGTCGATGGTCTCGACAGCGATGGAGCCGGTGGTGTCGATGCCCAGTTTCCGCAGGCCGGTGAGGAGTTCGTCGCCCGCCTCGCGGGCCACGTCGCACATGACGACATCCCCGGAGGGGTTGCGGGCGGTGCCCGGCAGTACGACGAGGTGGGTGGTGCCGACCGTCTTCTCGATCAGCAGCACCACTTCGTCGGTCTTCTCGGACGGCGTGATCAGGCGCAGGTGGAGCATGGCGACCATCTAACCGGCCTTTTCCCCGGGCGTCACAGCTTGCGCAGACTGAGCCGCTGCACCTTGTGGTCGGGGCCCTTGCGTACGACGAGGGTGGCCCGGCCGCGGGTGGGGGCGATGTTCTCGACCAGGTTGGGCCGGTTGATCGTGCGCCACATCGTCTGCGCGTAGTCGAGGGCCTCCTCCTCCGAGACCTGGGTGTACTTGCGGAAGTACGAGGAGGGGTTCTGGAAGGCGGTCGCGCGCAGCTTGCGGAAGCGGTTGAGGTACCAGCGCTCGACGTCCTCGACGCGGGCGTCGACGTACACGCTGAAGTCGAAGTAGTCGGCGAGACCGACCCGGGTTCGGCCGTCCTTGCCGGGCAGGGCGGGCTGGAGGACGTTCAGACCCTCGACGATCAGGATGTCGGGGCGGCGGACCGTGAGCTTCTGGTCCGGGACGATGTCGTAGATGAGGTGGGAGTACACCGGGGCCGTGACCTCGTCCTTGCCGGCCTTGATGTCGGCGACGAAACGGGTCAGGGCGCGGCGGTCGTAGGACTCGGGGAAGCCCTTCCGTGACATCAGGCCGCGGTCCTGGAGCTCCTTGGTGGGCAGCAGGAAGCCGTCGGTGGTGACCAGCTCGACGCGCGGGTGTTCCGGCCAGCGTGAGAGCAGGGCCTGGAGGAGGCGGGCGACCGTGGACTTGCCGACCGCGACCGAGCCGGCCACCCCTATGACGAACGGGGTGCCGGACTGGGAGCCCTGTTCGCCCAGGAACGTGTTCAGGGCGCCTCTGAGGCCGTCGGTGGCGCCGACGTAGAGGTTGAGGAGTCTGGACAGCGGGAGGTAGATGTCCCGTACCTCGTCGAGGTCGATGACATCGCCGAGACCGCGCAGCTTCTCGACCTCCTCGGCCGTCAGAGGCAGCGGCGTCTTGTCACGCAGCGCACTCCACTCGGCTCGGGTGAGGTCGACATAGGGAGTCGCCTCCGGCCGCTGCCGGTGGGCGCTCCGGGGCATCGAGGAGACCGGAGAGATCACAGTCCATTGTTACGGGCGTACGAACGGACTGTGAGGTGGGATCCGTCACGCGAGGTATTCGCCGCCGTTCCTTCGCGTTCGCTCGAACTTGTTCGGATAAAAACTGACACGGGTGGAATGTCAGTGGCATGCGTCACAGTTGTGGGAGGAGTGGGCCCGGTCCGGGGTCCGCGAACGCCTGGGGGTACCCATGACGTATGCGATAGAGGCGGAAGGCCTGGTCAAACGGTTCAAGGAGACCGAGGCGCTGGCCGGAGTCGACCTGGCGGCCCGCAAGGGAACGGTGCTCGGGCTGCTGGGGCCCAACGGTGCCGGGAAGACGACCGCGGTGCGGATCTTCGCGACACTGCTGCGCCCGGACGGGGGCAGGGCCCGGGTGGCCGGCCACGACGTGGTCCGGGAGGCCGGGGTCGTACGCTCCCTCGTCGGGCTGACCGGACAGTACGCGGCGGTCGACGAGAACCTGACCGGCACGGAGAACCTGCTGCTCATCGGCCGGTTGCTGGGGCTGCCGAGGCCGGAGGCGAAGGCGCGGGCGGGTGAGCTGCTGGAGCGGTTCCAGCTGACGCAGGCGGCCGGGCGGGCCGCGAAGACCTTCTCGGGAGGCATGCGCCGGCGCCTGGATCTCGCGGCCAGTCTGGTGGGGCGGCCCAGCATCCTCTTCCTGGACGAGCCGACCACGGGTCTTGATCCGCACAGCCGCGGTGAGCTGTGGGATCTGCTGCGCGGCCTGGTCGCGGACGGGGCGACCGCCCTGCTGACCACGCAGTATCTGAATGAGGCAGATGTGCTCGCCGACGACATCGTGGTGATCGACAAGGGCCGGGTGATCGCCGAGGGCACGCCGGACCGGCTGAAGGCGCAGGTCGGCGGGCAGGTGCTGGAGCTGCGGCCGATCGTCGGGCGGGACCTCGCGCGGGCGCACGCGCTGGTGGCCGGGGCCGCAGGTCCGGAGGCCCGGATCGAGGGCGAGATGGTCACCGCGCCGGTGAAGGACCCCGAGCTGATGCCGGCGGTGGTGCGTGCGCTGGACCGGGAGGGGATCGCGGTGGGGGAGCTGGCTCTGCGGCGCTCCTCGCTCGACGAGGTCTTCCTCGCCCTGACCGGGCATCGCGCGGAGCCGGGCGAGCCGGACGGGGACGGTGGGGCTGCCGCGCATGACGAGGGCGAGACCGCCCGGGACGACGACGGGCTCGAGAAGGCGGTGAGCCGGTCATGACCGCCACCACGTTGCCCGCGCCGGTCACCGCGTCGGGGCGTGTGCCGCCCCTTGCCGGGATGCGGCAGACCTTCACGATGGCCTGGCGGAGTCTGGTCGCCGTCAAGCACAACCCGCTCGAACTGGTCGACTACAGCATTACGCCGATCATGTTCGTGTTCCTCTTCACCTTTGTGCTGGGCGGGCAGATGGCCGGGTCGCCCGAGGCGTATCTGAAGTACGCCCTGCCCGGGATCATCGTGCAGAACACCCTGTTCATGACGATGTACACGGCGATGGCGCTCAACACCGACCTCACCAAGGGCGTCTTCGACCGGCTGCGCAGTCTGCCGATCGCGCGTTCCGCGCCGCTGATCGGGCGGATCACCGCGGACCTCGCCAAGCACGTCTGGGCGCTGGTGCTGATGATCGGCCTCGGGCTGGCGCTCGGCTTCCGTATCACCGGCGGACTCGGTGGGTTCCTGCTCGGCACGCTGCTGGTGGTCGTGTTCGCCGCGGCGGTGTCGTGGTGCGCGGTGCTGATCGGGATGCTGGCGGGCGACGCGGAGAAGGTGCAGGCGTTCGCCTTCACCCTCATCTTCCCGATCACCTTCACCAGCAGCGCGTTCGTCGTCGTCGACACCATGCCGGGGTGGCTGCAGGCGTGGAGTGACGTCAACCCGGTCACGCATCTGTCGGACGCGTTCCGGGGGCTGCTGCTGGGCGGGGCGGTGGCGGAGCCGGTGATGTGGTCGTTGGTGTGGGCCGCGGGGATCGCGGTGGTGTTTTATCCGCTGGCCATGAGGGCCTATCGGGCGAAGGTGTGACCCGGGGCTTCGTACCCCGGTGGGAATTTCCGATTTCGGGCACGCAACGGCCTGTTCGGCGCGGGAATCGACCCTAAGCTGCCGCCCATGTGTGGAATCGTGGGATACGTGGGGCCGCAGTCCGCGCTTGAGGTCGTGATGGCCGGGCTGAAGCGGCTGGAGTACCGGGGGTACGACTCGGCGGGTGTCGCCGTGCTGGCCGATGGTGGGCTGGCGGCGGCGAAGAAGGCCGGGAAGCTGCTCAATCTGGAGAAGGAACTGGACGGGCGGCCGCTGCCGACCGGCACGACGGGCATCGGGCACACCCGGTGGGCCACGCACGGCGGGCCGACGGACTCCAACGCCCACCCGCACCTCGACAACGCGGGCCGGGTCGCCGTCGTGCACAACGGCATCATCGAGAACTTCGCCTCGCTGCGGGCGGAGTTGGAGGAGCGGGGCCACGCGCTGGGCTCCGAGACGGACACCGAGGTCGTCGCGCATCTGCTCGCCGAGGAGTTCTCCTCGTGCGCGGATCCGGCCGAGGCGATGCGGCTGGTGTGCCGACGGCTGGAGGGTGCGTTCACGCTGGTCGCGGTGCATGCCGACGAGCCGGACGTGGTGGTCGGCGCGCGGCGGAACTCGCCGCTGGTGGTGGGTGTCGGGGAGGGCGAGGCCTTTCTCGCCTCGGACGTCGCCGCGTTCATCGCCCACACGCGGTCGGCGATCGAGCTGGGGCAGGACCAGGTCGTGGAGCTGCGCCGGGACGGTGTGACGGTGACGGGCTTCGACGGGCGGGCCGCTGACGTCCGGTCGTATCACGTCGACTGGGACGCGTCGGCGGCGGAGAAGGGGGGCTATGACTACTTCATGCTCAAGGAGATCGCCGAGCAGCCCAAGGCGGTCGCCGATACGCTGCTGGGCCGCGTCGACGGCTCCGGGTCGCTGACCCTGGACGAGGTGCGGATCCCCCAGGGGGAGCTGCGGGAGATCGACAAGGTCGTCATCGTCGCGTGCGGTACGGCCTTCCACGCCGGGATGATCGCCAAGTACGCCATCGAGCACTGGACGCGCCTTCCGTGCGAGGTGGAGCTGGCCAGCGAGTTCCGGTACCGGGACCCGATCCTGGACGCGCAGACCCTGGTCATCGCCATCTCGCAGTCCGGCGAGACCATGGACACGCTGATGGCGTTGCGCCATGCCCGTGAGCAGGGCGCCAAGGTCCTGGCGATCTGCAACACCAACGGCTCGACGATCCCGCGCGAGTCCGACGCGGTGCTGTACACGCACGCCGGGCCGGAGGTGGCGGTGGCCTCGACGAAGGCGTTCCTGACGCAGCTGGTGGCCTGCTATCTGGTCGCCCTGTATCTGGGGCAGGTGCGGGGCACCAAGTGGGGCGACGAGATCCGGGCGGTGATCCGGGACCTCTCGTCGATCGCCGGGGCGGTGGATCAGGTCCTCGGGACCATGGAGCCGGTGCGGGAGCTGGCCCGTTCGCTCGCCGCCAAGAACACGGTGCTGTTCCTGGGGCGGCATGTCGGGTATCCCGTGGCCCTGGAAGGCGCGCTGAAGCTGAAGGAACTGGCGTACATGCACGCCGAGGGCTTCGCGGCGGGGGAGCTGAAGCACGGGCCGATCGCCTTGATCGAGGAGGATCTGCCGGTGGTCGTGGTGGTGCCGTCGCCGCGAGGGCGGTCCGTGCTCTACGACAAGATCGTGTCCAACATCCAGGAGATCCGGGCGCGGGGCGCGCGGACGATCGTGATCGCGGAGGAGGGGGACGACGCGGTGGTCCCGTACGCCGATCACCTGATCCGGATCCCCGTCACTCCGACCTTGCTGCAGCCGCTCGTCGCGACGGTGCCGCTCCAGGTGTTCGCGTGTGAGCTGGCGACGGCCCGGGGCAACGAGGTGGATCAGCCTCGGAACCTGGCGAAGTCGGTGACGGTGGAGTAGTCGCCCTTCATGTGGCTGAGGAGGGCGGTTCATGGCGTCAATTCTGGCTCCCGTGTTCGGGGTGCTGGGTGTCCCGTTATCCGCGAAGGCGACCGTGGACGCTGTCACGACCGACGTGACGGAGGCTCGGCCGTTGGAGCGACGCGTGGACACCGTGCTGCGCGTCGGTCCGTCCGACGGCCAGGACTTCCTGCTCGCGATCGAGTCGCAGTCGGGCAAGGTCGCGGGCAAGGAGCGGAGCTGGGCGTACTACGTCGCCTTCCTTCAGGCGAAGTACGGCCTGCCCGTCCTGCTTCTCGTGGTCTGTCAGGACAGACTCACTGCCAAATGGGCCGCCGGACCCTTCGACTGTGGCACGCATGGCTGGACGGCACAGCGGACCCGTCCACTGGTAGTCGGGCCGGAGAACCTTCCGGTGATCACCGACGCCCGGACCGCGGTGAACAACCTCGCGTTGGCCGTGCTCTCGGCCCTGGCACACGCCCGCAGTGCCGACTGCGGCGCCATACTGGAGGCACTGACAACCGCCCTGCACGAGACCCGCGAGACGGATCCCGAAACCGCCGACTACTTCTACGACTTCCTTGAAATCAGCCTGGGCAACAGCCCAGCCGGAATGAAACTGAAGGAAATCATGTCGTTCGTCAGCTACTTCCCCGGCCGGGGCACGGTCCGAGAGACGGCCTACCAGGAAGGCAAGGCCGAAGGCAGGGATGAAGGCAGGGCTGAAGGCGAGGCCAAAGGCATCCTGTCCGTACTGGAGGTGCGCGGCATCCACGTGCCGGACACCGTGCGCGAGCGCATCACGAGCTGCACCGACCTGGAGCGTATCGATCAGTGGCTGGAGCGTTCCCGCACCGTCGCGTGCGCGGAGGACCTGTTCGCCGAGAACCCGGAGGTTCCGGGGACCTGCTCGGGCTAGACGGTCCCAGGAAGCGTGACGGGGACGAACAGCTGGGTGCTGTTCGTCCCTTGGTCAGCTGGTCAGGCGGCCGTCAGGCAGTAGGGCTCAGATGGGCAGGCAGGTCGCCGGGACCCAGCCTTCCTTGCTGGTGCTGTTGGGGCCGCCGAAGTACCACTTGTTGCTCGTCTTGCCGCAGGCCGTGTAGCTGCCACCCTTGGTGGGCCCCCGGTCGCCGAAGCAGACCCCGCCCTTCTGGCCCTTGCCCCAGGTGCCGAGGGCCGTGGCGCTCGTCTTGGGCGAGCTGCGGAGGTTGACGGTTGCCTTGGGCTTCACGTTGGTCAGCGCGCTGCTGCAGTCCGGCTTCGTCGCAGCGGCTGCGGTACCGGCGGTGGCGACGGTGCCGGTGAGGGCCGTGGCCATGAGGGCCGCAGTGGTCAGCGCGGTGCCCAGAGACTTCAACTTCATGGTCGGTGTTCTCCCGTTAGGCGCGATGTGTTTGCTCATCGCGATCATCGCGAACTGTACAAGGGGGAGGGGGAGTTCGGATTTCGGGGGTGTCCGCTGGGAGTGCTGCGCGGTGGGCTGCCGTGAGGCGGGTGACGGTTGCTGCCGGGAAGGTGAGGGGCGTCGGTACGGGTAGTTCCGGGGCGGCGGCGGTTCGGGGGTGCACGGGAGCTTGGTCCAGCCGTCGGGGGTCTGTCCCGGGTGCGCCGCGTGCGCCAGGCGCCGTGCGCGATCAGCCGGGAGACGACGGCCACGCCGACGCCCTGCCAGGCGGCCTGGGGTTCCGCGAGGAAACGCCGTGACGTCACCGTAGGGTGCTGCGCATGAGCATCATCGGGGTCGGGATCGACGTCGCCGAGATCGAGCGGTTCGCGGCGTCTCTGGAGCGGACGCCCGCCATGGCTGAGCGGCTGTTCGTGGAGAAGGAGTTGGTGCTGCCCAGCGGGGAGCGGCGTGGGGTCGCCTCGCTCGCCGCGCGGTTTGCCGCCAAGGAGGCGTTGGCCAAGGCGCTCGGGGCTCCGGCCGGGCTGCTGTGGACCGATGCCGAGGTGTATGTCGAGGACAGTGGGCGGCCCCGGCTGCGGGTGAGGGGGACCGTGGCCGCGCGGGCGGCCGAACTCGGGGTCGTGTCGTGGCACGTGTCGCTGAGTCACGACGCCGGGGTGGCCTCCGCCGTGGTGATCGCGGAGGGGTGAGAGGCGTCGCCGTGCCCGGGAAGCCGACCGCGCCCGGTGTGGTCCCGCTGCCGCTGTCCACGGGCGGCCCGTGCCCCGGCGATCACCGCCCGGGGGGATCGGAGTGCTCGCCAGGGAGGGTCGGCTCAGCTCCAGCTCGGTGACGGGCTGTTCGGCGGGCCGTAGGGCACCGGGCGGCCCGTGTGAGCGTCGAGGAGGACGCGGTCGCCCACGGGGCGGTCGAGCTTCACCTCGACCTGCTTCATTGTCGCCTGAGCGGAGCAGTTTCCCGACTCCGGGTTCTTGACGGAGGCCGAGAACACCACGCTGCCGCGGGTTTCCAGCACGTCCACGGAAGGGCCGTCGTCGCATGCGCCGTGCACGGCGATCAGGGATACGGACCGCCCGTCGTCGGCGATGTCGACGAGTCGCCCGAGTGGGGCCAGCCGGCCGGCCGGGAGGTCATGGGCCGGCTTGACGGGTGGAGGGGGAAGCTTCGACGGGCTGACGGCGGCTCGCTTGAGGGGGGTCGCGTAGTCCCGCAGTGTGAAGAGCCAGGCCGGGACCGTCGCCGGTCCGCGGCTGGTGCTCAGGGTCATCTCACCCAGCTTCGCACCGGTCACGGTGAGGTGAGGGATTCCGTCGACCTGGGCACGGGCCAGGTCCTTGTAGGTCTTCCGCGCTCCCACCGTGGGCCGTGTCAGCGCCTCGCCGTTCGCCCAGGCCACCTGGCCGTGTTTCGGCCAGGTGGCGGGCAACGTACCTCGCAGGACGAAGTTCTGAGCCTCCCAGGCGCGCTTGTCGGCCCGGCTCCGCAGGCCGCCTCGCGGCGGCTGGACCGCCTCTCCCATGGGGTGGTAGCCGGCACGCCAGGCATCAGCCGCGGGTGAACCGTCCCAGGCTGCGGCGACCTGCCGGGCGCGATCTCCGGCCGGCTCGGCGGCGGAGCCGCCGGACCCCTTGTCACCGCCGCAACCGGAGGTGGCGACAAGGCCGGTGGCCGACAGCGCCGCCGTGGCGAGCATGCCGGCGGTACGCGATGCCCTGATGCGCATGTGATCTCCCGGAAGGACGGCGACGTGGCAGGATTTGCCAGTCCTCGGACGCCGCAGGTTCAGGAAAGGTTCACCGATCGCGGAGGCGGCGCAGGACCGCCGTCAGAAGACGTGCAGGCCTCGCTCGTTCAGCACGTCCTGGATCCGCGTGGAGTAGGTGTGGCGGTCGCTCTGCGAGGACGGCCGGGCGTCATGGTCAGCAGATCGACTGGCTGCTGTTCACCCGCGTGATGTTGCGGAAGGTCGTGTTCTCGCCGCACGGGCTCTCCCTGAGGGACGAGTTGGTGACCGTCAGGTTCTGGACGGTGATGTCCTTGTTGTTCGGGAACTCCGAGCGGGCGGCCAGGCGCAGCTCGCCGCCGCCCGTGATCGTGCCGCTCCGGGCCGCCAGACTGACGTTGTAGCAGTTCTCGATCAGGACCGAGTTGTTGCCGGTGTGGGAGAGCGTCACCTTGTCGATCGTCGCCCCGCCGCTCTCCGAGACGCAGAACACGCCGCGTCCGCCGCCCCTGGCGATGACCTCGCCGACCCGGATGTTGGTGGGGTAGCCGCTGCCGACCCGGCCGTTGCGGTTGGCCATGCGGAAGGCGGCGTAGCCGGTGCCGGTGCCGGCGTTCTCCGCGTCGACCTTGGCGACGGTGGCGTTGATCGTCTGGTTGAGCAGCAGGCCGGACTCGCCGACGTTTCGGGCGGTGACCGTGCCGATGGTGAGGCCGTCGACGCCGTAGGTCTCGACGGCGTGGCTGGACGCGCCGGAGACGTAGACGTCGTCGATGCGGACGTTGCGCGTCCACTGGCTGGTGTCGCCGCGGTTGTCGATCCGGACGCCCAGGCCGCGGGAGAGGCGCATGTCGATCCGGCCGAGCACCACGTTCTGGACGTTGCGCAGGAAGATGCCGTAGAGCGGGGTGCCGGTGAGCTTGAGGTTCTGCACCTCGATGTCGCGGGTGCCGCGGGAGTAGACGGGCGCCTG
The DNA here is from genome assembly GCF_050937045.1 of Streptomyces sp. CA-179760. Lineage (NCBI taxonomy): Bacteria > Bacillati > Actinomycetota > Actinomycetes > Kitasatosporales > Streptomycetaceae > Streptomyces > Streptomyces sp. CA-179760. Next base: position 5,894,542 of record NZ_JBNJLZ010000001.1, read on the forward strand.
GTCGCCCGAGCCGCTGCCGGTGACGTTGATCGTGCCGCAGACGTCGAGCGCGGTGTAGCTGGGGAGCGAGATGCGGGAACCCGCCGGGATCGAGCCCGAGCCGCGGACCACGACCCGCTCCTTCGAAGTCCGGCCCGAGGTGAGGCTGTTGACGGCCGCCTGGACGGCGGCGCGCATGTCGGTGCCCGTGTAGACCGTGCCGCTGCCGCGCCGGGCGGTCCAGTTGGCGCCGTTCTGCACGGCCTCGGCCTGGTAGGAGCCGTCACCGCAGGCCGCCGCCCGCGTGGGGGCGGCGGCTGAGGTGGTGACGGCGGTGGCGGGGGCGGTCAGGGTGCCAACGGCGGTGAGGAGGGCGGTGGCGCCGGCGGCGGCGAGGAAGGCGGCTCTGCGTCCCATGGGGGCCTCGGTTCCTTCGGACGTGGGGGGTGTACGAGCACGGGATGTGCAAGCGCTTTCTGCGCCTGCGGCCGGTGAGTCTGGCAAAGGGCGTGCAAAGCGTCAATGTCTGTGGCAGGGAGCCGAGTTGGGCCCGATGCGGCACGTTTCGCGGTCGTACGTGATGCGGGACGGTTCACGGTTGCGCGAGTTGCGCGGGAGTGGCCGGGCGGTCGTACGGGAAACTCGACCGCATGCGGAGTGCGTACAGCGTGGAGACGGTCAGGACCGCCGAACGGGAGCTGATGGCGCGGCTGCCGGAGGGGGCGCTGATGCAGCGCGCCGCCGCCGGACTCGCCGCCGCCTGCGCCGACCTGCTCGGGCGGGTGTACGGCAGCCGGGTCGTGCTGCTGGTCGGGAGCGGCGACAACGGCGGTGACGCGCTCTACGCCGGGGCCCGGCTGGCCCGGCGCGGGGCCGGAGTCACCGCGGTACTGCTCGCGCCGGAGCGTGCGCATGCGGAGGGGCTCGCGGCGTTGCGGCGGGCCGGGGGGCGGGTCGTGGAAGCCGGTGGTGACGCCGAGGAGTTGGTCGAGCGGGCGGATCTCGTCCTCGACGGCATCGTCGGGATCGGCGGGAAGGGCGGGCTGCGGCCGGACGCCGTACCGCTGGCCGCCGCCGCCGGGCGGACACGGGGCGCCGTCGTCGCCGTCGATCTGCCGAGCGGGGTCGACGTCGGCACCGGGCAGGTGCGCGGCGTCGCCGTCCGGGCCGATCTGACGGTGACGTTCGGGACGCACAAACCGGGCCTGCTGATCGATCCGGCGCGGGAGTACGCCGGGTCGGTGCGCCTGGTCGACATCGGCCTCGAACTGCCGGTCGAGCCGGAGCTGGAGGCGCTGCAGCACGCGGACGTGGCGCGGCTGCTGCCGGTGCCCCGGGCCGAGAGCGACAAGTACAGGCGGGGTGTCGTCGGGATCGCCGCCGGGTCCGCGCGCTACCCGGGCGCCGCCGTACTCGCCGTCTCGGGGGCGTTGCGGGGCGGGGCCGGCGCGGTGCGGTACGTCGGACCGGCCGGGGACGCCGTCATCGCACGGTTTCCCGAGACGCTCGTGTCGGAACGGGGGCCGAAGCATGCCGGGCGGGTGCAGGCGTGGGTCGTCGGGCCGGGGGCCGGGGACGACGCGGCGACGGTGGGGGAGGTGCTGGCGGCGGACGTGCCGGTGCTGATCGACGCGGACGGGCTGCGGCTGGCCGACGCGGAGGCCGTACGGGGGCGGAGGGCGCCGACGCTGATGACGCCGCATGCCGGGGAGGCGGCGGCGCTGCTCGGGGTGGAGCGGGGAGAGGTCGAAGGAGCCCGGCTGGCGGCGGTGCGCGAGCTGGCGGGGCGGTACGGGGCGACCGTGCTGCTGAAGGGGTCCACGACGCTGGTCGCCGACTCGGGGGGCGGGGCGGTGCGGGTGAATCCGACGGGGACGTCCTGGCTGGCCACGGCGGGGAGCGGGGACGTGCTGTCCGGGCTGGCGGGGTCGCTGCTCGCGGCGGGGCTCTGTGCGGTGGATGCGGGCAGCGTCGGGGCGTATGTGCACGGGCTGGCCGGGAGGCTGGCGGCGGATGGGGCGCCGGTGGGGGCGCATGATGTGGCGGATGCGGTTCCGGTGGCATGGCGGAATGTTCTCGGGTGACGGCAGGTGAGTGGGGGTGCTGGGGGGGTGCCACGGGGCGGGGGTGCTGTGGGATGGGGCGCTGTGAGGTGGGCCGCCCTCTCCGCCCCGTCCCGTCCCGAGTTCGGGGGCTGCCGCCCCCGAGCCCCCGCTTCGGCCTGGACGGCCTCGTCCTCGAGCGCCGGACCGGCTGAAATCGCGGGGCCGCTGCCCCGGCAGTGTCAGGCCGCTCTGAGACACTGTTCGCGATGAGCGAGAGAACAGCCCCGCGGACCGCGCCTTCGCGGGCCCGTGCCGAGATCGATCTGGCCGCCCTGCGCGCCAATGTGCGGGCCCTGCGTGCCCACGCGCCGGGTGCGGCCCTGATGGCCGTGGTGAAGTCCGAGGCGTACGGCCACGGGGCTGTGCCGTGTGCCCGTGCCGCCGTCGCCGCCGGGGCGGACTGGCTGGGCACCGCCACGCCCGAGGAGGCGCTCGCCCTGCGGGCCGCCGGGCTGCCGGGCCGCATCATGTGCTGGCTGTGGACGCCCGGCGGGCCCTGGCGCGAAGCGATCGAGGCCGACCTCGACGTGTCGGTCAGCGGGATGTGGGCCCTGGAGGAGGTCACCGCGGCGGCCCGGCTGGCCGGGCGGCCCGCGCGGGTGCAGCTCAAGGCCGACACCGGGCTCGGGCGGGGCGGCTGCCAGCCCGGCGACGACTGGGCTCAGCTGGTCGGCGGGGCCCTGCGCGCCGAGGCCGAGGGGCTCCTGCGCGTCACGGGACTGTGGTCGCACCTCGCCTGTGCCGACGAGCCCGGGCATCCCTCCATCGCCGCCCAGCTCGCCCTCTTCCGGGAGATGGTCGCCTACGCCGAGGAGCGGGGCGCCCGGCCCGAGGTCCGGCACATCGCCAACTCGCCGGCCACGCTCACTCTCCCCGAGAGCCACTTCGACCTGGTCCGCACCGGCATCGCCACCTACGGCATCTCGCCCAGCCCCGTGCTCGGCACCCCGGCCGACTTCGGACTGCGCCCGGTGATGACGCTGTCCGCCTCGCTCGCCCTCGTCAAGCACGTACCGGGCGGGCACGGCGTGAGCTACGGCCACCGGTATGTGACCCCCGGCGAGACCACCCTCGGCCTCGTCCCCCTCGGGTACGCGGACGGCATCCCGCGGCACGCCTCCTCGGCCGGACCGGTCCTGGTCGAGGGCAAGTGGCGCACGATCGCGGGACGGGTCGCCATGGACCAGTTCGTCGTGGATCTGGGCGGCGACGCGCCCGCGGCGGGGACCGAGGCGGTGCTCTTCGGGCCCGGGGACCGCGGTGAGCCCACCGCCGAGGACTGGGCCCAGGCGGCCGGAACCATCGCATACGAGATCGTGACGCGGATCGGAACGCGCGTTCCGCGCGTCTATGTGAATGAGGAACAGGACGGGTAACTCGCAAGGACAGCCCGTCACGCGAAGAACACCAGGCACCCTGAAAGCGCCAGGCACCCTGACAACACCAGGACCTGACAACACAGGCACCTGACAACACCAGCAAGCACAGCAGCACAGCAGCACAGCACCAGCAGCACCAGCAGAAGCCCGACGAGCAACCCGAGGAGAGGCACGTGAGCGAGAGCAGTGCGGAGGCCGTGGCGAACGCAGCCTCCGTGGCCGTCGCGGCCTCCGCCGCGGGGGAGGCGGGAGGCTGGCGCCGGGCGACCGGCATCGCCGGCGTCGCGATAGGCGTGGTGGCCGCGGGCGCGGCCGCCGGTGTCGCCCTGGAGCGGATGACGGTCGGCCGGGGCATGCGCCAGAAGGCCCGCCTCGCCCTGGACTCGGCGGGACCGTACGGCTCGCTGCGCGGCATGCCCGGAAAGGCGTTCGCCGACGACGGTACGGAGCTGTACTACGAGGTCGACGACATCGACCCGGAGGCAGCGCCCGCCGCCATCGGACCGCGCCGCCGCAGGCTCTTCGGCCGCAAGGCACCCGCTCCCGTCACGGTCGTCTTCAGCCATGGCTACTGCCTCAGCCAGGACTCCTGGCACTTCCAGCGGGCCGCGCTGCGCGGCGTCGTACGGACCGTGCACTGGGACCAGCGCAGTCACGGCCGGTCCGGCCGGGGCGTGGCCCAGACGCGGGACGACGAGCCGGTCACCATCGAGCAGCTCGGCGCCGACCTGAAGGCCGTCATCGACGCGGCCGCCCCCGAGGGGCCGATCGTGCTGGTCGGCCACTCGATGGGCGGCATGACGGTGATGGCGCTGGCCGACCAGTACCCCGAGCTGATCAGCGAGCGGGTCGTCGGGGTCGCCTTCGTGGGGACGTCGTCCGGGCGGCTCGGCGAGGTCAACTACGGACTTCCGGTCGCCGGCGTCAACGCGGTGCGGCGGGTGCTGCCCGGTGTGCTGAAGGCGCTGGGGCAGCGGGCCGACCTGGTGGAGAAGGGGCGCCGGGCCACCGCGGAACTGTTCGCCGGGATCATCAAGCGGTACTCCTTCGCGTCCCGGGACGTCGATCCGGCCGTCGCCCGGTTCGCCGAGCGGATGATCGAGAGCACGCCGATCGATGTGGTCGCCGAGTACTACCCGGCGTTCAACGACCACGACAAGACCGAGGCGCTCGGGTGCTTCGCCGACATGCCCGTTCTCGTCCTGGCCGGGGTGCAGGATCTGGTCACGCCCAGTGAGCACAGCGAGGCCATCGCCGATCTGCTGCCGGACGCCGAGCTGGTGCTGGTGCCGGACGCGGGGCATCTGGTCATGCTGGAGCACCCGGAAGTGGTCACCGACCGCCTCGCCGACCTGCTCACCCGCACGGGTGCCGTACCGGCAGGGGCTACCGTGAAGGGCTATGGAAGCACCAGCACCGCACAGCCCGGCTGAGCCCGGATCCGTCCAGATCACCGTCACCTCCCCCGAGCAGATGAGGGAGCTGGGCCGCCGGCTCGCGAAGCTGTTGCGCGCGGGTGATCTGGTGATGCTCAGCGGAGAGCTCGGGGCGGGCAAGACGACACTGACCCGTGGGCTGGGGGAGGGGCTCGGCGTGCGCGGGGCCGTCACCTCGCCGACCTTCGTGATCGCCCGGGTGCATCCCTCGCTGGGCGACGGGCCGCCCCTGGTCCATGTCGACGCCTACCGGCTCTCCGGGGGTCTCGACGAGATGGAGGACCTCGACCTCGATGTCACGCTGCCCGAGTCCGTGATGGTCGTGGAGTGGGGCGAGGGCAAGGTGGAGGAGCTGACCGAGGACCGGCTCCAGGTCGTCATCCACCGCGCGGTGGGCGACACGACCGACGAGGTCCGGCAGATGACGATCACGGGTGTGGGCGAACGCTGGGCGTCGGCGGACCTGAGCGTGCTCGCCGCGTGAGGTCGTGAGCCGCGTACGTCGTGGTGTGCGGTCTTTTGATGAACGTTCCGACAAGACGTCGGCAAGATGTTGCGTTCGGCCTCTTGTGCGTGGTCACATGGTATCCAGTCCGTGGTTAGGTGAACCTAACTTCGTTGCCCCGGCCTTCGGGAGGCGTCCATGTCGGCTACAGAGAGCAAGGGGCAGCCGCAGCCGTTCGCGGTCGCCGGGGTGTCCATGCGTGACCTGCTGGCGGCCGGCGAGGCGGCGGCCCTGGTCTCCACGCCCCCGCGCGCTCCCGAGCCGGAGTTCTCGGAGCGGGGCAGGGAGCACCGCGAAGCGGCTTAGGGGTCAGGCCCCGGTGGGGTGACCGCGCAGGGTTCGCCAGGTCGGGTGCCTGCGGCGGCAGGTCGTACGCCGGGGCGGCACCGACTCGAATTTCCTCGCCGCTGCGGCTGGAACGCAACCGGCGACCCCTGGCCGTGCGACGCTGCCGCCCGCGTTGGAGTGACTCGTCAGCGGCAGGTGGGCAGGCCCGCCCGCGCTCCCGGAGGGCGGAGCGCAGCGGATGCGGTGGATTCGGCGCCGCCGGTGACCAGGATGTGCGTACGGCTGTCGCGCGACTTGTCGCGCAGCCGGGCCATGGGCTGACCTGACGGTCTGCAAGGGAGCGGTCGCTCTGGCGGGCGCGGCCCACGCGGTGTGGCGTGGAGGGCGCGCGGATGTCGCCAGGGGCTCGCGGGACGCTGACACGCGGCGGACGACCTGCCGTCCCGGACGGGCGCTCAGCCGGAATCGGAAGCGGAGCTGTCGGGCACTTCGTGCCCGGCACTGCGGCGGTACTCCGCGTTGATGCGCTGAGCTTCCTCGAGCTGGTCCTCGAGGATGACGATGCGGCAAGCGGCGTCGATCGGGGTCCCCCGGTCGACGAGTTCGCGGGCGCGCGCGGCGATCCGCAGTTGGTAGCGGGAGTACCGGCGGTGTCCGCCCTCCGAGCGCAACGGAGTGATCAGCCGGGCCTCACCGATGGCTCGGAGAAAAGCCGGGGTGGCGCCGAGCATCTCGGCGGCCCGCCCCATCGTGTATGCGGGGTAGTCGTCGTCGTCCAGACGATTACTGAGTGGGGTATCTGCTGTCATGTCACCTCGATGTGCAACGCGTCGAGGGGCCCTGGTGCCGTACGGCACCAGGGCCCCGAAGGAAATTCAACACCATCTGTCGGCCCTCATGCTGTGCCGACCTTCTTCTTTCCGCTACCGGCCCTGCAGAAGGGGGGTGCGGGGATCGCGGTGCGTGACCGGGGACCACCTTCCAATCCGGGGTCTTGCGGTACCCGGGCCGAGCGCTTCCTCGGGCCGGGCGATCCTGATGGCGTCTGCTCCTCCGTTCTTCCTCTGAGCCAGCCACTGGGCGAGCTGGTACTGCGGAACTACTCAGGCACTGCACCCGCCAGTTCGTATCTGCCGGGCTCACTTGACCTCGTCTACGAGAAAGATGCTAACCGCGTCAGAGCTCAATGTCTACTCTGGCAAGAGCAGATTTCAGCTCGCTGGGGGCACAGATAGCCTGTGGTCGGCCTTGACGGGCGGCCGTCTCGGGCCCCGCGACGTGGAGTACGGACGGCGAGACGACGATGAGGGCCCTGCCGACGCGCGTCGGCAGGGCCCTCATCGGGATCTTGACGGCGGTTTCCCGCCCTTCCTCATAGGTTCAGGGATACGTTCAGGGATGGGGCAGGGAGTGGCGGGAGCCGCCGAGGACCTCCCGTAGACGGATCCGGTCCGTGTAGCTGGCACTGCCGCTGTGAACAGCGAGTTCGGCCCGGGTGACCGAGCCCGTGCACTGGTCGTTCTCGTCGCACAGCAGGAGGTACTCCACCCGTGCGCCGGCCATGACGGACAGCGCGACCTCTACTGTCATGTCGTCCCGGACCCGGGGGCCGGACGCGGCCATGTCGTCGGCCAGGGCCATGGGGGAACGATCCGTCTCGTGTCGCGGTGCCTGAACCGGTGTCATAGCCGCCTCCTCGGAAATGGGTGAGTTCCTGATCGACGCGGACTAGGCCTTCGGGTCGAAGGCGGGCCGCTGTGACCTGGACCGCCCCGCTCGCCCGGCAGCGCGCCCCTGGGCGGGACGGCCCTGGCGCCCTCGGGACGAGGGAGCCGTGGAAGACGCCGAGCGGCGAGGGCGGGACACGGCCGGCGGGGTGATGACGACGGGGACACCGGAAGGAGCCTGGGCGCCTGTGATGCGGTTCAGTTCCGCTTCACCCGAACGGACCGCGGTGATCCGGGGGGTGATGGCGGCCGAAGCCATCAGCCGGCTCATGCCGCGGCGCTGGCCGGGGGTCACGAGGGTGACGACGCTGCCGGACTCGCCCGCGCGGGCGGTACGGCCGCCGCGGTGCAGGTAGTCCTTGTGGTCACCCGGCGGATCCACGTTGACGACCAGGTCGAGGTGGTCGACGTGGATACCGCGGGCCGCGACGTTGGTCGCCACCAGCACCGTCACATGCCCTGTCTTGAACTGGGTGAGGGTCCGGGTGCGCTGGGGCTGGGACTTGCCACCGTGCAGCGCAGCCGCGCGGACGCCGCTGTTCAGCAGATGCTCGGTCAGCCGGTCCACGGCGTGCTTGGTGTCCAGGAACATGATCACCCGGCCGTCCCGTGCCGCGATCTCGGTGGTCGTCCGGAACTTGTCCGCTTCGTGTACGTGGAGCACGTGGTGCTCCATCGTGGTGACAGCGCCCGCGGACGGGTCGACGGAGTGGACCACCGGGTCCGTCAGGTAGCGGCGGACCAGCAGGTCGACGTTGCGGTCCAGGGTGGCCGAGAAGAGCATTCGCTGCCCCTCGGGACGCACCTGGTCGAGCAGGGCGGTGACCTGGGGCATGAAGCCCATGTCGGCCATCTGGTCGGCCTCGTCGAGGACGGTGATGGCGATGTCGTCCAGTCGGCAGTCGCCACGATCGATGAGGTCCTTGAGCCGCCCCGGCGTCGCGACGACGACCTCCGCCCCGGCTCGCAGCGCACCGGCCTGCCGGCCGACGGACATCCCGCCGACCACGGTCGCCAGCCGCAGCCGCACCGAACGGGCGTACGGGGTGAGCGCGTCGGTCACCTGCTGGGCCAGCTCGCGGGTGGGGACGAGGACCAGGGCGAGGGGCTGCCGTGACGCCGCGCGCCGGCCCGCCGTGCGGGCCAGCACCGCGAGGCCGAAGGCGAGGGTCTTGCCCGAACCGGTACGGCCGCGGCCGAGCACGTCACGTCCGGCGAGGGAGTTCGGCAGGGTCGCCCCCTGGATCGGGAACGGTACGGTCACCCCTTCGTGGCCGAGCGCGGCCAGCAACGGCTCCGGCAGGGCGAGGTCGGCGAACGCCTCGACGGCGGGCAGCGCGGGTGTGATCGTCTTCGGCGGTGCGAACTCGCCCTGGCGTGCGGCCGGCCGACGCTCGTAGCCGTTGGAACGGCGCGGCGCTCCCGAGCGCTGGGCGGCAGAACCCCTGGAGCGGTCGTAGGTGCGCGTCGTGCGGGTGGTGCGTGCGCGGTTCAAGCGGAACCTTCCTCGATGTTGGCACTGAGGCGCGTAGCAAGGAATTTCCGCAGCAAAATGAACGGCGCAAACAATCGCGAGAACGAGCCTGGGATGATGGGCGGCGAGTCGGATCGACGGTGAGCATGTCATCGTCCGGTGGTGCGGTGGGTCCTCACCGTCACGCGCCCTGAAATGCAGCGAGCTGGGGCCCGCACCCCAAGGTGCGGGCCCCAGCTGCGAAGTATGCGTTGCCGCCGGTGTCAGGCGGGAACGATGTTCTCGGCCGTCGGGCCCTTCTGGCCCTGCGCGATGTCGAACGACACCTTCTGGCCTTCCTGGAGCTCGCGGAAGCCCTGGGCGGCGATGTTCGAGTAGTGGGCGAAGACGTCGGCGCCGCCGCCGTCCTGCTCGATGAAGCCGAAGCCCTTTTCCGAGTTGAACCACTTCACGGTGCCCGTAGCCATTTCATTTCTCCTTCGGAGACGATGTTCGGAATTCGCCCTGTGCGGATTCCGCGTCGCCGTGCTGATTAACCGTCGGAAAATGAACCTTCTGGCAACCACACCTGCAACTGAGATCGACATTAGCACGGCAAGATGGACCCTGTGCGGTCGAAAATTCCGACCTGGTCTGTGGTCGAGGAATATTCGCGGCGGACCACAGCTATTTCTCACGTCACGGATACAGATATTGCTTCCGTGCGCGTGCAGTGTTCCTGCCGGTCACTTCCGGCCACAGCGCCATGACCTCCGGCGATGATCCATGGGCCGCTCCCGTCGTCATGGACGGACGGGGTGACGTCGAGTGCGCCGAGACCTCGCTGTCGCGATGAAGGTCACACCGCTCCACCGGCCCGGTGAACCTGTGCGGTCACGGCACTAGCGGACCACGACGACCCGGCGGCCGATCGTCGCGAACGTCCACATCGCGTCGCCGTTCACGCGTGACTCGCGGATGCCGCCCGTGCGGGCCTTCGGGTCGGGGGCGGCGGTCGAGCCTGGCACGGCCGCGCTGAAGCCGATGACCACGCCGTCCACGCTGGTGAAGCGCACGACGTGTTCGACGGGGATGCCGTCGGAGCCGGTGATCGCGTTCGAGCGGGACGTCACCGAGTAGCTGCCCGGGGCCGGATCCACCGCGCTCGGGTCGACCTCGAACGTACGCGTGACCACCTCGTCCGTTCCGACCAGCCACACCCGGTCGCCGCCCAGGGAGTACACGACGCGGGCACCCTGGCCGGAGCCGCCGGGCAGCGCGGAGGGGTCCTTCTTGGTCCGGGGCGGCTTCGAGGTGCCGGCCTTCGGCGAGGCGCCCGCCTGCGGCTTGCCCAGACCGGCCGGGACGGTCGCCGACGCCTGGTAGGCCAGATAGCCGACCGCCGTGAGGGCCGCGGCGGTGAGCCCGGCCACGATTCCCGAGCTGCTGACTGCCACCGGCGGCCACCTCCGCGTCGTACGTCCCTGCCGTGACGGTAGGTGACGGTAGCAGCAGGTGACGGCCCGGCAGGTGCGGCTCCGCCGGGCCGGGGCCCGTGTCGAACGTCCTGCGTGCCGCGCGACGCCGGGCACGCACGCCCGCCGCGCTGTCGGGTCGTCCCCGGCCCTCTGGAGCGGGGACGGCCCTCGCCCTGCGATCGCATCTCCCCGGGCATCCGGCTTCGCCGGAGCTGGAGGGGGGACCCCTCCGAGCCGCCGCGGGGACCGCTCGACGGGCGGATGGCAAGGCGTCCGACACCGGCCCCGTGGAGCCGTAGGCTGTTTGCGTGCTCTTGCTCGCTCTGGATACCGCCACACCCGCCGTCACCGTCGCGCTGCACGACGGCCGCGACGTCATCGCCTCGTCGAGTCAGGTGGACGCGCGGCGGCACGGGGAACTGCTGCTGCCGGCGATCGACTGGGTGCTCGCCGAGGCCGGTCTGAAGCTGGAGGCCGTCACCGGGATCGTCGCCGGCGTCGGTCCGGGCCCGTACACCGGGCTGCGCGTCGGGCTGATGACCGCCGAGACCTTCGGGCTGGCGCTCGGCGTCCCCGTGCACGGTGTGTGCACGCTGGACGGCCTCGCCTTCGCCGCCGACCTCGACGGCCCGTTCGTCGTGGCGACGGACGCCCGCCGCAAGGAGGTGTACTGGGCGCGCTACGCGGACTCCCGCACCCGCCTCACCGACCCGGCCGTCGACCGGCCCGCCGACATCGCCGAGCAGGTCAAGGGCCTGTCCGCGGTCGGCGCCGGCGCGCTGCTCTACCCGGACACCTTCCCCAAGGCGCACGAGCCGGAGCACGTCTCCGCCGCCGCACTCGCCCGGCTGGCCGCCGAGAAGCTGGCGGCGGGCGAGGAGTTCCCCGCGCCCCGGCCGCTGTATCTGCGCCGCCCGGACGCCCAGGTCCCCAAGAACTACAAGGTGGTCACCCCCAAGTGACCGAACCCGTGAGGTGTGCGCTGCGCGAGATGCGCTGGTGGGACATCGACCCCGTGCTGGAACTGGAACGGGACCTGTTTCCCGAGGACGCCTGGTCGCGTGGCATGTTCTGGTCCGAACTGGCCCACTCGCGCGGGCCGGAGGCGACCCGGCGGTACGTGGTCGCCGAGGCCGGCGGGCGGATCACCGGGTATGCCGGACTGGTCGCCACCGGTGAGCAGGGCGACGTCCAGACCATCGCCGTCGCACGGGACCTGTGGGGCACCGGCCTCGGCGGGGTGCTGCTGGCCGAGCTGCTGCGCGCGGCGACCGCCTTCGAGTGCGCCGAGGTGATGCTGGAGTGCCGCGTCGACAACGTCCGCGCGCAGAAGCTCTACGAGCGCTTCGGCTTCGAGCCCATCGGGTTCCGGCGCGGCTACTACCAGCCCGGGAACGTGGACGCCCTGGTGATGCGACTCACCGACCCTTCAACTTCCGTACAAGGAACCGAGATCAATGGCTGACGAACCGCTCGTCCTGGGCATCGAGACCTCCTGCGACGAGACCGGCGTCGGCATCGTCCGCGGCACCACCCTGCTGGCCGACGCCATCGCCTCCAGCGTCGACGAGCACGCCCGCTTCGGCGGCGTGGTCCCCGAGGTCGCGAGCCGTGCCCACCTGGAGGCGATGGTCCCCACCATCGATCGCGCGCTGAAGGAGGCGGGCGTCAGCGCCCGCGACCTCGACGGCATCGCCGTCACGGCCGGTCCCGGCCTCGCCGGTGCCCTGCTGGTGGGCGTCTCGGCGGCGAAGGCGTACGCGTACGCGCTCGGCAAGCCCCTGTACGGGGTCAACCACCTCGCCTCGCACATCTGCGTGGACCAGCTGGAGCACGGCCCGCTGCCCGAGCCGACCATGGCGCTGCTGGTCTCCGGCGGTCACTCCTCGCTGCTGCTGTCCTCGGACATCACCTCCGACGTCCGCCCGATGGGCGCGACCATCGACGACGCGGCCGGCGAGGCCTTCGACAAGATCGCGCGCGTGCTGAACCTGGGCTTCCCGGGCGGGCCGGTCATCGACCGGTACGCGCGGGAGGGCGACCCGAACGCGATCGCGTTCCCGCGCGGCCTGACCGGCCCGCGCGATCCGGCCTACGACTTCTCCTTCTCGGGGCTGAAGACGGCCGTGGCCCGCTGGATCGAGGCCAAGCGGGCGGTCGGGGAGGAGGTCCCGGTGCGGGACGTGTCGGCGTCCTTCCAGGAGGCGGTCGTGGACGTGCTGACCCGCAAGGCCGTCCGGGCCTGCAAGGACGAGGGCGTCGACCACCTGATGATCGGCGGCGGTGTGGCCGCCAACTCCCGGCTGCGCGCCCTGGCCCAGGAGCGCTGCGAGGCGGCCGGGATCCGGCTGCGGGTGCCGCGGCCCAAGCTGTGCACGGACAACGGGGCGATGGTCGCCGCGCTCGGCGCCGAGATGGTGGCCCGGAACCGGGCCGCGTCGAGCTGGGACCTGCCGGCCGACTCCTCGCTGCCGGTGACGGAGCCTCATGTGCCGGGCAACCACCACGGCCACGACCACGGCCACGACCACGGGCACCACCACGGCCATGACCATGTGCACGAGGTCAGCAAGGAGAACCTCTACCCGTGACGGTCGCCCTGATGTGGGAGGCGCGGGCCGTGCCAGGGCGCGGCGAGGAGCTGCTGGCCTGGGCACGCGCCCAGGTGCTGCCCCGCGAGCCGCTGCGCCGGGAGACCCTGCGCGCTCCCCAGGACCGGGTCCTCGTCCTCACCTGGTGGGACGCCCCGTACGACGCCGAGCTGCCGGAACTTCCGGAGCCGGACGGGGACCTGGTCACGCGGGCTGTGCACCGGTGGCGGTTCGAGTCGGTGGGCGTGGACTGAGCGGGCCGGTCACTCCACGCCGCTGATTTCCGTCTCGCAGCGCAGCCGCCGGTCGGTGCCGAGCACCCGGACCGGGCCCGTGAGAGTGAGGCGCACGGTGTGCCGTACGTCCGCGCTCGATGCCGCCAGCCTCAGTTCCAGGGCGCCCGGCTCGACCACGCGCCGGCCCGCGCGGTCGGTGAAGGAGGACAGGTCCGCGTGGAAGCGGAACGTCACCCGGACCGCCTCGCCCGGGGCCGCCGTCACCCGCTGGTAGCCGATCAGCCGCATGTCGGGGCGGGTCACGGACGCCACCGGGTCGTGCAGATACAGCTGCACCACCTCCGCGCCCGCGCGCTCGCCCGTGTTGCGGACGGTCACCGACACGTCGTGGGAGCCGTCCGTGCCGAGCTCGGCCGGTTCGGTCGCGGTGCAGTCCTCCCAGGCGAACGTCGTGTACGAGCGGCCGTGGCCGAAGGCGTACAGCGGGGTCGGGTCGAGGTTGCTGACCTCGCCCGCGAGGCCCAGGGGCGGCTGGAGATACGTCCAGGGCTGGCCGCCTGGGACCTGCGGGACGCTCACGGGGAGACGGCCCGACGGGTTCACGCGGCCCGACAGCACGCCCGCGACCGCCGGGCCGCCCTCCTCCCCCGGGAAGAAGGCCTGGACGACGGCCCCCAGGCGCCCGTGCCAGCGCCCGAGGGCGTACGGCCGGCCGGTCAGCAGGACCAGGACCACGGGCACGCCGGTGGCGATCAGCGCGTCCAGCAGCTCGCCCTGGGCGCCCGGCAGACCGAGATCACTCGCGTCGCAGCCCTCACCTGAGGTGCCCCGGCCGAACAGGCCCGCCCGGTCGCCGAGGACCGCCACGCACACGTCCGCCTCGGCGGTGCGGGCGACGGCGTCCTCGAAGCCCGAGGTGTCCGGGCCGGTCACCTCGCACCCTTGTGCGAACGTCACCTTGGCGTCGGGGAGTTCGGTGCGCAGGGCGTCGAGGACGGTCGGGATCTCGATGCCGGTCGGCACGTCGGGGTGGTGGGTGAGGACGTGGGACGGGAAGGAGTAGCAGCCCAGCATGGCCAGGGCGTCGGCGGCCCGGGGGCCGACCACCGCGATCCGGGTGTCGGGGGCCAGCGGGAGCATGCCGTCGGGGTTGTCGAGCAGGACCACCGACTCCTCGGCCAGGCGGCGGGCAAGGATCCGGTTGCCTGTGGAGTCCAGGTTCACCGCGCCGGCCGGCTCGGGGTTCCAGTCCTCGTCCAGCAGGCCCAGTTCGCACTTCTGGAGCAGGACCCGGCGGGCCGCGCGGTCCACGAGTTCCTCGGGCACCTGGCCCGACCGGACGGCGGCCGGCAGGGGATCGCCGTAGCACTTGAGGGTGGGCAGTTCGACGTCGACGCCGGCCTCGAGGGCCGCGTGGGCCGCCTCGGCCGGGGTGCCGGCGACGCGGTGCAGGGTCTGGAGGAAGCCGATGCCGAAGTAGTCGGCGACGACCGTGCCGGAGAAGCCCCACTCCTCGCGCAGGAGCCGGGTCAGCAGCTCGGGGTCCGCCGAGGCCGGGACGCCGTCCCGCTCGGTGTAGGCGGCCATCACCGAGCGCGCCCCGCCCTCGCGCAGTGCCATCTCGAAGGGCGGGAGCGTGACGTCCGCGAACTCGCGGACACCGGCCCTTACCGGCGCCAGATTGCGGGCGCCCGCCGAGGAGGCGTACCCGGCGAAGTGCTTGAGCGTGGCGACGATCCCGGCCGACTCCAGGCCCCGCACATAGGCCGAGCCGACCGTGCCGACCAGGTACGGATCCTCGCCGATCGTCTCCTCCACCCGGCCCCAGCGCGGATCGCGTACGACGTCCAGCACGGGTGCGAGGCCCTGGTGGACGCCGGCCGAGCGCAGGTCGTCGCCGATCCGGCGGGCCATCTCCTCGACCAGCGGGGGATCCCAGGTCGCGCCCCAGGCCAGCGGGACCGGGTAGGCCGTGGCCTGCCAGGCGGTGAAGCCGGCCAGGCACTCCTCGTGCGCGATCGCCGGGATGCCGAAGCGGCCGGCCTCGGTGATACGGCGCTGGGCGCGGGCCAGGGCGCGCACGCCGAGCGCCGGGTCCACGGGGGCGGTGCCGAAGGAGCGCGTGAGCTGGCCCAGGCCGCGCGTGATCAGCTCGGCCCATTTTTCGTCGGAGTGGTCCACGGTCATGTCGTGCTGATGCGGAGCGACCCCGTCGCCGTCCGTCGAGGCGCCCACCCACACGCCGTACAGCTGGGCGGTCTTCTCCTCCAGGGTCATCCGGGAGAGCAGGTCGTCGACGCGGGCGGCGGCGGGCAGCGCGGGGTCACGCCAGGGCACGGTGGTCATGAAGCTCCTGTCGGGTGGACGGACGGCCCTCTCACGAACGGTGCTGACGAGCGTTACTCGCGAACGTATCTACGAATGTTTCGATATGCACTCCGAATGTTCCGGGAACCTATGGCGCCACGAGGACTTCGTCAAGGGGCCCGCAGGGTTACGATCGCCGCCATGACTTCCCCGGAGCCCGCTGAAAGCCGGCCGCAAACCCGGACGCAAACCCGGACGCAGGGGCGCACCGCGCAGACCGCGACGCTCGCGGAGATCGCCCGTGAGGCCGGTGTGTCGGCGCCGACTGTTTCGAAGGTCCTGAACGGCCGCGCCGATGTCGCTCCGGCCACCCGGGCCCGTGTCGAGGACCTGCTGCGCGCCCACGGCTACCGGCGCCGCCGCGCCGAGGCGACCCGGTCGCCCTTGATCGACCTGGTCTTCCACGAGCTGGAGAGCGCCTGGGCGATGGAGGTCATCCGGGGTGTGGAGAACGTGGCCCGGGACGCCGGGCTGAGCGTGGTGCTGTCGGAGAGCGCCGGGCGGCTCACCCCCGGGCGGACCTGGGCCGACCAGGTCGCCGCGCGCCGCCCGCACGGCGTGATCCTGGTCCTGTCCGGGCTCGACGAGTCGCAGCGGGCGCTGCTGACCAGCCGCTCCATCCCGTTCGTGGTGATGGACCCGGCCGGCGACCCGGGCGCCGACGTGCCCTCGATCGGCGCGACCAACTGGCAGGGCGGTCTCGCGGCCACCCGGCACCTGGTCGAGCTGGGGCACCGCAGGGTCGGCGCGATCACCGGGCCCTCGCAGATGATGTGCAGCCGTGCCCGGATCGACGGCTACCGGGCCGCCATGGAGACGGCCGGGCTGCCGGTGGACCCCGAGCTGATCGCGGACGGCGACTTCCACCACGAGGCCGGCTACCGCCGGGGCCTGGAGCTGCTGCGCCGCCCGGACCGGCCGACCGCCGTGTTCGCCGGGAACGACCTCCAGGCGCTCGGGCTGTACGAGGCCGCGCGCGAACTGGGGCTGCGTATCCCCGAGGACCTGAGCGTCGTCGGGTTCGACGATCTGCCGGTGGCGCCCCTGGTCGGGCCGCCGCTGACGACCGTACGGCAGCCGCTGACGGAGATGGCCGAGGCCGCGGCCAAGCTGGTCCTGGACCTCGGCCGCGAGGAGGGCACCCCGGCGGCGACCCGGGTGGAGCTGGCGACGAGTCTGGTGGTGCGCAGCAGCACGGCGGCGCCCCTGGCCGGAAGTTGACGTATTGACGGGTGGGGCGGGTGTCTTGACGGGTGGGGCGGGCGTCTCCACACTCCTCCGAAGTCAATCGGTTGCACCACCGAAACTTTCGGAGGCACCCGCTATGAGATCCCTGAGACCTGGCATGAGATCGCTGAGATCGGGCTTGCTCACCTCACTGCTGGCCGGTGTCGTGACGGCCGGCTCCCTCCTGGTCGCGGCCCCCGCCTCGCATGCCGCCGACACCCCGCTGCGCGACCTCGCCGCCGCCAAGGACAAGGTCATCGGCACCGCGGTCACCGGCTCCAAACTCACCGGCACCTACGGCGACGTCGCCGGACGCGAGTTCAACTCGCTCACCCCCGGCAACGCCATGAAGTGGGGCTCCGTCGAGCCGAGCCGGGGCAGTCACAACTGGGCCGAGGCCGACCGGATCGTCGACTTCGCCGAGGCCCATGGCCAGCAGGTGCGCGGCCACACCCTGCTCTGGCACCAGCAGAACCCGGGCTGGCTGACGAACGGCAGCTGGAGCAGGGACCAGCTCGGCGCGATCGTCCAGGACCACATCGCCACCGAGGTCGGCCGCTACAAGGGCAGGCTCGCCGCCTGGGACGTGGTGAACGAGCCGTTCAACGAGGACGGCACCTACCGCCCGACCCTCTTCCACGCCATCCTCGGCCAGGACTACATCGCGCAGGCCCTGACCTGGGCCCGGGCCGCCGACCCGAGCACCGAGCTGTACGTCAACGACTACAACGTGGAGGGCGTCAACGCGAAGAGCACCGCCCTGTACAACCTGGTCAAGTCGTTGAAGGAGCGGGGAGTTCCCATCGACGGGGTCGGGCTGCAGGCCCATCTCATCGTCGGCCAGGTGCCCTCGACGCTCCAGCAGAACATCCAGCGCTTCGCCGACCTGGGCGTCGACGTGGCGATCACGGAGCTGGACATCCGGATGCAGCTGCCGGCGACCGAGGCGAAGCTGACCCAGCAGGCCGCCGACTACAAGGCGGTGATGAACGCCTGTGTGGCGGTCGCGCGCTGCGTCGGCGCCACCGTCTGGGGCTTCACCGACTCCGACTCCTGGATCCCGGACACCTTCCCCGGCCAGGGGGCGGCGACGCCGTACGACGAGAACTACAGCCCGAAACCGGCGTACCACGCCATCGCGGAAGCCCTAGGCGGCACGGCGACCCCGCCCCGACCGGCGCCTGCACGGCGACGTACAGCGTCACCAGCCAGTGGAGCACGGGCTACACGGGCCAGGTGCGGATCGACTGCTCGGGGCCGCGCTGTCGTCGTGGAAGGCGAACTGGACGTTCGGCGCCGGGCAGCGGATCACACAGGCCTGGAACGCGAACTGCGCGCAGTCGGGGACAGCGGTCAGTTGTGCGAACGCCTCGTACAACGGTTCGGTGCCCGACGGCGGTTCGGTGACGTTCGGGTTCAACGGGTCGTGGAGCGGGAGCAATCCGGTGCCGGTGGTGACACTGGGGTGAGAACGGGCCCGTCCGGCCCATGAAGTCTGAGAATTTCCGAAGAAAAGGCGCGGCGAGGGCCCTGCCCGTAATAATTCGGACTTATGTTCCTGCCGTGACGGGACACGAGGCGACCGGGGACGAGAGCAGAGGCACGGGCCGGCGGGCGATCGCACTGCGCACCGTCGGCCTCACCCTGACGGGCCTGCTGATGCTGGCCGCCGCGGCGGCGGGCTGGGCCTACTGGCATCTCGACAGCAACATCAAGAGCGTCGACATCGACAACGCGCTGGGCGACAACCGTCCGCCGAGGCCGGTGACCGCGCCGTCGCCCTCGGCGTCCGCCCTGCCCAGTGGGGCGCTCAACATCCTGGTCCTGGGCTCGGACTCGCGCGGTGGCGAGGAGAACCAGAGGCTCGGCGGCGGCGACAGCTCGGGTGCCCGCTCCGACACGGCGATGGTCGTCCATCTCGACGCCGGGCGGACCAGCGCGACGGTGGTGAGTATCCCGCGCGACACCCTGGTCACCCGCCCGTCCTGCCCCCGCTCGTCCGGAGGTTCGACGGCGGTGGCCTACCACTCGATGTTCAACAGCGCGTACGCGGTGGGCGGTCCGGTCTGCGCCGTGAAGACGGCCGAGTCGCTGACCGGCGTCCGCATGGACCACTACATCGAGATCGACTTCTCCGGCTTCGCGCAGCTCGTGGACGCGCTCGGCGGCGTCACCGTCACCACCGAGGAGGACATCGCCGACGACCACAGCCATCTGCGCCTGAAAGCCGGTACCCACCACCTGGACGGCACCCGGGCCCTCGCCCTGGCCCGCACCCGGCACGGCATCGGCGACGGCAGCGACCTCGGCCGCATCGGCCTCCAGCAGACGCTGGTGAAGGCACTGCTGGAACAGATCGCCGCACAGAACCTCCTCACCGACCCGGCGAAGCTGTACCGGGTCGCGGACGCGGTGACCGCCGGCCTCACCACCGACACCGGCCTGGATTCCCTGACCGATCTGACCCGGCTCGGGCAGAGCCTTCAGGGCCTGTCGGCGAGCGAGGTGCGGACGGTGACGATGCCGGTGGTGCGGGCACCGTCGGACCCCAACCGGGTGGTGGCCGAGGAGCCCGAGGCGGAGAAGCTGTGGGAGTCGCTGCGCTGACCTGCGGGAACGCGGCCCGGGGGAAGAACCCGGAAATAAATCTCGAAGAAATGCGGCGACCGTGTCGATCCTGGGGCCTCCCGATCGACGCAGGGGTGAGAGCGGGAAGAGAACCCGCTCCGAAGACCCCGAGGAGTCACCATGCCGCGCTTTCTCACCCTGATCCGCATCGACGAGAAGAACGCCCCCGCCGAGGGCCCGAGCCCCGAGCTCATGGAGCGGATGGGCGCGCTCCTGGAGGAGATCACCAAGGCCGGGGTCATGCTCGACACGGCCGGGCTCACCCCGACCTCCGACGGCAGCCGGGTGACCTGGGAGGGCGGGCAGCTGTCGGTCACCGACGGGCCGTTCACCGAGTCCAAGGAGGTCATCGGCGGCTACTCGATCAGCCAGTGCAAGGACAAGGCCGAGGCGATCGAGTGGGCCAAGCGGTTCCTGTCCGTGCACGAGGACTACTGGACGATCACCGCCGAGGTCCGGCAGATCACCGAGGACTGACCGGATCTGCTTGGCCGGGTGCCGCCGAGGGTGTCTGATGGTGGGCTGTGACAGCGCAGCCCACCCCGGACCCGAGCGGCACCGGCACGGCCATCGAAACGGTCTTCCGCATCGAGTCGCCCCGCATCATCGCCGGCGTCACCCGGATCGTCCGGGACGTCGGCATCGCCGAGGAACTCGCGCAGGACGCCCTGGTCGCCGCCCTGGAGCAGTGGCCGCGGGACGGGGTGCCCGGCAACCCGGGCGCCTGGCTCATGGCCACCGCCCGCAACCGCGCCGTCGACCTGGTCCGCCGCCGGGAGAACTACGCCCGCAAGCTGGCGGAGATCGGCCGGAGCCTTCCGGACGAGGCCGCGCCGCAGGAGCCCGCGGTCCTCCGTGACCCTGACGGCATCGACGACGACCTGCTGCGCCTGGTCTTCACCGCCTGTCACCCGGTGCTGTCCACCGAGGCCCGCACGGCCCTCACCCTGCGCCTCCTCGGCGGCCTCACCACGGCCGAGATCGCCCGCGCCGTCCTGGTCCCGGAACCGACCGTCGCACAGCGCATCGTGCGCGCGAAACGCACCCTGGCGACACGGAACATCGCCTTCGAGGTGCCCTACGGCCCCGACCGCGAGGCCCGTCTCGGCTCCGTCCTCGACGTCATCTACCTCATCTTCAACGAGGGTTACGCCGCCACGGCCGGCGACGACTGGCTCCGCCCGTCCCTGTGCGAGGACGCCCTGCGGCTGGCCCGGGTGCTCTCGTCCCTCATGCCGAAGGAACCCGAGGTCCACGGCCTGACCGCGCTCCTGGAGTTCCAGGCGTCCCGCACGTCGGCCCGGACCGGCCCCTCGGGCGAACCCGTCCTCCTCAAGGACCAGAACCGCGCCCGCTGGAACCGCATGCTCCTCGCCCGTGGCGTCGCGGCGCTGGGCAGAGCCGAGGCCGCCTCCTCGGGAGCCCCGGGCCCGTACCTCCTGCAGGCCGCCATCGCCGCCTGTCACGCGCACGCACACACCTACGAGGAGACCGACTGGCCCCGCATCGCCGTCCTGTACGGCCTCCTGGCCGCCCGCTCCCCGTCCCCGGTCGTGGAACTCAACCGCGCGGTGGCCGTCTCCATGGCCGAGGGCCCGTCCGAGGCCCTGCCCCTCGTCGAGGCCCTGACCGACGACCCCGCCCTGCGCGACTACCACCTGCTCCCCAGCGTCCGGGCCGACCTCCTCTCCCGCCTGGGCCGTACGGCGGAGGCCCGGGCCGAGTTCGAACGTGCGGCGTCGCTGACCCGGAACGAACGGGAGCGCGAGCTGCTGCTGCGGCGCGCGGCGGAGCATTCCTGACGGGCCGTCGGCCGCGGTCGCCTAGGCGGGGTGCCCGATGAGCATGGCCGGGGCCCCCGCCACCCGGGTCAGGAACACCGTGGCCGCGTGCGGCCCCTGCGGTTTGACCTTCTTGCGGAGTTCCTCCGGCTCGACCGCCGAGCCCCGCTTCTTGACGGTGAGAATGCCGACCTGGCGCTCCCTCAGCAGGGCCTTCAGCTTCTTGACGTTGAAGGGGAGATGGTCGGTGATCTCGTAGGCGGTGGCGTACGGGGTCGGGTGCGGGGCGTCGGCGGTGACGTACGCGATGGTCGCGTCGAGCAGGCCGCCGTCGACCCTGTCGGCCACCTCGGAGACCAGGTGGGCCCGGATGACGGCGCCGTCGGGCTCGTACAGGTAGCGGCCGGGCGGGCGGACCTCCGGGTCGGGCAGGCCGCGCGAGAGCAGGGTGCGGGGCCCCGGCAGCAGGGTGGCCCGTACCGCCCCCGGCTCGGTGCCGAACCACAGCACCGCCTCCTTCACGTCCCCGCCGTCGGAGATCCACTCGGCCTCGGCGTCCTCGGGCACCGCCTCGTGCGGGATGCCGGGGGCGACCTTCAGCGCGGCGGCGCGAGGAGCCCGGCGGGCGGCCGACACCGCCCAGGACAGGGGCGGTGAACAGGCCTCCGGGTCGAAGATCCGGCCCCGGCCGCCGCGTCGGGCCGGGTCGACGAAGACGGCGTCGTAACCGGCCGTGTCCACCTCCGTGACATCGGCCTCCCGCACCTCGATCAGGCCGGCAAGACCCAGCGCGTCGGCGTTCGCCCGCGCCGCCGCGGCCGTCATCGGGTCCCGGTCCACGGCCAGCACCCGGATCCCGGCACGGGCCAGCGCGATCGCGTCCCCGCCGATGCCGGAGCACAGGTCGGCGACGGAGGTGATCCCCAGGTCCTTCATCCGCCGGGCGCGATACGCCGCCACACTCGCCCGGGTCGACTGCTCCACCCCGTTCGGCGTGAAGAACATCCGCCCCGCGTCCTCGGCCCCGAACTTCACCGCCGCCCGCTGCCGCAGCCGCGCCTGGCCCAGCGCCGCCGACACCAGCTCGGCGGGATGCGCCCGGCGCAGCCGCGTCGCCACGGCCAGCTCCTTCGCCGGGTCGGTGTCCCGCACCTCGTCGAGGAGGGCGCGGCCTTCGGGGGTGAGGAGGAGGTCGAGATCGTTCACCGGATCATTGTGGGCCAGTCGGTGGACGGTATGCCGTCGGCCGCGGTGTCGGGGCGGGTTCGCACCGGGCGGCTGCGAGGATCCGGCATCATGCGAGCAGTCGTACAAAATGACAAAAGACGGGCAACTGGCGGCGTACGCATCGGACTCGTCGTGCTCGCCCTCGCCGCCATCGCCTCGGGCTGCGCGCAGCCGGACGGCACCCAGGTCGCCCCGGCCGGCGGCCAGCAGCCCCTCGACGCGCCCCCGGCCCGCGCGCTCGACTCCTATGCCACCAAGCTGCGTGCCGCACACGCCGCCCGCATCGCCGCGGCGCACCGCTGGGGACTGCGAAGGGTCCCGCTGGCTGCGCCGCCGGCTCCCGGGAAGAAGCCCAGGATCAGGACCCGCGAGGGCTTCGAGGTGAACGGCCACCGGGAGCTGGACCTCCCGCCCGTCTTCACCACGGTCCCCACCCGGGACAAGGTCGTCTTCCTCACCATCGACGACGGCGCCGAGAAGGACCCGGAGTTCCTGCGGATGATGAGCGACCTGGACGTCCCGTACACCGCCTTCCTCAGCGGCTACCTGGTGAAGGACGACGACCGCTACTTCCGGCAGATGCAGTCCAGGGGCGTGGTCCTGAACAACCACACCCTCTGGCACCGCTACATGCCGGGTCTGTCGTACCGCGCGCAGCGGCGCGAGATCTGCGGCATGCAGCGCTTCATCGAGAGGCGCTACGGCACCCGCCCCACCCTCTTCCGCCCGCCCTTCGGCAGCTACGACAGGGCGACCCTGCGCGCCGCCAAGGCCTGCGGCATCGAGTACGCCCCCCTCTGGAACGCGGAGGTCTTCGCCGACCACTGGGAGTACCGCGCGGCGGACCGGAGGCTGCGCCGGGGCGACATCGTCCTCAGCCACTTCCGGGGGCGCGGGCAGTGGAAGGGCGCGATGCCCGACATGATCCGCCGCTTCCTGAACAAGGTCACGACCGAGGGATACGCGGTGGGGCGGCTGGAGGACTACCTGTGAGGCGGCGCCCGGTCGCGGCCGCGTTGTGTGCGGGCCTGCTCCTGCTGGCCGGCTGCGGCGGGGCGGCTGAGCGGGCGGGAGCGGACGGCCGGGGCCAGGACCCGACACCCGCGGCCGGCCCCCTCGCGCGTCCGGCGCGCCTGCCGCCCGTCGTGGACCGGATCCGCACCCGCGACCCGGTCGTCTTCCTGACCTACGACGACGGCGCCGAACGCGACCCCGCCTTCGCCGGCCTCGTCCGCGAACGGCGGCTCCCGGTCACCCTGTTCCTCACGGACAGCGTCGCCGGGCCCGGCTACGGCCATCTGGCCCGGCTGCGCGCGGTCGGCGTGTCCCTCCAGAACCACACCCTCGACCACCCCGCCCTGCGCGGCCTGCCCTACGCCGGCCAGCGCGCCGAGATCTGCGGCCAGCAGCACAAACTCCGCACCCGCTTCGGCGTCCGCCCCCACCTCTTCCGCCCGCCCTACGGCACGTACGACAGGACGACCCTGCGCGCCGCCGCCGACTGCGGCATCACGGCGGTCGTCCGCTGGCGGGCCGCCCTGTCCGCCGATGGCGAACTGACGTACCCCCATGGCGAGCCCCGCCTGCGCCCAGGCGACATCATCACCGTGCCCTCGGAGGGGACGGATGCCCTGACGCCGACGGAACGGACCGTGCGGCTGCTGGGGGAGATCGAGGGGAAGGGCTGCGGGTGGGGCGGCTGGAGGACTACCTCTGAGGCGGACCGATCGCCGACGCGCCGCCGGCAATTAGCAGTCCGCTTGACCGAGTGCTAATCACGGTCATAGTCTCGGCTCTGGCACTCACCACTGGAGAGTGCCAACACAGCGACGGGCAGGTCCGGCACCCGCGACGACGGATCCACCTGGTCGCCACCTCAGACAGTTAACCCCGTGAGATCTCCGAAGGGGGAGGTCGGATCGTGACGACCACCAGCTCCAAGGTTGCCATCAAGCCGCTCGAGGACCGCATTGTGGTCCAGCCGCTCGACGCCGAGCAGACCACCGCCTCTGGCCTGGTCATCCCGGACACCGCCAAGGAGAAGCCCCAGGAGGGCGTCGTCCTGGCCGTGGGCCCGGGCCGCTTCGAGGACGGTAACCGTCTTCCGCTCGACGTCTCCGTCGGCGATGTCGTGCTCTACAGCAAGTACGGCGGCACCGAGGTGAAGTACAACGGCGAGGAGTACCTCGTCCTCTCGGCTCGCGACGTGCTCGCGATCGTCGAGAAGTAATTCACCCCGCATTACCAGCATTGCAGTGAACTGCGCCCCTGGCCCCGCGATCTTATGAAGCCGGGCGTCGGGGGCGCGGTTCGTTTCACCCACATTTTCCGAGAGGGCTGAACCGCTCCCATGGCGAAGATCCTGAAGTTCGACGAGGACGCCCGTCGCGCCCTCGAGCGCGGCGTCAACAAGCTTGCCGACACGGTCAAGGTGACGATCGGCCCCAAGGGCCGCAACGTCGTCATCGACAAGAAGTTCGGTGCCCCCACCATCACCAACGACGGCGTGACCATCGCCCGTGAGGTAGAGGTCGAGGACCCGTACGAGAACCTCGGTGCCCAGCTGGTCAAGGAGGTGGCGACCAAGACCAACGACATCGCGGGTGACGGTACGACCACCGCGACCGTGCTCGCCCAGGCGCTCGTGCGCGAGGGCCTGAAGAACGTCGCCGCCGGTGCCTCCCCGGCCGCCCTGAAGAAGGGCATCGACGCCGCGGTCAAGGCCGTGTCCGAGGAGCTCCTCGCGACCGCCCGCCCGATCGACGAGAAGTCCGACATCGCCGCCGTCGCCGGTCTGTCCGCCCAGGACCAGCAGGTCGGCGAGCTCATCGCCGAGGCGATGGACAAGGTCGGCAAGGACGGTGTCATCACCGTCGAGGAGTCCAACACCTTCGGTCTGGAGCTGGACTTCACCGAGGGCATGGCCTTCGACAAGGGTTACCTGTCGCCGTACTTCGTGACGGACCAGGAGCGCATGGAAGCCGTCCTGGACGACCCGTACGTCCTCATCACGCAGGGCAAGATCTCCGCCATCGCGGACCTGCTGCCGCTGCTGGAGAAGGTCATCCAGGCCAACGCCTCCAAGCCGCTGCTGATCATCGCCGAGGACGTCGACGGCGAGGCGCTGTCCACCCTCGTCGTGAACAAGATCCGCGGCACCTTCAACGCCGTCGCCGTGAAGGCCCCCGGCTTCGGCGACCGCCGCAAGGCCATGCTGCAGGACCTCGCGGTCCTCACCGGCGCCACGGTCGTCTCCGAGGAGGTCGGCCTCAAGCTCGACCAGGTCGGCCTGGACGTCCTCGGCTCCGCCCGCCGCATCACCGTCACCAAGGACGACACCACGGTCGTCGACGGCGCCGGCAACAAGGACGACGTGCAGGGCCGCGTCGCCCAGATCAAGGCCGAGATCGAGTCCACCGACTCCGACTGGGACCGCGAGAAGCTCCAGGAGCGCCTCGCGAAGCTGGCCGGCGGCGTGTGCGTCATCCGCGTCGGTGCCGCCACCGAGGTCGAGCTCAAGGAGCGCAAGCACCGTCTGGAGGACGCCATCTCCGCGACCCGCGCCGCGGTCGAGGAGGGCATCGTCTCCGGTGGCGGCTCCGCGCTCGTCCACGCGGTGAAGGTCCTCGAGGGCAACCTCGGCAAGACCGGCGACGAGGCCACCGGTGTCGCCGTCGTCCGCAAGGCCGCCGTCGAGCCGCTGCGCTGGATCGCCGAGAACGCCGGCCTGGAGGGCTACGTCATCACCTCCAAGGTCGCCGAGCTCGACAAGGGCCAGGGCTTCAACGCCGCCACCGGCGAGTACGGCGACCTGGTCAAGGCCGGCGTCATCGACCCGGTCAAGGTCACCCGCTCCGCCCTGGAGAACGCCGCCTCCATCGCCTCCCTCCTCCTCACGACCGAGACCCTGGTCGTCGAGAAGAAGGAAGAGGAGGAGCCGGCCGCCGCGGGCCACGGCCACGGCCACTCCCACTGAGGCACCGACCTCGTAGCAGAAGCCCCCGTTCCGCCCAGGCGGACGGGGGCTTCTCCCGTTCGTACGGTGGGGTCACAGCTCCAGCGGATCGAGCACCCCGAGCTGCTGCATCAGCCCCAGCCGGTCGTACTCCCACCAGCCCTCGGCGAGCTTCCCGTCCGGCGTGCACCGGTACACGGTCGTCCCGGTCATGGTGACGTCCTTACCGGTCGGCGGAATCCCCAGGAAGTCGCCCTTGTGGTGCCCCTTCCAGGCCCACCGGGTGCACACCCGGTCGCCCTGGGCGACCTGGTCCTCGATCGTGAACGAGAAGTCGAACCCGCCCCGCCACACCTCCACCTCGCGCCGCAGCGCGTCCAGTCCGATGACGTCCTGCACATTGGCGGGATCGTGGTCGTGGTAGTCCTCGATGAACACGTCGTTGAACGGGGGCGCCGCACCCTGCCCGGGCGCCGTCTCGAAGAACCTGCGCGCGGTGGCCGCGTTCAGCTGCTCGTCCCGGACCACGTCCAGATCCGTGAAGGTCGGCGTCTCCTCGCAGAGCGCCACCAGCTCCTGGAAGATCCGTCCGGTCTCCGGAAGCCCGGAGTTCCGCATCGCTTCCTCGTACGACGGGAACTCCACAATCTCGACGACGTGCGACGCGTCGGCCCGGTCCTTCGCGACCACACTGTGCGTCGCCGTCCGTTTCCCTCTGGTCTGCTCGACCCACTGATCCATCAGCCGGTTCATCTCGTCGAGCCGACTGGTCCTGCACTCGATGAGCTGTACGAAGGTCATGGCCTCGCCTCCGGCCCCCCTGGTCCGGTAGAACAGCTCCAATTGTCCCAACGGGAGCTGCCCGTCGCCTCCTGGCCAGGGCTCCTACTGCGGCCCGTACTTCCGCCCCGTCCTGGACGAAACCGCACCCAGCATCCCCCGGGGCACCAGCTTCGCCGCCCCCATCAGCGCCTTGTAGCGCGGGTCCGGGATCGACAGCGTCTTGCCCCGGGCCAGGTCGTGCAGTGCCGCCGCCACCAGCTTGTCCGCGTCGAGCCACATCCAGCCCGGGATGTTGTCGGTGCCCATGCCGGCCCGGTCGTGGAACTCCGTGCGCACGAAACCGGGGCAGAGCGCCATCAGTCGTACGCCGCTGCCGGCCAGATCGCGCGCCGCGCCCTGCGTGAACTGCACGACCCAGGCCTTGGACGCGCCGTAGGTGCCCCGCGGCACGAACGCGGCGACCGACGCGACATTGACGACGCCGCCCCGGCCGCGCTCCCGCATGCCCTCGGCCGCCGCCGACGTCAGCCGCAGCACCGCCTCGCAGTGCACCTTGAGCATCCGCAGCTCATCGGTCATGGAGACATCGAGATAGCGGCCCTTGTTGCCGAAGCCGGCGTTGTTGACCAAGAGGTCGACGGGGTTCTTGCGGTCGCCCAGCCGGTCGGCCACCGCCTCGATGCCCTTGTCCTCGGCCAGGTCGGCCGTCAGCACCTTCGCCTCGATGCCGTGCCCGTCGTGCAGCTCGGTCGCCTGTTCCCTGAGCCGCTTGGTGTCGCGGGCCACCAGCACCAGGTTGTGCCCGTCGGCAGCCAGTCGCCGCGCGAACGCGGCCCCGATGCCTGCCGTCGATCCCGTAATCAGAGCCGTTGTCATGGCAGCAGGTTAGTGACCCGGACTGGGTGCGTCCGCTTCCGAACAGGGCCTTCGCCGGTGAAGGGTCGGTGGAGACCGTCGCGGTGAGCCGCTGTCAGGCCCCGTTCTTCTCCACGTACTCCCGCGCCCAGCGCAGCACCTCCGGGTGCAGGGCCTCGCCTGCCGCCAGCAGCCGTGGCAGCAGCGTGCGCTCGGTGGTCACCGCGCGGAACTGCAGGGCCACCGTCACGTCGTGGTCCGGCCGGTGCAGGACCTCGACGGCGTCGCCCGCGCGGACCGCCCCGGGCTCGATCACCCGCAGATACGCCCCCGGCGCGCCCCGCCGCGTGAACCGCTTCACCCAGCCCTTCTCCTCCCGATGGCCCTGGAAGGTGCGGCACGGGATCCGCCCGGAGGTGATCTCCAGCACCACCTCGGGCCCGATGCGCCAGCGCTCGCCGATCAGCGCGCCGGACACGTCGAGCCCCCGGGTCGTGAGGTTCTCGCCGAACGCCCCGTCGGCCAGCGTCCGGCCCAGCTCGCGCTCCCACTCGTCCAGGTCCTCGCGCGCCATCGCGTACACCGCCTGGTCGTCGCCGCCGTGGTGCTCCAGCTTGCACACGGCGTCCCCGGCCAGCCCGCTCCCGCCGATGCCCTTGGGTCCGGGCGCCGACACCCGCACCGCCCCGTCCACCGGCCGCTTGTCGATCCCGGTCACACCCTCCGGGTTGTCCGTGTACGGCACAGCCTTGGCACGGCCCAGATTCACAGACAGAAGCTCCATACCCGCACGATAAGGGGCCGGGACTCAAAGCGTCGACGCATTATTCACATCAGTGCCAAAGGGTCGCTTATCCTTGAAGGGTGATCGAAGCTCGTCATCTCCGCGTACTGCGCGCCGTCGCCGCCACCGGATCCTTCTCCGCCGCGGGGCGTGAACTGGGCTGCACCCAGCCCGCCGTCAGCCAGCAGATGAAGGCCCTGGAAACCTCCGTCGGCACTCCCCTGCTCATCCGCACCGGGCGCGAGATGCGCCTGACCCAGGCCGGTGAGGCACTGGTGCGGCACGCCGCCGGGATCCTCGCCGGGCTCACGGCCGCGGAGGAGGAGGTCGCCGCCATCGCCGGGCTGCGCGCGGGACGAGTCCGGCTCGTCTCCTTCCCCAGCGGCAGCTCCACCCTCGTACCGACGGCCCTCGCCGCACTGCGCGCGGCACACCCAGGCACCCGCGTCTCCCTGGAGGAGGCCGAACCGCCCGCATCGGTCGGCCTGCTGCGTGAGGGCGACTGCGACGTGGCGCTCGCCTTCCGCTACGAGGGTGCGGCGGGCGCCGAGGAGTGGGACGACCTTGTCGTACGGCCGCTGCTGTCGGACCGGCTCGTCGCCCTCGTGCCGGAGCGGCACCGGCTCGCGGGGGCGGTGTCCGTAGCCATCGGCGAGCTCGCGGGGGAGTCGTGGATCGCGGGCTGTCCGCGGTGTCGCGGCCAGTTGGTCGAGGTGTGCGCGGCGGCCGGCTTCACGCCTCGCATCGACTTCGCCACCGACGACTATCCGGCGGTCGTCGGCCTGGTCGGTGCCGGACTGGGCGTGGCCGTGCTGCCCCAGCTGGCCGTCGAGTCGGTACGGCCCCGGGGGGTGCGCACCGTGACGCTGGAACCGGCGGTACGGCGGGAGATCGTCGCGCTCACCCTGCCCGACCTCGCACAGGTCCCGGCGGTGTCGGCGACGCTCGACCAGCTCGCGCGGGCGGCCGTCCGCTAGCGAAGACCGCACGCAGACGCGCGTGCCTGTCTGCAGAAACGTTATTTCAATGGTGCGAGGCGGTGTGCCCGCCCGGTGCCGACGCCGACACCAGCCGGTTGCGCGCCCGCCCCATGAGCTCTTCGCGCTCGTCCTCGGTCAGCCCGCCCCACACTCCGTACGGCTCACGCACCGCCAGCGCGTGAGCGGCGCACTCGGCGCGTACCGGGCACCTCATGCAGACCTCTTTGGCCGAGTTCTCGCGAGCGCTCCGAGCCGCACCGCGCTCGCCCTCCGGATGGAAGAAGAGCGAGCTGTCCACCCCGCGACAGGCAGCCAGCAGCTGCCAGTCCCACAGGTCCGCGTTCGGTCCGGGAAGGCGGGAGAAATCTGCCATTACGTGACCCCTTGTTGCCGTTCTGGGCGGATCCGGTGTCTACGACCGTACAACTACGATCTAAGGAGATGAAAATATGACTCATTGCGAATCTAGCTCCAGACACTGGCAAAGCGGAAGAAATGGGTCTGAATGGGGCATAGGTTGTGATGAAAGTTCGTGGGTCTGCTGCGCATGAATGCACCGTGTCCGCCCCCTCACGTAGAGTGCCGAAGATGACAGCCGACCCCGTAACTCTTTCGAGTGACCGTCGTTGAGAGTGCGAGGCGGTTGAAGGAACAAGCGCTCGGACAGGCGTCCGAGACGGTCGACCGCACAGGTGACGATTCCGTACCAGCCTGGAGGCTCAAGGTGACGCGCATCAGCTGCGGAGGGCGGTCATGACTTCCGTCCTCGTCTGCGACGACTCCCCGCTTGCCCGAGAGGCGCTCCGTCGCGCGGTCGCGACCGTGCCCGGCGTAGAGCGCGTGACGACGGCGGCCAACGGCGAGGAAGTCCTCCGCCGCTGGGGGGCCGACCGCTCGGACCTGATTCTGATGGACGTACGCATGCCCGGCCTGGGCGGCGTCGAGACGGTCCGGCGGCTGCTGTCCGCGGACCCCGGTGCGCGCATCATCATGCTCACCGTCGCCGAGGACCTGGACGGCGTGGCGCTCGCGGTCGCCGCCGGTGCCCGCGGCTATCTGCACAAGGACGCCTCCCGCGCCGAGCTGCGCGCGACGGTGACGCAGGCCCTGGCAGACCCGACCTGGCGGCTCGCCCCGCGCCGGCTGCGCTCGGCCGAGATGGGCGCCGCGCCCACGCTCACGGCGCGTGAGATCCAGGTCCTCGAAGGCATGAGCCACGGCCGCTCGAACGCGGAGATCGGCCGCGAGCTGTTCCTCTCCGAGGACACCGTCAAGACACACGCCCGGCGGCTGTTCAAGAAGCTCGGCGCCTCGGACCGGGCCCACGCGGTGGCGCTCGGCTTCCGGTGGGGCCTGGTGCGCTAGGGCCTGTCGTTCGGATCCGGCAGATTTCCCGGCGCGGGTCGGAATGCGGGGGCATGCGGACGCCCCCGCGCGAGCCGTACGCACGCGTGCGAAAACCGGCGGCTGCCCACGTCCCCAGGACGATCCGAACGGCAGGCTCGAGAGGCGACCGCGAACGCGACCGCGCAGGTCGGAGTGGTCGCAGCGGAAGTACGGAAAGCCAGGTGGGCGGGGGTGGACCGAGGGTCCGCAGGGTGCCCGCTGCTTGTTTCGCCGCGGATGCCGCATCCTTGAGGGTGTGGAGTTCCTCGGGGACGAGTCGGTCGAGCGGAAGGGGAGGGCGCAGGGGATGAGTGCCGGCGCACCTGCTCATAACGCTTCGGTGCACAACAACGGGCGCGGTGCCGCGGACCCTGTGGCAGCAGGGCACCATGGACCGATGCGCGAAGACGAGGCGGTCAATGCCCAAGGGGCGATCGGCGCGCTCGTCCACCGCGCCGTCGACGGGGACGAGCAGGCCACACACGATCTGCTCGCCCATGTCCACCCCCTGGCGCTGCGCTACTGCCGCACCCGTCTGTCCCGTCTCCCGGGAGACGCCCGGCACTTCGTGGAGGACCTGGCCCAGGAGGTGTGCGTGGCGGTGCTCCTCGCGCTGCCCCGCTACCGGGACACCGGGCGCCCCTTCGAGGCGTTCGTCTTCGCCATCGCCGCGCACAAGGTCGCCGACCTGCAGCGCGCGGCGATGCGCCACCCCGGCTCGACGGCCATCCCCTCCGACGAGATGCCCGAGCGCCCCGACGACTCCCTGGGACCGGAAGAACGCGCGCTGCTGAGCAGTGACGCGGAATGGGCCAAGAAGCTCCTGGCCAACCTGCCCGAGAACCAGCGGGAGCTGCTGCTGCTGCGCATCGCGGTGGGGCTCACGGCCGAGGAGACGGGTCAGATGTTGGGAATGTCACCCGGCGCCGTCCGGGTGGC
This sequence comes from Streptomyces sp. CA-179760, assembly GCF_050937045.1. Lineage (NCBI taxonomy): Bacteria > Bacillati > Actinomycetota > Actinomycetes > Kitasatosporales > Streptomycetaceae > Streptomyces > Streptomyces sp. CA-179760. The sequence goes on from NZ_JBNJLZ010000001.1 coordinate 5,926,631, forward strand.
GCAGCACCGGGCGCTGAGCCGGCTGCGAGCCCTCGCCGAGCAGTAGCCCTTCAGCAGCCCTTGGTTGAACAGGCGGTGCGTGGCCTCCGTACGAACATACGAAGCCCGGAGCCGACCGGAACCGTGGAATGAGACACCCGCGCTTCCCGTTAGCATGGACATCCGCACCGATCAAGGCCATTTGGGGAAGGTGTCATGACTGCCAACGTCGACGGAGTGCCCGGAAAATTCGCGACACTCGGGCTGACCTACGACGACGTGCTGCTGCTGCCGGGCCCGTCGGACATGGCACCCGACGAGATCGACACCGCCTCGTACGTCTCGAAGAACGTGCGGGTCAACATCCCGCTGCTGTCCGCCGCCATGGACAAGGTCACCGAGTCGCGCATGGCGATCGCGATGGCCCGCCAGGGCGGCGTCGGCGTGCTGCACCGCAATCTGTCCATCGAGGACCAGGCCAACCAGGTCGACCTGGTGAAGCGGTCCGAGTCGGGCATGGTCGCCGACCCGATCACGGTCCACCCGGACGCCACGCTCGCCGAGGCCGACGCGCTGTGCGCCAAGTTCCGCATCAGCGGCGTCCCGGTCACCGACCCCGGCAAGAAGCTGCTCGGCATCGTCACCAACCGCGACATGGCCTTCGAGACCGACCGCGCCCGCCGGGTCCGCGAGGTCATGACGCCGATGCCGCTGGTCACCGGCAAGGTCGGCATCTCCGGTGTCGAGGCCATGGAGCTGCTGCGCAAGCACAAGATCGAGAAGCTGCCGCTGGTCGACGACGAGGGTGTCCTCAAGGGCCTGATCACCGTCAAGGACTTCGTCAAGGCGGAGAAGTACCCGAGCGCCGCCAAGGACGCGGAGGGCCGTCTCCTCGTCGGTGCCGCCGTCGGTGTCGCCGGTGACTCCTACGAGCGCGCCCAGGCCCTGATCGAGGCGGGTGCCGACTTCATCGTCGTCGACACCGCGCACGGCCACTCCCGGCTGGTCGGCGACATGGTCGTCAAGATCAAGTCGAACGCGAACGGTGTCGACGTCATCGGCGGCAACATCGCCACGCGCGACGGTGCCAAGGCCCTGGTCGACGCGGGCGTCGACGGCATCAAGGTCGGTGTCGGCCCCGGCTCCATCTGCACCACCCGCGTGGTCGCCGGTGTCGGTGTCCCGCAGGTCACGGCCATCTACGAGGCCGCTCTCGCCGCCAAGGAGGCCGGTGTCCCGGTCATCGGCGACGGCGGTCTGCAGTACTCCGGTGACATCGCCAAGGCCCTGGTCGCCGGCGCCGACACCGTGATGCTGGGCTCGCTGCTGGCAGGCTGCGAGGAGTCGCCGGGCGAGCTGCTCTTCATCAACGGCAAGCAGTTCAAGTCGTACCGCGGCATGGGCTCCCTGGGCGCCATGCAGACCCGCGGCGACCGCAAGTCCTTCTCCAAGGACCGCTACTTCCAGGAGGGCGTCGCCTCCGACGAGCAGCTGGTCCCCGAGGGCATCGAAGGTCAGGTGCCCTACCGCGGCCCGCTCTCCTCGGTCGTCCACCAGCTGGTCGGCGGCCTGCGCCAGTCGATGTTCTACGTCGGCGGGCGGACCGTGCCGGACCTCCAGGAGGGCGGCCGGTTCGTCCGGATCACGTCCGCGGGCCTCAAGGAGAGCCACCCGCACGACATCCAGATGACCGTCGAGGCGCCCAACTACAGCCGTAGCAAGTGACCCGCACGCGCGTGTGAGACGGACCAGGGGCGGTCCCGGAGCATCCGGGACCGCCCCTGTCGTACCCGTCGGCGATACTGGAAGACGCTGCAACGCAACAGGGAAAGGCCACAGACGTGACTGAGATCGAGATCGGGCGCGGCAAGCGCGGCCGCCGGGCGTACGCCTTCGACGACATCGCCGTCGTCCCCAGCCGCCGTACGCGGGACCCGAAGGAGGTCTCGATCGCCTGGCAGATCGACGCCTACCGCTTCGAGCTGCCGTTCCTGGCCGCCCCCATGGACTCGGTCGTCTCCCCGGCCACCGCCATCCGCATCGGCGAGCTCGGCGGTCTCGGCGTGCTGAACCTCGAGGGCCTGTGGACGCGCCACGAGGACCCGCAGCCGCTGCTCGACGAGATCGCCGAGCTGCCCGCCGAGGCGGCGACCCGGCGCCTCCAGGAGATCTACGCCGCGCCGATCAAGGAGGAGCTGATCGGCGCCCGCATCAAGGAGGTGCGCGACTCCGGCGTGGTCACGGCCGCCGCGCTCTCCCCGCAGCGCACGGCCCAGTTCTCCAAGGCCGTCGTCGACGCGGGCGTGGACATCTTCGTCATCCGCGGTACGACGGTCTCGGCGGAGCACGTCTCCGGCGCGTCCGAGCCGCTGAACCTGAAGCAGTTCATCTACGAGCTGGACGTCCCGGTGATCGTCGGCGGCTGCGCCACGTACACCGCGGCACTGCACCTGATGCGCACCGGCGCGGCCGGTGTGCTGGTCGGCTTCGGCGGCGGCGCCGCGCACACCACGCGCAATGTGCTGGGTATCCAGGTCCCCATGGCGACGGCTGTCGCCGATGTGGCCGCCGCGCGCCGTGACTACATGGACGAGTCCGGCGGCCGGTACGTGCACGTGATCGCGGACGGCGGTGTCGGCTGGTCCGGTGACCTGCCCAAGGCGATCGCCTGCGGTGCCGACGCGGTCATGATGGGCTCCCCGCTCGCCCGCGCGACCGACGGTCCGGGCAAGGGGCACCACTGGGGCATGGAGGCCGTGAACGAGGAGCTACCGCGCGGCAAGAAGGTCGACCTCGGCACGGTCGGGACCATCGAGGAGATCCTCACCGGCCCGTCGCACACCCCCGACGGCTCGATGAACTTCTTCGGCGCCCTGCGCCGCGCCATGGCCACCACCGGTTACAGCGAGCTGAAGGAGTTCCAGCGCGTCGAGGTGACGGTGGCGGACTCGCAGCACCGGCGGTAGGCGTAGGCCTCACGTACGACGTCACAGACGGTGGGCGGCACCCGCGGGTGCCGCCCCTCGTGTGTCCAGGAGCAGCTGCGCCTTCACCGACAGGCCCTGGAGGTCGTACGTGCGGTGCTGCTGGAGCAGGATGGTCAGATCGGCGTCGGCGGCGGCCTCGTAGAGGGAGTCCGCCCGGGGGACGGGGCGGTCGAGCACGCTCCAGTCGGGGATGTACGGGTCGTGGTAGCTGACCGACGCGCCCAGATCCATCAGACGCAGGGCGATCTCCTGGGCCGGTGTGCCCTCCAGGTCGGCCAGGTCGGGCTTGTAGGTGACGCCCAGGAGCAGCACGCGTGCGCCGCGCGCCGATTTGCCGTGCTCGTTGAGGAGCTGGGCGCCGCGCTGGACGACGTAGCGGGGCATCCGGCTGTTGACCTGCTGGGCCAGCTCCACCATGCGCAGGCTGCGGCCGCCGTGGGCGGTCAGGTCCTGTGGGAGGGCATGGCCGCCGACGCCCGGGCCGGGGCGGAAGGCCTGGAAGCCGAACGGCTTGGTCTCCGCGCAGCGGATCACGTCCCACAGGTCGACGCCCAGGTCGTGGCAGAGCGCGGCCATCTCGTTGACGAGGGCGATGTTGACGTGCCGGTAGTTGGTCTCCAGCAGCTGCACGGTCTCCGCCTCGCGCAGTCCACGCGCGCGTACCACCTTGTCCGTGAGCCGTCCGTAGAAGGCGGCGGCCGACTCGGTGCAGGCCGGGGTGAGGCCGCCGATGACCTGCGGGGTACCGGCGGGCGTGAAGTCGCGGTTGCCGGGGTCGACGCGGCTGGGGGAGTGGGCGAGGTGGAAGTCGCGGCCCGCCCGCAGGCCCGACCCTTCTTCGAGGAGCGGACGCAGGAATTCCTCCGTCGCCCCGGGGTACACAGGTGACTCCAGGATCACCGTGGTGTGCGGGCGCAGCTGGGCGGCCAGGGTGCGGGCGGCGGTCTCCACCTGGCCGAGGTCGAGCCGGCCGTCCGCACCCGGCGGGGTCGGTGCGCAGATGACGGCGGTGCGCACCCTGCCGAGCTCGGCGGCGTTCGTGGTCTGCCGGAAGCCTTTCGAGAGCATCCGGCGCAGTTCGGCGGGGCTGAGGGAACCGGTCTCGGGTCCGGTCCGGTAGCCGATGGTGGGGATGCCGGCGGCGACGGCGGCCTGAGCCAGGGGCAGGCCGTAAGGGCCGAGTCCGATGACGGCGAGATCTGCGGGCACGGCGTGGCCGTCCTTCCCGTAGCCGAAGTGGGACAGGTGCGCAAGCCCTGTGGACAGGACGGGCGAGCGCAATGTCAGACTAGGAGTAAATATGACCGATATGTGGGATTGCCTGGCCGAGTTTCGGTGAGTGTTCCGTGCGGGTTGTCCACAGGCTGAGGGCCCGTGGTGGCTGAAGTCGGGCAACCCGGTCAGAATTTGGGCATGGGGGATACGGACGGGGTCTCACCCGACGGGTGCGGCCGGCGCGACCGATGAGCGGGAGGCAGCGTGAGGACAGCGACACTCGGGCCGGCGCAGCGAGCCGAGTCACTTGCATCCATGGCCGAGCGAGAGCTGGACGTGCTGGTCGTGGGCGCGGGCGTGGTCGGTGCGGGCACCGCCCTCGACGCCGTGACCCGGGGGCTCGCCACGGGCCTGGTCGAGGCCCGTGACTGGGCCTCGGGCACCTCCAGCCGGTCCAGCAAACTGATCCACGGCGGCCTGCGCTATCTGGAGATGCTCGACTTCGCGCTCGTCCGCGAGGCGCTGAAGGAGCGGGGCCTGCTGCTGGAGCGGCTCGCCCCGCACCTGGTGAAGCCCGTGCCGTTCCTGTACCCGCTGCAGCACAAGGGCTGGGAGCGCCTGTACGCCGGGTCGGGCGTCGCGATGTACGACGCCATGTCCATGGCGCGCGGCCATGGCCGGGGCCTGCCGATGCACCGCCACCTGACCCGCTCTCACGCCCTGCGCGTGGCGCCCTGCTTGAAGAAGGACGCCCTGGTCGGGGCGCTCCAGTACTACGACGCCCAGATGGACGACGCCCGCTACGTGACCAACCTGGTGCGCACGGCGGTGGCGTACGGCGCCAAGGCCGCCAACCGCGCGCGGGTGACGGGCTTCCTGCGCGAGGGCGAGCGGGTCGTCGGCGCGCGGGTGCAGGACGTCGAGGGGGGCGGGGAGTACGAGATCCGCGCCAAGCAGGTCGTCAACGCGACCGGCGTGTGGACCGACGACACCCAGGCGATGGTCGGGGAGCGCGGTCAGTTCCATGTCCGGGCGTCCAAGGGCATCCACCTGGTCGTGCCGCGCGACCGCATCCACTCCACGACCGGGCTGATCCTGCGCACGGAGAAGTCCGTGCTGTTCGTCATCCCCTGGGGCCGGCACTGGATCGTCGGCACCACGGACACCGACTGGGACCTCGACAAGGCCCACCCGGCCGCGTCCAGCGCGGACATCGACTACCTGCTGGATCATGTGAACTCGGTGCTCTCGGTGCCGCTCACGAGGGACGACGTCCAGGGTGTGTACGCGGGCCTGCGGCCGCTGCTCGCCGGCGAGTCGGACGCCACCAGCAAGCTGTCGCGCGAGCACACCGTCGCGCATCCGGTACCCGGGCTCGTCGTCGTGGCGGGCGGCAAGTACACGACGTACCGGGTCATGGCCAAGGACGCGGTGGACGCGGCGGTGCACGGGCTCGACATGCGCGTCGCCGAGTGCGTCACCGAGGACGTGCCGCTGCTGGGAGCCGAGGGCTACCGCGCGCTGTGGAACGCGCGGGCGCGGATCGCCGCCCGGACCGGACTCCATGTGGTGCGGGTGGAGCACCTGCTGAACCGGTACGGGGCGATGACCGAGGAGCTCTTGGAGCTGATCGCCGAGGACCCGTCGCTGGGTGAGCCCCTGGCGGCGGCCGACGACTATCTGCGCGCCGAGATCGTGTACGCGGCCTCGCACGAGGGGGCGCGGCATCTGGACGACGTGCTGACCCGGCGGACGCGCATCTCGATCGAGACCTTCGACCGGGGCAGCCGCAGCGCACGCGACGCCGCCGGGCTGATGGCGCCCGTGCTCGGCTGGGACAAGGACCAGATCGAGCGCGAGGTCGAGCACTACCAGAAGCGGGTGGAGGCCGAGCGGGAGTCGCAGCGGCAGCCCGATGACCTCACGGCGGACGCGGCGCGGCTGGGGGCGCCGGACATCGTGCCCCGGTAGGCGCCTGCCGTGCCCGGGGATCCCGCCCCGACATCACTCGAACGAGTGTCGTGAGCTGGGATCTCCGTTCGGGGCCCGGTCGTTCTACGAGGTGCGGGGGCAGAACTCGGCCGCGAGCACCTCGGGTTCGAGGTCGGGATCCGCGATCGCGTCCGTGTTCACGCGGAAGGTGAGGACACGCCGGCCGTCGACGCTGGCCGCGGTGCGGACGTAGCTGCCGGATATGTGCCCGTTGTGTCCCCACACCGTGGTGCCGCACGGAAGCTTCTCGGGAAACAGGCCCATGCCGTACGCGCCGTGTGCGGCACGGGTGTCGCGCATCTCGCGCAGCCAGTGCGGGGGCAGCAGCCGCCCGCCGAGCAGGGCCGCGTAGAAGCGGTCCAGATCGGCGAGCGTGGTCACCAACTCGCCCGCGGCGCCCGCCACCCGGGGGTCGAGAGCGGTGACGTCGGTTCCGCCGGCGGCATAGGCGCGGCCGTGCGGGAAGGGCAGCGAGGAGCGGGATCCAGGGAAGGAGGTGCCCGTCAGACCCAGGGGAGTGAGGATGCGGCGCTCGGCCTCGGTGGCGTACGAGTCGCCGGTCACCTGCTGGATGACCAGGCCGAGCAGGACGTAGTTGGTGTTCGAGTAGGCGAAGCGGCCGCGCGCGGCCGGAGGGTGGGTGAGTGCGATGCGTATGGCCTGACGGGGTGTGACGGGTGCCGTTCCGCCGGTGTCCGCGGTGAAGTCGTACAGGCCGCTGGTGTGGGTGAGCAGGGAGCGCAGGGTCAGCGCGCGGCCGTCGTTGCCCGCTCCCCGCACCAGGCCGGGCAGGTGCCGCTCCACGGTGTCGGACAGCGACAGCCGGTGCTCGGCGGCCAGTTGCAGCACGACCGTCGCGATGAACGTCTTCGTGATGCTCCCGGCGCGGAAATGGTCCGGCCGGGCGATTCCGGGACCGGCATGGGCATATCGGGTGGCGCTTCCCTCCCGGGCCAGCAGGGCCGCGGCGGGGGCTCTGCCCGGGTCACGAGCAGGGGCAGCACCGCGTCCGTGGGCGGGGCCGTCAGAGCCGAGGAGTCGGCCGGGGGCAGGCCGAGGAGGGCGACGGCCAGCGGCAGGGCCGGCAAGGCCCGGAACGGCGGCATGCGGGCTCCTCCCTCGTCAGGGGCCATCATGCAAGGCGGCGCGGGGCGCGGCACACCCGGGTTCCGGGCGGACCGGCCCGGCACCCCGTGCCCAGGGGCCCCCTGGGCACGGGGCACTTGTCGGGTGAGAGACAATGGAGGCTCTGTCAGGGCGGGTTGTATGAGGGGACGCATGTCGGAGGCGGAGCGGGCGGGCACATCTCGTCAGGACACTCGTCAGGACAAGAGGGAGCGTCTCCTGGCGGGGCGCTACCGGCTGGGCGAGGTGCTCGGCCGCGGCGGCATGGGCACGGTGTGGCGCGCCGAGGACGAGACGCTGGGGCGGACGGTCGCCGTCAAGGAGCTACGGTTCCCGACCAACATCGACCAGGAGGAGAAGCGGCGGCTGATCACGCGGACGCTGCGCGAGGCCAAGGCCATCGCGCGGATCCGCAACACCAGCGCCGTGACCGTCTTCGACGTGGTCCAGGAGGACGACCGGCCCTGGATCGTGATGGAGCTCGTCGAGGGCAAGTCGCTCGCCGAGGTCATCCGGGAGGACGGCCTCCTCGAGCCGAAGCGGGCCGCCGAGGTCGGGCTCGCCGTCCTCGACGTGCTGAGGTCCGCGCACCGCGAGGGCATCCTGCACCGTGACGTGAAGCCGTCCAACGTGCTGATCTCCGACGACGGCCGGGTCGTGCTGACCGACTTCGGCATCGCCCAGGTCGAGGGCGACCCGTCCATCACCTCGACCGGCATGCTCGTCGGCGCGCCCTCCTACATCTCTCCGGAGCGGGCACGCGGGCACAAGCCGGGCCCGGCCGCCGACCTGTGGTCGCTCGGCGGGCTGCTGTACGCGTCGGTGGAGGGGGCGCCGCCGTACGACAAGGGGTCGGCCATAGCGACTCTCACCGCGGTGATGACCGAACCGCTGGAGGAGCCGAAGAACGCGGGCCCGCTGACGGACGTCATCCACGGGCTGCTCACCAAGGACCCCGACAAGCGGCTCGACGACGCGGGCGCCCGGGCGATGCTGAACTCCGTCATCAACGCGCCGGAGACGGCCGAGCCGGAGCCGATGGACGCGACGAAGGTCGTGCCGCTGCCGGCGCAGCCGGGCAAGGCGTCACGCAAGGGCGGTTCGGCGGGCGCCGGGAGCAAGCGGGGCGAGGAGGCCGGGGAGCGGCTGCGCGGGGCGTTGCGCTCCGTGCGCAAGGCCGCGGCCGGACCGGCCGCGGCGTCGGCGGCGACCCGCGCCAAGACCGAGGACGACGAGGCCGCTTCCGGACCGAAGGACGAGGCGGCCGCCGCGGGCGCGGCCGTGTCGCAGTCGGGTCCGAAGCAGGCCTCAGGTCCGAGGCAGGCCTCAGGTCCGAGGCAGGCCTCGGGGGCGGCGGCTTCCGGGACTGGTGAGCGGGGCGCGCGGGACGCGAAGGCGACCTCCGAGGGACGGAGTTCGGGGTGGCCCGTCATGCCGCCGCCGGATCTGCCGCCGCGCCAGGTGCCCCGGGCGCCGCTCACCGACGTGGTGTCGCGGCGGACCCTGGTGATCATCGCCGTGGTCGTGGTGCTCGCCGTGCTCGGCACGGTGCTCACCATCGCGTTCAGCGGGAACGGCAAGGGCTCCAAGGGCGCCGGGGGCGAGAGCGGCGGCAAGACCGTCGCCACCGCGTCGGGCAGCGCCGACACCAAGGGGGACGAGAAGGGCGGCGCGCGCCCCGACAACACGGCGACGCAGCCCGCGCCGTCGGGGCCCGCTTCGAACACCGAGACGAGCGGCGGCGCGAGCGGGTCGGCCGGCGACGGGGAGGACGGGTCCGCCGGAAAGGGCACCGCGGCGGCTTCGACCCACCAGGGGAACCAGGGGTACTCGATCGGTCTGCCGAAGGGATGGAAGTTCCAGTCCACGGGCTCCGCCGGCGACCGGTTCACCGGGCCCGACGGGCAGAAGCTGCTCATCGCCTGGACGTCCACGCCCAAGGGCGACCCGGTGGCGGACTGGAAGAGCCAGGAGCGCTACATGCAGCGCGCGCAGTACAAGAAGATCCGAATAGAGAAGGTGGACTACCGCGGCTGGAACACGGCCGACTGGGAGTTCACCTACAGCGAGAGCGGCACCAAGTACCGGACGATCGACCGCGGGTTCGTGGTCGACGACTCCCAGGGCTACGCGCTGATGTACACGGCGAAGGCGGACGGCTGGGGCGACAAGTCGCGCAAGGACACGTGGGCGACGCTGACCAAGACCTTCGAACCCAAGTCCTGAGCATGAGCCTCCCCGGGTTTGGGGAGGCAGATCTGGTCATCCCCACATTGTGGGTTGCCTGCGGCACGTATCGTAAATATTTGCGGTCCGTGCGCAGCCGGAACGGGCCGTGGGGCGAACGGATGTGACCGACCGGGCTGACGGGGGAGGCAACGTGGACGACTATGCGGGCCGGGTACTCGCCGACCGCTACCGCCTGCCCCTGCCGCCGTCCGACGAGTACGAACTCACCGAGACCCGGGCCTTCGACACCTACAGCGGGCAGGAAGTCCTGGTCCGGCAGGTGCCGTTGCCGGAGGTCGTCGAAGCCGAGGTTCTCGACGCGGAGGGGCTGCCCGACGGATTCACCGCGCGTGACGGTGGCGCGCGGCGGCCCGGCGGGCGCCAGGGCCCCCGGCGGCCCACGGATCCGGTGGTACGGCGCGCGGTCGACGCCGCCCAGGCAGCCGCGGCCATTCCCGACCATCCGCGGCTCGACCAGGTCTTCGACGTGTTCGCCGAGGGCGGTTCGCTGTGGATCGTCAGTGAGCTGGTGGCCGCGCGTCCGCTGGCGGCCCTGCTCGCCGAGAAGCCGCTGACGCCGTACCGGGCGGCCGAGGTCGCCTCCGACGTCCTGATGGCTCTGCGGGTGCTGCACGGCCACGGCTGGGTGCACCGGAACGTCACCGCGCGGACGGTGCTCGTCTGCGACGACGGCCGGGTGATGCTGACCGGTCTCGCGGTGGGCGCGGCGGAGGAGGCGCTGTGCGGGTACGACCCCGTTCCCGCCTCCGAGGAGTTTGCGCAGGGGCCGGCCCACGAGGGCGGCACCGGGCCGGTCAACGGCGTCGGAGGTCCGGGCGGCGGCGCCCCGGCCGGTCTCGGTGGCGCGGCCGATCCCGAGGCCGCGCGGCGAGCCGCCATAGAGGCACGGGAGGCCAGGGGACTGCCCGCGGCCGGGGGTGACACGGCGGGCGGGGGCCAGGTAGTGCCGGCCCGCAGGAGTGCGGACGACAGCGGTGACCCACGTGCCGCGCGCGCCGGGGCCATCGCGGCCTACCGGGCGGGTGCCCGGGCCGCCGCGCGGGTCCAGGAGGCCCAGGAGGGCGGCCGGGCCGCACTGCCCGGAGCCCGGTCCGCCCCGGACAGCGGGCCCGCGCCCCACAGCAACGGCTCGGCGCAGTCGCCGTACATCCCCGGGCAGGGCACGGGACCAGGTGCGGGCCCGCCGGGGCGGACAGCAGACCCCTACGGCGTCGCCGGCGCCCCCAGGACGACCGCGTGGCACGGTGCCACGCCCCGGGGCGGAACCGGCGGCGCGCCCTCGCCGCATGGCCAGGGCCAGGAGCAGGCGGCTCTCCCACCGGCCCCGGACCCCGCGGGCCAGGGCTCGCCCGCCCGGTGGGACGAGCTGGTCGCCGACACCCCCGCACCCCGGCGCGGACCGGCCACTGCCCTGGCCGCCGAGCGGGCGCGGCAGGCCCGGATGGCCGTGGTGGGGCCGGTGACGGAGCGCTGGGCGCCCGAGCAGGCCGGGCCCGTGCACGAGAACTGGCAGTTGGCCGCCCCGATCGGTCCCGCGACCGACCTGTGGGCGCTCGGCGCGCTGCTCTTCAGGGCCGTACAGGGGCATGCGCCCTACCCGGAGGAGTCGACGGCCGAGCTGGTGCAGATGGTGTGCGCCGAACCGCCCGCCTACGCCGAGGAGTGCGGACCGCTCCGGCCGGTCGTGGAGTCGCTGCTGCGCCAGGACCCGACCGAGCGCCTCGACTTCGAGGAGCTGCGCGGCTGGCTGCGCTCGCTCGTACGCTCGGCCCCCGAGCCGGAGGCCGGGTTGCACGTCGTCGCGGCGCCCCCCGTCGACGCGAGCCGGCTGCCCGTCATACGCCGCCGTGGCGAGCTGGTGCGCCGGCGCAAGGCCGGGCTGCCCGCGCACCACGGGCGGCACAAACGGGCCAAGCGCGAGTCCCGGTCGCCGAACCGCCTCGGCCGCACCCTGCTCCTGCTGGTCCTGCTCGTGATGGCCGCCGCGATCGCCTACGCCATGCTCTTCATGCCCAAGTCGAAGACCGACGGCGCACAGGGTACGGGCGGCACGGACCGTACCGGTTCCGCGGGTGAGGCCAGCCAGGCGCCCGAGCCGGACGCCAGCAGCGAGCCCCGGCCCGACCAGACGTCACCCGAGCCGGAGAAGAGCCCGTCGGGGTCGGCCGGTTCCGCCGAGACACAGACCGCCGGCCCCGGTGTCGCCGACGGCTTCACCCTGCGCAAGGACTCGGCGGGGTTCCAGGTCGCCGTCGCCAAGGGCTGGAGTCACACCCCGCGCAACGGCAGCGGCCAGGTCGTCTACGCGAAGGGCGACTTCGAGCTCATCGTCGTAGCGGGCCGGGACAGTGCCAAGGAGTTCGGCAGTGATCCGATGGCCTACCAGCGGGAGAGGGAGCGCGAGTTGCAGCCTTACCGCGACTCCAGCTGGGCCACCTCCACCGGGCTGAAGACCATCGAGGTGGGCGGACGGACCATGGCCGAGGGGCAGTTCACCTGGACCGGCGGCGCCGGGGGCGAGCTGTACGTGCGCAACCTCGCGATGCTGGTCGACGGGCGGTACCACGTGGTCCAGGTGCGCGGGCCGGAGGCCGAGCGGGACGAGGTGACGCGGTTGTACGAGCAGGCGGCGGCGACCTACAAGGCGACGGGTTGAGCATCCGGCGCGCCGACTGTACGCGGTAGTTCAACCCCTGGTTGCCTCTCGTCCCAGCAGGCGACAACCGTCACAGTGCGGTCACCGTGGCACCCCGCTTGTTCCCTGGGGAGGGGCGGGTCCTTACGCTGACCCTGTCAAGACCATTGCGGGGCAACGTGAATCAGATGCAGGGCCAGCTCGTCGCGGGCCGCTACCGGCTCGCCGACTCGATCGGCAGCGGCGGCATGGGCCGGGTGTGGCGCGCCCATGACGAGGTGCTGCACCGGTCCGTCGCCATCAAGGAGTTGACGGCAGCCCTCTACGTCTCCGAGAGCGAGCAGGCCATCCTCCTGGCGCGCACCCGGGCGGAGGCGCGGGCCGCCGCGCGGATCAACCACTCGGCGGTCGTCACGGTGCACGACGTGCTGGAGCACGACGGCCGCCCGTGGATCGTGATGGAGCTGGTCGAGGGCCGCTCGCTGGCCGACGCGGTCAAGGAGGAGGGGCGCGTCGAGCCGCGCGAGGCGGCACGAGTGGGCCTCTGGGTGCTGCGGGCCCTGCGCGCCGCGCACACCGCCGGTGTCCTGCACCGCGACGTCAAGCCGGGCAACGTCCTCCTCGGCCGTGACGGACGCGTCCTGCTCACCGACTTCGGCATTGCCCAGATCGAGGGCGACACGACCATCACGCGGACCGGAGAGGTCGTCGGCTCCGTCGACTACCTGGCGCCCGAGCGAGTACGGGGCCACGACCCGGGTCCGTCCTCCGACCTGTGGGCGCTCGCCGCGACGCTCTACACGGCGGTGGAGGGCCGTTCGCCCTTCCGCCGTACCACCCCGCTGACCACCATGCAGGCGGTGGTCGAGGAAGAGGCCGCGCAGTTGCAGCACGCCGGTCCGCTCGGGCCCGTCATCACCGCCCTGCTGCGCAAGGATCCGGCCACCCGGCCCGACGCGTCCGAGGCCGAGCAGATGCTCGCCGAGGCGGCGGAGGGCCGGCAGCCGAGCGGGGCGCAGGCGTACGTCCCGACGCAGTACGGGGGGACGCCGTACCGGGACATCCACAGCGGCATGGGCGCCGTGGGCACGGGCACGACCGGCACGGGCCTGTCCGCCACCGGCTCCGGGTCGCACACCCGGACACCGCTCCCGCCGCTGGCCGGCACCCCTGTCACGGGCGCCCCGGCCCCCGGGACGCCGGTGTCCGGGACCTCCGTCGCCGGCCATCAGACGACCGGTCCCACCACGGTCGGTCCGACGGCGACGGGGCCGCAGGGGGCCGGGCCGCGGCAGACCGGTTCGGGCCGGCGCCGTCGGCTGCGCACGCTGGCCCTCGTCGTCGCGCTCGCGGCCATCATCGGCGGGGGCACCGCCGTGGTGCTGCAGCAGTGGAACGAGGGCCGGCAGACGCCGGGCGGAGCCTCCGCCTCGGCGGGTCCCACGAGCACGCAGCAGCCCGGGGAGTTCCCGACAGCTGGGTCCGTCACGACGACCCCGCGGGTTTCAGCCTCTCGCTGCCCAAGGGCTGGAAGCGCAAGCCCTTCGGTCCGCAGGGCGAGCTCAAGCAGATCGACTACACGCCGGACGGCGGACGGCACTTCGTGCGCATCGCCGTCGACACTTCCCCGGACTTCGCCGACCCGTACGCGCACCAGCTCGACCTGGAGCAGCAGATCAAGAATCTGGTCGACTACAAGCGGATCACGCTGGAGCGCAACGTCTACCGTGACCGTGGCGGCGCCCTGTGGGAGTACACCTGGACCGCGCGGGCGAAGGACACCCCGTTCCCCGGCCCGCGCCGCGCCATCGAGGAGACGTACGTCGCCCGCGACGGCACCGAGTACGCGCTCTACATGTCGTCGCCCGCGGGGGACTGGGCGAAGGCGCGCAAGCAGTTCACCTCGCTGCTCCAGGGCTGGCAGGAGAAGACCTCCTGACGCGGGGGCCCGTTCGCACAGAGCCCTTCTGACGCGGGCGCCTGTTTCGGCCACCCGCGAGCGCCGCCCCGGAGCCGATCCGTCCGGTGGGGCATGATTGCCGCATGGGGACCGAGGGGCACAACACGCGTGTCATCGCGGGCCGCTACCGGTTCGAGGAGAGACTCGGGCGCGGTGGCATGGGCGTGGTGTGGCGGGCGACCGACCAGTTGCTCGGCCGGGGCGTGGCCGTCAAGGAACTCCCCTACGACGAGACGCTCTCGGCGGCGGAGGCGCGCCGGCAGCGGGACCGTACGCTGCGCGAGGCCCGGGCGGTCGCCCAGCTGAGCCATCCGCACATCATCGTGGTCCATGACGTCGTGGAGGACGACGAGCGCCCGTACATCGTCATGGAGCTGATCGAGGGCGGCTCGCTCGCCGACCGTCTCGCCCACCGTGGCCCGGTCGACGCCGCCGAGGCCGCACGCATCGGCATCGACCTGCTCGGCGCGTTGCACGCGGCGCACGCCGCCGGGGTCCTGCACCGCGACCTCAAGCCTGAGAACGTCCTCCTGGAGGCCGGAACCGACCGGGTCGTCCTCACCGACTTCGGCATCGCCCAGGTCGCGGGAGCCCCCACTCTCACCGAGAACAACTCCTTCGTCGGCTCGCCCGAGTACACCGCGCCCGAGCGGATGTCCGGAGCCAGGACCGGGCCAGAGTCCGATCTGTGGTCGCTGGGCGCGCTGCTGTGCGCGGCCCTGAGCGGCGAGTCGCCGTTCCGCCGCGACTCGCTGGGCGGCATCCTGCACGCGGTCGTCGCCGCCGAGATCCGGCCACCCGCGCAGGCCGGGCCGCTTCTGCCCGTCGTACAGGGCCTGCTCGAACGCGATCCTGACCGGCGGCTGGACGTGGACCGGGCGGAGCGGATGCTGCGGGCCTTTCGCGAGACGGGCCGGACACCCGAGGTGCCGCCGCCCGGGTACGTGCCGACGGTACGGGACACACCGGGCGGACGGTCGCGCGGAACACCGCAAGGCGCCGCCGACCAGCAGCCGTTCACGCCGCCGGCGGGCATGCCCGCACCGAGCCGGCTCGCCGAGCAGCTGATGCGGCAGCCCACCCGGAGGGTGCTCGTGGCCGCGCTGCTGGTCGCCGCGATGGCGGGGGCGGGAGTGTCCGCGGCGGCGCTGCTCATGGACGAGGGCGGCGAGCCGGGAGGAGGCCGTACGCCGAGGACTTCGGCTCCCGAGACGCCCACGACCCGGCCCTCGTCCCCGAGCGCCCCCGCACCCACGACCACCCCGGTCGCCTCTCCTACCGGCACAAACGGGAGATAAGCGCGCGGTCAGGGTCACGGGTCTGTGACCGGTTCGCGGCATGGGTGGATACGTAAGCGCTTGGCGCGATATGGATGACCCCATGAGCAACGACGGGGGATCCAGATCCGGGGCCGACGAGCCGACAAGTTTCGTTCTGCAACCGCCCAACCCGCAGGCGCCGATACCGGGCAACCCGTACGCGACGCCCACCCAGGTCGTTCCGCCCCGGTCGGCGGCCGTGGCACCCGTGGCGACGGCGGCGGCCGAGGACCCCGGCGCCGGGCGGCTCATCGCCGGGCGTTACCGGCTGATCGCCAAGCTCGGGCACGGCGGCATGGGCACGGTGTGGCGGGCCGAGGACGAGACGGTGGACCGGGAGGTCGCCGTCAAGGAGCCCCGCGTCCCGGATCATCTTCCCGACCGCGAACGTGCCAACGCCTTCGAGCGCATGCGCCGCGAGGCGCGTGCCGCGGCCCGGCTCGACCACCCTGCCGTGGTCGACGTCCACGACGTCGCGGTCGTGGACGACCAGCCGTGGATCGTGATGGAGCTGGTGCGGGGACGGTCGCTGGGCGACGCGCTCCAGGAGGGCACCCTGTCCGCGCGAGAGGCCGCCCGGATCGGCCTGGAGGTGCTCGGCGCGCTGGAGGCCGCGCACGCCGCGGGCATCCTGCACCGCGATGTGAAACCGGACAACGTGCTGCTCGGCCGGTACGACCGGGTCGTCCTCACCGACTTCGGCATCGCCCAGATCGAGGGCGAGACCAACCTGACCGACACCGGCGGCTTCGTCGGCTCGCCCGAGTACATCGCGCCGGAACGGGTGCTGGGCCAGCGCCCGGGCCCGGCCAGCGACCTGTGGTCCCTGGGCGTGGTGCTGTACGCGGCGACGGAGGGCGTCTCGCCGTTCCGCCGCAGCAACACCCCCGCCACGCTCCAGTCCGTCCTCAACGCCACGCCCGCGCCGCCCGCCTCCGCCCCGGGCCCGCTGGCCGAGGTCATCACGGGCCTGCTGCACAAGGACCCGGCCCGCCGCCCGAACGCCGCACAGGTGCGTGCCCGGCTGGAGGCGGCCGCGAACCCGCCCGCCGCTCAGCCCACCCAGGCCGTGCGGGTCACGGGCCAGGGCGCCGGAAGCCGGGGCATCCGGCTCGGCCGCGGGGCATGGACCGGGCTCGGCGTGGCCGTCGTCGCGGCGGCGGTGACGGCGGGCCTGGTCATCGCGGATCCGTTCGCCGGGCCGTTGCCCGACGGCTGGAAGACCGAGCGGGAGAAGAGCCTCGCCGTGTCGCTGGCCGTCCCCGACGAGTACCGGCGGACCGTGCCCGGCCAGGAGAGGGACCAGGAGCACTGGGTCACGTACACCGACTGGAGCGGCAGCATCTGGATCGGCCTGACCCTCGACAAGAAGGCGGAGGACACCGGCAGCAACATCGCGGGCTCCGCGGCCGCCGAGATGTACGACGACGACAGCCGGTTCAAGGACAGCGGCAGCTACGACCTGGACATGCCGGCGAACCCGAGGACGAATCCCAGGGTGACCACGTACAGAGACAGGAAGGCCGCCGAGAACACCGTCTCCTACGAGACCGACGACAGCGAGAACCCGCGCCCCCGCGAACTCAGGATGTTCTACTACCGGACTCCCGGCGGCGACATGTACAAGCTCACCGTCAGCTACCCGGGCAAGGGCGACTTCACCGACCGCGGGCGTGAGGTGGCGAGCACGGCGATCGCGAACCTGGACATCGACAACACCTGAACCCGGAAAGCAGGAGGCCTCGACCTGGCTGCAGAACCCTCCAACACCCCCAAGAACGACCCGCGTCGACAACCGCACGTCCCGCACGGTACTGATGGGGCATGAGCAACGACGGGGGCGGGGCGGGCGCCCAGGGCCGGCTGATCGGTGGGCGCTACCGGCTGATCGAGCGCATCGGCTCCGGCGGGACGGGCATCGTCTGGCGGGCCCGCGACGAGCTCGTACAGCGTGAAGTCGCCGTCAGGCAGCCCCGGTTGCCGGGCGGCCCGGAGGACGAGAGCCACCGGCGTGCGGCCCACCGGCTCCACCGTGAGGCCCGGGCCGCCGCCCGCGTCGACCATCCCGCCGCGGTCACCATCCACGACGTGGTCGTCGAGGCGGAGCGGCCGGACGAAGGCCCGCGCCCTTCGGGTCCCGAAGAGATCGACGCGGCCGAGGCGCTCGACGGACTCCCCTGGATCGTCATGGAGTCGGTGCCGGGCGAATCCTTGCAGGACACGCTCCGACACGGCACCGTCGACGCGCGCGAAGCGGCCCGGATCGGCCTCGCCGTTCTCGGTGCCCTGCGCGCCGCGCACTCCGTCGGCATCGTGCACCGGGACGTGAAACCCGCCAACGTGCTGCTCGGCCCCGAAAGGCGCGTCGTCCTCACCGGCTTCGGCATCGACCATGCCGGGGGCAAGGAATCCCTCATGGCCGGCGGCGAGTTCGTCGCCCCCGAGCGGCTGTCCGGCCGTACCGCCGGGCCCGCGTCCGACCTGTGGTCCCTGGGCGCCCTGTTGTACGCCGCCGTGGAGGGCTCGTCCCCGTTCGGCCGCACCACGCCGGCGGCGACTCACGCCGCGATCCTCGCCGCCGAGCCGCCCGAACCGGAGCAGGCCGGACCGCTCGGGCCGCTGATCGCCCGGCTGCTGGCTCACGACCCCGGCCGGCGGCCGGACGCCGAGGAGGTCGCGAAGGAACTGGAGGCGGTGGCGGGACCACCGCCCCTCCCGCCCGTCGCGGAGATACCCGCCGGGGACCAGGAGGCCGAAGACGTACGGGAGCCGGCGGACGGCCCCGGCCGCGGCCCGGGAACGCACCCGGACGCGACCGTCGCGCCACCGGAGCCGCCGAAACGGCACATCCTCCTCCGCCCCGCCCCCTCGCCCTCCTCAGCGCACTGCTCGCCGGTGGCATCGGCGCCGCCACCCACCTCGACGGCACCGACAGCGCGGAGAGCGCCGACCGGAGCGCCGACACGACGGACACCTGGATCCCGCACCACGATCCGGACCTGGCGGCCGTACTCCGCCTCCCGCGCCACTACCGCGAACTCGACCGGACGGGCAGCGCGACCGACCAGCCCCGCACCGTGCTCTACGGCGACGAACGGGGCGGCACGATCCAGATCCGTCTCCTCCTCTGGGACCGGGCGCCGGGCTCCCCGACGGACCAGGCCCGGAAGGCACCCGTCGTCCCGGGGGACACCGGGGACACCCGGTACGACCGCACCCGCGTCCAGGGCCACGAGGCCGCCCTCGCCGACACCGCCTACCGCGCGGACGAGGGCCCCAGGCGGGTCCTGCGCGTACTGATCCGCACCGGCGACGACCGCATGTACGAACTGCGCGTCGACATGCCCAAGGGCACGCCGGAGGAGGAGGAAGGCACAGCGGTGTTCCAGGGCGCCCGGGACCGGCTCGGGCTCGGCACGGGATCGTAAAAGGCTGAATTACACCGACTGTCACCCCACAACGCCCTGATCAGGGTGTTTGTTGCCAGCAGCCACTGGCGTCGTGTGTGTACTCGGTGAAGCCGTATTACCGACGGGTACCCAAAGCCTCCGCCGGGGCATACTCTGCGGCTCATGACGGACGCGCACGCCCCGGAGAAGACCGGCACGGCTCAGACCGGCACGAACCCCCTCGCCCCCGCCCCGGAGGGCGCCCGCACCGCCGCCGACGTGGTCACCCCCGAGCTGGTCGCCCAGCTCACCAAGGGCGTGGCCGGCTCCGGTACCACCGCCAACCACACGCCGTTCACCGGGGAGAAGCTCGCCGACCTCCCCGAGTCGACGCCCGAGGACGTGGCGAAGGCCTTCGAACTGGCCCGCACCGCCCAGGCCGTGTGGGCGCGGACCCCTCTGCGGCAGCGCGCCGCCGTCCTGCTCCGCTTCCACGACCTGGTGCTGGAGCGCCAGGCCGAGGTGCTCGACCTGATCCAGCTGGAGACCGGCAAGGCCCGGCTGCACGCCCACGAGGAGGTCCAGGCCGTCGCGGT
This sequence comes from Streptomyces sp. CA-179760, assembly GCF_050937045.1. Lineage (NCBI taxonomy): Bacteria > Bacillati > Actinomycetota > Actinomycetes > Kitasatosporales > Streptomycetaceae > Streptomyces > Streptomyces sp. CA-179760. The sequence goes on from NZ_JBNJLZ010000001.1 coordinate 5,946,078, forward strand.
CGCCGCCCGGCACTACGGCCGCAAGGCCCCCGCCTACCTCCGGCCCAAGCGGCACGCCGGTGCCATGCCGACCCTCACCAAGGTCACCGAACTGCGTCACCCGCGCGGTGTGATCGGCCAGATCGCCCCCTGGAACTACCCCCTGGAGCTGTCGGTCGGCGACGCGATCCCGGCCTTCGTCGCGGGCAACGCGGTCGTCATGAAGCCGGACACGGAGACCTGCCTCACCGCCCTGTGGGCCCGTGACCTGCTCATCGAGGCCGGCCTGCCCGCCGAGGTCTTCCAGGTCGTCCTCGGCGACGGCCCGGTCATCGGCCCGGAGGTCGTCCGGCACGCCGACTACGTCTCCTTCACCGGCTCCACCCGTACCGGCCGCGAGGTCGCCCAGGGCGCCGCCGCCCGGCTGGTCGGCGTCTCCCTCGAACTCGGCGGCAAGAACGCCATGCTGGTGATGGAGGACGCCGACATAGAGAAGGCGGCGGCCGGCGCCGTCCGCGCCTGCTTCTCCTCCGCCGGCCAGCTCTGCATCTCCATCGAGCGGCTGTACGTCCACGAGTCCGTCGCGGACGCCTTCCTGGAGCGCTTCGCCGCCCGTACGAGGACGATGCGCCTGGGCAAGTCGCTGGCGTACGGCGCCGACATGGGCTCCCTGGTCGGCGAACGCCAGCTGGAGACCGTCACGCGGCACGTGGAAGAGGCGGTGTCCAAGGGCGCGAAGGTCCTCGCAGGCGGGACGGCCCGCCCGGACATCGGCCCGTACTTCTTCGAGCCCACGATCCTCGACGGGGTCGAAACGGAGATGTCCGTCTGCGCCGAGGAGACCTTCGGCCCGGTCGTCTCGGTCTACCGCTTCAAGGACGAGGACGAGGTCATCGAGCGCGCCAACGCCACGGCGTACGGCCTGAACTCCTCGGTCTGGACGAAGAACGCCCGGCGCGGCCAGGAGGTCGCCGCCCGGCTGCGCACCGGCACGGTCAACATCAACGAGGGCTACGCCCCGGCCTACGGCAGCGTCCAGTCGCCCATGGGCGGCATGAAGGACTCCGGCCTCGGCCGCCGCCACGGCTCCGAGGGCATCCTCAAGTACACCGAGGCCCAGACGGTCGCCCACCAGAGGGTTCTCCCGATGGCCCCGTCCCTGGGCATGGACGACGAGAAGTACGCCCAGTTCATGAGCAGGAGTCTCCGTCTGATGAAGGCCTTCCGGTTCCGCTGACCGACCTCCTTCTCGCACGGACACTCAACGAGGAGAACACGTGCCACAGGACGCTTACGACTACGACGTCATCGTGGTCGGCTCCGGCTTCGGCGGCTCGGTGACCGCCCTGCGCCTCACGGAAAAGGGCTACAAGGTCGGCGTCCTGGAAGCAGGCCGCCGCTTCACCCGGGAGTCCCTCCCCAAGAACTCCTGGGACCTCAGGAACTACCTCTGGGCGCCGAAGCTCGGCATGTACGGCATCCAGCGCATCCACCTGCTGGGCAACGTCATGGTCCTGGCGGGCGCGGGCGTCGGCGGTGGCTCCCTCAACTACGCCAACACCCTCTACGTCCCGCCGAAGCCGTTCTTCGAGGACCCCCAGTGGCGGGACATCACGGACTGGCAGGACGAGCTGAAGCCGTTCTACGACCAGGCCCGGCGCATGCTGGGCGTGCGACTCAACCCGACCATGACCCCCTCCGACGTGCACCTGAAGGCCGCAGCGGAGCGCATGGGCTGCGGCGACTCCTTCCATCTCGCCCCGGTCGGCGTCTTCTTCGGCGACGGCGAGGACGCCGACGGCACGGCGAAGGCCAAGCCGGGCCAGGAGGTGCCCGACCCCTACTTCGGCGGCGCGGGCCCGGCCCGCAGGGCCTGCGCGGAGTGCGGCGAGTGCATGACCGGCTGCCGTCACGGCGCGAAGAACACCCTCAACGAGAACTATCTGCACCTGGCCGAGAAGGCCGGCGCCGTCGTCCACCCCCTGACGACGGTCGTCTCGGTCACCGACGACTCGCGCGGCGGATACGCCGTCGCCACACTGCCCACCGACGACCGCCGCAAGGCGAAGGGCCGCACCTACACGGCCCGCAAGGTCGTCCTCGCCGCCGGCACCTACGGCACGCAGACGCTGCTGCACCGCATGAAGGCGGGCGGCCAGCTGCCGTACATCTCAGACAAGCTGGGTGAGCTGACCCGCACCAACTCCGAGGCCCTGGTCGGCGCCCAGACCGACGACCGGCGCTACCGCAAGGCCCACGGCGGCCGGAAGGCCGACTTCACCCAGGGCGTGGCCATCACGTCCTCGATCCACCCCGACGAGAACACCCACATCGAGCCGGTCCGCTACGGCAAGGGCTCCAACTCGATGGGCGGCCTGTCCATCCTCCAGGTCCCCTACGCCGGCCACGCCTCGGGCACCTCGCGGGTCCTGGGCTTCCTCGCCCACGCGGCGAGACACCCCCTGCTGGTGCTGCGTTCCCTGTCCAACCGCCGCTGGTCGGAGCGGACCATCATCGGCCTGGTGATGCAGTCGCTGGACAACTCCCTGACGACGTATCTGAAACCGTCGGGCGCCGGCCGCGGCCTGCTCACCGCACGCCAGGGCCACGGCGCCCCCAACCCCAAGCAGATCAAGGCCGCCACTCAGAGCGCCTCGGCCCTGGCCGCCGAGATCAACGGCTTCGCGGGCTCGAACGTCGGCGAACTGATGGGCACCCCGCTCACCGCCCACTTCCTGGGCGGCTGCCCCATCGGCGCCTCCCCCGAGACCGGCGTGATCGACCCGTACCACCGCCTCTACGGACACTCGGGCATCTCGGTGGTCGACGGTGCCGCGGTCTCCGCCAACCTGGGCGTCAACCCGTCCCTCACCATCACCGCCCAGGCCGAGCGGGCGATGTCGTACTGGCCCAACAAGGGCGAGCCCGACCTCCGGCCGCAACAGGGCGCGGCCTACGAGCGTCTCCAGCCGGTCGAGCCGAAGTCCCCGGCGGTCCCGGCGGACGCGTTCGGCGCGCTGCGGCTGCCGTTCCTGGGCATGCCGGCGGTGCCCCCCAAGAACTGAAGCCGGCGGACAACAGAAGAGGGACCTGCGCCCCCCTCCGAGCGCAGGTCCCTCTTCCGTCTTGCGTCAAGCTCTGGCGTCCTACGCCTCCACGCCGGCCTTGCGGCGACGCACCACGAAGATCGCACCGGCACCGGCGACGACCGCGGCACCGCCGACGAGGCTGATCATCGGCAGGGCGGAGCTGGAGCCGGTCTCGGCGAGGCTGCCGGTGACCTCCGGCGTCGTGCCGCTCGGCTTCTCGTCGGTGACGGGCGCCTTGCCGCCTTCCTGCGGCTTGGTGCCACCGGTGTCCGTACCGGAGGAGACGATCTGGAACTTGTAGGAGATCTGGCCGAAGCCGGTGCACTCGGCGTCGTTGTCGCCGTAGATCGTCGCGCCGAGCGAGAAGCCGGCGCCGACCGGGGCGGACGGCTTGACGTTGAGGCGCAGCGGGATGTCGACCTCGTAGTCCGGCTTCAGCTCGTCGGTGTAGCCGACGTAACCGACCGCGTAGCCGCCCTCGTTGAGGTCGACCCAGATCTTGTCCTGGGGGTCCCAGGCCTGGAGCTGGACCTTCTTGCTGGCAAACAGATTTTCGCCGTTCTTGTCGGCGGAGGCGCCGGCGTAGAAGTCGAGGTCGTTGAGCGTGGAGTCGGAGTTGTTGAGCACGTTCAGCGAGAACTTGTGCCAGCCGCTGCCCGCCGAGATCTTGCCGGGCAGACCGCTGATGCTGACGTCGACCTTGGTGTCCTCGCACACCGAGGGCTCGGGGTCCGGGGACTCGGACTCCTCGGGCTCGGAGGTGGTCGGCGCCGGGGCGGACGTGCTCGGCGCGCTCGACGTCGCGGGAGCGGACGTGCTCGGCGCGGGCGGCGTCGTCGTCTCGGCCGGCGGCGTGGTCTCGGCCGGCGGCGTGGTCTCGGTCGCCGGCGGCGAGGTGCTGCTCTCGGGAGCCGACTCGCTCACGGACGTGCTCGGCGTGGGCGTCGATCCGTCGGTCGCGTACGCGGCCGGTGCCGCGAGCAGTGCCACCGGGGCTATGACCGCCGTAGCGGCCGCTGCTGCCATGGCGCGGCGAAGCTTCATGAAGACCTCGGAGAGTCCGGCGTACCGCAGGGTGCGGTACGAACGTTGGGTGAGGCCTCCGCGTTGGGGGCGCGGGAGTGGCCCGTGGTTCTGAAGGTTTGATCCGTGAAACCTGTGAAAGGTTGCACTGACCTTCACAGGATTCTTATGTGGGCTCAGTCACATACATGACCTTCTTGTGAAGGCGCTCACCGAGCGCCTAGAACTGTCGCTCGTGTCTGACAAACCGTCCGATGATCAGCCGTCGGCCTCCGAGATCCCCGACGATGTCTGGGAACAGTTCATCCGCGACGCCGAACGGGATACCCGCGGCTCCGCCCCGAAGGAGCCGTCCGCGCGGGCGCGCATGGTGACCGAACGGTTGCGCCGGCAGGAGGAGCGGGGCGAGTCGCCCCCGGGGTGGCGTACCGGCCCCGAATCGCCGTACACCCACGGCCGGGCAGGCCGTCGCCGCACGCTGTGGGCCGTTCTCGGTGTGCCGGTCGCCGTCGCGGTGGCCCTGGTCGCCCTGAAGCCGTCACTGCTGCCCGGCGACCCCTTCGGCTCGGACGCGTCGCGGGCCGAGGCCTCGCCCCTGCCCGCCGAGACGGCGCCGCCCACCGCCGCACCCGGGGGTCGGACCCCGGAACCCCCACCCTGGACGAGCCCTTCGCCGGCTCCCCGGCGCTGCGCTGGGCCGACGGCGAGGCCGGCATCGTCCTGCCCGAGGCGAAGGCCATCGGTCCGGTCTCGAAGGACCGCGTGGAACAGGCGCTGAAGCTGACGAAGAAGCTGCTGGTCGGTGCCAACCTCGACCCGAAGACGGTGCACGGCGAACGACCCGAGGCCGCACTCGACGTGCTCGACCCCAAGCAGCCAGGGCTCCTCGACGACCTCGACACCGCCCTGCTCTCCCCGAGCGACAAGCACGACCCGCTGACGATGTTCAGCCGTTTCGACCCCGACGAGATACGGCCGGCCGGTGACGTGATCAAGACGCGCGGGCGTATGACATTCGAGAAGGGCTCGCACGCGGGGGTCGCGGTGCGCGCCGACTACACCTTCGTCTACCCCGTCATGCGCGCCGACGGATCGACCGAGGTCACCCGCACGATCGTGCGCAGGGTCCTCGATGTCGAACTCGCGGACCCCGTCCGCTACCGGGTCACCCCGGGCCGGCTGACCGTCCGGAAGTACGACGAGGAGATCGGCAACTCCACCTGCGACGTCCACGACGGCTATCTGCACCCGGAGTTCCCGTCGAGCGGGGGCAAGGGCCCTGACCCCACCGGCCCGACGACGGACCCGTACGACCGCAGCAGGAGCATCGACGACGGCAACGCGTGCGGGACGGTGACCCGCACCTGAGCAGGCGCCGGAAGCAGGCCCGGTTTGCAGGCGCGACATGCACGAGCGAAGGGCCCCGCGGGGTGGAGCCGCGGGGCCCTTCTTCTCGTCAGCACCGACGTCAGGGCAGCGCCGGTGCCTGGAAGCGGCGCCGGGGGGTGCGCCGCTGGTCTCGACCTTTGGCCGTCGAACAATGTGGGAGTCAAAGGGGGGACTTGGGCTGTATGCGCATCGTGCTGGATGAACGCGGCGCCCGCAACCGTTTGACCCGGCCCTGCGCGTTCTCTCGATTCCGCCGGGCGGCCCCGGGCGTCCCCGGAGCCGCCCGTTCTCTTGGGTGACCGGACTGCTGTCCCCTGCCGTCCGGTCACTTCCCTGAAGCGAGGTCCCACGACGCACGGCACGATCCGTACGTCTCATCGCTCCAGTGAGCCACGCGTGGTTCTTTCGGGCCCGCCCCTGGCTGGCGCGGACACCGAGACCAACGAGGTGGCCCGGGGCCGGTCACGCGCCGTACGGGTGAGGAGGGGGCGTACGTCTGTCCCACGAATGTGGTTTCAGATCTTGCCCCGGCACAGCTCCAGCAAGGTCATCGCGATGGCCGTGCCCGGCTTGCCCAGCGCGTCCCTGTAGTGGCCCAGCACCTCCATCTCGCGGGACAGGTTCACACGCCGGCCTCCGGAGGTGATCCGCGCCTCCTGGATGACGGCAGACACCGCCACCCGTTCCTGGATCAGGCCGATGATCCGGTCGTCGAGCGCGTCGATCCGCTCGCGTGCGCCCGTGATCACCTCGGCGGCCTCGGGGTGCGGGCGCCGGTCACGTCGGCGGCGGTGGTGGTGGGAACGGTCATGGGAGGGGCTCCTCGTCGTCAGGGGGTGCCCCGGAGCGGCAAGGCCCGGACGACGGCAGACGCCCCGGGCCTTGTCGGCCCGGGGCGCCTGGGAAGTCGCTTGTCAGTTGCTCAAGCAGCACGACCATGGCAGCCGGCGGGCCGGATGCCATAGGTAAAGCGGAAGGTGTGGTGCGTGAGCATGGCGCTCAGTATGCCCGGGGGCGGCGCGGTGTCCAAGCGGGTTCGCATGGTGAGACTCGCATGGCGGGACGAGAGGCCCGGAGCCCGGGCTTCCGTGGGCGGGACGCCGCGCACGAGCACCTCGGTAGAATCGGGTGGCACAAGACCCCCGCCCCACCGCCGGAAGGCACCCCGTGTCATCAGCGACTCCCGCTGCCAACGCCCCCGACACCGTCCTGGTCGTCGACTTCGGCGCGCAGTACGCCCAGCTCATCGCCCGTCGTGTCCGCGAGGCGCGGGTCTACAGCGAGATCGTGCCGAGCACCATGCCGGTCCAGGAGATCCTCGCCAAGAACCCCGCGGCGATCATCCTCTCCGGCGGCCCCTCGTCGGTCTACGAGGAAGGCGCCCCGAGCCTCGACCGCGCCATCTTCGAGGCCGGCGTCCCTGTCTTCGGTATGTGCTACGGCTTCCAGCTGATGGCGCGCACCCTCGGCGGCACCGTCGACAACACCGGCGCCCGCGAGTACGGCCGCACCGGACTGCACGTCTCCAAGTCGTCCTCCACCCTCTTCGAGGGCACCCCCGCCGAGCAGCCCGTCTGGATGTCGCACGGCGACGCCTGCTCCGCCGCCCCCGAGGGCTTCTCCGTCACGGCCTCCACGGACGTCGTGCCCGTGGCCGCCTTCGAGAACGACGAGAAGAAGCTCTACGGCGTCCAGTACCACCCCGAGGTGATGCACTCCACGCACGGACAGCAGGTGCTGGAGCACTTCCTGTACCGGGGCGCGGGCCTCACGCCGAACTGGACGACCGGCAGCGTCATCGAGGAGCAGGTCGCCGCGATCCGCGAGCAGGTCGGTGACCGGCGCGCCATCTGCGGGCTGTCCGGCGGCGTGGACTCCGCCGTCGCCGCCGCCCTCGTCCAGAAGGCCATCGGCTCCCAGCTGACCTGTGTGTACGTCGACCACGGCCTGATGCGCAAGGGCGAGACCGAGCAGGTCGAGAAGGACTTCGTGGCCGCCACCGGCGTGCAGCTGAAGGTCGTGGACGCCGAGGAGCGGTTCCTCAAGGCGCTCGCCGGGGTCTCCGACCCCGAGGAGAAGCGGAAGATCATCGGCCGCGAGTTCATCCGGGTCTTCGAGCAGGCCCAGGCCGAGATCATCGCCGACCAGGGCCCGGCCGTGGAGTTCCTCGTCCAGGGCACCCTCTACCCGGACGTGGTCGAGTCCGGCGGCGGCACCGGCACGGCCAACATCAAGTCCCACCACAATGTGGGCGGCCTGCCCGAGGACCTCGAGTTCAAGCTGATCGAGCCGCTGCGCCAGCTGTTCAAGGACGAGGTCCGGATGGTCGGCCAGGAGCTCGGCCTGCCGGACGAGATCGTCCAGCGCCAGCCGTTCCCCGGCCCCGGCCTCGGTATCCGTATCGTCGGCGACGTCACCAAGGAACGCCTGGACCTGCTGCGCGAGGCAGACGCCATCGCCCGCGAGGAGCTGACGGCGGCCGGCCTCGACCGGGACATCTGGCAGTGCCCGGTGGTCCTGCTCGCGGACGTCCGCAGCGTCGGCGTCCAGGGCGACGGCCGTACGTACGGCCACCCCATCGTGCTGCGCCCCGTCTCGTCCGAGGACGCCATGACAGCCGACTGGTCGCGTCTGCCGTACGAGGTCCTGGCGAAGATCTCGACCCGGATCACCAACGAGGTGCGCGACGTCAACCGCGTCGTCCTCGACGTGACCTCGAAGCCGCCGGGGACGATCGAGTGGGAGTGACCTCCCTGCCCAGGGCCTGTCGTTTGGATCAGGTCGCAGGAAACTGACGGTTCCTGGAAATCGCCGGCGAGCGGGGTCTGGTGCGTGCAGCTGCAAGGCGGAGGAGGGCGGCGATGCGGAGCATCGGCAACCGACGACAACGCGGCAGATGCGCGTGCCGGACCCCCGCGTCTGCGGCGTGATCCGAACGGCAGGCCCTAGGTGCGCTTGATCGTGCGCAGGGGTTCGCCGGGCGTCCAGACCTGGACGACGAGGTACGTGTCGTCCTCGACGTAGGTCCTCACGACCTCCGTCAGCTCGGTGCGGAAGAGGTGGAGCGGCTCCGGCGGTTCCACCTCTTCGACGTATCCGGCCTTGGTCCGCGCATCCTCGACCTCGATCGCCCTGCCGCTGATCCGGACGTCGCCGCCGCCCATGCCCGTGCCCTCCCCGGGGTTCGCCTGGAGCGTGAAGCGCGGGTCGCGGCGCAGGTCGAGCGCCTTGAGCGAGCCCGGCATCATGCCGAGCCACAGCTCGCCGTTCAGGAACCGCACCTCGAGGCCGCTGGTGCGGGGCGAACCGTCCTTGCGGAGGGTGGCGAGGACGTGGTGGGTGTAGGCGCCGAAGCGCTTCTCGACGGTGTCGGCCAGGTCCGGTTCGGCGGCGGCGAAAGACGCCCAGTTCGCTGTCATACGGAGAGTGTGGCGCCGAAATCCGACATCTTCTGTCGGCTATTCGTGGGGTAGGGGAGACCGGGGGCAAAAGGGTGCGCACAGGGTGCTCTCAGGGGCGCTCGTTTCATCTTCACGAAACGGTTCTGTTCATCCCGGCCCGACCGGCGGTAGCTTCCGCCCCGTACGAAGAAACAGCGCTGGAGGACCTATGCACGGGCCCACCCCGCCCCTGCCGTTGCCCACCGACCGGCTGCGGTTCGCGATGCCGCCCATGCACGAGTCGGTCGAGGACGAACGGCTGCACCGCAAGGAACGGCTCGCGGGCGCCCTCAGGATCTTCGGGCGGCTCGGCTTCGAGGACGGTGTGTCGGGGCACATCACCGCCCGCGACCCGGAGTACACCGACTGCTTCTGGGTCAATCCGTTCGGGCTGCCCTTCCGGCACGTCACCGTGAGCGACCTGGTGCTCGCCAACCAGGACGGCCAGGTCGTAGAGGGCCGCTACCACGTCAACCAGGCCGCGTTCACCGTGCACGCCCAGGTGCACGCCGCCCGCCCCGACGTGGTCGCCGTCGCCCACTGCCACTCGGTGCACGGCCGGGCGCTCGCGGCCCTCGGCGAGCTGCTGGAGCCGATCACCCAGGAGAGCTGCGCCTTCTACGAGGACCACGCCCTCTACGACGCCTACACGGGCGTCGCCGTCGACGCCGAGGAAGGGCGGCGCATCGCGGCCGTACTCGGCTCCCGCAAGGCGCTCGTGCTGCGCAACCACGGGCTGCTGACCGTCGGCGACTCGGTGGACGCGGCGGCCTGGTGGTTCGTGTCGATGGAGCGGTCCTGCCAGGTGCAGCTGACGGCGCAGGCGGCCGGACGGCCGGTCCGCATCGACCACCGGATGGCGGTGGCGACGCGGGAGCAGCTGGGCGGCGATCTGGTGGCGTGGATCAACTACCAGCCGATGTGGCAGGACGTCAGCCGGAGCGAGCCGGATCTGCTGAGTTGAGCGGCTGTGGGGCGCGGCGTGCCGCTGGTGTCAGAAGCCGCGGAGCACCACCGCTTTCGTCATCGCGAACTCCTCGTCCGTGAGCACCCCGTCCCGGTGCAACCGGCCCAGTTCGCGCAGGCGGCGCAGCAGTACGTCGTGGTGCTCCAAGGCGGGCGGTGCCGCCGCCGGGAGCGGGTGGTGGGCGGACCTGTCGAGCGCGGAGCCGGTGGAGGGATGCGGCAGCCGGGCCGTGACCGCCGTGGCGACGAGCGCTGTGAGCAGATCGCGGCGGGTGCTGCCCCACAGGTCCAGGGCGTACGGGTCCTTCTCCGGCGGCAGCTTCGAGTACACGGTCTCGCGGGTCACGAAGCGCAGAAGGCCGTCCTCGTGGCCCAAGTTCGGCAGCCACTCGACCTGGACCAGGTCGCCCATGGTGATGATCCGCGGGCCGGTCGCGCGTTTGACCCGCTCGGAGGTGTCGGCCCAGTCGATCCGTACCCGGGTGCCGTCGAAGGAGACCGTGCCGTCGGACGAACGGACCGAGACCGGGACCGGGGGTCCGGGCAGCAGATACGTCTTCGCCGGCTCCTTCGGAATCCGGTCCAGGAACAGCGCGCGGCGGATCTCCTCGGCGACGTACTCGGCCACCCCCGTACGGTCGGCGTCCACCGTCAGCCGGTATGGATCGGCCGCGTCCGGCAGTCGCCCACCGGTCGCCTGGAGCAGAGGATCGGCACCCTCCCGCAGCCGCAACCGCAGCCGTCCGCGCCTGTGTTCGGGTTCGAGGACGACACTCGAGACCGCCTCGAGCGGCACGGCGATCTCCCCGTACGTCTGCCGGAACAGCGGCACGGAGCGGTGCAGACCGGGCGTGATCCGGACCGTGTCGCCGTCGAAGGCCCAGGTCCCGTCACGCTGGATGATCTCGGCCATAGGGGAATTCTCCCAGCCAGGTCAACGCGGCACGCCGGAATTCACCCGTGTTGACCAGACCGAGCGGACGTGAACCGGCTGGTGTAGGGGACAATTCGCTGTCGTCGCAGGGGAGTTGTACAGCGGTGCTTCCGGTGTCCGGAAGGCCGACGGTGGTTGGGTCGTGGGAAGGCGGGCGTCGGACGTGGCGGTGCGCGAGACGGGGCAGGGCGGCGTGGACGCGGGTGGGTACGCGGACGCGGGAGCGTATGCGGGCCGGTACTCCGGTGGGCCCATGAGCGGGTACGCGGGCGGCCACGGCAGCGCTCACGGTGGTGCCTATGGCAGTGCTCACGGAGCTGCTCACGGCAGTGCTCATGAAGGCGGGTGCGCCTGCGGGGACTGTCCGCACGGGGCGCGTGAGGGGCACCGGCGGGCCGTCGCCGCGTTCCTGCGCAGGCGCGACGAGTTCGCGGCCGGGCAGGGGCTGCCGGCCGCGGTGGCCCACTCCGCCTCGGCCTCCCGGCAGTGGGTCTCGGAGGAACTGGCGCAGTCCGCGGAACTCGTCGCCGAGCGCGGCCGGGCCGAAGGCCAGGCCTGGCTGACGGGACTGTGGCGCCGTACGGCGGGTGTGGTGTGGGCGGCCGTCGTGCTGTTGCTGCTCGGGCAGTGCCTCACCGCGGTCGGTGCGGGCTGGACGGCGGCGCGTACGGCCGGGCTGGCCGCGGCGCTGGTGGTGGCCGGCGCGGTGACCACGGCGTCGTGGTTCCACCGGTCGAAGGGCGGTGCGCTGGCGCCCGTGATCGGCGAGGACAACCGGCTGTCCACCTCCCGCACGGTCGCCGCGGCGTGGGTGCTGTTCGTGGCCTACGCGGTGCTCGTCCTCGCGGGGCGGCTGGCGGCCGCCTCCCGGCACCGGGAGCGGGACGCGCTGCTCTCCGGGCTGGAACTCGCCCGCGGCGCCGGGGTCGTGACCGTGCTCGCGGTGGTGTGCGGGATCGCCGTGCTCGTGCGGCGGGTGGTCGGGCTGCGGGTGCTGGGGCAACGGCTGCAGAAGGTCCGCGCCGACCGTCCGCGCGCCGCCGACCTGCTGACCGACGACGCGGGCCGGGGCACTTTCGCCGACATCCAGTACGTCGTCATCAGCGGTGTCGCCCTGGTCTTCGCGGCGGTGCGGCTCGCCAGACGTCCGGACCAGTTGCCGGACCTGCCGTGGGGACTGGCGGTGGTGGTCCTGGTGTCGGCCGCGACCTATCTGGCCGGCAAGTACGCGGAGGGCGGTCGGCCGGTCATCCTCTCCGTGGTCCGGGCCCGGGAGGCGGGCGATCTCGACGGGCCGATCCGCACGGGCGACGACATCGAGATCCGGGGCGCCGGGTTCGTGCCGCCGGGTGCTCAGGGGGCCGACCGGCTGGCCCGGATGGTCGTCCGGGTGGGTGTCGTGCACGTCCACGTCCCCCTGGTACCGGTACCCGGCGGCTTCAGCAACCCGGCGGACACGCTCCTGACGGTGCCGGTGCCGGCGGATGTCGAACCGGGGCGGGTGGACGTGCAGGTGGTCACGGCGGCGGGGGTGGAGACGAATCGGTACGCGGTTGATGTGACGGAGTGACGGCGGCCTGCGGACTCCGGTGGTCGGGCAACAACGGGCAACAATTGGGGACGGACAGGGTTGAGCGCGACCTGTTCGTCGTACGTATGGTCTGTTGAGGGGGTCTCGGCACCGGCGGCGAGAGGCGGCTTTGCAGCGATGACTCACAGTATGCGAACGGACACGAACGCCCCCCACTACCGCGGCGACGGAGGCTGGCGGGACACCCTCGGCCGCTACGCCCTCCTTCCTCTGCGCATCTTCCTCGGCGTCACCTTCATCTACGCCGGCCTGGACAAGATCACCGACAGCGCCTTCATGAAGGACGCCGGTTCCGGGTCGATCGGCGACATGATGCGCGCCGTCCGCGACTCCTCCGCCATTCCCGCCCTGGTCGACCTCTCCCTGAAGAGCCCGGTCGGTTTCGGGTACGCCATCGCCTTCGGAGAACTGGCCGTCGGTATCGGCACCCTGCTCGGTGTGCTCGCCCGTCTGGCCGCACTCGGCGGCGCGCTGATCTCCCTCAGCCTGTGGCTGACCGTGAGCTGGGCCTCCGATCCCTACTACTACGGCAACGACCTCGCCTACCTCATGGCCTGGACCCCCCTCGTCCTGGCGGGCGCGCCCCTGTTGTCCGTGGATGCCGCGCTGAGGTCGCGACGACGGCAGAGGCGGGAGTACCGGTAGCCGGAGCCCGGAGCCCGGAGCCCGGTGCCCGGAGCCCGGGAGCATCGGTGGCTAGTCGGTGGCGGTACGGCCCCCCGTGCGGCGTCGGCGCAGGCGGCCCATCAGGAACGCCACCGCGCCGGCCAGGCACAGTCCGCCCGTGACGAGGGGGATCGCCACGAACCAGGGGATGTCCCATGCGCCGCCCGCGTCACCGGCATAGATGACGCCCGTCAGGACGAGGACGACACCGGCGACCAGCTTTCCGGGCCGGGGCTCATGACGCAGCACGGGTCACCTCCGCCTGTCCCATGCCGACCTGGAGGTCCAGGTCGATGGTGCCGGACCTCTCGACGCCCTTGGCGGGAGAGAGAGTGATCTCTTTCTGCTGCCCCGGTTTCACGTCCACGTCCTTCGCGTCGTCGCCCGGCAACTGGAGATCGCCGAGCCCCACGTCGACGCTCAGCCGCACGGTCACGTCCTCGGGCACGAGCACCTTCACCCGCCCGATGCCCACATCGGCTCGTGTCGTCACGGTCTGTCTCCCGGCCACGTCCAGCCCGGTCAGGTCGAGGGTGCCGACACCGGTGCCCAGTTCGTACCGCTCCCGTACGTCCGCCACGGTGGCGGGCCGCCACGTCGTGCGGGCCCACTGGGTGCTGATGTCCTTGGGCAGTGCCGCCGAGGCGGCGAGCAGTCCGGCGGTGATGATCGCCAGCAGGATCGAGCCCGCCCCGGTCCGTCCCAGGAAGGCGCTGACGGCTATTCCCAGGCCCAGAACGGCGAGCGCGCAGGACAGCCCCGTCTGCAGGCTGGTGCCCAGCGGGTGCTCGTCCCAGGTCAAGCCGGTGCCCAGGGCACCGGCGAGCAGGGCCAGCAGGAAGACCCAGCCGCCGATCCAGCGGGGGCCGCGTGGCTCGGGCGGCCGGCTGCGCGGGACGGGTATGTCCTCGCGGCCGCCGGGCCGGGTGCCGAGCCCGATGTTGATGGCTGCCGCGACGTCCGGGTCGCGGGCGTCGCGGGGGCCCCAAAGGTAGCCCGTCCCGCCGATGTGGGTGCCGTCCTTGACGATGGGGTCGCGCCACCAGGAGGGGGAGGTGGCAAGGGCCGGCGGCGCCTGGGGTTCGGGCGGGGCGTCGGCGGCGGCCTGGGCGGCCAGCGGGTCGGGGCTGGGGGCGCCGCGCTGGCGTGACCAGTAACCGGCGCCGGCCAGCAGTATGGAGAGGACGAAGGCGAAGGTCAGCACTCCGCCGTTGTTCAGCAGGGTCAGGAACACTCCGGAGCCGACCAGCGCGAACAGCACGGCCGTCAGGGCCTGACCGTCGACCCGGCCGGTCAGGAGCTTGCGCACCTCGTTCTCGTCCTCGTCCTCGTACGGGACGAGGAGCCAGACGAAGCCGTAGAAGAGCAGACCGATGCCGCCGGTGACGGAGAGCACCGCGAGCGTGATCCGGAAGATCACCGGGTCCAGGTCGCACTGCCGCCCGAGCCCGGAGCAGACGCCGGCGAGGGTCTTGTGGCGGCGGTCGCGGCGGAACGCGCGGGGCGGACCGGGCGCGTCGGGCGGGGCTGCTTCCCCGGCCGGGTCGGCCGCCTCGGCCGAGTCGGGGGTTGCTCCCTGTCCTCCCGTGCCCGCACGCCCGTGCGCGGGGGAGCCGGCGGGCGCGGCGTCCTGCGGCCCGGCGCCCGGTGCGGGGCGCGGGCCGGAGCCGGGTCCCGGACCCGTCGCGGCGTGCTCGTGATCGGTCATGGGTCCATGGTGACGGGCGCGGCGCCGCGGCGGCAGTCGGAACGACCCTGGCCGGACCCTGATATCGGCCCTGAGGAACGGCTCGGGAGGCGTTCGACGGGCCGGGCTCCGGAGATCAGGGGAGTCTCCGGGGTCGACCCTGATGCTCCGGTCTCCTGGCCGTGTGACCATCAATGGCATGTCGGAAGCCGCAGCAGCGCCACTCGCCGAACCGCGGCCGCCGCGCAAGCTCTACCGCAGCAGTGACGGACGCTGGCTCGGTGGCGTGGCGCGAGGCCTCGCCGGGCACCTCGGGCTGCCCGTCGTCTGGGTGCGGCTCATGTTCGTCGGCCTGTTCATGGCCGACGGCCTCGGTGCGCTGCTGTACGCCGCGTTCTGGTTCTTCGTCCCTCTCGGCGTCGGCGGAGTCGACGCGCAGAGGCCGCCCGCCGCCTCGGAGACCGCGCCCGACGGCCGCCGCAGGCTCGTCGCCCGCAAACCCGACAAGGGCCAGATAGTGGCCCTGCTGCTCATGGTCGCCGTGGCCCTGGTGTTCGTGGGCAACGTGAACCTCAGCGGCGGGGCCCGGGTGTATCTCTGGCCGGCGGTGCTCGTGGGCGCGGGCGTCGCCCTGGTCTGGCGGCAGGCGGACAACGCCCGCCGGGCCCGCTGGGTCGAGGTCGGCCGTCGCCGGCGCACGGTCACGCTGCTGCGCGCGGTCGGCGGAGTGCTGCTGGTGACGGCCGGTGTCTCCGGCATCTTCGTCCTCCAGGGATCCGCCGCCCACCTCGGTTCCGTCCTGCAGGCGGCCCTCGCGGTCCTCGTCGGCATCACGCTCCTCGCCGGGCCGTATCTGGTGCGCATGACGCAGGACCTCTCCGAGGAGCGCCTGATGCGTATCCGTGCCCAGGAGCGCGCGGAGGTCGCCGCCCATGTGCACGACTCGGTGCTCCACACCCTCACCCTGATCCAGCGCAACGCGGAGAACGCGAACGAGGTGCGCCGCCTCGCCCGCGCCCAGGAGCGGGACCTGCGCACCTGGCTCTACAAGCCAGAGGGCACCGGCAAGGACGAGGCCGACGAACCCACCACGCTCGCAGACGCCGTGCGGCGCAACGCGGCCGAGGTGGAGGACAAGCACGGAGTGCCCATCGAGGTCGTGGTGGTGGGGGACTGCCCGCTCGACGAGGGGACCGGCGCACAGATGCAGGCCGCGCGGGAAGCGATGGTGAACGCCGCCAAGTACGGTGGCGAGGGCGGAGCCGTACAGGTCTACGCCGAGGTCGAGGGGAAGACGGTCTTCGTGTCCGTCCGGGATCGCGGCCCCGGCTTCGATCTCGACTCGATACCCGCCGACCGCATGGGTGTCAGAGAATCGATCATCGGCCGCATGGAGCGCCACGGTGGCACGGCGCGGCTGCGCGCGGTGCCGGACGGCGGCACGGAGGTCGAGCTGGAAATGGAGAGGGCGGAGAAGACGTCATGAGCGACCCGACCGAGGCGAACGGTACGGCGGGAGCGGCGGAGGCGGCCGGGCCCGTGGAGGCGGCCGGGCCCGCGGAATCGGGCGGCGGCACCGGCGGGCGCCGTGTGCGCGTGGTCCTCGTCGACGACCATCGCATGTTCCGTACGGGGGTCCAGGCCGAGATCGGGCAGACCGAGCAGACCGGTGTCGAGGTCGTCGGCGAGGCCGCGGACGTCGACCAGGCGGTCACGGTCATCACCGCGACCCGGCCCGAGGTGGTCCTCCTCGACGTGCATCTCCCGGGCGGTGGCGGGGTGGAAGTGCTGCGCCGCTGTGCCCCCTTGATGACCGGCCCCGAGCAGCCGGTCCGTTTCCTCGCGCTGTCGGTGTCGGACGCGGCGGAGGACGTGATCGGCGTGATCCGCGGCGGGGCCCGCGGGTACGTCACCAAGACGATCACCGGCACGGACCTCGTCGACTCCGTCTTCCGGGTCCAGGAGGGCGACGCGGTGTTCTCCCCGCGGCTGGCCGGGTTCGTCCTCGACGCCTTCGCCTCCACGGACGCACCTCCGGTCGACGAGGACCTGGACCGGCTGACCCAGCGCGAGCGCGAAGTGCTGCGGCTCATCGCCCGGGGATACGCCTACAAGGAGATAGCCAAGCAGCTGTTCATCTCCGTGAAGACGGTCGAGTCGCATGTCTCGGCGGTCCTGCGCAAGCTCCAGCTCTCCAATCGGCACGAGCTGACGCGGTGGGCCACGGCTCGACGGCTGGTGTGATGCGGCGGCCGGGCCGGTCTGCCCCGTCGGACCAGCCCGGCGGACCACCTGTCAGGCCACCCGTCAGACCACCCGTGTCGCCCCCGCGTACGGCATCTCGTCGAGCGGGGCGACCCGTACCGGGGCCGATGAGTTCGGTGCGTGGATCATCTGCCCGTTGCCCACGTAGATGCCGACGTGACTGACACCGGCGTAGTAGAAGACCAGGTCACCGGGGAGGAGTTCGGAGCGGGAGACGCGGCGGCCGGCGGCGATCTGGGAGTACGTCGTGCGGGGCAGCGAGACGCCCGCAGAGCGGTACGCGGCCTGGACGAGGCCTGAGCAGTCGAAGGCGTTCGGGCCGGTCGCGCCCCAGACGTAGGGGCTGCCGAGCTTCTGGTAGGCGTAGGAGACGGCGGCGGCAGCGCGGGCGTTGGGCGCCTGCGAGGCGGCGGAACCGGGGGCCGTCAGGGCGTCCCGGAGGCCCGGCGAAGAGCGTGAGGCGCGGTCCGTGCCCGGCCCTTCGCCCAGGCGGGCACGTTCCTGCGCGGTCAGCCGGGACAGCAACTGCCGTGCGGAGCCCAGCTTGCCGGTGATCGTCTTCTTGTGCCGCTTCAGCTCCGTCTGCCGCGACTTCAGGGACGTCAGCTCGATATGGGCGGCCCCGCGCAGCTGCTCGATCTCCCGGACCTGCTTGCGTACGCCCGCGACGGCGGACTTCTGCCGGTTGCCGGCCCGCTCCACGAACTCGGCGTTCTCGAGGTACCGGTCGGGGTCGTCGGACAGGGCGAGCCGCAGGGCGGGGTCGATGCCGCCGTCCCGGTACTGCGCGGCGGCGACCGAGCCAAGGGCGTCGCGGGCCGTGCTGAGCCGTTCCTCCTTGCGGGCCGCCTGGTCCTGGAGCTCCCTGAGCCGCTCTCCGGCGGCGTCGGCCTTCTCCCTCGCGCCGTTGTACTTCTCGGTGGCGACCTCCGCCTCCTGGTACAGCTTGTCCACCTTGGCCTTGACCTGGCCGGGGGTGAGCTGTGGTTCGGCGTGCCCGGTTCCGTCGAAACCCGTCGCGGTCGCCGCGCCGGCGAGCGCGATCGTGGCGGCCGTACGGGCCGTGTTGCCGCTCGCGGTGCGCTGTCGGGGCTTGCGGTGCGCTGCCACCTGGGGAGCCACGTCCTTTCCTGCGACCGCCAGGGGTGTGCGACGGCCGCCGTGGGGAGCGGACGGGCGGCCTGCGCGTCCGGCGACGGCCCGCACAGGGGAAGCGGGCCGCCGCCGGATCTTCTGGCGGTGGTGCCCGACTGCCGCCCCTGGCCCGGGCGGCGGTGGGGAGCCGGTCACCTGGAGGAGGACGCTAAACCTCGCCATGGCGGCCCCGTGGCCGGTGCGCGGAACTGTTCCGAGCTGTCCCGAGAGGACCGACGGTGACCGTATGCGACTGTGATCCCGTCTCGGCGCCGTCGCCTTAACTCAGCGTGATGACCGATGCGTTGATTTCCTGGGCGAGTGCCGATGATCGGGTGCTATGGGGCGCATATATGCATCGGTGGGCCGGTGTCGGGCGGATCGGACTCCCTGATTAGGCTCCGGCCTCATGGACGTTCTCATCCACCTCTTCGTCGGCCTCCACATCATCGGCATCGCCTCGCTCCTGGGCGGCTTTCTCACCCAGATGAAGGCGATGGGCGAGGGCACCGCCCGCTACACCCCGGCAATGCTGCACGGCGCGCTGACGATGCTGGTCACCGGCGTGATCCTGGTCGGCCTCAACCAGGCCGACGACCAGTCGGTGAACAACATCAAGATCGGCGTGAAGCTGGCCCTGCTGATCGTGATTCTCGGCCTGGTCTACGTGAAACGGGACGACGAGAAGGTGGACAAGGGCCTGTTCGGCCTGGTCGGGCTGCTGACCACGGCGAACATCTTCATCGCCGTGCTCTGGACCTGACCCGTCGGCCGGGCCGGGAACCGGACCCGGCACCGGACCACGCCGAGGTGGCCGTCCAGACGGCGGCCACGAGCCACGCGGCCACCGCGATCCACAACAGCGCCTCCCCGAACCCGTCGAGCCAGGAGACGTCGAGGGCGACGGCGACGGCCAGTGCCGCCGTCCCCGTCTTGGCCCAGGTGAACACGGTCGCCCAGCGGCGGACGTCATGGCGGGGCCGGGGCCACAGGAACTCGGCGGCGAGCAGGACGGCGTAGCAGACCAGCGCGAGCACGAGCAGCACGACGGTCACGGTGCGCAGGACGTCCCGGTCGTCCTCGTTCCACAGGTACAGACGCGCGCTGTCGGCGCTGATCAGCCGCGCCCCGGCGAGCGCCGAGAGGGCGAGCGCCCCGCCCGCGAGCCAGTGATCGCCGGTCCCCCTGGCCACCTGCCGCACATCGAAACGGATCAGGGCGAGGACGTACAGCACCAGTCCCAGCCAGAACAGCACCAGCGCCCCGTGCGCGAGCCAGGCCGCCGAGTCGGCTGCGGCCAGCGTGGCGCCGAGCACGGCGAGCCCCTGTGTGGCCATGCAGCGCGCGAATACCGTCCCGGGCCTGCGCCGCTCCCCGCCCTGCGGGACGAGGACGAGCGGCACCGGCCAGAGCACGACGGCGAGCACCAGCATCGTCACAGCCAGCGCCTGTGAGCTGGCCGCCGAGAAGGCGGTGCCCAGGACGGCTGTCGCCGCCACGGTGGTGAGGGCAGTCGTCGTCACGCTCTCGAGGACGCCCGGTCTGCGCGTATACGCCCGCCACCTGGTCCCGGCCCGCAGCAGCCGCCGGGTGAAGTCGGCGGCGAACAGCAGCCAGGCCGCGCAGGCGAGACCGAGGGTGATGCGTGAGAGGACCTCGTACCCCGTCAGATCCAGACCGACCGACAGGGTGCCGGTCGCCAGCACGGCGGCACTGGCCGCCGGAGCGCGCTGCGCCCACCAGGCGACAGAGGGGGAGGGGCCGGGCATGGGGCCGATGCTAGGAGGCCCCGCGCGCGTTACGGGCAGGCCACGCGCGCGGGGTCCCAAAAACCTGCGAGACCCGTCAGGCCGGCCGCACCACGCTGTGGATCGACGACTCGCCGTCGTAGTAGATCGACTCCTCGCGCACGTACGTGCCGGGCTTCGGAGCGTGGATCATCATGCCGTTGCCGATGTAGATGCCGACGTGGGTGACATCGTCGTAGAAGAAGACCAGGTCACCGGGCCGGGCGTCGGCCAGGGGGACCGTGGTGCCGGCGTTGACCTGGTCGTAGGTCGTGCGCGGCAGGGTCACCCCGGCGGCCTTCCATGCGGCCTGGGTGAGGCCGGAGCAGTCGTAGGAGCCGGGGCCGGTGGCGCCCCAGACGTAGGGCTTGCCGATCTGGGCGCGGGCGAAGGCGAGCGCCTTGTCGGCCTTGGTGGCGTACGAGGAGTCGGGCGCGGTGGACGACGAGGACGAACCCGACGAGGAGGAGCCGCTGTCCTGCTGCTGGGCGGCCTCCTGCTCCTGCTCCCGCTCCTTCTGCTGCTCGGCCTGCTGCCGGGCCAGCTCGGCGGCCTTGCGGGCGGCCTCCTCCTGCTTCTCCTTCTCGATCGCCGCGAGTCGCGCCTTCTCCTCGGCGGTCAGCTTCGACAGCAGCTCGCGCGCGTCGGCGAGCTTCCTCTGGACGGTCGCCTTGGCCGTCTTCAGGTCGCCCTGCGACTCGGTGAGCGTCTCGAGGCTCTCGGCGGCCTCCTGACGCTTCTCCATCGTCTCTGACTGCTGAGTGATGTAGTCGTCGACCGCGACCTTCTGACGGCCGGTCATCCGGTCCATCAGCTGGGTCTGGTCGAAGTAGTCCTGCGGGGTGTCCGCGAGCAGGAACGTCGCCGTGTCCGGGGCGGAGGCGCCGGTGCGGTACTGGGCGGCGGCGAAGGTGCCGAGCTCCTCCCGCGCCTCGTTCAGCTTCTCGGTGCGCTGGGCGACGTCGTCGAGGAGGGTGTCGACGCGCTTGCGCTGCTTGGCGGTCTTCTCCTTCGCCCCGTTGTACTTCTCGGTCGCGGACCCCGCCTGGCGGTAGAGGTCGTCGACCTTCTTCTCGACTTCTTCCAGGCTGGGCTTGTCGTCGGCCTCGGGGGCGGCGTTGGCCGACTGGGACAGCAGGGCCACGGAGGTGAGGGCCGCCGTTGCGAGGGCGGGGGTCCGTATACCTGCCACGCGCGAACCCGTAGGACGCGACTTGCGGTGCGACGCCAAGGGAGGCGACTCCTTCCATGCTCCGCCTACCGGGTTAGCTGTCGGGTTCGGGCGGGTGCTTCGGAAGGGTTGCCCTACGGCCTTCTCCGGAAAGGGAGTCGGGCCGATTCACCCCGGGGTCTCGGTTGGGTCCCCGGCTCTGGCTGCCGCTGCGGCACGCCGGACTCGGCGGAGGCCACGCGGCCCGGCGAGGTTCGCCGGTGCGGGTCGTGTGGCCTCCTCGCACGGTAGCCAACTCGTGTGGTCCTTGTGAAGGTTGATGGGTGATATGCCCGATACATTTCCGTGACCTTGCTCATGAACATCGCCGAGAGTGATTAATCGAGGGGGTTCGTCATTATTCAGGAGTAATTGTGAAGGGTGTAGCGGCCTGTGATCGCGTGGGCCTGGAGGGTGACAAGGGGGTTCTTTCGGCGATGTTCTCAGGGCGGCGGCGGGCTGTCAGTGGGGCGCCCTAGACTCGGAGAGCGATGAGCAGCCTCTTTGACGACAGCTTCCTGGCGGACCTCCAGGCCCAGCGGGGCCCCACGGACGAGCCCCCGCCGCCGCCCGAGGACGATCACGGACCGGAGTCGGTCCCGGACGATCTGTTCGGCGGGAAGTTCGATGTGCCGCCGGACCGCGACGCCTACTACCGGGGCGGCGCCGCGCGCCCGCCGGTGGACGCCGCCGCGCTCCTGGAGGGGCTGAACGACAACCAGCGCGCCGCCGTCACACACTCCGGCTCCCCGCTGCTCATCGTGGCCGGCGCCGGCTCCGGCAAGACCCGTGTGCTCACCCACCGCATCGCCCACCTGCTCGCCGAGCGGAGCGTCCACCCGGGCCAGATCCTCGCCATCACCTTCACCAACAAGGCCGCCGGTGAGATGAAGGAGCGCGTCGAGCAGCTCGTCGGCCCGCGCGCGAACGCCATGTGGGTGATGACGTTCCACAGCGCCTGCGTGCGCATCCTGCGCCGGGAGAGCAAGAGGCTCGGCTTCACATCGAGCTTCTCGATCTACGACGCCGCCGACTCCAAGCGTCTGATGGCCCTGGTCTGCCGCGACCTGGACCTCGACCCCAAGCGCTTCCCGCCGAAGTCCTTCAGCGCCAAGATCAGCAACCTGAAGAACGAGCTGATCGACGAGGAGGACTTCGCCGCCCAGGCCGCCGACGGCTTCGAGAAGACCCTCGCCCAGGCCTACGCGATGTACCAGTCGCGGCTGCGCGAGGCGAACGCCCTCGACTTCGACGACCTGATCATGACGACGGTCAACCTGCTGCGCGCCTTCCCGGACGTCGCCGAGCACTACCACCGCCGCTTCCGCCATGTGCTGGTGGACGAGTACCAGGACACCAACCACGCCCAGTACGCCCTCGTCCGGGAGCTCGTGGGCACCTCCGAGCACCCCGTCGACGTACCGCCCGGCGCGGACGACCTGCCGCCCGCCGAGCTGTGCGTGGTGGGTGACGCCGACCAGTCGATCTATGCCTTCCGCGGCGCGACGATCCGCAACATCCTCCAGTTCGAGGAGGACTACCCGGACGCGACGACGATCCTGCTGGAGCAGAACTACCGCTCCACACAGACGATCCTGAGCGCGGCCAACGCGGTCATCGAGCGCAACGAGTCCCGCCGCCCCAAGAACCTGTGGACCAACGCGGGCACGGGCGCGCAGATCACCGGCTATGTCGCCGACACCGAGCACGACGAGGCGCAGTTCGTCGCCGACGAGATAGACCGTCTCACCGACGCGGGCGAGGCGAAGGCGGGCGACGTCGCCGTCTTCTACCGCACCAACGCCCAGTCACGTGTCTTCGAAGAGATCTTCATCCGTGTCGGCCTGCCCTACAAGGTCGTCGGCGGCGTCCGCTTCTACGAGCGCAAGGAGGTCCGGGACGTCCTGGCCTATCTGCGTGTGCTGGCCAACCCGGAGGACTCGGTGCCGCTGCGCCGGATCCTCAACGTGCCCAAGCGGGGCATCGGCGACCGCGCCGAGGCGATGATCGACGCCCTCTCCCAGCGGGAGAAGATCAGCTTCCCGCAGGCGCTGAAGCGCGTCGACGAGGCGTACGGCATGGCCGCGCGCTCCACCAACGCCGTCAAGCGGTTCAACACGCTGATGGAGGACCTCCGTACGGTCGTCGAGTCCGGCGCCGGCCCCGCCACCGTGCTGGAGGCGATCCTGGACCGCACCGGGTACCTCGCCGAGCTCCAGGCCTCCACCGACCCCCAGGACGAGACCCGGATCGAGAACCTCCAGGAACTCGCCGCCGTCGCCATGGAGTTCGAGCAGGAGCGCGGCGAGGACGAGGGGGAACCCTGTCGGACTTCCTCGAGAAGGTCGCGCTGGTCGCCGACTCCGACCAGATCCCCGACGAAGAGGACGGCGACGGGGTCATCACCCTGATGACCCTGCACACCGCCAAGGGCCTGGAGTTCCCGGTCGTCTTCCTGACCGGCATGGAGGACGGCGTCTTCCCGCACATGCGCGCCCTCGGCCAGACCAAGGAACTGGAGGAGGAGCGGCGCCTGGCGTACGTGGGCATCACGCGCGCGCGGGAACGGCTCTATCTGACGCGCTCCACCCTGCGCAGCGCCTGGGGTCAGCCGTCGTACAACCCGCCCTCCCGGTTCCTGGAGGAGATCCCGCCGACCCACCTGGAGTGGAAGCGGACCGGTGCGACCGCACCGGCGTCCTCCGGGCCGGTCTCCGCCGTGGCGGCCTCGCTGTCGTCGTCCCGTTCGCGGTCGTCGGCGTCGGGCGCGTCCGGTTTCGCCACGCGCCGGACCGCCGAGAAGCCGGTCGTGTCACTGGCGGTCGGGGACCGGGTCACGCACGACCAGTTCGGGCTCGGGACCGTCGTGGCGGTCAAGGGCACGGGCGCGAACGCCGAGGCGACGATCGACTTCGGGGACAAGCCGAAGCGGCTGCTGCTGCGGTACGCGCCGGTGGAGAAGCTGTAGCCCTGTGAGCCGGTAGCCCTGTGAGGTGAGCCTCCGCCGGCCGGACCGGCGGGGGCTGCCGGGACGTTACGTCGGGTCGACGCCGTGGCTGCGCAGCCACGGGAGCGGGTCGATCGGCGAGCTGCCGCCCGGACGCACCTCGAAGTGCAGATGAGGGCCGGTCGAGTTGCCGGAGTTGCCCGAGCGCGCGATCGAATCGCCGGCCTTCACGGTCGTACCGGAGGGGACCGTGTAGGTGGAGAGGTGGCAGTACCACGTCTCCGTGCCGTCCTTCGCGGTCAGGATCAGCATGTTGCCGTAGGCGCTGTTCCACTGGGTGCGGACGGTGCCGTCGGTCGCGGCCATCACGGTCGTGCCGTACGAGACGGGGAAGTCGATGCCGGTGTGCAGGGACATCCAGTTGATGCCGGACTGGCCGTACTGGGCACTGAGTCCGTGGCGGGCGACCGGCATGGCGAACTTCGGGCGCAGCCGCTCCTTGCGGGCCGCCTCTTCCGCCGCCCGCTTCCGCTCGGCCGCCTGCTGGGCCTTGAGGTCGATACGTTCCTGCGTACGGCTGGCCCGGTCGGCGAAGTCGTCCGCGCCGGCGGAAAGACTCTGCAGCTGCGTGTCCAGCTTGTTGTTGGCGGCGGCGGGCTTCACCGGCTGCGCGTCGGCCGCGGTCGTCTGCGCCTCCGCGGCGCTGTCCTCGGTGAGGCTGCCGACCGACGCGGCGGCGATCCCCGCGACGCCCATCACGCATGCCGAGGGCACCGCGATGGTCATCAGCGCCGAGCGCTTGGGGGGCGTACGGCGGCGGGAGCGGGACCCGGCGCGCGAGGCCGCCCGCGCGGCGGTGCGCGGGCCGACCTCTTCCTGGCCGTCCAGGAGCGGGCCGACGGTGGGCAGTTCGCCGGTGGCGGCCGGCTCACCGCCGTCCGCGGCGGGGTCGTAGGGGGCCCCGGTGGCTTCGTCGTAGCCGACCTGCTCGAACGTCGCCGTCTCCTGCTGGTGGAAGGCGTCCGAGTGCTGCTCGTACCCGTCGGGGGACGGCGCGGCGGAGCCGTCGGAGTTCCACTGCGTGGCGTCGTAGGTGCCGGTGTCGAAGGCCTGCGTGCCCCATTCCCACTGCTGGGTCTGGTCGGCCGGATTGCCGGACTGGTCGGGCTGGAGCCAGTCGCCGGTGTCCCACTGGCCGGTGGCGTCCGGGGACCCGGCCTGCGACGGGACGACCGACAGCGGCTGCTGCTGGGCCGGCCAGGAGGTCGTGTCGTAGACACCGGTGTCGTAGGCGGCGTGATGCTGGGCCGCGTACATGTCGTAGTGCGGGTTCTCGTGCGTGCCCGTGGGCCAGTGACCTGTGTCGTAGGTGCCCGTGTCGGGGCCGCTGCCCGGCAGGTTGCCGAAAAGGGGGTCGCTGGCGAAGCTCGCGGTGGCGTGCCCGGTGGCGTCGAAGCCGGCGCCGTCCGTACCGGTGGGGTGGGTGCCGGGGGTGCCGAAACCGGTCGCGGCGTAGTCGCCGTACGTGGTGAAGTCGCCGTACTGGGCTTCCTGGGTGCCGTACGACGCGTAGTGCGCCGAGGCGGCCTCGGAAGCCGGAGCCGGGGGCATGGTCCCCGACGGGTGACGGTCGTTCACCAACTTCTCTTTCGCCTCGACAACAGGGGCTGCCAGAGCAGTGCGGCGACTGTACCCGGCGGTACGCGGGCACGACAATCTTCGGCAGGTTTCGCGCGCGCATGAAACGGGCATTCGGCCGTGTTTTGGCGGACGGCGGGCGCGGGTTTGGCTTTGTGTTCGAAGTTTGTTCGACATTTCGATGCGAGGCGCACATCGGTCGGGTCCGGTTTCAGGCCACCGTGAGGCCGCCGGTGTGATCGACGGACGGTTCACCCGGGTGGGCCGTGTCGAGGACCTGCCGTATTCCGTTGGCGACTGCGGGGTGCACGGGCAGGGCGAGGTGACCGATGCCGGTCACCCGCACGTTCTGCACCGTCAGATCGGGATGGTCGATGCGGGCCGTCTCCAGCGGGTCCATCACATGGTCCAGGTCGCTCCAGTAGCTGACGAAGTGCGTACGGCAGTCAGGGGCGGGCCGAGTGAGCTCCTCGAGCACCGGTGAGCCGGGGCGCATCTGGCGCACGATGGGGTGCGCGTCCGCCAGGGGCGCGACCCGGGTTCCGGAGTGCGGCGTGCCGAGGGTGACGAGGGTCCGGACGCGGGCGTCACCGCCGAGCCGCTGCACGTAGTAACGCGCTATCAGACCACCGAGGCTGTGCCCGACGACATCGATCTGCCGGGCTCCGGTGCGCTCGCAGATCTCCTCCACGCGCCGGCCGAGCAGCTCGGCCGCGGCGCGTATGTCGCAGGTCAGCGGCGAGTAGTTGAGGGACTCGATCTGCTGCCTGCCGTGCTGGGCGAGGCTGCGGCGCAGCAGGACGAAGACCGACCGGTTGTCGATGAAGCCGTGCAGCAGGAGGACCGGGGGCTTGGCCTCCGTGGGCAGTTGGGCGGCATCGTCCGTCGCGGGCGGTACCGGGGCGGGGCCTCGTCGCTCCTGCGTGATGCCGGAGGGGTAGAGGAGGAGATGCCCGGCCAGGATCGCGATCTCCAGGGCGGTGGCCTTCAGAAGTGCCACGGAGAGTCCCGTCAGCCGGCTCGGCAGCAGGCGCCGGCAGAACGGGAGAAAGGGCGGAGCAGCCCCGGTGACCTTCATGGCCGACCTCCTGTCGGCACGCGGAAGGACGGCTCCGCCCCCCGTGTGCCCTCGTGGAAAGCTGCTGCGAAGACGGTCGGCGATGACCACGTGAGCGGCCCGAGCCGCGTGTGCCGTGGGGCTTGAGTGTGGCGTGTGGCGTGTGTGGCGCCGGTGATCCCCTGCGTGCGGTACGTGCCGTACGTGCGGTTCCTGCCCTGCGTGTCTTCGCCGAAGTGCCGTACCGCCGCTGTGCGTGGTGGGTGTGGCGGCGGTACGGCGACTTCGTCGCGGCTCCCCTTGCGCTTGTCCCACCGTGTGATTTCCCCCTCGGTCCGCAGCGCGAAACTGCCGGTTGCGGGATCCTGGAGATAACGTTCGTTCACTTGCCCGGACGATGCGGGGCGGGGTGTCCGTGCGGTGCGGCGTGTACGGCGTGCCCGATGTGTGCGGTACTTGTCGGTACGGATGGATGTATTCGCTTCATGGAGGCAGTGATGGGTGTGGCAGCCGGTCCGATCCGCGTAGTGGTGGCCAAGCCGGGGCTCGACGGCCACGATCGCGGGGCCAAGGTGATCGCCCGGGCCCTGCGTGACGCCGGTATGGAAGTCATCTACACCGGGCTCCACCAGACTCCCGAGCAGATCGTCGACACGGCGATCCAGGAGGACGCCGACGCGATCGGGCTGTCCATCCTCTCCGGCGCGCACAACACGCTCTTCGCGGCGGTGATCGCGCTGCTCAAGGAGCGGGACGCGGCGGACATCCTGGTCTTCGGCGGCGGGATCATCCCCGAGGCCGACATCCCCCTGCTGAAGGAGAAGGGTGTCGCGGAGATCTTCACGCCCGGCGCGACGACGACGTCGATCGTGGAGTGGGTCCGGACGAACGTACGCCAGCCGGCCGGGGCGTAGGCCACCGGCGGTTCGGCCGGGGCGGCTTCGGCTGGTCGCGGCCGCGGCCGGGGGCGATGTCGGTTTCGGTGTCGTGACTGGTGGGCCTGTTGTCGCCCGGGGCCGGGTCCTCGCGCGGTCGTCGAGGGATCGCGGGTCTACGGCGCGCCCAGTTCCTCCGCCATGGCCGCGCGCAGCCGCAGGGTCGTGACCAGGCGCTGGAAGGCCTCCGCCCAGTAGCCGCCCGCTCCCGGTGAGGCGTTCTCCGGTTCGTCCGGTACGGCCAGCAGGAGGTCGAGGCGGCCGGCCTCGGACGGGTCGAGGCAGCGCTCGGCCAGGCCCATGACTCCGCTGAAACTCCATGGATAACTCCCTGCGTCCCGAGCGATGTTGAGCGCGTCCACGACCGCCCGGCCGAGCGGCCCGGACCATGGCACCGCGCACACCCCGAGCAGCTGAAAGGCCTCGGACAGGCCGTGCGTCGCGATGAAGCCGGCCACCCACTCGGCCCGCTCGGCGGCGCCCAGGGCGCCGAGCAGCTTGGCGCGTTCGGCCAGGGACACCGCGCCCGGGCCGCCTGCCTCCGGGGCCGAGGGCACGCCGAGCAGCGCGCGCGACCACTCGGCGTCCCGCTGGCGCACCGCCGCCCGGCACCACGCCGCGTGCAGTTCGCCCTGCCAGTCGTCCGCCACCGGCAGCGCCACGATCTCCCGGGGTGTCCGCCCGCCCAACCGCCGCGACCAGGCTCCGAGCGGGGCGGCCTCGACCAACTGACCGAACCACCAGGACCGTTCTCCCCGTCCCGCCGGGGCCTTCGCCACGACGCCGTCGCGCTCCATGGCCGGGTCGCACTCGTGAGGCGCTTCGACGGCGATCACCGGTGTGCTCTGAGTGCTCTGAGTGGTTGGAGTGGTTGGTGTGGCCTGTGCGGTCTGCGTGTGATCGACGGCCACGCACGCCTCCGCTCTGACCGCCATCCGCGCGGCGAGTGCCGAACCGGGCAGCGCCGACAACAGCTCCGCCGCCGTCGCCCGGACGTTGCGGCTGCGGTCCGCCAGGGCCTGTTCCAGGAACGGCTCGTCGTCCGGGCCCAGGCCCGCGCGCAGGGAGTCGAGGAACATCAGCCGGTCCTCGGCCCGCTCCGTCGCCCAGGTCGTCGCGAGCAGTTCGCGTGCGGCTGCCGGTTCGCGGGAGCGCAGGGCCGAGAGAAGGGCGACCCGCTCGGCGAACAGGCCCTCCTGCCACAGGCGCTGAACACGCTCGTCGTCATCGACGTGCGGCAGGGCCGCTCCACCACCCGGTGCCGAGCGCAGGGCGAACCGCCAGTCCTGGTTCAGCCGCGCCAGCCACAGGGCCCGCGGCCCCGCGAACTCCAGCACCGCCGGACGCAGGTCGGTACGCCCCCGGGCCGCGTCCAGCAGCGCGGGAAGCGCGTGCGGAGGCGGCGCGAAACCGCGGGCGTTGGCCCCCGCGAGCCACTGGGGCAGCAGCTCCATCAGGTCGGGCGCGGCGCCCCGGCGGCCGCCGCCGGACGGGCCGGGGCGGTCGGCCAGCAGCAGCGCGAGCCGGCGGGCCGCTGCGGGCGGCAGGGGTGGACGAGGGTCCTCCGGGGCCGCTTGCGGCCGCTCCGCGGCCCGCGCCGGACGCAGACCGGCCCGACGCCGTACGGTCTCCGTCGCCGCCGCGTCCAGCAGGGCCACCGGCGCCTCCGGGCCCGGCCCGGAGCCCGGCGGGGTGCGCCGGTCCGTGCCCAGCAGAGCCGTGGTGACGAGCCCCTCCCAGGCGCCCGCGACGGGCGCGTCCACAGCAGCGGAGGTCCTGGTCATGAGCGTCCTTTCCGTGGGGCGCCCGTGAGTGGTTGAAGTCTCACTCTCATCGGTTGTCCCGTGATGCCTGAAAGATGCGTTGATTGGGCTGATTCATGGGAAGGGTGGGGCGTATCGGGACGGCCGGTCCGCCGCCGTCGGTTCAGCACAGGGTCACCGCGTCGCCCGGCCCCGCGGGCCAGGCCGTCAGCGGGGTGAAGCCCTGGTGGCCGCATTCGCCGAAGACCCTGACCGGGGCACCGCCCGACAGGGCGACGAGCCGCCACAGGCCGGGCCGGGAACGCGCGACGGGTGTGAGCGGCAGCGCCGCGTCCTCGTCGGCGTCCGCCAACTGCCAGGAGCCGCCGTCCGGGGTGGGGACGACCCGGTCCAGCGTCACCGGGACGGATTCCAGCCACGGGTCGTCGCGCAGGGCGTCGCCGTAGCGGGCCGCCGCCTGCGACGTCGTCATCCCCGGCGGACGTGTGTCCGTGGGCGTGGACGGTGCGAACTGCTCGCCCAGGGCAACCCGCAGCTGCCCCGCGCCCGGGTAGACGGGCATCTCGGCATCCAGGGTCAGACCCACCGGCAGCGCCAGCTCCGGGGCGCGGCCGGCGGCGCCGTAGGAGAGGAGCAGCACGGTGCGGTGCGAGTCGGCGCCGTGCAGCCAGATCCGGCGGGTCGTCAGGCGTGGGTCCGTCGTGTCGTACTGGGCGAGCACCAGCCAGCGGTCCCGCACCGGCGGGCCCTCCGCGGAGGCCGGCAGGCCGATCCGGGAACGGACCGTGGCGGCGAGGCCGTCCGGCAGCCGCTCGCGGCGCAGCCAGCCCTGGCCGAGGAGATGCAGCAGCGCGCACTCCTCCAGCAGCCGCACCGGCCAGCCCGGACCGGTGGACGGGATCGCCCCCAGCTCGCGGACCCGCGCGGCGAGGCCCTGTGCCTGGGCGTCGACCATGCGGGCCGCCGTCTCCTCCCAGAGGCCGTAACCGGACTGCTCCGCTGTCGCCAGGCCGCCGCGCAACAAGTCCGCCAGGCGCTGCTCCAGCTCCACCGCACCCGCCGTGACCCGCTCGGCCCGCCGCTCCGCCCGGCGCCGCGCCGCCTCCGGATCAGCGGACCCGGACGGCGAAGCCGGGCTCTCTCCCGAGCCCTTCTCCTCCGCGCGCTTGCGCCGCCCCGCTATCCACTGCCCGGCCCACTCCGGTGCCTGCCCCGACGGCACCGCTCCGTCGCCGCCCGCCCAGAGCAGCAGCAGCCCGAGAGCGTGCTTGCACGGGAACTTGCGGCTCGGGCAACTGCACTTGTACGCGGGCCCCGAGGCGTCCGCGATGTCCACGATCGTCTGATACGGCTTGCTTCCGCTGCCCTTGCACAGCCCCCACACCGTCCCCTCTTCGGAACTCCCCGCCTCGGACCACGGCCCCGCCGCGCCGAGTTTGCTTCCCGCTTTGCGTGACGTGGTGTCAGGCGCCAGTGCCAGCACCTGGTCCGCCGTCCAGCGCACCCCCTGCTGAGTCATGCCAACGAAGGTAGATCCCACCACTGACAATCGGGTCCGCGAGCGCCTCCGGCGAGGTATTTCCGCAGGTCAGAACGCATTGTCAGTGGTGTGGTGCAACGTGGTCACCAGATCCGAACCGGCCGAGCTGGAGGGGGACTCAGCCATGCCTGTGTCCGTTGAACCGACGTCGCAGACCGACGGCGCCGAGGCGCTGCGGCCGCACGCCGAGGACGCTTTCGCCGGCGAACTCG
Source organism: Streptomyces sp. CA-179760 (assembly GCF_050937045.1). Taxonomy (NCBI): domain Bacteria; kingdom Bacillati; phylum Actinomycetota; class Actinomycetes; order Kitasatosporales; family Streptomycetaceae; genus Streptomyces; species Streptomyces sp. CA-179760. The sequence goes on from NZ_JBNJLZ010000001.1 coordinate 5,977,330, forward strand.
CCGCACTCGCCGCGCAGGACGACCGCCCGCGCCCCGCCCGCTGGAAGCTGTCGCCGTGGGCCGTCGCGACCTACCTGCTCGGCGGCACACTGCCGGACGGCACGCTGATCACGCCGAAGTACGTGGGCCCGCGCCGCATCGTCGAGGTCGCGGTCACCACGCTCGCCACCGACCGCGCTCTGCTCCTGCTCGGCGTGCCCGGCACGGCGAAGACCTGGGTGTCCGAGCACCTGGCCGCGGCGGTCAGTGGCGATTCCACGCTGCTGGTGCAGGGCACCGCCGGCACACCGGAGGAGGCCATCCGGTACGGCTGGAACTACGCGCGGTTGCTCGCCCACGGTCCCAGCCGCGACGCCCTCGTGCCCAGCCCGGTCATGCGGGCGATGTCCGACGGCATGACCGCCCGTGTCGAGGAACTGACACGTATTCCCGCCGATGTGCAGGACACGCTCATCACGATCCTGTCGGAGAAGACGCTGCCGATACCGGAACTGGGACAGGAGGTGCAGGCGGTCCGGGGCTTCAACCTCATCGCCACGGCCAACGACCGCGACCGCGGGGTCAACGACCTGTCCAGCGCCCTGCGCCGCCGCTTCAACACGGTGGTGCTGCCCTTGCCGGAGAGCCCCGACGCCGAGGTCGACATCGTCTCGCGCCGCGTCGACCAGATCGGCCGCTCCCTCGACCTGCCGGCCGCGCCCGAAGGCCTCGACGAGATCCGCCGGGTCGTCACGGTCTTCCGGGAGCTGCGCGACGGGGTCACGGCCGACGGCCGGACGAAGCTGAAGTCGCCCAGCGGCACGCTGTCCACGGCCGAGGCGATCTCCGTCGTCACCAACGGGCTCGCCCTGGCGGCCCACTTCGGCGACGGCGTGCTGCGGCCCGGCGACGTCGCCGCGGGCATCCTCGGCGCGGTGGTCCGCGACCCCGCGGCCGACCGCGTCATCTGGCAGGAGTACCTGGAGACCGTCGTCCGCGAGCGCGACGACTGGAAGGACTTCTACCGGGCCTGCCGCGAGGTGAGCGTGTGAGCGGTACGGGGCGGGGCCGTCAGAGGTGCGCGTGGAAGGGAGGGGAACGGCGTGGCAGGCGTGGAGAAGGCTGAGGGCCGGGTGGCCGGGGCCGGGCCGCTGCTGCTCGGGGTGCGGCATCACGGGCCGGGGTCGGCCCGGGCGGTGCGGGCGGCGCTGGAGCAGGCCCGGCCGAGGGTCGTGCTGATCGAGGGGCCGCCCGAGGCCGACGCTCTGATCCCGCTCGTCGCCGACGAGGAGATGCGGCCTCCGGTCGCCCTGCTCGCCCATGCCGTGGACGAACCCGGCCGCTCGTCGTTCTGGCCGATGGCCGAGTTCTCCCCGGAGTGGGTCGCCATCCGCTGGGCCCTGGCACACGACGTCCCGGCCCGCTTCATCGACCTGCCGGCCACGCACACGCTGGCCTGGGGGCGGCAGGAAGACGCGATGGGCACCGACGCAGACGCGGGCGCAGATGCGGCCGGAGACGAAGACGGAGGTGGCGAGGGCGACAGCGCCGGTGAATCGGCCCCCGGCACCGGCCCCGGCCCCGCCGATCTGCGGATCGATCCGCTCGGCGTACTCGCCGAGACCGCCGGCTACGACGATCCCGAGCGGTGGTGGGAGGACGTCGTGGAGCACCGGGGCGTGGGGAAGGGGGACGCGCTCGCGCCGTTCACCGTGCTCGAGGAGGCGATGGGGGCGCTTCGGGAGACCTACGGCGTCGGTGGGCACGACCGGGACCTGGTGCGGGAGGCCTGTATGCGGCTCCAGGTGCGGGCCGCGCAGCGGGAGTTCGAGAACGGCGTGGCCGTCGTCTGCGGGGCCTGGCACGTGCCCGCCCTGCGGCAGAGGACGACCGTCGCCGCCGACAGGGCGCTGCTGAAGGGGCTGCCCAAGGTCAAGACGGACATGACCTGGGTGCCGTGGACCCACCGCAGGCTGTCCCGGATCAGCGGCTACGGGGCCGGCATCGAGTCGCCGGGCTGGTACGGGCATCTGTTCAGCGCACCGGACCGGCCGGTCGAGCGGTGGCTGACCAAGGTGGCCGGGCTGCTGCGCGCCGAGGACCGGATGGTCTCCTCCGCGCATGTCATCGAGGCGGTGCGGCTGGCCGAGACGCTCGCGGCGATGCGCGGCCGTCCCCTGCCCGGCCTGAGCGAGACGACCGACGCGGTGCGGGCGGTGATGTGCGAGGGCTCGGACGTACCGCTGGCGCTGGTGCACGACCGGCTGGTCGTGGGGGACGTACTGGGGGAGGTGCCGCCGACGGCGCCGGCGGTTCCGTTGCAGCGGGACCTCGCCCGGCTCCAGCGCCGATTGCGGCTGAAGCCGGAGGCGCTGGAGCGGGAGTTGGAGCTCGATCTGCGCAAGGAGACCGACGCCGGCCGCAGCAGGCTGCTGCACCGGCTGCGGTTGCTCGGAGTCGCCTGGGGCGAACCGGCCGCCTCGCGGGGCAGTACGGGCACCTTTCGGGAGACCTGGCGGCTGCGCTGGGAGCCCGAGCTGTCGGTGCGGGTCGCCGAGGCCGGCGTATGGGGGACGACCGTACTGTCCGCCGCGACCGCGAAGGCCGAGACGGACGGGGTCTCCGCGCGGGGCCTCGCCGATGTCACCGCGCTCGCCGAGCGCTGCCTGCTGGCCGAACTGCCCGACGCCCTGCCCACGGTGATGCGGATCCTCGCCGACCGTGCGGCCCTCGACACGGACGTCGGCCATCTCGCCCAGGCGCTGCCGGCCCTGGTCCGCTCCCTGCGCTACGGCGATGTGCGCGGCACGGACACCGGGGCCCTGGGGGAGGTCGCCGCGGGCCTCGCCGAGCGGGTCTTCGTCGGTCTGCCCCCGGCCTGCGCCGCGCTCGACGCGGACGCCGCCGAGGAGATGCGGCGCCATGTGGACGCGGTGCACGGGGCCGTGGGGCTCCTGGGCGACGCACCCGCCACGGGACACGGCGATCTGAGAGGCCGTTGGCAGTCGGTGCTGCGCGTGCTGTGCGGGCGGGACACCGTGCCCGGGGTGATCCGGGGGCGGGCCGTACGGCTCCTGCTCGACGACGGGGAGCTGGCGCAGGACGAGGCGGCGCTGCTCATGGGGCTCGTCCTGTCACCGGGAACACCGCCGGCGGACGCGGCCGCGTGGATCGAGGGCTTCGTCGGAGGAGGCTCCGGCGGCGGGATGCTCCTGGTGCACGACGAGCGGCTGCTCGGGCTGGTCGACGCGTGGCTGACCGGCGTGCCGGCGGAGGCCTTCACGGACGTGCTGCCCCTGCTGCGGCGGACGTTCTCTGCGTACGAGCCCGGGGTGCGCCGGACCCTCGGCGAACTGGTCCGGCGCGGGCCCGGGGCAGGGGGCGGCGGTGCGGCAGCGGCCGGCTCCGGCATACCCGGCTTCGAGGCCGAGCTCGACACGGCGCGCGCGGATGCCGTGCTGCCGGTCGTGCGGCTGCTGCTCGGGCTGGACGACGTGGAAGAGAAGACCGGTAACGACCTGGCGGGGGTGACGGTATGACAGCCGACGAACTGAGGGAGCCGACTCCGAGGACGGAAGCGGCGCACACCATCGGCAACGGGCCCTGGGCGGAAGGCCGGCCGACGACGACCGTGCCGGTGATCCCGCTGTGGGAACGGCTTCGCGGGGGAGGACGCGGATGACGGCCGAGGCGACGGACCCGGCGCAGGAGCGGTTGCGGCGGTGGCGGCTGGTGCTCGGGGGCGACGCGGCGGACGGCACCGGCTGTGCGCTGTCGGGGCAGGACGCGGCGATGGACGGGGCGCTCACCGCGCTCTACGGCAAGGGGGAGAAGCCGCAGGGAGGCCGGGACCGTTCGGCGGGGCTCGGGGCGTCGGCGCCGTCCGTGGCGCGCTGGCTCGGGGACATCCGGACGTACTTCCCGTCCTCCGTCGTGCAGGTCATGCAGCGCGACGCCATCGACCGGCTCGGTCTCGCCACGCTGCTGCTGGAGCCGGAGATGCTGGAGGCGGTGGAGGCCGACGTGCATCTCGTCGGCACGCTGCTGTCGCTCAACAAGGCCATGCCGGAGACGACGAAGGAGACGGCACGGGCGGTTGTGCGCAAGGTCGTCGAGGACCTGGAGAAGCGGCTCGCCACCCGTACCCGGGCCACCCTCACCGGCGCCCTCGACCGCAGCGCCCGCATCAACCGGCCCCGCCACCACGACATCGACTGGAACCGCACGATCGCGGCCAACCTCAAGCACTACCTGCCCGAGTACCGAACGATCGTGCCGGAGCGGCTCATCGGGTTCGGGCGGGCGTCCCAGTCCACCAAGAAGGAGGTCATCCTCTGTATCGACCAGTCGGGATCCATGGCGGCATCGGTTGTGTACGCGTCGGTGTTCGGAGCGGTGCTCGCCTCGATGCGGACGATCTCCACGCGACTCGTCGTCTTCGACACTGCGGTCGTCGACCTCACCGATCAGCTCGACGACCCGGTGGACGTGCTCTTCGGCACGCAACTGGGGGGCGGTACGGACATCAACCGGGCGCTCGCGTACTGCCAGTCGCAGATCTCCCGGCCCGCCGAGACGGTGGTCGTGCTGATCAGCGACCTCTACGAAGGGGGCATCCGGAACGAGATGCTCAAGCGGGTCTCGGCGATGAAGGCGTCGGGGGTGCAGTTCGTGACGCTGCTGGCGCTCTCGGACGAGGGGGCACCGGCGTACGACCGGGAGCACGCGGCCGCGCTCGCCGCGCTGGGGGCACCGGCGTTCGCCTGCACTCCCGATCTGTTCCCGGAGGTGATGGCGGCGGCGATCGAGAAGCGGCCGCTGCCGATACCGGATGCGGTGTGACGATTTGTCGACGCGTTGTCATCCGATTCGGTCCGGCAAAACGGATATGACTGGCCATCGGTGAAGAGGGGCTTGCGCGACCTCCGCACTCCCGTGCGAGGATCGGCGCCTGCTCGGCAGAGTGTCGTGCCGCTCCGGGCAGTACCGCGTTGTGTCGACTCGTTGCCCGTGACGCGTGATGCGTTCCGCACTTGCTCCGTCGCACGGGAGGAAGCTCCCCCACTTGACCTCGTCAGCAGCCCTGTCCGGTGCCGTTGTGCGCGTACTGCGCGCAGCGGCCGGGCGGCGTGCGCTCCAAGTGGCGCTGCTGGTGGGCGGGGTGCTCGTCCTCGGTCTCCTGTGCGGCGAGCGGGCGTATGCGGCTGACGGGGTGCGGGTGTCGGCGGACAGCACGGCCGGGCGGGCGGTCAGCGGGCAGAGGGGCGAACCTCCCGTGTCCGGAGCGGGCAGTGCTCAGCTCGAACGGGCCGTGGGCGAGCGGGCCGTACGAGTGTCCGATGACGCGAGGGAGTCGGTCGGCGGGGAGCTGATGAAGGCGCCGGCGAAGCTGCCGGCGCCTCCGAAGGCTCCTTCGCCGGCGGGTCGGCCGGATCGGTCGTCCCTGCCGGACCTGTCGGGTGCGTTGGACCTGTCAGGTGTGCCGGACATGTCGGGTGCGCCGGACCTGCCGGACCTGCCGGATCGGTCGACACTGCCCGATCCGCCGAAGGCACCGGCGCTCACCGTGACGCCCAAGCCGCCGTCCGTCCCCGGCCTGCCGACGCTGCCGGGCCTGCCCGACCCGCCGGCGATGCCGGTGACGCCGAAGGCGCCGTCCGTCCCCGGCCTGCCGACGCTGCCGGGCCTGCCCGACCCGCCGGCGATGCCAGATCTGCCCGGGCTGCCAGATCTGTCCGGGCTGCCGGGCCCGCCCGCTCCACCCGACGGCGATGTCGCGCTTCCGGGAGCTCCCGCTTCGCCCGGGCTCCCCGGCTACCCGGCGTTCCCGAGCCACCCCGTGCCCGTGCCCGCACCCGCACCTGCACCCGGGCCTGGTCCAGTCACGGCCGACCCCCAGCCGGCCGGTACCCCTGCCTCCCCGGGTGCCTCCCCGGCCACGACCGGGGACGCGTCCCCCGAGGCCCACGGTGACCACTACCGAGCCCCGTACACCCACCGCGCGGCCCACGACCACGCGCACCACGTCAGACGCGCAGCCCACACCGGCCCCTCCGTGAGCGGCGCCGTCCCGGTCGGTCACGTGCCCGGAGGGCGTCCGGACGGCACGCTCTGCAACCGTTACACGGCGGACAACGGCACACCGCGTCACGGCGACGCGCATGCCGTCACGCCGGACGGCCGGGCTCCGCTGAGCCTCGTGCGCGGGGTCGCTGCCCGCGCCTGCGCGGCGGCTACCCGGGACGGTCACCGGGACATTCCCGTCTTTCCCGGCTAGCAGAGGCAGGCCAGCGCTCCTCCGCCGTACGGACCCGTCGCGCGGGGCGCGTCTCCCTCTCCCGTTCCCAAGACTCCGCGAGCCCTCACGCCCGGACGGTCGAAGCCGTCGGCGGTCCGAGGCCGAAACCTCGTGGATTGAGGTCGGCCGGCCCCCATTGGGGTGGGGACCGACCGACCCGCCCCCTGGAGAGCAGGGCCCTGAACTGGGCGTTTGTGCTCCTGCGGGGGTGTTCGGCGGGCCTCACCGGGTTTACCCCGGCCCGGTGAGGCCCCTCACCCCAGGCACGCTGTGCCAGAGAGCGCGGCATCATGTGACAGGTATCACCGCTCAGGTGTGACCCTCGATTTAGGGGCCTCCTGCAAGCAGCGATAACCTGCGAGACGGACATGCCGCGCGCTCGGACACCGTGTGCGCCTCCCTTGTGACTGACAGACGGCGGACGTCACGTTGCCCTCGCGGCACGCCCACGCAGACAACGAACCGCGAGATCACTGATAGGGACGGAAGCGCGTGGACCTGTTCGAGTACCAGGCGAGGGACCTCTTCGCCAAGCACGATGTACCGGTGCTGGCCGGTGAAGTCATCGACACGCCTGAGGCGGCCCGCGCAGCCACCGAGCGCCTCGGTGGCAAGTCCGTCGTCAAGGCCCAGGTGAAGGTCGGCGGCCGTGGCAAGGCCGGCGGCGTCAAGCTGGCGGCGACCACCGACGAGGCGGTCGAGCACGCGACCAACATCCTCGGCATGGACATCAAGGGCCACACGGTCCACAAGGTGATGATCGCCGAGACGGCTCCGGAGATTCTGGAGGAGTACTACGTCTCCTTCCTCCTGGACCGTGCCAACCGCACCTTCCTCTCCATCGCGTCCGTCGAGGGCGGCATGGAGATCGAGGAGGTGGCGGAGACCCGCCCCGAGGCCGTCGCCAAGACGCCGATCGACGCCAACGTAGGTGTGACCCCCGAGGTCGCGCGCCAGATCGTCGAGGCCGCGAACTTCCCGGCCGAGGTCGCCGACAAGGTCGCGAACATCCTCGTCACCCTGTGGAAGACCTTCCTCGAGGAGGACGCCCTCCTGGTCGAGGTCAACCCGCTGGCCAAGGTCGCCTCCGGTGACGTCATCGCCCTGGACGGCAAGGTCTCCCTCGACGAGAACGCCGAGTTCCGTCAGCCGGAGCACGAGGCCCTCCAGGACAAGGACGCGGCCAACCCGCTCGAGGCCGCCGCCAAGGAGAAGAACCTCAACTACGTCAAGCTCGACGGCGAGGTCGGAATCATCGGCAACGGCGCGGGTCTCGTGATGAGCACCCTGGACGTCGTCGCGTACGCCGGTGAGGCGCACGGTGGCGTGAAGCCCGCCAACTTCCTCGACATCGGTGGTGGCGCCTCCGCCGCCGTCATGGCGAACGGCCTGGAGATCATCCTCGGCGACCCGGACGTCAAGTCCGTCTTCGTCAACGTCTTCGGTGGCATCACCGCCTGCGACGAGGTCGCCAACGGCATCGTCCAGGCGCTGCAGCTGCTCAAGGACAAGGGCGAGGAAGTCAACAAGCCCCTGGTCGTCCGTCTGGACGGCAACAACGCGGAGCTCGGCCGCAAGATCCTCTCCGACGCCAACCACCCGCTGGTGCAGCGCGTGGACACCATGGACGGAGCGGCCGACAAGGCCGCCGAGCTCGCGGCTGCGAAGTAAGGGACGAGGGACTAAACAGCCATGGCTATCTTCCTCAACAAGGACAGCAAGGTCATCGTCCAGGGCATGACCGGTGCCACGGGCATGAAGCACACCAAGCTCATGCTGGCCGACGGCACGAACATCGTCGGTGGCGTGAACCCGCGTAAGGCGGGCACGTCGGTCGACATCGACGGCAACGACATCCCGGTCTTCGGCACGGTCGCCGAGGCGATCGAGAAGACGGGCGCCGACGTGTCCGTCCTCTTCGTCCCGCCGGCCTTCGCCAAGGCCGCCGTCGTCGAGGCCATCGACGCCGAGATCCCGCTCGCGGTCGTCATCACCGAGGGCATCGCCGTCCACGACTCGGCCGCGTTCTACGCCTACGCCGTGTCCCAGGGCAACAAGACCCGCATCATCGGCCCGAACTGCCCCGGCCTCATCACCCCGGGCCAGTCGAACGCCGGCATCATCCCGGGCGACATCACGAAGCCGGGACGCATCGGCCTGGTCTCGAAGTCCGGCACGCTGACGTACCAGATGATGTACGAGCTGCGTGACATCGGCTTCTCCTCGGCCGTCGGCATCGGTGGCGACCCGGTCATCGGCACGACGCACATCGACGCGCTCGCCGCGTTCGAGGCCGACCCCGACACCGACCTGATCGTGATGATCGGTGAGATCGGCGGCGACGCCGAGGAGCGGGCCGCGGCCTTCATCAAGGAGAACGTGAAGAAGCCGGTCGTCGGCTACGTCGCGGGCTTCACCGCGCCCGAGGGCAAGACCATGGGCCACGCCGGCGCCATCGTCTCCGGTTCCTCCGGCACGGCCGCCGCGAAGAAGGAGGCCCTCGAGGCCGCCGGCGTCAAGGTCGGCAAGACGCCGACCGAGACCGCGAAGCTGGCCCGCGCCATCCTCGCCGGCTGAGCAGCGCCTCACGGCTCACAGGTGGGCCCGCTCCCCTCAGGGGGGCGGGCCCACCGCCGTTTCCCAAGTCTGCTCACCGCGGCTGCGGCATCAGCCGGTCCGGCCCCTTCTGCTGCTCCTCGCGCAACTTGGACCGCAGGTCCCGCTCCGACTCCGACAGCGGTCCGGGCGCGACCGGTGGCGGCACGCCCTGGACGGTCTCGCCCGCCGGCACGGGCGGCTCGTACCGCGTCGGGGCCGTACGCACGGTGAGCACCGTGGTCCCGATCAGCAGGGCTGTGAAGGCGATGGCGGCCCGGGTCCAGAGGCGGGCCCGGCGTTCCCCGGCCTGCCGCACCACCACCGGCTTGGCGGCCCGCAGTCGTTCGGTGGAGGCGAGTTCGACCAGCCGCCAGTGCAGGACCTCCGGGTCCCCCAGCTCCGGCAGCCGTTCGGCGACCGCCTCGCGCGCGTGCGTCAGCCGATTCACGGCGGCGCGGGTGCTCGCCTCCGTCTCCGCCGCCGTCTCCGGCAGGCCGAGGCCGACGCCGTCGTACAGCAGCAGTGTGCGGCGGTACGACGGCGGGAGCCCCAGCAGGGTGTCCATCAGCGCGCGGTCGAACGCGTCGGGCGGCGGCGGCTCGGGGTGCCGGTAGCGGGGCCGGAGCCGGTGCCAAGGGGAGAGCGCGCACTCGTACGACACCGCGCGCACCCAGCCCGCCGGGTCCCGGTCGCGGGCCACCTCGGGCCAGCGCTGCCAGGCGATCTGAAACGCCCGCTCGACGGACTCCCGGGCCAGCTCGCGGCGCCCGGTCAGCAGATAGGTCTGCCGGACGAGCGCGGGGGCGCAGAGGGCGTACAGCGCGTCGAAGGCCTGTTCGGGGGCGAGCGCGGAGGTCGCGTCGTCCGGCCGGTGCGGGGTCTTCGTACGGTCGGGGGCCCGGCCGCGGTCGCCGAGGGTGACGCGGGCAGCGGCACGGCCGCGGTCGGGGACGTGGGAGCGGCCCCGGTCGGTGACATGACCGCGGTCGGTGGCATGACCCCGGTCCCGGTCTCTGGCAGGCGGGCGGCTCCTGCCGCTCCTGCCCCGGTCGTAGGGCCTGCCCCGGTCGGCCGTGGTGACGCTCCTGTGAGGCTCCGTCACCTCCCGCGCCTCACCCAGTGAGTGCAGAAGCCTCGCGTACTTCTCCCCCTTCCGGCCGCGTGGCGTGGCGCGGCCGGTCTCCCATCCGCGCACCGTCTCGCCGGTGACGCCCACCCGGGAAGCCAGCTGAGCCCGCGTCAGCGAGGCGGCCTCGCGCAGGCGTCGGCGTTCCTTGGGCGGGGGAGGGGGAGGGCAGGGCTCTGTGTCACAGGGCGCCCCTCCATACGGAAAAGTACATAAACGTATATTGAGCGACACAACGGTGGTTCGCCTGTTACGCCGGGAAAGCGCGTGTCGTTGGGAGCATGACGGGCGTGATCAAGATGACCGCAACCGCTCGTCGCCGTCTGCCGACTCTCCTGCTCGCCCGGGTGCGCGACCGTTCGCCCGGACTGGGCGACGCCCTCGTGAGTGGTGCGGTGGCGGCGGGCCTGGGGCTCGCGTGGTGCGCCGTGCTGGTGATGATGCTGTGGATCACCTCGCCGTACCCCGACAGCGGGCCCAGCGGCGTGCTGCACGTCACGGCGGCGCTGTGGCTGCTGGCCCACGGAGCCGAGCTGATCCGCGTCGACACGCTGTCCGGCGTCCCCGCCCCCTGGGTGTTCCGCCGCTCCTCCTGCTCGCCCTGCCCGTGTGGCTGTTGCTCCGGGCGGCACGCGACGCCACGGACGGCGGGGCGGGGGGCGACGACGTCGCCGGCGGCTTCAAGGCCATCGCGACCATCGAGGACCTCGAGGACGGCAAGGGCCTCAGGGATTTCGAGCGCATGGAGGCCGTCGAGGGTGAGGGACCGCCGCTGGTCGCCCCCCGTACGGCGTGGACGGGCGTGGTCCTCGGCTACCTGGCCGTCGCCCTGGCCGTCGCGGTGTTCGCCGCCGGTGGTGCGCTGCGGCCGTCGTGGCTGTGGACGGGGGTGTATGTGCCGCTGGTCGCCGTCGTGGTGGCGGGGGTGGGTGTGTGGTCGGCGTACGGCCGTCCGGGCGGGCCGCTGCGGCGGCTGCTGCGGGGCCTGCCGACGGGTCTGCGGCCGCTGGTGTACGGGCGGGACGGGCGCCCGGGTGTCGCCGCCCGGGCCGCGGCGGCCGGGGTGCTGGTGCTGCTCGGGGGCGGTGCGCTGCTGGTGGTGGTGTCGCTGGTGGCGCACGGTACGGAGGCCCAGGAGTCGTTGCTCCGGCTGACCGAGGGGTGGTCGGGGCGGTGCGCGGTGCTGCTGCTGTGCGTGGCCCTGATGCCGAACGCGGCGGTGTGGGGTGCCGCGTACGCCCTCGGTCCCGGTTTCGCTCTGGGCGCCGGTCATGCCGTCGGCCCGTTGTCCTCCGCGCCGCCGCCGTTCCTGCCGCCGTTTCCGCTGCTGGCGGCGGTGCCGGAGGCGGGGCAGGGGGCGTTGGCGCACTGGGCGGCCGGGGTCGTGCCGGTGGTCGCCGGGGTGGTGATGGGCCGGACCGTGGCGAAGGGGGCGGCTTCCGGGAAGCACGGCGGGACGAAGCCGGGCGGCGGGCGGGACGTCGGCTGGTCACCGTGGCGCGGTGCCGTTGCCGCCGCTCTGGCGGCACTCCTGTGCGCGGCCGTACTCGCGGGCCTCGCCGCCCTGGCGGGCGGCCCGCTCGGAGTCGCCGTACTGGCCCGTTTCGGCCCGGAGTGGTGGCAGGTGGGCACGGCGACCCTGTCCTGGCTGACGCTGGTGGCGGTCCCGACGGCGGTGGGGGTGGGGCTGTGGCGCCGCCGCTCACCCCGCGCGGAGGAATCGGTGATCGGCAGACAGCGCGAGGAGCCGGCCAAGGGCGCCGACAGGGCCGGGAGGCCGCGCCGCCGCGGCGGTTGGTTCGGGCGCGGGGGAGCCACCCGGACCGTGACCCGGGCCACCGCACGCACCGGACGGGCCGGACGCACCGCGGGCGCCGGGGGCACGGGAGCCGCGGGGGAAGCCGGGGGAGTGGGAATCGCCTGGGGCGCCGAGGATGCCGGCGTCGCCTGGGGCGGCGAGGGGGCCGGAGGCACCGGGAGTGCCGGAGGGGCACGGCGTGCGGGGAGCGCCAAGGGCGCCGGAGCCACCGAGGGGGCCGGAGCCGTCCGGGGCGGCGAGGGGACCGGAGTCGCCAGGAGTGCCGGTGCCCTCTGGGGCGCCAACAACGCCAAGAGCGCCGGAATCGCCGGGGGAGCCGGAGGCACTCGGGCTGACACCGGAGCCACCCGGGCTGACACCGGAGCCGCCCGGGCTGACAGGAATCCCGAGGGTGCTCCAGGCACCGGACGCGATGCCTCGCCGTCGGACGGGACGTCGTCGGACGGGACATCGTCGGACGGGCCGGGGAGCACCACACCGCGCACCCCGGACCTGCCCTACGCCGCCTACGAGCATGACGCCCTCTACGGCCTGCAAGACCAGGACGACGACGCCGGGTACCAGCCCTACGACTTCCTGCCCGCCGACCCCGACCGCACCTGAAGAGGGCCGGACCGCCTCAGCCGTCCGTCCCCAGCAGCCCTCGCAACTCCTCCGGCAGGAGCTTCGTGCAGGACTTCTCGGCCTTGTTCGTGAGGGCGTCGCTCGTGCACGTGTAGTAGTCGCGGTAGACCAGCTGCGCCGTGAAGGACGCGGCGACCAGGGCGATCGCCAGGGACGCCGTGACCAGGCCGCTGACCGCGGCGGTCGTCTGGGGGCGGCCCGGCTGCTCGGGGGCCGGGGAGTCCGGGTCGGACTTGCGGGGCTTGGCGCGCAGCGCGCTGATGCCCCAGTAGAGGGCGAGCGCGCCGAGCAGCAGCGCCACGTACGGCCAGCTGAACAGGGCGAAGAAGAAGGCCCACATGCCCGACAGCAGGGCATAGCGCGCACGGCGCTGGGAGGGGTCCGTCGGGTCCCAGCGCAGGTTCGGACCGCCCTGAGGGCCGCCGCCCTGGCCCTCGGGGCCACCGCGGGGGCCCTCGCCGAAGCCGTCGGGGGAGCGGCCGGGCTGCCGGTCGCTCCACTGACTGCCCCACGGCGCACGGTCACCCTCGCCGCCCTCCTGGGAGTCGTCGCCCGACGGCCGGCGCGGCTGCCAGGGCCGGTCCGGGGTGCCCTCGGGCGGCGGGGCGAAGGGGTTGTCCTCCTGGGAGCCGCGCCCTCGCCCGTCCCCGCCTGAGCCGTCCGACGGCGCGTCGGGCGGTGAGCTGGGGCGCTCCCGCAGCAGCATGGCGCCGCGCTCCCCTCCCTGTGCCGACGGCGGGGGGAACGTGAGGAGTCGCAGGCTGCGGTCCGGCATCAAGTGAGCGTCTTCCCGTTGGTGAGTGGGGCGGTGTGGAGGAGAGCGGGGATCTGGACTTGGACGAACAGAGGCCGGTGCGGCCTCGGGACCGGCTCCGTCACCCTTCTGAACGCACCACGCCCGGACGGCGTTCCCGAACCGGCTCCGCCCAGACGCTACCTTCCGGCCACGCCCCCGTCCCGTGGGGGCCGTCCGGTGTGCCGGTATCGTTGCTGACGGTCGGCCGGTTCGTAGGCTTCCCCGTATCAGGGAGCCCGAAGCATTCGTATGAATGTACAAACGTCAACGCGCGGTCCGGCCGCCTGGACAGACGCATCCTTCGAGAAAGGCCCCCACCGTGGCCGCCAAGCCCGTGGCCCCGCGCGCCAAGCGCCTCGTCGTGCTGGTCTCCGGATCCGGCACCAATCTGCAGGCGCTCCTCGACGAGATCGCCGCCACCGGCGCGCAGGCCTACGGGGCCGAGATCGTGGCCGTCGGAGCCGACCGCGAGGGCATCGAGGGGCTGGCGCGCGCCGAGCGCGCCGGTCTGCCGACCTTCGTCCGCAAGGTCAAGGACCACGGGAGCCGCGAGGAGTGGGACACCGCCCTCGCCGAGGCCGTCGCCGCCTTCGAGCCCGACCTCGTCGTCTCCGCCGGCTTCATGAAGATCGTCGGCAAGGAGTTCCTCGCGCGGTTCGGCGGGCGGTTCGTCAACACGCACCCCGCCCTGCTGCCCAGTTTCCCGGGAGCCCACGGCGTGCGGGACGCGCTCGCGTACGGCGCCAAGGTCACCGGCTGCACCGTCCACTTCGTCGACGACGGCGTCGACACCGGACCGATCATCGCGCAGGGCGTGGTGGAGATCCGGGACGAGGACGACGAGAGCGCTCTGCACGAGCGCATCAAGGACGTCGAGCGAAGGCTGCTCGTCGAGGTCGTGGGGCGGCTCGCCCGCAACGGCCATCGCATTGAGGGACGAAAGGTAGTTATCCAGTGACCGCCGAGAGCAACAAGCGGCCCCTTCGCCGGGCGCTCGTCAGCGTCTACGACAAGACCGGGCTCGAGGAGCTCGCGCGTGGGCTCCACGAGGCCGGGGTCGAACTCGTCTCCACCGGCTCCACGGCCGCGAAGATCGCCGCTGTCGGCGTCCCCGTCACCAAGGTCGAGGAGCTGACCGGCTTCCCCGAGTGCCTGGACGGCCGCGTCAAGACGCTGCACCCGCGCGTGCACGCGGGCATCCTCGCCGACCTGCGCCTGGAGGACCACCAGCGGCAGCTCGCCGAGCTGGGCGTCGAGCCGTTCGACCTGGTCGTCGTCAACCTCTACCCGTTCCGCGAGACCGTCGCCTCCGGCGCCACTCCCGACGAGTGCGTCGAGCAGATCGACATCGGCGGTCCTTCGATGGTCCGGGCCGCCGCCAAGAACCACCCCTCCGTCGCGGTCGTCACCAGCCCCGCCCGCTACGCCGACGTGCTGAAGGCCGTGCAGAGCGGCGGCTTCGACCTCACCACTCGCAAGCGGCTCGCCGCCGAGGCCTTCCAGCACACGGCCGCCTACGACGTCGCCGTCGCCTCCTGGTTCGCCTCCTCCTACGCGCCCGTCGACGCTGCGGCTGACGGCGGCTCCGCCGCGGGCCAGTTCCCCGACTTCCTGGGCGCCACCTGGGAGCGCGAGCACACCCTGCGCTACGGCGAGAACCCGCACCAGCCGGCCGCGCTCTACGTCTCCCCGGAGGGCGGCGGCCTCGCCCAGGCCGAGCAGCTGCACGGCAAGGAGATGTCGTACAACAACTACACGGACACGGACGCCGCCCGCCGTTCCGCGTACGACCACGCCGAGCCGTGCGTCGCGATCATCAAGCACGCCAACCCCTGCGGGATCGCGGTCGGCGCGGACGTCGCCGAGGCGCACCGCAAGGCGCACGCCTGTGACCCGCTGTCGGCGTTCGGCGGCGTGATCGCGGTCAACCGCCCGGTCAGCAAGGAGATGGCGGAGCAGGTCGCCGAGATCTTCACCGAGGTCATCGTCGCGCCCGGCTACGAGGAAGGGGCCCTGGAGGCCCTCACCAAGAAGAAGAACATCCGTGTGCTGCGCTGCGCCGACGGCCCCGCCGCGCCCGTCGAGGTCAAGCCGATCGACGGCGGCGCGCTGCTCCAGGTCACCGACCGCCTCCAGGCCGAGGGCGACGACCCGGCCAACTGGACGCTGGCGACCGGCGAGGCGCTGAGCGCCGACGAGCTGGCCGCGCTGGCCTTCGCATGGAAGGCCTGCCGCGCGGTGAAGTCCAACGCGATCCTGCTCGCCAAGGACGGCGCCTCCGTCGGTGTCGGCATGGGGCAGGTCAACCGCGTGGACTCCGCGAAGCTGGCCGTCGAGCGGGCCGGCGCCGAGCGCGCTGAGGGGGCGTACGCCGCGTCCGACGCGTTCTTCCCCTTCCCGGACGGCCTGGAGATCCTCACCGAGGCCGGCGTGAAGGCCGTGGTCCAGCCTGGCGGTTCCGTCCGTGACGAACAGGTCGTCGAGGCCGCGCGCAAGGCGGGCGTCACGATGTACTTCACCGGGACGCGGCACTTCTTCCACTGACGGACACCTCACCCGGGCGGCGCCGCGCGCCGGATCGACACTGCGTCCGACTGCGCAGCGCCGCCCAGGTGTCGGGTATCAGCCAGGTCCGCCGGGTGAGTACCCGACGGACCACGGGTGACGGACCTGCCGGCCGGCTCAGCTGATGAAGCTCCCGCTGCGGCAGTCGCTCGCCTTCACCCACTGGTGGGACGAGATCCTGTCGTCCATGTTGTGCCGCGTCCCGTTGGTGTCGGCCGTGAACGTGTTGCGGGCCAGGTTGTCCACGTAGAGCTCGCCCGGCTTCAGACAGCCGTAGCCGCCCTTGTACTGGAAGCCGGTCAGCCGGTAGAAGGCGACGACGTCGTCGCCGCCGAGAGTGCCGCTGTTCATGACCGAGGACGCACGGTTCTCGTCCGTACCCTGGAACGGCCCGCTGCTGTTGCCCCAGTCCGTGTCATAGCTCTCGGTCCCGCCGAGGTAGATGCCCTCGCAGTCGGTCAACTGCCAGGCCCGGACCATGCCGTCCCGGCCCGGCCACTCGGCGTCGCAGGTCTCACCGGCGTGGGCCGAGGTGGTGGTGGCGGTGAGACCGAGCATCGCCAACCCGAGGGTGGCGAATGCCGCAACTGCTCTGCGCATGGAGATCCTCCTGTGTATCCGGTGTATCTGCGCCCGCGTGCCTCCGGTGAGGCATGCGGCTTCGCCGCCTGCGCGGCGGAAGACTGGAATGGACCGGGCGGGTGGACCGGTCGGCCGGCGTCAGGCCCGGGGGCCGGTGATCTGCTCGGCGCGGGCGAGTGCGCGCAGCCGCAGCCGCCGGTACCTGTCGAGGTCCGCGCCGAAGCGGTCGCGCAGCCGGTCGACGTAGTACCTCTCGCGTTCCGTGCCGGTGGCCTTGAGCGAGGTCTCGCGAGCGCACTCGGCGTCCGCCACGGCGACCCGGGTCTCGAACAGGAACGCCTCGGCACGCGACAGGGACGCGGCCCGCTGCTGTACGTCTTCCCGGGCTGCCGCCGGGTCCGCGTAGGCGTGACCGGACTGCCGCATGCATCGGGCCCAGGCCGCCACGGCTGCGGTGAACCGCTTGTCCTTCATCAGATCGGGCACGTACAGCGGCCGCAGGTTTCCGGCGACCGCGTCGACGCGGAACCACGTCCGCAGCTCGCCGTACAGCTTCGTCTCCGCCTCGGCCAGGCAGCCGCCCGCACGCTTGCGGATCGTTCCGCCGCCCGGGACGTCGACCGAGAGCGGATGCGCGTCGGGGCCGCCGTCGAGCGCGGTGTCGAACGCGGCGCGCAGGGATGCGGAGAGCCGAGCGCGGTAGCGGTGGCCCGGGTCCTCGCGCCGGGCGCGGTCGGCCTTCTCCCGGATCCGGCTGCCGTAGCCGTGCTCGCGCGCCCAGGCGACGTCGTCCTGGACGTAGCCGACGGGCCGCTCCTCTTCCACCGTGAGCCGCTCGCGCCGCCCGAAACGGAACCCCTGGCCCTCCATGCACCGCTGGACCAGGCGCTGCTCGGCGTCCGACAACCGTGTCTCCTCGGCATACGTGAGGTCCCGGAGCTCCGTCGGGCGTGGCGCGGCTGTGGCGCCGCTCGCGCTTCCCCTGTCCCCGTCAGGGCTGCATCCGGTCACCACGGCCGCGATGACGGCCGTGAGCACGCACGCCGCCGCGTGTGCACGTCTGCTCTGGTGCTGTCCCCGTCGCCTCGACACGTTTGTCCCCCGTGGTCCGATGTGGTGACAGCCTCCGGGGGATGTGCGCATGAGAGAACCTGTAACTGTTCAGGTACCGGCCCCCTGCGTGCCCCTCGAAACTCATCGGTGTCAAGACCAAGACCCACGAGTTCAAGGGGGAAGCGCATGCGATCGCGCATTCTGGCAAGGACGCTCGTCAGCGCCGCCACCGTCGTCGGTATCGCCGCCGGAAGTCTGGCGGCTGCGGGTACCGGTGCCGCGGCGTCCGAGCCGGCCGCGAAGCCGACGGTGAGTTCCGGGGACGTCACCACGCTCGCGACGGAGAACTTCGGCCTGACCAACGCGCAGGCCAAGAACGTCCAGCGCTGGCTGGCGAAGTACTGGAACTACAACGACACGATCGACGGGGACCTCGGCACCAACAGCTGGAAGGCGTTCCAGCGTGCCCTCAAGGTGCACTGGGGATACCCCGGCGCGATCGACGGAGACCCCGGTGAGAACACGGTGAAGGCGCTGCAGCGCCTGCTGAAGAGGGGCTACGGCTACCCCGACGCGATCGACGGTGTCGCCGGGGACAAGACACGGGCCGCGTTCAAGAAGTTCTCCGCCGTAGCCCCCTCCGCCCGGCCGGACGGGCTCCGCTAGCCGACCGCGGCCGAGTGACGAGCCCCCGGTCGACACCCGTCGACCGGGGGCTCGTCATCGGCAGTCGATCCGCCGGGCAAGCCTCCCCGGCCTTGCGCAGCGCCCGCCGGCCCGCCTCGGGAGGGTTCAGCCGAACAGCGAAAGGATCGTCCACAGCGCCGACTTGGTCGAGCAGCTGTCCACCAGCCGGTGCGACCGCGGTGCGGCCTCGCCCGCCACGTTGCCCATGGAGTTCACGGTTGAGCAGCCGCTGCGCTGGGCCATACGACGGCGGTCGGCACCGGCGGGCTCGAAGTCCGCCCCGCGGAAGTAGGTCACGTCGTGGTTCTTCCGCTCGTCCGCGACGTTGTTGAAGATCGAGCGGACCGGAGCACTGGCCGCCCATGTGCAGGTCTCGCCGCCCGAGTGCCAGTCGGCGTCGTCGCCGCGCCAACTGCACAGGTCGCCGTTGCCGTTGTACTCGCTGAAGAAGCAGACGCTGTCCTCGGGGCACCGGTGGTAGCCGTAGACCAGTTGGCCGTCAGGCCCTCTGGACGCCGACTCCGTGGGCAGCGCCGTGTACGCCGGCACCCCGTCGTCCTGGTTCACGTACAGATATCCCGCCCCCAGCGTCCCGGTCGTCGCCAGCAGCACTGTGGCCAGGGCCGACGTCAGTACCGGGTGCCGCCGCCAGAAGCGGGGTCGCAGGCGCGGCAGGCGGGCCGAGCGGGTAACGCCCGCTGCCTCCTCCACGCGGCGCAGGAGTGTGGCCGTGTCGTGCGTGACGCGTTCCCGGTGCTTCGGGGCCAGACAGTCCCGCACGATCGCCCGCCACGCGTCGGGCAGTTCGGGAGACAGCCGCAGTTCCTCCGCGCCCCGCGCGTAGCGCATCGCCGCGTCAGCGCGAGCCTCCGTGCTGCTGCCCGGCAAGGGGTGGGAGCCCGTGAGGACCATGTGAGCGAGGACGCCGAAGGACCAGACGTCGGCGGAGGGACGGATCCGCGTGCCTCGCTCGTCGATCTCGGCCCAGAACAGTTCCGGTGGGGTGTAGTCCGGGGTGGCGAAGACGGGCGCGTACGCGTGTGTGCCGTCCAGTTCGGCAGCCAGATTGAAGTCGGCCAGCCGTACCGAACCGTCCTTCATCAACAGGACGTTGGCGGGCTTCAGATCGCCGTGCACCCAGCCCGCGTGGTGCAGTTGGTGCAGGCCCTCGCAGATCTGGGCCAGCAGCACGGGGCCCGACTCGGGCGTCGGGTCGTTCTCCAGTACGGCGTCCAGGGAGCCCTCGGCGTGTTCCAGGACGAGGACGGTGGCGCCGTCGAGTTCGGGGTGGTCCGGGTCGTCCACGGTCAGTGTCTCGTGCATCCGGATCAGGCGCGGTGCGCGCAGCCGTTCCAGCAACTCCACTTCTCGCTTGGCCAGTTCGCGCAGATGGCGCAGTTGGCGTGGGGTGCGGGTGCCCGTCGGCAGGAACTTCAGCGCGGCCCGGCGGGGCAGGGCCGGATCCGCCTCGCCGGTCGCCCTGCCGGTGTACACGGTCGCGAAGGCACCCGACGCCAGAGGCTCCCGTATCTCCCAGTGCCCCACGCGGTAGCCCCGCGGTACGGGGACCGTGTGCGACTGCTGTCCGGTCATGGCGCCGCCTCGCCGGCGCCACGGTCGGCACGACGATCACCGCAATATCCAAGTCCCGCGGTCACACCTCCCCGCCCTTCCGCAGCGCGTTCCACGTCCGCGCCTCCACCACCCCGTCCGTGTCCAGCCCCGCCCGCTTCTGGAAGGTCACCACCGCCCCGTGCGTCAGCGGGCCGAAGGACCCGTCCACCTCGCCGACTTCGGTGATGTCGTGCAGGTGCCTGAGCAGACACTGGGCCTCGCGGACCTGGCTGCCGCCGTCGCCCTGTTTGATGGTGAAGTCCCAGGT
Source organism: Streptomyces sp. CA-179760 (assembly GCF_050937045.1). Classification (NCBI taxonomy): domain Bacteria; kingdom Bacillati; phylum Actinomycetota; class Actinomycetes; order Kitasatosporales; family Streptomycetaceae; genus Streptomyces; species Streptomyces sp. CA-179760. Next base: position 5,997,339 of record NZ_JBNJLZ010000001.1, read on the forward strand.
GCTGTTCCAGCCCGCGGTGTAGCCGCGGCCGTGTTTCTCGTCCTCGTACACCGCGGGCTTCTCGCAGGTGGGCGGTGCGGCCGCGGCGGCGGGGGCCTCGTCGCGGAGCGCGTAGGTCACCGCCGTCGCGCCCAGCACCGCCACCGCCACGACCGCCGCGACAAGCACCGGGCGACGCCACCGCCGGGGCCGCAGCCTGGGCAGACGGGCCGAGCGGAGGGCGCCCGCCGCTTCCTCCACTCGGCGCAGGAGCGCACCGGCGTCAGGGACCCGGGCGACGCGCTCCACGTGAGTGGGAGCCAGACAGTCCCGCACGATCTCCCGCCAGGTCTCCGGAAGTTCGGGCGACAGCCGCAACTCCTCGGCGCCGCGCGCGTAGCGCATCGCCGCGTCGGTACGTGCCTCGGTGCTGCCGCCCGGCAACGGGAAGGAGCCCGTGAGGACCACATGGGCGAGGACGCCGAAGGACCAGACGTCGGCGGAGGGACGGATCCGCGTGCCCCGCTCGTCGATCTCGGGCCACAGCAGCTCCGGTGGGGTGTAGTCGGGCGTCGCGAAGGCGGGTGCGTAGGCGTGCGTGCCCTCCAGCTCCGCCGCCATGTTGAAGTCGGCCAGTCGCACCGAGCCGTCTTTCAGCAACAGGACGTTGGCGGGCTTCAGATCGCCGTGCACCCAGCCCGCGTGGTGCAGTTGGTGCAGGCCCTCGCAGATCTGGGCCAGCAGGGCCGGGCCCGACTCCGGCTTGGGCTCGAGTTCCAGTACGGCGTCCAGGGAGCCCTCGGCCTGCTCCAGCACGAGCACGGTGGCGCCGTCCAGCTCCGGGTGCCCCGGGTCGTCGACCGTCAGGGTGTCGTACATGCGGATCAGCCGGGGCGCGCGCAGGCGGCCCAGCAACTCCACCTCTCGCTCGGCGAGTTCGCGCAGATGCCGCAGCTGCCGAGGTGTGCGGGTGCCGGTGGGCAGGAACTTCAGGGCGGCCCGGCCGGGCATCTCGAAGTCCCCTCCGTCGACGAGCCGCGCCGCATACACGGTGGCGAACGCGCCGGAGGCCAGAGCCTCGCGCACCTCCCACGGGCCGACTCGGAAGCCCTTCGGGACGGGGACGGCGTAGGACTGGCCGGTCACCGGAGCACCTCGCCGGCTGCGGCGGACAGCACCACCAGGTCGTCCTCGCGGACCAGGTCGAAGCGGAGCGCGAGCGACACCAGCGAGTCCTTCTTGCCGTTGACGCGCAGACCGGGCTCGGCGGCATCGGGGCCGGGGCGCAGCCGGAGTTTCAGTGCCAGGTAGTCGATGTTCCAGTAGACGGACGAGCGGCTGACCGTCGGCCAGACCGGACGTAATCGGTCCACCAACTGCTCCACCGCCGGAAGCGACGCGTGCGGCTCCCCGCGCAGCCGGGGCTCGCACAGGGCGGCCAGCACCGCGAAATACCGGCTGGTGCGGTCCAGGGCGAACGCCGGTGCCGTGGCGGCGCCGGGGAGCCCCCGGCGGTCGGCGCTGCGGAAGGCGTGGCGTGGTGCCCAGACGTCGAAGGCGAGAAGGTCTCCCGCTGCGGGCAGGACCACCCGCGAGAACTCGAACGGTACCGGGGCTTCCATGCGGCCCGGCGCGATCTTGAGGTGTTCGCCCGCGCCCTCCGGGTTCTCCACCACGTAGGTCTGGTCCTCGCTGAGGTTGCTCAGCAGCCAGAAGGACCGGTGTGCCGTGATCTCCCCGGCGACCCGGGGCACCCCTGCGTGGTCGATGATCAGTCCGCCGTCCGCCGCCGCCCGGCCGAACGTCAGCCGTTCGCCCGCGGCGATCCTGACCTGCCCCTCCGCGCTGCCGCACATCGGTGGTACGACGATGACGCTGTACATGGAGTCGTCCCCCTCCTCCTGTGACGCCAGGGGGCGCAGCCCCCAGTCCGACGAAGGGCAGAGTATGGGACGTTTTTGAACGAGTACGAAGCATCGCGCCTGATACAGGGTGTTCCGTGAAGGGTTTGTGAGAGAAGGCGGAACCGGTGCAGCGGCCTCAGGGCCACTTCCTTGTGGGCGGGGCGTACTCCTTGAGGTAGTGCGCGACGCGGTCGGCGTAGGCGCGGGTGTCCGGGGGGACGCCGCCCGCGTCGTTCACCGTCTTGTACGACGTCCGGTACGCGGCGGCGACCAGCACCCGCCTCTCGCCCCGCAGCCCGGGCTCCAGGCGCGGGGCGATCCAGCACAGGTAGCGGCCCATCGCCGGGATGGACTCGGCGGGCGGGAACGGGGGTCGGGGGACGGTCTCGCCGGGAGTGCCGTCCTCGTTCATCCACCAGCGCAGGACGCGCGGGGTCCAGCGGGCGATGCCGTACTCGTCGTTGGCGGGGTCGGAGAGGTCCGGGTCGAAGTCGCTCTCCACCTTCAGCATGGCGGCGATCAGGGCCGGGGTGACGTCCTTCTGGTCGCAGTCGTGCGCCGTCTCCACGATCAGCAGCCGGTAGGCGGGCGGGATGCCCCGGTCGGTGCGCAGGTCGGAGGAGCCGTACGCGGCGGCCGAGACGTTCGCGGTGGCGCCGGAGCCACTGCCGCCGGGGGCGCCGTCGGCCCGGACACCGATGCCGTACGCGAGGGCGGCCAGGGCGGCGAGGGAGCCGGCGGCCACCGCCGCGGCGACGGACGTACGGCGCGCGCGACGGCGGGCCGGACGCAGCCGGGGCAGCCGGAAGGGACGGTGAGGGGTCCCGGCGGCAGCCGCCCGGACGCGGCGCAGCAGCGCCTCGCCGGTGATGCGGTCCCTGTACGACCGGGTCAGACAGGCGCGTACGATCTCCCGCCAGCCGTCGGCCAGTTCGGGTGACAGACGCAGCTCGTCGGTACCGCGGGCGTAGGCCGCCGCAGCGTCGCGGCGGGCCGTCGGGGTGGCGCCGGGCAGCGGGAAGGAGCCGGTGAGGACCAGGTGGGCGAGGACGCCGAAGGCCCACACGTCGGCCGACGGGCGGATCCGGCGGCCCCGTTCGCCGATCTCGGTCCACAGCAGCTCGGGCGGCGTGTAGTCGGGCGTGGAGAAGGCCGGCGTGTAGGCGTGGGTGCCCTCCAGCTCGGCCGCCATGTTGAAGTCGGCCAGCCGGACCGAACCGTCCTCCATCAGCAGCACGTTGGCCGGCTTCAGGTCGCCGTGCACCCAGCCGGCGTCGTGCAACTGGGCCAGCCCCTCGCAGATCTGCGCGAGCAGAGCGGGACCCGCCTCGGGCCGGGGTACCGCCGTGAGCAGAGCGGACAGGGAGCCCTCGGCCCGCTCCAGGACGAGGACGGTGGCGCCGTCCAGCTCCGGCCGGCCCGGATCGTCGACGGTCAGCGTCTCGTACATCCGCACCAGCCGCGGGTGTCTCAGTCGCCGGTACAGCGCGACCTCCCGCTCGATCAGCTCGCGCAGGTGGGTGAGCCGGCGGGGCGTGGCGGTGCCGGTGGGCAGGAACTTCAGGGCCACGGTCGGCGGCAGCTCCGGGTTTCCCCCGATGCGCCGGGCCGCGTACACACTGCCGAAGGCGCCGGTCGCGATCGGCTCGCGCACCTCCCAGACGCCGACCCGGTACCCCTTCGGCACCGGGACGGCGTAGGGCTCGTTCACCGCGTCACCCGGCCTGGCGAGGCGGCCAGGACGACCAGGTCGTCCTCCCGGACCAGGTCGAAGCGCAGCGCCAGGGAGACCAGGGACTCCTTCTTGCCGTTGAGCCGCGGGCCCGTGTCCGCGCTCTCCGGGCCCGGTTTGAGGCGCAGTTTCACGGCGAGGTAGTCGATGTTCCACTGCACGGCCGTGCGGGACGCGGCCGGCCAGGTGGGGCGCAGCCGCTCGGCGACCTGCTCGACGGTGGGCAGCGGGGCGTGCGGGGTGCCGCGCAGGCGCGGTTCGCACAGGGCCGCCAGGACCGCGAAGTAGCGCTTGGTGCGGTCGACGGAGAAGGCCGGCGCGGTCGTGGCGCCGTCGAGGCCGCCCGTGCCGCTCAGATAGTCGTGGCGCGGCGCCCACACCTCCAGCGCCAGCAGGTCGCCGGCGGCGGGCAGCACGATCCGCGAGAACTCGAAGGGGATCGGCGCGTCCAGCCGCCCGGGCGCCACCTTCACGTGTTCGCCCGCGCCCTCCGGGTTCTCCACCACGTAGGTCTGCTCGCGGCTGAGGTTGCTCAGGATCCAGAAGACGCCCTGCGCGGTGATCTCACCGGCCCGGCGGGAGACCCCGTCGTGGGTGATGGGCAGGTCGTTGTCGTGCGCGGACCGGCCGAAGGTGAGGCGTTCGCCGGGCGCGAGTCTGCGTTGGGTGCGGTTTCGCTCGTCCTCCGTGGTCGGCGGAGGTACCACGATGATGCTGAACAAGGTGCTCTCCCCGTGCCTGCACAGCTACCACCGTCAGACTAGGGCGACGCACCAGGGCCGTGCCCCCCTCGTACGGGTGAGACACGGCCCTTGGATGTGATTGGCGTGAACTGGTCCGGTCGACCGGGCCCGTTCAGTACTTGGGGCGGTTGAACCAGGCCTTGCCGTTGGCGTTGCCGACGAACACCGCGACCAGGACGGCCAGGATGGTGTGCACCAGGCCGATGATGACGAACGGGTAGATGCCCAGGACGGCCGTGATGATGGCGAAGACCAGGATGGTGATCCGGGCGCTGTTGCCGCCGGACTTGAACTTCGTCGCCAGGACGGCGCCGAATACGAGCCAGGCCAGGCCGAACACCGCGTAGCCCCAGATCACGCCGGTCGACTGGCCGACCAGGTCCTGGAAGGCGGTGTTGTCCTGGAGTGACTCGTCGTCCTTCGCGGCGTTGAGGGCCGCGGCGGCGAAGGCCATGAGCGCCACGCCGACGACCTGCAGACCGACGATCACCCACATCATCGCGCGGGCCGCGCTCACCGAGCCGGTCATCGTGGTCGGCGCGGCGGGGCCGGCGCCGTAGGGGGACACCGGAGGGGCCTGCGGGTAGCCGTAGCCGGGCGCCTGGCCCTGCTGCTGCGGGTGGCCGTAGCCCGGCTGCTGCGGCTGCTGCCCCTGGGGAGCGCCGTAGGGGTTGTTCGGGTCGCCGTAGCTCATGGCTGACTTTCCTCCGTTGATGTTCCGAGTGCGGGGACGACGCGGGGCATCCGCACGGAGGAGAAGTACTTCGTATTGCGACCGTCCCCCGTTGAACTGCCCGCGGCACTTGTCATGTCATCGTTCTGCACCGGTGACGGGCTTGTCCAGCCGCATTCCTGATGTGTTGTGCAAGTGCAACATCGCTGATCATGGGCGGATACGGGAGGAGCGGCCCCCGGTGCCCGGATTGTGGCCGGATTGGAACCGTGGGCGGGTCATCCGCGAGGATGGGGTCATGACCGCCCAGATTCTCGATGGCAAGGCCACCGCAGCCGCGATCAAGTCCGATCTGACCGCCCGCGTGGCGGCGCTGAAGGAGAAGGGCGTCACGCCCGGCCTCGGCACGATCCTGGTCGGGGACGACCCCGGCAGCCAGAAGTACGTCGCCGGCAAGCACCGTGACTGTGCGCAGGTCGGTATCGCCTCGATCCAGCGCGAGCTGCCCGCGACGGCCACGCAGGAGGAGATCGAGGCGGCCGTCCGCGAACTGAACGAGGACCCGGCCTGCACCGGGTACATCGTGCAGCTGCCGCTCCCCAAGGGCATCGACGAGAACCGCATCCTCGAACTGATGGACCCCGACAAGGACGCGGACGGGCTCCACCCGATGAACCTCGGCCGCCTGGTCCTGAACGAGCCGGCCCCGCTGCCCTGCACCCCGAACGGCGTGCTGACCCTGCTGCGCCGCTACGGCGTGGAGATCAAGGGCGCGGAGGTCGTGGTGGTCGGCCGTGGAGTGACCATCGGCCGGCCGATGCCGCTGCTGCTGACGCGGCGCAGCGAGAACGCGACGGTGACCCAGTGCCACACCGGCACGCGTGATCTGTCGGCGCACCTCAAGAACGCGGACATCATCGTCGCCGCGGCCGGTTCCGCCCATCTGATCCGCGCCGAGGACATCAAGCCGGGCGCGGCCGTCCTCGACGTCGGCGTCTCCCGCAGCGCCGAGGGCAAGATCGTGGGCGACGTCCACCCCGACGTGGCCGAGGTCGCCGGCTGGATCTCCCCGAACCCCGGGGGAGTCGGCCCGATGACCCGTGCCCAGCTGCTCGTCAACGTGGTCGAGGCGGCGGAGCGCAGTGCCGGCTGAGCGGAGCGCGCGCAGCGCGGCGGCAGACGGCGGGAGCGTGGAGGGCGCCCGGGCCGGGGGCACACGGGCCGCGCGGAGCGGCCCGGGCGCGGAGAGCGCCCCGGGCGGACGGAGCACGGACGGCGCCGAGGCGGCGGGTCGCGATGCGCGGGCCGGGCGGGGTTCCGAGGACGGGCAGGCCGGCGCGAGTGTTTCGGGCGAGCCGGACGGGCGTGTGCTCCGGGACGCTTCGGGCGAGGCGGACGAGCGGGCCGCTCCGAGTGCTTCCGCCGAGCCGGAGGGGCAGGTCGGTCCGAGCGCTCCGGTCGAGCGGGGCGGGTCGGATGAATCGAGCGAATCGGGCGACTCTGAAGCGGGGGAGGGGGACCTCACCGTCCGGGATCCGGTCAGTGCCCCCGACATCGAGGGGCGGCCGCGGCGGGTGACCCGGCGGTTTCCGCTGTTCACCAAGGACACCGCGCGGCCCGAGGGCGGTGGCCGGGCCGTGTCCGGGGACGCGCCCGCGCCGGTGCGGCAGTGGCCCGTGCTCGCCGTGCTGGGGCTCGTCGGGCTCGGACTGCTGGTGACCGCCTTCGACCAGTTCCGGCTCGGGACGCTGCTGATCGGCGTCGCTCTGCTGGGCAGTGGCGTGATGCGCTGGCTGCTGCCGGACGTCGGCATGCTCGCCGTCCGCTCCCGCTTCACGGACATCGTCACCTACGGCGTGCTGGGCCTGGTGATCGTCCTGCTGGCGCTGATGGCGCAGCCGGAGCCGTGGCTGCAGATCCCGTTCCTCAAGGACACGCTGCACTTCACGGTCACCAGCGGATGACCGGACGGCGGTCCGTCCTTTCCCCCGAGGAAGGACGGGCCGCCGCCACGGACAACCCTCCTGCACGGCGAACGGCCTGTTCAACGGCTGTCAGAGCGCTGTGGCACGGAAGTGACGGTTCCGGTACTTCCTCGGGCGGATTACGCACGAAGTGGTGCGACAACGGGGTTGGCGTGGACAATCGGGACGGTCCAGGGTGTATCGCGCGCTGTCTCCATGCTTCTGTGCGCCCCCGGTCAGGGAACTGAGATCCTGAGTGTGCGCATCCCTGTGGGTAACCAGAACGGGGACTCGGCCGAGGCCGCCAACGCGCGGGGCGATCAGCGCGGGAAATATCAGCACGACCGGCACGACCGGGGGAAGAGGGGGGAAGCAATGCCGCGTTGGAGGGCCTTGCCGGATGAGCTCGATCCACAGATCAGGGAGTTCACCAGCCAGCTGCGCAGGCTCGTGGACCGCAGTGGTCTGAGCATCGCGTCGGTGGCGGACCGCACGGGCTACAGCAAGACGTCCTGGGAGCGTTATCTGAACGGCCGGCTGCTCGCGCCCAAGGGCGCGATCGTGGCGCTGGCCGAGGTGACCGGGACCAATCCGCTGCACCTGACCACCATGTGGGAGCTCGCCGAGCGCGCCTGGAGCCGCTCGGAGATGCGGCACGACATGACGATGGAGGCCATCCGGATCTCCCAGGCGCGCGCCGCACTCGGGGAGTTCGGCGGGCAGGACTTCGGCGACCCGTCGGCAGGCTCCAAGAGCGGCGGCACGACGGCCTCCGGCGGCAAGTCCGCTTCGGGTAAATCGGCTCCCGGGGGTGACGACAAGCCCGCCCGCAGGAGCGGCAGCGCCACGGTCACGCCGGGTATCGCGGGGCCGGCCGGAGTGGCTCCGACCGTGCCGCCGCAGCCGACGGCGCCCGAGGTCCAGGACTCCTCCACCAGCGGTGGTGTGCGGGAGGACGGCGGCCGGGGCGGGGCGACCGGGGTCAACTCGTGGGGCATCGCGGGGTACCAGGGACCGTCGCCGTCGGGCGGACGCTCCACCGGCACCGGCACCGGCACCGGCACCGGCACCGGCACCGGCACCGGCACCGGCACCGGCACCGGCACCGGCAGCGGCATCGGCACCGGCGGTGCCGGCAGCGGCATCGGGTCCCGGCCCGGTATGGGGGACGGCCCTTCCGCGGGGGCGCCCGACGGGCCCGGGCGGACGCCGGGTGCGGGCGCGGGCGCGCAGTACCGGTCGCCGCGGGGCGCCGATCCGGCCGGGGCGAAGGGCCCCGCCGGGGGCAAGCGGCGGACCGTGACGTTCCTCGCGGGTGTCGTGGGCGTGCTCGTGGTGATCGCCGGCGCGTTCTATCTCACCGGTGGCGGTGGCGACGACGAGGCCAAGGGCGGTGTCAAGTCGCCCAAGCCGAGCGTCACCACGAACCCGGACCTGCCGCCCGGTGTGAAGTGCAGCGGCGACAGCTGCACCGGCAAGGACGCGGAGAGCATGGGGTGCAGTGGTGACCTGGTGACCACGGCGCAGACCGCGACCGTCGGCACCACCGTCGTGGAGGTCCGCTACAGCGAGACCTGCAAGGCGGCCTGGGGCCGCGTCACCCAGGCGACCCAGGGCGACGAGGTCCAGATCAGCGCGGGCAAGGCGAAGCAGACCGGCAGCATCACCGTCGCCGGTGACGCGATCGCGTACACCCCGATGGTGGCGGTGAAGAACGCCGCCGACGCCAAGGCCTGCGCGACCCTGGCGTCGGGTCAGCAGGGCTGCACGGAGTAGGCGGGCGGGCGGCTCGTGCGGGCCGGTGGGGGTTGTTCGCGCGGTTCCCGGCGCCCCTGGAAGGGGCGTGTCGGCGATGCCCCCAGGGACGCGGGGAACCGCGCGACCGGCACACCGGTGCCGAGGCCGACGTGGTACCCGAGTTCGCGCCGACGGCCGGCGGGGCGCGGTGGGACTCGTCGGGTGCTGGCGTCCGGCGGGCCGGCCCGGTGCCGGACGACCCGGTCGTAGGACCGGTCCGAACGAATTTCACCGACGGAGGCATGGCCGGGGGAATCGGGGGCACGCGAACCGTACCCCCACGGGAGTCCGGCAGAGTCGGTTCCCCCCCGGCGGCCGCCCCAGTCCACCTCTCCCGGACGGGCGGCCGCCTTTGCGTGGGCGCCGGGCGGGTTGTGGGGTGGGCCACACCGACCCGGCCGTGCGAGATACCGGATGCGCGATAGCCTGACCGCTGGTGGATCTCTTGACGCCAAGAGATCGATCAGACGTCCGGGGCAGGGACCGCCCCACCGCCAGCTGTCATACGGAGAACGCCATGACCCGCACTCCCGTGAACGTCACCGTCACCGGCGCGGCCGGCCAGATCGGTTACGCCCTGCTCTTCCGCATCGCCTCCGGTCAGCTGCTCGGCGCGGACGTGCCGGTCAAGCTGCGCCTCCTGGAGATCACCCCGGCGCTCAAGGCCGCCGAGGGCACGGCCATGGAGCTCGACGACTGCGCGTTCCCGCTCCTGCAGGGCATCGACATCTCGGACGACCCGAACGTCGCCTTCGACGGCACCAACGTCGGTCTGCTCGTCGGCGCTCGCCCCCGCACCAAGGGCATGGAGCGCGGTGACCTGCTGGAGGCCAACGGCGGCATCTTCAAGCCGCAGGGCAAGGCCATCAACGACCACGCCGCGGACGACGTGAAGATCCTGGTCGTCGGCAACCCGGCCAACACCAACGCCCTGATCGCCCAGGCCGCCGCTCCGGACGTACCGGCCGAGCGCTTCACCGCGATGACCCGCCTCGACCACAACCGCGCGCTGACCCAGCTCGCGAAGAAGACGGGCTCGACGGTCGCCGACATCAAGCGTCTGACGATCTGGGGCAACCACTCCGCCACCCAGTACCCGGACATCTTCCACGCCACGATCGCCGGCAAGAACGCCGCCGAGGTCGTGAACGACGAGAAGTGGCTGGCCGAGGACTTCATCCCGACCGTCGCCAAGCGCGGCGCCGCCATCATCGAGGCCCGTGGCGCCTCGTCGGCCGCCTCCGCCGCGAACGCCGCCATCGACCACGTCCACTCGTGGGTCAACGGCACCGCCGAGGGCGACTGGGTCTCCATGGGCATCCCGTCGGACGGTTCGTACGGCGTGCCGGAGGGGCTCATCTCCTCCTTCCCCGTCACCACCAAGGACGGCACGTACGACATCGTCCAGGGCCTGGACATCAACGAGTTCTCCCGCGCCCGGATCGACGCCTCCGTCAAGGAGCTCGAGGAGGAGCGCGAGGCGGTCCGCGGCCTCGGCCTCATCTGACCTGAATCTCTTCGCGCAGGCCCCGTACCGGTCGATTCCGGTGCGGGGCCTGTGTGCTTCCCGCGTTGCCGGTCTGAGCGCGCGGGTGGCCTCCTCGGCCGTCACGCCGGGCGGGCTGCTCAAGCATCTCGCCCTGGTCGAGGACCAGTACCTGTCCGTGCGGCTGCTGGGAAAGAAGCCCGCGCCGCCGAGGGACGCGGTGGACCGGTACGCCGAGCCGGACTGGGAGTGGAGCTCGGCCGCCGGAGACCCGCCCGAGCGGCTGTACACGCTGTGGACGGAGGCCGTGCTGCGGTCCCGGGCCAATCTGCGGGAGGTGCTCGCGGAGAGCGACGCCGGCCGCCTCGCCGCCTTCACGACTCGGGACGGCCGGTCACCGAGCGTACGGCGCCTGCCGGCCGACCTCATCGAGGAGTACGCACGCCACGTCGGCCACGCCGACCTCATACGCGCGTCCGTCGACGGACGCGTGGGCGAAGACCCTCCGGAAGGCTTCCGGCCTCGGACGACCTGACGTCATCCGCACCTGATCGGCGGGCGTTTCGCCCGTGTTTGCTCGCATCTTCAGTGACACAGCGCACTTTCAGCCACGGATCGCGCATGCATCCGGGGGGTGAGGGCAGGCGCACTCGGTCTCTTAGTGACACGTGTGTGACACAAGGGCGCTGATCAGGAACGGAAGGCGAAAGCGGTCATGGCGGAAAGCAACGTACTTCAGGCGCGCAGCACCATCCACGCGGGGGGCGAGTGGCGTGCGGCCGCCTCCGGTGCCACCCGGGAGATCCTCGACCCCGCGGACGCGCTGCCGTTCGCCGTGGTCGCGGAGGGTGACGAGAAGGACACCGACTTGGCGATCGCCGCCGCCCGGCGCGCCTTCGACGAGGGCGACTGGCCCCGCACCCCCGTCACCGAGCGCGCCGCGCTGCTGAGGCGCGTCGCCGACCTGCTGGTCCGTGACCGCGAGGAACTCGGGCGGCTGGAGGCCCAGGACGCGGGCAAGACCGTCGAGGAGGGCCGCGTCGACATCGACTGCGTCGCCGACGCCTTCCGCTACTTCGCCGACCTGGTCGCCGGCGAGGCCCCGGGGCGGGTCGTGGACGCGGGTTCGCCCGAGATCCACAGCGTCGTCGTGCACGAGCCCATCGGCGTCTGCGCGATGATCACGCCCTGGAACTACCCGCTGCTGCAGGCCAGCTGGAAGATCGCCCCGGCGCTCGCGGCGGGCAACACCTTCGTCATCAAGCCGAGCGAGATCACCCCGATGACGACGATCGCGGTCATCGAGCTGCTGGTCGAGGCCGGGCTGCCCGCCGGCGTCGCCAACATCGTCACCGGGCCCGGCCATTCGGTCGGCGCGCGACTGTCCGAGCACCCCGACGTCGACCTGGTCTCCTTCACCGGTGGACTGGTCAGCGGCACCAAGGTCGCCCAGGCCGCCGCGCCCGGCGTCAAGAAGGTCGCTCTCGAACTCGGCGGCAAGAACCCCAACGTGGTCTTCGCCGACGCCTGCGCCACCGAGGAGGGCTTCGACACCGCCGTCGACCAGGCCCTCAACGCCGCCTTCATCCACAGCGGCCAGGTCTGCTCGGCCGGCGCCCGCCTCATCATCGAGGAGTCGGTCCGGGACCGCTTCGTCGCCGAACTGGCCCGGCGCGCCGAGAAGATCCGGCTCGGCCGCGGCACCGAGGACGGTGTGGAGTGCGGCCCGCTCGTCTCCGAGCAGCAGCGCGACAAGGTCGAGATGTACGTCGAGTCCGCCCTCAAGGAGGGCGCGGTGCTGCGCTCCGGCGGCAAGCGCCCCGAGCCGTCCCCGCAGCGCCCCGAGAACGGCTACTTCTACGAGCCGACCGTCCTCGACCACTGCCACCGCGAGATGCGCGTCATCCGGGAGGAGGTCTTCGGACCGGTCCTCACCGTCGAGACCTTCCGCACCGAGGACGAGGCCGTGACCCTCGCCAACGACACCGAGTACGGCCTCGCGGGCGGTGTCTGGACCTCCGACGCGGGCCGCGCCCGCCGCGTGGCCGGCCGGCTGCGGCACGGCACGATCTGGATCAACGACTTCCACCCCTACCTGCCGCAGGCGGAGTGGGGCGGCTTCGGCAAGAGCGGAGTGGGCCGGGAGCTCGGCCCGGCCGGACTCGCCGAGTACCGAGAGACCAAGCACGTCTACCAGAACCTCGCTCCGAAGCCGGTGCGCTGGTTCTCGGGCTGACCTCCCGCACCCCCGCACCCCCGCACTCCCGCACCCACGCCCTTCGCGCCCGACTTCTTCGTCCCCCCTGGTTCACCCCCTCTGGAGCAAGTACGCCATGTCCCACACCAGTCATGAGTACGACTATGTCGTGATAGGCGGCGGAACCGCAGGTTCCGTCATTGCCTCCCGTCTGACCGAGAACCCCGACGTGACCGTCGCCGTCATCGAGGGCGGCCCCAGCGACGTCGGCCGCGACGACGTGCTGACCCTGCGCCGCTGGATGGGCCTGCTGGGCGGCGAGCTCGACTACGACTACCCGACCACCGAGCAGCCACGCGGAAACTCGCATATCCGGCACAGCCGCGCCCGGGTCCTGGGCGGCTGCTCCTCCCACAACACCCTGATCGCCTTCAAGCCGCTGCCGGCCGACTGGGACGAGTGGGAGGCCGCCGGCGCCAAGGGCTGGGGCGCGGTGCAGATGGAGGCGTACTTCGCGCGCCTGCTCAACAACGTCGTCCCGGTCGACGAGAAGGACCGGAACGCCATCGCCCGCGACTTCGTCGACGCGGCCCAGGCGGCGCTGAACGTGCCGCGCGTGGAGGGCTTCAACAAGAAGCCGTTCACCGAGGGCGTCGGCTTCTTCGACCTCGCCTACCACCCCGAGAACAACAAGCGCTCCTCGGCGTCGGTGGCGTACCTGCACCCGGTGATGGACGAGCGGCCCAACCTGACGATCCTGCTGGAGACCTGGGCGTACAAGCTGGAGCTCGACGGCAACCGCGCCGAGGGCGTGCACGTCCGCACCAAGGACGGCGAGGAGATCCTCGTCAAGGCTCGTAACGAGGTCCTGCTCTGTGCCGGCGCGGTCGACTCGCCCCGGCTGCTGATGCACTCCGGCATCGGCCCGAAGGCGGACCTGGAGAAGCTCGGCATACCCGTGACGCACGACCTGCCGGGCATCGGCGAGAACCTGCTCGACCACCCGGAGTCGGTGATCGTGTGGGAGACGAACGGCCCCATCCCGGAGAACTCCGCGATGGACTCCGACGCGGGCCTGTTCGTGCGCCGGGATCCCGAAAAGCCGCACCCCGACCTGATGTTCCACTTCTACCAGATCCCCTTCACGGACAACCCGGAGCGACTGGGCTACCAGCGGCCCGAGTTCGGCGTCTCGATGACCCCGAACATCCCCAAGCCGAAGAGCCGCGGCAGGCTCTACCTGACCAGCGCCGACCCCGAGGTCAAGCCGGCCCTGGACTTCCGCTACTTCACCGACGAGGACGACTACGACGGTCAGACCCTCGTCGACGGCATCAAGATCGCCCGTGAGATCGCGAAGACCGAGCCCCTGGCCGGCTGGCTCAAGCGCGAGGTGGCGCCCGGCCCGCACGTGACCGACGACGCGGAGATCGGCGAGTACGCCCGCAAGGTCGCGCACACCGTCTACCACCCCGCCGGCACCTGCAAGATGGGTGACGCCGACGACCCGCTCGCGGTCGTCGACCCCGACCTGCGCGTCCGCGGCCTGGAGGGCATCCGCATCGCCGACGCCTCCGTGTTCCCCACCATGACCACCGTGAACCCGATGATCGGCGTGCTCATGGTCGGGGAGAAGGCCGCCGAGCTGATCGGTGGTGGTGACCGGTGACCGAGATGGCCGAGATCCCGACCCTCGAACCCCCCACGGAGGAGCAGAGCATGGACACCACCCCCGTCTTCTCGGTGGAGGGCCTGTGGAAGGTGTTCGGCCCCAAGGCCGAGCGCGTCCCCGCCGACCCCGAGCTCACCGCCCTCGACGCCGACGAGCTGCGCTCCCGCACCGGCTGCACGGCCGCCGTCCGCGACGTCAGCTTCGACGTCCGCAAGGGCGAGGTCTTCGTCGTCATGGGCCTGTCCGGCTCCGGCAAGTCCACGCTGGTGCGCTGTCTGACCCGGCTGATCGAGCCGACGGCCGGCACCATCGTCATCGACGGCGAGGACGTCCGCGCCATGGACCGCTCCCGGCTGCGCGAACTGCGCCGGCACCGCGCCGCCATGGTCTTCCAGCACTTCGGCCTGCTGCCCCACCGCACGGTCCTCGACAACGTCGCATACGGCCTGGAGATCCAGGGCGTCGGCAGGGCCGAGCGGCGTGAGCGGGCCGCCGAGGTCATCGCCAAGGTCGGCCTGGACGGCATGGAGCACCGCCGCCCCAGCCAGCTCTCCGGCGGCCAGCAGCAGCGCGTGGGCCTGGCCCGCGCACTCGCCGTCGACCCCGAGGTCCTCCTCTTCGACGAGCCGTTCAGCGCGCTCGACCCGCTCATCCGGCGGGAGATGCAGGAGGAAGTGGTCCGGTTGCACCGCGAGGAAGGCCGCACGATGGTCTTCATCACGCACGACCTCCAGGAGGCCCTCAAGCTGGGCGACCGCATCGCCCTGATGCGTGGCGGCCGGGTCGTCCAGCTCGGCACGCCCGAGGAGATCGTGGGCTCGCCCGCCGACGACTACGTCCGCGAGTTCGTTCGGGACGTCCCGCGCGAGCAGGTCCTCACCGTCCGCACGGCCATGCGCACCCCCTCGGCGGACCTGGACGGCAGCGGACCGGCGGTCCGGCCCGACGCGACCGTCTCCGAGGCGATCGAGGCGGTCGCCCGCGCCGGCGCCCCGGCCCGGGTCGTGGACGAGGGCCGATGCGTGGGCATGGTCGATTCCGACACGCTGCTCGGTGTCGTCGCCGGCACGGAGCAGCCAGCTCCGCCCGGGACGGAGCAGTCCAAGGAGGCGGTCTGATGGCGACCATCACCGCGTCCCCGCCCCGTGTGGGCCTGCCCGGCCTCCTCAAGGCCCCGGCCGTCCGCAAGCTGCTGCTCCTCGCCCTGGCCGCCGCGATCCTCGTCCCCCTGGCGAACGCCCGCTGGGCGAGCGGCAGCTGGCCGGCCGCACTGACCGTCGACTTCTCCGAGCCGCTCGCCAAGGCCAGCGACTGGATCATCGACAACCGCGACAGCCACCCCCTGTTCCTGTACTTCTTCGGCCACGTCAGCAACGTCGTCGTCATCGCCGTACGGGCCGTCTACCTCGGCCTCCTGGCCGTCGGCTGGGCGGGCGTCACGGCCCTGGGCGCGCTGGTCGCCTGGCGCGTCGCGGGCATCCGGCTGGCGCTCGGCACGGGCGCCGCGTTCCTGGCCTGCGGCCTGCTCGGCATGTGGGTGCCGACCATGCAGACGCTCGCCCTGATGGTCGTCGCGGTCCTCGCGTCGGTCCTGGTGGGCATGGTGCTCGGGCTCGCCGCCGGGCTGTCCGACCGGATGGACCGCCTCCTGCGCCCGGTCCTGGACACCATGCAGGTGCTCCCGGCCTTCGCCTATCTGCTGCCCGTCGTGCTGGTCTTCGGCATCGGCGTCCCGGCGGCCGTCCTGGCCACCGTCATCTACGCCGCCCCGCCCATGGCCCGGCTGACCTCGCTCGGTCTGCGCGGCGCCGACAAGGGCGTGCTGGAGGCCGTCGAGTCGCTCGGCTCCACCGCACGCCAGCGGCTGCTGACGGCCCGGATCCCGCTGGCTCGCAAGGAACTCCTGCTCGGCCTCAACCAGACCATCATGATGGCGCTGTCCATGGCCGTCATCGCGGCCGTCATCGGCGCGGGCGGTCTCGGTGACCGTGTCTACCAGGCCCTCGCCTCGGTCGATGTCGGTGCCGCGCTCGCCGCCGGTATCCCGATCGTGCTGCTGGCCGTCGTCCTGGACCGCGTCACGTGCGCGGCGGGGGAGCGGCTCGGCGCCGAACCGGAGCCCCGCAGTGGACTCGGCTGGCTGTACGCCCTGGTCGCCTTCGCCGCCGTGGCGGTCGCCGGTCGTCTCGCGGGCCGGCTCGACTGGCCCGAGGCCTGGGTCGTCGGCATCGCCGAGCCCGTCAACCGCGCGGTCGACTGGATGACCGCGCACCTCTACTCCGGCGTCCCCGTGGTCGGCGGCACCGCCGACTGGGCGGGCCACTTCACCACCTGGGTGCTCGACCCGATGCGCGACGGCCTGCAGGGGCTGCCCTGGTGGTCGGTGCTGCTGATCGTCGCCGCCCTGGCCTGGGTGATCGGCACTTGGCGCACCGCGCTCACCGCCGTCCTCGCCATGGCCGCCATCGGCGCGCTCGGCGTCTGGAAGCCCTCCCTCGACACCCTGTCGCAGGTCCTCGCGGCCGTCGCCGTCACCCTCGTCCTCGGCTTCGCCACCGGCATCGCGGCGGCCCGCAGCGACCGCCTGGAGCGGCTGCTGCGTCCCGTCCTGGACGTGTTCCAGACGATGCCGCAGTTCGTCTACCTGATCCCGGTCGTCGCTCTCTTCGGCGTCGGCCGCGCCCCGGCCGTCGCGGCCGCCATCGTGTACGCGCTGCCGGCCGTCGTCCGGATCACCACCCAGGGCCTGCGCCAGGTCGACGCGGCCGCGCTGGAATCCTCCAGTTCACTCGGCGCGACCAGCTGGCAGCAGCTGCGGCAGGTCCAGCTCCCACTGGCCCGCCCCGCCCTGTTGCTCGCCGTCAACCAGGGCCTCGTCCTGGTCCTCGCCGTCGTCGTCATCGGCGGCCTGGTCGGCGGTGGCGCGCTCGGCTACGACGTGGTCTTCGGCCTCGCCCAGGGCGACCTGGCGACCGGTCTGGTGGCCGGCGCGGCGATCGTCTGCCTCGGTCTGATGCTCGACCGGGTGACCCAGCCCACCGAACGCCGCGCGAAGAAGGGAGCCTGACATGCGAGTCCGTACGACGGCCATAGCCGCCACCGTCAGCTCCCTGGCGCTGCTCACCGGCTGCGGCGCCGCCGACATGACCAAGCAGTCCTCGCCCTTCGCCAACGCGCAGGGCGCCAAGTCCGTGACCCTGTCCGTGCAGTCCTGGGTGGGCGCGCAGGCCAACGTGGCCGTCGCCCAGTACCTCCTGGAGCACGAGCTGGGCTACCGCGTCGACACCGTCCAGGTCGACGAGGTGCCCGCCTGGGACGCCCTCAGCCAGGGCCGCGTCGACGCGCTCCTGGAGGACTGGGGCCACCCCGAGCAGGAGCAGCGCTACGTCAAGGACAAGAAGACGATCGCGCCCGGCGGCGGACTCGGCGTCACCGGGCACATCGGCTGGTTCGTCCCGACGTACTTCGCCAAGAAGCACCCG
The DNA here is from genome assembly GCF_050937045.1 of Streptomyces sp. CA-179760. NCBI lineage: Bacteria > Bacillati > Actinomycetota > Actinomycetes > Kitasatosporales > Streptomycetaceae > Streptomyces > Streptomyces sp. CA-179760. Next base: position 6,014,968 of record NZ_JBNJLZ010000001.1, read on the forward strand.
GACATCACGAACTGGAAGAACCTCAACAAGTACGCCGATCAGTTCCGCACCCCGGAGAGCGGCAGCAAGGGCCAGCTGATGGACGGTTCGCCGTCCTACGTCACCAACGACAAGGCGCTGGTGAAGAACCTGAAGCTGGACTACCAGGTGGTGTTCGCCGGCTCCGAGGCGGCGCAGATCACCCAGATGAGGCAGTTCGCCAAGGAGAAGAAGCCCTTCCTCACCTACTGGTACTCCCCGCAGTGGCTGTTCAAGAAGGTCCCGATGACCGAGGTGAAGCTGCCGGCGTACAAGGAGGGCTGCGACGCCGACCTGGAGAAGGTCGCCTGCGCCTACCCGCACACGCCGCTGCAGAAGTACCTCAACGCGGACTTCGCCAAGAACGGCGGCAAGGCGGCGGCGTTCCTGAAGAAGTTCAAGTGGACGACCGAGGACCAGAACGAGGTCTCCCTGCTGATCGCCGACAAGAAGATGACGCCGGAGGACGCGGCGAAGAAGTGGGTGGACAGCCACAAGTCCACGTGGAAGAAGTGGCTGTCCTGACCTGCCTCACGTCAACTGAGCGGTCATCTCCCGCAGGGCCCGGGCGGCCCGCCGCTGGAGACGCGGCCCGAAGGTGATCCGGGTGGCCCCTCGCGCGCCGAGTTCGGCGGGCGAGGGGCCTTCGCCTGGGTCGGCCCCCACATTGACGGGGCCCTGGATCCCGGCCCGCAGCAGCGGCAGCACCTGGGGCGGAGCCCCGATCGGGTAGACGCAGTCGGCGCCCGCGGCGACGTACGACGCGGCCCGCTCGATGGCCCGTTCGGGATCCTGGACCCCGCAGGCGAAGGTGTCCACACGGGCGTTCACGAAGAGCCGGTCACCGGCCACGGCCCGCACCTCCGCCAGCCATTCGGCGTGCGCGCGCGGGTCCTTGAGCACCCCGTCCTCGGAATCCTCCAGATTGCAGCCCACCGCCCCCGTCTCCAGCAGCCGCTCCACCAGCTCCTTCGGGGCGAGTCCGTAGCCGCTCTCGACGTCCGCCGACACCGGCACGTCGACGGCCCGGACGATCCGGGCGACCGCGGCGAACATCTCGTCGGCCGGGGTCTGTCCGTCCTCGTACCCCAGGGACGCGGCGACCCCGGCGCTGGGTGTGGCGAGTGCCGGGAAGCCCGCCTCCACGAACACCCGGGCACTGGCCGCGTCCCAGGGGCCGGGCAGGACCAAGGGATCGCCGGGCGCCCGGTGGTGGTGCAGGGCGCGGAACGTGTCCACCTTGCTCACGGTGTGTAACCTCCCGGCGGGATGCGGCGGCTGACCATCACCCGGTTCCAGTTGTTGATGGCGACGACCAGCCCGATCAGATGGGCCAGCCGGGCCTCGTCGAAATGCCGGGCGGCCCGCTCGTACACCTCGTCCGGCACGAAGCCCTCCGTCAGGAGAGTCACCGCCTCCGTCATTGCCAGCGCGGCCCGCTCCCGTTCGTCGAAGACGTCCTCGGCCTCCTCCCAGCCGGCCAGCAGATCGAGCTGCCGCTCGCTCACCCCGTACTCGCGGGCGATCGCGAGATGCATGTCGAGGCAGAACGCGCAGTGGTTGAGCTGCGAGGCGCGGATCACGACGAGTTCGGCCAGGGCCGGGTCGCCGAGGCCCTGCTTGGCGACCTTGCTGAGCGCGGCCATCGCCCCGCCGACCGCCGGGTCGAGCAGCCGGGTCCGAGCCGTCACTTGTACTGGCCCGGCTGGTAGTGCCCCGGTGCCATCCGGCAGGTCACGCCGAAGCGGTTCCAGGCGTTGATCACCGTGATCGCGGCGATCAGCTGTGCCAGCTCCGCCTCCTCGAAGTGCCGGGCGGCCCGCTCGTACACCTCGTCCGGCACGAAGCCGTCCGTCAGGACCGTCACGGCCTCCGTCAGTTCCAGCGCCGCGACCTCCTTGGCGGTGTAGAAGTGCCGCGACTCGTCCCAGGCGCTGAGCTGCACGATCCGCTCGACGCTCTCGCCCGTCGCGAGGGCGTCCTTGGTGTGCATGTCGAGGCAGAACGCGCAGTGGTTGAGCTGGGAGGCGCGGATCTTCACCAGCTCGTACAGCGTGTGGTCGAGGCCCTGCCGGGCCGCGGTCTCCAGCCGGACCATCGCCTTGTAGACGTCGGGCGCGTGCTTGGCCCACTCCAGGCGGGCGGGCCGCTCGGGGGCGTACTCCGCGCTTGTCGGGGGCGTCGTGGCCGTGCTGTCAACGGGGTGCGTCGTCATGCCCTCGACCCTAGGAAGGAAGCAGCCCAGGAGTATGGTCCATTTCCATGGCGGAACCATGGGCCACTCTGGGCATCGACCTGCATGTGGAGCCGACCGGTCCGGGCCTGCGCCGGGGGCTGACCGACGCCCTGCGCGCGGCGGTGCGCTCCGGCCGGCTGGCCCCCGGCACCCGGCTGCCCTCCTCCCGCGCGCTCGCCGCCGACCTGGGCATCGCCCGCAACACGGTCGCCGACGCCTACGCCGACCTGGCCGCCGAGGGCTGGCTCACCGCCCGGCAGGGCTCGGGGACCAGGGTCGCCGCCAGGACGGTCGTGCCGCCCGCCGGTACGGCACCCCACCCCCGCGCACACGCCCGCCCGGCCTACGACCTGCGCCCCGGCAGCCCCGACCTCGCGTCCTTCCCACGCGCGGAGTGGCTCAAGGCCGCCCGCCGCGCCCTCACCGCCGCCCCGTCGGACGCGCTGGGCTACGGCGACCCCCGGGGCCGCCCGGAGCTGCGGGCCGCGCTCGCCGGCTATCTCTCCCGGGCCCGGGGCGTACGCGCCGACCCCGAACGGATCGTGGTGTGCGCGGGGTTCGCGCACGGCCTGAAGCTGCTCGGCACGGCCCTGCGGGCACGCGGTGCGAAGTCCGTCGCGGTCGAGTCGTACGGGCTCGACGCGCACGGGAGGCTCCTCGCCGCGTCCGGCCTGCACACCACCCCGCTGTCCTTCGACCGACTGGGCACGGACCCGGGCGAGTTGTCCGGGGCCGACGCGATCCTGCTCACCCCCGCCCACCAGTTCCCCATGGGCGTGCCCCTGCACCGCGACCGCCGTGCGGCCGTCGTGGACTGGGCGCGCCGCACCGGCGGGCTGGTGCTGGAGGACGACTACGACGGCGAGTTCCGCTACGACCGTCAGCCGGTCGGGGCGCTCCAGGGCCTTGACCCCGACCGGGCGGTCTATCTGGGCACCGCCAGCAAGTCCCTCGCCCCCGGGCTGCGGCTGGCCTGGGCGGTGCTGCCGCCGGGCCTCGCCGAGGAGGTCGCGGCGGCGAAGGGCGGCGTCGACATCTGCGGGGTGCTGGACCAGCTGACCCTGGCCGAGTTCCTCGCCTGCGGGGCCTACGACCGCCATGTGCGCGCGACCCGCCTGCGCTACCGCCGCCGCAGGGACGCCCTGGTCGCCGCCGTCGCGGCCCGTGCTCCCGGGGCCCGGGTCACCGGCATCGCGGCCGGACTGCACGTCCTGCTGCGGCTGCCGCCCGGCACCGAGCAGTCGGTGGTCCAGGCGGCCCAGTGGCGGGGGCTCGCGCTCCACGGACTCGCCCGCTACACCCACCCCGACGCGAACGTCGAGCCGACGGACGCCCTGGTCGTCGGCTACGGGACACCACCGGACCACGCCTGGTCCGGAGCGCTGGAGGCGCTGTGCGCGGTACTGCCCGGATAATCGCGCGAATTCCCCTTCAAGAATGCGCTTCTGAGGATATGGTCACCTCATGAGTGAAAGCCTTTCCCCGTCCCGCGTCGCCCTGAAGAAAATCACACCGGACGTCTCCGCCGCAATGGGTTCCCTGCACTCCGCCGCCGTTTCCGCGGCGCAGGACGCCAAGGTCGAACCGGAACTGCTCGAACTGGTCAGGATCCGCGTCTCGCAGATCAACGGCTGCGCGTTCTGCCTGGACATGCACACCAAGGACGCCCGTGCCCAGGGCGAGACCGAGCAGCGTATCTACACCCTGAACGCCTGGCGGGAGACGCCCTTCTTCACCGAGCGCGAGCGCGCCGCACTGGCGCTGACCGAGGCCGTGACCCTGGTCCACGACGGTCGCGTCCCGGACGCTGTGTACGCCGAAGCGGCCGAGGTCTTCGACGAGAACCAGATCGCCGCGTTGATCTGGGCGGCCACCGTCATCAATGCCTACAACCGCATCGCGATAGCCACGCGTATGGTGCCGAAAAACTGAAAACGAACAACGGAAATCACGCCGGGTCGAATTCCTTCGGCCCGGCGTCGTCCTGTCGTGCATGCATTCAGGCTTGTGTGAATTCAGCCGGGCAGCGGCTCCATGAGCCCGTCGAGCCAGGTCCGCCATTCCCCGGCCCGCTCCACCGGAGGCACCCGCATCGCACGTCCCGTCCAGTCCGTCACGGGCCGGATCCCGTGCAACGCGTTCACCAGCCACACCTCACGGCCGTCCAGCTCGGAGACGGTCCGCTCACGGTGCGCGATCCGGATCCCGGACCGCAGCGCCCGCTCCTGGATCAGCCCGGCCGTCACACCCGGCAGGACGGGCAGCCCGGGCGGGGGCAGGCACAGGGTGTCGTCCTCCCACCAGAGCACGCTCGCGGTGGCCGACTCCAGCACCGCGCCCGAGGGCGCGATCAGCACCGCCTCCTCAGCGCCCTCACCGGCGGCCCGGCGGCGCACCCGGGCCAGGGCCTCCAGGTCCGGGCCCTTGCGGCGGGGCACGGTCCGCGGATCGGACTGGCCCGCCGCCCACAGCCGGATCTCCGTGCCGAGCGGCGGAGCGGGCCGCACCAGCAGCCTCAACTCCATGGATCCCGGCACGAGTTCCACCCGGGGAAACCACTCACCCGTGCGGGGCAGCGCGGCGGTCACGTCCTGCCAGAACGCGACGAGCAGGCGCGGCTTTGGCCCGCCGCACTCGACGCAGGACCGCGAGAACCGCTCCCGGTGCCGGGCATAGGCCCGCACCCGGCCCTCGCGCAGCAGCCACGAGTCCGCGACGAGCAGCCGCCCCCGGCCTCCTGCTCCGGGGCGGGGGCCAGGCCACGGCCGGGTGCCCAGGTCCACAGGCCTTCCGCCACTGCCGGTCGTGTCACCACCAGCTCCCTCCTCAGTACTTGCGGCCCGCGACGGCCGGCGCCCCGTGCCGGGGCCCGTACGGCGCGTGCTCCAGCCATGATCCGCACCACGGCAGCACCGGCGCCAGGGCCGCCGCCGCCCGCTGCCTGACCCGGACGGTCCGGCGGTGCGGCCGCAGATGGTCCAGGGCCGTACCGGCGGCGGCGCTGTTGAACAGGCCCGCCGCCCGCCGCACCTCGGCGAAGTGCGCGACCGCTTCGCCGGTCCCCGCGGTGATCGCCTCGGCGGCGGCCGCCGCGTCCGCGATGCCGCTGTTCATGCCGCGTGCCCCGAACGGCGGGAAGAGATGCGCCGCCTCCCCGGCCAGCAGCACCCGCCCGTGCGGATCGGTGAACGAGGCCGCCACCTTGCGCAGGAAGCGGTAGGTCGACACCCACAGGATCCGGTCGCCGTAGCCGTCCCCGACGATCGCGGGCAGCCAGCGCCGTACGGCCTCCTCGGTGCCGTACTCCTCCTGTGCGTCGTCGTCCCGGCACTGCAGGTCGACCTGGAAACCGCCGGTGAACGGCACCCGCATCACACTGCGCCCGCCGACCCCGGGATGCTCGTAGTGGAAGACCCGCTCCAGCGGCAGCTCCGAGCCCGGCACGTCGGCGACGTCCACCACGACGTGGAAACCCTCGCCGTGCGTGCCCTCCATGGCGATGCCCAGCTCGCGCCGGACCGCGGAGCGGGCGCCGTCGGCGGCCACGGCGTATGCGCCCGTCCACACCCGCCCGTCCTCGCCCGTCAGCCGGACCTCCGTCTCCGAGGTGCTCACGCCCGCCACCCGCGCGCCCCACACGAACTCCACCCCGGCCCTCTCGCAGGCCGCGCGCAGGAACCGTTCGGTGTCCGTCTGGCGCAGGCTCGTGAAGGGCGGCGGACCGGTGGGCGGCGGGAACGTGCGGGCGTAGACCTCACGCCCCCGGTAGAGGGTGCGCCGGGTGTGCCAGGTCCGCCCGTACGAGGTGATCTCGGCGGCCAGCCCGGGCAGCATCGCGTCCAGCAGTCCCAGGGTCTCCCGGTGCACGAACAGGGCCCGGCTGCCGGGCCGTTCCCGGTCCTTCGGGTCGGCCTCCAGCAGCACCACCGGCAGCCCGTGCCCGCGCAGGGCCAGGGCCGCAGACAGGCCCACGGGCCCGGCGCCCACGACCAGGACCGGGATCATGCCCGTACACCCTCGGTGAGCATCCGGGCGATCTCCACCCGTTTCACCTTCCACGTCGCGGTCATCGGCAGATCCTCGAACCGCCACTGCCGCGGCTCGGCCATCGCAGGCAGCCCCGCCGTGGCGCTGCGCCAGCGCTCCGGGTCCAGAGGCCGCTCGCCGCGCACGCACACCACCGGCACCGGCTCGCGGTCCGCGCCCGGCACGATGACGACCTCGCGCAGCTCCTCCAGCCGGGACATCAGCGCGTCCTCGACCTCCAGATTGCTGTGCACGGCGTCGATCCGGTCCACCTCACGGTCGATCAGGTACAGCCCGCCCAGGCGGCTCCGGTAGCCCATGTCGCCCATCTCCCACCAGCCGTCGGTGAGCTGACGGTCGTAGCGCTCCGGCATGCCCAGGTAGGTGAGGATCCGGCCCCGGGTGCGGGCCTCGATCCGGCCGGGCGTGCCGGGCGCGACCCGTCTGCCCTCGGCGTCGGTGACCCGGACCCGGGTGAAGCCGGGTATCCCGATCCCGACCCGGCGCCCGTCCACCCGGGCGGCACCGCGCCGCGTCACCACCTGGAACGCCACCGGGCCGGTCTCGCTCTGCCCGTACAGCTGGATCAGCCAGGGCGTACGGCGCCGGGACGCGCCCAGCAGCCGCCGTACGGTGCGCGGGTGGATCGCGTCGAACGTGGAGCCGTACGACCGGACCCGGGACAGCGGGGCCCCGGGGGCGTCGGCCAGCTCCTCCCACAGCACGAACGTGTTGGGGTGCGTCTCCACGATCCCGGGCCGGTGCCGGACCAGCAGCGGGCCCACTACGGCCGGATCCGGGTCGGTGATCAGCACGAGCGGGCTGCCGAAGTGCAGCAGCACGCCGAGCAGATGGTAGAAGCGCGAGTGCACGAACGACATGTGCAGCGCCGCCGGCTCGCCCCGGGTGGGCCAGCCCATCGCCTGCTGCGGCACGAGCCGGTTCCACATGGTCTGCGCGCAGTGCACGGCCAGCTTCGGGACGCCGGTGGTGCCCGAGCTGTGGGTGATCAGGGCGGGTTCGCGGGGGTGGAGCCGGACCGGCGGGGGCGGCTCGGCGCCGGCGTACTTCGCCAGGGGCTCCGCCCCGGGAGCGTCGTCCACGCAGAGCGTCCGCCGCACGAGCCCGGACAGGGCGAGGTCCTTCAGCCCGTCCAGGGTGGCGCTGTCGGTGATCAGCCAGGGGCGGCGCAGCCGGGCGAGGAGCTGCCCGGCCACCTGGGGGTCCAGCGCGGGCGACAGCAGCACCGGCACGGCGCCGATCCTGGAGGCCGCGCAGGTCAGCAGCATGATGTCGACGTTGTCGGCCTTGTGCACGACGACCTGCTCCGAGGGCCGCACTCCGGCCTCCCACAGCCGGCCGGACAGTTCCTCGACCACGTCGGCGAGCACGGTGTAGCTCAGGTCGACCCCGAGGGAGGGGCTGACGTCCAGCGGCCGGTCCAGGGTGACGAAGACGGCCCCGTGCCGGTCGGCGGCCCGCCGGAAGACCGGTCCCAGATAGAAGCCGCGATCGGCGAGCAGAGGCCGGGGCTCGGACTGTCGCATGAGGCCGTTCCTTTCCGAGGTGTTCACCAGGCACCCCGGCGCACCAGATGGCGGCGGAGCTTCCCGGTCGAGGTGCGCGGCAGCGACGGGACGAAGCTGACGCTGCGGGGAACCTTGAAGGCGGCGAGGCTCTCCCGCGCCAGGCCGACCAGCTCGTCCGACAGACCGTCGCGCGCGGACGCGACCGGCACCACGAAGGCCCGCAGCCGGCTCGCGCCCCGCCCGTCCGAGACCGCCGCGACGGCTACCTCCCGAACCGCCGGATGGCCGCGCAGCACGGCCTCCACCTCCAGCGGGGAGACGGTGATGCCGCCGACCATCTCCATGTCGTCGGCGCGGCCCAGATGCCGGTAGGAGCCGTCCGGTTCGCGGCACGCCCGGTCGCGGGTGGCCAGCCAGCCACCGACCAGGGTCCGGGCGGTCTCCTCGGGCCGGTTCAGATAGCCCGGGGTGACCGTCGGCCCGCGCACCCACATCTCGCCCTCCTCGCCGTCCGGCACCGGGCGCCCGTCACGGTCCCGCAACTCCACCTCGAAGCCGGGCACGGGCCGGCCGACGGTGCCCGGGTGGTCGTGGGCGAAGCCGTTGGCGCAGAACGCGTGACCGGCCTCGGTGGAGCCGATCTGCTCCAGCACCGGTGCCCCGAGCAGCGCGGTCACCTGCCGTGCGAGCCCGTCCGGCAGCCCCTCGCCGGCCGACACCGCGGCCCGCACCGAGGCGAAACAGCCCTCGTGCCCGTGGCCCCGCTCGGCGACCAGCGCGGCGTACGCGGACGGCACCGAGTAGAGCAGCGTCACGCGGTGCCGGGCGACCAGCTCGTCGATGCCGGCCGGGGTCGGACGCCGGTCCACCAGCACCGCGGACGACCCGGAGAACAGCGGGAAGACGAAGGCGTTGCCGAAGCCGTAGGCGAAGTACAGCTTCGACACCGACAGCGTGACGTCGTCCGCGGTGATCCGCAGTACCCGCCGGCCGACCAGGTCGTGGTACGTCCGCGGATCGCCGTGTGTGTGCACGACACCCTTGGGGCGGCCCGTCGTTCCCGAGGTGTACTGGACGTACAGCGGGGCGCGCGCGTCGACCTGGTGGGCGGGCGCGGGCTCCGCGGCCGGGGCGAGTGCCATCAGCTGATCCGCCCCGAGGCAGGCCGGGCGGGCGAACCGCTCCTCCAGACCGGGCCCCGTCACGCACAGCAGGGCCCCGGTGTCCTCGGTCAGGAACACATGGTCGGCCGCGGGGAGTTCGGGGTTGACCAGGACCGCGACGGCGCCGAGCCGGGCGGTGGCGAGGAAGGCCGTCACCCAGGCGATCGAGTCGGGAAGCGCCAGCAGCACACGGTCCCCGGGGCGCACACCGTACTCGGTGAGAACGGTGGCCGCCCGGGCCGCGAGGTCGTGCACCTCCCCGTGGGTCCAGGCCCGGTGGCCCTGGTGAAACGCGGTCCGCCCGTTCCACCCGCGCCGCTCGGCGAGCTCCGCGAGCTGGGCCGCCATGTTCCCGGGCGCCTCGGCCTCGGCCTCGACCGGGTGCGGCTCGCCCTGAGGACTGGTCATCTCGGCCTGAGGGCCGGGTATCTCGGTCTGAGGACTGGTCATCCCTGCCTGAGGGCCGGGTATCTCGGCTTGGGGACTGGTCATCTCGGCTTGAGGACTGGTCATCGCCTGGCCTCCCCGCCCGCCCCGGCTCTGTCTCCCGGTGGGGCCTGACGCCGTATCCGGTCGGCCGTGTGCTGGTGCAGGGCCCGCATCGGGGCGGCGGTCTTCAGCAGCATCTCGTCGTACTCCGCCTCCGGATCGGAGCCGAGCACGATCGCGCCGCCCGCGCCCAGATGCATCTGGCCGTCGGCGAACACGGCGGTACGGATGACGATGCTGAGGTCCGCGCCGCCGCCGCACCCGAAGTAGCCGAGGGCGCCGGAGTACACGCCGCGGGCCTCGGTCTCCAGCGAGTCGATGATCTCCAGCGTGCGCAGCTTCGGCGCGCCGGTCATCGACCCGCCGGGGAAGCAGGCCCGGACACAGTCCACCGCGTCCGTGCCCGGCCGCAGCCGTCCCACCACGGTCGAGACGAGCTGATGCACCGTGGCGTACGTCTCCGTGGCCATGAGCTTCGACACCCGCACCGACCCCGTCCGGCAGACCTGCCCCAGGTCGTTGCGGAGCAGATCGACGATCATCAGGTTCTCGGCCCGGGTCTTGTCGTCCGAAGCGAGCGCGTCCCGCAGCCGGGCGTCCTCCTCCGGTCCGTCGCCCCGGGGCGCGGTTCCCTTGATGGGCCTGGCCTCGGCGGTACCGTCCCGGCCGATCTTCAGAAACCGCTCGGGCGAGGAACCGGCCACCTCCAGCTCCCCGAACCTCAGGAACGCCGCGTAGGGGGCCGGGTTGTCGCGGCGCAGCGTCCGGTAGAACTCGAGCGCGTCGGACGGAGCGGGCAAGCGGGCCGCGTTCGTCAGGCAGACCTCGTAGCTGGTGCCGGCCCGCAACTCCCGTTGGCACGCCTCGATGTCCGCGAGATACCTCTCCCGGTCGCGTACGAGCCACGGTTCGGCCGCGCCGGGATCGGCCGGGGCCGACGAGACGGGCAGCGGCGCCGCCTCCGGCGCCACGCAGCTGAGGTCCGCCAGCGCGCTCTCCAGCCAGTCGGCGGCCTCCCGCGCCGCCTGCGGGGTGTCCTCCGCCAGGCACACGGCGTAGGTGAAGCCCTCCTGGTGGTCCACCGCGATCACCCGGTCGGCGAACAGCCAGGCGGCGTCCGGGGCGGGGGAGCTGTGCCGGTTGGGCGAGCCGCAGTCGGCCTTCACCTCGTAGCCGAGGTAGCCGACATAGCCCCCGGTGAAGTCGAACGGCAGCCCGGTCGCGTCCACCCACCGATTCGTCAACTGCCGCTTCAGATAGTCGAAGACACTCGCCGTGACCTTCCGCACCGGCCGCCCGGCCCGCTCGATCTCACAGCGCCCGGCGGTGACGTCGTACCGCACGAACTCGGCGAGCGGCCCACTGTCGTCCCCCAGGAACGAGAACCGCGACCGCCCGGGCTCGACCAGGGAGCTGTCCAGCCAGAACGAGCGGGGGGACCCGGCGAACATGCGGGTGAAGACCGCCTCGGTGTCGACGGCACCGCTGACCCGACGGGTGTGCAGCCGGTAGCCGACGCGGCCGGGGCGACGGGGGCGGGGAATGGCGACGGTGGGTGGCGTGGGTGGCAGAGGGACGTCGGCGCCCGCGGCGGCCCTGCCGACCGGAACGGTGTCTCCGGCCGCCAGAGCCCCGTCAGCCGGGTTCGCCGCCCCCTTGGACATCGCCGAGACGGGAAAAACGGCCGCAGGCCGAGGAACCCCGCTCCGCGGCGGCTTCGCGGGCCCGGGCTGATCGCCGGTCCCGGCCCCGAAGACATCCGCCGTCCCACCGCTCGCCCCGGCCCCGGCAACGGCCGCAGGCCGGGAATCCCCTCCGACCGCCGCCTGAGCCCCTGCCGTAGCCATCAGAGCCCCCGCCGGTTGTCGGACACCCGCGTCGCACTCCGGCACCAATGCCCGGCGTCGGGCCGGTGCCTCGGGGGAGGGGACCGCCGTGTTCTTCGTACGCAGCTTGCCGGCCCGCTCGGCGGTCAGGTTGCGGAAGTTCACGAGCATGCGGTGGCCGTACTCCGTGAGGACGGACTCCGGGTGGAACTGCACGCCCCACAGCGGCCGGCCGCGGTGCCGAAGCCCCATCAGGACGCCGTCCTCGGACCAGGCCGTCGCCTCCAGCGCCGGAGGCAACGGCTCGCGCACGGCCAGCGAGTGATAGCGGACGGCGGTGAAATGCTGCGGCAGGCCCTGGAACAGATCCCGTTCGTCGTGCCGGATCGTGGAGAGGTGCCCGTGCCGCGGTTGGGGAGCCGGCTCCACCAGACCCCGCTCCCCGAGCGCGATGCCCTGATGGCCGAGACACACGCCGAGCACGGGAACCGGGGAGGTCGCGAGCAGCCTGGTCCCGATGCCGAAGTCACGCGCGTCGCCCGGGTGCCCGGGGCCCGGGGACACCACCAGATTGTCGAACCCCCGGAGATCCGGAACCCCGTCGACGGGCGCGTCGTTACGCACCACCACCGGCTCCTCGCCATTGACCTCGGCGATCAGCTGGAACAGGTTGTACGTGTACGAGTCGTAATTGTCGATGAGCAGGGTCTTCACCCGCCCACCTCCCTCTGTTCGTTCGCGGACCTACGTGGCCCGGCGTTTGTGCCGCCCACGAAGCGCCTGGAGCGATGGGTACAGCCATTTCTTGAAGAAACGCTGTAGGCGCGGCATGAGAATCCAGGTGACAAGGGCGGTCACACACAGGCATAACAACAGCGTGCGAATTAGTGCGTTAAGGTCACCGAGATAGGGGAGAACCGTCAGATTGAACAGGAGTACCGGCGGGAAAACCGCGCTCATATTCACGAACCACAGTTTCCATTTCTTCGGCGGTGCCGGTGGCGCGGGTGTCAGAGTCTGCGCTTCGAACCAGGCCCGGGCGCCCGGCACCCTCCGGCGCTCCGCCTCCCGGGCGACCCCCTCCAGCCGGGCGTCCCACTGTGTCCGGGAGAGCGATTGCTCCCAGGCCAGGGCCGACCCCTCGCTGGCGAAGCGATAGACGACATGCCACTCCGCCCCTCCGTCGACAAGTACCCCACCCCCCAGAAAACCCGGCTGTCGCGCGGTCGCGCCCAGCATGGCCCACCCCCAGGAGTGGAAGTCGGCCGCACGGCCCGGCGTCACGCGATAGGCCACGGTGACCGTGACGGGATTACTGGTCACGCCGTACCGTACGGAAAGCGGTTCCCGCGCGTTCAAGTTTCAACAAACAATTTTCCGGCCGCCCGGAAGTCGCCCGGAACATGTCCGTATCGTGAAGCCTTACGGCAGGTCCGTTCCCTGCGTAAAAGCCCAGCTCACTTCGGCGTGACGGCGTCCTCCCCGGCCTGGCCGGGCGACCCGGCCCCGGACTCCACCGGCGCCTCCCCGAACCGCGACAGCGCCAGCGCCCCGGCCACCGCCACCGCGAAACCGAGCACCGCCAGCCAGCCCAGTCCCTCCCGCGTGCGGTCCCCGAGCCAGATCACGCCGATCAGCGCGGGCGCGACCGTCTCCCCGAGCACCAGCCCCGCGGTCGCCGTGGTCACAGAACCGCGCTGCAGGGCCGAGGTCAGCAGCAGGAACGCGGCCCCGCCCCCGAGCACCAGCGCGTACGCCGCCGGATTGGTGAAGAGCTCCCCGGGCGACAGCCCGTCGATGAGCCGGACCGCCACCTCCACCACCCCGAACCCGCAGCCGGCCCCCAGACCGAGCGTGAGCGCCCGCCCCCGCTCCGGCAGCCGCCCGCCCACCGCCCCGAGCAGCAGCACCCCGCCCGCCGCGCCGAGCATCGCCCACTTCAGCCAGGCCGGCCCCTCCTCGTCCCCCTCCGCCCCGGCCGCCAGTCCCAGCAGCGCGAGCCCGGCGCACACCACCCCTACCGCCGCCCACTCCACGCGGCTCAGCCGCACCTTGAGCAGCCGTGCCGCGACCACGGCCGTCACCGCGAGGCTCGCGGCCAGCGCCGCCCCCACGGCATAGATCGGCACCGACCGCAGCGCGATGATCTGGAGCAGGAATCCGAGCCCGTCCAGTGCGAGCCCCACCAGATACCGCCACTGCCGCAGCGCCCGCCACAGCAGTGCCACGTCCCCGACCGGGCCGGTCGCCGCGGCCGAGCGCGCGGCCATCGCCTGCAACACCGTCGCCGTACCGAAGCAGACGGCCGCACCAAGGGCGCACACCATTCCAAAGATCACAAAACGACAGTAGGGGAGGGGGTGCGGGCAGGGGGGCATGCACGCCCGCTCTCACCCCTCTCTAGGCTGACCGCTCGGCAGTACGCGGCGCGGTACACGAAGCGGTACCCGACGCCGTACACGACACGAGGAACACGGGGGAGAGACGAACATGGCCGAAACACGGCGGCGACTGCGCTCCAGCACGGTGGTGCTGGGCGGCATGGGTGTCCTCGCGGCGGCCCTGTCGGCATGCGGATCCGACCCGGACCGCCGCTGTGTGGACCGGGACAGCCACGACTACATCAACGGCTACAAGATCGTCGCCGACAAGAACTGCAACTCGTCCTCCTCGTCCGGCTCCTCCTACGGCAAGGGCAAGGGCGGCAAGAAGACCGGCAAGAGCGGGACCACGAACGCCGACTGGTACTACGACGCCGACGTCAGCGGCGGCTACGCCGACTACGGCACCTTCAGCCGCAGCGAGGCCGTGGACCGGGGCGGCTTCGGCTGCTCGGGCTCCGGCAGCGGCGGCGGCTGACCGGGCCCGCGCAGATGGAACGCCGCACCACGGAGCCCCGCCCCGGCTGGCAGCAGACCGTCGAGGAACAGGGTCTGATCTACCCCCTGACCCGCTACCCCGACGACTCCCTGCGCCCCTACTGGGACGAGAGCGCGTACTACGTCTTCACCCTGCCGGAGATCGAGGCCCTGGAGGAGGTCGTCGAGGAACTCCACCGCATGTGCCTCGCGGCGGCCGCCCACATCGTCGCCGAGGACCGTTTCGCGGACCTGGGCATCACCGACCCCCGCGTGGCCGAGGCGGTCACCGAGTCCTGGCGCCGCCGCGCCGAACTCCCCTCCCTCTACGGCCGTTTCGACCTCCGCTACGACGGCACCGGGCCGGCCAAGCTCCTGGAGTACAACGCCGACACCCCCACCTCACTGGTCGAGGCCGCGTCACCCCAGTGGTTCTGGATGGAGGAGCGCTTCCCCGGCGCCGACCAGTGGAATTCCCTCCATGAACGCCTCATCGACGCCTGGAAGAAGCAGGCCGCCCTCCTCCCGCCGGGCAGCCCCCTGTACTTCGCGTACTCCTCCGCCGACGAACTCGGCGAGGACATGATGACCGTCGCCTACCTCAAGGAGACGGCCGAGCAGGCGGGCCTGGAGACCGACTGGATCTCCATGGAGGAGATCGGCTGGGACCGCCTCTCCGGCCGCTTCGTCGACCAGCGCCTCCGCTTCATCCGCAGCGCCTTCAAGCTCTACCCCTGGGAGTGGCTCACCACCGACCGCTTCGCCGGCCACGTCCTGGACACCCTGGACAACGGCGGCGGCACGGGCTCCACCCTGTGGATCGAACCGGCCTGGAAGATGCTCCTCAGCAACAAGGCGCTGCTCGCCATCCTCTGGGAGCTCTACCCCGACCACCCGAACCTCCTCCCTGCCCACCTGGACGGCCCCCGCGATTTGCCCGCCCAGGGCTGGGTGGCCAAGCCCCTCCTCGGCCGAGAGGGCGCCGGCGTCACGATCCACGCCCCGGGCTCCACCCCCACCCTCCGCGACGAACCCTGCGTCTACCAGCAACTGGCCCCCCTGCCCGACTTCGACGGCAACAGGGTGGTCCTCGGCGCATGGGTGGTGGAGAACGAGTCGGCGGGCCTGGGTATCCGAGAGTCGTCGGGCCTGATCACGGACGAATACGCCCGCTTCCTGCCCCACGTGATCCTGTGAACGGGGTGTGGGGCTGTCGCCTTCAGGGGCGCGGGGAACTGCGCGATCAACCACGACGCACCCGCACCCGGCAACGACGAGCAACCCGGTAGGCTGACCGAGGGTCGTGACTGGCGCGCTGGGATGGACAAACCATCGGGGAGCGGCCCGAACGACAAGAGCCGTGCGCCTGGGCCGTACCGTGAACGCTGAACGCAACGTCCGGAGGTCCCCCATGCCCGAGCAGCTCTCCCCAGCTTCCACCGCCTACCGCGCCGCGCTGGACGTCATCCGCGCCGTGGAACCCCGCGTGGCGGACGCCATCGGCCAGGAGGTCGCCGACCAGCGCGAGATGCTCAAGCTGATCGCCTCCGAGAACTACGCCTCCCCGGCCACGCTCCTGACCATGGGCAACTGGTTCAGCGACAAGTACGCCGAGGGCACCGTCGGCCGCCGTTTCTACGCCGGCTGCCGCAACGTCGACACCGTCGAGTCGCTGGCCGCCGAGCACGCCAAGGAGCTCTTCGGCGCCCGCCACGCCTACGTCCAGCCGCACTCCGGCATCGACGCCAATCTCGTCGCCTTCTGGGCCGTCCTCGGCGCCCGCGTCGAGGTGCCCTTCCTGGAGAAGACCGGCGTCCGCCAGATCAACGACCTCACGGACGCCGACTGGTCCGAGCTGCGCCAGGCCTTCGGCAACCAGCGCATGATCGGCATGTCCCTGGACGCCGGCGGCCACCTCACCCACGGCTTCCGCCCGAACATCTCCGGCAAGATGTTCGACCAGCGCGCCTACGGCACGGATCCGGCCACGGGCCTCCTGGACTACGAGGCCGTGCGCGCCACCGCCCGCGAGTTCAAGCCGCTGATCATCGTCGCGGGCTACTCGGCCTACCCCCGCCTGGTGAACTTCCGGATCATGCGCGAGATCGCCGACGAGGTCGGCGCCACGCTGATGGTCGACATGGCGCACTTCGCCGGCCTGGTCGCGGGCAAGGTCCTGACCGGCGACTTCGACCCGGTCCCGCACGCCCAGATCGTGACGACGACCACCCACAAGTCGCTGCGCGGCCCCCGCGGCGGCATGGTGCTGTGCGACGACTCCCTGAAGGACCAGGTCGACCGCGGCTGCCCGATGGTCCTCGGCGGCCCGCTCCCGCACGTGATGGCCGCAAAGGCGGTCGCCCTCGCGGAGGCCCGCCAGGAGTCCTTCCGTGACTACGCCCAGCGCATCGTCGACAACTCCCGCGCCCTCGCCGAGGGCCTGATGCGGCGCGGCGCGACGCTGGTGACGGGCGGCACGGACAACCACCTCAACCTGATCGACGTCGCCTCCTCCTACGGCCTCACCGGCCGCCAGGCCGAGGCCGCCCTGCTCGACTCGGGCATCGTCACCAACCGCAACGCGATCCCCGCCGACCCGAACGGCGCCTGGTACACCTCCGGCATCCGCATCGGCACGCCCGCGCTCACCACGCGTGGCCTCGGCACGGCGGAGATGGACGAGGTCGCGGGCCTGATCGACCGCGTCCTCACCACCACCGAAGCGGGCACGACCAAGTCGGGCGCCCCCTCCAAGGCGCAGCACGTCCTGGACGCCAAGATCGCCGACGAGATCTCCCACAGGGCGACGGACCTGGTAGCGGGCTTCCCGCTGTACCCGGAGATCGACCTCGGCTGACGAACGCCGTCAGGGCAGCGTCCTCAGGGGCGCGGGGAACTGCGCGAACGAGCCCCACCGGCCCGCAGTTCCCCGCGAACCGAACGCCCCGAGCTCTCTGAGACAATAAGAAACATGGCCTCTGACCGTCCCCGTGTGCTCTCCGGTATCCAGCCCACCGCCGGCTCGTTCCACCTCGGCAACTACCTCGGCGCCGTCCGCCAGTGGGTAGCCCTCCAGGAGACCCACGACGCGTTCTATATGGTCGTCGACCTGCACGCGATCACCATCCCGCAGGATCCGAAGGACCTGCGCGCGAACACGCGCCTGGCCGCGGCCCAGCTCCTCGCGGCCGGTCTCGACCCGGACCGCTGCACGCTCTTCGTCCAGAGCCACGTCCCCGAGCACGCCCAGCTCGCCTGGATCATGAACTGCCTCACCGGCTTCGGCGAGGCCGGACGGATGACCCAGTTCAAGGACAAGTCCGCCAAGCAGGGTGCCGAGCGCGCGTCCGTCGGCCTGTTCACGTACCCGATCCTCCAGGTCGCGGACATCCTGCTCTACCAGGCCCACGAGGTCCCGGTCGGCGAGGACCAGCGCCAGCACATCGAGCTCACCCGCGACCTCGCCGAGCGCTTCAACGGCCGTTTCGGCCCGACCTTCACCGTCCCGAAGCCGTACATCCTCAAGGAGACGGCGAAGATCTACGACCTTCAGGACCCGTCGATCAAGATGAGCAAGTCGGCGTCCACGCCGAAGGGCCTCATCAACCTGCTCGACGAGCCGAAGGCCACCGCGAAGAAGGTCAAGAGCGCGGTCACGGACACCGACACCGTCATCCGCTACGACGCGGCTCAGAAGCCCGGCATCAGCAACCTCCTCGGCATCTACTCGACCCTCACCGGCGAGACCGTCGCGGAGCTGGAGCAGAAGTACGAGGGCAAGGGCTACGGCGCGCTCAAGACGGACCTCGCGGAGGTCATGGTCGATTTCGTGACGCCGTTCCGGGAGCGCACCCAGCAGTACCTGGACGACCCCGAGACGCTCGACTCGATCCTCGCCAAGGGCGCCGAGAAGGCACGCGCGGTCGCCGCGGAGACCCTTTCCCAGGCGTACGACAGGGTCGGTTTCCTGCCCGCCAAGCACTGAACCCGCCCCAGCGCACAGCCGTACCACCCGGCAGCGCTGTACATCACTCTGGTTGCGCCTGCCCGTAACCCGGTCGTGGCCGTACAGTCGATAACCGGGTGGTCGTATCAGCGACCCGCCAACTGAACGACAGGAGACGACGTGGGGACCGTAACGATCGGTGTCTCGATCGCGGTCCCGGAGCCTTACGGCAGCGAGCTCCAGCAGCTGCGCGCGGGCTTCGGCGACGCCTCGGCTCACGGCATCCCCACGCACGTCACCCTGCTGCCGCCGACGGAGATCGACGAGGACGCCCTGGCGGCCGTCGAGGCGCATCTGACCGAGGTCGCCGCGGCCGGCCGGCCGTTCCCCATGCGGCTGTCCGGCACGGGCACGTTCCGGCCCGTGTCGCCGGTCGTGTTCGTCCAGGTCGTCTCGGGAGCGGAGTCCTGCTCAGGGCTCCAGCAGCAGGTCCGCGACCCCTCCGGGCCGGTCCCGCGCGAACTGCAGTTCCCGTATCACCCGCACGTCACGGTGGCGCACGGCATCGACGAGGCGGCGATGGACCGCGCCTTCGAGGAACTCTCCGGCTACGAGGCCGAGTGGCCCTGCACCGGCTTCGCCCTCTACGAACAGGGCGCCGACGGCGTCTGGCGCAAGCTCCGCGAGTTCCCCTTCGGCGGCGCGGTCGTCCCGTCCCAGGCCGGCCCCGCGGAACGCGGCTCGGTCCCCACGCGCTGAACCGGCGTCAGATCGGCGCCGCGTCAGACCGGCAGCCGCCGGAACACCCCGCGCGGCAGATGGCGCAGTGCCGCCATCACCATGCGCAGGGCGCCCGGTACCCACACCGTCTCCGAGCGGCGGCGCAGACCCAGCTCCACGGCCGTCGCGACCGCCTCGGGCGTGGTCGCCAGGGGAGCGTCGGGCAGACCGGCGGTCATCCGCGTACGGACGAAGCCGGGGCGTACGACCATGACGTGCACGCCCGTGCCGTGCAGCGCGTCGCCCAGGCCCTGCGCGAAGGCGTCGAGGCCGGCCTTGCTGGAGCCGTAGATGAAGTTCGCGCGGCGGGCCCGCTCGCCCGCCACGGAGGACATGACGACCAGGGAGCCGTGCCCCTGGGACTGGAGCGCGCGGGCGCACACCAGGCTCGCCGAGACCGCGCCGGTGTAGTTGGTCTGCGCGACCCGCACCGCCGCCTCCGGCTCCCGCTCGTCACGGGCCTGGTCGCCGAGCAGGCCGAAGGCGAGCAGCACCATGTCGATGTCGCCCTCGGCGAAGACCTTGCCGAGTACGGCCTCGTGGGAGCCGGGGTCGAGCGCGTCGAAGGCGATGGTGTGCACATCGGCCCCGAGCCCGCGCAGCCGCCCGGCGGCCTCCTCCAGGGCGGCCGAGGGGCGGCCCGCCAGCCAGACCGTGCGGGTGCGGCGGGCGATCAGCCGGCGGGCGGTCGCCAGCGCGATCTCCGACGAACCACCGAGGACGAGCAGGGACTGGGGGAGACCGAAGGCGTCCTTCATGAAAGCTCCTAGGTGCCTAGAGGTGGAGGCGGCGGGCCAGGTCGGACACGAACACCCCGTGCGGGTCCAGTTCGGCGCGCAGTGCGCGGAAGTCGTCGAGGCGCGGGTACATGGCCGCGAGCAGCTCCGGACGCAGCCGGGCGTCCTTCGCGAGGTAGACGCGCCCGCCCGCGGCGGCGACCTCCTCGTCGAGTTCGTCGAGGAACGCCCCGAGGCCGGGCAGTCCTGCCGGGATGTCCAGCGCCAGCGTCCAGCCCGGCACGGGGAACGACAGCCAGCCCGGGTCGGACTCCCCGAAGCGTTTGAGGACGGCCAGGAAGGACGGGCAGCGGCGCTCTGAGATACGGCGGACGATGCCGCGCAGGGCGTCCTCCCGGCCGTGGCCGACGACGAACTGGTACTGCACGAAGCCGCCGCGGCCGTAGACCCGGTTCCAGTGGGGCACACCGTCCAGGGGGTGGAAGAAGGCGGAGATCCGCTGCAGCCGGCCGACCTGCGCGCGCGGGGCCTTGCGGTACCAGAGTTCGTTGAAGAGGCCCACGGTCGTCCGGCTGAGCAGGCCCTCGGGGACGACGGCCGGGGCGGCCGGGAGGCGGGTGGTGCGGAAGGCCAGCGGGTCCGTGCGCAGCCGGGCGGGCAGCGCGTCCAGGGGCGCGTGGTCGCCGCGAGTGAGCACCGCCCGGCCGGTGGCGGCGCCGCGGGCCAGCAGGTCGATCCAGGCGACCGAGTAGCGGTAGCGGTGGTCGGTCGCCGCCAGCCGGGCCATCAGGTCGTCGAGGTCCGCCGCCCGTTCGGTGTCGACCGACATCAGCGAGGTCTCGACCGGCTGGAGCCGGAGCGTCGCGGTGAGGATCACGCCGGTCAGCCCCATGCCGCCCGCGGTGGCGTCGAACAGGGGCGTGCCGGGGATCACCGTGCGGATCTCGCCGTCGGCGGTGAGCAGTTCGAAGGACAGCACGTGCCGCGAGAACGAGCCCGAGACATGGTGGTTCTTGCCGTGGATGTCGGCGCCGATCGCCCCGCCGACGGTGACGTAGCGCGTGCCGGGGCTGACCGGCACGAACCAGCCGAGCGGCAGCAGCACCTGCATCAGCCGGTGCAGGGAGACGCCCGCGTCACACAGCACGGTGCCGCCCGCGGCGTCGATCGCGTGGACGCGGTCCAGGCCCGTCATGTCGAGCACGGACCCGCCCGCGTTCTGCGCCGCGTCCCCGTACGCCCGTCCCAGGCCCCGGGGAATCCCGCCCCGGGCCCCGCACTCCCGGACCGCCGCCGCGGCCTCCTCGTACGTCCTCGGGCGGATCAGCCGGCCCGCGGTGGGAGCGGTGCGGCCCCAGCCGGTGACGGTGGTGTGGTCCAGGCCCATGACGTCCGGGTCGGAATCGGTGTCGGCAGACATGTCCGTGACCGTATCGCCCTCTTGTGGGCGACTAGTTAGGGAACATGGCATCTCTCCCCGAAATGGGTGATTAATGGGATGTCGCTCAATATTGCCGGAGTTCGGGCCGCGCGGGCGTGAACAGTGAGTCCACATGGACGACCTCGACGACCTGCACGACATGGACCACCGGATCGTTTCGGCGCTCAGGGCGTGCGGCACCGACCCGCGCGTGGCATGCGCCGCGCGCGCTCTGTCCTGGGCGGGGGAGCACGCGGCGCTGTGGCTGGCGGCGGGGCTCGCAGGAGCAGCCGTGGACCGAGGGCGGCGCGGCGCCTGGCTGCGCGGTACGGCGCTGACCGCCGGGGCGCATCTCGTCAGCATGGGCGTGAAACGGGTCGTGCGCCGACCGCGCCCCGCGCATGTCGAGCCCTTGGTCCGCACCGCCGGCCGGCACTCCTTCCCCAGCTCGCACGCCGCCTCCGCCACGGCCGCCGCCGTCGCCTTCGGCGCCCTGGGAGCGCGCGCGGTCCCGCCGCTGGCCGCCGCCGTGTGCGTCTCCCGGCTGGTGGCCGGCGTCCACTATCCCTCGGACGTCGCGGCCGGCGCCGCCCTCGGAGCGCTCACCGCCCGGCTCGGCGCCCGCTGGGTGAAGGGAGGAACCCGCCATGACTGAGGCGCCCGACATGACTGAGGCGCCCGCCGTGACTGAGGCGTCCACCATGGCCGAGGCGCCCGCCATGGCCGAGACGGCCGTCCTGCGGCAGCGCGCCGGCGAGAAGCGGCCCGCGCCACCCCGCGGGAGCAGTCTCCTGGCCGGTCTCCTCAGGACCGCGCGCCCCCGGCAGTGGATCAAGAACATCCTCGTGGTCGCCGCCCCGGCCGCCGCCGGCGAGCTCTTCTCCCGGCACGCTGTCGTGCAACTCGCCCTGGTCCTCGTCCTCTTCACCGCCTGCGCCGCCGCCGTCTACCTCATCAACGACGCCCGCGACGCCGAAGCCGACCGTGCCCATCCCACCAAGCGGCACCGCCCCGTCGCGGCCGGGCAGGTCCCCGTACCCGTCGCCTACGCCGTCGGCGGCGTCCTCGCCGTCCTCGCGCCCGCCGTCGCGGCCCGGCTGTGCACCCCGGCCGTCGCCGCCCTGCTGGCCGCCTACCTCGGCATGCAACTGGCCTACTGCATCAGCCTCAAGCACGTCCTCGTCGTCGACCTCGCCGTCGTCACGACCGGCTTCCTGATGCGGGCGATGATCGGCGGACTCGCCCTCGGCATCCCGCTGTCGCGCTGGTTCCTGATCACCACCGGCTTCGGCGCGCTGTTCATGGTGTCGGCCAAGCGCTACTCCGAAGCCGTGCAGATGGCCGGAAAGGCGGGTGCCACGCGCGCGTTGCTCACCGAGTACACCGCCGACTACCTCCGCTTCGTCTGGCAGCTCGCGGCCGGGGTCGCCGTCCTCGGCTACTGCCTGTGGGCCATGGAGGAGGGCGGCGTCCCGCACGCGAGCGTGCTGCCCTGGCGGCAGCTGTCCATGGTCGCCTTCATCCTCGCCGTCCTCAGATACGCCGTCTTCGCCGACCGCGGCACGGCCGGCGAACCCGAGGACGTCGTCCTGCGCGACCGGGCGCTCGCCCTCATCGGACTGGTGTGGATGGCGATGTACGGCCTGGCGGTGGCCAATTGGTGACCACGCGCGCGTGGCCCAGCCGGCCGGCCCTCCCCTCGCGGCTCCCCTCGCGCCGGGAACTGACCGGCTTCGCCGCCGTCGGCTTGATCGCCTACGCCGTCGACCTGGCCCTGTTCACCTGCCTGCGCGGCCCCGCCGGAGTCGATCCGCTCACCGCCAAGTCCCTGTCCTTCGTGGCCGCCTGCTCGGTGGCCTATGCGGGCAACGCCCTCGGCCCCTACCGGACCACGCGGGGCCGGGGCTGGCGGCCGTACGCCGTCTTCTGCGCGGTGAACCTCGCCGGGGCCGCCGTCCAACTGCTCTGCCTCACCGTCAGCCACTACGGCCTCGGGCTCACCTCCCAGCGTGCGGACACGGTCTCCGGGGCGGGCGTCGGCATGGTCCTGGCCACGATTCTGCGGTTCTGGGGTACCCGTACATGGGTGTTCCGGGCGGAGGGCAGAAGCGGATCATGGACTGGCTGAAAAAGCTTCCGGTCGTCGGGCCGTGGGCGACCCGGCTGATGGTCACGCACGCGTGGCGGTCGTACGAGCGGCTGGACCGCGTCGCGTGGACGCGGCTGGCCGCCGCGATGACCTTCACGAGCTTCGTCGCGCTGTTCCCGCTGCTGACGGTGGCCGCCGCGATCGCCGCCGCCACGCTCGGCAAGGGCCAGCAGGACAAGCTGCAGGACAAGATCGCCGAGCAGGTGCCCGGCATCTCCGACCAGCTGGACATCTCCGGCCTGGTGGACAACGCCGGCGCCATCGGCCTCATCGCGGGCGCGCTGCTGTTCTTCACCGGCGTCAGCTGGGCCGGCTCCATGCGGGAGTGTCTGCGCGCGGTGTGGGAGCTGCCCGAGGAGGAGGAGAACCCGGTCCTGCGCTACGCCAAGGACGCGGGTGTCCTGATCGGCCTCGGCGGCGCGATCCTCGTCACCCTCGCCGCCTCCGCCGTCGCCTCCGCGATGGTCGGCTGGATCATCGGGCGGCTCGGCATCGACGAGGGCGGCTGGGGCGGGGTCCTGCTCCGGATCGCCGCGTTCCTGGTCGCGGTCCTCGCCGACTTCCTGCTCCTGCTCTACGTCCTGACCCTGCTGCCCGGCGTCGAGCCGACCCGCCACCGCCTGGTCGTCGCCGCGCTGACGGGCGCGGTCGGCTTCGAACTCCTGAAGCTCCTCCTCAGCGGCTACCTCCAGGGCGTCGCCGCGAAGAGCATGTACGGCGCGTTCGGCGTCCCCGTCGCCCTGCTGCTGTGGATCAACTTCACCTCGAAGCTGGTGCTGTTCTGCGCGTCCTGGACGGCAACCCAGAGCAAGCAGGACGAACTCCCGGCCGCGGGCCGTGGTCGCCCGGAGGGCTCGGGCGGGGCGGCGGTGGCGGGGGGCGGTTGACGGGGCAGAGGTGGTGCGGGTTCCAGGCGCTCAGACGTCTCCGGGGCCGATCGGGCGGCCTGCCAGGGCCGAGTCCGGTGGTTGCCGACGGCGTGCGAGGTCCGGTGGTGGCCGGCGCGGTTGGCGTGGAAGGTGCCGCGGGACCGGCTCTGGTCGGGGTGCGGTGACG
Source organism: Streptomyces sp. CA-179760 (assembly GCF_050937045.1). Lineage (NCBI taxonomy): Bacteria > Bacillati > Actinomycetota > Actinomycetes > Kitasatosporales > Streptomycetaceae > Streptomyces > Streptomyces sp. CA-179760. The sequence goes on from NZ_JBNJLZ010000001.1 coordinate 6,039,201, forward strand.
CTTGAGCGTGGTGGTGGACTCCGGGGGCAGACGTCGTCACCGGGGCGGGCTCGGCGGGGTGCCAGGCCCGGTGGCCGGGGGCGGTTGGCCTGGAAGGCGCCGCCCGACCGGCTCGGGTGGTCGTGCGGTGATGCCCGGGCGTGGTGCCCGCCCCCGGGCGTCAGCTGTCGTCGCCCGAACGGGCCCTGCGGCGTACCAGGTCCGGCAAGGGCCAGCGGCGGTTGATCAGGAAGGCACCGGCCGCCAGCAGTACCAGGACGCCGCCGGTGATGCCGAGCGCCGTTCCGATGCCGCTGGAGCCGTCCGCGGCCGAGGCGCTGGCCACCGGCTTGGAGCCGGTTCCGGCCTTGCCGCTGCCGTCGCCGTCGCCGGAGCCACCGGCCTCGCCGGAGGGGTTCGAGCCGGGCCGGTCGGCGCCCTGTGCGGCGCTCTTCGGCGGCACCAGCTCACCCACCGGCTGCACCTTCCCGGCCGCCTTGAACCCCCAGTCGAACAGCCGGGCGGTCTCCTTGTAGACCTCGTTGTGCTCGTCCTTCTCCGGGTTCATCACCGTGACCAGCAACACCTTGCCGTTCCGCTCGGCGACGCCGGTGAACGTGGCACCCGCGTTGGTGGTGTTGCCGTTCTTCACGCCCGCGATGCCCTGGTAGACGGGCACGTCCGCGTCGCCGCTCAGCAGCCGGTTCGTGTTCTGGATCTCGAAGGGCTTGCGGACGGTCTTGCCCTTCTTGTCCTTCGTCGTCTCACCGGGGAACTTCGCGCTGACCGTCGAGGCGTACTCGCGGAAGTCCTTCTTCTGCAGCCCCGAGCGGGCGATCAGCGTCAGGTCGTACGCCGACGACACCTGGCCCTGAGCGTCGTAGCCGTCCGGGCTGACGACATGCGTGTCGAGGGCCTGCAGCTCCTCGGCGTGCGCGTTCATCTCCTTGACGGTGTTCTCGACGCCCTTGTTCATCGCGGACAGCACATGCACCGCGTCGTTGCCGGAGCGCAGGAAGACGCCGAGCCACAGGTCGTGGACGGTGTAGGTCTCGTCCTCCTTTATCCCGACCATGCTGGAACCCGAGCCGATGCCGGCCAGGTCGGAGGGGATGACCTTGTGCTCGGTCGTGCTGGGGAACTTCGGCAGCAGCGTGTCCGCGAACAGCATCTTCAGCGTGCTCGCCGGGGCCAGCCGCCAGTGCGCGTTGTGCGCGGCGAGCACGTCACCGGTCTCGGCGTCGGAGACGATCCAGGAGCGGGCGCTCACGTCCTTCGGCAGCACCGGCACACCGCTCGCCAGGTTCACCTGCGTCCCCGGCCGCCCGAGCCGGGCGCCGCCCACGGTCGACATCGATGCCGGGGGAGTGGCCGAAGGGCTCCCGGAGGGGCTCGCCGACGGGCTGCCCGAGGGCTTCGGGGCCGCGACGGCGGCGGGTGCGGCCAGGGCGAGGGACGACAGGACGGCGGTGGTGACCAGCAGGGATCGCCTGGCGGTCTTCTTCGGTGCGGGCACGGTCGGAAACGTACATGCCGTACGCAGGGAAGTCCCGCCTCCACCCCACCCCGCGAACGGAACAGGACACGCTCTGGCGATACTGGACTCATGAAGCTCAGCCGCCCCGTCTCCTGGTTCCTGCTCGCCTTCGGGGTGTGGAGCTGGGTCATCTGGATCACTTTCGTCAAAAACCTTGTCAAGGACGGCAGCGGGCCCGCCTTCGACGACGGTCGTCCCACGGCGTACTTCTGGGTGCACCTGCTGCTCGCCGTCGTGTCCTTCGTATTGGGGACGGTCGTCGGGACCATCGGGTTGCGTGGTCTGCGCGCATTGCGCCGGACGTCATAACAGCAATCGGGAGACACGACACCGTGGCCATCGTCTTCGTACTCGTCGCACTGCTGGTCCTGGCCGTCATCGTGACGGCCAACTGGTACGTGTGGCGCCGCCTGTTCCGCGACACGACCCGCGGCCCGGGCCTCACCCGCCGCGCGGGCGCGGTCCTGATCGCGGGCGGCTGGGCCCTGGCGATCGCGGCCCTGGTCGCCGAACGCGCAGGCGCCCCCTTCTGGCTCCAGCAGACCCTCGCCTGGCCGGGCTTCCTGTGGCTGGCCCTGTCGATATACCTGCTGCTGGCGGTGGTGGCGGGCGAGCTCATACGTCCCCTGCTGCGCCGGTTCCTGGAACGCCGGGACAGATCGGGGAACGAACCCGGGTCGGACCCGGCGGCGCCGACTGCGGCGCCCCTGAACACCGAGAAGACCCCGCACGCCCCTGCCGCACCCGACGAAGCGACCGCTCCCCCGCAGACGGGCGTCGGCGCCGCCGCACCCGGCGTAGCGGCGGCAGCCGCCGCACACGCCGGCTCCCGTGGCGGAGCGACCGCCTCCGCCACCGAGCCCGGCTCCCTGACGGACCCCGCCCCCGACGCGTCGGAAGCCACCCCACAGCCGCTCACCCCCACCGGCACCACCGACGCCTCCACTCCCACCGGCCCCTCCCGCCGTCTCTTCGTCTCCAGGATCGTCGCCGGGGCCGCCGCGGCCGCTGCCGTCGGGACGGTCGGGTACGGCACATACGGGGTACTGCGCGGGCCGAAGGTCAAGCGGGTCACCGTGCCCCTGGCCAAGCTGCCGCGCGCGGCGCACGGGTTCCGGATCGCGGTGGTCAGCGACGTCCACCTCGGCCCGGTCCTGGGCCGCGGCTTCGCGCAGACGGTCGTCGACACGATCAACGCGACCCAGCCCGACCTGATCGCGGTCGTCGGCGACCTCGTCGACGGCAGCGTCAAGGACCTCGGCCCCGCCGCGGCCCCGCTGGCCCGGCTGAAGGCCCGTCACGGGTCCTACTTCGTCACCGGCAACCACGAGTACTTCTCCGGCGCCGAACAGTGGGTCGAGGAGGTCCGGCGCCTCGGCATCAACCCCCTGGAGAACGCCCGCAGGGAGCTCCCGTTCTTCGACCTGGCCGGCGTCAACGACGTCGCGGGCGAGGCGGAGGGCCAGGGCCCCGACTTCGCCCGGGCACTCGGCGACCGGGACACCGCACGCGCGTGCGTCCTGCTCGCCCACCAGCCCGTGCAGATCCACGACGCCGTCGAGCACGCCGTGGACCTCCAGCTCTCCGGCCACACCCACGGCGGCCAGCTCTGGCCCGGCAACCTCATCGCCTCCGCCGCCAACCCGACCGTCGCGGGCCTGGAGCGCTACGGCGACACCCAGCTCTACGTCTCGCGCGGCGCGGGCGCCTGGGGCCCGCCCACCCGGGTCGGCGCACCGTCGGACATCACGCTGATCGAGCTGGCGTCGAAGCAGGCCTGACCGCCCGTCACCCTGTGAGACCGCTGTGAAACCGGATCCAATCGCCCATCGGTAAGTTCTTTCCCAAGTCGGCAGATCTCCCTTCCCCGAGGTCAAAAGCCTGTGATTGTGTGAGGCCGCCACGAAGGGTGTGGCACCGGCACAAGGGTCCAAAGGGGCCTGGGGAGGGCAAGACCGATGCGATCGGTTCGCATGCGGATACTCGCGGGGCTGCTCGTCCTGGCGGCCGCGGGCGTGGGCGCCTGGCAGTTCCTGCCGTCGAGGAGCGACGGCGGGACCATCACGGTGGGCACGACGGACGCCGTCACCTCGCTCGACCCGGCCGGCGCCTACGACGCCGGCTCCTGGGCGCTGTTCAGCAGTGTCTTCCAGTCGCTGCTCACCTTCACGCCGGGCGGCACCGCACCCGTACCGGACGCGGCCAAGAGCTGTGCGTTCGCCGGCGGCGACCTGACGACGTACCGCTGCGAACTGCGCTCCGGCCTCACCTTCCCGAGCGGCCGGACGATGACCGCCGAGGACGTGAAGTACTCCTTCGACCGGATCCTCAGGATCAAGTCGCCCGTCGGTCCGGCGCCCCTGCTCGGCACCCTGCGTTCCGTGGACGCCGACCGGCTGACCGTCACCTTCCACCTGTCCTCGCCCGACGCGACGTTTCCCTTCAAGGTGGCCACCGGCGCCGGCTCCATCGTCGACCACACCGCGTACCCGGCCGGCAAGCTGCGCACCGGCAACGCTGTCGACGGCACCGGCCCGTACACCCTCACCACCTACACGAAGAACGACAGGGCGGTCCTCACGCCCAACGCCGGCTACCAGGGTGCCGTCAAGGGCGGCGCGGACCGCTCCGTCGAGCTGCGCTACTACGACACGCCCGACGCCCTCGACACCGCCTGGAAGGACAGACAGGTCGAGGTCGCGACCCGCCAGCTGCCGCCCCAGGTCCTCGCAAGCCTCAACCCGAGCGACCCGGCCCAGCGCGTCTACGAGGCGGACGGCTCCGAGACCCGCAACCTGTACTTCAACACCCGCGCCGGCAAGCCCCTGCACAAGCCCGAGGTCCGCCGGGCCATGGCCTGGCTGATCGACCGCGAGCGACTGGCCGCCACCGTCTACGACGGCACCGTCGACCCCCTGTACTCCCTGATTCCGGCGGGCATCACCGGCCACACCGCCTCGTTCTTCGACGACTATCCCGCGCAGGACGCCAAGAAGGCACGGCAGTTGCTCACCAAAGCCGGCGTGAGCCTGCCGGTCCGCCTCACCTACGGCTACGCCAAGGGCCGCGGCGCCGGTGCACAGGAGGGCGCCGAGATCAAACGGGAGCTGGAGGCGAGCGGACTGTTCAAGGTCACTCTCCAGGGCTACGAGTGGACCGACTTCCAGAAGCGGTGGGCGACCGGCAAGCTCGACGCGTACGCCGTCGGCTGGGTGGCCGACTTCCCCGACCCGGACACCTTCGGCGCCGCGCTCGTCGGCACCGGCAGCGCCATGAACACCGGTTACAGCAGCAAGACCGTGGACCGGCTCATCAAGGACAGCCGGCGCTACGCCGACCGCGGAGAGGCCGACCGGGACTTCCGCGAGGTTCAGCAGACCGTGGCGCAGGACGTGCCGGTGCTCCCGCTGTGGCAGGCGAAGGAGTACGTCGTCACCACCGAGGACATCGGCGGCGGCCAGTACCTCTCGGACGGCACGGGCGTCTTCCGCATCTGGAGCCTCACAAGGCTCTGAGGGGTGCCCTGCGCGGCCCTAGGACTCGGTGCGGCCCTATGACTCATTGCGGCGTGCCGCCGGGTCCGGGATCGCCCGGGTCATCCCCGGCAGGAAGTCCGTGAACAGCTCGTGCACCTCCCGGACCAGGGGCCGCAGCACCCGGAAGCGGGCCAGGGCGACGCCCCGTGAGGTGAGCCGGGCACCGCGCTCGGCGAGCCGGTAGCTGCGCTCCCGACCCTCCGTACGGTCGAAGATCCAGTACAGGACGAGCCCCATCTGGGACAGCCACATCAACTCGGGCAGGATGTCCCGCAGTTCCTCGGGCACCTTCGTCTTCGTCGCCCCGGCCAGCACCTCCTTGTGGACGCTGATGGCCTCCTCGCGCGCGTGCTCCGACTCGGGGGAGAAGGGGCTGAGCGGGCTGTCCGGGTCGGCGGCGTTCTTGAAGAACTGCACCGCGAACTCGTGGTAGGGCGCGGCGATGTCCAGCCAGGTCCGCAGGACACCCGCGAGCCGGGCCTCCAGGTCGGTCTCCCGGTCCAGGATCGCCCGGACCGCCACCTGGTGCTCGGCGGCGATCCGATCGTAGAAGCCCTGGATCAGGTGCTCCTTGCCCGCGAAGTAGTAGTACGCGTTGCCGACGGAGACCCCGGCCTCCTTGGCGATGGCCCGCATCGTCGTCTTGTCGTAGCCGCGCTCCTGGAACAGCCGCATGGCCGTCTCCAGGATCAGGGCGCGGGTCTGCTCGGACTTCGTGGGGGTGGCGCCGTCGTCGGGGCCGTCGTTCTTCGCGGACACGGTAAGAGAGCCTAACGTCAGCACCGGTGCGGCTACCGAGGGGCGCAGGCGCCGTCGGCGCAGCCCGGCGCGGTGTAGGTCCAGCCGGTGTCCGGGTGGTACGCCCACCCGTCCGCGCGCCGGTACCCCCGGCCGCCCCACTGGGCCCCGCCCCGCGGCCCCCGGTGCCACTGCGCCCCGCGCCACTTGGCGGCGGCGATCACCGCGCCCTTGGCGAGCAGAGCACCGGACGGGGTGCTCAGCCGGTGGGCGAGCGGCCGGTGCTCGCGCAGCGCCCACAGGGTGACGACCCAGGCGGCGGGCCCCAGGTAGACCTGCCCGGCGTCGCCGACGACGGTGATCTCGTCGAGGGTGGCGCCGTGGTCGAGTCCGGGAAAGCGCCGCCGGGCCTCCTCGGAGGCGGCCGGGACCAGCTCCAGCGGCACCAGCTGCGGCTGCCGCAGGAGCCAGTCGCGCAGGAACGCGCACAGGGAGCACTCGGCGTCGTACAGGACGGTGAGCCGGCGGACCGGTGCGGTGGCGTTCATGCCGGTCTCCGTTCAGGCCCGCGCCTGCGGGGCCACCCAGCCCTGCGGCGGCACGGGCGGCACCTGCTCCCGCTCCATCACACCCCGCCGCCGGATCCGGTTCAGCACATAGACGTTGGCCAGGTGCATCACGCCGAGCACCAGCAGCACCACACCGAGCTTCGTCGACAGAGCCTCGAAGACACCACGCGTGTCGGTGATGGTCTCGTCCCCGCTCAGATACAGCGCGACGAACCCGAGGTTGACGAGATAGAAGCCGACCACCAGAAGGTGGTTGACGGCATCGGTGAGCTTCTCGTTGCCGTGCAGCACATCGGCCAGGAACACCTTCCCGTTCCGGCTGAGCGTGCGGGCCACCCAGATGGTCAATGCGACGCTGACCAGCAGGTAGATGACATAGGCGATGACCGTGCGGTCCATTGCCCCACCCTTCTTGAACACGTTCAAAACGCTGTCGAGGGAGACTGTAGACCTATTTTTGAACACGTTCAAGACGTGGTCCCGGGGCGAGAGACAAAAGGGCCGGGGCCGTCTTCGACGAAGACGGCCCCGGCCCCACAAGTCAGCGTGTCACCCGATGGCGATGCGGGTCTTCCAGTAGTCGGCGCGGCCGATGATCTCGGTGCCGGAGCCGGTGAGGACGGTCTTGCCGCCCGCGTGGAAGCGAACCGATCCATCGGCGCGGACGGCCCAGATGTCAGGGACCGCACCGCCGTCGGCGCTCGGCGTGCCCATCAGATGAGGCATGTCGCCGCTCGACCAGCCCGAGGAGCCGTACTCGTTGTCCGCCCCGCCCGAGGAGTTCGCCGCGGTCGCCAGTGAGCCGAGGTCGACCCCGTCACCGGAAGCGGCGATGCCCTTGCGCAGCCAGAGTTTCCCGGAGACGTCGGACCGGTAGACCATGTCGGTCACACCGTCGCCCGATACGTCCTGGGCGACGACGAGGTCGCGCTCCTTCCAGGCGGAGGCGTTCAGACGGACGGCCTGGTCGACCGTCGCGCCGTGATAGCCGGTGAGGGCCCACAGTTCGTCGTCGGTCCCGGCGGAGTTCCTCACCGTGGCGAAGAAGTCGGCGCGGCCGTCTCCGGTGGCGTCGCCCGCGCTGAGGATCTGAGTGAATTCGGCCGGACTCGGCGCCCCTTCGGGCAGGAGGATCTCCTGGCGCTTGTCGATGTTGACGGCGCCGTAACCGTCTCCGGGGTAGACCCAGAGCTTGCCGCCGAGGCGGACGACGAGGTCCTGAAGGCCGTCGCCGCCGTAGATGTCACCGTTGTGCGTGATCAGGGCTCCCCTGAAGTGCCCTGACGGGGCGGGGACGTACGGGGGCAGGTCGTCCCCGTTGGGGTCCTTGTCGGGGTTGGTCCGGTAGGCGCCGGCCATTGAGTAGTCCAGATCGCCGGTGCCCTTGGCCAGGTCGTCCTTGTCGGCCTGGGAGGGGTACATGGCCAGGTTGCCGCCCTCGGTGACGACCATGAGGTCGGGCAGCTTGTCGCCGGTGAAGTCCCCGGGCTGTCGGCCTGGTCCCGTGGGGTGACGTAGAAGAAGTACTTGGTGGGATCCGAGGGGTTGCCCGCACTGTCCACGGCGCGGACGTAGAGCACGTTGGGCCCGGCTGTCGGAGGCTTGGCTCCGGAGAGGGAGGCACTCACGCTCGTCGCCGTGCCGTTCGCCCGCCCGATACTGCCGGTGTAGGTGGCCGAGTTGAAGCCGTACTCGTAGCGCACGACGTCGCTGTTCAGGGCACGCACGGTGAAAGACCCGGGCGTGCCGAACTTCTTGGCCGACCAGTTGGCGTCTTCGGCGTCGTTGCCGAAGCCGTTCTGGTTGCCGTCGGCGTTGGGGAAGTCGGTGGAGCTGACCACCGGCGGCCGGGGCGCCGACGTGTCCAGGACGAACCGGCAGGGTGTCTTGACCGGGTAGTACGGCGACGTCGTACCGGCGTCGTCGATGGCCCGCACCCGCCAGGAGTACGTGGTGCCGTTCTTGAGCTTGCTCGTGGGGAAGCCCTTTGTCGTCCTCAGAGCCGTGCCGGTGTCACCGCCGGCGGAGACCTTGCCGGTCGAGTCGAGCAGGTCACCGGCCGAGTCCCACTTCCCGGTCGGCCACAGGTCGAAGTCGAAGGAGTCGAGGTTCTTGTCCTTGTCCGTGGCTTTGGCGGTGAAAGTGAGATCACCGGAGCCCATGCGGACGTACGGCTTGGTCGTGGTGCACTTGCCGTCCGGGCCGAGGTCCAGCGAGTTCGAGACGATCGAGGGCCTGCGGTTGTAGACCAGCTCGAGCACGGGAGCGTAGTCGCCGTTGGCCCGGAACTTCTTCCACGCGTACCGGGAGTCTTCGTCGCGGGCGCGCAGGCCGAAGGTGATGGTGTCCTCTCCCTTGTCCGCAGCCCTCTGTGCGCCCTTCTTCACGTCGAAGGTCTCGAAGGCGTCCCGGCATCCGGACTTGTAGCCGTGCGCGAAGCTCTTGGTCGCCAGTTTGTTGCCGTCGTGGAGCCTGGGGGCGTTCTTCCAGTTGGTGTGGGAGTCGATCTCGCCGGTGAGGTGCACGCTCATCGAACGGGCGCTGCACGACCAGGAGTAGGTCTCCAGCAGGCGCAGCTTGGCCCGGGTGATCTTCGTGCCCTTCAGATTCTTGTCGAAGGAGATGTTGAAGAACGACCGGGACGTCCCCCAGGTGTCGGACTCGAAGCCGACACGGGCCTCGTGGGTGCCGCCCTTGTTGAAACCCTTGCCGTTGTAGAAGGTGGCCCTGGGGTGGCGGTCGTAGGCGGTGGTCCAGTTCTGGGTGTGCTTCTTGACGGATGGGTCGATGAACACCGGGTACGTGGTGGCAGGGTCCTCGAGGAAGTTTTGATCCGGGGTGAGCGTCCACTGCCCGGTGGACAGGTCGGCCTCGACGAGTTCACCCCGTGAGTCGGGAGAAGGGCCTTCCAGTGGGGCCAGGCCGAGCGTTGCGGCGGGACCGGACTGCGATGGCGCCGGGGTCGGCTCCGCAGGCGCGGAGGGCAGAGGTGACTCGGGCGGTTCCGGGGCGGAGCCGTCGCTCGCCGAGGGCAGCACCTCCACGTCGGTGTCGCTCTGCTCGTCGGACTCGGCGGCTTCGTCTTCGGCGGTGGGGGCCGCACTGTCGTCGGGAAAGGCGCCGGAATCCGTCGGGCCGGGTGATTCGGGTTCGGTCGGTTGAGCCGTCGCGCCTACGCCGCCGTCGGTCACGGCCGGCTGCCCGCTGCTGTCCCACATCAGAGGGGTGGGCGACATCGCGACCTCCTCGTCGTCGGCGTTCTCGGCGCTGACGATTCCGGTCACCGGGTCGAGGCGGAAGGTCAGCTGGGCGGAGTGAAGGCCGTACACCAACCGCCTTACGTGAGGATCGGATGCCGCCTGACGGTTTTTCAGGACCACGAGCTGGCCGAAGCCGTCGTCGTCGGCGGTGAGCACCAGGTCCCCGCCGGGGAAGATCTCCGGGTACAGCGCCCGGTTCCCGTCGATGATCGGAGCCGGGACCGGCCCGGGCCAGGTGAGCTGGATCTTGTACTCGCTGCCCGCTCCGACATACAGGGTGACCAGCGGATTCTCGGTGGCATCCGCTGCGGTCCGCTGCACCGGGGACACGCGCCGCGCTGTGGAGCGGGAGGCTCGCTGGCCTTGCGAGCCCGGCGAGAACACCATGCGGGTGTTGACGGCCTTCGGCTCCCACCCGATCCCAGTGCGCCGCAGACTCGGATCGATCTTCTTCCAGTCGCCGTCCACCTTGGCGCGGACGGGCGAGGAGTGGAGCCGTGTCGCCATCTGGCCGTCCGGGCGGGCCCACGTCGTGGAACGGGCGGTGCGCGCGGCGGTCACTTCGACGGGCTTTCCGGTCCGTGCCGCCTGCTTGAACGCGGTGGCTTCGGTGACGGTGCTCGTGCCCGGCTCGCGGTCGCGGCCGTCCTGCGTAGGACCGCCGTCCAGCCGTAGTCCGGCGTAGACGATGCCGGTGATGGCGACTGCGGTGGCGAGCAGCGCCACACCGCCTCGACGGCCGGGCCTGCGGCGCCAGTTGCGCGTCATCGGGCGGGTTCCCCTTCCCCCTAGTTCCCCTCGGAGCCGGCGCGTGACAGGGCGCGACCGGGCCAGCCGATGATGACCTATGAGGGATCTGTCGTCACCCTGTGGAGATTTCGAGGGCACGGGATGAGAGATGTGACCCAGCGCTCCGTACAGGAGGAAGGGGCGGCCTCCGGTGCGATGAGCGTGGCGCGGTTGGCTGTCCGCAAAGCCGCACAAAGCGCGGCAAGCTGACGTTTCCTCATGGTTCTTTGGTCGATAATGACTTGTTCATGCCAAAGATCTGTAAAGGGTGCAGGAGTCCCCATGAAGCGCTTTCCGCGCTTCCTCAGCCTTCACCGCACAACGGCCCATTACGTTCCGTGATAATGATCACAGCGCAGCGTCACCACTGGCTTTCCTTCACAAGCTGATCACAGAATCTCCGCTGTCTGATACGTCATCACGCGTGGTCCGTCGCCGGTCCCGCTCCAGTGGTCCGGGGGGACCTCGCCGTGTTCGGTCGACTTCCGCATGCCCGCAAACCTCGTCTGGCGCGTACCGCCGTGCCGGTCACGGCTGCCCTGCTGTTGGTGGGGCTGCTGCCCACGCCGGCGCCGGCCTTGCCCCCGGATCCGGCGAAGGAGGAAGTCGGGCGCGAATCGCTGACGCTGGAGAAACTCGACCGTGACGAGCCGGTTCCCGGCAAGGCGTTCAGCCGGAGCCACAGCACGCTGAAGGCCGAAATCCCCGAGGACCTGCTCGCCGCCCCGACGGGCACGATCAATCCTCCCTCCAACCAGACCGGCTCGGTCACCTTCGGCTCGACCGCGACGACGGCCTCGGCCCGAACGGTGGCCGCCGCAGCCGCACCGGCGGCTCCGAAGCCGGTCGGAGCGCTGCCCGTCAGCCTCGGCCAAGCACCCGACCAACCGACACCCACCGGCACCTGGCAAGTCACCATCCCGGACCGGTCCTCCTCGGCAGCCCAGGGCGTGGAGGGTTCGCTGCTGCTGGTCCAGGGCCCCGACAGCGGCTCGGTACCCGTCTCGGTCGAGCTCGACTACGGCAAGTTCAAGAACCTCTACGGAGCCGACTGGGCCTCCCGTCTGCGCTTCGTCATGTTCCCCGACTGCTACTGGACGACGCCGGACGACGAGGCCTGCCAGACGTACGAGGAACTGGAGACCGCCAACGACACGGCAGCCGAGTCCCTCAAGGCCACCGTGGACCCGGCGGCCGACGACACGGTCACGCCTGCTGCCACCTCTGCGTCCAAGGCCCGCTCCTCGGGCGTGACGCAGGCTTCCTATCGGCGGTCCTCCACAGCGACGCCCGTGGCCGCCGCGGGAAGCACGGCGGTCGTCGGCGTCGTCGACTCCGGCAACAGCGGCGGCGGCACCTTCAAGGCGACGCCTCTCGCCTCTGACGGAAAATGGGAGGCAGGCGGCTCCTCCGGCGCATTCACCTGGTCCTACCCGCTGGCCGTACCGAGCTCACCGGCTGGTCCCGCGCCTCAGATCTCCTTCAACTACAGCTCCCAGACCGTGGACGGGCGTACGGCGGTCTCCTCACCGCAGGCCTCCTGGATCGGTGAGGGCTGGTCCTACGACCCCGGACACATCGAGCGCCGCTACCGCTCCTGCCAGGACGACCGCAAGGCGCTGAAGGCCGGCACTCCCAACAACACCGCCAAGAAGGACAAGACGTCCGACCTGTGCTGGGCGTCGTACAACGCGGTGATGTCGCTCGGCGGCAAGACCACCGAACTGGTCCGGGACGCGGCATCCGGAAGCAATCCGGAGAAGGACACGGAGATCTACCGTCTCCAACAGGACGACGGCACCCGGGTCGAGCACCGCGTCGGCGGCACCAACGACGACAACAACGGCGAGTACTGGGTCGTCACCACGACCGACGGCACGAAGTACCACTACGGCCTGAACAGCGTCGGCGGCGGTCACACCGACACCGCCTCGGTCTCCACGGTGCCGGTCTTCGGCAACCACCCCGGAGAACCGTGCCACGCCGACGCCTTCGCCGACTCGCGCTGCGGCGCCGGAAAGCAGCAGGCCTGGCGCTGGGGCCTCGACAAGGTCGTCGACGTCAACGGCAACACGATGATCGTCAACTGGAAACAGGAGACGAATCACTACGCCGTCCGCAAGAAGTTCAAGTCACCCGAGCAGTACGACCGCTACGCCTACCCCGCCTCCATCGAGTACGGCCTGCGCCCGGACACCCTGACCACACCGTCGGCCACCGTCACCTTCGGCGTGAAGCAGCGCTGCCTGAGATCCGAGTCGGCCTGCGATGCGGCCAACTTCGCGAAGACCGACGATCCCGGCGCCTACCGCCCCTGGTGGGACACTCCCGGCAACCTCAACTGCAAGTCCTCCTCCAAACTGTGCACGCCCTTCCCGTCCTTCTGGACGCAGCTGCGCCTGGACACGGTGACCACGAAGGCCGCTCGCCCGGGGCAGACGGGCCTCGGCAAGGTGGATACGTACACCCTGCACCAGTCCTTCCCGGAGGACTGGTACGACACCTCACCGGGCCTCTGGCTCAACTCGGTCACCCGCACCGGCTACGGCCCGGGCGACACCACCGGCACCCCGCAGTCGAAGGACGGCATCAGCTTCGCCCACTACACCGTGGGCTCCTCGTCGCCGCTGCGGTCCCGGCTCAAGGACCGCCAACTGCCCAACCTGGTCCTCGACGGCAAGAACGACCAGCGCCCCGGCTTCACCCGCCCCCGCATCGGCACGGTTTCCACCGAGGCCGGTGGTGACATCGAGGTCGAGTACACCGGAGGGTGCGCGAGCGAACCCGCCGAGGACAAGGGCAAGAACAACGGCACCTGCTACCCGGTGCGCTGGTCACCCGACGGTGACGAGAAGACTCCGGCCAAGTCCTGGTTCAACAAGTACGTCGTCGCGTCCGTGACCGAGTCCGACAAGGTCACGTCGCACAGCAAGCCGACCGTCACGATGTACACGTACTCGGACGCGGCGTGGGCCAAGAGCGACGACGAGTTCATGCGTCCTGCTCTGCGGACGTACAGCGACTGGCGGGGGCACCGGCAGGTCGAGGTCGTCAAGGGCAGCAAGACCAGCTCCGAGGCGGGCGTGCCCCAGTCCCAGTCCAAGTCGGTGACCCGCTACTTCCGGGGCACCGGCGGCGTGGTCAAGGACTCCAAGAACACCTACACGCTGCTGGCGGAGGACGCGCCCCAGTACGCCGGTACGACCGCCGAGGTCATCACCTACGTCAACTCGGGCGGCGAAGTCCTCAAGCGGTCCCTGAACTTTCCCTGGTCCAAGGAGACCGCCTCCCGCTCCCGTGAGAACGAGGACGCCACGGCCGCGGATCCGCTGCTCGCACATCGCACGGGCACCAAGCGATCGGACGAGGTCCAGGAAGTCGGTACGAGCTGGCGTGCCGTCCGCACCCTCACGACCCCCGATGACACCTATGGCCTTCCCCTCCAGGTGGAGACAGCCGTGGTCAAACCGAGCGGGTCCTCCGAGACCCTCTCGGACCAGACCTGCGCCAAGACGTCCTACCTGCACAACACCACCGCATGGCTCATCGGCGTGCCCAAGGAACAGCGCATCACGGGCACGTCCTGCGCCGGCTACGCGACGGCCGATCCCGCGACCGAGCTGAAATCGGCGCGGCAGTACACCTACGACAAGCTGGCCCATGGCGCGATGCCGACCAAGGGCATGCTCACCTCGGTGGCCGAGAACGACGGCACGGGCACCTCGTACTCCGTCGTCACGGGAACCACGTACGACGACCTCGGCCGCGTCCGTACCGTCACCAAGCCGGGCGCCGGCACCTCGGAGACGCGCTACACACCCGAGACCGGCGGCCCGGTCACCACCACTAGGACGGTCAACGCCAAGGGCCACACCGTCACCACGACCTACGACCCGGGCCGCGGCCTGCCGCTCACGGTCACCGACGCCAACGGCCGCGTGACGCGCACCGAGTACGACGCCCTCGGCCGTCTCGTGAAGGGCTGGTCCCCTTCCCGTTCCTCCGGCGGCAAGTCACCGAACGTAGTCGTCGACTACCAGCCCGCCACCGCTACCACCAGTGCGAACAAGCCTGCCGCGGTATCGGTGGACACGCTCAAGGACGACGGTTCCTACGCCCGCGACGTGACCCTCTACGACGGATTGTCGCGCGAGGTCCAGAAGCAGACCGAGGCCCACGGACCCGGCCGGATCGTCGTGGACACCAAGTACAACGACCACGGCCTGGTCACCGAGAAGACCGGCGCGTACCTGGCCAAGGGCGAACCGGACACGGAACTCTTCAAGCCTCGGTCCCTCTCGCTGATTCCGTCCTGGACCCAGTTCCGCTACGACGGTCTGGAGCGCGAGGCCCGGGCCTCCGTGTACCAGGGCGGCGGATACAAGTACGCGACCTTCACCTGGTACGACGCGGTCAGCAAGACGGTGAACCCGCCCGGCTCCACGGCCCGAGGACCCGCACCTACTTCGACGCCCTCGGCCGGACGACATCCGTCAGGCACTTCACCCAGGACGCCTCCGACGCGACGGCGGGCCGCACCACCACGTACGGCTATGACGCCCGCGGCAACCGCGCCAAGGTCACCGACCCGGCCGGCAACGTCTGGTCGTACACCTATGACGCCCGCGGCCGGGTGACCTCGGCCACCGACCCCGACACGGGAACCACGGACACCTGGTACGACGCGGCCGACCGCCCGAACCGCGTCCGCAACGCGCGCGGGCAGGAGACCTTCACCGAGTACGACGTCCTCGGACGGCCCAGATACGTCAGGCAGGGTTCCGCGACCGCCACCCCCGTCAAGGAACACGTCTACGACGAGGCACCCGGAGGCATCGGCCGGCCGACATCGTCCAAGCGGCACACCGGTAGCGGCGACTACATCAACCGCGTCACCGGCTACGACGCCGACTACCACCCCACCGGCAGCGAGACCGTCATCCCGGCCAACCCGACGACGACGGGCCTCTCCGGCACCTACGCCTACGCATACACCTACACCCCGACCGGAAAGCCCCAGTCGGTCACCCTGCCGGCCGCGGGAGGCCTGGCGAAGGAGAAGGTCGTCACGCGTTACGACGGTGACGGTCTGCCCGACTCGACCTCGGGCCTGACCTGGTACACGGCCGACGCGACCTACTCGCCCTACGGCGAGGTGCTGCGCACGGTCTCGGGCGCCCAGCCGAACCGCGTCTGGACGACCAACTTCGTGGATCCGCACACCGGCCGGCTCCAGCGCACGGTGGCCGACCGGGAGACGGCGGGCCCGCACCGCATCACGGACAGCTACTACTCCTACGACGCGACCGGCACCATCACCTCCCACGCGCGCAAGCTCAGCGAGGCGACGGGCAGCACCTGGGACACCCAGTGCTTCACCTACGACGTGATGGGCGAACTGGCACACGCCTGGACGTCGAAGACCGAACCGACCGGCGCCGGCACCGGCTGCAAGGCGGCGAACGGCGCGGCATGGGGCCCCCGGACCACCTACGCGTCCTCTTCAGGCCCGGTCGCCGACGCCCCCGACGCGGTCTCGGACGCGACGACCCCCGACGCCTCCCTCGCTTCGACGCTCGCCGCGGCGGCACCGTCCCCAGACACGGTGGCCACGGGCACGACGGCCTACCACCAGTCGTTCACCTTCGACTGGCTCGGCAACCGCGCCACGCTCACGGAGCACGACCCGGCGGACACCACGAAGGACCTCACGTACTCGTACGGCTACGGCAAGACGGTCGCAGGCAGCGGCACCACGTCGTACAAGTCCCAGCCGCACACCATGACGTGGACCAGCTCCACGCCGTCCGGCAAGGACAGCGGCTACACCTACGACGCCTCGGGCAACACCACGGTCCGGGACCTGTACAACACCACGCAGAACCTGACCTGGGCGCCGGACAACAAGCTCGACTCCATCACCGACGACGGCAAGAAGACGACGTACGTCTACGACGCCGACGGCAACCGCCTGCTGGAGAACTCGCCGTCGGGCTCGACGCTCTACCTGGGCGAAACCGAACTGACGACGGACGGCGCAGGCGCGATGGTGCGCGCCTCCCGCTCCTACGCCCAGCCGGGCGCCCCCACGGTGGTCCGCACGACGGCCAAGGGCTCGACCACGGGCCACAAGGTCAGCACGCTGATCACCGACCATCTGGGAACGGCGAACACCTCCGTCGATCTCACGACCGGCCAGTCGGTCACCCGCCGCGCCTTCAAGCCGTACGGCGAGACACGCGGCACAAAGCCGTCCACCTGGCCCAACAAGCGCGGCTACTTGGGCGTGGGCATCGACGACACGACCACGGGCCTCACCCACATAGGCGCCCGCGAATACGACCACACCTCCGGCCGCTTCCTCTCGGCAGACCCGATCATCGACCTCGCGGACCCGCTGCAGATGAATGGGTACGCCTACGCCAACAACAGCCCGATTTCGCATTCCGACCCCACGGGGTTGTGGATCGATGACGGAACGGGCCACAGCGAGCCGCGTCGTGACGGTGGTCCCACGGGGCCGTTGAACCCGAAGGGGCCTGGTGTGCCCAGAGGTGGCGCCGGCCCGGGCGGCTGTTACTACAGCTGTAAGTCCAAGCCCGGTTGGGTGAAAACACAGACTCCGGTCACGAACAACGCACAGCGGCTGCGGGACCTCTTCTACGAGTACGGACCGAACGGCCGATTCCCGGACGGCAATTACTGGCACACGCCCATCGTCGAGGACAGCGGCACAAACAATGTGTGCTTCGGGCGAGAAGGTTGCCGCCTGGCTTACAAATTTCTACTGAAGAGCGACGATGTCGCAGAGGCCAAACGAATAGCCGCCAACTACTGTGTCCAGAACTTCGAGAGATGTCTGGACGACGCCGAATCCTACGAGCGGGGCAAGCGGTGGGAAACCCTCGCTTATGCCTTCATCCCCGGAGGCAGGGCGGGCAAGGGAGCGGCTGCCGGCTGTAGGTGTTTCCTGGCCGGCACCGACGTCCTCATGGCGGACGGCACCACCAAGGACATCGAAGATGTCGAAGTCGGTGACATGGTCCAGGCCACTGATCCGAAAACGGGGGAGGCAGGCCCTCGTAAGGTGACCCGCCTGATCCGGACCGAGGCCGACAAGCACTTCAACGAGCTGTCCATCGCGACCGAAGACGGAGTAGACAAACTCACAGCTACCTACGAGCACCCCTTCTGGTCTCCGTCAGAGCAGGACTGGATCGACGCCGGCGATCTCAAGCCGGGCATGACTCTGCTCACCGACGACGGTGACACCGTCATCGTCACTGGCAACCGGCCGTTCACGAAGCACGCAAGGACGTACAACCTCACTGTTGACGACCTGCATACGTACTATGTGCTGGCGGGGCAGACTCCGGTTCTGGTTCACAATTCCGGAGGGGCGTGCAAGGAACTAACCCTGCCTAGCTCTGGCAGTTTCGAGCAAGCTCGCAACAAGGCGCTCGATCTGCTGGGTGAGGTTGATCCAGCTACTCGGCAGCCGTACATCGGCCGTCTCGAATCTGCTCCGACGACCTACGGCAAGGTAGTGGGATTCACTACTCGGGTGAACGGCGAATTCAAGAGGTTCAGAATGGATTACGATCCGGTGAAGGGTCCCCATATTAACGTGGAAGTCGGTAAGGGTGACTCTGCACGTAAATGGGCAGTGCCATGGAATGGCACAGAAGACGATTTTGCGAGAATGCTTGGCGGTAATTCGTGACACTCGACGGTGTATACGGAACCAGGCCGGACCTCCTGCCCCGATCTATGGTTCGAGTGGTTCGTGCAGATCAACAGGGTGATCGACGGCTAACTTGGGTTGGGCGGCCGGGTGTGCAGTTGCTGAACCTGGATCAGCATCTCCAGTATGAGCGCGAAAGCCTCAGTCATTATCCGCGTAGCTCTGATGGTGCAATTGCGTGGGATGCGGTGGCTGATGGTTTGGTGCTCAGCTCGATGGAATCGGGTTCCATCGATCTGAGCACCGTAATCCAACAGTTCGCCCCGAAAGCTAGCAGTCTAATCTTCTTCTGGGAGAGCCTGGCGGTCCCGAGTGTAGAGATAGGGCTCGAATCCCCTATCTCTTACCTGCCGGACATCATGGAATCCGTACCGGAACTCTGGATCTATTCACCCGGTGGCCGCATCGTGGTGGAGAGTTCTTTCTCTGGCGTAGTGACCGTGGCCCGTATTCCTGTGGAAGCCTACGGCCAAAGTCCTGCGTAACGCCGTTTGACGGCAACGCTGACGGCAACGTCAGCGGACGACCACCGCTGAGGGCGGCGGCTCTTCGGAGTCGCCGCCCTCAGCCAGTACATCGCCCAGGGTGTCGATGGCCTGGCGCTGGAGGCGGAGTCGTACGTGGGCGTAGACGCCGGCGGTGACGCCGATGTGGGCGTGGCCGAGGAGTTCCTTGATGACGACAAGGTCGACGCCCTGTTCCAACAGCAGGGTCGCGGTCGAGTGCCGGAGGTCGTGAAAACGGATGGTCCGGAGTCCTGCGTTGTGGAGGAGGCGGCGGAAGCGGCGGGTGAGGTTGGTGGGGTCGAGCGGCTGGCCGTTCAGGGTGGTGAAGACGAGGCTGTTGTCCGTCCAGCTCGTTCCGGCCGCCTGGCGCTCTTCCTTCGTTCCTGGTGGATCTTGAGGGAGCTGAGACATTCGGCAGGGAGGGCGATGCGGCGCTCGGAGGCCAGGGTCTTGGTGTTCAGGACGGTCAGACCCTGGCTGCGGGTGCGCTGGAGTGAACGGTGGATGCTGGCGGTGCCGCAGTCAAGGTCGAGGTCTTCCCAGTGGAGGCCGAGGAGTTCGCCCTTGCGGAGTCCGGTGCGCAGGGCGAGTTCGTACAGGGCGTGAAGCCGATCACCGTGGGCCGCGTGGAGGAGTCCTCGGGCTTCGGTGGCGGTGAGGGGCTGGAAGCGCCGGGGGCGGGGCGTGGTCGTCTTGACGTTCCGGGCGACGTTGCGGGGAAGTTCGTCCTCGCGGACGGCGTGTTCCAGTGCGGACTTGAGGACCGCGTGGACGTACGTGACGGTCAGCGGCGAGAGTCGCTTTCCGCAGCACTGGCCGATGGCGCAGCAGGAGCGCCGGACGGAGTCCCGTTCCTGGGCGCAGCACTGGCAGGTGGTGCGGAGCCCGTCGAGGAAAATACGGATGTCGCGGACGGTGAGCCGGGCAACCTTCTTGGCACCAAGACCGGGATTGATGTGGAGACGGATGGAGGCCGCGTAGCGAGTGTGGGTGTTCTCCCGCAGGTAGTGGACGGCGACGCCCTCCAGCCAGTATGCGAGATAGGCGCTCACGGTGCTGTCGGCTGCCGCGACGGGGAGGCCGCGGTTGCTCGCGGCGATCTTCTCGGTGAGCTTGGCGAGTGTGTCTTTGCGGGTGGTGCCGTAGACGCGGACGCGCTTGCTGGTGTTGCCGGGGGCGAGGTCGTATCCGGCGGCCTCCCATCGTCCGTCCTTGCGCTGGTAGACGGTTCCGTCGCCGTTCGCACGGGTACGGGAGCGGCGGGACGAAGCGGGGCGGGGCGTGGTCATCAGGCGGTTTCCTGTTCCACGCGGGTGCGGATGAAGTCGGTGAGGGCGTGTGCGGGGATGCGGCGGGCGCGGCCGAGGGTGATCGAGGCGAGCTGGCCGGTGCGGAGAAGGTCGTAGACGGCGGAGCGGCCGAGCTGGAGACGAGCCATCACCTGGGGCACCGTGAGCCGATCCAGGACCGGGACCGCTTCCGGGTGGAGGCCCGCGAGCGGAGGCGAGGCCATCAGCAGCCCCCTTCGGCGGTGAACTGCCGTTCCAGTTCCCTGCGGTGCCAGACGGCGGCGGCGAGGAGGTTCGCGCCGGGGCTGTAGCCCGCGCCGTTGTAGTCCCAGTGACCGATGACGAGAGTGGTCGTCGGATCGGGTTCGGGAAGGCCGGCGTGGGCGCGGGCCTGTTCGGTACGCCAGGTGCGGCGGGCGTCGCGCAGCGCGCCGAGGGTGGAGTAGCGGCGAGACTTGGTGGAGAAATGGCCGCGGAAGCCGAGCATGTGCGCCCACTTCCAGAGCTTGAGTTCGGCGAACTCCGGCAGGCGGCCCAGCTCCCAGCAGGTTCGGATCATCTGCCGGACGTGCCGGGCGACGGCGAGTCGGGGCAACGGCCGGGCCTGCCCGGTGCCGTCGCACGCGCTGCACGGGAGCGCGGTCCCGTGGGGCAGGAGGGTGGCGCCGCGTCCCTGGCAGGTGCGGCAGAACAGGGAGCGGTCGAGGGTGCCGGAGGCGTCGGCGGACTTGGTGGCGTACTTGGCCACGTAGGCGGCCACGGCCTGGTCGCTGAATTCGGCGTCGGTGCCGAAGGCGGCGATCTCGCGCACGTCGAGCTGCTGGCCCCAGCCAAGTTCGCGTTCCCCGACTGCGGCGGAGTCGACGGAGATGCGGGCGCGCGGCGCGGCAACGCGGATGGCGTCCGTGAGCACGGCGACGGTGGCATACGGGGGCGGGGGCTGTGTGCTGCCGTCGGGTCCGTCGAGGCGGATCGCTGCGTGGAAGTGGACCAGGCCACGCTTCTGGTACTCGGCAACCTTCGCGAAGGACACCCGCAACACCGCGCGGGCGGCCTTCTGCGTCATACCGAGCCGGGTGGCGATCTCCCGGAGCAGGTAGATCGTGAAGCGGGCCCACAAGGCTCCGGCGTGGGCGTTGAACAAGACCGCGCCTGCATAGTCGTACGTCGCCGGATTGAGCGGCGTACCGAGTAGCGGGTCTGTGGGGTCGTGGCGGGTGCCGCAGCGACAGGGCCGGGCGTCGGGACGGTTGTGGACGGGGCCGAAGGAGGGGGCGGTGAGGGTGGCGAAGACGCGGGGGTGGGTGCGGACGGTGTCGGGCACGGTCTTGCCGCCGAAGAGGCCGGCGCGGATGAGGTGGTAGGTGTCGGCGGCGTAGGTGCGGGAGCAGGCCGGGCAGCGGGAGGCGCGGCGGTTGCCGCACCCGGTGAGCAGGCTTCCCGTGGGCTCCTCGGACGCGGCATACGAGCGCAGTACCTCACCGGTCGCGGTATCGACGGTGGTTGTCTGGCCGGTCAGGCGGACGGGTTCGGTGCACCCGCCGAGTCGTTCGATCTGCTGCTGTGCGTGGTCGAAGTCGGGCTGGTTGATCAGGTGGAGCAGGTCCCGTACGGCGGGGCTTGCCACGTGGTGCAGGTCCAGGGTGACCATTCGGGGCGTGTCCCTTCTGTCGGGTGGGTGGCCCCGAGCAGCAACCCGCCAGGTTGGAAGGCGTGTTGGTGCTGCTCGGGGCATGACGAACCGGGCCGAGGGGTGGGCGAGGTTGTGTGAGAGGTGATGCGGTCGGTGGGGCCGGGGCTCAGAGTTGAGCGAGGGCGGCGGTGGCGACCGGCAGGGCGACGCCCATGCGCTGGCCCAATTGGGCTGCGGTGATGGGTGCGTCGTGTTCGGTGCGGTGGGTGTCCGCGATATGCCGGGCCGCGTTCAGCGGGGCGGCAGGCAGGGCCCGGCTGGAAGCGGGCCGCGCCGTCTTGGCGACGGCCGGCGGAGCGGAGACGCCCAGCTACGAGATCTGCGATTGTTGCGGGGTTGAGTTCGGATACGAAGACTCAACCCCCATGGGAGTAATTCGAGCTAGGGGTAAATGGGAGAAGTCTGGATTCCAATGGGTGAATCCATCTGCTCGCCCTGATGGCTGGGAGGCCGATGTGCAGCTGACGAGGGCCATGCACTTCGACGATCGCTAGGAATTCAGGGGCGGAACCCTGAGGTATTCAAAAGTGCAACTCTGAAGCCCCGTCAGGTACGTCCTGGCGGGGCTTCAGAGTGGTCTGACGGCAGTAGTTGACGGCAACGTCAGTGGACGGGGACTGCGCAGAGCGGTGGGTCGTCGCCGTCGTCGGGGTGGCCGGCGTTCTCCGCGGAGGGCGTGGCCGAGGGTGTCGATGGCGTCGCGTTGGAGGCGGAGTCGGACGTGGGCGTAGACGGTGGCGGTGACGCCGATGTGGGCGTGGCCCAACAGCTCCTTGATCACGACGAGTTCCACACCCTGTTCCAGGAGGAGGGTGGCGGTCGAGTGGCGGAGGTCGTGGAAGCGGATGCGCTGCTGAGGGCTGGCTGTCGGGGCCGCCGGTCCGGCTGGGTACGTTGCCCGGGGTATTGATGGCTAGGCATTGGACGTGGACGTAGACGCCGGGAGTGACACCGCCGCGGCAGAGACCGAGCAGTTCGCATCGGTGATCCCCGGCTACCCGCACAGGTCGAACGCCTACGGCGCTTCAGGCCCCGCACCCCCCAACCCTCCGCGTGCTCACCGCGATGTCATCCATCCGCACGTCGTACGAGGCCGGGCTCGGGTCGGCCTGATACAGCTGCCACCCCAA
Organism: Streptomyces sp. CA-179760; assembly: GCF_050937045.1. Classification (NCBI taxonomy): domain Bacteria; kingdom Bacillati; phylum Actinomycetota; class Actinomycetes; order Kitasatosporales; family Streptomycetaceae; genus Streptomyces; species Streptomyces sp. CA-179760. The sequence continues at coordinate 6,061,971 of NZ_JBNJLZ010000001.1, forward strand.
CTTCAGCTTGTCGACCGTCGGGAAGACGAACGGGTCCGACGTACCGCCGTGCTGGTCCGTGGACACGGTCAGGTCGGGCTGGGGCACGCCGTCGAAGTACACCGTGACGCGATTGTCGGTGGCGTCCAGATGGAACTCGACGCACTGCCAAGTACCAGCCTTCGCCGGGGCCGAGGTCTTCCAGGACGTCCAGTCGCCGGTCGGGCCGAGGTCGGAGCCGACGCCGTAGAAGTTGCCCTTCTCGGTGGGCGCGTACTGCCCGCCGAGCGGCCGGACCAGCGTTGACGAGCCCGTCCCGGACGCCTCTGCGAGGGTCCAGTGCGCCCAGTCGGGGGCGGTCGGGAAGGCGTCCACTCTCATCCGCAGCCGGACCCAGAAGCTGTTACCGGACGGGGCGAGATCGGGGAACACGAGGAAGGCGCGCCCGTTGCCCTCGGTGCGGATGCGGAGCTCACGGCCGTGGCCCGACGTCGAGGGGGTGACGGTCAGCGTGCCGCCGGCCGTGTCCGAGGTCCAGCCCCGGCCTTCGGTGACCGGGCCGAGGGGGAGACGGTCGAAGTTCTCCCGCGCGAGGAGTGGGGAGGGGGCTGCGGAGGCCGTGGGGGATACCGGGAGCAGCGCGGAGGCCGCGGCCAGGAGCGCTACGGCGGCCCTTCTGAGGTATGCCATGCGGGCAGTCTGGCTACGGTAGTTACGGCCGTGACAGTAGTTGCGCCCCAAGTGGCCGATCAGGTTCCGTTTCTGTCCGGATCAGGTCACTCGGCCTGTTTCGGCTGGCCTGCCTTCAGGATCTCCGCGACATCCAGGGTGACCTTGGCGCCGATGGAGTCGGGGAGGGCGACGATCTCACCGGGGGCGTGGGGGCGGTGCTTCTCGTACTTGTCTCCGGCGGGGTCGGTAAGGACGTGAAGGCGCTGGTGTCTGCGGTCGACGACGACATACACAGGCACCTTCGCCTCCGCGTACGCGGTGACCTTGGTGCGCAGGTCGGTCCGGTAGTTGCTGGAGGTGACCTCCACGACCAGGCGGAAGCAGACCGGGGCGTAGGAGTTGTTCTCGACGTAGTGGTCCCTGTAGTCGGCGTCCACCAGGGAGAAATCGGGGATCGCGTAGTCCTCGGTACCCGTAGGCAGCCAGAGGCCGATGCCCTGGATCAACCGTGACTCCGCCCCGTGGAGGCCGGCCGCAGCGAAAGGCAGCATGAGGCCGGTCAGGGCATCGCCGTGCGGGCCGTCGGGGGCGGGGACACGAGGATCTGGCCTCCGATGATCTCGACGCGGTAGCCAGGGGTGTGCTCCTTGAGACGGTTGGCCTCCGCGGTCAGCGGACGGTCTCCGTAAGGCCGCTCGACGGCTGCAGCGGACATCAGGCGCCTCCCGTGGCTGGTGTCGAGGCCATCATCGTAGGACGCACGGCCTCCGTGAGTCGGTCGCAGCCACGTTCACTCCATGGTGTGGCATATGCCCGAGGGCCCCGTATCCAGTGGAAACAGGGCCCTCGAACGAAACGCGAGTGAAGATCAGAAGCGGCGCGTAATAAGCGCCCGCTTCACCTCGGCGATCGCCTTCGTGACCTCGATGCCGCGCGGGCACGCGTCCGTGCAGTTGAAGGTCGTGCGGCAGCGCCAGACGCCGTCGCGGTCGTTGAGGACCTCCAGGCGCTGCTCTCCGGCCTCGTCGCGCGAGTCGAAGATGAAGCGGTGCGCGTTGACGATGGCCGCCGGGCCGAAGTACTGGCCGTCGTTCCAGAAGACCGGGCACGAGGACGTGCAGGCCGCGCAGAGGATGCACTTCGTGGTGTCGTCGAAGCGCTCGCGGTCCTCGGCCGTCTGGAGACGCTCACGCGTCGGCTCGTTCGTGTCCTTCGTGATGAGGAAGGGCATGACATCGCGGTACGCCTGGAAGAACGGCTCCATGTCGACCACGAGGTCCTTCAGGACCGTGAGGCCCTTTATGGCCTCGACCGTGATCGGCTTCTCGGGGTTGATGTCCTTGATCAGCGTCTTGCACGCGAGGCGGTTCTTGCCGTTGATCCGCATGGCGTCGGAGCCGCAGATGCCGTGCGCGCAGGAGCGGCGGAACGTCAGGGTGCCGTCGACGTCCCACTTGATCTTGTGGAGGGCGTCGAGGACGCGCTCCTTGGGGTCGATCTCCAGCTGGAAGTCTTCCCAGCTCGCCTCGGCCGCGACCTCCGGGTTGAAGCGGCGGACCCGGAAGGTGACGGTGATGTAGGGGGAGTCGGCGAAGCCGGGCTCGGGCTGGCCGGCCGCTTCCGCCTTGTCCACAACAGGGGTAGCCATCAGTACTTACGCTCCATCGGCTGGTAGCGGGTCTGGACGACCGGCTTGTAGTCGAGACGGACGGTTTCGGAACCGTCGTCGCCGACCTCGCGGTACGCCATCGTGTGCCGCATGAAGTTGACGTCGTCGCGGTTCGGGTAGTCCTCGCGGTAGTGACCGCCACGGGACTCCTTGCGGGCGAGCGCGGAGACCGCCATGACCTCGGCGAGGTCCAGCAGGTTGCCCAGCTCGATGGCCTCCAGCAGGTCCGTGTTGAACCGCTTGCCCTTGTCCTGGATCGACACGTTCCTGAACCGCTCGCGCAGCTCCGCGATCTTCTCGACCGCCGTCTTGATCGTCTGCTCGGTGCGGAACACCATGACGTTGGCGTCCATGGTGTCCTGCAGCTCGCGGCGGATCGCCGTCACGCGCTCGGTGCCGGTGGCGTCACGCAGGCGCTCCACCTGCTCGACCACGAGCTCCGCCGGGTTCTCCGGCAGCTCCACGAACTCCGCCGTCTGCGCGTACTCCGCGGCGGCGATGCCCGCGCGCTTGCCGAACACGTTGATGTCCAGCAGCGAGTTGGTGCCGAGGCGGTTGGCGCCGTGCACGGAGACGCAGGCGACCTCGCCGGCCGCGTACAGGCCGGGGACGACGGTGGTGTTGTCCGCGAGGACCTCACCCTCGACGTTCGTCGGGATGCCACCCATGACGTAGTGGGCCGTGGGCTGGATCGGGATCGGGTCCGTGTAGGGCTCGATGCCGAGGTAGGTGCGGGCGAACTCCGTGATGTCCGGGAGCTTCGCGTCCAGCTGCTCCGGCGGGAGGTGCGTCAGGTCCAGGTAGACGTGGTCGCCCTCGGGGCCGCAGCCGCGGCCCTCACGGATCTCCGTGTAGATGGAGCGGGACACGACGTCACGGGACGCGAGGTCCTTCATGACCGGCGCGTACTTCTCCATGAAGCGCTCGCCGTCCTTGTTGCGGAGGATGCCGCCCTCACCGCGGGCGCCCTCCGTCAGCAGGATGCCCATGCGCCAGATGCCGGTCGGGTGGAACTGGAAGAACTCCATGTCCTCCAGCGGCAGACCGCGGCGGTAGACGGCCGCCTGGCCGTCGCCGGTCAGGGTGTGCGCGTTGGACGTCACCTTGAAGAACTTGCCGCAGCCGCCGGACGCGTAGACCACGGACTTCGCCTGGAAGACGTGGATCTCGCCGGTGGCCAGCTCGTACGCCACCACACCGGCCGACTTCTTGACGCCGTCGACCTCGGTGATCAGCTGGTCCAGGACGTAGAACTCGTTGTAGAACTCCACGCCCTCCTTGACGCAGTTCTGGTACAGCGTCTGGAGGATCATGTGGCCGGTGCGGTCGGCCGCGTAGCAGGAGCGGCGGACCGGGGCCTCGCCGTGGTTACGGCTGTGACCGCCGAAGCGGCGCTGGTCGATGGTGCCGTTCGGCGTGCGGTTGAACGGCAGGCCCATCTTCTCCAGGTCGAGGACGGAGTCGATGGCCTCCTTCGCCAGGATCTCGGCGGCGTCCTGGTCGACCAGGTAGTCACCGCCCTTGACCGTGTCGAAGGTGTGCCACTCCCAGTTGTCCTCCTCCACGTTGGCCAGCGCGGCGGCCATGCCGCCCTGCGCGGCGCCCGTGTGGGAGCGGGTGGGGTACAGCTTCGTCAGGACCGCGGTGCGGCTGCGCTTCGTCGACTCGATGGCGGCGCGCATGCCCGCGCCACCGGCGCCGACGATGACGGTGTCGTACTTGTGGATCTTCATGATTCTCGCAGCCCCGTGCCTAGCGGATGTTCGGGTCGAAGGTGAAGATCACCAGCGTGCCCAGCAGGATGGTGAACACCGTGGCCGTGTAGAGCAGGCCCTTGAGCCACAGCCGGGTGTTCGCGCGCTCCGCGTAGTCGTTGATGACCGTGCGCAGGCCGTTGGCGCCGTGCAGCATCGCGAGCCACAGCATCAGCAGGTCCCAGACCTGCCAGAAGGGGCTCGCCCAGCGGCCCGCCACGAAGGCGAAGCCGATCTTCGACACGCCGCCGTCCAGCACGAGCTGGATCAGCAGGTGGCCGAGGACCAGCACGACCAGCACCACGCCGGACAGGCGCATGAACAGCCAGGCGGCCATCTCGAAGTTGCCCCGCGTGGACTTCGGGGTCTTCTTGGTGCGCTGGCGCGGGGCCTCGATGAAGGGCGCGGGGTTGTCGACGGTGTAGACGGCGCCGCCCTCGACGGGGCCGACGCCGACGGCGGTCTTCTCAGACGTGGACATTGGCGTCAGCTCCCGAACAGTTCACGAGCGGCGTGGCCGAGGACGGGGTAGATCGCCCCGAGCATGAGCACGGCCCACAGGGCTACGACGGTCCAGAGCATCTGCTTCTGGTAGCGAGCGCCCTTGATCCAGAAGTCGACGGCGATGACACGCAGGCCGTTGAGCGCGTGGAAGAGGATGGCGGCGACGAGGCCGTACTCCAGCAGCGCGACGATCGGCGTCTTGTACGTGGCCACGACGTTGTCGTAGGCCTCAGGGGACACGCGGACGAGGGCGGTGTCCAGCACGTGAACGAACAGGAAGAAGAAGATGAGGACGCCGGTGACTCGATGAGCCACCCAGGACCACATTCCTTCCCGGCCGCGGTACAGCGTTCCAGCCGGCACGGAAGTTTCCTCCGGGAGCGGGGATTGGGGCCGCGCCGGCTTGGTGTGTCGGTCGGGCCCGGCCGGGTACGGTCCACCGGCCCCCAGCATCGTAGCGATGCGCTGCCGCTGAGCTGAGCGGGGGTCCCTCGGTGTGATCAAACTGGCACGCAAAGGGGTACGGGTGGGCTAGTGCCGGCCAGGGAGATGGGGGTTTGCCCGGAATCGCCGGGTGCGGGTCGGCAGTGGTTGCTCGCGCCCACGCGGCGGTAGCCGCAGATCGACTACAGCCCCGCGCCCCTGAGGGCGTCCACCAGCCGTTCCGTTGCGAGGCGCCGGAGTTCGTCGGCCACCACTGCCCGCTCCTCCTCCGGATCGTTGGTCAATCGTGACCGGATGGCCTCCAGGAGGTGGTCCAGGACCTGGGCCGGTGTGAGGCCGTCCAGGCAGATGACGAACACATGGCCGAAGCGGGCCTCGTAAGCGGCGTAGGCGGCGCTGAGGGCCGTGTGGGCCGCGGCGTAGGCGCCCGGGGGGAGGGCGGGCAGGGGCTCGGCCGCCAGGGCTTCGGTGAGGTCGCTCCAGGGCAGGTCGTACGCCGCCTCGTCGGAGGCGGCGAGCAGGGAGGCCACGTCCGGATAGGGACGGTGTTCCGCGACACGCCGGGACCAGCGATGGCTGCGCAGGCAGGTGAGGAGGGTCCGCTCCAGTTCCTGCGCGGAGGCTGCGTTGAAGTGCTCCACCGGTATGGCGGCTCGGCCGGGGAGGTCTGGGAGACGGTGCGCGGGCAGCGTGGGTCCTCATGGGCGTCACGTGTGTCGGCAGGGCAAGGTGTGAGAGATGTGACGTCACGCTATCGAGTGCGACCGAGACGTGTCCGACGGATGCCCGAATTTCACCCGCGGGAGAGAGTTTCGAAACGTGTGGTGGACGCGCCCGGAGGCGTCCGGGCGCGCGCCGGGCGCCGTCGGGTTTTAGGTTGGCCGTGTGAGTCAGCACAGGCGCCGGGATACGGCGAAGCGGGTGAAACAGCGGCCAGTGCTGGTCGTGGCCATGGCCGTCGCGTTGGTCATGGTCGTGGCCGGGGTGAGTCTGGGGCTCTGGGCGGCCTCGGACGGCGACGGCGGGTCCACGGGGGCGGAGGCCAGACCGTCCCAGGGCGGGACCGCGGCCGCCCCGCGGGGCACCTCGCCGAGTCCGAGTCGCTCGTACGCCCTGTCCAAGGCGCCGCGGACGATCCCAGCCGTACGCGACCACGAGCCGGCGCGCGGCCCGGGCTGGAAGCCCGAGAGCGGCAACCGCGTGGTCGTGAACGACGCGGCGCTGGCCGACGAGGGACGCCTGGTCGCGGGCGAGCTGGGGCTGACGTACGCGGGCGAGAAGGACGACCGGCGCGCCGGGGACCTGCGGCTGGCGCTCGGCGGCGACAAGAAGGCCAACCCGGAGTCGTACGTCATGACCGTGCGCGACGGGCGCACGGAGATCACCGGGCCCGCCGACGCGGGCGTCTTCTACGGCACCCGCACGCTCAAGCAGGAGACGAGTGACGGCGGAACGGCGCCCGAGGGCGTGGTGCGGGACGAGCCGGCCAAGCCGCAGCGCGGGTTCATGCTGGACATCGCGCGCAAGAACTTCACGGCCGGCTGGATCGAGGACCGGGTCCGGGAGCTGGGCGATCTGAAGTTCAACCAGCTGGGCCTGCACTTCTCCGACGACCAGGGCTTCCGGATCGAGTCCGACACGCAGCCGGAGATCGTGTCCCAGCCGCATCTGACCAAGGCGCAGGTGCGGAAGATCATCGACCTCGCGGAGAGCCGGCACATCACCGTCGTGCCCGAGATCGACTCGCCCGGGCACCTGGGCGCGGTCCTGCGCGCCCACCCCGACCTCCAGCTGCGCACCGCGCAGGGGTCGGCGGTGCAGGGCGCCATCGACATCTCCAAGCCCGAGAGCGCCGAGATCGTCGACGAACTGCTGAACGAGTACGCGGAGCTCTTCCCCGGCAAGCCCTGGCACCTCGGGGCCGACGAGTACCAGGCGCTGGTCCGCTCCGACCCGGAGGCGGCGTTCCCGCAGCTGGCCGCCGCGGCGCGGGAGAAGTACGGCGCCGGTGCCACGGTCGCCGACCTCACCACCGGCTGGCTCAACGACCGCGCCGCCACCGTCCGCGAGCACGACCGCACCCCGCGCGCGTGGAACGACGGCTTCTTCCGCGGCACGTCCGTCGAGCCCGACAAGGACATCCAGGTCGCCTACTGGACCGGCAAGGAGATCGGCGCCCGGGAGCCTCTGGAGTACCTGGAGGCGGGCCGCAAGGTGATCAACTACAACGACGAGTTCCTGTACTACGTGCTCGGCGAGCCGCAGACCTTCGTCTATCCGACGGGGCAGCGGATCTACGAGCAGTGGACACCACGGGTGCTGCGCGGCACCACGGCCGTGCCCGAGCGCTACGACGGCCAGATCCTCGGCGGGAACTTCGCCGTCTGGTGCGACCTCGCGAACTCGCAGACGCAGGACCAGGTGGCGGCCGGGATCCGGATGCCGCTGCGGGCGACCGTCCAGAAGCTGTGGGACCCGGACAGGCCCGAGCTGTCCTGGGCGGAGTTCCGGGCGCTGGCGGACAGGCTCGGCTGACTCCGCCCGAATTGGCCCATACGGCTGCGAACTCCCGTACGGCTGTGGTGGTCTTCTGGCGCGAGTCGAATCGAATATGCCGGGGGGAACCGGAACATGGGCTACTGGGGTTACTTCGTCGTGGGCAGAGCGGAGCGGCCGCTGGCGGAGCTGACCGCGCTGCCGGGGGCCGAGGACGGTATGACGCCGCACACCTCGGCACCCGGCGGATGGCAGTTGTGGGAGTACCCGAGCGGCGAGGGCGACATCGGGAACATGAACGACCTGGCCCGGGAGACCGGGGCGCCCGCGCTCTTCGGGTACGTCATGAACAGCGAGTGCGTGGTGCTGGAGGCCGCGGCGCCGGAGAGCGGGGCGTGGACGACCTGTCTCGCGCGGGCCGCGATGGCCGGCTACCTGGGCGCGGACCGGGAGGGCCTCACGCTGGAGGACTACTTCCTCGAACCCCGCGACGCCGCCGAGCGCGCGGTGCGCTGGGCCGCCGAGGCCGGACACGAAGTGAACGCCGACGCGCTGGTGGACGTACTGACTTCAGACCCTGATCCCCTGGCCGAAAACCTTTTGTTCCGCTTCCTCGACAGACTGGGCGTGGTCCCCCTGTGACACTCCGGGGCCATTGCGCGCAGTAAGGGGAAGTGCGGGTTCCGTGAGGGGTGAGGGCTGGTAGCGGCCTGGTAGGGCCCCGAGAAGGCCCGCGGAGGGAGGCGTGGATGAGCCTGGTGGAGTTGATCGCACAGGCCGACGAACGCGGGCTGGCCGCGAGCGGGCTGGCTTGTTTGGATCGGTGTGTGCCCCTGCTGGGCGGTGACGACGAGATCCTGCGGCCGCTGTGGGCGAGCCTCACCGACGACGCCGGAGCCGGCGACTGGGGTGACGGTCTTGAGCAGGCGCGCGGGAAGCTGGACGGCGCGGGCGACGGGGACGAGGCGGTCGCGCTCGCCCACCGGATGCTCGAGGCCGCTCCCGCTCAGCGGTCCGCCGCCGAGGTGCGGGTGTGGGCCGACGCCTGCTCCGTCGCCTCCCTCCAGATCCACCGCCTCCTCGACACCGCCCCGGACGACGCCTCCTCGGTCGACCCCCGCCGCCAGGGCCGTACGGAGGGCATGTCGCCGCTCGTCGCCGCCGAACTGCGCCGTCAGGTCGTTGTCCTGGAGGTCCTGGCCGGACACGGGGTGGCCGGGCTGCGGCGCGCCCTGGAGGTGTCGATCGAGGGGCGGCGGGTGCTGCGCGCGGTGGTGTCCCGCCGGACCCGGCAGCGGGGCTGAGGCCGCGGGGTCGCCCTGACCGTCCTAAACCCCGTTCCTGAAAGAGTCCTGTGACTGTCGTAAGGCCGCGGTGGGGCGGTCCTGCGCCACTTCCGGGAAGTCGCCGATTTCGCGTAATGCGACGCCGCGCCGCAGCGCTTTTCGGAATGTGACGACTCAGCAGGAGACCAGGCCATCGGCGGCTGCGAAGCCGCTGCGGTGGGCGGCGGACACAGTGGCGACGATGCGCGAGGGAGCGCGACTGCGCCTCGACTACTCGGTACAGAGTCTGTGGAGCATCGACCGCATGATCGAGGGGATACGGCGGGAAGGAGCACCGTACGCGGCCGTGGAGGAGGTGCTGCGCGGGTTCGGGGCCTATGCCGGTGAGGTGATGGCACGGCAGACCGGGGCCGAGTGGTGGGCCACCGGCGGCGACCACTGGATACGCACCCCCGACGGGCGCCTCTGGGACCCGATCGACGAGGCCCGCCGCTGCTACGGCGGTCATGGATCGCTGCGGCTGCTCTGCCGGGACGCGGCGGGCACGGCGCCCCGGCCGTAGCGTCAGCGGGCGAGCACGCCCTCGATCCCCAGCTCGGCGAGTTCCTGCTCCCAGTCCGGCTCGGGTTCCGTGTGCGGTTCCGCGTGTGGCTCCGTCTGTGGTTCCGGATTCGGCTGCGGCGCGACGAGCGTGCCGGCCTTCGCGGCGAGGGCGCGGATCTCGGGCAGGTCGTTGTAGAGGTTCTGGCCGGGACACTCCGTCGGGGAGCCGTCGCGGTGCCCGGAGATACGGTTGAGCGTGACCTTCTGGCCCGCCTGGTACTTGCCGTTGTCGGCGCCGGAGGTCAGCACCACGGTCCCGGCCGGGTCGAGGCCGTACAGGCCGAGCTTCCAGGCCGCCACCTTCGCGACCGACGCGCGCACCGCGGCGTTGGTGCTCGCCGTGGAGTAGTCGCCGAGCACCGACACGCTGCTGGTTGCGGTGTTGAAACCGTAGGTGTGCGCGCCGAGGACGGGCTTGTCGATGCCGCCCGCACGGCCCTCGAAGACGGTCCCGCACTTGTCGACGAGGAAGTGGTAGCCGATGTCGTTCCAGCCGTTGCTCTGCACGTGGTAGAGGAACACGCCGCGCACGACCGACGCCGACTGGGCGCAGGTGTAGTCGTTGGTGCCCGCCGTGTGGTGGACGAACATCGCCTGGGTGCCGGTGGTGTAGGTGGGCGGGTCCTTCACCAGGGACTCGTCGGCGCCCCAGGCGGAGCGCGACGTCACGGTGGGGCGGCCGGCCAGGGCCGGCGCTCCGGGGGCCGGTTCGGCGACGCCCGGTACCCCGGGTTCGGGGACGCCGGGTTCGACGACCGAGGTCTGCACGGCGTCCGGTCCGCCGTCGGGGTCGACCAGTTCGACGCGCAGCCCCTGGGGCAGCCGTCCGCCCGAGACGCGCACCTGGACGCCGTCCGAGGGCCCGGTCCACAGCGGCTGGGTGCCGCCACGCACCCCGGCGTCGTCGTGGTCGGGGCCGCTCTCGGGCGTGCGCACATCGGTGTCCAGCGCCCGCCACGCGCTCCACTCGCCGCTCTCGCGGGAGCGGGTGCGCACATACGCGGTGCCGTCCAGGGCGGCGTCCGGGTCGGCCCAGGTGACACCGACCATGCTGAACGGCTCGGTGGTGCGCGGGGCGAGGGACCGCTTGTGCGGATCACCGTCCGGCACCCGGACGGTGTACACGCCGTCCGTGGACGAGGCCCGGGCGGGCTGGGCCAGACCGAGGGCACCGAGGGCCAGAGCGGTGGCGACTGCGGTGCGCAGGAGGGGAGACGGCATACGGCGCTCGCCTTTCGTCGGGCGGTTGCATCGCGTGACAGAGCTCCCCGGTACGTCACTTGGCCCAAACCTCCGTGGGCCCGCGCTCCCGAGGACGGCGGGTCCGGTTGACCCGAACGGTGGTCGGTCCCCGGGCGTCTGACGCGCTGTGACACTTCCGTCCGCACCGGCGCTGATCACCGTGGGGACGTGGTACGGGAGGGCGCGCACTCGGTACGGACGGGGACGGTACGTGGGTCAGGGAGCGGCACCCCGGCGCATGCGGGCGTACGACGGGGAACTGGGCGCGGCCGTCGCGCGGGCCCAGCAGGGAGACGAGGCGGCCTTCGCGGTCGCCTACCGGTTCGTGCAGCCCGGCCTGCTCGGCTATCTGCGCGGCCTGGTCGGGGACGACGCGGAGGACGTGGCGTCCGAAGCCTGGCTGGAGATCGCCCGGGATCTGGGGCGGTTCCAGGGCGACGGGGCCGGCTTTCGCGGCTGGACGGCGACCATCGCCCGGCACCGGGCGCTGGACCATCTGCGCCGGCAGCGGGTACGGCCCCGGCCGGCCGTGCTGGAACAGGACGTGCTGGACCTGCCCGGGCCGCACAGCACGCACGACCAGGCGCTGGAGGCCCTGTCCACCGAGCGCGCCCTGGAGCTGGTGCGCGGGCTGCCCCGCGACCAGGCCGAGGCCGTGCTGCTGCGCGTCGTGGTCGGCCTCGACGGCCCGGCCGCCGCGCGCGTCCTGGGCAAGCGGCCGGGCGCGGTACGCACGGCCGCGCACCGGGGGCTGCGGCGCCTCGCCCGGCAGTTGGGCACGGAGGATGTGACGGATGAGGCTCCCCGGACGCTGGGGGAGTAGACGTGAACGAAGCTCAGCTTCTCCGGCGGGGCTGACGGGACCGCGCGGTCGCTCCGTCCTGAACAGGCCGGACGAGCGGGACGTACTGGTGGCCCGGCGGCAGTGCGGCAGTGCGGCCGTGCGGCAGTGCGGGCGAGTGGGCGCGCGGGCGCGCGGGCGCGCGGATCGAGCAGGAACCGAGCATGAACCGGCAGGAATGGAATCGGACATGGGTGAACGGCAGAGCGGCGGCGGGCTTCCCGGCCATGGTTCCCGTCCCGCCCTGCCCGACGCGGAAGTCGAGGCGCTGATCGTCGCCTGCCTCGTCCGGGACGGTGTCGACGCCGAGGCCGAGCAGCGGGCCGTGGCCGCGTTCCGGGCCGCCCGGGACGCCGGGCCCGCCCGGGACCACCGGATCCGCGGCCGCCGCCGGGACGACTGGGAGCCCCGGGGGCGGCGGTCCGCGGTGCCGTCCCCGCGGACGACGCTCTCCGTGCTGCTCGCCGGACTCGTGCTGGTCGGTGTCGCCCTGGGCGTGATCGGCGCGGCGGGACTCCCGGCGGACGACGGCCGCGAACGCCCCGCCCCTGCCCCGGCCACCGAGGACGACTGCCGCGACTACCAGGAGGTCGGCGGAAACGGCGAGGGCGTGAACGCGACGGTGTGGCAGCGTCTCGTGGCGGCGGCGGGCGGTGAGGGGAACGTCGTGGCGTACTGCACGGCACAGCTGGCCGAGCCGCAGCCGGGCGGGAACGACGGCGACCTCTCGCCCTAGGAGTGTCCTGCCGGGTTCAGTCGCACAGGCTCGCCACCACGAGGCTGTCGAAGGCCAGTCGGCCGGACTGCCACGCGGTGACCCGGAGCGCGGCGTCCTCGCTCGCGTCCTGCGCGGGGAGCCTGGTCGCGGAGATGCGGCAGGGGAGGCCCAGGGTCAGGGGGAAGTGGAAGGCGCTGCGCAGTTCCACGGGGAGTACGCGGTACGGGGCGCAGGCCGCCTGTGCGGCCTGGCGGGCGGCCTCCAGGAGCACCATGCCGGGGATCTCGTGGGTGGGATGGTCGAAGAGCACCGGGTGGCCGGGGTCGATGCGCAGGTCCCAGTTCAGGCCCCGGCGTGCGGCGGCGGAGCGGGGGACGCCGAGGACGACGTCGCGTTCGTCGAGGCGCCCCACGATCGCGGGAGGCACGGGGTCGGGCAGGGACGGGTACCCGCCGCCCTCCCCTGCGGCGGGGTCTCGGGGGCGGACGCGTGCAGGGTCAGTCGTCCCGCGCCGGCGAAGTCGTCGCCGCGCAGCAGGTCGGCCTCCAGGGTCAGCGCGGTCGGGGGGCCGGCGCCCCGGACGTCCGTGGCCGCGGCCTCCAGGCGCATCTCGGCGGGGCGGGTGCCGAGCAGGATGACACCCGGTACGACCTCGAACTCCAGTTCGGTGATGGTGAAGTGATGGTCCGCCGGGACCCCGTAGTACGTCTGCCCGACCAGGACGGAGGCCTGCCGTAGCGACTCCGCGGTGAGCAGGGGGTCGTACCAGGCACCCGCGATGGGCGCGTAGAAGTGGTGCCCGCGCGGCCACTGCGCGCCCAGCCGGAACGTGTCGGGGCCCAGCTGCCGCCAGTCGGTGATCAGCACCTCGGCCACGGCGCTGCGGTCGACGAGGTGACGCGGGGCGGTCCGGACGAAGCGGAGGTCGGCCTCCGGCCCGGCATCCGGCGCCAGCGGGAGGGTGACCGTCTTGGGTGTCGGATCGGTGTGGGACACGCGGGTTGCCTTTCTCATGGGCGTCGACGCGACGAACGCGTCCCGGGGCGGGTCCCGGGCAGGGCCGGCCCCTCCGAGCCGGGGCTGGTCCGCCGGGCGGGCGGGGCCAGGTCCGGGGCAGGGGGAGGACGGAGCCGGATCCCGGGCCGGGCCCTCGCAAGCCGGGCCGGGCCCTGACGGGCGGAGTCGGGTCCCGGGCCGGGCGGAGTTCGGAGTCGGGTCCGGGGGCGAGGCCGGGTCCCGGGCTCAGCGGGCCGTCCAGCCGGACCGGGCCCCACGCCGGGCCGAGGACGCCGGTGGCCTCGGATCGGCGGGTGGCGGGCGGGAGGGTAGGTGGCGGGTGCGGGTGCGGGTGCGGGTGCGGGTGCCGGTGCCGGTGGGGGCGGGTGCTTGTGGCAGGTGGTGGGCGGCGGGGTGCCATGTCTTGCCTGGCGGCCTGGCCCGTACAACGGCCCGGCCCGGTGCGGGAACTGGAGCCGGAGCCACGGCCAGGGTCGCGCCTGTGGCTGGGACGCAGTGCCCGTGTTGGGGTGTGCCCAGCTGGATCCGGTGCTGGAACCGGACCGTAGCCACGGCCCGGGCCTTGCCCGCGGCTGGCCCCAGTGCCCGTGAGGGACTTGACGCCCGTGCGGGGCTCGGCACCCGTGCGGGATCCGGATCCCGTGCCGGGCCGGTGTCGGAGGCGGTGGCGCACCCGGGGGGGCTCATCGGCCCGTGTCGGCGGGAGCCCCGTCAGGCCGCTGCCAGGGCCGTGAACCGGCCGGCGTGGAAGACCAGGGGGCCCTCCTCGGCCGTCAGGGCGCCTTCCAGGGCCTCGGCGATGACCAGCTCGTGGTCGCCCGCCGGGTGGACCGTGCTGATACGGCAGTCCAGCCAGCCGAGACCGTCGGCGGGGATGGGGTGCCCGGCCCGGGTCGTGGTCCAGGCGCCCGCGGCGAAACGGTCGGCGCCCTTGGTGCTGAACAGGCGGCACAGCTCGGCGTGCCGATCGCCGAGGATCGTGACCGCGAAGGAGCCGGCCTCGCGGATCGCCGGCCAGGTCGAGGAGGTGTCCGCGGCGCACAGGGCGACCAGCGGCGGGGCGAGGGAGACGGAGGTGAAGGAGTTGACCGCCATGCCCTTGGGGCCTTCGGCCGTGTCAGCGGTGACCAGTACCACTCCCGTGGTGAACCGGCCGAGTATGTCGCGGAACGAGCGTTGCTCCAGCATGAGTTCTTTCCGATCGGGTGGGACGCACGGCCGGGCCGACGGAACGGCCCGACCTGGCGTGACGTGACGTGACATACGGCGGGCTCGGCGAGGACGATTCCTCGCACCAGGTGCTGCGGCGCGCTACTTCTTCCGGCTGGCGATCGCGAAGTCCACCGCCTCCTGCGGCCGGGCCGCCGAGCCGTTGATGCGGGGGGCGACATGACGGGCCAGCAGCTCCATGCTGCGGTTGGTCTTCTCCCAGGACGTCCAGTCGGCCACGTAGACGAGCAGCGTGCCGAAGCCGCCGGTGATCTCGTGCAGCCGCTCGATGCCGGCGACCACGTCGTCCACCGAGCCGACGAGCGCGCCGCCCGCCTCGACCCGGGCTTCCAGCGCCTTCTCGCGCGGCACGTCGGGGCTGAGGACCTCACGGCCGGCCGCCTTGCCGAAGTACTCGAACAGCCAGCGGTCGTAGCCCTCGCGGACGTCCGCGAACGCCTCCTCACGCGTCTCGGCCACATGCACCGGCAGCGCGATACGCCACTTGTCGCGGTCCAGGGTCTGCCCGTGCTCGGCGGCGGCCTCCTCCGCGTACTTCCACTGGTGGGCCAGGTTGATGTGCGCGGGGGCGCCCGGGGTGAGGAGGGCGAAGGGCAGCGCGAAGGAGGTCATGCTCAGCCCGTACTGGCCGATCAGGCGCGGGCTGGACTGCGAGGTACCGGACGTCGCGACCGCGACCTCGATGCCCTGCGGGCTGAAGCGCGGCAGCTGGAGCTTGGCGTCGCGCAGGTCGAACCAGTCCGTCTGCTGGGTGATCCGCTCGTCGCCGTTGACCAGCTCCAGGACCGTCGGCAGGGCCTCCTCCAGGCGGCGCCGCTGCACCGGCTGCTCCAGGCCGAACATCTTCGCGTCGAAGGGCACGCCCGGGCCGACGCCCAGGATGTACCGGCCGCGGGTGAGGTGGTCGAGGTGGACGGCCCGGCTCGCCACGTGGAAGGGGTGGTGGCCGGAGAGCGGTACGACGCCGTGGGCCAGCTTGATCTGGGTGGTGCGCTGCGAGGCGGCGGCTATCAGCGTCTCGGGCGCCCCGACCAGGCCCCAGCCCAGCGTGTGGTGCTCGCCGAACCAGGCCTCGTCGAAGTTGAGGTCGTCGACGTACTCGACGAGGTCCAGGTTGCGGCGGATCGCGAGGTGCGGGTCCTGCCCGGTCTCGTGGACGGGGGACAGGAAGAGACCGATACGGCTGTGCATGACAGACCTCCGGGAAGCAAGTCGTGGAAGAAGGAAGAGAACAAAAGGGGAGGGAAGCGGGAGGGACGGGGAGCGGGTGGGGGTCAGGCGACCCGGTACACGGCGTCCTTGAGCGCGCGCACCTTCTCGTAGCCGGCCGTCAGGGCCGTCTCGTCCGGCGCCGTGAGGAACACCCGCATCGAGCTGGTCAGCAGGTCGACCGTCGGCTTGATCCGGGCGCCGGGCGCGTACTTGACCGCCGCGAGGAAGACGCTCTCCAGGCCGCGGATCTCCGCCACGGCCGTCTCGTCGACGCTGTCGACGACACCGTCGAGTGCGGTCGGGGCGTTGTAGACGACGGCGGGCTGAAGCCTCGTGTACGTCCGGCCGGCGTACTCGGCGCGGAACTCGTCGGGCCGCGTGTACGCCTGCGCGGTGAGCGCCGCCTGGTTGTGGCCGAGGCACACGTCGTGGAAGGGGGCGTTGATGTTGCCGTTGAGGCGGGTGCCGATCTCGACCAGGACGGGGCCCTCGTCGGTGACGATGACCTCGGCGTGGGCCGGCCCCCAGGCGACGCCGAGGGCGGCGAGGACCTCGTCGACGTACGCGGTGAGTTCGGCGACCACCGGGTTGTCGTACGGGTCGGCGAGGAGGTCGCGGTTGTAGATGTTCTTGCCGGACGGCAGCAGCGTCTTCTCGTACTCCCAGACCCCGCAGACGTACCGCTCGCCGCCGCGGCTGACGGTGTCGACGATGTACTCGGTGCCCTTGAGATAGGACTGCACGAGGATCTCGGTGTTGGCGAGGCCGAACATGTTCGGGGCGTCGAGGACGCTCCGGGCGGCGGCGCGGACCGCGTCGGGGCCGTCGCAGACGAAGACGCCGTCGGAGGCCGCCGAGCTCAGCGGTTTGACGACCACCGGGTAGCTGCCGTGCTCCTCGGCCCAGCCGACCGCCGCGTCCGGGTCGTCGGTCTTGAGCTGCCGCGCGCAGCGCACCCCGGCGCGGCGCAGCGTCTCGATCATCTCGTACTTGTCGCGGCGGGCCGGTGACAGCGCCGAGCCGTTGGAGGGGACGCCGACCGCCTCGCTCAGCCGGTCGGCGAGCGGCACGGACGACTCCTGGCCGGCGATCACGCACACGGGGTCGAGGGCGCGCAGCCGCTCGACGAGGGCGCTCTCGTCGCCGTGGCCGGCGATGTTCTCCCGGTAGGCGGTGAGGTCCGGCGGTGCCATCGCCGGGATCAGCTCCGGGGTGGACTGGACGTGGACGACGTCCGTGCCGTACGCGGCGAAGGCGGCGGGGTAGAAGTTGCCGGCGGAGTAGCCGTCGACGATCACCGCCACGGGGCGCTTGGGCGTGCTGCTCATGAGGTTGCCTCCGGTTCGGACGTGGACTCGGCCTCGACGAAGCGGGCCAGGCGGGCGATGCCCTCGCGGATCGCGGCGGGCGTGAGGTTGCTGAAGCCGAGGCGCAGGGCGCGTTCGCCGCTGCCGTCGAGGTGGAACATCCTCATCGGCGCCCAGCTGACCGCGTAGTCGCGGGCCGACCGTTCCATGGCGACGAGGTCGGCCTCGAAGGGCACCTCGACGACCAGGAAGAAGCCGCCGCGCGGCCGGTTCCAGCGCACGCCGTGCTCGGCGTACCGCTCGGGCGGGAAGTGCTCGGCGAGAGCGTCGAGGGTGGCGGCGAGCCGCTCCTGGTAGACGGCGGCCAGATCGCGGGTGGCGGAGCGCAGGTCGTAGCCGGCGTCGACGAGGATGCCGCCGATCGCGGCCTGGGAGAGCGAGGACGAGCCGACCGTGAACATCGCCTTGGCCTTGGAGAGTTCCTGGGCGAGGGTGCGCCGGGTGCCGTCCTCGCCGACGACCTCCCGGTCACCGACCAGATAGCCGAGGCGGGCGCCCGGGAACGCGGACTTGGCGAAGGAGCCGAGGTAGACGACGTCACCGCGGGTGTCCAGCGCCTTGAGCGTCGGCAGCCTCTCCTCGTCGCTCGCGAAGAGCCCGTACGGGTTGTCCTCCAGGATGGTGAACCCTTCCTCGGCGGCCAGCGCGAGCAGCCGCCGCCGGGCCTCCAGGGGGACGACCGTGCCGGACGGGTTGGAGAAGTCGGGGACCAGGTAGAGCGCGGCGGGCCGCTTGCCCTCGGCGCGCACGGCGCGCACGGCGGCGGCCACGGCCTCCGGTTCCAGTCCGTTGGGCCCCTCGGTGATGCCCTTGACCGGAATGTCCAGCATGCGGGCGGCGCCGCGGATCCCGACGTACGCCGGGGACACGGACAGCAGTACGTCGTCGGGCGAGCGGAACAGCCCCCGCAGGGCGACGAGCGCCGCCTCCTGGAAGCCGTGCGTGATCATGATGGCCTCGGGCGCGACATCGATGTCCTCGTCCTTGGCGAGCATGCGGGCGACCTCTTCCCGGATGAACCCGTTGACGGGTCCGTACTGGAAGTGCAGCCGGGTGACGCGCTGCTCGGGCACCCCCTGCTCCCGCAGGTGCGCGATGTACCGGTCGACGTAGTACGAGAGCTTCGTGAGGTCGTGCGTACCGTCGTGGGGCGCCCCCGACGAGAACGACAGCGCCTCGGGGAACCTCATCGCCGTCTCACTGAGCAGCCGCATCGAGTCCATGCCCGGATCGACGATCCCGGCGTGCAGGGCTTCCCGGCGCAGCGGGGTGGGGGTTTGCTGAACTGGCGTCACGAGCACGTCAGTCGGTCCTTTCGGGGAGGCTTGCTTCATTACGGGGAGGGGCGGCGGGGGCGAAGCCCCGGGCTCAGGCCGCGGCCTTCTCCGCCGCCGCGGCCCACGTGCCCTTGCCCGGCGCCCACTGCCGGATACGGACCCGGCAGACGATGCCGCCCTTGACGTAGGGCTCGGCGTCCAGGACCTCCTGGAGGCGGTCGCGGTCCTCGGCCTCGTAGACCAGCAGGCCGCCGTTGGCGTCCTTGAGCGGGCCGGCGAGCAGCAGGACGCCGCTGTCGGTGAGGGACCGCAGATACTCGGTGTGGGCGGGGTGCAGATGCTCCCGGCCCGCACGGTCGACGTTGTACTCGAACTCGACGACGAACTTCGCCATGGATGCCTCCGGTGTCACTGGGCGTGGGACGGTGTGCGGGCGGGACTCACATGTAGATGCCGCCGTTGATGTCGATGACGGACCCGGTCGAGTAGCCGGCGCTCTCGGAGCAGAGGTGCAGCACACTGCCGACGGCCTCGGCGACGGTGCCGTAGCGGCCCATCGGCAGCTTGGCCAGGACGGCCTGCTGCTGCGCCGGGTCACGCCGCTCGAACGCCCCGGCGACCCGCTCGGTGGCGATGGGCCCGTGGGCGACGACGTTGACGACGACCCCGGTCGGGGCCAGCTCGAACGCCAGCTGCTTGGTCATGCCGATGACGGCGGCCTTGGCGGCGACGTACGCGGCGTTGTTGAAGCGGCTGTACGTACGGCCGCCCGCCGAGGCGAAGTTGACGATGCGGCCGTAGCCGTCGGCGGCCATGCGCGGGGCGCACACCTTGACCGCGATCCAGCTGCTGACCACGTTCTCCAGGAAGGACTCGTCGAAGTGGTCGGTGGTGAGGTCGGCGTAGCCGATCACGCGGGTGTCACCGCCGACGCCGTTGACGAGGATGGACGGGGCGAACCTCTCGACGATGTCGGTCAACTGGCGTTCCGCCGCCGGGATGTCGGTGATGTCACCGACGACCGTCTCGACCTTGGTGATCCGTCCCAGCTCCTCGGCGAGCCGGCCGAGGGCCTCGGCGTCCCGGTCGAACAGGACCAGCGTGTGGCCCTCCTCGGCGAGCTCGCGGGAGACCTCCTTGAGGATGCCGCCGGCGGCGCCGACGAGGAGTGCGGTGCGGGGGGTGGGTGCGGGCATGGTGGGTCACCTTGTCTCTCGGGTCAGGTTTTCCGGGGTGGTCGCCCGGGCGGTGGCCACGGACTCGGTGTCGAGGTCCGTGCCGAGGCCGGAGTCGGAGTCGGGGCCGGGGTCGGGCTTGGTCACGAACCCGGCCAGTCGGGGCAGCAGGGCGAAGCCGGCCGCCGCCGCGATCCCCAGGCCGAGGACGGACATCCACAGCGACTCGTAGCCGTGGGCGTGGGCGAGGGCGAGCCCGGCGGGACTGCCGACCATGAACGCCGCGTTCCAGGCGAAGAAGTACGAGCCCTGGTAGGTGCCGCTGCGTCCGGCCGGGGCCCGGTCGGCGATGAAGGTGGCCGACATCGGGGCCCACAGCACCTCGCCGAGCGTCCATACGACGGTGGCGATCGTGAAGGAGACCATGCCGCCGGCGAGGGCGTTGCCGCCGAAGCCGAGCGCCATGAACGAGGCAGCCAGGATCAGCGGGACGTGGGCGCGCAGGCCGCCGACCAGGCGGGGCACGAGCGGGAGCAGCAGCACGGACAGCACGGCGTTGGCGGCGAGGACGAAGCCGATGTCCCCGGTGGTCAGCCCGCTGGCCCGCATGTCGAGCGGCAATGCGGAGTTGACCTGGAGGTAGATGCAGGCCAGCAGGAAGGTCAGGAGGAGGAAGGCGACCAGGACGGGAGTCCGGAAGGGTTCGGCGATCCCGCGTGCGGCCGACTTGAGGGCCGCCGCGGCCCCGGCGGGCCGGTCGGTGTCCTGCACGGGTGCCGGATCGGCGGGCACCGCGAAGACGAGGGCCGCGTAGACGAGGCTGGAGGCCGCCCAGACCACGAAGAGGGCACCGGGGCTGACTTCGAGCAGGAAACCGGAGAGGACCGGGCTCAGCGACATGCCGATGTTGAAGCCGACGAGGAAGAGGCTGTACGCCTTCGCGAACTGCTCCTGCGGCACGATCGCGGAGATCAGCCCGGCCCCGGCCGGCCGGTCGACGGCCGACAGGAACCCGGTGATCAGCGACAGCGCGCACAGGGCGACGACGTTCTCGGCGACGGCGAAGAGCAGAGCCATCGCGGCGGAGACCGGCTGGGCGGCGACGATGGTGCGACGCGGCCCGATCAGATCGGCGACCGCCCCTCCCACCAGCCCGGACAACACCACACCGGCACCGAAGAGCCCGACGACGAGCGGGGTCGTGCCCGGGGCGACGAGCCCGTCCTGCTCCATGTAGAGCACGAGAAAAGCAGGGGCGAGCGTCCCGAGCCGACTGACGGTCTGCCCGAACCACAACAACCAGAACGCTTTGGGAAGGGCCATCAGGATTCCGTTCGTATCGGGGTGGGGAGGGGGTGCGAGGCGGGTGCGGGGGGCCGTGTGGGTCTCGCGGAGGCCGGTTTCGGTCCCGGGGGCTCGGAGGGCCGGGCCGGGGCTGAGGGCGGCTGCGCCGACGACGCCGCATCAGCTCGCGCGGGAGGCCCCGGAGAGGCCTGTGCCGAAGCCGCCGTAGCCCATGGCGTAGCCCCGTCGGTTCGCCGCCGGGCCCCGGCAGCCCGCGTCGACGGCTCAGCCGTCCGTGCCGGAGCCGCCAGGGCTCGCCCGGGTGCCGTGAGCGGCCGGCCCGGAACCCCGGGGGCGCGCCCCGGTGCCGTGCCGGCGCGTCCGCCGGTCGTCGAGGTCCGGGTCCGGTGCGGTGGGCGGGTGGTGCGTGGGCGGTGTGGTGTGCGGGCCGGGGCGGTGGAGCCGAGCGTGCTGTAGGCGAAGGCGGCGGAGACCAGGGTCTTGTGGTGGTGCCAGCCGGCGTACGAGCGCCCCTCGAAGGCGCGCAGGCCGAAGTCGTCGGCCAGCCGCTCCACCGTGTCGACGGCACCCGCGTGCAGCCGGGCCAGCGCCAGCACCTCGCGCGGCGACCTGTCGACGAGGTCCGTGAGCCAGATCCGTCCGCCTCCCGGCTCGCCGATCAACCGGAGGGCGACGGGGGTGCCGGGGAGGCGGACCACCCCCGTCGCCACTCGCGCCGGGTGGTCTGTGAGGAGGCTCCGCGCGGTCACACCTGCGGCGTCCGCACCGGCCCCGGCACGAGAGCCGGCCCCAGCGAGAGCGGCGCGGTCCGGGTGCACCACAAAGTCATCGGGTACGGCGACGACGAACCGCCGCCCCCGGCCGGCGAGCCCGCCCGCCAGCGCGGTGGTGTCCGCGAACCCGAGCAGGTCGGCGACGACCGGTACCCCGCCCGGGCCGGCCCCGTCCACCAGGTCCAACGCCAGGGCCTCAGCCGACCCCGAGGCCGGAACCGAACCGGCCCGCCCACGCGCCTCCGCGTCCTCGGCCCACCGCCCGGGCAGCAGCAACCGCCAGTCGACCGGCACCGTCCCCTGCTCCAGCGCGAGGAACGCCCCGACGCCGACCTGGCAGTTGACCGTACGGCCGTCCCGGGGGACGAAGCGGCGGTGCACTCCGCAGGAGCGGTCCCCCCGCTTGGGCAGCACCGCCGTACCGATGACCAGGGCACCCGGCCGGGACCGCCGTACGACCCAGTCGGCCAGACGGGCGCGGACCGGCTCCCAGTCCCAGGGGCTGGCGTTGACGAACTGGTGCAGGGCCTGGGCCGCCGTGGCGGAGTCCGAGACGGACGCCGCGAGCCTGCGGACCGTCTTGCGACCCGGCGTCACCAGCAGGCCACGTGTGTAGACATGGGCCCATCTGCGCTGGTCGGCACGGGGCAGCCGTTCGAAGATCTCCGCGATGAAGGCGTCGAAGGCGCCGGAGGAGGAACGGCGTGCGGAGGATCCGCTCCGCCCGGGAGCCACCCTGGAAGACGCCCTCACCATGACGCGTTCCCTTCCTCTGGACTGGTCGCACTGGGGCCCCGTCGGTTCGAAGCCTGCCCTTAAAAAATAGAGAACGAACTCTTTGTTTTCAATCGAGGGGACCACCTCCAGCTACGACTTTGAGGAGTCCGCCCTCCCGCAGGGCTCTCACCTGCGGTCGGGCGACATCATGGCGTCACTCAACTCCCGCTCGGCCACCGCCGCCCAAGGCCCTCCGACGGCCAGCGCCACCGTCAACGCCCCCTTGAAGGACGACAGATGCAGCGCGCCGTCGAGCGTTCCGTCACCCCGGGCCACCACGGTCCGGAACCCCGTGACCCGCCCCGCGTGCGGTCCGAGCGCGGTGTCCACCGAACCGGCGTCGGTCACCCGCAGCTCCGGCCCCCCGCCCCCCGCCGCGTCCCGTTCCACCGCCCGGCGGATCGCGGTGTGCGCCCGCCGCTCCGGACGCCACTCCCGCCCGGCCGAGCACAGCACCTCCGCATGGCCCCGGGCCCGGCCCACGAGGTCACCCCCCGCGCCCACGGCGTCGCGACCGGAGCCGCCCGCCCGCAGCCGCGCCCGCACCACGCCCAGCACACACCCGGGCTCGCTGATCAGCGCCCGCTCGGCGTAACGCCGGCGCAGGGACACCGACCTGGCGACCGTCACCTCCCGGCGGCCGCTCTCCCGGGCGAACGCGTCGGCCAGCACGGTCGCGAGGAACCCGCTGACCGTCAGCCGCCGCGCCCCGCACCAGTCACGCAGCCGCCGGGTCTCGTACGGACCGAGGGCGAGGGTCACACCCTCACCACCCTCACGCACCACCCCGGTCCACCGCCCACGCCCCGGTCCCGGCCCTGCGCCCGCTCCTCCTCCGTACGACGTCACGGCCCGCCGCGCCGGCCCCGGCACGCACACCCCGCACACCCCGCCGCTCTCGTACGTCAGCTCGTCGGTGTCCGGCGGCAGCTCCTCCTCCCCGGTACAGGCACCCGGAACGCCGAACAGGGCGTCCAGCAGCGGCCGTACGAGACGCCCGACCGAGTGGCCGTCGCAGATCGCGGGGTGCAGTCCGAGGGAGAAACGCGTCGCCCCCTGCGCGGTCCGCCCGACCCGCAGCCCCCACAGCCGCTCACCCGTCGGCGGCCCGGGCTCTCCCCGCCGGAACCACAGTCCGTCGCCCCCGGTGTCCTCGATCCGCAGTGACAGCAGCGGCAGCCGCCGCAGCCACAGCTCCACGGCCGCCTCCACCCGCTCCGGCGAGAACACGCCGTCCATCGTGAAGGAGGTGGTGAGCCCGCCCCTGCCGCGCATCAGCGCATGGGTGTACGCGAACGTCGCCTCCGTGTCACTGAGCCTGCGCACCCCGCCGGCCGGCGGACGCGGCCCGTCAGCCCGCGCGCGCCCCCGCTCACCGCCGCTCACGATCCCTCGCGCGCGGCGGCCGCGAGCATCGGCGACGCACATCGCACGGTGTTCGACAGGGTGACCCCGTGGCTGGTGAAGTCCAGGGTGACGCGGTCGCGGTCGGCCATCCGGAAGCCGTCGTGGAAGCTGCTGCGGTCGGCGCCGATGTAGACGTAGTGGACACGGCCGGGGGCGAGCAGGGCGTCGTGGGAGAACAGTTCGGACATGATGTCGTCGAGCCCGTAGTGCAGGGCCTTGGTGCCGGTGGTGAACTCGCCCCGCCAGCACGGCTCGCCGTCCCGCTCGATCGTGACGTGCCCGGTGACGTGGCGCGGCGGTTCGTCGAGGAAGAGCCAGGGCGCCACGCCCGCGTCGCACAGCTTGGCGTACGAGAGGTGCCCGCGGTGGCGGCGGAAGCGGCCGATGTCGGTGAGGTCGTTGCCGAAGGTGTAGCCGACGTACCGGGGCATGCCGTCCGCGTCGGTGACGTAGACGAGCACGACCTCCGCCTCCTCGGTCAGCGCGACGGACCCGGCCGGCGAGCGCAGGTCCTCCCCGGAGGTCCTCAGCACATCGCCGAGGCCCTTGAGGAACCAGTTCGGCTGGGACGGGGTGTCCGCGTCCACCTTGACGTTGTGGGTCTGCATGAAGCCGCCGACGACCGCGTCACCGAGGTGGTCGGGCAGCAGCGGCGGGCGGAAGGAAACGGTGTCGAGTTCGCTCACGGGAACGGTCACCGTCTCGGAGGCGGCGAGGAGCACGGCGACGTCACCGCCCTCGGTGAGCAGCTTCCCCAGGTCCCGGCTCCCGAGCGGTGTGAGGCTCAACGGCCGGCCGTCCTCGGGCAGTCCGAGGCCGAAGTAGCGGCCACCCCGGTAGGTGCATTCGAACAGTACGGTCATGACGTTCCCGCCTTTCAGGCATGGGTGTGGTGGGTGATGTGCGTCGGTGACGCGAGAGTGGGAAGGGGGGGTCAGTAATCCCGTACGGCCCAGCGCTCCGCGCTCGCGGCGAGGTCCATGCCCCAGCCGGTGCCGTCGGCCGGAGCCAGCGTGTTCGTGTGGCGGTCGACGGCCGGGGGCGGGGCGACGATCATCTCCGGGAAGAAGCGGTCGGACTGCCCGGCCTCGACGGTGAGCGCGTCCGGGTGGCCGAAGGCCAGCGCCCGGCCGGAGTTGATGAGCGGGCCAACCTCGGCGACCTGGACCCCGAACTGGAAGCGGACGCCGTTCTCCCGGGCGTAGGCGACGAGCCCGGCGGCCGGCAGCGGCCCCCCGTTCTTCGACACCCGGATGTTGAACGCGTCGCAGGCCCCGGACTCGACCGCCGTACGGGCGTCCCGGGCCGTGCACACCGACTCGTCCAGCATGATCCGCAGCCCGCCGTCGCGGCGCAGCGCGCGCAGCGCCTCCCACGAGCCCTTGGGCAGCGGTTCCTCCACATAGTCGACGCCGGCCTCGCGCAGCCGGTGGGCGTGGCCGACCGAGTTCTCGGGCGTCCAGCACATGTTGGCGTCGACCATGACCGGTACGTCGTCGCCGAGCTTGTCGCGGATCGTCCGGACGGTCCGGGCGTCGTGCTCGATGTCGTCCGACGCCTTGATCTTCACGAAGTGGAAGGGCCCCCGGGTGGAGAGGAACTCCTCGGCGTCCAGGCTGAGGTCGAGCACCTGAGAGACGGGCAGTGACCCGCGCTCCTCCTCGGTCCCGCCCGGCAACAGCTCCCGCGCGCCCAGTCCCGACCGGCGTCCCAGCCAGTCGAGGACCGCCGTCTCCAGCAGGCAGAGCAGGTTGTTGCCGCCGTCGATCCCGAAGGTCCGCGCGAAGCCGTCCCGGTGGAGCAGCTCCAGCAGCTCTTGCGGATCCGGCCCGGTCAGCAGCGCGAACAGGGCGTCGAAGTCGATCTGTTCGAGCGCCGTGCGCACACTCGCGGTGGTCTCCCCGGTGACGTACGACCGGGGCGCGCACTCGCCGATGCCGTCCACCCCGTCGGCCGAGAGCCTCAGGACCAGACTGTCGGACGTACGCCGCCGGGCGGCCGGATGGTCGAACGGGGTCCGCATGGGCAGCTCGACGTGGTACAGCCGGGCCCGTCCGGACCCCCCGGCGTCAGGCACCACGGTTCACCCCCTGGAGCAGGGTGTACGTCGACGTCCAGTCGACCAGGTCGCCGCTGACGTCGGTGTAGAAGAGGTAGTGCTTGTCGGTGGGGAACTTCATGATCGAGCCGCGCCCGGAGACCAGGTCCTGGAACACGGAGTGAGCGGCGTCCAGGTCCACGATCGGGTCGGTCATCCCGGAGACGAAGGTCGCGGCGGGGACCGTCGGACTCAGGCGTCCGCGCGTCAGATACCGCTGCTCCAGTTCCAGCAGCACCGCCCGCGACCGCCGCGTCAACTGCCGCACCGCCAGGTCGTCGTGGTCGATGAAGTGCTGGTACTTGACCTCGTCGGTGAAGTCGCCGGCCTGCAGCCCCGCGTCCCACAACTCCTCGCTCCGGCTCCCCGCGACCGCCTCGCGTGCGTCCGGGTCGAGGGTCGCGTGCATCCGGCCGAGCCAGGACGAGCAGAACACCGCCGCGTCGTACGAGGTGGTGAACCCCTCGTACGCCATCAGGGCCGCCAGGAAGGAGCCGCCGAGGCAGTGCCCGAACAGGGACAGCGGTACGGCGTCGCCGATCATGTCCCGGACGAACGCGACGGCCTTCGCGTAGTCGCCGAGTACGGTCTCGGCGTCCGGTATCTCGTGACGCGCCCCGGGGCTGATGCCGCTGCCGCGCCGGTCGAGGACGAAGAACGCGATGTCGTTGTCGGCGAACTGCGGGCCCACTTCCCACAGCCATCCGGCGTGGCTCTGCAGTCCGTGGAAGTAGAAGACGGCTCCCTTGATCTGCTCCGGCCGCCACAGGTGCAGGGCGAGCCGGGTGTCGCCGCAGGGCAGGTCGATGATCTCGCGGCGGGTGTTCTGCGGGGGCCTGAGGGTCTCCAGCATGGTCAACTCTCCTTGATCGGTACTGAGTGGGTGAGGGGCGGACGTGTTCCAGTCGGCTTTCAGCCGGCGAGGATCGCGTCGACGAAGTCGATGTCCTTCTGGAACGGCTTGTACTTGTACTGAGTGGCGTTGCCCCGCTGCCGCCGTGACTCGACGTACGCGGCGATGGCGCCCTGCGCCACGGTCCGCACCCGGAGCGCGGAGAGCCGTCCGCTGTCCCGCTTCGAGGCGTACTCGATGTTGATGACGGACAGTTCGCGGTCGATCGCGGCGGACAGCACCTCGTCGAGGTCCGCTCCGGGTTCCGGTACCTCGACGACGACGGTGTAGGACGGCGGCTCGTCCCAGCGCGGCCCGCACATGTACAGCCCGGTGTCGAGCCCGCTGCCTTCGAGGCCCTGCCGGATGGCCTGGGTGACCTGGCCCTCGGTGATCTTCTCGCCGGTGAAGGAGTGGAAGACGCCGTCGCGGTGGGTGAAGTGGACCCAGGGCGTGCCGTCCGCGATCCGGTCCACGCGGTAGATGTCACCGGTCCACAGCCGGTAGAGGCCGTTCCCCTGGGACATGATCAGGTGGTAGTCGCGGCCCGCCTCGACCTCGTCGTACAGCAGCGTCTCGACCTTCTCGCCGGCGTCGAGGAGCGCGCCGAGCGGTACGTCGGCGGGGACGAACTCGAAGTACGCCTGGCTGACGGCGAGCGGCTGGCTCTCCAGCGTGTCGTCCACGGGGATGGTGGTGACGCCCTCGGTCCCGCAGCTCATGAACGGCAGCTTGGCGACACCGGGCAGCACGGCGTCCAGGCGCGGCCGGTACAGCTCGGCGGAGGCCGACAGCCAGCAGCTGTACAGCGTCAGCGACGGCCAGAGGTCCACCAGACTGAACTCGCCCTTGCCCAGAACCTGTTCGAGGTGCTGCGCGGCCTTCTCGTCGGGCTCGGTCCACGGCTTGCCCTGGAGGGTGCCCTCTCTCAGGTCGCGCACCAGCTGGGCGCCGTGCTCGGCGATCAGGTCACGCAGCGAGACGAGGGTGCTGGGGTTGATCGCCGAGATGTAGTGCAGGTCCTTGCCGACGAGGTGCCGTACGCGGTGGTACATCCGCCCGGCGTGGCTGGTGGGCGTGTCGGGGCCGAACCACGGCGACTCGTACCACGGCGGGTTCCAGTCCCGGCTGTTGATCTGCGGATGCCGGTTGCTGATCGCCTGGTGCTCGACGCCGTGCACGAAGTCGTACACGTCCTCGCGGACGGTCTGGGTGTCGAGGGTGGCCCAGGGGTGGGCGAGGATCTCGGGGTGGTGCTCCAGGTAGGTGCCCCACATCGCCTTCATCGCGGGGATGCGGTACTTGAGCAGCCAGTGCAGTGTGTACGGGACGCGCTTGGGGGTGCCCGTCGTCCCGCTGGTCTTGAGCCAGCGCAGTACCGGGCTGCACGACAGGATGCCGCCCTTGGTGCGGGTCTCCCGGTCGATCTGCTCGACGAAGTCGTTGTAGCGCATGATCGGCAGCACCGCCCGGAAGCTTCCCGGGTCGGCGGCGACGGCGTCGTACCCCTGCTCCTTCCAGTGCAGCGAGGCGGCGCCGATGTCGATGAGGTCGTCGAGGACACGGGCCTGAGCGGTGCCGGGGTCCTTCAGATCGGCGAGCAGGTTCTCGCGGGCCCGGAAGCACTCCTCGACGAAGGGGTCGCGCCGGTCCTGCCAGTGCTGCTGCCACTGCGATGTGCCGTGCGTCTCCATGGCTGTCTCTCCTCAAGAGCTGTGCGGCGACCCGTTTTCGGGCATGCCGAAGGGCCGCGCGGCGGTGGCCGAACGGTGGGGTGGGTGCTATGGGGTGGGGGAGGTCTTCGGTGCGGGGAGGGTCTCTACTGGGTAGAGCGCTACGCGCCGTTCTCCCCGGCCGCGAGGGCGGCCAGCTCGTTCAGGTCGTACAGGGCCTGGCGTTTGGTCCCGTACCGGGTGATCTTGCCGCGGTTGGCCCACTGGCGGATCGTGCCCTCGCGGACGCCGAGGGCGAGGGCGGCGAGCGAGGTGGGGACGCGTTTGCCGCGTGGGGCACGCAGGTCGTCGTTCATGCCGACTCCTTGGTCTCGAGCGTCGATTGACGATGGTTCATCAGCAGCCACTGGCGCGGCGTGAGCACATGCCCCGCGCCGCACATCGGTCCGCGCAGCACCAGCTCGTCGCCGCCGCGCCCGGGGAGCGACACCTCGGCGTCGCAGTCCGGCTCCACACACCGGCCGAGCGGTACGAGGCCGGGCTTGGGCGGCGCGACCACGAGCCGCAGGGCGGTGGCGGTGCGGGCGATCTCGTCGGCCGCCGGGCCCGCGGCGGGGTGGGCGGCCAGGAAGTCGAGGTGCCGGCCGAGGAAGACGGCCAGCTCGGGAACGGACCGCTCCGGCGGGGCTCCGGCGGCCGGGTCCTCGTCCAGGACGAGCCGGGCCCAGGACGCCAGTCGTACGACGGCGTCGTGCCGGGCGTCCAGCGCCGCGTCGCTCACGGGCGGCGTGTCCGGGCGGTGGCCCGTGACCCGGGCGAGGCCTCCCTGCCGGGCGGGGAGCACGAGCCGCTGCTCGCTCTCGTGGTGGAGCGATGGCAGGGCGGTCAGATCGGCAGCGAGGGCGCGTTTGCAGGGACCGCAGAGCCGGGCACCGGGCGCGGCGGTCCTGCGTCGCAGTCCGTCGGAGCGGGGCGCGCGGCGGCAGCGGTTCGACGCGCACCGCTCCGGGAGGGGGCGCGAGGGGGTCGGGTCGGCCATGGTCACTGGTCGCCTCACCTTCGGGAGACAAGGAGATGCGGGGAAACGGGGCGGTGTCGAAGTGGAACCCCGGAAAACAAAAAAGCGCCGCTCGACGGCGACGCGATGGCAGTGCGAAGGCTCCTGGAAGTGGGCAGACTGCCTCGCGAAAGAGTGTTACACGTCTGCCTTGTGGGCCGCAAGAGCCCATCGGAAATTTTCCAACCAGTCTGTGCCGCCGGGTAGTTGGCCGCCCACAGACGACAGGTGCCGTCCGCCCCGGCACGCGCGGGGCGGACGGCACCTGTCGCCGACGGACGGTCAGCGGGGCGTCGGCACACCGAGAACACGGTCGCGAAGGGCGGGGAACTCGGCACGGGTCTTGGCGACGAGCGCCGGGTCGAGGTCGACGACGAGGGTCTCCTCGCCCGCCCCGGCCTCGGCGACGACCTCGCCCCAGGGATCGACCACCACGCTGTGGCCGGCC
Organism: Streptomyces sp. CA-179760; assembly: GCF_050937045.1. Lineage (NCBI taxonomy): Bacteria > Bacillati > Actinomycetota > Actinomycetes > Kitasatosporales > Streptomycetaceae > Streptomyces > Streptomyces sp. CA-179760. The sequence goes on from NZ_JBNJLZ010000001.1 coordinate 6,091,887, forward strand.
TGTTCCACCCCGGCGTGCGCACCGGCCGTACCGCAGGCGAGGACGTACGCCTGGGACTCGACGGCCCGCGCGCGGGCCAGCAGCGACCAGTGGGCGCGGCGGGCGGCGGGCCAGCCGGCCGGGACGACGAACATCCCCGCGCCGGCGTCCACCAGGAGCCGGAACTGCTCGGGGAAGCGCAGGTCGTAGCAGGTGGCGAGCCCTGCCGTCAGCTCCGCCGGGCCGCCCTCGTCCAGCGTGACGGTGACGGTCTCCTCGCCCCGGCCCAGCAGGGTGGCCTCGCCCCGGTCGAAGCCGAAGCGGTGGATCTTCCGGTACGTCCGGCGCAGCCGGCCGTCGGGCGCGAAGACGAGGGAGGTGTTGAACAGCGTGTCGCCCGGGCCCTGTTCGATGACCGAGCCCGCGTGCAGCCAGACCCGGGCCGCGGCCGCGGCCGCGCCCATCGCCCGGGCCGTGGGCCCGTCCAGTGGTTCGGCGTGGGCGCGGAACTCGTCGAAGGCGAACGCGCCGACCGTCCAGAGCTCCGGCAGGACCACCAGGTCGGCGGTGTGCTGTTCACGGACGAGACCGGCCACGCGGGCACGCCGCTCGGCGACGGTTTCGTCCGGTCGTACGGCGATCTGCGACAGCGCGGCGCGCACGGGATCTCCCTGAGGTGTTGTGCGGCCCGGGAGGGCCGGAGGTGGGTCAGCGCAGGTGCGAGGCGCCGTTGACGTCGATCACGGCACCGCTGCACCACTCGGCCCGCTCACCGCTGAGCCAGGCCACGGCGGCGGCGACGTCCGAGGGCGCGGCGATCCTGCCGAGCGGGCTCTGGCGGCGTACCTGCTCCTCGGCATCCCCGACGAGCATGCTTTCCGCCAGGTCCGTACGGACGAATCCCGGGGCCACGGCGGTCACCGCGATGCCGAGCGGGCCCAGGGACTGGGCGAGCGACTGGGTCAGCGCGTGCAGGGCGGCCTTGGTCGCACCGTAGGCGGGGGCGTCGGGTTCGCCCCGGTAGGCGCCGCGCGAGCCGACGTTGACGATCCGGGCGCCCCGCGGGCCCTGCGACCGCTGCCGGAGGTGGTCGACGAAGTGCCAGATCAGGTCGGCGGGCCCGAGCAGGTTGACGTCGACGAGGCGCCGCCAGTCGGCCTGCCAGTCCTCGTACGAGGTGGTGGCGACGGGCTGCTCGGCGTAGACGCCGGCGTTGTTGACGAGGACGTCCACGGTGCCCAGTTGCGCGACGGCGGACTCTATGACCTCCCGGGCCGCACCCGGTGTGCCGATGTCACCGGTGACCAGGGCGTGGCCGGTGCCGGGCAGGGCGTCCAGGACGGCCTTCGCGGCGGCGGAGTCTGCGCGGCAGTGCACGGCCACGCGGTGTCCGTCGGCGGCGAGTTCGGTCGCGATGGCGGCCCCGATGCCCCGGGAACCACCGGTGACGAGCGCGCAGCGTCGAGTCATGGGATGAGCCTTTTCGTTGGAGCGGTCAGAAGGAACAAGGCAATCAGCGAGGCCCGACCGGACACTCATTCGATACGTGCACCAAGGCCCACAGACACTTCAGTTGGGCCTGCACCTCCGTCCCGGTGCTCCCCGCCCGCAGGGCCGCCTCGGCGCCCGCCGTCAGATAGACCGCCAGCAGTTCCAGTTCGTCGGGCGCGGGACGGTCACCGGCCGGTTCCCGGGCCGCAGCCACCAGGTCCCGCAGGGCCGTCCGCCAGAGGGTGTACCAGCGGGACGGGACGGCCCGTTCCCGGGTGAGCCGGGCCGCCGCGCGGACGGTGACCTCCTGCTCCAGCAGCCGGGCCACCTCGAGGGTGAACTCGGCGACCGGCGGGAGCGGTCCGGCCGGTACGAGCCGGGCCAGTGCCTCGCCGGTGAGGGCCTCGGCCTCACAGCAGACGGCGGTGGCCAGGTCCGCCTTGGCGGGGAAGTGGAAGGTGAGTGCTCCCATCGTCGCCCCGCAGGCCCGGTGCACGGCGGACAGCGAGGTCCCGGCGTACCCCTGCCGGTCGAACTCGACGGCCGCCGCCGCGATCAGCGCCTGCCGGGTACGTTCCGCTCTCACCTGCTTCACCATGGGCTCGACCTCTGCATCCATCACGGGAAATGACTCCCACGGGCCCGCCGCGGACGGGGACGGGCGGGGGCACGGGGGAGGACGGAGGGCCACGCCTCCAGTCCTGTGAACGTACCGCCGCTTTCCCCCGCGGACGCCTCCCGTGTCCAATCCCGCAACCACTTGGCCAAGTCGGGTGCGGCCGCCTCGACTTCAGCCGAGGACCACTGCTCCCGCCGGCCCGGCTCAGCGCGCGGGGGGCGTCACCCGACGCCCAGATGCTCCCGGTACCAGGCCGCCGCCCCGGCCAGCCGCTCCAGCGGTCCGGGTCCGGGGGCGCAGCCCGAGAGCCGCCAGATCCGCTCGCTCTCGTACCAGTGGTCCCGCGCCAGCAGCTCGAACTGCCGCTCGCTGATACGCCCCGGCGTCTCCCGCAGCCGCGCGAGGCACTTCTCCCAGGCCCAGTCGTCGGCGCCGGCCGACGGCAGTACGTCCAGCTCGGCGAGGACCGCCATGAGGTCGCCGCCCCGCACCGGCACCGGATGGCTGGCGTGGTGGACACCGGGGGCCACGGCGCCGCTGTCCGGTGCCGTGACCAGGGCGGTGACGAGGCGGGCCAGGTCGTCGACGTCCACGGCGGAGACCAGTCCGCGCCCGCCGTCCCAGCGGGCCGGCACCCGCTGGAGCAGTTCGCCGAGCGCGGGCACCACCCAGCGGTCCCCGGGACCGAGGACCAGCCCGGGGCGCAGGACGACGGCCCCCGCGTCGAGCGCGATCCGCTCGGCGGCCAACCGGGTACGGCTGGCCGCCGACACGGGCGCGGGCACGACCCCGTCGACGGGGATGCCCCGGTGCGGACCGGGCCCGTACACCGCCGCCGTGGACAGCTGGACGATGCGCCCCACCCCCGCACGCCGCGCCTCGTCGACGATCGCCCGGGTGCCGCCGACGTTCGTCCGCTCGCACTCCTCCGTCCCGCCGGAGACCCGGCAGGCGAGGTGGACGAGGACGTCCGTACCGCTCGCGGCCCCGTGGAGCGACGCGGGGTCCGACAGGTCCGCGCGCACCCACTCCACGCCCGCCCGCTCACCCGTGCCGGCGGGAACCGCGCGGGCGACGGCTCGCACCTCGACCCCCCGCCCGTCCGCCCCGTGTGCCCGCAGCAGCCGGCGCAGGACCGCCTGCCCGACGAACCCGGTCGAGCCGGTAAGCAACACCCGGACAGGTGTCATGAAGCCGCACCCTCCTCAGGCTCGGCCGCCACCGGTTCCCCCGCGGTCTCCCCGTTCCCCGGGAACTCCAGCGAGGCGACGGTCTCCGCCGGCGCGATGGCCGGCAGCAGACATCGCAGCATGTTCTCTATGCGTGTGGGCAGGTCGGACCGGTTGGTGGAGAGCCGGGACATGATCTGCGTACCGGTGTACGAGGCGACGATCACCTGGGCGAACGCGGTCTCGTCCACCTCCGGGTTGAGCTGGCCGAGTTCACGCGCCTCGGTCAGATGGGTGCGGAACTGCTCGGACCACCAGTCGTAGATCGAGTAGTCGAGCAGGTTCACCTCGCTCTGCTCGACGGCGAGCCGGACGCCCGCCCGGAACAGCACGTTGGAGCGCATCTCCACGGCCAGGTACTGGCACACGTCGATCAGCTGCTGCAACCCCTTCTTGCCCTGGGGCCATTGCAGCTCGGCGGCCTGGTCGACGATGACCGCGCGGGCCAGTTCCTCCTTCGACTTGAAGTGGAAGTACATGGCTCCGGTCGTGATGCCGGCTCTCTGCAGGATCGCGTTCAGACCCGCGCCGTGGTACCCGGCCTGGTCGAACACCTCCGCAGCAGCGTGGATGAGCGCGGCCCGAGTCCGTTCCGCGCGTTCCTGCCGTTGTCGTGCCATCGGCAGACTCCCTCACACCCGTAGACAAACAAAAAGAACGACCTCTATTTTATTCACGTCGGCGCCGTCCTGTCACCGGGAACGCCTTCGCTTCACCTGCGCGTGCCCAGAAGAGAGTCACCGCATCAGGGGGGAACACCATGTCCATCAGCCTTGCTCAGCACAGTGTCGAAGACCGTTATGAGACGGTTTCGCCCGTCCTCACGCACAAGACGAACCAGGACGAAGTACTGCTGCGCAGCTGGCGGCGGACCGCGCCCGACGCCTTCACGGTCACGGCCGCCTGGCCCGCCACCCACCCGTTCTACGTCAACCGGCTGGGTCTGCACGACCCGCTGATGCTCAGCGAGACCGTACGCCAGACGCTGCCGCTGCTGTCCCACGGCGCCTACGGCGTGCCGTTCGGCCACCAGCTGCTGTGGAAGGACTTCAGCTGGACGCTCGACCCGGCGGCCGCCCACGCCGACGGGGGCCCGGCCGAGCTGGAACTGCACATCACCTGCGACGAGGTGACCTACCGTCGCGAGCGGGCGTCCGCGATATCCCTGAGGGTCGACGTCGAGCGCGCCGGCCGCCCGCTGGCCTCGGTGCGCTCGCGCTTCACCGTCCAGGACCGCACCGTCTACAACCGGCTGCGCGGCCCGTACGCCGACGCGGCCGCGGCCACCGCGCGCGCCGTGCCGCTGCCGCCTCCCGCCGGCCTCACCCCGTTCGGCCGCGACCGCTTCGAGGACGTGGTGCTCGCCGCGACCGACCGGCCCGACCGCTGGCAGCTGCGGGTGGACACGACGCACCCCATCCTCTTCGACCACCTCGTGGACCACGCCCCGGGCATGCTGCTGCTGGAGGCCGCCCGCCAGGCGGCGCTGGCCACGGCCCACCCCGACACGGTGACGGTCACCGGCATGGACACCGACTTCGTCCGGTACGCCGAGATGGACGTCCCCTGCTGGCTGGAGGCGGAGCAGCTGGCGGACCCGGACCAGGTCAGGATCAGCGCCCGGCAGCACGGCAAGGAGATCTTCGCCAGCGTGGTGACCCTGGCTGCCGCGCCCGCCGGTTCCACCGCCCATCGCGTCTGACATGTGCCTCTTCCGCTCGCTGTGCCGACCCGCGCCCCATGGGCGGCGGTCAGTCCGCCCCGGGTCCGCCGGGCGGGTCGGCGGTGGCGGCCGCGTCCCGCAGTGCGTCCAGCAGGCCGCGCAGGGCGGGCTGTTCGAGGGCGGTCTCCCGTACGGCCGCCGAGATCACCCGGACCGGCTCGGGGTTGCGGACCGGGAGTACGGCGACGCCGGGGTGCTGGTTGCGCAGCCCCAGCCCCGGCATCAGGCCGACGCCGAGACCCGCCGCGACGAAGCCCTGCGCGGTGGCGTAGTCCTCGCTCTGGATGACGAAGTCGGGGCTGAAGCCGGCCGCCGCGCAGGAGTCGATGACGGGTTCGAGGCAGGGGCCGGGGGGCTCGCTGCCCACCCACTGCTCACCGGACAGCTCATGGAGGTCGACGGCTTCCTTGCCGGCGAGCGGATGTCCGAGGGGCAGTACGGCGGCGTACGGGTCGTCGAGGAGGTGGACGAGCCGGAAGCCGTCGCCCGCGCGGTCACCGGCCTGGACGACCACGGCCAGGTCGGCCCGGCCCCGCACCACCTCCTGGAGCGGGTCCTCCGGGTCGGTGAGTTCGAGGTCGACGCGTACGCCGGGGTGCTCGGTGCGCAGCCGGGCCAGGGCGGGCGCCACCAGGGTGGAGCCGGCCGTGGCGAAGTAGCGGACCGACAGCAGACCGGTGCGCCCGGCGCGCAGGTCCGCGAGGGCGGACTCCGCCTGCGCGACCGCCGAGCTGATCAGCGCCGCGTGCTCGGTGAGCAGCAGACCCGCGGCCGTGGGGCGCACCCCTCGGCCGATCCGCTCCAGCAGTGCCGTGCCGGCCTGCTTCTCCAGTGCCGCCACCTGCTGGCTCACGGCGGACGGTGTGTAGCCGAGGTGGGCCGCGGCGGCGGTGACCGTGCCGCTGGTGACCACCGCGCGCAGGACCTGGAGCCGTCTCACATCAAGCATGTAGCTGAGCTTAACAGAATAGGTAGAACCATTTGCTTGTCCTCAAAGCTTGACTGAGGCACCTTCATAGGACCGGGACGAGGACGCACCGGGTGTCATGGGACGGAGGGAACATCGTGAACAGCGGTACGCGGAGTCTGTGGGGCGGGGCGAGGGTGGCCGTGCTCGCCCTGCTGTGGGGATCGACCTTCCTCTGGATCGAGCTGGCGCTGCGCGGGCTCTCCCCGCTCCAGGTCACGTTCGTCCGCTGTGCCCTCGGTGCGCTGGTCCTCGTCGTCGCCTGTTACGCGACGGGGCATCGGATGCCCCGGGGCGTGGCCGTCTGGCGGCACATCGCCGTCGCGGCCTTCTTCTGCAACGCGCTGCCGTTCGCGCTGTTCAGCCTCGGCCAGCAGACGGTCGACTCGGGTCTCGCCGGTGCCCTGAACGCCACGACCCCGCTCTGGTCGATCGCCCTCGGCCTGGCCCTCGGCTCGGAACGCGGACTCCGTCCCGTACGGCTGGCGGGCCTGCTGCTGGGCTTCACCGGGACGATCGTGATCTTCGCCCCCTGGCAGACGACCGGCGCGACCGGCTGGGGCGCCCTCGCGATCCTCGGCGCGGCCGCCAGTTACGCCGTCGCGTTCACCTACATGGGCCGCACGCTGGTACGCAAGGGCACACCCACCATCTCGCTCTCCGCCGCCCAGCTGGTGGCGGCGAGCGGGCTGACCGCGCTCGCGATGCCGGTGGGCGGCCTGGAGTCGGTCGACGTCGGCCCGGCCGTCGTGACCGCGGCCGTCGTCCTGAGCGTCTTCTGCACGGCGATCACCTTCCACCTCACCTACCGCATCATCAACGACGAGGGCGCCACCAACGCGGCCGTGGTGGGCTACCTGCTGCCGGTCGTCTCCGTCCTGCTCGGCGCGGTGGTCCTGGGCGAGAGCCTCAGTGTCCGGGTGGTACTGGGCATGGTCGTGGTGCTGGTCGGGGTCGGGCTGACTCGGCGCAAGACGGCGGTGGCGGTGGCGTCGGATTCGGGGGATGAGGGACGGGGCTTTGAGGGGCCGGGTGACGAGGGGAGGGCTTCCGGGGAGTCGGCGTCGTCCGAGCACGCGGGGGAGCACGGCCTCGCACGCTCGGTTTCCGAAGCGTCCGCGCCGCCCGCCGCCGAGGAGCCGGCTGCTCCGGAGCCGACCCGCGGTGGCACCACGACAGACGGTGCCCGGCCCACCCTCCTGGAGAACGCACGATGACCTTCGGCGTATCCGAGCCCCTGCTCTGGTCGGCGTATCGCGCGCTGACCGAGAAGGCGCTCTTCACGGACCTCACCCACGCCTTCCGGCCGGGGCAGCCGCATTTCCCGGGCTTCGGGGACGAACGGCGCGAGACGCTCTTCGACCTGGAGCGCGGCGACGGTTTCACCGTCCACCGCTACACACTGGCCGGCCAGTGGGGCACGCACGTCGACCCGCCCTCCCACTTCGTGGCCGGGGCCCGCGCGCTGGACCGCATCCCGGTCGAGGAGATGATCCTGCCGCTGGTGGTGCTCGACATCACCGCCCGGGTGGAGACCGACCCCGATGCCACGCCCACCCTGGATGACGTGCGGTCATGGGAGGAGCGCAACGGCCGTGTCCCGTCCGGCTCGTTCGTCGCCCTGCGCACCGGGTGGAGCCGGCGCTGGCCGGACCCGGTGGCGCTGGCCAACCGGGACGAGGAGGGCGTCAGCCATACGCCGGGCTGGTCGGCCGAGGTGCTGCGGTATCTGTTCGAGGACGCGGGGGTCACCGCCATCGGTCACGAGCAGTCCGACACCGACCCGGGCCTCGCCGCCTCCTCGGGCGACTACGGCCTGGAGGCATACGTCCTGCGACGCGACCGCTGGCAGATCGAACTCCTGGCCAACCTCGACCAGCTCCCCGAAGCGGGCGCCCTGATCATCGCCACCTGGCCCAAGCCCCAGGGCGGTTCGGGTTTCCCGGCACGGGTGTTCGCCGTGCGTCCGGCGGAGTGAGCCCGCCGCTGCCTCTGTGAGTCACGCCTGGTCGACCGGGTGCCGCTCGAGGGCAACGTCCGCGTCGGCCCCCAGTTCGTCGACACTCCCTGTCTCCCCGCGGGCCACCGGCTCCAGAAGTGGCTGGGCGGGGCCCCGCCGGGGCCGACCACCTGCTCGACGCGCTCACCGTCCCGCACCCGGCTGCCGGACCTAGGGTGGCCTCATGAGCGACCCGGAGCAGAACAAGGCCGCGGCCAAGGCCTTCTACCACCTGATGTTCAACGAGTGCCGCCCCGCCGAAGCCATCGACCAGTACGCCGGCGACACCTACATCCAGCACAACCCGCACGTCGGCGACGGCAAGCAGGCGTTCATCGACTACTTCGAGCGTATGGCCGCCGAGTACCCGGGCAAGAGCGTCGAGTGCAAGCGCGCCTTCGCCGACGGCGACCACGTCATCCTGCACTGCCACCAGATCTGGCCCGACGAGGAGTACGCGGGCATCGACATCTTCCGTTTCGACGCCGACGGCAAGATCGTCGAACACTGGGACGTCCTCCAGGTCATCCCGCCCACCTCCAAGAACGACAACACCATGTTCTAGGCGGGGTGGGAGCCGGCGGTGCCATGGCAACGGCCGAGGCCGCCACCCCCCACAGGAGAGGCCCCGGCCGTCGCGCGGCACGGGCCGCGCGGCGGCCCGTACTCCCTACAGCGCCATGTCTGCGTTTTCTGTCACACCCCGGCGGGTCACGGCTTAGTTGCATCCTGGACGGACATGGACGGGGCATGGTTTCAGGACGTAACGTGCCTTTCGCGCCAACGCGAAGGCGGCAGGACCACCGCAACCACCTGCGGAGTTGACACCGCAACCATCACTTGAGGAACCACGACGGCGAGAACCCGGTCCGCGAGAGCGGCGCCGGCTCAGGCGCAGAAGGGCGCGCGGTGCTGGGGGACGACGCGGAGCTGACCGCCGCGGTGCGTGCGGCACAGGACGGAGATGAAACCGCGTTCCGGACTGTGTACCGAGCCGTGCACCCGCGGCTGCTCGGGTATGTAAGGACGCTGGTCGGTGACCCCGACGCCGAGGACGTGACGTCCGAGGCCTGGCTGCAGATAGCTCGTGACCTGGAGCGTTTCACCGGCGACGCGGACCGTTTCCGCGGCTGGGCCGCCCGTATCGCCCGAAATCGCGCGCTGGACCACATACGCATGCGCGGGCGCCGGCCCGCGATCGGCGGTGACGAGACCGAACTGACCGGCCGGGCCGCGGAGTCCGACACCGCGGGCGAGGCCATGGAGGCGCTCGCCACGGACGGCACGTTCTCCCTGATCGCCCGGCTGCCGCAGGACCAGGCCGAAGCGGTCGTACTGCGGGTGGTCGTGGGGCTCGACGCGAAGTCCGCCGCGGAGACGCTCGGCAAGCGCCCGGGCGCTGTCCGCACGGCGGCGCACCGGGGTCTGCGGCGGCTCGCCGAACTGCTCGGCGACGACCCGGAGGCCGATCCGGAATCGGCCGGGGTGCTCGACGCCCTGCCGCCCCAGAGAGAACCGCGCGGCGGTGCGGTGACGTCCGCAGGTGTGACGCAAAGCGTCCCGCGGACGCAGAAGGATGTGTGATGGCCGACGAGCAGTACAGGTGGCTGGACCGCGAAACGGCGGAGCGTTTGCTGAGCGGAGAGCCACTCGAAGCTGTCGACGGCGCCGACCGGGCCCAGGCCGAACGACTTGCCGAAACCCTCGGTGCGCTGTCCGCGTCACCCCCGTTGACCAGCGAGGAACTCCCCGGTGAGGCCGCGGCGATGGCCGCTTTCCGCAAGGTGCGCGCGGAACGGGCCGACGCCGCCACGGCCCTCGCGGCCACAGGGGCCACGGGCGGACAGCCCGCTGACGAGGTCGTGGACGCCGGACTGGTCCGGATCGGAAACTCGCGCGGCGGCGGATCCGGCGCCGCCCGGCGGCCCCGCTGGGCGCGTCCCGCACGCCTCGCCCTGGCCGCCGTGCTGGCCGTCGGAATGGCCGGCGGGATCGCGGTCGCGGCCGGAACCGGAGTCTTCACACCGTTCGGCGGCGACGAGCCCGGCCCCGGTGCCTCGGTGTCCGCCGCCGTCTCTCCTCCCGAGAGCCCGCTGAAGTCGCCCTCGCCGAGCGACGCCGTGCAGGGCGGATCCACCCCGGACAACGGCCTGAACGACGCCCCGAGCGGCCCCGCGACGGGCGGCTCCGGTGCCTCGGGAAGGGACGAGGCACGCGACGACGCCGCCCCGAAGCCCGGCCCCGGCGAGCGGGAAGACCGCCCCGGCGACAGCCGCAGGAAGATCACCTCCGCCTGCCGCGACCTCCGCGACGGCAAGCGGCTGAACGCCGACCGCAGGCGCGCCCTGCGGGAGGCGGCGGGCGGCACCCGGGTGTGGAAGTACTGCAAGGGCGTCCTGTCCACGACCGGTACCCGCTCCACGGACGGCGACGACGAGGACGGCGACAAGGGCAGGCACCAGAACAAGAACCAGAGCAAGAACCAGAGCAAGGACCGGGACCGAAACGGGGACCGCAAGCAGGACCGCAACCGGCACAACCGGAACGACGACGATGACCACGCCGACCGCAGTCACTCCCGGCAGTCCCTCACCCCCTCCGACCTGCGCTTTCGTACTCGGTGAAAATCTCCTGGCCGAGGGTGTGACGTTTTCGGCCGCCCCGGCGCAGTAATGAGTGAGCCGACTGGTCATCGGCCGTCGCACAGAGCCGGGGTTCCCCCCGTACCTACGGCTCGTGCACCTGAGCGCGGGCGGGACACGTTCCCCCGGTCCCGCCCGCGCCCCATCTTCTCTCCCGCGGTCTCACCAGGACACGACGACCTTGTCGCCGTCGCGGACCTGCGCGTACAGCTCCGCGATCGCCGCCTCGTCCCGTACGTTGACGCAGCCGTGCGAGGCCCCCGCGTAGCCCCGGGCGGCGAAGTCCGCCGAGTAGTGCACGGCCTGGCCGCCGCTGAAGAACATCGCGTAGGGCATGGGGGAGTCGTAGAGCGTCGACACGTGGTCGCGGGACTTCCAGTAGACGGAGAACACACCCTCCCGGGTCGGTGTGCCGCTCGAGCCGAAGCGGACCGCCACCGTCGACACGGTCCGCCCGTCGATCATCCAGCGCAGTGTCCTGCTGGTCTTGTCGATGCACAGCACCCGGCCCCTGGTGCAGCGCGGGTCCGGCGGGTCGGCCGGCTGGCCGCCCATCAGGTACAGGTCCCACCGGCCCGGCTCGCGGGTCATCCGCAGCAGCCGCTGCCAGGTGACGGTGTCCATCCGCCCGGTGCGCGGCAGCCCGCGCTTGCCCTGGAAGCCGCTGACCGCCCGCTCCGTCTGCTCGCCGTACGTCCCGGTCGGCCCCTCGAAGAGCCAGGCGACCTGCCGCAGCCGGGCCTGGAGCTCCCGGACGTCCCGCCCGGTGGAGCCACGGGACCACAGCACCCGGGCCGGGGCAGGTGGTGCCGCCCTGGGCTTGTCGTCGTCGGGCGGGTCGTCGGCCGTGCTCGGGCTGCCGTCGCCGGTAGGGGTGCGCGCCGGGGACGGGGTGCCGTCGGGTAACTCGATGTGCACCGGCGAGCGGCGCTTTCCTTCACCCTCGGGCGGCTGCACCGTGCAGCCGGGCAGCGCGGCCAGTGCGGCCAGCGCGGCGAGTGCCGCTGCGATCGCTCTCCCCATGCCCGTAGTACGCACGCGGCCCCCTGTCGTCTCACCGGTGTGCCCGGATGTCACCTGGGATGTTCCCCCGGCGTGACCCGTCGCGAACCAGGGGGCATGGTGGTGAGCGAGGTCCCGACCACCCACTGTTCGGCGGGAGGCATCACACCATGGCGCGTGAGTCGGAGTCCGGGCTGCCCATCGAGCCGGTCTACGGACCGGAGGCTCTCCAGGGCTGGGATCCCGCGGAGAAGCTGGGGGAGCCGGGGGCGTATCCCTTCACGCGGGGCGTGTACCCGTCGATGTACACCGGCCGTCCCTGGACGATGCGCCAGTACGCCGGCTTCGGTACGGCGACGGAGTCCAACGCCCGCTACCGGCAGCTCATCGCCCACGGCACGACGGGGCTGTCGGTCGCCTTCGACCTGCCCACCCAGATGGGCCACGACTCCGACGCCCCGATCGCGCACGGCGAGGTCGGCAAGGTCGGCGTCGCCATCGACTCCCTCGACGACATGCGGGTGCTGTTCGGCGGCATCCCGCTGGACCAGGTCTCGACGTCGATGACGATCAACGCCCCCGCGGCCCTGCTGCTCCTGCTCTACCAACTGGTCGCGGAGGAGCAGGGCGTCAGCGCGGACCAGCTGACCGGCACGATCCAGAACGACGTGCTGAAGGAGTACATCGCCCGGGGCACGTACATCTTCCCGCCGAAGCCCTCGCTGCGCCTGACCGCCGACATCTTCAAGTACTGCAAGGCCGAGATCCCGAGGTGGAACACGATCTCCATCTCCGGCTATCACATGGCCGAGGCGGGTGCCTCGCCCGCGCAGGAGATCGCGTTCACCCTCGCGGACGGCATGGAGTACGTCCGTACGGCGGTCGCGGCCGGCATGGACGTCGACGACTTCGCACCCCGCCTGTCGTTCTTCTTCGTCGCCCGTACGACGTTCCTGGAGGAGGTCGCCAAGTTCCGCGCCGCGCGCCGGATCTGGGCGCGGGTGATGAAGGAGGAGTTCGGCGCGAGGAACCCCAAGTCGCTGATGCTGCGCTTCCACACACAGACGGCCGGGGTGCAGCTGACGGCCCAGCAGCCCGAGGTGAACCTGGTCCGGGTCGCCGTGCAGGGCCTGGGCGCGGTCCTCGGCGGCACCCAGTCCCTCCACACCAACTCCTTCGACGAGGCGATCGCCCTCCCGACCGACAGGAGCGCGCGGCTGGCGCTGCGCACCCAGCAGGTTCTCGCCTACGAGACAGACGTGACGGCGACCGTCGACCCCTTCGCGGGCTCCTACGTCGTCGAGAGGATGACGGACGACGTCGAGGCCGCGGCCGTCGCGCTGATGGCCGGGGTCGAGGAACTCGGCGGCGCGGTCGGCGCCATCGAACGCGGCTTCCAGAAGAACGAGATCGAGCGCAGCGCCTACCGGATCGCCAGGGAGACCGACTCCGGCGAGCGGATCGTGGTCGGCGTCAACCGCTTCCGGCTCGACGAGGAGGAGCCCTACGAGCCGCTGCGCGTAGACCCCGCCATCGAGACCCGGCAGACCGAGCGCCTGGCCAAGCTCCGCGCTGAGCGCGACCAGCAGGCTGTGGACACCGCGCTCGCGGCCCTGAAGAAGGCCGCACGGGGTACGGACAACGTCCTGTACCCGATGCGGGAGGCCCTGCGGGCACGGACGACCGTGGGTGAGGTGTGCGACGCGCTGCGGGAGGTGTGGGGGGCGTATGTCCCCTCGGACGTCTTCTGAACCGGGGCCGGTGACCGGGGGAGGGGAGTGTCAGACTCCCGTGCGACACTCCTTCGTATGCTCGGTGTCATCGATCTGCCCACCTACCTTGTGGGCCTCGTCCTGATCGTCCTGCTGCCCGGTCCCAACTCGCTGTACGTGATCTCCGTCGCCGCGCGACGCGGTACGCGCACCGCGTATCGGGCCGCGGCCGGGGTGTGGTGCGGGGACTCGGTGCTGATGACGCTGTCGGCGGCCGGGGTCGCCTCTCTGCTCCAGGCGAACGCCGTGCTGTTCGGGATCGTGAAGTACGCCGGCGCCGGGTATCTGGCCTGGCTGGCGGTCGGGATGCTGCGCGCCGCCTGGGGGCTGTGGCGGACCCGTCGTGAGCGGGCCGTGGACGCGGGCGCGGCCGGGGCCGCCGCCGATGAGCGGCCCTTCCGCAGGGCGCTGGTCATCAGCCTCCTCAACCCCAAGGCGATCCTGTTCTTCGTCGCCTTCTTCGTGCAGTTCGTCGACCCGGGCTATGCCTACCCGGCCGTCTCCTTCGTCGTCCTCGGCGCTTTCGCCACGCTGGCCAGCGTCCTCTACCTCAGCGCGCTGATATTCGGTGGCACCCGGCTGGCCGCCGCCTTCCGCAGCCGCAAGCGGCTCGCCGCGGGCGCCACGTCGGCGGCGGGAGCCCTGTTCCTGGGCTTCGCGGTGAAGCTGTCACTGGCGAGCGGCGCGTAGCGCCTCACCGGCTCCGGCCGAACCGGGCGAAGTACTCCGTCAGCCCGGCCGCCGAGTCCCCGGCCCAGCCGACGTATCCGTCGGGCCGTACGAGGAACAGCCCGGCCCCGTAGGCCCCCTGCGCCGGGCCCTGGACGGTCCGCACCCGCTCGCCGAGGGCGGGAGGCCATGCCCCGCCCAGGGCCAGCAGCGTCCAGTGCGGTCCGCGGAACGCGTCGAAGAGGCGGGTCCCGTCCACCGTCCCGTCGGGTGCGCGGTCGCCTGCCCGTACCGGTCCGGGGTCGGTGCGGGTCTCCCGTGTGAGTGAGGACGCGCGGTAGCCGAGGCCCAGCTGACGTGTCGCCTCGCCGCGCCGGGTCTCGCCGCGGTGCACGCTGGTGGACAGTCCGAGCATGTCGGCGGCGATGGGCCGACGCTCCTCCTCGTAGGAGTCGAGCAGGGTCGCCTCCGTGCCGTCGCGCAGCACCGCGCCGAGCTTCCAGCCGAGGTTGTAGGCGTCCTGGACGCTGGTGTTGAGGCCCTGGCCGCCGGCGGGGGAGTGCACATGGGCCGCGTCACCGGCGAGGAAGACCCGCCCGGAGCGGAAGCGGTCCGCCAGGGCCGCCCGGGGGCGGAAGTCCGAGGCCCAGCGCAGCTCGGTCACAGACTCGGGGGCGAGGTGCGAGCGGGCGGCGACGACCTTCCGGATGCCCTCCAGTGAGAGGTCCGGTGCCGTCCCGTCCGGGAACTGGGCCATCAGCTGGAAGTCCTCCGTGCCGGCCAGCGGGCAGAGCGCGAGGAAGCCGTCGCCGTCCCCGCCCGGCGGGAAGATGTGCCAGTTGTCCCGGTCCAGGCCGCTGATCCGGACGTCGGCCACCAGCGTCGGGTTCGGGTCGAGGGTCTCGCCCGCCATGCCGATGCCGAGCAGTCTGCGCACCGTCGAGCGGCCGCCGTCCGCCGCGACCGCGTACCGGGCGGTGACGGGCTCGCCCGAGGCGAATTCCGCGCGCACCCCGTCCGCGTCCTGCGTCAGACCGACGAGCTCCCGTCCGAAGGCCACCTCTCCTCTCAGCCCGGTCAGCCGCGCGTGCAGGATCTCCTGCGTGCGCCACTGCGGCACCATCCACGGCTCCGTGTACGGCGCGTCCTCGC
This sequence comes from Streptomyces sp. CA-179760, assembly GCF_050937045.1. Lineage (NCBI taxonomy): Bacteria > Bacillati > Actinomycetota > Actinomycetes > Kitasatosporales > Streptomycetaceae > Streptomyces > Streptomyces sp. CA-179760. The sequence continues at coordinate 6,107,131 of NZ_JBNJLZ010000001.1, forward strand.
TCGCCCCGGCCGCGTCGAACATCCGGTGCTCGCCCGCCCGCCTGCCGTCCTGCCAGATCATCCCCACCGGGTAGGTGCCGCCCGCCGCGCGGATCGCGTCCAGCACGCCCAGATCGTCGAAGACCTCCATCGTGCGCGGCTGGATGCCCTTGCCGCGCGAGCCGGGGAACAGCGCCTCCGCCCGCTCGACGACCAGCGCGGCCACGCCCCGCCGGGCGAGGTCGATACCGAGTGCCAGGCCCGTCGGGCCCGCGCCCACCACCAGCACGTCCGTGTCCATGATCCACCCTTTCCTTAACGCTGTTAAGTGCCCTCTCGTTCCCGAGAGTGGCCTTAACGGTGTTAAGTTGTCAAGCGTGAGTACGGAACGACGTGAGCCCCTGGACCGGCGGCGGGTCGCGGACACCGCCCTGCGGCTGCTGAACGAGGTGGGCCTGGACGGCCTGACCCTGCGGGCCATCGCCCGGGAGCTGGACGTGAAGGCGCCCGCCCTCTACTGGCACTTCAAGGACAAGCAGGCGCTGCTCGACGAGATGGCGACGGAGATGTACCGCCGGATGGTCGCCGGGGCCTCGCTCGACCCCGCCGACACCTGGCGGGAACGGCTGCTGAAGGCCAACCGGGGGCTGCGTACGGCCCTGCTCGGCTACCGGGACGGCGCGAAGGTGTTCAGCGGCTCACGCTTCACCGGCATCGAGCACGCCGGGCAGATGGAGGAGAACCTGCGCCTGTTCACGGCCGCCGGCTTCACCCTCGCCCAGGCGGTCCGCGCGCTCACCACCACGTACATGTACACGCTCGGCTTCATCATCGAGGAGCAGGGCGTGAAGCCCCTGCCGGACGAGCGCCGCGAGGGCTACGACGTGCACGAACGCGCCCGCCTGATGGCCGACTTTCCCTTGTCGGCCCAGGCGGGCGCGGAGATCTTCGAGGACTACGAACAGCACTTCGAGGAGGGACTCGCCCTCGTGATCGACGGGATCGGGGCGCGCTTCGGGGTCTCATGACACCCCGTGTCAGGAACGCTTGGCGCGCGCCCGCCGTACGGCCCGGGTGACCAGGGGCGGCAGCAGGTCCTTGGCGAGCCGGCGGGCCCGGGACGGGGCGGGCCGGGCCGGGCGCCCCGCACGGGACTCGGTCACCTCGGCGGCGGGGGCCTTCGGTGCCGCCGGCGGTGCCACGTAGTGCCGGGAGGCCGGGAACGGCGGCGGCTTCATGCCCCGGGACCGGGCGCGGACCAGCCGGTGCCCGGCCGCCGACTGCACGCTCAGCCCGACGTCCGAGCGCAGCCGCAGCATCTCGAGCAGCTCCTCCTGGAGCGGCTCGGGATCGCCCCAGGTGCCGTACAGCTTCTGCGTGCTGAGGCAGATCGGGCGCAGGCCGCGGTTGAGGACGGCCTCCCAGGCGGCGACCGAGACACCCGGGGTGTGCTCGGAGCGGAAGTCGTCCAGGACGACGATGCCCTCGGGCACCAGGATGTCGTGGGCCGCGCCGATGTCGCCGTGCACGTGCTCGTAGAGGTGCGAGGCGTCGACGTGGACGAAGCGGCAGCTGGCCGGGGCCACCTTCTCGGGTACCACGGAGCTGGGGGCGGCGAGCACCGTGGGCAGATCGTCGTGGAAGGAGAGGTAGTTCCGCTCGAAGATCTGCTGGGTCAGCGAGGCGTACGACTTCGCCGACTCCGCCTGGTTGGCCCCGTCGGGGGCGTCGCCCTCGAAGAGGTCGCAGACCGTGAACTTCTCGCCGTCCTGGAGGTGTTGGCCGAGCAGGATCGCGCTCTTGCCCATGTAGACGCCGAGTTCCAGCAGGTCGCCCTTCATCCCCTGCTTCTGTTGCCGCTCCAGGAGCCAGGTGAACAGCATCTGGTCCAGCGGGGGGAACCAGCCCGGAACATCCGTGAGTTCGCCGGGGTGCTTGTCGGTCGCTTGTGCGTTGGTCATGAGACGAGCCTTCTCTCTGAGCGTTGCCCGAACCGACGGCCGGTTGAACGTCCCGTGAACAGCTCAGCGATCCTTCGCCAGCACTGCCCGCAACCGTGGCGTCAGGGGCTTCTCCACATACTGGTTCAGCAACCACGCCAGCAGCAGCATTGAGGCCGCGGTCAGGGCGAATGTCGCCCCGGACGGCAAGCCCAGGCCGCGGTGCAGGGCGTGGATCACCACCCAGCCGAGGTGTTCGTGGACGAGATAGAACGGATACGTCAGCGCCCCCGCCACGGTCAGCCAGCCCCAGTTGGCCCACCGCAGCCAGCCCAGCGCGATCGCCGCGACCGCCAGGAAGCCGAAGGTCACGACGAGGACGATGCCGGTCGAGGAGCGGTAGGAGAAGCCGTCCGCGCCGGCCGCGTGCCACAGGCTCCGCACCGCGTAGTGCTGCCCGATCAGCCAGCTGACGGCGACGATGCCCCACGCGTAGGCGTCCCGCCGGTCGAGGTGGACGAGGTAGAGGCCGACACCGCCGATGAAGTACGGGGCGTATTCGGGCATCAGGACGATGTCGAGCAGCGGCATGTTCGCGTTGTCCGCTATCACCGCCGCCAGCATCCAGCCCGCGCAGAACATGATCACCCGGCGGCGGCTCGCCCCGGGGAGCACCACGCACAGCGCGAACAGGGCGTAGAAGCGGACCTCCGCCCACAGCGTCCAGCACACCCCGAGCACCCGGTCCACGCCCAGCGGCATCTGCAGCATGGTCAGATTGACCAGCGCGTCGCTCGGTGACACCGCCTTGTAGGCCACCACCGGCAGGGCGAACACCACCGTCACGATCGCGACCGCCACCCAGTATGCGGGCAGCAACCGGGAGGCGCGGGAGGCGAAGAACGACTTCAGGGGACGGCCCCAGCCGCTCATGCAGATCACGAACCCGCTGATCACGAAGAACACCTGGACGCCGAGGCAGCCGTAGGCGAAGAACTCGTGCAGGGTGGGGAACTGGACCTTGGGCGAACTGCCCCAGGCCTCGGAGACCTCACCGTCGCGACCGCCGTAGTGGTACGCCGCCACCATCAGCGCGGCCACCAGACGCAGGCCGTCCAGGGCACGCAGCCGGCCGCCGGAGCCCTTCTTGCGCCGCGGGGCGGTCGTGGCTCCCGGTGGTTCGACCAGCACACTGACTTCGGGCCGGGGCTTGCGGGTGCTGACGACCGTCTCGGTCACGCTGGAAACCTCTGTAGCTCGTATGTCCTTCACCTGAGCCGCCTGTAGGCGGGCAGGGCGCCGCCTGTCACCCTAGGACGGGAATTGACGCTTAAACGTTCGACGGAAACAGGCTTCGCCTTCCTGTTTCCATGGATTCATCTGGATGTCGGTCACGGGTGGCCGAAGCCTCGGTCGCGGGCGGCCGAAAACGCGGAGGCGCCGGTCCACCCCTGCGGGGGACCGACGCCTTTGCGGTGCTCGGCATACGTTTTCAGCGGCGCACCGCCTTGCGCAGCGCCCTGGCCCGCCGGACCACCCGGCGTGCCGTGGAATTGCGCGGCAGGAATGCCAGCCGCTGCGGAATGCCGCCGGGCAGGCCGAGCGAGGTGAGACGGCGCTTCTTGAAGTAGCGCCGGGTGCGCGGACCGAGATACCGGGAGAGGAACCGCTCCGCCTGCGGGCGCAGCTCCGGGTAGATCTGCGGCTGCATGGTGAACCCGACGGCGGTGACCAGACCGGACAGCCGCTCGGCCGACAGGACGTCGCCGTCCTGCCCGCCGTCCAGGTCGGGCAGCAGCGCGTCCGCGAGGGTGGTGGGGACGCGGTTGCTGTTCTGGTACGGCGTCAGCCGCTCCAGCAGCAGCTCGGTGCCGATGCGCGCGACCGGCAGGTCGTAGAGTGCCGAGGCCGTGAACAGCGCGGTCGAGAAGCAGCCGACGACCAGTGCGGGCCGGGCCCGGTCGAACAGCACTTCGGCGAGGACGGGCGTGTCCAGCACGGTGAGGTCCACGCCGAGCTTCTCGGCCTCGGTCTCCAGGGCGCGGTTGTAACGGGCCGGCGCGGTCGGGTGCGGCTTGAAGACGACCGTGCGGTGCCCCTGGGCGACCGCGCCCCGCATCATCCGCACGTGCAGGTCTTCCTCTTCCTCCGGGGAGAGGATGTTCAGCGCCGACAGGTACTGGCCGAGCAGCAGTGCCGCGTCGCCGGGCACATCGGGCAGCTCGGGGACGGTCTCGGTGACCTCGCCCAGCACCTTCAGGAACGCGGGCGACGGCACCAGATGCGCCGGCACCTCGAACTCGGTCAGCAGCATCGGCGTGAGCCCCGGCACCAGATCGAGGTGCAGCAGCCGCCGCACGCGGGTGCCGACCAGCGGGTCGAGCTTGTTGCGCGTGGGGCCGTAGCTCATCAGCCCGTCGGCGTAGACGTCGATGGGGGCGTCGGTGAACAGCTGGGCCACCGTGAGGGCGGGCGCCACCTGGATGGACTCCAGGACCAGGCTCACGCGGTCGTCGCCGAGGCCCCACAGCATCCGCAGATAGCGCTCGAACAAGGGGATGTCGTCGGAGCGCGGCGTCCAGGCCCCGGGGTGGAAGGGGCGGATCGCCTCGTTCCAGGAGAGCACCTCGTCGAAGTGCTCGCGCAGCGGCGCGAAGCCCGGCATCTCGTCGAGGGCCGGGGTGGTCTCCGGGGTCGCGGAGTTGTTGAACACCAGCAGCACACGACGGTCCGGCTCGTCGAACAGGTCGGAGTCGATCGCGGCGGCCAGGGTGGCGACGCCGTACAGCGTCGAGGCGCAGAAGATCTGAGTGGTCCCGGGCATCAGGCGGCCGCCTCCGTGGTGGTGACCCTGCGGCGCAGCCGCCGCAGCCTGGACGAGCGGTCCATGTCCATCGCCTCCAGTGCGTCACCGAGCGCGTCCTGCGGCATGCGCTTGATGGCCGCCGCGCTCATCGCCCGCAGCTGCCTCGCCACGGCCGGTTCGAACCTGTCTTCGTTGGAGAGGTGGTGGGCGATGATCGCGCAGTAGGTCCGCACCGCCTTGGGCAACAGCCGGCCGGCCTCCCGGTCCGCCGCGGTCTCCTCGATCACCTGGTCGAAGGCCCGGATGAAGTCGAGCTGGCGGACATCGCCGATCTGGGTCAGCGACGAGGCCACCCCGCGCCGGTAGAACACGCCCAGCAGGCTCACCACCGCGAACGACTCCGCCTCCCGGTGCAGCTTCCAGATCCACGGCCGGTCCTCGGCCGTGCGCAGCCCGTGGGTGAAGTGGAGCACCCCCTTGTCGAGGAGGCGGCGGTGGTAGGCGCCGGCCCAGGCGTAGGCGTAGTCCACCGACGTCGAGCGGTGGGCGGGGAGGATGGCGTCCCGCGGGCTGAACACCTCCCAGCGGCGGCCGACCGGCACCCGGCTCACGGAACGGGCGCGCGCGGTGGCCTGCACATGGTCGGTGCGCACGAAGTCGCATCCCAACTCGTCCATGGCGGAAACCAGTTCGGTGAAGTAGCCGGGGGCCAGCCAGTCGTCGCCGTCCAGGAACGTCAGGTACTCGCCCTGGGCCGCGTCCAGGCCGGTGTTCCGGGCGGTGGCGAGACCGCCGTTCTCCTCATGGCGGATGTAGCGCACCTGGGCGACGTCCGAGAGTTCCTCGGCCGCTCGTTCGAGAATGGCCGGGGTTTCATCCTTCGAATGGTCGTCGACCAGGATGAACTCGAAATCGGGGTCGGCGTTCAGCCGAAGGCTTCTGAGGGTGTCCGGGGCATATTGCTGCACGTTGTAGAACGGCACGATCACGGAAAGCTTAGGCACCTGCAAAACGTTAGGAGCCCGCCCGGCAGCGCAACTTTCCGATGAACGTACACCGGGTGAACTCAATGTGTCAGAACGGTGCACCCCGTGTACTTCCGGCCTTCCGGCGGGCCAGTTCGGCTCTCGGTGGGGTGTTGTTAACTTTTCGTTGAGTCGCGGTTCCGCCGTACCTCGGATTCGCTTCCTAGCGTCATCGACGTGCCAGCAAGTACACCGAAGCGCCCGCGAATCGCCGTCCTCGCGGACTCAGACACCCGATGGAAATGGGGTGCGCTGACCGCGGACCGCATCGCCCCGGGCCCGTCCATGGAAGCCGGACCGCGCGAGGGCGCGCAAGTCCGCCCCGCCCTCGACGGCTACCTGCTGCGCGGCCGGGCCACGCCCACACCGCGCCAGCTTCAGGAAGTGGGCGTCAGCGCCGACTCGCTGCGGGAGGTCACCGCCGTCGAGTTCCTGCGCGCCATGGAGGAGGAGTCGTACGACCTTCTCGTCCTCGCCCTCGTGGGCGGCGGTGTGCAGGCGATGCTGCACGGTCTGGCGCGCGTCTGGCAGAACCGCGCCGCGCGGCCCGTCGTCGTCACCGGCTACGTCGGTGTCGTCTACGAGAAGCTCGCCGACGGCCTGCTGCTGCGGCACGGCGCGGACCTCGTCCTCGCCAACTCCCGTCAGGACGCGGACCGCTTCCGCACCGTCTACGAAGGAGTGGGCGCCGACGCCTCCTCGGTGACCGAGGTGGCCCTGCCGTTCCTCGGCGGTGCGGTCCACGAAGGCGAGCACGACCCCTACACGGTCGTCTTCGCCGCCCAGCCCTCTGTCCCGGACAGCCGCAAGGACCGTACGTACCTGCTGAACCGGCTGGTCCAGCACGCCCGCAGGCACCCCGAGCGCGAGGTGCTGCTGAAGCTGCGCTCCAAGCCGGGCGAACACACCACCCACATCGAGGAGCTGCCGTACCAGAGGCTGGTGCAGCGACTCGATCCGCCGGACAACTTCCGCCTGGTCTACGGGAACATGGGCGAGGTCCTCGACCGCACCGACCTGCTGGTGACGGTCAGCTCCACGGCCGCCCTCGAGTCGCTGCACCGCCGGGTCCCGACCGTTGTCCTGACCGACCTCGGCGTCCGGGAGTCGCTCGGCAACCACCACTTCGCGGGCTCCGGCTGCCTCGCCTCCTGGGACCAGCTCGACGCCGGACACCGGCCCACGCCCGACGAGGAGTGGGTCGCCCGGCAAGGTGTCGCCGCGGACGGCTCCTACGACTCCGCCTTCGACGCGGCCCGCGAACGCATCACCGAGCTGCTCGGCCGGCCCGGCGGCCTGCCCCCGCTGGCCCCGTACTACACACCCGTCACCGCGCCCGGCTATCTGCCCGGGATCCTCGCCCGCCACCACCTCGGCCCGGACGGCACCCCGCTGCCCGGCGCGCCCGCCGCCGACAAGGAGCCCGGACCGGTCCGGCAGGTCGTGCGCCGGGCGGCGCGCGGCGCCTACCGGCACGGCGTGCAGCGCGTGGCGCCCGTCATCCGGCGGATGGGCGAGCTGTGAGCCGCCCCGAATCCCCTGCCCAAGGAGTAGTCCCCATGTCACAACCGGAAGCGGGCAAAGGCGCCTCGGTGCGCCGTGTGCTCGCGGTGATCCCCGCGCGCGGCGGCTCCAAGGGCGTGCCCGCGAAGAACCTCCTCCCCGTCGGCGGCGTCCCGCTGGTGGCGCGTGCGGTGCGCGAGTGCCGCGCCGCCCGGCTCGTGACGGACGTCGTGGTCTCCACCGACGACCAGGCCATCGCGGCCGCCGCCCGCGAGGCCGGCGCCGAGGTCGTGCTGCGGCCCGCCGCCATCGCCGGCGACACAGCCACCTCCGAGGCCGCCGTCCTGCACGCCGTGGACGCGCACGAGGCCCTGCACGGCGCGGTCGTGGACGTGGTGCTGCTGGTGCAGTGCACCAGCCCGTTCATCGTCCGCGAGGACATCGACGGGGTCGCGGGCGCGATCGTCGAGAACGGCGCCGACACCGCGGTGACCGTGGCGCCCTTCCACGGGTTCGTCTGGCGCGACGCTGATGACGAGGTCGCGGCCGGCACCGTCGCGGAGGCCGACGCGGCCGTCGGCGGCGGCTACGGCGTCAACCACGACAAGTCCTTCCGCCCCCGCCGCCAGGACCGTCCCCAGGACCTGCTGGAGACCGGCGCCGCCTACGGCATGGAGGCGACCGGCTTCCGCAAGCACCAGCACCGCTTCTTCGGCCGCACGGAACTCGTGCGCACCGACCCCGCCCGGGTCCTGGAGATCGACGATCCACACGACCTGGCCCGCGCCCGGGCCCTGGCCCCGCTCTTCGACGCGGACCGGCCCGGCGCGCTCCCGACCGCCGACGACATCGACGCGGTCGTCCTCGACTTCGACGGCACCCAGACCGACGACCGGGTGCTCGTCGACTCCGACGGACGGGAGTTCGTCTCCGTGCACCGCGGGGACGGACTCGGCATCGCGGCCCTCCGCAGGAGCGGCCTGAAGATGCTGATCCTGTCCACGGAACAGAACCCTGTGGTCGCCGCCCGGGCCCGGAAGCTCAAGCTCCCGGTGCTGCACGGCATCGACCGCAAGGACCTCGCGCTGAAGCAGTGGTGCGAGGAGCAGGGCATCGCGCCGGAGCGCGTGCTCTACGTCGGCAACGACGTCAATGACCTCCCGTGCTTCGCCCTCGCGGGCTGGCCCGTGGCGGTCGCGAGCGCCCACGACGTCGTGCGCGGCGCCGCACGCGCGGTCACCACCGTCCCCGGTGGCGACGGCGCGATCCGAGAGATCGCCAGCTGGATCCTCGGCCCCTCTCTCGATTCCCTCACCAAGTAAGGACATCTGCGCCATGAGCAACAACTCCCGCATCCGCAAGTTCGGTACCCGCGAGGCCGGCCCCGGCCGCCCCGTCTACGTCACCGGCGAGATCGGCATCAACCACAACGGCGACATCGAGAACGCGTTCAAGCTGATCGACGCCGCCGCCGAGGCCGGCTGCGACGCGGTCAAGTTCCAGAAGCGCACGCCGGAGATCTGCACCCCGCGCGACCAGTGGGACATCGAGCGCGACACCCCCTGGGGCCGGATGACCTACATCGACTACCGCCACCGCGTCGAGTTCGGCGAGGACGAGTACGGCCAGATCGACGCCTACTGCAAGAAGCGCGGCATCGACTGGTTCGCCTCCCCGTGGGACACCGAGGCCGTCGCCTTCCTGGAGAAGTTCGACGTACCGGCGCACAAGGTCGCCTCGGCCTCCCTCACGGACGACGAGCTGCTGCGCGCCCTGCGCGCCACCGGCCGCACGGTCATCCTCTCCACGGGCATGTCCACCCCGAAGCAGATCCGCCACGCGGTCGAGGTCCTGGGCAGCGAGAACATCCTGCTGTGCCACGCCACCTCGACCTACCCGGCGAAGGCCGAGGAGCTCAACCTCCGCGTCATCAACACCCTGCAGGGCGAGTTCCCGAACGTCCCGATCGGCTACTCCGGCCACGAGACCGGTCTGCAGACCACCCTCGCCGCGGTCGCCCTGGGCGCCACCTTCGTCGAGCGTCACATCACCCTCGACCGCGCCATGTGGGGCTCGGACCAGGCCGCCTCCGTGGAGCCGCAGGGCCTCTCCCGCCTCGTCCGCGACATCCGCACCATCGAGGCCTCCCTCGGTGACGGCGTGAAGAAGGTCTACGAGTCCGAGCTCGGCCCGATGAAGAAGCTGCGCCGCGTCAGCGGTGTGGTCGCCGAGGCGGAGATCGCCGACGCGGCGGGCGAGCCGGTAGGCGTCTGATCCCACACCCTCCACAACCCCCCTTACGACGGGACGGTCGTACGTCGATGAGCCCCCGCGCCGGGAACGCCGGCCCCCACACTCTCGCCTTCGTCGAGAGTCCGGTACAGCTGCTGAACGTGCTGGAGTGGGCGCACGCGCATGCGCCCGGCGTGGGGCTCACCCTCGTGGTGCTGTCGCCCGTCGACCCGATGACACGCGGCCAGCTGCGGCGGATGTCCGACCTGGCCCGTGACGAGGGGCACGAGGTCCGCTGGGAGGAGGCGCGCGGCGGCCCGCTGGCGCCCTTCCAGACGATCGGCGGCCTGACGGGCGTACTCCGCAAGGCCCGCCGGATCGTCCTGGGGGACCCCTTCTCCCGCTACGTCCAACTGCTGCTGACCATCACCCGCGCCCGTGACCTGGTCGTCGTCGACGACGGCACGGCCACGATGGAGTTCGTGGGGCAGCTGGCCCGGGGCGAGCGGCTGGTGCGCTGGCACCGCAAGGGCGGCCGCCCCGGCCCCCGCGACCTGATCTTCGCGCCGGTGTCCTCCTCGGCCCGCCGCCGCCTCACCCCCGGGGGCAGGCGCCGGGTGGAGATCTTCTCCTCCATGCCGATGGAGGAGACGCCCGAGGGCGTCACGATCAGCGCCAACGACTTCGCCTGGACCCGGGCCCGCTTCGGCCCGCCCCGCATCACCAAGGGCGCCGACATGGTGGGCACGTCCCTGGTGGAGACGGGGGTCGTCGACGACGACCACTACCTGGAGGCCGTCCGCGCCCTGGCCGCCGCCCACGGCGCCACCCGCTACTTCGCCCACCGTCGCGAGAGCCCCGCGAAGCTCCGCCGCCTCGCGGTCGAGACGGGCCTGGAGATCGTCCGCCCCGAACTCCCCCTCGAACTGATCGCCCGCCGCGGCCCCATCGGCCGCACGATCCTCAGCTTCCCCTCCACGGTCGTCCACACCCTCCCCCTGGCCCTCTCCGGCACCGAGGTCCGCGTAGCGGTCTGCGACATCGACCCCACCTGGCTGACCGAGAACGCCTCCCCACGGGCCCAGGGCTTCCTGTCGGGGGTGACGGGCGCGGCCCGGGACGTGCAACGGCTGTCTCCGGGGGCTTCGGCTGGGGGCATCGCGGGGCCTCCAGCCCCGGGCGGCATGCCGGGTCCGACGGGTCCGGCGACCATGACCGGCTCGGCTGGGCCGGGGAGTGTCCCGGATCCGACGGCTTCGGCTGGGCCGGGGAGTGTCCCGGATCCGACGGGTTCGACTGGTCCAGGGAACATCCCGGGTCCGGCCGACCCGGCCGGCATCGCAGGCCCGGCGGGCAGGCCGAGTGTGTCCGGCCCGGCGGGGACGGTGGGCTCGGCACGGAGGGCGGGTCCGGCGGACGCGGCAGGTGCGGTGGCGGCCGGCTGAGGCGCGGCAGGGTCTTTGGGGGCGCCTGGGATACGGCCCCGGTGGCCGAGTGTGTCCGGCCCGGCGGGGACGGTGGGCTCGGCACGGAGGGCGGGTCCGGCGGACGCGGCAGGTGCGGTGGCGGCCGGCTGAGGCGAGGCAGGGTCTTTCGGGGGCCCGAGACACGGCCCCGGTGGCTCAGACGGCCCGCGCGGCCCCAGTTGGTCGGCCGGACCTGTCCGGATCAGGCTGGCCGGGCGCCGAGGGCCTCAGGCCCACGGCCGGGGCCTGCACGTCGACCGGGGCGTCATCCCGGTCCAACCGGGGCGGACCGATACGCTGACCGGCGCTCTCGCGAAGCCGCTGACCGGCGCTCTCGCGAAGCCGCTGACCGGCGCTCTCACGAAGCCGCTTCACACGCCCGACCGGGGCGGATCCACGCTCCGACCGGGGTGCAGCCCGCCCACTGGGAATCCCACTTGCCGACCGGCGGGGGCACCCGCGCCCGTGCCCCGACCGGGACGGAGCCGCGCGTCGACTCGAGGGCGGACCAATGCGCCCACCGAGGCCGCCCCATGCGCTCGGGCGGGGCGCACTCACACGCCGACGGCGACTGATCACGTGCCCGACCGAGACGAACGACGTGCCCGCCGAGGCGCAGCCACGCCACCCGGGACCCGTCCCACCCCTGACCGGTAGCGGATCAGGCCCCGACCGGAGCGCAGCGACGGTCCGACCTGTGGACCCGTGTGCCCGACCGGTGGCGGATCCACGCCCTGACCGAGACAGCCCCACGCGCCCGCCGAGGCGCGGTCACCTGCCCTCAGGCCCGGCCCCCGACGCGCTCACCCCCCCGGCAGTGCCCGGCTTGTGAGCCAGCAGGAACGCCCGGGGGTGTTTCTCCTCGCCCTCCGGCTCCCGGAACACGCGGGCATGGACGTGCAGGCCGGCCTCGGTGAGGGTGGTCGCGACCGACTCCGGGGTGCGCCAGTAGTAGTCGAGTGAGATCGGGCTGCCGAAGCGCTCGGTGAGACGCAGATGCCCGTCCTCGTCGCCGGACTGGAAGCCGAGCAGGAGCGGCGCGCCCGGCAGCAGCACGCGGTGGAACCCGGCGAAGACCGAGGGCAGATGATCGTCCGGCACATGGATGATCGAGTAGAGCGCGACGATGCCGCCGAGCGTCTCGTCCGGCAGGTCCAGGGCCGTCATCGAACCGACGTGGAACCGCAGCCCCGGGTGCGCCCGGCGGGCCAGGGCCACCATGCGGGGCGAGACGTCGATGCCGAACACCGGCAGCCCGAGCCCGTGCAGCCGCGCCGCGACGTACCCGGGGCCGCTGCCGATGTCCGCGACCGGGGGCCGTACGGCCGTCCCGGGCGCGCGGACCAGATCCACGAAGGCCGTGAGCAGCGCCCGCTCCAGCGGTCTGCCGGCCAGGCTGTCGGGGAACCCGGCGGCATAGGCCTCCGCGATGGCGTCGTACGAGGCCTGGGTGGCTGTGAGGAACTCGGGGCTGTCGGCGCGCACGGGCCGCACACTATCGGGGCCGTGCGTCAGTGAGATGAACAAGACAGCGTTCCCCGCGCGGGGCGTGGTATCCGTGGAGAGGATGGATGGGTATCGGAGTCGTGACTGAGGTGTGGCCGATATCACACTCCGCTGGGTGTGGTGACCAGCTCGACCCAAAAGGCGGGTGAGTTTACCCATCTCACTTGGTAGCTATACGTTCGGCGGTCATATTTTCTTCCCCCAACGGGTTGAAATTTTGTTGATCGAGGGTCAGCCGACCGCCTTGGCGCCCTACCCTTCAGAGGGTGAAGCAATTGATGTCACTGGAGTCCGAGGTCGATCTTCCCGGCGAAGCCGTACTTCCCGGCGCACTGCCCGACGCCCTGCGCGCAGAGCTCATCGCGTTCCGGCGCGACATGCACATGCACCCGGAGCTGGGCAACCAGGAGTTCCGCACGACCGCCGCGATCAAGGAGCGGCTCGAGCGGGCCGGCCTCAAACCGCGCGTCCTCACCGTCGGAACCGGACTCGTCTGTGACATCGGCGTAGAGGGCGAGCAGTGGGACGGCGGGCCCAGCATGCTCGCCCTGCGGGCCGACATCGACGGCCTGCCCATCCCGGACACCAAGGCCGAGTGCCCGTACCGCTCCACCGTGCCCGACCGCGCCCACGCCTGCGGCCACGACGTGCACACCACCGTCGTCCTCGGCGCCGGCCTGGTCCTCGCCGAACTGCACAAGCAGGGCCTGCTGCCCCGCCCCGTCCGGCTGATCTTCCAGCCCGCCGAGGAGGTGCTGCCCGGGGGAGCCGCAGACGTCATCAAGTGCGGGGCGCTGGAGGGTGTCGGCGCGATCATCGCCGTGCACTGCGACCCCCGGGTGGACGCGGGGTACGTCGGGCTCCGCGAGGGTCCCATCACCTCCGCCTGCGACCGGCTGGAGATCTCCCTCGACGGCCCGGGCGGCCACACCGCGCGCCCTCACCTCACCACCGACCTGGTCACCGCGGCCGCTCGCGTCGTCACCGACGTACCCGCCCTGGTCGGCCGCCGCTTCGACAGCCGCAGCGGGCTCGCCATCACCTGGGGCCGCGTCGAGTCGGGGCACGCCCCGAACGTGATCCCGCAGCACGCCGAGCTCTCCGGCACGGTGCGCTGCCTCGACATCGAGGCATGGCGCCAGGCCCCCGACGTCGTCGTCGCGGCGATCGACGAGATCGCGAATCTGCACCGCGCCAAGTCGGAGATCAACTACGTACGCGGAGTGCCGCCCGTCGTCAACGAACCCGGCGTGACCGAACTGCTGCGCGACGCCATGGTCGCCCGCCGCGGTGTCGAGTCCGTCCTGGGCACCGAGCAGAGCCTCGGCGGCGAGGACTTCTCCTGGTACCTGGAGCACGTCCCCGGCGCCATGGCCCGACTTGGCGTACGCGTCCCCGGCGAGCGCCACGTCCGCGACCTCCACCAGGGCGACTTCGACGTGGACGAGTCCGCGATCACGGTCGGCGTGGAACTCTTCACGGCCGCGGCCCTGGTCAACGGCCTCCGCTAGGGCGGCCCCTGACCTCCGGAAAGGACTCCGGCCGGGGATGAGCGACGGCGCGTGACGAACAGGATCGCGCCGTGTCCCCGACCGCGCTTTGTCGACCCCGTTCGCTCCCGTGGTTCACAAGGGCGTAACCGGCCATCGGCACGAATGGATAACGGCCCCACGGTGAACCGTTCCCAAGGGTGTCTACGCGCGTTAATGTGCGCCGCACTGAGCACCCACTGCGGGGCTTTGGAGAATGGGGAACTTCAGATGCGTCGGATTTCCAAACTGACCCGTGTCGCGGTGGGGGTCGCGTCGCTCGGTCTCGCCGCCACGGCCTGTGGCGGCACCAGCAGTGAGAGCGGCGGCAGCGACACGAAGGGCGACAAGGGTCTCGCCATCGCGTACGACGTCGGCGGCAAGGGCGACCAGTCCTTCAACGACGCCGCCTACGCCGGCCTGACGAAGGCCAAGGACGAGTACGGCTACAAGACGGCCGACATCGAGCCCACCGAGGGCGAGACCGACGCCGACAAGGAACAGCGTCTGATCTCGCTGGCGAAGCAGGGCTACAACCCGGTCATCGGCGTCGGGTACGCCTACGGCCCGGCGATGAAGACCGTGGCCGCCAAGTACCCGAAGACCACCTTCGGCATCGTCGACTCCGTGGTCGAGGGCAAGAACGTCGCCTCCCTCGTCTTCGCCGAGGAGCAGGCCTCGTACCTGGCCGGTGTCGCCGCCGCCAAGGTCACCAAGTCGAACACCGTCGGCTTCGTCGGCGGTGTGGACATCCCGCTGATCCACAAGTTCGAGGCCGGCTACAAGCAGGGCGTGCAGGACACCAACCCCAAGGTGAAGGTCGTCTCGCAGTACCTGACGCAGACGGCCGAGGAGGGCGGTTTCGCCAGCCCCGACAAGGGCAAGGCCGCCGCCGAGGGCCAGATCGAGAAGAAGGCCGACGTCGTCTACCAGGCGGCCGGCCTCTCGGGCCAGGGCGTCATAGAGGCCGCCGCCAAGGCGAAGGTCTGGGCGATCGGTGTCGACTCCGACCAGTACAAGCAGGCCCCCCTCGCCGCGTACAAGCAGTACATCCTCACCTCCGCCCTCAAGGACGTCGGCGGCGCGGTCTACGCGCTGTCCAAGTCGGTCCACGACGACAAGCCGCTGTCCGGCACCCAGACCTTCGACCTGAAGGTCAACGGCGTCGGAGTCTCCGAGGCGAACCCGGAGTTCGCGCAGATCGCGGGGCTCAAGGACGCCGTGGACAAGGCCAAGAAGGGCATCATCGACGGCTCCATCAAGGTCAAGACCGAGTAGCGGTACCGGTCTGCGACAGCCGCTGAGGGCGGGCACCCCGGGTGCCCGCCCTCAGCGGCGTGTCCAGGGGGCGGATCACCCAGCGCCACCTCTCGTTCGCGGTCGGCAACGCCCAGGCCAAGGCGCGATGAGGGCTTGGCCACGGGCGGATAACAAGGTGGACAGAAGGGGTTTTCAGGCAGGTCTACGCGCGTTAATCTGCGGCGAAAGCCAGCGCCGTAGCTGTGAAGCTGTACCGAGCTGTACCGTCCGGCGCTCGTACGACAGGAGTCACCACACATGCGCCGGATTTCCCGGATCACGGTCGCAGGCGCAGCGACCGCCTCCCTGGCCCTCGCCCTCTCCGCCTGTGGCAGCACCTCGACCTCTGCCGGGTCGTCGGACTCGAAGGGGAACAAGGGCCTCGCCATCGCGTACGACGTCGGCGGCAAGGGCGACCAGTCCTTCAACGACGCCGCCTACGCGGGTCTGGAGAAGGCGCAGAAGGAGTTCGGCTACAAGACGGCCGACGTGGAGCCCACCGAGGGTGAGACCGACGCCGACAAGGAGCAGCGTCTGGTCTCGCTGGCGAAGCAGGGCCACAACCCGGTCATCGGCGTGGGCTACGCGTACGCCGCCGCCGTGAAGGGTGCCGCGGAGAAGTTCCCCGACACCACCTTCGGCATCGTCGACGACGCCACGATCAACACCAAGAACGTCGCCGACCTGGTCTTCAACGAGGAGCAGGCCTCCTACCTGGCCGGTGTCGCCGCCGCCAGGAGCACCAAGTCGAAGGTCGTCGGCTTCGTCGGCGGTGTGGACATCCCGCTGATCCACAAGTTCCAGGCCGGCTTCGCACAGGGCGTCAAGGACACCGACCCGAAGGTCAAGGTGCTCTCCCAGTACCTGACCCAGACGGCCGAGGAGGGCGGCTTCGCCAGCCCCGACAAGGGCAAGACGGCCGCCGAGGGCCAGATCGAGAAGAAGGCCGACGTGGTCTACGCGGCCGCCGGGCTGTCCGGCCAGGGCGTGATCGAGGCCGCCGCCGCCAAGAAGGTGTGGGCGATCGGTGTCGACTCCGACCAGTACGAGCAGGCCGCCCTCGCCAAGTACAAGGGCTTCATCCTGACCTCGGCGATGAAGGACGTCGCCAAGGCCGTGTACAACCTTGCGAAGTCGGTCGAGGACGGCAAGCCGGAGACCGGTATCGTTCGTGGCGATCTGAAGACCGGCGAGGTGAGCCTCTCGGACTCCAACCCGAAGTTCGCGGACGACGCCGAGCTTCAGGAAGCCATCAAGACGGCCAAGGAGAAGATCATCAGCGGCGAGATCAAGGTCAAGAGCAGCTGACGACTTACTGCCTCGAGCAGGCAGTGACCCCCGGGGTCGCGTCCGCTCAACGGGGCGCGGGGAGGCTGCTCCCCGTGCCCCGTTGCCGCGGGGTGCCGGCTCCTTTGTATGCCGTAGGGGCGCTACGCGCGTAGATGACCCCCGTCCCCAGGAGAGTGCGTTATCAACGCGTCCAGCAGCCCTCCGGCCGGAGCGGCGGTCAACGATTCGGTGACCGCCGTCGAACTCGCCGGGATCACCAAGCGTTTCCCCGGCGTCGTGGCCAACCACGACATCCACCTCAGCGTCCGCAAGGGCACCGTCCACGCCCTCGTCGGCGAGAACGGCGCGGGCAAGTCGACGCTGATGAAGATCCTCTACGGCATGCAGAAGCCGGACGAGGGCACCATCGCCGTGGGCGGCGAGCAGGTCGCCTTCTCGTCGCCGGCCGACGCCATCGTCCGCGGCATCGGCATGGTCCACCAGCACTTCATGCTCGCCGACAACCTCACGGTCCTCGAGAACGTGGTGCTCGGCAGCGAGAAGCTCCACGGCATCGGCGCCAAGGCCCGCCGCAAGATCAAGGAACTCTCCGAGCGCTACGGCCTCGACGTCAAGCCCGACCTCCTGGTCGAGGAGCTCGGCGTCGCCGCCCGCCAGCGCGTGGAGATCCTCAAGGTCCTCTACCGCGGCGCCACCACGCTGATCCTCGACGAGCCCACGGCCGTCCTGGTGCCGCAGGAGGTCGACGCCCTCTTCGCCAACCTGCGCGAACTGAAGTCCGAGGGCCTGTCGGTCATCTTCATCTCGCACAAGCTCGGCGAGGTGCTCTCCGTCGCCGACGAGATCACCGTCATCCGCCGCGGCACCACCGTCGGTACGGCCGTCCCCGCCGAGACGACGCCGCGTCAGCTCGCCGAGATGATGGTGGGCAGCGAACTGCCCACGCCCGAGACAGCCGAGTCCACGGTCACCGACCGCCCGGTCATCACCGTCGACAAGCTCCGCCTCGAGGCCCCCGGCGGCAAGGCTCTCCTCGACGACATCACGTTCACCATCCACGCGGGCGAGGTCCTCGGCATCGCCGGTGTCGAGGGCAACGGCCAGACCGAGCTGGTCGACGCGCTCATCGGCCTCAAGCACGCCGACTCCGGCACGATCACCCTCGCCGACGAGGAGATCACCGCCTGGCCCACCCGCAGGCGCCGCGAGCAGGGCATCGGCTACATCCCCGAGGACCGCCACCGCCACGGCCTCCTCCTGGAAGCGCCCCTCTGGGAGAACCGCATCCTCGGCCATGTCACGGAGAAGCCCCTCGCCAAGGGCATCTGGCTGGACCCGAAGGCGGCCCAGGAGGACACCCGCCGCATCGTCGAGGCGTACGACGTCCGCACCCCGGGCATCGACGTCACCGCCGCCTCCCTCTCCGGCGGCAACCAGCAGAAGCTGATCGTCGGCCGCGAGATGAGCCACAAGCCGCGCTTCCTGATCGCCGCCCACCCCACCCGGGGCGTGGACGTCGGCGCCCAGTCCGCCATCTGGGACCTCATCCGCGAGGCCCGCCGCGAGGGCCTGGCCGTGCTGCTGATCTCCGCCGACCTGGACGAGCTGATCGGCCTGTCCGACACACTGCGCGTGATCTACAACGGCAGGCTGGTCGCGGACGCCGACCCGGCCGGCATCACGCCGGAGGAGCTCGGCTCGGCCATGACCGGAGCCGCGACCGGACACCTGGAACACGAAGAGACCCCCGAGACCCGCAAGTCTCCCGAGTCTGGGGAAGACGAGGCCCGCTGATGAAGAAGTTCGACAAGGAGCGCGTGCTCCTCGCGGTGGCCGGGCCGGTCATCGCGCTGGCCGTGGCCTTCGTCCTGATCGCGATCGTGCTGGTCGCGTCGGGCAAGAACCCGATCGAGCCGTTCGCCCTGATGTTTGAGCAGCTCGGCTTCTCCGACATCCAGGTGCTGATCATCAACCAGGCGTCGATGTACTACATCGCGGCGCTCGCGGTGGCCATCGGCTTCCGGATGAACCTGTTCAACATCGGCGTCGACGGCCAGTACCAGCTCGCCGCCATGATGGCCGCCATCGTCGGCGCCCACGCGAGCATGCCGGCCGCGATCCAGGTGCCGCTGCTGCTCCTGACCGCCGTCCTCACCGGCGCCTTCTGGGCCGGCATCGCCGGTGTCCTCAAGGTCACCCGCGGCGTCAGCGAGGTCGTCGCCACGATCATGCTCAACGCGATCGCCACCTCGGTGATCTCCTACCTGTGGCTGCCGGACGTCTTCGGCGTGAAGGTCGGCAACAACAACACCACCGGCGAGATGCACGAGTCCGGCTGGATCCCCGGCATCGGCATGGGCGCGGCCGGCGAGATCTACGGCCTGGTCCTGCTCGCCGTACTGCTCGGCATCGGCTACTGGGTCGTCCTCAACCGCACCCGCTTCGGCTTCGACCTGCGCGCCTCCGGCGCCTCGACGACCGCGGCCGCGGCCAGCGGCGTCGACCCCAAGCGCATGGTGCTGACCGCCATGCTGCTCTCCGGCGGCCTCGCGGGCCTGGCCGGCCTGCCGATCCTGCTCGGCGACACCCACACCTACAGCCTCAACTTCCCCACCGGCATCGGCTTCCTCGGCATCGGCATCGCCCTGCTCGGCCGCAACAGCCCCGTCGGCATCGCCTTCGCCGCCCTGCTGTGGGCCTGGCTCGACAAGGCCTCGCCCGAGCTGGACTTCCACGGCTACGACAAGGAGATCGCGGTCATCATGCAGGGCCTGATCGTGCTCTCGGTCGTCGTCTCCTACGAGGCCGTCCGTGAATGGGGCCTGCGCCGCCAGCAGCGGCGGGTCGGCGCCGAACTGGCCGCCGGTCACGTCCTCGGCACCACCAGCCACAACACCACGAAGGAGGTGGCTGGCCGATGACCACCGCGACGGACCTCAACCAGCCCACGCTGCAGCCCGCGGCGCCGACCGGCCGCCGCCTGTCATGGCCCGTCCTGCTGCTGATCATCGCCGGCGCCCTGGCGCTGACCTCGATCGTGCGCATCATCACCGGCGCCGACGGCATCACCAACGTCAGCCAGATGTCCACCGCGCTCCAGCTCGCCGTGCCGATCGGCCTCGCCGGTCTCGGCGGCCTGTGGGCCGAGCGCGCGGGCGTCGTCAACATCGGTCTCGAGGGCATGATGATCCTCGGCACCTGGTTCGGCGCCTGGGCCGGATTCCAGTGGGGCCCGTGGACCGGTGTCCTGGTCGGCATCGTGGGCGGAGCGATCGGCGGCCTGCTGCACGCCTTCGTCACCGTCACCTTCAACGTCAACCACATCGTCTCCGGTGTGGCCATCAACATCCTCGCCCTCGGCGCCACCCGCTACCTCGCGCCCCTCGCCTTCGAGGGCCACACGGGCGGCTCCGCCAAGCAGTCCCCGGCGGTGGACTCCCTCGGCAACTTCACCGTGCCGGGACTGTCCGACGCCCTGCGCGACCTCAACGCCCACGGCTGGTTCCTGATCTCGGACATCGCCGGCCTGCTCGGCGGCCTGGTCACCAACGTCTCCTGGCTGACCCTGATCGCCATCGCGCTGATCCCCGCCACCTGGTGGATCCTGTGGCGCACCGCGTTCGGCCTGCGGCTGCGCTCCTGCGGCGAGAACCCGGTCGCCGCCGAGTCCCTCGGCGTGAACGTCTACAAGTACAAGTACATCGCCGTGATCATCTCCGGCGGTCTGGCCGGCCTCGGTGGTGTCTTCCTGTCCATCGTGGCCAACCCCTTCTACCTGGAGGGCCAGGTCAGCGGCCGCGGCTACATCGGCCTCGCCGCGATGATCTTCGGCAACTGGATGCCCGGCGGCCTCGCCATCGGCGCGGGCCTGTTCGGCTACACCGACAGCCTCAACCTGCGCGGCGGCTCGGCGAACGTGCACGCCCTGCTGCTGCTCGGCGCGCTCCTGCTGCTCATCGGCGCCGTCTGGCTGGTGGTCCGCAAGAAGTACATCCACGCCGCGATCACCCTGATCGTCGGCGGCCTGGTCTTCGCCTGGTACGCGACCACCGACGAGGTCCCGAACCAGGTCGTCTCCGCCACGCCGTACGTCATCACCCTGGTGGTGCTCGCCCTGTCCGCGCAGCGTCTGAGGATGCCGAAGGCGAACGGCATGCCGTACCGGAAGGGGCAGGGCAAGTGACCGGCGCCGGCCCGGCCGTCGACTGGGAGAAGCTGCGCGCGGTGGCCCGGGACGCCATGTCCCGGGCGTACGCCCCGTACTCCGGCTACCCGGTGGGCGTGGCCGCCCTGGTCGACGACGGCCGGATCATCTCCGGCTGCAACGTCGAGAACGCCTCGTACGGCCTCGGCCTGTGCGCCGAGTGCGGCCTGGTGTCCGAGCTGCAGAACACCGGCGGCGGCCGCCTGACGCACTTCACCTGCGTCGACCGCGACGGCGCCCCGCTCGTGCCGTGCGGCCGGTGCCGCCAGCTGCTGCACGAGTTCGGCGGCCCGGACCTGCTGCTGGAGACCCCGGCGGGCATCCTGCCGCTGTCGCAGATGCTGCCCCAGGCCTTCGGCCCCGGCCACCTCAGCAAGTAAGTCATTCCCGTACGGCCCCTCCGAGTCGCTCAGGAGGGGCCGTACGGCTTCTGGAAATCCTCGGAAGGAAGCCCAAGCCATGGCCATGGACGCCATCTCCGTCATCCGTACCAAGCGGGACCGCGGCGAGCTCAGCGACGAACAGATCGACTGGGTCATCGACGCGTACACCCGCGGGGAGGTGGCCGACGAGCAGATGTCGGCCCTCGCGATGGCCATCCTGCTCAACGGCATGAACCGCCATGAGATCGCCCGCTGGACCGCCGCGATGATCGCCTCCGGCGAGCGCATGGACTTCTCGTCGCTGTCCCGCCCGACGGCCGACAAGCACTCCGCGGGCGGCGTCGGCGACAAGATCACGCTCCCGCTGGCCCCCCTGGTCGCCGCCTGCGGCGCCGCCGTACCCCAGCTCTCGGGCCGCGGCCTCGGCCACACCGGCGGCACGCTGGACAAGCTGGAGTCCATCCCCGGCTGGCAGGCCCTGCTCTCCAACGAGCGGATGCTGGACGTCCTGGACACCACCGGCGCGGTGATCTGCGCGGCGGGCGACGGCCTGGCCCCCGCGGACAAGAAGCTCTACGCACTCCGCGACGTCACCGGCACGGTCGAGGCCATCCCCCTGATCGCCTCCTCGATCATGTCGAAGAAGATCGCCGAGGGCACGGGCTCGCTCGTCCTGGACGTCAAGGTCGGCACGGGCGCCTTCATGAAGACCATCGAGGACGCCCGCGAACTGGCCTCCACGATGGTGGGCCTCGGCACGGACCACGGTGTGAAGACGGTGGCGCTCCTGACGGACATGTCGACGCCCCTCGGCCTCACCGCGGGCAACGCCCTGGAGGTCCGCGAGTCGGTGGAGGTCCTGGCCGGCGGCGGCCCCGCGGACGTCGTGGAACTGACGCTGGCGCTGGCCCGCGAGATGCTGGACGCCGCCGGGCTGAAGGACGCCGACCCGGCGAAGGCCCTGGCCGACGGCTCCGCGATGGACGTCTGGCGCCGCATGATCACGGCCCAGGGCGGCGACCCGGACGCGGCGCTGCCGGTGGCCGGCGAGCAGCACGTGATCAAGGCCCCGGGCTCCGGTGTCCTCACCCGCCTCGACGCCTACGACATCGGCGTCGCCGCCTGGCGCCTGGGTGCGGGGCGTGCCCGCAAGGAGGACCCGGTCCAGGCGGGCGCGGGCGTCGAACTGCACGCCAAGCCGGGCGACCGGGTCACCGAAGGCCAGCCCCTCCTCACCCTCCACACGGACACCCCCGACCGCTTCCACTACGCGCTCCAGGCGGTAGAGGGCTCCTACGACATCGCAGCACCGGGGACGGCCGTCACGGCGTCGCCGGTGGTGTTGGAGCGCATCGCCTGAGCTGCGGTTTCCTCGTACGGGTGAACGGGATCGGTGGACCTCCGCCGGTCCCGTTCGGCATGCTGGGATCGGTGACGCACTGATTGGAGAACCGCCATGAGCGCACTCACCGTCGACCACTCGGCTGCCAACGGCCACGAGTGGGACGACCTCGTTCGGATCTGGCAGGAGACGGACGCACCCGAGGGCTGCAAGGTGGAGATCATCGAGGGGATCGTCACCGTGGCACCACCGCCGTCCAACGCCCACAACGACATCGCTGACCTGGTTCAGCGAGCCTTGTACGAGGTCATCCCCAGGCACTGGGGCATCTACCAGACCCTGGGTGCGGCGGTCCCATCCCGTGACGGGCTCTACATCCCGGATCTGGCAGTCGCCCCAAGGCAGGTGCTGCGTGGCGAGGGCGGCAACTTCATCCCAGCGGCTGCCGCTGAACTCATCGTCGAGATCACGTCCAAGTCGAATGCGGCGCATGACCGGATCAAGAAAGCCGCAGGCTACGCCCAAGCCGGTGTTCCGCTGTACCTGCTCATCGACGGCTGGGCCCCCGGCGGTCCGACCATCACGCTCTACGGCGAACCGCAAGCGGACGTCTACCGGGTCCTGGACGCAGGCAAGTTCGGAGAACGCGTCACCCTGCCGGAACCCATCGGCCTCGAACTCGACACCCGCGAGTTCCCCGACAACTGACTCACCCCAGCACCGCCGCCACCACCACAAGCACCGGCACCGCCAGCACCGTCGACAGCAGGATCGCCTCCCTCGCCAGCACCTCACCCACCCGGTAGCTGCTCGCGTACGTGAACAGGTTCTGTGCCGCCGGCAGGGCGGATGTCACCACCACGTCGAGCAGGGACGCTCCGTGGAGGCCGAAGACGCCCGCTGCCAGGGCCCAGGCGATCAGGGGCTGGGCGATGGCCTTGAGGGCGACGGCCAGCAGGACGGGGGCCCGTTCCGCGCCGCGCAGGGGGAGTGTGCTGCCGCGCAGGGAGATGCCGAAGGCGAGCAGGACGGCCGGGACCGACATGTTGCCGATCAGGGTGAGGGGGTCCATCAGGGGACCGGGGACGTGGAGGCCGGTCGCCGACGCCGCCACCCCGGCCAGTGAGCCCAGCGCTATCGGATTGCGGAGCGGGGTCAGCAGGCTCTGCCACAGGGGGCGCTTGTCCTCGTCCGAGACGGTCGCCAGGTCCAGGACCGTCAGCGCCACCGGTGTGACGGCGACCAGCTGGAACAGCAGCACCGGCGCGACCAGCGAAGCGTCGCCCAGGACGTACACGGCGATCGGGATGCCGAGGTTCCCCGAGTTGACGTAGCTGGAGCACAGGGCGCCGATCGTCGTCCGGCCGACCCCCCACCGGCGCACGGCACCCACCGCCACGAAGACCCCGGCCGCCCCCGCCGTGCTCATCGCCGTGACCAGCAGCCGGTCGGAGAAGATCACCGACAGGTCGGCCTGCGCGAGCGTCGTGAAGAGCAGCGCCGGGGACGCCACATGGAAGGCCAGCTTGGTCAGGACCTCGCGGCCCCCGTCCCCGAGGTAGCCCCGGCGGCCGATCAGGTAGCCGACCCCGATGACCACGGCGATGACGGCGAACCCGCTCAGCACTCCCTGCACGAGGCCCCCTCGCCGGCGAAGAGGACATCAGGCAGCGCGGGAGGGGCAGGTGCATGGGGCATGCAGCCAACCCTCCGGGGAAGGCCATGTTCCGGTCAATGTGATCTGCACGGCGCGCCGACAGGAAGGACGGTCGCGATGAGTTACAGCCCCCGCCCGGTCTACCGATCGTGGATGCCATGACACCGCCCGTGCTCGTACTGCCCGGCCCCGTCACCCGGGACGAGGTGAGGGGGCTGAGCGACGACGTACGGGCACTGCTGCACACCAGCGGTGCCCGGGTCGTGGTGTGCGATGTCGGAGGCCTGGGCCCGCCGGGCCTCGCCACCGTCGACCTGCTGGCGCGGCTCCAGCTCGCCGCCCGCCGGGCAGGAGGCAGGATCAGGCTCCGCGACCCCGACCCGGCCCTAGGCGCCCTGCTCGACCTGGTCGGTCTCCGCTTCGAGACGGAGGGGCAGGTCGAAGAGCGGGAACCAGCGCTTGGTGTCGAGGAAGCAGTGGAACCCGGTGATCCGGCCGTCTGAGATCTCCAGCACCTGGACCGCCCACGGCATGAAGCCGCCGCCCTCCGG
This sequence comes from Streptomyces sp. CA-179760, assembly GCF_050937045.1. Taxonomy (NCBI): domain Bacteria; kingdom Bacillati; phylum Actinomycetota; class Actinomycetes; order Kitasatosporales; family Streptomycetaceae; genus Streptomyces; species Streptomyces sp. CA-179760. The sequence goes on from NZ_JBNJLZ010000001.1 coordinate 6,131,843, forward strand.
GTCGGGCTTGTACTGGGCGAACCCCGGCATCCCGTTGACCTCGACCGGCACCAGCCGGGAACCGGCGCAGGGCGCGCCCAGGGTGGTCATGAAGCCGGTGATGTCCTCGGTGCCGGTCAGCCACAGGTCGAACGGCGGCATCGTCATGACCGCGTCCTCGTGCAGCAGGGCCGTCAGCGCCGTCATGTCGTAGCCCTCGAAGGCCGCCACATAGCGGTCCAGCAGCTTCTGCTGGTCCTCGTCCAGCGGGTCCGAGACGACCGCGTCGGCGCCCGGCTGCTGCCGCTCGGCCAGGGTGGCGCGGGCCCGCTGGAGGGCGCTGTTGACCGACGCCACCGAGGTGTCCAGCAGCTCGGCGACCTCGCTGGCCTTCCAGGCCAGGACCTCGCGCAGGATCAGCACCGCCCGCTGCTTGGCCGGCAGCTGCTGCAGGGCTGCCATGAAGGCGAGCCGCACGGACTCCTTGGCGACCGCCGCCTCCGCCGGGTCGTCGGTCGTGGGCAGCACGCGGGCGTCCGGCATCGGCTCCAGCCAGGCGTTGTCCGGGCGGGGGACAGGGCCGCCTGGGCGAGCGGCGTGGACTCGGTGAGATCCATGGGCCGGGCACGCTTGTTGCCCGCGGTCAGCATGTCCAGGCACACGTTCGTCGCGATGCGGTAGAGCCAGGAGCGGAGGCTGGAGCGGCCCTCGAACTTGTCGTAGCTGCGCCAGGCGCGGACCATCGTGTCCTGCACCGCGTCCTCGGCCTCGAAGGAGGAGCCGAGCATCCGGTAGCAGTACCCGGTCAGCTCGGTGCGGTGTGCCTCCAGCCTGCTGTCCAGGTCCATCGGAGCCGCCGTGCCGTTCGTCATCGTCCACCCACCCCTGTGGAATATCTGTCGCGCGCCTTTGCGCCCAGTACTCCGGAAGCTACCGCAGCCCACTGACAACGGCCCCCGAGCGCACAAACGCGCAGGTGGAAGGGGTCGTTCACACCAGCTGCTTCACCGACATCAGCAGGTGCCGATGCGATACGGCCTCCCCGCCCCCCGGCACCGCGTGCAGCAGCGCCCGCTGCCCCGCCCCCAGCAGCTCCAGCCGCACCCGCGGGCTCTCGAAGGACGTCAGCGCGTCCAGCAGATAGGCCGGGTTGAAGGCCACCGGCACCTCGTCGGCGCCGCTCAGCGTGGCCGGCAGCCGCTGCGCCGCCACGTCGTCCCCGAAACCGGCGCGCAGCATGACGGATCCCTCTGCCGAGAAGTCCAGCCGCACCGGACTGTTCGCCTCCGCCACCACCGCGACCCGCCGGACGGCCTCCGCGAGCCCCTCGCACTCCACCTCGGCGACCGCCGCCCCCGCCATGTCGAACAGCGACGTGTACACCGGCAGCCGCCCGTCCAGGAGCCGCAGCGCCGTCCGCGACTGCCCGCCCTCGAAGCCCATCAGCCCGCCACCGGCCGGATCCCACCCGATGACCACGTCCCCGCAGCGCCCCAGCGACCGGGCGACGTCCAGCAGCCGCCGTGACGGCAGCAGGGCCTCCACCACCCCGTCGGCCGCCGCCTCGGGCTTCCACTCCAGCCGCCGCACCGCGTACCGGTAGCGATCCGAGGCCGACAGCGTCATCTCCACGCCGTCGAGGCGCAGTTGGACGCCCGTCAGCAGCGGTAGCGTGTCGTCGCGTCCGGCGGCGACCGCGACCTGCGCGACGGCGGTCGCGAACGCGGCGGCGTCCACCGTGCCGTACGATGCGGGCGCCGTCGGCCGGGCCGGGTACTCGGCGAGCGGCAGCGTCGAAAGCCCGAAGCGCGTACCGTCCGCCTCCACCGTGAACCGCGACGCCTCCAGCGCACAGCTCATCGGCCCGTCCGGCAGCACCCGGCACACGTCCAGCAGCCGTCGCCCCAGGACGAGCACCCGCCCGGGCACCGCGACCTCGACTTCGGTCTCCACCCGTACCGCCGCCTCGAAGTCGAACCCCGTCACGGCCAGCCGTCCCGCGTCCGCCTCCAGCAGCAGCCCGCCCAGCACGGGCACCGGCGTCCGCGAGGGCAACGCCCGCCCCGCCCGGCCCACGGCCTCGGCGAACGCCGTACGGTCGATGCGGAACTCCATGAAAAATCCCCCTGGTCGAATCCGGTGGTCAGTCAGGCGCGGACGTTATCCGCGCCCACTGACAACCGGCCCCGACCAGGGGGAATGACGCCCTGTACGGTCAGGCGGCCGTGGCCAGCCTCCGCTGCAGCCGAGCCGCGCGCGTGCCGAACACCGTGATCGTCACGACGCCGAGCACCGCCAGCAGTCCGACTCCGACGGTCCCGGCCCAGCCGCCCGCGTGGAAGGCGATCGCGCCGACCGTGCTGCCCGCGCTGGAGCCGATGTAGTACGCGGACTGGTACAGCGCCGAGGCCTGTGCGCGGCCGGTCGTGGCCGTCTTGCTGACCGCCGAGGAGGCCACCGCGTGGCCCGCGAAGAAGCCGCCGGTGATGAGGACCAGGCCCAGCAGGACCAGCGGCAGGGACCCGGCGAGGGACAGCAGCAGGCCCGCCGCCGTCGTACCGCCCGCCGCGTACAGCGCGCCCCGGCGGCCCATCCGGCCCACCAGACGGCCCGCCGTCGACGCCGACACCGTACCGACCAGGTACACCAGGAAGATCGAGCCGATGATGCCCTGCGGCAGCGAGAACGGGGCCTCGGTCAGCCGGTAGCCGATGACCGTGTACACGCCGCCGAACACCGTCATGAACAGCGCGCCGATCGCGTACAGCCGGCACAGCAGCGGGTTGGACAGGTGATCGCGGACGGTGCGGGCCAGGACACGCGGCCGCAGCGAGCCGGCCTTGAAGTTCTTCGGGGCGGGAAGCAGCAGCCGGAAGGCCACGGCACACGCCACGGCGATCGCGCCGATGACACCGACGGCGACCCGCCAGCCCCACTCCTGCGCGACCCAGCCGGTGATGACCCGGCCGCTCATCCCGCCGACGCTGTTGCCGGCGACGAACAGGCCGATCGCGGTGACCAGTGCCTTGGGGCTGACCTCCTCGGCGAGGTACGCGGTCGCGGACGCGGGCAGCCCGGCCAGGGCCGCGCCCTGGAGCGCCCGCAGCACGACCAGCACGCCCAGCGACGGGGCGAGGGGTACCAGCAGCCCGATGGTCACGGCCACGGCCAGTGACCCCGTCATGACCGCACGCCGTCCGAAGCGCTCGGACAGGGCACTCATCGGCAGCACGAACAGCGCCAGCCCGCCCGTCGCGGCGGCCACCGTCCAGCTCGCGTCGCTCGCCGCCACCCCGAACTCGCCGGAGATCAGCGGGAGCAGCGCCTGTGTGGAGTACAGCAGCGCGAAGGTCGCGACACCCGCGAGGAAGAGGGCGAAACTCATCCGGCGGTAGCCGGGCCCGCCCGGCGACATACGGGAGTCGGAAGCAGGGACAGAGACATCGGCGCCCACGATGGTGGACGCCCCGGTACTGGCGGGAGACATGCCTCGAAACTACGTACGGACCTACTGATCCGTCCAATGCATGGAACGGTGATAATCGTTCCCATGGTGCATCAACCCAGTTCAACGGCTCGCCTGTCACCATCCGGTGACACAGAAGACATGGCAGAGATGTCGAAGGTGCTGGCGCCCCGCCTCGCGTACTTCGCCGGCGTCGCCCGCACCGAGCACGTCACCCGTGCCGCCCAGGAGATGAACGTCCCGCAGTCGACCCTCTCCCGCTCCATGGCCCGTCTGGAGCAGGACCTCGGCGTCGACCTCTTCGCCCGCCACGGCCGTACGGTCTCCCTCACCCCGGCCGGCCGCACCTTCCTCGCCTCCGTCGAACGCGCCCTGGCCGAGGTCGAGCGCGCCGCCGAGGAGGTGCGGGCCGACGCCGACCCCTTCACCGGCAAGGTCGCCTTCGGCTTCCTGCACACCATGGGCGCCGAGACCGTCCCGGGCCTCCTCCAGGCCTTCCGCGCCGACCATCCCCGCGTCCGCTTCAGCCTGGTCCAGAACTACGGCGAGGCCATGCTCGAACGCCTCCGAGCCGGCGAACTCGACCTTTGCCTGACGTCACCCGTCCCCGACGCCCCCGGCCTGGTGGCCCGCCGCCTCGACGAACAGAAACTGCGCCTGGTCGTCCCGGCCGACCACTCCCTCGCCACCCGCCGCCGCATCCGCCTGGCGGAAGCGGCCGACGAAACCTTCGTCACCCTCGAACCCGGCTACGGCCTGCGCCGCATCACCGACGACCTCTGCCAGGAAGCGGGCTTCAAGCCCCGCATCGCCTTCGAGGGAGAGGAAGCGGAAACCCTCCGAGGCCTGGTGGCAGCAGGCCTGGGAGTAGCCCTCCTGCCTCCACCGGCCGTCCCCCGCCCCGGAGTCGTGGAACTGACGGTGACCGCCCCCCGAGCGGTCCGCGAAATCGGCGTGGCCTGGCTGGAAGGCCACCCGGACACACCCCCGGTAGCAGCCTTCAAGAGGTTCCTTCTCTCAAGAAGGGGCAGCTTGTTGCCGACCTAGGGGCGCGGGGCTGTATCGATCTGCGGCTCCGCCGCGTGGGCGCGAGCAACCCACCACGAACCCGCACCCCGAGACCACAAGCACCCCGACGGCGCTACCGCCTCGAAGGACTGAACCCCGCAGCCAACGGCATCCGCAACCCCAACGGCGGCGGCGCGGCGAACGCGTCCCGCACAGGCCGGGACACCGCCCGCCCGTACACCGCCCCCATCACGAAGTCCTCGGCCAGCGCCAGCACTTCATCCCGGTACTGATGCAACCCGTGGCCGTCCGTATGCACTTCGAACCGGCACACATCCCGATTCGCCTTCTTCGCCCGCGCCGCCAGCCGGAACGACAGCTCGGGATCCGTCCGCTCGTCGTTCGTGCCGTGCACGATCAGCACCTGCCGCCCCACCAGCTGCTTCACCGGTTCGGGTGGCGCCGCCACATCCTCCTCCGGCAGCCAGGGGGCCAGCGCCAGCACGGAGTTGACGGCCTCGTGCCCACCCGCGCGCAGCCCGGCCCGGCCGCCCATGCCGGTCCCCGCGAGGCAGACGGGCACGTCCCCGTACCGCCGTACGACCTCGTCGGCCGCCCAGGCGGCGTCCGCCGCCAGGTTGGCCTCGCCGCCGTTCCAGCCGCGGCAGCGGTAGTGCACCACGTGTACGGCCAGCCCCTCGTCGCGGCCCGCGCGGGCCAGGCGGCGTCCCAGGGCGCGTACGGAGGCGGTCGCCAGCATGGGCGACGGTCTGCGGCCGGAGTTCTCGTCCCCGCCCGGCAGCAGCAGCACCACGCCGCTCACCGCCGTCGGCTCCGGACCGAGTGTCCTGCCCAGCCGGGCCCTGCGAACCGGCGTCGCTTGGTGTGCCATGACAGAACAGTGTCAGAAGGCCGGGTGTATTCGGCCCGTCCCCGGGGTCACCGTTACGTATCGACGAAAACGTAAAGGGGCCGAAGAGGCGCCATCTACGCGCGTAGGAGTTACAGTGCGGAAATGACGAGCCAGACCATCGCGAACACCCCGACACCGGACCAGATCGGCCGGGCGCCCAAGGTTCTGCTGCACGACCATCTCGACGGCGGCCTGCGCCCCGCCACGATCGTCGAACTCGCCCGCGAGAACGGCTATGCCCAGCTCCCCGAGACCGACCCGGAGAAGCTCGGCATCTGGTTCCGCGAGGCCGCCGACTCCGGTTCTCTCGAGCGGTACCTGGAGACCTTCTCCCACACCGTCGGCGTCATGCAGACCCGCGACGCCCTGGTCCGGGTCGCCGCCGAGTGCGCCGAGGACCTCGCCGAGGACGGCGTGGTCTACGCCGAGGTGCGCTACGCCCCCGAGCAGCACCTCGAGGGCGGGCTGAGCCTCGAAGAGGTCGTCGAGGCCGTCAACGAGGGCTTCCGGGAAGGGGAGCGGCGCGCCAGGGAGAACGGCCACCGCATCCGCGTCGGAGCCCTGCTCACCGCCATGCGGCACGCGGCCCGCGCCCTGGAGATCGCCGAACTCGCCAACCGCCACCGGGACCTGGGAGTCGTCGGGTTCGACATCGCGGGCGCCGAGGCCGGTTACCCGCCCACCCGGCACCTGGACGCCTTCGAGTACCTGAAGCGCGAGAACAACCACTTCACCATCCACGCCGGCGAGGCCTTCGGGCTGCCGTCCATCTGGCAGGCCCTGCAGTGGTGCGGCGCCGACCGGCTCGGGCACGGGGTGCGGATCATCGACGACATCCAGGTCCACGAGGACGGCCGGGTCGAACTCGGGCGGCTCGCCTCGTACGTCCGGGACAAGCGCATCCCGCTGGAGCTGTGCCCGAGCTCCAACCTCCAGACCGGGGCGGCGTCCTCGTACGCCGAACACCCCATCGGGCTGCTGCGGCGGCTGCATTTCCGCGCCACCGTAAATACGGACAATCGCCTCATGTCCAACACCAGCATGAGCCGGGAATTCGAGCATCTTGTCGAGGTGTTCGGTTACACGCTCGACGACATGCAGTGGTTCTCAGTCAATGCGATGAAATCAGCGTTCATTCCTTTCGATGAACGACTGGCCATGATCAATGACGTGATCAAGCCGGGATACGCCGAGCTGAAATCCGAATGGCTGTTCCGGCAGACCGCTTCGACCAGCGGCTCTGTGGATTCGGAGGGCTGAAGCCGGGGGAATCGGCACACAGGGAATGCGGACGGTGTTCACAAGCCGTCCGCATTTCGATGTTTGCGGCGGGTGGTGCCGCGTGATTACGGTCGCCGCACCGCTCACACACCCCGTCATCCCATTGCGAGGACGCGTTTTCATGAAGCAGTCTGCTGCCAAGTCCCTCGGTGTCGCCGCTCTCGGTGCCGCCTTCGCCGCCACCGGTGCGGGCGCCGCCAACGCCGCCCCGGCCGTCCCGGACGCCACCCAGGGGCTGGAGAGCGTCACCCAGGCGCTCCCGGCGGAGCAGCTCTCCCAGACGCTGCCGGCGGGCACGGGCGAGGCGGTGGGTCAGGGCCAGAGCCTGGCCGGCACCGGTCTCGCCGCCGCCCAGCCGGTCGCCGGGCAGCTGCTCGCCCAGGGCCCGACCGGTCCGGCCGGAGGGCTGCTCGGCGGGCTCCCGGTGAACGGCGTTCCCCTCGCCTGACCCTCCCGCCCGTGCGGGCACACACGCCGATGGGGCGCACACCCTGGACTCAGGGTGTGCGCCCCATCGGCGTTTTTGCGGCGGGCGGTCACCAGGCCGTCTGGGCCTTGTTCCGCACCTTGTCCTCCGAGGGCAGCACGATCCACAGCGCGATGTACAGCAGGAACTGCGGGCCGGGCAGCAGGCACGAGACCAGGAAGATCACGCGCATCGTCGTGGTGGAGGTGCCGAAGCGCCGTGCCAGCGCGGCGCACACTCCGCCGATCATGCGGCCGTGGGTGGGGCGGGCGAGGCGGGACATGTGCGACTCCTTCAGCGTCGATGTGCGAGGTCTCTCGTCCGAGTACCCCATCTGCACTCCACGCTACGGAGACGAAGGGGGCAAAGCGTCGCTCCACGGGGCGATCCCAACCCTGGGAATCGTCGGGGTCCGACCCTGAGCCAACTCCTCCGGGACCAGGGGCGCGCGGGTCAGGGGCGCGGTGGTGCGGCGGCGCAGCCAGGAGCGGCCGACGGGGACCAGCGCGAGGTGCGCGAGGCCCACGCCCGCGGTGTTCAGGAACAGCGAGTCGACATCCACGACCTGACCGGGCACGCCGGTCTGCAACAGCTCGATGCCCATCGACAGCAGCGCACCGGCCGCGACGGCGCGCAGCAGGGACGCCAGCGGCGAGACGGCCAGCCTGCCGCTCACCATCGGCAGCAGCACGCCCAGCGGGGCGAGCAGGGCCAGCTTCTCGCCGATGTGCCGGGCCGCCTCCGGCCAGCCCAGGGCGAGATCGGCCCGGATCCCGGCGAACGGCCGCAGATTGGCGGGCATCACCCAGGGCACCTCCAGCGGCCGCAGCGTGAACCAGGCGACGAACGCGAGGTGTGCGACGAGGAGGACACCCCCCGTCACACGGATGCGGAACTCGGCACTGCCGCCGATGGAGCCTTGACGCTGCACGTCCCCCTAGACGCGGCCTCCGGCAGGATCGGTTCCGGGATGCCCCCCGGGACGCCTGTGAGGCGTGCGCCACAGCAGGGCGGAGCCCGCCTGCCGTGCGGGGTCCCTACTCGCCGGCCACGTCCTTGGACGGCGGCTCCGTGCTGCCCGGCCGGGCCCGCACCTCGTCCGTGCACGCGTAGCGGCGCGGGGACTCGGGGCCGGGGCCGCCGAGGACCACGGAGCCGTCGCCCTCGGCGGCGGCGGAGTCGGAGAAGGTGCAGACGATCTGGGCCAGGGCGTACGAGGTGAGGTTGTCCGGCGCCGTGCTCAGCCGCAGCGTGTCCTCCGGGTCGCCCTTCAGGGGCCCGCCCACGGTGATGCCGCCGCGTACGTCCGTGCTGTAGCCGGCCTCCTTCTCGGCGGGCGACGGAGTCTCGGCGAGCTGGTCCAGCAGGCCCTGCGCCACCAGCATGCGCCGCTCGGAGTCGGCCGCGCCGTCCGGGACCCGTACGGTCCGGTCGACGGTCACCAGCGAGGACCCGCACAGCAGGAACACCCGCACCGGCAGCCCCCGCGCGGCCTGCGCCGACGCGTCCGGCTCCGCGAGCGAGCACTGCACCCGCGAGGGCGCGGGCCCGAAATTCGTCGGTACCTCCGTCGCCCGGATCCCGCAGCCGGCGAGCAGAGCGGCCAGCACGGGCAGCCCGGCCAGCCGTACCAGGGTTCGTGGACGTCGGATGGTCATCAGGCATCCCCCTTCGAGTCCTCGGCCTGGCTCCGGTCGGCGTCGGGCCCGGCCTGCTGCTCGTCCTCGGCGGGCTGGTCAGCCGAGGACGAGATGCCGCGCGGGAGCCGCAGGGTGAACACCGCGCCCGAGTCGGCCGAGTTGGCCGCGGTGATCTCGCCGCCGTGGATGTGGGCGTTCTCCAGGGCGATGGACAGGCCGAGGCCGCTGCCCTCGGAGCGCGGCCGGGAGGCACTGGCCTTGTAGAACCGGTCGAAGACGTGCGGCAGCACGTCCTCGGGGATGCCGGGCCCGTGGTCCTGCACCGCGATGACGAGCGAGTCGTCATCCGCGCGGATCGTCACCCGTACGGGGGAGCCGCCGTGCTTGAGCGCGTTGCCGATGAGGTTGGCCAGGATGACGTCGAGGCGGCGCGGATCCAGGCGGGCGTGGATGCCGCGCTCGGCGTCCAGCTCCACCGCGTCCAGCCAGGCCCGGGCGTCGATGCACGCCGTGATCTGGTCGGCGATGTCGACGTCGTCCAGGACGAGCCGGGCGGTGCCCGCGTCGAAGCGGGTGACCTCCATCAGGTTCTCGACCAGGTCGTTCAGCCGCCGCGTCTCGCTGACCACCAGCCGGACTGCGGGCTCGATCATCGGGTCCATGCTCCCGGTCTCCGCCTCCAGCTCCTCCTCCAGGATCTCCGTCACGGCGGTGATCGCGGTGAGAGGGGTTCGGAGTTCATGGCTCATGTCCGCGACGAACCGCCGGGACGCCTCGTCCCGCGCGGCCATGTCGGCGACCCGTTTCTCCAGCGCCTCGGCAGCGTAGTTGAACGTCCGTGACAGATCGGCGAGTTCATCGGTCCCGGACACCCGCAGCCGGGTGTCCAGTTTGCCCTCGCCGAGCCGCCGCGCGGCCGTGCCCAGCCGCTGCACGGGCTTCAGCACCGTCGTCGCGGCGGCCTGCGCGAGCAGCGCCGAGCCGATCAGCGCGAGTCCCGTGGCGATCCCCAGCGACCAGGCGAGCGAGTTCAGATCCTTCGCCTCCGGTTCCAGCGACTTGAGCATGTAGCCGGTCGGGCCGCCGCCGATCACCCGCGTCCCGGCCACGAGATACGGGGTGTCGTGGTCTATGACCCGCTGCCAGTACAGGTGGTACGGGTGCTTGTTGGCACCGTCGACCTTCTGCGTCTTGTTCACCGCCGTACGCAGCGAGGCCGGCACGTCCCGCAGCGAGAAGCCGCTCAGCCCGCCGGAGCTGCCGTAGACGGTCCTGCCGTCGGCGTCGCGGGCGACCAGCAGCACGCTGAAGCGCTGGTCGCTGCCCGCCATCTGGCCCGCGGTGTGCTGCAGCTCGTCCTGCGTCGGCCGCTCGGGCAGCGCGCCCGCCCGGTTCTGCATCTCCTGCTCGAAGTCGTGCAGCACCGCGTCCTGGGTGCGGGTGAGCACGGCCTCGCGGTTGAGCCAGTACGCGATGGCGGACGCGGACACGGCGGCCGTCAACGCCACCAGGCCGAAGACGACGACCAGCCTCAGCCGCAGGCTGGTGAAGCGCAGCCGCGACAGAGCTCCCTTGCGTGCCCCGGTCCAGCCGCGGGCCCCCCCTTGGTGCGCCTGGGTCACTGAGGCGTGTCCAGCCGGTAGCCGACACCCCGCACGGTACGGATCAGCGTCGGGGACGACGGCACGTCCTCGACCTTGGCACGCAGCCGCTGGACACAGGCGTCCACGAGCCGTGAGTCGCCCAGGTAGTCGTGCTCCCACACCAGCCGCAGCAGCTGCTGCCGGGACAGCGCCTGCCCCGGCCGCCGGCTCAGCTCCAGCAGCAGCCGCAGCTCGGTCGGCGTGAGCTGGAGGTCCTCGCCGTTCTTGGTCACGGTCATCGCCGAGCGGTCGATGACGAGGCTGCCGAACGACGCCGCGTCGTTGGACTCCCTCTCGCCGCGCCGCAGCACGGCCCGGATCCGGGCGTCGAGCACACGCCCCTGCACCGGTTTGACGACATAGTCGTCGGCGCCGGACTCCAGCCCGACGACCACGTCGATGTCGTCATTGCGCGCGGTCAGCAGGATGATCGGCAACTGGTCCGTGCGCCGGATGCGCCGGCACACCTCGAACCCGTCGATGCCGGGCAGCATCACATCCAGCACGATCAGATCCGGCCGCTGCTCGCGCAACAGCTTCAGACCGTCCTCACCACTGGCAGCGGTCGCCACGCGGTGACCCTGGCGCGTCAGTGAGAGCTCCAGGGCCGTCCGGATGGCGTCGTCGTCCTCGATCAGCAACAGGGAAGGCACGGGCTCATTCTGGCCCATGAGGGGGGCGCGGTTCGACCCGTGGGCCGAGATCAGGGCCGCGCCTACCGCCGACGCGTGTGTGCGAACCGTGCTCGTCCTGTGGCCGACCCCTGTGACAGGCCTGTGACAGTCGGCGGACAAGGCGATGAAAGTGCCGGGGCAAGCTTCTCGGCACAAGCAAGGAAGTCCGCCCGACCGGCGGGCCGCACACCGGAAGTCCACGACGGGGGGCGCGAGATGAACACGCTGCACGGCATCAGCACGAGCGCAGTGATCACGCGTCTGCACGACGTGCACCGGGGTTCCGAGAAGTCCGGTGCCGTGAGCGGGCGGGGGTGCGCTCGCGGCACCGGGCGTCAGCACACCGCGTTCATGACGGTGGTTGACACACCCACGGGGGAGATCGACAAGGGGGCCCACGGGGGAGCCGCGTACAGGGAGGACTCGGGGGAGCGCCGTTCGCTGTCGGAGGCGGAGTTCACCGCCTACGTCCAGGAGCGCCGCGCCTCCCTGTACGCCACCGCCTATCACCTCACCGGCGACCGCTTCGAAGCCGAGGACCTGCTGCAGAGCGCGCTGTTCTCGACCTACCGGGCGTGGGAACGGATCAGTGACAAGGCGGCGGTCGGCGGGTACCTCCGCCGCACCATGACCAACCTGCACATCAGCGCGTGGCGCCGACGCAAGCTGAACGAGTACCCGACCGAGGAACTGCCGGAGACGCCCGGCGACACGGACGCGATGCGCGGCACCGAGCTGCGCGCGGTCCTGTGGCAGGCGCTGGCCCGGCTGCCCGAACTCCAGCGCACGATGCTGGTCCTTCGTTACTACGAGGGCCGCACGGACCCGGAGATCGCGGAGATCCTCGACATCAGTGTCGGCACGGTGAAGTCCAGCATCTGGCGGTCGCTCCGCCGGCTGCGTGAGGACGAGGTCCTCAGCTTCGGCCGTGACGAGGAAGACGCCTTCGGCGAGCTCGTGGCCTGAAGGTTCGGGGGGGAGCACCACAAGGGGGCCCACGGGGGACTGTGGAGACGCTGGGGGGCGTCTTCTCAGGAGAGTGGGACACGGGGGAAACGGGGGGGGAATCGGGGGAGCACCCCAGGGGGGGGAGCACCACGGGGGAACACAAGAGCGGGACTGGAGGGCCGGGGGGTCCGTCCAGTCCCGCTTTTCTCGTTTCCGTGTCTCAGACCTGTCTTTCAGGCCGCCGTACGGAGACTCGCGCACCGGCCCGCAGCGGCCGCCGCCAGCCGGCCCATCGCCTCGTCGCGGTCACAGGCGTACGCGCCCAGCGCGCTCTGCCGGGCGACGATCGAGCGCTCCTGCCGCATCAGGCGCCAGCCGCGGCGCAGCAGGAACGGCACCGACTTGCGGCCCTCCTTCAGGTCCCGCAGGAAGCGGCGGCGGAACGTCTTCACCGGGCCGCGGCTCAGGCACAGCGCGTCGGCCAGGACGCCCAGTTCCCGGCAGCGTGTGACGATCTCCGCGGCGAAGATGCCCTCCGCGAGGAAGAGCGGGGTCCGTCCGATCTCGACCGTCTCCTCGCCGGTGCGGGCGCTGAGGGAGAGGTCGTAGACGGGGACGGCCGTACGGCCCGTGCGGCACAACCGGGTGATCGCGGCGACGGCCGTGTCCGCGTCCCAGGAGTCCGGATGGTCCCAGTCGATGTCCGAACTTCCGGTTACCAGAGGCAGAGTCGGGTCGTCGCCCTCCTTGTAGAAGTCGTCGAGCCGCAGCACCGGAAGGCCGGAGCGGGCCGCGAGAAGGGACTTGCCGGAGCCGGAAGGGCCGCAGAGCAGCACGACTCGCGTCGGTATGGGCAGAGGGGAACTCACGGGACACCAGTGTGAGGCATCCATCGGGGGCCGTACGACCCCGCGGGTCGTCTTTGATGCGCGCGTCACATCTCAACTACCCTTCGTATCGATCCGATTACCCAGAGCGTCAAAAGGTGGCAGTGATGGCCCGACACGTCTCACCCAAGAAGCCGACCGTCCAGCGTGCTCTCGCCGTTCTCGCGACCGCGGGAGTGGCACTGGGGGCGGGTGCGGCGACGGCCGCTGCGGGCACCGGCTCGGTCCTGGACGTGGTCCACACCTCCCCGGGGAAGACCGACTCCCGGGCAGGCCTCCAGGCCGCGAGCGACACCCTTGCCTACACCACCGGCACGGTCACGGGCCTCAAGCCCAATCCCCTCGCCGGCACGGGAGTAGACCCGCTCGACAACAGCGTCGGCACCGAGGTCGCCGACTTCAAGCCGGTGGATTCCCAGGAGGTGACGGGCCCGGTGGCCCAGGCGCCGTCGGTCGGGGACGCCCTGGTGCTGGGCCAGGTCACCAGGCTGATCTCGGGGTAGTTCACCGGCCCCGCAGCGGGACCTCCCGGACCAGCCAGGACACCGCGAACGCCACGGCGCACAGCGCGGCCGTGCCGAGCGCGACACCGTGCAGCCCGTCCACCACGCCCGCCCGGAAGGCGTCCCGGACCGGCTCCGGCAGGTCCCGCAGCGCCTCGGGGGTGAGCTCGCCGCCCGTCAGCCGGGCGCCGTCGGCACCGAGCCGGTCCGTGACCGCGGCCGTGAGCCGGCCGGTGTAGACGGAGCCGAGGACGGCGACGCCGAGCGAGCCGCCGACGGTGCGCAGCAACGTCTGGGTGCCGCTGGCCGCGCCCATGTCGCGTGGATCCGCGCTGTTCATCGTGATGAGCATCGCCGGCTGCATCAGGCAGCCGATGCCCACGCCCAGCACCAGCGTCAGGCCGGAGGCGACCGGTGCTGTCGTGGCCGTGCCGAGCGCCAGCAGGGCCAGCGCCCCCGCCGCGGCCAGCGCACCGCCCGCGATGGGGTAGCCGCGGTAGCGCCCGCCGTCGCCGATCCGCCGGCCGATGACGAGCTGAGCGGCCATCATGCCCAGCATCAGAGGGAGCAGCAGCAGTCCGCTCTCGGTGGACGACATGTCCCTTACGAACTGCAGGTACTGGGGCAGATAGCTCGCCGCCGCCAGCATGGCCGCGCCCGTGACGAAGCTGAGGACCTGCGCCACCGAGAAGTTGCGGTCGCGGAACAGCCGGGGCGGGATCACCGGTTCCGGGGTACGCCGCTCGACCCGCACGAAGGCGGCCAGGGCGGCCGCGGAGACCAGGGCGAGCCCGATGACCTGTGGTGACGACCAGGCGTACGTCGTCCCGGCCCAGCTCGCGAGGAGGGTCAGGGCGAGGATCGCGCCGGTCAGCAGCCCGGCTCCGGCCAGGTCGATCCGGGCCTTGACCCGGGCGGCTCGCAACCGCACCCCGAAGCCGATCAGGGCGAGCGCCACCGCGCCGACCGGGACGTTGACGTAGAACACCCAGCGCCAGTCGAGCTGGTCGGTGAGGAAGCCGCCCGCCAGCGGTCCGCCGATCATCGCGGCGGGCAGCAGCACCCCGATCAGCGACTGGGCCCGCCCGGCCTCCGCCGGGGTGAGCAGGGTGCCGATGAGGGAGAGCGCGCCCACGAACAGGCCGCCCGCACCGATGCCCTGAAGGGCTCGGAAGGCGATCAACTGCCCCATGTCCTGTGCGAGTCCGCACAGCACGGAACCGGCGAGGAACACCGTGATGGAGGTGAGGTAACTGCCCTTGTGGCCGAAGAGGTCGCCGAGTTTCCCCCAGATCGGGGTGGAGACGGCGGTGGTGAGCAGATAGGCCGTGATCACCCAGGACAGATGGTCGAGGCCGCCCAGGTCGCCGACGATGGTGGGCAGCGCGGTGCCGACGACGGTTCCGTCGAGCGTGGCGAGCACGATGCCGAGCAGCAGGCCGAGGATGACGAGCCGGGAGGGCGGGGTGTCCGGCCGGGCCGGAAGTGCCGTGCTCGCGGGCGAGGCGGTGCTCTCCCCGGCGTGGGGCTCGGCCGTCATGCGACGTAGTCGCGGACGGACTTGGCGTCCCGCAGGGCGTGGCCCCACCAGGCGAGCTGGTCGAGCAGGGCTTTTGCGGCCGTGTCGGCGGCGGGGTCCGTGCAGGTGCCGTCCTCGTCGAAACGGCTCCAGGCGTTGTGGAGGCTGACGGTGTTGCGGATGGTCGTGGCGTTCACCTCGGCCATGACGACCCGCAGTTGCTCCACCGCGCGCAGACCGCCGGACAGGCCGCCGTAGGAGACGAAGCCGACCGGCTTGCCGTGCCACTCCTCGCCGTGCCAGTCGATCGCGTTCTTCAGGGACGCCGGGAAGCTGTGGTTGTACTCGGGTGTGACGAGGACGAAGGCGTCGGCCGCCGCGAGCCGGGGTGACACGAGGGCCAGCTGCTCCACGGTGCCGGGCGGCGGCTGCTGTCCGAAGGCGGGGAGCACCGTCGGCAGCGGCGTCTCCGCGAGATCGACGACATCGGCGCGCAGGTCGTCGCGCTGGTCGAGGTGGCCGGTCAGCCACTTCGTCACGACGGGCGCGAAGCGTCCCTCCCGGGTCGAGCCGACGAGAACGGCGACGCGGAGCGGTTCGGCGGTGGCGGGCATGGGTCTCCCCCTGGATGTGTACAGCGTGTCTTCTGTGCGTACAACGTACACATCGATGTGTACGTCGTCTACTGGGGATACGCTGTACGCGACATTTCGACCGGGAGGAGCGGACCATGGCGGTCGCGAAGAAGAAGGAGGGCGAGGAGGCCGAGGAGAGCGGGGCGCAACCGCCCTCCCTCTGGGAGCGCATGGAGCGGCCCGCCCCGGCCCCGCGCACTTCACTGACCCTGGAGCGGATCGCCGCCGCGGCGGTCGAGATCGCCGACGAGGAGGGCGGCGCGGCCGTCACCATGCGCCGCCTCGCCACGAAGCTCGGCGTCGCGCCCATGGCCGCCTACCGGCACGTCAACGGCAAGGACGACCTCTGGGCGCTCATGATCGACCGGGTGTCCCGGGAGCTGACCGTGCCGGACGACGTCACGGACTGGCGCGAGGTGCTGCGCTCCCACGCTCTCCAGGCGCGGCAGCTGATGCTCGCGCACCCGTGGATGGCGGTCATGCCCACCCCGGTCATCATGCTCACACCCGCGCGGATGGCCGTGGCCGAACGGGGGTTGTCCGCGCTCGCCGCCCACGGTCTGGACCCCGACTCGGTGATGGCCGTCCTGCGGACCGTCACCTCCTACGTGCACGGCGCGGCCCAGACCGAGATCGCGCTACGCGACTACCAGGAACGCCACGGCTGGACCAGCGGCGACGAGACCCGCGAGGCGCTGGCCCCGCAGATGCGCTACCTGATGAGCACGGGCCGTTATCCGGCCTTCGAGCAGTACGCCCTCGGCGCGAGCCACAAGGACGACCGCGCCTGGGAGTTCGCGTTCGGCCTCGACTGCGTGCTCGACGGCATCGCGCAGCGTCTCGGGATCTGACGGGGGCGCACGGAAGAAGCCCCGGCCCTCCTGGACGGAGGAGGGCCGGGGCTTCCGTATCGAGGAGTGCCGGGAGGGGGCTAGTACGAGGAACCCGACGCGCCCAGTGACCCCGTGGGGTGCCAGACCGTTTTCGTCTCCAGGAACGCCGTCATGCGGTCGGTGCCCGGAGTCTCCGTGTAATCCACAGGCTGTGGACGGAGAACGCGCTTGAGGTTGTCGGCCGCCGCGATCTCCAGTTCCTTCGCGAGGGACTCGTCGGCACCCGCGAGGTCGATCGCGTTGACGTCCTGGTGGGAGGCGAGCGGGGTGGCGATCTCCGCCGTGCGGCCCGAGAGGACGTTGACCACGCCGCCGGGGACGTCCGAGGTGGCCAGCACCTCGGCCAGGGACAGCGCGGGGAGAGGGGACTTCTCGCTGGCCACCACGATCGCCGTGTTGCCGGTGGCGATGACCGGGGCCACCACCGAGACCAGGCCGAGGAAGGACGACTCCTGGGGAGCCAGGACCGCGACCACGCCCGTCGGCTCCGGGGAGGACAGGTTGAAGTACGGGCCCGCCACCGGGTTGCCGCCGCCCACCACCTGGGCGATCTTGTCGGTCCAGCCCGCGTACCAGACCCAGCGGTCGATCGTCGCGTCCACGACCGCCGCCGCCTTGGACTTCGACAGGCCCTCCGCGTCGGCCACCTCGCGCGTGAACTGGTCGCGGCGGCCCTCCAGCATTTCGGCGACGCGGTAGAGGACCTGGCCGCGGTTGTACGCCGTCGCGCCGGACCAGGCGCCGAACGCCTTGCGGGCCGCGACGACCGCGTCACGGGCGTCCTTGCGGGACGACAGGGGCGCGTTCGCCAGCCACTTGCCCTTCGAGTCGCTCACCTCGTACACCCGGCCGCTCTCGGAACGCGGGAACTTTCCGCCCACGTACAGCTTGTAGGTCTTGAGGACACTGAGTCGGTCAACTGCATTCATTTAACGCTCGCCCTCCGGGCTCGACGACGGGGCGAGGTACGCCTCCAGGCCGTGGCGGCCGCCCTCGCGGCCGAAGCCCGACTCCTTGTACCCGCCGAACGGCGAGGTCGGGTCGAACTTGTTGAACGTGTTGGACCAGACGACACCCGCGCGGAGCTTGTTCGCGACCGCCAGGATGCGCGAGCCCTTCTCCGTCCAGATGCCGGCGGAGAGGCCGTACTGCGTGTTGTTGGCCTTGGCGACCGCCTCGTCCGGGGTGCGGAAGGTCAGGACCGACAGCACCGGGCCGAAGATCTCGTCGCGGGCGATCCGGTGCGCCTGGGTGACGTTCGTGAAGAGCGTCGGGGCGAACCAGTAGCCGCTCTCCGGCAGTTCGCAGGCCGGGGACCAGCGCTCGGCGCCCTCCGCCTCGCCCTGCTCGACGAGGGAGGTGATGCGGGTGAGCTGCTCCTCGGAGTTGATCGCCCCGATGTCCGTGTTCTTGTCGAGCGGGTCGCCGAGGCGGAGCGTCGACAGGCGGCGCTTGAGGGAGTCGAGCAGCTCGTCCTGGATCGACTCCTGCACCAGGAGGCGGCTGCCGGCGCAGCAGACCTGGCCCTGGTTGAAGAAGATACCGGTCACGATGCCCTCGACGGCCTGGTCGATGGGGGCGTCGTCGAAGACGATGTTGGCGCCCTTGCCGCCCAGTTCGAGGGTGAGCTTCTTGCGGGTGCCGGCGACCGTGCGCGCGATCTCCTTGCCGACGGCCGTGGAGCCGGTGAAGGCGACCTTGTTCACGTCCGGGTGGGCCACCAGCGCGGCGCCTGTGTCGCCGTAGCCGGGGAGGATGTTGACGACGCCCTTGGGGAGACCGGCCTGGCGGCAGATGTCCGCGAAGAACAGCGCCGAGAGGGGGGTCGTCTCGGCGGGCTTGAGGACGACCGTGTTGCCCGTCGCGAGCGCCGGGGCGATCTTCCACGCCAGCATCAGGAGCGGGAAGTTCCAGGGGATGACCTGGCCCGCCACGCCCAGGGGCTTGGGTGACGTGCCGAAACCCGCGTGGTCGAGCTTGTCGGCCCAGCCCGCGTAGTAGAAGAAGTGCGCCGCGACCAGGGGCAGGTCGGCGTCGCGCGTCTCCTTGATCGGCTTGCCGTTGTCGAGGGTCTCGAGGACGGCGAGCTCGCGGGAGCGCTCCTGGATGATGCGGGCGATGCGGAAGAGGTACTTCGCGCGCTCCGCGCCCGGGAGTGCCGACCACTTCTCGAAGGCCTTGCGGGCGGCCTGCACGGCCCGGTCCACGTCCGCCTCGCCCGCCTGGGCGATCTCGGAGAGGACCTCCTCGGAGGAGGGGCTGACCGTCTTGAAGACCTTGCCGTCGGCCGCCTCGGTGAACTCACCGTCGATGAACAGGCCGTAGGACGGGGCGATGTCGACGACCGAGCGGGACTCGGGCGCCGGTGCGTACTCAAAAGTCATGTCGATCAGTCCACCGTCACGTAGTCGGGACCGGAGTAGCGGCCCGTGGCCAGCTTCTGGCGCTGCATCAGCAGGTCGTTCAGCAGCGAGGAGGCGCCGAAGCGGAACCAGTGGTTGTCCAGCCAGTCCTCGCCCGCGGTCTCATTGACCAGGACGAGGAACTTGACGGCGTCCTTGGTGGTGCGGATGCCGCCGGCCGGCTTCACACCCACCTGGATGCCGGTCTGGGCGCGGAAGTCGCGGACGGCCTCCAGCAAGAGGAGGGTGTTCGCCGGGGTCGCGTTGACGGCGACCTTTCCGGTGGAGGTCTTGATGAAGTCCGCGCCCGCCAGCATCCCGATCCAGCTCGCGCGGCGGATGTTGTCGTACGTCGACAGCTCGCCCGTCTCGAAGATGACCTTCAGGCGCGCCGACGTCCCGCAGGCCTCCCGGACGGCGGCGATCTCGTCGTACACCTTCAGATACCGGCCCGCGAGGAACGCGCCGCGGTCGATGACCATGTCGATCTCGTCGGCGCCGGCGGCGACGGCGTCGCGGACGTCGGCCAGCTTGACGTCGAGCGCGGCGCGGCCGGCCGGGAACGCCGTGGCCACCGAGGCGACCTTCACGCCGGAGCCGGCGACGGCCTCCTTGGCCACGGCCACCATGTCGGGGTAGACGCAGACCGCGGCGGTGGCGGGCGTCGTACGGTCGGTCGGGTCGGGCTTGACCGCCTTGGCGCCGAGCGCCCGGACCTTGCCCGGGGTGTCCGCGCCTTCCAGCGTCGTCAGGTCGACCATCGAGATGGCGAGGTCGATGGCGTACGCCTTCGCGGTCGTCTTGATCGAACGTGTACCGAGAGAGGCCGCGCGTCCCTCGAGTCCGACCGCGTCGACGCCGGGAAGCCCGTGGAGGAAGCGGCGCAGCGCGCTGTCGGACGAGGCGACGTCCTTGAGGGGGTGAGCTGCGGTGAGTGCAGAACTGGGCATGGTCACCAGACGAGCATATCTACGCGCGTAGCGGCTGTACAGCCCCGGGGTTGTCCTGTGGTGGGGGTGCGGTGGGGTGGGGGCGGTGGTTCGGGCCGGGGTGCCGGGGGCTGGGGTGTCGGCGTCCGGCAGAATCGACGTATGACGAGTCCCGAGTCCCAGTCGCCCGCGCCGCAGCCGGAGCCCGAGTCCAAGGACCGGGTCTACCGGTCGGCCCCGGCCATCGCCGGTGGTGTGCTGCTGCTCGCCATCGCCGGGTGGCTCGGCATCGACGCGCTCGTCTCGGGGGAGGGGCGCACGCAGTGGCTCGCGCTCGCGCTGATGCTGCTCGTCGTGCCGCTCGTCGTCGCCTTCACGTTGCGGCCCGCCGTGTACGCCGGTGAGGACCGGCTGCGGATTCGCAACCCCTTCCGCCTCGTCGTGGTGCCCTGGGGGCAGGTCGCCTCGCTGAAGTCCGCCTACTCGAACGAGGTCCTCACCGAGTCCGGCGCCAAGTACCAACTGTGGGCCGTCCCCGTGTCGCTGCGCGCCCGTAAGAAGGCCGCGCGGCGTGAGATGCGGGCGACCGCGCAGGCTCGGCGGGCCATGGGGCGGGACGAGGGGCGGGGCAGCGCTCTCGGGATGCGTGCGGGGCTGGGGCAGGGGCTCGGTGGCGGCGGTCCGGAGGCCGACGGGCCCGCGCGTGCGGAGACCGACCGGATCATGGACGAGTTGCGGGGGCTGCGTGAGGCGCGGCATCGGGCGGAGACCGCGCAGGGTGAGGTGACCGTGCGGTGGGCCTATGAGGTGGTGGGGCCGGCGGTCGCCGGGCTGGTGCTCGTCGCGATTCTGCTGGCTGTGGGCTAGACCGTGGAGCCGGGTTGACCTGGGGTGCCCTGGGAGGGGCACCCTTTTCGTGTGGTCAGATGCCCGCTGCCGTCGACAGGTCTCGTTTGATCGACTCCAGTAGCGTCGTCGCCTTCGCTCGGGCCTTGGGAAGGTCGGTGTGGGACGCGACCGGGATCACGACCTCCAGGTAGCACTTCAGCTTCGGCTCCGTGCCGCTCGGGCGGACGATCACCCGGGCGCCGTCCAGTGTGTAGCGCAGGCCGTCGGTGGGCGGGAGGGTCTCCGTGCCCTGGGTGAGGTCGTCGGTGCGGGTGATGGGGAGGCCGGCCAGTTCCGTCGGGGGCTGTTCGCGCAGGCGGTGCATCGCGGCGGCGATGAGGGAGAGATCCTCCACGCGGACCGACAGCTGGTCCGTGGCGTGCAGGCCGTGCTCCACGGCCAGGTCGTCGAGGAGGTCCAGGAGGGTGCGGCCCTCCGACTTGAGCCGCGACGCCAGTTCCGTGATCAGGAGGGCGGCCGTGATGCCGTCCTTGTCGCGTACGCCGTCGGGGTCCACGCAGTAGCCGAGGGCCTCCTCGTAGCCGTAGCGCAGGCCCTCGGCGCGGGCGATCCACTTGAAGCCGGTGAGAGTTTCGACGTGGGGGAGGCCCGCCTTCTCGGCGATACGGCCGAGGAGGGAGGACGAGACGATCGACTCCGCGAACGTGCCGGTCGCTCCACGCTGGACCAGGTGGGCGGCGAGGAGGGCACCCACCTCGTCGCCGCGGAGCATGCGCCAGTCGGTGCCGTCCCGCACCGCGACGGCGCAGCGGTCCGCGTCCGGGTCGTTGGCGATGATCAGATCGGGGGTGGTTTCGCGGGCCTTCGCGAACGCCAGGTCCATCGCGCCGGGTTCCTCCGGGTTGGGGAACGCGACGGTCGGGAAGTCCGGGTCGGGGTCGGCCTGTTCCGTGACGAGGGCCGGGGGCGGGAAGCCCGCGCGGGCGAAGGCGGCCAGGAGGACGTCCTTGCCTACGCCGTGCATCGCCGTGTACACCGTGCGGGCCGTGCGGGGGGAATCCTTGGCCAGTACGGCGTCGGTCCGGGTGAGGTAGGCGTCGAGGACGCTGTCGTCGAGGGTGTCCCAGCCGTGGGTGGGGCGGGGGACGGTGGCGAGGGACGTTACGGCGGCGATCTCTGCCGCGATGTCGATGTCCGCCGGGGGGACGATCTGGGAGCCGTCGCCCAGGTAGACCTTGTAGCCGTTGTCGCGGGGTGGGTTGTGGCTGGCGGTGACCTCCACGCCGGCGGCCGCGCCGAGGTGCCGTATGGCGAAGGCGAGGACGGGGGTGGGGAGGGGGCGGGGGAGGACTGCGGCGCGGAGGCCGGCGCCGGTCATGACGGCGGCGGTGTCCTGGGCGAAGTCGTACGACTTGTGGCGGGCGTCGTAGCCGATGACGACCAGGCCGTTGTCGTGGCCCTGCTTCTTGAGGTACGCGGCGAGGCCGGCGGCGGCGCGGATGACGACCGAGCGGTTCATGCGCATGGGGCCGGCGCCGAGTTCGCCTCGGAGGCCCGCGGTGCCGAACTGGAGGGTGCCGGAGAAGCGGGCGGCGAGTTCGGTGTGGTCCTGGGTGTCGAGGAGGCGGGCGAGCTCGGTGCGGGTGTCCGGGTCGGGGTCCTCGGTGAGCCACGCCTGGGCCTGTGCGATGAGTTCGTCGTGCACGGTCGGGTCAGCCTCTCGGTTGTCGGGGGTGCGGGGTGCCTGCGGCGGTCTGGGGGCCTTGGCGGGGGTGCGCGTAGCGCCTTCTCGCCGGGTGGTGGGTCGGGGCCGCGCCGGGGGGTGTCCGTCCTCGGAACGTCGCGATGGGGTTGGGCGCCGACTCGCTGTTCGTTGACGCGACAACCGCTGCGGGCGGACACCCCCCGACACGTCCCCTGCTCGCCGTGCGCGGGTGCGGGTGCGGGTGCGGGTGCGTCGTGGCTCGGGCCATCCGCCCCCGCTGCCGCCCTAGCTGCGGGCATGCGTGCCGCTAGGGCGGCACGGGTGGGCGCAGCGGCACGCCGTTCCGCCGGGTTGCGGGCCCACCCGGCCTCAGCACCGATGCCGGGTGCCTCGGGAACGTGGGGCCTAGAGCCGCCCCAGAACCTGCGCCAGCAGGGAACCCATCCTCGTCGCCGAGTCCCGGCCCGCCTGCAGTACCTCTTCGTGGTTCAGCGGCTCTCCGGTCATACCCGCCGCCAGGTTCGTCACCAGGGAGATGCCGAGAACCTCCGCGCCCGCTTCCCGCGCGGCGATCGCCTCGAGGACCGTCGACATGCCCACCAGGTCCGCGCCGATGACACGGGCCATGCGGATCTCGGCCGGAGTCTCGTAGTGCGGGCCGGGGAACTGCGCGTAGACGCCCTCCTCCAGGGTGGGGTCGACCTCCTTGCACAGGGCGCGCAGGCGCGGCGAGTAGAGGTCGGTGAGGTCGACGAAGTTGGCGCCGATGATGGGGGAGGTGGCCGTGAGGTTGATGTGGTCGCTGATCAGGACCGGCTGGCCGGGGCGCATGCCCTCGCGGAGGCCGCCGCAGCCGTTGGTGAGGACGATCGTCTTGCAGCCGGCCGCTACGGCGGTGCGGACGCCGTGGGAGACGGCGGCCACGCCGCGGCCCTCGTAGTAGTGCGTGCGGCCGAGGAAGACCAGGGCGCGCTTGTCGCCGGTCTTGTACGAGCGGATCTTGCCTCCGTGGCCCTCGACCGCCGGGGGCGGGAAGCCGGGCAGCTCGGTGACCTGGAACTCGGCGTCGGGGGCGCCCAGGGCGTCCACGGCCGGGGCCCAGCCGGAGCCCATCACGAGGGCGACGTCGTGGGTCTCGGCGCCCGTCAGTTCGCGCAGGCGGGCGGCGGCGGCGTCGGCGGAGGCCCTGGGGTCGATCGGGGCGGCGCCCTGGATGTCGTCCGGAAGAAGAGATGCGTTCACGCCGACGAGGGTAGCCGGTGAATGCCTACGCGCGTAGATGGTGGAGCCGACGGGCCGGCGATCGTTGTCTTGTCGTTTCCGACGGCGGGGCTCAGCAGGGGCGCTTGCGAAGTGCCATCACGTAGTCGTGCGGGGCGCCCGCCGATTCGGCCGCGTCGGCGATGTCGCCCAGGTAACGGGCGGAGGGGAGGCCGCCCTCGTAGGCGTTGAGGGCGTAGGACCAGGCCGGCTCCTCGCCGTCCAGGGTGTGCGCCCGTACGCGGGTGCGCCGGTAGATCTCCAGGCCCACGCCCTCCCAGCGGTCCATCGAGTCCTCGTCCATGGGGGCGATGTCGTACAGGGAGACGAAGACCTGGGAGAGGGGGTCCTCGACGATCGTCGGCAGGGCGCCCTCCCAGCCCATGTGCTCGCCGCCGAAGGTCAGCCGCCAC
Organism: Streptomyces sp. CA-179760; assembly: GCF_050937045.1. Lineage (NCBI taxonomy): Bacteria > Bacillati > Actinomycetota > Actinomycetes > Kitasatosporales > Streptomycetaceae > Streptomyces > Streptomyces sp. CA-179760. The sequence goes on from NZ_JBNJLZ010000001.1 coordinate 6,155,856, forward strand.
CCGCTCAGCCAGCCGGTGGCGCGCAGCGGCGAGTGCGGGGCGCGGCGGGACATCAGCCGCGCGTCGAGGTTGCCGGCGTACGCGGCGTAGAGCGACATGGGGGAAGGGTACGGCAGGTGGACTCGCGTCACTCGCGTAACGGAGCCGCATCGCGGTGGGCCCCGGGGCGGTGTCGCGGTGAGGGGTGCGGGACAATGGAGTACGTGACTCGGATCGTGATCATCGGTGGCGGACCCGGCGGATACGAAGCGGCGCTGGTGGCCGCTCAACTCGGCGCGGAGGTGACCGTCGTCGATTGCGACGGTCTGGGCGGGGCGTCGGTGCTCACCGACTGCGTGCCGTCGAAGACTCTGATCGCGACGGCCGAGGTGATGACCACCTTCGACTCGTCGTACGAGGAGCTGGGGATCATCGTCGCCGACGACACCCCGCCCATGGAGCAGGCCGCCAAGGTGGTGGGCGTCGACCTGGGGAAGGTCAACCGGCGTGTGAAGCGGCTCGCCCTCGCCCAGTCGCACGACATCGCGGCCTCCGTGACGCGTGCCGGGGCGCGTGTCATGCGCGGGCGCGGGCGGCTGGAGGGCATGCAGGCGCTCGACGGGTCGCGGAAGGTGGTGGTGCGCGCCGCTGACGGGAGCGAGGAGACCCTGACGGCGGATGCCGTGCTCATCGCCACCGGTGGGCATCCGCGTGAGCTGCCCGACGCCCTGCCGGACGGTGAGCGGATCCTGAACTGGACCCAGGTGTACGACCTGAACGAGCTCCCCGACGAGCTGATCGTGGTCGGGTCGGGTGTGACCGGTGCCGAGTTCGCGGGCGCCTACCAGGCGCTGGGTTCCAGGGTGACGCTCGTGTCGTCGCGGGACCGCGTGCTGCCGGGCGAGGACCCGGACGCGGCCGCCGTGCTGGAGGACGTCTTCCGGCGGCGCGGCATGAACGTCATGGGGCGTACCCGGGCGCAGTCCGCCAAGCGGGTCGGGGACCGGGTCGAGGTGACCCTCTCCGACGGGCGCGTCATCACCGGATCGCACTGTCTGATGGCCGTCGGCGCCGTGCCCAACAGCGCGGGCATGGGTCTTGAGGACGCCGGGGTCAGGCTGCGCGAGTCCGGCCACATCTGGACCGACAAGGTGTCCCGTACGACCGCTCCGGGTGTATATGCCGCCGGTGACGTGACCGGTGTGTTCGCCCTCGCCTCCGTGGCCGCCATGCAGGGGCGGATCGCGATGTACCACTTCCTCGGTGACGCCGTGGCCCCGCTGAACCTGAAGACCGTCTCGTCGAACGTCTTCACCGACCCGGAGATCGCCACCGTCGGCTACACCCAGGCCGACGTCGACGGCGGGAAGATCGACGCCCGGGTCGTGAAGCTGCCGCTGCTGCGCAACCCGCGCGCCAAGATGCAGGGCATCCGCGACGGCTTCGTCAAGATCTTCTGCCGGCCGGGCACCGGGATCGTGGTCGGTGGCGTCGTCGTGGCGCCGCGGGCCTCGGAACTGATCCACCCGATCTCGATCGCGGTCGACAACAATCTGACCGTCGAGCAGATCGCGAACGCCTTCACTGTCTACCCCTCGCTGTCGGGCTCGATCGCCGAGGTGGCACGGCAGTTGCACACGCGCAAGGAGACCGGCGAGGGCTGAGGCCGAAATCGGCTCCTCCCTGGTCACGGGCTGTATTCGACCATGCGTCCGGCATAGGCGGCGGGACTGGGCTCTATACCATTTCCCGCTGCTCAGTGCGAACATCTTCTGCTATTCAGCGCAAACTGCTGAAAGCAGACGGTCGCTGGCGTTACTGTCAGTTTCGTGTTCGCTGCAGAACGTCGCCAATTGATCCTCGAAATGGTGCGAGCGAACGGGGCCGTGTCGCTCCGTGAGCTCGCCCGCGTCGTCCAGACCTCCGAAGTGACCGTACGGCGGGACGTGCGCGCGCTGGAGGCAGAAGGACTCCTCGACCGCCGGCACGGCGGTGCGGTACTGCCGGGCGGTTTCACGCGGGAGTCCGGCTTTCCGCAGAAATCCCATCTCGCGACCGCCGAGAAGACCGCCATCGCCGACCTCGCCGCGAACTTCGTGGAAGAGGGCGAGGCGATCGTGGTCGGGGCGGGTACGACCACCCAGGAGCTGGCGCGCCGGCTCGCCCGGGTGCCCGGACTGACCGTCGTCACCAACTCGCTCCTGGTGGCGCAGGCTTTGGCCCACGCCAACCGGGTCGAGGTGGTGATGACCGGCGGTACGCTCCGCGGTTCGAACTACGCCCTGGTCGGCAGTGGTGCCGAGCAGTCCCTGCACGGGCTGCGGGTGTCGCGGGCCTTCCTGTCCGGGAGCGGTCTGACCGCCGAGCGCGGGCTGTCCACGTCCAACATGCTGTCGGCGTCCGTCGACCGGGCGCTGGTGCAGGCGGCCGCGGAGGTGGTGGTGCTCGCCGACCATACGAAGCTCGGGATGGACACGATGTTCCAGACCGTGCCTACGGATCTCATCACCCGGCTCGTGACCGATGAGCCGCCCGCGCATGACGATCGTGCGGGTACGGAACTTCAGGCGCTTGCCGACCAGGGCGTGCAGATCGCTGTGGCCGGGGGACAAGGTGGCTCGGCCGGGGCTGCCGCCGGGTCGGGGGGTGAGCCCGTTCCGGCGCGCCAGCAGCGTCGGGACGTGCCGGTGCCCGGGCCTCGGCGGCAGGTTCCCGGTGCGGGGGGTGGGTTGCGGTCCGCCGCGATGCTGGGGGAGCAGAGTCCCGGGGCCGAGCGGGCTCGGGTGGCGGATCTGCGGCGGCGGTAGGGAGCCGGGCAGGTCGGTCCAGTTGCCGTGGGGTGACGGGCACCGGCGTTGTCGCTGGGGCCAGGTGGGCCCGCAGCCCGGTGTAGCGGGGTGCCTCCCCTACTCTCGGCTTCTCCCCCACTCTCGGCTTCGCTCGAGCAGGGGGACCCCATGAGCAGGGGGGACCCCATGAGCAGGGGGACCCCCACGGCTGTCAACAACGCTCGTGCTCAATACACCTAGCGGCAGGCATGCCCGCAACTGGGCGGGCACAACAACGGGCGGGCAGGCGCTTGTGCGCCTGCCCGCCCGTCTCTTGTTGTCTCAGTCCTTGATCTCGCAGATCGCCGCGCCGGAGGTGACCGATGCGCCGATTTCCGCGGTCAGGGCCTTGATCGTGCCGGACCTGTGGGCGTTCAGGGGCTGTTCCATCTTCATGGCCTCCAGGACGACGACCAGATCGCCCTCCTTGACCTCCTGGCCCTCCTCGACGGCTACCTTGACGATGGTGCCCTGCATGGGGGAGGCGAGGGTGTCGCCGGAGGCTACGGGGCCCGACTTCTTCGCCGCGCGGCGCTTGGGCTTGGCGCCCGCCGCCAGGCCCGTACGGGCCAGGGACATGCCCAGCGAGGCCGGGAGGGAGACCTCCAGGCGCTTGCCACCGACCTCGACGACGACCGTCTCGCGGTCCAGCTCCTCCTCCTCGGCCGCATCGGCCGGCGCGGCGAAGGGCTTGATCTCGTTGACGAACTCCGTCTCGATCCAGCGGGTGTGGACCGTGAACGGGTCGGACGAGCCGGTGAGCTCGGGGGCGAACGCCGGGTCCTTCACCACGGCACGGTGGAACGGGATCGCCGTCGCCATGCCCTCGACCTGGAACTCCTCCAGCGCGCGGGAGGCCCGCTCCAGGGCCTCCTCGCGCGTGCGTCCGGTGACGATCAGCTTGGCCAGCAGGGAGTCCCACGCCGGGCCGATGACCGAGCCGGACTCCACGCCCGCGTCCAGGCGGACACCCGGGCCGGACGGCGGGGCGAACGTCGTGACCGTGCCGGGGGCCGGGAGGAAGTTGCGGCCCGGGTCCTCGCCGTTGATGCGGAACTCGAAGGAGTGGCCGCGCAGCGCCGGGTCGTCGTAGCCGAGGACCTCGCCGTCGGCGATGCGGAACATCTCGCGGACGAGGTCGATGCCGGCGACCTCCTCGGTGACCGGGTGCTCCACCTGGAGACGGGTGTTGACCTCCAGGAAGGAGATCGTGCCGTCGAGGCCGACGAGGAACTCGACCGTGCCGGCGCCGACGTAGCCGGCCTCCTTCAGGATCGCCTTGGAGGACGAGTACAGCTCCTCCACCTGCGCGTCGGACAGGAAGGGGGCGGGAGCCTCCTCGACCAGCTTCTGGTGCCGGCGCTGGAGGGAGCAGTCACGGGTGGAGACCACGACGACGTTGCCGTGCTGGTCGGCCAGGCACTGGGTCTCCACGTGCCGCGGCTTGTCCAGGTAGCGCTCGACGAAGCACTCGCCACGACCGAAGGCGGCGACCGCCTCGCGCACCGCCGAGTCGTACAGCTCGGGCACCTCTTCGAGCGTGCGCGCGACCTTCAGGCCTCGGCCGCCGCCGCCGAAGGCCGCCTTGATGGCGATCGGCAGACCGTGCTGCTCGGCGAAGGCGACGACCTCGTCGGCACCGGAGACCGGGTCGGGCGTGCCCGCCACCAGCGGGGCGCCCGCGCGCTGCGCGATGTGCCGGGCGGCGACCTTGTCGCCGAGGTCGCGGATCGCCTGCGGGGGCGGGCCGATCCAGATCAGGTCCGCGTCGAGGACCGCCTGGGCGAAGTCCGCGTTCTCGGAGAGAAAGCCGTAGCCGGGGTGGATGGCGTCCGCGCCCGACTCCCGCGCGGCCTTCAGCACCTTCTCGATGTCGAGATAGCTGGTGCCCGGGGTGTCACCGCCCAGGGCGAACGCCTCATCCGCGGCGCGGACATGCAGAGCGTCCCGATCCGGGTCGGCGTAGACGGCCACGCTCGCGATGCCGGCATCCCGGCAGGCCCGGGCCACACGGACAGCGATTTCGCCACGGTTGGCGATGAGCACCTTGCGCACGATGAGGCTCCCTCCTTGAAACAAGCCGAGTTTAGGGACTGCCGACACGGCACTTCGACCCGTCCCCAGTGGTGAGCTTGCCCACACGGAGCGTGATGCGAGGCTCGCTCGACCCGCGAAATCCCTTGTCGCACCGCGGGATGCAGCACTCCTGCGGGAAACCCTAGCCGTCTCCTGTGGTCAAGGTCTCTGTCATCACGTGCTGCGGGCCACTCTGTTTCTTTGTGGAGTCCCTACGAATGGCCCAATGATTCTTTGCCCTCTGCAGAACCCTTGTCCCGGGGTTTACCTGTCAGTAGCGTTCGCGATGTCTCGAACGGTCTAGCGGTAAGAGGTGGGCCCGGTGGTGCGCAGGCCGGTCGCGTGGGTCGTGGCGGTGGTGCTGTTCGGTGAGGCGTTCGGCATCGCCGCGCTGAACTGGTTTCTCGGGGTCGTCGTCGACCGGCAGGACATGTCCCTGGCCGGGCTCGATCCGCACATGATGTCGGTGTCGTCGAAGACCGGCGGGGTCGCCTTCGGCCTCTACTTCGCGCTGTGCGGCCTGGTCGCCCTGCTCGTGGCGCTGCGGGACCGCCCCCCGGCGGGCCTCGGGCGGGTGCTGCTGATCAGCGCGGCGGTCGTGCACGGGCTGCTGGGCGCCTTCACCTGGGGGCTGGTCGGCTGGCCCGCGTTCCTGTTCATGATGCTGGTGCTGGGCCTGATCGTCCTGCTGCTGATGACGTACGACCGCACGGCCGAGCGGGTCACCGCTCCGCCGGCGCCCACAACTCCGTGATGCCCACGCCCAGGTCGGCCAGGAGCCGCCGGACCAGGGGCAGGCTGATGCCGATCACGTTGCCGTGGTCGCCGTCGATGCCGTTGATGAACGGGGCCGAGCGGCCGTCCAGGGTGAAGGCCCCCGCGACGTAGAGAGGTTCGCCGGAGGCGACGTAGGAGGCGATCTCCTCGTCCGTCGGGTCGCCGAAGTGGACGACGGTGGACGCGGTGGCGGAGACGTAGCGGCCGGTGAGTGTGTCGTAGACGCAGTGGCCGGTCTGGAGGGTGCCGGCGCGGCCGCGCATCGACTTCCAGCGCGCGGTGGCCTCCTCGGCGTCCGCGGGCTTGCCGAGGGCCTGGCCGTCCAGGTCGAGCACCGAGTCGCAGCCGATCACCAGCGCGCCCTTGACCTCCGGCCGGGCCGCCACGACGGAGGCCTTCGCCTCGGCGAGGGCGAGCGCCAGCTCGGCGGGGGTGGGCGCGGTGACGGCGTCCTCGTCGACGCCGCTCACGATCACCTCGGGGGTGAGTCCGGCCTGGCGGAGCAGTCCGAGCCGGGCGGGGGACTGGGAGGCGAGGACGAGTCGCCTGCGGCGCTGAGCGGTCATGCGATCAGGTTAGTCACCCGAGGGCCCCCGACTCACCTCACGCCGATCACGAGCATGGCCACGAACATGGCCAACGCCATGAGAACGCCCAGCCGCCGGAGCATGTTTTGCATGTCGCGGAGTTCTTTCGGCGGTTCGTTCTCGGGGTCGGACCACAGCATGAGTCCAGCGTGCGGCCTGGCAGGGCGGGGCGCCTGAGTAGAGGTACTCAAATCGGCGCCCCGCCCCTGAGGGCTCAGCCCGGCCAGTACGTCCTGCCCCATGCCGTCGGCCCCGGCTGGGGCAGGCGGTGGGCTGCGATGCGGGACGGATCGGACCAGGAGTCGCGGGGGGCCGGTGCGCCGGGCGGGGTGTCTGCCGCCGCCGCGGCGCGGGCCCTGACCACCGCCAGTGCGGCGGCCAGCTCCTCCGGGGTCGGGTTGCCCCGTACGACCTTGATCGTCATGTGGGCCCTCCTGGGCTCGCTGCGGGCTAGAGGGGGATGTTGCCGTGCTTCTTCGGAGGCAGGGATTCCCGCTTCGTGCGCAGTTGACGCAGACCCCGTACGACATGGCAACGGGTGTCGGACGGCATGATCACCGCGTCGACGTAGCCGCGCTCGGCCGCGACATAGGGGTTGAGCAGGGCGTCCTCGTACTCCTGGATCAGCCGGGCCCGGACCGCCTCGAGATCCTCGCCGCCCGCCTCCGCCTCGGCGATGGTGCGGCGGTGCAGGATGTTGACCGCGCCCTGGGCGCCCATGACGGCGATCTGGGCGGTGGGCCAGGCGAGGTTGAGGTCGGCGCCCAGGTGCTTGGAGCCCATGACGTCGTAGGCGCCGCCGAAGGCCTTGCGCGTGATGATCGTGATGAGCGGGACGGTGGCCTCGGCGTAGGCGTAGATCAGCTTGGCGCCGCGGCGGATGATGCCGTCGTGCTCCTGGTCGACGCCGGGCAGGAAGCCGGGGACGTCCACGAAGGTGATGACCGGGACGTTGAAGGCGTCGCAGGTCCGCACGAAGCGGGCCGCCTTCTCGGAGGCGGTGATGTCGAGGCAGCCGGCGAACTGCATCGGCTGGTTGGCGACGATGCCGACGGGGTGGCCCTCGACCCGGCCGAAGCCGGTGACGATGTTCGGCGCGTACAGTGGCTGCGTCTCGAAGAACTCGGCGTCGTCCAGGACGTGCTCGATCACCGCGTGCATGTCGTACGGCTGATTCGCGCTGTCCGGGACGATGACGTCCAGCTCGCGGTCCTCGTCGGTGATGTCGAGGTCGGCCTCCTCCGCGAAGACCGGCGGCTCGGAGAGGTTGTTGGACGGCAGGTACGACAGCAGCTGCTTGACGTACTCGATGGCGTCCTTCTCGTCCCCGGCCATGTGGTGGGCCACGCCCGAAGTCGCGTTGTGGGTGCGGGCTCCGCCCAGCTCCTCGAAGCCGACGTCCTCACCGGTGACCGTCTTGATGACGTCGGGGCCGGTGATGAACATGTGCGAGGTCTGGTCGACCATGACCGTGAAGTCGGTGATGGCCGGGGAGTAGACGGCGCCGCCGGCGCAGGGGCCCACGACCAGGCTGATCTGCGGGATCACGCCGGAGGCGTGGGTGTTGCGGCGGAAGATCTCGCCGTAGGCGCCGAGCGAGGCGACGCCCTCCTGGATCCTGGCCCCGCCGGAGTCGTTGATGCCGATGACCGGGCAACCGGTCTTCAGGGCGAAGTCCATGACCTTGACGATCTTCTGGCCGTAGACCTCGCCGAGCGCCCCGCCGAAGACCGTGAAGTCCTGCGAGAAGACGGCGACGGGGCGGCCGTCGACGGTGCCGTACCCGGTGACGACGCCGTCGCCGTACGGGCGGTTCTTGTCCAGTTGGAAGTTGGTGGACCGGTGCCGGGCGAACTCGTCCAGCTCGACGAAGGAGGCTTCGTCCAGGAGGAGTTCGATCCGCTCACGGGCCGTCAGCTTGCCCTTGGCGTGTTGCTTCTCGACGGCGCGTGCGGAGCCGGCGTGCGTCGCTTCCTCGATACGGCGCTGGAGATCCGCGAGCTTGCCCGCGGTCGTGTGGATGTCGGGCTGCTGCAGCTCTTCCGGCTCGGACATCGGGATGCGGCTCCCTGCCTGCTCAAAAGGGGGACGGTTACTCATCCGTAGAGTAGTGCGGTGCCCTCGGGTCGGCAGTGCGGCGTTTACCACACCTAGTCTGGCTTGCATGACGCCGCGAGATGCAGCAGAGCCGCAAGAGCCGAACGGCAGCCGTTGGTCGGATCTGGACCGTCCGCCCCTCAATGTCACCGCCCTGCGCCGGGGGCTGGTGCGTGAGGGAGGGCTGTGGTCCGAGGTGGACGTGGTGCAGCGCACCGGCTCCACCAACTCCGACCTCGTGGCCCGGGCGGCGAAGGGGGAGGCCGTCGAGGGGGCGGTGCTCGTCGCCGAGGAGCAGACGGCCGGGCGCGGGCGCCTGGACCGGCAGTGGACGGCGCCGCCGCGGTCGGGCCTGTTCTTCTCCGTGCTGCTCACGCCGAGCGAGGTGCCGGTGGCGCGGTGGGGGTGGCTGCCGCTGCTCACGGGTGTGGCGGTGGCTACGGGGCTGTCCCGGGCGGCGGGAGTCGACACGGCCCTGAAGTGGCCGAACGACGTGCTGGTCACGGTGCGGGGCGAGGAACGCAAGGCCGGGGGAATCCTCGCCGAGCGGGCCGGTGACGACGGGGTCGTGATCGGGGTCGGCGTCAATGTCTCGCTGAAGGAGAACGAGCTGCCGGTGCCTACGGCGGGGTCGGTGGGGCTGGCCGGGGCAGTGAGCACGGATCGGGATCCGCTGCTGCGGGGCGTGCTCCGTTCCCTGGAGGAGTGGTACGGGAAGTGGCGGGCGGCCGGGGGTGACCCGGAGGCGAGCGGGCTGCAGAAGGCGTATGCGGCGTCGTGCGCGACGCTCGGGCGGACCGTGCGGGCGGAGTTGCCGGGGGATCGGGGCGTGGTGGGGGAGGCCGTGGCCTTGGATGGGGACGGGCGGTTGGTGCTGGCTACGGAGGACGGCGTGCAGGAGCCGGTGGGGGCGGGGGACATCGTGCATCTGAGGCCGGTCTGAGGCCGGGGTGGGGTGGGTGCGCGTGCCCGCAGCTGAGCCGGACCGACCTCGCAGCCCGTCCGGCGATTGAGGACGAGGCCGTTCAGGCCGATCGGGGGTCCAGGGGGCGGAGCCCCCTGGGGACGGTTGGGCAGCTCCGAGTGCCGAGGGAAACGCCGGGCACCCACCCCCGGCTGGACCTGACGGAGTGAGCTGGCGCACACCTGCCGTAGAGTTGAGGCCGGTCGATACATGACCGTGACAGATCGGAAGGGCAGCACGCGTGACCGTCGAAGACCCGGATTCCGGCACGGACGCGCAGGGCGCCGACCCCGGCGAGGACCCGCTCGCCCTGCGCCTCGAAGGGCTCATTCTGGGGGCCGAGCGCCGGTACACCCCGTTTCAGGCGGCCCGCAGCGCCGGTGTCTCCATGGAGCTGGCCTCCCGATTCTGGCGGGCGATGGGCTTCGCGGACATCGGGCAGGCCAAGGCCCTCACCGAGGCGGACGTACTCGCCCTGCGGCGTCTCGCCGGTCTCGTCGAGGCGGGGCTGCTGAGCGAGGCGATGGCCGTACAGGTGGCCCGGTCCACCGGGCAGACCACCGCACGGCTCGCCGAGTGGCAGATCGACTCGTTCCTGGAGGGGCTGACCGAGCCGCCCGAGCCGGGCATGACCCGTACCGAGGTGACGTACCCGATCGTCGAGCTGCTCCTGCCCGAGCTGCAGGAATTCCTCGTCTACGTCTGGCGGCGTCAGCTCGCCGCCTCGGCCGGGCGGGTCGTGCAGGCCGCCGACGACGAGGAGATGGTCGACCGGCGCCTCGCCGTCGGCTTCGCGGACCTGGTCGGCTTCACCCGGCTCACCCGCCGGATGGAGGAGGAGGAGCTCGGCGAGCTGGTCGAGGCCTTCGAGACGACGGCCGCCGACCTGGTGGCGGCGAACGGCGGACGGCTGATCAAGACCCTCGGCGACGAGGTGCTGTACGCCGCCGACGACGCGGGCATCGCCGCCGAGATCGCCCTGCGGCTGATCGAGACCATGGCGCACGACGAGACGATGCCGGAGCTGCGCGTCGGCATGGCGTTCGGCACCGTGACCACCCGAATGGGTGATGTCTTCGGTACGACCGTGAACCTGGCCTCCCGGCTCACCTCGATAGCTCCGAAGGACGCCGTCCTCGTCGACACCGCCTTCGCTGAGGAGCTGATCCGCACGCAGGACGCCCCGTCCTCCGAGGCCGAGGCGGTCGAGGAGGCCGCGGCGGCGGAGAAGGAGGGCGAGGAGCCTCCGGCCTACCGGTTCGCGCTGCAGCCGATGTGGCAGCGGCCCGTGCGTGGGCTGGGCGTCGTGGAACCGTGGCTCCTCACGCGGCGGGACCTGGGCTGACAGGGCGCTCAGCCCCGGCGGCCCGGTGCGTCCACGCACACGCCGATGACCGGCACGCACAGGCCGGGGCCGTCGTCCGGTTTCCCCGGGCCCTCGGGCCCCGGCGCCGGGGAGGGCGTCGTCCGGCTCGGTGGAGCGGGCGCCTCCGGGGCGGGGCGTGGGGCGTTGCCCTGGGTGGCCGGTCCCGGTGCCGGTGCGTTCGGTGTGTCGGGGATGGTCGTGGGCCGGTGAGCGGCGGTCGTGGCGGCTCCTCGGGTGTCGGCCGGGGCGGACGGGGCCGGGCGAGCGCCCCTGGTGACCGGGGACGGGGTCAGGCCGCCCAGGGCCGTCGGTGACGAGGGGCTGACCTCGGGGGCGGCGGCCGGGATGGTCGCGGCGGTGTCGACGGCCTGATCCGAGTCCGTGCCGGTGGTGACCGGGTCGGGGCGGGGTTCGGCCTCCACGGTGCCGATGCCGTCGGGGCTCGGGACGGAGGCCAGGCGTACGAGGCCCAGCGTTCCGGCGGCCAGGGCGAGGCCGCCGGCTGCGAGGAGGGCCTTGTGGGAGCGGGGCTTGCGGTGGCGGCCTCGTACGCGAGGGGTGAAGAGGCCGGTCTCCGTCACCCCGGTGTCCTGCTGTGGCCTCGTCGGCGTGTTCGTCCTCATCACGGTTCCTCCCCGCCGCGCACGCGCCCCCTGTGCGCCGTTGGCGGACGCACGCTATGCGCTCCCTTGGGCGGTCGGGATGGAATTGAGGTGATGTCACTCGAACGGGTGGCCGGGTGAGGGTGCGGGAACCGGCCGCGTCCGCTCTTTCGCGCGTGGGGTGCGGCTGCGATGATCGGGGCGATGGCTGTTAACCCGCGTTAACCGGAGGGTGTCATGAGTGAGGAACGGTTCGGGGAGTTCGTGCTGGTGCGGCGGCACGAGCAGGGGCGTGTCGCGGAGCTCGTCCTCGACCGGCCCAAGGCCATGAACGCCGTGTCCACGGAGATGGCGCGGTCCATCGCCGGGGCGTGTGCGGCGCTGGGGGAGGACCGGGATGTGCGGGTGGTCGTGCTGACCTCGACGCATGAGCGGGCGTTCTGCGTGGGGGCCGACCTGAAGGAGCGGAACTCGTTCAGCGACGCGGATCTGGTGCGACAGCGGCCGGTGACGCGTGGGGCGTACACCGGGGTGCTGGAGGTGCCGGTGCCGACGGTGGCGGCCGTGCACGGGTTCGCGCTGGGCGGCGGGTTCGAGCTGGCGCTCGCGTGTGACGTGATCGTGGCGGACCGTACGGCGGTGGTGGGGCTGCCGGAGGTGTCGGTGGGGGTGATTCCCGGGGGTGGGGGCACGCAGCTGCTGCCGCGTCGGGTGGGGGCGGCTCGGGCGGCTGAGCTGATCTTCTCGGCGCGGCGGGTGGAGGCCGTGGAGGCGGGCGGGTTGGGGTTGGTCGATCAGGTGGTGGAGGAGGGGCGGGACCGGGAGGCGGCGTTGGAGCTGGCCACTCGGATCGCGGGGAATTCGCCGGTGGGGTTGCGGGCGGCGAAGCGGGCGTTGCGGTTGGGGCAGGGGCTGGATCTGCGGGCGGGGCTCGAGGTGGAGGACGCGGCGTGGAGGGCCGTGGCGTTTTCCGGGGACCGGGCGGAGGGGGTTGCCGCGTTCAACGAGAGGCGGAAGCCGGAGTGGCCGGGGGAGTGATCTCGGAGTCCTGGCCCGACTGGAGATGCTCCCCGTTCGCGTCGTCGACAGAACGGATTGGCTGAAAAGTCCCTAGCCTGGAGTGATGGGTGAGGACAGACGGCTGCTGGCCGTCGTCGCGTTGGCTCAGGGGATGGCGGCCGCACACGGGTCGCGTGAGGCGTGGCGTGCGGCGGCCGCCGGGGCGTGCCGGGCGCTGGGCGGGAGCTTTGCCGCGCTGTCGGTGTGGGAGCGGGAGCTCGGACGGCTGAAAGTGCTCGTGAACGTGGGTGCGCTGGCCGACGGGGAGGAGGAGTTCCCCGAGGACGAGGCCTATCCGGTGCACCAGTTCGCGGAGATCACCGAGTTCCTGCACGAGCAGTGGGCGGCGGGGGGCGGGGAGCCCGACGCGTGGGTGGAGACCGCCGAGGGGCCCGCCGCCGGGCGGCGTCCCGGGTACTGCCATCAGCGCGTGGCCGCCCTGCGCCGCCGGGGCCGCGGCTGCTGCGTGGTCGCGCCGATCGTGCTGCACGGGCGGGCCTGGGGCGAGCTGTACGTCGCCCGGCCGGCCGGTGAGGCCGTCTTCGAGCGGGCCGACGCCGACTTCGCCACCGTCCTGGCCTCCGTCGTGGCCGCCGGCATCGCCCAGACCGAGCGGCTGGAGGAGGCCCGGCGCCTCGCGTTCACCGACGCGCTGACGGGGCTCGCCAACCGTCGTTCCGTGGACGTACGCCTGGAGCAGGCGATCGAGCGGCACCGCAGGGACGGTGCGGTCGTCAGCCTCGTGGTCTGCGATCTGAACGGGCTCAAGCAGGTCAACGACACCCATGGGCACGCCGTGGGCGACCGGCTCCTGGAGCGATTCGGCTCGGTGCTGTCGCTGTGCGGGGCCATGCTGCCGGGGGCGCTCGCGGCACGGCTCGGCGGGGACGAGTTCTGTCTGCTCGCCGTCGGGCCGCCCGCCGACCAGGTCGTGAAGGCGGCCGGCGAACTGTGCCGCCGGGCGTCCGAGTTGGAGCTCGGGGAGGGAGTGGCCTGCGGGGTCGCCTCCACCGAGGACCCGATCGGGCCCGTACGCTCCGCGCGGCGGCTGTTCCGGCTCGCGGACGCCGCCCAGTACCGGGCCAAGGCCGAGCGGGCGGCCCGGCCGGTGGTCGCGGGCCGGGCCGGGCCCGACGATCCCGTCATGCGGCTGGCGGACGAGCCGTCCCAGGGGGCCGACGGGGAGCGCCGGCGGTTCCGCGGGCGGCACGCGCCGTAGCCGTTCGGGGAGCGGCCCGGGGGTGTGACGCATCGGTAAGGGGTGAACCCCGCCCCCAGTGGTGACATCATCGAATTCACTGCGTACGCTCCTGAATATGGATATGCACACTGTGGTGGTGGGGACCTCCGGCGTGACCGCGTCCGACGTGCTCGCCGTGGCGCGTGCCGGTGCCCGCGTCGAGCTCTCCGAGGAGGCGGTGGCCGCCCTCGCCGCGGCCCGCGAGATCGTAGAGGCGCTGGCGGCCAAGCCGGACCCCGTGTACGGCGTGAGCACCGGCTTCGGGGCCCTGGCGACCCGGCACATCAGCCCGGAGCTGCGCGCACAGCTCCAGCGCAACATCGTCCGCTCGCACGCCGCCGGGATGGGGCCGAAGGTCGAGCGGGAGGTCGTACGCGCCCTGATGTTCCTGCGGCTGAAGACCGTCTGCTCCGGGCGTACCGGCGTACGGCCCGAGGTGGCGCAGACGATGGCCGACCTCCTCAACGCCGGTATCACCCCGGTCGTGCACGAGTACGGCTCCCTCGGATGCTCCGGCGACCTCGCACCGCTGTCCCACTGTGCGCTCGCGCTCATGGGGGAGGGCGACGCCGAGGGCCCCGACGGCGTCGTACGCCCGGCCGCCGAACTCCTCGCCGCGCACGGCATCCAGCCGGTCGAACTGCGCGAGAAGGAGGGCCTCGCCCTCCTCAACGGCACCGACGGCATGCTCGGCATGCTGGTGATGGCCCTGGCCGACCTGGACACGCTCTACCGGTCCGCCGACATCACGGCCGCCCTGTCGCTGGAGGCCCTGCTCGGCACCGACCGGGTCCTCGCCCCCGAGCTGCACGCCATCCGGCCGCACCCTGGGCAGGCCGCCAGCGCCGCCAACATGCTCGCCGTGCTGAAGGGTTCGGGCCTGACCGGGCACCACCAGGACGACGCCCCGCGGGTCCAGGACGCCTACTCGGTGCGCTGCGCCCCGCAGGTCGCCGGCGCCGGACGGGACACCATGGCGCACGCCCGGCTGGTCGCAGACCGCGAGCTGGCTTCGGCCGTGGACAACCCCGTCGTGCTGCCCGACGGGCGCGTGGAGTCCAACGGCAACTTCCACGGGGCGCCCGTCGCCTACGTCCTGGACTTCCTCGCCATCGCCGCCGCCGACCTCGGCTCCATTGCCGAGCGGCGCACCGACCGGTTGCTCGACAAGAACCGCAGCCACGGCCTGCCGCCGTTCCTGGCCGACGACGCCGGTGTGGACTCGGGCCTGATGATCGCTCAGTACACGCAGGCCGCGCTCGTGAGCGAGCTGAAGCGGCTCGCCGTACCGGCGTCCGCCGACTCGATCCCGTCCTCCGCGATGCAGGAGGACCATGTCTCGATGGGCTGGTCGGCGGCGCGCAAGCTGCGCACGGCCGTCGACAACCTCACCCGGGTCCTGGCCGTCGAGCTGTACGCCGCCACGCGCGCCGTCGAACTGCGCGAGGGCCTGACGCCGGCGCCCGCGACGCGGGCGGTCATCGACGCCGTACGGGAAGCGGGAGTTCAGGGTCCCGGGCCCGACCGGTTCCTGGCGCCCGACCTGGCCGCCGCGGACGCGTTCGTGCGCGACGGGCGGCTGCTCGCCGCCGTGGAGACGGTCACCGGGCCGCTCCAGTAGTACGACGCATGCGGCTGGTGCGACGCATGCGGCCGGGGCCTTGCCGGGGGGCAGGGCCCCGGGGCGGTCGCCCTTGCGCCAAGTGCGCTCAGAGGCCGAGGCGTTCCCGGCGGACCGAATAGGCGACGAAGCCCGCGCCCAGCATGAGGAACATCGTGCCGCCGGCCACGTAGGGCGTGCTGTCGAAGCTGCCCGTGTCGGCGAGGCGGGTGTCGGTGACGGAGTCGCCCGCGGTGGTGGCCGCGATCCGCGCCTGCTCTGTGACCTGCGGCGACGGGCTTGCCGAGACCGCGTCTCTCACCGGGGAGTCCGACGTCGCGTTGGCGGACGGGACGAACCACAGGGCGCCCAGCAGGGTCGCTGCGGCGGTGGTGGTCAGCAACGGGCGGCGAGCGGATGACACGGAATATCGATCCCCTTGTGGCACTGGCGAATTGGCCGTGTGGGGTGATGTTAGTAAAAGGCGCGGGTCACGGGAAAGTCACGGGAGGCCCCGGACGTACGCTCCCGCCATGAGCACTCCTGAGGCATCACGTTTTGTGCGGGTTCGGGTGGAACTCGTTCTGGAGGTCGACGACGCGGACGCGGTCACCAAGTCCGCGCTGCGAAGGATCGCCGACGCCGACGACGCCGAGTTGCCGGCGTCGGAACGGGTACACGCCGAGAGCGCTGTGACAGAAGACACCGCTGAGGCCCTCGCGTACCTGGTGGACCCGTTCGACCTGGTCAGCCAGGTCCCGGGGGTCGAACTCCAGCAGGCCTCCTGGAGCAGCGAGCGGATCGAGTACGACCCCGATTCGCCGGACTGGGACTACGACGAGGATGATGACGAAGACAACCTCGGCTGAGGCTGCTCGGGAAACAGTGACCCCGGGCGGGCAACCGCCGCCCGGGGTCTTCTCGTCTCAAGCGGCGGACGTGACGCACCTGGCGCATGGGGTGGACGCGGTTGACGTGGTGATCCCCACACTTGTGCGCCATGGGGAACCGGACGAACCGGTCGTAGCGTTGAAAGGTCTCGACGAGGACTCACGAGTCCGCGCGGGGGCACTTGGTCTTTGACGAGGACACACTCGGGGTCTTGGGGAAATCGGCAACGATGGAGAAGCGTGTGATAACGGTCAGTAAGCGGCGCAGGGGCCTGGCGGTCGCGTCCGCACTGCTCGGTGGAGTGCTGGCGCTCTCGGCCTGTACCGGCGGCGACGACAACGCCTCCGGGAGTGACGGCGGCGACAGCTCGCAGTCGAAGGTCGACGAGGCCGCGGCCAAGAAGACCTCCGCGGCCCAGATCAAGATCACCCCCGAGGACGGCTCCGACAACGCCTCCATCAACAACTCCGCCGCCGTCACCGTGAGCAAGGGCACGCTCACGGACGTCACGATGACGACGTCCGACGGCAAGGAGGTCAGCGGCGAGATATCCGCCGACAAGAAGAGCTGGAAGCCCAGCACCCAGCTGGAGCGCTCCACGAACTACAAGCTCGCCGCCGAGGCGAAGGACTCCGACGGCCGGGTCGCCCACGAGAACGCCTCCTTCACCACGGTCTCCCCGGCCAACAGCTTCATCGGCAACTTCACGCCGGACGACGGCACCACCGTGGGCGTCGGCATGCCGGTCTCGATCAACTTCGACAAGGCGATCACCAACAAGGCCGCCGTCCAGAAGGGCATCAAGGTCAGCACGACCGGCGGCCAGGAGGTCGCCTGCCACTGGTTCAACGCCAACCGCATGGACTGCCGCCCCGACGAGTACTGGAAGGAAGGCTCCACCGTCACGCTGAAGCTCGCGCTCGACGGTGTCGAGGGCGCCGACGGTGTCTACGGGGTCCAGCAGAAGACGGTCACCTTCAAGATCGGCCGCAACCAGGTCTCGTACGTCGACGCGAAGACCAAGCAGATGAAGATCACGCAGGACGGCAAGACCGTGCGGACCATCCCGATCTCCGCCGGCTCGCCCGAGAACAAGACCTACGAGGGCATCATGGTGATGTCCGAGAAGTTCAAGGAGACGCGCATGAACGGCGCGACCGTGGGCTTCACGGACGACGACGGCAAGGGCGAGTACGACATCAAGGACGTGCCGCACGCCATCCGTCTCTCCAGCTCCGGCACCTTCATCCACGGCAACTACTGGGGCGCGAAGTCCATCTTCGGCGGCGTGAACACCAGCCACGGCTGCGTCGGCCTCCAGGACGCGAAGGGCGCCGACGACCCGAAGACGCCGGGCGCGTGGTTCTACAACAACTCGATCCTCGGTGACGTGGTCGTCGTCCAGAACACCGGCGACAAGACGGTCGCGCCGGACAACGGCCTCAACGGCTGGAACATGAGCTGGGCCGACTGGAAGGCCGGTTCGGCGGTCTGACGGTCCGGCAGCGACACACGGACAAGCCGCCGCCCGCCCCGCACCTCGGGGCGGGCCGCGGCTTCTGTCTTTCTGCCGTTCTTCTCGCTCCTCCCGCTCTCCTGCGAAAAGCCCGGTAACCACGCGGCTCTGTAACGGAGTTCCAGCGGCCGTGTAACAGTCGGCCCGCGGATCTCTTACCTTCCTCTCATCTATTGAGTACCTGATCACCCCTCGCTCATACTGCGTATTCCGGGGGGTGTACGTGCATGCGTACGAGACCACCCCCGGCCGGGTGAACGGGGAATTCACCTGGTTCTTCTGCAAGGGGGAATCTTGCGCAGACAAGTGAAAAAGGCGTGCGCGGCCACGGTCGCCACAGCGGCAGCCGTGGCCCTGGCGGCGGGAATGACCAGCCCGGCGTCGGCGAACGGCGAGCAGACGGCCGCAGCCTCCAAGCCCACCTCGCTCACCGCCGAGCACCGCGTCACGCTGATCACCGGCGACCGGGTCGTCCTGGACGCCAAGGGGCGCGTCGTCGGCCTGGAGCGGGCCAAGGGACGGGAGGACATTCCCGTCCAGGTCCGCAAGCTCGACGGCCACACCCTCGTGATCCCCGCCGACGCGGCCCGCCTGGTCGCCACCGGCAAGCTCGACCAGCGGCTCTTCGACGTCACCGAACTCAACAAGTCCACGACCCGCAAGGCCCAGAAGAAGGGCCTGAAGGTCATCGTCGGCTACCGGGGCAGCGCCGCGGCCACCAAGGCCGACGTCCGCGACGCGGGCACGCTGAGCCACTCGCTGAAGTCCGTGAACGCGGACGCGGTGCAGACGCCCAAGGAAGACACGCCGGACCTGTGGGACGCGGTCACCAACGGCGACAGGACCGCCTCCGGCATCGCGCACGTCTGGCTCGACGGCGTCCGCAAGGCCAGCCTCGACAAGTCCGTCGCGCAGATCGGCACCCCCAAGGCGTGGGCGGCCGGCTACGACGGCAAGGGTGTGAAGATCGCCGTCCTGGACACCGGTGTCGACGCCACCCACGCCGACCTCAAGGGTCAGGTGATCGGCGCCAAGAACTTCACCACCTCGCCCGACACCACCGACAAGGTCGGCCACGGCACGCACGTCGCCTCGATCGCGGCGGGCACCGGCGCGAAGTCCGGCGGCAAGTACAAGGGCGTCGCGCCCGGCGCGAAGGTCCTCAACGGCAAGGTCCTCGACGACGGCGGCTTCGGCAGCGACTCCGAGGTCCTCGCCGGCATGGAGTGGGCCGCAGCCGAGGGCGCCGACGTCGTCAACATGAGCCTGGGCGGCGGCGACACGCCCGCGATCGACCCGCTGGAAGCGGCGGTGAACAAGCTGTCCGAGGAGAAGGGCATCCTGTTCGCCATCGCCGCCGGCAACGAGGGCGACGGCGAACAGACCATCGGCTCCCCGGGCAGCGCCGCGGCGGCCCTGACCGTCGGCGCGGTCGACGACAAGGACGTCCTGGCCGACTTCTCCAGCCGCGGCCCCGGCATGGACGGCGCTCTCAAGCCCGACGTGACCGCGCCCGGCGTGGACATCACCGCGGCCTCCGCCCCGGGCAACCAGATAGCCCAGGAGGTCGGCGAGAACCCGGCCGGGTACATGTCGATCTCCGGTACGTCGATGGCGACCCCGCATGTCGCGGGCGCGGCGGCGATCCTGAAGCAGCAGCACCCGACGTGGAAGCACGCCGAGCTGAAGGGCGCCCTCACCGGCTCCACCAAGGGCGGCAAGTACACCCCGTTCCAGCAGGGTTCCGGCCGTATCCAGGTCGACCAGGCCATCAAGCAGTCCGTGCTCGCCGAGCCGGGCTCGGTGAGCTTCGGCATCCAGCAGTGGCCGCACACCGACGACAAGCCGGTCACCAAGGAGCTGACGTACCGCAACCTCGGTACGAAGGACGTCACGCTGAAGCTGACGTCGACCGCCACCAACCCCAAGGGCCAGGCCGCCCCGGCCGGCTTCTTCAAGCTGGGTGCCACCTCGGTGACCGTCCCGGCCGGCGGCAAGGCCTCCGTCCCGTTCACGGTGAACACCAAGCTGGGCGGCACGGTCGACGGCGCGTACTCGGCGTATGTGACGGCGACGGGCGGCGGCCAGACCGTCCGCACGGCCGCCGCCGTGCAGCGCGAGGTCGAGTCGTACGACGTCACGCTGAAGTTCCTCGACCGTGACGGCAAGCCCGCCAAGAACTACAGCGCCGACCTGGCCGGTATCTCCGGCCTGGGCACCGGCAAGTTCTTCACGCCGCACGACGCGGACGGCACCGTGACCGCCCGTGTGCCCAGGGGCGGCTACGTCCTCAACACGAACATCTACGCGGGCGACGACCCGGAGAAGTTCGAGGGCGCCGACTGGCTGGCCCAGCCCAAGCTGAACGTCGCGAAGGGCACGACGATCACGCTGGACGCCCGCAAGGCCAAGCCGGTGAACATCACCGTGCCGGACGCCGCCGCCAAGCCGGAGTTCGCCTCGGCCGACTACACGGTGGATGCGGGGGACTCCAGCTTCGGCTTCGGCTGGTGGCTGGACTCGTACGCCGGCTTCCGCACCGCGCACGTCGGCCCGCAGATCACCGACGGTTCGGTGACCCAGCAGTGGGACGCCCACTGGAGCAAGGGCGACAAGGAGCAGTACAGCGTCACGGGCGGCGGTCCGGTCAAGCAGCTCGCCACCGGCTACACCAAGCACTACAAGGCGAGCGAGCTCGCCACGGTGAAGGCGGGCCTCGGTGCCGCGGCGAGCGGCAAGAAGGGCTCGATCGACGCGGTGGGCTGGCTGCCGTGGAGCAGCGGCGCCTCCTCGATCGGCTTCGAGCAGACCCTGCCGAGCACGCGGACGCTGCACCTGTCCACCCTGGGCGGTGTGAAGTGGGACTTCCGATTCGCTCAGAACGGCGGTGTCGACGCCGACGGCTTCCCGGTCTCCGAGGCCGGCTACTCGCTGGACGGCCAGAAGTTCACCGGCGGCAAGAGCTACTCGAAGACGTTCAACACCGCCGTCTTCGGGCCGCGCCTCAACGCCGACTTCGGTCTGTTCCGTGATGGCAACCAGATCAGCGGCTCCCTGCCGCTGTTCGCCGACGGCAAGGGCAACCCGGGCTCCTCGGTGTTCACCTCGGTGAACACGACCCTCTACCGCAACGGCACCAAGGTCGGCAGCAACGACGACCCGCTGTTCGGCGGTGAGGCGTTCAAGGTCCCGGCAGGCGACGCCGAGTACAAGCTGACGACGTCGGTCAAGCGCAGCGTCAAGGTCGCGGCGGCCTCCACCCGCATCGACGCCAGCTGGACGTTCCGCTCGAAGAAGACCACCGGCAGCAAGCAGTTGCCCGCCTCCACGGCCCGCTTCAACGCGGTCACGGGCCTGGACAGCAAGGTCCCGGCCGGTAAGACCGTCAAGATCCCGGTCACCGTCGAGGGCGCTGCCAAGGGCGGCAACCTGAAGTCGCTGTCGGTGTACGTGTCGTACGACTACGGCAAGACCTGGAAGAAGCTGACCGTGAAGGACGGCAAGGTCAGCGTCAAGAACCCGGCGAAGGGGAAGGCCATCTCCTTCCACGCCAAGATCGCCGACAAGAAGGGCAACAAGTCGACGATCTCGATCTACAACGCGTACTACGGCAAGTGAGTACCCGTTAGCGAACGGCCCGTCGGAAGCCTCGGTTTCCGGCGGGCCGTTCGCGTGGGTCGGGCAAGTGTTGTTCAGGCCGGTGGGGCGGTGCTCCCGGCCCCCGCCCGGGTCGCGTCCGCGCCCCAGCTCGCCAGCAGGCGCAGCGCCTGGGCCGACGGGGTGTCCGGTTCCGCGTGGTAGGTGATCAGGGACTGCTCGGCGTCGTCGACCAGGCGGAACGTCTCGAAGGACAGGGTCAGATCGCCGACCAGCGGATGCCGCAGGCGCTTGACGCCGAAGCCCTTCTCCTTGACGTCGTGCGCGGCCCACAGCCGGCGGAACTCCTCGCTCTTCACGGAGAGCTCGCCCACCAGGGCGGACAGCCGCGGGTCGTCCGGGTGGCAGCCCGCGTCCATGCGCAGATAGCCGACCATGTCCTGCGCCTTCTGGTCCCACTCCACGAACAGGTCGCGGTACTCGGGCCGCAGGAACACCAGCCGCGCCCAGTTCCGCTCCGGCGCCGGCAGTTCTCCCCAGTCACCGAAGAGGGCCGCGGCCATCCGGTTCCACGCCAGGACGTCCGAGCGGCGACCCACGATGTACGCCGGGACGGTGTCGATCGAGTCCAGCAGATGCCGCAGCGTCGGCCGCACCTGCTGGGTGCGCGCCGCCGGCTTCTTCTTGTGCTGCTTCGGCTTCGCCAGGTGCGTCAGGTGGGCGTGCTCGGCGTCGCTCAGCCGCAGGGCGCGCGCGATCGCGTCCAGCACCTCCGCCGAGACGTTGCGCCCGTTGCCCTGCTCCAGCCGTGTGTAGTACGCCACGGAGACCCCGGCCAGCTGCGCCAGCTCCTCGCGGCGCAGCCCCGGCACGCGCCGCCGCCCGAACTCGGGCAGCCCCACGTCCTCCGGCTTCAGCCGGGCGCGCCGGGTGCGCAGGAACTCACTGAGCTCGGCACGCCGGTCCAGGCCCCCGCCGGACTGCGATGCGGGCTCCTGTGCGGGTTCGGGCTGTTCGTCCATGCCTTCCAGTATTCATGGTCGTACGCACACGAGCCTGACCCCGCCAGTGGTACGCACCGTGTGCGTACGCAAAACGGTGGTCTGGGTAGACGCTCGCGTTTTCGGCACGCTGGTGATCGTGCCCGGTCGGAAGATCCAGAAGGCAGCCGGGCACGGAACCCCCGCTAGGAGAACCCCGGCATGACCACTGTCGCCGCGTACGCCGCACCCGCCCCCAAGGCTCCGCTGGAGCGCACCACCATCGAGCGCCGAGAGGTCCGCGAGTTCGATGTCCTGATCGACATCAGGTTCGCCGGTATCTGCCACTCCGACATCCACCAGGCCCGTGAGGGCTGGGGCGAGGCCATCTTCCCGATGGTCCCCGGCCACGAGATCGCCGGTGTCGTCACCGAGGTCGGCCCGGGCGTGACGAAGTTCGCCGTCGGCGACCGCGTGGGCGTCGGCTGCATGGTCGACTCCTGCCGCGAATGCGAGAACTGCAAGGCCGGGCACGAGCAGTACTGCGTCGAGGGCAACATCCAGACGTACAACGCCGTCGGCAGGGACGGCGAGCCCACCTACGGTGGCTACTCGCAGAAGGTCGTCGTCGACGAGAACTTCGTCGTCCGCATCCCCGACGGCCTCTCCCTCGACGTCGCCGCCCCGCTGCTGTGCGCCGGCATCACCCTCTACTCCCCGCTCAAGCGCTTCGGCGCCGGCCCCGGCAAGAAGGTCGCCATCCTGGGCCTGGGCGGTCTCGGCCACATGGGCGTGAAGATCGCGCACGCCCTCGGTGCCGAGGTCACCGTGCTGTCCCAGTCCCTGCGCAAGCAGGAGGACGGCCTGCGGTTCGGCGCCGACCACTACTACGCCACGAGCGACCCGAAGACCTTCGAGGAGCTGAACGGCACGTTCGACCTGATCGTGTCCACGGTGTCGGCCCCGCTGGACTTCAACGCCTACCTGGCGCTGCTGAAGCCCGAGGGCACGCTGGCGAACGTCGGCGCCCCCGAGGAGCCGATCTCCCTCAGCCTCTTCTCGGTGATCGGCGGCGGCAAGTCGCTCGCCGGTTCCATGATCGGCGGCATCCCGGAGACCCAGGAGATGCTGGACTTCTGCGCCGAGCACGGCCTCGGTGCCGAGATCGAGCTGATCAGCGGTGACCAGATCAACGAGGCTTATGAGCGGGTGCTGGACAGCGATGTGCGGTACCGGTTCGTGATCGACACGGCGACGATCTGAGCCTGACCACGGGGGCCCGGCGCACTTTGATCGTGCGCCGGGGCCCTCGGCGTTCAGTATCGTGGGCCGGGAGGGGAGGCCCACCATGACCGTGCAGCTGAACCACACCATCGTCGTCGCGCATGACAAGCGCGCCTCAGCCCGGTTCCTCGCCGACCTCCTGGGGCTCGACGTGAGCCCGCCCTACGGCCCGTTCCTCCCGGTCGAGATCCCCAACGGCGTGACGCTCGACTTCATGGACAGCCCCGGCGCCATCACGCCGCAGCACTACGCCTTCCTCGTCTCCGAGGACGAGTTCGACGTGATCTTCGGCCGTATCCAGGAGGCCGGTCTGACGTACTGGGCGGACCCGTTCCACAGCCGCCCCGGCGAGATCAACCACAACGACGGCGGCCGGGGCGCGTACTTCGACGACCCCGACGGCCACCGACTGGAGATCATCACGAGGCCGTACGGCAGCGGCGGCTGATCCATCCCCCCTGACTCCCGGACCGCTCCGCCTGTCACATCTCTCCGCCGCCCTCCGTCATACCGGCGAAGGCGAACGGCGAAGTCGACAGTCGGGGAGTAGTCATGACGTCATCCATCCTGGTCACCGGCGGCACGGGCACCCTGGGCGGCCATGTCGTCCCGCTGCTGCACGCGGCCGGCCACGAGGTGCGGATCCTCAGCCGCAACGCCCGCCCCGCCGAGGACGGCATCGGGTACGTCACCGGCGACCTGCTCAAGGGCGAGGGTGTCGAGGCCGCCCTCGACGGCGCGGAGACCGTGCTGCACCTGGCGGGCGGGCCCAAGGGCGATGACGAGGCGACCCGCAATCTGGTGCGCGCCGCGTCCCGGGCCGGTGTGGGGCACCTGGTCTACATCTCGGTCATCGGCGCGGACCGGGTGCCGCTGGCCTGGATGCGGACGAAGCGGGAGTCGGAGCGGGCCGTCGCCGACTCGGGCATCCCGTGGACGACCCTGCGCGCGGCCCAGTTGCACGACCTCGCGCTGACCATGGTCGAGAAGATGGCGAAGTTGCCGGTGTTCCCGGTCCCCGGCGGCCTTCGGCTCCAGCCGGTCGACTCCCGCGAAGTCGCCGCCCGCCTCGCGGAGCTGGCTCTCGGCGCCCCCTCCGGCCTCGTCCCGGACCTGACCGGGCCGCACGTCCACGGCCTCGCGGACCTGGCCCGCCCCTACCTCCGCCTCCGGGGGCGGCGCCGCCCGATGCTGCCGGTACGCATCCCCGGCAAGGCCGGGCGGGCGTACCGGGCAGGGGCGAACCTCACCCTGCGGGGGGCGGAGGTGGGGAAGCGGACCTGGGAGGAGTTCCTGGCGGAGCGGCTGGGTTAGCGGGGCTCTGTCTTACCGGGAAGCCGGCCGGTCCTGGTCGTCGAAGGTCCACACGGCACGGGGCCCCGGGCCGACGGTGAGGGTCGAGTGACCGATGCGCTCCTCGTGCCGGTACGACACCGGCCCGTTCAGCGACATCTCGACCTGGCGCAGACCGACCTGGTCGAGGGGCACGGCGTCGAAGCGGAGTGTGGTGCCGCCGCCCTTCGCGACGACGCCCCCGCCCGGCAGGGAGCGCACGGAGAACCCGCCGGCCTTCAGCAGCGGCACCGTGTTGGCGAGGTCGCGTGCGGTCACCGCGAGCCGGATGCCGGTCACGTCCCGCATCAGATGGTCGCGGTAGGCGTCAGGCAGATAGCGCTCCCGGCCCACGTCACCGGGGTGGGAGGCGGGTTCGGTGTTTCCGCGCGGGTCGGCGAAGTACTCCGGCCGGTACTCGCTGCCCCAGGCGCCGAAGAGGTCGTACTGGTCGGTGGTGAAGACGGCGTCGAACCACGGCACGGGGACGCCGTCGCCGAAGTCGCGCGTCTGCTGGAACTCGACGGGGTCGCTGATCCCCTGCTCGCGCAGCCGCGCGAGCACCGTCACCAGGTCGCCCTTCCGCTCGGTCGAGACGCCCATGCCGGTGGAGCCGAGAGTGCCGTCCTTGCCGGGCAGGTCGCCGACCCCGAACAGCTCCAGATAGGTCTCGCGACCCATCAGATAGCGGCCGGTCCAGGTCTGCCCGCCGGAACCGGTCGTGGTGCGGACCTGGAAGTTGGCGAAGTCGCGCAGATAGGCGGAGTGCTCGATGGCGTCGGCGGTCTCCCGGTCGAGGACGCCGTACGCGTGGTTGTAGAACAACAACTGCCGTCCGGCGTCTCCGGTCCGCGCCGAACTCACCCCGCCCTGGACCGCCCCCGCGAGGGCCAGAGTGACGACCATGATCACCTGTAACGCTCGTCTGAGAACCATGCGAAGGAGCGTAGAGCGGGAGGAATCGATTCCGCTGGGGAATTACGACGGGGAGGCGGGCGTTGTCGGGGGCCCTTTGTCAGGGGCCCTTTGTCAGGGGCTCTTCGTCAGGGGATCTCTGCCGGAGGATTCCTGCCCGCCCTGGTCGAGTCGGAACGGCGGGTACTGGTCGGTCATCAGGGCGGCGTAGGCGGTCACTCGCGCGCACCAGCGGGCGAGGCCCAGCAGGAAGTCGAAGAGGTGCCGTGGATAGCGGGCGGTGAACAGCAGGATGACCACCGCGACCAGGGAGAGCCAGGTCATCAGCCCACCGCCCCGCCAGCCGCTCCCGCCCGAGCCCCAGCCGCCGCCCACGAACATCGCGACGACGATGTACTGCGGGATCGCCAGCAGCCACCACTTCACCAGGACCAGGCCGCGCGACAGCCGCTCGGGATAGACGACGTCGAAGCGCGCCGGATAGTCGGGCACGTCGGCGAGGGTGAACGGCGGGTACCGGTCGGTGCCGAGCGCCGTGTGGGCGTAGTAGCCGACCCGCCAGTTCCAGCGCAGCACACCGACGTTGAAGTCGAAGAGGGACCGGGGGTACCGGGCGGTGAACAGGATGGCGAAGAACGCGATGACCGTCACGACCGCGAACGCGATCCACAGGAAGAACAGCACGATGTAGTGCGGGATGGCGAGCAGCCACTTCACCAGCCACAGCCATCGGGACAGCCGGGCGTCGACAGACGCCTCGATACGCACGGGCGACGCGGTGACAGGAATCATGTGGCGGAACTCCCTTCGCCTGCAGATTCGCAAGCGAGGAGGAGCCCCGCGACCTGGGCGGGGCCGTTCGCGCGTCCTGGGCCGTCACGACGCCACGGGGGCGGCGGTCACGGACCGCCACGCCAGGACGGGAGTGGCGGTCGCGGACCGTTACGACGGCACAGGGGCGGCGGTGTCCGGCTCGTCGGTGCCGTCCGGTTCCCGTGGCGGGTCGCTGAGCTGCTCGCGCACGTAGTTCCACACGACCGCGATCAGCGCGGCGATGGGGACGGCGAGCAGGCTGCCCACAATGCCGGCCAGACTCCCGCCCAGCGTCACTGCCAGCAGCACCACGGCCGCGTGGAGGCCGAGCCCACGGCTCTGGATCATGGGCTGGAAGACGTTCCCCTCCAGCTGCTGCACCACCACGATGATGGCCAGCACCATCAGCGCGTCCGTCAGGCCGTTGGAGACCAGCGCGATGAGGACCGCGACGAAACCGGCGAACAGGGCGCCGATGATCGGCACGAAGGCGGAGACGAACGTAAGCACCGCCAGTGGCAGCACCAGCGGCACGCCCAGGATCCACAGGCCCAGCCCGATCAGCACCGCGTCGAGCAGGCCGACGGCCGCCTGGGACCGTACGAAGCTCCCCAGGGTGGCCCAGCCGCGCGCGAACACGATCGGGACGTCGGTGGCGAACCGGCCCGGGAGCTGCCGGGACAGCCACGGGAGGAACTTCGGCCCGTCCTTGAGGAAGAAGAACATCAGGAACAGCGCGAGGACGGCGGTGACCACTCCGCTCACCACGGTGCTGACGCCGGTGACGACCGTGCCGACCATGCTGCCGACGCCCTCCTGGGCGCGGGCGACCGCCGTGTCGAACGCCTTGTTTATCTGGGCGTCACCGATGTTCAGCGGCGGGCCGGCGGCCCACTCGCGCAGCCTCTGGATGCCCTCGACCACGCCGTCGGTCAGCTCACCGGACTGCGACGCCACCGGCACCGCGATCAACGCCACGACGCCTACGGCGACCAGCAGGAACAGCACGGTCACGAGCGACGCGGCGAGCGCGGGCGGCCACCCGCGACGGCGCAGGAAGCGGGCCGCGGGCCAGGTCAGCGTGGTCAGCAGCAGTCCGACGACGAGCGGCCACACCACCGACCACATCCGGCCCAGCAGCCACAGAGCCACGGTCAGCGTCACGAAGACCAGCAGCAACTCCACGGCCACCCGCGCGGACAGCCGCAGCGCGTGACGGGCTTTCGCCGGACTCAGGGTCGAATTCGAGGGGGCAGTCACGGGGGCACCCTATTGCCAGGGTGCTCCCGCGTATGCAGTGGTGCCGGGGTTCGGCTCCAGAGCTACCGGTGTTCAGCCCTCGGCCTTGGCCACACCGATCGGGCAGGACAGGCCCGTGCCGCCGATGCCGCAGTATCCCGCCGGGTTCTTGTCCAGGTACTGCTGGTGGTAGCCCTCGGCGGGATAGAAGGGCCGGCCCTGCGCCGGGGCGATCTCCGTGGTGATCTCGCCGAATCCGGAGGACGCGAGGACCTGCTGGTAGGAGTCGCGCGAGGACTTGGCGGTGGCCGCCTGCCCGGGGGTGTGGGTGTAGACCGCCGAGCGGTACTGCGTGCCCACGTCGTTGCCCTGGCGGAAGCCCTGCGTGGGGTCGTGCGACTCCCAGAACGTCTTCAGCAGGCGTTCGTACGAGATCACCTTCGGGTCGAAGACCACGCGCACGACCTCCGTGTGGCCGGTCAGGCCCGAGCAGACCTCCTCGTACGTGGGGTTCTCGGTCTCGCCGCCCTGGTAGCCGGCCAGTGTCGTCCACACCCCTGCCGGGAGCTGCCAGAACTTGCGCTCGGCGCCCCAGAAGCAGCCCAGACCGAAGTCGGCGACCTCCAGACCCTCCGGGTAGGGGCCGAGCAGGGGGTTGCCGAGGACGGTGTGGCGGTCGGGGACGGTGAACGCCGGGACCGGGCGGCCGGGCAGCGCCTGCCCGGGGGACGGCAGCTCGGGCTTACGGCTGTGCAGGAACATGAGGTCTCCAGCGGTCTTCCAGGGGGGCGACGCCATCTACGGGACGCCCTCTACAACGTGCGGAGACCGGTGGGAATTCCGGCCTCCCGCGGCCCGAGCCCTCAGTGCGGCAGGCTCGCCGGGCTGCCGCCGTTCGCCTCGTAGCCCGCCACCGCCAGCGCCCGGTACACCGCGAACTCCGCCGCCGGGTCCTCCGACAGCGTCCAGGGCAGGGCGCCGACATGGCCGTCGATGTGTATCAGCTGGCTCATGGCCTCCGCCCAGCGCTCGCTGCGGACCAGGAAGAAGACCAGCAGGTGCCGCGCGTGCGCCAGCATCGGGTCGTCGGGGCGGGCCGAGTGCACCGCGTGCAGCGCGCCGTGCATCGCCTTCGTGACGACCTCGGACTGCCAGAAACTGCTGACCAGCGTCACCTCGGGAAGGTGCTCGAACACCGCGAAGAGGGGCATCGCCGCGAGCAGCGAGCCCTGGGGTGCGCGGGCCGCCGCGGCCTCGGCGAACGAGTACGCCAGCTCACGCGAGCCGTGCCACTTCTCGCACCAGTAGTGCAGCGCGGCCAGATGCGCTCCCATGTGCGCCGGGTCGCGGTCCAGGATCTTCAGCCACAGCTGCTCGAAGTCCTTCCGCGAGTAGCCGAGCCCGCGGGCCACCGACAGCTCGACGATGTACGGGACCGGATCGCCGGGGGACAGCAGCGCCGCGTCGGCGCACGCCGACCTGGCCTCCTCCATGATGATCCGGAACTCGTCCGTCCCCCGCGTCGCCGTCCGCCACGCCTGCTGCACCAGGAACTCGGCCTGCACCGCCGCGCCGCCCGCGTCCTTGGGTGCCTCCGTCCGCCACACCCGCAGCCACTGACCGCCCGGCGCCTCGCCGACCCCGCCGGGCCGCCGCGCGAGCTCCAGCGAGGCGGCACCCGCGAAGGCCTGCACCCGCTGCCAGCGCCGCTCGCCCTCCGTCTCCGTGCCCGCGAGGAGCTGCTGCGCCGCGCGGTAGTCCTGCGAGCGCTGCACCACGTCCAGGACGTCCAGCAGGTCCTGGTCGGGGCCGGGCATGCGGATGTCGAGCTCCTCCTCGCGGACGAAGCCGTAGTTCGCCGGGTCCGCGGCGTCCGGGTGGTCGGGCGAGACCAGTCCGACCGCACCGCGCCTGCGCCGCAGGAAGGGGAGCAGCACGAAGCCCAGCATGACCAGTGCGATCAGGACCCAGAGAATCTCCATGCGACAAGCGAACCAGACCGCGCCGACAATTGGCCAACCTCATCCCCGAACCTGTGGAAAACCCGGCACGAGCGGCCCCGCGGCCCTGTGGAAAACCCGGCGCCGGGCGCGCGTCGACTCGTACTCCGGCACTCTTCGCGTCGGCGCACTACCCTCGGTCCTCATGAGCGACAGGCACATCAGTCAGCACTTCGAGACGCTCGCGATCCACGCGGGCAACACCGCCGACCCCCTGACGGGCGCGGTCGTCCCGCCGATCTACCAGGTCTCGACCTACAAGCAGGACGGCGTCGGCGGCCTGCGCGGCGGCTACGAGTACAGCCGCAGCGCCAACCCCACCAGGACAGCGCTGGAGGAGAACCTCGCCGCCCTGGAGGGCGGCCGCCGCGGTCTCGCGTTCGCGTCCGGGCTGGCGGCCGAGGACTGCCTGCTGCGTACGCTGCTCAGCCCGGGTGACCACGTGGTCATCCCCAACGACGCCTACGGCGGCACGTTCCGGCTGTTCGCCAAGGTCGTCGCCCGCTGGGGCGTGGAGTGGTCGGTCGCCGACACGAGCGACCCGGCGGCCGTACGGGCCGCTCTCACCCCGAAGACCAAGGTGGTGTGGGTGGAGACCCCCTCCAACCCGCTGCTCGGCATCACCGACATCGCCGCCGTCGCTCAGATCGCCCGGGAGGCGGGCGCCCGCCTCGTCGTCGACAACACCTTCGCCACGCCCTACCTCCAGCAGCCGCTGGCACTGGGCGCGGACGTCGTCGTGCACTCGCTGACCAAGTACATGGGCGGCCACTCGGACGTGGTCGGCGGCGCGCTGATCACCGACGACGCCGACCTGGGCGAGGAACTGACCTTCCACCAGAACGCGATGGGCGCCGTCGCCGGGCCCTTCGACTCCTGGCTGGTGCTGCGCGGCACCAAGACACTCTCGGTCCGCATGGACCGGCACAGCGAGAACGCCGTCAAGGTCGCCGACATGCTCACCCGGCACGGGCGCGTGACGAGCGTGCTGTACCCGGGCCTGCCGGAGCACCCCGGCCACGAGATCGCCGCCAAGCAGATGAAGTCGTTCGGCGGCATGGTCTCGTTCCGTGTCGAGGGCGGCGAGGAGGCGGCCGTCGAGGTCTGCAACCGCGCCAAGGTGTTCACACTGGGCGAGTCCCTGGGCGGCGTCGAGTCGCTCATCGAGCACCCCGGCCGCATGACGCACGCGTCCGCCGCCGGCTCGGCCCTCGAGGTCCCGGCCGACCTGGTGCGTCTGTCCGTCGGCATCGAGAACGCCGACGACCTGCTGGAAGACCTTCAGCAGGCGCTCGGCTAGGACGGCCCCGGCCCTCCAGGGTCACCAGCCGGTGAGGGGTGGAGTCGTGTCCGACGGCGGCTCCACCCACGGACGGGCCGTCAGCGCCCACACCGTGAACGCCACGGCCGCCGCGAGCAGCAGCAGCCACAGCAGCCGGCGGGCCAGCGCCCTGCGCCGCAGCATGCGGCCGCCCCGGCGCACCGCCGCCGTGTGGATCTCGGGCGGCACGGGCCGCGGCGCCTGCTCCATCAGCCGCCGCACGATCGCCTCACGGTCGTTGCCGCTCATGTCGGTCCTCGGTCGCCGGAGGGGTTCGTGACGGCGCGGCCTTCGGCCGCCCGCAGGGTCGCCTCGCGGTGGTTCCCGCTCATGTCGGCCCCCGGTTGCCGGAGGGGTTCATGACGGCACGGCCGTCAGCCGGCAGTGGTTCCCGGGGCGGTGGCACGGCCGGACCGGGCCAGGCGGCCCAGGCCCGCACGGTCGCTTCCCCATCGTTGCCGTTCATGTCGGCCCCCGGTCGTAGGAAGGGCTCATGACGGCACCGCCTTCGCGGCCGCCACCGCCGGTGCCGGTCCCCGAGGCCGGTGCAGCAGGGCCGACGTCGCCCGGTGGCAGATGGCCCGCACGCGCTCCGCGGACAGGCCCAGCAGGGCCGCCGTCTGCTCCTCGGCGACGCCCTCGTAGAGCATGAGGACCAGGATCAGGCGTTCCTGCGGGGTGAGCGGCGCCAGCGGTGCGGAGGGGTGCGGGCGGGTGCGGCCGAGGCCGCCGTAGTGGTGCCAGGTGCCGCGGGCGAAGCGGGTGGCGAGGAACTGGCGGGTGCGGTCGTAGGGATCCTCACCGCGCAGCCGGTCCCAGCACGCGTACGTGTGCGCCAAGGACAGCGTCAGCAGGCGCCGCGCGCGCGGGTTGTCGTCCGGGGCCTCCGCCGTGAGCAGGGTGGCGGCATGCAGCAGCCGCCCCGCCGCGCCCGCGACGAACGCCTCGAACTCCCGGGCCCGACGGGTCTCCCGTGACGCATGCCGTTGCCGCATCGCGCCTCCCGCCTACCGGCGACCCTGAGGATGCGGGCCCGGTCGCGTACACGTGGACGACAGGACCCGGTCTCATATCAGGCCAGGGTCGGCCCCGCGGTCAAGAGCCGCGCACGGCCGGTGCTCAGGAGGGCGACTGCGTCTCCGGCCCCGGCAGCCCCGGGACCGCCATCCGGGCGGACAGCGCGCTGTTGAAGCGCGTCAGGAGCGAGCAGAACGCCTCGCGCTCCTCCGGCTCCCACTCCTCGGTCAGCTCCGCCATCAACTGCCGCCGCGACGAACGCACTTCCTCCAGCCGGGCCTGCCCGCGCGGGGACAGCTGGAGCACCACAGCGCGTCCGTCCTCGGGGTGCGAGGTGCGTTTGACCAGGCCCGTGTCGACCAGCGGAGCCACCTGCCGGGTGACCGTCGACGAGTCGATCCCCATGCTCGCGGCGAGCGCCTTCACGCCCATCGGGCCTTCCTTGTCGAGACGGTTGAGCAGCAGATACGCGGCGCGGTCCATGGAGTTGCGCACCTGCCCGACTCCGCCGAGCCGGGTCTGTTCGGCACGGCGGGCGAACAGTGCCACCTCGTGCTGCAGCGTGTCGAGAAGACCGGTGTCACCGACGGTCGTCATGTCCATCGACATTTCAGGTGTTGTGGGCATCGCCGGGGGCTCACTTCGTGGAGGGCTGGCTGATTGGGGGACAGGGTACGCGGCCGGGAGGCGGGTCGTACCGGCGCTTCACAAAGCGGGTCTCGGAGGTTGGTCACAACCGTCGTTCCCGCCTGTGAACTGCGATGCTGGTGTCATGAGCTACAGCACGGCTGACTCCTTGCGACCCGTCACGCTCGACGATGTGCGCGGCGCCCAGAAGATGCTCTCGGGTGTGGCGCGGGTGACCGCGATGGAAGGCAGCAGGCACCTCTCCCAGATGGTCGGCGCGCCGGTGCACCTCAAGTGCGAGAACCTCCAGCGGACCGGTTCGTTCAAGCTGCGCGGCGCGTACGTCCGGATCGCCGGGCTGCTGCCCGAGGAGCGCGCCGCCGGTGTGGTCGCCGCGAGCGCCGGAAACCACGCGCAGGGCGTCGCCCTGGCGTCCTCGCTGCTCGGTGTGCGCTCCACGGTGTTCATGCCGAAGGGCGCCCCGCTGCCCAAGGTCAGCGCCACCCGGGACTACGGGGCCGAGGTGCGGCTGCACGGCCAGGTGGTCGACGAGACGCTGGCCGCCGCGCAGGAGTACGCGGCCGAGACGGGCGCGGTGTTCATCCACCCCTTCGACCACCCCGACATCATCGCGGGCCAGGGCACGGTGGGCCTGGAGATCCTCGAGCAGTGCCCCGAGGCGCGCACGATCGTCGTCGGTATCGGCGGGGGCGGTCTCGCCGCCGGGATCGCGGTGGCGGTGAAGACCCTGCGGCCGGACCTCAGGATCGTGGGCGTCCAGGCGGAGGGCGCGGCGGCCTACCCGCCCTCACTGGCGGCGGGACGGCCCGTGTCGGTCGAGAACCCGGCGACGATGGCCGACGGCATCAAGGTCGGACGGCCCGGCGACGTGCCGTTCGGGCTCGTCGGCGAACTGGTCGACGAGGTGCGCACGGTCAGCGAGGACGAGCTGTCCGCCGCGCTGCTGCTGTGCCTGGAGCGGGCCAAGCTGGTCGTGGAGCCGGCCGGGGCGAGCCCGGTCGCGGCGCTGCTGAGCCGGCCCGGCGCGTTCGAGGGGCCGGTCGTCGCGGTGCTGTCGGGCGGCAACGTCGACCCGGTGCTGATGGAGCGGGTGCTGCGGCACGGCATGGCCGCGCAGGGCCGCTACCTGGCCGTACGGCTGCGGCTGACGGACCGCCCTGGCGCTCTCGCCACAATTCTGGGTGTGCTGTCAGTGGTCGACGCTAATGTCCTCGACGTGAGCCATGTACGGACCGACCCACGGCTCGGGCTCACGGAGGCGGAGGTCGAGCTGCACCTGGAGACGAAGGGCCCGGAGCACTGCGGCGAGGTCGGCCGGGCGCTCCGCGAGGCGGGCTACACGGTCATGAACTGACCCGGCGCCGGAGCCCGTCAAGATCCCTTCCTCTCACGGAACGAGACGTGGAAAATTCGATTGTGAGACGCGATACATCGCGTTATGGTGTGTCCGTGCAATGCCTCATTGATCTGTCCGGAGATCCCCGAAGACGTGGAGACTCACATGCCAGGTGCCATCCATGCCGAAGGTCTGGTCAAGACCTTCGGTGACGTCAAAGCCTTGGACGGCGTCGACCTCGACGTGCCCGAGGGCACGGTCCTGGGCCTGCTCGGGCCCAATGGCGCGGGCAAGACGACCACCGTCCGCTGCCTGACCACCCTGCTCCGACCCGACAGCGGACGGGCGGTTGTCGCGGGCATAGACGTGCTCAAGCAGCCCGACGCCGTTCGCCGCTCGATCGGCCTGTCCGGCCAGTTCGCGGCCGTCGACGAATATCTGACCGGCCGTGAGAACCTCCAGATGGTCGGCCAGCTCTACCAGATGAGGGCGAAGGCGGCGAAGGAGCGCGCGGTCGAGCTGCTGGAGCAGTTCCACCTCACGGACGCCGCCGACCGGCCCACCAAGACCTACTCCGGAGGCATGCGCCGCCGGCTCGACCTCGCGGCGGCCCTCGTCGTCTCTCCGCCCGTGATGTTCATGGACGAGCCGACGACCGGCCTCGACCCCCGCAACCGCCAGCAGCTGTGGGAGGTCATCAAGCAACTGGTCTCCGGCGGTACGACGCTGCTGCTGACCACCCAGTACCTGGAAGAGGCCGACCACCTGGCACACGACATCGCGGTGGTGGACCAGGGCCGGGTCATCGCCCAGGGCACCTCCGACCAGCTCAAGGCCCGCACCGGCGGCGAGCGTGTGGAGCTCGTGGTGCACGAGCGCGAGCACATCCAGGCCGCCACCGAGGTCCTCGCCGGCTTCGGCAAGGGCGAGACCACGGTCGAGGAGCACATGCGCAAGCTGACCGCGCCCGTGACAGGCGGCGCCAAGCTCCTCGCCGAGGTCATCCGCGAACTGGACACGCGCGGCATCGAGATCGACGACATCGGCCTGCGTCGTCCGACCCTCGACGACGTGTTCCTGTCCCTGACGGGACACGTGGCCGAGGCCAAGGACGAGGAGAGCGACGAAGAGATCGACAGGGAGACCGACAAGGAGGCCGCCAAGTGAGCGCCGTCACCGATGCCGTGCGGGTCGCGCCGGCCGCCAACCCGGTCAGCCAGTCGATCCGGGACTCGATGGTCGTTGCGAAACGCAATCTGATCAGAATGTCCCGCATTCCCGAGATGATTATCTATGGGCTGATCCAGCCCATCATGTTCGTGGTGCTCTTCACCTATGTCTTCGGCGGTTCCATGCAGATCGGCAGCAGCACCAGCGCCGTCGACTACAAGAACTTCCTGATGGCCGGCATCTTCGCGCAGACCGTCACGTTCGCCACCGCCAGCTCCGGCGCGGGCATCGCCGACGACATGCACAAGGGCCTCATCGACCGCTTCCGTTCCCTGCCCATGGCCCGCGGCGCGGTGCTCACCGGGCGCACCCTCGCCGACTCGGTGCAGACGGCCCTGACCCTGGTGGTGCTCGCGGTGGTCGCCCTCCTGGTGGGCTGGCGCGTCGGGTCGGACGGCAGTACCAACGCCGGCAAGGTACTCGGGGCCTTCGGCCTGCTGCTCCTCCTCGGCTACGCGTTCACCTGGATCGGTGCCCTGATCGGCATGTCCGTCAGAACCCCTGAGGCGGCCACGTCCAGCGGGCTCATCTGGCTGTTCCCGGTCACCTTCATCTCGAACGCGTTCGTCGACACCAGCCACATGACCCCATGGCTGCGCCACATCGCCGAGTGGAACCCCTTCAGTGCCACGGTCCAGGCCTGCCGTGTGCTGTTCGCCAACCCGGGCCAGTCACCGTCGGACGCCTGGCCCATGCAGCACCCCGTCTGGGCCTCGCTGATCTACTCGGTCCTCATCCTGGTCGTCTTCCGGACGCTGGCGGTGCGCAAGTACCGGTCCGCGACGGCATGACAGGGCATGACGATGCCCCCGGTACCGCAGCGGCACCGGGGGCAGGTCAAGGCTCGACGGGTGGTTCAGCCGTCGTACGGCTCGGCCTTGATGATCTTCACCGAGGCCTTCTTGCCGTTCGGCAGCTCGTACTCGGCGTCCTCGCCGACCTTGTGGCCGAGTACGCCGGTGCCCAGCGGGGACTGCGGCGAGTACGTCTCGATGTCGGAGCTCGCGTATTCGCGTGAGGCGAGCAGGAACGTCAGCGTGTCGTCCTCGTCGCCGTCGAACGCGATCGTGACGACCATGCCGGGCGCCACCGCACCGTCCGCCGCGGGCGCCTCGCCGACCTTCGCGCTCTCGAGGAGCTGGGTGAGCTGGCGCACACGGAGTTCCTGCTTGCCCTGTTCTTCCTTGGCCGCGTGGTACCCGCCGTTCTCACGCAGGTCGCCCTCCTCGCGCGCAGCGGCGATCTTCGCGGAGATCTCCGTTCGCGCGGGACCAGTAAGGTGCGCAAGCTCAGCCTTGAGCTTGTTGTACGCCTCCTGGGTCAGCCAGGTGACGTTCTCGCTGGTCTGGGTCACAGGTGCTCCTCGTAGGTACTGGGAATACAAAGCATCGCCCTACCCAGAAGAATGTTCCTTCACGGATGGGCGAAACCACGAGCCTAACAATTCAGGAGCAGAAGGGGGAGGACATAAGCCGCCAGATTCACGTCAGCGCAGGTCAGGCGCTACGTATTGCAGGTGACGTCCGTGCGGCCTCAGTCGGCCTGGCAGCCCTGCAGCTCGGCGGTCGTCCCGGGTGCGGTCGTGCGCAGGGTGAAGACCTTGTCGATGACGGTGGCGTCCCCGTCGAAGCGCACTTCGGCCCGGCCCACGACGGAACCGTCCTCGGCCTGTGAGCGCACGGTGCAGTAGCCGGTGGTACCGGCGTCCTTGCGGACCTCCAGATGCACCTTCACGGATTCCTTGCCGGGCTCGAAGGTGATCACTTCGGCGCTGATCTTGTTCTGGACGACGTAGTGGTAGCCGAACCAGCCGACCAGGCCCAGCAGTGCCACCGAGAGGACAGCGCCGATGATCTTGAGCTTGCGGTCGGCGCGCTCGTCCGAGGCACGGCCGTAACGGCCCTCGGGCGGTCGCGTGCTCGCCGTACTCATGATCGTCCTCCAGGCAGGGCCGGGGCGAGGGTCCCGGAAGAGGCCCTGTGGCCCGGTCCCGGAATTATTCGCCCCCCGGTTCGGTCACTATAGAAGCCGCTGATTGCGCCGACGCACACAGGGCGCCGACTTACTGAGGATTGAGTCTTGACTGACCAGTTGCGACTGATGGCCGTTCACGCCCACCCCGACGACGAGTCGAGCAAGGGCGCGGCGACCATGGCGAAGTACGTGTCCGAGGGGGTGGACGTGCTGGTCGTGACCTGCACGGGCGGGGAGCGCGGCTCCATCCTCAATCCCAGGCTCCAGGGCGACAAGTACGTCGAGGAGCACATCCACGAGGTACGCAAGAAGGAGATGGACGAGGCCCGGGAGATCCTCGGGGTCAAGCAGGAGTGGCTCGGCTTCGTCGACTCGGGGCTGCCCGAGGGCGACCCGCTGCCGCCGCTGCCGGAGGGCTGCTTCGCCCTGGAGGACGTCGACGTGGCGGCCGGTGAGCTGGTGCGGAAGATCCGCGCCTTCCGCCCCCAGGTGATCACCACCTACGACGAGAACGGCGGCTATCCGCACCCCGACCACATCATGACCCACAAGATCTCGATGGTCGCGTTCGAGGGGGCGGCGGACACCGAGAAGTACCCGGAGGCCGAGTACGGCCCGGCGTACCAGCCGCTGAAGATGTACTACAACCAGGGCTTCAACCGCCCCCGCACCGAGGCGCTGCACCAGGCGATGCTGGACCGGGGCCTGGAGTCGCCCTACGGGGACTGGCTCAAGCGCTGGGACGAGTTCGGCATGAAGGAGCGCACGCTCACCACGCACGTGCCGTGCGGCGACTTCTACGAGATCCGCGACAAGGCGCTGATCGCGCACGCCACGCAGATCGATCCGGACGGGGGCTGGTTCCGGGTGCCGATGGACATCCAGAAGGAGGTCTGGCCGACGGAGGAGTACGAGCTGGCGAAGTCTCTCGCCGATACCTCCCTCCCCGAGGACGACCTCTTCGCGGGCGTCCGCGACAATGCCTGACATGAGCGCAAGCGCAAGCCTGGCAATGACGCACCTCGTCTCCTTCGCCAAGGAGGTCGACGAGGACAAGGTCACCCCCGGCGTCCTCGGCTTCATCGTGTTCGCGGCGATGGCCCTGGCGGTGTGGGCCCTGATGAAGTCCATGAGCCGGCACATGAACCGGGTCGACTTCACCCAGGTCCCGGACCCCAAGGCCGAGCAGGCGGAGGCGGAGGCGGAGTCCGAGCCGCAGCCGGAGTCGAAGGGTGCCGCCGAGAGCGCCGCGGGGTCCGCGAAGAAGCCGTCCGCGAACGGCTGACCACCCGGCTGCCGCCCGTCGGCAGCGCACTGTCACCGGCTGTGGGCGGCCAGTGACAGCAGCAGGTGCGCCGTCTCCGGCCGCAGATGGTCGGAGTGGGCGACCGCCGGGCCGTGCCCCCGGACGAAGACGTCGCTCGCGTCCACGCTGACGAAGCGATGGTCGAGCGCGGCGAGGGGGTGGGGCTCGGCGCGCGGCAGCAGACGGTCGCTCAGTCCCTCCGCGAGTTCGTGCCGCAGGACGCGCCCGAACCGGCCGCGCTCCAGGGCTGCCCGCACGATGGCGGTGCGCGAGGCCCCGCACTCGCCGAGCAGCCGTAACAGCGTCGGCTCGACGTCCGCGCTGGTGGCGTCGTCGAGGGAGACCCAGTGCGTCACCGCGCTCTCGTGACGACAGGCCATGGCGGCCAAGGCGGATCTGCCCACACCGGGCGGGGCCGTGCAGCACCAGCACGGCGGGGGAGCGGACGGAGTGCGACGTCGGGTCGGCACGACGTAGCCGCAGCCACTCCACGACCTCCCTGCGCTCTTCCGCCCGCCCGAAGAAGTCCGGGCAGTCCGGAGGCGGCGTCGGACCCCGCAGTTGCTGTTCCAAGGGCTCCCCCCGTCGTCCCGCCCCGCCGCGACTCTTCTCCTGCGGTCGCAGTCCCGCACACGTCGTCAGCGTCCGACTAGAACCCCTCCGGGCCCGCCTCACCCCCGTTCCGCCGAAACCGCCACCCCCATCACCTCCCGCGCATGCCGGCTCGGCGTCATCCCCAGCCCCCACGCCTGCCACCCCGCCTCCAGGCTCACGCCCCGCTCCAGCAACAGCCCCCAGGCGTCGATGTACTCGTCGAGCTTCTCGTCCCGCAGGGGATGGCCCGCGCGGGACAGCTGGGACAGTTCCTCCTGGGCGACGGCCGTGCCGACCTCCGCGCCGCCGGGGGCCGCGTACGGCAGCAGCGTGCAGCGCAGGAAGCG
This sequence comes from Streptomyces sp. CA-179760, assembly GCF_050937045.1. Classification (NCBI taxonomy): domain Bacteria; kingdom Bacillati; phylum Actinomycetota; class Actinomycetes; order Kitasatosporales; family Streptomycetaceae; genus Streptomyces; species Streptomyces sp. CA-179760. The sequence continues at coordinate 6,195,371 of NZ_JBNJLZ010000001.1, forward strand.
CGCCCAGTCCTCGCCCCGGCGGTCGTCGTACGACGTGAAGAGGGCCGTCGCCTCCTCGCACAGGGCGAGCGCCTGCTGGGTGCGGGCGTTGCCCGCGTCCACGACCGCCAGTTCCAGGCAGGTCCACGCCTCGCCGTGGGCGACGCCGATGCGCTGGAAGTCGGCGCGGGCGTCGACCAGGAGCTGGCGGGCGAAGCCGGAGTTGCGCAGGGAGCCCGTCTGGGCGGCGCGCTGGTCGCGGGTGACGCGGGCCGAGTGGTGGCGGGCGCAGGCCAGGCCGTAGACGTCGCGCATACGGGAGAACATGGTGCGGGAGCGTTCGAGTTCGCGGACCGCCTGGTCGAGGTTGCCCGTCTCCTCCAGGGCCTGGCCCAGGTAGTAGAGGGTCCAGGCCTCCCCCCGCGCGTCCTCGTTGTCGCGGTGCCGGGCCGCCGCGCCGCGCAGTTCCTCCACGGCCGGGGACGCGTCACCGGCGACCAGCAGGGCCCGGGCCAGCTGGGTCAGGGCCCAGGCCTCGCCGCGGGCGTCGCGGGTACGGCCGTAGAGGTCGAGGGCCGCGCGCAGTTCGGACTCGGCGCGCGGGACGTCGCCCATGCGCAGGCCCAGTTGACCGAGCTGGAAGTGGGCCCAGGCCTGGCCGTGCACGGACTCGCCGGCGCGGTGCAGGACCAGGGACTCGGTGAGCAGCTCCAGGGCCTCGGCGACCCGGGCGCGGTCCCGCTCCACCGCCGCCAGGGCGTGCATCGTCCACGCCCGGTCCGTCGCCAGCTCGGCGGAGGACTGCAGGGCCAGGGCCTCGCGGAGCTTCGCCGACGCCTCCGTCAGATTGCCCTGGTGGTGCAGGGTGATGCCGAGGGAGCACAGGGCGCGGGCGGCACCCGCGTCGTGGTGGGCCTCCCGGTAGAGGTCGACGACCGAGGCGAGGGTGGTGCGGGCCTTGTCGAGTTCGCCCAGCTGCCGCGCCGCGATGCCGGTGCGCCACTGCACCGAGCGGACCAGCAGGCCCTCGTCCACCGCCTGCGCCAGTTCGCTGATCTCGCCCAGCCGGTAGAGGTCGCCGCGCAGCAGGCAGTAGTCGCACAGGGCGCCCAGCAGGTTCAGCACCGCCGCCTGGTCCACGCCCTCGGCGTGCCGCAGCGCCGCCGTGATGAAGCTCGACTCGTCGTCCAGCCAGCGCAGTGCCTCGTCGAGGGAGGTGAAGCCGTACGGGCTGAAGCGGTTGGTGCGGGTCGACATGTTGCCGTCGACCATGCGCAGCACCGAGTCGGCCAGCTCGGCGTAGTTCACGATCAGCCGCTCCTGCGCCGCCGTGCGCTCGGCGGGTTCCTCCTCGTCGAGGAGCCGGGCCTGGGCGAAGGCGCGGACCAGGTCGTGCAGCCGGTAGCGGTCGCCCCGGACATGGTCGATCAGGCCCGCGCGGGTCAGGGCCTGCAGCTGGCGCTTGGCCTCCGCCTCGTCGGTGGCCAGCAGCGCGGCGGCCGCGGCGGCACCGAGCGAGGCCCGGCCGGCCAGGGCCAGCCGGCGCAGCAGCCGCCGTACGGTGTCCGGCTGGTCGGTGTAGCGCAGCCACAGGGCGCGCTCCACCGGCTCGACCGGGCCGTACGCGCCGAGGTCCGTCGCCAGCGCGCGCGGGGAGCGCGGGCCGAGGCACGACCCCACGATGCGCAGCGCCAGCGGCAGTCCGCCGCACAGCTCCCGGACCTGGTCCGCGGACTCGGCGTCGTACGGCCCGGAACGGTCCTGCGCCGCAGCGCCCAGCAGTTCCTCCGCACCCGCCGCGTCCAGCGGCTCCACCGCCAGCTGATGCACTCGCGCGGGAAGCTCGTCCAATGTCAGCGGGCCCCGCGCGGTCACCAGCACCAGGCTGTCGGACCGCTCCGGGACCAGGGCGCGGATCTGCTCGGCGTCCGAGGCGTCGTCCAGGACGATCGTGACGGGCAGGCCCGTCAGATGCTGGTGGTACAGCTCGCTCAGCCGCTTGACCTGCTGGTCGGGAGAGGAGCGCTCACGGAACAGCAGTTGTTCACGGGGCGCGCCGAGCCGGTTGAGCAGATGCAGCAGGGCGTCGCGGGTGGACAGCGGGGACCCGCCCGGGCCCTCGGCCCGCAGATCGACGACGCAGGCGCCGCGGAAGTAGTCCCGCAGATCGTGCGTGGCCCGCACCGCGAGCGTCGTACGGCCGCTGCCGGGTGTGCCGTGCAGGACGACCACCGTCGGCTGAGTCTCCGTGCTCGCGCGGGCCGCCTGCACCCACTGCCTGATCTGTGCCAGTTCCGGCCGCCGCCCCGCGAACGGCTCGGCTGGATCCGGGAGTTGCGCGAAGGACTGCTCCAGCACATTGCGCCCGCGCGCCGCCGCGCTCTTGTCGGCTCCCCGCAGTCGCGGCCCGGTCTTCTTCGGCCCGGTGGAGGCGGCGAGCACCCGCTGCTGGTCCAGGAACGGCCTGATGCCCCGCACCTCCAGTGCCGTCAGCCACTGCAGCCGCAGTTGTTCGGGCCCGCCCGGCTGGCTCACGGCCCCGGCGCGGCGGTGCGCGGCCGGCACATGCGATCCGACCACTTTCGCGACCGTCGCCGCGGCGGCCACGATGCCGACGGCCACGCCCGCGCCCAGCGCCGTCCCGGTGCCCGTACCGAGTGCCAGGTCGGCGACGACGGCCGCGACCGCCGCGACCCCGGCCACCAGCAGCGGAGTCCCGGCGCCCTCACGCGCGTACCGCTGTCCGAACGTGAGCTGCCCGGCCGCCGCTTCGTCCAGGGCGCGGGTGTAGGCCTCGTACTCCTCCGCCGAGCTCCGCGCCATCGCGTCGAGCCCACCGCGCGCCCGCGCGAGCAGCACCTTCCCGTCGCTGCGCCCGCCGGTCCGCCGCACCTCCTCCTCCACGGCCCGCGCCAACAGCCCCTCGGCCTCCGCCCGATGACTGTCCCGCATGTCACGTCCCCTTCGGCGGCACGGCGTGCCCTTGCTCGTGCCCACGGTCGTTTCTTGGTCAAGTGTGCGGTGGACGGCGCATCGGGGCGAGAGGGCGTGCGTGGCCGGATGGTGTGAAAGGCCGGGCCCGCCGGGGTTCGCGGGCCCGTCGGACGGGCGGGGAGCCCGGGGGCGTAGATTGGGTACCGGCCTGCTCTGGCTCAACGGTGCGTCGTGTGCGGTCCGTGAGTCGATGTCGTCAGACACAGGGGGTCAGGTGTTCAGCAGACTGTTCCGGCGTGGGGCGGGGCGTTTCCCGGCGGCTGTCGAGGACCGGCGCAGAGACGCCGAGTTGAGAGCGCACAGCCGTCGGCTGATGCGAGAGCTCGCGCCACCGCTGCCGCTCGGGGTCACCACGCTGTGCGCTTTACTGGCCGAGCAGCGCGGCACCCCCATCAAGCTGCTGAAGTGGGATCTGCCCGCCGACGGGCCGTTCGGGATTTTGCTCGCCCGTAAGGACGAGGATGTCATCGTCTATCAGGCGAAGACCACCAGGGCGCACCAGCAGCACATCATCCTGCACGAGGTCGGCCACATCGTCGCCTACGACCTGGCCGGTGAACGGCCCGAGCTGCCGCAGTGGCGCTCCTGCTACTCCGACCGGGACGAGCGGGACGCCGAGATCGTCGCGTCCACGCTCATGCACCAGGCGATGTCGATGCAGCGGCAGGCGCAGCGCTACGGCCTCGACGAGCCGTGGCGGCCCTCCGTCCACGGCAGCCTCGTCTTCGGGAACGGGCTGACGTGAAGGGCCCTGAGGGTTTCTGAGGGCCCCTCAGGCCCCTGGTCCCTGAGGGGCCTGAGCCCCTGAGGGTCTCCCAGGGGCCTGGAGCCCCTAAGGGACCAGCACCAGCTTGCCGCGGAAGCCGCCGCTTTCCAGGCGGCGGTGGGCCTCCGCCGCCTCTTCGAAGGGGAGCACCGTGATCCCCTGGCCCGGGCCGGTTCCCCGGGCCGCGGCCTCGGCCACGCTCACCAGGTCGTCCCGGTCCAGCTCCACACCGATCAGGGTGTACGCCACGTCGGGGTGGCTGGCCGGGTCCGGGGCGCTGAACGGGGTGATGGTGAGGAAGGCACCCCCCGGACGTACGGCCTCGATCAGGCCGGGTGCGCCACCGGCGTCGATCACGATGTCGTAGGCCCCGGCCTCGACCTGCGAGGGGTCGGTGAGCACCGCGCCCTCGGCGGGGCGTCCGGCCCGCTGCTCCTGCCAGGCGGAACGGTCGGCGGGCCGGACGAGCAGGTCGGTGCGGGCCGACTCCTCGTCGAGCAGGCGGGCCGCGATGTGACCGCCGACGCCGCCCTGGGCGCCGATCAGCAGGATCCGCTTGCCGTGGCGCTCCGGGGTCCGGCGCAGCAACTGCACGGCGGTCACACCCGCCAGGGGCAGCGCGGCTGCGTCCGTGAGCGGCATTCCGTCCGGGACGTGTGCGACGTAGCGCGGATCGAAGGCGACGTACTCGGCCATGCTGCCCACGCCCGTGCCCAGTTGGGCGGTCATCGCCAGGACACGGTCGCCGGTGCGGAAGCCGGAGCCCTCGGGGGCGTGCTCGACGGTGCCCGCCAGGTCCCAGCCGAGTACGGCGGGCAGGGAGGTGGGTATCTGCCCCGAACGGGTCGCCAGGTCCACCGGGTTGACGGCGGTGGCTGCGGTCTTGATCACCACCAGGCTCTCCGCGGCCTCCGGCTCCGGCACGTCCCGGACTTCCAGCACCTCCGGTCCTCCGGTCCGTGACAGGCAGACAGCCCTCATATGTCATCCTCCTCGCTGCCGGACCTCGCGGACTTCGGGTCGTCCAGGACGTCCATGATCGACAAAAGCTGCTCACGCATCTCCGGCGTGAGCCGGCCGGCGCGCATCGCGATCGAGCGCACCTGCCGGTCGGAGAGCGCCTCGGCCCACTCGTCCTTCTCCTCCTGGACGGCGGCGGGCGGCGCGGCCTCGGAGATGAGGGCGCTCACCGACACCGGCAGCGTCATCTCCCGGGTCTGGAAGTAGCGCACGATCGCCGAGAGCACACTCACCGTCGGGTTGGTCTGCGAGCCGTTGCGCAACGCCGTCAGATAGCTCCGGGAGATGGTGACGTCGTGGCTCGGGTCCTGCGAGATCGCCTGGGCGACCTCGGAGGTTGTCGGTTCACGCAGGCGGCCCACGGCATTGGCCGTGGCGGCATCCGCGAACCAGGCATTCAGACGTTCTGCCAGCGTGGCCATGCGGTCGACCTTCCTAAGGCTCCGGCGACTCAGGGGGGCGGAGGCAATGCGTCGGGCGGCTCTGTCCGACGGGTGCGCGCAGCGTGCTCCCCCGTGCGCCGACAACCTCGTCTCCTTGATCACGAGCGTAGCACTGCGACACCCAGCGGGTCACGCTGCTACTATATTGGACGCAGTGCCGATAAACCTGCCTGTTGTTCAGTGATGTGGCACAAGATCTTCGGAGGGGACATGCATAGCGGTACTCAGTTCACCCAGGGGCTCCGCCTGGCCATGGACGACGGTCCGGCCTGGACGATCGAGGCGGTACGCCAGGTGCGGTACCACGTCGTCAGCTCCGACCACCTCTTCTCGCCGGACAACACCACGCTGCTGACCGGCTGCCCGGACACCCCGCTGCGGGCCGGTGAGCGGCGGCTCGTCGTGATCGACGAGAACGTGGACGCGCTGCACGGCGCGCGGATCCGCGAGTTCTTCGCCTTCCACGGCATCGGGACGACGGTGCTCGTCCTGCGCGCCGACGAGACCGTCAAGCAGTGGGACGCCGTGTCCCGGGTCGTCGACGCGATGAACGACTTCGGCATCGACCGCCGCCGCGAGCCCGTCATCGCCATCGGCGGCGGGGTGCTCACCGACATCGTCGGATTCGCGGCGAGCCTCTACCGGCGGGGCACCCCGTACATCCGCATCCCCACGACGCTGATCGGCCTCGTCGACGCGGGAGTCGGCGTCAAGACCGGGGTCAACTACGACACCGGCAAGAACCGGCTGGGCACGTACGCGGCGGCCACGGCCACCTTCCTCGACCGCTCCTTCCTGAGCAGCCTGGACCTGCGGCACATCAGCAACGGCCTCGCCGAGATACTGAAGATGGCGCTGATCCGCTCCGAGGAGCTGTTCGAGCTGCTGGAGAAGCGCGGTCCCGAGGTGCGGGCGGACCGCTTCCAGGGATCCACCGGCGACCTCGCCCAGGCCGCCGACGCCATCGTCGCCGAGTCCATCCACCTCATGCTCGAGGAACTCCAGCCCAACCTGTGGGAGTCCGCGCTGGAGCGCTGCGTGGACTACGGCCACACCTTCAGCCCGACCATCGAGATGCACGCCCTCCCCGAGCTGCTGCACGGCGAGGCCGTCGTGATCGACATGGCGCTCACCACGGCGCTGAGCACCCTGCGCGGTGACGTCAGCCAGGCGCAGGCCGACCGGATCTTCTCCGTCATCCAGGCACTCGGGCTGCCGCTGTGGAACGACGTGCTGGACGACCCGAGCCTGCTGGAGGAGGCGCTGCGCGACACGGTGCGCCACCGCGACGGCCACCAGCGGCTGCCGCTGCCGGTCGGCATCGGGCGACACCGCTTCGTCAACGACGTCGAGCCCGCCGAACTGCGCGCGGCGACGGAGCTGTTGCGCGGCCGGGCCCGGGGCACGGCACAGGGCGCTCCGGCCGAGGCCCTGGTGGGCGCGTGAGCACCCCCGCGCACATTCCCGAGCGCAGGCCCGAGCGGGCCGTGGTGTTCGGCGGATCGACCGGGATCGGGCGGGGCGTCGCCGACGCCTGGGCCGCCTCCGGCATCGAGACCCATGTCTTCAGCCGCAGCCGGCCCGCCGGTGCCGGCGGCGACCGGCTGGTCTGGCACCGGCTGGACTTCCGCGACCCGGAGCAGGCCAAGGAGGCCCTGCGTACGGGTATCCCGGAGCGGGTGGACCTGGCCTGCTACTCCGCTGTCTACTTCACCGCCCGGCGCGAGCCGTTCACGCGGGTGAGCGAGGCCGACTGGCTGGACCAGTTCGCGATCAACGTGCACGGCCTGTCCTGGGCGCTGCGCGCGGCGCTCCCGGCGTTGCGCACGGCCGGTCCCGGCCTGTTCCTGCACATCTCGTCCGAGGTCGTCTACAACGCCGGTCCGAACCGCTCGGGCTACGCCGCCACCAAGGCCGCCGCCGACTCGCTGATCCGGTCGGTCGCCCAGGAGATCGATCCCGCCGAGACGACGTTCGTGCAGGCCCTGCCCGCCGGGATGGTGGACAGCCCCGGCATCAGGGCCCGCCGGTCCACGGACTTCGACTACAGCGGCTACATGTCCCCGGCCACCTTCGCACCGCTGGCCGCCGAACTCGCCCGCACCCGGGGCGTGCCGTACGCCGGTGACGCGCTCGTCGTGCACCCCGACACCACCTGGTCGTCCGTCGCGGAGGACCTTCCCGTGTCGCAGTCGCGTCCGATCGCCCGCGTCTAGCCGGGTTTCCGTCGTCACCGGTTCCTCCGCTGACCCTTCTCTGGAGCAACTCTTGCCTCAACTGCACGCGGCAGCACTGCTGTTCGACATGGACGGCACTCTCGTGGACTCGACCGTACTGGTCGAGGCCACCTGGGCCGGCTTCTGCGAACGGCACCGGCTCGATCTCACGGAGGTGCTGGCCTTCGCCCACGGGCGCCCCACCCGGGAGACCGTGCGCCACTTCCTCCCCGACCCTGACCAGGCGGCCGCGGAGACCCGGCGCCTCGTCGCGCACGAGGAGTCGGAGACCACCGGCATCACGGAGGTCCCCGGCGCCCGGGCGCTGCTGACCGCGCTGCCGCCGCACGCCTGGGCCGTGGTCACCTCCGCCGGCCGCCGCCTCGCGGAGGTGCGGATGGCGGCGGCGGGGCTTCCGCTGCCCCGGCTCCTGGTGAGCGCGGACGACGTGACGCACGGCAAGCCGGACCCCGAGGGCTATCTGCGGGCCGCCGCCGCGCTCGGCTGCGCGCCCGAGGACGCCGTCGTGGTCGAGGACTCCGGCGCCGGAGTGCGGGCCGGGCTCGCCGGCTGCGGACACACCGTGGTCATCGGCGGACTCGACGCGTACGACGACGTGGCTCCCCGCTGGGCCGACTTCCGCGGATTCCGGGTCCTCCCGAGGGAGCCGGGGCGGGCCGGGGTGACCCTGGACGTGCCCGAGCCGGTCGCCGCGGGAGCGGGGGTCCCTGCGGGAGCGGTGGTCCAGTCGTGACCCGGGCCGCCACGCCGCTCCGGGATGTCGCCGGGGGTTGGGACGTCTCCGGGGGTTGGGATGCCTCTGAGGTTCGGCATGTCCCCGGGAGTCGGGACGCCTCCGAGGGCCGAGGTGCCTCCGGGGGGCGGGGTGTCGCCGGGGGTCGGGACGCTTCTGAGGTTCGGCATGTCGCCGGGGGCCGGGATGTCCCCGAGGGCCGGCACGTCCCCCAGGGCCGACAATCCCCCGAGGGCCGCCGGACCGGCCCCGGCGCACCGGCCGCCACGTTCGCGGCGGACATCGGCGGCACCTGGGTGCGGATGCGCGTCGGCGGGCCGGACGCGCCGGTGGAACGAGTGCCCTCGCCCAGCCGCCTGCGTCACCCGGACCGCTCCACCGCCCGGCTGCGGGCGGACATGGTCGAGCTGCTCGGCGACCGGGTCCCGGCCGGTGCCCGCGCCGCCCTGTCCTTCGGCGCGGCCATCGACCATCTGACCGGCACCGTCTACGGATCGGCCCCGCTGTGGGGGACGAGGCCGCCCCGTACGACCTCGCCGCAGACCTGCGCGGGCACCGGCCCGACGTCACCTGGCACCTCGTCAACGACGTCACCGCAGCGCTGCTGGACTTCGCCGCCGTGCACGCCCGTCCCGGTACCCGCCGGGTCGCCTATCTGACCGTCAGCAGCGGCATCGCGCTGCGCATCGCGGACCTGGAGCGGACCAGGATCCCGGTCGACGCCTGGGGACTGCAGGGAGAGGTCGGCCATCTGCCGGTCCCGCTCACCGAGCCCGGCGCGGACGTCCTCGCGGGGCTGCCCTGCGAGTGCGGCGCGACGGACCATCTCGCCTCGGTCGCATCCGGGCCGGGCCTCGTCCGCGCGGCCCGGCGGCTCGGACTCCCCGAGGCCCCGCGGATCGCCGACTGGCTCCCCGGCGCCCTCGCCTCGGACGACCCCGGCGCGCGCCGGCTGCTGGAGCTGTGCGCCGCCCCGGTGGCCCAGCTGCTGCGCACCCTGTGGTGCCTCGACCCGCATCTCGACCTGATCGGGATCGGCGGGGGAGTGGCCGAGGGACTCGGCGCCCCCTACGCGGCCGAGATCCGCCGCCGGCTCTCCACCGCTACCTCCTACGCCGACCGGGGGCGTGACGACGCCTGGCTCGACGACCGGCTCGTGTTCTGCGGACCGGGGCAGGTGGACGCCCTGCGCGGCGTGCGACGCGTCGGCGACTGGATTCCGGGGATCAGCCGATGAGCGCGGGGGGCCTGCTGCCCGGAGGCCGGCCGGTGAGCGCCGCGGGTCGGCCCGTGACCGGCGCCACCCACCGCGCCCTGGTCCGCCGGGCGCCCGACGGCTCGGGCCGCACCCTGGTCGAGGTGGCCGAGGTGCGCACACCACGGCTCGACCCGGGCGACATGCTGCTGGCGCCGACGGCCGTGGGCATCTGCGGCACCGACTGGCAGATCCTGCGCGGCCTGCGTGACGACCCCAGCCCCGTCCTCGGACACGAGGGCGTCGCGTACGTGGTCGAGCCCGGGGAGTCCGGGCTGCCGGCCGGCACGCCGGTCACCGTGAACCCCACGCACCCGCACGACGCGTCCTTCCTGCTCGGCCACAATCTCCCCGGCCTGTGGGCGGAACGCACCCGCATCCCCGCCACGGCCGTACGCGCCGGACTGGTCGTCCCGGTGCCCGCCGACGCCGCGCAGCCGCGCGTGGCCGCGCTCGCGGAACCGCTCGCCTCCGCCCTGTACGGCGCCCGGATCGCGTGCCACGCCCTGACCCCGGCGGCCCTGGTCGTCTGGGGGGACGGCATCGTGGGGCGCCTCGCACGCGACCTGTGGCTGTCGGAGCGGCCCGGACCGCACACCCTCCTCGTGGGGCACGGCGACGACGCCACCGATCCGCACGCCGCCGGCCTCCCCCGGCTGCTCGCGGGCCTGCCCTCGCCTGTCGTCGCCGTGATCGCCACACCGCGCACCGGCACGCGGGAGGCGCTGACCGCCCTGGACCGGTACGTGCCGGGCACGCTCCTGGTCGACCTGCACGCCGGCGTGCCCTCGGGCCCGGTGCCGCTGACCACGGGCGACATCGACGCCGCCACGATCCGCGCGGTCAACTGCGGCGGCACACCCTGGCCTCCGAGGGTCGAGGAGTTCACCCGACCGCACGGCAGGCTCCTGCTCTGCGGCCACCGGGGTGTCTCCGGTGACCATCTGCGGGAGGCCGTCGACCTGCTGCGCACCACCCCGGCCCTCGGCGAGGAGGTGCTCACCCACCAGGTCGGCCTGGAGGAGGCCGCCGACCTCGTCAACACCGTGCTGACCTCGTCCACGCGCAGGGCCGGCGGGCGCCGGGTGCTCAAGGCGGCCGTGCGCATCGGGGGCATGTCATGACCGCGCCGATAGCCGTGGCCGCGCCGCAGTGGCGTATCGGCACCGACCGCCGGGCGGCGGCACGGGCCGCTGCCGCGGCGGGGGCCGACCGACTGCACCTGGACTACGGCGGCGCCCACCGCGGGCCGCCGCTGAGCGACCCCGTCGCGCTGCGGGCGGCCGAGACGACCGCCGGGGAGATCCCGGTGCCCGTCCTCGCCGTCAACCACCTCAACGACATCGGCCTGGCGCGGGAGGACGGCACCCCCGACCCGGCGGCCGTGGACCTCCTGCTGCGAGCCCTGGACTGCGCCCGGCAGCTCGGCGTCGCCGTACTGCACGTGCCCGGGTTCCGGCGGAGCCTGCCGGTCACCGCCCCCCTGCGCGCCGGGACGGCCGAGGCGCTGCGCGGCCTGTGCGAGCGGCTCGCGGGGGCGGACCCGCTGGTCGCCTACGAGTCGCCGCTCGGCCCGCACGACTCCCTGGAGCTTGCCCGGGCGGTGGACCATCCCGCCCTGCGCCTGGTCCTGGACACCGGCAACCTGCTCGACGCGGGGCAGCGGCCGCTCGCCTTCGCCGAACTGGTCGGGGCAGCCGGGCTGCTGCTGCCGGACCTGCACATCAAGGACGGCTCCCGTACGGCTTTCTCCACCGCCGGCCTCCCGGCCCTGCTGCGCGGCTCCGGCGCTCGCTCGGTGCTGGTGGAGAACGACTACCGGGACGCCCCGGACCGTCTGCGCGAGGACATCGCACGATGCCGCCGCGCGGCCGAAAACCGTCACCCGAAGGACGCACCATGAAAGCCATCCAGCTCATCGCCCCCCGCACCCTGTCGGTCACCGACACCGCACCGCCCGAACCCGGCCCCGGCGAAGTCCTCGTCCGGGTGGGCCTGCTCGGGCTGTGCGGCACCGACCTGGGCTTCTTCGACGGCAGCAGCAACTACGTGCGGGACGGGCTGAAGAGCTACCCCTTCGTCCTCGGCCACGAGTGGATCGGCACCGTCGTCGAGACCGGCCCCGAGACCGGCCCGGAACTGCTCGGGCGACGCGTGTCGGGCCACAACTTCCGCGGCTGCGGCAAGTGCGCGCACTGCCGCGCCGGACGCGTCCGCTCCTGCCCGGACCGCAGCGAGATCGGTGTGCTCGGCCCCCGCCCGGGCGCCGGCGCCCAGCTGATCACCGTGCCGGTCGACACCCTCACCCGGATTCCGGACGCCCTGTCCGACGCGGCGGGTGCCCTGCTGGAGCCGACCGCCGCAGCGGTGCACGCCGTGGACCGGCTCGCCGTGACCGCCTCCGACCGCGTCGCCGTGCTGGGCGCGGGCACGCTCGGGCTCGCCGCGGCGCAGACGGCCCGCGCGATCGGGGCGGACACCGTCGTCCTCGACCCGCACCCCGCCGCCCGGGAGCTGGCCGCCGAGCTGGGCCTGCGCGCCCAGGCCGGCCCGGGCGCGGCGGACGAGGAGGCCTACGACGCCGTGATCGAGGCGTCGGGCAACGAGGCGGCGGTCCGCTCCGCCGTCCGCCTGGTCGCGGCGGGCGGACGCATCGCCCAGCTGGGCACCCCCCACCACGCCGTGGACGGATTCGACGCGGCGGGCCTGGTGATCCGGGACGTGACGCTGCACGGCGTACTGTCCGGCATCGGCTACTGGGACCGGCTCGTCGGCCTCGTCGAGTCGGGCGCGGTGAACCTGGACGCCCTCGTCGACCGGGTCTTCCCGCTGGACGAACTGGACGCCGCCTTCGCCCGCCTCACCGACGGGAACCGGAGCCGCCCCAAGGTCCTGGTGCGGCTCGGCCCGCCGCCCGGCGCATCCGACCCGGCGTTCGCCGTATCCGAGACCGCATGAGCGGCACGGCAGTGGCCCGGGAACGGGAACGGATCGACGCGGCGACCGCCGCGCGGCTGGCCGTCCTGGCGTGCGCCACCTTCGTCTATGTCACCTTCGAGGTCTTCCCGGTCGGGCTCATCACGGACATCGCCCGCAGTCTGGATGTCCCGACCGGCCGGGTGGGGCTGCTGATCAGCGGGTACGCCGTGGTCGCCGCCGTCGTCACCGTGCCGACGGTCGCGCTGGCCTCCCGTGTCTCCCGGGGCACCGCGCTGGTGGTCTCCCTGCTCGTCCTCGTCGCCGCCGAGCTGCTCGCGGCGGCCGCGACCAGCTTCTCGATGATGGTGGTCAGCCGGGTCGCCGCGGCCCTGACGCACGGGGTGCTGTGGTCGCTCATCGCCCCGGCCGCGGCCACGCTGGTGCCGCGGTCGCGGGTGGGCACCGCCACCGCGGCGGTGTTCGGCGGGTCCACGCTCGCCGCGATCGCCGGCAGCCCGGGGACCACGCTCATCGGCGAGCTGATCGGCTGGCGCGCCACGGCCCTGGTCCTCGCGGCGGCGACCGTGGCCGTGACCGTCGGACTGGTGTGGGCCCTCCGGCCGCGCGGCGACGCGCCGCGGCCGGACACCGGCGGACCGCACGGGACGGCCGTCACGGAGGCGGCGCTGCCGGCCGTGCACTGGCCGCGCGTACTGACCCTGTGCGCCGTGGCGGTGGTGCTGATCACCGCGCACTTCCTGAGCTACACCTACTTCGCCGTCCTCGTCGCCGACATCACCGGCACCTCCACCGCCGTGGTCGTGCTGCTCGCGGTCTTCGGGCTCGCCGGAGCCGTGGGCACGTATCTGGCGGGCCGGAACAACGACTCCGCTCCGCAGCGGACGGCGGTCGTGACCATCGGGGTGTTCGCCGCGGGCGTCGCCCTGCTGGCGCTGTCGCCGGCCCTGGGCTCCGCCGCGGTGCGCGGCGCGGCGGCCGCGGCCGCGGTGGCCCTGTGGGGCGGTGCGTTCGCCGCCGCAGGTCCCGTCTTCCAGACCGGCGTGATGCGCCTGGCGGGCAAGGACGCCGACCGGGCCTCCTCGGTCTACGTCACCGGCTTTCAGATCGGGATCGCGGGGGGCTCGGCGCTGGGCGCCGCGCTGCTCGGCCACTCCTCGTTCTGGCTGCCGGTCGCCTCGACCGCGCTCGTGGCGGCCGTGCTGCTGGCGGTCCTGGTGCTGCGCCCGGTGCCCGCGAGCGAAGCACCGGTGCACCCTTGAAAATCAACTTGCTTATATAGTGGCAGCTACGCTTCTATAGATTCGCTTCCACTCCCGACCGTTCCCCCCACCCAGGAAGGCAATGAGATGCCTCAGACATCCGTCGACAGCGCGACCGTGCACTACCGCACCGAGGGCCAGGGCCCCGGTCTGCTCCTGGTGCACGGCACCGGCGCCACCGGCGAGGCCAACTACGGTCACCTGGTCGAGGAGTTCACCGACCGGCGCACCGTGATCCTTCCCGACTACGCGGGCAGCGGCGGGACCGTCGACGACGGCAGCCCGCTGTCGCTGGAGCGGCTCGCCGACCAGGTGCTCGGTGCCGCCGACGAGGCGACCGACGAACCCGTCGACGTCGTGGGCTTCTCGCTCGGCGCGCTCATCGCGGTGATGGCCGCGGCCCGCCGCCCCGAGCGGGTCCGCCGGCTGGTGCTGGTGGCCGGCTGGGCGCGCAACGACGACCTGCGCAAGCGCCTGGGCTTCACCGTCTGGCGCCGGCTGGCCGACCTCAGCCCGGAGCTGTACTCGCACTACATCAGCCTGCTGCTCTTCACCCCGGGCTTCCTTGCGAACCTGGACGAGGAGGGCTTCGACGCGGCCGTGGGCGGCGCCGAGGTCAACGAGGGCACGCTGCGGCAGATCGAACTCGGCCTGGACGCCGACATCCGGGAGCTGCTGCCGAAGATCGGTGTTCCCACGCTGGTGGTCGGCTGCCGTCACGACCAGCTCGTGCCCGTCGACCACTCCCGCGAGCTGCACGAGTCGATCCCGGGCAGTGACTACCTGGAGATCGAGAGCGGTCACCTGGTGCCGGCCGAGGCGCCGGAGGAACTGGTGAACGCCATCCGCAAGTTCCTGGACTGACCCGGACGCCACGGACCTCTCGGGGCGGCCGGCCGTAAGCCCACCGCCCGCCGCTCCCCGGTGACCCGCCCCCACCGGCTCGTCTCGCCCCGGCCCGGACCGGCCGACCACCTCCCGCCGTCGCCCGGCCCTCTCGGCTGCCCGCCCTCATCGCCGGCCTCCTGGCTGAGCTGCCCCGGCCCGGTGGTTTCGGTCCGGTCCCGGCCGGCCGTACGCCCACCGCCTGCCCTTCCGGCTGAACAGCCCTGGCTCGCCCCGCCCATCCGGCCCCGGCCCCGGCAGGCCTCCTGAGGCCGCCCCCTGAGGCCGCCCCTCGGGCCGTCGCCCTGACCCGCCCCGGGCCACTGCCACCGCTCCAGCCACCGCTCCAGCCGCAGCCGCAGCCACCGCTCCAGCCGCAGCCGCAGCACAGCCCAGCCCCAAGCCCTGCCCGTCGTGCGCTCGTCGAGCCCGTCCAGTCAAGGAAAGCCCGCCCATGGCCACACCCCAGACCGCCCCGACCGAGCTCATACCGCCGCCGCCTCCGGCACCCAGACGCGAAGGACCCGCCGGCACGGAACCCGTCGGCGCAGCGCCGGCCGGCGCCGACGCACCACGGGTCGGCGGTCCGGCGGTCCGGCTGCCCTCCCTGACGGGCATGCGGTTCCCGGCGGCCCTGCTCGTCTTCCTGTTCCACCTCTCCCTGCCCGCCCACTGGCTCATGGCCGGCGACGCGAACGACACCCTCTTCGCGCGCATGGTCGAGCAGGCCGGCGGCCTGGGCGTCACGTTCTTCTTCCTCCTCAGCGGCTTCGTCCTCGCCTGGTCCGCCCGCGACGGGGACCCGCGGACCTCGTTCTGGCGCCGGCGGTACGTCAAGATCGTGCCCAACTACGTCGTCGCCTGGGCGCTCGCGATGCTGCTGATCGCGGCCGGTACCGCTCCGTGGCAGTCGGCGGCCACCTTCTTCATGCTCCAGTCCTGGGTGCCGGACTACGCCACCAACTTCGCCGTGAACTCCCCGGGCTGGTCGCTGTCCACCGAGGTCTTCTTCTACCTCTGCTTCCCGCTCCTCTTCGCCGGCGTCCGGCGGATCGCCCCGCAGCGGCTGAAGTTCTGGATCGCGGGTGTCATCGCCGCCGTGTGCGCCACGCCCTGGCTGGCCACCACCTTCATTCCGCCCGGCGACGTCTACATGTCGAACGAGCCCGGTGTCTCCGGTCTCCACCTCTGGTTCGCCTACGTCTTCCCGCCCGCCCGGCTGCTCGACTTCCTGCTCGGCATCCTGGTCGCCCGCGCCGTCATGCTGGGCCGCTGGCGCGACATCGGCCTCGTCCCCTCCGGCCTGCTGCTTGCGGCGAGCTATGCGATCGCCGAACTCCCCGGCGTGCCGTACCTGTTCGCCCAGCGCGCGGTGTGCCTCGTACCCTGCGCCCTGCTGATCGCGGCCGGAGCGCTGGCGGACGCGTCGGGCCGGCCCACTCCCTTCCGGCATCGCGCGATGGTCTGGCTCGGCGAGGTCTCCTTCGCCTTCTACCTGCTCCACTTCATCGTGCTCTCCGAGGCGCGCGACCTCTTCGGCGCCCGCCTGGAGTCCGGCTGGGCCGTGACCGCCTTCGTCGTCGCCGAGTGCGCCGTGTCGGTCCTGGTCTCCTGGGCGATGTACGCCTGGGTGGAGAAGCCGCTGGTACGCCGCTGGGCCCGCCCCCGGGCCAAGGCACCCGCCGCCACGGTCGCCTGACCGGCCGCCACCCCCGGGCCCGGCGGCCACCCGCTGTCCCTCCCGCACGACTCGAAGGTGCACACTCATGCCGTTCCGACTCGCCGCCCTGATCCTCGCGATCTTCTGTGTCGGCACCGCGGAGCTGTCACCCAGCGGCATGCTGGACGATCTCTCCGCCGACCTCACCGTGAGCCTGGCCATGGCCGGCCTGCTGGTGACCGCCTACGCGCTGACGATGGTGGTCGGCGGCCCGCTGGTCACCGCGCTCACCACCCGCGTACGCCGCAAGACGCTGCTGGTGGGCCTGCTGGCCGTCTTCGTCCTGGGCAACGTCGTCTGCGCCCTGGCGCCGGGCTTCGGCGTGCTGATGGCCGGCCGGGTCCTGACCGCGGTGGTGCACGGCACCTTCATGGCGGTGTGCGTCGTCACCGCTGGCGCCATGGTGGGGGAGGGCAAGAGCGGGGCCGCCATCGCCGCCACCCAGCTCGGGATCAACCTCGCCACCGTCCTCGGCGTCCCCATGGGCTCCTTCCTCGCCCAGCACTACGACTGGCGGGCCCCGTTCGGCATCGTCGCGGCGCTGGCCTCGGTGGCCGTCGTCCTCGTCCTCGCCTGGGTGCCCGACACCCCCGCCCCGACCGTGACGGCGGCTCATGAGGCACGGGTGTTCCGCCGCCCGGCCGTCTGGGGCACGGTGGGCGCCACCGTGCTGTGCTCCGGCGGCATGTTCACCCTGATCACCTACATGGTGCCGCTGCTGACCGGCGTGGGCCGGCTCTCCCGGCAGTGGGTGCCCGCCGTGCTCCTCGCCTACGGAGTGGGCTCCATCGTGGGCAACCTGCTCGGTGGGCGGTACGCGGACCGCGGCGTCGACCGGGCCGTGGGACAGCTGTCCTGGGCGCTGGTGGCCGTCTGCCTGCTCGCCTGGCTCCTCGCCCCCACCCGGCCGGCGGCGCCCTCGCCCTCGTGCTGTTCTCGCTCGCCACCTTCGCCCTGATCCCCGGCCTCCAGGCCAAGGTGCTGGCCGAGGCGGCCGACGCGCCCACGCTGTCCCTGACCGCCAACATGTCCGCCTTCGGGCTCGGCGCCGCGCTCGGTTCGTGGATCGGCGGTCTCCTCATCGACTCCGGCTTCGGCACCCGTGCCGTGCCCCTCGGCGCCGCCGCCCTCACCGCCGCGGGCGCGCTGCTCGTGCTCGGCCTGGCCCGCGCGGCCCGCCGCGCTCCGGCCGACCGCACGCCGGACCCCCTTCCCCTCGCCGTCCCCACCCCCGAGAGGTGACCCCGTGGTGACCACACCGCACGACGCCCCCTCCAGACGCCCGGCACCCCTGCCCTCGCTGACCGGCCTGCGGTTCATCGCGGCGGTCCTGGTCTTCTTCTTCCACTCCTCCTTCTTCGAGCCCCTGACGAACCCCTTCGCGGACCGCGGCCAGGCCGAGGCATTCCAGTGGCTGTTCAGCAAGGCGGGCTGGATGGGGGTGTCCTTCTTCTTCGTGCTGAGCGGCTTCGTGCTGACCTGGTCGAGCAGGCGGGACGACACGGTCGTGGCGTTCTGGCGCCGCCGGCTGCTCAAGATCTTTCCCAACCATCTCGCCATGTGGGCCCTGGCGATGGTGCTCTTCGCCGGGGCGGCGACCCCGCTCACCGCGTGGCTGCCGAACCTCTTCCTGATCCACTCGTGGTTCCCGCAGCACGGCATCTACATCAGCGTCAACGCACCGAGCTGGTCGCTCTGCAGCGAGCTGCTGTTCTACCTGCTCTTCCCCTTCCTCATCAGGCCGGTGCGGCGCATCCGTACGGAGCGGCTGTGGGCCTGGGCCGGTGCCATGGTGGCGGGCATGGTGGCCCTCGAAGCCGCCGTCGACCTGCTGGTCCCGGCGCAGCCGCGCACCCCCGAGGGATTCCCCATCTCCTCCCTCCAGTTCTGGCTCGGCTACAACTTCCCCCCTGGCCGCCTGTTCGAGTTCGTCCTCGGCATGCTGCTCGCCCGGCTGGTCCTCGCGGGCCGGTTCCCCCGCGTACCGCTCGCCGGTGCGCTCGCGCTGGCCGTGGCCGGCTACGCGCTCGCGCTGAACGTGCCGTTCCTGTACGGGTTCACCGTGGCCACCGTCGTCCCGGTCGGTGTGCTGGTGTGCGCGGTGGCCATGGCCGACATCCGCGGCGAGCGCACGCTGCTGAGCGGCCGCGTGATGCGCTGGCTGGGGGAGGTGTCCTTCGGCTTCTACCTCGCGCAGTACGTGGTCCTCTACTACGGCCGGACCCACGTACTGCACAACGCGACCTACGGCCTGGCCGGCGGCGTGCTCGAACTGCTCGTCCTGCTGCTGGTCACGCTAGCCCTGGGCTGGCTGGTGATGGTGTGCGTGGAACGCCCCGTCATGCGCCGGTGGGCCCGGCCCCGCGGGCGCACGCCCCGGACACCGTCCGAACCGGTCCTCGTGTCGCCGCCCGCGGCGACCCGCACCGGGCCGGCCCGAGTACCGGCCGGGGACAGCGCCGGGGACAGCGCAGCCGAGCCGGTACCCACGGCCTGAGGCGGGCTCCGGTCTCGGCGGTGTGTCAGAGGCGGACGGCGCGGGAGTCGCTCTCCGCCGGGGCGGAGCGCAGTTCCCGCAGCCCCCGGGAGAGCGCGATCAGGCCGGCCAAGTCGCTCTCGTAGCCGGCGTCGTGACCGTCCCCCGGGGCCACGAAGACCGCGGGTTCCGGTGTCGCGGCAGCGGCGAGGTCCGCCTCACCGCGCAGCCGCAGCGACCGGTCGACCAGGCGCACCAGGTCCGGCCCGGCCGCCGGCATGCCCGTCTCCCCGGGCTGCTCTCCGGCCTTCTCCCCGGCCGTCTCTCCGATCTGATCTCCGGCAGCCTCCCGTGCGGCGCGGTGCAGATAGGGGCTGAGCCGGGTGAGCCCGTCCCGGCACTCCACATACCTGCGGTACACGGCCGAGGTGTAGTCCAGGAGCGGCAGCCACCGACGGCCCCGGCGCTGCTCCAGGACCAGCTCCGGATAGAAGTCCACGAGCCGCCGCCACAGCTCTTCCAGCTCACGGAACCGGGCCCGCTGGACAGAGCGCTCCCGCAGGAACTGAGCGGCGCTGGCGAAGGCCGGCAGACTCAGCCCGGCGCACACCGCGATGGTGGCCACCTGGCCGGACAAAAAGATGTTCGGGTAGGTGAAGTGATGCCCGAAGCCACGGCAGGCAGGGCAGTTGACCCACAGGATCCGCAGGACGCAGCTGAGGGAGAGCCCGAGGAGACCCGCGGAGACGGTGCCCAGGGACGCCCGGAGCAGCGGCCGGCGACTGCTCCGGGCGTGCCGCGCGGCGAGCACGGCGCACGTGGTGTAGCCGAAGACCAGGTAGAGGCCGCCGATGTCGTAGAACGCGCGCACCTGCCAGTGGTCCAGGTACGGCAGCGTGAAGGTGTGGTCGCGCAGGTCCGGCGGCATCAGCGCGGTCACGCCGGCCATGGCGGTCAGGCAGAGGAGGCAGAGCACCACCTCCCACCTGCGCCACAGCGGCCGGCGCCGCTCGCACAGGAAGCCGACCATGAGGCCCAGCCCGGTCAGGATCGCCACGTTGTACGCGAGCTTCGTGAAGCCGGTGAAGGCGAGGCCGTCCAGCGCCGCCGGATCGGACAGCTGGGCCGGCACGTTTCCCGCGGCCAGCAGGAAGAGCGACAGGCACAGACGCACCCGCATGGGGGCACGGAAGCGCTGCCGGATCAGCAGCGGAAGCGTCCACGCCGTGCCACCGAGCAGCGTCACGATGGCCAGCAGATTCACGAAGTCCTTCACAGCGGCCCGCCCACGGGAGCACGGCCGCGGCATTCCCGTCTCCGGTGACGCCGGACGCACGAGGTGCCCCCGCGCCCCGTCCTTCGGCCGAACACACGTCCCCCTTGTTGCCGCCCCGCCTTGCGGCCGCACACACCCGACCCCGTTCACCGGCGCCGACCAGATGCCGCCGATCACCTGCGCCCCGATCCGGACGGCAGGCCTCAGGCAAGCTACGGCGCCCCGGTAGCGAAGAGCAAACCCACCGTGATCACCACCCCGACGCCCCGGCCGGGAGGGGCGCCCCTCGCCGCGCGGTCTCCTGCGGCAGGATGGATTCATGGCGAACCGACTGGCCCATGAGACCTCTCCCTACCTGCTCCAGCACGCGGACAACCCGGTCGACTGGTGGCCGTGGTCACCTGAGGCGTTCGAGGAGGCGCGGCGGCGGGACGTGCCGGTGCTGCTGAGCGTCGGGTACAGCTCGTGCCACTGGTGCCATGTCATGGCCCACGAGTCCTTCGAGGACCAGCAGACCGCCGAGTACCTCAATGCCCACTACGTGAGCGTCAAGGTCGACCGCGAAGAGCGCCCCGACGTGGACGCCGTCTACATGGAGGCCGTACAGGCGGCGACGGGGCAGGGCGGCTGGCCCATGACCGTGATTCTGACGCCGGACGCGGAGCCGTTCTACTTCGGTACGTACTTCCCGCCCTCGCCCCGCCAGGGCATGCCCTCCTTCCGGCAGGTGCTCCAAGGCGTGCACCAGGCGTGGGACGAGCGGCGGGACGAGGTCACCGAGGTCGCGGGGAAGATCGTCCGGGATCTGGCGGGCCGGGAGATCTCCTACGGGGACGACCGGACCCCCGGTGAGGAGGAACTCGCGCAGGCGCTGCTCGGGCTCACCCGGGAGTACGACCCGCAGCGCGGCGGATTCGGCGGGGCGCCGAAGTTCCCGCCGTCCATGGTGCTGGAGTTCCTGCTGCGGCATCACGCGCGCACCGGCGCCGAGGGCGCCCTGCAGATGGCGTCCGACACCTGCGAACGCATGGCCCGGGGCGGCATCTACGACCAGCTCGGTGGCGGCTTCGCCCGCTACTCCGTCGACCGCGACTGGGTCGTGCCGCACTTCGAGAAGATGCTGTACGACAACGCCCTGCTGTGCCGCGTGTACGCCCACCTCTGGCGTGCCACCGGCTCCGAGCTCGCCCGCCGGGTCGCGCTGGAGACCGCCGACTTCATGGTGCGCGAACTGCGGACGAACGAGGGCGGGTTCGCTTCCGCGCTGGACGCCGACAGCGACGACGGCACCGGCAAGCACGTCGAGGGCGCGTACTACGTGTGGACGCCCGAGCAGCTGCGTGAGGTGCTGGGGGAGCAGGACGCCGAGCTCGCCGCGCAGTACTTCGGTGTGACCGAAGAGGGCACCTTCGAAGAGGGCGCCTCCGTTCTGCAGCTGCCTCAGCAGCAGGAAGGGCTGTTCGACGCCGGGAAGATCGCCTCGGTGCGGGAGCGGCTGCTCGCGGCTCGGGCCGAGCGGTCCGTGCCCGGCCGGGACGACAAGGTCGTGGCCGCCTGGAACGGGCTCGCGATCGCCGCGCTCGCCGAGACCGGCGCCTACTTCGACCGGCCCGACCTCGTAGAGGCCGCCGTCGCCACCGCCGATCTCCTGGTCCGGCTGCACCTCGACGAGCAGGCCCGGCTCACCCGCACCAGCAAGGACGGCCACGCCGGCGCCAACGCGGGCGTACTGGAGGACTACGCCGATGTGGCGGAAGGCTTCCTCGCGCTCGCGTCCGTGACCGGTGAGGGCGTCTGGCTGGAGTTCGCCGGGTTCCTCCTCGACCACGTCCTGGTCCGCTTCGCCGACCCGGAGTCGGGCTCGCTGTACGACACCGCCGCCGACGCCGAGCAGCTCATCCGCCGCCCGCAGGACCCGACCGACAACGCCGCCCCGTCCGGCTGGACCGCGGCGGCGAACGCCCTGCTCGGCTATGCCGCTCACACCGGGTCCGAGCCCCACCGCACCGCCGCGGAGCGGGCGTTGGGTGTCGTCAAGGCGCTCGGGCCGCGCGTGCCCCGCTTCATCGGCTGGGGTCTCGCCGCGGCCGAGGCCGTGCTGGACGGGCCGCGTGAGGTCGCGATCGTGGGGCCGTCGCTCGATCACGAGGGCACGAGGACCTTGCACCGCACGGCACTTCTGGGCACCGCGCCGGGCGCGGTCGTCGCCGTCGGCGCTCCGGAGAGCGACGAGTTCCCGCTGCTCATGGACCGTCCGCTGGTCGGCGGTGATCCGGCCGCGTACGTCTGCCGTAACTTCACCTGTGATGCCCCGACGACCGAAGCCGAGAGGCTGCGTGCGGTGCTGAGCGACTGAAGTCGCAGCCCCTCAGGGGCGCGGGGAACTGCGCGACCAGCCACGACGGCCGCGCGGTTTCCCACGACGCTCAACCGTCAACGGCGCTCGAACCAAAACGCATCGCCTCCTCCACGATCAGCTCCAGCTGCTCGTGATGCGCGCCCTTCCAGTACGCCCGCCCGCACGTCGTGCACTGTGCGAACACGTCGTACGTCGCATGCGTCCCGTGCTTCAGCTGATCGGCGACCTCGTCCTTGGTCGCCTTGCGGAGCACCCCGTTACAGGCGGTGCACCGCGTCCAGGGAAGCAATACGGGCCGGAACCGGTCCAGGACGTCCCGGAGCTGCTCCTCGGGCCGCGTGCTGTACACGAACGCCCCCGCCCACAACTCCCGGCGCCGCAGCAACCCCCGGTCGCGGCTCAGCATCACCCGCTGCTCGGCGGCCGACAGCGCGGCCAGCGCCGGGTCGCCGATGTCGGTCGATTCATAGGCCGTGTCCACGCCGAGCAGCCGCAGCCGGCGGGCCAGCGTGCCGAGGTGCACGTCGAGGAGGAAACGCAGGGGAGCGCCCGGGACCTCCTGGGGGCGTGCGACGGTCCGTACGGTCACGGACTCGCCGGCGGCGGGGACGTGCGAGACGGGCACCTCGCGGCCGTCGACGACCAGGGCGCCCACCTCGGTCAGCGGCACGCCCAGCGACTCGATGACATGGCCGAGGCCGGCGACGCCGTCGGTGGCGGCCGGTACGGTGCCCGTACGCCCGGCCCGGGGGACGAACACATGCAGCTCGGGGGCGAACTCGACGTGGATCTCGGGACCGTTCACCCGGTCAGGATGACACGGCGGCGAGGCCGCAGCCTCAGGGTTTCCCGGTCGGCAGGCCGTGTTCCAGGACGTCGAGGGCGCGGTCGACGAGGTCCCGGATGTTCTCCCGGTGGCCGGTCTCGGCCCAGTAGTGGGAGACCTCCATCAGCCCGCCCATCACGGACATGGCGAAGACCCGTAGCTCCAGGCTGTCCGGGGCGAGACCGGAGCGCTCGGCGAGGGCCTCGCGGAGCTGCAGGCCGGTGGCCGCCGTGCTCTCGATCATGCGGGCCCGGACCGCGGGCACCTCGACCCCGAGCCGGGCCCGCAGCCGGGTCACCTCGGGCTCCTCGGCGAGGCTCAGGTCGAGCGCCTTGCGCATCACGTGCCTGAGGACGTCGGCCCACGACTCGTCCTCCGGCCGGGCCCGCAGCTCCGCCGTCATCAACGGGTCCCACTCGTCGGTGACGACGATGTCCTCCTTGGTCGGGAAGTAGCGGAAGACGGTCGACGGCGACACCTCGGCACGGTCGGCGATCTGCTCGATCGTCGTGGCGTCGTAGCCCTGCTCCTCGATCAGCGCGTAGGTCGCGCCGCGGATCGCCCGGCGGGTCTTGATCTTCTTCCGCTCCCGGAGTCCCAGCGGGGGCCGGTCCGAAGGGGTGGTGCGTGGGGCCGTCATGGCATGGAAGTAACTATCAAAAGCCAGCCGCTGTCAACTTGTCGGCCCGCTCCGTGCACGACGAAAACGGCCACGGCTGAAGAGCCGTGGCCGTGGAGGTCGAGGAGCGGTCTACCCGTGCTGGTACGCCACCAGTGAGATCCCCACGTAGTGCGTGATGAAGGCCGCCAGGGTGAAGGAGTGGAACACCTCGTGGAAGCCGAACCAGCGCGGTGACGGGTTGGGCTTCTTGATGCCGTAGACCACGCCGCCCGCGCTGTAGAGCAGGCCGCCGACGATGACCAGGACGAGGACGGCGATGCCGCCGGTCCGCATGAAGTCCGGCAGGTAGAAGACGGCCGCCCAGCCCATCGCGATGTAGCACGGGGTGTACAGCCAGCGCGGGGCGCCGACCCAGAAGACGCGGAAGACGATGCCGGCCGCCGCCGCTCCCCAGACGCCCCACAGCAGCCACTGCCCCTTGGCCCCGGGCAGGAGCAGCATGGTCAGCGGTGTGTACGTGCCCGCGATGATCAGGAAGATGTTGGCGTGATCCAGACGGCGCAGAACGCCGTCCATGCGCGGACTCCAGTTGCCCCGGTGGTACAACGCGCTCACGCCGAAGAGCAGGCACGCCGTCAGTACGTAGATACCGCAGGCGATGCGTCCTCTGGACGAGTCGGCGAGGGCGGTGAGCACCAGGCCCGCGACGAGAACGGCGGGAAACATGCCGAGGTGCAGCCAGCCGCGCAGCTTGGGCTTCACCGGGTGCGGCAGGGAGAGCGCCACCGGGCCACGGCCGTCGGCCGGCGTATCCGAGGGCGCGTCGGGGACGAACGCAGTCATGGCCGAATGGTAGCTACGGAACCGTAAGTGGCCCATCAGCCGGGTCGATTGGCCGATGAAGAGTGGCCATCCTCTCACCGACGCTCGACACTGATTACGCAAACGGACGGTCACGTGCACCCAACGTGAACGCAAAGCGGACACCAGAAACCGTGGCGATCCTCACGTTGCTCACCTGTGCGCTCCTCTGGACAGATGGGCGCGGACGTCGGATGATCAAATGAGTGCGGTCGGCACCGGATGAGCGCCAGGTCTCACCGTGAAGCATCCGGGTCGCAGCCCCCACGGGGCCTCCACATCAACAAATAAACCCTCATTTAGGAGCAATCGTGGCGCGCGACATCGCGGCTCCCACCGTCCCCACCACTCACCAGGGGCTGATCTCGTGGGTGAACGAGATCGCCGAGCTGACCCAGCCGGACAATGTGGTCTGGTGTGACGGATCCGAGGCCGAGTACGAGCGCCTGTGCGGGGAGCTCGTCCAGAAGGGCACCTTCCGGAAACTCGACCCGATCAAGCGCCCCCACTCCTACTACGCGGCCTCCGACCCCACCGACGTCGCCCGCGTGGAGGACCGGACGTTCATCTGCTCCGAGAAGGAGCAGGACGCCGGCCCGACCAACCACTGGAAGGCCCCCGCCGAGATGCGGGAGATCTTCCAGGGCGCCGGCGGCCAGGGCGGCCTGTTCCGCGGCTCGATGCGCGGCCGGACGATGTACGTCGTGCCCTTCTGCATGGGCCCGCTCGGCTCGCCGCTCTCCGCGCTCGGCGTCGAGATCACCGACTCGGCGTACGTCGCTGTCGCCATGCGCACGATGACGCGCATGGGCCAGGCGGTCCTGGACGAGCTCGGCTCCGACGGCTTCTTCGTCAAGGCCGTGCACACCCTGGGTGCCCCGCTGGAGCCCGGCCAGGAGGATGTCCCCTGGCCCTGCAACCAGACCAAGTACATCTCGCACTTCCCCGAGGACCGCGAGATCTGGTCCTTCGGCTCCGGCTACGGCGGCAACGCCCTGCTCGGCAAGAAGTGCTACGCCCTGCGCATCGCCTCCGTCATGGCGCGTGACGAGGGCTGGCTGGCCGAGCACATGCTGGTCCTCAAGCTCACCCCGCCGCGCGGCGAGGCCAAGTACGTCGCCGCGGCCTTCCCGAGCGCCTGCGGCAAGACCAACCTCGCCATGCTGGAGCCGACCGTCCCCGGCTGGACGGTCGAGACCATCGGCGACGACATCGCCTGGATGCGCTTCGGCGAGGACGGCCGGCTCTACGCCATCAACCCCGAGGCCGGCTTCTTCGGTGTCGCCCCCGGCACCGGCGAGCACACCAACGCCAACGCGATGAAGACGCTCTGGGGCAACTCCGTCTTCACCAACGTCGCCCTCACCGACGACGGCGACATCTGGTGGGAGGGCATGACGGAGGAGACTCCGGCCCACCTGACGGACTGGAAGGGCAACGACTGGACCCCCGAGTCCGGCGTCCCGGCCGCGCACCCCAACGCCCGCTTCACCGTCCCGGCCTCGCAGTGCCCGATCATCGCGCCGGAGTGGGAGGACCCCAAGGGCGTGCCGATCTCGGCGATCCTCTTCGGCGGCCGCCGCGCCACCGCCGTACCGCTGGTGACGGAGTCCTTCGACTGGAACCACGGCGTCTTCCTCGGCGCCAACGTGGCCTCCGAGAAGACCGCCGCCGCCGAGGGCAAGGTCGGCGAGCTGCGCCGCGACCCGTTCGCGATGCTGCCGTTCTGCGGCTACAACATGGGCGACTACATGGCCCACTGGGTCGACGTGGCCAAGGACAAGGACCAGTCCAAGCTGCCGAAGATCTACTACGTCAACTGGTTCCGCAAGGACGACCAGGGCAAGTTCGTGTGGCCCGGCTTCGGCGAGAACGCCCGTGTCCTGAAGTGGATCGTGGGGCGTCTGGACGGCACGGCCGAGGGTGTCGAGTCGCCGATCGGTGTCCTGCCGGCGAAGGGCGCCCTCGACACGGACGGCCTCGAGCTGTCCGACGCCGACCTGGACTTCCTGCTCACTGTCGACAAGGAGGTCTGGCGCGAGGAGGCCGCCCTGGTCCCCGAGCACCTCAACACCTTCGGCGACCACACGCCGAAGGAACTGTGGGACGAGTACCACGCGCTGGTGAAGCGCCTGGGCTGAGACCCGCACCCAAGACTCCGCGGCCGGTCTACCGAGAGAGCCCTGACCAGCAACATCGTCACGGCCGGCCGCGGTGACAGCACCATCGGAGGCAGGGGTTCGCACAACGGCGTGCGAGCCCCTGCCTCCGTCGTTCCCGTCGCGCCCCCTTGCTCACGGAATCTTCACGCCTGTTACATGCTCTGCAGGCGGCCCGCCGGTCCCGGTGGGGCTCTCAGAACAGCCTGTGGGGGGCACGGTTGAATACCGCACACCGTTCCAGACGGCTCGCTGACGACATCCCCCGCACCTACCGCGACGTGACCTGCACGGTCACGTGGCCGGGCGATGATCTGCACGAGGCCTCAACAGCGTCAGCGGAGGTCTACGTCAGACGCTGACCGACCTTTTCAGGGGCGCGGGGAACTGCGCGACAAGCCACACTGAGCCCGCACTCGCCCACAAGCTATGGCTCCCGGCCCGCGCGTCGCTGCGGGTGCGCGCGGACCGGGGCCGTTGATGGGAGCCCGTAAAGGGCTCAGTGGGACGCGAGTGTGCGCGGATCCAGCGCCGCCGTATGGGCGTCCATGCACTCGGCGGCAAGGATGGCGGCAGCCGTATCGGCACGCGACGCGGCCACGACCAGCGCACGCCCCGCCAGGGCATGCGCCCGCCGGTGGAGCGCCACGGCGCTCCGCTCTCGCCGGCCCCTGGCCGCGCGGATCGGCGTGCGTCCACCCCGAAGCCGGGCCACCTGCTCCGTGAGCCGCTCCGCCAAGGCGTCCAGGTCAGCAGACGGTGCTGCCGCGCGCAGTTCGTCCGTGACGGCGAGCAGCGCGGCGAGATGGCCCGCGAGCTGGATGTCCAGCTCTTCCTCACGCGATCGGTGGGGGAAGTCGGCGGTGGTGCCGGCCATCGTGCTGTGGACCGACTTGGCGCGGATCGGTTCGTACATGGGACGGCCTCCTGAGTGCTTCAGGAAGCCATCCTAGCTTAGATTTCGTCTAAAGTTGAGTTGTTCACAAAACCGGACCGGTTGCACACACAGTGTGAGCGGGGCTCCGGTCAGGGCTGGCTGTAGCCGTCCAGGAAGTGCCCGATCCGGCTCATCGCGTCCCGCAGGTCACCGACCGACGGCAGGGTCACCACCCGGAAGTGGTCCGGCTCCGGCCAGTTGAAGCCGGTGCCCTGGACGACCATGATCTTCTCGCGCCGGAGCAGGTCCAGGACCATGCGCCGGTCGTCCTTGATCTTGAAGACCTTGGGGTCGAGGCGTGGGAAGAGATACAGCGCGCCCTTCGGCTTCACGCAGGTCACGCCCGGGATCTGGGTCAGCAGCTCGTATGCCACGTCCCGCTGCTCGCGCAGCCGGCCGCCCGGAAGGACCAGGTCGTTGATCGTCTGGCGTCCGCTGAGCGCCGCGACCACGCCGTGCTGGCCCGGCATGTTCGCGCACAGCCGCATGTTCGCGAGGATCGTCAGGCCCTCGATGTAGGAATCGGCGTGTGCGCGCGGCCCGGAGATCGACATCCAGCCGACCCGGTAGCCGGCGACCCGGTACGCCTTCGACATGCCGTTGAAGGTGAGGGTGAGCAGATCAGGGGCGACAGCGGCGGTAGGGGTGTGCGTGGCCTCGTCGTAGAGGATCTTGTCGTAGATCTCGTCGGAGCAGACCAGCAGGTTGTGGCGGCGGGCGATGTCGGTGAGCCCCTTGATCATCGCCTCGTCGTAGACGGCCCCGGTCGGGTTGTTGGGGTTGATGATCACGATCGCCTTGGTGCGGTCGGTGACCTTGCGCTCGATGTCGGCCAGGTCCGGCATCCAGTCGGCCTGTTCATCGCACCGGTAGTGCACGGCGGTGCCGCCGGACAGGGAGACGGCGGCGGTCCACAGCGGGTAGTCGGGCGCCGGTACGAGCACCTCGTCGCCGTCGTCGAGCAGCCCCTGCATCGCCATCACGATCAGCTCGGAGACGCCGTTGCCGATGAAGACGTGCTCGACGTCCGTCTCGATGCCGAGGGTCTGGTTGTGCATGACGACGGCGCGGCGTGCGGCCAGCAGTCCCTTGGCGTCCCCGTACCCGTGGGCCGTGGACACGTTCCGGAGGACGTCCTCCAGGATCTCGGGCGGACACTCGAAGCCGAACGCGGCCGGGTTGCCGGTGTTGAGCTTGAGGATGCGATGACCAGCTGCTTCCAGCCGCATCGCCTCCTCGAGCACCGGGCCCCGGATCTCGTAACAGACGTTGGCGAGCTTGGTCGACTGGATCACCTGCATGTCAGGGAGCTTACGGCCCGGTAATGCCCCGCGGGTCGTGTTTTCCGCCACGTGAGACGCGCCGGTTTGGCGCGATATCGCCATACGCAGCCTCATTGGCCTCAGGGGCCCCGGCCGTGTGTGGTGCGGCGGAGTAGGCCAAAGGGGCGACGGGTGCTCAGTTCCCCGCACCTCCGGAGAGAGGCGCCGGTACCCGGGCAAAGATTGACGAACGCCGGAAGCGGCCGCCAAGTCACCCAACCCGGCCCCCCAAGTTCCCGGCAGGTCACGGCGGTTGCGTAGGGTCGGCGCGGAAGCCGAGGGGCCCGTTGTGAAACAGGTTCTTGTGCCGCCCGCCTTGCGACGATCACAATGCGCATGACAACACTGCGGGCGGCCGGAAGTTTTCCGGCCGCCTCCGTCGCAAGAGGGGACCCCCCATGAGAAAACCTCTCGCCGCCGCGTTCTTCGCCCTGGCGATAGCCGGGGCCGGCGCGGCTCCCGCGACCGCTGCCGAAGCTGGCCCCCAGGGCTTCGGCAAGGCCGCGGAAGCGGGCAAGGTCACGTCCGCCGTCTCCGACGTGGTCACGTCCGCAACGGACGCCCTGTCCGGGCTCCGTGGCCCGTCGGCCAAGGCCGTGAACTTCGCCGGCACCGTCGCGCTCAGCAACTGCTCCGGATCCGTCGTCCGCATGCCGGACTCCGAGGACAACGACCCGGCGCTGGTGATGACCAACGGCCACTGTCTGGACGGCGGCATGCCCGGGCCCGGCGAGGTCCGCGTCGACCAGGCCTCCAGCCGTACCTTCGGCCTGCTCAACTCCTCCGGCTCGCGCGTGGCCACCCTGCGCGCCGCCAAGCTCGCGTACGGCACGATGACCGACACGGACGTCGCGTTCTACCAGCTCACCACCACGTACGGGCAGATCAAGAGCTCGTACGGCATCAACGCGCTGACGCTGAACGACGCGCACCCGGTCGCGGGCACCGCCATCAGCATCCCCTCGGGCTACTGGAAGCGGATCTACAGCTGCGACATCGACGGGTTCGCGCACACCCTGAAGGAAGGCGACTGGACCTTCAAGGACTCGGTCCGTTACACCTCCGCCTGCAACACCATCGGCGGCACGTCCGGCTCGCCCGTCGTCGACCAGGCCACCGGCAAGGTCGTCGCGATCAACAACACCGGCAACGAGGACGGCGAGCGCTGCACGGTGAACAACCCCTGTGAGGTCGACGCGAACGGCAACGTGACCGTCCGCAAGGGCATCAACTACGCCCAGCAGACCTACCAGATCCCGGCCTGCTTCGGCGTCGACAACAAGCTCGACCTGAGCGCGAGCGGCTGCACCCTGCCCAAGCCGTAAGGCAGGGTGCCGGGCCGGGTGGTCACGCGCGGGCGGTTCCGCGCACCGCCCGGCCCGCCAGCACGTCCGTGCGCCGGCCGTCCTCGATCACGAAGCGGCCGTCGACCAGGACGTACGGGATGCCCGTAGGGAGCGTGCGGGGTTCGGAGAACGTGGACCCCGCCGCCACCGTCGCCGGATCGAAGAGGACCAGGTCCGCGACGTACCCCTCGCGGACCAGGCCCCGGTCCGGCAGCCTCAGCCGGGCCGCCGGGCGCGAGGTGAGGTGCGCGACGCACTCCTCCAGCGACAGAACGCCCAACTCCCGCACGTAGTGCCCGAGGTAGTGCGGGAAGGTGCCGTAGGCGCGCGGGTGCGGCTTGGCGCCTTGGAGGATGCCGTCCGAGCCACCGGTGTGCACCCGGTGGCGCATGATCGCCCGGACGTTCTCCTCGTGGCCCACGTGCTGCAGGATCGTCGGGGCCAGCCGGTCGGCCAGCAGCAGCCCGCGCGCGGTCGCCCAGGGGTCCTCGCCCCGCACGTCCGCCGACTCCCGCAGCGTCCGGCCGACGAACTCCGTCAGGGCCGGATCGCCCACGCCCGAGATCTCGATCGTGTCCCACTCGATGGGCACGCCGTGACAGCCGTCCGAGCCCGTGACCTCCAGGTCGTGGCGGATCCGCTCGGCGGTCCCCTCGTCCGCCAGCCGCTTGAGGGCCTGCTCGGGGCCGCCCTCGTTCGCCCAGCTGGGCAGCATGGCCGCCAGCGTCGTACAGCCCGGGGTGTAGGGATAGGTGTCGAGGCTGATGTCGGACCCGGCCGCCAGTGCCTCGTCCAGGAGGGACAGCAGTTCAGGCGCCCGGCCCTTGTTCACGCCGAAGTTCATGGTGGCGTGGGCGAGATGCAGGGAGCAGCCCGCCTCCCGGGTCAGGGCGACCATCTCCCGGTACGCCTCCAGGGCGCCCGCGCCGTAGGAGCGGTGGTGCGGGCAGTAGTAGCCGCCGTACGACGCCACCACCCGGCACAGTTCGGTCAGTTCGGCGTCCTGCGCGTACATGCCGGGCGTGTACGTCAGCCCGGACGACATGCCGACCGCGCCCTGCTCCATGCCCTTTGCGACCAACCGCCGCATCCGGTCGAGCTCTTCGGGGGTGGCCTCGCGGTCCTCCCAGCCGACGGCGAGGGCGCGGACCGTGCCCTGGGGGATGAGGTAGGCCGCGTTGACCGCGATCCCGCGGTCCAGCCGGTCCAGGTACTCGCCCACCGACCGCCAGTCGAAGTCGATGTCGTCACCGGAGCCGTTCCACCCGGCGATCGCCCGGCGCACCTCGCCGAGCGTGCGGTCGTCGACCGGCGCGTACGACAGTCCGTCCTGGCCGATGACCTCCAGGGTGACGCCCTGTGCGGCCTTGGCGCTGTGGTCGGGGTCGCGCAGCAGGGCCAGGTCGCTGTGGGCGTGCATGTCGACGAAGCCGGGGGAGAGGACCAGCCCCTCCGCGTCCAGCTCCCGGCGCGCCCTCGGCCGCTGGCAGCCGGCCGCCGCGGCCTCCTTCACGATCGACACGATCCGGCCGCCGTCGACCACGACATCGGCCCGGTACGAGGGTCCGCCGGAGCCGTCCACGACCTCCGCGTCCCGGATGACGAGCTCTTCCATCGCGCGGGCCTCCTAGAAGAACGTACGGACGTAGTCGACGACCGTGCCGTCCGCCGAAACGACCGGGATCAGCTGCCACTTGTCGAACGCCGTGCACGGATGGGACAGGCCGAGCCCGACCCAGTCCCCGACCTCCAGATCCGCCTCCGGCGTGGTGCTCAGCCAGGCGTGCTGGTCGGACAGGCCGGTCACCGACACCCCGGTGGCCGGGCGCTCGGTGCCGTCGCGGCGGATCACCTGGGCGAAGGGCAGATCGAGGTCGTAGGCCGCGTCCCGCTTGCCCGCGTTGACGAAGGCCTGCTCGGCGGTGGGCCGCGACACCACCTGCGTCCACAGGCGGAACGCCGGCTCCAGGGCGCCCTCCTCGGGGACCCGGTTGAACGGGGTCAGCTTGCGGTAGTGGCCGTCGTCGTGCGAGACGTAGGCGCCCGAGCGCAGCAACTTGCATACGGGACGGGAGAGTCCGGGGATCTCCGCGAAGACCTCGGCGACCGCGTCGAACCAGGCGCTGCCTCCCGCGCTGACGACGATCTCCTCCACGCCCTCGAAGCGCCCGGCCTCGTCGAAGCCGGCGGCGAGCGCGACCAGCCGCCGCAGCCACGCCGTCACCCGCTCCTGGTCGGCCTTCGGCACCTCGCCCTCGTAGCCCGCGACACCGACGAGCCGCAGGGTCCGGGTGCGCGCCACCGCGTCCGCGACCGCCGCGCACTCCGCCTCCGTACGCACCCCGGTCCGGGCGCCCTCCCCGGCGGCGAGTTCGACGACGACGTCCACCGGCCGCCCGGCACCGCCGAGGGCCGCGTCCATCAGCTCGACTCCGCGCACGGAGTCGACGTAGCAGACGAAGCGGAAGTCCGGGTCGGCGTCCAGCTCGGCGGAGACCCAGCGCAGGGCCACCGGGTCGACCAGCTCGTTCGCGAGGAAGATCCGCCGGATCCCGAACGCGCGCGCCACCCGCGCCTGGTGGGGGACCGCCAGCGTGATGCCCCACGCCCCGTGCTCGATCTGCCGCTGGAACAGCTGTGGCGCCATGGAGGTCTTGCCGTGCGGCGCGAAGGCCAGGCCGTGCCGGACCGCGTACGTCTCCATGAGCTTCAGGTTGTGCTCCAGGCGCTCGGCGGACAGCGCGAGCACGGGTGTGCCGAAGCCGCCGGTGAAGAGGCTGCGGCGCTGGGCGGCCAGCTCGCCCACGGTCAGCCCGTCGGCGTCCGGCGGGAGGCCCTTGAAGCGGTGGTCGACGCGCTCGGCGGCGAGCCGGGCGAGGGACTCGGCGGCGGTGTCGGCTGTCATGGAGCCTCCTGATCAGCTGTGTTGCATTCTCTGCAATCTGCATTGCGTATGTCGCTGAACGCTGTCTAACATCTCGGCCACCCCCGGTCAATGAATCGGCCACCGACCGACCCGACGCCTCGACGAGGAGCTACGAGCATCGTGACCCCCACCGGACCCTGCAACGCCCCCGACGTCGTGGACGTCGTCGCGCTCGGCGAGTCCATGGTCACCTTCCTGCCCTCCCGGCCGGGACGACTCGCCGACGTGCCCTCCTTCGACCGGGGCATCGGCGGAGCGGAGTCGAACGTGGCATGCGTGCTGGCCGCCGCCGGGCACTCCGTGCGGTGGGTGAGCCGGGTGGGGGACGACCCCTTCGGTGATCACCTGGTCGAGGCCATCGGCGGGTACGGGGTCGACGTGGCCCACGTCCGGCGCGATCCCGGCCGCCCCACCGGCATCTACTTCCGCACCGCCGGGGACCGGGCCGGCGACGCGCACGAGGTGGCGTACTACCGGGCCGGTTCCGCGGCGTCCGCGATGAGCGTGACGGACCCCGATCCGGCGGCGGTACGCGCCGGGCGGGTGCTGCACCTGTCCGGGATCACGCCCGCGCTGTCCGCGAGCTGCCTGGAGCTGATGCGCGAGCTGACCGCCCGCCGACCCGGCCGTCCCCTGGTCTCCTTCGACGTCAACCACCGGCCCGGACTCTGGGGAGACACCGACGCCCCGAAGGTGCTGCGGGACCTCGCCCGGGGCGCCGACCTCGTCTTCGTCGGGCAGGACGAGGCGTGGGGGCTGCACAGCCCCGAGGCCGTCCGCGCCGCCCTCCCCGAACCCGACGTGCTGGTCGTCAAGCAGGGCGCCGCGGGAGCCACCGTCTTCGAGAAGCGGGACGTCACCTTCGTCCCCGCCCCGCGGGTCGACGTCGTCGCCGAGGTCGGCGCGGGCGACGCCTTCGCCGCCGGGTTCCTCTCCGCCACCCTGCGCGGCCTGCCCGTCCGGGACCGGCTGCGGCACGGGCACCTCATGGCCGCCGCCGCGCTCACCGTCCCCGGCGACCACGCCACACCCCCTTCCCGGGAGCACGCCGACCTGCTCGCCGCCCTGGACGACGCGGCATGGGGGAGACTGCGACTCGGCCCGGGCTGGACCGCGGAGGCACAGCGGGCCGCCGAGGAGGTACGTACGCCATGAGCCAGACCGTCGACCGCGCGCTGAGTATCCTGCCGCTGCTCGCCGAGGGCCCCGCCGACCTGGGGCAGGTCGCCGACCGCCTCGGCGTGCACAAGTCCACGGCCCTGCGTCTGCTGCGCACCCTCCACGAGCACGGCCTCGTCTACCGCCAGTCCGACCAGCGCTACCGCCTCGGCGCCCGCCTCTTCGCGCTCGCCCAGGAGGCGATGGAGAACCTCGACGTCCGCGAGATCGCCCATCCCCACCTGGTCCGCCTCAACGAGAGCTGCGGGCACACCGTGCACCTCGCCGTGTACGAGGAGAACGAGGTCCTCTACATCGACAAGGTCGAGAGCCGCTACCCCGTGCGGATGTACTCCCGGATCGGCAAGCCCGTCGCCATCACCGTCGCCGCGGTCGCGAAGCTGCTGCTGGCCGACCTGCCCGAGCACGAGCGCCGGGCCGTGGCGGAGAAGCTCGACTACCCCACGTACACGTCCCGTTCGACACCCAACGCCGGCGCGTTCCTGCGCGAGCTGGACAAGGTGCGCGAACAGGGCTGGGCCACCGACCTCGGCGGCCACGAGGAGTCCATCAACTGCGTCGCGGCGCCCATCCGCGGCGCCGACGGCCGGGTCGTCGCCGCGATGTCGGTCTCCGCGCCGAACGTCGTGGTCACCGCCGACGAACTCCTCACCCTCCTGCCGCTGGTGCGCCGTACGGCGGACGCCATCAGCGGGGAGTACTCCGGCAGAACACCAGTGAAGGGCACCGTATGACGGACAAGATCGCACTCACCCCGAAGACCCACACCACGCCGCCGGCGAAGTTCTCGCACGGTGTGAGGAAGGGCAACATCCTCCAGGTCGCCGGCCAGGTCGGCTTCCTGCCCGCCGAGGAGGGCAAGGCGCCCACGCCCGCCGGGCCGACCCTGCGCGAGCAGACCCTCCAGACCCTGGCCAACGTCAAGGCGATCCTCGAGGAGGGCGGCTCCGGCTGGGACGACGTGATGATGATCCGCGTCTACCTCACCGACGTCGACCACTTCGCCGAGATGAACGCGATCTACAACGCGTACTTCGAGGAGCAGGGCCTGACCCAGCCGCCCGCCGCGCGCACCACGGTCTACGTCGGTCTGCCCGCGGGTCTCCTCGTCGAGATCGACGCGCTGGCCGTCCTCGGCTGACCTCCAACACCTCGCCCTTTCAGGCGCGGCGCCACAGGTGCGCCGCGCCGCGCTCCCCCCTACCCCGAAACAGTATGCATTTAAGTAGAGGACCCCCAAATGTCCCTTCCGCTCGCCGCGTCCGCCCCTGCCGAGACCCCACCCCACACCGGAGGCCTGCTCCTCCTCGTGGACGGCACGGCCGGACTGCTCCTCACCGCCGCCCTCGGTATCGGGCTCCTGCTGTTCCTCATCATCAAGATGAGACTCCAGCCGTTCGTCGCCCTGCTCGCGGTCTCCATAGCCGTCGGCCTGGCGGCCGGACTGTCGGTCACCGAACTCTTCGGCACGGTTCAGAAGTCGGACGCCGTCTCCACGATCGAGTCCGGCATGGGCGGCATCCTCGGCCATGTCGCCATCATCATCGGCCTGGGCACCATGCTCGGCGCGATCCTCGAAGTCAGCGGCGGCGCCGAGGTACTGGCGAGCCGGCTCCTCAACCTCTTCGGCGAGAAGCGCGCCCCGCTCGCCATGGGCCTGACCGGCCTGATCTTCGGTATCCCGGTCTTCTTCGACGTCGGCATCTTCGTCCTGGCACCGATCGTCTACGCCGCCGCCAAGCGCTCGGGCAAGTCGATCCTGCTCTACTGTCTGCCCCTGCTCGCGGGCCTCTCCGTCACCCACGCCTTCCTGCCGCCGCACCCCGGCCCGGTGGCCGCGGCCGGTCTCCTCCACGTCGACCTCGGCTGGGTCATCCTCATGGGCATCGTCTGCGGACTGCCCGCCGTGCTGGCCGCGTGGGCGTACTCGGCGTGGATCGGCCGCCGCATCTTCGTCGCCGTGCCGCAGGACATGGTCGAGGCGGCTGAGGAGGCCAAGCAGGCGGTTCTCGACGAGCAGCGGGCGACCGGCACGGAGCCGCGCGAGCAGCCGGTCTCCCTCGGCACGGTCCTCGGCATCATCGGCACCCCGCTGGTCCTGATCCTGGCCGCGACCTTCTCCTCGATCGCCCTGGACCCCTCCACGCTGCGCTCGGTGATCGAGTTCTTCGGCAGCCCCTTCGTGGCGCTCACACTCGCCCTGTTCCTCGCGTACTACCTGCTCGGCATCCGGCGCGGCTGGTCCCGCAAGTCCCTGGAGACGGTGTCCACGGCGTCCCTCAAGCCGGTCGGCAACATCCTGCTGGTCGTCGGCGCGGGCGGCATCTTCGGTGCCGTCCTCAAGGCCAGCGGCGTCGCCCAGGCCCTCTCCGACACGTTCAACGACGTGGGCCTGCCGGTGCTCGTCCTGTCCTACCTGATCTCCGTGGTCCTGCGCGTCGCCCAGGGCTCGGCGACGGTGGCGATCGTCACGACGGCGGGCATCGTCGCCCCGCTCCTCTCCGAGGGCGACCACTCCCAGGCCTTCGTCGCCCTGGTCATCATGGCCATCTCGGCCGGCTCCATCTTCGCCTCGCACGTCAACGACGGCGGCTTCTGGATGGTCGCCAAGTACTTCGGCATCAGCGAGCGGGACACGCTGAAGTCGTGGACGGTGCTGGAGAGTGTGCTGTCGGTGGCGGGTTTTGTGGTGGCAGCCGTGTTGAGCCTGTTCGTCTAGTGCTGTGACCGCGGGGTTTCGCCACCCGGCGCGAGGAACGCGTCCGCATCCGCGGCGAGCAGGGCATCCGACGAGGCGGACTCCCTGCTCGCCGCGCCCTGCTCGCCGCGGCCTGCCCGGCCCGGACTGACAGGAGCCGGGCCGCCCCCGGCACATCACTAGCCGACGCGCTGCATCGCCTTCCGGTGCCGTTCCGCCATCGCGGCCCCGGACTCGCGGCGGGCCATCCTGCGCAGGACGGACGGTGCGAGAAGCAGCCCGGCGACCGCCCAGGCGGCCAGCACACCCGCCGTCTCCAGGTGCCGCCAGGATGCGCCGATCTCGACGGCGGCCGCATCGGCCGGCAGCAGCGCCGAGCGGAGACCGATGCCGAGCCAGTACATGGGGAAGATCTGCCCGACGGTCTGCAGCCACTCGGGCAGCTTCGACAGCGGGAAGTAGATCCCGGAGATCACGATGAGCCCCATCACCGGAAGCATCAGCAAAGCGACGGCGCGCGGACTGTCGACGAGTGAGCCGATGACGGCGCCCATCGGCAGGGTGGCCAGGAGACCCAGCGGCACCACCCACACCAGCGTCAGCAGCGCCCCGCCACCCTGTTGGGCCACCCCGTCCACCAGGAACACCCCCACGGCGAAGGGGAACGCCATGGAGGCGAGAGCCGTCCCCGACACCATGACGATCTTGCCGACCAGGTGGCCGACCATGCCGTGGGGCACGGCCTTGGCCCGCAGCAGGGTGCCGTCCTCGCGCTCGCTCGCGAGCAGTTGGGCCGTGGTCATCATCCCGGTGAACGCGAGCGTCATCCCCAGCAGGCTCGGCAGCATGAACGCGCCGGTGGAGATGCCGGCGCCCTTCAGCGGCTCGTCCCTGGCCAGGTACAGGGGCACGATGAGCAGCACCGTCCAGATCACGTACCCGAACACGTCCTGGCCGGTGGTGAACGTCTGCCGGAGTTCCGTCCAGCCGCGCCGTACCCCCAGCGCCGCCGCGTTCCACACCGGACTCATCGCGAACCCTCTCCGAAAGCGTGTACCGCCTGTTCATCGGGGACGCTCCCCGCCTCGAGCTCCCGCACCATCGTCAGGTAGGTGTCCTCCAGGCTCGCCCGGCGCACCTCCAGCCCGCCGATCGCCTCGCCGTGCTCCTCGAACAGCCGGCGGACGAACCGGGTGGGATCGGCCGTCGTCTCCTCGAAGGGCCGACCGTCCCGCGTCCAGTGCACCGTGGCCTCGGCCGACACCTGCCGCGACAGCTCCTCGGCCGAGCCGTCGGCCACGATCCGGCCACCGGCCAGAATGAGGATCCGGTCGGCGAGCCGCTCCGCCTCGGCGAGGTCGTGCGTGGTCAGCAGAACAGTCGTGTTCTCGTCCGCCAGCCCGCGCACCAGGCCGTGGAACTCGTTCTTCGCCTCCGGATCCAGACCGGCCGTCGGCTCGTCCAGAAACAGCACCTCGGGTCTGCCCACGATGCCGACGGCCACGTCGAAACGCCTGCGCTGCCCGCCGGACAGGGTTCCGACCCGCTTGTCCGCCTGCTCGGTCAGGCCGACGGCGGCGAGGAGCTCGTCGGCGTCCCACGGCCGCCGCACGAGGGCGGTGGAGTACGGCGCGTAGTACGAGCCGAGATGGGCCAGCAGCTCCCGCACCCGCCACTTGCCGTGATCACGCCAGGACTGCAACACGATGCCCAGGCGGGCCCGCCACCGCTCGTCCCCGCCGGCCGGATCGGTGCCGAGAACGGTCACGTCACCGGCCGAGCGCATCCGGAAGCCTTCCAGGACCTCGATCGTGGTCGTCTTGCCCGCGCCGTTGGGGCCGAGCAACAGGACGACTTCGCCGCGCCGGGCCGTGAACTCGACACCCTTCAGTACTTCCTGGCTGCGGTAGCGCATCCGCAGGTCCCGAACGTCGATGACCGTGTCGTTCTCCGGTGGTGGGCTGCTCCCGGCCTCGGATAAGGCGTGAGTGCTCGTCATCGGTGTTCCCCCGTCCGTTCCGTGGTCCGTCCTTCGGGATCAGGGCCGGCCGCCCGGACCCTGCCGGTCGAACATGTTACCGAACGGTCGGTTGGGTTCGTGAGGGCGGTGGCGGTGCTCGGCTTGTTCGCACAGGCGCCGCTCGGTGCTTGTAGGCGTCTGATAACGATGCCGGGGCCGGTTGTGTGCGGCACAGGTTTGTCGACCATACTGCTGCGCTGTGGAGCAGCGCATAGGTTCGAGCAGCCAGCCCCTGGAAGGCGCCGGATTCGACCCGGCCTTCATCCCCGGGCTCACGTCCCCGCGTCCGCACGGACAGGGGACGAGAAGCCGGAGAAGGAAGCCGAGGTCGCGGAAGCCGAAGACGCCGAAGCCGCCGACGACACAGAGGAGACCGAGGAAGCCGAGGGGGCCGAAGAGGCCGCCCCGGAGCCGGTGGAGGACGCCGCGGAGCCGGTGGAGGACGCCGCGGAGGAGGACGCCGCACCGGAAGGCGGTCCCGTCTTCGAGGCGTCCGACCGCCGCGCGAAACTGGTCGCCGACCACAGAGGCGTACGACTCTCCCTGGACGACCAGGAGTGCGAGTTCCGCTGGGACGAGATCGGCGCGGTCGAGACGGAGACCGCCCGCTTCGGCAAGCGCTACACCGTCACCGTCCACACCCCTGACCGGCGCTGGTACCCGATCGAGATCGAAGCACCGGCCAGGAGCCGTTTCACGGAGTGGGACGCCCAGTTGGACGCGGTTCTGGACGCCTACTTCGACGAGGACGCAGAGGAGGACGCCGACTAGGCGCAGTACTGGCCTTCCTTGCCGATCGACCGGTACATGCAGTCCGCGTTCTCCAGCAGCTGCAGCACCGCGTCGCGGTTACGCGAAGTCTCCCGCTCGATGACCTCGTCGGGCGGGTAGAACCCGCCTCCACCGGACCTCGGATACATCTCGAACGTGTACCCGAAGATCTTGTGGGTGCCCCAGAGGTAGTCGTCGATCGACCCGTCCGTGATGTACAGATCGCTGGACTGCTCCGCCGTGTACCCGTTGCTCGCGGCCATCTTCTGCCCGATTGCCTTGAACGCCGCGTTGTCGTCCGCGGTCATCCCGGTTGTCGTGTCCGAGTACGTGTAGCCGAACGGCCAGAGCACCAGTTCGCTGTACGTGTGGAAGTCGACACCGGCCTTGATCTGCTGCTTCCCGCCGACGACCCGGCTGCGCACGAAGTCGGCGACGACCTTCACCTCGGGCGCCGACTCCGCCGCCGTGCCCCGGTAGGTGTCGGAGGACGCCGAGCCGGAGGAGCCGCCGCAGCAGCCCCAGCGGTAGTTCCAGTTGCGGTTCAGGTCCGTGCCGACGTACGACGAACCCGAGTTGGGCTGGCGGTTCTTGCGCCACGAGCGGTACGACCCGGTGGCGATGTCGTACTCGCCGCCGTCCGGGTTGAGGTCCGGGACGATCCAGATCTCACGGTTGTTCACCATGCTGGTGACGCGGGAGTCGGAACCGTAGTCGGAGGTCAGCTCGCGCAGCAGGTAGAGCGCCATCTCGACGGTCAGGTGCTCGCGGGCGTGCTGGTGGTGCGTGAACAGCACCTCCGGCTCGGCCTCGTCGCTGCCCACGTTGTCGCTGATCTTGAGGGCGACGATGTCCCGGCCCTGGTACGACTTGCCGATCACGCGCCGGCTCGCGATCGACGGGTTGGCCGAGACGATCGAGTTGATCTCGGTCGTCATCTCCGCGTAGTTGTGGTAGCGCGAGTCGGCGGACGGGAAGTCGTAGATCCGGACGTCGTCCTCGCCCGCGGACCGGTCGGGCACCGCGCCGAGGGCGGTGACCTCGTAGCCCAGTGTCCGCAGCTTCCTGATCTGGTCCGCGCGCCCGGAGACGACGACCCCGTGGCCGTGGGACTCGTCCACGGTCACGCCCGTGCGCTGAAGTGCCGTGCGGTCCTTGGCCGTCGCGTGCAGATGGACCTCGTACTGCCTGACGTCGTCTGCCGAAGGGGCCGCCTTGGGCGCACTGTCGGCGGTGGCGTCCGGCGCCGTCGCGGACAGGGGCGCCGCGAGGGCGAGTGCGAGAAGGGCGGCGAGGGCGGCGGTGCGTCTGCCGGTGCCGGCCCCGGAGCCTCGTATGCGAAGTCGCATGAAATCTCCTTGCGGGAGGTGGGGTTGTTCCTGCGACGTACGTAGTGCGGGTGGCGCACATCGTTCTGCCAATGGCATGAGCAGGTCAAGACTGAAAGCGGTCGCGCAGTGTACGCGTGCGGCGCGGCGGTCGAGGTGTCCCGGGCGAAGTACACCCACGGGTGTGACTCGCGCGTGCGTATGTGAATGGGGCGGAGGAGAGTGAGGATCCGCGCAAGGGGAGCCGGACTGTCCGGATCCTCGGACCACACCCCCAGAGGACTGGCTGATCATGGGCGGATCAGCGCCACGACGGGACAACCAGCTGCCGGCCGAGACGACCAGCTTCGTCGACCGGCGTGGCGAACTGACCGAAGGCCGCGAACTGCTGTCCCGCGCACGGCTGGTGACGCTCACCGGACCGGGCGGCGTCGGCAAGACCCGGCTCGCCGCGCGCATCGCGGCCCGTGTGCGGCGCGCCTTCCCTGACGGCGTGCGCTTCGTGCACCTCTCCGGGCTGCACGACCCGGCGCTCGTCCCGCTCGCCGCCGCCGACGCGCTGGGGCTGCACGACCACTCCGCGCAGCCGCCGCTGGACGCCCTCGTCGAGCAGGTACGGGACCGGCGGCTGCTCCTCGTCGTCGACAACTGCGAGCATCTGGCGGGCGCGTGCGCCCGGCTGGCCGCGGCCCTGCT
This sequence comes from Streptomyces sp. CA-179760, assembly GCF_050937045.1. Lineage (NCBI taxonomy): Bacteria > Bacillati > Actinomycetota > Actinomycetes > Kitasatosporales > Streptomycetaceae > Streptomyces > Streptomyces sp. CA-179760. Next base: position 6,237,404 of record NZ_JBNJLZ010000001.1, read on the forward strand.
GCACGGCACCGAGGGCGTCCGGATCCTCGCCACCAGCCGGCACCGGCTCGGCCTCACCGAGGAGCATCTGCTGGAGGTACGGCCGCTGCCGGTGCCCGACCCCGACGGAGACCTGTCCGCCGCCGAGGGCTATCCGGCCCTCACCCTCTTCGCCGACCGTGCCGCCGCCGTCGTCCCCGGCTTCCGCCTCACCCCCGGCAACCTCGCGTCCGTGGCCCGCCTCTGCCGCCGCCTGGACGGCCTTCCCCTGGCCATCGAACTCGCCGCCGTCCGGATGCGCGTCCTCGACGTCGACCAGCTCCTCGACCGCCTCGACGACCGCTACCGCTACCTCACCACCGGCAGCCCCGCGGCCCTGCCCCGCCACCAGACCCTGCGGGCAGCCGTCGCCTGGAGCCATGACCTGTGCACCGGCCCCGAGCAGACGGTATGGGCCCGACTGTCGGTTCTGGCGGGCGGCTTCGACCTGGAGACGGCGGAAGCGGTGTGCGCGGACGACACAGGGGAGGGGGACGCGGGGTGGGGAACGGGTCTGGTTTCGGCGCAGTTCGTCCTGCCGGAGGCCGCGACGGGCTTCGGTGGCGGGGCGGTGCGGGCAGGCGCGACCCTGGAGCGCCCTCACCCCGCGCAGGCGCTCACGCGAACCACGACACTGCCCCCGCTCGCCGCCGATCCCGTCGACTCCCCACCACTCGCACCCGGCCCGGCCGAGGGGACCACGCCGAGTCCCGTGCCACGCCGCCATCCCCCGGCCGCTCCGCTCGGCGCTGGTGGGATGCCGCCCTCGCCCGTGCCATGGCCGGGCGGCGTGCCGCTGCCTCGGCCCGTTCCGTGTCCGGGCGGTGTGACCCCGTCCCTGGCCGTGGCCGGATCCGGCTGCGCGCCCCTGCTGCCGCCTGTGTCCGGCCTGGGGGATGTGACGCTGTCCCCGCCCGTGTCCGACCCCGGCGCCGTCGCTCTGCCCCCGGCCGGGAACGCCGGAGACGCCGTAGGCAGCTGGCAAGCCGGGCCAGGACCGGTCGGACTCCGTGTCGATGAAGTCCTCGACGCCGTCGCCGGGCTCGTGGACAAGTCCGTGTTGTGCCGGGAGCCGGGGCCCGGCGGGGTGCGGTACCGGATGCTGGACACGCTGCGGCAGTTCGGGCTCGAGCGGTTGCGGACGGTGGGGGAGGAGGGGGCCGCGCGGAGGCGGCAGCGGGACCGGATGCTGTGGCAGGCCGAGGAGTGCGAGCGCGGCTGGTTCGGGCCGGGGCAGCCGGAGACCGTCGCGCGGCTGCGTGCCGACCGGGACAATCTGCGTGCCGCCCTCGACTTCAGCCTGTCCACCCCGGGCGAGGAGCGTGCCGGACTCAGGCTCGCCGGCACCCTCTGGTTCTACTGGCACGCCTGCGGCGCCCCCCGCGAGGGCCTGTACTGGCTCGAACGGGCCCTGGCCGCAAGCCCCGAACCCACCCGGGAACGGGCCCGCGGCCTCTGGGTCGCCGGGCTGCTGGCCGCCACCACCCAGGACTTCCCCCGGGGCCGCCGCCAGGCCACCGACGCCCTCGCCCTCGCCCGTGCCCTGGGCGACACCGCGGAGGCCGCCCACGCCGAGTACGTCATCGGCGTCATCCGGCTGTTCGGCGACGACCTGCCCGGCGCGCTGACGCACTTCGAAGCCACCGTCGCCCGCGGCCGCGTACCCGGCCAGCACCTGAGCCTCGTAGGCCTCGACCAGGTCGAACTCGCCTGCGCGCTGGGTTTCCTCGGCGAGGCCGACCGTGCCGTCGAGGTCTGCGAGCAGGCCCTGCGGCTGTGCGAACGGCACGGCGAGCAGTGGGTTCGGTCGTACGTACTGCGCATCCTCGCCCTCGCGCACACCGTGCGCCACGACTGGCCCCGGGCCGAACGGCACGCCCGCGAGGCCCTGCGGCTCAAACACGCCGTCCACGACATCATCGGCATCGCCCTGACCCTCGACCTGCTCGCGTCGATCGCCGCCGAACGCGGTGCCCACCGGCACGCGGCCCTGCTGATGGGCGGCGCCGACCGCGTCTGGGCCGACATCGACACCGGCCGCTGGGGCGCGCGCACCCTCAACTCCGTACGCCGGGACAGCGAGGAGCGAGCCTGCCGGGCCCTCGGACGGGACGCCTTCGAACGGGCTCACCGGCGCGGTGGCGGACTCGGCCTCGCGGAAATCGTCGGCCAGGCCCTCCAGGAGCCGGTCCGCGCGCGTCCCGGGGACTCCCCGGCCCCGCACGACGACACCACGGTCCGCCTGACCCGCCGCGAGTCAGAGGTCGCCCGGCTGGTCGCCGAGGGGCTCGCCAACCAGCAGATCGCCGACCGCCTGGTGATCGCCCGCCGCACCGCCGAAGGCCATGTGGAACGCATCCTCAGCAAGCTCGGCTTCAGCAACCGCAGCCAGATCGCCGCCTGGGTGACGGCACAGCGCTGACCCTCCCGCACCGGAACACCCACCCACCTCCCGAGGGGAACAGATGACCGTCCGACAGCCCTCCCTACCCGCCCCGTTCGACCACCGCATGGCCGTCTTCGAGTCCGACGAGGACTTCCTGGCCGCCGCCCTGCCCTTCCTCGGCGAAGGCCTCGCCGCCCCCGGCGAACCACCGCCCGTGGCCATCGCCGACCCCCGCAACCTGGACCTGCTCCGGGACGCCCTCGGCGGCGACGCCAAGGACATCACCTGCATCCCGCACACCGACTGGTACACCGGCTCCGCCGCCAACGCCGTGGCCCGGGCCGCCGCCTACCTCGCCGCCCACGCCGCCCCGGGCGGCCGGATCCACCTCCTCATGGAGCCCGTGTGGAGCGGCCGCGCCGGCCGTTCGGCCCGCGAGACCACCGAGTGGATCCGCTACGAGGCCCTCGCCAACCCCCTCTTCGCCCCGATGGCCACCACCGCCCTGTGCGCCTACGACACCCGCACCGCCGGGCCCGCCGTCGTCGCCGCGGCCCGCCGCACCCACCCCGACACGGAGGTCTACGAGGACCCGGCACGGCTCGCGGCCGAACTCGACGCCGTGCCGCTGCCGCTGCCCCCGGTCGGCGCCGAGCGCCTCGCACAGCCGCACGCCGCGGCCGTACGGTCCTGGGCGCAGACCCGCGGCCTGCCCGCCGCCGACGCCGAACTGTTCGCCACGGCCGTCGCCGAGACGGCGGCGGCCCTGGCCCCCCTCGACGGCACCGCCCTGCTGTGGGGCGAGGCGCCCGCCTGCGTCTGCGAACTGCGCTCGGCCCGCCGGATCGACGACCCACTCGCCGGCTTCGTCCCGCCACCGCCCACCGGCCAGGACCCCGGACCGGGCCTGTGGTACGCGCGCCAGGTGTGCGCGTACGTCGACATCCGCGACGACACCGAGGGAGCCACGGTCCGCCTCCAGTACGGGTGACCTGCACAAGCAGGTAGGGGATCGGGTAGTCCTCCCCCTGCGCCGGACCGTCCCCGGGGATCACCCTGGACCCATGCTGCAACTCTCCGGGCGCCACCTCCCGGACCCCGACGCACGGTACGGTCCGTTCCCCCAGCCACCCCTGGGAGCGGGCCACCTCAGCGTCGAGTACGGGCCCCGGCTCTCCGCCGTCCGCGAGGCACGCGCGGAGGTCCGCAGACAGTTGGAAGGCTGGGGGCTCGCGGAGCGCGGGGAGGTTGCGGACGTGGCCGAACTGCTCGTCGGCGAACTGGCCACCAACGCCGTGGTGCACGCCGAGAGCGGCTTCCGGCTGACCCTGTTCGCCGCGCACGGCGTACTGCGCTGCGAGGTCGCCGACGCGGAGCGCCGGGTGCCGCGGGTGCTGGACGCGGGTACCGGGGAGAACGGCCGTGGGATGTTCCTGGTGGACGCACTCGCCCAGCGCTGGGGCTGCCACCGGGACGGGCCGGGCAAGACCGTGTGGTTCGAGCTCGGCACGTGCGGGGCGGACGGCTGTGGTCGGCGACAGCCGTGACCCTCTCTGGGTGGGCCATGGCGGTTTGTCATAGCCGCCTTGGCCTGTTCCCGGGCCGCGGGTTCCTTGTGGTTGTTCGCGCCCACGCGGCGGAGCCGCAAATCGACACAGCCCCGCGCCCCTGGGGGGATTCCGTGAGGCCCTCTTGTCGGCCCGGGCTCTTTGATGTTTCTTGACCTCCATGGCGGACACCACGGGCAACACCACGGAGAACACGGCCCAGCACCCTCCTCAGCCCCGTAAGGCGAGTTGGAAGTACATCGGGCCGGGCATCGTCGTCGCGGCGACCGGGGTCGGCGCCGGTGATCTGGTCGCCACACTCATCGCGGGCAGCAACTTCGGCTACACCCTCCTGTGGGCCGCGATCATCGGATGCCTGGTGAAGATCTCACTGGCCGAGGCCGCGGGCCGCTGGCATCTGTCCACGGGGCGGACCCTGTTCGACGGCTGGGCGAGCCTCGGCCGCTGGACCACGTGGTTCTTCGCCGTGTACGTCGTCGTCTGGGGCTTCGTCTACGGCGCGGCGGCGATGTCGTCGAGCGCGCTGCCGCTGCAGGCGCTGTTCCCGGACGTGATGGACCTGAAGTGGTGGGCCATCGCCTGCGGCCTGGTCGGCCTGGTCTTCGTCTGGTTCAACAAGTACGCCGTGTTCGAGAAGGTCATGACGGTCCTGGTGGGCGTCATGTTCGTGGTGACGGTGTATGTGGCGATCCGGGTCACCCCGAACCTCCTCGACGCCTTCGCCGGTCTTCTCCCGGTGCTGCCCGACGAGAAGGACTCGATCCTCAACACCCTGGGCCTGATCGGCGGCGTCGGCGGCACGATCACGCTCGCTGCGTACGGCTACTGGGTCAACGCCAAGGGCTGGACCGACACCGGCTGGATGAAGGTCATGCGCCTGGACAACCGCGTCGCCTACGCCACGACCGGCATCTTCGTGATCGCCATGCTCTTCGTCGGCGCGGAGCTGCTCCACTCGGCGAACGTCGCGATCGCGAGCGGCGACAAGGGCCTGATCCAGCTGGGCGACATCCTGGAGGCGGAGTACGGCGCGGCGACGGCCAAGTTCTTCCTGGTCGGCTTCTTCGCCACGTCGTTCACCTCGCTGATCGGCGTCTGGCACGGCGTGAGCCTGATGTTCGCCGACTTCGTATCACGGCTGTCGGGCAAGGAGGGCGTCAAGGGCGAGGAGATCGCCTCCGGCAGGCGCGAACGCTCCTGGCCCTTCCGCGCCTACCTCCTCTGGCTCACCTTCCCGCCGATCGTGCTGCTCTTCGAGGACGAGCCCTTCCGCCTGGTCATCATCTACGGCGTCCTCGGCGCGGCCTTCCTGCCCTTCCTCGCCGGCACCCTGCTCTGGCTGCTGAACTCCAGCCGTACGCCCAGGCAGTGGCGCAACGGCCCCGTGAGCAACGCCATGCTCGCCATCGCGGGGCTGCTGTTCCTGGTCCTGTGCGTGAAGCAGATCTGGGACCAGCCGTGGGGGGACTTCTTCTAGGAGGGGAGACAGGCGGGGAGAATCGACGGATGACCGAGCAGCCACTCCCACCACCCGGCCCCGGCTTCGGCCCGCCCCCGCCGCAGTACGCGCCCGCTCAGCCCGCCTACGCGCCCCCGTCGTCCCCGTACCTGCCGTCCCCGTATCCGCCCGCGCCACCCCCGTACGCCCAGACACCGCCCCAGCAACCGGCACCCGCACCTGCCGGCCCGGAATTCCTCGCCGTCGACAAACGCAACGCGGTCGTCGTCGACGCGTCGGGTGTCGCCTTCGAGTCGTCCGGCCAGACGATCGAGTTCCGCTGGCCCGAGATCCGCGGCGTCCACTACCGGGCGAGCCCCGACGGCAAGGCCCTGATGGTCTCGGTGGTCCACATGGACGGCAGGTTCTACGAATGCGTGGTGGAGGCCAAGCCCAGGTCCCGGCTCCAGGAGTGGTTCCCGCAGCTGGCCTGGGTGCTTGGCCATTACCGGCCGATGGGGTGACGGCGTCCGGCGCCGCTACGGCAGCCCGTGGACGTGCGGCCCGACCGCGTTCGACCAGGCGTTGCCCGCCGCAGCGTCCCAGTTCGTCGACCAGGTCATCGCGCCCCTCAGGTCGGGATACGTCCGCGACGGCTTGAAGGAACCGCATCCGGTGCCCTTGGTCAGGCAGTCCAGGGCGTTGTTCACGACGGACGGCGGCACATGGCCGCTCCCCGCGCCCCGGGTCGAGGCGGGCAGGCCGAGCCCGACCTGGGACGGGGCGAGCCCGCCCTCCAGCTGGATGCAGGCCAGGGCGGTCAGGAAGTCCACCGAGCCCTGGCTGTACACCTTGCCGTCGCAGCCCAGCATGGAGCCGCTGTTGTAGTACTGCATGTTGACGACCGTGAGGATGTCCTTGATGTTCAGGGCCGTCCGGAAGTAGGAGTTCGACGTCGACTGCATGTCGATGGTCTGCGGCGCCATCGTGATGATCAGCGACGAGCCCGCCTTCGCCGACAGCGACCGCAGGGCCTGCGTCATGTAGGTCGCGTCGAGGCCGTTCTCCAGGTCGATGTCGACGCCGTCGAAGCCGTACTCCCGCATCACCGCGTACACCGAGTTCGCGAAGTTCGCCGCCGAGGCCGCGTCGTTCACCGCCACCGTGCCGCGCTCACCGCCGACCGAGATGATGACCTTCTTGCCGGCGGCCTGCTTGGCCCTGACGTCGGCCTTGAACTGGTCGACGGTGTAGCCGCCAAGACCGGCCGAGTCCAGGTTGAAGGTCACCGCGCCCGGCGTCGAGGTCGCGTCCGCGAAGGCGACGGCGATGATGTCGTACTGCGACTGGACATCGGCGAGCTTCTGGACGGTGGCGCCGTTGTCGAAGTTCTGCCAGTAGCCGGTCACGGCGTGCCTGGGCAGTGCGGGACCGGGACCCGTCGGCGCGTTCGTCCGGCCCGTCACCGCCGCCGACTTCGGCGACTCGCCCGCCGCGTTGGCCGCCGCGACCTGGAAGGAGTACGACGTCGAGGCGGCGAGGCCGGTCACGGTCGCCGAGGTGCCGGAGACGGCCGTCACCTTCGTGCCGTCGCGGTAGACGGTGTAACCCGTCGCCCCGGAGACGGTGTTCCACGCCAGCGACACGGACGAGGACGACGTACCGGAGACGTTCAGACCGCTGGGCGTGGCCGGGACCGTGGGGCCGGGATCGGTGCCGCCGCCCCCGTCGGGCCCGAACACCGACACGTCGTCCGCGTAGTAGGCGGCCTGCCCGTACCAGCCGTGCGTGTACACCGTCACGGAGGTCGTCGACGAGCCCGTCCTGAAGGTCGTCGAGAGCTGCTTCCAGGAGGAGGAGTCCGGGGTCCAGGTCGACACGTCGGTCGTGCCCGTGCCCGTGACACCGAGGTAGGCGTATCCGCCCCGGACCCAGGCGCCCAGGGTGTACGTCGAGCCGGGCTTCACCCGCACCGTCTGGGAGCACCGGGCGTTGTCCTGCCCCGCCGGGGTCCCCTTCAGCGCGGCAGTGCCGGCGTGCACCGGGGAGGAGACGGCCGTACCGCTGCCCGCGGAACAGGTCCAGTCGCTCAGGCCCGACTCGAAGCCGGCGTTCCTGGCGTTGTTGACGTCGGCGGCGGAGGCCTGGCCGACGGTCGTGACGGTGAGGGCCAGGGCAGCCGTGACGGCACCCGACCACAGTCGCATGGATCGTCTGTGTCTGGACATGACAAGAAAATGGTCCAGACCAGATGTACTGTCAAGAGGTCCAGGCCAACCTGTCGAGCAGTGGCCCCACCGCTGAGCCCTCCGGGCCCCCTTGCCCGGGCCCTGACTGCGACCGGCGAGATGCTCAACCTGCCCCGTTTTGGCGCATCTTGTGCAACGACAGTTGCTCCCGAGCTACACAAACGCTGTTCTCCGGTCACAGAGCCGTGGATACAGTGCTGAGGTAGTCACGCAGTGAAGTCACCGAAGTGGGCCGGAGTCACACCGGCGCGCCGACGGGCATGGGGAAACGGGGATCTGCGCGTGCCAACTGCCATTGCCGTGACCAGTGCCGACATGGCGCTGCCGCCACAGGACGAACGCACCCTGCCCGCCGTCGTGCTGAGGGACATCGACCGGCGCCCCATGGAACAGGCGCTCGCCGAGTTGCAGACCCTGGTCGAGCACCACGGACACGTCATCGTGGTCTGCTCCCAGGCCGCGCCCACCGCCGTGCAGCGCCGGCTGCACACCCTGCGCTCCCTCATGGAGAGCGACCGCATCGCCTTCTTCAACCCGGACCTTCCCCCGCTCGGACTGGCGGTCCTGGCCCGCCAGTTACGGCAGCTGGCGTCCTGCGACATCAGCCCCGGCGTGCTCGCCTCGGCAGGCCGGCTGCTCGTCCACTACATCCACGCCGGGGCGCTGCTGGGCTCCGTCACCCGGCTCGACCGCGTCCCCGTCGGTCTGAAGTCGCACGCCAAGTCCTGGGTCCCGGGCAGCCAGTTCGGCGTACTCGCCCACCCCGAGCCGCAGCTCGTCAGAATCACCCCCGAAGCCGCCCTTCCCGGCCCCGAGTTCGGCACCTGGATGCTCGTCGCCAAGGGACAGCTCCAGTCCGACTGGGTCACCACCACCCTCGCCCCCTCCTGGAAGGTGCAGGGGCTGCGCGAGATCCCTTTGCCGGCCGAGTCGCCCGGCTGGTGGGGCACCGGCAAGCTGATCGAGTTCTGCAGCTTTCTGCCCGACCTGTCGGTCCTCTACCAGCTGGTCACCTCCGTACGGCGCGGCAGCTGCCACTGGTGCGGCATCGACGTCATCGGCGACCGCTGCGTGTTCTGTTCGGCCATGCCACCCGTCTACGACAGCCCGCCCATCAAGCAGCTCGAGAACCGAACCGCCGTCGGGGCGCCGGGTGGACGTCGCCCGGGGTGACACCTGACACCGCTCGTCCGCACGGCTCCGATCCCGACCGACCGCTACCCCCAACGAGGTTGTACGGTTCATGAACTCCCGTCAGCGCCGCGGCGTGATTCTCCTGCTCCTGTCGGTCGTCTGCGCCCTGGGCGCCTTCGCCGGCGTGCTCTCCGTCATAGGCGACGTGAAGTCCAAGGTCGGCCCCGAGGTCACCGCCTACCGGCTGAAGTCGGACGTGCCGCCCTACACCACGCTCACCACGGGCCAGTTCGAGAAGATCAAGATGCCCGAACGGTGGCTGTCCGGCAACGCCGTCACCGATCTGCGGGAGATCCAGGGCAAGATCGCCGTCACGACGCTGCGCTCGGGCTCCCTGCTCCAGTCCGACATGATCGTCCGCCGGCCCGCCCTCCAGCCGGGCCAGCAGGAGGTCGCCATCATGATCGACGCGGCGACCGGCGTGGCCGGCAAGATCACGCCCGGCTCCTCGGTCAACGTGTACGCCACGTTCGAGGGCAAGCGCGAGGGCGACCCCGACCAGTCGAAGATCATCGTGACGAACGCCAAGGTCATCGACGTGGGCGACCTGACCGCGCTGAAGCCGGACGAGAACAACCGCACCCAGCGGCCCACCGACGCCGTTCCCATCACCTTCGCGCTGTCCGCCCTCGACGCCCAGCGCATCACCTACGCCGAGTCGTTCGCCCAGCGGGTCCGGCTCGCCCTCGTCGCGCCCGGCAGCGACAGCACGGTCCCGGAGCAGGACCGGACGTACGAACTCGCGAAGGACAAGTGAGAGGCCCGCATGCCCACGAGGATCCTCCCGGCAGTCGGTGAAGCGGACGCCGTCCGGTCCATCACGACGCTGCTCAGCCAGCTCCCGGACGCCGAGCCGGTGGCCCCGGTGGGCGACTCCACCCAGCTCATCGACACCCTCGCGCGGCTCGCCGCCGAGTCCGTGGACGAACTGCCCGAGGTCGTGGTCGTGCACGAGCGGATCGGCCCGGTCCCCGCGCTGGAGCTGATCCGCGAAGTGGCCCTGCGCTTCCCGTCCGTCGGCGTCATCCTCGTCACCTCGGACCCGAGCCCCGGCCTCTTCCAGGCCGCCATGGACTACGGCGCCCGCGGCCTCGTCGCCCTGCCCCTGAGCTACGAGGAACTGGCCAGCCGCGTCCAGGCGGTCGCCCAGTGGTCCGTCGGCGTACGGCGGCACCTGGGCGCCGGCGGCGACGTCTTCACCGGCGTCGGAGGCACCGTCGTCACCGTCAGCGGCGCCAAGGGCGGCACCGGGGCCACCTTGACCGCCATCCAGCTGGCCCTGGCCGCCCAGGCCTCCGGCCGCAGCACCGCCCTGGTCGACATGGACCTCCAGACCGGCGACATCGCCTCCTACCTGGACGTCCAGTTCCGCCGCTCCGTCGTCGACCTGGCCGCCATCACGGACATCTCCCCGCGCGTCCTGGCCGACGCGGTCTTCCGCCACGACACCGGCCTGGCCCTGCTGCTCGCCCCGGCCGAAGGGGAACGCGGCGAGGACGTCACCGACCGCGCCGCCCGCCAGATCGTCAGCGCCCTGCGCTCCCGCTACGAGATCGTCGTCATCGACTGCGGCGCCCAGCTGAGCGGCGCGGGCGCGGCGGCCGTGGAGATGGCGGACCGGGCCCTGCTGATCACCACGCCGGACGTGGTCGCCGTACGGGGCGCCAAGCGGGCGGTCCGGATGTGGGACCGGCTGCAGATCCGCAAGGCCGAGGAGACGACCGTCGTCGTCAACCGCCACAGCCGCGCCACGGAGATCCAGCCGCCCCTGATCCAGAAGATCACCGGCACGGCGGTCGCCGCGACCGTCGTCCCCGCCAACTTCAAGGAACTGCAGAGCGTCGTGGACGCGGGCCGCATCCACGAACTGGAGAACAAGAGCGCGGTGAAACAGGCCCTGTGGGGGCTCGCGGGGGAGCTTGGCTTGGTCAAGGTCCCGGACGGGGACCAGAAAGGGGCCGGGGGTTCCGGGGTGGCGACCGGGGTTCGATGAGCTTTCGACGGCGGAGGGAGGGATGAACATGCCTTCAAGGGAGCGGAAGCCGGAGCGGGACCGGGGCCAGGTGACCATCGAGTTCCTCGGGATGACACCGACGATCATCGTGACGCTGGTGGCGCTGTGGCAGGTCGTCCTGGTCGGCTACACCTACATCCTCGCGGGGAACGCGGCGGACGAGGCGGTACGGGCGGCGACCGCGGCGGAGCGCGGAGCGCGCGACGGTGCCTGCCAGGCCGCCGGGCTCAAGCACCTCTCGGAGGCGTGGAGCTCCGGCGCCGAGGTGACCTGCGGCGGCACTGGCTATGTCACGGCCGACGTCAAGCTCGAAGTCCCCATCCTCTTCCCGGGCACGCTCTCCGTCCCGTTCCCGGTCCGTGGTCACGCCGGTGCGGTCGAGGAGGCGGACTGAGATGGCGCGTTCCGGCAAGGGCCGTGACCGGGGCCAGGTCGCGATCGAGTTCATCGGCTTCCTGCCGATCCTGATCCTCGTCGCCCTGGCGGCCCTGCAGCTCGGCCTGATCGCCTACACGGCCCAGCAGGCGGGGACGGCGGCCCGGACGGGGGCGCGCAGTGCGTCGCTGGACGGGCCGTACGTGGCCGACTGCCAGGCGGCGGTGAGCAGCTGGCTGGCGGACGGGACCGACTGCGGTGCGTCACCCGGCGCCGACGAGGTCACGGTCACGGTCACCGTGCAGATCCCGTCCCTCGTGCCCGGCTGGGACTTCGACCCGGCGGTCAAGACCGCCACGATGCCGCGCGACCACTGACCATCGGCGAACGAGGAGCACCGCCCCCATGAGCCTGCGAGCACGTATCAACACCCCCGAGGAGAACGGCAACCGGGGCGAGGACGGCCATATGGTCGCCTCCTACCGGGCCAAGCTCCTGGAGGAGATCGACCTCGCGGAGATGAGCTCGCTGGCCACCGCCGAGCGCAGGGCGCGGCTGGAGCGGGTGCTCGGGCACATCATCAGCCGCGAGGGCCCGGTCCTGTCGACCGTGGAACGCGCGCAGCTGATCCGCAGGGTGGTCGACGAGGCGCTGGGCCTGGGCATCCTGGAGCCGCTCCTGGAGGACGCCTCCATCACGGAGATCATGGTGAACGGACCGGACGCGATCTTCGTGGAGCGCGGCGGCCGGGTGGAGCAACTGCCCCTGCGCTTCGCCTCCAACGACCAGCTCATGCAGACGATCGAGCGGATCGTCTCGACGGTCAACCGCCGCGTCGACGAGTCGAACCCGATGGTCGACGCCCGCCTCCCGTCCGGCGAGCGCGTCAATGTCATCATCCCGCCGCTGTCCCTGACGGGCGCCACCCTCACGATCCGCCGCTTCCCGCGCTCCTTCACGCTCCAGGAGCTGATCGGCCTCGGCTCGCTCGACGAGCACATGCTGTACCTGCTGGCGGGCCTGGTGCAGGCGAAGTTCAACGTCATCGTCTCGGGCGCGACCGGCACCGGCAAGACGACCCTGCTGAACGCGCTCTCCGGGCTGATCCCCGGGGCGAACGCATCATCACCATCGAGGACTCGGCCGAACTCCAGCTCCAGCAGGCCCATGTGATCCGCCTGGAGTCCCGCCCACCGAACGTCGAGGGCAAGGGCCAGATCTCGATCCGCGACCTGGTCCGCAACTCCCTGCGCATGCGCCCCGACCGCATCGTCGTCGGTGAGGTCCGGGGCGGCGAGTCCCTGGACATGCTCCAGGCGATGTCGACGGGCCACGACGGCTCGCTCGCCACCGTCCACGCCAACAGCGCGGAGGACGCGCTGATGCGGCTGCAGACCCTCGCCTCCATGTCGGACGTGGAGATCCCCTTCGTGGCGCTGCACGACCAGATCAACAGCGCGGTGGACGTCATCGTGCAGCTGACCCGGTTCGCGGACGGCGCCCGCCGCATCACCGAGATCGCCCTGATGGACAGCCACGGCAGCGACCCGTACCGGCTGGTTACGGTCGCCCGTTTCAACGCGCGGCCCATGAGCTCCGACGGGCGTATCCACGGCGCCTTCGAGTACTTCCCCGTCCCACGCCGCACCGCCGACCGCCTCTACATGGCGAGCCAGCCCCTCCCGCAGGCCTTCGGCATCGCCCGGTCCGCGGACCAGCTAGCCACCCGAGAAGCCAGGTAGGACCGACCGATGGATCTGCAAACGCTCATCACGCTCACCACCGGCGTCACCCTGCTGACGTGCGTCCTCGCGGTCGTCGGCCTGCACTCCTACGCCACGGGCAAGGCACAGCGCCAGGCGCTCGTCGACCGCCTCTCCGCCACCGGCCAGGTCCCGCTCGGCGGCCGGCGCCGGCACTTCCGGAACCTGGACCGCCGCCTGCGGCGCACCAAACTCGGCAGGAAGCTGGAACTCCGCCTGGCGGCGACGGGCCTGGACATCACCCCGGGTGAGTTCTTCGTCTACATGCTCGCCACGGTCGCCGGACTGTGGCTGATCGGCCAGGCGGCCCTGGCCCCGTTCTTCGGCCCGCTGGCGGGACTGCTCGGCATCGGGGTCGCCGTGCAGTTCCTGAACTGGCAACGCCAGAAACGCATCGAGAAGTTCATCAACCAGCTCCCCGAGATGGCCCGGATCCTCGCCAACGCGACCCAGGCGGGACTGGCTCTCCGCACGGCCATCGGCATGGCGGCGGAGGAGATGGAGGCCCCGGCGGGCGAGGAACTGGGCAAGGTCTCCGCGCAGCTCGCGGTGGGCGCGTCGCTGGACGACGCCCTCGACGAAATGGCGGACCGTCTCCCGTCCCGGGAACTGGTCGTCCTCGTCACCACCCTCGTCCTGTCCAACCGGGCCGGCGGCCAGGTCGTGAGCGCCCTGCGGAACCTGACGGAGACCCTGGAGGAGCGCAAGGAGACCCGACGTGAGGTTCGCACCCAGCTCTCCCAGGTCAGCATGACGTCGTACGCCGTTCCGGTCCTGGGCGTCGGCTCGCTCTTCCTGATGAACGGAGTGAAGGACGGCGCCCTGGACCGCATGACCGGCTCCCCCTTCGGCCAGGGGGCGGTCATCATCGCCTTCGCGCTCTACGCCGTCGGCTTCGTCCTCATCCGCCGCCTGTCCCGCATCGACGTCTGAGAAGCCAGGAGGGAACGCAACCCATGGGACTTCTCCTCGCCCTGCTGATGGGCCTCAGCGTCTGGGGCATCTTCGCCGGCATCCGCATGTACCGCGCCGAGGCCAAACTGCCGGGGGACCTCGCGTTGGCCTTGGAGGTCGGCTCCACCCGCACCGGAGCGGTCGACTCGCTCATCGACCGCATGGGCATGCGCTACGCCCCCGCCGTCCTGCGCCTGATGGGCCCCAAGCAGGTGGCCAAGTACCGCCGCAAGATCGACCTGGCGGGCAACCCGGGCGGCCTGACGATCGACCGCTACGCGGCCCGCCGGGCGGTCTACGGGGCGCTGGGCGGGGTCGGCCTTCTGGTCTTCCTCATGCGCGGCCAGCTCCTGGTGGCCCTGCTGTTGCTGGCCTTCGGCGCGTTCTGGACGGAGGTCGGCATCTGGTCGGCGATCCGCATCCGCAAGGACGTCATCGAACGGACCCTGCCGGACTTCCTGGACGTCCTCGCGGTCGTGGTCAGCGCCGGCCTCGGCTTCCGCCAGGCCCTGGACCGGGTCGCCTCCAAGTACGAGGGCCCCTGGGCGGACGAACTGCGCATCACCCTGCGCCAGATGGACCTCGGCATGAGCCGCCGCGAGGCCTTCGCGGAACTGCGGCGCAGGAACGACTCCGAGCAGGTCGCCATGTTCGTCACGGCGCTGCAGCAGGGCGAGGAACTGGGTGCGCCGATCGTCGACACGCTGGTGTCACTCGCCAAGGACATGCGACGCACGGACGCGCAGAACGCCCGTCGCAAGGCCGCCCGGGCCGTGCCCAAGGCCACGATGATGATCACGACCTTCATGGTCCCGGCCACGATGCTCCTCCTCGGCGCCGGCCTCATCCTCGGCTCGGGCACGGACTTCGGCTCGGTGACGGGCAAGTAGGGGGTGGGCGACAGCATGCCGATGACAGGGGAACGCGCCGGGCTGCTGCGCCGCCGCCGTCCCATCACACCGGAGATCACCACGCCCCCGGCGGGCACGGTCCTCCCGTCCCATGCCCGCACGGGCGCGCCGGACATCCCGGTGACGTCGGCGACACCGGCGTTGCCGCCGGGGTGGGAGGCGGCGGAGGGGGGTGGAGTTCAGGGGCATGCGGACGGCGGGTCGGAAGGGCAGGCGAACGGGGAGCCGGATAGGCGTGCGCGCGGCCGGTCAGCCGCCGATGGTGGTCCGCCCCACAGAGGCCACCCGCACGCGACCACGAAAGCCGCACGGGTGGCGTGGGTGAAAACCCCCTCCCGGCCGAAGGCCGGGACACCCCCACGAGCCCGGCAATCCCCATCCAGATCAACGCCCTGCAGGCGATGTGCCGCCAAGTCTTCGGCTTCCGCCTGGCCATGATCGCCCTTGCCACCCCCACCGCCCTCCTCAACGCCAACGAGGGAGTCCCCACCCGCCTGGTCGGCGCAGCCGTGGTCGTCACCTTCATGACCTCCTACGCCCTCTTCAGAGACTGGGAACGCTTCGGCCCCCTCCTTCTCCGCCACCCCACCCTCCTGGCCGCGGACACCCTCTTCGCCGCCCTCCTCCTCATCTCCGCGGGCCCCGACAGCACCCTGGCCTACGTCAGCGTCTGCACCCCCCTCCTGGCCGGCCTCGTCTACGGCTGGCGAGGCGCGGCCGTCTTCGCCAGCCTCCAGGCCCTGCTCCTCCTCCTCATCCACGCGGCGCAAGAGAACCCACCCCCCGGCCTCGCCGAGGCGACCCTTCTGCCCGGCCTCTGCGTCATCGCCGGCGCCGTCGGATCCAGCCTCCGCAACCTCATGCTCCGCTTCGGCGCGGCCACCCAGGCCCTCACCACCGTCCAGGCCCGGCTCGCCGTGACGGAAGCGGTCAGCGCCGAACGCGCCCGTCTGGCCCGCGAGATGCACGACTCGGTCGCCAAGACCCTGCACGGCGTGGCCCTGGCCGCCGACGGCCTCGAAGCCTCCACCGGCGCCGACCGGATGAACCCGACCGTGATCAGACAACAGGCGGCCCTCGTCGCCCGCTCGGCCCGCCGGGCAGCCGCCGAATCCCGCGAACTCCTGGCGGACCTGCGCCGCGAATCCGACCCGTCCCAGGCCACGGACGTCCTTGTCGAACTGGCTTCCCACACACGCGACTTCAGCGCCCGCACCGGCCTCCCCGCCGTCTACCGCCCCACCGGCGAGCACTCCGTACCCCCCGTCCCACCCGCGGTGGCCCGCCAGCTCCTCACCATCGCCTCGGAGGCCATGGAAAACGCCCACCGCCACGCGCATCCCAGTCGCGTCGACGTCAGCGCGGGCGTCCATGGCGACCTGCTCCGTATCAGCGTCTACGACGACGGGAACGGCCTTCCACCCGGCACGACACTCGAACGACTCCGCCGTACGGGCCACTTCGGCCTGGTCGGCATGGTCGAACGCGCCGCCTCGGTGGGCGCCCGCATCCGCATCGGCCGCGGCGGCCACCCGCAGGGCACGGAAGTACGCCTGGAACTGCCCTTGGCGGCCCTGACCGCCCCCACCACCTGACTCCACGACACAACATGACATGACATGGCAGGACACGAAGGAGGCTATTGATGCCGGACCAACCGCTCCCGCCTCCCGGCGCCGCACCGCAGCCGCCGCGCTACCCCTTCTCGGACCTCGCTCAGCCCGCACAGCGGCCGAGCCGCACCCTCCGGGTCGTCGTGGCGGACGACAACCCCGTGGTCCGAGCGGGCCTCACCGCGCTGCTCTCCGGCCGCGCGGACATCACGGTCGTTGCGGAGGCGGCCGACGGCCGTCAGGCCTACGAGGCCGCCCACCAGCACCGCCCGGACGTAGTCCTCCTGGACGTCCGCATGCCCGGTGTGGACGGCATCTCGGCCCTCCCGTACCTGGTGGGAATCGCCCCGGTCGTGATGCTGACGTACAGCAGGGAGTCGGAGATCGTCCAGGAGGCCCTGCGCCGAGGAGCGGGCGGTTACCTGGTCCACGGCGAGTTCACGGCCGACCAGTTGGTCGAGGCCGTACGGGACATCAAGGAGGGCAGGGCCCACTTCACCCCCACGGCGGCGCAGGCCCTGCTGACCCAACTCCGCCAGGACCAGTCATCAAATGCGACTGCATACGGAATTACCCACTCCGCAAACTCGCATACCTATTCCCCAGAACAGCTTCGAACAGGGGATTCACCCTTCCCTGCCGCCCCGCCCTCACCCATTTCTTCACAAAACCTTTCGCAGGTGCAATCAAGTGTGGGACAGTCTTCATCCGGGTGGCCCGACAGGTCGCGGTTCCAACTGAGCACGAGGGAGGCGGAGATCATGGACCTCATCGCGTGCGGCATGAACAACCAGCAGATCGCCGCCACGTGCTTCATCAGCGAGAAGACCGTCAAGAACCACATCAACCGCATCTTCGCCAAACTCCACAGCACCAGCCGCTCCGAGGCCGCCGCGAAATGGCTCGGCACGGCACCGGACTCATCCCGAGGGCTGGGGTGACCTTTGATGACGGAACGGACGAAGAGCTGGTCGATCCCCCGCGATTGGGCCCGGAATTGGGCCCTGGGGCCCTCCCGCGGGCGGCATGTCCGGCCGTACGTTCCTCCTGTCGAAGGCGACACAGCCGAACCCGGAGGGGAACACCATGAGCGACCTGATGCTGAAGACCGCCGTCGCGACCAAGGTCCGAGTGAACGGCTGGAAGAACACGACGACCGAGGCGATGCGGCGCCGGTCCGGGGACAAGGGACAGACGGCGGTCGAGTACCTGGGCATCATCGCGGTGGTGGTGGCGATCGTGCTGGCTATTACGGGCACGAACATCGGGCAGACGATCCTCACCAAGATCCAGGCGCAGATCGCCAAGGTCGCTCCTTGATGCGACGACCTCGCCGGTACGGCGACGCAGGGCAGGCCTTCCCCATCTACATCACGGTGGTGGGGGGCCTGCTCTTTCTCGCGTTCGCTTACTTCGCGGTCGGCCAGGCCGCGGCGAACAGGAACGGCGCCCAGACAGCCGCCGACGCGGCGGCTCTCGCGGCGGCTCAGGACAAACGAGACCAACTCGCGGGCGCGTGGGTGAACGACGTACTCGACCCGAGCAAATGGGAGAGCATCTTCGCTGGGGCGGCCGAAGGGGTCAGCCCTTCGTGCTGGCGCGCGTACCAGCTCGCCGCGCAGAACGACGCCCGGGTGAATCAGTGTGATCCGCAGGATCCTCTCAGCTTCAGGGTCGAGGTCGAGACCAACAAGTCCGTCGGTGACTCCGTTGTCCCGGGCACGGCGGAGCAGAAGTCCGACGCGCACGCGACTGCCGTGATCGAGCCCCGCTGCGACGTCGATCCCCCAAGCGGGGGAGCCGGTCCCGACGTACTGCCGCAGCTCTTGTGCGAGGACGACGAGAAGTGGGAGCTGGATCCGGATGATCTCGATGTTCTGCCGAAACCCGAGGACCTCTTCGACGTCCACCTGGCCGAACCACAAGCGAACGACGAGTGATGAAGGAAGCAGAGAGATGAGCATTCGGTTCACTGCGAAGGCCCGCAGGGGGATGGTCGCGCTGACCGTTGCGGCCGGACTTGCTCTCGGCGTGGCCGGTTGCGGCGGCGGTGGTGACAACGATGACAAGTCGAGTCCGTCGGCGCCCGCATCCAAGGACAGTGGATCCAAGCCGAGTGCTCAGGAGGGACAGGCGAAGACGCCTCTCGCCGAACTCAAGGGCACGGACGGACTGCTCCTGCAGATTACTTCCGCCCAGAGGGACGCTGGCGGCTTCGTCACGGTGAGCGGCAGCCTGAAGAACGATGGAGGGGAGTCGGTGGCCATCCCCGCTCAGACGAGTGGCGACGAGACCGAGGTCATCAAACACGGGCAGTCTCTGGGCGGTGCCACTCTCGTGGACTCCAAGGGCAAGAAGCGCTACTACGTCCTTCGTGACACCGACGGGCGCCCGTTGACGACGACGGGTCTCACAACCCTCGAGGCCGGGCAGAAGCTCCCTGTATTCATGCAGTTCCCTGCCCCGCCGGCCGACACGACTGACGTCGCGGTGCAACTGCCGACCTTCGCCAGCGCCCCCATCAAGATCTCCGGATGAGGCCGGCCATGACCCCACCCGCACCCGACCGGCGCCCCCACGCCTCGCCCTGGTCCTCACCGCCGCCACCCTCATGGTCGCCACGAACATCTACGGCGCCGTCTCGGCCCACGCCGACGAAACCCCCGGCGTCCCCCCTGGCACCGAGGCCTCCCCCTCCGCCCCCGTCGAGGTCGACCCCAACGACCCCGACCTCAAACTCCCCGAGGGCGCCACCCTGGCCTCCGCCAAAGTCCTGGACATCAAGCAGGTCGTAGAAGACCAAAGCGGCGACGAACGCCGAGAAGACACCAACGCCGACGTCAAGTTCGCCCTCCAGGCCGAGGTCCTCTTCGGCAAGGACAGCGCGAAGCTCAGCGCGGAGGCGAAGTCCCGTATCTCCGCGATCGCCGAGGAGATCAAGACACAGAACGCGACAAAGATCCGCGTCTTCGGCTTCACGGACAACCTGGGCTCCTCCGCCCACGGCGACGTCCTGTCCCGGAAGAGGGCCGACGCCGTACAGAACATCCTGGACCAGGAACTGACCGACTCGGACGTCACGTACGAGGTACGCGGCTACGGCGAGCAGTACCCCATCGCGGACAACTCCTCGGAACCCGGCCGCAAGAAGAACCGCCGAGTCGAGGTTTCCTTCCCCAGGTCGGAAAGCTAGGGGGCTGCTGGTTCGCTACTCCTGGTGCCCGGAGGCGAGCCAGCGGTCGTCCTGGAACTCGGCAGGCACGTCGTCCTCCCAGGGGTCGATCCCAAGGCGCTCCAGTTCGTCGAACCATCGGTCCCGCTGCGACTCGGGGAGGCGTCGTCCGCACCAGGGGCAGAAGTTGATGGTGATGCTCGACGTGCCGCCGTCATGAATGATCAGCCCGTACTCCTGGAGCTTGGCGCTGAAGTCGATCAGCCCGTCAGGGCAGGCGGAATCCACCTGACTGGTCATCGTCTCGCAGCAGTGATCGGTCATGACCTCGGCACCTTGTCGATCGGCATCGCGGCCAGAAGCAGCTCAGAGAAGATGATCGGCCTTCCCCGCCTTGATCTCGAGAATCAGCGCGCGCAGGGCATCCCGGCTGTCGGTGAGGTGGTGTTCCTCCTGCCCGGCCACGGCGATGTAGGCGTTACCTTCGGGGTCGGTGCCTATGCGGAAGCAGTTGTTGCCTTCGCCGCAGTACGGGTCTTCCCAGTTGATGCCGGTCACGGTGGCTTCCTTACGGTCAGAGTTCGCGGACGACGCCGCGAATGAGGTCACGCGAGTCCGCCGCCGGCAGTGCCGCGTCGTCCATCCAGTCCAGATGAGCACGGTACTTGGTGAGCTGAGCTTCCGCGCCGGTGAATACCGGCCCGTGTGCGGAGTCCAACTGCACGGTGTCGAGCCGAGGCACAGCTCCGTCGGCGTACAGCAATGCGTGCCCCGCTCCGGGGAAGCCGCCGACGCTCGTTGGAACAACCCGTACGTCGATGGTGTCGTGCTCGGACCGTTCGGCCAAGTGCTCCAGTTGCAGCCGCGTCACCTCCGAGCCGCCGTACGGCATACGCAGGGCCGCTTCGTGGACGTACGCGACATACGGCAGCGGCTCGGGCCGGTCGAAGACGCTCTGACGCTCAATGCGGTGAGCCACACGCAGTTCCACCTCCAGCCGACTCAGAGCGGGAAGCACGGCTGCGAAGACGGCCCGGGCGTACTCCTCGGTCTGCAGCAGTCCCGGTACGTGCATGACCTGCGCGGTTCGCACCCGCGTCGCATGCCACTCCAACTCGGCGATGTCCAGCAGCCCGGCGGGCAGAGTGCCGCGGTGGCGCTCCCACCAGCCCCGCTCCTTGCCCTCGGCCATGGAGACCAGCGCCAGCACGTAAGCCTCGTCCGCACAGGCGTAGTTGCAGGCGAGCGTGCGGATGCGCTCGGCCGAGAACGGGCGGATCCCGGATTCCATGTTGGACAACCGGGTCCGGTCGATGCCCAGCAGCCCGGCGGCGTACTCGGTGGTCGCGCCGGCCGCGAGCCGCATCCTCCGCAACTCGGCCCCCAAGCGCTTCTGCCGCTCCGTCGGCGTACTTCTCGTGGCCATGCCACCCCTTCCAGCCCTGTGGAGGTACCAGTCTGCCGGTGCGCGGCCATCAGGTCCATCAACGATAGGGGTAATTATCTCCAACTGAGTGGACACTGTGACCCTGTCGCCTCTACCGTCGGTGACGGATCGACTACACAACCCTCCGTCAAAACCGGAAGCGCATCACGCGAGCCACCCACTCACTCCTGCCCTGGGAGGGGCGGCCCGCGTCAGGGAGACGAGCCACCCGGCGGAGCCCGATCCACCCCGACAACCAAGGGAGTTGCCATGCCCGCACCCGCGACCACCTGCTCGTCCCCGGCCCACGCCCTCACCTCCGCCCCCACACCCCCGACCCCGAAACTCTCGCCTACAGCCTCACGCTCCCGGCCGCGCTCCAGAGCCCGGCCATCGCCCGCGCAGCGACCCGGACGATCCTGGGAGCCCACGACCTTGGAGACCTGACCGACGCGGCAGTACAGGTTGTGAGCGAACTGGCGTCCTGCGCCTGCCGTTTCACCCCCACCGCAGAGGTCTACGTATCCCTGCGCTACCGGGACTCCGCCCTGCGCGTGATCCTCTACGACGGCCACCCGCGCCACACCAACCCCCGTCTCGCAGCCGCCTGCGACACCCACCGCCGCGCGGCCCTGCGTGTGCTCGCCTGCGTGGTCAGGGCATGCGGTGGCGACTGGGGCTTCGGCGACGCGCGTGAACCAGGCGGCGGTACGCGCATGTGGGCGGTACTGCCACACCAAGGAACCCGCGCCTACCTGTGTGACGTCGGCGTAATGGAGCGCTAGGTGTGGTGTCTCGGCGCCCTGGTTGTGCGAAGTCCTCGAAGGTGAGCGGCTGTGCGTGGCGTCAGCGTGCGAACTTCTCGATGGCCGCTGCGGTGATGGGGGTGAAGAAGTTGACGAGGTTGCCGTCGGGGTCACGGAACAGCAGCGAACGGTTGCCCCAGGGCATCGTGGTGGGCTTGGTGACGAAGTCGGTGACGAAGCCGGTCAGGTTCTGGTGAACGCGGTCCACGTCGCTTGCCTCCGCTCATGCTCAGCGATGACGAGGCGCTGGCCGTGCTGCTCGGCCTGGTCGCCGGCCGCCGAGCAGGGCTGACGACGACGCAGCACACGGCAAACGAGACGGCACCGGCGAAGATCCGGCGGGTACTGCCCAAGCACATCGCCCGCCGGCTCGACACACTCCTGGAAGCTCTCGCCTTCACCGACCAGCCCGGCGAGTGCGACGCCGCGGACGCCGGGCTCCTGCTCACCATCGCCGATGCGGTGCGCCACCGCCGACCGGTCGCGATCCGCTACGCCGACCGCGACGGACGGCGCAGCGAACGCACCCTGCACGCGTACGGGATCGTCGCCCATGCGGGCCGGTGGTACGTCACGGGCGAGGACGCCCAGGTCGGCGAGGACCGAACCTTCCGGCTCGATCGCATCGCGGACGCGCGGACCCAGCCCGGCTCATTCGAAGCGCCCGTGGGTCCAGGTCCGGCACAGCGCGTGTTGTCAGGGTTCGCCACGGCCGGGTACCGGGATGAGGTGACCTTGCGGATCCACGGGACAGTCGAGCAGATCCGCGCCCACCTTCCCGTCGGCATCGCGAGCCTGGAGGAACACGAGCCCGAGCCCGCGGCAGGCCAGGACCCGGCGACCGAGCGCTGGCTGCGCGTCGAGCTGCGGGCGGAGCGGCTCGACTGGTTGCCTCCGGTACTCGCCTCACTCGACCGGCCGTTCGTCATCGAGCGCCCCGATGAACTGCGCGACCTCGTCACCGCGCTCGCCGATCGGCTTGCGTCCTACGCCTGCCAAGTCTGACCGCGCGCACCAATGTCATGAGATGGCACAGCCACGGCTGCCTTTTGGGCCCCGATTTGGGGCCAGAGGCCCATCCCGCCCCGTGCCTCACTTCCTACCCTCGGGCCGTGTCGTAGAGCGAAGGGGCGGGGGACATGGCTGTGTTCGGGGGAGCGCCGGGATCCGAGTCCGCATGGCCGTCGGGACCGGACAGCCGCCGAACCATGCCCGGCTCGCTCGCGGCGGCCCTGGCCCTCACCCACACCCTCTTCGCGATCACGGTGCTCGGCGGCCTGGGCGTCCTGCTCACCGCGGCCTCGTACGACGCCGTGGACGGCGGCGTCCTGGCCCTGACCGCCTACGCGGCCGCCCCCGGCACCCTCGGCTGGTGGCTCGCCCGCCGCACCTGGCAGGGCGGAACCAGAACCCGGGCAGCCCTGATAGCCGTACAGGCGTGGCTGATCCTCGGCGCGACAGCGAACATCACCGACGGCTCACCCCGCGGTTACACCCAACTCTTCCTCCCTGCCCTGACCCTCTACTTCCTCACCCGCAAGGACAGCGCGGACTGGTACCGCCTCCCCGCCCGCGGCCGTGCCGAACGCCGCCCGTTCTCCCTGCCCCGCATGATCCGCTGGCGCGGCGACGAGGGCCAGACGGCAGTGGAGTACGCCGGTCTCATCGCGGTAGTCGCCGCGATCATCACGGCGCTCGTCGTCAGCGGCCTGGGCACCCAGATCTACGGCGGCCTCCAGTCGGCGGTCTGCAAGGTCACGGGCACGGCCTGCCCGCCCCCGACATCCGACGGCGATGGCACGGGCGTCACCTCCGGACGCGACACGGAGAACCAAGAGGGCACAGGGACGGACACCGGCGGCAACGCCGACCAGTCCGAGTCCGAATCCGAGTCCGAAAGCCGGCACACCCCGCAAAGCGAGCCCGAGGACGGCAAGGGCGACAAGGGCGACAAGGGCGACAACGACGGGAACAAGGGCGGCAACGACGGGAACAAGGGCGACGACGGCTGCTTCTCCGGATTCGGCGCCTTCTTCGGCTGCACGGGCGACCAGCTCAAACAAGTCGGCGAAGGCCTCTTCGTGGACGGCATCGGCGGCGAACTCAAGGGCATCTGGGACACGGTCACCAACCCGCTCGACACCCTGGACGGCCTCAAGGACTACGGCGAGGTCATCGCCGACCAGTGGTCGCAGGACGCCAAGGACGCCGGCGACAAATGGTCGAAGGGCGACTACCTCGACGCACTCACCGACTGGGGCGGCGCGACCCTGAACTCGGGCGGGAAGATCCTCGACGACACGTTCATCGGGGAGGAGGTCCGCGACCAGTGGAACAGCGGCAACAAGACCCGCGCCGTCACCGCGGTCGTATGGAACGTCGGCTCCCTCTTCATCCCCGGCTACGGCGAGGCGAAGCTCGTCGGAAAGCTCGGCAAACTGGGCAAGCTGGGAAAACTTGGCGACCTGGGCAAACTCACCGACAAGGCCGTCGACGCGGCTGAGGATGCCAGGAAGGCCGCCAAGGCAGGCGACGTCCAAGGCGCTGAGAAGGCCGCGAAGGAGGCCGACGAGGCGGCGGACGCGGCCGAGAAGAAGGCCCGCGAATCCGGTTGCACCATCGCCGGCCCGGTCCGCAGGACGCCGTACGGCAACACGCCGCATGATCCGGCGCCACTCACCGGCTCCTCCGGCACGGGCACCACGGTCCTGGCCGCCGGCGCGTCAGCCGCCTACGTCGTACGCGCCGAGGACACGGCATACGTCGTGCTCGCCGAGGACGGCTGCGACGAGGAGGCCAAGCAGCAGGCCGCGGAGGCTCGGAAGAAGGCGGACGAAGCAGAGCAGCAGGGGCTCGAGGCCCGGGCCGAGGCGGCGAAGGCCGCTCTGCGGGAGCAGGGCTCCTCCGTGCCCGACGACCAGATCGACGGGCTCGTCGACCGGGCCAAGGACAACCCGGATTCGAGCAAGGCCGAGATCAGCAAGAAAGACGCGGCCGACGCCCTTGACGAGATCACCGACCTGGCGCGCCGCGACAACGTCAACGGCGACGCCGCCGCGGCGCTGCAGGGCAAGGTCGCGAACGCTTCCGACGCCAACAAGCTGGCGGAAGCGCGAGCGGAGGTGAACGCCGTGCGACGCGCCGCCGATGACGTGGCACCTGGCACTCAGGTGGACGCCGGCGTCGGAGGCAAGATGAACCGGAAAGAGGCCGACCTGGGCAACGGGGAGAAGGTGAATCTCGACGAGATCCCTGACGCCGACGTCGTCTACAAGGACAGGAGCGGCACCGTCCATGTCAACGAGGTCAAAAACGCCGGGTCGGCCACGCGCAAGGCGGATTTCGCCAGCCAGGTGGAGCGGCTCCAGAAGTGGGCGACCAAAGAGCCTGGCCGCAAGGCCACCGTGGAGATCGAGACGACGGATCGTTGGACGTCGATCTTCAGCGAATTCAAGCCCGCCCGGAACGGCAAGCCGGCGAAGGACACCCGGACGGCGGCCGGTGAGATGGCGAAGAACGACGTGGACGTCAAGGTGGCGGGCCAGGGCTTGTCAGCCGACCAGCTCGGCAGAATGCAGCGTGCCGTCGACGAACGGACCGCGAACGGCACGATGGACTGGTCGAAGATGAAGGACCCGCAGAGCGCCAAGGCGTACCTGGGCATCGAATGAGATGACGACGGGGACGACACGTTGCTGAGAGGCAGGCATGAGTGAGTCGGGCACGGAGCCGAATGCCGAGGAGATGTGGGATCCGCAGGTTGCGCGGTGGAGCGATCCGGAGGGTGACTACGTCCTGCCGCACGCTCTGCGGTCCTTGCCGGAGCCCTGGGACGAGTGCGACTGGAATCGGATCGCGGAACTGCCTCGTACCGACGAGCGATTGACGCAAGCCCAGCGAGTGGTGACCGTGCTCCTGGACGACCCGGAACTGGCTCCGCATGTGCCGCAGCCGCCGTCGCCCGGTTCGCTGTGGCACGCGTGGGAGGAGTTTCACCAGGCCGTTGGAAAGAGCATGCCCCACACGAGTCAGGTGACATGGTCCGGTGTGGACGAAGTAGTCCGCGCGTGGCGGGATCGACCGCGGTTGTATCCGCTGCAGCTACACGTCGTGCGGCACGTCGAAGCGGCGATGCTGGCCATGATCCCGTCGCTGCGGGACGACATCGCCGACTCGGTGTTCCGCTGGCTGGCACTCGATCCCGGCCCGGGCCGCTTCGCCGCCTGGGCGGTAGGCCTGGCCGAGCGCTGCGTGACCGAGGGCATCGGTGCCGACTCGGCCATCGAACTGCTCGGCGCGATGCGCGGCCCGGAGGCCAGGGCAGCACTGGAGCGCCTGTCGGTGAAGCCGGGCGGCCCGGCAAGCTGGGAGAACGCGGAAGCGGCAGAGAGCACGCTCTTCGACTGGGGCAGTGAAGGAACGAGCCTCTGACTCGGAGGGCCAAGGCCGGGACAGCGTACGGACGGGACTTCGTGATGATCTATGACCTGCTCCTGGTCGGCGCGCCGGTCTCGCCCGCCTCGCTCGCCGAGGCCCTCGCGGAGGCGGTACGGACGGAAGGCGCGGACGTGGACGTGGCCGACCGGGACAGCGACCAGAGCCGACGCGACTGGACCGCACCTGTCCTGTGCGGCTACACCAGACTGCGCGGCGACCTGTCGTTGGCCCTGGATGTCTACGTAGAGGACGCCTTGGTCAACGAGGCACCACCCGAGCCCGAACTCGCGCGACGCCTGGCGACGGCGCTGGGTGTTCGCGTCCTGTACCCAGCCGAGGAGGACCTTCCGCCGTCGGCCTACTGGCTGGCGACCTCTTCGGGACAGTCCGTGCGCGCCCGTCTGCTGTCCTCGGACGACGAACCACCCGTGCACGTGATCGACGCGATCGAGGAGGAGGTCCCCGACCTGCCCCGGGCAACCATCGAGATCCTCCCGGAGATCCTCGACAGAGAGCCCATCCCCACCCCCGTCTCCGACACCCTTCTCGCCACACTCCCCCCAGGCACGGCAGCAACCATCGAAGGCCAGGTGCACCACCACCTCCGCGTGTGGGAAAGACTGACCCGCCGACTCCAGTCCGACTGGGCCCCTACGGGTCACTACCGAGCGGACCTGTATCACCGCGACTTGGAGGCCAGGGCGGCACTCGAACAACTCATCGCGGAACTGGGCAACGCATACGCGGATGCCCTGAGGGCTGCGCTGACCCAACTGGACCAGACATTCACCGACCACACCGACGACTCCACCGGCGCGGACCCCCGGTGGCGAAACCGCATCCCACGCCGCAGGCCCTGGTAAGTAGGGCCCCAACCCTCTGCCTCCCCTCCCGGTGGGATCCGCAGGCACACGGTGGCGCGATCCGGAGGGCGACTACGTCCCGCAGCACAGAGAGTTACTCGTCACTTCGCTGTGGCTTCGGGAGAGCAGGGCCTACCTGATCAGCATCGAGAAGGGCGTTGGCTGGGGCGGACGCCCGCTCCCCGCCGCGGCCTGACCGAGCCGAACCAGCCGAGAGCGTCAGGCCCTCACACCACGCGCGATGCGGTACAGCACGTTCGGACGCAGTGGCCCTTCGGGCGCGGTGGGGTCGTCGAAATCGTCAGCCGGGTCTCGGGTCATGCCGATCCGGCGCATCACTGCTTGGGACCGGAGGTTGGTGGCAGTCGTCACTGCAAGAATCTCGGGGAGTTCAAGGGTCTCGAAGCCGAAGGCCAAGCCGGCCAAGGCGGCCTCGGTGGCATAACCCTTGCCCCAGGCCGAGCGAGCGAGCCTCCAACCGATCTCCACCCCCGTGAACGGCATGCCCTCGTCCACCCGGTCCAAGCCCGCGAAGCCGATGAACTCGCCCGTGGCCTGCACTTGAACCGCCCACCATCCGTAGCCTCGCTGGTCGAACTCGGCCTGGAACTGCGCCACGGAGGCATCGCTCTGTTCACGGGTGAGCAGGTCGCCCAAGTGCTCCCGGACCTCGGGATCAGCGTTCATCGCCGCCCACGGTTCAAGGTCGGAATCTTGCCATCGACGGAGCACGAGGCGATCGGTACGCAGTTCAGCCATGCTGCCCAGCCAACGGGAGCACCGTCGCCAAGGCAATCCGTTTTCGAGAGCACTAGCTCCCACTCACGGCGACCTCCACCCGGGCACCCTCCCGCACCCCCCACTCGCTCATCACGCCGGCCCCCGCCTCCACCACATGCCGCGCCCGCAGCCGAGGCATCCCCAGCCGCCCCGGCGACATGGTCCGCACGGCGATGACGCGAAGGTGCCGATCGAGATAGGCGACATCGATCGGCATGCGCATACGAAAGGTGTGCACGCTGCCGGCGGGGGACAGCAGAATCGCCCCGTCGATGAAGTCCCGCCCCAACAGCCCTTTCGTACGAGCCCGGTACGAGGTCGCGATCTCCAACGGCACACGGACAGACGGCCCCCCACCACCCCCACTCACGACCAACTCCCCGTGCCCGTCCCGCCAACGCCGTCCCATACAGGCCCCCTCCACCGTGCTGTCTGCTACCTGTTGCTCATTCCCCGGCCCTTTGCTGGTTCATGACTGAAACCGCGTTATGCAACCGTTATGACCCATGCCGGTCAGCGAATCGCCGCTTTCTCCTCATACTCCGCGCCAGTTGACAACCTTCACCCTGGTGCGGCCCCACCCTGCTGTATAGCTTTGGTTCGCTCAAGAGAAGCCTCGCCTCTGACCGGGAGCCGACCGTGAACCGCCGCCCCACCCTCCTCGCAGCGCTCACGCTGACCGCCGCCGCGGCTCTGACGCTGTCCGCGTGCGGGAGCGATGACAGCCCCAAGAACAAGGACAACGACAAGATCGCGGGAGCCGACACGGGGGACAAGGCATCCGCCTCACCCTCACCGAGTGCTGCGGACTCGGTCGACCGGCCGAAGACCGAGTTGCCGTCCGACCTCTCCTACACCTTCGACTGGCCCAAGACCGGAGACAAGGAGAAGGACGCGATCCTGGCCGACAGCGAGCAGTCCATCAAGGCTGTGGACCTTGCGATCGTCAACCAGAACGCGCTCGACAAGGCGTACCTCTACTACTACGAGGGCGAGGCCGCCGCAGGGACACAGACGTTCATCCAGGCGTACGTCAAGGCCAAAGCACGTGTCACGGGCGCGTACCGCTTCTACGACCCCGTCGTCAACGTCAGGAGCAAGGGCAGCGGGTCGCTCGTGTACTGCGAAGACCAGAGCAAGGCCTACGACATGTACCTGAAGAACAAGAAGGTCAACAAAACCCCGACGTCCAAGAACAGCTACGTGCTTTACAACACCCTGCTGCAGAAGAACGACAAGGGCGTGTGGGTCATCGAGAAGATCCTTTCCCAGAGGGGGAGCGACAGGTGCCAGCCTTGAGTTCAGCTTCCCGGGCTCTGATGGTGCCCGTTGCCATCGGATCGCTGCTGTTGTGCGGTGCCCCTGCGCAGGCGGACAACGTCATTGGTGGTGGGTCCCAGACGCCACCTCCGAAGAAGGACGTTCACGGCGACTCAGACGGTGGCGGAACTCTGTCTTCCACCGCAGGAGTCGTCGTCTTCGATCGTTCCGACAACGGCTCAGGCCGGGCGGCAGGCCCGGTGACGTCTTCGACGACCTGGACGCCGCCAGCTTGTTACTACGCTCCGAAGTACACGCCCGAGCAACTGCAGAAGTACCTGGAGCCCACTTGGGAGGCCGGCTCGACAGGCTACGAGTGGGACGCCGAGCAACGCGATCGCTATGTCAACGGCCACCCCTACAAGGACTTCAACAAGGACAAGGCCGGAAAGGGCTACTGGTGGGACTTCTACGTCACACCCGGCCGGGAAGGGGACCCGGGGGCGCTGGACTGCGGCAAACCCATCTTCTGGGTGGACGAGAACGACGACCCGCCGGTCGACATCCCACAGGCGATCACCCCCGAGGTCCTCGCACAGCTCGCGTACGCCGAAGTGCGCGTCCCGTCCACGAAGATGGATCTCGCCCCACAGACGAACACAAAGGTGAATCTCCCTACTTGGGCGTGGCTGGATGCGGCGGAGTTCAAGCCTGTATCCGTTACGGCTTCCGTTCCACTCCTGGGTATCCAGGCGACCACAACGGCCGAACCGGTATCGGTGAAGATCGAGCCGGGCACCACCGACGCCGAGACCTACCCGGCCTCAGGCGTGTGCCGGATCCAGAACGGCCGAATCGGTGAGCCGTACGCCAAGGGCAAGGCCAACGAGACCCCGTCCTGCGGAGTGAAGTACCTACGGTCGTCGGGCGATGGTTCGTACCAGCTCAAGGCGACGGTCACCTGGGAGATCCACTGGACCGGTACCGGCGTGGCCGGCGAACAGCGCCTCCCGGACGGCTCGTTCGGCGGGGAGCAGAACGTCGTCGTCCAGGAGATCCAGGCTGTCAATCGCTGACCCGGCCGCAGGCCTGCTCGCGCCCGCTTCGAGTGGTCGGCCCGGCAGTCTCCTGAGCGGGACGGATAGAGTCACTACTCGTGGAAGCGCCAGGTTCGGGGGAGAGGAAAACAGTCCCATGGCGGAACGGTTAGCCGTTGACGGTGACGAGCTTGCGCACTTTATGAAGACGCTGAGGAAATCCACGAGTTCATTGGAGGGTGTGCGCAAGGCGCTGCTGGAAACGAACGTCACCGGGCTCGGCACGGACGACCTGGACTCCGCATGCGAGCACTTCCAGGATGAGTGGCGATACGGGACTGAAGAGATCGGTAAACAGACAGAGGATCTCGCCGACATCATCGGGAAGAGCAAGGACAGCTACTTCGAAGTTGACAAGGCGCTTGAAGAAGCTTTGAAGAAGGCCAGGGAAGGCAAGAGCGGGAGCAACAAGTGACCGCCATCCCGGGAACCGACCGCACAGGCGCGGCGTTGGACCCTCAGTCGCGGGCGGATTACGACAAGCCTCAGGGCCTGAAGTCGGCGCCTTCTATCCCCAACCCGGACTGTCCACACCTGGGATTCAATCCGGTGCCGGGCGATACGGAAACAGTTCGAGCGCTGCACAAGAAGCTGACTGGCTGTGCGAAGGTCCTCGAAGACGCCCACGACTTGGTCACCAGGCTGCTCGACGGCAGCTACTGGAAGGGGGATGCTGCCGTCGCCTTCCGTGAGCAACTCGATGGGGGCCCACTGCCGCTGAACCTGAAGAACGCGGCGCACTCCATCCGCAAGGCCGCGAGGCAGCTCGGCCGTTGGGAGGGAGAACTCGACGATTTCCAGCGTCGAGCCAAGCGTCTCGAGCAGGATGCCAAAGACGCCCAAGACGCCTTGGACACCGCGAAGGGCCGCGCGAGTAAAGCCGAGGACGACCCTGACATGGAGAAGAAGGGCGCTCGCCGAGAAGAGGCGCAGAAGGCGCTGACGCACGCCAACTCTGCCGTGGGCGAAGCTCAGGCTGAACTCGACAAGGTAATCGGCAAGGCCAAGCGGCTTGCCGAGGAGCATGAGGAGAAGGCCAAGTACCGAGCCGACAAGATCCGCGACGCGACGAAGAAGCTTGCTCCACATGAGCCGGGGTGGTTCGACGAGGCGCTCGACTGGCTCGGCGACAACCTGCCGGACATTCTCAGTTTCGTCGCAGGGATCATCGGCCTTGTGGCGATCATCTTTGCCGGCCCCCTGGGGATTGCGATGGTGGCGGCACTGATGCTCACGGCGTCCGCGCTGAGTGCGACCGCACTGGGCCTGAGGCTTTTCGCCAACCCTGAGACCCTGGAGTCCTTGAAGGACGGCTTCCTGAAGGGCGAGTTCGACGCGGACTTCTGGAGCAACCTGGTGTCGGTAGGGGCAGATGCCATGGGGGCTGTCCCGGGCCTTGGAGCCACTGTCGCCGGCGTCAAGGGGACGGTGAGTGCTCTGAGGACCGGGAGCGAAACGCTCTCCCTCGCGCAAAAGGCTGCGCTGTTCGGCACGAAGACCACGGACAGCATGCAGGGTATCGCCAGGCTGGACAACCCTCTGGTGATGCGTGCCGTTCGCGGACTCAGCAACCCGGATGCTGCTGCGAAGACAGTCGCCGTCACATCGGGTCTGGTCGGAGCGGGCACCGGTGGCTTCGGCCTCTACAGCAAGCTGGTGGACGCAGACGATGACGGGATCAAGGACGGTACCGTCGCGGGAATCGACGGTTCACGTCTGATCCTTGACAACGGTGGCATCCTCGACCTCATCCAGTTCGTCCGCTGATTTTTTTCTGCACGGAAAGAGGAAGCCTGTGAACCCGGCAGACTACTCCGTCGCCTGGGACCATCCACCGACTCGGCGGTCCTGGACGGCACACATGTTCATGAACGTCTTCGGGATTTTCGGGTGGATAGCGGCCTGGATCGGCCTGCTGTATGTCTCGGTAGTCTTTCTGTCTCCCGGGTTTGGCTTCCTTTTTGTGCTGCCGCTCATCTATTGCACGTATCGAGCAGTGGTGCAGTTGCGGTACTTTCCACCTGCGCTTCGCATGCGACGCATCATGGGAACGTATCCGTGGCAGGTTCTCCAATGTGTTCCGCATGGGCTGGCAAGTCATCCAGATGTATCCCAAAAGCATTACGGATGGTTCGAATTCCCCAACCCTGCTTATCCCGAACAGCAGCTCGCGCTCGTCTATGCACAGCATCTCCGGACGGAGTGGTGGCATCGCAGGATGGCTCCCCGTGCGAAGCCACAGTTGAAGGAGCAGATCGAGAGTATCTGGTTCGCCGGAGACCCGCGCTTCATCGGCCTCATCGCTGTGGGCGGTCGCGGAGGAACCGGGCCTCGTCACATGCACGTACTTGAACAGTGGGCAGAATCACGGAATGATCAGTGTTTGTCGGACTGGGGTGTGACGGCAGAGGACATCGAGCGCGGTAGACGTGTGGGCGTCTATCCGGCCAATTCCTGATCCCGTGAATGGACACTTCCTGTGGACACCCCAACGATTTCGTTCCACGAATCTTTCAGAGACCCTCACGCGGAACTTTGGTTCGGCGAACCCGCTGGCTACACAGCTCTGCCCGTCGACGCTCTGCTCCCCAGGCCCGACTCTCCGGATGCAGACAAGCTGCGTACATCAGTCGCTCCATTCCTCGATTCGCTGCCCGACGAGATCGTCCGCCAGCGGTTCATCGCACAATTCGCCTCCGGCCAGCGATTACTGGCGACGCTTTGCGATTTCGGTACGGTCCACTGTTCAATCGGCCTGCACCGTGACGATGTGGAGGACAGAGGGGCTGACATCGGCCCGCCGTTGCTCTCCCTCTTCACCATCTCCTGGCGTGACACCAAAGTTGCCCCGCGCGGTGTTACAGCTGCCCGTGCGGTCACAGCCACTGGAAATCATGCCCACATCGAATTTCTGGAACTCCCCTGCGGTCCGGCCGCTTTCAGCGAGACCATACTGACGGCGTCGGCTGACAGTTGCCTTCCGCAGGAGCCGCTGATGCAGATTCACGCCCATCTTCCGCACCCTGACTGCAGGCGCTTGGCCGTTCTCACAGTCAGCACCACGGCTCTGTCTCGCCGCGAGGAGTACCGCGAGATCCTCCGCCAGATCGCCGGGACGGTCAGCTTCGTCAACCCCGCTGACGCAGGGACGAACAAGGAACATCGATGAGCAGGACTAACGGACTTGTGGAGCTGATCCGCGCTGGATAGGAAGAGCACATGACCGAACTCGGCGCAGTGTTCCGTCCGCAACTCGCCCCCGAGCGGCTTCGATCCGTCGCCCGCATGGCCGACGACACAGGCCTGGAACAACTCTGGCTCTGGGAAGACTGCTTCCGCGAAGGCGGTATCTCCACCGCCGCCGCGGCCCTCGCCTGGACCGAGAACGTACGGATCGGCGTCGGGCTCCTGCCCGTGCCGCTGCGGAACGTCGCCATCACCGCGATGGAGGCGGCCTCGCTGCACCGGATGTTCCCGGACCGGGCGATCATCAGCGTGGGACACGGCGTGCAGGACTGGATGGGGCAGGTGGGGGCGCGGGCCGAGTCGCCGGTGACGTTGTTGCGGGAGCATCTTGTCGCGCTCCGGGCCCTGCTGCGCGGGGAGCGTGTGACCACGGAAGGGCGGTACGTCAAGCTTGACGACGTCGCACTCGACTGGCCGCCGACAGGAAACCCGGTCGGGGTGCTGGCCGGTGCCACCGGGCCCCGTTCGCTGCGGCTCACCGGGGAGGCCGCCGACGGGACCATTCTCACCGCCGCCACCAATGCCGAGGGCGTGCGGAAGGCCCGGCAGCTCATCGACGAGGGGCGGGAGGCAGCCGGGCGTGGGAGCGGGCCGCACCCCGTTGTCGTCTATCTGCTCACCGCCACCGGGTCCGGCGCCGCCGACCGGCTCCGTGCCGAGCTGGCCGACGAGAAGCTCGAGGACGTTCCGGATCTCGGAGTCGCCGGGGACGCCGGTGCCGTCGCGAAGGCCGTCGGGCGGCTGGCCGAGGCCGGGGCCGACACCGTGGTGCTCCAACCGACCGGGGACGAGCCCGACCCGGAGGGGTTCGTCCGGTTCGTCGCGGAGGAAGTGCGTCCGCTCGTTCCCTGAGGCCGGATGGATTCCCTGATGGCTGTGTCAGTGGCAGCTGCCACACTCCGGGCATGAGCGACGACGACGTGGACGTGCGGCTGCGAGCTGTGGTGGAGGCCGATCTGGAGTTCTTCCTGGCATACGAGCATGATCCGGAAGCCGTCCGGCGGTCCAGGTTCACGCCCCGGCCGCGCGACGCGTTCATGCGGCACTGGAAGGCCAACGTCCTCGGGGACGACACCGTCTTCGTGCGGACCGTGATCGTGGACGGAGACGTCGCCGGCAGCGTCGTCGCCTGGTGGGACGGGGACCGCCGCTTCCTCGGGTACTGGCTCGGACGCCCGTACTGGGGACGCGGCATCGGCAGCCGGGCCCTGGCCCTCTTCCTGGAGCGGGAGCGGAACCGGCCGCTGTACGCCGACCCCTTCAGCGGGAACGCCGGCTCCATTCGTCTCCTGGAGAAGCAGGGCTTCCGACGCGACGGCGTCGTCCGGCACGGAGACGACGAGCATGTCGTGCTCGTCCTCTCATGAGACCGCACCGCACCTTCGAGGACCTCGTCGCCGAAGGGGCCTCCGTGCCCACGGAAGGATGGGACTTCTCCTGGTTCGAGGGGCGGGCCACCGAGGCGCGGCCGTCCTGGGGGTACGCGACGTCGATGGCCGCGCGGCTGGGGCGGGCGAGTGCCGTGCTCGACGTTCAGACCGGGGGAGGGGAAGTCCTCGACTTCGCCCTTTCTCATATGGCGCCGTCCCCGCCCCGGCTCGCCGTCGCCACCGAGGGCTGGCCGCCCAACGTCGCCAGGGCGACCGCCCTGCTCCGGCCGCGCGGAGTCGCGGTCGTCGCCGCCCCCGAGGACGCCCCGCTGCCTTTCGCCGACGCTGCCTTCGACCTGGTCGTGAGCCGGCATCCCGTCCGCGCGCACTGGGGCGAGATCGCCCGGGTCCTCCAGCCCGGAGGGACCTATTTCGCCCAGCACGTCGGACCGGCCAGCGTCTTCGAACTCGTCGAGCACTTCCTCGGGCCCCAGCCGGACGACGTACGCGGCGGGCGCTGTCCCGAGCGCGAGCGGGCCGACGCCGAGGCCGCCGGGCTCGATGTCGTCGATCTGCGGGCGGAGCGGCTGCGGATGGAGTTCCACGACATCGCCGCGGTCGTGCACTTCCTGCGCAAGGTCGTCTGGATGGTGCCCGGCTTCACCGTCGAGGCGTACGGGCCGCAGCTCCGCGCGCTGCACGAGCGGATCCGCGCAGAGGGCCCCTTCGTCGCCCACAGCACGCGCCACCTCTTCGACGCCCGAAAGCCGGACTCACCCTCTGCCCGCCACCCCTGATCACGCGTGCGGCCCCACCGTCACCTTCCCCACCACCAACTCGGCCGTCGCCTCCAGCACCTCACCCACCCGCTCCGCCTGCTCGCCAAGCTCCCGTTCCTGCCGGGCCGTCAGCCGGACGAGCGGCTCGACCGTGACGGTCGTATACCGGCCCCGGCGCCGCTGGTGCCACACCCCTGCCGCCACACCGTCGACGAGCAGCACCGGATAGTTGCCCGCCTGGCCGCCCGCGAGGGCGCGCCGGTACGCCTCCCCGGGGAACAGCCGCTCGCGGGGCTGCCCGGCGATGACGTACGCGTCGAAGTAGGGGAGCAGCCGCACACCCCGTGCGGGCCCGTCCGGGAAGTCGGTGTCACCCGCCGCCACCCACGCCGGTGTCCCCTCGAAGTCGACCTCCTCGATACGGCCCGAGGCGGCCAGCTCACCGAACAGGGTCGTGGCCCAGCCGGGCGGTGCCGCGAGCCACTTGGCGAAGTGCTGCGGGGTCGCCGGTCCGTAGGCGTGCAGATAGCGGCGTACGAAGGTGCCCAGCCCATCGGCCGCCGAGTCCGCCGAGTCCGCCGAGTCCGCCGACTCCGCGCGCGGCGGCCGCGTGTACGTCGCCTTGCGACCGCGGTTCGGGCCGAAGCACAGCGTGCCCGCCCAGCCCGCCCGGTGCATCACCTGCCGCCAGCGCGGCCACAGGTCCTGGAACGCCGGCATCACCTTGTCACCGGCCCAGGGGCCCGTGCGGGCGACGATCTCCTCGGTCAGCTCGTCGAGGGTCAGGTACCTGCCGTCGAGTGCGTCACCGATCGCCGTCACGACCTGTCCGGCCTGCTCCTCGCCGAGCCGTACGTCGGGCGGGAAGGGGCTCGGCCCGGCCGGAACCGCCGTCAGGGCGGCCGACCAGAGGGGGAGTTCACGCGCCGGGAGCAGATGGACCGTGCCGCGCGGACCGTACGTCTTGATCAGGGACCGGTCGTCCCAGAGCGCCGTCCGTACGTCCGCCCGCGTCAGGCCGGCCGTCCGCACCCCCACCGAGACTTCGGCCGCCGACAGCACTTGCGCGTGCGCGCCCGCCATCGCGCCGACCACCTCGGAGACCGGCGTGCCGCTCCCGGCCGGCCTGGCCAGGAACTGCCGCTCCGCTCGCCGCGCGCTCGCGGAGTCCCATGTGATCCTTACGGTCGTCGTCATGGGGCGACGTTAGGTGCGAACGAGGACAGAACCTGTCCGCTTGTGCTCTCGCGGGTGGGTCACTCCTTTCACTCACTCCACTTGCGCAACTTCCGTCGATGTTTTTCACATCGTTACCACCGACGGCTCGCGTTCGGTACCGCCGCTCGCGTAAGTTCAGACCAAGGTAATTCGCGTCAGCAAAGCTGCGCGGGCGGTACCGCGCAGAGGAGGGGGCTGCGCGGTGCCAGGGCCTCCCTGTTGAGGCGGCAGCGAAGCCGCTCCGGGGTCAAGTCGGCGTTCGCAGCCGGGTCACCCGTCGGGGGGACGCCGGGGACAACTCGCCGAGCGGACCCCAAGGTGGCTCAAATCCCCCGGATGCCGCCCGGTGGTGCCCGATTTCGCTGCGTATCGGCTGTGTTTCGGTCAAGAACAAGCCACGAACCAGGGCTTCCGCGGGCGTCGCCCCGTCGTCGGGCGGCTCCGGAGAGTAGTTGTGGCACGCCGATGCACGCAGCATCACTTACGAAGGGTTATGGTGGAACCCCCCCTCGGGCCGGTCCGTCTCCCCCCACGGACCGGCCCGATTTTTTTCTGTGCGGGGGCGGGCCGGAACACCGGCCGGAATTCTTCGTTCCGCACCCATGGGCGGCCCGCGGACCCGACGGGGGTAGGCTTCGCCTCCGGGGACTGCCGCACGGGCAGGGACCGCCCGCGGCCACGACCGGGCCGCACATCGCGGCCTGTCCGATCCTTACGGAGGGGCTGACAATCACGTGAACCTGCGCGACAAGCTGCGTGGCCTGCTGGTCAGGCTGTACGCACGCCGGGTGGAAGGTCACCTGGACCACGCTCAGGTGCCCAAGCACATCGGCGTCATCATGGACGGCAACCGGCGCTGGGCGAAGGCCGCCGGTTCCAGCACCGTCGACGGCCACCGGGCCGGTGCCGGGAAGATCGAGGAGTTCCTCGGCTGGTGCAGTGAGACCGACGTCGAGGTCGTGACCCTCTGGCTGCTGTCCACGGACAACTTCGACCGGCCGCAGGAGGAACTCGGCCCGCTGCTCGGCATCATCGAGGACGTCGTCCGCACCCTGGCCGCCGACGGCCGCTGGCGTGTGCACCACGTGGGCACCCCCGACCTGCTGCCCTCCGGGATGCAGACGGTCCTCAAGGAGGCCGAGGAGACCACCGCGCACGTCGACGGGATAGTGGTCAACGTCGCCATCGGCTACGGCGGCCGCCAGGAGATCGCTTACGCCGTGCGGTCGATGCTGCTCGACGCCCAGGAGAAGGGCACCTCGATGGAGGAGCTCGCCGAGGCCGTCGACACCGACATGATCGGGCGTCACCTCTACACGAGCGACCAGCCCGACCCCGACCTGGTGATCCGCACCAGCGGCGAGCAGCGGCTGTCCGGATTCATGCTCTGGCAGACCGCGCACTCCGAGTACTACTTCTGCGACGTGTTCTGGCCGGCCTTCCGCAAGGTCGACTTCCTGCGCGCCATGCGCGACTACGCCGCCCGCCACCGGCGCTTCGGCGGCTGAGCCGTACAACGCTGAACATTTCCGAGGGAGCCGTGCGGCGCCCGGCAGCCGGCTGGGCACCGTGGTCACCGCACGTCGAAACGCTTCCCGGTACCCCTCCGAAGACGCACGTAACACGGAGTTCACCGGCTCGCCGTCATATGCCGTGGCATGGCGACGCTCGTTCGAGGGCATAAGTGAGACAGGCCGACGCCCGAACCACGGGGGTCGGATCCTCAGCGGACGGCACGGGGCCGTCCGCCCGGGAGGCCCTTTGCACCAGCCCGATCGTGCGGTCACAGCACGGATGAAGAGGCGGGAGGGCCGGTTCTCGGCCCGCGCAGGGCGGCCGACGACCGGTCGGGATTTTTCCCACCCCTCCCGGTCCAGCTTCCACTCCGTCGCTCCCCGACCTCATCCGAGGGGGTACGTCCTTCCGTGGTGACCAGCACAAAGCGCCACAAGCCAGACCGGCGCACCTATGTCCTCGACACCAGCGTTCTGCTGGCCGACCCCAATGCCCTGAGCCGCTTCGACGAGCACGAGGTCGTGCTCCCCATCGTCGTGGTGACGGAACTGGAGGCCAAGAGGCACCATCCCGAACTCGGCTACTTCGCGCGGCAGGCCCTGCGTCTGCTCGACGACTACCGGATTCGTCATGGCCGTCTGGATTCCCCGATTCCGACCGGGGATCTCGGCGGAACCGTCCGTGTCGAGCTCAACCACTCGGACCCCAGCGTGCTGCCCAGCGGCTACCGCCTGGGGGACAACGACTCCCGCATCCTCGCGGTCGCCCGAAATCTGCAGGCCGAGGGGTTCGACGTCACCGTCGTGTCGAAGGACCTCCCACTCAGGATCAAGGCGTCGTCCGTAGGCCTCCTCGCCGAGGAGTACCGCGCGGAACTCGCCATCACGGACTCCTCCGGCTGGACCGGAATGTCCGAACTGACCCTGCCCGGCGAGCAGGTGGACATCCTCTTCGAGGAGGGGCACGTCTACGTCCCCGAGGCCGCCGAACTCCCGGTGCACACGGGTCTGACCATCCAGTCGGAGCGCGGCAAGGCGCTCGGCCGGGTCACGCCCGAGGGCAATATCCGTGTCGTGCGCGGGGATCGTGAGGCGTTCGGCATCAAGGGCCGCAGCGCCGAGCAGCGCATCGCGCTCGATCTGCTGCTCGATCCGGACGTCGGGATCGTCTCCATGGGCGGCCGGGCCGGCACCGGCAAGTCGGCGCTGGCGCTGTGCGCGGGGCTGGAGGCGGTGCTGGAGCGCCGTCAGCACCAGAAGGTGATGGTCTTCCGTCCGCTGTACGCGGTGGGCGGGCAGGAGCTCGGCTATCTGCCCGGCTCCGAGGCGGAGAAGATGAGCCCCTGGGCGCAGGCGGTGTTCGACACGCTGTCGGCGGTCACCAGCCGGGAGGTCATCGAGGAGGTCACCGCGCGCGGGATGCTGGAGGTGCTCCCGCTCACGCACATCCGGGGGCGCTCGCTGCACGACGCGTTCGTGATCGTGGATGAGGCGCAGTCGCTGGAAAGGAATGTGCTTCTCACCGTTCTGTCCCGGATCGGGGCCAATTCACGGGTGGTGCTCACTCATGACGTGGCCCAGCGGGACAACCTCAGGGTCGGCCGGTACGACGGTGTCGTCGCCGTCGTCGAGAAGCTGAAGGGCCATCCGCTCTTCGCGCACGTGACCCTGAATCGCTCCGAGAGGTCCCAGATCGCTGCCCTTGTGACCGAAATGCTCGAAGACGGGCAGATCTGACCGTCCCGCCCCAAGCGGTGATGGTTACGCAGTAGTTGGCGCCGTCCGGAAAGGCGAAGAGCCTAGCCGGGCGGCGCCTTCGCGCGTGACAGTTTCCGTTAATCTCCTGGGCCAAACGGGATGTGAGCTTTCACACCCATCACAGAATTGCCTTGCCCCGTCGCGTTACGGCAGAGTCTCACTCCTGTCAGGCCCCGCATACGACACACCTGTACCCCCAGCGGTATGGCACCACAAAGCAACAGCACCAACTGCATAGCGATGTCGTATGCCGCCCGCGCACCACGCGGCACTCCCTCGCGAGGGAGTTGCCCACCGGGCCCGTGCCTCCCGTGACCCGCAGTTGGGGAGGCCAGTGTCAGGGGCACGATTGCGTCCGCGAGGGTCACCGAAGCGGGCGATGCTGGAAGGAAACCGTGTGAGCCGGATCTCGGTCCGGGGATTCGCAGTGGCTTCGGCCACGGCGGTCACCGCTGTCGGAAGCGTCGTCGGTGTTGCCTCGGGCAGCACCGCGCAGAACAACGACGCCGAAGCGACGGCAAACGGCACCACGTTGCTCGCGGACATCCCCTCGGGTCAGCAGGCCCAGGTGCAGACCGCGTCGCTGACGCAGCAGGCCGACGTGCAGGCCATCGCCGCCGACGTGAGCGCGAAGAAGGACGCCGAGGAGGCCGCCCGCAAGGCCGCAGCCGACACGGCGATCGCGAAGAAGGAGGCCGCCGAGAAGGCGGCGAAGGAGGCCAAGGAGCGCGCGGAGGCCAAGGAGGCCGCCGCCAGCCGTTCCAAGGACATCTCCGACATCCCTGTCGCGAGCTCCTACTCGATCGCGCAGATCCAGGCCATGGCGCGGCAGATCGTGCCCTCCGGTCAGTTCCAGTGCTTCAGCAACATCGTGGACCACGAGTCCGACTGGAACTACAAGGCCGTCAACCCCTCCTCCGGGGCCTACGGCATGTTCCAGGCTCTGCCCGGCACCAAGATGTCGTCCGCCGGCGCCGACTGGCGGACCAACCCGGCCACCCAGATCAAGTGGGGCCTCGGCTACATGAACGACCGCTACGGCAGCCCGTGTGACGCCTGGTCGTTCTGGCAGGCCAACAACTGGTACTGAGCCACCCGGCCTTCGGCCGCAGTCATCCTTCGCGCGAGCCCCACACCGTCGTACGGTGTGGGGCTCGCGCGATGTACGGTCGGATCATGTCGCGAGTGCCAGGGTGGCTCGGCCGGCTCGGCGCCGGACTGACCGAGATGAGCGAGCAGTGGAACGAGCGCCGCGCCGAGGCCGAACGCGAGCGCGGCGAAGCCGAGTCCCGGACGCGGTCCGAGGAGCACGTGCCACCGCCCCCGGACTACGCGCCCGACGTTCCCGCCCGGCCCGATCCCGCGCTGGCCGTGCCCTGGGGGGTGCGGGTCGCGGCGGAGGCCGCCTGGCGGCTGCTCATCCTCGCGGCCTCCCTGTGGGTGCTGATGCGGGTCATCAGCGCCGTCCAGTTGGTGGTGCTCGCGTTCGTGAGCGCGTTGCTGATCACCGCGCTGCTCCAGCCGACCGTGGGGAGGCTGCGGCGGCTCGGGGTGCCGCGCGGGCCGGCCACCGCGCTGACCGCGATCCTCGGCTTCGTCATCATGGGGCTGATCGGCTGGTTCGTGACCTGGCAGGTCATGGAGAACATCGACGACCTCTCGGGCCAGATCCAGGACGGCATCGACGAGTTGCGGAACTGGCTGCTGAACAGCCCCTTCCACGTCACGGACAAGCAGATCAACGAGATCGCCGCGAACCTGCGTGAGGCGGTCGGTGCCAACACCGACGCGATCACCTCGGCGGGCCTGGAAGGCGTGACGGTCGTCGTCGAGGCGCTGACCGGGATCCTGCTGGCGGTCTTCTCCACCCTGTTCCTGCTCTACGACGGCAAGCGGATCTGGGAGTGGACGCTGAAGCTGGTTCCGGCGGCGGCGCGACCGGGAGTGGCCGGGGCCGGGCCGGCGGCGTGGCGGACGCTGACGGCGTATGTGCGGGGCACCGTGATCGTCGCGCTGATCGACGCGATCTTCATCGGGCTGGGGATCTACTTCCTCGATGTGCCGATGGCCGTGCCGCTGGCGGTGTTCATCTTCCTGTTCGCGTTCATCCCGCTGGTGGGCGCGGTGGTGTCCGGGGCGCTGGCCGTGGTGGTCGCGCTGGTCACCCAGGGGGTGTTCACGGCCGTCATGACGCTGGTGGTGGTGCTCGCGGTGCAGCAGATCGAGGGCCACATCCTGCAGCCGTTCATCCTGGGGCGGGCGGTGCGGGTGCATCCGCTGGCGGTGGTGCTGTCCGTCGCGTGCGGGGGATGGTGGCCGGGATCGGCGGTGCTGTGGTCGCCGTGCCGCTGGTCGCGGTGACGAACACGGTGGCCGGCTATCTGCGGGCGTATTCACGGGAGTCGGCGCTGCGGCATTCGGTGCGGCCGCGGGGCGCCACGGCGGTGAGCGCCGAGCCGCCTGCCCCGGACCCGCCCGCGGAGCAGCCCGGCTGATCCGGCCAGGACATCAAGGAGGGCATGAAACAGGGCCCCGTCCACCATGCCCAGGGGACGGGGCCCTGCGGTTCATTGACCGCGGGGCGTCGCCCGCGGCCGGGAGCTACTCCGCCAGGACCGCCTCGGCGTCCAGCGTCACGCCGACCGCCTGGATCACGGACGCGATCTTGAAGGACTCCTGGATGACATCGCGGTCGATGCCGGCCTTGCGCAGGACCTGCTCGTGGGAGTCGAGGCACATGCCGCAGCCGTTGATGGCGGAGACCGCGAAGGACCAGAGCTCGAAGTCGGCCTTGTCGACGCCCGGGTTGCCGATGACGTTCATCCGCAGGCCCGCGCGCAGGGTGCCGTACTCGTGGTCCGAGAGCAGGTGGCGCGTGCGGTAGAAGACGTTGTTCATCGCCATCACCGCGGCCGCGGCCTTCGCCGCCGTATAGGCCTCCGGCGACAGGTTCGCCTTCGCCTCCGGCTCCAGCTCGCGCAGCACGATCGGGGAGCGCGAGGCGATGGCCGTGGCCAGCACCGTGCCCCACAGCTGCTGGGCCGGCAGGTCGGAGTTGCCGATGACCGAGCCCAGGTTGAGCTTCAGGTCCTTGGCGTAGTCCGGTATCGCGGACTTGAGGTTGTCGAGGGACATCTCAGATCACTCCCCGGAGAGCAGCGCGACGGGGTCGAGCGTCTCGTCGCCCTTGCTCCAGTTGCAGGGGCAGAGCTCGTCGGTCTGCAGGGCGTCGAGGACCCGCAGGACCTCCTTCGGGT
Source organism: Streptomyces sp. CA-179760 (assembly GCF_050937045.1). Taxonomy (NCBI): domain Bacteria; kingdom Bacillati; phylum Actinomycetota; class Actinomycetes; order Kitasatosporales; family Streptomycetaceae; genus Streptomyces; species Streptomyces sp. CA-179760. The sequence continues at coordinate 6,280,870 of NZ_JBNJLZ010000001.1, forward strand.
TACGGCCGACCGAACCCGCGGTCACCATCGAGAACTGGATCTCGTTGTTCTGGTCCACGATGAACACCGCGCGCTTGGCGAAGCCGTCCTCGCCCTCGATGCCGAGGTCGCGCATGAGCTCGTGCTTGGAGTCGGCCATCATCGGGAAGGGCAGGTCACGCAGGTCGTCGTGGTCCTTGCGCCAGGCGTGGTGGACGAACTCGGAGTCACCGGAGAAGCCGAGGACCTGCGCGTCGCGGTCGGCGAACTCCTCGTTCAGCTTGCCGAAGGCGGCGATCTCGGTCGGGCACACGAAGGTGAAGTCCTTGGGCCAGGCGAAGACGACCTTCCACTGACCCTCGTAGGTCTTGTGGTTGATCTGCTCGAACTCCGCGCCCTTCTCCAGCGAGACACAGGCGGTCAGGTCGAACTCGGGGAACTTGTCACCGACGGTGAGCACACACTCTCCTTGCAGCGAAGAAACACCCGGATTGCGGGTGTTTCCCATGGGTTGGACTGTGTTGATGTTGGCACAGCCTCGATTGATTACGGAAATAGCTACACTCGGTCGGGTTGATCGGAGGTAGTTATTAGTGACTGTGGGTAATAAGCGCAGGCAGCCCAGCCTCGCGCAGCTTCGTGCCTTCGCGGCCGTGGCCGAGCATCTGCACTTCCGGGACGCCGCCGGGGCGATCGGCATGAGCCAGCCCGCGCTCTCGGGTGCCGTCTCGGCGCTGGAGGAGACACTCGGAGTGACGCTCCTGGAGCGTACGACGCGCAAGGTGCTGCTCTCACCCGAGGGCGAGCGGATCGCCGTACGGGCCAAGGCGGTGCTGGGCGAGGTGGGCGCTCTGCTGGAGGAGGCCGAGGCGGTGCGGGCCCCGTTCACCGGGGTGCTGCGGCTCGGGGTGATTCCGACGGTGGCGCCCTATCTGCTGCCCACCGTCCTGCGGCTCGTCCACGAGCGGTATCCGCAACTCGACCTCCAGGTGCACGAGGAGCAGACCACCAGCCTACTCGACGGTCTCACCAGCGGGCGGCTCGACCTGCTGCTGCTCGCGGTGCCGCTCGGCGTCCCGGGCGTGACCGAACTGCCGCTCTTCGACGAGGACTTCGTGCTCGTCACCCCGCTCGACCACTGGCTCGGCGGGCGCGAGGGCATTCCGCGCCAGGCGCTGCGCGAGCTGAACCTGCTGCTGCTGGACGAGGGGCACTGCCTGCGCGACCAGGCCCTCGACATCTGCCGGGAGGCAGGCCGCGACGACGTGCCGGTCACCACGACCGCCGCGGGGCTGTCCACGCTGGTGCAGCTCGTCGCCGGCGGGCTCGGAGTCACGCTGCTGCCGCGCACCGCCCTCACGGTCGAGACCTCCCGCAGCGACCAGCTCCTCACCGGGTACTTCGCCGACCCGGCCCCCACCCGCCGGATCGCCCTGGCGATGCGCACGGGGGCGGCGCGCGGCGCCGAGTACGAGGAACTGGCGGCCGCCCTGCGGCAGGCACTGCGGCCGTTGTCCGTACGGGTGCTGGAGCAGGACGCCTGACGACCGCGGCGACCGGGCCGGGACGGGGCCGCTACTCGGTGCGCAGCCCGTCCGGCCGCATCAGCCTCAGCAGCGGCGGCAGGCTCAGCAGCGTCACCACGAGGACGACGCCCGCGCCGATGCCGGTCATCGACAGCACACTCGGCCAGTCCACCCGGACCGACGTGTTGGTCATCCGCAGCAGGACCGCGCCCAGGGCGATGCCCACCGTCGCGGCGAGCAGCAGGCCGAGACCGATCGGGATCGCCGTCTGCCACAGCACCGACAGGCTGAGGGTGCGGCGCCGGGTACCGACGGCGACCATCGACGACAGCAGCTTGCGGCGTTCGCGCAGCTGCTCCAGCTGCGAGACCAGCAGGCTCGCCCCGATCAGCGCGAGCACGCCGGCGGCGCCGACGGACAGGCCGGTGCGGATGGTGTCGTAGCGTTCGTTGCTCTCGGTGCTCTGCCAGGTCATGGGCTGGACCGCCGGGTCGAGCCGCGCGGCCGTGTTGCGCACGTGGTCGTAGGCGTCCGGCGCGGAGAGGTCCAGGTTCAGGAAGAGCTCCGTGGAGGTCAACGCTCCGAGCTTCTCGGGCAGCGCGCCGGGGGTGACCAGGATGCCGCTGCGCTCGAACCCGGTGGGGTCCTCGCGGGGCTGGGCCCGCCGGATGCCCTCGGGCACGGTCCAGGAGATCCGGCCGTCGTCGGAGCGGGCGGCGTCGCCGTCCAGTTCTGGCCACAGGGTCGTGCCGGGCTTGGACAGGTGGCCGCTCTCGCTGTCGTACTCCGAGCCCTTGACCGCGAAGACGTCACCGTCGCGGCAGGACGGGAGCGTGGCCACCTCGCGCAGCGACGCGCAGTCGGCCATGGTGACCTGGACGGTGGACTCCGCCTCGCCGCGCCGGTCGCCGAGATAGACATCGGACAGTGTGGTGACCTTGCGTACAGTCTCGGTGTCGCGGTACTTCCCGGCGATGGCCGCGGTGTCGGCGTCGTCCGGCACGTTGACGCTCATCTGGGCCCGGGAGACGTCGTACTGCGATGCCCTGGTGTAGTTGCCCTCCACCCCGGCGAACAGCATCTGCAGGGCGATCGCCCCGGCCACCGCCACCGCGATGCCGTTGACCATCCGGGCCGCCGTGCCACTGCTCAACTGGAGCCTGCGCACGGCCAGCTGCCAGGCGATCCCGCCCGAGCCGAGCCGGGCCACGACCCTCTCCACCACCCAGGGGAGCAGCGCCGTGACGCCGACGAGCAGGAGCATCACGCCGCCGACGACGAGGTACTGGTTGAAGTTCCCGCCGTCGTCGCCCTGCCCGATCATCGGGTAGAGCAGCGCGAGCCCGCCCAGTGGCAGCAGCAGCCGCCACCACAGCCGGCGCCGCGCCGGCTTGGCCGTGCGCACCACGCCAAGAGGCTCGATGACCACCCCGCGCAGGGCCAGGATCGTCACCAGGACCGCGGCCGCCGGCACCGCGAGCGCGACCAGGACGGCCAGCAGGGGGAGGGGTTCAGATAGCTCGGGAACACGCTGACGTGGAACACCTCCAGGGAGGCCGCCAGCTCGCGTCCGAGCAGGAAGAACCCGGTGCCGAGGACGAGCCCCAGCACGGACCCGGCGAGTGCCTCGCCGGCGGCGATCCGCCGGGTCGTCCGGCTGTCGGAGCCGACCAGCCGTAGCGCCGCCAGCCTGCGGTCACGCCGCTCGCCGCCGAACCGCACGGCAGCGGCGATGAACACGGCGACGGGCATCAGCAGCACCACGAACACGACCAGGACCAGCAGGAGCAGCACCGGGTCCCAGCGGTCGGACGACCGCAGATCGTCGTTGCCGAAGCTGTCGATCCGGGCCCCGCTGGCGAGGCCGTCCAGCTGCTTGATGAGCCCCTTGCCGCCCGCGAAGTAGGCGAGTTCCTGGGAGCCGACGAGCCCCTGCTCGCCGATGGTGCCCGAGATGCGGTAGTCCAGCCGCTCCCGCAGCAGCTTGCCCTCGTCGGAGGCGAGCAGCTCCTTCAGCGCGGGGGAGACGACCATCTCGCCCGCCGCGGGAAACTCCGAAACGCCCGGCGGCAGCGGGGCCTTCGGGCCCTCCGGCTCCATCAGACGCCCGCGGACGTCCAGATCGCGGAAGGTGGTGTCCGCGTCCAGGATGACCAGCGTGTTGCCGGCCTTCGGTATCTTCTGCTGGCTGAAGGTGTGGTCGCTGCGCGCCTCCTCGCGCCGGTCCCGCTCCGCGAGCGCGTTCGGGATGGCGGTGGTGAGCAACAGCAGGGCCACCCCGAGCCCGACGCCGACGGCCGTGAGCAGCGCCCGGGTCCAGCCCTCGCGTCCGCCGGCGAGGGCGAACCGGGTCCCCATGGCGAGGTCCCGGATCCACTGCCTGACGCTCATACGACGCGCTCCATGTCCCGGGACTTCCCGTCCCGTACGACGATCTCGCGGTCGGAGTAGGCGGCGACCCGTGCCTCGTGCGTGACGAGCACCACGGCCGCGTTGGTGGACCGGGCGGCCTCGGTGAGCAGTTCCATCACACGCTCGCCGTTGAGCGAGTCGAGTGCGCCGGTCGGTTCGTCGGCGAAGACCACCCGCGGCTTCGTCACCAGCGAGCGGGCGACGGCGACCCGTTGCCCCTGACCGCCGGAGACCTCGCCGGGCCGTTTCTTGCGCAGGTCGTCGACTTCGAGACGCTCCATCCACGCCAGCGCGGTCCGTTCGGCCTCCTTGCGGGACGTCCCGCTCAGCCGCAGCGGGAGCGCGACGTTCTCCACGCAGGTGAGTTCCGGCACGAGCTGGCCGAACTGGAACACGAACCCGAACTCGGAGCGTCGCAGCGCACTGCGCTCGGCGTCGCTCATCGAGGTCACCTCACGCCCGTTGTACGTGATCGAGCCGGAGTCGGGCATCACGATCCCGGCGAGGCAGTGCAGCAGCGTCGACTTGCCCGAGCCGGACGGGCCCATCACGGCGACGACCTCGCCCGGGTGGATGGAGAACTCGGCGCCGTCGAGCGCGGTGGTCGGGCCGTACGCCTTGCGCAGGTCCTGCGCGGTGAGGAGCGAACCAGCGGGAATGGTCATCGGGCCACCGCCTCACGGAGCTTGTCCAGACGGGCCGCGGTCAGTTCCAGCCAGCGCAGGTCGGCCTCCAGGTGGAACAGGGCGTGGTCACAGATGAGCTGGTCGGCCAGGTCGCCCTTGCGCTTGCGGTCGGTGAGGATCCGCATGCTGCGCAGGTGCTCGGAGCGCTGGGTGTCGAGGATGTCGGCGGCGTCGCGGTGGGTGAGCAGCGCGAGGACGACCTTGGTGTAGAGGGTCGACTGGAGGTACGGCTCCGGCTTCTCCGGCGTCGCGAGCCAGCGCTCGACGTCGGAGATGCCGGCCTCGGTGATCGCGTACCGCTTGCGCTCGGGCCCGCCGCCCGCCTCGATGCCGTCGACCTCGACGAGCCCGTTCTTCAGCAGACGGGACATCGTCGAGTAGACCTGGCCGTAGTGGAGCGGCCGGTCGTGACCGAACTTCTCGTCGAAGGCCCGCTTCAGGTCGTAACCGTGCCGCGGGCCGGACTCAAGGAGCCCCAGGAGAGTGTGACCGATGGACATGTGAGCACTCTACATATCGTGTATACGCAGTATGTATACGCGGGGTGTGCAGTCCATGGCGGGCGGTGCGGTCGCGCAGGTCGGGGGCTGTTGTCACGGTTCCGCAACAGGCTCAGGCCGGTGGCGGGCCAGGCGGGGGTTCGGGAGAGGAGCCCCCGGGCGGCCGCCCGCGCCGGGGGATGGGACCGGTCTCGCGAGGCAGGCGCCCCGTCTCGGCCAGCGCCTTCCGCAACAGGAACTCGATCTGGGCGTTCGCCGACCGCAGCTCGTCCCCGGCCCACCGCGCCAGCGCCTCGTACACCGCCGGGTCCAGCCGCAGCAGCACCTGCTTGCGCTGCTGCTGCGGCCGGCGCTGAGGGCCCGGACCCTCGGAAGGTGCAGTCACTGGTAGAGGGACCCCGTGTTGAGGACCGGCTGCGCGGCGCGGTCCCCGCACAGCACCACCATGAGGTTGGAGACCATCGCCGCCTTCCGCTCGGAGTCCAGCTCCACGATGTCCCGCTCGGTGATCCGGGCGATCGCGGCCTCCACCATGCCGACCGCTCCGTCCACGATCTGCCGCCGGGCCGCGACGACCGCGCCCGCCTGCTGCCGCTGGAGCATCGCCGAGGCGATCTCGGGGGCGTACGCGAGGTGGGTGAAGCGTGACTCGATGATCTGCACCCCGGCCGCCTCCACGCGCGCGTGCAGTTCTACGGCGAGCTTCTCGGTGATCTCCTCGGCGTTGCCGCGCAGCGAGAGGCCGTCCTCCTCGTGCGCGTCGTAGGGGTACTCGATGGCGATGTGCCGCACGGCCGCCTCGGTCTGGGTGGAGACGAATTCGACGTAGTCGTCCACCTCGAAGGTGGCCTGGGCGGTGTCCTCGACCCGCCACACCACGACCGCGGCGAGCTCGATCGGGTTGCCGTAGGCGTCGTTGACCTTCAGGACGGCTGTCTCGTGGTTGCGGACCCGGGTCGAGATCTTCGTGCGCGAGGTGAGCGGGTTCACCCAGCGCAGGCCGTCCTGGCGGATCGTCCCCCGGTAGCGGCCGAAGAGCTGGACGACACGGGCCTCGCCGGGCGCCACCATGTTCAGCCCGCACATGGCCAGGAACGCCGCGAGCGCGACCAGGATGCCGCCGACGATCAGACCGGCCTTCGCGCCGGTCCCGTCCACCGCCGTGGCGGCCGCGACCAGCCCGGCACCGGCCAGCAGTCCGAGCAGGCCGAGGAGCAGGGCGAGCCCGCCGCCGATGCTGTGCGCGGTGAACTCCCGTACGCGTGGGGCCGGCATCTCGGGTACGTCGGCGGTGATCTGCGCGTCAGGTGTGGACATGGGTGATCCCCCGTTCATTCCGCGGAGCCATCCTGCATAGCGTCCGTCTATCTAAGTGATATCACTTTATCGCGTCCTGGCAACCCTTCGGGTGTCTCGAACGTCGGTTCCGTTGGGATGGGTGCTGATTGTCACGTCCGCAAAGGGCTGGATCGGCAGCCCTATCTCTTATCTCCCGGTGTTAGCTTTCTGAGCTGACCTGAGCGGCGAACCTGTGTGACACACGAGCACACATGAACGAAGCGGAGCGGATCGGACCCATGGGACGAGCGGAAGAGAGACGCGCCCGACAGCGCGGTGGGCGCCGGGCGGCACCCAAGAGCCACCGTTCGTCGGGCGTGGCCGGGAAGAGCGGCATACGCAGGCTCTTCACCTGGAAGAAGATCCTCGGCACCTTCTTCGGTCTGTGCCTGCTCGGCATGGGGGCCTTCATCGTGCTGTACATGGTGATCGACATCCCCGAGGGGAACGCCGACGCCAAGCGCCAGAGCAACATCTACAAGTACGGCGACGGTTCGATCATGGCCCGCGACGGCAAGGTCAACCGCGAGGTCGTCGACCTGTCCAGGGTCCCCAAAGAGGTCCGGAAGACCTTCGTCGCGGCCGAGAACAAGACCTTCTACAAGGACGCCGGTGTCGACCTCAAGGGCACCGCCCGCGGCGTGTTCAACACGCTCGCCGGCCGCGGCTCGCAGGGCGGTTCGACGATCACTCAGCAGTACGTCAAGAACTACTACCTGACGCAGGAACAGACCGTCTCGCGCAAGCTCAAGGAACTGGTCATCTCGCTGAAGCTGGACCGGGAGAAGTCCAAGGACTACATCCTCGCCGGCTACATCAACACCAGTTACTACGGCCGCAACGCCTACGGCATCCAGGCCGCCGCCCAGGCCTACTACCGCACAGACGCCGAGGACCTCTCCGTCGCGCAGGGCGCCTACCTCGCCGCGCTCCTCCAGGCGCCGAGCCAGTACGACTGGGCGGTCGCCTCCGAGGGCGGTAAGAAGCTGGTCAAGGCCCGCTGGAACTACGTCCTGAACAACATGGTCGATGAGGGCTGGCTGAGCCAGTCCGAGCGTGACGGCATGAAGTTCCCGGTGCCGAAGGATCCCAGGCCCGCCCCCGGCATGGAGGGCCAGAAGGGCTATCTGGTCAACTCGGCCAACGCGACCCTGGAGAAGCAGCTCGTCGCCGAGGGAACCGCGAGCAGCCGCAAGGAAGCCGAGGCGATGGTCAACGCCGGCGGCTGGACCATCACGCTGAACATCGACAAGAAGAAGCAGGCCGCGCTGGAGAAGTCCGTCCAGCGGCAACTGAACAGCAAGCTCGACCCCGACAAGCGCAAGGTCGACGGGGACATCCAGGCCGGCGCCGCGTCCGTGAACCCGAAGACGGGCGCCGTGGTCGCGATGTACGGCGGCACGGACTACTTCAAGCACTACATGAACAACGCCACCCGCGCCGACTACCAGCCGGCCTCCACCTTCAAGCCGGTCATCCTGGCCGCGGCCCTGGAGGAACAGGCGAAGACGCAGGACGGCAAGCCGATCGCCGCGAACACGGTCTACGACGGCACGAGCAAGCGCCAGGTCGTGGAGGACGGCAGCAAGGTCGGCTTCGCCCCCGAGAACGAGGACGACCGGAACTACGGGCCCATCAGCGTCCAGACGGCGATGAACAAGTCCGTCAACTCCGTCTTCGCGCAGATGGGCGTCGACGTCGGCATGTCCGAGGTGGTGAAGGTCGCCGGCAAGCTCGGCATGGACACCGAGAACATGCAGGCCGTGCCCGCCCAGACCCTGGGCAGCATGGGCGCGAGCCCCCTGCAGATGGCCGGCGTCTACGCGACCCTCGACAACCACGGCAAGAAGGTCAACCCGTCCCTCGTGAAGTCGGCGGACCACCTGAATCAGACGGTCAGCATGCCCGACCCGATCGGTGAGCAGGTCATCAGTCTCGAAGCCGCCGACTCGGTGACCTCGGTGCTGACCGGAGTGGTCGACGACGGCACCGCGCAGTCCTCCGTACGGAACAACCCCGAGCGCGACGGCCAGCAGGTGGCGGGCAAGACGGGTACGTCCGACAACAACAAGTCGGCCTGGTTCACCGGCTACACGCCGAACCTGGTCACCTCGGTGGGCCTGTTCGGCGAGGACGCCAAGACCCACGCCCAGGTCGCGATGTACAAGGCGGCCGGCAAGCCCCGCCTCGACGGCGGCGACTTCCCGGCCCGGATCTGGGCGGCCTACACCTTCGGCGTCATGGGCGACGTCAGCAAGTTCGACCTGGACACCCAGCAGGGCGCGGCCGTCCAGCCGACATGGACGCCGACGCCCACGCAGTCGGAGACCGAGGAGCCCACGCAGGAGCCGACGACCGAGGAACCGTCGTCGTCCCCGCCGCCGACGACGGAGGAGCCGAGCACCTCGGCGCCGCCGACCCCGTCGACGTCACCGCCGACCTTCACGCCGCCGACGGCCCCGGGGACGGCGTCACCGCCGACCGACGGCGACCCGTTCGACCCGGTCAATCCGGGCGACGACGAGGAGTAGCGGACGCGAAAGGGCGCCCGGCATCATGCCGGGCGCCCTTTCGCCGTGTTGTTCCGTGCGTCAGCCGCGGTTGAGCTCGAACCAGACGACCTTGCCCGTGCTGAGCCGTGTCGCGCCCCAGCGCCGGGCCAGCCGGTTCACCAGGTACAGGCCGCGTCCGCCCTCGTCGGTGGCGCGGGCCTGCCGCAGGCGCGGCAGCTGCGGGACGTCGTCGCCCACTTCGCAGCGGATGACGTCCGTCCGCAGCAGGCGCACGGTGACCGGCCGGGTCGCGTACCGCACGGCGTTGGTGACGACCTCGCTGACCAGCAGCTCGACGGAGTCGCTGAGTTCCTCCAGGCCCCAGCGCTGCAGCGCGCGCCGGGCCAGCCGGCGGGCCCGGCCGGGAGCCGCGTCCTCCGGCTCCAGGAACCAGTACGCCACATCGCTGGGCGCGATCCCGTCGAAGCGGGCGGCGAGCAGCGCGATGTCATCGTCCCGGTCGCCCGGGCCGAGCATGTCGAGCACCTCGTCGCAGAGCGCCTCCAGCGGCGGCGGATGGTCGGGACCGGTGAGCTGCGCGGTCGCGGCGAGCTTCTCGCGCAGCTGCTCGATGCCGGTCCAGACGTCCCTGAGGCGCGACTCCACCAGGCCGTCGGTGTACAGCAGCAGGGTCGCGCCGGCGGGCGCGTCCAGCTCCACCGCCTCGAAGTCGACGCCGCCGACCCCGATGGGGGCACCGGCCGGCACGCGCAGCACCTCGGCGCGGCCGCCCAGGTGGAGCAGGACGGGCGGCGGGTGACCGGCGTTGGCGATGGTGATGCGGTGCGATACCGGGTCGTAGACGGCGTACAGGCAGGTCGCCATGCGGTCCACGCCGAGACGCTGGGCCTGTTCGTCGAGGTGGTGCAGCACCTCCTGCGGCGGCAGGTCGAGGCCCGCGAGGGTCTGGGCGGTGGTGCGCAGCTGGCCCATGATCGCGGCCGAGGTCATGGAGTGGCCCATGACGTCGCCGACGACCAGGGCGACCCGGCTGCCGGGCAGCGGGATCGCGTCGTACCAGTCGCCACCGACGCGTGCCGTCTCCGCCGCCGGCAGATAGCGGGAGGCGAGCCGCACACCCGTCGGGCGGGGCAGCGTCTCGGGCAGCATCGTGCGCTGCAGCTCGTCCGCGATGTACGCCTCGCGTCCGTACAGCACGGCCTTGTCGATGCCCAGGGCACTGTGCGTGGCCAGCTGGGCGGCCACCAGCAGGTCGTCCGGCTCGAAGGCGACGCGTTCCGGGCGGCGCAGGAAGAGAGCGGCGCCGATGACACGGCGCCGGCCGCGCAGCGGGGCGAGGATCGCCCGCTGTCCGTCCGGCACGGCGAACTCGCCGCCCTCACCGAGCAGCTCGGGCAGCGCCGCGCGGGCCGCGGGAGCGTCGGTGAAAACCGGGCGCACGCCCCGCAGGACCTCGGCCAGCGCGCTGCCGGGCCGCACCTCGCACAGCTCGGCGCCGACCGCGTCCAACTCGTCCGGCTCGGGCTGGCCGGCCGGCTGGAAGCCGTTCTCGGTGTCGCGCTCCGCCGGTATCCGGTCGGTGCGGCGCAGTCGCAGCACCAGCGGGCCGGTGGGCCGCTCGTCGCCCACGGGCAGCGGGTCGCGCAGATAGACCAGGATCGCGTCGGAGAAGGTGGGCACGGTGGCCCGGCACAGCCCCATCACGATCTCGTCGAGATCGATGCCGCGGGCGATCCGCCGGGTGGCGGCGCCGACGAACCGGAGCCGGTCGCCGTCCCGCCGCATCGGCGTGGGCTTGCCGGGTGGCAGGCTCTGGCCGCTGCGGCGCTCGGGCCCCTCGGCGTTCGGTACCGGCCGGTCCTGTTCGTCGGCCGGCTGGACCGGAATGCCGTCCGGGGCGGGGCGCGGCCGCGGGGTCTCGCGCTCGGCGGTCTGCTCGGCACCCGGCTGGGAGTGCTCGGAGGCGGGGTCGCTCACGGTGTCCTTGCCCTTGCCGAACGGCGTGGAGGTGCCCGGCTCCGAGGTGCCCGGCGTGGTGTGCGCCGTCGTGACCGGAACGGTGACGTCGCCGCCTGAGCGGCCCTGTACCGGTAAGGCGCCCGAGCCGGGCGTGCGCGCCGGTGTCGAGGTATGCGCGAGCGCCCCGCGGGGATCCGCGGGGTCGATGCCCGTCTGCGGGCGTTCGAAGGAGGTCGGCTGCTCCGTCACGCGTGTCGAATCCGTCCGTCCGGGGCTGCACGCCAGAGGTGCAGGTGGTCCCGCCGAAACTCCGATACCCGGAATACGTGCCCCAGGAACGGAATCCCCGCGTGGTCAGAGGTTGTTTCTGTGCCACCGGCGGACCGTCTGCGGTCCTCAGGGGCCTGCTGATGGCCCCCAGGGCCCGTGGAGCAGGCCCTGCCGGTGTTGCCCTCGTACCCCTCGCTCACGTCCTGCCGCCCCTCGGTGACGATCGGTCAAGCCCAGCGCGTGCTCCGGTAGTTGCGGTGTGCGACCCGCCGCGCGCCCTTGCGGAGGACGATCCTACGTTTCTTGCCCGGGGGCGCATCAAGGGTCTCATGAGGACACATGCGCGGGCGTACGATCCCAGTCCTCCGGCAGTGACGGTACCGCCCAGGACGGATCCGGGCGCCAGTGCTGCCAGCCTTCCGAGAACGGCGGCCCCCACGCGCGGATCACCTCCACCGCGGCCTGCCCCGCCGCTCGTACCTTTTCCACCTGTTGGTCGTCCATCAACCCGTCCCGCCGGGCCTGGGCGAACTCGTCCTCGTCCCGCCAGTGCCAACTGCGGTCCGGATGGACGGAGATGTCCAGGAAGTGGTCCACGGAGTCCACACCGCCCTCCCAACGGGTCAGTGGCTCCTCCAGGTTCACGTACCAGTTCTTGAACTGCCAGCCCGGATCCCAGAACAGCCACACCGACCAGGGCTCGCCGGGCCGGGCCAGCTTCAGGACACCCGTACCGAACCACCGGCCGCGCTGCACGGCGCGCGGCTTGGTGTAGCGCGACTCCAGCGGCTCCAGGTGCACGGGGGTGCCGTCGGCGAGCACGGGCTTCACACATTCGGTGCCGGGCGCCAGCCATACGGCGAGCAGATCCGCGTCGTCCCGTACCACGGTGACGGGACGGGCGATGTGCAGATGCGCGCCGCCGTTCTCCCGGTACCGCCACAGGATCCGGCTCCCGGGCGCCCAGAAGCCTGCCGCACCACCCGTTTCCACGCGTCTCACCGCTCCACCCTCTGCCATGCACAGATATTAGGTGCCATAGGCATACGACGCTGCGGCGCGTGTCGTGGTTCACGCGCCGGGCGTACTCGCGCCACTCATCGTCACGGGTGCGTCATCCGCAGGACATCCAGCGCCTCGTCGAGCTGCTCCCCGGTCAGATCGCCGCGCTCCACGTACCCGCCGTCCAGGACGACCTGACGGATGGTCTTCCGCTCGGCCAGCGCCTTCTTGGCCACCTTCGCGGCCTCCTCGTACCCGAGGTACTTGTTGAGCGGTGTGACGACGGAGGGGGAGGACTCGGCGTACTCCCGCGCCCGCTCGCGGTCGGCCGTGACGCCGTCGACCGTCCGGTCGGCGAGCAGCCGCGAGACGTTGGTGAGCAGCCGGATCGACTCCAGCACGTTCTTCGCGATGACCGGCAGCATGACGTTGAGCTCGAAGTTGCCGGCGGCGCCCGCCGTGGCCACGGTCGCGTCGTTCCCGATGACCTGGGCCGACACCATCAGCACCGCCTCCGGAATGACCGGATTCACCTTGCCCGGCATGATCGAGGAGCCGGGCTGGAGGTCGGGCAGGGCGATCTCGGCGAGGCCGGTGCGCGGTCCCGAGGACATCCACCGCAGGTCGTTGGCGATCTTCGTCAGCCCGACCGCGATGGTCCGCAGCTGCCCGCTGGTCTCGACGATGCCGTCCCGGGCGCCCTGCGCCTCGAAGTGGTCACGGGCCTCGGTGAGGGGCAGCCCGGTCGTCCGGGCGACCTCCTCGATCACGGCGGCGGAGAAACCGGGCGGGGTGTTGATGCCGGTGCCGACGGCCGTGCCGCCGAGGGGCAGTTCGGCGAGCCGGGGGAGAGAGGCCTCGAGCCGCTCGACGCCGTAGCGCACCTGGGCGGCGTACCCGCCGAACTCCTGCCCCAGCGTCACGGGGGTGGCGTCCATCAGATGGGTCCGCCCCGACTTCACGACGTCGGCGAACTCATCGGCCTTGCGCCCGAGGGCGGCCGAAAGATGCTCCAGGGCCGGGACGAGGTCGCGGATGACGGCGGCGGTGGCGGCGATATGGATCGACGAGGGGAAGACGTCGTTCGACGACTGGGAGGCATTGACGTGGTCGTTGGGATGCACGCTCCGGCCCAGCCGCTCGGTGGCCAGGGTGGCGATGACCTCGTTGGTGTTCATGTTGGACGAGGTCCCGGACCCGGTCTGGAACACATCGACCGGGAAGTGCTCGTCCCACTTCCCCTCGGCGACCTCGGCAGCGGCCGACTGGATCGCGTCGGCGATCTCCTTGTCCAGGACCCCCAGCTCGGCGTTGACCCTGGCCGCCGCCCCCTTGATCCGCGCCAGCGCCTCGATGTGCGCCCGCTCGATGCGCTGCCCGGAGACGGGGAAGTTCTCCACGGCCCGCTGGGTCTGGGCCCGCCACTTGGCGTGGGCGGGCACCCGCACCTCTCCCATGGAGTCGTGCTCGATGCGGTACTCGGTCCTGTCCTGCTCGTCGGTCATCGACGATCACCTCCACGTGGCACAGCGTCCGGGACCCGACCACTGTTCCCCGTGGAGGCGAACCGTCACCCCTGTTCTCGGGCGAGTCCGGGACCCCGTACCGCAATGGCGGTGAACGCCGGCGCCGGAGAGGGACCACTGCGGCAGCCCGTCCGGCGTTCGAGGACAAGGCCCTCCGGGCCGGACGGGGCCGGTGCGGCGCACCGGAAGAAGTCGTTGCCCTTGTTCGTCCGGCGGCACCATCCAGCCCGTCCGGCGTTCGAGGACAAGGCCCCTTCAGGGCCGATCGGTGTCTGGGGGGCGCAGCCCCCGGGGGCGGGGTCGGAGGGGCGGCAGCCCCTGGGGATGGGACGGGCAGGGGCGGCGGGGGCGAGAAGTGTCCCCGCCGCACCCGAGGACCTACGCCAGCCCGGGGCCCCGCACGGGAATGGAGGTGAACGTCGGCGCGGGCGCGGGATCCTGGAAGAAGTCGTTGCCCTTGTCGTCGACGACGATGAACGCCGGGAAGTCCTCGACCTCGATCTTCCAGACGGCCTCCATGCCGAGCTCCTCGTACTCGACGACCTCGACCTTCTTGATGCAGTCCTGGGCGAGGCGGGCGGCCGGGCCGCCGATGGAGCCGAGGTAGAAGCCGCCGTGGCTGTCGCAGGCGTCCGTGACCTGCTTGCTGCGGTTGCCCTTGGCCAGCATCACCTTGGAACCGCCGGCCGCCTGGAACTGCTCCACGTAGGAGTCCATACGGCCCGCCGTCGTCGGGCCGAAGGAGCCGGACGCGTAACCCTCCGGCGTCTTCGCGGGACCCGCGTAGTACACCGGGTGGTCCTTCAGGTACTGCGGCATCTCCTCGCCCGCGTCCAGCCGCTCCTTGATCTTGGCGTGCGCGATGTCACGCGCCACGACCAGGGGCCCGGTCAGCGACAGCCGCGTCTTCACCGGGTACTTCGTGAGCTCGGCCAGGATCTCGTCCATCGGCTGGTTCAGGTCGATCTTGACGACGTCACCCTCGGACTCCAGCTGGTCGTCCGTCGTCTCCGGCAGGAACCGCGCCGGGTCCTTCTCCAGCTGCTCCAGGAAGACACCCTCGGCCGTGATCTTCGCGACGGCCTGGCGGTCGGCGGAGCAGGACACCGCGATGGCGACCGGGCAGGACGCCCCGTGCCGCGGGAGCCGCACCACGCGCACGTCGTGGCAGAAGTACTTGCCGCCGAACTGCGCGCCGATCCCGATCTTCTGCGTCAGCTCGAAGACCTTCTGCTCCAGGTCCTCGTCCCGGAAGCCGTGCCCGAGCTCCGAGCCCTCCGCCGGGATCTCGTCCAGGTAGTGCGCGGAGGCGTACTTCGCCGTCTTCAGCGCGTACTCGGCGGACGTACCGCCGACCACGATCGCCAGGTGGTAGGGCGGGCAGGCGGCCGTACCCAGCGAACGGATCTTCTCCTCCAGGAACTTCATCATGGAGGCCTCGTTCAGGACGGCCTTCGTCTCCTGGTAGAGGAACGACTTGTTGGCCGAGCCGCCGCCCTTGGCCATGAAGAGGAACTTGTAGGCGCCGCCGTCGGTCGCGTACAGCTCGATCTGCGCCGGGAGGTTGGAGCCCGTGTTCTTCTCGTCCCACATGGTCAGCGGGGCCATCTGTGAGTAGCGCAGGTTCAGGTTCTGGTACGCGTCGTAGATGCCGCGCGAGAGGGCCGCCTCGTCGCCGCCCTCCGTGAGCACGTTCTGCCCGCGCTTGCCCATGACGATCGCCGTGCCGGTGTCCTGGCACATGGGGAGGACGCCGGCCGCCGCGATGTTCGCGTTCTTCAGCAGGTCCAGCGCCACGAACTTGTCGTTGCCGGACGCCTCGGGGTCGTCGATGATGCGGCGCAGCTGCGTGAGGTGGGCCGGGCGCAGGTAGTGCTGGATGTCGTGGATGGCCTCTTCGGCGAGCTTGCGCAGCGCCTGAGGCTCCACCTTGAGGAAGGTCCGCCCGTCCGGCCCCTCGACCGTGGAGACACCCTCGGAGGTCACCAGCCGGTACGGGGTGGTGTCCTCTCCCTGGGGGAGCAGATCGGTGTACGCGAACTCAGGCATCTCGCCCATTCCTCACTCGACAGACGCGACCCGCCTCCTTTGGCGAGCGCCCACCAGCGTAGAACCTGGCTCCGGCGGCGAGCTTGTGAGGTAAGGCTCAGTTCGTCACGATCGGGTCGTGGTCAGGGGCTCGCAAAGGACAGGGGCGAGGGCTGTCGCGATCTATCGTGTTTCGCTACGCTGCTGTCGTGGACCTTCAGAAGCAGGACCTTCAGACGCAGGGGGCGCCCGCCGGCTCCGAGTTCCGCGCCTCCGACGCCGAGCGTGACCGCATCGCCGACATCCTGCACGACGCCCTCGCCGAGGGCCGTCTCACCGCGGACGAGCACGCCGAGCGGGTCGACGGGGTGCTGCGCGCCAAGACGGTCGGCGAGCTGGAGGTGTTCATACGGGACCTGCCCGCCGCCCACGGCCGGGCCCGGCCCCGTCCCCCGCCCCGGCCCCGTACCGCCCGACCGCGGGCGCCATTCCGATGGACCCGGACGACAACGTGGTCGCGATCTTCGGCGCCGCCGTCCGCAAGGGCCGCCGGCGAGCGGGTCGTCGTATCCACGCGTACGCGGTCTTCGGCAGTGTCGAGATAGATCTCAGCGAGGCCCTCTTCGACCACCAGCAGCTCGTGATCAAGTCGTTCGCGGTCTTCGGCACCGTCGACATCCGCGTCCCGGAGAACGTGTCGCTGCGCGGCATGGGCGGTGGCGTGCTCGGCAGCTTCGAGGTGGACACCCTCGACTCGGGCGAACCGGAGGCCCCGGTGGTCTACGTCGACGGCTGGGCCGTCCTGGGCAGCGTCGAGGCGCGGCCCAAGCGCGGCAAGTTCGTCGCGGACATCCTGGACCGGGTGCAGCGCAAGGTCGACAGGAGTCTGCGCAAGCACCTGGATCATTGACGGTCGCGAATCCGCTCCGGGCCCGGAGCGAATCGGTGCACCGGTGACACGGCCCCACGGACCCTGCGAACGGGCCGAACCAGCGGTTCGGAACTCAGTGCATAGGCGCGGGTACAGCGGGTAGGCCTTGCTGCATCGTCTCTCGCTCGCGAAGCCGTCGTCAGGAGTAGACCGTGCTGCAACCGCCGCATTCGTCCCTGCAGGTAGCTGCCGTTCCGGCCCCGCGGGTGCCAGCGCGAGACAGGGATCAAGACGCCCCGTGGCACACCGAGGCGGTGTGCCGGCGGGATGAAGCGGGCCTGTTCTTCGCTCCCTCCAAGGAGCCCACCGCGGCCCGGCTCTCCCGCGAGGAGGCGGCGAAGCGGGTCTGCGCCCGCTGTCCGGTGATGGTCGAATGCCGCGAACACGCCCTGCTCCAGCCCGAACCGTACGGCGTCTGGGGCGGTCTCACCGCAGCGGAACGCCGCGTGGTCCTCGCCCGGCGCCGCCGTCGCGACCTGGAGCTGAAGAAGTCGGCCAACTCGTCGGACCGCATAGCCGCGGCAGGCTGAGCGACAGAGGAGGAGGGCGCCCCCACCGCACCGGGGGCGCCCTCTTTCAGCGGCTCTTCGACCGTCGGCTCTTGGGGCGTGGGGCTACTTGCCCTTGTCGAAGTCGATGGCGCTGTACGCCCGCAGCTTGCTCAGGCGGTGCTCGGAATCGATTCTGCGGACCGTGCCCGACCGCGACCGCATCACGATCGAGTCGGTCGTGGCGGTCTCCGCGCGGTAGCGAACCCCGCGCAGCAGCTCCCCGTCCGTGATCCCGGTCGCCACGAAGAACACGTTCTCGCCGGTGACCAGATCCTCCGTGGTCAGCACCCGGTCCAGATCGTGCCCGGCGTCGATCGCCCGCTGCCGCTCCTCGTCGTCCTTGGGCCACAGCTTGCCCTGGATCGTGCCGCCCAGGCACTTCACCGCACAGGCCGAGATGATGCCCTCCGGCGTACCGCCGATGCCGAGCAGCAGGTCGACGCCCGTGCCCTCGCGCAGCGCCAGGATCGAGCCGGCCACGTCACCGTCGGAGATCAGCCTGATCCGCGCACCGGCCTCCCGGATCTCCTTGATGATGCCCTCGTGCCGCGGCCGGTCCAGGATCACCACGGTCACGTCCTCGGGCGCGGACCGCTTGGCCTTGGCGACCCGGCGGATGTTCACCGACACCGGCGCGTTGATGTCGACGAAGTCGGCGGCCTCGGGGCCGGTGACGAGCTTGTCCATGTAGAAGACCGCCGACGGGTCGAACATGGAGCCGCGCTCGGCCGCGGCCAGCACCGCGATCGCGTTCGTCATGCCCTTCGCGGTCAGGGTGGTGCCGTCGATCGGGTCCACGGCGATGTCGCACTCGGGCCCGGTCCCGTCCCCGACGCGCTCCCCGTTGAACAGCATGGGGGCTTCGTCCTTCTCGCCCTCGCCGATGACGACGACGCCGTTCATCGAGACGGTGGAGACGAGGGTCCGCATGGCGCGCACCGCGGCACCGTCGGCGCCGTTCTTGTCTCCGCGCCCCACCCAACGGCCCGCGGCCATCGCCGCCGCCTCGGTCACCCGGACCAGTTCCAGGGCGAGGTTGCGGTCGGGGGCCTCGGAGGGCACATCGAGTTCGGACGGCAAGTGATGATGCTCGGTCATCGGAGCGCACCTTTCTGTACGACGACGGCCGGATGAGGGCTTTGTCGCCCGACTCTATCTCCGAGTTCACAAAATGAGCAGGGGCCCCCACGGATGAGCGCTCGGGAGACCTGCGACGATAGGGGGCGTGGCAGGCACGAACGGCAAGCAGAAAACGGCGCGGGACATGATCCTCTCCATGGGCGTCATCGTCCTCGTGGCGGGCTTCGTGTACCTCTTCATCCCGCACGACGACACCCCGCCCGACACCAAGGTGGTCGACTACCGGGTCGAACTGCTCACGGCACGCCGCGCCGCCCCGTACCCCGTGGCCGCGCCCGAGGGCCTGACCGACGCATGGAAGGCCACCTCCGTCCGCTACCGGGGCGAGGACTTCGACACCTGGCATCTCGGCTTCCACGATCCCGAGGGGGAGTACGTGGCGGTCGAGCAGTCCACTCAGCGGCGCCCCGTCTTCCTCGACGAGGCGACCCAGGGCGCGCGGGAGACCGGGCAGACCGAGAAGATCGCCGGCCGGACGTGGGCTCGCTACGAGGGCGGCCGGTACGACGCGCTGGTCCTCGAAGGCGCCAAGGGCTCGACGACGGTCGTGACGGGCACCGCGTCGTTCGCACAGCTGTCGAAGATGGCTGAGTCGCTGCAGACCAAGTGAGCCGCGAACCCGCGTAGGCACGGCGAAGGCCCCCGGCGGAGTGCCGGGGGCCTTGTTCGTGTTCGGGAGGGCTCAGACCGTGGTGACGACCTGGTCGAACTCCAGGCGCGGGGAGCGCGGGTACCAGGCGTCCGGGCCCGGACGGCCGATGTTGACGATCATCAGCGGGGTGTGGTCGTCGTCCAGGAACTCCTTGCGCACGCCCTCGAAGTCGAAGCCGGTCATCGGGCCGGCGGCGAGACCGGCGGCGCGGACGCCGACGATGAAGTACGCGGCCTGGAGGGCGGCGTTCAGCCCGGCGGCGTTCTCACGGACCGGGCGCTCGGTGAAGAAGACGTCCTTGATCTGCGGCGCGGCGGGGAACAGGTGCGGCAGCTCCTCGTGGAACTCGTTGTCCGCGGAGAGGATCGCGACCAGCGGGGCGCTCGCCGTCTTGGGACGGTTGCCCTCGGCCATGTGCGCCACCAGGCGCTCGCGGGCCTCGGGGGAGCGGACCAGGGTGATGCGCAGCGGGGTCTGGTTGAAGGCCGTCGGGCCGTACTTGACCAGGTCGTAGATCGCCTGCACCTGCTCGTCGGTCACCGGCTCGTCGGTGAAGGTGTTGGCGCTACGGGCCTCGCGGAACAGCAGGTCCTGGGCGGCGGGGTCAAGAACGAGGGACATGAGTGCACTTTCTCGCGACGGTCGGTCCGGAAGATCGGCTGACGTCTTCGACCGTACGCGAGTGAAGTTCAACGTTCAACTAACGCGAGGGTGTCGTGTCTCACCCCGCACCCACCGGCCCGGTCTACTCGGTGTCCTCGTCCTCCGCGGCCTCCTCGGCCAGCGCCGCGTCCAGCCGCGCCCGTGCCCCGTCCAGCCAGCGCCGGCAGACCTTGGCCAGCTCCTCGCCGCGCTCCCAGAGCGCGAGGGACTCCTCCAGCGTCGTACCGCCCGCCTCCAGGCGCCGGACGACTTCGATCAGCTCGTCCCGCGCCTGCTCGTACCCGAGCGCCTCGGTCGTGCCCGGCGCCTCATCAACCTCGCTGGTCATCCACCCACCCTATGTGTCCACTCGTACGGAGAACTCACCCTCGGAGACCCGGGCGCGCAGCGCCTCGCCGGCCTCCACCTCGCCGGGATCGCGGACGGCGTGCCCGTCCGCCTTCTGCAGCACGGCGTACCCGCGCTTCAGGGTCGCGGCGGGGGAGAGGGCCACCACGCGCGCGTGGGTGTGCGTCAGCTCCGAGTCGGCCCGGTCGAGCTGGTGCCGCAGACAGCGGCGGCCCCGGTCGAGCAGGTCCGCCACGTGGTCGGCGCGCTCGTCGATCATCCGGTGCGGGTCCTCTATGGACGGCCGTGCGAGGGCATGGGCCAGCCCGCGCTCCTCGCGCTCGACCAGCGCCGCCGCGCACCGCCGCGCCCGGTCCCGCAGCAGCCGCACGCGCTCGTACTCCTCGCCGACGTCCGGTACGACCTTCTTGGCGGCGTCGGTCGGGGTGGAGGCGCGCAGGTCGGCGACGTGGTCGAGGAGCGGGTTGTC
This sequence comes from Streptomyces sp. CA-179760, assembly GCF_050937045.1. Lineage (NCBI taxonomy): Bacteria > Bacillati > Actinomycetota > Actinomycetes > Kitasatosporales > Streptomycetaceae > Streptomyces > Streptomyces sp. CA-179760. The sequence goes on from NZ_JBNJLZ010000001.1 coordinate 6,301,363, forward strand.
GGGCTCGTGCCCGATCGCGGACACCACGGGCGTACGGCACTGGGAGACCGTCCGGATCAGCTGCTCGTCGGAGAACGGCAGCAGGTCCTCCACACTGCCGCCGCCCCGCGCGACGATGATCACGTCGACGTCCTCGATCGCGTCGAGCTCCTTCACGGCCTGCACGACCTGCGGCACGGCGTGCACGCCCTGCACGGCGACGTTGCGCACCTCGAAGCGGACGGCGGGCCAGCGGTGCCGGGCGTTCTCCAGGACGTCGCGCTCGGCGGCCGAGGCCCGTCCGCAGACCAGCCCCACGAGCTGCGGCAGGAACGGCAGCGGCTTCTTCCGCTCCGGCGCGAACAGCCCCTCCCGCCCGAGGGTCTTCTTCAGCTGCTCCAGACGCGCCAGCAGCTCCCCGACACCGACGGGCCTTATCTCGGCGGCCCGCAGCGACAGCTGACCCCGCGGGGCGTACCACTCCGGCTTCGCGAGGACGACGACCCGGGCGCCCTCGCTCACCACGTCCGCGACGGCGTCGAACACCTGCCGGTAGCAGGTGACGCCCACGGAGATGTCGTGCGATGGATCCCGCAGCGTCAGAAACACCACACCGGCACCCGGCCGCCGCGACAACTGCGTGATCTGCCCCTCGACCCACACCGCCCCGAGCCGGTCGATCCATCCCCCGATGAGCCGCGACACCTCACCGACGGGGAGCGGGGATTCCGCGGACGTGTTCACAGCCATGCCCGCGAGGGTAGTGGGCGCCCCTGACATCACGGCTCACCCGCTCGGTGAGGTCTTCACGCTCCCGGCGGGGGGCGGCGCGTCCCGCCGACCGCCCTGCGCCGTCAGCACCACCAGCCCGAGTGCCAGCCACACCGCCCCCACCAGTCGGGCGGTTCCCGATGCCTCCGCGATCACGGCGATCGTGATCGCCGCTCCTGCCACCGGCACCAGGACGTGCCGCCACCAGCTCACGGGCCCTCCCCGGCGCCGTACCGCGAACCAGCCCACCACGCTCGCATGCAGCAGTGTGAACGCGGTCAGTGCGCCGACAGCGACCACCGACACGAGGTGATCCATGCCGTCGTCCCGCCGTGCCGCCCACACCGCCGCCAGCAGCGTGACGACGGCCGCGCACAGCAGGGCCACCCGGGGCACCCCGGCGTCCGTCCGCGACAGGACGCGCGGCAGCCGCCGGTCGCGGCCCATCGCGAACAGCAGCCGGCCCGCCGCCGCCTGCCCGGCCAGCGCGGCGAACGCGGCACCGATCGCCTTGCTCACCGCGACCAGGTCGTGCAGCCAGGTGCCGACGGAGGCGGCCACGGCGTCGTAGAACGCCGACCCCTGCCGCCCCGGCTCCGCCGCCAGCCGCGCCGACGACAGCGGCTCCAGCAGCGCCACCAGGTACGTCTGCGCCATGAACAGCACACCCGCCAGCGCCAGGCAGAACAGCAGCGCCCGCGCCACCTTCCCCGAACCGCCGGTGACCTCCTCCGCGAAGCTCGCGATCGCGTCGAACCCCAGATAGGACAGCACCGCGACCGACACCGCCCCGAGCACCGCCGACACCGCGAACGCCCCTTGCGTACCGTCCCCGACAGCGGCGAGAGCCAGCCCCGCTCGCCACCGTCCCGCGCCAGGACCACGACCGCCGAGACGACGAAGACGGCCAGGACCACGACCTCCATCGCCAGCACCAGGAAACCGACCCGGGCGGCGGCCCGTACGCCCCACAGGTTGAGCAGCGTCGTCACGACGACCGCGAGCGCCGTCCACACCCACCGCGACACCTCCGGGACCAGCGCGTTCATCGCGATCCCGGAGAGCAGGTACGCCACCGCGGGGATCAGGACGTAGTCCAGCATCGCCATCCAGCCGGCCACGAACCCGGCACCATCGCCGAGCCCCACGCGTGCGTAGGCGAACACCGAGCCCGCCTGGGGGACCACCCGCACCATCTGGGCGTAGCTGAAGGCCGTGAACGCCATCGCGACCGTGGCGACGACGTAGACCAGCGCGACCGCGCCGTGCGACTTGGCGTCCAGCGTGCCGAACACACCGACCGGGGCCATCGGCGCGATGAACAGCAGCCCGTAGACGACCAGGTCCCGGAAGCCGAGACTGCGCCGCAGCGCGTGTTCGCCGTCGGCAGGGGGAGCCGCCGCCGTCCCGGTCTCCGGCATGATGTCCCCTCCGTGTCCCCCTCCGCCGGCGTCACTCACGTCGCGTCCCGTCAGTCTTCCCGGGGACTCCACACCGACGCGATCTTTGACCCGCCGAACGCGGCCTTACGATGGGACGCATGTCTGCTTCGCCTGGCCGCCGTGTCCTGCTCGCCGCCCCCCGTGGCTACTGCGCGGGTGTGGACCGCGCCGTCATCGCCGTCGAGAAAGCGCTGGAGCAGTACGGGGCTCCGGTCTACGTCCGGCATGAGATCGTCCACAACAAGTACGTCGTGCAGACCCTGGAGAAGAAGGGCGCGATCTTCGTCGAGCAGACGGAGGAAGTGCCCCCGGGGAACATCGTCATGTTCTCCGCACACGGCGTTGCCCCTGTCGTCCACGAGGAGGCCGAGCGCGGCCGCCTCGCCACCATCGACGCCACCTGCCCCCTGGTCACCAAGGTCCACAAGGAAGCCGTCCGCTTCGCCAACGAGGACTACGACATCCTCCTGATCGGCCACGAGGGCCACGAGGAGGTCATCGGCACCTCCGGCGAGGCCCCCGAGCACATCCAGCTGGTCGACGGGCCGGGCGATGTCGCGAAGGTCGAGGTCCGCGACCCGTCCAAGGTCGTCTGGCTCTCCCAGACCACGCTGTCCGTCGACGAGACCATGGAGACCGTCGACGCGCTGCAGGACAAGTTCCCGCAGCTCATCTCCCCGCCCAGCGACGACATCTGCTACGCCACGCAGAACCGACAGCTGGCCGTGAAGCAGATGGGGGCCGAGTCGGAGCTGGTGATCGTGGTCGGCTCCCGCAACTCCTCCAACTCCGTGCGGCTCGTGGAGGTCGCCAAGAACGCGGGTGCGCGCGAGGCGTACCTCGTGGACTTCGCCGACGAGATCGACGAGTCCTGGCTGGAGGGTGTCTCCACGGTCGGTGTCACCTCGGGTGCCTCCGTCCCGGAGGTCCTGGTCGAGCAGGTCCTGGAGTGGCTCTCGCAGCGCGGCTTCGAGGACGTCGAGCTCGTCAAGGCGGCCGAGGAGTCCATCACGTTCTCCCTGCCGAAGGAGCTGCGCCGCGACCTGCGCGAGGAGGCGGCGACGCTGGCCGCCGAGCGCGGCGGGGCGGGGACCGGTGCCGGCGCCGGCACCGGGGCCGGTGAAAAATCCGGGGAGTGATCGCGAACGGGCTGGGCAGCGACCGCCGTCCGGCCTGTGACTGTCAGTCGTTCGTCGTAGCGTAGGGCCATGCAGATCTTCGGTGTGGACATCGGCGGTTCCGGGATCAAGGGCGCCCCGGTGGACCTGGACAAGGGTGATCTGGCGCAGGAGCGCCACAAGATCCTCACCCCGCACCCGGCCACGCCCGACGGGGTGGCCGACGGTGTCAAGCAGGTCGTCGACCACTTCGGCTGGACAGGCCCGATCGGGGTCACCTTCCCGGGCGTGGTCACCGACGGAGCCGTGATCCGTACGGCGGCCAACGTCGACGACAGCTGGATCGACGCCGACGCCCGCGCGCTGCTCGGCGAACGGCTGGGCGGCCTGCCGGTGACGGTGGTGAACGACGCGGACGCGGCGGGCGTCGCCGAGATGAACTTCGGCGCCGGCCGCGGCCGCCACGGCACGGTGATCGTGCTCACGCTCGGCACGGGCATCGGCAGCGCACTCTTCATCGACGGCGCCCTCGTCCCAACACCGAGCTGGGCCATCTGGAGCTGGACGGGCACGACGCGGAGAAGCGGGCCTCCAGCAAGGCCCGTGAGGACCACGACATGACGTGGGAGCACTGGGCGTCGCACCGTGTGAGCAAGTACCTCGCCCATGTCGAGATGCTCTTCTCGCCGGAGCTGTTCATCATCGGCGGCGGCGTCAGCCGCAAGTCCCACAAGTTCCTGCCCCACATCGAGGGCATCAAGGCGGAGATCGTCCCGGCGCAGTTGCAGAACAACGCGGGGATCGTGGGGGCGGCGATGCGGGCGGCCGGGCACTAGGCCGTTTCTGATGGCTCTTGTTGGCTGGGTGGATCTCGTGGTCAGCCGGGCAGGACGCTCGTATGGTGCGGCGACACGAGCTCACGGACGCGCAGTGGCGGAAGATCGAAGCTCTCCTGCCCGGTAACGGCAGGCCGGGTGGGCAGTGGGCGGATCACCGCAGGGTGATCAATGGGGTGCTGTTCCGGGCCCGGACGGGGGTGCCCTGGCCGGACCTGCCGGAACGGTACGGTCCCTGGCAAACCGTCTACGAGCGTCATCGCCGCTGGTCGGCCGACGGCACCTGGAGGGCGATCCTGCGCGAGTTACAGATCGAGGCGGATGCCGGCGACCCGGACGGGGCGCTTGCCCGACAAGAGTGGGCGGTGAACATCGACTCGACTTCCTGCCGGGCGCATCAGCACGCAGCCGGGGCACCGCGCAAGCCCCCGGCCGACTACCCGCAAAAGGGGGCGGGGCGCGTGAGGAGGCAGATGGGCGGGAGGCGTTGGGACGCTCACGGGGCGGGCTGACCAGCAAGGTCCATCTGCTCTCCGACGACCGGGCCCGCCCGCTGCACTGGCTGACCTCGCCCGGTCAGCGGGGTGACAGCCCGATGTTCGCCCCGGTGCTGGACGGCCTGCGCATCCAGCGGCGCGGTATGGGCCGCCCGCGCAGCCGGCCGGACCGGGTGCGCGGCGACAAGGCGTACTCCAGCCGCGACAACCGCGCCTACCTGCGGCGGCGCGGGATCAAGGCCACCATCGCGCAGCCCGATGACCAGCGGGCCCACCGGAAGCGCCGCGGACGCTTTGGTGGCCGGGCCCCAGCCTTCGACAAAACTCAGTACCGCAGCCGCAACGCAGTCGAGCGGTGCATCAACAAGTGGAAACAGTTCCGCGCGGTGGCCACCCGGTACGACAAACGCGACTACATCTTCAACGGCACCCTCACCGTCACCGCGATCGTCATCTGGCTTCGAGACACCGTCCAAGAGCCGTCAGAAACGGCCTAGGCGTGTCGGCCCGGCGGGTGTCGCACGGGCGGTTGACTTGCCGGCGGGCGCCACACCGGCGGGTGTCACGCCGGTGGGTGTCACCCCGCTGGTGTCACGCCGGTGGACGGGCCCGGCTGCGGCCGCCGTCCGTCGCCGGTGCGCCGCCGGGTCCGGCGGTGGTCGTCCCACCGGTGGCGCCACCCCGACAGGACCTCGGCAGACGCCACCCCGACAGGGTCCCGGCAGGTGCCAGCCCGGCAGGCCCCGGCAGGCGCCACCCCGGCAGGTGTCATACCGGTGGACGGGGCCCGGCCGCTGTCGCCGTCCGCCGCCGGTGCACCAGCCGGATCCGCCGGACGATGACGATGAGGCCGGCGACGAGCGTCCCCCCGTACAGCCATCCGGCCTGCGTGGCGAGTGCCGTCACCAGCCCCATCAGCCTGCCGCCGGTGCCTCCGTCGCCGCCGGCCATCGGCAGCAGCCCCACGGCGAAGGCGATCGGCACGACGACGGGCGCGATCATCAGATCCCCCCGGCGCACCCAGACGGCCGTCAGCACACACACCGGCAGGAACAGCACGCCGTACGCCGTCAGCGACGCCCCGAACAGCACCGCGCACAACCCGCCGAGCAGGAACATCACCACTCCGCAGAACAACCCGCTGCCCAGCCCGGTCAGCCGGGGGTTCGGCAGCCGTCCCGCGGTGGACGCGGACGCTGCCGACGCGGTCGGGGTCCGCCGTACCGCCGCCTCGCTCCCGGCTTCTCCCGCTCCTCGTTTCGCCTGGGGCGGCAGTGACGATCTCGGCCGGTCGCGTCGCGGTCCGTACCGGGCAGGTCGCGTCCTGTATTGCTCCACTGCACCAACGTAGGTCGTTTAATGTGCCGAATCGCCCATCAGACACGCCGTGGGCCGAGGCAAGGCCAAGCGTTCGACAGGTCGCCGGGCCGCTTGCGGGTACGCCGTAGACTGGTGGATCGGCCGGTCCCCTGGCCCCCTGGCCCTCTCCACTCACGGGAAGTCGCAACGTGTCGCTCACGATCGGAATCGTCGGTCTGCCGAATGTCGGCAAGTCGACCCTGTTCAACGCCCTGACCAAGAACGACGTGCTGGCGGCCAACTACCCGTTCGCCACCATCGAGCCGAACGTGGGCGTCGTCGGCGTCCCCGACCCGCGGCTCGGCAAGCTGGCCGAGATCTTCAAGTCGGAGAAGGTCCTCCCGGCCACGGTCGACTTCGTCGACATCGCGGGCATCGTCCGCGGCGCGTCCGAGGGTGAGGGCCTGGGCAACAAGTTCCTGGCGAACATCCGTGAGTCGGACGCGATCTGCCAGGTCATCCGTGCTTTCGCGGACGAGAACGTCGTGCACGTGGACGGCAAGGTCTCGCCCAAGAACGACATCGAGACGATCAACACCGAGCTGATCCTGGCGGACCTCCAGACGATCGAGAAGGTCCTCCCGCGCCTCCAGAAGGAGTCGCGCATCAAGAAGGACATCGCCGCGAAGGTCAAGGCCGTCGAGGAGGCCAAGGAGATCCTGGAGAAGGGCGACACCCTCTTCGCCCACGGGATCGTCCAGGGCGGTGAGCGCAACGAGCTCCTGCACGACCTGCACCTGCTCACCACCAAGCCGTTCCTCTACGTCTTCAACGTCGACGAGGACGAACTGGTCGACGAGGACTTCAAGAACGAGCAGCGCGCCCTGGTCGCCCCCGCCGAGGCGATCTTCCTCAACGCCAAGCTGGAGGCGGACCTCGCCGAGCTCGACGAGGACGAGGCCCTCGAACTCCTCCAGTCCGTCGGCCAGGCGGAGCCCGGCCTCGCCACCCTCGCCCACGTCGGCTTCAACACCCTCGGCCTCCAGACCTACCTCACGGCCGGCCCCAAGGAATCCCGCGCCTGGACCATCAAGAAGGGCGCCACGGCCCCGGAGGCGGCCGGCGTCATCCACACCGACTTCCAGAAGGGCTTCATCAAGGCGGAGGTCATCTCCTTCGACGACCTGGTGGAGACGGGCTCGGTGGCGGAGGCCCGCGCGAAGGGCAAGGCGCGCATGGAGGGCAAGGAGTATGTGATGCGGGACGGGGATGTCGTGGAGTTCCGCTTCAACGTGTAGCGGGCACACGGCATGACATGCTCCCGCTGGCGCAGACGCGGATGACGTTGCCGTCTCGGGTGCCGACATCTCCGCCGGGGCAGGGCGTAGACGCCCGCCGGCCGGTCCGGGACGCCATCGAGCAGCGCGTGCGCGGTCTGCTCACCGAACTCGGCGTCCCGGACAGGTCAACGAACTGACGGGCCTTCACACACAGGGCTCAGAACTGGAGCGCCCAGGCATCGATGCGCCCGGTGTCCAGACGGGCGTTGTCGCTCACCCGGAGGGTCCACGTGCCGTTCGCGGTCTCGGCCGAGGCGTTCACGGAGTACGTGGTGTCGATGTTGTCCGCACTGCCGCCGGTGCCGTACGACTTCAGGGTGTACGCCGTGCCGTCGGGGGCGATCAGCTGGACCTGGAGATCGCCGATGTACGTGTGGACGATGTGGACCTCGACGGCCAGGGCCGAGGGCGCGTTGCCGGAGACGCCGGAGACCGTCACCGGGGACTCGGCGGTGGCGTTGTCGGCGATGGCCTGGTCGGCGGCGTTCTCGAAGCGCGGGCCGGGCGGGGTGGTCGTACCGCCGCCCACGTTCAGGAGCCGGTTGGGGGAGCCGCTGCCGGGGCTGGTGACGACGCCGGTGGTGGCGGCGGCCGTCAGCGCGGCGGAGACCTGTGCGGGAGTGGCCGTGGGGTTGTCGGCCAGGTGGAGGGCGGCGGCTCCGGCGACGTGCGGGCTCGCCATCGACGTACCGGAGATGGTGTTGGTCGCCGAGTCGCCGGAGTTCCAGGCCGAGGTGATGGACGAGCCGGGCGCGAACAGGTCGAGAACCGTCCCGTAGTTGGAGTAGCTCGCCTTCGCGTCGCCCGACGTCGTGGCGCCGACCGTGACGGCCTCGGTGACACGGGCCGGGGACCGGGTGGAGGCATTGGTGGACTCGTTGCCGGCCGCGACCACGAACGTGACGCCGGAGGTGACGGCGTTGCGTACGGCGGTGTCGATGGCCGTGTCGGCGGGGCCACCGAGGGACATGTTGGCGACGGCCGGCCGAGCCGCGTTCCCCGCGACCCAGTCGATGCCCGCGACGACCTGGGCGGTCGTGCCCTGGCCGGAGTTGTTCAGCACGCGGACACCGACGACCTTGGCCTGCTTGGCGACGCCGTAGGCGCTCCCGGCGACGGTGCCGGCGACGTGCGTACCGTGACCGTGGCCGTCCTGGGCGGTGTTGTCGTTGTCGACGGCGTCGTAGCCGTAGGAGGCGCGTCCGCCGAAGTCGCTGTGGGTGATGCGGACGCCGGTGTCGATGACGTACGCCGTGACGCCCTGGCCGGCCGAGTCCGGGTAGGTGTAGGAGCTGTTCAGCGGCAGGTTCTTCTGGTCGATGCGGTCCAGGCCCCAGGAGGGCGGGCTGGGCTGCGTCCCGGTGACGCTGTAGGTCCTGTCCTGGACGACGGAGGCGATGGCCGGGTCGGCGGCGAGACGTTTCGCCTCGGACTCGGACGCCTCGACGGCGTAGCCGTTCAGGGCCTTGGTGTACGTCCGTTCGATCTCGGCGCCGTACTTGTGCGCCAGGGCGCGGCCCTCGGCCGAACCGGCCTTCTCGGTCTTCAGGGTGACGATGTAGCTGCCGGCGACGGCGTTCGCGGCGCCCTCGTACTGGACGCGTCCCTCGGCGGCGACCGGGGCCGCGCCGGCGGGGAGGGCGGAGACGAGGCTCGCGACGAGCGCCGCGGTGGCCGTCGCGCCGAGCGCGGCCAGTCTTCGCCGGGTGGATCCGTGAGGGGTGCGGGGAGTACGCATCACTGCCATCTGAGGGGTCCTCCTCATCGGTGGTGCGCTGTGGGGTGTGGTGCACGCCCGTCGGAGCCACCCGGAAGCCCGGAGTCATGGCCATGTCAGCCAAAGGGTGACTCCTGTGCGTCAGCCGAAAGATTGAGGCCTCCACAGGAATTGCACAAGGGCCCTGCACGGACAGGGCCCTCGTCCCCACTCGGCCGGCTCGTCAGCCCGCCGAGCGGGTCCGCTCCAGCGCTTCGGCCGGCAGGGCGTCGCCGGCCCGGCCGGCATGGGTACGCGGACGTACGGACGACCGCCCGGTCGATCCACGAACTGTCCGCGCAGACCCTCACCGAACTGCGACACCTGGCGGGGGTGTTGCGCACGGCGGGAGACGCGGACGCGCATGCCGTCCCCCGGGCCGGACTGGCCGGCATCCCGGACCTGGTCCGCGACAGCGGCCTCCCGGTCGACCTCGACGTACCGACATGCCCCGCCGCGGTGCCCGAAGCGGTCGAACGCGCCGCGTACCGCACGGTCCAGGCGGCCCTGGCCAACATCCGCAAGCACGCTCCGTGCGCCCGTGCGCCCGTGCGCGCGTCCGCGTCCGCTTCGCGGCCGGACTGCACGTCGAGCTGCACAACAGGCCCCCGGCGCGAATCACCCCCGACCCGGCTCTTCCCGATGGCGGACACGGCCTGGCGGGCCTGCGAGAACGCGCGCACCTGCTGTCCGGCGAGTTCCACGCGGGCCCGACCGGGGACGGCGGCTTCACCGTACGGGCGGTGTTTCCCGTGGGATGGGCGACGCCCGACGGTCCCGCGAGGCCCGGGCCACTGACAGGATCGGTGCAGGCCGGTCCGACGACCTGCTGACCAGCCGTCAGCCTCCCTGCCGCACCCGCCTACGATGCGCGCAGCCGTACGTCAGCCCCCGCCCACCGCCTCAGCCAGGAGCACCGTACCCGTGTCGATACCCCCGCCCGGTGGGAACCCGCAGCCCCAGGACCCGTACGGCCGGCCTCCTGCCGACTGGCCTCAGGCGCACCGTCCGTACGGCACCCCGGTCTCCGTCAACGCGCTCGCCGTGGCCGCTCTCGTGCTGGGTGTGCTCTGCTTCCTGCCGGCGGCGGGGCTCGTCCTGGGGCTGGTCGCGCTGTGGCAGATCCGGCGGTCCGGGCAGAGCGGGCGGGGCATGGCGATCGCCGGGATGGTGCTGTCGTCCGTCGGAGCCGTGCTGTGGGGGGTGGTGCTGGCCACGGGTGCCGCGTCCGAGGTCTGGGCGAGGTTCGAGAACGGCGCGCAGGGCAACGAGAGCCTGTCGCTGCGCACGGGTGACTGCTTCGACGCGCCCGACGGTCTTGAGGGCGACACCTACGACGTCGACCCGGTCTCCTGCGAAGTCGGGCACGACGGTGAGGTGTTCGGCGTCGTCACGCTGCCGGGCGGCGCCTTCCCGGGCGGCGGCAAGGTCACCGACATCGCCGACGAGAGGTGCTACGGGCTCCAGAACCAGTACGCCATGGACTCCTGGGCGATGCCGACCGAGGTCGACGTGTACTACCTCATGCCGTCCCGGGAGACCTGGCGCTACGGCGACCGCGCGATCATCTGCGTCTTCGGCGGCACCGACGCGAAGGCCGAGCTGACCGGCTCCCTGCGCGACGACCCCACCACGCTCGACACCGACCAGGTCGTCTTCCTGTCCACGGCCAACGCCGTCGACACGGCGCTGTACGAGGAGCCGGAGAAGTCCCCCGAGGACGATCTCGCCGGAACCCGGGCCTGGGCCGCGCAAGTGCACGACGTGCTCGGCGAACAGATCGAGGCACTGCGCGGTCACTCCTGGCCGTCGGCTGCCCGGAAGCCCGTCGCCGACCTGATCGAGGAGATGGAGGACGCCCGTGAGGAGTGGTCGAAGGCGAGCGAGGCCGGTGACGTGGACACCTACTTCACGCACTACGAGAAGGCCTGTGCGTACGTCGACGGCCCGGTGACCGTCACCGCGCGCAAGGCCCTCGGACTGGCCACCACCCCGCCGTCGTTCGACGACAGTGAGAGCGGGAACTCCGAAATCGAGGTGTGACGGCGGCTATAGCGGGGAGAAAGTGCCTGCGTAAAGCCCCCAGGCCCCCTGTGTCATCACATCGAGTGATTCTCTGGCCTTTGCTTGCATCGCACAACCTACGGTTGCCACGCTGTTGCTGTCTGTACAACCTGATGGGAGCGGCCAGTGACATTCGGTGAGCAGCCGGCGTACCTGCGCGTCGCGGGTGATCTCCGCCAGAAGATCGTCGACGGTCAGCTGCCACCGCACACCCGGCTCCCCTCCCAGGCCAGAATCCGCCAGGAGTACGGAGTCTCGGACACCGTCGCTCTGGAGGCCCGCAAGGTGCTCATGGCGGAGGGGCTGGTCGAGGGCCGATCCGGCTCGGGGACGTATGTGCGCGAGCGGCCCGTCCCCCGGCGCGTCTCCCGCTCCGGCTACCGCCCGCCCGGCGGGGCCACGCCGTTCCGCCAGGAGCAGGCGGACGGTGAGGGGCGCGGCACCTGGGAGTCGAGCAGCGAACAGTCCGAGGCGAGTGTCGCGGTCGCCGAGCGGCTGGACATCGAGCCGGGCGACCGGGTGATGTGCACGAAGTACCTCTTCCGCGAGGGCGGCGAGGCGATGATGCTCTCCACGTCCTGGGAGCCGCTCGCCGTGACGGGCCGGACGCCCGTGATGCTGCCGGAGGAGGGTCCGCTCGGCGGCATGGGCGTCGTCGAGCGCATGCGCGCGATCGAGGTGATCGTGGACAACGTCGCCGAGGAGGTCGGCGCCCGTCCGGGGCTCGCCGAGGAACTGCTCGTCCTGGGCGGCGTCCCCGGCCATGTGGTCGTGGTCGTCCACCGCACGTTCTACGCCTCGGGCCGCCCGGTCGAGACGGCCGACGTGGTGATTCCGGCCGATCGGTACCGGGTCGCCTACCACCTTCCGGTCAAGTAGCGAACGCTCACATCCGTCCCGGGGCGCGCTCCCTGCGCGCCCCGCTCACAGGATCACAGAGGCGGCCGTCGTCGAACGGGGCGGTCCGCATTCCCTGACCGGTCGCCGTCTTCGCAGGTCGACCGCGGTGTACGCAGGTCGACAGCGGTATATGCGGTATGCCCGCGTCTGGGTGCGATGAGGCACTCGGACGGCGCGTTCATCGGCGCGCGCCCCCTGCGTTCTGGCTGGTTGCGTACCTCTTTGTGAAAACCCGTATTCGCTCCGTGAAGGTTAGGCGTAGGCTCGGGCATATGCGCATTGCGGTTTCCTTAGCGAGTGGGGCACGGCACAGGCCGCGGGTGGGAAGTGGAGGGGCGCGATGAACGACAGCACGATCACTCTTCCCTGGCTCGTGATACGAGAGGACGACAACGGCAACCGCTACCGGGTGGGCCGGTACGCGACCCGGTCCGAGGCTCAGAAGATCGTGGACAGCCTCGACGGCCGCGGTCACAAGCAGCTGTACTGGGTCGAGCGGCTGGGGCAGAACGGGGCGGGCGCGTGACGCACGACTGAGTCACCCGGTGCCTGCGCGAGGAGCCGGAGCCGACGTCCCTGTCCGGCCGCGCTCCCGTAGGCTCCCCGCATGAGTGAGCGGATCGTCGTCGTGGGTGCCGCGCTGGTCGACGACGGGCGGCTGTTGGCGGCCCGGCGCAGCGCGCCCGTGGAGCTGGCCGGGCGCTGGGAGTTGCCCGGTGGCAAGGTCGAGCCCGGGGAGACGGCGGATGCCGCGCTGGAACGGGAACTGCGCGAGGAACTCGGCGTCGACGCCGAGGCCGGCGGGCGCGTCCCGGGGGAGTGGCCCCTGAAGTCGCCCTACGTCCTGCACGTGTGGACCGCACGGCTGCGGCCCGGCTCCGCCGCCCCCGAGCCTCTCGAGGACCACGACGAACTGCGCTGGCTCGGCCCGGGCGAGATCTGGGATGTGCACTGGCTCGATCAGGACGTCCCGGCCGTACGGCAGACCCTCGCACACCTCGGAGCCGCGGAAGGCCCCACCGCTTCCGGCTCCACCTTTTCCGGCTCCACCGTTTCCGGCTCCACGGCTTCCGACCCCGGCTCATCCAGTCCCGGTGCGGAGGAAGTGCCAGGCGCCTGAGGCCAACCGGGGGCGTGCGATGCCGGGCAATTGCCGTACGGGCGCCCCCTGTGCTTTTCGTGCCACTGTGCGCCGCCCCGCACGGTACTCCGCCCCGGATATCGGGTATGTGCCCATTAAACCCATGAAACCGGACATGGGCGGGCCTCCTGCCTGGGAAGTGATCGGCGTGATCGACACCGAAGGTGACTGCGCCGAGTGGACCTTTGCCGCCGAACCGGGTGCCGTGCGCACCGCCCGCCAGGTCGTCCGCGGCCAACTCCGCTGCTGGGACCTCGACAGCCTGTCCGACCTCGCGGCGTTGCTGGTCAGTGAGTTGGTCACCAACGCTCTGCGGCACGCCACCGGACCCATCGGGGTCCGCCTGCTCCGCCCGTCCGGCCTGGACGGCGTCCTGAGGTGCGAGGTCTCCGACCCGCTCCCGGACCCGCCCCGCGAGCGCGCCGCCCGGCTCGATGACGAGAGCGGCCGCGGACTGCAACTGGTCGCCTCGTCCTGCCGCCGCTGGGGCACCCGGCCCGGCGTCGCCGGCAAGACGGTGTGGTTCGAACTCGCCCTGCCGGGGTGAAAAATCGGTGTACGTACGCCCCGTCACTGTCGAGCGATTGGTTCAGGCCAGTGGCGGTTGTCGACAGACGTGATTCGACGCCGTGTCCGCTGGTTAGAAGACTGGAAGTGTTCTCACGGTCCGGACCGAAAACCATCGGGACCGTGCTGTGATCGTGAACACCGTGTTGTGCGGCACCGTAGTGCTGGATACTGCGGGCAGCCGCCCCCGGTGACCGGTGCCGGACGCGGTGAGCTGGAGGGGACGGTTCGCGTGAGCGAGATACCAGCGAAGGCCACGGAGTCCGAGGACCCGTCGGATGGCGCTAGGGCCAGGGCCGCGGACGGCCTGGCTTCCGCGGTGGGAGGTGCGCTCGCGGCCGACGGGGTGCGGTCCGGGGACGCCATGTGGCAAAGCAGTCCCCCCGGATCCATCTACGACTACATCAAGGTCGCGTCCTTCTCCATCGGCCCCGACGGGCTGGTGGACCAGTGGAGTCTGCGCGCCGAGCACCTCTTCGGCATCTCCGCCGACCGCGCCGTCGGCATGGACCCCATCGAGGCCTTCATCGACCCGCGCCATCACGAGCGGGGCATGCGCAAGATGGCGGAGATCCTCGACGGCCGCGAGTGGACCGGCGTGGTGCCCTTCCGGATGCCGAAGGGCGCCGAGGGGGAGTGCGGACGCGAGGGGCTCGCCGAGGTGTACGTCATGCCGACGCGCACCGAGGAGGGCGAGAAGGCCGCCGTCTGCATCGTCGTCGACGTCCGCACGCTGCGCAGCATCGAGACCGACCTCGCCGCCTCGCAGGCCATTTTCGGTCAATCCCCGTTCGGTTTCCTGCTGATCGACGCCGACCTTCGGGTCCGCCGCGCCAACCACCGGTTCGCGTCCGTCTTCGGCGGCGAACCCGACGACCACCGCGGCAAAGGCGTCCACGACTACCTCCAGCGCGGCGAGGCCGAGCGGGTCGCCGCCACGCTGCGGCGCGTGCTGGAGAGCGGCAACTCCATCACGGACATGCACGTCACGGGCTTCGTGCCGGGCTCCGACGAGCGCCGCCACTGGTCCGTCAACCTCTACCGCGTGCACAGCGGTTCGGGCCGGCCCATCGGGATCGCCTGGCTCGGTACGGACATCACCTCGCGCCGCGCCGCCGCCCGCGAGGCCGCCGCCGCCCGGCGCAACCTGGCTCTGCTGAACGAGGCCGGCGCCCGCATCGGCAACTCCCTCGACCTGGAGACCACGGCCAGGCAACTCCTCGACGTCGTGGTGCCCGGCTTCTGCGACCTGGCCACCGTCGACCTCTACCAGGGCCTGCTGGCCGGCGACGAGACCCCGCCCGGGCTCGCCGACGGCAGCGCCGAGCTGCGCCGGGTCGCGTTCGCCAGCGCCGTCTCCGACGAGCCCTTCGCCGGCACCGGCGTGCCCGTCTCGGTCGGCGCCGTCCACCACTACCCGTTCAACTCGCCCTGCGCGGACGCCCTGCGCACGGCACGCCCGCAGAGGGTCCCCGGTGAGGACGGGGGGCTCGTGCAGTCCACGCTCGCCGTGCCGATGGTCGCCCATGACACCGTCGTCGGGCTCGTGCAGTTCGCCCGTACGAAGGGCAGCGAACCGTTCGGCGACCGGGACCGCGACCTCGCGGTGGAACTGGCGGCGCGCGCGGCGGTCTGCATCGACAACGCCCGCCTGTACCGGCGCGAGCACGAGCGCGCGTTGATACTGCAACGGTCCCTGCTCCCGCCCGGCGACCCGGAGGCCTCCGGCCTCGACATCGCCTGCCGCTATCTGCCCGGCAACGCCAACACCGGCCGGCCCAGCGAGGTCGGGGGCGACTGGTTCGACGTCATCGAACTCCCCGGGCACCGCACGGCGCTCGTCGTCGGCGACGTCATGGGCCGCGGCCTGCGCGCCGCCGTCGCCATGGGCGAACTCCGTACGGCCGTCCGGACCCTGGCGCAGCTCGATCTCGAACCGGCCGAGGTGCTGTCCCAGTTGGACGAGATCGCCCGCGGCCTCGGCGCCCCGGGGGCGTCCAGCAGGCGACCAGGGCGGCCCGCCGCCCGCGTGAGGCGGACCTCTCGGAGGTGTACCTCGCCACCTGCGTCTACGCCGTCTACGACTCCGTCACCCGGCGCTGCACCTTCGCCAACGCGGGCCATCTGCCGCCCGTCCTGGTCGAACCGGGCGAGTCCGCCCTGATGCTGGACGTGCCGCCGGGCTTGCCGCTCGGTGTCGGAGGGGAGCCCTTCGAGGAGGTCGAGGTCGACCTGCCCGAGGGCGCGCTGCTCGCGCTCTACACGGATGGACTTGTCGAAAGCCGCGACCACCCCCTGGACGAGGGCCTGCAGGCCTTCGTCAGCGCCCTCTCCGACCCGGCCCAGCCGCTGGAGGACGTCTGCGACCACGTCCTCAACACCCTCGACACCCACCACGGCGAGGACGACATCGCGTTGCTGATGGCACGTGTACAGGGCCTGCCGAACGAGTCCGTGGGCGACTGGACCCTGCCGCGCGAGCCGCGCAGTGTGGGCCGGGCCCGTGAGTACGCGCGTGCCCAGCTGATCAGCTGGGACATGGAAGCTCTCGTCGACACCACGGAGCTCCTGGTCAGCGAGCTGGTCACCAACGCCCTGCGCTACGGCGAGGGCGAGATCCGCCTCCGGCTGCTGCTCGACCGCACCCTGGTCTGTGAGGTCTGGGACTCCGGCCTGGTCCAGCCCCGCCGCCGCCGGGCCCGCGACACCGACGAGGGCGGCCGCGGCCTGCAGCTCGTCGGCCTGCTCAGCGCCGCGTGGGGCTCCCGGCGCACGCCCCGGGGCAAGACGGTGTGGTTCGAACTCCCCCTGCCCGGCGGCGAGACGCGCCTGACGGATCCGGCGGAGGCGCTGCTGAGCCTGTTCTGACCGGGCCTGTGCCGGGGCGCCGGTGACCCACGCCTCCCACGCCGGGACGGCATCACCGGCTGCAGCCCAGAGATCGCGGTCCTGGCCGACCCGGGCTCCTGCGTGCGGACCTACGGCACCCGCGAGGTCCCACCTGCTGTCGGATCCGTCGGACAACGCCACTTCGCGAGGGTGGGCTCCCCGACAGGGCCTCGTACCGAGCGTCTTCCGCGGTCTCGACGTGGACACGTACGTCCTTGGTGCTCTTGACGATGGGCGCCATGAGCTCGCCCGCGTTGTCCGTGCGGAACTCATGGCGGGGAACGCGGGTGACCACTTGCTCTACTCGGACTAGATCTTCAGATGCTCGATGACGGCACCGGCATAGGAGTGACCAACGTTGTCAACCGCCTTCACCAAAACGTACTGCACCTTCCCTTCCCGCAGCGCGGCGCGTAGGTCGGCAGCGATCTCGGCGTCCTTACCACCACGACTCGTCATCTCTGCCAGGATCGTGCGGATATAGGGCCTGGTTCCCTGTTTGACCCGCATGCCCTGGCCCCCTCCGTCGTGGAGGGCCGGGTCCGACGGATCCGGGTCGGCCTTGCCCTTGCGCCAGTCGAGGTCGCCCGACGGGGCCTTCTCCTCCACGATGAGGTAGTCACCGTCGTCGCTCAGTTTGTACACGTCGTCGAACAAGTTGGCGCCGTTGGGCGTCTTCGGCCGTACGACGGGCTCGGCGGTCGGGAACTCGTTCGGGATGACGTGGTGGCGGGCTGCCGCCTCGCCCAGCTTCTCGGAGTGCTTGCTGTTGTTCGGGATGTCTTCGAGGTGTTCGTCGTAGGCCTTCTGCGCCTTGTCCAGGGTGTCCGTGTTCGCGGCCGACGGGGTGTCCTCGAAGGCCCGCTCGGCGTTCAGCAGATCCACGGACAGTCTGCGGTTGCGCGCCGCCTCGTCGAGGTGCGGAAGGCTGTGTGCGGGAGCGGTGTCGGGGTCGAGGTGCGAGGGGTTGAACTTGGTCTCCGACGGCCCGTGCGGAAGGTTGTGCTGGGCAGGTCATCCCTAGGCCCTGGCGAGTTGGATCATCACATAAACGAGGTGAGGGTCGGCTGGGAGCCGTCACAGAATCCCTACGAGGGGCGCCGGCGAGGGGAATTGAGAGCAGAGGAAGCGGTCGGCGGCCACCGTACGATCGCCCCATGCCCGACACCTCGACCCGCCTCGGAGCGGCCGCGACAGCGACAGCCCCCGCCCTGGTCCTGCGCCCCTGGACCCCCGGGGACGCCGCGGCGCTGGCCGCGCTTGGCCCGGACGGGGCCCTGCGGCGCTGGATGTCCTTCGCCGTCGACGACGAGGCGAGCGCCGCGCGGTGGCTGCGCGAGCAGCGGCAGGGCTGGGAGCAGGGCAGCCGCTACGCCTTCGCCGTCGAGGAGCGAGACCTCTCCTCCGGCCCGCCCGGACCACCGGCGGGCCACGTCGTCCTCAAGGACGTCACCCCTGGCGCCGCGTCCGCCGAGGTCGGATACTGGACAGCGGCACACGCGCGCGGCCGGGGCATCGCCCCCGCGCCCTGCACGCCCTGACCGACTGGGCCTTCACCACCTTCGCCCCCACCGGCCTGACTCGCCTCGGACTCCTGCATCAGGCGGACAACACGGCCTCCTGTCGTG
This sequence comes from Streptomyces sp. CA-179760, assembly GCF_050937045.1. Classification (NCBI taxonomy): domain Bacteria; kingdom Bacillati; phylum Actinomycetota; class Actinomycetes; order Kitasatosporales; family Streptomycetaceae; genus Streptomyces; species Streptomyces sp. CA-179760. Next base: position 6,319,590 of record NZ_JBNJLZ010000001.1, read on the forward strand.
TGGCGGACAAGAGCCGCTACCGTCCTTCCTCCGAAGCCGCCCGCGTTTCCCAGGGAGGGCCATGTGTACGTACGGCACTTGGCCGAAGGGTCCAGCTGATCGCAACCGAACGTCCGTGCCAATCGTCATCCCCGGCAACACCAACCACACCACCGGGGGACGACGGCATGGGACACAAGGAGGGCACGACCGCGAACGAAGCCGTGGCCGCCGAGGGCGAGGACATCCCACCGGGGGCTCCCGAATCCGACAGGGCAAGAAGACGCCGGGGGCGTCGGCGCTGGGTCCGGCGCACGGCGCTGTTCCTGCCCGTGGTCCTCCTGCTCCCGCTCCTGTCCGTTCTGACGGCCCTCCGCATCAACTACACGGGCGACCCCGCGGACGGCACCCGCACCAGGAACCGCGACGCCCTCTGGCTCGGCCACGCCTGGGTCGACGGCCGCAAGAAGGACGCCGACGTCACCGCCCTGGCCCGCCGTCTGCGAGGCACCGGCATCCGCGACCTGTACGTCCACTCGGGCCCGCTGGAACACGACGGCACCCTCCCCGAGTCGGCCTACCCGAGGGCCCGATGGTTCATCGACGCCGTCCACGACAAGCTCCCCGGCATTCGCGTCCAGGCCTTCCTCGGAGACGTCCTGGCCACCGAGGGCCCCGACGGCATGCGCCTGGACGACTCGGACACCCGCGCCGCCGTCGTCCGCTCCGCCCGCCAGGTCCTGGAAACCGGGTACGAGGGCATCCACCTCGACCTGGAGCCCATGCCGTCCGGCGACCGCGACTACCTCACCCTCCTCGACTCACTTCGCCGCGAGACCCGTTCCAGGGACGCGCGACTCTCCGTCGCCGCCCACCAGATCGACCCGCTTCCGGCCCTCCATACCGTGTTCGGCTTCTTCACAGACCACCCCAAGTGGTGGTCGCAGGAGTTCTTCGGCCGGGTCGCCCGCCGCGTCGACCAGATCGCCGTGATGTCGTACGACACCGCCCAGCCGCTTGAGGGCACCTACGGCGGCTACGTCGCTCAGCAGACGTCCCTCGCGCTGGAGGTCACCCCGGCTTCCACCGATCTGCTGATGGGCCTGCCCTTCTACTGGGAGAGCAATTTCGACCACTGGGGCCACGCCGAGACGGTCCCCGCCGCCGTGCGAGGCGTCCGGCTCGGCCTGTCGCGTACGGACGCGGACCGGGCCCGCTTCGGTGTCGCGCTGTACATCGACTTCGCCGCGACCGAGGCGGACTGGCGGGCGTACAGGGAAGACTGGGTGCGGTGACCACGGCCCGGCGACCCCTCACCGCCACCGACCTCGCCCCTCTGGCCCGCGCCGCCCTGGGGCCGGCCCATCACCTCACCGGCGTGGAACGCCTGCGCGGAGGCACCAAGAAGGGCGTCTACCGTCTGACCCTCGACGACGACTCCACCGCCATCGCCTATGTCTGGTCCGCCGACGAGGACTTCTGGGACGCCGGCCCCTCGGATCCCCGCGACCCGTTCTCCCACGGCACGGGCCTCGACCTGTTCACGGCGGCCCACGACCGGCTCGCCGCCGCCGGTGTCCGCACGCCCCGCCTCCGGTACGCCGACGCCACGCACACCCACCTCCCGGCGGACGCGGCCGTCGTGGAGGACCTGACCGGCGGCAGCCTGGAGGACGCCCTGGCCCGTGACCCGGAGCAGGCACCGCGGGCCATGGAGCGGACGGCGGAGCTTCTCGCCACCCTGCACGCCCACACCGGCCCCTGCCTCGGCAAGGTCGCCCTCGTCGACCACGGCGGCTCCTCCCACCCCGCCTCCTGCGAACAGCGCGTCACCGAGGGCGCCTTGCGCTGCATCGCCGAAGCGGCCCGGCGCGAGCCCCGCGCCGCCGCCGTACGCCGGGAACTGGAGGAGACCGTCCGGGCTCTGGCCGCCGAGGTGCGGCCCCGTGACCACCACACCCTCATCCACGGCGAACTCGGGCCGGACCACGTCCTGCTCACGTCCGACGGACAGCCGGCACTCATCGACATCGAGGGCCTGATGTACTTCGACCTGGAGCACGAGCACGTCTTCCTCCGGCTCCGCTTCGGGCCCCACTACGACGCCCTGCGGGCCCCCGGCCTGGACGAGGCCCGCCTGCGCCTGTACCGCCTGTCGATGCACATCGGGCTCGTCTCGGGCCCGCTGACCCTCATCGAGGGGGACTTCCCGCACCCGGGCCGGATGCGGGAGATCGCGGAACACAACCTCCACCAGGCCCTCAGCCTGCTGAAGAGCGCCTCCTGATCTTCGAGCCCAGCCACACCAGCGGGTCGTACTTGCGGTCGACGGCGCGTTCCTTCAGTGGGATCAGCGCGTTGTCCGTGATCTTGATGCCCTCGGGGCAGACCTCCGTGCAGCACTTGGTGATGTTGCAGTAGCCCAGGCCGTGTTGGTCCTGGGCGGTGGTCTTGCGGTCCAGGCCGGATTCCGAGGCCGCGTCGAGGGGATGCATGTCGAGTTCCGCCACCCGCATGAGGAAGCGGGGGCCCGCGAACGCCTGCTTGTTCTCCTCGTGGTCGCGGACGACATGGCAGGTGTCCTGGCACAGGAAGCACTCGATGCACTTGCGGAACTCCTGCGAGCGGTCGACGTCCTCCTGCATCATGCGGTACTCGCCGGGCGCGACCCCGGCCGGCGGTACGAAGGCCGGGACCTCCCTGGCCTTGGTGTAGTTGAAGCCGACGTCGGTGACCAGGTCGCGGACGACCGGGAACGCCCGCAGCGGCGTCACCGTGATCGTCTCCTCCTGGTCGAACACCGACATGCGGGTCATGCACAGCAACCGCGGCCGTCCGTTGATCTCCGCCGAGCAGGAACCGCACTTGCCCGCCTTGCAGTTCCAGCGCACGGCGAGATCGGGAGCCCGCGTGGCCTGGATGCGGTGGATGATGTCGAGGACCACCTCGCCCTCGTTCACCTCGACCTTGAAGTCCTCCAGGCCGCCGCCCCCGGTATCGCCACGCCACACCTTGAACCGGGCCTCGTAGCCGCTCACTCGTACAGCTCCTCTTCGGCCAGGTACTTCACCAGCTCCTCCTTGTCGAACAGGGCGAGCAGGTCCGCACGGACGGGTTCGGTGGTCTCGCTGCTGAGGGTGGTCTGGCTGCGGACCGGGTCCGCGGCCAGCCCACCGGTCGGGTCGGTGAGCGCGCACAGCAGGTTGATACGGCGCCATTTGCGGTCCATCGCCGGATGGTCCTCCCGCGTGTGCCCGCCGCGCGACTCGGTGCGCTCCAGAGCGGCCCGCGCCACGCACTCGCTGACCAGCAGCATGTTCCTGAGGTCCAGGGCGAGGTGCCAGCCCGGGTTGAACTGCCGGTGTCCCTCGACCCCGGCCCGGCGCGCCCGTACCCGCAGCTCGGCCAGCTTCTCCAGGGCCTGCTTCATCTCCGGCTCGCGGCGGATGATGCCGACCAGGTCGTTCATCGTCTGCTGGAGTTCCTGGTGCAGGGTGTACGGGTTCTCCGGCGGGCCGTCCGAGGGCTCCTCGGTCTCCGCCTCGGCCGAGAACGGGCGCAGGGCCTCCGCGGCGGCGGAGTCGATCTGGACGTCGTCCACCGGCGGGCGCGCCCCGGCCAGGCCCGCCGCGTACTCGGCCGCGTGCCAGCCCGCCCGGCGGCCGAACACCAGCAGGTCGGACAGCGAGTTGCCGCCGAGCCGGTTGGAGCCGTGCATACCGCCGGCCACCTCACCGGCCGCGAACAGCCCGGGCACCCCGCGGGCCGCCGCCGTGTCGGACTCGACCGCGACCCCGCCCATCACGTAGTGACAGGTGGGCCCGACCTCCATCGCCTCCGCCGTGATGTCGACGTCCGCCAGCTCCTTGAACTGGTGGTACATCGACGGCAGCCGGCGCTTGATGACCTCGGCGGGCATGCGCGTCGACACGTCGAGGAACACGCCCCCGTGCGGCGAGCCGCGCCCCTCCTTCACCTCGGCGTTGATCGCCCGCGCGACCTCGTCGCGGGGGAGCAGCTCGGGGGGACGCCGGTTGTTGTCCGGGTCGTCGTACCAGCGGTCGCCCTCGGCCTCCGACTCGGCGTACTTGTCCTTGAAGACGTCGGGGATGTAGTCGAACATGAACCGCTTGCCGTCGGAGTTGCGCAGCACGCCGCCGTCGCCGCGCACCGACTCGGTGACGAGGATGCCCTTCACCGACGGCGGCCAGACCATGCCGGTCGGGTGGAACTGCACGAACTCCATGTTCAGCAGGGGAGCGCCCGCGAGGAGCGCCAGCGCGTGACCGTCGCCCGTGTACTCCCACGAGTTCGACGTCACCTTGAAGGACTTGCCGATGCCGCCCGTGGCGATCACGACGGAGGGTGCTTCGAGGACGAAGAAGCGGCCCGACTCGCGCTCGTAGGCGAAGACGCCCGAGACCTGGCCGCCCGCGGCGGAGCCGCTGTCGGACACAGTCTTCAGCACCCGCGTGACCGTGCACTCCTGGAAGACCTTCAGCCGCGACTCGTAGTCGCCGGTCTCCTTGAAGTCCTCCTGCTGCAGCGCGACGATCTTCTGCTGGAGGGTCCGGATCAGCTCCAGGCCCGTGCGGTCGCCGACGTGCGCGAGGCGCGGGTACTCGTGGCCGCCGAAGTTGCGCTGGGAGATCCGGCCGTCCTTGGTGCGGTCGAACAGCGCGCCCCAGGTCTCCAGCTCCCACACCCGCTGCGGCGCCTCCCGCGCGTGCAGCTCGGCCATCCGCCACTGGTTGAGGAACTTGCCGCCGCGCATGGTGTCGCGGAAGTGGACCTGCCAGTTGTCGCCGGTGTTGACGTTGGCCATCGCCGCGGCGATCCCGCCCTCGGCCATCACGGTGTGCGCCTTGCCGAACAGCGACTTGCAGATCACGGCCGTACGGGCGCCCCGCTCACGGGCCTCGATGGCGGCGCGCAGCCCGGCACCGCCCGCGCCCACCACGACGACGTCCCACTCCTGCCGGTCGACCACGGACATCAGTACGCACCCCTCATCAGAAGAACCGCGGATCGTCGAAGGCGCCGGACGCGACCAGATAGACGTAGAAGTCGGCGAGCGCCACGCTCACCAGCGACGCCCAGGCGAGCTGCATGTGCCGGGCGTTGAGCTTCCCGGCCCACTGCCACATCCGGTAGCGCACGGGATGCCTGGAGAAGTGCTTGAGCTTGCCGCCGACGATGTGCCGGCACGAGTGGCAGGAGATCGTGTACGCCCAGATCAGCACGATGTTGACCAGGAACACCACCGTGCCGAGGCCCATGTGGCCCCACGCGTAGTTCTCGTCGCGGAAGGCGAGCACGGTGTCGTACGTGAGGATCCCGGCGACGGCGATCGCGGCGTAGAAGAAGTACCGGTGGATGTTCTGCAGGACCAGGGGGAAGCGGGTCTCACCGGTGTACTTCTTGTGCGGCTCGGCCACCGCGCAGGCCGGCGGGGACGCCCAGAAGCCCCGGTAGTAGGCCTTGCGGTAGTAGTAGCAGGTCAGCCGGAAGCCGAGCGGGAAGATCAGGATGATGATGGCGGGCGAGATGCCCCACCAGCTGCCGAAGATCTCCCAGTTCGGGCCGGCCTTCATCGGCTCGCATCGCTCCGCCAGGCACGGCGAGTAGAAGGGCGAGACGTACGGCGCCGCGTAGTAGTGGGCGTCGGCGAAGGCCCGCCAGGTCGAGTAGACGATGAAGGCCAGCAAGCCGGCGGCCGTGCCGGCCGGGGCCAGCCACCAGCGGTCGGTGCGCAGGTGCGGGGCGCTGATCGCGGCGCGCGTACCCGCCCGTACGCCGCCGCTTCTGGGTTGGGGTTCGGTGGCGGGAGGTTCCGTACCAGTGGTCACGTGACGACTCCGGTCGGGTTCGGGGGAGGTGCCGGTCGTACGACTCCTGCCCGGTCAGGGAGCGCGCCGGTCCCGGGCGCCGAGCCCCTCGTCGTCCGAGTCGCGCCACAGGGCGGAGTCGTACGGCGCGTCCGAGATGGTGACGAGATCGGGGCGCTTCGGTGCGGCCGGCGAGGCGGCGGCGTCGCGCAGCAGGGCGACGCTCTCGCGCAGATGGTTGGCGTCGGCACGGACGCGGCGCATCTCCAGGCCGCCGGTGCCGAGCTGCTTCTCCAGGCGTCCCACCGACCGGAGCAGGTCGTCGAGGCTGCGCTGGACTGACGTCAGTTCGTCGTGAACGGACATGACTTGCCCTCACTTCCGCGGGTCCTTCGAGGCCCAAGGCGGCAACGTTCATGCGCCTGCGAGTGTTGCGCGTCACACCTTGTGCTGTGAAGGGATGTGCATCGATTGGCCGAGGCGCATGGGTGCGCTTTGCCGTGTATTGCTCCACACGGGTGACTCTCCGACCGTGACCGCCGTGTCGCCCTGTGTTGCTGAACCCTTTCCTCTTCAGTGGGCCGCATACATCAGATGAAATCCAAATACCGCCAAAAGTGATCATAACGCCCGCGGCTTTCCGGAGGTAGCACAGATGTCCCAGCACGCCGTCGGCCCGCGTGCGGTCTCGCGCTCGGTCGCCTTCCTCCTCACCGCGGGAGTGCTCGCGGTGCCCGCGCTCGCCGGATGCGGCTCCGAGGACCCGGCCGGCAAGCCACTCGCCGGGCAGGACATCCAGCCCGCCGCCCGCGACCGGATCACCGACGGCGGCACCCTGCGCTGGGCCGTGGACTCCGTGCCCGACACCCTGAACACCTTCCAGTCGGACGCCGACGCCACCACCACCCGCGTGGCCCAGGCCGTCCTGCCCTCGATGTTCCGGATGAACGCCGAAGGCCGCCCGGAGCGCAACCCCGCCTACCTGGAGTCCGCCAAGGTCGTCGAGACGGAGCCCAAGCAGGTCGTCCTCTACAAGCTCGACCAGCAGGCCGTCTGGAGCGACGGCCGGGAGATCGGCGCAGCCGACTTCGCCGCCCAGTGGCGCGCCCTGTCCGGCAAGGACACCGCCTACTGGACCGCCCGCAACGCCGGCTACGACCGCATCCAGAAGATCGAGCGCGGGGACAACGCCCTGGAGGTCCGGGTCACCTTCAGCCGCCCCTACGCCGACTGGCGCTCCCTGTTCTCGCCGCTGTACCCCAAGGACGTCATGGGCACCCCGGACTCCTTCAACGACGGGGCACGCAAGAAGCTCAAGGTCACCGCCGGCCCCTTCGTGCTGAAGAAGCTCAGCCGCAAGAACGAGGAGATCACCCTCACCCGCAATCCGCGCTGGTGGGGCCGGCCGGCCAAGCTCTCCGAGATCGTGCTGCGCACGGTGCCGCGCGACAAGCGGGCCAAGGAGCTGGCCGCCGGCACCCTCGACCTGGCCGAGATCGCTCCCTCCGAGGCCCGCCGCATCACCGTCGCCGCACGCCCCCGGGGATCCAGCAGCCCGGTCATGGGCCCCGAGGCGGACCGGAAGCCGCGCAAGACGGCCGCCAAGCACGCCCGGCAGCAGCAGGCCCTGCGCGGCTTCGAGGTGCGCAAGTCCCTGGAGCCGGCCTTCACCCAGCTCGCCCTGAACGGGGCCGAGGGGCCGCTCGCCGACGAGCGCGTCCGCAGGGCCGTCGCCCGCGCCCTGGACCGCGAGGAACTGGCCGAGGCCGTGCTGAAGCCCCTCGGACTGCCCGCCGTACCGGTCGGCAGCCACCTCGCCCTGTCCGGCCAGGCCGCCTACGCCGACAACAGCGGCGCCCTCGGCGGCCAGGACACCAAGGAGGCCCAGGCGCTGCTCGCGGACGCCGGATGGGTGCGGGGCGGCCCGATCAAGGAAGAGAAGAAGAAGGGGGAGAAGGCGGCCGGAGCCGAGGGCGAGAAGGCCGGGTCCTCCGAGGACGGGTCCCGCGACGACGACGGCGAGTACATCGTCGGCGCGGACGACAAGGACAAGCAGGGCGACAAGGACCAGCAGGACGGCAAGGCGCTCCGCGACGAGGACCCGAACCACCTCGCCCAGGACGGCAAGCAGTACAAGCAGCCGCACCAGGGCGGCGCCCCCGGCGCGTACGCCCCCATGGGCACCGCCGCCCCGGCCGGCCGCGAGGCCGCCCCGCTCGCCAAGAACGGCAAGCCGCTCACCCTCCGCTTCGTGCTCCCCTCCGGGCCCGGTTCCCAGACGCTGCGCACGGTGGCCGACCGCATCGCCCGCATGCTGGAGGGCGTCGGCATCGGCACGGAGATCTCCAAGGTCTCCGACGAGTCCTACTTCAAGGACCACATCGCGTCAGGCCAGTACGACCTCGCCCTGTACTCCTGGCCCGCCTCCGCCTTCCCCGCCACCGACGCCCGGCCCGTCTACGCCAAGCCCGTCCCGGCCGCCGACGGTTCGCTGAACGTCGAGCAGAACTACACCCGCGTCGGCACCGACCAGGTCGACCAGCTCTTCGACCAGGCCGTGGCCACCCTCGACGAGGGCGAGTCCCTCGCCCTGATCCGCAAGGCGGACTCCCGCATCTGGGCCGCGGCCGGCTCGATCCCCCTCTTCCAGCGCCCCCAGCTCATCGCAGCCCGCAAGAACCTGGTCAACACCGGCGCCTTCGGCCTCGGCGCGCCGGTCTACGAGGACATGGGCTTCCTGAAGAAGGGCGCGAAGCCGGCGGGGGGCCCGTCGGCGAAGGGTTCGGCGGCGCCGTAGCTCTGGGAACGCTCAAACGCCTTGCCGTCCCGCGCCCCGCGTCCACATCATGAGGCCGGCAGTGATCATGGTGCGGGCGCGGGGGCGTCCGCACACGGGGGACGGGAGCCGGCGCATGCACGGCACGGTACGGCTGACCTGCACGGCTGGGCTGCTCATCGGGGCGCTGATGGCAGGGCTGACGGCGTGCACGGGCGACTCGGGGGGCGCCGGGGAGGACAAGGCCGAGGCCTGTGCGGGCGGTACGTACGCGTGGTCCGGCGTCCGGAGGGAGCAGCGGCTGACCGCGCTGTCCGACCCGATCAGGTTCAAGAAGAAGACCGGCACTTACAGGTCCCGCCTCGAGGCCGTCGGCGACACGGTGTACCGGCCGTCGGTGACCGGTACGCCCGAGGGCGCCGGCGCGGCCGGTGTGATCGAGGCCCTGGGCAGGCACCTGAAGGTCGAGGAGCCGCTCGCGGGTCCGTCCGACACGGAGCGGCCCGAGGAGGACCACTACTTCGAGTCGGCGACCGGCGACCACAAGGGCGCCTCCTACGCGTGGGCGGCGATCGACCTGGTCGAAGCGGACTTCACCTACACCTGCGGGGACAGCGAGCCGGCCAAGGGGCAGGTGCGGACCTGGGAAGGCACCGGCGCCGGCTTCCTGCCCTGCTCCATGCCCTCGGACGAAGAGGCCGGCCTCCTCGCCGCCGAGCGGACCTGTCCGGCCGGATCGGAGGCCGCGGAGGACGCCTGACCTGCACCGATGTATCCCGGCTAAGCCCAGCGGCCGCGCACCCGTACCATGGGAGGTGGCCGTGGCATGTTCAGCCCGGCAGGGCCCGCGCACCGCAGACGTCCGCGCAGGGCATTCCTCACACTCCGGGAGTACGCCTTCTTATGGCCACGCGCCACGACATCCGCAACGTCGCCATCGTCGCCCACGTCGACCACGGCAAGACGACCATCGTCGACGGCATGCTGAAGCAGGCCGGTGCCTTCGCCGCCCACCAGCTCGAGGGCGTCGACGACCGCATGATGGACTCGAACGACCTGGAGCGTGAGAAGGGCATCACGATCCTGGCCAAGAACACGGCGGTGAAGTACCACCCGAAGGCTGGGGGGGACGTCATCACCATCAACATCATCGACACCCCCGGTCACGCCGACTTCGGCGGTGAGGTCGAGCGCGGTCTGTCGATGGTCGACGGTGTCGTCCTGCTCGTCGACGCCTCCGAGGGCCCGCTGCCGCAGACCCGCTTCGTGCTGCGCAAGGCGCTGCAGCAGCGGCTGCCCGTCATCCTGTGCATCAACAAGACGGACCGCCCGGACTCCCGGATCGACGAGGTCGTCAACGAGACGTACGACCTCTTCCTCGACCTGGACGCCGACGAGGAGCAGATCGAGTTCCCGATCGTCTACGCCTGCGGCCGCGACGGCATCGCCTCGCTGACCAAGCCGGACAACGGCACGGTCCCCGCCGACTCCACCAGCCTGGAGCCGTTCTTCTCCACGATCCTGGAGCACATCCCGGCGCCGACGTACGACGAGGCCGCCCCGCTCCAGGCCCACGTCACCAACCTGGACGCCGACAACTTCCTCGGCCGTATCGCGCTGCTCCGCGTCGAGCAGGGCGAGCTGCGCAAGGGCCAGACGGTCGCGTGGATGAAGCGCGACGGGTCCGTCAGCAACGTCCGCATCACCGAGCTGATGATGACCGAGGCGCTCACCCGCAAGCCGGCCGAGATGGCCGGCCCCGGTGACATCTGCGCGGTCGCCGGTATCCCGGACATCATGATCGGCGAGACCCTGGCCGACCCGGAGAACCCGGTCGCACTGCCGCTGATCACGGTCGACCAGCCCGCGATCTCCATGGTCATCGGCACCAACACCTCCCCGCTGGTCGGCCGTGGCGCCACCGGCAAGGGCGCCGACAACAAGGGCGCGGTCAAGGACCGCAAGGTCACCGCCCGCCAGGTCAAGGACCGCCTCGACCGCGAGCTGATCGGTAACGTCAGCCTCCGCGTGCTGGACACCGAGCGCCCCGACGCCTGGGAGGTCCAGGGCCGTGGTGAGCTGGCCCTCGCGATCCTCGTCGAGACCATGCGCCGGGAAGGCTTCGAGCTGACCATCGGCAAGCCGCAGGTCGTCACCAAGGAGGTCGACGGCAAGACGCACGAGCCCGTCGAGCGCATGACGATCGACGTGCCCGAGGAGCACATGGGCGCGGTCACGCAGCTCATGGGCGTGCGCAAGGGCCGCATGGACAACATGTCCAACCACGGCTCCGGCTGGGTCCGCATGGAGTTCGTCGTCCCCTCCCGCGGTCTGATCGGTTTCCGTACGGAGTTCCTGACCCAGACCCGCGGCACGGGCATCGGCCACTCCATCCACGAGGGCTTCGAGCCCTGGTTCGGCGCGCTCCAGACCCGAAACAACGGCTCGCTGGTCGCCGACCGCTCCGGTGCGGTCACCGCGTTCGCGATGACCAACCTCCAGGAGCGCGGCGTGCTCTTCACCGAGCCGGGCACCGAGGTGTACGAGGGCATGATCGTCGGCGAGAACTCCCGCGCCGACGACATGGACGTCAACATCACCAAGGAGAAGAAGCTCACGAACATGCGGTCCTCCTCGGCCGACTCGTTCGAGGCGATCGTGCCGCCCCGCAAGCTCTCCCTGGAGCAGTCCCTGGAGTTCTGCCGTGACGACGAGTGCGTGGAGGTCACCCCGGAGGCCGTGCGCATCCGCAAGGTGAACCTGGACGCCCGCGAGCGCGCCCGCGCCGCGAGCCGCGCCAAGCACGGCTGACGCCTCCCACCGAACGACGACGCCGGGCACCCCGCATCGCGGGGTGCCCGGCGTCGTCGTGAAGAGAAGGTGACGCAAAGGGAAGGGTGAGGGAAAACCCTCGATTTGGCGGGGAAGGCCGTCCGGAACGCCCCGCTCCCACTAGCCTGTCGCGAAAGTGCTTCACCCTGCCCTGATTCGGCGCCGTACAACGGCCCTGTGGCAGAGGCCTTTTGAGAGGGCGACAGCTGCCCGGGGCACCCTGCACGGCAGTCACGGGAGTCGCAACCCGTTTATCTCATTCTCGCGTCCGGAATGCGGACACCTGCCACCGATAGATGTGTAACAAGTCCGTTTCGCAGGGATCTTTCACCAAACCCTTTGTCCGGATTTTGGAAGATGTAGGCCTGAGCTGTGATCGAACCGAGACCTCGAGAGTGTGGTTCGGTCTGGGCGCATGGCAGATAGTTAGGCGCGTAGAGCTCGGATGAACGGGTCACTCGCCGGCATCGGCGCCGACTCACGAGCGCGGGGGCACTCGACAATTTCCGGCACCGGCGACGGGCGGGCGCCGTGATCTGTCCTGTGCTCTCTTTGCGGTGAACCAATGACTTCCTAGGAGGAACCCATGCGCGGTGCCAAGAGCGCCAAGTGGGTCGCGGGGGCGATAGTCGTCGCCCTGGCCGCTACCGCCTGTGGCGGCGGCGACGACAGTGCCGGCGACGACATGAACAAGGGCAAGGCCGACCCGAACGGCATCGTCACTGCGCAGCTGAGCGAGCCTCAGAACCCGCTGCAGCCGGCCAACGCCAAGGAGAGCCAGGGCAGCCGTGTCCTGCGCACGATCTTCGCGAACCTGGTCGACTACGAGCCCGGCACCGGCAAGCTCGAGTACATCAACGCCGAGTCGGTCACGCCGAACGACGACTCGTCCGAGTGGACCGTCAAGCTCAAGCCGGGCTGGAAGTTCCACGACGGCACCCCGGTCACCGCCAAGTCCTACGTGGACTCGTGGAACTGGTCGGCCAACATCAAGAACAACCAGACCAACTCCAGCTGGTTCGCCGACATCGTGGGCTTCGACCAGGTGCACCCGGAGAAGGGTGACCCGAAGTCCGACAAGATGTCGGGCCTGAAGGTCGTCGACGACAACACCTTCACCATCAAGCTGACGCAGTCGGTGTCGTACTTCGCGTACAAGCTGGGCTACGACGTGTGGGCTCCGCTGCCCGAGGCCTTCTTCAAGGACCCGAAGGGCTTCGGTCAGAAGCCGGTCGGCAACGGCCCGTACAAGTTCGTCTCCTGGGAGCACAACAAGCTCATCAAGGTCCGCAAGTTCGCGGACTACCAGGGCCCGAACAAGGCCAAGAACGGCGGCATCGACTTCAAGAACTACACGACCGCCGACGCCGCGTACTCGGACCTGCGCTCCGACAACGTGGACTGGATCGAGCAGGTCCCGACCACCGCGCTGACGAACTACAAGTCGGACCTCGGCGACCGCGCCATCGACCAGCCGTACTCGGCCGTCCAGTCGATCGTCCCGGCGTTCTACACCAAGCAGTTCAAGGACATCGACCCCAAGGTCATCCAGGGTCTGTCCATGGCGATCGACCGCCAGACGATCACCAAGACCGTCCTGCAGAGCACCCGCACCCCGGCCGACTCCTACGTCGCTCCCGGCGTCCTCGGCTACAAGAAGGGCGCGCTCGGCGACATCGTCAAGTTCGACCCGGCCCAGGCCAAGAAGCTCATCAAGGACAACGGCGGCGTCCCGGGCAACAAGATCCAGATCCAGTACAACGCCGACCAGGATCACAAGCCGTGGGTCGACGCGGTCTGCAACTCGATCCGCAAGTCCACCGGCGTGGAGTGCACCGGCGACCCGAAGCCGACCTTCCAGGCCGACCTCGACGCCCGTGACAAGGACGCGGTCAAGTCCATGTACCGCGGTGGCTGGGTGCTCGACTACCCGGTCAACTCGAACTTCATGCGCGACCTGTACGGCACCACGTCGGCCGGTAACACCAGCGGTTACTCCAACAAGGAGTTCGACAAGCTGAGCTCCGAGGCCGACAAGGCGAGCTCGATCGACGAGACCGTGGCGAAGTACCAGCAGGCGGAGCAGCTCCTCGCCAAGGACATGCCGGCGATCCCGCTCTGGTTCTACAAGGTCAACAGCGGTCAGTCGACCAAGATCCTGGGCAAGATCCCTTACGGCCAGGACGGTGACCCGATCTTCGACGAGGTTCAGGTCAAGCAGAAGTAAGAAGACGACCGCAGGCCGGTGCCGCCTCTCCCGTCAGGGGAGCGGCGGCGCCGGTCCGTAGGCAAAGGCCTCCACCTCACCCCCTAACCTGCGGTAGAGATGAGTGCGCAGGCCCTCGCCGACCCCTCACGGCATGGAGGCGCAAGATGGGGCGCTACGCCGCCAGGCGACTGCTCCAGATGATCCCGATCTTCATCGGGACAACTCTGTTGATCTTCCTGATGGTCCACATTCTGCCGGGCGACCCGGTCCGGGCCATCTACGGGGACAAGGCTCCCGATCCCGCACAGATCGCGCAGATCAAGCGCGAGTACGGCTTCGACAAGCCCGTCCTCGAACAGTACGTCCACTACATGTGGAACCTCATCCAGGGAGACTTCGGCAAGAACCTCGCCGGCCGTCCGGTCACCGAGCTCATGTCCGAGGCCTTCCCGGTGACACTGCGGCTGACGCTGCTGGCCATCACCATCGAGATCATCATCGGTGTGGGCCTCGGCGCGTGGGCCGGCCTCAGGGCCGGCAAGGCCGCCGACACCGGTGTCCTGGTCTTCACGCTGACCGTGATCTCCATCCCGGTCTTCGTCCTCGGCTTCATCGCCCGGTTCATCTTCGCGGACGAACTCGGCTGGCTACCGCCCAACGTCCAGGACTCCACGGACTTCTCGCAGTTGTTCCTGCCGGCCTTCGTCCTCGCCATGCTGTCGATGGCGTACGTGGCCCGGCTGACCCGGACGACCTTCGCGGAGAACCTGCGGGCCGACTACATGCGCACCGCGCTCGCCAAGGGCCTGCCGCGGCGCCGCATCATCGGTGTCCACCTGCTGCGCAACTCGCTGATCCCGGTGGTCACCTTCATCGGCACCGACGTCGGCGGCTTCATCGGCGGCGCGGTCATCACCGAGGGCATCTTCAACATCCAGGGTGTCGGCAACCTCCTCTACAGGGCGATCCAGACGAGCGAGGGCTCGACGGTCACGGGTGTGGTGACGGTGCTCGTCCTCGTCATCCTCCTGATCAACCTGCTCATCGACCTGCTGTACGCGGTCCTGGACCCGAGGATCCGGTATGCCTGACGTGACCAAGGCCGAGACCACCGACTCCGCCCGGGTGGACGCCGTGGCCCCGCCGGCCGTCGACGCGGCCGGCAAGGACAGCGGCAAGAAGAGCGAGAAGACCCGTTCCCTTTGGGGCGACGCCTGGTACGACCTCAGGCACCGCCCCATGTTCTGGGTCTCCTCGGTGCTGCTGGTGCTGCTGGTGCTGATCGCCGTCTTCCCCGGCTGGTTCACCAGCGCCGACCCGCGTGACGGCGACCTCGTCAACCACTACCTGGGCAAGCCCGAGCTGGGGCACTTCTTCCAGCCCGACTGGTTCGGCTACGACCAGCAGGGCCGCTCCATCTACTCGCGCGTCATCCACGGCACCCGCGCCTCGATCCTCGTAGGCGTCTGTGTGACCGCCGCGGTCACACTGCTCGGCGGTCTGCTGGGCATGCTGGCGGGCTATTTCGGCGGCTGGATCGACTCGATGATCTCCCGGATCGTCGACATCTTCTTCGGTCTGCCGTTCCTGCTCGGCACGATGGTCGTCCTGAACGCCTTCGCCGAGCGCAAGGTGTACGTCGTCATCCTGGCCCTGGCCTGCCTGGGCTGGACCTCGATCGCCCGCGTCACGCGCAGCTCCGTCATCACGGCGAAGCAGGCCGACTATGTGACGGCGGCCCGGGCGCTCGGCGCCGGCACCACGCGGATCCTGTTCCGTCACGTGATGCCGAACGCCATCGCCCCGACCATCGTCGTGGCCACGATCGCCCTCGGCGGGTACATCTCGGCGGAGGCGACGCTGTCGTTCCTCGGCCTCGGCCTCAGCGACCCGACGATCTCGTGGGGCATCGACATCTCCGAGGGCAGCAAGGTGGTCCGGGACAACCCGCACTCCCTGCTGTTCCCGGCGGGCATGCTCAGCCTCACGGTCTTCGCGTTCATCATGCTCGGCGACGCGGTGCGCGACGCCCTTGACCCGAAGCTGCGCTGAGGAGGGCGTACGTGACCACCATCGACAAAACCAGGAACGTGCCCGAGCCGCGAGGCGCGGCCGAGGGTGACGTTCCCCTGCTCGAAGTGCGCGATCTGCACGTCGAGTTCCACACCCGTGACGGTGTGGCCAAGGCCGTCAACGGCGTCAACTACACCGTGTCGTCCGGCGAGACCCTCGCCGTGCTCGGCGAGTCCGGCTCCGGCAAGTCCGTGACCGCGCAGGCGATCATGGGCATCCTCGACATGCCGCCCGGGCGGATCCCCCAGGGCCAGATCCTGTACCGGGGCGAGGACATGCTCACCATGTCCGGTGACGCCCGGCGCAAGATCCGGGGCCGCAAGATCGCGATGATCTTCCAGGACGCGCTCTCCGCGCTGAACCCGGTGCTGTCCGTCGGCTACCAGCTCGGCGAGATGTTCCGCGTCCACCAGGGCCTGAGCAAGAAGGACGCCAAGGCCAGGGCCATCGAGCTGATGGACCGCGTGAAGATCCCGGCCGCCAAGGAGCGCGTCGGCGACTATCCGCACCAGTTCTCCGGCGGTATGCGCCAGCGCATCATGATCGCGATGGCGCTCGCCCTGGAGCCGGACCTGATCATCGCCGACGAGCCGACCACGGCCCTCGACGTGACGGTCCAGGCCCAGGTCATGGACCTGCTCGCGGAGCTGCAGCGCGAGTACAACATGGGCCTCATCCTGATCACCCACGACCTCGGCGTCGTCGCCGACGTCGCGGACAAGATCGCGGTGATGTACGCGGGCCGGATCGTGGAGACCGCCCCGGTGCACGAGCTGTACAAGCGGCCCGCGCACCCCTACACCAAGGGTCTGCTCGAGTCGATCCCGCGCCTGGACCAGAAGGGCCAGGACCTGTACGCGATCAAGGGCCTGCCGCCCAACCTGACGCGCATCCCGTCCGGTTGTGCCTTCAACCCGCGGTGCCCGCAGGCGCAGGACATCTGCCGTACGGATGTCCCGCTGCTGCACCCGGTCACCGAGCGGGACGGCGGCGAGCTGGCCGGCCGCGGCAGCGCGTGCCACTTCTGGAAGGAGACGATCCATGGCTGAGCCGGACAAGAAGGACGAGACCATGGACGCCACCCCCAACGTCACCGAGGTCGAGACGGTCGAGGCCGCCACCGACGCGGAGGCCGTGGCCGCCATCGAAGCACCGGTCGAGCGCGGTGAGCCGATCCTGCAGGTCCGCAACCTGGTCAAGCACTTCCCGCTGACCCAGGGCATCCTGTTCAAACGCCAGATCGGCGCGGTCAAAGCCGTGGACGGGGTCTCCTTCGACCTCTACCAGGGCGAGACGCTCGGCATCGTGGGCGAGTCCGGCTGTGGCAAGTCCACCGTCGCCAAGCTCCTGATGATGCTGGAGAAGGCGACCGCGGGCGAGATCTTCTACAAGGGCCAGGACATCACCAAGCTGTCCGGGCGTGCGCTGAAGGCGGTCCGCCGGAACATCCAGATGGTGTTCCAGGACCCGTACACCTCGCTCAACCCCCGTATGACGGTGGGCGACATCATCGGCGAGACCTTCGAGATCCACCCCGAGGTGGCTCCGAAGGGCGACCGGCGGCGCAAGGTCCAGGACCTGCTGGACGTCGTGGGTCTCAACCCCGAGTACATCAACCGCTATCCGCACCAGTTCTCGGGCGGTCAGCGCCAGCGCATCGGCATCGCCCGAGGCCTCGCGCTCAACCCCGAGATCATCATCTGCGACGAGCCGGTCTCCGCACTGGACGTGTCCGTCCAGGCGCAGGTCATCAACCTGATGGAGAAGCTCCAGGACGAGTTCAACCTCTCCTACCTCTTCATCGCGCACGACCTGTCGATCGTCCGGCACATCTCGGACCGGGTGGGTGTGATGTACCTCGGCAAGATGGCCGAGATCGGCTCGGACACGGAGATCTACGACCACCCGACCCACCCGTACACCCAGGCGCTGCTCTCGGCCGTCCCGGTCCCCGACCCGGAGTCCCGCGAGGGGCGCGAGCGCATCATCCTCACCGGCGACGTCCCGTCCCCGGCCAACCCGCCCTCGGGCTGCCGCTTCCGCACGCGCTGCTGGAAGGCCCAGGACAAGTGCGCCCAGGAGATCCCGCTCCTCGCGGTCCCCGAGCGCTTCAAGGGCGAGGACACCCCGGCGGCCCACGAGTCGGCCTGCCACTTCGCGGAGGAGAAGGACGTGGTCCACGCGGCCTGACGGCCACGCATGACGTCCCTCACGGTTCCCGGCGCCTTCCACTGAAGGTGCCGGGAACCGGCGTTTCCGGCAGCCCAAGTACCGACAAACCCCCGCCAACTGCGTTAACAAGCAAGCAACTTCGCCGACCCGGTCCCGATATACGGACGCGTCAGGCTGAACGGCGTACGGCCGTGCGGGTGCCGTAAGCGGGCCGGGGCGCGCCATGTCGTCCCGGCCCGTTGCCGTGTGCTCAGGGTTGGCTCAGGCGGCGGTGATGCCCAGGGAGCGCTTCAGGAAGTCCACCTGGAGGAGGAGCAGGTTCTCCGCGACCTGTTCCTGCGGGGTGATGTGCGTGACCCCGGACAGCGGAAGGACCTCGTGCGGGCGGCCGGCGGCCAGGAGGGCCGAGGACAGGCGCAGGGCGTGGGCCACGACCACGTTGTCGTCGGCGAGGCCGTGCACGACCATCAGGGGGCGGTGCGGCTCGGCGGGGGAGGACAGCCCGTCGGCGGTGACGAGAGAGCTCCCGGCATACGACTCCGGCTGCTCCGCCGGGGTGCCCAGGTAGCGCTCGGTGTAGTGGGTGTCGTACAGGCTCCAGTCCGTCACGGGCGCGCCCGCGATGCCCGCGTGGAAGACGTCCGGGCGCCGCAGGACCGCCAGGCCCGCCAGGTAGCCGCCGAAGGACCAGCCGCGGATCGCCACCCGGGAGAGATCCAGGGGATGGCGGGTCGCGAGGTCCTTCAGGGCCTCCACCTGGTCGTCCAGGGACAGTGTGAAGTCGTGGTGGATCGCCTTCTCCCAGGCGGGGGAGCGGCCCGGTGTGCCCCGCCCGTCGGCGACCACCACCGCGAAGCCCTGGTCCGCGAACCACTGCGAGGTGAGGTGCGGGTTGTGCGCGGCGACCACCCGTTGCCCGTGCGGCCCGCCATAGGGGTCCATGAGCACCGGCAGGGGGGTGTCACCGGCGTAGTCCCGAGGCATAAGCACGGCGCACGGGATGCGGCGTGCGCCCCCCTCGGTGAGCGTCACGCGGGGGACATACCAGGGTCTTCGGCGTAAGACGGGACAGTCGCCGTCGCTTTTCCGTCGCGCAGCACCTGCACCCGCACACCTGGCCGATTCAGTGTCGCCGAGACCAGAACGGTGACGTCCCCGGCCCGCACCGCCGAGTGCACGCCCGGCTCCTGCGACACCCGCTCCCAGCCCAGCTCGTTCACCCGGTACACATGCGTCTGGCCCGTCTCCGCCTCGACTGCCTCCTCGCCCGCCGACGCCGAGACCAGCACGTCGTCGTCGGAGACGTCCAGCACGGCACGCACGTGCAACTGCGCTCCCGTGAGCGGCCGTTCCCCGACCGCCAGCACCCGCGCACCGCCCTCGTCCGCGATCCGGACCAGCTGTCCGGACGGGCTCCAGCACGGCACCCCGGGGAAAAGATCAAGCCATGTTCGATCTTCGTCGGCGTGCACCATCCGCGTCGCGCCCGACTCCGGATCCACGGCCAGGATCAGCTGGCTGCGCTGGTCGCGCGCCTGTACGAGCAGCAACGGCGCGCCCGCCGCTGACCAGTGGACATGCGCCAGATACGGATACCGCGCCCGGTCCCAGGCGACCTCCGTGCGCACCCCGTCCAGACCGATCACGAACAGCCGCACGTCCGCGTTGGGGGTGCCCGCCGCCGGGTACGCCACCCGCTGCGGCTCGCGCCCCGGATGCGCGGGATCGGAGATCCACCACCGGTCCACCGGTGTGTCGTCCACCCGCGCCACCAGCAGCCGGTCCGACTCCGGAGCCCACCAGAAACCGCGCGAACGCCCCATCTCCTCGGCCGCGATGAACTCGGCGAGCCCGAATGAGACATTTTCCGACTCCGGCTCGGCGAGCGCCCGGTCGCCGTCCCCTCGGCGTCCACCACGCGCAGGGCGCCCTGCGCGACGTAGGCGATGTGCCGCCCGTCGGGCGACGGACGCGGGTCGATCACCGGCCCGGGCGTGGCCAGTCCACGCGCCGTCCCGGCCCGCAGCTCGGCCGCGAAAAGCCGCCCTGACAAGGCGAAAGAGGCCAACTCTACGGCCGAGTCGGTGGCATACCCGACGATGCCGGCCCCGCCTTCGCGGCTGCGCTCACGCCGTGCCCGCTCTTCGGGCGACAGATCCTCCGAGGCGCCGCCCAGCAGCGCGCGCGGGTCGGCGGCGACGCGCTCCGTGCCCTCCGCCGTGTCGAGGACCCACAGCGAACTCGCCCGGTCCGTACCGGAACCGGAGCGCAGGAAAACAACACGTGAGCCGTCGGGCGCCACACTGAACGAACGCGGCGCGCCGAGCGTGAAGCGCTGGGTGCGGGCGTGCCGACGGGGGAAGGAGTCAGGCTCGGTCGTCATGCCCTGACCATATTGGCCATGCGCCCCCTTGTGCGGCCGTGCGCCGATCGATGCGCAGCGACGGATAGTTATGATCAATGTCGCATAGTGGGTATGAACCTGCTGGCTGCTGTACGGATTTAATGCCCCCATAGTCCGACCCCCCGCTCCCTTGTGGATCTTTGGAGGTGAGCCGCCGTGGCACTCTCGATTTCGGCGGTGGTGCTGCTGGCGATCGTCGTCTTCTTGCTCGTCAAGAAGTCAGGACTGAAGGCGGGGCATGCGGTGGTGTGCATGCTGCTCGGCTTCTACCTCGCCTCCTCAACCGTCGCTCCCACGATCAACGAGCTGACGACGAACATCGCGGGCATGATCGGCAGCATCAAGTTCTGACCGGCCGGGTCCCGCGTACGGCCTCGTGAACCGGGGTCGCGGGACCTCGTAGGGTGGGTCCATGACGGAACTGCCCGACCGGCGTCTGCTGCTGGTGCACGCGCACCCGGACGACGAGTCGATCAACAACGGCGCCACCATGGCCAGGTACGCGGCCGAGGGAGCCCACGTCACCCTGGTCACCTGCACCCTCGGCGAACGCGGCGAGGTCATCCCGCCCGAGCTCGCGCACCTGACCGGCGCCGCCCTGGGCCAGCACCGCCGCCGAGAGCTCACCGCCGCCATGGCCGAGCTCGGCGTCCGGGACGTCCGCCTGCTCGGCGGTGCCGGACGCTACAGCGACTCCGGGATGATGGGCCTGCCCGACAACGACGACCCCGGCTGCTTCTGGCAGGCCGACGTCGACGAGGCCGCCGCACACCTCGTCGAGGTGATCCGCGAGGTACGCCCCCAGGTCCTCGTCACCTACGACGACGACGGCGGCTACGGGCACCCCGACCACATCCAGGCCCACCGCGTCGCCATGCGCGCCGCCGAGTTGTCCGCCGAGGCCGGCACGCCGGTCCCGAAGGTCTACTGGAACCGGGTCCCCCGGCCCGTTGTGGAGGAGTCCTTCGCCCGGCTCCGTGACGACCTGCCCGGCCTCCCCTTCACCAAGGCGGCCGCGGTCGACGACGTACCCGGTGTGGTCGCCGAGGAGCGGATCACCGCGGTGGTCGACGGAACCGCCCACGCCGCCGCCAAGGCCGCCGCGATGCGCGCCCACGCCACCCAGATCACCGTGGCCGAGCCGTACTTCGTGCTGTCCAACGAACTCGCCCAGCCGATCCTCACGACCGAGTACTACGAGCTGGTGCGGGGCGAGCGGAGTTCCGTTGAGCGGGAGACGGACCTGTTCGCCGGTGTCGAGGAGGCCTCATGAGTGACCGGAGCCCGATGCTCGCCCAGCCGATGCGGCCGCCGTCCGCCGCACGGGTCACCGCCTGTCTGGGGTTCTTCCTGCTCGGTGCCGTGGTCGGCGTGGCCGGCGCGCTGGTGCAGCCCGCGTGGTTCCCGGGCGGGCTGCTGCTCGCCCTCGCCGGAGAGGCCGGAGCCGTCCTGGGTGCGGCGCGCGTCACCCGCGGCCGGATCGGGGGCGTCGCGGCCGCCGCCGGCTGGATGCTCGCCGTCATCCTGCTCACGGCCAGCCGCCCCGAGGGCGACTTCCTCTTCGCCGCGGGGAGCGGCTCCTACCTCTATCTGCTCGGGGGCATCGGTGTGGCTGTGATGTGCGCCACCCTTGCCCCGGGGCGGCAACCGGACGGCGGTCCCGTCCGACTTGCCAAGTGACGTACCACTTCGCCAGGACGTGGCCGTGGGGGTCCGGTGTGGGATTCCCGGCGGTCGTGGGATACGGGCCAGAAGTGGCCAGTATGGTGGTGCGCGCCGCCGAGCTGCCCGCGTGAGGTTGTGTCGGGCGGCGGAGCCAACCGGGAGAACCTGCCTTGAGTCGTGAAACTGACACTCCGTCCTCCGGGCCCAACGGGCGCGGTGGAGCCGCCTACCCGTCGGGTACGCCGCCGTACGGGACCCCGAAGGTCTCCGACGCCGGTACGGACGCGGGCCGTTCGGCCGCCCGGCCGGAGGAACGCAAGACCGAGACCACGCTGACGACCCGGATCCGGATCAACATCCCCGGGTCACGGCCCATTCCGCCCGTGGTGGTGCGCAAGCCCGTCGGGGATTCGGAGGGCTCGGGCGACACCGGGACCTCTGCGGGCCCGGGCAGCGAGGCCACCGCTCCGGGGGCAGCACCTCCCGGGGCACCGGCACGGTCGAGCCTCCCGCCGAGCCCGCGCAGCCCGCTGACGACAAGCCGGCCAGCGACTGGTTCGCGCCCCGCAAGTCCGGCACGGGCCCGGGCGGTCAGGGCAGCGGCTCCACCAACGGGGCCGGTCTGCCGGGCGGTTCGAATCCGGCGGCAGGCGGGCCCGGCGCGGGCGCTCCCGGTGCCGGCGCGTCCGGTGGGACCCGGCCGGGTACCGGGCGGCCCGGAGGCGTGGTCGGCTCCATGGGTGCGCCGGGCGGCTCCCGGTCCGGCGGTACGAACGGTGCCGGGCTCCCCGGCGGCGCGACCGGCGGACCCGTCGCGCCCGGGCACGGCGGCGGCACCGGCTCCTTCGACGTCACCGAGGCACTGGCGGCGGGCCCGCTGGGCAACGGTTCGCGTCCCGCGCCGGGCAGCGGCAGTGGTGGTGGCGAACCGCGCCGCGACGATCTGCCGTTCTTCGCGGAGAACGACCGCGGCGGCCAGGGCGGCCCCGGCTCCCAGGGCCCGGCCGGCCCTACGGGCGGTCCGGTCACCGGCGACGGCCCGATGGTGCCGCCGGCCGGCGCCCCCGGCAGCGGTCCGGACTCCTTCGCCGGTGGACCGGGTGGACGGAGCGCCCCGGGCCGACCGGGTGGCCCCGGCGGTCCTGGTGGCCCCGGCGCCTTCAGCGAGCCGGGTAGGCCCGGTGGTCCTGGTGGCCCCGGCGCCTTCGACGAGCCGGGTAGGCCCGGTGGTCCTGGTGGCCCCGGCGCCTTCGACGAGCCCGGTCGCCCCAGTGGCCCCGGCGCCCCCAGCGCTTTCAACGACCCCGGCCGACCGGGCGCCCCCGCCGGCCCCGGAGCCATAGGCGGACCCGGTCGTCCGGGCGCACCCGGCGGCCCGGCCGGCAAGAGCGGCCCTGGAGTGCCTGGCGGGCCCGGCGGCCCCGGCGGCCCGGGTACGGCCAACCCCGACGGCCCCGCGGTTGCCGGCGGTCCCGGCCCCCTGGGCGGCGCCCCGGGCGGCGGCATGAGCGACGACACCGCCATCCTCACCCCGCAGAAGCCGGCCCCCGAACCGGACGGCCAGGGCTTCGGCCCCCGCCACGACAACGTCTCCGGGCACACCGTCACCAGCGGCATCCCGGTCGTACCGTCGTCCGGCGCTGCCTCCCCGTTCGGCCCGGGCGCGCCCGGCGAGGGCCCGGTGCCGCACGGGGCCCCGAAGCTGCCCGAGCCGGTCTCCCCGCTCCCGGCGAGCTCCTCGAAGGCGCCGAAGAAGAAGGGCCGCAACAAGCTCGTGCTGCTCGCGGTCGGCGTGGTCGTCGCCGCCGGTGGCCTCTACGGCGCCGGTCTGCTGATGAACCGCACCGATGTCCCGAAGGGCACCAGCGTCCTCGGCGTCGACATCGGCGGCACCACCCGCGACGGCGCGGTCAAGAAGCTCGACGAGGCCTTCGACGCCAACGCGGGCAAGCCGCTGAAGCTGTCGGTGGGCGGCAAGGCCGTGTCCCTCGACCCGGACAACGCGGGCCTCCAGTTCGACATGGACGCCACGGCCGACGCGGCGGCGAAGAGCGACTACAACCCGGTCTCCGTGATCGGCTCGCTCTTCGGCAACCACCGCGTCGTCACTCCCGTCATGCCGATCGACGAGGAGAAACTGCACGCGTCCCTGGAGACCGCCGCGGGCGGCTCCGGCGCGTCGTCCGACGGCACCATCAAGTTCCAGGGCGGCAAGGCCGTCGCCGTGTACGGCAAGACGGGCAAGGGCATCGACGTCGCCAAGTCGACCGCGGCGATCGAGGAGGCCTACCGCACCCAGGTGGAGACCGGCGCGGCGGGCGCGGTGAACCTGCCGACCACGACCCGGCAGCCGACCGTCTCGAACGCCGAGGTCGACCGGATGCTGAAGGAATTCGCGCAGCCCGCGATGTCCGACCTCGCCACCGTTCGCACCGACGCGGCCCACAGCATCGACTTCGGCCCCGTGTCCCTGCCGAAGATCCTCAGCTTCAAGGCCGTCGACGGCAAGCTCGTGGACTCGTACAACCTCAAGGCGCTCCAGGCGGCGTACGGCACGACCTTCGAGGGCGTGCAGATCGAGGGCGCGAGCGGCAAGCGCGACGTTCTGCCGCAGGACGTCGTCTCCGCCCTGCGCAAGGCCCTGAGGGGCAAGACACCGGCGGAGCGGGTCGGAGTCATCGAGACCAAGCCGAACTGACCTCGTACGGTCCGGACTGACGAGCAGCCCCTGCCTCACCGGGCAGGGGCTGCTCGGCGTCGTCACCCGCGCGGCATGACATCTGTCATCCGGCACTCCGGACGCCCGACACTGCCCCCGCCGACCTCCCCGAAGCCACCATGGCCGTATGACAACGACAGCCTCGGTGGTCGCGTTCGACCAGGTGAGCAAGGCATACGACACCGTCCGGGCCGTGGACGGACTGACTCTGGACCTGCGCCCGGGGGAGACCGTGGCGCTGCTCGGCCCCAACGGCGCCGGCAAGTCCACCACCCTCGATCTGCTCCTCGGCCTCAAGAAGCCCGACAGCGGCACGGTCCGCCTCTTCGGCGCCGGCGCCCGGGAGGCCATCGTCGCCGGGCGGGTGGGCGCCATGCTGCAGAGCGGCGGGCTGATGGACGAGGTCACGGTCGCCGAACTGGTGCGGCTCGCCTGCGATCTGCACCCGAAGCCGTATGAGCCCTCCGAGGTCCTGTCCGGCGCGGGCATCGCGCAGATCGTCGGCCGCAAGGTCAACAAGCTCTCCGGCGGCCAGGCCCAGCGCGTCCGCTTCGCCCTCGCCACCGCCGGCGACAGCGACCTCATCGTCCTGGACGAGCCCACCACCGGCATGGACGTCACCACCCGCCAGGCCTTCTGGGCCACCATGCGCGAACAGGCCGACCAGGGCCGGACCGTCCTCTTCGCCACCCACTACCTCGAAGAGGCCGACGCCATCGCCGACCGGGTCCTGGTGCTGCACCGCGGCCGGCTCCTCGCCGACGGCACGGCCGCCGAGATCAAGGCCAGGGCGGGCGCCCGCCGCGTCTCCTTCGACCTGGCGGACACCGTCGACGAGGCAGCCCTGCGGGGCCTGCCGTTCCTGACCTCCCTGGCCGTCTCCGGCCGGACCGTCCGCATCCAGTCCACCGACGCCGACGCGACCGTCCACGCCCTGTACGGCCTCGGCGTCTACCCCCGCAATCTCGAAGTCGCCGGGCTCGGCCTGGAGCAGGCCTTCGTCGCGATCACCGCCGCCGAGGAGGCGAAGTCGAAGTGAACAGCCTGATCAAGCTGGAACTCACCCGCGCCCTGCGCAATCGCAAGTTCCTGTTCTTCTCCGTGATCTACCCGTCGGTGCTGTTCCTGATCATCGCGGGCAACGCCGACAGCACCACCAAGGTCCCCGGCACCGGCCTGACCCTCCCGACCTACATGATGGTCTCCATGGCCTCCTTCGGCGCTCTCACGGCCGTCCTCATGGGCAACAGCGAGCGCATCGCCAAGGAGCGCGAGGGCGGCTGGGTGCGGCAACTGCGCCTGACCACGCTGCCGGGCCGCGGCTACGTCCTCGCCAAGACCGCGAGCGCCGCCGTGGTGAGCCTGCCGTCCATCGTCATCGTCTTCGTCATCGCTGCGGCCGTGAAGGACGTACGACTGGACGCCTGGCAGTGGCTCGCCCTGACAGGCGCGATCTGGGCCGGCAGCCTCGTCTTCGCCGCGCTCGGCGTCGCCATCGGCTATCTGGCCACCGGGGACGCGGTCCGCCCGATCACGATGATCACCTACTTCGGCCTCTCGATGCTGGGCGGCCTGTGGATGCCGACCACGACGTTCCCGGACTGGCTGCAGGACATCGCGAAGTGGCTGCCCACGCACGCGTACGCTGCCCTGGGGCAGGCCATCGAGCAGAGCCGTGCCCCGCACGTCCAGGACCTCGTCGTCCTCGTGGTGTCGTTCGCCCTGTTCGCGGGCGGCGCGGCCTGGCTGTACCGGAAGGACACCCTGAAGGCGTGAGCGGCGTCGGGTTCGGTATCGGGCAGCGCCCGGTGAACCGCCGGCAGCGGGCGGTGAAGTCGCTGTGGACCGCCATCTGGCTGGTCTACCTGAGCGCGCCCGTCACCGACCTGCTGCACGGCGGCCACAGCACAGGCGTGACGATCCTCGGCTGGATCGGCCTGGCCGCGTTCGTCACCTGGTACATGCTGCTGGTCTTCCGCACCGGCCGCGGCGAGCGCAACGCCCTGGTGCTCGGCTCGCTCGGGGTCCTCGCGGCCCAGTCCACGCTCCTCGCCCTCACCCTGGGCCGCGAGTGGCTGGTGCTGTTCGTGTACGTCTCGATCGCGTCCGGGGCGGCCCTGCCCCTGCGCATGGCCCGCTGGACGATCCCGGCCACGTGCGCCCTGCTGACCGCCGTGGCACTCGCGACGCACGACGGTCTGGCCTACCTGGCCGGGCTCCTCATCCCGGCCCTGCTCGGCGGCTTCGCCATGACCGGCGTACGCGAACTCGTCCGCACGACCGTCGCCCTGCGCGAGGCCCGCGCCACCGTCGCCCAGCTCGCCGCCAACGAGGAACGCCTGCGCCTGGCCCGGGACCTGCACGACCTGCTCGGCCACTCCCTCTCCCTGATCACCCTCAAGAGCGAGCTGGCCGGCCGGATGCTCCCCGGCCGGCCCGACGAGGCGGCCCAGCAGGTCGCCGACATCGAGCAGGTCAGCCGCCAGGCCCTCGTGGACGTACGCGAGGCCGTCACCGGCTACCGACGCCCCCGCCTGAGCGCCGAACTCGCCGGTGCCCGGGTCGCCCTGACCGCGGCCGGCGTCACCACCGACCTGCCCGCCGAGCCGCCCGGCCTCGCCGGCGTCCCCGAGGAGAGCGAGTCCGCCCTCGCCTGGGCCCTGCGCGAGGCGGTCACCAACGTCGTACGGCACAGCGGTGCCCGCCGCTGCACGGTCGAACTGCTGCGCCGCCAGACCCTAGACGGCCCGGTGCTCGAACTCACCGTCGAGGACAACGGCTCCGGCGGCCCGGGCACGGTCCACGGCAACGGCATCACGGGCCTGACCGAACGCCTCTCCAAGGCGGGCGGCACCCTGGAGGCGGGCCCGCTCAAGCACGGCTTCCGCCTGGTCGCCCGCGTGCCGACGGCCGACCCGGCGGACGTAGGATCCCCGGCATGAGCCGCACGATCAAGGTCCTCCTCGCCGAGGACCAGTCGATGGTCCGCGAGGCCCTGGCCGCCCTGCTCGGCCTGGAGGCGGACATCGAGGTCGTCGCCCAGGTGGCCCGCGGCGACGAGGTCCTGGAAGCGGCCCGCGAACACGCCGTCGACGTGGCCCTCCTGGACATCGAGATGCCCGGCGCGACGGGCATAGAGGCCGCGGCCCGCCTCCACGAGGAGCTTCCGGCGGTGAAGCTGGTCATCCTCACCACCTTCGGCCGCCCCGGCTACCTCCGCAGCGCCATGGAGTCCGGCGCCGACGCCTTCCTGGTCAAGGACGCCCCGGCCGCCCAGCTCGCCGAAGCGATCCGCAGGGTCCTCACCGGCGAACGCGTCATCGACCCGACCCTCGCGGCAGCGGCCCTGGCGGACGGCGCCAACCCCCTCACGGACCGGGAGCGAGAGGTCCTCAGAGCAGCGGCGGACGGCTCCACCAACGCCGAACTGGCAGCCACCCTGCACCTCTCCCAGGGCACGGTCCGCAACTACCTCAGCACAGCCATCCAGAAGCTCGCGGTGAGAAACCGAGCAGAAGCGGTCCGAACAGCACGAGAAAAAGGCTGGTTGTAGATCGCCCGCTCAGGGGTGCGGGGCTGTATCGATATGCGGCTCCGCCGCGTGGGCGCGACCAGCCACGACGCACCCGCACCCGCACCCGCATCAACGCGAAGCCCCACGGCGAGAAGGCGTCAGTTGAGCATCGCCCGAGCCGCGAAAGCCTCCCCCCGCACCCGCTCGGCGGCCCCCTCGTCCACGGCCTCCACCACCTCCGCGTAGGCCTCCAGCTCCGAGGCCCCGCCCAGGAACTCCCCCCGCTGCACCAGCAACTGCGCCCGCTCGTAGCGCAACCGAGCCGGATGCGAAGGCAACAGCAGCGACAGCTCGACCGCCCACAGCGCGACATCCGACCGCTCCGGCCGAGTCGCCGCCCACGCCCGCACGTTGTTCAGAATCCGCAGCACCACATCCAGCGGATCCGCCGGCCGCAACATCGCCGGATCGAGACCCGCCCCCGTCGCCCCGGCGACCAGCACCTCCGCGTCCGCCCCCGTCAGCACCCGCCCCCCGTCGAACGGATCGGCCAGCACCTGCCCCTCGTCAGGCCCGAAACCGACCACGAAATGCCCCGGCAGAGCCACCCCGTACACCGGCGCCCCGGCCCGCCGGGCCACCTCCATCCACACCACGGACAGCAGAATCGGCAGCCCCCTGCGCCGCACCAGCACCTCGTGCAGCAGTGAGGACTCCAGCCGCTGGTAGTCGGCCGGGCTGCCGCCGAAACCCATCCGCTCACCGAGCAGCTCCCGCAGGGCGACCGCCCAGGCCCGCGGCCCGCCGGGCCGGTACGGCAGCAGTCCGGCCAGCCGGTCCAGCTCGACCTGCGCGCTGTCCAGGCCGGCATCGTCCAGCTCCCGGTCCGCCTCCGCGCCCACCAGCAGGCACAGCGTCGACAGATCGGGCCGCTCGGACCGGGCCTCTTCGGCGAACCGCCGCCGCAGCTCGGCGGAGCGCTCCGGGGACGGGGGACAGGGGGGACTCATAGCTGGCTCGTGCCCTCTCACGACGATCGGTTACCGGCCGGTGCCGCCGGAATCCGGCGCCCGGTAGTGGTGGTAGGCATGGTGCGCCGAGAAGCCCATACCGGCGTACAGCTCCCGCGCTCCCGTGTTCTCGGCCTCGACCTGGAGCCACGCGGCCGACGCACCCTCGTCGAGGGCCTGCCGGGCCAGCGCCGCCATCACTTCCGTGCCCAGCCCCTGCCGCCGCAGCGCCGGATCGACCTCGACGGCGGCGAACCCGGCCCACCGCCCGTCGACCACACCCCGCCCGATGGCGGCTGGAGCGGCACCCTCCGGGGCACCCGGCACGGTCGCGAACCACACCGAAGGCCCCGATCCCAGCACTCGCAGCGCCACCTCGCTCACGCCCTTGCGCTGGTACCGGGCCAGCCAGGCCTCGTCCGCCTCCCGGGACAGCAGGACGCCCGACGGATCGGCACGGTCGGCCACCGGCGCCAGCGGCCCGATCCACAGCTCGGCGGTCACCTCCCGCACCCAGCCCCGCGCCTCCAGCTCGGCACAGAGCAGCTCCTGTGTGCCCTCGGCGCCGGTCGCGGTCTGGACGTAGGCGGGCAGCCCGCGCTCGCCGTACCACCGCCGGGCGGCGCCGAGTGCCTCGTCGAGCGGCATGCCCGGCTCGCCGAGCGGCAGCACCGAATTGGCCCGCCGCGTGAACCCGGACGCGGCCCGCAGCTCCCAGTCCCCGAGCCGCTCGCTCTCCACGGGCCGCCAGGCCCGCGCGGCGACCCGGGCCAGCTCCTCGTACGAGGCGGCCGGACCACGGCGGCGCGCCGGAGCGGCGGGCACCACCTTCCCCGCGACCAGCGCGGATTCCGCGATGCGGACGCTCTCGCCGCTCCTGCGTGTGATCAGCAACACACCCTCGTCCCATGATGTGAGAACGCCGACCGTGTCGGTGAACTTCTCACCCGGTGCCGCGTGTTCGATCAAGCTCCGCACGGAGACCCGTTTGCCCACGTCAGCAGCGGTGATGGCCACATCGAGACGCCCGGCGGCTGAGATTTCCACAGGTCCGTACACCCCTCCTGTTCGGATCATGCCCAAGAACGGAGATACTAGGGGCGGGCATCGACGACGCCGCGCTCCCGCGCGCCAGGCGGCGGAGCCTGAGGAGGCCCGCCAGCGCCCTATCGAGGAGGAACGACAGCGTGACCTACGTCATCGCGCAGCCTTGTGTCGACGTCAAGGACAAGGCGTGCATCGAGGAGTGCCCGGTCGACTGCATCTACGAGGGCTCCCGGTCCTTGTACATCCACCCGGACGAATGCGTCGACTGTGGTGCCTGTGAGCCGGTCTGCCCGGTCGAGGCGATCTTCTACGAGGACGACACCCCGGAGGAGTGGAAGGACTACTACAAGGCGAACGTCGAGTTCTTCGACGAGCTCGGCTCGCCCGGCGGCGCCAGCAAGCTGGGGCTGATCGAGCGCGACCACCCCTTCATCGCCGCGCTGCCGCCGCAGGCCTAGCCACCGCAAGCGGCCCGCACACCGCGCCGCCTCGGTCCCGTACGGCCTGATCACGCCCTGATCGCCGTACGGGGCCGAGGCGTTTGCCCTACGACGGCTCGTACGTACCAGAAAGTGAGCCAGAAACCGTGTCCGCAGTCTCCGACCGTCTCCCCGCTTTTCCCTGGGACAAGCTGACGCCGTTCAAGGCCACGGCCGCCGCCCACCCGGACGGCATCGTGGACCTGTCCGTCGGCACCCCGGTCGACCCGGTCCCCGAGCTGATCCAGAAGGCGCTGGTCGACGCGGCGGACTCGCCGGGCTACCCGACCGTCTGGGGCACGCCCGAGCTGCGCGACGCGATCACCGGCTGGGTCGAGCGCCGCCTCGGCGCCCGCGAGGTCACCCACCGCCACGTCCTGCCGATCGTCGGCTCCAAGGAACTCGTCGCCTGGCTCCCGACCCAGCTGGGTCTCGGCCCCGGCGACCGGGTGGCCTACCCGCGCCTGGCCTACCCGACGTACGAGGTGGGCGCCCGCCTGGCCCGCGCCGAGTACGAGGTCTACGACGACCCGACGGAGCTGGACCCCGAGGGTCTGAAGCTCCTCTGGCTGAACTCCCCGTCGAACCCCACGGGCAAGGTCCTGTCGAAGGCGGACCTCACCCGGATCGTGGCGTGGGCCCGTGAGCACGGCATCCTGCTCTTCTCCGACGAGTGCTACCTGGAGCTGGGCTGGGAGGCCGAGCCGGTCTCGGTGCTGCACCCCGACGTCAACGGCGGCTCGTACGACGGCATCGTGTCCGTCCACTCCCTCTCCAAGCGCTCGAACCTCGCGGGTTACCGCGCGGCCTTCCTGGCCGGCGACCCGGCCGTCCTGAGCCCCCTCCTGGAGATCCGCAAGCACGGCGGCATGATGACGTCCGCGCCGACGCAGGCGGCGGTCGTGGCGGCCCTGAGCGACGACGACCACGTCCGCGTCCAGCGCGAGCGCTACGCGTCCCGCCGAGCCCTCCTGCGCGAGGCCCTCCTGTCCCACGGCTTCCGCATCGAGCACAGCGAGGCCAGCCTCTACCTGTGGGCCACCCGGGGCGAATCCTGCTGGGACACGGTCGCCCATCTCGCGGAACGAGGCATCCTCGTGGCCCCGGGCGACTTCTACGGCACGGCCGGCGCGGAGTTCGTCCGCGTGGCCCTGACGGCGACGGACGAGCGGATCGCGGCGGCCGTGCGGCGTCTGTAGGCCCCAGCGGGCCGTCCACGGCCGCCGGCGTCCGGCAGGCGGGGACCACGGCGAAACGGAACGTGGCGAAGGGGCCCAGGGAATTCCCTGGGCCCCTTCGCCACGTTCCGTGCCCGGCGTCAGCCGATCGGCAGGCCCTTCGCCGGCAGCGTCTTCGCGGACGGCACGCCGCCCTTCGTCAGGGAGTCGGTCGGCAGGCCGCCCTGCGCCGAACCGGCGGCTTCGCCGACGAGCTGCCCGGCGGAGCCCGCCGCTTCGCCGGCCGCCTTCTGCGCGACGGGCGTGGCCTTCTTGACCGTCTTGCCGCCGAGCTTGCCCGCGGCCGGCACCGCCTTCTTGACGGCCTTGCCGCCGGTGTCACCGGCGGACTTGCTGACGTCCGTCGCCGCGCCGTCGACGGTGTTGCCGACGTTCGCCCCGTCCAGGGCGGTCAGTCCGCCGAGGTTCGGGTTGGCCGGCAGCTCGGGGGCCGCACTGGCGGAGCCGGCCGCACCGAC
Organism: Streptomyces sp. CA-179760; assembly: GCF_050937045.1. Lineage (NCBI taxonomy): Bacteria > Bacillati > Actinomycetota > Actinomycetes > Kitasatosporales > Streptomycetaceae > Streptomyces > Streptomyces sp. CA-179760. Next base: position 6,351,993 of record NZ_JBNJLZ010000001.1, read on the forward strand.
CCCGGCAGCCGCTCCCGCAGCGACAATGAGCGCGGCACGGGCGATCCGGCGGGTCAGGGGGAGGGACATGGTGCTCCTTCGACGGAGAGAACAGTGAGGTTCGTGAAGTGTCCGACCGGCTCCGGGAGTTGATCGACTGGCTGTTGACCGCCCCCGGCTCGGACGCAGTGACTACCGCTCGAAGCCCTGGAAGGTTGCGGCGTCGCAACGTAAAGAGTTGGTAATGCGTCGCATAATCGGCTGCGGACAAACGGGCAAAAAGGCCCACGCCGGAAACTCCGCCGAATCCTTCCAGCCCTGTACGCCCAAGGGTTTTCACGGATTCCCGGGTGAGGGCACGAAAACCTGCGCACACCGTCGCGGCCGAGTCGCGCGGGTAATCCCCAGGGGTGAGTTCCCGTACCCCTGAGCGATCTGTGCGCGACCTAGCGCATCGTGACAATACGGACGTCGTCCACGTCCCGCTGCGCGCCTGCGGTGCCCTTCGCCGCCGGAGCGCGCCACTCGCTCGCGGTGTTCCCGGCGACCCACTCGCGCCCGGCGTACGTCACGCGCGCGATGTGCAGCTCGGAGGCGTTGGCCACGGCCCAGTGCGCGAGCTGCCAGCCGTGCTGCTCCGGACTCCGCCCGGTCGCGGAACCCGCGTCGGCGGTCACCGGCAGTGTCACCGTCCGCCCGCCGGACTCGTCCGTAGCGCCGCTCGGGGACGGCGTCGGGGTGGCCGCCGACGAGCCGCCCACCTGGGCACCGGCCGACTCCAGCACATCGCGTCCGAAGTCCCTCACGAGCGCGGTACGCACCCCGTCCGGGCCCGTCGCCCGGGTCGCGCCCGGGCGGCCCTCGCAGGTCAGCGTGGCCGCGGACTGGCCGGTGAGGGCGGCGGCGAGCAGCGCGGCGTCCGGCTCGTGCTTGGCGTAGGCCTGCGGGAAGCCGCTGCGCTGCACGCGCTGCGCGGCGACGGTGAGGGGCAGCCGGGTGTAGCCGGGCACCTTGACCAGGTGGTCGTAGAACTCACCGGCCGAGTACGTCGGGTCCAGGATCTCCTCCCGGGTGCCCCAGCCCTGCGAGGGCCGCTGCTGGAACAGGCCGAGCGAGTCCCGGTCGCCGTGATTGATGTTGCGCAGGCTCGACTCCTGCAGCGCGGTCGCGAGCGCGATGGTCACCGCGCGCTCCGGCAGTCCGCGCCCGGTACCCACGGCGGTGATCGTCGCCGCGTTCACGGCCTGCTCGGGCGAGAACGCGTACGACGCCCCGTCGCCCTTGCCCGAGACGACTTTGCAGCCCGGTTCGCCCGTGCCTCCGGTGATGTACTGCACGACGAGGTAACCGGCGACCGCGAGGAGGGTCACGAAGGCGGATCCGCATCGGAAGAGGCGGCCACGACGCTTGGGGGAGGACGGCTCTGGCACGCGGTACAAGGTACTGGAGAGTATGGATGCGCATGTGCCCGGTGGGGAGACTGGGTGCAGGGGCTGGCGCGTTAGGGTCGACGGCATGGCCGACACCTCGCTTGACCTCACGCTGGACGCCGCGGAGCTCACCGCCCGGCTCGTCGACTTCCGCTCCGAGAGCGGCACCGAGAAGCCGCTCGCGGACGCGATCGAGACCGCGCTGCGCGCGCTGCCCCACCTGACGGTCGACCGGTACGGCAACAACGTCGTGGCCCGTACGAACCTGGGCCGCCCGGAGCGGGTGATCCTGGCCGGTCACATCGACACCGTCCCGATCGCGGACAACGTCCCCTCCCGGCTCGACGAGGACGGCGTCCTGTGGGGCTGCGGCACCTGCGACATGAAGTCCGGTGTCGCGGTGCAGCTGCGCATCGCGGCGACGGTCCCGGCCCCCAACCGCGACCTGACCTTCGTCTTCTACGACAACGAGGAGGTCGCCGCGGAGCTGAACGGCCTCAAGCACGTCTCCGAGACGCACCCCGAGTGGCTGGAGGGCGACTTCGCGGTCCTCCTGGAGCCGTCGGACGGCCAGGTCGAGGGCGGCTGCCAGGGCACCCTGCGGGTGTCGCTGAAGACCACGGGCGAGCGGGCCCACTCGGCGCGCGGCTGGATGGGCTCCAACGCGATCCACGCGGCCGCCCCGATTCTCGCCCGCCTGGCCTCCTACGAACCCCGTTGGCCGGTCATCGACGGCCTGGAGTACCGCGAGGGCCTGAACGCGGTGGGGGTCAGCGGGGGAGTGGCCGGCAACGTGATCCCCGACGAGTGCGTCGTCACCGTCAACTTCCGGTACGCGCCCGACCGCACGCCCGAGGAGGCGATCGCCCACGTCCGGGAGGTCTTCGCGGACTGTGGTGTGGCGGAGTTCAAGGTCGTCGACCACAGCGGCGCGGCGATGCCGGGCCTGTCCCACCCGGCGGCGAAGGCGTTCATCGAGGCGGTGGGCGGCACCCCGATGCCGAAGTACGGCTGGACGGACGTCTCCCGCTTCTCGGCGCTCGGCGTCCCGGCGGTCAACTACGGCCCGGGCAACCCCCACCTGGCCCACAAGCGGGACGAGCGCGTGGAGACCGCGAAGATCCTCGCGGGCGAGGAGCGCCTGCGAAGCTGGCTGACGGCCTGATCCCGTCCGGGGCGCCCTCGTGTTTACGGCGCTTTATCGCGGACATGCTCACGTCCCTCGTTCGTAACCCGCGTAGATCTACGCTGAGGTGGAACGACAGGCACGACGGAGGGAGCGCACATGGCGACCGGCAACCCCGAGGGGAAGAAGCAGCCGCCGGACGAGAAGCGCCTGGGCCCGGTCCTCCAGCGGCGGGACCAGGTGCAGGCCAGCACCACCGACCAGCGGCTGCTGGACGAGCGAGCCCCCTCCGACTGGGTCCACACCGACCCCTGGCGCGTGCTGCGCATCCAGTCGGAGTTCATCGAGGGCTTCGGCACGCTCGCCGAACTCCCGCCCGCGATCAGTGTGTTCGGATCGGCCCGGACACCGGCGGATTCCCCCGAGTACGACGCGGGCGTCCAGCTGGGCCGGGGCCTGGTGGACGCGGGCTTCGCAGTCATCACCGGCGGCGGCCCGGGCGCGATGGAGGCGGCCAACAAGGGCGCCCTGGAGGCCAAGGGCATCTCGGTCGGCCTGGGCATCGAACTGCCCTTCGAGCAGGGGCTCAACCCCTACGTCGACATCGGCCTCAACTTCCGCTACTTCTTCGTCCGGAAGATGATGTTCGTCAAGTACGCCCAGGGCTTCGTGGTCCTGCCCGGCGGCCTCGGCACCCTCGACGAACTCTTCGAGGCCCTCACCCTCGTCCAGACCCAGAAGGTCACCCGTTTCCCGATCGTCCTCTTCGGCAGCGAGTACTGGGGCGGCCTGGTCGACTGGCTCCGCAAGACGGTCATCGCCCAGGGCAAGGCCGCGGACAAGGACCTCCTCCTCTTCCACGTCACGGACGACGTGGAAGAGGCGGTGGCCCTGGTGTCGAAGGAAGCGGGCCGCTAGCGCGGGGCCGGGGCCGGGCCTACTGCCCGACCGGTTCCGGGCAGGTGAGCTGGGCTTCTTGTCCGGCTCGGCGGGTAGGCGTAGGCCGGGGGTCCAGGGGCGAAGCCCCTGGTACCTCGGGTCGACGTCCTAGGCCAGCCCACGCCGGGCAACGGCAGGTGCCCGGTGCCCGGCGATGGACGCCACCATGTCCACCACCTGCCGCGTCTCGGCGACCTCGTGCACCCGGTACACCTGCGCCCCCAGCCACGCGGACACCGCCGTCGTCGCCAGCGTCCCCACGACCCGCTCCTTCACGGGCCGGTCCAACGTCTCTCCCACGAAGTCCTTGTTGGACAGCGACACCAGCACCGGCCACCCCGTGGCGACCATCTCGTCCAGCCGCCGAGTCGCCTCCAGACTGTGCCGCGTGTTCTTCCCGAAGTCGTGCCCGGGATCGATCAGCACCGACTCCCTCGGCACCCCCAGCGCCACGGCCCGCTCCGCCAATCCGACGGTCACGTCCAGAATGTCGGCCACGACATCGTCGTACTCGATCCGGTGCGGCCGCGTCCGCGGTTCCGCACGGCCCGCGTGCGTGCACACCAACCCCACCCCGTACCGCGCGGCGACCTCGGCGAGCCCCGGATCGACCCCGCCCCACGCGTCGTTCAGCAGGTCGGCCCCGGCCTCGCACACGGCCTGGCCCACCTCGGCCCGCCAGGTGTCCACGCTGATGATCACGTCCGGGAACCGCCGCCGCACCTCGGCGACGAACCCGACCGTCCGCCGGGCCTCCTCCTCGGCCGTGACCTCCTCGCCCGGCCCGGCCTTGACTCCGCCGATGTCGATGATCGCGGCTCCCTCGGCCACCGCCTGCTCCACGCGCGCGAGGGCCGGCTCGTCGAGGAAGGTCGCGCCCCGGTCGTAGAAGGAGTCCGGGGTCCGGTTCACGATCGCCATGATCACCGGCTCACGCGGCTCGAATTCCCGCCTGCCCAGCCTGAGCATCCCCTGTGACCTTCCCTGGTACGTCGCCGTCTTCCGCCGCCTGCGACCCTAACTGTCAGACTCGCATGGCACGATCGGAGCCTGACAACATCCGTCTCCGAAGACTCCGAGACACCTGACCGTGGGGGCCCCGCGATGGTTATGTTCCTGTTCCTGGTCGTCGCACTGGTCCTCGTGGTCGGCGCGGTGACCCTGGCCGTGCTGGGCGGCGGCGAGCACGCCCCGCTGCCCGAGGCCGCCCCCGAGCAGCTCCGCGACCCGCTGCCCCCGGACCGCCCGGTCGACCGCGCGGACGTGGAGAGCCTCCGCTTCCCGCTCGCCGCCCGCGGCTACCGCATGGGGGACGTGGACGACGCCCTCAGCCGCCTCGGCGCCGAGCTCGCCGAGCGCGACGCCCGTATCGCGGACCTGGAATCGGCCCTGGCGGGCGCCCGGGCCGCCGCCCCCACGGCCCGGTGTCCCCGGAGCACCACGCGTCCGCGGAGAACCACGTGTCCATGGACAAGCCCGGTCCGCGACAGGAGGACCGGCCGTGAGCGACGGTGCCGCCCTCCCCGGCCCGGACGGCGCGCCGCGCTGCCCGTGGGCCCTGTCCGCCCCGGAGTACGTGACCTACCACGACGAGGAGTGGGGCCGCCCGGTCCACGGCGACGACGCCCTCTACGAACGTCTCAGCCTGGAGGCCTTCCAGTCCGGACTGTCCTGGATCACGATCCTGCGCCGCCGCCCCGGCTTCCGTGCCGCCTTCGCGGACTTCAAGATCGCCTCGGTGGCCGGCTTCACCGACGAGGACCGCGAGCGCCTGCTGGCCGACGCCGGCATCATCCGCAACCGCGCCAAGATCGACGCGACGCTCGCCAACGCGCGCGTGCTGACCGAGTGGGCCCCGGGCGACCTGGACGAGCTGATCTGGTCCCACGCCCCCGAGCCGGGCACCCGCCCGGTCCCGGAGACGCTCTCCGACGTCCCGGCCGTCACTCCTGAGTCGACGGCCCTGTCCAAGGCGCTGAAGAAGCGGGGCCTGCGCTTCGTCGGCCCGACGACGGCGTATGCGCTGATGCAGGCCTGCGGACTGGTCGACGACCATCTGCAGACCTGCGTCGCTCGTCGGTCCTGACGCCCTGGCCGCAGGTCAGCGGCCCAGGTACTTCGGCTTCTCCTTGTTGACGAAGGCCTGCACCGCGATCGCGTGGTCCTCGGAGGACCCCGCCCGCGTCTGCAGCTCGTCCTCCTTCTCGAGGGTCTCCGCCAGGGAGTGCGTCAGCCCGTAGGCCACCGCCTCCTTGAGCGCCGCGTACGCCACCGTCGGGCCCTCGGCCAGTGCCCGTGCCACCTTCTCGGCCTCCGCGCGCAGCTCACCGGCGGGCACCAGGCGATTGGCGATGCCGAGCTCGTACGCCTCCTGCGCGCTGATGCTCCTCGGGAAGAGCAGCAGGTCGGCAGCACGCCCGGGACCGATCACCCGCGGCAGTGTCCACGAGATGCCCGAGTCTGCGGTCAGTGCCACCCCGGCGAACGAGGTGTTGAACGCGGCCGTGTCCGCGACGATCCGGTAGTCCGCCGCCAGCGCGAAGCCGAAGCCCGCCCCTGCCGCCACCCCGTTCACGGCGGCGACGACCGGCTTCGCAGTCTCGGCCAGCGTCCGCACGATCGGGTTGTAGTGCTCCCGCACCGTGTTCATGGTCTGCCGCGAACCGGTCTCCCGGTCCTCGACCAGCAGCCCGATGTGTTCCTTGAGGTCCTGCCCGACGCAGAACGCCCGGTCACCGGCGGCGGTCAGCAGCACCGCCCGCACGGCGGTGTCGTCCGCCGCGGACCTGGCCGCCTCTCGCAGGGCGACCTTGGCCTCCACGTTCAGCGCGTTCATCGCCTCGGGGCGGTTCAGCGTGATCGTCGCGAGCCCGTCGCTCACCTCGTAGAGCACGGTGTCGGCCATGGCGTATCCCCTCCGTGTCGCCGCTCGGGTACCTACCGGCCGGTAGGTCCCGGTTCTGCAGGACAGCATGACGGAGATCGCCGACAGGTGACCGCACCGGACGTGTGACCTGCGTCAAAGAATTCTCGCCCGTTTTCGTTCGGCGGATGTGTGTGCGGTGGCGGAGTATCGCAGTCACTTCGCCGAATTGAGTGGTTTTGCTCGCGTGCGTTGCCCAAGCGATGCCTACTGATGTTGGTCATCGGGTCCTGAGATGCGGGATAATGGCTTGGAAGCAATGTGTTCGATGCCGGTGTCGCGAGTCCTGCTCAGGGCCGCACGTGTGCCCTTCTCGGGGCCGACGGCTTTGACGATGAGCTGGGTTTCAGGAAGGGGAACGAGCATGGCGGCCATGAAGCCGCGGACGGGCGATGGCCCGCTCGAGGTGACCAAGGAGGGGCGGGGCATCGTCATGCGCGTTCCGCTCGAAGGCGGCGGTCGGCTCGTCGTCGAGCTGACCCCGGACGAGGCCGACGCGCTGGGCGACGCCCTCAAGAAGGTCGTCGGCTGACGCGCAAGCGACCAAACCCTTTCAGCTGCCCCGGCATCATTTGTGGTGCCGGGGCGGTTGTTTTCTCATCAATGACTTTCGCCTGCCCCGGCTTCCGCTGCGCTAACGTGCGATCCGGCTAGCGTTTCACCGCGCACAGCAGTCCGTCGCCCACCGGCAGCAGTGACGGCACCAGCTCCTGGCTCTCGCGCACCGTGCGCAGCAGCTCCCGCAGCCGCAGCACCTCCGTGGGCTGCGGTCCGGAGTCCACCGTCCGGCCGTTGGCGAAGGCGCCCTCGAAGACGACGAGCCCACCGGGGCGCAGCAGCCGCAACGATTCAGCGAGGTAGTCCATGACCTCGAGGCGGTCGCCGTCGCAGAAGACGAGGTCGTAGCCGGAGTCGGCGAGGCGGGGCAGCACGTCCAGGGCGCGGCCCGGGATGAAGCGGGCCCGGTTGCTGGCGAAGCCGGAGGCGCGGAAGGCCTGGCGGGCGAACTGCTGGTGCTCCGGCTCGGGATCCACGGTCGTCAGCACACCGTCGGGCCGCATACCGTGCAGGAGGTGGATCCCGGAGACACCGCAGCCGGTCCCGATCTCAGCGACGGCCTTCGCGTCGACGGAGGCGGCCAGCAGCCCCAGCGCGGAGCCCGTGCCGGGCGTCACCGAGCGCAGCCCCGCGTCACGGGCCCGGTCCCGGGCCCAGCGCAGCGCGTCGTCCTCGGCGACATAGGCGTCGGCGAACGCCCAGCTCGTCTGCCGGTTGCCGGTAATGACCCTCTCCTGTCCCCGTGAATGCCTCGGCGTGACTGTATCCGTTGGGTGCGGGAACCCGCAGATGGGACCGGTCGTTTAAAGGGATGAGCGAGCGGCGCGGGCCGGGACGGGGGGCGGGCAGTGGACGAGGACGCCGAGCAAGTGCCGTCGCAGCAGTACGAGGCGTATCAGCCCAGATCAAATTCTCGTAAAACCGCTTATCCGGTCCTAACGGGCGAGGTGGCTATGGTAGGGGCTCCACTGGACACCACCAGAGCTGACAGGGGAGGTGCGGCTGCGCCTGTGGATCGCGGAGGAGTGTTCCGGCGCTTCCTCGGATCAGCGGGCAGGCCGACATCCGTGAACGACACTGCTGACCACAGCCACGCCGCTGACTTCGCCCAGACCGCGACCTTCTCCACCGACGCGGACGGGCAGGCGTGGACTCCGCCCACCTGGGAGGAGATCGTCAGCACGCACAGCGGCCGGGTCTACCGGCTCGCCTACCGCCTCACCGGCAACCAGCACGACGCCGAGGACCTCACACAGGAGGTCTTCGTGCGCGTCTTCCGCTCCCTGTCGACCTACACGCCGGGCACCTTCGAGGGCTGGCTGCACCGCATCACGACGAACCTGTTCCTGGACATGGTCCGCCGCAAGCAGCGCATCCGCTTCGACGCGCTCGGCGAGGACGCGGCCGAGCGGCTGCCCAGCAAGGAGCCCACGCCGCAGCAGGTCTTCAACGACGCCCACTTCGACGCGGACGTCCAGCAGGCCCTCGACACCCTGGCCCCCGAGTTCCGCGCCGCGGTCGTCCTGTGCGACATCGAAGGACTGTCCTACGAGGAGATCGCCGCGACCCTGGGCGTCAAGCTCGGCACGGTCCGCTCGCGGATCCACCGTGGCCGCTCCCAGCTGCGCAAGGCCCTCGCGCACCGCTCCCCTCAGGCCCGTGCCGAGCGCCGTTCCTTTGTGCCCCGTGTTCCCGCACTGGGAGGAGGGGGCGCGAGCGCGTGAGCGGATCACGTCCTGAGTCTTCCGAGGGACACCTCGCAGAGCAGCACCTGGGAGACCGACTCTCCGCCCTGGTGGACGGAGAGCTCGGTCATGACGCGCGGGAGCGCGTACTGGCGCATGTGGCCACCTGCCCGAGATGCAAGGCAGAGGTGGACGCGCAGCGCCGGCTGAAGAACGTCTTCGCGGAGGTGGCACCACCGCCTCCCTCGGAGAGTTTCCTGGCCCGCCTGCAGGGACTACCCGCGGGGGGCGACCCGGACGGTGACGGTATGCGCCCGGGTGGCGGCGGGCTGCCCGGGGGAATGTCCGGACGGTTCGGATCGTCCGGGGCCTTCGGTGCGAAGCGCGGCGAGCGGTTCGAGTTCGGGTACGCCCCGTCCCGGCCGCACATCCCCGTGCTGCCTTCCGACAACCGAGGCCTTACCGATGACCGAGGTTTTCCTTCGGGAAGCCGGGGTTTCCGGATCCATGACGTCGGCCGGCCCGAGACCGAAAAATCCTCCTCGCGGCTGCGGTTCGCTTTCGCGGCCGCCGGGGCAGTGTCCCTGGCCGCGATCGCCCTGGGCGGCGTCACCACCGCCACCCCTGGCGACACGGAAGCCCGCAGCGGCTCCGGCACGGGAAGCAATGTGACACCGACGCGCACGCAGGGGGCGGGCGCGACGACCACGCCCGAATCCCAGCGGCGCCGGGGCGCGGCGCCCCTGCTCGGACAGGGGCACGGCCAGAGCATGCTCGGCCGGACCCCGGTCGCCCCGACCGAGGTGTCCGCACCGCTGCTGCCCGGAATGCCGCCTGCCGGAGGGCATCACGCCGTGCACGCGCTGACCGCCCCCGTGGTGGCCGGTGCAGTGGCCATGTCCCCGTGGATACATCCGCTCGCGGCGGCCGCGCCGGCCGCCCTGACCTCGTGGTCCGCGGTCCCCGAGGCCGCGGCGCCCCTGCTCGCCGTGCCCCTCCCGGATCCGGCCTCGTCCCCCTCGCCTCCCGCCTCCTCGCGGACGGACCGCTGACCGGCCACTGCGCACCGGGCGGCGAACCTGATTGAATCCGGGGGTTGTCGCCCGCTGCCGAGGTGTGGCCGGGCGCCGATTCGACGAACCGCGGCCACCGCGTCGAGCCGTGCCGCGGCTGTGGGGAGAGCATGAACGAGGGGAAGCCCACGAAGGCGAAGTGGTGGAGCCGTCCACGGCCGCAGGACGCGCCGGGGGAGCCGGAGGAGCTGGAGGGGCCGGAGGGGCAGGGGGCGGCCCCGGCGGATTCTGTCGCCACCGCCACCGCCACCGCCACCGCCACCGCCACCGCCACCGCCACCGCCACCGCCACCGACGGTGACTTCGAGCTGGCGCGGCCCGCCGTGCGGCAGGACGGGGACGCGCGTGACTACGAGTTGAGGCGTCCCGAGGAGCCCGCCGGCACCGGCGTGGAGCCCGCCGTACCGGTCGGCGGTGCGCCCAAGCCGCTGCACGATCCCGACCCGTACAGCACCCCGCCCTACGGCGAACCGGGCCCCTGGGCGCCCGCGCCGCCCGTGCAGCACCCGGTGGCGACGCCGACGCACGGCACGGCGATACCGAGCCGGACGCCCCAGCCGTCCATACCTGGCGCACCCGTCCCGCCGGCGGAGACGGCAGCCACCCCCAGCATCCCGGCACCGGCGCAAGGACAAGCACCGGTGCCTGCACCGGCACCGGCGCCTGCTCCCGACCCCTGGCAGCGTTACGACCCCTGGGCGGCTCCCGCGGCCGCCGGGCCTCTCCAGCAGACCGGGGCCGGTGTGCCCAGTACGGAACAACGGCGCAGGCGGGGCAAGAAGGTGCTGGCGGGTGCCGCCGTGGTGCTGGCGCTGGTGTCCGGGGGATCGGCGGCGTCGTAGGGACGTATCTGGAGCGGAACGGGGGCATCGGGTCCGTCGAGCTGCCGCAGGCCGGGAAGGAGTCCGCAGGGCGGGACTCCGACAGCGTGGCCGGGATCGCCCAGCGGGCCCTGCCCAGCGTGGTCACCCTGCATGTGAAGGGCTCCGGCGAACAGGGCACGGGCACCGGCTTCGTGATCGACGCCCGCGGGCACATCCTCACCAACAACCACGTCGTGCGGCCTGCCGGATCCAGCGGCGAGATCACCGTGACCTTCAACAGCGGGGAGACCGCCCAGGCCGAGCTCGTCGGCCGGGACAGCGGCTATGACCTCGCCGTGGTGCGGGTGAAGGGCGTACGTGGCCTCACCCCGCTGCCCCTCGGCAACTCGGACAACATGCAGGTCGGCGACCCGGTCGTGGCCATCGGCGCGCCCTTCGACCTGGCCGGCACCGTCACCTCCGGCATCATCAGCGCCAAGCAGCGGCCCATCACGGCGGGCGGCGAGAAGGGCGACGGCAGCGACGTGTCGTACGTCGACGCGCTCCAGACCGACGCGCCCATCAACCCCGGCAACTCCGGTGGGCCCCTGCTCGACTCCCGGGGCCGGGTCATCGGCATCAACTCGGCCATCCGCTCGGCGGACAGCGGCTCCGAACCGGACGGCGGACAGTCCGGCTCCATAGGCCTCGGCTTCGCCATACCCGTCAACCAGGGAAAACGCGTGGCCGAGGAGCTGATCAACACCGGGAAGGCGACCCACCCGGTGATCGGCATCACCCTGGACATGGACTACACGGGTGACGGCGCCCGGGTTGCCGCCGAGGGCAGCGAGGGCGGCCCGCCGGTCACCGCGGGCGGACCGGGTGCCAAGGCCGGGATCAAGGCGGGCGACGTCATCACCACGGTCGACGGTCAGCGGGTCCACTCGGGCGAGGAACTGATCGTCAAGACCAGGGCCCACCGTCCCGGCGACCGGCTGGAGCTGACGCTGGAGCGCGGTGGCAAGGAACGGACGGTCTCACTCGTCCTCGGCTCCTCCGGCGGCAGCTGAGACGTGATGTCCGGGACGCACAGGGACCAACAAGGCAAACAATTCGGAAAGCGCTCCCACTCCCCGCACTCGGAGGTCTCGGGACAGTACCGGTCGGACAGGATCGCCGGGTACCGTGGATCCGGCCCGGACCACGGCAGGACCCGCACCGACCACCGAGGGCCGACCACCGAGGGCCGAGGACCGAGGACATCGCTAGGAGCTTCAGGTGTTCAATGACATAGGACCACTCGAGCTGGTGACGCTCATCGTCCTCGCCGTGCTCGTCTTCGGTCCGGACAAGCTCCCCAAGGTCATCCAGGACGTGACCCGCACGATCCGGAAGATCCGCGAGTTCTCGGAGAGCGCCAAGCACGACATCCGGGAGGAACTCGGCCCGGAGTTCAAGGACTTCGAGTTCGAGGATCTCAACCCCAAGGCGTTCATCCGCAAGCAGCTGGACAACGAGGACCTGGGGCTCAAGGAGATCCGCAACGGCTTCGACCTGAAGAAGGAGATGGCCGAGGTCACCGACGCCGTCCACAGCCGTGACTCCGACACGTCGTCCTCGTCGTCCTCCGGCTCGGCCGGTGGCCGTATCGACATGACGAAGAAGCCCGAGACGCCCGACCGGGACGACCGTCCGCCCTTCGACGCGGACGCCACCTGAGCGACGCGCCCGAGCGACACACCGGGGGCGTACGCTCCCGGCTCGCGTGACGCGTTTCATACTCCGGTCGGGCTGAGTACGGCCTGAACAAGGCCCCCGTGCGGCCCATGCGCCGGGCGCTTTCCCTGCTGCTCGCAGCGGTGTGGCTATGCTGCCGAGTTGTTGTGCGGACCGGAAGAGTACGCCCGAAGGGGGGCGGGCCGTTCCGGTCCGACTAGAGCGAGGAGGCGTCCGGGCACATGGAGACGACGAGTCCAGGAGTCGCGCAGGCGCCGGCCGCGGAGGACGGACAACAGGTCCCCTCCGCCCGGCGTAACGTCGACGGCTACCTGCGCGCGCCCTTCCCGTGGTACGGCCTCGACGAGGCCTTCACTGGGCCGCGCTGGCTGATGCAGGTCGGTACGACGGCCGACGGGGCCGTGGAACACGGGTCGGTCGGGCACGGAGACGAGCCCAAGGTGCGCAACGAGTTCGTGGCCGGGGGTGATCAGGAGGCCAAGGAGAAGTTCGCGGTCGTGGTCACCGTCGCGGCGCATCCCTCGCGGCGCACCGCGGACGGTACGGGGCTGCTGGAGGCCACGTCGGTCTCCTCCGCGGCGTGGCTCGCGGGTGTGGGGCTGCTGTCCTCCACGTGGCCCGGACAGATGGACCACTCCCTGCGGGACGACTGGCTGGAGCAGCAGACGGAGACGGCGTGGGTGCTGGCGGACGACCTCGACGGGGCCGACTGGTCGACGTTGTCGTTGCCGGTCGACGGTGTGCCGACGACGTTCCATTACCGGGAGTCGGAGTTCGGGTGGGTGCTGGCCGGGTCCACCTCGGTCGGGGTGCATGTCGGGGCGTACGGCAGAGGCATGAGTGCGTATGGGCTCGGCTTCGCCGTGGTCAAGGACATCGCCGCTTACGCCTGATCAAAGGGGCGCCGGTTGTTTCGGCGCCCCCTCGTCGTGGGGCCTCAGGTCTCGTGGCGGCTGCGGGTGCGATGTGGTTGCGCGCGCAGTTCCCCGCGCCCCTTCAGGGCGCCGTCCCCGGTGGCGTCTCGATCTAGAACTTGTTCCTCGGAGTGATCCCCAGGGACAGGCCCGACAGGCCCCGCTGCCGGCCGCCCAGCTTCCCTGCGATGGCCCGCAGCGCGGACCCCGCCGGGGAGTCCGGGTCCGTCAGGACGACCGGCCTGCCGTCGTCGCCGCCCTCGCGGAGGCGGACGTCGATGGGGATGTTGCCGAGGACCGGGACGTTGGCGCCGGTCGTGCGGGTCAGGCCGTCGGCCACCACCTGGCCGCCGCCCGTGCCGAAGACGTCGACCATCTCGTCGCAGTGCGGGCAAGGCAGGCCGGACATGTTCTCGACGACGCCGACGATCTTCTGGTGGGTCTGTACGGCGATGGAGCCCGCGCGCTCTGCGACCTCGGCCGCCGCCTGCTGCGGGGTCGTGACGACCAGGATCTCGGCGTTCGGGACGAGCTGGGCGACGGAGATCGCGATGTCGCCGGTGCCGGGCGGCAGGTCCAGGAGGAGGACGTCCAGGTCGCCCCAGTAGACGTCCGCGAGAAACTGCTGCAGCGCGCGGTGCAGCATCGGGCCGCGCCAGACGACCGGGGCGTTGCCCGGGGTGAACATGCCGATGGAGATGACCTTCACGCCGTTCGCCGACGGCGGCATGATCATGTTCTCGACCTGGGTGGGACGGCCGTCGGCGCCCAGCATGCGCGGCACGGAGTGGCCGTAGATGTCGGCGTCCACGACACCGACCTTGAGGCCGTCGGCCGCCATGGCCGCCGCCAGGTTCACCGTCACCGAAGACTTGCCCACGCCGCCCTTGCCGGAGGCGACCGCGTAGACGCGGGTGAGGCTGCCGGGCTTGGCGAAGGGCACCTCACGCTCGGTCTGGCCGCCGCGCAGGGCGTTCGCCAGCTCCTTGCGCTGCTCGTCGCTCATCACGTCGAGCGTGACGTCGACGCGGGTGACGCCCTCGACGCCGGAGACCGCGTCAGTCACGCGCTGCGTGATCGTCTCCCGCATCGGACAGCCCGAGACCGTGAGGTACACGGTGACCGCGACCGCCCCGTCCGCGCCGATCTCGACCGACTTGACCATCCCGAGTTCGGTGATGGGCTTGTGGATCTCGGGGTCGTTCACCGTCGCCAGTGCCTCGCGCACCGCGTCTTCCGTAGCCATAGGACGATGGTACGGCGCTGTACCGGTGCGTAGGAAAGCCTGTCAGCGGTCGTCTGCGTCACGTCCCCGTGGCCGTTCCGCCTGGAACACGACGGGGTCGTGACGGTGGCCGTTCTGCCGTTCCTCCATCTCCTTGATCGTGTCCTGGAACTCCGAGCGGATCCAGTCGCGGGTGGCGACCTCGCCCAGGCCGATCCGCAGGGCGGCGATCTCGCGGGTCAGGTACTCGGTGTCCGCGATCGACCGCTCGTTCTGCTTGCGGTCCTGCTCCAGATTGACCCGGTCGCGGTCGTCCTGCCGGTTCTGCGCGAGCAGGATCAGCGGAGCGGCGTAGGAGGCCTGGAGCGACAGCATCAGGGTCAGGAAGATGAACGGGTACTCGTCGAAGCGCAGGTCGCGCGGGGCGAGGCTGTTCCAGGCCACCCACAGGACGATGGCGGCCGTCATCCAGACCAGGAACCGCCCCGTGCCGAGGAAGCGCGCGATGCGTTCCGACATCCGCCCGAAGGCCTCGGGGTCGTATTCGGGCAGGAACCGGTGCTTGGGCACGCCGGGCTGGTCGAGCCGGGTCGCGCGCGGCCGGCTCGCTGCCGTGGCGCCGGCCGGCGTGCGCTCGCGCGGGGTCTCGCGCTCAGGAACCATCGGTCGGCACCTCCTCGTCCAGATGGAACTCCGTCTCCCGCCAGTCCTCGGGCAGCATGTGGTCGAGGACGTCGTCCACGGTCACCGCGCCCAGCAGCGCCCCCGCCTCGTCGACCACGGGCGCCGCGACCATGTCGTACGTGGCGAAGAACCCGGCGATGGCGGGCAGGTCCGCCTCGGGGTCGAGCGGTTGCAGGTCGCTGTCCAGGATCGAGCTGACCAGCGAGGGCGGTGGCTCGCGCAGCAGGCGCTGGAAATGGACCGTGCCCAGGTACTTGCCGGTCGGTGTCTCGTCCGGGGGCCGGCAGACGTAGACCTGGGCGGCGAGGGCGGGGGAGAGGTCGGGCTCGCGGATGCGGGCGAGGGCGTCGGCGACGGAGGCGTCCGGGCGCAGCACGATCGGCTCGGTGGTCATCAGACCGCCCGCCGTGCGCTCCTCGTACGACATCAGGCGCCGCATGTCGGCCGCGTCGCCGGGCTGCATCAGGCTCAGCAGCCGCTCCTGCTCGTCCGTCGGCAGCTCGCCCAGCAGGTCGGCCGCGTCGTCCGGGTCCATGGCCTCCAGGACGTCGGCGGCGCGCTCCTCCTTCAGCTTGCCGAGGATCTCGATCTGGTCGTCCTCCGGGAGCTCCTCCAGCACGTCGGCGAGCCGGTCGTCGTCGAGGGCGGCGGCGACCTCGGCCCGGCGCTTGGGGGAGAGGTGGTGCAGGACGTTGGCCAGGTCGGCGGCGCGCAGCTGCTCGAACGTGGCGAGGAGGTTCTCCGCGCCCTGCCCCTGCTCCTCCAGGGAGAAGCCGGTGACGGCGGTCCACTCGACGGTGAGCGCCTCGCCCTTGGCCCGCCGGAAGGCGCTGCCCTTTCTGCCCTTGCGGACGAAGACCCGGTCGATCTCCCACTCCCGGCGGGCCGGCAGCTGATGTACCGACAGATCGAGGACGGTGACGTCCTCGCCGGTCTCGGTGAGCGTCACGCGCCGGTCCAGCAGCTCCCCGAAGACCAGCCGCTCGGTGGGACGCTGCTCGAAGCGCCGGACGTTGAGCACTCCGGTGGTGATGACCTGGCCCGACTGGATGGCGGTGACCCGGGTCATGGGCAGGAAGATGCGGCGGCGGGTGGCGAGTTCGACGACGAGGCCCAGCAGCCTCGGCGGCCGCTGCCCCATCCGCAGCATGACGACCAGATCGCGTACCCGCCCCACCTGGTCACCTGCGGGGTCGAAGACGGCGACACCGGAGAGGTGCGATACGAAGATCCGGGGGGCGCCCGCTGCCATGGCCGCGGCTCCTTTTCGTGCGGGGTGTTTCCTGGTGCCTGTCGCTGTGCCTGCCTGTGTATCCGTCTGTTCCGAATTGCCCGCTCGGGTGGGCTTCAGGCTAGCCCGTCCCGATCGGCGGTGCGTCGGCGGGCGGTCCGGACGGACTGGCTCCGACCTGCCCGCACGTGCCCGGTACCCTGCGGTACGCCGTTCAGGTCTCCCCGCAGAGAGGCAGCTCCACCTGTGACTCCGATTCGCCACGGCCGAAGCCGTAGTGCCGTACTCGCGAGCGCGATGTGCGCGCTGCTCGTGACGGGGACGGTGCTCACCGGCTGCGCGGAGGATCCCGACGAGGGCACCAACGGGGTCGGCAGACTGCCCGCCGGGAAGATCCAGACCAAGACCCGTACGGCCGCCGAGTCCGCCGGGGCGGTCCGGGTGCACGGCAGTGTCGTCAGCGGCGAGAAGACGTACGCGCTCGACATGCGGCTGAAGGACGACGGCGGCGAGGGATCGGTCACCACCGAGGGGACGACCTTCCAGGTGCTGCGCGTCGGCGAGCAGCTCTTCGTCAAGGCCGACGCCGAGTTCTGGAGTCACGGCGACGGCCAGGGCGGGAAGGGCGAGGGGGACGCGGCCGCTGCGTCCAAGCTCGGCGGCAAGTTCGTGAAGGTGCCGCAGGGCGACCCGGCGTACAAGAAGTTCAGCGGTTTCACGGACAAGGGTGTCCTCCTCGACGGTCTGCTGACCCTGCACGGCACACTCGCGACGGACGGCCACGAGGAGCAGGCGGGCGTCCGCACCATCCGCATCACCGGCGACAAGGGCTCCGGCGGCGCCCTGGAGGTCTCCCTCGAGGGCACGCCGTATCCGCTGCGCCTGGAGCGGGCCGGCGGCGCGGGCACCCTCACGTTCTCCGCCTGGGGAGAGGACTTCTCCCTCAGGGAGCCGGAGAGGAACGAGACGGTGGACTACGGCCGGCAGCTGCCGACGTCGTAGCGACGGCGCGGCTGCGCGCGTCCGGCCGTTAGGAACGTTTGCGCTTCTTCAGCAGCAGGCGGGGCAGGCCCGCCGGAACCGGCCGGCGGGTGATCGCCGGTGACGGCAGGGGCGGCTCGGACAGGGAGCCCTCGGGCAGCGGCGCCGTCGCCCCGGTCGGTACCAGGCGCAGCACCCGGCACTCGCGGGCCCAGCGGCCCGTCATGGCCTCGCCGTCGGGCGCGTTCAGCCGCTTGCCCTTGAGCTCGGCGACCGTCGCGTCCCACGCCTCGGAGCCCGGCGCGAGCTCGGTGACCCGCGCCGTCCAGGAGACCAGCCGGCCTCCCTTGTCCTTGCTGCGGACCGTCACCCGGGCCTCGGCGCCGTCGGCGAGCCCCGGCAGCGGCTGCTCGCCCGGCCCGTCGCCGATCAGGCACGCGGCACCCTCGTGCCACACGTGCCAGAGCGCACGCGCCGGGCCGTCGGGGCCCTGGACCCAGACGAGGCCGGACTTCTTGGTGGCCTCCTCGACGAGGGCCTGGCCGAGCAGCTCGCTTGTCATGGGTCCCAGCCTATCCAGGCCGCTCACAACCACCCGTTCCGCTTCAGGGTGCGGTGGATGCCCAGGCAGATGGTCACGGTGATGCTCATGATCACCGGGTAGCCGTACTTCCAGTGCGTCTCCGGCATGTAGTCGAAGTTCATGCCGTACACCCCGCACACCATCGTCGGCACGGCCACGATCGCGGCCCACGAGGTGATCTTCCGCATGTCCTCGTTCTGCGCCACGGACGCCTGCGCGAGGTTGGCCTGGAGGATGGAGTTGAGCAGCTCGTCGAAGCCGAGGACCTGCTCCTGGACCCGTGCCAGGTGGTCGGCGACGTCCCGGAAGTACTTCTGGATGTCCGGGTCGATCAGCCGCATCGGCCGCTCGCTCAGCAGCTGCATGGGCCGCAGCAGCGGCGACACGGCACGCTTGAACTCCAGCACCTCGCGCTTGAGTTGGTAGATCCGGCCGGCGTCCGAACCGCGCGGCGAGCCCTTGCGCCCCGGGGAGAACACCTCGGTCTCCACCTCGTCGATGTCGTCCTGTACCGCGTCGGCGACCGCGATGTAGCCGTCGACGACGTGGTCGGCGATGGCGTGCAGCACCGCGGAGGGGCCCTTGGCCAGCAGCTCGGGGTCGTCCTGGAGGCGGTGCCTCAGGGCCCGCAGGGAGCCCTGGCCGCCGTGCCGGACGGTGATGAAGAAGTCCCGTCCGGTGAAGCACATGACCTCGCCGGACTCCACGACCTCGCTGTTGGCGTCGAGCTGGTCGTGCTCGACGTAGTGGATGGTCTTGAAGACCGTGAAGAGCGAGTCGTCGTAGCGCTCCAGCTTGGGCCGCTGGTGGGCCTGGACGGCGTCCTCCACGGCCAGCGGGTGAAGCCCGAACTCACTGGCGATGCCGGAGAATTCGGCCTCGGTCGGCTCGTGCAGGCCGATCCACACGAAGCCCCCGTCGCGGCGCACCAGGCGCACCGCCTCGTGCGGGGTCAGCGGGGTCCCGGTCTCGATGCGGCGGCCGTCCCGGTAGATGGCGCAGTCGACGACGGCGGTGGCCGTCGCCGGGCTGCGGGTGGCGTCGTACGTGCCACTGTCCTTGCGCAGCGAGACGCGGGACGGACGGACCACGGCGCGCAGGTCGCGAATCATCGACATGGCGGGCTCCTTCGCGGGAGGGCAACGAAAGGCGCCGGCGGCGACGGGTGGAACTACCCGGAATGAGGACGTAGTGACTGCTGATGTTTGGCACGTCCACAAAGCGGGGAGCACCGCACCGTCGCGGTGGCGAGCTTCGTCACTGATTCAGCTACTGAGGCAGATCAGGAAAAACGAAACGAAGCGCTCTTCCGCGGTGAAGCGAGTGCGAGAGGTGGCAGCCGGCCAGAGAGACAGAGCAGCTACATCAGCGGCGGGAGAGCGTGGTGCTACTGCACGGTCGACTTCGATCCATTGCAGCCCCACCTCCTCCGGCCGGTCCCTCGTAAGGGAGTTCCATCGGCGTCGGGGCTTGAACGCGACTCCCTCAGTGCTTTAAGAGCCTGGGGGACCCATCTGCGTGTTGCCCCGAACCACCGGGCAAGAGTAGCAGCCGACGAAACTGTCAAGGTGCTCCTTTGCCCGCTACTGACGAGTTCTATGCTCGCCTCATGGCTGATGTTCTTCCTCTGGTCGAGGCCCGGTTGCGTACCGCACTGGGCGAACCGGACGCGCGCGCGGCAGTGACGTTCCTCGGCACGGACCGCATCGAGGTGCTGCGCTTCCAGGAGGGCGACATCGCCCGCTACGCCACGCTCGGCATGTCCGCGCAGCCCATGACGGATCCCACGGCGGCGCTCGCCGACCCGGTCAAGGGGCCGCGCGCGGAGCTGGTCCTGTCGGTCCGCGCGGGGCTCGCCGAGACGGACAAGGTGCTCCGTCCGCTCGCCATCCTCGCCGCGTCTCCGCAGGTGGAGGGCCTGATCGTGGCCCCCGGCGCCTCCCTGGACGTCGGCGAACCGCTGTGGCCCGGCGCCCCCTTCACCTCGGTCCTGGTCGCCGAACCGGGCGGCCTGGTCGAGGACCTGGAGCTCGACGAACCCCTCGACCCCGTACGGTTCCTGCCGCTGCTGCCGATGACCCCGAACGAGGCCGCCTGGAAGCGGGTGCACGGCGCGCAGGCACTCCAGGAGCGGTGGCTGAACCAGGGGACGGACCTCCGGGATCCGTCCCGGAAGTCCGTCCCGCTGGAGTGAGGCTGAGTGAGGAACCTCACCAACCCTTGGCCGGAAAGCGTCAGTTGGCTCAGCCGGCGAAGACGGTGACGCTGTCCTCGGTCGCGTGCTTCGGCTCCAGCTCCTCGGCCTCGTGGGTGAGGGCCTCGCGGCGTACGACGACCACGATTGCGCCCAGGACCGCGGTGACCGCCGCGACCACGAAGGGGATGTGGAGATCGGTCCACTCCTCGATCTTCGGTGCGAAGAACGGGGCGGCTGCCGCCGCGAACCAGCGCACGAAGTTGTAGCCCGCGCTCGCCACCGGCCGGGGCGCGTCCGAGACGCCGAGTGCCAGCTCGGTGTAGACGGTGTTGTTCACGCCGATGAAGGCACCGGACAGGATCGTGCAGACGACGGCCGTGGTGTGGTCGCCGTAGCCGAGCACGAGTACGTCGGCCGCGAGCAGCACCAGTGAACCGCCGAGCACCTTCAGCGAACCGAACCGCTTCTGCAGGCGCGGTGCCACGATCACCGAGAACACGGCGAGCAGCACACCCCAGGCGAAGAACACCGCACCCGAGCGGTACGGGCTCATGTCCAGCACGAACGGGGTGAAGGCCAGCACGGTGAAGAACGTGTAGTTGTAGAAGAACGCCGAGACCGCGGCGGAGGCGAGGCCGCCGTGGCCGAGGGCCTTGATGGGGTCCAGGAGCGAGGTCTTGCGGGCCGGCTTCGGCTGCTCCCGCAGGAACACCGCGATGCACAGGAAGCCGACGGCCATCAGGAAGGCCGTACCGAAGAACGGGTAGCGCCAGCTGGCATCACCGAGCAGGGCGCCCAGCAGCGGGCCGCAGGCCATGCCGAGGCCGAGGGCCGACTCGTACAGCAGGATCGCCGCCGCGCTGCCGCCCGCCGCCGCTCCGACGATGACCGCGAGGGCCGTCGAGACGAACAACGCGTTGCCGAGTCCCCAGCCGGCCCGGAATCCGACCAGTTCGCCGACGGATCCGGAGGTGCCCGACAGTCCCGCGAAGACCACGACCAGGGCGAGGCCGAGCAGCAGGGTCTTCTTGCCGCCGATGCGGCTGGAGACGAAGCCGGTGACCAGCATCGCGATCGCGGTGATGAGGAAGTACGAGGTGAACAGCAGGGAGACCTGGCTGGCGGAGGCGTTCAGGCCTGAGGCGATGGACGGCAGGATCGGGTCGACGAGTCCGATGCCCATGAAGGCGACGACCGACGCTCCGGCGGTCGCCCATACGGACTTGGGCTGCTTGAGGAGGCCGCCCGTTCCTGCGTCCGCTCCGGCGTCGAAGGGGTCCATTGCTTGCTCCCTGTCCCGAGTCGAGGTAGTTGGTATATACACACACTAAGTTAGCCATGCTAAATAATGCAAGCTGCATCTAGTGTGGGGGTGAAGGGTTCCGTCCGGTTGGGTGATCGTCCTTGACGCGGCGGGGCGGGGGTAGGACCGTGGGGCCCTATGAGGGGCGAACCCAGTTGCCCGAAGTGCGGTGGCCGGGTCAGGGCTCCCGGCCTCTTCTCCGACTCCTGGCAGTGCGATGTGCACGGCACCGTCCATCCGGTGCAGCCCGTGATACCGCCGAGCGTCGACGCCCTCAACGTCGTGGTGCACCGGACCCAGGTGCCGGTGTGGATGCCCTGGCCGCTGCCGGTCGGCTGGCTGTTCACGGGTGTGGCCTGCGCGGGGGACGACCGCACGGGTGGCCGCGCCACGGCCGTGGCCTGTACGGGGCCCGGGCCGCTCGGCGGGATGGGCGAGCTGATCCTGGTGGCCGAGGAGTTGGGCGTCGGCCTCGGTGCGCGGTACGCGGGCATCGACGGTCCGGACCCGGGGCCGTCCATGGATGTCGGCAAGCCGGCTCACGCGAAGGTGCTCGCCGCGGGGCGGCCGACGCCGCTGTGGCATGTCTCCGGAGCGCCGGGCGACCGGGCCGTTTTCGCCGGTGAGGCGCTCGGGATGTGGTTGTGGGCGGTGGTCTGGCCTGAGCAGTCGGGGTTGTTGATGTACGACGAGCTGGTGCTGGCGGATGTGCGGGATGCGGGGGCGG
Source organism: Streptomyces sp. CA-179760 (assembly GCF_050937045.1). Classification (NCBI taxonomy): domain Bacteria; kingdom Bacillati; phylum Actinomycetota; class Actinomycetes; order Kitasatosporales; family Streptomycetaceae; genus Streptomyces; species Streptomyces sp. CA-179760. Next base: position 6,374,094 of record NZ_JBNJLZ010000001.1, read on the forward strand.
AGGTGGAGTTGGTGCCGTGCGGGGCGTTGTCCCCGCGCTTGCTCCAGCCGTAGGGCCGTCCCGCTTGTAAAGGGCGCTGACCCGGTTCGGGTGTGACATCGGACGTCGAAAATCCGGTTATCCTTGAGCAGCCCTGTTCGTCCCGTCAGTGTCTGGAGTTCGTGTCGTGCGTATCGATCTGCACACCCACTCCACCGCTTCCGATGGCACGGACACGCCGGCCGAGCTGGTGCGGAAGGCTGCCGCGGCCGGGCTGGACGTCGTCGCGCTCACCGATCACGACACCACCCGCGGGCACGCCGAGGCGATCGCCGCGCTGCCCGAGGGGCTGACGCTGGTCACCGGGGCCGAGCTCTCCTGCCGGCTCGACGGCGTCAGCATGCACATGCTCGCCTACCTCTTCGACGCCGAGGAGCCGGCGCTGCTCGCCGAGCGTGAGCTGGTCCGGGACGACCGGGTGCCCCGGGCCCAGGGCATGATCGCCAAGCTGCAGGCGCTGGGCGTGCCCGTGACCTGGGAGCAGGTGGCGCGGATCGCCGGGGACGGGTCCGTCGGGCGTCCGCATGTGGCGACCGCGCTCGTCGAGCTGGGTGTCGTGCCGACCGTGAACGACGCCTTCAGCCCGGACTGGCTGGCCGATGGCGGCCGGGCCTACGTCGAGAAGCACGAGACCGATCCCTTCGAGGCGATCCGGCTGGTCAAGGGCGCGGGCGGGGTCGCGGTGTTCGCGCATCCCGGGGCGAGCAAGCGGGGCGTACGGTGCCGGAGTCCGCGATCGCCGAGATGGCCGCGGCCGGGCTGGACGGCGTCGAGGTCGATCACATGGAGCATGACGCGGATACGCGGGCGCGACTGCGGGGGCTGGCGAAGGAGCTGGGGCTCCTGGTGACCGGGTCCTCGGACTATCACGGCAGCCGGAAGACATGTGTGCTCGGGGAGTACACGACGGATCCCGAGGTGTACGGGGAGATCACCCGGCGGGCCTTCGGGGCGTTTCCCGTGCCGGGGGCCGGCGGAGCCGTCTGAGGTTTCCGTCCTCCAGATCCTTTTCGGGCACCCTGCGCTGCCGGTGGTGCCGCGTTCCCTCAACCCCGCAAGGCCATCACACCCATGTTCGAACTCGCCGTTTTCGGCTCCCTCTTCCTGACCCTCTTCGTCATCATGGATCCCCCGGGGATCACCCCGATCTTCCTCGCGCTCACCGCCGGCCGGCCCGCCAAGGTGCAGAAGCGGATGGCTTTTCAGGCCGTCTGTGTCGCCGGCGGTGTGATCACGGTGTTCGGGCTGCTCGGGCACCAGATCCTCGACTACCTGCATGTCTCCGTGCCCGCGTTGATGATCGCGGGCGGGCTGCTGCTTCTGCTCATCGCGCTCGATCTGCTCACCGGGAAGACCGACGAGCCGAAGCAGACCAAGGACGTCAACGTCGCCCTCGTGCCGCTGGGCATGCCGCTGCTGGCCGGGCCGGGAGCGATCGTGTCGGTCATCCTCGCCGTGCAGAAGGCGCACGGCGTCGCCGCGCAGGTTTCCGTGTGGGCGGCGATCCTCGCCATCCATGTCGTGCTGTGGCTGGTGATGCGTTACTCGCTGGTGATCATCCGGATCATCAAGGACGGCGGTGTGGTCCTGGTGACACGGCTCGCGGGCATGATGCTCTCCGCGATCGCCGTACAGCAGATCATCAACGGCGTCACACAGGTGATCCAGGGGAGCTGACGGGGTGCGTCAGCTCTGGCCGAGCACCGAGCGGAGCTGACGGGGCGCGTCAGCTCCGGCCGAGCACCGAGCCGATCGCGCCCGCCGCTCCCGCGTGGGCGAGGTACTCGTCGATGTTGTGCGCACGGTCGCGGCCGTTGGAGACGGCGAGCTGGGTGAGCTTGCCCCAGCGTTCGTCCTCCAGGGGACAGCCGATCGCCACCCCGTCCGTGGGGCACCAGACGTTGACCCAGTCACGCACCCGGGGCGGCCGGTGCGGGCCGTGGGCGAGGAGCCGTTCGTTGACGCCGTCCAGGCCGAGCGGGCTGCCCGCCGTGATGAGCAGGACCGGGTCGAGGCCGTCCGGGAGCCGGGTCAGCAGGTCCAGGCCGACGACCGTGCCCAGGCTGTGTGTGACCAGCACCAGTTCGCCGGTGGTGGGCATGGTCTCCATGACGCTGTCCAGCACGGACCGGCGTACGGCGCCGTCGCCGAGGTACCGGTCGACGTCCCGCAGGAATGTGGCGATGGTCCACTCGTCCAGGTCGGACCGTGCGGCCAGCCAGCTGAGCGGCCGGTGCAGTGCCCCGACCAGGCCCGCTCCGAAGCCCTCCGTGGCCGCGGGGCCGTCCTGGGGCATGCCGGCCCGGGCGGCCGCCTCGTAGAGCAGTCGCTCGTAGGAGCCGGTGGGCGATTCCGCGGCGAAGACCTCGGCGGCAGCGGCGGCGCTCACCTCGTCCAGGCCGATGGCCCCGGCCGTGCTCTCCCTGCCGCTCACGAGGTTGTGGAGTCTCGTGCCGTAGAACGGGAACCACACGTCCTCGGGGTCGACCGGAGGCAGGGACGCGAGGGTGAGTCCCCGGTTCAGGCCCGCTGTCCACACCACGCGCAGGTCGTGGGGATCCTTGCCGTGCTGGTCCCTGCCGTGCAGGAAGACCAGGTGGCGGCGGCCGCCGAAGGCGGTGCTCCGGGCCGGGCGCCCGGCCTTGGGCCGGTGGGCATCCGTCCCGCTCTCCGCTGCCGGAGTGAGGGAGGCCGGCGGGGGCGTGACGCCGGGCACCGCCGGCGAAGGGAGCGGGGCCGTGCTCTGGCCCAGGCCCGAGTCCGGGCCCATCTCGGTCAGCAGGGCGCGGGGCCCGGGGGCGAGGTCCAGCCGGGCCAGGTGCTTGAGGACCGAGCTGATGCGGACGCCCTCGTTGGCGACCCACTCGATCGCGTCGTCGCCGTCTCCCTCGCGCCAGGGCTGCCCGTCCTTGCGCAGGACGCGGCCCTGGTCGTCCTTCTTCGGCACGCCGCTGTGGTGCAGGGCCACGACCTCCCACTGGTCGTTGAAGACGGGGGAGCCGGAGTTGCCGGGGCGCGTGTCGGTTCGGTAGTGGACGAAGTCGTCGAGCCGTACCAGTACCGCGTTGTCGCGCAGAACGATCTCCTTGAGGCGCCCGTCCGGGTGGCCGATGATGTTCACCTTCTCGCCCAGCACCAGCTTGCCGAGCTGCACGCTGAGCCGGTTCCAGCCGAAGATCTCGCCCGGCGCCCGGCCGTCCTGGGCGGGGGTGACCGCGACCAGGGCGAAGTCCAGGCGTCTGTCCGCGGCGAAGAAGGCCCCGGGGTCGAGCTCCATGCGGACAGAGGTGTCGGGGACGTTGTCGACCGTGACCTGGGCGTTGAACTCGGCGAAGCACCGGCGGGCGAAGCCCTCGTCGGGCAGCACGTGGTGGTTGGTCATCATCAGCCGCGGCGACACCAGGAAGCCGGTGCCGTGCGGAAGCTCACGGCCGTCGCGGCGCAGGGTGATCCGGGCGACCGAGGCCCCGGCCCTGACCCCTCGGGGCAGAAAGCTCCAGGCCTGGAGCTCGTTGGACAGGTCGATGATGCGCTCGTTGGCGTCGGGCAGGTCCATGGCCTCGCCGTGGATGTCCGCCACGACCGCCGAGGGCGACAGACCGCCCCGCTCGAGGATCCGGTCGGCGCGGACGGCGAGCGCGTCCGGGGTGTCCGGGAACCGCACGCCGGCCGCCAGCCGGCCCTCGACCCGCTCACGCTCCGCGGCGGAGTCCTCGTACCGCCGCGCGGCCTCATCCGTGGCCTGTTTGTGCAGCTCCCCGTTGGTCCGGCCCGTCACGGACATGTGTCCCACCGTCCTGTTCGCTCTCGCTGGGCCCCTTCGGCCAGTACGCCCCGGTCCGCGGCGGTCCGCAACAGCGAAAGCCCCCGCGCGGCCAATGCCGGGCGGGGGCTTTCGAAGTGGGGGAGAGCTGCGCGCGTTATGAGGCCGAGGTCCCGGCCGGGCGGATCCAGAGGCGCTGCCCGGTGGCGGCGGCCTGCTGAACGATCCGGTTGACGGAGGCGGCGTCCACGACAGTCGTGTCCACGGGCGTGCCGTCGACATCGTCGAGGTGCATGATTTCGAAGCGCAAGGGCTTCTCCCTTCGTCTGGTCATCCTCCTGAGGAGAACTACTCGGTGTGGCGGCCCACGAGGCTTCGGTGCCCGGTGTTCCGTATGAGTCAACAGGACTGCATGGTTCAAACATTCCCTACGCTAAGGAAATTTTTCGAACGGCTAATTACTGAGCCGTAAGAGTGTCGTTACAGGACCGACCGGGATCAGTTGTGTTCGCAGCGTGACCGCCAGGACAATGGAAGTGATGAACGACGACCTCGCGGAGCTGAGCGCCCGCATCGACCGCACCAACGAGCTGCTCCAGCGCATGCTCGCCGAGGTGGCGAAGACACCCTCGACCCATGCGATCTTCGTCGATGCCGGGTACCTCTACGCCGCCGCGGGACGGCTCGTCGCCGGCACGGAGGACCGCCGCGCCTTCGACCTGGACGCCGAGGGCCTGATCGACGCGCTCATCGACAAGGCCCGGACGATCTTCGCGGACAGCAGGCTGCTGCGGGTCTACTGGTACGACGGTGCCCGCCGCCGCATCCACACGGCGGAGCAGCAGACCATCGCGGAGCTGCCGGACGTGAAGGTGCGCCTCGGTAACCTGAACGCCAACAACCAGCAGAAGGGCGTCGACTCGCTCATCCGCTCCGACCTGGAATCACTCGCCCGGCACCGCGCCATCAGCGACGCGGCACTGCTCGGCGGCGACGAGGACCTGGTGTCGGCGGTGGAGGCGGCGCAGGGCTACGGCGCCCGCGTGCACCTGTGGGGCATCGAGGCACCGGAGGGCCGCAACCAGGCGGAGCCCCTGCTGTGGGAGGTCGACAGCCAGCGCACGCTCGACCTCGACTTCTTCAAGCCGTACGTCTCCCGCCGCACGGCCGCCGCCTACGAGGCGACCACGGGCCGGCCGACCCGCGAGGACGTCCGCTTCGTGGGGGCCCAGATCGCGGCGAAATGGCTGGCGGCACGCGGCCGGGACACGCTGGGGGAACTGCTGCACGGCCACCCCTATCTGCCCGGCTCGGTCGACCAGGACCTGCTCGTGGAGGCGGAGGGCCTGTTGCAGTACTCGCTGCGCGGGCAGGCCGACCTGCGTCGCGCCCTGCGGGACGGGTTCTGGGAGCATCTGCGGGCGCAGTACTAGCCCCCCGGTCGCTGTTCCGCTCGGTGCCGTCCCAGAAGTCGGCGAGGGCGACGGCCATCGGCAGGGGCCGGTCGACGTTGGGGGAGTGCTCGGCTCCCGTGATGACCGTGCGGTGCGCGTTCAGCCGCAGGGCCATGTCGTCGAGGATCGCCACCGGCCAGGTGTCGTCGTGCGCGCCCGACAGGACGTGGAACGGCAGTGGCACGGCGGCGAGTTCGCTGATGCGGTCCGGCTCGGTGCACAACTGGTGTCCGGTCGCGCGCAGTTGCGCGGGCTTGTTGCCCAGCCAGCGTCGGCGCAACTGCTCCTGGTCACCGATGCCGCGCGCGGGCCCGCCGACCTCCTCCGGCGGCCCCATGGCCTGGATGGCCTCCCACACCTCCTCCATCGACATGACGGCGAGCGCGTCCCGCAGCAGCTTCACGCGCTGCTGCTGGGAGACGGAGATCTCCGCCGGACCGGACGAGACCAGGGTGAGGGAGAGGAAGGGGGTGTGGTCGAGCAGCACGGCCGCACGGGCGATCTGCCCGCCGAACGAGTGCCCGACGAGGTGCACGGGAACGCCGGCCGCCTCGGCCTGCGCGAGCACGTCCCGGGCCAGTTCCCGCTGGGTGTAGGCGGACTCGTCGGCGACCGGCCCGTCCGACTCGTGCTGCCCTCGTCCGTCCACGGCGACGAGCCGGTAGCCGCGCTCTCCGAGCGGCTCGTGCAGCAGGCTGAAGTCCTCCTTGCTCCCGGTGAATCCGGGCAGCATCAGGACAACTCCCCTGATCCGCGCACCCGCCTTCGGCGACGAGTCGACGACGGCGAACTCACCGCGGGCCGTGCGCAGGGGGTAGGCGCGGGCGCCCGGGGGCGGGGTGAAGGTGGCTTGCCTGCTCACGGGGTGAGGGTAGCGGGTGGGGTGCGCTCTCCGGTGGGAGGCTTGCGACCCGTGAACGCCGACGGCCCGGCCCCACCTGGGTGGGACCGGGCCGTCGGGCGGAAGGTGTCAGCCCTCCGTGGGCTCCGCGGTGGCCGTGGCCTTACGGGTGCGGCGGGCCTTGGGCTTCGCCTCGGCCGCGCCCTCGGCGGAGGCCGTGGCGGCCGTCTTCCGGGTCCGGCGCGGCTTGGCTTCGGCGGCGTCGGGCTCCTGGGCCGTCTGGGCCGGGATCCCGGCGGTGACGGTCTCGGCTGCCTCGACCGCTTCGGCGGCTGCCTTGCGGGTGCGGCGGCGCGGCTTGGCCTCCGTGCCCTCGGCTGTGTCGGCGGCGGCTTCGGCCGCTGCGGCGGTCTTCCGGGTCCGGCGCGGCTTGGCCTCGGCGGCTTCGCCCTCCGGAGCCACGGCGGCCGTCTTCCGGGTCCGGCGCGGCTTCGCCTCGGTCGCCTCGGCCGTGTCGACGCCCGCCTCGGCCTTGGGCGCCGCCTTGCGGGTACGGCGCGGCTTGGTCGCGACGGCCTCGACGGCGTCGGGCTCCTGGGCCGTCTGGGCCGGGATCCCGGCGGTGACGGTTTCGGCTGCCTCGACCGCTTCGGCGGCTGCCTTGCGGGTGCGGCGGCGCGGCTTGGCCTCCGTGCCCTCGGCTGTGTCGGCGGCGGCTTCGGCCGCTGCGGCGGCCTTCCGCGTGCGGCGCGGCTTCGCCTCGGTCGCCTCGGCCGTGTCGACGGAACCTTCCGCCACTGCCGTCGCCTTGCGCGTACGCCTCGGCTTGGCCTCGGTGGCCTCGGCTGTGTCGACGGCGGCTTCGGCCGCTGCGGCGGCCTTGCGGGTGCGGCGCGGCTTGGCCTCGGTGGCTTCGCCCTCCGGAGCCGCGGCGGCGGTCTTGCGCGTGCGGCGCGGCTTCGCCTCGGTCGCCTCGGCCGTGTCGACGGAACCTTCCGCCGCTGCCGTCGCCTTGCGCGTACGCCTCGGCTTGGCCTCGGTGGCCTCGGCTGTGTCGACGGCGGCTTCGGCCGCTGCGGCGGCCTTGCGGGTGCGGCGCGGCTTGGCCTCGGCGGCTTCGCCCTCCGGAGCCGCGGCGGCGGTCTTGCGCGTGCGGCGCGGCTTCGTCGCCACCGGCTCCGCGACGGACTCGGCGGTCCCCTCGGCCGTGTCGACCGCAGCCTCGGCCGCGGACGTCGCCGTGCTCTGACGGGTGCGCCGACGCGTCTTGGTGCCGGAAGTCTCCGGCTCCGCGGTCACCGGGGCATCGGCTACGACGGCTGCGGACTCCGTGGCCGACGGCGTCACCGCGGCCTCGGTCTCCACCACCGGCGTCTCCGACCGGCGCGTACGGCGCCGGCGCGGCTTCGCCGCCTCGGGCGTCTCCGTGTTCGTGCCCTCCGCCGTCGCCACGGCGTTCGCCGCCCGCTCGGACGGGGCGGACTCGACGGCCGTGACCGGCGCCGATTCGGCCGGGCTGCCACCGCGGGTGCGGCGGCGACGGCGCGGGGTGCGCGGAGCCGTGACGGCGTCCGCCTCGGCGGTGCCGCCCGTGGCGGTGGTGTCCGGTGCGGTGGTGCCGGCGGACTCCGGCGACGAGCCCAGCGCCGCTCCGCCGCGCGTACGGCGGCGGCGTCGCGGGGTGCGCTCGGAACGCTCGCGCTCGGAACGCTCGCGCTCGGCCGGCCGGGACTCGTCCCGGCCGCCGCGGACACCCCGGCCACCCCGGCCGCGCGGCGCCCGGCCGCCCGGCTCGCCCAGGTCCTCCAGCTCCTCGGCGTCCAGCCCGGCGCGCGTGCGCTCCGAGCGCGGCAGGACGCCCTTCGTGCCCTCGGGGATGCCGAGGTCGGAGAAGAGGTGCGGGGACGTGGAGTACGTCTCCGGCGGGTCGTTGAAGCCCAGATCCAGCGCCTTGTTGATCAGCTGCCAGCGCGGGATGTCGTCCCAGTCGACGAGCGTGATCGCCGTACCCTTCGCGCCCGCGCGGCCCGTACGGCCGATGCGGTGCAGGTACGTCTTCTCCTCTTCCGGAGACTGGTAGTTGATGACATGGGTCACGCCCTCGACGTCGATGCCGCGGGCGGCGACGTCGGTGCAGACGAGGACGTCCACCTTGCCGTTGCGGAAGGCGCGCAGGGCCTGCTCGCGGGCGCCCTGGCCGAGGTCGCCGTGGACCGCACCGGAGGCGAAGCCGCGCTGCTTGAGCTGGTCGGCGAGATCCGCCGCCGTCCGCTTCGTCCGGCAGAAGACCATCACCAGCCCGCGGCCGTCGGCCTGCAGGATGCGCGAGACCATCTCGGGCTTGTCCATGTTGTGCGCGCGGTAGATGTACTGCTTCGTGTTCGCGACCGTCGCGCCCGCGTCGTCCGGCGCCGTGGCGCGGATGTGCGTGGGCTGCGACATGTAGCGGCGGGCCAGGCCGATGACCGCGCCCGGCATGGTGGCCGAGAACAGCATCGTCTGGCGCCGGACCGGCAGCATGTTGATGATCTTCTCGACGTCGGGCAGGAAGCCCAGGTCGAGCATCTCGTCGGCCTCGTCGAGGACCAGGCACTTGACGTGCTTCAGGTTCAGCTTCTTCTGCCCGGCGAGGTCGAGCAGCCGGCCCGGGGTGCCGATGACCACATCGACGCCCTTCTTCAGGGCCTCGACCTGGGGTTCGTAGGCCCGGCCGCCGTAGATCGCCGTCACGCGCACGTTACGGGCCTTGCCGGCCGTCAGGAGGTCGTTGGTCACCTGCTGGCACAGCTCGCGCGTGGGGACGACGACGAGCGCCTGCGGGGTGTCGGTGAGGTCCTCGGGCTTGGCGCGTCCGGCCTCGACATCGGCGGGGACGGTGACGCGCTCGAGGAGCGGGAGGCCGAAGCCCAGCGTCTTGCCGGTGCCGGTCTTGGCCTGGCCGATGACGTCCGTGCCCGTGAGGGCCACGGGCAGCGTCAGCTCCTGGATGGGGAAGGGGGTGGTGATGCCGACGGCCTCAAGGGCCTCGGCGGTCTCGGGGAGGATTCCGAGCTCTCGGAACGTCGTAGTCAGGGTGCTGCCTCTTCTGTGTGGGGCGGTGCGAGGCGAGCGCGGGGGTCGTGTACGGACCGTGCCGGGGACGTCGGCGGCCTTGCGGCGGTGCCGTTGGGCACGGGACCACTGTCGACGCTCTAGCGCTCGTACCGCTGAGGGTGTCCCTCCGGGCTCCGTACGCACAGTGCCATACGGACGCGGAGGTCTGTCGGGTCGGAGCCGATCGGGCCACCGACCGGGCATCCTCATACGTGCGGCCCGTCGAGGTACGTCGAAGTACCAGCAGGCGCATTACCACCATACCCCGGAATCCCGCACATGCGATGGCCGATTTGGTCACGTAGCCGTTGTCACAGTGATTGACCAGGGCCTTACGCCTCTCGACGGGCGGGCTATTGTGCGCTTCATGACGAGCTCTGACAAGCCTGAGAACGCCTCGGACACCACCGCCACCCCGGCCGAACACACCGGAGTCGCCGCCCGGGACTGGGCGACGGCCGCTGCCGACCCGCAGTACCGCGCCGCTGTCGTGGACCTGCTCGGCGCGCTCGCCTACGGGGAGCTGGCGGCGTTCGAGAGGCTCGCGGAGGACGCCAAGCTGGCGCCGACGCTGGCGGACAAGGCGGAGCTGGCGAAGATGGCGTCGGCCGAGTTCCACCACTTCGAGAGGCTGCGCGACCGGCTCGCCGAGATCGGGGAGGAGCCGACGCGGGCGATGGAGCCGTTCGTCGGCGCCTACGACGGCTTCCACAAGCAGACGGCCCCCTCGGACTGGCTGGAGGGGCTCGTCAAGGCGTACGTCGGCGACTCCATCGCCAGCGACTTCTACCGGGAGGTGGCCGCCCGCCTGGACTCCGACTCCCGTGACCTGGTGCTGGCCGTGCTCGACGACACCGGCCACGGCGGCTTCGCCGTGGAGAAGGTGCGTGCCGCCATCGACGCCGATCCGCGGGTGGGCGGGCGGCTCGCGCTGTGGGCGCGGCGGCTGATGGGCGAGGCCCTGTCGCAGTCCCAGCGGGTGGTCGCCGACCGGGACGCGTTGTCGACCATGCTGGTGGGCGGCGTCGCGGACGGCTTCGACCTGGCCGAGGTCGGCAAGATGTTCTCCCGGATCACCGAGGCCCACACCAAGCGGATGGCCGCGCTGGGGCTGGCCGCGTAGCGCTCCTGCCAGGGGGCGGCCGCATCGCGGTTGTCGGAATGAGCGCGGTGTGCGCTTCCGCGGGCTGTGGGGACGCTGCGGGCCGCCGGTGGCTGGTCGCGCGGTTCCCCGCGCCCCTTTCAGGGGCGTTGGCCGCCGCCCCTGACGGCTCCGGCTACGCCGTGGCTGATCGTCGGCGCAGGCGGCGCCCCGCCGGCCGCAGCAGCAGCGACAGCGAGGCCACTGAGACGATCACCGCGCCGAGCAGGACCAGCAGCAGGTGCCCGGCCTCCAGCGCGCTGTGCATGACGAAGGCTCCGAAGAGGGCTCCGGCGACACCGGTCGACAGGACCAGGGGGCGAGCCGGGAGCCTGTGCGACAGGCGTTGCGTGGCCGCCCAGGCCAGAGCCAGGCCGAGGATCGCGGAGCTCAACGCTTCCAGGAGCATGTCGGGGTCCCTCCCACATGGCCGGCCTGCCCAAATCGGTCGTAGCCCGTCTTACCCCTGACCTGCGGAATCCAATCCCATTCTGTGCGTGCTCTGTGCTCCATCCGTGGAGGAACCCAGGTGCCCCACGGGGACCCGGAGAACGCGAGCGGGGCGGGACGGCCATCGGCCGTCCCGCCCCGCTCACGCGCCTACAGCGCGCCGAAGCCCACCTTGCGCGGGGCCGGCTCGCCGATCTCGACGTATGCGAGACGGTCGGCCGGGACCAGGATCTTGCGGCCGTGTTCGTCCACGAGGCTCAGCAGCTGCGACTTTCCGGCCAGTGCCTCGGCCACGACGCGCTCGACCTCCTCGGGGCTCTGACCGCTCTCCAGAACGATCTCGCGGGGTGCGTGCTGCACGCCGATCTTGACCTCCACGGCTATGTCCCTCCGACGGTCAGTGATGTGCGCGACCTTCCGCGCCGTACGCAGCACACATTAGCCCGGCGAGGGGACCCCGCAGTCCCCGCCCGAGAACGCCACGAGCGAACACCGGGCGGGAACAAAGCGTCCTCAGTGGTGGTCGGTCCCGTGCAGCGGGAAGCCGGCGATGCCGCGCCACGCCAGCGAGGTCAGCAGCTGCACCGCCTGGTCGCGCGGCACGCTGCGGTCGCTGTGCAGCCAGGACCGCGCCACGACCTGGGCGAGGCCGCCCAGGCCCGAGGCGAGCAGCATCGACTCCGCGCGCGACAGGCCGGTGTCCTCGGCGATGACGTCGCAGATCGCTTCCGCGCACTCGTTGGTGACCTTGTCGACGCGCTCGCGCACGGCGGGCTCGTTCGTCAGGTCCGACTCGAAGACCAGGCGGAAGGCGCCGCCGTCGTCCTCGATGTACGCGAAGTAGGCGTCCATCGTCGCCCGGACGCGCTGCTTGTTGTCCGTCGTCGAGGCGAGCGCGTGGCGCACGGCCTGGATGAGCGACTCGCAGTGCTGGTCGAGCAGTGCGAGATAGAGGTCGAGCTTGCCCGGGAAGTGCTGGTAGAGCACCGGCTTGCTGACGCCCGCGCGCTCGGCGATGTCGTCCATCGCCGCCGCGTGATAGCCCTGGGCCACGAAGACCTCCTGGGCGGCTCCCAGGAGCTGGTTCCGTCGGGCACGGCGTGGCAGGCGTGTACCCCGCGGGCGAACCGCCTCTGTCTGCTCGATGGCTGTCACGCCGCCTCCCATAGTCGTCCACGTGCGGATCTGGCCGCGTCGCCATCGTACTTTTCGGTAACCGTGCTGTGCGCGGTGAGAGCGCAGAATTTCACGGACCGGACGGTCGCGAAAGCGGTTGCGAAGGTTTCAAACAGGGGCAGAGCGGGCAAAATGCAGCCTCTTTCCTGTTCAACAGCGCTGCTTGCCGCCCCCGGCGGGGAGCGTCACCGGTAGTCGTCCTCGTCGAGGGAGACGACCCGGGCCTGCTCCACCAGGTCGGCCTCGTTGGCCCGGTCCGGGTCGACGCCGGTCAGCGGGTCGTCGCGGTCCGGTGTGAGGTCCGCCTGCTGCTCGGCCGCGTCGACCTCGGGGGCTTCGACGTCGTACTCCTGCGCCTGAGGCGCGTCCTCGGCCTCGAATGTCTCGGGGTCGGTGGGGTCTACGGCCATGCTGGGCTCCCTTCCTACGAATGTCCCTGAGGATGCAGGGGCCACATGCGGGTGCCCTCTGTACGAGCCTAGGAGACACCCGATCCGGACGCTATGCGATCCGCGTCCGGGGTGTGACGCAGTGCGCACCCCCTGAACTGCTCCTGTCCGATTCTTGTGACGGCGAACACAGGCGAACACATGAGCCACTGCGTGATCGTCTCGTAACATTGCCGCATGTCTTCGACCGAGCTGCCGTTCGTGCCGCCCGCCAATGTGCTGCCGAAGGTGGGGGGCGTCAGGGTCGCGGAGGGCGAGCGGCTGCGGTCGGTCGAGCTGTCCGGGGTCACCCTGACGGTGCGTTCGCGACCGCCCGCGCGCGAAGGGCTGCCTCCCGCGCTCTACGTGCACGGGCTCGGCGGTTCCTCGCAGAACTGGTCGGCGCTGATGCCGCTGCTGGAGGGGGTCGTCGACAGCGAGGCCGTCGACCTGCCGGGTTTCGGCGACTCCCCGCCACCGGACGACGGCGACTACTCCGTCACGGGGCACGCGCGCGCGGTCATCCGCTACCTCGACGCCTCCGCGCGCGGTCCCGTGCACCTGTTCGGGAACTCGCTCGGTGGCGCCATCACCACCCGTGTCGCGGCGGTACGGCCCGATCTGGTCCGTACGCTCACGCTCGTGTCGCCTGCCCTGCCGGAAATCCGCGTGCAGCGCTCCGCCGTGCCCACGGGGCTGCTGGCGGTGCCCGGTGTCGCCCTGCTCTTCACCCGGCTCACCCGCGCCTGGACGGCGGAGCAGCGGGTCCGCGGCGTGATGGCGCTCTGTTACGGGGATCCGGGCATGGTGACGCCGGAAGGTTTCCGCAACGCCGTGCAGGAAATGGAGCGGCGGCTGCGGCTGCCGTACTTCTGGGACGCGATGGCGCGGTCCGCGCGCGGGATAGTCAACGCGTACACGCTGGGCGGCCAGCAGGGGCTGTGGCGCCAGGCCGAGCGCGTTCTCGCGCCGACCCTCCTCGTCTACGGTGGCCGTGACCAACTGGTCGGCTTCCGCATGGCGCAGAAGGCGGCCCGGACCTTTCGTGACTCGCGGCTGGTGACGTTGCCGGACGCCGGGCACGTGGCCATGATGGAGTACCCGGAGACGGTGGCCCTGGCGTTTCGTGAACTTCTCGAAGGGTCCGGGGAGTTGGGGACGCGGCGAGCACGGCGGGCCCAGGGCGGCGCCGTCGACAGAGAAAGCACCGACGAGAGCATGGGGGGCTGAGGCGCGAAGTGGGACGCCACAGCCGCCGCGGGGCGGTCGCCAAGGGCGACACCGCGGACGTGACCGCAGTACGGGACGACCGGGCCGGGTCGACGCAGGGAGAGAGACCAGGGCAGAGCCAGGCGCCGGACCCGGGCCGGGGAGGCTACCCGGCACCGCCCGGTGCCGGGCAGGCCGGCCGGCCGCCGCAGGGCGCCGGCCCTCGCCGCACACCGGGGCCGCGGCCAGCACCGGGTTCCGGGCCCGCACCGGGTTCCGGTACGCCGCCGTACGGGATGCCGCACCTGCCGGACGGTTGGCGTCCGGACGGCACCCCGGGGCGCGGTGTGCCACGGCTGCCCGACGGCACCCCGGCGCACGGCTTCCCCTATGCCCGTGGAGGCCATCCCGAGCAGCGGGAAGCCGGGGGCGGCTGGGGTGAGTTGAGGGAGAACGGCCGGGGCACCTCTCCCATACCGCGGCAGCGGCGTGCGTCCGTGCCCGGGCCGCGGCAGGAGTACCTCGAAGCCTTCGGCGAAGGGACCGACGCCTTCGCGCCCCGTACGGCCGCCTCCGCGCACGCGGCGGACGCCTACGCCTCCGTCACGGACTGGAGCGCGGGCACTCCGGCCGACACCCCCTTCGGCGACTACGGCCGCGACCGCGACGACGGCGATGACCGTGACTACGACCGCGACGACGCGGAGCCCACCGGCGCGCCCGCGCCGGTCAAGGGCGGCAAGGGCCGCACCTTCACCGGCATCGCGGCCGCCGCCGTCACCACCGTGCTGGCCGTGGTCGTCGCCGGCCAGGTCGCCGACGACCAGGGCGGTGCCGACGTGCAGTCGCAGTCCGCCACCGACCAGGCCCGCGACCTCCGGGACTCCGCGCCCCACAGTGGCGGGCAGGCCCCCGCCCCGGACTCCGACGCGAAGCCGCTCACGTACGCCGAGAAGATGGCCAGGACGTACCCGCTCGGTGCCGAGCTCAAGGGCACGGGGAAGTTCGACGCCGTCCCCGGCATCGCGAAGGCGCCCGGTACGGGGCAGAAGCACACCTACCGCGTGGACGTGGAGCAGGGACTCGGGCTGGACGGCGAGCTCTTCGCCGAGGCCGTGCAGAAGACGCTCAACGACCAGCGCAGCTGGGCCCACAACGGCGCGCACACCTTCGAGCGCGTCTACTCCGGCACCCCCGACTTCGTGATCACTCTCGCCAGCCCCGGCACGACTGCCGACTGGTGCGCCAAGTCCGGCCTGGACACCACGGTGGACAACGTCTCCTGCGACTCGGCCGCGACCGAGCGCGTGATGATCAACGCCTACCGGTGGGCGCAGGGTTCGCCGACGTACGGCGACAAGATCCACGCCTACCGGCAGATGCTGATCAACCACGAGGTCGGGCACCGACTCGGCTACAACCACGTCACCTGCGACAAGGACGGCGACCTCGCCCCGGTCATGCAGCAGCAGACCAAGTTCCTCAACCACGACGGCATTCGATGCCGTGCCAACCCCTGGGCCTACCCCGGGAATTGACGGGCATCACAGGGGCCGGTCCGCACCGCGCTCGACCCGCGCGCGGCCTCACGGCTGCGCATCGGGACGGGGCGGAAGCGGGAGTCGAAGGCGGCCGAGGAGCGTGGGTGTGACGCGCATGCGGCCGAGGAGCGTGGGTGTGACGCGCAGGCGGCCGGGGGAGGTGCGGCATGAACGGTCTCACCGGCTTCGTCCTGCGCCGGGCCGTCGGCGCCGCGGTCACCCTGCTCGCCGTCTCGGTGATCGTCTACGTCGTCTTCTAGTCACCCCCGGCAACGTCGCCCAGATCACCTGCGGCCCGCGCTGCTCACCGGAACAGGTGGACCAGGTCGCCCGGCAGCTGAACCTGGACGACCCGTTGTACGCGCGGTACTGGCACTTCCTCCAAGGGCTCGTCGCCGGCCAGGACTACTCGACGGGTACGTCCGTGCAGCACTGCTCCGCGCCCTGCCTCGGCCTGTCGTACCAGAGCGACCAGCAGGTCACGCAGCTGATCTGGGCAAAGCTTCCGGTCAGTCTGTCCCTGGTGTCCGGCGCGATGGTGCTCTGGCTGCTCCTCGGTGTCGGCACCGGCGTGCTCTCCGCCTGGCGGCGCGGCCGGTTCTCCGAGCGGGTGCTGACCGGCATCACCCTCGCCGGCACGGCCACCCCGGTCTTCGTCATCGGCCTGGTCCTGATGATCGTCGTCTGCGGGGAGCTGCGGTTGCTGCCCTTCCCGCAGTACGTCGCCCTCGGCGACGACCCCGAACAGTGGGCGTGGAACCTGGTGCTCCCCTGGCTGTCACTGGCCCTTATCGAGGCTGCCGCGTTCGCCCGGCTGACCCGGGCGTCGATGCTGGAGACGCTGGCCGAGGACCACATCCGCACCTTCCGCGCGTACGGCGTCGGCGAACGGTCGATCGTCGGACGGCACGCATTGCGCGGCGCGTTCGCGCCGGTCATCGCGCTGAACGCCAACAACGTCGGGTCGGCGATCGGCGGCGCGGTGCTCACCGAGACGCTCTTCGGCCTGCCCGGCATCGGACAGGAACTCGTCCATGCCGTCAAGGTCGTCGACCTGCCGGTCGTGGTCGGCATGGTCCTGGTCATCGGTTTCTTCGTGGTCCTCGCCAACGCCGTCGCCGACGTGCTGTACGCGGTGGCCGACCGACGGGTGGTTCTGACATGAGCCTGGTCGACGTGACCGACCTGAGCGTGGACTTCGGCGAGCTGCGCGCCGTCGACGGACTCTCCTTCCGCCTGGAACAGGGCGCCGCCCTGGCCCTGGTCGGCGAGTCCGGCTCCGGCAAGCCGACCGTGGCGTCCGCCCTGCTCGGCCTGCACCGCGGCACGGGAGCGCGGGTCGGGGGCTCGGTCGAGGTGGCCGGCACCGACGTGCGGCGGGCCTCCGACGAGGAGCTGCGGCGGCTGCGCGGCGGCCAGGCCGCCATGGTGTTCCAGGATCCGCTGTCCTCCCTCGACCCGTACTACGCGATCGGCGACCAGATCGCCGAGGTGTACCGCGCCCACGCGCGCGTGTCCCGGCGGGCGGCACGCGCGCGTGCCGTCGAGGTCCTCGACCGGGTGGGCATCGCGGACGCGGCCCGGCGGTCCCGTTCCCGGCCTCACGAGTTCAGCGGCGGCATGCGCCAGCGCGCCCTGATCGCCATGGCGCTCGCGTGCGAGCCCCGCCTGCTGATCGCGGACGAGCCGACGACCGCCCTCGATGTCACCGTCCAGGCCCAGGTCCTGGACCTGCTGCACACGCTGCGCGAGGAGACCGGCATGGGCCTGCTGCTCGTCACCCACGACGTGGGCGTCGCCGCCGAGAGCGTCGACGAGGTCCTGGTGATGCGGCACGGCGGGCGGTCGAGCACGGCCCGGTGTCGGGTGTGCTGGGCACGCCGGCCCAGCCGTACACCCGGGAACTGCTGGCCGCGGTGCCACGGCTGGACGCGCCCCGAAAGGCCTCGCCGGCACCCGAGGAGGTCGTGCTGGAGGCGACCGGGCTGAAGCGCGTGGTCGGGCGCGGGAAGCGGGCGTTCACGGCCGTGGACGAGGTGTCGCTGACCCTGCGGCGCGGTGAGACGCTCGGAGTCGTGGGCGAGAGCGGCAGCGGGAAGACGACCCTGGGGCGCATGCTCGTCGGGCTGCTGGAGCCGACGGCAGGATCGCTGAGGTTCGAGGGCCGCGCGCACACCGGGGTGAACCCGGCGGTGCAGATGGTCTTCCAGGACCCCGTCTCCTCCCTCAACCCCCGCCGCAGCGTGGGCGAGTCCATCGCCGACCCGCTCCGGGCGCGCGGCGAGTCCGAGAAGGGGCGCATTCGGGAGCGCGTGGCGGAACTGCTGGAGCGCGTGGGGCTCGAAGCGGCGCACCACGACCGCTACCCGCACGAGTTCAGCGGCGGCCAGCGCCAGCGCATCGGGATCGCGCGGGCGCTCGCGGCCGACCCGCGCGTCATCGTCTGCGACGAGCCGGTCTCGGCGCTCGACGTCACCACCCAGGCGCATGTGGTCGGGCTGCTGGGGGAGTTGCAGCGCGAACTCGGGCTCGCGCTGGTCTTCATCGCGCACGACCTGGCCGTCGTACGCCAGGTCAGCGACCGAGTCGCGGTGATGCGCGAGGGCGCCGTCGTCGAGGAAGGGCCCGTCGCCGAGGTGTACGGGTCGCGGCAGGAGCCGTACACCAGGCAGCTGCTGGCCGCCGTACCGGCGCTCGACCCGGAGGCCGCCGCGCGACGCCGGGCGGAGCGGCGGGAGTTGGCCGCAGCATGACGATCCGTGTCCGCTTGATCTCCTAGCGCGACAGAACGCGACCCGCACGAGAAAGTTACGACCGTTCACCCCTTTTGGTGGTGCGACGGACAACCGTCCGTCGCACCACCGCCTTGACCGCATACGTTCGTCCCGCTGCGAGCCGCCGGGCAACGGCGGCTCCCCATACGGGAGATCGGGGGTGCACACGTGCGCATCGGACTGCTTACGGAAGGTGGCTATCCGTATGTGAGCGGTGACGCCAGGCTCTGGTGCGACCGGCTGGTGCGCGGGCTCGCACAGCACGAGTTCGACGTCTACGCGCTCAGCCGCAGTGAACGCCAGGAGGACGAGGGCTGGACCCCGCTGCCGCCGAACGTCCGCAGGGTGCGCACCGCGTCGCTGTGGATGACCGAGGACGACGGAGTGGTCCTGGGCCGCCGCGCGCGCCGGCGGTTCACCGAGTGCTTCGGGGAACTGGCCGCCGTGCTGTGTGGGGCGTCGTCCGAGGGCGCCTCGACCCCCGAGGCGGACCGTTTCGCCAACGCTCTGTACGGGCTCGCCGAACTCGCCCGAGAGGAGGGCGGCCTCGCCGGAGCTCTCCGCTCCGAGGCCGCCGTACGCGCGCTGGAACGCGCCTGTCGTGCGCCGGGCGCCCACCGCGCCGCGCGTGAGGCCCGGGTCCCGGATCTGCTCGCCGTGGCCGCGCACCTCGAACGGGCGCTGCGCCCCCTCTCCCTCGACTGGTACGAGGACGACGGACTCGGCGCGGTCGACCTCTGCCACGCCGCGTCCGGCGGCCCGGCCGCCCTGCCGGGCCTGCTGGCCCGCCACTTCACCGGTCTCCCCCTGCTGGTGACCGAGTACGGCGTGCGCCTGCGGACGCACTACCTCACCACGCCCGACGCCCCGCCCGCCGTACGGTCCCTGCTGGCGGCCTTCCACGGCCGACTCGCCGCCGAGGCCTACGGACAGGCCGAGGTCGTCATCGCCGGCAACACGCACGCCCGCCGCTGGCAGGAGCGCTGCGGCGCCGACCGTGAGAAGCTCCGCACGGTCTACCCCGGCATGGACGCCCGGCCCTTCACGGAGGTGGGCGAGTCCATGGAGTGCGCCGACCCGCGAGCGCTCGTCTGGGTCGGCCGCGTCGAACCCGCCAAGGACCTGGTCTCGCTGCTGCACGCCTTCGCCGAGATCCGCAAGCAGGAGCCGGGGACGCGCCTGCGCATCGTCGGAGCCCCCGCCGGGACCGAGGGCGCGGCCTATCTCGACCACTGCAGGGCGCTGGCCTCCCATCTCTTCCCCGACGAGGCCGAGGGCCCGCACACCTCAGGCCACAACCCGGTGTCGTTCGAGGAGGTCGGCGGGCCGGAACTCCCGGCCCTCGCCGACGCCTACGCCTCGGGTGCCGTGACCGTCCTGTCCAGCGTCGTCGAGGGCTTCCCGACCGGCCTGGTCGAGGCCATGCTCTGCGGGCGCGCGACGGTGTCGACGGACGTGGGCGCGGTCCTGGAGGTCATCGGTGGCACCGGCCTGGTCGTGCCCCCGCGCAACCCGCGCGCGCTCGCCGAAGCGTGCGTCGCGCTGCTGCGCGACCCGGAGCGCCGTGAGCGCCTGGGCGCAGCCGCT
Source organism: Streptomyces sp. CA-179760 (assembly GCF_050937045.1). NCBI lineage: Bacteria > Bacillati > Actinomycetota > Actinomycetes > Kitasatosporales > Streptomycetaceae > Streptomyces > Streptomyces sp. CA-179760. Next base: position 6,393,590 of record NZ_JBNJLZ010000001.1, read on the forward strand.
CGGGCCCGCGCCCTCGAACTGTTCACGGCCGAGCAGAACATCGAGGCATTTCACAGCATTTACCTGGAGATCGTCTCGCGCGCTCCCGTGCGTCGTGTCGTCCTCGACGCGGCGGGGGAGCCGCTGCCCTTCGCGGTGCCCGCCGAGGCCCGCGTCCCGGTCCGCTGGGCCGCCCCGACACCCGGCCTCGCCGCCCGCGGCGTCCCCGGCTGGGCCGGAGGCAGCCCCGTACGAGCCACCACTCCCGTCCCCGCCCCGGAGAGAGCGCGATGAACGACTTGGGCGAACTGGACCGTCCTGGAACACCGGCCGGACCCGGCACCCCGGCCGGCCAGGGAGCGTCGGAGGCCCCCTCGGAGAAGGCACCCGGCCCCGCGGCCACGGCCTCACCGACCCCGGAACCGGCCGCCGACCTCCGGCCGTCCGGGAAGCGGGAACCGGCCGCCGGCTGCGGTCCGTCTGTGACGCAGGGGCCGGCCGCCGGCTGCGGCCCGTCCGTCGCACAAGGGTCGGCCGCCGACCGCGAGTCGGCCTCCCCGCGCCGCGGTGCCGACCCCGTGAAGGCGCTGATGCACCGTCACCGGGAACTCTGCGAACGCGCGGTGGACCCCCTCGAGATCGCGGCGGGACTGGAAGCGCACGGCATCACCGAGCGGACCGCGGCCCGCTTCCGGCACCGGGACGTCTTCTCGCTCGCCGAGGAGATGTACGCACGAGTCACCCGGGACGGGGACGCGCCCGTGTCCCCGGCGCCCACGGCCCCCCGGGCGCGTGCCGACTGGGTCCTCCTGACCCTCCTGCCGGGCGCGCTGTGCGCCGGCGCCGTGACCGCAGCGCACCTCACCCACGGCCGGACGCGCCTGATCGCCGTGGCAGCGGGCATCCTCGCCGTGGGCCTGGCCCTCCGCGCGGCCCTCCGCCGAGGCCCCCTGAACCGGACCGACCACACCGCCCCCCGTGGAAGCGCCCTCTGGATCTCCTGGCTCGTCGCCTACTCCGTCCTGGGCGACGGCCTGCTCCACAGTGCCGTCGCCGGCGGCCCCGACGGTCCGCCCACCGGCACGGCCGACGGCCCCTGGCCCCTCACCGCCGCCCCTGTCCTGGCCCTCGCCCTGGCGTGCGCGCCCGCGGCCTGGACCGCCCACCTCTTCACCGCACGTGGCCGCCGCAGGCTCGCGGCAAGCCGAGGCCTCGAGGACTTCGCCGCCGCCGTACGACCGCTGCTGCTCGGCACTGTCGTCCTCTTCCTGGGCGCCCTGGCGGGCCTGCTCGCCCTCTGCGCGGCAGCCCTCGGCGAGCCCGCGGGCTACGCGGAGGTCCTCGCTCTGGGCGCCCTCCTCTTCATCGCCCGCCTCCTCGCCACCCACGGCTTCCCCTACGCCCCGGCCGTGGTGCTCACCGCGACGGCCACGGTCCAGGCGGCCGCCCTCGCCACGGTCTTCACCGCCCGCCTCCCCGGTCTCGGCTTCCTGGGCATCCCCGTGGAGACCCTCGTCACCCTCTGGGGCGCCGGCAGCGTCCCCACCCTCGCCTGCGGAGCGGGGGCCCTGGCCCTCCTCGTCCACGCGACGCGCAAGCTGACCAGGGCCTCGGCCCACGCACCGCCGTCCCCCACACGGTGACCGCTGCGGGAGCGAGAGCCGTCGGAGAGCGACTCCCGAAAGAGCCCTCGCCCCCGGATGCCCCGTCACCCCGTCGCCACAGACACCGGCCCACCGCCGGAGGCACCCGCCCCCGTCCCGTCCGCCCGGCCCCGCCCCGCCCCGCCCCGCCCCGCCTTCAAGGAGAACCCCGATGACCACCCACCCAGGAGTCCCAGCCGCCCCAGGAGCCGCGCGATGAGAGTCCTGCTGATCGGAGCCAACGGCTACATCGGGCGCTTCGTCGCCGACCGCCTGCTCGCCGACCCCGCCGTGCAGCTCACCGCACTCGGTCGCGGCGACGACGCCGACGTCCGCTTCGACCTCGCCTCCGGCAGCCCCGGTGCCCTCACCCGCTTCCTCGACGCGGTCCACCCGGGCGTCGTCGTCAACTGCGCCGGCGCCACCAGGGGCGGTGCCCGCGAACTCACCCGCCACAACACCGTCGCCGTGGCCACCGTCTGCGAGGCCCTGCGCCGCAGCGGCTGCGGCGCCCGTCTGGTGCAGATCGGGTGCAGCGCGGAGTACGGTCCCAGCCAGCCCGGCTCCTCCACGGCCGAGGACGCCGTCCCCCGGCCCGGCGGTCCGTACGGTGTCAGCAAACTCGCCGCCACCGAACTGGTCCTCGGTTCCGGCCTGGACGCCGTCGTCCTGCGTGTCTTCTCCCCGGCCGGACCCGGCACCCCCGCCGGCTCCCCGCTCGGGCGTCTCGCAGAGGCCATGCGCCGCGCCATGCAGTCCGGCGACGGCGAGCTGAAACTCGGCGGCCTGGGCGCGCAGCGCGACTTCGTCGACGTCCGGGACGTCGCCCGCGCCGTCCACGCCGCCTCGCTCTCCGCCGCGCAGGGGGTCATCAACATCGGCTCCGGCCGCGCCGTGCGCCTGCGCGACGCCGCCGCCGTCCTCGCCCGCGTGGCCGGATATGGCGGCGCCCTCCACGAACTCGACGGTCCGCCCGGCGCCCTGCGCACGGCCATCGGCCACCCCCGCCCGGACTCGGACCACGCCCCCCAGGCCGCGTACCCGTACCCGGACGGCTGCGGTAGTTGGCAGCAGGCCGACGTGCGCACCGCACGCGACCGGCTCGGCTGGCGCCCCCGGATCGGCCTCGAGGAGTCCCTCGCGGACATCTGGATGGAGGCGGCATGTCGCATCTGACCAGCACACAGCCCCGCACCTCCGGCACGGAACTCCGCCCCGGCGTCGGCGTCCCCGGCTACGCGCACCCCCTCCTCGCCCCCACCGAGTGGGGCGAACTCACCCGCCCCGGCACCCCACTGCACTGGGTCGTCCTCAACGTCGCCGACGGCCCCGGCGCCCGCCCCGACCCGCACTGCCTGGAGGCGGCCGGCCGGCTGCGCAACGCGGGCATCCGGGTCCTCGGTCACCTCGACACCCGGTACGGCACCCGGAACTTCGGAGAGCTGATCTCGGACGCCCACCGGTTCGTCGACTGGTACCAGGTCGACGGCTTCCTCCTGGAGCGCTGCCCGGCGGACCACGTCGGGCTGCCCGAGGTGCGGCGCACGGTCGCCACCCTCCGCGTGATCCGTGACGCGGCCCACATCGTCCTCGGCCACGGCATCCACCCGCACCCGGGGTACGCCGAACTCGCCGACCAGCTGGTCACCTTCTCCGGCCCGTGGAGCGACTACCGCTGGTCTCAGGTGGCCGAGTGGACCGCCGACCATTCGCCCGAGCGCTTCTGTCACTTCGTCCACGGAGTGCCCCGCCCTCATCTGGGGGAGGCGCTGGGCATCGCGCGCTGGCAGGGCGCCGCGACGATCTACTTCACCGACCGCACGGACCGCACGGACTGCGGCGGACACGCCGACCCCTGGGAGACCATGCCCGGCTACTGGGACGAAATCGTCTCGCGTGTCGGAACAGGTGTCTCGGAATGAAAAAGCACATGGCACTGTTACGGGGAGAACAACCGTAGTGATTGACCGACCAACGGAGTCCCCGTGTCGCTGCCACCCCTGGTCGAGCCGGCTTCCGAGCTCACCGTAGACGAGGTCCGCAGGTACTCCCGCCACCTGATCATCCCCGACGTCGGGATGGACGGGCAGAAGCGGCTGAAGAACGCCAAGGTGCTGTGTGTGGGCGCCGGCGGCCTGGGCTCGCCGGCGCTGATGTACCTGGCCGCCGCGGGCGTCGGCACCCTCGGCATCGTGGAGTTCGACGAGGTCGACGAGTCGAATCTGCAGCGCCAGATCATCCACAGCCAGGCCGACATCGGCCGCCCCAAGGCCGAGTCCGCCCGTGACTCCGTCCTCGGTATCAACCCGTACGTGAACGTGATCCTTCACGAGGAGCGGCTCGAGGCCGACAACGTGATGGACATCTTCAGCCAGTACGACCTGATCGTCGACGGCACGGACAACTTCGCGACCCGCTACCTGGTCAACGACGCCTGCGTGCTGCTGAACAAGCCGTACGTCTGGGGTTCGATCTACCGCTTCGACGGCCAGGCCTCCGTCTTCTGGTCCGAGCACGGCCCCTGCTACCGCTGCCTCTACCCGGAGCCCCCGCCCCCGGCATGGTCCCCTCCTGCGCCGAGGGCGGCGTCCTGGGCGTGCTGTGCGCGTCCATCGGCTCCATCCAGGTCAACGAGGCCATCAAGCTGCTCGCCGGTATCGGCGACCCGCTGGTCGGCCGGCTGATGATCTACGACGCCCTGGAGATGCAGTACCGCCAGGTCAAGGTCCGCAAGGACCCGGACTGCGCGGTCTGCGGCGAGAACCCGACCGTCACCGAGCTCATCGACTACGAGGCCTTCTGCGGCGTCGTCTCCGAGGAGGCCCAGGCGGCGGCCGCCGACTCCACGATCACTCCCAAGCAGCTCAAGGAGTGGATCGACGACGGCGAGGGCATCGACATCATCGACGTCCGCGAGCCGAACGAGTACGAGATCGTCTCCATCCCGGGCGCCCGGCTGATCCCGAAGAACGAGTTCCTCATGGGCACCGCCCTGGAGAGCCTCCCGCAGGACAAGAAGATCGTCCTGCACTGCAAGACGGGTGTCCGCAGTGCGGAAGTCCTCGCGGTCCTGAAGTCCGCGGGCTTCTCGGACGCGGTCCACGTCGGCGGCGGCGTGATCGGCTGGGTCAACCAGATCGAGCCGGACAAGCCGGTGTACTGAGCCGTATCCGGCCTCCCTTTCCGAGCGGCGGGGGCTTCGGGCACCACGAGTGCGCGAAGCCCCCGCCGTCATGAGCAGGTCTTGCCGTCCTTCGGGACCGACCCGTCCAGCAGATACGCGTTCACCGTCGAGTCGACACAGTCGCTCCCGCTGCCGTACGCGCCATGCCCCTGGCCCCGCCAGGTGAGCACCACGCCGACGTCCTCGCCCAGCTCGTCGGCCATCCTCCGGGCGCCCTCGTAGGGGGTTGCCGGGTCGCCGGTGTTGCCGACCACCAGGACCGGCGCCGCGCCTGGGGCGCTCACCTCCGGGGTGTCGTGCTGTCCGGGCACCGGCCAGTCGTGGCACCAGCCGGCCGTGTCCCAGCCCAGGAAGGCGCCGAAGACCGGGGAGATCTTCTCGAACTGCGGCAGCAGCTCCTTCGTCCGGGCCGCCGTCGGCCGCTGCCTGTCGTCCAGGCACGATATGACCCGTTGTGAATGGGTCGTCGTGCCGTAGTTCCCCGAAGGGGCGCGGTCGTTGTAGCCGTCGGCGAGGGTGAGCAGCTCCGAGCCGTCGCCTCGCTCGGCCGCGTCGAGGGCGCTGGTCAGGGTCGGCCAGCTCTCCTTGTTGTACAGCGGCAGGGTGAGGCCGGTGACCGCGAGCGTCTGCGTGAGCTTCCGCCCGGGCGTGGCCGTCGGCAGGGGCCGGGCGTCGATCCGTCGCAGCAGGGCCGCGATCTTCCGCGTGCCCTCTTGCGGGTCCTGGCCCGTGGACTCGAGATAGCCGTTCAACGCGCGTTGGAAGCCCCTGGCCTGGTTCTGGGCGTGGCCCACGGTGTCGGCGCCGGGGTCGACGACCGCGTCCAGCGTCATCCGCCCCACCTTCTTCGGGAACAAGTGGGCATAGGTGCCGCCCAGTTCGGTGCCGTACGAGATGCCGAAGTAGTGCATCCTGTCGTCGCCGAGGACGTCCCGGATGCGGTCCATGTCGCGGGCCGAGTCGGCGGTCGAGACATGCGCCATGAGCTTTCCGGCGTCCTTCCGGCAGCCCTTGCCGAAGTCGGCGGCGTCCTGGAAGTACGCCTTTTCCTCGGCCGGTGTGTCGGGGGTGACGTCCACCGACTCGGCGGCCTGGATCTCCTTGTCGCCGCGGCAGCGCACCCCCTCGCTGGCGCCCACCCCGCGCGGGTCCCAGCTCACCAGGTCGTACCGCTCGCGGAGCTTGGAGACGGTCGGGGCGTACGACGGCATCATGGACAGGCCCGAGGCGCCGGGGCCGCCGAAGTTGAACAGGAGCGAGCCGACGCGGTCGCCGCCGCGGGCCTTGGCGCGGATCAGTGCCAGTCCGATCGTCTCGCCGTCCGGCTTCGACCAGTCCAGCGGCACCTTCAACGTCGCGCACTGCCAGTCGCTGCTCGGTGCGGGGGCGTCGGCGGTGGGCTTGCAACGGCCCCAGGAGAGCCCGCCGCCCTTGTCGTCGCCGGACGAGCTGCCGCTGCAGCCCGCCGCGAGCAGTGCCGAGGCGACCGCCACAGCGGTCCACCGTACGAAGCGCGACATGCGCCCAGTCCCCCCTCGCAGGCCGTCCGCACCGTGCTGCGGATGGCGGTCAGGCCATGGTAGGCAGATCTCGCGCCAGCCGCTCCGGCCTGTGGATAACCTTCTGACCTGCGGCTTTGCTGAGGCTGTGGCTGTTCTCAGGTTCTCAGCCGCAGACGGTCCCCGCTTGCGGCACCTTTCCGTCCAGCAGATATCCGTTCACCGTGCTCTGCACACACTTGTTCTTGCTGTTGTAGGCGCCGTGCCCCTGTCCCCGGTACGTGAGCTCGACGCCGACGCCCTTGCCCAGCGCGTCCACCATCTTCCGGGCCCCTTCGTAGGGGGTGGCCGGGTCGCCGGTGTTGCCGACGACCAGGATCGGTGCCGAGCCCGGCGCGCTCACGTCCGGGTGGTCGGCGGCGCCCGCCACGGCCCAGTCGGTGCAGCCGATCATGCCCCACGCCATGGAGTCGCCGAACAGGGCGGACGCGGCACGGAACTCGGGCAGCTTCCGTTCCACGTAGGCGGTGTCGTAGCGCGGCTTGGAGTCCGAGCAGCTGATGGCGGTGTGGGCGGCGGACGAGTTGTCGTACTCGCCGTTCTCGCTGCGCCCGTTGCTCGAGTCGGACAGCAGCAGCAGGATGCTGCCGTCGCCGTCGTACGCCTGCTGGAGGCCCTCCGTGAGGTACTCCCAGAAGTCCTGCGAGTACAGCGCCTGCAGGATGCCGCTGGTCGCCGCGGTCTGGGTCAGCTCGCGGGGGAAGACGCCCTTGATCGGTTTGCGGTCGAGGTCCTCCAGCAGGGTGGCGATACGGTCCTTCACATCCTGGGCACTGTCGCCGATGGGGCACTCCTCGGTCTTGGACACGCAGTCTTCGGCGAAGTTGTCGAGCGCGAGCTGGAAGCCCTTGGCCTGTCCGAGCGAGCCCTGCTCGGGGTTCTGCGTGGGATCGACGACGGCGTCGAACACGGCTCGACCGACCCGTTCGGGGAACAGGTGCGCGTAGACGCCGCCGAGTTCGGTGCCGTAGGAGATGCCGAAGTAGTGCAGCTTGTCGTCGCCGAGGACCTGGCGCATCAGATCGAGGTCGCGGGCCGCGTCGGTGGTGCGCACGTGTGGCAGGACCTTCTCGGAGTTCTCCTCGCAGGCGTCGTTGAACTCCTTGGTGCTGTCCAGGAGCCCGGTGCGTTCGGCCGGGTCGTCGGGCGTGCCGTCCTGCTGGAAGTACGCGTCGAGCTGCTGGTCGTTCTCGCAGATCACGGGGTCGCTGCGGCCGACTCCGCGCGGGTCGAAGCTGACCAGGTCATAGCGGGTGCGCAGGGTCTCGTAGTCCTCGGCGAAGCCGGGCAGCGCGGTGACGCCCGAGCCGCCGGGCCCGCCGAAGTTGAAGATGAGCGAGCCGATGCGTTCACTCGCGGAGCCGCTGGTCCGGACGCGGATCAACTCGATGCCGATCGTGTCGCCCTTGGGATCGTCCCAGTCGAGAGGCGCCTTCATGGTGGCGCACTGCCACTCGCCGTCTTCCGGCAGGGGAGAGGGCGGAGTGCCTCCGCCCTGGGCCTCGTCCGGCGCCGGGCAGGCCTTCCAGCTCAGCTCCTGCCGCGTGAGGTCCTCGCCCTTGGCGCCGTCGTCACCGCAGCCCGCCAGCACGGTGGACAGCAGCACGGCGGTGGCGGTCAGGACGACGGCGCGCAGCCGGAGGAGCGAAGGCATGGTTCCATCCTGCGGCGGCACGGGCGCCCACGCGCGGGACGCGTGTCGTACGAGGTAGGAGGGGCTGGTGTTGCCGATGCGTGTGCCGAGATCCCTGCCCGCCGGCCACTGGCGTCAGAGGGCCTGCTTGCGGGTGAGGTGGTTGAAGGCCAGCCAGCCCGGCAGCACGGGCAGCCACAGCGTCAGCAGGCGGAACAGCAGCACGGCCGGTGCCGCGACCTCCTTCGGGAGGCCGACGGCGATCAGACCGACCGTCAGGGTCGCCTCGACCGCGCCCACACCGCCCGGCGTCGGAGCCGCGGACCCCAGGGCGTTGCCCGCGAGGAAGACGACGGCGACGCTGGCGAGGCTGATCGAGGTGGACTCGTCGCCGAACGCGCGGATCGACGCGTCCAGGCACATCACGAAGCAGGCGGTCAGCAGCAGCATGCCGCCGATGCCGGTGACCAGCTTCTGCGGCCGCTGCAACACGTCCAGCATGCGCGGCACGACACCCGCGAACAGCGACCGCACGCGCGTGGAGATGAACTTCCGCAGGAACGGCACCGAGGTCACCACGAGCACGAGCACCGCCACCGTCAGCAGACCGGCGATGACCGTCCGGGACGGCGACAGCGACGGCGTCTTCTCGGTCCCGGTCAGATAGCCGAAGGCCAGCAGCATCAGGATGTGGCAGCCGAGCCCGAACAACTGCGACGCGCCCACACTCGCCACCGCGAGCCCCGGCCGCACTCCCGCGCGCTGCAGGAAGCGCGTGTTCAGGGCGACCCCGCCCACCGCCGCCGGGGCGACGATCTTCACGAACGAGCCGGCGACCTGTGCCGCCACGGTCCGCAAAAACGGCACCCGCTCGGGCACGAACCCCAGCAGAGCCATCGCCGCCGCGAGGTAACTGCACATCGAGAACAGCACCGCCGCGGCGACCCAGCCCCACTCGGCGTTCGCGATGAGCGGCCCGAACTCGATGTGCGTGAGCTGCGTCAGCAGGAAGTACGCGCCGATCGCTCCGGCCATGAAACTGATCAGCGTGCGCGGCCGTACCCGCTCCAGCCGGGCCGGCTCGACCGGTGCCTGCGGCCTGATCAGCAGCACCTCGTGGCGGATCTGAGTGAGCAGGTCCTCCTCGCGTGCCTCCTCCACGGCCTCGTCGATGGCCCGCTTCTCGGCCCGCTGCTCCGCCCGTACGGTCTTCTTGTCGGCCTTCTCGGGAACCGGCGCGGCCTCGTCCGAGGACTCATCGAGGCGCGCCTGCTTGGCCAGCCGGGACGCCTCCAGCACCGCGTCGCGCTCGCGCTGTGCCCGCTCCCTGGCCAGTCTGCGCAGCGTCGCGCGCGTGGAGCGGCTGAGCGCGATGGGCTGGAGCATCGGCAGACAGTCCGCCACCGCGTCCGGGCCGAGCACGCCCACCGCCGAGGCCACCGCCCGCTCGGCGCCCACCCGGAGGCCCAGGGTCACCAGCAGCTGGGAGATGTCCATGCGCAGCAGCAGGTCGCCGGCCGCGATCTCGCCGCCGCGCAGGTCGGTGAGGATCACCGTGCCGGAACGATCCACCAGGATCGCGTCGCCCACCAGCCTGCGGTGCGCGATACGCCGGGACTGCAGGGCCTTCACCTGGTGCCAGGTGTCGCGCAGCAGATTGTCGGTGATCTCCTCGTCCGGCAGCGAGTCGAGGGTGTGTGCGCCGCTGTGCTCGTAGACGAGCATCACCGCGTCGGGGCCGAGCTCGGAGGTGGCGATCAGCTTGGGCGCGTTGGCGCCGGCCGCGATGGCCGCGTACGCCAGCAGCGCTTCCTGCTCCAGGGCCTGGCGCAGCGACTGGAGGCTGCTGCGGGTGGCGAAGCCGCGCAGGGTCAGATTGCGCCACGCACGGTAGAAGAATCCCTGGGCCTGCTGCTCCCGGTCGACCACCGTGACGTCCAGCGGCGGACCGTCCTCGAGCGTGACGAAGTAGCGCCGACCCCGGTCGCCGGTGTCCGGGTTGTCCGAGGTGTCCTCGCGTGACGCGCTGACCGGGCGGAAGCCGACGGTCCGCAGGCCGGCCATCAGGGTCTGCCCGGTGGGCCGGACGTTGGGCGAACCGACCGCGTAGAGCGTGCCGTACGCCACGGTCCAGCCGATCAGCACGGTCAGGATGATCGAGAACGGGGTCGTGTACCCGGTGACGAGCATCGAGAAGGCGTCGAGGAGCAGCACGACCCACAGCACCGTGCGCCACCTGGGTCTGCGTGACATGCCGACGGCGGTCATGTAGGCGATGACCGGCGCCAGATAACCGTGCACGGGATCGGTCAGCGCGTGGATGTCCCCGGGGAGGGCTGGGTGAGCGCCTCCTGGATCGAGTCGGGGGCGGCCCGGGCGACCCAGAGGTCGGTGGCGAGTGTCACACCGTGCGCGAGGACCGCGGCGAGCACGCCGTCGGCGATTCGGAGGCCGTCCCGTTTGATCAGCCGCTCGATGGCGAAGGCGACCGGCACCAGCAGGATCGCGATGCTGGAGGCCAGCCCCGCGATCTTGATGAGCAGATCGGGTGCCTGCCCGGTGCCCTTGTTGATGTCCTGTTCGAGGCCCGAGGTGGTGCCGTGCGCGAACGCGGCGATGCCGATCAGCACCGCCACGGCGAGCACGCCCACCAGGAGTCGCATCAGATCGGACGGGCGGTGCACGCGCGCGGGGAGCAGCGGTTCGTCGCCCTCCACCTCGTCGACGTGCGCGATGTCGGGCTCCTCGGCGACCGGCCGTTCCTTCGGGCCGACCTCCTTCGGGCCGACCTTTTTCGGGCCGACCTCGTCGGGGCCGTTCTCGCCGGCCGTCTTCGGGCGGTCGTCCGCAGTGCCAGGGCGCGACGAAGCGTCAGGGGTGCCCCCTGTGTCCTCCGAATGCGCACCCTGCTGCTTCATCGTCTCTTCTTGGTCTCGTATCACCGGTCACCGCCCGCACGATGGTGGCATGCCGCACCGATACGCGGGGGCATCAGGGTGCACATGCGGGGGCGGACAGTCTGCCCGACGCGGACCCGCCGGGCGAGGGAAACGCTCGTGGGTACGCGGGTCCCGTTGTCGGTGGGGTGGGGCAGGATGGGGCGGATGAGCGAGGAGAGCCTTCCGCAGGACGACGGCGCGCAGGACACCCGCACGGGGGACGACGGCGCCCGTGCGGAACCCGGGGAAGCCCTGCCCGCGTATGCCGAGCGGGTTCTCGACGTCGCCGAACTGATCCCGCCGGGCCGTGTCATGACATACGGGGACGTCGCCGAGTGGCTCGAGGAGGGCGGCCCGCGGCAGGTCGGCCGTGTGATGGCTCTCTACGGGGGAGCCGTGCCGTGGTGGCGGGTCGTTCGCGCGGACGGTGTCCTGCTCCCGGGGCACGAGCAGCGGGCGCTCGGTCACTACCGCGCGGAGGGCACGCCCCTGAAGGAGGCGAGCCGGGCCGCCGAGGGCCACCTGCCGCGGATCGACATGCGACGGGCGCGGTGGGACGGCGGCGAACGCGCGGAGGGTCACACCTGACAGCTTCCGCCATCGGGCGGCCTCCCGTGTGGCCCGTGATCCGGACGGGGGAATCGGGGCACGTCGGTGCCATGACGTACGTTCGTGAGGCGAGGGGCATGAGTGGCGCGAGCGCCGCAAGTGGCCGGCGGGAAGAAGAGGAAGCGCTGCTTCCGCCTCACCTGTCGGCGTAGCGTCGGCTGCGCGTGTCCCCGTCACCCCGCGGTCACCGCCCGCCACGCGCGGTGGCCCGCCCACCAGTACTTCCACCAGGACCGGCGAACCACGTGAGCTCCTCTTCCTCCACCAGCGGCCTGTCGCACCCCCGGGTGCGGCGGGGGAGCCGTGGCGCTTACCGACTGGTGCGTACCCCCCCTGCCCGGGTGGACCCCCCTCTTCTGGACGCCGCGCAGCGCTCCGTGGTTGACCACGCGGCCGGCCCGCTGCTCGTCCTCGCAGGTCCGGGCACCGGCAAGACCACCACGCTCGTCGAGTCCGTGACCGAGCGCATCGCCCGGGGCGGGGACCCCGAGCGCGTCCTCGTCCTCACGTTCAGCCGCAAGGCGGCCGTCGAACTGCGCGACCGCATGGCCACCAGGGCCGGGGCGGCCCGCGCTCCCCGGGCGACCACCTTCCACTCGTTCTGCTACGCCCTGGTCCGTGCCCACCAGGACAGCGACCTGTTCGTGGAGCCGATGCGGCTGCTGTCCGGCCCCGAGCAGGACGTCTCCGTGCGGGAGTTGCTCGCGGGCCAGGTGGACCTGGAGCGGCGCGGCCTCGCGCACGTGCGCTGGCCGGACGAGCTGCGCGCCTGCCTGACCACGCGCGGTTTCGCCGACGAGGTCCGCGCCGTCCTCGCCCGCAGCCGTGAACTGGGCCTCGGTCCCGACGCCCTGGACGCCTTCGCCCGCGGTACGGGACGCCCCGACTGGCGCGCGGCGGCCGCCTTCCTCGCCGAGTACCTCGACGTGCTCGACCTCCAGGGCGTGATCGACTACGCGGAGCTCGTCCATCGGGCGGTGCTCCTCGCCCGCAGGCCCGAGGTCGCCGCGTGGCTCGCCGCCCGGTACGACGCCGTCTACGTCGACGAGTACCAGGACACGGATCCCTCTCAGGTACGACTTCTGCACGCCCTGGCCGGCGGTGGGCGGACCCTTGTCGCCTTCGGTGACCCCGACCAGTCGATCTACACGTTCCGCGGGGCGGACGTGAACGGCATCCTGGACTTCCCGCACGCGTTCCCCCGCGCGGACGGCCGACCGGCCCCCGTCGCGGTGCTGCGCACGTCCCGCCGCTCCGGCGCCGGTCTGCTGGCCGCCACCCGGCTGCTGACCCAGCGCATGCCGCTGACCCGCCTGCCCGCCGAGAAGGTGCGCGCCCACCGCGAACTCGCACCCGCGAGGGACGGCGGCCGGGTCGAGGCGTACACGTACCCCACCTCCGGGACGGAGCTGGACAACATCGCCGACATCCTCCGCAGGGCCCACCTGGAGGACGGCGTCCCGTGGAGCGAGATGGCCGTACTGGTGCGCGCCGGCTCCCGCACCGTCCCCATGGTCCGCCGTGCCCTCACAGCGGCCGGCGTCCCGGTGGACGTCGACGGCGACGACGTACCCCTGCGCCACGAACCGGCGGTGGCGCCGCTGCTGACGGCGCTCAGGGCGGTCGCCGTGGCGGAGGCCTCGGGGGCTCCCGAGGGGGAGGCCTCTTCCAAGGACGGCCCGTCCGCCGAGCCGGACACCTCCTGGCTGGACACCGAAACCGCTCTCACCCTGCTCACCTCCCCGCTCGCGAGCATGGACGCCGCCGACCTGCGCCGCCTCGGCCGGGCCCTGCGGGACGAGGAGCGGGCCGCGGGCAACCCGCTGCCGCCGCCCTCCGACGTGCTTCTGGCGCGGGCGCTCGCCGAGCCGGAGCGGCTGGCCGTGCACGACCCCGCGTACGCGCGTGGTGCCCAGCGCCTCGGTGCGCTGCTCCGCAAGGCCCGCGAGCGCCTGGCGGGCGGCGGTACGGCCGAGGAGGCGCTGTGGGACCTGTGGAACGGCACACCGTGGCCCGCGCGGCTGGAGCGGGCCGCCCGCCGGGGCGGCGCGGCCGGGCGCAACGCGGACCGCGACCTGGACGCGGTCTGCGCGCTGTTCGCGACGGCTGCCCGAGCCGAGGAGCGCACCGGCGGCCGGGGCACGCTGAACTTCCTGGAGGAGATCGAGGCCGAGGACATCGCCGCCGACAGCCTCACGCGGCGTGCCGTACGCCCCGAAGCCGTCCGCCTGATGACCGCGCACCGTTCCAAGGGCCTGCAGTGGCGCCTCGTGGTCGTCGCGGGCGTCCAGGAGGGGCTCTGGCCCGACCTGCGCCGCCGCGGCTCCCTCCTGGAGGCCGACCGCATCGGGCGCGACGGACTCGCCGAACCCCTCACCCCCGGCGCGCTGCTCGCCGAGGAACGCCGCCTGTTCTATGTGGCCGCCACACGCGCGCGTGAACGACTGGTCGTCACCGCGGTCAAGGCCCCGGCGGACGACGGCGACCAGCCCTCCCGCTTCCTCACCGAACTCGGCGTCGAACCCAAGGACGTCACCGGACGCCCGCGCCGCCCGCTGTCCGTGGCGGCACTCGTCGCCGAACTGCGCGCCACCACTGTCGACCCGCGCGTCTCCGATGCCCTCCGAGAAGCCGCCGCACGCCGGCTGGCCCGGCTCGCAGCCCTCGCCGACGAGGACGGCCGCCCCCTGGTGCCGTCCGCACACCCCTACCGCTGGTGGGGCATGTTCGAACCGACCGAGTCCAAGGTGCCGCTGCGCAATCGCGACCAGCCCGTCGTGCTCTCCGGCAGCGCCCTCGACCAGCTGGCCAACACCTGCGCCCTGCAGTGGTTCCTGGGCCGCGAGGTGAAGGCCGACGCGCCCGCGACCGCCGCACAGGGCTTCGGCAACGTCGTGCACGTCCTCGCCGACGAGGTCGCCTCCGGGCACACCCCGGCCGACCTCTCCGTCCTCATGGAGCGCCTCGACTCCGTGTGGAACGCCCTCGCCTTCGACGCGCCCTGGAAGTCGGACCAGGAGAAGGACAACGCGCGCGTGGCGCTCGAACGGTTCCTGCGGTGGCACGTCATGGACCGCACCGGGCGTACCCCGGTCGCCAGCGAGCACGACTTCGACGTCACCCTCGAAGCGGGCGACTACGAGGTGCGCATCCGGGGCCAGATGGACCGCGTCGAGGCGGACGGTGACGGCCGCGCCTACGTGGTCGACTTCAAGACCGGCAAGCAGGCGCCCACCGGCAAGGAGGTGGAGCGCCACCCGCAGCTCGCCGTCTACCAGCTGGCCGTCCGCGAGGGCGCCGTCGACGACGCCTTCGACGGAGTGCGTCCCGAGCCGGGCGGTGCCGAACTCGTCCATCTCCGGCAGGGCGCGGCCCGCCGCGACGGCGGCGAGACCCTGCCCAAGGTGCAGGCCCAGGAACCGCTGGAGGGGGAGTGGCTCGGCGATCTGCTGGCCACCGCCGCCGGGAAGGTCCTCGACGAGCGGTTCACTCCGACCGCGGGGCAGCACTGCACGCACTGCGCGTTCCGGGCCTCGTGCAGCGCGCGCCAAGAGGGCCGCCATGTCGTCGAGTGAGCTATCGCACCGCATGTGCTGACCTGGGCTTCCTCCTCCCCGGGGCCTCCCCGGGCCCTCCCCGGAGACCGATCCGACCGCCGCTGTCAGTGGTCACCACTAGCCTCTTTCGTTGTGCCCGCGCGTATCACCGATCCCGAACAGCTCAAAGAGCTCCTCGGCATCGCGTTCACCCCGGAGCAGACGGCCTGCATCACCGCGCCGCCCGCCCCGCAGGTGATCGTGGCCGGTGCCGGCTCGGGCAAGACGACCGTGATGGCCGCCCGCGTGGTGTGGCTGGTCGGCACCGGCCAGGTCGCCCCCGAGCAGGTGCTCGGCCTCACCTTCACCAACAAGGCCGCCGCCGAACTCGCCGAGCGCGTCCGCAAGGCACTGGTCAAGGCCGGTGTCACCGACCCCGACGCCATCGACCCGGACAACCCGCCGGGCGAGCCGGTGATCTCCACGTACCACTCCTTCGCGGGGCGTTTGCTGACCGACCACGGCTTGCGTATCGGTCTTGAGCCGACCTCCCGGCTGCTCGCCGACGCCACCCGCTTCCAGCTCGCCGCGCGCGTCCTGCGCGAGGCCCCGGGCTCCTATCCGGCGCTGACCCGTTCCTTCCCGGACCTGGTCGGTGACCTCCTCGCCCTCGACGCCGAACTCGCCGAGCACCTCGTACGCCCGGAGGCGCTGCGCGCGTACGACGCCGAACTGCTGCTGACCCTGCGCGGCGTCAAGCTCGGCAACGCCGATCTGCGCAAGGTCCCCGAAGCCGCTGCCGCGCGCCGTGCACTGGCCGAGCTGGTGAACCGCTACCGGGCCGCCAAGCGCGAGCGGGACCTGCTCGACTTCGGCGACCAGATCGCCCTGTCGGCCCGGCTCGCCGGGATCCCCGAGGTGGGCCGCCTCCTGCGCGACGAGTTCCGGGTGGTCCTGCTCGACGAGTACCAGGACACGTCGGTCGCCCAACGTGTCCTCCTGGCCGGCCTGTTCGGTGAGGGCACCGGCCACCCGGTCACCGCCGTCGGCGACCCCTGCCAGGCGATCTACGGCTGGCGAGGCGCCTCCGTCGCCAACCTCGACGACTTCCCCGAGCACTTCGCCCGCTCCGACGGCCGCCCCGCGACCCGCCAGGCGCTCAGCGAGAACCGCCGCAGCGGCGGCCGCCTCCTCGACCTCGCCAACGGCCTCGCGGAGCCCCTGCGTGCCCTGCACGCGGGCGTGGAGGCACTCCGCCCCGCCCCCGGGGCCGAACGCGACGGCATCGTGCGGTGCGCCCTGTTGCGCACGCACGCCGAGGAGATCGACTGGGCCGCCGACTCCGTCGCCCATCTCGTGCGGACCGGGACGGCACCCGGCGAGATCGCGGTCCTGTGCCGCACGGCGACCGATTTCTCCGAGATCCAGGGCGCACTGGTGGCCCGGGACATCCCGGTCGAGGTCGTCGGCCTGTCCGGGCTGCTGCACCTGCCCGAGATCGCCGACCTCGTCGCCGTGTGCGAGGTCCTCCAGGACCCCGGCGCCAACGCCTCCCTGGTCCGCCTGCTGACCGGCCCGCGCTGGCGCATCGGCCCGCGCGACCTCGCCCTGCTGGGGCGGCGGGCCCGGCTCCTCGTGACCCACGCGCGCGTGGAGGGCGACGACGACCCGGATCGCCGCCTCGCCGAGGCCGTCGAAGGGGTCGACCCGGCCGAGGTGATCTCCCTCGCGGACGCCCTCGACACCTTCCTGGAGACGCCGCTGGACGGCGACGAGGACGACCGGCTGCCCTTCTCGCCCGACGCGCGCGTGCGCTTCGCCCGCCTGGCCACCGAACTGCGCGACCTGCGCCGCTCCCTGTCCGACCCGCTGATGGACGTCCTGCACCGCGTCCTCGCCGTCACCGGCCTGGAGGTGGAGCTGTCGGCGTCCCCGCACGCCCTGGCGGCGCGCCGCCGCGAGACACTCTCCAACTTCCTGGACGTCGCCGCCTCCTTCGCAGCCGGTGACAACGAGGCGACCCTGCTCGCCTTCCTGGGCTTCCTGCGCACCGCCGCCCAGTACGAGAAAGGCCTCGACAACGCCCTCCCCGGCGGCGAGAACACCGTCAAGGTGCTCACCGCCCACAAGTCCAAGGGCCTGGAATGGGACGTCGTGGTCGTCCCCGGCCTGGTCACCGGCACCTTCCCCAGCAGCCAGGGCCGCGAGAAGTGGACCTCCCAGGGCAAGGTCCTGCCCCACGAACTGCGGGGCGACGCCGACACCCTTCCCGGCATCACCTCCTGGGACGCCAAGGGCCTCAAGGCCTTCCACGAGGCCATGAAGGACCACCAGCACACCGAGGAACTCCGCCTCGGCTACGTCACCTTCACCCGCCCCCGCTCCCTCCTCCTGGGCTCCGGCCACTGGTGGGGACCCACTCAGAAGAAGCGCCGCGGACCCTCCGCGTTCCTCAAGGACCTCTACGAGCACTGCGTGGCCGGGTACGGCGAGATCGAGGCCTGGGCGGACGAGCCCGCCGAGGACGAGGAGAACCCGGCCCTGCACGAGGCCACCGCCGACCAGGTGTGGCCCCTGCCCCTGGACGAGGCGGCCCTGGCCCGCCGCCGCGCCGCCGCCGATACGGTCCTGGCCCACCTGGAGGACCTCGCGTCCCACGAGGACGGGCACCCCGCGGCCGTGCACGACCCGGACGCGTTCGACGACCCGGAGTGGCCCCCGCCCCCCGAGGACGACGAGCCTCCGTACGACGAGCCCCCGTACGACGGGCCGGACCCCTTCGACTTCGCCGAAGACCCCTTCGCAGAAGCAGAAGCAGAACCAGAAGCAGAAGCAGAAGCAGAAGGGGCGACAGCGGACGGAGCCCCCCGGCCGGCGGGCGGCCCCACGGTCCCCCACCAGGCAGGGCCACCGGAACCTCAGGACCCACACCCACACCCACACCCACACCCACACCCACACCTCACCCCGGAGGAAGCCCGCACCATCGCCTCCTGGGACCGCGACCTCGACGCCCTCACCGGCGAGCTCCTGCGCGCCCGCGACAGCGTCACTGAGGTCCCCCTGCCCACCTCCCTCACAGCCACCCAGCTGCTGCTCCTGGCCGCCGACCCGGACGGCCTCGCCCAGGAGCTGGCCCGCCCCATGCCCCGCCCGCCCCAGCCCGCCGCCCGTCGCGGCACCCGCTTCCACGCCTGGGTCGAAGCCCGCTTCGAAGAGCTGACGCTGCCCCTGCTGGAGCCGGAGGAGCTGCCCGGTGGCGAAGCGGAGATCGCCGACGAGCGGGACCTGGAGGCCCTCAAGGACGCCTTCCAGCAGACCGAGTACGCGCACCGCACGCCCTACCGGGTGGAGACCCCCTTCCAGCTCACGCTCGCCGGCCGCGTCGTACGGGGCCGCATCGACGCCGTCTACAAGGAGGGCGACGGTGAGGGCGCGACGTACGAGATCGTCGACTGGAAGACCAACCGTTCACGCACCGCGGACCCCCTCCAGCTCGCCGTCTACCGCCTCGCCTGGGCCGAGCAGCAGGGCGTACCCCCGGAATCCGTCACGGCCGCGTTCCTGTACGTACGCACCGGCGAGGTCGTCCGTCCCGACGACCTGCCGGACCGCGCGGCGCTGGAGCGGCTGCTGAGCGAGGAGCCCCCCGGTGAGGAACCGCACTCCGAGGACGCCAATGGGGGCCGATAGGCTCGTGACCATGAGCCAGACCCCGGACAGCGTCGTCCGTACGTACATCCAGCAGCATCGCGACGCCTTCCTCGGCGACCTCGCCGAGTGGCTGCGCATCCCGTCGGTGTCCGCCCAGCCGGACCACGCGCCCGACGTACGACGCAGCGCCGACTGGCTCGCCGCCGAGCTGAAGGAGACCGGGTTCCCGTCGGCCGAGGTCTGGCAGACCCCCGGCGCCCCGCCGTCTTCGCCGAGTGGCCCTCCGACGACCCGCAGGCACCCACGGTGCTGGTCTACGGCCACCACGACGTGCAGCCCGCCGCCCGGGAGGACGGCTGGGACAGCGACCCCTTCGAGCCCGTCGTCCGCGAGAACCGTCTCTACGCGCGCGGGGCGGCCGACGACAAGGGCCAGGTGTTCTTCCACACCCTCGGTGTCCGCGCCCACCTCGCCGCCACCGGCCGCACCACCCCGGCCGTGCATCTGAAGCTGCTGATCGAGGGCGAGGAGGAGTCCGGCTCGCCCCACTTCCGGGCCCTCGTAGAGGAGCACGCCGGGCGGCTCGCCGCCGACGCCGTGATCGTCTCCGACACCGGCATGTGGTCCGAGGACACCCCCACGGTCTGCACCGGCATGCGCGGCCTCGCCGAGTGCGAGATACGGCTGCACGGCCCCGACCAGGACATCCACTCAGGCTCCTTCGGCGGCGCGGTGCCCAACCCGGCGACCGCCGCCGCCCGCCTGGTCGCCGCCCTGCACGACGAGCACGCGCGCGTGGCGGTCCCGGGCTTCTACGACGGCGTGGTCGAGCTCACCGACCGCGAGCGCGAACTCCTCGCCGAACTGCCCTTCGACGAGTCGCAGTGGCTGCGCTCGGCCAAGTCGCACGCCACCCAGGGGGAGGCCGGGTACACCACCCTGGAGCGCGTCTGGGCCCGCCCCACGGCGGAGGTCAACGGCATCGGCAGCGGCTACCAGGGCCCCGGCAGCAAGACGATCGTCCCGTCCTCCGCCCTGGTGAAGCTGTCCTTCCGGCTGGTCGCGGGCCAGGAACCCGACCGCGTGGAGAAGGCCGTCCGCGCCTGGGCCGAACAGCAGGTGCCCGCAGGTATCCGCTGCGAGATCACGTTCAGCGGGGCCACGCGCCCGTGCCTGACCCCGCTGGACCACCCGGCCCTCCAGTCGGTCGCCCGCGCGATGGGCCGGGCCTTCGAGAAGCCCGTCCGCTTCACCCGCGAGGGAGGCTCCGGACCGGCGGCGGACCTCCAGGACGTCCTCGGTGCTCCGGTGCTGTTCCTCGGCATCTCCGTCCCCTCCGACGGCTGGCACGCCCCGAACGAGAAAGTCGAACTCGACCTGCTCCTCAAGGGCGTCGAGACCACCGCGTACCTGTGGGGCGACCTCGCCGAGAACTGGCGCGATGCGCCCTGAGCGTCCCGGGCCGCCCGGACCGGCCGCGTGCGAGGGGCACACTGGAGGAGCCGCCCCGCACCGCCCGAGCCCCGCCGGACCCGGCCGCCCCCCACCGCACGTCCCGCTGATCAGCCCGCCGAACCCGACCGTTCCACCGGGGAGTTGGAAGCACCAGTGACCACCTGGACCGACCAGAACGCCGACCGACCCATCTCGCTCACCGCCCCGGGCGGCATCGACAGGGCCGCGCACCACCGGCTCGACGAGGCCTGGCTCGCGGCGGCGTGGAGCCACCCCTCGACGCGCTGTTTCGTGGTCTCCGGCGGCCAGGTACTCATCGACGAGACGGCGGACGGGCACACCGAACTCGTCATGACCCCCTCCTTCGAGGCCCCCCTCACCGAGGCACACCGGTACTTCCTCGGCATCGACGAGGACGGCGTCAGCTACTTCGCCCTCCAGAAGGACTCCCTGCCCGGGCGCATGGATCAGTCCGCGCGCCCGGCGGGCCTGCGCGAGGCGGGCCTGCTCCTGTCAGCCCGTGACGTGGGCCTGATGGTGCACGCGGTGGGTCTGGAGAACTGGCAGCGCACGCACCGATTCTGCTCGCGCTGCGGCGAGCGCACCGTCATCGCCGCGGCCGGCCACATCCGCCGCTGCCAGGCCTGCGGCGCCGAGCACTACCCACGCACGGACCCCGCCGTGATCATGGCCGTGACCGACGAGGACGACCGCATCCTGCTCGGCCGCCAGGTCCACTGGCCCGAGGGCCGCTTCTCGACGCTCGCCGGCTTCGTCGAGCCCGGCGAGTCCATCGAGCAGTCGGTGCGCCGCGAGGTCCACGAGGAGGCCGGCATCACCGTCGGCCCGGTCGAGTACGTCGCCAGCCAGCCCTGGCCCTTCCCGTCCAGCCTCATGCTGGGCTTCATGGCCCGCGCCACCTCGACCGAGATCGAGGTCGACGGTGACGAGATCCACGAGGCCCGCTGGTTCTCCCGCGACGACCTGCGCGCCGCCTTCGAGTCCGGCGAGGTGCTCCCGCCGTACGGCATCTCGATCGCGGCCCGCCTGATCGAGCTCTGGTACGGCAAGCCGCTGCCGATGAGGAGCGTGGCCTGACGCCCGTGTGAGCCGCGTGCACGCCCCGGCCGCAGAGACGGAGAAGGCGGTTCCCGAGCCGCCTCAGGAACCGCCTTCCCCGCACAACCGGGCTGCGCCTACGCGCCGACCTTCTGCTTCACCTGAGCCAGCGACGGGTTGGTGAGGGTGGAGCCGTCCGGGAACAGAACGGTGGGCACCGTCTGGTTTCCGCCATTCGCCTTCTCCACGAACGCGGCGGATTCCGGGTCCTGCTCGATGTTGATCTCGGTGTACGCGATGCCCTCGCGGTCCATCTGGCTCTTCAGCCGGCGGCAGTAGCCGCACCACGTGGTGCTGTACATCGTCACAGTGCCCAGCATGTCTCTTGTGCTCCTTCGGTGGCTCGGGGCGGGTGGTCGCAGAGGTGGAACGTACGTGAGGGGGCCGCCATTCCCGGGGCCCGGACCGTTCCGGACGTGACACCTGCCGCATTAGTACGACTATCGGGGCCCGCCTGTGGACAACCGGCACGGCCGTCTCCCGCGACCTGGCAGCATGGCTGTGTGACAGCAGCAACGCACTCCACCCTGTTCCCGCAGGTACCGGACTCGGCCGACGCGGTGCTCGACGGGCTCGACCCCGAGCAGCGCGAGGTGGCCACCGCCCTGCACGGTCCGGTGTGCGTCCTGGCGGGCGCGGGCACGGGCAAGACCCGGGCGATCACCCACCGCATCGCCTACGGGGTGCGCGCAGGCGTCCTCCACCCCTCCAGCGTGCTCGCCGTCACCTTCACCAACCGCGCCGCCGGAGAGATGCGCGGCCGGCTGCGCCAGCTCGGTGCCGCAGGCGTCCAGGCGCGCACCTTCCACTCGGCGGCCCTGCGTCAGCTCCAGTACTTCTGGCCGAAAGCGATCGGCGGCTCCATGCCCCGGCTCGTCGACCGCAAGATCCAGCTCGTCGCCGACGCGGCCGCGGCTTGCCGCATCCGGCTCGACCGGGGCGAGCTGCGGGACGTCACCGCCGAGATCGAATGGTCCAAGGTCACCCAGACCGTCCCCGCGGACTACGCGCCCACCGTCGCCAAGTCCGGCCGGGAGGCCCCCCGCGATCCCGCGGAGATCGCCCAGCTCTACGCCGCCTACGAGGACGTCAAGCGCGAGCGCTCCGTCATCGACTTCGAGGACGTGCTGCTGCTGACCGTGGCCGTCCTCCAGGACCGGCACGACATCGCCGAACAGGTCCGCTCCCAGTACCAGCACTTCGTGGTCGACGAGTACCAGGACGTCAGCCCCCTCCAGCAGCGCCTGCTGGAACTGTGGCTCGGTGAGCGGGACAGCCTGTGTGTGGTCGGAGACGCCAGCCAGACGATTTACTCGTTCACGGGGGCGACCCCGGACCATCTGCTCGATTTCCGTACCCGCCACCCCGGCGCCACCGTCGTGAAGCTGGTCCGCGACTACCGCTCCACGCCGCAGGTCGTCCACCTCGCCAACGGCCTGCTGTCCCAGGCCAAGGGCCGGGCGGCCGACCACCGGCTGGAGCTCGTCTCGCAACGTGCGCCGGGGCCCGAGCCTGCCTACACGGAGTACACCGACGAGCCCGCCGAGGCGGAGGGCGCGGCCCGCCGCATCCGTGAGCTCGTCGACGCGGGGGTCCCGGCCGCCGAGATCGCCATCCTGTTCCGGACGAACGCGCAGTCCGAGACCTACGAACAGGCCCTCGCCGACGCCGGGGTGCCCTACCAGCTGCGCGGCGCGGAGCGGTTCTTCGACCGCCCCGAGGTGCGTAAGGCGGGCGTCGCCCTGCGCGGCGCGGCCCGCTTCGGCGGCAACGACTCCCTCCTGGACGACGTCGTCGACCTGCCCTCGCAAGTGCGCGCCGTGCTGTCGGGCGAAGGCTGGACACCGCAGCCACCGGCCGGCTCCGGGGCCGTGAGAGAGCGCTGGGAGTCCCTGGCCGCCCTGGTGAACCTCGCCCAGGACTTCACCGCCGCCAAACCCGGAGCCACCCTGGCGGACCTCGTCGCCGAGCTCGACGAACGGGCGAACGCCCAGCACGCCCCGACCGTGCAGGGCGTCACCCTCGCCTCCCTGCACTCGGCCAAGGGCCTGGAGTGGGACGTCGTCTTCCTGGTCGGCGTCGCCGAGGGCATGATGCCGATCACCTACGCGAAGACCGACGAACAGATCGAGGAGGAGCGCCGTCTGCTGTACGTCGGCGTCACCCGCGCGCGGGAGCACCTCCATGTCTCCTGGTCCCTCTCCCGCTCACCCGGCGGCCGCCCCAACCGCCGCCCCAGCCGTTTCCTCGACGGGCTGCGCCCCGGCTCCACGGCCACCAAGGGCCGTGCAGCCGGCGGCGGAGCGGGCGGCATCGAGCGCGGAATCCCCGGAACCAGGGGCTCCGCCCCGAGAAGAGCGCAGCGAACCCCCGCCCGCTGCCGCGTCTGCGGCCGCACACTGACCGACGCGGGCGAGATGAAGCTGATGCGCTGCGACGACTGCCCCTCCGACATGAACGAGGGCCTCTACGAGCAGCTCCGCGAATGGCGCGCCGAACAGGCACGAAGCAGTGGTCAGCCCGCCTTCTGCGTCTTCACCGACAGGACACTGGTAGCGATCGCCGAGACCGCGCCCGACGACGAGCACGAGCTGGCGCGCATCCCGGGCGTCGGGATGCGCAAGCTCACCCGCTACGGAGCCGATGTCCTGGCCATCTGCGCAGGCCAGTACCCCGCAGGGGACACAGATCAGGACTGACACCAACTCGTCGAAAAAATAGTTTGCGCATGCCCCAGCAATCCCCATAGGTTCTTAGGCACGAGAGCAGCGGCCTTCTCGAAGGCCCTGATTCCGTGTTGTACTTGCATATCCGCGGACTGGTTCACCCAGTCCCCCGAGACGCCGAGAGGAGGCGAGTCCAGTGATCAGCATCAACACCAGCTCCATCAGCACCGTGAAAATGACCGATCGCTCGGCCGTCTCCACGTGCATGCTCGGCGTTTCGAACCTGGGCACCGGTCTGTCCGGCATTAGTGCCGTCCGTCCGGCGTCCTCCTTCCTTGCTCCCGCGGGCCTTCCCGTCCGTGAGCGCAATGAGCGACCGACCAAGGCGCTGGAAGCAGCAGTAAAGGCGCAGGCGCGTGCCTATGCCTTTGCGGCGACCGGTGCCGGATTCCGGAAGCAGACGACGCAGCACCACCAGATGTGGGCCTTCCGTGGGCCAGAACCCTGGAGTGATCCAGCCTGATTCGATCAGGCCGGCGCCTTCAGGGCCGCGGAACCCCATCCGGGATCCGCGGCCCTTCTGTTTGTCCCTGACCAGGGACGACGGACCGAAGGAGCCTCGGGACAAGAAAAGAACCGGGTACCAGCCGCCCCCGGCCAAACAGGCCGGAACGACCAGACGAGGAAGACGAACCGTGCAACTCGAAGCGCACGCCCCGTCCGTACCGCCTTCCGACACGATCCCCGAGCCCGGCCCCACGGAGGACTCCGCCTTGACCCCGCTCACCCCGCTCACCCCGCTCACCGCGCTCACCGCGCTCGACGACGCCATCGAGAACCTCGGCGTACCCGTCCCGTGCCGCTCCTACGACCCGGAGGTCTTCTTCGCCGAGTCGCCCGCGGACGTCGAGTACGCCAAGTCCCTCTGCCGTACCTGCCCGCTGGTCGAGGCCTGCCTCGCCGGCGCGAAGGAGCGGCGTGAGCCCTGGGGCGTCTGGGGTGGCGAGCTGTTCGTGCAGGGTGTCGTCGTCGCCCGGAAGCGGCCGCGTGGCCGCCCGCGCAAGAACCCGGTCACGGCATGAACACCCCAGGAACGATCGACCGTCCTCTCACGCACGACCCCCAGAAGCAGGCCCCGATGAAGCCGTCCACCCCAGAGCCCGCCGGCTCCGCGACTCAAGACTCCACCCCACGTGGCGCGAAGGACTCGCGTCAGAACAGGACCCGAGAGATGCAACTCATCCCAGAAGCCATGGCTCGTGCACATATGCACGAGCGACTGCAGGAGGCGGAGCGAGACCGCCGGGCCGCGCGCGTGGTGGCCGCCCGCCGGATGCAGCGCAAGGCGGAGCGCGCCTCACGGCGTGCCCGCCGGGCGCTCGCCATGGCGGTCATGCAGTAACCGACCCCAGCTGAAACGCTCCATCTGAAGTGGTGGCCTCCCGGACCGGGAGGCCGAGCTCACCCCGCGGGGGCCGGTCCGTGCCGAACGGACCGGCCCCCGCGGTGCGTTGTGTCCGCGAAGCCGCCGGGCACGGAGATATCGTCGGCGCGTGACCAGTCCTCCCGGAGGAAACGACGACGACCGCTCCGCCGCGGAGCCGGAACGCCTCGTGTGCGCCCGCTGCGGCACCTCGGCCGAAGCCCCGCGACTCACCTGGACCTTCTCCGTGGAGCACGGCGCTCGCCTGGACTTCTGCGAGACCTGCTCCCGGGAGAACCTCAGGTCGATCGAAGGGCGGCTCGACTCGGACTGGTGGTAGTGCCCGGGCAACGGATCACCCGTGGCACCCGGCCGTTGCTCACGCCTCCGCTGCCGACTCGTCACCGTCCGCCGGGTCCTCCGGGACGAACCCCGGCAGCCACTCCTCCAACTCCTCGCGCAGACGCACCGCCGCCCCCAGCTGGCACAGCACCCCGATCGTGCTCAGGGTCACCCGGTGGATCAGCAGGTAGGCCGGGGGCAGGTTGAGCTGCTTGCCGAGCTGGTAGGCGGGGGAGCGGGGGTCGGCGACGCGGGCCGCCTGACTGCGCATCCAGCCGCGGGTGAAGGTGAACTCCTCGACCTGAGCCGGCTCGATGATCGGAAGCAGATAGTCAAGGACCGCCTCGGGATCGAGCTCTATCGTCTCCTTGACGAACCCCTCCGCGCACAGCAACTCGTAGACCGCCTCGGCCTCCCCGTCGAGGGTCATCCGCAGGGACTCGCCGATGGTGGCCGGCAGACCACCCGGAAGACGGTCGACCGTGCCGAAGTCCAGGACTCCCAGGCGCCAGTCGTCCTCGCCCTCCGGCCCGCCGGGCAGCAGCCGGAAGTTGCCCGGGTGAGGATCCGCGTGCAGCAGGCCGGTGCGGGCGGGGCCGGAGAACAGGAAACGGGCCAGGAGCTGACCGGCACGGTCACGCTGCTCCTGGGTGCCGTCCGAGATGATCTCCGACAGCGGGACGCCGTCGATCCACTCGGTGACCAGGACCTGGTCGGACTGGTGCACCACCTGCGGTACGACGACGTCCGGGTCGTCCGTGAACTCCTCCGCGTGGGCCTGCTGCGCCTGGGCCTCCAGGTCGTAGTCCAGCTCCTCCGAGACGCGGTCCTTCAACTCCGCGATCAGCGGCTTGATGTCCATCCCGGGGATCAACGGACCAAGCAGGCGGGAGAAGCGGCTCAGCTGGTTCAGATCGGACAGCAGGGCCTCGCCGGCACCCGGGTACTGCACCTTGACCGCCACCTCACGGCCGTCGTGCCACACCGCCCGGTGCACCTGGCCGATCGAGGCCGCCGCGGCGGGCTTGTCCTCGAACTCCAGGAACAGCTCCTGCCAGCCCGCGCCGAGCCGCTCCTCGAGCACCGCGTGCACGGTGCGCGTCGGCATCGGGGGCGCCGCCTCCTGGAGCTTCGTCAGCGCCGCCCGGTACGGGCCGGCCACCTCCTCGGGCAGGGCCGACTCGAAGACGGACAGGGCCTGGCCGAACTTCATCGCGCCGCCCTTGAGCTCGCCGAGCACCTTGAAAAGCTGCTCCGCCGTGCGCTGTTGGAGCTCGCGGCCGACTAGCTCCGCGGACTCGCCGACGATCCGCTTGCCGAATCCCCAGGTCGCCCGCCCGGCGATGCCGAGCGGGAGTGCGGCGAGCTTGGCGGTCCGGGTGACCGCCTTCCGGGGAAGATCAGACATGCGCCCTCCAAGTCCCAGCCGGCCGCTCCGCCTCTGCCTCACGGCACTGCTCCGACGGCCGTTGCACCGCCATTGTCTCGTGTGACTGCCCTTCCTCCGAGAGGCGCTCCCCCTTTCCTCTCTCCGCCGCAGCGCACGGGCATGCCGGATGCGTCCAGATCGGCCGAGCATGCCAGTGGAGACCGGGGACGGACACTTCCCAGCGTGCCCCCGCACTCGACGGAACCCGGCCGTCCAGGAAGGCGAGCGCGTGGGCGGCCGCCAGTCCGGCCACGGTCGTGGCGAGGGCCAGATCGCAGGGCCGCACCTGCCGCTGCCTGCCGGAGCGCCACTGGGCGACCAGGCGAGGCCAGGTCGGATCCCGGTCGGCGCGGCTGTGGTGCAGGCAACCCGCGCAGCTGGTCTCCCCGGGCAGGACGAGAGGGCCGACCATGCCGGTCCCCTCCACGACACCGGCGTACAGATGAGGTGTCCCGGCGGACATCAGCGATTCGGCGGCGGACGGGTCCGGCGCGTACATGGCCACATCGTCCCGCGGGGCGACGATCACCAGCGAGAAACCGGGATCGCCTTCCGCCGGACGCGCCTGCGCTGTCGAGGGGCGTGGCGGTCGGTCCGGGGCCGCCCGGCGCGCGGCGCGTCGGGCCGCCTCGTCGCGGCGGTCGCCGACGGCATCGGCGGGCAGCCCGCCCGGCGCGACGTCCCACGGCTCCACCCGTCCGAGATCGCGCACGTCGACCTCGCCGACTCCGGCTCCCGCCAGCAGCGAGGCCAGCACGGCGCCGACCCGGCCCGCACCCCGCACCTGGACGCGTTGCGCGCGCCGGGCGGCCAGCTGCCCGATCGCGTCGCCGGGAGCGGAGGTGGTCAGAGACAGAGCGGCCAGGTCGGGGCGCAGCCGGTCGAGGACTTCCTTCTTCCGGCGCAGGGCGTCGGCGGCCGGTCCGCCGCCCCGCGCGTCGTCCAGCAGCCCGGCCCGCGCGAGCCGCCGCACCAGCCCGTCCACATGACCGTCGGGCAGATCCATACGGCGGCCCTCCTCGCGCAGCAGCTCCAGCCCCCGTGTGCCGTTCAACAGGTCGAGGAAGCTGCCCGTCGCCTGGTCCATCGGGCCGAGTGTCATCGCATGCGCCGGCGTCATCCCGAACTGCACCGTGTTGCGGTCGTGCCAGCCGCGCCTGAGCGCGGGTTTCACCATCGGATGCATGACAGGCCCCCGTATGTCATAAAACGTCCCCGTGAGCCGGTCGAATGCGGGAGCAGCCCGAGACTGGCCGCAGTCCCGGCCCTGGTCGTCCTGGGCCGAACCCGCCGATCGCTTCGCCGGCAAGAGCCAGCATGCCCAAACCCGCCGCAGGCTGCCGAAAGTTGTCCACAGGCGCGGGTATTCGTCGTACAAATCCGGCGGGCGGTGGGGGCATCGGCACCGAACCGTCCCGGAGCCGGGACTTCCCCGTGTGCAGCGGGTAACGTCGGGGCGTGCCCGCCGACCCACTGCACCGCGCCGGAAAGCCACAGCGCAGCACGACGAGCCAGCCGTCGAGCGGCTCGAGGGCGAGCGCGATCGAGGTCCGCAGGAGCACCCGCCGACGCCGAACGGTCTCCGCGTACCGCGAGGGCGATCGCACCGTGGTGCTCATCCCCGCCCGGATGTCCGAGGCGGAGGAGCAGCGCTGGGTGACGGTCATGCTCGACAAGCTGGCCGCCCAGGAGAGCAAGCGGACCCTCGGCGACACCGAGCTGGCCGAGCGGGCCCGGCGCCTTTCGGACCAGTACTTCGGCGGGCGGGCCCGGCCCGCTTCGGTGCGCTGGGTGACCAACCAGAACACGCGCTGGGGATCCTGCACCCCGTCCGAGGGCAGCATCCGCCTGTCGCACCGTCTGCAGGGCATGCCCGAGTACGTGGTCGACTACGTACTCGTCCACGAACTCGCCCATCTCCTCGTCCCCGGACACGGACCCCGCTTCTGGGAGCTGCTGGAGTCCTATCCGCGGACGGAGCGGGCCCGGGGCTACCTCGAAGGCGTGGTCGCCGCCGAGCGGTTGCCGCATGTGCCCGGTGCGCGGGGTGAAGGCACCACGGGGTGAGTGCCCGCTTTGCGCGAGCGAGCAGCCGATACGGCCCCGCGCGGGTTGTGTACCGGGTCTGTACCGACTTCGTCCGGTGTCAGAGTTTGCCGTTAGCCTGGCGCGACGCAATCACGTTCTGGATGGGGGACGGTCGTTACGCATGGCCAGGGAATTCCAACGCGGCCACAAGGCCAGGATCAGTGACCTCACCGCGGGCACGGATCTGTACGTAGGCGTACAGATCTCCGGCCCCGGACTGAGCTTCGACATCAGCTGCTTCGGCCTCGACGCCGACGAACGGCTCTCGGACGACCGTTACTTCGTCTTCTTCAACCAGCCGAAGTCCCCCGAGGAATCCCTTCAGCTCCTGGGCGCCCAGGCGGGCGACACGGAGTCCTTCCGGGTGACGCTCGACCGCATCCCGCCGCAGATCCAGAAGCTGTCCTTCACGGCGACGATCGACGGCGCCGGGCAGATGTCGCAGATCGCCCCCGGGTACATCCGTATCGTCGCGGGCGGCGAGGAGGTGGCCCGGTACTCCTTCAACGGCTCGGAGTTCTCCACCGAACGAGCCGTGATGCTGGGCGACTTCTACCTCAAGGACGTCTGGCGGTTCGCCGCAGTCGGGCAGGGCTTCGACGGTGGTCTCGACGCGCTGCTGAAGAACTTCGGCGGCGAGGTGGCCGAGGAGGAAGCGCCCGAGCCCGCCCCGCAGCAGCCGCAGGCCGGCGCCGTCCCGGGCTTCGCACCGCCCGCGTTCGGCGCCCCCAGCACTCCGGAACCGGCCTCGACCCCGGCTCCTGCCCCGGCACCGGCAGCGCCTCCCGCCCCCGCTCCCGC
Organism: Streptomyces sp. CA-179760; assembly: GCF_050937045.1. Lineage (NCBI taxonomy): Bacteria > Bacillati > Actinomycetota > Actinomycetes > Kitasatosporales > Streptomycetaceae > Streptomyces > Streptomyces sp. CA-179760. The sequence goes on from NZ_JBNJLZ010000001.1 coordinate 6,423,649, forward strand.
GCCGCCACCCGCACCCCAGCCCGCCGCGCAGGGTTTCGCGCCGCCTCCGGCGCCCGGGCCGGCGCCCGCAGTGCACGGCGCCCCCACCATCGCAGCGCCCATGAACACCCAACCGGACGGCGCCCCGGTGCCACCCCCGGCCCGGCGCCCGCGCCCTACGGCCCGCCGGGCCAGCAGCCGCCGCCGTACGGCCAGGCACCCGGCCAGACGGCCCCGCTGCCTCCCGGCTACGGCCAGCCCCAGGCACCCCAGGCACCGGCCCCGCCCCCCGGCTACGGCCAGCCCACCCCGCCCCCGGGTTACGGCCAGCAGCCGCCGTTCGGACAGGCCCCCTACGGTGCCCCGCAGCAGGGCGCTGCCCCGCAGGCCGCCGCTCCCCAGGGCGCCGGTGTCTCCGCCGCGCTCCAGCAGTTCAAGGAGACCCTCACCGGACAGCGCTGGACGCAGCAGAACAAGAAGCTCGTCCGCGTGGACCTCGGCATCGGCGGACAGCCCGTGCTGGCCCGGCAGGGCAGCATGGTGCTCTACCAGGGCAAGGTCGACTTCAGCTACAAGGGCGCCGGCTTCGCCGGCCGGATCGTGGGCAACGCGACCGGCCAGGAGATGCAGCTGATGCGCTGTACCGGCCAGGGGCAGGTGTTCCTCGCCGAGAACTCGACCATGCTGCATCCCATCGAGCTCCAGGGCGACGCCGTGTGCGTCTCCGCCGAGAACGTCCTCGCGTTCGACGAGAGCCTCACCTACGAGGTGCGCCGCATCGAGGGGCACGGCATCCCCGGAGGCGCGCTGTTCACGATGCAGTTCCAGGGGAGCGGCACCATCGTCGTGAAGACGCACGGCACGCCCGTGGTGCTGCCCGTCACGCCCACCACGTTCGCCGACTGCAACGCCGTGGTCGCCTGGTCCGCCGCCGCCCAGGTCGTCGTCTCCAGCCAGGTGCGGATGCGCCGCAACGCCTACCCCGGTGACACCGGCGAGAGCGTGAACCTCCAGTTCCGGGGAGCGCCCGGCAACTTCATCGTCGTCCAGCCGTACGAGGTCTGAGGGAGCCCGTCATGACACAGCAGCTCGCGGGCCACGCCCCCGCACCCGTCACCGCCCGCATGGAGAACCACGGCAACCACATGCTGAAGGTCGCCATGCAGACCGGGAACGACCTCTTCGCGCGCGTGGGGTCGATGGCCGCCTACGAAGGGTTCGTGCAGTACGAGCCCAACCCGCCGGCCGTGCGCCAGATCGCCAAGGACTGGATGACCGGTGAGGGCGCGCCCCTGATGAAGTGCTCCGGCGACGGCCTGCTCTACCTCTCCGACTACGGGGCCAACGTCGTCGTCATCAACCTCAACGGCGACGGCATCTCCGTCAACGCCACCAACCTGCTCGCCTTCGACGCCCACCTCACCTGGGGCGTCGAGCGGGTCAAGGGCCTGGCGAAGTTCGCCGGGCAGGGCCTGTGGAACACCAAGATCTCCGGGCAGGGCTGGGTCGCGCTGACCTCCCGGGGCAAGCCGATCGTCGTCGACTGCGGAGGCGGCGAGGACGAGACGTACGTCGACCCCGACGCGCTCGTCGCCTGGTCCCCGAACCTCAAGGTCAAGGGCAAGCGCAGCTTCAGGGCACAGTCGCTGATCGGCCGCGGCAGCGGCGAGGCCTACCAGATGGCCTTCTCCGGTCAGGGCATCGTCGTAGTACAGCCCAGCGAGGACAGCACCGACCGTCTCCGGGTCCGGGGCTGAGGGGGAGCAACACGTCATGCAGAGCCCGATTTTCGCCTACAACGAGCAGCAGACCCAGGACCGCTGGAGTCTGCAGAACAAGCAGATGCTGCGCGTCGGCCTGGAGGGCCACGACGACATCCTGGCCCGCAAGGGCACCATGGTCGCCTACCAGGGCCTCGTCGAGTTCGACGCCGAGTACCAGAGCAACGACCAGTCACGCGCGCGTGCGCACACCGGTGAGGGACTCGACCTGATGCGCTGCCACGGGCAGGGCACGGTCTACCTCGCCAACCTCAAGCAGCACGTCCACGTCATGGAGGTGGAGCAGGACGGCCTCACCGTCGACAGCAGCTATGTGCTGGCGATGGACTCCTCCCTGCACCACGAGGTCATCGCCGTCGACAGCCTCTACGGCATCTCCGGCTCCGGGAAGTACCAGCTCAACATCACTGGCCGGGGCAAGATCGCCCTGATGACCTCGGGCATGCCGCTGCTGATGCAGGTGACCCCCGACAAGTACGTCAACTGCGACGCCGACGCGATCGTCGCCTGGTCGACGAGCCTGCGTGTGCAGATGCAGGCCCAGACGCACTCCTCCGGGGTGTGGCGGCGCCGCGGTAACACCGGCGAGGGCTGGGAGCTGAGCTTCATGGGCACCGGCTACGCCCTCGTCCAGCCCAGCGAGCTGCTGCCGCCGCAGAACGCCCAGGTCGGCTCGGGCCTGTCCGCGCAGTACGGCATGGGCCAGCAGGGAGCACGCGGGCAGAACCAGGGCAACGTCTGGAGCTGAGCGCTCCGCGGGTTCGGCCGGCGGGCTCCAGGGGGCTGCGGGCCGGTTCTTGGCTGCAGGCCGTGTGTGGCTGGTCGTGCCCACGCGGCGGAGCCGCATATCGATCGAGCCCCGCGCCCCCTTGAGGGAGCCCAGCCCGCGTCGGGACCGAATGCAAGGGGCGGCCGCCACAGCGGTCGCCCCTTGCACACGCTCAGGCCGCGAGCCTCGCGCGCGTGGCCTCCAGCAGGCGTACGACCGACTCGTCGGCCACCTCCGCGACCTCGTCGTACCCGAACCAGCGCACGTCGAGGGACTCGTCGCTGACCTCGTGCGCGGCATCCGGTGGTGCCACGACCGCGTACTGGACGTCGAAGTGGCAGTGGCACGGTGGCGGGATCGGGTGCCGGTCGAGGCGGACCGGGCCGCCGGGCAGCAGCGACAGCCCCGAGACGCCGGACTCCTCCGTCGCCTCCCGCAGGGCCGTGCCCGCCAGGGAGGAGTCGCTCGGTTCGCAGTGACCGCCCATCTGGAGCCACATCTGCAGCTTCCTGTGCAGGGTCAGCAGCACCCGGCCGCCTTCAGGGTCGATCACCAGCGCGCTCGCCGTGATGTGACCCGCCCGGCACGGCTTCCACAGGCCGTCCGGATGCTCTGCCAAGTGGTCCAGGTAGGCCTGGCGCAGATCCGGCTGGTCCTCGTACTCCTTCAGCACGAGGACCGCGTCGTCGTACAGGCTCACTCGGCGTCGTCGCCCTTGTTCTTGTCCTCGCCCTCGGACTCGTCCTTCTTGAGATCGGGCTTCTTCAGATCGGGCTTGTCCGCCGCTTCGCCGAGCATCTTGTCCAGCTCGGAGAAGTCGATCTGCTCGCGGTGCACGAAGCCGTCCGGGTCGTCCAGGTCGCTCGCCGTCGGCAGCATGTCCGGGTGGGCCCACAGGCCGTCCCGGCCGTCGACACCGCGCGCGTCCGTGAGCGAGGCCCACAGGCGGGAGGCGTCGCGCAGGCGGCGCGGGCGCAGCTCCAGACCGATCAGCGTGGCGAACGTCTGCTCGGCCGGGCCGCCCGAGGCGCGGCGACGGCGCAGCGTCTCGCGCAGGGCGTCGGCGGACGACAGACGGGGCTTCGCGGCGGCATGGACCACCGCGTCCACCCAGCCCTCCACGAGCGCCAGAGCCGTCTCCAGACGCGCCAGGGCGGCCTTCTGCTCCGGCGTGTCCTCCGGCTGGAACATGCCCTGCTGGAGAGCCTCCTGCAGCTGCTCCGGGTTCTGCGGGTCGAACTGGCCGACCACATCCTCCAGCTTGGCCGTGTCGACCTTGATCCCGCGGGCGTAGCCGTCGACCGCGCCGAACAGATGCGAGCGCAGCCACGGCACGTGCGCGAAGAGGCGCTGGTGGGCGGCCTCGCGCAGGGCGAGATACAGCCGCACCTCCTCCTGAGGGACGCTCAAGTCCTTGCCGAACGTCTCGACGTTCACCGGCAGCAGCGCGGCCTTGCCGGCCGGGCCGAGCGGCAGGCCGATGTCGGACGAGCCGACGACCTCGCCCGCGAGCACGCCGACGGCCTGCCCGATCTGCGTGCCGAACATGGCCCCGCCCATCGAGCGCATCATGCCGATCAGCGGGCCGGCCATGGCCTGCATCTCCTCCGGCAGGACGTCGCCCATGGCGGTGCCCACGCGCTCGGCGACCGGGTCGACGAGCTCCTTCCAGGCGGGCAGGGTCGCCTCGACCCACTCCGCGCGGCTCCAGGCCACCGCGGAGGCGGCGCCGGACGGCAGGGACGTGGCGTCGTCGAGCCAGAGGTCGGCCAGGCGGACGGCCTCCTCGACGCCCTTGTGGTCGGCGGGGCCGACGCTCGCGTCCTTGGTGCCGTCAGGGCTGCCCTGGGAGACCGTCTGGCGGGCGATCTGCTTGGCCATGTCCCAGTTCACCGGGCCGCCCTCGTAGGAGAGCATCTGGCCCAGCTGCTGGAACGCGGCGCCCAGGTCGTTGGGGTTCAGGGAACCGAACATGGCAGCGAACGGATTGTCCGCACCGGGGTCACCAGGGCCGCCGCCAAAGCCTCCGGCTCCTGGCAGGCCGCCGAAACCGAACGGATTGGCCGGTCCCTGACCACCACCGCTCTGCTGGTCCTTCTTCTTGCCCTCGTCGCCGTCGTCCGGCTCCTCCGGCGGAAGGCCGAATCCGAATGGGGTGTCACTCACGGGATTCCTCGGCTTGTAGGGCCGCCGGTTCTTTCCGGCGGCACGGCTGCCCGACATCACCACCCAGCGTAGACACCTCGGGGCGGATCGGGCCTCGGTGCTTCGCCGAGTGACGGCCTGCGGCAGGATGGATGCCACCTGGTACGCACGCTTCACTCGTGCTCGTACTGAAGACAACCGCTGGAGACGCCCGGTGAGTTCCCCAGATCCGCAGGTTCGCGCAGCGCGAAACCAGTCAACCAGTTCCGCGAGTCCCGCGGCGCGCGGGCCCGTCGTCGCGGTCACCGGTGCCGCGTACGGCATCGGAGCGCTGCTCACCGAGCAGCTCGCCGCGTCCGACGAGGTCAAGCAGGTCGTCGCCATCGACGAGCGGCGTGGCGAGTGCGCGGCGGCGCAGTGGCACATCCTGGACGTACGGGATCCGGCCATCGCGGACAAGCTGCGCGGCGCCGACGTCGTGGTGCACCTGGCGCTGGATCTCGATCTGGAGACCGACGCGGCCGCCCGGACGGCCTACAACGTACGGGGGACGCAGACCGTCCTGACGGCGGCGGCCGCGGCCGGTGTGCACCGGGTCGTGCTGTGCACCTCGGCGATGGTCTACGGGGCGCTGCCGGACAACGAGCTGCCGTTGTCCGAGGACGCCGAGCTGCGGGCCACGGCCGAGGCGACGGGCGTCGGCGACCTGCTGGAGATCGAGCGGCTGGCGCGGCGGGCCCCTCGGGCGCACCCGGGGCTCAATGTCACCGTGGTCCGGCCCGCCGTACTGGTGGGAGGCACGGACACCGCGCTGACCAGGTACTTCGAGTCTCCTCGACTGCTCGTCGTCGCCGGGTCCAGGCCCGCCTGGCAGTTCTGCCATGTCGAGGACCTGTGCAGCGCACTCGAGTACGCCGTCCTGGAGAAGGTCGAAGGGGAACTGGCCGTCGGCTGCGACGGGTGGCTTGAACAGGAAGAGGTCGAGGAGCTCAGCGGCATCCGGCGGATGGAGCTGCCGTCGGCGGTCGCGCTGGGCGCGGCTGCCCGATTGCACCGGATCGGGCTCACGCCGTCTCCGGCCGGGGACCTGGCGTACACGATGTACCCCTGGGTGGTGAGCGGGAGCCGGCTGCACGACTCCGGGTGGCGTCCGCAGTACACCAATGAGGAGGTGCTGGCGGAGCTCCTGGAGGAGGTCTCCGGCCGGCACACGGTGGCCGGGCGGCGCCTCGGCCGCAAGGACGCGACGGCCGCGGGCGCCGCGGGCGCGACGGTTGCGCTGCTGGGCGCGGCGGCGGTGGTTCGCCGGGCCCGGAAGGCCCGGCGGCGGATCTGAGAGACGCCCCTGTAGGAGACTCCAACGCGTACGCGCGCGTGCCGGTCGATGGCTCTATTCCGTGTTGTCAGCCGTGTGCGGCACGATGGAGGCATGGCATCCACGAGCGATCACCCCGGTGAGCAGGCCGCGCAGGACCCGATCAAGCTGATCGGGATTCGGGACAGGGCCCTCTCCGTGGACGAGGTGTTCCGGGCGGTCGGGGACGACGCGGCCGGTGGCACCGCGCTCTTCGTGGGGACTGTGCGCAACCACGACGGGGGTGCCGATGTCGCGGAGCTGGGATACTCCTGCCACCCCAGTGCCGAGGCCGAGATGCGGCGGATCGCCGAGAAGGTCGCCGCCGACTTCCCCGTGCGGGCGCTGGCGGCTGTGCACCGGGTGGGGGGTCTCCGGGTCGGGGACCTCGCGGTGGTCGTCGCCGTCTCCTGTCCGCATCGGGGGGAGGCCTTCGAAGCCTGCCGGAAGCTGATCGACGACCTGAAGCACGAAGTGCCCATCTGGAAGCACCAGAGGTTCTCCGACGGCACCGAGGAGTGGGTCGGTGCCTGCTGATCCCGGAACCGCCTCCGGTTGCGTAACCGCACCCCTGGCGTGAGCGTTGTCACTGCGGATGGTTAATCTGCTGATCAGTCAGTTGCGGACGCTCAATGGGGTTGGAGGTCGGCATGGCGGCTCTCGCCTGGTTGCTGATTCCGCTTGTGGCTGCCATCGGCGCGGGGCTCTGGGGCAGTTGGGCCAACCGGACTCGAAGGTCGCGCGGCGACGGCCCGGAGCTCACCGGATACGCCCGCTTTCGCGAGGCCATGGAGAAGCCCGGGCCGGGTAGCTGAAGCCAAGGAAACAGCAGGTCACAGACGGTATAGCGCACAGGGCCGCCCCGGACGGGCGGCCCTGACGGTGCGCTGACAGGCCCGTCCCGTACTGTCGAGTCATGCCACGCCGCACCGCGACGATGCTCGCCTCCACCCTGATGCTGATCGCGCTCCTGTGCGCGGGAGTGTTCATCCCCGTTCCTTACGCGGAGATGTCCCCGGGGCCGACGGTGAACACGCTCGGCGATCATGACGGCGAGCCGGTGCTGCAGATCTCCGGGCGCAAGACGTACGCGGCCGGTGGCCACCTGAACATGACCACGGTCCGGGTCACGAGCGCCGACTACCGGATGAACCTGGTCGAAGCCGTCTACGGCTGGCTCGCCCACGACAACAAGGTCGTGCCGCGCGAGACGCTCTACCCGGACGGCAAGACCGAGGAGCAGTCGACCCAGGAGAACGCCGAGGAGTTCAGCCAGTCCCAGGAGAGCGCCAAGGTCGCAGCCCTGAAGGAACTCGACGTTCCGGTGAAGTCGTGGGTGATCGTCTCGACGGTCGTCAAGGGGTCCCCGGCCGAGGACAAGCTGCACGCGGGGGATGTGATCAAGGCAGTCGACGGCACGGCGGTCAAGGAGCCGGCCGACGTGGCGAAGCTCGTCACCCGGCACAAGCCGGGCCAGGACGTCCGTTTCACGATCGTGCCGGCCCAGGAGCAGCTCGCCGCGGAGAAGGAGAAGCGGACGCCGACGAAGACGCAGGACATCACCATCACCACGACGACCTCGGACGACACCGCCGAGAAGCGCGCCATCGTGGGGATCTCCGCGGGGACCGACCACACGTTCCCGTTCACCGTCGACATCAAGCTGGCCGATGTCGGCGGGCCGAGCGCCGGGCTGATGTTCGCGCTCGGCATCTACGACAAGCTCACGCCGGGCGATCTGACCGGCGGCAAGTTCGTGGCCGGCACCGGCACGATCGACGACGCCGGCAAGGTCGGCCCGATCGGCGGCATCGAGATGAAGACCGTGGGTGCCCGGGCCAAGGGCGCGCAGTACTTCCTGACGCCCGCCGACAACTGCGCCGCCGCGGTCAAGGACACCCCCGAGGGCCTCACCCTCATCAAGGTGGACACCATCCAGGACGCCCTCGGCGCCCTCAAGGACCTCCGCAGCGGCGACACGGCGGACCTGCCGAAGTGCGGCAAGTAGGAGTCCGCGGGGCCGAGGACGGGTCGGAGCAAGGCGACCGGCGCGGCTGAGGGGGCCTGCGGGACCGGTGGGGCCCGAGGGCCCCAAGGGACCGGCGAGCCCCCTCACGCCGCGGTGCTCCCGCTCTACTCCTCCTCGAACGTCGCCGCCAGCGCCTCCGCCAGGCCCGGGACCAGTTCGGAGCCGGTGAGGACTTCCGTGGCGGAGTCCTTCTCGCGCAGGCGCAGGGCCGACTCACGGGCGCCGTCGCGCAGGACCGCGACCGTCATCCGGACCTCCTGACGGTCCGGGTGGTCCGCCACCCACTTCGTCAGCGCGGCCTCGCCCAGGCCCTTGGGAACCTGGGCCTCCGCGGACGGCGGCAGCATCAGACGCTCCACGGCGAGGGCACAGCCGACGACCGCGTCGGGCCAGGCGATGGTGGCGAGGAACTCGTCGAGCGGCTTGCCCGTTGGAACCTCGTCCTGCTCGATCGGGGTGAGGCCGGAGTTCTCCGACTCCTCCCCGAGACCGAGCCGGTCGGCGAGCGAGGGCTGTTCGGCCCGCAGCCGTGCGGTGTCGACGAGGGCGAAAAGGCGGGCGGGCTGGTCCCAGCCGAGGCCCGAGACGTACTCGTCGATTTCGAGAACGGCCTGGGTGAGCGGGTTCGCAGCCATGGGAGTGTTGGACATGGTCACAATCCTGCCTCGTTCCTGGCCGGAATCGGGAACCGAGTAAACGGTGAGTAAGTTGCATAGGTGGGGGCCCACGATCACCGGGGGCCACGCATGGTCCGTGAAGACGCGGGCCTGACGGATCAACAGCGAACTTCGAGGTGCGCACCTTGGCTTTCCAGATGCCGGACCGCGGCGGAGGCCCGACAGGGCCGCGGATGAGAGTGGGCCGCCCGTCCCGGCGTGTCCGCACCCTGCTCATGACGCTGGGCGTCCTGGCCGTTCTCGGCATGGCGTTCACCATGTTCGCGGGCTTTTGGACGGACTGGCTCTGGTACCGGTCGGTGAACTACTCGTCGGTCTTCACCACGACCCTGTGGACCAAGATCGGGCTCTTCTTCGTCTTCGGCCTGCTCATGGCCGTCGCCGTCGGCGTCAACATCTGGCTGGCGCACCGGCTGCGGCCACCGCTGAGCGCCATGTCGATGGAGCAGCAGAACCTCGACCGCTACCGGATGGGCATCGCGCCCTACAAGAAGTGGCTGCTGTTCGGGATCACCGCCCTGGTGGGCCTGATCGCCGGCGCCTCCGCGTCCGGTCAGTGGCGGACCTGGCTGATGTGGGTCAACGGCGTTCCGTTCGGTGAGAAGGACCCGCAGTTCAAGCTGGACGTCTCGTTCTACGCTTTCGACCTGCCCTGGTACCGGTTCCTGCTCGGCTTCGGCTTCGCCGCCGCGATCCTTTCCGTGATCGCCGCCGCGCTCACGCACTACCTGTACGGCGGGCTGCGTGTCACCAGCCCCGGCGCGCGCGCCACGGCGGCGGCCACCGGGCACCTGTCGGTGCTCATCGGCGTCTTCGTCGCCCTCAAGGCGGTCGCGTACTGGCTCGACCGGTACGGACTCGCGGTCAAGTCCAGCGACTTCAGGGCGACCGACAACTGGACGGGCCTGAGGTACGTCGACGCCAACGCCTACCTGCCGGCCAAGACGATCCTGTTCTGCATCGCCGTCATCTGTGCGCTGCTGTTCTTCGCCACCCTGTGGCGGCGCACCTGGCAGCTGCCCGTGATCGGCTTCGGCCTGATGGTGCTGTCCGCGATCCTCATCGGCGGCCTCTACCCGGCGATCGTGCAGAAGTTCCAGGTCCAGCCGAACGAGCAGGCCAAGGAAGCGCCGTACGTCGACAAGAACCTCGACGCGACGCGCAAGGCCTACGGCATCGACGGCACCAAGGTCACCGACTACACGGGGACCAGCAAGACCGAGGACAAGACCAAGCTCCGCGACGACGTCGACTCCACGGCGAGCATCCGGATCATGGACCCGAACATCGTCTCGCCGACGTTCCAGCAGCTCCAGCAGATCAGGAACTACTACGCGTTCCCGAACAACCTGGACGTGGACCGTTACTCCAAGGACGGCAAGGACCAGGACACGGTCATCGGCCTGCGTGAGCTGAACCTCGCGGGCATCCCCAAGAAGAACTGGATCAACAACCACTTCCGTTACACGCACGGGTACGGAGTGGTCGCCGCCGAGGGCACCAGCGCAGACGCCCAGGGCCGTCCCAACTTCACGGAGTCCGACCTGCCCTCCGAGGGCGACCTCGGTACGTACGAGCAGCGGGTCTACTACGGCGAGAAGACCACCACGTACTCGATCGTCGGCGGTCCCCAGAAGGAGATCGACTACTCCGACGACAACGGCGAGAAGACCACCAGCTACAAGGGCGACAGCGGGGTCAATCTCTCCAACCCGGTCAACCGGGCCGCGTACGCGGTGGCGTTCGGCGAACCGCAGATCCTCTACTCCGGCGCCATCGGCGAGGGTTCGCGAGTCCTGTACAACCGCACGCCCAAGGAGCGCGTCGAGGCGGTCGCCCCCTGGCTGACCATCGACGGCGACGCCTACCCGGCGGTCGTGGACGGCCGTATCCAGTGGATCGTCGACGCGTACACGACGACGAACGGATACCCGTACTCCTCGCGTACGACCCTCGGTGACACCACCGCCGACTCGCTGACCGCCACCAACGACAACCGTGCGGTGGTGGCCCAGCAGAACCAGGTCAACTACATCCGCAACTCGGTGAAGGCGACCGTCGACGCGTACACCGGCGAGGTCAAGCTCTTCCAGTGGGACACCAAGGACCCGGTCCTGAAGACCTGGATGAAGGCATTCCCGGACACGGTGAAGCCCAAGAGCGAGATCTCCAAGCCGCTGATGGACCATCTGCGCTATCCCCAGGACCTGTTCAAGGTCCAGCGGGAGCTGCTCACGCGCTACCACGTGAAGGACGCGACGACGTTCCTCAGCGGCAGCGAGGTGTGGCAGGTGCCGGACGACCCGACGAACCGGTCGGGCAGCGCGGTGCCGCCGTACTACCTGAGCATGAAGATGCCCGATCAGAAGGCACAGGCGTTCTCGCTGACGACGACCCTCACGCCCAACGGCCGGGACAACCTCAGCGCGTTCATGGCCGTCGACGCCGAGGCGGGCACCAGCGACTACGGCAAGATCAGAATTCTGAAACTGCCGACCAACACCACGGTCAACGGGCCCAAGCAGGTCCAGAGCCAGTTCAACTCCCAAGAGGACATCGCCGAGTCCATCAGGCTCCTGAGAGGCGGTGACTCCGAGGTCGAGTACGGCAACCTGCTGACGGTGCCCCTCGACGGAGGACTGCTGTACGTGGAGCCGGTCTACGTACGCGGCGGGGGACTGAAGTACCCGCTGCTGCGCAAGGTGCTGGTCACCTACGGAGGCCAGACGGCCTTCGAGAACACGCTCGACGAGGCCCTGAACAAGATCTTCGGAGCGGAGGGTGCGACGCCTGAGCCACCGGCCGACGGCGATACGACGCCACCCCCCACGTCCGAGGACCCGACGGTCAAGCAGGCTCTGGAAGACGCCCAGAAGGCGTTCACCGAGGGCCAGGACGCCCTGAAGGACAACGACTGGGAGGCGTACGGCAAGGCGCAGAAGGACCTGGAGGACGCCCTGCAGCGCGCCGAGGAGGCGCAGGCCGCGGCGGACAAGGCCGGTGGTGCCGGGGGCGGCGAGAGCAAGCCCAGCGGCAGCCCCAGTGCCGACCCGAGCGGCAGCCCGAGTCCGAAGCCGAGCAGTTAGGCCGCCGGCCTGGTCAAATGCTCCACCCGCGCCGTGATACGGTTGTGAACACAACGGCGCGGGGTGGAGCAGCTCGGTAGCTCGCTGGGCTCATAACCCAGAGGTCGCAGGTTCAAATCCTGTCCCCGCTACTGAAATCGCGAAGTCCAAGTGACGGAGCGACATCGAAGGCCCGGATTCCACAAAGGAATCCGGGCCTTCGTGATGTGTGAACGCATGTGCTGGTGGGGGCTGCGGCCGTGCCGCCGGGGGGAGTTGGGCAATCTGTGTTTGACTTGTCTCTCTGTGGGCATGTCGACAAAACGCTGTAGTGACCTCAATGGCTGCGGTATACCAGGTGTACCCAGGTTGCAGGTGGTGCGACGATGGACGTTATGGGGGACAAGGCAACTCTGTTCGAGACAGGGCGTTTTGTGCAGCCTTCCAGCCGGGAGGACACCGACACCCCGGACGAGACCGGGGAAATCGCCGATGAGGCGGCCGAGGAGCTGCGTCAGCGACTCGCCGCCGAGACCGGCGAGGTAGAGGCGATGAGTGTCCTCGGGGCCATGCTGCTGCGCCGTGGTGATCTCGACGGCGCCGAACCTCATCTGCGTGCCGCCACCGCCGCGGGCGACCGGGCCGCGGCCAACAACCTGGGAGTCCTGCTCCACCAGCGGGGATACGCCGACGAGGCCGCCGGATGGTGGCGGATCGCCGCCGTCGCCGGATCCACGGCAGCCGCGCACGCCCTTGGGCGGCACCACCGCGAGCGCGGCGACGAACCCGCCGCCGAGTACTGGCTGCGCCAGTCCGCGGAACAGGGCCACACCCTGGGCGCGTACGCCCTCGCCGACCTGCTGGAGCATCGCGGCGACGCCGGGGCCGAGCACTGGATGCGGGCCGCGGCCGAGCGCGGGCATCGGGAGGCGGCGTACCGGCTGGCGCGGGCGCTGGACCGCAAGGGGGCGCGGGACGCCGACGACGATGGCGCGTCCGTGCCGGACGAGGCCGAGCAGTGGTACCGGCAGGCCGCCGCGCGCGGGCACCGGCGTGCCGCGCTGCACCTCGGGACGATCCTGGAGAAGCGCGGCGAGCTCAAGGAGGCCGGGCGCTGGTACCTGACGTCGGCCAAGGAGGGCGAGGCGCGGGCGGCTTGCGCGCTCGGGTTCCTGCTGCGCGACGCAGGCGACACCGAGAACGCCGCCGTGTGGTGGCTGCGCGCCGCTCAGGACGGCGACGGCAATGCGGCGAACGCGCTGGGCGCGCTGCATGCCGAGCGGGGCGAGACCCAGACCGCCGAGCGGTGGTACCGGGCCGCGATGGACGCGGGCGACGTCAACGGCGCGTACAACCTCGGTTTGCTCTGCGTCGAACAGGGGCGCACCCCGCACGCCGAGCAGTGGTACCGGCGCGCGGCCTACGCCGGGCACCAGGAGGCCGCGAACGCGCTGGCGATCCTGCTGCTGCGGGCCGGGGACGAGACGGGCGCGGAGCCGTGGTTCTCCAAGGCGGCGGAGGCCGGGAGCGTGGACGCCGCTTTCAACCTGGGCATCCTCCATGCCGGACGGGGCGAGGAGCAGGCCGCGCTGCGCTGGTACGAGCGGGCCGCCGCCGCGGGGCACACAGAGGCCGCGCTGCAGGTCGGCATGGCGCTGCTGCGGGACGGTGAGGGCCAGGAGGCGGAACGGCACCTGCGGTGTGCGGCCGGGGGCGGGAGCGCCGAGGCCGCGTACCGGCTGGCGACCGTGCTCGACGCGCGTCGGCCGCCGGAGCCGGCGCATGAGCTCGGGGAGCCGGTGCACCAGCGGAGCGAGTGCGAGGAGTGGTACGAGCGGGCGGCCTCGCAGGGGCACCGGCGGGCGCAGGTGCGGGTCGGCATGCACGCCGCGGCCCGGGGGACGTCGTCGAGGCGGCTCGGTGGTACCGGGAGGCGGCCGAGGCCGGGTCCCGCAACGGCGCGTTCAATCTGGGGCTGCTGCTGGCCCGGGAGGGCAGCGAGCCAGAGGCCGCGGTGTGGTGGACCCGGGCGGCCGATGCGGGGCACGGGCGGGCGGCGTTGCGGCTGGCCCTCGTCTACGCGCGTCGGGGAGAGCTGGCGGAGGGGCAGCGATGGGCCGACCGGGCGGTGTCTCTCGGGCCTGAGTCCGTCGCGGAGCGGGCGGCTCGGCTGCGGGACGCGTTGCGGCAGGAGCTGTCGGCGTAGAGCCGGACCGGGCTGCGAGACGCCGCCGCGTAAGCGATTTGCATCCGGCCTCTGCGTTCGCGTAACGTTGCATTCATCGCCGCGGGGTGGAGCAGCTCGGTAGCTCGCTGGGCTCATAACCCAGAGGTCGCAGGTTCAAATCCTGTCCCCGCTACTGAAGGCCGAGGGCCGGAATCCGAAAGGGTTCCGGCCCTCGGTGTTTGTGCGGCTCTAGGTGTTTGTTCAGGGCTGCGACTCATCGTCTCCTCGAACGGACAAGCCCCGGCATCGATCGATGCCGGGGCTTGTCGGGAAGAGCGGGGCTAGGCGGCCGCGCAGTTCGGGCAGACTCCGCGGTACGTCAGCTCGACGTCGGAGACCGTGAAGCCGAAGCGCTCCGAGTCGGGGAGGTCCGCCAGCGGGTTGCCGATGGGGTGGACGTCCCGGATCGCGCCGCACTGGGCGCAGACCAGATGGTGGTGCGGCTGGTGGGCGTTCGGGTCGTACCGCTTGGCGCGCTGATCGGTGGAGACCTCGAGCACCTCGCCGAGGGACACGAGCTCGCCGAGCGTGTTGTAGACGGTCGCCCGGGAGATCTCGGGCAGCTTGGCGACGGCCCGGGCGTGGACCTCGTCGGCCGTCAGATGGACGTGTTCGCCGTCGAGGACCTCGGCCACGACACGCCGCTGCGCGGTCATCCGCCATCCGCGTCCGCGCAGCCGTTCCAGAAGGTCACTCATAGCCACCAGCCTAACAGCAAAACGGACCAGGTCCCGAACAGGTGTGAAATTAGAACCTAGCCCGTTTTAGACGTTGTCTACTGTGAGGCTGTCAGGCGGGTACCTGCTGGCGAGCCGGTACCCAGCAGCGGATGATGTCGCGGACCGAGACGATGCCGGCGGGCTCGTCGTCGTCCAGCACGATGAGGTGGCGGAAACCGCCGTGCGCCATGGCCCGTGCCGCCTCCTCCAGGGTCCAGGCCGGAGCCGCGAACACGACGTCGGTGGTGGTGTGGGCGTGGGCGAGTTCCGTGTCCGGGTCCTGGCCCCGGCCCACGGAGTTGAGGACGTCGCGTTCGGTGAGGATGCCGATGCCGCCGGCGTCGGGGTCGTGGACCACGGCCGCCCCGACCCGACGCGCGGACATCAATGCGGCGGCCTGGCGAAGGGTGTGGGTCGGGCCGATGGTGAGGACGACGGTGGTCATGGCGTCTCGGACGAGCATGGGTGGAGCCACCTCCTGGGAGTGAACCCGCCGTTTGTTCAGCGTTTCACAAGTTCACAAGATGGGGGACTCTCAGGGTGGCAGGTAAAGGGAGAGTCAACAAGGGGGCGCTCGGTAACAGCGGGGCGCGCTCAGTAGCGCTGGTTGAGATATCCGAGCAACTCGTCGTGCAGCAGACCGTTCGACGCGGCCGCGTCGCCGCTGTGCGGGCCGGGGCGGGCGTCGAGTCCGGTGAAGGTGCCGCCGGCCTCCGTGACGATGATCGCGGTGGCGGCCATGTCCCACAGCGACAGCTCCGGCTCGGCGCACATGTCGACGGCGCCTTCCGCGACCATCATGTACGGCCAGAAGTCGCCGTACGCGCGCGTGCGCCACACCTCTCGGGTGAGGTCCAGGAAGCCGTCCAGACGGCCCTGCGCCTCCCAGCCGCTGAGCGACGAGTACGCGAAGGAGGCGTCGGCGAGCTTGTTGACGCGGGAGACGTTCAGGCGGGAGGCCTTGGTGAGGCTGCGGCCGGTGAAAGCGCCATGGCCCTTCGCGGCCCACCAGCGGCGGCTCAGGGCAGGGGCGGAGACGACGCCGACGACGGGCTGGAAACCGCCCTCGCCGGCCTCCATCAGAGAGATGAGGGTGGCCCAGACGGGGACGCCGCGTACGTAGTTCTTGGTGCCGTCGATCGGGTCGATGACCCAGCGGCGGGGGCCGGTGCCCTCGACGCCGTACTCCTCGCCGAGGATCGCGTCCCGTGGGCGGGCGCGCTGGAGCTGGCCGCGGATGAGCTCCTCCGCGGCCTTGTCCGCTTCGCTCACCGGCGTCATGTCCGGTTTGGTCTCGACCTTGAGGTCGAGGGCCTTGAACCGGTCCGTCGTCGCGGCGTCGGCGGCGTCGGCGAGGACGTGGGCGAGACGCAGATCGTCGAGGTAGTCGGGCATGCAACGAACCTATCTGCCGAGGTGGGGGTGGGGCTACAGGGGGTTTGTGCCGGGGTGTGGGGGCGTTGTGGTCGCCCGGCGTGCGGCGGGGCCCGGCGTGGGGGCAGGGGGCGTGTGTGTCCTGGCGGCATCGGGGTGTTCGGCGTGGGGGCTGGGGGCGGGTGGGTGCGCGACCCGGCGCGGCGGGGTGCCGCCGCGCCCACCCGTGCCGCCCTTGGCGGCACGATGCCCGCAGCTGGGGCGAGCCGACCCGCGCAGGTCGGCTCAAAGGCGCCCCCGTGTGCCCCCGTGGACTCTTGACAGTGGTTGCAGGCGCGTCAAACCTGGGCGCAGAGCCGCTGGCCCCAAGGGGAGGCAATGATGCCTGCAGCGCGGGAATCTCTGTTGGACGCCGCCTACGCGGCGCTGGCGCGCCGGTCGTGGTCCGCCGTGCGGATGGTGGACGTGGCCCTGGCGGCCGGAGTGTCGCGGCAGACGCTGTACAACGAGTTCGGCAGCAAGGACGGCCTCGCCCGGGCACTCGTGAGGAGAGAGGCCGACGGGTACCTCGCCGGCGTGGACCGCGCGCTCGCCGGCCACAGCGACCTCCGCGACCGCCTCACCGCCACCGCCGAGTGGACCACGTCGGCGGCCCGCGAGAACGCCCTGGTCCGCGCCATGCTCACCGGCTGCTGGAGCGAACGGCTGCCCTCGCCGACCCTCTCGGCCGTGCCGTCCACCACCGCCGCACCCGCCCAGCGCCGCGCCGACGGTCCGCTGCCCTCACCCGGCGACCTGGTCACCCTCATCCGCGACCGGGCCGTCACCGTCCTGTCCGCACCTGGTACGCCCAAGTCCGACACCGCCGACCTGGCCCGCTCCTGCGAACTCGCCGTCCGGCTCGCCCTGTCCTGTGTGGCCGCGCCACCCGGCGAGGGCGGCGTCACGGACCTGGTCCACAGCGCCCTGCATCGGCAGTCCGGGTGACAGGGCGTCAGTGCGCCGAACCCGACAACTGCAGCCCGATCACGCCGACGATGACGAGACTGATCGACACCAGCTTCAGCGTCGACACCAGGTCGCCCAGGAACACCATGCCGTAGATCGCCGTGCCCGCCGCCCCGATCCCGGTCCACACCGCGTACGCGGGGCCCACGTCGAGTCTCCTCAGAGCCAGGGTCAGCAGCCCGAAACTGCCGAGGGCGAAGACGCAGAACGCGACTGTCGGCCAGAGCCGGGTGAAGCCGTGTGACAGCTTCAGACACACGGCGAAGCCGGTCTCCAGCAACCCGGCCACGATGACCAGCAGCCACGCCATGAGCCGTTCCTCCCGTGTCCCACGTTCAGTGACCGCATGCATTCGGCTTGGTGCGACTAGTGATTATGCACTTACCGTCCACGCGCCACGACAAACAACGCTGAGGTCAGTCGCCTTCCTTCCGCTCCCGTGTGGCCAGCAGCCGCCGCAGCGAGTACAGCCGCGCCGGGTCCGCGTGCCCCTCGGCCACCCACGCGTCCAGCGCGCAGTCCTGCTCGTCGTGGCTGCACGCGCGCGGGCAGCCCTCGGTGCCCGGCTCCAGGTCGGGAAAGGCGTGGATGACCCGGGAGGGGTCCACGTGGTGCAGACCGAAGGACCGCAGGCCCGGGGTGTCGATCACCCAGCCGTCGTCGTCCGACAGCGGCAGCGCCAGGGCGGACGTGGTGGTGTGCCGGCCGCGGCCCGTCACCGCGTTCACATGCCCGGTCGTACGCCGCCGCTCCTGCGGCACCAGCGCGTTGACCAGGGTCGTCTTGCCGACCCCGGAGTGACCGACGAACGCGGTGATCTTGCCGTCGAGCTGCTCCCGCACCCGGGCGACGGCGACGCCGCTGTCCAGTTCCCCGCGGCTCGTGACGACGTAGGGGATGTCGAGGTCGCCGTACAGCTCCAGCAGCTTGTCGGGCGGGGCCAGGTCCGACTTGGTCAGCACCAGCAGCGGTTCCAGGCCACCGTCGTAGGCCGCGACCAGACAGCGGTCGATCAGGCGCGGGCGGGGCTCCGGGTCGGCCAGGGCGGTGACGATGGCCAGCTGGTCGGCGTTGGCGACGACCACGCGCTCGAACGGATCGTCGTCGTCCGCGGTCCGTCGCAGCACGGAGGTGCGCTCCTCGATGCGGACGATCCGGGCGAGGGTGTCCTTCTTGCCGGACAGGTCGCCCACGAGGGCCACGCGGTCGCCGACCACGGCGGCCTTGCGGCCCAGCTCGCGGGCCTTCATCGCCATCACCACATGGTCCTCGACGAGGCAGGTGAGCCGGCCCCGGTCGACGGTGAGGACGAGGCCCTCGGCGGCGTCCTCGTGCTTGGGCCTGATGTTCGTCCGGGGCCGGGTGTTCCGGCGGCCGGGGCGGGTGCGGATGTCGTCCTCGTCGGTGTGCTTGCCGTAGCGGCGCATGACGTGATCCCTGCGTCCTACGCCCCGAGCATCCCGGTCCACAGATCGGGGAAGTCGGGCAGGGTCTTGGCCGTCGTCGCCACGTTCTCGATCTCAACTCCCTCGACCGCGAGTCCGATGATCGCGCCGGCCGTGGCCATGCGGTGGTCGTCGTACGTGTGGAAGATCCCGCCGTGCAGCCGGCGCGGGCGGATGTGCAGGCCGTCGGCGGTCTCCGTCACGTCGCCGCCGAGCTCGTTGATCTCCTTCGTCAGCGCGGCCAGCCGGTCCGTCTCGTGCAGCCGCAGATGGGCCACTCCGCGCAGGGTCGAGGGGGAGTCGGCGAGGGCCGCGACCGCCGCGATGCCCGGCGTCAGCTCGCCGACCTCGCTCAGGTCGACATCGATGCCATGGACCGAGCCGGTGCCGGTGAACGCGAGTCCGTACTCGGTCAGTTCGCAGGAGCCGCCCATCTCGGTGAAGATCTCGCGCAGCCGGTCACCGGGCTGGGTGGTGCGGGCCGGCCAGGCCGGGACGACGACCTTGCCGCCGGTCACCAGCGCGGCCGCCAGGAAGGGCTGGGCGTTGGACAGGTCCGGCTCGATGACCAGGTCCCGGCCGAGCAGGGCGCCCGGCGTGACCCGCCAGACGTTCGGCTCGCCGCCCGACTCGGGCGTGTCCACCTGAGCGCCGACCGCGCGCAGCATGTCGACGGTCATGCGGATGTGCGGCATGGAGGGCAGTGTGCTGCCGGTGTGGCGGACCTCGACGCCCTGGTTGAAGCGCGGCCCGGACAGCAGCAGCGCGCTCACGAACTGCGAAGAGGAGGACGCGTCGATCGAGACCTGGCCGCCCTCCAGGGCACCGCTGCCGTGCACGGTCATCGGCAGCGCGCCGCGGCCGTCGTCGTCGATCCGGGCGCCGAGCTGGCGCAGCGCGTCGATGACTCCGTTCAGGGGACGCTCGTACGAGCGAGGGTCGCCGTCGAACCGGACGGGACCGTCGGCGAGCGTGGCGACCGGGGGCAGGAACCGCATCACCGTGCCGGCGTTGCCGACGTCGACCGTGGCCGGTCCGCGCAGGCCCGTGGGGAGCACACGCCAGGCCTCGCCGATGCCGTCGGGGCCCCCCGCGACGGAGGAGCTCGACGACACCGTCTCCTCGATCTCGATACCCATCGCGCGCAGCGCACCGGCCATCAGCAGGGTGTCGCGGGAACGCAGCGGGCGGCGCAGCCAGCCGGGCTCGGAGGCGAGGGAGGCGAGTACCAGGGCGCGGTTGGTGACGGACTTGGACCCGGGCACGTGGACCGTCGCGTCGACGGCTCCGCTCGCGTGCGGGGCGGGCCAGAGGGCGGTGTCTTGGGTGTTCGGGGCCATGGCCCCACTTTATAAGTAGGCCGTCGTTCGGGTGCGGCGCCGTTGGGGCCGTTCGCGCCCACGCGGCGGAGCCGCACATCGACACAGTCCCGCGCCCCCCCATGAACGCGCCCCCTCGGGGCACGTCATAGCCCGAGCAGCCAGCGCCCTCCCCCGATCAGCGAGCACAGCGACACCGCGTGGAACAGGAAGAACCACAGCCCCGCCGGTACGTGCGTCAGCCGCGACAACTGGTCCGCGTCCGAGTCGCCCGCCCCGCCCCGGGCCCGCTTCGCCTGGAGTTCGAAGGCCGGGCGGACCCCGCCCAGCAACAGGAACCACACCACCACGTACGCGAACGCGGCCTGCACCTGAGGGCCGGCCAGCCAGGACACCAGGACGAACAGGCCACCGGTGACGATCATGGTCAGGGCGCCGTACGCGTTGCGGATCATCACGAGCATGATCAGGAGCAGGGCGGTGGCCAGCCACAGCAGGAGCGTGATGTGGCCGGCGCCCAGCAGGGCCGCTCCGCCGAGGCCCAGCAGGGGCGGTGCGGTGTAGCCGGCGGCGGCCGTGAGGATCATGCCGATGCCGTGCGGCTTGCCGCGGCTGACGGTCAGGCCGCTGGTGTCCGAGTGCAGCCGTATGCCGGTGAGGGTGCGGCCGGTGAGCAGGGCCACGAGCCCGTGGCCGCCCTCGTGGGCGATGGTGATGGCGTTGCGGGAGACGCGCCACAGGCCGTGCGGGATCACCACGGCGAGCGCGGCGGCCAGAGTCGCGATCACCACCCACAGGTCGGGGTCGGGCTGCGTGCCGGAGACCTCGTCCCAGAGGGAGGCGAGCGAGGCGGTAGCGGTGCTGTCCATGTGCGGCGTTGGCTCCCTGTGGTCGGATGGAATCTGGCAGTGTGGCACGTATGTGCGGACGGTATTCAGCGAGTCGCAGGCCAGAGGATCTCGCAGGAATCTTTGAGATCGAGAAGTGGGAGCCCGAGGAGACCCTCGAGCCGGACTACAACGTGGCACCCACCAAAGAGGTCTACGCCGTCCTCGACCGCCCTCTGAAAGACGTGGACGACCCGCGGCCGGTTCGGCAGCTGCGGAAGCTGAAGTGGGGACTCGTCCCGTCCTGGTCGAAGACCCCCGAGGGCGGCGCCCGGATGATCAACGCCCGCGCGGAGACCGTCCACGAGAAGCCGTCCTTCCGCCGTGCCTTCACCTCCCGGCGCTGCGTCCTGCCCGCCGACGGCTACTACGAGTGGGTCACCGGCACGCAGGAGCGCGAGCTGGAGGTCGAGGGGAAGAAGAAGCGGCCCCGCAAACAGCCGTACTTCGTGACTCCGGCGGACGGGTCGGTCTTCGCCATGGCCGGGCTGTACGAGTTCTGGCGGGACCGGACGCTGCCCGACGACCATCCGCAGTCCTGGTGGGTGACGTGCTCCGTCATCACCACCGAGGCCGAGACGAGCCCGCTGGCGGTGTCCCCGGCGGACGGCCCCCGGGCCCTGGCCGAGATCCACCCCCGGATGCCGCTGATGCTCACGCCCGACCGCTGGGACGCCTGGCTGGACCCGTCCCGCACGGACCCCGACGGCCTGCGCGAGCTGCTGGCCCCGCCGCCCGCCGGGCTGATGCGCGCCTACCCGGTCACCACGGCCGTCAGCAACGTCCGCAACAACGGGCCGGAGCTGCTGAAGGAGCTGGAAGGACCCGAAGAGGGCACACTCTTCTGACGTGACGCATGTGACGAGAGCGACCAGCACGGCCACCGAGACCGTCGAGACCGACGCCGGAACCGCCCGCATCACCTGGCACCGGGCGAAGAAGGCGCGGCTCGTGCTCGCCGTCAGCCACGGCGCGGGCGGCGGCATCGAGGCCCGCGACCTGAAGGCCCTGGCCGAGGTCCTGCCCGCGCACGGCGTGACCGTGGCCCGTGTGGAGCAGCCCTGGCGGGTGGCCGGGAAGAAGCTGGCCCCCGCGCCCAAGACCCTGGACGTCGGCTGGCGCGGCATCTGGCCCGCCCTGGCCGAGCCGGGCCTGCCGGTGATCTCCGGCGGACGCAGCGCCGGGGCCCGGGTCGCCTGCCGTACCGCCACCGAGCTGGGCGCGCACGCTGTCCTGGCCCTCAGCTTCCCCCTCCATCCACCGGGGAAGCCGGAGAAGTCCAGGGCCGGCGAACTGCTCGGTTCCGGGGTGCCCACCCTGGTCGTCCAGGGCGGGAACGACCCCTTCGGGAAGCCGGAGGAGTTCCCCGCGGGCTCGTACGAACTCGCCGAGGTGCCGTACGGCGATCACGGCTTCGCCGTCCCCAAACGTGCGGAGATCTCGCAGGACGAGGCCGTGAAGCTCATCACGGACGCGGTCCTGGAGTGGACCGGGTCACTCGGGTGAAGCTCCGGGAATGCCGGGACGGCGAGCACTGTTGTGCGGGACGTACGTGCTGGAGACCAGCACAGACGCCGTAGGAGAGGAAGTCCGCCGCATGGGTTCGACCATCTGCCCGAGCCGCAGCAGCCGCGCCGACCTGGAGTGGACGGTGCTGCACGCGGCCAGGACCGCCCCTGTTCGGGCGGCGGGCGGACCGGATCGTCGTCTATCCTCCGATTCGGGTGAGACCGGTCTCGGTCTCACGAGAACACTCGAGGAGGTGGGTCCGGTCACTGGGACCGACGCAGGGACCGAACACGGCCAGGCGGAGCAGCCCGAGGGCCAGGGCGGCACGGGCGCGGAGACGGCCGCGGAGCGCAGTGCGCGCTTCGAGCGGGACGCGCTCGAGTTCCTCGACCAGATGTACTCGGCGGGGCTGCGCATGACGCGCAACCCGGCCGACGCCGAGGACCTGGTGCAGGAGACGTACGCCAAGGCGTACGCGTCCTTCCACCAGTTCCGCGAGGGCACCAACCTCAAGGCGTGGCTGTACCGGATCCTCACCAACACCTTCATCAACTCGTACCGCAAGAAGCAGCGCGAACCTCAGCGCTCCGCGGCCGAGGAGATCGAGGACTGGCAGCTCGCCCGCGCCGAGTCGCACATGTCGACGGGCTTGCGCTCCGCGGAGTCGCAGGCGCTCGACCACCTGCCCGACTCGGACGTGAAGGAAGCACTCCAGGCGATTCCCGAGGAGTTCCGCATCGCCGTGTATCTCGCGGACGTGGAGGGCTTTGCCTACAAGGAGATCGCCGACATCATGGGGACACCCATCGGTACGGTGATGTCCCGGCTGCACCGGGGCCGCCGTCAGCTGCGCGGCATGCTGGAGGACTACGCCCGCGACCGTGGGATGGTCCCGGCCGGCGCCGGAGAGTCGAACGAAGCGAAAGGCTCGGGGTCATGAGCTGCGGAGAGCCGCACGAGACGGATTGCAGCGAAATCCTCGATCATCTCTACGAGTTCCTCGACCGTGAGATGCCGGACTCGGACTGCGTGAAGTTCGAGCACCACTTCGAGGAATGCTCGCCCTGCCTCGAGAAGTACGGGCTCGAGCAGGCTGTGAAGAAGCTCGTCAAGCGCTGCTGCGGGCATGACGACGTGCCGGGTGACCTGCGGGCCAAGGTCATGGGACGGATCGACCTGATCCGTTCCGGCCAGGCGGTCCCCGATCAGGACGTCACGGCCTCGCCGGCCTCGCCGCAGGAATCCTGACACTCCTGCGCTTTTCAACTACCCCGCCTCTCCAGGGGTAGTCATCCTCAAGTCACTCTCGAACGCGTCACTCGAACGTGCTAATCCACGGGCTTTCGGCCCGTGGAGCCCCCCACTGCCGTCCTAGGCTCCGGGCCTGACGGACATGGCCGGGAGGGGCTCATGGAAGCGGTTTCGGCGCGGGCACGGATGTATGTCGCCGCTGTCGTCGTCGCCGCCCTGTGCTGTCTGCTCCCACTGCCCGGCGTCCGTACGCCCTGGTGGGCCGTCGCGCTGCTCGCCGCGCTGTACGCCGGGTGCGAGCGCGTCGCCCGGTCCCGGTTCGTCGGCATCTCGCACCCGGCCGGGACCTTCTATCCCGTGCTCCTCGCCGGCGCCTTCCTGCTTCCGGCGCCCGCCGCCGCCCTAGTCGCCGTGCCCGCCGCGCTGCTCGCGCCCGTCGGGCAGCGGCCCTTTACGTTGCGGCGGATCTGGCGGGCCGCCCAGCTCGTCCTCGGCGTGTGGGCCGCGGCCCGGGTGCACTGGGCGCTCGGCGGGCGGGACGCGGTCGTCACGGGCGACGTCCCCTACGCGCTCGGGCCGGCCGGGGCCGCCGTGCTGGCGTTCTGCCTGGTGCTCGCGCTGCTGGACGGCGGGATCCTCGCTGCGGCCGAGCGGGTGCCCGTGCGGCGCGCCTGGCGGGGGCTGGTGGCGCGCTCGCTCGCGCCGATCGCCGTGCACGGGCTCGCCGGGCTGATGATGGCCGTCCTGTGGCGCAGCCCGTACGGTCCCGTGGCCGCGCTGCTCGTGCTGCTGCCGATGTGTGTGTCGTGGTGGGCGTTCGCCCAGTACCACCGGGAACGGGCCGCCCACCAGGCAACCATCCGGGCACTGGTCCAGGCCGTCGACATCAAGGACGGGTACACGCGCGGGCACAGCGAGCGCGTCGGACAGGCCTCCATGATGATCGCGCGCGAGCTGGGCATGGACGACGAGCGCGTCGAGGTGCTCCGCTTCGCCGGGATCCTGCACGACGTCGGCAAGCTGGGCGTGCCCACCCGGCTGCTCAGGAAGAACGGGCCGCTGACCCCCGAGGAACGGCGCGTGATCGAACTGCACCCCGAGTACGGGCACGAGATGGTGCGCGGAATCGGCTTCCTCGGCGAGGCCCGCGCCGCCGTACTGCACCACCATGAACGGCTGGACGGCAGCGGCTATCCATACGGACTGGTGGGCCGTCAGATCCCGGAGTCCGCACGGGTCGTGGCCGTCGCCGACGCCTTCGACGCCATGACCTCCACCCGCAGCTACAGCAGGGCCCGCCCCGTCGCGGTGGCACTGGAGGAACTGGAGCGGTGCGCGGGCAGCCACTTCGACCCCGTGATGGTCACGGCCCTGGTCGAGGCCGTACGGCGGGCGGGCTGGCATCCCGCGGTGACCGCCGACGACGCCCACACGCCCCGGGTGCCCCCGCCCGGCACACCCGTCTCCAGCCGGCCGGGAGCACACCGATGAGCGCGTGCGGGGCGCCTCTCCTGCGCACCCTTGTCCACGCCTGCGCCGCCCTCCTCGCTACCGGCTCCCTCGCCGCCACCCTCTACAACGGACTCGAGGAACGCCGCGTCGCCCTCGCCTTCGGGGTCCTCGTCACCGTCGGTGAGCTCACCCGGCGCAACGGCGCGCGGATCCGGGAACCGGCCCCGCTCGGGGCAGCGGCGGCCCTGTCGTACGCGCTGCTCGGGGAGGCCGGCGGGCGGGCCACGCACCACGGCCTCTCCCAGGTCGTCGCCGTCGTACTGGCCGCCTCGCTGCTCGGCAGCGTGCCGCACGTAGCGCGCGGACAGGGGCCCACCCTCGACCACCTGGCGCGCCGCATGCTCACCGTCGGATTCGTCGCCGTGTGCTTCCAGCCCCCGTACAACCGGGGGATGTTCGACGACTGGGGCGGACCCGCCTACGCGCTGCTGCTGCTCGCACTGCTGTGCCTGACCGCGCTGTGCGACGCGGTGCTCGCCGCCGCCCTGGCCCACTCGCGCACCGGCTGGCCCTTCGGCCCGGTGCTGCGGGACGAGCTGCGGGCCGTGTGCGGCATCGGGTCCGCCGTCATCGCGACCGGTGCGGTGATGGCCCTCGCGGTCGCCGTGGTCGGGCTGTGGGCGCTGCCCGTCTTCTCCGTGCCGCTGCTGCTCGCCCAGATGTCGTTCCGGCGGTACGCCGCCGTCCGGGCCACCTACGGGCAGACCATCGCCTCCCTCGCGCGGGCCACCGAGGTCGCCGGCTGCACCCCCTGCGGGCACGCCCGGCGCGTCGCCGCGCTCGGCCAGGCGGTGGGGCGGGACCTGGGCCTGACCGAGCCCGAACTGGCTGTGCTGGAGTACGCCGCGCTCATGCACGACATCGGCCAGCTGAGCCTCGTCGACCCGGTGCCGGCGGGCGCCACCGCCGACCTGCCCGCCGCGGAGCAGCGGCGGATCGCGCTGCTCGGTGGTGCCGTCGTACGGCAGACGGGGGTCGACGAGGCGGTCGCCGTGGTCGTGGAGCGGCAGGCCGACCCCTACGCCGAGCAGCCGCTCGCCGCGCGAATCGTCCGGGCCGTGAACGCGTACGAGGAGAAGTCCAGGGAAGGCGGGCCCGGCGGGCCGCTGACGGCGCTGGAGGAACTCCGGCTCGCCACCGCCGGGAAGTACGCGCCGGAGGTGGTGGAATCAATGGCCCGGGTACTGGCAAGGAGCAGTCTGACTCTGCCCGTGGCTGGGTAACCCATGGGTAATGAGCGACTCGGAGGCCGTACGTGGTTGGATGCGAAGGAGAAGGTGTCCGGGGGCTCGAAACACAGCTACGGCCAGCCCACCGCACGGAACTGGCAGGCGGGAATCGTGAGGATCTTCGGCAAGGGACGGCACCGGCCCTCCGCCTCCTGGCGGCAGGCCACAGACCGGGCGTTCACACTTATCGGCGACGGTAGGTACGAGGACGCGGGCGCACTGTTGACACGTGCCGCCGACCTGGAGCCCTGGTTGTCCGAGTCGTGGTTCAACCTCGCCCTGCTGCACAAGTTCCGGCACGACTGGGAGCAGGCGCGGGCGGCGGGCCTGAGGGCCGTGGCCCTGCTCGACCGGGACACCGGTGCGCCCGACTGGTGGAACGTCGGCATCGCCGCGACCGCCCTCCAGGACTGGCCGCTGGCCCGGCGCGCCTGGCAGGCCTATGGGCTGCGGATGCCGGGTTCGGCCATCGCCGCCGGCGAGCCCGTCGGCATGGACCTCGGCAGCGCGGCCGTGCGGCTGTCCCCGGAGGGGGAGGCCGAGGTCGTGTGGGGGCGGCGGCTGGATCCCGCGCGGATCGAGGTGCTGTCCATTCCGCTGCCGTCGTCGGGGCGGCGCTGGGGCGAGGTCGTCCTGCACGACGGGGTGCCGCACGGGGAGCGGACCACGGCCGCCGGGCACACGTACCCGGTGTTCGATGAGATCGAGCTCTGGGCGCCGTCGCCGGTGCCGACCTGGGTGGTGCTGCTGGAGGCGGCGACCGAGTCCGACCGGGACGCGCTGGAGCAGCTGGCGGGTGACGCCGGGTTCGCGGCGGAGGACTGGTCTTCCTCGGTGCGGTTGCTGTGCCGGATGTGTTCCGAGTCCCGGATGCCGTCGGACGAGGGTGACGGGGAGCACCTCGACCCGCATGATCACAGTGAGCCGGGGCATCCCGGGCCGCTGGGGCATCGGACGGACGGGCAGCTGTGGGTGCCGGAGCGGGAGTGCGGGCTGGCCGCTCCGGCTTCGCTGGTTCGAGGGTTGCTGGACGGGTGGGTGGCTGACAGTCCGGATTCTCGGGACTGGCGGGATCTGGAAGAGGTCTGCTGAGACCGTCTTGTCGGCCGCGGCGCCGTCGTGGTTGTTCGCGCCCACGCGGCGGAGCCGCAGATCGATACAGCCCCGCCCCCAAGCAAAAGAATGGCGTGCGACACCGGCGTAGTCTGTATCCGCATCCCATTTTTTGTGCAGGAAGGCGTACGTACGTCATGGCTCAGCAGGACACCGATCAGCAGCCCGGCGTGCTCCCCGTCGATGACGAGGGGTACGTGATCGACACGGAGGACTGCGAGGAGCGCGAGGCGGCCTGGCGGGAGCGGGGGAACTCGCGGCCGATCACGGTGGTCGGGAACCCGGTGCTGCACAAGGAGTGCAAGGACGTCACCGAGTTCGGCGAGGAGTTCCAGCAGCTCGTCGCGGACATGTTCGCCAGCCAGCGCACCGCCGAGGGAGTGGGCCTGGCCGCCAACCAGATCGGTGTCGACCTGAAGGTCTTCATCTACGACTGCCCCGACGACGAGGGTGCCCGCCACACCGGTGTGATCTGCAACCCCAGGCTCGTCGAACTGCCCGCCGAGAACCGCCGGCTGGACGACAGCAACGAGGGCTGCCTGTCGGTGCCCACCGCGTACGCGCCGCTCGCCCGGCCCGACTACGCCGAGGTGACCGGGCAGGACGAGAAGGGCAACCCGATCAAGGTGCGCGGCACCGGATACTTCGCTCGGTGTTTGCAGCACGAGACCGACCACCTCTACGGCTACCTGTACATCGACCGGCTCTCCAAGCGGGAGCGCAAGGACGCGCTGCGGCAGATGGCCGAGAACGAGCCCCGCTACCCCGTGGTCGCGAACGACTGAGACCTCACACGCACCAGGCGAACGGCGTCTGTTCGGGAATCCCGTCCCGAACAGACGCCGTTCGCCTGTGTCGTTCGCCTGTCCGTCGCACGTTCGATCGCTTCTGCTCTCCTGGTGATCCGTCACCAGTCACACACCGGGAGGATCCCGGCACTGTGGGGTAGTGAATGAAGCAAATGCGTTCCCAGAACGGTCAGTTGTAGTGCTGAATGGGATGAGCGGGGTATGCAACGGCGCACGCCCGGCACGAAGGGAGGGGCGCCCGCGCCAACTGGCGGCTGAGAGGGGTTAGTTCGTGCATGCTTTGCCAGACGGCACCACATCGGCACCTACCACCATCGCAGTTCCACCGTCGCTCTCTCTACCGGTGATCGAGGCGGCGTTTCCCCGGCAACTCCACCCGTATTGGCCGAAGTGCCAGGAGAAGACCCGGGCCTGGCTGCTCGAAAAGCGGCTCATGCCCGCGGACAAGGTGGAGGAATATGCCGACGGCCTTTGCTACACCGACCTCATGGCGGGGTACTACATCGGTGCCTCCGACGAGGTCCTTCAGGCGATCGCCGACTACAGCGCCTGGTTCTTCGTCTGGGACGACCGGCACGACCGCGACATCGTGCACGGCCGTCCCATCGCCTGGCGGCGGCTGCGGGACCGGCTCCACACGGCCCTCGACTTCCCCGGGGCGCATCTGCACCACGAGGACCCACTGGTCGCCGGGTTCGCGGACAGTGTGTCGCGGCTGTACGCGTTCCTGCCGAGGACGTGGAACCTCCGGTTCGCCCGGCACTTCCACGCGGTGGTCGACGCCTACGACCGGGAGTTCCACAACCGCACCCACGGAATCGTGCCCACGGTCGACGAGTATCTCCGGTTGCGCCGGCTCACCTTCGCTCACTGGATATGGACGGACCTACTGGAGCCGGCCGCGGGGTGCGAGATACCCGACCCTGTCCGGAAACACCCGGCATACCGGCGGGCGGCGCTGCTGAGTCAGGAATTCGCGGCCTGGTACAACGATCTGTGCTCCCTTCCCAAGGAAATAGCGGGCGACGAGGTGCACAATCTCGGAATCAGTCTCATCACCCATGAGGGGCTGACTCTGGAAGAGGCTGTCATGGACCTCAGGAGCCGTGTCGAGAATTGCATCACGGAATTCATCGAAGTCGAGCATGAAGCATTGCGGTTCGCCGACGACCTCGCCGACGGCACCGTGCGGGGAAAAGAACTGAGCGCCGCCGTGCGGGCCTGCCTGAGCAATATGCGCAACTGGTTCAGTTCCGTCTACTGGTTCCACCACGAGTCCGGCCGGTACACGGTCGACAGCTGGGACGACCGGTCCACGCCCCCGTACGTCAACAACGAAGCGGCAGGTGAGAAATGACCGTCGAGTCCGTGCAACCCGAAGCCCTGGCTCCGGATCTGCGTGAGCCGCCCCGGGCGGGCGGCGGTGTCCCCGGCCTCGGCCATGGCTGGAAGCTCGTGCGCGACCCACTGGCGTTCATGTCCCGGCTGCGCGACCACGGCGACGTGGTCCGCCTGAAGCTCGGGCCGAAGACCGTGTACGCCGTCACCACCCCCGAACTCACCGGCGCGCTGGCGCTGAGCAACGACTTCATCATCGCCGGGCCGCTCTGGGAGTCCCTGGAGGGCCTGCTCGGCAAGGAGGGCGTGGCCACGGCGAACGGGCCGCGGCACCGGCGCCAGCGGCGCACCATCCAGCCCGCCTTCCGGCTCGACGCCATCCCCGGTTACGGGCCGATCATGGAGGAGGAGGCGCACGCGCTGACCGAGCGCTGGACGGCGGGAGAGACCGTCGACTGCACCTCCGAGTCCTTCCGGGTGGCCGTGCGCATCGCGGCCCGCTGTCTGCTGCGCGGCGCCTCCATGGACGAGCGGGCGGAGCGGCTGTGCGTCGCGCTCGCCACCGTCTTCCGCGGGATGTACCGGCGGATGGTGGTCCCGCTCGGGCCGCTCTACAAACTGCCGCTCCCCGCCAACCGCGAATTCAACCGGGCATTGGCCGATTTGCATCTTCTGGTCGATGAGATCGTCGTCGAGCGCCGGGCATCCGGTCAAAAGCCGGACGATTTGCTGACGGCATTGCTGGAGGCGAAGGACGAGAATGGTGACCCCATCGGGGAACAGGAGATCCATGATCAGGTCGTCGCGATCCTCACTCCCGGCAGCGAAACCGTCGCCTCCACGATCATGTGGCTGTTGCATATGCTTGCGGAACACCCTGAACAGGCGGACCGGGTGCGTGACGAAGTAGAAGCCGTCACCGGTGGGAGGCCGGTGGCATTCGAGGACGTCCGGGGGCTCAGGCACACCAACAATGTCGTCGTCGAGGCTCTGCGTTTGCGCCCCGCCGTCTGGATTCTGACGCGCCGGGCGGTACGGGACACGGAACTCGGTGGATACCGGATTCCGGCCGGGGCAGACATCGTCTACAGCCCGTACGCGATCCAGCGCGACGCGAAGTCGTACGAGCGGAACCTCGAGTTCGACCCCGACCGGTGGCTGCCGGACCGGGTCAAGGACATCCCGAAGCACGCCATGAGCCCGTTCAGCACGGGCAACCGCAAGTGCCCGAGCGATCACTTCTCGATGGCCCAGCTGACGCTGATCACGGCGGCGCTGGCCACGAAGTACCGGTTCGAGCAGGTGGCCGGTTCGGACGACGCCA
This sequence comes from Streptomyces sp. CA-179760, assembly GCF_050937045.1. Taxonomy (NCBI): domain Bacteria; kingdom Bacillati; phylum Actinomycetota; class Actinomycetes; order Kitasatosporales; family Streptomycetaceae; genus Streptomyces; species Streptomyces sp. CA-179760. The sequence goes on from NZ_JBNJLZ010000001.1 coordinate 6,454,512, forward strand.
CGCGGGTCGGCATCACGCTCCGGCCGAACGACCTGCGGGTGCGGCCGGTGCCGAGGTGAGCGGCAGGTGGGTCAGGCCGCTTCGGGGCCTCTGAACGTGCGCCGGTAGGCGTTCGGCGTGGTCCCGACCGCCCGGACGAAGTGGTGGCGCAGCGTGGCCGCGTTGCCGAACCCCGTTCGACCGGCGATCGCGTCCATCGTCTCGTCCGTCGCCTCCAGAAGCCGCTGGGCCAGCAGCACGCGCTGGCGCAGGACCCAGCGGTAGGGAGTCGTCCCCGTCTCCTGCTGGAAGCGGCGGGCGAAGGTGCGCGGGGACATGTGGGCGTGGGCGGCGAGCTGCTCGACGGTGACCTCCTCGTCGAGATGGCGCTCCATCCACGCCAGTACGTCGCCGATCGTCTCGCCCTCGGGGTGGGGGAGCGGGCGCTCGATGTACTGGGCCTGGCCGCCGTCACGGTGCGGCGGTACCACCATCCTGCGGGCGATCTTGTTGGCGACCTCGGAGCCCTGCTCCTTGCGCACCAGGTGCAGGCAGGCGTCGATGCCGGCGGCTGTGCCGGCGGAGGTGATCACCGGGTCCTCGTCGACGTAGAGGACGTCCGGCTCGACGACCACGCGCGGGTACTGCCGGGCGAGGTCCTTCGCGTGTTTCCAGTGCGTGGCGCAGCGGCGGCCGTCCAGCAGCCCGGCCGCGGCCAACACGAAGACGCCGGAGCACACGCTCAGCACCCGGGCACCGCGGTCGACCGCGCGACGCAGGGCGTCCAGGAGCTCCGGGGGAAAGTCCCGGTACGCGTAGGTGTGCCCGGCCGGCACGGCGATGAGATCGGCCGTCTCCAGCCGCTCCAGGCCGTGCTCGGCCTGGAGCGAGAGGCCCGAGTTCATGCGCAGCACCGGGCCCTCGGCCGAGGCGACGGCGAAGTCGTAGACCGGCAGGCCTTCGTCGCTCCGGTCGGTGCCGAAGACCTCGCACACCACACCCAGTTCGAAGGGATTCACGCCGTCGAGCAGGGCGACGGCCACGTTCTGGAGCATGTCTCCAGTGTGCCTCGCCCGTGGCAGTAATTCGAGGGCCTACGGCAGTACTGCCACTGACGGTAAGGAGTCATCGGCGCGACAGTGGTGTCCATGGAAACGAACCAGGTACAGACACTCATCGCAATGATCTTCGTACTGGGGACGCTGGTCCTCCTGGTCCTCCCATCAGTGATCGGCATCGTGCGCGACAGGCGCGTCGACCGTCAGATCAGGGAGGCCCAGGAGGCCCGGGAGAGCGAGCGGGCTCAGAAGTCCTCGTCCAGGTCGACGGTGCCCTCCACCGCCACCTGGTACGCCGAGGGGCGCCGCTCGAAGAAGTTGGTCAGCTCCTGAACGCCCTGCAGCTCCATGAAGGAGAAGGGGTTCTCGGAGCCGTACACCGGAGCGAAGCCGAGCCGGGCGAGCCGCTGGTCGGCGACGCACTCCAGGTACTGCCGCATCGACTCGGTGTTCATGCCCGGGAGGCCGTCACCGCACAGGTCGCGCGCGAACTGCAGCTCGGCCTCGACGGCCTCCCGCAGCATGTCCGTGACCTGCTGCTCGAGCTGGTCGTCGAAGAGCTCCGGCTCCTCCTTGCGGACGGTGTCGACCACCTCGAAGGCGAAGGACATGTGCATCGTCTCGTCCCGGAACACCCAGTTGGTGCCCGTGGCCAGGCCGTGCAGCAGGCCCCGGCTGCGGAACCAGTACACGTAGGCGAAGGCACCGTAGAAGAACAGGCCCTCGATGCACGCCGCGAAGCAGATCAGGTTGAGCAGGAACTTGCGGCGGTCGGCCTTGGACTCCAGACGGTCCAGCTTGTCGACCGAGTCGATCCACTTGAAGCAGAACTCGGCCTTCTCACGGATCGACGGGATGTTCTCGACGGCGTCGAACGCGGCGGCGCGGTCCTCCGGGTCGGGGAGGTAGGTGTCGAGCAGCGTCAGATAGAACTGGACGTGCACGGCCTCCTCGAAGAGCTGCCGGCTCAGGTAGAGCCGCGCCTCGGGGGAATTGATGTGCTTGTACAGCGTCAGCACGAGGTTGTTCGCGACGATCGAGTCGCCCGTCGCGAAGAACGCCACCAGTCGGCCGATGAGGTGCTGCTCCATCGGGGTCAGCTTGGCGAGGTCGGCGACGTCCGAGTGGAGGTCGACCTCCTCCACGGTCCAGGTGTTCTTGATGGCGTCCCGGTAGCGCTCGTAGAAGTCCGGGTAGCGCATGGGGCGCAGGGTGAGCTCGAAGCCGGGGTCGAGGAGATTCTGAGTCATAGCAGTCGGCGCGAAGCGCCGTCCTCCAGGGGTGGCGGTCAGGTGGCGGGTGGGAATTACTGGCAGGCTTCGCAGGACTCGGGGTTTTCCAGGGAGCAGGCGACCGCTTCGGGGTCCGGGGTGGTGGCCTGCGCGGGGACGGCGGCCTGTGCCGCGCGGGCGATGCGGGTCGCCGGGCGCGAGCGCAGGTAGTACGTCGTCTTCAGCCCGGCCTTCCAGGCGTACGCGTACATCGAGGAGAGCTTGCCGATGGTCGGCGTCTCCATGAAGAGGTTCAGGGACTGGGACTGGTCCAGGAACGGCGTCCTGGCCGCCGCCATGTCGATCAGGCCGCGCTGCGGGACCTCCCACGCCGTGCGGTAGAGCGCCCGTACGTCCGCGGGGATCCAGGCGAAGTCCTGCACCGAGCCACTCGCCTCGCGCAGCGCCTCCCGGCTGCGGGCGTCCCACACGCCGAGCCGCTTCAGCTCGTCCACCAGGTAGGAGTTGACCTGGAGGAACTCACCGGACAGCGTCTCGCGCTTGAACAGGTTGGACACCTGCGGCTCGATGCACTCGTACACGCCCGCGATGGAGGCGATCGTGGCCGTGGGCGCGATGGCGAGGAGCAGGGAGTTGCGCATGCCCGTCGCGGCGATGCGCTCGCGCAGGGCCGCCCAGCGCTCGGGCCAGGTCAGCTCCACGTCGTAGTGGTCGGGGTGCAGCACGCCCCTGGCCGTACGGGTCTTCTCCCAGGCCGGCAGCGCGCCGTTGCGCTCGGCCAGGTCGGCGGAGGCCTCGTACGAGGCGAGCATGACGCGCTCGGCGATACGGGTGGAGAGCGCCTTGGCCTCGGGCGAGTCGAAGGGCAGGCGCAGCTTGAAGAAGACGTCCTGCAGGCCCATGGCCCCGAGGCCGACCGGACGCCAGCGGGCGTTGGAGCGGCCCGCCTGCTCGGTCGGGTAGAAGTTGATGTCCACGACCCGGTCGAGGAAGGTCACGGCCGTACGGACGGTCTCGTCCAGCCGCTCCCAGTCGATGTCCCCGCGGGTCTGGTCGACGAAGGCGCCGAGGTTGACCGAGCCCAGGTTGCAGACCGCCGTCTCCCCGTCGTCGGTGACCTCGAGGATCTCCGTGCAGAGGTTGGAGGAGTGCACGACGTGGCCCGGCTCGGCCGTCTGGTTGGCGGTGCGGTTAGAGGCGTCCTTGAAGGTCATCCAGCCGTTGCCGGTCTGCGCGAGGGCGCGCATCATGCGGCCGTACAGCTCACGGGCCGGCAGGGTCTTCTTCGCCAGGCCCTTCGCCTCGGCCGCCCGGTACGCGGCGTCGAACTCCTCGCCGAACAGGTCGACCAGCTCGGGCACGTCCGAGGGGGAGAACAGCGACCACTGTCCGTCGGCGTTGACCCGCCGCATGAACTCGTCCGGCACCCAGTGCGCGAGGTTCAGGTTGTGGGTACGGCGGGCGTCCTCGCCGGTGTTGTCGCGCAGTTCCAGGAACTCCTCGATGTCGGAGTGCCAGGTCTCCAGGTAGACCGCGGCCGCGCCCTTGCGGCGGCCGCCCTGGTTCACGGCGGCGACCGACGCGTCGAGGGTCTTCAGGAACGGGACGATGCCGTTGGAGTGGCCGTTGGTGCCCCGGATCAGCGAACCGCGGGAACGGATACGGGAGTACGACAGTCCGATGCCGCCCGCGTGCTTCGACAGCCGCGCCACCTGGTGGTACCGGTCGTAGATCGAGTCCAGCTCGTCCTTGGGGGAGTCGAGGAGGTAGCAGGACGACATCTGGGGGTGCCGGGTGCCGGAGTTGAAGAGGGTGGGGGAGGAGGGGAGGTAGTCGAGGCGGCTCATGAGCCCGTAGAGCGCGGCGACCTCGTCGACGGACTGTGCCGTGTCGTTCTCGGCGAGACCGGCGGCGACACGCAGCATGAAGTGCTGGGGCGTCTCGACGACCTTGCGGGTGATCGGGTGGCGGAGCAGGTAGCGGCTGTGCAGGGTCCGCAGGCCGAAATAGCCGAAGCGGTCGTCGGCGGCCCGGTCGATCAGCGCGTCCAGCCGGGCGGCGTGCAGGCGCACGAACTCGGCGGTCCGGTCGGCGATCAGGCCCTCCCGGTGGCCGACCGCGACGGACTCGGTGAAGGAGGTGACACCCTGCGAGGCGGCCTCGGCGCGGATGCCGATCGTCAGCAGCCGCGCGGCCAGCCGGGAGTAGGCGGGGTCCTCGGAGATGAGGCCGGCGGCCGACTCCGTCGCGAGCTCGCGCAGCTCCGTCTCGTCCGCCCGCGCGGACCGGCCGCGCAACGCGGCGGCGGCGACCCGGCCGGGGTCGGCGTCGGGGAGATCGGCGGTCAGCTCGGTCAGGGTCCGCAGCAGCGCGGCACCGGGGCCGTCGTGCTCTTCTTCGGAAGCTGAGACCGGTTCGGCTGGCGCGATGGTCACGTGGGGCTCTCCCTCGCTCGGCAAGGGGCCTCGCGCAGGGCAGGGGGCAGCACACGAGCGCACACGGCGTCGCGTCCACCGGCCCATTCCACGAGGCCCGGACGTCAGGGCGCACCTGCCGGACGGCCGGTGCGCGCTGTCGACAGGTCCTCGGACTGACGCCCATACGTGTACGAACACGTATGGGTACACCGTTGCGGGACAGTTCCGGATTCGCACCGGATTCCCCTGCGGCGACAGCGAGCACGAGCATACATCTTGTGTCGGGTTCCGGTGGCACCCCCAGATGTTGTGTCGCGCTGGTTTCAGAGCGTCAACTGGTAGGTGAGGAGAGTGATGTCCGCCAGGTGCGGGACCGGGTTCCAGTCGCGCTCGGGAGTGCGGGTGAAACCCAGGCGTTCGTAGATGCGGTGGGCTGTGCGCATGGTGCGCTGGGTCGACAGCACGATGCGGACGCAGCCGGGCGTGGCCCGTGCGCGGTCGACACAGGCGCCTACGAGGGCCTCGCCGGTGCCGCGGCCGCGGGCGGCGTGCGAGACCGCGAGCATCCGTATCTCGGCCTCTCCCGGGCCGGCTATGTCGGCCATGGGGCCGCCGGACGGTACGAAGGTGACGCCGCCGAGGAGGGTGTCGTTCTCGACGGCGACCAGGACGTCGGCTGCGGCTGCCCGTCCGGCGACGTCTCGCAGTTCGTGGAGGTACTCGTCGCTCTCGCCGAAGTCGAGGAGGCCGTCGGCGAGATAGGCGTGGGCCGTCATCTCGCCGAGGGGGCCGTACTCGGTGGGCTTCACGCGCCGGATCAAGGTGTCCATGGCGTGAGTGTGTACGACAGCGGGCCGCCGGTGTGGTTGATCACCGGCGGCCCGCTGCGGATGTACGTGCCCGGTCGGTTCTAGTGGGCGGAGCCCGCGGTGGCGGGCGGGAGTTCCGCCTGGACCCCCGGGTCGCCCGCGTCGGCCGTGTAGTCCTCCGGCTTGGTCTCGTCGATGCCGTCGGGGGCCTTCAGAGCCTTCAGGACGAAGGTGAGGACCACCGTCACCACCACGTTCAGGACGAACGCCGTGAGACCGATGTAGCCGATCTCACCGATGCCGGGGATCTCCTTCGAGGAGCCGCCGAAGTGCTTCTGCGTCGGCGAGGCGACCCCGTACGCGGCGGCCGTGCCGTAGACCATGCCCACCGCCCAGCCCGCGAGCAGCGCCCAGCGGTGGAACCAGCGGGTGAACAGGCCGCCGACCAGGGCCGGGAAGGTCTGCAGGATCCAGATGCCGCCGAGCAGCTGGAAGTTGATGGCGACGGTCTTGTCCATGGTGAGGACGAAGGCCAGCGCGCCCACCTTCACCAGCAGGGAGACCAGCTTGGAGACCTTGGTCTCCTGCGCCGGCGTGGCGTCCGGCTTGATGAAGTCCTTGTAGATGTTGCGGGTGAAGAGGTTCGCTGCCGCGATGGACATGATGGCCGCCGGCACGAGAGCTCCGATGCCGATCGCCGCGAAGGCCACGCCCGCGAACCAGTCCGGGAACATCGTCTCGAACAGCTGCGGAATCGCCAGCTGCCCGTTCTGCACCTTGATCCCGGCCGCGATCGCCATGAAGCCGAGCAGCGCGAGCAGGCCCAGCATCAACGAGTACAACGGCAGGATCGTGGTGTTGCGGCGGATCACCTCACGGCTGCGCGAGGACAGCGTCGCCGTGATCGAGTGCGGGTACATGAACAGCGCGAGCGCCGAGCCGAGCGCCAGCGTGGCGTACGTCCACTGCCCCGCCTCCGGCGGCACCAGCGCCCCGCGCGCCGCACCCGTCGCCGGGTTGGTCTGGCTGTACGCGTCGCCCGCCTTGGCGAAGATCTCGTCGAAACCGCCCAGCTTGATCGGGATGTAGATGATCGCCACCGCGATGACGATGTAGATCAGAGTGTCCTTGACGAAGGCGATCAGCGCCGGGGCACGCAGGCCCGAGGAGTACGTGTAGGCCGCCAGCACACCGAACGCGATCAGCAGCGGCAGGTCCTTGATGAACCAGTTGGTGTCCTCGCCGCCGCCGACGCCCATCACGTCCAGCACGGCCTGGATGCCGACGAGCTGGAGCGCGATGTACGGCATGGTCGCGAGGATGCCGGTGACGGCCACGGCCAGGGACAGGCCCTTGGAACCGAAGCGGCCGCGCACGAAGTCGGACGTCGTCACGTACCCGTGCTTGTGGGACACCGACCACAGGCGGGGGAGGAAGGTGAAGATCAGCGGGTAGACCAGGATCGTGTACGGCACCGCGAAGAAACCGGCCGCGCCCGCCGCGTAGATCGCCGCCGGAACGGCCACGAAGGTGTACGCCGTGTACAGGTCGCCGCCGAGCAGGAACCAGGTGACCCAGGTGCCGAACGACCGGCCGCCCAGACCCCACTCGTCGAGGCTGTTCTCGTTCTCGGCCTTGCGCCACCGCGAGGCCAGGAAGCCCATGGCCGTGACGAGCAGGAAGAAGAAGATGAAGACGGCGAGCGCGACGCCGTTCACGCCGTCCTTCACCGCGCACCTTCCTTACGGGCGCGCTGGTCACGCTGCCACAGCTTGTAGGCGGTCATCGTCAGCGCGGTGGAGATGAGCACCCACGCCATCTGGTACCAGTAGAAGAACGGGATCCCGATGAAGGCCGGGTCGGTCTTCGCGTACGAGCCGACCCACAGCATGGCCACGAAGGGCGCTATGAGGCAGAGGCCGATGACGACGCGCATCGGCGTCACCACCGGCCCTCTGCTGGCTTCTGGGGCTTGCGACATCAAGCGACTCCGTCCCCTCAGTGATCACCTGTGTAATGCGCAGGCAATCTAGGTCAGGGTGCGGCGGGAACGGAACCCCCGTCTGCAATGCGGTACCCAATAGAAACCGGGGCTCACCAGCGGTCCACCGCGTGCGCTACTCGACAGGCCGCTTCAGCCGTGCCACGAACTTGTACCGGTCCCCCCGGTACACCGACCGCACCCACTCGACCGGCTGCCCCTCCCGGTCCAGCGAGTGCCGGGACAGCATCAGCATCGGCAGGCCGACGTCCGTGCCGAGCAGGCCGGCCTCGCGCGGGGTGGCCAGCGAGGTCTCGATGGTCTCCTCGGCCTCCGCGAGATGGACGTCGTAGACCTCGGCGAGCGCGGTGTACAGGGACGTGTACTTCACCAGCGACCGGCGCAGCGCGGGGAAGCGCTTGGCGGACAGATGGGTGGTCTCGATGGCCATCGGCTCGCCGTTGGCCATGCGCAGCCGCTCGATGCGCAGCACGCGTCCGCCGGGCGCGATGTCGAGCAGGCCGGCGAGGCGGTCGTCGGCGGTGATGTAGCCGATGTCCAGCAGCTGCGAGGTGGGTTCCAGGCCCTGCGCGCGCATGTCCTCGGTGTACGAGGTCAGTTGCAGCGCCTGGGAGACCTTCGGCTTGGCGACGAACGTGCCCTTGCCCTGGATGCGCTCCAGCCGGCCCTCGACGACCAGCTCCTGCAGCGCCTGGCGCACAGTGGTGCGCGAGGTGTCGAACTCCGCCGCCAGCGTGCGCTCGGGCGGGACCGGCGTGCCGGGCGCCTGCGTGTCCGTCATGTCGAGCAGGTGCTTCTTCAGGCGGTAGTACTTGGGCACGCGTGCGGTACGGACGGGCGCCCCGTTCTCGTTCTCCGCACTGCTGACGTCGGTGCTCATGCTCCGCCTTCCCGGCTCGGTCCGCCGACACGATCCCACCTGTATACCGTCGGCGCCGCTTTTGGTCTAGTCCACCAAGTCCAGTGGTCTACCTGAAGTATGGCGTGTGCGGTCGGTATTTCGCTGGCTTATTACTTAAAGGTTCCTGCATATGTAGGTCGCATAACGGCTGGTCAGAGCCTTATCGGGCCTCTTGACAGGTCTCGTGGTCCGGGTCAAGCTCCTCCCTACTGGTCTACACCAATGGTCCAGCTGAGGAGGGTGGCGTGAAGCGCAAGCTGATATCCGCGATCGGTATCGCGGGCATGATGGTCTCCATCGCGGCGTGCGGGGGCGAGGGCGGTGGTTCGGACAAGGGCGGCGCGGACGCCAAGGAGCTGACCGTCTGGCTCACCGTCGACGCCCAGAACAACTGGCCGCAGCTGGTGAAGGCCGCCGACGCCGCGGTGCAGAAGAAGCACCCCGGTCTTAAGATCAACCACGAGTACTACGGCTGGCCCGACAAGAACGCCAAGCTCGACGCCGTCCTCGCCACCGACAAGGCCCCCGACGTGGTCGAGATGGGCAACACCGAGATGCTCGGCTACATGGTCAAGGGCGCCTTCGCCCCCTGGACCCGGCGAAGTTCGACAACTCCGACGCCTGGCTGGACGGCCTCAAGGCCTCCGTCACCTATGAGGACAAGACCTACGGCGTCCCGTACTACGCCGGCGGCCGTGTCGCCAACTGGCGCAAGGACATCGCGGCTTCGGTCGGTGTGAAGACGCCCCCGAAGACCTACAAGGAGCTGACCACCGCCCTGGACAAGATCCAGAAGAAGGAGGGCGGCAAGTTCAACGCCTGGTACCAGCCGACCCGCGACTGGTACGCGGCCATGTCCTACGTCTACGACGCCGGCGGCGCCATCGCCACCGAGTCGGGCGGCCAGTGGAAGGCCTCTCTCTCCTCGCCCGAATCCCTCAAGGGCCTGACGGGGTTCAAGAACGTCGTCGACTCGTACATGCACGGCGACAAGACCAAGGACGAGTCCGACCGCTACATCGTCTACGGCCAGGGCAAGTCCGCCATGATCTTCGCCGCCGCCTGGGAGGGCGCGACCGCCGAGGACCCCAAGAACGACAAGACCGGCAAGCTCAAGGGCAACCTCGAGAACTTCGTGATGCCCGGCCCGTCCGGCAAGAACATGCCCGTCTTCCTGGGCGGCAGCGACCTCGCCGTGCCGGTGAAGTCCGACGCGCAGGACCTCGCCGCCGAGTGGATCAACGCGTACACCGGCTCCTCCGGGCAGAAGGGCCTGATGGCCAAGGGCAATCTGCCCAACAACAAGACCGACCTCGCGACCCTGAAGAACGACCCGGCGACGGCGGTCCCCGCCACCGCGGCCGAGTCCAACTGGTTCGTCCCGATGGCCCCCGGCTGGGGCCAGGTCGAGAAGGCGCAGATCCTGCAGACCATGCTGCAGAGCATCGGCACCGGCAAGAAGTCGGTCGAGGCCGCCGCCAAGGACGCGGACGCCGCGATCGACAAGGTCATCAACACCAAGTGACCTACGGGCGGGGCTCCCTCACCGGGCGGAGCCCCGCCGTCGCCAGACCTGAGGGAGCGCCGAGGAGCACGCGATGAGTGCCGCAGACACCACCACCCCCGCCAAGGTGCCGCCACCGCGGCAGGCACCGCCACCCCCTGCCGACGATCTGCCACGGGCGAAGCGGCCGTCGGGCGGGGCCACGGCCCCCTGGCTGCTGCTCGCGCCCTGCCTGCTGATCCTCGCCCTGGTCATGGGCTATCCGCTGGCCCGTCTTGTCACCCTGTCCTTCCAGAGGTTCGGGCAGTCCCAGCTGTGGGGCTTCCAGCCGGCCGAGTCGGTCGGGTTCGACAACTTCGCCAAGGTGCTGGGTGACGGCGAGTTCTGGGCCGTCGTCCTGCGCACCATCGTCTTCGCGACCGGGGCCGTCGTCCTCACGATGGTGATCGGCATGGCGCTCGCCCTGCTGCTCCAGCGGGTCTCCGGCTGGCTGAAGGTGCTCATCAACATCGTGCTGGTGGCGAGCTGGGGCATGCCCGTCATCGTGGCGACCACGGTCTTCAAGTGGCTCTTCGACTCGGACTACGGCGTCTTCAACGCGCTGCTCAGCAAGCTGCCCGGCGTCGACATGATCGGCCACAACTGGTTCGCCAGCGGGCCTCAGGGTCTGGCCGTGATCATGCTGCTGGTGGTCTGGGGAGCCGTGCCGTTCGTGGTGATCACGCTCAGCGCCGGACTCACCCAGGTCCCGAAGGAACTGGAGGAGGCGGCCCGCCTGGACGGCGCCGGCTCCTGGGGCGTCTTCCGCTACGTCACCCTGCCCGTCCTCAAGCCGATCATCGTGATGCTCACGACCCTGTCGGTCATCTGGGACATGGGCGTCTTCCCCCAGGTGTTCGTCATGCGCAACGGCCACCCCGAGCCGGAATTCCAGGTCCTCAACACCTACTCCTACGACCGGGCCTTCGTGGTCAACGACTACGCGCAGGGCTCGGCCATCGCGCTGATCACCGTCCTGCTGCTGCTCGGCGTGGTCGCCGTCTACATGCGGCAGATGCTGAAGATCGGAGAGGTCGAATGAGCACGCTCGCCGAAGCCGGCCGCCGGATGTCAGCCGGCCGCGGCAAGCCAGCCGGTCGTAAGCCGGCCGGTCGCGGTAGGTCGCGGTTCGGCTGGAACCTCCTCGGCCTCCTGGTCTTCGTCGTCGCCGGATTCCCCCTCTACTGGATGCTCAACACGGCGTTCAAGCCCGCCAAGGACGCCATCGACCCGGACCCGAGCCTGCTGCCCACCGGCATCACCTTCGCCAACTTCGGCCGGGCGCTGGACATCGCCGACTTCTGGGGCCCGGTGGGCCGCAGCCTGGTGGTGTCGCTGGCGGTCGTCGTCATCGGCATGGCCGTCGGGCTGCTGGCCGCGCTCGCCATCTCCCGGTTCGCCTTCCGCGGCCGGAAGATCGTGATCGTGGGCATCCTGGCGGTCCAGATGGTGCCGCTGGTCGCCATGATCATCCCGGTGTTCCTGCTGCTCAACGACCTGGGCCAGTACGACCGGCTGACCGGCCTCATCATCACGTACCTGACCTTCGTCCTCCCGTTCACGGTGTGGACGCTGCGCGGCTTCATCGTCAACATCCCGAAGGAACTGGAGGAGGCGGCCATGGTCGACGGCTGCTCCCGCACCGGCGCCTTCCTCCGGGTCGTCTTCCCGCTCCTGGCCCCCGGCATGGTCGCCACCTCGGTCTACGGCTTCATCCAGGCCTGGAACGAGTACCTCTACGCCCTGATGCTGCTCAGCCAGAAGAACCAGACGGCGACCGTCTGGCTCGGCAACTTCACCACCAAGCACGGCACCGAGTACGCCCCGATGATGGCCGGCGCCACGATGATGGCCGTGCCCATCGTCGCCCTCTTCCTCCTAGTCCAGCGCAAGATGGCCGCGGGCCTGACCGCGGGCGCCGTGAAGGGATGACCCCACCCGATGACGACACTCGCCAGCGGTGCCGACACGCTCACGCGTGACGCCCTGACGGTTCTCCAGCCCGGCTTCACCGGCACCACCGCCCCCGACTGGCTGCTGCGCAGGCTCGGTGAGGGCCTCGCCTCCGTCGGCCTGTTCGGCCGCAACATCGCCTCGCCCGGCCAACTGGCCGCGCTCACCGCGCAGCTGCGGGCCGAGCGCGACGACGTGCTGGTCGCGATCGACGAGGAAGGCGGTGACGTGACCCGCCTGGAAGTGCGGTCAGGCTCCTCCTTCCCGGGCAACCACGCGCTCGGCGCGGTCGACGACGTGGAGCTGACGCGAGCCGTCGCCCACGAACTGGGCCGCCGCCTCGCGGCCTGTGGCGTGAACCTCAACTGGGCCCCCTCCGCCGACGTGAACTCCAACCCGTCCAACCCGGTGATCGGCGTCCGCTCCTTCGGCGCCGACACCGACCTGGCCGCACGGCACACCGCGGCCTATGTGTCGGGCCTGCAGTCCGCCGGAGTCGCCGCCTGCACCAAGCACTTCCCCGGCCACGGCGACACGGCCGTCGACTCGCACCACTCCCTCCCGCACATCGACGTCCCCGCGGACGTGCTCGCCGACCGCGAACTGACCCCGTTCCGCGCGGCCATCGCCGCCGGCACCCGGGCCGTGATGAGCGCCCACATCCTGGTCCCGGCCCTGGACCCCGACCACCCGGCCACGCTCTCCCGGCGCATCCTGACCGGCCTGCTGCGCGGCGAACTCGGCTACGACGGCCTCATCGTCACCGACGGCATGGAGATGCGGGCCATCGCCGGCACGTACGGCATCGAACGCGGCAGCGTCCTCGCCGTCGCCGCCGGCGCCGACGCGATCTGCGTGGGCGGCGGCCTGGCCGACGACGCGACCGTACTGCGGCTGCGCGACGCCCTGGTCGCCGCGGTACGCGCGGGCGAACTCCCGGAGGAACGCCTCGCCGACGCCGCCGACCGGGTCAGGGCACTGGCCCGCTGGGCGGGCACGGCCGGCTGCTCACCCGAGATCACACCCGGCGACGAGATCGGCCTGCGGGCCGCCCGCCGCGCCCTCACGGTGACCGTCGCCCCGGGCCTGGAGCGCCCGGAGAGCTTCAAGCCCCTCACCGAACCGCCCTACGTCGCCGCTCTCACCCCCGTCGCCAACATCGCGGTCGGCGACGAGACCCCGTGGGGCGTCGCCGCGGAACTCATCCACCTCCTGCCGGGCACCGTGACCGGCAGCTTCTCCGCCGAGGCCGACAAGACCGGCAAGGACGGCCAGGCCGGCAAGGGCGGGGCGAGCGCAGGACGGGCGGCCCTTCAAGCTGCCGGCGCGCGCCGCATCGTCGCCGTCGTCCGCGACGAACACCGCCACCCCTGGATGGCCTCGGCCCTCGACACCCTGCTGGCGGCCCGCCCCGACACCATCGTGGTCGAGATGGGCGTCCCCCGGGCCGCCCCGCGCGGCGCCCTGCACATCGCCACCCATGGCGCGGCCCGCGTCTGCGGCAGGGCGGCAGCCGAGGTGATCACCGGGCTCGCCGGGATCACGGGATCGTAGAGATCACTGGGTTGTGGGACTGCCTCCGAATGTAGTACTTCTTATACATGAGCGAGCAGGTGCACAACAGGCTGGCCATGGTGCGCGCCGAACGGAAGGTGTCGCGCCAGAGCCTGGCCGAGGCGGTGGGAGCCCACTACCAGACCATCGGCTACATCGAGCGAGGGCAGTACAACCCGAGCCTCGACCTGGCGCTGAAGATCTCGAAGTTCTTCGGTCTGCCGGTCGAGGCCGTGTTCTCCCTCGAACCGTTCCGCCCGCTCACGGACGAGGTCTACGGGAGGAACCAGCCATGACGACGACACGCCTGACCCACTACGACCGGAGCATGCTGCGGCTGATGAACGACCGCCGGGGCCAGGCCTGGTACGCCACGGCGGCCCGCCGACGTCTGGCCGTCGCCACGCACATCACCCTCACCGTGGCCATCGGCGGACTGATGACCCACTTCTTCCTCGCCGAAGGCGAGCCGCTGTGGCCCATCGCCGTCATGGCCGTACTGCTGCTCCCCTGGATGGTCGCTACCAGCGTGATCAACGGTGCCACCAGGGGCCTGCTGGAGCTGCGCGAACCCGTCCTGGACGAGAGGCAGTCGGCGGAACGCAGCCGCGTCCTGGCCCGCGCCCACCGCATGACGACCCTGCTCCTGGCCGCGGCGGCGACTGCCCTGCTGACCACGGGCGGCGTCGCCGGCGACGCTCCGAAGGCCTACGCCGCGCCCCTGCTGGTCGCCGTCCTCGTGGTCCACTGGCTGATGCCGCTGTGGGTGGCCGGCCTGCGCGCCCAGGACGAGCCGGCCGAGGACGACGCACTGGAGGCCGGGGCCCTCGGCCGATAGGCCTGTCGTTCGGGTCGGGGCCGCAGGGAGCTGGGAGGCAGTGAGTCAGGCTGCAGGGGGTCGGGCTGCGCGGAGTCAGGCTGCAGGGGGTGGGGCCGCAGGGAACCGACGGCACTCGTCGGCTCCCGCGTCTGCGGCGCTGTCCGACGCCAGGCTCTATATCCCCTGCCACTCCGGCTTGTTGACATACGTGTGCCGGAAGTAGTCCGCGTGCTTCAGCTTCGACGCGGCGGCCTCGTCCACGACGACGGTCGCGTGCGGGTGGAGCTGGAGCGCGGACGCGGGGCACACCGCGGCCACCGGCCCCTCCACTGTCGCCGCCACCGCGTCCGCCTTGCCCTCCCCGGTGGCGAGCAGCACCAGGTGCCGGGCCTCCAGGATGGTGCCGATGCCCTGCGTGATCACGTGATGCGGCACCTGGTCGATGTCGCCGTCGAAGAACCGCGCGTTGTCGATCCGGGTCTGCTCGGTCAGCGTCTTGATCCGGGTCCGCGACGCCAGCGACGAGCACGGCTCGTTGAACCCTATGTGCCCGTCGGTCCCGATCCCGAGCAGCTGAAGGTCGACACCCCCGGCGTCCGACAGCGCCTTGTCATACGCCTCGCACGCGCCCTGCACGTCCTCGGCGGTGCCGTCCGGGCCTGTGAACCGGCCCATCCCGATCCCGAGCGGCTCCAGCACCTCACGTCGCAGCACCGAGCGGTACGACTCCGGATGGTCGGCGGGCAGCCCCACGTACTCGTCGAGCTGCGCGATCCGCGCCCCCGCGACGTCCACGGCACCGGAGAGCACCTTGGCCGCCAGCGCCTCGTACACGGGCAGCGGCGTCGAGCCCGTCGCCACGCCGAGCAGCGCGTCGGGCTTGCGCCGGAGCAGCTGGGCCATGGCCTCGGCGATGAGCTCGCCGCCGGCCTTGGCGTCCGGAACGATGACAACTTCCACGCTGGGCCTGCCGATCTGAGAGGAATGGCTCGACTGGGACTGGACCCTTGAGGGGTCATGTGGTTTAGACCAATCTAACAGAGCGGGGCCGTCGCTCCCAGGGTGTACGCCCTTGCTCCCGAGCGGGCGGCACGACTGTGCCGACCAGGCCTCGACCCGGTGAACAGTGCCGGTCCCGCGAGGGCGTTCTCCGGCCCGGGGGAGTGGAATGGGAGCTGCAGTCGCCCGCGCCACGGAAGGAGCCCGCCATGACATTCGCCGCCACACCGGACCCCCTCGGCGCACTCCCGGGCCGGACCATGGCCCGGGAGATGGCGGAGCAGCCCGCCGTCCTGCGCCGAATCCTGGCCGACGGTGCCCCCGCCGTCCGGGACGTGGCTCAGCGGATCGCCGCCCGCGCACCCCGCTTCGTCCTGCTGACCGCCCGCGGCACGTCCGACAACGCCGCCCTCTATGCCAAGTACCTTCTGGAGATCCGCCTCGGCCTGCCCTGCGGACTCACCTCGATGTCCACCACCACGGCCTACGGCGCCCGACCCGATCTCACGGACGTCCTCGTCGTCACCGTCAGCCAGTCCGGCGGCTCCCCGGACCTGGTGGCCTCGACCCGGGCCGCCCGCGAGGCCGGCGCGATCACCCTGGCCGTCACCAACAACCCCGACTCACCGCTCGCCGACGTCTCCGAGCACCACATCGACATCATGGCCGGACCGGAGAAGGCGCTCCCCGCGACCAAGACCTACACTGCCTCCCTCCTCGCGCTCTACCTGTTCGTCGAGGGCCTTCGCGGCGGCGACGGCGCGGCCGCGCACGCCTTGCCGGACCTCGCCGGGCAACTGCTCGCCCGGCAGGACGAGGTGCGCACCCTCGCCGCCCGCTACCGCTTCGCCGAGCGCATGGTGATCACCTCGCGCGGCTACGGCTACCCCACGGCCAAGGAGGCCGCCCTCAAGCTGATGGAGACCAGCTACATCCCCGCCCTCGCCTACTCCGGCGCCGATCTGCTGCACGGGCCGCTCGCGATGGTCGACAACGTCTCCCCGGTCATCGCCGTGGTCACCGACGGCAAGGGCGGCGAAGCGCTCCAGCCCGTCCTCGACCGGTTGCGCGGCCGCGGCGCCGACCTGGTCGTCATCGGCCCCAGGCATCAGGTCGAGCAGGCGACGGCCGGCTTCGTCCTGCCGACGGACGGTGTGGCCGAAGAGGTCCAGCCGATCCTGGAGATCATCCCCCTCCAGCTTCTCGCCCACGAGGTCACCATCGCCCGCGGCCAGGACCCGGACGCGCCTCGCGCGCTGGCGAAGGTGACCGAGACGCGCTGAACCACGGTGGACTCAGGGGTGCCGAGGGACCTTGGCCTGATCGCCGTGGCGTCCGCCCGGCGCAGGTGCCGTCGTCGCGTGAGTCCGGCCTCTTCGCGGCGCCGGCCGTCCTCCACCGTCGCGCTATCCCGGCCGCGTCTACGTGAGCGAACCCCCCGTCACATCCACCCAGCTCCCCGTCACCCACCGGCCCCCGTCCGAGGCCAGGAACGCCACCACGTCGGCGACATCGGCGGGCTCACCCACGCCGCCCAGCGCCGATATCGCCGAGGCCTTCGCCCAGCCGTCGGCCGTTCCGTGCAGCAGCTCGGCCGTGTTGTCCGTGTCGATGAGCCCCGGCGCCACCGAGTTGACCGTGATGCCCCGAGGGCCCAGCACCTTGGACAGGTCCCGTGAGAGGACGTCCAGCGCGCCCTTCGTCATCGTGTACGCCACAAGGTCCGGCATCGCCGCCGTCCGGGCCAGGCCCGACGAAATGTTGACGACCCGGCCGCCGTCCCGCAGTCGATTCATGCCGTGCTTGAGAATGAAGAACGGCGCCTTCACATTGACCGCGAAGACCTGGTCGTACTCCCGCTCGTCCAGTTCCCCGATCGGTCGCGTCTTCCCGATCCCCGCGTTGTTCACCAGGATGTCGAGCCCGTCCGCGTGCCGGTCGAACTCCTCCCACAGTGCCTCGGCGTCGCCCGGTACTCCGAGCTCCACGCCCATCATGAACGCCGAGCCGCCCGCTGCCTCGATCGCCGAGACCGTCTCCTTCGCCGCCGTCTCGCTCCTGCCGTAGTGCACTCCGACCCGCGCGCCGTCGCGCCCCAGCCGCTCGGCGATGCCTCGCCCGATGCCCCTGCTCGCCCCCGTGACGAGTGCCGTCCTGCCCGTGAGCACGCCCATGCCGGCTCCCCTTCGCATTTCCCTAGTGGCCGCTACAGAAATGACCGTACAACAGCCCGCCGACCTTTCTCTAGTGCCCGCTATAAAATGCACCCCATGGTGAACGACGACGCGACAGCGAAGACCGAGAGGCGCGCAACCGCGGACGCCCGGAGGGCGGAGGCCTCGGCGGGGAGTCAGAAGAAGGGCAGACCTCGCGGACGCCCCCGCTCCTTCGATCGTGAGACCGTGCTGGAGAAGGCCCTTCTGGCCTTCTGGGAGCACGGCTACGAGGCCACGTCCGTCTCCGATCTCACCCGCGTCATGGGCATCGGCGCCCCGAGTCTCTACGCGGCCTTCGGCGACAAGCGCTCCCTCTTCGAGGAGGCCGTCCGCGTGTACGGCACGGGGCACGGCTCGTTCGCCGGCCGCGCCCTCGCCGAGGAACCCACCGCCCGGGCCGCCGTCGAGCGCACGCTGCGCGAGGCCGCCACCGCGTACACGGAACCCGGCCACCCGCACGGCTGTCTCGTCGTCCACGCGGCCACGAACTGCTCGGAGGCCGAGGTCGAGCAGTCTCTGCGGGACCGCCGCAATGCCAACATCGCCGCCTTCGAGTGCCGCATCAGGGCCGATGTCGCCGCCGGCGTCCTGCCTCCGGACACCGACGCCGCCGTCCTGGCCCGTCACGTCGGAGTGATGGTCCAGGGCATGTCACAACAGGCGCGGGACGGGGCGAGCCGGGAGGAATTGGAGGCGGTCGCGAAAATTGCCATGACCGTCTGGCCCCGCACAGGAACCCACACGGGTTAGGCTGCGTGGTGGATGTCACTGCGTCCGATTCGCGGGAGACAGCACAACAACGAACAGCCTTCAACGCATGGACACCCCCTAGTGGTCTAGTCCACAATGCATACGAGGGCGCTTGCGCAGCGCGTACAAGCCTCCGTCCTCCCCGCACAGGAGGACGGACCGAGGAACCGAGGCTCTCTGCCCTGACTGCCCCGGGTCCTCATCCTTCGGCCGACCGGGACCGCACACCCCACGGCCGATGCTGCTCCGGGCTGCGGTGCCGGGAGGGTTGAGGGTCCCTCTCAGGCGCCGCGGCCCGCGGGTGTTTCCGGGCCCGTACGGGATCCGAACATTTCAGAGGTGCAAACCCCCGGGTACGCTCGCACACGTGCCCTCCATGAACGAACTCGTACGCCAGCACACCGCACTCGACGACACCGATCTCGAGTGGCTGCACCTGCTGGTCTCGGAGTGGCAGTTGCTCTCCGACCTCTCCTTCGCCGACCTGGTCCTGTGGGTCCCCACCAGTGACGGCACCCGGTACGTCTCGGTCGCCCAGATGCGGCCCAACACCGGCCCGACCTCGTACCAGGACGACATGGTGGGCCACCTCGTCCCGCGCGGCCGTCGCCCCATGCTGGACGCCGCCCTCGACGAGGGCCGCATCGTGCGCGAGGGCGACCCCGAGTGGCGCGAAGAGGTCCCCGTCCGGGTCGAGTCGATCCCAGTGCGGCGGGAGGGACGCGTCCTCGGCGTCATCGCGCGCAACACCAACCTCCTGACCGTGCGTACCCCGAGCCGCCTGGAACTCACCTATCTGCAGAGTGCCTCCGACCTCGCACAGATGATCGCGGCCGGCTCCTTCCCGTTCGCGAACCAGCAGCTCGACATGGACGCCTCGCCCCGCGTGGGCGACGGACTGATCCGGCTCGACGCCGACGCCCTCGTCCAGTACGCCTCGCCGAACGCCCTCTCCGCCTATCACCGTCTCGGTCTCGCCTCCGACCTCGTCGGCCAGCACCTGGGCAGGACCACCGCCGAACTCGCCCCGACCCGGGGCCCGGTGGACGAGGCACTCGCCAAGGTCGCCAGCGGCTGGGCGCCGCGCGAGTTCGAGATCGAGGCCAGCGACGGGGTCATCCAGTTCCGCGCGATCCCCCTAAGCCCCAAGGGCACCCGCATCGGCTCGCTGGTGCTGCTCCGCGACGTCACCGAACTCCGTCGCCGCGAACGCGAGTTGATCACCAAGGACGCGACGATCCGGGAGATCCACCACCGGGTCAAGAACAACCTCCAGACGGTGGCGGCCCTGCTCCGTCTCCAGGCCCGGCGCATCGAGTCCGACCGCGGCCGCGAGGCCCTCGAAGAAGCGGTGCGACGCGTCGGGTCGATTGCGATCGTGCACGAGACGCTCTCTCAGAACCTGGACGAGCGGGTCGAGTTCGACGACATCGCCGACCGTGTGCTGGCCATGGTCGCGGAAATCTCCCCCGGGAAGGTCACCGGCCGGCGCACCGGTCGCTTCGGCATCCTCGACGCCGAGGTCGCCACGCCGTTGTCGATGGTGCTGACCGAGGTTCTGCAGAACGCCCTGGAACACGGCTTCCGCGAGGGCGACACCGGCACGGTCGAGGTGTCGGCGATCCGCGGCGGCACGACCAAGGAGGCCCGGCTGCTGGTCACCGTCCAGGACGACGGCGTCGGCCTGCCGGAGGGATTCGATCCGCACACTGCGGGCAACCTCGGCCTGCAGATCGTACGGACCCTGGTGGAAGGCGAGTTGGGCGGCACTTTCGACATGGTCCCGGCCCCGGAGCGCGGTACCCGCGTGATCCTCGACATCCCGGTGCGGTCACAGAAGTAGGAAACGGCCGGTGGCCCTCCGCCGAAAGAGCCCCTGAACAGCATTGAGCCCGGGCCACTTGGTGGCCCGGGGCTCAATGCTCGTTGCTGCTTTGCTAAGCGCATCGGGGGAACTGCGCGCTGCGGCTCGGGGGCGGGAGATGCGTACTCGCTGTACGCGCCGCCAAGCTCAGGCTGTCAGCAGGGGTGGGTTGTCAGGCGGAGGCCTGACGAGCCCGGTTGCGGGCGGCGCGGCGCTTCATGGCACGGCGCTCGTCCTCGCTGAGACCACCCCAGACGCCGGAGTCCTGGCCGGACTCGAGCGCCCACTGCAGACACTGCTCCATTACCGGGCAGCGACGGCAGACGGCCTTGGCTTCCTCGATCTGCAGCAGCGCAGGACCGGTGTTGCCGATGGGGAAGAAGAGCTCGGGGTCTTCCTCGCGGCAAACGGCGTTGTGACGCCAGTCCATGGCTGCTACCTCTCCTTGGTATTACGTGCAGGGTTTGCTTGTGAATGTGAACGCTTTCACGAATCCCTCAACAAGTGAAGGGCCGACTGCCAGGTTCCCTGGCGTGGGTCCTGTGATCTGGAGAGGGATTCTGGTGATCAGTGGAGGCCGGTGTTGCGGGCCGTCTCGATCGCCACGTAGAGACTCGCAAACCTCAGCGGCGGATACAACCCCTTCTGGAAAGTTTTTTTTGATTCTTCGGTGTCGACTAGGTCACAGCCGTACTTCCATGGGGTGGACCCTGGCCTAAACGTTCGAGTGAAAGGACTTTAGCCAGTTCTGCTCACACAATCACACGCAGTGCACGGCGTACGCCTGTGAACGTCACGCTCGTTCGCAGGCCCAGGTGGTCACCGTCCATCTGGAGGGGGAGCGGCACCTTGGAATGCAAGGTGAACTCGGTCATGTCGTGCAGGGAAGTGGCGTGTTTGCCATGGGGTCCACGCTCGGGGGACGAAGTGAGCAACTGGGTCCCATACCGGGCAACAGCGGCGGTGGACAGGCGGCTGAGACCGAAGAGATCGAGCCCGGTATCGAACGAGGCCTTAGGCGCCGCGTAGATCGGGCGATTCCCCAGAAACGTCCACGGGGAGGTGTTCGAGACTATGGACAGCACCAGATCCGTGACCGGATCCTCGCCCGCCCGCTCCAGCGTGATCATGCCGTGCCGGCGGTTGGTCTCACCGAGGAGCTGGCGCACGACCTGGCGTACGTAGAGAGCGTGTGTGGATTTCCGGCCGCGCTCGCGATGCTGTTCCACCCGGCCGACCACACCGGCGTCGAAGCCGAGCCCCGCGTTGAAGGTGAACCAGCGGGCCGGCACCGTCTCGTCCTCCGTGCCGGGCGTACCCGAGGCCAGGCCCAGGCCGACGGTGCGTTCGCTGCCGTCGCGCAGGGCGTCCAACAGCGCGCCGGTGGCCTCCACGGCGTCATTGGGCAGGCCGAGGGCACGGGCGAAGACGTTGGTGGAGCCGCCCGGGACCACGGCGAGGCGGGGGAGGTGCCCAGGAGCGGGGCCGGCGTGCAGGAGGCCGTTGACCACTTCGTTGACCGTGCCGTCGCCGCCGAGGGCCACGACCAGATCGATGTCCTCGCTGTCCGCCGCCTGCCGGCCCAGGTCGCGAGCGTGGCCGCGGTACTCGGTGGTGACCGCCTCCAGCTTCATCTCGCTGGCGAGCGCGTGGATCAGTACGTCGCGCGTGCGCGCACTGGTGGTGGTTGCCGCCGGATTGACCACGAGAAGTGCACGCATGACTGGCAGCGTACCTACTGGGGGGTACCGGGCCCAGACCGAGGTAGGGATCAGGTAAGAGACCAGGGCTTGCAGCAGGGGGTTGAACCTCGCCACAGGGGTGGGTACGAGGAGGGCTACTCTTCAGGAGTGAGCAGTGAGCAGACCCCCACCACCGAGGAAACCACCGGCCCCCGCCCCCGGCGTCTGACGTACGCCGCGCTGCTGGCCGCACTGGAGGGGCTCGCGCTGGTCGCCGGCGGCGTCTGGATCCTCGTTCTCGGCCTCACAGGGCATCCGGACGACCGGCAGCAGGCAGTGACCGGAGGCATCACGCTGGTCGTGCTCGCCCTGCTGCCGCTGCTCGCGTCCCGTGGACTGCTCGCCCTGCGCAGCTGGAGCCGCGGCCCGGCCGTCATCACCCAGCTCATGGCGCTGCCGGTGGCCTACAACCTGCTCCAGGCCGACAGCATGGCCATTCCGGCCGGGATCGCCCTCGCGGTCGTGGCCGTCGCGGCGCTCGTGTTGCTCGTGAACCCCGAGACGACCCGGGCCCTCGGGATCCGCGGGCCCGGCAGTCCCGGCAACGTGGAGAAGTAGCCGTCACTCCTCGACGAGGAGCCTCTCCCGCAGCTGCGCAAGCGTGCGCGCCAGCAGCCGCGAGACGTGCATCTGTGAGATGCCGACCTCCTGCGCGATCTGCGACTGCGTCATGTTGCCGAAGAACCGCAGCAGCAGGATCCGCTTCTCGCGCGGCGGGAGGTCCTCCAGCAGCGGCTTGAGGGACTCCCGGTACTCCACGCCCTCCAGCGCCTCGTCCTCCGCGCCGAGGGTGTCCGCGACCGCCGGGGAATCGTCGTCGGTGTCGGGGACGTCCAGGGACAGCGTGGAGTACGCGTTGGCCGACTCCAGGCCCTCCAGGACCTCCTCCTCCGAGATCGCCAGCTTCTCGGCGAGCTCGTGGACCGTGGGGGAGCGGCCGTGCAGCTGTGAGAGCTCGGCCGTGGCCGTGGTCAGCGCCAGGCGCAGCTCCTGCAGCCTGCGCGGGACGCGCACCGCCCAGCCCTTGTCGCGGAAGTGCCGCTTGATCTCGCCGACGACCGTGGGGGTCGCGTACGTCGAGAACTCCACGCCGCGATCCGGGTCGAAGCGGTCGACCGACTTGATCAGCCCGATCGTGGCGACCTGGGTGAGGTCGTCCAGCGGCTCACCGCGGTTGCGGAAGCGGCGCGCGAGATGCTCGACGAGCGGCAGGTGCATGCGGACCAGCTGATTGCGCAGCTCCGCGTACTCCGGGCTGTCGTCCCCCAGGGTGCGCAGTTTGAGGAACATGTCGCGCGCCCCGCTGCGGTCGGGAGAGCCGTGCTGCGCACCCCGTGTGTGGTGCGCGCTCGGCGCCTGATGCTCGGAGTCTCGCTCGTGCTCGCTCATCGTCCCGCCCGTCGCCCTTCCCCGAGCCCTCGCCTCCTCCGCCACTCTCGACTTCGCGCGAGTGGGCGGACCCCCTGGGACAGGGGATGCGGTGATCCCCCCGCCCGGAGGCGCGCTCCGCACGGCACCGCCTTGGTCCAGTCGCCCGCCGCCCGGGAGGACTGCCTCCGCGGAGTCGTCCTCAGGGTGCGGGCGGGCCTGCTCGGGGATGCCGTCGATGCCGTCCGCCATGCTCCGGGCCCCGCTCGGACCACTCGTGCCCGTGCCCTCGGCCGGCAGCTCTCGTGTGCTGCGCTCTTCGTCCCGCACCGGCCCGTCCTCGCTCCTCACGCCGGCCCGGGTCCCGCGCCGCGCTGTTTGTAGAGGCTGATCGAAACGGTTTTGTCCTTGTCCACGGCGGAGGAGACCTTGCCCGCGAGGGCGGACAGGACGGTCCAGGCGAAGGTGTCCCGCGAGGGGCATGGCCGTCCGTGGTCGGGGCCGAGACAGTGACCTCGAGTGAGTCGTCGACGAGGCGGAACACACAGCTGAGCACCGAGCCGGGCACGGCCTGCTGAAGCAGGATCGCGCAGGCCTCGTCCACCGCGATGCGCAAGTCCTCGATCTCGTCGAGGGTGAAGTCCAAACGGGCCGCGAGACCGGCCGTGGCCGTACGCAGCACCGACAGGTAGGCACCCGCGGCCGGCAGCCGGACTTCCACGAAGTCCTGGGTCGCGGGCTCGCCTGCGATCTGGGACACCCTCACCTCCATGGTGGTACAAGCGTTTCAGGGCCGAGGGTCGCCCCTCGGGTTAACGCGATACGTGGTTCAGCGGTGACGCTATCGCGCTCTCGACGGTCCTGTCCCCGGGACCCCAACCCCTGGTCGTCACTCACAGTAAACCTGTGGATACGCTCCGTGTCTAGGGGTTGGGCGGGCCCAAATGGGAAGAGCGCGCGCCGGGTTGACGTACCCAGACGTCAGACGGTCGAACCGTCCGCCGCCGGGGTCTTGCCGAGTCACACCAGGACATGGTCGACGAAGCACCATCGCCAGGTCTCCCCGGGCTCGTGCGTCCGCATCACGGGATGGCCGGACTCCGTGTGGTGCCCCGCCGCGTGCCGCCCCGGCGAGGAGTCGCAGCAGCCGACGTGACCGCAGCTCAGGCACAGCCGCAGCTGCACCGGATCCATGCCTTCCGCCAGGCACTCCGGACACGTCTCGCTGAGCGGGCCGGGTTCGGGGTGCGGCAGCGCGTCGGCGTGCGTGCACTGTTTCATGATTGCCAGGTTACGACGGTCGAGTGGAAGACCGCGCGAAAAAATGAGGGCGGGCGAGAACGATGGACGTGATGCCACTGCTGTTGCTGGTGGCGGGCAGTGCCGCGATCGCCGCGGCCGCGCGGCGCACCCCGGTGCCGGCGCCGCTGCTGCTGGTGGCGATCGGGCTGGCGGTCAGCTACGTCCCCGGAGTGCCCGACTACACGCTCGACCCGCACATCGTCCTGCCGCTCATCCTGCCCCCGCTGCTGCACACGGCCGCTACCGACAGCTCCTACCTCGACCTGCGGGCCCAGCTCAGGCCGGTCGCGATGCTGTCCGTGGGGTACGTGCTGTTCGCGACCTTCGTGGTCGGCTGGGCCCTGTACGTGATCGTGCCCGACCTGCCGCTGACCGCGGCCCTGGTCTTCGGCGCGGTGGTCGCGCCGCCGGACGCCGTCGCGGCGACGGCGGTGGCACGCCGGGTCGGGCTGCCGTCCCGGATCACCACGATCCTCCAGGGCGAGTCCCTGCTGAACGACGCCACCGCGATCACCGCGTACCGGGTGGCCCTCGCGGCCGCCGTCGGAGAGAGCGCCTCCTGGGCCGGGGGATCGGCGAGTTCCTGCTCGCGGCGGTCGGGGGTGTCGTGGTCGGGCTGGTGCTGATGGCGCCGATCCACTGGCTGCGCACGCACGTGAAGGAGGCGCTGCTGCAGAACACGCTCTCCCTGCTGATCCCGTTCGTCGCCTACGCCGTCGCCGAGCAGGTGCACGCCTCCGGTGTCCTCGCGGTCGTGGTCGTCGCGCTCTACCTGGGACACCGCGCGTGGGAGGTCGACTTCGCCACGCGACTCCAGGAGGAGGCGGTGTGGAAGATGGTGGCCTTCGTCCTGGAGTCGGCCGTGTTCGCGCTGATCGGACTGCAGCTGCCGGTGGTCCTGAGGGGCCTCGGACAGTACGAGGGCGCCGATGCCGCCTGGTACGCGCTCGCCATCTTCCTGGTGGTCGTCGCGGCCCGCTTCGTCTGGGTCTATCCGGCGACTTTCCTGCCCCGGCTGCTCTCGGCGCGGATCAGGGAGCGGGAGGAAAGCCCGACCTGGAAGGGGCCGTTCATCATCGCGTGGGCCGGTATGCGAGGCGTGGTCTCGCTGGCCATCGCCTTCTCGATCCCGCTGACCATGCACGACAGTGAGGAGCCCTTCCCGCACCGCAATCTCATCCTGTTCCTGACCTTCACGACGGTCATCGGCACCCTGGTCGTGCAGGGCCTGACGCTGCCCCCGCTGATCCGGCTGCTGAGAATCCCCTGGCGGGACATCCAGGCGGAGACGCTCGCCGAGGCGAACGCCCAGGCGCAGGCATCCCGGGCCGCCGAGCGGCGCCTGGACGAACTCCTCGCCGACGAGCGCAACGCCCTGCCCGCCCCGCTCGCCGACCGGCTGCGCATCGTCCTGGAGCGCCGCCGCAACGCCGTATGGGAACGGCTCGGGCAGGCCAACCCGATCACCGGGGAGTCCGTCGACGACACCTACCGGCGGCTGTCGCGGGAGATGATCAGCACCGAACGCGAGGTGTTCGTCAGGCTCAGGGACGGCCGGTACATCGACGACGAGATGCTGCGGACCCTGCTGCGCAGGCTGGACCTGGAGGAGGCGGCGGCCTTCCGGGAGGCGGCGTAGCGGCGATGCGGCGCGGGGGCGCTGCCGGGTTTCAGCGGGGCGCTGCCGGGTTTCAGGAGACGCTGTGGGGTGTCACAAGGCGCTCCGGGGTTTCACGGGACGTTGCCGGGTGTCACGGGAAGGGGCGGCCGGTGATGACGGCCGCCACCGTCGTCCCGCGCGGGAAGGCGCCTTCGCCGGCCAGTGCGACCAGGCCGTACAGCAGCTTGGCCACATACAGATGTTCGACGGGCAGGCCGTGACGGCGTTCGAAGTCCGCGGCGAAGGCGTCGAGCTCGTCGGGCACGCGCGCGTAGCCGCCGAAGTGGAAGCGCTCGTCGAGGATCCAGGAGCCGCGCGGGCCGCCGAACGCCTGCCGCTGCAGGGCCTCGGTCTCGGCGGTCAGGAATCCGCCCTTGAGGACCGGCACGCCCAGGGCGCGCTGCCCGGGAGCGAGGCCGGCGGCCAGTCCCGCCAGCGTGCCGCCGGTACCGCAGGCCACGGCCACGACATCGGCCCGGTCGCGCAGCTCGGCGCCGAGCGCCCGGCATCCGCGTACAGCCTCGGCGTTGCTGCCGCCCTCGGGGACGACGTAGGCCCCCTCGGCGTCAGCCTCGCGGAGGATCCCGGCCAGGGCGCGCGGCTCCGACTTGCGGCGGTACGTCGTCCTGTCCGCGAAGTGCAGCCGCATGCCGTCGGCCGCACACCGCGCGAGGGAGGGGTTGAGGGGGCGGCCGGCCAGCTCGTCGCCGCGTACGACACCGACCGTGGGGATGCCGAGCAGCCGGCCTGCCGCGGCCGTGGCGCGCAGGTGGTTGGAGTAGGCGCCGCCGAAGGTGACGACGGGCCGGCCGTCCGCCGCCGCGAGATTCGGCGCCAGCTTGCGCCACTTGTTGCCGATCAGCTCCGGGTGGATCAGGTCGTCCCGCTTCAGCAGCAGCCGGACTCCCCGGCGCTCGAACCGGTCGTCGACGACTTCCAGCACCGGCGAGGGCAACCGGGGGCGCAGGGCCGCGAGGCGGGGCGCGTCGGGGGCGTCGGGGCTGGTCACCCAGTCATTGTCGCCCGAGCGGGAGAGACCTGGTCATCGGCCCGATCCGGCGTCGGCCCGGACTGCCCGGACCGGCGGCCGTGGCGCACGAACTCGATGAGCGACGGTCCGCCCCGCAGGCACCAGAGCGCGATCACCGGGTCGCAGATCGCGCAGCCCAGGGACGAGGTGTGGAGGAACGGGATGATCGGGTCGCCCTTGATGTGGTGGACGATGTCCCAGGCCGTGTGCAGCAGCCAGCCGATGCCGATCCACGTCCACGACTCCAGACCGCGGAAGGCGACGTAGGTCATCAGCGCGGTGAAGGGGAACTCCCAGCCGCCCATGCCGCCGCCGCTGAGATACGCGGCACCGGCGCCCGCGACCATCACGGCGTTCAGGCGCCGCCGGTGCGGTTCGCGGACGAGGGACATCGACAGGGCGTAGAGGATGCCGATGCCGATCGGCGCGATGTACTGCATGGGCGGGGCCGTTCTCTGGAGCCGGGGAGGGGACGGCTGATCACGCTAGATCCGGTCCCGCCCGCTCCCCAGTGGCGGGAGCGACAGGCTTCCACGGATTGTCGCCACCCGGAAAGAGCCTCCCCCTGCCCAGTGATACGAAGATCCATTCCCGCTCTTTCGGGTAATAGCACCGCGAAGCTGAGTGAGGAAGGCTTGCCCGTGGACATCGATGCCCGAGGCATATGGGCGTTGGGCATAACCGGGAGGGCAGTTCTCTATGTCGGTAGGCGAAGAGGTCCGCACGGAGGAGACCAAGCCGCAGCAGAGTCTTGGCACGGCGGCCGCGCGGAACCTGGCCACCACGACCAAGTCCGTGCCGCAGATGCAGGAGATCAGCTCCCGCTGGCTGCTGCGGATGCTGCCCTGGGTGGACATCCAGGGTGGTACGTACCGGGTGAACCGGCGGCTGACCTTCGCCGTGGGCGACGGCCGGATGACGTTCGTGAAGACCGGCGACCGCGTCGAGATCATCCCCGCGGAGCTGGGCGAACTGCCGGCGCTGCGGTCGTACGAGGACCAGGAGGTGCTCTCCGAGATCGCCCGGCGCTGCGAGCAGCGGGAGATCCAGGCGGGCGAGGTGATCGCGTCGTTCGGCGGCCAGGCCGACGAGGTGTACCTGCTGGCACACGGCAGGGTGGAGAAGATCGGCACGGGCCCGTACGGGGACGACGAGTCCCTCGGAGTCCTGGCCGACGGCGCCTACTTCGGCGACGAGGCACTACTGGACGAGGACGCGATCTGGGAGTACACGGCCCGCGCGCTCACCGCGTGCACCGTGCTGGTGCTGCCCCGCCAGGAGTTCGAGCAGATCGCGGAACGCTCGGACTCGCTGCGCGAACACCTGCAGCAGTCCCGGGCGATCCCCGAGCAGCGCTCCAACAAGTACGGCGAGAAGGAGATCGACCTCTCCTCCGGCCACTCCGGCGAGCAGGACATCCCGCACACCTTCGTCGACTACGAGGCCAGGCCCCGTGAGTACGAACTGAGCGTCGCCCAGACCGTGCTGCGCATGCACACGCGCGTGGCCGATCTCTACAACCAGCCCATGAACCAGACCGAGCAGCAGATCCGGCTGACGGTCGAGGCGCTGAAGGAACGCCAGGAGCACGAGCTCGTCAACAACCGCGACTTCGGGCTCCTGCACAACTGCGAGTACGAGCAGCGGATCCAGCCGCACGACGGTGTGCCCGGCCCGGACGACATGGACGAGCTGCTCAGCAGGCGCCGCGGCACCAAACTGCTCCTGGCCCACCCGCGTGCGATCGCCGCGTTCGGCCGTGAGCTCAACAAGCGCGGGCTGGTGCCCGAGACCATCGACGTCGGTGGCAACCGCATCCCCACCTGGCGCGGTGTGCCGATCTACCCGTGCAACAAGATCCCGGTGACCGAGGCCCGTACGACGTCGATCATCGCGATGCGTACCGGTGAGGCCGACCAGGGTGTCATCGGCCTGCGGGCCTCCGGCATCCCGGACGAGATCGAGCCGAGTCTGTCCGTCCGCTTCATGGGCATCAATGAACAGGCCATCATCAAGTACCTGGTCACGGCCTACTACTCGGCCGCGGTCCTGGTACCGGACGCGCTCGGAGTCCTGGAGAACGTCGAGATCGGCCGCTGGCGGTGACGCTCCCGGTGCATCGGCCGTGTCCCCGTCCGCCCGGGCGGGTACACCCTCGGGGTACGCGCTCAGCGGCAGCGGAAGCGCCAACGTCCGCTCATACTCCGAGGCGGTCCCATGGGTGAGTCCCTTACGGAGTTCAGGACGGAGGCGACGCCGCCCACCCCTCGTGAGCAGCGATCCGCCCTCGCTGAGCAGCGAGGTGCCGAGCCCCGGCGTGCGGACGGGGCGCCGGAAAGGCGGGGGTCCATCGGGACGCAGCGGGACGGCCGGCCCGGACCGGCCGAGGGGCACGAGGCGGTCATGCTCCTGGAGCGGGCCCGGACGGAGGTCGACCCGGTGCTGCGGGCCGCGCTCGACTCGCTGCCCGGGCCGATGCGCCGTATCGCGTTCTACCACTTCGGCTGGGAGGAGGAGGACGGCACCCCGGCCGAGGGCGGTTCGGGCAAGGCGATCCGCCCCGCGCTCGTCCTCGCCGCTGCGTCCGCCCTCGGAGGACCCGAGGCGCGGGCGGGAGCGGTCCGGGCCGCCGCGGCGGTGGAGCTGGTGCACAACTTCACGTTGCTGCACGACGACGTGATGGACCGGGACACCACCCGCCGTCACCGTCCCACCGCGTGGACCGTGTTCGGAGACGCCGACGCGATCCTCGGCGGGGACGCCCTGCAGGCGCTGGCCATGCGACTGCTCGCGACGGATCCGCACCCGGCGGCCCGGGCCGCCGCGGTCCGGCTCGCGGACTGCGTGGTCGAACTGTGTGCGGGCCAGCACGCGGACACGGCCATGGAGCGGTGCGACCCCGGCGAGGTCACCATCGAGGAGGTGCTCGCCATGGCGGAGGCCAAGACGGGCGCACTGCTGGGAAGTGCCTGCGCGATCGGCGGCCTGTACGCGGGCGCCGGGGACGAGGACGTGGCGGCGCTGGACGCGTTCGGCCGGGAGGCCGGGCTCGCCTTCCAGCTCATCGACGACGTCATCGGCATATGGGGCGACCCGCACCGCACCGGCAAGCCCGTCGGCGCGGACCTGGCCGCCCGCAAGAAGTCCCTGCCGGTCGTCGCGGCGTTCACATCCGGCACGCCGGCGGCCGCAGAGCTCGCCGAGCTGTACGCACGACCTCGCGAGAAGGAGGACCTGGACCACATCGCTCTGACTGTGGAACGCGCGGGCGGCCGTGACTGGGCGCAGGGTCAGGCTGCCGACCGGATGGCGCGGGCGATGCAGCAGCTGGCACGTGCGGTGCCGGATCCGGAGGCGGCCGGCGGTCTGCTGGCCCTCGCCGAGTTCGTGACACGGCGCAGCAGTTGACGTACGGCTGACGTCCGGCAGCGGCTGGCCGGCATCGGCCAAGTCGGATGCAGTGGCTGGTGGCCGGCATCGGCCAAGTCGGATGCAGTGGCTGGTGGCCGGCATCGGCCAAGTCGGATGCAGTGGCTGGTGGCCGGCATCGGCCAAGCCGGATGCAGTGGCTGGTGGACGGCAGCACAGCATGATCCTTCGGGCGACCGAAGGCAGGACCCCGGAGCGTCGGGGCCGTGCGGCTCCTGACGCCGCACCGCTTCCGGACTCCGGTCGGCGGGTCCCGCACTGCCCCACGGTGTGCGGGGCCCGCCCCTTCTCAACCGTCACGCGACCAAGTTTGGACAGACGTTCGACTGAATTCCGCCAAGCTGTTGCCCCGCCTGCCCTGTACGGCCCTCAATCCCCCTACGATCAACGCCCGTCGGGACGAGCAAAGGGGCGGGGCATGGGCGTGGCGATCCGTACGGCGGGCGAGGCGGACCGGGAGTCGGTCGTCCGGCTGCTGGACGAGGCGTTCCAAAACGACCCCGTGAGCGGCTGGGTCTTCCCCGGGGCGGAGGACCGCCGTGCACATCACCCCGGGCTGATGGCCGCCTTCACCGACATCGTGCTCGCGGCTGGGCGCGTCGACATCACCGAGGACGGCTCGGCCTGTGCGCTGTGGCTGTCCATGCCGGCCGACGACCATGACGGTGACTCCGAGGTCGACGACGGTCCGGCCCAGGTGCGGGCGGCCGTCGACCCGGACAACGAGCGCATCGAGCTGATCGGCCGGCTGACGGCCGCCATCCACCCCTCGGGGCGGGCCCACGAGTACCTGTGGATGATCGGTGTCGCCCCCGGCCGCCAGGGCGAGGGACTCGGCACCGCGCTCATCGAGTCGGTCCTCGACCGCTGCGACCGCGAGGGCGTGTCCGCCTATCTGGAGGCCAGCAGCGCCCGCAGTCGCAAGCTGTACGAGCGTCTCGGCTTCGAGTTCACCGGCCCGGTCCTCGACCTCCCGGACGGCCCGGCCATGTGGCCGATGTGGCGCGAGCCCCGTACGCGCACGGGCTCATAGCTCCTGCGGTCCCGTTCGGGGCGGCGAGTGGCCTCCAGTCGTAGCTCCATGAGGGCCGGATAGCCCGTGCGGTCGCGGGTCGCGCGGGCCATCAGGTCGTGCATGAAGGCCGTGACCAGCGAGCGGTCCTTCGGGCGGGTCATCAGCTCGGCGACCACCGAGGGGTCCGGCGCGAGCCGTACGTGCAGCCGGGTGCCGATCTGGCGCAGCAGGTCGGCGCGTCCGGTGAAGTAGTTGCAGGAGGGCACCATCAGTCCCTACGCCCACCCGCGCGAGTACGTCGCCAGCGGCACGCTCAAGGAATCGCCCGACTCGAACGTCGAGATCGTCGCGGACGACCTGGTCGGCAAGGTCCGCGAACTGAAGTCCGAGGGCAGCGAGTTCGGTATCTCCCGGTGCGGCGGCTCGAAGCTCGCGGGCGAACTGCTCGACGAGATCGACGAGCTCGTCATCAAGACCTACCCGCTGGTGTACGGCTCGGGCATGCCCATGTTCGGGGCCGGGTTCGCGATCTCGGATTTCACCCTGGAGTCCGCGTGTACGTTCGGAAACGGCGTGCTGGTGCGCTCGTACAGCAGGGAGCGCTGAGCCTGTGACCGTTTTACCCTGAGGACATGGGCAGAGACGAACACGTCTGTCCGACCTGCGGACAGCCAGTGGAAACAGTCGTCCGGCGCCACAAGACGCTGGGCACGTGGGTCCCCCTGTGGGTGGCGGGCCCCTGCCACAACCCCGGGTGCGGGGCCTACGACGCGGAGGACGCCGGCAGTGGCCCCACCGTCGAGGACACGCGGCCTGCCGGGGAAACCCGGCCCCACGCGGCCCCCCGGCCGCCCGATGACACCGCCCCACCCGCCACGGCCCCACCCGCCACGGCCCCGGCCGAAACGCCCCCCGGAAAAACCGTCTCGGAAAACTCCTGAGCTCGTGTCGAGAATCCCGGCCCGGCTCCGACGTCCCCTGTGAGAGCCGCCCGGCAGGGTGGTGAGAGCCGAAGGAGCGGACTGATGAAGTACCTGGTCATGGTGCAGGGCACACAGGCGGACTACGAGGCCATGCGCGGCAATGCGTCAGCGGACTCGCCCGCCTGGAACGAGGACGAGCTGCAGGCCATGTTCGCCTACATGGGAGCAATCAACGACGATCTTTCCGAGACCGGCGAGTTCGTCGACGGGCAGGGCCTGGCCGAGCCGGCGCAGACCCGGCATGTCACCCTCGGTGACGACGGCAAGGCGGTGATCACCGACGGCCCGTACAGCGAGAGCAAGGAGCTGCTGGCCGGCTACTGGGTCCTGGAGTGCGAGAGCCTGGAGCGGGTCACGGAGATCGCCGACCGCATCTCCCGCTGCCCCCAGCCGGCCGGTGCCCCCGACTACCCGGTCGTGATCCGCCCGATCATGGACGGCAGCGGGGACATCTGACGAGCCGGCCCGTGCGAGGCCGACGGACCCGCCGGTGAGGAACACACCCGAGGTCGAGGACCTGCTGCGCCGGAACGCGCCGCAGGTCCTCGGCGCGCTGGTCAGACGGTACGGGCACTTCGACGCAGCCGAGGACGCCGTACAGGAGGCGCTGCTCGCGGCGGCCGGACAGTGGCCCTCGGCGGGCGTGCCCGGCAATCCGCGCGGCTGGCTGATCAAGGTGGCCGCGCGGCGGCTGACCGACGCCCTGCGCAGCGAGGAGGCCCGGCGGCAGCGCGAGGAGCGGGCGGCGGCGCTCACGCCACGCGATGCCTTCACCGCCCCGCCGCCCAGGGAGCGGGCTCCCCGTGAGGACGACACCCTCTCGCTGCTGTTCCTGTGCTGTCACCCCGACCTCACCCCGCCCGCCCAGATCGCGCTCACGCTGCGTGCCGTCGGCGGTCTGACCACGGCGGAGATCGCCCGCGCGTACCTGGTCCCGGAGGCCACGATGGCGCAGCGCATCAGCCGGGCCAAGCAGAGGGTGCGGGGGGTACGCTTCGGCCGCCCGGACAGCTGGGAGCGGCGGCTGCCGTCCGTTCTGCAGACCCTCTACCTGATCTTCAACGAGGGCTACACCGCCACCTCCGGCAGCGCCCTCCAACGCCCCGACCTGGCGGGCGAGGCCGTACGGCTGACCCGTACGGTCCACCGGCTGCTCCCCGACGACTGCGAGGTGGCCGGACTGCTCGCGCTGATGCTGCTCACCGACGCCCGCCGCGCTGCGCGCAGCGGACCGAGCGGGGAGCTGATCCCTCTCGACGAACAGGACCGCGACCGCTGGGACACGGCCGGAATCGAGGAGGGCGTCGCGCTGGTGACCCGGGCGCTGTCCCGGGGCAGGACCGGGCCGTACCAGCTGCGGGCCGCGATCGCCGCCGTACACGACGAGGCGCTTTCGCACGAGGCGACGGACTGGGCCGAGATCCTGGGCCTGTACGACATCCTTGTCGGCCTGGTGCCCGGGCCGGTCGAACGTCTCAACCGCGCGGTCGCCGTCGCCATGGTCCACGGCCCGCGCGCCGGCCTGACCGAACTGGACACCCTGTCGGGCACGTTGAAAGGCCACCGCCTGGACGCCGTACGAGGACACCTCCTGGAACGCGCGGGCGAACCCGAAGCCGCCCGGGCCGCCTACGAGTCGGCGGCCGCCCAGACCCTCAGCCTGCCTGAGCAGCGATATCTCCAGACGCGGGCGGCGCGCTTGAGGCGCTAGCGTGTGAGGCATGGGCATGACGGGGGAGGGGCGTCGCGGAGTGTGGCGCTGGGCAGTCATCGTGTGGGCGCTTGCCGTGGTCGTCGCGGGTGGGCTGACGTTGTGGATGCAGGACTCGACGGAGCCTCAGGGACCGTACGTCTGGGAAGAGGCGAAACCTGACATGACACCGAGCCTGCCGCCCTGCCCTACGCCGGAGGGCGTCGACGCGGCCCTTTGCGCATACGCGTACACGGAGGCCGACTAGCCGCGCGGCAAGGCGACTTCTGTTGCCTCGCATCACACTCGGGCGCCGGCTGCCCCGGACAACTGCCCGCAGGGCCAGGTCACCCACCACGGCCACCTGCGTGAACCTTGACCAGCCTTTGCCTCGCCGTTCTCCGCGTATTGGTCCGCGCTTGTTTGCATTCAGGAATGGACCACATCACGTTCCTCGTGGCGGTCGTCATCGTCACGGCGCTCGCCTTCGACTTCACCAACGGATTCCACGACACGGCGAACGCGATGGCCACGTCCATCGCCACCGGCGCGCTGGCTCCACGTACGGCGGTCCTGATCAGCGGTGTCCTCAATGTCGCCGGTGCCTTTCTCTCCACCGAGGTGGCCAAGACCATCTCGGGCGGCATCGTGGACGACACCCTCGTCAGCCCGGGGATGATCTTCGCGGGGCTGGTCGGGGCGATCCTGTGGAACCTGCTGACCTGGCTCGTGGGGCTGCCCTCGAGCTCCTCGCACGCCCTGTTCGGCGGGCTGATCGGGGCCGTGTGGGTCGGGGCGGGCAGCCACGGCGTCCACTTCGACAAGGTCGTCGAGAAGGTGCTCGTTCCGGCGGTGGCCTCGCCGCTCGTGGCCGGTGTCGCCGCGCTGCTCGCCACCTACCTCGCCTACCGGCTCACCGACCGCGCCCGCAAGGACTCCGTCACCAAGGGCTTCCGGATCGGCCAGATCGCCTCCGCCTCCCTGGTCTCCCTCGCCCACGGCACGAACGACGCGCAGAAGACCATGGGCGTCATCACCCTCACCCTGATCTCGGCCGGTGCGCTCGGCCACGACGCCGGCCCGCCCCTGTGGGTCATCGCCTCCGCGGGCATCGCTATCGGGCTCGGCACCTACCTCGGCGGCTGGCGCATCATCCGCACGATGGGCAAGGGCCTCACCGAGATCCAGTCGCCGCAGGGCTTCGCCGCCGAGACCGCCTCCACCACCGTCATCCTCACCTCCGCCCACCTCGGCTTCGCCCTGTCCACCACCCAGGTCGCCTCGGGCAGCATCCTCGGCGCGGGGCTCGGCCGCAGGCTCGCGGAGGTCCGCTGGGGCGTCGCGGGCCGGATGGCGATCGCCTGGATGATCACCCTGCCCGCCGCCGCACTGGTCGGCGGCGTGGCCGCGAGCGTCGTCCAGAACGGCGGCGACCTCGGTACGGCGGTCGTCGCCCTGGTCGGCGCGGCCCTGGCCGCCGGCATCGTGGCCGTCTCGCGCCGCAACCCGGTGCACGCGCACAACGTCAACGACGCGCAAGAGGTCAGCATCCGCACCGAGCCGCCCGCCAAGGTCGGCACGGCAGCCTGACGTCGGGGAGTCGACATGCATCTGGACTGGACCGCACTCGGCCAGGTCGGCGCGGTGAGCGTCGGCGTCACCGTCGCCGTGGTCGTCGTGTTCGCCTTCGGCGTCCTCGGTCTCGCCCGGCTGGAGGGCGCCCGCGAACAGCAGGGCGGCACCTCCGCCCTCGGCGTCACCCAGGCCGCCCTGTGCTTCCTCACCTGCGCGGCCGTGGTGGCGTACGGGATCTACCTGATCGTGCCTCAGTTCCACTGACTGTCAGCCACGACTGACCCATACATACGACTACGTACGACTACGTACGACGAAGGGGCCCGGCCGGGTACTCCCAGCCGGGCCCCTTCGGGCAGCCCATGAATTCAGGCCTTCTTGGTCTCCCAGAAGATCTTGTCGATCTGGGCGATGTAGTCCAGAGCCTTCTGCCCGGTCGCCGGGTCGGTCGAGCCCTTGGCGGCCGAGAGGGCCTTGAGGGCGTCGTTGACCAGCTGGTGCAGCTCCGGGTACTTCTCGAAGTGCGGGGGCTTGAAGTAGTCGCTCCAGAGCACCGAGACGTGGTGCTTGGCGAGCTCGGCGCGCTGCTCCTTGATGACGGTGGCGCGCGCCTGGAAGTGCGGGTCGTCGTTGCCGGCCATCTTCTCCTGGACAGCCTTGACCGACTCCGCCTCGATGCGGGCCTGGGCAGGGTCGTACACACCGCAGGGCAGGTCGCAGTGGGCGCTGACCTTGACCTTGGGGGCAAACAGGCGGGAAAGCATGGAGCATTCCTTCCTCGTGATCGTCTTCTCACAGGGGACATTACTCCGTGGGGGACGGGTTTTCGCGGGTGCCCCCATGGGCTTAGGACAAAAGTCCGGGGTGAGACTGAGACTGGTGGAGGAAGAACCGGGGAGGTGCCGGGTGATGCCGGAGCTGTCGCAGGAGTCCGAGCGGGGGAGGCCGGCCGCGCCCTTCGGCGTCGCCGAGGTGACCGGGCCGTCCATGGTGCCCACGCTGTACCACGGGGACCGGCTCCTGGTGCACTACGGGATCCGGGTCAAGCCCGGTGACGTCGTCGTGCTGAGGCATCCCTTCCAGCAGGACCTGCTCGTCGTGAAGCGGGTCGCCCAGCGGCGCGAGAGCGGCTGGTGGGTGCTCGGGGACAACGCGTACGCCGGTGGTGACAGCACCGACTACGGCGTCGTACCGGACGACCTGGTTCTGGGGCGGGTCCGGTTCCGTTACCGGCCGCGCGGGGCCGGGCGTTCGCCCTGGGCGCTGCTGCGCTGGCTGCTGTCGGCCGCCAGGCCCGTCTTCTCGGTCAGGTCGGGCAGGGCGGCCTCGCGGCGCTTGCGGGCGCGGTAGGCCGCCACATTGGCGCGGGTCGCACAGCGGTCGGAGCAGTAGCGCCGGGAGCGGTTCGTGGAGGTGTCCAGGTAGGCGTTGCGGCAGGGCGCGGCCTCGCACAGGCCGAGCCGGTCCACGCCGTACTCGGTCAGGTGGAACGCCAGGCCCATCGCCGCGATCGCCGCGTAGCCCGCGGTGGCGTTGGACGGGTGGTCCGCCAGGTGCATGTGCCACAGGGGGCGGCCGTCGTCGTCGCGGAAGTCGTGCCCGGAGATCTGCGGGCTCACGGGGAACTCCAGGAGGAGGGAGTTCAGCAGGTCGACGGCCAGGGTCTCGTCGCCCGAGTCGGCCGCCTCGAACACCGCGCGCAGCCGGGCCCGGATCGAGCGGAACCGCGTCACGTCCGAGTCGGTGGCTCGGCGGGCCGCCGACTGGCTGGCGCCGAACAGGTCGCGG
Source organism: Streptomyces sp. CA-179760 (assembly GCF_050937045.1). NCBI lineage: Bacteria > Bacillati > Actinomycetota > Actinomycetes > Kitasatosporales > Streptomycetaceae > Streptomyces > Streptomyces sp. CA-179760. Next base: position 6,492,191 of record NZ_JBNJLZ010000001.1, read on the forward strand.
ACGGCCTCGACCGACGTCAGGGCGTCCTTGCCCCGGGCCGGTTCCTCGGTGTTGACGAGGCGCACGGCGTAGTCCGAGTAATAGGCCAGTTCCACTTGTAGTCCTTACGGAGGGGCTTTATTGTCGTGAGCGCGCACTGGTAACAGCTGATGGTGCTTCCAGGGTATTACGAGGGAGGGTCTCGATGACGGACGCCGACACCACTGCGGCCACCACCGACTGGCGTGCCTGGCAGGAGAGCTGGGACCGGCAGCAGGAGTGGTACCTGCCCGACCGCGAGGAGCGGTTCCAGATCATGCTCGACATGGTGGAGGCCCTGGTGGGCACCGCCCCGCGCGTGCTCGACCTCGCCTGCGGCACGGGCAGCATCACCGCCCGGCTGCTCGCCCGGTTCCCCGAGGCCACCAGCACCGGCGTCGACCTCGACCCGGCACTCCTCGCCATCGCCGAGGGCACCTTCGCGGGCGACGACCGGGTCGGCCTCGTCACCGCGGACCTCAAGGACCCCGACTGGCCGGCGAAGCTGCCGTACGACTCGTATGACGCCGTCCTGACCGCGACGGCCCTGCACTGGCTGCACCGGGAACCCCTCGCGGACCTCTACGGCCAGGTCGCGGGAGTCGTCCGCGACGGCGGTGTCTTCATGAACGCGGATCACATGATCGACGAGTCGACGCCCCGGATCAACGCCGCCGAGCAGGCACAGCGGCACGCCCGTATGGATCAGGCCAAGCGGGACGGCATCCTCGACTGGTCCGAATGGTGGCAGCTCGCCGCCAAGGACCCGGTCCTCGCGGGGCCCACGGCCCGGCGCTACGAGATCTACGGCGAGCACGCCGACGGCGACATGCCGTCGGCGGCGTGGCACGCGCGCGTGCTGCGCGAGAAGGGATTCGGCGAGGCCAGGCCGGTGTGGTGCTCGCCCTCGGACACCCTGCTGCTCGCCCTGAGGTGACCGGGCGCGGACGAGCGAAGGGGGCGGTACGGAGATCCGTACCGCCCCCTCGGTGTTCGTACCCTCAGAGCACCTTGGACAGGAACGACTTCGTCCGCTCGTGCTGCGGGTTCGTCAGCACCTCGCGCGGGTGACCGGATTCGACCACCACACCGCCGTCCATGAAGACCAGGCTGTCGCCCACCTCGCGGGCGAAGCCCATCTCGTGGGTGACGACGATCATCGTCATACCCGACTCGGCGAGGTCGCGCATGACGTCCAGGACGTCACCGACCAGCTCCGGGTCGAGCGCCGAGGTCGGCTCGTCGAACAGCATCAGCTTCGGGTCCATGGCGAGGGCCCGCGCGATGGCGACGCGCTGCTGCTGGCCGCCGGAGAGCTGCGAGGGGTAGCTGCCCGCCTTGTCGGCCAGTCCCACCCGGTCCAGGAGCTCCTGGGCGCGCGTGCGGGCCTGGCTCTTGCTGACGCCCTTGACCTGAACCGGTGCCTCCATGACGTTCTCGACGGCCGTCATGTGCGGGAACAGGTTGAAGCGCTGGAAGACCATGCCGATGTCCCGGCGCTTGACCGCGACCTCGCTGTCCTTGAGCTCGTAGAGCTTGTCGCCCTTCTGGCGGTAGCCGACCAGCTCGCCGTCCACGTACAGACGGCCGGCGTTGATCTTCTCCAGGTGGTTGATGCACCTCAGGAAGGTCGACTTGCCGGAGCCCGAAGGGCCGATGAGGCAGAACACCTCGCCGGACTTCACCTCCAGGTCGATTCCCTTGAGGACCTCTACGGGGCCGAAGGACTTGTGGACGCCCTCGGCCTTGACCATGGCGGTCATGCGGTGCCTCCCGTCGACGCCGAGCGGTTGGACAGGGACAGCAGATTCGCCTTGATCTTCTGGAACGGGGTGGCCGGGAGCGACCGGCTCGAACCACGCGCGTAGTACCGCTCCAGGTAGTACTGGCCCACGCTGAAGACCGAGGTCAGCAGCAGGTACCAGGCAGCCGCCAGGAACAGCATCTCGGCGGGGGCGCCGGAGGTCTGGCCGATGTCCTGGGCGGCGCGGAGCAGCTCGGGATACTGGACGACCGAGACCAGCGAGGTCGTCTTCAGCATGTTGATGACCTCGTTGCCCGTCGGCGGCACGATCACGCGCATCGCCTGCGGGATGACGATCCGGCGCAGCGTCCTGGTGTGGCTCATGCCCAGCGCGTGCGACGCCTCCGTCTGGCCCTCGTCGACCGAGAGCAGACCGGCACGGCAGATCTCCGCCATGTAGGCGGCCTCGTTGAGGCCGAGACCCAGCAGGGCCGTCAGGAACGGGGTCATGAAGTCCGACCACTCGTCCTTGTAGAACGGCCCGAGGTTGATGTACTCGAAGACCAGGCCCAGGTTGAACCAGACGATCAGCTGCACCAGGACCGGGGTGCCGCGGAAGAACCAGATGTAGAACCACGCGATCGACGAGGTCACCGGGTTCTTCGACAGGCGCATCACGGCCAGCAGGACACCGCCGACGATGCCGATCGCCATGGACAGAACGGTCAGCAGGAGCGTTTTGCCTACGCCGTTCAGGATGCGGTCGTCGAAGAAGTAGTCCGGGATCGCACCCCAGTTGATCTTGCCTTGGGAGAACGCGTAGACGATGCCGCCCAGCAGGGCGAGAGCGACGACGGCGGTGACGTACCGCCCGTAGTGCCGGACCGGGATGGCCTTGATGGCCTCCGGTCCGGCCGGGGGCGTGTCGGCCGGCGTCTTGTCGATGTCAACAGTCACGGGTGTTGCCTTTCAGTGCCGCTGCGTCGCGGTCACTTGCCGCCGTTGATCGTGGCTTCCGTGATGGCGCCGTCCGTGACGCCCCACTTCTTCATGATCTTCTCGTACTCGCCGCTCTTGATGACGGCGTCCAGCGCGGCCTTGAGGGCGTCACGCAGCTGCGTCTGGTTCTTGGCGACCGCGATGCCGTACGGGGCCGCCTCGACCTGCTCGCCGACCAGCTGGAAGTCCTTGCCGCCGCCGGAGGTCTTCACCGCGTACGCGGCGACCGGGAAGTCGGACGAACCGGCGACCGCGCCACCCGCGCGCAGGCGGGTCTGGGCCTGCTGGTCGTTGTCGAAGGGCTCGATGGCGATCTTCTTGCCGGCCGGGCACTTCTTCGACTCCGCCTTGGCGAGGTCCTCGGAGACCGTGCCGCGCTGCAGCACGATCTTCTTGCCGCACAGGTCGGACCAGGTCTTGATGCCCTGGTCGTCGCCCTTCTTGGTGTAGATCGAGACACCGGCGGTGAAGTAGTCGACGAAGTCGACGCCCTCACCGACCTTCTTGCCGGTGTCGGAGTCGATGCCCTCCTGGCGGTCCTTGGTGTCGGTCATCGCGGACATGGCGATGTCGTACCGCTTGGAGCGCAGACCCGTGATCAGCGTGTCGAAGGTGCCGTTCTCGAACTGGAAGTCGACCCCGAGCTGCTTGCCCATGGCGGCGGCGAGGTCCGGGTCGATACCGACCGTCTTGCCCGCGTCGTCCTTGAACTCGACCGGGGCGTACGCGATGTCGGAACCGACCTTGATGACGCCCTTGTCGCGGATGGACTTCGGCAGCTTGTCGGCGAGCGGGGCCGAGGCCGCCGTGTCGCTGGAGCCGTTGTCCTTGGTCTGGTCACCGCATCCGGTGAGTATCAGCGCGCCTGCGACCGCGATCGCACCGACCGCTGCTAGCCGGGAGTGCGCGGCGGTCGTACGACGGGTGGAGCTTGCGGTCATGGTGGGTTCCTCCGGCGGATGGGTGGAGTTGCCGATGGGGCCGGCGGCTGCCGGTGCGGCAGCGCGCCATGGGTCGACGAGAGCACACGTCTTCGAGTGTCGCGACCTCGTGTGATTACGGCATCTTGCCATTCGGACTGCGGCATTCTGGGCGCCATCCATGTCAAAATCGGATAACGGGCGACCCCCGAACCGCACCACTCCGGTACATCACGGCCGGACCTTCTGTTGGAATCTTTCCTTCCGGCCGGAAGATCTTCGGCGAATCCCGGGATTTCGGTACGAGGGTCGTGGGCTTCGCCGACGCTTGAGCGGTTGCCGCTGGTTTGTCCAGACCTTGTCCTGATTTTGGTCGAAGAGTCGGAGCGCGTGCATGTGACCTTCGCGTTATGGACTCGTCGTCGGCCTCGTCCGTCCGGTAAGAAGGGTGTTTACACCCCTCATCCGGGGCTCAGGGCGCGTGTGCGGCGCGCCCGTCGCGTACGCGCCCGTACGTATCACGTACAGAGCACGACCACGGCGGTACGCGGTCCCGCCCACCCCTCACCAGGAGTGGCCACCCTCAGACCAATGAAGATTTAAGGGGTAGAACGAAGTGGCAGCGGAGATCGTCAATCCTCGCAGCGAGAGCAAGACCGGCGATACGGGTCATGAGGGCGGTGCGGAGCCCCTCGACTCCTTCGACCCGGCGTTCGCATTGCATCGCGGCGGCAAAATGGCCGTGCAGGCCACAGTGCCGGTCCGTGACAAGGACGACCTGTCCCTGGCGTACACGCCCGGCGTCGCGAAGGTGTGCAGCGCGATCGCGGAGCAGCCGGACCTCGTCCACGATTACACGTGGAAGTCGTCGGTCGTCGCCGTCGTGACGGACGGTACGGCCGTGCTGGGGCTCGGTGACATCGGGCCCGAGGCCTCCCTCCCGGTGATGGAGGGCAAGGCCATCCTGTTCAAGCAGTTCGGGGCGTGGACGCGGTTCCGATCGCGCTGAACTGCACGGACGTCGACGAGATCGTCGAGACCGTGGTGCGGCTCTCGCCGTCGTTCGGCGGGGTCAACCTGGAGGACATCTCGGCGCCCCGGTGCTTCGAGATCGAGCGGAAGCTGCAGGAGCGGCTGGACATTCCGGTCTTCCACGACGACCAGCACGGTACGGCTGTGGTGACGCTGGCGGCCCTGCGGAACGCCGCGCGGCTGAGCAAGCGGTCGTTGGGGGAGCTGCGGGCCGTCATCTCCGGGGCGGGGGCGGCCGGTGTCGCCATCGCGCGGATGCTGGTCGAGGCCGGGATCGGGGATGTCGCGGTCGCCGACCGCAAGGGTGTCGTGTCGGCGGACCGGGACGACCTCACGGCGGTGAAGCAGGAGCTGGCCGGGTTCACGAACAAGGCGGGGATCAGCGGGTCGCTGGAGGCCGCGCTGGCCGGAGCCGATGTGTTCATCGGGGTGTCCGGTGGGACGGTGTCGGAAGCGGCCGTTTCCTCCATGGCCGAGGGTGCGTTTGTGTTCGCCATGGCGAATCCGAACCCTGAGGTGCACCCGGAGGTCGCGCACAAGTACGCGTCTGTCGTGGCGACCGGGCGGTCGGACTTCCCGAACCAGATCAACAACGTGCTGGCGTTTCCGGGGATCTTCGCGGGGGCGCTGCAGGTGCGGGCCTCTCGGATCACCGAGGGGATGAAGCTGGCGGCGGCCGAGGCGCTCGCGTCCGTGGTCGGGGACGATCTCGCTGCCGACTACGTCATCCCGTCGCCGTTCGACGAGCGGGTCGCGCCGGCGGTGACGGCGGCCGTGGCCGCGGCCGCGCGGGCTGAGGGTGTGGCTCGACGCTGACGTGACGCAGCCGTGATGTGGCCCCGTCCTGGTGTGGGCGGGGTCATTTCTTTTGCTGGGGCGGCGGGTACGGCTGTTTGGGTGGTGGGGTGCCTGCGGCGGCCTGCGGCGGCCTGCGGCGGCCTGCCGGGTGGGGTGGGGGCCCGCCTGGCCCCGGCCTGACGCGCGCACCTCGAAACGCCGGGCACTGGCAGCGGCATCCACGCCGTGCGCCTGGCAAGAGGGTGTGTCTCACACGAGGCGGTGGTTCCAACGGTCGGGTCGGGAACCTATCGTCAAGGTCATGTTCGCTGTCTATGCCGCCCGAATCGACCGCGACCAGCCGCTGACCGGCCTGGAGTTGGGAGAGCGTCCGGCTCCCGAGGCCCGCCCCGGCTGGAGTACCGTCACGGTCAAGGCCGCCTCCCTCAACCACCACGACCTGTGGTCCCTGCGCGGCGTCGGCCTCGCAGAGGACAAGCTGCCGATGATCCTCGGTTGTGACGCCGCCGGTGTCGACGAGGACGGCAACGAGGTCGTCCTGCATTCCGTGATCGGACAGACCGGGCATGGGGTGGGGCCCAATGAGCCCCGTTCCATCCTCACCGAGCGCTATCAGGGCACGTTCGCGGAGCAGGTCGCCGTGCCGACCTGGAACATCCTGCCCAAGCCCAAGGAGCTCTCCTTCGCGGAGGCCGCTTGTCTGCCGACCGCCTGGCTGACGGCGTATCGGATGCTGTTCACCAACGCGGGTGTCCGGCCCGGCGACTCCGTGCTGGTGCAGGGGGCCGGCGGTGGTGTCGCCACGGCTGCCATCGTGCTGGGCAAGGCGGCCGGGCTGAGGGTCTTCGCCACCAGCCGGGACGAGGCCAAGCGGAAGCGGGCCGTGGAGCTGGGGGCCGTGGAGGCCGTGGAGGCCGGGGCGCGGCTGCCGCAGCGGGTCGACGCCGTGATCGAGACCGTCGGGGCGGCGACGTGGTCGCATTCCGTGAAGTCGCTGAAGCCCGGAGGCACACTGGTGATCTCCGGTGCGACGAGTGGTGACCGGCCCTCGCACGCCGAGCTGACCCGGATCTTCTTCCTCGAGCTCAAGGTCGTCGGTTCCACGATGGGGACCAAGGACGAGCTGGAGGATCTGCTCGCGTTCTGTGCCGCCACCGGTGTGCGGCCGGTGATCGACGAGTTGCTGCCCCTGGATCGTGCGCGTGAGGGCTTCGAGCGGCTCGCCTCGGGTGAGCAGTTCGGGAAGGTCGTGCTGACCAATTCCTGAGGTGCCTCCTGCGTGGCGTTGGCGGTCGGTCCGGGGCGGGCCGGCCGCTTTCGTTTGTCAACTGGGGTTGACGGAGGCCGGGTGTCAACGTAAGTTGACGGCATGACCGAAGCAACGGATCTGGCCGAGCGCGCTGGTGACCGTGATCCACGGGTCGGCCTGCGGGCCGTCGCCGCGCTGCGCAGGCTGCTGGAGCAGTTGGAAGCCGTACAGGTGCGCAATGCGCGCAATCAGAACTGGTCGTGGCAGGAGATCGCCGCCGAACTCGGTGTGAGCAGGCAGGCCGTGCACAAGAAGTACGGGAGGCATTGATGTTCGAGCGGTTCACGAAGGACGCCCGGGGTGTGGTGAAGAGTGCCTTCGCGTACGTGGAGGGGGGCGACGGTCAGAGTGTGGAGCCGGAGCATCTGCTGCTGGCGCTGCTCGACTGTGAGGGCAGCCGAGGGTCGTTCGCGCTGACCGCTCTCGGGCTCGGGGAGCGGCGGGATTCCGTGCGTCAGGCGCTGCGTCAGGCGCGGCGGCGGGCCGGGCTGTCACAGGCCGATGCTGATGCGCTCGCCGGGCTGGGGATCGACGTGGCGGAGATCGTCGCCCGAGTGGAGGAGGTGCATGGGGTCGGCGCCATGTCCGGCGACCGGAGCGGCAAAGGGTGGTGGTCCGGTCGGGCCTCGTTCGGGCGCGGCGCCAAGGGCGTTCTGGAGCACTCCTTGCGCGTCGCTCTCGACCAGCGGGACCGGCACATCGGTGATGAGCACATCCTGCTGGCCCTGACCATGCGCCCCGGTGTGCCCGCCGAGGTCCTCGCCGACCACGGGGTGACGTACGAGTCCCTGGTGCGGGTGCTGTACGGAGGTGGCGAGGCCAAGGCCGGGTGACGGGGCTTCCCCGCCGGCCGCCTACGTCTTCGGTGTGCGCAGTAGTGCTCCCAGGTGGGCTGCCGCCGTCGACAGATGGCGGCGGGCGTCACTCAGTTGGCCGGAGGTGACGCCGTGGTCGCGGGCCGCGTCGCGGATGTCGTCCCGGAAACGGTCGAGCAGGCGGTCCAGGTCGCGGGCGGGGTCGCCGGTGGAGTCCGCCGCGTCCTCGTGGGCCCAGGCCGGTTCGTAGGCGGCAGGGAAGTCCGCGGAGGGCTGTGAAGGGGCAGGCGGCTCGGGAGCCGGCCGGGGGGTCTCGGATCCCGTGCCGGTGCCGGTTCCTGTGCCCGTCCAGTCGAAGCCGAAGTCCTTGCCGTAGTCCTTTCCGAACTCGCCCACCTCCTTGACCAGTTCGCTCAGGCCCTCGCGCAGGCCCGTCGGCCAGTCACCACGGGTGAAGTGGTCCTGTACCTGCTCCTGCACCCTGCGGGCGATGTGCTGTACCTGCTCCTGGGCCTGGGTCCGAGCCTGCTCCTGGGCCTCCTTGGCCTGGCGGCGGGCGCGCTGGGCGTCCTCGCGGGCGCGGCGGCTCTCGTCCTTGGCGCGGCGGGCCTGTTCCTTCCACTCCTGCCTGGCGCGCCGCATCTCCTCCTTGGCGACGCGCCACGCCTCCTTGTCGCCGTAGGCCGTGAAATCCCCGAAGGGGGTGTCCTGTGCGCCGGAGGTCTTGCCGCCGTTGCCGCGGCGGGCCTCGGTCGCCGCCGCGCGCATCTCGCGGCGCAGGTCACCCGCGGCTCCACGCACATCGGCCTGGATCTCGGCGGCCAGCTCGGCGACGGACTCCCGGATCTCCAGTTCCAGATCGGCCAGCTCGCCGCTGCGGCCGGCCAGTTCGGCGCGGCCGGCGTCCGTGATCGAGTAGACCTTGCGGCCGCCCTCGGTGGTGTGGGTGACGAGGCCCTCGGCCTCCAGCTTGGCCAGGCGCGGGTAGACCGTGCCCGCCGACGGCGCGTACAGCCCCTGGAAGCGCTCCTCGAGGAGGCGGATCACCTCGTAGCCGTGGCGGGGGGCCTCGTCCAGCAGCTTCAGCAGGTAGAGGCGGAGGCGGCCGTGGGCGAAGACGGGGGGCATGTCAGAGCACCTTCTTGTCGGTCGTGCCGTCGGCCGGGACGCCGGTGGCGCCCTCGCCCCGGCCGGAAACGGAATTGTCTCCCGACTCGCCCCGTCGGCCGACCGGCGGGTCCGTAGGCGAGCTGCCCGTGCCGGGGCGCGTCTCCCAGGGCTCGTCCTCGTCCTCTTCGGCCGGGCGGCGCAGCAGGGCGATCGAGCCGGAGACGGTGGTCGCCCGCAGGGTGCCGTTGCCCGCGCCGAGCCGGCCCGTGATCTTGTGGGCGCCCCACTGGCCGTGTACCCGCAGCCCGTCGAAGGCGTTCGAGATGGCGCCGCTCGCGGTGTTGGCCTCGACCTCCGCGTCCGCCGGGTACGGCAGGCGGATCGCGATCTCGCCCGAGACGCTGGTCAGCCGCACGTCCGTGGGCCCGTCCGGGTCAAGGTCGATGATCATGGAGCCGCTGACCGATTCGGCCCGCACGGAGGGGCCGGAGCCCTCGACCACCGTGAGGTCGCCGGAGACCGAGTGGAACCGGAGGTCGCCGGTCACGTCCTGGGCCTCCAGGCTGCCGGAGACCGTGTCGGCGCGGACCGGGCCGGAGAGTCCCACCAGGGTGGTGTCGCCCGTGACGCCCTTCACCACCGACGGTCCCCGGATCCCGGAGACCACGGCGGCCGCGCCGACCACCCCCACCTCCACCCGGGTGGAGGCCGGGACGGCCAGGGAGACCACGGCGCTGCGGCGCCAGCCCTTGCGGTCCAGCCACTTGAGGAAGCCCTTCCAGGGCAGGTCCTCGTAGGCCACCGTGAGGGTGCCGTCCTGCTGGGTCACCACCAGGGGCGGGCCCTCGATCTCGGAGATCTCCAGGCGGGCGGAACCCTCGTCCGTGCCCACCACGTTCACCGTTCCGTTGACGAGTCGCACGTGCAGATCGCTCACGGGCTCGTCGAAGGTGAGCTTCTTCGGTTCCGTGACGGACCACTCGGACATGGTGCAGACCTCCCCGATTCAACGCGCCATATCGCGTTTTCTCGTATTCACGATATATCGTGGACAAGGAAAGTCAAGGCACTCGTTCTGGGGGTGGCGAGGTGGGCAAAAGTGTTCAAAGACGGTTGATTCGCCCTAGCGTGTGACCATGCCGACGGAAGCTGGCCGAACCGGTCCCGCAGGTCCCGCCCCTGGCGCGCTGCTGCTGTGCCGGGCGGTGCCCGGGGCCGTCGCTCCCGTCGCCCACCTGCTGCGCGAACCCATGCAGGTCGTCCGCGCGGGCGACGGATGGAGCGTGCTCGTCCCGGAGGGCGGGCCCTGGCGGGACGGCGGAGAGCCCGTCGACCGGGTGGTCACCGGCTGGGCCACGGCCCTCGCCGTCGGCGCGCCCTGGTCCGTGCTCGCCCTGTGGTGGGACGCCGACCACGCGGGTTTCCTACTGGCGTCCGGCTTCCGCCGCCCGGTCGGCTTCGTCTGGCTCGCGAACGGCGTACCGGTGGGGGAGGACGAGGCGATGCGTACCTTCGCCGTGCGCGTGGGTCTCGATCCGGTCCTGGACGTCCAGGCCCTCGAGCGA